>CAVQLP010000011.1:0-532217 GCA_963713375.1 uncultured Acidimicrobiaceae bacterium | reverse complement strand
GAGCAGCTGCGCGGTGACCGTCCCGACGGTGACCGCGCCCCCCGAGTCGGGGTGCTTGGTGATGACGGACGAGCCGTCGGCGTGCATCTCGGCGATGGGGAACCCGATGCGCTCGCGCCGAGGGATCTCCTCGAAGAAGGCGTAGTTGCCACCGCAGCATTGGGCACCGCACTCGATGACGTGGCCCGCCACGACTGCGCCGGCGATGGCGTCGAGGTCGTCGTCCTGCCAGCCGAACGCATGCAGCGCCGGACCGACCACCAATGCGGCGTCGGTGACCCGTCCCGTGACGACCACCTGGGCACCGGCGGCCAACGCGTCGGCGATGGGGCGCGCCGGGAGGTACGCGTTGGCGGTGACGACGGGCGCCTCGGCGGGTAGGTCCTCGCCCGTATCGAGATTGACGAAGCGTTCCCCGCCCTGCTGCAGCTCACCCAGGCGTGCCGTGATGTCGTCGCCCGAGACCGAGGCCACCGCAACCTCGACGCCCTGGCGCTTGGCCAGCTCCCGTACCGCGTCGGCCAGCCCCTCGGGATGGAGGCCGCCGGCGTTGGAGACCACCGTGATGCCCCGCTCGATGCAGGTCGGCAAGACGTCTTCGAGCTGGCGCAGGAAGGTGCGGGCGTAGCCACCGCTGCGCTGGCGGGTCTTGTGCAGGATGTACATGGTCAGCTCGGCCAGCCAGTCGCCCGTGAGGACGTCGATCGGGCCCCCCTCGACCATCTCCTTGGCCGCAGCGACCCGGTCGCCGAAGAAGCCGCTGCAGTTGGCGATGCGCAGTGGCGCGGGCAGCTCGCTCACGTTGGCTCCAGCGCCACGAGCATGTCACCCACGTCGACCTGCTGGCCGGGCGCGCAGTCGATCTGGCTGACCGTGCCGGCGCCGTCGGCCCGCAGCGTGTGTTCCATCTTCATGGCCTCGAGCACGACCAGCCCGTCGCCCTCCCCCACGCTGTCCCCCAACGACACCAACACCTTGGTGACGGCCCCGGGCAGCGGGGCGCGGCACTCGCCCGCCACCCCGTCGCGCTCGTCCGCGTCGTCCGCCGTCTGCAAGACGAAGGTGGACTGCCCCTCCGGGCCGTTGACCCAGGCGGCGCGGTCGCTGTGGCGCACGTCGGTGCGGCGGCGCAAGCCGTCGTCCTCCGTCGTGAGGTCCACGGTCACCTGGCCGCCCGCATCGGGGACGGACGTCTCTGCGGCGCCCACGACGAGCCAGTCCCCGTCGACCAGGAGCCGGATCGGTTGGTGGGGCACGGACGCCCGGACCGACAGCGGCCCTCCCGCATCGGTGAGTGTGTCGACGTGGAGGGCCTGGCCCACGTTGCGCCATCCACCAACGGGGACCGGTACCAGGCTCTGCGCCGCCCGTTCGGCCACGAGGGCGGCGGCTGCGGCGGCGGCGTGGCGGTGCCGCACGTTGTCGGGCAGCTCGGCATTTTGCAGGTCCGCACGACGCTCCAGGTAGTGCACGTCCACCGCGCCGTCACGGAAGGCCTCGTCGTCGAGGACGGCGCCCAGCATGTCCCGGTTGGTCTCCAGACCGTCGAGCTCGAGACCCCGCAGGGCGAGCGACAAGCGGCCCACCGCCTGGTCCCGGTCCCGTCCCTGCGCCATGACCTTGGCCACCAGCGAATCGTAGGAGGCGCTGACCGCGCTCCCGGTCTCGACGCCCCGGTCGACCCGGAGCCCGGACCGCGGGGCCAGGACACGTGGGCGACCGTGCCGGGGGTCGGCCGGTAGTCCTCCCGGGGCCGTTCCGCACAGAGCCGCACCTCGACTGCGTGACCGGACAGGACGACGTCACCCTGAGCGAGAGGAAGCGGATCCCCGGTCGCCACGACGAGCTGGAGCCCGACCAGGTCGAGTCCCGTCACGAGCTCGGTCACGCCGTGCTCGACCTGGAGGCGGGTGTTCATTTCGAGAAAGAAGAAATCGCCCCCGTCGACCAGGAACTCGACGGTGCCCACCCCCACGTAGCCGACCGAGGCCGCGGCGGCGAGGGCGGCGTCCCACATCGCCCGGCGGACTGCCTCGGGCACGAAGAGCGCAGGCGCTTCCTCCACCACCTTCTGGTGGCGCCTCTGCACCGAGCACTCACGGTCGAAGAGGTGGAGCACGGTGCCGGCGCGGTCGCCGATGATCTGCACCTCCACGTGGCGCGGCGTGGCCAGGTAACGCTCGAGGAACACCTCGTCGGACCCGAAGGCAGCCGACCGCCTCGCGCTGCGCCGACGCCACGGCCTCGGCCAGATTCTCGACCTGCTCGACCAGGCGCATACCGCGCCCGCCGCCACCGGCCGAAGCCTTGACGAGGAGCGGGAAGCCGACAGCGGTCGGCCGCGGCGGCCAGCGCCTCGTCCGTGGCTCCGCTCTCGACCAGCGCGCTCGGCAGTACCGGCACCCCGGCCGCCGCCACGACCTCCTTGGCCCGCGCCTTGTGGCCCATCACTCGCATGGCCTCGACGGGCGGACCGACCCAGACAATGCCCGCGGCGGCGCAGGCTTCGGGCAGGGTCGGATTCTCCGACAGGAACCCGTAGCCCGGATGCAACGCGTCGCAGCCCGAGGCCACGGCGGCCGCCGTCAAGGCCGCAGCGTTGAGGTAGGTCTCGTGGAGCGCCGCTCCCGGCAACAGCACCGCGGCGTCCGCTTCGCCCACGTGGGGGCTCGCCGCGTCGTCGTGGGCGTAGACGGCGACCGCTTCGACGCCGGCGTCGTGTGCGCCCGAGATGATGCGGCGGGCGATCTCACCCCGGTTGGCCACCAGGACCCGGCGACGGAGCGCAGCCATCAGTGACGCACCACCCCGAAGGCGGCGGTGCCACGCACCGGAGCCGAGTGCACGGCGGTCAACGCGATGGCCAGCACGGTGCGGGTGTCGCGCGGATCGATGATGCCGTCGTCCCACAGGCGCCCGGTGGCGAACTGCGCGGTCGACTCCTCCTCGATCTGGTGCTTCGGTTGCCGCCCGCAGCTCCTCGTCGGCCGCCTCGTCGAAGGGCCGGCCGGCCGCCTCGGCGGCGTTGCGCCGCACGATGGAGAGCACGCCCGCCAGCTGCTTGGGGCCCATGACGGCGATGCGATGGTTGGGCCAGGTGAAGATGAAGCGCGGGTCGTAGGCCCGCCCGGCCATGGCGTAGTTGCCCGCGCCGTAGCTGGCACCGACCATCAAGGTCAGGTGGGGCACCGTCGAGTTCGACACGGCGTTGATCAGCTTCGCCCCGTCCTTGATGATGCCGCCCTGCTCGTAGCGCGTGCCGACCATGAAGCCGGTGATGTTCTGCACGAAGAGGATGGGCGTGTCGGTGCGATTGCACAGCTCGATGAACTGCGCCCCCTTCTGCGCCTCGGGCGAGAAGAGGATCCCGTTGTTCGCCACGACGCCGATGGGATAGCCCCCGATGGCGGCCCAGCCGCAGACCAACTGCGGGCCGTAGGCCTCCTTGAACTCCTCGAACCGCGAGCCGTCCACCACGCGGGCCAGGACCTCGCGCACGTCGAAGGGCACGCGCACGTCGACCGATGCGACACCGAGCAGTTCCTCGGCCGGGTACAACGGCTCGTCGGCTGCTCCGAGCGGAGGGGGACCCTGGCGCTGCCAGTGCAGGTGGCGACACGATCCCCCGGGCGATGCGCAGGGCATCGGCCTCGTCGTGGGCCAGGTAGTCGCACAGACCGGAAATCCGGGCGTGCATGCGGGCGCCGCCGAGCTCCTCCTCGTCCGCTTCTTCGCCGATCGCCATCTTCACCAGCGGTGGCCCACCCAGGAAGACACGGGCGCGGTCCTCGACCATGACCGTGTAATCGCTCATGCCCGGCAGGTACGCGCCACCGGCAGTCGACGAGCCGAACACCACGCACACGGTCGGGATCCCTTGCGCCGACAGCTGGGTGAGTCGCCGGAACTGCTCGCCGCCGGGGACGAAGATATCCGCCTGGCGGGGCAGATCGGCTCCTCCGGACTCGACCAGCAACACCAGGGGGAGGCGGTTCTCCTGGGCCACATCCATGGCGCGCAGCAGCTTGCGGATGGTGGTGGGGCTCGTCGTCCCGCCCCGCACGGTGGGGTCGTTGGCGATGACCAGGCACTGGGTGTGGGCGATCTCCACCAGGGCCACCACCACGCCGCCGCCGAGGGGATCACCGGTGTGCAACCCGGCCAGGGGCGAGAGCTCGAGCACCGGTGTGCCCGGATCGACCAGCGCGTCGACGCGCTCGCGCACCATCATCTTGCCTCGGGCCCGATGACGTTCGACGTAGCGGGCACCGCCGCCTGCCAGCAGGTTGTCGTGCAAGCGCGCGCACCTCGTCGGCCAGCGCGGCCATGGCACTGCGCGTTGGCCACGAACTCCTCGCTGGCGGTCGAGAGGCGCGTCCGGATCGGCGTGCTCACGAGGTGGTGTCCCACTCGGGCTGGCGCTTCTCCAAGAAGGCGGCCATGCCTTCGGTCGCTTCTGCTCCGGCGAAGAGCTCGGCCGACGTCGTTGCGGCGGTCGCCAGTGCGTCCGACCAACCCTGCGCCGGCAGCGCGCGCAGGAGTTCCTTCGTGGCGCGGACCGCACCCGGCGCCGCCTTGCGCAGGGCGGTGGTCTGCTCGGAGACCCAGGCGTCGAGGTCGGCCTCGTCTTCGACGACGGCCGAGAGCAGCCCGGCGGCGGCGGCCTCGTGCGCGTCGAAGCGCTCGCCGGTCAGGACCATGCGGGCCAGAAAGCGACGCTCCATGACGCGCAGCGCGGGCACCAGAATCATGGCGGGTGCCACACCGACGCGCACCTCGGTGAAGGCAAACGAGGCCGCGGCCGGGGCCACGGCCATGTCGGCCGCCGCGATCAACCCGAGCCCGCCGGCCCGTGCGTGCCCGTTGACCCGCACCAGCACGGGCACCGGGCTCGCCTCCATGGTCGTCAGGATCTCGGGCATGCGGTTGGGTGCAGCCGATCCGCGCTCGGACAGGTCGGCGCCCGAACAGAAGACGGTGCCGGTCCCGGTCAGCACCACGGCGCGCACGGCGGGGTCCGCAGTTGCGTCACGCAACGCCTGGGCCAGCTGGTCGAGCAGCAGGCTCGAGAGGGCGTTGCGGTTGTGCGGGCGAGTCCAGCGTCAGGGTCCGGATGCCGTCGTCGTGGCGCACATCGACCAAGGCATCCGTCACGGATGCGCAGTGTAGGGGCGCCACTCCGGGGTGCCGGAAAATTCGCGGGTATCGTTCAGTCGGTGATCGAGACCGACGAGCACCAGCTCTTCCGCAAGACGCTGCGGGACCTCTTCGAGCGTGAGATCGAGCCGCATGTCGACGAGTGGGAGGCGGCACGCACGTTCCCGGCCCACGAGCTCTTCCCGAAACTGGCCGCCGTCGGCCTCCTCGGCCTCGAGTACGACGAGGCCGACGGCGGCATGGGCGCCGATCACACCTACACCCTGATCGCCGGCGAGGAGATGGGGCGCATCAGCTGCGGCGGCGTCCCCATGGCCATGGCGGTGCAGATGTCGATGGCCACGCCGGCCTTGTCCCGCTACGGCTCGCAGGAACTCAAGGAGACGTATCTGGCGCCTGCCATCCGGGGCGAAGTCGTCACCTCCATCGCGGTGACCGAACCCGACGCCGGCAGTGATGTGGCCGGCATCCGGACCAGGGCCGTGCGCGACGGCGACGAGTGGGTCATCAACGGCTCGAAGCTCTACATCACCAACGGCACCCAGGCCGACTGGCTCTGCCTGCTGGCCCGCACCTCCGACGATCCCGGGTACCACGGCATGTCGCTGATTGTGGTGCCCACGAACGCTCGACGGCGTCGTCGTCTCGCGCAAGCTCGAGAAGCTCGGCATGTGGTCGAGCGACACGGCTGAGCTGTCGTTCACCGACGTCCGGGTGCCGGTCACCAACACGATCGGCGACGCACGGCCGCGGCTTCCAGCAGCAGATGGTGCAGTTCCAGGCCGAGCGGCTGATCACCTTCTACAAGCAGGTCGGTTCGATCGACCTGGCGCTGGAGCGCACGGAGTCGTACCTGCGCGAGCGCCAGGCCTTCGGCGCCCCCCTGCTCGCCAACCAACATCTGCAGTTCGTGCTGGCCGAGCTCTCGGCCCGGCACGACGTGCTCAAGCACTACGCGCGCACCACGGCCGATGCCGTCCTGCGCGGTGAGGACGCCACCCGTTACGCCACCATCGGCAAGCTCCTGGGCTCGCGGCTGCAGCGCGAGGTAGCCGACGTCGCCGTGCAGTTCCACGGCGGCATGGGGTACATGGACGAGAACTGGACGTCGCGCTACTTCCGCGACACCCGGCTCGACTCCATCGGTGCCGGGGCGGACGAGGTGATGCTGCGCATCCTGGCCCGGATGGACGGCTACACGGCCGAGTAGCCCAGCCCTCGGGTTCAGGTATGCCGGAACACGGCCTGGCCACCGCCGCTGGCCAGCAGCGTGCGCGTCTCGGACCAGACCCGGCCCGTCCACGAGAGCAGACCGGCCTGGGCCACCGGCGAGTGCGCGTCGAGCAACAGCCAATCGGACCCGCTGGTCGGATCCTGGAAGGCGGCGTAGAGGTCGAGGCTGGGCGCGATGAAGGGAGGGGCGGCGTGGGCGTGCGGCCGCGAGCCCGCGGGCCAGCTCCCGACGTCGAGCACGACGAGCAGTCGGGCCGCCTGCACCCAGGCGTCCTCGACGGAGTGATCGCCTTCCCGGTAGCGGACCCAACTGCGCCAGAGTGGCGGAAGCGGTCCGGGCGGCGGCCAGATCGCCGACGCGTCGAGCGTGCGCTGCTCGAAGTTGTCCCAGAACGCATAGGGCCGCCGATCGTCGTCGCCGTCTTCGTCCCGCCGGCGGTCGGCCCAGGTTGGCGTCTCGAGGGGATCGCTCACCTCCGGCGGCGTGACATCGACGTGCTCGAGGCCTTCGACCTGGCCGACCGACCACACCATGGCGTCCAGCACGGGCCGATCGTCCTGGGTCATTTCGACCCGCTGCGCCAGCACGGTGCGCCCGAGCCGCAACGGTGTGACCGCGAGGTCCACCGGCGCGAAGTCGGCCACCGAGAGGTAGTGACAGAAGAAGCTGGCGGGCCGGGCAAACGGGCTCTCGGCCCCGGCGGCGCGCAGCGCGATGGCGGCCACGTACCCCCCGCAGGGTCCCCAGATCTCCCAGTCCCGGTGGACCATCGCGCTGTAGCGTCCATCGTCCTCCAGGACCACCGAGGTCTGGAGGCCGATGTCACCCATCGGCGCCCCGGGCCTCCCAGCCGGCGCGGGTGAGCTCGGTCACGTCGAGCTGTTCGCCGCGGGACCCCCTGGTGGTCAAGAACGCGTGAACCCCAGCCGCTCCATCACCTTGCCCGAGGGCACGTTCTCGGGCTCGTAGATGCTGACGATCCGGGAGAGCCCGCCGTCGGTGAAGCCGTACCGCACGGCCGCCGCGCCGGCCTCGGTGGCCAACCCTGGCCGCGGGCTGAGGGGGCGAGTCGCCACCCCACCTCGACCGCAGGGAGCACCTCGGGCAGGAAGTGCGGGACCGCCAGGCCGGCCCACCCGATCAGGTCACCGGTCGATCGCTCGATGACCGCCTCGAGGCCGAACCCGTCTTCGTCGTAGCGGGTGATCACCCGCTCCAGGAATCCCGCCGTCTCCTCCTTCGTCATGCCGCGCCGCAGCGGGTACCACCAGAAGGACTCCTCGGCTTGCAAGGGAGCCAGCGCGTCCACGTCGTCTTCGGTGAAGGGGCGCAGGACGAGACGCTCGGTGGTCAAGGTCGGTATCGGAGATGGTGGCATGCCTCGGGCGCTCCCTCTCTCAGTCCAGCGGAAGGCCCGGTGCGTCAGCCAGCGACGGGTCCCGTCCGGGTCGAGCCGCGACGGCATAGAGCTGATCGGGACGGAACGAGCGGACGGCCCGGTCGCCGGCCCGGCCCCCGACCACCTCGACCCACTGCTCGCCGGTGTCCCCGTTGGTCACGTGGGCGACGAACTGCCAGGCCGCGCCGCGCAGCCGCGTGCCCTCCACCCGGACCGGGTCACCAGGCTGGAGCCCAGCCCACTTGGTGCTTCGGCGGAGGTCAGCCACAGTCCCGGGGTGCCATGCCCGCCCAGTTCTACCAGCAGCATGTGCGGCCGGTGGACGGGCGGGCCGTAGGCTGAAGGGACATGGCGCTCGAACTCCCACGGACCCTGACGCCATCGAAGGTCACGTCGTTCACCAATTGCCCGATGGCCTTCCGGTTCTCCCAGATCGAGCGGTTGCCCGAGCCTCCTTCGCCCTACGCGGTAAAGGGCACGCTGGTGCACGCTGCGCTCGAGGGCCTGATCTGGAACCATCCCGCCGGCGCCCGCTCGACGGCCGCCGCCGCCAGCGAGTTGGAACAGGCCTGGGTCGCCATGCAGGAGGACGAAGAGTTCGTGCAACTCGAGCTGAGCGCGGAAGAGGCCGAGGCGTTCTTGGCCGATGCCCGAACGCTCGTCGACAACTACCTGTCGCTCGAAGACCCCAACGAAGTGCACGCGGTCGGCGTGGAGCTGGGGGTAGAGATGCACGTCGAAGGCATGTGCCTGCGGGGCAGGATCGACCGGCTCGACCTGGCCCCAGACGGCAGCCTCGTGGTCGTCGACTACAAGACTGGACGGGCGCCGTCGGAACGCTACGAGCGTGGCAGCTTGGTCGGCGTGCAGACCTATGCCCTGCTCTGTGAGAGCGCCCTCGGTCAACCCCCGACCGAGGTGAGGCTCCTGCACCTGCGCGAGCCCGTTGCTATTTCGAGCGCCGCCACCGAGCAGTCCATCCGCGGGCAGCGGCGACGGACCGCCGCGGTCTGGACCGCGATCGACGCGGG
The DNA here is from genome assembly GCA_963713375.1 of uncultured Acidimicrobiaceae bacterium. Classification (GTDB taxonomy): domain Bacteria; phylum Actinomycetota; class Acidimicrobiia; order Acidimicrobiales; family RAAP-2; genus Bog-473. The sequence goes on along the minus strand of CAVQLP010000011.1, from coordinate 523,396 downwards.
CCTGTGATGCCGAGGACTTCCGGCCCCACGTCGGCCCCTTGTGCAACCACTGCGCTTTCAAGCCCACGTGCCCGGCCTTCGCCGCCTGATATGGCCTCGGTGAGCACGATCGACCTGAGCAGCATCGACGAGGCGGTGGATGCCGCCTTCGAGCCGCTCCGTGGCAATCCCCGGATCGACAACGCGGCGGCTGTCATCTCGAATCTCGCCGACTACGGCTTGGTCTGGGTGGCGCTGGCCGCGCTCAAGGCCCGCCGCCGGGGCCCGAACCGCCGGCGGGCGATCTTCGCCTTGGCCACGGCGGGATTCTCCTCCCTCATCGTCAGCCGGATGGTGAAGGCAGCGGTCGCGCGCGAACGCCCGGAGGATCACCTGGAGGCGACGGTGCGCACGCCGACGAGCAGCAGCTTCCCGAGTGGCCACACCCTGGCGGCCTTCTGCACGGCGTTCGTCCTGGCCGACTCCGACCTCCAGACGGCGACGAACGTGGGATTCGCCACCGCCGTTGCGGCAAGCCGCGTCCACCTGCGCGCGCACCACCCCACCGATGTCATCGGCGGCGCAGCCATCGGGTCGGTACTCGGGCTCGGCTTGCGACCGATCGTCAACGCCGTCACGCCGGGGAGCAAGCGCACGCGACGCGGCCGGCCGAAGAAGGAACGGGGAATGGGCCGCACCGAGGTCGTGTTGAAGAGGCTGTGAAGCCTTTCGCCGTTACCTGGGACTACCGCTGCCCCTTTGCCCGCAATGCGCACGAGCACCTGATCGACGCCCTGGCCGCCGGAGCGGGCTGGGACGTGACCTTCCTCCCCTTCTCCTTGAGCCAGACCCACGTGCCCGAGGGCGGCGTGCCGGTGTGGGACGACCCCGCCAAGGCGCCTGACCTGACTGCCCTGGCCGCCGGCGTGGTCGTGCGGGACCAGTACCCCGAGCTGTTCCTCGAGGCCCACCGCGCCCTCTTCGCCGCGCGCCACGACGACGGCCTGGACCTGCGCGACGAGCGCGTGGTGGCGGACGTCCTCGATCGTTCAGGCCTCCCCGCCGACAAGGTGCTGGCCGAGGTGCACACGGGGGCGCCCATCAACGAGATCCGCAAAGCACATGAGCAGGCCGTCGGCGAATGGGACGTCTTCGGCGTCCCCACCTTCGTCATTGACGGCCGCGCCGCCTTCGTCCGCCTGATGAGCCGGCCCGAGGGCGACGCCGGGCTGGCCCGGCGCACCATCGAGGGTGTGATCTCGCTATTCGACGATCAGCCCGATCTGAACGAATACAAGTTCACCAAGCTCGAGCGCTGAGCCGGGACGCCGTCCCGGCTCGCTCAAGACCGAACGAGCTCGCTCAACAGCGCGACGGCGCGGCTCCGCTCGTCCCTGTCCCCCACCACCGAGGCCACGAAGTCCGTCGCGCCCGCGTCGGCCACCTTGGTGACGGCCGCGGCCACCGTTTCCTCGTCGCCCACGAACGCGATGTCGGCGGCGTCGGCTGCCCCTTCCCGGTCCAGCATCGCCTTGTAGGAGGGCAGTCCCGGATAGATGGAGAACTCCTGGCGGATCCGCACTTTGGCCCCGTCCACGTCGGCCGTGACGCAGACGGGCAGGGACACCACGACACGCGGCGCGGGACGGTCCGCCGACTCGGCCGCCGCCCGGATGGTCGGCGCCACGTGGGCGGCGATGGTCTCGGTGCCGGTCATCCACGTGATCGTCCCGTCGGCCACGGTGCCGGCCAGTTTCAGCATGGCCGGACCGAGCGCGGCGACCAGGACCGGCGGGGCGGTCGCGCCCGGCACCGAGACCGGCAGGAAGGCGTTGGTCGTCACTTGCTCGCCCTCGCTGTTGACGGTCTCACCGCGGAACATCGGCATCAGCGAGGCCAGGTACTCGCGCATGTAGGAGCCGGGCTTGGCGTAGCTCATACCCCAGACGCCCTCGACCACGATCTGATGGGAAAGCCCGATGCCGAGGAGGAGGCGGTTGTCCGTGGCCGCCTGCACCGTCAGGGCCTGCTGGGCGAGCATCATCGGGTGCCGGGGGAAGACGGGCACCACGCCAGTGCCGAGGCCGATGCCGGGCACCTGGGGGCCCACCGCGGCGAGCAACGTGAGGGCGTCGGGCCCGAAGATCTGGACGGCGAACGCATGATCGAACCCGGCCTCGCGGGCCCCCTCGAGCTGGGCCACGACGTCGGGCAACGGCCGGTCGACGTCGATCAGGGTGCCGATACGAAGGGGCTTGGCCATCGTCTCAATGCTCCTCGCCTAGGGTGCAGACGTGTCTGCCCCACTGTCTATGCGAATCCGCCGACAGGAGCGAGCGAGCTGACCGCGCATCACGTCGGGTTCGTCGGAGCGGGACAGCTGGCCCGGATGGCAGGCGAGGCTGCAAGTGCCCTTGGCCTGTCGATGGCCGTGCTGGCCGAGCATCCCGACGATGCCGCGTGCGAGGTGGCGGCCGAGGTTGTCCTCGGGTCCCCACTCGTCGCTTCCGAGCTGCGCGACTTCGCGACGCGCTGTGAGGTTGTCACCTTCGATCACGAACAGGTCGATCTCGCCCTGGTGGCGGCCCTGGTCGACGAGGGCACGATCGTCCGGCCGGGCCCCGCCACCCTGGAGATGGCGGTGGACAAGGCGCACATGCGCACCGTGCTCGAGCGGGCAGGAATCCCTGTCCCCGCCTACGCGGTCGTCGACCCGGCGTCCGCAGACATCTCGACGGCAGTGGCCGCGATGGGCGCCGGTCACGGATGGCCCTTCATCGTCAAAGCCGCCCGCGGCGGCTACGACGGCAAGGGTGTCTGGCCGGTGGCGAACCAGGCGGAGGCGGAGGCTGTCCTGCGGGACATCGCCGGGCGCGCCGTCTCGAGGAGCTCCTGCCGCTCGACGCAGAGATCGCCGTCATGGTGGCTCGGCGCCCCTCGGGCGACGCCGTCGCCTGGCCCGCGGTCGAGACGGCGCAACTCGGCGGCGTGTGCCGTGAGGTCCTGGTCCCCGGGAGGCTTCCGGCCGAGGTGCTGGCCCAGGCCTCGGTGCTGGGCCGCCAGGTGGCCGATATCGCTGGTGCCGTCGGGGTGATGGCGATCGAGATCTTCTGGTCCGGCGGCCGGCTCCTGGTCAACGAGGTGGCGACCCGACCCCACAATTCGGGCCACTGGACCATTGAAGGATCGGTGACCTCCCAGTTCGAAAATCACCTGCGGGCCGTCCTCGACCTCCCCCTGGGCTCGACGGCGCTGGCCTACCCCGAGGTGGCCAGCGTGAACGTGTTCGGCGGCGCGCTGGGCGAAGATCCTGCCGCGTTGCTCCCCCAGGGCCTCGGCGTGACCGGCGCCCACATCCACCTGTATGGCAAGGGGGCGAGGCCAGGACGCAAACTGGGGCACGTGACCGTGTGCGGAGGATCCGACGACGACGTCCGGGCCCGGGCCTGGACGGCCGCCCTGGCGCTCGGGACGCCGGCGCCCGAAGGACTGGCCCTGCCCGCCCTGGTGAGCCCGTGAGCCCGTCGAATCCCCTCGTCGCTGTCGTGATGGGCAGCTCGTCCGACCTGCCCGTGATGCAGGGCGCCATCGATCTCCTCGAGCGCTTCGAGGTGGCCCACGAGGTCCGCGTCGTCTCGGCGCACCGCACGCCCGACCGCATGATCGCCTTCGGCCACCGGGCCGCTGGACGTGGACTGCGGGTCATCATCGCCGGTGCCGGCGGGGCGGCCCACCTGCCCGGGATGCTGGCCTCGGTGACCACGTTGCCGGTCATCGGGGTGCCCGTCGCCCTCTCCCAGCTCGACGGTCTCGACAGCTTGCTCTCCATTGTGCAGATGCCCAAAGGCGTCCCGGTGGCCACCATGGCCGTGAACGGGGCCCGCAACGCGGGGCTGCTTGCGGTGCGCATCCTCGCCGTCGCCGACCCGGACCTGGCCACCAAGATGGAGGAGTTCCAACTGGAGATCGCGGCCGAGGCCGCGGCGCAGGACGACGAGGTGTCCGGTCGGAGCAGCGATGGCTGAGCCCAACCTGGCCCAGCGCCTCGGGTACGGGGCCGACGCCAAGCTCGTCATCATCAACGCGGACGACCTCGGCTCTTGCCACTCGGCCAACGTCGGAGTGTTCGAGTGCCTCGCCACCGGCACGGTGACCAGCGCCACCTTGATGGTGCCGTGCCCCTGGGCCCGCGAGGCCAGCAGCCGGTACCGGGGCGAGGACATCGGCGTCCACCTCACGGTCAACGCGGAGTATCCGCTCTACCGCTGGGGCCCCATCACGCACGCGCCCTCGCTCCTCGGTGGCGACGGGGGCTTCCCGCGCACGGTCGAGGACGTCTGGGACCACGCAGACCTCGACGAAGTCCGCCGCGAGTGCCGGGCGCAGATCGAGCGGGCGATCCTCTGGGGCTTCGATGTCAGCCACCTCGACGCCCACATGGGCACGCTGCAACTGCGGCCGGAGTTCTTCGACGTCTACCTCGAACTGGCCCTGGAGTTCGGCCTGCCCCTGCGCATGCTCAGCACGGGTATGGAGCGCTACGCCGGCTTCCCCGCGCGGACGTCGCGGCCATGGAGGGCGCCGTCTTCACCGACCACCTGCGCCACGTGCCCGGCGTGGGCTCGCGCCAGGTCTTCGAGAAGGACCTGCGCACCCTGCGGCCCGGGGTCACCGAGCTCTTCTTGCACCCGGCGGTCGACAGCGCGGAACTGCGCTCGCTGGCCACCGACGACTGGGAGTCCCGGGTGGACGACCACCGCATGATCTGCGGCGAGCACTGGGTGCGCCAGACCATTGACGAGGTCGGGGCCACCCTCATCGGCTACCGGCCACTGCGCGAACTGGCCCGGGCGGGCGGCTGAACATGACCACGACGACGACCACGACGATCTTCGGTGTCTCGCTCATGACGCGTCAAGGTGTGCGCGCGCCCGAAGTGTTCGAGATCGTGTTGTCCACCGGCGGGATCGACTTCCGCCGCCCCAAACGACCCAGTGCCAAGCTCACCTGGGACAGGGTCTCGGACTGGGAGATCGAGGAGCGCGGGGAGGACATCGTGCTCACGCTGCAGGGGGACGGGGCCGCCACGCCACTCCTCATCCCGGGCTGGTCGGCGGCGGACCTCGGTGCGCTGCTCTCGCGGCTCTCCGAGCAGCAGGCCGGCCCCCCGACCCGAGATCAGGTGCGGGCGGGCCGGCCGAATGCCGGCGCCGGCGGCGGCACGCAGGGAACCCAATCTCCCGGTGTCGTCGAGCTCCTGGGCTCAGCGGCGAAGGCCGGGGGCGACGACGAGAAGGACGCGGTCGCGGCCAAAGGGCGGGGTTCGCGAAGGCTCGTTCCCTGGAAGGCCGTGGTGACCATTTTGCTGCTCGGCGTGTTGGCCACGGCGGTGACCTTCGTGCTGCTCCAGAGTGCGGGCGTCATCAGCTGGAACGTTCTCGGTCCGACCAGCTGAGGTCAGACCTGCCGCACCCCGGCAAAGAGGTCGTCCTCTGTCACGTCGACCGAGGAGACCCGGCTCTGGGCGAGTCGGTACTCGTCGACGGGGTGGATGTCACGCAGCACCTCGGGCGGCAGCCCGAACCAGAACGGCGAGGTGGGATCGACCTGGGTGGCGTGCGCCTTGAGCGCGTCCGCCCGCACCTGGGTGAAACCGCGCACGTCGATGGTGGTGGTGTAGGGCTCGGTCTTGGTCATGCGGGCCAACCACTTGTCGTCGAACGGTGACTTCAGACCGAGCTCGGCGTACTTGTCGTGCATGGCCCGGAAGCGCTCGCCAGACCAGACCGAGTAGTAGAGCTTGGCCGGGGCGAACGGCGGTCCGGCCTCCGGGAAGCGGTTCGGATCACCGGCGAGGTCGAAGGCCAGAACGGAAATCTCGTGCACCCGGAGATGGTCCGGATGCGGGTACTCGGTCTGGTTGTCGCCGTAGGTGATGACCACCTGCGGGCGCTCGCGCCGGATGACCGTCACCAGGCGGCCGACCGCCTCGTCGAGGGGCGCCTGGGCGAAGGAGGCCGGATTCTTGTTCGCCTCGGAGTCGGGCATCCCCGAGTCCCGGTAGCCGAGAAGGACCGTGTCGTCGTAGCCGATGATCTCGGTCGACGCCTTGAGCTCGGCCATGCGGACGTTGCCGATGTCCGCCCGCACCTCGGGCGTGTCCATGGCCGGGTTCAGGATGTCGCCCTCCTCACCCCCAGTGCAGCAGACCAGCACGGTGTGGACGCCATCGGCGTGGTACTTGGCCACAGTGGGCGCACCCTTGGAGGCCTCGTCGTCGGGATGGGCGTGGACGCTGAGCAGGCAGAGGCGCTCGGGCACGTGCCGAGACTAATGGCGGCGGGCCACCCCTCCGGGCGGCGACGGACCGGCCCGCCGGCGGGTCCCGGGCGGGCAGCGCCCGTGAGCAGGCCCAGCTGAGAGAGCGCCCGGTGCCACCCCCAGCCCGCTGGGCTTTATGCTCGTAAGCCATGGCAGGCACGTTCAGCCGCATCGCGGACATCTTCCGATCCAAGACCAACAAGGCCCTGGACAAGATGGAGGACCCCCGCGACACGCTCGACCTCTCCTACGAGAAGCAGATCGAGCAGCTGACCAAGGTGCGGCGGGGCGTGGCGGACGTGGCGACGGCCCGGAAACGGATTGAGCTGCAGGCCCAGGGCCTCCAGAAGCAGGCGGACAAATTGCAGGGTCAGGCCAAGGCTGCGCTGTCCCAGGGCAACGAAGACCTGGCCCGCGAAGCACTGTCCCGGCGGGCCGCGCTCGGAGAGCAACTGGCCGAGCTGAAGACCCAGCACGACCAGATCACCGAGCAGGAACAGAAGCTCGTCCAGACATCGCAGGAGCTCCAGGCGCGCGTCGAGCGCTTCCGCACGCAGAAGGAGACGATGAAGGCCTCCTACACGGCGGCCGAAGCGCAGACCAAGGTGGGCGAGGCGATTTCGGGGATCTCGGACTCGAGCAAGTCGGCCGGCGCCACTATGCAGCGGGCGCAGGACAAGATCGCCTCGATGCAGGCGCGCGCGGGCGCCATCGACGAGTTGTTGGCCTCAGGCGCGCTGGACGACCTCTCGACGCCGGTGGACGACATTCAAAAGGAGCTCGACAAGGTGTCGTCCTCGAGCCAGGTGGACACCGAGCTGGCGGCGCTGAAGGCCGAGCTCGGTACGGGTGGCGACAATGGCGCCCCGACCGCGGCATTGCCGTCGGCCGCGGCGGAGTCCACCGAGGCCGGGAGTGCCGGTGCCGGCGCTGGAGCCGGGGAAGGGGCCTGATGGCCATCGCCCGCAACATCAAACCCGACCGGGGCTTGACCTACCGGATGCTGTTGACCGGGTTCTTCCTGGTCGTGCTCTACGGCGCCGTGATCGGCATCCTCATCGCCGTGGGCCTGTCGTTCGCCTTGGTCCTCGTCATCGCCTTCGTGCTGATCTTCTGCCAGTACTGGTTCAGCGACAAGATCGCCATGTACTCCATGCACGCCAAGGAGGTGACGCCCGAGCAGGCGCCCGAACTGCACGGCGTGGTCGACCGCCTCTGCGCGCTGGCCGACATGCCCAAGCCGCGTGTGGCGATCGCCCAGACCGACATCCCCAACGCCTTCGCCACCGGACGCAGTCCAAGCAAAGCCGTCGTCTGCGTGACGTCGGGCCTCTTGCGACGCTTGGACGAGCCCGAGGTCGAGGCTGTGCTCTCACACGAGCTCTCCCACGTGGCGCACCGCGACGTCGCCGTCATGACCATCGCCAGCGGTCTCGGCATGATCGCCGGACTGCTGACCCGGGTGATGTTCTACTCAGAGCTCTTTGGTGGGGGCGGTCGGGGCGGCAACAACAACCAGGGTGGACAGAACGTCTTCTTCGTCGAGATGATCGTCCTGCTGGTCTCGGTCATCGTCTACTTCGTGTCGTTCCTCTTGACCATGGCTCTCTCGCGCTACCGCGAACTGGCGGCCGACCGCTCCGGCGCGCTCCTCATCGGCCGGCCCTCCCTGCTGGCTTCGGCCCTGGTGAAGATCAGCGGCGACATGGGCCGCATCCCGACCCGGGACCTTCGGGCGGCGGAACCGTTCAACGCCTTCTTCTTCGCTCCCGCCGTGGCGAGCGGAGGCGACCAAGGTGCAGGCGGCGGGTTCTCCTTCGGCCAGCTCTTCCGCACCCACCCCACCCTGGAGCGCCGTTTGGCCCAGCTGGAGTCGCTCGAGCACCAGCTCGGCCAGACCAGCTAGACCTCGCTCGCTCGTTCGTTCACTCGCTCACTCGCAACCGGAGGGCACGGCGGCCATGGGACTCCTCGACACGATTCTGGGCCGGTCCAAGCCGGTGCGTGCCAATCTGGATGCGCTGTTCTCCCTGCCCACCGCCGCGCTGACCCTGCAGAGCGCGGGCGGCCTCGTGTCGTCGGGACACGCCGGTGTGTGCTGGAAGCCGCCGGCCGGACAGGTGGCGGCGGACGCCCAGAAGGAAGTCTCCGAACTGGTGGGCGACGGATTTCGCCAGGCCGTCGACTCCTTCGACTACGGCTGGTTGCTGCTCGACGACCCCGAGCTCGACGAGCTGGTCACCAAGGTGCACATGGCCAACTCGACGCTGCAGGACAACGGCTGGGGCCCCCAGCTCCTGGCCTCGGTCTTCGGCTTCGTGCCGGGGCCCGACGCCGGCAGCGACGCCAAGGCGTTCCGCTTGGTCTACCTCTTCAAGCGGGGCACCTTCTACCCCTTCGCCCCCATCGACGCCTCGAAGGAGCGGCGCGACACCGAGCTGGAGTTGCGCATCCGGAGCATGGTCGGGGCGGACCTTCCGGTAGAACAAGACCTGAACCGTTGGTTTCCCATGTGGGACATGCCCGTCTCCTGATTGGTGGTCGTGACGCTTGACTGACACCTTCGAACGCCGGATCCTGCTCGAGGGCGCGGTGAACTTCCGCGACCTCGGCGGCTATGTCGTTGCGTCGGGCGACGCAGTGACCCGCTGGCGCACTCTCTTCCGGGCCGACGGCCTGGGCGAGCTGACGGTCGGCGACTTCACCGTGCTCCGCGATCTGGGTATCCGAACCGTCATCGACCTGCGGGCGGCGTACGAGCTCGAACGCGGACAATTCGACGTGGTATCGCATCCGGTGTCGTACCACCACATCCCCTTCATCGAGTCGATCCCCGAACCCGAGGAGTTCGATCGCCGGCCCGACCTGCTCGAGGCGCAATACCTCGAGATGCTGGACAACGCCGGCACCGAGATCCGTTCGGCCCTCGAGGTGCTGGCCGGCCCCGACGCCCTCCCGGCGGTCTTCCACTGCACGGCGGGCAAGGACCGGACCGGCCTCTTGTCGGCCATCCTCTTGCGGCTGCTCGGCGTGGCTGAGGAGACGGTGGTGACCGATTACGCGCTCAGCCAGGAGGCGATGGGCCGGCTGAAGGAGAAGATCATCCGCAAGTACCCCGACAGCGCCGACACGCTCAACTCGATTGAGGGCGTCTTCTCGGCCGAGCCGGCCAAAATGCACACGCTCCTGACCTACCTGCAGGAGCAATACGGCTCGGTGGATCGCTATGTGGCGGGAATCGGCACGGGAGCCGACGTCGTGGCCAGCCTGCGGCTTGCGCTGCTGGAGCCGGCGCCCGCCTCCTAACCCTCGTCGCCGTCGTCCTCCCGGATGTCAGGCCGCAGGCGGTCGATGGCCGAGGCCAGCGCCAGGTCGAGCAGGGTGAGGCCGCCCGAGTCGTGCGTGGACAGGGTCAGGTGCACCGTGTTCCACCGGATGTCGATGTCGGGATGATGGTTGGCCGCCTCGGCCGCGGCACCCACGGCGTTGACGAAGCGGAGGGCGGCGGCGAAGTCGTGCAGCTTCACCGTGGTCGTGAGCTCGTCACCGTGGCGTGTCCAGGCGATGCCCTCGTCGACCACCGCCCGGTCGATGTCGTCGTGGGTGAGCAGGGGCTCCCTCACGGATGCGTCATGTCCTCTGGCCGCACGGCCTGGTCGAACTCCTCGGCCGTGAGCAGCCCCAGTTCGAGGGCGGCCTCGCGCAGCGTCGTGCGCTCCTTGTGCGCCTTCTTGGCCACCTTGGCTGCGTTGTCGTAGCCGATGATGGGGTTGAGCGCCGTCACCAGCATGAGCGAGTTGCGCAGGTGCCGGTCGATCTGCTCGTAGTCGGGCTGCAGGCCCTCCACACAGAACTCGCGGAAGGTCCGGGAGGCGTCGGTCAGGAGGGCGATGGACTGCATGACGTTGTAGGCGATGACCGGCTTGCAGACGTTGAGCTCGAGGTTGCCCCGGCTGCCGGCGGTGGCCACGGCGACGTCGTTCCCCATCACCTGGATGCCCACCATGATCATGGCCTCGCTCTGGGTGGGGTTGACCTTGCCCGGCATGATGGACGAGCCGGGCTCGTTCTCTGGCAGCACCAGCTCGCCCAGGCCGCTGCGGGGACCCGAGCCGAGCCAACGCAGGTCGTCGGCGATCTTCATGAGCGAGGCGGCCAGGGTGCGCAGCGCGCCATGGGTGAAGACCAGGGCGTCGTGGGCGGCGAGGGCGGCGAACTTGTTCGGGGCCGAGACGAAGGGCAGGCCGGTGGCCTCGGCGATGGCCGCCGCCACGCGGTCGGCGAACTCAGGGTGGGTGTTGAGGCCGGTGCCGACCGCACTCCCGCCCAGGGCAAGCTCGTATAGGCCCGGCAACGTCAGCTCGAGGCGTCCGATGTCCGCGGTGAGCTGGGCGACGTAGCCGGAGAACTCCTGCCCGAGGGTCAGCGGCACGGCGTCCATGAGATGGGTCCGGCCGATCTTCGTGATGTCGGCGAAGGCGACTTCCTTCTCGTGCAGGGCGTCGCGCAGCTTCGTGACCGAGGGGATCAGGCGATGCACGATCTCCTCGGCTGCCGCGATGTGCATGGCGGTCGGGAAGGTGTCGTTCGACGACTGCGACATGTTCACGTCGTCGTTGGGGTGGATGGGCTTCTTGGACCCCATGACCCCGCCGGCCAGCTCGATGGCCCTGTTGGAGATGACCTCGTTGGCGTTCATGTTGGTCTGCGTGCCGCTGCCCGTCTGCCAGATGCGCAGCGGGAACTGATCGTCGAGGGCGCCCTTGGCCACCTCGGCCGCCGCCTGCTCGATCAGGGCGGCCTTGTCGTCCGCCAGCTTGCCGATGTCCCGGTTCACTTTGGCGGCGGAACCCTTGAGGACACCGAAGGCCCGGATGAGGGGCTTGGGCATCGTCTCGGTACTGATGTCGAAGTGATGCAGCGAGCGCTGCGTCTGGGCGCCCCAGTACCGGTCGGAGGGGACCTCGATCTCCCCCATGCTGTCGCTTTCCACGCGTGTCTCGGTCACGGTTCCGAGCTTAGGACGGGCGGCGTCGTGCGATTCCCGCGTCGATCGCCTGATGGTGGGTCGGGCGCTGTCCTCGGTCGGGGCCCGTGGCCGGGGAGGGGCCAGGGTTCGCCTGGAGTGCTGGTTTCCCCTCTCAGCGGCCGGCCCAACGCGGCGGCCGTCGCTCCACCGAGGCCTGCACACCTTCGGTGGCGTCCTGGGTCCGGGCGGCCACGAGACGCATGGTCTCGCCGAAGCGGATGGCTTCGAGCGTCGGCATGTGGCGGGTTCGCATTGCCATCTCCTTCATCACGCGCTGGGCCAGTGGCGCGCCGGCGACCAGCCGGGCGGCCAGGGCATGGGCCTCGTCGAGCAGGGTCTCGTGCGGGACCACCTTCCAGACCAGGCCCATCTGCTGGGCTCGCTCGGCATCGACGCGCTCGCCGGTGAGCAGGAGCTCCATGGCATCGGCCCAGTTGATGCGCTGCGGGAGGCGGATGGACGCCACCACGGCCGGCATGCCGAGCTGCACTTCGGGCAGCCCGAACTCGGCGTGCTCGCTGGCAATGACGAAATCGCACCAGGTGGCCAGGGTCAGTCCGTAGCCGAGGCAATAGCCATTCACTGCAGCGATGACCGGCTTGAACACCTCCCAGCCGCTCTCGAAGGAGTTCAGGGTCGGCTTCTCCCAGAACGTCCCGGCGAACGCACCGGTGGATCCCGCCCCGTCGCGGAGATCACCACCGGCGCAGAAGGCCCGCCCGGCGCCCGTCACGATGGCGACCCAGGCCTCTTCGTCGTCCCGGAAGCGGGCAAACGCCGCGTTCAGGTCGCGCCGCATGTCGCCGTTGATGGCGTTGAGCGCGTCGGGACGGTTGTAGGTGATCGTGGCCACGTGGTCGACGAGTTGGAAGGTCACTGCTTCGCTCACGGGACCAGTCTGCCCGGTCGAAGGTGTAAGGCGTGGGTGCGAGAGGGCGACGGTGGCGGCGGCGCTCGGTCGCCCGGCTGCGCTGCGCTGCGTCGGGGGCGTTAGCCCGAAGGATGGTCGTCGGGACAGGCGCCAGGCGGGTCGTTGAAGTCGGGGTCGAGCACCCACGACCCCTGCGACCAGTCACCCTGGGCCGGCGCCAACTTGAACACGTCGGTCATGTCGGCCAACAGGGCATCGGCGTAGCGAGCACTGCCCTCGGGACAGAGATGGACGTTGTCCAGCTTGCGGACACGGATCCATTGATCCTTCGGCGCGTGCGGATCGCTCTCGGGTGGGAGCCAGGCCGAGTAACGGTCGCCGTCGAGCATGACCGAGCTGGCGATCGGGAAGTACATCACCCGACCAGGGAAGTACGTGGTCATCTTCTTGGCGATGTTGTTCCAGGCGATGACGCCGGCCCAGCGCTCCTTGTTGTAGGCCACGTAGTCGGCCTGGGTGGCCGCCGGGATATTCCCCGATTCGGGGAACTGGGTGAAGATCACGCCTTCAACGCCGTTGCCCGGAGTCAGCATGGTGGCCACGGCCCTGCGAAGCAGCTGCGGTGTACTGGGCCGGTTGGTGGAGGGCGTTGGGCGTGGTCGGCCCGTACTGGTCCCAACTCCAGGAGGCGACGACGATCTGTGCCTGCGTCTGATGGATGAGATTCGGAAGCGACGTGGGCCAGTTCGATGCCCGTCACCAAGCCGAAGCCGTCGATGGTCCTCGTCGCGACGGTGGCCTCGCCGGTGGCGCCCAAGGCGGCGGTGATCCCGTACGACGCATCGTGCATCACCGAGTCGCCCAGCAGCATGACTCGCAGCGGGTTGGCCGCGGTCGGTGCGGTCGTGAGCTTGATCGGCAGCTGGCCCTGGTACCCACCGGCACCGGGCACGGTCTGGCCGGTCTTCGCACTCAGGTGCGAGGTCCCGACGACGCTGGACGGGTCGGCGATCGCCGGGAACGTGGCCACCACCACGATGACGGCCGTGGCGATGCCGGCCGCTGGCGCGAGCGACCAGCGCACCCAGCCCCGTAGATGGGCCATGCGGATGGGTCGCTCCACCAGGTAGTAGCTGGCGGTCGAGAGCCGCCAGTGTGATCGCTACCCGTACCAGGTCGAGCGGCCACTCGGAGAGACCCGTTCGCTGGGCGCTGACATAGACGATCACCGGCCAGTGCCACAGGTAGATGCCGTAGGAGATGGTCCCCAGGAAGTGCAGCGGACGGGCGGCGAGCAGGCGGCCAAAGCGTCCCGGCTGCACGAGTCGAGCGTCCGCCACCACGAGTGCGGCCAGACCCGCGCAGAGGAGAAAGCCGCCCTCGAACATGAAATTCCGCGGCAGCCCACCCGGCGTCCCGGAGGTCACCCAGAACACGGCCAGGGCGATGGCGGCCAGGGGTCCGGTCCGGTGCAGCATGCGGCGGGATCGGCGGCCGGGCTGCGGGCGGGAAGCGGCCACGAAGGCGAGGGTGGCGCCGGCCATGAGATCGAAGAGGCGGGTGTCGGTGCCGTAGTAGATCCTCGAGGGGTCGACGCCGGGGTCGAAGAGCGCGGCCATGAGGGCAGCGGAGAGCACGCCGAGCGTGACCGTGATGATCATCCCCGTCCTGCGCCAGGCGCCGCGGGCCAGGCGCAGGAGCAGAAGGAGCACCAGCGGCCACACCAGGTAGAACTGCTCCTCGATGGCCAGCGACCACGTGTGCTGCAGCGGCGAGGGCGTCGAGAACTGTGCGAAGTAGGACTGGTGGGCGTAGATGAGGTGCCAGTTGTTGGCGTAGAGCAACGTCCAGATGGCGTCGCCCCGGAGTCCGGACAGGTCGACCAGCCCGTTGGCACCGGGTCCCCCGAAGATCCCGTTGAAGATCAGGTACAAGGCGAGGGCCGCAACGACCAGGAACAGCGCGGGGAGCAGCCGCTTGGCCCGGCGGGCCCAGAACGCGCCGAGGTCGATCCGACCCGAACGGTTCCATTCCTCGAGCAGCGAGCGTCGAGATGAGAAAGCCGGACAGAACGAAGAACAGGTCGACCCCCAGGTAGCCCCCCGAGGCCCAACCGAGCTGCAGGTGGTAGGCCACGACGCCGAGCACGGCGACCCCGCGCAGCCCGTTGAGCGCAGGCAGGTGCCGTCCGGTGACCGCCGTCGTGTCGGTGGCCTGGGTGGGCGCCTGCGCCAGCTCCACCGCGTCGAGGCTCATGGGCGCTCCATGACGAAGCCGTCGCCGTTGCCGCCGTCGCCGCCGGGGCGGAGCACGTAGTCGACCGTCTCGACGAGCTCCGGTGGCGACCTCCTCGCCGCCGGTGAGGTCGAGCGCCAGTCGGGGACTGCTCGGCCCGCCGGCCGCGGCCGGTTCAACGCGCCGGGCACGGGGTAGACCGGACCGGCACTCTCGGCCCACCCGGTGCGCCACATCTCACGGCACAGCGCGACGGCCTCGAGGTGGGCCGGGCCGAATGGAGGCGCGAAACACAGGAGCGAGCGGCCGTTGCAGAGGAGGTCGAGCGTGGTCATGTCCCGGGCCAGCACCGTCGGGTGGCGCCGCTCCCCTTCTGCCCCGCCGTCGAGGCCCACACACACGCCCAGGAGACCCTCCGAGACGGCGGAGGCCAGCGCGCCGGCCAGCACGAGGGGGTCACCGGCCGGCCCCTCACGCACGATCAGGGCGCCCGCTCCGGCCGCCTCGGCGGCGCCGGCCGCCTCCCGCATCGCGACCACGTCATCGCCCGGCAGGAACCACCCATCCACGGCGAGGCAGGTTAGGCCCGCTCCCACCACCCACCGTGGTCATAGGCCATTCCGGCCTGGGCCAGACGCTCCAGGCCCCCGCAGAGGGCGGGCAGGTCGAGACCGGTGATTCGGACCAGGTCGTCCAGGGAGGCGGGGTCGCTGGAGAGGGCCTCGTAGATGGCCCGGTCCTGGCCCGGGTCCGGGCCGATCCCGCGTCGGAGCCGGTCCCGGAGGCCTGGGTTCCGCGCCCGTGGCGACGCGTGGACGCCGACGAGCGAGAGGGCCACCAGGATGTCGGCGGTCGAACAGGCGGGAAAGGCGCCGTCGGCCAGCAACGCGTTCGTGCCCTCCGAGGTGGCGCTCCGGATCGACCCCGGTACGGCACCCACCGGAATGCCCAGGGTGACCGCCGCCTCGACGGTATGGCGCGCTCCCCCGTGATGGCGGCTCTCGACGACGATGACGACGTCGCTCAGGGCCGCCAGGAGGCGGTTGCGGACGGGAAAGCGCCAGCGCTCTGTGCGGACACCGGCGGGCGACTCGGACACCACCGCCCCGCCCTCGGCCACTCGCTGCCACAGGCGGGCGTGGCGCGCCGGGTACGGCTTGTCCAGACCGCCGGCGACGACACCGATCGGTGGCGCGCCCGCGCCACACGCGCCTTCGTGGGCCGCGCCGTCGATCCCGAGCGCGAGGCCCGGAGACCACGCTGACCCCGGCTGCGGCCAAGTCGGCCCCGAACTGTGCGGCGACGCCGATCCCGTAGCGTGTCGGCGCGCGGGTCCCGACCAGCGCCACCGTGGCGCGGGCGTGCAGGGCGAGGGGATCGCCGACGCAGAACAGCACGGCGGGTGCGTGCGGATCGCGCCGAAGGCGTTCGGGGTAGGTGTCGTCGTCGGCCAGCACGACACCGATGCCCCGATCGGCGTGCAGTTGCCAGACCCGCAGAACGTCGCGCTCGGTCGCACCGTGCGCAGCGCAGAGTTTGCGCCACGCCTCCGGGGGCCGGTCTTCGGCGAGGGCAGAGCGCAGCGTGGCCGGACCGACGGCCGGGGTGGAGGCCAATGCGGCGGCGTAGGCCTGGTCGGGCAAGTCGACCCTCATGCGACCAACGCCGACCGCGCCGCCCGGAGCGAGAGCGCCTCGGAGACGTGCATGAAGGTGACGGTGTCCTCCCCGGCCAAGTCGGCCAGGGTGCGGGCGACCCGCGACACCTTGTGCAAACCACGGGCGCTCAGGTCCCCCGCCCGGAGCTTGGCACTCAGGAGCGCTCGGGCCTCGGGCGAGAGCGGCGCATCCTCGTCGTCATCCCGGGCATCGGCGAGTGCTCGCGCCGCGACGACCCGCTCCTTGACTGAACGAAGACGACTCGGCTGGGGTTCCCGAGAGCAGTTCATCGGGGTTGGGCCGGCTGAGTGGCACCACGAGATCGAAGCGGTCGACGAGAGGGCCGGACAGACGCCGCGTGTAGCGGGCCCGGACGACGGCGCTGCAGTTGCAGGCACCCTCGTAGACGCCTTCGCCACAGGGACACGGGTTCATCGCGGCGACGAGAAGGAAGTTCGCCGGGAAGGTCACCGTGCCGCCAGCCCGACTCACCCGGATGATGCCTTCCTCGAGCGGTTGGCGCAGCGCCTCCAGGGCGGCCACGGGGAACTCGCCGAGCTCGTCCAAGAACAGCACGCCGTGGCTGGCCAGGCTGACCTCGCCCGGCCGCAGGGACCAGCTCCCACCACCGACCAAAGAGACGATGGAGGACTGATGATGCGGCGCTCGAAACGGCGGACGATGCGAGACGGCACCGCCCGTGAGATCTCCGCCCGCGGCCGAATGGATGCGGGTCACGTCGAGCGCTTCTTCGGTCGTCAGGGGTGGCAGGAGGCCGGGCAGTCGCTCGGCCAGCATCGTCTTGCCCGAGCCGGGCGGCCCGATCATCAGCAGGTGGTGGCGTCCGGCCGCGGCGACTTCGACGGCGCGACGCCCGAGCGCCTGCCCCCGTACGTCGGCCAGGTCGGGCTCCCGCAACGGGCCGACGGACTGCTCGGGCGGGGGCGGGGCCTCGGGCCACTCGGCCTTGCCCGCGCAGCACGGCGACCAGTTCCGCCAGCGTGCTAGCTCCGCCGACGAACTCGCCACGGACGAGGGCTGCTTCACGCATGTCGCACAGCGGCACGATCATGGCCAGGGGCGCCATGACGTCGGCGAGGGCGACCATGCCTGGGACGTGACGGAGCGAACCGTTCAGGCCCAGCTCGCCACAGAAGCCCCGACCGTCCAGGCAGGACGGACTGAGTTCGCCGTTCGCCACCAGGATGCCGATGGCGATCGGCAGGTCGAGGCCGGCACCCCCCTTTCGAATTCCCGAGGGCGCGAGATTGATCGTCAGCCGGCGCAGCGGCCACGACAAGCCGCTCGAGAGGATGGCGGCGCGCACCCGATCCCGGGCTTCCCGTACCGCTGCATCCGGGAGACCGACGATGGTGAAACCGGGGAGGCCGTTGGAGACGTGAATCTCGACCGAGACGAGGTGACCGACGGCACCATTGAGCGTGGCAGACGCCACCGTGGCGAGCATGTGGGAGAACGGTCGTGCCTGCGGAGCGACCGAACCCGACAAAGTTTCTCCGCGACGTCGTTGGCCGGGATGAGGGCACCGACCCGGTGACTGACCTGCCCTTCGAGGCCCACGGGGTCCCAGTGGGAGCGGAACCGCCAGGGCTGGCGGGTTCGAGCGGGTAGACGACTCCCCGCGCTGGGAGCCATCGCTGCCGGCGCGAGCGAGACAGAAAGGTGCGAGGACCTTTCTAGAGGGGACGGGGTCACCCTCGGTGACGCCTCGCCGTGCCGTGAATGGTCGCGCCTCTGTGCAAATGTGGCGGAGTGGACGAGGGCTTCTCAGATCACCCTCGCACCGTGCGCGCTCTGTTGTTCGATCTCGGCGGCGTCGTCATCGCCTTCGACTTCAAAGGAGCATTCCGGCAGTGGGCATCTCGGGCGAACTGCGATCCGAACTTGATCGCAGAGCGATTCTCCCTCGATGCGTCCTACGAGCAGCACGAGCGAGGTGAGATCCCCTCGTCCAGCTATTTTGCTTCCTTACGCGAGTCCCTCGGCGTCGAGCTCTCGGACGAGGAATTCATTCAGGGGTGGAACGACGTCTATCGCGGTCTCGTTCCCGGCATCTCCGACTTGCTGTCCGTCGCTGAGCGACAGTTCCCGTTGTTTGCCTTCACGAACTCGAATCCGACTCACAAAGCCGTTTGGGAGCATCTGTACGCCGACGAATTGCTTCGCTTCCAGGCGATCTTCGTCTCATCGGATCTTGGGGTCCGCAAGCCTGAACCCGAAGCCTTTCATTTGGTTTCCGAGCGCATGGGCTTCGAGCCAGCAGAAGTGCTGTTCTTCGATGACGGACCGGAGAACGTCGATGGGGCCCGAGCTGCCGGAATGCAGGCTGTCCTGGTCCGCTCGGTCGAAGATGTCCGCCTGGCACTCTCGAGAATTGGACTCACACTCGGGCCCTGAGGATCCGTCCCCCTGCGGTGACGAGCCCTCGCCGGGCCTGCGCGTGCCGAACTGAACCGACAACGAAGCAGGTCAGAGGGATTTCGAGTCAAGGCTCAGTTGAGTGCTTCACCCGGAGCAGCTCATGCCGATGAAGGAACATCGGATAGGAGGGAACGGTGGCGCTCAATATTGAGTATCTCGAGCAGTGCGACGACGATCTGCAGCTGTCGACGGCGTACCGGCTCAAGGCCTACGTGTCTTCACACAAGTTGGCCGAGGTCGACCAGATGGAAGCCTTTCTTGCCGACAACTTCATAGCCGCCGGGCTTGATCGCTCTGATGCGGCCGCCGCCGGGTACATCGTGCTGGCAATCATCGAGCAGATGTCCGGTCAAATGCATCGCCGCTTGACTGATGCCAGTGCTGAGGAGGTCACCAGTCTCTTGGTGCAGGATCTCCGCCTGGCGCTCGCCGACCTCATCGAACTCTGAGGCTGACGTACTTGGACTTGGACAGGCCGATCGACTGACTGAGGCCTTCGTTAGGAATCTGGTGGGCAGAACATCCGATCGACTTTTCGGGGGCGGAGAGCGATCGGATGGAGCTGCGCGGTGCATCGAGCCCGAAGCTGATCAATGAAAACGTCGTCGTCGCTCGAGTTCAGCTCCAGAGGGCGGAGGTCCTGGCGCGGCGCCGTCGAGATTGGCCGCGATCGCATCCTCCACAAGCGAGACGGCGAATTCCACGTCGGCCGCAGATTCGATTGTCACTTCGAGCCAATCCGATGAATTTTTGCGGAGGGTGATTCTGCGGTCCGCTTCCAGCGATGGTCGCCGAACTCGGATAACCCTCTTTGTGAGTCGAACGTCAAGGGTCTGATCGTCATCAAAATGAGCCACCTCGCGTTTGCCCACCCAAACAGCCGGCCCTGAGGAGAAAGCCCCTTCGCCGATCGCGCCTCCGTGGAGCCGCCCAAGGCGCTCGATCAAGTCCTCCTCCACGTCGGCCAAGTCTAGGACGGTACGTTCCCCATTCACCGGGGCTCACGCAAGTGCGGTGGTCGGTCTCCGAGCAGCAAGAGGTCGACTTCTTGGATACCGGGAGCTTTGATCACGGGTACCCCACGTAAAATGGGGCATGCCCTCACTGTATGAATTCGCGGGTGGCGAGGAGGCACTGCACCGTCTTGAGGACACGTTCTACAGCAGCGTCCTCGACGACCCCTTGCTCCGGCCGCTTTTCGGGGCGGGCAAGGCGGAACATGTCGATCACCTCACTGCCTTCACGGCCGAGTCCTTTGGTGGTCCCGACCGTTTCACTCGAGAGTTGGGCTTCGCGCATCTGATCAACGTTCACCGAAACCTCCACATCACAGAAGAGCAGCGAAGGAGATTTGTTCAGCTCTACATGGCAGCGATTGACGCATCGGACCTTCCCGATGATGACGAGTTTCGTGAGGCAATCCGATCTCACGTTGAATTCGGCTCGAAGGTGGCCATGCAGAACTCTCATGCCGAGTCGGAGGAGGAGCTTCATCCGTTGCGGGAGGTTCCCAGGTGGACGTGGCGCGGCGACGATAAGGGGGCGTGAGGGGCCTCTACCTGTCCCGGAGCACCGGAACCGGGCCTGGCTCCTAACATTCAGAAATGGCACTTGATGTCGAAGAAATCGTTGCTCGGTGTCAAACGGCCCTCGTCACGCACACGCCGTCTTTGGCTGTCCGGGACGTCTTGGCCGAGCTCGTGTCTGATAGCCGCAACCTCGAACAGGCTCTCGGTCCGGTCAGTCGAGGTGGGATCACCACGCTGCACAATGCCGCCGACCTCACCGTGTTGCACGTGGCGTGGACACCGGGAATGACCCTGTACCCCCACGAACATCAGATGTGGGCTGTGATCGGCATGTATGGCGGCCAGGAGGACAATGCCTTCTTTCGCCGTGTCCCAGGAAGTCTCGAGCGAGCTGGCGGTCGAGAGTTATCGGCAGGTGAAGTTCTCGTCTTAGGTCAGGACGCGATCCATTCAGTTGCCAACTCCCGGAAGGATTTTGCAGTGGCTCTGCACGTGTACGGCGGGGATTTTTTCTCAGTTGAGCGTTCAGAGTGGGACTTCGAGACCTACGAGGAACGCCCGCGTGATTTCGAACGCACCCAGCGCCTGTTCGACGAAGCCAACGCCCGCTGGAACACACGCGCTTGATCAAAGGGGCAGTATGCCGTGTCGCAGCACGCCCCTGACGATGGGACACTGTGGCGCGAGCAGGAGAGCAGTGGGTCGGATCACCCGTTCGCCGACTGGGACCATGGGTCACCTCGAGGAAGCACCACAATTGGAACGATGAGCGATTTCAATTCTGATCCGCTCTCAGTAGAGGCAGTCCGTCGCCTGGTGTGGGTGCTCGCCCTGACAACGTTCCTTCTTTGGGCAGGGGCGAGTTCGATCCTCCCCTTGCTCCCCGAATACATAAAGAACCGTGGCGCCTCGGACGGACTGGTCGGCATCGTCATGGCGTCCTACTTCATCGCGGCTCTGGCCTTGCAATACCCCGCAGGGAGGCTCGCGGACAGGCTCGGTCGGAAGAGGATCATCGTCGCCGGCCTGCTCTGTTATGCCATCGGCAGCTTCGGGTTCCTCATCCATGCTCCGCCAACGGTGGATATCGCATGGAGAAGTCTTCAAGGTGCCGGCTCGGGCACGGTCGAGGTCGCATCACTCGCCATGATTTCCGGAGCAGTCGATATCGGCCGACGCGGTCGAGCCTTCGGCACCGTGTACGGCATGCAGCTGGCGGCCATGGCCATCGGCCCGCTGATTGGAAGTCTGATCGGGCAGCGCAATATGGCCATTTTGTTCGTGCTGGCTGGGATCGGGTCGCTGGCCGCGTGTGTTCCGGTCGTCGGCCGCAGTGTCGTCGCCAGGGCCGATGCGAGCCTTGCCAGGGCGGACAGAAACCAAGCGAGAAGCTTTCCACGGATGAATCGAGCACTCGTCGGAGCACTGCTAGCCGCAGCGGCGTACGGACTGATTATCGGTGTGTACGAGTCGTGCTGGACCCTACTGCTTGAACTTCGTCACGCCAGCGATTGGCAGATCGGTTTGAGCTGGACACTGTTTGCCGTCCCGTTCGTCGTGGCGTCGCGCCCTGGAGGATGGTTGGCCGACCACACCGACCGGCGATGGCTGGTGGTGTGCGCTCTTGGGTTCTCGGTCGCCTTGTGTTGTTCGTACCCCTTCATCGGAAGTATCTGGCCCCTGCTCCTCCTCGGTGGAGTGGAGGCGTTGGGTATGGCCATTGCGCTCCCTGCCGCCCAGTCGCTCCTGACTCAGGGGTCACCCGGACATGAGCTGGGCAGAGTTCAGGGTCTCTTCTCGTCGAGCGAGACAGGAGGTATCGCACTCGCGGCCGCAGTGGGCGGTGCGCTTTTCGGACTCGTGAGCTGGGCGCCCTTCGTCGTCGGGGCGGCGGGCGCACTCACTCTCACTGCCGCTCTTCCCTTTGTGTGGCGGACGGTGTTCGGACGGGTCACCGAGGTTTCAAGCCACCACGAACTGATAGCGGAAGGACCGACGATCATCCAGGCCTGATTCGCCTACGATCGCACACTGGTAGTGCAAACCTTGGCCGAAGCGCTCATTGGAGTGACCCGGCTGGCCGGTTTGGGTGTGGGTCTATCGCCAATCGGCTAGCTGTGAGCGGGCTCGGGCGACCATGTCAGCGATCTCGGATCGATCTGTCGCCACCCCCAGAACTGCGTCCTCCGGGAACGTCACGTAGGGTTCGCACCCGTTCTCGTAGACCCTGACCTGGACTACTCCCAGAAGGTCACCGCGTTCTCGAATTCGGTCCTCGATGATCTGGCGTTGTTCTTCGGTCAGATGCGAGTTATCGCCGTTCCCCGTATAGCTGAACCAGCCGCCGCTCTGTGCCATCGTCCCATTGTGAAGGATATTTCTGAGATTGACTATCCCCTGTCAACGACGATTCTCGGGCCGCACGCGTGGGCCAACGTCTGCCGCATATCGTGCTGGTCTTGTTCTTGATCAAACCACGTAAATCCCGAGACTCTTCATCCACCTGCCGCGGATGGTCGGCACCCATACAGAATGCGGTCCATGATTGGTCAATGGGCAGGAGACTTGTCGTCCTGGCGATAGCAGCCGGAGTGCTTCTCACGGGATGCACGTCAGTTCCGTCTGGCACGCGTTCGGCTGCCCGGTCAAGGACCACTGGGCCGTCCACGTCACGGTCCTCCGTTCCGACCACCACGTCGTCGACACTCCCGGTGACCACGATCCCGATGGTCACGACGACCACAAACCCGCAACTTGCTGCGCTCCAATCAGAAATCTCCCAGGAGAAGGCGCTGGTCGAGGAAGAAAAGTCGAATCTTCAAGGGGCTCAGAGCAAGCTCGCGCAAGACTCGCAGTGGTGCAACGATCCGCAGGAGGCGGGTCCTGACGACGTGATCGGGTTCGTTCCTTGCTCGACCCAGCTCCTCGTCGACGATGGCAACGTCTCGACGGCCAACAGTGGCCTCGCCCAGGCTCAATCAATCCTCTCCACTGAAGAGTCGACAGAGCAAGAGCAGTCAGCCTCAGGCGGCTAAACGTTCGTTGCCATGCCCACCACCCGATCGAGTCCGAGATTGGTACCGCTGCCGAGGAAGGGCGCGTCGCCGAAATTGAACGTTCCACCGTCTGCGGCGGTGAACCAGTAACCCCCACCATCGGGCATTGAAGCCATCGCGACGATGGGCTGATTCAGCGGGATAGACCCTGCGGAGCCGTAGAAGTGTGCATCGCCGTAGGCGAAGATGCCGCCGTCAGAGGCTACGAACCAATAACCGTGTCCGTCGGGTGTGGCGGCCATGCCGACCACTGGAGCGTTGAGCCGCATACCTCCGGTAGAGCCATAGAAGCTGGCGTCGCCGTAGGCGAAGATGCCACCATCGGATGCCACGAGCCAGTAGCCGCCGCCATCGGGAGTCGCCGCCATGCCGACGATTGGCTCGTTGAGATGGGTGCCGCCCGCGGAACCGAAGAACCCCGCCCGGCCATAGGCGAAGACGCCACCGTCGGATGCCACAAGCCAGTAGCCGCTTCCGCCGGGAGCCACCGCCATGCCGACGATGGGCTGGTTTAGGTGGATGCCCCCGGTCGAGCCGTAGAACAGTGCGTCGCCGTAGGTGAAATGCCACCGTCGGAAGCCACCAGCCAGTAGCCGCCGTTATCGCCGGTCTGCCGCGACGGCCACAATGGGTCTGTTCAGCGGGACGCCACTGGCGTCGCCGAAGTAGGCGGCATCGCCCATGTGCGCCACGGCGCCACTCTGGTCTACCACGTACGAGCCGATGGAACCGTTGCCTTCCAGTGTCACTGCGAAACCACTCGCGTCGGCCGAACCCTGGATCATCATCGTGGCGGAGCGGTCGCCGAGCCCGCCGGGCGTGAAGGAAATATCCGCGTCACAGGATTGACCGGGCATAAGGATGAGGTACGACGTAGGGTCCCCGCCGGACCAGTGGGGATGGGGACAGTTGGTATCGGTGATCTGATAGTCGTCGGCACCCGGACCGGAGAATGACACTCCGCCGTACAACAGGCTGATGGTGTCGGTAGCAGAGCCCTCGTTCTCGAGTGTCACGGTGCTCTCGCTGCTTTGCGTGCCAAAGAGCGTGTCCGGAAATTGCAAAACAGCGGGGTCGACTTGCAACTCGTGCGCAAAGGCCGCTTCGGCATTCGAACCAGCGTCAAGATCTCGCGGCGGGACGAACGACGCCACGCCGAGTACAAGACCGAGAGCGGCAAGTCCAGACCGGATGGTCCACATCGTCTGCCGAATCCACATCGATCCAGGCCCCCTATTGGTCAGAGACCGACTCCCCTCACGTGGCCATGGTAATGCGCTCCGGTGCGCCCCCTCTTGCCGGATGTGAGGTGATTTCGAACCTCAAAGACCGGTCCGGCGTGTTCCGCGGTCACTCTCGATAGCAGGTGGCGCAGGTGCTCCGATGGCCTAGAGGCCAAGGGCAGTACGGAGGTCTGTCACGGCGTCAGTGAGCGTGCTGACCTCATGTCGGAGGGTGTCCACATCTGCGCGCAACGCTGCGACCTCGTCATTCACGGAACTTCGATCAACATGATCCGGCACCCTCGTGATCTCCGTGGTCTCGGCGGACTCCGGGCGCGCCGCGCTGAGAGCCTCCGCCCAGCGTTCTTCCTTCTGGCCGGGGCGCCGGGGTAGGCGGCCAACCAACGGGTCGCCGCCCTCGGCCAGTCGGGCCAGC
Organism: uncultured Acidimicrobiaceae bacterium; assembly: GCA_963713375.1. Classification (GTDB taxonomy): domain Bacteria; phylum Actinomycetota; class Acidimicrobiia; order Acidimicrobiales; family RAAP-2; genus Bog-473. The sequence goes on along the minus strand of CAVQLP010000011.1, from coordinate 498,617 downwards.
TCCGCCTCGACCTCCTCGAGGTCTCCAAAGTCGGCCATCCGCTCTGTGCGAGTCTCGCAACTCTCCGCTCGTCTGGGGACCCCTCAACAACAGGACGGCAAGGATAGAGAGACTGCGAGCGTCAAGGCCGAATCGCTCGTCAAGCACTTGGCGGTACCGGGTAGCCGAACGACCGTGGGACGGGTGAACCAGGCGGAGCAGCCCGGCTTCTCTGAGCGACGAGAGGGCAGCCTCGACGGTTCCCTCGTCATAGGTCACCACAGGGTCTCGGTTCGAAGTCTGGTTGCACGCCTGGACGAGGGCATTGATCGTCAGGGGATACTGCTGGGGCGTTGTGAGTTGCTTTTCGGCCAGGCTGCCCATCACCCGCGCTTCAACGGCGCTCAAGTCCATAGAGCAGAGCCTATTGGGGTCTCGCTGATCCCGGCGGCGTCCGGTTTGCTCGATCCGATGCAGATCGTGAACCGCACGAACCAAGTCTGCACTTCCATCGCAAGCATCTCGGCGATCGGTGCGAAGCCTGGCATGGGATCCGAGTCGGAGTGCCTCGGTCCTCCCCACTTCATGGACCGGTCTGGATAGGGATTACGATGCTTCGACGCACATTTACAACTAGGTCCCGGGACAGCATGCAGACACGTACAGACACAGATTTCAACACCGAGGTAGACCAGTATCTGCGCAGCAATCATGCGGTCACTCTGTCGACGTCGTCGCCCACGGGCCTGCCTCAGGCCAACACGGCGCCGTATTTCAGTGATGACCAACGTCTCTACTTTTTCGTACGAGCCGATTCGATGCTGCTGAGCAATTTGATCGCGAGCCACAACGCTGCCTTCACCATCGACGAATACGCTCCTCCATGGCAGAAGAGGAGAGAGCTGCACGGACGCGGTCGGTGCAGCCCGATGGAGGCTTCCCACACCACCGAGGCTCTGAGAGCCTGTAAGGAGAAGTTCGAGGGCTTCATGCCAACGGGCGACCTGTGGTGGCTGGAACCCACGGGCATGTACTTCATCGACTACGAATTCTGATTCGAGCCTCGGACTCTCGCTTTCCCGACCAGGTCGATGGTCGGCCGTTCTGGCTCAGCTCAGAACAAGGTCAACGCGCTGAGGGGCCAGATGCGAAGATCGACCTTTCCTACTATTTCTGATCCCGAAATGGGACCCCAGAAGCGACTGTCGCACGAGTCGCCTCGATCGTCGCCCATGACGAAGTACTGGTTTGCGGGAACCCTGTAGGGGTGCGCCAGATTGAACGGCGTTCCTGGTGGACCTGGGTAGGTGGTCCCCTGGACAGAGGCGGGCAGCCACGATTCGTCCAGACGTTTGCCGTTGATCTCGACGTAGCCGCGCCCGTTCAAGGAGATCGTCTCGCCCGGCAGGCCGATCACCCGCTTCACCAGGTCGGAGACTGGCGGCCCTGCGCAGTGCTCGTCTGATGGGCGAGCAAAAACCACAATGTCCCCTCGATCGACACCATGAAGGTCGTAGCTCAGCTTGTCCACCACGATGTGGTCGCCAATTTGGAGGGTCGGCACCATGGACCCGCTTGGAATGAAAAAAGTCTGCACGACGAAGGCACGCAGCAGCACCGCCACACACACCGCGATCACGACGATCACCACACCCTGGCGGATCCATCGCCACCCTACCGATCGTGGAACTGGTTCTTCCGCCGTGTTCGCGCTCACAGCGTCGATGAGCAAGGGCAGAGGTGCGGCTTCTGGAGTTGAGCAATGCTCGGAGACCCGCCTCGCAGGTCTTCGGCTCCGCGGTAGCGGGCACCCGCCGAAGGAGACGCCCAGAGGGCAGTTGCCAGGACGATCAGCACGATCGATGCCGCAATGCCGACGATGTGGTGCCAGTGTCGCCTCAGCCCCACAGGGGTCGAGGCATAGGTAGACCACGAGACAGGAGGAGTGTCAGGGACTTCTGCGACCAAGGCACGGTAGGAACGAGCCAGCCTGTTCTCGACTTCTGCGTAACTCGGGCTCATGCCTCAAGCTCCCTTCTCAACGCCTCGATCCCTCGATGAAGGAGGGACTTCACGGTGCCGCTCGGACAATTCAGCAACTGTGCGATCTGGTCGACACTGAAATCGGCGTAGTAGCGCAGCGCCAGCGCCTGACGTTGGCGCTGCGGAAGCCTCCGGACCAAGAGGATCATCTCGTCCACTTCGGGAATCACGTCGGGAAGCGGGGCCACATGGATGAACTGGCGCTCGACCTTGGTTCGACGATGGTGGTCTCGCGTCGCATTGACAACCATCTGTCGGAGGTACGAGGGAGAGTCCAGTGGCAAAGGTCGAGCGGCAAACCGGACGAACACGTCGTGAACGATGTCTTCTGCTCGACCTCGATCTCCGGTTAGCGCCGCGGCCAGGCGGACCAGCGGCGCCCACTGCGCTCGGTAGATGTCCTCGATGGTTGCTGCAGTCACCATCGTGGTATCGGCGATCTCGATCTCACGAGCCCGAACCATCGACACAGTGCTTACACGTCTCAGCCCGCCAAAACGTTGCACCGCATTTCCTCAGTGGGTCCGATCTCGGACTGCTCGCGACGCAATCACCTGGACCCCGGACACGTCGCTGGTGTCGGATCTAGGCGCATTGACCGACCGGGCCGATATGGTCCTGAACGGTGTCCGACCCCGTCCCCCCTCAAGACCGCTTCACGCCCGGAGTCGAAGCATGGATCACCAGCCTCGGTATGGTCCGCGATGCCGTCCGCCAAGAACTCGTACGTGACCAGATCTCCTCTCACCTGCCCGACGCTGGCCCTCCGCTCCGAGTGCTCGACGCGGGATGTGGACAGGGCACGCAAGCCATTGCAATGGCACGACTGGGGCACGAGGTCGTCGGCCTCGATCTCTCCGACGCCCTCCTCTCTGCGGCTCGCAACGCCGCTGCGAGCGAGCCCAAGGCAGTCCAGCAGCGACTCACGTTCGAGATCGGTGACGTCCTCGCCCTCGGAGACGCGTACGGCGACTACGACCTGGTGTGCTGTCACGGCGTCGCGATGTACCTTCCCTCTCTCGCTGACACGGTTCGAGCGCTGGCCGGAGCCACGCGTCGCGGAGGGATCATTTCGCTTCTGACACGCAACCGGGCCGGAATCGCGATGAGAGCCGGCATGACCGGACACTGGAACGAGGCCGTTGAAGCATTCGATGCTCGAACCTATGGCAATCGCCTGGGCATCGACTCGGTGCGCGCCGACGAGCCGAACGAGGTCCAGGCCGCCCTTCGCACGGCCGGCGCGACGACCGTTGCCTGGTACGGCGTTCGCCTTTTCACCGACCACTGGGGGCAGGAGTATCCCGGTGCGGACTTCTCCGACATCGTCGCCGCAGAGAAGGAGGCCGGACGGCGGGATCCCTTCCGGCTGCTGGCTGCGCTCACACATACCATCGCTCGGGTCGAGGGGATCCGTCGCTGAAAGAAAGGTGCGGGCATGTCGATCGATTACCGGTGGCGTGGAACCATCGTCAATGACGAGGTCAACGCCCTCCACGCCGAAGCATTCGGGACCAGGCTCTTTCGGGCGGACGAGTGGAACTGGGAGGTGCTTCTCTCCGAACACAGCCTTGGATGGGTCGTCGCCCGAGACGGGAACCGACTGGTCGGCTTCGTGAACGTGATCTGGGATGGCTGTGCACACGCTTGGATCCAGGACGCGATGGTGGCCTCAGACTCCCAGGGGAGCGGAATCGGGACGTCTCTCGTCGACATGGCAAAAGGAGAGGCGCAGAAGGCCGGCTGTGAGTGGTTGCACGTCGATTTCGAGGACCACCTCCGAAACTTCTACTACGACGCATGTGGATTCTCACCGACGTCCGCTGGCCTCATTCGCCTGCATGCAGACCAATGAGCAACTGGACTCATCGTTCTGACAGGTGTCTTTCCCATAGCGGGCTACGAGGCGGCAAGGAGACGGTCACCCGTGCCACGGCCTCTTGCGGCTAGCGGTGTGCAGCTTCGGCGGTGGCGATGACCGACTGCAACGCAGCCACGTGACCCTCGAAAGCCTTCCGGCCGACGTCCGTCAGGCTGACACGAACGCGTCGCCTGCGATTGGTCACCAGGCGCTCGATCGTGACGTATCCGGCGTCCTCCAGAATCGAGAACTGTTTGGACAGAGCCGAATCGGACAGGCCAAGGCGATCACGCACAAACGAGAAATCCGCCCAGTCAGTAGAGGCCAAGAGCGCCACAATGGACAACCGAGTACTGGGATGGATGATCTCGTCGAATCTCGCGGTACTCACAAGACAGCGAGGCGTCGCTCAGCACGTCGACGCACCGTGTCCATCAGCCTCGGTCCCCCGATGAGCACGAGCGCCGCCACGACGACGCTGGCAAAAAGTGCGGAATGGCGAGCACCGTCCGCATGGGCGATCAGCGCTAATCCGACGGTGAGGCCCGTCATGAGGAGCAAGAACCCAATGACCAGCGCCGGAACCCGGCGACTGACCAGGTCGCTGTGCACACTCACATGAGTCGACGCATGCCGGCCGGAGAGCACCCGGGGGGCGACTGCGGCGTGGACGGCACCGAAGGCCACCGTTCCCGCGATAGCCGCCCATGCCGGTCCGAACTCCGCCAGGACCCCAAGCACAATCCACCCTCCCGCAAGGCCGACCCAGTACCACGAAGGCACATCAATCTCGGCGATCACCTGCTGGCGACGGTGCTCGATCGCGCTCAATGCGTACTGAGCTTCCGCTTCTGTGACCTCGCTGTCCATGCCACAACTCCTTTACTTTCCTGGTGGGAAAGTCTATTACTTTCCAACTAGGAAAGTCAACCGATTGGAGTGGTCGCTCGAATCAGCCAGCCGGCACAGGACTCGGCCCGACGGCACCGAACGCAGGGCTGTCTTCGACGGTCCGATGAAAGGCTCTAGCAACGCTGAGCGGTCCAGAGTCGGGTCTCGTAAGGCACCGTCATGATGGCGCTGCCGAAGCGCCCGCGAAGGATCGACTCGACATCGGCGATGAGGGCAGATGCATCAGGCTCGCCCAGATCGATCACGTACGAGTGACTCCTGAGGTCGACCAGCCAGTCTTCGACCGAGACCCGTCGATCCCAGGAGACGGCGTGTCGTTGCGGAGGATGGAAGAGATCGGAAGCTGCAATGGCTTCGGCGCACCAGTCGACGTCTCGTGAATCACGCGAATAACCAGAACAACGGGATTCCAGCAGTGTCAAGAAGGCGTCGAACCACTCCTCCGCATCGGCCCATGGATGATTCCACCAAGCCGCCCACCAGCCACCCGTCGTCAACACTCGAGCCGCTTCTCGGACGCCCGCAGTCTTCTCGACCCAGTGCCAGCTCTGTCCGAAACACAAAAGGTCGAAAACGTCCGAGCGGATCGGAATCGCTCCCGCTTCAGCCACGAGCGCACGAAGTTCGGGTGTCCGCTGGAGCGCCCGACGCAACATTCCCGCGCCCGGATCGAAGGCGACGACGACAGCGTCTCGTTCGAGCAGTTGGCGCGACACCACTCCGGTCCCCGCGCCGCCATCGCCGACCAGTCTGTCAACCAATCCTCCGGAGAGCGTCTCGAGAATGTCGTAGACCCCGTCGGGATACGACGGTCGAGCGGCGTCGTACTCAGCAGCCGCGCTATCGAACGACCTCACGCGTCCATCGTGTCACTCCCGTACCGAGGAGCGCACGGTCTCGACCCCCTGTTTCTGGTCAGTGCCTTCGTGGGCGTGGCCCCCAGGACTCTCCCTGCCCAGGGGGCCACGCAGCGACGCGCCATGAGCGCCGCTTTCATGAGATGGACGGCGCGAGCTGATCCATCCCGGCGAGTGCCGCCCGAGCTCAGATCGCCGGTCGGGCTATTCGTGCGACAGCTCCAGCGCACGTCGTCCGTCACCGATGAGACGCGTACCAGCCCAAATGAGCAGGGCGCCGATCCGTCGACGTGAGCGGACGAATCTCTGTGAACTGTCAGATGAACGGAGTTTCGGCTGCCCTCGGCTTCGATGCTCCTCGAGGAGATCGTCGTGTCTGGCCTTGGCAAGGGCCCGCAGTAATTCGGGGTGCATTTTTGGTCCTCCTTGAGGACGAAAGACGGAGTATCGATGGGGGTTGTGACAACGGCCCGGCCGCGCAGGGCCGACAGCTTCAACGTGTGGCGGCGGCGCCGTCGGCGCTCGCCTGCGAGCTCGATGCTGGTTAGCCCAGCAGAGCGTGATTACCCGCGGCAGCGGCGGCGCACGGCATCGGCAGATGATTCTTCATCGACTGCTTCTTCATGTGTGCACCTCCCTCAGTGCTCGCGTGAAGTGGTCATGAAAACATACCGACGACAGAATGGCGAGCACTCCAAACGAGAACGCAATGAATGTGCGCTGACTCCGGCGACGGCCAGGCTACGGCTGAGGGCGGCGATCAACGGCCGCCCGGACTTCTCACACGGACTCTGCGTGTGAAGGCCGACACGGGGCACGAATGCTCGGAGCGGTCCGGTGCTACCTGCTCGCTACCTCGGACCGTAGTAGCGACCGGCCCAATCGAAGACCACGGCGACGCGGCCATCGGGCAACGGCTGCACCTCTGCGGTACGGCGGTAGCGATGCTGTTGCCCGTCGGTCATCACGACGCAAAGCTCCGCCGTCTCATCCTCGATCGGATGCTCCCGTCCGTCCATCGGGTCCACGGCTGAGGACGGCGGATCCGGTCACGGCGTCTGCTGGGATCGGGCGACATGGAGGAGGATGTCAGAGCATCGGCGGCGTCGGCAACGGGAATTCCGTTTGCCGGCGGGATTGACCACGCACCCGCTCCGGAACCTGCTATCAACCCAGCCATGATGTTCGTTCGCCCATCAGACTCCGCCGCCATGCTCCGGCTGCTGGAGGAGATGAGGGGCACCGAGCCCACCTATGACGACCTCGGGGCCACGCTGCTGGGAAGACGAACCCGAAGGATTTCATCACCACCGATACGACGTGACGCTCGGGAACGGGGCAGACGTCTTCGATCGGGCGGTCACGGGACTGAAGAGCTGGGAAGCCCACCGGATAGCCGGCGTACGGGTCTTTCCCGGACGGACAGGAGATCGCGAAGGGTGCGACTGTGATCATCACCCTCGGTACGCCGATTCTGGCGCTGGCCGCACCCTGTCGGATCGTCAGCATCATCGACGGCCAGAACCGGTGGGGATTCGCCTACGGAACGCTGCCCGGCCATCCCGAGCAGGGCGAAGAGGCGTTCGTCGTGTCGATCGCCCCGGACGAGACGGTCCGGTTCGAAATCGAGGCATTCTCACGGCCGGGTGACATCCTGGTGCGGATCGCCGGTCCGGTCGGACGAGGGTTCCAGCAAGGCGGAACCCGGAACTACCTCTCGGCGCTCAAGCGATTCGTCACGACGAAGGGTACGGGCGGCTAAGAGGTCCCGGGCCGAAGCGTCTGCAGACGCCGCGACGGCGTTCGGCGGAGGCTCGCCCAGGCTGGCAACGTATCTCCATGGAACCGGTCGACGTCGACACCTTCGAGAACCTGGTGGCTGACGCGCTGGCGACGATCCCCGACCAGCTCCGCTCTGGGATGGAGAACGTCGCCATCATCATCGACGACGAGAGCCCGCCCGGCCCGCTCTACGGCCTCTACGAGGGCGTCCCCCTGACGAAACGAGGCAACTACGCGGGAGCGAATCCCGACCGGATCACGCTGTTTCTGGCCACCATCTGCCGCTCCGCTGCGACGCCCGAGGATTTGGCGCGCAGGGTGCGGATCACGCTGCTCCACGAAGTCGGTCACCATTTCGGCATCGGTGAGGCACGCTTGCACGAGCTCGGGTGGTCCTAGTCCACCACCTTCGCCCGGGCCGACGAGAGACGCCTTGTAGGGTTTGGCGCCATGGCGCATGAAACCAGTACCGGCTCCTCTCCCATCGTGAAAGGCCTGATGAACAACCTCAGGGAGATTCTCCCCGATGATCAGCGGACAACGCTCGACCAGTACGCCGAGCAGGCCGAAGCGGCGCAACCGAAGGGAGACTTCAAGCGGGCGAGGTACTGCCTCCACTGGGCGATCACAACGGCCGAGAGCCCGAAGCATTCGCACCTCTCCAGGGTGGCCATCCGCCTCAAGGAGACGCACAAGGCCTGGCAGGACATCTGGCTGGGAACAGAGTTCGGCTCCCAAGTGGAGATTGGCAAAGGCCAGGCTTCACACGAGGTCAAGGGCGACCAAAAGATCGGCCCGGGTGAGGACATCGAGCTGCTCTGGGTCGAAGAGGCGACTGACGTCGCCAAGAGCGCCGCCGAGAAGTCCGGCTGGGACAACGTCCCGTGGGAAGCCCTGCTCCAAGAGGTACTCAAGATCGGTTGACGCAATCGGCGTTCCTCGGCGCGACCTCGACGCCGGGATGCTCAGATGCCCAGCGATGCGCCCCGCAGCTGGGAGGCCAGCGTCGCGTCGCCATTGATCTCGACCCGGGCCGACGGCCTGGCGGCCGGCCCCGAACACGGTCAGCTCGCCCGGATCGCCGGCCACGACAAGGCGAGGCCCGGTTCCCCGCTCCTTGTCCTCCCGTCCCGGCGAGGAGATGACGATCGTGGCGGGAACCTTCTTTGCCATGCCCCCCGGTCCGACACGGGCCCAGAGGGCGTCGGCCAACTCAGGAGCAAGCGGGCGAGGTTCCCAACCCGCCTGCGCCCGACGCACGTCCTCCACGTGGATGAAGAACTCGATCGTGTTCATGGGCCCGTCGAAGGGGCGGAGCAGCATCGGCGGCCCGGTGCGAACCGTCTCGACGAGCTCGGCGTAGGTGGACCGGTCCCGCGCCGCGTGTCGTACCTTGTCCGTGTAGCCGGCCAGGCGGGGCCACACGATGCCCGGGCCGCTGTCGGGTCGATGCTCTCGCACAACGAGGTGCGCCGCCAGATCTGCGGTCGTCCACCCTTCGCACAAGGTCGGCGCCTCGGGGCCGAGCTCGGTGAAGAGATCGCAGATCGTGGCACGTTCCTGCTGAGCGAGGCTGGGTTCTGTCATGGGCGGAGTCTAAGGAAACCGGACCCGTACGGGCTCGCCGGTGGTGCTTTATTGGCCAGTTGGAGCCGATCGCTCGTCGAGTGAGATCTGGAGCATGACGAGATCGAGCCACTGACCGAACTTGGCACCCACCTCGGGCATGCGGGCGACCTCGGTGAACCCGAGTCGTCTGTGCAGCCGAATCGATGGTTCATTGCCTGCGTCGACGGCGGCAATCATCACGTGCTTACCCGTCTGGCGCGCCCTCTCCAGCAGAGCCTCCATCAGGGCCTGGGCCACGCCCGAACCCCATCGGTCCTCCCGCACGTGGATGGTGTTCTCGACTGTGAAGCGGTAGCCCGGCCACTTGACCACGTCGCGGAACCACCCGAACGCCGCCACGCCTACGATCTCGCCTCGGTCTTCACCCACCAGGACGACCTCGTGCGCGCGAAGCCACTCCACTACGTCGTCAACCGTCCGGGGAGTGCTGGTCCACTCAATAGTGGTCGTGCCGAGGAGAGCGTTCAGGATCGAGGCGACCTCGAGCGCGTCCGTTTCAAGGGCCGGCCTTATCTGCATTCTGCGATCCTCGCAGAGGACGAGCCCGGAACCCGCCCGGGAACCGACGACTACTTCGAGGGTGGCAGTGGTTGCGGCGTCGGCGTGGCGCCGTTGGTGCCGGGCGCGCTCAGGTCCTCGTTGCGCAGGGTGGTGAGCAGCACCTCGGCGGCGCCCATCAGGCTGGTCGCCTCGTAGGGCACGACAACCTTGGCGTTGTTGGAGGCCGCGATGTCCTGCAGCGCCTTCAGCTGCAGGACGGCCAGCGTGTGCGGGTTGATGGTTGCGGTGTCGATCGAATTCAGGCGGGACGCCTCACCCTGACCGCGTAGCTCGAGCGCCTTCTTCTCACCCTCGGCCTGCAGCTCCAACACCTTCATCTCGGCCTCGGCCCGCAGGATGGCGGACGACTTGGCCCCCTCGGCCTCGAGGACGGCCGCCTGCTTGCGCCCGCCGGCCTGGTTGACCGCGGCGGTCTGCTCACCCTCGGACTTGAGAATGAGCGCCCGCTTGTGCTGCTCCGCCTCCTTCTGCTCCGACATCGCCTGGACCACGTTCGACGGTGGTGTGATGTCGAGGATCTCGATCCGATTGAGCCGCACCCCCCACTTGGCCGTGGCGTCGGCCATGTGGTCCTGCATGCGGCTGTTGATCATCTCGCGCTCGGACAGGGCCTGGTCGAGGGACAGCTCGCCGAAGACGGCCCGCAGCGCCGTGCGCGAGAGCTGGTCCACGGCCAGCTGGAAGTCGTTGATCTCGTAGAGCGCCGACTTCACGTCGATCACCTGGCAGAAGATGGTCGCGCTCACCTGGAGCGAGACGTTGTCCCTCGTGATGACCGCCTGCTGGTCGCCCGTCATGGGGAACTCGCGAACGTCGATCTTGTCCATCTTGTCGATGAAGGGAGTCAGGATGTGCATGCCCGGCTGCTGGACCCCCTTGAACTCACCGAGCCGCTTGACGACGCCGACACTCCCCTGCTGCACGATTTTGATGCAGCCGGAGAGCAGCCACAGGGCCAACCCCCCACCGACCACCACGGCCAGGAATGCGATGAGCGCTACTTCGAAGACTCCACCAATGATCATGGTGAGCCCCCTTTCTTTTTGTTAGACCTCCGTCGGGTAGACGACGAGCAGCCCACGCTCGATCCCGGCCACGACGACGTCGGTTCCCACCGGGACGGTCGCATCGGGGTCGAGGGAGATGGCCTGCCACTCCTCGCCGCGGGCACGAATGCGGCCAGGTTTGTGGGTTCCGTCGATCTCCCGGGTCACCAAGGCCGTCTCTCCGACCATCCCCTGTACGCCGTTCAGCACGGCTCCACTCTATTCAGCGGCCGATGAAAATGGGGTCCCGCTTCTCGCGTGAAGGCAGCCAGGGCCTCGTTGGTGTCCTTGGTCGAGAAGTTGAGCGCCTGGCAGCGGGCCTCGTTCTCGACGGCCTGCTCCATGGAGCTCATGGATGAGGCGTGCAGGAGCGTCTTGGTCATGGAGAGGGCGAGCGGCGGCCCGGCGGCGAGGGCGCTGGCCCAGCCGTCCACGAAGATGTCGAGTCTCCTCCACCGGCAAGGCGCGATTCACCAGACCGATCTCGGCCGCTTCCTTGCCGCTCCACATCCCTCCGAACAGAGCGATCTCCTTGGCCCGGGCCATCCCGACCAGCCGGGGCAGGAGCCAGGACGCCCCGTTGTCGAGCGAGAGACCGCGCTTGGCGAAGATCATCGACAGCCGCGCCGTCTCGCTGCACACGCTGAGGTCACAGCCCGAGGGCGAGCGAGAAACCGGCTCCGACCGCGACACCGTCGACCTTGGCGATCGTCGGCTTCGTGATCCGGTGCAGCGCCAGCGCCACGTCACCCAGGCGACGCATGCGCGACAGGCCCGAGCGGTTCGGGTCGGTCGCCGGTCCCTCGGGGTCGGACAGGTCGGCCCCCGAGCAGAACGCGCCGCCGGCCCCCGTGAGCACCATGGCGCGGTCGTCCGGGCTGGCCTTCGATCTCGATGAAGATCTGCTCGAGCTCGTTCAGCATCTTTCCGCTGGCCGCGTTCTTGCGCTCGGGCCGGTTCATGGTGACGGTGACCACACCGTCCTTGCGCTCGACAATCAGGGTCTCCATGCCCTCCGACCCTAGGCGGAGCGGATTCAGAACGCACTTTCGAAAATGTGCAGGGCGTGCCGGTCCGCCGCGGCCACGTCGAAGCGCACGTGCTCGTAGTACACAGTCTGGCCACCCAGATACATGGCGGCCAGCCGCCGCAGGCGGCGCTGCTTCGCCGGGGTTACCGCCTCGAGCGGATGGCCGTGCGAGTTCGACGAGCGCGCCTTGACCTCGCACACCACGAGCGTGCGGCAGCCGGGCGGGTTCCGGCAGGTGCAGAGGATGTCGATCTCCCCCTGGACGCAGCGCCAATTCCGGGCCAGCACGGTGTACCCGTGCTCGGTGTACCAGGAGGCGGCGGCATCCTCCGCCATGTGTCCGAGGATCATCCGACGTGTGCTCACGCCGGAGAACGGTCGGCCTCCCGGCTCAGAGTTCCTGTTCGGGCAGGCGCTCGACGTTGACGTCGCGGAACGTGACGACCTTGACCTCGGGCACGAACCGGGCCGGACGGTACATGTCCCAGACCCAGGCGTCGCGCAGCTCGAGCTCAATACAGGCGGGCGTCGTGTCCGAGCGCACCGTCAGCGACACTTCGTTGGCCAGATAGAAGCGGCGCTCCGTCTCGATCACGTAGGAGAAGACGGGGAGGACCGCCCGATACTCCTGGACCAGCCCGAGCTCTATCTCGGACTCATACCGCTCGAGGTCTTCCTCGCTCATGCGGCGCCGTCGCTACTCGTCGGCTGGCTCCTCGGCAGACTCGGGCGCCTCCGCGGTGACCTCGGTCTCTTCGACGGCATCGACGTCGACGCCGTCGACGTCCAGCTCCTCGACCTCTTCGAGCTCCTCGGTCTCCTCGACCACCGCGGTGGCCGCGGCGCGCCTTGCCCCGGGGAATACGGCGCTCCTTGATCTTCGCCGCCTTCCCGTGCCGCTCGCGCAGGTAGTAGAGCTTGGCCCGGCGCACGTCGCCCAGCGTGGTGACCTCGATCTTGGCGATGGTCGGCGAGTGGACCGGGAAGGTCCGCTCGACGCCCACGCCGAAGCTCACCTTGCGCACGGTGAACGTCTCTTGGACCCCGCCGCCCTGGCGCCGCATCACGGCTCCCTGGAACACCTGGACCCGCTCCCGGTTGCCCTCGACCACGCGGACGTGGACCTTGACGGTGTCGCCGGGCCGGAACTCGGGGATGTCGTCGCGCAGGCTGTCGCGGTCGATCGTTTCGGTGGGGTGCATGAGAGGCGTCCTTCGATCATTCCGGCTCGGTCGGATGGGGCTCCAATGGCCCAGGGCCGGACGGGACATCGTAGCCGTGCTCGACCAGGGCACGCACGTCGTCGGGTCCGAGCCCGACGTCCCTGACCAGGCGCTCGAGCAGGTCGGGCCGGCGCTCCGCCGTCCGGAGCAGGGCCTGGGTGCGCCGCCAGGCGGCCACGGCGCCGTGGTCGCCCGAGCGCAGGACCTCGGGCACCGGCCCAGCCCCGGAACTCGGCCGGCCTCGTGTACTGGGGGTATTCGAGCAACCCGCCCGAGAAGCTCTCGTCGAGGGCCGAGTCCTCGTTGCCGAGCACGCCCGGCACGCAGGCGGGCCACCGCCTCGACGACGACGAGGGCGGCCAGCTCCCCGCCGGCCAGCACGTAGTCCCCGACCGACAGCTCGCCGTCGACCAGGTGGTCCGCCACCCGCTGGTCCACCCCCTCGTAGCGCCCGCACAGGAGCGAGAAGCCGCCCGACGCGCGGCCAGCTCGGCGGCCACCGACTGGTCGAACCGGCGCCCCCCGGGGCTGAGGAGGTAGAGCGGCCGGGGCAGGTCGGGCACGGCCTCGACGCTGCGGAAGACCGGCTCGGGCATGAGGACCATGCCGGCGCCGCCGCCGAAGGGGCTGTCGTCGACCGACCGGTGCGCGTCCTCGGCTCCCGTCGCGCAGGTCGTGGACCCGGACCTCGAGCGCCCCGCCGCCGGTGGCCCGACCGAGCACCGAGGTGCCGCAGTAGTCGGCGATCGGCGTCGGGGAAGATCGTGAAGACGTCGATGCGCACGCCGGCCTGCCCCCGTCCGTTCAGACGTCGAGCAGGCCGTCGGGGATGTCGACGTGCACCGTGCGTCCGGCGGCGTCGTGCGCCGTGATGAACGTGGCCGGGATGAGCCCGCCGGACTCGAGCACGAGCAGGTCGCTGGCCGGGTTGGCCTCGACCGCCGCCACCTGGCCGAGCTCGGTGCCCGCCGCGTCGCGCACCGTGGCGCCGACGAGCTCGTGCACCCAGAGCGTGCCCGGGACCTCGACTGGCTCCGCCTCGAGTTCCACGCCGCGCAGGCTCTCGGCCGCCGTCCGGCCCTCGATGCCGTCGAACTGCACGATGTAGCGGTCCTCGCCGAAGGGCTTGGAGGAGGCGACGGTCAGGATCGCCCCGGGGCGACACCAGCGCCGAGCCCGGGTCGAGCCGCGTCAGCTGGTCGGTCCAGAGCTGGACGACGACCTCGCCCCGCAGGCCATGGGCCTTGGTGACCCGGCCGACCTTGAGCAGGTCAGTCGTCGACGATGTCCACGCTGGCCTGGACGCCGTCCTTGGCGCCGGCCACGTTCACCAGGGTGCGGATGGCCTGTGCCGTGCGCCCACGGCGGCCGATGACCCGGCCCATGTCGTCGGGCGCCACGTGGAGGCTCATGCGCAGCCCGCCTCGCCGCTCGTCGGTGTCGATGACCACCGACTCGGGATCGTTGGAGAGGGACTTGGCGAGATAGGTCAGGACGGCCAGCGGCGTGCCACCGTCGACGTCGCTGATCTCGTTGCCCTCGCCGATCTCTTCCTCGTCGTCGAACTCGTCGTCGACGTCATCGACGTCCTCGACGTCGGAACTCGCCCGAGCCGGTCTGGTTGATGTCGCCCGCCTCGTAGAGATCGGTCACTTGGCCGCCCTCGCCGCCGCGAACTCGTCCCATGCGCCCGACGTCTTCAAGAGGCGCTCGACCCGCTCGGTCGGCTGGGCTCCGTTGACCAACCACTTCACGGCCTTGGCGTTGTCGATCTTGATCACGGCGTCCGGCTCGGCCGTCGACGAGCCGCGGGGCGCGTACGTGCCCACGATCTCGAGGAAGCGCCCGTCACGGGGCGACCGGCTGTCGGCGGCCACCACTCGGTAGGTCGGCTGCTTCTTCTTTCCCATCCGCACGAGGCGGAGCTTCACTGCCACGGATTGGTTCCTCTCATTGCACTGGGTCATGACCGCTGCCCGGTGGTGGCTGGCATGGGAGCACCGCCCGGATCACGAATCGGGCGCGACCTGGGCGCGCCGGGAGACCATTGTTGCAGACGGCGGGACTACCGGCCTTTCGGCGGGGTGACCCGGCCCCCTTTTTTCTTCTTCTTGCCGCCCTTGGCCGGCCGGATGACCGGCGCCGGGGCCCCGGGCGAGGGGAGCCCGGGGAACGAGCTGGGCAGCTCGCCCGAGTCGCCCATGAGCTGGGAGAGCATGTCGAAGTCGGGTTCTCCGGGTCCGCCGGCACCGGCGCCGGCCGCCTGTTGGGCCAGTTTCCGGGCGGCGCGGCCGCTCATCCCGGCCATGTTGGGCATGCCAGGGAGGTTGGGCATGTTGCCCGAGGCCATCCCCTTCATCATCTTCTGCATCTCCTTGAACTGCTTCAGGAGGGTGTTGACGTCCTGGATCGTGGTCCCCGAACCCCGGGCCACCCGGGAGCGACGGGAGCCGTCCATGAGCGAGGTGTCCTCGCGCTCGGCCGGCGTCATGGAGCAGACGATGGCCTCGACCCGGCCCACCTCGCGGTCGTCGATGTTCCCGGCGGCCTCGCGCATGTCCTTGGACATGCCGGGCATGAGACGCATGATGCCGCCGAGCGAGCCCATCTTCTTGACCTGGCGCAGCTGGGAGAGGAAGTCGTCCAGCGTGAACTGGCCCGACATGAGGCGGCCGGCGCTCTTGGCCACCTCGTCGGTGTCCATGGTGCGCTCGGCCTGCTCAATGAGGCTGAGCACGTCGCCCATGCCGAGGATGCGGTCCGCCATGCGGTCCGGGTGGAAGAGGTCGAAGTCCTCCAGGCGCTCGCCGGTGCTGGCGAAGGCGATCGGCCGGCCCACCACGCCCTTGACCGAGAGTGCGGCGCCGCCGCGGGCGTCACCATCGAGCTTGGTGAGGATGACGCCGCTCAGCTCGAGCGTGTCGTGGAAGGCCTTGGCCGTGGCCACGGCGTCCTGGCCGATCATGGCGTCGATGACCAGGAACGTGTAGTGGGGCTGGGTGGCGGCGCTGATGTCCTTGATCTGCTGCATCAGCTCGGCGTCGATGGTGAGGCGGCCCGCGGTGTCGATGATGCAGATGTCACGGCCGAGGCGGCGCGCCTCCTCGAGGCCGGCCTTGGCGCACGAGACCGGGTCGGTGGGCTCGCTGAACACGGTCACCCCGGCCTGCTGGCCGAGCACGCGCAGCTGCTCGACGGCGGCGGGGCGCTGGAGGTCGGCCCCGACCAGCAGGGGGTTGCGCCCCTGCTGCTTCCACCACTTGGCGAGCTTGGCCGAGTTGGTGGTCTTGCCCGAGCCCTGCAGGCCGGCCATGAGCACGACCGTGGGCGGGCGGCTGGCGTAGCTGAGCTTGAGCGTCTCGCCGCCGAGGACGCCGACGAGCTCCTCGTGCACCGCCTTGATGACCTGCTGGCCCGGCGTGAGGGACTTGGACAGCGACTCGGCACTGACCCGGAGGCGGATGCCGTCGCAGAAGCGACGGGCCACGCTGAGCTCGACGTCGGCATCGAGCAGGGCGGTGCGGATCTCCTTGAGCGCCTCGTCCAGGTCGGCGTCGCTGATACGCCCCTTGCCCCGCAGCCTGGTCGAGATCCGCTCCAGGCGATCGGAGAGGGCGTCGAACATGGGGTCCCAGGTTAGCGGGGGCACCCGTACGCTCTCCGTCCATGGGCTTCACTCCCCTGCGCTTCGTGCCCTACGGCTCCCTCGGGGCCGAACGGCCCAGCGTGGTGGTGGACGGTTCGCCCGCCGCGGGGACGGTGCTCTGCCTTTCCCACTGGCCCGGGATCGAGTCACCGGCCGACGTTCTGGGCCGACCTCTCGGCCGAGATGGCCTTCGCCTACGTCGGAGGCCGGCGGGGGCCGCCACGGGGCGGCCACGGTGGTCTCGAACAACCACTTCGACCAGGACGGGCTGGTCGGCGTGTTCGCCCTGAGCTCCCCCGAGGAGGCCGAGGCCCGCCGGGACCTGCTGGTCGAGGTGGCCCGGGCGGGCGACTTCGCCGTGACCGGCGTCGCGCCGGGCGGCCCGGGTGTCCATGGCGATCGCCGCCTACGCCGACCCCGAGCGGAGCCCGCTGGCCGGCTTGCCGGACTCTTCGGACTACGAGGGGCAGACGGCCGCCCTCTACGCCGAGCTCCTCGGCCTCCTGCCCGAGCTCTGCGACCACCCGGAGCGCTTCGAGTCCCTGTGGGGCGAGGAGGACGCCTCCCTGGACGCCTCGGCGGCGGCGCTGGCCTCGGGCTCGGTGACCATTGAGGAGATGCCCGCGCTCGACCTGGCCGTGATCGCCGTGCCCGAGGCGGCCCCCGACGCCGGGGGCCATCGCTTCGGCGGCATGTGGGTCCCCGGGCTGCACCCGATGGCGGTCCACGCGGCGACCGAGCGCGGCGCCCTGCTCACGGTGCGGGGCCGGCACTACCAGTTCGGCTACCGCTACGAGAGCTGGGTGCAGTTCCGCTCGCGTCCGGTGCGGGCCCGGGTCGATCTGGCGCCGCTGGCCGCGGCGCTGTCCGAGGCCGAGTCCGCCGCCGGCGGGTCGGTCACCTGGACGGCGGACCGGGTGTCGGCGCTGACCCCGGTGCTCGGGCCGCGCGACGGCGAGGAGAGCGCGCTCGAGCCCGAGGCGGTGCGCAGCCTTGTCGAGACGCACCTGCGCGGTGCGCCGCCGGCCTGGGACCCGTACCGGGTCACCCGCTGACCCGGTGCGCCGCCGGGTCAGCGGCTACCGTCTCGCGCCCATGCCTCTCCCTTCCGCCCGAACTGGGCGCGTGCTGGCGGCGCTCGGCGTGGCCGGCGCGCTCGGCCTGGCCGCCTGCAGCTCCTCGCCCTCGAACTCCTCGGGGGCCGGCACCACCTCGACGACGCACGCGGCCGTCGAAGAGCACCGTCCCCGACGGTGGCGCGCTCGTGGCCATCGCGCCCATCGCGCCGGCCGACCTGTCCCCCGCCGGGACCTGGGGCACGCCGCCGACGGTGACCGTCCCGACCGGCACGCCCCCGACCTCGCTCCAGAGCGCCGACCTGATCACGGGCACCGGGGCCGAGGTGCAGAACGGCGACACCGTCACCGTGGAGTACGTGCTGGCCACCTACTCGAGCGGCAAGGTCGTCCAGTCCTCGTGGACGAGCCAGCCCTTCACGTTCACGGTGGGACTCGGCGACGTGATCCCCGGCTGGGACAAGGGCGTCATCGGCATGAAGGTGGGCGGGCGGCGCGAGCTGATCATCCCGCCCAAGTACGGCTACGGCGCCGAGTCGCCGGGGCCGGGCATCGCTGCGAACGACACGCTCGTCTTCGTCATCGATCTGCGAGAAGGTCCAGTCGCAATAGGTCGACGGAGGGAGGACGGGCCGGTGGACGTTGCAACGTGGACACGAGGCGCTGCGGCTCGAGGGCGTGCGCATGGCCGACGCCGCCGGTTCGACCGGTCCCGACGCACCGGTCCCCAGCTGTCCGGACTGGGCCGTGCGCGACCTGGTGCGCCACACGGGCGGGGTCCATCGCTGGGCCACCGGCGTCGTCGCCGACGCCCCACACCGAGGTCTGGGCCGTGGGTCTCGACGAGGTGGTCGGCACGTGGCCGACCGACGCCGCACTGGTGGGGTGGTTCCGCGAGGGTCATGCCGGCCTGGCGGCGGCGCTCGAAGCCGCCCCGCCCGACCTGGAGTGCTGGACCTTCCTGCGGGCCCCGTCACCGCTGGCCCACTGGGCCCGGCGCCAGGCCCACGAGACGACCATCCACCGGGTCGACACCGAGCTGGCGGCGGGCCAGGCCGTGAGTCCGGTCGACGCCGCGCCTGGCGGCCGACGGGGTCGACGAGCTGCTCTGCGGCTTCGTGCCCCGGCGCAGCACCGGGTTGCACGCCTCGACCCCGACCGTGTTGCGGGTACGCGCCAGCGATACGGACGAGGCCTGGGTGTTGCGGATGGACGCCGAAGGCGTCTCGGCGGCGCGGGTGGAGGCGGACGGGGACACCGGCCGGCGCGGCGGCCTGCACCGTGTCCGGGGTGGCGGAGGACCTCTACCTTGCCCTGTGGAACCGCGGCCGCACCGAGACGCTCGCCGTCGAGGGCGACGGCGCCGTGCTCGACGCAGTTCCTCCAGTCCGTCCAGGTGCGCTGAGCCCGACCAGCAGTCAGGCGGAGGCCACCTCGACGCCGTCCTGCGCCTCGTGCTTGCGCCCGAAGAGCCAGTAGGCCACCGAGCCCGTGGTGTTCATGGTCGACCACGTCTTCCAGAGCCGCTTGCTGCCCCGCACGGCACTGGCGGGCCGGGCGCGCAGGTCCCTCCTGGTCAGCGTGAGCAGGATCACGTGGATGACCAGGACCACCGCCAACGCACGCACTTGCTTCTGATTCAGGTCCATGCCCCGTCCCCTCTTCAGTCGATCGACAACAGCGCGTCGACGAACTCGTCGGGATCGAAGTCCACCAGGTCGTCCGCTCCCTCACCCAGTCCTACCAGCTTGACCGGCAGACCGAGGTCGCGCTGCACGGCGATGACGATCCCGCCCTTGGCCGTGCCGTCGAGCTTGGTGAGGACGATGCCCGTCACCTCGACCGCCTCGGTGAACTGGCGGGCCTGGGCCAGCGCGTTCTGCCCGGTGGTGGCATCGAGCACCAGGAGGACCTCGGTGACGTTGCCGGGGTCGCGGTCGGCGATGCGGCGGATCTTCTTCAGCTCCTCGACCAGGTTCACCTTGGTGTGGAGCCGGCCGGCCGTGTCGGCCAGCACCAGGTCGTTGCCCCGGGCGGCGGCCCGCTGCACGGCGTCGAAGACGATGGCGCTGGGGTCGCCCCCCTCGGCGCCCTGGACGATCTCGGTGCCGGTGCGTTCGGCCCACATGGCGAGCTGGTCCGCGGCGGCGGCACGGAAGGTGTCCCCGGCGGCCAGGAGCACCGAGCGACCAGCTGCCGCCTCGCTCTTGGCCAGCTTGCCGATCGTGGTCGTCTTGCCCACACCGTTGACCCCGACGATCAGCCAGACGTCGGGCGCGCCGTCCTTGCCGTCGAAGCGCAGCGTCCGCTCCCCGGCCGTCTGAAGCAGGCCCCGGATGGAGTCACCCGAGCGCCGTGAGCAGATCGTCGCCGCCGGAGATCTCCTTGGAGGCCACCTTCGCCTTGAGGTCGTCGAGGAGGGCGTCCGTTGTGGCCACGCCGACGTCGGCCCGGATCAGCGCCTCTTCGAGCGACTCCCATGTGGCCTGGTCGATGCGACCGGTCCGCAGCGAGGCCACGGCCCCGCTGAAGAGCCCGCGCACGCTGCCCAGCCGGCTGCGGTAGGTGGCGGCGGGCGGCGCTTCCTCCTCGATCGGGACGGGCGCCTCGCGCGGCTCGGCGAGACGGGGCGGTGACCGGCGCGGCCGGAGCCTGGGGCGGCGGTGACGCCGGTGGCCGCGCGACCTCGGTGGGCGGTGCGGTCGTCGTGCCGCCCCGGCGACCGCGGGTGACGACGAAGCCGACGGCAGCCAGGACGACCAGTGCGACGACGACGATGACGATGACGAGGGCGGTCACGCCTCCGCGTCCTCGTCGTACTCGCCGTCGTCGTACTCACGCAGCCGGCGCCGGCTGCGGGCCATGGCGGTGCCGCCGGCCACGAGCACCAGCACGGCCACCAACGCCAGGATGATGACGAGCGAGCCCATCAGGCCGGCTCCTTCTCCTTGGCCACCTTCTGGCTCACGACCTGTGAAGAACCGCCCGGGGCCATGGTCACGCCGTAGAGCGCGTCGCCGGTCTCCATCGTCCGCTTCTGGTGGCTCACGATGAGCAGCTGCGCCTCGTCGCGGAACTCGTGCACCAGGGTGAGGAACCGGCTGAGGTTCACGTCGTCGAGCGCGGCCTCCACCTCGTCCATCATGTAGAAGGGCGACGGCCGGCTGCGGAACACGGCGAAGAGGAAGGCCAACGCGGCCATGGAGCGCTCGCCACCGGAGAGCAACGACACCCGGCGCACGTTGCGCCCGGCGGGGCGCACCTCGATTTCGACGCCGGTGTTCAAGAGGTCGTCGGGCTCGAGCAGGACAAGCCGCCCCGTGCCGCCCGGGAACAGCATGGCGACGAGGGTCGAGAAGTGCTCGTTGACGTCGGCCGCGGCGGAGGCGAAGGACGACATGATCTCCTGGTCGAGCGTACGCACCACCTCGTGCAGCTCGCGCCGTGCGCCGCGCACGTCGTCGACCTGAGCCTCGAGCTCCTTGTGGCGCTCCTCGAGCACGGAGAGCTCCTCGAGGGCGAGGGGGTTCACCGGACCCAGCGCGGCCAGCTTGCGCTCGAGCTCGTCGGCGTGCTGGGAGAGCGACAAGCCCTCGGGCGCGTCGGGCACGCGGCAAACCGGTCAGCTGCTCGGGGGTGGCCTCGAGGTCGCGGCTGATGTGCTCGGTCAGCGACTCGGTGCGCAGATCCACCTCGTTGATCTCGAGGTCGAGCGTCCGGGTGCGGCCCCGCACCGCTTCGAGTCGCTGCTCGGTCGTGTGGCGGTCCTTGCGCAGGCGCTCGAGCTTCTCGCCGCCGGCGCGCACCGCGTCGACCTGATCCTGGTAGTCGTGGCGCAGCGAATCGAAGATGCCGTCGAGCCGCTCGTACTCGCGCTCGACCACCTGCTCCAGGCGGGCCAGCGCGGTCGCCCTCGGCCTCGAGGCGCTCACGCCGGGCGGCGGCCGAGGCGCGCTCTTCGGCGTGCCCCTGGAGACGACGCTCCACCTCGGCCTGGCGCTCGCCCAGGACGCGGCGGCGCTCGGCCAGTCCGGCCACCCGCACCTCGAGCTCCTGCTGGCGGCGGCGCACCTCCGCTCGGCGCGTCCGGCCAGCTCGGCCCAGGCGGTGGCGGCCTCCTCCAGGAACGGCAGCGACCCGGCCAGACGCTCGCCCTCCGCCGTCACCTCGGCCAGGCGGCGCTCGGCCTCGACCACGGCGAGCGGGCATCCTCGAGCTCGGCGGTCAGCCGCCCCTGCTCCTCGGCGCGCCCGGGTGCCATCGGACGCGGCCGCCTCGAGCGGCCGACGCGTGCCGGTCCGACGCCCGCTCGGCGGCGGCCCGCGCGTCGCGGCAACGGGCCAGCGCGATGCGGGCATCGGAGAGGGCGGCCCGGGCCAACTCGGCCTTCGCCGCCGCTTCCTCGGCCCGCTGGTGCGCCTCCTCGACCGCGGCCGCCGTCACCACGCCCGTCCCCGAACGCACCCGCCACCCCGTGGCGGCGAATCGGTCGCCTTCGGGCGTGACCACGATGAGGTCGTCGCGGGCGAGCGAGAGGTCGATGGCCTCTTCCCAGCCGTCGACCCGCACGGCCCGACCGACCGAGCGCGTCGAGCACCGACTCCGCCACCGCGCCGCCCCGGCGGGCGCGCACGTGGGCGCGGACCGGCTGGGCGCTGCTGCCGGCGGGCAGGTCCCGCACCCCGGCCGCCGCCGCGCCGTTCGAGTCGCGCGGCGCCAACACGGCGCCGGTGACGCCGCGCTCGCGCAGCGTGGCCAGCGCGGCCTGGGCCGAGCGGCGCCCGTCGACCACCACCGCGGCCACGCCGGCTCCGGCCGCCGCCTCGAAGGCGGAGTCCCAACCCTCGTCGATCTCGACCAGGTCGACCAGCGAACCCACGACACCGTCGACCTCGCGCAGGAGCTCGCGTCCGCCCGCACCCTGGAGGTCCGACAGGGCACGTTCGAGCGCTTCGGCCCTTGCCGCAGTGCGGTGCCGGGCCTCTTCGGCTTCGTCGGCCTCGGCCTGCGTGCTCTCCGCGGTCGCCGCGGCCGCTTCGAGTTCGGCCGTGCAGCTGGCCAGGTCGGCCTGCAGGGCCGCGGCGGCCTGCTCGAGCTCGGTTGCCGCGCTCGATTGCAGATCAGCCCGCACCGCGGCCGCCGTGTGGCGCTGTTCGAGCGTCTCCACCCGGGCGCGCTGCCCGTCGATGTCCTGCTGCTCGCGGGCGGCCGCCCGGGTCAGCAGCTCGCGGCGGGTGCGCACGGCGGCGATGGCCTCGTCGGGTTCGGCCGCATCGCCCAGGTCCGCCCGCCCACTGCGCACGGAGCGCGGCCTCCTCGGTGGCCACCGCCTCGAGGGCGCGCGCCAGCTCGGCGTGCTCTGCGCCGCTCCCCGACGACGCCGCCTCGGCTTCCGCCGCGGCCAGCTCCGAGGCCAGGCGGGCCGCCTCGGCTTCGAGCGTCGACACCACGTCCTCGTCGGCCGCGGCGTCGAGGGCGGCGACCACACCCCGCCCGCGCTCGCGCAGCACGCCGGTCAGGCCACGGGCCCGCTCCACCAGGCCTTGCACCCGGCCCAGTGCGTTGGCCAGGTCCTCCTCGCGGCGCGAGGCCAGCTCGGCCGTGGTCGACGTCGCCTCGGCGTCGAGTTGTTCGAGGGCGGCGTGGAGCTCGATCTCCTCGTCCCGGCAGATGGCCAGGTTCTGCCCTGCTGTGAGGCGGCGGGTGGTCAGGTCGGCCATCTCGCTGCCGGCCAGGTAACGCCGAACGGCCAGGAGCTCGGCGGCCACGGTGTCGTGCGAGCGGGCCGCCGCGGCCTGGCGCTCGAGCGGACGGATCTGGCGCCGCACCTCGCGCACCAGGTCGCCGAGGCGCTCGAGGTTCTCGGCGGTGGCGGCCAGACGGCGTTCGGCCCGCTCGCGACGCCGGCGGTGCTTGAGCACTCCCGCCGCCTCTTCGATGATGGCCCGCCGGTCCTCGGGCCGGGCGTTGAGCACGGTGTCGAGCTGGCCCTGGCCGATGATCATGTGCTGCTGGCGGCCCACGCCGGAGTCGCTCAACAGCTCCTGGATGTCGAGCAGTCGGCACGGCGCGCCGTTGATGGCGTACTCGCTGTCGCCCGAGCGGAACAGCGTGCGGGTGATCGTCACCTCGGACAGGTCGATGGGCAGCTTCCCCGACGCGTTGTCGATGGTGAGTGACACCTCGGCCCGGCCCAGCTGGGGCCGCGACGAGGTCCCGGCGAAGATGACGTCCTCCATTTTGGCGGAGCGCAGCGAGCGCGGACCCTGGGCGCCGAGCACCCAGGTCACGGCGTCGACCACGTTGGACTTGCCGCTCCCGTTGGGGCCGACAACCACCGTGATCCCCGGCTCGAACTCCAACACGGTGGGGTCGGCGAAGGACTTGAACCCCTTCATGCTGAGCGACTTCAAGAACATCGAGGCGACCCTAATGGGTGCCTCGCGGGTCGGGGGGACTCATCGGCCCCCGCCGGGTCTAGATCTGACAGTGCTCGCAGAAGAAGGTCGAGCGCCCGCCTGCCTTCACCCGGATGATCGTGTTGCGGCAACGCCGGCAGGGCTGACCCTCCCGGTCGTAGACCTGGTGCGAGCCCTGGAAGTCACCCAGCTCGCCGAAGAGGTCGCGGTACTGCTCGTCGGCCAGCGAGGAACCCCGGTGCTTGATCGCGTCGGCCAGCGTCTCGACGATGGCCCGGTACAGACGCCGCACCTCGGTGGTGGTCAGAGAGTCGGCCGGGCGGTCGTAGCGCAGGCCGGCCTGGTAGAGCATTTCGTCGGAATAGAGGTTCCCGATCCCGGCGGTGAAGTTCTGATCCATCAACAGGGGCTTGATCGCCCCGTGGTGCTGGCGCAGGAGCAGCCCGAAGCGGTCCCAGCTCATCAGGTCCTCAATCGGGTCGAAACCCAGATGGGCCAACTCGGGGATCGCCTTGCGGATGGCCGCTCCGTCCCCGCCCGCCGTCCCCGACACCGGTGAGAGCGGCGTCCCGTCCGCCTTCAACGGCGGCGTCGAGACGAAGAGCTCTCCGAACGTCCGCGGATCGACATACCGCAGCTCGCCGCCCTGGGTGAACGTGATCACCACGTGGGTGTGCTTCGGCTTGGGGTCCTTGACCGACTTCACCCGCAGGAGCTGCCCGCTCATGCCCAGGTGGACGACCAGGGTGTCCCCGTTGTCCAGCGTCATGAGCAGGTACTTGCCGAGCCGGCCCACGGTCTTGATGGTCCGGCCTTCGAGCAGGCCCCGGAACTGCTTGGCCGAGGGGTGCCGCCGTACCGAGCGGCCGTTGGCCACCGCCACGGCCTTGATCTTCTTGCCGACGACCTCGCGGGACAGATCCTGGCGCAGGGTCTCGACTTCGGGCAGCTCAGGCACTGGTGGTCAGCTCCTCCCAGGCGCGGCGGGCCGCCTCCTGTTCCGCATCCTTCTTGGAGCGGCCCTCGCCCCGGCCCATGGCCTTCCCCGCGAGGAAGACCTCGGCCACGTAGGCGCGGTCGTGATCCGGCCCCGATCCCTCGACCACGTAACGAGGGGTTCCCTCGCCGTCACGCACTGCCTTTTCCTGGAGCCTGCTTTTGTGGTCGAAGTCGTCCGGTTCCAGGCCGGCCCGTTCAATGGCGTCGCCGAGCTCGCGCAGAACGAGGCGTTCCGCGGCGTCCCAGCCGGCGTCGAGATAGACGGAGCCCAGAATGGCCTCGAAGGCGTCGGCCAGGATGGACGCCTTGGTGCGACCGCCCGAGGACTCCTCTCCCCGGCCGAGGAGCAGGACGTCGCCGACGCCGAGACCGCCGGCCACCTGGGCCAGGACACGGGCGTTGACGACGGCGGAACGGACCTTGGCCAACTTGCCCTCGGGGAAGTCGGGGAAGCGCTCGTAGGTGTGCCGGGCCACGACCAGGCCCAGGACCGCGTCGCCGAGGAACTCGAGGCGTTCGTTCGAGGGCGCGCCGCCCTCTTGCTCTCCGCACCAGCTGCGATGGGCCAAGGCGTGCTGCAACAGGGTCAGGTCGGCGAAGGTATGGCCAAGTCGTTCGGCCAGAACGGCCGCACCCTCAGCTCCGGCTTCAACCCGCCTCGAGCTTGGCGTAGACGTAGTCAACAGCGTCCCGGACCGTGCGCAGGTCCTCGAGGTCCTCGTCGTCGATGCGGAACCCGACGGTCCGCTCCCCCAGCTCCTCTTCCAACGCCTCGACGAGCTCAATCAGAGCCAACGAGTCGGCGTCGAGATCCTCGACGAACGAAGCACCCTCGGTGATCGACGAGGGGTCCGTCTCCAAAATGTCGGCCAGCTGGTCCCGGATCAGCTCGAATACCCCGTTCCGGTCGAGGGGGCCCTGGTTGGTGTGTGTTTCCGCTGGCACGCGACCAGTGTACGTGTGACGGGAGCGTTACCGCCGGGTTACCTGGCTTGACCTGGGATTTTCAGTCGTCTCCCACCGGCCGGACCGCCGCCGCGACGTGGTCGGCCAACCCCCGGGTTGCACACTCGTGCGCCACCAGGACGGCGTTCATCATGGCGGTTGCATTCGAAGATCCATGGCTGATGACGCAGATCCCGTCGGTCCCGAGCAGCATGGCCCCCCCGGTGTTCTCGGGCTCGAACGCCGCGGCCAGCGGCAGGAGATGGGGCAGGAGCTTGCCCGACGCCTCCCGGGTCTCGTCGTCGCTTCCGAACACGCTGAGCAGGGTGTCGAAGAGGAAGCGCAGCGACCCCTCCAGGGTCTTGAGGGTCACATTGCCCGTGAAGCCATCGGTGACGATGACGTCGGCCGGTGACGGGAGCAGGTCCCGCCCCTCCAGGTTGCCCAGGAACTCGAAGTCACCCGCACCGGCCGCCTCGACCAGCAGGGAGTGGGTCTCCTTGACCAGCGGTGTGCCCTTGGTCGGCTCCTCCCCGATGGAGAGCAGGCCCACGCTGGGTGACGTGGTGCCGAACCGGGCGCCGACGTAGGCCGCGGCCATCTGAGCGAACTGCACCAGCATGGTCGGGGTGCACTCGGCGTTGGCGCCCGCGTCGACCAGGACGGCGGGAGTCCGCCCCAGACGGGGCAGAGGGGTGGCGATGCACGGGCGGACGACGCCGGGCAGACGGCCCATGCGCAGCAGCGCCGAGGCCATGGTGGCGCCGGTGTTGCCGGCCGAGACCATGGCGGCCGCCTTCCCGTCGCGCACCAGCTCGGCGGCCCGGACCAGCGAGGAGTCCTTCTTGCGGCGGACCCCGCCGGCCGGATCCTCGTCCATCGCGATGACCTCGGTGCAGGGCACCAGATCGAGACCGCCGGTGTCGCCCACCTGATCGGGCGGGCCGACGAGGACGATGGCGATGCCGTGCTCTTCGGAGGCCCGCTTGGCCCCCTCGACGATCTCGCCGGGCGCCTTGTCGCCGCCCATGGCGTCGACGGCGACGGGCAGGGTGGCCAGCGTCTCGGGGGTCGGACGCTCGCCCCTGCGACTCAAGTCAGTCGACCTCGACCGCCTGGCGACCCTTGTACCAGCCGCAGTTGGGGCACACGACGTGGGGGGTCTTGGCATTCTGGCAGTGCGGGCACACGCTGCGCGCGGGACGCGACAGACGCCAGGCGCCAGCCTGGTGGGAGCGGCCCTTTGCCTTTGACTTCTTCTTCTTCGGGACGGCCATGACGGGTCTCCAAAAACGGTTGAGTGGGCGCGCCGGCGACGCGGCCGACTACCGGAGCGCGTCGAGATTAGCCCATCGCGGATCACGTGGGGCAACGCAGCCACAGTCGCCCTCGTTGCGGTTGGCCCCACACTGCGGGCACAGGCCGGCACAGTCGTCCCGGCACAGGGGGGCCATGGGCAATTCGAGGACGATGGCGTCACGTACGAGGGGTCCCAGATCGATCGTGTCGTCGGTGATGGGGTAGAAGTCCTCGTCGGCGTCGTTGCCGAATCGTTCCAGCACCCCGATCTCCAGCTGGCCGGTAACCGGTTCGGCGCAGCGGCGGCAGATCCCCACCCATGGGGCCCGGACCGTGCCCTCAGCCTGGATCCCGCCCTCGAAGGAAATCAGCTCGAGGGCGGCCTCGGCCTCGGCTCCCGGCGGCACCACGCTGCGGCCGGGATCGATCCCGGCCTCATCGAGGGGGCCGGCGAGGGCCACCTCGCCCCGGCGGACGACATGCTCGGTCTGGCCGGGGCTCCGGCGCAGGCGCGCCACGTGGACGACGAAGGGGTCGACGGCCATCAGGACTGATCCTGATCGAAGAAGCCGTCCTCCTCCATCCCCACTGCCTCGTCCTCCTGGCTCGGTCCCACCACGGGGGCCGCCAGCTTGGCCCGACCCGCCTGCACCGTGCGGGTCAGTCGGTCCAACACGATCTCCATGCCGGCCAGCTTGGTGTCGACGAAGTCCTCGGCCTGGTGCCGGAGCGCCCGGGCTTCCTCGTTCGCGTCATCGAGAATGCGCTGGGCCACCGAGTTGGCCTGACGCACGATCTCGGTGCGCTGGACCATGTGCTCGGCCTGGGCCCGGACCTCGTCCATCAGCGCCTCGGCTTCACGGCTGCGTTCGGCCATGAACTCCTCCCGCTCGCGCAGGAGCCAACGGGCTTGGCGCAACTCGTCGGGTAGCGCATCGAGTGCGGCGTTGACGAGAGAAGTCACCTCCTCGCGCGACACCATGGCCGAGGAGGAGAGCGGCATCGACTTGGCGGCAGCCATGACGTCGAGCACCTGGTTGAGGATGGATTCGACGCCGACCTCGGCGATCGGTTGCTCCTCGTCCACGTCGAGGAACTGGTCGCTCATCACTCGTCACCCCCCAACTCGCAGTCGTCGTACTTGGCTCGCAGGGCGTCCGCCACCACTTCGGGCACGAAGGCCGAGACGTCACCGCCGAAGCGGGCCACCTCGCGCACCAGCTTCGAGGCGACGAAGGAGTACTTCGAGCTCGTCGGGATGAAGATGGTCTCGA
The DNA here is from genome assembly GCA_963713375.1 of uncultured Acidimicrobiaceae bacterium. GTDB lineage: Bacteria > Actinomycetota > Acidimicrobiia > Acidimicrobiales > RAAP-2 > Bog-473. Next base: position 470,036 of record CAVQLP010000011.1, on the reverse strand, counting down.
CCCCCGAGAGGTGGTTGTTCATCTGGGCCATCTGCATCTCGGTCTCGAAGTCGGACACGGCGCGCAGGCCCCGCACGATGGCCGAGGCGCCGACGTCGGCCGCCACGTAGACCAGCAACGTGGAGACCGAGACGATGCGTACCGAGGGCAGGTGCGCGGTGACCTTCTCCAGCATGGCCTGGCGCTCTTCGAGGTCGAAGAGGGCAGCGCTCTTCTGGGGGTTGCGCAGCGCGGCCACGACGACCTCGTCGAAGAGCCGGCTGGCTCGCTCGACGATTTCGAGATGCCCGTTGTGGAAGGGGTCGAACGATCCCGGAAACAGGCCGACCTTCACGAGTCGGAGTTGGTGCGCTGGACCACAGTGATGAGCGTACCGCCGTACCGCCGCTCTTTCGTGACCACCCACCCGGTGCTCAGCGGAATCGCAGCGGAGGATTCCATCACGGCGAGGTCGGCCTGCAACCCGGCGAGGAGGTCCGCCCAGTCGTCGAAGTCATAGGGCGGGTCGCACAGCGCGAGGTCGAACGAGCGCCCCGGGGCGGCGGCCAGCCAGCCCGGCAGCCTGGCCCGGACGAGGGTCGCCGCCTCGCCGGCCAGGCCGACGGCCTCGAGGTTGTGGCGGACGGCGGCCAGTGCCCCGGGGTCGGCGTCGACAAAGGTGGCCGCCGAGGCGCCCCGGGACAACGCTTCGAGGCCGAGCGCCCCGCTGCCGCAAAAGAGATCGACCACGTCGCAGGTCCTCGACGCCTCCCAGTGAGCCGAGAATGTCGAAGATCGACTCGCGCACCCGGTCCGAGGTCGGCCGGACGCTCTGGGGCAGCTTCGCCGCCAGCCGGCGCCCCCGGCTCCGGCCTCCGATGACCCGCATCGGTCCACCCTATGGCGGTTCAGCTCTTGAACAGGTATTCGCCCTCGTCCGCGCTCAGCAGCAGCTTCACCTCGTCGGCCAGGTCCGGGTGCGCTTCGAGGACCGGGTCCTGGCCCACCAGCACCTCGGCCACCCGGCGGGCCTCCTCGAGCAACGCGAGGTCGCCCGCGTCGCTCAGAGAGGCCAGGCGGAGGTCGCTCTGACCCTTCTGGCGGGCGCCCAGCAAGGTCCCCTCCCCCCGGAGGCGCAGGTCCTCTTCGGCCAGGTCGAAGCCGTTGGTCGAGGCGGCCACGGCGGCCAGTCGTTCGTTGCCCTCCTCGCCGCCGAGGAGGTAGCACCAGCTGGCGTCGGCGCCCCGGCCGACACGGCCCCGCAGCTGGTGCAGCTGGGCGATCCCGAAGCGGTCGGCGCTCTCGACGACCATCACCGTCGCCTGTGGCACGTCTACCCCGACCTCGATCACGGTCGTGGCCACCAGCACCTCGAGTGCACCCGAGCGGAACTGATCCATGACCTCCTCGCGGGCGGCACTGCCCATCTGCCCGTGCATCAGGCCGACCTTGAGGCCGGCCAGCTCGCCGGTGGCCAGCCGCTCGAACTCCTCGGTGGCCGACTTCGCCTCGACACGGACCGACCCCTCGACGAGCGGGCAGACGACGAAGGCCCGGTGGCCCGCCGCTACCTCCGAGCGCACCCGGTCCCAGGCCTGCGCCCCGGTGTTCGGGAGGTCGCCGGGCAGCCACGTCGTGTGGACCGGGATACGTCCGGGCGGCAGCTCGTCGAGTGTCGTGAGGTCGAGGTCGCCGAAGATGACCATGGCCGCGGTGCGCGGGATGGGCGTCGCCGTCATGACGAGAAGGTCGGGGTCTCCGTCCGACCCCTTGCTGCGCAAGGTGGCGCGTTGCTCCACCCCGAACCGGTGTTGCTCGTCGATCACCACGCACCCGAGCGAGCGGAACGCCACCTCCTCGGTCAACAACGCGTGGGTACCGACGACGAGGCCGACGCCGCCGTAACGCAGGCCTTCGAGCACGGTCGTGCGGGCCCTGCCCTTGACCTTGCTCGTGAGGAGCTCGACCCGCACGTCTCCCCCGGCCATGCCGCCGGGTCCTTCGAGATCCCCCAGCAGCGCACGCACCGCGCTGAAGTGCTGCTCGGCCAGCACCTCGGTCGGCACCATCAGCGCGCCCTGATGGCCGCTCTGCACCGCCGCCAGGAGCGCGGCCACCGCCACCACCGTCTTGCCCGAGCCCACGTCACCCTGGAGGAGCCGGTGCATCGGGAAGGGGCCCGCCATGTCGGCGACGATGACGGCGAGGGCCTGACGTTGCGCAGTCGTCAGCTGGTACGGCAGCCCGGAGAGGAAGCGGGCCACCAGGGTCCCCGAGACCGCGCCGGTGATCTCCCGCGGCGAGACGTCGTGATGCAGCGCCCGTGCGTTCACCTCGAAAGCCCGGCGTCGTAGGACCAGAGCCAGCTGCAACCGGAACAGTTCGTCGAAGACCAGGCGGCGGCGGGCGGGCGCCACCACGTCGAGCGACTCGGGGACGTGAATGGCGCCGAACGCGGCCGTGCGTCCCCACAGCTCCAACTCTGCTTGCCATTCTGCCGGCAAAGGGTCGACCAGCTCCCCGGCGCGGCTGAGCGCCTCCTCGACGAAGGTACTGATCTCCCAGCTGGTGAGGTTCGACTTGGCCGAGGCCGGATAGACGGGGAGGATGCGCAACGTCCGGCGCCCGGGCGACATGCCGGCGACGACGTCGACCACCGGGTTGACCATCTGGCGGGTCCCCCGGTATTCCCCCACCTTGCCGAAGAAGATGGCCTCGGTCCCCTGCTCGAGTTGCTTGGCCCGCCATGGCTGGTTGAAGAACACCACGGCGAGGCGGCCAGTGTCGTCGCGCACCACCACGTCGACCACCGCCCGGCCCTGCTTGGAACGACGGGAGCGGGCCGACTGCACCGTGGCCAGCACGGCGGCCTCGTCTCCCACGACGAGGTCCGACACGTCCGCCTGGCGCGTGCGGTCGATGTAGCGGCGGGGGTAGGTCGTGAGAAGGTCGAGCACCGAATCGACCCCGAATTTGGCCAAGTTCTCAGCCCTGCGCTCCGAGACCGATTCGAGGACCGACACCGGTCGCTCGTTCAGGTCGCGCAGGGAGCGGCCTCTACTCAATCCCGAGGAGATACGGGTAGAGAGGCTGCCCGCCCTGGTGGACCTCGAGCGCGACCTCGGGGTACTCCTCGGACAGCCATTCTTCGATGCGGCGGGTGTCGGCCACCCGAGCGCCTTCGCCCTCAATGAGGGTCACGAGCTCGTGGGAGTCGTCGAGCAGCCGGCTCAGCAGCAGGCGGGTGCACACGACCACGTTGTCGGCGATGGCCACCACGCCGTCGCGCGAGATGCCGATGTAGTCGCCCTCGCGCACCTCTCCGGCGTCGGTCGTCGAGTCGCGCACGGCCCGGGTCACCTCCGCCGGCACGACCCGGGCGGCGGACTCGGCCATGGCGGCCACGTTCGTGTCGGCTCCGGCGGCCGGGTCGTAGGCCAGCAGCGCCGCGAACCCTTCGACGATGGAGCCGGTCGCCACCACCCGCACCGTCTTGCCGGTCAGCGAGTCGACCTGTTCCGCCACCGGCCTGATGTTCTTGTTGTTGGGCAGGATCACGACCTCGTCGGAACCGACTGACTCGACGGCTTTGACCAGATCGGCCGTGGCCGGGTTCATGGTCTGACCTCCCACCACCAGATGGTGGACGCCGAGCGAGCGGAAGATGCGCCCGATGCCCTCGCCCGACACCACGGCCACGACGCTCGTCGTCGGCGGCGGCCCGAAACCCTCGACCGAGGGCCCCGCGCCCGGCGCGCCGACGTTCTCGCGTACCCAGCGCTCCTCCTCGACCTGCTCCTCGAGGTCCGTGACCCGGATGCGCTGCGGCTTGCCGATCTCGATGGCCGCCTCAATCGCGGCACCGATGTCGTCGGTGTGGATATGGCAGTTCCACATCCCGTCGCCGCCGACCACGACGATGGAGTCGCCGACGCCGGCCCAGACTTCCTTGAACCCCTCGATGGAGTCGTCGGGCGCGGCCAGCAGGTACATGACCTCGTAGCGGAGATCGCCGACCGCGTGTTCCCCGCCCCCGATCGTGTGACCTTCGCCCTCGCCGGCGGAGGAGCCGACTCCGAGCTTCGAGAGATCGGGACCCGGCCCTCCGGCGGGTTCGGGCAAGGGGCGCCCGTCGAGCACGAGGAGGAAGGCATCGAGCAGGAGCAGGTAGCCCGTGCCGCCGGCGTCGACCACGCCGGCCTGCGCCAGGACGGGCAGCATTTCGGGCGTTCGGGCCAAGGCGTCCGCCGCCTCCGAACGGGCGCTTTCGACCACCCCTACCAGTCCGTGGCCCCGAGCGGCCCCCGTGGCCGCGGCGGAGGCCACGGTGAGGATCGTCCCCTCGACGGGACGGACCACCGCCTTGCGGGCCAGGTCCGAAGCGTGGGCGATCGCCTCGGTGAGGACCTCGGGGCTCACGTCGGCAGCGCCTGCCGCCGCCATGCACTCGCTCATGCCCCGCAGGAGCTGGGAGAGGATGACGCCCGAGTTCCCACGCGCTCCCATCAGCGAACCGTGCCCGATGGCCTTGCACACCTCGGGCAGCCCGGATCCCGAGTCGACGCCTTCGAGCTCGCTGACCACCGCTTCGAGGGTCAGGGCCATGTTCGTGCCCGTGTCGCCGTCGGGCACCGGGTAGACGTTCAGGCGGTTGATGTCGGTCTGGTGGAGGCGGAGCGCGTCGCGGTAGCCCCCCATGACGGCACGCAGATCGTCGGCGCCCAGGGTCGCCGGGGAGCTCATGGCAGGGGATGCTAACCTTTACCCCGTTCGTGAAGGCCTTGCTGGTGGTTCCACCGCGGCCTCGCTAGGAAGGTTCTCCCAATGGCAGCAGTGTGCGACATCTGTGGCAAGAAGCCCTCGTTCGGCATGAACGTCAGCCACTCGCACCGGCGCACCAAGCGGCGGTGGAATCCCAACGTGCAACGGGTGCGTGCCGTGGTCGACGGGGCGCCCAAGCGCCTGCACGTCTGCACCTCGTGCATCCGGGCCGGCAAGGTCACCAAGCCCCTGCGCCGGAACTACCAGCCCAGCGCCAACAGCTGATCCCGGGGCGGCCCCGCCTCAGCCCAGCGTGTGCTGCCAGCCCAGCCGGGCCAGCGGCGCACCTCGCAACGTGCGATCCGCCGGCATCCGCCACGACGACCCCGATACGCACCGGCGGGCGCAATCCCGCTGCCGCGAACGCTGGCTTCGAGAGCCTCCTGGTCCGACGGCGGCACGGTGAGCAGCAGCTCGTAGTCCTCCCCGCCGCTCAAGGCCTCCTCCAGGGTCGCCCCCTCGGCCACCGGGACGTCGCCCAACTCGAAGCCCACGCCCGAGGCGTCGGCCAGACGGTGCAGGTCGAGGGCCAGGCCGTCGGAGACGTCGATCATGGCCGTTGCCCCCGCCTCGCCGCGCCGTGTCCCCCTCGCGCAGGCGGGCCACCGGCCGGCGGTACGCCTCGCCCAGCCCCGTGCGGGCGCGCAGCTGGCGCAGCCCAGCCGCCGACCCGCCACACGGCCCGGTGACCAGAATCGCATCGCCGGCCGCCGCGCCGGCCCGGGTCACCGCGGGCCGTCCCGACGCGACGGACCCGAGCACGGTCACGGCCACCACCACCTGACCGGCGCTCGACACGTCACCGCCGACCACCGGGCACAGCGCCGCGGCCGACGCCTCGGCCACGCCCTTCGTCACGCCGAGCGCCACCTCGCCGTTTCCCGATCCTCCTGGCACACAGAGTGCAATGAGTGCACCGATTGGCGACGCGCCCATGGCGGCCAGGTCGCTGACGGCGCCCATGAGCGCCTTCCACCCCACGTCAGTCGGGCTGCAGAGCGAGAGATCGACGTGGACCCCCTCGACCACGCTGTCGACCGACACCACAACCGATCCACCCCCAGCGACCTCCACCACTGCGGCGTCGTCCCCCAGATCGAACGACTCGATTCCGTTTCCGAGGGTCGCCCGAATAAGCTGGAGGAGGTCGTCCTCACCGGCGATTGTGGGCAGGTCCGTTGGTTTGGGGGATCCCACGGCACATGCCTAGCATTGGACCCCACCGAAACCGGCCCGAAGAAGGAGCAGATCCCCCGACGATGGCGCCCACGAAGAACGCGAAACTCCTGGCTTGGGTCGAGAAGGTGGCCGCACTGACCACACCCGACCGCATTGAGTGGTGCGACGGATCCGCCGACGAGTACGACCGGCTCTGTCAAGAGCTCGTCGACGCCGGCACCTTCACCAAGCTGTCCGACGCCAAGCGGCCCAACAGCTACTGGGCCCACTCGGACCCGGGCGACGTGGCGCGGGTCGAGGACCGCACCTTCATCTGCTCCGAGAAGGAGATCGACGCCGGACCCACCAACAACTGGCGTGACCCCGACGAAATGCGTGCGTTCCTCGACGGCCTCTTCAAGGGCTGCATGAAGGGCCGCACCATGTACGTGGTCCCCTTCTCCATGGGCCCGCTCGGTTCGGACATCGCCCACATCGGCGTGCAGCTGACCGACTCGGCCTACGTGGCCGTCTCCATGCGGATCATGACCCGGATGGGCAAGGGCGCGCTCGGAGGTCCTGGGCGACGACGGCGAGTTCGTGCCCTGCCTGCACTCCGTGGGTGCGCCGCTCGAGCCCGGCCAGGCCGACGTGCCATGGCCTTGTGACGCCGAGAACAAGTACATCGTCCACTTCCCCGAGACGCGCGAGATCACCTCGTTCGGTTCGGGCTACGGCGGCAACGCCCTCCTGGGCAAGAAGTGCTTCGCGCTGCGCATCGCCTCGGTCATGGCGCGCGACGCCGGCTGGATGGCCGAGCACATGCTCATCCTGAAGCTCACGTCGCCCGAAGGCGAGACCCGCTACATCACGGGCGCCTTCCCGTCGGCGTGCGGCAAGACCAACCTGGCCATGCTCATCCCGTCCATCGAAGGCTGGAAGGTCGAGACGGTGGGCGACGACATCTGCTGGATGAAGTTCGGCCCCGACGGCCAGCTCTACGCCATCAACCCCGAGTCCGGTTTCTTCGGCGTGGCGCCGGGGACGAACACGCACACCAACCCGAACGCCATCCTCACCCTCGACGGCAACTGCATCTTCACCAACACCGCGCTCACCGACGACGGTGACATCTGGTGGGAGGGCATGACCGACGAGCTGCCGGCCCACCTGACCGACTGGAAGGGCAACGACTGGACCCCCGAGTCGGGTACGCCCTGCCGCACACCCCAACGCCCGGTTCACCGCACCGGCCAGCCAGGACCCGGCGATCGCCCCCGAGTGGGAGGACCCCAAGGGCGTGCCGATCAGCGCCGTCCTCTTCGGCGGCCGGCGCGCCTCGGTGGTCCCGCTCGTGTTCCAGTCCAACGACTGGGAGCACGGGGTGTTCCTCGGCTCCATCATGGCGTCGGAGACGACGGCGGCCCAGGCGGGTGCCGTCGGCAACCTGCGCCGCGACCCCTTCGCCATGCTCCCCTTCTGCGGCTACAACATGGCCGACTACTTCTCGCACTGGCTCCGCATCGGTGCAACGGCGCCGGACCCCTCGAAGCTGCCGAAGATCTTCTACGTGAACTGGTTCCGCAAGGGCGAGGACGGCAAGTTCCTGTGGCCCGGCTACGGCGAGAACTCGCGGGTGCTCGAATGGATCTTCAACCGGGTCATCGGCGAGGGCGAGGCCGTCGACACACCGATCGGCGCCGTGCCGGCTCCGGGCGGCATCGACATCGAGAACATCGACGTGTCCAAGGAGGACATGGAGGAGTTGCTCCGGGTCGACACCGAGGGCTGGCGGGCCGAAGTGCCGCTCATCCGCGAGTACTACGCCAAGTTCGGCGACCGACTGCCCGAGGCATTGAGCGCACAGGTCGACGCTCTCGAGAAGCGACTGGGCTAGGTCGCCGTCTCACCTCCGGGCATCTCCCGGAGGTCGCGGTGGATGAAGCGCGGCGCCTGCGCGGCCCGGCGCCCCGAAACGTAGAAGAGCCCACCCAGCGCGGCCACCGCCGCCATGGTGGCGTCGCCCTGCGGGAGCGTGAAGGACACGACCAGCGGGAACAGGGATCCGATGACCCAGACCAGCTGCTGACGCATGCCGAAACGGGCAAAGGCGCGGCCCTGCGCCGAAATCGGGATGTAGCGCTGCGTCATGGCGTCGAAGGAGGGCTGGGCCACGGCGCCGCACAGGCCGACGGCGAAGGCCAGGACGACCTGGGCGAGCAGGGTGCCCCAGACGGCGACGCCGGCGGCCGACAACCGCGATGAGCCACAGCGAGCACAAGAGCAGCTGCGGCTCGGTGAGACGCTTGCGCAACCGACCGACGAGGACCAGGCCCACGATGGCGCCGATCCCGGTGCCGGCCAGCACGAACCCGTACCACTCGAGTCCGACCCCCTTCATGCGCCGCAGGCCGAAGGCGAGCATGAACGTCATGAACCCGGTCAGCCCGCGCACGATGCACATGGCGCTCAAGCCCAGCATCACCTCGGGATGGGCGACCGGCTGCAGACGGATCAGGTCTTGCTCTCGAGCCCGTTGCTCGTCCTTGGCCTGTCCGAACTCGCGCACCTCGGACGTCTTGTCGGTCCACATCTGCTCCCCTCGTCCGCCCTTCAGGACGGGGAGGCGGCTGCCCGCGACGGCCGCCGCGATGAACACCAGGGTGGCGAAGATCAGGACGGCGGCCGAACCGCCCAGCTTGTAGAGGATTACGCCGGGCACCGACACGATGAACCCGCTCACCGTCCCGAGCAGGGTCAGCCGCGCGTTGAGGGTGGCGTAGCCGGCCTGCTCACCGGATTCGTCCGCACCCTGGAGGGCGGACATCTCGGGCACCAGCGCGCCCTTGGTCACCAGGTACAGCTTCGAGCAGACCAGGACCAGGAAGGCCAGCGGGAAGAGCAGGAGGCTGTGGATGTGCGTTGCCATCAGTGGGCACAACACGGCCCGTCCCACCCCCGAGGACACGACCATGAGTCGCCGGGCGCCGCGGCTCCGGTCGATGAGTGGACCGAGGAACGGCGAGACGATCGCGAAGGGTGCGATCGTGAACAGCAGATACAAGAGGACTTCGTGATCGGCCGCGTCGGGCGAGATCGAGAAGAAGAGCGAACCAGCCAGTGAAATCGTGACCAGCGTGTCGCCGCCGAGCATCGCGCGATTGCACGAGCGAGAGGCGACCGATCGGGTGCGTCTGGTCGAACACGTCGTGGACGGCCTGGCGAGCCATGTCCTTGAACTGCTCGATCTTCGGGGGCATCGCCACGATGCCAATGTAGGCGTCAGGTTCTTCTCGGCCGGTACCCCTTGGCCCTCGCGGCGGCGAGTCTCCTGGTCCGGGCGATGCGACCAGCGGTGGGCGGCTTCTCGGGTGGCAGCCACCTCCAGCGGGCTGGTCCGCCCAGAATCCGCCAGCCGCCGTTGGTCTTCATGTCGTGGTGTGCGGGGCACAGACGAACCAGGTTGCCCAGCTCCGTCGCGCCGCCCTGGGCGAAGTCGACGTCCGCGTGATCGGTCTCGAGACCGAGGCGCTTCCCGCACCCGGGAACGACGCACGTCCGGTCGCGCACGACGAGTGCCGCCGCGAGACGGGCCGGGATGGCGCGGGTGGTGGAGGTCACCGACGCGACATTGCGGCCAGAGGTGATGACGAACTGTGCGCTGGCCTCCCCGAGGAGTTCGGTTGCCATCTCGAGCGACACCGGACCGACGCCCTCGATTTCGCAGATGTCCCCCCGGCGCAGACTGCCCCGTCTGAGTGCGTCGGCGTCGACGATCACGAGCGCATGGGCGGTCGTGCCGCCCTCTTCCGTCTGCGCCGTGCCCAGCAGCTCCAGAAAGGCGTCGAGTCGGTGCGCCGACAACGACTCTCCTTCCACCGACCCCGCCTCCTTCCAGCGCGCCTTGGCCCTGGCCTCGAGCCGGGGACCCACCCGGGCCCAGGCCACCTCGTCACAGAGGAACTGGCCCCGGATGCCGCCATGCTCGTCTTGGTGCCAGTCGAAGTGGCGGGCGGCACGAACCCGGGCCCGGCGCTGACGGGCGGACTCGTTACTGCGCGCCGCACACTTGGCTCGGCTGGCCGCGTCGGCCAGCTCCTTGTGGCTGGACTCACCCACCGCCATCTCGACCAACTCGGGGAGTGAGTCGGGAGCGCTCAGCGCGATTTCGCTCAGCACCTTCAGCTCGGGTGCCGAGAGCTGGCCATCGCGCAGGGTCTGGGCGAGTGCCGGTTCGGCAGCGGCCCGTTCCGCGGCAGCCAAACGGGAGCGGGCCGCTCCGGCCGACGACCCCGACGCCGCAGCCAACCAGTCGGCCCCGCATGCGTGACCCGTCTTGGCAAAGGCGCCGGTCTCCATCACCCGCGGCGTGAGGCGGGCCACGCCCGACGCCACGATGCGCTCGGCCTCGGCTAGCAAGTCGACCAGCGCCACGGCCTCTTCGCCGGAAATGGAGCCGGGTGCGACGACGCGCACGGCACGGCGCAGGACACACACCGCGTCGGAGACCTCGTCGATCAGTGCTGCCGCACGAGAACCCACTACAGCCGAACCTGCCGCCATATCGGCAGGGTAAGACGCGGGTGTGACAGTGGTTCGACGGCGAGAGCGCCGACTAACTCAACGCCCCCGAGTCGCGCAGCTTGGCCACCGCCCCCTCGTCCATACCCCACTCGACGAGCGCGGAGACCGTGTCGGCTCCGGGCGGCGACGGAGGGGAGGACACGGCAGACGGAGTGCGCGAGAAGCGCGGCGCCGGAGCCGGCTGCATCACGCCGTCCACCTCGATGTAGGTGGAACGGGCCACGTTGTGCGGATGCTGGTGGGCCTCCCACGGTGAGAGCACGGGAGCCACGCAGGCGTCGGTGCCCTCGAAGATGGCCGTCCACTCGTCCCGCGTCTTGCTGCGAAAGATCGAGGCGAAGCGCTCCTTGAGCGCCGGCCAGTCCGCCCGCGACATCTGCGCCGGCAGCGATGGGTCGCCGGCCAACCCGAGGCCCTCGAGCAACTTGGCGTAGAACTGCGACTCGATTGCGCCCACGCCCATCCACTTCCCATCGGCCGTCTCGTAGACCTCGTAGAACGGCGCGCCCGTGTCGAGCATGTTGGCGCCGCGCTCGTCGTTCCAGATCCCGTGCAGGTGGAAGGCGTGGATCATGGTCATGAGGACGGCCGAGCCGTCGGTCATGGCGGCGTCGACCACCTGGCCCTCGCCCGAGCGCGCCGCCTCGAGCAGCGCGGCCACCATGCCGAAGGCCAGCAGCATCCCGCCGCCGCCGAAGTCGCCCACCATGTTCAGCGGGGGCACCGGGGCCGAGTCGGCCCGGCCCATGGACCAGAGCGCGCCGCCGATAGAGATGTAGTCGATGTCGTGCCCCGCCATCGGAGCCATGGGACCGTCCTGACCCCAGCCGGTCATGCGCCCGTAGACGAAGCGCTTGTTGCGGGCCAGGCACGCGTCGGGCCCGATGCCGAGCCGCTCGGTCACGCCGGGGCGGAAGCCCTCGACCAGGCCGTCCGAACGCTCGACCAGGTCGAGCACCAAGGACACCGCGTCCGGGTTCTTCAGGTCGATGCCGACGGAAGGCCGGGACCGGTTGAGCAGGTCCCAGTACGGGCCCTGGCCCGAGTTCCGGAACTGCTCGCCCGCCTCGACCGCGCCGGGCGCGGCGCGCTCGAGGCGCAGCACCGACGCGCCGGCGTCCGCCAGCATCATGCAGGTGAAGGGGCCCGGACCGATCCCCGCCAGCTCAATGATCTTGATCCCCCGAAGCGGTCCGCTGCGCTCAGTCATCGCAGGATCGTGTCCCGGCGTCCCCGCCCCGGTCAAACCCAACCGGGGTGCAGCAGTCCATCCCCCGCCGCGACCGGGCCGCCAGGCCAAGCTGGGGCGGTGCCCACCGCCCGCGCACCCGGCCGCGTCACCATCATCGGCGACCACACCGACTACAACGCGGGCCTGTCGCTGCCCATGGCGATCGACCTGGCCACCGAGGTCACGTTCACCCCCAAGCCGGGCAGCTTCCTCGTTGGCGTGGAGTCCGACCAGTTCCCCGACGATCCGTTCGAGGTGCCCCTGGTCGACCGGGACCGGCACCCCCTCCCGCCCGATGCCCTCCTGGCGGCGGGCCTCCTCCGCCTCTGGCCACCACCCGGCGGTGCAGGTGGGCGGGTCCAGGTGACCAGCACGATCCCGGTCGGCGCCGGCCTCTCCTCGAGTGCGGCCTTCTCCGTGGCGTTGCTGCTCGCCCTGGGCCACGATCCCGCTCCCCTGGCGCTGGCCCGCACCGAGCAGGAGGCGGAGCGGGCGTCCGGGGCACACGTCGGCCTGCTCGATCCGCTGGCCATCGCCGGCGCCACAGCGCAGCACGCGCTGCACATCGACTTCCACACGCTCGAGACCCATCCGGTCGCCGTGCCCGAGGCGGCCGCCTTCGTCGTCGTGCACAGCGAGGCGCCCCGACTCCTCGTGACCTCGCCCTACGCCGACCGGCGCGCCGAGTGCGAGCGCGCCGCCCACCAGCTCGGGCGCCCGCTCGGCCTGTGCTCGCTGAGCGACCTGAGCGAGCTGTCCGACGCCGTGCTGCGCCGCCGGGCGCGCCACGTGGTGACCGAGTGCGCCCGTGTCCTCGAGGCCGAACGCCTCCTGGACCGGGGCAATCTGGCCGCGCTGGGCGAGGTCATGACCGAGGGTCACCGCAGCCTGGCCGCCGACTACCTGGTCTCGGTGCCGGCGGTCGACGAGCTGGTCGAGCACCTCTTGGCCCAGCCGGGCGTCCTGGGCGCCCGCATGTCCGGAGGCGGCTTCGGCGGCTGTGTGGTCGCGCTGTGCGAGCCCGACTCGCCTGCGCTCGAGCCCGAAGCGCACGCGCCCCGGCGGGCCTGGCGGGTCAGCCCGTCGGCTGGCGCTGCGCTGCTGCCGCCTGGGACGTAGCGACCAGGGCGTCGAGCACCCCGAGGGCCCGCCCGCTGTCGATCGACTCGGCCGCCAGGGCCAGCCCGCCCTCCAGATCGTCGGCCCGGCCCGCCACCATGAGCGCGGCCGCCGCGTTCAGCAGCCCGATGTCGCGCCGGGCGCCCTGCTCCCCCTCCAGGACCGAGCGGATGACCGACGCGTTGAAGGCGGCGTCACCGCCTCGCAGGTCGTCCAACGTGGCCGGTGCGAGCCCGAGCGCGGCCGGGTCGACCCGCCACTCGCTGAGCTCGTAGGCCCCGGCACCGTCGCCCCGCACCTCGAGCACGGTCGAGGGCGAGGTGACGCTCAGCTCGTCGAGCCCGTCGTCCGCCCGGACGATGAAGGTGCGCCGGCTGCCCGTGGCCCCGAAGACGTCCGCCATGATCGGCGCCATGGCGGGGTCGCTCACCCCGACCAGCTGGTAGCGCGTGCGCGAGGGGTTGGTCAGCGGCCCGAGGAAGTTGAAGACCGTGGGCACGCCGATCTCCGCCCGCACCGGGCCGACGAAGCGCATGGCCGGGTGGAAGGCCTGGGCGAAGCAGAAGCCCATGCCGGCCTCGGCCACGCAGCGGGCCACGCCCTCGGGGCCGACCTCCAGGGCGACGCCCAGGGCCTCGAGCACGTCCGCCGTGCCGACCGAGGACGAGGCGGCGCGGTTGCCGTGCTTGCACACGGCCACGCCGGCGCCCGCCGTGATGAACGAGGCCAGGGTGGTCACGTTGATGCTGGCCAGGCGGTCGCCGCCCGTGCCGACCAGGTCGACCACCACGTCCTCGACCCCCAGCGGGCAGGGCACGGCGGCGTCGACCATGGCCCGGGCCAGGCCGGTGACCTCCTCGGCCGTCTCGCCCTTGGCGTGGAGCAGGGTCAGGAACGCTCCCACCTGGGCCGGCGTGGCCTCGCCCCGGAAGACCACCCCCATGATCTCCTCGGCCTCGGCCTCGCTCAGCGGGGCGCGCTGGCTCAGCCGGGCCAGCACCTCGGGCCAGGTCAGTCCCACCAGAGGTCCCGATCGAGCACCCCGCGGGCGATGAGGCCCAGCTGCACCTGCGACGTCCCCTCGACGATCGTCAGCTGCTTGGCGTCGCGGTACCACTGCTCGGTCGGGTGGTCCTCCATATAGCCGGCCGCACCGAGCAGCTGCACGGCCAGGGAGGAGGCCCGCACGGCCAGCTCGGTGGCGTGGTACTTGGCCATGGACAGGTAGGGCACGAACTCCTTGGTGAACTTGCCCTGGTCGGCCAGCACGGCCGCCCGGTAGGTGAGCAGGCGCGCCGCCTCGATGTCGACCGCGCACTTGGCGATCTCCCACTGGATCCCCTGGAAGTCGGCGATGGTCTTGCCGAAGGCGGCCCGTTGCTGGACGTACTCGGTGGCGTACATGAGGGCACCCTCGGCCAGGCCGATGCCCCGGGCGGCCACGATCGGCCGCATGGCGTTGAGCCCGAGCATGGCCAGGCGGAAGCCGCCCACCTCGCCGATGACGTTCTCGCGCCGGCACGTGGACGTCGGTGAGCACCAGCTCGCCGGTGTCGACGCCCTTGACCCCCATCTTGTGGTCGGTCCGGCCCACCTCGACCCCGTCCCACGACCGCTCGACGATGAAGGCGGTGACCGAGTCGTGGGCCCGGCTGGTCGGCTCGCTCGTCTTGGCGAAGACGGTGTACCAGTCCGCCTCGCGCACCCCCGACATCCAGCATTTGGTGCCGTTGAGGACCCAGCCCCCGGCCGATCCCTCGTCGGGCACGGCCCGGGTCCGCATCCCCATGACGTCGCTGCCGGCCTGGGGCTCGGACAGCCCGAAGGCGGCCCGCAGGGTCCCGTCGCAGATCCCGGGCAGGTAGCGCGCCTTTTGGGCCTCGGTCCCGGCGATCATCACCGGTCCGGTGGGCAGACGGGTGAGGAGCAGCATGAGGGCGGCCGTGTTGGAGTACTTGGCGACCTCTTCGATGGCCAGGGCCAGGCCGAGAATCCCCGCCCCCGAGCCCCCGTAGGCCTCGGGAATGCACAGCCCGAGCAGTCCGGCGTCGCGGAAGGCCTCGTAGATGTCGGTCGGGTAGGCAGCCTCTTTGTCGATGGCCCGGGCGCGCGGCTTCACCTTGTCCTGAGCCAGGCGGCGCACCGAATCGCGGAGCTCGAGCAGCTCGTCGGGGAGGTCGAATTGCACCGGTGCAGGCTATCGGAGCTTCCAGCCAGGTATTTTCTGGCTCTTGAGCCCCGACGACCCCGAGAACCCCGAGACGCCCGACTCTTCCGAGCCGACCGGGCCGGCCGCGGGGCCACCTCCGGCGCCCCCGATCTCCGCCACCCCCGCGCCCGCTGACGGCGCGCGTCCCCGCCGCGGCGGCCGACGACGCCGTCGTCATGACCGAGCCCCCGAAGTCGCGGGCCGACCTCCAGGCCCAGTTGCGCAAGTCCAAGAAGAAGGACCGCAAGCGCAAACACCGCTGGCGCCGGCGCATTCTCTACACGCTGCGCCGCCCTCATCGTCCTGATCGCGGCGGGAGCCGGCGGGATCTACGTCTACGCCAACTACCGCTTCGACCAGATCAAGAAGGTGCACTCCAAGCACCTGGTGGCCCAGCCGGCCGACCCGCTGAAGCCCTTCAACCTGTTGCTGGTCGGATCCGACTCCCGCGCCTTCGTCGACAACTCCACCCAGGTCCGCGCCTTCGGTGACGAAGCCGACGCCGGCGGCCAGCGCAGCGACGTCACCATGGTCGCCCGCTTCGATCCGGCCAACAAGACGGTCACCGTGCTGTCCATCCCGCGTGACCTCGTGGGTCGACATCCCGGGCAACACGCCGAACATCTCGGGCATGAACCGCATCAACGCGGCCTACAACTCCGGGCCCGACCTCCTGGTCCAGACGATCGAGCAGGTGCTCGGCATCCCCGTCAACCACTACGCCTCGGTGGGCTTCGACGGCTTCTCGGGCATGGTCAACGCGCTGGGCGGCATCACCATGGACTTCCCGACCGCGGTCAAGGACCAGTACACCGGGCTCGACGTGACCCAGACGGGCTGCCAGGTGGTGAACGGGACGACGGCGCTGCAGCTGGTGCGCAGCCGCCACCTCTACTACATGAACTCGCAACGGCTACTGGGAGTACGACGGCCAGTCCGACTTCAGTCGCATCCAGCGCCAGGACTCCTTCTTCCGTGCGGTCCTGGCCAAGATCAACTCGTCCATCACCAACCCGTTGGCCATCAACAGCTTCATCGGGGCCGCGGTGGGCAACGTCACCATCGACGACACCCTGACCCAGAGCGACCTCCTCCACATCGCCGAGTTCTTCCGCGGCCTGCCCTCGTCCCACCTCATCACCGAGACCCTGCCGACGACGTCGTTCGTGACCGACGGCGGGGCCGACGTGCTCCAGGAGGCGCAGCCCTACGCGCAGAACATGATCAACGCGTTCAACGCCATCGGGACCGACGCCCGCCACGACCACCACGACGACCGCGCCCACGGGGACGAAGGGCAAGAGCAAGGGACCACGACGACGACCACGACGGCGCCCGCGGTGCCCCACGGCGACGTGTCGGTGAACGTCCTGAACGCCTCGACGGTGAACGGCATCGCGCACGACACCGCCACCGCTCTGACCGAACGCGGGCTTCAAGGTGGCCGAAATCGGCAACGCCAGCCAGCTCACCGAGGGCAGCGATTCGGAGATCCTCTACGGGCCGACGGGCTACGGCGCCGCGCAGTCCCTGGGCGCGGCGCTGAGCGGGCCCGTCACCTACATGCCCGATTCCGACCTCACGCGGCAACACGGTCTCGCTCCTCATCGCCGGCTCCTCGCTCACCGTCACCGGTTCGAGTTCCAGCTCGAGCTCGACCTCGACCACCTCGACCTCGACGACCAGCACGACCTATCCGGGTGAGACGACGACCACGACGACGATCCCCTCCGACGTGTACACGAACACGCAGTTGGAGCCCTGGAACCCCTACCCGTGCACCCTGGGCGCCCCCACGACGACGACCACGGCGCCGGTCAAGAAGGCGTCGAAGAAGAAGTAGGTGTCCCGGCCCCGCAGGGGAGGGTCAGGCCGACTTGCGGCGCTGCCGCACGATCCGCCGGCGCTCCCGCTCGGTCGTGCCGCCCCAGACTCCCTCACGCTCGCGGTGGGCCAGGGCGTGCTCGAGGCAGGCCTGACGGACCGGGCAGACGGCGCAGACAGCCTTGGCCTCGGCCGCATCGGCCTCGTCCTCGGACACCGGGTAGAACGCCTCGACATCGAGACCCCGGCAGGCTGCTTGCTTGCGCCACGTGGTGGCGATCATGGGAAACACTTCCTCTAAACGAATTGAACGGCGGATACGGACATTCGCCCTGTTCGGGGGCCCTTTCGGCGGCATTGCCGATGGCACCGGCTCCGAATTCAGCGAACGAAGAGTATGACGCACACTTGGAGCGTCTGTAAAGATCTGCGCAACAGAATTGTCCCTGGTCAGGACATGTCTAACGGCTTTGTTGTCCCCTCGAGGTCTCCGAGCAGCTCTCGGCGCACCTCGGGAGAGAGGACGGTCCGGGCCGGATACTCGGGGTGAGTGGACACCAGCGCCACCTCGTCGGCGTGCACGAACCGCGGCCACCTGGGCCCCGGAGAAGCGAAAGCGCAGGTAGTGGACGGCCGGCGTCACGGTCTCCCGGGTCAGGGCGGCGGCATGCTCGGCCTCGGGCTCGCTCGGCACGACGTCGTCGCCCACGGCGATCCCGAGCGCCCGCTCCATCGCCGACCAGCTTGGGCAGCCACTCCCGCAGCTCGGCCTCCGTGGTCAGCTCAATGAAGAGCGTGGCCGAGAGCTCCCCCAGCCGGGGCAGGAGCCGGTTGTAGATGTCGAGCTCGACCTGGATCGCCTCGTCGCTGATGATCTTCTCGACCCGGGCCATCTCCTGGACCTGGAAGCGCACCGTGTCGAGGCACTCGAAGACCAGGGTCATGATCGGGCCCAGCCCGACCCGCCGGAACTGCTTCGCGGGCAATCACCCGGGCCCGATACCCCTCGCGCACCCGCTCGTAGGCCCGCAGGTCGAGGACGTCGTCGAGCCGTCAACGCCTGCGGCGACGCACCTCCGCCCCGTCGCCGCCCGGTCCGACCGGTCGACGCCCGTCCGCCCTCGATCGAGCCGTAGGCCTGGGCCAGCAGCTGCATCGGGTGCACCGGATCGCAGACCCGTCTCCTGCGTGATGGAGCCGTTGGCCAGGTGGCAGTCACCGCACACGACCTCGTTGCCCGCCGCCTCGATCTCGCGCCCGAGCGGCCCCGCCACCTTGCGGGCCAGCTCGTAGTTCTCCGAGCGGTAGCCCCAGGTGCCGTCGATGCCCGAGCAGCGCTGCACCAGGCGTGCACTTCACCCCGGCCGCCTTGAGCAGGTCGCGGCTGCGCAGCCCGGCGTTCTGGGCCTGCAGGTGGCAGGCCACGTGGTAGGTCACGTGCGGCGGGCACGGACCCGTCGGCCACCCCGGGGAACTCGTCGCGCAGCTCGAAGGCGTCGTCGGGGTCCCGGTGGCGCTTCATCAGGTACTCCGCCGGGTCATAGGTGTGCGCCGCCACCAGATCGGCGTCGGGCGTCCCGACGTAGAGCGGGTAGTCCTTCTTGAGCACGTAGGCGCAGGTGGGCTGGGCCACGACCACGTCCTTGCCCGCCCGCACCGCCGAGGCCAGCGCGGCCACGTTGCGCCGGGCCTCCTTCTCGAACTGCTCCACCTTGCCCGAGTGCAGCCACGGTGCCCCACAGCACTTGGTGCCGCCGGGCAGCGAGCACGTCACCCCGTTGTGCTCGTAGACCTCCACGATGGCCTTGCCCGACGTCGGGCTCCATGTACTCGACGAAGCAGGTGGGGAAGACCGCGACCTTGCCGCCGGCCCGGACGCGGCGGCCCTGCCCCCGGCGGCGCCTTGAACCAGGTCGTGAAGCGCTGCTTGGCGTACGGGCGGCAGCAGGCGCTCCGAGGCGATGCCGACCGTCTTCTCCATCAGCTTGCGCGTCCACGACCCCGGCGTGCCGGTGGCCCAGTTGACCACCGGCTCCGCCATGACCGAGGCGCGCCCGAGGGCGTCGGTGCGGCCCAGGAACTGATCGGTGACCCGCTCCTTGACGCTGACCAGCTGCTTCTGGCGCACGGCGTGCACCCTGCTCATGAGGCGCGGGAAGTCGAGCTCCCACTCGTGCGGGGGCACGTAGGGGCACTTCACGTAGCAGAGCTTGCACTGGTAGCACTCGTCGACCACCTGGTTGCGCTGGGCGTCGCTCAGCTTCGTGACGTCGCCGTCGTTCTCGTCGATGAAGCTGAACAGCGACGGGAACGAGGGACACAGGTTGAAGCAGAGCCGGCACCCGTGGCACAGGTCGAAGACCCGGTCGAGCTCCTCGCGGAGCGCGCCCGGGTCGAAGTACTTGGGATCGGTGGGGTCGTAGGTGGCGGTCACGGGGCCGCCGTTCCTAGGAGACCGACTCGAGCCCCTGGGTGAAGCGACCGGCGTGGGACTTCTCGGCCTTGGCCAGCGTCTCGAGCCACTCGGCGATCTCGGCGAAGCCCTCGTCGCGGGCCGTCTTGGCGAAGCCCGGGTACATCTCGGTGTACTCGTAGGTCTCGCCCTCAATCGCCGACTTGAGGTTGTCCTCGGTCGCGCCCACGGGCACGCCGGTCACCGGGTCGCCGACCTCGCGGAGGTAGTCGAAGTGACCGAACGCGTGGCCGGTCTCACCCTCGGCGACCGAGCGGAAGAGCGCGGCCACGTCGGGGTATCCCTCGACGTCCGCCTTCTGGGCGAAGTACAGGTAGCGGCGGTTGGCCTGGCTCTCGCCGGCGAAGGCCTCCTTGAGGTTGGCCTCGGTCTTGCTCCCCTTCAGTCCTGCCATGGTGGTGGTTGCCTTTCTTTGTTCTGTCGATGTTCGGTGGTCCTGCGGTGGTCCTGCTGGTGCTGTAGTCTCCTGCGACTGATCCGAGCTGCCCTGCCGGCGACAGTCGTCACACAGTCCCCGGAAGACGACCTCCGCGCTGTCGACGGCGAACCCCTGGGCCGCCCGCCGCGGCACCTCGAGCCCGGGGAACTCCGCCGCCAGGTCGCGCACCTTGCCACAGGAGCGGCAGACCAGGTGGTGATGGGTGGTCTCGACGTTGGGATCGAAGCGGGCCTGGCCCGTCCCCACCTCGAGCACGGAGATGGCGCCCAGGTCGGCCAGGTCGTTGAGGGTCTGGTACACGGTCTTGAGCGAGATGTTCGGCATCTCGTGGCGGACCCGCTCGTGCACCCGCTCGGCCGACGGATGGGTCACGTCGCCCTCGAGGGCACGGAAGATGCACTGGCGCTGGGCGGTGATCTTGCGACCGTGGGTCCGGAACAGATCGGTCAGCGCGTCGGGCGATTGCATGCCGGCGTCACCATAGCGGGCACCGACCCATTTTGACAATCGTTGTCGAAATGGCCTACGTCCGGGTGTCGAGGTGCGCCGGCCGACGGAGCCTCAGCCTCCGGGCGCGGCCCGGAAGCCCTCGAGCTCGCTCATCGTGAAGAGCGAGCGCAACGCGATCCCCTCGGCCGCGGCGACGTCGACCCCCCCGCCCTCGCGGTCGATGACGCAGAGCGCGTGCTGGACCAGGGCGCCCTCGGCCCGCAGATCCTGGGCGGAGAGCACCATCTGCCCCGCCGTGGTGACGACGTCCTCGACGATGACGATGGAGCGGCCCTGCACGTCGCCGCCCTCACACACCTTCTCGGTGCCGTACTTCTTCGGCTCCTTGCGCACGAAGTAGGCCGGCAACCCGGTCTTGGCCGAGAGCATGGTGGCCAGCGGGACGCCGCCCAGTTCCAGGCCCGCCAAGCCCTCGACGCCCGGCGGCACGAGGGGCGCCAGCGCGTCGACGATCTCGGCCAGCAGGACCGGATCGGACTCGAAGCGGTACTTGTCGAAGTAGTGGTCGGCTGTGCGACCCGGAGCGCAGGACGAAGGTACCGGTCAGATACGAGGTGGAGAAGACCCGGGCGGCCAGCGTCACGCGCCCATTCTGCATGGTCCCCGTGTCCCGGCGGTGGTTCCCCCCGGTGTGCCGGCTCAGGCCGGGTGGTAGTGACCGCCGCCGTCGATCTGCGCGTGGGCCAGGCGGAAACGAAGGTGCCCCCGGCACAGGCTCGTGTTGCCCAGCGACCAGTTCGCACTGACGTTGGGGCGGTCGAGCATGGCGCAGTCGATGCAGAGCGAACCGCGCAATCCGTCGACTTCGGCGATCAGCGCAGACAGCTCCCGGAACTCCTCGAGAGTGAAGAAACCGCTCTCACAACGCACCCACAATTCGGACAGACGGATCTCACGACGGAGCTCGAGTTCGGCTCCGTGGTCGGCGAACAACACGGAACCGGCCATGAAGTCGTCATCGACGCGCTGGGACCAGCCGCGCTCGGCCCAGTAGCGCCGACGCTCCTCATCAGGAACAAGGCTGAAATAGAACTGCTCGGACTCCTCGTCCGAGTCGTATTCGTCGAAGCGATTCATCGCCGTCCTCCCAAAATTGCGCCCCGATCCGACGATCCCAACGTCGACTGCTGAAAGGCGCTGTCCCCCTCAGAGCCGGGTCTTAAACCTCCGGCCCTGCCCTCTCGCTTTCACTTCGGCTCGTTCGCGACTGCGCTGAAGCGTATTTGTGAGGGTGCCCGAGCAGGTGGACCGTCACGAGGTCACGGAACGGCGGCTGCCCGCGCACCCGACGGGCCGCCTCGTCACATCGGACGCAACACGGAGACGGACCACCCGAGGTCGACCCGACGCTCGTCCCGGCACGAGACGAGCGACCAGGCGTCCGGCGCCCACACGAAAATGGCGTCCTGGCCGATAGCGCGCCCCGAGCGCGACGGCGTCCTGTCCAGCGGGAGCCCGAGTGCGGCCAGGCCCTCCTCGCGGTGTCCCGAATCGGGGTCGACCCCGACGGCCTCGAGCAACCGGCTGGCTCGGGGGCGCAGCGCCGCTTCCAGTTCCGACCCGAGGCGCCGGTTCACCTCGAGACCCGGCCGTTCCTCGCCCGGATCCCAGGCCGTGAGGATGGGCACCGGCTCCCGCGTCGGCCACGGCCACCGCCCCGTCTGGCCGATCGGCGCAGCGCACACCGTCACGAGGTCACCCTCGGCCCCGCGCACGATCTCGACCACCGTGCCGGCGTAGGCGGCCCAGGGATCGTCGGGCGGGAGGAACGCGGTCACCGATCGTGCACCCTACGCCGGGCCCACGCGAACATGGTGAGGTGCCCCGCGCACCGTCGCCTCCCGCTGTCCACGCTGCTCTCACAGGTCCTCGTGGCGTACACCATCGAGTTCGACAACCAGTCCGAGCTCGCGCTGCCCCACCACACCACCGAGCACGGTGGCGCCACCGACGCGCGACGACGACGAAGCCCACCCGGACACACCGTGGCTGGTGTCCTACGTCTGCTGGGCCAACGTGCTCCAGTACGTCGGACCCGCCGGCCTCACCGTGGCTGCGTTGCGCGAGCAGGCGCGCACCACCCACCTGCTCCTCGAGGGGCTGCGCCGCTGGCGCTACGTGCGCTTGATCCCCGCCGCCGGCCAGACAGCTCACGAAGCCGATCCCCGCCGCCACGCTGGTGCGCGCCACCCGCCACGGCCGCCAGGCCCAGGACGTGTGGCGCACCCTGCCTGCGCGTCATGGACGAACGCTGGCGCGCCCGCCTCGGCGACGACGCCGTCGAGCGGCTCCACGACGCGCTGGCCACCGTGTTCGTCCGGCTCCCGATCGATCCGCCCGCCTTCCTCCCGGTCGTCTTCCCGACGCAGAACGGGAGGGCGGAGGGCGCGCCGCCGGGACCGCCGAGCCATCGGCTGGACGGCGGCACCGCCGACCTCGTCACCCTGCTCGCCGGCGTGCTCCTTGCCTTCACACTCGACTTCGAAGCCGAGTCGAGGCTGTCCCTGACCATCGGCGCCAACACGCTGCGCGTCCTCGGTGCCGGCCCAGCACGCGCCTGCGCGACCTGCCCCGCCTCACCGGCGTCTCCAAGGAGGGCAACGCCATGTGCACCGGGTTCCTGGTCCGCCGGGACTGCGCGGTGATCGAGCCCGACCCGGCCGCCACCCGGGGCAAGGTCGTCCGCCTCACCGACAAGGGCGTCAAAGCCCGCGCCAATGTCGAGCGCAACCTGGCCGCCACCGAGGAGCGCTGGCGGAAAGGCTTCGGCGCTGGCGGCCGTCGACGCGCTGCCGCGCTGCCCTCGAGCCGCTCGTGGGCGACGGCACCCTCGCCTCGTCCCCGCTGGCCGCCGGGCTGATGCCCGCACCGGGCAACTGGAGGGCCTCGGTGCGCAGCGCCCGAGACGCTGCCCCACTACCCCATGGTGTTGCACCGCGGCGGCTTCCCCGACGGCAGTTGACCGCACGGACCAGGCCCGAGCGGCCCGGATCGAGCGACGGGCGAATGTGGCAGGCTGGGAACCGATGCCCCCCTTTCGTCGTGACGACGCCCTGCGCCGGCTGGCCGACGAATCCTTCGACGTGCTGGTCATCGGGGGCGGCGTCACCGGCGCCGGCGTCGCGCTCGATGCCGCCAGCCGCGGGCTGCGCACCGCCCTGGTCGAGAAGGGCGACTTCGCCTCGGGCACCTCGTCGAAGTCCTCGAAGATGGTCCACGGGGGCATCCGCTACCTCCAGCAGAAGGAGTTCCGGCTCGTCTACGAGAACCTGGCCGAGCGCCAGCGCCTGCTCGACAACGCGCCGCACCTGGTCTCGCCCCTCCCCTTCCTGATCCCGCTCTTCGGCAAGGACGGCGTGGTCTCCAAGACCGTGGCCCGCTCCTACTCGACCGCCCTGTGGCTCTACGACATCACCGGAGGCTGGCGCATCGGCGAGCGCCACCACGAGGTGGACAAGGAAGAGGCCCTGGCCCACCTGCCCACCCTCAACACCGATCACCTCGTGGCCGGCTTCCTCTACTTCGACGCCCGGGCCGACGACGCCCGCCTCACCCTGACCCTGGCCCGCACCGCCGCGCTCGAGTTCGGCGCGGCGGTGGCCAACTACACGCCGGTCGTCAGCATGACCTTGGGGGCCGACGGCAAGGCGGACGGCGCCGTGGTGCGTCCGGTCGAGGGCGATCCCGCCTCCGACTTCACCATCCGGGCCAAGTGCGTGGTCAACGCCACCGGCGTGTGGGCCGACGGTGTCCGGGCCATGGACGAGGGCACCCATCCCCAACTCCATCCGGCCGGCCAAGGGCGTGCACGTCACCGTGCCGGCCGACCGCATGCCCTGCGACATCGCCGCGGTGATCCCGGTGCCCCAGGACAAGCGCTCCATCTTCGTGGTGTCGTGGCCCGAGACCGACCTCGTCTACCTGGGCACGACCGACACCGACTACGACGGCCCGCTCGACGACCCTGCCTGCACGCCCGAAGACGTCGACTACCTGCTCGGCGCGGCCAACAACGTGACGACCTCGAAGCTGACCCGCGCCGACGTCACCGGGGTCTGGGCCGGTTTGCGCCCCCTGCTCCAGCCGCCGGCGCACGGCGGCCACGTCTCGGAGCGCACGTCCGACCTCTCGCGGCGCCACACGGTGCTGACCTCCTCCGCACGGCGTCGTCACCGTGACCGGCGGCAAGCTCACCACCTACCGCAAGATGGCCCAGGACACGGTCGACGCCGTCGTGCACCTGCTTGGCGAGTCGCCGCATCGCCGCCGCTGCGTGACCAAGTCGCTCCCGCTGCTCGGCGCCACCGCCCGGGCGCACGATCCGGTCACCATGGCCCAGCCGCACGCCCGCCTGCTCGGCCGCTACGGCACGGAGGCCGCGCAGGTCCTGGCCCTGGCTCAGAACCGCCCTGAACTGCTCGAGCCGGTGGTGGCGGACCTGCCCTACACCGGCGCCGAGTTCCTCTACGCCGTCCGCGAGGAGATGGCCCGCACGCTCGACGACCTCCTGGGCCGCCGCACCAGAGCCGACATCCAGCGCGCCCAGGCGGCCATGGACGCCGCCCCTGCCGTGGCCGCGCTCGTGGCCGGCGAGCTGGGTTGGGACGAAGCCACCGCGGCCGACCAGGTGGCACAGTTCACCGCCACCCGTCACAAGGAGTTGCTGACGGCCGGACTCGAGCCGCGGTGACCACGCCCACACCGGTCACGCCCATCGATGCCGAGGCCAGCGAGGTCACCGATCGCCTCACGGCGCGGCTGGTCGACGTCCCGCCAGCCGTGCTCGAACGGATCGCGGCGAGCGGCGCCGACGATCGTGACCGACGACGCGGCCCGGGCCGAGGCCGGTCGGGACTGGTGGCCGCTGGCCATCGACTGGGCCACGACCGGGACCGTGCCCCAACGCCCGGCCGTCGTGGTCCGCCCGAGCTCGACGGCCCAGGTGGCGGCCACCCTCGCCGCCTGCAGCGAGGCCGCCGTGCCGGTGACCGCCATGGCCGGGCGCAGCGGCGTGTGCGGCGGTTCCATCCCGGTGCACGGCGGTGTGTCGCTCGACCTGACCGCGCTCGAGCGGGCTGCGTCCACGTCGACGAGGTGTCGCTGACAGCCGACGTGCGCGCCGGCACCTTCGGCCCCGACCTCGAGGACGCACTGGGCCGGGTCGGCAGCGGCTACACGCTCGGCCACTGGCCCCAGTCGATGGACCTCTCCACCGTGGGCGGCTGGTTGGCCTGTCGCGGTGCGGGTCAGTACTCGACCCGCTACGGGAAGATCGAGGACATGGTGATCGGCCTCGAGGTGGTCCTGGCCGACGGGCGCGTCGTGCACACCGAGGGGCACGGTCCCCGCGCCGCCACCGGACCGAACCTGACCCAGCTCTTCGTGGGCAGCGAGGGCACGCTCGGCGTCATCACCGAGGCCCGGCTGCGGCTCCACCCGCTCCCGCCCGCCCAGGAACGCCGCGCCTTCGGCTTCACGTCGTTCGCCGCCGGGCTCGACGCCTGCCGGCGCATCCTGCGCCGTGGCGCCACCCCCGCCGTGCTCCGCCTCTACGACACCACGGAGTCGGCCCGGAACTTCGAGCAGCCCGACACCAACGTGCTCGTCGTCCTCGACGAGACGGACCCCGCCCTCCTGGCCGCCACCATGGCCGTCGTCGACGAGGAGTGCGGCGGACTGGACGCCCACGTGCTCCCGCTCGAACTGGTCGAGCGCTGGCTCGGCCATCGCAACGATGTGTCGCAGCTGGCCCCGCTGTGGCGCGGCGGCATCGTGGTCGACACGGTGGAGATCTCGGGACCCTGGGCCGCCCTGCCCACCCTCTTCCACGAGGTGATCGGCGCGCTGACGTCGGTCGAGGGAACGTTGGTGGCCTCGGCCCACCAGTCGCACGCCTACACCGACGGCGCCTGTCTGTACTTCACCTTCGCCGGCCGCGGTCCCGAGGACGGCAACGACCAGACCTGGCGCCAGGAGTACTACCGGCAGGCCTGGGACACGGTGACCGAGGCGACCATGGCGCACGGCGCCGCCATCAGCCATCACCACGGCATCGGTTTGAACCGCTCGCGCTTCTTGCCCGAGGCCCTCGGTGCCGGCTTCGACGTGCTGGCCGGTCTGAAGCAGACCTTCGACCCCAACGGCATCCTCAACCCGGGCAAGTTCGGCCTCCCCTCCCCCTTCGGGCCGCCGCCCGTGGTGACGTGGTGACGTGCCGCTGAACGGCGCCGCGGGCGGCAGCGTCCTCGTCGTCGACGTCGGCACGTCCGGGGTGCGGGCGGCGATCGTCCGCCCCGACGCCACCGTCGAGCACGTGCACCACGCGCCGGTCCTGCCCGACACGCCCGCGCCCGGGCTGGTCGAGTTCGACGCCGGGTCATGGCCGGCGCCGTGCTGACCGTCGCCCGGGCCGCGCTGGCCGACGGCGGTCCGGTCGACGGCGTGGGCATCGCCAACCAGCGCGCCTCGACCATCGTGTGGGAACGGGCCACCGGGACACCGCTCGCCCCGGGCATCGGCTGGCAGGACCTGCGCACCGTGGGGACCTGCCTCGCCCTCCAGGCCGAGGGCATCCGGATCGCCCCTAACGCCTCGGCCACCAAGGTGATGGCCATCCTCGACGAGGTCGACCCCGAGCGCACCCGGGCCGAGCGGGGCGAGCTGTGCTTCGGGACGGTTGACGCCTGGGTGGCCTGGGTCATCTCGGGCGGTGCGAGCGACGGCAGCGAACCGCTCCACGTCACCGACGCCACGAATGCCGCGGTCACCGCCCTGGTCCACGCGGCCACGGTCGACTGGGACGAGCCACTGCTCGAGCGGCTGCGCATCCCGCGCGCCATGCTGCCGCGCATCGTCGACTCGTCGGGCCTGGTCGGACACGCCCACGCCCTGGACGGCGCGCCCCCCATCTGCGGCATCGCCGGCGACCAGCAGGCCTCCCTTGTCGGGCAGGGGTGCACGCTGCCCGGACTGGCCAAGGCCACGTTCGGCACCGGCGGCATGCTCGATCAGTGCACCGGCACCGCCGGGGCACCCGCCTCGGCCAGCCGCGGCCGGGCCGGGACCTTTCCCATCGTGGCCTTTCGGGTGGACGGCACCGACCACCTGGGGCACCGAGGCGGTCATGCTCTCGGCCGGGACGTGCGTCGAATGGCTGCGCGACGACCTCGGCCTCATCACCTCGGCCAACGAGTCGGCCACCGTCGCCGCCCAGTGCGAGAGCTCGGGCGACGTGTGGTTCGTGCCGGCCCTGCTCGGGCTGGGCACGCCCGTGTGGGACTTCGGCGCCCGGGGCACCTTGGTCGGGCTGACTCGTGGCTCGGGCCGGCCCGAGGTCGTGCGAGCCGTACTCGAAGGAGTGGCCCACCGGGGCGCCGATCTGGTCGAGGCTTCCGAGGCGGACAGTGGCTATCCGATCGCCGCGCTGCGGATCGACGGCGGCATGTCGGACAACCCGGTCTTCGTGCAAGCGTTGGCCGACGCCATCGGGCGTCCGGTGGAGGTCTCGCCCGTGCTCGAGGCGACGACGCTCGGCGCCGGCCTGCTGGCCGGTCTGGCCATCGGCACCTACACCTCGACCGAGGAGCTGGCGCAGACCTTCTCGCCCCGCCGCACGGTCGACCCGACAAACGACGACCTCGGCCGGGCCGCCGCACGCGAGCGCTGGCTCGCAGCGAGGGCCAAGGCCGAGGCCACCATTCCCGATCTCTCGGGTCTCTCCTTCTAGAGCCAGTCCTTCGCGATCGACCGCGCTCGGCGGTTAATCGCTCCGGACCGGGAACTCCCCCTTCCGACCTACTTCTGCTTCGAGGCGGCGTGCTTGGGCCGGCGCACCCGCAGGCGCGAGGTGAGGATCAAGCCGCTTCCGAGGATCAACGCCCCGATGCCGAACATCCACTCCTTGCCGACCGGTGCACCGGTGAAAGCGAGCGAGGAGGCCGCCGTGGTCGGCGCCGCCGTCGCGGGCGTCGCGGCGGGAGTCGTCGCCGTCGTCTGGCTCGGTGACGTCGTGGGCTGCGGGGTGGGCGTCGTCGGCGTGGTCGGCGGCGTCGTCACCGGCGTGGTGGAGATCGCCGTCACGTAGAAGATGCCGACACCCGCGCCACCGCTGGGCACCGCCACCGATTCGGTGGCGGAAGTCCCGTCGCTGTTCGGCGTCGACGACCCGCCGCAGGCGACCAACGTGAAGTTCGGTGGCGGCGTGGCCGTCATGGTGTAGCCACCGGCGGCGACGTTGATCGGCGTGAGCGGGTTGCCCTGGGTCGGCACGGTCTGCGGACCGGTGGCGCCCACGGTGCCGCCGGACTCCTCGGTCGTCGTGGGGTTGCCGTTCGCGCCGCAGAGGTAGATGTGGCCGGCCAGCGTCTGGGTCGGCGGCGCCGCGCAGTTGAGATCGGCGATGCTGGCCGAACCGAAGTCGTCCTTCAACGTCGTGTCGGACCACCTGCTCTGGATCTCGATGGCCAGCGTGGTCGGGGTGAAGCCCGCCGCCAGCGTCTGCGTGATCACGGCGGTGGATGGCTTGTTCGGGTTCGAGGTGGCCGGCACGGTGAACGTCGTCGCGTTCAGGGTGCTCAAGCCGCCGGTGACCGAAAGCACCTTCCCGACCTTCACCGGCAAGGGCCAGTCGTTGGAGATGGTCCATGTCACGACGTAGCCCGTGCCGAGCGGCGTGGCGCAGGCGGCCGACCCGGTGACTGCGTCGTCGTGGGCAAAGGACGGTGTCGCAAACGCGACCAGACCGACGAGGGCGAGAACCGACGCCAGCATGCCAAGGAAACCTCGGCGTACTCGCGTAGACCAACGACCGGCGCGGTGTGCATTGCCACACGTGTGGTTCAAGCTCAAGAAATTCGGACTCATTCCGGGGGTTTTCCTTCCTTCGTTCGCCAACAAGACCCACCTGAAGGATGGTCGCCAAGAGGGTCTTCGTGCCGCAGTTTAGGCACGTTAAACGCTATAAAGCCACAATTACACTCAAGATGCGAACGAAATTCAGCCGATATCGCGCCCCTTTTGGCGCCGAACCGCGGGCGCGCACGGCGCGGAGCGGAATCGGAGGACGGTCGGCGACTAAAGGTAAGGCGCGCCGAATCAACGCCAGTAGGGCCGTTCGGCCCTAATCCGTGTGCCCGCCGCATGCCCCCGGACCGCGGCACGTGACCGACGACGACCCGGCCTGTGCGCCAGGCCCTAGGCACGGGCGCACGAGCCCACCAACCCCGAACGGGGCGCTCACGGTTGGTGGGCCAAGGCCTCCTCCCAACTGCTGCCGTTCGCCAGCAGTGGCCGGAACATCATCAGTTGGCGCGGTCGGCCGATGGCCATCACCGCGCTGAGACGTCCGCCGCGCCCGAAGAGCGCGACGAACTTGCCTTCCTCGAAGGACCCGTCGACCAGTACGACCTCGTCGCTGCCGCGGGGACTCCCGATGACCTGGAAGCGGATGTCGTACTGGTCCGACCAGAAATAGGGAACGGGGGTAAAGGAGACCGCGTCGGCCCGCCCGGCCAACAGATTCTTCGCCGCGGCCACCCCGGCTTCCGCCGCCAGGTTCCAGTGTTCAATGCGGATCATCTCCTCGGACCCGTCGTGCCGCCAGGCCCATCGGGCCACGTCACCTGCGGCCACGATGCCGTCGCCCGCGAACAAGCGGTCGTCACAGGCCACCCCGTTCTCGAGGGTGAGCCCCGAGTCCGTGAGCCACCCCGTCTCGGGGACGACACCGATGCCGACCACGACGACGTCGGCCGCCAGCACCTCACCGCCGTCGAGCTCGACCTCGAGCCCGCCCTCCCCGCTCGAGCGCCGCACTGCGCCCACTGCAACGCCCGTGCGCAGGTCCACCCCGTGCGCCCCGTGGAGCGAGCCGCAGTAGGACCCGATCTCCGGACCGAGGATGGGCTGGAGGGGGATGGCCAGCGCCTCGAGCACGGTCACGTTGCAACCCAG
This sequence comes from uncultured Acidimicrobiaceae bacterium, assembly GCA_963713375.1. Lineage (GTDB taxonomy): Bacteria > Actinomycetota > Acidimicrobiia > Acidimicrobiales > RAAP-2 > Bog-473. The sequence continues at coordinate 439,738 of CAVQLP010000011.1, read as the reverse complement.
GGTGGAGCAGGTGGACGCGACCTCGGCGCCGATGAAGCCGGCGCCGATCACGATGACCCGCGCCCCCTCGGTGGCGGTCACCGCGGCGCGCAGCGCGAGCGAGTCGTCGAGGGTGCGCAGCGTGAAGAGGCCGTCGGCCTGGCCCAGCCCCTCGGTCCCCGGGAGCCGGCGCGGCGACGCACCGGTGGTGATGACGATCCCGTCGCCCCGCAGCTCGCTGCCGTCGTCGAGGGTCACCGTGCGCGTCGCCGCGTCGAGCGCGGTGGCCCGGCGCCCCAGTACCTCGTGCACCCGCGCCTCGCTCGAACGCCGCTTGTCGGCCAGTACCGCCTTCTCGGGTGGCCAGGTCCCGGCGAGCACCTGCTTTGAGAGGGGCGGCCGGTCGTAAGGGAGGTGGCGCTCCTCACCGACCAGCGAGATGGTCCCCTCGTAGCCTTCGGTCCGCAGCGACTCGACGGCGCGCCACCCGGCCAGGGACGCGCCGACGACGATGATCCTGCTCTCGGCATGCAGCTGTTCGTTGGTCACGGTGCTACTTCGTAGTCGTCAGAACCCGAACATCGCCATCCACTCCTCGGCGGAGCGGGGCTTGAAGACGTAATTCCACTTGCCGCGTGTCCCCCATGGAGGCCGACGGGTCGGCTGAGTAGAGGTGACCGGGGAAGAGGATCGCCTCGTCGGGCACGCGGGCCAGGCGGGTGTGGATCGACTCGTACATGGCCAGCGGGTCGGAGCCGGGGAAGTCGGTGCGACCGCAGCCTTCGAGGAAGAGGGTGTCACCCGCCACGAGCCGGCCGTCGACCAGGAAGCACTGGCTGCCCGGCGTGTGCCCGGGCGTGTGGATCAGTTCGATCGACACGTCCCCCACCGCAATGACGTCGCCGCTGTCGTGGCCGACGAGATCGCCCGCACCGACGCCCGTCGTCCGCTCGACCCACGGCAGCTCCTCGCTCTGGACGTGCACCGGCACCGGGGCGAGCTCGAGCAGCGAGCTGATGCCCTCGAGCGACCAGCCCCCCATCTGCCCGCCGAGATGGTCGGGGTGGAAGTGCGTGCCCAGCACGCCGGTAAGGCGCATTCCGTCTGCCGCCACGATGTCGAGCAGATCCTTCACGTTGTAGGCCGGGTCGACGACGACCGCCTCCCCCGTCTCGCGGTCACCGATCAGGTAGACGAAGTTCACCATCTGTCTGGCCATCATGTCGCCCTGGGCGAAGTCACGGCCCGACAGCAACTGCTTGAAATAGACCCGGTCGCTTGCGGCCGTGTCACTCATCTGTGTCTCCTCCCGCTGCTGCCTCGTGGGCCAGCGTCTCGAGCCGCGGCACCAGCTCCTCGACCTGCGTCCGCGTCTGGCGGAGCCGCTTGTCCAGCTCGTCGATCAGCGCGGTAGCCCGTTCCAGGCGTGCCACCAGTACGTCGACGTCGACCTCGCGCTGGTCGAAGAATGACACGATGGTGTCGAGCTCGCGGCTGGCCTCCGTGTAGCTGAGCGACTCTACCGGCGCGGCCTGGGCTGTCTCGGCTGCTGGACTCACGATGCCTCTCCTCCCCTTACCTCTACCTCTGCGTCCTCTATCCGCTCGCTGTCGGCGTCTCTGGACTGCGTCGTGCCCCGGCCCGATCCTCGATCCGGCAACGGCCGGGCGGTTCGCCTCGACGCGACTGTGGACCGAGCCGTCGGCAAAGCGCGTCACGAGCTGGTCGCCCAGGCCCACGTCACCCGCGCCGCGCACGAGCGTCCCGTCGGCCCGCAGGGTCAGGCTGTAGCCGCGTTCGAGTTGGCGCTCCACGTCGTAGGCGTCGAGCAGGCGGCGCATGGCGCGCACACGCTCCTCGGACCGGTCGAGGTGCACGCCCGGTGCGATCGCCAGGCGCGCCGCGCGCGTCCGCACCGACGCTTCGCATCCGTCGAGCGCGGCCGGCGCCCGCCGGGCCAGCGCCGTCGGCCTTGTTGCCCAGGCGCTCACCGTGCGTGCGCAGCTGGTGCCGCGCCGCCGTGACCAAGCGGCCCCGCGCCGACGCGTCGCGTGCCTCGGCGTCGGCCAGGAATGCCGGCACGCGCCGGGCCAGCGCATCGGCCGGCGCCGCCACGTGCGCGCTCCACCACTGCCCGGTCGACACCGCGATGGTGTGACCGCACTCGGTCGGCGTGATGCAGGAACGGGCCGCGACGATGTCGGCCACGGTCTCGTCTCCCGTGTGCCCGATACCGGTGAAGACCGGCTTGCTCGCGGTCGCCACGGCGCGGGCCACGATCTCGGTCTCGAACGCGGCGAGGTCCGCACGGGAACCGCCGCCGCGCACCAGTGCGATGACGTCGCAGTCACTGCGGCTCAAGAAGCGCAGCGCCCGCGCGATGGATGCCGGCGCGTGCGTCCCCTGCACCGAGACGGGGACGAAGGAGACACGGAAACCGAAACCCGATTCGCGCAAGCGACCGAGGAAGTCGTTGCAGCCCTCGGTCCCCGGGCTGGCGACGAGCCCGATGTGCATGGTGACGTCGGGCACGGCCAGCGCGGCGTTGGCCCGCAAGAGACCCTCGGTCTCGAGCTTGCGCAACAGCGCGGCGCGCTGGGCCGCCATGCGTCCGAGGATGGCGGTGACGTCGATCTCGGCCAGGACGAGGCTGAGCTCACCCTTGGCCCGGTACAGATCGAGCGAGCCGCGCAGGACCACGATCATGCCCTCGGTCAGCTCGATGCCCTCCTTGGCCAAGGCATGACGCAGCGGAGCCCACGTGGTGCGCCAGCACTTCACGTTCAGCGTGGGCACGCCGCCGCGGCCCCGCGGGCCCGAACGGCCCGCGTTGTCGTCGGGGTCGGTCAGCTCCAAATAGAGGTGGCCCGAACGGTGGTCCGAGAGGTGATGGATCTCCCCGCGGACCCAGAGCTGGCGGGTCCGGGGGAAGGCGCGGGCCAGGGCATGCTCGACCTGTTCGTAGAGACCCCCAATAGAAAGGACATCGGGATGGGTGTCCCGATGGAGTTCGGGGTCGAACCCCGAGCCGCCGCCGGACTCTTCGCGGGGGTCGGACCCGGGGTCGGGTCGGGGGCCGCCGGACCGGGCCCGGCGTTCCGCCGCGGCCACCCGCGCCGCCAGGCGCTCGGACACCGCCGAGCGGGCTCGAGTCGGTGCGCCCGACTCCTCGGGGGTGGGCGCCGTCTCCTCGGCGCCGTCCTGGTCCGCTTCGTCTGCGCCCGCCACCGATTCGGCCCCCGGTGGGGCCTCGGGATCGAAGAGCTGGTTGGCGCCGTTGGACATCGAGGTCCACCCTACCGAGGTGCTGTGCCCGGTCCGGGCCGGTGCCAGACTGGTGGCGACGGTGAGTCGGCTGGGTGGCCGCGGTACGGCATCGACCGTATCGAGGAAGGTCGGGACTCCGCAGAGCAGGGTGCTGGCTAACGGCCAGTCGGGGTGACCCGCAGGACAGTGCCACAGAAAGGAAACCGCCGATGGCGGGCCTCCGGGTTCGCACAGGTAAGGGTGAAAGGGTGCGGTAAGAGCGCACCAGCGGCGGGGGTGACTCCGCCGGCTCGGTAAACCCCACCCGGAGCAAGGCCAAGCGTGGGAGACGAACGGCTCGTTCGGGTCTCGAAGGAGACCACTCCCCAGGTAGGCCGCTCAGATGGATGGCCACCCACGACCCCCATACGGGGGTCCGGACAGAATCCCGCCTACAGGCCGGCTCACCGTCAACAAAGATTTGAAATGGGGATTCGACTTCAGGCCGATGATCCGCAGAGTTCTTCAGGCGAGCGCAGTGGTTTCTGACCACGCCATGCCAGCCATGGTTGGTTGTGTCCGCAGATGGCGGGACAACGCGCCGATCCCTCGTCGGCTCCCTTGCCATGGCCCCAAGAAGTGGTGGGACAGGCGCTGCCGCTCCGGCAGGCCGGACGCGTCCCCTACGTCGTACCATCGAGGTTGCAACCAAGGCCAGAGCGGCAATTGCCGGCAGAGATCCCGGAGGGATACCGCGAAACGATGACAGGACGGGAGTGCTGATCGTGACGCGGACACGTTGTGGTCTCGTGCGAGCGACGCGGAACTCTGGGGTTGCCCAATGAACGGCGGAGCCCGGACAACGGCGAGAATCGGTGTGATCGGCGCCGGCATCGTCGGCCTTGCGGTCGCCCGTCGACTGGGGCAGACGAGAGATGTCGAAGTCACGGTGTTCGACAAGGAGCCAGCGGTTGCGGCACACCAGACCGGCCACAACAGCAATGTGGTCCACTCGGGCGTCTACTACCCACCCGGATCCCTCAAGGCCACATTGTGCCGGCGCGGAGGCGAGCTCCTGCGGACCTACTGTGCCGAATGGGGGCTTCCCTACGAAGAACTCGGTAAAGTGATCGTTGCTCTTCGCGAGGACGAACGATCACGCTTGATCGAACTGGCCGATCGAGCCAAAGCCAACGGCCTGTCCGGAGCGAAACTCCTGAACGCGGCGGAGCTTCGCGAGCGCGAGCCGCACGTCCGAGGACTCTCGGCATTGCTCATCCCGCAAACGGCGGTGGTCGATTTCCGTCTCATTGCCGAACAGCTCGCCGCCGAGATCAGGAAGGCGGGCGCCGAAGTGATCCTGGGGCACCCGGTGGAAGAGATCCACACCGCGAACGGAGCGGTCCGCGTGATCACCGATTCCCACGAGCGGACGTTCGATCACCTTGTCGTGTGTGCCGGGCTCCAATCGTCGGTCCTCGCCCGGAAGGTCGGAGCGCCCTCTGACCCCGAGATCATTCCCTTCAGAGGCGAGTACTACGAGATCGCCCCGAAACGAACGGGCCTCATCCGTGGTCTCGTCTATCCCGTCCCCGATCCGCGCTATCCCTTCCTAGGGGTGCACTTCACTCCAGGCCTCGACGGCAGTGTCCATGTCGGGCCGAACGCCGTTCTGGCCCTCGCTCTGGAGGGATACCGCTGGAGCGACATACGCGCTCGTGACGTCTGGCGCACGGTGACCTATCCGGGCATGCGAAAGATGGCCCGCCAGCACTGGCGAATGGGGACGAGCGAGATCTGCGGTTCGATGAGCTCATCGGTGTTCCTCCGTCGTGCCCGCTCCTACGTGCCAGACCTGACCAAAACCGACCTTGTTCGTGCGGGAAGCGGCGTGCGTGCGCAGGCGCTTCATCGTGATGGACGCCTCGTCGATGATTTCGTCATCGACCATCGGCCGCGGGTGACCTTGGTGCGCAACGCGCCCTCACCGGCGGCGACCGCCTCCTTGGCCATCGCGGACCACATCGTCGCTGCTCTTGCTGCTCATGACGAGTCCTTCGCTGACCGGTTGCGATAGCCAACGAGAAAGGCTTCAGCGCGAGCCTGATGCAGCACCATCGAAGACAGAAACCCGTTCCGGCCTAACCGGCGTCGAACAACTCACGCGTCATCCCGCAGATCCCCAGAAAGGTGCGGCGCCAAACGCGAAGATCCCGCCGTCGGCCGCGACCATCCAGTAGCCATTGCCGTCGTTCGTCGCCGCCATCCCGGTCACGGGCTCGTTCAGGACGAGGCCCCCGGTCGAGCCGTAAAAGGTTGCGTTGAACGAGAAGATGCCGCCGTCGCTGGCGACGAGCCAATAGCCGCCCGCGCCGTTCTGCGCCATCCCGACGACGGGCTTGTTGAGGTGCGTACCGCCCATCGAACCCCAAAAGTGCGCGTCCCCAAAGCTGAACACTCCACCGTCCGACGCGACCATCCAATACCCCTTCCCGTCCTGGGTCGATGCGATTCCGACGACGGGCTGATTCAGGGAGGCCCCGGGTGGCAGGACACCGGGCACTGACCCGAAGAACGTCGCGTCGCCGAAGGCGTAGACCCCGCCGTCGGCGGCCACCAGCCAGTAGCCACCGTGGTCGGGCGTGGCGGCGATGCCGACGATCGGCGCGTTCAACATGGTGCCGCCCATGGATCCGTAGAACGGAGCCCCGTAGGAAAACACCCCTCCATCGGCGGTCGCCACCCAGTAACCCCCGGCGCCGGCGTTGGCGACGCCGGCAACCGCCACGTTTCCAAACGGCATGCCGAGGTTGGACGAAGTGCCGAACGGGCTGACGCCACCACCACGCTGCACCAACCAGTACCCGAGGTTCCCGTCGCCGCCCGCCATCCCGACGTAGGCCTCGGGATTGGGGACCGAGACGACGGGCGGTTGCAACGTCGCGTTGCTCACGTTCCCGAAACTGCTGCACGGCGAGGCCGCGCCGGCGATCGAGATGCTCGTCGCCGCGGACCCTTGCACCGACGCGGAGAAGTCGTACGACAACGAGGCCGGGTCAGCGCAGTGGGGAGACCATTCCCAGAGAAGGTCAGGCCCGGGCTGGCCAGGCAGAAAGCTGATGGTGACGGTCGAAGGCACGCCATTGCCGACGACGTTCGAAGGGCGAGTCCCCCCGGCTGTCGCGATCGTCCCGGTGACGGACACGTGGGCGTTGCATGCCTCGCCTACGACTGCAGGCGCCGTGGGGACGACGAAGACGATGCTGCCCAAGGCACCGGTCGACTGCGGAGTTCCGAGCACCACGCCGCAGCCGGCCGCGCCAGCCGGCGTCGAGCCAGCGATGAAAGAGAGTGAGGAGGCAATCCCCAGAGCTCCCGCGGCGAGAGCCAGCGCCAAGGCAGCCCGGACCAAACTCCTTTGTAGGTGGACTCGCAAATCCGACATGGCAACCTCCTCGGCCTCGGAGCCCCACCTGCTCTCGCTTCCAAGGGCAAGGCCTAGCACCGTGGCGCCTTCGCTGCTCACGAAAGGCAATGGGTGCCTCGCCGCCGCTGACAGTGGATCAGGTGCTTTCCGAGTGGCGCTGGCCGCGAGCTGAAAAAAGGGGCGTCTTGCGCTTCTGCTCAGCGACTGCCGAGTGGTCCTGAATCCCCCCACCCATGAGAGTTCGCAGCCGTATGTGTCCGAACAGGACATGGAGCTGGCGGTCACCCAGATCGAGTGCGATGTGACGGTCACCCAAACTTAAATCCCTGCTCAGATGGATGACCACCCACGACCCCCCAAATGGGGGGTCTGGACAGAATCCGCGCCTACAGTCCGGCTCACCGTCATACGCCTGTGCGCGTCGGTCGAGCCGCCTCGCTGGCGCCGCGCAAGGTCGTCGATCCCTCGCTCGCGACGCGTTGTCACGTCGTTGTCCGGTGGTTCGAGCAAACAAACGGAAGTTTGCCGCGTTGCGCGTTGGGGTACTCCCACTGCCGTCGAAGTCGAGCGCCGGAGGACGCACGACTCTGATGGCTTCACCGGTGTCACTGGGGACAACGATGAAGTCCTGCAGTACGAGTACCGCCTAGCCGATGTCACTGGGGACGTCGACGAGGACAGGACAGACCCGAATGCGGTCGTCCTGAGCGCACCACCCGTAATGCACATCCGGGAGTTGAGGCGCACTGCGCCTCGGAGGGGGAGTAAACGCTATGAGCGGACGCGTCGTCGTCGGTCGTCGCATCTTCATGGTCTGTGTCGCTGTCATGGTCGTCGCCTCGGCGCTGATCGTGTTGCCGAACCGAAACAGTTCGGCCAACGCAGCTTCGTACTCGTGCACGACGAGCAGCACGAACGGCTCGTGCGTCTTTCCTCAGGACACAACGGACTTCCCGGGGATCAACCCCGGAACCGGTCGTCCCACCTCGCAAGGTATTGAGGTCGATCAGAACATCTGGAACACGGGCAGCTGCCCGGGGTTGACGCAGACACTGTCGGCCAACAGCCCCGAGGACTACCAGGTGGTGGCGAACTACCCGACCAGCAGCACGGGTGCGATCTGTGCGTACCCCAACGTCTGGCCCCACGACGCGCAGGGCGCGGTCGACAGCTACCAGCAGACGACGAGCACCTTCAGCGAGAGCTTCCCGCACAACGCCGGGACGGAAGCGCACGCCATGTTCGACCTCTGGTTCAACAACTGGGCCAATGAGGTCATGGTGCAGTACGACTTCTCCAACGACGCACCGTGCGAGGGGAGCTGGCCCGAGGTCAAGACCAACGTCGATTTCACTGAGCCCAGCACCGGGACGTCTCAAGCGTGGCATCTCTGTACTGGCGGCTCCCAGTTGTCGAACGGTTCCTACCCCTCGTTGGTGTGGAAGCTCGGCGCCGCCGACGGCGCACAGGAGCAGAGCGAGTCGTCAGGTTCGGTCGACCTCCTGTCCATGCTCCAGAACCTCGAGAACAATGGCTACCTCCCCGCCAACAGCACCTGGACCGCGCTCTCAATGGGCTGGGAAATCGCCTCCACCGGGGGCCAGAACGAGACGTTCACCGGATCGGGCTTCACGGTGAACATGGTGCCCAACGGCGGAACGACGACGACGACCACCACGGCACCGACCACCACGACCACGACGTCGCCAACCACGACGACGACCACGTCGCCGACCACGACCACGACGACGTCTCCGACGACCACGACGACCACGGCACCGACCACAACCACGACGACGTCACCGACAACGACGACGACCACGTCCCCGACCACCACCACGACCACGAGGCCGACAACGACGACTACGACCAGGCCGTCGAGAAAGGGCGGCGGAGGCGGATCGGATTCGTCCCCGCCGCCCTCGAACGACCCCCCACCGGCGCCCACCGGGGGCTACTGGCTGGTGGGTTCCGACGGTGGCATCTTCAACTTCGGGTCGGCCAACTTCGACGGGTCCGCCGGTACGCTCCCGCTGCAACGCCCAGTGGTGGGGATCACTCGAGATCCCAGCAACAGCGGCTACTGGCTCGTCGCGGCCGACGGCGGGGTCTTCGCCTACAACGCCCCCTTCGTGGGGTCGCTGCCGGGCCTTGGGTTGCACCCCGCAGGTTCGGGCCTCCCCAACAGCTTGAACGCGCCCATTGTCGGCATGGTGCCGTCCGCCAACGGCCAGGGTTACTACATGGTGTCGGCTGACGGCGGCGTCTTCGCCTTCAACGCCACGTTCGCGGGTTCCTGTCCAAGCATCGGTGGCTGTGTAGGGGCAACTGTCGCCGTCGCTCCCGACGCTTCCGGCAACGGGTATTGGCTCGTCACCAACACGGGCAACATCTATGCGTTCGGCGACGCTCGGTACCTCGGTGCACCCGGGACCCAGAGCTCCGCCATCACCGCGATGGTCCGCACCCCCGACGGAGGGGGCTACTACATCCTCGACGGAAATGGACAGGTGTTCGCCTACGGGGACGCGGACTCTTCGCTCGGCGGGCTGCCCGCCGGCACGGCCAACGCGCTCGATCCGGCGACCGCCATCTTCGATACCCCCAATGGTGGGGGGTATTGGATCTCCACATCACTCGGGAAGGTCGACTCCTTCGGTGACGCACCCGACGAAGGGGATATGTCGACCACGCATCTCAACGAGCCGATCATCGCAGCGACGGGGTTCTGACGGCCGCATGTGTTCGCACACCGGGAACTTCGTGACCGGTGTGCGAACACGATCACACCGTCGACGTGCATGCCGTCCTTCGACAGAGATGAGCTCGTTCTTTTCCCGACGCGACGTGTCTTGCGTTCCGCCAGACAACGTCGCGTGTAGAGACGCACCCGGGGTGGCGCGCTTCATTCGATAGGAAGAACCGGACCTCGTCACAGGGAGCGGATCGTCCCTCGCTCTGCACCCGGTTGTCACGGAGAGACGCGAGGAAGGTTGCTCCGGCGCGCCGCTCCTGAGCGAGACCGCGTGCGTCGTGCAACGGGAGTCATCATCCGTGATCGCACGGTAAACGGCGGGTATCCGGCTCGGGTGACATCCATGTCGGTCGCGTAACAATTTGGAAAAAAGTTGAGATTTCTTCACGTGGCCGCGCCTCGGACCAAGTCCTCAATTCGTTGAACGCTTCCTGAAATGTTCGCGGGTCGTGCGCATCGACCGACGGACATGTTGACCCCACTGCACAGACCCCGGCGATGACCCCTGAGGACTGGTGCTTCGTTCCCGAGGACAGTCACGAGAACTCTAGGGACAAGTCACCGTCAGCGGCCCGCTGCCCGCCCCTACTCGGGTGTCACGTCGGAGTTCGCACAGCGTGACGAGGGACCAGATCCTCTGAATGCCATGAGGATACATGTGTTTACGATGCAAGCAACGCGATCGGCGGGACTCCCGTGTCACGAGCCGGTCCGCGAGGGACACGCAACTTCAAAGGTGCTCTGGGGGCGTCTTCGAAGTTGGCGGACACGACCACACATATCTCGGGAAGAGGAGCTACCTGTATGTTCACGCGTGCCAAGAACCTCACGTCCATCCTTCTCATTTGCTCGATCAGCGTGGGAATCGGCGTGGAGCTCGTTGGGACACCGGCGAGTGCCGCACCGAGCTACTCCTGCACGACGAGCGCAAAAGATGGCTCATGCGTCTTCGCTGAAAAAGCAAATGACTTCGCCGGCATCAGCCCCGGGAGTGGTCGCCCAAGGTCCCGAGGCATCGAGGTGGATCAAAACATTTGGAACTCCGATACGACGAGCTGCAAGGGATCTACTCAGACGCTGTCGGCCAACAGCCCGGAGGACTATCAGGTCGTAGCGAACTATCCGGCGCACAACACCGCCATCTGCTCATACCCGAACGTGTGGCCCCACGACGCGTCGGGAGCGGTGAACAGCTATTCGCAGATCACCAGCAGCTTCAACGAGAGCTTCCCGCACAACGCACAGACTGCGGCCCACGCCATGTTCGACTTGTGGTTCAACAACTGGTCCTACGAGGTCATGGTTCAGTACGACTTCTCCAACGACGGAGCCTGCGAGGGCAGCTGGCCAGAGGTGAAGACAAATGTCACCTTCGGCGGCACCGATGGTGTGCCTAGTCAGGCCTGGCACCTCTGCACCGGCAACGGCGGCAAGTCCTTGGTCTGGAAGCTCGGCGCCGCCGACGGGGCCCAGGAGCAGAGCGAGTCGTCAGGCACGGTCGACCTCCTGCCCATGCTCAAGTACCTGGAGCGAAAGGGCTACCTCCCGGCCAACGCCAAATGGACCGCCATCAGCATGGGCTGGGAGATCGCCTCGACCGGAGGCAAGAGCGAGACCTTCTCCGGTTCCGGCTTCACCGTGGACATGGTGCCGGGCTGAGCAACCGCACGCACGCGATCCGCTCAGCCCGGAGCCGGGCGTGGGCGGAGCGTTCGCGCTCGGAGGATCCATCCGAATGGCACCGTTCGTCGGACGGAAAAGGGGCCATCCGTCACTTTTGTCCCATGTGTCGGCCCCGGTGGGCCGGTGACAAACACCGAGGGCGACCTGCGCTCCAGTTCAGGAGGTCACCCTCGACCTGACGTTGATCGACAACTGTGGAAACTCGGTGGACTGCTCAGAGCTCCGGTCTTATTCCCAGGTCCCGCGCCGCTGGCATCTGAGGATTCGATCGGGCGGCGAGGTACGGTTAGGAGGGCGGAGTCGAGCGCATCGTGCGCCGGAAGGGGAACTGACGAGATGAACGGCGAGCGACTCCCCAGGGGCCGCAAAACCTTGACCGTTGCGGTCGCTGTCGTCGCAGCCGCGGCGCTGACAGTCGTCGGTCTCACGAGCCGAGGGAACTCGGCCAATCAAGACGCATCGGCTGCACAGAGTCACGCCGGTGGCTCGTGCACGACGAGCGCCGCCAAAGGCACTTGCGTCTTTCCTCAGGACACGACGGACTTTCCCGGCATCAACCCCGGGGCGGGTCGTCCTGCCTCACAAGGAATCGAGATCGATCAGAACGTATGGAACGCCGGCGGCTGCCCCGGCTGGACCCAGACGCTCAATGCGCAGAGCCCGGAGAACTTCTCGATCACGGCGAACTATCCAACGAACAGCTCTGGGGCCATCTGCACGTACCCCAACGTCTGGCCCCACGACGCGCAGGGTGCAATCGATAGCTACCAGCAGACGACGAGCAGCTTCAACGAGAGCTTCCCGCACAACGCCGGTACGGAAGCCCATGCCATGTACGACCTGTGGTTCAACAACTGGGCGTACGAGGTCATGGTCCAGTACGACTTCAGCAATGACGCGCCGTGCGAGGGCAACTGGCCTGAAGTGAAGACGAACGTCATCTTCGGCGGGAGTAACGGGGTGCCCGCCCAGGCCTGGCACCTGTGCGAAGGGAACGGCGGCAAATCGTTGATCTGGAAGCTCGGCGCCGCCGACGGAGCGCAGGAGGCGAGCGAGTCGTCAGGGTCGGTCGACCTCCTGTCCATGCTCAAGTACCTCGAGAACACCGGCTATCTGCCAGCGGGCAGCACGTGGACGGCGCTCTCGATGGGCTGGGAGATCGCCTCCACCGGTGGCCAGCCCGAGACGTTCACCGGATCGGGATTCCGCGTGTCCATGGTATCCAACGGCGAGGCGAACAGCGGCTATTGGTTGGTGGGTTCGGACGGCGGGATCTTCAACTTCGGTTCGGCGGGGTTCTACGGCTCCACCGGTTCGCTCAGGCTCCAACGCCCCGTCGTGGGGATCACACCGACTAGCGGGAACAACGGCTACTGGCTGGTCGGGTCCGACGGCGGAGTCTTCGCCTTCAACGCCCCGTTCGTCGGATCCTTACCGGGCCTTGGCTTGCATCCCGCCGGCTCCGGTGTCCCAAACAGCCTGAACCAACCCATCGTTGGCATCGTTCCTTCCGCCAACGGTCAGGGCTACTACATGGTGGCCGCCGACGGCGGAGTCTTCGCTTTTAATTCGACGTTCGCCGGGTCCTGTCCCGGTATCGGCGGCTGCGTCGGCAGCGCGGTGGCAGTGGCCCCCGACGCGTCCGGCAAGGGTTACTGGCTCGCTACGAACTCGGGCCAGATCTACGCGTTCGGGAACGCCAAGTATCTCGGCGCACCCGGTACGCAGACCTCGAAGATCACCTCCATGGTGCGCACACCTGACGGCGGTGGTTACTACATCATCGATGCCCTCGGACAGGTCTTCGCCTACGGCGACGCCGTCTGGCACGGCAACTTGCCCGCCGGTGCCGCCGGTGGATTCGATCCGGCGACTGCTATCGCCGCCACAGCCGACGGTCATGGCTATTGGATCGCCACCGCGCTCGGAAAGATCTATCCCTTCGGCGATGCACCCAACGACGGCGACATGTCCGGCACCCATCTCAACGGGCCGATCATCGCCGCCGCAGGATTCTGAGCACCTGGAGAAGCTAGGCTGGAGAACCCCGCACCCGGGTTGAGCCTGGCCCAGCCCCCGTCCAGTCGTATCATCGGCGGCTCGCCAGGCTCCAGTTAAGACAAGGACGCGCTCGTGTCCGTCTTGACGCTAGGGGTTGGTCGTGAAGGTCCTCGTTGCTGGTGATCGCGGGTACATCGGAGCCGTTCTTGTTCCAATTTTGCGCGAGGCCGGACACTCGGTGGACGGTCTTGATCTCGATCTCTACGCAGGTTGCGATTTAGGTCCAGGGCCCGAGGAAGCCACCAATCGGCCGAGGGTAGACATCCGAAATGTCGAGCCTCACCACTGCGCTGGTTACGACGCGGTGATCTGCCTGGCCGCACTGTCCAACGACCCCGTCAGCCACCTGAACCCCGCCGCGACCTACTCCATCAACTTGGACGGAACATTGCGCCTCGGCCGGGCAGCCAAGCAGGCCGGTGTGGAGAGATTCCTGTTCGCGTCCTCATGCAGCCTCTACGGCGCGGCAGGTTCCGAGGCGGTGACCGAGGAGGCAGAGTTGTTCCCGGTCACGCCCTACGGCGAGACCAAGGCCATGGCGGAGCGTGAGCTCGGCTTTCTGGCCGACGACTCGTTCAGCCCGACCTACCTCCGCAATGCCACGGCCTACGGCTTCTCCCCACGGCAGCGCCTGGACATCGTGGTCAACAACCTGACGGCCGTCGCCATGACGACCGGCGAGGTCTCCCTCGAGAGCGACGGGTCGCCGTGGCGACCCTTGGTCCACGTGGAGGACATTTCCCGCTCGTTCCTGGCCATGCTCGAGGCGCCCCGCCAACTGGTGCACAACGAGGCCTTCAACATCGGTCGCGACGAGGACAATGTCCAGGTCCGCGACATCGCAGAGATCGTGCGCCAGGCGATCCCGAATTCAAAGGTCTCCCTCGCCGCCACGGCCGGACCGGATCTGCGTGACTACCGGGTCGACTTCTCGAAGTTGACGTCCACGTTCCCAGAGTTGCACCTGCGTTGGAATGTCGCCGCTGGGGTGGACGAGCTCGCCAGCGCCTATACCGAATTCGGTCTCACCTATGAGGACTTTGTCTCCTCGACCTACGTGAGGCTCCGCCGAGTTCGCGAGCTGCTGGACGCGGGCCTCATTGACGACATGCTCCGCCTCCAGCCGAGCACTTCGCTCCCCCAGTCCAGCTCCTGATCAGCTCAGAGGGACTGCAGCACGGAAGAGAGTGACGGCGCCTCCCGATCGCGCTGTGAGACCGCCGCAACCTGAAGAGGCCAGGAAATGGCGAGATCGGGATCGTCGAAAGCAATCGTCACATCCTCCGTCGGGTCGTGGGGACGGTCGATGCGATAGGAGACGTCTGCGGGCTCAGTCAGGGCCTGAAACCCGTGCGCACACCCGGCCGGGACGTACAGGGAAACCTGCTCGTCACCGTGGAGCTGGAAACTCTCCCAGTTGCGATAGGTCGGTGACGATGGCCGCAGATCGACGACGACATCGAAGATGGCGCCGTAGGAGCACCGCACGAGCTTCGATTCGCCGGCTCCCCGTCGCATGTGCAGGCCCCTCACCACACCTCGCGAGGACCGCGACACGCTGTCCTGGGTGAAGCAATGTGGGTCGATTCCCGCGGCGCGCACGACATCGACGTCGAAGGTACGGCAAAAGAAGCCCCGATCGTCGCGGTGAGGCTCCGGCATGAAGCGCAACGCTCCTGCGATCCTCGGGACAGACTCGATCTTCATGGAAGCCGCCACCGCCACCAGGTGGTCGCGGAGAAACCGGAGACGCGGCAAGTCAGTTTCCAGCGCGGCGAGCGCTGGAAACTGCATGCACTCACGCGCTCTCCCTCTGGTGCCGGAGCCCGGGGACAACAGCCGCCACGCGAATGGGGGGCATGTCGGAGAGAGGGTCCTCGTGGAGAGGCTCCCGCCGCAGCCCTCGACGAGCGACGGGGAGAGCTCGGGCCCCCATCCAATGAGCCAGATGGCGGAAGCACTCCCGCTTGTCGGCCGGCGACAAGGGCGCGTGGTTGATCATCGAGATGTACGCCCAGAGATACTCCCCGTAGAGCCTGACCGCAGGATGGCGAAGCCGATTGGCCCGCCGTGGGTCCAGCGTCGTGCACCGGTCACGCACGGTCTGTGGAAGTTGGCCAGCGTGTTCGCGGCGGAAGTACAGCCACTTCGGCACCTGCTGGAACCTACCGTAGAGGGCGAGTTCGGCACTGACCGTCCGGTCCGCATGAAGGTAGCTACCCCACGCCGTCATGCTGCGGAGAGCGCTGGTCCGAGTGACCCCGTACTCCCAGTCGTGGCAACCCTCGAAGAGCACATTGCGAAACCGATCCGGTGCCCGCTCGGAGTCCAGGGCAACGCCCTGCCCGAAGGTGCCGATCGCCTGACCGGATTCGTCGACCATTGCCGTCCACGAGTGCGCGATCACCGCGTCGGGGTCCTCGTCGAGCGCCTGCACGCACAGCGCCAGGAGGTCCCTCCCGTACAAATCGTCGTGAGCCGCATACTTGAAAAGTTCGCCCTTGGCCTCGTCCATCACGAAGGTATGGTTCGGGATGAGGCCGATGTTGTGCGGATGGCGAACGTACCTGATTCGCGAATCCATCTTCGCGTAGCACTTACACACCTCGGCCGTGCCGTCCGTCGACGCGTTGTCCGCCACGATGAGCTCGAAATCCTCGAATGTCTGCCCGAGCAGCGAATCCAGGGCTTGCCCCAGGAATCTCTCGCCGTTGTAGACGGGAAGGCCGACAGTAAGTCTCGGCACGGAGCTCACACGTCCTCGGGTCTCAACGTACGGGTCGGCGGGTCCTGCTGTGCGGAGCCGTTCTCCGAGAGTACGACAGGCTGGACGACGGACTTGGTATTCGTGAACGCCTCTGCGTACGGCGCCCGACACTCCATGCCCCTGAGCCGGGCCAACCCCAGAAACACCTCGTCATCCCACCAATCGCGGCTTCCCTGCGACGGGAAACACTTGTGCAACAGGTCGACCTTGCGCTGCGCCATGTCCGACGTCAGGGGAAAGTAGGTCGACGGACGCGCGAGATCTCCATCCCACTTCGGGATTTCGTAGGACCAGAGAAGCTGGTCACGGAAAACGGTCGGCATGATTTCGCCGATCGTCCGGTGGTCCTGGTGAGCGTCTTGACTGGAGGGCGCGATGATCAGGTCGGGAGCACACGTACCAGCCACGGCCTCCAGTATGTCCTTCACCCGATCCCAAAGTGCGGGAAGTCGACCTTCAGGCAGTCGGTGCAGGTCGACCGTGAGATCGGCGCCCGGAAGAAAGGCGTCCGCGGCAGTGCGCGCCTCGTCGTGGCGATCCTCGCTCCCGGTCAGGACCACATAGTGGACGCGCATTCCCAGCTTGCTCTCGGCAAGCGTGAGCAAAGTCCCGCCGGCTCCGATCTCGATGTCATCGGGATGGGCGCCGATCGCCAGGACAGAGAACGGCCTTTCCGCCGGCAGGTCGAGTTTCAGCGAAAGCACGGTAGCCAGTCAGCGCTCCGCCGCGGAGGATGCTGAGGTCGCCGCTGTCTCTGCTGCCTCGACGGAGCGAGCCGGCAGCCCTGATCGCTCGGGATCCCAGATCATCCAAGGGCAATCCGAGCGCTGGTAGCGCTCGTCGAGCTGGATCCGCTCCTTGACAGTGTCGGCGGGCGACCAGTAGCCCTTGTACTGGTACGCCATGACGCGGTTACGTCGAACGAGCCGGACGATTGCGTCCTCGACGAGATCCTCGTCCTCGTTGAGCTCGTCGAAGATCTCCGGTCGGAAGAGAAAGTATCCCCCGTTCTCCCAATAGTCGAGATCACGCATCGGGGTCACGCCCGTCACCACGCCGTCGGCACCGACATCCACCGCATGATGTGAGGACTGCAACGGCACGGCCAGCAGGCTCGCTGTTGCCTGGCTCTCGGTGAAGCGCTCGATCATGTCCGGCAGCGGAGCGTCCGTCAGGACATCGGCGTAGTTCGCCATGAACATGGGCTCATCGTCTAGGAGACCGCGGACCCGGCGGAGGCGCTCGCCGATCGGCGAGTGCAATCCCGTGTCCACCAGCGTGATCCGCCAGTCAGAGATGTCCGTTCTGAACAACGTCGGCTCGTGCGAGCCACGCTCCAGCACGAAGTCGTTCGAACGCGTCTCGTCATAGTTGAGGAAGAAGTCCTTCACCGCAGAGGCGCCATATCCAAGGCAAAGAATGAAGTCCTTGTGCCCGTAGTGCGCGTAGTAACGCATTACGTGCCACAGCAGCGGGCGTTCGCCCACAAGCGCCATGGGCTTGGGGACAGTGGTGGCTGTGGCGCCATCACGCATTCGCATTCCGAGCCCGCCACAGAAAAGAACGACTTTCACGATTCAGTCCTCCCTCAGACGATCTCGAGCTCGGGGATCGGGAACACCAGACGTGCGCCCCACGCTCGGGCGTAGTCCAGCTGTTCCGAGATCTCATCTCTGAGGTTCCAGGGCAGAACCAAGATGTAGTCCGGCTGCGTCTCCGCCAGGCGTTCCGGCGCGTAGATCGGAATATGGGTACCGGGCAGATACTTCCCCTGCTTGGCCGGGCTCCGGTCAACGGTGTAAGAGAGAAGGTCCTCACGGATTCCGCAATGATTCAGCAGGGTGTTGCCCTTGCCGGGAGCGCCATAGCCGGCAACGGATCGTCCCTGCCTGGAAGCAGAGACGAGAAAGTCGAGCAGATCGCTCTTGATCTTCAACACCTCTCCGGCGAATCCGGTATGGCCGGCGAGAGAGTGAAGACCGGCGAGGTTCTCCTCTTCGAGAACTTCGGCCACGCGAGTCGTGGGCTCGTCGGCGTACTCCTCCGGACGGGCATGGACTCGGAGCGATCCTCCATGTGTCTCGAGCTCCTCGACGTCGACGACGCTCAGCCCCGCGGTGGCCAGAGTGCGGCGGGCGGTCAGGAGCGAGAGATACGAGTAGTGCTCGTGATAGATCGTGTCGAACTGACGACGCTGCATCAGGCGAAGCAGGTGAGGAAACTCCAGGGTGACCAGACCCGGTGTCCTTCACCAGGGCCCGCAGACCCGCGGCGAAGTCTCGAATGTCTGGGACATGTGCGAACACGTTGTTCGCAGCCACGAGGTCGGCTCGTCCGTAGCGCTCGGCGATCGCGTCGCCGGTCGTCGAGCCGAGAAACTCGACCACGGTGCGGATGCCCTTCGCCTGTGCGACCTCTGCCACGTTCTTGGCCGGCTCAACTCCGAGGACGGGAATGCCCTTGGAGTTGAAGTGCTGCAGGAGATAGCCGTCGTTGCTTGCCACCTCGGTGACCAGACTGTCTTTCGTGAGTGCGAGCTTGGCGGTCATGGAATCTGCGAACCGCCTCGCGTGGGCCACCCATGAGTCCGAGTAGGACGAGAAGTAGGCGTAATCGGAGAAGATGTCCTCTCCCGACACGTACGCCGGAAGTTGCACGAGAAGGCACGACGGGCACTGACGGACGTGCAACGGATAGAAGACCTCAGGCTGGTCGAGCGCATCCGCGGCGACGTAGCTCTCGCACAACGGCGACATCCCAAGGTCGACGAAAGTCTGAGTGAGAGGTCCGCCGCAAAGGCGACAAACACACTGGGTCATAACACCTCGATCTGACCAAAACGTGGACTAGGACAACAACGGTTGCTCAATGGGCGAGACCCCTCGAGCAATTGAAAAAGAGGTACGGGACCTGCTCTTTGATACGCAGTCGAGGGTCAGAATGGTCTCAAGAAGGTCGCAATTCCTCGGCCTGCGACCCGGAAATCGACAGACCCAGGTGATCCTCAGGTAAGACTCAGTTCCCTCGGATTCTCGGCCGGCAAATGTAGAGATATTCGACGCCCAGCCACCTCGTGAAGAACGGGATTCTGATATTCAGGTACAAGTTCGATCCCCGCACGTACCACCGGCCCGGCTCGCTGTGGTTCCAGTTGTACGCAGTGGGAAGTTGCCTCTCTACGAGAAAGTGTTCCGCCAAGGCGGCCCGGAACTCCTCCGACGACTGGATGTTGCTATAGGGCCAGTAGTAATTCGGCCGGCGATGATCAAAGTTGACGTATGTGGCGATGAATTTGCCGGTAGGAGTGAGCAGGTTGGCGATCTCGGCAAACTTCCGTGACTCCTGGTCGGCAAGGTACTCGAAGAGACCCTCGGCCACGACGAGGTCGAACGGCGCCCCATCCGAGCTGATCGGCTCGCTGCAGGATGTCGCTCTGCTTCAGGTTCGGGGCGGGCTCATGGATCGCGATATCAATGCCGTAATACCGAATATTCGGCGCGATCAGGTGTTCGAGTGTCGCGGGCCCACATCCCACGTCCAGAAGTCTGACCTCGCGACCGGCGGCCAAGCGGTTGACCAGACGAGCGACCTTTCGCATCCGAAGATGCGGTCGCACGTACTTGGTGTTCTCCTCAGCCCAGAAGTCCCGCGAATAGACGGCTCGCGGAGATTCGGGCACTTCGTCTACCTCAGTGAGTTGGGCCTACAGACCGAGGGCCGCAGGGTTTCGGCGTCCACCCAACTGCCCCCCGAGCCTTCGACCTGAGGGAGAGCTCGACGGACCTCGTTGAGCAGATCCGGAACGAACAGAAGCACCGCATCCGGGGGATGCGTCGCCAGCGATTCTGGTCCGATGATGGGGATGTCCGTCCCGGGCATGCGCAGTCCATGCTTCGATGGGGAGACGTCAACGATGGCGGGGAGATGAGTCCGGTCCAGCCCCGAC
Source organism: uncultured Acidimicrobiaceae bacterium (assembly GCA_963713375.1). GTDB lineage: Bacteria > Actinomycetota > Acidimicrobiia > Acidimicrobiales > RAAP-2 > Bog-473. Next base: position 419,874 of record CAVQLP010000011.1, on the reverse strand, counting down.
CTGCACAAGAGCGCAACCGAGCGTGACGCCGCCCCGTATCCGAGCACGCTCTTCCCATCGGCTTGCTGAGCAAGGATCCACTCGCGGAGCCCTTCGACATGCGCTTCGGCTTCCCCCTGGAGGCGCCCCACCGCCTCGGAGTCAGTGACCCCCATCCGGGCATCCTCCTCGAGGAGTTCAGTCACCGAATGGTCGACGGCGAGCGGACCGTCTGACTCCCGCGTGGCCGCCAGCAGGACCGTGCCGCCGTAAAGGTCGAACTGCCAGGCCGCTCGAGGACGCAATCCCTTGGCTGCCAACATGCCAGCCAGAGCCATCGTGGAGTAGTACGCGAAGTGCCCGTGTCGAAGGGCATTCCACTGGCCCAAACGCATGATTGTGTCCAAGGAGTGATATTGGAGGAGCAGGCACCTCCGGGCGCCACCCGCTCCACTCGCGCCTCCAGGGCCGAGGACTGGTCCGGATCGTGCATCATTCCGAAGGAATCGATGACCAGATCGGCCGGTCCCGCCGGACACCGCAGTGAGGCCCCGATCCTCGAGCAATGGCAGCCAAGAGCCGCCGTGGGGACTGGCGAACTCGGCCACCCGTCGACGGTCGGCGAGCCAGCCCGAAGTCGCCAGGTTCCCTACCGCATCGGCGGCCTGATCCACCAGCGCCTGAGGCTCGGTGCCGAGCGCCTCCTCGGCCATGGTGGGTTCACCGAGCAGCTGCGCCAGACCACACGAACCGCACAACCACATCCGCAACGGATATCGTGCGTCGCGACCCAGGTCGCCATCATCTGGAAAGTGGTCGCACGCGGGCTGATCACCCAGGTCCAGGACCAGGTTGCCGGAGCGTGCCGCGCAGGCGCGACAAGTCACCGTGCTCGTCATGGTGCTCCCTCGAGCGGGTCCAGCGTCGATCCTGGGATCGGAATGCTCCATCCGTTCATGACGTCTCCGTGGCCGATTGAGGACCGAACCGATTCGGCGCCAGGTCGCGTGCGCCGTTCTCTGCCCGAAGACGAGACTGTCCAGCTCGTCGAACTGCTCGTCGAGCAGGTTCGCTCTCTCCGCGGCACGGACGGCCAGGGATTTCTGCAACTCGGCCGACCGACGCTCCATATCGAGAAACTGTTCCGTCACGGTGGGGACGTCCAGCGAGGCAATCGATGTGAGAGAACTCGGTGAGACCCATGTCTGACATGAGGGCGCTGTGTTTCGGGGCGTACCCAATCGCGATCGTCGGCTTGGCCAGCATCATCGCTGCGATGAGGTTGTGGAAGCGGGTAGCGATGATGGCCCCGAGAGGTTCCATCGCTTCCATGATTTCGCTGAAGGTGGTTACTTTTTCGACCACGACCCAGGAATCGTCGAGATCGGGCCGAGACGTCCGTACGTCGCTGAGAATCTCACGCGCTGTGGCCTCGTCGGATCCGTCCGTGTCGCCTATGAACAACCGAACCTTGCGTCCGTCGCCGACGAGCCAACGCACGAGTTCCTTGACACGACCGACATACCAGGCATAGATCTCGCGAGCGCGGTCACGCTCGTCGTCGGACCCCTCGTAGGCCATGATCCCCACCCCGATGGTCGACCAGTCACCTGATCCATCGCAATGGTCGACTGGGAGTGGGAGGGAAAAGGCGAGATCGGGGAAGATCGGGTCCCGGGCATCAAGGCCTCGCCTGTGCATCGCCTCCCTGGAACCGGCGTCGCGATACGACCGGTAGAAGGCCGCACGGGCCGCCCGATCCGAGAGCCATCGCGTCGCCCGGTTCTCGAAGAGACCAGCCCCGACACTCACAAACGCCACTTTGGTCCCGAAAAGCTTGCCCGACATGCTGAGCAGGAAGAGTCCGTATGGGGTGTTCCAGGGGCGCAGCGGAAGGCTGGCCTCCAGGACACCTGCACCGGGAACGATGACGACGTCGTGCCGGCGGACCCACGCTGGAATACGGAATGCGTCGAGCAGACGGCTGGAAAGCCTGAGGACGCTCGCCAGTGGGCCCGAGAGACGGGTGGGGTGGCGGTCGAAACAGAACATCTGGACCGCGTCGATTCCGTATTCCTCGGTCACTGTCGCCGGGCCGGAACAGATGGCGTCGATGACGGCCGCGGGATGCCGGGACCGCAGGTAACGCAGGACCGCGTCCATGGAGGCGTCGTTGCCGATGTTGCCCGAGCCCAGGAGGCCGAACAGACCGACGCGACTGCCTTGCGCTGAGTCCTGGGGGCTCGCCTTCACCTGCCAACCCGTGAAGGCTGCTCCCCGTCGAGCGACGTGTGTCTGAGCCTTCACCATGCCTCAAGCTCCCTGGCGAATTCGAGGGGATATGCAGCAACTGCCCCCTCAGCCAATGAGAGCGGCGACCACCTCTCGGTGATACATCGCGATCCTGGTCAGAAGGGGATGAACCCCTCCTTGGGGCGCAGGACCTCTAGGAGGTCACCGACTTGTGGGTGAGCTCCTGGTCCTCCATGAGCTCTCGCAGGTGCTCGAGGCACCGTCCCCTCGTCGGCCCGATGCTGCCGATGGGCATGTTCAGCTGGTCGGCGATCTCCTTGTACGGGAGTTCACTGTCGGCCATCAAGAGCCCCAAGAGGCGCTGGCACCGCGGGGGAAGCCGATCAGCCGCCAATCGTATGGCCCTGACCTGCTCTTCCTTCAGCAGGCCGGCATCGAGGGGGTCTGCTTCCTCGTCTGCGATGAGATAGATCTCTTCGGTTGCGGAGACCGTTGAACGCCGGGTGGCGATTCTCAAACTCTCACGACGTGAGGTGGTTGCCAGCCATGCGCCGAGTCGTTCGGGCTGCTGAATACGGTCGATGTTCTCGACCAGGCGAAGCCAAGTGGTCTGGGACACTTCTGCGACATCAGCGTCGTTCAAACGACACCGCCGAGCAATCGCTGCCACCAACCCGCCGAAGCGCTGGATCAGACTCTGCCACGCCTCGCTCGATCCGGCCCGAGCCTGCAGCACCACCTGGGTCAGTTCGTCTTCCTCGACAAACGTCGCCTCAGCCGAACCCCATCGGGCCTCGCTGCGAGTCTCCACCATTTCGATTGTCACAAGGACCTCCAAATCGATGACCGATCACTCGACCGGTCGCCACTGGTTGGCCCCCACCCTCCAGCGTGTCCCTCACATAGTCCTCAAAGACGTGGGACTCGTCATCCCCTTTTTTGGGGAACGATGGGTCGTTAGTCGGGGCACCGGGCCGCGTTGTCGGGGATAACGGTGATGACACGCACTGCGAGTGAGTCAGTCTGACGATTCGAGAGAGCACGCGGCGCAAAGTGCGTCGGTTGCTGATCAGGCCCGAGACGGCGCCTCGCTCAGCGTTCCAACGAATGGTTTCACCGAAAGTGCATGTGCCATCGACATCAGCACCGCTGTCCGCGCGTTCAAGAGGCCGAGGCCGTCGCTGAGTGGTCGACGTAGGTGATCCAGCCTGCGGAACGTGGGAAGCCGAGGCTGAACCCGCCCTAGGAGCGACCGTGCTCGACCTCGACGCAGATCCGCCGAGGAATCGCCACGGCTTGTCCACTTCGGCGGTCTCCACAGGGCTGCGACGCGGGACGTACGGTGCGGCGTCGGACAATTTTTTGTTTTCCCTGGGTTTTCTTGTATCAACATCGACACTGCAAACACTCAATAACATCGAAAAAAATCCTGTCGAAATCGAATGATTGGGGAGGGACGGGACGTGGACGGAGAGAGGCGTGGCTGGAACCGGCCCCGGCAGGGCAACGCCTCTCCAGGTCGACGTCGGTCCTGTGCAATCGTCCCATCAGCAGCCAAGCCGGGCCCCGATGAGGGGAACGGCTGGGATGTTCCTCGCTCAGGATGTATCAGAGGGGACAGGAAAATGCCCTTTCCTGGGCGTGCATGTGTTTGCCGCGGGAGGGTCCTCCATGTATCAACACCAGCACTGCAATCACTCAAGATTGTCCAGAAAACGTCCCTTCGAAATCGAACGGATTGAGGAGGCGCTGGACGTGGATCGAGGGAGCAGCTTCTTGCAAATTCCCTGGCAGGGCGACACATCCGGTGAGGGGTGTCGATCCTGCGCGATCGTTCGGTCGGTGGCCAGACAAAGCCCGGAGGAGACCAGCTTCATCGTCGAGTGCGCCAACGACGGTGCACTGGTTCTCCGCGGACCCCAGCTCGCCGGCCTCGTCGTCGTCCCACGACGATGCGTCGGCAGCCTGCACGAATTGCCCGTCCCTGGACGAGGGCATGTGCTCGCCGCAGTCCGACTCGCGGCGCTGCTGGTTCGCGATCAGAACGTGGGTTCAACCAGCCGAATCGAGGTGATGCGGGACCTGTCTGCACCAACAAGCCACGTGTCCTACCAGGTAGTGCCCGAGGTCGCGGACGCGCCAACGACAGACAATTTCCAAGCATCTCAACCCTCACCAGAGCGCGTTCGTCCGTGAGGCAAATCACTCCTCACCGACAACAGCCTTTCGCTAACACTCCTCACTGACAACCGCGGTTGTGCCTACCGACGGCACTCGGTATGATCCCGAGAGCGGGTCGGCGTGCCGATTTGCGGGCCTATTGGCGTGGCCCGCAGAAGGCCAAAGTGGAGACCGATCCGCCGTGATAGGCGGTAGACAATGAGGGTCGATGTCGATTCCGGCATCCCCGGGATCTTTGCATCCCGAGGATCGTCGTTGAGCAGCACCGAGCGATCGGAGGCACTGGCGTCGCGCCGTGTCGTCGCATCTCACGACCCGTTGACCATCCGAGAGATCGCATCCGCCACCGTGGTCGGGTGCGGGCAATCCGCATGAGCACCACGGTCAAATCCGGCTCCCCGTCCTTGGCGACGGCTCCTCGGATCCTGGTCACGGGGAACGATCTCTTGGCTGGAGCACTGGCCGGCGCACTCGAGCGGTATGGGTTCGCCACGATGCGTATCGCGTCCTCGAAGTCTGAGATCGAGCGCGGCCTCGAGTGGAGCCCGGATCTTGTCCTTTTCGACGACGGCTCCTTCGACGAGGCCAACGGATCGGCGTCCGTCCAAAGGCTGCGCCGTAGAGGCTTCCAGATTTGTGTCATCGAGGCCTCGAACAACCCAGCTCGGAGGTCCGCATGGCTCCATGCAGGGGCATCCGAACTGGTCGACAGAAACGAGCCGTTCGATCAGCTGCTCCTGACGATCACCCGCCTCCTCCAGGTCTGCCCCGCGCCTCGCCCGGAGCGGAGGTCTCCGGCCTCTCTGGCGTCGATGCAGGCAGGTCTGATTCATGACTCCCAGCTGGAGCGCTTCGCCTCTCTGACCGAGCGCGAGCAGTTCGTCCTGGCTGAGCTTCTGGAGGGTCACTGCGCCGAGGAGATCTCGAAGACGGCTTACGTGTCGATCTCCACTGTTCGTTCACAGATCAAGTCGATTCTCCAGAAGCTTGGAGTCAACTCACAGTTGGCCGCGGTCGCACTGGCGCGACGTGCCGGATGGTCACTGAATCGTCGCAGGCACACAGACCCGAAGCCGGAGAGCGTGCGCCGTCGTCGCGCCTCCTGAGCGACCTCCTCGAGAAGCGCCTCCACCTGCAGCGCCCGGCCGGAGCTCACACACAACCGGCTCGCAACGGTGTATCTGAGAGGCTTCTCGTCGCTCGTTCTCAAGTATGACGAACCAAAGCAGCGGACTCTCGTTCGCACAAGCCCCCAAGTCAGCATGAAGGTCGCCGTCTTCGGTCTCGGCTACGTCGGCACCGTCTCCGCCGCATGTCTCGCCGCCAATGGCCACGACGTGTACGGAGTGGACCCGGACGAACTGAAGGTCGCAGCCATCTCGGCTGGCCAGAGTCCGGTCCTCGAACCGGGTCTGGAGGCCTTGGTCGCCCAGGTGGTTGCGGCAGGCAGCCTCCGCGCCACCGTCAGCCCTCTCGACGCCCTCCACAAGGCGGAGGTGTCGCTCCTTTGCGTCGGCACCCCGTCCTCTCCGAGCGGCGAGTCCAACCTGAGCTACATCTACCGCGCAGTTGAGGACATCATCCAGGGAATCTCGGAATCCAACGACCCTCCAGACTCCCATACGGTCGTGATCCGAAGCACCGTACCGCCCGGAACGGTCGAAGATCTGGCTGCCATCCTCAAAGACGCCTTTGCCGAGTCAGGTCCTGACGTGGCCGTCGCCATGTGTCCAGAGTTCCTCAGGGAGGGCACTGGGATCGCCGACTTCTACTCGCCTCCGTTTACGGTGATCGGCGCCTCGGACGTGCGGGCCATCAACACGATCTCTCGCCTTTTCTCGTTCCTCGAAGCACCCCTGCGAGTCGTTCACCCGCGTACCGCTGAGTCTCTCAAGTACGCCTGCAACGCCTTCCACGCCACGAAGATCTCGTTCGCCAACGAACTCGGACGAATCTTCAGCCGTCTCGGAGTGGACAGCCGGGAGGTCATGGGCCTCTTCTGCGAGGACACCGCCCTCAACATCTCGCCCAAGTACCTGCGGCCGGGCTTCGCCTTCGGTGGATCGTGCCTGCCGAAGGATCTTCGGTCTCTCCTCTATCTTGCTCGCTCGGAGAGTGTCGACATCCCACTACTGTCGGGCACCCTGTCGAGCAACCGGCTGTCGATCGAAGATGCCATCGACCGTGTCGTCGCCGGCGAGGGTCGTCGGATCGCCCTTCTTGGGTTGAGCTTCAAGCCGGACAGCGACGACCTGCGCGAGAGCCCGTATGTCGACCTGGCCGAAACGTTGCTCGGCAAGGGATACGAAGTCCGTATCCATGACGCCGTCGTCAACCCCTCGTCCCTGGTCGGCGCCAACCGCCAATACGTGGAGTCCAAGCTTCCACACCTCAGGCGCATACTCACCAACAGCCCAAGAGAGGCCCTTGAGGGCGCCGATGTTGTCATCGTCTCTCACGCGAGCGAGGAAGTCGTCGCAGCACTCCTCGAATCGACACCGTCGCGCATCATCGACCTCGATGGTCAGCTCGGTACCGAAATCGAGGCCTTGAGTTGCTACGAGGGCTTCGCCTGGTGAGTAAACGCAATCAGCGCGCCAAGGTCTCGGCGCCTCATGGAGAGGATCAGGAGCGCCCTGGAGTCCGCGGGCCCTCGCGGAAGCGAGGACGCGTACTTATTCTCGTCCAGAATCTCTCGGTTCCCTTCGACCGCCGCGTCTGGCTCGAGTGTCAGTCCTTGACTGCCGCCGGCTTCCGGGTCGCCGTTGTCTGTCCCAAGGCACCCGGCGACCCGACCTACTACCGGCTCAACGGAGTAGACCTCTACAAGTATCCGTCGTACGCTCCCGGCACATCTGGCCTGACGTTCGTCCTCGAGTACATCTACTCGTTTCTCGCGACATTGTTCCTGAGCATCCGAGCGAGCATGCGAGGCCGGTTCGCAGTCGTCCAGAGCTGCAACCCGCCCGATATTTTCTGGCCGATCGGGCTCCTGTTTCGAGTGATCCACGGCTCTTCATTTGTCTTCGATCACCATGATCTCTGCCCCGAGCTCTACGAGTCACGGTTTCCGGAGGGCAACACGCTCGTCTACCGGATGCTTAGGTTCATGGAGCGTCGCGTTGCAAGAACGGCCGATCATGTCATTTCGACCAACGACTCCTATCGCCAGATCGTCCTCGAAAGGGATGGCATTGCGCCGTCACGCATGACCGTCGTCCGCACCGGTCCCGATTTGAACAAACTCCGTCCCACCGAACCCGACCCCAGTCTTCGGCAGAACAAACGTCACATGGCGGCCTACTTGGGTGTGATGGGACCTCAGGACGGCGTGGACCTCGTCTTGGAGATGGCGGATCATGTCGTCCACAAGCTGGGGCGCACCGATATCGGCTTCACCCTCATCGGGTCGGGCGATTGCTTTGACGACTTGGTCGCGCAGTCGCAACGCCTCGACCTCACTGACTTCGTCACGTTCACGGGGCGAATCCCCGATGACGACGTGGCGGCGATTCTCTCCTCCGCCGACGTCGGCATATCCCCCGATCCCAAGAATCCGTTGAACGACGTCTCCACCATGAACAAGACGATGGAATACATGGTCTTCGGACTACCGGTTGTCGCATTCGACCTTCGCGAAACGCGTGTCTCGGCCGGCGACGCGGGAGTCTACGCGACGCCGAACGACGTGGCCGAGTTGGCGCAGATGTTGGTCGATCTCATCGACGACGAACCGCGACGCCAAGAAATGGGTAAAGAAGGACGCACGCGGGTCGAGCAAGAGCTGGCGTGGGATCACCAGGCTCCCATTTACGTCGACGTGTACCAGACGCTGATCGAGGGACCCCAACGTCTCGCAGCAACGGCTGGAGGCTGACCCTATGTGCGGAATCGCCGGTGCCTACCAGCAAGTCGATGGTCAATTGGCCACCCAAAGGATGGGTCGCTGTCTCGCTCACCGAGGACCCGACGAAGAGGGATTTTTCTCGTACAGCGACGAGCGGGTCGACGTCCACTTCAGTCACCGTCGCCTTTCGATCATCGATCTCCAGCACGGCCAACAACCCCTGATCAAACGACCATTCGTGCTGTGTTACAACGGCGAGCTCTATAACTACCGACAGATCAGGGCCGAGCTGGCTTCGAGCGGTGCGCAGTTCACCACTTCCTCGGATACCGAGGTGGTTCTCGAAGCGTGGCGTCGCTGGGGACCTGAGTGTCTGGCGCGCTTTCGAGGAATGTTCGCTTTTGCCATCCTCGATCAGACGACCGGCTCCCTCTTCCTGGCCCGAGACCAGTTTGGGATCAAGCCCCTGCACTTCATTCGCCGCAAGGACGGAGTTGTGTTCGCCTCTGAGCTGAAGGCCCTCGTGAGCGCCTTTGGTTCCGAGCTCCACATGCGCCCGAAGGCGCTCGTGGCGTCCATGCTCTACTACTGGGTGCCGGATCAAATGTGCTCGGTGCAGGGTGTCGAAAAGCTCCAGCCCGGCAGCTGGGTTGAGTTTCGTCCCGACGGCACTTCACGCAGCGGCACGTACTGGAACGTCGTCGAAGAGGCCGCGGCAGCCCAGGACACCAGCTACGACCTGCGGGAAGTCATAGAGGACAGCGTTAAAGCCCACCTCGTCGCTGACGTCCCAGTGTCCAGTTTCCTCTCCGGGGGTCTCGATTCGAGCATCGTCACCGTGTTGGCGAAGCAGGCCAACCCTCAAATCGATGCCTACACGATCACGTTCAGGGCGCAGGATCAACGGCTCGAGGCAATGCCGGACGATGCGATCTACGCCCGGAAGGTCGCGCAACTGCATGGGATCAATCTGCATGAGATTGAGCTTCAGCCCAACGTGGTCGATTTGCTGCCAAGGATGGTCGACATCCTCGACGAACCGGTCGGTGATCCCGCAGCCATCAACACTCTGCTCATGTCGGAAGGCGCCCGAGCCGCGGGTGTCAAGGTGATCCTGTCGGGCATGGGCGCCGATGAGTTCTTCGGTGGCTACCGGAAACACTTAGCCTGCGTCCTGGCCGCCCGGTACCGGGGCCTCCCAGGTTTCGTGCATCGCTCGACCAACGGCCTCGTCGATCGACTGCCTGTCACGGCGGCGGGACGTGGACTTCGCTACGCCCGATGGGCCAAGCGTTTCACGACGTTTGCTGACCTTCCTGAAGAGGCCGCGTTCCGCAGGAGCTACAGCCTCTACGCGCCGCCGGAGTTGGCTGCGCTCCTCAGTCCCGATCTCCAGCGGGACATCGACGACGTCTTCGAACAGCATTCTCAGATTTACGAAGACAATCTGCTCCCCGACCAGGTCAACCGCATGTGTCTGGCGGACACGAGAATGTTCCTCCCCGGCCTCAACCTTGCCTACACCGACCGGTCCAGCATGGCCGCCTCGACTGAGGTCCGCGTTCCGTTTGTCGATCCGGTTGTCTTTCGGGCCGCCTTCTCCCTCTCTGGCAAGGACAAGATCTCCGGGAGAACTGGAAAGGTCGCGCTGAAGGAAGCCGCTCGCGCTTGGCTCCCCCACGACATCGTGCACCGGCCGAAGGCGTCCTTCTCGGCACCGCTCCGGGCGTGGGTGGCCCAGGACCTGCGCGAGGTAATCGACGATTCGTTGCTCAATGGCGAGTTGGTCGAGACAGGGTTTTTGAACAGGTCTGCCGTTTCTACGCTCGTCGACGAGGATCGCTCGGGACGAGAGGACCGATCGAAGCAAATCTGGCAGTTGCTCACCCTCGAGTACTGGTACCGCCAGGCTCGTGGAGCAGGAGTGACGCTGTGACCCCCGTAGATGAAAAGAAAGTCTGAGGATCCGTGAAGCAAGTCGCGCAAAACTATCGCTCGGGGGAACTCGCCGTCATCGACGCGCCCGCCCCATCGTGTGCGCCCGGCGGGGTCCTCGTTCGGACGCTCTACTCCCTGATCTCCACAGGGACCGAGATGATGAAGGTCGGAGAGTCCAAGCTGTCACTTGTCGGAATGGCCCGGGCCCGTCCTGACCAAGTGAAGAAGGTCCTCGAAAACGTTCAGCAGCAGGGCGCACTCACGACCTACAAGAAGGCGATGAATCGCCTCGATTCGTACTCCCCCTTGGGCTATTCGCTTGCGGGTGTCGTTGTCGAGGTGGGAAAGGGCGCCGAGGAATTCTCGGTGGGTCAACTCGTGGCTTGCGCCGGCAACGAGTTTGCCCTTCACGCCGAGATCAACTGGGTGCCGACGAACCTCTGCGTGGCGGTCCCCGACGGTGTTTCCCCACAGCTGGCAGCATTCGCGACCGTTGGTTCGATCGCTCTCCAAGGAGTGCGTCAGGGAAGTGTCCAGATCGGCGACACCGCATGCGTCATCGGCCTCGGACTGGTCGGACAATTGGTTGTGCAACTCCTCATCGCTTCCGGCGTCCGAGTGGTTGGGCTCGATCCGGATCCCGACCGTTGCCGCTTGGCTGAAAAGGCGGGTGCGCTTCTCTGCACTGCGCCGGACGCCGACGGAACGACTGCGGTCGAACAGGAGCTCATAAAGGCTTCAGGCGGCCTCGGTGCCGACCGCATCTTCCTCGTTGCCGGTGGTTCGTCGAACCAGCCGGTGGAACTAGCGGCCCGCCTCGCACGTGACCGCGCAACTGTCGTGGACATCGGCAAGTGCAAGCTGGATCTGCCCTGGAACGACTACTACGAGAAGGAGCTCGACCTCCGATTTTCCCGCTCGTACGGCCCCGGCCGCTATGACCCGAAATACGAGCTTGAAGGAGTCGACTACCCCGCTGGCTATGTCCGATGGACCGAGCGACGAAACCTTCACTGTTTTGTCGATGCAGTGGCCCGCAAAGAGATCGATCCCGAACCGCTCATCGCCGGCATCTTCCCGCTCACCGATGCGCCGAACGTCTACGAACAACTCAGCGGCGGCGTGCTGCAAGGCGTCGGCTTCCTCTTCGAGTACGACGAGCCAGAAGCGACCGATCCTGCGGCGGCAAGTCATGGACAATCCCACGCGGCACCGAGCCGGGCGGCGACGGCGACAACCTCGAATTGGCCTCAAACCCCCCATCGGGACCTGCACAAGGGAAACCTGCGGATCGGCTTCGTCGGCGCCGGGAACTATGCCTCGTCCATGCTGCTTCCGCATCTCGCGGATCATCCCGAGGTCGAGCTGGCCCAAGTCGCCACCCGGCGGTCGCTTTCGGCGGTCAACGCGCAGCGCAAATTCGGATTCGAGAACGCCGGCACCGATTCGGAGGCTGTCTTCGAGGACCCGACGATCGACGCGGTCTTCATCGTCACCCGGCACAGCTCTCACGCCGCGATGACCTGTCGCGCTCTCGAGGCTGGAAAGGCCGTCTTCGTGGAGAAGCCACTGGCTTTGACGATGGACGAGCTCGAGCGGATTCTGGCCACTGTGGATTCGACTGGCAACGATCGGATCATGGTCGGATTCAACCGACGTTTCGCTCCGCTCCTGGTAGAGATGCGACAACGTTTCGGACGAACGACGGAACCAACCAATGCCCGGTACCTGGTCAACGCCGGACGACTCGGGTCCGACAGCTGGTACCGAGACAGCGAGCTCGAAGGGACGCGCTTCGTCGGTGAAGGCGGCCACTTCGTGGACACGATGAGTTGGTGGATTGGCAGCGATCCTGTCGAAGTCACGGCCTTGGCTGCGGGTGGACCGGACGAGGTGCAGGTCAGCCTCCGATACGGCGACGGTTCACTCGCGACGGTCACCTACCTCTCCAGTGCCCACCGCCGCTTCCCCAAGGAAACATTCGAGGTCTCGAGTGGTGGGCGAACCGCTCGACTCGACAACTTCAGGCGCACCACCGTCTGGACGGGCCCGCGTGCTCGGGTCCGCCGGCATTTCGGTGCCCCGGACAAGGGCCAGGGTGGACAGGTCAAGGCCTTCGTCGACGCTGTGCGAACGGGAGGCTCCATGCCGATCTCTCTGGAGTCCCTCTCCGCCACCACCCGAGCGACCCTTGCGGCCACGTCTGCCATCTCGAGCGGCACATCTCAATCGCTGTGACTCCGCGACAGGAGGGCCCGGACAAGATCGCGCCATGAACTCGGCCGACCTCAAGTGGCGCGTCCAGCGATTCTCCAAGATGTCCCCCTCCGAGGTGCGGTGGCGCGTCGAAGAGCAGGTACGCCGGAGGCGTTGGGCAACCCAACAGGTCATGCCCGATGTGCCGCCACGCTCGTGGGCATCCCTTCCCGCGCAAGGGGCGACGTCCTGGACATCGAATCGGAATCCGCATTTTCGCGCCCTGCCGATTGCAGAGATCCGGCAGAGCCTGCCGAGCCAAGTTCAGTGCGACGTCGTCGCAGCAGCCGAGGAGATCCTTGCCGGACGATGGCACGTTCTGGGAATCACGCGCCACGACATGGAGGATCCTGACTGGTTCCTCGATCCCATCACCGGTCGGAGGGCCCCTCAGGCTGACTATTGCTTCAAGGTCAACCATCGCTCCGAAGAGGTCACGGGAAATGTAAAGCAAGTCTGGGAGCTCTCGCGCATGCACCACCTGACGGTGCTCGCGGCTGCCTACAGCCTCACGGACGACGAACGCTATGCCGAACGCGTGGCCGACCATCTTCGTTCCTGGTGGACACAAAACCCTTTCCTTTCCGGTGTGCACTGGACCAGCGGAATCGAAGCCGGGGTACGGCTGATCAGCTGGGTCTGGGTGCGCCGCTTGCTTGATGGTTGGACGGGTATCGCGGATCTGTTCGAAAACAACGAGGTAGCCCGTGCCCAGATTTGGTGGCACCAGCACTACATCGCCGCCTTCCGCAGTCAGGGTTCGTCCGCCAACAATCACGTCATCGCCGAGGTCGCGGGACTCTTGGTCGGGTCGCTGGCATTTGACTGGTTCCCCGAGAGTTCCCGCTGGAGCGAAGAGGCTGCCTCACTCCTTCAACGCGAACTGAAGAACAACACCTTTCCAAGCGGTGTCAATCGCGAGTTGGCCTTCGATTATCACGGTTTCGTAACCGAGCTGGCGGTGGTGGCTGCAGTCGAGGCAAGTTGGGCTGGACGGCCCTTCTCGCCGGATGTCTGGGCTTTGTTAAGCCGCATGTTCGATGTTGTGGGCGCAACGGTGGACGTCGAGCTTCGCGGTTCCCGCCAAGGTGATGGGGACAACGGAACGGCTCTCGTCCTCGATCCTGAGAACGGGGAACGCTGGTCGGGTCTCCTCGCAATAGGCGCGGCTTTGTTCGATGCGCCACCGTGGTGGCCAAAGGTGGAACCCACCATGACCAGTACCGTTCTCGGCACAATGGCTGGTCGACACCCGGCCATCCATTCCGACCAACGTCCGAGTTCCTATGCCGATGCGGGCATGACCGTCTTGCGGAGTTCCCCGTCGGACGGAGACGAGATCTGGTGCCGCTGCGATGCAGGTCCGCATGGATTTTTGTCAATCGCCGCGCACGCCCACGCTGACGCCCTTGGGGTCGAAGTGCGGTACGACGGGATTGACATCCTGGCCGATCCGGGGACGTACTGCTATCACGGAGAACCCCAATGGCGGCGGTACTTTCGCTCAACCCTGGCACACAACACAATCGAAGTGGATGGTCAGGACCAGTCGACTTCGGGCGGTCCATTCATGTGGACTCGTCACGCCCAAAGCAAATTGGTTGGGCTCGATAGCGACTCAGAGGGGTCACTCATTGCGTGGTCCGCCGAGCACGACGGATATCGGGCCCTCAAACCTCCGCTCCAGCATCGCCGGTCAGTCGAACTCCAAAGTCGACAAAGGCGGATTGAGATCATCGATTGTCTCGAGACCAGCGGACGCCACACCTTCACATTGGCATTGCATCTGGGCCCGGACCTCGATGCCCACCTCACCGGGTCCAACGTCGAGCTCGCCTGGTCCAAGGGGACGGCAGCACATCGCGCCACGATCGGGCTGCCCCACGAACTCTCCTGGTCCCTGTTCAGAGGGGAGACCGACCCGGTCCTTGGATGGTATTCCTCGCGGTTCGGAGAAAAACAGCCCACCTGGGCTCTCATCGGAGTGGGAAGGTGCAGTGGGACCGGTTCTGACACCATCAAAACGGTTCTTCAGTTCGACACCTGAGCTGGGACTTCTCAGTCGACGTCCAGACTCAGGGCTCTCGCCGCAACCCTGTATCTGCTCCTCCCTGGGCTGCTCTAAAGAGCGTGGCCAACCTTATGAGGATCGCCTGATGGCGGTCCGCGCAGACACGACATCCCCCCGAAGATCCAACCGTCTCCCGAATTCCCAGGCCGGAGATCAGGCTCATTTGCGCATCGCTCTGAACTTGCTCACCGAAGACCCCCGGCAGCCCTCTGGGGCACATTGGTGCTGGACCCGCATCGTCCCCGAGATGGCCAGCCGACTGGTTCCCGGCGAGCAGCTTTACCTCATGGTGAGCCCCGCGGTGCGCCACTATTTCCCGGACCTCGGAGATTCCGTTCAGGCGATCACGTTCCCGTGGTCGAATGAGCGTCGGCTCTTGCGGACCGCCAGCGAGCATGTGATGACGCCGTTCCTGCTCCCCCGCAACAACATCGACCTTCTGAGCACTGCCATCGCCCCAATCGTCAACCCGACCAAATCGCTCGTGATCCACATGAAGACGATGCATGCGTATTCCGCTCCAGAATCGATCGCCTTCGGGCCTCGGACCTACCGGCGTCTCAATTACCAACGTTCCGTACGCCTGGCCGACGCGGTGATCGTCAATTCCAACAGCCTGCGAGCAGAGGTCGACCAGTACCTGAAGGTAGATCCGAAGAAGGTCAGGTTGATTTATGAAGCGGTCGATCATGACATCTTCAAGCCCGGCAACGTCGATGCAGCACGCAGACATGTGGCCTCGTACGGAATTTCGCGCCCGTTCGTTCTCTTCGTGTCGTCGATGTGGCGGTACAAGAACTGTGACGGCCTACTCAGGGCATGGAGATTGGCTCAAGCCGAGATGGGCGGCCGCCAACTCGTCATCGTCGGGCCCGAGCGTGACGAGCAGTACGGGGCCGAGTTGCACCAACTGGTGGCAGAATTGGGCATTGCCGAAGACGTCGTCTTCGTCGGTGCGGTCCCGAACGAGGAGACCGTTCAGTTCTACCGGGCAGCGGACGCTTTGGTGTACCCGTCCTTCAACGAGACGTTTGGATTGCCGATCCTCGAAGCCATGGCGAGCAATTGTCCCGTCGTGACGTCGAACATCAGCTCTATGCCCGAGATCGCCGGTGGGGCTGCCGTTCTCGCTGACCCTCACGACCCGGCGTCAATTGCTAAGGGGATCCTCGAGGCCACTGGTTCGGGAGCCTCCAGGCTTCGTGCGGACGGAATCCGTCAGGCTCAGAAATTCACCTGGAGCGCTGTTGCAGCGGCGACACTCGATGCCTATCGCGAGGCTGCGGACCGGCGACGAAAATCCGGGTAGCGAGCGGTCAGCGCTGCCGAGGACCGGCCGGCCGCCGGTTCCCTCTCCTCAACCCCTCTGATTCCAATCGTCTTGCGTCAAGAGATACCGTGAAGAAATTGTGCAGTTTTCGTGCGCATTTTCCCGAGAGCAGCCTCGAAATGATGGGCTGAATGCCGTTCGCCGCCGAACGTACGCAGGCCAGAGACCTGACCTCGAGAGCGGCAGTTCCTGAGGTGTCCGACGAGGTCTCAGATGACCGAGTGGGTGCGCCGGACCAGAGCACACCCGTTCGAGGCCGCCGCCGGCGTTGGTTGCTCGTCGGGATCCTTGGGGTCCTCGCCGTCATCGTCGTGGTGTTCGTGGCGGCGACTCTCCGGTTCATTGTGTTCCCGACGCAGGACCAACCGCAGCATGTCAACGGCATTGTCAGCTTCAACGGCCCCGACGAAGGAGCCCGAACATCATTGGCAGTGTCCCTTGCCGAGAAGGGATATGCCCCAGTGCTCCTCTTCTCACAGGGAAGCAAATACGCCGACACCTCCTGCCCCAAGGCACCAGGGGTGTCCGTCGTGTGTTTCGTGGACGCCACCGGGAACACACGAGGCGAAGCAGAGTGGGTGGGAAGCTATGCCGAGCGTCACCACTGGCACAGCCTCTTGCTGGTGCCAGGTCGAGGGCAGGCCACGAGGGCTCGAATCCTCACAGAGCGGTGCTTCTCAGGGCGCCTGGTGGTCGTCCATGCGGTCGAGTCCCGCCCCTCTCTTTCTGAGATCGCTCATGAGTGGGGTGGTCTCTTCGACGCCTTCGTCGTCCACCGGACCTGTTGAACTCCTCCGTCCGAAGCTGACGGGGCGGCCGGGACACCGCGCTTGTCTCCAACCAGCTCTCTCCGCGAGGCGCCAGGCGCCGTGCCTCTGGAACCTCCCACCAAGCTGGCGACCACGAACGGACGCGTGTATCGGGAGGGGCTTGAAACGCTCATTCAGAGGCGAGGTTGAGGTTGCGGGCACCTGGCGTGGCATGAGACAGCGTCAGGCAACCCGATTGGGGAGGGAGAGGGACGAAAATGACCAGGCCAAAGGTCCATTTTGGGACATCCTTGGGTATCAGAATGCCCCTGTCGAGCCTCTAAACCCATGTACCGAAGCACCCAATGCTGGCGTCACTCCGTCACACCAATCCATTCCTATGCCCCCTCAAGATCATCATCTGCGTCGAATTTTGGGCAAGACCCGGCAAATCCCGGCCAGGATCGGCCGTGCTCCTGCATTCATGGGCCGCTTCGCTCGTGCCCTGGCGACAGATCCCGTCGAGACCTTGCGGTCTGTCCCCGAGTCGGTCTCGAGTCATCTCTTCGACGTTGCCGTGGAATACAGCGTGGAGGAGGACTTCGGACCCGCTTTTCACCGGATCCTCGGCCTCCCATGGCCGTGCGACGAGACCAATCATTTCGAGGACGTCTGGGCCAGCATCGAACGCCACCTCGCGACACAAGGCCTTTCGTTCGGTCGTTGGACCTACGGGGAGTACAGCGATGCCGATCCCGCATTGGGTGCAGTCACCTGGTGCGCCGTTCGACATCTCCAGCCAGAGAATGTGATCGAGACCGGTGTGGCTCGGGGTGTCACAAGCCGGATCATTCTCGAAGCCATGGCGCTCAACGGTTCTGGCCATCTTTGGAGCGTCGACCTGCCCCACCCGCTGCGACCCGAGCTCCATCACGAGACAGCAGCAGCCGTTCCTTTGGCCCGTCGAGAGAAATGGACGTACGTCCGGGGTTCGAGCAGGCAACAGCTTCCGTCGCTTGTCGCCCGCCTCGAGAAGGTCGACATGTTCGTGCATGACAGCCTCCACACTTCGCGCAATATGCGATTCGAACTGAGAACCGTGTGGCCGGCGATGGATCCTGGGAGTTTGGCCCTCGTGGACGACGTGGACAATCAGGCTTTTCGTGATTTCGTTCGCGAGTCGGGCCAACCGTCTTCGGTCGTGATGCGATCCGCCGACGGACCGTGGATGTTCGGCGCCCTGCGCAAAGACTCTTCAGGACAGGGATTGGGAACATATTCGGACCCAGCGCGTCGATCGGCCGAGTCGTGTCAAGGTGTAGCCGATGAGTCACAGAATTCACCGGGGCAGGGGGGAATAGCACCGTCATGACTTCGATCGACGATCGCGCTCAGGGACCCTTCGATGCTCTCGTGCTCGACGGACTTGCGCGGCAAGCGCTTGTCACCACCCGAACGCTGGGTCGCGACGGCCTGCGGCTCGCCACCGCTGAGTCCTCTGACCTGTGCGATTCAGGCTTCGGAGTACCCACGTTTGCCTCGCGTTGGTCGTCACGCACCCACCGGCTTCCCAGCTATCACGAACAACCTCATGACTACGCACGAGAGGTGATCGATCTCGTTAGCGCGTGCCCGACTCGTGTGGTGATTCCATCGATGGATGGTTCGATAGCTGCACTTCGTCCGTGGCGCTCGTGCTTCGAACAACGCGGAGTCGGACTCGCCCTCTCATCAGAGGAAGCACTCGACGCTGCAAACGACAAGAACCAAACACTCGCGATAGCTGCGGAACTCGGGATCCCGTGTCCGCGGACGATCCGCATAGATTGCGCTGAGGACACCCGGGCGGCCCTGTCAGAGGTTGGATACCCAGCAGTGATCAAGCCGACTCAGTCATGGGTCACGAACACCGATTGCGCCACTCGGGTGGTGTCAAGGGCAGTTCGTAGTGAGGCGGAGGCGATCGAATACGTCGAAGAACTCATTGTTCTCGGCGGCTCTCCCGTGCTGCAGCAGATGGCAAACGGCCCGCGAGGCCGTCACGGTCTTTTACGCCGACGGACAGGTGTGGGCGACGTTTGCCCAAGTGGCCTACCGCACCACACCGGTCCTTGGTGGCGTCTCGGTGGTCCGCGAGGGCATACCGATGCCGGCCGACATTGAGGCTGCGGCCTTGGCCCTGGTACGCAATCTGAACCTGGAGGGCTGCTGCGAAGTGGAATTCCGCCGCGATGCTGCGGGGTGCCCCCTCCTCATGGAGATCAATGCCCGCCTCTCCGGTTCGATCGAGGTGTCTGTCCGATCAGGCGTGCCGTTTCCCACTCTGCTGTGGCAGTGGGCAGCGGGTGAGCGCCTCACCCCCGTATCGGGGTATCGGCCAGGCATCAAGATGCGATACCTGAAGGGTGACATGAAGTGGCTGTGGGAGAACATTGAGCGGCGTGGGCGCCAACCAGACGGCGTCCCACCCCAGACGGCCATCGCAACCTTCGCGAAGGACTTCATGCGCCGCCAGAGCTACGACTACCTGGACAAGCAAGATCTGGGTCCCGCTGTCGCAGCATTGGCCGCCAACGTAAACCTTGCCCGACGGAAATTCACCAACGGATCACATCGTAATGCCGAGCAGACGCCGGCTCGAGAGATTGACGCCAAAGGAGCGTGACCTTGTCCAGCACTAACGTTGCGGTAATCGGAGTCGGACCAAATGGACTCTCCGTTGCTGCCCACCTACGACAAGCAGGAGTCGAATACCGAGCCTTCGGTCGCCCGATGGGTGCATGGCGGTTCAACATGCCCGCCGGGATGCGATTGAAGTCGGAGCCGTACGCATCCGACCTTTCGGCTCCGCAGTCCGGCTACCTGGCCGGCGACTATTGCAGGCAAGCCAACGAGGTGTATCACGACCGGGTCATCCCTCTGTCTCGAGAGCAGTTCATCGATTACGGCACGTGGTTTGCCAACGAGCTCGTCCCTGACATCGACGAGACCGAGATCGTTTCGCTGGCGCAGGAGCGGGATGGAAGCTTCCTGCTCCGAACCGCCAACGACGAGTCCCTGAAAGCCGCCCAGGTCGTCATCGCAACAGGCATCATTCCCTTTGCGCACATTCCGCCGGAGCTGTCGGGTCTGCCCTCGGACCTGGTTTCCCACACGTCGGAACACCCGGATCTGGAGCGGTTCCGTGGGAAGGAGGTCCTGATGGTCGGGGGAGGTTCGTCCGCCCTCGAGACCTCCGCTCTGCTCCTTGAGCAAGGAACGTCGATCAAGATGATCGTGCGAGGCAGCTCTGTTTCGTGGCCGGTTGCCAACCCCACCAA
Source organism: uncultured Acidimicrobiaceae bacterium (assembly GCA_963713375.1). GTDB lineage: Bacteria > Actinomycetota > Acidimicrobiia > Acidimicrobiales > RAAP-2 > Bog-473. The sequence goes on along the minus strand of CAVQLP010000011.1, from coordinate 399,950 downwards.
CCCAACTCGACTGGGGCAACTCCGCAGGCCCGTCGTGCGACTCTGCGAGGGGTGGACGTGCTGGGCCTATGACCGGTTGCCCGACGTCTTCAGGCACCTGCCGAAGTCAACCCGGATGGAGAAGAGCATCGGGTTCCTCGGGCCAGCGGGTGCTTGGTGGCTTCGTGATCGAGTTGAAGGCAAGGTGCCGATGCTCTTCCGTAACCAAGTAATCGAAGCCACCGCAATGGGCGACCGCGTCCAGGTACGCCTGAATACACCTACGGGTGAGGTCACCGAGACCGCGGATCATGTCATTGCTGGCACGGGGTTCCGGTTCGACCTGACTCGACTCTCGTACCTCAGCCCCGCGCTCCGCGAACAACTCGTGACGATGGGCGGTGCTCCCGTCCTCAATCACCACCTCGAATCCAACGTTCCCGGTCTGTTCTTTACCGGGGCGATGGCCGCTCCCAGCCTGGGCCCACTCATGCGCTTCGTCGCTGGCACGCATTTCACCGCTCCGCGGCTCGTGCACCGGCTCCGAAGGAGCAAGTCGGGACTGTCTCTGGGTGGTACTCCCAGCCCAGAATCAGGAAACCCCGACTCTGGGCTTCTTCAACAAGAGCTGCCGACCAACGGATCATCTTCAACGAAAGCGGAAGCGGAAACGACCACCTAAGAGATCATCCGCCGAGCACCACATACATCTCGCGCCCCCCACGCAAGCAAGTGAACTCGATCACGTATCATGCCTGGACGATCGCGGATCGTTACATAGTGCAAGGCCCCCTCCTCCGCGCCCATTCCCATGAGTGCGTTGCGGCAGAGGTCTACTCACAAGCATTTGCTCGCACAGGTGCCGGAAGGAACCCTTAACCGCCATGCACGCCTACGTCATCAATCTGGCTCGATCACCAGATCGACGCGCCCATATCATCGCTGAGCTAGAACGCACCGGGTTGAGCTACGAATTCATAGATGCCGTTGACGGCCGATCCTTGGACCTCGACGACACCGCTTTGGTCGATCCGGTGCTCATCGCACGGTACTCATTTCCCGCCGGCACGGCCGGGTGTTCCCTGAGCCATTTGTCCGCCTACAAGAAGATCCTCGCGGACGGCTTCGAACGAGCGCTGATCCTTGAGGACGACATCGCGTTGCCCGCGGATCTGAACGAGTTGGCGGAAGATCTCTCGAGTCACATGACCGGTGCGGAGGTCGCGCTCTTGAACTACGCCAGCTGTCCGCCCGGACCGCTGCGCATCGGCTCAGACGGTTCGCTCGAACTTTCCTCGGGCCGACTGTTCGCGTTACCTATCGACGTTCGTCAGCTCGTGAATTCGGGTGCGTACGTCATCACCCGGGAAGCGTGTGAGCGCACAATCGAACACCTGCTTCCGATTCGAGCAGCTGCTGACGATTGGCACTTCTTCTACGACCAGGGCTTCTTCGATCGGATTCGATGCGTGCTCCCTCAGCCGGTCCCCAAGAGCCCTCAATTTGAATCGACGATCGGGCTCTATTCGCTGGGCAACGGATTGAAGGCGCGTCTCGTCGGCCCACTGGTGCGACACAAGATCCCGGGTATCCATCAGGCACTCACGTACAGAAGGCAGCGCATCATGCGTACCTGGGACCGGATCGAGGTGGTCGACCAGCCATTTGTCGAGAAACCTTCACGTTTGGGCTAGGCCGCGGCACGGCTCGTATTCAACGATTCGTCGTGAGCTCTTGGCAGGGACGAGCTAGTCGAAACTTGATCGCTGGTGATCCCCCTTCACTACTGGACCGGATACTTCTCCCACTGGACTCCATTGCCGGGTTCCATGAAAGCGTCGTAGAGATCGCTTCCAACCTGTTCAATCACTGAGCGACCCTCCAACTGGGCGAGCAGGGATTCGTCCAGCCAGCCCGCACCCAGCGCTGCACCCAAGAGATTGCCCGTCAAGGATCCCGTGCTGTCCGAGTCTCCACCATGACTCGCCGAGCTTGACATTGCTTCTGCGGGGTTCGTGGCGCCCAGTGCGCAGAAGAGGGAAATCGCCAATGTCTCCTCCGCCACCCAGCCCGCACCGAGGAGTTCGACCGTTTCGGGGGTCAGCGATCTACCATCGTCTACCATCGTCAGTGCGGCACGCATTGCTTCCGCCACCTCTGAGCCATCTTCTCTCTCCTGGCAACGCTCCAGTGCGCCGTCGGCCGCCAAACGGATGGGGTCGCCTCGCGTAATGGCGCAGATGATTTGGGCGAACGCACCTGCGGCGAGCCAGCCCGAAGGGTGTCCATGCGTTATGGCAGCAACCCTGCAGCCGAGGTCGAACGGGTCGGCAGCCACCAGGCCCACCGGCGCGACGCGCATTACTCCCCCGCAACCCTTTGAGTCGTTCAGGGGCTTTTTGGCGTTCCCATGTCGCCGCCCAGTAGGGCCGTGACACATGTAGTGCCCGGCGACCGCTCAGAGTGAAGGAATCGCTGCTCGAGCAGCCAGCCCGATAGGGCCTCACCTTCATCGGGGTCCCAGGGGACGCGGGCGTCCTGGAGCTGCGTAGACAGCCAGCGAAGGTACGCAGCATGCACCGCTCGAGGGACGTCGTCTTGGCCAGTGGAGGTTCTCCGGTGCTCTGCGCGAAGGAGACCTTCAGCGGTAAAGAGAGTCATTTGGGTGTCATCGGTGACCTTGCCATGACCGCCGTAGGCAGGAGCGAACTTGCGGACGCCGCTTGATCCGAACTGTTCCTCAATCTCCGACCGCGAGAGGAACTCAACGGGCGCACCGAGTGCGTCTCCGATCGCGCCGCCAAGAAGGCAGCCAACAAATCTTTCGCGGAGCGTTGGTTCGGTGGTGACGAATGAGCCGTTCACGAGACTCGCCTAGGTTTGTTTATGCCCTTGAGCCAACGACTGAGCTCGGGATGGTGAGGCTCGCTCATCGTCCTACCGCCGAGTCCCTCCATGTCGTCGAGAACCCAATCGCAATCTCCTGAGACTCACTCTCGGCAGTCGCGATCGAGGCCATACGGTGATAGCCGCAGCACGCGTCGAGCCACCATCACTGACCAACGTCGCCACCGTCTCCCGAGGACAGATATCTGCCCACAATGCTGGGCTGACATCGCTCGCGCCGCAGGGAGGGCAAAAGGGGCTGGGAAGCAGTGCTTGATGGCGCCGATGAACCAGGCAAACCCTCAGCCACCGCTCCGAGAGCCATAAGGCGTGAACGGTTTGTCGCTGGCGCGGTCGATTCCGGGAAGGGCACGAAGAGCCTCTTCACCCATCTCCTCAGTCAGCCGGCGACGATCTCACGTCGCTCTATTCGCACGAGTTCAGGAGCGACTGCACTCGTCGTTAGCTGCTGGACCACTCATCGGGGCCAGCCTCGAGAAACCAAGCGGATTGGGGCGCATCGCTTGGCGCACGCCACTTCTCTGGGTGACTTGGGGGCGCCTGCGACAGGAGGAACGTCACGTTCTTCAGGAGACGCCGAGGCACGCCCCCGGCGCGAGGTTTCCGCTCTGTCCCCTCCTCCATCGATCGACGGTGAGCCCACGACTGCAGCGACCACATTGCAGTAATCGTGGCCACAGATGTCAGCAGATCTGCGGTTGCGGCCCCATTTGCCCCGTACGCAAGGGACAGCACGGTGACTGCGGCGACCGAAAAGGCCAGTCTCACCAATTGCCAGGTAAAGAGGGGACGCACGTTGCGGGTGGCGGTGAGGTTGAGAATCGGCCCGATCGTAAATGCATAGATCGTGAGAGAGCACGCAAAAATGCGTGCGCAAGGCGCATACGACACGAACTGGGGCCCGTACAACAGTTTGATGAGCGTGGGCGCAAAAATGAACACGATGACACCACTCGCGGCCGCCGCCGAAACCGTGGCGCCAGTCACGAATCGGGTCACCCTGGCCATCCCCGCCCAGCCACGCTCGGCAAAGTGCCGACTTGCTTCAGGCAGTCCGAAGCTCCCGCTGCCATTGATCACGACGTTCGTGGGCCCGGTCACCAGGCCCTGAGCAGCCTTCAAACCTCCCAGAGCCGCCGGACCCAAGATCGCCCCCGCCAAAATCAGATAGAGCTGACTTGCGCCCCAGTTGGCCGTGCGCTCACTGGCGAGCCACCGGCTCATCTCCCACCGTGACCACAGGAAAGTCCCTCCCCCACGCAGCGATGGCCGGACCTTGTACTGCCAAAGTCCATACAGGCTCGCAACGACGGCTCCGGCGCCCCAGGCCGAGATCACGACGAACACCGAATGCAGACCCGCCACAAAAATCGCCACGAAGGCGAGCGCTTGTACCGCATTGAAGACGAGATCGTTCTTCAGGGATTGCTTGGGAATGCCCTGCATAAAACCAACCTGGCGCCAGTAATCCTGCAGATCGAGTGCAAGGAGCCATGGTGCGACCGAAAGCAGGCCAATACCGAACGTGTGCTGTCCGATGACGAGGAATGTCATGCCCAGCGCGGCGACGATGCACGCCGCCATTGCGCCAAGTGTCACCACTGCGGCAAAGCCCTGCCGGATGATGTCATCCTTGTCATCCCGCCGCATATCGCCCGAGATGACCATCGGCTCGGTGACCATCGCCCGATACACCATCGTCAACAGGATCCACACCGTGTAGGCCAGGGCAAAGGCTCCGAGGCCCGTGGGCCCGCTGATGCGTGCCACGACGATGCCGACAATGAAATTGGACGCCGATGCGACGCATTGGTCGGCCATGGTGGTGGTGGCACGTTTGGCCGCGCCACCGCGAGGCAATCTCTCCTTCAACCGTAGGACGGACATAGCAATTACCCGTGCTTGTCTGCGCGAGTTGACGACTCGCTCGCCTGGGTGTGCGTCATCGGGCTTGAGATAGGAGGTGGGGCACCACTACGCAGGCGCCCCGCATCAGACAGAGCGTGTGGCCTCTCCGCAGATACCGGGCGGCCAATTCGCCTTACCCCGGCCGTTGCCACCCCAGTTGTAACCTGGGACAGCGACGAGGTCGGGAAACTTGCGAATGAGGAATGTCCTGGCCACAGGGACAGTCCCACTCGGAGTAGGTAAACGTCCCTTTCCGGCGTATCTGCGGCCGTCCACGGTCCTCTGTCTAACCATCACCCCAATGAGCCTCGGGGAGCGACGCCAGTCGCCCACCGGAGCGCATCGACCGCACCAAAACCTTGCCCCGGAACTCATACTCAGTGCTCAACAGCGACTTATCCCAACCCGTCGAACGAGATGCCTCGTCGGATGATCCCTCGATCGCCGATCCCCGTATCTCCGTCATCATGGTTGCGGCGGAACGGCTCTTCGGTCTCGGGCTGGCCTCCCTTCTCAGCGAAGACGACCGGCTCAACGTCATCGAGGTCTCTGACGGCGACCCAGAGCTGCTCGATCTCTGCCTCGCGACCTCCGTTGACGTTGTGTTGATCGATCTCGAGCTCACTCGAGTCGACGGCATCGATCTTGTGCGGTTGCTCTCTGTCGAGTGTCCGGAGGCCAAGACGATCGTCTTGACCTCCAACGCCGATTGGCGCGTCCGCCCCGCCATGATCGCCGGCGCCTCAGGCATCCTCCTCAAGGATTCGTCTCCCGAAGCGATCAGGGCCGCCGTTGTCTCTGTACACCTCGGTGACCAGGTTCTCTGCACCGAGGCGGCCCAATGGTTCCTTGGTGAGGAGCGTTCCACTCACCTGACCCAGCGAGAGTCCGATGTGTTGAGGATGGTTGCACAGGGTGCCAACAACGCAGAAATCGCAACAAAGTTGCAGCTCGGTCAGAAGACGGTGCGTAACTACGTGAGCCGGCTCTATCGCAAGCTTGACCTAAATAACCGCGCACAACTCGCTACGTTCTTAGACCACACGGATGCCACACACGCCGGGCGGACCGACGCTGTGGCCACCGACGGCGAATCCTCGGTGAACAACTAATGAACGAGCAACCTCTCAGCATCCAATCATCGCTGCGCGAGATTTGGCGCCGCCGCCTCCTCATCCTTGTGGTGGCGTGTCTCTGTGCTGCCGCGGGCGTCGCTTACGGCATTCTTGCGCCTGCCAAGCAGTCCGCCATCGCCTTGGTACTCCTTCCGGCGAACACGAACCCCACGGGGGCCGGCAACACGGGCAATACCGGGGCCACCAGTAACGGCATCAGCACGAACGCCGTCATCGCAAAGAGCACTCCGGTCTTGGCGGCCGCTGGGGCCCAGGTCTCCCCGCCTGTTGGAGCAACCGAAGTCAAGAACCAGGTGACGGTGACGCCAATCAGTGGGCAAGTCCTGCAGGTTCAGGCGAACGAACCTACGAGTAGCTACGCCGTGCAGCTGGCGAATGCCGTCGCTGCAAGTTACGTGACCTACATCGGCCAGTTGGAAGGTGGTTACGCTCGCGCTGCGGTCTCGGCTTTGAAGCACGAATCGAGCCTGCTGACGGAGCAGATCGACGATCTGCAGACGCAGATCGACACCGTTTCAAGCCGCATTGCCGTCGAAGGTACCGCTTCGAGCGCAGGGCAGCAGGACACGGTCCTGCTGGGCTCGCTGAAGAGCGAACAGAACCAGGTCTCCCTGCAACTCAACGGGATCACCAGCCAAATCACCAACGCGCAGCTTTCGAGTGGCTCAACTGCCAGTACGACACGCATCCTGCAGAAGGCCACTATCCAGCCCGTTTCCAAGTACAGCTTGCCAACAGAAGCAGGCATTATCGGGTTCATCCTCGGACTGCTGGGTAGTGCGGTGTTCGTCCTGGTGCGGCTCCAGCGTGGTCATAAGTTGCGTCTGCGAGACGAGATTGCCCGCGTCGCGAGCGCCCCGGTCGTTGCCTCGCTCGAGGCGACGCGGTGCCACACGCCGTCGGACTGGCGAGCGCTTCTCGAAGAACGCCCGCGTGCCACAACTGAATGGGCGCTCCGTCACATACTGCGCTCCCTTCCCAGCGGGGGCGCTCGGCTCCAGGCGGTCCGCGTGATCTCATTCGCTGGCGATTCGCCAGCTCTCACGACCGGACCACGGCTGGCACTACACGCGGCCAGCGCCGGAACCTCGACTGCGATCGCCACGGGAGACTCCAGCACGTCGACGGACCGTTCACTCCTGTCACTGCGGGCGGCCTTCGCTGGCGCACAGCGTGTAGGTCGGGGCTTGCCCTTGAAGGTGGATCTAGCCGACACCGATGAGGTTCAGATCCTCGTCTCGGTCGAGGTCTTCGATGGCTCGCCGTCCGAGGTGCCCTCGTCGGACGCCATGAACCTTCTCTCTATCTCTCCGAACTTCGTTACCGCCGACGAGCTCGCCCAGCTCAGCTTGGCGGCGGCCGACAGAGGATTCGCACTGGACGGCGTGGTCGTGGTCAATCCTGACCCGAACGACAACACCACCGGCGTGCTGAAGGACGACACGGTCCGACTGCTTCCCGCTCCGGCACCGATGGAGTCCAACGACGAGCTGGTTCATCTTGGAGCGCGTGTGAGCCAAGGAGGCGGCTCTCAAGGCCGCCTGAATCGGCAGGAGCGCTGATGGTGTCGACGACGACTTTCAACGACGAAGACATTATGGAGCCGACGATCGGGCTACGGGCGCTGCTCGCAACGATCTGGCGGAAGCGTCGGATCTGGCTCATCACCGGCCTCGTCGGGCTGGTCGTCGGAGCGTCTCTCCATGTGGTCATTCCTAAGACCTACACCGCAGAGACCGATCTCTACTTGACCGTGCCCGCCGGGTCCAACGCAGTTGACGTCATGGCGGGCAACGTTTCGCTCCTCGATACCCAAGTGGTGGCCGAGAAAGCCATTGCCGCGGGCCATCTCAACGCGACTCCGCACGCGTTGCTTTCTCGCTACAGCGGTCTCGCGGTGAGCGACAACATCATGTCGATCAAGTTCACCGGATCGTCCGCCGAGGAGGCCGTAGCGGGGGCCAGGGCCGTCGGTAACGCATTCCTCGCGGTCCAGGCAAACGAGTTGGGGCTGCAGACGAATGCGCTCGTGAAGGGCCTGAGGTCCCAGATCGGATCTCTCAACACTGAGATCAACACACTCGACAGCCAGATCAACAACCTCTCGGGCGCAGGCACAGGACAGAGCACCCAGCTGGCCAATCTGATCAACCAGCGCAGTGAGAATGAGGCATCTGTATCGACACTGCAGACACAGGTACAGCAAGCCCTCCTGAACGAACAGTCCACCGACCACTCCAACAGCATTTTGGATCCTTCTGCCCTGGTCCCCGTTTCGACAAAGAAGGTCTTGATCGAAGACGGGCTCTCCGGGTTGGTTGCTGGCATCGCCCTCGGCATCGTGTTCGTCATCTTCCGAACTCTTCTTGCGGATCGCCCAGTCGATCGCGCGACCGTGGCGTCCACCCTTGGGGCGCCAGTCGAGTTGAGCCTTGAGCGTTACCGCAGCCCGTATCTCCGACGAAAGCGTCGTTTGTCCCAGCTGCTCACGAAGCCGACCCCGTCGCTGCGGATGATCGAGCGTCGGCTGCGAAGTCACCTTGAATCAGCCCCCGGGTCGGCACTTGCGGTCGTGGCGGTTGGAAATGCCGAGCCGGCGGCCTTGGCGATGGGCGCGTTGGCATTCGACTTGTCATCCGAGGGGCATCGGGTGATGGTGGTCGACGCGGCTGAGAATCGGCCCCTCGCCTCCATTGTGGGCATCAGCCCCGAGTCCGGGTCGCTTGAAGCGTTTCAGCTCGAAACTGGCAACGGGCCCCCGGTCAAAGTGCTCGTGGCGCCGGACGACCCGATGCGCATGGCCCAGAAGCCACCCCCCGACGACACCGATGCTCTGCTCGTGCTGTTGACGCTCGACGCCGCGTTCGGTGCAGAACAAATCACTCCGTGGGTAACTGACGCTGTGTTGATTCTCTCTCCTGGCGGGGTGACGCTGACTCGAATGGATCTCACCCGCGACATGCTGCGCGAATCAGGTATCTCTCTGCGATCGGTGATCCTTCTCGATGCCGATCCGCACGACGAAACCTCTGGTGCACTCGGCCCCGCAGATCTTCGTTTGACCCCGGCCGAGGCGGAAACGGCCGACACGTCGGTCTGACAAACATGGGAACCGTCCTCATCGGCCGAAGCCAGCCCAAAAGCCGGAGGCGCGACTCTTCGCTTGCGGCGCGTGACCGTCATCTGGGCGTTGCTGTACTTCAACTCACTTACCCCTGGGCAGGGTGCGATTCTCCCGATTCCGCACAGAATCGCTCAGCTCATGACGCAAGGCTCGTTGTTCCTGGCCTTCATCCTGGTTCTGACGATCAACCCTCGGCTGCGCGTTCGACCGAACTGGCTCCTTGGGCTCTACTCCGTCCTTGCCCTCAGTTCGCTGATGATGAGCGTTCGTCTGGTTGGCCTAGGAACTGAGTTCAGAAGCGTCCGTCTGGTCGTCTTTCTTGTCGTGCTCTGGCTTCTCACGCCGTGGTGGGGTAGGCGAGATCTTCTCTTCCTTCGCTCTCAGATGTGGTTCATCGGTTTGATCTTGAGTTCCGTGGTTTTGGGACTCCTGATCTCTCCCGGAAAAGCCCTACCGCAGGGACGCCTGAGTGGAGCCATCTGGCCGATCTGGCCTACTGGGGTTGGGCACTATGCGGGCGAAATTGCCGGTCTCGTCACGGTGTTGTGGCTGTGCCGTTTGGTATCTCGTCGTCACGCCCTCATGATTGCGATTCCAGCAGTGTTCGTTCTGGTGTTGTCGCATACACGGACCGCCCTCCTGGCGATGATTGTTGGCTTGCTCGTCGCCGGCCTCAGCTTGGTGATGGCCAGGCAACGGGTTCGGCGGTTCTTTGTCGCTGGACTCATCGTGATTGTCGTCGTAGGGGTTCCGGCGTCGCCGCTCCTTGTGCACTGGTTGGCCCGGGGCGAGAACACCCAAGGAATAACCAGTCTCACCGGTCGCACGAATGCTTGGTCGGCAGTGCTCTCGAGCCATGAACCAGAGACCAACGTGATCTTCGGCAACGGACTTTCGAACGACGCAGTCAATATCGCCAACAATCCGACACAGAACGGCCTGCCCATCGACAGCAGCTGGATCTCGATCTATCAGGATCAGGGTGTTTTTGGAGACGTCATCGTTGCTGCCGCCGTGCTCATCCTGCTGCTCACTGCACTCACCAGGGCGCGGGCCGACCCGGGCTCTGGCACTCTTCTTGATCGTGTACTGCATGATCGCCGGCATCAGCGAGAGTGGCCTCGGTGACGTGTCGCCGTACCTCCTCGACTTGACGGTCGCGGCCTCACTCGTGACGTTCCCAGCGGCGACTGGCAAGGACTTGACCTTTGGTCTGGGATCGTCCGATCCCCAGCTCATCAGGATGGACTAAAGGCGGCGCGGGCACACTTGTCCGCGCCGCCTTTTCCTCTTGCTCAGTGCACCTAAGCCCCGGTTCCCGCCGGACGGCCACTGCTCCCCTGCTGTCGACCACTTCCTTGAGCTGAAACGAGCAGAGACCGGTTCAGCACAGGACTCAGGACCGACGTGAGACCACCGCTCAACTGGCGAGCGTCGTAGGCACCGGTCCCAAAGAAGTCCCAGGGGGGCGCCCCACGTGATCCCGCTGGGCCGTACAGCTCGAGCGTCCGAGCGGCGCAGACTTCGCGCCGACCGCAAGTCGCGGAGGCCCGTACGACTCCCCGACCGTCTGTGGAGCTCCGACAAACGCAGCCTCTACGTCAGAAGGCCGGAGGAGGTGATCCCGATGGCACCTTTGACAGATAAAGACCCTTTCGGCTTCTTCTCGCCCGCCTTGGTCGGCGGGTGTTCACTCCCACCCGGCGCGTCCTTTCCTTTCTCCGTACGTGCATCACAGCCATTCTTCGTGTAGCGACAGAACACGCCGAGCCACAGGCTGACGTATGCCGTCGCGGAGACTCGCCTCGCTTCGACTCAACAAAGCCGGTGGCATATTCGGGAGTCTGGACAGAGAGCAAACAACGCTGTCCGCCATACTCTCTGCCGAGTACTCGCGGACCAGCATGGCTCCACGTGAAACACGCGCGTTGTACGTCGCGTCGCATCTGTCGGTTTCACCGAGACGTCGGTTGAAGGCAGCGTCGCGTGGCGTTCCGTTCCGAACTGTTCACGTCGCTGCCCCCCAACATGAGGGGTTCCAAAATCCCGGCCGATGCTCCGCGGCGAGTTCCGTTCGACCTAGCCAGCATTCACCCGGTGCGGCGACAGGTACAGAGCGATCGCTCCGCCACGTCCGCTGCGATGCCCGGCACACAGCGATCGGAAGACACGATCGTTAAAAGGGGTTTCAGGTTTGGGTACTCGACCAGGATCCATCGGACCGAGGGGCTGTTCTCGGCCACGCGCCACGTTGGTTTCCCTCGCCTGACCATCAAGGCAGAGGCGGGTCATCAATCCGGCATCCCATCTCACGCAGCCGCGGCAGAGGGCGGAGACCCCCCAAAGAAGGGGGGCGAAATGCCTTGCTGGCGGCGGAGCCGGGGCCCCTGCGTTGACGCCCGCTCGGAACGGCCGGCCACCTCGGGCGTGTTGCCCTTCGGCCTGAGCGTCTGACGTTCCGACCCAGCCGGCGGGCCGGCCGATTCTGAAACCTTCCCCTCCTCCCTCCGAGCCGGAAGAGCAAGGCAGCGCAGACTGACTCCCCAACGTTGAGGGCAGCCGTCCGCTTTCGACTCCACCAAAAGGGGTGAGAGCTTTGTCGTGGGTCAGCGTTTTTTGCCACGACCCTGCTGACCCCAAAAGGATCGGGCTTGGTCCAGCACTCTCCCGGCGTCTTGGTTGGCAGCCAGGCAAGACATCCACTGTGTTGCACCGGTCGGTGGGTTCGACCCACCCAGGCGAGGGCCACCTGAGGTAGTGGGTAGTCGCGCCCCAACACGCGTGCCCCTCTCGTTGACCGCGACGCAAGCCACCACCCCGAGTAGGCGGCGCCCCATCCCCATGATGAGGTGGGGGCGAGAGAGTGTCGTCCCCCCGCCCTCTGCGCAAGGGGTCATGCGGGGACACCGCCTCTGAATGGGAATCTCCAACCCGGCTCGAGCGAGGACCCCTCGAGTGGGTGCCTGCTGGAGGGCGTCGGGTTGGGCGTTCGCAGCCACCCCGCCACCCATCGGGAACGTGACGAATCGGGAGGGGGAAATCCAAGGGGTGACCCCTCCCGTGCGGCGCCGCGCACCACCCCCATGGAAGTCGCCCGCTCCTCCAGTTGTGGGTGTGGCTGCCAAAGGAATCTGAGATCGGGCACCATCGGCTCGGAGGAGATGCGCCGGCCCCACCCGCCGGGCGCCGTGGCCCCCCGTTGGGGGGCCCTGTGGCGAGTCGCAAGGTCTCGCCCGTCACGCCAACCGCACAGACCCCCCACCCACGTCGAGGCAGACCACGCCGTGGGTCCACTCCGCGGTCCGGGGAGAAACTGATCACGGAGATCACGCCGTACGTGGGGATCGCCCCACTTGAGGAGGGGATCTCTCGTTCGCTCACCTACCGGCTCCCACAGGGCGGCGAAGAGCACTCCTGTCGCGCCTCCGATGACGTCACCTGGCCAGTGGATCGACCCCGTCGGTCCTCCCCCCCGTTCCTGCAACCTTCTTCCTGGCGCCGCCTTCCGCACCGCAAGGGCCACCCGCGCTGGTCCCCGCGCCACCCCCCCGAGGCTCGTTGCCCCGAGGTCTGCCGCCGCCTGAGGTCTCACGGATAGGGGGCACGCCCGGGTCCGCCGACAAGAATTCACGACGGCTCGTCGGGAAGCGGCGTCGGCCGATGCGACCCCTCGCCGCCCCGTCCTCACTCCGGTACGGACTCTGATCCACCGTGGGCTAGATCCCGCGGACGGGTGCTCCCAACGCCTCGGGCCCGGCGACATCGATCAGGGCTCCTCCGTCCCACCAGACGAGGGGTCCGAGACGGAGAAGTGCACCCGGCCACCACTCACCACCCTCAGCGTGACGGGGACCACAGCCGACTCCGAACCCGCCACCTAAGCGGTGTGGCATGTGGTGAGTGGCGCGGGGGCTCGGAGTGCGGTGTGGGCGCCCCTGCCCCCGCCCACCTCCGTGCGGACCCTGGACACCCCAGGGCCCGGCCGCATCCATACGGACTCTCCCAGCCGAGAGGTCTCGAGACTCGTGGCCACTCTCCCCCTTTGAACCCCCTCGCACGTTCCACCCACCCGAGACTGGTTCGCCCCCCGATGGAGAGGTGCACCGACCCCCGCCCTTCATCCCCTTGTGACAGGGACCACAGCCGGCCCCGAACCGATCGCTCGCGGAGCTCTGCCACGTGGCGAGTGGCGCTGGTTGCAAAGAGCGTGGGGTCGGCCCGCCAGCACCCCCGTAGGCGCGGGGTCGGGGTGCACCGGGAGGACCCCTACAGAGGTGAGGAGGGCCAACGGAACCGAGGCGGCATCACTCCATCGGGGCCGGTGTCCCGTCCGTCGCCGCATGACGGCCACTCTCCTGCAGAAGAAGTCGGGTCGGCGGACCACCCCCCACGCGCACATCTCCTCTGGCTGGCGACCAGGGAAAACAAATGGTGGGGGGTCCGGGACCCCCCACCATTTCGGGGTACTGCGCAACCCTTTCGAGGGACCTACCTGCCGTCGATCTTCCCCAGTGCCCCGAACCACTCGATGGTGCGCTCCAGGCCCTCGTCGAGAGAGATCGGGCTGTAGCCGAGGCGCTTGTAGGTCTTGGAATCCTCGAGGCTCTTCCGAGGGGTCCTGTCCTTCGCCGCCTTCTCGGAGATGGCGACGAGGGTGGGGCCGAACACCTTGGCCAGCTCGGGGTCGTCCGAGGGCATGACGTCGACCACCTCGTGATCGAGGCCGAGAAGCCGGCAGACCCGGTTGCAGGCGTTGGCGATGCTGACCACGTCCTCGGGGCGGCCGTCGAGCATGTAGCGCTCCCCCGACACCCCCTTGTCGAGGGCCAGGATGCACCCCGCCGCGATGTCCTCCCCGAAGACCCAACTCACCGGAAACTTCAGGTACCGCTCAATCCGGCCCCGGGCCGCCGAGAGCAGGACCCGGTTGAAGCTCGTGGCGCCGAGGGCGTTGCTGGCCACCGGCGACGGTCCGAAGATCGCTCCGGGGTGGGTGCTGACGACGTCCCGGCCGGCGGCGGCCCGGGCCATCGCATCCTGGAAGGCCGCCATCTTGGTCAGGGTGTAGGGGTCCTGGCTCGGCTCCTTGGTGACCGGCGCGTCCTCCCGGTCGAGCCCTCCGGCGGTGTCGAAGAAGGTACCGGTGCTGACGGCGACCACCCGGCGCATGTCGACCGCCTCGGCGGCGTCGAGGACGTTCTTGGTACCCCTCACATTGACCGCCTCGAAGTCGGCCATGTTCTGACTGGCCCCTCCGAGGAGGGCGGCGCAGTGGATGGCGGAGTCGCTCCCCTGGGCGGCGCGGAGCACGGCGTCGGGGTCGGTGACGTCGCCGCTGACGACCTCGACCCCCAGCTCCTTGCAACGGCCCGGTGTCCGCGGTCTCCCGGGCCAGCGCACGCACGGTGTCGCCCCGCTCGACCAGCTGCTTGCAGACGTTGGCGCCGGCCAGCCCCGTGGCTCCCGTCACCAGGACGGTCTGGCTCATGCGTGCAGCGCCGGCTCGTCCATGGCCGAGTCGACCTGGTCCGGGCTGAACGGGATCACCGGCGCACTGTTCCCGAACACGTCGAGGGTGTGGATGAAGCGGTGCAGGCCCATGGAGCCGGCGCAGGCAAAGCCCAGCTCGATGATCTGCGCCGCCGTGAAGTGCTCGCCGAGCTTGCGGTAGACCTCGTCGTCGATGGCGTGGTGGTCGGCCGAGAGGAGGTCGAGGAACTCGACCGCCAGCCGCTCCTGCTCGTTGAGATCGCCCCCGCCGGGGGCGATCAGGCAGGCCACGTCCTCGTCCGTGATGGAGTCGTGCTTCCTCGACTGCATGCAGGGCTGGCATTCACCCAGCTGGGCGCTCCTGATCCGCAGCAGCTCGAGGATCCGGCCTCCGAGCAGCGAGCCCTTGCCCATGACGTGGCGCGCCGCGTTCGTCATCACGATCTGCTGCGTCTTGTAGGCGAAGATCTGGAGCGGGATGGGCGTGGCGTACAGGCCCTCCTCGACCCCCTCTTCGATGATGCGGCGCGGCTCGGGCGCCATCTGGTCCAGCGGAATCGGCTCGATCCTGGGCACGTAACCCCCCAATCTGCCCGGGTCTCCGCCCGGGCTCTCTCTGACTCGCTGCCGTGACACCTCTATCTATGACACGGCTGTCATACAATGTAACGTCGCCGTCCATGCCAATCGACCCCTCCTCAATCCTCCTGACCGATCGAGTGGCCGTCGTCACCGGCGGAGGATCCGGTATCGGCCGGGGCATCGCCCGCAACTTCGCCGCCTTTGGAGCCAAGGTGGCCATCTGGGAGCGCACGGCGGACACGGCCTCCGCCGCCGGCGAAGAAGTCGGTGGCCTCGGCCTCCAGGTCGACGTCAGGGAGTCGGATCAGGTCGATGCGGCGCTCGAGCGCACCGTCGCCGAGCTGGGACCTGTCAGCATCCTCGTCAACAACGCAGGGGGCGTCTTCAACTCTCCCCTGCTCGAGACGTCGGAGAACGGATGGGACGCCCTCTATCGTTCCAACCTCAAACACGTGATCCTCTGCACCCAGCGGGTGGCCCGCCAGATGGTCGAGCGCACACTCGAAGGCAGCATCATCAGCGTGACGTCCATTGAGGGCGTCCGGGCGGCTCCGGGCTACGCCGCCTACGCCGCCGCCAAAGCCGGGGTGATCCAGTACACGAAGACAGCCGCCCTCGAGCTGGCGCCCTACGGGATCAGGGTGAACGCCCTGGCACCCGACATCACCTGGACCGAGGGCCTTGCCTCGGTCGCCCCCAATCCAGAGGGCATGCAGGAGCGGTTCGGTCAGACGGTGCCGATGGGCCGGGCCGGCCACGTCGACGAGATGGCGGGCGCCGCCATCTTCCTCGCCTCGAGCCTCTCGAGTTACATCACGGGACAGACGATCCACGTCGACGGTGGGACCCAGGCCGCCAGTGGCTGGTACCACCACCCCGAGACCGGCGAGTACGTCCTCGGGCCGACCTAGCACTCCATCGAGGCCTCGTCCGGGCCGACCACGGGTCTCGGGGCTCGACCACTTCGAGCCGCTCAGCCGCCCGCTCCGGCGTGGGCGCCCATGCCGCCGTCGACGGCGATCAGCTGTCCCGTGATGTAGCGGGACTCGTCGGAGGCGAGGAACACGACCACGTCGGCCACGTCGTCGGGCTGTCCCACCGACGGCGTCAGGACGGCCCGACCGAGGGACTTGATGATGTCGTCGTTCAGGTGCGCCCGGACCGCGTCGGTGATGACGAGCCCGGGCAGGATCGCGTTGGCCCGGATGCCCATCTTCCCGTGGCTGGTGGCCACGTACATGGTGAGGGCGTTGACCCCCGCCTTCGCCACGCCATAGGCGGTCCTGGTGCGATCGCCCTTCAAGGAGGCGCCGGACGACATGTTGATGATGGAACCGCCGCCGCCTCGCACCATCTCGGGCACGGCGTGCTTGCAGGTCAACATCTGGCTGCGCAGGTTCACCGCCATGGACGTCTCCCAGACATCGACCTCGAGCTCGGTCACGGCGGTGTCGCGGTCGAGGAAGTCCGAATCGGTCAAGGCCGCGTTGTTGTGCAGGACGTCGAGCCGGCCGAACTGCGAGACGGCCTCGGCCACGAGCGCCGCCACCTGGCTCTCGACGGCCAGGTCGACGACGAACGCCGCCGCCTGAGAGCCGGCCGCCCGGATCTCCGCCGCCACCGACTCGGCGGCCTCCGCATTGATGTCGGCGACGAGGACGGCCGCTCCGGCCCGAGCCAGAGCCCGGGCCGATGCCCCCCCGATACCGCCGCCGCCACCGGTGACGATCGCAACCCTGCCGCTCAGACGCTCCATGAACTCCTCCATCTCGGTAAGGGACTGCCAGCGGGGCGCGCCCGCACGCGATGAAAGTCCGGCACCCCAAAACTGTCGACGCCGGACATTGTGGCCCGCCGTCGCACTCAGACGGAATTCATAGAACGTCGCGTCGCCTGATTGCCCGCTGTGGCGGGAGGCGGACGCCCCGCGAATCGTTCACAGCGCGGTGCACACCCGTCGACCACCTTGGCCACGATCAACGCGGCGGCACTTCTGCACTGGCACGACCCGGGCCGGACGCAGAGACGCCCGACCCGGGTCGTGCCAGCTTACTCGCGACCGAAGTCGACCGCGAGCGCCGAGAGGTTCGGTGTGCCCAGATCCCGTGCTCGCGTTGTAGACGGCACCGGGGTTCCCCGAGAAGTACAGGTTGTCGTTGCCGGTTCCCGATTGCTGGAGCGGAATGAACGGCGAGTTCTTCTGCTGTGCGAACTTGTAGATCCAGGGGTTCCAGAATCCGACCCGGTGTCCGAGGTAGGACTCCATGACCGCCGTCGATCCGTTCAGCTGAGGACCGACGAAGCTCGTGCCACCCCAGCCGCCTTCGAGGACGGGGTCGCCGGCCTGCGCGAACGACGGCGCGTACAGCAGGTAGCCCGTAAAGGGATCGGCGTCGGTCGAGAGGTCGGGCTCAGCCCGGCCCGACGCGGAACCTGAGACGGTGCCGGGGTTCGGGTCGAACTTCCATTTCGTCGGCAAGCTGCCGCCGTCCTCCGTCACGTAGTCCTTCGGGACGAGATAGGGGACGGCGGTGAACTCGTTCGTGCCCGATACGCCCTGCTGGTAGGCGGGCGTGTTGTACAGCACGCTGAAGCCGCCCCCACCGCCACCATCGTTCTGCGGATTGAGCGTCTGCTGCTTCTCGGTCGTTCCCGCGGTGGCCGCGAAGGCCGGCCACAGGTAGTCCCAACCCCAAGCCCGCTGCTGGGAAACGCCCACTGGCACCGAGCCGCGCGGGCCGCTGAGGGTGCCCGACCACGGCAGCGTGGTCCCACCCGCCGACGTGATGTACGGGCTGTCACCGGGTGTGTCGACGGACAGGTTGGTGGTCCCGATGTCGTCGAAGGCGTCGTAGGCACCTTCGTCGCCGGCCGACGCGAACGTGGACTGACCCTGCATCGCCATCTCGAGGAACGCCTCGTCGAATGCAGCCATGTAGGCCGGCGTCTCGGCGCCCGACGCGATGGCGGCCGAGAGGTAGGTCTCGGACTCACCCCAGCTGGCCGACACGGAACCGGCCAGGTTCTGGCTGGCTGCAGTGAAGAAGGCGTCGGCGAATCCAGGGTCGGTGTTGGGCGCCTGGTACACGACGACATTGGCGTCCGGCGCCACGCCGCCCGACTGCTCGACGTCGAGGTCGGACTCGCTGGAGCCCGCACTGTTGCTCGGGGCGCCTGGACCGCCGTCGACGTTGTCGATGGTCACCGTGCGACCCGAAGGAGTCATGCCGACCACGTTCTTCCAGAAGTACTGCGGTGCACCGGGGTCGACGGCGGCGAGCGTCACGATGCCGATCGTCTGTCCTTGTCCGAGGTCCGAGTCCTGGTTGAGCGGAGTCAGGCCGTAGTTCGACGCGAAGTTCTGAGGCGTGTTGCACGCATCGGGCAGCGTCGAAAGCTTGATGCAGGCGCTCGGGCTGGTCGGCTGGCTCGCACCGGTGGCGGGGATGTGCTCCGCCTGACTCGTGAAGGCCGAGTAGTTGGACAGGCCGAGAATGGCTGTGATGTAGCTCGCGATGTTGGCGGGCAGCATCGGCGCGCCGATGGCTGCGTGGACGACCTGAGCCGGGATGGCCTGACGACCTCCCGACTGCGCCTGCGCCGGGACGCTCACCTGCTGCTGGTGGACGTCCAGCGCCTTGTCGAACTCACCCGCGGTCCCGTTGGCCACCACGTCGACATCATCGGAGTAGTTCTGTGTGGTGATGCCGAACCCCTGGAGGTACTGCTCCAACGCCAGGATGTGCGCGGTGGTCTGCCCGTACTGCTTGGCGAACTGGCTCACCGTGAGGAACGAGCGTGACCCCCTGCTGCACGCTCGCCTCGAGCTGGGAGAGGTTCTGCTCCGTCAGAACGAACGACACGGTCTCGGGCGTGTTCTTCGGCGTTTGCCCGAAGACGCGCGACCCCGGCAGTGCAGCCGGGTCGTTGCCGCCCGACACCGGCACGAGTTGTCGCATTGGTCGGACGCGGGAGCGCTGGCCGACGCCATCGCGCTACCTGTCAGGCTCACCGCGACCAAGGTCGCGCGTTGCCACCAATCCCAGTCCGATCGATCTGAATGAACGTGAACGCCGCCGACGACTCATGCCTTGCTTCTCCCCATGCTCGAAATCGGCTTCCTGCCGATTGCGTGCGCCGGTACTAGCACGCGCCCGCCCCGCGCGCACGCGTCATCGCGCAATGTGCAACAGAAGTGTGAAGAATTTCGTCTCGCACCCGACGTGCCGCGGGGTCAGACGCGCGCGAGTTCGGGGACGGCGCCGCGCCAGTATCCGAGCGTTACGACGAAACGTGAACCGCCGGAGGGACCGAGCGGCGATTCGGCCCGGACCGATCCGCCCATGGCCGTTGCCAACTCGGCCACGATGGCGAGACCCAACCCCGAACCCAAGCGCCGATTGGGGCCGCGATCGGCACGGTAGAAGCGTTCGAACACCCGGGTGAGGTCCGCCTCCGCGATGCCCGGCCCGTCGTCGTCGACCGTGATCAGGCAGACGCCGGCATCCGGGTAGCTGGTGACTCCGACTGCAACAACGGTCTTGGCGTAGGTGATCGCATTCTCAATGAGATTGGCGAGCAACTGGGCCAACCGGTCCGGGTCGGCGGCCACCGAGGCTGCGGGAGGCCGACCGCCGTTCCGATCACCGGCGAGGTCGATGAGAATCTGCAGGCCGTTCTTCGCCGCGGCGGGGCGGAACCCTTCGGCGGTGGTCGACGCCACCTCCGCCGCGTCGGTCGGACGCAAGGAGATGGACATCTGGCGCGCCTCGAGCTTGGTCAGGTCCAGCAGGTCGCCCACCAGTCGCTCGAGCCGTCGCGCCTCGGCGATGATCACGTCAGCCGCTTGGTGGCTGTCGTCGATCGCGCCGTCCTGAATGGCTTCGGCAAAGCCGCGGATGGAGGTCAAGGGCGTGCGCAGGTCATGGGATACGGCGAGCAGCAGATGACGCTCGCGGGCGCGGCTGTCTTCGAGGCTCTGCGCCATGTCGTTGATCGACCCGGCGAGCGAGGCGAACTCCGGATAGTCGTTGGGGCGGATGGGCAGCCGGCCGGCGAGCTCGCCCGCAGCGATGCGGCCGGTCACCTCCTCCGCCTCGACCAGCGGCCGGGCCATGCGCCGGCTCATCTGCCAGGCCACCAGAGCAGCCACGACCAGGGCCGTCCCCCCTGCGACGATGAAGTAGATCCAGCTCGGTCCGAGATCTCCCACGTCGCGGGTGAGCAGGATGGCGAAGGTGCCTTCGAACCGCAACTGGCTGCGCTGCTCTGCCGAGAGCTGGGCGGGTGCCACCGCGTAGACCAGGTTGCCCAGGCTGCCCGAGACCGTGCTTCCGTCCTGGAGTGCGGGCACGTCGATGTCGGCGTGGGTCAGCCCATCGGGCAACTTCGTGTGGACGTGTCCTCGCGCATCGATGCGCACCAACCTGGCGTCGCCCAGCTTCAGCGTTCGCTTGAAGAGGAGGAGGTCGGACTTCGACTGGACGCCCAGCGGACTCGACGAGAGCGAGTCGGCCTCGGAGACCAGTTGCGACCTGGCCTGATCGTGTGCGGCCTTGCGGGTGAGGAGCAGGCCGCCGGCGCCGGCCAGCACGAGCGTCACCGCGACGAGTCCCACCATGGCCAGCATCAGTCTCTGTCGCATCGACGTGACCTCAGCCGAACCGGTAGCCCACGCCCCACACGGTGGCGAGGGGCAGATCGGACCCCAGCTTCTTGCGCAGCTGGGCCACGTGCACGTCGACCGTGCGCTCATCGCCGTACCAGTCGGTCCCCCACACGCCGTCGAGCAATTGCTGGCGGGAGAGGGCGAGGCCGATGTTGTTGGCCAGGAACGCGAGCAGGTCGAACTCGCGCGTGGTGAGCGACACCGGTTCTCCCCGCTGGCGTACCTCCCGTCGGCGCAGGTCGACCTCGATGTCGCCCAGGCTGACCACGTCTTGGGGGGCCGGACCTTCGCGGGTGCGCCGGAGGATGGCCCTGACCCGGGCCACCAGCTCGCGGGGCGAAAAGGGCTTGGTCAGATAGTCGTCGGCGCCCATCTCCAGCCCGAGGACGCGATCCACCTCGTCGTCGCGCGCCGTGAGGAAGAGGACGGGGACCGAACCCCGGGCCCGGATCTCCCGACAGACGTCGAAGCCGTCCCGGCGGCCGGGAAGGCCGACGTCGAGGATGACGATCCACGGGTCGGACTGCTTGAACAGCTCCAGACCCTTCTCACCGTCTCCCGCCAGGAGCACCCGAAAACCCTCCCGGCGCAGGTAGAGGTCGACCAGGTCCGCGATGTGCGGATCGTCTTCGACGACAACCACCGTTCCGTTCTCGGCGTTCACGCCACCAGCCTTCCACCTGGCGCGGCGACCGGACCCGGATTGCCGACCACCATCACAGAACCATCACGTTTGCGACATACCTTCCTTACCCAGGAGCTTCATCCTGGAACTCAGGGTATTCCAAGGAATCCCGAACGAGAGGAGCACGCATGTCGAAGGGACGCACGGCTCTCATCCGCTGCGGCGCGCTCGCGCTGGCCTCGGCGGCCTCACTTGCCGCCACGGGCGCCGCGGGTGCGGCGACGTCATCAGGAACGCCGACAACATCGGGCACCGGGAGCACGACAACGACCACGCTGCCGCAGACGTTGCCCGGAATGAAGACCCTGGCCGACAGCGAGATCACGAGGCGGGTCACGGCCCTCGACTCGGCCGCGAGACGGGTATCGACGCTCAAGGGGCTGGGCGCGGGACGGAGCACGCTCGAGACCTACCTACGCAATGACGTCGCGCCGCTCCAACAGCTCGACACGAAGATCCACGGCGACCAGACGGTGCAGCAGGCGACGGCGGACTACCAGTCCATCTTCACCAACTTCCGCGTCTACCGACTCGTCCTGCCCGCCGCACACGTCGCCGCGGTCGCCTTCCGGGTGACCAACACCGCCGTGCCGGCGCTGCAGGCGGCAGCCACCAAGGTCCAGCAACATGG
Organism: uncultured Acidimicrobiaceae bacterium; assembly: GCA_963713375.1. Lineage (GTDB taxonomy): Bacteria > Actinomycetota > Acidimicrobiia > Acidimicrobiales > RAAP-2 > Bog-473. Next base: position 377,840 of record CAVQLP010000011.1, on the reverse strand, counting down.
CAAGGCGGCCGACCAGGCCACCGTGAGCCCGCTGCTCGCCAACCTGAACAGCGAGATCACGACCGCCACCAACGCCGCGAACGGGCTGGCGACGACGGTGCTCGGTTACACGCCCGCGCAGTTCAACTCGGACTACTCCCTGCTCTCGGGCCCCCAGACCTCCACCAAGGAGGCGGCGGTCGCGGTGCGGCAGGGACACAAGGACATCCAGCACATGCGTCAGATCCTCGAACCCCGGAGCGTTCACCACACCAAGGGGCACGGTGCGAAGCACGCCGGGGCATCACGCAACTTCCACAACGACGACGACGAGCTGATTTCCCGCCGCGGGTACGTGTCACCTGCCGAGCCGGATCCCCTTGCTCGAGCACTCGGGTGGGTGACCGAACCCGCGGCCGGAACGGCGCGGCCGTCGCCGAAGCCGGTTCCTAAGAGACGACGCTTGCCGTCGTGGCGTTGAGCCCGTTGTCGGTCTTGGAGCGGTAGACCACCTGGTGCTCGGAGAACTCGGCCAGTCCCCACGGACCGTTCTCCACGCCGATCCCGCTCCATTTGAACCCGCCGAAGGGTTGCTGGGGCGCGAGGGCCAGGTGGGTGTTGACCCACGCGGTGCCGCACTCGAGCTGCGCCGCCACAGCCGCCGCCGCGTCGCTGTCGGACCCCCAGACCGAGCCCGACAGCCCGAAGTGGGTGGCGTTGGCCCGGTCGATCGCATCGTCGAGATTGCGGTAGGACACGACCGGGAGGGCTGGTCCGAACTGCTCCTCGTCGACGATGCGGGTGCCGTCGGTGAGACCGGCCAGGATCGTGGGCTCGAAGAAGTAGCCGGGACGGTCCATGGCCTTGCCGCCGGTGACGGCGGTGGCACCTGAGGCCAGGGCGTCCGCCACCAGCTCCTTGACCCGCTCGAATTGCGGTTCGTTGTTGATCGGTCCGAGCTTCACGCCCTCCTCGGTGCCCTCCCCCACCTTGGCCGCCTTGGCCTGCGCAGCGAGGCCTTCGACCACGTCGTCGTAGAGGGCTTCGGGCACGTACACCCGCTTGATGGCCGAGCACACCTGCCCGTTGTTGGCGAACGCGCCGGCGAAGATGGCCTGGGACACCGCGGCCGGATCGGCGTCCGCGAGCACGATGGCCGGGTCGTTCCCACCAAGTTCGAGGGTCACCCGTTTGAGGTCGGGCGCGGCGGCCAGGGCCACCTTCTTCCCGGTCTCCACCGAGCCGGTAAAGCTGACCTTGCGCGGAACGGGATGCGCGGTCATCCTGGCGCCGAGCTCGTCGCTCCCGCTGACGATGTTCAAGACACCCGGGGGGAACACGTCGCGCAGGAGCTCGCCCACCTTCAGCGTGGTGAGCGGCGTGTAGGGCGAGGGCTTCAGCACGAGCGTGTTGCCGGCCAAGAGGGCCGGAGCGATCTTCCAGAAGGCCAGGGTGAGCGGGAAGTTCCACGGTGTGATCGCGGCGACCACTCCCAGCGGCCGCCGGGCCACCTCGACGAAAGCGCTCTCATCGTCCTGGATCACTTGGGGTGGGATCTCGAGGTTGGCGAAATACTGGCACCAGATGGCGGAGGCGAACCCTTCGATGGCGGCGTCGCTCAAGGGCTTGCCCTGCTCGGCCGTGAGCGTCGGGGAGAGCTCGGTGGCCGCCTGTGCCATCAATACCTCGGACGCCTGCAGCAGCGCGGCGCGGCGCGGCGCCTCGTCCGTCTTCCACTCCCGGGCGGCCTTGGCTGCCGCGTCGAAGGCGGCGTCGAGTTGCTGGCGCGAGCACTCGGGCGCCTGGGCGAAGATCTCACCGGTGGCGGGATTGCGCACGCCGAAGGTGTCTTCGGTCGCCGCGGCCTGCCCGTCAATGGTCATCACGAATTCGGACATCGCACACCTCATGTCGTCATGGAGCGACATCGCCCCGTGCGGACGGTTCCGCCCGCGCGACCATCCTCGCGCCCGCCGCTTCGGTGCTCAATCGGTCGCGCTGCGATACCGTCCTCGACGGAACCGGGGTAGGACCCGGGATCGGGGGTGGGGCAATGCCGCAAACCGCACCGCGAGAGGCCGATGTCTGTATCGTCGGCGCCGGCCTGGCCGGGCTGACCGCAGCGCGACGGCTCAGCGAGGCTGGCCGATCCGTCGTCGTCCTCGAAGCGCGTGACCGCGTCGGGGGCCGGGTCTGGACGCGTACGTCCGGCGGTGGGGTGCCCGTCGACATGGGCGGCTGCTTCATCGGTCCCGAACACGACCAGCTCCGGGCACTGGCCCAGGAGATGGGGGTGGCCATCTTCCCCACCTTCGTCGAGGGCGACTATGTCCTGGCCACCGGCGGGAAGAGCCGGCGCTACCGGGGCGACATCCCCCGCATCAACCCGGTGGCCCTGCTTGAGCGCCGGACAGGCCATCGCACGCATGAACGCCATGGCGAAGAAGGTGCCGCTCGAGGCGCCCTGGAAGGCGCGGCGGGCAGCCTCGTGGGATGCCGTCTCGGTCCGCGGTTGGCTCAGCCCGGCCAACGTGCCCACCCGGCTTGGCCCGCGACCTCATCGACGCCACCGTGCGCGCCTGCTTCGCCGCCGACCTCTCGGAGGTCTCGCTCCTCAACTGGCTCTTCCTGGTCCGAGCCTCGGGCGGGGTGGAGGCGCTGATGTCGCTCAAGGGGGGCTACCAGGACTCCCAGTTCGAGGGCGGCGTCGGCCGGATCCCGACCGCCATGGCTGCGGAGCTCGGTGACGCCGTCGTCCTCGACGCACCGGTCACCGCGATCAGCCAGACCGCCGAAGCAGTCGACGTCACCTCCGATGCGGTCCGGGTACGGGCGCGCCGCGTCGTGCTCGCCCTGCCTCGCGCCCTGGCCGCAGGCATCCGCTTCGAGCCCGCGCTCCCGGCCGACCACGCGCTCCTCGTCCACCAGATGCCCGCGGGGACCGAGCTCAAGATGGTGACGATCTACGACGAGCCGTTCTGGCGCGCCGACGGCGCCAACGGCGCCACCGTGGCGACCGACGAGCTGGCCGAGGTCACGCTGGACACGACGCAGCCGGGCCACGCGCACGGCGTCCTCGCCACCTACGCTGCCGGACCGCAGGCCAGAACCCTGTGGTCGATGGGCGAGCGGGAGCGCCGGGACCTCCTCCTACGGACGCTCTCGGGCAGGCTGGGCCCCAAGGCGGCGAAGCCGCTCGAGGTGCTCGAGCTGAACTGGGCCGAAGAGCGCTGGACACGAGGGTGTTCCTTCGGCCGCTTCCCCGTCGGGGTGCTCACCCAATACGGCCGGTGTGTCCGGGAGCCGGTCGGGCGCCTGCATTGGGCGGGCACGGAGACGGCCACCACGTCCTACGGGTCGATGGACGGTGCGGTGCGCTCGGGTGAGCGCGTCTGCGCCGAGATCCTGTACGCCGCCGCCTGAGGCAGTCGCTCAGTCGCCCATGCCGGCTGGTCGCGCGCCAGGGCCGGTGCCCACGCCGAGGTTCTCGCGGAAGAAGGCCAGCGTCCGATCGAGCGCGTCGCGGGTCGGCGTCCCTGGCCGGTCCACCAGATGGTGGGTCAACACGGAATGCGCGTTCTTCGGGTGCCCGTACGGATTGCCGGGCGCCGAGTCGATCTCGACCGCCAGGAAGCGGTCGCCCAGCTCGCGGCGCAACGTGTCGAAGCGCTGCTCGAAACAGAAGGGGTCGTTGCTGAAGCGCAATCCGAGGAGGCATTGCCCCGCCTCGGTGCGCCGCTTGACCCGGGCCAGGTCCTCGTCCGAGATCCCGATGTCCGCCTTGTGCCGCTTGCTGACGGGAAAGGGCTGCGATGGTTGGCTGAGCACCGGGGCCAGCATGATGTCGTCCACCATCATGGCCAGCGCGAAGCCGCCGGTGAAGCACATGCCGACGGCACCCACGCCCGGACCACCGCAGCGCTCGTGCTCGGCGGAGGCCAGGGCACGCAGCCAGGTGGTGATGGGGCTCGTCCGCTTGAGGGCGAAGCACGAGAACTCCCGCGAGATGCAGGCCGGCCCGAGCATGCGGATCGAGGAGCGCCGCGGTCGTGGGCCGACCGACGTCGCCGAAGAGGTGCGGAACGACCGCGGTGCATCCGGCGGCCACGACGCGGCGGGCGAACACGGCCAACTCCGGGCTGATGCCCGGCGCCTCGCTCATGATGATCACGGCCGGTCCGCTGCCGAGCCGAAAGACTGCGCGCTCCTTGCCCTCCGCCTCGAAGCTCTCCTTCGTGAAATCCGAGAGCGTGCCCTCCCACCTGCCCACATCGCCGGTCGCCATGGCCGGACCGTAGCATCGGCGCCGTGGCCGGACCCCTGCATGCCTTGGACCCGCGCCGCCCCGTGCTCGTCGGTCTCGGGGCGGCGAACGAGAGCGAGCCGGTCAGCGAGCTCATGACCCGTGCCGTGCGCGCTGCGGCCGACGACGCCGGCGCACCGAGCCTGCTGGCGGGCCTCGACCACGTCCTCGTGCCCCAGGGTTCGTGGTCGCTGACCGACCCGGCGCGCACGGTGGCCCGGCGGGTCGGGGCGGTCGATGCCCGCACCGTGTTCTGCGAGATCGGCGTCTCCCAACAAGAGGTCATCAACCACGCACTCACCATGGTGGCGAGCGGTGAGAGCGACGCGGTGGCGGTGGTGGGCGGCGAAGGCCGCGCCTGGGCCCGGGCCGGCGGCGTGGAGTCCGACGAGGAGGCGGAGCCTCCGGATCAGGTCCTCACCCGGCCGCCCGAATTCGTCGCCGACATCGAGGTGGCCGCGGGCATCGCCTGGCCCGTCGTACAGCAGTACGCGCTGATTGAGAACGCGCTCGGCGCGGCCGAGGGTCGCTCCCCCGACAGGCAGCGCCACGAGATCGCCGCGCTGTGGGCGCGCTTCAACGAGGTCGCACGCACCAACCCGGTCGCCGCCTTTCCGGCCCCGCTCAGCGCGGACGAGATCGCCCGGCCCGGACCGGCCAACCGGCCGCTGGCCTCCCCCTACAACCTGTGGCACTCGAGCCAATGGACGGTGGACCAGGCATCCGCGCTGCTCGTCTGCTCGGCCGCACGAGCCGCGGCAGCGGGTGTCCCGCCCGACCGCTGGCTCTTCCCCCATGTCGCGCTGCACTGCTCGAGCGCGGTCACCCTGACGGCGCGGCGGCATCTCCATGCCTGGCCCGCCATGGGTGTGCTCGGGCGCGCCGCCGCGGCGCGCCTGGGCCGGCCCCTGCGCGAGATCGCGCTGGCCGAGCTCTACTCCTGCTTCCCGGTGGCCGTGCGGGTGCAACAGCGCGAGCTCGACCTCGATCAGGGCGCGACCCCCACGCTGACCGGGGGCATGGCCTTCGCCGGCGGCCCCTTCAACCACTACGTCCTCCTCTCGACCGTCACCATGGGGCGCCGTCTGCGCGCCGTCCCGGGCGAGCTCGGCCTGGTCACGACGGTGTCGGGCATGCTCTCCAAGCCCGGCCTGGCCGTCTGGTCCGCCACGCCGCCGGCCGACGGCGGGTTGGTGGCGGACCTGGCCGCCGAGGCGGACGCCGCCACCGAGACGCGGCCGGTCGTCGAGGCTCCACCGCCGGGAGCCGACCCGAGGCGTCGTGGCGTCCGCCACCGTCACCTTCGGCGGCCCGGAGCGCCTCGACCCCGAGCGCACGGTCATCGTGGCGGACCTGGCCGATGGGGTCCGCACCGCCGCCACCTGCGAAGATGCCCCCACCGCCCGTGCCGCGCTCGCCGAGGGCCTGGTCGGCCGGACCGTCGAGCTGAAGGACACGACATTTCGGATGTGAGCACCGCCCCCCGGCGCCCCAGAGGGGGGCCTCGCCTGGTGGATCCCGAGTTGGCCGCCCGCGTGCCGGGCCTGCGCCGGGTGGCCGCCGTCGCCCTGGTGCTCGCCGCGCTGAGCGCGGTGGCCGTCGTGGTCCAGGCCGTGGCCCTGGCCAGCGTGGTCGAACGCTCGCTCCTGCACCACGAGACCGTGTCCCGGGTGGCCCCGGCCCTGGTGCTGGTCGGTGTGGCCGTGCTGGCACGGGCCGTGCTGGCCGCGGCCGGTGACCGCTCGGCTCACGCGCGCGGCCGAACGCGTGGTGACGCAGCCTGCGGGCCGAGCTCCTCGGGCATGCGCTCGCCCTCGGCCCGGGATGGCTGGCCGGCGAGCGGGCGGGCGAGCTGTCGGTGACCGCGACGCGCGGGCTGCGCTCGCTGCACACCTACTACGCGCGCTATCTGCCCGCAGGCCGCCGCGGCCGCCCTGATCCCCGCCCTTCTCCTCATCTGGGTCGGCAGCCAGGACTGGCTTGCCTTCGTCGTCGTGATCGCCCTCGTCCTCGCCGTCCCGGTCACCATGGTGTTCTTCGGGCGCGAGGCGGCCAAGCGGTCGGAGCGGCAATGGCGCCGGCTCGGGTCGCTCGGCGCGCGCTTCCTCCAACTGGTCGAGGGGCTGCCGACGCTGCGCGCCTTCGGGCGCGAGGAGCAGGGGCGGCGCGAGGTGGAGGCGGCCACCGAAGGGGTGCGCTCGGCCACCATGCGCACGCTGCGCACCGCCTTCCTCTCGGCGCTGTCCATGGACATGCTGGCCGGGTTCGGCGTGGGGCTCGTGGCCATGGTGCTCGGTCTGCGGCTCCTCTGGGGCGAGGTCGACCTGCAGACCGCGATGGCCGTCCTCCTCGTGGCGCCCGAGATCTTCATTCCGCTGCGGCGGGCCGGGGCCGAGTTCCACGCCAGCGCCGAAGGGCAGGCCGCCGCCACCCGGGTGCTCGAGGTGCTGGCTACCCCGGTGCCCGGCACAGACGACGGGGCACCGGCGCCACGCCGGCGGCACGACCGGACGCGGTCGTCATCGGTGCCGGCGCTCCACGTCGAGGACCTGCGCGTCGACTACGCGCACCGCGACGCGCCGGCGGTCGACGCGCGTCACGCTCGATCTGCCGCCCGGCAGCCGGGTCGCGCTGACCGGGGGGTCGGGCGCCGGGAAGTCCACGGTGCTCGCCGCGCTCCTGCGCTTCGCCGCACCGGCGGCCGGATCCCTCGCGCTCGACGGCGTGCCCGTCGACGCGCGCTGACGCCGGCCGCCTGGCGGGCCTCCTTCTCGTGGCTGCCCCAGCGACCGCATCTCTTCTCGGCCTCGCATGGCCGACAACCTGCGCCTCGGTGCGCCCGAGCTCCCCGACGAGGACCTGCTGGCCGTGCTCGCGGCCGTCGGCCTGGCCGAGCTCATGGCCAACCTGCCCCAGGGTCTGGCCACACAGCTCGGTCACGACGGCCTCACCCTCAGCGCGGGGAACGCCAGCGGGTGGCCCTGGCCCGGGCCCTGCTGCGCCCCGCGCCCATCCTCCTGCTCGACGAACCCACGGCCGCCGCTCGACCCGCCCACCGTGGCCGCGGATCGCCCCGGCCATCGAACCCTGGCTGGGCCGGGCGGACCGTGGTGGTGGCCGCGCACGAACCCACCCTGCTCCCCGCGTTCGACCGGGTGGTCGCCCTGCCCGCACACGCCTGGGGCCTGGTGCCGTCGTGAGGCGCGGCTCCCTGCGGCGGATCGTCGCCGAGCCGGGCACCCCGCTACGGGCGCCTCGCCCTGGCCGGCCTGCTCGGGCTGGCCTCGGCCGCCGCCACCATCGGGCTGCTGGCCGGTTCGGGCTACGTCGTGGGCCGGGCCGCACTGCGCCCGGGCCTGAGCGCGCTGGTCGGCATCCTCGCCGTCGTCGAGGTGCTGGCCTTCCTGCGCGGCCCGCTGCGCTACAGCGAACGCCTGGTCGGCCACGACGCCGCGCTTGCGGGCCCTGACCCGGTGGCGGGTCTGGCTCTACGACTGCCTGACGCCGCGGGTCCCCGCCGCCCTGGCCGGGTGGCGCAGCGGCGACCTGCTCACCCGGGCCATCGACGACGTCGACACGCTCCAGGACCTCTACCTGCGCACCGTGCTGCCCGTGGCCGTGGCCGTCGGCGCCGCCGCGCTGGGCACGGTCGTCGTCGGCCTCATCCTCCCGTGGGCCGCCCTCGGCCTCGGGCTCCCGCTCGCCGTCGCGCTCGTGGTCCCCGCCGCGCTGACCTGGCGCCGGGGCGGCGACGACGAGATCGCCGCGCTGGCCGGCACGCTCTCGGCCCAGGTGGTGGACGCGCTGCGAGGGCGCGCCCGAGCTGCTCGCCTTCGGGGCCGACGAGGCGGCGCTGGCTGCCATTGCGCAGACCGCCGGGCGCGCACGGACGCGCTCGAGCGGCGCCACGCCACCCTGGCCACGGCGGCCGGCCTGGTCATCGCCCTCTGCCAGGCCGTCGCGCTGTGCACCGTGCTCGCCCTCGGCGTGGCCGCCGTGCACGACCACACCCTGGGCCAGGTCATGGTGGCCGTGCTGCCGCTGGCCGCGCTGGCCACCTTCGAGACCGTGCCGGGCGTGCCCCTGGCGGTGGCCCGCTCCCTGGCCGTGCGGGCGGCGGCGGACCGCCTGTTCGCGCTCGAGGAGGTGGCCATCCCCGTGGTCGATCCGCCGGCGCCGTCGCCGTTGGGCGCCGGCGTGCCCGACGTCACCTTCGCCGGGGCCAGCCTGCGCTACGCGGACTCGCTCCCCCGCGCCCTCGACGGCATCGACCTGGACCTGCCGGCCGGGCACACGCTCGCGGTGACCGGTTCGAGCGGGGCCGGCAAGTCGAGCCTCGTCAACGCGCTGCTGCGCTTCTGGCCGCTCGAGCGCGGCACGCTCAGCCGTCGGCGGCACCGACGTGGCGCAGCTGCGCCAGGGCGACGTGCGCGCCGCCTGCGCGCTGGCCGACCAACGGGCGCAGCTCTTCGCCGGTACATTGCGGGCCAACCTCACGTTGGGTCGGCCCGACGCCGGTGACGACGCCATCGACGACGCGCTGCGCGGCGGCCCAGCTCGACCGCTTCGTGGCCTCGCTCCCGGCCGGTCTCGACACGCCCGTCGGCGACGACGGCGTCGCGCTCTCGGGCGGCGAGCGGCGCCGGCTGGCCGTGGCCCGCGCCCTGCTGGCGCCCGGACCCGTGCTGCTGCTCGACGAGCCGACGAGCGGGCTCGACGCCGAGCTGGCCGACGCCGTCCTCGACGGCGCGTTGGCTGTCGGCGGCGCGCGACGGCCGCAGCGTGCTGGTGATCACCCACCGGGCAGGAGAGGCGGCGCGCTGCGAGCGCACCGTGTCCTCGAGGCCGGCCGGACGGTGCCCGACCGCCAGTAAGACTCGGCTAAGAACGGCGCGGCACCGCCCTCGGCGAGGACGCTGTGTCGTCAAAAGCCAAACCAGATACGGAAGCATTGTTGTCCGGTCGTTGACACAACGCGGCACACAAAACGGCGTCCCGACCCCCAAAAACGGCAACGGGGACGGCACACTGTCCATGTCCTTCCGACCCCCGTTTTGGCGAACGGGAGTTGCCCCCCAACTCAGTAAGGAAGGTGCGCCAGTGAACCCCAGCTCCTCGGCTCCTGCCGGCGGAGCGGGCGACTCGAGCATCGAGCTCGATGTCACCCTCCCCCCAGCACAACCCGACATCACCATCGAAGACCTCGAGGGCATGTTCGCCCTCACCGACGAGGCGGCCAGCGACGGCCGTGTCGCCCGCGGCCAGCGCACGCGCCGGATCGTGGGCGAGGCGCTCATCGCACTGCTGCGCGAGAGCGACACCGAGCCGACGGCCCGAGCGGTGGCCGAACGCGCCGGCGTCTCCTTGCGTCTCGTCTTCCACCACTTCTCGGATCTCGACGACCTGTACCACTACGTCGCCGCGCTCCAGCTGCGCGAGCAGTGGTCGGGCATGCCCGAGCTCTCGCCGCGGCTCTCGCTCGTGAAGCGCATTGAGCGGATCGTCTCGCACCGCGCCGCACTGTTCGAGGAGATCTCGCCGGTGCGCCGGGCCATGGTGCGCCACATGATCACGTCCCCGGGCGTGAGCGACGTGGTGCTGGTCTCCGACGCGCTGCTCCTGCAGAGCCTGAAGGCGACGTTCGCCCCCGAGCTGGCCGAGATGAGCGACAGCTCGCGGGCCGAGTATCTCGACGCCATGGACACCGCGGTGTCGTGGGAGGCCTGGGAGCGCATGCGCCGCACCTCGGGCCTCCAGGTCCGGGTGGCCAAGCGGGTCATGGCCCGCATGCTCGCCGCGCTGTGCACCGAGCCCATCGGCTCGACCCGGCGCGACGACTCCGAGCGCGGTCGGCGCACCCGCTGAGATCCGAGCCGGCGTCGGCGGCCTGCTACGAGCGCACGCCTCGGGCTAACCGATCTCCTCGCCCTCGGCCAGCCGGCGCAGCACCTCGGCGGCCGAGGGCGCCGGGTAGCCCAGCCGTCCCGGCCGCCAACCGGCCGCCACCTTCTGGGCCCCCGGTCCGTCGGGCGTCCACACGTGGCACGTGTTGGTGAGGAACGACAGGCCCTGCTCGCTCGTCGGGTAGACGCCGGACTGCTCGGTCTGCCAGGCGGCGGCGGACGTCGTCGCCTGAATCACGGCCGGCCCCAGGGCCCGGGCGAGGAACTCGAGGTGGCTGCAGCCTCGTTCGCGCCCGAAGCGCTCCTGCACCGCGCTGGTGTAGCCGCGGGCGACCGACAGGCCGATCAGCTCGCGGAAGTGCGGCTCGATGTCGGTGCACTCGGCGTGGGGGAAGGTCTGCATGTCGGCCTCGGCGTCGACGATCGTCAGGTCGGCCCGGCGCACCACGATGCCGAGCTCCATGCCGTGGAGGTCGTGGGGGCTGTAGCCACCCGTGGCCCACGGGCGCACATCGCGCCAGCGTGCCCACCACGGCGAAGTACTCGTCGCGCAGGAACACCTCCAGGGTGATGGTGCGGCGGTGCACCGGGTGCTCGTCGGACCCCGGCGGCGGGCGCAGCTCGGCCAGCGTGGGAGTAGGCGTGGGCGTCGCCGGCGGCTCAGGCACCGGGCGATTGTGCCGCCGACGGCCCGGGCGGCGCCAACCCCACCTCGTTGAACCCGTGCAGGATCGGCGCGTCGCGGTTCCAGCCGATCCGGGTGACCGAGGCCGTGCGCAGGTGGAGGCGCCAGTACAGATCGGTGGTGCCGAGGGCCCAGGCCACGGCGGCCTTGATGGGCGTGACGTGGCTGACGACGACCACGTCGCCCTCGCGGCGCCGGGCCCCCTCCCCCGCGGTGGCGAAGAGCTCGGTGCACGCCTCGCCCACCCGGACGTCCACCTCGGCCAGCGTCTCGCCGCCCTCGGGGCGGAAGTGGCGGTCGGCCATCCAGCGCTGCCAGACGCCGGCCGGGATGTCGCCCAGGGGTTGGCACTCGAACTCGCCGTAGTCCACCTCGACCCAGCGCTCGTCGACGGTCACCGGCGCCCCGAGGTCGAGCAGCGCCGGCGGTGTCGCGGGCCCGGGACAGCGGGCTCGTCCGCACCTCGGCCACCGGGTCGCGCACGCAGGGCGCGGGCGGCCACGACCTGGGCCCGACCCACCTCGGTCAAGGCGGCGTCGGTGCGCCCGAGGAGCAGGCCGCGGGCGTTGGCCTCGGACTCGCCGTGACGGACCAGGATGAGCACGGGGCGAGCCGCGCCTCAGGCCGGCACGAGGATGCGGCCGCACTGCTCGCACGTCGCCGACCTCGCCCGGCGGCAGGGCGCGGATCCGCTCCACCTCGCCCGACGACAGCTCGAGATGGCAGCCGTCGCAGTGGTTCTTGATCAGACGGGCCGCGCCGGTGCCCTTCAGCCGGGCCCGCAACGTCTCGTAGCGATCGACCAGCGCCGGCGGGAGCAGCGCGGCCTCGGCGGCCCGGGCCGACCCCGGCAGCGGCCAGCTCGGCGTCGATCTCCTCTTGCTGATGCACGAGCGCGGCCCGGATTTCGTCGGCCTGGGTCAGCAACGGCGCGGCCCGCTCGTCGAGTGCGCCGAGCTCGGCGTCGATCGGGTCCTGCTCGAGCATGGACACCGAGCTCGAGCTCCTCGAGTTCGGCCCGCCGGTCGGTCAGGTGCGTGACCTCGTCGCTCATGGCCTGGAGGTCGCGGGCCGACGAGCCGGTGGCCGCGTACATCCGCTGCTCAATGCCCGTCCGGCGCTCGGTGATGACGGCGATCTGCGCCTCGAGATCCTTCTGGGCGGCGGCCAGCGCGGCGCGCCGCGTCGTGGCCTCGGTCCGCGCCGCCTCGAGCTCGGCCAGCTGCTCCTCCACCGCGCGCAGGCCCGTCGTCTCGGGCAGGGCGGCGCGCCGGTGCTCGAGCTGCGTGATGGTGGTGTCGCGGTCCTGGACGGCGAGGAGGTGCTCGAGATCGTGCGCGTCGGTCACGCCGACGCCTCGCAGGCGGTGCGGGCCAGCGCGCAGCGCGTCGACCAGCGCCACGTCGGCCGCGGCCAGCGCCTCGTCCCAGCTGTACCAGCGCGCCTCGGGACTCTCGCCCGGCGGCGGGTGCGGGTCGTCGTCCGCCCCGAGGAGCAGGTAGCGCAGGTCGAGATGCAGGTGGCCGTAGGCCGCCTCGTGCACGTCGAGGTGGAGCAGGCGCGGTCCGCCCGCCGGGTGGGCCACGTCGAGCCCGAGCTCCTCGGTCGCCTCGCGCAGGGCGGCCGCCTCGGGCGTCTCGCCGGCGTCGATGTGGCCGCCGGGCTGCATCCAGATGCCGAGACGCCGGTGCAGGTGCAGCACCGTGCCGCGGCGCCCGACCACGATCCCCGACGCCGTCACGTGGGTGGTATCCGCGTGTTCGTTGCTGGGGTCGGGCAGGCGAGCCAGCTGGCTCAGGAAGCGTGCCTTGCTCTCCACCTCGCGTGGCGTTGCCGGCTCGTGCCCCTCGACGAGCGTGCGCAGGCCCGCCACCGAAGCGCCCATGTCGACACTGGTTAGCACAGGTGACCGGTCAGGACGGTGGTGGCGCGCCCGCCGATGCGGACGCGGTCGCCGTCGGGACGGACGTAGAGCGTGGCGCCGCGCGCCGAGAGCTGGCGCGCCACCAGCTCGTGCCGGCCCAGGCGCTCGGCCCAGTAAGGCCCGGCCGCGCACTGGGCCGAGCCGGTGGCCGGATCCTCGTCGATACCCACGAGCGGGCCGAAGACGCGCAGGACGTAGTCGGCGCCCGAGCCCGGCGCGCCCGCCGCGGTGAGCAGGAGCGAGTTCGGCCCGCTGGCCGCGATGGCGTCGAGGTCGGGCACGTAGTCCCCGACGGCGGCGGCCGTGGAGAGCACGACGAAGACGAAGTTGGTGGTCAGTCCCGACTCGACGACTGCGCCCGGCCACTGGCCTTCGAGGGCGGCGGGCAGCGCGCCGAACTCGATCGGGTCGGCCGGGAAGTTGAGCTCGACCAGCTCGCCCTCGAAGGAGGCGGACAGCGCTCCGCTGCGGGTGTGGAACGTCAGCGGCGCCGAGCCGTCGATCGTGCTGCTCTCGCGCAGCACATGGGCCGAGGCCAGGGTGGCGTGACCGCACAGGTTGATCTCGGTGGCCGGCGAGAACCAACGCAGCCCGAAGGCGAGCGGGTCGTCGGTGCGCGTCAGGTAGGCCGTCTCGGAGATGCCGAGCTCGGTGGCCAGCGTCTGCATGCGGGCGTCGTCGAGCGGCTCGTCGAGCAGGCAGACGGCGGCGGGGTTGCCGCCCCCGACACCCTCGCTGAAGGCGTCGACCCAGGTGATCGGGATGCTCATGGTGCCCACGATGCTAAGCGGGCCAGCGCGTCGCGCAGGACGTCGTCGCGCTTGCAGAAGGCCCAGCGCACCAGGGTGGCCCCCGCCGCGGCGTCGGCCGGGTCGTAGAACACCGAGCTCGGGATGGCCACCACGCCGCAGCGGCCGGGCAGCGCGAGGCAGAACTCCTGGCCGCTCAGTCCGGGGGCCACCGGCGCAATGTCGGTGGTGGCGAAGTAGGTGGCGGCCGGGCGGTACACCTCGTAGCCCAGCCCGGCCAGGCCGTCGCACAACAGATCGCGCTTGGCGGCCAGGTCGGCGGCGAAACCCTGCAGCGTCGTCGGGCGCCAGGCCGAGGCCGGCGGCCACGGCGAGCTGGAGCGGGGCGGGGCTGGTGTAGGTGAGGAATTGCTTGGCCGCCCGCACGGCGGCCACCAGTGCGGCCGGGCCGCTGACCCACCCCACCTTCCAGCCGGTGAAGGAGAAGGTCTTGCCGCCCGAGGAGATGGTGAGGGTGCGCCCGGCCAAGCCATCGAGGGTGGCCAGCGGGACGTGGGTGCCCTCGAAGACGAGATGCTCGTAGACCTCGTCGGTCACCGCCAGGAGGTCGTGGGCGGCGACCAGGTCGGCCACCTGCGCCAGCTCGGCGGGCGTGAAGACCTTGCCGGTCGGGTTGTGCGGGGTGTTGAGCAGCACCATGCGGGCCCGGGGCGAGGCGCAGGCCCGGGCGAGTTCGGCCGGATCGAAGGACCAGTCCGGCGGGTGCAGGCGCACCAGCGAGGGCACGGCGCCGGCCATCGACGCGCAGGCGGCATAGGAGTCGTAGGACGGTTCGAACATGACGACCTCGTCGCCCGGTTCGCACAGGGCCAGCAACGTCGCCGCGATGGCCTCGGTGGCGCCGACGGTGACGAGCACCTCGGAGTCGGGATCCAGCTCGAGGCCGTACCAGTCCCACTGGTGCGCGGCCACGGCCCGGCGCAGCTCGGGGATGCCCGCGCTGGGCGGGTACTGGTTGTCGCCGCGCCGGATGGCCTCGACGGCCACCTCCTTCAACTCGTCGGGACCGTCGGTGTCGGGGAAGCCCTGGCCGAGATTGACCGAGCCGGTGGCGCGGGCCAGCTCGGACATGGTGGCGAAGATGGTGGTGGTGAAGGGACGCAGGCGCCGGGCCAGCTGCGTGTCGCCCTGTCCCACCGCGACGATCGTACCTGCGGCCTCCGGCGCCGCCTATCGTCGTGCGGCAACCGTGTTCAAGATCGCCAACTTCAACATGCACTGCGGGATGGACGGGAGGGGTCGGCCCTACGACTACCTCGGCGCCATCACGTCGTTGGGCGCCGACGTGATTGTGCTCGAGGAGGCCTGGACGAGCGCGGGCGACGACACGGGACAGGCGGAGGAGGCGGCGGCGGCGCTGGGCTTCACCGCCTTCACCCACGTGCTGAGCGAGGGCCGACGCATCCGGCCCCACGACGATGCGCCCGCCTCGTGGATCGCCCAACCCTCGTGGAATCCCAACAACCGCGCCCTCTACATGGAGGGCACCCGTCCCCAACCGGCCAAGGTGCAGGCGCTGCCGCGCTGGCAGGAGGCCGAGCCGGGCACTTGGGGCATCGCCGTGCTGGTGCGGCCCGACCTCGACGTGGAGTCGACGACGGTCCACCCGTTGCGCCAGCTGCGGGCCGACCGGGTGCGCCGGGCCGCCCTCATGGTGGACCTGCGGGTGGAGGGACGGCCGCTCTCGGTCGTGGGCACGCACATGCCGCACATCCCCTACGGCTCGCACCGGACCTGGGCCGAACTGCGCCGGCTGCTGCGCACCGAGGCCCGCCCCGACGCGGTGCTCGTGGGCGACATGAACACGTGGGGCCCGCTCGTCCGCTTCTTCCTGCCGGGCTGGCACCGGGCGGTGCGCGGACGCAGCTGGCCCGCGTGGAAACCGCACAGCCAGATCGATCACATCCTGCGCCGGGGTGCACTGCGGACGGTCTCGGGTGAGGTGCTGCCCGACGCCGGGTCGGACCACCGGCCCATCCGGGCCACAATCGAGCTGGCGTAGTCCCACCGAAAGGCCGTGTGCGGCCGCCCTGGCGGGCGCCGCCGCCCGCTTCTGCCTCGGCGCCGCCCCGGCGGATCAGGTCTCGGCAGCGGTGAAGATGCTCGGGATGGGGCGGGCCGGCGGGGTGGCGAAGAACGGGCGCACGTGGGTCTCCATCAGCTCGTCAACCGTGGCGGCGGCAGCGGGGTCGACCAGCAGGTTGTGGTCCTCGGCCGGATCGTCGACCAGGTCGAAGAGCTGGCAGGGCGCGAGGGCATCCTCGTCGACGACCAGCTTGTGGCGTTCGGTCTCGAAGCAGGCGAAGCCCCAGTTCTCGCTCACCGCGACCGACAGGGCGGGGGCGGCGGCGCCGTCGCGCACGCACTCGAGGAGGGAGCGGCCCGCGCTCTGAGGCAGGTCGGGGGCGCCGGCCACGGCGCGCAGGGTGGCGGGCACACTGAGCTGCTCGACCAGCGCATCGACCACCCGCGGCGCGCAGCCGCCCGGAGGACGGATGATCAGGGGAACCCGCACCGCCGGCTCGTAGAGGACGCACTTGGACATGAGGCCGTGACTGCCGGCCATCTCGCCGTGGTCGGTGGTGTAGACGATCCACGTGTTGTCCAGGCGCCCCGTCCGCTCGAGCGCGTCGAGCATCAGGCCCACGGCGTGGTCGATGACCGAGATGTCGGCCGCGTAGGCGCGCCGCATGTCGCGGATGGCGTCGTCGGACATGGTCGCCGAATCCGACAGCCCCAGGAAACCCTTGAGGATGCGCCGGTAGCGACCGGTGCCCTCGAGCTCGGGCCGGGCCGTGGAGGCGGGCATGGAGATGTCGACGTCGCGGTAGCGGGCCACCGCTTCGGCCGGCGCGTCCCAGGGGTCGTGCGGCCCGGGGAACCCGACGAAGAGGAAGAAGGGGTCGGGCCGGTCGTACGCCTCGAGCCAGCGCACCGCCTCGGTCCCGTGCCAGGTGTCGACGTAGGCCGAGAGGGGTAGCGGCATCGGGGTGGCGTCCCACATCGGCAGGCACTTGGTGGCGTTGCGCCCGTCCTCGTTCTCCCCCTGGTAGCTGCGATCCGCGATGTGCCTGCGGTAGGCGTCAAGCAGGCCCTGGGCTTCGAGGAAGTCGGTGTAGCGCGAGGGAATCGGGCTGGCGAACTTGTCGCCCGTCTCGAAGACCTCCGCGAAGCCCAGCGCCTCGAGGCGGGGCGCCATGTCGTCGATGTGGTCGACGGTGAGCTTCTCGTCGAGGTAGAGGTGGGCCTTCCCCAGCAGCGACGTGTGGTAGCCGGCCTCGCGCAGCGCCCGGGCGTAAGTGGGGCTGTCCGCGGGAATTTCGCTCCAGTTGGTGAAGACGCCGTGGTCGCGCACGTAGCGCTCGGTCATGAACGAGGCCCGCGAGGGCATGCAGAGCGGGCCCTGGCACGACACGCGCGAGAAACGGACGCCCTCCGCGGCCAGGCGGTCCAGCGCCGGTGTATGCATGGCCGCATCGCCGGCGCAGCCGAGCATGTCGGCCCGGTGCTGGTCGGACATCACGAGCAGGATGTTCGGTGCGCTGGCCACGCGATCCCCTTTCGTTCCCCTGCACCGCGGGTGGCATCGCAGCGGCGCCCGACGATCATCGCACTTGCGCCGGGTAGGGCACACTGGTCGCCATGGCCCCCCAGTTCATCTACACCATGCGCGGTCTCACACGCTTCTATCCGCCCGACCGCGAGGTGCTCAAGGGCATCAACCTGTCCTTCTATCCGGGGGCGAAGATCGGCGTGATCGGCTCCAACGGATCGGGCAAGTCCTCGCTCCTGCGCATCATGGCCGGCGAGGACGACGGCTTCAGCGGCGAGGCCCGGCTCACGCCCGGCTTCAGCGTCGGCTACCTGGCCCAGGAGCCCCAGCTCGACCCGGACAAGGACGTGGCCGGGAACGTGGCGGACGGGGTGGGCGAGGTGAAGGCGCTGGTGGACCGGTACAACGACGTGTGCACTGCGTTCGGGTCGCCCGACGCCGACATCGATGCCCTCCTCGCCGAACAGGCAGACCTGCAGACCAAGATCGACGCCGCGGGGGCCTGGGACCTCGAGCGCACGTTCGAGATCGCCATGGACGCTCTGCGCCTGCCGCCGGGCGACGCCGACGTGACCACGCTCTCGGGGGGCGAACGGCGCCGGGTCGCGCTGTGCCGCCTGCTCCTCTCCAAGCCGGACCTCCTGCTGCTCGACGAGCCGACCAACCACCTCGACGCCGAATCGGTGGCCTGGCTGGAGCGCACGCTGCAGGAGTACCCGGGGACCGTGGTGGCCGTCACCCACGACCGTTACTTCCTCGACAACGTGGCCGGCTGGATCCTCGAGCTCGACCGGGGGGCGGGCATACCTTGGGAAGGCAATTACTCCTCCTGGCTGGAGCAGAAGCAGGCCCGCCTGGGGTTGGAGGAAAAAGCGGACCGGTCGCGCCAGGCCTCGCTCGAGCGCGAGCTCGACTGGATCCGCATGTCGCCCAGGGCCCGCCAGAGCAAGGGCAAGGCCCGCATCACCGCCTACAACGAGTTGGTGGCCGAGGCCGAGTCGGCCGAGCGGCGGGCCGACAAGGTCGAGCTGTCCATTCCCCCGGGACCCCGCCTGGGCGACCAGGTCGTCGACGCCGCCGGCGTGGAGAAGGGCTTCGGCGAGCGGCTGCTCATCGACGACCTCGACTTCATCCTCCCGCCGGGCGGCATCGTGGGCGTGATCGGCCCGAACGGCGCAGGCAAGACCACGCTCTTCCGCATGATCGTGGGCGAGGAAGAGCCCGACGCCGGCAGCCTGACCGTCGGGACCTCGGTCAGCCTGGCCTACGTGGACCAGTCCCGCGACACGTTGGCGGGCGAGGCGACGGTGTTCGAGGAGATCACCGGCGGGGTCGACCGCATGGTGGTGGGCGGTCGCGAGCTGCACAGCCGGGCCTACGTGGCCGGCTTCGGCTTCAAAGGCAGCGACCAGCAGAAGAAAGTGGGGCAGCTCTCGGGCGGCGAGCGCAACCGCGTATTGCTGGCCAAGGTGCTTTCGGCCGGTGGCAACGTGCTGCTGCTCGACGAGCCGACCAACGACCTCGACGTCGACACGCTGCGCGCGCTGGAGGACGCGCTCCTCGGTTTCCCCGGGTGCGCCGTGGTCATCAGCCACGACCGCTGGTTCCTCGATCGCATCGCCACCCACGTGCTCGCCTTCGAGGGCGACTCGGAGGTCCGCTGGTACGAGGGGAACTTCAGCGACTACGAAGCCGACCGCAAGGCCCGCCTGGGCGTCGACGCCGAGCAGCCGCACCGGATCCGTTACAAGCCGCTGGTGCGCGGCTGAGCCTCACGCGCCGGGCACGCCCGGCTCCCACAAGTCAGTGACGTCCTTGTAGGGCGTCGTGCAGGGTGCGCCCGGCGCCACCCAAATCCGGGGCGGCGAGCCCTGTGGACCGACCCGGACCAGACACGACGAGCGGGTGCCGAACGTGTCGAGGTGGACGCAGTTGGCGGAGTTGGGGCGCTCGTCGTCCTCGGGGATGCGGTGGTCGGCCAGCACGGCGCGCAAGGCGGTCTCGAAGGCGTCCGCGTCGCCGGGCCGGCCGAGCGCGGCCCGCACCAGGTCGACCTTGGGCGAAGGTTCGCCCAGCGGCTTGTTCTCGAGGACATGGATGCCCGGCGCCAATGCGGTGGCGCGGGCTGGCTCGGTCCCCGTGCCCGTGAAGTCGACGAACCACAGCGAGGTGCGGTCCCCGACCAGGAGCCAGCACCCGTTGTACTCCTCGGGCCGGTACCGGGTCACGAAGTCCTCGACGGCCGCGTCGGCACGGGTGTAGCTGGCCAGGGCGATGGGCAGGTCGCCACGGGAGCGCTTGGAGGGGTCCTTGGCGTCGCCCAGGGGCTGGTTAGTCAGGCCGGCGCAGACTCCGTACTCGTTGACCGCGAGCCAGGTGCCACCCGACTGCTCGTCGCGCCCGCCAAGCATGCGGGGCCCTGACGGAACGAGGACGGTGACGGGCGTGGCCGGCCGATCGGTCAGCTCGTCGCGGTTGGCGCCCACCACGAGCGGCGCGTCGGGCCACACCCGCGACGCCATGACCAGGAGACACACTGCAGCCACCCTACCGAGGACCAATGCAGTGCAATTGGGGTGTCAGAGGGCTACCGTCTCTTCTATGCGGACTCGTTCACTCACCCTCACTACCGTCGCCATCGGTGCGCTCGGACTGGGCACGCTCGTGCTCGGGGCGGCCTCGCCGGCCTCGGCCAAATCTGTCTCGTCCCAGAACCTCAAGTCGCTCTCGACGCAGATCAACAAGGGCAAGCACCTGACCTACTCGGTGGTCTACAAGGCGGTCAGCAACGGGACGACCAGCACGGTGACCATCGCCCAGGCACCGCCGAAGACCTACTTCGCCAGTGGCAGCAGCACCATCATCAACAACGGCAAGACGACCTACTACTGCTCGCCCGGCGACTCGGGGAACAGCGGGAACTCGGGTTCGGGCAACTCCGGGGACTCGGGCAACTCCGGCAACTCGGGCTCGGGTTCCACCACGACGAGCACGACCAAGGCGAGCGGTTCGGGCTCGCTGCAGTGCGTGACGACGAAGGGCAGCAGCGCGCTGGCCGGCACCGAGGATCTCTTCAGCGCGGGCGCCGTGCTCAGCGTGTTCTCCGAGGCGGAGGAGTCGGCGGTGGCCCGCGTGCTCGGCATCAAGGTTTCGGGCTCCACGGCCAAGTACGCCGGACAATCGTCGACCTGCATCTCGGTGAGCCGCAAGGGCCAGAACGGGAAGTACTGCGTGACCAAGCAGGGGCTCCTGTCGTACTCGGGTTCGGGGAAGAACTACTTCGAGATGACGAAGTACTCGGCCCACCCCTCCTCCAGCCTGTTCAACCTGCCGGCCGGCGCCACCACGGTCACCATTCCCAACACCCCCTGACGGGGGCGGCGTCCGGTGCCCGACCGTTGGCGCGACAGCGACGTCCCGCGGGGCGCCCGCTACGACGACCGCTTCGACCGGCTCGCCGCCGCGGGCGTCGACGTGCACGGTGAGGCCGCGCTGGTCGATTCGTACGGGCCCTCGTCCGTGCTCGATGCCGGGTGCGGCACAGGCCGCGTGGCCCTCGAGCTCCATCGCCGTAGTCGCGCCGTGGTCGGGCTCGACGTCGACCCGGCGATGCTGCAGGCCGCCAGGGTCAAGGGTCCGGACCTGCGCTGGCTCGAGGGCGATCTGGCCGACCCGACGCTCGAGCTCGGTCGCACCTTCGACGTCGTCGTCATGGCGGGCAATGTCCTGATCTTCGTCGAGCCGGGGAGCGAGGATCGCGTGCTGGCCAACGCGGCGCGCTGGCTCGAGGGCGGCGGCCGGTTGATCACGGGCTATTCGCTGCAGCCGGGAGGCTTCGGGCCGGCCGAGCACGACCGGGCGGCCCGGGCGGCCGGATTGACCCTCGAAGACCGCTGGTCCACCTGGGACCGGGCTCCTTTCACGGAAAGTGCAAACTACGTCGTTTCCGTGCATCGCAAGGCATTCTGAGAACTGGTCCCTTCGCGCAACGGAGTCACAATAAAAATCCTGTGCATGCACTGAATGTGCGAGCAAGGCTTGCTTCGTTAGGCTGAGAGCCATGGGAACAGAGGAACTTGATCCGATTGATCATCAGATCATCGAATTGTTGTCGCAGAACGCACGCCGCACGATGGCCGATATCGGCGAGCAGGTGTCGCTCTCGGCATCGGCGGTGACCAGGCGCATCGAGCGTTTGGAGCGCACCGGCGTGATCGCCGGCTACACGGTCGTGGTCGACCACCGGAAGGCCGGGCGTCCCATTCAGGCCTTCACCGAGGTGCGCTTCGCCGGGACGGCCGACCTCAACGAGATTCAGGAAACGGCCATGCAGCTCTCCGAGGTCCAAGCGGTGTTCACCACCGCCGGCGACCCCGACGCGCTCGTCTGGCTCCAGGTGCCCGACGTCGAGCGCCTGGGACAGGTCATTGAGCAGTTGCGGCGCCGGGGACGGGTCACCGGCACCAAGACCCTCATTGTGCTCGACACGTGGTCGCGTCACCGGGCGCTCGAGACGAACGGGCTCGCGGTTCACTAGTGCGGGGACGGCCGGCCGCCGTTGCAGCTGACGCTCGTCCTCACGGCGCTGGTCGCCGGCGCGTGCAGTTCCAGCCCCTCCCAGTCGGCCTCGTCAACCACGACCACGTCGACACGCCCGACCACCACCACGACGGCAGCGGGCAACGCGGCCGTCGGGAGCTGGTCGGGCGCCCTCCCGGTCGCGCCGGGAAGCGTCCTCACGGCCGTGTCGTGCCCGTCCCCGGAGAACTGCCTGATGGGCACGTCGAAGGGCGTGACCTACCGGCTGGGCTACACGAAGGTGAGCGCCCTCGGCCCGGCCGTCCCCTCCCCCGCGCCGGCGGGCGTCTCGTATCTCTCGTGCTCGTCGATCTCCTTTTGCGCCGCCGCACCCAGCCAGAACCAGGTGGCCCTCTACAACGGGACCAGCTGGGGGCCACCGGCCACCATTGCGGCCGCGCAGGGCTTCACGGCGGTCGACTGCACCGGGCCCACCTTCTGCGTCACCATCGACGGTGAGGGGAACTCCTTCGCTTACGACGGCAGCAGCTGGAGCGGGAACATCGGGGCCTGGGGTGCGGCCAACCAGATCTCCTGCGTCTCACCGACCTTCTGCGTTGCCGCCGAGGGCGGACCCTCGGTCTTCAACGGCAGCACATGGACCCAGCCCGGCGACGCCGACACCCAGGGCCAGCTCAATGCCGTCTCCTGCCCGACTACCACGTTCTGCGTGCTCGTCGACAGCAGCGGCGCCGTCCTGACCTGGAACGGGACGGGCTTCTCGGCCCCCCAGCCCATCGTCACCGAGCCGGCGGTCACCGGCACCAACGCCTCGGGGCTGACGGGCGTGTCGTGCCCCACGACCACCTTCTGCCGGGCCGTCGACTCCGACGGTCGGGTCTTCGGCTTCAACGGGACGACCTGGAGCGCCGGCGTCACCATCGACAAGGGTCACGGCCTCACCGCCATCTCCTGCCCCAGCACGGCGTACTGCGTCGCCGTGGACCGCGTGGGGAACGCCTTCATTTCGAGCTGAGCAGCGTCACCAGGCGCTCAGCTCGGGCGCCTCGCCCCGCCCGATGACCCAGGCCAGCAGCTGCGCCGGATCCGTCCGGTCTCCCAAGCGGGGCAACTCGCGGGCTCAGCCATTCCTCGCACCAGCGCCGGTGGCCAGCGGCACCGGCCGCAGACCGAGGTCGCCGTGGTGCACGACCACCTCGCGCCAGCGCGAGAACACGCAGTCGCGCGAGTCCTCGACGACGCCGCGCGAGGTGCGAGAGGGCGCGTCCCAGGCCGCCGCGGGCAGCGCGGCCATGACCCGTCCCACCGCGTCGGAGCTCCGGACGACGTCGGCCACCAGCTCCGCCGCCGACCGCGACGACCCCACTTCGATGTCCTCACGGCGCTGCTCGAGCTCCGCCGGGATACTGGTCGCGCAACTCCCCGAGCGCCGCACCCTCGAGACGCCACACCACGCTGTCGGCGTTGCGGGCCAGGTGGGTGAGCACGTGCCCGATGCTCCAGCCGGGCAGCAGGCTTGGTCGGCGCGCCGCGTCGTCGGTGAGCCGCGGCCAGGTCGTCGGCCAACGTCTCCTGCGCGGCGAGGCAACCGGCGACCCACTCGACCGGGGCGCCCGCTGCCGCGTCGCTCACTTCGAGGGCAACGCGGACTGGCCGTCGAGCATGTCGGCCATCACGGCCCGGATGAACTCGTCCGCCTCGTCGGTCATGCCGCCGGCCACGCCGCCGTAGATGGCTCCCGACTTGGGGGCCTCTTCGGCGTGCGCCTTGGCGTAGGCGACGCCGTCGGCCAGGTCGGCCACGAACTCGGGCACCACCTGGGACTGGGTCTGGGGCCGGGTCACGGCCATGTGGAGCGCGTTCGGGTACTGCTGGCCGTTGAAGCGCCATCCCCTCGTCCGCATGAAATCGTTCACGTGGTAGATGTCGAAGACGTCGGACGTGAAGGAGAAGAGGAAGGTGGGCTTGCCCACCAGGCGCAGCTCGGGGTGCGCGGTGACGGCCTCCTGCATGGCGACGGAGGTCTCGAAGATCTGCCGGGCGTAGTCCAGGTAGCCGGCGTGCCCGATCTGGACCATGGCGGCCCAGGTGGCCGCGATCAGGCCGCCCGAGCGCGAACCCTCCATGCCGGGAGAGGTGTACTTCCCTCCGCTCCAGTCGGTCAGGTAGAAGTACTGCGCGTTGCGCAGCGCCTTGGAGCGGAAGGTGAGGACCGACGAACCCTTGAAGGCGTAGCCGTACTTGTGGGTGTCGGCCGAGATCGACGTCACCCCGGGCACCCTGTAGTCGAAGGGCTCGATGTCGTAGCCGAGCTCGCGGCCGAAGGGCAGGATGAACCCGCCGAGGCAACCGTCCACGTGCAGGCCGATCCCCCGTTCGAGGGCGACCTCCGAAAGTTCACCGATCGGGTCGACGGTGCCGTAGCCGTAGTTGCAGGCCGAGCCGATCAGCGCCACCGTCTGGTCGTCGACGTGCGCGCGCACCCAGTCGACGTCGACCTGGGTGGTCATCGGGTCGATGGGCGCCCGGCGGAGCTCGACGCCGAAGAGGTGGCACGCCTTGTCGAACGCCGGGTGGGCCGTCTCGGGCTTGATGAGGTTCGGCTGCGTCACACCGCGGGTCTGCGCCGCGTGCTCGCGGTAGGCCAGGACGGCGTGCAGGATGCTCCCGGTGCCACCGGTGGTGACGAGCCCGCACGGGTCGTCGCCGGCGGCGAGGGCGGCGTCGCCCGACTGCAGCCCCAGCGTCATGGCGATGATCTCCGCTTCGAACTTGGTGGCGCTCGGGCACATGTCGCGCTGGAGGACGTTCACGTGGGCGAAGAGCCCGAAGGCCTCGTTCATGAAGTGGTAGTGGTCGTGGTCGCCGCAGTACATGGTGCCCGAGCACTTGCCGGTCTCCCAGAAGGCGTCCTCCTCGGTGGCCATCGTGTGCAGCTGCTCGAGCACCTCGGCCCGCGCCATGCCGTGCTCGGGCAACGCGCGGTTGATGGCGAAGCGGTCGGCGTAGGGGTAGTCGCTCATGGTCGGGCCTCCTTGGGGCGGGAGCGGACGGCGGCCGCCCCGGCGCCCCTGCAGTCGCTCCGACACTAATGAATCCATGTGGGTCCATCGGCCGGGCCAGGCCGGTGGGCGAAGATGTCCCGGATGCGCCGGCCCCATGCTGTTCCCGTCGCTCCGGGGCTACCAGCGCTCCTGGGTCGGGGCCGACGTGGTGGCCGGGCTGACCCTGCTCGTGATCGCCGTCCCCGAGCAGTTGGCCACCTCGCGGCTGGCCGGCATGCCCCCGATCACCGGTTTCTACGCCTTCATCGCCGGCACGGTGGTGTTCGCCCTCCTCGGCTCCAACCCGCAGATGTCGGTGGGCGCCGACTCGACCATCGCGCCGCTCTTCGCCGCCGGCGTGGCCCACCTGGCCTTGGCCGGCAGTGCCCAGTACGCGCAGAAGGTGGCCATCCTCGCCGTGATGGTGGGGATCCTCGTCGCCCTGGTCAGCGTGTTGCGCCTGGGTTGGATCGCCGAGTTCCTGTCCGCACCGATCATCACCGGCTTCCTGTGCGGGGTGGCCGTGATCATCGTCGCCCACCAGCTGCCCGACTTCTTCGGATTGCCACCGACCGGAGGCACGGACCAGCACCGGGTGGGCTACGTGGTGACCCACCTGAACGAGACCAACGGGTGGGCCCTGGCCATCGGCTTCGGCGTGCTGGCTCTGCTCGTGCTGAGCGAACGGATCGACCGGCGCATCCCCGGCGCCCTCATCGGCATGGTCGTCTCCACCGCGCTGGTGGCCGCCCTGGACCTCGAAGCCCACGGCGTCCCGGTGCTGGGCACGGTGAAGGCGGGCGCGCCGCAACGTCGGCCTGTCGGGGGTGTCGTGGTCGACGGTCCAGAGCCTGGCCCCGCTGGCCGCGGTGGTGGCCCTCGTCGTCGTCACCCAGACCGCGGCCACCACCCGCGCCTTCGCCGACCGCGGCGCCTACGAAGTCGATGCGGGACGCGACTTCCTCGCTGTGGGAGCCGGCAGCGTGCTGGCCGGTCTCTCCGGGTCGTTCCCCGTCGACGCCAGCCCGCCCCGCACCGGGGCGGTGGCCAATGCCGGCGGGCGGACCCAGGCCGGCCCCCTGGGTGCGGCCGTCGTCATCGTCCTCCTCATCCCCTTCGCCGGGATCCTCAAGGACGTGCCGCTGGCCACCCTCGCCGCCATCCTGATCTTCGTCGCCGGGCGGCTCTTCAACCTCGGTGACCTGAGGGCCGTGGCCCGCTTCAACCTGGTCGAGTTCGCGCTGGCCCTGATCACGTTGCTGACGGTGGCGCTGGTCGGCGTGGAGCAGGGCATCGCCGTGGCCGTGGTGCTGGCCATGCTCGACCGGATCCGCAAGAGCGCCCAGTCCCAGCTGGCCGTGCTCGGCCGGGTGGCGGGGACGACGAGCTGGACGCCGCTGGCCGCGGACCCCGACGCGGCACAGCAGACCGGCGTGCTCGCCGTGCTCTTCGCCACCCCGCTCTGGTACGCCAACGCGACCCATTTCCGCGAGCAGATGGCGCAGGCGGTGGCCCAGGCGCCCGGCACGACCAGGGTGGTCGTGCTCGACGCCATCGGCATGACCGACGTCGACTTCACCGGTGCGCGCGCCTTCGGGCGGGTCCTCGACGCCGGCGGCGCGCCACGGCGTGGCCTTCGGCGTGGCCCGAGCGGGCGACCACCTGCGCGAGACGCTCGGCGCAGCGGGCTCTTGGACCGCATCGGGACCGAACGCTTCTTCTCCACGGTCAACGAGGCGGTGACCACCTTGATCGGCGAGCCGGGGCCACCGCCCGTCTGAGCCCGCCGTTGCGGCGGTCCCGAACCCGCTCGTGCGCTCAGGGGCCGGGACCGGGTTCGGCGGTGGGCTCGGTCCGGCCGGCGGCCTCGGCGCCGGCGGCGGCCCGGCGCATCTGGCGCAGACCGATGATCGGATACACGAGCACCGACAGCATGCCGGCGGCGACGAGGGCCGCCGCGTTCTGCGGCTTCATCCGGTGCTCGTCGACGCCGAGTGTCGTGATGACCACGATGAGTGGGAGGCCGGTGGCCGACATGACGGCCAGACCGGCCGCCTCGCCCTTGGCCACGACACCGCGGAAGAAGGCCCAGGTCGGAAGGCCACGGGTGAGGAGGAAGAGCAGGGCGAACATCGGAACGAGCAGGAGCACCTTGGGCTTGTGGATCAACGCGTGCAGGTCGAAGGTGATGCCGCTCTCGATGAAGAAGATCGGGATGAGAAAGCCGAACCCGATGGCCTCGAGCTTGCTCGAGATCCGCTCGCGGTCCTCGCCCTCGATGAAGAGCCGGACGACCACGCCGGCGGCGAAGGCACCGAGCAGGACGTCGAGGCTCAGCTTGAGGGCGATGTAGACCAGCAGGATCACCAGCAGCACCGAGATGCGGATCGGGAGCTGCGCCGTCGAGTCGATGTGCTTGCGCAGGAGGGCGACCCAGCGCGGTGGGTGCACCCGCAGGGCCAGGAGGGCGGCCGCGGCAGCGACGGCGACGAAGAGCAAAGAGGAGAAGGAAGGTCACCTTGGGGTCGCGGTTGGTCAGCAGGACGGCGACGGCCACGATGGGACCGAACTCGCCGGTCGATCCGACAGCGAGGATCACCGGACCCAGAGAGGTGTTCAGGACCCCGTTGTCGCGCAGGATGGGCAACAGCGTCCCGAGCGCGGTCGTCGTGAGGCACATGCCGACCACCACCGAGTCGAGCACGAGGTGGGTGGAGGCGAGGACCGCCCCGACGCCCAGGGCGATCAGGAGCGAAGCCACCCAGGCGCACCCGGCACGGCCCAGGTGCCCATGGCGCATGGTGGCCAGGTCGAGCTCGGTCCCGGCCAGGAACATCAGGTAGGTCAGGCCGAAGTCGGAGAACGCAGTCACCACGGAATTCGGGTGGGCCAGGGCCAGCACGTAGGGGCCGATGATGATCCCCAGGGCGATCTGGATCACGACCTCGGGAATGGGGACGAAGCGCCGGACGACCTCGGCGATGAGCGGGGCCAGGACGGCGGCGAATCCGATCAGGACGAGGGTGGGAATGGCCGCGTCGACCGTCATGCTGGGTGCCCTCGCCTTCGTCCCGTCCTCACCCGCGACCTCCCGGGCGCACACGCTACGCGGCGCCCCCACGGGCTGTCAGTGATGCGACCCGCCTCTGCCCCCGGCGTCCGGACCGCGTGCCCGGTTGACGGTCGCGCGGACGGCGGGCCAGCATGACCCGGCCGAGCGAGTTGGGGGTGGAGCGTGAACGTGGAGCACTGCGTGGATCGACGGGTGGGGGCGCGCGTGAGCACCTCGTTCCAGAACCCGTCATGGATGCCCTTCTCCGTCGGCGAGGCGGCGCGGGCGGGAGATGCCACGGCGGACGACCTCGTCTCGGGCCGCGCCATGTCGCACCTCTTCGACGCGCTGCGCCAGGCGGCCGAGGCGGTGGTGGCCGACGGCAGGCCGGGCAACGACGTGGACGTGGCGGCCGGGTTCCGCCACCTCCTCGTGCTGCTCGGCCTCGGCCTCGACGCCGGCCTGCGGGCCGACCCCGACTCGGTGGTCGCCCTCAAGGTCTCGGGGGTGGACAACGTCTACAAGTGGGGCATGGACTGCCCCGACTGCATCTACACCGGCGCCTCCCTGCGGCCGGGCGAGTCCTACCGGGTCCGGGGCAACCGGGGCACGGCGCGCTACGTCGGCCTGCAGTCGATGGCCGGCATGGCCTCCTCGGCCAACGTGCTGCTCGACGAGCTCGATCTCGGTCCCGGCGGCGAGGTGGACCTGATCCTCTCGCCGCAGGAGCACGAGGGGAACTGGCTGCCCCTGGCCGAGGACGCCTCGAACCTGGTGATCCGTCACTTCTTCTACGACTGGGACACCGAGGTCGCCTCCTCCCTCTCGATCGAGCGCATCGGGCCGGCGGCCGAGCGACACGTCGAAGGCCGGCCGAGGATCCGCGCGCCGTGGTGGCCCGCCAGATGGTGGCGCTCGGTGATTTCGTCGTGGGCAACCTCGACTTCTTCCTGCAGTTCTCCCAACCCGAGACACCGAACTCGTTCCTGCCGCCGCTCGACGGGACGGCCATGGGCGCGGCGGCGGAGAACCGCCCCGTCATCGGGTCGTGGCAGCTGGCCCCCGACGAGGCGCTGCTGCTCGAGGTGCCCCCGCCCGAAGGCCTCTACTGGAGCTACTCGCTGGGGAACCCGTGGTGGGAGACCATCGACTACGCCGCACACCAGAGCAGCCTCAACGGCTTCCAGGCCGACGTGGACCGCGACGGGATCGTGCGCGCCGTGGTGGCCCACGAGGACCCCGGGCGTGGCGAACTGGCTCGACACCGCCGGCCACAGCGCCGGGCCGATGATCCTGCGCTGCGTGCGCACCGAGACGGCGCCCGTGCCCACCGCCCGCGTGCTGCCCGCTGGCCGAGGTGGCCGACGCGCTGCCGCCCGAGACGCGCCGGGTCGGGCCCGAGGAACGCCAGGCCGTCCTGGCGGCGCGGCGCCTGGCCGTGAGCAAGCGGTTCACCCGATGACGCTGCGGCCCGACGCACTCGAGGACGAGGCGCGCCGACAAACCGGCCTCGACGACTTCGGCGACGGCGGGCACCGCGAGGGTCTCGAACGGCTGACTCGCCTCCATGAACGAGGAGGCCGACCTGACCGAGGTGGGCGAGGTCGTCCAGCAGGCACGCCTGGGCATGCTGCTCTCGTCGCGCCTGCGCGTGGAGCAGACCTACCGGGACCACCCCGAGATCGCCGACCAGGACGTGGAGGGCCCGGTCTTCATCATCGGGCTCCCCCGCACCGGCACCACGGCGCTGAGCCAGCTGGTGGCGTCCGATCCCCAGTTCCGCTCGCTGCGGCTGTGGGAGTCGAGCTCGCCCTGCCCGCCCCCGGAGGAGGCGACCCAGCACAGCGACCCCCGCATCGCCGAGACCGAGGCCGGGCTGGCCATGATGCACGAGATGTACCCGCTCATGGCGAGCATGCACCACGAGGACGCGACGACGCCGACCGAGTGCCAGGACCTGCTGGGCATGACGTTCCGCACCGTCCACTTCGACGGCATGGCGCGGGTCCCGAGCTACATGGACTGGGTCACCGAGTGCGACATGCGCGTCACCTACGAGTACCACCGGCGGGTGCTCCACCTCCTGCAGTGGCACTGCCCGCCCCGGCTCTGGCACCTCAAGACGCCGGTGCACATGTTCGCCCTCGACGCGCTGATCGAGTCGTACCCCGACGCCAAGTTCCTCTGGAGCCACCGCGACCCGGCCGCCGTGCTGGGCTCGGTCTGCAGCATCATGCACTACATCCGCAGCTGGAGCAGCGACCGTGACGACGCGGTCGAGCTCGGGGCCGAGCAGCTGGACCGCTGGGTCGAGGGCGTGTCCCGGGCCATGGACTTCCGGGCCCGCGTGGGCGACGACCGCTTCGCCGACGTGGCCTTCGCCGACCTGCAGCGCGATCCCCTCGACGCGCTGGCCCGGGCCTACGGGCAGATCGGGCTCGAGTTCTCCGACGCCAGCGAGGAGGCGGTGCGCGGCTGGGCCGGCGGACACGAGCCGGGCGCGCACGGGCGCCACACCTACGAGCTGTCCGACTTCGGCCTCGACGCGGACCAGGTGCGCGAGCGCTTCGCGCCGCTACCTGGCGACCTACGACGCCGGCGCCTGAGGACCTGACCAGACACACGGAGGAGGCTGACCCGCATGGATTTAGGACTGGCTGACGCGACCGCGGTCGTGACCGGAGGCAGCAAGGGCATGGGCCGGGCCGTGGCCGAGGTGCTGGCGGCGGACGGCGCCCGCGTCGCCGTGATGGCCCGGGGTCGCCAGGCCCTCGACGAGACGGTGGAGGCCCTGCTGGCCGCCGGCGCGCCCGAGGCCTTCGGCGTCTCGGTGGACATGACGGACGCGCAGTCGATCGCGGACGGCTTCGCCGAGGTGGCGCAACGCTGGCCGGCGCTCAACATCCTGGTCCACACCATCGGGCCCGGCGCGGGCCGCTTCGAGCAGCTCGACGACGCCGGCTGGGACGAGGCGTTCGCCCTCGGCACCATGTCGTGCGTGCGCAGCGTGCGGGCCGCGCTGCCCTCCATCCGGGCCGCCGAATGGGGACGCATCTGCATCTTCTCGGCGCACTCGGTGCAGCGCCAGAGCCCGCTGATCGTCGCCTACACGGCGGCCAAGTCGGCCGTCTCGAGCATCTCGAAGAACCTGGCCAAGTCGCTGGCCCCCGAGGGCATCCTGGTCAACACCATCTGCCCGGGCACCATCGTCACGGCGAGCTTCACCGAGAACCTGCGCGAGATCTTCGCGGCCGAGAACCTGGACCCGACCGATCCGCACGACGTCATGCACTGGATCGACGAGCACTTCCACCAGCCGGCCGACGTGGGCCGGGCCGGACTCCCCGACGAGGTGGCCACCGTCACGGCCTACCTGGTGTCGCGGCGCAACGGCTACGTGACGGGTGCCTCGATCAACGTGGACGGCGGATCCGACTTCATCTGAGGCGAGGGCCGCGTCAGTCCCAGGTGGAGATGGCCCGCCCGAGCTCCTCGGGGTCGCCCCACATCTCCTGCACCTCTTCGAGCGTCTTGCCCTTGGTCTCGGGCACGAACCAGCGCACGTAGACGAAGGTCACGACGCAGAAGCCGGCGAAGAGCAGGAACGTGCCCTCCGTCGTGATGGCGCTGACCAGCGAGAGGAAGGTCTGCGCCACCACCCAGGCGGCCAGCCAGTTGATGGCGGTGGCCAGGGCCACGCCGCGACCGCGCAGGTGGGCCGGGAAGACCTCGTTGATGACCGTCCACACGACCGGTCCGAGCGAGAAGGCGAAGGAGGCGATGAACACCACCAGGCCCACGAGGGCGAGGGTGGCCGCCTGGCTCGATCCCTGGTGCGCCGCCTGCGGACGCGGTGACGCTGTTCAGCTCGAAGAACGCACCGGCCACGGTGAGCAGGCCGAACAGCATGCCCGACGTCCCGATCAGCAGCAACGGCTTGCGCCCGAAGCGGTCGACCCAGAACACGGCGATGAGGGTGGCGACGACGTTGACGCCCCCGACGGCCCACAGCGTGGCCAGGCTCTGGCTGGTGGGATCGTTGAAGCCGGCCGCCGCGAAGATGGTGTCGGCGTAGTAGATGATGGCGTTGATCCCCGTCAGCTGCTGGAGCACGGCGAGCACCGAGGCCACCACGAGGGGGCGCCGCCACTCCTTGGTGAACACCTCGCCCCAGGTGGCCTGCGTCTCGGTCGTGATGGCGACCTGGATGGCGGCCACCTCGGCGTCGACGTCGGCCGCCGGGTCGACCCTGCGGATGACCGCCTCGGCCTCCTGCCTGCCGGCCGACCCTGAGGTACCAACGGGCGGAGTCGCCGAGCGGCCACATGGCGACGAGCAGGAGCACGGCCGGGACGGCCGAGATGCCGAGCATGAAACGCCAGCCGTCCGTGCCCTGGTCCAGCAACAGTAGTCGGCGAAGTAGGCGAAGAAGATCCCGATCGTGATGGCCATCTGGTACAGCGAGACGAAGCGACCGCGGACCCGGGCCGGTGCGTTCTCCGCGCCGTAGAGGGGGGCGGCGACCGAGGCGACGCCGACGCCGGCGCCGAGGACGAGGCGGCCGGCGACGAGCACGGCGATGTCGGGGGCCAGCGCCTCGAGCAGCGCGCCCACCACGAAGATCACCGCGGCCAGCAGAATGGTCATGCGCCGGCCCAGACGCTCGGCCAGCTCGCCCGCCAGCAGCGCGCCGACCATGGCGCCCAACGTCACCCAGCTCGTGATGATCTCGGTGACGACGGTGCTCGGGTGGAAGGTCTTGTCGATGCCGTCGAGCGCGCCGGAGATGACGCCCTGGTCGTAGCCGAACAGCAGACCGGCCAGGACGACGACGAGACCAACGGCCACCAGGTAGCGGCTCAGCTTGGGCCGGGCCGGGCGGGTGACTCGCACGCGAGTCGGCGGTGGCCGGCCGGTTCGAGATCGTCACGACAGCATCCTGACTGCGCGCACCATGTCCCTCCCTCTCAGGTGATCATGGTGGCACGACCCCTCGGCCGCCGGGGGGATCCGCAACGGTGCGCGCGGGGCGGTATTCCCCGTTCGGGCGAGGGGCATCTGCCATGCTCTGGCCGGTGGCCGAGCACGGACGACACGAGCATCCCCGGCATCGACCGGTTGCTCGCGCTGACCGACGGCGTCGTCGCCATCGCCCTGACCCTGCTCGTCCTCCAGCTCCAGGTCCCGGCGAGCACGATGTTGGCGAACGACAACTCGGCGAGAGAGCTGTGGCACGCGCTGGACATCGACGTCGGGGAGCTCACGAGCTACCTGGTGTCGTTCGTCATCATCGCCCAGTTCTGGCTCGTCCATCACCGGGCGATGCGCAACATGCGGGGCCACAGCGAGGGTCTGGCCTGGCGCAACTTCGGCTTCCTCCTGGCGCTGACCCTCATGCCGTTCACGTCGGACCTGATCGGGCGCTTCGGCAGCAACCCCGTGGCCATCACGCTGTTCGCGCTGAACCTGGCCTTTCTCACCCTGAGCACCCAGTGGATCATGCTCTACGCGTTCAGCCACGACCTGGTGGAGGAAAAGCACCGCTCTCCACACGACGAGCTCGCGGCGCGGATCCGCGCCGGCCTGGTGTTGGTCATCATCGGGATCTCCATCGTGTTTGCCTGGACCGCGGCGGCCGACGCCCGCTACGTCTGGCTGCTCTTCCTCGTCGCGCCCTTCGTCTCGGCGCGCCTCACCCGTTTGTTCGAGCGATCCGATCGCGGCGTGAAGGCCCCCACGACCTGAGGGCCGGCGCACGAGTGCGGGTGACACGCTTCGACGCCTCGCTCGTACCAGCCTCGCAGCGCCTGCGAGACTGTCGCACGTTCTCGATCAGGAGGGTGCGTGGCGATACGAGCGGTGCTGTTCGACTTCGGAGGAGTCATCACGTCGAGCCCGTTCGACGCGTTCACGCAGCTGGAAGAGGAGCTCGGCCTTCCCGCGGACTTCATTCGCACCGTCAATGCAACGAATCCGGACGAGAATGCCTGGGCCCGCCTGGAGCGCAGCGAGGTCGACCTCGACACGTTCGCCTCGCTCTGGTCGGACGAGGCCCGCGCCCTGGGCCATGAGGTGGACGGTCGTGCCGTGCTCGAACGGCTGGCCGGCCAGATCAGGCCGGAGATGGTCGCCGCCATCCGAACCTGCCGGGGCGCCGTACAAGACGGGCTGCCTGACGAACAACTTCGGGTCGGCCGACTCGGAGGTCTCGGCCGAGGTCGCTGCCGTCTACGAGCTCTTCGATGCCGTGCTCGAGTCCCGGACGCTCGGCGTGCGCAAGCCCGATCCACGCTTCTACGAACTGGCCTGCTCCGCGCTGGACGTGCAGACCCGAGGAGTGCGTCTTCCTCGACGACCTCGGCGTCAACCTCAAACCGGCCCGGGCCATCGGCATGCGCACCATCAAGGTCACGGACCCCGAGGTCGCCCTGCGAGAGCTGGCCGAGGTGCTACAGCTGTCCTTCGACTGAGTCCCGGCAGGACGAGGGCGATCGGCACCCGATGGGTGCTGCGCTCAGTGCGACGAGGCGCGCGCCTCGTCGGCCTCGCCGGGCCGCGTGGCGACCGGCACGCCGGCCGAAGAACGAGCCGTCCCCGAGGCTGATGCCGCTGGCGTAGTGGTGCGCCGCCAGGCTGGCCGCGGTGCGTCCTGCCGCGTAGAGACCAGAGATCGGCCGATCGTCGCCATCGAGCGCGGCGCCGTCGGCATCGGTACGCAGCCCGCCCAGCGTGAAGGTGGCGTAGATGGCGCCGTGGTCAACCCGGAGGTCGATGGCGCCGATCCCCGTGGCCGGTGGCACTCCGATCGGCTGGAGGTAGGGCGCGCGCTTGTGGAAGGCCGGGTCGACGCCGTGCGACGGCCGCCTCGTTGTACTCGCTGACCGTGCGAGCGAGCCCGTCAGGGGAAATCCCGAGGTCCGCCGCCAGCTCCTTCGGGCGTGGCGGCGGCTGAACTCACCCGCAGCCCGAGGAGGTTCTGCTCGTGGATCACGTCGTCGGTGATCATGTAGATGACGCCGTCGTGGTCGCGCAGCGCATGCAGCCCGATGCGCCCGGTATAGGTGTCCTCGTTGATGAATCGCTTGCCGTCGCGGTCGACGAGGATGCCCCGGGCGAGGCGATGCGGAGGCCCGAGGGGCAGTGCGCATTCGAACGCATCGAGCCGGCTCGTGGCGGCGCCGGCGCCCACACCGAGGCGGATGCCGCGCCCGTCGTCGTTCGGGGTGCCGATCCGCCACACCGCGTCGGGGACGTGGGCCAGCGGGCAATACTCGGCGACCATCGCCTCGTTGTGGATGAAGCCTCCCATCGCCAGGACGACGCCGCCGCGTGCCCGCACGGCGCGGGTGCCGCTCGTCCGTCTGCACCTCCACGCCGACGACGGCCTCGCCCTCGACGATCAGGGCCTGGGCCCGGGCGTCGGTCACGACTCGGGCACCGCTGCGTCGACACGGCGGCACCGAGTCGTTCCATGAGGAACCCTCCGGCGGAGTCGACGAAGCGTGGCTTGTGGCCGCGGGGCACCGGGATCGCCACCTCGTCAAAGGGGTACGAGTCCTCTCCCCCGCTGAACAGGAGCCCCGAGTCGTCGGCCGACTCCCGGTTCGGTTCGTCGCAGAACGCGGCCCGGAAGGGAACGCCGACTGAGACCAGCCAGTCGAAGTGCTCCGCCGAGCCCTCGCAGTAGGCAGTCGAGGCGTTCGTCGTCCACGCCGGGTCCGAGAGAGGACCGCAGGAAGGCCGCCATGTTCTCGACCGAGTCCTCGTAGCCGCAAGCGATCTGGAGAGCCGTGCCACCGCCCAGATAGATCAGGCCGCCGGAGTTGGCCGAGGTTCCTCCCGACGTCGTGGCCCGCTCGACGGCCAGGACGTCCGCTCCGGCCTCCCGGGCCGCCACCGTCGCACAGGCGCCGGCGACGCCCAGCCCGACCACGACGACATCGACGGTGTCGTCGAACCGCACCTCGTTGACATCTCGTGCCGGGATCGGCTCCATCACGCTCCTCTCGATTTCACACGGCGTGAACGGCATGACCGTAACGGCAAAGCACCGGGGCGGGACAGCTCACTTCGAGGGGAGGGCGTCCTGGGCCGTCACCGAAGCCGAATCGTTCACCTGGTCGTCACCAGGGCGCGGTGGCCCGGCCACGACCTGCTCCTCACGCCGGGGACGACGGCGACGGTCAGAACCTGGAGCGCCTGCGGTGGAACGGTGCACGGAGTCGTGTCGCCCGGGGCACACCGAACGTCGAACTGAGCCGTGACCGTGACCGTGCCGGGTCCGACCGCACCGAACACCGCGACGGCCTTCTTGCCCGTTGCCCGGTAGGTCCGGCCGGTCAGGACGGCGTTGTCGGAGATGGTCGGCGGTGAGCGGCTCCAGGCGCCGTCGCCGCTCCAGCCGCCGCTCGAGACGAAGGTGACGCGCAGCGTGGAGCCGGAGGTCACGCAGACGAAGCCGGTCGCGCTGGACTCGCGTGTAGGCGACGTCTCCCGAGGTGCACGAGGACAGGTCGACCGGGATGGTCGGGACCGTCCCGGCCGCCGCCCCACCGCTGGCGACGGTCAGACTCACGACGGCCCCCGATGCCACCGGCTCTCCCGACGACGGGTTGGTGGCGATGACGCTGCCGGTCGAGGAGCCGGGCGACGGTATCCCCGAGATCACGCCCACGGTGAGGCCCGCACGATGCGAGGGATCGGGTCGCTGCCCCTTGGCTCAGGCCCACGACGTTCGGTACGACGACGCGGTGGCGTCCAGCGGGCTGGTCGTCCGCGTTGTTCGCGCAGGCAGCAAGGCCCGCGAGGGGAACGACCACAGGCCCAGCCAGCGACGATACCATGGAGCACGGCTCTCCCTCCCGACCACCATCCTCTCAACTCGCGTCTGGCCCTGTCCCGTCACGAACGAGGGCCGACAGCTGCCCACCCACCAGCGGACGGGCATCCCGGCACCCGAGGACCAGCCTTGAGACGAGCTTTCGGCGGGCCCTCAGCGGTCACCCAGTGGCCGAGCGGCCAGGCGGTTGCGTGCATAGATTGGCCGACAGTCACGTCCGCAACGAGAGAGGAGCTGGCAATGGGCACTATCACCACCGCCGACGGCACGGAGATCTTCTTCAAGGACTGGGGTTCGGGCCAACCGATCGTCTTCAGTCACGGGTGGCCCCTCTCGGCGGACGACTGGGACACCCAGATGCTGTTCTTCTTCCAGCAGGGCTACCGGGTCGTCGCCCACGACCGCCGGGGGCACGGCCGCTCGACGCAGACGAGCGGCGGGCACGACATGGACCACTACGCCGACGACCTGGCCGCGGTGACCGAGCACCTCGACCTCCACGACGCCATCCACGTCGGCCATTCCACCGGCGGCGGCGAGGTCGCCCACTACATCGCCCGCCATGGCGAGAGCCGCGTGGCCAAGGCGGTGCTCATCAGTTCGGTTCCACCGCTGATGCTCCAGACGGACGCCAATCCCGGCGGACTCCCCAAGAGCGTGTTCGACGATCTTCAGGCCCAGCTGGCGGCCAACCGGTCGGTCTTCTACCGGGCCCTCCCCTGCGGGCCCTTCTACGGGTTCAACCGCCCGGGCGTCGAGCCGAACGAAGCGATCATTGAGAACTGGTGGCGCCAGGGGATGATGGGCGGGGCCAAGGCGCACTACGACGGCATCGTCGCCTTCTCCCAGACCGACTTCACCGAGGACCTGAAGAAGATCTCGGTTCCCGTGCTCGTGATGCACGGCGAAGACGACCAGATCGTGCCCTACGCCGACTCTGGGCCCGCTGTCCGCCAAGCTGGTTCAGAACGGAACGCTGAAGTCGTACCCCGGGTTCCCGCACGGCATGCCGACCACGGAGGCCCCGACGATCAACGCCGATCTCCTCACGTTCTTCAAGTCCTGAGGTCCTGCTTCCCCTGCGCTCCTACCCGGTCCGCCAGCACTCCGCGGGAGCGTCGATCTATCGTGGCAGCGCAGTGTTCGTTGCGTCCGGCGCCGCGTCGGCCGACGATCGTCCGGGGGGTTGGCATGCGATCGAGATGGGGATGGCGCACGGTGGCCGGCACCATGGTGACGGGAGTCGCGTTGGCGGTGAGCGCACTGTTGGTGCCGCTCGGTTCCGGGGCGGCGACGTCGTCGGCCGGCGCACCTGGCGTCACAGCCAACTCCATCACCGTCGGGACCATTTCGACGCAGACGGGGACGCTGGCGGCGAACTCCTCCTCGGTCATCTACGGCGAGAGGGCCTACTTCGACTACATCAACGCGCAGGGCGGGGTGAACGGCCGCAAGATCGACTACAAGTACGCCCTGGACGACGGCGGGAACCCGACGACGTTCAACCAGCTGGCCAACACCCTGATCAACCAGGACCACGTGTTCGCGGTGACGGGGTGGCGACGATCTTCTTCCAGCCCAACCTCTTCATTGAGTCGGGCATCCCGACCTACGGCTACAACGTCACGGACAACTGGGCGCCCGCGCCCAATCTCTTCGCCGCCGGTGGATCGACGCAGTACTACCAGGCGGGTGCGGCCGAGTTTGCCTACGTCGCCCGTCGGACTGAGCCCAAACCCTCGATCGCCCTCGTCGCCTACGGCGTCGCAGCGTCGTCCAACGCCTGCCAGGCCGCAGAAACGGCGCTGAAGGGAGAGGGCTACAACGTGAGCTACGTCGACCTGAAGATCGGCTACCCGGGCACCACGGTGGCCACCGACGTGCAGCGCATGAAGCAGGCGGGCTCCAACTTCGTCCTGAGCTGCATGGACGTCCAGGGGAACGTCAACATGGCCCGGGCGATTCAGCAGTACGGGCTCAAGGCGACGCAGCTGTGGCTGAACGGCAACGACGTGCCGACGCTGAAGGCCAACAAGAGCCTGATGCAGGGCGTCTATTTCGCGACCTACCACGTGCCGTTCACGGCACCGACCCGCCTCTACCCGGGGCTGACGCTCTACCTGCAGCAGATGAGGAAGTACGAACCGCAGTACGTCTACAACGAGCTGGCGATACAGGGTTGGGAGTCGGCCGCACTGTTCGTCCAGGGTGTGAAGGCGGCCGGCAACGACCTGACATGGGCCAACGTGATCAAGAAGACCAATGCCCTCACGTCCTTCACTGCCGGCGACCTCACGGCCCCGGTGAACTGGGCGGTCGGAGGGCACAAGGGCCACGCGCCGCCCTACTGCGTCGCCTACGTGGTGGCGAAGGGCACGCAGTACGTCCCGACGCTGAACAAGGGGCAAAACGTCTTCAACTGCTTCCACTCGTCGAGCACGAAGGCCAACCCAGTCTTCCCCGTCCCGGCCGGTACACCGGCCCCGCATTAGGGGAACTGGGAGACCGATCGGCTGGGAGTTTCTCCTCCGCTCGCGACCACCGCGGTGACTGCCTCTTCAGGCCGTGGCGGCGACGTGGTCGCCCAGGAGTGCCCGCACGGTGGCCACGGGGTTCGTCGAGTCCACCCGGAGATCCACCGCCATGGCGGGATCCCAGCTCTGGCGGGCCCGTTCCACGTGGCTCCAGTCCAGCTCATACCAACCGGGGATCTGCCGCTGGCGGCCGTCGACCCGTGACCGATGGAGCTCCACATCGGAGCACTCCGTCATGATGACGCTGAACCGAGCGCCCGTCTCCGCCGCCAGGAGTCGCAGAACGTCCACCTGGGGCGCTCGAGCCACACCGTCGAGCACGACGGACGACCCGCGGCGCAATTGCGATTGGGCGAGTGCGCGCAGCAATGACCACCCGACGGGGCCATGCCCGCGTGGCTCCATGGCTTCCAATGTCGCCTCTATTTCTGGAAAGGGGCGGAGGCCGCTCATGGCCCAGTCGTGGGCGAGGACCGGGGCGCCGAGGAGATCGGCGACGAGCTCGGCGACCGTCGACTTGCCGGTGCCCTGGAGGCCGGTGACCAGAACCAGCATCGGTTGTCCGGGGTCGACGACGTCCTCCGCGCCGGTCATCCCCAGGTCGCGAAAGAGAGCCCTGGCGAGGCCTCCCATTTGGTCGAGGGGCAACGCATCCGGTTCGAACCAACCCACCTCGGAGGTTTCGTCTCCGTCGGGTCGCGGCGTACCCGCCGACCACGGTGGCGTCGAAGACCGTGACGACGTACGCCGCCCGATCCCCGTTGGGATAGGTCACGCGGTAGTCGGGACCTCCGAGCACGCCGAGAACATCGCCCAGCTGGACGGTGATGCCGGCCTCCTCCTCGGCCTCCCGGATGGCACCTTCACGCGGACTCTCGTCCGGTTCGACCGCGCCGCCGACGGTGGCCCAGTTCCCTGTATCGAGCAAACGAACGAGGAGGATGCGCCCTGCGTCGTCTCGCGGCAGGACCGACGTCGAGGGCAACAGGAGGAAATCGTGCCCTACCTTGTCTCGCAAGGCCACGTACATGGGGAGAGATCACGCGTTTCAAGGTAGCCGTCGAGCATCGAAACCGTCGGGCGTTCTGCCACACACGAAGACCGGCACACCACAGCGGACTGCTCAGGGTCCTTCAGTCGCGGCCGTTGTGCGATGAACACGAACTCGCGTCCGGGTCGATCGGGAGCAGCGCGAACGTCGCGCACGACGAACCCGGCGTCCGTCAACGAACCCGCCAACTCCTCTCTGGACCGGAACCGCAGCGTCGAATCCGACGTCAGCTCGCACCATCGCGGGCGAACACGAAGGACCACGCGGAACGACACCAAAGGTTCCGCCACGCTCAGTCACCGCGACCCACGCGTCCACCGCCCCGACTCCGGGGACGTCCATTCGGCTGCTCGAAGCCTCCGGCGTCCATCGGCGCCAGGCCCGGTCCTCGGGGATCCGACTCTCGAAGACGAAAGAGCCGCCGGGACGGAGAGCCTGGCGGATCGCTCCGAGCGCCTCGTTCCAACCTTCATCGGTCACGAAGACCTGGGCGACGTTCCCCGTCATGGTGGCCAGGTCGGCCTGCAAGGGGGGCAGGGAAGTGGCGTCGCCCAGGATCCAGCGGACACGGTCCGAGCCCGGCTTGGACCGGGCGACGTCGAGTGAGGCAGCAGCCGGATCGAGCCCGACGACGTCCAGATCACGCTGGGCCAGGAGACAGGCGAAGGTGCCGGTCCCGCAGCCGACATCGAGAACGTGCTGGGCACCCAGTTCCCGCACCAGGGCCACGTAGACATCGAGGTCCACTCGCGGACCGTCGAACGCGTCGTAGATCTGGGCCAGGCGAGGATGCTCGTAGTGGGCGTCGGCCACCCCAAAGACGCTACGGGGTCGCACGGCCGAGCGAGCGGAACCCGGGCGACACGGGGCCGACGCGCGCACCCGCCCCATCTTGTTCACCAGCGGCGGGCCGTGAGCGGCCGAACACAAGGTCCGAACCGGCCCGCACCCACGGCGGTTCCGATGTGGGGTACTACCGGCCGTTCCGCTCCCGGTGCGAGCACCCGGGCCAGCAGCAGGGCCGACGCATACCATCCTCCAGCTCCTCTTGGGTCCGGCGAATGCGGCGCTGGCGCGTCGCCTCCTGCTTGGCATCCTCGACCCAGCAAATGAACTCGTTGCGGGCCAAGGGCGTGATGTCCTTCCACGCGTCGAGTGCCGTCTGGTTGCCGATCAGCGCAGAGCGCAGGTCCACCGGGCAGCTTGTGCACGACCCCACCGGGTATTCGCGGACTCGTCATGACAACACGGTAGCCACGGGCCGGGCACCGGATCCCCCAACGGCTCGGCAGTATCGTCGGAGGCACATGGACGGCGAACAAGCCCAGCAGGTCGAGGAGGCCCGGCTTCTCCTCGATGCCCGCAAAGAGCTGTACGGAGAGACGGATCCGGCGACGCTCGACGCCATGCTCGACGTTGGCCCGCGCGCTGCGAGATGCCGGGTCCCACCGTGAAGCCGAGTCGGTGTTGAGGACCTCATTGTCGATTCAGAATCGGTCTTCCGAGAAGGATGAGGGACGCATCGCTCGGACGGAGTTCGACCTGGCGATCGTGCTCGATCGACTCGGCGAGGCCGACTCGGCACGACCGCTCTGGGAGAAGGTCCTCGCCACTGCGGATCGCACAGATGGCCCCGACAGCCAGCTCTCCCGGCAAGCCGCCACCAACTTGGCCATCACGCTGCGCAAGCTCGGGCGTTACGGCGACGAGTTCCCGCTCAGGGTGCGCGTACTCGAGTCGACGAGAAACTCGCTCGGGCCGGACCACCTGGACACGGCTACCGCTCGATGGTCGACCTGGCCCAAACGCATCGGAGCCTCGGCAACCACGAGATGGCGCTGGGCCTGTTTCTCGAGGCCGTCGACGGACTCGAACGGGGCGGCGAGGAGCCGAGGACGATCCTCTACCAGAAATGGGCAATCGCGTCGGAGTTGATGGCTCTCAAGCGACCTAAGGAAGCATCGCTGATGTTCGATCAGGTTGTGGCCGGAGCCATCGCAGAGCTTGAGCCGGATGATCCTTTCCGCAAGAGTGCGCTCCGCCAGCAGCGGGCCTATCGACTGCTGGGTCGCTTCTCAGGATTCCGCACCCGATCCAAAAAGCGGTCCCGCTCCGAATTCCTAGGCGGGGCGCACGAGAGCTTCGGCTCTGCACTGGGCCCCGCGGTGCAGCGGCCACTCACTCCTGGTCCGCTGGTCCTGTCTTGACGAAGACGGCAACCTGGCGCTCGCTCTCCGCAGCGAATGGGGACCGAACCCAGTCAGCCCAACGGTCCTGAAGATCGAAGCCTGCGATTCGTGCCATCAGGACCAGCTCGGACGGCCAGATATACCGGTACGGAGCGGAATGACGCACCAGGCGACCTTCGATCTCGACCCAGTGGTGAGACCATGCCACCTGGCCGACGACGTCGTCGAACGTCTCGATGCCGACATGGTGAGGTTCCAGTCTGAACACACGCGCATCCTCAGACAGGGGCACCCGAGCGGCACCATCAACTCGATGACGAAATGACCACCCGAGACGAGGTGGGCAGCCGCATTCGAGAAGACAGCGATCTGTTCCTCCTGCGTCGTCACGTTCATGATCGAATTCGCGACCAGGTATACAAGTTCGAAATTGATGCGGTAACCGAGTCGTCGTCATGTCCCCGACCGTCACGGAGATCGCGTCGGCGCCGGGCTTGGATCGGAGCTGCTCCACCATGCTCGCCGAGAGCTCGATGCCGTGAACCGGGATCCCCCGCGACGCTCAAGGCCAGGGCGACACGCCCCGTCCCGATGGCGAACTCGAGGGCCGGTGCCGTCGCCGACGAGCTGGGTGAGCAGGTCCACCATCGGATCCGACCACCGAAGGCTCCGCCTGAGCGGCGTACGTGGTGTCGTAGACCTCTGCGATCTCCCTGTCCCACACGATCGATCCCACTCCGCAAGTCTGCCATCGGTTCCAGATCTCGGGCCCTCGGTGCGATCGGTCAGTTGGCCAGAGGGGTGAAACAGCGCGCCGATTTTGGACCTATCGGGTCCGCATTGGCGTGGGATCGGCCAGCGCAGCTGAAGGTCAGCGCGCGAAGCTGGGACGATTAGAGAATGCCGCACGGACATCATTCGCCTCAGAAGGAGCCTCCTATGCCAGACAGTGTTTTCATGCCCGACCGAATCGAGGTGACCCGGCCCATTCCGGCGCCGCCCGCCGCCATTTTTGACATCGTCCGGAGCCCGGCTGGCCACGTGGCCATCGACGCTTCCGGGATGCTGCAGGACTTCACCGGCGAGCCGGCCGAGAAGGTGGGAGACACATTCGTCATCCACATGGATCGGGAGTCGCTCAATGACGTCCCGCTGGGCAAGTACGACGTGACCGTGCACATCATCCGCTTCGAGCGCGACAAGGAGATCGCGTGGGATCTCGGACCGGACATTCCGGTCGACCATTTCTACGGTTACCGCCTCGAAGCCGGTGAGGACGGGGTGACGAATGTGACGTCCTACTACGACTGGTCGAAAGTCGGAGACGACCTGCGAGAACGCTTCCCCATCGTGCCGGAGTCGGCACTCCGGGCCACGCTGGGAATCCTGGAGCGGACGGCCACGAAGAGCTACGTAAGTCGTTCCTCGGACCCGCAACGAACACCACGGCTCGAAGCGCGCCGCGTCAATCTGGCCGAGCAGGCTCTCCGTGGTCTGCATTGGGGAGCCCGCGCCGCCAATACGCCTTCGCTGAGATCTGATCTCGCTCGAGACCCCGTTCCGCCAAGACTCTCTGGATGCCCCGCACAACGCCGGCCTCGGCCGCCACATAGGCATGTCCGCGGCCCGATGGCAGTCCGGCTTCGACGAGCGCCTCTTGGAGCGGCGAAGCGTCCCCGGGGTTGGACCGACCCAACCGGTGGATCCAATGGAGGTCGACCAGCTGTCCTTGATTCGGCTCGAGTTCCTGCTCGTCGGCGGCAGTGTCGATCTCCAGCAGTGCCGTTGCTCTCGAGCTCAGTGGAAGTGCTTCAATCATCGCCAATGCTCCCGGCATCCCCGTCTCGTCGGCGACGAAGAGATGCCAGTCGACACCTTCTCGAAGAGTTACCTTGCCGCGTGGGCCGATTGCATCTATTCGGTCGCCTGCTGTCGCCTCGCGAACCCAATCGGTTACCGGGTCCCGCGCCATGGAGGGAGACGTCGACCACGACCGATGCACGAACAGGATCGAAGCCGCGGATTGTGTAGCGCCGGTTGGTCACCGCCCCGTCGCCTCGAGGTATCCGGAACATCAGGTCTTGTCCCGCCAGGTAGCGCAACCCGTCGAGATCAGGAGCCGTGAGGACCAGTCTTGTCATAGAAGGGGAGAGCGCTTCGGTGTCGAGGACTTCGAGGTGCCAGAGGCTCGCATCGGCCAGTGGTCCGTCGGGTTTCCCCACCATGTCCAGAAATCGATCGGACGCCATATCCGGGTGGTCTACCAGGAGATGGGCGAAGGACGTCCGGGGCGATCCCGACGAGCTCTCCGGGTTGACGGCGGGGTCCGGGTCGGCCGGCGGGGGTGGCGAGTCCACCGACCCGACCCGCACCGCTCAAGTCGCGGGGCAGCCCTTCTTGATCTTGGCCGCCACGAAGCCCGCGACATGGTTGCCGTTCACGCTGGTCCCACTGTCGTCCTCGAACGTGTAGAGGGCTTGTTGTGGTACGTCACTTGCAACCCACTCGGCGTGGATTTGGTGGACAGACACTCTGCGCCGAGGGGCTTCGTCT
The DNA here is from genome assembly GCA_963713375.1 of uncultured Acidimicrobiaceae bacterium. Lineage (GTDB taxonomy): Bacteria > Actinomycetota > Acidimicrobiia > Acidimicrobiales > RAAP-2 > Bog-473. The sequence goes on along the minus strand of CAVQLP010000011.1, from coordinate 332,883 downwards.
TGCCGGTCGGCATCAACAGCGGAGGCCACACGGTAAGACAGGATCCGGTGCACGAGCCGCTGGGAAGGGTGTAGAGGCTCGCGCCACTTGTCGTGGCCAGCATCTTGCCGACCGGGCTGCGCGAGACGCCTTCCACGACAGTCGCTTTCTTCCCTGCCCCAGCGGCTCCCGCGGTTGTATGCCGGGCGCCACAACGGCGACTCCGGCCAGCGCGACGACTACCACGCCCGCACGCGACGAAACCATGATTCAAGGTCTTCATAAGTATTCCTCTCTCGGTTCCTGCCCAGGTAAGTCCTCAAGCATTACGAGTCCGAAACCATTCGGGATTGTGAAACCTAAGAATCCGATCAGAAAGAGACGAAGGGGGCTGCATTCGAGCCAACAGCCGATGAGGCGGCGCAGACACTCACCCGGCTCTCGACACGGAGAACGCAGCCCACGAGCGTTCGGGGGGTCACGTGACGCCTCAAGAACGCATTCGGCATTCTTGTGTCGCGTCCTTGCTTCATTTGACCGACTCGTCTCAGCCTGAACCCCAGCCCGGCGCTCTGGTCGGATGCCACAACGACACCGCCCCCAACGCCCGGGATGGCCGAGCGGAGTCATGCCCCCCCGGGAGAGAAGATGGCACCATGCGAGCGAGACAGTTCCTGCCGTACCTCTTGGTGACGGCCCTCGGCTTGCTCACCGTCGTGGCGGCCGTGCTGAGCTCTTCCCATGAGCCAAGGCCCAGCTCTTCGCAGGGTGCCACGGCATTCTCCCTGGTCAAGCCCTCCACGAGGACCTACAAAATAACTGCGGGAACCATGTTCTCGGTCAGCACCACGCACCTCAGGATCGGCGAGCAGTTCACCATCACGGGAAACAACTGCCCACCGTCAGAACCGGTTCAGGCTCCGTTTCTCGGAGGCGATGCATACGAAAGAGAACAGGTTCCTCTCGTGCGCCACGCCGACGGGACCTGGGTGGCGACTCCTACCGTCCCCATGGGTGTCTGGGGCCCTGTCATGTTCGAAGCAGCGTGTGGAGCGCCAACCACGGAGCAACTCTTCAAATACCCGCAGGTCTATAACGCATTCATCGCATCTCCGTACACCCTTTCGGTGTCGCCGAGCGGACCGCTCGCTCCCGGAACCACCGTCACGGTCAGACCCACGGACAGCTTCTGCTCGTCACTCGACACCATTGCGGTGGGGATTGCGACCGGTCCCTTGCCCTTCTCCGACGCGAACTCGCTCTGGCTGGTGCCATGGGTCGTTGCGCAACCGGATGACCCGGTGCCTCCGCCCTCGCTGAGTTCGCCTATTCCTTGGCATGCCAGTTTCGCCATCCCGACGGTTGTCAAGGGCGGACCGTACTTCGTTGCCGCGGCGTGCTTCCCCGGCAACCGGGGATTCCCAGGCATCTATGCGAGCCAGCAGATTGAGGTGATGTCCTCTTCCCCGGGGCAGATCACGTCTCTCTCGAACGCGGACTTGATCTCCCCCGGGGATCTTTCGTCGGGTTGGAAAGTCTCCGGGGCCAAGCGGACACCGCTGCCCAACTGCTTTGCGCAGGCATTGGACACCGCACTTTCGGTCACATCGGTCCACCGGACCCTTCTTCGACCTCCTGGACAGACACTTGCGTTCGAACAGATCGCCACCTACGCCGACGTCTTCGCTGCCTATACCTCGATCACGACTGCATTGGGCCAATGCGCCGAAATGGAAGGACGCTCTTCTCCTCAAACGGTTCGCGAGGACCCCGAATTGCCCCCGACCTTCCTCGGCAGCGAGGGGTTCATCGATCAAACCAGGATGGGGTATCAAGCGCTTGTGGTGATTCGCCATGGATCCGTGGTGATCGAGGTGGCCGTTGCGGACACAGGATCCCCCGACAATGCGCTGGTGCATCGGCTCGTGGCCCAAGCCCTCCATCACGCTCGGGGTTGACTTCCTCATCCGGGCGTCGTCAGCTCCGGAAGAACACCGAGCCGATACTTTCTGAAGGGACAGGTCATAAGGGAGTTGGGAAGTGATGAGCCACGCCGTTGTCATTCAAGTAGCGATCGATACTGAGTCGGACCGGAGCCATCGGCGCTCGACTCTCAATGAGTTCGTGCTGCCCGAAGTCAGGTCCCTGCCGGGCTTCGAAGCGGGACTGTGGATGAACGACCGCGCCGGCACCGGAACCTGTGTCGTGGTTTTCGACACCGAACTTCACGCGGAGGACGCAATTGGCACGCTCACCCGCGCCGGAGGGCCGCCGATTCTGACGTGCGGTGTTCACGAGGTCGAAGCCGAGGACAGGTCGTGACTGATTTCGTCCTGGTACCAGGCGCCGGCGGTCTTGGCACGTCATATTGGCACCTGGTCAGCGCACAATTGGAGGAAGCAGGTCACCGAGCACGACCTGTCGAGCTTCCTGGCGGATCCCTCGCGGCAGGTCTCCCGGAGTACGCCACGATCATCGTCGACGCGATTGAAGAATGTTCGGAGCCCGTCGTGGTCGCTCAGTCGATGGGCGGCTTCAGTGCCGTTATCGCGTGTGAGCGCGCTCCCGCCGCGCATGCTCATTCTGGTCAACGCCATGGTTCCCGCGCCCGGCGAGACTCCAGGAGCATGGTGGTCTGCCACTGGGGCGGTCGACGCTCGGACCGCCGCCGCCAAATCCGGTGGATACGAGATGGAGTTCGACCTCGCGACGTACTTCCTGCACGATCTCAATGCCCAGCTCGGTGCCGAGGTCCTCTCTAACCCTGGCGACGAGGCGGATATCGCGTTCACCAACCCGTGCGACATCACTAGGTGGCCCGACATTGCTACGACAGCGGTCGTTGGACGAGACGATCGCTTCTTTCCGCTCGAGTTCCAGCGCCGGTTGCTACGCCAACGTATTGGCGTGGAAGCCGTCGTCGTGCCGGGCGGCCATCTGCTTGCTCTGGCCAACCCCGATGGGCTCTATGGTGCGCTTCTTGATCTGACGGGTCGCTAGGTCCCTTGGCGTTGGGTCGTCTTTCGACGCCGCCAGAAGACATTCGACTCCGTCCACGGATGTGTTCGACTTTCGCTCCATCGACAGCGTGGTGGAGATGAGATCGCGGGCGAGATCAATGGTGCTGCCCCTTGGCGCAGGCAGTCCCACAGCCGAAAACCACGACTCGTTCGCTTCGGGATGTGGCCCCACGACGCCCACGATTCGCGAGCCAGAGTGGGCCACCGCAGCGGCCGTCAGTCCATTGCTCTACGTGGCAGGAACGGTTGCGGTAGAGCCGTGCAAGGTGAAGTAAGGGCCATCTGGATGTACAGATGACGCTCCACGCCGCGCCAATCGAGGGTGACAGTCGTGTCATCGGTGTTGTGGACAGTGGCACCCGGTGAAGTGATGTACTCACCGCTGTCACCCGGGAGGACCGGAGGGTGGCCGCCTCAAGATGCTCCGGCGTGATCGGCGTGACCTCCTTCGGTCCGCAATCGACGACGCGAAAAGGAAGGGGGCTGGGCAAGGAATCGATCCGACTGACTCGGAGCATCCCTCGCAGGAGGCGGGCCCCGATAGACCAGAGCCGTCTTCCTGTCTCCACCGCCTGAGGCGGCCTCGACCCTGGATCAGCACAGGCCGCCAGGAGATTGCCGAAACCCAGGATAGCGATGGTCGCGAAGAGATGCCGCTGCGAGATTCCGGGTCCGAACGGCCGTGCCGTGGCTTCGGCGTCGAGCGATGGCCAGTGCACGTAGGTTCAAGAGGCGATGACTCGCTTCGTCATCTTTTTCGACCTATCGGCGACCGACCTTGAGCCGAGCACCATCAGTCGGTCCTTCTCCTGGGGTGTTGGAGGTGCCGAGGCGTTAAACCTCACGAAGACAGCCGCCGACGAATACCTGCACGGGTTTCGATGAGGCCTGCCGGACACCGGGCCGTGACAGCGCCGCTCCTCGCAGCGCCGCGGTGGCCCTTCGTTCGGCGACCTACCCAGAGACCTCTCGACCGGTCACACTAGGAACTGCCTCGGGGCACAAGGGAGGAAGGGCCGTGGGCACCACCAACAATGCAGCCTCGCTCGTAGCAGCCAGGCACGACCTTGCCGCCACCGCAGCGGATCGCCGTGAGATCGGGCGGCAGGCGCGGGTACTGGCGCCCCGGGCCGATCTGGGTGAGTGGGACGAGCGAAATCGCGGACACAACCCTGTCGACAGGATCCTGGCCCAAAATGCGATCCGGCTGCCTGATCTCGCCCCTCTCCGACACCAGCGCATGGCGGTCTCGCCCTGGAACTTCTACCGGGGCGCCGCCGCAGTCATGGCGGCCGACTTGGCCTCCCGACCCCACAGTCGGATCGAAGTCCAGCTCTGTGGGGACGCCCACGTCCTGAACTTCGGGCTCTGGGCCACCCCGGAGCGCAATCTGAACTTCGATCTACGTGACTTCGACGAGACCCTGCCGGGTCCCTTCGAGTGGGACGTGGCACGCCTCGCCGCCAGCCTCGTGGTCGCCGCCCGAGAAAACGGTGTGAAGGCGACGAAGTCCGATGCCGCGGTGACGGCCGCAGTCGACGCCTATCGCAATCGGATGCGGTACTACGCAACCTTGCCGATTCTCGACATTTGGTACGAAGGCACTCGCTTCGATCAGTTCATCGACTATTTCGAATCCGCTGACCGGGACCAGGTGAAGATCCAATTCGAAAAGGGGAAGGAGAAGCGAACGAGCCGCGGTGCCTTCACCAAACTCACGACCGGACGACGCGGGCGGGCACGCATCACTCCGCATCCTCCGCTGCGAGTGACGCTCGATGACGATGAGCAGGGCGACGTCGTCGAGGGCCTGCTCGGCCGGTATCGGCTGACGCTGCAGGAGGACCGCCGCAAGCTCTACGACCGCTTCACCCCGGTGGACATCGTCCGCCAGGTCGTCGGCGTCGGCAGCGTCGGCATGGTGGTGTATCTCGTGCTGCTCGAAGGAAGCGCAACGGGTGACCCTCTTTTTCTGCAGTGCAAACAGGCCGGTTCTTCCGTCTACGAGTCCTTCACGTATGCCAGCGAGCACGACAACCACGGTGCCAGAGTCATTGCGGGCAAGCGGATGGTTCAGAGCGCAACCGATATCTTCGTGGGCTGGGGTTCAATGGGTGAGCGCGACTTCTACGTCCGTCAGTTCCGCGACATGAAACTCATCCCGACCACTGACCTGATCGCGCCGGTCTTGGTCGAATTCGGCATCGCCTGCGGCAACACATTGGCCCGCGCACACGCCCGCTCCGGCGATCCTGTGGCCATCGATGCCTACATGGGAAAGAGTGATGTGTTCACCAAGGCCATGCGCAAATTTGCCCGTCGTTACGCCGATCAGAACGACCGGGACCACGCCGCCCTCAATGCTGCCATTCGACGCGGCAAGGTGGAGAGCATTCAGGACTGACGTTCCCGGAGCCGTCCTGGGCCACTCTCCCAGCGGCGAGAACACGAGTCCGCGTCGGAGTGATTGGCTGCCCGCTCTGGGCGTGCGCCGCTTTTTTTGGCCATCTACGAGGATCGTTGGGAGAAACGCGCCTGCTGCGCTCGAGGATGACGAATGCGAGTGGCCGTGGATGCAAGTCGTTGTTCATACTGAGAAGCCGGCGGCGCTTGAGGCAGGGTCAGACTCCGGTAACCGACGCCGTCTTGATGAGGCCATCGAATGGTTCGAGCGTGCGTGTCAGTAGAGCAGGCAAAGGGGATACATCATGAGCACGAAGACGGCATCGACGACCATCGTTCGTCGGCGACGGGGAGTCGTTGCAATCAGTGCTTTCACTCTGTCGGGCTCTGGCTTGATCCTCGGAGCTGCGCCAGCAGGTGCGAGTTCGGTGATCACGTCATGCACAACGGCTGCGGTCCAATCGGCTTTGCAGCAAGGCGGCAAGTGGACGTTCGGCTGCAGCGGGACAATCTTCGTCCCGTCACCGTCCAGTGGGGTATTCGATCCGTTCACTGTCAAGAGTGGAAAATCAGTGTCCCTCGACGCCACCGGGCAGAACGTGACGCTGGATGGTTCCGGTGGGGCCTCCGTGCTGACGATCGCGCCGGGTGCCAAGGTGTCGCTCACCAACCTGACGATCTACAACGGTCACGCGTTTGGTTCGAACGGCGCCATCGGGGCACGGGGCAAGGAAGGGACAGTTGGAGCCACTGGTTCGCCTGGCCGCACGCCGGGAGCCGCCGGAGGCGTCGGGGGCGTGGGTCAGTCGGGTGGCGCCGGAAAGGCGGGAGCCACCGGCGGCGCGGGTCTGGGCGGCGGCATCGAGAACCTCGATGGCACACTCACGCTGAACAATGTCGTTGTCGATGAAGACCAAGCGTTTGGTGGTGACGGCGGCGACGGCGGGGACGGCGGCATCGCCGGCAACGGTGGAACGGGAGGCGGGGGGGCGACCGGTGAGATCGACCCCTCGGGCAATCCAATCGGTGGCGGGAACGGCGGGGACGGCGGGAACGGCGGAGCCGGAGGCGCCGGGGGCAACGGCGGCGCTGGTGGTCTGGCCGAAGGCGCCGGGATCTACAGCACGGGCCCCCTGACCATCAGCAACTCTCTGATCGAAAACAACACGGCCTTCGGAGGCCAAGCGGGATCTGGCGGGCGAGGTGAATTCGCTGGCGTCGGCGGTGTCGGCGGCGCTGGCGGTGGTGGTGGTGCGGCGATGCTCGACCCGGATGGGAATCCTGTGAGCAAGGGCACGGACGGCGGGTCGGGAGCCTCGGCGGGCAAAGGCGGCAAGGGCGGTTTGGGCGGACTCGGGGGTGCCGGGGGGGCGGCCACCGGTGGCGGCATCTACGCCACGTCCGCTTTGACGCTCACCAACGTGACGTTCGAGAACAACCAAGCTGCCGCGGGCCGCGGTGTCGATGGGGGCGGCTCCGCGGGGAGGAGCCGGCAACAACGGTGGAGCCGGAGGATCTGGTGGAAATCCGTGCGGAAACGGTGGCAACGGTGGGCCCGGCTCATCGGCGGGTGCACCCATGGCGGCGGGAACGGGTGGCAACGGCGGAAAGGCAAAGGCCGGAGCGCTGTTCTCGAAGAAGGCGCCAACCGAGTCATCCGTATCTTTTGGAGCGAACGGAGCTGACAAGGTCCTAGGCGGGCTGGCTGGGGCAGGTGGATCCACCTTTGGCGCCAGCGGAGGCGATCCCGGCAACTTCGGCGAGCCCGGCGCCGGCGATGCCGACCTCGCCTGCATCGGCGCACCCGGTCATTCCTCCACCGCGGGCAAAAACAGTCAGAACGGTCCCGACGGAGCGGCCGGCAGTGCCGGTTCTGCCACGGATCCCGAATACGACGGACCAACGCCCACGTGATCGGAATCAAGAGAAAGGGCGCATGGGCAACCCCAACGTCGAGACGCTCCCTGCCCTCAGACGACCGTCTGCTCGGATGCGCTCAACCTTGGAACCGATTGTCTAACTCGCGACCTTGCAGCTGGGCTTCTTGAGTGTGCCGTTGGTCTCTGTGCTGGCCATGGTGGGCGAAGACTCAGATCCGAGTACCTTCGTCTTGGTCAAGCTGAGGTTGTTGGTCTCAGCCGTGAACCCCTCGACAACGCAAGTCGGGGCGGACGAGCTCGTACCTTGCAATGTTGTTACCGGCTCGAGTTTCGAATCCGCGCCGAATTTTGCCTGGCCTCCGCCAGCGTCACCGAAAACGCCCCACTCGGTCGCATTCCAGAACGCCGAAAGGTCGAGCATGCTGTCACTGTCGGAGACGCTCGAGGCGCCCGACGGGCCCGACAGGGTCACAGTGTCGTTTCCGCCAGATGCAGCCTGCCCCACCAACGTCGCCTGGCCGAGGGCGGTGGCTGGCAGAGAGCCATACGCCGTTGCGGGACTGTTCTCGTAGCAGAACGTATAGCGGCCCGTCACGTCCGTATGCCAACCGACCGGGCACGTCGTGTCGTAGTACAACAACCAATACTGCATGAACACAAGGTTCGTATCACCTGAGTAGTGGAAGGCATAAATGAACTGTTGCCAGCCGGAGCACGCCGATGGGACGGCGGCCGCCGAGCAAGCTGGGGGGTCAGAGAAAAACTCGCTGTTGAGCTGGAGGGAGAAGGCGTTCGCGAGATTGGGCCCCGCGTTACCCACTTTGCCTTTTTCAGTTATCCCCGCCGTCACGTGGGTGAACGTCCCCGTTGCCTTGGAGAGCGTCCCTGTTACCTGGGCCGCGTAGTCGGTGCCGTTGCCAACGACCGAAGGGGCGCCCTGGGTTGCCAGGTGTGGTGCAAAGGGGATGTCCGGGGCGACCTGGCATGCGGTGGCCTGCCATTGCAACGCAGGATACGACGCGTGATAGCACCCATGGCCAGGTGTAGGGACATTCGCAATTTCGCCCTGCCACTGAGCCTGAGCGAGGGGGCTCGGAGGGTTGGCAGCAAAGGCCGAACCGCTACCGACGATGGTCAGTGCAATGACGATGGTTTCCAGCGTGCAAATCATGCGCCACAGTTTCATGACCGCCTTCTTTTCGGATGCCCGCAAGGTCGCCAAACCAAAGCCATCCCGTAGATACCGCCGCCGAACGCCGGTACCAAACAAGACACTATTGACGCAACAGACTCAGCGCAACAGCCACTGCTTCGCTTCCTTTCGATGGGGCGACGGCGAGGTCTCGACGAATGATCTGCCATTCGAATTCGAGTCGTAGTTGACCAGTCAGACATTTCGGCTGGCTCTGCCAATTGCGCCGTATATCCCACCTAACGAGTCACCACCGGGATAACACCGACACCACTTCGATGATGACGGCATCCACTCAAAGGTTTGGTGACATCGGCCGACCTGTGCCTCGAATGATTCCCGACGATCGCGTTCTGCCGGACCCGTCCGGGCAACTCTCCCTGCGTCGGGTGCTTGCGACATGCCGATCGATCGTTGGATCTCCGAGTCCCTCGCTTCGAACGGCGCGCAAAGTCCGAGAGTCTCCGGTAGTGCGTCGTAGCCGGTGGCGCTCGAACCTCGAAGACGTGCCGGGCTCCTGACGTTGAATCCTCGAGTCGACGTGAACGGCTCGGGCCGGGCGCGAGCTGGCCTGCGGCACACCACACATGTCCGACGGTCGGCCTGCGGTCACGGATGCAACCGACCTTTCAGCCCCAACTCCTGGTTGGGATTCTCGCGTTGCAGCGAGAAGCAGGCGCTCCGCGCGCGACTTAAGGCTAGCGTCGCCGCCAGTCCGGGTCACCCCGGACCGATCGCTCTCGGGATCGATCAGCTGTCATACGTAAGGGAGGCTCCATGCAAGGCTTTCGAAGGTGTGCCGCACTGTTTTCAGTGGGACTGTTAGCGTCAGGCTTGGCGGTCGTTGGCGGCACGGCCGCAGCCAGCGCAGCGACCAGTGGCACGACACCGAGTTCAGCAACTCTGAATGCGCCCAGCTCTGCGTCGGCGAGTTCATTCGCCCCCGCCGCGGCCAGGGCAGACGCCAAGGGTGCGGTCTCAGCCTCCACCCCCGTCTCGTTCGACCTCGATCTGGCGCTGAGCAACGCCACCGGGGCGCAGAACATCGTCCGCGCCGTGTCTGATCCGAGCTCGGCGAGTTACCACCACTATCTGACTGATGCCCAGTGGGAAGCCACCTACGGCCCTTCGCGAAAAGAACTCACCACGGCCGAGAACTGGTTGAGCGCGCGGGGCTTCACCGTCGGCGCCATCCCCTCTGACCGGCTCTTCGTACCCGCCACCGGCACGGCTGCCCAGGTCGAGAAGGCCTTCGCCACCACCCTCGGCTACTACGAGGTGAACGGGCAACAAGTGCAGATGGCGGAGACTCCTCCGACCATCCCCACCGCTGTGAGCGGCGTGGTCTCGGGCCTGGTCGGACTCAATGAGTACCTGGCGACCCCTGATCTGACCGTGGAGGCGGGGAACACCACGGACACGACCGCCACCGCCTCGGCACCGTCGAGCGGGGAGCCCGCCCCTCCGGCCGGCTACCGCAATCCGGAGCCCTGCTCGTCGTACTGGGGGCAGAAGAGCGACACGGCTGACTCGCCGAGCCTCTACGCCCCGTACACAAGCCCGCTGCCCTACGACATCTGCGGCTACACGCCCTCGCAAATGCGGAGCGCCTACGGACTCACCACAAGTACAGCCGCCGGCGACAATGGAACCGGTGTCGCCATCGCCATTGTCGATGCGTACGATTCACCGACCTTGCTGAGCGATGCGCAGGAGTACTTCACGCTCAACGATCCGGCCAACCCTCTGTCCAGCTCGCAGTTCTTCAACGACCAGCCCAGTTCGGTGGACGATCAGGCCGAATGTGGAGGGAGCGGTTGGTACGACGAGCAGTCGCTCGACGTCGAGGCCTCCCACTCAATGGCCCCCGGTGCCGACCTGCTCTTCGTGGGAGCCCAGGACTGCACGGACACTGGTCTGCTGGACGCGCTCCAGACGGCCGTGACCAGCGGCGCCTCCATCGTCAGTGACTCGTGGGGCGACACCCTCGGCGACCTGCTCGACGATGCGGCCACCAAGACGGCATACGACGACACTTTTATGTTGGCTGACGCCACCGGCGTGAGTGTTCTCTTCTCGGCTGGTGATGACGGCGACAACTTCGCCAGCACCGGACTGGCTGCACCGGACTATCCGCCGGCCAGCCCGTTCATCACCGCTGTCGGCGGAACGGCGCTCGAGGTCGGCCAGACCGGGAACCGGCTCAACGAATACGGTTGGTCCGCTGGGACGCAGGAGCTGTGTGCTGTGCAAACCAAGACCAACTGCGGGACTGCGACCACTCCTGCCGGTCCGCTTGGCTACGACGCCGGTGGGGGCGGCGGCACCAGCTACTACTACACCGAGCCGTACTACCAGGACGGTGTGGTGCCTTCGGCGTTGACGCTAAGGAACCAGGCCATCTTCGGCCCCACTCCGCTGCGGGTTGAGCCGGACATCTCCATGGATGCTGATGCGCAAACTGGCTTCCTGATCGGATTGACGCAGACTTACCACGCCAACACGAAATACGGGGAGTTCAAGGAGGGCGGCACCAGCCTCGCCTCGCCGTTGTTGGCCGGGGTCATTGCTGACACCGACCAGGAAGCAGGGACCACGCTCGGCTTCCTGAACCCGACGTTGTACAAGGCCTACTCGTCGAGTCCAAAGGCCTTCAACGACATCGTCCCGCCGACCAATCCGGATTCGGCTGCGGTGGCTCGGGTCAACTTTGACAACAGCATCTCCCGCGCCGGCGGGTACGACGTGTTCCTCCGTGTACTCGACTACGAGGGTCCGGAGACCTATTGCGACGGCACGGGCAACTGCGCCACCCGGGACGTGACGCTGACCACCGCGCCCGGATTCGACAGCATGACGGGCCTTGGCTCGGTTGGACCGAACTTCATCGCCAAGCTGTCGCGCTACTAAGCGGGTTCCCCCGGTAGGGCGCCACGCGGTGCGCCTACCGGGGCCCTGAGCACACGAGAACGCCGGGCCCGTAGGGCCCGGCGTTCTTCATTGCGTGGCGAAACGCCGCACGCGGCCGGGGCCAGACGACCTTGTAGCCCAACCCTGCGGGCGCTCACGCAGACGGACGTCCAATCGTGCCGGACAACTGGCGCCGCCTGTTCCACGCCTCTGAGCTCCACGAGCTGGTGATCGCAGACTTCATGGCGAAGATTCCCTGGGCGATGAGCGCCCTCGTGCAGGACGCTCGAGACCGAAGTGTGCTTTAGGCTCGCCTCCATGGCCGATCCACACAACCCGACAACCGACGTGTTCCCACACGATGACGGATGGGGATACCGGGTCCACTGTCCTGGATGCGACAGGATCCTTGAAGAAGGTGTGAGGCAGACCGAGGCCGAGGCGGAAGCTGCTGCGACGACCGTGTCGAGCCTGCACAAAGCCTGAGTGCGCACATGCCTTGGACGCTGCGCGGCACACTGATCAGCGCCGCGGCGTTCAAGCTCATCTTTGGCATTTCCTCTTCGTCTGCGGCCAGTAGTCATCGCAACAAGGAAGTCGCGGTTTTGGGATCGAGAGAAACTGTCGCCGTCGCTCGATTCGGAGTTGGCTGGAGATCGCTCCGGCCTCGCATTATCTTCAACGGCGGCGACCCCTCCGGTCGTGCTTTCGACATCTCGTGGAGCCGCTGGCGCTCGTCATCTGCGGATGGAACCGGGCTCAACGACATCTTCAAACCACCTGGCGGCTACTACGCGAAACCAGCTTGGTCGGCTTGTATCTACTGCCCCGTTTCACAAGTCGACAGTCAATCAGTCTGGCGCCGGACCGTCCCATCTTCGCGGCGAACGGGATACCCCTGATAACTCGCCTGGCAAACTGCGCCAAGAGGCGACTCAGAGATGGTCCGCGCGCGGGATCGACGGAACAGCGGCAGTCGCACTTGCGGCCCCCTATGAGGCTTAGGTGGGTGGGGCTCACGTTACGAACCCGGTCTGGTATGCCAGCACGACGACCTGGACGCGATCGCGGAGGCCGAGTTTCTGGAGGACGTGGGTGACGTGGGTCTTGACGGTCGTCTCGCTGATGTAGAGCTCCGCGCCGATCTCTGCGTTAGACAGGCCGCGGGCGATGAGCCGAAGGATGTCTTGCTCGCGTGCGGTGAGCTCGTCAAGTTCTTTCGGCGGCTCGTGGCGAGGGATGCTTGTGAATTTCTTGATCACTTGTTTGGTGATCGCTGGTGAGAGGAGCGCGTCTCCAGCGGCGACGGTGCGGACCGCCTCGATCAGCTGCTCGGGGGGATCGTCTTTGAGCACGAATCCGCTCGCGCCTCCGCTGAGTGCTTCGTAGACGTATTCGTCGAGCCCGAAGGTGGTGAGGATCAGGATCCGCGGGTGTTGTCGGCGGCCAGGATCCGTCGGCTGGCCTGGAGCCCGTCGAGCTCTGGCATGCGGATGTCCATCAGGATCACGGTCGGGTCAAACCGCGCCGCCATGGCCACCGCTTCGAGTCCGTTGCTTGCTTCGGCGACGACTTCCATGTCTTGTTCGCCGGCGAGCAGCATTCGGAAGCCGGCACGGACCATGGACTGGTCGTCGGCGATGAGGACTCGGATCGTCATGGTCGGTCTGGGGTGAGCGGGAGGCGGGTGCTGAGCGTGAAGCCACCTTTTGTCGTCCCTGCGGTCATCTCGCCGCCGTAGAGTCTGACGCGCTCGCGAATGCCGATCAGTCCGTGGCCGTAGCCGTCGCTCGGCGTCGCGCCGGTGCCATCATCGTGCACTTCGATCCCTACCTCGTTGGCCGCATACCGGACGGTGACCTCCGCGTGGCTGGCGCGGGCATGCTTGAGCGCGTTGGTGAGACCCTCCTGAACGATGCGATACGCAGAGAGGTCGATTCCCGGCGGGAGCGGGAAACGCTCCCCGTCGAGGTGCAGCTCGACGGGGAGCCCGGCGCGGCCGATCTCCTTGATCAACGAGTCGAGGCCGTCGAGGCCGGGCTGAGGTGCGAGGTCGACGCCATCGCCCTCACGGCGCATCACACTGAGCAGACGGCGCATCTCGGCCAGCGCGCCGCGCCCGGCCTGCTCGACACTCCTGAGGGCATCCCGATCCTCGGCCATCGGGTCGGGGAGCTGGTGCCTGACCGCGCCGACTTGCAGCACCATCACGCTGACGGCGTGCGCGACGATGTCGTGCAGCTCGCGTGCGATCCGCGCCCGCTCCTCGGCCACGGCGACCCGCGTCGCTGCATCCCGCTCCTGCTCGGCCTGTGTCGCATGTGACTCCGCCACCTCGGCCTGCTCGGCCCGTGCGCGGACGGCAAGGCCTGCAACCCAGGCGACGGCGAAGTCGACGGGAATGAAGACGAGCTGGTCGACCGAGTGTCCGGGGATGTTGTAGACGAGGGTCGCCGTAGCGCCGACCACGATCGCCAGTCCGAGGCCGGCCCGCCGGAGATCCCGAAGGTTCCCGAGCAGGAATGCGGTCGCCAGCCCGATCAGGAAGAGGGACTCGGGGTACGGGATCAGCAGCGGGTCGACGAACGATATTCCCGCGGCCAAAAGCCAGTACGCCGCCGGTCCGGCAAACGGAAACCATCGCCGCGCGAATACGGGTAGCACGAGGATGGCAAGCGCGGGAATGCAGAACCACAGCGTCGTTGTCGGAGCTCCGGACGAGCCGTGTCCGAGCACGACGTCGAGGATCGCCGCGATCGCCAGCAGCGCGATCAGCACGTCGAACCAGTACGGCGGGCGAGATGTCCGATTCGGCTCACCAGCTGAACGTACTCCGCTCCCCCTGTTCTCGCCTCCTACCTACGTAGGAGTCGAAATCGTCGGATGGTAGGAGTCGCAACACAGCCTCCCGACGATGTCGATCTCGCGATCGCACCTTAGGTTCGCCATATGGCACAACGAGGGTCGACGAAGGGAAGAACGATGATCGAGGGAAACCACCCGACCGAGCGCGACGGCAAGACTCTGGCAGTCGACCAACCGAGACCGCCACCCCAAACACCACGGGCGTTCACCTGGGCACGGATCGTTGCCCTGGTAGTCATCGGGGTGATGTTGTTCGGCCTGACGTACATCGGGTTCGCATCCGGTGACGCCGCGGTCTCGGTCCCTCAGGGGGCCCACGCCGGCCAGCTGACCATGCACCCGTGCACCTATTCCACCGAGAAAGGGGCCTACCGCGCCGACTGCGGAACGCTCGTCGTGCCCGAGAACCGGGCAGACCCCCGGTCGCGCCTTATCGCGCTGCCAGTGACCCGGATCCTGGCTCGCTCATCGCAACCGTTGGCGCCAATCTTCCACCTCAACGGCGGCCCTGGCATCACCAACATGGCGTTTCCCCAAGCGAACCGCCTGGTCGCCCAGCACGACGTCGTCATGGTCGGCTACCGCGGCGTCGACGGCTCTTCGGTGCTGAACTGTCCCGAGGTGACGGCGGCGCTCCAGAACTCCGCTGACTACCTCGCCAAAGCGTCGCTGAGCGCGTACTCCCAGGCCTTCGCCTCGTGCGCGCAGCGGCTTGAGCGAAGCGGCGTTGACCTCGCCGGCTACACGCTGGAGGAGCAGGCCGATGACATCGAGGCCGCTCGCGTCGCGCTCGGCTACAAGCGCATCGACCTGCTCAGCGAGAGCGCCGGGACCCGTCTGGCGATGATCTACCAGTGGCGGTATCCGAACAGCGTCGACCGCTCGGTGATGGTCGGGGTTAACCCGCCCGGAAACTTCATTTACAGCGGAACCGAGATCGATCAGGGGATCGAGCGTTACTCGGCGCTGTGCGCGCACCAGCCTGCCTGCCGCGCCCGCACCAAAAACCTCGCCGCGAGCGTGCAGCACACTGCGGCCGACATGCCGAGCAGTTGGTTTTCCCTGCCGATCAAGCGGGGCAACGTCTTGGTCGGGACGTTCCTCGGGCTCACGGAGGCGAACTCGGACAGCGGTTCGCCACTGACCGGGCCGATGACCCTCAACTCGTGGATCTCCGCCGCGCAGGGCGACCCGAGCGGCCTGTGGTTCCTCTCGGCGGTGGCCAATCTCGTCCTCCCCCAGTCGTTCGTCTGGGGCGAGTTTGCAAGCATCGGGTTGGCCGACGCGCAGCCCGCCGAGCGCTATTTCAGCTCCGACGCGGACCAGGGCTCGATCATCGGAAATCCCCTCGCGGAGTTCTTGTGGGGGGCAGGAGGCCTTGCGGACTGGCCGGCCAACCCGGGCGAGAACCAGTACACCAGCGTGCAGAACTCAAACGTCCCGACGCTACTCATCGGCGGGACGCTCGACTTCGAAACGCCGGCCCAGAACTCCACGAAGGAGTTGTTGCCGCACCTTTCCAACGGCCACCAGGTCATCCTGTCCGGGCTCGGGCACGTGGACGACTTCGACGCCTACGAGCCGAGCGCCAGCACGCAGCTGCTGACCACCTTCTACGCCACCGGCCGGGTCGACACGTCCCGCTACACCCCGAACGAGGTCAGCTTCGCCACATCGCAATCGCAGGCAGCGATTGCCAAGAAAACCATTGCGACAATGGTCGGCGTCGCCCTGTTGGCAGTGATCTGGCTCGTAGTGTTGGCGATCCGGATCCGCCGCCGAGGCGGTACCGGCCGCAAGACGGGTGCATGGATCCGTTCGGCCGGTCCGATCGTGTTCGGACTCGGCGGATGGTTCCTCGGCGCACTGTTGATACTGCGGTTCTGGCTCTGGCCGAGCCAGCCGTTCGACGACCAGCTGCTGGCAGTGGTCTCGATCGCAGTGCCGATCTGGCTCGGGGTCTACGCCGGCTGGGTCCGTACCGACACACCGAAGGCGATGCGGGCCAAGGGCATCGGTGCCGCGGGTGTCGGTGCGGTGGTCGGAGCCGTATTCGGTTTCCACGTGACCAGCGGGCTCATGGCGTTGATCACGACGATCATCGGTGCGGCGGTCGTGTCGAACCTGAGTCTGCTCGTGCTTGATATCTTGACCGAGCGGGCCGCCTCCCGGGGAACTGCCGCTCCGGCGGTGGATCTGTCCGAGACGGAACACCTAGAGACGGAGCACCTAGAGCCGGCCCTGCGCTGATCGCCCGAACGGTGTCCTTGCACTGGTCGCCCGAAGCGTGTCGGGGAATCCTTGAAGGATTCCCCGACACACGTGCGTGCGATGGCGAGTGAACGGATCGAGTAGGGCGGCCGTGAGTCCCCCATCCGAGCGGAGCAACGCGTCCCAATAACGCGCCGAACACGCCGGATTGCCTGTCCCAGTCGTGCCGTGCGGGCACGCAACAATCGCGAACATCGATCCGAGCCATCATCACCAGTAGCGAATAGGAAACACCTTCAGGTCTCTTTCAAATCCGCGGTTGACGGGTACAAACACGGCTACACCGTCAATCAGTTAGCAAACGAGTTCGACATCAATCGGGAGACCGTCTCGCTTATCCTTCGGAGGCGAGGCGTCGACATCGAAGCTTGGGGCCCGAACAAGTCACTCTGGCGTCCGAGCTCTACGGACAAGGACTGTCGCTCGTCAGGGTGGCCGAACGACTGGGAGTCACGCGCGGTGCGGCGAACGACGCCTTGAAGGCCGCAGGCGTGAAGCTCGGGCCGAGCCAGGGTGGTCGTAGCCGAAGCAGTCAACAATTTCGTCCTGACCCTCTAGCACTCTCCATATGAGAGTGCTAAAATGGCGACGTAACCGCAGGTAAGCGGCGCAAGAGAGCAAATATTCACGAGCGAGGAGGTTGTGCCATGGCTCTTGTGCGAAGTGACCCTTACCGAGACGTTGATCGTCTCTTCCAGCAACTCTGGAACGCTCAGCAAAGCGGGCCCCGTCCCATGGCCATGCCGATGGACGCCTACCGCAAGGACGATTCATTTCTTCTCCAACTGGATCTGCCAGGCGTCACGCCCGACTCCATCAACCTCACGGTGGAGGACAATGTGTTGACGATCTCTGCGGAGCGTCCGGCACCCGCCAGAAGTGAAAGCGTCGAGTCGGTGATCGCCGAGCGGACCTTCGGGACCTTCACGCGACAGGTCGTCCTAGGCAAAACACTCGATTCGGAGCGCATCGAGGCTAGCTACGAAGGTGGCGTGCTCACGGTTGCGATTCCTGTGGCTGAGCAAGCCAAGCCACGACGTATCGAAGTCGCCGTGGGCTCGGACCACAAGCAGTTAGCGACGTCGGCCGCATAGCTATATCCGCTCTGCCCCCGGGGACCTACTGGGTTCCTGGGGGCAGCTCCTCACGAAACGACCGTCCCCACGCGCCACACCGGCGCGTCCGACTCGATCTACTGCCATGACATATCTCGACCCGAACTCACTGCTGCCCCAATACGAAACTGACAGCGACGAGCTGCGAGCTTACTGGCCTGGTCTTGTCGCTCTCGCCAGAACAAAATGGTCGGCCAAGCATGATGTGTTTCACGAACTCTCACCGTTGCCCGGTGGGTTCTTCCTAGCTGGTGTCGGAGAAGCCCCCGACGGATCGGATCTCCGCGAAGAGGTCCTGGCTCATCTCGTGGCCGGCGCGGACCTGAAAGAAGCCGTGCGAATCGCTCTCCGATTCGATCCCACCTTCGCTCGGGGTGCTTCGGCGTGTTACGTCCACTTCGACCCGCTCGAGGCCACGATGCGAATCGAGAGCGCCGGGCCACACGTCTCGGCGATCTATTTCACGGCAGGTTCGGGAAGTCTGCTTCGAACGGCCATGCAATTGGAGGGTGGGATTCCCGTAACGCTCGCACTGCGTCCAGGGGAAGCTCTGGCTCTGATCGCGCATCCGCGCGACTGGGAAAAGCACGTGCTCTCAGCGGTCCACCACGCACTGCCCGAAGACGCCGATACCTTGACCGAAGCTGACCTCCGGGATCTCTGTGCAGTGCTTGACGATGTTGCGGGCCCTTCAGCAAGGCTCTTGCTCTATCGACAAGACGGAGCTGGTACCTCGGATGAAGGCGGACGCAAAGACTCCTTGATGCCAGCGTGCGATATGAATCCCATTTGGACGCGCGAGGATCTCGAGTTTCTGGATCGAATGGCCTGCAGCCAGGTGTGATCGAAAATTCGAGGCGACCAGCTGACGCACGTCCTGAACACGATGCGGTGGGCAGTCGCCCGGTCTCGTTCTCCGGGATCGACACCCTCGAGCACCGCCCGGTTTCTGCGCGCCCGGATGGTGGTGCGTTGGCCCTTGTCCAGATCCGGTGCAGGAAATAGCATGCTCCCCGTCGGAACCATCAGGCGGAGGCCCGACGAGGCCAGGCGGTGGGCGCTTCGTCCTTAGTGAAGAGGATGAGCCAAGGATGAAGACCTTTTCCTCGGAGCGCACTCGCTTCGCGCCGCGTCCAATCGGACTGCATCGTCTGTGGCCTTCCGGATTGATGACGGTCGTCATAGCCCTCGTGCTCGTCGGCTTCGCCACTCCGGCCGCGTCCGGCTCCACCGTCGGGGCAGGGATCGAGGCGGGCCACGGTGCCGGCGCCGTGCAGCCAGTCAAAGCGCTGGCCGCCTCGCTGGTGGCCGGGTATTACGCCACTCCGGCGCACGCCTTCGCGAGCGCCAGCGCAACCTTCGTCGTGCCAAAGGTCACCTGTTCGTCGGCCACGACTGTGGAGGCCTTCGGTTTGTTCAACGACAACCCAACGACAAACGATGTCGTCACTGTCGTCGCTGCAGTTCTGGCCGACTGCACCGGTGGAGTGGCGAGCTACGACTACGACGCGTATCAGAGTGGCGAAGGCACAGCGGAACCAGGGGTGAAGGCCGGCGACACGGTGGAAGCCTCGATCTACCAGACCGGGGACATCGAGGAAGCCAAGGTGTTCGACATCACGGCCAGCCACTACTGGGACGCCTACGACACACCTATTCCGGACACCTCCATGATGATCGGCGAGTACTCCACTGCTCCGCAGCAAACTGCCAAGGTCTCCCTCAGCCAGGTCCAGGTCAACGGCCAATACCTCAGCTTCGAGCCCTCCACTAAGTACAACCTGGTCGACGGCTCGACCACGTTGGTCAAAACCTCCGCCGTCCCGCCCGACGGGGATTCCTTCAGCCTGACGTTCGAGCAGACCGAGAGGGATGCCGCGGCGGCCACTGCTGCTTCCGAGGGGACGGCGATAGCGCTGGCGGGCACGGCCCCGGCCCGCGCGGATATCGCCGGCACCGACGGGGGAGCGGCGACCTCGACGGTCACGCCGGACGAGACGCAGGCGTCCAGCATCTTTGCGGGTTATGACTCGACGCCCTCACACGCCTTCGCGAGCGCCAGCGCGACCTTCGTCGTGCCCACCGTGACCTGCCCGACGCACAGTCCCATTGCCGCGAACGAATGGTTCGGGCTCACCGACTCGAACACTACGTCGTATGACGACAGAGTGATCGCCGCAGTGGTAGCAGTTTGCAGCGATGATGTTCCAGTGTCGTACTACTACACCGCCCAAGTCGGAAACGAGCAAATTTCAGGCGCGACTGTCAACGCGGGCGACACTGTCGAAGTCTCTGTGTACCAGACAGGATCGATCGAAGAGGCCAAGGTCTTCGACATTACGCAGAACCACTACTGGGACGCGTATACCTCACCGGTTCCGGACACCTCCATGGCGATCGGACTGCAAACTGGCGTCCCGGTCTCACCGTTCACGAAGGCGAGCTTTTCTCAGGTGCAAGTGAACGGTCAGTACCTGAGCTTCGAACCCTCCGTCCGCTACAACCTTCTCGAAAATTCCACGACACTTGTCTCATCGTCGGCCGTCCCGGGCGACGGAGACTCCTTCAGCCTCAAGTTCAAGACGACCGGCTGAGGGACGTCATGAAGACGGTGGGCTGCCGAGTCGCAGCTTGACGGGTGAGGCGGCCGGTCTCCTGGCTTGCCCGCACCATGATGCCAGCACAGACGCAGAACAGCGAATGGTCGTCGACGCCGGTCAAGACCTTGCATTCAGTGCCGTCGTCGAGGAGCACCCCGCCGACAATGTCCATCTGCCAGAGCTCCATCGGACGGGCGCGCTCCCAGCGCTTGTAGGTCCGCAGACGCTTGCGCGTGGCCTTGGGTTCGATGAGGTGGTGGCGCACCAAGGCGCGGTAGATGGCCATGTGGGACGGGGGGTCGCTGAGCCCGGCGCGTTCGAGTTGGTGCATGAGCCGGATCGGTCCCCAGCTCGGATGGCTCCGTCGCATGGTGATGATCCGTTCTTCGACGCCCGGATCGATCTGATGGGGATAGGTCTTGGGCTTGTGCGAACGCTCGGAGAGGGCGGGCAAGCCGCCCTGTTCATAGCGCTGCATCCACCGATAGATGCTCTGGCGGCTGACCCCATAGGCCAGGGCCGCCTCGCTGAAGGTCAGGCCGTCTCTGTTGACGGCGAGGACCGCGTCATACCGCTGTTCCACTTTGCTTATCTCCTGGAGCATCGGCCCACCTCCTTGCTTCTCTGAGCAAGGGCCGGTGGGAACCGGGTGTCAAGAGTCAGCCGTTACTGCGTCTCAGATCACCCGTTACGGTACTCCCCTTCGGACATGAGACAGAATCAGCCGTGGCAGTACAAACGGCGGTGGGCGCTGAGGGACTCGAACCCCCGACCTGCTGGTTGTAAGCCAGCTGCTCTAACCAACTGAGCTAAGCGCCCCGATCAAGAATGGTGTGCAATCGCTCTTTCCTTCGAGCGCCGGTCACCAGAACTTGCCTGCCCTCGTTCGAGGCGGCCACAGCCAACCTCGCATCGGGCAAAGACAAAGGTTAGTCAGCGGGTAGCAGGGCAGATGTACCGTCACGGAACGCATAGCGGGAGCACGGAACGTGTGACGTTCGGTGCTCCGCCCCGCTCAGCGCAACAGCTCGGCCATCACCTTGCTCCAGGGCCGGGCCAGGGTCCGCAGCTCGGCACAGGCCTGCTCGCCCAACGCAGCGTACGGGGCCGCGGCCAGCAGGTCGGTCCCGTCCTCGATCTCCTGGCGCTGCCGCGCGCCCGCCTCGGTGAAGCGCAGCTCCTCCCCCGGCTCGAGCCAGCCCCGCCCGCGCAAGGCGTCGGCCGCCGCGTCCCACGCCTCGTCGGGCCAGCCCCGGGTCGCCTTGCAGCACCCGGGCCGGAACGTCGCCCGCCGCGGCGTGGGTGACCAGCGCCTCGGTTCCCGACAGCCCGTGCACCACCAGCTGCGCGATGTGCCCGTCGCCGCGGTACTCGCGCAGGATCGACTGCGCGTGCCACAGCACGAGGTGCGGCGCGCTCCGGCCACGTCACGTCGCAGTGGGCCGCCGCCAGCGGCCGGCCCTCGAGCCGGTCCGTCACCTGCTCCGCCGCCGCTCCGGGCCAGCTCGGCCGCCCGGGCCATCTCGGCCGAGCGCAGCACCTCTTCGCCCAGGGCGCGGCGCCACGAGGCGTCGACCGCCTCGAAGCGCGCCGCCACCAGCTCCACCGGTGTGGCCAGGTTCCAGCTCTCCGGGATGGCGGACTGCACGAGTTCGGGGTTGAAGTTGAAGAAGGTCGAGACGACGACGTCCGCCGGCACCGCGCCCATCGGTGCCGCCCGCGAGGCGAAGTACCCCGCCCGTCCGGTGATGCCGAGTCGCCCGTAGGCCTCAGCCGCCTCGGGCGCGAAGTAGATGGCCCCGTGCAACGGCTCGAGGGTGCGCCAGGTCTTGCGGGCCAGCAGCGCTGCCGCCGTGTCGTCGCTCACAGTGTCTTCTCCTCGCCCAGCTGCTCGACCAGCGCGGCCGTCGCCGCCACGACGGGGCGGCGCGGCGTGGCGTCGCGCAGGACCAGGTCCTTGCCCGTCGCGCTCCCCCTCGGCCGCGCCCGCCTCCCGGCAGATCAGCAGCCCGGCCAGGTAGTCCCAGACGTAGAGCGTGCTCCCGCCGGCCACCAGGTAGGCGTCGAGCACGCCTTCGGCCACGGCGCAGCACTCCAGCGAGGCCGCACCGAGGGCGCGGAACTGGCCCCAGCCCGGTGACCGGCCCGGGAAGCCCGAGATGCCGACGATGGCCGAGCGCAGGTCCTCGCATCCCGACGGGCGCACGGCTGACCCGTCGCGTTCGGCCCCCTGGCCGCGCACTGCGGCGTAGCGCACCCCGCTGGCCTGGTTCACGACCAGGCCGACCAGTGGCCCCTCGGCGTCGAGGACGCAGATGCTGGTGGAGAAGAACGGCACACCCCGGTGCGCATTGGTCGAACCGTCGACGGGGTCGATGACCGCCAGGAGGCCGTCACCGCTGGCGCCCGTCGTGCCCGATTCCTCCGAGAGCACGGCCAGGCCCGCGCCGTGCAGCACCGGCAGCGCGGCGCCGTCGGCGGCCAGGTCGAGCCGGTACTGGCCCGGGCGGGTGCCGGCCGGACCCCAGTCGTCCAGGTCGTCGAGCGCGTGGCGCACGGCGGCCACGGCCTCGTCGAGCACTGCGAGCAGCCGAACCTCGTCCACGAGGACCGCACCCTACCGGCCGTGGGCCCGGGCCCCCGCCCGGTAGGCTCCCCGGGTTGTGGCAGCCATTGACGTCGCCGGCTACGTCGCCGACCTGAAGGACCACTCGGTCGACCACGGATTTCACGTGCACGACGAGCGGCACTTCGTCGAGACGTACTCCTTGCGCCAGGTCTGGGAGGTCGACCTGCACCCCGAGGAGGGGTGCGGCGGGCCGCTCGACCTGCACCTCGCTCTCGATGTCGACCCCCGGGTCCTCCTCTCCTTCGAGGACGCCGTCGTCCTGCTCTCCGAGGAGGAGGAGCCGCCCGACGAGTTCCACTTCCCCCTGACCTTCACCTGGGCCCTGCCCCCGCTGCCGAGCGGGCCCGACCTGCTGCGCCTGGCCATCGACCTGGCCGGCGTGGGTGGCATTGAGCTGCCGCTCGAGGTCTCCGCCATCGACTCCTTCGCCAACGCCACCGACGGATCGGAACGGCGTCTCAGCATCGTGGCCCGCCATCCCGTGTCGCTGGCCCGGGTGCTCAGCGGCGAAGAGCTCCTCTGCGACGTCTTCGACCGGGCGCTCGCCGTCAGCCGCTTCTTGCTCGAGTCCGCCGAAGGCTGGCTTTCCTGACGTGCGCCGAGCCGGCCGCCTCCGCGGAGGTCGGGTGCTCGGGGTGCTGATCGTCGCCGGCGGGGTCGCCCTGAGCGCCTGCGGCGGTGACGGCGGCGGCCAGACCCTGGCCCAGCAGGCGTGCGTCCACGTCCACCGCTCGGTGGCCTACTACGAGCGCTCCGTTGCGCCGGGCACGCCGGCGGCCAGCGTGGCCGAGCTCCAGAAGAAGGCGGCTCAGGAGCTGCGCGTCGCCCTCCCGCTGGCCGCCGAGGCCAACTCGGACGACGGCTCGTGGAACTCGCTCATGACGACCATCTCGGAGAGCGCCGACGTCGACGAGGGGCACCTGCTCCCCTCGCTCAAGGCGCAGTGCGTGGTGGCGAACACCAACGTGAACGTCAACCCGCAGAACGTGAACCCGAACCCGGCCTCACCCGCCGGCTGACGAGCCCGACGCGGTCGGCGCCGTGCCGTGGTGGTGGTGGTGGTCGTGGCTCGCGCGCCATCTGGGCCCGGCCGGCCGCCACGATCGGCGGCATGATGTCCTTGGCCACGAGCTCGCCGCCCGCGTCGGTGAAGTGGACGCCGTCGTTGCGTCCGGAACGGCGACCCCGTCGAGGCTGGGGGTGAACTTGCCGCCGGGGCAGGCCGCTGCATTGAGGTCGACCACCGAGTCCGTCTTCGGGTGCAATGCCGCCACCTGGCGCAGCAGCTTGTTGTACTCGGCCAGCCGGGCCGGGTTGTCCTCGGGCCAGGGCGCGCCGTCGGGCTGCTCCCCCTCGTTCGTGCACGGGGCGGTGAGGAAGACGATGTTGGCCCCGGCGGTCGTGACCAGCTTCGAGGCCAACTCGAGCTGACTCTTGACGTAGGCGGCGAAGGCGGGATGCAAAATGTTCGTCCAACTTGCCCTTGTACTCGCGGTCCACCACCTCCCAGCGGCCGGCCAGTACGACGACCACGTTGGGCTGCACCGGCCGACATCGCTGTTGAGCCACTGGTCCTGCCAGGGCTGGGACGCGGCAGGCTCGCCGGGAGTGAGCGGCGTGCCGTTGCAGGCGGGCGGCGTTTCGTCGACCGCACCGAGCAGCTCGACGGCGGGACCGTCCACGACGCCGCAGCCGAGGATCCCGTGGTCGGAGAGCTGGTAGTGGTACGTGTCCTCGACGCTCGGGACCGAGAGCCCGACACCCAGGGTGAGGGCCACCGAGTCGCCGAAGAGCAGGACGCGCACGGGCGGGCCGGCCGACGCTGCACTGGCCACGGTGGTCGTCGTCGCCCCGTGGCCCGCCGCCGCGCTGGCCGGCGGCCCGCTGGAGCCCGGGTAGGTCGTGCTGGCCAGCGCCGAGGTGTCGACGGTCGCCGCGATCAGCGCGGCCACCACCACGACGACGGCGACGGGCACGGCCACCCAGGCCCGCCACTGGCGCAGGAATGTGCCCATCCGGATCGGCCGCTCGACCAGGTGGAAGGAGAGCGCGGCGACGATCAGCGTGACCAGGACGCGCAGGGCGAAGAGCGGGTAGCCGTCGAGCCCGGTGCGCTGGTGGTTGATCCAGAGGAAGAGCGGCCAGTGCCAGATGTAGATCCCGTAGGAGATGCGGCCGACGTAGCGCACGGGGGTCAGCGACAAGAAGCGCGGCACCACGCTGCGGGGCGCGCCGACGGCGGCCAGGATGACCGAGGCGGTGCACAGCCCGATGAGGAAGAAGCCGCCCGAATAGGGGAAGGACGAGGTCTCGTCGGTCAGGACCCAGATGAGGATCGCCCCGGCCGCGCCGACGATGCCGGCCACGGCGCAGACGGCACGGCCCAGCTCCGACTCCGGGCGCCACAGCTGCCCGGCGGCCAGCCGACCCTCCTCGTGGTGGCGCTGGGTGATGATGACCAGCGCCACGGCCAGGGCGCAGCCGATGAAGAGGCACTGGGCGCGGGTGTCGGTGCCGAGGTAGACCCGGTTGACGTTGGTCGGGGTCGTAGAGCACGGACATCTCGATCGCCGAGGCCACGCCGGCCGCGACGCACACGCCGAGGAGCACCTTGAGGCTCTTGGTGAAGTGCAGCACGGCCAGCACGACCAGCGGCCAGATCAGATAGAACTGCTCCTCCACCGCGAGCGACCAGGTGTGGATCAGCGGCGAGGCCGAGGCCGTCTCGTTGAAGTAGTTCGACCCGACCAGGATGAAGTGCCAGTTGCTCACGTAGAGCAGGGTCGAGAGCGCATCGAGCCGCAGCGCGCCGTACGTGCCCTCGGGCACGATCACCGAGGCGAAGAACGCGACGAAGAGCAGCATCAGCAGCAGCGCCGGCAACAGGCGGCGGGCCCGGCGGGCCCAGAACGACGCCAGCTTGATAGTCAGGCTCTGGCGCCACTCCCCCACCAGGAGCGACGTGATCAGGAACCCCGAGAGGACGAAGAACGCGTCGACGCCCATGAAGCCGCCGTTCATGAACGAGATGCCGCCGTGGAACATCATCACCGCCACCACCGCCGCGGCCCGCACGCCGTCGAGCGCTGGGAGGTAGGCCAGACGAGTGTGCGAAATCTCGCTCTCGTCGTCCTGCATCGCGCGCACTCCTCCAGCGTTCGGTGGTGGTCGGGGCCGGGCAGCGCTCGAGGCGCGCTCGACGAGGAGCCATTCTCGCAGATGCGGGGTGCCGCCCCCGGGCACGAGTGGCTCACTACCCTGGGCTCCCCTGAGCACGACCCGCCCCCCGACCCGCCTGGTGGCCAGTTCAGCGGGCCGGACCACCACCCGGCCCCTCGCCGCCCCCCTGCCCCGACCCGCACCGCGGGCGCGCCGGCGCCGCCTGGGCGCATTCGTCCTGGTCCTGGTGGTGGTGGCCGCCGGAGTGGCGGCCTACGCCCTCTCGCGCGGCCCGGCCCTCAGCCCGTTGCGGGCCCGCATCGTGGCCGCCGCGCAGAGCCAGGTCGGCTACACCACCGACCCCTCCGACACCTATTGCAACAAGTTCAGCGCCTACTGGAACGCCGGTGTGGACGATTGCGGCAACGCCAACCTCGACGAGGAGTGGTGCGCCGACTTCGCGGCCTGGACCTGGAAGCAGGCGGGGGCCGTGGTGGACTACCAGCTCGCCCCGGGTTACCTCAACGGCAACTCGGCCAGCTTCTACGTCTGGGGCAGCGACCACGGCACCTGGCACCCCGTCGGCTCGGGCTACACGCCCCAGCCCGGCGACGTCGCCGTCTACGGCCTCGACACCTCGGCGGTGACCGCCGTGCACGTCGCCGTCGTCATCGCGGCGACGGGCAACGACGCCGTCGCCCGACGTCATCAACGGGGACGGCGACCACACCGGCTTCAGCGTGGTCGAGGTGGGCGACAACCAGGCCTACGCCGACGTGAAGGGCAAGGGCGCGCCGCTCTCGGGCTACGTCTCGCCGCTGTCGCCGCCGTCGGGTGCCGGCGCTGGCGCGTCTTCCTGAGTCCGGGCTAGCTCCTCGGCCTGCTCGGCTGCCATGGCCCGCACCACGGCCTCGAAGACCTTGGCCGCGTCGACCTCGATGTGGCGCCGGGCCAGCAGGAGGCAGGCCGCCCCGAGGAATGCGATCGGGAGGATGAGGAGGAAGGCCGTGCGGTAGTTGTTGCCGAACTGGCTGGCGATGGCCGAGGTGACGATGGGCGCCGCCGCCGAGCCGAAGACGACCGAGGCCAAGTTGAAGGCCCCGAAGCCGGCGCCGCGCACGTGGGCCGGGGCGGCGTCGGACAGGCCGGCGCGCAGGGCCGGCACGCAGGCCGTGGCGGCCAGGAAACCGAGCAGCTGAACGACGAACACGGCGGAGAAGGGCAGGGGGATGAACGACACCATGAACAGCGCCGCGCTCAGCATGATGCAGATGGCCGGGATCACCACCCGTGCCCCGAGGAAGCGGGTGACCCAACGGTCCGCGATGCGCCCGCCGATGAGGGTGCCCGGGATGCCGCCCAGGATGGCCAGCGCGCCGAACGTGCCGTTGGACGCCTGCTGCGAGAGGTGCAGCTGGTTCTGGTAGAAGTTCGGCATCCAGGTGGCCACCGCGGTGACGACGAAGCCCACGGTGGACACGCCGACCAGCGCGTAGCGCATGGTCGGGATGCGCAGAATGGTGGCGCAGTCCGTGCGCAGCCCGCGCGCCATGTCGCCCACGAAACGCCCGACGCCGTGCGGGAAGAGCGGCGGGCCGTCGTCCGCGGCCAGCTCCATCTCGTCGCTGTGCGTCACGTGGGCCCGGTCGGCCGTGCCCCGGCTCGGCTCGGGGAGGCGCCAGCAGAAGTAGGCCACCAGCAGGCCGGGGAAGAGGGAGACGAAGAAGGCGACACGCCAGCCGTGGCCATCGAAGAGGGGTCCGATGGCGCCTCCGATGGCCAGCCCCATGCCCAGCCCGACGTAGCTCAGGCATTGCTGGATCGAAAAGGCCTGGCCCCGCCGCTCGGTCCCGTAGTAGTCGGCGATGACGCTGCTCCCCGAGGGGTCGGTCACCGCCTGGCCGAAGCCGAGCGAGGCCCGGATGACCACGAGCAAGCCGAAGGCCGCCGTCGGCACGAGTCCGCCCAGCGCGCTGATGATCGACCAGGCCACGATGGTGACGGCCATGGCCCGGGTGCGGTTCCAGCGGTCGGCCAGGTACCCGGCGGGCAGGGTGACGATGCCGTTGACAAGGATGAAGGCCGAGAAGAGCACGCCGATCGCGGTGTCGCCCACGCCGAACGCGGTCTTGATCTGGTCGCTGCTGCCGCGGACGATGTACTGGTCCATCCCGTCGATGAACAGGGTGAACCCGACCACCCACATGGGCCAGTTCGTCACGAGCAGGCGCCGCGGCCCCGCCGCCGGGCGCGAACCATGACGCCGCGCTTCTGCCGTGCTCACGGAAGCCCCGCCGCTTCCACCGTGTCGCCCTCGCTGCCCGAGAGCCTGCCGTCAGGCGCTCATGCCCCCGCTCCCGGCGTGTAGTCGGCCGGCAGGGCGATGGACTTCTTCTCCAGGAAGGACTCGAGGCCTTCGGGCCCGAACTCGCGCCCGATACCCGACTCCTTGTAACCGCCGAAGGGCGTCGAGAAGTCGATGGGCACGGGCGCGTTGAGCATGTAGGTGCCGGTGCGCACCTGGCGGGCCACGCCGAGGCCGCGGTCGTTGTCGGCCGTCCACACGGAGCCGCACAGCCCGTAGTTCGAGTCGTTGGCGATGTCGACGGCGTTCTCGTCACCGTCGTAGGGGATGACGACGAGCACCGGCCCGAAGATCTCCTCCTGGGCGATCTTCATTTTGTTGTCGACGTCGGAGAACACCGTCGGCTCCACGTACCAGCCCTTGGCGAAGTCGCTCCCCGTGGGTCGCCCGCCGCCGAGCGCAACCGTCGCACCCTCCTCACGACCGCTGTCGAGATACCCCAGGATCCGGCTCCGCTGCCGCTCGGCCACCACGGGGCCGACCTCGGTCGCCGGGTCCATCGGGTCGCCCACCTTCATGGCGGCCACGCCGGAGACGACCGCGTCGACCACCTCGGCGTAGCGGGCCCGGGGCGCCAGGATGCGCGTCTGCGCGATGCAGGCCTGCCCGTTGTTCATGATGGCGTTGGGCAGCAGGGTCGGGATCGTCGTCGCCAGGTCGGCGTCGTCGAGGATGATGGCGGCCGACTTGCCGCCGAGCTCGAGGGTGCAGCGCTTGAGGCGCTCGCCGCAGAGCCCGCCGATGCGCTTGCCCCCGACCCCCGAGCCGGTGAAGGAGATCTTGTCGACGCCGGGGTGCGTCACCAGGTGCTCGGATACCTCGCGGCCGGCGGGGATCACGGAGAGCACGCCCTTGGGCAGTCCGTTCTCCTCGAAGATCTCGGCCAGCCGGAAGGCGTCGAAGGGCGTCTCGGGCGCGGGCTTGTAGACGACGGTGCAGCCGGCCACCAGCGAGGGGGCCAGCTTGGCCGCGGCGATGAAGAGCGGCACGTTCCACGGGGCGATGGCCCCGACGACGCCGACGGGCTCCTTGGTCACCAGCACCTGCGGGTTGAGCAGGCCGGTGCGCACCTCGTCGAAGGCGAAGGTGTCGGCCAGGTCGGCGTAGTAGTTGAAGATCATCATCGGGGCGAGCACCTGGCCCATGCCCGAGAAGGTGATGGGCGAGCCCATCTCCCCCGTGATGATGGCGGCCAGGTCGCCCATCTCGGCCGCGATCTGAGCCCCCACCTTGCGCAGGATCTCGCCCCGCTCGGCCGGGCGTCATGCGGGGCCAAGGCCCGTGGTCGAACGCGGTGCGGGCCGCGGCCACCGCCTTGTCGATGTCGGCCTCGGTGCCCTCGGGCACCCGGCCCACGACCTCCTCGGTCGACGGCGAGATCACCTCAATGGTGTCGGTGCCCTCCGGGGCCACCCAGTCGCCGCCGATGTACAAGCGGTCGTAGTCCCGAATCGTCGCCATGCGTCCCTCCCAGGAACTCGGAGGGCCGCCGCCCCCACCGCCGGAAGTCGGGCGGCACCACCAGGCTAGCGCCGCGTCGGACACCCTGTCCGATTGGCATCGCTCCGACCCGGTGGCCTGCCACCTCCCGTGGCGCGGCGTCCCGAGGGCGGGTCAGGCCGTCTCGTCGCGTGGCTCGATGTGGGCGACGACGCCGTCGTCCTCCACCCAGCCCTTCCCGGCGGCATACGCGCACATCCCGGCGAAGCCCTCGTCCCACTCGTCGGTGGCGGCCGCTCCGGCCAGGGCCCGCAGGGCGACCGGGTCGACCACGACGTGCTGGCCGTCCTCCTTGAGCCGGCCCAGGCCCGACTGGTCCACCACCCGGGCCAGGTCGCTCCGGTCACCGCCGCCTTCGACGGCCACCGAGAAGCGACCGAAGTCGTCGGGATCATGCAGGTGGACCCGGGATTCGGACAGGTCGATCACGATCAGCACAGCCCCGGACGCTACCTCCGGGCAGTCACGGCGACCCCGGTTGGCACCGGCGCTCGGTAAATTGCCGCCCCGTGCCCGACATCGACCAGCGAGACCCCGACGAGGTTGCCGACATCCTGACCCGGTGGCTCTCGACCAAGACCGACGAGGGAGCGGGGCCGGAGGTCTTCGACGTCCAGGCGCCGGCCTCCAACGGCTTCTCCAACGAGACCATCCTCTGCCGCACCCGCACCCCCGACGGCGAGGAGCGCCGCCTGGTCGTCCGGGTCGCCCCGACCAAGCACCTCCTCTTCATGGACGCGGAGTTCTCGACCCAGTACCGGGTCATGAAGGCGCTGGCCGACGCGGATCGTCGGTCCCGCTGCCCCCGCTGGGCCACTACGAGACGGACCCGCAATACCTGGGCGTGCCCTTCTTCACCATGGAGCACGTCGAGGGACTGGTGCCGCCGGACAACATCCCCTACACGATGGAGGGCTGGGTGATCGAGGCCACGCCCGAGGAACAGGAGCGCCTGTGGTGGAGCGGGATCGACGCCCTGGCCGCGGTGCACAAGACGGACTGGCGCGCGGCCGGGCTGGACTGGCTCGACATGCCGGCCCGGGGCAAGCCCGGCATCGTGCAGCAGATGTCCTACTACCGCGACTACCTGGACTGGTCGGCCAAGGGGCTGCACGTGCCGGTCGTCGAGTCGACCTGGGACTGGCTGGTCGCCAACCAGCCGGACGAGCAGGGTGAGGTGGTGCTCAGCTGGGGCGACAGCCGCATCGGCAACATCATCTGGGACGACTTCGAGGCCGCTGCCGTCCTGGACTGGGAGATGGCCTCACTGGGCCAGCCCGAGATGGACCTCGGGTGGTTCCTCTATTTCGACCGCCAGTTCACCGATCCCCTCGGCGTGCCCCGCCCGGCCGGCTTCCCGTCGCACGAGGAGACGATCGAGCGCTACTCGGAGTCCATGGGCCGGCCGATGCGGGACCTCTTCTTCTACGAGATCTTCTCGGGCTTCCGCTTCGCCGTCGTCATGCTGCGACTCTCGGACCTCCTGCTCGAGAGCAAGATCCTCCCGGCCGAGGCCGACATGCGGTCGAACAACATCGCCACCCAGTACCTGGCCACCCTGCTCGACCTGGAGCCGCCGGCCTGAGCTCGCCGGCAGGCTCCTCCGATCGCCGCGGGTCAGGCCCGGGTGTCGGGCCCGTCGTCCACGATGGCATCCCCAGGCGGGCCGACGGCGACCCCGGCCGCCCGGAGCCGGTCGCCCAGCCATTGCGGACCGTCGGCCGCGCTCATGTGCTGCTGCCAGCCTTCGAGGATCGTGTGCAGCTCGTCCTTGGTCGCGATGTTGGCGATGACGTGGACCGTCATCTTCTTCTCGTAGCCGGGCGGCGCCTTGACGAAGAGACCGCCGAAGGGGTCCTCGGTGACGTGCGGCGCCGGCTCGCGCAGCGCATAGAGCTCGCCCGTGTCCTCCACGTAGTTCAGCTCGTGCCGGACCCCGTCCTTGTCGAGCCACTCGGAGCCCAACTCGAGCTCGGCTGAGGCTCGGCGGCGGGGGTCGGCTTCGTAGAACTCGTCGATGTCCATCGGGGGCACACTATCGCCGAGCTGGGATATCGCGAATGTTCGCCCGCTCTCTGCCGTGGGGGAGCCATCGGGGGAGCACCCGTCGCGACCGTGAGGGCCATGTCCTCACCAGCTCCGCACCACACCGACCTCATCGACCACCTGAACGCCGAATGGCAATCGATCGGCCGCTCCCCCGGCGCCGTCCGCGCGTTGACCAGCGTCGCCCGGCGCGATCCCGCCCTGGCCGACTGGTGCTTGGGCACGCCGCGACATCCGGCGCCGTGTCCAACGCCGGTCGACCGTCGTCGAGCACATGCGCCGGGCCTCGGGCCGCCGCCAGCGCGAAGACGCGGCCGGGCTGATCCGGGTCCTGCTGCGCGAGGCGGGGTCCGACCCCTTCATCGGGCGCATGCTCGTCCAGGCGCTCATCCCCGGGCTCATCTCGGTGGCCTCCGTCCTCCAATGGGGCGTCGGCGGCGAGTGGTGCGACGGCGACGAGTTCTTCGCCGAGCTGATCTCGACGACGTGGCTGGTGGTGCAGGAATGGGCCGGCCAGGACCGCGCCTATGCAGTGCTCGACCTGCTCTCGGCCATCCGCTGCCGGCTCCGGCGCCACCTGTTGCGCAGCAAGGAGTTGAGCAGTCGCCTGCTGCCACTCGAATCTGCCGACTACGACCGCGACGTGCGAAACGAGACCGACCTCGAAGAGCTGGCGCGCATCCTCATCAACTTGCACTCGGAAGGAATGGATCACGAAGAGGTCCAGCTCCTCTACGCGCAACACGTCCTCGGCTACACCATTGCCGAACTCGCCGACGACGAGCGGGCGAGAGCGGCGCGCGCTCTACACGCGACGCGACCGCGGTCAACGTCGGCTGTGCGCGTCGGCCGGCTGATGCGAACGGAATGACGCGTGCGTATGGTGTGCCGGTGGCGAGTGCTGGGCGCCAAACAACCGACGAGAAGCAAGGCCGGCGGACGCGAGGACGACCCAACTGGTGGGTGATCCTCGCCGTCTCGCTCGCGCTCATTGCACTGTTGGTGGAAACGTCGGATCAAGGTGACAGCGGTCGTCCGCTCCGCGTCCAGACGGCGGCGAGTACGCACGAGTTCGCGTCACGAACCCCGCGACACCACCGGTGCGATCGGATACCCCGAGGACCAGGACGCCGACGACCACGACGACGACCACATCCACCTCGCCTTCGCGTCTCCGCCTCGCTCGCCGACAAGACACCGGCCTTCGACGCGCACGCGGCTGGAGGATGCGTGCTGCTCCATCGACGACAACGACCACGACGACGAGCCCGCCCGCCCCCGTCCACGACCACGACGACCGCGGCGCCGGCCGCCCTGCCGGCCGATCGCAGCGCAGACGGAGGGCTACTTCGACCCGCCGCTGCACGACGTCGGGCGTCTACGACGTGAACGGCACCGGACCCACCGAGGTCTCGGTGCTGTGGTCGGCTCCCGTCTACCTCACCATGACGCTGACCTGTCCCGGCGGCAGCCAGACGGTCGGCGGCACGACGGCCATGGATGCGTCGGTGCCCGACGCCAGCGGGCTGCCAAGCCACGGTGAGCGAGCCCTCCTCCGAGTCGACCTCGCTGACCTACACCGTCACGACCGGGCCGGCCGATGGCTGAGCGATGCGCCAGAACCGTTGGCCAAACGCGCCGCCGATATCGCCGGCGCACTCGCCGCCGCGCTCCTGGCCTTTACCGCCGTGCCCGCGGTCCTCGTGTTCGCCGTCGGCAACCCGCTCTCGGGAGGGGTGGGGCACGACTGGTCTCCTCTGGCCCGTGACGCGCTGTGCGTGCTGACGCTGGCCGCGTGGATCGCCTGGGCCGCCTGTTGCGCCCAGTTGCTGCGATCGGTGGTGGACCGGGTGCGTCGCGGCGAGGCCGGGCCGCGGCCGAGCTCGTTGACGGACTGGCTGGCCGGACGCATCGCCCTGGGCGTGCTCGCCCTGACCTCGGTGGGTGCGCCTGTCGCCGTCTCGTCGGTGGCGGGGGCGGTTGCTCCCGAGGTGCACGTGCCGCCGCACCGACGCTCGGCGGGTCAGGTCGACCACGGCAGGACCGCATCGCGCCAGGCGGCGAGCGCCTCGTATGTCGGTGCGCCGGGGCGACAGCCTCTGGAGCATCGCCCAGGCACAGCTCGGCGACGGCGCCCAGTGGACCGCCCTTGCTGCGCTCAACCGCGGCGCGTCCGGTTTCGCCGACGGAGCGACTCGTCGATCCCGACCACCTGCGCGAGGGATGGCGGCTCCGACTTCCCCGCGACGCCGAGCGCACACCGACCCACGCACCGGCGCGGGTCGCACCCAGAGCCCGCGCGGTCGTCCCGACCATCTGCCCGAACTCCTCGTTCTCGGCATCGGCTCGTTGACCTGCGCCGCCCTGGCCCGCCGCTCACGGCGTCGCTTCCGCACCGCTCCCTTCGACGATCCGCTCGATTCCTCGCTCCTACTCTCGGAGCGTGCGGTCGACACCGCCACCCTGCTCCAGCGTTTCGACGGCGTGCCGGCGCTGAAGGCGTTCGAGACGGCCAACCGGTTGCTCGGGCTGTGCCGTGCTCGAGAGCGGTCGGCCCGGTCCGACGGTCCGTCTGGTCCAGGTCGGACCGACCGGCGTCACGTTCCACCTCGCCACACCCGACGACGGGCCACCGCGAACCGTTCCGCGCCCGTGACGACGACCACGCCTGGCACGTGGACCACGACGACCTCGAGAGCGCCGATCGATCTCTGCGACCCCTACGTCCCCCTCGCCTTCCCCGTCGGCGACGACGACGAGGGGACCTGGCTCCTCGCTCCCGGCCCTGGCGACGTGATCCCGGTGCTTGGCGAAGCGGCGCTGGACCTCCGGCGGGCAGCTCGGGCCGCCGTCGAATCGTGGGAATGGTCCGACATGCTCGTGGTCACCGACGACCCCGACGACCCCCGCCTCGTCGATCCCGCCCCGGCCACCGGCTCTTCCTCGGGCGACCCGACCAGCTCGCCGAAGGGGTCGCCGCCGGCGGCGGCGGTCCTGACGACCGAGACCGCGGTGGCAAGCGACCTCACCGTCCTGGTCGACCGTCACGGCGCATCACTCCATCCCCTCGGCCGGGTGGTCCGCCCCCACCTCCTCTCGGCCGGCAGTGGAGGAGGACGTGGCCGAGCTCTGCACCCCGATCGACTGCCACCCGGCTTCGAGCACGAACGAGGGCGACGAGAACGGTGACCGCGGGCCGAGATACGGCCCGACGACGACGTCATCGCCCCCGGACCGGTCGACGTGCGTCTGCTGACCATGACGCCGCGCCTCGACGGGCTGCGGGAACCGCTTCCCCCGAACCGGGCGCGCCGGGCCGTCGAGCTCGTGGCGTACCTCGCCCTGCACTCGCCCGACGTGGTCACCAGCGATCGGCTGCGCACCCGGGTCCTGGGGTCGACCGACGCCGACGCCGCATCCAAGACGCTTGTTCAACGTCGCGCATGCGGCCCGCAAGGCGCTCGGCACCGACGCCGAGGGGACACCGCTCTTCCCGACGGGAACGCGGGCCGGGATGTACCAGTTGTCGCCGGAGGTGACGGTCGACGTGCAGCGGGCGATCGCCTTCGTGGCCGCGGCGAAGACCCATCGACGACCGAGACCTTGCCATTGCGCACTATCGGGCCGCACTCAGCCTGGTCGAGGGTGAACCCTTGGCCAACGCGCTCTCGGGGTACGCCTGGTGGGAGACCGAAGGTCATGGCGGTCGCATCGCCGCGGTGCTCGTTACCGCCGCCTGCTCCATGGCCACGTTGGCAGTGGAGGCCGGCCTGTTCGAGCTGGCCCATTGGGGCTTGGAGCAGGCCCGTCTGGTCGAGCCCTACAGCGAAGCTCTCTCCCGTGCCGCCATGGAGGTGGCGGCGGCCGAGGGCGACGCAGACCGGCTTCGCCTGGAATGGCGCGAGTGCCAACGCCGGGTCGACGCCCTCGATCCGGGAAGTTCGCCGTCTCCCCGCACAGAAGAACTCTTCGGAACGCTCAGCCGGAGGATGTTCACCAGCCCTCGTCGCGCCGTGCACCACCGGGTGGGATAGGTTTGGGCTGGCCGGGAACCCGAAACTCACATCCCCATGCGGAGCGTATGTTCTCGCTTTGTGAAGCAGGCTCTCCCCGATCTGGTTGGTCCACACCTTCGCGTGCTCTTCTGCGGGATCAATCCCGGGACGCTCTCGGCTCAGCTCGGCCTGCATTTCGCCCGGCCCGGAAACCGGTTCTGGAAACTACTCGCGGCTGGCGGATTCACCGAGTCCGTTCTCTTGCCCGCCGAGCAGCACGTGCTCCCCGGCCTCGGTGTTGGCATCACGAACCTGGTCGGGCGGCCCACTGCCGCCGCGAGCGAACTCGGTGTCGCCGAGCTGCGTGACGGCGCGACGGATCTCGAGACCAAGGTGGCGATGCTCCGGCCCCGCTGCGTCGCCGTGCTCGGCTTGCAGGCCTATCGGACCGCATTTCGGCGACCGGAAGCCGCCATCGGTCGCCAACCCGAACTGCTTGGCGGTTCGCTTCTCTGGCTGCTGCCCAATCCGAGCGGGCTGCAGGCCCACTATCAGCTGCCGGAAATGACCGAGATGTTCACGTCACTCTTCGCCGCGACCCAAGCGAACTGACGCGACTGCCGTTCCGGGCTCGGCGTCCAACGCTGGGTCGGCCAGTATCTCATCGACTCCTGTTGCGCTCGGAGGTCGTTTGCACCCTTTTGGGGACGCCCCGTTCGGCCATGGTTGGAACACGCATGCGAAGTACTCTCTGACAAGAGAGCGAGTATGGATCCCTTCGCGCAGGCACATCTCTCAGAGCTCCTGGCCGGGGCCCGGATCGGAACGCCGGTTCCCGCGGTCGATCCCGATGAGCAGAAAGCAAGGACGTTGGTGACCTTCCACGCTGCGCTCAGCGCCCTGAAGGGTGTCGGTGCGATCAACGACGAGGAGATGACTGACTGGACCAACCGCATGCTGGTGGTCGTCGGAGAGAAGCCACTCGAACCGCTCCCTCCGGGCTCGGGGGCGTGGATCATGAACTTTCGAGGGAAGGGTTCGCACCATCTTTCGCGCCCGGCCGATCCGCCGCCAGCTTCCAAGTTCCTCGGGCTGGTCCCCGCGAAGGAGCCCGACCGCCCCTTGTCCTACGGCGGTCGGATTCAGATCCTCGGGGTAGAGCTCTATAGCGACAAGGTCTCGGTCAACTGGAGACTTGCCCCGCTGCCGGATCCAGAGCTGCTATTTGCCCCCGAGTTGGCTGAACAGGAGCCCGATCTCGACGGCCTCTCTGATGACTTCAAGAAGATCCTCCGGGGCAAGCTCATCCAACAGCTGCAGATGCGGAGGCGATCGCTCACCCTCACCGATGACGCAGGTACGGAGTACAGGGGGACCGGTGGTGGCTCGGGTGGCGGCGGCAACGAGCGGCGGGGACACCAGGACTTCACGCCGGGAGTCCCATCAGAAGCGATGCGGCTGATCGTGCACTGGGACGAGATGGAGTTCTCGGTTCCCCTGCCTCCCGACCGGATCTCGACCTGACTGCCCGTCGGCTGCCGACGAAACGGCTTACGAAGGAGGAACTCGGGATCTGCGCCATATCACGATCACGGTGATGCCAATCGCCAAGACCGCCACTATGGTGATCAGGTCGTCCGATCGACCGTCGCTCGACGAATAGACCCAGCTCGCACAGGGAACGTCGGTCGTGCCGAGGATCGCTCGCAAGCAGCACGCACTGTTTTGCCTCCCGCTTCGGCCGTTGCCTCGACCATCGCTCTGGGCATCTTGCAAACCGGCAATGCGTTTGGCCTCCCACTCGGGCCAGGTCGCTCGGTTTGTAGAAGCAAGCAAGCTTCGAACGGCCCTTGGGGGACCTTTGGGATCGCTTGCCACTGGGATCAGATCGTGTTCATTTGGCGAGCGCGACGGCCGCGGCGCGCACATAGAGTTTGAGTTCGTACATGTCTACCTCCGAGAGCCCGTCCGCGACATCGACCGTCTCCTCCTCGAGGCTCGAGACGTTCAGCGACGGAGTCTTTGCCATTGCGGCGACCCTCCTGATCTTGGACGTGCGCGCCGGCCCCGGTGAGCTGGGAGCCCAGCTACGTCATAGCTGGCCCAGTTACGTGGCCTACGCCGTGAGCTTCCTCACGATTGGCATCATCTGGATCAATCACCACACTGTCTTTACTCAGATCCGGAGAGTGGATCGCTTGTTCCTGCTTATCAATGTCGCGTTCCTAATGCTGGTCGCCTTCATACCGTTTCCGACGAGCCTGATTGCCTCCCACCTACGTGGGAGCGACCTCGAACCGGCCGCCCTCGCCTATGGAGCGACGCTGACGATTACCGCCGCGTTCTTCAACCTTCTTTGGTTCTATGCATCGTTGGGTCATCGTCTCCTTAGAACGGATGCTGACCCGAGAGTTGTGAGTGGCATCTCTCGTAGCTATGTCCCTGGTCCGTTCATCTACCTCGGGGCGACACTGATCGCTCTGGTAAGTCCGATAGCGAGCGTCGTCGGCTTTGGAATCATCACGGTCTTCTACATCGTCGAGAGTTCCTTGTTCGGTCGATCGAGCTGAGAGCTACTGCTCGAGAGGTGTAGATCGGCATGCGGCCGGTCGAGACCCCGCCGGCGGCGAGCTGCAGCCTCTTTCAGGGAAGAGGATCTGGCGAGTCGAAGGAGTCATCATCTCGACCCTCAGTCGCGTGTCACCGCTACCTTCCATGCGCAAGCTCCGGCGGGGTCCCAGGTGAGGTCGATGACGGTGGGATCGATCGACACGACCTCCCATCCCTCGGAAAAAGCAGCCAGAATCTCGCCCTGAGTCACTCGGCGCGGTCCCCAA
Organism: uncultured Acidimicrobiaceae bacterium; assembly: GCA_963713375.1. Taxonomy (GTDB): domain Bacteria; phylum Actinomycetota; class Acidimicrobiia; order Acidimicrobiales; family RAAP-2; genus Bog-473. The sequence goes on along the minus strand of CAVQLP010000011.1, from coordinate 294,117 downwards.
TCCCCTGGTTGGCGCTCGCTAAAGCACAGCATGCGATAGCGACCACCCGGAACAACCGCTGCCGCCAAACTCTCGACGTAACGCTCACGCTCATTGTCATCGAGTACGTGGAAGAGTCCGCAGTCGAGCACCGTGTCAAACTGCTCGCCCAGATCAGCGAGGCAGAGAGCGTCGGCCACCAGGAATCGCGCCTCGACGCCCCGGTCGGTCGCCTTGGTGACGGCCAAATCGATCGCCCTTGTAGAGAGGTCGATTCCCAACACTTCGTGCCCGAGCACTGCGGCCAAAAGGGCATGCTCGCCGGTACCACATCCGGCATCGAGCACACGCCCGGCGAAATCGTCCTCCCTGGCGAGGCGCTCGAAGGCTGGCTGAGGACGCCCGATATCCCAAGCGGGTGGAGTTTCAGATTCATAGACGGCATCGAAGTCGTGATGCGGGTGCTGCACCCAAACCATGCTGCCAGGGATCGACCGACGGTGCCCGACTCCACGAGGACTGCAGCGACGAACTCAGCTTCCGAGACCGGAATCGTGGAGAATGAATCCCCGGGTGACGTCGCTGGAGTCATCGGATTCGAACGGGAGCGATACTCGAACTCTCGATGTCAATTGAATTAGCTGACTGGTTTCGAGACAGACCATTTCCGGGAGAGAACGCCGCCGCTCATCCAAGAACCAGCTCGATGTCGGGCGGTCGACCTCCCTCTACTCCGGACCGGTGACCGGGCGTCAGGGTGCGGACAGGACGTAATTCCAGTGAGACCGGGCCTACGTGATCCTGTTCCCGTCGACACGAGCGCCATGTCCCATCGAAAGGTATCTTTGGCGGTACGAGCCGTTGGTTCGTGAGGTTGGATCCGAACCCTCTGGCGGCTCAGGGGAGGTGGACGCCATGGCGAAGCACGGTACCTGGCACCGACGAGGATTGGCCATTGTCGCTGCGTCAAGCATGCTCGGTTCGATCACCATCTGGGTCACCCAAGTCGCGCTAGGCACGCCCGCGACCGCCGCAACAGTCCAACAGTCGCCGTACTTTGCTGGCGCTGTCACCAACCCCCCGCTTATGCATACGAAAGCTATAGGGGGTGGGAAGTTCTACACCGAATCGGCGCGGGTGAGTTTCGTCGTGCCGACGATAACTTGCCTCGCGAGCCAGGACACGGGCTATGAGATCTTTCAATCTCTGGAGGGTGCGCCAGGCGAGTCGGGGGTCGCCGCGGTCTCTCTCTCTTGCGCATCAGGCACGTTGATCGCTGAAATGTTCACGAACGCCAATACGGGAAATGGGACGTCCGAAGGATGCAACAACGTCCCTGTTGCTCCGGGCGACTCGATCAGCTTTTCCGAACAAGATCAAGTCTTTGTGTTCGACGGGCTGATACCGACGGGGCTCATCGACCTGCGAGGGTCCGACAGCACGAACGGACAATCCACCGAGTGTTCGAGCCCGACGACAAATCCCCCCGCTGGGCCCGTCTCCACGGGCATGTGTGATTGGGCGTCCACGACTGGGCCGATTCCCCCGAATGCGCCGCCTCCCCCGCCCAACCTTGGGTGCGGATCAGCCAAAGTCTCTGCTTTCAACCCGCTCTCTCTCTCCAACGTGAAGGTCGATAACAAGGCATTCTGGCGATGGCGGCCGAGGCAACAGTACGACATGTACAAATATCGCCGACTCGGAATAGGCCTTGCACCAATAGAGCAAGTCCACACGCAGCGGGTCGGCAACGCATTGGACTTCACGTTCATGCATCGTTGAAGCATCGACTCCAGGGCGAGGCTCTCGTTGAGCGGATTCGGAGTCGGGAGCCACGGCGTCACCGCGCTCGAGAGGTGCGCAGTAAGTCATCGGCCGTCAAAGAGTGGCGCTACAAGCCCGATTCCCGCCACATCAGCCACATGTTCGGTGCGCCGTTCGAGAGTTGCTTCGTACCAATCACCTCGAATCCGTGCCGACGATAAAACGGAACATTGCTCTCTCGCTGCGTCTCGAGGTAGGCGGGAACCCCGTCCGCGTCGCAGATGCCCAAGACCGGAGCCAAGACCTCAGAGGCGATTCCGCGCCTCTGCCAGTCAGGATGTGTGCCCAGACCCTCGAGGTACCAGTGGGGTTCAGACGGATGCACTTCCGCCATCTCGATCAGGACGCCCATGGCACGATCGACCCTCTCACCGGCCGCCTCAGCGAATGGTCCGGCCATGATCCCGAGCTGCTCCTCTGAAAAAGCCCAGGCCTCTGGGGGCGCCCACACCGCCGTGCAGACGCCATCATCGGTCGTGTAGATGCTCTCGTGGATCAGGGATGCGCGAATCATGCAGTCGAACAACAGCGTTGCCCGTCGCTCAAAGTCGTCGGGAGGAAGCATCCATGTAATCAACGGGTCGTCCTCGAATGCCCGCATTTGGACGACGGCCATCTGGGGAAGATCGTTGAGCGTTGCCAGTCGAACCGTCGTCACATGGTCAATGTATTCGACACAAGACGTGGAGTCGGTCTGGCCACGTCCGCTGGGGCCGAGTCCTACCGCAGAGGCGGCCAACTGCACCACAATGGCACGATGAGCAAGGGGCCGACCGTCGTCTGCGATCCCGGCGTCGACGACTTCCTCGGCCTCTTGGTCATGACCGGAGCGGGAAGTCCGCCGAGAGCGGTCATTGGGACCGGCGGAAATGTTTCGTCCGATCTGGCATATCGGAACGCGAGGGGAACCATGGCACTCCTCGGGGTCGACTGCCCCGTGGGAAAGGGTGTCGACAGCGGGTTTGCTTCTCCTTATCCCGACACGGGAGACCCTTTTCATGGGTCCGATGGCCTGGGCGGTATGGCATCGCATCTACCGGCTGTTTCCCTCTCGAAGGACCACCCGGAACCGATACCGATGATTGAGGGCGCCGTCTTGGTAACAGGGGCACTCACTCTCGTCGCCGAGGCACTCAACGTCGGAAACCCAATCACCGAGATCGTCTGGACGGGCGGTGCGGTCGCCTACGGAGGCAACATGACACCAGCCGCGGAGTTCAACGCGTGGCTCGACCCCGAGGCCGCTGACCTCGTCCTTGCGAGCGAGGTTCCGCTCTCCATGATTCCCCTCGATGCGACGCGTCAAATCCGGTTGACCCCGGACGACTTGGCCGTGATGGCTGAACTAGGTGAAGTGGCAGCGCTGGCTGCTCGAGCTTGCTCGCACTTCCACAACCAGGGAGATTCGATGGTTCCCCACGATGCGGTCGCGGTCGTGGCCACGTTGCAACCTGAGCTCTTCGGGTGCAAAGAGCACTGGGTCCGGTGCGAATTGGATGGCCGTTGGACTCGCGGCATGACGGTCGTCGATAGACGCTCACACGGCGAGCGCGGCTCCGTCCGGGTGGCGCTCGACCTCAATTGGAGGTCCGTCAAGGAAACGATCTTCGAGGCGCTCCGTTCGCTCGGCTAGTACAAAGAATTGCCGGGTACGCCGGAACAGCGGGACAACTTCGAGACGATGGTCCAGAGGCTCGGCAGAATGGTGCTGTGACTGGGCCATCCCATCTCCCGAGCGAGCAAGAAATCGCAACATGGCCAATGTTCACTCGAGAGCATCCCCTCCCGATCTTGGTCAGTGCCTGTCTCACGGGCGTGCCCTGTGGCGTGGACGGTTCTTCCTACGGCGCTCCCTACCCGCGCCCGAGCCTTCTGCTGGCGCTTCCAAATGTCCACGTCCTCACCTTTTGTCCCGAGGACTTCGCGTTCGGAACGCCTCGTGCAACGCCAGACATCTCCGGGGGCACCGGATTCGACGTTCTTGACGGGACAGCCCGAGTCCTTAGCGATACTGGTGAGGACTGGACGGCTGAAATGCTTGCTGCCGCCGAAGCCATGCTGCAAGTGGCACAGGATAACGATGTTCGCCTGGCGTTACTTATGGACATCAGTGCTGCCTGCGGGTCCCAAGTGATCTATGACGGTCCGCGGTCGGCAGGCCGCCACCAAGCTGGTCAAGGGGTCTGCGCTGCGCTTCTGATCCGTCATGGAATCAAAGTCTTGAGCCAAAGAGATCACCGCACGCTTGATGCCGTCTTGAGCAAACTCGACTCCAACTACCAACGGGACCCGGCCGCTCGGGATCACCACGAGACGCCTTGGTATGTGGAGACCTTCGGTTCGCCGTGATCATTCCGACCGGACAGCCGATACCGCTGGGCCGGGACGAAGCCTTCACCTGCTGGTAGTTACCGGCGCTACGACATCGAACGGAGTTGACATGACGCCCGAAGCTGCTGCCAGCGAGATCTGATCTCTTCCCCGGGCCGACCAGGTCGATGGTCAGAAGCTGTTGGGCGGAGGGGGAGATAGAAGTGAGGGACAATCATTCCTTCTGGTCTTGCAACGCCGAGGCGACGGGACATGGCTGATTGTTTCTGAGATGTACAACGACGCCAATCGGGAGCAAACATACGAAGGGCGTCCGTAGCCGTACTTGGCATGCGAGCGCTGAGAGTGTCCCACCACGGTGGCCAAGCTCGTCAACCGTCGCTCAGATGTAGGACAAAGCCAGGGACGAGCACGACGCCGAGCCCCAACAATCCGAGTCCTCCGACGAGACTGCTCCGGCTAGGTGGCCAAAAGAGCCCCACGGAAAGGTTCGATAGGTCACTATGAGGACAATGCCGCTCTCCTGGCTTTCCGACCGATCCGTATCCTCCGTCAGGGACGCCCTACGACAAGTTGCTCCCGAGCTGTCGAACCGGCACATAAATCTCCAACCCTGGCTCGAACAGAGTGACCCTCAATGGAGGCACGGGTCCGCCATCGTCGACAGTCGATTCTTTGTGAAGTTCGCCTGGTCCAAGCCGGCCGCGGAGAGGGTGTGGCACGAAGCACGCATCCTCGATGCACTCGGCGCTCACTCCACTCCTCTCCGGATCCCTCAGCTCGTGGCCGCCTCCGGCGATCCCGCGTTGGTCGTCACGGAGTGGATCGTTGGGGAACCGCTGACCTTCGAACTTGTCGGAAGAATGGACGTCCAGCAGCTCATGAACACTGCTAAGGAGCTGGCACATTTCCTGGCGGACCTGCACAACCCAGAAGTCCTGGCCCATGTACGTCGAGCGGTTGGCCCACTGCCAACCCCGCGGCCGCAAGCCACGACGAGAAGGATTCGAGAGGACCTTGCGCCGTGGATCCGATCCGATCAGATCCATCAAGTCAGCCGATGGTGCGACTGGGCCGACGGCATCTTGAGCGTCCCAGTTGAGCCGGTCTTCGTGCAGGGCGACTTCCATGGCTACAACCATGTGTGGGACTCGGAGGCACTGACTCTGACTGCAGTTCTCGACTACGGCGAAAGCGGTAGCGCCGATCCCGCCTACGACTTTCGTTACCTTCCCGCCCAAGGGCCAACAACGAATTTGTTCCTCGCCACGGCGGATCACTACCGCGCCTCCGCGGATGCGCCGTTCGACATCTCCCGCGTGATGGCGTGGCACATCCGCACAACGCTGGGGGACGCTCTCTGGCGCAGCCGAGCGGGTGTGCCGCTGCCTGATGGCAGGAGCCCGGCGGAATGGGTGGGTGATCTGCGCCTACGTCTCGATCAACTCGATGTGACCGACGCCTGATTTACGACAATCCGCTAGATCTCGTGTCTCGGATACCCACTTCCCCGGGACTCTGGCACCACCCTGCTTTAGCCCGACGCAATTGCGGACGACGTGGCGGATGAAGATTCGCCTCCGATGGGGGCATGACAGCTCGTGACCTTCCACCTTCCGCTCTGGTAGCCGTACGTAACCCAGTTGTCGTTCCCGACAGCTGAAGCAGGGAGTGCGTATCGCACTTCGGCGTCTCCGGTCTTCGGCGTGACGTTTCGGGTCCGGATTCCGGTGATACGGATTGAGCTGAGACGATGTCCGAGGTACTTCTGCATCGTCGCCCTCATTCCCTTGAGATACTCCTCCTTGATTTTCGGGCTGACCGTCGGACCCGTGCGACATTGCGTCCCCTCCATGCCCACGATGTCCGCTACCGTCCCGGTCAAGAAAGCGTGGGACCATGCCGTTGCCGCGGCCCTTAGACCTACCGTCCCCGTCCGAGTTGTCATTCCCGTCCCACTGTTCGGCGCAGACGCAGACGCCGACGCCGCCGTCGCACAGTACGCAACGCTGAGAACCGAAAAGCATCCGATTGCTATCGAGCGTTTCATCGAGGCCACACATTCATTCTCGCACCGGAGCAGGACGTTCGCCTGGGTGTCCCAGTTCGCCAGATCCGTGGGGATCTGCAGGAAGAGTTGATCACTTCGCACTCGACGTCACAGTCAAGAACGGGTCGGTTTCACATAATGCGCCCCAGATCGCAGGGAGCGAAACGACTAGACAGCGGCTGAGGCGGAACCAGGAGTGGGACCCGGCGACACGGGCTCACGCACCGGCGCTCCCCCTGCGTTGCCACCGAAACCCCTGGTGATGGCCTGTCGAATCCACCACGTGGCATAGGTCGAGAACGAGAATCCCTTTGCGACGTTGAACTTCTCGATCGCCACCCCGAGGCCCTGCTCTCCAAGTCGGATTCGCTCCTCGAGGGAGAGGCCGCTTGGTGCGTACCGATCGGCCAGCCTGGCCACGATCCGACGATGGGAGTTCAAGAGCCGTGTGTGGGCGTCCGGATCGCCGCCCTGAGCCAAGGCGGCGAGTTCGGCCGCGTCAGAATCAGCCATCTTTGGAGCAGCCCTTGCCCACCGGGCGTATTCGTCATCATCGCCCTTTGTCACGCGCCCAGATTATGGGCGAGCCGACAACACTCGGCGGTCTGATCGGCCCGGCGTCGAGTGTCCCAGGTCGTAGGCTTGGGTCAAGGGTCCTTCAATGGGAGAGTGAAAGCCGTGAGGCTCTATCTCAGCTCCTACCGCATCGGGGCCGATCGAAGCGCTCTGGCCGAATTGGTTGAAACACCTGGGCGAGCGGGAATCATCTTCAACGCCCTTGATGGGTTTGCGGATCGTCTGCGTATCTCTGATCGGGAAACGGAGGACCTGAATACCCTCGGCTTCGAGTGTGAGGAGCTGGATCTTCGTTCGTACTTCGATGATCAGGAGGGCCTCCGCGAGCGCCTGAACCATCTGCAGTTCCTGTGGGTTGTGGGTGGGAACTCCTTCGTCCTGGCACGGGCAATGACCCAGTCCAGATTGGGAGAGGCCCTACGTGGACCACTGTCGGATGGTCGCCTGGTCTACGGCGGATACAGCGCAGGATCCTGCGTCGCAGCCCCCGATCTCGACGGCATCCATCTGATGGACGATCCCGAAAGGATCCCCGCGGGGTATCGCGCGGACATCACTCCACAGTCCCTCCGCCTTGTCCCGTGGCGAATAGTTCCCCACTGGCGGTCGGATCACCCCGAGAGCGCTGATGCCGAAAGAGCCGCGGACTATCTTCGACGATCAGGCCTGGGCTTTCGAACATTGCACGACGGGGAGGCTTTGATCGTCGCGAATGGAGAGTCTCGTGTTGCATGATCGGGCAACCCCCTCGCAGGACCACGTGGAACGCGTCGGCACTTCGAAGGTATGGCACAACCTCCAGCTAGCTTCTCCGCAGTGCCAGAGTCGAACACGGACGATGCTGTTCGGAAGGCCTACGACGTCGTGGCCGCCGACTACGCCGAGCTGCTCAGGTCAGCGCACACACGCAAGCCGTTCGACCGAGCCATGCTCCTCGCCTTTGCTGACCTGATCAAAGCAGGATCGTTGGGATCGGTCGCTGATCTCGGTTGCGGACCTGGTCACGTGACTTCGTTTCTTCAGCAACAAGGTCTCAACGTGTTCGGCGTCGATCTCTCTTTTCAGATGGTGGTCACGGCCAAGGCGGCTTATCCAGAGATCGGGTTCCACGTGGGTTCGATCCGGGCGCTTGCCCTCGAAGGTGGGTCCTTAGGAGGGATCACCGCCTGGTACTCGATCATTCACACACCGCCGACTCTCCTGCAGGGCGTATTTGGGGAGTTCTCGCGAGTCCTCTCTGATTCAGGATGTCTGGCGTTGGCATTCCAAGTCGGGAACGAGCACGTGCATCTCGAGCAGGCCTACGGACACTCCCTTTCTCTCGACGCTTACCGTATGGACCCGAACGAAATCACAGAGCTCCTCGCTTCGGTGGGCCTTCACGTCCAGGCTCGCCTCGTCCGACGGGCGGACGCGTCAGAGAAGGTTCCGCAGGCATATCTCATCGCTCGGAAGACTGGCGGCTGACCGTGACAGATCTTCCACCTCAGCACACCGCATTGGTCGATGGAGGAGTGACGCCCCACATCACCCGTGGTCTCAGGTGAGGCTGCCCCGCAGCTCCCAGCGATTACCAGCCGGGTCGGCGCAGAACACAATCCGCGCGTCATCGCCATCAAAGACCGAGTACTCCTGTCCGGCCTGCTCCAACCTGCGCCGCAGCCCGCCCAGTTCGTCCCCGAACTCAACGGCCACGTGAGCTCTTGCTGCCGGCTTGTGGTCTGGGTCCACGCTCAGGTGGATTTGCTTGCCGTCCTCACCTTCGAACCAGCGGGCACGGTCGGCGAGGTTGGTTGGTGGCGCCACCTTCTCGTAGCCCAGAACTTCGACGAGAAACGACTCCTCAGCCTCTACCCCACCCACCGGAACGCCGAGGTTTACGTGGTGGAAGCGCGGCACGCCACAAAGTTACAACTGATGCGGGCAGATTGGTCCCCCAGGCCGAAGCCCTTACGTTTCGGCTGGCCTGCGCCTCGGACTGACCGCTTGGGTGCACCCCGGTAGGGCAGACCAAGGCAAGTGGATTCAAAGAATCGTCAACTCCGAGCTACCGCAGTCCACAAGTCATCTCCGTACTCGAGGACGAGTCCGGAGGACTCATCAACGAGCAACTCGAAGTCGTAAACACCCGATCGATACCGCCAGCGGTCGGGGGCCACCCGGGTGTACTGCTGTTCGTTGGCAATGACGTCCAATTCAGGAAATCGGACCCATGCCGCGAGGATGCTGGCTGTGTCTCCGACGTCGAGATCCAATCTCCGGACAGGAATCACATTTGTCGCAGGCGTCCACCCGAGATCGACGTCGGAGCAGTTCAAAAGGTGAGGAGCGGCGACACCGTTGTGCTCCCAGCAGCCGGCCCCATCACGTGCCAGTTCGATCGTGCGCTTCGCGTTCGGAAGAGCCACAGTCACGCTGCACGAGATCGGGATCCAGTCCTGGCTGCAGAATACGTCGTAGCTCACGTGACACGGCTGACTTTCGAGAGGCAGCACGGCCAACCCTCGCAAGCGGTGCCGGTTTCCCGCCTCGAGCAGGGATGCATGCTCGCTGCTCGCCAACGAGGCGCAGTGCCAAAGGATGTCGTGTTTCTCGGTCACGGCAGATCAGGCTGTCGCGATGCGCGTCTCAGCTCCACTGACCCGCTGGCGACGAGACTCGAGCCGAATCCGGTCGTGTCAGGGCCGGCCTCCACTTCTCGAATCCGGTCGGGCGCTTGGTAAATGATGCGTTGGCCGGCGAACTGGGCGGTCAAGCTCTGCGACGCAAACGTCAGATCGATGGCAGAGCGAAATCGCTCGGACTGCGCCTTGGCCGACCGGGGGGACGGAGACGCAGTGGCCCCAAGGGCGGCGGACCCGGCGACCGCGGCCATGAGGAAGCCGACCAGCAAGAGGGCTACCGAGTGTCGCCAAAGCACGGTTCATTTTTTCATGTCACCCGGAAAATGGCCTCTCCACCTCGGTCGAACGGACCCGGAATTGCGCAGGCGCCATCGTCGAACGTGGCGAGCTAAGGGCGAGACGGCGGGAGCGTGTCGTGAAAGTCACCCGCTTGCTCGGAGGCGGTGAGCAGCGTTTTGAGATCTCCACAGACGAAGGCAAACGCCAACGCTGCGGCCAGCAACGAGTCTCGTTTTCCAATCGCCCGCATTGCAGCCAGGCTCACAACCGTGTCGAGGCTGTCGCTGGCCAAAGTCGCCAGAACCCAACGGCGTGCGTCAGATTCATCGGGACCCTGCGAAGCAGTCACCGTCCCCAGGCCCAAGACGAGATCTCGGATGCCGATCGTCCTCATCAAAAGGAGGGCCGTGCCTGTCGGCGAGTCGGTGCCGGCGAGCCTCATCGGAGCGCCAGGTGCGACGATCAGGGCGACACCCACCGAGGTGCGGAGCCACCCCATTGAAGCTGTACGGAACGCCTGCATGGACCGAGCGTAGCGAAGCTCTCTCGACTGCCCCATTTCGTCGGCTTTCAGCCAGCGGGCGGTTTCGGCGCAAACGACCTCAGATGCTGATGACGAATCCGCGGGGAGTACGTTCGGTGCCGACTCAGGTGACGGTGCTTTGGGACCCCGTACACCTCCTGATCGAATGCACCGGCGCGTCGTCTCGGCGACTCGGAACGGGGCTCACCGATCGGTCATGCAAGTCCGAGTTCGCGAGCCTTCAGCGCAGGGTGGCGAAGGAGGGCAGGTGGACCGGAACGGCCGTGCTCGCGATCACGCGGACGGCTCCAAGTGACCGGTTCTCCGACCGGTGGAATCAGCTCCTCACCTTCAATCAGACCTCCGGACCTCCCAGGCCGGCCGCGGGGGCTCGTCGTTGTACACGACGATGTCGGCGTTCTCGGCCGGACGGACAGAGTCAGAGTAGAACCGTTGAGAAGGTCCGTAGCGCTCGCGGTGACGTCGCTCGACGCCGGTGATTCCGAAGACCGCAGCATCTCGAGACCGGGCCCGGTCGAGCGCCACGTCGAATCCGGCGGCTAAGAAGATGCGCAAGTCCCAATGAGCAATCAGTTCCGGGCGCAGGAGAAAGACGCCGTCAAAGAGGAGCACGGCATCGGCGGGTGCGCACGTGACAGGTAAGCACAATGCGTCGTCCGTGGAGCGGTCGTACACCGCCGGCTGGAACCTCCGGTCTCCCCCGGCCCCAGCGGAGCAAGCAGGACCCTGTGCAGAGCCTCGAAGTCGAAGCTGTCGTCATAGCAGCCCTCGGGCGAGTACTCGCCGCGCCGGTACCGCTGGGCGCGCGGGAGGAGGAAGCCTTCGATTGAGGCGCGGATGACCGCTCTCCCCTGGGTGCGCAGGGCTGTGGCGAGCTCGTCGCCCAGCGTGGTCTTGCCGGCGGCGGGCGGACCGTCGATGGCGACCCGCGCCGGGTGCGAGGTGGTGACCGCTCCAACCACCTGAGCGAGGCGATGGAGCAACTCGTCGCGGGTTCCCTGGTCCATGGTCCACCGTGATCCCTGCCTGGTGAATGTCGTTCGGGCTCACCCTAGGCCCGGTTCGTCGCCGGAAAAGCTCTGCTGCGACCCGGGATCAGGTCGACTCCCCGGTACACCGCGGCGAGGAACAACGGCGGCCTGTGAAGCGTTGGACAAGTCATGAAGAGCATCGGGTTTCTCTCGTTCGGGCATTGGACCCCCTCGGCACAGTCGCAGACGAAGTCGGCGTCGGATGCCCTCCTGCAGTCGATCGACCTGGCAGTGGCCGCCGAGGAGCTGGGTGCCGACGGGGCGTACGTCAGGGTGCACCACTTTGCCAACCAGCTGGCCTCGCCCTTTCCGTTGCTCGCAGCCATCGGCGCCAAGACGAGCACGATCGAGATCGGCACCGCGGTGATCGACATGCGCTACGAGAACCCGCTCTACATGGCGGAGGATGCCGGTGCCGCTGATCTCATTTCGGGAGGTCGCCTCCAGCTCGGTATCAGCCGTGGCTCGCCCGAGCAGGTCATCGACGGTTACCGCTACTTCGGCTACGTACCGGGCGAAGGCGTCGACGCGGCCGATATGGCTCGCGAGCACACTCGGATCTTCCTCGACGTCCTCGATGGCGAGGGCTTTGCCCAGCCGAACCCGCGGCCGATGTTTCCCAACCCACCGGGACTGCTCCGGGTGGAGCCGCATTCCGACGGTCTCCGCGAGCGGATCTGGTGGGGCGCCGGCACCCGGAAGACGGCCGAGTGGGCCGCCGACCAGGGCATGAACCTCATGAGCTCCACGCTGCTCAGCGAGGACACCGGCGTCCCCTTCCATCAGCTCCAGGCCGAACAGATCGAGCGATTCCGGAAGGCCTGGGCCGAGGCCGGGCACACCCGCGAACCCCGTGTCTCGGTCAGCCGCAGCATCTTCCCGATCGTCAGCGACCTCGACCGCACCTACTTCGGCCGCGAGGGGAACTCGCAGGACCAGGTCGGGTCCATCGACGGCGGCACGGCGCGCTTCGGCAAGACCTACGCGGCTGAACCGGAGGCGCTCGTCGAGCAACTGGCCCAGGACGAGGCGATCGCCGCCGCCGACACCCTGCTGCTGACGATCCCCAACCAGCTCGGGGTCGACTACTGCGCCCACGTGCTCGAGTCGGTACTCCGCGACGTCGCCCCGGAGCTTGGCTGGCGCTGAGCGACACTGTCCCGAGCTCGCCGGCGAAGCTGCGAACGGCTTCACCGGGTGTACTCTCGTCATCGCTCAGCTAGGGCAGCAGCGTCCCCGCTTCCGGCGACAGGATCGAGAGTCCCGATGACCCCGAATGCCACGTGGACTCCCCTGTCCCACTCGGCCACAGCATCTGGCGTCGGAACATGAGCGGGGTCTACGACACGGGCATGGACCTTCTCAACGAGTCTGCCGCGATGCTCGAGACGACAGCGACAGCGTGCGAGAGCTCAGAGGACGCAGCACGCCTGGCTGCGTTGGCCGAACGGATCCGCATCTACCTCTCCACGAGCCGGTCCACGACGCCGCTCGGCATGCCCCGGATCGTGTCCGGCGAGGGCCGGCTCATGGATGAAGACGTGATCCACCGGACGGCCGAGTTCAACTCGTCGCACATACGAATTCTTTCTGACTGAGCAGCGTGCACACTCCCGGTCGCTGGCGCCGGGCGGTCGCAACGCTCCGCGGCGGCGGATGCACCAACGACCCGGCCGCGGTCAGTCCGATCCGTACTCGAAGCGCTCCACCACGTCCTCGAGCCGGGCCACCCTGCTCCCCTTGACCAGGACCGCCTCGGCGGGACCGAGGGTCCCGAGCAGCGCGACGGCGGCATCGACGTCGTCGACGTGCGCCTCGCCGTAGAGGTCGGTCTGGTAGCCGACGACCTCGATGCCCAGCTCCTCGGCCAGCGACGCCACCCGTAGATGCTCCGCTTCGGTGGCCGCGCCGAGTTCGGCCATGAGCCCGAGAAGCGCCAGCTTGCGCTCCGCCTGAACCAGGCCGAGCGTGCGCAGCGCCGCCTCGGTCGATGCCGGGTTGGCGTTGTAGCAGTCGGCCAGCAGGAGCGGTCCGCCGGCCGGTCGATGCACCTCCATCCGGAAGGGCGACCCCGTCGCCTCGGCCAGACGCGGCGAGCACGGCGTCGAAGGGCACGCCGCACCACAGCGCGGCGCTCGCCGCGGCGAGCGCGTTGGGCACCTGTTGCAGCCCGTGCAGGCTGAGCCGGACCTCGCCGCTCCCCCACGGCGTCACCAGGGTGAAGTGCGCGCCGGAGATCGTCGTCGAGCAGCGACCGCCTCGGCCCGCACCTCGGCGTCGGCCTCGACCGCGTAGCCGAGCACGGGGCAGGGGCTGTACGAGGCCATGGCGGCCACGCGGGCGTCGTCGAAGTTCAGGACGGCCACGCCGCTTCTCGGGCAGCGCCCGGACCAGTTCGCCCTTGGCCCGAGCCACCCCGTCGAGTCCGCCGAAGAACTCGACGTGGGCCATGGCCACGCTGGTGACGATCCCCACGTCGGGTCGCCCCACGAGCGCCAACCGCGCAATGTGGCCCACGTTCCGGGCGCCCATTTCGAGGACGGCCCACTGCGCGTCGTCCGGTGCGTTGAGCAGCGTCAGGGGGAGACCGAGCTCGTTGTTGAAGGAGCGCTCGCTGGCCGCGGTGCGGAAGGTCGAGGCGAGGCAGTGGCGCAAGAGGTCCTTGGTCGTCGTCTTCCCGACCGAGCCGGTGATCCCCACCACGCCGGTCGAGACCCGGCTGCGGGCCAGCACGCCGAGGTTCATCAGTGCGGTCCCTGTGTCCTCCACCGCGACGGCGGTGCCGCCGGCGGGTCCCTCCGCGGTGAGATAGGCGGCGGCGCCGGCGCTCAAGCGCGGCGGGGATGAAGGCGTGGCCGTCGCGCTCGGCCACCACGGGGACGAAGAGCTGCCCGGGTGCAATGGTGCGGGAGTCGATGCCCGCCCCGTCCACGGTGACGTCCGGCCCGCTCAGCGAGCCACCGAGGTGCGTTGCGAGTTCAGTGGTGGAAAATCGCACGCATCGTCCTCGGCGGGCGATTGTATAGCCTCGTTCGATGCCAGAACCCGGGACGTTGGTGGTCATCTACGGAGGCCCCTCGGCCGAGCACGAGATCTCGTGCATCTCGGCGCGCCGCATCGCGCAGACGGCGCTCGATCGGGAATGGCCGGTGCGGCTGGTCGGCCTGACCCACGCCAAGCAATGGGTGGACGCGCAGTCCGAGCTGGTCGACATCGAGATGGGCGAGGCACTCGAGTCGCCCGACGAGCTCCTGGCCAAGCAGCCCTACGCCGAGCTCTCCGGCCTGGGCGACGACCTGCCGCCCGACGCCGTCGTCTTTCCCGGTCCTGCACGGGCCCTTCGGCGAGGACGGGGTGGTGCAGGGCCACCTCGAGGCGCTGGGCCTGCCCTATGTCGGGGCCGGCGTGCTGTCCTCGGCCGTCTGCATGGACAAGGGCATCGCCAAGTCGGTGCTGCACGACAACGGCATCCCGGTGGCCGCCTGGCGCCTGGTGCACCGATCCGCCTGGTCGCCCGAGGTCATGGAGGAGGCGATCGCAGCGCTCGGGCTTCCCCTCTTCGTGAAGCCGGCCAACCTCGGTTCCTCCATCGGCGTGGCCAAGGCGAGCGAGGCGGCGGCGGTGGGCGACTCGGTCTCGTCCGCCTTCGAGTTCGACGACGTCGTCATCCTCGAGGAGTTCGTGCCGGGCCGGGAGCTGGAGCTCGCCGTCATGGGCAACGAGGACGTGTCGGTCTCACAGGCGGGCGAGATCATCGCCAGCCGCGAGTTCTACGACTTCGAGGACAAGTACCTGCTGGGCAAGGCCGAGACCATCGCCCCCACCGACCTGACCCCGAGCCAGCTGGCCCACGCCCGGCGCGCTGGCCGAGGCGGCCTACCGCGCCCTGCGGGTCGAGGGTCTGGCCCGGGTCGACGTGTTCCTCCTCGACGACGACGAGATCGTGGTGAACGAGGTCAACACCATGCCGGGCTTCACGCCCATCTCCATGTTCCCGATGCTGTGGGAGGCCGAGGGCCGCGCCTTCGGCGACGTGATCGAGGAGTTGGTCGCCCTGGCCCGGGCCCGCCACGAGCGCCGGGCGGCGCTGCGCACCCACCGCCTGACCTGACGGGCCGCCCCGCCACTCAGGAGGCGGGTGGCTCCGCCGGACGTGGCGGGCGTCGCTTGGGGCGGGCGGCCCGGCGCGCCTCCTCCCTCGCCTTGACGCCGGGCAGCACCCGCAGCACGTAGAGGGCGCTGAGCAACCCGGCGACACGATGATCACCAGCGGGGCGGGATCGAAATGGTTCTGCACCGAGACCGACGCCGAGAGGGCGAGGAACCCGAAGAGCGCGATGCCAACCGGCCCGAGCACGGAGAGCCCGGGCACGCGGAAGGGGCGGGGGCTGTCGGGCTGGCGCGCCCGCAGCCGCAACGCGCAGAAGCCCGCCACGGCGTAGATCATCGCCTCGAGCGCAGCACCGACGGCAACGAGCACGGCCCAGGCGTGGGTCAGCGCCACCACGAGGGCGACCACCGTGGAGACGCCGCCGAGCACCACGACGGGCACCCAGGGCACGGCCCGGTCGTTGAGCCGGGCCAGGGTCGGGGGCAACGAGCCCTCGCGGGCCGTCCCGTAGATGAAGCGCGAGGCGGTGATGAAGCCGCCGTTGAACGTGTTCAGCGCGGTCACGGCGGTGACGGCGGCCATGACCCAGAGCCCGGAGTGCCCGAGGGCGGCGATGCCGAGATAGAGCTGCGGGTAGGCCGACGTGAGCTCGCCATGGGTCAGGGTGTGGCTCATGGCGACGGTGGCCACGCAGCACACCACGCAGAGGATGCCGAGCGCGATGAGCATGCCGCGGTTGATCGACGACGGCTTGCGCACCTCCTCGGCGCTCGTGGTGACCCACTCGAACGCGCTGTAGAGGAAGACGCCGAGGGCCACCGCCTGCACGAGGTCGCCCGGGCTGTGACCGTGCAGCGGCGCGAACGGGGTATGCAGCCCGTGGCCGCTGCGCACCAGCGCCAGCAGGCCGACGACCAGCGTGGCCAGCACGACCACGGACGTGGCGACGTCCTGGAGCAGCCCGGCGACGGTGATGCCGCGCAGGTTGGTCACGACGGCCACCGAGAGCAACCCGACGATCCAGATGGAGGCCACCCAGGCCGGCTCGCCGAAGGCGTGGGCCAGCGCGCTGCCCACGATGAAGGCGTCCGACGCGATGACGAGGATGATCGTCGTCATGTAGGTGAAGGTGATGGTGAGCGCGGCCCGATCGTCCATGGCCCGCTTCATGTAGAGGCGGATGGCGGCCGCGGTCGGGTAGAGACCGTTGAGCTCGCCGAAGAAGCCGTAGGCCAGCAAGGCGAGGGCTCCCGCCACGACGATGGGGATCCAGGCGGAGTCACCGGCCACATAGGTGACGAGACCCGCGGCGGCCAGGTACTCCAGGGCGGCGAAGGCCAGGCCGGTCGAGGTGGTGACGACCGTGCGCAGCCCGAGGGCGCGGCGGAGCGTGGCGCGGGACGCGTCGGTCACGGGGCCGGCGTCAGGTATCGAGGAAGGCCACCATGGAGATGGCGTCGATGCGCATGACGTCCTCCTGGGACCCGGCCAGTGTGATCTCGCCGCTCATGTACTTCTCCGAGGGGTTGAGGTCGCCCCAGAACATGTCGCAGAAGTCCTCGCTGGTGCCGGTGACGATGACGTCGGGCTGGCCCACGTGGCCCGTCTCGAGCGGTGAGAGCTGCTGGTCCTCGACGCGCATGGTGTAGGTCTGGCCGGTGTCCGTCGTGGTGAAGTGGATGACGCGGTCCCAGCCCTTCACCATTTGGTCAGGCGTGGGTTGTCGTTGGAGCGGGTGCGCCAGTCGGCGAACGCCTCGACGAGCTCTTCGGTGCTGGCCATGCGCCGACCTCGCTCCTCGGTCTCGGCCCGATCCCCGGCTCTCAGCGACCCAGGGCGACGAGGACCTCGTCGGCCGCCCGGATCCCTGCGCTGAGCGCCCCATCGAGATACCCGCACCACTTCGTCGCGGTCTCCGTGCCGGCCCAGTGCAGCGGTCCGACCGGCGCCCGCAGCGCGGGACCGAGGGCGGTCAGGGCGCCGGGGCTGCTCACGGCGACCGGGCCGCCCCGGGTGAAGGGCTCGGCGCACCACTGCTGCTCGACGTACTCGACGGGCTGGGCGGCGCGGGGCCCGAAGGCCCGGGCCAGGTCGGCCAGCACGGCGGCCCGGCGGGCGTCGGGTGTGCCGCGCTCGGAACGCCGGCAGTCGTCGCCGGCGATGAAGCCGACCAGCGCGCCGTGCGCGCCGTCCTCGGGCGAGTTGTCGAAGACGCTCTCCATGAGCGCGCCGGGGGCCACGATCTGGCCGTTGAGCCCGTCGTCGCGCCAAAAGGGTCTGTCGTACAAGGCGTGCACCTTGATCACCGCACCCATGGGCATGCGCTGGGTGAGCTGGTCCCGATCGCTCGGGAGCGGCGGCGAGTAGGCGATGCGGGCGCAGAGGGCGGGCGAGAGGGCCACGATGGCCCGGCGGGCGTCGACCTGGAGGGGCTGGTGGGGCGCAGTGGGGTCGGCCGGATCGTGCGCGGGGGCGACGACGCGGGCGCGGGCGGTGACGTGGGCGACTCCGTCGGTCGCGCTGCCGTCGTAGGCGATGGCGTCGACGGGCGTGCCGAGCAGGACCCGCTCCCCCAGCTCGGCGCCCATGCCCGTGGCCAGCTGCATGGAGCCGCCGTCGAAACGGCTCTCCTGAGCCCCGCCGGTGGTCCGGGCCAGGTTGGCCAGGCCCCCGCCCGCGCCAAGATAAAAGAGCGCAAACAGCAGCGACAGCTCCCCCGACCCCGTGCCGAAGATCGCCTTGACCGCCACCTCGAGGATGGCCCGGGCCGTCTTGGACTCGAGATGGCCGTCGAGCCAGCCGGCCAGGGTCTGCCCGTCGAGGGCGGCGGCGTCCGGGGCATCCCAGGGCGCGTGAAGCGGGAGGTCGAGCGCAGCCAGGTCCAGGTCGAGCATGGTGGCGATGCCCTCGGCCGCTCCCTCGGGGTCCGACGTCGGGATCAGGCCCACGTAGGGGTGGCGGGCCCCGTCGCGCAGCTCGATCCCCTGACCCGTCGTCCAGGTCAGGAAGGTGCGCACCCCGAGCTCACCGGCCAACGCGGCCAGATGGTCCTGGGTCGGCCCGAGCCATTGCCCGCCCCGGTCGATGGTGTACCCGGCGGGTGTGACGTCGGTGAAGGAGCGGCCCCCGACCCGGTGCCGCCCCTCGAGCACCAGCACGTCGAGCCCGGCTCGATGCAGCTGCCGAGCCGCCGCCAGACCCGAAAACCCGGCCCCGACCACGACGACGTCGCATTCCCTCTTCTGTTCGGCCATCCGGTGAGCCACCATAGGCGCAGGTCCGACGGGTGCCGCTGCGCGCACCCCCTCGGTACCCTGCTGAGGTGGTCATGACGTTCGAGGGCTTGGAGGAACAGACGGCGACGCCGGGACGCCCGGCACGCGGCCGACGACCGTCCGAGACGTGGGAGACGCTGCCCGGAGCCAGCCGGCTGACCCTGGCCCAGCGTGAGGCGATCGAGTCCGAGGATCCGCTGCTCTGCGTCGTGGCGGGCGCCGGGGCCGGCAAGACCCGCGTCCTCACCCTCCGCGTGGCCCGGCGCGTCCGTGACGGCTCCATCGATGCCGACCGCACCCTGGTCACGACGTTCAGCCGCAAGGCGGCCGACGAGCTGCGCGCCCGCCTCTGGTCCCTCGGCGTCTCCGGCGTGCGGGCCGGCACCTTCCACCGCACCGCACTCGGCCTCCTGCGCGAGCAGCGCGAGCTGCGCGGCCGCCCGGCGCCCCAGCTCCTGCCCGATCGCCGCCGCCTCCTGGCCGACGTCACGACCGGCGACCCGCGGCGCACTCGAGCCCTCGACGGAGAGATCGGTTGGGCGAAGGCCCGCCTGGTTCCGCCGGACCAATACGAGGGCGAGGCACGTCGGCACCGCCGGCGCAGCGGCGTCAACCACGACCAGGTGGCCGAGGTCTACGCCCGCTACGAGGCGGAACGGACACAAGCGGCGCCTGCTCGACTTCGACGATCTCATCGTGGCCTGCGCCGACGCCCTGGCCGGCGACAGCGAGTTCGCCGACTCCATCCGCTGGCGCAGCCGCCATCTCTTCGTCGACGAGATGCAGGACGTCAACCCGGCCCAGTTCCGCCTGCTGACCGCGCTGCTCTCCGACGATCCCGACCTCTTCGTGGTGGGCGACCCCAACCAGTCGGTCTACGGGTTCAACGGTGCCGATCCCACCTTGTTGAACCGGCTGCCCGAGATTCTGCGCGGGACCAAGATCATCCGGCTGGACGAGAACCACCGCTGCACCCCGCAGGTGGTCGCGGTGGCGACCGAGGTGCTGCGCGACGCCGGCGGCGCGGCCGGCAGCGAGGTGGTGCCGCCGCGCACGACGCGGGTCGACGGGCCGGTGCCCCGGGTGGTGTCCCACGCCACCGACGTCGACGAGGCGGCCTGGGCGGCCCGCCAGGCCAAGCTGTCGCGGACCCCCGGACGACGTTGGTCGTCCATCGCGGTGCTCACCCGAACCAATGCGCAGCTGACCAAGGTGCTCGCCGCCATGGAGGCGGCCGGCGTGCCCGCCGCCATTGCGGGTGCGGACCTGGGCCCGGCCAGCGACCTCCGGGGCGACTCCCGCCGGGGTGCGACGGGCGGGCCGGCCTCCGGCGGCCGCGGTGTCGACCTGGACGCCGGACGACGACGAGGTGGAGGCGGTGCCGCGCGATCACGTGGTGCTCTCCACCTTCCACCGGGCCAAGGGCCTGCAGTGGCAGACCGTGCTCGTGCTCGGGTTGAGCGGTGGGTTGATGCCGCTGGCCTCGGCCCAGATGCCCTCCGCGATCGAGGAGGAGCGTCGGTTGCTCTACGTCGCCCTGACCCGCTCCGAGGACGAGCTGTGGTGCAGCTGGTTCGAGCGCTCGGGCAGCGAGCGCGGCGAGGTCGAGCGGGGGCCGAGCCCGTGGCTGGCCCCGATTGAGCGGGCGATCGAGGAGTTGGACAAGGAGGCGGCGCCGGTGGCGGCCTCCGAGGTGTCGTCCCGGGTGGCGGAGCTGCGGCGCCGCCTGGCCGAGGGCGTCGAGGGCACGGACGGCGACACCGACTGACGGCCTGTCGACCCGTCGGCCGGTCCCGCCGTGCGTCCGACCGACGCCGCACCGGCCCCTGCCCCGGCCCGGCCCACTGCGACCCGGCGTGGAGGGACCGATAAGGTCATCGAGGCCCGGACGTCGAGAGGTGGGAGCGCCCTTCATGTCGGATCTCCTCGAGCAGCTGCGCAAGGCGGTCGGCGACAGCAACGTCGTGGCCGGCGACGCCGTGCACGCCGACTACACCCACGACGAGACGCTCGGCGCCACGCCCCAGGCGCCGCTGGCCCTGGTCCTGCCCGGTTCGACCGATGAGGTCGTCGAGGTCCTGCGCTGCGCCAACGAGCAGGGCGTGCCCGTGATCGCCCGGGGCAGCGGGACCGGGCTCTCCGGGGCCGCCATCCCGGTGAGCGACGGCATCCTGCTGGCCTTCGACCGGATGAACCACATCCGCGAGATCGACACCGAGAACCAGGTCGCCGTGGTCGAGCCCGGGGTCACCCTCGAGCAGCTCAACCAGGAGCTGGCTCCCCTGGGTCTCATCTACCCGGTGTCGCCCGGCGAACAGACGGCGTCGCTGGGCGGGAACGTCGGCACCAACGCCGGTGGCATGCGTGCCGTCCGCTACGGCGTGACCCGGCACCACGTCCTCGGCCTCGAAGCGGTGCTGGCCGACGGGACCGTCCTGCGCACCGGGGGCAAGTTCGTCAAGAGCTCCTCGGGCTACGACCTCACCCAGCTGCTCATCGGTTCGGAGGGCACCCTGGCCGTGACCACCGAGGTGACGGTGAAGGTGCAGCCGCGGCCGACCGACTCGGCCACCGTCCTCGTCCCGTTCGCAACCCTGGCCGAGGTGACCCACGCCGTGCCCCGCATCGTGGCCTCCGGCATCGACCCGACCATCCTCGAGTACGCCGATGCGCTCGTGCTGAGCAGCATCACGACGTCAGCCGGACTCGACCTCGGAATACCCGACGAGCGTGCAGGAAGCGGCGCAGGCCTACCTCATCGTCGTGCTCGAACAGACCTCGTCCGCCCGGCTCGACGAGGACGTCGAGCAACTGGGGACGCTGCTCGAGTCCCTCGGCGCCATCGACGTCTACGTGCTGCCACCGCATGCCGGCTCCGACCTCATCGTGGCCCGGGAGCGCCTCTTCTTCGTCACCAAGGCGGCGGGAGCGGACGACATCATCGATGCCGTGATCCCCCGCGCCGCCATCCCCGACTACCTGGCCCGGGTGGCCGAGCTGGCCAGCGAGCACGGCACCTTCGTCACCGGCTGCGGGCACGTCGGCGACGGGAACGTGCACCTCGGCGTGTTCCAGCCCGACCCCGAGAAGCGCATCGCACTCGAACGCGAGATCCTGCGCACCGCCATCGACGCCGGCGGCGCCGTGTCGGGCGAACACGGGATCGGCACGGCCAAACTGCCCTTCTTCTTGGAGCTCGAGGACCCGTCCGCGCTCGGACTCATGCGAGCCATCAAGAGCGTGTTCGATCCGAAGGGCATCCTCGGTCCCGGTCGGCTGCTCGGCGATCCTCCAGCATCCACTGCCGCCACCCATCCCACTCGGCCCGACGCGGCCCACATGGCCACCACGCCAGGAGCAACCCGATGAACGGTGCCCGAGCCCTCCTCTCGACGCTCGTCGACGCCGGCGTCGACGTCTGCTTCGCCAATCCCGGGCA
Source organism: uncultured Acidimicrobiaceae bacterium (assembly GCA_963713375.1). GTDB lineage: Bacteria > Actinomycetota > Acidimicrobiia > Acidimicrobiales > RAAP-2 > Bog-473. The sequence goes on along the minus strand of CAVQLP010000011.1, from coordinate 272,054 downwards.
CGTCCGAGATGCACTTCGTGGCCGCGCTCGACGACGTGCCCGCCATGCGGGGCGTCCTCTGCCTCTTCGAGGGCGTGGTCACCGGCGCCGCCGATGGCTACGGCCGGGTGGCGGGCCGGCCGGCCGCCACCTTGCTCCACCTCGGCCCCGGACTCGGCAACGGCCTGGCCAACCTGCACAACGCCCGACGCGCCCGCACGCCGATCGTCAACATCGTGGGCGACCACGCCACGTACCACACTCGCTACGACGCACCGCTCGAATCCGACATCGCGTCCATCGCCGGCGCCGTCTCGGGTTGGTACCGCTCGACGGCCCGGGCCGATGACGTGGCGGGCGACGCGGTCGACGCCGTGGCCGCGGCCTACGGACCCCCGGGCTGCGTGGCCACGCTGGTCTTGCCGGCCGACGCCTCGTGGTCCGAGTCGTCCACCGGCCCCGTCCCGCCCTCGGCCCCCGGCGCGGCGCACGGTCGTCCCGGCGGACACGATCGACGAGGTCGCCAAGGCGCTGCGGTCCGGCGAGCGGGCCGCGCTCCTCCTGGGCGGGCGGGCCCTGCGGGCCGACGCCCTGCATGCGGCGAGCCGGGTGGCCGGAACGACCGGTGCCGCCCTGTTGGGCGAGACGTTCCCGGCCAACCTCGAACGCGGCGCCGGCATCCCGCCGGTCGACCGTCTGGCCTACCTGGCCGAGATGGCCCAGGCCCAACTCGACGGGGTGCGCCACCTCGTCCTGGTCGACGCCAAGTCGCCCGTGTCCTTCTTCGCCTATCCCGGCAAGGCGAGCGACCTCGTCCCCGCCGGCTGCACCGTGCACACGCTCGTCCGCCCGGGCGAGGATGCGGCCAAGGCCCTCGAGGACCTGGCCGAGGCGGTCGGTGCGACGGCCGGCGCCGGTGCGCCCGCTCCGGCGGCGCGTCCCGGATGCACCCGTCGGCGACGCTGACGCACCGAGACGCTGGCGGCCGCCGTGGGGGCCACCTTGCCCGAAGGCACCGTGGTGGTCGACGAAGGCAACACGTCGGGACTCTTCGTCGCCGGCGCGACGGCGGGCGCGCCACGACACGACTGGCTGACGCTGACCGGCGGCGCGATCGGCATCGGGCTGCCCATGGCAACGGGTGCCGCGGTGGCCGCTCCGGATCGCCCTGTCCTCTGCCTGCAGGCCGACGGCAGTGCGATGTACACGCTGCAGGCGTTGTGGACCCAGGCCCGCGAAGGGTTGAACGTGACGACCGTGATCCTGTCCAACCGGAGCTACGCCATCCTCAACATGGAACTGCATCGCGTCGGCGCGGACGCCGGCGGTCCCAAGGCCCGACGTCTGCTCGACCTGACCGATCCCGAGCTCGACTTCTGTGACCTCGCCCGCGGCATGGGCGTGCCGGCACGCCGCGTCGAGAATGCCGAAGACCTGGTCACCGCGCTGCACAACGGCTTCAGCGAAGCGGGGCCGAGCCTCATTGAGGTGCCCCTGTAGATCAAACGTTGTGCGGTGCGGCAATGCACCGACAACAGTCCGGGCCCCACCGTCCAATAGAGCCGAACGGCTCTACGGACCTTGCACACGTGCTGTCACCATGCGGCTATCAAGACGGCGTTGCAGCACCCCCGGACGCCGCAACAGTCCACTGGAGAAACGACACGATGCAGATGAACAGCCCCACCTCAGGGACTCGGAACATCGATGAAGGCCTCGAGCGCCTGCGTCAGGACCTGCGGATGACCGCAGACCCCTACGCAGTCGCCGACGACAGGGAACCGGTTAACTATGCGGCGCTCGAGTTCGAGCTCGAGCGAATGAAGAAGCGCCTCGCCATTTGGAACATCTTCATGAACTACATGCGTGAGGGCGCCGGCAGCTGGCCCGAAGTCCAGCGCTCGCTGACCCAGAAGGACTTCGAGGAGATCGTGCACATCTGCGACGGCGTGTCGCTGCGCGACCTCCTCCTCGACGAAGGCTGATCCGCCGCACCCCTCCTCTGCTGATCCCTCCCCGAGCCTCCCCCGGCTCTGCTGCTCCCCGGGCAGCTCTACGCGAAGTCGACGACCACGGGTGCGTGGTCGGACGGCTTCTTCCCCTTGCGGGCATCGCGGTCGCGAAACGCGCCGGTGGCCCGCTGCACCAGGTCGTCACTGACCAGCACCAGGTCGATGCGCAGCCCCCGGCCCTCGTGGAAGTCGCCGGCCCGGTAGTCCCACCAGGTGAAGGTGCCCGGCTCGTTGAAACGACGGAACACGTCGTCGAGCCCCCACTCCTCCACCCGGGCCAAGGCGGCTGCGCTCGGGCTCGCTCACGTGCGTCGCCCCGACGAAGGCGGCCGGGTCCCAGACGTCCCCGTCGTCGGGGGCGACGTTGAAGTCGCCGCACACGGCGACCGAGGAGCCTGGAGGGCAACGCTCGTCCAGGGTCTTGCGCAACTGGGCCAGCCACGCCAACTTGATCGGATACATCTCGTTGTCCAAGGACCGCCCGTTGGGCACGTAGACCGCGAAGACCGTCGTGCCCGCACAACGGGCACTGATGACGCGGCGCCCGTTCTCGTCGTCGGCCGTGCCGAAGCCCTTCGTCACATCGTCGAGGCCGACCTTGCTCAGGATGGCGACACCGTTCCAACGCCCGTCGCCGTAGTGGGCCGACTCGTAGCCGAGCTCGGCGAACACATCCTCGGGAAACTTGTCGTCCGCCTGCTTGGTCTCCTGCATGCACAGCACATCGGGCTGTTGCTGCTCGAGCCATTCGGTGACCCGGGGCAGGCGGGCGGTGAGCGAGTTCACGTTCCAGGTAGCAAGGCGCATCAGGCAACTCCATCCGCGATGACAAAGAGAAGATCGGTTTCACAGGCGGTCTTGCCGCCGACAGAGGCCACGCCGTGGCCCTTGCCGGCCCGGGCCGAGAGGCGATCCATGAAGACGTCGAGCTCGAGCGTCTCGCCGGGGACCACCTGGCGCCGGAAGCGCGCCTTCTCGATCCCGCCGAAGAGCGGCAGCTTGCCGGCGTAGCGCGGGTCGAGCAGGACGGCGATGCCGCCCAACTGGGCCAGGGATTCGACCATCAGCACGCCCGGCAGGGTCGGGCGACCCGGGAAAGTGCCCGGCGAAGAACGGCTCGTCGCCGGTGAGGCGCCAGTGTCCCCGCGCCGAGACACCGGGCTCGACCGCGGTGAGCTCGCTCACGAAGAGGAACGGCGGTCGATGCGGCAGGACGTCGGCGGGGTCGGGGAGCTCCATCTGCGGGACGTTACCCAGACCTAGGTGCGTGCCGCCTTGGCAGCCTTCTTGGCCGGGGCTTTCTTGGCCTTGGCTGCCTTCTTGGCTGCGGCCTTCTTCGCCGTCGCCTTCTTGGCCGTCGCCTTCTTGGCCGCCACCTTCTTGGCCGCTGCCTTCTTGGCTGGAGCCTTCTTCACGGGGGCGGCGGACTTTGCCGTGGCGCTGGCCGCCTTCTTGGCTGCGGCAGCCTTCTTGGCCGCTGCCTTCTTCGGGGCCGATTTCTTGGCCGCCTTCTTCCCGGTCGCCTTCTTGGCCGGAGTCGGCTTGGGCCGCTTGCCGTCCTTCGTGCCGTCGCCCTCAGGCGCCGTCGAGCCTGGCGCCAGCACGGCTCGAGGCCGCCCGCTTGCGGACGTCGCCCGCTGTCGGTTGCGAACCCGGAGGAAGTGCGAGTTCGGCCACCCGGCGCGGCGGGTCCAAGCCGGCCAGAACGAACGGACGAACCTCGCCCTTCTTCAGCACCTGGCGTGCCTTGGTCGGTGGTGGCGTACCCATGCCGGTCAGCGGGATGTAGCAGTGCAGCACTCCCCCTTCGGGCATGGCCACGTCGACCATGGCGCCGTGCGAGGTGAACGAGACCACCTCGCCTTCCACAGTGGTGCCGACGGTGAAACTGGCGACGAAGTTGATGAAGGCCAGAGGTTCGTTCACGGCCGGGGGCGGGGTCACACGCTTCCGGTTGGACTGGTTCGCCCCGTTCGCCGCCACCGGCGTCGTCGTGACCTTCCTGGCCTTCGCCCGCTTCGATGGCGCCGCCTTCTTGGTCGTGCCCTTCGACTTGGTCGGCTTGGCCGGGTGCAGCGCCTCCTCGACCGCCTCCTCGATGGCGCTCGACAACACGGGATCGACCTTGACCCGACCCGGTGGTGGGACGGTCGGGGCGATGGGCCACGACGTGTCGACGGTCGACGGTGCGCTCTTGACCGCCTTCTTCGCGCTTTGGGCGATCGCTTGGCCGCCTTCTTCGCCGCCCGGGCCAGTTCTGCCGCCTTGGCGGGAGCGGAGTCGGGGTCTTTCCTCTTGGACTTCGCCTCTGCGGTGGCGGCCCGGCTCTTCGGGCCCCGGATCGGGATACGCGGCGTGAAGATCCATCCCACACCGGGCACCGGCTTGCCGCCGATCAGCCGTCCCTCGTCGAAGAGCCATGGGTGCTCGCCGTGGAACTCCTGGAACGAGTCGTTCGAGAGGACGATGGCCCCGGTGCGCTCGGCGATGCGCAGCACGAAGGCGTCACCCCGACCGATCGCACCGGCCGGCGGCGAGATGATCTCGCCGTTGAGCATGGCCGCGCGCACCTCTTCACGCTCGGCGTCCGAGACGCGGTGCTCGAAGGTGGCGTCGACCACCACGATGATGCTGGCATCGGGATCCTCGGCCGCGTAGGCGCGTACCGCCTCATCGAGCTGCTGCAAGCTTGGTGAGGTTCGGCCCTCGGTGGCCAGGTTGGACCCGTCCACCACGACATGGTGCGGTTCAGCCAATGGACCGCCGGAGGAGATCGGCCTGCTCGAGAGCGTGCAGGGCGGCGCTGCCGATGGCCGGGCTGGCCGACTCGACGCGGCTGACATGGCGCAGCTTGAGGCGGTCGGGCAGGCAGGCGTGCAGGCGGGCATGGACGAAGGACCAGCCACCCATGTTCTCCGGCTCCTCCTGGAGCCAGACCACCTCGGTGGCCTCGGGGTAGCGCTCGAAGGTGCCGGTGATCTGCTGCACCGGCCATGGGTAGAGCTGCTCGACCCGGACGATGGCCACCTCGGCGGCCGCTGCCTCGTCCAGCTCGGCCCGGTGGGCCAGAGCCTCATGGGCGATCTTCCCGCTGCACAGAACGATGCGCCGCACCGCGTCGGGATCGACGGCAGCCTCGTCGTCGAGAACGAGGCGGAAGGACCCCGTCTCGAGCTCGTTCAGTGTCGAACGTGAGGCGTGCGCCCGCAACATCGACTTCGGCGTGACGACGATGAGCGGTCGCTTGGGCAGTCAGCAGGGACTGCGAACGCAGCAGGTGGAAGTACTGCGCCGAGGTCGAGGGAATGGTGACCCGCATGTTGCCCCGGGCGCTGAGCGACAGGAAGCGCTCGAAGCGCGACGAGGAGTGCTCGGGTCCCTGGCCTTCGTAGCCGTGGGGCAACAGCATCACCAGCCCGGAGTGCTGGCCCCACTTGATTTCGGCGGCGGCGAGGAAGTTGTCGATGATGATCTGCGCGCCGTTGGCGAAGTCGCCGAACTGCGCCTCCCAGGCCACCAGGGCTTCGGGTGCCTCCACCGAATAGCCGTACTCGAATCCCACTGCGGCGTACTCGGAGAGCAACGAGTCACGGATCGTGAAGTTGCCCATGGCGCCCGGAGGGATGAGCTGGGCCGCACCGACCCGGGACAGCCCGTCGCGGATGTGGGCCAGCGGGACGTACTCCTCGGCGTTCGAGTAGTCGACCAGAACGGCGTGCCGGTGGCTGAACGTCCCCCGGCGGGTGTCCTGACCCGTGAGGCGCACATTGACGCCCTCGTACATCAGCGACCCGAAGGCCAGCGCCTCGGCCAGGGCCCAGTCCACCGAGCCGCTGGCCACCAGCTCGTCGCGCTGGGCGAACTGGCGCTCGAGCTTGGGGTGGATGGTGAAGCCGTCGGGCACCGTGCGCACGACCGCGGACAGGGCCTGGAGGACATCGGGCGCGACCCCGGTGGCGGGCGGATCGTTCACGACCGGTGCCGGATCGGCGGGCGGCAGTTCGGTAGGAGCCAGTGACGGCTCCTGGCGCACCTCGTCGAGGACCGTCTGCAGCTTGGCGTTGAAGTCGTCGAGGGCGTGCTCGGCCTCGTCGAGGGTGATGTCCCCCCGGCGCACCAGCGTCTCGGTATAGAGCTTGCGCACGGACCGCTTGGCGTCGATGCGCTGGTACATGAGGGGCTGGGTGTAGCTGGGGTCGTCGCCCTCGTTGTGCCCGTGCTTGCGGTAGCAGACCAGGTCGATGACGACGTCCTTGTGGAACGTCTGGCGGAACGTGAAGGCGAGGCGCGCCGCGCGCACGCAGGCCTCGGGGTCGTCCCCGTTGACGTGGAAGATGGGGGCCTGGACCATCTTGGCCACGTCGGTCGGGTACACCGAGGTGCGGGCCGACGCCGGCGCCGTGGTGAAGCCGAGCTGGTTGTTGATGACGAGGTGCACGGTGCCGCCGGTGCGATAACCGGAGAGACCCGAGAGATTGAGCGTCTCGGCCACGACGCCCTGGCCGGCGAACGCAGCGTCGCCGTGGACGAGCACCGACATGCAGGGGAATCCGTCGATCCCCTCTGCTGCGGCGGCCGGCGTGCCGTCCGTCGGCGGGGAGAGGCGGTCCTGCTTGGCCCGGGTCATGCCTTCGACCACGGGATCGACCGCTTCGAGATGGGAGGGGTTCGAGGCCAGGGTGATCGGCAGCTCTTCTCCGGCGCTGGCCATGAACACGCCACGGGCACCCTTGTGGTACTTCACGTCGCCCGAGCCCTGGACCGACTCGGGGTCGAGGTTCCCCTCGAACTCCTCGAAGATCTCGCGGTACGACTTCCCGACGATGTTGGCCAAGACGTTGAGCCGTCCCCGATGGGCCATGCCCATCACGACCTCGGCCACGCCGGAACCGGCCGCCGAGTCGAGCAGCGCATCGAGCAGGACGATGGTCGACTCGGCACCTTCGAGCCCGAAGCGCTTCTGCCCGACGTAGCGGGTGTGGAGAAACTTCTCGAAGACCTCGGCTGCGTTGAGGCGGTCGAGGATGTGGCGCTGCTCCTCGATGTTGAGCGTGGTCGGTTGGCCCTCGACATGCTGCTGGATCCAGCGCTTCTGCTCGGGGTCCTGGATGTGCATGTACTCGATGCCGAGCGTCCGGCAGTAGGCGTCGCGCAGGACGTGGAGGATCTCGTCGAGGGTGGCGACATCGCGCCCGGCCAGGCCGTCCGCCACGAACTGACGGGGCAGGTCCCAGATGGTGAGCCCGTACGTGAGCGGGTCGAGTTCGGGGTGGATGTGCGGCGGCTCGGCGTCGAGCGGGTCCAGGTGGGCGATGAGGTGGCCCCGCACCCGGTACATGTTGATGAGCGTCTGGACGTGCACCTGCTTGGTCAGGCGCTGGTGCTCGACCCTCCTCGGATTCCTCGCCGGCGTTCGAGTCCACCTGCCAGCGCACCGGCTCGTAGGGAACGCCCATCGACTCGAAGAGATCGTCGTAGAAGCCGTCGGCGCCCGTGAGGAGGGCGGCGACCCGGCCCAGGAAGAGGCCGGATTCAGCACCTTGGATGATGCGGTGGTCGTAGGTCGACGTGAGCGTGACCACCTTGCCCAGTCCCGAGCTGGGCCAGCACGCGCGGGTCGGCCGCCTCGAAGCCGGCCGGGTAGCCGAGCGCACCCACTCCGACGATGGCGCCCTGGCCCGGCATGAGCCGCGGCACCGACTGCACGGTGCCGAGCGTGCCTGGGTTGGTCAACGACACCGTCGTCCCGGCGAAGTCGTCCGGGGCGATCTTTCCGGTGTGGATCTTGCGGATGAGGTCCTCGTAGGCAAGAACGAACGCACGGAAGTCGAGCGTGTCGGCGTCCTTGATGCACGGCACGAGCAGCGTGCGCGTCCCGTCCTTCTTTTCCTGGTCGACCGCGAGTCCCAGGCCGACGTGCTTGTGATGGATGATGCCGGGCTTGCCCGATCCGTCGGCGTCGGGCACGAAGGCGGCGTTGAGCGCGGGCACGTCGTGCAGCGCACGCACGACGGCGTAGCCGATGATGTGGGTGAAGCTGACCTTGGCCCCGGTCGTACGGGCCAGCTGGTTGTTGAGGATGAGCCGGTTGACCTCGAGCAGGCGAGCGGGCACCGAGCGCACGCTGGTCGCCGTGGGCACGCCCAGGCTGGCCTCCATGTTGGCGACGATGCGCGACGCCGCTCCGCGCAGCACGGTGGCTTCCTCGCCGCCCGCTCCACCCAACCGGGGCCAGGAGCCGAAGCGGCGGCGGCGGGCGCCGCGGGAGACGCGGCGGCCGGCGTCGCCGCGACCGGGAGTGGCGGATCCATTGGCACTGGGAGCAGCCCCGTCGGCCGTGGTGGCCTGGCTCTGGGGGAGGGGAACCGGCGCCGGCCGATAGTCGGCGAAGAACTCGCGCCAGCTCTCGCTGACCGAGTCCGGATCGGCCAGGAAGCGGTCGTACATGTCGTCGACCAGCCACGCATTGGGGCCAAACGAGCCTCCTGCGCCGCCGAACTGGGTCATGGGCCAACCCTACCGGTGGAGGTCGGGGTTGGTGGGCAGTCCGGGTAGCGTCTGCCCTGCCCATGCCCTATCCGGCCGCACTCCAGATCTCGGCGCGGCCCGGCCCGGCGCCCGGCGCTGCCACGGTCGTTTTCGTCCACGGATCGCTCGACCGGGGCGAGAGCTTCCGGCGGGTCATGCGGCGCCTCCCCGAGCTGAGCACGGTGGCCTACGACCGCCGGGGCTACCAAGGTTCCCGGGGCGCCGGCGTCACCGATCTGGGCGGGCACATCGAGGACCTGCTGGCCCTGGCCGAAGAGTTGCGGGCCGACGGCCGGCGGCCCCGTGGTCGCCGTCGGCCACAGCTTCGGCGGCGACGTCGTGGTGGGGGCGGCGCTGGCCTCGCCCCGGGCCTTCGACGCCATCGGCGCCTTCGAGCCCCCCATGCCCTGGCTGGGCTTCCGCCGCCAGCAGGCCGCGGGGGCAGGCCCAGGGCTGGCCTCCCATGTCCGAGGACCCGGCCGTGGAGGTGGAGCATTTCTTCTCCCGCATGGTCAGCCCGGAGGCCTGGGCCCGGCTGACCGACGAGGGACGGGCCGACCGGGTGGCCGACGGGCCGGCCCTCATGGGCGACCTGCGCAGCTTCCGGTCCCTGGAGCCTGTCTTCGACGTGACCGCACTGGCGGTGCCGGCCGTCTTCGGGCGGGGCGGCGAGGGTTCGGCCCCCCACCATCGCCGCAGCGTGGAGTGGCTGGGAGAGAACGTGCCGGGGGCGTCCGTGTTCCGCATTGAGGGGGCGCAGCACGGTGCGCACCTGTCCCATCCCGACCACTTCGCCGCCATGACGCGGCTGGTGGTGCAGAAGGCGGCCGACGAGAGCTAGAGCCGACGAGAAGGGCGGGAGCCCGCTGTCGTGGCACGGGCTCCGGCGCCGGCTCGATCTCCTGTTCGCCCCGGCGCCTGTGATGCGGGTGCTTCAGCTGCCGCGACAGCATCTCGTCATACTCCACGCCCTTTCCTTCGCTCTTCATGCCCGTGATGAGCGGGGAATGCGAGAGGAAGACGGCACCGACGAACATGAGGAGGAGCGAGATGCGCCTCGAGCGGTCCGTACGGCCCCGAGGTGCGCAGGCTGTCGCCGTAGAGCGCGATGCCGAGACAGATGCTGACCAGCGGATCGACCAGAACCAGGGTTGACTGCGAGGCGGCGAGCGGCCCGGCGTGGAACGCATTCTGCGTGAGGAAGAGGCCGAGCAGGCCGAAGACGATGACCCCGTAGGTCTGCCAGTGCACGAACAACGTGACCCAATCACGAGCGGCGATAGTCACTCACCGTCTTGATCAGGGCGGCGGTGAACGCGTAGGTGATGGCGGCGGCGGCGCCGAACATGGCCGCCTTCCACCAGCGCGGGCCCCAGCGGGTGGCCACCACGGCGAGGACGATGAGGCCGCACGTCGTGGTGCCCACGACGATCCAACCCAGGTTGGTCGGCACCTGCTTGCCCGCCGCCGGGTGCGGCGAAGTAGAGAAAGCCCGCCAGCCCGAAGGCGATGGCGCCCGCCCCGATCCATTCCCTATAGGTGATCTGGAAGCGGAAGTAGGTCCCGAGGATGGCCACCAGGAAGAGGAGCTCCATGGTCAGGATGGGCTGGACCACGGAGAGTCGACCGAGATGCAGCGCGAATGACTGCAACAGGAATGAACAGATCATGAAGGCGAAGCCCAGGAGCCAGATGCCCCGCTTGATGGCATGAGCCATCAAGCTCAACCGCATCGTCGTCTCTTCCGGGGCGTCCTCGACGCCCATGCGTTGGAACACGCTGGTCAGCGCGTTCGACAAAGCTGCGGCTACCGCGAGTACATAGACCATCGCCTCGTTTACAAATGTTAACGGGGGGTCGTCACAGATCAATCAGTGGGCTCACAGCTGGCGCTCAGGTTCACGCAACTGCGGTCGTAATCCGCACATCACGCAGAAATCCTGTGCGTGAGGGCCCAGTAAGCCGGATCGGATCTCGAGGCCCCGCGTTCCCGCAGAAATTCTTCTGCCCTGACCTACACAGAATGTGGCAGTTAGGTTACGTTTACCCAATCTTCTGCCGTCCGGGTTGGAGGGGTGCGAACTCCTGCCGACCCGAATCGGGAGGGATGCGAAGCGGCCGTCACCGGGGCGGCCGGCGAGCAAGGGAGTGCAATGGGACTAAAGGGGTTATTGAAGCGGTCGGCGTTCGCCGCCCTCGCGGCGGGTGCACTGACGATGTCACTAGTCGTCGTCTCACCGGTCACGAGCGGAGCGTCGACGAAGGCGTCGTCCTCCGGCGGAGGAACGGCGACCATGGCGCTCGACGAGGACCTGGCCGGGTTCAACATCAACACTTCGGCTGCAAACGAATTCGTGTTGCAGGAGATCATGAACATGGTCTGGCCGCAGGCGTTCATCACGAACTCCAAGCTGCAGCCGGTCATGAACAACCAGCTCCTGACGAGCGCGGTGCAGACCACCACGAGCCCCCAGACCATCGTCTACAAGCTGAACCCCAAGGCTGAGTGGTCCGACGGCACGCCGATCACGGCAGATGACTTCATCTACAACTGGCAAGCGCAGAGCGGCAACTCGCAGTACACCGACGTGGGCGGCGCAGCCCTACGACGACGCGTCGACAACGGGCTACGACCAGATCGAGTCGGTCGTGGGCTCCAGCCCCGCCAACGGCGCCGCCTGCGCCCCGGGCACGACGGCCGACCGCAACGTCGGCCTGTGCCCGAACGGCAAGACGGTCACCGTCGACGTTCAAGCCGAGCTTCGCCGACTGGCGCAGCCTCTTCACCGACATCGTGCCTGCGCACATCGCTCGCACCGTCGGCTGGAACACCGGATTCGCCGGCCCTGCCCAGACCATCTCGGGTAGCTGGTACGAAATCCAGAGCTACAACGCGAACCAGTCGCTGGTGCTGGTCCGCAACCCCAACTACTGGGCCACGCCCGGCAAGCTCGACAAGATCGTGTTCACGTTCTTCTCGGACGACAGCCAGCTGGTGCCGGCGCTGCAGAACAAAGAAGTCAACGTCATCAACCCGTCGACGGTGAACCTCTCGATCGTGCAGAACGCCAACCAGGTGCCCGCGACGACGAAGGCGACCGTGCCTGGTCTCGAGTTCGAGCACTTCGACTTCAACCAGTCCGATCCCTACCTGGCCAAGGTCCAGGTGCGTGAGGCGATCGCCCACGGCGTGAACCGCCAGCAACTCATCCAGCGCACCGTCGGCGAGATCTCCAAGGGCATCACGCCGCTGGGCAACCGCATGCTCATGCCGACCCAGACGGGCTACAAGAACACGCAGCTACGCCTACAGCCCGAAGACCTCCGAGAACCTGATGAAGGAGCTCGGCTTCAAGAAGGGCTCGGACGGCTACTGGCAGCCCAACTACGGGCCGCAGGAGGGCAAGGACCTGACGTTCACCATCCAGTCGACGTCCGGGAACACCATCCGGGCCGAGACGGAGGAGCTCTTCCAGCAGCAGATGAAGGCGATCGGCATCAAGATCAACATCCAGAACTACGACGCCAACACCTTCTTCGGCACGAACCTGCCCGACGGCACCTACCAGATCGCGGAGTTCGCCTGGGTCAGCACGCCGTACGTGTCGGGCAACCAGTCGATCTACTGCTCGTACACCAACACGAACAACTGCGGTCAGAACTGGACCCACTCGGCCAACAGCCAAGTGGACAAGCTGACTGGCCTCTGGTGCGTCCGCCTCGAGCACTTCCGCAGGAGATCACGGACTTCAACAAGGCCGACGCCATCCTGTGGCAGGACATGGTGACGCTGCCGCTCTACCAGAAGCCCCAGTTCTTCGCCTGGACGAACAACCTCAAGGGTGTTGTTCCCAACACGTCAGAAGTTGGGGTCACCTGGAACGCCGAAGACTGGCACCTGGGCTAGTCAACGGGCTCATCTGAATGCGAGGGAGGGGCCGTGCCGCAAGGCCGGCCCCTCCCTCAACTTCTTTCTGCCCCTAGTACCAGCGGTTTTTCCTCCCTAGAATCCGTTCATGTTCGCCTACGTCATTAGGCGTTTGTTGATCAGCATCGTCGTCCTGTTCTTCGCGACGATCCTGGTCTTCATCCTCGTGGCCAGCTCGGGCAACCCCCTGGCCGTGCTGCTGGAGAATCCCCACATCTCCCACGAGACGATCCTGCACCGGGAGGAGATCCTCCATCTCAACGACCCGCTGTGGCAGCGCTACTGGATCTGGCTGACGGGGGTCCTCCACGGGAACCTCGGGCACGACCATCCAAGGCCAGGACGTGGCCTCGCAGGCCATGTCGCACCTGCTGGTGACGCTGCGCATGGTGGTCATCGCCACGCTCATCGCCATCTTCGTCGCCATCTTCCTGGGTGTCATGGCCGCAGTCCGCCAGAACAAGCTCACCGACAAGACGATCACGGTGACCAACTTCATCCTGCTGGCCACGCCGGTGTTCGTCCTCGGTCTGGCCCTCAAGGAGTTCGTGGCCATCCCGATCAACGAGCACCTGAACACGACCATCTTCTATACGAACGGCGAACAGAGCCCGACGCTGAGCGGGATCGTTCATCAGCCGGCTGCCCGACTACGCCGCGCACACGGCGTTGCCCGTCATCACCCTCATCCTGGTCTCCTACTCGTCGTGGGCCATCTATCAGCGCTCCTCCATGATCGAGACGCTCGACGCCGATCACGTGCGCCTGGCCCGGGCCAAGGGCCTGAGCTCGCGGCGCGTCCTCATCCGCCACGTCCTGCGCAACGCGCTCATCCCGGTGACCACAGTGATCGCCCTGGACTTCGCCGCCGTGCTCGGCGGGGCCATCCTGACCGAGTTCGTGTTCGGGTGGCAGGGCCTCGGCACGTGGTATCTCCAGGGCGTGACCAACCTCGACACCAACGTCATGCTCGCCTACCTGTTGATCACCGCCACCTTCGTCATCCTCTTCAACCTGCTGGCGGACATCCTCTACGGCGTCCTCGACCCGAGGATTCGCTATGGCTGACCCGATCGGGCGGGAGAACTTCGTCATCCAGACGCCCGGAGCAGGTCGCCACGTCCGAGGCGGGCTCGCACACCCTGGCCAGCGTCGGTGCGGGGCTCGAGCTGTCCCAGGACGCGCACGGCCTGGCCGGCGGGGAGGCCAAGAGCCAGTTCCGTATCGTCTTCAGCCGCTTCCTGCATCAGCGACTGGCCATTCTCGGGCTGATCATCTTCGCCGGGCTCGGCATCGCCTCGATCGCTGGTCGGGCACTTCTGGCAGTTCAGCGCCACCGCAGATCACCAACAACCTGAACGACCCACCGTCGTGGACGAACCCGTTCGGGACCAACGCCATCGGCAACGACATGTTCGCCCAGGTCATGGCCGGCGTCGAGAAGGACATCCAGATCGCGCTCACCGTGGCGGCCATGGCCACGCTGATCGGCGTGACGATCGGAGCCATTGCGGGCTTCTACCGGGGCTGGGTGGACTCGCTGCTGATGCGCTTCGTCGACCTGGTCCTCGTGCTGCCCGTGCTCGCCGTCCTGATCGTCCTGTCGAACAAGCTCTCGAAGGAGTCGAACAACTGGCTCGGGCTGGCCATCATCATCGGCCTGCTCTCGTGGACCTACGTGGCCCGGCTGGTGCGGGCCGACTTCCTCTCGCTTGCGCGAACGTGACTTCGTCGAAGCCTCGCGGGCGCTCGGCGCCACCAACCGGCGCATCATCGTCAAGCACATGCTGCCCAACGCCGTCGGACCGATCATCGTGAACGCGACGCTGACGGTGGCACTCAGCATCATCTTCGAGTCGACGCTGTCCTTCCTCGGCCTCGGCGTGCAGCCGCCCGCCGTGTCACTGGGGCTCCTGGTCGACCAGGGCCAGGACTCGGCCACCACCGAGTGGTGGCTCTTCGTCTTCCCGGTGGTGTTCCTCATCATCCTGATCCTGTCGATCTTCCTCATCGGCGACGGCCTGCGCGAGGCCTTCGACCCGAAGAAGAGCCAGGTGCAGGGCCTAGTGGCCGAGCCCGCACTGAAGGTCGACCAGCTCGAGGTCGACTTCCCGACGAAGGACGGCGTCGTCCACGCGGTCCGGGGCGTCAGCTTCTCGCTGGCCCCGGGTGAGGTGCTCGGCATCGTCGGCGAATCCGGGTCGGGCAAGTCGGTCACCGCCCTGGCCGCCATGGGTCTGCTGCCCAAGAGCGCGCAGATACGCGGCTCCATCACGTTCCAGGGCCGCGAGGTGCTCGGCCTCAAGGAGAAGCAGCTGACGGGCGTGCGGGGCACCGGCATCGCCATGATCTTCCAGGACCCGATGACGTCGCTGAACCCGGTGTACACGATCGGCTGGCAGATCAGCGAGGCGATCCGGGCGCACCAGAAGCTCAACAAGGAGCAGGCCGAAGCGCGGTCCATCGAGCTCCTCAAGATGGTGGGCATCCCCAACCCCGCCGAACGCATCAACAACTACCCGCACGAGTTCTCGGGCGGTATGCGCCAACGCGCCGTGATCGCCATCGCCATGGCCAACGATCCCGAGGTGATTCTGGCCGACGAGCCCACGACGGCGTTGGACGTGACGGTGCAGGCACAGGTGCTCGCCTCCCTCAAGACAGCGCTCGACGAGACCAACGCCGCCCTGTTGCTGATCACCCACGACCTGGGTGTGATCGCCGGCCTGGCCGACCGAGTCCTGGTCATGTACGCCGGGCGCCCGGTGGAGATCGGCACGGCGGAGGACGTCTTCTACAAGCCCTCCATGCCCTACACCCTCGGGCTGCTCGGCTCCCTCCCCCGCCTCGACAGCGACGGCACCGAGCGGCTGCGCCAGATCCCGGGCTCGCCCCCATCCATGCTGGGCGACCGTGTCGGCTGCCCCTTCGCACCGCGCTGCCCGCTCGCCACCGAGCTCTGCGAGTCGGTCGAGCCGGAGCTGACGGTCGTCCCTTCGGTGACCTCGGCAGTCCGGCGAGCACATGGCCGCCTGCCACTACGCCGAGGCGGTCGGACGCGGGGACCACGGCATGGTGTTCTCCGACGGCATCATCGACAGCACGGTGCCATGACGGTCTCGGACATCGACACAGCTGCGGCCCGCAGGCGCGGCAGGGCCCGGCGGGACCAGCGCTGCTCGAGGTCACCGACCTCGTGAAGCACTTCCCGCTCCGCGGTGGCACCTTCGTTCGCCACACCGTCGGTGAGGTCCATGCGGTATCCGGCGTCTCCTTCAACATCTCCGCCAGGCGAGACGCTGGGCCTGGTCGGCGAGTCCGGGTGCGGGAAGTCGACCACCGGGCGCGCCATTCTCCAGCTCGTCACTCCGACGTCGGGCTCGGTCAAGTTCGACGGCGTCGAGCTGACCGCACTGAGCAGGCCGGACATGCGGCGCATGCGCCGCAACATCCAGGTGGTCTTCCAGGACCCGTTCGCCTCGCTCGACCCACGCATGCCCGTGGGCGAGGCCATCGCCGAGCCGCTGGCCATCCATGGCGAGGGCAACCGGGCCGAGGTCAAGGCCAAGGTGGCCGACATGCTCAAGCTGGTCGGGCTCGAGCCGTACCACGCCAACCGCTACCCCAACGAGTTCTCGGGCGGCCAGCGCCAGCGGGTGGGCATCGCCCGCGCCCTGGTGCTCCAACCCAAGCTCCTGGTCCTCGACGAGCCCGTCTCCGCCCTCGACGTGTCGATCCAGGCCGGCGTGGTCAACCTGCTCGACAACCTCCAGCAAGAGCTCGGGGTGGCCTACCTCTTCATTGCGCACGACCTGTCCGTCGTGCGCCACATCTCGGACCGGGTCGCCGTCATGTACCTCGGCAAGATCGTCGAGATCGGCGACCGGGTCGACGTCTACGACCGGCCCGCCCACCCCTACACCCAGGCGCTGCTGTCGGCCGTTCCCATCCCCGACCCGAGGGCGGAGCGAGCGCGCAAGCACATCGTGCTCGAAGGGGACGTGCCGAGCCCCCAGAATCCTCCGTCAGGCTGTCGCTTCCGCACCCGTTGCTGGAAGGCCAAGGAGATCTGCGCCACCGAAGAGCCGGCCCTGATCGACCGGGGCCAGGGCCATCCCGTCGCCTGCCACTTCGCCGAGGTCTCGACGGTCGTCTGACCAGCGGGCCCGCCCGCGCCAGGGCAGGTCACGGACAAAGGCCCAGCTGCAGCGGTGAATCGACGTGGGCCCGTAGCCCCGGAGCGCCGTCTGATGGACGAGCGACGGATAGCCCTTGTTCTGCTCGAAGCCGTAGACCGGAAAGTTGTCGGCCTCCTCGCGGATGATGCGGTCGCGCACCACCTTGGCCAACACCGAGGCGGCCGCCACCGAGGCGCATTTGGCGTCGCCGTGCACGATGGGGCGGACCACGCCGGTGTAGGGATCATCGGGATGGCGCAGCAGGTCCCGTGGGCCGTCGACGATGAGAGCTTCGGGCGCCTGACCCAGGCCGGCCAGGGCGCGTCGGGCGGCCACCCGCAGCGCCTCGGTCATGCCCCATTCGTCGCATTCGTCGTGCGTGCTGTGGCCGACGGCCCAGGCCTCGCACCAGGCGCCGACCTTCTCGAAGATCTGTTCCCGCCTGGCCTCGCTGAGCATCTTGGAGTCCCGCAGCCAGGCCGGCATGGAGCGCGTGGTGACCCGCGGGCGCAGGACGGCGACGCCGACGGTCAGCGGTCCGGCCCAGGCACCACGGCCGACCTCGTCCAGCCCGGCCACCCACTCGTGCCCCTCGCGGCGCAGGCGCCGCTCTTCCTTCAAGTCGGGGCTGCAGACCGTCATGGTGCGCGGCGCTCAATACGATGGGGGGCGTGACCGAAGGCGGGGGGGAATCCACCGACGTCAGTCAGCGGACTCCGCTCGCCCCGGGGACCAAAGTCGACGTACGGAACCGATACCAGGGCACCTGGGTGCGCGGCTTCGAGGTCGCCGAGGTGACCGAGGACGGCTACCGCATCCGCCGCCTGTCCGACGGCAGCACGCTGGGCGAGCTCTTCGTGCGCGACGACGTGCGACGGGAACGGACGCGGCAGGGCTTCTGGTGGCACTGAGGAGGCTGGGTCAGCCCGTGCGGGCTCGCAGCACGCCTTCGACGTAGCCGTCGATCGGGATGGCCACCATCGTCAGGGTCTTGAGCGTGCCCCGCGCCCCGAGAACGAGGGAGACCCGGGCCATGGTCGTCTCGTCGGGTGCCTCGAGCACGGTGGCGAAGTCGTACTGGCCGAGGAGCGCCCACTGCGCCACCACCTTGACCCCCATCGCCTCCACCTCGGCGTTCACTGCCTTGAGGCGGTCGGGATTCTCGGTCAAGGTCGTCGCACCGTCTGGCCCCACCGTCGACAGCATGAGGAAGGTCGGCATGCGCTCACGCTACCGCAGGCCCGCGGCCGCCCCGAGGTCCTTCAGCGGAGTTCCTTGCGCACCACCTTGCCCAGGGCATTGCGGGGCAGCGCGTCGACCAGGCGCAGGTCACGGGGCCTTTTGAACGGGGCCAGCTCGGCCTCGGCCAGGGCGCGGAGCTCGTCGAAGTCGGCAGACCCGACGACGAAGGCAACGACGGTCTCACCCCACTCGGCCGAGGGCATCCCGACCACGGCCACCTCGTCGACGCCGGGGTGACGGGCCAGGACCGCCTCGACCTCGGCGGGGTAGACGTTGTGGCCGCCGGTGATGATCAGCTCGGTCCGCCGGCCTCGGATGGCCACGTACCCGTCGTCGGACACCGAGGCGAGGTCGCCCGTGGCGAACCACCCGTCGGCGTCGACGAACGCGTCGGCGCGGCCCCAGTAGCCGCGGCACAGCGAGCCACCGCGCACGAGCAGCTCCCCCACGCCGTCCTCGTCGACGTCGTCGAGCGCGGCCTCCGTGCCGGGCAGCGGGCGACCGCACCGCGCCGGGACGGCGCTCACCCGCGCAGCGGGTTGGACAACGTGAGAAGGGTCTCGGTCATGCCGTAGCGCTCCAACACCTCGACGCCTTGGCGGCGCAGGTCGTGCCAGAGCTCGGCGGCCAAGGGGGCGGAGCCGCACACGCACAGACGGAGCGCGGCGAGGCGGCCGGCTCGGCCCGACGCGGCCAAGCGGTGGTACATGGTGGGCACGCCGAAGAACATGGTCGTCTCGGATCCGGCGGCCGCGTCGACGATCGCCTCCTCGTCGAAGCGGTCGAACACCACGGCCGAGGCCCCGGCGGCCAGCGTGCCGAAGAGGCCGGCGCACGAGCCCGTGCACGTGGAAGAGCGGCAGGGCCAGCAGGAGTCGATCGTCGGTCTGCCAGCCCCAGGCCCGGACGAGCGCGCCGACCCCGGCCAGCAGCGAGGCGTGGGTGTGCACTGCCCCTTTGGGCCGGCCGGTGGTGCCCGAGGTGTAGACGATCAGCGCGTCGGCGTCGACGCGCACGTTCGGCAAGGCACCCTCGTCGGGCGCGGCTGCGGGCAGGGCGGCCCGCTCGATCAACTCGACGATGGCGAGGACCGGCACACCCGGCGGCACCCGCCCACGCCCGTCGGCGTCGGTCAGGGCGAGCACCGGCGTGCAGTCCGCCACGAAGTGCTCGAGCTCGGCCGCGCGTGGCCGACGGGCTGACGGTCACCAGCACGGCGCCGGCGCGCAGCACGCCGAGCAAGACCTGGACCGACTCCAGGCTGGCCCGGGCCGACCACAGCACGCGGTCCCCCGGCCTCACGCCGGCGGCGGCCAGCGCAGCAGCCACCCGGGCCGTCCCCTCGGCCAGCGCGGCGCCGTCGACAACCCGGGTGAGCGTCCCAGCCATCGACCAGGACGGGCGCCGAGGGGCGGGCGGACCAGCGGGCCGACCACACTTCGGGCAGGGTGCGGCCCGGCGGGATGTCGGGACCGGCCGGCCAGCGGCCCGGCGGAACGGGGGCCCTCACCAGACGCCTGGCGGGGTCATAGTCTGACGGTCATGACCGCCCGTCGTATCGCCATCGTGCCGCACACCCATTGGGACCGGGAATGGTACAAGTCGTACCAGGACTTCCGCCTGTCCCTGGTCGAGCTCGTCGACACGCTCATCCCTCTGCTCGAGTCCGACGCCAGCTACCCGCACTTCATGCTCGACGGGCAGATGGCGGTCATCGACGACTATCTCGAGGTGCGGCCCGAGATGGAGGGCCGGCTGCGTGCGCTGGCCGCGTCGGGCCGGGTGAGCGTCGGGCCGTGGTACATCCTGATGGACGAGTTCCTCGCCTCGGGCGAGACGATCTGGCGCAACCTGCAGATGGGTATTCGAGCGGGGGGCGGCCTTCGGTGGCGTCATGGACGTCGGCTACCTGCCCGACATGTTCGGCCACATCGCCCAGATGCCCCAGATCCTGGCGGCCGGCGGCTTCCGCGACACCGTCGTGTGGCGTGGTGTGCCCTCGTCGGTGACCAAGAACGCCTTCGTGTGGGAGGCGCCCGACGGGTCGTCCGTGCGGGCCGAGTACCTGCCCGTCGGCTACGGCAACGGTGCGGCGCTGCCCGACGACGCCAAGGCGCTGGTGCGGCGGACCCGGGACAACGTGGCCGAGATCGAGTCCTTCCTCATCGACGATCTGCTGTGCATGAACGGCTCGGACCACCTGATGCCGCAGCCCTTCTTGGGGCGGGTGGTGGCCGAGGCCAACGACATCCAGGACGAGTTCGCCTTCGAGGTGACGTCGCTGTCGTCGTACCTGTCCCGGGGCATCGACCGAGGGGCTGACCCGGGTGCGGGGCGAGCTGCGCTCGGGCTACCGGGCCAACATGCTGATGGGCGTCACCTCGAACCGGGTGGACGTGAAGCGGGCGGGGGCGGCGGCCGAGCGCGAGCTGGAGCGCCGGGCCGAGCCCTTCTCTGCGCTGTACCTGCCGGCGGAGTCGTATCCCGACATCGTTGCTCGGGCTGGCCTGGCTGGAGATGGTGCGCAATTCGGCCCACGATTCCATCTGCGCCTGCTCGGTGGACGACGTGGTCGACGCCGTGCTGCACCGCTACGCCGAGGCGCGCGACATCGGCTCGGGGCTGGCCGACCGTGCCTTGAAGGCGTTGGCCCGATCCTTGTCGACGCCGGGACCGACGGTGGTCAACGCCTCTCGTCGGACCCGTTCGGGGTGGTCGAGCTGGTGGTGCCGGCGGAGGGGCCGGCATCCGACGACGTGCAGGTCCTCTCGGAGCGCACGGGGCTGCCCGGTTCCATGGTGCTCGACGCCGACACCGTGCGGACGGTGCTCGGCATGCTCCAGGGACCCAAGATCAGCGACGACGCCTGGATCCACGACGTCGCGCATTGAGGACACGGACGAGGGCATGGACATCACGATCGCCGTCGGGACCGAGGAGAAGACCGACGTGCCCATCGCCGAGGCCAAGCAGGACGTGTACACCCGGTTGGGGGCGCGGCCCGACTCGGTGGTGCGGGTGGCCATGGACCAGCCCTCGACGCGACGGATCCTGGCCCGGACGGGCGAGGTGGCCGGGTACGGGTGGGCGGCGTTCTCGGCGGCGGCGCTGGACCATCCGGTGACCGCTGACGATCGGTGACGGTGGGGTCTCGCTGTCGAACGGCCTGGTCTCCGTCGAGATCGACGGCGCCACCGGCACCTTCTCCCTCGACGGCGTGACCGGCTACGGGCGCCTGGTGGACGAGGGCGACCTGGGTGACTCGTACAACTACTCCCCGCCCCGGCAGGACTCCGTGGTGGACACGCCGTCGTCGGTGTCGGTGCGCCTGGACGAGCAGGGTCCGGTGCGGGCCCGGGCCCGCATCACCGCCGAGTACCGCTGGCCCGACCACGTCGACGGCGGGTCGCAGGCCCGGGTCGGCGAGCACACCGTGGAAGTGACGACCGACGTGGAGCTGCGGGCCGATGAGCCCGTGGTGCGGGTGACGACCTCGTTCGTGAACCCGAGCGGGGACCACCGACTGCGCGTGCTGCTGCCGCTGCCCGAGCCGGCCGACCACTCCGAGGCCGAGAGCGCCTACGCCGTGGTGCGCCGCGGCCTGACGGCCGAAGGCCGGGCCGACGAGTTCGGGCTCCCGACTGCGCCGGCCCACCGCTTCGTGTCGGCCGGCGGCCTGACCGTGGCCCACGAAGGCGTCACCGAGTACGAGTTGATCGACGTGGCCGACGATGCCGCGCACACCCTCGCCCTCACCGTCCTCCGTTCGACCGGGCATGCTGTCGCGCCTGGGCATGGCCTACCGGCCCTTCCCGGCCGGGCCGCTGACGCCGGTCGAGGGCCTCCAGATGCGGGGCAAGAGGGTGACCTTCCGCTACGCGCTGGCCGTCGGCTGCGACGACCCCTACGGGCTGGCCGACGACGTCCTGTTGCCGCTCGAGACCGTCTCGAGCCTCGGTGGCGGCACGCGTCCGGCCTCGGGCCACGAGCTGGCCGTGCACGGGGCGCAGGTGAGCGCGCTGCACCGGGTTGCCGGCGTGCTCGAGGTGCGGGTCTTCAACCCGACGGCGGAACCGACCGTGGTCTCCTTCGCCGGGCGTTCGGGCTGGCTGGTCGACCTGCGCGGTTACCCGTTGCGCCCGTTCGAGGCGACGATTGAGCTAGAGCCGTTCGCCATCGCCACCGCCCGCCTCCACGACTGAGGGGGTGCCGGTAGCGGCATCGGACGGCTGGCGCCTGGCCGTGCCTGTGCCGGGGCCGGAGCCGAGTCGCGCTGAGCAGCCGCTCGCCCACGCCGCGCAGCTCCTCGAGGTCGCGCAGCACCTCGGACAGACGCTCCCAGCGGACATTGCGCCGGCGGTCGGCCGCGACGCCGGCCCCGTCCGCCTCGTGGCCGGGGCGCCCGCACCACCAGAGCTGGACCCGTCCGAGGTCCTTGAGCAAGCGCGGACGGAGCGCCTGCGCCGTGAACTCGCCGGGCGCCTGTGCCTCGAGGGCGGTGTGGAACTCGTCGGACATCAGCACGGTGCCCGGGTTGCCGATGTTGACGATCCGGTGGGCCAGGTTCACCGTCGGCCCGAAGTAGTCGCCGTCGCGGGAGAGCACCGGCCCGCTGGCCAGCCCGACCCGCACGTCGGAGAGGAGATCGTCGTCGGCGTAGGCGTCGGCCAGGTCGAGCCCGATGCGGGCGGCGTCGGCCACGGTGTCGGTCACGAACATGACCTCGTCGCCGATCATCTTGACCACCCGGCCCCGGGCCGACGTCACGATGTCGTGCGAGATCTCCTCGAATCGTCGGACCACGGCGGCGAGCTCCTCGTCGCTCAGGTGCTGGCTGAGCAGGGTGAAGCCGACCATGTCGGCGAACCCGACGGCGAGGACGGGGCTCTGGCCCGAGGTGAGCCCGTGGCTGCGCGCCACCATCGTGCG
This sequence comes from uncultured Acidimicrobiaceae bacterium, assembly GCA_963713375.1. Lineage (GTDB taxonomy): Bacteria > Actinomycetota > Acidimicrobiia > Acidimicrobiales > RAAP-2 > Bog-473. Next base: position 249,258 of record CAVQLP010000011.1, on the reverse strand, counting down.
CTGAATGCCCGCCGCCACCTGCCGCCGCCAGACGAACTCGAGGATCCTCGTCATGGCCGGGATGATGACGTCGGCCACCCCGGCGAAGGCGTCGGCCGACATGACGGGGTCGGCTTCCATCTCGGCGCTGATGATGTAGCCGGGGGCCAGCTGGGCGTCGGCGATGCGGGCCAAGGACGAGCCCATGACCCGGGCCATCTGCAGCGCCGTGTCGGTGTCCGCCGCCCCGAGCGACTGCAGGCCCTGATAGAGGCGGACCGCCTCGAGGTCGAGGTCGGTGAACGTGCGGTCGTCGTCGTCGACCCCGGCGAACCCGAGGGCCCGCCAGAAGCGCTCGAGCTTGGGCAGGTCGACCCCGGTGAGCTCGGCCACCTCCACCCGGGTGTAGCGCCGGCGCGACGGGACGAGCATGCGCTCGGCGACGAAGAGGTCGATGACCCCGTCGTCCACCGCCTGTGTCGATCTCCTCGTCGGTGGCGCCCCGCATGAGGAGGGTCTCACGGATGCGGGCCAGCGCCGCCTCCCGACGCTCCGCGCCTCGTCGACGTCGTCGACGTCGTCGTCGTCGGACGACGGCGACAGTCCGGTCGCCCCGTCAGGTCCGTCATGTCGGCAACCCCCGCAGCAGGGTTTCGTCCCACTCGGGACGCGAGGGGCGGTTCATCAGGTTCATCAGCGCTTCCTTGGGCGAGCAGTGGCCGTCGACGATGGAGGTGACCTGCTCGGCGATGGGCATCTCGACGCCGTGAGCCCAGGCCAGGGCGACGAGCGGGCCGGCGCTCTTCACCCCTTCGGCCACCATGTGCATGCCGTTGACGATGTCGTCGAGCGACGCGCCCTGGCCCAGGGCGAAGCCCACCGTGCGGTTGCGGCTCTTGGGGCTGGCGCAGGTCGCCACGAGGTCGCCCACCCCGGCCAGCCCGCCGAAGGTCAGGACCTTGCCGCCCAGCGTGAACCCGAGGCGGCCCAGCTCGGCCAGCCCGCGGGTAATGAGGACCGCCCTGGTGTTGTCGCCCAGGCCGAGGCCGTCGCAGATCCCCGCCGCGATGGCCATGACGTTCTTGGTTGCGCCGGCGATTTCGCACCCGATCACGTCGGTCCCCGTATAGGTACGGAAGGTCCGGGTGTGCACCAGCTCCTGCACCCGCTTGGCCAGTGCCTCGTCGGGCAACGCGACCACGCACGCGGCTGGATGCCCCTGCGCCACCTCCCGGGCCAGGTTGGGCCCGGTCAGCACGCCGGCCGGCACGCCGGGCAGCACCTCGTTGACCACTTGGGACATGCGCAGGTTCGTGCCCATCTCGATTCCCTTGGACAGGCTCACCACCGCCTCCACCCCGCCGGCCAGCGGCGCCATGTCGGTCAGGACGGAGCGGAACCCGTGGGAGGGCACGGCCATGAAGACGACGGTGACGCCGTCGAGGGCCTCGTCGAGCGAAGCCGTCACCACCAAGTCGTCGGGCAGCGCGATGTCGGGGAGATAGGTCTCGTTCTGGCGGGTCTGACGCATGGTGGCCGCCAGGTCGGGCGAGCGCACCCAGAGGGACGTCGGATGGGACGCGCCCACGATGGAGGCCACCGCCGTGCCCCACGATCCGGCCCCGATCACCGCCACCCGGTCGTGCATACCGAGAGCCTACGGCGGCTCTCCCCCGCTGAAGGCCCGTACACTGACGCGGTGTCGAGGACGACCGCGCCGGTGTCCGAGTGGGCTCTGCCCACGGCGGCGCTCGGCCCGTCCGTCGTCCTGATCCCGGTCAAGGCCTTCGGCCAGGCCAAGCGTCGACTCGGTTCCGCCCTGCCCTGAGCAGGACAGGGTGCAACTGGTCCGCTCCATGGCCACCCACGTGCTGACCGCCTGCGCACCGCTCCCCGTTGCAGTGGTCTGCGACGACGAAGAGGTGGCGCGCTGGGCGTCGGATCTCGGCGCAGCGGTCATGTGGGAACCGGGCCAGGGCCTCAACGGCGCGGTCGCGGGCCGGCGTGCGGCGCCTGGTCGAGGCGGGAACCGAATGGATCACGGTGGCCCACGGCGACCTGCCCCGTGCCCTGGGGCTGGGTGCGCTCGCCCGCCTTCGACGGCGTCACGCTCGTGCCTGACCGGCGTGACGACGGCACCAACGTGCTGCGGCTCCCCGCCCGGGCCACCGACTTCCGCTTTGCCTACGGTCCGGGGTCGTTCCGGGCCCACCGGGCCGAGGCCATGCGCACCGGGCTGGCCGTACGGGTGGTGCGCAACCCGAACCTGGCCTACGACGTCGACTGGCCGGCCGACGTCGACGAGCTGATGCGGACCACGGCGCCGCCCCCGTCAGGCGCATCGCCGCCGCCCCCTTCGTCGTTCCAAACAACCTGACCCGGCCGACGACGCCTACGTCCTCGGCCCCGTAGACGCGGAGACGGGGGCCCGCAGGCCCCCGTCTCGCGCTGTTCCGTTCGGAACGAGGCGTCTAGCGCCGCTTCGCCGCCTTGCGGGCCGGAGCCCGACGCGCGGCCTTCTTGGCCGGAGCGCGCTTCTTGGTCGCCTTGCGTGCCGGAGCCCGCTTGGCCGCCCTCTTGGCGGGCGCCCGCTTCTTGGTCGCCTTGCGTGCCGGAGCCCGCTTGACGGCCTTCTTGGTTGACCGCTTGGCGGCCTTCTTGGCGGGTGCCCGCTTCTTGGTCGCCTTGCGTGCCGGAGCCCGCTTGACGGCCTTCTTGGTTGACCGCTTGGCGGCCTTCTTGGCGGGTGCCCGCTTCTTGGTCGCCTTGCGTGCCGGAGCCCGCTTGACGGCCTTGCGCGCTGTCGTGCGCTTGGCGGCCTTCTTGGCCGGGGCGCGCTTGACTGCCTTCTTTGCTGGGGCTCGCTTCTTCGCGGCCTTTCTGGCCGGAGCCCTTCTCTTTGCGGCTACTGCCACAGGTGCACCTCCTTAGGAGCATGGTCACTGAATAGAGGTGCAGCCCACGCCACGGCGACGCCGACAAGTCGACGCCGTGCGCACAACCGCACCGGATTCACTATCTCTTCGGACAGTCCGGCGCACCTCGGGGACGCATCCCCTCGAGACGTCGTACCGCCCACTACGCCCGCTGCACCATGTCGCGTTGACTGATCCACGACGTGACGCGGGACGCGGCAAGAGCGAATGCATTGCTTCGCTTTGCGCGCCGCACATCGTTATGTCGCAGCACATGTCAACCCTCCCTCGCGCTTTGGGTAGACACATTCTTCTGTTGTCTAGACGCTCAGGTCAAGCATTCTTTGTTTGCGCGTCTGTTTTCGGGTCGCGCATGCACTTCGATTGGCACTCATTCGCGCGTGCAATTGCGTCGCTTGCTGGCGCGCTGCGGGCGTTCACACCGTCTCCTGTCGCCGCATTCGATGAAATGTGCTCTGGAATTGTCCGTTCCCCAACGCAAACATCACACGCATGGAACGTGATGCTGACGGGCATGACATGACGGCGAACACGCATCCGAATTCGAGCGCTGCAGCGCGCACTATCCACCACAATGCGCGTGATGCGATCTACGTTGGGGTCGCTCGCGGAGGTTGGGTGTGGTCGGGCGCGCAACGCTCCACTTTGGTGCTGGGTCCGCCCCGCGCCGGGAAGACATCTTCCCTGGTCATCCCCAATATTTTGCTGGCTCCAGGGGCCGTCGTCTCGACCTCGACCAAGCCCGATGTGATGCAGGCGACGGCCGCCGCGCGCAGCAGCAAAGGCTGGACATTCCTCTACGACCCGAGCGGAACGATCGACTGTCCACGCGGCGTCGAACGCGTCGGCTGGTCACCTTTGACGTCTGCGTCGAAATGGGATGGCGCAGTCGTCACAGCAGACGCGATGGTTCGTGCGAGCCGTATGGGGGGCACGCACGCGGCTGAAGGGCACTGGAACGAGCGGGCGGGTGCGCTCCTCTCGACGCTGCTGCATGCTGCGGCCGTTGCGGATCACTCCATGCGGGACCTCCTCCGGTGGATTGATCGGCACGATGGCGCCCCTGCACTCGAAATTTTGTCCACAGGACACCACGAGGGGTCGACGGCGACCGATTTGCTCACCGGCATTGTGGCCACGGACCCACGGGAACAATCCGGGATCTGGTCGACGGCGTCAGGCGTGCTCGCTGCCTACCGCACCGACGGTGCGATGGAGTCCACGCGGGCACCGCAGCTCGACCTGAGTGCGTTCTGCGACGGCACGAACACCCTCTACATCTGCTCCTCAGGACGCCATCAACGGCAATTCGCTCCACTCGTCGTGGCCACGCTGGGCGACGTGCGCGACGCCGTCTACGCGCGCTCACAGGAAGGCCGGCCGTCATCGGCCACCCTGCTGGCCCTCGATGAGGTGGCCAACATCGCTCCCGTGCCCGATCTGCCGGCCATGGTGAGCGAAGGCGGCGGGCAGGGTTTGCTCGTGCTGGCGTGCCTGCAGGACCTGTCCCAGGCACGGAATCGCTGGGGTACGGCGGCCGACGGCTTCCTCTCGCTCTTCGGCACGACGGTCGTCCTGCCCGGTATCGCCGACACGCGGACGCTGCGCGACATCAGCGCGCTTGGCCGGCGAGCACGAGGTGGCCTCGACGTCGACGACCCGCACGGCCGACCGCTGGGGCGTGACGCGGGCGTCGTCCTCGGTGGGGACGACCCGGACCCCGCGCCTGCCCGTCGACGCCGTGGCCCGCGGTGCCTCCGACCGCGCCCTCGTCCTCGGGCCGCGCAACGACGTCACCGAGGTCCGCCTGACCCCGGCCCACGACTGCTCGCCCTGGCGCGAGATGCTCGGCCCGTCGCACCAGAACGTGCGGGACCGGGTGGAGACGGTCCGGGCCGCGGCCCGTGATCACGCCGACGGCCGGGGTCTCGGGCGCTGAACCGACCCACCCCGGGCGCCGACGTCGCCTCAGCGCCCGAGGTCGAGCCCGATCTCGGCCTGGCGCGGTGGCCGCCAGCCCAGCCGCACCCGCGCCTCGTCGATCCGCCGCGTCGTGCGCAGGTGGTCGGCCAGACGGTCGGCCGGCAGCGCGGCCAACCGGGTCATGCCCAGCGGCTCGGCCGACGACCCGCTCGACGCCCCAGCGCGCTCGATACCCCTCGATCGCCCCCGCCGCCTCCATCCACACCCCGTGCGCCGCCGGCTCGAAGGGCCGGGGACCGAGCGTGCGCTGGAGATGGTTGCCCGGCACCACGGCCGCCCGGGAGTGCAGGCGCTCGGCCACGCCCACCCCACGCTTCGGGCGCCCAGGCGTCGGCCAGGCGCTCCAAGGTGGTCGCCTCGGCCCCCTGCCTCGCCCCGGCCCCGAACGCGACCACCACGTCGCGCCGGTGCGCGCCCCCGTGCGGCGTCAGCGAGATCACCCCGGCGTAGCGGTGCTCGTCGACCACTCCGCCCCGAACGGCCGAGCCATCCGCGCCGCGATCCCGTCCCGTCAACGCCCGCAATTCCCCCACGTCGGCACCCCACCCGACGGTCTCGGCCCGCCGTCCCCACTCCGGTGCCAACGCCGCAAACGGCGTCCCCTCCACCTTGTCCGGCCTGGTCGCCGCCCAGGCGACGTGGCGGCCCAGCGACGAGTGCGCCCCGTGCTCGAACGCATGCCGGCGGATGTCGGCCGATCGGGACGAGAACTCACCGAGCAGCTGCGGCGCCATCCCCTCGATCTCGACCCGCCCCTGCGTCTCGCACCAGCGCACCCCGAACTCGGCGGTCAGGCCGGCCCGCAGGTGCGCCTCGTACACGGCCCCGCCCGCAGCACGATGCGCCCACAAACCCCGCTGATCACACGCCCCCCAGCGCCCGTCCGCCCCGTGCACCAGGTTCGCCATGACGACGTGGCTGTGCAGGTGCGGATCGAGGTTGCGGTTGACCCCGTGCGTGAACACGGCGGCCAGCGCACCCGAGGTGGCGACCACCGACTGTTCGGGTCCGGACCGCCGTACCGCGCTCACGCTGTGGCGTTCCATGTAGGCCATGGCACCGGCCACCGCCTCGGTATGCACCGCGACGATCCGGCGGGCTGCATCGTCACCGCCCAAAGCGAAGAGCACGCTGGCGGACTTCGGGGCGCTGAACGTGAGGTCGAAGGCGGCGACCGTGGTCCGGCCCGAACCCAGGGGCTGGCCCGTGACCGGGTGGCGGCCCTCGAGGAGGGCGCCGAACTGTTCGGCCTCCACCCGCCCGAGTAGGCCCAGTCCGTCGGCTGCCCCACCGGCCCAGTGGCCAGGCTCCGCCACCGGAAGCTCCCGGGCCAGATCGGCCAGGTAATAGCCCGCGCCGCTCCGCCCGACCCGGTGAATCCCGAGCATCCCATTCGACCTCCCGACGATCCGACACGGGAGAACGGTCGGAGGTGGGCGGGATGTTCCGCGCTCGAACAGAGTCACCGAAAATCTGGCCCGAGGCTCGACGCCGCGATCTCCGCGTCCGAGGCGCGTTCAGACCGAGGTCCGAGACCCGTGTAGGAGAGCTCCGCCAATGCGAACGGCGAGCCCTGGAAGTACGGCTGACTACGAGATGCGGCGCAGCTCCACCACCGGGATCACCCGGTCGGTGGCCTTCTCGTAGTCCCCGAATCCCGGGAAGACCTCGACCTGCTTGGCGTAGATGCGATCGCGCTCGGGACCCTCGACCGTGCTGGCCACGGCGCTGAACTTGTCGTCGCCGAACTCGACCTCGACCTCGGGGTGGGCCAGGAGGTTGTAGTACCAGTCGGGATTGGTGGGCGCACCTGCCTTTGAGGCGAAGATGTAGATGACATCCCCGGAGGGCTGCGAGACCAGCGGGTTGGTCCGCTTCTGGCCGGACTTGGCGCCTGTTGTCGTGATGAGGACCATTGGCGCCCCGTCGAAGTTCCCGCCCACCTTTCCGTGGTTGGTCCGGAACTCCTCGATGACCTGCGCGTTGAAATCGTTCATTTCTGCCATGGCGGCAACCTAGCGGCAGGTGCGCTGTGGGCGCATCGCAAGCCCGGCCGGGGAAGTGCGGGTGTGGGGGGAACCGAGCGCGCTAGTAGCGCTCGAGGACCCGGCGTGCGGCTTCGCCCACCAATCCCGTCAGCTCGGGTGGGCTGAACGACCCGGGCCGCGGGGCCGAGCTGCAAGAGCAGCCGTTCGAACCAGGCCAGTCCGGCCACATCCATCACGAGCCCGGTCACCATGCCATCGCCGTCTCGGTTGACCTGGCGGACGGGGATGGACTCGGCCACCCAGCCAGCGTCCGGGGCGAGTTCGAGGTGGACCTCGTAGCGCGCCGGGACCCGGCACGAACATGTCCTCGGCCGGCCGGGGCCGACGAACTTCGTCCGAGACGGCCTGGTCGAGCTGGTGGGCCTTCACGATGCGGTCGACCCGGAAGCGCCGCATGTCGCCCGCCCGATGACAGTAGGCATCGAGATACCAGTGCCCATCCACAGTGATCACCTGCATCGGCTCCACCACGCGCGTCGTGAGCTCGTCACGGGAGGCGGAGAGGTACTCGAGCTCCAGGTTCTGTCCGGCCTCGGTGGCGGCACGTATGAGCGGGAGATCGGCCGGCGCGTCGACATCGAGCCCGACCGCCTCGCGCGCGCCCAGCGCGTCTTCCAGTTTGGCCAGCGCCCGACGCAGGGCATCGTCGTCGGAGCCGGGCACGGCGAGCAGCAGGCGGGCCGAGGCGGCCACGGCGAACCCCTCGGCCGGCGTCAAGCGTCGTGGCCGGGCGTACTCCGCAGGAAGGAAGGCGCGCACCGAATGCTCGGAGACCTCGATCTCCATCAGCGTGTCCGGCGTGTAGGGCGGTGTGCCGCAACAGGCGGCCAGCTCGAGCTCGGCCACCAGCTCCTTCTCACTCATGCCGAAGCGCTGTGCGATGTCGGCCACGGGCGCCTCACCCACCTGAGCCAGCCACCCCACCACTGCGAGCAGGCGACGGAGGCGACGGCTCGTCTCCGCTCCGGGTGCCGAGCGGACCGGGGCAGGCTCCGGTTCCGTCGACGAGGCGCCGGCGGTGCCGGTCGCGCTGGTGGCGCCGGTGGTGCCAGTCCGGTGGCCGGCGGTACCGGTCGTGGTGGCGAACTTCGCACTCGTGGTCTTGGCGGGATCGTTTCCGTCAGTGGACGCGCCGTCGGACGTTGTGGCGGAAGAGCCGCCGGACGACACGAGGGCGTCGAGCCAGGCCACCATGTCGTCCCGGAAGGCCGCCGGCTCGATCACGACGGCGTGATTCAGCAGGCCGAGCAACCACGAACGGATCGACGGAAACGACGACACGGCGAGCACAACGTCGATGGAGCCGTCGGGGTGACGGGCCACCACCTTGTCCTCGCCCACCTCGTCGGCCACCCGGCGCGCCACCACGGCATCGACCTGGATGCGCACGTCGACACCGTCGTCCCCCTCGGTCTGCCACGGCTCCTCGGGCACTGAGGCCTTGACGTCGATGTCGACGTGGTCGGGCAGCAGCGCCGGCCGAGGTCTCGCCGCGGGTCACCTCGCCGTCGATACGGTCCACCCGGAACGTGCGCTGGTCCTCGCGGTCGAGGTCGTAGGCGACCAGGTACCAGTGCCCGAAGCGGAACCACAGGCCGACCGGCACGACCTGGCGGGGTTCGCCGCGGTACGAGAACGACGCCGCGGCACGGACGCGCACGGCCTCGAACAGCTCGATGAGGGCCGCCGGGGGGACCATGGCGGCAATGGGGCGGACGTCACCCAAACCGGCCGCACCCAATTTCAAGAGCGCATCGCGGCCGCTAGGGTCACCCAGGTGGACGCCGGCGACGGCAAGGTGGAGCGCGACCTGCTCGTCCGCTTCGAGTTTGAGGTCGGGCAGGTAGAAGGAATCGCGCTCGATCAGATACCCGTACTGCTCGTTGCCGGGCAGCCGCTCGGTGCGCACGGGGATGCCCTCGTCGCGCAGGAGCCGCTTGTCGCGCTCGAAGGCCTGGCGGCGGGCGGAGTGCTCCACCGGGTAGCCGGGGACCTGGTGCGCGATGGCGTCGAGGGTGAGGGGCTGTTCGGTCTCGAGCAGCACCAGGACGAGGTCCGTGACGCGCTCGAGCCGATCGAGCTTCGGGGGCGCCTCCATCAGGGAGAGCCTACGGCGGTGGCGGCGTGCTGATGTCCGCCGGTCGGCCCTTCGACTGGCACCTGCACCTGGTCTGGCTGCTGGCGCTGCCCGTGCTGGTCGGCGGGTACCTGTGGGCGGTGCGGCGGCGGCCCGAGTGGGCGGCGAGCGGGCGCCAGCAGGTGCTGTTCGTGTTCGGTGCAGTGGTGCTGGTCGGTGCGGTGACGTGGCCGCTCGGTGATCTGGCCGCCCACTGGCTGCTGCTGGCGCTGGTGCTGCAGCGGCTGCTGTTGACGTTGGCGGTGCCGCCGCTGCTGGTGCTGGGGACGCCGCGTCCGTTGCTGGCCCGGCTGACCCGGCCGGTCGTGGTGGACGCCGTGCTGCGGGTGGCGGTGCGGCCGCTGCCTGCCGTGGGGATCGTCACCGCGGTGGCGGTGGGGACACTGACGACCGGGGCGGTGGACCTGGCCGCCCGCTCGGACCTCTTCCGGGTGGTGGTGGAGCTGCTGGTGCTCGGCTCGGGGTTCGTGCTGTGGGCGCCGGTGCTGAGCGAGCTCCCCGGGGCTCCGCAGCTCTCGGCGCTGGGGCGGGGCGGGTACCTGATTGTGCAGTCGATCGTGCCGAGCTTCCTGTCGATCGTCTGGATCTTCGCCCGCCACTCGCTCTACCCGTCCTTCTCACACGAAGGAAAGGTCGTCGGGATGACCCCGCTGCTCGACCAGCAGCTGGCCGGGTTTCCTGGCCAAGCTCTCGACCATCGCCGTGCTCTGGACGGTGGCCTTCGTGATCATGACCCGGGCCGAGGGGGCCGAGCGCAAGGGGAAGGACAGCGACCCTCTGCTGTGGTCCGACGTGGAGCGCGAACTCGAGCGGGCCGACCGCCGGGAACGGAAGCGCTCGTCGTGGCGGCCGCCGGCGGGGTGGTGACGGCGACGGCCGCGTCGGCGTCGGCGTCGACGGGGGCGGCAGGGGGCGGTGGGGTGGCAGAGTGGTGGGCATGGGTAACTCGGTGATGGTCCGTGTCCGCGGCCGACGGTCGCCAGCGGACGGCCCGGGACGAGCGACGTCGCCGTCTCGGCCAGAACTTCCTCCTTCCTGACGTCGCCGAGTCCTTCGTCGCGCAGGGGTCCTTCGCGCCCGGCGAGCTGGTCATCGAGATCGGTGCCGGCCGTGGTGCCTGCACGCACGCGCTGGCCCGGCAGGGCGTCGAGGTGGTCGCCCTCGAGCGAGATCCGCAGTGGGCGGCGGCGCTCCGGCGCGAGATGCGGCGGCTCGGGCAGACCGGCGCCGGCGTGCGGGTGGTCGAGGGCGACGCGCTGGCGCTGCCCTTGGACCGTCTCGCCGGGGGGCGGCCGTACCGGGTCCTGGGGTCGCTGCCCTTCGGGGTGACCACCGCGCTCCTGCGCCATCTCTTCGACGACGTGCGGCGCGCACCGTGGCGGGCGGATCTGATCGTGCAGTGGGAGGTGGCGCGCAAGCGGGCCGCCGTCCCGCCCACCACCCTGGTCTCGACGACCTGGGCGCCGTGGTGGACGTTCGAGGTGGTGCAGCGCATCCCGGCCCGTTCCTTCCGCCCGGTGCCGGCGGTCGATGCCGGCGTGCTGCGGGTGACGCGACGCACCCCGGCGCTGCTGCCCGAGCGGCTGGCGGGAGGGTTTGCCGAGTTCGTGCGGCGGGAGTGGGGATAGCCGCTACGTGCGGCGGGAGTGGGGATAGCGTTTGCGTCCTGTTATGGGGGCGGCGCCGGACGAGACGTGGACAGTGCCCGAGGTCTACCTGTTGACCGAGGGGCCGGACGGGGCCGGGACGGTGGCCGTGCCACGCCTGACCCTGTCGTTCTTTCGTGACGGGATCGAGGTCGACAAGGCCGACGGCGAGGAGGTGTGGAGCCGGTCCTGGGCCGACCTGGCGGAGATGTCGCCCACCGAACGCTCAGTGCTGCCGGGTGGTGGTGACGGCGTCGTCATTACCGTGACGAGCGGGCGTCCCCGCAGCGGCGGCATCGTTTCGTGCTGGGGACGGGCGACCCCGACACGACCGAGCTCTTCATCCGGGACCTGGCCCGGGCGCACGGCATGTCGGCGCAGGTGCCCGGAGGCTCGATCTCGCGGCTGGTGACGGCGGGCATTGTGGTGGCCTTCGCCGCGGTGATGACGGTCCTGCTCTTGTCGGCGGCACACGTCGTGCACCTCTGACCGAGGCCGACCTCCGAATCGGCCCCGGCGGGCCGTCGAGGCCGCCGGCCGTCAGGCCAGTGACGCGCTCCGCAACTCGTCCAACGAGAGCTCGGCGGTCTGATTGCCGCCGCACTGGGGACAGTGCTCGACGTGGCGCCATGAGCGCAACAGCCGGGTGCCCTCGGGATTGAGCAGGACGACGAACGACTCCGAGATGGGGTCGATCTCGAGCCCGTAATAGGGGCGCCATGCGGTGGTGGCGTTATGCGCATCGAGTGCCAGGCCCTTCAACACACGGCGGAAGCGGAGCTTCTCGGTGTCGAAGATCCACGTGCTGTGGCAGGACTCGAGGATGTAGAGGGAATCTTCTGTGGGGGGGACCACGGGTCCCAGCATGCCAGCCGGAGGGCGACGGTGCTGCATCGAATTCGGATCATCTTCATTGCGAAATAGTGACAATCTCTCTTTTGCCTGGCCACATACCTCTTGCGGGGTTACTGAGTGGTCACTGGGGACCGGCGTCGTGTTTCCTGGGGATCATCAACTCCCGTTTCGTGGCGAGCTGGCGGAGGGCGGCGCAGAGGGCAATCCGGGTGTCTGCGGGGTCGATGACCTCGTCGACCAGTCCGCGCTCGGAGGCGGGCCACGGGGTGAGGAAGTCCGCCTCGTAGGTCTGCTCCCGATCGAGGCGTTCGGCCGGGTCGTCGAGACGGCGATGGAGGATCTGGACGGCGCCCGACGCGCCCATGACGGCGACCTCGGCGCCGGGCCAGGCCAGGCACAGGTCGTTGCCGACGCCCCTCGAGTCCATGACGATGTAGGCACCGCCGAAGGCCTTGCGCATGATGAGGCAGATGCGCGGGACGGTGGCCTGGGCGTAGGCGAAGGCGAGCTCGGCCCCGTGGCGGATCATCCCCCGCCACTCGAGGTCCTTGCCGGGGAGGAAGCCCGGGCGTGTCGACCAGGCTGATGATCGGCAGGTTGAAGGAGTCGCACAGGCGGACGAAGCGGGCGGCCTTCTGCGAGGCGGCGATGTCGAGGGTGCCGGCGAGGATGCTGGGGCTGGTTGGCGACGAAGCCGACGGCGAGGCCGCCCAGGTAGCCGAACGCGGTGACGATCTGGCCGGCCCAGCGGGGGTGGAGCTCGGTGATCTCGCCGTCGTCGCTGACGGCCTTGATGACGTCGCGGACGTCGTAGGAGGCCGCCTTGCGCTCGGGGATGACGTCTCGGAGCTCGGGCGTGGAGCGCAGCGGGGAGTCGCCGATGTCGATGCGGGGCGGGACCTCGTCGGTGTTGGACGGGAGGTACTCGAGGAGCTCGGCCACGGCGCCGTCGACGTCGTCGGACTCGACGGCGCACAGGCCGCTGGTCGTGGCGTGGGCGGCGGTGCCGCCGAGCTGGGAGAGGCCGACCCGGATGCCGGTGAACTCCTCGACCATCTGGGGCCCCGAGACGAAGGCGACGGCCTCGGACGTCATGATGACGAGGTCGCACAGGCCGAGCATGAGGGCCGGTCCCGAGACGACGGGACCGGTGGCGGCGGCGATGGTCGGCACCTGGCCGCTGCAGCGGGAGAGGGCGGCGGCGGCCTTGCCCCATCCGTGGAGGGCGGCGACGCCGTCGTTGATGTCCGAGCCGCTGGAGGCGACATAGAAGACGAAGGGGATGCCGAGTTGCGTGCCTGGTCGGCGGCCTCGGCCAGCCGGATGCCGTCGGCGTGGGTGATGGCTCCTCTGCGCATCGAGCCGAGGGCTCGGGCAGATGACGACGTCCCGGCCGGCGATGCGACCGACGAGGGAGGTGACGGCGCCGACGATGCCCTTGCCGACGTCCTCCTGGTCCTGTTGCTGTTGCTGCTCCTCACGGTGCGCCGGCTGGTGGTTGTGGCGCACGGGCAGTGGTGGTCACTGTCGGTCGAATGTATCTGACGGACGTTCTGGGTGGGACGGGGACGACCGTTCTCTCCCTGCGATGACGACGGACGGCGGGCGTACGGCGAAGGGGCGAGGAGCGGAGCCGATGCGGGCTGTCGCTGCGTCGGACTGCGGCCCTCGCTCACAGCCGGTCGCCCCGATGACGCACGGCGCGAGGTGGCTCGCCTCGAGACCGGCGAACTGATGGGGCTGGCCTCCCAGGCCTTTCGGGTGCGCTGCTCCCAAGACGCCGTGCTGGCCAGGGTCTGTGCCGAGTTGGACCGGCGCGAGGACTGGCGGGCCGAGCGGGGCGACCTCGCTCGGGGCGTGGCTGGTCCAACACCTCGGGGTCTCTGACGCCACGGCTCGGGCCTACGCCCAGGTGGCCGAGCAGGTCGAGTGACCTGCCCCATCTGGCTGCCGGGCTCTCGGCGGGTCGCGCTGAGCCTCGACAAGGTGCGTTCGCTGCTCGGCGTGGCCACCCCCGAGAACGAGGCGGGCTGGGCCGAGGCGGCCGCCGAGCTGTCGTATCGGGATCTGGGCGAGCTGGTGCGTTCGAAGAAGCTGCCCGACCCGGGCCTCTGATCGGCTCGATCAGGAGAAACGCTCGCTTGCGCTTCAACGACGCCTTGCGCACCATCGTGGCCCAGTTGCCCCCGGCCTCTTATGCCCAGGTGCGCTCCGTGCTCGAGAAGCGGGCCAAGAAGATCGGTTCTGACGGTGAGACCCCCTTTGACCAGCGCCTGGCCGATGCCCTGGTCTCGCTGCACGCGACGGTGCGGGTCGGGGGCTCTGGTCGTCTCCTTTGGTGGTGGCCCACGTGCCCTTCGAGGTCGTGGCCGATCCCGAGTCAGAGCTGGTGGGCGAGCTCGAACGCGGCTGGACTGATCAGCGCGGACGTGGCCCGGCGCCTGGTCTGTGACGCCAGAAGTGATCGTGGCCCTCGACGACGAGGTGGGCCACACCATGTACGAGGGGCGGGCCCAGCGCTTCGCCACCGACACCCAGCGGCGCGAGGTCTGGCGTCGTGATCGCCACTGCGTCTTTCCGGGCTGTGCCAACGTGCTCTTCACCATCTGTCATCACCTGCGAGGAGTGCGAGCACGGCGGCTTGACCGATCTGGGCAACCTGGCCCTCCTCTGTGAGCACCACCATCACCTGATTCATTCGAAGGCCTGGTCGCTCAGCGGTGACGCCAACGTCGAGCTGACACTTCGTCGGGCCGAGCGGCTGAGGTCATGACGACGCGGCCCTCGAGGCTCTGGGCCCAGGTCAGCGACCCAAAGGTCCTGGCCGAGCGGCGGGCGGCGCTGCGTCGGGAGGGGGCGGGCGGGACTCCGAAGGCCGGGGGCGAAGGGAAGGCCGGCGGAAACGGGAAGGGTGAGACAGCGTCGGGGCGGTCCGGGGCGAAGGAGCCGACGGGGCGAGCGGGGCGACCGGGGCGTGCAGCTCGAAGTCCGGACCGGGGCGGTTAGGACGAAGTGCGGATGTCCGTCAAAGGGTCGTCGCAACTCAGGTAGCGGCGCGCGCCCCGACCTGGACGTGTGAGTCCGCCTGGAGCGGGGACTCAGATGTGGTTGGAGTCGCTGCGGCGCCAGGGGCCGGACCGGCCGCCGGACTTCTCCCACAGGGCCAGGTGCTCGACCGTCATCGTCCGGTCGGACGACTTGCACATGTCGTAGATGGTGAGGGCGGCCACGGTGCAGGCGGTCATGGCCTCCATTTCGACGCCGGTCCTGTCCACCGTCTCGACCTGGGCCTCGACCTCGACGTAGTCGTCCCCGATGGAGAAATTGACCCCGATGGACCCGACCAGGACGGGGTGGCACATGGGGATCAGCTCGGCCGTCCGCTTGGCGGCCTGGATGCCGGCGATTCGGGCCGCCGCCAGCACGTCGCCCTTGGTGATGGCGTTATTTGCCACCTTGGTGGTCGTCTCGGGAAGCATCGAGACACGGCATCGGGCCAGGGCCCGGCGATGCGTCGGCTCTCGAGGCGTGACATCGACCATGCGGGCGCCGCCCAGCGGGTCGAGATTGGCCAGCATGCGGTCGGACACGAGAAAGAAGTCTACGACCTGGCCGGACGACTGCTCGACGTTGGGGCAGAGTTTGGGCGGGTAGACTTGGCAGTCTCAGGAAGCGAGTGCCAAGAAAGCCACACGGAGGATTCCATTGCCGACCTACGAATACGCCTGCACGGCGTGCGGGCATCGCCTCGAGGCCGTCCAGAGTTTCTCCGACGACCCCCTGACCGAATGCCCTGAGTGCGGAGCGGCGCTGCGCAAGGTCTACGGCAACGTGGGCATCGTGTTCAAGGGCAGCGGCTTCTACAAGACCGACTCTCGAAACGGCTCGAACGGCAACGGGAAGAGCTCCTCGAGCGACTCGTCCGGTGACTCGGCCGGCAGCGGCAGCGATTCCTCGACGAAGTCCGACTCGTCAACGAAGTCGGATTCGTCGTCGAAGTCCGACTCCTCCTCGGGTTCGTCGGGCGATTCGTCGTCGAAGAAGGACTCCGGCGGCTCGAGCGGCTCGAGTCGGCTCGAGCGGCTCCGGCAGCTCCGACGGAAACGGCAAGAGCAAGAAGGACTCGAAGTCGACCGCTGCTTCAACCTCGAGCTGACCGACCGAGGTCGGGTCGCCGGCCGGGGCGACATGCCCGGGGTGGGCGGCGGTTGGCCGGTGGGCGGTTACTCGCCGCTGAGCGCCATGTCGGCGATGGCCAGGGTCTGACCGGCGGCGGTGCCGGGGAGCCAGCGCAGGTCGCTGCCGATCTCGACGATCGACTGGAGCATCCGCTGCAGGGTCGAGGCCACCGTGATCTCGCGCACGGGCTCGGCCAGAGAGCCGTCACGGATCATCAGACCCTCGGCGCCGACGGAGAAGTCGCCGCTGACCGGGTTCACGCCGGAGTGGATGCCGGTGACCGACTGCACGTAGAGACCCTCGCCCACCGAGGCCAGGATCTCGTCGGACCCCTTCGAACCCGGGCGTGAGGACGAGGGCGCGACAACCGGCGGACGGTGTGCCGGCGAAGCCGCCCCGTGTCGCCGAGCCGGTCGAGACCGTGCCCGCCCGCTTGGCCGAGACGGTGTCGTAGACGAACATCTGCAGGACGCCGTCGGCGATGAGGACGTTGCGACGGCAGGCCAGACCTTCGCCGTCGTGGGACGCCGCGCCGTAGGCACGGCCGTCGGTCGGGTCGTCGACCAGCGTCACGAACGGGGCGGCCACCGTCTCGCCGATGCGGTCGGCGAAGAACGAACGGCCCTTGACGACGGCCTCGCCCGAGAGCGCGGAGGAGATCACGCCGAGCAGCGTGGACACGACGCGTGGGTCGAAGACAACGGTGCAATGGGTCGAGCGCGTCTTTTGGGCGCCGAGCATCCGGACGGCGCGGAGCACTGCGTCGTCCATCGCCTCTTTGGGGACGAGATCGGCCGGGACCGCGTCCGACGCTGAAGCCGGCCCCGGTCTGCGTCTCCTCGGCCTCCCCCGCGATGGCATCGACGGAGAGGAAGGCCGATGTACGCCTCCGGTACGACGAGATGCCGGTGGTCGAGGCGAGCGCGACTTCGACACGACTGTCCGAGTAGTCGGCCGAAGACACCTGGCGGACCCGGGGATCGGCGGCCCGGGTGGCGCGCTCGAGCTCGATGGCCAGGGCGACCTTGTCCTCCATGGGGGTGGTGGTGACGGAGGGGTCCCACAGATCGAGCTCGGTGGCGGCGACGCCGTCGGGCTTGGCCAGCACCATGTCGGGGTCGGGCGTGGCGAAGCGGGCGTTGTCCCGGGCGTCGGCCAGGGTGGCCCCGATGACGTCGGGGTCGAGGCTGCCGGCCCAGGCGAAGCCGACCCGGGCGCCGGCGGGATCGTCGACGAGCACACGGATGCCGACGCCCGACGAGTCGGCCGACGTGAGCGACTCGACCTCGCCCTCGTAGGCGCGGACCTCGGTGTCGGTGCCGCGGGCGACGTAGACCTCGAGGGCCTCGTCGCTGTCGGCCCGGCCGACGACGTCGGTGGCCAGGTCGAGGAGTTCGGCGTTGGACGACTTCGACGGGGTCATGCCGTGCCCCCGAGGGTGACGCCGGTGATGCGCAGGGTGGCCTGACCGCACCCGACGGGGACGCTCTGGCCATCCTTGCCGCACGTGCCGGGCGTCATGTCGAAGTCGGTGGCGACGGCGTCGATGCGGCGCAGGACCTCGGGCCCGTTGCCGATGAGGTTGGCGTCACGGAGCGGCTCGGTGATGCGACCGTCCTCGATGAGGTAGGCCTCGGTCGTGCCGAAGACGAAGTCGCCGGTGGCGGTGTTGACCTGGCCGCCGCCGAGCTTCTTGACGAAGACGCCGTGTGGCGTCTGGGCGACGATTTCGTCGGGGTCCTCGTCGCCGGCGAGAAGGTACGTGTTGGTCATGCGGACCATCGGGAGGTGCTGGTAGCTCTGGCGGCGGCCGTTGCCCGACGACTTGCGCCCTTCCTTGCGTGCTCGGAGCCAGTCCCACATGTAGTCGGTGAGGACGCCCTTCTCGATGAGGACGTTGCGGGCGGGGAGGTTGCCCTCGTCGTCGACGGCGAAGTTGCCCCACTCGCCGAGGACGGTGCCGTCGTCGACGAGCGTGACGAGCGGGCTGGCGACGAGCTCGCCGACCTTGCCGGTGTAGACGGACGCGTCCTTGAGGATGTGGTCGGCTTCGAGGCCGTGCCCACAGGCCTCGTGGAAGAGGATGCCGCCGCTGCCGCCGGCCAGGACGATGGGGACCTCGCCTGAGGGGGCGGGGCGGGCGTTGAGCTTGGTAAGGGCCCGGGTGGCCGCCGTGCGGGCGATGTCGTCGACGGCGTGGCGTTCGAAGATCTCGTAGCCCTCGGTGCGGGCCAGCGACTCGTAGCCGGTCTGCATGCCGGTGTCGCCGTTGGCGACGCAGACGACGGAGAAGCGGGTGCGGATCTGGTCGTCCTGGGCGACGAGGCCCTCGGAGTTGGCGATCAGCACCCGGCGGCGGCCGTCGCCGCAGGCCACCTGGACCTGGGTGATGGCGCCGTTGCCAGCCCGTGCGGCCTCGTCGGCCCTCGTGAGGAGCTCGATCTTGCGGGCCTTGTCGACGGACTCGGGGAGCGTCTTGGTGCCGTGGCCGTGGAGGGCCGGGGCTTCGAGGGCGACGGTGCGGGTCCCTCCCCCGCCCTTCTTGGCGACGGCGGCGGCGGCTCTGGCCGCGGCGACCAGCCCGGGCTCGGACAGGTCGGCCGTGTGGGCAAACCCCGTGGTCTCGCCGTCGACGACCCGGATGCCGGCGCCCCGGTTGCGGCCGGAGGAGAGTTCTTCGATGCGACGGTCATCGAGCGTGGCGCTCGAGGTGACGGCGTCCTCGGCGAAGACCTCCGCCATGTCGCCCCCACTGGTGAGGGCGGTGGAGAGGACGCGTTCGAGCACGTCAGGATCGATGAGAGCAGTGTCGGTCACGGCGGTATCGTAATCGTCGTGCCGGCGAGCCCCTCCGAGACCGAGACCGCCGCCGGACACGGTCCGCACGCCGGCCTCAGTGCCCAACTGGAGCTGACGGTGTCGGAATCCGACACCGCCGTGCATTTCCGGTCGGGTGACGTGCCCGTCCTGGCCACGCCCCGGCTCATCGCCCTGTGCGAGGAGGCGACGTGCCGGGCGACGGACAACCACCTGACGGCGGCGCAGGCCAGCGTGGCGACCCGGGTGCAGTTCGACCACCTGGCTCCGGTGGCTGTCGGCTCGGTGGTGCTGGCCGAGGCGACCCTGGTCAAGGTGGAGGGCCGCCGCCTGACGTTCACCGTCTCGGCCGCCCGACTCGAGGGTGACGGCGGCGGGTTGGTGGGAGCGGGCCGCGTCACCCGGGTCGTCCTCGACCGGGCGGCGTTCCTGGCCAAGGCGGGCGCCGCCGGCAAGTCCTGAGCGCGACCCCGGACGCGGGACGGACTCCCGCCCGCGTCGCCGCCGCCGCCCGACTCGACGGGTGGGGGCGTTGCCGGTGATGTGACGGGGGCGGACTCTGCTGGGGCTCCTGCCGGCTCTCCCCCGGCTCTCCTGCTGACGCTTCCGCTGGCTCGTCCTCGTCCTCGTCCTCCTCGACTTCGGCGGAGGGGCGAGTCCGGCTCCTGGCCGGCGCCGGGCCCGTGGTGGCCTCCTTCCTGACCTTCGGTCTGTTCTGGGGCAGCTGGGCGGTGATGCTCTTCTACATTCAGCGGACCTACTCGCTGAACGACGCCCAGCTGGGGGTGCTGCTGTCGGTCGCCGTGGCGGTGGCGGGTGGGTCGAGTGCGTTCACCGCCCACTTGGCCGATCGGGTCGGTGCCCGCCGGCTGCTGTGGGTGGCCCTCTTCGCCTGGTCGGCGCTGCTGTGCGTCCTGCCGTTGACCGACGACCGTTGGTCGTTCTCGCTGGTGCTCGTGCCGGTGATGATCGCCGGCGGCAGCATCGACACCGCCATGAACGCCGAGGCCTCGCACCGGCTGGTCGACCACCCCTCGACACTGGTGCGGCTCCACGCTCTGTTCAACACGGGCGCCTTGTGTGGTGCCGCCGTTGCGGCGCTGTTGATCCACGCCGGGATTTCGTGGCGCTGGGTGTGGCCGGGGATCGCCGTCATCGGGGCGGCGGTGGGCGTGTGGGCGCTGATGACGGACACGGGGACGGCGATGACGCGGCGGTCGGCGGCGGGTCGACGGGGTCGGCGGCAGGGCGGGTCAGGGCGTCGGGCGGTCGTCGCATCCGGTGCGTCGGTTGCGCCAGGACGGGTTGCTGATCCTCCTGGCCGTCTTCGCCTTGGCCGAGGTGACCGAGGGCGGGGTCGACACCTGGGGCGTCCTCTACCTGCGCAACCACCTGGCGACGGGGGTGCTGCTCGGGGCGGGCGCCTACGTGGTGGGCCAGCTCATGGCCGTGACAACCCGGGGTGCGGGGGGACCGCTGCTCGGCCGCATGTCGTCTCGGCACGCGCTTGATCGTCGGTGGGTGCGTGGCCGGGTCGGGGATTCTGCTGGAGTCGTTGACGTCCCTGTCGTGGATGGCGGCCGTGGGCCTGGCCCTCGGTGCGGGCGGCGCGTCGCTCTTCTGGCCACTTGTCATGAGCACGGTCAGCCGGCTGGCCACCCAGGTCGTCAGCGCCGTGGGGACGTTCACCGCGGCGGGCTACATCGGCTGGGTGGCGGGTGCCCCCATCGTGGGCTGGGTCTCCCAATCCCTGGGTCCCGCGCACGGGTTGCAGGTCCTCGCAGTCGCCTCGTTCGGGGTCGCCGTCTTCACCCTGTTCACGCCCTCGCGAAATGCCGCGACAGGGACCAACGGGTAGCCTGGGCTGGCCGCCATGATCCTTCCCAGCATCGAGACGCCCGCCGACATCAAGGGTCTCAGCACCGAGGAACTCGCCCAATTGTGCGAGGAGATCAGGACGTTCATCGTCGATGCCGTGACCACCACCGGTGGGCACCTGGGCTCGAATTTGGGAGCGGTGGAACTGACGCTGGCCGTGCACCGCGTCTTCGACTCCCCCCGCGACGTCATCCTGTGGGACACCGGGCATCAGGCCTACGTGCACAAGCTGCTGACGGGTCGACGCTTCGGCTTCAAGACCCTCAAGCAAGCCGGCGGGATGTCCGGCTATCCCAACCGTGCGGAGTCCGAGCACGATTGGATCGAGAACAGCCACGCCTCGACTGCGTTGTCGTATGCACACGGGATCGCCAACGCGTTCAGCTTGCGAGGCATCGACGACGAGCGCCGGGTGGTGGCCGTGGTGGGCGACGGCGCGCTGACGGGCGGCATGGCCTACGAGGCGCTCAACAACCTCGGCCATTCGGGGCGGCGCGTCGTGATCGTGCTCAACGACAACGGTCGCTCCTATGCGCCGACGGTGTCGCAGTTGTCCCAGAGCGTGACCGCGCTCCGGTTGAATCCCACCTACACCGCCGCCCGAGAGCGCCTGCGCCTGCGCCTGCGGGAGTTGCCGGCGCTCGGTGGGCTGGCCTACTCGGGCGTGCACTCGGTGACGAGTGCGCTGCGCGAGATGGTGACGCCCCACACCTTCTTCGAGGCTCTCGGCGTCCGCTACGCCGGCCCGATCGATGGGCACGACATCGAGCACATGGAGCAGGCGTTCACCCACGCCGCCGAGTGGGACGGTCCGATCGTGGTCCACGTCCTCACCCAGAAGGGGCGGGGCTACGGCCCGGCCGAACAGGACGAGGTGCAGCGCCTGCACGACGTGAAGGCGAATCCGGTCGTCATCGAGAACGCCGTCGGGAGCTCGGCCGGTCTGGCCGTCGGAAGTTCGGCCAGTTCGGACGGCGGCGGCGTGGCCTCGCCCGGGTCGCTGCCCGAGACGCGCAGTCGACGAGTCACCGCAGCGCACGGCGACGTTCGGCGACGCCTTCTCGCAGGCCCTGCTGGCCGTGGCGGAGGAGGATTCTCGGATCGTCGCGCTGACGGCGGCCATGCCCGGTCCGACCGGGCTGCTCTCCTTCCAGGCTCGGTTCCCCGAGCGCTTCTTCGACGTCGGCATCGCCGAGCAACACGAGGTGACGTCGGCGGCCGGCATGGCCATGGCCGGGCTGCGGCCCGTCGTGGCGGTGTACTCCACGTTCTTCTGCCGGGCGTTCGACCAGGCCAACCTGGACGTCGGCCTCCACGGCTGTCCGGTCGTCTACATGCTCGACCGGGCCGGCATCACCGGCGACGACGGGCCGAGCCACCATGGGATCCTCGACATGGCACTGGCGCTGTCGATCCCCGGAATGACGGTGTTCGCACCCTCGGCGGCGGAGGAGATCGAGCCGATGTTGCGCACGGCCCTGGCCCTGCCCGGCCCCTCGTCGATCCGCTACCCCAAGGGCGTGGCCCGCCACATCGACCCGGCCGCGGCCGGACACGGACTCGAAGCGAAACGGCTGCGTCGAGGGCGACGGCTCGGTCTGCCTGCTCGGCGTCGGGAAGCTCGTCGGTGCGTGCCTCGACGCGGCGACCGAGCTGTCGGCCGAGGGAATCGACGTGACGGTCTGGGACACCCGGGTCGTGTCCCCGCCGGACGCGCGATGCTGGACGATGCCGCCCGGCACGCGCTCGTGATCACGGCGGAGGACGGGGTGCGCCACGGAGGCGCCGGCGCCTTCCTCCTCGACGCCATGGACGCCCAGGTGGAATCGGCCGGACTGGTGGCGCCGGCGACGCGCCGGCTGGGTATCCCCCGTCAGTACATCGCGCAGGGGCGTCCCGACGACATCCTGGCCAGCCTCGGTCTGGACGGGGCCGGCATCGCAGAGAGTGTGCGGCGGGCACGGCTGCGAGTTCCGCTCGACCGCTGACCCGTTCTGCCTCACGCCCGTGTCGGGCGGGTGAGCGTGTGACGCCGGCGACGCTCAGACGGGCTTGTTTGCGCCGTTCTGTCGGACGAAGTCGTTGACGGCGTAGTAGGCCTCGATCGACTCGCCGGCGTCTCCCCAGAAGCCCTCCTGCACGTCGTGCGCCATCACGCCCTTCGAGACGTAGTGGTTGTTGACGTCGGTGATCTCGAGCTCGCCCCGACCCGAGGGCACCAGGTCGCCGATGATGTCGAACACGCCGGCCTCGTAGCAGTACATGCCGGTCACGCAGTATTCGGACTTCGGGTCCTCGGGCTTCTCCTCGATGTGCGACGACCCGGCCGTCGTCACCGAAGACGGGGACGCCCAGATGACGGAGATGTTCGGGCTCGGTCACCCGTGACAGCAGGATCCGGGCTCCCGTCGGGTCGGCGCAGAATGCGTCGACCATGGGGCGGATCGAACGCTCCAGGACGTTGTCCGCCAGCATGACGAGCACCGGTTCGCCCCCGGCGAAGTGCTCGGCCAGGCCGAGCGCCTCGGCGATGCCACCCGCCTTCTCCTGGTAGGCGTAGGACAGCTGGTGAATGCCGTACTCGCGGCCGTTGCCGAGCAGCCGCAGGAACTCACCGGCGTGGGTTCCGCCGGTGACCAGCATGATCTCGTCGATCCCACTCGAGACGACCGCCTCGATCGCCCACTCGATCATGGGGCGATCGAAGATCGGAAGGAGGTGTTTGTTGGTGATGCGCGTCAGCGGGTAGAGGCGTGAGCCCGTTCCACCCGCCAGAATGACACCCTTCACGGCCGGTCCACCTTTCCGCGTCGTCGGACGCGCGTGTCTAGTCGAAAGTCAGGACGCCGCGCGCCACGCGGCCGGCATGCATCTCGTCGACCACCTCGCTGAAGCGGTCCAGCGGTCGGGTGAGCGAGACCAGTTCGTCCAGCATGAGGCGCCCGGACTTGTAGAGGTCCACCATGAGCGGGATGTCGTGGTGTGGCCGGGACGAGCCGTAGCGGCAGCCCAGCAATCCCCGGTCCACGTAGGCCAGGGCGTTGACGTCCACCGCCACCTCGGTGCCCCGGGGCGGGATCCCGATGGCCACGGCATTGCCGGCCCAATCGAGGCAGTCCAAGGCGCTCCGGAGCACGGCGGGATGGCCCACGCAGTCGAAGGCCCAGGTCACGCCGCCGAGCGGGAACAGCGCGCCGGCGGCCGACTCCCTGTTGGCCGGCACCAGTTCGCGCACGGCCGCGGCCGCGTCCCCCTGCGGTGGCATCCACGAAGTGGGTGGCGCCGAACTGGCGGGCCAGATCCTCCTTGGCGGCGACGGTGTCGACCGCCACGATGCGCGTGGCACCGGCGATGCGCAGACCCTGGATGACGTTGAGGCCCACGCCACCGACGCCGAAGACCGCGGCGGTGTCACCGGGGCGGGCCTTGGCCCGGTTCAGCACGGCGCCGACGCCGGTGAGCACGCCGCAGCCGATCAGACAGGCCGACGACAGCGGGACGTCCTTGGGGATGCGCACCGCCTGCACCTCGCTGACGATGGTGACCTCGGAGAAGACCGAGGCGGCGGCGAAGTTCGAGGCCGGCTCACCCTTGAAGGTGAACGGCGTCGAGATGTTCCCGAGCGAACTCTTGCACCAGGTCGGGTGTCCGGTGCTGCAGGCCCGGCAGGCGCCGCAGCTGGCCAGCGTGGCGATGACCACGTGGTCGCCCGGCTTCACGGAGCGCACGGCGTCGCCCACGGCCTCGACGATTCCGGCCCCTTCGTGGCCGAGCACGGCCGGCGCCGGGAACGGGATGGTCCCGTCGATCACCGAGAGGTCGGAGTGGCAGACCCCGGCCGCTTGCATTCGGACCTGGACCTCGTTGGGGCCCGGCGCTCGCACGTCGAGCTCGTCGGTGACCTCGACCCCTTCGCCGGTGTAGACGATGCCTCGCATCTTGTTGCTCCTCTCGGTTGTTCTACGACTCGTTCGCCGCGGTCACCACACGGTCCAGACCGGCCGCATGGCGATCACGGAGCTCCCGCTTGAGCACCTTCCCGCTTGCATTGACGGGAAGTGCATCGACCAGGACGACGCCGCGTGGGACTTTGTAGTTGGCCATGGTGCCCCGGGACCAGCTGAGGATGGATCGCCCCAGCTCGTCGGGATCGGACCCTGCTTCTGCCGGCACCACGTAGGCACACCCGACCTCGCCCATGCGCTCGTCGGGGACGCCGACGACGGCGACCGCGGCCACGCCCTCGTGGTTGCGCAGGAGGGCCTCGATCTCGGCCGGGTAGGCGTTGAAGCCTCCGACGACGTACATGTCCTTGAGCCGGTCCGTGATGGTGACGTTGCCCGCCTCGTCCATCACGCCGATGTCGCCGGTGTGGAGCCATCCCTCGTCGTCGATGGCCTCCGCCGTCGCCTCCTCGTTGCCCCAGTAGCCGGACATCACGGTGTAGCCCCGCACGACGATCTCGCCGGGTTCCCCGGCCGGCACCGGGCGACCGTCTACGACGGCCTGCACCTCGAGGTCCGGAATGGCCCGCCCCGAGGTGTTGGCCACGATTTCTGGCGGATCGCTCCGGCGGCACATCGTCACCGTGCCGCACGATTCGGTGAGCCCGTACGCGGTGAGGACGGTCGTGAACCCGAGCTCCTCCCCCATTGCCTTGACCAGCTCGACGGGCACGACGGCGGCGCCCGTGACGCCGAGGCGCAGCGACGACAGGTCGTAGTCGGAACGGCGGGGATCGCTCAGCAGCGTCTGGTACAGCGTCGGAGGCCCCGGCAGCACGCTGATCCGCTCGGCCGCGATGCGGGCCATGACGGCGCCGGCATCGAAGACCGCCTCGGGGACGACGGTGGCGCCCGCCATCAGGCAGGCCAAGATGCCGGCCTTGTACCCGAACGTGTGAAAGAACGGGTTGACGATCAGGTAGCGGTCGCCGGCTCCGAGGCCGACCACCGAAGACCAGGTGCCGAACGTGCGCAACGACTGGGCGTGCGTGGTGGCGGCACCCTTGGGGTAGCCGGTCGTGCCGGACGTGAAGATCAGGTCCGAGGTGTCGTCGGGTCCGACGGCGTCGGCTCGGCGCGCCGTCTCGGAGGGGTCGACGGCAGCTCCCGCGGCCAAGAAGTCGGAGAGGCCGACGATCGGAGTCGGACGGCGGCGGCCGTCGGATGGTGGAGCGTCGGTGGACTGTCGCGTCGCGTAGGAGGACGATCTGCCCGAGGTCACCCACGTCCTCACCGACGAGGAGGGCCGGATAGTCGACGCCCAGGAAGCCCCGCACGGTGACGAGCAGGGTCGCACCCGACGAGCGGAGGATGTACGCGGCCTCCGCACCTTTGAAGCGAGTGTTGAGCGGCACCAGCACGGCGCCGGCCCGGAGTGCGCCGAGCGCGGCGAGCATCCATTCGGCGCAGTTCGGCGCCCACATGGCGACCCGGTCGCCGGCGTCGACCCCGGCGCGCGATGAAGCCGCGGGCGTAGCGGTCGACCTCGGAGGCCAACTCGGCGAAGGTCAGCCGCACGTCTCCTTCGACGAGCGCCTCGAGCGAGGCGTGGCGGACGGCGGCGTCCTCGACCAGGCGCGGCACCGTGCCCCAGAGCAGGTCTGCTCTTGGGTCCTCCTGATCGGCAGGCGCGCCGCCGATGCCGCTCGAGGTTCCGGACGTGCGTCGACTCATCGGTTCGTGACTCATTGGCTGGCTACGCTCAACGGTGGTCGGCTCATGGGTGTTGGCTGCTCACGGAGATGACCTCGCCGCTCATGTAGGACGAGTAGTCACAGGCCAGGAATACGATGACGTTGGCGACCTCCCAGGTCTCGGCGCCGCGGCCGAAGAGTTCGCGCCGGCGCAGCACGGCCAGGTCTTCGTCGGGGATGGCGCGGTTGAGAAAGGGGTGTTCGGCCAGGCTGGGTGAGACCGCGTTGACGCGGACGCCGAAGGGCGCCGCCTCGGCGGCGGCGCATCGGGTCAGGGCCATGACGCCGGCCTTGGCGGCGGCGTAGTGGGCCTGACCCGGCTGGGCCCGCCAGCCGAGGACCGAGGCGTTGTTGACGATCACCCCGCGGTGCTGCGGGAGGAGGTGGGTCATGGCGGCCCGGGTGCAGCGGAACGTCCCGGTCAACGTGATGTCGAGGACGGTGGACCATTGCTCGTCCGTCATCTCGACCAGGGGCACCGTGCCGCCGAGCCCCGCGTTGTGCACGGCGACGTCGATGCGACCGAACTTGGCGACGGCCCCGTCGTAGAGCGCCTGCACCTGAGCCTCGTCGGTGACGTTGCAGGCGATGGCGTGGACGCGCTCGGCGCCGGAGGCGCCGGCCTCGGCCGCCAACTGCTCGGCCGTCTCGGCCAGGCGCCGTTCGTGGGCGTCGGAGACGATGACCGCCGCACCCTCCTCGAGGCAGCGACGGGCGGTGGCGGAGCCAATCCCGGTGCCTGCGGCCGCGGTGACGATCACCACCTTGTCGTCGAGGAGGCCGTGACCCGTCGGGGGCGTGGGGGGCGGGGGTGGGTCGAATGGTTGATCGAGGCTCGTGCTCACGCTGCGCCTTTCGGTTCCGCGGGGAGGCCGAGGACACGTTCCCCGATGATGTTGCGCTGGATCTCGTTCGACCCGCCGTAGATGGTCTCGGAGCGGGCGAAGAGGAACGAGCGTTGGAAGTCGTCGAGGCCGTAGCCGTGGTTCTCGGGCAGTTCCTCGCCGTCGCGGACGGTGGCGGCGGCGCCGAGGACGTCCATCGCGAGCTCGCCGAGGGCCCGGTGCCAGCTGCCCCAGTAGAGCTTGGCGATCGACGCCTCGGGTGGGGCGACCGGGCCGTCGACGCCCGAGAGGCTGCGCAGCGTGTTGTAGCGCATGATCGTCAGCTCGATGTGGGCCTGGGCGAGGCGCTGGCGGAGGACGGGGTCGGTCGTGCTTGGTCGTTCTGCTGGGCGAGGGCGACGAGGCGGTCGAGCTCACGGCGGAACGAGAGCTGGTGACCGAGGAGGGCGACGCCGCGCTCGAAGGCCAGCGTGGCCAGGGCGACGCGCCAGCCGTCGCCGACCTCGCCGACGACGTTGTCGACGGAGGTGCGGGCGCCGTCGAAGAAGACCTCGTTGAACTCGCTGGTGCGGGTGAGCTGCGTGATCGGCCGGACCTCGACGCCGGGCTGGTCCATCGGGACGAGCAGGTACGACAGGCCCTTGTGGCGGGTGGTGTCGGGGTCGGTGCGGCAGACGACGAAGCACCAGTCGGCCTGGTGGGCCAGCGACGTCCAGACCTTCTGGCCGGTGACGACCCATTCGTCGCCGTCACGGACCGCTTTGGTCTTGACGTTGGCGAGGTCGCTGCCGGCGTCGGGTTCGGAATAGCCCTGGCACCAGAGTTCGGTGCCCTGGCGGATGGGCGGGAGGAACCGCTGCTTCTGTTCGGGTGTGCCGTAATGGATGAGCGTGGGGCCGAGGAGGCCCTCGCCGAGGATCGAGACCCGGCCCGGGGCGCCGGCCCTGGCGTACTCCTCGTTGAAGATGACCTGCTCGGTGATGGAGGCGCCACGGCCGCCGTACTCGGTGGGCCAGGCGAGGCAGGTGTATCGAGCTTCGGCCAGGACCTTCTCCCAGCGCAGACGGACGTCGAAGCCGTACGTCTCGTCGCCCGAGCCGCCACGGCCGCCGAGCTCGGCGAACTCGCCGACCAGGTTCTCTTCGAGGAAGCGGCGGATCTCGTCGCGAAACCTGACGTCCTCGGGGCGGTCTCGCAGATCCATGCTTCCGGGGAGCGTAGCGAAGCCGGTGGACGGCATCTGACGGGGCGTCAGATGCGTCGGTGGTGGCGGCGGTGCTGGTCGGAGCGGGGGCGGGCTCCCAGGACGGGGCGTGGGACCCGATCGGCGAGGTCGGGACGTCCCATCGCGGCGGGGTGCGTGGCATCTGGACCACGGGCGACAGGTGGCGGAGGCGGCCGTACGGGGTGGCGGTCGTGGTCATGATACGAGTCGACGTCGCCGAAGGACGGTGGCGGTAGCGCTGTGGGTGGGGACGGGGATGGCGGATGGGGATGGGGCGGCCCGGGTGAACCAGGTGGCGGTCTGACAGAGCGAGACCCGGACGTGGTAGCTGCCGCCCGCTTCGGCTCGGCGGCTGAGTGCGGCGAGGGTTCCGAGGGCGGCCAGGTAGCCAGTGGTGTAGTCACAGGCGGCGGCGGGGACCAGCTCGGGGTGATCGGGCTCGCCTTGGCCGACGGCCATGCCCGAGACGGTCTGGGCCATCTGCTCCCAGCCCGGGCGAGTCCGCCAGGGGCCGGCGTCGCCGTAACAGTTGATCGTCACGACGACGATGCCGGGGCGGAGTTCGGCCAGGGCATCGGGACCGAATCCCCGGCGCTCGAGCGAACCGCCCCGGTAGCCCTGTGTGAAGCACGTCGGCGCCGGCGACGAACTCACGCAGGGTGGCGAGGTCGTCCGGCTCGTCCAGCTCGAGGACGCACGACCGCTTTCCGTGCCCGGTGTCCATGACGAAGGCCGGGATGTTCACGAGGCGGGCTGAGTTGACGAGGAGCACGTGGGCGCCGTGCTCGGCCAGGGTTCGCCCATTGGTTGGCCCGGCCAGGAGGCGGCTCAGGTCGAGGACGCGCAGACCGTCGAGGGGACGGGCGGCGGCGTGGTGGGGCGGTGGGTACCGCCAGGCCTGCTCGGGTTCGCTGTCGCCGATCTTCTCGATGCTGACCCGGCCCAGCGGGGCGATCGCCGCCGCCTGCGGGTGTGCCGACCACTCGTCGACGGAGCGGGCCATGGCGCCGCAGGCGTCCGCCGCAGCCAGCGCCTCTTCGAGGGCGAGTCCGTCCCAGGCCGCCACGCGCTCGGCCACCACTTCCGCCGGACTGTCGACCGGGCAGTCGAGTACGTCGCAGATGCGCTGCGCCATGTGCGGGAACTGGCCCTGGAGATGGACAAAACGGCCGTCCCCACAGCGGTAGAGCTTGACCAGCGGCCGATCCAGGGCGAAGGGTGCCACGGGCGTCGCGCCGTCCTCGAGTTGTTGGAAGGCAAAACCGACCAGTGAGGCGCCGGCATGGCCCCTCGAACCGTGACCGGCTGGGCGTCGCCGGTCCGTTGCTCCCACAGGTAGGAGGCCGCCGCGCCGATGGCACCCAGGACCGAGGCGGCACATTCCACGACGGGGAAGGGAGATTCGAACGGGCGTTCCTCTCCAGTGATGGCGACACGGTCGGCCAGTGAGGATGGGAGGCCGACCTCGCTGAGCAGTCCCCTGGCGGCGAGGGCGGTGTCCATGGGGGCATCGTACGGACTGCGATGGTGGCGGCCGGGCGGGGCTGGAATACTCGTGACGGGGACGGGGGCGGGGACGGGGACGGCGGACGGGGACGGGGACGGGGACCGGGTCCGGCCCGGTCCGGCCCGGTCCGGGCGCGACGAGCGAAGGAGGCACCATGCCCTACTCGCAAGGCCGGGTGGTCCACGATGCGGATGCCCACATCATGGAGACGCCGACGTGGTTGCGTGACCATGCCGAGGCGGCGTTCCGGGACCGCCTGCCCGTGTTGGCGTACGTGAGCGGCAACGAGCTGCGCCAGACGGGCGATCCGGACGAGCAGCAGGCGGACCTGGTGGCCTCGTTCGACCGGCTGGCGGTCAAGCATGCGTCGGCCGAGTACCGGGCCGACGAGGAGTCCGAGATCATGGCGCGCAAGAACTTCGCGGCGACGGGGTCGTTCATCGCGGCGGACCGGCCCCGGGCGCTGGACCTGCTCGGGTTCTCGAGCCAGCTGGTCTTCAACACGTTCCACAACTCCCGGCTGCACGACTTCGAGCACGGCGACGACGTGGAGCTGGCGTATGCGGCGGCACGGGCGCACAACCGGGGCATGCTCGAGTTCTGTTCGGTCGACCCTCGGTTGCTGCCGTCGTTGTACGTGCCGCTGTGTGATCCGGTGCGGGCGGTGGCGGCGACGGGCGAGGCGTTGGCGGCCGGGGCGGGGGCGCTGCTCGTGGCGTCGGGGTGTCCGCCCCGCTACTCGCCCAGCCACACCGACCTCTACGGGGTGTGGGCGCAGGCGGAGGAGGCCGGTGTGCCGGTCGTCTTCCACGTGGGCGGGACGGGCGACCTGATCGACCACAACTACTTCGTCAACGGACGGCCGATCCCGCCGGACTTCCACGGCGGCGAGGAGAACTTCCGCTCGGTCGACTACATGGGCATCCCGGCGCCGCCGGCGCAGACGCTGGCGACGATGATCTTCGACGGCGTGCTGGAGGCGTTTCCGGGGCTGCGCGTCGGGGTCATTGAGCAGGGGGCGATCTGGGTGCCGTCGTGGCTGCGCCAGATGGAGTCGGCGTTCGAGGCGTTCGGCCGCCACGAGGAGCGGCTGCAGGCGTTGTCGATGCGCCCTTCGGAGTACGTGCACCGGCAGGTCCGCTTCACGCCGTATCCGACGGAGGACGTGGGGTGGATCGTGCGGGAGGGTGGTCCGGACCTCGTGATGTTCTCGTCTGACTATCCCCATGTGGAGGGTGGACGACGTCCTTTGGAGCGCTTCGAGGCGTCGCTGGGGTCCGTGGGCGAGGACGTGCGGCGGGCGTTCTACTGCGACAACTTCCTGTTCTTGATGGGGCGGGCGGCGGACGCACTGGCGGCCTGACGTTCCTGCGACGGGTATGATTGGGTTGCCCGTGGGGGTGACGGTCTGCGACTGCGTCTGCATCCCAGGCTTAGAGGAGGACTTGATCGAATGAGCACGACACCGATGACCGAGGTGACCGGCGAGCGTCTCGCCGGGCTTCGAGGGGGTGCGGGACGCCTTCGAGGCCAACTTCGCTCGTGGCCTCGAGGTCGGAGCCGGCCTGTGCGTCCACGTCGACGGGCGCAAGGTGGTCGACTTGTGCGGGGGTGCCTTCGACGAAGGCGGTGACCGGCGGCCGTACGGGCCGGACGCGCTCCAGTTCGTCTTCTCGTCTACGAAGGGGGCGACGGCGGCGTGCGCCCACCTGTTGGCTCAGCGTGGGCTGCTCGACTTCGACGAGCCCGTGGCGACGTACTGGCCCGAGTTCGCCCAGGCTGGCAAGGGCGACCTGCCCGTCCGCTACCTGCTGTCGCACCAGGCGGGACTGCCGGTGGTCGACCGTACGTTGACGACCTCGGAGTTCCTGGCCTGGGATCCCGATCGTCGCCGCTCTGGCCGAACAGGCGCCGCAGTGGGAGCCAGGGACGGCGCACGGATACCACGCGGTGTCCTACGGGTATCTGGTCGGCGAGGTGGTGCGGCGGATCAGCGGTCGGTCCCTCGGGACGTTCTTCGCCGACGAGATCGCCGGGCCGCTCGGCCTGGAGTTCTACATCGGCCTCCCTGGCGAGCTCGAGGACCGGGTCTCCCCCATCGTGGGTGGATCGATCCTCAGTGCGGCGGCCGGGGCCGGGCCGGGCCGGGACGGCGACGGCGGTGGCAGTAGTGGTGGCGGTGGCGACTTTTCGAAGACCCTGTTGGCCCGAGCCCTCAACCTGGCCGGCGCCATCAGAGACCTCGACTGGATGAACCTCCCTGAATGGCACGCCGCCGAGATGCCCGCCGCCAACGGCATCACCAACGCCGTCTCGCTGTCCCGCATGTACGCCGGCCTGACCGGCACGGTCGAGGGAGGGCCGTCCGAGCCGCTACTGACCAGCGACGAGGTCGAGAAGGCCCGCACCGTGCTGACCTTCGGCGAAGACAAGGTCTTCGCCTCGGTCGGCTTGCCCATGCGCCAGAAGATCGGCCTCGGGTACTGGGTGGCCAGCCCAGAGGCGCTCTACGGAGGCGAGGGAGCGTTCGGGCACTCAGGGGCTGGCGGTTCCTACGGATTCGCCGACCCCGAGCGGGGGCTCGCCGTGGGCTACGTCATGAACAAGATGTCCGCCGAGCTCCTCGACCCCCGGCCCCACGGCATCGTCTCGTCGATCTACCAGGCGATCGGGGCGGAGCCGAAATACTTCTGACCTGGGAGCGGTTGTACAAGGGTCAAGACAGAAATGAGGTATTGGCACGAATGGGATTGTTCACCCGCCACGAAGACACAGATTCGAAGGACGCCGTCTACGAGGTCACCAAGACCGAGGACGAGTGGAAGGACCAGCTGTCACCGGACCGCTACGCCGTCTTGCGCCGGGCCGGCACCGAGCCCGCCTGGTCGGGTGACCTGCTCCACGTCGACGGCGAGGGCGTATTCCACTGCGCCGGTTGTGGAGCCGAGCTGTTCGACACCGATTCCAAGTTCGATTCGGGATCGGGTTGGCCGAGCTTCGACCGGGCAAAGGCGGAGGGGACGATCATCGAGCGGTCGGACCGCAGCCACTGGATGGTCCGGACCGAGATCGTCTGCGCCAAGTGTGGCGGCCACCTGGGGCACGTGTTTCCCGACGGCCCCACCGACACGGGTTTGCGTTACTGCGTGAACTCGTTGTCCCTTACCTACGAGCCGGACGGCGACCGAGGCCGTTTCCTCGGACTCGGAGTAAGGGCTGCGGAGGTCCGGGGGCCACTCGCCCCCGGACACTGCCCGCAACCGATCTTCCACGACGTGAAAGAGGGCCTCGAGGCGGGTCGACTCCGCCCCGAGGCCCAGACGCCGCAACAGCGAGGCACCGAGCGCAAGCGCCCCGCAGATGTCGGCGACCTCGTCCCGCCCGAAAATGATCAATCGGAGCGGGCGGCCGTCGGCCGTCGCCGGGTGGTCTGTAGGCGCCACAGCGACCCCAGCCTCCGACGGCCAGGGTGCAGAGGCTGGCCCAGGCCACGGCCGTGGGCACCATCCGGAGCCGCAGGGCCAGCTCCGTCGACACCCGCAGCAGCATTCCAGGCCAGCCCGAGCGCACCACCAGCCACGGCGTCACTCAGACCTCGGCCGCGACCGGCTCGGCCGTCGCCTGGTCGCTGTTGCCGTCGCCGTCGCCGTCGGACCCGACCGACGCACCCCGCCGTTCGACCCGCTGCACGTCTGCGGTGGCGAAGCGCAAGCTCGGTCCGACTTCGTCCGCGGTGATCTCGACCTTGGAGCGGTGGTCCCCCTCTTCGGTCTCCCACGTGCGCTGCTCGAGGCGGCCGGTCACGATGACCCGCATCCCCTTGGTCAGGGAGAGGGCCACGTTCTCGGCCAGGTCACGCCAGCAGATCACGTCGAAGAACGACGTCGACTCCTGCCATTCCTGGGTCGTGCGGTCCTGCCAGCGCCGGTTGACCGCTACGCCGAGCTGGGCCGTTGCCTGTCCCTCCCGGGTGTAGCGGATCTCGGGTTCCCGGGTCAGATTCCCGGTGATCGTGGTCGTGTTGGCCATGTGGTTCCTCGCTTTCGTCGTGCTCCTCCCAAGAGGGCACGGCGCAGCGTGCAGGGACCGACTTGCCAGAAACCTTGCTCGAAACCTTGCTGGCGGAAGAAATTCGAAAAGAATTCGTCAGGGCTTTTGCTTCAACCCCAGAACACGCAGAAACCAAGAACCGAACCGACCCGGCCCACTGTGAGGGTGATGGTCGGCATTGTGCCCATAGCGCGACCCGAACCCGCTGTTGCCGCTGCCGGACAGGCCACCGCCCGGAAAGGTGTTCGGCTCTTCGTACTTGGGCACCTTCGCCAGCCGCCGTTTGGGTTTCCTCGATTTACTGCCGTCGCTTCCCACGACGACAGTCTGGCTCAGATGGCCACCCGCCGCCCCCGCCGTCGTCGCCGTCGCAGTCACGTGCGTACGCCCGTCAGGACGTGTGGCCAGCCCGAATGCGCCCGCCGACGTAGTAGGCCACGAACCCCACAACCAACGCCCCCAAGATGATCCAGCGCACCACCGCGGTCTCCAGCGCCGTCGGAGCCCCGTTCGTGCTGATCTCCGAGAAGCCGCCCCCGATCACCAGGGCGGCGAACGCAATGATGAAACACACCAACGAGGCCGTGCGGGCACCGTTGCAGAAGAAGCGAGACTGCGAACGGTCCGGCTGGGGGTGCGGGCCGTTGCCCTGGTCGAAGGTCATCGACCGCTGGCCATGTCGGTGCGGGTGTCGATGCAGGTGTCGGGACAAGAGGGGTCGACTGGGTCGCCGTTATCGAGCAGAAGGCGCATCGACGTGGACCGTACCTGAAGTGCCAGGGTGCTCCACGGCGGGCGTCCGCAACGGGTCCGTACCGCGGCGAAGACGTCATCAAGGGACACAAAACCCCAGCTCCGCAACGTTTCTGCACCCGGGCAGGCACCCTGAGGGGCGTACCGTGCCGGCATGGGGGACGGAGCCGGGGGGCTCATCGTTGACGCGCCCGCACCTCCTTCCGCCGCGCCCGCACCACGGAAGGCGGACGGACAGCGGCGGCGCCGACAGCGACGTCGACACGTCCGAGCACCCCTCGTCCACATCGCCCTCCTCGTCCACGGCCACGCCCCGACCGTCCCGCCGTCGTTGGCAGGTCTGGCGCTCACCCGACGACCAGCCCGCCTGGGCCCGCCCGGCACTGCTCGTCGTCGCCACCCTGGCCGCGCTGTCGTACGTCTGGGGCATCGGCAACGACCAGCTCGAGACCTTCTACGCCGGCGCCGTCCGCAGCATGTCCGAGAGCTGGCACAACTTCGTCTTCGGCGCCTTCGACCCCTGGGGGACCGTCTCCGTAGACAAGCTCCCCGGCGCCTTCTTCGTCCAGGCCCTCTCGGTACGGCTCTTCGGCTTCCACATCTGGTCGGTCGCCCTCCCCCAGGCGCTCGAAGGCGTCCTCACCGTGCTCGTCCTCTACCGGGCCGTGCGCCGGGTCGGCGGGCCCCTCGCCGGGCTGGTCGCCGCGCTCGTCATGGCCGCCACCCCGGTCACGATCCTTCTCGAATCGGGGCAACGTCTCCGACTCCCTGCTCGTCCTGCTGCTCGTCCTGGCCGCCGACGCCGCCACCAGCGCCTTCCTGAGCGGGCCGCCTGCGCACACTGCTCCTGTCCGGCGTCTGGGTCGGCCTGGCCTTCCAGGCCAAGATGCTCCAGGCCTGGATCGTCGTCCCCGCCCTCCTGGGTGCCTACCTCGTCGCCGCGCCCGTCCCCGGCCTGGTCCGCCGCCTCGGCCACGTCCTCCTGGCCGGTCTCGTCGTCGTGGCCGTCTCCCTCAGCTACATCGGCTTCGTCTCCCTCGTCCCCGCCCACGACCGCCCCTACGTCGACGGCAGCTGCAACGACTCGATCGTCAGCCAGGTCTTCCGCGTACAACGGAGCCGACCGGCTCTCGGGCCACTCGCTCGATCAGCCCGGCTGCTCGCCTCCGCCGGCCTCGGTCGCCTCGGTCGCTCGGTCCAGACGACGACCGGCGGGGCGCCGACGGTGGCGCTCGGCAAGGGCCCGGGGCGCTTCCT
Source organism: uncultured Acidimicrobiaceae bacterium (assembly GCA_963713375.1). Taxonomy (GTDB): domain Bacteria; phylum Actinomycetota; class Acidimicrobiia; order Acidimicrobiales; family RAAP-2; genus Bog-473. The sequence continues at coordinate 213,465 of CAVQLP010000011.1, read as the reverse complement.
CGACGGCCTGTTCGGGCGGGACGCCGCCTGGTTCTTCCCGCCCGCCCTGATCGCGCTCGTCGGGATCCTCGTGGCCCGGCGCAAGGAGCCCGAGACCGATCCATGGCGGGCCGCCGCCCTGCTCTGGGGCGTCTGGATGCTCTTCACGTGGGCCTTCTTCGCGTCCTCGCACTTCCTGAACGCCTACTACCTGGCCGCGTTGGTGCCGCCGCTCGGCGCGTTGTGCGGCCTGGGCGTGGCTCTGGCCTGGCGACATCGCTCGAGCCGCGGCCGTGCGCCTCGCTGCTGATGGCCACCGTCGTGCTCGGCGTGGCCTACGCCGTCTCCCTCGTCCCGACCGGGGCCGGGCTCCATGGGGTGATCGTCGGGAGCGGCATCGTGCTCGGGCTGGCCGCCGTGCTGGCGCTCGCCCGCTCCCTGACGGGAGCCGGCCGCCGTGGTTCTGCCTCCGACCCCGACCGGCGGGGCCGCTGGGCCTTCGCCCTGGCCGTCGCCTCGCTCCTGCTCGGCGCCGCCTGGGCCTCGGGCACCGCGGTGGCCGCAGAACTCGGACCGTTCGACTCGCCCTACCAACCCGCCGCCCAGACGGCGGCCGAGCACGCGGCGTGGAGCCGCGACGTCGCCGCCTGGCCTGGGCTGGCCGCTGCAGGCCGCCACCGTGCCGGCCGGCCGCAGCGTCGAGACGGCCGAGACGTCGGCACAGGTCAGCCAGGACGTCCTGGCGACCGGGCGCGAATACCTGCCCGTCGGCGGCTTCACCGGGTCAGGTGCCGGCGACGTCAGTGCGCCAGCTCGAGGCGGACGTGCGGGCCGGGGTGGTCGAGGACGTGCTGGTCTCGGTCGCACCCCGGACGCGCAACCCGGCCATGGAGTGGGCCGGCGCGCACTGCCACGGCGGACGACCTGGTGCACGAGGACGGGGCGACCTACCGGCGTGGTCGTGTGCCGCCCGTCCGACGCCAGCCCCTGAGACGGGTCCGACGTCGGGGCGCGCTGCCGCCGGGACGCTCAGACGTCCAAGAAGCGCCGGATGGCGATGGCCGAACCGATGGATCCGATGGCCATGCCGACCACGACGACCACGATGTTGGTCAGCAGCACCTCCGTGCCCGTCATCTGCATCGCGGTGAAGATGTTGCTCGACGTCTTGCCGCCGCCGGCGTGCTCAATGAAGAGATACATCAGGTAGACCACGCCCGCGGCCAAACACGATCCGAGGAACCCCTGCAACAGGCCCTCGGACATGAACGGTATTCGGATGAACCAGTTGGTGGCGCCGACGAGCTTCATCACCGACACCTCTCGACGTCTGGCAAAGATCGCCATGCGGATGGTGTTCAGGATGAGGACGGCGGCCGACACGATGAGCACGATGGCGATGGCCAGGCAGACCCATTTCGAGACGTTGATGACCGTCTCCTCGTTGTGGATGGTCTGCTGCGGTTCGGTCACCTGGGCGACGCCGGCCGTCCCGCTGAATGTCCGTACCACCTGGGACGCATCTTGGAGGACGACGGGCGCGCACCAGAACGAGGTCGGCATTTCGCTCTCGGTCGTGGCCTGGAAGACGTCCGAGGGCAGCAACTGGCGGGCCTCGGAGAAGTTCCTGGCCTTGTTCCAGTACTGGCAGGGCTGGACCACGTAGTTGAGCTGGGCCAGCTCGGTCTTGACGGCGGCGATCTCCTGCTTGTTGGCGTTCGGCTCCATCCAGACCGTGACCTTGGTGCCCCGCTCGAGCGTGCCTGTGGCGTTGGCCGATCCCTGCCGCAGGAGCAGGGCGGCGCCGACGAGCGAGAGCGACACCGCCACCGTGAGGATGGCGGCCACCGTCATCAGGCGGTTACGCCAGAGGTTCGAGGCCGTCTCGCGGACGACATAGTCAACGGAGACCGCCATAGGTCAGCCGGCCGCTGCCACGTCGGGCGGCGTGCTGCTGCTGCGAGGAGCCGTCGAAACCGTAGACGCCGCGCGCCTGGTCTCGGACCATCACACCGTTGCTCAGCTCGAGCACGCGCCGTCGCATTTTGTCGACGAGCACCTCGTCGTGGGTTGCCACCACGACCGTCGTCCCGGTCCGGTTGATGCGATCGAGGAGCTGCATGATGCCCTGGCTCGTCTGGGGGTCGAGGTTCCCGGTCGGCTCGTCGGCCAGCAGAATGAGCGGGCGGTTGACGAAGGCACGAGCGACCGCCACCCGCTGCTGCTCACCACCGGAGAGCTCGCTCGGCAGGTTGTCCCGCTTGGAGGCGAGCCCGACCAGGTCCAGCACCTGGGGGACCTGGTTGGCCACCACGTGGCGGGGACGACCGATCACCTCGAGAGCGAAGGCCACGTTCTCGAACACGCTCTTGTTCGGCAGGAGGCGAAAGTCCTGGAAAACGCAGCCGATATTGCGACGCAGGTAGGGGACCCGCCACTTGGGCAGCTCGACGATGTTCCGGCCGGCTTCGAGGATCTGGCCGCTGTCGGGCAGCTCCTCTCGCAGCAGCAGGCGGATGAAGGTCGTCTTGCCGGAACCGGACGCGCCGACGATGAAGACGAACTCGCCTTTGTCGATATCGACGGACACGTCGCGCAAAGCAACGGTCGATCCCTTGTATGTCTTGGTGACGTTCTCGAATCGGATCATCAGTTAGGAAGAGGTGTCGCCCAGGCCACGGAAGCCGAGCACCCGGCCAATGCTACTAACTCCGCGTTGCGGTTTTGGGTCATCGGTCCCGGTGCAGGTCACGGCGGCAGGGATGCGATCGGATGCCGAGCCGGCCCCGCCTTCGCACCCCTCCGTCCGGACGGCCCCGCCGCGCCACCGTCTGAGAGGGCCGAGCAATCCCGACCGAGACCTGCTCTCGTCGGCGATCTCGGTCGACTGCCGGACGGCCGTGCGGCCGGTCCGTCGACGCGGCACGCGGTCACGTTCGTCGCGTCGACAGACGCCTCGCGGCCGCCGCGTCTCGTGACGCTCGCGGCGTCACCGGTCCCGCCGTCGAGAGACGATGCCGCGTGCTCCTTCCCCGCATCGCACGGCTGGTTGCCGCAACCGTGTGGTGCGTCGAGTGCCGGGCGATCCGTCGAGAGCCGGACGGTCCGCTCACGGATGGAGGCCCAGCGTGGCGCACAGTTCGCGAGCTGTCGACCTGCCCCATCCGACCCTGCCCCCCCCGCGCACCCAGTCCTCCTGCCAGCTCAGCCGTGACGGCCAAGCCGGCGCGTGCCAGCGTCCGCCGACGCTCGCTCCGACGCACTCTCGACGTGCATCTCCACGTGCACGACATCGACGCTCGTCGACGGACAAGCACTCGACGAACGCTCCGGTCGTCGTGCCGACACGTGGCGAACAGCGAGCCCGCCGCACGCGTCGGCGTCACGTCGAGCGATCGACTCCGTCGCTCGCGTCGCGTCATCGACGCGCGCGATGGCCGCGCACACGTCGCGAGCTACGCACGACAAGGACGACGGACACTGTTACGCACAGCGCGACACGCGCTCGACGCGTGCACTGCGCACGCGCCGACAACGCTGACAGACGAGCACCGACTCCTCGAACACTTGCTCGCGTCTGATCGTCGGAGCGCACGACACTCATCGAGAGCAAACGTCGACCGAGCGCGCGACCGTTCGTCGCGCGCGACACCGATCGATCCTCGACGCGCCGGGCACGTCGCGCGGCCGAGCGCAGCCGCACCTGACGGTCACACGGTCCGCGCGTGCACGAACCACGTGGCACCGTGCCGACCGGCCGCCCGACCGACGTCGCCGGCTCGGCCTCGACGACGCACCCGCCCGTCCAGCGCCCACGAGGAGCAACACCTCGCCGGACCCACGCCAGCACCGGACCTCCGCCGTCCACACGGACCGCCGCTCGACACCGCACCGGCTGCCGCACGGGCCAGCGCCAGACGCCGGTGACGTCGACCAGACCGACCGCCGACCCTCAGGCAACCGCCGCCGAACGCCAGAAACCGTCCGCTGACCAGGGAAAACACGTCCCACCCGGCCACCAGTCCACGCCAGACATCGCCGCGCGGCCACGGGCCGACCCGCCAGGCCAGTCGGCCTACGCCGCCCCCACCTCACGCTGGCGCCGCAGCTCAGCCTCCATGAACGCATCGAGATCGCCGTCGAGCACCGCGTCGACGTTCCCGGTCTCGTAGTTCGTCCGCAGGTCCTTGACCAACTGGTACGGCGCCATCACGTAGGAGCGGATCTGGTTGCCCCAGGCGTTGTCCACCCGCTCGCCGCTCAACGCGTCGAGCTCGGCCCGCCGCTCGAGCCGGGCCCGCTCGGCCAGCTTGGCCCCGAGGATCTGCATGGCCTTGGCCTTGTTCTGGTGCTGCGAGCGCTCGTTCTGGCACGACACCACGAGCCCGGTCGGCAAGTGGGTCAGCCGCACGGCCGAGTCCGTCTTGTTGACGTGCTGCCCACCCGCGCCCGACGACCGGTAGGTGTCGATGCGCAAGTCCTTCTCGTCGATGTCCACCTCGGCCGAGACGTCCTCGAGGAACGGCGTCACGTCCACCGAGGCGAAGCTGGTCTGGCGCCGGTGCTGCGAGTCGAAGGGCGACATGCGCACCAGCCGGTGCACGCCCCGCTCGGTGGCCAGCAGCCCGTAGGCGAAGCGCCCGTGCACAATGAAGGTCACCGACAGCAGCCCCGCCTCCTGCCCCTCGGTCGCCTCGTCCACCTCCACCGTGAAGCCTCGCCGCTCGGCCCAGCGCTGGTACATGCGCAGCATCATCTCGGTCCAGTCCTGGGCGTCGGTCCCGCCCGCCCCGGCGTGCACCTCGCACACCGCGTCGAGCTCGTCGTACTCACCCGAGAACAGCGACTGCAGCTCCAGCGCGCGCCAGCCGCTTGCCCGAGGCCGTCGACCGTCTCGACCAGCTCGGTCTCCAGCGAGGCATCCGACGCGCCGGCCGCCGTCGACTCCTCGGTCAGCTCGAGCAGCGCCTCGGCGTCGTCGAGCGCGCCCGCAGCCCCACCAGCTGGTCGAGGTCGGCCGACACCCGGCCCAGCTCCTTGGTCACCGCCCGTGCGTTGTCCGCGTCGTCCCACAGGTCGGGCCGGCCCGCTTCCGCCTCCAGCTCGGCCCGCCGCGCCTCGAGCTTGTCCAGCCCGAGGTAGCGCTCGGCCTCGCTCAGCCGCTCCGCCAGCGCCTCGAGCTCGGAGTGGAAGTCACGGGGTTCGGGCGCGTGGGCGGCGGCGCCGTCAGGCGGCGCCATGGCACAACTTGTACTTCTTGCCGCTCCCGCACCAGCACGGCTCGTTCCGCCCGATCTTCTCGTGCTCCTGCTTGACGATCGGCCGCAGTGCGTCGGGGTCGGGCGCCGACGGCTGCTTCACCTGGGTCCCCCGGCCACGACCCCGACCGTTGCCGTTCCCATTCCCGCCCGAATCGTCCACCCCGTCACCGTTCGGCAGGATCGGCGTCTGCGCCGGCACCGCCACACCCTGCTCGGCCGCCAGCATCCCGGCCAGCGAGCTGGTCTCGGCCACCGGGTCGTCGGCCGCCGCGTACACCGCCCGGTCCAGGTCGGGCTCGGCCGCCGTCTGCTCCACCGCCTCCACGTGGAGGATGTAGCGCAGGTAGTCGTTGTCGATGACCTCGAGGAGCTGCCCGAACATGGAGTAGCCCTCTTGCTGCCACGCGTTGAGCGGGTCGGCCTGGACGGTCCAGCGCAGGTGGATGCCGTCCTTGAGGTTGTCCATCTCGGAGAGGTGGTCCCGCCAGCGGGCGTCCATCAGCTGCAGGTAGACGTCCCGCTCAATCTGGCGCATCGTCTCCGCGCCCTTCGGCATGGCCTCGGCGTGCTGCTCGTAGTACTCCAGCGCCTCCTCGACGATCGACTCGACCAGCTGCTCGGTCGTCGCCGCCTGCGCCAGGTCCTCCGGCGCGAACTTGGTCGGGTAGTACTGCCCGAGCCCGTCGACCAGGCCCTTGAGGTCCCAGTCCTCCTCGAACTCGGTCGGGCAGTTCTCGGCCACCAGCTTCTCGGCCGCGCCGGCCAGCAGGTCCTCGGTGTGCGCCTCGAGGTCGTCGCCGTCGATGATCTGCAGGCGCCGCTCGTAAATGACCTTGCGCTGCTGGTTCATCACCTCGTCGTACTTGAGGTTGTCCTTGCGGATCTCGGCGTTGCGGGCCTCGACCGTGTTCTGCGCCCGCTCAATGGCCTTGGCCACCGTCTTGGACTCGATCGGCATCTCGTCGGGCAGGGTCCGCCCCATCACCCAGGACATGGCTCCGGTGGCGAACAACCGCAGCAGCTCGTCTTCCAGGCTCAGGTAGAAGCGGCTCTCCCCCCGGTCGCCCTGGCGGCCCGAACGGCCACGCAGCTGGTTGTCGATGCGCCGGCTCTCGTGGCGCTCGGACCCGAGCACGTAGAGCCCGCCCAGCTTGCGCACCTCCTCGCCCTCGGCCCGGCAGCGCGCCTCCGAGCGTGGCCTGGCGCCGCTTGAGCTCGAGCGCACCCTCCTCGGTGGTGACGTCGACGCCCTCGGCCGCCAACTCGTGCTGAGCCAGCAGCTCGGCGTTCCCACCCAAAATGATGTCGACGCCTCGGCCGGCCATGTTGGTCGCCACGGTCACGCCGCCCTTGCGACCGGCCTGCGCCACGACCTCGGCCTCACGGAAGTGCTGCTTGGCGTTCAACACGTTGTGGGGGATGCCCCGCTTCTCGAGCAGGCGGGACAGGAGCTCGGACTTGGCCACCGAGGCGGTGCCGATCAGCATGGGCTGGCCCGTCTCGTGCCGCTCGGCGACGTCCTCGACCACCGCGTTGAACTTGGCCTCTTCGGTCTTGAAGACGAGGTCCGGGTTGTCGATCCGGATCATCTCCTTGTTGGTCGGGATGGGCACCACGGGCAGCCCGTAGGTGGAGGCGAACTCGCCCGCCTCCGTCTCGGCCGTCCCGGTCATGCCGCCCAACTTCTCGTACATGCGGAAGTAGTTCTGCAGCGTCACCGTGGCCCAGGTGTGGTTCTCCTCCTTGATGGAGACCCGCTCCTTGGCCTCGACCGCCTGGTGCAGGCCGTCGGACCAGCGCCGCCCCTCGAGGGTCCGCCCGGTGAACTCGTCGATGATCTTCACCTCGCCCTGGGCCACCAGGTAGTCCTTGTCCCGGCGGTAGAGATCCTTGGCCTCGAGCGCCTTGGTCAGCTGGTGCACGTAGTTGGCCGAGACGGAGTCGTAGATGTTCTCGACCCCGACCGCCTTCTCCACCTTCTCGATGCCCGCCTCGAGCGGCACCACGTGGCGCTTCTCCTCGTCGACCTCGTAGTCGACGTCACGGGTCAGCGTGCGGGCGATGGAGGCGAACTGGTAGTAGAGCTGCGCTGCCTCGTCGGCCGGTCCCGAAATGATCAGCGGCGTCCGAGCCTCGTCGATCAGGATGGAGTCGACCTCGTCCACGATGGCGAACACGTGCCCGCGCTGGGCCATGACCTCGCGGGACCCCTTCATGTTGTCGCGCAGGTAGTCGAAGCCGAACTCGTTGTTGGTCCCGTACGTGATGTCCGCTGCGTAGGCGGCCCGCTTGACGAAGTCGTCGTCGATGTCCGCCCCGATGCGACCCACGGTGAGACCCGAGCCAGCGATGGACCCGGCCCATCCATTCGGCGTCACGGGTGGCGAGATACTCGTTCACCGTCACCATGTGCACGCCCCGCCCGTCGAGGGCGTTGAGGTAGGACGGAAGTGTCGACACCAGGGTCTTGCCCTCACCGGTCTTCATCTCGGCGATCCACCCGAAGTGCAGGGCCATGCCGCCCATCAGCTGCACGTCGAAGTGGCGCTGCCCGAGCACCCGCCAGGCCGCCTCGCGCACCACGGCGAAGGCCTCGATGGCGAGGTCGTCGAGCGTCTCGCCCTGGTCGAGGCGCTCACGGAACTCGACCGTCATGTGGCGCAGCTCGTCGTCGCTCAGCGCCTGCATCTCGGGCTCGAGGCTGTTAATTGGCTCGACCAACTCGGCGAGGCGCCTGACCTTCTTGCCCTCGCCGGCGCGCAGAACCTTGGTGAACACACTCATGGGAGCCTGATCCTACCGGCCCCGGACCCGCCCCAGCCGACGGGCGCGACCGCGAGGCGGTCGGGGCTGCGTGCGGCTGACCTGGTCTTTGACCCCACACTCGCCTGCCGCGAGGGTGACGCGCCGGCACCGGCGGCCCGGTGGCTGGGCCACCGTGCCCTACGGCACCGTTTTGGCGCGCATCGCCTCGTCTCCGCCCGCCCCCGACAGCCGGGGACGCGACGGGCAGGGCTTACCTCTAAGCCGCACCATGCTCAGCGACCACAAGTCGCCTTACGTGGGTCGTTTTGCCTGCGACTGGCCTCGACTTTCAACCACAGACCCGCACGCAGCCCACAGCCACTCTACGGGAGACTGCGCAGGTCAGGCCGCCCCGACGCTCCGCCGGACCGGGATCCGGGGGTCGGACAGGACCCGGGGACCGTGCGGCGTCGGCCGGGCGGTGTGGCGGTCGGAACGGGACCGTCGGTCTGTCGGTCGGTCGGCTACTGGCCCGGGACGCTGGAGCCGGTCGACCCCGAGGGCGAGCCCGCGCTCTCCGGCGTGGCGCCCTCGAGGACGGTGACGTCGGAGATCTTCCAGGTACCGCCCACGTTCGCCAGGTTGATGACGAGGCGGACGACGTCGGCCTGGGGTGTCGTGATCTTGTTGTTGACGTAGGTCTGATCGACCACGGCGTAGAGCGTGGCTGCGTCGGCCGTCTCGCTCTGGACGTAGAGGGCGCGGGTCTGGCCGCGCGACTCGGCCAGCGCCTTCTCGAGGGCTTGCCGGATCGACGTGTTGAAGAATTGCTTGGCCTGAGTGGCGAAGGGTCCCGTGGCCATGTTGGTGACCGCGGTGAAGTCGGCGTCGACCGTCTTGGCGTTGAAGTTGAAGAAGTCGGTCAGGAAGGCCTGGGCCGACTGGTTCACCGCTGGGTTCTGCGCCGACGAATTGCTCTGCGTGGCGTAGAGGACGCCGAAGATGAGGGTGCCCAACACGCCGAGCGCCGCCACCACCGCGACGATCCGGAAGGCCCGGCGGCTCGGAACGGAGCCATGCCCGCCGGAACGGCGCATGGGAGAACGGGGCGGCGGTGCGTCAGCGACATCGTGGCCGGCACGTCCGGCCCTGTGGGTCGTGTCGAGGCCGGCCGCGGCGGGCTCGGTCGTGGCGCCGACGACGCGGACGCCGCTGTCATCGAGCTGGTGCTCGCGCTCAGTTGGCTGCGTCTCGGTGTCGGTGTCTGTTTCGGTGTCGGACTGTGTCGTGGTGTTCATCGGTGCCTCCGTTCCACGTTGATAACGACGGGCTCGACGTTTCTTGGCGGTCTTTTGCCGAAGTTGTGTCGGTGAAATGGGCATGGCGCAACCGGGGTGATGCGGCGTGGGGTGGGGTCAGGCGCGGCGGCGGGTGCGGCGGCGAGCGGGGCGCGCGCCCCAGGCCAGGGCGAGGGCAGGCACCACGACCAGGCCGAGGACGAGCAGGAGGGCGACGCTGTGGCCGGGGACCCGGTAGGCGGTGCTGGTCGAGGGGGCGGTGGTGGCGGACGGCAGTTCGACGTCGGCCTCCTGGGCGGTGGGCGCCACGACCTGACCGCCGGCGGCCGGGGTGAAACCGGGCTGGCCGGCCGCACCGACGCCCGACCCGAACACCGTGATGCAACCGGCGCCCGGGTAGACGTCGGGGATCGTCTGGGTCTGGGCGTACGACGTGCCGGGCTCGCTGAGGACGGGCGGGATGGTGAGGCGGGTGCGCAGGAAGATCTGGTTGGGGTCTTGCGGGCTGCTGCTCGTCGTCGGCTTGGCCGGCCCTGGCCACCGCGATGTTGTCCACCGCGCCGAAGAAGTACTGATTGAACGTCAGGCCTTGCGACAGGTTCGTGAGGTTGGTGGGCTGGGCGAGGTTGGAGAGGATGCCGGCCGAATCGTGCAGGAGGCAGCCGAGATTCGCCGACTGGTTCGCGACGAGCTGGTCCACCGCCCCGAAGGCCGACGAGCCCTGGGTCAAGAGGTTGTGCAGCCCGCTCTTGTTCTGCGCCAGCACCTGCACGAGGGCGGCCGTGTTGGCCAGGTCCTGGCGCAACTGCGGCGCGACCGCGGTGACCGCGTCCAGCGCGGGCGGCGCGTTGGCGAGCAGCTCGGTGAACTGCTGCTGGTAGGCGACGAACTCCTTGGAGAACGTCGTCCCCGCACTGATGAGCGTGCGCAGGTTGCCCGCGTTGCCCCGCAATGCGGTGGCCATCTCGCCGATCAGCTTGTTGAGATTGCCGGCCGGGATGGCCTGGAGCAGCCGGGTGGCCGTCGCCACCACCTGCCCGACGTCGGCCGGCACGTCGTCACGAGCGGCCGGAACAGTGGCGCCGCTGGCCAGCGCGGGCGCCGGTCCGCCCCGGGTCGGCACCAGATTGACCACCTGCTCGCCCAGATCGTTGGCGATCTGCACCGACGAGCGCACGTCGCTCGGCACCGAGGTGCCCGGGTCGATCGTCATGACGACCCTGGTACCCGTCTTGGTCAGTGCGGTCGACGACACCGTGCCGACGGGGACGCCGTTGAGCTCGACCTCGAAGCCCGGGTAGAGGCCCGACGCATTGGCGAACTGCGTCGTGAGCGTGGTCGAGCTCTCGAGCGGGTTGCCCAGGAGATTGACGATCCCGTAGGCCACGAGGCCGAACGAGACGACGAAGAAGACGACCAGGTTGACGACGAGGCGGCGGGTGATCACGAGCCGCTCCCGGTCCCGGACTTGGCGCAGGAGAACGCGGGCTGGCTGTCGTCCTCGCCCCCGCCGGGCAGGCCGCACACGATGATGTTCTCGTAGAGCTGCACGTACCCACTGCGCACGGCTTGGGGCAGCGCGTTGTCGGCGAGGGGGATCTGGCTGAGGAGGCCGGCCAGATCGGCCTGATGCTGCGCGAGCTGACCGCTCACCGCCTGGAGCGTCTGCAGCTGGTCGACGATCTGGGGGTAATAGGTCTCGAGCAGGCTGCGCCCCTGAGTCGAGACGTTGTCCAGCGACTGCAGCAGGGTCTCGAACTGCGAGGAGTTCTTGGCCAGGATGCTGACCGTCTGGGCCAGGTTGTCGAGCGCCGTCTCGGTCGCCCCGTCGTTCGGCGCCAGTTGCGACGTCAGGCTGTTCAACCCGTTGACGGCCTGGGTGATGTCCGCCGTGTGCTGGGCGTAGCCGGTCGTCACGTTGCTGAGGTCATTGAGGAAGGCCTGGAGCGTGGCAGCCTGCCCGGTGAAGCCCTCGCCTCCGGCCTCGATGATCTGGGCCAGCTCGCTGCTCGAGATGGCACCGAACACCTGCGATCCGGCGGCGACGAACTGCTCGACGTCGGGGACGATGGAGGTGTGGGTGATGGTGGCGCCGTCGGCCAGTTGGGGCACGCTCCGCGGCCGCCGGGCCCCGTGTCGGATTTCGCCACCGTGAGTTCGACGAACTGGTCGCCCAGGATGGTGGTGCGGTCGATGGCGGCGTGCACATTGGCCGGGACGCGGACACCGTTGTCGAAGGCGAGGGTCACCTTGGCCTTGTTGCCGCTGAGCGCGATGGAGGTCACCGAACCCACGGGAACGTCGGCCAGCTGCACCTGAGCGCCGTTGGCCAGGTCGCCGACATCGCTGAAGACGGCGCTCGCGGTGCGCGGGGACGGCCCGCTCGAGCAGCCGGCCAGGCCGAGGGCGCCGGCCAGGGCGGCGGGGACGGCGAGGAGGCGGGCGAGGCGGGCGCAGGTGCGGCTGCCTGACGTGGTGGGCATGGCGTGGGACATCAGAACCACCCCGTCACGTCGTGCCACCACTGGTCGACCAGGCCGCGGTGGGCGGCGGCGGCGTGGTGGGGTTGGCTCTGGTTCTGCGGCAGTGGGCCGAGCAGCGAGGCGGCCGGGGCGGTCAGGGTGGGGTGCGACTGTGGCGAGGCGGGGTCCGAGGCGAACGTGGCGGTCGTCTGCTGCGCGGCGGCCTGGTTGACCTCGTTCGAGAGCAGGCCGTCCGATCCGGACGCGCTGTTCGCACCGTTTGGGCTGGTGCAGCCGAGGATCACGTTGAGCAGACCGCACGGGTTCGTGGTGGTCGTGGTGCTCGGTGCCGGCTGCGTCGTCGTCGTGGTCGTGGAGCCCGACGGAGTCGTGTTCTTCGTCGAGGGTGCCGGGGTGGCCGGCGTCGAGTTGCCGTTGTTGTTGGTGGTGGTGCCGCCGCTACCCAGCGCGCCGGCGATCTGCTGGAGGCCCTCGCCCATGAGTGACTGCTCGGTGGTGGCGCCGCCCTGGCCGGTGAGCGAGTTGAGGACGTTCGGGATGGTGTCGATCAGCGGGTCGAAGAAGTCCGACGAGGGGTTGCCGCATTGGGCGAGCGAGGCCAACACCGACGAGGACAGCCCCGAGGAGTGGTTGGCCGTGATGCGCCGGCAGACGCCGGCCAGCCGGTCGCGGATGAGCCCGGCGATGTAGGCGCTGCTCACCCCCGGCGCCGTCTGGAGGTTCAGGTCGAGCCAGTTGTAGCTCGGGTCGTAGGCCCGCTCGGCGCCCTGGAAGAGGCTGTTGCCGTTGGCCAGGATTTCGTCGACGCTCGACAGGTTGCGGTCGAGGGTGCGACCCGCCGTCGTGACCGTGCCCACGTCCGCCTCGAGTGGCTGAAGGTTGGGCACGAGGAGGTTGACCAGGCCGGTGCTGGCCCCGGCCAGCTGTGTGATGGCGTCGTTGAGCTGGCCCGAGTGCTGGGCCACCGTGGTCGAGACGGTGTCGTACTGCTGGACGAGCGACTCGATGTTGGCCGTGTCGCTGTCGAGCGTGCCCGTGAGTTGCGCCAGCGTCCCGTTGAGCTGCCCGAGGTCGTTGCCCTTCTCGGCCAGCAGCTGCACCGTCCCGGCGGCCGAGGCGATGAGCTTGTTGAGGTTGGCCCCCTGGCCGTCGAGGTCGGTGGCCAGGTTGGTGACCAGGTCGCCCACGGCGTGGGGGTTGAGCGCGTTGAGCGTCTTCTGCAGTTCCTTGAGGACCTCGTCGGTCGACACGGGCACCGCGGTGTGGTCCTCGGGGATGGTGGCCCCGGCGGTCAGGGCGGGGCCGCCGGAGTAGCCGGGATTCAGGTCGACGTCGGGCGAGCCGAGCAGCTGGGGCGCCACCAGCGAGGCGAAGGCCCCGGCCGGGACCTTGGTGCCCTGGTCCACGGCCAGGACGACGTGGACCTTGTCGCCCACGTTGCGCACCTGGGTCACCGTGCCGACCTTGACCCCGAGCACGTCGACCGCGGCGCCGGTGAACAGGCCGGGCGCGCTCGAGTAGTTGACGTTGATCGGGTAGGTGGGCGTCGACCGCAACAGCCCGACCGTGACGAGGAGGCCGGCGACGAGAACGGCGCAGAGCGTGGCGATGCGGATCGCCCTGGCGTTCAGGACCGCGCGCACGGTGTCCATCAACTCAACCCCCCGAGGAGTGGTTCGAGCAGCTGGGACAGCCCGCCGACCCCGGAGTTCGGGCCGGTCGGCGCCGTCGTCGGCGTGGTGCTCGACGACGGGTCCGAGGTCGACGTGGTGGAGGAGCCACCCTCGCCGCGTTCGAGTTGGACGAGCCGCTGCCGGCCACGGCGTTTGATCCCTGCCCGGGGAGGGGCCCGGTCTGGTCGCCACAGGCCAGAGGGTCGGGACCGAGCGCTTCGTCGAGCACGTCATCGAGCACGCCGCACGGTCCGATGACGCTGAAGGTGTTGGTGAGCGAGGCGGGGTTCACGAAGATGTTGCCCCACGGGACCTGGGTGCTGCCGCTGTAGGCGATCGACTGGAAGCCCTTGAGCGCGCCGCCGAGGTAACTGACCCCCTCGGCCAAGTCGTCCTGGTGCTGGCCGAGGACGGTGAGGTCGGCATGCAGGCTCTGGAGCAGCGCGTTGAGTTGGGGCGAGTCCTGGCTGACCAGGCTGTTGGTCTGGCCGGCCATGGAGTCGACGTTGGTGATCAGGTCGGCCAGGTCCTGGTTGTGGGCGGCCAGACCGGTCGACACCGTGTTCAAGTTGTTGATGACCGAGAGCAGCTGCTGGTCCCGGCCGGCCAGGGTGCTCGACAAAGTGTTGGCCGAGTCGATGAGCTGCGAGACCTGGCCGCTGCGCTGATCGACCGTGGTGGTCAGCGCGTTGAGGCCCGAGATGATCTGGGCCACCTGGGTCTGCTTGTCCTTGGTGATGGAGTCGAGCGACGTCACCAGGTTGTTGAGCGCCTCGCGCGTTCGTCTTCGAGAGCAACGCGTGCGCGGTGTTCTGCAATTGGTAGAACTCGGTCGGCACCGACGTGTTCGTGATCAGCGCTCCGGGCCTGAGCGGGTCGTCCCAGCCGCTCACCGGGTCGAGGGTGACGTCCACCACGCCGAGCAGCGTCTCCACCTCGACGGCGGCGGTCGTCACGTGCGGCAGCTGGACCGAGCGGCTGATGGAGAGCTGCGCGTCGACCGCGTTGCCCTGCACCTGCACCGAGCTGACCGAGCCGACGTTGACGCCGGCGACCATGACGTCGGTCCCCTTGGCGATGCCGGCCGCATTGGGAAAGCGGGCCGACACGGTGTAGCCGGAGCTGAAGAAGCTGCGGTTGAGCAGCAGGATGCCCAGGATGAAGACGGCCATGACCACGATGGCGATGAGCCCCACCACCTTGGGATTGCGTTCGGTCACCGCCTTCACTTCGATCCCCCCGTTGCGGCGGCCGCACCGGAGACCGCCTGGAGGTCCTGGCCCAGGGTGGACGCGGCCACCGCGCCAGCGTTGGACGGCGCGGCCGAGGACGGCGAGGACGGGGACGAGCGTTGGGCGAGGACGAGGGCAACGACGAAGCCAGCGGGTTGCCGGTGGGCGGGCTTCCCAGCGGACCCGATCCGGCCGGCGGGTTGTTCGGCTCGTAGTAGGCACACACGGTCTGGTTGGCCAGGCAGGTGTAGACGGTCTGCACGGCGAACCACTGGCCCCACTGGGAGATCTGGATGTAAGGCGCCAGGCCGGCACCGAGCGTCGAGAGACTCGAAGCCAGGTTCTGCTGATTCGTCTGCACGTCGGCCGCCACCGTCTGGAGGTTGTCGATCGTGCTCGAGATGGTGGAGTGGTTGTTGCCGATGAGGCTGGCCAGGTCCGTCGCCACCTGCGACAGATTGCCGACGACCTCGTCGAGGAGTGAGTTCTTCGAAGCCAGCGCAGAGGAAACCGTCTGCAGGTTGGTGACGAGCGTGTCGATGTCACCCGTGCGCGACGACAGTGCGGTCAGCACCTGGTCGAGGTTGCCGATGATGTTGCCCACCTGGCCATCGAGGGCCTTCACCGTGTTCGAGACGGTGGCCCCGCTGTTGATCAGCTGATCGATCTGGGCCGTGTCTCCCTCGAGAGCGCCCGAGACGTTCTCGACGAACTCGTTGGCCTCGGTCGGGTTGATGGCGTTGAGGACGGGTCCGAGCGAGTTCAGGAACGTGTCGATGCTGGCGTCGGTCACATCGTGGTCGAGCGGGATGGTGGAACCGGCTGTCAGCAGCGGACCGGCGGGACCGGGGAACAGCTCGATCTCCTTCTGCCCGATGACGTTGTGCCAGCGCAGGCCGACGTCGGTGGAGCGGCGCAGCGCCACCGTGTTGTTCACGCTCAGGGCGACGAGCGCATGACCGTGCTCGACGCCGATGCTGGTGACCTGGCCGACGGGGACGCCGGCCACGTTGACCGAGTCGCCGGTGGCCAGACCGGTGACGTCGGTCAGCTGGGCGTCGATGGTGTGGCGGCTGCTGAAGAGCGAGATGTTGCCGATGCGGACGGCCAACCCCACCAGGAGGACGAGGCAGACCAGCGCGAACACGGCGAACTTGAAGGCGGACCGGGGCAGGTTGGGCATCCTCACGGCGTCACGACCCCCCGAGGAGCGTGTTGAGGATGCCGCCGAGACCGGTGGGCTGCGAGGTGTCGGGCTGGCCGATGGCGCCGTAGACCTGGTTGGCCGCCGCGCCGGCGGCCGAGTTGGCCGCCGCCGTGGGCGACGCGGCACTCGAGCTGGAGGCGGGCACGACGGCCGGGGAGCTCCGGGGCGACGACGCCTGGATGGCGTTGAACGCGGCCAGCTGCGACGAGCAATTGAAGGCCGAGCCGGCGCCGGCCAGCGCCTGCTGGATCGGCTGGAGGAACGACATCCCGCCGGTAGGCGGCGCGATGAGGTTGCAGACGAGGCTGTTGACGTCGCTGAAGAGGATGAAGGTGTTGAAGTAGGCGTAGGTGCTCCCGTCGGGCAGGTGGTTCAGGCCCGACGCTCCTTCAGCGATCTTCTGGAAGTAGTGGTAGGCGCCGTTGACGACCTGGCCGATCTCGTCCTGCTGGGCCAGCAGGACGCGGGAGACGTTGTCGCCCGAGACGAGGATGGTGGCGATGTCGGGGTGGTAGGTCGACAGCAGCGAGGCCAGCCGGTTGGAGAACGGGATCAGCGTGTTGAGGAGGTGCTCGTAGTCCGCCTCCTCGGCGTTGAAAGCAGGCAGACCGGCGTTGATCTCGTCGTTGAGGTTGTTGAAGTCGGCGGCGGCCGGCGCGGTGGCCTGGGCGAACTTGGCAAAGGAGTCGAGGGCGAGGATCTGCGCGTTCAGCGTCCGGTCGAGCAGGCCGGCCAGCTGCGTCCCCGCGCTGATGGAGGCCGCGATCTTGGGGCCCTCCCCCTGCGAGGCCTGGGACAGCTCGCCCAGCACGGTGGCCAGGTTGTTGTCGTCGACCGCGTTGAGCAGCGGCGTGGCGGCGGCGAAGAGGTCGCCCAGCTCGTCGCTGCTCTGCGCGTGGGCGAACGAGCTGCCCGGCGCCAGGTACGGACCTGCGTCGGCATTGCCGTGCGGCGTGGAGATGGCAACCTGCTCGGCCCCGAAGAGGTTCACCGGTTCGATGGTGGCCGTGGCCGTGGCCGGCACCTGGAAGGACGGTTGGATGAGGACGGCGACGCGGGCCTGGTTGTCGGCCAGCGAGATGGTGGAGACGCGGCCCACCTGCACGCCGCGGAAGACCACGGCGGAGCCCGGGTCCAGCCCTTCGCCGGCCTGGGGGAACGATGCCCTGGAGCTGGTAGTCGCCGTCGAAGTCGCCGTTGGCCAGGCGGACCAGGGTGACGGTGCCGAAGACGAGGCCGCACAGGACGACGAGGCTGACCACGAGGCGGAGGAGCCGCTTCATCCGACCAGCCGGGCCGTGGCGTTGACCCCGCCGAAGAGGATCAACGACATGAAGAGGTTGACGACGACGACGAGGATGATGGAAAGGCGGATGGCCCGCCCGGCCGCCACGCCCACCCCGGCCGGTCCGCCCGGTCGCGTTGTAGCCGTAGTAGCAGTGCACGAACGTGACCAGGACGGCGAACACCATCGCCTTGAGGAACGAATAGAAGATGTCGAGCGGCGGCAGGTAGAGCCGGAAGTAGTGGGTGTAGGTCCCGGTGGAGAGGCCGAAGAACTTCGTCACCACCAGCTCGGAGGCCAGGTAGCTGGCGAAGAGCGCAGCCAGATAGAGCGGGATCATGGTGATGAGGGCCGCCCAGACCCGCGTGGCCACCAGGTAGACGACGCTGTTCACCCCCATGACCTCGAGGGCGTCGATCTCGTCGGAGATGCGCATGGCGCCGAGCTGCGCGGTGAAGCCGGCGCCCACCTGGGCGGCCAGGGCGACCCCGGCCACCAGGGGCGTGATCTCGCGGGTGTTGGCCAGGGCGGTGATGACGCCGGTGAAGGCGTCGGCGCCGATCTGCTGCAGGCCGTTGAAGCCCTCGAGACCCACCTCGGTGCCGGTGAAGAAGGCGATGGAGGTGACGACGAAGAACATGCCGCCCCCGACGACGAGCGCGCCCGAGCCCAGGGTGATGTCCGACATCAGGACGGCGATCTCCTTGGGGTAGCGCAGGGCCCGCGGCAGGGCGCGCAGGATGCGCCCGTAGAACTTCAACTGGTCGTAGAAGGTGTCGAAGACGGCGAGCACCAGCGTCGCCCGCGCCGGCCGCCCTCCCGGTCACCGCCTTGCCGGCGGCGGCGATCTTGCCCGCCTCCGGGCGCCCGCGGCGGCGCATCGATCGCCATCAGATGCCCTTCTGCGGGATGAAGTTGAAGTAGAAGACCGTCAGGAGGAAGTTCACGAAGAACGAGAGGATGAAGGTGATGACCACGGCCTGGTTGACCGCGTCACCCACCCCCTTGGGCCCGCTCTTGCAGTAGAGGCCCTTGTAGCAAGCGACCATGGCGGCGATGAAGCCGAACAGCGCGGCCTTCACGAGGGCGATGGCCAGGTCGGCCAGCTGGCTCAGCTCGCTGAAGGTGGCGAAGAAGCTGCTGGCGGTGATGTGGATGGCGTGGGTGCCGAACCACAGGCCCCCGGCGATGCCGGCCACGCTGACCACGGCATCGAGCAGGACGGCCACGACGGTGGCGGCGAGCAGCCGCGGCAGGACGAGGCGGTGCAGCGGGTTGACCCCCATCACCTCCATGGCGCTGATTTCGTCGCGGATACGGCGCGAGCCCAGGTCGGCGCACATGGCCGAGCCGCCCGCCCCGGCGATGAGGAGCGCTGTCGCCACCGGGGCCTGCTCGCGCACGACGGCGAGCACCATGGCCGCCCCCAGCTGGGACTGGGCTCCGATCTGCTGGAGCAGCGACCCCACCTCGAGGGCGATGACCATGCCGAAGGGGATGGACAGCAGGATCAGGGGCAGCGTGGTGACCCGGGCCAGGAACCAGCACTGGTCGAAGAACTCGGTGACCGGCACGCCCTTGAGCGGGGCCTGGCGCAGCGCCTCGAAGGCGGTGGCGAACATGTTCCCGGTCTCGCGGACCGTCGACATGACCTTCCCGTCGCCGGCCGGGCGGCGGTCGGGCGGAGGCAGGACCCCGACGGCAGGATCGGGCCGACCGCTCGGGGTGCCGAGGAGGCGGGCCATCTCGGCCCGGGTCAGCGCCGCCTGGTCTCCGTCGGCCGGGACCGGAGGAATGCCGGAGCCCTCACCCGGTTCCAGCCAATGTCGCTCCCCCCTTTCGAGGCCTCCTCGTGCCGCGGTCGGGCATCGCTGCCCTCCCCCCGCCATCCGTTCACCTGGAAAACGAGCCCTGCCCGGCGACCTTGCGGAAACCGTGCCTGGTCGCGGGCTAACGGAGGAGCGCCGCAAGTCGAGTGCGTGTCGGGCGCCAATTGCGCAACGGATGGTTCCCAACCCCTATTTGCTCTGAATCCCCAACCCCTATTTGCTCTGCAAATCGCGCCAGTGGTGCGCGAATTGTGCAAGTGGCCTTCAGAAAAGACGCCGAGGCCAGCATAATGGGAACACTTCCTTGAGAGGAGTACTCGGAGGGGGAAGGGACGGGACAGTGGCGCTTCGCGAAGACGAGCTGGCGGGCCTCTGCGACGACGTCGACCTCGAGCGCGACCGCGCCCTCGTCGAGCGGTGCCAGGCCGGTGACTCCGCCGCCTTCGGCAACCTCTACGCCCGCTACTACGAGCGGCTGCTGCGCTTCTGCATGCGCCGCCTGAGCGACCGCCACGAAGCAGAGGACGCGGCGCAGGAAGCCTTCGCCCGGGCCTGGAAGGCGCTCCCCCGTTTCGCCGGCGACAAGCGCTTCTACCCCTGGCTGACCGTGATCGCCGGGAACATCTGCACCGACATGCTGCGCCGCCGCTCGCGGAGCACGCCCACCGACGACATGGAGCTCACCGCGCAGCAGCCCCTGGGCGCGGTGGCCGACGACACGTCGGAGGATCTCGTCCTCGCCGCCGTCGACGGCGAACTGGTGAACCGGGCGCTCGACCGCCTCTCGGTGCGCCACCGCCACGTGCTGGCCATGCGCGAGGGATCGGGATGGACCTACCAGCAGATCGCCGACCACGAGGGCGTGGAGATCGGCACCATCGAGACGCTGCTTGTGGCGGGCCCGCCAAGCACTCAAGCGCGAGTTCGCCGCAGTATCCGAGTCGAAGGGCGCGCTGGCCGGCTTCCTGGTGGCCAGCGGCGCACTGTTCCGCCGGGCCTTCTTCCGGGTGGCCCACCGCGGCGCCACCGTGCAGCAGCAGGCCGGAGGCACGTCGGGCGGCATGGGCTTGCGCAACGCGCTGGCCGGAGCCGCCGTGGCGGGTGCCGCGGTGGCAGCGGCGTTCATTGCGCCCCACGCGCTCAAGGGCAACGACACCAATGCGGCGGCGGCCGCCGCCGCGCCGAGGCCAGCGCCCTGGCCGCGCCAGCGGCTCGCACTGGCCCCGGGAACGAGTTCCGGATCCGCGTCCGGGTCGAACGCTCCCGCTCGACCGGTGACGGGCGCCGACGGTGCCGACGGTGGTTCGCTGCCGCCCGGAGGCTCGAGTTCGACCTCGTCCGCCGGCTCAGACGGTCTCGGCTGGTGGCGGGAGCGCGGCGGGCGGCCTGGCCGGTGGCCTGGGTGGCCTGACCAAGGGCTCGAGCGGCGCGCAGGAGCTGGGCGGCGCCGTGAGCCAGGGCGTCACTCAGGCCACGGGTGGCCTGAGCGGCGCGGTCAACAGCGTGGGCGGCACCGTCAACGGCGTGACCGACGGGGTCGGTGGCGTCGTCAAGGCGTCACCGGTGGGGTCAACAACACGGTCGACGGCGTCACTGGCGGGCTGAACAACACCGTCAACGGCGTGACGAACACGGTCAACGGCACGCTCAACGGCGTCAGCCAGGGTGTCTCGGGCCTCCTGAACGGCGGCGGGTCGTCGGGTTCTGGGTCCTCGGGATCGGGATCCGGGTCGGGGGACAGCAAGTCGACCAGCAGCACCACGACGACACTGCCCCTCCAGAGCGTGCTCAACGACGTGGGCGGACTCCTCGGCGGCTGACCGAACGGGCGTGACGGGGCCGGCCGGCGCAAGGCGGGGCCCATCACTCGGTTCTCAAGACATGGACACGCAGCAGCAAGGCGCCCAACCGTGGATCGCTCCGGGCGAGCCGATCATCTCCCTACGAGGGGTGACGAAGTCGTTCGGCTCGCACACCGTGCTCGAGGACATCACCTTCGACGTTCCCAAGGGCCGGATCACGGCCATCCTCGGGCCATCGGGCACGGGAAAATCAGTGCTGCTGAAGAACATCCTCGGCCTGCTCCGGCCCGAGCGCGGGGAGATCTGGGTCGACGGCGACCAGATCGTCGGTCTGCGCGAGAAGCGGCTCTACGAGGTGCGCAAGAAGTTCGGCGTCCTGTTCCAGGACGGCGCCCTCTTCGGCTCCATGAATCTCTACGACAACATCGCGTTCCCGCTTGCGGGAGCACACCCGCAAGAGCGAGGCGCAGATCCGCGAGCTCGTGCACCGCAACGCCGAGCTTGTCGGCCTGATGGACCACCTGAAGAAGCTGCCCGGCGAGGTCTCAGGCGGCATGAAGAAGAGGGCCGGGCTGGCCCGGGCCATGGTGACCGAGCCCGAGATCGTCCTCTTCGACGAGCCGGACTCCGGCCTTGACCCGGTGCGGGTGGCCTACCTCGACGAGCTGGTCGTCACGGCGCAGAAGGAGACGGGTGCGACGTTCTTCATCATCACGCACAACATCTCGTCGGTCATGCGCACAGCCGAGTTCATGGGTGTGCTCTTCCGGTCGAACCTGGTGAAGTTCGCCAGCAAGCCCGAGATGCTCGAGTCGGACAACCCGATCATTCAGCAGTTCCTCGCCGGCCGACCCCAGGGTCCGATCGGGATGGACGAGATGGCGGACTCGGGGCAGGACACGAGCCGGCTCATCGAGGGCGACACGGCGGCGTTGCAGTTCGGACCCCTGGCCCGTCCCGGCGAGCCGGCGCTAGCCTCGCGTGCACCGTCCGACCAGTCGGTCCCACCCACCTGGAGCGGTCGGGAAACGGAGAAACGCCGCTAGCCCCGGGTGGTGCGGCCCGGAACCAGCGGCGTCCTCGATCAGCTCGGTGCGAGCGGCTCAGTCGCCGGCGGCGTCTCCGCACACCGTCTCGACGATGAGGCGGCTGACCACGTAGGGGTCCATGTTGGCGTTTGGACGCCGGTCCTCGATCCACCCCTTCTTGTTCTTGGCCGTCTGCCACGGGATGCGGATGGACGCACCACGGTCGGAGGCCCCGTAGCTGAACTGGGTGTAGTGCGCCGTCTCGTGCGCGCCCGTCAGGCGGGTCTCGATGCCGATGCCGTAGTTGGACACGTGCTCCTCGACCCGCTTCCCCAGCGCCTCGCAGCCGGCGATGATGGCGTCCCACCCGCCGTCCTCCCGCATGGCCTTGGTGGAGAAGTTGGTGTGGGCACCGGCCCCGTTCCAGTCACCCAGGACGGGCTTGGGCTCGAGGGTGGCGTAGACGTCGAACTCCTCGGCGATGCGGAACAGCAGCCAGCGGGCGACCCACAGCTGGTCGCCGATGAGCGGGGGTGCGAGGACACCGATCTGGAATTCCCACTGGCCCATCATCACCTCGGCGTTGGTCCCCTCGATGCCGAGACCGGCCTTCATGCAGCCGGCGGTGTGGCGCTCGACGATCTCGCGGCCGGGCATTTTGTCGCCACCGACGCCGCAGTAGTAGGGACCCTGCGGCGCGGGGAAGCCGGCCTCGGGCCACCCCAGGGGGCGCCCGTACTGGAAGAAGGTGTACTCCTGCTCGATGCCGAACCAGGGCTCGAAGGACTTGTACTTCTCCGACGCCTCGACGCAGCCGCGGCGGGTGTTGGTCGGGTGCGGCGTCATGTCGGTCAGCAGCACCTCGCACATGACGAGCTTGTCCTTCTCGCCGCGGAGCGGATCGGGGCAGACGAACACGGGCTGGAGGACACAGTCCGAGTCGCTCCCCGTGGCCTGGTTCGTGCTCGAGCCGTCGAAGCCCCAGATCGGGGGCTCCTTGCCGTCCTCGACGATCTTGGTCTTGCTGCGGAGCAGCGGCGACGGCTCGGTCCCGTCGATCCAGATGTACTCGGCCTGATAGCTCATGGACTCTCCTGTGTTCCCCTTCTGTGCTGGCGATCACTCCGCCCGGCCGGGAACGGCCTTGGACGACAAGCAGTCTCTGCGCACCCTATTTCGCCGCCGTATCGGTTGTGTGAACCCACGATGAACAGCGTCTGAGCTGCCCTGTCCCCGGTCCCCTGCACCTTCCTCGAAGTCGGGCCCGACCGGCCGGTGGCTTTCCCGTCCGGGGGAGCGTTTCCTTGCCGCAGGCTGTCGCCCGCATGAACGCCGCATGCGCCCGAGGAATCTTCTGGCCCCGGACGCGATGGAGGGCTGGAGCATCGCTCCAGCCCTCCCCGTTGCCCCCCGGCAACCTGCCGCCTCCGCAGAGGCGGATCGAATCGAGCGTGCTAGCAGTTCGCCGTGGCGCCGCTGTTGATGCCACCCACGCAGCTGTTGGCGCTGCCGAACAGGCTCGGATGCCGTTCCCGAGGGCCATCACGGCGACGACGGCCACGATGGCGATCAGGCCGACGAGCAAGGCGTACTCCACCATGGAGGCCCCACGCTCGATCTCGCGCCCGCTGCAGCAACGATCCATGCAGTCCTCGGACCGTCACAAAAGCGTTGATGAAAAGCTCGATCATTTCTTTGTTCCCCTCCTCTGCCCCATCGGGACTCGCTGGCTCTTTCCCCCTCTTGCATCCATAGCATTGAGGAATACCCCGGCCATTTCCATAGGCCATTGTGACCATTGGCAACGGCCGTCTCATATGAGCCAAAAACACAACGTTCTTTTGTGAAAACGGCGCCACAAACGACGATGGGCTGGGTCGACCGAAGCCGACCCAGCCCAACCGTCATCCCATTGGGGAAGGGGGAATTTTCCCTTAGGGAATGCTCTGCCCTCCCGATACGGCGCAACGCCGCATCCGTTAGCAGTTCGCCGTGGCGCCGCTGTTGAGGCCGCCCACGCAGCTGTTGGCGGTACCGAACAGGCTCTTGATGCCTCCACCAAGAGCCATGACGGCGACCACGGCCACGATGGCGATCAGGCCAACCAGCAAGGCGTACTCCACCATGGAGGCGCCACGCTCAGTCCGCGCACGCTCGAACAAGTTGCCGTGGAATCCGCGGACCGCGAAGAACGCATTCACGAACAGCTCTGTCATTTTGATGTCCTCCTCTGCGCTCCACGAACCCGGACTGTTGCCCGGAATCAGACGGAGCCCCCACAAGCATTCTCAGGTGTGCAACGCCTGAGTTCTATAGGCAGAAAGGACCAAATACCACCCGCAAGAAAGTGCGTATTTGCTGGCTATTCGATGGTGACGAGACCCATGACCACAGCGCGCACCAAGGCGTGCGTCCGGTTCGTGACATCGAGCTTCTGAAAGATGGCCGCCAGGTGGTTCTTGGTCGTCTTCGGGCTGATGTAGAGCCGCTGGGAGATCTCACCGTTCGTGGCCCCTTCAGCGAGCAGCTGCAGCACCTCGAGCTCCCGCTGGGTCAGGCTCCAGGGACCCCACTGGCGGTCATCGTCGTTGCGCCGTGTCGGCACCACATCGGGATCCCGGTAGTCGTCCTCGGCGGTCAGTTCACGCTGAGGCTCGTAGTTGGTCACCGAAGCCTTGGAACCCCGGATGCTCTCTCCCCGATGCACTGTCGTGCTCACCGTCGGCCCCGACACGGAGACCTGCGAATAGAAGATCCAGCCCTCTTCCTCGCCTACCCGGCTGGCAGGTTCCGCTGGCCCACTGGGCCACAGAACCGTCGAGACCGTGTTGGCCATCTCTCCCCCCTCATTCCACTCGGGCATCCAAGCCTCCGCACCTTCTACCGCCACCTTCTCGGCGTGAATCCCCTGGTCATTGTACGGACCCTGGGTAAAACGACAGTGGCAGTCAGATTGCGGCGAGGGTGCAATGGGCCGAAATTCCCATAGCAGACGGCGTCGCACCGAGGAGGAGTCGGCTCAGTACGTGTGAAACGCGTGTTTGATCGGTCCCACGATCGGCCCGAGCACGATGACCAGGATCGCCGGCAAGAAGCAGAAGGCGAGCGGGAAGAGGATCTTGATCGGGACCTTGGCAGCCTTCTCACGGGCCCGCTGCCGGCGCTTGTCTCGCATTTCGTTGGCCTGCGCCTCGAGCACCCGTCCGATAGGCAGGCCGAGGGCGTCCGCCTGGGAGAGCACCACGGTAAAGGTCACCAGGTCGTCTATATCGGTACGGAGCTTCATGTTCTCGAGGGCGTCGCGTCGGGAAAGACCGAGCTCCATCTCTCGCAGGGTGAGACGGAGCTCATCGCTCACCGGTGACTCGAATCGGGCACAGGAGACCTGCATGGCCTGTTCCAACCCGAGACCGGCCGCCACCGAGATGGTCATCAGGTCGAGCAAGTCGGGCAGGTCGTTGGTGACCTGATCGCGCCGCACCTTGATGCGATGGCGCAGCCAGTAGCTCGGAGCCAGCCCGCCGATGATCGGCAGGACCAGCAGCAGGACGATGCCGACCTTCAGGCCGACCACTCCGCTGACGAGCATGACGAGTCCGGCCGCAAAACCGAGGAGCACGGCACCGACCTGCACGGCAGAGAACTCCTCGGCGCGAATGGAGCCGGTGAGGCCGGCTTTGAGAAGGTCGGCGTGCACGTTGTCGATCTGACTGGAGGGATACAGCTTCGACAACGACCCCCGAAGCCCGCCGGTCACGGGCCCGAAGATCCGGCTCACGAGGGGGGTCTCCACCCGTTCGGGCATCTCGACCGGATTCGGCGTAGACCTCGGCGTCCCTGCCCAGGGCCCGGATGAAGTCGAGGCGGCTGGACCGCCGGTGCGAATGCCACGCGGCGATGCCCACCCCGACCACTCCGACCGCCATGAGGAGGACGCCGATCAGCGGGACGATATAGCTGGCGTTCATAGCCACTCTCCCTCGTGTCTCAGACCTTGATGTTGACCATTTTGCGGATGGCGATCCATCCGACCGCCATCAGGCCGCCGTGACGATCAGGACGATCAGCCCCGCTCCGTGGTACATCGGCTCCAGATAGCCGGGATCGCGGAGCTCGAGGACCCCGGCCAGGAACAACGGGATGGCGAAGAGCACGTAGCCCGACATGCGCCCTTCTGCCGACAGGGTCTGCACCTCGCGGCGCACCTCCTGACGTGTGCGCATGAAATCGGCCAGCGTGTGCAGGATCGCCGCCAGGCGGCCACCCGTTGACTGCTGAATGCGCACCGCCTCGACGGCCCACTTGAGATCCTCGACGCCCGAGCGCTCGGCCATGTTCTCGAGCGCCACGACGAGCTCACTCCCCACGGCCACCTCTGCCATGACCCGATCCAGCTCGACGGACAGCGGCGCCCGGGCGTCCCGCCGGTACATGTCGATGGCGCGCTGGAACGTCTGCCCACCCTCCACCGACGCCGCCATGAGGCTCAGGGCATCGGGCAACTGGTCCTGCAGCCTCGTGATGCGCTTCGCTGCCTTCTTGCCCGGGATCATCCAGGCCACGCCGGCCACGAGGAAGATTGCGATCACCGCACCGAACGGCGACTTCGAGATGAGGCCACCGAACGACGGCGAGCATCAGGGCGATGGCCGAGCTGATGACGAGATACTCGCCTGCCCGCAGGGGAATGGCGGCCCGCTCCAGTCGCTGCTCGAGGGCACCGTGGGTGTCGATGCGCCCGAAGATCCCGGCGATGCGCACGGTGACGGCCGACAGCTCGCCCCGCTCGGGCGTCTCGCTGACCGCTTCCACCGGCACCCTGGCCGTCCCCATCGTGTCGTCGAGGATCTGGGCGATGGTGCGCTGCTTCGTTCCGTACCCGCATGATGACGGCGACTGCCGCGACGGCCAGGCCTCCGCCCACGAGCACCGCCGCCAGGACGGCTTCGACCTGCGTATTCATCTGCGATGCGGCGAGGACCATCACCCTCACTTCCCGTCCCGGCGGCGGGCCAGCAACTCGTAGACCTCGTCGGAGGGCGGCTCGACTCTCCCCGGTCGAGCCGGGCGGTGATGGCGCCCCTGCTGGCGACCCTGACCCAACAGAGGAGGAATCCACGTCGTTGCGGAACACGCTGCGTCGGGACCTCGATCCCGTTGAGATGCAGTTCGTCGAGGATCTTCGGTCGCAGACCGGTCGACACCAGTCGGCCGCCGTTCTCGGCCATGTCGACCCGGTGGAAGATGTCCTGGAGCAGGACCGTGTCGCCCTCCATCCCCTGGAGCTCGGTGATAGAGGTCACCACCCGACCCCCACCCGGGCAGCCGTTGGAGCTGGACCAGGAGACCGACGGCCAGCACGATCTGCTCACGAATGGCCCGCTGGGGCAGCTCCACGCCGCCCATCATCACCATGGTCTCCAGGCGGCTCAGGAGCTCACGGGGCGTATTGGCGTGGACCGTGGTCATCGATCCGGCGTGACCGGTGTTCATGGCCTGGAGCATGTCGAGCGACTCCGAACCACGGCACTCTCCGACGATGATCCGGTCCGGCCGCATACGCAGCGAGTTGCGCACCAGGTCGCGAATGCGGATCTCTCCGGACCCCTCGGCGTTGGACGGCCTGGTCTCGAGGGTCACGACGTGCGCACCCTGGATCTGAAGCTCGGCCGATTCCTCGATGGTGATGAGGCGCTCTCCGTCCGGGATGTAGTTCGACAGGACGTTGAGCATCGTCGTCTTCCCGGTACCCGTTCCGCCGACCACGATCATGCTGATCTTTCCCCGTACGCATGCTTCGAGAAAGACGGCGGCGTCCATGGAGAGCGAGCCGAGACCGATGAGGTCCTGCATGACGAGGGCGCGTTCTGGGAACTTCCGGATCGTGAGCACCGGCCCGCGCAGGGCAAGCGGCGGAACGATCGCATTGATTCGGGAGCCGTCAGCCAGGCGGGCGTCGACCATCGGGGAGGACTCGTCGATCCGGCGACCGACCGCGGCGACCATGCGGTCGATGATCCGGCGGTACTGGTGGTTCGAGTTGAACACGACCTCGGTCCGCTCGATCCGGCCCTTGCGCTCAATCCAGATCTCGTCGTACGCGTTGCACATGATCTCGGTGATGCCCCCGTCGGCCAGCAGCACTTCGAGAGGGCCGTAGCCGAGGGAGTCCTCGAGCATCTCCTCGACGAAGCGTTGCCGCTCAATGGGTGAAATGCCGATGTCCTCGCGCTCGAGGATCTCGTTCACCGTGTTGCGGACTTGGGTCCGCAACTCGTCAGGGCGACAGATTGGCCGCCCTGGGCGCGATCTCGGCCAATACCTTGGACTGGACTTTCGCCTTGGATTGCGACCACAGGTCGTTGGAGGTGGTCCGGTCCGACGCCCGTCGCCGCGGCGTGGGCGGAACCTCCTTGCCGACGCCGGTCGGGTCACCGACCGCAGGCCTGGCGCGGGCTGGGACTTCGGTCTCCGAGCCGCCCGGCGTCGCCCCGTCGGGAGAATTCAGACGATCAGAAAGGCTCATGGCGATCAGGCTCTCTCGAGCTCGGGCACCTTGGGCCCGCGGCTCTTGCGGCGGAGTTTCCAGAAGCTGCCGCGTCCGTCTCCCAGCTCGGCGGTGTTCGAGGCGCTCCCGAGGACCGGTCGCACCTCGCCCGAGACGAATTGCTGCATGCTCCCGGCGAGCTTCCTGCCGATGTCGGAGCTGGCAGCAGAGACCAACGCCGGCCTGCCCTTGTTGATCGACCTCATCACCTCACGCGAGTACGGGAGAGTCGAGATGATCTTGTTGTCGAGCACCTCCTGCACGTCGCCGAGGTCGATGCCGATGTCTTCCTCGACCTTGTTCAGAACGACGCCGATGCTGTCGCTGCTGATGCGGAGCTTCTCGAGCGTGGTCAGGAAGACCCGCATGTTGCGAATGCTGGGCAGGTCGAGCGTCACCATGCAGAGCACTCGGGTGGAATGATCGAACGCAGCCAGCACGATCTCCGAGAGCTGGGCCGGCGTGTCGACGACGATGTAGTCGAAGTGGCGGCGCAGCGCGCCCATGACCTTGTAGACGTCCTTCGGAGCGATCATGTCTGCGTCGGCTGGACTGAAAGGGGCCGCGAGGACCGAGAAGCCCAGCTCATGGTCCTCGAGATACTCCTCGACGTGCTCGTCGAGGTCGTCCTCGTCCACCGGCTCGCGTGAGAGCAGGTCGGAGATGGTGAAGCGGGGTCGCAAGTGGAGAGCGGTCGACACCTCGCCGAATTGCAGGTCGAGGTCGACCAGGCATACTCGCTGCCCCGTCTGCGCGGCCAGGTAGCAGGCCAGGTTCGTGGCATAGAACGTCTTGCCACACCCGCCGCTGGACGAGGCAACGGTGAAGACCTCCGCGAAGTGAGGACGCTCCACAACGATGCCCTCGGACACGACAGGCAAGGTCGGGGCGCTGGCCGAGGTCGAGAAGTCGGCGATGTCGAATGCACGCTTGAGGGCGTCCGCCAGCTGACGCTTGCTCGTCGGATATTCGACGAGCTCGACCGCACCGGTGCGGACGATGTCGCTCAGGCTGGCCTTGGGCTTGGGTCCGAGGGCCAGGACGACGGCGGGAACCGGTGAGGCAGCCCGCAAGCTGGCCAGCCTCGCCATGCCGGCGTGGCTGTCGAAGACGGGCCCGGCGACCAAGACGTCGAACGGGCCGTGCTCGTGGACCTCCTCCTCGACGTCGATGACGTTGCTGCTGGTGACCACCTGATAGCCCGGACCAAGCGAGGCCTGGATGGCCCGGCTCAGAGCCGGAGAGCGACTGATGACAAGGATGCGTCGAGAGATCATGACCCGCTCGTCGTTTGATCGGTTCCGATGCACTGGCCCAGCGGTGGTGGGTTCGTGTCGGCCTGCGTCTGGACCAGCGACACTGTCTCGTTCTGCGAGAGGAACGACAGGGTCCTGGCCTGCCCGGAAGTCACCGCCAGGAGCACCGTCTCGGAGCTCGGGAGCGTCCGGCCCCCGCTCCCCTTCGTACCCGCCAAGGACGGGCTGGTGCTCGAGACGTCGATCACTTGGATATCGGCCATCGACAACTCCGTGCAGGGGACCGGAAGAGTGGCCGAGGCGGCGCTGTTGTTCGACACCTTCGTGATGTTGGCGTAGACGTCCACCCGAGCTCCCGGTTGTAGGTAACCGGCGAGCGCAGCGGTCCCAGGCACGTTGATCGTCATCGCATCGAGGCCGACCGGAACTGAGATGGCGGAGGTGCTGGCGTCCAGCTCGGTGGCGGTGACTGCCTGGCCCTTTTTGATGGCGCCCGAGAGCACCTCGTCATTGAGTGCCTGCAGTGAGGTGAGATCGCTGGGAACGAACGTCTTCGTCGGCACCAGCTGAATGGCAACCCAGCCGTTCGAGACCATGGCCTGGCCGGTCGTTCCGGCCGGAATGTCCTTCTTGGCCACCACCGCGGATGTGGTCGTGGAGGCCACCGTGTTCGTGCCGGCATTCGTACTCTTCGAGGCCCCACGCACACTGGCGTAGGCGATGACCGAGCCGGCGACAAAAAGAATGGCGGCGATCACGACGAGTATGAGTGTCTGCTTCTTCACCGATCGTTCCCCCCTCTCGCAACCGGGGAACAACGCACGCATGACGTGCGCCGTTCCCCGCTGGTTCCGGTTGCACGGTACGACGGAGGGGTGAGCGACGTACATAGGCACTTCGGATCATTCTCTGCTCGAGCGCCGCAGGTCACAGGCGAAATGGTCCATATGACCTATGTACCGCCAACTCACGTGGCCGCACACTCTGAGCCGGGCCACCCAAGCGACGACCAAGTTGAAACGGTGCTGCTGTTGGGGATCACGAAGACGAGGGGGGTGCGCGTGGGGTCGCGTACGCGGATGCTCAGAGAGAAGCTGAAGCGGCGAAGCGAAGACGAGACCGGTGCCGAACTGGTGGAGTTCGCCTTTGTCATTGTGTTGCTGATCACGATCCTCTACGGGATCATCACCTACGGCATGATTCTGGCCGCCCAATCGACCTTGACCCAGGCCGCGGCCGATGCCGCCAGGACAGGACTGGTGGCCGGGGCGGCCAATGCGGTGACCGCGGCCCAAGAACAAGCGGCCTCAGACGTCAGCTGGATGGACAAGGGGACGTGCGGCACCACGACAACCTCGACGGCCGTCATTCAGTGCCTCGCCTCGAAGGAGCAGTGCCCCTCGGACGCGAACCAACAAAACCCTCTCAACCAGTGCCTGGTTGTCACGCTCATCTACAACTACAGCGAGAGCCCACTCTTCCCTGAGCTTCCCGGGCTGGGACTCATCACACCGTCGACCATCACGTCCACCAACATCATTCAGCTTGGAACCGTCTCCTGATGCAGCGCCTCTGGACCTGGTTCCGTCGGCACCGGGAAGAGGAGCGCGGGGCCGTCCTGGTCCTCACCGCCATCTCCATGTTCGCCGTTCTCGGCGCGGGTGCGATGGGAGTCGACCTCGGATTCACCGTCTACGGCAGCCGCCAGGCGCAGGCCATGGCTGACACCGCGGCCGCCGACGTGATCCAGTACATCACGACCGCGGATCAACAAGGCACCCCCCAAGGCGGTGCAGATGTATCTGAACACGTCGCTGGCCGGCGTGCTGGCCGACAACAACTCCGATGCACAGCTGACCGTCACGCCGCTGCTCTACCAGAACGGGACCTACACCTTTCCGGCCGACGGCTGCGCGACGACAAACCCACCCAATCCCGCTCGATCCCATCTGCAACGCCGTCGCCGTCGGTGCGAAGCAGACGGTTCCGCAGCCGTTCTGGGGTGGCTTCAATACCCTGGCCGGACACAGCGGGAGTGGCCTCCCTGTAGGAAGTGGATGCGGCAACGGCAGCAGTGGTGGGTGCGGCATGGGATGCGCCAACTACACCCCTTGCTTCAGTTGTCCGACGGGTGGGTGCACCACGTGTCCGACGACGTCCTGCTACCAACTCCAACCGCAGGCATGCTTCTCGATCGGGACCTACCTGGCGAACTATGACTCACAGCAGACCGCAGTCATCAATGACATTCTCGAGTCAGCTGGGAGGATCTTCCGTCAATCTCACCGCGGTCGGGTATCAAGGTCTCGCAAATACCTACGTCACCCTCAATCAGCTGATCGGCGCGAGCGGTACGGTCCTCAGCCCATCGACCGTGATGACCGACATCGCTGTCGGCGACAAGTCTGGTGACCCTGTTCTCGGACGCCGTGCAGAACCAGCAGCAATCGGGCATGTGCAGCTCGGGAACGAGCAGAGCAAACAAACGCCGAGCAGGCTCTTGTCCACGCTGCGCAGCGGCGACCTCAACAACGGGCCAGCGTCGCTGCCAGCTGTGTGCCCTCATCTCCATCGACGGATCGACGTGCGCGACCTACCAGACCACGCCTCCCACACCACCGACCTATGCCCAGCTGTCGACCGGCATCAACGTGCTCCAGGCCTTGACCACGGCGGCCGAACTCTCGAATGGCACGAGCGGCATCACCGTCAACCTCACCGGCGCGCTGGGACTCACCGGATTTACCCAAGCAAGTCTGGCCCTCCAGGTGGTCCAACCCGCCCAGATCGCCTATGGCCCGGTCGGCACGGTGACCACGCCGGCATCGGGCTGCCCTCCCTCGTCGGGGACCGCGACCTGCGCCACGACCGCACAGGTGACCGGGACGCTGACGGTGAGCGTCGGCGGCTACAGCGGGATCGCCATACCGTTCACCGCGGCGACCGGGACTGCGACCTTCAACTTCGCCGTCTGCGCGTGGACCGGCCATCAGTCCGACCACGCTCGATGCGATGACCACGACGGCCGCACTGGGCGTCACCCTTGGAGGCAGCTCCCTCGTGACGCTGAACTTTGCCGGTGCCAACACGACCGGGCTTTTCGTATCCGGCAGCGTGTCGTTCCTCCGAACTCATCCACGGACTCGGGGGCGAATCCCTCAAACCCCAGGCAATTGGGGTCGTCGGACCCGACACCCACGATCAGTGGGGCTTCCGGGCAATGGACCTCCCTGGTCGGACCACTGCTGGCACCCCTTGATGCCATCCTTGGCCAAGTCCTGCAGGCGGCCGGGGTCACCGTCGGAGGGGCCAATGTCGCCGACCTCGGCCTCGACTGCGACGCCATCGTTCCGGGCCCATGAGTGCCTCGATCCCACTCATCGCCGGCGCCCTGACAGGCGTGGCGGCCGGTTCCCTCCTCGTCCCTGTCACCCGGAGGGAGCTGGCCGCCGCGGTCGTTCGAACATCCACGAACTCCCCAGAGACCCATCCGGGTGAGGCACTGGCGGCAGATCAGAAGCTCAAGGGGTGGCATTGGGCGGCCCTGGCCCTGCTCTCCGGCCTCCTGCCGGCCTACGTCCTCCACGGCGTGGGTTGGTCGCTGACCGCGCTGCCTCCGTTGCTCCTCGCGGTGGGACTGATCCAGCTGTCCTACTGCGACATCACACGACGCCTGCTCCCCAAGACGATGGTCTACGGACTGACCGGCATCGTCGTCGCCAGCGCGATCTCGGTTGCTGCCGACCTGCACATGTGGGAACGCCTGAAGATCGCCTCGATCGGCGGCCTCGATCTTCTTTGCCGTCTTCCTGGTCATCAACTTGATGAACCCGCGCTGGATGGCCTTCGGAGACGTTCGACTCTCGCTGGTGGTTGGATTCGGGCTGGCCTGGATCAGCCCCATTGCCCTGCTCGAAGGCTTCGCCGTGGCCAACCTGCTCGCAGCCGTGGTCGGCATCGTGCTCATCGTGGCGCATCGGGCCGAGCGAAGGTCGGGCGTGCCCTTCGGCCTCTTCCTGGCACTCGGGCGCCGCTCTTGTCCTCCTCACCTGGGCGTAGCGATACCTGACCCGCCAAGGCGCCCCCCGGTTAGCGTTTCGGCGGTGACAGGCGCCCTCTTCACGTCCGAACTCAAGGAGCGCTGGGACACGGACGGCTGGTGCGTCGTCCCAGAGGTCATTCCGTACGATCAACTGACGGCGGCCCAGGACGCGGTACACCGCTACTTCCCCACCCCGGCCGAGATGCTCGAACACGGGGGGACAGAAGCCGGCGCGTGGCACACCTGGGACGCTCCGTGGCCCGAGTTTCCATTTCACAGCACGCGGCTCAACGCGCTCGTCCTGCACGAGCGCGTCGTGGACCTGGCGGAGGCGCTGCTCGGACTCGTCTGACCTCATCCTCTACATGGGTCTGGTGACGGCGAAGTACGCCAACCAGTCTTCCGACTACAACCAATTGCTGCACGCCGACTACCCCAACCACATGCTCGTGGTCCCGAGACATGAGGTCGGCTACCAGCAGGTCGAGTTCTTCGTGTATCTCACGGATGTGGCGGAGGAGGACGGCGCCACGCGGTTCGTCTCATGGCAGAAGACGAAGGACATCCCGGTCGAACAACACACGCTCAACTACCTGGAGTACCCCGAGCTCTACGAGGATCCATCGGTGGCGGCGGCGCCCGCGGGTTCCGTGGTGGCCTACCGTCCGGACGTGTACCACCGGTCCGTCGACCACAGCGATCCCGCCCGTTACCGGGTGATGCTGCATGTGTCGTTCCGCCCACGCGAGGCCAACTGGGGCGGCTACCAGGCCTGGCCGGTTCGGGGCTTCTCGCCTGAGCTCATCAAGTACGTCCAGCAGGCCACGCCCCGTCAACTCGAGCTCATGGGTGTGCCCGGACCAGGACATCCCTATTGGAATCCGGCCACCCTCGAAGGAATGCAGCGCCGGTATCCCGGTCTCGACATGTCGCCCTGGCGCGTGGCCATGAGCTGACGGCACTCAGCTTCGGTGCGGTGATCCGGGTGCGACGAGGGGCCATGGCATTTCGCGTTCGGCCACCAAGGCCAGGTCGAGCAGCAGCTCCTCACGATGGTGCCCCGCCAGGACCTGGAGGCCGACCGGCAGACCGTCCAACTCGCCGGCGGGGAGGCTCATGGCGGGGCTGCCGTTGAGGTTGGAGGGCGCGGTCAATGCTGCGTTGTTCATGATGGCCCGGGCGAAGCCGATCTCATGGATGAGGTCGCGGCCCGGAAGGGTCGAGGGCGGCGGTCCCTCCGCCGGCGAAGGCCACGTCGGGGTGGGTCGAGCACAACACGAAGTCGGCCTGGTCGAACATGTTCGCCATCGCCCCGTTGAGTTGCCGGCGATACCGTTCGATAGACGCAGCTCGGGCCAGGTCGTAGTGCTCGCGGGCACTCTCCACGCCGGCAGCGATCTCACGAGACAGCTGCGGGATGCAGTCCGGATACTGCTCCCCGAGGTCCACCACCAACGGGGGCTGGTTGGCCATGGCCCACGCCCCGCGTAAGGGCGGCAGCGCCAGCTCGACCGTCACCACGCGGAGTCCCGCTTTGTCGGCCAACCGACGGCCGGCGTCCTCGACGAGTTCGGCCACTTCGCCGCGGACCTGGGCGATACCGAGATCGACCACGATCGCTGCGGTCATGCCGCTCAGGTCGTATTCACCCAGTGCAGCCTCCCAGCCACCGACCACCGGCAGGCTCAGGGGGTCTCGGCGATCGAAGCCGTTGCACGCGTCGAAGTACCGGGCCGTGTCGCGGACCGAACGGGTCAGGCAGCCCAGCACGGTGGTCATCGGCTCGATGCTCGCCTTTGGGCCCTTCGGAATCCGGCCGTAGGTTGCCTTGAGTCCGAAGAGACCGCTGAACCCTGCGGGTCCGCGGATCGACCCGCCACCATCGCTCCCGGTGGCGATGGGAAGGAGACCCCCCGCCACCGCAGCGGCCGTACCACCCGATGACCCTCCTGGCGTGCGCTCCTGGTTCCATGGGTTCCTCGTCGTCCCGTGCAGCTCGGTCGACGTGCAGTTGATACCGCCGAACTCGGGCGCCGTGGTCTGCGCTGCCAGCACCGCCCCCGCAGTGCGCAGGCGGCACACTGATGTGTCGTCCACCTCGGCGACGCGATCCTTGAAGATCACCGACGCTTCCGTGTCGGGCCAGCCCTCGACCCGCTCGAGCTCCTTCACCCCGAAGGGAACACCACCGAACGGCAGCGTTACGTTGGCCATGAGGGCGGCTTCTCGTGCCCTGTCGAAGTCCGTATAGCTGAAAGCGTTGAGCGGCGAGCCCTCGATGGCCTCGATGGAGGCATCGAGGGCTTCGAGCGGGGATACCTCCTTGGCACGGAACGCGTCGACCAGGCCGCAGGCATCACCCAACCAAGGCAGGCTCATCGCCGCGGACAGTACCGCCTGGCGGGCCGCCGCGCCGATAGCCTGCCCGCGATGAAGATGGCCGACCTGACGACCCCGGCCCTGGTCGTCGACGGCGCCGGTCTCGAGTCCAACCTGCGCACGATGAGTGAGGCGTTGCCCGGCTCCCGGCTCCGACCCCACGTGAAGGCACACAAGTGCACCGCCCTGGCCGGCCACCAGGCATCACTGGGGCACCGGGGGTTCACCTGCGCCACCATGCTCGAGATGGAGGGCATGGCCCGGGCCGGGCTGGGACACGACCTCCTCCTGGCCAACGAGGTGGTCGATGCCACCCGGCTGGGCGAACTGTCGCGCTCGGGGGCTCGAATCACGGTCGCCGTTGACTCGGAGGAGACCATCGCCGCGGCGGCGCGCGCACGGATACCCGAGGTGCTCATCGACGTGAACGTGGGCCTGCCTCGTTGCGGCTGTTCCCCGGCGGATGCGGGTCGATTGGCCGACGTGGCGCGGCGGTCCGGTCTCGAGGTCCGAGGCGTGATGGGGTACGAAGGCCATATCGTCGGACTGGAGGACCGATCGAGGCGCCTGACCATGCTCGAGCCCTCGATGGCCATGCTCGTCGACGCGGCCAGCGAGGTTGGCGGCGAGATGATCTCGGCCGGCGGCACAGGGACGTACGACATCAATACCTGGGCCACCGAGATCCAAGCCGGCTCGTACGCGCTCATGGACACCGCCTACGCCAAGCTCGATCTCCCATTTGTTCAGGCCTTGAGCGTCCTCTCGACGGTGATCTCGGTATCGAAGGACTGGGCGGTCGCCGACTGCGGCCTCAAGGCTCTGGGCATGGACCACGGCAATCCGTCGGTCGAGGATGCGGACGTGTGGTTCTGCTCGGACGAGCACGTCGTCTTTGCGCCGGAGATTCCACCGAAGGTGGGAGACCGGATTCGGGTGCTCCCCGCCCACGTCGATCCCACGGTGGCATACCACCAGCACCTCTTCGTCGTCGAAGGCGAAGAGGTGCTGGATCAGTGGGAGATCAACCTCCGGGGCTGGTAGGTCAGAACTCCAAGACGAGCCGACCGCGCACCCCGCCCGCCTCCAGCAACCGATGGGCTTCGGGAGCATGCTTCGAAGGCAGCGTTCCAGCCACTCGCAGGGTCAGGTCACCTCCCTCAGCCAGATGCCGGAGTGCATCAAGCTTGTCGTGCTCAGTCGCGTAGGTCCGCACGAACACAGGGAAGAACGAGATGCCTCGGTTCTTCACGTCGCCGCCGTCATAGCCGCGGAGCGTGGCAATGCGGCCACCATCGCGCACGGCGGGGACGGCGACCGCATTCATCACCGCCGCATCGATCAACCCGTCGACCCCGTCGGGAACGATCTCCCGCACGCCGCGGGCGAAGGCCTCGTCACCTCGCATCACCACCTCGTCCGCCCCCAGGGACCGGACGAGCGGTTCGTCGGATGGCGCCGCATCTGCAATCACCCTGAGGCCGGCGGCCTTGCCGAGCTCGACCGCGAAACCGCCGACCGCCCCGGCGGCGCCCGTGACGGCCAACGTCTGACCGGTCTCGAGCGCCAGCTCGTCGAGGGCCAGCCGGACCGTCAACCCGTTCATTGGAATGGTGGCTGCCTCGGCATCGCTGGCGACGGTTGGGCTGCGGACGACCGAGGCGGCCGGCACGACCACGCGCTCGGCGTACGCTCCGTGCCGGCCGAAGGGAAGCACGATCGCCATGACCCGCTCTCCGACCTCGAGATCGATGTCAACGCCGTCGCCGATCTGCTCGATGACTCCGGCCGCGTCCATGCCGGGCACATAGGGTGGCTCGACGTCCTTCAACCGTTCGGCTCGACCCCCGCTTCGGAGCACGGTATCGGTTGGATTGACCGTGGCGGCATGGACCCGTAGTCGCAGTTCGCCCGGACCGGCTTGGGGATCGGGCAGCTCGACCGGAACGAGCACCTCAGGTCCACCGAACGCCATGATCCCGACTGCCCGCATGACGACCGAGACTACGCCTTGGCCCTCACGTGGCCGAATGTTCGATCTCGGGGAAGTCGCGCATCGATCGCATCGGAGATGCCAGGAGCCAGACGCCGGCCACCGCCTCTCCGGCGGCGCCGATCCACAACGTCGGCCGCAGCCCGATGGCCGTTCCCAGCAGGCCGCCGATCAGCGCGCCGATCGGGAGGACACCCCATACGACGAACCGCATGGTGGCGTTCATCCGGCCGAGCAGGCGATCCGGGCACAGCCTCTGGCGGAAACTCACCTGGTTGACGTTGTAGACGGTGGCGCCGAACGCGACGAACAGCATGCCGATCCCGAAGAACACCAGCCCGGCCTTGGGTTGGGTCAGCGGGATCAAGAGTGCACCGACGTTGCTCAGAATGCCGACGATCGTGGCCCGCGCTCCGCCGATGCGCCGGGCCAGCGGTCCGGCCACCAGAGCCCCGAGCACGCCCCCGACGCCGCCCAGGGTGAAGAGGAGCCCGATCACGGCAGGCGATGCATGCACGGTCCGGACGAGAAAGACGACCTCGACGGCCGCCGCAATTCCGCTGGCCAGATTGGAGCTGGCCGTTGTGCAGGCGATGGCGCGGAGCAATGCATTGTGAAACACGAAGCGAAGACCCTCGGCCATGTCGTGACGGAGGCTCGGGTGTCCACCCTCGGGTACTTCGGGCTTCGGTTCCGGCGCCCGGATGCCTGCGACCGCCAGAGCCGACACCAGGAAGCTGAGTGAGTCAACCACGATGGCGTAGGAGCTCCCGATGGCCTGGACCAGTCCTCCCGCGATGCTGGGCCCGGCAACTGTCGCCACCTGCGCGCTGCCCGTCAACTTGGCGTTCCCCTCGACGAGGTGATCTCGCCCAACCAGAGAAGGGAGGTACGACTGATAGGCGACGTCGAAGAACACGGTCAGAATCCCGGTCACGAGTGTCACGATGATGAGCTGCACCATGGTGAGCGCGCCGAGCGCGTACGCCACGGGAATGGACCCCAGCACGAGGACCCGGCCCAGATCTGCGGCGATCATCACCCAGTGCCGACGGATCCGATCGACCCACACGCCCGCGGGCAGGCCGACGATGAGAAAGGCCGCGGTCTCGGCGGCGGTCAACAGTCCCACCTGGAAGGTCGTGGCGTGGAGCGTGCGCACAGCCAACAGCGGAATGGCGAGAAGGCTCACTTGTGACCCAAGCTCGCTGACTGTTTCGCCGCCCCAGAGCAACCGGAAGTCTCGGTGGCCACGCAGCTTGCCCTTGACCATCGCAGCGGACCCTACTGTCCCCGATCAGCTGGGCTGGCCGGAGCTATACCGGTGTCATGCCGGCTCCCCGCCTCCTGATCGTCGGAGGCGTGCTGCTCTGCGCGTGGTGCGGCTGGGTCAGCGGGTTCCATACCGACACCGCAGCGGCCGTTGCCACCTGGTGTGTCTCGGTCGCAGTTGTCGGATGCGTCGATCTGATGCTGTGGTCGAGCAATCGCCGACCGGAAAACCACAATTGTCGGACTTCGTCGGCAGAGCCGTGGCCCCGACCGGGGAAAGGCGGCGCGAGCTCGGCGCTGTACGGCTTGACGCCTTGGCTGATCCTGATTGCGCTGGCCGCGGCGTGGGACGTGCTCGGCATCGATACCGGAGCGCATGAGGCCCACCTCACGATCAGCGCACTGGCCCAGGCATTCCGACCCGTCAACGCAGCCTTGTGGTTGGTCTGGATGCTCGTCGGAATGGGCTATGGCGTGGCGCGGGCTCGCGCTCCGCGGATCATGCCTCCGGGAGTGCCCGCCGGACCGCAGGTGATGGCTGGCCTCCTCGGGCCGTTGCGCGGACGGTCATCAGTACCGTCTCTCCTCCTGCCTTCGAGCCGTCCCGTGGGACTGATCTTCTGGATTGCAGTGCTCCTTGCGGGGATCGTCGTCGATCAGGCAGCCCGTCGATCCCGCGGGACGTTCGCGACGTCGGGTGACCTCGTGCGCTTCACGACGAACACCCTGCCCGTACGAGTTCTCCTCATCGCGGCCTGGCTCCTCGCGGGGTACCACCTCTTCGCCCGCTAGCGATCACAGTGCTCGCCAACGAACCGCCTGGGGAGCTGCCGACATACGTCATGGTGAACGTTCCACTGCCTCCGATGCCGTCGTAGAAGTCTCCGCTCACCGTTTTCCCGCCATTCGAGGTCGTACCAACGGCAACCCAGCCATCCTCGCTGGTTCCCCTCGGGTATCGCTCCCCCACCTTGA
This sequence comes from uncultured Acidimicrobiaceae bacterium, assembly GCA_963713375.1. Taxonomy (GTDB): domain Bacteria; phylum Actinomycetota; class Acidimicrobiia; order Acidimicrobiales; family RAAP-2; genus Bog-473. The sequence continues at coordinate 173,179 of CAVQLP010000011.1, read as the reverse complement.
CCCGCTGTCCGTTGACGTTGCCGTGAAAGTACCTGTCGGACGGATCGGTCAGTGTCGTACCCGACTGCTCGATGTCGAAGCGAGCGTGACACTTCCCGGCTGCAAAGTAGCAATCGGTCGAGACGATGCGGTAGAGACCCACGACTCTGATGATCGGACCGGCGGAGGCGCTCGCCGCCGGGACGGACCAGCCGAGCACCGCGACCAGGCCGCCCACAAGGCAAGCGATGCCAAATGGCCGAGATTGCATGGGTTTCGCTCCTCTCTGTTCGACGAGCCGGAGAGGCTGAGAACTCCCTCTGCCACCTTCCACCTGGAGGGAGCGGTTGGCAAGCGAATTCCTGGGTGAAGCCGAAATGGGCGCCTTCGCCCCGCTGGAGCGGTGCGCATCAGGCGCATCGGGCAGAGCACGCCACGACGAGAACCGTCGCTCCATTCTGACCAAGAGACCTACCATCGCCGCATGGATCCGACCTCGGCCTGGGAAGGACTGAGCTCGACCTGGCAGCTCGCAATCGAACAGGCCTGGGAATCGTGGACCGCCGGATCGGCCGGTGTGGGTGCCGTGCTCGTCGACGAATCGGGATCGGTCATCGCGATGGGACGCAATCGGACTAACGAACGATCTGCGACACACCTGTCCGGGACGATGATGGCTCATGCGGAAATGGATGTCTTGTCCCAGGTCCCATTCGGCACTCGCCTCACGGGCACCCTCTTCACGACGTTCGAACCCTGCCTCATGTGCGCGGCGACGATCGCGTTCTACCACGTCCCCTCGGTCCATTTCGCGGCGGCGGATCCGTACTTCGAGGGTCTCCACGACTGGTTGGCCACCTATCGATTCACCCTCCAGCGCACCCCAGAGCGGGTCAGCCTTGGCGGCCCTTTCGGTGCGTTCTGCCACGTCCTGCACCTGACCTGGTTGATCTCGCACCCCGCACCGACATCTGTCATCGACGCGCACCGAAATCTCTCGCCTCCGGTCTTCGCGTGTGCGTTCGCACTCGCCGACCAAGGTCGACTCCGCGATCTCAGCGATGGAGGTGTTCCCGTCGTCGAAGCAATTGACGACCTCTGGCCGGAACTGACGGCCCTCCATGGATGACACCGCCCCGATCCCTTCGAGCACGGCAGCGGGGAGCGTGGTAGTCACTCCCGAGCGGCGGGCCGAGGTCTATCGTGTGCTGGAAAGCGTCGTGAGGTGGGCGAACGTTCAATCAAACGTGCAGGCCCTTGCCTTGGTGGGCTCGTGGGCCCGCGGCAACGACGCGCGTGTCGTCGGACGTCGATCTCGTTCTCCTGAGCGAGAACATCGAGTCCTATGTCACCACCACCGAGTGGATCTGGTCGGCGGCCTCTCAAGAGGGTTCGATCGTGCGGAGCAAGGCATGGGGACCCGTCCGCGAACGTCGGGTCGAACTCGCCTCCGGCCTTCTCGTCGAGTTCGGGTTCGCGCCGATCAGTTGGGCCTCGCTAGACCCCCTGGACCGAGGGAGTGCCTCCGTCGTGGCTGATGGATGTCGGATCCTGTACGACCCCGACGGATTGCTCGCAGGACTCGTCGCGGCGGTTCAGCGACTCGCGCCGTAAAAGTTCACCGACCCGGATCGCTTGCTCGGGGCCGATCGTCGAGAAAGGACTCGGATCTTCGGCCTACAACCCTCTCGCCCGACGCGCACATCCGGAGCGCTCCTCGGAAGAGGATGCGATGATGAGTCATGGTCTGGTTGGAGAGCAGCCCGTCGAGGGGTGCGCGAGTGAAACGCGCGACGCTCCCCTGTGCTCGCGCTGGTCATGTTGACCGGGATCCTGCTCGCCATAGGGACAGGTCCCTCTGGGGCCGCCACGGGCGCCGCATCCGGGGACTCATCTCCTGTCAACCTGGAAACGCCCATCAACATGGCCGAAGGCAGCGCCCATCGCTCGGCGATCGTGCATGTCGGTGCCGTGCGCATCGAGGTCCTCAGTCCGACGCTGCTGCGACTCGAGTACTCGCCATCGCAGCACTTCGAGAACCGTCCGACGGTCAATGCTCTGGACCGACGAATGCCGGTCCCGCCCTATTCCGTCTCCAGTTCGAGCGGCTGGCTGACGGTCCGCACCGCGAGCGCCACGCTGCGATACAAGTTGGGTTCCGGACCCTTCACGCCCCTCAACACGTCGCTTCGATTGTCCGTTGGAGGCCGAACGTCCACCGTCGCCCCGACCTGGGAGTGGGAATGTACGTTCGGCCAGGTCTGCCAGGCCGGGGCGGCCACGCTCGGCGGAGACGCCACCCTCAGTCAGACCTTCGCCGGATACGAGAGCACAGCCGGCTATGCAGGCTTCTTCATCAAGTCCGGAGCCAGTGTCACCTGGCACGTTCTCGGAGCGACGGCCGGCCCGGCCGTGGTCTCGTTGCGTTACTACAACCTGCCGAGCCCACCGCTTGGCGCCGACACCGAGCTCCCTCGATCTGGACGTGAACGGACACCTGCAGCAGGTCATCGACGCGGTCCCCACCACGGCCTCCGATCCTTGGACAACCATCACCACGACGGTCCCCTTGCAGGCAGGCACCAACTCGATCGAGGTGGTGAGCACCACCCCGAAGAGCTATGACCTCGGGATCGACACCCTGGCCATCGGACCCGCCAACGCAACCACCTCCCGTTTCGACGTCGACGGGACCCCTCGGTGGATGGTTTCGAGGGTTCGATACCGATACCTACAACATCACCCCTACGTGTGGACCCGGCGAATCCGGCGACACCTGCCAAGCGGGGATTCAACCGCTCAACACCGATGGGCTGCTCGACACCGCCGGCTGGCGCCTGCTGGACGACACGCAGAGTGCGCTGTGGACCACGAAGGGATGGGTCCAGCCCCGACCGGCGCATGGCGACCTGGAGGACGGCTACCTCTTCACCTACGGAACGGACTACGCCCGTGCGCTGCACACCTTGGCGCAACTCACGGGTCCTGCGCCCCTGCTGCCCCGAAACGTCTTCGGCGTCTGGTACTCCGACTACACGCCGTATTCGAGCAGCACCATTCAGACCACGGTCTATGCGGCATTCGTCAAGAACAAGGTCCCCCTCAACACGCTCTCACTCGACACCGACTGGAAGGCGCCCAACGACTGGAACGGTTGGGAGTGGAACGCATCGCTCTTCCCGTCTCCGACTGAGTTCCTGAAGTGGGCGCGTTCCCACGGCATCGACGTGACGCTGAACATTCACTCGAGCATCGACGACAACGATCCCAAGCTTCCCGAGGTCGAGCGAATTGCCGGCGATGACCTCGCCTCCTCGAGCTGCACCAATGGAACCTGCAAGGTGTGGGACTGGAGCTCTCCTGCTCAGGCCGAGTCCAATTTCGCCCTCCAGAAGAGCTTTCAGAACCAAGGCGTGTCCTTCTGGTGGCTCGACTGGTGCTGCGACAACTCGGTCGTGTCGTCGCCGGGCGTAACCCCGGACGGTTGGATCGACCATCTCTACGCTCAAGACATGACGAACCTGGGCCAGCGAGGGTTCGTTCTCGCCCGTATCGGTGGATCCAACGGCGAGCCGCAGGAGGTCTACCCAGCCGGTCCATGGTCGAACCACACGTCGACGATTGCCTTCACCGGAGACGCCTGGGGTACCTGGAACACCCTGGCGACCGAGGCGGCGTTGGTGCCCGACGAAGCCACGATCGGCGAGCCCTACGTGAGCAGCGACATCGGCAGCTATCTCGGCCCCCCTCCCACACAATCCGGAGCCGATCCGCCCGACCTCTACGATCGTTGGGTCCAGCTCGGGACATTCGAACCGATCCTGCGACTCCACTCGAACAACGAGAATCGTCTGCCCTGGCAATATCCTCAGCCGGTGCAGGGCATCACCGAATCGTTCCTCCGACTCCGCGAAGCGTTGCTGCCCTACACGTACACGCTGGCCGCCCAAGCCCACCGGACGGGGCTACCGATGGCGCAGCCCCTCTATCTGGATTATCCCGATCAGCCGTCGGCCTACCAGAACCCGACGGAGTACCTCTACGGCCAGGACATGTTGGTCGCTCCGGTGACGACCCCGGGGAATGTGGCGTCGACGACGGTTTGGTTCCCGCCCGGACACTGGGTCGACTACTTCACCGGGGCCACCTTCAGCGGACCATCCACCGCCACTCTCTCGGTACCGCTCAATCGCATGCCCGTCTTCGTCCGCCGCGGAGGGATCGTCCCCGAACAGCCCAGCTCAGCGGCGACAGGCCCACCGCGCACCTTGACGGCGCTCGTCTATCCCGGCGCAGCGGGTTCCTTCGACTTGTACGGCGACAGCGGATCGGGGCTCGGCTATACGAAGGGCCAGCGAGCGTCGACCTTGATCTCCACGTCGCCGTCGACCCCGACGGCTGGAACGGCATCGACGCGGGTGACGATCAGCGCCACACGCGGCACTTTTCCGGGTCAACCGTCCTCGGTGTCAACTACCATCGACATGGTCGACGTGTCCCACCCGGAACACGTCACCCTGAACGGCCGGCCTCTCGCCGCCGGATCTGGCTCGGCCCGCGGCTGGACGTATCAGCCATCGACGCAGACCCTTGCCATCCGCCTCGGGTCGCGACCAGTCGATCAGAGGACGAGCATCGTTGCCGTCGGATCGGCTCCGACGGACCACGGCGAACCGACGGTGCCATTGCCCGCCGCACCCTGAGGGGCCGGGTTCACCCGTTTCGCCGCGCGCAACCAATCTCCTTGCGTGGGCAAGCAATCTCTTTTACAGTGTGAGGGCGGAGGGGACGCGGAGGACCCTCTCAACGAGAGGAGCCAAACGTGACGAGCGAGCCGATGCGTGATCCGGTGACCGATGCCCTGTTGACGCCACAGAACTGCGCACTCCTGGTCATCGACTACCAACCGAGCCAGGTTCAGACGGTGACATCCATCGATCACGATTTGCTGACCCGCAACATCGTCTCGGTGGCCCGCATCGCCAAGGCCTACGGCCTCCCCATTGTGCTCTCGACAGTCAACGTCGCCGCCAACGGTCAACCGCCGACGATCCCCGAGCTCAGAGAGGTCCTTTCGGACTTGGACGAGATCGATCGCACCCAGATCAACGCCTGGGAAGACGTCGAGTTCCGCCGGGCCGTCGAGGCGACCGGACGCAAGAAACTGGTGACGGCGGCACTGTGGACGGAGGTCTGCCTGACGTTTCCCACCCTGGATGCCCTCCGCGAAGGCTTCGAGGTGTTTCCCGTCGTCGATGCGGTAGGTGGGACCTCCCTCGAAGCGCACCGAGCCGGACTCGAACGCATCGTCCAAGCCGGAGCGCAACCCATTGGCTGGGTGTCCCTGGCCTGCGAGTTGCAGCGCGACTGGGCCCGGACGGACACCGTCCCCGATGTCATCGACATCGTGCTGACGTCTCGGCTCACAAAAGGCCTTTAAGGCGGTGCGTCGTTGGAGCGCCCCGACTCTCGGCCCTCGACAATCGGACATGGACGCCCGGGACCAGTCGTTGCTAACTCCGCGGGCGTGGCTCCGCTGGCGCATCCTCCAAATGATCAGCGACGTCGGCCAGAGCTTTTGCGACGCCTGCCACGCTCTTCGCATCGATGTGGTCGAGGAAACGGCTCCGGACGCTCGCAAGGTGAACCGGCCACGCAGACTTGAGCTTGTTCATGCCTCGGGGGGTGAGCCTGGCCACGTTGCCCCGAGCGTCAGAAGAGCTGGCTGTCTTGGTGATCAGACCACGCGCCTGAAGGTCGTCTACCAGACGGGTCATGCGGCTGGCCGACAGGTCCGTTGCATTGGCCAGGTCAGCCATGCGCAGCTCGCGATTCGGAGCTTCGGACAGGTGCATGATGGTCGTGTACTCACTGGCGGTCAGACCGGCACCTCTGACGAGGTCGCTGTCCAGGTGTCGCGGAATCACCTTGACCATGCGCATCACCGCACGCCAGAGCGCTTCCTCAGTCGGAGACAAAGGCTGCATGGTGGCCATGCCGTGCAGAATAACTTGCTTCACCAAGCAATCCAGACACCCACAACGGGCCGCAACCGTCGGACCCGACCGGCTCGGATCTCGAGTGCGCCACATGCCGAGTGACGGCCTTCGGGCATCCCATGTAGCAATCGTGGTCGGTGCCGCAGGTGAGCTTGGCCGCGCCTCCGCGGTCTTACTGGCTGACCACGGCATGAGTGTGGTTGCTGTGGACCGGAGGAAGTCCGGCCTGGAGTCGCTTCCCGACAACCTCGCCCGCGAGGTGTTCGATGCCACCGATCCGGTCGCGGCCGGTCGGATGGTCGAACGCGTCGTCCACACTGTCGGACCACCGGAGGTGTTGGTCAACACGATTGGTGCCTTCCAGGGGGCAGATGCCTTGACGACGACGCCGGACCTATTGCGCCAAATGATCGATGTGAATCTCGGTGCAGCGCTTTGGCTCAGCCAGGCCGTGACGCCACACATGCAGAAGCTCGGTGCAGGCGCCATCGTGCACATCGCAGCCCGGCCGGGAATCGAGCCCTCGGCCGGCATGGCGGCCTACTCGGCCAGCAAAGCGGCCCTCGTACACCTGACCCGAATCCTTGATGTCGAGCCCCGCCCGCTCGGCATCCGGGTCAACGCCATTGCGCCGCAACTGCTTGACTCGCCACGAGCTCGAGCCACCTTCCCCAAAGAGGTCTTGGCGCACGCTGTCGCTCCAGAGGCCATCGCCGAGCTGGTGGCCTTCTTGGTCAGCGAGGCGGCGGCGCCCGTCAGTGGGGCCATTCTCCCTGCGTATGGAGCCTGACCAGGCCAACGTCCTCATCGCCCGGCCATCGCCTGAACCGCCATACAACCAAAGCTAGGTCGGCTGATTTCTCTCGAGACGCGGTCTCCTGAATGAAATTCGGCCCGGGGCAGACGCTCCGTTGCACTTTGCCGTTTCCCAAGTAGCTTCCTCGTGAGGGCTGCCGGACCACACCAGTCCGGCGACTTCGACGATCGGGGGATCCAGATGATGCGGACGAACGGCACGGTCCGAGGTCTGACCGCACTCGCGGCGTTGCTTCTGACCGGATCAGCCCTGGCGGCTTGCTCGTCGGGAGGCAGCTCGCCTGCCGTCCTGCTCGTAGGCACCTTCAACGGCAAAGCAGGGCAGTACTCCACTATTCAGTCGGCGGTGAACGCAGCCCAGCCCGGCGACTACATCCTGGTAGCCCCGGGCGACTACCACGAGGACGACGACGCCCACGTAACCCAAGCCAATCTGCTGAACACGGGGGATCACGGCGGTGTGGTGGTGCACACACCGGACCTGACCATTCGGGGGATGAACCGCGACACGGTCATCGTGGACGGGACCAAGGCGGGCGCACCGACACCGTGCAGCCCGGATCCGCAGTATCAGAACTTCGGCCCGGTCGTCGGGGGCAAGGCGCAGGGACGAAACGGGATCGTGGTGTGGAAGGCGGACGACGTCCGCATCGAAAACCTCACAGCGTGCAACTTCCTCGGCGGAGCGGGTGATTCGGGGAACGAGGTCTGGTGGAACGGAGGCGATGGCTCCGGCAAGATCGGGCTCACCGGCTACACCGGGAGTGACCTCACGGGGACCAGCTCCTTCTACAGTGACGAAACCTCCGCCGCCGAGTACGGGATCTTTTCTTCCAATTCGCAGGGGCCGGGCAGCTGGAACCAGATCTACGGCTCCAACATGAACGACTCGGGCATGTACGTCGGTGCCTGCCATCAGGTGTGCGACGTCACCATCGATCACGCCTGGATGGAGAACAACGCCCTTGGCTATTCCGGCACCAATTCGGGGGGCGCCGTAGTCATTGAGAACTCCCAGTTCGACAACAACGAGGACGGGGTGGACACGAACACGCAGATCGCCGGCGACCCGCCGCCGCCGCAGAACGGCGACTGTCCCAACGGCGGCACGAGCTCCATTACCCACACCCACTCGTGCTGGGTGTTCATCCACAACAACGTTCACAACAACAACAACGGCAACGTGCCCGAGGCCGGTGATGCGGCGGCCGGCCCCATCGGCACGGGCATGACCCTCTCTGGCGGCCGCAACGACACCGTCATGGACAACACGTTCTCGAACAACGGCGCCTGGGGAGTCCTGTTTGTCCCTTACCCCGACAGTGGCACCCCCTCGCTTCATCAGAAGTGCGCCGATTTCGGTGGATTCCAGACGTCCGGGCTGGGCTGTGTCTTCGAGCCCGAGGGGGACGCCCTCAAGGGCAATACCTTCGTCAACGACGGCTATTACGCCAATCCGTCCAACTCGGACTTCGGCCAGATTGTCCTGCACACGGGCCTGCCGTCGAACTGCTTCATCGACAACACGGCGCCAGGTGGGAGCGCACCGGCCAACCTGGAGCAGCTCCAACCCGTCTGCGGCGTGAAGACCACCACGACGAACGGGGACTCCACGTTGCTCGGTCAAGTCGAGTGCGATGCCCGGCTCCTCCCGTGCCCACCCGACTCGAACTACCCACCGCAGACTGGGGTGCGCCTGGCACCACTCCCCAGTGGGCTGCCCACCATGTCAAACCCCTGCGCGGGAGTGCCGTCAAATGCGTGGTGTCCCTCGAGCGGGTCGTCACTCGGGACGCCGAAGGACCGCCAGGCGGGCGGCCATCATCCGGGCGATGCCACGGCCCTGCCCTCCCTGCGGCCAGAGCAGACACATCAGAACGCCACACGCCTCGCTACCACCGAGCCCTCGTGACTCCGACAACATCCGTGGCGGTGATTTGGACTCTGTTCGAGGTCGAGGCACTCCTGACTGCTGCGCAGCGGATTGTGCCTTCTCGTATCCGCCGCGGGTCGCTATTCCTCGACTAGTAGGGACACGACCTTGAACCTGGCTGTAGTCGCTGGTGGGGTCGGGCGCCGCACTGATTGCCCGGCTCGCCAGAAGTGCGGTCAGGCCGCGTAGAAATCCTTGGTCACGGAGAACGAGTTTGAATTCGCCTTGAGGCTGACGGTGCTCGGCGTGTACCAGACCCCGTACGTGTTATCAAAGATGGTGTTGCCCGTGATGGTCACGTTGTACACAGTGGCATCCGACCACACCAGGATGCCGGTCGTCTCGTTGTCCTGCGGGCCGGGCGGGTCAGCTCCGTCGGCCAGATCGACGTTGTTCTGACCGATCCTGTTGTTTGTGAAGACATTGCCGTCGACGTCGGCGTTCGCCTGGTGGCCGTGCACCGATATGCCTGCGAGGCCATTGCCTACGATCAGATTGCCCGTGACCGTATTGTCGTACGAGGCGGTAAACGTCTCCGGAGCGAAGATCCCGACGCCAGCGCCGTATCCCTTCACCCCGTTTCCCTTGACCACGTTGTGAACGATCAAGTTGTCGTAGACGCCTCCGAAGCTCGGATCAAGCTGACCGGTCGTAGGATCGAATGCAAGGTTATGTCCCGGCAGGGTGATGCCGCAGTCCTTGGTGTTCCCGACGACGAAGTTCCGGCGCACCACGTTGTTGTGGTTCGGGCCGTACTCGTCGGTCAACAGAATCCCTCCGGCGTTTTGGACGGAACGGTTGCCGACGACCAACGAGTCCGCAACGCTCAAAAGGTGGATGCCTTCGCCGCAGTCCGATCCACCGTTCGGCGTGCAGGGGAAGTATGGGGACTTCGCCTTGTTGAAGCCACGGTCATTGTCCTTGACGACGTTGTTCTCGATCGTGATGCCGGTCAACGGGCTACCCGTGTAGAGCTGTCTTCCCCCGATAACCGGACCCGGGACCGGGTTCGGATTGACCGCCAGAATCCCTTCGCCTTCAGCGCCCACAACCTTGAACCCCTGCACGGTCACGTTGGAGGATTCGATGGTGATCCCGTTGTAGGGAGCTTGCCCGAGTATGGCGCCGGTCGGCGCGCCCGAGAGCCCGGTCGCGTCGATTTCGGCGTTCTCGCCGACAAGTGTGAGCGGAATGGTGATGACGACATCCTCGGCGTACGTGCCGGGACATGCCACGACCGTGTCGCCACTGGCCGCACTCGCTACTGCGGCGCTGATCGTCGAGAAATTCGCCGTCGCACACGAGGTGCCGGCGGCGCCCGACGTGGCACTCGGAGACGCATACAGCGTGGGAAGCGCGGCGGCCGATGCAGAAGAAGCTTCAGCCAGCCCGGCGCCTCCGATCGCAACTATCGCAACTCCGGCCAACAAAAACCGCCTGATCCGATATCCCGCCGAGATCATTGATTCCACCTTTGTCAGATCAATCGCCAATAATCCACTCTTACACCCGGACTGCATTCTCGGCAAGGGTCACCTTTGCCGATGGATGCAGGCGGTCGACCGATGCCCACGCGACCCCTTCCGGCGCCCGAATACTTCAACGGCTCCCTCGAAGCGATTTTCCAAGCGCTATCTCGGCGTTTTGATCCCCGAGGTTTCCCTACAATCTCGCTCTTTTTCGCGGTAAAGAAACGTAGGAAAGCAAAAGCCGGGAGAGAGCAAGCCCTCGAACTGGTGCGCCACCCCTGGGAGTGCGCGTATCGCCAAGGCCGACTTCGACGCGCAGGGGCGAGCGGACCCGCTTCGATGATGGTCGCGAGACCCTCGTGGCCCGTCTCGCGTGTCGGACGAGACCCAGTCGTCAGACTCGGCCGCGATCGACGACTGCGCGTCGTAGACAACCGTCGGTAGCTTCTAAGTGAGTGCAACCAAATACGTACGTCGACGCAATCCCCCCTGACAACAGCTCTTTGCACGCGAGCAAAGAACTCGCATGCAAACCGAGCACGGGTCGACAGACCAAGAACGACAACGGCATTCGCCAGACAACGAGGAAAACCCGGGTGAAATTACCTAGGTCCTTTTCGGGTGCGATGCATCTGAATTCGTCGAAAGATTCGGCGCTCATTGATGCTGGCTTCGCTGCACTCGTCGAGATGCCTTTGTGATTCTCCTTGTGTTGTGCGCTTGTTGACACATTTTGCAACGGGTGGTAGGCCTGCGTCCGCAGTTTGGCGAACAAAGGGGATTTGAAATGGCGGCTCGATTCCTTGCTTCCGTCCACCGTTACGGAGGATCGGGGACATCAGTTCCTCGAAAATTGGCAACGATCGCCGCCCCGGGTTTGCTCGGCATGGTCCTCGGAGTGGGCCTGTTTGGTGCCCCAGCGGGCGCGCTGCACCCGAAGGCGATTGTGGACTCGGGCGGCGGATCATGCTCGGATAGTTGGAAAGCCGCGGTCAGCGGTTTGTGGTCGACGGCCGCCGATTGGTCGACCGGCGTCGTGCCGACGTCGACCAGCAACGTGTGCATCAAGGTCGCCGGTACCTACAAAGTGACGATTGACGGCAGCGCATCTGCCAACACCGTCGTTGTGGGTGGGTCAGCGGGTAAGCAGACCCTGATCATCAGCGGAACGCCCTCCTTCAACTCGGCCCTGTCGCTTACTGCTGCAACCGGCAGCAAAATCGAAAAGCGTGGTGTCATCCAGCTCAAGGCGAAGAACGTCGCGGGCTCTGGGTACGCGCTGATCGGCGGTGGTGGTGGAGTCACCATCGCCAACAGCGGGACATTCCAGACAAAGGGCGGCAAGGACAGCCCGATCTATCTGAGGGTGAACATCTCCAACGGCAGCACCGCCAAGACTGAGATCAACGGGATCACCACGGAGGACGGCAGCGGTGGCGCCACCACCTTGACCAACAAGGGCACCTTCTCCGTCGGAGCCAAGGGGAGCCTGACCCTGACCAATGGATCGGCGTTCACCCAGACTGCTGGCACCTTCACCAACCACGGAATCTTCACCGAGCAGGATGGTGTCTTCACCCAGACCGCGGGTACCGATTCCGGGAACCCGGTCACGATCCTCGACTCCGGCACCTTGACCGACGTCGCGGAATCGGGGACCTACACCTTTGACCTGTTGAACGCCGACACTCTCAGCGGCACTATCCCGAGCGGCCAGACGGTGGACATCATCGGGAACCCGACCTACAACAGCAACACCACACTGGCCGGCAACCTGACCAACGACGGCACGCTCGAGCTCGATGCGCTCACGACCGCCGGCTCCGGCGATGCCTATCTCTCCGGCCCGTCGTTCACTGTCACCAATGCGGGGACCTTCGAGACTGAGGGGGGAACGGTCTCTCCGGACTACCTGCGGACCAACATCACCGACACCAGCGCCGGCAAAACAGACATCGACGGGATTACCAACGAGGACGCCAGTGGTGGCGCCACCACCTTGACCAACAGCGGCACCTTCTCGGTCGGCAGCAGCGGGAGCCTGACCCTGACCAATGGATCGGCATTCACCCAGACTGCCGGCACCTTCACCAACGGCGGGGTCTTCACCGAGCAGGATGGTGTCTTCACCCAGACCGCGGGTACCGATTCCGGGAACCCGGTCACGATCCTCGACTCCGGCACCTTGACCGACGTCGCGGAATCGGGGACCTACACCTTTGACCTGTTGAACGCCGACACTCTCAGCGGCACTATCCCGAGCGGCCAGACGGTGGACATCATCGGGAACCCGACCTACAACAGCAACACCACACTGGCCGGCAACCTGACCAACGACGGCACGCTCGAGCTCGATGCGCTCACGACCCCCGGCTCCGGCGATGCCTATCTCTCCGGCCCGTCCTTCACTGTCACCAATGCGGGGACCTTCGAGACTGAGGGGGGAACGGTCTCTCCGGACTACTTGCGGACCAACATCACCAATGATTCTGGCGCCACCGTCGCCATCGACGGGATCACCAACGAGGACGCCAGCGGTGGAGCCACCACCCTGACCAACAAGGGCACCTTCTCGGTCGGTAGCAGTGGGAGCCTGACCCTGACCAATGGATCGGCATTCACCCAGACCGCCGGCACCTTCACCAACGGCGGGGTCTTCAATGAAGACAACGGCACCTTCACCCAGACCGCCGGGACCGACTCGGGCAATCCCGTGTCGATTACCACGGGCACCCTCACTGACGCCGGAGAATCGGGCACCTACACCTTTGACCTGTTCAATGCCTGCAACCTCGGCGGCACCATCCCGAGCGGCCAGACGGTGGACATCATCGGGAACCCGACCTACAACAGCAACGCCACGCTGGGCGCCAACCTGACCAACGACGGCACCCTGGAGCTCGATGCGCTCACTACCGCCGGCTCCGGATACGCCATTCTCACCGGCCAGACCTTCACGGTCACCAATGCCGGAACCTTCGAGACGGAGGGGGGAACGGTCTCTCCGGATTACCTGCGGACCAACATCACCGACACCAGCACGGGCACGACAAAGATCGACGGGATCACCACTGACGACGCCAGCGGCGGCACCACGACCCTGACCAACAATGGCACCTTGTCGGTGGGCGATGGCGACGCGATCACGATTACCAATGGGTCGGGAGTCACCGAAACGAGTACGGGCACCTTCGAGCCGACGGTCGACGCCACCGCCAACAAGGCCTACGGGATCGTCGGAGGCGCCGAGTCGCTGGCCGGCATCCTCGACCCCACGACGGTCGGTTCGCCTGCCGTGAATTCGACCTACAACGTGATCAGCGGCGCCTCGTCGGTCGTCGGCACGTTCTCGACGGTCGATGGTGCGTACACGGTTTCGTACTCGACGGGTACGGTCACCGTGAAGGCGACCTGAGTCGACCTCAGCGAACTGCGTACCGATGGCGGGTGCGGCGTGCACCCGGCATCGGTACGTTTGACGATGTAGGTGGCACGCCACCACTTACATAGTGCTGCGTAGGGTAGCTTTGATCACTCGTCGCGAAATACCCTGGGTCCCGACACCGCGAAGATGTGCGGCTCAAGGAACCTCGACTTCGAGGACGATGTCCGAAAGAGCGGTGCCGTTGGCCGCGTGAAGGCTGAAGGTCACCGTGTACGTCCCTGCCGGCGTGGTCGCCGGGACGTCGAGATGGATCGGCTCCGCGGACTTGGACTCGCTCTTGGCTGTGAGCGTTCCAGCAGCCGGTTCCACGGCGATGCTGGAGCGGGATTCCGACCTCGCGCTCCAGGCTGATGTGCTGGGAAACCGTGGACAGGCTCTGGACGCCGAGCGAGATGGTCACGCTTGATCCGGGGTCCGAGACACTCTCGCCCTTGCTGCTGGACACGTACCCGAGGGCGGGGAGCAAACCTTGGGTGCTCGACGGTGGCGCATCCTTGGCTCTAGCGCCCCACGTGGTGCTGGCCCAGGTTGCGAGCGTCCAGTCCAATGTCCCGCCCTTGGTGAAGACGCTGGAACTGAGTTAGGTCCGCGTCCAACTTGTCCCGTTGACGGTCAGACTCTGTACGTACGGTGCGTTGTCGGCAGCATCGGGGGCGTTCTCGGTGATGGTCCCAGTGGCGCCTGTTCCCGTTGACGACAATCACGTTCCTTGGCGAATAACAGGACACTTTCAACCCTGACGCGGCGGTGTCGTTGCCAGGCAGACGACGGAACGCCGATGTACTGTCCACCAGCAGCCGGTCGACGACCTGTCGGCTGACGCCCACCAGGTCACCCGCCGGGCTGTATCCTAACTCCTGAGTCGACGGCAGTGCCGACACCTTCGGGTTATGAGCCCCATTCGACTCGTCCACCTCTCGCGAGGCAGTGAGCCGGAGTCAACTCACTTCAGGGTTGATCTGGAGGATATCGATGTCCACCCGGTGACCCGGGTTGGGGCAGCTACGGAGAGACAGAGCCGAAGAAGGGATTTTGTAGGGACAGACTGGGTGTGGAGCTTCACGAAAGGACTACCGTACGACTGCAGATCGGCCAATTCGTCCGGGAGGTGCGCCCTTGGTGCGCCCCAATTCGAATACTGATGACGACATCGTCCGGCGCGCTAGTTCCATCACAGATCTACCTCCAGCTGGCTAGGCGATCGTGGTCTTCACCCGAATGACAGATCCAAGGTTTCTCCGGGGCTGCGGAGCTGCTGCAAGAGGTGTGCATATTGCATGAGGTGGCGATCACCGACGAATTCGTTGAGGACGTGGCGGCGTGCGTTTTCACCTCGCCATCTCACCTCATCAGGCCGTTCGAGCAGCGCGGCCAACGAATCGCCATAGGATTCCAGGTCGGTCGGATCGTCGAGAAGTATTCCCGTGTCCGGAGGTACTTGGTCGACGATGCCACCGACCCGAGAGGCGACTATGGGTTTGCCCTTCCACATCCCTTCGGCCACCGTAAGCCCAAATCCCTCAGCCAGGCTCTTTTGGACGATCACAGTGGCCGATCGCTGAAGGGCATTGACCATCACGGCATTCTCATCGACATCGTCCATGGGGAGAGTCACCAGACGGACACGGCTACGAGAGTCCGTCGGGAGAGATTCCCAAGTTGCAATGCATTCCGCGAACACGTCGGCGCCCTCTGGATCATCGGCAACTCCATCGATGGAGGGCCCGACGAGAAGAAGCTGTGCATCAACACGGCCAACGACGCCCGAGGCGAAGCCGGTCATGACACCGTGCATGTCCTTCAACCGGTCCCACCGCGATACCTGCACGACGAGACTGCCATAGGGCTCCGATATCTGGCTGGCTGGCACGATTCCCGCTCGACGGACCACCTCGCCCATGGTCCCATCGAGGCGCCTGAACGTTGCGGGCCGGTTGGATGTCCCTGCTGTCAACCCGATCCGAGCCAGGAAGAGGTGAAGGTCACCATCCGGGAGAGGCTGGTTCTTGGGAGAAAAGGGATCAATGGAAGGCGGAATGATCGAGACGCGCTCAGGGGGAACCCAAGACGGGACGTAGGCCGCCCGGGAAAAAACGAAGGCATCGCAGGCACTGAGATGTGGTCGAAGGAACTCCCATGCCTCTTCCGTCCAAGCGTTCATCTTCTCTGAACCGATATGCGATCGCCAGACGACCGTCACTCCGAGATCGTGCAGTGAGGAGGCCATGCCAGCCGTTTGGGGATCATGAAGGAGAACGATGTCGCCCGGCCGCACGCGATGGCGGAAGGCAGCAACATTCGAAGCGGAGACATTCGAATAGTTCGTGGCCTCAGTGCGGCCGAGCATTCCCGAGTCGCCCCGCATGCCGTGGATACGGTTGTGAACCCTCTTGGTGATGGCGAAGAATTCTGGGGTACCGTCGATCACGATCCAGTGAGAATCGATGCCAGAACCGCGTACGTAACCAACCAACACGTGCAGCATCTCGGCAACCCCGCCCCCAGAGGCCGTCGAGTTGAGGTTCCACACGACGTTGTCAGCGAGCAGCGAACGACTCGACCTTGCACTCGCTTCGAGGCGCGTATATCGCTCGTCGCCGATAAGGGGACGGAACACGTCGATTGAGAGCGCCGGCACGTCTACCTCGAAGAGCTCCAGTTCCGATCAGCGCCCCTAGGTAGTGAGCGCGCATTTGTCGAACCGACCTCAGCCGGTGAGGGAAGATCAGCAGTCTTCTCGGTGTTCGAGGTCACACGCCAAGCCTGGCGGTCGGCCGGATACCCTCGGAACCTACCGCAGGGACGATCACAACCGGAACGCTGGAATGCTCAGCGAGTTCAAGGCTCGTACTCCCCAAAAGCGAGCCAGAGTGTTGTCCGGACCCGCGAGATCCGACGACGATCAAGTCAACCGAATTTGGCGCGGCAATCATTCGAAGCAGGGCAGAGCACGGGTCACCGTCGACCACGAGCCATTCGACCGCAGTCGGATGTAGGCCAGCCCCGATAGCGAGCTCAATCGCGGCGTCTTGGTTCGGTGTCGGGCGACCCGAGAATCCGGCGTGCTCCAGGAGACCGACTGCGTGCACCACCTTCAGGCCTCCATGAATCCCTGCTGTGAGCATGGCAGCCCAGAGGAGAGCGGCTCTGGAGTCACTTGAGCCATCGAAACCCACTGCGACCGTGCCGATTGCATTCACCGTTGGCCTCTCCTGCATTCCGACTCCCCTATTGGAGTGCGGCTGTTGCTTTGTCCCGATCGATCTCGGCGACCGCGATTGCCTCTCGGCCGGGGCCGCCAAAGGTGGGCGCCTCGACATCTATTGATAGATAGAGCAGGGTCCCCAGAACAGCCGCCACCGATGCACGCAGTGCTCCAGAGTTGTAGCCCCCCTCCAGAAACAAGGCGAGGCGACCCGTGCGAGGGGCAAATGAGCGCACAAGTTGCGCGAGCTCGGCAAAATCCCCTGTGGAGAGGGCGAGCTCACCCAGTGGGTCCGCTCGGTGAGCATCGAAGCCGCACGAAACCAAAACCCAGTCGGGGACGAATCGATCGATCGCTGGGTGAGCGATCTCCTCAAGGGCGGATCGAACAATGTCACCGGTCGCACCTCGGGATATTGGAATGTTGACGGTGAGGCCAACGGCGTTTGGGCCTCCGACTTCTTCGGCTTTGCCTGTGCCGGGGAAAAGAGGCCACTGATGGGTCGAGACGTAGAGAACCTTGGGATCATCCCAAAAAAATGGATTGTGTCCCATTGCCGTGGTGGACGTCCCAGTCGATGATGAGCACTCGCTGCCCCTCGCCGCCAAGGCTGCCGCACTGACGGCAACGTTGTTGAGCAAGCAGAACCCCATGGCGCGGTCGATTTCGGCGTGATGCCCTGGTGGCCTCACGGGGACGAAGGCCACGCCTTCACCCTGCCGCTCCAACGCGGCGATGGCCTCGAGGCCGGCACCGACTGCTCGGCGAGCCGCACTGAAGGAGTCCGTCTGTGCGTAGGTATCAGGGTCCAAGTCGCCCCCACCTTGACGACAGAAACGCTCAAGTTCGTCGAGGTATTTCCTGGAGTGCACCCGTGCCAAGTCGTCGAATTCCGCCTCGGGCGTGGTGACGTAGTTGATCTCATCGTCTAGATGGAGGTCGCGCACTCCATCCATCACGGAAAAGATTCGCCCAGGTTGCTCCGGGTGAAGCCTCCCTCCGTCATGCGCCGTGGCGCCTGAAGGGCCAGCGAGTATCAACATTCGTTCGCTCCCTTCTCCACTTCGTTCAACGGATAAGGCGTCACTTGCCGCGTTTGATCTCGCGCGGCGAGGGCGACGCGGTATGCCTTTGTCAGTCCGATTCCGAAGCGCAACGTGACCGTTCCGTACTCCGTATTGGATGACACCTCGAACCCCGAATGACGGAACACATTCAACATGGTGTGGTTCTCGGACAGCGTGTCGGCTAAGAACGTCGTGATACCTCGGTCTCTGGCGGCCTGGGCCAGCTCGTCAAGTAGGAGTGAGCCTAGACCGTGGTATTGATACTCATCGGCTACGACAAAGGCCACCTCGGCCTCCGAGGTGCCAGGGTGCCGATCGAGCCGACCCACGGCAATCAGCTTGCCCTCTACTTCGACCACGAGAGCCAGTCGGTCCACGTAGTCGACGGAGGTGAACCGCTCAACTTCACGGGCCGAAAGGGTCGGATGGAAAGTAAAGAACCTCAGGTAGGTCGAATGCGGAGCGAGGTGGCTATGGAACCCGATCAGGAGATCTCCATCATCGGGTCGGATCGGTCGCAAGTTGCAGCGAGTGCTGTCCGACAACACCACCTTGCGCTCAAGATCACTTGGATAGTTCGGGGGTGATGTCAGCGTGGAAGCCCCGTTGATTTTGAGTCGAGCCTCGCGACGAACGGTGTTGGTCGTCGAGCTGGCCCAGAGTTCACAGTCCAGTACTACACCGGGCCGCGCAAGAAGTTCAGTAACAGGCGGGTTCCACAACGTTCGGTTTGAAAATACCCTGCGACCTGGTCGACCGTCCCGGTTGCGGCTACTTGCTCACGTTTGGTAACGAGGACCAAGGGCTATATCCGACGCCCGCTGAGCCTTCCTTGGTTCTCTCATATGTCGGGCCATGACCAGCCAAATCGCTGTTGCTGCGTTTGTTGCATCGCGGAGAGCATGCTGATCGTTAGCTCACCGCGAGCAACAGTCCTTCCGCTCCCGGGAGGAGATCGGTGGTTCCACGTGGGACCCGAGACTTCCGTCCTGAAACGTCGCACACTCCCAACCCCGAACCTCACTTCTTGTGGCGGACGCCGACCGCGATGGTCATGTCGCGGAGATGTGTCATGGCGGCGGCGGAGATGCCCGGCAATGGAGCAGCTGGCAGTGGCGAAGGGGCTTGATCTGAAGTGAAGGAACTCGTATATCCCAGACTCTTGCTGCAGCGTGCCGAGCAGCTCGCCGACAAGGTCGCGTTTGTCGACGTGTCGAGCAGAGGCATCCACTATAAAGGCACGTTCGAAAACCACATCGATCGCCTCGTGCGGCTGGCCAACTCCATGCGAGACGCCCTGGGCTTAATAGCCAGGTGACCGCTTTGCGGTACTCGCCGCGAACAGTCATGAATACATCGAGTTGTACCACGCCGCGATGTTCGGGGCGGGCATCATCAACCCGCTGAACATCCGTTTCGCACCCTCAGAGCTGGCATACGTCCTCAACGACTCTGGTTCCAAAGTCGTCTTCACCGACGCCATCGTTTGCCAGTCTCCTCGACAGCGCCAGAGGCGACGGTGCCCTGGTCGACACTGTGGTCATGATCGACGGAGAGTCCGAGACCGGCGGCTCCGGTCGATTCGGCGCTGTTCTCGGATACGAAGACCTTGTGGCGATCGGCCGCCCGATCATGCCGCCCGAGCCGGATGAGGACGACGCCGCCGTTCTGATGTACACGGGAGGGACCACCGGCTTCCCCAAGGGTGTCCTGCTCCAACAGCGTGCTGAGGTACTCAACGTGTACCACGTACTCTCCGCGATAGGGCTCCGCGAGGAGCGGCGCTTTCTGTTCCAGTCGCCGATGTTCCACGCAGCTCTCGTCGCCGGCATCCTTGGTATTCCCGCAAGCGGGGCTACCTCGGTGACGATCCCATTGTTCGACGCGGAGCTCGTCCTACGCGTCATCGAGGAGCAGGAGATCGACACCACAATGGTGGTTCCGATCATGTTGTCGATGCTCGAGCAGGTCGAGGGTTTCTCGCCAGAGCGTCTGCGGTCACTGCGTCAGCTGGTCTACGGAGCGGCCCCGATATCGGAGGCGCTCATCACCCGATGGCTGGAGATGCTCCCGGACACTGACTTCCTACAGGGTTACGGAATGACCGAAGCGGCATCTGCCCTGACGTTCCTCGGCCCCGACGACCACCGACGTGGTGGAAGTGCTCTCACAACTGCCGGCAGGCCTTTGTTTGGAGTCGAGATTTGCATTACCGACAAGGTCGGCAAACCCCTCCCTCAAGGAGATACCGGGGAGGTGTGCGCCCGCGGGGGAAATTTCATGCGCGAATACTGGAGGAAGCCCGAAGAGTCCAAAATGGCAATCCGCGATGGTTGGTATCGCACCGGCGACATGGGCTTCTTCGACGAAAGGAACCTCTTGCACCTCACCGATCGGCTCAAGGACATGATCGTCACGGGTGGAGAGAACGTCTACTCCACCGAGGTAGAGAATGCCCTGGCTTCTCATCCCGCCGTACAGGAGGTCGCGGTAATCGGGATCCCGAGCGACGTCTGGGGAGAGACAGTGCACGCAATTGTCGTTCTCAGAGAGCACGAGAAGGCGACGGCCGAAGAGCTGATCGAGTACGCCCGCAAATCCCTGGCGGGATTCAAGGTGCCGAAGTCCGTGGAGTTTCAAGACGGTCCGCTCCCGCTTTCAGGGGCGTTCAAGCCTCTCAAGCGCGAGTTGCGGCGCAGGTACTGGGAAGACCATGAGCGTCAGGTGAGTTGACGTCGCTGAGATTCGAAACAACCCGAAGGTGGTGTGTGACTTCGGCGAGCGCAGTGGCACAGAGCGCCGACCAACTGCCGAGACGAGCGCAAACGCCGGCGCGATCTCGTCAAAGTCTGGCAGTGGCGGGTGCTCTTGGACGAGCGCACCGACGGACTGCGAGAGGTGAGCGGCTCAGCTCTCCTTTTGGGCGAGCCGTGATGCAGCTGCCAGACCCGGAGCGAGGCGACCAGACCGGAAAACAGCAGACCTCCTATGGCAGCAAAGAGGAGAATGACGCCGACAGGAACGGTCCCGGTCACGATGAAGTACCTGACCTTCACCGATCTCGTGTTCTGGAGAATTAATATCTGCGGAGCACCAACACCGGGTGCTGCGACAATGCCGAGCCAACGGCGGAAAGGCGCGCCCGGCCGATCTGAGGCCCGCAGGGCTTTCGACCCCGCCGAGCGCAATCGGTGCCTTCTCGGGTTCAGATCGTGCTTCAGACTGAAGCGCCGTGGTCACGACGTCACACCTTCCGATTCGTGGGCCACCACCCGGGAGTCCCACATTTTCCACCGGTATCGGAATCGCTCAACCTGAGATACCACCACCGGGACATTCGTCAGCTCGACCTCTCGTCGTGCCTGAGGGGACTGCTGCGCCATCAATTGGCGGATGCGAACCAAAACGGATTCTTCCATGGCGAGGATCTCGGAGTAGATGCCTCTCCAGAACAGTGCCTCCTCCAAGGACGCTTTGGCGGGCTCCACCTCGCCCTCCATGCCCAGCGAGTCGTCCCCACCTCTCGTGGCCGCGGCTATGTCGGGCCGATCCGGCTGTGCTCCCGAGGTCATGACCAAGTCCTACACCGGTCGGCGTAAGAAGTTCAGCAACAGGCGACCGGTTCCTTGGCATCCGTATAGTGATATCCGTGGAGTCAGGGCATCTAAGAGGACCGACCCAGGGCCCGCTCGAAGGCGAGGACATCGAGACAGAACACTGGGAGGACGCCCGCCACTGGATGAGCATCTATGCCGATCTGATTCGATTCAAGCTTGGCCTTCTGGAGCGAGTCAAGCGAGAGTTGCCCAAGCTCCACCCGGTGGCTCAAAAGGCGGCCGACGTCGATGTCACCTATATCGAGAACCAGATGGAGGGGTACTACAGGCGCCTCGATCTCTGGTATCGGCGGGTCTGGCAACTCCAGGGGTTGTGGCTCGACCCCGACGGTCGCGTGCTGCGCCACAAGGGGCAAGAGGTCGTTCTCACGAATCGAGAGTTCGAGCTGCTCCAGTTCCTCCTCGACCACCCCCACCGCTTCTACACCTCGTCGCAGATCATGGCGTATGCCTGGTCGGACTCAGCCTTGTTCCCAGAAGAAGTCCGCAACTACGTCTCAAGGGTGAGGAAAATCCTCGCTCAGTTGGAAATACCCGCCGACCTGGTAAACCGCCCCGGTCGTGGCTACTCGCTCGCGTTCCGCAACGACGACTGAGAGGGGTCTCCTCGGCGCGGGTTCGTCCGGTGCATGGCTACGGTCAGCTGGCCACGACCCGCGTGTTGTCTCACTGTTGCTGCATTTGTTGCACTTCAAAGGGCACGCTGGCTCTCAGCTGCTCATCTCGAGCAACAGCCCTCTCGCTCCCGGGAGGAGATCGGTGGTCCCAGTGGGACCCGAGACTTACGTTCTGACACCTCCTTCGCTGTCGACTCACGATGTTGCTGATCCTAAAGAAGCGGCGCCCCACCGTCGGAGCGACAACGGGAACGTGCTGGCGCAACGACCACAATCTGCGCGTCACTGACTGGCTCTTCCGGTCCCGGGCCGCCAGTGTGATCTGGCTGGCGGTGCGACTCGTGCTCGGCTACTGGTGGCTCAATGCCGGCTATCAGAAGATCTGGGGCAGCGAGAAGGCGGGTTTCTGGTTCGGTGGCGGCGCGGGGGTCAAAGGCTTCGCCACCGCCGGGGTGCTGGGGTCTGCCACTGGGAAGAGCGGAGCTAGTTATGGCTGGTGGGCCGCCTTCCTCCATAACTTTGTCATCCCGAACGCCTCGTGGATCGCCAAGCTCATCGCCCTCGGTGAGCTGGCCATCGGCATCGGCCTCGTGATCGGGCTGTTCACCGGCTTGGCCGCCCTCGCAGGGCTCCTTCTTACTGTGATCTACATGTTCACCGGATCTGCTGGCGTCAATCCGGCGTACACGCTCCTCGAAGTGCCGCTGATCTTGGCCTGGCGCAACGCCGGGTACCTGGGTCTGGACCGCTACGCACTCGACGGCGCCTGGTGGCGGCGTCACTTCAGCGGGCTTGCCGCTCGCGCGGGCCATCGACCGGCAGCCCCGACGCTTCCCGTCCCCAGCGTCACCCCCTGAGGCCACCGACGGCGCGGACCCGGAGATATCCCCGGGTCGGCGCGGCCCCGAAAGCCCATTTCGAGCACAACGGATAAAGGAATCACGAAATGAAAGCACTCGTCTATCACGGTCCTAACGAGAAGAGCTGGGACGAAGTACCAGACCCCGAACTGATCGACCCCACCGATGCCATCGTGGCGGTCGAGGCCACCACCATCTGCGGGAGCGACCTGCACATCCTGAAGGGCGATCTTCCCGAGGTCACGCCTGGTCGGATACTCGGCCACGAGGCCGTGGGGACAGTGGAAGCTGTCGGCGCAGCGGTTCGGAACGTGAAGGTCGGAGACAGGGTCTTGGTCTCGTGCATCTCAGCGTGCGGCAGATGTCGGTTCTGTCGCGAGAACCGATACGGGCAGTGCCTCGACGGCGGCGGCTGGATCCTCGGACACAACATCGATGGGACACAGGCCGAAAAGGTGCGGGTGCCGTTTGTCGACACGTCGGTCTACGCAGTGCCCGCCGGCGTCAGCGACGATGAGTTCTTGATGTTGGCCGACATCTTGCCCACGGCCTACGAAGTCGGCGTCCTCAACGGACGAGTCGTTCCTGGTGACGTCGTGGCCGTCGTCGGTACTGGACCCATCGGACTTTCCGCCATCACCGGGGCTCTCATGTTCAGTCCCAGCCATATCATCGCCGTCGACCTCTCTGACGCCAGACTCGAGGCAGCCAAGCAGTTCGGCGCCGATGTGGTCGTGAACAACGGCCGGGAGGATGCCGTATCGATCGTCAACGACCTCACCGATGGCCTGGGCGCTGACGTCTCCATCGAAGCGGTGGGTTTACCGGCCTCCTTCGAACTCGCCACTGAACTCGTGCGGCCTGGTGGTCACATTGCCAACATCGGCGTGCACGGCAAGCCGGCCCCGCTCCACCTCGAGACCCTATGGACGCGGGATGTGACCATCACGACCGGCCTGGTCGATACCTACTCGACGCCCACATTGAGCCGTCTGATGGCGACCCGCCAGCTCGACGCGGCCCGTTTCGTGACCCACCATTTCAGCTTCGACCAATTCATGACCGCCTACGAGGTGTTCTCCAACGCGGCCGAGACCGGCGCTCTCAAAGTGGTCCTCAGCCGTGCCCTCTGATCATGAAGGCCCCACCTAGAGGCGCCACGAAGGGAGACGCTGTACGGTCCCCCACACCAACCCGTTCATCTGAGTGGGCACCATCGAGAAACCATCTCCCAGATCCACCAGCACCCGGTCAGTCAAACATCGGGTGGCGGGCGGTTGTTTCACTGCTTCAGGCGGTGGCACAGGTCGAAGAGACCCACAACGGGAAATTCCTCGTCCACCCTTGGGACGAGACGGAGACCTTTGAGCCCTCCAAGCACAAAACCATTTCGATGCCACCGGAGATCTGGTCACTTTGCCTTGGGACTTGGCCGCATTCGAGGATCTTGAGGTGGCCCGAGGAGATCCAGTTCATGCCCAGAAACCTCGGCTATGCGACCTACGAACCCCAAGACACGCTCACCTTGCCGTACTACGGGCTGGGATTGGCAGCGGTGACCGCAGCAAACAATCCGGCGCTGTTAGCCATAACGCGCTCCCCCTGGGTGAGGTTGGCGTTCATCGAGGCGATTGCGTCCATGCGACCGATGGCGAGATCGGAATGGTGAAGGACCTGGTCATCGAACGTCTGTCTCATCAAGTCACCCATGTCCTCCTCCAAGAGGGCCATCTGTGGGGTCGCAGGGATGTCGCGATCCCGATTAGTGCAGTTACCACCTTCGAAGGCGGCATCCAGCTGGATATGCCCAAGTCCGCCGTCGAGAGCCTTCCTCTCGTGGTTCTCGAACACTCTGCTCTGTATCAGGTACCTCAGCTAGGAGGTCGAAAATTGGGTTCGGGCGGGCTATGAGTCTGGCGCTTCTCGCGGTGGACGCACCAGCTGCGGAGCAACATCCGCATCGTTGGGGCGCGTTAGTTGTGCTCTGTGCTGCCGCCCTCATCGTCAACTTGGACAACACCATTCTCAATGTGGCGTTGCCCACCCTCGTGCGTAACCTCCGCGCCACGTCGAGTCAGCTGCAATGGATCGTCGATTCCTACGCCATGGTGTTCGCGGGATTGTTGCTCGTTGGTGGCAGCCTGGCCGATCGGCTTGGTCGCAAGCGGATCTTCCTCATTGGACTGGCAGTCTTCGCCGTTGGATCGATCGGCGCCGCCCGGTCGAGTTCAGTCGACCTGCTGATTGCCTTTCGTGCCGTGATGGGCGCCGGCGCAGCCCTCACCATTCCCTCGTCGCTCTCCATCATTAACGACGTGTTCCGTAACCCCAAGGAAAAGGCTAAGGCCATCGGCGCCTGGGGCGGGACCATCGGCCTCGGCATCGCCATCGGCCCGATAGCCGGAGGATTGTTGCTGGCCCGGTTCTGGTGGGGTTCTATCTTCCTCGTCAACGTCCCCATCGACATTGCGGCGTTCGTGGGAGCGGTGCTTTTCGTTCCGAACTCGAAGAATCCCGCCGCCGACCGCCCCGATCCGGGAGGCGCCATCCTTTCGATTCTGGGTTTGGGCCTCCTGCTCTGGTCCATCATCGAAGGTCCGACCCAGGGCTGGACCTCTCCACGGGTGATCCTGTCGGGATCGGCCAGCCTTGTCGTGCTCAGCTCGTTCGTGGCCTGGGAAGCCCGCTCCTCCCATCCGATGCTCAAACTGGCTTTCTTCCGCGAGAGGAGGTTCTCAATAGCGGCGGCGGCCGAGTGCCTCGGAGTCTTCGGCCTGCTGGGGGCATTGTTCTTGCAGACGCAGTTTCTCCAGTTCGACCTCGGCAACTCCCCCCTCCGAGCCGGACTGCGCATTCTGCCGATGGCCGCCATGCTCGTGGTGAGCGCCGTACTGTCGCCGTTCATCACCCGCCTGATCGGGGTCAAGTTCACCGTCGCCGCCGCCCTGGCCGCGATCGCGGGTGGTCTGTGGCAGATCTCCGCAGCCTCCTCTTTGGCGACGACCTACGGGGGCGTCTTGCCCGGGCTCCTCCTGATCGGCCTTGGTGCCGGGCTCTTGCTGCCGACGGCGACTAATTCCGTCGTTGGCTCGGTCCCTCAGGGCGACTCCGGGATGGGGTCGGCGACCAACGCCGTGGCGCTGCAGGTCGGGGGGGCGCTCGGGGTGGCGGTCATCGGCAGCGTGGCCTCAACCCGATACCAGGGCCACATGACGGCTGCGCTGGAAGGGCGGCATTTGCCAGCCTCTGTGACCCATGCCATCTTGGGTTCTATCGGAGGAGCACTAGGAGTGGCCCACGCTGTCGGTGGCGCCACGGGCGCCTCGTTGGCTGGCGCAGCCCGTGGGGCGTTCATGACCGGTTTGGGTGTCTCGTTCTCAGTCGGAGCAATCGTCGCCCTGGTCGGCATCCTCATCGTCTTTGCCTACCTGCCTTCGAACGCCACCGAAGGACCGTCGGATCCCGACGCGAACGACTCCGATAACACAGTGATCGCACTTTCCGACAGCGACTCTTGCGGTTCAGTCGGTGTTTCCGAGGTGTCCACACCAAGTCTCGAGCGTGCGGCGCCCGATTCAGCGGTCATCGGTCGCACTTAAAGCCTGTTGGCTGGTCAATCTACGCGAACGACCTGGGGCATAGGGGCTGGGTCCGCGAGTCTCGTTACCGGAGCCTTGGGATCGAAAGAGCAACAGTTCATGCTCGATCGGCCGGTAGTCGACAGCGTCGTAGTCCACGCGCAAGCATCGACTACAGACCCACGTGCGAATCAGTCCATCACCCCATTGCTCACCTGAGGCAAAACAATGTTGCTGCTTCTGTTACGCCCCTCGGTACAGACTGGCAGTTAACTCACTTTGGGCGTAAGACCCTGCCCCGTCGAGGCGGGGTAGGAATGGAGAGCACAGATGGCTGGCTTGATCATCGGGATTGTCGTCGTGGTGATACTCGCCCTCATCCTCCTTGCCCTCACGCTCCACATCGTTCAGCAGTACGAAAAGGGCGTCGTCTTCAGATTCGGCCGGGTGATCGGAGAGAAGGAGCCCGGTCTCGCCGTCATCGTGCCCTTCGTGAACGTATTGAGGAAGGTGTCGTTCCGCATCGTGACAATGCCGATCCAGTCTCAGGGCATCATCACCAGGGACAACGTGAGCGTCGACGTGTCGGCCGTCTCGTACTACCGCGTCGTCGACGCCACCAAATCGGTCGTTGCCATCGAAAACGTCGAAGAGGCGATCAACCAGATCGCCCAGACGACGCTCCGCAAAGTCGTGGGCCAGCACACGCTCGACGAGATGCTCGCCGAAACAGACAAAATCAACGTCGACATCAAAGAGATCCTTGATGTCCAGACCGCAGACTGGGGCGTGTTGGTGACGCTGGTCGAGCTGAAGGACATCCAGCTGCCCGACACGATGAAGCGGGCGATGGCTCGCCAGGCCGAGGCCGAGCGGGAAAAGCGGGCGAAGATCATCGCCGCTGAGGGAGAGTCCCTCGCCGCAGCAGCGCTCGGGGACGCATCGGACATCATGGTGACACATCCACTCGCGCTTCAGCTGCGGACCCTGCAGACCTTGATCGAGATCGGCGTCGACAAGAACACGACAGTCGTGTTCCCAGGTCCGCTCATGAGCACGATCCAAGAGATGGGCGCCTTCCTTTCCCGGGAGACCGATGCCGTCGCAAAAATGCCACAACCCGCGGCCAACGGCAAGGCGCCGAAAACGACAGGTCCGACAGAGTCCTCGCCCCTGCCAACAACGCCATAGACGCAGTGGTCATCGCAGTCGACGTCGAGAGCGTCACCAAGCGATTCGGTACCAAACGGGCACTCGACAATGTGTCACTCTGCGTTGAGGCAGGGAAGGTGTTGGCCTTGCTTGGACCTAACGGTGCGGGCAAAACCACATTGATTCGAGTACTGACCACTTTGCTCGCGCCCGACGGTGGCCACGCCAGGGTCGCCGGCTATGACGTCGTTAAGGACGCCAAGACGATCCGATCGTTGATCGGCCTGGCCGGGCAGTACGCCACCGTCGATGAGCTCCTCACTGGGCGAGAGAACCTCGAACTCGTTGGGCTCCTTTATCACCTCGACCGATCCGAATATCAACGACGGGCCCAGCAGGCACTCGAGCGAATGACGCTCACCGACGCGGGTGACAAGCCGGTCAAGACGTATTCGGGGGGTATGAGGCGACGGCTTGACCTGGCCGCCAGCCTCATCGGCCAACCCCCGGTGCTGTTCTTGGACGAACCCACCACCGGGCTCGATCCCCGCACCAGGAATGACCTCTGGAAGTTCATTGAGGACCTGGTGACAGAAGGCACGACGGTACTGCTCACGACCCAGTACATGGAAGAAGCGGAACACCTGGCGGACGAAATCATCGTCATCGACAACGGGAGCATCGTGGCGGAGGGCACGTCCGACGAGCTCAAGGACCAACTCGGCGGCGACGTGCTGGAGATCCGGGTAGCAGACCCAGCTGATCTCGAACAGGCCGCCGATCTCGTAGGCGGTTTCGGCAGCGGGCCACCCCACCTCGACCCGGTTCTCAATGAGTTGACTCTTCCCATAAGAGGTGGGGCCAAGGTACTGATCGAGGCCGGTCGAGCGCTTGACGACAAGGGTATTGGCCTGATTGACCTCGGTATCCGCCGACCCTCGCTCGACGACGTGTTCTTGGCCCTCACCCGGCACGAGTCAGCCCCCGTCGAAGGCGCGCTGGTCACGGCTGCATCGGAACGTCATTGTGGCTGACCTCGCCACGCAGCGCCTGACCGCCCCCGTCGTGCCACTGACGGCGAGGCTTGCGCTACGAGACTTCACGGGCGTCACCAAGCGCAACTTGCTGCGGATCATCCGCACGCCGCAGCTGTTGTTCATGTCGGTCGTGCAGCCGACCATCATTCTTCTGCTCTTTCGCTACGTGCTCGGAGGTGCGATCAGCGTTCCTGGCGTCGACTACGTCGACTACGTGGTCCCGGGCATCTTTCTCGAAGCGGTACTCATCGGTGGCATGACGACTGCACTGGCTCTGGCCCAGGACCTCCAGGCCGGGATGATCGACCGTTTTCGCAGCCTTCCGATGGCTCGATCGGCCTTCCTGGCCGGGCGCACTCTGGCCGATCTCTGCCGCAGTGTTTTTGCCTTGATCTTCATCATTGCGCTTGGTCTTCTCGTCGGTTTTCGCTTCCACAACAGCGTCGGTGCCTGCCTTGGGGGCATCGCCCTGATCATCCTCTTCGGCTACTCCTTCACCTGGGTCTATGCCGCGGTGGGACTGGCGGTAAAGGATCCCCAGACGGCTCAGATGGCGGCCATCCTTCCGATGTTCATCCTCTTTTTCGCCAGCTCGGCACTTGTCCCTGTGGCCACCATGCCGGGATGGCTTCAGCCTTTCGCACGGAATCAGCCGGCCACGGTGGTCATTGACTCCGTGCGTGCACTCTTCGAAGGAGGGCCGCTCGCCCACAATCTGTGGCAGGCAGTGACGTGGTGCTTGGCGATCTTGGTCGTTTTCTTCATCGTGTCCCTCAACCTTTATCGCAAGGCCACCGCATGAAGCACCGCCCGTTCCCAATGGCCAGTTCGAGTTATTCAAACAACTGGCGCACATGACGGGCGACCTCGAGATCCTCCCGAGCCTCCACGACCAGAACCGCTGGCCACGCGCCCCGTGGCGAGACAACCCTATCTCCGGTGGACGACTCGTTGGTCGTCGACTCGAGTTCGATACCGAGGAAGGCGAGGGCTCCACATACATCGGCTCGCAGGCGGGGCGATGCCTCCCCCGCCCCACCAGTAAACACCAATCCGTCGATCCCTCCCATGGCGGCGCCCATTGCGGCAACGTTGGTCTGGATCCGATAGACGAAGACCTCCTAGGCGAGTTGGGCGCGCTTGTCTCCGGCATCGGCGGCCGTAAACACACGGCGAAGGTCCCCGGACTCGCCGGAGAGCCCGCGCAGTCCCGACTGACGATCCAAAGCCTCTTCGATGTCATCAACCGAGAAGCCACCACGGCGCTGGACCCACAGGAGCAGTCCAGGGTCGACGCTGCCCGAACGGGTCGCCATCACGAGGCCCTCCATCGGAGTGAACCCCATCGTGGTGTCCACCGAGCGCCCGAAGCATACTGCGGCCAGCGAAGCCCCGGCGCCGAGGTGAGCGGTCACCAATCGAAGATGCTCTCGAGATTGGCCCAGCAGTTCGCCTGCCCGTCGACTGGCCCAGCTGTGACTGAGGCCGTGGAAGCCGAAGCGTCGGATATCCCACCGCGTACGCCATTCGATGGGCACGGCGTAAGTGGCGGCCTTCTGCGGCATGTCAGCATGAAATGTCGTGTCAAAGCAAGCTACTTGGGGCAGGTCGGGGCGCACCGACCGCATCGCCTCGATGGCGGCCAGACTCGGAGGGTTGTGCAGAGGGGCCAAATCTGCCAGTGCCTCCAGCGCCGCATCCGTATCGGGCTCCAAGAGGATGGGTTGCTTGAAGGCAGAGCCACCGTGCACAACTCGGTGCCCAACCGCATCGATGACGGGGTTCTCTCCACAAAAGGATTCGAGCACAGCGCTGAGTTCGGCTGCGGCGGGACGAGGAAGGTCTCTTGTCGCCAAGAGGTTGTCCTCACCGTCGAGCAGGCGGAGCTTGAGAGAACTCGACCCAGCATTGACGACAAACACATTCACGCGACCACCTTGCCAGATCGAGCAGATGGAACGTTCGTGTATGGACCACCTGTGCCCGTGCACCCAAGGAGAAACCCATGACCACCATGGATGTTGCCCGTTCACCGTCTTGGGACACAGACGACGACTTCAGCCAGCTCGATGCCTACTTCCGGGCCGCCAACTACCTGGCCGCCGGCCAGATCTACCTCATGGACAATCCGCTGCTGCGTCGTCCCCTCATCCCTGGGGACATCAAGCCCCGTCTGCTTGGGCCACTGGGGGACGAGCCCCGGCCTCAACTTCTGCTACGCCCATCTGAGCCGGTGCATCAAGGCTCGAGAGCTCGATGCCCTCTTTGTCTGCGGTCCGGGCCACGGTGCGCCAGCCATCGTCGCCAATACCTGGTTGGAGGGCACCTATAGCGAGCGCTATCCGCACATCGCTCGCGATGGCGAGGGCATGGCACGACTGTTCCGACAGTTCTCCTTCCCCGGTGGCATCCCCAGTCACACCAGTCCGCAGACTCCGGGATCGATCCACGAGGGCGGAGAGCTCGGCTACTCGTTGAGCCACGCCTTCGGCGCGGCCTTCGACAACCCTGACCTCGTCGTGGCCTGCGTGGTCGGCGACGGAGAGGCCGAAACGGGGCCAGCTGCGACCGGCTGGCACTCGAATAAGTTCCTCGACCCCTGTCGTGACGGCGTGGTGCTACCCATCCTTCACCTCAACGGGTACAAGATCGCCGCGCCGACCGTGCTGGCCCGGATCCCCACTTTCGAGCTGCTGGCGCTTTTCACGCGGCTACGGCTACCACCCGGTGCTGGTCGAGGGCGGCTTCGACGGCGAGACTCCAATGGCGGCACATCTCCGCATGGCAGCCGCGCTCGACGAAATCTTTGCCGAGATCAGCGACATCCAGAGCTTCGCTCGATTGCACGGCGCCAAGGAGCGCCCCGCCTGGCCCATGCTCATCTTGCGCACGCCCAAGGGCTGGACGGGTCCCAAAGTCGTCGACGGGCTGCCCATTGAAGGGACGTTCCGGGCCCACCAGCTTCCGATAGCGCGAGGTCCGCACCAAACCCGAGCATCTGGCCCAACTCGAAGCATGGCTGCGCAGCTACCGGCCCGAAGAGCTTTTCGATGAAGAGGGACGCCCGGTCGACGTCATCTGCGACTTTCCTCCGACCGGCGAGCGGCGCATGAGCGCCAACGTGCATGCCAATGGCGGCCTCCTGTTGGCCGACCTCGAGCTCCCCGACTTCTGCGACTACGCGGTCGACGTGCCGAGTCCGGGAGTGGGACATGCACGAGGCGACCCGGGTGCTCGGTTCGTTTCTGCGCGACACCGTGCCGGCCAATCCGTCCACCTTCCGCCTCTTCGGACCCGACGAGACCTCATCGAACCGGTTGCAGAACGTGTTCGAGGTCACGGATCGGACGTGGGACGCCGAGCGACGTGCCCGGCGACGACCACCTGGCCCCCGATGGTCGGGTGATGGAGGTCCTCTCCGAGCACCAGTGCCAAGGATGGCTCGAGGGATACCTGCTCACGGGCCGCCACGGCCTCTTCAACTGCTACGAGGCGTTCATCCACATCGTCGACTCCATGTTCAACCAGCATGCGAAGTGGCTGAAAGTCAGCGCAGAGAGTCCCGTGGCGGCGTCCCGATCGCCTCGTTGAACTACCTCCTTTCGAGCCATGTCTGGCGACAGGACAACAACGGCTTCTCTCACCAAGACCCTGGCTTCATCGATCACGTGGTCAACAAGAAAGCCGAGATCGTCCGGGTGTACTTCCCACCGGACACCAACTGCCTCCTTTCAGTGGCCGATCACTGCCTGCGCATCGAAGAACTACGTCAACGTCATCGTCGCCGGCAAGCAACCCCAGCTCGACTGGCTGACGCATGGACGAGGCACTCGACCACTGCACCAGAGGACTCGGCATCTGGCCCTTCGCCTCCAACGACGAGGGCTCGGTGCCTGACGTGGTCATGGCCTGCTGCGGTGACATTCCCACGCTCGAGACGCTGGCTGCGGTGGAGCTCTTCCACCAGCACCTACCCGAGCTCAAGGTGCGCGTGGTGAACGTGGTCGACCTGATGCGCCTCGAACCCGACACCGAGCACCCCCACGGCCTCTCCGACTCTGAGTTCGACACCATCTTCACCCCGGACCGCCCGGTGATCTTCGCCTACCACGGCTACCCGGCACTCATTCACCGCCTTGACCTACCGTCGGAGGAACCACGACAACCTCCATGTGCGCGGGTACAAGGAGGAGGGCACCACGACGACACCCTTCGACATGGTGATGCTCAACGATCTCGACCGGTTTCATCTCGTCATCGATGTGCTCGACCGGGTCCCGGGCCTCGGATCCACTGCAGCGATGCTGCGCCAGCAGATGGTCGACGCTCTGTTGGACGCTCGTCGCTACGGGCGCGAGCACGGCGAGGATCCACCCGAGATCGCACAATGGCAGTGGGAAGTCGCGACGTGAGATGAGGGTTCTCATCGCAGGTGCGGGAGTAATCGGGACGGTTTACGGTACTAAACTTGCCAAGCGTGGCCACTCCGTTGATGTGTTGGCGCACGGCTTGAGAACGGAGCAGGTCCAGCGGACAGGTCTTTTGACGGCAGACGTCATCAGCGGTGTCATCGACGATGTTTCGGTGTCGGTCGTTCCCGGAGCATCGGAAGAAATCTATGACCTCGTTTTGATCTCGGTGAAGGTTGATCAGATCGATTCAGTATGTGCCGACCTGCGGCATATTTCGGGCACACCGGAGCTCTTGTTCTTTGGGAACAATCCCGCCGGCCGTCGTGGCCTACCGGACGATCTGCCTGGTTCCATTCACCTGGGCTTCCCTGGCGTTGGCGGGGAACTCCAAGGAGACAGGGTCGCCTACATGAGAATCCCCGGCCAACCAACGACTCTCGAGAAAGGGAACGGGGCTTACCTCGAAGAGTTCTCGACAATATTGAAGACGGCAGGCTTCCCAGTTGCGCGAACGTCCGATATCAACGGATGGCTGGCCTATCACGGTGTCTTTATTGGAGCGGTGTCGTCGGCACTCTATCGGTGTGACTGCCACGCTACCGCCCTTGCGGCGAACCGAGACCTGCTCACATTGATGTGCCGGTCAATCGAGGAGGGTTTTCGAGCACTTGAACATGAGGGCATCCGTGGTCTCCCACGAAACCTTCGAATCCTCCATGAACCCGCGCTAAGAAGATTTGCCGTGCGGTATTGGGCTCGCGCCATGAAGTCACCGGTGGGAGAGCATTGCTTCGCGGCCCACTGTCGGCACGCCGAGCCCGAAATGCAGTCGCTGGCACAAGACGCTCTCCAACGTTTCGAGAGCACGGAGCGTACCGAGAATCTGCGTCTCCTTCTTAGCCGGGGTGAGATGGCTTCGACAGCATACCGACAATCCAAAGATGGCGTCAGGAGACAACTGTGACCGACGAAACGAAGGTACCCAAAGGCAGCGAATCGGATCCACCACCCTCCACGAACTCAGCGAGGCGGGTCCCAACCGATTCAGTTGCCGAGATCGATCACATTGTTGGCCATTGGACCGATCTGCGCCGAGAAGGTGTCAAGCGCCAGGTCGAGGCGGAGGCGGAACGACACCAGTTCTTAGAGAACTTCCGGACGATCACCGATTCGGTCATACGGCCAGCCATGCAAGTCGCGGTAGATCGACTCGGTAAGGACGGAGGTGGCGGACTTATTGAAGAGCGTGGGGAAGCCCCGATGCACCGTCCCCGGATCATTCTTTGGATGTCGCTCGACGGCAACATCGCGGGTGCGCCCCGCCAAGACCTGAACCCCTATCTCCAACTCGACGCGGATGTCGGACGGCGCAGAATCGACGTCTGGGAAGGTGACATGTGGGAGAAGGAAGGCGCCAGCAGGGCGACTTCCCCTATGGAGCTCGGTGACGTGTCAACCGAAAGCGTCACCATGAGGATCCTTGACATCCTTCGGCGGGCCGCAACGCATGGCGTACCGGCGTAAGCACACTCGACCAAGTAGGAAGGCGACCAATGCAGAAGAACGACCCACTGGGAAAAAAGGCTGTACCTCACCCGGGCGACTTGCCTCGCCGCGTCGGTCACCGTCGAAGCGAGCTGGGCATGAGCATCGAGGAGTTGGCCAAGAGCGCCGGAATGGATCCCGGCTATCTCAGGTACTTCGAAAAGAGGCCGGACGCGCGATTGAGCGCTGGCACAATGTGCTTGCTTGCCCTCGCCCTCGACACGACCCCTCTCGCACTCCTGGGCGGCGAGATCGATAGACCCCCAGGCCACGGTCGGGCGGGACGTCGCCCTGTGCTCGACACACTGACCAAAGAGCAGTGCGATGCGCACTTGGCGGCCGGAGGGGTAGGCCGAGTCATTTTTCCGACGACACGCGGACCAGTGGCGCTGCCGGTGAACTTCGAGTTCACCGACGGTGAGGTCGTATTCAGTACCAACGAGGCCAAGGCTCTCGTGCTGGAGACCGAAGACGTCGTGGGCTTCGAGATCGATCGCGTCGACGAGGCCATGAGCGAGGGATGGAGCGTTCTGGCCACTGGTCGAGCACGTCGCATCGAGGACCTCGACGAGGTGCAGCGCCTCGAGTCACTTGATCTCGAAGCGTGGGCTGGCGGCGGTCGTCACACCCTGATCGGTATCCGGCCAGACGAGCTCACGGGTCGCGTCATCGTCCATCATTCGAATCCCGATCACGACTGACGCCGACCGAGTGGTTCACCTACGACATGCCCCATGGGAGGGCGTCTGATCAACACGGCGGAGGTGGATCTTCACACGAGCATCTGGACGATCCGGGAACCAGGCTGCAGCAGATGGGGTTCCCCTGGAAGAGGATGGTCGCCGGGCCGTCGGGCTGCCTTCGACGTCGAATCGCACCTCACGCTGGTCGATCTTGAGGCTGAGGCAATTTTGATGGCTAACTTGCTTCGCACCTGACGGCCTCTACGCAATGCCACGTAGCGCTCATCGGCGCCTTCGACAACGAAAGGTCACGTCGGACCCAATGAAATTCTGGGGCTATCCCACCTTGGCCCATTGACCTGGGCTTGTGGTGGAGGTGATGGGATTCGAACCCACGGCCTCTACATTGCGAACGTAGCGCTCTGCCAGCTGAGCTACACCCCCGGGGAGCCCCTCAGAATAGTCCGGCCGGGCGGCGCTCAGGAGCGGACCCGACAGATGCCTGGCTCAGCCCTCGGCGACGCGGCGCCGCTGATAGCGCTCGTCGTCCCACTCGCCCTCAGGGTCGAAAGCAGCGGGGTCGGCGAAGCGCCGAGACTCGGCCCGGCGGGCGCGCTGACGCTCCTGCTGGACCTCCAATTCCTTGGCGTACCCGATGAGGCCCACCAGGGTCAGGGCGGCCACGCCACTCAGACCGGTGAAGATCCAGGCCACATGCATGCCCGGAAAGATGCCGATCAATCCCGTCGAGATGGCGACCCCGGTGAGGCAGCGCAAGAGCACGGTGCACCGATTGCGTGCCTGCTCACGCCGGAAGTGGGAGAGGTCGGCGCTCACCTCGGGGAGGCAGACCGGTTCCGGACGGTCGAGCACGCCGACCCGCTCGTAGTGCACCCCTTCGCTGTCGTCGACGTCTGCCGATGCCTCGTCGTCGGTCGGACGGAGCAGGACCAGCTTCGGTCGCGAGGTATCGACCGCGGGTAGTGCGGCCTCGTCAACGCCACCGCCGGGCGTCGCTGTGTGCAGGCGGTATGCGGGAGACACCATCTTCGGCCCCGCGTGCTCGAGGAGCTGCAACTCATGGTGGAAGTGGTCGATGGAGCCGACGCCCTGGCGCTCTGAGAAGCGACGCCATGCGCTCGGAGCCAGCACCGCCAACCAAAGCAGCACCACGAGCACTAGCAGGATCAAAATCGTCACTCCCCCGACTGACCTACCTTCTCCGACGAGCAAAAAGCCTAATAAAAGGCTCTTTCTAAGTGGTGGATGGTGGGGGAGATGCACAGCGCCGACCTCATCGACACTCCTCCGCTGCCTCCGTTTGTACCAATGACGCGCGGGTGAATCAAGAGGGCTCTCGCGCGTTCAGAGCGCGCGACCCCACCACCTGCCCTCGGTGCAACCGACCGTGACCGGGATGGCGAAGCAGGCCGAGACGTTCTCGGAGGTGATGACTTCGTCGAGTGCTCCCGTCGCCATCAGGCGACCCTCCGACACCAGCCCCGCGTGGGTGAAGCCAGGCGGGATCTCCTCGCAATGGTGCGTGACCAGGACCAGCGGCGGACTGGTCGGATCGGCGGCCAGCGCGGCCAGCTGCATCAGCAGGCGTTCGCGGGCACCGAAGTCCAGCCCGGCGAAGGGTTCGTCCAGCAGGATCATCTCGGGATCGCTCATCAACGCCCGAGCCAGGAGCACTTGTTGGCGCTCGCCCTCGGAGATGACGCCGAACGATCGCTCCCCCAGGTCCGCCACGCCGCCGCGGCAAGCAGACGGTGCGCCCGCTCCCAGTCGTCACTCGTATACGTGTTCCACCAGGTTTCGAGTGCACCGTGGCGCCCGCTGGCCACGACCTCACGCGCCGTGACGTCGGCGCGGAGCTGGCGGGTGACCGAGCCACTGACCAGGGCCACCCGCGGACGCATGGTGCGCACATCGACCTGCCCCAGCCGCTGCCCGAGGATCTCCACCGTCCCGGCCGTGGGCCAGAGCCGGGCCGCGGCCACCTGGAGCAGGGTGGTCTTGCCCGAGCCGTTCGGCCCGAGAACCACCCAGCGCTCCCCAGCGCACAGGCGCCAGTCCACGTCGGCCAGGATGGGGATCCCGTCGCGCCGGACCGTGACGCCGCTGAGCTGGAGGACGGGGAAGCCCGGAGGGGTCGAGGCTCCCCCGCTCACGCCCCGGCGTTCTCGCCGAGGCGCCGGGTGATGCGTCCGATCAGGCCCGAACAGCTCTGGGCCCACGTGCGCTCCCCCGCCAGCCAAAGCCAGATCTCGCGTTGGTAGTTCGTGACCACCAGGGCCAGGTCGTCGCGGGTCATCCCCACCGAGGCCAAGCTGCGCCAGCGAGACCAGAGCCAGTCGACCACGCCATCGTCACCCTCCAGGACGTCACCCAGCGCGGCGCCCTCGAGCACGGCCGAGAGCCAAACCTCGGCCCGCAGCGTCGGCTCTTCGGGGATGTGCAACACGGGAGCCGCGGTGGCGGTCATCGGCGGATGTAGACCGGCTGGCGATCCGTCCCCTCGTAGGCCCGCACGTGCTCCTCGAAGTCGATGAAGAGCGGCGCATCCGGGTCGAGCTTTCGCTGCAGGGATCGGTCGGCAATTTTCTTGTCAAGCGCGTCCAAGCGAAGCAGCGCGGCCGGATCGTCCAGCCCGCGCACGTCGAGCTTCGAACGGGCCGCCTGGAAGGCGAGCCGCCCGCGCTCGGTGCGCACGAGCACGCTGGTCCATCCGGTCATCGACCCCACGCTGCCGACCGAGATGTCGGCCGACCGCCCGAGGAAGTCGGCGCACTCGTCGCAGCCTTTCAGCGCCGCGCCGTGGAAGTCCTTGACCGGTTCGTCGATCGCCAGCTCACCGTCGCGGTACTCCACGATCATCCGACCGCGGATGACGTCCATCTTCGAGACGCGATCGAGGTCGACCCCCCGCTTCTCCTGGAGCTCGCGCAGGGTGAGCGCCTCGTAGTCGAAGTTCTTGGTGCACATGAGAGCGATCGAGAGCACGACGGCGTCGACCCGGTGGGCGCCGGTGGGCCAGCGCCGGGCCTGCATGGCTCGCAAGCCCTGCACCTCGCACGGCGTGCCCACCACGGCGATGCGCGGCTTCGCCGGAAGCGAGTACTTCGAGAGGTCCAGTTCGGCCAGCGCCATCGTTTGGTTGTAGAAGCTTCCCGACGCGGCGCGGATCTGGTCCGCCGTGGTGGCGATGGTGGCGACGCCCTTCCACTGCTCGTCCGGGTCGGCGCTCGGCTTGGACACCAGCGCACCGTCGATCTCCCCGGCCGCCAAGAGCCCGATGAGGAGCGCGCTCACGGCGCCGCCGTCCTGGACGTCGTCGATCTGCGCGCTGGCCCGGACCGCATAGCTCTCGACCACCGCGCCCAGACCGTCGGCGGGGGGGCCGCCGCTGATCTTCCAGTACGTGTCAGCCGAGTCGGAGCGGACCTGTGCCGCCACCACATCGGCGTCCTCGTCCCCGGTCACCGTCGAGGGCGGCCACAGCGCCTCGTAACGGAGCCCGCCACGCGGGCAGAAGTCCCAGCACAGGGAGCAGCCGGTGCACATCTTGACCAGCTCGGGCAGATCCGTGTCCTCGTCGATACCGATGGAGTTCGACGGGCACACCGCCACGCAGGTCCCGCACTGAATGCAGCGGCCGGCGTCGATGACGCCCGCCTCGAGCTCCCAGAACCACACCTTCCCGGGTGGCTCCTCAATGCCGTTCATCTGCTCGCGCAGGCGGTAGCGCTTCACGGTGCCACCGCCTCGACCGCGCCTTGCAGCGCCAGCCGGAGGTCATCGGGGCTGCTGCGGCGGGCCCACTGGTAGAAGGCCTCGCCCGGACGGTGCTCATCGCGGTAGCGCCCGACGACGCGGGCCAGTGCGTCCGGCACCCGGTCGACCGGCATGGCGCCGGTGACCCAGTCGATGAACGCGGCGTCGGGCCCGAGCGAACCCCCGAGTCCGATGTCCACCGCCTCCTCGATGTGCTCGTCCACGTGGGCGATGTCACCGCGGAAGCCGATGTCGGCGATCTGGGGTTGGGCGCAGGAGGCCGAACAGCCCGAGAAGTGCATGCGGATCACGCCGGCGTC
This sequence comes from uncultured Acidimicrobiaceae bacterium, assembly GCA_963713375.1. GTDB lineage: Bacteria > Actinomycetota > Acidimicrobiia > Acidimicrobiales > RAAP-2 > Bog-473. The sequence goes on along the minus strand of CAVQLP010000011.1, from coordinate 133,668 downwards.
ACGCTGGTCACCCTCGGGGAGCTGCGCATCGAGCGCCCGGGCCCACTTGACGGCGCGCTCCTTGGTCTCGACCACCGCGAAGCGGCAGAATTCCGAGCCTGTACAGGCGACGACACCCCGCTCGAAGGGGCCCGGGAACGGCGAGTAGGTCTGCAGCAGTCCTTCGGCCAGGAGATCGTCGACCCGGTCCTCGGGGACTCCCGAAATCACGAAGTTCTGATCGGTCCCGATCCGCACGTCGCCGTCGCCGTAGGTCTCGGCCAGGCGGGCCAGCTCAATCAGCTCTATGCCGTGCATCCGGCCCACCGGCACCGAGCACCCGACGTAGACCAGGCCGTCCTGCTTCTGTGGGTGGACACCGACGTGGTCCCCGCGGTAGCGGCTGGTCAGCTCGCGGCCGGCCGGTTCGAAGGCGAATCTCGTGCGCTCGTCGAGGGCGGCGCGGAATCCCTCCGGCCCGAGTTCCTGGGCCAGGTAGCGCATGCGGGCCAGCCCGCGGTTCTCACGGTTGCCCAACTCGCCGAACAGCTGGGCCACGCCGCGGCTCAACTCGACGGCCTGGTCGGGCCCGATGAAGAGGTCGATGTCGGAGGCCATCCGCTCACCGTCGGAGAGGCCGCCGCCGATGAGCACGTTGAAACCGACGGTGCCGTCTGCCCGCTCCGCCGGCCAGAGGCCGATGTCGTTGATCTCGACCCGGGCGCAGTCCTCGGTGCAGCCGGTCACCGCGATCTTGAACTTCCGCGGCAGGTTGGCGTACTCCCGGTTGCCGGTGAAGAAGGCGGAGATGGCCTGGGCCACGGGGAAGGCGTGGACCACTTCGTCCCTGTCGATCCCCGAAACCGGGCAGGAGCAGACGTTGCGCGCCGAGTCACCACAGGCCTGGACGGTGGTCAGCCCGACCTCCCAGAACCGCTGCCAGATGCGAGGCACGTCGGCGATCCGGATCCAGTGCAGCTGAATGTCCTGGCGCGTGGTCAGGTCGGCGTAGCGGTTCCCGAACACGGGGCTGTCGTCGGGCCCCTCCGCGAAGGCATCGGCCGCCACGCCCACCTCGCGCACCTGAGCGGATGTCATGACCCCGCCCGGGACCTTGATGCGCATCATGAAGGCGTCGCCGCCCTGACGCTGCGGGTACATGCCGACCCACTTCATCCGCTCCATCTCGCCGGGCACGGCGTTGATCGACGCGGCACCCTGCTTGGAGTAGGTCTCGATGACCGCCTGGGCCACCTCGAAGGGATGGCGCTGCAGCTTCAGTTGCTCGGTCGGGTTGAGCTCGCCGATGTTGCGGTAAGGGCGGACGAATTTGAGGCCGCGGTCGCGCCGGCCGCGGAACTCCATGCCATAGGGATTGTCGAGGTCACGCGGCACTAGACGTGCAGGCCACACTCGGATTTGTCGAGCCCGGCCCAGCGCCCTGCCCGCGAGTCCTCGCCCGCGACCACGGGGCGGGTGGTGGGGGCGCAGCCGATGGAGAGGTACCCCCGGGGGACCAGCGGGTGCTCGGGCAGGTTGTGGTCGCCCAGGTACGAACTGATGTCGGCATCGCTCCAGGTGGCGAGCGGGTTCACCTTGACCAGGCCAAACGAGGCATCCCAGCCCACGACGGGGGCGTCCGCCCGCGTCGGTCCATCCGAGCGCTTCACGCCGGTCAGCCAGGCAGCCTTGCCGGCCACGGCCCGGCGCAACGGCTCGACCTTGCGGAACTGGCAGCAGTTCTCGCTCCCGCAGGGGTGCGCCGCCGCCTCGGGACCGGGCTTGGTGACGGTGAGGTTCAAGTTGTAGCGGTCCCGGACCTGCCCGACGAAGGCCAGCGTCTCGGGGAAGTGCGCCTCGGTGTCGAGGAAGACGACCTCGATGTCCGGCATGATCCTCGTCGCCAGGTCAATCAGCACGACGTCCTCGAAGGAGGCCGCCAGGACCAGGGATTCGCCGAAATTCTCGGCCGCCCAGCGGATGATCGAGCTGGCCGCGGCCGTCTCGAATTCCTCGCTGACCTCAGCCAGCTCCTCGGCCGTCCACAGCTGGTCCCTCACTCTGGTCTCCGTCACCGATCTCACCTTCCCAATGGGGCGATTTGTGGCGATTGGGCTCCGGTGGCCCGTCGCCGGCCGCTTGACGCACGTCCGAATACGAGCGTTAGTATATATGACCAAACAGGTCATAAATCGAGAGGTCCCATGGACACCGCTGCCGCCCTCCGCCCAGCCCAACCCGGCGCCACCCCTACCGCTCCGAGAAGCGGCGCATCGGTGACGCCCCTGGTCAGGCCGGTCGAACACCCGCTCGGCCACCTCGATCTGCTCGAGTCCCTGGGCATCTTCATCATCCGGGAGGTGGCGGCCGAGTCGGAGCGTCCCGTCCTCCTTTTTAGCGGTGGCAAGGACTCGGCCGTGCTGCTCCACCTCGCGGCCAAGGCGTTCGCCCCGGGACGGATCCCCTTCCCGGTCATGCACGTCGACACGGGTCACAACTTCTCCGAGGTCCTCTCCTACCGGGACGCCCAGGTGGAGGCGGTCGGGGCCAAGCTGATCGTGGCCAGCGTCCAGGAATCGATCGAACAGGGCCGGGTGGCGGATCCGGGCCCCGGTGGCATGCGCAACCGACTCCAGACGACCACCCTGCTCGACGCCATCAACGCCTACGGGTTCGATGCCGCCTTCGGCGGTGCCCGCCGGGACGAGGACAAGGCCCGGGCCAAGGAGCGGGTGCTCTCCTTCCGCGACTCCTTCGGGCAGTGGGACCCCAAGCGCCAGCGCCCCGAGCTCTGGCAGCTCTACCAAGGCACCGTGCGTCCCGGCGAGCACCTGCGCGCCTTCCCGCTCTCGGACTGGACCGAGCTCGACATCTGGCAGTACATCCGGCGGGAGCGCATCGAGCTGCCGTCGATCTACTACGCGCACGAGCGCGAGGTGGTCGAGCGCGACGGCATGTTGCTGGCACTGAGCGAGTGGGTGTCCCCGCGGGGAGCCGAGGAGGTCCGCAAGGAAACCGTGCGCTTCCGCACGGTGGGCGACGCCACCTGCACCGGAGCGGTGCGCTCGAGCGCGGAGTCGGTCGAGGAGATCATCCGTGAGGTCGCCGGTTCGCGCATCTCGGAGCGGGGGGCCACCAGGGCCGACGACCGCTTCTCGGAGACCGCGATGGAGGACCGCAAGCGCGAGGGCTATTTCTAGACCCATGACCACCCTGCCCGGCGCGCCGCCGGCCGGCGGCGCCGAGCTGGGCGCGGACACCATGGACCTCCTGCGCTTCGCCACCATCGGGTCGGTGGACGACGGCAAGAGCACGCTCATCGGCCGGCTTCTCTTCGACACCCGCCAGCTCCTCGACGACCAGCTGACCGCCATTGAGACGGCGAGCGAGAACCGCGGCCTCGGCGAGGTCGACCTTTCCTTCGTCACCGACGGCCTGCGGGCCGAGCGCGAACAGGGCATCACCATCGACGTGGCCTATCGCTACGCCGCCACCCCCCATCGCAAATTCGTCATCGCCGACTGCCCGGGTCACGTCCAGTACACCCGCAACATGGCCACGGGGGCCTCGACGGCCGACCTGGCCCTCGTCCTCGTCGACGCCACCGCCGGTCTGCGCGAGCAGTCGCGCCGGCACATCTGCATCGCCGCACTCCTCGGCGTCGACCAGCTCGTCGTCTGCGCCAACAAGATGGACCTCGTCGAGTGGGATCGCTCCGCCTATCAGCGCATCGTCGACGACATGGAGTCGCTCGCCCACCGCCTCGGCATCTCCTCGTGCACCGTGATCCCCATCTCGGCGCTCAACGGTGACAACGTGGTGGAGCGTTCCGACGCCGCCCCCTGGTACGACGGGCCCACCGTCCTCGACGCCCTGGAGTCGGCCAGCGCCGGCGGCTGGGCCGCCCAGCACGGGGTCGGTCACGGCAGCGGCGCCCGCCTCCCGGTGCAGTGGGTGCTGCGCCAGCCCGGAGGTGGACGGACCTACGCCGGGATGGTGAACGGCGGGCCCTTCCGCGTCGGCGACCAGGTCGTCGTCCTGCCCCAGGGGGCGCGGACCACCGTGCGGGCGCTCGAAACGGCCGACGGCCCGCTGCAACGAGCGGAGGTGGGCCAGTCCATCTCCCTCAAGCTGGCCGACCACCTCGACGTCTCGCGTGGTGACCTGATCGCCGCGGCGGAGTGCGCGCCCGAGGTCACCGAGGAATTCGAGGCCACCGTCTGCTGGTTCGGCGAGCGGCCGCTCCAGGCCGGCGATCGGCTGCGGCTCAAGCACACGACCCGGGTCACCCCTGTCGTCGTCGAACGGATCAGCGGAACCTTCGACGTGAACGAGCTGCGGGTGACCGAGGCGACCGAGGTGCACGAGAACGAGATCGGTGTGGTCACGCTGCGCACGGCCACACCGCTTGCGGTCGATCCCTACGTGTCCGACCGCATCACCGGCAGCTTCGTCCTGATCGACGAGCTCAGCTTCGCCACCATCGCGGCGGGCATGGTCGGGCCACCCCGGCTCCATGACTGACGCGCCCGCAGGCACGCCTTCCTACTACCCCGTCTCGCTCCATCTGGAGAACCGACCCTGCCTCGTGGTCGGCGCCGGGCCGGTCGCGGCGCGCAAGGTGCGGGGCCTGCTCGCCTGCGGGGCCCGGGTGAGCGTGATCGCCCCCGACGTCGGTGCGGAGATGCGCGCCCTGGCCACCTCGTTGGCCACGCTCGAGGCCCGGGCCTACCGGGTCGGCGACGTCGCCGGCTTCCGGCTCGTCATCACGGCGACGGGCGACCCGGCGGTCGACGGTGCGGTGGCGGACGAGGCCGACGCCGCCGGGGTGTGGGTGAACAGTGCCGACGACCCGGCACACTGCTCGTTCATCCTGCCGGCGGTCCACCGCGACGGGGCGGTCACCATCGCGGTGTCGACAGGGGGGCTGAGCCCTGCGCTGGCCTCCTGGCTGAGGAACCAGCTCGCCGCGTCGTGCGGGAACAGGCTCGACGCGCTGGCCCACCTGCTCTCCGAGGCGAGACAGCGGCTGCGTGACGAGGGAAGGTCCAGCGAAAGCGTCGACTGGGCCGCGCTGCTCGACGGCGACCTGCCTGCCCTCGTGCGCGCCGGCGACGACGACAACGCCGAAGCAATTCTGCGCCGCGCCACCTCCGCCTAGGAGCGCGCTAGTCCTTTTGTCCCTTCCGGCGCTGACGCGTTCGGGTCATATTCGCAGTCGAGCTGTACGTCCTCTGCGACGAATCGACACCGGGTGGTCAGGGCCGCGCGCCCACCGCGCCACCGCATTGTCGACGGGGACATGCGAACCGAGACACGGCCTCTGGGGAGCCGTGCGACGCGAGGGGGCGTATGAGACTGACCATGGCACATTCTTCGGGAGACCAGAGCGGCACGGTTGCTGCCTCGCCCGAATTCTTCCGCACGCTGGGGCGACGGATTACGCTTCTCGTGACCGCCGCCCTCGTTCTCGCCTGCGTGGGCACGCTCATCTCTTCGCCCAAGAAGGCCGGCGCCGACACGGTTTCGGCTTCCGGTCAGGTGTTCGCGTCGGTGGGTTTCTCGCAGGTCAACGTCTACGACCCGAACTCCGGGGACCTGGTCAACACGCTGACCGACGACACCAACGAGCCCTACACGACGGGAAGTGCCTTCGACGCCAGCGGCAACTTCTACGTGACCGACGACCTCAACGGTGACATCAGCGAGTTCGCACCCGACGGCACGCCGCTCGGCCAGTTCGCGACCGGCCTCGACAACCCGCTGTCGCTCGTCTTCGACAACCAGGGCGACCTCTACGTCGGGCAGCAGTCCACGCCCTACATCGCGGAGTTCTCGCCCACCGGTCAACGGCTCCCCGACATCGGACCGCTGCAGACCGAGCTCTTCGGTGACGACTGGATCGATTTGGCGGCAGACGAGTGCACCTTCGACTACACGACCGAGAGCACTGACATCCTGCAGTACAACAAGTGCACGAACACCCAGGGGCCGACCTTCAACCAGGCGCCGCTCCCGGACAAGGCCTTCCAACTCCGGATCCTGCAGAACGGCGACGTGCTCGTGGCCGACTCGAGCGCCGACTACCTCCTCGACCAGAACGGGAACGTGATTCAGACCTACCCCTGCTCCTCGCTCAGCGGATGCGCAGATGGGCTGTTCGCCATCGCGGTCGATCCCAGTGGCACGTCCTTCTGGACGGGCGACCGAACACGGGGGACATCTGGCAGATCAACCTGGACACCGGGGCGGTCATGCAGACCATCTCCACCAACTCGGGCCTTCTCTTCGGTCTCTCCGTCGACGACATGCTCACCGCGGCCACGCAACCGAGCGCCCCGACGACGTCGCCCACCACGCTCACCATCAACCCGGTCACCGGCGACTTCTCCTCGCCCACCCCGGTGTCGGGCGTCCTCACGGACTCCACGACGGGTGCACCGGTGGGCAACGAGCCCGTGACCTTCACCCTCAACGGATCCGAGTCGTGCACCGCCACCACGAACGACGAGGGCGAGGCCTCCTGCGTCATCACCCCGTCCGAACCGTCGAACTCCTACACGTTGACCGCCTCTTTTCCGGGCGATACCTCGACGTCGACTCCCGAGGGCTCCGACAGCTCGTCCAGCACGTTCACCGTCAATCCCGACAACAGCACCTTGACCTATACCGGTCCGACGGCAGGCGTGAACGGCCAGCCGGTGACCTTGACGGCCAACCTCACCACCGACACGCCGAGCGCCGGCACCCCGTTGCCCACCAAGGTGGTCACCATCTCGATCGGCTCGGGCACGAGCGAGCAGTCCTGCAGCGCCACGTCCGACGACAGTGGGAACGTGAGCTGCACCGTTAGTGCGGTCAACCAACCGAGCGGCACCGAACCCATCAACGCCACGTTCAGCGGCGACTCCTACGACACCTCGTCGAGCGCCACGAGCACCATGACGATCACCGAGCCCACCACGCTCACCGTCAACTCGACCACCGGTGCCTACAACTCGCCGACCCCGGTCTCGGGCGTGCTGACCGATGCCAACACCGGCCTGCCGGTGTCCGGCGAGCCCGTCGTCTTCACCGTGGGCACGCAGACCTGCACGGCGACGACCGATGCGACGGGCACCGCCACGTGCACCATTACGCCCGACCGAGCCCTCGGGCAGCTATCCGGTCTCGGGCAGCTTCACCGGCGACGCCAACCAGCCGGTGCCGTTGACCGGCAGCACGAACACGGGCACCTTCACGGTGACCCCGGCCAACACCAGCATCACGTACACCGGTCCGACTTCCACCACCAACGGGCAGCCCATCACGCTGTCGGGCAACCTGACCACCAACGGCACGCCGCTGTCCGGCCAGCCGGTGACGCTCACCCTCGGCTCGGGCGGCTCCGCCCAGACGTGCTCGGGCACCACGGACAGCAACGGCAACGTGAGCTGCCCGGTGAGCGCGGTCAACCAGCCGGTCGGCCCGACGCCTGTCACGGCGACGTACGGCGGCAACACCTACTACGCCAGCTCCACCGTGACCGGCAGCGTGCAGGTCGGCCCGTCCCAGGTCTCAACCACGCTGACGGTGGCTCCGGTGACCGGCACGTACGGCACGCCCGTCACCCTCACCGGAACGCTGGTCAACAACTACACCAACACACCGGTGCCCGGTGAGACGGTGACCCTCAAGGTGAACGGGACGCAGTCCTGCACGGGTACGACGAACGCCTCGGGCGTCGCCACCTGCACGGTCACCCCGACCGAACCGGCCGGGTCCTACACCGTGAGCGGCTCCTTCAGCGGCGACACCACCACGGTGCCCGTGCTGCTGGCGAGCACCGGCTCCAACACCTTCACCGAGAACAAGGCGCCCACCACCCTCACCTACACCGGCAGCACCTCGGTGACCAGCGGGCACACGCCGACCCTGTCGGCCACGCTCACGACGGCGGGCGGGACGCCCATCGGTGGACAGACCGTCACCTTCACCGTCGGCACGGGCAGCTCGGCCCAGAGGTGCAGCGGCACGACGAACTCGGCCGGGAGCGTGAGTTGCAGCATCTGCAACTTCAACCAGAACGCCAGCCCGCTGCCGGTGACCGTGACCTACGGCGGCAACACCGACTACTCGTCGTCGTCCACGTCGGTCTCCGTGACCGTGAGCACCCCGACCTCGCTCTCGGTGAGCGCGGCCACGGGTACCTACGGCCAGAGCACGACGGTGACCGGGACCCTGACCAACGCGGTCAACGGGTATCCGATCAGCGGCCAGACGATCACGCTGACCCTCAACGGCAGCCAGTCGTGCACCGCCACCACGTCCAGCACGGGCAAGGCCTCCTGCGCCATCACGCCGAACGAGAGCGCGGGGACCTACACCCTGACCGGTTCGTTCGCCGGCAACACGGCAACCTCACCCGTGCTGGTGGCCAGCAGCGGCTCCAACCACGTCGTGGTCAACGGGGCGCCGACCAACCTCAGTTACACCGGTCCGACCTCGGCCACGCCCGGCCAGTCGATCACCCTGTCGTCCGAGCTCACCAGCAGCGGCACCGCTCTGAGCGGCCAGACCGTCACCATGACGCTGGGGACGGGGCACTCGGCCCAGAGCTGCACCGCCACGACCACCTCGTCGGGCGCGGCGTCATGCACCATCTCCGACGTCAACCAGGTGTCCGGCTCGGTCGCCGTGACCGTCTCCTACGCCGGCAACGGCGACTACGCCGCCTCGAGCACCTCGGGCAGCGTCTCCATCCGCTGCGGCTCCGGTGGGAGCGGGGGCGGTGGTGGAGGAGGTAGCGGCTCTGGCGGCAGCGGCACCGGCGGGGGCAGCACCGGGCCCAAGGGCGGCGGCGGCTGCAACTGATTTCTCCGGACAGGTGCCCGGTCCGCAACGGCCGGGCACCTGTCCACCCCTGACCGGACGACGCGACCCACCGGTCGCGTCGTTCGCCGCGTCAGGGCTGGGCGATCATCAGCACCGTGCCGAGCAGCAGAAGGACGAGCGCCGCGCTGGCCGCCCGCACCATCACGGTGGCCTCGCGCCCGATCGCTGCCGCGTCGGGCACCGGAGTCGGCCCCGGGCACCAGGCCGGCCTGGACCCGGCGCTCCGCAGGCCAGAGCACGCCCTCGGCCAGCAACGCCACGACGACGAAGATGGCCAGCCCACCCATGACCCAGCCGTCCCGCAGGTCGTAGGCCCCCTGGCTCAGGGCGAGGAGAGCGAACCCGAAGACCGGGATCCCCCAGATGGCGCGCCCGGCCCAGTTGACGCCGGGGCGGAAGTAACGCCGGACGGGTTCGGGCAACGGGGCGGAGACGGCGACGAGGCGTCGGAGCCGGGCCGCCGTGGTGGCCGCCGTCACGGTGGTGACGAGGCCCGCCACCACACACACCACGTGGAGCAGGAGCACGATGTCGAACGCCGCGCCGTCGGGCTGGTGGTGCATGCCGACATGTTCGCCCATGGGCCGTCCACCGATGGTGACGCCTTGGTGACCGTGGCGTCATTTCGGCCGGCGAACCCTGTACCGTAAAGGGCGGAGGGAATGATGAAGCGACCACGAATTATGGCGGAACCACCGCTGAGAGCGCACCGATGAACCAGCTCCGTCTCGACCCCCTGTCCGGTCGCTGGGTGGTGGTCAGCCCCGGCCGCGCCGAACGGCCCTACTCCTTCGTCACCCGCTCCCACACGCCCGACGGTTTGGACCGGCCGTGCCCCTTTTGCCCCGGCAACGAGGAGGACACCCCGCCTGCGCTCGAGACCTACGGACCGACGGGCAGCTGGCTCGTCCGCGTCGTGCCGAACCTCTACCCCGCCTTCGAGGGTGACGAGCCCTTCGTGGTGGCCAACCGCGGTCCCGTCTTCACCCAGGCCTCGGCCGGGGGCATCCACGAGATCCTGATCTTCTCGCCCGAACACGACCTCACCCTGGGCCAGCTCAGCCAGGAACAGGTCGAGTTGGTCATGGCGGCGCTGCGGGACCGCCTCGAGGAGCACGCCTCGCAACCAAACCTGCGCTACACCCAGGCCATCGTCAACTCGGGCCGCGAGGCCGGGGCCTCGCTGGAGCACCCGCACGGGCAGCTCCTCGGCATGTCCTTCATTCCCGCGAGCTGGCCGAGGAGCAGGCCCGCTTCGCCCGCTTCGTGGGTTCGTGCCTCCTGTGCACGACCATCGAGGCCGAGGAGGACAGCGGCCAGCGCCTCATCTACTCCAACGATCGCGTCGTGGTGGTCTGCCCGTTCTGGAGCTCACTGCCCTACGAAATGCTGGTGATGCCGCGCGAGCACAATCCGCACCTGCACCGCAGCCCCACCGAGGACCTGATCGCGGTGGGCGAGGCATTGCGCCGCACCTTGCTCCAGCTGGGCGAGACCGTGGGCGACGTGGCCTACAACGTCGTCTTCCACTCCGCCCCCTACCGGGTGGGCGAGCCCTATCACTGGCACGCCCACGTCTGGCCCAAGGCGACGACCGCCGCCGGCTTCGAACTGGGCACCGGCGTGGCGATCAACGTGATCTCTCCCGAAGAGGCCGCCGAGACCCTCCAGGTCAACGCCCTCGTCTGAGCCGAGACGCCCGCCGCTCAGCGCACCGAGCGGGCCAACTCGAGGAACGAGACCAGGCGCCGGACCAGGTCCCGGTCGGGCCCGACCAGCCCCGAGATCCCCGGCGTGTTCAGGTAGCCGGTCACGAAGGCCCGGCGGTTGCGCGTCTCCCAGGCCTGCCCGAGCGCGGCCAGGCCCAGCCGTCCCGTCGGGTCCCGCTCGGCTGCTGCCGCCGCTCCGGCCTGGTGCATCGACCACAGCAGGTCGGCCACGTCGCCCAAGGGGGTGCGCCGGCCGGGCGTGCTCTCGCCCCAGAGCACGCCGCCGGGGGCGCAGTCGCACACCACCCAACCCTGGTCGGTGCGCGCCGTGCGGCCCAGGTGGAAGTCCCCGTGGGTCCGGATGACCGGCAGCCGGCAGTCCGACTCGCGGATCCACTTGACCAGGTCGGCCACGCCGGGTGCGTCGAGCAGCGTCGGATCGGCCGCCGCGATGACCGCCTCGGCCTCGTCCACCCAGTCGACCACGGGCTCGGGGTGGCGCAGGTAGACCCGGTCGAGGGCGAGGTGCATGCGCGCCGTCATGGTGCCGAGCGCCCGGGCCTCGTCCCCGAAGTCGCCGCCCGCCGCCTCCGGGGAACCGCCCGCCGCGTAGAAGTCGCGCAGCGAGGTCAGGGCCAGCGCCCATCCGCCCGAGCGGTCGGCCAGCGGCTCGAGCACCACGCCCAGGTCTCGCCCGTCCTCGACCCAGCGCACCAGCGGCGCCGCCACATGGTTGAAGCCCGCCGCCTCGAGCGCCACCATCAGCTCGACGTCGGCCCGGGGCCGCTCGTCGAGCCAGGGGAAGACCATGAGGTCGCCCCGGTCGCCGCAGTCGAGCACCACGGCGTCCTCGTCGTCGCGCACGACGCCCACCGGACCCGGGCGCGGCGTGACCTGGCGGATGGTGGCCAGGAGCAGCGGGGCCAGCTGGGCGTCGCGCAGCGCGTCGGTGCAGACGGCCAACCCCTCCTCCTCGTCCAGCAGGCCCAGGGCGCACTCCTCGCCCGGGCGCAGGAAGTGGGGCTCGTCGGCCACGCTGCGCAGCCCGACGACGAAGTGGGCCAGGCGGCCGTCGACCCGGGCCACCACGTCGAGCAGGCCGGGGCGCCCGGGGCGCAGCACCCGCTCCCGCACGATCTCCACCCGCTCCGGCGCGACGACCCCGTGCAGCCCCAGCCAGGTCTCGGCCAGGCTGCGCAGACCCGTCGTCGCGCCCGGCGCTCACGGCCCGTCGAGCCTGTCTTCGGGGACGAGGTCGAACCAGAGGAAGCCGTAGGGCGGCAGGGTGATGGTGTAGGGCTCTTCGCTGATGACGGGGAAGGGTACGCGACCGAGCACCTCGTAGGGAGTGGAACCGGCCCACTTGGCCAGGGCCAGCTCCGCCGGCTGGGCGAAGCGGCTCAGATTGTGCACGCACAGGACGGCCTGGTGGCGGTGGACGACCTCGTCGTCCTCGCTCTCGTTGCCCCGCGGCACCGTCCGGGCCAGCACGGGGGCACGGCCCCAGTCGAGCATCGCCGTCGGGCGACGAGCGCACCGTTGCGTTCGCCGCGGGCACCGCCGTGGTCAGGATGTCGGCCACGTCGCCCGAGCGCACGTAGGCCAGCACCGACGGGTTGGCGCAGGGCAGGACCTCCATCGCCCCCACCCCCATGACCGGGAGGGCCCGCCGCTCCTGGAGCATGCGCCGCAGCCAGTGCAGGAAGGAGCCCTGGTTCCGCAGCTGCGCCTCGGCGTTGAGGGCGCTGAACCCGTAGACCGGGTCCATCAGCGGCGGCAGGTAGAGCTGGGCGAAGTCGGCCTGCGAGAACCCGCCGTTGCGGTCGGGCGACCACTGCATCGGCGTGCGCACCGAGTCGCGGTCACCGAGGTAGATGTTGTCCCCCATGAGCAGTTCGTCGCCGTAGTAGATGACGGGGCTGCCCGGCAGCGACAGGATCAGCGCGTAGAGAAGCTCGGCCGTGCGCCGGTCGTTGTCGAGCAGCGGGGCCAGGCGGCGCCCGATGCCCATGTGCCGCTTCATCCGCGGGTCCTTGGCGTACTCGGCGATGAGGTAGTCACGCTCCTCCTCGCTCACCGTCTCGAGCGTGAGCTCGTCGTGGTTGCGCAAGAAGATGGCCCACTGGCAGGCGTCGTCGATGGCGGGCGTCTGGGCCAGGATCTCGGTGATCGGGTAGCGCTGCTCGCGCCGCACCGCCATGAAGAGGCGGGGCATGAGCGGGAAGTGGAAGCACAGGTGGCACTCGTCGCCGTCGCCGAAATAGTCGGCCACGTCGCTGGGCCAGCCGTTGGCCTCGGCCAGCAGGATGCGTCCCGGGTAGTCGGCCTCGATCTGCTTGCGGATGCGCTTGATGAACGTGTGCGTCTCGGGCAGGTGCTCGCCCGAGGTGCCGTCGCGCTGGTACAGGTAGGGCACGGCGTCGAGCCGGAACCCGTCGAAACCCAGGTCGAGCCAGAAGCGCACCAGGTCGATCATGGTGTCGGCCACTTCGGGGTTGTCGTAGTTGAGGTCGGGCTGGTGGTGGTAGAAGCGATGCCAGTAGTACTGCTGGCGGGTGTCGTCCCACGTCCAGTTCGAGCGCTCCACGTCGGTGAAGACGACGCGGGCGTCCGGCCACTTCTGGTCGTCGTCGTTCCACACGTACCAGTCGGCCTTGGCGTTGTCGCGCGACGAGCGCGACTCGATGAACCACGGGTGCTGGTCGCTGGTGTGGTTCATGACGAGGTCGGCGATGACCCGGATGCCGCGCCGGTGGGCGTCCTCCAGGAAGCCGACCAGGTCGCCGATCGTCCCGTAGTCGGGATGGACGTTGAAGAAGTCGCTGATGTCGTAGCCGCCGTCGCGGAAGGGCGACGGGTAGAAGGGCAGCATCCAGATGCAGTCGACGCCCAGCCACTCCATGTAGTCGAGCTTCTCGCGCAGGCCGCGCAGGTCCCCGGTGCCGTCGTTGTTGGCGTCGAAGTAGCCGCGGATGAGCACCTCGTAGAAGACCGCGTGCTGGAACCAGCGGGCCGAGGGATCGAAGGCCAGCTCGCTCCCGCTGACCGGCATCGGAGGTGAGCTCATGGCGTCATCGTCCCGCGAAGGTGGCCCGGCCCGGGCCGTGCTCGACGAACGACCGCAGGCCCGTGCGGGCGTCCTCGGTCTCGAAGACGGCGCTGAAGGCCTCGAGCTCGACGGCCAGGCCGTCGGCCAGCGAACGCTCCAGCCCGCCGTCGACCGCCGACTTGGCCAGGCCCTGGGCCACCAGGGGGCCCGCCGCCAGCTCGGCCGCCCAGGCCAGGGCGGTATCGAGCACGCCGTCGGGTTCGGCCGCCCGGTTGACCAGCCCGATGGCGAGCGCCTCGTCGGCCCGCACCTGGCGACCCGAGAGGATGAGCTCCTTGGCCCGCGACGAGCCGATCAGGCGGGGCAGGCGCTGGGTCCCCCCGCCGCCCGGGATCACGCCGAGGAGGATCTCGGGCAGGCCCAGCCGCGCGTCGTGGGCGCAGACCCGGAAGTCGCAGGCCAGGGCCAGCTCGAGCCCGCCCCCGAGGGCGAACCCGTTGACGGCGGCGATGGTGGCCCGGGGCAGCGAGGCCAGCGCGCCGAGCGCGCGCCCGAAGTTCGCCCCGACCGCCCGCGGGCCCACGCCCGACTCGAGCTCGGCGATGTCCGCCCCGGCCGCGAAGATGCGCCGGCCGCCCCAGAGCACCACCGCACCCGGCAGGTCGGCGGCCAGGCCCTCGACCACCTCGGCCAGCTGGCCCAGGACCTCGCCCGACAGCGCATTGGCCTTGGGCCGGTCCAGCCGGATCAGCGCCACGCCGTCGGCGCGCCGCTCCAGGGTCACGAACGGCTCAGCCATGGCCGCACCGTACTCGCCCGCGCACGCGGTGGCCTCACTCGGCCGAGGAGGCGGTCCGCCGCCTCGTAGGGGTCGTGCTCCCCCGCCGCCAGCGCCTTGACGGCGGTGGCGAACTCCTCGCCCGCCGCCAGCTCGGCGATGCGGGCCTCGGAGCGGGCCAGCAACACCCGGCGCAGCTCCTGGGCCAGACGCTCCGTCCGCCGGGTCGCCAACTCCCCCGAGGTCTCCAGGTGGGTCCGGTGCCGGGCCACGGCTTCCCACAGCGCGTCGATGCCCTCGCCCGTCGAGGCGGTGGTCTCCACGATCTCGGGTCGCCAGGAGCCCGGCCGCGACAGGTCGAGCATCTGCTCGAGGTCGCGGCGCGCCTCGCGCACGCCCGGGCGGTCGGCCTTGTTGATGACGAAGACGTCGGCCACCTCGAGCAGGCCCGCCTTGTTGGCCTGCATGGAGTCGCCCCAGCCCGGGCGTCACCACCACCGCCGTGGTGTCGGCCGCCGACGCGATGTCGACCTCCATCTGGCCCACGCCCACCGTCTCGATGATGACCAGGCCCAAGCCGGCCGCGCCGAGCAGGCGCACGGCGTCGGGCACGGCCAGCGAGAGGCCGCCCAGATGGCCCCGGGTGGCCATGGAGCGGATGAAGACGGTCGGGTCCAGCGCGTGCTGGCCCATGCGCACCCGGTCGCCCAGGATGGCCCCGCCGCTGAACGGCGAGGTCGGATCGACGGCCAGCACCGCCACCTGGGGCACCGCCTGGCCCAGCGGTTCGGGCCACCCGCCGCGCACGGCGGTGATGAGCCCGTCGGTCAGGGTCGACTTGCCCGCGCCGGGCGCGCCGGTCAGCCCGACCGTGTAGGGCACCTCGCCCCGGTAGGCCACGCCGGGCCACCGCCGTCGCCGTGGCGCCCCCGCGCTCGATGTACGACAGCAGCCGGGCCAGCGCCACCCGGTCGCCCTGGCGGGCCCGGGTCAGCAACGAATCGGGATCGGTCGCCGATCCGGAGGCTCCGGCGCCGGCGGCGCGACCGGCGCGCCGCTCATGGGCGGGTCACCGAGGCGCCGAGCGACGACAGCGCCCCCGCCAGGTCCTCGTAGCCCCGGTCGATGTGGTGGGCCCCGCTCACCACGGTCGAGCCCTCGGCCACCAGACCCGGCCAGCACCAGGGCCACCCCGGCCCGGATGTCGGGCGCCCGCACGGGCGCGCCCGACAGGCGCGGCACCCCGCGCACCACGGCGTGGTGGCCCTCGGTTCTGATGTCGGCCCCCATGCGGCGCAGTTCCTCGACGTAGCGGAAGCGGCCCGAGAAGAGGTTCTCGGTGAGGATGCCCACCCCGTCGGCCACCGTGAGCATGGCCACGAGCAACGGGCTGTAGTCGGTGGCCACCCCCGGGTAGGGCAGGGTGGCCACGTCGGCCGAGTGCACGCGCGGCGGCGCGCTGGCGCGCAACCCGTCGGGCCCGAGCTCGGTCACCACGCCCATCTGGCCCACCTTGCGCAGGAGGTTCTCCATGTGGTCGGGCCGGGCGTCGGCGATGGTGACCTCGCCCCCGGCCATACCGACCGCGGCGACGTACGTGGCCGCCACCACCCGGTCGGGCACGACCGCGTGCGTCGCCGGGCGCAGCTCGTCGGTGCCCTCGATCTCGATGCGCGACGTCCCCGCCCCGCGCACCTCCGCCCCCATGGAGCGCAGCATGGCGGCCAGGTCGCTCACCTCGGGCTCCTTGGCCGCGTTCTCAATGACCGTCGTCCCCTTGGCCAGCGCGCCCGCCATGAGCAGGTTGTCGGTCGCCGTGTGGCTCGGGTACTCGAGCACGACCCGGGTGCCGACCAGGCGCCCGCCCGGGACCGTGCCCCGCACCTCGCCGTGCGAGGACTCGAACCGGGCACCCATGGCGGTCAACCCGTTGAGGTGGAAGTCGATGGGCCGGTCCCCGAAGTCGTCGCCGCCCGGCAGCGGCATGCGCACCGATCCGCACCGGGCCAGCAGCATCCCGAGCACGACCACGGACGCCCGCATCTTCTCGAAGAGCTCGTAGGACCCGCCCGGCACCAGCGCCGAGGGCGCCGGGGAGGTGACGGCCAGCTGGCCGTCCTCGAGCCGCTCGACGTCCGCGCCGATGGCCCGGAGCACGTTGGCCATGGTGTCGACGTCGGTGATGCGAGGGACGTTGGAGAGCACGCTGCGCCCCTCGGCCAGCAGGCAGGCCACCATCAGCTTGAGAGCCGAGTTCTTGGCCCCGCCGGCCCACACGGTGCCCGACAGCGGCCCGCTGGGCTCGACGACGATCTGGTCCATCACCCCAAGTATCGCCGCTCCGGGCACCCCAACCCCGCGATCGCCGATCAGCGCCCACTATGGTCAGTGACCGTGGTGACGTCCCCGCAAGCCCCCGACCGCAATCTGGCCATGGACCTGGTCAGGACCACCGAGGCTGCCGCCATGGCCGCCAGCCGCTGGATGGGGCGGGGCGACAAAATCGGTGCCGACGGCGCCGCGGTGGAGGCCATGCGCACCGTGCTGGCCAGCGTCCCCATGGACGGCATCGTCGTCATCGGCGAGGGCGAGAAGGACAACGCGCCCATGCTCTTCAACGGCGAGAAGATCGGCGACGGCACGCCGCCCCTCACCGACATCGCGGTGGACCCGATCGACGGCACCACCCTGACCGCCCAGGGCCGCGGCGGTGCCCTGGCCGTCATCGCGGTCGCCGAGCGCGGGGCCATGTTCGATCCCGGGCCCTGCGTCTACATGGAGAAGCTGGCCGTGGGTCCGCGGGCCAAGGGCTCGGTCGACATCCGCCGCACGCCCGACCGAGAACCTCCACGCGCTCGGCGAGGCCCTGGGCCGCCACGTACGCGACCTCACCGTCGTCATCCTCGACCGCGAGCGCCACGGCGACCTGATCAACGAGGTGCGGGCCTCGGGTGCCCGCATCCGGCTCATCACCGACGGCGACGTGGCCGGGGCCATTGCGACCGGCTGGCCCGGCGCCGGCACCGACATCCTCTTCGGCATCGGCGGAACCCCCGAAGGCGTGCTGGCCGCCGCCGCCCTCAAGTGCATGGGCGGGGAGATCCAGGGCAAGCTCTACCCGCGCAACGAGGCCGAGCGGACCGCCGCCATCGAGGCCGGCTACCACCTCGACGCGGTGCTCACCACCGACGACCTGGTGCAGGGCAACAACTGCTTCTTCGCCGCCACCGGGATCACCGACGGCGAGCTGCTACGCGGCGTGCAGTACCACGAGTTCGGGGCCACCACGCAGTCGCTGGTGATGCGCTCGAAGTCGGGCACGTTGCGCAAGATCGACGCCAGCCATGCGCTGACCAAGCTGGCGGAGTTCAGCTCCATCCAGTTCGACTGACGAAGCGTCGGGACCGGGCTCGGCGCCCGGCCGCCGCCGTGTTCTGCCTCAGGCGGTGCCGGCGGCCACGGCGAGGCGCAGTTCGGCCCGGGCCAGCGCACCCTGCGCGTCGGCCAGCGCCAGCTCCTCGTCGCCCTCGTCGGCGGCCTGGGCCCGGCCCGAACTGAGGTCGGCCACCCGCTGGGTGGCGGCGTCACGGGCCGTCTCGGCCCGCTGGCACATCGATCTCCTCGGCCAGCTCGGCAATCCCGGCCAGCACGGTCACCCGGGTGGAGAGACCGGGCAGCGGCCCGTCCCCCTCGGCCAGGCCCTCGGCCGCGCCGGGGCTGGTGTCGACCTGCAGGAAGCCGCCGTGGACGGCCAGGCGGGACAGGTTGCCCTCCGTGTCCTCCACCTTGACCTCGCCGGGCACCACGTCACCCACCAGCGGGGTGTGCCCGTCGAGCACGGTGAGCGCACCCTCGGACGTGGCCAGCACCACCGAACGGGCGCCGCCGGCGAAGATCGACTGCTCGGGCGTCACCACCTCGAGACCGAAGACGTCGTCGGCCACTAGCCCGCCTCGGCCTCGAGCGTGCGGGCCTTCTCGAGGACCGACTCCACCCCGCCGACGTTCAGGAACGCCTGCTCGGGGACGTTGTCCAGGTCGCCGTTCGCCAGCGCCTCGAAGGACTCGACCGTCTCGTCGATCGGCACGTTGATGCCCTTGACGCCGGTGAACACCTCGGCCACGAAGAAGGGCTGGGACAGGAAGCGCTGCACCTTGCGGGCCCGGGACACGGTGACCCGGTCCTCCTCGGAGAGCTCGTCCATGCCCAAGATGGCGATGATGTCCTGCAGCTCCTTGTAGCGCTGGAGGATCTCCTGCACCCGGCGGGCCACGGCATAGTGGCGGTCGCCCACGATCTCGGGAGCCAGGATGTTCGAGGTCGAGGCGAGCGGGTCCACCGCCGGGTAGATGCCCAGCGCGGCGATCTGGCGGGACAGCTCGGTCGTGGCGTCGAGGTGGGTGAACGTCGTGAACGGCGCCGGGTCGGTGTAGTCGTCCGCCGGCACGTAGACGGCCTGGAGCGAGGTGATCGACTTGCCCTTGGTCGAGGTGATGCGCTCCTGCAGCTCGCCCATCTCGTCGGCCAGGGTGGGCTGGTAGCCCACGGCCGAGGGCATGCGGCCCAGCAGCGTCGACACCTCGGAGCCCGCCTGCACGAAGCGGAAGATGTTGTCGACGAAGAGGAGTACGTCCTGGTTCTGGACGTCGCGGAAGTACTCGGCCATGGTCAGCGCGGCCAGGGCGACACGCAGGCGCACGCCCGGGGGCTCGTCCATCTGCCCGTAGACCAGGGCGGCCTTGTCGATGACGCCGGACTCCTGCATCTCGAGCCACATGTCGGTGCCCTCACGGGTGCGCTCGCCCACGCCGGCGAACACGGAGACACCGCCGTAGCTCCTGGGCCACCCGGTGGATCATCTCCTGGATGATCACCGTCTTGCCCACGCCGGCGCCGCCGAACAGGCCGATTTTGCCGCCCTGGACGTAGGGCTCGAGGAGATCGATGACCTTGATGCCCGTCTCGAACATCTGGGCCCGCGGCTCGAGTTGGTCGAACGCCGGCG
Source organism: uncultured Acidimicrobiaceae bacterium (assembly GCA_963713375.1). GTDB lineage: Bacteria > Actinomycetota > Acidimicrobiia > Acidimicrobiales > RAAP-2 > Bog-473. The sequence goes on along the minus strand of CAVQLP010000011.1, from coordinate 114,274 downwards.
CGCTGCGGTGGATGTCCCAGTGATCGTCCGGCTCACCGATACTGTCGGTGTCGAGGGGCTCGCCCAGCACGTTGAACACGTGGCCGAGCACGGCGTTGCCCACGGGCACCTGGATCCCGTGGCCCAGGTTGCGCACGGGCGCGCCGCGGACCAGGCCGTCGGTCTGCTGCATGCAGATGCAGCGGACCCGGCCCTCGCCGATCTGCTGGGCCACCTCCGCTGCCACGGTGTGGGTCGACCCATCGAGGTCGATGTCGAACTCGACCTCGAAGTTGATCTCGGGCAGGGCGTGGGGTGGGAACTCGACGTCGATCACAGGTCCGGCGATCGCAACCACCCGGCCTTCTTCTCTCACGTGATCCGCCGCCGTGGGGCTGGGTGCGGTGGTGGTCATCTGGTCAAGCTCCCTTCGCTTGGCGGAGCGCTTCGGCTCCGCCAACAATCTCCATGATCTCGGTGGTGATGGCGTCCTGACGGGCGCGGTTCATGACGCGGGTCAGGGTGCGGACCAGTTCGTCCGCGTTCTCGGTGGCGGCCGCCATGGCCCGCTGCTGAGCGGTGAAGAACGAGGCCGCCCCTTCGAGCAGGGCGGCGAAGATCTCGGACTCGAGCGCGCGCGGCGCCAACTCGACCAAGAGCTTCTCGGGCTCCGGCTCGAACTCGGTGTAGCCCTCGAGGTGGCCCTCCTCCTCAATGACTACTTCGTCGTTGAGGTCCGGCAGCGGCAGCGGCAGCATCTGCAGACGCTCCACCCGCTGTGTGCCGGCCGAGATGAACCGGGTGGACACCATTTCGACCAGGTCGATCTCGTCGGCAATGAACGGCGCCGCTAGCGCCGCCGCGATGTGGCGGGCGTCCGAGAACTGGGGCTGGTCGGCGAAGCCGGTGAAGGAGTGGGCTGTCTCGATACCCCGGTAGCGGAAGTACGACGGGGCCTTCTTGCCGACGCTCCACACGGTGACCTCTGTCCCGTTCCTCCGGAGCTCGGCCACCCGGCGCTCGGTGGCGCGGAGCACGCCCGGAGTTGTAGGAGCCGGCCAGGCCGCGGTCACCGACGATGGCCAGGATCCCGACGTGACGAGGCGACTCGGGTGTGCCGAGCAACTTGGCGGCCGCCTGCGGGTCGGCCGCGGCGGTCAGTCGCAGCACACGCTCCATGCCCTCGCGGTAGGGCCGGTTGGCCGCGATGCGCGACTGGGCGCGCACGATCCGCGAGGCGGCGATGAGCTCCATCGCCTTGGTGATCTTCCTCGTGGACTGCACGCTGCGGATGCGGCGCCGCAGGATGCGCTCTTGGCCTCCGGCCATCGATCAGTCGACCTTCCCCGTGTCGAAACCCTCGAGGAACGTCGTCAGTCCCTTGTCGAGCTCGTCGCCCTCGGGCAGGTTCTTGGTCGTGCGTACGGCCTCGAGCACGGCGGGGTGGTTGGCACGGAAGTACTCCACCAGCTCGACGGAGAAGCGCCGCACCTCGCTCACCGGCACCGTGTCGGCCCAACCCTTGGTGCCGGCGTAGATCACCAGCACCTGCTCCTCGACCGGGACCGGCTGGTTCTGCGGCTGCTTGAGCAGCTCGGTCAGGCGGTAGCCCCGGTCCAGCTGGGCCTGGGAGATCCTGTCCAACTCGGAGCCGAAGGTGGCGAAGGCCTCGAGCTCGCGGAACTGGGCCAGGTCGAGCTTGAGCGTGCCCGACACTGTCTTCATGGCCTTGATCTGGGCTGCGCTTCCCACCCGGCTCACCGAGTTCCCCACGTTGATGGCAGGCCGGATTCCCGAGTTGAAGAGGTCGGTCTCCAAGAAGACCTGGCCGTCGGTGATGGAGATGACGTTGGTCGGAATGTAGGCCGAGATGTCACCGGCCTTGGTCTCGATCACTGGGCAGCGCGGTCAGCGAGCCGCCGCCCATGGCGTCGGACAGCTTGGCCGCCCGCTCCAAGAGACGCGAGTGGAGGTAGAAGACGTCGCCCGGGTACGCCTCGCGGCCCGGTGGCCGGCGGAGGAGGAGGGAGACGGAGCGGTAGGCCTCGGCCTGCTTGGAGAGGTCGTCGTAGACGATGAGCGCGTGCTCGCCGTTCTCCATCCAGTGCTGACCCATGGCGCAGCCGGCGTAGGGGGCGAGGTACTTGTACGGGGCCGGGTCGCCGGCGGAGGCCACCACGACCACGGTGTACTCGAGTGCATTGTGGTCCTCGAGGGTGGCCACGGTCTGGGCCACCGACGAGTTCTTCTGACCGATGGCGACGTAAATGCACTTCACGCCCTGGCCGGCCTGGTTGATGATGGTGTCGACGGCCACCGTCGTCTTGCCCGTCTTGCGGTCGCCGATGATCAGCTCGCGCTGGCCCCGGCCGATGGGCGTCATGGCATCGATGGCCTTGATGCCCGTCTGCATGGGCTCGCTCACGGGCTGGCGGCCGACGATGCCGGGCGCCTGCACCTCCATACGCCGGGTCTCGGTGGTGCTGATCGGGCCCTTGCCGTCGATCGGCTCTCCCAGGGCGTTGACCACGCGACCGAGAAGCGCGTCGCCCACCGGCACGGTCTGAATGCGGCCGGTCGCCTTGACCGTCTGCTCTTCCTCGAGGCTGTCCACCTCGCCGAGCACCACGGCGCCGATGGTGTCCTCGTCCAGGTTCAGGGCCAGGCCAAGCGTGCCGTCCTCGAACTCGAGCAGTTCGTTGACTGCCGCGCCGGGAAGGCCCGACACCCGGGCGATGCCGTCTCCGACCTCGACGATGCGGCCGATCTGCTCGGTTCCGACCGCGGGGGTGTACTCCTCGACGTTGCGCTCGAGGGCCTTGGTGATCTCGCTGGCATCGATGGTCAGCTCTGCCATCAGTTTGCTCCTTCTTCTCTCGAACTCTGGCCTCGTCGGCCGAACCCGGACGGCTCCCAGCCGGCCGGGGCAAAGTGCTCACGCAGGGCATCGAGCCTGCCGCGTGCCGTGGCGTCCACCTGCAGGTCGCCGATGCGAATGAGCGCGCCGCTCAGCAGCGACTCGTCCACCTCCACCTGCAGTTCCACCGGAACGCCGGCCAGCGCGCCGAGGGAATCGGCCAACTCGGTGCGCTGGGCGTCGTCGATGGGCGCAGCCGCCCGTACCCGGGCGATGCGCCAACCTCGGGCCTGCGCCGTCTGCTCGACCAGGTGGTCGAGGGTCCCCACGAAGTCGCGGGCCCGACCACCGACGACGGTGTAGCGCACCAGGGCCAGCGTGGTGTCGGCGACCTTGCCGGAGAGCAGCTCGGTCACCACCCCGACGCGAGACTCCACGGCCAGGTCCCGGTCGGTGAACGCTCCGCGGAGTGCCGGCGTGGCCTCGACCACCCGGGCGAAGCGGAACAGGTCGTCCTCGAGGGATTCGAGCTGCTCGGTCGACATGTCCTCGTAGAGGGCGGCGGCGAACCCTGCCACCCGCTGGCGGGCTCCCAGCAGACTGAGCGGCGGCTCCTCGTCCAGTCCCTCCAAGAGGTGACGCACCCGGATGGCCAGCCAGGCCAAGGCCGACGCCGTCTCCTGGGCCGGAACGGCACCGGACGCGAAGGCGGCCAGGCGGCGCGCCTCGGGAGCGACCTTACCCTCGAGCAGGTCCAGCATCACGGCCCGGCGCGCCGGGCCAGGGACCGAGGTGTCGCTCAGCGCTGCCCGCAGCTGTGCGTTGGACATCACGAGCTGTTCGATCGCTTCGAGGTCAGCCGAGGCCGGTCCGAGCGCGGCCGTGCCGGTCTGCTCGGTCACCGCGGCCGTGTACCCCTGAAGCGTGGGGTTCACTGGCGCGCCCCCGCCGCGGCGGCGCCGCCCGACGTGTCGGCCCGCAGTGCGGCGACCGCCTCGTCGATGAGTTCGCGGTGCGCCTCGGCGTTGACCTCGCGGCCGATGACCCGCTCGACGACCTCCATGACGATCTCACCCATGCGCGAGGCCGCCTCCTCGACCGCCCGCTGGCGAGCCAAGCCGATCTCGACGTCGGCGTTGCCCACAATGCGGTCGTACTCGCTCTGCCCACGTGCCTGCGCATCAGTGCGGACCTGTTCGGCGGTGCGATTGGCCGTGGCCACGATTTCGCGGGCCTGCTGGCGTGCCTGCTCCAGGACGGAGCGCCGCTCGTCGTCGGCCGCCTCGGCATCGGCGCGGGCCTGATCGGCCGCGTCCAAGGCGGTACGAATCTTCTCCTGGCGCTCCGTCATCGCCTTGTTGATGGGTGGCAGCACCCATTTGTAAATGGCGAGGATCAGCACGATGGAGACGATCAGCTCAATGAAGAACGTCCCGTTCGGCAGAAGGAATATGCCTGCTGTGGTCATGTTGCTCTCGGTCTCCGGGTTCGGTCCGGGCGTTGACGGTTGACTGGGGCTCGCTCCGGAACTAGTGGACGCTCTTCGCCGCGAAGACGTAGACGAACACGACCATGAAGAGGAGGTTGATGAAGTACATGGCCTCCACCAGACCCACCGTCAGGAAGAAGTACTGACGGGCCTTGGCCTCGATCTCCGGCTGCCGGGCGATGGCCGCAATGGTCTGCGAACCGGCCAGGCCGTCACCGACGGCGGCACCGATGGCGCCACCGCCCAGGGCCAGCCCACCGCCGACGAGCGCGCCGGCAACTCGAACTGCACCTTCGATTGTGTCTGCTGCCATTTCTGTTTCTCTCCTTTTTCGAGACTGTGTGCTGCGACGAACGAACTAGTGGCTGTCAGTGGCCATGCCCTGGCCCAGGTACATGATGGTGAGCAAGGCGAAGATGAAGGCCTGGATCGCCCCGATGAACAGCTCGTCGAAGGGCTTCCAGACGATCAGCCCGATCCACGACGCGTAGGGCGGGATGAGGGTGACGATGACCGCGATCATCAGCACACCCGAGAAGATGTTGCCGAAGAGTCGGAAGGTCAACGTGATCGGCTTGGTGATCTCCTCAATGATGTTGATCGGGGTCAGCGCGGCGTAGGGCTGGGCGTAATGCTTGAAGTAGCCACCGATCCCGCGGGCCTTGACCGAGTTGTAGTGGACCGTGAAGAAGACGATGAGCGCCAGGGCCAGCGGCAGATTGACGTCACCGGTGGGCGGGGCCAGAAAGCCCGGGTCGCCACTCGGGATGAAGGCCAGCCAGTTGCAGACCAGGACGAACAGACCGATGGTCAGGCCCAGACCGATGAAGGGCACGCCCTCGGGGCCGATGGCAGAGAGGGCCAGGTCGGAGACCTGCTCGACCACTACCTCCCAGAAGAGCTGCAGCTTGCCGGGCACGCCCGAGGTGGCCTTGCGCGCCATGATCAGCCCGAGGCCGAGGACGATCGCCGCTGCGATCAAGGTGGTCCAGACGACGTCGAGAAAGATGGTCAGCCCGGCCACGTGGATGACGCCGTGGTGATCGCCGATGGTGATGTTGCCACTGGCCAGGACGAAGTGGTTTTTCATTGCAGCCCCTGCGTCACGAGGACGCGGCTCACGTTGATCACGAACAGGATTTGAAAGATCACCAACCCGGCCACTGCGCCGATACCGAGCGGGCCGTTGATGAGCAAGAGCCCCACCGCGATGACGGTGATGATGCCGAGACGGGTCACGCTCTTGGTCCCGATGGCCCGGCGGAGGAGCTTGCTGTTCTCTTCACCGTCGGTCTTCAACTTGGCCACCCCGGCGTCGAGGAAGCGCAGGTTGAGGATCGCCATGCCGAGCCCGATGACGAGACCGAGCGCGGCCCAGAACGACCCGAGGAACAGGACGATGATGACGCCTGCGCCGCCGACGATCAGCGACGAGATGATGGTACGCCGGAGCACCTTGGCCAGCGCGTTGCCGCCGATGTCGGAGAGCCCGTCGAGCATGTTCATGCCCGGCCTCCTTCAGTGAGAATTCGATCTAGAGGTATGTGCGGATTTGCTTGACCACGCTCAGCGCGGCGACGGCCAGACCGAGGGCCAGGCCGATGAGCAGAAACACGGGTGACGTGTGCAAGGCGTCGTCCACCAGCACGCCGACGAGGAGTCCTAGTCCCACACATACGGCGGCCGAGAGACCCATGCTCAAGAAGGCCATCGCCCCGGGCAGAGGCTTGGGATCCTCCGACTCTGGGGACGGGTCGGGCTGACTCACCAGGGGCGCGCACGACGACGCTCACAAAACTGCGCATGCGACTGCTCTCCCCTTACGCGGTGCGTGGCGCGCAGAAGTCCAGCGTCCGACATACCGGGGCGGCAGCACGGAACGAGGCGAGGTGGACGGGGTACACAGTGGTAATCATCGCATCCCGGCCCAGATCGCGTCCAAACGGTCACGAAGGGAACCGGACAACCTCATTTTCCCGCTCAGGCACGTCCAAGGACGCACGAATTCCCTGGTCGGGGGGCTCCTCTTCGTCGTCGCCGTTCCCACGCCGCAGCCCGGGGTGAAAGAACGTGTAGAGGGCGACGCCCAGGGCGGCCGCCCCGAGTGGGATGAACTCGTTCACCCGGTGGACGAAGAGTGGGAAGAGGAGGAAGCCCGAGAGGAGGGCGGTCCAGGCCCAGAGGATGACCACGCTGCGCCGGGGGCCGTGTCCCAGATTGAGCAGGCGGTGGTGGATGTGCTCCTTGTCGGGCGTGTCGAAGCCCTGGCCTCGCGCCGTGCGCCGGATGAAGGCGAACGCCATGTCGACCAGCGGCACGCCGAGGATGAAGAGCGGGATGAACAGCGGGGCGAAGAAGAAATAGGTCACACCCGAGATCGGCACGTCCGGCGGGACCCTCCCGCTGATGACCATCGTCGAGGCGGCCATGAGCAGGCCCAAGAACAGCGCGCCGGCATCGCCCATGAAGATACGGGCCGGGTTGAAGTTGAAGGGAAGGAAACCCAGACAGACGCCGCACGCGATGGTGGCCACGAGCGGGCCGATGTTGTCGCTCGGTAGGAGGCCGAACTCCGTCAAACGCAGACCGTAGACGGCGAGGGTGCCACCCGCGATGGCCACCACCCCGGCGGCCAATCCGTCCAGGCCGTCGATCAGGTTGACCGCGTTGGTGAGGCAGATGACCCAGACCGCGGTGATCAGCGGGACGATCCCGGGCGTGAGCACGAAGAAGCCGGCCAGTGGGATCTTCAGCTGGTACATGGTCACGCCGGCGAAGTAGAGGATGCTCGCGGCCAGAACCTGCCCCGCCATCTTCGCCGGGGCGGACATGTCGCGGACGTCGTCGATCAGGCCCACCGCGAACATGGCGCCCGCGGCAAGCACCACGCCCAACATTTCGGGCGAGTCTTCGAACATGTGGCTCTGGCGGAACGGCGGCAGCGCGGCCGCGACCAGCACCGCCACGAGAAATCCGAGGAACATCGCGGCACCGCCGCCGTAGGGGATCGGCTTCTTGTGCACGGTGCGGTCGCCCGGGTGGGCCACGTAGCCCACCCTCAGCGCGAAGCGCTTGGCCGGCACCGTGCACGCTGCAGTCACCACGGCGGCGATGGCCAGGACGGCGCCGTACCAACCGATGTCGGGCACGGGCTAGCCCACGAGATCGGGATAGGGCGGGAAGGCGGCGCAGAGGTCGGCCACCTCCCGGCGGATGGCTGCGACTTCGCCGTCGTCGGTACGCGCCTTGAGGGTGCGGGCGACCAGCTCGGCGACGAGCGCCATCTGTTCGGGGCCCATGCCGGCAGTCGTCTCGGCCGCCGTCCCCATGCGCAGCCCGGAGGTGAGGAACGGCGAGCGGGGATCGTCGGGGATCGTGTTGCGGTTCAGGGTGATGCCGGCGCGGTCGAGCACCTCCTGGGCCTCCTTGCCGGTGAGCTCCGCATCGAACGGCGCGCAGGTCGACCAGCAGCATGTGGTTGTCGGTCCCGCCCGACACGAGCCGGAAACCGTGGCCGGCCAGCGCCGCCGCCAAGGCGGATGCGTTCTCGACCACGGCAGCCGCGTAGCGACGGAACTCCGGCTGGGCGGCCTCGGCGAAGGCCACCGCCTTGGCGGCGATGACGTGTTCGAGTGGACCGCCCTGGAGGCCGGGGAAGACGGAGCTGTCGATCTTCTTGGCCAGGTCCTCGCCGCACAGAATGGCGCCGCCGCGCGGTCCGCGCAGGGTCTTGTGCGTGGTGAGGGTCACGACATCGGCCACGCCGACGGGGTTCGGGTGCGCGCCGCCGGCGATCAGCCCGGCCGGGTGGGCGGCGTCGAACATGAAGTAGGCGCCGACCGAGTCGGCGATCTCCCGGAAGGGCAGCGGGTCGATGATGCGGGCGTAGGCGGTGGAGCCGGCGACGATCAGGGCCGGCTTCTCGGTCTTGGCCAGGTGGGCCACCTGGTCGAAGTCGATGACCTCGCCCGGATTGGCCGTCGTCGTTCGACGCGGGGGTCACGCCGTAGGAGACGAAGCGCCAGAACTTCGAGACGATGGAGGCCGGAGACCCGTGGGTCAGGTGCCCCCCGTGGTCGAGGCGCATGGCCAGGATGGTGGCCCCCGGCTCGAGGAGCGCCTGGTAGGCGGCCAGATTGGCGTTGGCCCCGGCATGGGGCTGCACGTTGGCGTGCTCGGCCCCGAAGAGCGCGGTGGCCCGGTCGCGGGCGAGGTCCTCGACCTCGTCGATGATCTGGTTCCCGCCGTAGTAACGCCGGCCCGGGTAACCCTCCGAGTACTTGTTGGTCAGCACCGAGCCCGACGCGGCAAGCACGGCCGGCGAGGTGAAGTTCTCCGAGGCGATCAGCTGGAGCGTCGTCTGCTGGCGGTGCAGCTCCTGCCCGATGAGGTCGGCCACCGCGGGATCGGCGGACAGCGCGGTCTCGTAACTGCTCATGTGGTCCCTTCAGCTGGAATCGGGTGGACGAGCTCGCGATCGAAATCGAGGTCGGCCAGCTTTTCGATGCGCCCGTCGTGGCGGCCATGCTCTTCGAGGGCTCCGAGGAAGGCGCCCAGTGCGTCCACGGCGACCGTCGGTCCGGTGGTGCGAGCCCCGAAGCAGAGCACGTTGGCGTGGTTGTGCTGCTTGGCCAGCGTGGCGGTCGTGACGTCGTGCACCACGGCGGCGCGGACGCCGGGCACCTTGTTGGCCGCCATGGAGATGCCGATACCCGTCCCGCAGACGCAGACCCCGAGCTCGGCCCCGCCCTCGGTCACCGCGCGGCCGACGGCCGCACCGAAGTCGGGATAGTCGACCGAGATCGCGCCGTCGTGGGTACCGAGATCGGCCACGTCATGCCCCTGAGCTGCGAGTTCGCTCCGCAGGATCTCCTTCAGGTCGAACCCGGCATGGTCCGAGCCGACGGCGACGCGGATGGAAGTCGAGTCTACCGACCGGCCGGGGAACCCCCGAGGCGTCCCCCGGTACGCTCCTCGGGCCATGGCCCTCGACCCGCGCACCCCGGTGGTGGTCGGCGTGGGCCAGGTCGTGACGCCACCCGATGCCCCCTTGCACCCGGCCGAGCGGCCCGAGCCGGTCGAGCTCATGGCCAGGGCGTTGCGGGCCGCCGCGGAGGACTGCGACGGGGTCCCGGCCGGCGGGACCGCTTCGGCCGGAGCCGCCCTGCTGACCCGAGCCGACAGCATCCGGGTCGTCGTCCCCCTCGGGTGGCACGCGGTCAATCCGGCCCTCCAGGTGGCGGCGCGCCTCGGCTTCGCCGAGGGGGACGAGCCGGCGCAGCTCATGCTCTCCTCCGTCGGCGGCAACACGCCGCAGGCCCTCATGCACGACGCCTGCCTCAACATCAGCACGGGGAAGCTCGACGTGGTGCTCGTCACCGGGGCCGAAGCGTTGTACACCCGCGCGCTGTCGCGCCGCGAGACCACCCACAGCCGGCTCGACTGGGCGGAGCAGCCGGCTGACACCGCCGGCCCCTGCCATGTTCGGCGTGGACAAGCCGGGCGCGTCCGACCTCGAGATGAGCCGGGGCCTGCTGCTCCCGATTCACGCCTACCCACTCATGGAGAACGCGCTGCGCGCTGCGAACGGGTGGAGCCTCGGCGAGCACGCGGCCCGGATCGGCGCCCTGTGGTCCCGCTTCAGCCAGGTGGCCGCGGCGAATCCCTACGCCTGGATCCGCCACGTCGCGCCCGGCCGAGGAGATCATCACCGTGACGCCGCAGAACCGGATGATCTCGTTCCCCTATCCCAAGCTCTGCACGGCCAACCTGCAGGTGGACCAGGGAGCGGGCTACATCGTCTGCTCGGTCGAAGCGGCCAGGTCGGCCGGGGTGCCCGAGGAGCGCTGGATCTTCCCGCAATCGGGCGCCGACGCGAACGACCACTGGTACATGTCGGAGCGCCCCGAGCTCCACCGCTCCCCCGCCATCCGCCTGGCCGGGGCGCGCCGCCCTGCAGCTGGCCGGCCTCGAGATCGATGACGTGGGGCTCGTCGACCTCTACTCGTGCTTTCCCGTGGTGGTGCAGATGGCCGCACGCGAGCTGGGGCTGGCCGTCGACGATCCGGACCGGCCGCTGACCCTCACCGGTGGCCTGACCTTCGCCGGTGGGCCTGGCAACAACTACACGTCACACGGCATCGCCAGCGCAGTGCAGGCCTTGCGGGCGGCGCCGGGCACCCACGCGCTGGTGAGCGGTCTGGGCTGGTTCGCCACCAAGCACTCGCTCGGGGTCTACGGGACCGAGCCCCCGAGCCACGGCGCGCCGTTCGCCTGGCGTGACATGCAGCCCGAGGTCGACGCGCTGCCGCGCTGTGCCGTCGATGCCGAAGCGACCGGCGCGCGTGCGAGTCGAGACCTACACGGTGACGTTCGACCGCGAGGGACAGCCCGAGCGCGGCATCGTCGCCTGCCGTACGCCGGACGACGTCCGGGCCTGGGGCAACATCACCGACCCCGACACCCTGGTCCAGTTGTGCTCGGAGGAGGGCGTCGGTCGACGGGGAACGCTGGCCGCCGACGGCGGCGTGACACTCAAAGGTTGAGTCACAGGGGAATTCGCGAGACGGCCACCCGGCGGTCGGACTCCGTTCATTGTCGAGGTCTAGCCTGGAAGAGTGAGGCGGGTCCGCCCGGAAGGGTGACGTCGCACCTCACGAAGGGAGGACCTCATGTCCCGTCCATACCACCGCCCCGAGCCCGGGAAAAAGCGCCGAACCGCGCGAGGACGGCTCCTTCCAGCCACCACGCTCGCGCTCATCAGCGCCGGAGCCGGTGTGTTCACGCTCAGCCCGGAGGGTGGCCAGCTGGCCGGCGCGTCGGCGGCGGCTCATCGCGTCGTCCTGACCAACACCAGCAACGGCACGACCACGATCGTCACCCGGGGTGAACAGGTCGTGGTCAAACTGAGCAGCCAGGGCTTCGACTGGACGGAAGCCTCCGTCATCAACGCGTCGTCCGAGCTCGTGCTCAAGAAAGAGTCCGGACACGTGTCCTCGGGCGGAACCTCCGTTACGAAGTTCCTCGTGGTCGGGTACGGAACGGCGACGCTGCAGGCGACCGGTTCGGCCAAGTGCGCCAGCGGGCCGGTGTGTGACCCGCTCTCGGTCACCTGGAGCGCCAACATCGTCGCCCCCGTGCAGGACCCGCCCTCGCCTGCGGCCTGAGGTCTCGATCAGGTCTTCGTGACCGCGAACTTGAAGGTGCCGGTGCCCGTGCCCGCGGCGCTGTTGTCGTCGACCAGCACGGTCCAGGTCCCCGTGCTGTTCAACCCACACGACACGCTGGTGGCGGGCGACGCGCAGACCGACGTGCCTGTCGGTCCGAAGAAATCGATGAGCGGTGCGAGCGTCCCCGTCAACGAGGCCAGCGTGGCGGTGTCGGTCTTGCCCGACTTGCCCGAGAAGTCGAAACAGGCCACGTCCCCCGCATGAGCAACGGAACCGCTCACCTTTGCGCCCCCGACGGTCACGGCGGTGCAGTGTTTCGGAGCGGTTCATCCGCTGGAGATAAAGCACGAACGAGCCTGTCGTCTGGCCCGACTCGGAGTACTCGATCGAGCGTCTGCGTCCCCGATGTCGCCAGTGAACACTCGACGACTCCGTTCGAGAAGCACTGCACCGATCCGGTCGGCGAGGACTCGGAGCTCGAAACCGAGCTGAGGCTGCCCGAGGTTCCGGTACTGCGGGCGAAGAGCGACGTCGCCCGCCGACGAGGTGAAGGTGAAACAGGCGAACGATGCCTTCTTCTTGATCTTGGCGTCGACGGCGTGACCGTAGGAGATGGCGGTGCACCCGACGCCGACGTCGAGGCGGTCGAGCGAGAGCCGGAACGTCCCGGTATGCGTCCCGGAGGAGTCGGAGACCTGCAACGTCCACACGCCCGATCCCGCCGGAGGGAACGGGGCACGAGGTCGCACCCCCGTACGGGCCGGCGCACGTCGAGATGGGACCGGGCCGGAAGAAATCGAAGAAGAGCCCCAAGCTGCCCGACGTCGTCGCCATGTTCATCCAGGGGACATCACCGGGTGCGGTGGTGAACGTGAAGCACGCGTCGGCTCCGGCGCTGGCGATGGAGCCGGCAATGGCGTTTGCCCCGTAGCTGATCGCGGTCGTGGTCGAGCACGTCACCGAGGCCCGGCGAGCGACGGCACCGGCGGGACCGGTCGCAGCGAGGGGGACGACCAGCGTGACAAGCACCGCCGCGGCGGCCATGCCCAGCGTGGCTGCCCACGTGCTTCGGCGCTGGGCGAGCATGGACTTCGAGTATGTGCTTGCCCCAGAACCCCGTCAAGGCTGGCGGCGGCCCATACCATTCGACGATGGCCAAGGAAGCGCAGGACCCGGTCCACGGCGTGCGCCTTGTCGTCTCGCTCTACCGGGAGTTCGAACAGGTGGCGCGTCAGGGCGACCTGAGCATGGCCCAGTACCGCACGCTGCTCTATCTCCTGGGCGGCTCACGCCGCGCCGGTGAGCTGGCCGCGGCGAACGCGGTGACCAAGCCAACCGTCTCAGCCATGATCAACGGGCTGCGCCAGCAGGGGTGGGTGGCGGACGCGGCGGACGAGACCGGCGACGGTCGGGTGACCCGGGTCGAGCTGACGGTGGAGGGTCGGGCACGGCTCGAGCGCTTCGAGGGCGAGTTGGCCCAGCGCATGGAACAGCTGCTGCCGGGCACCGACCGGACCCAGGTCAGGCAGTTCTTCGGCGATCTCCAAGCGGCGCACCGCAGCACCCGGGAAGAACGCCTCGGCGGCGTCTTCGATGTGGACCGATGATGGGGACCGGCCGAGAGCCGGACGAGGCCCTTGCCAACGGCGCCCGACCGGGCATATAGTTCGATTGATCTAACTATCTCGTCGGGCGACGGGAAAGGGGTGAGGGACGTGCCACACGATCTGGTCATCAGGGGCGGCCACGTGGCAGACGGGTTGGGCGGCGAGCCGATCCCGGCCGACGTCGCCGTGGACGGCACCACCATCAGCGCAGTCGGAGCGGTTTCCGAGCGAGGCCGCGAGGAGATCGATGCCGCGGGGCTGCTGGTCACTCCGGGGTTCGTCGACATCCACACGCACTACGACGGGCAGGCCACGTGGGACGCCCGCATGACGCCGTCGAGCTGGCATGGCGTGACGACCGCCGTCATGGGCAACTGCGGCGTGGGCTTCGCACCGGTGCGGCCCGACGCGCACGACCGCCTCATTTCGCTGATGGAGGGCGTGGAGGACATTCCGGGCGCGGTGCTCGACGAGGGGATCGAGTGGACGTGGGAATCGTTCGGCGAGTACCTCGACGCCGTCGAACGGCGGCCCCACGACATCGACCTGTGCGCGCAACTCCCCCATGGCGCGCTGCGCCTCTACGTCATGGGTGAGCGGGCCGCCCGCCTGGAGGATGCGACGGAGGACGACACGGCGGCCATGCGCGTCCTGGCCACCGAAGCGCTGCGCGCCGGCGCCATCGGCTTCTCGACCTCGCGGACGCTGAACCATCGCACGGCAACGGGCGACCCCACGCCTTCGCTGCGAGCCCGGGCCGACGAGCTCGAGGCCATCGCCCTCGGCGTGGCCGACGCGGGACACGGCGTGATCGAGCTGATCTCGGACTTCTACCCCGACGCCGACAGCGAGTTCGAGCTCGTGCGGCGCATCGTGGAGCGTTCGGGGTGCCCGCTGTCGCTCTCGCTGGCCCAGAACAGCCGCCAGCCCGACGCCTGGCGGGATCTGCTGCGCCGGATTGAGGAGGCGGTCGCGGAAGGTCTGCCCATCCGGGCCCAGGTGGCGCCGCGCGCCGTGGGGGTGCTGTTCGGACTGCAGTCCTCGTACCACCCGTTCCTGCGCGTGCCGGTCTTCGGCGAGATCGCCGGACTGCCCGTGCCGCAGCAGGCACGGGCGCTGCGCGATCCTGCGTTCCGGGCCCGCCTGCTCGAACAGGTCGCGAGCGATGGCGAGCGGCCGGCGACGGGTCGGCAGGCGCTTCGCCGACTTCGCCACCCTCTATCCACTGGGCGAGGTGCCGGACTACGAGCCCACGCCGGAGCGGAGCATTGCGCGGATGGCGGCGGCGCGGGGCATGGAACCGGCGGCTCTGGCGCTCGATCTGCTCAGCGAGAACGAGGGCCGCAACTTCCTCTACACGCCCTTCCTCAACTACGCGGAGGGCAACCTCGACGCCTGCGGCGAGATGCTGGCCCACCCCGACACCGTGTTCGGTCTCGGTGACGGTGGCGCCCACGTCGGCTTGATCGCCGACGCCAGTTTCCCGACGTACTTCCTCTCGCACTGGGCCCGCGACCGCGACCACGGACGCCTGCCGGTGGGCCGGGTGGTCGAGCGACTGACGAGCGGGACGGCCCGGGCGGTCGGTCTCCACGACCGAGGCGTCGTGGCCCGCGGCATGAAGGCCGACCTCAACGTCATCGACTTCGACCACCTGCACTGCGAGGCGCCGGTCATGGGCTACGACCTCCCCGCCGGTGGCAAGCGCCTCCTGCAGCGTGCCCAGGGCTACCGGGCCACGGTGGTGTCGGGCGCCATCACCTATGTCGAGGGCGAGGCGACGGGCGCGCTGCCCGGTCGTCTCGTCCGGGGCGGGCTCGACACGGCCGCGGCCTGACGCGGAGGGAGAGGCGATGGAGACGAGAACGCTGCACGAGCTCGAACCGGCCGCCGAGTGGCGGGCGGCGCGACGTGGCCGACCCCGAGTCGTGGACGCTGCGCCTGAGTCCGGAGGACCAGGAGGAACTGGCCGGCGCGCTGGCCACGGCCAAGGCCAAGAGCACGGACCCGCTCGAGCTCGGCCAGGACGACTTCCCGCTCGACGGGCTGGCCACCAAGCTCCAGGGCGTCGTCGACACCCTGCTCAACGGCCGCGGCTTCGCGCGGATCGCCACCCTCGACACCGACCGCTTCGGCGACGAGGACCTCACCCTCCTCTACTGGGGCATCGGCCTGCATCTCGGTCAACCCTGGGCCCAGAACAAGCACGGCCACGTGCTGGGCGACGTGACAGACCAGGGCAAGACGATCGACGACCCGACCGTGCGGGGCAACGAGCTCGGCGGCATCGCGCTCGACTACCACACGGACGGTTCGGACCTGGTCGGCCTGCTCTGCCTGCGCACCGCCCGCAGTGGCGGGCTGTCGTGCGTGGCCAACGCGGTGGCCATCCACAACCAGCTGGTGCGCGAACATCCCGAACTGGCCGCCGCGCTCTACGAGCCGATGCCCTACGACGCCCGGGGCGAGCAGGCCAAGGGTACGAACGCCTTCTACGCCATCCCCGCGTTCACCGAGCACGCCGATCGCCTCTTCGTGCGCTTCATCCCGCAGTACATCCTGGCCTCGCAACGCCATGCCGACGCGCCCCGGCTGAGCCCGGAGGCCCGCACGGCCATCGCGCTCGGTGTCGGAGATGGCGAACGACGCCGACTTCAACGTCTACATGGACCTGCAGCCCGGTGAGATGCAGTTCATCAACAACTACCACGTGCTCCACGGCCGCACCGCCTACGAAGACGACGTGGCGCACGGGTACAAGCGCCACCTGAAGCGCTTGTGGCTGGCGACCTACGTGCTCGACCGAGCGCCCAGCCCATTTCGCCGCGTTGGGCCGCACGCACTGGGAGGCCAAGCGCTCGGTGAGCACGCTGCCCGCCGTCGAGCGCGCCCCTACCAGCTCCTGAACAGCGTCCGGCCCAGAGGCCGGCCTCGAACGGCAGCCGGATAGCAAGCGGTATCGAGTCGTTGCGATGGCAGGGCGGCCTCGAACGGAGCAGACTTCCGAGGGTGAGCTTCTACGAGGACCAGGTCGTCCCCCGCCTCGTCAACGCCATGCTGGGCAACAAGGAGTTCGGCAAGTTGCGGCGCCAAGTGGCCTCGGGATCTGGCGGGCGAGGTGCTCGAAGTCGGCTTCGGCTCCGGCTTGAACGTGCCCTACTACCCCGCCGCGGTCACCCGCGTGCAGGCGGTCGATCCGGCCACCCTCGGTCGCAAGTTGGCGGAGTCACGGCTGGCGGCCAGCTCGATCCCCGTCGAGTTCGTCGGCCTCGACGGCGCGCAGATCCCGGTCGAATCGGCCAGCATCGACCACGTCTTGATCACGTGGACGATGTGCACGATTCCTGATATCGAGACGGCGCTCGCCGAGATGCGCCGGGTGCTCCGACCGGGCGGGCAGATGCACTTCGTCGAGCACGGCCTGGCGCCCGATGCCAAGGTGGCGACCTGGCAGCACCGGCTCAATCCCCTCGAGCGGCGCCTGGCCGGTGGGTGCAACCTGAACCGGCCGATCGACGCGCTGATCGCGCAGGCTGGATTCTCCTTCGACGAACTCGAGACCTTCTACGGCAAGGGCCCGAAGTCGTTCAGCTACCTCTACAAGGGTGTGGCGTCCCCCGCCTGACCGCGCCATGAACCGGAGTGAGCCGCGCCCGAACGAAACACGGCGTCCTCCGTCACGACCTCGCCCCGGGCCCGGATGGTGAAGCGCCTGGCGATCGTCGGTCCGGTTGCGTCCGGCAAGACCACGTTGGCCCGACGCCTCGGGCCGATCCTCGGCCTGCCGGTGCACGACCTCGACGACTTCTACTGGCGTCGGGACACACGACCGGCCGAGGCGGCGTGGGTCGCAGAGCACCGGGCCTTGATCGTGGCGGAGCGCTGGATCATCTCGGGCGACTACCGGGCGCTGGCGCCGGAACGATTCAAAGCGGCCGACGTGGTGATCTGGCTCGACCTGCCTCGGCGGACCTGTCTCGTGCGAGCGACACGGCGGAAGCTGAAGGGCAATCCGACGCCCCTACTCGATTGCTGGCGTTGGATCTGGCGCTACCCGACGCACGGGAGACGCGACACCGCTGCGGAGCTGGCCGACCCCGCGCTCGACCTGCACAGTCCGTCGCGTCCACAGCTCGGCCGGCGTGACGTCGATCCTCGCCGCCCTCGGGCGCTGACGTCCGGAGCGTCTGTTCACGGCGTCCTCGTGCACGCTCGATTCCGCAGGGCATCGACCAGCCGGCGGATGTCGGCCCGCGCCACGGCGTCGGAGATCAGACCGTCCGCGCCGATCGCCGACGCCGTCACCGGCACACTGCCGCAGGCGGCCGCCACCACCTGGGCGTGGGCGTACTGGAGGACCGTGTGCAGGGACTCGTGGGCCAGTTGCGCACCCCGCGGCGACGTGTTGACCCAACCCACCGGTTTCTCGTAGATGGATCGGGGTTGCTCGTCTCCGATCAGCCATTCCAGGAGGTTCTTGAGCGCTCCGGGCATGGCCCCGGCGTACTCGGGTGTCGAGAACAGAAGCGCATCGGCCCGGTGCACGGCATCGCGGAGACCGCCCACGGCGGGAGGCGGCGCACCGCGATCGTCGTCGGGGTTGAACGCTGGGAGGTTCGCCAACCCGTCGTAGAGCATGCAGTCCGCACTCGCCGCGCAGTCCGCCTGCACCGTCCGCAGGACTGCCGAATTGGTCGAAGCCTGGCGCAAGCTTCCCGAGACAAGGAGGATCGAACAGACCACCTTCTCTTCAACAGCGGATGATTCGTCGCTGTTCCCCGCCTCGCGTTGGGGGGCTCCTCGGCCCAGCGGGAGACCGCTGGCATCGCCCCAGGGGCCGTCCTGGGCCGTTCCGCTTCACCGCACGAACACCCCGCACAAAGAGCGGGGACGACTCTGTTTCTATCCTCGTTCTCCCACAACCGTGATCACGACGCTGATCGACTGGGAGTTCCCATTCTCGAATGTCATTGCGAGCTGCTCAGCAGGATCGCCTGGAATGTCCACAATGACGTCGTCGGGAATGTCGGCCAGGTTGTACGAGACGCCTGCGACTTGGTACAGGTCCGGAACGGGAGCGGGGTCTTCCAAGACGTCCACCGTCTCGAACCGTTGCACGCGTGGTTTCACCAGTGAACCTTGGTTCGTCAACGGCGCCTCGCTGGAGTTGGCGACGCACGTCTCGACGCGTACGTTTCGTCCGGATCGCTGGTCGAGCCACTCCCGGGCCTCGTCCTTCGGTTTCACGTGCAGTCCTTTCGGCCGGCCTCGGTGGGCCAGCGGTTGGCAGCGGGCCCCGAGAGACGAGTTTGCCCCTCCCCCAGGAGGTTCGCCGTCCGACTCCCCCCGACAGGGTATCCACGTCAGCATCGCAGCCCGGGACGAGCTGGGGAGACACGGCCCCTTCGAGTCTCGGAACGGTTCTGGGCACAGCATGGTGGCCCGCTCGCCACGATTCGTCGGCTGATGGACGTCGCTCGAAGAGTGCTGCGTCCCCTCCGCTGCCGCCGGGTCGGACCTGGTCCAGCGGAGCCGAGCCTTTCCTAGTCGCCCCGGCGGCTCGACCGGCTGAACAGCTTGCGGCGGGCGCTCATCGCCATGGTCGCATCGATGAAGTTCGCCGGCAGCGCACCCTCGCGGAGGACCCGAACCGGGGAGACAGTGGCGTCGACCAGGGTCGGTTGCTCGCCCTCGCGCCGGCCGCCGTCGATCACCAGGGCTACGTCGGTGGCGTCGAAGGCGTGGGCCACTTCGGAGGGGTCGTTGAAGGTGAGCGGGACGGTGCGCCACGGCCCGTGCTCCTTGCAGAGTCGTCGCAGGGCCCGACCATCGGGCATGCCGACAGTGACGGCCCACGAGTGCGTCGGCGTCTCGTCCTCTTGATCGAAAAGGTGGACGTCCCCGTCGTCGGAGCCCGCGGCCCGGGGCAGGAAGACATCGACCGGTC
Organism: uncultured Acidimicrobiaceae bacterium; assembly: GCA_963713375.1. Classification (GTDB taxonomy): domain Bacteria; phylum Actinomycetota; class Acidimicrobiia; order Acidimicrobiales; family RAAP-2; genus Bog-473. The sequence goes on along the minus strand of CAVQLP010000011.1, from coordinate 95,226 downwards.
CCGGCCAGCACCGCTCGAGCAAGCGCTCCAGCTCGTTGGACCAGCCCGAGGTCAGGGCCCGCACGTCGTCGAGCTGGCCCACGGCATAGTGCGGCCCGTCCGGGTCAGCGGCCAGCGCCTCGAGGCGCGCCTCCGCACCCGGGGCGTCGATCTGGACGGCGAGACAGTACCCGCCGATGGCCGGCACCGCGACCACTGCACCGCCGGCCAATGCGCTGCCGATTTCCGCGTGACCGCTCCCCACGACCGGTGGCACCGCCATCTCACTTAGCTCCTCGCTCGTCCCGGTGTCGTGTACGTCGCCCATGCCCTCTTCCTCTATTCCTCCACCCGAGCGACGAGTGCGCGTGGCCTTCGGGCCAGGTCTGGTTCGACCCGTACGTCGCCGTACCCCATTCGCCAAGCCAGCGCACGTGGCGGCGTCGGCCTGGTGTGGCGCCAGCTCCACGACGACAGTACCGGGCCGGCTCAGCCAAACCAGGGATTGCAACAAGAGTTCCTCCACGTCGGCCAACCCCGGCGTGCCATTGCTTGCCGCTCCGGCCACCAGGGCCTCGTGGGGTTCGGTGCGTACGCTCCGGATCGAGTCCGGGCCACTCCTCCTCGCTCACGTAGGGCGGATTGGCTACGACCAGATCGACCCGGCCCCGGAGCTCGGCGGGCAGCGCGCGCAACCAGTCGCTCTCGAGCAGGGTGACAGGCGGCCAGACGGCCGGCGCGCGTTCCTGCACCCGCGCCAGATTGGCCGCTGCGACGTCGAGCGCGTCGCGGCTGGCGTCGACGGCCCACACCGAGGACGCGCCGCACGCCGAGCTCCGAGGCCAACGAGAGGGCGATGGCCCCCGACCCCGTGCCGGCGTCGACCACCACGAGGCCCCCAGCACCGGCCAGACGGCGCGCTTCGCGCCAGCGCCACCTCCACCACCTGCTCGGTCTCGGGTCGCGGAATGAGCACCCGCGGATCGACCAACAGGTCGAGCGAACGGAACGGCCAGTGACCGAAGACGTACTGCAGCGGCTCACCGGCCGCCCGCCGTCGCGCCATGTCCCGGGCGGCGGCGACCACAGCCGGGTCGAGCGGACCGGTGGGCAGATCGTGTTGGCCGAGGACGAGCCCCAGACCGAGCGCCTCGTCCACCACGAAGCGCGCCTCGTGGGGCGCACCGAGCACCGCGGCCAGTTCGGCCACCAGCGCCCCCCGCGTCACGCCGGCCGCGGCGGCCTCAGCAGAGGCCGCGCTGCCGCGAGACGCCATCAGCCGGCGTCCTCCTGCCCTCCGAGCTGGCGCCCGCGCTTGTCGGCCATGAGGGCATCGGTCAGCTCCACGAGGTCGCCCGCCAGCACCTGGTCCAACTTGTAGAGGGTCAGGTTGATGCGGTGGTCGGTGACTCGATTCTCCTTGAAGTTGTACGTGCGGATCTTGTCGGTGCGGCTGCCCGCCCCGACCTGTCCCTGGCGCTGCGCCGACATCTCCGCCTCCTGGCGGTCCTGCTCGGCTTTGAGCAAGCGGGCCCGCAACACCACCATGGCTTTGGCCCGGTTCTGAATCTGGCTCTTCTCGTCTTGCATGGCGACGACCGTGCCGGTCGGGAGGTGCGTGATGCGCACGGCCGAGTCCGTCGTGTTCACCGACTGACCCCCGGGACCGCTGGACCGGTAGACGTCGATCTTGAGGTCGTTGGGGTCGATGGCGATGTCGACCTCCTCCGCCTCGGGCAGCACCGTCACCGTCGCCGTCGACGTGTGGATGCGCCCCTTGGCCTCGGTCACCGGAACCCGCTGCACCCGGTGGGTGCCGCCCTCGTGTTCCAGCCGGCTGTAGGCGTCCGGACCCTTCACGACGAAGACGGCCTCGTTGATGCCGTCCTTCTCCGAGGCGTCCTCGGTCAGCACGTCCACCTTCCACTTCATGTTGGCGGCAAAGCGCAGGTACATGTCGTAGAGGTTCCGGGCGAACAGGTTGGCCTCGTCGCCCCCGACGGCGCCGCGGATCTCCATGATCACGTTGCGTCCGTCGTTGGGGTCCTTGGGGAGCAGGAGCGACTGCAGGTGGTCCTCGAGCCGGGCCACCTGCGCCTCGGACTCGTCGAGCTCCTGGCGCATGAGCTCTCGGTCGTCGCCCGAGGACTCGGTGAGCATCTCCCGGGCCGCCGCCACGTCCTCGCGAGCCGAGGTCAGGTCGTGCCAGGTGTGGACGAGCTCGCCCAACTCCTTGTGGCGGCGCGACAGATCGCGCAGCTTGTCCTGGTTGCGAAGCGTGGCGGGATCGGCCAGGTCCTGCTCGACGCCCTCGTATTCGGCCTCGAGCGCGGCCATGCGGTCGTCAAGCACGGGACCAGGTTACGACGGGGAAGTCAGTGCGGGCGCGGCGCTCGCGGCGCCGCGCCGGGAACTATTCCGATGCCGCGGGCTTCTTGGCCCGGGTCTTGCGCTCGCCGTAACGGCGCTGGAAGCGCTCCACCCGGCCACCCGAGTCGACCAGCTTCTGCTTGCCGGTGAAGAAGGGGTGGCACTCGTTGCACAGCTCGACGTGGAGATCCGACTTGGTCGAGTGCGTGGTGAAGGTGTTGCCGCACGAGCACTTGACCGTGGCCTCTACGTAGTCGGGGTGGATGTCGGTCTTCATGGCGTCTCCAGTCGAATCAGTCGGACCATTGTATTGGTCGCGCCGCCCACTTGAGACGGCGATGGTGTTTCAGCCCGCCAGTGCAGGCAGCGGGCCCGGAAACGGCTCAGGTCCCGGGGCCCTTGGCGATCTCGGCCAGGAATTCGTCGTTGCTCGCGGTCGTCTTGATCTTGTCCATGAGCAGCTCCAGGCCGGCGGCCTCCTTGCCATCCGAGGCCAGGGCGTTGAGCACCCGGCGCAGCTTCCAGACCTGCTGGAGCTGGCCCCGCTCGAAGAGGAGTTCCTCGTGGCGGGTGGAGCTGGCGTTGACGTCGATGGCCGGGTAGAGCCGGCGCTCGGCCAGGCGGCGGTCGAGCCGGAGCTCCATGTTGCCGGTGCCCTTGAACTCCTCGAAGATCACCTCGTCCATCTTCGAACCCGTCTCCACCAGAGCCGTGGCCAGGATGGTGAGCGAGCCGCCCTCCTCCACGTTGCGGGCGGCGCCGAAGAACTTCTTGGGTGGGTAGAGGGCACCCGAGTCGACACCACCGGACATGATGCGGCCGGTGGCCGGGGCCGCCAGGTTGTAGGCCCTGGCCAGCCGGGTGATGCCGTCGAGGATGATCACGACGTCCTGACCCATCTCGACCAGGCGCTTGGCCCGCTCGATCGTCATCTCGGCCACCGCGGTGTGCTCGTCGGACGGGCGGTCGAACGTGGAGGCGATGACCTCGCCCTTCACGGTGCGCCGCATGTCGGTCACTTCTTCAGGTCGCTCGTCGACCAGCAGGACCATGAGATGCACTTCGGGGTTGTTCGCCTCAATGGAGTGGGCGATCTGCTTCATGACCGTGGTCTTGCCGGCCTTGGGTGGCGAGACGATCATGCCGCGCTGACCCTTGCCGACCGGGGAGAGCAGGTCGACGATACGCGCCGTCATGTTCTCCTTGTCCTTGTCTCCCGACATCTCGAGGTTGAAGCGCGAGTCAGGGAACAACGGGGTCAGGTCCTCGAAGCGGGGGCGGTTCTTCGCCTCCTCGGGGTCCATGCCCGACACGGTGTCGATGCGCAGCAGCGCCGGGTACTTCTCGTTGTTCGAAGCTGGCCGGCATGCGCCCTCGACGTAGTCGCCACGACGCAGCGCGAACTTGCGGGCCTGGCTGATGGAGACGTAGACGTCCTTGGACGACGGGAGGTAGCCGTCGCAGCGCAGGAACCCGTACCCCTCGTCGCGTAGGTCGAGCATGCCCTTCACCTCGACCATCTCACCGGTGTAGGGCTGGTCCTGTCCCGCCGCCCTGGAGCTCCCCGCCCTGTCCGCCCCGCTCGCGGCCACGCCGGCGCCGGCTGCGCCGGTTCCCCACGTCGCCGTCGGGCTGCTGACGGTTCTGACTCTGATTATCGCGGTTGTCGCGGTTGTTTCGGTTGTTTCGGTTGCTACCGCCGCCACTGTTGTTGGTGTGGTTGTTCTGCTGCCCGTTCTGCTGGGGCGGCGCACTGACGGCGCCGTCGGCCAGCTCGGGCGGCTCGACGAAGACCGCCGGTCCAGCGTCACCGTTCGACCCCGTCTCGGCCGGGGCCGGAGTCGACGCCTCGGGGGCATCGGCCGCTGGTGCGTCGGGACTGGCTGTGGCCGTCGCGGCAGCCTTGTCGCCACCTCCGGACTCGGCGCTGGCCGCGCTGGCGGCGGCACGGGAACGGCGGGACGGCTTGGGTGTCGTCCCATTGGACTCGGCACCGCCGGCGTCGCCGTTGGCCGATTCCGCGTTCGACGATCCGGATGTCACGCCAGTGGCATGGAGAATTTGGTCAATGATGTCGGCCTTCTTCGTCCTGGTGGTCGTCTTGAGCGACATGGCCTGGGCGATGGCACTGAGCTCGTCTCGCTCTTTGCCTTCGAGAACCGATCGTTCGAGCTGCTGTTCCGCAGTCATCGGGCTCCTCTTCTGAGAGGTTCGCCAGCCGGGGTATTTGTCCGCGACTGGCAAGGAAATATCAAGGAGGCGGAGGGCTTGCGTGTGAAGACCCTCCCCCAAGGATCACCGCTGCGTCATGCTCTCCCGGGACCGCTTGTACCCGCGGAAAGCGCCTCGAAGCGCAGAGGGGATGTAGTTACTCTACCCGGAAACGCCCGGATATGCCAACACCATGGCTGCACATCTCCCAAAAGCGACGTTTTGGTCGAGAACGTCACCGGTCAGGACAGACTTTTACCGATGGTCGCACTCAAAGCGAAATCTCAGCGAGCACCGAGCTGAGCCCGGGCTCGATCACCGTCGGCACGGTAATTGACTTGATGGCCAGGTCCGGGTCCTTGAGGCCGTGGCCGGTGAGGACACACACCACCGTGGATCCGGGCGTCACACCCTGCTTGAGCAGGCCGGCTACCGAGGCCGATGAGGCCGCCTCACAGAACACGGACTCTTCTTGGGCCAAGAAGGTATAGGCGTCGAGGATCTCGTCGTCGGTGACCGCCGTGATCGATCCGCCGGACTCGGACGCGGCGGCCGCGGCCGAGTACCAGCTGGCCGGGTTGCCGATGCGAATCGCCGTGGCGATCGTCTCGGGGTTCTCGACCGGGTGACCGAGCACAATCGGTGCCGCACCCGCAGCTTGGAAGCCGAGCATGCGCGGCAACCTGGTCGAACGACCAGCCTCCCTGTACTGGAGATAACCCCGCCAGTAGGCCGAAATATTCCCGGCGTTGCCCACCGGGATGCAGTGGACGTCGGGGGCGTCGCCCAGCACGTCGACAATTTCGAACGCCCCAGTCTTCTGACCCTCGATCCGATGGGGGTTCACCGAGTTGACCACCGTGATGGGTGCATGGTCCGGCAACTCGCGGACGATGGTCAGCAGCTGATCGAAGTTGCCCCGCACCTGGAGCACGCGGGCGCCGTGCATCAAAGCTTGGGCCAGCTTGCCCAGCGCGATGTGGCCGTCGGGGATAAGGACGACACACCCCATCCCGGCCCGCGCCGCGTACGCTGCGGCCGAGGCCGAGGTGTTGCCGGTCGACGCGCACACGACGGCTTTGGCGCCTTCTGCCAGCGCCATCGACATGGCCATCGTCATGCCGCGGTCCTTGAAGCTGCCAGTCGGGTTGGCCCCCTCGACCTTGAGCCACACCTCGGCACCGACCCGCTCCGAGAGCCGGGGGGCCGGAATCAGGGGCGTGCCCCCCTCGAGCAAGGTGACCACAGGCGTCTTCTCCGTGACCGGGAGGAAGTCGCGGTACTCCTCGATGACACCGCGCCAACCCGCCGTCACGAACCGCTCCCGGAACCGGCCTCGTCCTCGCCAATGACGCGCAGGACGCCGCTGACCCGGTCGACCGCCTGGTGCTGGCGGAGCTCGTCGATAGTGGCCAACAGATCGCCTTCGCGTGCCGAGTGAGTCAAGAAGATGAGACGGGCCTCCGCGGCCATCCCGACTTGCTCCATGGAGCGGATGGACACGTCGTGGTCACCGAAGATCTTGGCCACAGCGGCCAGCACCCCGGGTCGGTCGGCCACGTCCATGCTGAGATAGAACGCGGCGCGCATGTCGTTCTGATCGCGGACCGAGACGCTGGTCCGCTTGGGCGCCGGCGCCGGCGCGCCCGCCAGGAGGTTGCGCGAGGCGTCGACGAGGTCGCCCAGCATGGCGCTGGCCGTAGGCCCGCCGCCGGCCCCGCGGCCGTACAACATCAGCTCGCCACTCACGGCTCCCTCCACGAAGACCGCATTGAAGGCGCCACGCACCGAGGCGAGCGGGTGGGTCTTCGGCACCATGGCCGGGTGGACCCGAACCGAGATCTCCGGCCCGCCGTTCACAAGTTCGGCGACGGCCAGGAGTTTGACCGAGTACCCGAGCTTGCGGGCATACGCCACGTCCGCTGCGCTGATCGTGCTGATCCCCTCGCGGTGCACATCGCCATCCACGACGTCGGAACCGAATGCGAGCGAAGCGAGAATGGCGGCTTTGGCCGCAGCGTCGTGACCCTCGACGTCGGCCGTGGGGTCGCGCTCGGCCAGGCCGAGCTCCTGCGCCTCGCGGAGGACGTCGTCGTAGCTGTCGCCATCCTCTTCCATTCTGGTGAGGATGTAATTGGTCGTCCCGTTCACGATGCCCATGACGCGCAGGATCTGCTCACCGGCCAGCGACTCACGCAGTGGCCGAATCACCGGGATGGCGCCGGCGACTGCCGCCTCGTAGAGCAGGTCAACGCCCGCATCGGCCGCCACCTGGGCCAGCTCTGCCCCCGCCGTCGCCAGCAGGGCCTTGTTCCCGGTCACCACCGGTTTGCCGCGCCGCAACGCGCTCTCGACGAGCTCGTGAGCCGGGTGGAGGCCCCCGATGAGCTCGACCACGACATCCACATCGTCGCGCTCGACCAGGGCCGCGGCGTCGGTCCCGATCAGGCTCCGGTCGACCGCGTCGGGCCGGGGCTTGTCCGGATCAGCCACGGCAATGCCGACCAGCTCCAAACGGATGCCCGTACGGGCGGCCACGTCATCGGCACGGGTGAGGAGGATTTCGGCCAGGGCACCCCCCACGTTTCCGCAGCCGAGCAGGGCCACTCGCACCGTGGGCGCCGGATGCGCGTGACTCAGCGCGTGCGGGTCAGGAGACTGATGCGCGGCCGCAGGCACCGCCAAACCGTACAGGCTGCCCGGGGCGTACCCGCTCCACGGCCTCGCGGCCGGTCTCCGATACTGCTCGCACGGGCCCGGGGAGAGCCCGTTGATCGCATGCGTCAGGCGTCGAGGGCGAGGAGGTCCTCGAGGCGCTCTCGCCGCACCACAATGCGCGCCGAGCCGTCCTTCACGAAGACGACCGCCGGTCGCGGCACCTTGTTGTAATTGGAGGCCATGGAGTACCCGTAGGCACCGGTGACCGGAGTGGCCAGGATGTCGCCCACCTCGAGGCCGTCGGAAACGAAAGCGTCGGGAACGATGAGGTCACCGCTCTCACAATGCTTCCCCACGACACGGACCGGATGTGGCCGCGGTGCTGTGGTGGCCCGGGGCAGGAACGCCTCGTACCCGCTGCCGTAGAGCACGGGTCGCGGATTGTCGCTCATGCCCCCGTCGACGCTCACGTAGGTCCGGATCCCAGGCAGGTGCTTGATCGTGCCCACCGTGTACAGCGTGAGGCCGGCCGTGGCGACAATGGAACGGCCAGGCTCGGCGCTGATCCGCACCGTCGGGGCGACACCCGCGGCGGCACATGCGCTCCGGGTGGCCTCGGCCCATTCCTGCTGGCTCGGGGCCGACTCGCCGTTGACGTACGGCACCCCTAATCCGCCACCGACCACGAGCTCCGTCAGGCCGAGCGGGGCAAAGAAAGCGCCCAGGACTTCCGCGGCCTGTTCGAAGGACGAGGCGTCGAACACCTGGCTGCCGATATGCGCATGCACGCCGACCAGCTCGACGCCCGGCATGAGCTCGAGCGCGGCCACGGCCTGAGCGGCCGCGCCGGAGGACACGGAGAACCCGAACTTGGAGTCCTCCTGACCCGTCCGCACGAACTCGTGGGTGTGGGCCTCGACGCCGGGCGTGACCCGAACGAGGACTTTGGGCCGTTCAACCTGAAAGGGAAGCTGCTCGAGCAAGCGGCCCAGGCGGGCGATCTCATCGAGCGAGTCGACCACGATCCGCCCGACGCCGAGCTCGAGAGCGTCGGCCAACTCCTCGGACGATTTGTTGTTGCCGTGCAGAATCAGCCGCTCCGGCGGGACTCCGGCGGCACGGGCAACATGCATTTCGCCGCCAGACGCCACGTCGAGGTGCATGCCCTCTTCGTGAGCGAGACGCGCCATGGCCAAACAGAGGAAGGCTTTCGTGGCGTAGGCCACGCCATCACCCCAGGCAGTGACGGCGTCACGGCAGGCTCGACGCAGGTGATCCTCGTCGTAGACGAAGAGGGGGGTACCGAATTCCAGCGCGAGATCGAGCACGTCGATGCCGCCGACGTGGAGATGACCCTTTCCGTCCACCTCGGCCGTATGCGGCAGGAGATGCCGCTCCAACGGGGCAGTGGCCACGTCGTGATCGATAGGCATGAGCGCAGGTTACGGCACCATTCCGCTCTCTCACGGCGAGCACCGCGGAATCCGCTGGCGGCCGATGGCGACTACGCTCGTTCCCTACCCCGACGACGGTTTCGCGTCACGGGCAGCCCGCCCCCGTAGCTCAGCGGATAGAGCACCGGCCTCCGGAGCCGGTGGCGCAGGTTCGAGTCCTGCCGGGGGCGCTCCGAGGTCGGCCCGATCGTTGTCACTCGGCGTAGTAGATCCAGGGGCTGTAGAGGGTGAAACTGATGCCGCTGTTTGCAGCCTCGAAGCTGATCGTGATGGGAGTACTGCCATAACCGCCCGAAGCCGCATTGGCTGCGCTTTGCGTCAGGTACAGGTTGGTGGCAATGAGGTGGTAGTTACCGGGAAACTCAGCGAAATCTTGGCCCTCGATCGCGGAATTGGAACCATTGGCAGTAAAGCTGAAGCTGTCCTCGAGGGTGCCAATCACGGGCTTCGGGGAGACCGCGATCTCAATGGCTGAGTTGCCCTTGCCGAGTTGCGAGACGAACACTCCGAGAGGCGCTGCGCTCTGCGAGCAGCCGGAGCCACTCAGACTGAGGACTTGATCGGTTGCGGTGTTGTAGGTGTAGCTGTACGTGTTGCTCAGCAAGACCGGAGAAGGGCATGTTGGGAGCGGTGTGACCGGACCTTTTCGGATCGCGATTGCACTGGCTGGGGCGGTGCCCGCCAAGGCCACGATTCCCAGTGTGGCGACGGCCACAGCGGCCACGCCGGCGCGGGCGGTGCGGTCGATGTTCTCCATGAGCCCGAGCTTCTTCATGAGTGACTCCTTCGTCGGGTGCCCCTTCGGCACGAAGCTTCGGGCTTTCCCGGTGGAGGTCGGAATGACTGCATCGCTATAATGCGCCCCCATCCGCGCTGACTCTGTCGCGGGGGCGACCCGCGGAGCGTCAACGAGGCGACACAGTGAACTCTGGGCGCACCCAGAGAATTCGGACGGTCCCCGGCGAGGGCGGCCGATCCAGCTGTGCACGGTTGGCCGGAGTTGACTGACCTTCCACGGCTGCAAGCCGCCGGAGGAGCCCAAAGCGATGGCATGAAGCCACCGGGCCACCGATCCCTGCAAGGGCACGGGTCTCTCAGATCGAGACTGGGGTCGTCACACAAACCCTCGCGACAAGGGAGGGGCCGACGTCACAAGAGTACGTAAACGTCGAGCTGCATCGCCGACGTTCGTCAAACGCTGTTCTCAACTGGGTAGGAATTGCTGAGCCAGATCTGGCTGCCGATTCCTATCTCCACCCCTCAAGGTCATGGAACTCGCGTGAGGCCGTGGGTATCGGAGTTTCTTTCCGGTGGAGTGGCCCGAGTTGCGGCTGCGCATGCGCGACCTCGACCAGTAAGACCTATCGAGGTGCTTCCTCATCTGGCGCTTCGACCCCATCGTCGCGAACCGCCGCGAGCTCTGCGTCGACGGTACGCAACCGGCTCGCCATGCCCTTGAGCAAGGCATCTCGGAATCCAGGGATTGACTCCATTGTGGGGAGTACACGCGGCCCAATGACGAGCAGTTCCAGATCGGTGACGGCTGTGATCGTCGCATTGCGAGGCCCCCAGCAAAGCGCTGAAAGCTCCCCGAAGAAGTCGCCAGGTCCTAAGGCGTTTACCACTTTGCCGTTCTGAACAACCTCTCCAGTGCCAGAGAGAATGAGGAAGAGCTCTTTGGTGTCCTCGCCCTCTCTGAGTAGGACCTCTCGCGCGCCGACTTTGACGTGTTCGGTTAGACGCGTCACCTCTCGAAGCTGCGCCTTCGTACACCCCCTCAACGCTTGCACCGAAGTCAGGTGGTCCACCGAGGGCTGCGATCCAAAGGTCGGAACCATTCAAGGCCTCCTCTTCGACCGGGGACATCCGCGGGGTCGAGCACCCGCTGGTTGCTCGACCGCCGTGTGTCGATCAAAGGCTATTTTCACCCTCAATGTCTCAATATGCAAGGGGGATTGGATGTTCACATTTTTGTCACTCTCCAGCCACCAGTGGCTGCCCAATGAGCCGTCAGTGGGTCGCCCGGTATAGACGCCCTTCGCAATACCACGGCCGGTGCTTCAAGGTGGACCCGACGCTGGCAAGCCGATCTTGGGAATCCAAGGCGTTCCAACACTCAGCGCCGAGCTGGTGACACTTTGGACTTCGTCTCCGTGGGACTCTGCTTGCCGTGTCGGACCGCCCCCGCCGCCTGGAGACGGGGACGGTCCTCCACGAACTGGCACCGACAGTTTCCAGTGCGACTGGCTACCTCTTCGTTAGATGGCCTGCGCCACAGCCGCCAACGGATTCGAGTTCGAGTCGTCTCGCGGAGGGATGGGTCATGACAGTCCGCCATGCGCATTTCCCGAACGGCCACCGGTTGGACCTGTTCGCTACTTTCGTTCCAGCGATCCCGTCGTCCCACGTGGAGACTCTGGTGGACGCACGCCAGCGAGCACCCTTGGTGCGGATATCTGCACGAATCGCATAGTCGTTCGCCACGAGGGTAAGTGCGATCAGGAACCTTCTGACTCGGCCCATCCCGACCGGTACATGTACCGGTTCTGGCAGCCTCAACCGGAGTATCGTCGGCGGCTCATTGGGTGGGGCTGAGGTCGTGGTGGCGTCCGCACCCTTTCGAGCTCGGGACGGGAGGGACTTGTTGAACCGCATCAGAGGGATCAAGGCGGTTCTCCGTTTTGCTCTCGTCCTTGCCCTGGGCGGCGCGGTCCTTTCTGCCTGCAGCACCAGTTCCACGGGGCCGACGGGAATGGTCCAGCGGTACCTCGCGGCGTGGTCAAAGGGCGACTACGGCGCCATGGCGAGACTGGTCTCGCACCCTCCGAAGAATTTCCTGGATTACAACCGCCAGGTCGCCTCCGATCTGGGCCTCACGAAGCAATCCCACGACCTCGGGACGGTTTCTACAGGCGGATCGACTGGAACCGCCGGCGTCACGAATGACCTGACTTTGGGGAGCCTCGGGACACTCCGGGTCCGGAGCACCCTAAGGCTCACCGACTCGTCAGGTTCGTGGAAGGTGCTCTGGTCTTCGCGGTCGATCATCCCTTCCCTCGGCACGGGGGATTCGGTCAAGACCACCTTCTCGTGGGCGCCCCGTGCGCCCATCGATGGGATGGGGGGCGCAACACTGACGACCTCGGTTCCGATGGTCTCGGTCGGCATCCAGGGTTCCCGCGTGACGAACGGACCGGCTCTCGCGGCTGCCCTTACCCAAATCGGGATCCCGGCCAACCAAATCCAGACCGCCCAAGCGACTGCACTAGCCCACCCGACCTGGTTCGTCCCGGTGACCCAGCTGACCCAGGCCGCTTACGAGCAGGAGAAGCCCGTGATCTATCCGGTGCCTGGCACTGTGTTCAACAGCTATAGCGCTCGCGGCGCACTCACTCCTGAGCTCACCGCCCATGTTGTCGGATCGGTGGGGCCAATCACCGCTCAGGAGATCCAAACGCTTGGACCGCCCTATGCCGATGGCGACATCGTGGGACAGAGCGGAATCGAGCAGGCCTACGAGCGACAACTGGCGGGCACTCCGGGAGCGGTGGTGAGCGTGGTCGATCACTCGGGCGACACCGTGGCTCTGATCGGCCGCTTCGCCCAACACGCCGGCGCGCCAGTCCAGACCACCATCGATCCGACCGTCCAAGAGGCAGCGGAATCAGCGCTGAGTGGCCAGACCCTTCCGGCCGCCATCGTGGCGATGCAGGCCTCCACAGGAGCCGTCTTGGCGTCAGTCAGCACCCCGGACTCCGAAGGGGTCAATGAGGCTTTCGACGGCGCCTACCCGCCGGGCTCGACTTTCAAGGTCGTGACAGCGAGCGATCTCATTGAGCACGGAGCAACACCGTCGAGTCCTGCTACGTGCCCCGCTTCGATCACGGTCAACGGGGAGACTTTCCACAACTTCGAAGGCGAGACCACACCTTCGCTCTCGATGGAGCAGGCCTTCGCCATGTCCTGCAATACCGCTTTCATCGGGCTGGCAGGATCCCTACCCGACGCCAGCTTCGCCTCGACCGCAGCCCAATTCGGGGTCGGATCGAAGATCCAGATGGGGCTGACCGCCTTCGGGGGACGGGTCCCGACGCCGACTTCGACATCGGATGCAGCGGCAACCGCAATCGGGCAGGCGCAAGTAGTGGTCTCTCCCCTCGCCATGGCCAACGTGGCTGCCTCCATCGACTCCGGCAGCCTGCGCCTTCCCCAACTCGTGTCGGACTCGGCTGACAATACGCAAGCCGCACAGGCTCTCGATCCGAGCGTCGTCGCAGATCTCCGGACCATGATGAACGCTGTCGTAACGAGCCCCATTGGCACTGCTGCCGCCGCCGGTCTGCCAACCGGCACCTTCGGCAAGACAGGTACCGCCGAGTTCGGGACGGCAAACCCGCCTCAGACCGATGCCTGGTTCATCGGCTACAACGGCGACCTTGCCTTCGCCGTACTGGTGGTCGGCGGAGGCGTGGGTGGCACCGTGGCCGCCCCGATCGCCGCGAAGTTTCTGAGCGCAGCGGGCAACGTGCCTTAAATCCCTTTCCCCAATCGACGTTTATGCCGTGACGAGGGGCATCGTCGGGTCATAGCCACCGTAGAACGCTCTTCTTCGAAGAGTTTGGCCGCGAACCGGCGATCTATCCGTGAACAGGCCTTCAGTTCAAGGCGGGCACGAGGGCGTTCGCGGAAGCCACGGCCGCGTACCAGGATGCGCTGGGCTTCGCTCGGCGCTCAAACGACTGTGGGTCAACGCTATGGAGACCGAACTTCGGCGTGAATCCGCTCGACCATTCGAAGTTGTCCAAGAGACTCCAGACGAAATAGCCACGAATGTCAACACCGTCGTCGAGGGCACGACGCACGCCGCGCAGCGCCTCACTGATATATGCGATTCGTTCAGTGTCGTTGTCCGTTGCGATTCCGCTCTCTGTGAGGAGGACTGGCAGCCCGGTGAGCGCGGCTGCCCGGCGAGCGCAGTGCTCGACCCCTTGGGGCCAGTACTCGTAGCCCATCTGGGTCACGGGCACAGTGGGGTCATTGGGCGCTTGACCCTCTGGCCCCATATGGACACGCGAATAGCACTGGACACCGATGAAGTCGTCACCCTCGGTGTCCCGCATGAACCTCTCCTCGAGCACCTCTTGGGCTGCCTCAAGCACGGCCTCTCCCCCAGGCTCAGCAACCATCTCGTCCATCGACAGGGTCAGTCCCACCGGAAAGTCGCACGGGCCTGATCGAATGGCCTCGACGGCCCGGCGATGGGCTCGCGCCACCAGATCGTTCACAGCGAGGTTGCGGACGAAATCCTCGACGCCCGGCGGCGACGAGCCCAGTCCGTAGCCCATCGTCCCTATGAGGTTGAGCTCGTTGATCGTGCAACCCCAACCGATGAGGTCGCCGAAATGGGCAGTGGCCTTGGCTACGAAGCGTGCGAACATTTCTGGAATGTCAGCTGCCTCCCATCCGCCCCGGCGTGCGAGCCACGTGGGGGTCGTGAAGTGGTGGAAGGTGACGACGGGCGCAATGCCTGCTTCGCGGCAGGCCGCGCATATCCGGCGGTAGTGGTCCAAAGCGGCGATTGAGAATTCGCCCTCTGACGGTTCGATCCGGCTCCACTCCAAGGAGAACCGATACGCACCCAGGCCCATGGCAGCCACGAGCTCGATGTCCTCGGGCCAGCGGTGGAATGAATCACAGGCGTCACCGCTCGACTCAGCACAGCCCGAGGTCGGATTGTGCTCCCATTCCCACCAGTCATTATTGACGTTCCCACCCTCGATCTGGTGCGCCGCCGTCGCGGTGCCCCAGAGGAATCCATCAGGGAACGCAAGCTCAGGTGCCGTCTGCTCTCTCTCCGTCATGGCGGGTGACTGTAGCCAGTGCAGCATCCTCGACGGGGCGCTTCTTCTGGCGGCCGGCTTACGTCTTGCGGCATATGCGTTCGAATTGCCGTCCGTTCGCAGCAGGCTGGCACCTTACGCGGCCCGCCTACGAGGTGAGGCGCCACCTGACGGGGCTAGAACTTTCCATCGCTCTTGTTCCTGCCCACGGCGTTCTCGGGTTGTTGGATGTCCGGTCGCACGATCGCCAAATAGAGGACAAGTGCCGCAACCGCGATGGTGAAGACAAGTGCAGTGGGCCCGTCCCCGAATCCAATCCCGCTCAGGCCCGGCGGCTTACTGATGTAGTCGGCGAAGGACGCGCCGAGAGGACGGGTCACGACGTATGCGCACCAGAAAGCGACCACGGCGTTGAGGTTGAACCGCCACCAGGCCACGGCGGGGATGAGGATAACCACGCCGAACAAGATCCCAGAAGCCAGATAGCCCAAACCCAGGGCTGTCGCGGTGAAGTCCCCGAGAGCGGTTCCGAGAGCAAACGTTGCGAAAACGGTGGCCCAGTAGAAGCTCTCTCGTCGCTGCGTCGTGATGCTATGGATCGAGAGCGTTCCCTCCATCCGGTACCACAGGAGGAATATCACGGCCAACACCCCCGCCCACAGGGCAGTGGTGCCCGCATAAGGGATGTGAACATCGAGATGGAGAAAATCAGAAACGCCCGTCCCGAAGATTGCGATGGCGTAGGCGAGGAACCAGTACGAGACCGCCCGATATCGTCGAGTGGCGAATTGCAGGACCAGACCAACCGCGAACAGGAGGACTTCGGTACCTCCTCCCCCGATGTTTCCCCAGGTCTTTAGGTAGTCGGACGTTGCCTCTCCACCGGCGGTCGTCAGAATCTTTGCGATCCAGAACAATGCAATTACTTCTGGGACCTTGGCGGCAGTCGGTTGGGGAAAAATCGCACGAAGTATCGGTACCGTTCCGCTGTTGTTCCGATTTTCCTTCGGTGGCCGTCGCCAAACCGCAGTCCTTTTCGGGGGATTCACGGGTTCGTCATCTCCCTTCTGCCGATTTATCCACACGAGAAACGTACTGAGTTCGGCGAATCGTCACAGCCTGCCCGGGGGCACCAGAGTTCCGTCGTTACGCCCAACTCGGTCTTGAGGAGGCTGAACTCCGAAGGCCGCGTTCGCGCCAATGATATCGAGGCGGAACGGCCAGTAGGCCAGGGCCGGCACCACCTCGTCGTGCAAGATGGCACCCTCCAGCGGTACCAGCTGTAGGGGCCCCGCGAGCCACATGATCGCACTCAGGCCGTGACGTCCTTTCGCACGAATACAAGAGTGGCGGCCGCTCCGGCGATGACGAGATAGATGGCGCTCAGAATGAGGGATCGAGCAAATCCGTCCGGGGAAATTCCTCCCGCTGCTACGGCTTGAAGAAGTTGCCCAGGCAGCCAGGTCGCTGCGTGTGGGGCGATCCGCACGATGACAGCCTCCACCGGGAGAAGGTATGCAAAGCCGACGATCACGGCAGCAACAGAGGAGCGGAAGAGGAGGCCGACGACCAGTCCGAGCGTGGTGAAACCCACCGTGGCCAAGAGGAGATCGCCGAGGGCTCGGGTCAAGTCGCTGATCCCGGCGCTCGAGAACCACGCCGAGGTAGGTACGTGGCGGGCGTGGGCCATCACGAATGCCGCACAAGTGGCAACAACCGACGAAAACACAACGGCGCCCAGCATGAACGTGAGCACGGCCAGAAACTTGCCAGCCAAAAGGATCGGGCGTCTCGGTTGCCGTACGAGAAGTTGGCGAAGAGTGCCGAGGCTGTACTCACTGGCGATCTGGGTCGCCGCGATCCCAAAGGCCACGATGCCGAGAAGCACGGCGGCTCGGTTGACGCCGTGTATCAGTCCGTTGGGTTGGGCCAGCTGGGTGAGACTCGGGAGACCACCGCCATTGCCGGTGGGCGACGCCTGTGCGAACAGGAGTATCGCAAAAAGGGAAGCGGCGAGAGCGAGGCCCACATAACTTCCAACCAATAGGTTCGGACGCTTGAGCTTCACCCACTCGCTGCGAAATGCGGCAACGATCATCGGATCACTCCCAAGGTGCCGCGATCCTCGACATCGCCTGAGTGGGTGCCGGTGAGCGCAAAGTACGCCTCCTCCAGACTCCGTTCGCGTTCGGCCATGTAGTTGAGGATCACTCCTGACTCGAAGGCGACTCGATTCAGCTCTCCGGCCATGGAGCTCCCGTCAACGACAACGACCGACCGCGTTTCCTCTTCTATCTCTGCCCGCAGGCCCTTCTCCCGGATCAGTTGAGCCAGAAGACCGAGCTGGTTCGGATCCTCAGGTCGGAGCACGAGCTCGGCCGTCCGCATACCACGGAGATCCGCAACTGAACCCTGGAAGACACTCTGCCCATTCCGAATCATCACCACGTGATCACAGATGTGCTCGATCTCGGAGAGGAGATGACTCGAGACGAACAGTGTCATTCCTTCGTCAGCCAGAGACCGAATGAGACTTCGCATCTCGACGATGCCCGCCGGGTCCAGGCCGTTGGTTGGTTCGTCCAGGATGAGCAATGAAGGATCAGACAGCAGGGCGGCTGCGATGCCGAGCCGTTGCTTCATACCCAACGAATACCGACCGAACCGGTCGCTGGCACGGTCGGCCAATCCGACCCGTTGCAACACAGTCGTCAATCGTTGTGGGCGACAATTGTCCCAGACGAGTGAGGACGAGCAGGTTGTCCCGACCGCTCAAAGGCGGATAGAAGGCCGGCGATTCGATCAGCGCGCCGACATGGGCCAGATAGGAAGCCGGATCGTGGATGTCTCCTTGAAGGATCCGCCCCTCCCCATTCGTGGGACGAATGAGCCCGAGCAGCATCCGGATGGTGGTGGTTTTTCCGGCACCATTGGGACCCACAAAGCCACACACGGAACCGTTCGGAATCGCCAGGTCCAGATTGTCGACGACCTTCCGATCACCGAACTTCTTCGTCAGGCCTGTCGTGACGACGGCCAATCCTGGTGCATCGGCCACGGTCATGGGACCCAGACGGTTTGCGGCGACGTGCATGCGTCGAAATGTAGGAACTCGCTCCGATTCCTGTCGACCTGCTCAGGGATGATTTCCGCAGGTTCGGCTCATCCTTTTGGCGAATACCAGCGCTTCACGGTCGCACGCGAGAATGGGCCATGACGATCTCGACGACGGATCGCACCGATCGCTTCGGAGTGGCACGTCGAGCGAGTCAAGGTCGTTGTGGAGTCGCCTCCGAGACTGGGACGCCAGCCATCAACTCTGGACCGACACCGGCGTTGTCTGCCTGCTCTTGCTTGCTTGCTTCGCCTTTCCCGGCGGGTTTGTGGCGCAGGGTCGGAAGGAAGTTCTGCTTCCAGATTGCACTGATCGTTCCGCTCATCTGGCGTCGTCGGGCGCCGCTGTTGGTCTTCTCGCTTATCGCCGCAGTGGCCTTTCTCCAATGGCTGACCTCAGTCCCGCTGCCCGCCGATGTCGCACTCCTGGTCGCCCTCTTCACGTTGGCCGTTCATGCAACTCCCTAAGCGCGCTGCTTTCGGAGCCGATCGTCCTCCTGGCCGGCTCGATCATGGCATCTGTCCGATGGATCCCTGGCGGCAACATCGTCAAGTCCATCGTCTTTCTCACCGGGCTGCTCGCGGCGGCGCTCTTCGTTGGCGTCGCTCTGCGCACCTGGCGCTCATATATGGATTCGCTGATGGAAAGGACGAAGCGCCTGGAATACGAGAGCGAACAACAGGCCAGGCTGGCCGCAGCGACCGAGCGATCACGTATCGCCCGAGAAATGCACGACGTCATCACTCATAGCGTCTCCATCATGGTCACCCTGGCCGACGGTGCGGTGGCGACGGTCGATGCCCATCCGATGAGAGCCAAAGAGGCCATGGCCGATGTCTCGGCTACGGGTCGTCTCGCCCTGACCGACATGCGCCATCTCCTCGGCGTCTTTCGCTCGGAGGAACGTGCCGCTCGACCGGGAACCCCAGCCTCAGCTCTCCGGCATACCCCGACTTCTGCAGGGCGTTCGTGCAACCGGACTCGATGTCAGGTTCGCAGAAGTGGGCACCACCGTTCGACGTACCGCCGGGAGTGGAGCTCACCGTGTTCAGGATCGTCCAAGAGTCACTTACCAACGTCTTGAAGCATGCACAGGAACCTTCGACGGCCCACGTCACCCTCACCTACGACATGCCGTTTCTCGACGTTCGCATATCGGACGACGGCAAGCGGGTGGGCGTCAGTCGAGAAGGGCATGGGTTGGGGGGCATGCGTGAGCGGGCGTCATTCAGCGGAGGCCTCCTCACCGCGGGGCCCGGTCGAGACGGCGGCTGGGAAGTGACGGCTCGGGTGAGAGCGGACCAGTGACCATCCGAGTTCTCCTGGTCGACGATCAGGCGCTCTTGCGGAAGGGATTTCGGATGATCCTCGAGGAAGAGCCGGGAATCGAGGTCGTCGGTGAAGCCGTCAGACGGCGACGAGGCGGTTGCCCTGACCGACGAGCTTCACCCTGACGTGGTTCTCATGGACGTGCGGATGCCCGGCATGGACGGGATCGAGGCGACGTCACGAATCGTCCGTAGCGGCTCAACCACGAGGGTTCTCATCCTCACCACCTTCGACCTCGATGAATACGCCTTCGCAGGACTTCGGGCGGGTGCGAGCGGCTTCCTGCTCAAGGACGTTCCTCCCGCCGGACTGATCACAGCCATTCAGGTGGTTGCTCGGGGCGACGCTGTGGTCTCTCCACGCGTCACCCGGAGACTGCTGGACACTTTCGCACAGCAGTTGCCCGGGAATGATTCCGATGCTGACCAGCTCTTCGACCGAACTCGATTCGCTGACCGAACGCGAGCGCGAGGTGCTCATCGAGGTGGCTGAAGGGTTCTCGAACGCGGAGATCGCTGAGCATCTCTTTGTCTCCGAAGCCACGGTCAAGTCCCATGTGGGCAAGATCTTGACCAAACTGGGACTCAGAGATCGAGTGCAGGCAGCCGTGTTCGCCTTCCAAGTCGGACTGGTCAAGCCGTCACGCTCGACCTAACGTCCAGGGACCTCTCCGAGACGCTTGACCTCGCGCATCGCTCTCGTCAGTGCGGCATGCTCTCTTGAGCGATTCACGAGGAGGAAGAGCAGCGCATGAGAGCTTGGCTGGTTCAGAAATTCGGAGCACCCACCGACGTACTTCTGCTCGACGACGTCGCTGCTCCGGAGCCGGGACCGGGCGAGGTGCAGATCGCCGTGGAGGCAATCACGATCAACTTCAACGATATCGATGGAATCCGCGGTCGATATCGGACGGTACCGATCGAGCCGCCATACATCCCGGGGATGGAGGTTCTCGGCCGCGTGCAGTCGGCCGGAGAGGGGCGCTGAGTACCTCATCGGAACCCGCGTCTGCGCCATCCCCACGGGTGCGTTCGGCGGCTACGCGGAGGTCGCAGTTGCGCCGGTCGCTATGACTTTCCACATGCCCGACTCCATGGATGCCGCTTCCGCGGCAGCGGTGTACATGCCGTTTCACGTTGCGTATCTGGCGCTCTACGAACGTGCCCATGTCTCGGCGGACGACACCGTGCTGGTGCACGCCGCGGCTGGAGGAGCCGGTTCCGCCGCCGTGCAACTCGCACGGGCTCGCGGTGCTCGAGTGATAGCGACTGCAGGGAGCCCGCGAAAGCTCGAGTTCGTTCGCGAACTAGGCGCCGAATTCGCAATCGACTATCGCAATGATGACTTCGTCGCGCGAGTCCTCGACGTCACCGACGGACGGGGCGTGGACGTGGCCTTTCGACAGCGTTGGTGGAACGACGACCATTGAGACGTTTCGATGCATGGCATTCGGAGGCAGGCACCTGCTCGTCGGCTTCGCATCAGGAATAGAGGCAGAAGACGAAGGAATAGTTCCGCGACCAGTCTTGTTCGGCAACTTCTCGCTCGTGGGTGTCTGCCACGCCTACACGGAGAATCCGCTCGAATTCAAACGTGCGACGGGACTGAACTTCCCATCGCACGCTGACGGCGTTCGGCTCCACGAGGACCTTTTGAGAATGATCGCCGCTGGGACGATCCACCCGATTGTTGGTTCGACCTCGTCCTTCTCGGCGCTTACCCGAGATCGTCGGCGCGATGGAGTCGCGCGCCACGATGGGCCGAAACGTGGTGATCGTTGACTGACTCGATTGAGGTGCACTGGGCTAGCGACGCGTAGAGGACGACTTCCCAGGACGCTCGATTCGTACGTCGTGGCAAGCTGTTGGCCATGGAGATAGGTGTCGCGTACCCCCAGAACGAACTTCGGGGTGATCCGGCTGCCGTTGGCGAATTCGGAAGAGCGGTGGAGGATTTGGGCTTTGCTCACATCCTCTCCTACGACCACGTGCTCGGAGCCGTTCACGCCAATCGAACACCGCCACTGACGGGCCCCTACACCGAGCGGGACCCCTTTCACGACCCGTTCGTGATGTTCGGCTACCTCGCAGGCATCACCAAGCGAATCTCCTTTATCACGGGCATCCTGGTCCTTCCTCAGCGCCCGACCGCACTTGTGGCCCGACAAGCAGCTGATGTTGATCTTCTTTCGGGCGGCCGACTGCGCCTTGGCGCAGGTCTCGGCTGGAACTATGTGGAGTACGAGGCGCTTGGGCAGGATTTCCACACCCGCGGCAGTAGGCAAGAGGAGCAGATAGGGCTGCTTCGTCGAGTTGTTCACCGAGTCGGTCGTCGACTTCTCAGGTCGTTTCGATCGAATTGACAGAGCTTCGCTCATACCAAAACCGAGGAGACCGATCCCGATCTGGCTCGGCGGATCCGGCGAGAAGGCATTCGAGAGGGCCGCAAGACTCGCAGATGGCTTTATCTTCTTTGGCGGCGGAGTCGATCGAGCCGTCGCCTCGTGGAGCCGTCAACGTGAGCAGCGTGAGCGCTCTTGGCAGATCTGTCGAAGACTTCGGTGGGGACTACGTGGCATTGAGCGGAGCCGATGTGGGTGTACTCACTGGGGAAATTGACACCTGGCGGGAGGCTGGTGGCACGCACGCCACGGTGGTCACCATGGGTCTCGGCCTGGACTCTGTCAGCGACCACATCCACTACCTGGCGTCCCTCGCCACGACACTCGAATTGCAGTAGTCGGCATCACGATCAACGGTAACGTGGGTCGTCGGACTGGAGCACGCTCGCTCGTGGCCTTAGCTCGAGGCGTGCCACACCATCGATTGGCCGTGACTTTGAACGAACGCCAAGACCTCTGTGCGAGGCGCGGACTCGCCATCGAACACCATGCTGCTGAGCACGTCGCTCTCCACGCTCCCCGGCAACGGAACCGAATGCCCAGCCGGGAACTCCACAACCCCGGGAGCATCCATGCACAGCCAGACCACGTGATCGATCCCGTCCGACGTTGGCCAGCAGCTCGATGTATGCCTGGCGCTGTTCCACGGAGAAGTAGGCGAACGACCACGAGTTGAGCACCACGATTTGGCCGTCCCCCAGACCGGCCAATATCCCAGGAAGCGTCTCGAGAGCATCACCCTGAAGCACCGGTGGCGGGTTGGATCTGCCCAACTCGATGGCACGGGCGGCCCGCTGGAAGCGGCCAGTCCCGGGCCACACGCAAGCCAACAACCATCGAGCGTCATCGGGGTCGGTGAGACTCTGGGGGGCTGAGGTCAATGCCCACCCGGTCTGCGATGATCGGCAGTTCCGGCGCCACGGGAGGCGAGCCGGCCGCCACGCGACAGTCGACATGCACCGGGGAGTCCTCGGGACCCGTCGCCCCGTGAACCCCGTAGTCGAGCCGATACCTGTCACAGAGCATGTTGAGCCCGGCGCTGCAGCCGACGTCGATCAGCTGAATGGGACTGTTGGGCGCCGTCCACGTGAGCGCTGGTCCGAGGAGGGCACTACGACCAACCTCGTTGGTCTGCACCGTACGGGTGTTGAGAATCTCCATGAGGGCGGTTCGATTGTCCAAGCACAGATCGCGGAAAAGGGGCGCCGCGGGTGCCGAAGATCGGCCCGCATAGACGTCGGCGAGCGGGTGGTCGATCCCGCTCAGCAGGAGGTAGTGGGCGCCCGCCAGGAGCATTGGTGGCATATGAGCGTGGGGGCGAGCTGAATACTGCAGCGAGAGCAGATCGCGGTCGTCGGCAACTGAGCGAGCGATCTCGTCGTAGAGCGGGCTGTATCCAGCCATGATCCCGTCAGCGAACCACCGCCACAGTTCGGCCAGTTCGGCGAGGGGGTCAGCCACGTCGTCACGCTACAAGATCGACAGTTTGGGGCGGCGGGTCCAGTTGTGCCGGAGGCTGTCGCGAACGCTCGAACGAGGTTTCAGGTTTTACAAGAAAACTTCAAGGTGATCGGGACGTCTGACATGGCGGCTGTTGGCTTTCACTCTCTGCGTCAGCGAACTACCCGTGCGTAGATCCGCCCAATCGCATACCACGCTCGCGCTGAACGCGCCAACGAAGAATCCGACGGGCCAGTTCACCTCGTAAGAAGCTGGCGAGTGCCGCCCATACCGTAAGTAGCGCAATGACGATCGATCCGGCAATGGCAATGCCCGGCCTGCTGGTGAAGCACCGGGCGGCGGCGGGCGGTCCGATCATCAGCGTGAAGATCAAGAGGGCGCCCACGACGGGCACAGTCATGGTGGTGGAGCACGCGAGAACCACGAGGAACGCCAACTCGGTCGCAATGCGGCTGAATGCCTCTGGCCGTGGCGATCTCTGGAGCGATTGAATTGAGCATCAGGCGCCGGTAGAGAACCGCTATCGCCAGAACTGAGACCAGCCCCAATATCGCCACTGGCAGGATCTTGCTCGAGCTGACGCCAAGGATCTCGCCGAAGAGAAGCGAGAAGATCTGCGGTTCGTACTCGGTGCTCTGGCTCAAGAATGCAGCGCCGAGGGCGAGCATCATGACCAGAACCAATGCCGTGGCCACGTCGGCTTTTCCACGTCGACCCAGCGAGCCGATGCCGAGCGCTGCCAGCAACGAGAACACGCCGAGTCCAACGAGTGGGTTGATACCGATCAGATTGGCTCCGGCTGCGCCAGCGAACGCGCCGTTGGGTATGGCGTGAGCGGGGAATGCAGATCCTCGAAGCACGACGAAGAAGCCGACCACCCCGGCGACAATTGCCACGATGGTGCCCACTTCCCAGGCATTGACCATGAAACCTGAGAACATCAGGCCGTCGCTCCACCCGGCGATGTCTTCGCTGCCTCGCGGACAAGCCTCATCCCTTGCCGAGTTGCTGCCGGCGCGACGCCCAGCAAATCGACGCACGGCTGGCAGGCCCGACGCGAGGTAGAGAAGAAAGACGATCGCCACGATGAAGAAGCTGACGGGCAGTCCCTGGCTCGAGGGGTCCCACGACAACACTGTCGTACGCCAAGAGGATGCCGAGCCACGTCGTCGCGAGTCCGATGAGGCAAGCCGCGATGACGGCCCAGCGAAGGCTTCGGGTGATGCGGAGGGCCGTTGCCGCAGGTCCGATGAGCAGCGCCGTCGAGAGAATGGAGCCGATGGCGATCGACGACAGCCCGACGGCGACGGCCAGAGCCAGCATGAACAACATGCCCACAAGCCTGAGCCGGATGCCGCGAGAAGATGCCAAGTCCGCACTGACCGAGCTGAGCAACAGCGGTCGGTGAATCAGGCCGAGTACGAGCAAGGTGGCGGCGCTCAAGATGACGATAATGGGCACGATCGAAGTGTCGATGGTGAAGATCGACCCGAAGAGGATCTGCTGGGTGGCGCCAGTGGTGGCGCTGCGGGTCGCATCCAGGTAGAGGAACAGAGCGGACAAACCCGTGGCCGCTCCAAGAACGATGCCGGTCGCCACGTCCCGGCTACGCGCCCGCTCTACTCCGATCATCTCCATCGCACCCCCGCCGACGACCCCGCCAGCGATGAATCCAGTGAGCGGGGTCAGCCCCAAGAGGAACGCGCCAGAGCCCCCGGCGGTGGCGACATCAGTCAGCGCGTGGCCGGCGAAGGATTGACTTCTGATCACCGTGAAACTGCCGACGACCGCAGAGACGACGGCGGTCAGGGCTCCGATGAACGCCGCAGTCTGGACCGGGCCGCTAGAAAAGAATCCCGGTTCGAAGAGAAAATGCACGCGACGTCAGGTGACGGTTACGGGAGGGTGATCGGGAAGGTCGTCTGCCTCGGCGCCAGGTTCGGCCACGACAAGAACCCGGCCATGCAGCTTCAGCACGTCGACGTGATGTCCGTAGAGCTTGGAGAGGACCTCGGGTCGCACGACCTCGTCGGTGGTACCGCTCGCCGCCCGACCCTGTGTCAAATAGACGATCCGGTCCATTACTGGCAGGAGCGCATTCATCTCGTGCGCGGACAGGAGCACGGCGACCTCGTTGTCGGTGGCTACGCGGTGAAGGAGTGCCACGATTTCCTGCACGCTCCTTGGATCGAGGTTCGCCAAGGGTTCGTCGAGGAGGAGCAACTTCGGCCCACTGATCAGCGCGTGGGCTATCAATATCCGTTGCTGCTCTCCTCCCGAGAGTGTTCCGACCCGAGCGTCGGCAAAGCCATCTGCATCGACGTCGTGGATCATCTTTTCGACACAGCTCGCGTTGACCCTTGGTGCGGCGACCGAAGCCGTAGCGCTGCGCGTCGAGGCCAAGTGCCACCAGATCCCGCGCCCGGATCGGA
Organism: uncultured Acidimicrobiaceae bacterium; assembly: GCA_963713375.1. Lineage (GTDB taxonomy): Bacteria > Actinomycetota > Acidimicrobiia > Acidimicrobiales > RAAP-2 > Bog-473. The sequence goes on along the minus strand of CAVQLP010000011.1, from coordinate 69,976 downwards.
ATGTCGGGATCGAGCAGCACCTTCTGCGGGACATATCCAAGGGAACCTCTGGCTCCCGACAACGACTCACCCAGCACGCGCACTTGGCCGCTGTCCGGTCGCTGAAGGCCGAGGATGACCCGCAGAAGAGTCGTCTTGCCGACTCCATTGGAGCCGATGAGGCCGGTAAATTCGCCGCGCGTATCTCGAAGGAGACGCCATCGAGCACTTTCCGACCAGAGAACGCGACGTCAATGTCGTCGACTTCAAGGACGGGTGCGTCCATCACAGGTGTTCCGTCGAGGTTCGGCGTACGACGGCAGCCCTGATAGCTGCGACCTCGGCCAACATCCAGGACTGGTAGTTGTACCCCGGAGTCGGCATCGTCTCGTAGACGCCAACGACCGGCACGCCGGCAGATTGAGCGGTCTGTCGGATCGAAGTGGTGAGCGAATCGACCACTTGCTGGTTGTAGCAGAAGAGCTTCACGGCGTGCTTGGTGAAGAAGCCCTTCTCGAGCGAGATGTCCTGCGGAGCAGGGTCGACCCCGTTCATGATGTCGGCCTGAAAGACGAAGGGCGTCAGATTCCTCATGCCCATAGCGCGTGAGGAGATAGTCGGCCACTGGCTCCGTGGTGGCGACCGGGGTCCCCGGGTACTGAGCCTTGAAGGCGGCGATGGCGTTGAACCATGGCTTGAGCGATGCGTCGAAGGCCTGGAGCTTGGCCTGAAAGTACGCCTTATGGCTCGGATCCAGCTCAGAGAGGTCCGATGCCATGACCTTGGCTACGGCTGGCATCGTCTTCGGGCTGTACCAGAGGTGGGGGTTCGGGGTGCTGTCCGGAAGCCCGAGGACGTGCTGGGCCACAATGACCTTGCGGTTCGAGTTTGGTGAAGCCGATTCGATGTCGTTCATGAAGGAGTCGTAGCCGACTCCGTTCTGGACGATCAGCTGCGCGTCGCTCACCTCCCGAGCCACGCTCGTACTGGCCTCGAACGTGTGCGGATCCGTGTTGGGGTTGTTGAGGATGGAGGACACCTTGACGTAGTGCCCCCCGATCTGGCTCGAGCACGTTGGCGTATTCGTTCTCCGCCCCGACGGCATTGATGACACCCGATGAGGAGCTGCTCGCCGAACTCCGCTGTGCGCCGGTCGCCGCGAGGAGGCCGACGCCCAACAAGGCTGCGGCAAGGGCTTTCCCAGCGAGGCGCCTTGATCTACGGACGCTTGACCTGCGGAGGTCTTCCTCATGACTTTACAGGCTATAATGAGACTGAGTCTCATTACAACTGGGACCGAGTCTCATTCTGAATGAGACTCCAATAGGCTGAGCGGATCCGGCTAGGGCTGTGCCACGCTCCGAGGAGGGCGGTTCGTTGAGCGTCGAAGCGACCCACAAGCATCTGCAAAACGACGACCTACACGAGCTGGTCGAGATCTGTCTGAAGCGAGTCGATCAGCGCTACACGTCGGGCCGGCGGGCCATCGTGGAGTTTCTGGCGTCAAGCGGGCACCCAGTCAGCATCTCGGATATCGCTGCCGAACTCCCGGACGTGCCTCGGAGCTCGGCGTACCGACATCTCGTAGACCTTCAGAGTGCCGGGGTGGTCAGGCGCATCGCGGCGAGTGACGAATTCGCGCGGTTTGAACTTGCCGAAGATCTGACCGAGCATCACCACCACCTCCTCTGCACGAGTTGCGGGTGCGTCATCGACGTCACTCCGTCGCCGGCCTTCGAGCGAACTGTCGACCGAGTCGTCGAGGAGCTCGCCGCCCAGCAAGGCTTTCAACCAACGTCTCACGCCCTGGACATCATCGGGATCTGCTCCAGCTGCAGAGGTGATGTGACGGTCGGCCGTAAAGCCGACTCCCCGAATCTCAAATTCGCGCGATGCCGATGATCGCCGCGTCTACCGTCCGGTTACATCACCCATGTCGCCGATGAGGCGGCGCTGTGGTCGTTGCGCTCGGAGGCAGGGTGACGATCGTGGTCGGCGGAGGGCTTGTCGTCGTTGTCGTGCTGGGAGGGATCGTCGTCGGAGGTGTCCTGATCGGCAGGGTCGTCGACGTAGTCGGCAGGGGCAGCGTCGTGGTGGTGTGGCGGATTTCGGCGTACCGGGCGTGGTGGTGGTCGTTGGCGGATTTCGATGCGTGGCATGGTGGACGTGGTCGGTCGGCAGAGTGGTGGTGCTCGTCGTGGGAGCGGATGCTCTGCGGTGTGTGCCCGGACGGGATGACGACGGTCCGGAACCCCCCGGAGCCGATGTGTGTTTGTTCGGCTGGGGGTGGGAAGCCGTCGACGCACCCACTGTCTCCACTGGTCGGCGTGTTCGACGCGTCTTTCCGCCGCGGTCTCCGATCGGGACGATCCTGTGGAGGCGCTGGTGTCCGCCAAGAGGTCGGCTGGCTCTGCACTGATGACGGGAACGCCGGCGCCCGTCGTGAGATCGGGAATCTCGGGCCGCGTGGCGCCCACGTAGCCAAGCGACACGCTGGACACGCGGTCAAACCTGACGTCGACGCCGGTATAGGGAGCGTCGATCATCTCGCCATTGCCAACGTAGATGCCGACATGCTCGACCGCCTGCGGACCGGATCCGAAGAAGACCAAGTCACCCGGGTACAGCGTGGCTCCGGCCGGGATGTGGGGGCCAGCGTCGAACTGGTCCTGGGCCACCCGGGGCAAGCTGATGCCGGCCTCGGCGTAGACCCACTGGACGAGGCCGGAGCAGTCGAAGCCAACCCCCGGCTTTTCTCCGCCCCAGACGTACGGCGTACCCAAGTAGGCCTCGGCGTCGGCGACGACCACCGAACCAAGAGCGATTCCTTGAGCTGATCCCGTGGCGTCAGTCAGTTGGACGGCCGTCCCGCCTCCCTGCTCGTACGCGCTGGCATAGGCCAGCACCATCGCCACGTAGGCATCGGAGTGGTTGTAGTCGAAGATCGCCGTGTCCAAGAGGCTTGGCGTTCCACCGCCATCCGCACAGAGCAACCGAGCGGCCGAGTAGATGGCGTCCTCGGCGTCGTAGGGTGAGGCGGGATCCGCTCCCGCCTGGAGCAACGGTGGCGTACGCGCGGAAGGTCGCTGGTTCGAACTGCATCGGCCCCTCCGCTCCTGCCTCGTTGGAACCCGAGCTCACCCCGGGCAACGTGGATTCTCCAAAGTCGGATTCGACCTTGGCGATGCCGGCCAGGACCTCCCAGGGCAACCCCGGGCACTCGGCTGCGACGGCGCCTTGCATCCAGGTCAGATAGTTCGACGGAACGCCGCCGACATCTTGCACAGCCTCGACGGTGACCGCGTCGGGAACGGCAGTCGAAGCCGCGGCCGGTGGGGCCTCGGGCGCCGCTGTTCGGATTCGTGCCTGGTGGTGCTGTCACACCCTGAATCCCTCCGACGTCCGCGACCCGCCATTTCGACCCGGTGAGGGTGAGCGACACGGGAACGAGTCGGGCTGTGGTCGTGGATCCGTGGATAGTCGAGAGGTGCTCGGTCGTATGAGCGAGCAGCCGAACGCCGGTTGTCGTCGTGTTCTCCACCGCGAAACCGGAGACGCGTGCCGTGGCGACGAATCGCTCGGCTACAAGCGCTGGTCCGGATGACCGCCTGGGGCGAGGACCGCAACCTGTGCGGCGAGCGCCGGCGTCGCCAGACCTGCGAGTTCTCGAGTGCTTCTGGGAATCCCGATAGGAGAAGGCATCGAAACCCCTGATGAAACGTGAGGCGACGAGTTCCGCTGCGTGCAGGTTCGGGGAGGGAGCACTCAGCGACGAGCTAGGACTACCGACCAGAAGGGCTGAACCTGCGATGGCGAACACAGCGAGCACTCTGGTCGCGCCGACTGCTCCGAAATGTGTCAGATGTTTCAGTGGAAGTCCCCCGCCGTACTTGTTCAAACGCGCGCGGTATCGGGTGCGAAGCGGCCAATCTTGAACCGTGTCAAGAGGTGTAGAGCGTGGGTTGTCACAATCGCCCCTGCAACCGGCAGTGATGGGGACGTACCTCTGATCTTGAGTTCGACCTGCGCTGTGTTTTGATCCTGCGGATCCGCGTGGAACCAATATGAGTTGCTCCTACGGGTACGATCTGATTCGGATCGAGCTGGTAAAGGCCGAGGCAGTGGAGCCGGCTCACTCGTGGCCACGTGCTCTACACGGCCTGCCGGGTCTCCACCCCGTCGTCGGGGCGATCAGATCAACACTCCTCTGGATTGCAGGCCCGGACTACCCCGGAGCCCCTGCGGCTAGTGAACGCCAGCGGACGACCGTGACACCTTGGTGAACGATGAAGGCGAGGCGAGCGGCGAAGCCTCGACCCTGACGACCTGGTTCGAATGTCAAGAACCTCGAGACGCTCGCACGAGCATTTCGTCGGTGCTCTAATGACCGACATGGGGACGGAGCGAAATTGGTCACGGCGTCAGGTTCTTCAAGGCGCGCTCGGGTGTTGGAGCGGCGGCGATCGGGACCAGTGCAGCCACGGAGGGACGGCGTGGGGCACCGTCAACACGGCTCCCGCCACGCTCGCAGTGGCGTCACCCTGGCTCACTTCCCAATCCCGAAGTTGCCAGAAGGCACCGACACGCTCCCCGAGATCGACCACATCGTGGTCGTGATGCAGGAGAACCATTCGTTCGACAACTACCTCGGCATGCTCGGCCGCGGTGACGGGTTCACCCTCGACCACAAGGGCCGCCCGACCAACACCAATCCAGACCCAACCGGCGGGTATGTCCGTGCGTTCCACGAGACCGATACGGCCCAGGCCGGCCATGTGACCCAAACCTGGAACGCCAGCCACCTCCAGTACGGAAACGGGCGCAATGACGGATTCATCGGCCCCGAGAGCAGCAGCGACTGGTCGATGGCGTACTACACGGGCGAGGAAATCCCCTTCTACCACTCGCTCGCCAAGACGTTCCCGGTCTGCGACCGCTACTTCTGCTCGGTGTTGGCCCAGACGTACCCGAACCGCCGCTTCCTTCTGGCCGGGACAGCCTTCGGACTGATTGCCACCGACGACTCGTCGATCACGGGGATCCCGCCGAACGGCACCATCTTCGACCGGCTTGACGCCAACAACATCAGCTGGGCCAGCTATGCGACCAATGCCTCCACGCTCCTCGTGATCGCCGACATCGTGAAAAAGAACCCGACACGGGTCAAGTCGATCGATCAGTTCCACGCCGATGCCCGGTCGGGCTCACTCCCGGCGGTCTCCTACGTCGACCCCAACATCCTGACGGCGACCGAGGAGAATCCCCAGGACCTGGCTCTCGGCGAGTACTTCGTGTCGACCGTGGTCGACTCCCTGATGAACAGCCCGGCCTGGCACCGCACCATGCTCGTCTGGACCTACGACGAGCATGGCGGCTACTACGACCATGTTCCGCCGCCGCCGGCCATCCCACCCGACGACATCCAGCCCGTCCTGACCAGTGCGGATGAGCCCGGCGGCTACGACCGCTACGGCTTCCGGGTTCCGACCGTGGTGGTCTCGCCGTACAGCAAGCCGCACTTCGTCTCCCACACTGTCTACGACCACACCTCGGTGCTGAAGACGATCGAGCGCAAGTGGAATCTCCCGGCCATGACCTACCGGGACGCCAATGCCAACGACCTGCTCGACTGCCTCGACCTCAGCCGCCGCGCGTTCGCCGATCCACCGACCCTCGCTGCACCGGGGAATCCGACGGGCATCTCGCATGCCGTGATTCCGCCGGCTGACGAACAGCCGCCCTTCTCAGCTTTCGTCAAGAAGCCCGGACCAACCGTCTGAACCTCGCATCCCTCCGAGGAGCGCTTCCGCGATCGGCTTCGATCCCAGGGCGCTCGGCGAGGCGATGAGATGCTTGAGGCGAGGGCGGGTGCCACCAACCCCGTCGAGCGGCTCACAGGTCGAAGGTCTCGCCCTTGTGCCGGTGGATGGTGAAGGCCGCCACCACGGCCCCAATCAGGATGAGCGCCCCGGACAGGTCGAGCGCCACATGGAGTCCCGAACCGAACGCGTCATAGGCGGCGTTGACCACCTTGGTGGCGATCTTGGCCACGGCGGCATTGCTCGAGTGCTCGGCCTTCCCCGCCGCTCCCCCGCTCGAAGCGCCCCCGGTCTGGATCGCGTGCTCCACCAGGCTCTGAAAGGTGGGCGGGATGCCAATCGCCTTGAGGCGAGCGGCCAAGTCACCGGTGAGCTTGCCGTTGACGATGGAGCCCAGGATGGCCACGCCGAAGACCGCGCCCATCTCTCGACTGGTGTTCGTGGCTGACGCCGCCATACCAGAGCGCTCCGGCGGCACCACGGTCAGCGGCACTGAGGTCACCGGGACGAGCAACATGCCGATGCCGATCCCGGCGATGGGCAGTACCCATCCCAGCGTTGCGAAGCCCACCGTCGGACTCAGGACCGCGCTGGCCAGGAGGATGCCGCCGCCGGCCAAGACGCAGCCGATGACCATCGGCCATCGGGGCCCGATGCGGGCCACGAGCGGCCCGGTGAGCGCGGACGTGATGATCAGGCCGGCCGCCATGGGCAGGAAGTCGACCGCTGTCTGGTACGCCGACGCGTTGGCCACCACCTGGAGGTAGAGCGCGGTGAAGAAGAAGATGGAGAACGTCCCGAAGTAGGCGACGAAGGCCACGAAGTTCGAGCCGGCGAAGGGAGGGCGCCGGAACATCGAGAGGTCGAGCATCGGACTCTTCGCGTGATGCTCCACCACGACGAAGGCCAGGCCGGAGAGGGCGCAGACGACGAAGAGTGCGACGATCGGCGTCGAGGTGTAGCCCGACTCCTCTCCCTGGATGACGGCAAAGGACAGCGAGGCGAGGAAGGCCGCGCCGAGCAGGAATCCGGCGAAGTCGAAACGGCGCCCATGCCGGTCCGACGTCTCGGGAACGACGACCGCGGCCAGCACGAAGGCGACCGCACCGAGGCCCAGGTTGAACCAGAAAATGGCCCGCCAGCTCGAGAAGCCGACCAGCGCGCCGCCGATGACCGGACCCAGGGCCAGGGCGAGACCCGACACTGCGGCCCACACGCCGAGGGCGTCGGCCCTTGTCTCCCGATCGGGATACACGTGGCGGATGATCGAGAGCGTCCCCGGCTCGCTGGCCGCCGCGCCGACGCCCATGATCACCCGGCCGGCGATGAGCCAGTCGACGTTGCTCGCCAGGGCGGCAACGACGGAACCGGCACAGAAGATGGCGACGCCGGCCAGCATGATGCGCTTGCGGCCGAGCATGTCTCCGAGCATCCCGGCCGCCAACATGAAACTGGCAAACGTCAGCGCGTACCCGTTCACGACCCACTGCAACGAGGTCACGCCGGCGTGCAGGTCGCTCTGGACGTTGGCCAGACCGACGCTCACGACCGTGTTGTCGAGGAACGTCAGGAAGAGGACGGCGCACAAGCGTGGACAGCGCCAACATCTGCGCGACCGATCCCAGGCCGCCCTTCTTGACCTCGAACCCCTCCGGGACTCCGTCCGAAAGGACGCCAGCAGCGGTCGCCTCGGCCTCCCGATCCGTCTCCTGGCATCACAGCCATTGAGTTTTACCCACCGCGGCCACAGGGTACGGGTCTTTCCGGCGACGCGGTGCAGAGATTTCCGGGCAGACCCGGATCCTCCCCCAGATCGGACCTTGCGAGGTGGGTGGTGTTGTTCGTTGATACGAAAGAGTCGAACATGGGTAGCAGCGTTGCCCCATGGTGCCCGTGAGCGGCCGCTTGCCATCACCCGATGAAGCCCTCGAGCGCCTACTTCGAGCGGATCGACTTCCCCTACTACGTCGTGACTGTCCGCACGGCCGAGGGGGAGATGAGCGGATGCCTGGCCGGCTTCGTGACCCAGTGCAGCATCGACCCGCCGAACTTCCTGGTCTGCATCGCCAAGGTCAACCACACCTTCGGCGTGGCCGAGCGGTCCGAAGCCATGGGACTCCACCTCTTGGGCGACGATCAACACGAACTGGCCCGCATCTTCGGCGAAGAAACGGGGGACCTGGTCGACAAGTTCGCCCAGTGCGACTGGCGGCTCGGACCCACCGGAGCGCCACTGCTCGTGGAGTCGGCCGTGAGCATGGAAGGCCACATCCTGGGCCACTTCTCTGCCGGGGACCACGAGGCGTACCTGGTGCGCGCCGAGCGGGCGGTGAGCGGGAGCCACGACGGGCTTCTCACGTATCGCGACGCTCCGAACTTCCGCCCGGGGCACCCGCTCTAGTGCCCGTCCGAGGATCAGCCCTCCGGAGCGGCTCGGAGCGGTTCAGACGAACTGCCAGCGCATCGCGCCGCGTGCGCCGACGGCCACGGCGGAACGGGCATCGAGGACCCAGAGATCCCACGGCGGCGGTCCGGCAGACGGCGCGCTGTAGTCAGCCTCGATTGCCCCGTCTGCCGGACGGGCCGGCCAGCCGGTCGACGCCCAGTGCGCGGCCAACCGGTCGACCGTGGGCTGATCGGTCACCCGCCGGGCCCGTCCTCGGAAAGTGACGTCGAGGTCGGGCAAGCTCGGCGGCAATGGCACACTCGGGCCGCCGCTCGAGGTTGCGACTCTTCTGGTGCCGGCACCGCTGACGAACCAGAGCTGGTCTTCGAACCAACGAGCACCGATGCCAGCCAGGTGGGGACTTCCGTCCGTCACCCGTGGTGGCGAGCCAAAAGTGCTCGGCCCGACCTCGCTGTTCGAAGCTGCTCCCGCGCCACGTCCCAAGCGAAGTCGTCGCTCCCGTAGATGTCCAGGTTCGTCTGCGATGATGCGACCACTCATGTCCCACTCCTTCCACGTCGACTGCGGACACATTCGAGCTCAACCGGCCACCTCGGCCAGAAGCTCATCCATTCGGGCGTACGACTCGCGAAGGCCTTCCTCCATGCCGTTGGCCACATGCATGTCGCGGTTGGCCACCGAATTGTGCACGACCTTCGATCGCAGCAGCGTGCCGCCCTCGACTGCGTCGAGCTCGAATGTCTCGGTCGCTGTGGCCTCGGCTTCGCCCTCGTAGACCCACGTGCTGACTCGCCGATGCGGCGGATCGAGCTCGAGGAACTCGCCGTGAAACGCGAACTCGGCACCGTCTGGAGCCCGGTGCACAATGCGCCAGGTGCCGCCGACCCGCAGGTCGACGTCGCATTCGGTGATCTCGAGGCGGCGCGGACCCCACCAGCGGCGCAGGAACTCGCCCTCGGTCAGAACCCGGTACACCAGCTCGGGCGGGGCCTTCACGAATCTGCCGCATCTCAATGATGGGCTCGCCCGGCGGGTGCGATGATCTCGGTTTCAGCGTTGGTCATGGTCACGTTCCTTCTCCTTTGGTTGGTCCTTGCGGCGTCGGCTGTCGGCGATTCGGATCCCTGCAGCTCTTCGAGCAACTCATCGAGTCGCTCGAAGCTCTCCTCCCAGAACTCGCGGTAGGAGCCGACCCAGTCCGACAGCTGCTTGAGTCGCTGCGGTTCCAGATGGCACATGCGCTGGCGGGCGAGGCGATGGCGCGAGATCAGCCCGGCCTCCTCGAGCACGCGCAGGTGCTTGGTGACGGCGGGCTGGCTCATGGGGAACGGCTCCGCCACGTCGAGCACGCCGGCATCGCCCCTCGGACAACCGGGCCAGGATGGCCCGCCGGGTGGGATCGGCCAAGGCTCCGAAGGCCCGGTCCAGCTGCTCGTCGGAGAGCTCCGGATCGAGCGTCGCAGTTGGCATAACCAAATGGTTATATGAAACGACGGCGTTGTCAACCCCTTTTCGGGGCGATCGCACGAGGAGATCGGGAGCGCCCGGGTCAGGAGCCCCCGAGACACGAGATCAGTCGGTGGGCGCCTCGAAGGCGAACGGTTGGGTCAGGCTGATCAGGTTGCCCGAGTCATCGCGCAGCGTCGCTTCGATCCCGTACGGGCGTTCGGCGGGCTCCGAGAGAAACGTCACCCCTTTGGCCGACAGCTCCTTGTAGGTGCGTTGGCAATCGTCCGTCGCCAGGACGCCCACCCCCATGGCCCCGCTGGCCACCAGCTCGCGCAGCTGTGCGGCCGCCTCCGGGGAACGGCCCATGTCACAGGAGGACAGGATCAGTTGGAGATCGGGTTGATCCTTGGCACCCACGGTGAGCCAGCGAAAGCCGGCGCCGGCACCCTCGAACTCCTCCCCCATCGTGATGTCGAACCGCAGCTCGAAACCGAGCTTCTCGGTGTAGAAGGCTTTCGCTGAGTCCTGGTCGAGGACGAAAACGCTCGTGTGCGACAGGTGGCTGATCATGAATCCGGTCCCTTTCGTTTCCCTGCGTGTCGTCGGTCTCCGTCAGGGTACGGCGGGCCGCCTGCTTCAGGCTTCTCCCGGATTGCTCTCTTGCGCGACGGTCCGGAGTCGGCCGAGGACGGCTCCAGTCCATAAGAAAACAGCCGGGGATCGGCGGTGGTCCGCCGCGAGCGGCCGACGCACGCTGAAACGCACTGGGGGACATGCCGACGAGCTCGGAGAAGCGCGTGCTGAACGAGCCCAGGCTCGAGAAGCCCACCAGCATGCACACCTCGGTCACCGTCAGGTTCGCCGAACGCAAGAGATCCTTCGCCCGCTCCACCCGCCGTCGGGTGAGGTAGTTGGCGGGCGTCTCGCCGTAGGCGTCCTTGAAGGCCCGGGCGAAATGGAACTTCGAGAACCCCGCCTCGGCCGCCATCTGATCGAGGTCGAGCGGCTCGGCGTAGCGCAGGTCCATCAGATCCCGGGCGCTGCGGAGGTACGAGACGCGCTCGACGCTGCTCACCCGGTGCACGGTACCGCCCCGTCACCGGCCAGGCGACGGGGCGGTACCGCATGCAGTCAGGCGTTGTCCTCCCAGAAGTCCCGGAGCAACGGGACCAGGTCGGCTGCCCGCTCGTCCACCCAGAACAGCATGGCGTCGGGAATGAGCGTGACCCGCTCCACGCTGGGAATGAGTTCGACGGAGCCGCTCGGCCCACTCCGGGGCGAAGAAGATGTCTGCGGTCCCCCAGGCCACCTGGGTGGGCGCAGTCAGCTCTCCCAGCAACGGAGCGATCCCGGTCAGTTCGTCGACGCTCCCGGCGGTGAGCACGCGCTCGAGGCCCTAGCCCTGGTCGGCCACGAAGGGCCGGAGGTAGCTGTCGACGACCTCGTCGCTCAGTTGTCCGGCCTGCACGTACCCGGTCCCGAAACCCATTTCGGAGCGGGCCAGGTCGCGGTCGGCCGCCATAGCGGCCACCGCCGGCCCGAACTCGCCGGCGAACGCCATGTCCATGAAGGGCTTGAAGGCCTCGGGCGGGAAGTTGTCGTGCACGTCACAGTTGGTCAGGGTGAACGTGCGGATTCGCTGCGGGTAGTGGGCGGCGAACACCTGGGCGATCGCGCCGCCGGTGTCGTTGGCCACGAGGTCGACCCGGTCGAGGCCGAGCTGCTCGCAGAGTCCGTTGAGCATGCGGGCCAGTCCGCTCAGCGAGACGATCGGCCTCCGCTCCGGGGCGGGGCTGGCCCCGTGCGCCGGGAGGTCGGGGGCGATGCAGCGGCGCAGGTCGGCGACATCGAAGATGACGTTGCGCCACAGGTCGGCGTTGACGAGCACGCCGTGCACGAACAGCGCTGCCGGCGCGCCGCCGTCACCGGCGTCGACGTAGGCGATGTGCTCGCCGTCGACGTCGACGGTCTTGCGCTCCAGCACCGTCGTGCTTGCCGCGGTGCTCGTGTCCTTCTCGGTAGTGATGTGAGGTGTGGTGGTCATGCGTCTCGAGTGTTACATACCAACTGTCTGTTTGTAAACCCCTGATAGGGTAAATCGGTGCCCACGCAGGCAGAACGCACCGAAGCCACCCGAGGCAAGCTCATCGCCACCGGCCGGATCCTCTTCGCCGAGAAGGGCTTCGCCGCCACGTCGACCGAGGACATCCTCAGCGCATCCGGGGTGAGCCGGGGTGCGATGTACCACCACTTCACCTCCAAGACCGAGCTCTTCCAGGCGGTGTTCGAAGCGGTCGAGGACGACCTGACGAACGGCGTCATGGTGACGGCGACGGCGAGTGGCGAGACCGATCCGATGCGCATCCTCGAGGCCGGCTTCGACGCCTTCTTGGACCAGTGCCGCAATCCCGAGGTCCAGCGGATCGTGATGCTCGAGGGTCCGACGGTGCTGGGCTGGGACACGTGGCACGAACTGGACGAGCGCTACGCCTTCGGCACCATCAAGTTCGTGCTCGCCATGGCGGCCGAGTCCGGTCGAGTCGAGCCCGACGCGGTCGATCCGCTGTCGCACCTCTTGCTGGGGGCAATCATGCAGGCGGGCATGGTCGTGGCCCGAGCTGAAGACCCGGTCGCGGCGAAGAAGGCCATGGTCGCCTCCTGGAGCCAGCTCCTCTCGTCGCTCTGAGCCGACTTCGAGCTCAGGTGTCGGCATCGGTGAAGCCGTCGCGCACCCATTCGGGGAGGCGCGACGGGTCGCCCCGACCGGTCGACGCAACCATGCACCGTTACCGCGGTGGCGCGTGGCTGGCCGGCAACGCTGAGCAGATAGGCGATCTGGAACGTCGTCCGGGTCACGGCACCGACGATGAGCGAGACGTCGACCTCGTCGTCGAACGAAAGAGCGCTGCGGTACTGGACCCAGACCTCGAGCACCGGGAACTCACGCCCGCCTTCGACCGAATCGGCTCGCACCTGGTCGTAGGGATGGCCGATCGAGCGGAGGAACTCGACCCGGGCCTCTTCGAGATAGGGCAGATAGGCCGCGTGGTGGACGACACCCATGGCGTCGGTCTCGGCAAAGCGCGTCCGCAACCGATGGACGAACGGATAGTCGGCCGGATCACGCGACGGCTGCAGCGACTGCCGCAAGGATCTAGTCCCCCGTCCCCCGTGCAGCGTCTCCCGGGCGCCGTGCGTCGAACGACTGCCGTCTCGAGTTGGCCATGCGATTCACCCCGTCGTGATTGAAGACGGCGAACTCGCCATCTGCCTCGACCGTGACGATCCCACCCTGGACGATCCGACCCTTGCTGTAGACCCGGCGGTCGGTCACCTCCGTGACCCATCCTTCGAAGACGGCCTCTTCGTCGGTCAGCGTCGGCCGCTTGTAGTGCAATGCGAGGCGCACCGTCGGTCCCGTGGCGCCGGCGATCGCGTTGGCAGCGGTGAGAATGATGTCGAAGGTGGCGGCCAGGATCGCTCCGTGCACGCAGCCCGGCGCACCCTCGTAGGTGACGCCGAACACGGCCCGGCCGAGCGCCTTCGGTGGTTCGAAGTCCAGGACGACCGGCAACGCGATCGGGTTGAACTTACCGACAATCACGTCGTAAGGCATGGCGCCACCGAGCGGCACGTCCCTCGGCGGGATCGTCGGGACTCGGGAGGCAGGAAACGCGGCACCGGCACCTCGGGCACGTTTGCCTCCAGCTCGTCGCCGACGGCAGCGAGCTGCGCCGTTAGGCGTGCGGTGACCTCGGCCGGAGCCGTCGTGGTGACCGAGAGCCTGATCAGGCGGCGCAGCTGTTCGGCCAACTCGAGCGCCTCGGGCTCGCGACCGGTCAACCCGGGATGGTGATCGAAGTTGGTGCGGGCTCGTCGGATCGGGCAGCAGCACGGGCACGGACAGTACCGCCGGCCGCACGGGCCCCGACATTCGACCCGGCGTCGAGCGATGCTCGCACAGGACGCCGCTCATAACATGGCCCGATGACCGAACACAGCGTGGCGTTCACGTCCGGCAGCCCCGACACCGTCCTGGATCCGCTCGCACCTGACGTGGCGGCCGCGCTCGAGGCGGCAGAGGCCTTGGCTCCGCCGGAACGGCGAGGCGGCGGTCGCAGCCGTCGCGGCGCGAGACCCACGTTGCCTCCAGGCCTGGGCCGACCTGGCCGAGCTCGCCTCCGACCCCGTCGAGTCGTACGCCTACGCCCGTGTCGGCTATCACCGGGGACTCGATGCCCTCCGGGCAGCGGGCTGGCGGGGCTCGGGCTACGTGCGCTGGCGCTACGAATCGAACCGGGGATTTCTGCGAGCACTCGACGGGCTCCGCAAAGCAGCGGCGGCGATCGGCGAGGTCGACGAGGAGCAGCGTTGCGAGCTCTTCCTGCGCCAGCTCGACCCCGAGTGGAGCTCGAGCTAGAAGCTGGTGGCTCTCTCTGCCAGCGCCGTCGGCACTGGGACTGACCTGGGCGGACACTAGTTAGGGCTTCTAACAGTATGATGGTCGAAGTGTCTGTGACTACCCCCCCTTCTCCTGCGACGTCCAAACCCGGCCCGGCGGACCAGCCAGGCCCCGGGATCGGACGTATCGCGGCCTGGCTGTCCAAGGTCGTCGAGCTCTCCTTGAGCTCGGTCGATCTCTCCATGCCCCAGTACCGGGTGCTGGCCATCCTGGCCGGTGGTTCGGCCGCGGCCTCGGGTCTGGCCAAGAGCCTCGACGTGCGCCCGCCGTCGGTGACCGCGCTCATCGACGGGCTGGTCGCTCGCGGGCTGGTGGACAGGCGTCAGGAGGACAGCGACCGACGACGGGTGGCACTGCGCATCACCGAGGAGGGAACCAGACTGGTCACGGAAGCCGACATCGCCGTCAACGAGCAGTTGGCCCACATCGCGGCGTATCTGCCGAGCAAAGACGAAGTCATGGCCCTGCGCTCGCTCGAACTCTGGGGCCGAGCCCTCTCCGAGGCCCGCGAGTCCCGCAACCGGGCGGCCGATCTACCCGCGGGCGGTGATGGCCGATGAGCAAGACCGAAGACCGCTTCGACGACGTGCTGACAAGCGGCAACGGCGCAGTGGCCACGGAGTCGACAACCGACCCCGCGCACGGGCTCCCGTTGGCTTCCTACGTGCCCATGGGCGCCACTCAGCCGCTACAACGCACCCAAGGCGACCGTCGACCCGGACCGCTCAAAGACGTGGATCAAGCGCGCCGCGCCCATCGTCTGGGCCCACAAGGTGCAGTTCATCCTCGCCATGTCCTTCTCCTTCCTGGGTCTGATCATCCAGGTATGGATCCCCAAGATCCTGCAAGAAGCCATCACCAATGCGCTCATCCTGCACACGGCCTCGTTGCACACCTACGTGTGGTTGATCGCCATCCTCGGGCTCTTCACCGGGCTGTTCGGCTACATCTCGCGGACCAACCTCTTCAACCTGGCGTACTCGATCGAGTTCGATCTGCGGAACATCATCTACGAGCACTTCACCCGGATGTCGTTCCCGTTCTACGACCGTGTCCAGAGCGGACAGCTGATCTCACGAGCGAACTCGGACATCCGATCCGTCCAGATGTACCTGACCTTCGCACCGATGATTCTGGTGCAGTGCTCCATCGCCGTCGTCGCCTTCATCTTCATGCTGACGATCAGCGTGCCGCTGGCCTTCGTGGCCATGGCCGCCATGCCGTTCATCTACATCGTCGGCGTCAAAATGCGCCAGCGCCTCTTCCCGGTGTCGTGGCTCATCCAGTCCCGCTTGGCCGAGGTGGCCACGGTGGTGGACGAGAACGTCAACGGCGTCCGGGTGGTGCGCAGCTTCGCCGCGGAGCAGCAGCAGCTGCGCCAGCTGGGGAATGCAGCCGACCGGGTCCAGTGGGGCTACATCAAGGACGCCGACCTGCGGGCCCGGTTCGCTCCCCTCGTGCAGAACCTCTCCCAGGTCGGCCTCGTGTTGGTCCTGCTGGTCGGGGGCTGGATGGTCATCCACGACCACCTGCCCGTGGCGTCCATCGTCTCGTTCAACCTGTACCTGGTCATGATGCAGGCGCCGTTCATGATGCTGGGGATGCTCATCATGATGGGCCAGCGGGCCTCAGCCTCCGCCGAGCGGATCTACGAGATCCTCGACGAGGTACCCACCATTGTGGACCGGCCGGACGCGATCGAACTGGTCGACAGCGAGGGCGATGTCGAGTTCGACCACGTCAGCTTCGCCTACGCCGACGACAGCCTGCTTTCGAAGTCCGGGGGCGACGAGGGCCCGCGCCAGGTTCTGCGGGACCTCCACCTCCACCTGCACCCGGGCGAGACGGTGGCGCTGGTCGGGCGGACGGGCAGCGGCAAGTCCACCGTGGCTCGGGTCCTGGCGCGCTTCTACGACGCCACCGGGGGCACCGTGCGGGTCGACGGACACGACGTGCGCGACCTCACGCTGACCAGCCTGCGAGCCAACATCGGCGTCGTCCTCGACGAGCCCTTCCTCTTCTCGGTTTCCATCCGGGACAACATCGCCTACGGCCGCCCCGACGCTCTCGATCGAAGAGGTCAAGGCGGCCGCGGAGGCAGCGGGGGCCGCGGGCTTCATCAACCGGCTCTCGGAGGGCTACGACACCGTGGTCGGCGAGCGTGGCTACACACTTTCGGGTGGCCAGCGACAGCGCATCGCCATCGCCAGGGCACTGCTGGTCAACCCGCCCATCCTGATCCTCGACGACGCCACCAGCGCCATCGACGTCAAGGTGGAGCAGCGCATTCATTCCTCGCTGCGCGTCCTCATGGAGGGCCGGACCACGTCTGATCATCGCCCACCGCCTGTCGACCATTTCGCTGGCCGACCGGGTCGTGCTGCTCGACAACGGCCACATCGTGGCCGACGGCACGCACGCCGAGCTGCTGGCGTCGACGCCCCTCTACTCCGAGGTCCTGGCCCAAGCGGCCAGCGACGAGGAGACGGCCGAGGAGACGGCCGCCGGCACCGACGACCTCGGGCTGGAAGAAGACGGCATCCTCGAGCCCGATGGAGGTGCCCTGTGATGTTCGGTGGTGGAGGCCCGCCCATCGGCGGTGGCGGCCCGCCGGGTTCGGCCCAGACTGGTCTTCCCTTCGGCGGCATCCCGCACGAGCTCCAGGAAGGGGTCGACCTCCTTCTGGCCGACGAGCCGGACCGCGGCGAGTCCCAAGTCGAGTTCACCCAGCTGCCCGGACCGAACGAGTCCAAGCACCTGAGCCTCACGAGTCTCCTCATGGAGTACCCGTGGATGCTCGTCGCGGCCGGCGCCCTGGTCGCGACCATCAGCTTGGCCACCCAGCTCGGACCGAGCCTCGTCTCGTACGCCATCAACCACGGGCTGACGCCGCCCCACTACGACTTCGGTGTCGTCGTCTTCATGGCCGTCCTCTACCTGGTGTCGATCGTCATCTCGGCGGGGGCCCAGTGGGGCCAGGCCCGGGTGACGGGCCGGCTGGCTTCATGGGTCATGAACGACCTGCGCATCACCATTTTCCGTCACCTGCAGCGGCTCTCGCTCGACTTCTTCACCGAGGAGAAGGCCGGCGTCGTCATGAGCCGCATGACGAGTGACATCGAGAACCTGCAGCAGCTGCTCCAGGACGGCCTCGCCCAGTTCGCCATCCAGGGTCTGACGATGGTCGTGATCACTGCGTTCCTGTTCGCCACCAACGCTCGGTTGGCCGCCATCACAGTGTTCGCCGTGCTGCCCCCTCTCGTCGTCATGTCGATCTGGTTCAAGCGGGCATCCGAACGCGGCTACATCAGGGTGCGCGACGGCATCGCCATGGTGCTGGCCGATCTCTCCGAGAGCCTGCAGGGCGTGCGTGTGGTCACGGCGCACAACCGCCAGCGCTACAACGTCGAGACCCACCGCGACATCGTGGGCGAGTACCGCGACGCCAACAACTACACCGGACGCATCAACGGTATCTACGGGCCGGGCTCGCAGATGATCAGCGTGTTCGGGCAGGTCCTGATCCTGGGTATCGGTGGCTCCATGCTGGTGAAGCACCAGATCAACCTGGGCCAGCTCACCGCGTTCTTCCTCTATGTGAACCGGTTCTTCTCTCCGATTCAGCTGCTGGTGCAGCAGTACAACACCTTCCAGCAGGGCCGCGCCTCGGTGTTCAAGCTGCGCGACCTCCTCGAGACGAAGCCCTCCGTCCTCGAAGCGCCAGACGCGGTGGTGCTCCCTCCGATCCGCGGCGAGATCCGCTTCGACCACGTGTCCTTCGGCTACGACCCCACGGTGCCGGTGCTCCACAACGTGGACCTGACCATCGACCAGGGCGAGACCGTTGCCTTCGTCGGCGCGACCGGAGCGGGCAAGTCCACCATGGCCAAACTGGTCACCCGCTTCTACGACCCGACGGCCGGACGAGTGCTCATCGACGGCTACGACCTCAAGACGGTGACCCTCGAGTCGCTGCGCTCCCAGCTCGGCGTGGTGCCACAGGAACCGTTCCTCTTCGCCGGCACCATCCGGGACAACATCGCGTTTGCCCGACCGGGCGCCCCCGACGACGAGGTGTGGAACGCCGTCAACCAGGTGGGGCTGGCCGAATTGGTGCACCGGCTCCCCTACGGCCTCGATACGCCGGTCCACGAGCGCGGGCAATCACTGTCATCGGGCGAGCGCCAGCTCATCGCACTGGGGCGTGCCTTCATGGCCGAACCTCGCGTGCTCGTGCTCGACGAGGCGACATCGAACCTCGACCTCAAGTCCGAGACAATGGTGGAGGCCGCGCTCGACGTCCTTCTGGAGGGGCGAACGGCAGTCCTCATCGCCCACCGTCTGTCGACGGCCATGCGGGCAGACCGCATTGTCGTGGTGGGAGACGGCGAGCTGCTCGAGGTTGGCTCGCACGACGAGCTGGTCGCACGAGGTGGCCACTACGCCGAGATGTACGAGACCTGGATCAACCAGTCGCACGCCGCCTAGCGGCGCTGTTGTTAGGCACCGTCACGCCTGCAACCTCAATAAGGGCAATCGTGTTGCCATCGGGGTCGCGCAGGATGGCTTTCCGGCCAGTGTCCCCGACCTGCTCGACCGTTTCAGGCTCGATCCCACGGTGGCGCAACACAGCCAATTCTCCTTCGAGGTCGTTGACCGAGATTGCGACGAGCGACCGTCCGGCTCGCTGCCGTGTCGACGACGAGGTAGAGCCAGCCGGCGTCAGCGGCCACCCGCCACATGGCCTCGTCGTCATTGGGGATGATGTCGGCCGGACGATCGAACAGACGCTCGTACCACGACGTTGGCGGTCTCCAGGTCGAAGACGGCAACACCGGCGAAGAGAACCTGGGCATCCATGTCAGACGTGCCGGCTCCACTCGTCCAGCGTGGCCCGGTACTGGACGTCCCAGGCGTCGTAGGCGGACCGCAGACGTTCGCCCGGCCACCCCTCGGGCAGGAGCTCAGCGGGGAGCAACGGGTCCGCCTGCAGGTGCCGGAGTACCGCAGCCGAGAGTTCGAAACCAGGCGCCAACACATCAGGTCCTTCTGGAACCAAACCGTGCAGAGCAGCCAGAAGATTTTCCGCACCGGCAGACCATCCGACGAGATCCCACAATCGGTTGACCAGCCCGCATGGATCATCGGGCCGCGCCACCATGCGCTCGAGGTCGGGATGAAACGTCCGGGACAACGCAACTTCGATATTGGCCGGTCGCATCCACACCCCTTCGCGCAACTCGGCCAGCCGGGCATACGACGAGCGCCTGCCTGCGGGCTCCACGAACCTCAGCGGCGCTCCCGCTGGTCGTCACCACGACGACGTCCCAGCTCCCGTCGTAGGTCTCGGTCAGGCCAGAGCGGCTGCGCGACTGCCGCATCTGACGGGCCACCAGGTGCCCAGCCAGCCGGTAGTGACCTGCGCCGTCGGTGGTGGCCTCCCCCGCACTGACCATTCGGCTCAATGCGACCCGAGCCCTGTTCTCGCTGATCCCGAACAGGCCGGTCAGACGAACCAACTGCGCGACCGGCAGCTCGGCCGGGTCCATGCCAAGGAGGGCGCTCGCCATGACCGAGCGGGCGGTCAGGGGCCTGGGCTCGCTGGTAGTATTACGTATTTGCATCACTCGTCTAGAAATAGTAATGTGAAGGAATGGCCAGCACCATGGTGCCCGAAGCGGCCGACCGGCCGGACGTCCTTCCGAGCGACCGTCTGCGGGCAAACGGGATGGCCATCCCGGGCCTGAGGACCGATCTTCGCCGGATCAACAATGCGCGCAACGCCATTTCGGTGGCCGCCGTGTGGTTCTGGGTGGCCCTCATTGTGGGTGGTGCCGTGTGGCTCGACCATTGGTGGAGCTACCTCATCGCGTTCGTGCTGATGGGGCCGATGTATGCCCGCTTCGCCATTCTGATGCACGAGGCAGCCCACAAGCTCCTGTTCACGAACAAGCGGTGGAACGACTTCGTCGGCAAGTGGATCGTCGCCTATCCGGTCTTCACGCCCGTACAGCTTTACCGCCGGGTGCACTTCGCGCATCACCGCGACGAGTTCGGACCTGACGAGCCGGACATTGCGTTCTACGCCCCCTACCCCTGCACCCGGCGCGCCCTCTTTCGACGGCTCTTTCGTGACGCCGTTGGCATCAGCGGGTGGAAGAATTTCGTGCCGCTCGTCAAGAACACGCGGCGCCAGCCATTCCGACCGATCGGCCTCTCCATTCTCGCCGTCCAGGTGGTGTTGTGGGCCGCCATGTGGGCCGCCACCGGTCGCTGGTGGATCTACCCCCTGTTGTGGTTCCTGCCGTGGATGACCGAGTGGCGAGTGATCAACCGCTTGCGCTCCATCGCCGAGCACGGGGGGATGGAGCGCAGTCCTGACCGGCGGGCCACGACACATGCGGTGCGCCAGTCGCTTTGGGCCCGGTTCTGGATCGTCCCTTACAACACCGGCTGGCACCTGGCCCACCACGTGGACATGGGCGTCCCGTGGCGGAACCTGCCCGCGTTCCATGCCGAACTCGAGCGAGCCGGTTACGTGACCGACACCATCACGTACAAGAGTTACTGGGCGCTGTGGAAGGCACTCTCCAGCGCCGAGTCGACTGCAGAGGTACGAGCCGCCACCTGACAGAAGGTCGCCTGCTCGCTACGGTGGATAGGTGTGAGCGACACGACCATGCCGTTGTTGTTCGTCGGCCATGGTAACCCCATGAACGCGCTGGAGCACAACCGTTACACCACAGCCTGGCGGGAACTGAGCAGGACGCTCCCCCGGCCCCGAGCAATTCTCTGCATTTCAGCCCACTGGTACACGAACACCACGGCGGTGACCGCCATGGAACGACCACGGACGATCCACGATTTCTTCGGATTTCCCGACGAACTTTTCGCCTTCGAGTACCCGTGTGCAGGCTCGCTCGAAGTGGCACAAGAGGTCGCGACAGCCGAGGCGCCGCGCTGGGTCGGTCTCGACCAGGACAGTTGGGGCATTGACCACGGAACCTGGTCCGTTCTGACGCACATGTACCCGGAGGCGGACGTCCCGGTGATCCAGCTCTCCATCAACGGCCTCGAATCACTCGAGTACCACTTCGACTTGGGACGCGGTCTGGCCCCGTTGCGCCAACGTGGAGTACTGGTCGTGGGCAGTGGCAACGTCGTACACAACCTGGGGATCATGGATGGTTCCAAGCCCGAAGAGGGTTTCGCCTGGGCTCAACGCTTTGACGAAGCGGCGCAAGCCCTCGTTGTGGGGGCCCCCGACGAGCTGCTGTCGCTGGCAGATCACCCCGACTACCGGTTGGCGGTCCCCACGCCCGATCATTTCGTTCCGCTGGTCTACTTTGCAGCCGCGGCCGCCGAGGCGGGTGCGCGGCCGTCAGTCGTCGTGGATGGTTACGCCTACGGTTCGCTCTCCATGACTTGTTACCGGGCGGACTAGGAGCGGGCTCGGAACTACCGACGGGAGCGATCCAGCAGTCAGGAAGGGTATTTCCGCCTGTCGGAGGAAGGAAGGGGATCCTTCGAGTCCAGGAACGAGCGCACTTCTCGTTCTACTGCCTCGAGTTTGACGTTCAGCCCTAGTTTCGCCCCGCATAGGGCGCCGCCGGGCGATCTGTGCTCGTGTTGTCAACGCTTTCGACCTCCGAGGCGTGAGAAGTGGTAGATGACCAACGCTGGCTTACTGGAGGGCGCCCCATCTCGCGGGGTCGGAGGTTCGGAGTATGCAGGGAACTCGGAACACACGCTGATGGCGCCGCCGCTCCCTCGCTCCTTCGAACTCGCCTTTGCTGACTTGTACCAGCTGGCCTACCGCGTGGCCTACCGGATGCTCGGCGATCGGAGTGAGGCCGAGGACATCGCCCAGGAGACACTGGCCCGGGCCACGCTGCGCTGGGCCCGCCTGCACGAGCGACCAGAAGGGTGGGTCAGCCGGGTGGCTTCGAACCTGGCGATCGACCGCTACCGCCGGCGCCGGCGTGAGCCCCGCTTCCAGAGCGGACCGGTTGGCCTCGTCGACGATCGCACTGTGGAACGAAGCGATCTGGTGGCCGCCCTCCGGCGGCTCCCGCGCCGCCAGCGGGAGGTTGTGGTGCTGCGCTACTTGGCTGACTTCTCCGAAGCCGACGTCGGGGCGGCACTCGGCTGCTCGGTTGGGACGGTGAAGACCCACGCATCCAGAGGCCTCTCGGCGCTTCGACGACATCTCGGTGAAACGGGCCCGACGGATGGGGACGATGTTCGAGCATCTTGACGATCCCGACGGCGTGACGCCGGGCCGCCGCGAGCTGGCGGGGATACTGAGCCGCGCTGATTCCATCCGGTCCCGACGCCGCTGGACGCTGGCCGTCGGGTCGTGCTGCGTGCTCCTGGCCGCGTCAATCGGCTTTTTTCTCGGCCGGCCTTCGGGCCAACCGGACCTGAGCGCGACCGACTACCAGTTCAATCTCGAAAAGGGGCCACTGCCGATCGGGCTCCCGGTGCCCACCACGGCCCTCATCGACGTTCAGTTCGCCACTCCCCAAAATGGGTACGCACTGGCCCTACACGGTGACGACGTCTTGCTGGCATCCTCGACGGATGGCGGATCGACTTGGCAGGTCCGGAACAATCACCCTCCCGCCACCAGCGCACCGGGGGACGAGGCGCTAACCCAGATGGAGTTTGTCGGCGATACGGGCTACCTCTGGGGCGCGACGTCACGCGACGGCGCCCCGCTGTGGGTGACCCAAGATGGTGGGTCCAGCTGGGCGCTGGCCCCCATCGGGTCCGACGTCGTGGACGTGAGTGCCATCGACGCAAACGTGTGGGCCCTGTCTGAAACGTCCTGTGCAGCCACTGGAGCATCGACGTCCTGCCCGATCACCATCGAACAGTCACTCGACGGCGGATCGACCTGGACCACCGTCGGGCAGGTCCCAGACGGCATCCAGTTTCCCGAGAATCCGAGCCAAGGGGTACCCCTGGCGGAGTTGGCTCGGATCACAAAGGCCCGCGCCTACGTCCTCACCTACGGCCCGCAAGCCGGTGCCTTCGGCTGGCGGATGGAGTTCACCGATGACGCGGGGTCCAGCTGGGTGCAGCGCCCCGTCCCTTGCGCGACACCCGACAGCGTCGACGCTGAGCTGGCCGCATCGAGTACGACAGATCTGTGGCTGCTCTGTGATGGCCCATTCAGCGCCGGCGCACAACAAAAGGAGCTGTATCGCTCGAGCGACGGCGGCCTCTCCTGGCAGATGACCGCCTCGACACCCGGTGGATCGACCGGACCGGTGGGAACCCTGCCCGCGGAGGGGTACGTCGAGCCTCCCGGGCACCACAACCTGGCCGTCGCCAGCCCGACGACTGCCTGGCTGTACGTGCTGCGCACCGGGCTCTTCAAGACCACCGACGGCGGTGCGAGCTGGATCCCGGTGGCGTCGCTCGAGTCCGCCGGCTTTCCGAGCGGCGGCTACGGCAACATCACGTTCCTCAGCGCCACCGACGCATGGATCTGCTCGTACGGAGTTGGGCTCTGGCATACGGTCGACGGCAGCACCTGGCAACCACTGGGCGCGAAGTGAAACTGCGTGGCGGAGGCCTCATCACCGGCATCATCGGCACCGGCCTCCTGATTGCGAACGTGGTGGGCTGGCCGGCGGCCACCGCCACCGCTGCCATCGGCAGTTCGTCCAGCGCGGCGGTGGACTGTGTCTTCACCGGGGCACACGTCACGGTCCTTTCGGGCCTCGCCGGGGCAGGGAATTACGACGTCATCATCGAAGTGAAAAACGCGCCCTTTGAACCGTGTGCGTTGCCCGCATATCCAACGGTCGACCTCTTCGACGCGGCGACCGGCAGCTACCTGTTGCCCACCCGATCACCCGGGGGACCACTCGGTGCAGGCTCGACTCAGACGAAGAACCCAGCGCCGATGACCCTGCGACCCGGAGCAGTCGCCGCTGCGCTGCTCGGCGGGACCGAGATCCCGCACGATGGTGCGCAGACCTGCCCGATTTTTTCGTCCACCGTCAGCTTGCCCGGCTCGACAGCTGCCGAGCCACTTCGGTCTCCCATTGCCCGACTGCTCTGGCTTTACACTTGGGCCGTTCATCCTGGGCTTCAACGGGGTGGTACCCACCGGCGAGGTCGCTGGCTCGACACCTGCGTGTGTGCCACCAACGTCTCCAGCGGGGTATGGATCTGCGCAAGTGGATGCCTGGCGGGCAGACAAGCTGGCTGATTTCGTTCAGACAGCGAGTGGAAGCCGCAGGCGGTATCAGATGGTGCTCAGCCCAGGCCGCTACCGCATCACGTCGGGTCATCTGCCCGCACGACGGATCGTCGTGCGGGCCGGGATGGCCGAGAACATTGGACGTTTCGGTGCCTGTGACCCTCTGTCGGCTCCCGCCACTCCACGCACAGTGCCTCCGAGGGACCCGCCCGTGACGCCCACCACCGCAACGACGGCCGTGGGCACATCACCGACGACGGCGAACGGCAGTCCCGGGGTTACCGACCCTTCGTTGATGCCACCCTGCGCGGACAACCAGCTCCGCAGCAGCGCTCTCCAGTACGGGTCTGCGGGTGGTGCCGTGTCTGAAGTCATCGCATTCACTAACACCAGCTCCGAACCCTGCAGCCTCACCGGATATCCGGGCGTGGCGGCGCTCGACAACCTAGGCGTCCAGGTGGAACAAGCGCGGCAGGCAGCTCAACGCGATGTTGGGTGGTCAGTACGAAGGAACCCAACCGCAGACGGTCCCCCTCGGGCCCGGCGAACTTGCATCGGCCACCGTGGAAGGATCGGACGTCCCACTCGGGGCGTCCGCTTGTCCCGCCTACTTTGGCTCGTTCTTGGTCACGGCTCCGAACGAGACCACGTCCACAACACTCACCTCGGTCGGGATGCAGGGACCAGACTTCGCCGAACACGGCTTCCCCGGCTGCGGCCCGCTCGTCGTCACTCCCGTGGTGCCGGGAACGACCGGCTCGCCCCGGTAGTGGGGTGACGCCGTGAACCCTCGGCGCATGAGAACGCTGTGGCGGCGCGGCAGCGCGTCGGGCCTCGTGGCCTTGCTCGCCGCAGTCGCGCTCATGAACCTGTGCGGAAACGGCGCCGCCGCCACACCGGGTCAAGGTACCTACGCCGGTACGGCCTGTGGGACAGACGCGCACGCGTCGCTTGGCTACTGCCTCGTCGCAATGTCCTTCCTCTCCGGCACGGTCGGCTACGGCCTGTCGGCTCCCGGACCGGCGGGGAGCCCGTTCGTCGTCGGAAGGACGGCGGATGCCGGCATCTCGTGGTCCTCGGTCGGGCACGTGCAGGGGCTGGCGTCAGCTG
Source organism: uncultured Acidimicrobiaceae bacterium (assembly GCA_963713375.1). Taxonomy (GTDB): domain Bacteria; phylum Actinomycetota; class Acidimicrobiia; order Acidimicrobiales; family RAAP-2; genus Bog-473. The sequence goes on along the minus strand of CAVQLP010000011.1, from coordinate 44,534 downwards.
CCCCCGGACAACCGCATCTCCTCTTCACAGGTTCGACGACCGGCTTTGCCTGGGGTCAAGGCAACCTGGAGCGGACGACCGATGGAGGCGCTCGTTGGACCAAGGTCCGACTGCGGGGGCGATTTCTCAGTCTGGTCGGCCGCGGCCGTTCCCTATGGGCGCTGACCTCGACCTGTGCCTCCACATCGCCCGAGCCCTCGCCGAAGCGGTGTGGCATGCGCATCGCCCACTCACGTGATGGCGGGGCGTCGTGGTCGCCCGTCGCGATTCCCACAGCCGCATTCGGGCAGGGCGAACTCGCAGTCGCCGGCGAGTCCATCGATCTTGCCGCCTGGGAGCCGGCGAACAACCGCAGCGGCTCCGCGTCCAGGCTGCTCATCGGCTCCGCACGCGGGACAGCCTGGACCTCGAGTCCGCTCCCCTGCCCTGGCCAGGACCAGTTTCCCGGCGAGCTCACCGCAGCGCCGGGTTCATCCACCCTCTGGCTGGCCTGCCAGAGGCAGGCAGATGCCGGGGTCGCGCTCTACCAGTCGTCGAACGGCGGATCTGGCTGGGTCGAAACCTTCTCCGCCTCAGGTCCGTGACGCCGAGGGATTCGCGCTCGACTCGAAACTTGAAGAGCTCCAACCTCTTTCAGCCACCAGGGCCTATGCCCTGACGCTGCTGCACGGGCTCCTTGTCACTGACGACGGTGGACGCCGCTGGTCCGCCGCGGCTTCCTCGACTCTGACGGAAGCCATGTCGGGATTCCTCGGCACCCTTGCCGTGCTGGGAGCACGCGATGCCTGGGTGGCCCTGTGGACCACGGTGCCGAACCACGCTGCGGTGTTCCACACGACGGACGGCGGATCCTCGTGGCTGAGCCCCGTCCTCGCCAGCGCTCCTCCGATCGTGTTCCCGGCCGATCTGCCGACCTGCCGAGCTGATCAGCTCGAGGCGCGCTTCTTACGGGACGCAGGGCGGTGCCGGAAGCTTGCTCTCTCCGTCGACATCGCGGACGACTCCCCCACGCCGTGCGTGCTCGAGCCGCCGGCCTCGCTCGAGCTGGTCAACGGCGAGGGCACGAACGAACGGGCGATCGCTCATGGCCATGCCCTCGGCCATCCGGCTGACAGCGGCGACTCAGGTACCCCCATCAGGCTCGGGACTTCAGCCGGAGACGCAGCTGGCCAGCATCTTGGTGACGTGGCCCAGCATCCCCAACGCAAACTCACTTCTTGGCGGGAATGGCGCCGATGTCTGCCCGGTGCCGCTGTTCACTCCGGCCGTCGCCCGGATGAGGTTCGGCGGGAGCTCCACGTCGGTGGTCACACCGACCGGTGACGACACCGACAGCGACTCGGGGGCCGCCCCGATTGAGCCGATCTGCGGCTGGAACCTCCAGGCCCAGGTTTCCGTGGCCAAAGGAAGCTAATGCAGTCCCGCGGGCGGCGGATCAGCCCTGCATGGCGATGTGATCGGTGCGCACCCGCACCGTGATGCGGACCTCACCCTCCCGGCGCATCGGGTACTCGTCGACACCCAGATACTTCTTGGCCAGCGCGTCGATGTGGGCGTCGGCGCCGTCGGTGGTCACATCGATCACGGTGCCGCGGAAGGCGACGACGTTGTACTGATCGTTCGGGTCGATGACGGTCACCGCGACATTCGGATCGCGCTCGAGGTTGCGGGCCTTCTTCCGTCCCCGGGCCGTGTTGAAGAGGACGTCGTCACCGTCGCGATCGACCCACAGCGGCGTGATCTGCGGTGAGCCATCGGGGTTGATGGTGGCCAGGGAGGCCAGGACGGGTCGGGCGATCAGTTCGCGTGCCTTCTCGGACAGGACGTCGGCCATGGGGCGCTCCTTCTTCGACAATGATGCTTCGATGTTGTTGGGATCGTACGGGACCGCACGCGGATGTGCACGCGGGTCATGCCGAGGAAGTCAGGTCCGCGGGTGCCCGATGCGCCAGAACGTCGGCTGACCTCTCCCCCTCTCGGGCGCTGGGCTGGTTGCTCGCCCTCGGAGGCGCAGCGGCTGCGGTCGCCGCAGCCATCGCGAGCCCAGCGGAAGCCCAATCCGCCGCCGGGCAGGTCTGGCCCGCCTTCGTCCTGGTTGCCGGTCTCCTCCTCGTCGGGTTGGTGGCGCACGAAGACGGGCTGTTCGCCTGGGGCGGCCACACGCTGGCCCGAGTTGCCCCCAACGGCGTCGTGCTCTTCGTGGGCACCGCTGCCCTGATCGTCGTCGTGACCACGCTGCTCAACCTCGACACGGCGGTGACCTTCCTCACCCCGGTCCTGGTCTACGCAGCGCGCACGCGGGGCGAGAGCGAGGCACCGCTGCTCTACGCCTCCATCCTTCTCGCCAACGCCGGTTCCCTGCTCTTGCCCGGTTCCAATCTCACCAACGTGATCGTGCTCGGGACACCTGCACCTCTCGGGGCGTGCTTTCTTCGACCACATGGCGCTGGCCGGCCTGGCCGCCGCCCTCGTCACCGCCGCGATCGTCGGGCTCTCCCATCGCCAGGCGCTTCCGCCGCACCACACGGATCCACGAACCGGCGACGCGCACCGGTGGTCGGGGTGGGCCTGGCCGCGGTGGTCGCCGTCACCGTTCTCGTGCTCGTGCTGCGCACACCCGCAGTGCCGGTCGCCGTGGTGGGGCTCCTCGCTCTGAGCGTGCGCCTCCTGCGACGTCAGTCGACCCCGGGCACGGCGCTCCAGGTGCTCGGCCTGCCCGTCCTGGTCGGCCTGTTCGGTCTGGCCGTGGCCCTCGGCACCCTGGGTCGGACCTGGTCGGGCCCGGCCACACTCCTCACCCACCTCGACGCCTGGGGGACGGCCGCTTTTGCGGCGGTCTGCAGCGTGCTGGTCAACAACCTGCCCGCCGCCTCCCTGCTGGCCGCCCACCAACCGCCGCACCCCTTCGAACTCCTGGTCGGTCTCAACGTCGGCCCCAACCTCTTCGCGACCGGATCGCTCGCCTGGGTGCTCTGGTGGCGATCGGCCCGGCGGGTCGACGCCGAGCCCGTCCCTCCGGCGCGCCACCATGCTCGGCGTGACCAGCGCACCCTTGGCCCTGGCCGCCGCGGTGGGGGTGCTGGTCCTCCAAGGGACGCGTTGAGCGGCCCGTCGAGGTGTCGGCCTACGAGCTGGCTGCCGTGCCCAGCACGCGACGCAGCACCCGGGTGGATTCCTCCTGGGCCCGCCTCGAGACCTCGGCCGTGACGACCATGGCCGAACCGTGGAAGGTGCCGGGGAACTGGTGCAGCTCCACCGAGACGCCGGCCTGGAGCATGCGCAGGGCATAGAGGATTCCCTCGTCGCGCAGGGGATCGTTCTCGGCCGTGGACACGTAGGCGGGCGGCAGGCCCGAGAGGTCGACGGCGCGCGAGGGCGCGGCGTAGAGGCGGCACGTCGTCGGAGCCGGCGAGATCCCCGAGGTAGTACTGCCAGCTCTTCTCGGCGAGCGGGCGGTTCCAGATCGGCGAGTCGACGAACGTCTCGCATGGACGGCGTTTCCAGCCGGTCGTCGAGCTCGGGAATGTGCAGCATCTGGAAGCACACGGCCGGACCGCCACGATCGCGGGCGAGAAGCGCCGTGGCCGCCGAGAGCCCGCCGCCGGCGCTGGTGCCGACCAGGGCAATCCGGGCGCGGTCCACACCGAGGGCAGGGGCGTCGTCGTGGAGGAACCGGAGCGCGGCAAAGCAGTCGTGGACGGCCGCGGGATAGGCGGATTCGGGGGCCAGCCGGTACTCGACCGACACGACCAGCGCGCCGACGTTCGCCGCCAACATGGCGGCACCGACGTGCTCGGTGTCGATATTGCCCACCACGAAGCCGCCGCCATGGATCATGAGGATGCCCGGCACCGGGCCTGCCGCGGCCTCCTTGGGCCAGTAGATGCGGACCGGAACCGTCGGGGTCGTCCTCCCACCCCGGGACCGAGCGGTCCTCGATCCTGACTCCGAGCTCGGGCGGGACCTCACGATTCAGCCCCTCCAGCATGGCCTCGAAGCCCTGCGCGGGCGGCCACCGGATCCTCGAGACCCAGGTCCGACGGCAACAGGTCGACGAGCGGCGCGAGCTCCGGGTCGATCATGGTGTCATTCCCTCCCCCGGTGAGACGGCGGCTACTTGGGCTGCATGCGGATGCCGGCGTCGATGCGGATCGACTCGGCATTCATGTACGAGTTCGCGAGCAGTTCCACGGCCAGTGTGGCGAACTCGTCCGGCCGGCCCAGGCGGTGCGGGAAGAGCACGTCCTGGGCCAGCTTGCCCTTGAAGACCTCGGAACCCTCGCCCGCCCCGTAAATGGGCGTGTCGATCAGGCCGGGCAGGATCGTGTTGACCCGGATGCCGACGACGGCGAGGTCGCGGGCCACCGGCAGCGTCAGGCCGACCACACCACCCTTGGAGGAGGAGTAGGCGGCCTGGCCGATCTGGCCGTCCTCGGCCGCCACCGACGCCGTGTTGACGATGGCGCCGCGGGCGCCGTCGGCGTCGGGCTCGTTGAGGCTCATTTTGGTGGCGGCGAGACGGATGCAGTTGAACGTCCCGATCAGGTTGATCTCGATCACCCGGCGGTAGAGGTCGAGATCGTGGGCCGAGGCGTAGTCACCGTCCTTGCCGATGGTGCGGGTGGCCCAGCCGATGCCGGCGCAGTTGACGAGCGACTTGAGCGGCGCCATGTCGATGGCGGCCTCGACCGTGGCGATGACCTGCTCGGTGTTGGTCACGTCGCACTGGACGAAGAGGCCGCCGATCTCCTGGGCCAGGGGCTCGCCCTTGTCGGCCTGGAGATCGGCCACCACGACGTGCACGCCTCGCTCGGCCAGGAGCCTGCAGGTGGCGTCCCCGAGACCCGAGGCCCCACCCGTGACGATCGCCGACGTGCCGTTCAGATCCATGTGCCCAGACTCCTCGCTACGGGCGCGGCCCTCGCCGTCCCGGTGCCGGGCAGAGGATAGGGGCTGTCCCCCGACCGGGTCACATCTGAGCGGGCGCCTCCATACCGAGCAACGACAGCCCGCATTCGAGCACCCGAGCCGTCACGTCGCACAGGGCCAGGCGCGAGGTGCGGATGGACTCGTCCTCGACCAGGACCCGGCAGGCCTCGTAGAAGGTGGTGAACGAGCTGGCCAGGTCGAAGAGGTAGGCGCAGAGCTTCGACGGGCTCGAGGCTGTCCGCCGTCGCCTGCGACCGCCTCGCTGAAGCGCAGGAGCTGGAGGGCGAGCGCCCGCTCCTGGGGCTCGTCGAGCAGCATCGGGGTGCCCGGCGTCGGGCGGCGCCACGCCCGGCCCGCCGGAAGATCGAACGGATGCGGGCGTGCGCGTATTGGAGATAGGGACCGGTGTTGCCCTCGAAGGCAAGCATGCGGTCCCAGTCGAAGACGTAGTCGCGGATGCGCTCGGTGGAGAGGTCGGCGTACTTCACCGCCCCGACGCCGAGGGCGTGGGCCACCGCGCCTGCTCCTCGGGCGCCAGCTCGCTGTCGCGGTCCTTCATGGCCGCCGGCCGCGCGCTCCACCCCTTCGGAGAGCAGGTCGATCAGTCGTTCGGAGTCGCCGCTGCGGCTGGCCAGCTTCTTGCCGTCCGTCCCGAGCACCATGCCGAAACCGACGTGCTCGGCTTCGCCGACGTCGACGAGGTAGCCGGCCATGGCGGCCACGGCGAAGACCAGGCGCAGGTGCAGCGCCTGCTCGGCCCCGACGACGTAGACGAGCTTCGTCGCCTCGAGCCGACTGGTCCGGTCCCGCACCGCCGCCAGGTCGGTGGCCGGATAGCCATACCCACCGTCGGACTTGCGCACGATGAGCGGGAGCGGCTCGCCCTTGCGGTTCTCGAAGCCGGGCGGGAAGACGCACAGCGCGCCGTCGTTCTCGACCAGCAGACCCTTCTCCGTGAGTTCGTCGACGACGACGGGCAGGAAGGGGTTGTAGTAGCTCTCCCCCACGATGTCTTCGGGCGTCAGCAGCACGCCGAGAAGGGCGTAGACCTCGCCGGCGTGGCGCATGCTCTCGGCGACGAAGATGCGCCACAGCCGCAGCGTCTCTTCGTCGCCTCCCTGGAGGAGGACGACCCGGCTCCGGCAACGCTCGGCGAAATCGGGCTCCGCGTCGAACTTGGTGCGGGCGGCCGCGTAGAACTCGTTGAGGTCGCGCACGCTGAACGACTCGGCCCGCTCGGCCCCGTCCACCTCGAGCAGGTACTCGATCAGCATGCCGAAGGGCGTGCCCCAGTCGCCGATGTGGTTCTCCCGCAGCACGGTGTGACCGAGGAAGCCCAGCACGCGGGCCAGCGAGTCCCCGATCAAGGTGCTGCGCAGGTGCCCGATGTGCATCTCCTTGGCCACGTTCGGCGCGGAGTAGTCGATGACGACGGTCTGGGGGTGTTCGGCCCGGTCGACTCCCAGGCGCGGGTCGGCCGACAGGTTCCGCAGCTGGCTGGCCACGAAGCCGTCCGAGAGGGTCAGGTTGATGAAACCGGGCCCGCTGACCTCGACGACGGCGCAGACGCCGCCCACCGAGACCGCGGCGGCCACGTCTTCGGCGATGTCACGGGGCGGCCGGCCCACCTGCTTGGCCAGGGCCAGGGCGCCGTTGGCCTGGAAGTCGGCCCGATCGGACGGGCGCAGGGCGGGATCCGCGCCGGGCACGATGGTGTCGAAGGCGGCCTGGAGCTTCTCGCGCAGGACGCGGGCGAGGTCGGGCATCCCTCATTGTCGCATGGCCGCGCGCGCCACCTTGCGGCGCGCCGGCCCGCCGCTCAGTCCGCCGGCGCCCCCATGGCGCCATCGGTGAGCCCGTAGTGACGATAGGGACCGAAGAAGCCGTGCTCGAGGAGGCCGTAGCCCACGTTGGCGGTCGTAGGAGAATTCCGCCACGTGGTCGACGATGCCGTACTGGGCCAGGCCCTTGATCTCCTCGACGTCGAGCACGAGGCCCTGGGTCACCGTCTCGGGACCGTGGTACATGCCGTGGCGCCAGTCGGCGTCGATGCCGTAGCCCGTCCCGATGGAGACGTAGTTGGCCAGCAGCGGCCGGCACACGACCTCGATGCCGGCCTCGGGGAAGCGCACGACCGAGTGGTCGATGACGCGGGTGCCCGGGATCAGGTGATGCTGGTGCTCGGAGCGTCCGAGCTCGTCGATGCCGCGGGCCGGGTCGCTCCACACCCGCTCGGCCTGGACGAGCGGGCGCTCGCCGTCGTCGCGCTCGTGGCAGATGTACATGATGGCGTGGTCCTCGAACTGCATCGGGAAGTAGGTCCACATGCCGCCGAGGACCATCTCACCCTGACGGATGCCGTCGGTCTCGGGCTCGCCGACCGGGCGCACACCCCAGGAGCGGTCCCGGGTGCCCCAGCAGCGCTCGGGCGTGACGGCCAGGTCGTTGCCGCCGACCGAGAGCCGGCCCGACCAGGTGCCGGTCTGGGCCAGGCGCTGGGTGTCGAAGACCACCTTGCCCTTGGAGCGCAGGTACTGGCGCGGCTCCTCGACGGCGGGGATGTGACCCTCCCACGTGACGTCCATGTGCGCATGGTCCTCGGTCGGCTCGACCACGAAGCGCAGCTTGCGCAGCGGCTCGATGACCTCGATGCGGAACGGCCCGACCGAGATGTCGCCCCGGTCGACCAGCGGGGCGGACGAGCGCACGATGTGCTGGGAGCCGCCCAGGCGGACGTCGATGAACGCGTCGACCACGCCGAGGTTCGGGTACTGGCCGAAGCCGAAGATGGCGAACCAGTCGTCGTCGCACGGGTGCATGTTGAAGTAGTAGCGGTCGTAGAAGTTGCGGTCGCTGGTGGCGGGGTGCGCAATGAACTCGGCCGCCTGGTGGACCGGGTAGTCGTCGAACGAGGAGAGCGACATCCGGCGGCCTCAGCAGCAGGCGCAGCCGCTGCCGCAGCCGCCGGCCACGGGAGCGCCGCACATGCCGGCCGGCTCAGCGGCCAGTCCGGTGGTGGCGAAGACGGGCAGCAGGCGCCGGGCGCCCACGTGTCCGTCGGGACAGGTGGCGGGGGCGTCGGCCTCGGCCATGGGACGGCGGTCGTCGAAGACGGCCTCGCAGGTCGAGCAGCGGAATTCGTAGAGCGGCACGGCGGCAGCCTAGACAGCCCACGCCCATGAGGCAGCCGGTTCGGCTAGGGCTGGGCGAAGGCGTAGATCGGCACGCCGTTGTAGGAGTTCGAGTCGGCGGGCAGGTAAGGCCCGTCGATGGCGACGGAGAGATAGCCGTTCCGGCCCGGTCCGGCGTCACCGGCCACGGTCATGATGGCGCCGTCGGGCCAGACCTGGGTCACCAGCCCCACATGGACCGAGGTGGCCGTGCTCCATGGTCCCGTGCCGTAGAGGACGGCGTCACCCACCGCGGGCACGGCGGTCGGGGGCAAGCACGGCGCCGTTGGTGGCGGCCCAGTCGTAGATGTCGCCGGTGAAGGCGTAGCTCGGGATGGGGATGCCGGCCTGTCGCCAGACCCAGGTGGCGAACAGCGCGCACCACTCCTCGCAGGGCCCGTACGGGTTGCAGTAGGGCCCCTGGGTGTCGGGATCGGGCTCGATCTGCGAGGCGGCGGCCGCGTTGATCGCGTTGGACCACGGCAGCAACGGTTCGGGCGTCGTGGTGGCGAAGCTGTACTGCCAGGCCTGCGGGTCGAGCAGCCAGTACCCGGTGCCCTGGTTGTTGCCGATGATGCCCGAGATCTGGGTGGCCATCGGGTCGAGCGTGAGCCCGCCGAACGACTTGGCGTCGCCGAAGGGCAGGACGACCCCGTTGGCCGTGGCCATCAGGTAGCCGCCCCCGTCGGGCGAGGCGACCATGCCCGACGACCCAGTCGGGCAGGTTCTCGCCGCCGGCCGAGCCGTAGAAGCCGGCGTCGCCGAAGGAGAAGATGCCGCCGTCCGACGCCACCAGCCAGTAGCCCTTGCCGTCGTGGGTGGACGCCATGCCGACGATCGGCTCGTTGAGGTGGAGGGCTGCCGGTGCTGCCGTAGAAGCCGGCGTCGCCGAAGGAGAAGATGCCGCCGTCGGCCGCGACCAGCCAGTAGCCCTTGCCGTCGGGCGTCGAGGCCATGCCCACGATGGGCTGGTTCAGGTGGCTCGACCCCATCGACCCGTAGAAAGCGGCGTCGCCGTAGGCGAAGACGCCCCCGTCGATGGCCCCGAGCCAGTAGCCCTTGGCGTCGGGCGTGACGGCCATGGCCACGATCGGGCCCTGGAGCGGGATGGCGCCGGCCGAGCCTTCGAAGGTGGCGTCGCCCTCGGCGAAGACGCCGCCGTCCGCGCTGGCCAGCAGGTAGCCGTTGCCGTCGGGGGTGGCCACGCCGGAGAAGACGGGCGAGTTCAGCGGCTGGGGCATGTTCGGCGCGCTCTGCGAGACGCTGCCGAAGCCGATCATGCCGGTGTCGCGGTAGACGTGGGGCAGCTCGGCCGCGCCGGCCGCCGGTGCGCCGGCAACGGCGGCGCCGGTGAGGAGGACGGCCGGGGCGAGCAGGGCGGCGATGACCGCCGAGCCGATCCCGGCGCGCAGAACGCGGCGAGCCCGGCCAATGGAATTGCCGCCCCCGCGATGCCGCACGACGTCGATTGTGACCGCTCCGCCTGAGCCGTGGGGGTGGGTGCGGTTACGAAGTGGTTACGAATCGGCCAGACAACCAGGGTGTCGGGCGATCGGGCCCCGGCGCGGCGGCCGGCGGCGCCGGGGCGAGCCCGTGAGGCACCCCCGTCGGGGCCACGGCAGAATGGGTGCATGAGCCCGGATTCGCATCCCGACACCTTCGGCGCCCGCACCGACCTCGTGGTCGGCGACAAGACGTACGAGATCTTCAACATCAAGGCGCCGAGCCTGACCGAGCAGCACGACATCGACCGCCTGCCCTACTCCATCAAGGTGCTGCTCGAGAACCTGCTGCGCCACGAGGACGGCCCGCACGTGTCGGCCGACGACATCGTGGCCACCGCCGCCTGGGGCGTCAACCCCGAGGGCCACGGTCAGGGCGCGGGCGACGCGGCGCACGAGATCGCCTTCACGCCCGAGCGCGTCCTGATGCAGGACTTCACCGGGGTGCCGGCCGTGGTCGACCTGGCCGCCATGCGTGACGCGCTGGCCAACCTGGGGGGCGACGCCACCAAGGTCAACCCCTTGGTGCCCGTCGAGCTGGTCATCGACCACTCGGTCATCATCGAGCGCTCGGGCGACGCCTCGTCCTACGACACCAACGTCTCCATTGAGTACCAGCGCAACCTCGAGCGCTACCAGTTGCTGCGCTGGGCCCAGGGCGCCTTCCGCGACTTCCGGGCCGTGCCGCCGGGCATGGGCATCTGCCATCAGGTCAACCTCGAGTACCTGTCGCGGTTGGTCTTCGCCACCGAGGACGGGCGGGCCTACTGCGACAGCCTGGTCGGCACGGACTCGCACACCGTGATGGTCAACGGCCTGGGCGTGCTCGGCTGGGGCGTGGGCGGCATAGAGGCGGAGGCGGCCATGCTGGGCCAGCCCCTCTCCATGCTGCTGCCGCCGGTCGTGGGCCTGCGCATTTCGGGCGAACCCCAGCCGGGGATCACGGCAACCGACGTCGTGCTCACGGTGACCGAGCTGCTGCGCGACCACGGCGTGGTCGGGTCGTTCGTCGAGTGCTTCGGGCCGGGGGTGGCCGCGCTGCCCCTCGAGACGCGGGCCACCATCGGCAACATGAGCCCCGAGTACGGGGCGACCTGCACCATGTTCCCCATCGACCAGGTGACGCTCGACTACCTCCGCTTCACCGGGCGCGAGGAGTCGCACCTCGCACTGGTCGAGAACTACGCCAAGGCCCAGGGCCTGTGGCACGACCCCACGGCGGACGAGCCGGTCTACTCCGAGTTGGTCACGCTCGACCTGGGCGACGTGGTGCCCTCGCTGGCCGGGCCGTCGCGCCCGCAGGACCGGGTGCCGCTGACGACGGCCAAGGAGTCGTTCCACGTCGCCCTGGACCGGACGCCGCAGACGGCGGCGCACGGAGCCGGCGGCGGCACCGCACCACCAGCTGCGCGACGGCGACGTGGTGATCGCCGCCATCACCAGCTGCACCAACACGTCGAACCCCCAGGTGATGGTGGCGGCCGGCCTGCTGGCGCGGGAGGCGGTCGAGCGCGGGCTGAGCGCCAAACCCTGGGTGAAGACCTCGCTCGCCCCCGGGTCGCGCGTGGTCATGGACTACCTCGAGCGTGCCGCGCTGACCGGACCCCTCGAGCAGCTCGGCTTCTGGCTGGTCGGCTACGGCTGCACGACGTGCATCGGCAACTCGGGCCCGCTGCTCGAGGGCGTGTCCGAGGCGGTGCACGAGGGCGACCTCGCCGTGAGTGCCGTGCTGTCGGGCAATCGCAACTTCGAGGGGCGCATCCACCCGGACGTGCGGCTGAATTACCTGGCGTCGCCACCACTCGTGGTGGCCTACGCCCTGGCGGGGACGATGGACCTCGACCTGACCACCGAGCCGCTGGGCCAGGACGCGGACGGCGCCGACGTCTTCCTCTCCGACCTGTGGCCGTCGATGGAGGAGGTGAGCGCGACCATCCGGGCCTCGCTCACCTCGGACATGTTCCGTGAACGCTACGCCTCGGTCTTCGACGGCGACGAGTACTGGCAGGACGTGCCGGTGGCCGGCGGCCAGACCTACGCGTGGCAGGACTCGTCGACCTACGTGCAGAACCCGCCCTACTTCACCGGGATGGAGATGACGCCGGCGCCGGTGACCGACATCGCGGGGGCGCGGGTGCTGGCGGTGCTGGGCGACTCGGTGACGACCGACCACATCTCGCCGGCCGGGTCGATCGGGCCGAGCACGCCGGCGGGCCGCTACCTGACCGACCACGGGGTGGAGCGCCAGGACTTCAACTCCTACGGGGCGCGGCGGGGCAACCACGAGGTGATGATGCGGGGCACCTTCGCCAACGTCCGCCTGCGCAACCTGCTGGCGCCGGGGACCGAGGGCGGCTTCACGCTGCACCTGCCCGACGGGGCGGAGACGTCGATCTACGACGCCGCCATGCAGTACGCCGCCGAGGGCGTGCCCCTCGTCGTGCTGGCCGGGCGCGAGTACGGCACCGGGTCCAGCCGGGACTGGGCGGCCAAGGGCACGGCGCTGCTCGGGGTGCGGGCCGTGATCGCGCAGAGCCTCGAGCGCATCCACCGCTCCAACCTCATCGGCATGGGCGTGGTGCCCCTGCAGTTCTACAAGGGCGACTCGGCCCAGGGTTTGGGCCTGACCGGGCACGAGCGCTTCTCCATCGGCGGGCTCGAGGTGCTGAACAAGGGCGAGCTGCCCAAGGAGCTGACCGTCATGGCGGTGGCCGACGACGACTCGGTGACCGAGTTCCGGGTGATCGTGCGCATCGACACGCCGATGGAGGCGGAGTACTACCGCCACGGCGGGATCTTGCAGTACGTGCTGCGCCAGATGGCGGGCTGAGCCGGCCGGTCCGGACGCTCTCAGGCTTCGAGGAGCGCCAGCACCTTCTTGGGCGCCCGGCGGCGCCACGACTCGGTGAGCAGCTCGCGCACCAGCGGCGTGGTGGCGGCCTTGAGGGTGACGCGACAGCCCTTGCGCTGCGTGCCCCACCAGAGCTCCTCGACGGCGGTGGGGAACTCAGCGCAGTAGGCCGCGCTGTCGACCTCGTCGAGGAAGACATGGAGGCGGCCGCCCTCGGCCGGCATGGTGGCGAAGATCTTGCCGGCCACCCGGAACGACGTCAGGTCGTGATGGGGCGCCTCGGCCGACTCGGGCAAGGCGAGGGCGAGGCGGCGCACGGTGGCGGCACTGACCGCCATCAGGGCGCGATGTCGAGAGGGGTGACGCTCGAGGCCGCGAGGTTGTCGGCCAGGGCGACGAAGCGGCGCACGATGCCCTCGCCGGCCCGGCTGACGTGGGCCACGTCCGAGGCGCGCACGAAGACGTCGGGCGGCAGGTGCGGAGCCCAGTGGGCCACGAGCGCCGCCGGTGACCTCGACGTGGAACTGGAGCCCGTAGGCGTTGTCGCCCACCCGGAAGGCCTGGTTCTCGTAGGCCTCGTTGCCGGCCAGGCGTACCGCGCCGTCGGGGAGGGAGAAGGTGTCGCCGTGCCAGTGCACACAGGGCAGCGGCGTCGGGGCGGGCCCGAAGACGGGGTCGTGCAGGGCGTCGGTGGTCAGGTGCACCTCGCCCACGCCGACTTCGGGCTGCGGGACCCTGCCACTACCTCGGCGCCGAGCGCGGCGGCCAGCTGCTGGGCGCCGAGGCAGACGCCGAGGACCGGCAGTCCCGCTTCGACGGCGGCGCGCAGCAGGACGCGTTCGGGCTCGAGCCACCCGAGGTCGTCGTGCACGCCCATGGGCCCGCCCATGGCGATGAGCCCGGCGGCCTCGGCGACAGGTCGGCCGGCGCCGGCACGGGCTGGCCGAGGTCGAGGCGAACGACGCGAGAGGGGCGCGCCGGCGGCCGCGATGGCCGGCCCGAGCGCGCCGGGACCCTCGAAGGCCACGTGCTGGAGCACGACCCAGGGATCACCGATACCCATGGTGCCTTTTTAGGGGATGCGGGTGACCCGGTACAGCTCGGCCGACGATACCCTCCGGGAGTCCGGCCCGCTCTCCGCCGGCCCGCGCCCCGCCCAGGACCCGCTCGCGGATGCCCTCGGGGTCGCCGATCTGGCTCTTGTGGCACATGAGCGCCTCGACCTTGCGCTCGACCGTGCCGGTCGTCTCGACCGCGATCGTGACCTCCGGTGGTGCCGGGCGGCCCCATGATCCAGAGTTCGGGCACCGTCCAGGGCTCGAGACGCTCCACGTCGAGCAGCTCGGGATGGGCGAACGGGTTGCGGGCGTCGGGGTAGACGGCACAGACCGCGGCCTCGCCGGCGGCCAGGTGGTCGGGGTGGCTGGCGTAGATGAAGTCCCAATTGCGTTCGGGCGACTGGGTGAGCACGCGCTCGGGCCGTACCTGGCGGATGACCCGGCTGATGTCGCGCCGCAGTTCCTGGGTGGCCTCGACCCGCCCGTCGGGGTGCCCGAGGAAGTGCACGTCGCTCACGCCGACCACGGCGGCGGCGGCGCGCTGCTCGTCCTGGCGCAGCGCGGCCATCTCCACCCGCGACATGGACCGGTCCGATCCGCCGGCCTCACCGTTGGTGACGATGCAGTAGGTGACCTCCAGCCCGGCCGCGGTGAACGCGGCCACGGTGCCCGCCGCACCGAAGTCGACGTCGTCGGGGTGGGCGGTGACGACGAGGACACGGCGCACGCCGTCCTCGGGTGACCAGAGCGCGACAGGCGCCGTCCTCGCTCAGAGGACGCTCTCCTCGGGCGACGGCGTCCAGGCGGCCAGGTCGGCCAGCCGTGGATCGTTGGAGAACATCTCGACGATGGGGATGCGCAGGCCGAGCCGGCGCTGGATCACCTCCATCTCGACCAGCTGGTTCCACAGCGAGAGGCTGACCACGACGCCGGCCTTGCCGGCCCGGGCGGTGCGGCCCGAACGGTGCAGGTAGGCCTTGTGGTCTTCGGGCGGGTCGTAGTGGATGACGCCGTCGACGCCGTCGATGTGGAGGCCGCGGGCGGCGACATCGGTGGCCACGAGGACGGAGAGCTTCCCGTTCGAGAAGTCGGCCAGGGCGCGCTCGCGGTTGGTCTGGCGCAGGTCGCCGTGGATGGCGGCCGCCCTGATGCCTTCCTTGCCGAGGTTCTCGACCAGGCGATCGGCCCCGCGCTTGGTGCGCACGAAGAGCAGCGACTTCTCCTGGGCCCGGCAGATGGCGGCGGCCACCTTGACCTTGTCCATCTGGTGCACCTGGAGGAAGCGGTGCTCCATCAGGGTGACGGTCTGGGTGGAGGAGGCCACCTCGTGGAAGACGGGATCGGTCAGGTAGCGCTTGACCAGCATGTCGACCGCGCCGTCGAGGGTGGCCGAGAACAGCAGCGTCTGGTGCGGCGTGCTCGAGGCGGCGCAGCACCCACTCGACCTGGGGCATGAAGCCCATGTCGGCCATGCGGTCCGCCTCGTCGAGCACGAGGGTCTCGAGCTGGTCGACGGCGATCTCACCGCGGTCACCGAGGTCGATGAGCCGCCCGGGCGTGGCGATGACGACGTCGACACCCTTGCGGAGCTTGGTGACCTGGCGATCGATGTCGGCCCCGCCGTAGACGGCGACGGTGCGCAGCCCGATGGTGCGGGCCAGCGGCATGATCACGTCGTGCACCTGCACGGCGAGCTCGCGGGTCGGGAGCAGCACGAGGGCCAGCGGCCGGGCCGGCCGGCTGGCCGGCTCGCGGTCGCCCTGCGCTTCGCGGGTCGCCTTGGCCCGCTGGAGCAGCGGCACCCCGAAGGCCAGGGTCTTGCCCGAACCGGTCTTGGCCTTGCCGCAGACGTCGCGGCCGGCCAGCGCGTCGGCGACGGTCAGCGCCTGAATTGGAAAAGCGCTGACGATTCCTTCATCGGCCAGCGCTTTGGTGAGTTCTTGGGAGACGCCGAGGGACTCGAACGTCCTCGCCGTCTCGTAGGTGTCGTCCCCTTGGACGTCTCCGTCCGGGGCGGATCCGGCGTGCGCGCCGGCTACGGCTTCAACTGACATGGACCAACTCTCTCTGTTGTAGCGGCGGGACCGTGCGCCGTCCAGAGCAGTGGAGTTCGGCCCCGACTCACCGGCCCCTACCGGTGGTCGCACCTCTATTGTACCAGCCCAGGGCGGATGTCTGGCCCATGTGCCAAAGTGAGCCGGCCGCGGGCAGTGCGCCGTGGCCGACGGATCACGACCACGAGCGGAGGAGACGACCATGGCCAAACTCGAGGCGGGCGCCACCGCCCCCGCGTTCACCCTGCCCGACCAGGACGGGAAGCCCGTCAAGCTCTCCGACTTCAAGGGCCAGCGGGTGATCGTCTACTTCTACCCGGCCGACGACACGCCCGGCTGCACGAAAGAGGCGTGCCAGTTCAACGACAACCTCAAGACCTTCGAGAAGGCCGGGGTGGCGGTGCTCGGCATTTCGCCCGACAAGGCCGAGAAGCACGTGAAGTTCCGGACCAAGTACAAGCTGAAGTTCCCGCTGCTGACCGACGCCGACAAGAAGGTCATGGAGAAGTACGGCGCCTGGGGCGAGAAGACGATGTACGGCAAGAAGACCGTCGGCACCATCCGCTCCACCTTCCTGGTCGGAGCCGAACGGAAAGATTCAGCGGGCCTGGTACAACGTGCGGGCCGACGGGCACGCGGCCAAGGTGCTCGAAGAGGTCGACGAGGGGTAGTGTCGTTCGTGCTGCCCTGGCCCGAATTCGCGGCGCTCCGCCCCGACCTGGCCGAGGCCGGGCGCGCCCTGCTGTACCAGTTCGGTGTCGGGCTCGGCTTCCTGGCCACGACGCGGGCCGACGGAGGGCCACGCGTGCATCCGATGTGCCCGATCGTGACCGAGGCGGGGATGTACGCCTTCATCGTGCCGCGGGCCCAAGCAACGCGACCTGCTGCGTGACGGGCGCTATGCCTTGCACTCGTTCCCCTGCCCCGACAACGAGGACGCGTTCTCCTGCATGGGTTCGGTACGCGAGGTCGACGACCCGCTGCGGCGCCGGCTGAGCGACGTGTTCGTCGCACGAGCGTGCCGCGTTGTCGGTTCCGGCACCGCGCGAGCGACGAGATCGCCTTCGAGTTCCTCGTCGACTCCTGCCTGCTGACCGCGCACGACGGGGCACGGCGATCCGAACCCGGTCCACCAGATCTGGCGCGAGACGTGACTCGACTAGGGACATGGGACAGGGAATCGGCGAGGTCCTCACCTGGGCGGTCGGCGTGGCCATCAGCCCCATCCCGATCATCGCCGTGATCCTCATGTTGTTCTCGGCGCGGGCCCGGGTGAACGGCACGGCGTTCCTGTCGGGGTGGATCCTCTCGTTGGCCGCGGTCAGCACGGTGGTCTACGTGCTGGCCCACGACGGCAACGTGGCCACCAGCACCACGGCGGCCGACTCGGTGTCGTGGGGCAAGATCGTGCTCGGTGCCGCGCTGGTGCTGCTGGCCCTGCGGAACTGGCGCACAGCGGCCGGCTCCCGGGGTCGAGCCCGAGATGCCCAAGTGGATGGGCGCCGTGGACCGGATGTCGCCGGCCAAGGCGTTCGGCCTGGCGGTCGCCCTGGCCGCGTGAACCCCAAGAACCTGTTGCTGACGCTCGGTTCGGCGACGGGACTGGCCCAGCTCGGACTGAGTACGGCCGACGCCATCGTCGCCATCGTCGTCTTCGTGGTCATCGCCAGCCTGTCGATCGCGGTCCCGGTGGCCTACGCCGTCTTCGGCGGGGCCAAGGCCAAGACCACGCTGGAGTCGGCCAAGACCTGGCTCACCGCGCACAACGCCGCCGTGATGGCTGTGCTCTTCCTGGTCTTCGGCGTCGACCTCATCGCCAAGGGCCTGCCCACCCTCACGCACTGAGGGCGCCGGCCCGCGTGCGACAGCCTCTTGACAGGCCGGTCTGCACGAGGAACATATTTATCTAGTTCCCTAGATGAATGAGGTACCTCGCTCGTGATCGAGTTCCATCTGGACAGCCGCTCCGGCGTCTCCCCCTATCTCCAGATCGTCCAGCAGGTCCGCCAGGCATTGCGCCTCGGCCTGTTGCGCCAGGGCGAGCAGCTGCCGACGGTCAAAGAGGTGGTGGCCCAGCTGGCCATCAACCCCAACACCGTGCTGAAGGCCTACCGCGAGCTCGAGCACCAGGGTCTGGCCGGCGCACGGCCCGGCGTGGGGACCTTCATCACGGCCTCGCTGGGCGGCGAGTCGATCGCCGCCCACGGCCCGCTGCGCGCCGCCCTGCGAGAGCTGGATCGCCAAGGCCCGCCGGGCCGGGCTCGACGACGAGAGCATCGAAGCGCTCTTCCTCGATTCCTTTCGGTCCCAGGCTCAGGAAGACATAGCGTGAGCGCGCCCACGGTTCTGAGTGCGCAAGGGCTGGGCAAGCGCTACGGCCGGCGCTGGGCCCTCGACCACTGCGATCTCGACATCCCCGCCGGCCACGTGGTCGGTCTGGTCGGTCCGAACGGCGCCGGCAAGACCACCCTGCTGCATTTGGCGGTCGGGTTGCTCACGCCGAGTGCGGGCACCATCGAGGTGCTGGGCCACCGACCCTCCGACGACCCGGCGCAGCTGGCCCGGGTGGGCTTCGTGGCCCAGGACACCCCGACCTATTCCCGCCTCAGCGTGGAGGACCACCTGGCCATGGGCGCGCACATGAACCCGGGCTGGGACGAGGCGCTGGCCCGCCAACGCATCGACGAGTTGGACCTGGACCCCAAGCAGCGGGCCGGCACGCTCTCGGGTGGCCAGCGGGCGCAACTCGCCCTCACCTTGGCGGTCGCCAAGCGGCCCGAGTTCCTGGTGCTCGACGAGCCGGTGGCCAGCCTCGACCCGCTGGCCCGGCGCGAGTTCCTCCAGGGCCTCATGGAGGTGGTGGTGGAGCACGGCGTGAGCGTGGTCCTTTCCTCGCACCTGGTGGCCGACCTCGAGCGCGTGTGCGACTACCTCGTCGTGCTGGTCTCGTCGCGGGTCCAGGTCGCCGGCGAGGTGGACGACCTCCTGGCGATGCACCACCGCCTGTCGGGGCCGCTCCACGACACCGCCAAGCTTCCCGCCGACATCCACGTGATCGAGGAGAGCCACACCGATCGCCAGAGCACGCTGTTCGTGCGCTGCGACGGGCCGGTGCTCGACCCCACCTGGACCGTCGAGAACGTCGACCTCGAGGACGTCGTCCTGGCCTACATGGGTCAGGCCGGGAGCGGCACCCGCAAACGCCAGCGCGGTGGCGCCGACGCCGCGGTGACCAAATTGGACGTGGCCCGATGATCGTCCTTCTCGTGGCGCCAGTTCCGGCCCCAGGCCCTCGTCGGTGCGGCCGGCCTCGTCATCGTCGCCGTGGTGCTCGCCCTCACGGGCCCGCACCTGGTGCACGTCTACGACACGGAGTTGGCCGCCTGCCGGGCTTCGGGTGGTCAGAGCACCATCTGCAACTACCCCGTCACCGGGCTCTTCGCCGGGCTCCAGGTCGCGCTGAACACGGTGGTGCTGCTGGTCCCCGCCCTGCTGGGCATGTTCTGGGGCGCACCGCTCATCGCCCGCGAGCTCGAGACGGGGACGTTCCGACTCGCCTGGACCCAGAGCGTCACCCGCCTGCGCTGGCTGCTCGTGAAGATGGGTCTGGTCGGCCTGGCCGCGATGGTGGTGGCGGGCGGCCTCAGCCTGATGTCCACCTGGTGGTTCAGCCCGCTCGACAAGGTGACCCAGAACCGCTTCAGTCCGGCGGCCTTCGGACTCCACGGCTTCGTGCCGGCCGGCTACGCGCTCTTCGCCTTCGCCCTCGGCGCCGCGGTCGGCCTTCTGGTGCGGCGCACGCTCCCGGCGATGGCGATCACCCTGGTCGGGTTCATCGCCGTCCGCGTCGTCGTCGCCGAATGGATCCGGCCGCACTTCATGAGCCCAGCGACGACGTCGGTGCCCCTCGGTCAGGCGGGCGCCGGATTCCAGTCGTCGAGCCCGGGGTCGCCACTCACGGTGGTGGCGAGCGCGCCGAATCTTCCCAACGCGTTGGTGTCGAACGCCAGGGTCGTCAATGCGGCCGGGCAGGCACCCACGGCCTGCGACCGTCAGGACGATGTGTCCCGCTCTCGGCCAGGGGCCACCCGCGGGCTTCCAGCAGAGCACCTCGTCTGGCGGGGGGCCCTTCGGCGGTCACACCTCGGTCCAGAGCGTCTCCCAACACGCCCAACAGGTCTTCAACCAGTGCCTCGACCGGATGTCAGCGAAGTACCACCTCCTGGTCACGTATCAGCCGGCCAGTCGCTTCTGGACCTTCCAGACCATCGAAACTGCGTTGTTCGTGGTGCTGTCGGTCCTCTTGGCCGGCGGGTGCGCGTGGTGGATCCGGCATCGGATCCGATGAGGCTCGCGCTCTCGCGAGGGACACGCCGATGCTCTGGTTGACCGTCCGGCAGTTCCGGATGCAGGCGCTCGTCGCCTTGGTGGGCCTGGCAATCCTCGGCCTCGTCGTGCTCATTGTGGGACAGCACGTACTGCACGACTGGTCCTCGGTCAGCGACTGCGCCAAGTCAGCCGATTGCGCATCGGCGACGACCGCCTTCGAGTCCAAGTACGCGGACCTCGACGAGTGGCTCGACGCGCTCGATCCTGGTGGTCCCAGGACTGATCGGCATCTTCTGGGGTGCCCCTCTCGTGGCACGTGAGCTCGAGACCGGGACGTTCCGCCTGGCCTGGACGCAGAGCGTGTCGCGCGGCCGTTGGACCCTGACCAAGCTCGCCCTCCTCGGCTTGAGCGGCATCGCCGTGGCCGGTCTGTGCAGCCTCGCCGTGACCTGGTGGGCAAGCCCACTTGATCGGCTGGGAGCGGGGCCCTTCTCCCATTTCGACTCCCGCGGCATCGTCCCCATGGCCTACGCGGCGCTGGCCTTCACACTCGGCGTGGCCACCGGGGCAGTGATCAGACGCACCCTTCCCGCCATGGTGGCGACCCTGGTCGGCTTCGCCGGGATCCGACTCCTCCTGGTCGAATTCGTGCGACCGCACCTGATGGCGCCGTTGGTGACGCGCATCCCCTTCCGCCTCCAGGGCACCGGCTCGACGATCGGCACGAAAATCGGGCCGCACACCTCGTCCCCCGGGAACTGGGTCGTCTCCGAATCCATCGTCAACAGGGCCGGCCGCGCGGTCGGCCATGGGAACCCTGGGCTCCTCCTGGCCAACGCCTCGTCGGGATCGCGGGGGTCGACATCCCCGGGGTGGGTTCGTGCCCGAACCTCGTGGCCCACAATTCCCACCAGGGGGGCAACCTCCTGGCGCAGTGCGTCAACCAACTGCACCTGACGGACGTGACCTCCTACCAACCGGCCAGCCGCTACTGGCCATTCCAGATCTACGAGTCGCTGCTGTGCCTGGCGATCGCGCTGGTTCTGGCGGCGATCAGTTTCTGGTGGGTGCGCCGCCGGATCAGCTGACCCGGCGCAGGGACGCTCAGTGCTGGTGCTTCGGGCACCAGTACGTCGTGCGTCCCCCGACGGTGGCCACCGAGAGCTCGGTCCCGTCGCGCGGGCAACGCCCTCCCGTGTGGCGCTCGTCCTGCAGATCGCCCATGTGCGACCCGCCCTCGCGACCGAGCTCGCGCAGGGTGGCCCGCAGCATCTTGTGCAGGTTCCGGAGCTCCTCGTCGTCGAGGGCGTCGCGCCGCCGCGGGTCCAGGCCGGCCCGCCACAGGATCTCGTCGGCCAGCAGGTTGCCGATGCCGGCCAGGCGGTCCTGGTCCATCAGGCGAGCCTTGAGCGGTGCGGCCGGTGCCGCCCGGCCCGGCGGGATGCGCAGGGCGGCGGCCAGCTCGGCCCGGGTCACCGTGAGGGCGTCGGGACCGAGCTTGCTCTCATCGGGCGCCAGCTCGAGCGAGCCGAAGCGGCGGGGGTCGTGGAAGAGAAGGAAGCCGCCGTCCTCGAAGAAGATGCGGGCCCGCACCCACTGCTCACCGAACACTCCGGGCCCGTAGAGCAGGCGATCCAGCGCCTCTTCCCCGTCGATGGCCAAACCCCCGGTCATGCCGAAGCGGACGCCCAGGGTCGGCCCGTCGGTGTCGAGCAGCATCAGCTTGCCCCGGCGCCGGGCGGCCGTAAAGGAGCGTCCCACCAGGGCCGCCCGGAGTCGCGCGGGCGTGGTGCCGCCCCGGCCGTAGCGCGCATCCACCATCCAGACCTTGGTGATCGGTCGTCTCCAGGGCCTTCTCGGCGAATGCCCGGTAGCGCTCGACTTCGAGGATTTCGGGCATGGGCGCACGGTACCGGACCCGACCCCCATGGCCAGGCCGAATATGGTGGCGACGTGCCACCCGAGAAGCCCCAATGGGCCGAGCTGTTCACCGAAGTCGTCACGTCCGGCCTCTGTACCGGCTGCTCCGCCTGCGTGATCTCCTGTCCCTACGACGTGCTCGGCTACGACGATCCGACGGCGTCTACAGGCCCTTCCACGTCGCCGCCGAGGGCGGGCCGGACAACTGCACCCACGGCCTGAAGGGGTGCACGCTGTGCACCCGGGCCTGCCCCCGCTTTCGGACGTGGGAACCCGACATCGAGAACCATCTCTTCGGCCGCCCCCGCACCGACGACGAGGTGGCGGGCATCTCCCGGCGCACCGTCCTGGCCCGGGCCGCCGACGCTGATGTCGCGGGGGTCGGCCAGGACGGCGGCCTCGTCTCCGCGCTGCTCATCTGGGCGTTCGAGCACGACGTGATCGACGCCGCCCTGGTGTCGGGTCTCGAGGGTGACGGGTCGACCTGGAAGGCGGTGCCCACCGTGGCCCGCTCCAAGGAGGACGTGCTGGCCACGGCCGGCTCCCGCTACACGTACTCGGCCAACCCGATGGCCTACCGCGAGGCCCTCGAGGGCGGAGCCGAGCGCATCGCCCTGGTCGGCATGGGCTGCCAGGCCTCGGCGCCCGGCGTGATGCAGGCCCGCAAGGCCGGGAAGATCGCCCGCCGCCTGGCCCTGTCCATCGGCCTGCTGTGCTCGAAGACCTTCGACGACGCCATCTTCCCCGAGCTCTTCGAGGCCAAGTACGGCCTGCAGCGGGCCGAGATCGTCAAGATGAACATCAAGGGCGTCTTCCAGGTCTGGATGCGCGACGGCAGCTACCACGAGATCCCGCTGAAGGAGGCGCACGCCTGGACCCGCGAAGGCTGCAAGGCCTGCCCCGACTTCGCGGCGGAGCACGCTGACATCTCGACCGGCGGCATCGGCGCCTTCGGCGACTGGACCCTGACCCTCCTGCGCACCGAGAAGGGCGAGGCCCTCTTCAACGACATGGAGGCGGCGGGCGTGGTCGAGGTGCGCCCCATCGAGGACGATCCCGGTGCGGTGGAGCTGCTGCACCGTCTGAGCCGGGTCAGCCGCAAGCGCTGGCCGGCCACTGCCGTGCCCATGCCGGGCCGGCTCCCCGCGACGACCTGAGCCGAGCAGGACCAGGCTGTGGTCGAAGGCGGGCCGAAGAAGGACGAGTTCGCTGCGTTCCTGGGCATCGAGGTGACGCGCCGAGGTCCCGGACACACGGCGGCCGTGCTCACGACGACGGAGCAGCACGCCAACCCGCACGGGACGGTGCACGGCGCGGTGTTCTACGCCGTGGCCGGGGCCGCGATCGCGGCGGCGGCCAACGACGACGAGCACTCCGGGATCATCACCTCGGTCTCTGTCGAATACCTCCGACCGGCCTCCATCGGCGACGAGCTCTACGCCGAGGTGGAGCGGGCGGCCTCGACCGAGCGAGAGGACATCTTCACCGGCTCCGTGCACCGGGGCCGCCGACGGCGACCTGCTGGCCTGGGTCCGGGCCCGGGGCACACGGCGGTCCCGCAGCGGCTGACCGCACGGCAGAGACGGACCGGAGGTCCGACGGGGCTGCATATGGCCGAATCTGTGGGAACCATGTCATTGACGCCATAGGTACCATGCGCCCAGAGTGGTCTCCATGCGGGAGCGCCACGTCGTGATCATCGCCTTCGAGGGCGTCCAGCCGATCGATGCCGTCGGTCCTCACGAGGTCTTCTGCGGCGCCAGGCGGGCGGCGACCGCCCAGGGCCAGGACATGCGGTACCGGGTGACACTGGCCTCGCGGACCGGCACCAGCGCTCCGGGCCGAGAGCGGCCTGCTCCTCGGAACCGTGCCGCTCCCCGACCCCGACGAGCGCATCGACACCCTGCTGATCGCCGGCGGCCACGGGGCCACGACGGCCGCGGCCGACGAGGAGCTCCTCGAATGGATCCGCGCCGTGGTCCCCGCAGTGTCGGCGCGTGGCCACCGTCTGCTCCGGAGCCTTCATCGGTGCCGCAGCTGGCATCTTCGACGGCCGCCGCGTCACGACCCACTGGGCCCGGGCGCAGCAGCTGGCCAAGGACTACCCGGACCTCGAGGTGGATGCCGATCCCATCTACATCCGCGACGGCAAGTACTGGTCCAGCGCCGGGGTGACGGCGGGCATCGACCTGTCGCTCGCCCTGGTGCAGGACGACCTCGGCGTCGACGTCGCCCAGACAGTGGCGCGCTGGCTCGTCATGTTCCTGCACCGCCCCGGTGGGCAGACGCAGTTCGCCTCGCCGGTCTGGGTGCCGCGGGCGGAACGCTCGACCGTGCGGGCCGTGCAGAACCTGGTGGAGTCGGCGCCAGGAGGGGACCACCGGGTACCCAACCTCGCCGCGGCGGCCGCCATGAGTGTTCGCCACTTCAGCCGGGTCTTCACGGCCGAGGTGGGAGAGACACCGAGTCGTTTCGTCGAGCGCATCCGGCTGGAGGCAGCCCGCCGCGAACTCGAGACCACCGTCGGACACCCTCGACGTGGTGGCCGCCCGCTGCGGCCTGGGGAGCGCCGAATCGCTGCGCCGGGTCTTCCAGCGCCACCTGGCCGTCGCACCGGACGCCTACCGGCGCCGCTTTCGCACCAGTTCCGCCGACTCGAGTGAGAGGAAACCCGCATGACCGACCGTCTGCAGATCGCCATCCCGCTGTTTCCCAGGTTCACGGCGCTCGACGCCGTCGGACCCTACGAAGTGCTCCAGCGCATCCCGCACTTCGACATCACCTTCGTCGGCCACGAACGAGGCGAGGTGCGAAGCGAGAACGGGATGCTCGGCCTCTCGGTCGACGCCACCTTCGAGGCGTTGCCTGCGCCCGACGTGATCGTCTTTCCGGGCGGAGTGGGCACGCGACCGCTCGAGACCGACGCAGCGCGTCGTGGACTGGGTGCGCGAGGCGCACCGCACGACGGTCTTCACCACGTCGGTCTGTACGGGTTCGCTCGTGCTGGGCGCGGCCGGCCTGCTGCGCGGCCGGCCCGCCACGACGCACTGGTCCTGCTACGCGAATCTCGAGGCGCACGGAGCACGGGCCACGCCCGAGCGCGTGGTCGAGCTGCTCGACGACCGCATCATCACCGCGGCGGGCGTCTCGAGCGGCATCGACATGGCCCTACGGCTGACCGAGCTGTTGGTGGACCGGACGGCGGCGCAGGCGGCGCAGCTGATGATTGAGTACGACCCGCAGCCCTCTGTCGACTGTGGCTCAGTGGCCAAGTCCGACGACGTGGTCATGACGCGGGTGATCGAGTACGCCGCGCTCCGCCAATAGCGAACGCGAACGGCTCGAGGTGCTCGACGCGCTCGGTGCAGCTCGGCCGGTGCGAGCAGCTTGGCCGGCCGGGCACCCGACGCAGCATGGCCGGGGGTCATGGGGTTGTCGTTCTCGCGCTGTACACACTCACGACGAGCAACCAGGCCGCTGAGATCATGAATGCCACGTTGCTGACCAATGCCACCGCGGCGACGTACAGCCCCGCGATCGAGCCCGAGATCAAGAGCAAAGCCCCGATGACTTCCACCACATACAGAGCGGTTCCGATCACCAACCGGAGCTTGCTCGGTTGCGACCCATACCGAAAGGCCTGACTGAAGCCGTACAGGAAGATGGCAGCTCCTGCCGATGCCAGCACTGCCAACTCGATGCCCACCGCGATGTGGTTCTGACCTGGCATCAACACCAACCCGCACGTGACAAAGATTGAGGTCAGTCCGGCCAACGTGTTGACTGATCTGTACTTATGCGTCGCATCCTTGGTCATTTCCTCGAGATTCAACGACAGGGCGATGGACAGGGAGACGAAAACGAGACCCGTCAATGCCGCCACGCCACCACCCACCATGATGAAAAAGCTGCTCCACAACTCTGGCTTGTAGATGTCGCCCAACACCGGTGAACGAACCTCCTCTTGCGAACAGCGCAGGATGGTCGAATGAAGTCCTCAGCTCGAGTGCACGGTCTAGGTCAGCGCTGACGCGCCCGCCGCACTGGCTCCGGCAAAGCGCCCGAACATGGTGCTGTCGCCGATCGACAGCCCGCTGGCGTAGCCGAACGAGCAGACGCCCGACGTGGTCCGGCCGGCCGCGTAGAGACCGGGGATGGCGTCCCCGTTCAGATCGAGCACGCGCACCGTCGACCGTTGTCTCCAGGCCGCCGAGCGTGAACGGCGCGTAGGGGGCGGGCCCGATGCGCAGGTCGAAGGCGCCGATCGGCGGCACGAGCGGACGCACCCACGGAGCGCCCTTGTGGAAGATCGGATCCTTCCCCTCCACCGCGTGGCGGTTGTAGAGCTCGAGCGTCGCCTGCAGGGAGCCGGCGGGGAGACCCATCTCCGACTCGAGCTGCGCCGGCGTCTCACACACCCACGTCGCCGCGAGACCCATCCAGTTCACCTCGTAGGAGGCCTCGTCCACCACGAGATACGCCTCGACCGTCCTGCTCGTAGAGGGCCGATTGACCCACCCGGCCCATGTAGGTGTCCTCGTTGATGAAACGCTGGCCCTGCCCGTTGACCAGGATGCCGTGGATGAGCGTGCGCGGCGGCGTCAGTGGAAGCGACACCTCGCCGGCGTACATGTTGCGCACGGACGCCCCCAGGGCCTGGGCCATCCTGATGCCACGCCCGTCGTCGCCCTCGGTGCCGACCTTGAAGGATCCCCGCACCAGCGGCGGGCAGTGCTGGCGGAGCATGTCGTCGTTGAAGATGAAGCCGCCCGCGGTGAGCACCACGCCCCGGGTCGCCCGCAACGTCACTGTCTCGCCAAAGCGTTGGGCCTGCACGCCCGACGACCCGCCCGTCGTCGACGACGAGTCGATCGACGCGGGTGTCGGTCGAGACGACGGCACCCGCATCGGCGGCGGCCGCCGCCAGGATCTGCATGAGGAGCCAGCCCGTGGACCGCTTCGTCTTGGCCAGATGGCCCCGGGGGGCGGGACGGGCGATGGCGTTGAACGGGTAGGCATCCTCGCCCCCCGAGTACACCAGCCCTTCGGTCCCGTCCGGGGCCATGGAGGTGTCGGCGCAGAACGTCGGGTCGAACGGGACACCCCGGGCCACCAGCCAGTCGAAGTGGCTCAGGCTCTCGTCGCAGTAGCGGGCGATCTTGGCCTCGTTGGGATCCGGCCCACAGGCCGCCATCATGTAGCGGAACATGTCGTCGCGGCTGTCCTCGAAGCCGCAGGCCGTCTGCACGGGCGTCCCGCCTCCCAGGTAGACGATGCCTTCGGCCAGAGCGGCCGCACCCCCGGGGCCACCGGTGCGCTCGGTGACCAGGACCGCGCGCCGGCCTCGGCGGCGCTGAAGGCAGCGGTCGACCCCGCCGCGCCAAAGCCGACGACGACGACGTCCGCCTCGTCGTCCCAGTGATTGATCTCCGACGCCTCCACTGGCGTCACGTCGGTGGGCTCGCGCACTCGTCCTCCCAGAAGTCGCAGAGACGGTAGCCCGCCCTGCGCCATACCCTGCGTGGGTGACGTCCCTGCCGCCTGCGCCCCCGTCCGAGCTGGCCCGGATCGCACCGGGCTGGTCGGCCGAGTTGGCGTACCGGCTGGTGCCGGGGCTCACCACCTGGCGCCTCACGGGTGCGGACGGCAGCGTGCGCTTCGCCAAGGTCGACACGGCGGGCGCCTACCCCTCGCTGCGGGCCGAGGCCGAGCGCATGATCTGGGCCGCCGCCTACCTGCCCGTCCCTCGGGTCGTGACCCTCGCGGAGCTCGGCGGCACCACGGTCCTCGTCACCGAGGCGCTCGGTGGTCGCGACGCCACCGACCCGTCGTGGCGTGGCGACCTGCCCGCGCTGGTCCTCGCCATGGGCCAGGGACTGCGACGCTTCCACGAGGCGGTGGACGAGGAGTGGTGCCCTTTCCGCTTCGACCTCGACCACGCGCTCGACCACGTGGCGCGGCGAGTCGACAACGGGCGCCATCGCCGGCAACTTCCACGACATCCACGCCGGCTTCACCCCCGAGACGGCTCTGGCCCAACTGCGCGCCACCAGACCGGACGACGAGGACCTCGTCGTCTGCCACGGCGACTACTGCGCGCCCAACGTGTTGCTCGCAGACGGTCGGGTCACCGGCTACGTCGACCTGGGCGAGCTGGGCGTGGCCGACCGCTGGTGGGACGTGGCCGTCGGAGCGTGGAGCGCCGGCTGGAACTTCGGGGAGGAGCACGAGGCTCGCTTCTACGAGGGCTACGGGATCGAGCCGGACCCCGAACGGATCCGCTTCTACCGCCTGCTCTACGACGTGGTCTCCTGAGTCACCGGCGGCGTCATCTTCCTCGTACCGGCCTTCCGCTAACCGGCACCGGGCTCAGGCCTCCGCCTCGGCGATCACCTGCGTGGCCCGGGTGAACACGGCGTCGAACATCGGCTCGGTGAGCTTCCCGGTGAACGTGTTCTGCTGGCTCGGGTGGTACGAGCCGAGCAGCCGGCGGCCGTCGGGCAGCGCCGCCTCGGCCAGGTGCCCGAAGCGGGGCCGCGGCCGCATCCCGTAGTGCGCGGCCAGCGCGTTCCAGGCCACCTGGCCCAGCGCCACCACCACCGCGGCCCGGGTCAGGAGGGCGAGCTCCCGGCTGAGGTAGGGCGCGCAGTTGGCGCGTTCGTCGGGCGTGGGCTTGTTGTCGGGCGGCGCGCAGTGGACCGTGGCCGTGATGTAGGTGTCGTGCAGGGTCAACCCGTCGTCGGCGGACGTGCTGGTGGGTTGCGAGGCGAAGCCGGCCTTGAAGAGCGCGGCGAAGAGCCAGTCGCCCGAGCGGTCGCCGGTGAACATGCGTCCGGTGCGGTTGGCCCCGTGGGCCGCCGGAGCCAGGCCGACCAGGATCAGCGCGGCGGCCGGATCACCGAAACCAGGCACGCCGCGGCCCCAGTAGACCTGACCGGCGTAGGAGGCACGGCCGGTCCGGGCCACTTCCTCGCGCCAACGAACCAGGCGCGGGCAGCGGCGGCACTCCGCCACCTCCTGTTGCACGAGAGCCAACGAGTCGCTCTGCCCCCGGCTGGACGCCACGGAGCAGAGCCTACGATGGCTTCCCGTGCCGACCTCTGCCCGCACCCGCGCCGCCCGATCCACCACGAGTCGGAGCAACGGCCGCAAGCCGCCCGCCGCCACCCTTGTCCTGCTGGTGCGCCACGGGACGACACCGACGACCGGCAAGGTCCTCCCGGGCCAGGCGGCCGGGCTGCACCTGGCCGAGAAGGGCCGGGCCCAAGCCGACGTGGCGGCCGCGCGGATCGCCTCGCTGGCCAAGGCGCCGGTCGCCGTCTACGCCTCTCCCCTCGAGCGCACCAAGGAGACGGCCGCACCCATCGCCAAGGCCCTGGGCCTGCGCGTGCGCACCTGTCCCGGCCTCATCGAGGCGGACGTGGGCGACTGGACCGAGCAGCGCTTGAGCCGCTTGGTCAAGAGCAAGGAGTGGCCGGCCGTGCACCGCTGGCCCAGCGGGTTCCGCTTCCCCGGTGGCGAGTCCTTCGCCGAGATGTCCGTGCGCTCCATGGAGGCCGTCCTCGGCCTGGTGGCCGAGCACCCGGGCCAGAGCGTCGTGGCCGTGTCCCACGCCGACCCGATCAAGGCCATTGTGGCGGCGGCCGCCGGTGTCCCGCTCGACCTCATGCAGCGCATCACCATCTCCCCCTGCTCCATCTCGGCCCTCCTCTTCGGCGCCGGCGGTCCGCTCGTCCTGAGCGTGAACTCGACCGGTGCCCTCGACGAGCTGGTGCCCTCATGAGCGACGAGCACGATTTCGACGCGCCCGACCACTGCACGGTCGGGGTGGTCGGCGAGGTGGGCAGCCGCCTCTTCCTCTTCTACTGCCGCCAGGGCCTGGCCGAGACGACGGTCAAGGTCGAGAAGCAGCAGGTGGCGGTCCTGGCCCGCTACCTGGGCCGGATCGTCAAGGAGCTCGGCCGCCCCGGGCACCTGCCCGACGATCTCGATTTCTACGGCACCGAGGACTTCGAGTGGGTGGTGGGCACCATCGGCGTCTCCTACGACGAGGAGCTCGACCGCATCGTCGTCGTGCTCGAGGAGATCGGTGTGGACGACGAGGAGGCGGACGAAGACGAGGAGGGCGAGGGCCACGTGCTCCGCGTCGCCCTGACCCGCGAGCAGGCGGCCGCCTTCGCCATCCACGCCACCTTGCTGGTCGAGGCGGGCCGGCCCCCCTGCCCGCTCTGTGAACTCCCGCTCGACCCGGCCGGGCACGACTGCCCGCGCACGAACGGGCACCGGCCGCCGGTCAGCTAGCGCTCGTGTCCGACGCGGCCGTCGAGCGCGTCCTTACCGAGGGTGCGATGGAGGTGCACGGGCGCATCGCCGGC
This sequence comes from uncultured Acidimicrobiaceae bacterium, assembly GCA_963713375.1. Taxonomy (GTDB): domain Bacteria; phylum Actinomycetota; class Acidimicrobiia; order Acidimicrobiales; family RAAP-2; genus Bog-473. The sequence goes on along the minus strand of CAVQLP010000011.1, from coordinate 14,346 downwards.
AGCTCCAACGCCACCCTGCTCGTCACCTGCTCGCTCGGCGGCGACGAGCTGCTGGGCGTCTACAAGCCCTTCAAGGGTGAGCGGCCCCTCTGGGACTTCCCGGGCGGGCTCTTCCGCCGTGAGGTGGCGGCCTACGCCCTCTCGGAATTCCTGGGCTGGGGCCTGGTCCCCGAGACGGTGCTCCGCCGCGAGGGCCCCTTCGGCCCCGGCTCGGTGCAGCGCTTCGTGCACGAGGACGGCACCTCGCACTACTTCACCTTGCGCGACGAGCCGAAGTGGCATCCGGTGCTCATGCAGCTCTGCGCCTTCGACGTCGTGGCCAACAATGCGGATCGCAAGAGTGGCCACGTGCTGCTGGCCGAGGACCGCCTCTGGGCCATCGACAACGGGCTGTGCTTCAACGAGCACGACAAGTTGCGCACGGTCATCTGGGACTTCGGCGGTGAGGCGCTCGGCGCCGCCCTCCTCGAGGACCTGGGCCGGCTGTCGAAGGACGGTCCCCCGCCGGCCCTGTGCGACCTGATCGAGCCGCCCGAGGTGGCGGCCACCATGGACAGGGCGTCGTGGCTCCTGAGCCTCTGCGCCCTGCCCGAGCTGGTCGACGACGGCGAGTGGCCCCCCTACCCCTGGCCCCTGGTCTGACGGTCGCCCGGGGACACACCTGTTGTGACCTGGGGTGACATCACCAGGATTGTTGACCAGTTCCATGGGTATCATCGGGCCTCTCGGGCCCATGGACTGACCAGGGCCGCTTAGACGACTGCATCCGACCGGAGCTGCGCCCATGTCGATCGATCCCTACATCGTCCTCGGCAGCGCCATCGTCGGCTTCCTGGTCGGCATGACCGGCGCGGGGGCGGCGCCCTCATGACGCCGATGCTGATCCTCTTCTTCGGGGTCAAGCCCTCGACCGCCATCTCCAGCGACCTGGTCGCCGCCGTGCTCATGCGGCCGGTCGGCGCCATCGTGCACATGACCAAGCACACGGTCAACTACACGATGGTCGGCTGGATGGTCCTCGGCTCGGTCCCGGCCGCCCTCGTCGGCTCCTACGTCCTGCACCTCTTGGGGAACTCGAAGTCGGCCGAGGACAACATCGAGATCATCCTCGGCACCGCCCTCCTGGTCGGCGCGGCCGCCATGGTCCTGCGGGCCGCTGCTCGACCGCCGCGCGGGCCAGCAGCGGCAGGCCTCATCGGCGAGCTGGTCGTGCGCCCGCTGCCCACCGTCGGCATCGGCCTGGTGGGCGGCTTCATCGTCGGGGATGACGTCGGTCGGGTCTGGCTCGTTGATGATCGTGCTCCTGCTCTTCCTCTACCCGATGATCGGAGCCAACCAGCTGGTGGGGACGGACCTGACGCAGGCCGTGCCGCTCACCCTGGCGGCGGCGCTCGGCGCCCTGGCCTTCGGGCACGTCGAGTTCGGCGTCACCACCTCCCTCGTCATCGGCAGCGTGCCGGCCGTGCTGGTGGGCTCGCTCATCTCGTCGCGGGCACCCGACCGCTTCATCCGCCCGGTCATCACCTTCGTGATCTTCGCCTCGGGTCTCAAGTACGTCGGCTTGGGCACGACCGCCCTCGGCTGGACCTGTGGCGCCGTGCTCCTGGCCGCCGCGGTCTACTGGCTGGCCTACGCCCGGCCCCGGCAGGCCGGAGTGCCGGCTCGGACCGAATCGGCCGGCCGACCACACCCATCTCGAATCGACCACCTGACCGCGACCGGAACCGGGTCCCGTCCCTAGGGGATGTGGTAGCCCATCGCGCCCAGCTGGCTGATGACCTGCTGCGCCACGACCTGGCTCCCGCCCGGCGTCAGGTGCGTCCCGTCGGGCGTGCGCACGTTGACCACCTGCCCGGCGCTGTTGGTGATGAACGCCGTGTAGGCGCCCTGGGCCGTGCCCAGCGACTTGAAGGTGCTGAGGAACGTGACGGGCGGCTTGGCCGCCGCGGCCTGCGCCTGGTCCAGCGAGTCGATGTCGGCCATCTGCGCGCTGAGCGCGGGGTTCTGCATGGGCGGCATGCCGACCCAGATGACGGTGGCCCCCCCGCTCTCCGCCTCCGACATGAACTGGGCGACCCGCTGGGCGTACATCGGGTTCCACTGCGAGCGAGGTGTAGGGGACGTCGGGCGGTCCGAGGAAGTCCTGGGCGTCGTTGGCCCCGATCATGATCACGACCACCTGGGGCGACACCGTCTTGAGGTCGGTAGACAGCTCGGCCGGCCAGTTGAAGTAGTCGGGCCGGGTCAGTCCGGTGCTCTCGCGGGCGTCGAGGGCGGCGTTGACCACGCCGGTGTCGGCCAGGTCGTCCTGCAGCGCGCCGCCCATGTCGAGGCCGAGCGAGTCGCCCACGATGAGGACGCGGAGCGGGTCGGCCGCCGTCGGCGCCTTGGGGTTGACCGGAACGGTCGTGGTCGTCGACGCCCCCGGAACGGACTTGGGCTCGGTCTTGTGCTTCGTCCGGTCGGGCGGCGGACCGGAGTAGGAGAGGCCGGCGGTACCGCCCGGTTTCGTGTCCTCCCGGCCGGTGGCCGAGACGATGCGCGAGAGCTGGGTGACCCGGCTGAAGGCCGCCACCGGCCCGACCAGGTCGAGGCTGATGGTGCGCCGGTGTCCCACCGGGGAGACCTGCGCGTTGTGCTGGAGCGTGGGGGCGAAGAGCACGAACCACACCGCGAAGGCGGCCAGGCCCATGCCGAGGACCTTGGTCCAGGGCGCGCGCAGCCGGCCGTCCGGCGGCACGCGCCGGCGGGGGCTGGGTCTCGGTGCGGGGCTCGTCGAAGGTCGCCATCAGAAGCGGTAGTAGATGAACGGGGCCACGCCGACCGGCCCATAGGTCGTGATGACCAGCAGGGTGACGCCGAGCAGGCCGACCTGGACCCAGGTGCGCTGGCGGGAGAACAGCGCCTGGAGGCGCGAGACGGAGATCTCGGGGACGAACTGCAGGGCCAGAGTGCCTAGCACGACGATCACGAGGAGCGGCGTCACCAGCGGCGACGGCTCGCCCCAGCCCGTAGATCAAGCCGGCCGAGCACGGCGAAGGCCTGGGCGGTGCCCGAGGCATTGAAGAACACCCAGCCGAGGCAGACGAACTGGAAGGTCAAGAAGCGCTGCACCCACACCCGCACCGGGCCGTCGGCCACCGGGGGCAGGCCGCGGCGCACCCGGCTGAGGCGGCGCACATGGGCCACCGACTGCCCCACGCCCGTGGAGGCCGCCCCAGATCACGAACGTCCAGGCGGCGCCGTGCCACAGGCCGCCCAGCACCATGGTGATCATGATGTTGCGCACCGTCGTGGCCTCGCTCCCCGCGCTGCCGCCGAGCGGGATGTAGAGGTAGTCGCGCAGCCAGCGCGAGAGCGTCATGTGCCAGCGGCGCCAGAAGTCCTGCAGGTTGCGCGCGATGTAGGGCGCGTCGAAGTTCTGCGGGAAGCGGAAGCCGAGCAGCAGGGCGAGGCCGATGGCGATGTCGGTGTAGCCGCTGAAGTCGCAGTAGATCTGCACGGCGTAGCCCCAGGCGGCGAAGATCGCCTCGGGCGCCGAGTGCTGGCTCGGCGACGTGAAGACCGGCTGGACGATGTCGGTCGACACGTAGGAGGAGATGACGACCTTCTTGAACAGGCCGGCCATGATCAGCCAGAAGGCGCGGGCGTAGTCGATGTTCTCCGGGTCGCGGCGGCGGCGGATCTGGGGCAGCAGCTCGGTGCCGCGCACGATGGGGCCGGCGAGGAGGTGGGGGAAGAACGAGATGTAGAAGGCGAAGTCCAGCGGCCGGGCCGGCTCGAGCTGGCGCCGGTAGATGTCGACCACGTAGCTGATGGCCATGAAGGTGAAGAACGAGATGGCGATGGGCAGCGCCACCTGGAGCAGCGGGACGGCCCGCCCGAGCCCGAGGGCGTGGGTCAGGTTGTCGACGTTGACCGAGACGAAGCCGTAGTACTTGAACCAGCGCCAGGATCCCGAGCAGCACGGCGACGGCGACGCTCATGGCGATGCGCCGCGCCCGTTCGTTGCGCGCCGCATGGACCCAGACCCCGCCGACGTAGGCCACCACGGTCGTGGCCAGCAGCAGCAGGCAGTAGCTCCAGCCGACCCAGCCGTAGAAGACGTAGCTGAGCCCGATCATGGCGAGCTTCCACCACCCCGCATAGGGGTTGAGCAACCAGTTCACCGTGAAGGCCACGGCGAAGAAGATGGCGAAGTCGATGGTGGGAAAGAGCATGGGGGCGGGGTGTTAAGGAACCTGCTGAAGATACAGCCGGCCCGCCCGATTCAGGATGCACTCAGCCCGCGACCGCTGCGCGGCCGCCCTGCCCCGTCCCGCTCAGAGGTTCCGCACCGACCTCCGCTCCCCGCGAGCGGCGGCGCCCGCGGGGGATCGGAGGATCCGGCTCAGCCCTTGGCCTTGAGCGCCTCGATCAGTGCCGGCAGCACCTTGTGCACGTCGCCCACGATCCCGAGGTCGGCCACCGAGAAGATGGGCGCCTCGGAGTCCTTGTTGATGGCGATGATGTTCTTGGAGCCCTTCATGCCCACCAGGTGCTGGGTCGCGCCCGAGATCCCGCAGGCCATGTAGACCGTCGGCTTGACCGTCTTGCCGGTCTGGCCGACCTGGTGCGAGTACGGCACCCAGCCGGCGTCGACGATGGCCCGCGACGCTCCGGCCGCGCCGTGCAGCAGCTTGGCCAGCTCCTCGATGAGGGCGTAGTTGCTCGCCTCACCCAGGCCCCGGCCGCCCGAGACGACGACCGCCGCCTCGTCGAGCTTGGGACCGCTGCGCTCCTCCACGTGGCGCTCGACGATCTTGGCCGTGTTGGTGGACGCCACGTCGGGCACCGAGATGGCGCTGACCGTCGCCGCGTCCCCGCCCGAGGGCTCGGCCGCGAACGACTTGGCCCGGATGACGAAGAGGCCCGGGCCGGACCCGGTGAACTTCGCCGTCACGATCTGGCTGCCGCCGAAGACCGGGTGCTGGCTGGACAGGCCGCCGTCGCTCTCGACCAGGCCGGTCACGTTGGTGAGGACCGGCTTGTCGAGCTTGGCCGACAGGCGCCCGGCGATGTCGCGGCCGTCGTAGGTGGCCGGGAACAGGATCACGTCGGGGGCGTTGCCGCCCTTGATCAGCTCGGCCAGCGCCGCGGCCACCGGGACACCCGGCAGCGCGCCGCCGAGGTCGCCCACGTCGTAGACCGTCGTCGCCCCGTACTCACCGAGCGCGGCGGCCAGCGCGGCCGTCTCGGTGCCCCAGGCCACGGCCTCGACGGTCGATGCGACCGTGCGGGCCTCGGTCAGCAGCTCGAGCGTGACCGGCGTCGGTGCGCCGCCACCCTCGGCCACCTCGGCCAGTACCCAGACCTTGTCGATCGCCATCTCAGACCACCTTCAGCTGCTCGAGGAAGGCCACGACGCGCTGCGCCCCGTCGCCCTCGTCCACCACGATCTCTCCCGCCGCCCGCGCCTCCGCGTCGGAGACGTCGGTGATCTCCTGGCCGGCGCCGGCCGCGCCGACCTGCCCGGCGTCGAGGCCCAGGTCGGCCACGGTCAGGTTGTCGACCGGCTTCGACTTGGCCGCCATGATCCCCTTGAAGGAGGGGTAGCGCGGCTCGACCACGCCGGCGGTGACCGTCACCACGGCCGGCATCGGGCAGACCACCTCGTCGTAGCCCGCCTCGGTCTGGCGCTCCACCTTCACGCTGGCGCCGTCGACCGTGATCGCCTTGGCGAAGGTCACCGAGGGCAGCCCCATGAGCTCGGCCACCTGCACCGGCAGCGTGCCGGTGTAGCCGTCGGTCGACTCGGTGGCCATGACGACCAGGTCGGGGTTGGCCCGCCCGATGGCGGCGGCCAGGACCTTGGCCGTGCCGAGGGCGTCGCTGCCCGCCAGCGCGTCGTCGCTCACCAGGATCGCCTTGGCCGCGCCCATGGCCAGGCCGGTGCGCAGGCCCGAGGTCTCGCCACCGGGCGCCATGGACACGAGGGTGACCTCGTCCCCGTCGCCCGAGGCCAGCTGGAGCGCCATCTCGACCCCGTAATTGTCGGAGTCGTCCATGATGAGCTTTCCGGAGCGATCGAGGGTGTGGGTGGTCGGATCGAGGCTGGCCGGGGCGGCCGGATCCGGGATTTGCTTGACGCATACGACGACGTTCATGGCCGACCATCTTTGTGGAATGGGGCCTGGTCACGCCATTCCGCCCGAGAACAGGCAGTTTTCGGGCACCCGAGCCTGCGCCAACGGCGATGGCAGGGCCGCCCGCCGCCGTCGTGGCGCCTCAGGCCTCCCCGTCGCCCGCCGCGATGGCCAGGGCCAGGCCCAACTCGTCGGTGATCACCGTGTCCACACCCAGCTCCACCATGCGCCGCAGGTCGTCGGGCCCGTTCACCGTCCAGGTGTTGACGGCCAGGCCCAGGGTGTGGGCCTGCTCGACCAGCTCGGGCGTCACCGCCAGCACGAAGGGGTGCACGGCCCGGAAGCCGGCGGCGGCCGCCTCCTCGAGCCCCCGGCCCGGATCGGCCGCCACGCCCCACAGGGCCCCGAGGGCCAGCCGCTCGTCGGCCGCCTGCACCGCCCGCAGCGTGGCCGGCTGGAAGGAGGAGACGAGCACCCGCTCCGTCCAGCCGGCGGCGTCGATCGCCTCCGCCGTCAGCGCGGCCACCAGTTCGGTGGAGTCCCACCCGGGGTCGGCCGGCGCGTTCTTGATCTCCACGTTCACCGTCATGCCGTCGCAGACGGCCAGGACATCGGCCAGCAGGGGCACGTAGCCGGGGAGCTCGGCCACCCCCAGCTCGGGAATGACCCCCACGCCCGGGACCTCGGCGTCGTGGTGGACGGCCAGCGCCCCGTCCTTGGTCAGTCGGACGTCGAGTTCCACCCCGTCGGCCCCCAGTCGGCGGGCCTCGGCGAAGGCCTCGACCGTGTTCTCGCGGAGGCCGCCTTCCGTGCAACCCCTGTGTGCAAAAACGGCCGTCACTGTATTCTCCCTGGATGCAGGCGCTGGGAGGCGCCCCCGGCCGGCAGGCGGGAATGCCGCGTCGGGGCCCTGTCGAGAAAGCAAGAAAAACCGCTTGCCGCCAGGCGATTCGGGCGGTAGCGTTTTCGACCCGTAAACCACTTTTCACTGACGGGCACCATTTGGGCCCGATCATGTGAAAAAGATCACAATCCTGGTGGAGGCACTTTCCGATGGCTCTGATGTGGAACCGGACAGTCGATTGGGACGCAGACGACTGGAGGCGGTCGGCCGCGTGCCGCAACACCGAACCCGATCTCTTCTTCCCCGTGGGCACGACCGGTCCGGCCGTCGACCAGATCGACGCGGCCAAGCGGGTCTGCCACGCGTGCGACGCCATTGAGCCCTGTCTCGACTTCGCGCTGGCCACCAACCAGGAGTCCGGCGTCTGGGGCGGCACCTCCGAGGAGGAGCGCCGCAAGCTGCGCAAGGCGTGGCTGGCCGCCCGCCGCTCGCAGCGGGTCGCCATCTCCCACTGAGTCACCCGGTGACACCGGGTCACCGGGCCCACTGAGTCACCGGGGCGCCCGCACCGGGACCGAGATCGCCACCCGCGTCCCACCCCCCTCGGCCGGCGGGAGCGCCTCCATGGCGATCGTCCCCTCGAGCTGACTGACCACCAGGTCGCGCACGATCGAGAGCCCGAGGCTCGCCGTGTTCTCAATGTCGAATCCCTCGGGCAGGCCCTGACCGTCGTCGCGCACCTCGACCGAGAGCGCGTGCTCGTCGCTCGACAGCGTCAGGTCGACGTGGCCCATCGGCGCGTAGCCGGCAGCCCCACCCGCACCCTCGAGCCCGGCCGCCCCGTCCTGGCCACCCGCGGCCTCGGGGTCGAAGGCGTGCTCCACCGCGTTCTGCAGCAACTCGGCCACCGTCACCGCCAGCGGCGTCGCCACGTCGGCCGCCACCTCGCCCAGGTCGCCGTGCACCGCGATCACGATGGGCTGCGAGGAGACCACCGAGTCCTCGGCCATCTGGACCAGCGAGCTGACGATCTCGGCGAAGGGCACCTGGTCGCTCGGGTCCCGCGAGAGGATCTCGTGCACCAGGGCGATGGAGCGGACCCGGCGCTCGGCCTCGTGCAGGGCGATGCGGGCGGCCCGGTCGCCCACCCGCCGGGCCTGCAGGCGCAGCAGCGACGAAATGGTCTGCAGGTTGTTCTTGACCCGGTGGTGCACCTCGCGGATGGCCGCGTCCTTCGAGAGGAGCAGCCGGTCGAGGCGCCTGACATCGGTCACGTCGCGCAGCAGGATCATCGCCCCCGCCACCACGCCGTGGGAGAGCAGGGGAATGCAGTGCACGAGCACGATGACGTCGGGCCGTCGCTCGACCTCCTCGACCACCGGCCGCCCGGTGGCCAGCGCCCACTCCACCGCTGACTCCTCGATGTCGAGGTCACCGAAGCGCCGCCCCTCGGGCTGGGTGTAGATGCCCATGCGGTGGAAGGCGTTGAGCGCGTTGGGGCTGGCGAACTCGACCCGCCCCTCCGAGTCGACCACGACCACCCCGTCGCCGACCCGCGGCGCCTCCTCGGTCCCGACGTCCTCGTCGGGGAAGGGGAAGGCCGACTGGGCCACCATGTCGGCCAGGCGCTCGAACACGTCGAGATACGTCCGCTCGTACATGGAGGTCGGCCCCTTGAGCGGGGCCAGGCTGACCCGCAGCAGGGCGCCGATGATGCGGCCCTCGTAGCGCACCGGGATGTTCTCCACCGGCACCTGCTCGCCGATGATCGGGTGGTGGATGGTGCCGCGCACGATCTCGCCCGAATGCAGGCAGCGCGCCACCAGCGTCCATTGGGACTCGTTGACCGTCTGGCCCACCAGGTCCTGCTCGACCAGCGTGGGCCGGTTGTTCGGGCGCATCTGCCCGAGCACGATGAGCTCGGGATCCTCCTCGTCGTCCGCCTCGTGGCCCTCGTCGTGGTCCCCGTGCACCGGGACGAGGAGGAGCAGGTCCGAGAAGCTCAGGTCGGCCAGGACGCTCCAGCTGCCGAGCAGGCGTTGGAGGTGCTCGAGCTCGTCGGGCTTGAGGTCGGTGTGGCTCAGCGCCAGCTCGGCCGGTGTGGGCATGGTCTCCTACCCTTCCGCCGCCGGCACACCGACGGCGACCTCGTGCGGCGTCCGGGCCCGGTAGCCCTGCAGGACGTCTGCGCCGGCCGCGGCCAGCACGGCGCGCAGGTCGTCGGCCCGGTCGGCCACGTGCTCGAGATGGTGGGCGTCCGACGCCGTCGTGAGCGGCGACGCCACGCTCGACGAAGCGGCGCAGCAGAGGCAGGGCGGGGTACTGCTCGCCGACCGGCTTGCGCCAGCCGGCCGAGGAGACCTCGGCCGCCATGCCCGCCGACGCGGCCGCCTCGGCCATGCGGTCCCACCACTCGTCGGGCGCGTCGGGCACGTGCCCCGCCGCCTTGATCAGGTCCGGGATGGGCCAGCACGTCACACGCCCGCGAGGCCGCCAGCTCCTCGAGCGCCTCGGTGTAGGCCTCCCAGCAGGCGTCGACCTGCCGGGTCGACCACTCGGCCATGGACAGCGGATCCGAGATGTCGTCGAAGCGCCACGCATCCGACCCAGTGCACCGAGCCCAGCAGGACGTCGAACGGGTAGCCGGCCAGCAGGCGGGCGACGTCGTCCATGCGGTCCGCGTAGTAGTCGACCTCGAGGCCGACCACGATGGGCAGGCCCGCCTCCTTGGCTTCGAGCGCACAGGTCACGTACTCGTCGAGATCCGCCGTGGCGTGGAACTCCCAGTAGTCGGCCATGGATTCGGCCAGCGCGGGCGGCACCCGCTCGTCGTTCCAGAAGCCGCCGAGCAGCGCCTCGGCCTGGCGGAAGCGGAAGAGGTGCTCGGTGACCGCCAGCTCCTCCACCCCGGCCGCCTGCGCCCGCTCGCAGTACTCGGCCAGTTGCTCGACCCGCAGCGGCGTCTCGTGCTGGCTGTGCGGCCAGAGATGGAGGTGGTAGTCGAGCACGTCGGTTGCTCGCCCCGCCCCGGTCAGTTCGCCTTGCGGATCAGCGTCACGCCGTCGCGGATGGTGGTGAGCACGCACACCACCCGCGGATCGTTGACCACCTTGTCGTTGAAGGCACGCAGCGCCTTGGCCCCCTCGTGCGGGTTCTTCTCCGAGGCCAGCACGCCCCCCGACTGCAGGGTGTTGTCGACCACGATGAGACCGTGGCCGGCCAGCTTGGGCAGGACCGCCTCGTAGTAGGCGTCGTAGGTCACCTTGTCGGCGTCGATGAAGACCAGGTCGAAGGGGCCCTGGAGCTCCTCGAGCGAGCGCAGCGCCGGACCCTCGATGACGCTGATGTGGCTCTCGAGGCCGGCGGCGGCGATGTTGCCCCGCGCCGTGGTGGCGTGGTGCGGGTCGACCTCGAGCGAAATGATGGCCCCGTCCTTGGGCAGCCCCGCCGCCATGGCGATGGCCGAGTAGCCGGTGAAGGTGCCGATCTCGAGGACCCGGGTGGCCTGGGTGGCGAAGACGAGCAGCTCGAGGAAGCGGCCCTCCTGGCGCCCCACCATCATCCCCCAGCCCGGCGAAGTCCTCCCTGGTGGAGGCGTCCACCGACTCGAGGTGGCCCGGAGGCGCCGTGGTGTGGGCATCGGCGTACTCGAGCACCTCGGGGTTGATCAGCTGGGTCATGTCATCGCATGGTACGCGCAAAGCCCGGGCGCCCCCGCCGGCCCCGCCGCGCGGCGGGCGACCTCAGCCCCAGACCCGCGCCCCGAGTTGGAGCAGGCCCCCCATGTCGTAGATGTCGGCGTCGAAGAAGGGGACGGTCACCAGCACGTCGGGCGCCGCGCCCTTGAGCTCGGCCTGTTGCTCGGCCTCGCGCCGGGCCACCACGCCGAAGTTCAAGAAGCTCTCGGCCACCTCCCCGAGCACGCGGGCGGCCACCACCGGATCGTCGGTCAGTCCCTCGGCCAGTTCGCCCGCCCGCCCGATCATCGACTGGGCCAGCTTGTCGGTGCGGGTGTCGCGCAGGTACTCGGGCAGGACCTTGTTGAGCACGATCGCACCAAGATGCAGCTTGCGCGCCGTCAGCTCCGCACTGAAGAACTCGGCCTCGCGCACCGGCGTCGCCTCGAGCGTGGACACGACCATGAACGTCGTGCGCCGGTCCGAGAGCAGGCGGGTCACGGCCTCGGCGCGCTCGACGAACCCGTCGTACATCGATTGGAACAGAATGAAGAACTCGCTGATGTCGGCCAGGAACTGCGTGCCGAGGATGCGGTCGGCCACCTGGTAGAAGGGCCGCGAGGCCATGTTCACCAGGCGGGAGCGGTAGGGCACGATGAGCCAGCGCAGCAGGCGGGACGAGAAGAAGTCGGCCATGCGCTGCGGCGCATCGAGGAAGTCGAGCGCGTTGCGGGTCGGCGGCGTGTCCACGACGATCAGGTCGTACTTGCCCTCCGAATGGATCTCGTAGAGGCGCTCCATGGCGATGTAGTCGTGCGATTGCACGAAGCGGCCCGAGATGTTCTGGTACAGCGGGTTGGCCAGGATCTGCGTGCGCGTCGCCTCGTCGGGCGCGTGGGTGCGGATCAGGTCGTCCCATGACTGCTTCGTGTCGAGCATCGCCGCCCAGAGCTCGCCTCGTGGCGTGACCGCCGCCTCCCGCCACACCTCGTCGGTGATGCGGACCTCGTCGTTCCCGATCCCCTTCAACCCCAGCGCGTCGGCCAGGCGCCGGGCCGGGTCCACCGTCAGCACGAGCACCCGGCCGCCCTGCTCGACCACCGCCATGGCGGCCAGGGCGGCGGCCGTCGTCGTCTTGCCGACGCCGCCCGGCCCGCAGGCGATCACGATGTCCTTGGCCGCCAGCAGCTGCGCCACCGTCTTGGCCGGCCGGTCCTCCCGCCACCGGTCGCCGCCGGCCTCCTCGCGCCCGCCCACGTGGTCGCGCCCGTCGCGGTCCGTCACAGCCCCAGCTCCTCGCCCAGGGAGTGGGCCACCTGCCGGGTCGTGCGGACGCCGAAGCTGCGCGCGAACAGGTAGGGCAGGAGCAGCACGGGAACGCCGGCGGGCAGCCCGGCCTGGAGGCGCTGGAGGTGGGCCGAGCGGGTGCGGCGCAGGGTCACCGCCAGCCGGGCCGCCTCGAGGACCGGCGCCACCGGACCCCCGGCCCGCTCCGAGAGCAGGGCCTCGGTGTCGGGCTGGCGCAGCTGTTCGAACACCTCCTCCTCGCGCTGGCCGAAGAGCTCGGGCAGGACACGGTTCACGACGACGGCCGAGAGCCGCACCGTCGTCTCCTCCTTCACCCGGGCGGCCAGCTCCAGCGTCTCGTTGACCGGCATCTCCTCGGGCGTGCACACGGCCACGAGCCCGGTCTGGCGCTGGTCCGAGAGGATGTCGAGCATCCAGTCGGTCTGGCTGCGGATCAGCCCCACCTTGACCAGGTCGTTGATGGCCTGGGGCGCGGCGAGCTGCCCGATCACGTGGCCACTGGCCGGCGCGTCCACCACGACGATGTCGTAGTGCCGCTCGCGCACCTCGTAGGTGAGCTTGCCGACGGTCAGGATCTCGCGCACCCCGGGCGCCGCCGTGGCGACGAAGTCGAACGCCTTGGCCAGCGGGCCGATCCGCCCCACGACCGGGATGCGCAGGTGCAGCTTGAGGTACTCGCGCAGGCTGGCCTCGGTGTCCATCGACATGGACCAGATGCCAGGCGCGATCTCCCGCGGCGTGAAGTCGGTGGGGCTGGCCTCGAAGAGCGACGTGACGTCCCCCTTGGCGTCGACCTCGCACACCAGCACCCGCTTGCCGTGCTCGGCCGCCAGCTGGGCCAGCCCCGCCGCGACCGTGGTCTTGCCCACGCCACCCTTGCCGGTGACGAAGACCAGCCGCAGGTCGAGCAGGTCCGGGGGCACCGTCACCACCGGCGAGTCCGTTCAGCCCGATCCGTTCGCCTCGGATCCGATTGCCCCGGGTCCGTCCGCCTCGCCGTCAACGCCACGTCTCGCCCGTTGCGTCTTCCTGGGTCCCGCCCGGCCTCAGGGCGCGCCGAAGCCCACGCGCCGTTCCGACGCCGGTGCACCGACCTCCACGTAGGCCACCTTCACCACCGGAACTCCCACGCGGCGGCCCTTGCGGTCGGTCAGCCACAGCACGCCGTCACCGGTCTTGAGCAGCTTCTCGATCTCCTCGACCACCTTGTCGCTGTCGGTGTCGTCGGACATCTCGACCTCGAGCTCCTTGGGGGTCTGGGTGATGCCGATACGCACGTCCACCTGGTTACTCCTCTCGCGGGCACAGGCATCGTGCCCAGTGGCCTCCAGGACGTTACAGGGAGCGGGCAGACTGCACGACATGAGTGGTGCCCCCAACGCAGGTGGGACGGAGCGCAGCGTCCGTTGGGCAGCCACGATGGCGGGCTACTCGGGCCCCGTCCGGTTGGCGCACGAGAACTCGCACGCCCGCATCGGTCCGCCGCCCGAGGGAGGTCCGGCCCACCCGGCGGCCTCGCTCGGGCCCGCGGGACCGCTCGGAGCGACTCGACCTCGAGGCGACGCTGCTGGCTCCCGGCGCCACCCGCTCCAGCGGGACGGGCGATCGGCCGGTGCCCGAGGAGGCCGATCCGTGGCGCACCTGCTTCGAGCGCGATCGCGACCGGATCCTCCACGCCACCTCCTTTCGCCGGCTGGCCGGCAAGACGCAGGTCTTCGTCTTTCCCGAGGACCACCAGCGCACGCGCCTCACCCACGCCCTCGAGGTGGCCCAGGTGGCCACCGGCCATCGCCCGGGCCTGCCGGCTGAACGTCGCGCTCACCGAGGCCATCGCCCTCGGGCACGACTGCGGGCACGGCCCGGGCGGCCACGCGAGCGAGGACGCACTCGACCCGTACCTGCCCGGCGGATTCGACCACGCGCCCTGGGGTGCCAACGTCTCGCTCGCCTCGCTCAACCTGTGCGCCGAGACGGTCGACGGCATCGCCAACCACAGCTGGTCGCGTCCGGCCCCGGCGACTCCCGAAGGCGAGGTCGTCAGCTGGGCCGACCGCATTGCCTACGTCTGCCACGACTGGGAGGACGCCGTGCTGGCCGGCATCGTGGCGCCGCACCAGCTCCCGCCGGCCGTCCGCTCGCTCTGTGGGGAACGACGCAGTGCCCAACTCGGCGCGTTCATCGCCGGCGTCGTCTCGGCCACGTTGCGCAGCGGACAGGTCGGGATGGAGGAAGAGGAGGCTGAGGCGCTGGCCGCCTTCCGCTCCTGCAACTACGAGCGCATCTACCTGCGCGACGCGTCGCTGCGTCAAGGCGACGCCGTGGTCAGCGTGCTGCGCGCGCTGGTCGAGCACTTCTCCGACCGGCCCCACCTGGTGAGCGACCACGACCGGTC
>CAVQLP010000010.1:0-238488 GCA_963713375.1 uncultured Acidimicrobiaceae bacterium | reverse complement strand
GCCAACGAAGCAATCCTCGTCCGCGGCAAAGGGCAAAAACAGCGCTATGTTCCGTTCGGCGACACAGCAGCCGAGGCACTCCGAGCCTATTTCGCCGAGCGCGCCGCCCGCCTCGCCGCAGCCGACGAACAAAAAAGCAAAAACCGCCAACGCCCCGGAGCACGCCGGCGCTCTTCCTCAATCTGCAATTGCGTGGTCTCGAAAAAGGCGGTCAGGCTCGGCTCACCACCCGCAGCGTCGGACGCATCGTCAAACGCATCGCTATCCTTCGCGGGCTTTCCTCTGACGTTCATCCGCACACGCTGCGTCATGCCTTTGGCACTCATCTGCTTGAAGAAGGCGCCGACCTCCGCGCCATTCAGGAGCTGCTCGGCCACGAGCGCCTCTCCACAACCCAGCGATACACCCAACTCACCACCGCGCAATTGACCCAGGTCTACGACCGCACCCATCCCCGCGCCCGGTAGCTCAACCCACTTACAAACGTTGTTGTCATCCCGAGCGGAGCGCGTTCGGGCTAATCACGCTTGCCGTGATTGGGGTAAGCGGAGCCGAGGGACCAGCTCCGATGCACACGTCTTGCCCCCGGGCTTGGCTTTGGCTCCTTCCCTTACAATCGTAGAGAAGAGAGTCATTTAGGACTCCCGAATCGTCCGGCTATACAACAGCAGCCGTTCCGTCACATCGCGATCAGGTAGTCCAGGTAGGTAGATCCCAGTAGCGAGATCAAGGAGCAAGTTCATGGCGAACATCTCAGTCGACAAACTATCGGTGGATGACATTCTCAATGACGCCAACCGCATCAAGTCAATCGTGACCGATGCCGTGGAAGATGGCATTCAGCAGGCGATCCGCGCCGTGAACAAGGGCCGCGATGTTGCCGAGGACGCGATCCACGACACCCGCCATGCAATCAAGAAGAACCCCCTGCAGGCCGCGGGCATCTTCCTTGCCGCAGGCGTCGTCCTGGGCAGCCCTTCACTCTCTTGACCGTGCGCCGTTCCTAAAACTCAGACCGGCCCAGTCCGACCGGCCTAAATCTCTCTCATCGCCCCGCTCTGAACCAACGGTGTCTGCGCAATTGGACTCAAAGCCAGAGCCGGGAGCGAATTTCGATCAGTTCTAGGAGAGATGAGCGACGTGGACCGGGGTCCCCGCGGACAGGTCTTCTTCCAGGGTGGAGACCGCGAGTCCACGAGCGACGAGCGACGAGCGACAACGAAATGAGCGAAACTAGCCCGGCGCTAGCGAATAGTCCGCGTTGATGCTGATGTATTCGTGCGTCAGGTCCGTTGTCCAGAACACGCAGGATCCGTCCCCTGGTGCAGTTCGATCGAAATGGTAAATTCGCGCTCGCTGATGTAGGCGTGCGCGGCCGCTTCGTCAAACTCCGTGGCGCGCCCGCCGTCACGGCAGATGTGTAACTCGCCGAAGCTGATGTCGATGCGTTCCGGATCGATTTTGGCGCCGGAGTAGCCGATGGCCGCCGCGAGCCGTCCCCAGTTCGGATCGCAGCCGGCCCATGCCGTTTTCACCAGCGGAGAATGCGCGATGGCCTTGGCCACGCGCAAAGCATCCGCATCGTTTGCCGCACCGTCGATGCGCAATTCAACCACGTGCGACGCGCCCTCGCCGTCGGCCACAATCTGGCGCGCCAGCGAAGTGCACACTTCTGTCAGTGCGGCTGCGAATGCCGCATCGCCAGGGCCGATCGGGACGCCGCTTGCACCGGAGGCCAGCAGCAGACACGGTGTCGTTCGTCGAAGTGTCTCCGTCGACCGAGATTCGGTTGAAGCTGACCTCGACTGCGGGGCGCAGGTAGCGTTCAAGACGGCTGGCTCAATTGCCGCATCGGTCAGGATGTAGACCAGCATGGTGGCGTGCGGCACCAGTTGCGGATGAATCATGCCCGACCCTTTGCCGAAAGCAGCGATGCGAACCTCTTGCGAATCACATCCCGGCGCAGCGAATCTCGAGCCGGGCGAAGGCGATCTTCTGCACCTTATCTGTGGTGAGGATCGCCTGCGCTGCTTCGAAAATTGTTCGGACCAGATACCGAGAGAGGCAGCAAGCTCAGGCAGAGCGGCGATGAGTTTCTCCGCGGGCAACGGTACGCCAATGATCCCGGTCGATGAGGGGAAAACTTCCTCCGCGCGGCAGCCGAAGGTTTCGAGCGGCAGCGGCGCATGTTTCGCGGGCGGCACGCAAGCCCGGCCTCGCCGACGGCACAATTCGCGTTGCCGGCGTTGATTGCGACCACGCGGACACGGCCGCTGGTGGCGCTCAAATTTTCCTTGTCGACGATCAGCGGCGCCGCAATCACGCGGTTCGACGTAAAAGCAGCCGCTGCGCTCGCCGGCACATCGGCCACGATCAGCGCGAAGTCAGGCCGGCCGCTTGCCTTCAGGCCGGCTTTCGCCGCAGCAAACCGGAAACCGAGGGGGATGGAATGGCTCGAGAGATCGCTCATGCGTGTGCCCCATTTAACCAACCCATTTAATCTAGCAGGTGAGGCGCTATGAGTGTCGTGTCGATGAGTGACAACGGAATCCGTGTGTAGACTTTCTCGAACTGCGCGCTGTCGATGTGGCGCGCGGCGATCGCATTGTACTGCACGATGTGAACCTCAGCATTCGCGCCGGTGAGCACGTTGCGATTCTCGGGCCGAATGGCTGCGGCAAATCCACGCTCATCCTGGCCATGACCTGCCAGCTTTATCCCATCGTTCGGCCGGGAATGCGCGTCAGCATCTTTGGCCGCGAGCGCTGGGATCTGACCGAGCTGCGCCGGCACTTCGGCGTCGTCAGCGCCGGACCGATGGGCGCCGAGCTGCCCGGCGAGCGCACCGCGGTCACTTCCGGTCTTGATGCGGTGATTGCCGGATTCTTTTCGGCATCCACGCTGTGGCCCAATCTGCATGTGACCGATGAAATGCGCGCGCGGCGCGGGAAGCTCTCGAGCGCATCGAAGCTACGCACCTGGCCGAGCAACTCGTCGGCGACAATGTCCGCCGGCGAAAAACGCCGCATCCTGATTGCCCGCGCTCTCGTGCACCGCCCGCGGCAGCTGCTGCTCGACGAGCCTTCCAACGCGCTCGATCTGGCTGCGCAGCGCGAATTGCGCGAAACGCTGCGCGGGCTGGCTCGCGAAGGCACCGGGCTGGTCATGGTCACGCATCATCTCGGCGACATTCTGCCGGAAATCGAGCGCATCATCCTCATGCGCGATGGACGCATCGTCGGCGACGGCCCGCGCGAAGAATTGCTGACCGAGGCGCGGCTGAGCGAGCTCTTCCATGCCCCGGTGCGCATCGGCCGCGACGCAGAATGGCTGCATAGCTGGTGACTGCATGAACTCGCAACCGAATCTAGGCTCGTCGTCTTGGGAAAATATATGGAGACCGCATAAAACCCGCTCGCTGGAAGATTCTCCTGCCTTCGCGATCATCTACTTCGTCTGGGGATCGACCTTCTTCGCGATCCGCGTTGGCGTCAGCGAGTTCCGCCGTTTCTTTTCTGCGCCATGCGATTCCTGGTCGCGGGACTGCTGGTTTTTGTATGGGCGATAACGCACCGCGAGCGGGGGCCGAGCCCGCCAGTGGCTCTCGGCTTTTCTGCTGGCGTTTCTGATCTTTGTCGTCGACTACGGCCTGCTCTTCTGGGCGGAGCAGCGCGTTCCGTCGGGTATCGCCGCGGTGATTCTGGCTACCATTCCTGGTTTCATGGCGCTGTCGGAGATCCTGCTTCTGCGCACGCAGCGGCTCACTCGCCTGGCTCTCGCTCTGCTTGCGGGCTTTGCCGGCGTGGCAGTGCTCGTAAGCCCGTCGCTCTCGCTTGGCAATCTCGGCGGCGCGCCATCGACAATGCAGGCGCAATCGCGCTGGTCATCGGGGCAATGAGCTGGTCGATCGCGTCCGCGCTGTCGCGCAAATTGCCGCTGCCCTCTTCGAAGGTGATGAGTTCAGGCGCGCAAATGCTTGCTGGCGGAATCATGCTTGCGGCGGTCGCGGCGCTCGCGGCGAGGTCGTGGGTTTCATCTGTTGCGGTCTCGGGGTCGGCGTGGATTGCGTTGCTCTACCTCATCTTCGCCGGATCGATCGCGGGTTTCACCGCGTATGTTTGGCTACTGCATGACGAATCGCCTACGAAGGTGGGTACGTATGCATACGTCAATCCCGTGGTGGCTGTGGTGCTGGGCTATTTCCTGGGCGGCGAGCCACTTGGGCTCGCACTCTGGTCGGCGGAATGTTTGTGCTGGCGAGCGTCGTCATGATCACAACCATGCGCTCCAAGATCAAACGCGACCAGAACAAACAAGCTAATTCGAAGCCTGCTCCGTCGCAGAGGGCGAAGATAAATGAATGTCAACGGATGGGCGAAATGCCAATCGCTCGCGAAGTTCCCCGGAATTTAAACGACTTTTCCAGACCTGTGTTACCATTCCGCCAACTGGTCAGCCCCGCTCTTTAATGGGGTAGAGGGTCCAAACATCATGCCGATTTCCAGACGAGATTTCATCAAGACAACGGTTGCTGCCGGCGCTGTTGCGAGCATGGGCAACTTGCCGCTCTGCACGCCGAGCGTAGCTCCCGCATCAAGTTTGGTCACGCTGGGCAAGTCCGGCGTCAAAGTTACGCGCCTCGCATTCGGCACAGGCAGCAACAACGGCCATGTGCAGTCCTCGCTTGGGCAAAAAGATTCAGCAGGCTCATCGCGTACGCGTATGAGCGCGGTGTCCGCTTCTTCGAGACCTCGGAATCCTATACGACGCCGGCGATGCTGGGCGAAGCGCTCAAGCCGTTTCCACGCGACAGTTACCAATTGATGTCAAAGGTGACAACCGATCCAGATGCCGACCCGGAGCAGCGTTTTGAAGACATGCTCCGCACTCGGAATCACAATACGTTATGTTTATGTGCGTCTACTCGTTCAGCGTATTGCTGGCGTGCCGGCGGCCACGATGTCGGCGTACCGTCTCCGCCCTCGGGGCAACACCGCGCTGCTCGATGCCATCGGGAAAACCATTGCCATGGTCCACCAACGGATTCAGCAGATGCGCCCCGAAGATCGACCGGTCACCGTGATCGTGGCCGTGATCACGGACGGTCACGAGAACGCCAGTAAGTCATGGAGTCGGCCCGAGGTCATGAGCGAGGTCAAAGCCAAGACCGCCGAAGGGTGGCGGTTCACCTTCTTGGGCCCCGATGAGCACGCCCTCGAAGAGGGCCTGAGTCTGGGTTTCGCGACCCCATCACTGCTGACCTGGGAGCGGTCCGACAAAGGAGCGGCCGGCGCCCTGCAATCGCTCTCCGACTCCTCCGGACGCCTGCGCAGTGGCCTCTCGGTTCGCATCGAATACACCGACGAGGAACGGCTCGCGGCGGCGGGCGCATCGTTTGCGCCACCGCCGCTCCTCCGGTCGGGACGCCCCTACCTCTTCCTCGACGTCGACGGCGTGTTGAACGTCCTGGAGAAGGACATCGGCCGCCACGCCGAGATGTTCGACGATTTTGCGGAGCACGTGGTGCCGTTCGACACGGTGTCCGGGTACCGGCGCAGCGTCAGCGTCTGGCTCTCTCCCTCCATGACGGCGCGCGTGGCCGGTCTCGCCGCCGACATCCATTGGGTCAGCATTTGGGAGGACCGCGCCGGCTCCGCCATCGCACCGCGCTGCGGGCTTCCACGGGATCTGCCTGTGCTCACTCGAGACGGCGGTGGTGAGGAGTGGGACATCGATTGGAAGTTCCGTGCGGTCCGCACAATGGTCGAGCAAGGCCCGAGGCCCTTCGTCTGGATCGACGACGACATCGACATCCTCCAGGACGGAGCCCTTACGCCACGAGCATGGGCCGACCATTTCTCCGAACCGAACCTCCTCATTACGCCGGAGTCGGGCACGGGTCTATTGGCCCGGCACCTCGACCTCATCGACGAGTTCCTTCGCCAATACCGAGACGATGCCGACATCGACGCCGGAGACGAGATGTAACGAAGTTGCACTCGTGCGCCGCCCATGC
Source organism: uncultured Acidimicrobiaceae bacterium (assembly GCA_963713375.1). Taxonomy (GTDB): domain Bacteria; phylum Actinomycetota; class Acidimicrobiia; order Acidimicrobiales; family RAAP-2; genus Bog-473. Next base: position 232,472 of record CAVQLP010000010.1, on the reverse strand, counting down.
GCGGCATACGCCTCGCAGTGGGAGCACCATGTCGGCGCTCCGTCCATCCAAATCCGCGTACTCAAATCCGGGGAGCCAAATCCCTGCACCCAGATCGGTTCAGCCAACTTTCATCTGCCATGAAGTTTCTTGCGATCGCCCGACGGCCGGGCGCAACGTGGTCATGCTTCGTCGTTCTGCATAGGCGAGGCCGCCGACTTAACGAAGCTGTCACGCAGGAACACCTGAGATTCACTTGCCGATCACCCAGGCAAGGGATTCCGAACCCGAAAGTTGTCCGAACTTTGTAAATGGGGGTGAACTTCCAGCAAGATGGAGCCGTTCGGGCGGCGCGTTGGCGATTTTCGGCAGTTCGCTCAGAACGACTGAACACTCGAACTTCAATGCGATGGGGAGACCACATGATCAGGCAACGCTTTGCACGGATGGCGCTCGCACTCTCGGCCGTCGGCTTTCTCGCCGGTGCGTCTGTGATCGTCGCATCGAGCGCGGCACAGGCAGCAAAAAAGCCGCCGGCCGGAGCGCTGTACGTCAGCACTACCGGAACCGACACCGGGACCTGTACGACAGCCTCTGCGCCGTGTGCCACGATCGACTACGCGCTCACGCAAGCAGCGGCGAACGCGACGATTGAGGTCGCGACCGGGACCTACGCGGAACAGGTCATCGTTTCGAAGAACGTGACGATCGTGGGAGCCGGCGGCACTGTCATCGACCCCACTGCGGTTCCGACGTCGGACACCAACGGTGACGGCGGTCTGCCCATCTACGCCATCGTCGACGTACTGCCCCACGTGCATCTGATCATGCGGAAGGTGATCGTCGACGGCAGCGGCGCCCAGAGTCAGTTCACCGACTGCTCCGAAGACTTCACGGGCGTCTACTACCACGATGCTGTGGGCCAGCTGACCAACGACACGATCAGGAACGTCGAGCTCCCGACGGCCGACTTCGGATGCCAGGACGGACTCGGCGTGTACGTCGCGTCGGACCCTGGTACGAACTCCTCCGTCGCCATGACCGGCCTGACGGTGAGCGCCTACGACAAGAACGGCATCACGTGCCGTGACACCGGCACCTCGTGCAGCGTCGAGAACTCGACGGTGACCGGCGTCGGACCCACGTCGCTGATCGCCCAGAACGGGATCGAGATCTACCACGCAAACTCGGCCGTGTTGCAGGGCAACACCGTCTCGGAGAACATCTACACGGGAGGCGGAGCCGGCAACGAGGCGACGGGACTCCTCTTGTGGGACGTCGGATCGCTGACGGCGAGCGGCAACACGCTCACACTCAACGACAACGACGGCTACGTCTTCTCGGACGGCACCGACCCGACGTCGCAGAGCTACTTCATTCAGAACAACACGGTGAGCAACGCCACCGACAAGGTGCCCGGAGGCGAGGCCGGCTACGGCGACGGGTTCCAGATCGACAGCTCGAGCGCTCCGCTCACATTGTCCGGCAACACCATCACCAAGGCCGCCGAAAACGGCATTTCACTTCTTGGAGTGAGCAATGCGACGGTGTCGGACAACAGCACCTCGAAGGACGTCGGTAACGGCATCTACGTCGGTGGTCCCGGCAGCCTGAACACTGGGAGCTCCGGCAACACCATCTCCGGCAACACCGCCAAGAAGAACGGCCAATCGGGGATCCTCGCCGACAGCGACTCGTCCGCCAATACCTTCACCGGTAACAATGCGGTGAGCAATACGCAGTACAACCTCGCCGACCTCGGCACCGGTAACACCTGGAGCGGCAACACCTGCACCCCGCCGGGAGACTCGACTCCCGCCGGGCTCTGCTGACCAGCTTCCACAGCTCACCGGGCTTTCCAACTCCGCCCCTCGTCATCGACCTCTGGGAGACGGCGAGGGGCGGACTCGCGCCGCCCCCTGGCGGCCGTTCCCGCTCACTCGATGTAGTCCAAGATGCGCGCCCACCCGCCTGAGTGCGCCGGCGGGATCCGGTGAGTGGCGAGGTTGAGTGCTGCTTCGCACCCATCGCGAGGTACGCATGCGATGGCTGCCGATGAGAGGAGTTCGAGGTCATTTTCGCCATCGCCAACCGCCAGCACCCGTGCGGCATCGAGGCCCCGCTTTCTGCAGAAGGAGAGTACGCCGCTCCATTTGCTCACTTCTCTGGGGCGCACCGACAGGGTGAACCCTCCCCAAATGGCATCGGGAGTTACCGAAGCGCTTGCAACGGAGGACACTTTTTCGCGTACTGGCACAAGCTCGTGGCGCTCACGTCCGATCACGAGGAACGAAAAGACAGCCATGGACCGCACAGCCGTGTGGAGGTCGACACGTTGGGTGCGGATTGCGTTGAAGGCTATGTGTCCTGGGTGCGACGATGGCCTTTCACCGATGACAAAATCGTCGTGGGCGTGTTCGACGTTCAGAGATGGCTCCAGGCCAGCCTCCGTGAATATCTCGAACACCGATAGTCCTGACTCAGAGTCGAATACGCAGCGGTGGAACGTGCTGTTGTCTGTGAAATCTCGACCGAGCGATCCGTCGAAGAGGACACAGGGCAGGAGTATGCCGTTTTCCCGCATCGTCGCCAGAGCGCTCGCCGGCCGCCGAGCGGTTGCTGCGAGCACGGTGGTACCGCCCGCCAGAAGAACACGGAGGGCAGCGAGGGTGTCGGGGTGTACACGGCCCTGCGCGTCCCACAATGAGCCGTCGAGGTCGGTGACGATGAGGTCGATCTTTGGTCTCTTCACGCCGTGGCAACTATAAGTTCGGCCCGTCGAATTGTCTGTCGGTTCCGGCGTCCAGCTAACGCACCTATTGCCGGTCGCTTAGATCGCTTGAGACAGAATCTCCCCGACGGCGTCCACCACAGTGCCGACCGTTACGTCTGGCGGATCCCCATCTCCAGGGTTCCAGCTCCGTCCCCGGTTGAGCCAGATCGTCCGCAGGCCGGCGGCCCGACCGCCAGCAATGTCAGGGATGGGCGCGTCTCCGACCATCCAGGACGCTGCCTGATCGAGAGGACCGCCGTCCGCGCAGCGGCGGATCGCCTCGTCGAAAATGCGTCGATCGGGCTTCTCGACACCAAGCTCGCCAGACCCACAGAAGGCATCCAGGAATGGGGAGAGACCCAGGCGGTTGGCTTTTTCAGCCTGGCGCGGCATGGGACCGTTCGTCACAATTCCGATACGCCAACCCCGCTCTCGGAGTGACTCGAGAGCGTCAAGAACTGGCCGGGTGGGCTTGCAAGCCTCGAGGGTTGCCGATCGGTACGAAGCAAGCAATTCATCCACCGACTCGGCCAAACGGAATCTTTCTTTCGCTTTGCGCCACACAGTCCGCCGATCGGCAAATCCGTCTTCGTCCATTTCGCAAAACCATTCGACATCGGCTTGCCCGAGACCCCGCGTCTCGACAAACCACCTGGCCCACGCCCTGTAGGCATTGGCTCGGTCAAAGAGCGTGTTGTCGAGATCAAACAGAGCCAGCTTTGTCACGGCGCTGCGTCGGGCATCCTCCGGATACATCGAGTGATTGTGGCAGACCACCTCAAGCGAGCCACAATGCGCTCCACTGAGGCCTGTGCCAGCACGCGGATCCTTTGTCCTCGTGTCTTTGTGCGAGCATTCGCCGAAGTGGGCGGGTGTCGCTGACACCTGCGACGGCGAGCGGAACGTATCCCAGCGCATGAGGAACCCAAAACCGTCAAAAGGCGCGTGGCCGGCTCGTCTCTACGCTGATTTCAGGTTCGGGTCGCCAGATCAGCAGTAGCGACAACACGCACTGGTCCTGGTGCCGGGCTACCCGATTGGTGGTCGGCGACATCCTCCAGGGTTCGTCCCGCCGGTTCGGGCAGAAGACCCGTCACTGCGAATCCCGCGACCGCTGAGACTCCGGCAACTGCAAGAAGGCCGCGCAGGCCGATGTGGTCTTGGAGAACCGGCACCAGAAAAACGCCCACAAACGCTCCCAGCTTGCCGATCCCCGCAGCCACGCCATGCCCGGTAGTGCGCATGCTCACTGGGAAGACTTCAGACGGCAACACGAACGTTGTCATGTTTGGCCCGAACTGAATAAAGAAGTAGCTCAGTCCCAGAATGGCCAAGAAGGGTGCTACCTCCTGGGTGAGCTGGGGCACCACGGCGAGCAGTACGAAACAGAGCGCCATGACCGAGAACCCGATGAACTGGAGACGACGATGGCCAATGTGATCCATTCGCTTGACTGCGAGGAGGTAGCCGGGGACCGCGAAGATGACGAACATGCCGAGCGACCACAGCAGCTTGGTCTCCAAACTGGCCGTGGCGTCAACCTCTTTCAAGATGGCGGGAAGGGAGAGCGTGTTGCCGTAGTAGGCGTAGTCGAAGAGGAACCAGGATCCGGCTGTTCCTAGGAGGAGCTTGAGCATGTGTGGGTCAGTAAGGAACGTGCCGAGACCCATCCGCTTTGACACGAAACCACTTCGAGTTGGCTCGGCGATCACGCCTTCGCTGAAATGTTCCAACTCGCCCGCAGCACGCTCATGCTCGCCCTGTACCAGGGCCAGGTAGCGCGGCGACTCCGGCATCCTGGAACGCAGGTACACCACGGCCGCAGCGGGAACGGCGCCGAGGCCCAAGAGAATGCGCCAGGTCAACGAGTCTCCAATACCGGAAGACAGCAGCAGCAGAGCTACCAGCGGGCCGACGATGAGGCCCAGCGCCTGCATGGAGAAGACCAGGCCAACCAGGCGACCCCGATCATGGCGGTTGGAGTACTCGCTCATGATCACGGCCGACACCGGATAGTCGCCACCGATGCCAAGGCCCAGAACGAGTCGGGCGACAACCAGGAAGAGGAAGTCGGGTGCCAAGGCCGAGGCAATCGCCCCGATGATCATGACCACAGCGACCGTGACGTAGACCTTTTTCCTACCAATCACGTCCGCGATGCGGCCAAAGACGAAAGCGCCGACGAAAGCGCCCAGAATGGCTGCGCCGGTGACCCAGCTCGTTTGCAGCGTGCTGAGATGCCACTGAACGGCCACGAGTGCTGCAACAGTCCCGATGACGAACAGGTCGTAGGCGTCAGTGAAGAACCCAATACCGGAGATGATGACGGTGCGTCGATGGAACTTGCCGGTTGGGGCCTCGTTCAGGAGATCCGTGACAGTCGGCACCGAGGAGGCGGGACCGATGGGGAGTGCCAGCTCCCCCAGCTCCTCGCCTTCACCTGAAGCCGCCACGTTCAGCACACTCACTCAATCTCACCTTCTGTTCTTGCTGACAGCGCAGCTGCAATGTCGCAGGCCAGCGTGACGAAAGGGCAAACGTTCGGTTTTCTGAAGGTGAACACCTCGCGAATGTTTGGCAAACTGGCGTCCGTGACCTGCGTATATTGCGACGGTGCCTGGAGCTCCCGATCCTGAAGCCGCAAGGGACAATTGGATCGCCACCGCCCAGGCACACCTCGTGGCGGTCACGCAAGCGGTTGACCGCCTACGGGAGGTCTTCCGGGCAGAGCCAGCGACGCCATCTGACACGGATGAAGCAGTCGCGTCACATGTGGTCTTTGCCTGCAGCAAACTCAGCGGTTGGCTCGGGAGTTCGCACCCACCGAGAGGTCTGGCAAAAGCGGGAGGCGAGCTCGGGGCGGCGGCTGGCGTCTACCGTAATGCGGCGGTCGCTTTCAAGAGCCTGGCTAATGCAGACGATGATCAGCGAGCGGCCCGGTCTCGCGCATGTGCAACGCTCCTGGAACAGGGCGACCATCACGTCGACATATTCCTTGCCGCCCTGGCGAGGCGGCTCGGTGATGTGGACGCCGGAGGACGGTAGAAACACAGCCAGCGGGCGCAGGCATTTTCTGTAAGTGCCCGGGTGATTTTCCCAGGTAGTGCTGTGCAAGAAGCCGCTCCATCTGCGTACGTTCGGTGGCCCCGAGAGCTGGAGCCGCCAACCGGGTTCGCTCACTCGGCCCGCCGACTGGAGCGACCTCGTCGAACACCGGGGCCACGTTTGGGTCCCAGGTCATGCGATGTCGTCGGCGAGCTGGGCCAGAAGTGGGACGTCGAACAATCTTTGGTCAATTCTTGACGTTCCTCCCCGAAGAGTTCGGAAGGCACTCCGGCCGCACCGCCCGCGTGCCGAGGTCAGAGCATGGCTCGATCCTCGCGTCGCAGGAACGACCGCGCATTCGCGTCCGAGCACCGAACCGGGCTGCGGATCCTGGCCTTTTGCGCACTCCTTGGACTGGTTCCCGCCCTCGTCCTGATCGCATCACTCCCGGCGAACGGAGCAGCGCCGTCGACATCCGGTCGGTCGCTCCACATTGTCGGTGGGCCTGTCGTCGCGGGGACGGACGTCGTGGTGGTGAGCGTGGATCGATCCCATACCGCGCACCTCGACGGCGTGAACCCGGTCACCGACACGGTGCTCTGGCAGCGTCCCTATGCCGCCTCCGCCACCACGCCGGCCGTCGCGCTCACGCCGGCCGCGGCCGGGACCACCGTGGCGGACGTCCTACCGGCGGCGCACTCGGGTACCCCCTCGGTCACGGTGGACGGCGTCAACGCGGCCACCGGGGCCATCGAGTGGAAGCTTCCCGAGAGCTTCATCCTCTCGGACAACCCATCGGCTTGCGTCGGAGGTCAGGACTTCTGCCTCCCGGCTTATACCACCAACGGCTCGGCGCAACTGACGATGATCGACGCGGCCACCGGCCAGCCGGCTGCGGTGCTGAGCGGACCCAGCCGGGCCCTGGGGACCGATCTCTACCAGAGCAGCAGCGAGACCCCGACCCTGGACCAGCTCTCGCCCACGGGCTCCATCGCGTGGAGCGAACCGGTGACGGCGATCTTCGGCCCCGGCTACGACCCGGGCACGGGATGGAACATCAGCCCGCTCGGAGATCTCAACGTGGGCACGGTCGGGGTGGCGGCCAGCGGCACTTCGGTCGACCTGTCGCGGTACAAGACCGTCGGCTTCTCCACCACGGCGGGAACGCCCATATGGTCGCTCCCGGGCTCGTACCAGTGCATGGGTCCCCTGGCCTTCTTGAGCACCCCAGTCGCCTGCCAGTACAAGGGCACAATCCACTACTCGACGACCTCCCTCAAGGCGCCCTCGATGCGAGGGGTCACGCTGACACTGGCCGGCTTCGACCCTGTGACGGGAGCGACCACCTGGTCCTACCCCGTCAGCAACGTGTCCTCGCTGACCAGCGGCCACGGGGTGCGCTTCGTCGACAGCGATCACGTCGTCGTGAGCGCGAACGGAAGGTCGATCAGCCTCGACACCTCGACCGGGGCGGCGGCTCCGCTTGCCGCGCACCGGGCGCTGTGGTGCGAAACGATCCCGACCTACTCGGTGCGGGCGACGAGAGGGAACCCGGTCGGTGGCACGCGAACCGGCGCCACGCTGTACTCGCCCTGCAACGCACGCGGGACGAGGGTGGCGGGGCCACCTTCCACCGACCCGAGCACCATCGGTGTCACCGTGAACGGCGTCTTCGTGTGGGCCTCCCCGGCGGGACTGCAGACCCACGTCGCCGGGGCTTCCCCCACCAGCGCGTAACGACGCCGTTGCGGAGCGTGGGCCCGTACGCCTACTCCGCCGGAGCCAACCGACCCAAGGCAGCGACCACGCCGTAGAAGTCGCGCACCGTCTCGTGGACGATCTGGCGCACCGGCAGCACCTCGTCGATGCGCCCGGCGGCCTGACCGCCGAAGGCGAAGCCCGCGTCCAGATCCCCCTCGAAATAGAGCTTGAGGACGCCCTCCATACCGACGGTCCGTCCCATGACGACCGTGGGCTCGCGCTCGAGCCCCTCGCTGAACGGCGTCCGCATGACCCGGTAGGCGGGGCTGGAGTGGCCGCTGAGCACGACGGTGTCGGTGGCGTCGGCCTCGGTCACCAGCCTCTTGTAGTTCTCGTGCACCGGGGATTCGGCGGCGCTGACCATGCGCGTGCCCATCTGCACGCCCTCCGCCCCCAAGGCGAAGGCGGCCGCCATGGACACGCCGTCGACGATCCCGCCCGCCGCGATGACCGGGAGGTCGAACGCGCCACAGATCTGCGGCAGCAGGACGAAGGTGGAGACCGGTCTCGTGCTCTTGAAACCCCCTCCCTCGCCCCCTTCGACCACAAGCCCATCGACGCCGGCCGCGACGGCCTTCTGCGCGGCGCGGAACGACGGTACGACGTGGAAGACGGTGATCCCGGCTTCGTGGAGCTGGCTCGTGTAGCGGGCGGGGTCCCCGGCCGACGTCGTGACGAAGCGAACACCCTGCGCGGCCACGAACTCGACGATGTGGGGGTCGGTCACCAGCATCTGCGCGATGTTGACCCCCCACGGCTGTTCGGTCAGATCCGCCATGGCCGCCATCTCCTCGCGGACTTCGTCGAGTCGACCAGAGGACGTCTCGACGATGCCGAACCCGCCCGCGTTCGAGACCGCCGAGGCCAGCTGGGCCCGGGCAATGAACCCCATGGGAGCCTGCAGCAACGGGTAGTCGACCCCGAGGAGCTGGCTGACGCGGGTCCGGAGGGGAGGCGGCGCCTCCGGCAGCGGTCCTACCGACACGGCGAGGCCGTCATTCGATGCAGCTCGGCTCTGGGCTCACGACACCTGCCTCCACTCCTGGCACTGCTGCCACCTCCTACCCCTATTGTCCTTCATGGGCCAGGCACGAGCGAGACGTCGAGCTACACCGCGCCGCGATGGCGGCTGCACCAAAATCCCGCCTCGTCACGGCTAGCCTCTCGCCTGTTGCGGTCAACCATGTGATGCACGCCGACAGACGAGGTCTCCGAATCGATGGGTAGGCGCATCCGCTGGCTGGGCCTCATCATGATCGTGTGCCTGGCGGCTGTGATCGTGCAGCTCGTCAATATCCAGCTCGTGCATGGCCCCGCACTGCGGGAGTCGGCCGCCAACCCCCGCAACGCGTCGAAGGTCTACAACAACAAGCGGGGCAACATCTATGCCGCCGACGGCACGTTGCTGGCGCAGTCCGTCCGGTCTTCCTCGGCCAGCCCCTTCCTCTACCTGCGCAAGTACCCACAGGGGTCGCTGTACTCACAGGTTGTCGGCTACGCGTCGAAGTACTACGGCACCGCCGGGATCGAGAACCAGTACAACCAGCAGCTCACGCTGCACACGCTTCCGGCCCAGACGCTCTCGCAGGCTCTCGGCTTCGAACCCCTCCAGTCCAGCATCGACAACGTCACGTTGACCGTCGATCCGCACCTGCAGGAGACGGCGGAGTCGGCCCTGAGCCAGATCACCGGGGCGAACAAGGACGCCGCCGTGGTGGCCCTGGACCCGACCACCGGTGCGGTGCTGGCCGACTACTCGACGCCGACCTTCGATCCGAACGTCCTGGCCTCACCCGACGTCACCGCAGAACGTGACGCCGGCTACGCCGACTTCGACGTCAAGGACGCCGAGGGCAACTACCCGGGTGTCCCGCTGGCGACGGGCGAGACGTTTCCTCCGGGGTCGACCTTCAAGGTCGTGACGACGACCGCCGTCTACAACCTCGATCCCGCACTCTCGAACTTCATCTTCCCCCCTGCGGCCTCCACCCCGTTGCCCAACTCGAACAAGCTGCTCAACAACGACGGCGGCGAGGTGTGCGGCGGTGACATCACCGAGATGCTGCCGCAATCGTGCGACCCCGGCTACGGATTGCTCGGGATCGCCCTCGGCGCCGACGTCCTGTCCAAGCAGGCCGCGCTCTTCGGGTACAACTCGACGCCGCCGATCGATCTGCCCAAGGCGTGGGTGGCCACGCCGACCTTTCCCTCGCCGTCGAGCATCTCGCCGCCGAACCAGCCGATCCTGGCCTACTCGGCCATCGGACAGGAGAACGTGCGGGCCAGCGCGCTGTCCAACGCTCTGGTGGCGGCCGGGATCGCCAATCACGGGGTGATCATGAGCCCGTACCTGGTGCAGCAGATCGCCAACAGCGACGGGGCGGTGACGTCGACGCATCAGCCCACGTCCTGGATGACGGCGGCCAGCCCACAGGCGGCGGCCCAGGTGAGCTCGCTGATGCAACTCGTCGTCACGAAGGGCACGGCCGACGGCGTCGGCTTCTCGCCCGCGCTCGATGCGGCGGTAAAGACCGGCACCGCCCAGACGGGCAACCCGCAGGCCAACACCGACGACTGGATGATCGGCTTCGCGCCGGCCAGCGATCCGAAGATCGCCGTGGCCGTCGTCGTGCCGTACCAGAACTTCGTCGACACCGGGGCCGGTATCGCCGGCCCGATCATGAAGGCAATGCTGGACGCGGCGGTGCTGCCCAACGGGTGACGGTTGCTGCCGCACGCCCGCCGTCGGGACGCTCGCCCCATCCATCCGGCCGTTTCGCCGGTAACCGGCGTCGTGCGACACACTGGCGGACATGGGCGACGCGAAGACAGTCGAGACGAGTAGTGCGGACGCGTCCGTGGGTGGTGACCAGCCGTTCTCGGGCCGGGTGGCGGTGGTCACCGGTTCCACCGCCGATCCGAGCATCGGGAGATCGTGCGCCCTGCGACTGGCTCGAGGCGGCGCGTCGGTCGTGATCAACGGCCGCGACCCGGGCCGGGTGGCTTCGGCCGAGCAAGCCATGCGCGCCGAGGGCCTCCGCGTGGTCGGGGTCGTCGGGTCGATGGACACCGAGGCGGCGGTAGCCGTGCTGGCCGAGCAGGCGATCGACGCGTTCGGCCGCATCGACCTGGTCGTCAGCACCGTGGGCGGCGCCCCGCATCCGCTGTCGTTCGATGCCATCAGCGAGGAGCAGCTTCTCGAGACGATCCGCCTCAACACCTGGCCCACCATCGCCCTGATCCGCGCTGCGCTCGACCGGGGTCTCGCCGACAACGCAGGGTCCGTCGTCACGATCTCGAGCGGGTCCCCGCACAAGACGACCTCCGCCATGGTGTCCTACGCGTCGGCCAAGGCAGCCCTCAATGCGATGACCCGGACGATCGCAGCCGACCTCGCCCCGCGTGGAGTCCGGGTCAACGCGGTCAGTCCCGGGTTGGTGCGGACGACGGCGACGCGCCCGATCTGGCAAGCCGACATGGGTGCCGCGGCCGGATCGGCCCTCCCGCTCGGCCGCCTGACCGAGGCCGAGGACATCGCGGCCGCGGTGTGCTTCCTCCTGTCCGAAGACGCGCGACAGATCACGGGCATCACGCTCGACGTCGACGGCGGGAACCATCTCGGGCGGGGCTGGACCCCGATCCGCTAGCGGAGCGGAGCGGTCGCGCGGTCAGCGGCCCGCCGGCCAGAGCGCCTTGAGGGGATCCACGACCGTGGAGCCGATGCGCTCGATCTGCTCGCGCACCTGCTCGGGAAGCATGCCCGGCAGCTGGATGCGCAGGTTCAGGGCGTCGGCCCCGACCTCGCTCACGACGGCCGCCAGCCGGGCGACCATTTCCTCGGGGTCGTCGCTGGCAATCGTCTGGTCGTCCCCGAACGAGGTTGCGGGGGCGGCGTAGCTCTCGTAGACGGCGCGCTGGGCCTCGATCAGATCGGACTGCGAACGGCCGAGCCAGACGCGCCGGATCAGCATCTTGGACCCGCGGCCACCCGCCTCGTCGAAGGCGCGGGTCAGCGCCGCGAGTCGCTGGGGCGAGGACATTCCCTCCAAGAGGATGCCCGCCCCACAGCGGGCGGCCCGGGTGGCCGCCGTGGTCGACACGGCTGCACTGAGCACGGGAACCGGATTGGCCCGACAGGCCAGGAGGGCGGGGTCCTCTGCGAGCTGTCCCAGATCATCGCCCCGGAGCAGGGCGACGAGCCGCGGCAGTTCCGCCTTGAACAGGCGGACCGAATCGGCCTGGTTCACGGCGGCGACCTCGAAGTCGAGGGGCAGGGCACCGGCCGCCACTCCGACCCCGACCCGTCCGGGGTACCGGGCCCGCAGCCAGGCGACCTCCTCGGCGACGAGCGCCGTCGGCCGCAACGGGAGGAGAAGGGGCGCGGCGGCGGCCCAGCCCGCTTCGTGCTCGGCCAGGACGAAGGAGGCCATCTGCAATGGTTGCGCCATGTAGCCGGCGAAGCCGCCGTGATGCTCGCTGGTCATGACGCCGTCGAAGCCGTTCCGTAGGGCGATGCCGGCCTGGTGGCAGATCTCGGCGACGACGGCCTCCGCAGGCAGCTCGTTGTGCGGGTAGAGCCGGATGGAAACGGAACCCTGCGCAAAGGGAGGCGGCGGGTTTAGTGCGTTCGTGTCGAGTGGGGGTCGCGTCACGGGGCCACCGGGACGAACGGAGCACGACGTGACGCCCGAGTTGGTTGGGAGGCGATCGGGCTCGACCGCCGGCTCCGGATGCTCAGGAGCACCTGCAGGACGCGCGGCGGTGTCCCTGCGCAGTGCTGCGCGGTGTCCCCGGCAACCGTCACGACCCGAGCACTGTAGTAGCGGTCCACGTGGGGCGAATGGGGCGGAGGGACCTTTGTTCCCAGGCGAGAGGCAACGACTCTGGCGTCGTGGCCTGACCCGATCACGATCCCGTCCTGGTAGACCCACAGCTGATCGACCGTCACACCTCTTCGTACCCTCGAGCCACGCGTCCACCTGGGAACTTCCCGTGTGTCGCAACCAGCATCTAGAAAAATCCACAGGAGGGCCACGTGACCAATTCCGAAATCGACGGACCGCGGGCGCCGGGCACGGACGAACCGGATCCGAAGCGATGGGGCATTTTGGCCATCGTCGCGATCGCCCAGCTCATGGTGGTCCTTGATGCGTCGATCGTCACGATCGCCCTCCCCTCGGCCCAACACGCCCTCCACATCTCCACGCCGAACCGTCAATGGGTCATCACCGCGTACACCCTGGCCTTCGGTGGCCTGCTGCTCCTCGGTGGCCGGATCGCCGACTACGGCGGGCGCAAGCGCATGTTCGTGATCGGGCTGATCGGGTTCGCGTCGGCCTCGGCCCTCGGCGGCCTCGCCGTCAATCAAGGCATGCTCTTCGGCGCCCGTGCCCTCCAGGGTGCCTTCGCCGCGCTCATGGCGCCGGCCGCACTCTCCATCCTGAACGTGACGTTCCAATCCGATCCCGGTGAGCGAGCCAAGGCCTTCGGCGCCTACGGAGCGGTCTCCGGCGCCGGTGGTGCCATCGGCGTCCTGGCCGGTGGGATCCTGACCCAGTACGCCTCGTGGCGCTGGTGCCTCCTCGTCAACGTGCCCCTCGCGCTCCTGGCCGTCGTGGCGGCCGGCCGGGTCATGCACGAGAGCCGCGCTACCGGGTCGACCCGCTATGACGTCCCCGGCGCCCTCCTCTCCACGCTCGGCCTCGTGAGCCTCGTCTACGGCTTCACGAAGGCCAGCTCGGACGGGTGGGCCGCCGCGCAGACGCTGACCTTTCTCGGCATCGCGGTCGTGCTCCTTGTCGCCTTCGTCGTCGTCGAGACCCGGGCGACGCACCCGTTGCTGCCGCTGCGGGTCGTGGCCGAGCGCAACCGCGGCGGCTCCTTCCTGGCCTCGTTCCTCTTGGGGGCGGGACTCTTCGCCATGTTCGTGTTCCTCAGCTACTACATGCAGACGGTGTTGGACTACTCGGCGCTCAAGGCGGGCGTCGCCTTCCTGCCCTTCGCCGTCGGACTGATCCTGGCGGCCACGGCATCCTCGACCGTTGTTCCCCGCATCGGACCTCGGATTCCGATGGCTGGTGGCCTCTTGGTCGGAGCCATCGGTCTGGCATGGCTGACCCAGATCGGGGTGGACACCTCGTTCTGGGCCTACGTGTTCGGTCCGCAGATCCTGATGAGCGTCGGACTCGGTTTCGCCTTTCCCGCCATCAGCAATACTGCGCTCACCAACGTCGGTCCTTCCGATTCCGGTGTGGCCAGCGCGCTGGTCAACACCACGCAGCAGATAGGCGGCTCGTTGGGAACCGCTCTGCTCAACACGGTGGCCGCGACGGCGACCGCCGGCTACATCACGGCACACGGTGTCCGTTCAGTGTCGGCGGGACTCGTCCACGGCTACGCCATCGCCTTCGCTGTCGGAGCGGTCTTCCTCGTGATCGCTGCGCTGGCCGCCGCCGTGTTCGTGACGGACAAGTCGGTGAACCAGCCCGCGGTGGACGTGAACCCCGTGCTCGCCACCGAGTAGGCGGCGTCCGCTTCAGGTCGCCTGCGCGCTGACGCAGATCACCGAGGCAAACGGGGTCCAGAAGGTGGGATCGGCCAACAACGCCTGGACCTGGTCGATCTCGTCGGCCGAGACGGCACCGACGGCACCGCCTGCCGATGCTCCGTCTGGGGCCTTCCGTGTGATCCGATCCCGGGCCGACACGATCGTGTGCGCCCAGAAGGCCGCTTCGTCCGAAGCGCCGTGGAGCATGGACGCATCGACGGTGACTCGGAGGTCGACGACCGGAAGCCGGGAAAGGGTGATCGGCATCGTCCGCGCCCAGGTCCACTTCTCCACCAGGGGTGACACGACGCGGGCGAAGACGGCGGAGGTGATCCCCCCCAGCGCGTAGTAGTCGGCCTCTTCGAGGAGGAGCCGCCCACCGGGCCGCAGTGCGGCGACGATCGCCGCGATGACCCGGTCTGCGTCGTCGAGATGCATCAACACGTTCCGGGTGTGCACCAGGTCGTAGGTCGCGGGTTCCAGTTCGAGGGTTTCGAGCTCGGCTTCGAGGAGCCGCGACGTTGGACCGCTCCGCCAGGTGCCGCACAGAGGCTCAGGTTGCGGTCGACGGCGAGTACCGAACCGTCGGGACCCACGCGGTCGGCCAACCATGCCGCCATGGAGCCGGCGCCGGCCCCGAGCTCGGCGCAGATCGACCCCGGGGCGACGCCGAGCCCTTCGAGCAGCGAGATCGAACGGGGGTCGGCGATCTTCTCCAGGAGCCGCAGGCGCGTCCCTTCGTCGGAGAGGCTGTTGTCGAACCAGTAGCGATCGGTCATCGTGGGCCCTCGCCTCACATGGTCCCGGCCTGGTTTCCCTCGGCGACCAGGGCCCGACAGGGTTCACCGCGCAGTGCGCCGCACGCCGGCAATGTCGGCGTGGCGGCGACGCCGTGGACGACATTCGACCTGCAGGGCCGAGGAGGCCGCGCCACCGAGCCCAACGGTGGCCGTGCTGACCGTGGTCCAGCGTGGCGAAGGTCCAGACGGGACGATCTCCGCCGGGAGCCGAGATCACCACACGCAGCTCGGTTCCCGGCCTGAAGGTGTGCACGATGGGATCGATGGGAATCTTCACGAGCTCGTACTGCTTCCCCGAGAGGTGCTTGGCGTCCTGAGGCAGATAGGTCGGCGCGGTGAACAGCGCGGTGGAATCCGGCATCATCGACCTGATTGGTGCTGCGCAAGAAGCCCGACGTCACGTACTCCTCTTGTCGCGGCCTGGGGCCGGACCTCGGTGATCGTGGCCTGGAAGTCCTCGACCGGGCGCCGGCCTTGACCCAAAGGTCCAGCGTCGCCGGACCGACGATCGTCGTCGCAGTGGTGAAGGGCGCCGTGGCGAAGCCGACGCCATCGGCGGACGGGACCGGGGTCCAGTCCCAACCCGGGTCGGCCAGCCATGCGTTGCCGTTCGCCGGAAGGCTCGTGCGGGGCCGAACGCTGGGATCGAGCGAGAAGGTGGTGTGACCCGAGCGGTGGGCTGCTGGCGGACGAGTCCGCCTCCGCCACCCAGATACAGCGTGGTCAGGTTGCCGGCCGGGGGCCAGCTCGAGAAGTTCGCCGTGTAAGTGGCCCCGATGGTGCCGGGGCCGGTCTGGCCGGCGCCGTTGTCGAAGAGCACCCGGACGCGTGGCGTGTCCTTGTCGAAGTCGGCCCTGGCCACGGCCACGTTCGGCGCCGTCGTGAACCGCAGTGCTGGGAGCGGCGCCTCCGAGGATACCGACGCGGCCTGCGGCCGCGAATTGGTCGAGGACGAGCGCCGCAATCGCACTGGGCTTGGTCGGCACCTTGTCGGCGACGTAGAGATCGAGGAACTCCAGCCACCGGCTGATGGTCTGCGGATCGGCCGAGTCGATGTGGTCACCGTTGACCATGTTGGCGAAGACGGGCGTCGACTTGGGAAAGGCATTGATCAGCGCCGGCCACTGCGGACCCGTCTGCTCGTCCTGGAGGGCTCCGGACAGGAACACGGGCACCGTCACGTGATGGGCCCAATCGGTCATGGAGCGGCGATCGAAGAGGGACGGGTCCCGTCCTCGGGCCGCGCCCTTCGCCACCAACTGGGGTCCGACCAGGCCCTCGAGGTCCTCCGATTGGGCGTGGAGCGCCTGGTTGGCCAGGCAGGTCGAGGAGGCCCCTCCGCTGGCCGCCAGCTCCGCGTCGATTTCGTAGTAGGTCCAGGGCTGGGCGACGTTCGTGCACGGGCGTGGTCGAGAGCTGGCGCAGGCGTGCCGTTGCTGAACACGGCCGCCGGCTTGGCATCGTCGATGCGCTGGCCGATCCACTCCGCTGCGAATCCGTCGTTGTAGATCCCTCCCGGGTAGCCGGTCGAGAACAAGTCGTCGGTGGGACTCATGGGCGCGATCGCCGCCAGGCCCGGCGGATCCGTGCCGGCCGCGGGGAGCTGGGACAGGCCGGAATAGCTGATCCCCACCATGCCGACCTTGTGATGCGCGACCCAGGGCTGATGCGCCACGACCTCAATGGCGTCGTACGCGTCGTAGTCGGACGGATACCCGAAGAGATCGAAGGCCCCACCCGAACAGCCGGTTCCACGCATCTGCAGGCTGACGGTGGCGAACCCCGCCACACGCGCCACCACGGCACCGACATCGGTGGCGCTGTCGGGCAACAGGTTGGCGTCGCCGCAATTCGAGCACGAGGAGCCGAGGGCCCCGTCGATCAGGGGCGGAATGGGATCGGTCGGACCGGCCACGTTGTAGCCCGAGTACTCGATCACGGTTGGGCACGGCGCCGTCGGTCGAGCAGCTCGCACCCAAGGGGAAACGCACGGTGGCGGCCAGGGAGATCCCGTCGCGCATCGTGATGTAGTTCAGGCCGTCGTGCAGGGGTTGATTCGTGTAGAGCGACGAATTCACCGTCGGATTGGATCCCGGGAGCCAGAACGGCGAACGAGTGGGTCTTCTGACCCGAGGCGTCGTCGCGCCAGGCGTATCCGCTGCCCGGGAGCCAGGTTGCGGACAATGCGCGAACCCAGCTGATCGGCCGCGCCAGGGTTGTCGGGATTGGCGACGACCTTTCCGTCCCGCAGCAAGGTGATCCGGTCTGCCGGTTGCGCGCCGGTCAGCCAGGCTTCATCGACCGAACCTCCCCCGCTGAGCGAGGGCGATCCCGGCTCGCGCGACTGCGCCGGCCGGGGAACCGGCTCCCTGGCAACCCGAGAATTGCCGACGCCGACGCCATGACGAGCAACGCCGCCGCCAGCTTCCATCTGATCATCGCTACCCCTCCCGGCGCGCAACATAGCCCCTAGTCCAGAGCCTTCGTGCTCTTCGAGCCGGGCCGGGCTCGCCACGAGCCTGTGCTCGACTGAAGCTGAGGAGCGTCAGGCCACCGACGATCGCCACGCCTGCGAACACCACGAGCGGGAGCCGAATGAGAACCGCGGCCAGCGCGCCGCCGGCCAGACCCGAGATCGACTCGGCACCGACCTGCATGGCCTGGTTGTTCCCCATGGCCCGGCCCTGTTCGCTGTCGTCCGCGGCCAGCGACAACATGGCCGCGGATGATGGGAGGCAGACCGCCAGCGCCAGAGCCGTGAGGCCAAGCGTCAGCCAAAGCCAGTTCTTCGACGCCGGCACCACGATCAGGATCATGAAGACCCCCATCGCCAGAGCGCTGATCATCACCATGGTCCTCGGCCGTGCATGCCTCGCCAACGCTCCGACGAGCCAGACGTTGGCGATCACTATGGGGACGGCGACGTAGGCGACATATTCGGAGACGCTGCCGACCCCCAGGTGGAATTGGTCGACCAGGTACATCGGGTACACCCGGAAGAAGCCGAAGATCGCAAGGTAGAGGGCGAAATTGATCAGGTAGAAGGGACGCAACCGGCGATCCGTGACCACGCGGGCGAGGTTTGTGAAGGCCTCCAGGGCGTGACCGCCGTGGCCACGGCCAGGACGCGTCTCGCGGAACCAGCCACTGACGGCGACGAGGACCGCTCCCATGAGGATGGTGACGGCCCAGTACGGCGTCGCATAGCTGAACCAGCTGACGATCCCGTTGTCGGCGAGCTGTCCACCTGCCAGCGGTCCGACCACATAGGCCAGGCTCGCGCTCAGATAGACGTACCCAAACAGGCGGTTGCGATCGTCGCGATCCGACGTGTCGGCGATAGCGCTCTGGGCGAGAACGATGTTCGACTCGGACAACCCTGCAAAAAGGCAGGCCACCATCAGGAGGGGAAGGCTCTGAATGGTCAGCGCAGTGGCGATGCCGACGTAGAACACCGTTGTCGAGGCCAGGGAGCAGAGCAGCACCGGGCGGCGGCCGTAGCGATCCGACAGAGCGCCGACGACCGGCGAGCCGAGGAATTGACCCAAGGGGTACAGCGCCAGCACGACACCAAGGATCAGGCTTCGCTCGGTGAGACCGGAGGAAGTGGCCAACATCCCGTTGTCGTCCCGCAGGATCATCGGGGTGAAGGTGGCGATCATTAGGCTGTAGCCGAGGAAGCCGACGAAGACCACGACATAGAGCGGCAGGACACCGCGCAGTCCTCGCTGGGGCACGGCTAGGACCCTATGGCCCTCCCCCCGGGGAGTGTGTTGACCCCCGACCGCATCAGTGAGATTTTCTGGCGCGGCGCACCGAATTCTCGGTTGCTTGTGCTGACCGACGACCGGAGTGTCGGCGGGGTTCGCTACTTGATCTCGCCCTCACCCTTGACCTCGGCGCCGCGCTTGGCCATCGACTCTTCGTTCTCCGCTACGACCCGGGCATCCGATGCGAACTCGTCCCGGGACCGATCCGCCGCCTCGGCCTCCTCCGCCGTGGGCGCGCGGTCGGCGACGTGTGCCTGGGTGGCTTCGCTCTCGTCCTCGGCCTGTGTGGCGTCGTTCGGTTCGGTGTGGGTGTCGTCGCTCATATCTCCTCCTCGATCCGTGCTTGATGCGATCGTTGATCGGTACTCGGATGTCGTGCGTGCCGTGGCAAGGCTCCGGGCCGCAAGTCCGAGGGATCTACATCTACCAGCTCCTCGGGGAGGTCGGACGATTCGATGATCTCGAGTGTCCGGTGCCGGTCTTCCACTGCCCCGCTGTCTCCGACTCTTCCCGCCTCGGTCGCCGCCCCGTCGCCGTGCGTCAGGTCTTCGGCCAGCTCCCCGTTGTCGAGCTTCAAAACGACCAACCGGCGACTGTCATCTGATTGGTTCTTCATTCCGCCACCTCCACTCTCGTTTCGTCGGGCTCCGGAATGCGGCGTGACACACCGACCTGGGTGCTCGCCGCCCCGCGGTCCCTCGGCCGACATCGTGTCAACCGAGGGACCGTCGAGAGCGCGACGACTACCAGCGATACCAGCGGGCGCGTCCACCCCCCGTGGTCTCGCCCCGGGCCAGGCCGAAACCGACCAGCCACGCAATGAAGACGACCGCTGCCACGATCCACAACACGTGGGCCGCAAAGCCCAAACCGCCGAGGATCAGCGCAATCAACAGCACTACCAGGATCAATCCCATCTCATTCCTCCGTCTCTGAGTTTTCGTTTTGGAACAGTTCGCGCCGCGAGGATCAGATGTAGCTGTCCTCGCGTCGAACAACATGACCGCTGCCGTCATCGATCACGGTGCGACGACGGTGAAATCCGTTGGGCCCGACCATCCCGAATACGACGGACAGCACCACACCGACCGCGCCAACGATCATGAGGATGACTCCGACCGTGTTCAGGTTGACGCCGTGCTGATAGGGGCTTTCGGTCACTGCAAAGTCGAGGATTGCCCCGACCGCGCCAACCAGGACGCTTACGACAACACCTCCAACCATGTGCACCTCGTTTCGTGATCAACAGCTACGTGCAAGGCTGATACCCGCCGCGCGCGCTCTCATCGAAAAATCGCAGCCGAACGAAGGGTTGCCGCGTCGAAACACCGGTTGGGACGCCGAGCCGTCATGGCGCAGGCATCGATTCGCACCCCCCGTTGCCCCGTGCTTCATGCGCGCGCCGGCAAGCTCGGTCCGGCGCGGAGACTCCGCATTACGTAGACGGGGTGACGCCTGCCCGGCTCCTGGTCAGAGCCGATCCGGTGGAGCAGCGGGCGCGCCAGCACGAGAGCCACCAGGCATTGCAAGATTCCGGCGAGGAGGATGGGCAACCTCAGCCCACCGAAGGCGGCCAGTCCACCGGCGGCCAGGGCACCCAGCGGGGCTGCACCCCACGTGATGCCTCGCCAGGCGCCTCCGACCCGTCCCATGAGGTCCGCTGGCGTCAGGCGCTGCCGGAGCGAGATCGCGATGACCGAGCCCGCTCCCACCGCAATGCCGACGATCACGAAGCCCACTCCGGCGAGAGCCCAGCCGTTGGCCGGCGCCATCAGCAGATAGCCGGCGCCCGAGATCGCCGCCGCCGCGATCAGAGTCCGAGCGCTTCCGAACCTCGCCACGAGCCGCGCCGCCACGACGCTGCCCACAAGGTTTCCGGCGGCGCCGACAGCCAGGAAGACGCCGTAGGCCGCAGGCCTGATGTGCCACACGGTCGTGGCCAGAAGCACCAGGACCCCGCCCTCCATTCCCTGGAGCGCAGCCAGGGAACTCACCACCGCGAGAAGCACCCGGAGCCGGCGATCGGCGAACAGGTAGCGGCAGCCCTCCCAGATCGAGGTCGACGACGGGGTGCTCTCCGACGGTTTTGGATGCGTCGCCACGCGGAAACGGGTGAAGGGAAAGCACGAGGCCACGAGCGCGACGGCGTCGGCGAAGAACGGAATGGAGGGGCTGACCGCGAAGAGCGTGGTGCCCGACGATGGGACCGGCCAGATGTTCGGTCGCCGCCTCGGTTCCGCTGAGAACTCCGTTGGCGTGTTCGAGTTCTTGGGGAGTGACGAGATCGGAGGTCAGGGCCTGCATGGAGGAGTAGTAGATGGCGCGTCCCGCCGCATTGACGAGGACGACCAGAACCAGCAGACCCAGGGTCATGTGATCCGTCACGACCAGGACGGCACCGAGCAGGATCGCCGACGGCGCGCAACGCATTCATGAGGGCCATCGTCGGGCCCCGGGCGAAGCGGTCGGCGAGGACGCCGGCCGGGACCGCCACCAGAAGCCACGGCAGGTTGTCGGCGGCCGCCACAAGGGAGACTGCGAAGGGATGCGGGTCGACCAGGACCGCAAGGAGTGGAACCGCTCCGTAGGCCAACCCGTCGCCCGTGCTGGCAAACGTAAAACCGACCCAGAGGCGGCCGAACGAGCCGCGCAACCAGCTGGCGGCCCTGCTCCCTACGCGTGCTCATGGGCCATCGTGATGGCGAGATTACGCGAACCGCCCGACCCCGGTGATCGACCGTTGATCCACCAGGCGCGACGGCGGCGGGCGCCACCCCTCGAGTGCAATCCCTGAGGATTGCTAAAGGCGGCGGCCCGCCGTGCCGATGCAACTACTGCAATAACCCCGTTCCATGCGGAACGGTGCGACTTGTTGGCTTGAAGCTGAGCTAGCGGCTAATTGCCGCGGTTAACTCAGCCCCACTTGTTGGTGAAGTCGGACATGTCCACCCTCCTTCCGCGTGTCGACAACGGCGGGAGATGCGAGGCGAGTTACTACCGTGCGACCGGTTACCTCTCATCTCCCGTGGAAAGTTTCACTCAAGTTGAAAGACAAAATCAACAGAGCGTCAACTTTGACAACACGGGGGTTGTACGTCGAAATCCGCTTAGGGCTCTGACCAGGGATTACGCCGAACGGTCGCCAATTCAGCGCCGCGACGGCGCGAACGTACCAAGAAAACGAAATCGGGGCCGGACTCGGCCCGATCAGGGGCGGAACTGGGGCTTCAGCCGTGGGCAGCGCCGGCCGGAGAGCCGGCGGCGGGCTGAGGAAGCCCGGGAAGCGGTCAGCTGACGGTGACGGTCGGGCAGCGTCTCGGCCACCTTGGTCTCGGTCTCGAGCGGACCGAACTCGAGCGATCCCTTGCCGAGCAACCACTCCTGCACCAGGGCAGAGTTCTGCGGACGACCGAGGTAGTGCCCCTGGATCATGTCGCAGTTCGCGTCGGCCAGGATCGCGCATGTTGCGGCATCCTCGGCTCCCTCGGCAACGACGTGGAGGCCGAGTGAGTGGGCCATGGCGATGGACGAGCGCACGATGATCGCGTTGCTCATCTCGTTCGGCAGGTTGGTCACGAAGGACCGGTCGATCTTCAGCTCCTGCACGGGGAGATGGTGCAGGTAGGCCAACGACGAGTAGCCGGTCCCGTAGTCGTCGATGGCGATGCGCACGCCGAGGTCCGCCAACTCGTCGAGCACGCGGCTGGCTTGGGCCAGGTCGGCCATGACCTCTGTCTCCGTCACCTCGATCGTCAGGAGATCGGGCGGCAAGTTGTTGATCCGCAGGTTGCGCTCGACCAGATCGACCAGGCTCGTGTCGGTGAGCTCTCGGCCCGAGACGTTGACCGCCATCCCGATCCGCAGCCCGATCCGGCGCCAGTGACCCAGCTGGGCGCAGGCCTCGGCCAGCACGAACTCGCTGATCTGACCGATGAGTCCCATCTGCTCGGCAATGCCGATGAACTCTTCGGGCGGGATCCAACCCAGTTCGGGGTGGTACCAGCGGCACAGCGCCTCGACCCGGACCACTTCCTTCGACTTCACGTCGGCGATCGGCTGGTACATGACGCTCAGCCCGTTGCCGGTCTCGAGCGCGTGGGTCAGGAATCCCCCCACCATGAGCGACCGGCGCACGCTCTTGTCCTGCTCCACCGAGTACAGCTCGACGATGCTGCGGCGTTCCTTGGCCAGGTACATCGCAATGTCGGCCCGCTGGAGGAGGAGTGACACGTCGTTGCCGTGCTCCGGGGCCAGGGCGATGCCGGCGCTGAACGTGACGGCGAGCGTCATGCCCTCCATCTCGATCGGGCGAGACATCTCGGCGTTCAAGTCGTAGACGATGTCGACGGCCTGCCCGGGATCTTCGACGTCGGCGATGACCAGAGCGAACTCGTCGCCACCCGAGGCGGGCCACCGTCGCCCGTCCGGCGGCGGCACGGAGCAGGCGTTCGGACACCTCGCAGAGCAGGCGGTCGCCGATGAGGTGGCCCAGCGTGTCGTTGACGTCCTTGAACCGGTCGACGTCGAGCAGGACGATCGCCACGCCGCTGCTTTCGCAGAGCGCCGTGGCCGCGCGGTTCAGGAAGAGGCTCCGGTTCGGCAGGCCGGTCAGGGCGTCGTGGCTGGCCTGGTGCGACTTGCTGTCCACCTCGTAGCGCAGCTCTTCGACCAGGCGGGCCCGCTCGAGACTTGCGCTGGCGTGGGCAGCCAGCGTCTCGAAGAGCCGAAGGTCGTCCTCGTCGAAGCTGTCCAGCTCCTCGTCGCGGTCGATGGCCACGAGGGCCCCGATCGGGCCGGGTGCCGTTGGACAGCGGTGCCACGACCGCGTCTCGGTATTCGCCCACGATCGGATCGATGTCCAGCTTCTTGTGGTGGGCCTCCACGTTGTGCAACGAACCTCGGCCGGTGAGGATGGCATGGGTCACCATCGAATGCCCGTCGAGGCTGATCGGCTCGATGACGGGCTCGCCCTCGTCGTTCAGGGCGACGCGGCGGGGGATGCCCGAGGGTTCGGCCAGGATGAGCTCCGCTCGGCGTGCCCGCATCACGGTGCACACCTGGCGCAGGACGTCCAGGCTCATGGAGGAAGGCTCGAGGCTCGCCGCGCCGAGCGTTCGGCTGAAGTCGTAGAGGCGCTGGAGGGAAGAGAAGCGCAAACCGAGCCGGGCATAGCCCCGGTAGGCGACGATGATGAGCGCCGCCACGAGCAGCAACGGCACCATGCCCCAGGGGTCGTACCAGGCTGCGTTGAGCACGACGAAGGACAGGCACATGCTCGCCGCCATGAGCATCGCCTGGGTGTTGATGAACTGGAATCCCACTCCACCGCTCGGTTGTCTGTCCGTTGATCTTCATCACGACCCGAACCGTGAGAGTCGTCACGAAGGCTGCGGTGCACAGTGCGGCGACCGCGGCAACCCAGCCGTAGAGGGTCACGGGAAGGTGTCCGCCGAGGACCTCGCGGAAGACGACGGCGGACAAGGCCGTGCTGAGCCCGCCGGAGGCCACGTTGAACAGGACCTTGATCGGCGTCTGCTTGCGGAAGACCGCCAGCACCAGGGTCTCGGCGCAGACGCAGCTGAGGACCAGCAGCGGCGGCGAAAGGAAGACCAGCCCGATGAGCATCGGAACTTCCTCGAGCACGAAGAGATAGGTGTTGCCCCGGTAGTGCAGCGAGACCGGCGCCCACACCGCACCCGCCCAGAGGGCGGTGAGGAGCACGAACATCTCTGGCTCGGGGATGAGCACACGGATGGGGCCCAGGCCGTGGAGCGGGCCGAACATCAAGAGGGCCAGCGTGAGCAGGATCTGCAGACACGAGAACGCGTTGATGCCCGACCGGCACCAGCCAGCCGGCGCGCGTCTCTTCGGGAGTCTCGTCGAACTCGTCTGCGGGAGCAGACAAGCTCTCGTCTAGGAAGTGAACTTCCTTGTTCTCGTTCGTCGTGTCCATTTCGCCAAGGGTCTTGTGCACGCGGGGGATCGGCCTACTGACCAGGCACGTCCGGAATATCGGCGTGAGGAGTGATCAGCTTGAGCACTTTCCTGAGCCTTTCTTCGGGGACCTCCGCCTATGACGGCCCCCGGGAGCGTTGCTCGCTGGCGTAGAGCGGGCTCGGGCAGCCAACGCTCCCCGACTTCTTTCACCCCAAGTCAAACGTTTTCGCACCTGGATTGCATCCAGATATCGCTGAATTGGTGGGGAATTGGGTTTGCGAATCAGGAGGATGGCGCGCGCCCGTCCGCTGCGTGTGGAGTGTTCCGAAACATCAACGCCTGGCTGACGCGGCGACGCGCGAACAAGCGCAGGCCGCGGCTCAGGCTCGGACCGGTCGGCTCCCGATGATCGACGCGCGCTCCATGGTGCGTCGGTGCGGCCAATAGTCGCTCGATGCGTAGTGCTGGACGGCCCGGTTGTCCCAGAACGCAACCGTGTCGTTCGACCACGTGAACCGGCACTGGTGTTCGGGCGCGTCGGCCTGCCGGCACAGGCGGTCCAAGAGCTCATGGCTCGCGTCGGGCTCGAGGCCCTCGATGTGACTGGTGAAGGGCCGGTTCACGTAGAGATGAAGCTTGCCCGTGCCCGGATGCGTGCAGACCACCGGGTGGCGCACCTCTGGGTACTGGACCTTCGCCTTCTGTCGTTCCTCTTTCGTCATGCCATGACCGAAGGTCTGCGTGAAGTCGTGCACCGCGACCATCGTGTCGATTTCGGATTTGGTCTCGGTCGTCGAGCACGTCGTACGCGGCGTACATATCCGAGAAGAGGGTGTCGCCGCCGATGGCGGGCACGGACAGCGCGTGCAGGACCGCGCCCATCGAGGGGCTCTCGCGCCAGGTCACGTCGTGATGCCATGCGTTTTCGTAGCCGGTCACCTCGGCCGTCTTCTCGAATCGGACCAGTTCGGGCTCACCGGTGTTCGAGGGAAGGAACGGATGCACCTCCAAGCCGCCGAAGCGGCGAGCGAAGCCCACGTGCTGTTCCGGTGTGAGCGGCTGGTCCCGGAAGAAGATGACCTTGTAGTCGTAGAGGGCCTGGCGGATCTCCGCGATCACCTCGTCGGAGAGATGGGCGGCCAGGTCGACACCGGCCAGCTCTGCACCCACCGTCGAGCCCAGTTGCGTTGGCGTCGAAATGCTGCCACTCCAGGCCGGCCAGGCGGTCGCGTTCCGCGGCCAGGTGGCTGAACGGACCGACGTTGACGACGTAGCCGGGCAGCTGGAAATGCTCGGGGGTACGGGGTGCGGCCGCCGTGCTCATGCCCTACTCCGCCGCGATCGCAGCCAGTACGTCCAGCCGGGCGGCCCGTCGCGCCGGCCAGCTGGCCGCCAACAACCCCAGCAGCGCGGCCAGGATCAGGAAGACCACGAGGCTCTTCGCGGGAACGACGGTGTTGGTGATCCCCTGTGAGTGCAGCGACGACACGAGGGCGATGCCCAGCAGCGTGCCCACGATGATTCCGATGACCGCGCCGAACACGGCCAGGATCACCGACTCGGAGCGAATCATCGCCCGTACCTGACGGCGTTTCATCCCAACGGCCCGCAGCAGTCCAATCTCGTGGGTTCGCTCGAACACCGAGAGCATGAGCGTGTTCACAATGCCGATCAAAGCGATGAGGATGGCCAGGGCGAGAAGCGCGTAGACCAGGCCCAGCAGCTGGTTCACCTGATTCGACTGCGACTTCTCGAACTCGGCCCGGCTCTGCACCTGGACGTTGGGGTACGACGCCGAGCGCGCTCTTGACCGCCTGCTCGACGCCCGGGCTGCCGTCGGTTCGGGCGAGAACGGCGTTCGGCTGGGGGTTCTGGAAGTGGTTGACGTAAAAGGCCTGACTGACCAGGAAGCTCCCGATGAGTTGGTTCGTCTGGAAGATGCCGCCGATCCGCATGGTGGAATTTCCGGTCAAGGCGAACTTGACCGGCACCCTGTCACCCACGGAGAGGTGGTCTGAGTTTGCCGTCGACGTGTCGATCAGCAGATTTCCGGCCGTCAAGGCCTGCGGCGTGCCCGAGGCCATGGTGAGGATCAGGGTCTGCGACAGGTTCTTGGTCGTGATCCCCCTGAGGCTCACGATGGACTGCTTGAACTCGAACTGTCCCCCGTACACGGTGGAGGTCGACGTCACGCCGGGCACGCCGGCCACGACCGCAGGCACCGTGGTGCTGAACGCCCCCGGACCGTTGTTGTTGGAGTTGCTCACAATGATGTTCGCCGCGATGGCCTGGTCGATGCTCGCCGTGGCGGACTGCGAGACCGACGCGCCGAACACCGCGATGACCGAGACCAAGGCGAGTCCGACCATCAAAGCAGAGGCCGTCTGGGCGGTCCGGCGCGGACTGCGCATGGAGTTCTCACGGCCGAGGCGGCCCGATACCCCGAGCAGGCGGGCGAGCGGACGGCCGATCACACTCGACATCGGCCGGGCCACCGCCGGGGCCAGACGGGCCACGCCGACGAAGATCAGCAGTGCGCCAATACCCACCAGCGCAATGGCCGGCTTGGTCAGCCCGACGGCCAGAGCGAGTGCACCGAGCAGGGTGATCGCCGCACCCCAGGTAAAACGGCGCCGCATGGAGATCTCGTGTTCGCCCTGCTGTTCGGACACGGCTTCGACCGGCGCGATGCGCACTGCCCGCCGGGCGGGACTGATGGCGGAGACGACGGTTACCCCGACACCGACGACGAGGCAGACGATGACCGTCCGCGGCTCGAAGGCGATCGGGCCCGAGGGCAGGGTCACACCGAAGCCCTTGAGCAGCGCCTCGAGCCCGATGGCGGCCAGCACGCCCAGGCCCAGGCCGATCAACGACGAGACGAAGCCGACGATGGCCGCCTCTCCGATCACCGATCGGAAAACCTGGCGCCGACTGGCGCCGACGATGCGCAGGAGAGCCAACTCCTTGGTCCGCTGGCCGACGATGATCGAGAACGTGTTGAGGATCGTGAAGCCACCCACGAAGAGCGAAATGAAGGCGAAGACGAGAAGGGCCGTGTTGAAGAACCCCAGTGCCTGGCCGATTGCGCTGGTCGCTTCGTTGATGACGGTTTGACCCGTCACCACCTCCACATCGCGCGGCACCGCCGCGGCGATGCTCCGCTGGACATGCGCGTTGTCCGCGTTCGGGGTCGTGACGATGTTGATGCTGTCGAACTTGCCCACTTCACCCAGGACTCGTTGCGCCGTGGGAATGTCGAACGCGGCCAGCGTGGCCCCGGCCAGATTGTCCGCCGTACCGAAGCGGGCCAGTCCCGTGATGGTGAAGGTCTGGGTCGGACCCTACAGAAGGACGCGCACCTGCTGGCCGACCTTGAAGTTGTACTTCTGGGCCGTCCCGAGGTCCATGACCACGTCGTGCGCCGTCGTCGGCGGCGATCCCTGCACGAGGTGCAGTGTGGAGAGCTGTGACTCCGGGTCCCACGAGATCCCGAGGGTGGGGGCCCCGCCGGTGCTGAGAGCCTTTCCGTTCGACCCGATGTACTGCGCGTAGCCCGAGACCGTGCCGTTCGCCTCCTCGACCCCGGGCACCTTGCGTACCGTGGTCAGGATGGACTCGGGGATGGGGTTTCGTGTGGCGGTGCCGCCTGAGCCGAATTCGGCCACGCCCCGCACCTGGAGGTCGATGTTCTGGTAGATGTTCCCGAACAACGTCTTGAAGGTGTTGTTCAGGGTGTCCGTGAGCACGAAGGTGCCGGCGATGAACATCACGCCGAGCACGATGGCCAACGCGGTCAGGGCCAGCCGGAGCTTGTGGGCGAGCAGTCCCTTGATCGTGACCTTCCACATGTCAGGTCCCCAGCGTGCGCATGCGCTCGAGAACGGAGTCCGCCGTCGGGCCGTGCAACTCGTCCACGATGTCCCCGTCTGCCAGGAAGACCACCCGGTCGGCGTAGGCCGCGCCGTGTGGATCGTGCGTGACCATGACGACGGACTGCCCGAACTCGGTGACGGAGCGCTTGAGGAAGCCCAGCACCTCCTGGGTCGAGTTGGAGTCGAGGTTGCCGGTGGGCTCGTCGGCGAAGATCAGATCGGGACGGTTGATCAAGGCCCGGGCACAGGCACAGCGCTGCTGCTGGCCGCCCGACATCTCGCTGGGCCGATGGGTCAGGCGATCGGCGATCCCGAGCTGATTGACCAGGTAGTCGAACCACTCCTGGTCGACCTTCTTGCCGGCCAGGTCGATGGGCAGCGTGATGTTCTCGGCGGCCGTCAGGGTGGGGACGAGGTTGAACGACTGGAAGACGAAGCCGATCCGGTCCCGCCGCATCTGCGTGAGGGCGGCGTCGTCGAGACGTCCGATGTCCAGTTCGCCCACGAAGGTCTGTCCCGACGTCGGGCTGTCCAGACCCGCCATGCAGTGCATGAGGGTCGACTTGCCCGAACCCGAGGGTCCCATCACCGCCGTGAAATGACCACGTTCGAAGGTGACGTTGATGCCGGCCAGAGCGTGCACGGTGGCCTGCCCGGTGCCGTAGGTCTTGCGCAGATCGACTGCGTGCGCGGCCGGAGTCGCCTCGCGTTGGGGGGTCGAAGCTTCGTCTGTGAGCGTCACCGTGCCTCGCTTCGTGATCCGGGGGAGGGAAGGGGAGGAGCAGAGTCCGGCGCCCACTCTTGCAAGCCGCTGCGACGGACACAAGGCAATCAGTCATAGGGCAGCGCCTAAATCCCGCTGATTCGTCTTCCGGGCGCCTGGCAACCTAGGTGGCTACCCTGAGCGGCCACAGGAAAGTGAGCCACCCGGGGGGGCGAGTTCGCATGAGCAGGACGTGAGTCGCTGACGTCGCACCTGCGGCTCCAGCAACGCAGCGAGATCATCGCGGGGATCATTTCTGTCGCCGCGGTGCTGGCTCTCCAGCTCCTCCTTTTCCCCATGCCCTTCGGGCGTCTGGGTCCAAGGAGCGGTCCTCGGGCTCCTGGGCTCGCTCATGGCACTCGGGCTGGGACTTACCTTCCGGCTCAACAAAGTCGTGAACTTCGCGCAGGGCGACCTGGGCACGGCCCCGGCGGTGCTGGCCGTCGGACTCATCGCTTTCTCCGGGGTCAATTACTTCCTGGGTCTCCTCACCGGCCTCGTCGGTGCGATCATCCTGACGGCCACCCTCGAGATCCTCGTGGTGCGCCGGTTCCGGCGCTCCCCCCGGCTGATCCTCACCGTCGCCACCATCGGCCTCTCCCAGGCGCTCGTGGTGCTGAGCCTCTTGATCCCGCGCATCTGGGGTCAGACCCCCATCTCCAGTGCGGTCATCACCTTTCCCTGGCATGCGACCTGGCGCCTCAATCCGGTGGTCCTGAACGCCAACGACCTGGTTGCCGTCATCGTCTCCGTGGCCTGCCTGGCCGGCGTCACTCTCTGGTTCACCAAGAGCGACATCGGCATCGCCGTCCAGGCGGCCGGGGACCGCCGCGACCGGGCCTCCATGCTCGGCATCCCTGTCGGACGATTGCAGTCGGTCACCTGGGTCGTGGCCGGCGTCCTCTCTTTCGTCTCCGTCTTCTTCCAGGCCGCCATCCTCGGCCTGCCCCTCGACCCGACCTTCGGCTTGACCGCCCTCGTCACCGCCTTGGCCGCCCTGGCCCTGGGCAACTTCACCGAGCTGCCTGTGATCGCCGCCTCCGCCGTGGCGCTCGGGCATCCTCGAACAAGGGGTGGCCTGGCAGGACCCGACCAACCCCACCCTCGGGCTGGCCGTGTTGGCGGCCGTCGTCTTCGCCGCCATCGTCGTGCGCCAGCTCCTGGCCCACCGGCTGGACCGCGAAGCCGAGACGAGCCTCGCCCTGGCGGGCAGCGTCCGCGAAATGACGTCGGCCGACCCGCGCCCTGCCCGAGGTCCGCGCCGGGATGCCGCTCGGCGCCGCCGTCGTCCTGGCTGCGGCCTGCACCGTGCCGCTCTGGTTCGGTGCCGGCGAGCTCATCCGAGGGTCGGCCCTCGTGGCGTTGGCCGTGGTCGGCTGTTCCGTCGTCGTGCTCACGGGATGGTCCGGTCAGGTCAGCCTGGGTCAGATGAGCTTCGCCGCCGTCGGCGCCGTCGTCGCCGCGGTCGCGCTGCTCGACTGGCACTGGGACCTCAGCCTGACGCTGCTGGCTCTCCGGCGCGGCTGCCGCCCTGGTCGCCCTGCTCGTCGCCATCCCGACCCTGCGGCTCGACGGGATGTTCGCCGCCGTCACCACCCTGGCCTTCGCGCTGGCGGCGTCGGGCTATCTCCTGGTTCCCGAGGAGTTCTCCTGGATCCCCCAGGGCCAACTCAACGTCCCCTATCTCTTCGGCGTCGCCATGACGTCGCAGGCCGCCACCTTCGAGCTCTGCCTCGGCGTCCTCGTGCTCGTCCTGGTCGCCATGCACGGCCTCCGGCACAGCCGCACCGGCCGCGTCCTTCGTTCCCTGCCCTCGAACGAACGGGCCGCCTCGGGCTACGGCGTCCACGTGGTGCGGGCCAAGCTCACCGCCTTCGCCATCTCCGGCTTCATCGCCGGGCTGGCCGGCTGCCTCTTCGTCGTGGTGAACCAGTCGTACCAGCAGACGTCGTTCCTCGTCCCGGCCAGCCTCATCGTCTTCACCTCGACGGCGGTCGGTGGCCTCGGCTCCGCGCTGGGCGCCGTCCTCGGCGCCGCCATCGTCGAGGGCAGCACCGTCTACCTCCCCCCGAGCTGGCAGCTGTTCCCGGCCGCCGTCGGCGTGCTCATCGTCCTCATCGCTTTCCCACGCGGCCTGGCCGGACTTGTCTATGACCTGCGCGACAGCGCCGTGGCCGCGCTGGCCCGGCGACACCGGGCCGCCGCAGGCGGTAGCGCTACTCCGGGGGCGCCGCTCGAGCCGGTGACGCCATGAGCGGGCGTGCCTTGAAGTTCGGCGCGGGCGTCTCCCTCTTCCCGCTGGCCGTGCTCTTCGGCATCGAACTCCTCGACCAGGCCACGCAGAGCGCCTTCAACGTCCTGACGCCGAACATACGCGACGCCTTCCACCTCACCAACGCCGGCATTCTGCTTATCGTCGCCATCGCCGGTGCAGCCGCGCTCGTCTGCACGCTCCCCATCGCCGTCCTGGCCGACCGTATCCGCCGCGTCCCGATCGCTCTCGTCGGCGCGCTGGTCGGCGCCGGGTTCTCCATCGCGCTGGGCCTGGCCAACGGGGTCGTCCTCGCCGCCGTGATGCTGGCCGGCATCTCCATGGGGCAGGCCGTGATCTTCCCCACCCACAACTCGCTCCTGGCCGACTACTACCCGGTCGAGGCCCGCCCCCGGATCTATTCGGCCCACCGCTCGGGTATCAGTCTGGGCGCCGTCATCGGCGTGCTGCTCGGGGCGGGACTGGCTGCGGTCTGGTCCTGGCGGGCACCCTTCTTCTTCTTCGCCGTCCCCATCGTCGTGGTGGTGCTGATCGGCCTCCGGCTGCGCGAACCGCCCCGCGGCCGGCACGAGCAGCTCCAGCTGGAGGAGCAGATGCTCGCCTCGGAGCGAGGCGAGGCGGCACCGCTCGACGATGTCGCCCCCGACGCGGACCTCCCGGTCGAACCCGCGCCGTCACTGGGCGAGGCGTGGCGAACGGTCTGGAAGATCGGCGTCCTGCGCCGCATCTTCTTCGCCCTGCCCTTCCTTGCCGCGTCCATTGCCGGCTTCACCTCGCTGGCCTCGCTCCAGTACCAGGAGACCTTCCACCTCGACGCCGTGCACCGGGCCTACCTGATCGCGCCCATCCAGATCTTCGACCTCCTGGGCCTGGCCGTCGGCGCCGTCATCGCCACCCGTCTGGCCAACCGCGACATCGGGCTGGTCTTTCGCATGCTGGCCGTGGCCTCCGTCGTCGCAGCGGGATTCGCCGTCCTCTTCGCGCTGGCCCCCAACGAGGCCGTGGCCTTCATCGGCAACGCCGGCATCGACGCCTCGCTGGCCATCGTGGGCCCCGGGGTCCTGGCCGCCCTCTCGCTTGGCCATCCCGGCGCGGGTGCGCTCGGTCGGGTTCTCCATCGGCGCCCTCTTCGTGCTGCCCGGCTTCCTCGTCCTACCCGTCATCGGTGCCATCGGGGACGCCGTTGGCTTCCGCTACGGGCTCCTCATCCTCGTGCCCATCTTCACGGTCGGAGGGTTGATCGTGGCCACGGCCGGCAGCCTGATCGGCCGCGATGTCCAGAACGTGTGGACCTCCATGCAGACGCGGACGCAGATGCTGAGGGACCGTCGCGACGGCAAGCTCCCGCTCCTGGCCGTGCGGGACCTCGAGGTGGGCTACGACGGCGTGACCGTCCTTCCCGGCGTCGACATCACCATCGGCGAGGGCGAGATCGTCGCCCTCCTCGGTACCAATGGAGCGGGCAAGTCGACCCTGCTCCGGGCGGTCGGCGGTGTCGTCGAGGCCGACCACGGCGCCATCGTCTTCGACGGCCGTGATATCACCCACCTGCCCCCCGACGAGATCGCCCGCCTCGGTGTGGCCCAGGTCCCGGGTGGCGAAGGCATCTTCCCCAACCTCCGCGTCGAGGACAATCTGCGCGCCGCGGCCTGGCAGGGACGGCGCCGGGGCGAGCACGACACCGACATGATCGACGAAGCCTTCGCCGCCTTCCCCACCCTCGCCCCGCGCCGGGCCGAGCGCGCCGGCAACCTCTCCGGAGGCCAACAGCAGATGCTGGCCCTGGCCATGGCCACCATCACCCGACCCAAGCTGTTCCTCATCGACGAGCTCTCGCTCGGCCTCTCCCCCATCGTGGTCGAGCAGCTCCTCGGGGCCATCGAGACCATGCGGCACACCGGGACCGGCCATTTTGCTCGTCGAGCAGTCGATGAACGTCGCCGTGTCGGTGGCCGACCGCGTCTATGTCATGGACAGTGGCCAGGTCCGCTTCTCCGGCTCGGCGGAGGAGCTGGCCGCCCACCCCGAACTCCTGTGGTCGATCTACGTCGAGAAGGCGTCGGCGTCCATCGCCGCCGCAACCGCCCCGCGCACCGGCCGCAGAGCCGGCCCGGCACTGAGCTCGAGGTCCGGGGCCTCTCCCTCAGCTTCGGTGGGAACGCCGCCCTGAGCGACGTCTCCCTGCACGCACGGCACGGCGAGATCGTCGGCATCATCGGCCCGAACGGCGCCGGCAAGACGACGCTCTTCGACGTCGTGTCCGGCTTCCTCCGTCCCGACTCCGGGTCGGGTCGAACTGGCCGGCGTCGACGTGACGGAGCGCAGCGCGGCGGCCCGCGCCCGCCTCGGCCTGGGCCGCTCGTTCCAGGACTCGCGCCTCTTCTCCGGCCTGACCGTGCGCGAGGCGCTCGCCGTCTCGCTCGAACGGTTCACCGACGTCGGCGACCCCTTCAACGCCGTGCTCCGCCTGCCCGGCCCTGGTGCGGACCGAGGCGGCCGTCTCGCGCCGGGTCTCCGAGCTCCTCGACATGTTCGGGCTGGCCCGCTTCGCCGACAGCCTGGTCAACGAGCTGTCGACCGGTTCCCGGCGCTTGGTCGACCTGGCCGGCGTCGTGGCCCTGCAACCTTCGGTCGTACTGCTCGACGAACCCTCATCGGGAGTGGCCCAGCGTGAGGTCGAGGCGATGGTCGCCCTGCTGCGCAACGTGCGCGACCGGCTCGACGCCACCCTTCTCGTCGTGGAGCACGACATCGCGTTCATCGCCGAACTCGCCGACCGTCTCGTCGCCATGGACCGTGGCGGCGTGCTGGCCAGCGGGGTGCCCCGCGCCGTCCTCGAGACGCCAGCGGTCGGCGAGGCCTTCCTCGGTTCCGACCCGTTGACCCTGACCCGTTCGGGGCTCGACCACACCGACTCCGCGGAGGTGACACGTGACCGACGCGCCCGAATCGGAGCGTCCCTGGCCCAAGGTGAGCCGGCTGCGCACCGCAGGCCCCGTGGTGCTCATCGTGGCCGCGCTGGTCGCCGCCGGCGTGGTGGCCACGGTCAACGAACATTCGACGACAGCCCCGTCCAACGCACCCTCGACGACCACACCGCGACAGGATCCCGCACCACCGTACCCATCACGTACGCGGCGGCGGCCAAGGCCGGAAAGTCGGCCGACTACGACTGGGGGTCCCGCTGCGACCACAAGACCGGGCGCCTTGAAATGCCGACCGTCTACGCGCCGCCGTGCGTCCCGCTCGCCAGGCCCGGCGCGGGCAACGGCGGCGCCACCGGCCAACGGCGTCACCGGCACCACCGTCAACGTCGTCTACTACCAGCCGCAACCGGGCGGCCTGACGTCGGTCATCCAGGGCGCCGCCGGCACGCCGGCGCAGGGTTTGGCCACGGTCGCAGGCCTACGTGGCCATGTTCAACCGCGTCTTCGAGATGTACGGCCGCCACGTGAACCTGATCCCGTTCACGGCGTCGGGTGCAGACGCCGACCCGGTCGCCGCCCACGCCGACGCCATCACCGTGGCCGAGCAGGACCATGCGTTCGCCTCGATCAACGGACCCGGAGAGACCAACGCGTACGAGGTCGAGCTGGCCCGCCTCCACGTGCTCTGCATGGCCTGCGGCGACTCGGCCACCTACGGCCAGATCGCACAGGACGCGCCCTACCAGTGGGCCAACCTGCCCACGGCGGACACATCGCTCTTCGAGACCGTCGACTACGTGGCCTCCAAGCTCAACGGCAAGGACGCCGTCTGGGCGGGCGACCCGAAGATGCACACCCGCAAGCGCAAATTCATCGTCGTCAACGAGACCTCCGAACCGCCCGCACCGGGTACGGCCGAGCTGACCCAGGTGCTCACGCAGAAGTTGACGGCCGGCCACGTCGACATGACGTCTCCGACCACGCTGAAGTACACGCTCGACCTGACCACCCTTCCCGCGCAGGCGGCCACCCTGGCCGAGAAACTCAAGAGCTCCGGCGCGACCAGTGTGATCTTCGCCGGCGACCCGATCATGCCGATCTACCTGACTCGAGCCTGCGCCCAAATCGGCTACTTCCCCGAATGGATCATCACGGGCATTGTGCTGACCGACACCTCAGCCCTCGGCCGCTACTACACCCAGAGCGAGTGGGCGCACGCCTTCGGCGTGTCCAGCCTCGCCGTTCCCGATCCCGATCGACACGGGTGACGCCTACCGGCTCTACCGCTGGTGGTACGGCGCCAAGACCCAACCCGCCTCGGTGGCCGCCCCGGCCATCATCCCGCCGATCATGCAGCTCTTCGAGGGCATCCAGCTGGCCGGGGCCGACCTCGACGCCACCACCTTCGCCACCGGGCTGTTCCGGGCCCCGCCCGCCGGAGGTGGACCCACGAGCTCGCTCGACGCCTACGGCTTCCAGGGTGCCGCGCCGCTCCCCAGCTACTCGTCGCCGGCCGACTACACGTTCATCTGGTACGACGCCACCGCCAAGGGCCCCGACGAAGAGGGCGTGCAGGGCTCTGGGCTCATGCGCTACGTCAACGGCGGCGCCCGCTACAAGGCGGGCACCGTCCCGCCGGGTCCCGTACGCATGTTCAGTGTGGCCGGCTCGGTCACCAGCTACGCCACCCCGCCCGATCTGGCGCCGTCCTATTCCGCCTGGCCGGGCTCTCCCGCCGAGCGGCGCCGGCCTCCTGACCGACCCGCCCGTCCTGGGGGTAGCCCCAGGACCGCGACACCCGGTGGCGGCATTCAAAAACAGGCCCGCGCTCCGCATGCTGGACGAGTCCCGGGAAGTTCCCGGGTCAGCGAGGAGCCACGATGATCGTCACCAGCGGCCTGAGCAAGCGCTTCGGCAAGACCCTGGCCGTCAACGACCTGTCCTTCTCGGTCACCCCCGGTGTGGTCACCGGCTTCCTCGGTCCCAACGGGTCCGGCAAGTCGACGACCATGCGCATGATCATGGGGCTGGACCGGCCTGATGCCGGCCAGGCGACCGTCGACGGTGTCCCCTACGCCGAGTTGCGCTGGCCGCTGCGCGAGGTCGGCGCGCTGCTCGACGCCAAGGCCTTCCATCCCGGGCGCAGTGCCCGCAACCACCTGACCATGCTGGCCCAGACCAACGACATCCCGCTGCGCCGGGTCGACGAGGTCCTCGATCTCGTCGGCTTGAGCTCGGTGGCCACCAAGCGCGCCGGCAAGTTCTCCCTCGGCATGGGCCAGCGCCTGGGCATCGCCAGCGCGCTGCTCGGCGATCCCGGCGTGCTCCTGTTCGACGAGCCCGTCAACGGGCTCGACCCCGAAGGCATCCGCTGGGTACGCCACCTGCTGCGCGACCTGGCCGCGCAAGGGCGCACCGTCCTCGTCTCCAGCCACCTCATCAACGAGATGGCACTCACCGCCGACCGTCTGGTCGTGATCGGCCGGGGCACGCTCATCGCCGAGACCACGGTGGACGAGTTCACGCAGGGCAACCGTTCGGAGCAGGTGCGCGTGGTCACCCCCACGCCGCAGCGCTTCGTCGCCGCGCTGTCGCGGGTCGGCGCCCGACCGCGGGTCGAGGACGACGGCGCAATCATCGTCACGGACGTCTCGGCCGCCGACGTCGGGGAACTGGCCGCCAAGGCCGCCCTCACGCTGCACGAGCTGACGCCGCTGCGGGCGTCGCTCGAAGACGTCTTCATGGAGCTCACCGCCGACGCCGTCGAGTACCAGACCTCGGACGAGCGCTATCCAGCCTCCCCCGTCCCCGCCACTAGCGGCCGCTGACCACCACCCCGAAAGGACTTGCCGTGACCATCGCCATCAAGACCGTCTCCACCCCTGTCCGGCGCAGCGACCCGGACCGGGCCGGCCTGCGCCAGACCATGCGGGCCGAGTGGACCAAGCTCATGTCCCTGCGTTCGACCAAGCTGACGCTCGTCATCACCCTCGCCGTGTGCGTGCTCGGGACCTTCCTGAGCACGAACGGCGCCGGTCACCATTCCCGCAGCTGGTACCAGGGCTTCGACCCGACCAACGCAGGCCCTGGGCGGGCTGGCCTTCTCCTCGCTGGTCATAGCCGTGCTGTCCGTGCTCTGCATGACGAGCGAGTACGGCAGCGGCACCATCCGGGCCTCGCTGGCCGCCACCCCCCGGCGCTCCGTCTTCTACGGTGCCAAGGTGCTGGTGTTCGGCTCTCTCTCGTTGGTGCTCGGCTTCGTCCTGTGCTTCCTGTCCTTCTTCTTGGGCCAGGCCATCCTCAAGGCGGGCGGCGCCCCCACCGCCACCCTGAGTTCGCCGGGCGTCCTGCACGCGCTGATCCTGTCCAGCCTGTTCTACGCACTGCTTTCCCTCTTCGGCTTCGGTCTCGGTGCGATCATTCGCCACACCGCGGGCGCCATCACGACCTTCTATTGCTGCACCCTGCTGACCGCACTCATCCTTCAGAGCGTGCCTGGAAACCCCGGTCGCTTCACCCCCGTCATGATCTTCGGTAACTCCGTGGCCGCGGTCGTCCACCACGGCAACGCGCTCTCGAGCACGACCGGTTTCCTCCTCATGACCGTCTATACGCTCGCCGTCGTACTGGCCGGTGGCGTGCTCCTGGCCAGGCGGGATGCATGATGGAGCAGCAGACCGAGAATGACGGGGTTCGTGTACGAGTGCGGGGCAAGGAAATGTCGCTCTCCCTCACCGAGGAGCAGGTGGCCCAGATTCGTGCGATCGCTCGCATGGTCTGGCGTGAGCCCTTCACGGCCCGACCCTGGTCCGAACTCGGCTACTACCTGCTCTCGGGCGGACTCGCCGCCGCCGGCCTGGTCGTCATCGGCGCCTCCATGGGCCTCGGCGCCGTGCTGGCCATCACGTTCTTCGGCCTGGGCCTCCTCGCCCTTTCCTTGCGCGTTGCCCGCGGCCTCGGCCGCTGGCAACGCGGCCTCAGCCGCTCCATGCTCGGCCAGGAGATCGCGGAGCCCGAGCCCTTCCTCAGCCGGCCCGGCTTCCTCGGATGGCTCCAGTCGTCGATGCGCGACCGGGTGGCGTGGCGCAGCGTCGGCTACCACCTCATCAAGGTGCCCTGGACGATCTTTGCGTTCTACCTCGCCTTCAGCTTCTGGTGGGACGCCTTCGCCTGCCTGACCCACCCGCTGCTGAACCCGGGCGGCAATGGCCCGCCCCTCTTCGGGCCCCTGCACGACCTCTTCCATCCTGGCTACCTCCGCGTGACGGGCGCCGGGTTCGTCGGCAACGTCGCCGTCTTCCTCACCGGCGCCGTGTACTTCTTCGCCGCCCCTTGGGTCATGCGCGGCGTCATGACGGTCGACCGGCTCATGGCTGGCGCGCTGCTCGGTCCCGACCCGATGGCCAGCCGGGTGCGCAGTCTCGAGCAGGCCCGCAGCCAGACGCTCGACGCTTCGGCCGCCACGCTGCGCCGCATCGAGCGCGACCTGCACGACGGCACCCAGGCCCAACTGGTCGCTCTGGCCATGCGACTCGGCATGGCCAAGGAGAAGCTGTCCGACTCCGACGACGACGTCGATCTCGACCGGGTGCGCCAGCTGGTCGACGAGGCCCACCACGGCGCCAAGGAGGCCATCACCGAGCTGCGCGACATCGCCCGGGGCATCCACCCGCCGGCCCTCGACATCGGCCTCCAGGGCGCACTGACCACGTTGGCCTCCCGCAGCGCCGTACCCACCGAGCTCTTCTACGACCTGCACGGTCGGCCCATCGCCCGGCCATCGAAGCCATCGCCTACTACTGCGTCGCCGAGCTGCTGGCCAACGTGGCCCAGCACGCGCACGCCTCCCGCGCCTCGGTCTCCTGCGCCCAACAGGGCGGCTGGCTCCGCCTCGTCGTGCGCGACGACGGCCGCGGCGGTGCGCAACCGTCGACCATCGGCTCCTCGTCGAGTGGCCTGACGGGTCTGGCCGATCGCGTGCGCTCGGTCGACGGCCAGCTCACCCTGGTCAGCCCGATCGGCGGACCGACCGTCGTTACCATCGACCTCCCCCTCTCGGTCTGATGGAAGCCGCGCTCCGCATCGCCATCGCCGAGGACTCGGCCATCCTGCGCGACGGGCTGGTCCAGCTTCTGGTCGACCGCGGCTTCGTCATCACCGGCGCGGTGGCCGATCCCGACGCGCTCCGCAGTTCGGTCGCCGCCAACCCGCCTGACGTCGCGGTCATCGATATCCGCATGCCGCCGACCTTCACCGACGAGGGGCTGCGACTCGCCCTCGAACTGCGCGCTCGCTACGAGGGTCTCGGCATCTTGCTCTTCTCCCAGTACATCGAGACCCGCTACGCCGCCGACCTCCTGGCGGACGACGCCGCCGGCATCGGCTACCTGCTCAAGGACCGGGTGGCCGACGTCGCCGACTTCGTCGAGGCGCTGGAACGGGTCGCCATCGGAGGCACGGCCTTGGATCCCGAAGTGGTCACGCAACTCATGGGCGCCACACGCCGGACCGACTCTCTGTCCGTCCTCACGCCCCGCGAGCGCGAGGTGCTCGCGCTCATGGCCGAGGGCCGCTCCAACGGCGCCATCGCCCACGCTCTCGTCGTCAGCGAGGGTGCCGTCGAGAAGCACGTCGCCAACATCTTCGCCAAGCTGGACCTCCCGGTGTCCGAGAAGGACCACCGCCGGGTGCTCGCCGTGCTGCGCTTCCTCGAGTCCTGACCTCAGGCCTGTGCGCCCGTGCGCCGTGTGCCGTGGGCGTCCGTCTTTGCGGGAACCCCCGATGCCACCGGGTGCCTGCCCGTCCCAATGGCGCCACCGGGGTGCGTCGCGGTTGCACGCCCGTTGCACGTCGATTTTCGCTCACTCCTTTCCGTCGTCCGACGAATTTCTTTCAGTGGAGGGTCAGTAAACGGGCACCCCTTGAGAGAGAACCGATAGAAAAGGGAGCGATGGCCAAGGTCTTGCGAGGAGGATTCAGAGGTCGCCGTGGCCCTGCGGTCGGCCTCGTCCTGGGTGCCGGCGGCGTCGTCGGCCAGGCCTACCAGGCCGGGGTGCTCGCCGCGCTCCAGCGCGAGATCGGCTGGGACCCTCGTGCCGCGGCAACCATCGTCGGCACCTCGGCCGGCGCAGTGACCGGGGCTGCGCTGCGCGCCGGCGTGCCCGGGGCGGACCTGGCCGCCTCGCTCTACGGCGCGCCCCCGTCGCGCCAGGGCGCCGCCATCCTGCGCCGCATCCTCCCGCCCGACAGCGCACCGCTCCCCACGCCGTCCGTCCTCTCCGTGTTGCGACCGTGGAACCTCCCCTCACCCGCGCTCATCGCCCGGGTGGCCCGCCGGCCCGCTCGCCTTCCGGCCCGAGGTGGCCGTCTCCACCCTCATTCCCAAAGGCCAGGTCGACATCAGCGAGCGGGCCCGCGGCCTCGACGAGTTCATCGGCGAGCGCTGGCCCGAGGGGCTCCGCATCTGCGCCGTGCGCCGCAACGACGGAGCCCGTGTCGTCTTCGGCCGCCCCGGCGCACCGCCGGCCCGCCTGGCCGAGGCCGTCCTGGCCTCGTGCGCCATTCCGGGCTACTTCCGCCCCGTCACCATCGATGGCACCGAGTACGTCGACGGCGGCATCCATTCGGTGACCAACGCCGACGTGCTCAAGAACGAACAGCTCGACCTCGTCCTCATCATCTCGTCGATGTCCTCGGCCCACGGCAGCGCCAACGGCGCCGACGGCCTGCTGCGACGCACCCTGCACCGGCGCATGGAGCACGAGGTGGAGAAGCTCGAGACGGCGGGCATTCCCGTCATCTGTCTCGAACCCGAGAGCGAGGCCCGCCACGTCATGGGCCTGCGCGCCATGGCCGAGGACCGCAGTCCCCGGGTCATCGAGGCCGCCTACGAGGAGACCCGCCGTCGCATCCTCGAGACGCCGTTCCTGGCCACGCTGGGCCAGCCCGGCACCCTCGCCGCCTCCGCCGGCTGAGCCGCCGGCTCCGAAGGGCCGGACAGCGCGGGTAGTAACCTGGCTCGGACGAGGGGGCATGAAAGGGAGGCTGCATGAGCCCTGATCGGTTGAGCCCCTTGGACGCCTCGTTCCTGCACATCGAGGACGACGTCTCCCACATGCACATCGCCTCCGTGGCGATCTTCGAAGGACCCCAACCCCCCTTCCCCGACGTGGTCGACATGGTCGAGGCCAAGCTCGACCTGGTGCCGCGCTACCGCCAGAAGGTGCGCTTCGTGCCCTTCGAACTCGGCCGGCCGGTCTGGGTGGACGACCCCCACTTCAACATCGAGTACCACCTGCGCCACACCGCGCTGCCCGCGCCCGGCGGCGAGACCGAGCTGCGCAAGCTCGTCGGGCGGGTCATGGCCCAACAGCTCGATCGGACGAAGCCCCTCTGGGAGATCTGGGTCGTCGAGGGCCTCGAGGACGACCGCTGGGCCATCCTGGCCAAGACGCACCACGCGCTGGTCGACGGGGTCTCGGGCACCGACCTGCTCGCCGTCATCATGGACCTCGCTCCCGACACCGCCCACCCGCGTGCCGGCCATCCCCTGGGAAGCCCCGGCCCGAGCCCTCGGGTCTGGAGCCTGATGCTCGAGGCGATCGAGAACATGGTCCTCTCCCCCTACGAGCAGCTGCGGGCCGCCCGGGCCCAGACCCGGTTCGTGCGCCGGCTGGCCGGCCAGGCCCTCGAGGTGGCCGGCGGCCTGGTCGCCCTGAGCGGGCTGGTCCGGCCCCTGCCGCCCTCGAGCCTCAACGGTCCGCTCGGCCCGCATCGCCGCTACGCCTGGGCGTCCACGTCGGTCGACGACATCAAGGCGGTGCGCAAGGAGCACGGCGGGACGTTCAACGACGTGGTGCTGGCCTCCATCACCAACGGGTTCCGCGAGCTGCTGCTCTCCCGGGGCGAGAGCACCGAGCGCGTCGTGCGCACGCTGGTGCCCGTGTCCGTGCGGGCCCGCGACGCGTCGGGCCGCGCCGTCGGCGACGGCACCCTCGAGAACCGGGTGTCCGCCATGTTCGCCGAGCTGCCGGTGGACATCGAGGATCCCGTCCTGCGTCTGCACGTGATCACCGACCAGATGAAGGACCTCAAGGACTCCAAGCAGGCGGTCGCCGGTGAGGCGCTCACGTCCATGTCGGGCTTCGCCCCGCCCATGCTGCTCGCCCTCGGCATGCGCCTGGCCACCCGGGCCGGACAGCGCAATGTCAACACCATCACCACCAACGTGCCCGGGCCCCAGTTCCCGCTCTACGCAGCGGGACGGCGCATGGTGCGCGCCTTCCCCTACGTGCCGCTGGGCGGGCAGATGCGCATCGGCGTCGCCATCTTCTCCTACAACGGCGAGGTCAACTTCGGCATCACGGGCGACTACGACGCCGCGCCCGACATCGACGTGCTGGCCGGCGGCATCGAGGACGGGATGTCCCAGATGCTCAAGGTCTGCGGTTGACGGCCGACGATCGTCGGCGGCCGTCGGCTCACACGTCGCGCCGGCCCGGGATCTCCTGCACCTCGGCCTGATGTAGGACGTGAGTCCCGACACGATCACCCGCTCGACCGTGCCGCCCACCAGCGGCACGCGCACCTTGAGATCGCCGTCCACCCGCACGACCGTGCTGGCCGGTCCGTCGGACCCCTCCTCGAAGCGGTACGTGCCGCTGGCGGTCAAGCGGTCCGGG
Organism: uncultured Acidimicrobiaceae bacterium; assembly: GCA_963713375.1. GTDB lineage: Bacteria > Actinomycetota > Acidimicrobiia > Acidimicrobiales > RAAP-2 > Bog-473. The sequence continues at coordinate 189,342 of CAVQLP010000010.1, read as the reverse complement.
TAGTAGTCGGGCAGGACCTCCCAGCTCGAGCGGGCCTCCTCGACGAAGAGCTCGGTGCGGGTGATCCACGACATCTTCGCCGGGTCGATGACACGTCGCACCGCGCCCGACACCGAACCCACGAAGGCGAAGTGCACCTCGAGCACGACCCGGTCACCGCGGTCCTCGTGGTCGACCACGCCCAGCACCGCGATGTCGTCACGGGTGCTGCGGTCCTCGTAGAAGGCAGGCGAGCCGTAGGCGGCGATCGCCTCGGCCGGCGACACCGCGACCGGCGCGGCGACGGCGATCCTCACGCCGGGCGGGTGGAGGGCAGCCCCAGTTTGCGGTGGTCCCAACTGACGGTCCGCTCGACGTGGAGCGCAATCCCGACCCGCTTGTGCAGCATCGTCTCAATAAAGGGCCGCAGCTCCTCGGTGAAGGGCGCGTAGTAGCGCTCGAACACGCTCACGCCGAGCGCCCACAGGCGGTCGGGGTCCTCCATGATCTCGGCCCTGCCCACCAGTTCCACCCCGCGCAGCTCCTCGTAGTAGTCGCCGTCCTCGAAGAGCAGGGTCAGACGCGGGTCGCGCCGCAGGTTCTGCGCCTTCTGCGACTTGGCCTTGGTCTCGACCGTCACCAGCCCGTCGACGAACCCGTACCACATGGCGACTGCGTGGATGGAGCCGTCGGGCGACAGGGAGCACATGGTCATGGGCCGTCGCTCGGCCAGGAACGCGTCCACTTCGGTCGGCGTCATCGCAATCGCCTTGCGCTGGTTCACGCCATGGCCCATGGCCTCGGTCATCAGGCACCTCCAGTTGTGTGTCGGGGCGAGCGTAATCGCCCCCACTCAGGGACGATGAGACCAAATTTCATCTGCAGCACACTTGTTGGTTGCAACGGTTTCACAACCCGTTCACCTCGGCTCCGTACGGTGTCAGCGATGGCGATCGTGGATCAGTCGATGCACACCAGCCGGGCACTCCGTTCCAGTTCCCGGGCCGATGATTGCCATCACGGCCGGGAGAACCTGGCCGAGGTCATCATGATCCGGACCCCGCAGCCAACCACGCGCAGCGGCTTCCTCGGATCGTTGGTCACCAAGGCGCGGGTCTTCGCCTCCCCGCGCGTCCAGGCGGCGCCGGTGCGATCTACCCCCCATCCACCGTCGTCGCCTGCCTCTCTTTCGATCGTCACCCCGCGGGCCCCGAACGACGCTGCCTGAGTCGACGGAGAGCGACGTGGCGATGACGAACACCGCGACGACAGGCGGCCGGTCACTGATACCCGGTCCGGGCCGCGAAAACCGCCCCCTGGTGCTGGTGGTGGACGACGAGGAGAGCTACCGCCAGGCGTTGGCCTCGGGGCTCACCCGCGAGGGCTTCACCGTGGAGAGTGCCGGCGATGGGCACGAGGCTCTGCGCCTGTTCCACCGGGTCCACCCCGACCTGGTCCTGCTCGACGTCATGCTCCCCGACCAGTCGGGCATTGAGATCTGCCAGCAGATGCGCGCCCTCAAGCCCGTGCCGATCATCATGGTCACCGCCCGCGACTCCGAAGTCGACATCGTCCTCGGGCTCGAGCTCGGGGCGAGCGACTACGTCGCCAAGCCGTTCCGCCTGCGCGAGCTGGTTGCCCGCATGCGCGCCGTCCTGCGCCGCGGCGTGGCCGTGAGCCGAGCACCACGAGGAGGTGCTGACCGTCGGGCCGGTGCGCCTCGACGCCGGGCGCCGCGAGGTGACGGTCGACGAGCAGCAGGTCGACCTGTCGCGCAAGGAGTTCGACCTGCTGGCCCTGCTCATGTCGCACAGCGGCCAGGTCGTGACCCGGGACTGGTGCATCGACCGGCTGTGGTGGGACCAGGAACTCACCGACACCCGCACGCTCGATACCCATATCAAGCGCCTCCGCCGCAAGATCGAGCCGGACCCCGCCAACCCCCGCCACCTGGTCACGGTGCGCGGCGTGGGTTTTCGCTTCGAGCCCTGAGCACCGACTGGCAATCGGGCTGGCAACGCCGGGCGAGCACGCCGAGCCGGCCCGCCCTACATTGAGCGGATGCAGAAAGGCGACACCGTCCCCGACTTCACCCTGCCCGACCAGACGGGCACCGACCGCACCCTGAGCGAACTCCTCTCCAGCGGCCCGGTGGTCCTGTTCTTCTACCCGGGCGCCATGACGTACGGCTGCACCAAGGAGAGCTGCCACTTCCGCGACCTCAAGGCCGAGTTCGCCGCCGTCGGCGCGCAGCCCGTCGGCATCAGCGCCGACCCGGTGGCCAAGCAGAAGCAGTTCGACGAGAAGGAGTCGCTTGGCATGCCGCTGCTCTCCGACCCCGACCGCACCGTGGCCGCGCAGCTCGGCGCCAAGCGCAACTTCGGCCCGCTCAAGACGAAGCGGGTCACCTACGTCATCGACACCGATCGCTCCGCTGCTCGATGTGATCAACAGCGAGGTCTCCATGTCGACACACGCCGACAAGGCGCTCGCCCTCCTCAAGTCGCGCGCCGGCTGATCCGGCAACCACCACCCGCACCGGCCTCGACCTATGCCAGACCGCACCGTCGTCATCACCGGAGCCGCGTCGGGTATCGGCCGGGCCACCGCCGCCAGACTCGGCGCGGCGGGCTGGCGCGTCATCCGCATCGACCTGCGCGACGCGGAGGTGGTGGCCGACCTCTCCCGGCCGGACGAGCGCGCCCGCGCCATCGCCGAGGCCGCGGCGCTGGCCGCCGGCACCGCAACGCCGGGGCCCGGCACGCTTTCGGGCATCGTCACCTGTGCCGGCGTCGCCGGGACACCGGACCGGGCCGGTTCGCTCCTGTCGTCGGTCAACTTCTTCGGCACGGTCGAGCTGCTCGAGGGGTTGCGGCCCCTGCTCGCACCCGGCGGCGCCGCGGTGGCCATCAGCTCGAACTCGACCACCGTGCAACCGGCGATTCCGAGCGACCTGGTCGAGGCCTGCCTGGCCCGGGACGAGGAGGCCAGCGCGCGTCTGGCCGACGAGCACGGTTCGCTCGTGGCCTACCCGGCCTCCAAGCTGGCCGTGGCCCACTGGGTACGCCAGCAGGCCGTCGGAGCGGACTGGGCCGGTGCCGGCCTGCGGCTGAACGCGGTGGCACCGGGCATGATCGACACCCCCATGGTGGCCGGCATCCGGGCCCATCCCGAGACGGGACCGATGCTCGACATGCTGCCCATCCCGGTCGGGCGGCCGGGTCGGCCCGAAGAGATCGCCGCGCTCGTTGCGTTCCTGCTCGGCCCCGATGCCGTCGTTCTTCTGCGGCTCGGTCGTGTTCTGCGACGGCGGGAGCGACGCCCTGTTGCGCACCCGCGACTGGCCGGCGGCCTGGGACATTTCGCCGCGCGATTTCGTCCGGCCGCCTTCCTGACGATCCCCTCCTCGCCCAGGGCCCGCAGCCGACGCTGACCCCGCGTTGACCCGACGAGAGGCCGCCGGGAGCGGTCCGGCGGCACGACTCGGCGGCCACGCCAGAGGCGGCGTCGAGAACCCGCGAGGGCCGACCGTAGGCTGCAACGGTGCCCGGCCGGATCTTCGTCGACACGACGCCGCTGAAGGAGAGTCGCGACTTCCGGCTGCTCTTCACCGGGCAGCTGATCTCCATGCTGGGCAACCAGCTCACCGTGGTGGCCATCCCCTACCAGGTGTACTCCATGACGCATTCGTCGCTGCAGGTCGGCCTGATCAGCCTGGCCCAGCTCATCCCGTTCCTCATCGGCGCGCTCAGCGCCGGGCCGATCGGCGACTCGGTCGACAAGCGGCGCATCATGATCTGGACCGCGGCGGCCTCCGTGCTCATGAGCGTCGCCATGGCCGTGAACGCCGGCATTGCCCACCCGTCGCTCGCCGTGCTCTACGTCGTGAGCGCGCTGGCCGCCGGCTTCATGGGCTTCAACAACACGGCGCGCATGGCGGCCATCCCCGGACTGGTCGAGCGCCGCCACCTGGTCGCTGCCGCGGCCATCAACCAGATCATCATGCAGGTCGGCGTCATCGTCGGGCCGGCGTTGTCGGGCCTGCTGCTCGGCATCGGTCTGCGTCTCGTGTACTCGCTCGATGCGCTGTCCTTCGTCGTGGCGCTCATCGCGTCGGTGATGCTGGCGCCCATCCCGCCCCACGAGGACGCGGGACGCCTCTCGCCGTGGCAATCGACCAGGGAGGGCCTGCGCTACCTGCGCTCGCGCCAGGCCCTCCAGGGCGTCTACCTCATCGACATCAACGCCATGGTGTTCGGCCTGCCCCGGGCGCTCTTCCCGGCCATGGCCGGGTCGGTCTTCGGCGGCGGCACCATCACCCTCGGCTTCCTCTACGCCGCGCCGGGCATCGGCGCGCTCGATCGGCGCCGTGACGACGGGCTGGGTGGCCAACCTGCGCCGCCAGGGTTGGGCCGTCATCATCTCCGTCAGTATCTGGGGCGCGGCCATCGTCGTGTTCGGCCTGGTCGACACGCTGTGGATCGCCATGGTGATGCTGGCCATCGCCGGTTGGGCCGACGTCATCTCGGCCGTGCTGCGCAACACCATCTTGCAGACGACGGTCCCCGCCAGCTTCCGCAGCCGGATGTCGTCCATCCAGATGGCGGTGGTACAGGGCGGGCCCAGGCTGGGTGACATGGAGTCGGGCGCGGTAGCGACGCTGACCAGTATCGAGTTCTCGGTGATCTCCGGGGGGCTGGCCTGCATCGTCGGGCGCTGCGATCATCGCGCTGCTGCTGCCGGTGTTCCGCCACCACGTCGCCGGTGAGATCGACGACGTGCCCGTATGATCCGGCCGTGACCAACTCTTCTGCATCTTCTGCCTCCTCTGCTTCGTCTCCGGGCGGCGGCGCTGGCGCTGGCGCCACGTTTGCCGAGCCGACCTGGGGCGAGGTCGACCCCGGCGCCTTCGAGCGCATCGTCGTCCTCTCCCCGCACTTCGACGACGCGGCGATGGGGGCGGGCCACCTGCTCGGGAGCTACGACGACACGACGGTGGTGACCGTCCTCGGGGGACGACCACCCGCCTATCCCGACCCGCCGTCGGACTGGGACGCCCTCGGTGGCTTCAAGGCGGGCGACGACGTCGTGGCCCAGCGTCGGGAGGAGGACGCGGCGGCCATGGAGGTGCTCGAGTCCTCGTACCGCTGGCTCGAGTTCGCCGACCACCAGTACCTGGCGCCGCCGGACCGGCCCACACCCGAGGAGGTGGCGCCGGTGCTGGCGGCGACGATCGCCGAGATCAACCCGACGTCGGTCTTCGTGCCGATGGGTTTGGGCAATCCCGGACCACGTGATGGTGCACGACGCCTCGCTGCTGGTGCGGGCCGACGAGGTCGGGACTGACGGGGGCCGCGGTACCGGGCAGACCACAGCGGGAGTGGTTCTGCTACGAGGACCACGGCTACAAGCACATCCCCGGGCTGCTGGCCTGGCGGGTGGCCAAGTTGTTGCGTTCGAAGCCGTGGCCGACGCCGGCGATCGTGCCGCACGTGCCCGACGAGGAGCGCAAGCGGCGGGCCATCTGGTGCTACACCTCGCAGATCCCCCCGCTCGAGCAGGACCACGCGCTGACCGCTCGCATGGAGGGGCGGGTGCCCGAGCAGTTCTGGCGGCTGGCCCCGCCGCCGGCGGGGTGGGAAGGCATGGCCGACTTCATCTGAGACGTCGGCCGGCGGGCGGCGGGGCGCCGGCGCGTGACGGCCCGCCCGGGAGAGATCGAGCGGGCCGTCGCCGGGAACGGAGATCCCGGTGCGTCGGACGTCGGCCGTCGGGCCGTGTGGCCGTGTCGGGCCGTCAGGCCATGACCGGCTGGGGCGCCACCTCCCCGATCTCGATCGACTCCTCCTCGATGAGCTCGGGCGCCCGGGCCAGGTCGGCCTGTATGCCGGCCAGCGTCCCGGGCTGGCGGCGGTGCACCACGTAGAGCCACCGGCGCCGACCGCCATGTAGGCGAGGAAGATGTAGGGGAACAGATTCACCGGCCAGGCCGGCTGCGGGTAGAAGCTGCCGACCGTCGGGACCAGCAGGCACAGCACGGCGACGGCAGCCAGCACGACGTGCGTGCGCTCCAGCTCGCCGAGCTTCTTGAGGTACATCGGTGCGGCCAGGGTGATCAGGTAGTAGGCCACCAGGAACCCGAAGGCGGCCAGCGTGCCGGCGTCACCGAAGGCGGTGAGCGGGTTGGTGAAGATCATGAGGAACGCCGGCAGGGCGAAGATCATGGCGATGTAGACGGTGACGGCCACGTGCGGCGTGCGGTTGGTGGCGTGCGAGCGCCCGAGGTGCCCCGAGAAGATGCCGTGGCGGGCCATCGGGTACATGATCCGGGAGCCGGCGTTCAGGCAGGAGAGGGAGAGCGAGAAGAAGCTCACCATGGCGCCGATGGAGACCGGGATCTTGAAGGCGCTCACCCCGTAGGCGTCGGCCAGGAAGTTGAGCGGTGCACTCGACCAGGCTGCTCCGTAGTTGCTCGTGCCGCCCACCTCGACGTACGCCATGAAGACCATGAAGGCGCCGGTGGCGATGAGGCTGGCGATGACCGCCTTGGGCACGTTGCGCTTGGCGTTCTTCGCCTCGCCGCCGAGTGCGGTGGCGCTCTCGAACCCGACCAGGGAGAAGATGCAGACCACGACGGCCAGGCCCATGCCCCGCAGGTCGACGCCGCTGAGCGTGAGCTGCTGGGTGTCGACTTGAAGCCGTGCTTGAAGAGGATGACGAAGGCCAGTGCGGTGATGCAGGCGACCGAGGCGCCCTCGAGCAGCAGCGTCAGGATGGACGAGACCCGGATGTCCTTGTAGGCGATGAGCCAACAGGCCACTGCGCTGATGGCGAAGAAGATGACGGGCGAGACGGTGGTGTGGAAGCCCAGCGCCGAGATCAGCTGTTGGCAGAAGACGGCGAAGCCGCACATGCCGGCGACGGCGATGAAGAAGTACGACCAGATCAGCGTCCAGCCGGAGAAGACGCCGGCGCTCGGACCGAGGCCCTTGCCGGTGTAGATGTACATGGAGCCGGCGGTGTTCGTCCGCTTCGTGAACTGGTTCAGGCCGAAGACCACGAAGAGCAGCATCACCGTGCCGAAGGCGTAGGCCAGCCACGTGCCCTTGCCGGCGCTGGCGAAGGCCAGGGGGATGATCAGCACGGCCGTCATGGTCGGAGAGATCGGGCGACCGACTGGGCGAACAGGGCCGGGAACCCGAGCACGTTCTTGCGCAGGCCCGGGCCTTGGGCCAGGGCGGGGGTGTCTTTGGTGCCGGCGGTCGAGGTCATCGTCTCGTGCACTCCTTCTCTGTGGCTGTGGTTGCGGCTGTGGCTGTGGCTTGGGGCTGTGACGGGGCTGTGGTCGTGAGCTGGGACTGTCGCAGGTTGGGTGCGCGTCGGGGTAGGGGGTACCCCGACGACCGCGGGGGGTCGCCTCGAGGGAGGGGACGGCTCGATAGGGCGGAGGCCGCCCCCGGTTAGGTCAGTCCGGGAAGGACTGGTCTTCGAGGAGGAGGTCCTCGTAGAAGGCGCCGAAGGGTCGTCTCGGGGTGGGCGATGGCGATCTCGAGCACCCACAGGTTGGGATTGGGCCGGAACGTGACCTCGGCCAACGGTCCGTCGTAGTGGGCCGAGTGGGGGAAGTCCGAGAGGCGGTGACCCGAGAGGTCCATGTTCAACGTCCAGCCGTAACCGGCCGCCGTCTCGATCGCGACGTCGTAGAGCTCTTTGCCGTTGATGCCCGATTCGAACCAGGTGTCGCGCACCTCGTCCCAGATCTGGCGGACCTCACGTTTGGCCCGGAGGTGATCGGGATCGTCGCCGAAGACGAAGGTGTCGCCGGCGTCGCCCTCGGTGTCCCCGTAGATGGGACCGATATCGACGAAGAAGATGTCGTTCTCACCGAGGATCACGCCGGGCTCCGACTTCTCCATGAAGTCCTTCGTCGTGTTGGGCCCGCAGCGCACGATGATGTGGTGCCAGCCCCGGCGCATGCCCAGCTCCTTGAGGGTGTCGCGGGCGATGGCCTTGGCCTCTTCCTCGGCCATGCCCGGCTGCACCTGGTCGGCGATGAGGTGCACCGCCTTGCGGGTGCGGGCCCTGACATCCATCAGCGCATCGAGCGAGAAGTTCTCGCCGGTGCCCTCGAGCTCGGTGGACAGCATGGTGGTCACGAGTATCCCTCCGTCGTCGGTGATCGGTCGTCGGTCAGTGGTCGGTGATGGAGTTGCTGAACAGTGGGTGGTTGCGGAAGTCGTTGGGGGCGTCGGCCGCGACGACCAGCACGTCCACCGGGCCTCCCTCGGCCCCGAGACGGTGCGGACGGTTGGCGTCGAAGTGCGCCGTCGTCCCCGCCTCGAGGAGGTGGACCTGGCCGTCGAACTCGAGCCGGAGCCGGCCCCGCACCACCGAGATCCATTCCTCGCCCCGGTGGCGGGCCGGCTCGGGCGGCTCGCGGTCGGGGCTGATGCTGATGCGCAGGCCCTCGAGGGTGGAGGAGCCCGGGAACCCGCTGCAGGGCGTGATGATCAGGCCGTTGGCCTCGTGCGCCGGGCCGCCCGGCGGGTAGGTGGCGATGGCGGGGGCGCCCTTGCGCTCGCCCAAGAGGGTGCTCATGGAGACCCCGAGAGCCCGGGACAGGGCGAGAAGGGCAGCGACGGAGGGTTGGCGCTCCCCCGACTCGAGGCGGGAGAGGTGGGGCGTCGAGAGCTCGGCCCGCTGGGCCAGCTGCTCGAGCGTCAGCCCGGCCCGGGTGCGCTCGTCGCGCAGGCTCTCGGCGATCGACGAAAGCGCTTCCTGGAGCTCCATGACTCGATCATGAGCGCGACTTGTCTCTCAGGCAAGAGATCTTGCCAAAGTTTACGAGGCGGAAACGTCGGCGAAACGGCGTCGGTGATCCGTCCGTGCGGCCTCGTCGACCCAGGTGCCCGGGGTCGGCCGGAGCCGAACGGGGCCGGTCGGAGGGCTGGTCATCGAACGGCCCTGGCGGCCAGAGGGAGCCAGCGTTAACATGTTGGAAACAAGACGGACTGGACGGAGCACGGAGATGTTCGAACGGATCTTGCTCGCCCTCGATGACTCGCCCGCCGGCGAAGTGGCCACCGCGTTCACCGGCGCGCTGGCGCAGCGGGCGCGGAGCGCGAGACGTCGGTGCACGTCCTCCACGTCAACGAGCGTCTGGTCGGCGGGCCACGGCGTCACGCTGCACACCCGGCAGGAGGCGACCGACCTGGTGACCGAGGCGGTGCGCCAGCTGGCCGACAGCGGCGTCCGTGCCAGCGGATCGGTCTGCGTGTCGTCGTACCGGGGTGTCCCCGGGCGGATCGTGGCGGTGGCGGCCGAACGCTCGGCCGGAGCCATCGTCTTGGGCTCCGACCGCCGCCGCCGTTTGGGCCGCCTGTTCTCGGCCCAGGTCCGTGAGCGCACGACCCGGCTGACGTCGCTGCCCGTTCTGGTCGCGCCGGCTCCGCTGCGGGTGACGTCGTCGCTCGGAGGCGGCGACCTCTGGGACGGCACCTTGGACCAGGTGATCGACTCCCTCTTCAATCGGGTCAACTGACTCGTCCCCGCGCCAACGATCGCTTGACCATGCCGCGACCGTCACGGTCGCCTGATCGTCTGACCTCCCCACAACGCGGCGACACGCGTTCGCCATTTCACAAGGGACGCACAACGAAGAGGTGACGTTCGCCCCTACCCCGGTGTGCACCGGGTGGCGCACGATTGGTTGGTGGTCATGTACGTAGACCTCCTCACAAGGGCCCTTGGCACGGACGAGGCCAGCTTCAGGTCGAACGACTCGTTGCTGGCCAACCTCGTCGACTCCCGGGCCAGGCTTCGAGGCGTGGGCGGCGGTTCCACGTCCTCGGCGGCAGAAAGCCTGGCCCGGGAACTCTCCTACGACGGTGCCCTCATCCGTATGTGTGAGGCACTGTCCGTACCGGCCTCAGCCTCTCGATTCTCCAACCCCACCCAAGAGCGCCAGCGCCTCGAACTGGAGCTGACCGCCCTGGGCGTGGCGCTCCTCGACTCGGCGGTGACCGTCCAGCCTGACGTTCCCGTCGACGGCCTACTCCGTCGGGCTCGGTCGGCTCGATGAGCCCCGTCGGCCCCGCCTCGTCGCCCTGTGGCGAGACGTCGAGCACGTTGATCAGACCAGTGATGCGCAACATGCGCCGCACGAAATCGCTGGGCGACGCAATGTGCAACGTCATCCCCGACGCCGACGCCCGCCGCTGCTCGACCGCCAGCAGGGAGAGCCCGTCGGATCGATGTAGCTCAGCTCGGAGAGATCCACCGTCAGCTCGGCCACCCCGCTCTGGTTGATGAGCGACAGCTCCTCCATGAATTCCCCCGCCGAAGCCACGTCGAGTTCGCCGCGCAACGAGAGTCGCACGCAGCCCTCACCCTTCCGTCGGCTGATCTCGAGCTGTTGGGAACCGTGTCTCATGGCGCGTGTCGCCTTTCGTCCCTCTCCAGCACACGCGAGCTGGGTTCGGACCCCCGCAAAGTGCCCCAAGGCCATTGTGCGGTGCACGCCTGCGGAGAAGCAAGGACCGTTGCCCGCCCACCCTCGGTAGAGTCGGTCGCAGTGGCCAAGGACGACGAGCGCACGGTGGAGGTCGACGGGCGTGAGGTGCGCATCTCACGACCCGACAAGGTGTACTTCCCCGCGCTCGATGCGACCAAGTTCGACCTGGTCGGCTACTACCTCACCGTCGCCGATCATCTGCTGAACACGGCGGGCGGACGCCCGGCGATGCTGCAACGCTTCCCCGACGGCGCCACCGGCAAGTCCTTCTACCAAAAGCGCATCCCCGCCGGCGCACCGCCGTGGCTCGAGTCGACCACGGTCTCCACCCCGAACGGCACCGAGTCGAACGCGCTCGTCGTCGCCGACATCGCGCACGTGCTGTGGGCCGTGAACATCGGATGTCTCGGGCTGCACTTGTGGCCGTATCGTGCGGCGGACCCCGACCACGCCGACGAGTTGCGCATCGACCTCGATCCGGTCAAGGGCATCGGCTTCGAAGAGGTGCGCCTGACTGCGCTGCGCTGCCGCGACCTTCTGCTCGAGCTGGGTCTGCGGGGTTACCCCAAGACCACCGGAAACAACGGCCTCCACGTGTACCTGCGACTCGAGCCCCGCTGGGACTCGATCGCCGTGCGGGCGGCGGCGGTCGCCCTGGCCCGCGAGCTCGAACGGCGCTATCCCGACGACATCACCGCCAACTGGTGGAAGGAGGAGCGCGGGACGCGGGTCTTCGTCGACTTCAACCAGAACGCACCGCACAAGACCGTGTTCGGCGCCTGGTTCGCCCGCCCGCGCACGGGTGGGCAGGTGTCGACGCCCTTGACGTGGGAGGAGGTCGAGACCGTCGCCCCCGACACGCTGACCATCCGATCGGTGCCCGATCTGGTGGCCGAACGGGGCGACCCCTGGGCCGACATCGCCACGTCGCCCCAGTCGATCGAACCCCTCCTGGAGATGGCGGCGCGGGACAAGGAGGCCGGCCTCCACGACGCGCCGTGGCCGCCGCAGTACCCCAAGATGCCCGACGAGCCGCCCCGGGTGGCGCCGAGCCGGGCCAAGAAGACGCCGGACGAGACGGCGTAGGACGGGCGACATCGACGGGACGGCGTCGACGTGACGATGGAGCCGCTGGACGCACTGAACCGCATCGCGTTCCGCTTGGAACGGAGCGGCGCCGACACCTACAAGGTGCGGGCCTTCCGCCACGCGGCGCGGGCGATCAAGTCGATGCCGGCCGACGAGCTGGCGGCGCTGGCCGCGGCGGGGCGGCTGCAGTCGATCGAGGGGGTGGGGAAGTCGACGGCGCAGGTCATCGCCGAGGCGCTGCGCGGCGAGGTCCCGGCGTATCTGACCAAGCTGGACGCCTCGTCCGACGACGACCTGGTGCTCGACGAGCCGGCGGCGTCGCTTGCTCTCGTCGCTGCGGGGCGACTGCCACTCACATTCGGACTGGTCCGACGGCGGCAGCCCGATCCTCGAGATGGCCGAGGCGGCGCGTGACCTCGGGCGCGACTATCTGGTGCTGACGGACCACTCGGCCCGTCTCACCGTGGCGCACGGGCTCAACGAGGAGCGCCTGCGCGAGCAGCTCGAGGTGGTGGCCGAGGTGAACGAGCAGCTGGCGCCGTTCCGGCTCTTGACGGGGATGGAGGTCGACATCCTCGAGGACGGTTCGTTGGATCTGGACCCTCGACACGTTGGGCGAGCTCGACGTGGTCGTGGCCAGCGTCCACTCCAAGTTGCGGATGGACGCCAAGGACATGACGGCGCGCATGGTGGCGGCGATCGAGAGCCCGCACACGCGACATCCTCGGACACTGCACCGGGCGCCTCATCACCGGCCGGGGGCGGCCGCAGTCGTCGTTCGACGCCGAGGCGGTCTTTGCCGCGTGCGCCGCGACGGGGACCGCCGTCGAGATCAACTCACGGCCCGAGCGCCAGGACCCGCCGGAGGACCTGTTGCGTTTGGCGGTGGCGCTCGGGTGTTCCTTCGCCATCGACACCGACGCGCATGCGCCCGGGCAGTTGGAATGGTTGGGGCGTGGCTGCCGTAACGCGGTGACGGCCGAGGTACCGTTCGAGCGGATTGTGAACCGGGGGACGGCCGACGAGGTCGTGGCGTGGGCGGCGTCCCACGACGACGCCGGCCGCGGCGGCGGCCGTGGCGGCAAGTCCTGATGGCTCTCTCCCTCCCCGTCGTCCCTCCGGTCTCGCCCATGCTGGCCAAGCTCACCCGCGACCTGCCTCGCGACGACGGCCTGTACTACGAACCGAAGTGGGACGGCTTTCGCTGCATCGTGTTCAGAGATGGTGACGAGGTGGAGTTGGGCAGCCGCAACGAGAAGCCGCTGACCCGCTACTTCCCCGAGCTGGTCGAGTCCTTGCGCCGAGAGCTCCCGACTCGGTGCGTTCTCGACGGCGAGGTCGTCATCGCCGGCCCCAGGGGGCTCGATTTCGATGCCCTGTCCCAGCGGATCCACCCGGCCGAGAAGCGGATCCGCCAGCTGGCCGAGGCCACGCCCGCCTCCTTCGTCGCCTTCGACCTCTTGGCGCACGACGACACCTCTTACATGGAAACGCCCTACGGCACGCGGCGCAAGACGTTGGAAAAGTTGCTGAAGAAGGCCTCACCTCCCGTGCACCTGACGCCGGCGACGCAGGATCCTGACGTCGCCTCCGACTGGTTCTCGCGTTTCGAGGGGGCGGGACTCGACGGTGTGGTGGCCAAACCCACTGACCTCCACTACCTGCCCGACAAGCGGGTGATGTTGAAGGTCAAGCACCAGCGGACCGCCGACTGCGTCGTAGGCGGGTTCCGGACGCACAAGGACGGCGCGGGCGTTGGCTCTCTCCTGTTGGGTCTCTACGACGACGAAGGGACCCTGCACCACGTGGGCGTGGCCTCTGGGTTCAGCGTGGCTCGGCGGCGCGACCTCGTCGACGAGGTCAAGCCGTACCGGAGTGGGGCGCTGGACGGGCATCCATGGGCGGGCTGGGCCGAAGCTCAGGCCTCGGGACGCGCTCCAGGCGCACAGAATCGCTGGAACGCCAACAAGGACATGACCTGGGAGCCCTTGCGGCCCGAGGCCGTGGTGGAGGTCTCGTACGACCACCTCCAGCACAACCGCTTCCGACACGCGACGTCGATGGTGCGTTGGCGGCCAGACCGTGAACCATCATCCTGCACGTACGAGCAGCTCGATACGCCGGTACCGATGGAGCTGGCGGACGTTTTCGGTACGTCTGCCACATAACGACCTTCCCGGCCCTGGGGCCCGGCCCTTCCCCAGGGACCTGGCGCTTCCGCCGACCCACGCCCGTGTCCCCTGCCGGCCTCGACCAGCCTTTTCCACCGCGTTCGCGTAACGCCAGCATCGGGCCGGACCATTCACCCAGTGCATGGCACCCACGACGACGACCGGCAGCGGCGATCCCGCTCAGCCACGGCGGCCCCGACGGCCTGGCCCGGACTCCTCGGCCCCGGACTCCTCGGCCCCGATGGACGCGAGTGCGGTGGCCCGGCTCTCCGACGAGGAGATCTTCTCGCTGGCCCAAGAGGCGTTCGCCCTGCGTTCTCGCCAAGACGCCCTGCTCTGTCTCCTCGGTGGTGAGCTCGATCGGCGCCAGACCTGGCGCGACAGCGGAGCGACCTCGCTCGTGGCCTGGCTCGAACAGCACCTGGGACTCTCGGGTGCCAGTGCGCGGACCTACGCCAGTGTGGGCGAGCACCTGATCGATCTGCCCCATGTGGCCCGAGCGCTCGGCGATGGCCAGGTCTCCTTGGACAAGGTGCGTTCGCTGCTCGGCGTGGCCACCCCCGAGAACGAGGCGGGCTGGGCCGAGGCCGCTGCTGAGTTGTCGTATCGGGATCTGGGCGAGCTGGTGCGTTCGAAGAAACTGCCCACCCGGGCCTCTGATCGCGGCTGAGCACGAGAAACGCTCGCTTCGTTTCAACGACGCCTTGCGCACCATCGTGGCCCAGTTGCCCCCGGCTCTCCTATGCCCAGGTGCGCTCCGTGCTCGAGAAGCGGGCCAAGAAGATCGGTTCTGACGCTGAGACCCCCTTTGACCAGCGCCTGGCCGATGCCCTGGTCTCGCTCACGCGCGATGGGGGGTTCTGGGGGCTCTTCGTCTCCTTTGGTGGTGGCCCACGTGCCCTACGAGGTCGTGGCCGATCCCGAGTCAGAGCTGGTGGGCGAGCTCGAACGCGCGGGATTGATCTCAGCGGACGTGGCCCGGCGCCTGGTCTGTGACGGAGAAGTGATCGTGGCCCTCGACGACGAGGTTGGCCACACCATGTACGAGGGGCGGGCCCAGCGCCTGGCCACGCCCACCCAGCGGCGCGAGGTCTGGCGTCGTGATCGCCACTGCGTCTTTCCGGGCTGTGCCAACGTCCTCTTCACCATCTGTCACCACCTGGTTGGGTTCGAAGACGGCGGCTTGACCGATCTGGGGAACCTGGCCCTCCTCTGTGAGCACCACCATCACCTGATTCATTCGAAGGCCTGGTCGCTCAGCGGTGACGCCAACGTGGAGCTGACCTTCCTCGGCCCGAGCGGCTGAGGTCATGACCTCGCGGCCCTCGAGGCTCTGGGCCCAGGTCAGCGACCCAAAAGTCCTGGCCGAGCGGCGGGCGGCGCTGCGTCGGGAGGGGGCGGGCGGGAGTCCGAAGGCCGGGGGCGAAGGGAAGGCCGGCGGAAACGGGAAGGGTGAGACAGCGTCGGGGCGGTCCGGGGCGAAGGAGCCGACGGGGCGAGCGGGGCGTGCAGCTCGAAGTCCGGACCGGGGCGGTTAGTCCCCGAGGAGGTCGGGATCGGCCGCCAGTTCTGCTCGAACCGCCGCCTCCCAGAAGCCGAGAAATCCCTCGCCGTCGCTCTTCGCCATGTAATCGGTGAAGGACTGAGGCAATCGCGACGAGCCATCGCCCCCAGCTGCGCGGGCGTACCACGCCCGCTGGCATCGCTGTTCCAGCGCGACCCCACGCTGGTGGATCGCCCGGGCGGATCCGCCCAGGATGAAAACGCCATGCCCGGCCAGCAAGGCCATCGAGGCGTCGCCCATCTGAGCGATCGCCCGAGCCGCGCTGCTGAAGTCGTTGACCGGACCGTCGTACTCATCGATCAAGGCCAACGTCCCTCCACCAAGCGCTGAGCTCTGGTCCAAAATCGGAGGCACCTCGCCCATATCGGCCCATACCGTCCCGAAGAGCGGATGGTTGTGCGCCGCCCACGCAATGTCGCTCCGCGCCTTGTGGAGCTCGAGATGAAGCGGGATCCCGAGCGGGACGGGCCAGTCCCCTTCAACGACCTTCCCCTCAAGATCGATACGTAGGACTTGCGATGGTCGCAGCTCTGCCCATGTCAGCAGCCACGGGTTGCACAGCAGCGTGCCATCACCAAGATTGATCGTGATGTGGCCGGCCAAATGGTCGTTGTAGCCCTCACGCCACAACGCCCGGGCGAGGATGACGAGCTCCTCGCGCATGGTGAGGTCGCGGTATCAGCTTCTCTGCAGTCGGGGTGAACACGCTGCTCCTCTCAGCTCGGTAGAACAGGATCTGGCAATGGGTGGTGGTAGAGCGCGGCGGCGTTCTCGGAACACATAGCGCGGAGTTCGTCGGTCGGAATGTGGCCCCAGCAGTCCGCGATGACTTGCTGGGTGTCTGGCCACGTTCCGTCGCCGTGCGGATAGTCCACCTCGACCATGATGTTCTCGACGCCGATCGTGTAACGGGTGTCGATGGTTGACGGATCGTCAAGGGTGCAGAACCAGAAATTCCGACGCAGGACCTCCGCCGGCCGTATGTCCCAACGCTTGCCGTAGCCGGAGCGATCGACCATGTTCTCCAGGCGATCGTGCAGCATCGCCACCCAGCCGATCCCGCCTTCGCTCATGGCGATCTTGAGCTCCGGATAGCGCAGTGGGTATTCCGACCACAGCCACTCTGCACATGCGGTGAGGGACAGCTGGCCGAACAGGGTGGCACCGATCTGGAGTGACGCCCCTCCCGGAGGACCGACCTCGAGGCCGGAGCTGCCCACGTGGAGCGAAACGACGGTGTCCGTTTCGACGACTGCCTCGATGATCGGATCCCAGTGGTCACGGTCCCAGAGGGACGGAAGGCCGATGGCGTGCGGGCGTTCGGGAAAGGTCACCGACGTGAAACCTCGCTCGGCATTGCGCCGTATCTCCTGCACGGCGAGTTCGGTATCGGCCAGGTATGTGATGCCCAACGGCACGATCCGTTCCGGATGTGGCGTGTGCCACTCCTCGTAGAGCCAGTCATTCCACGCACGGATACAGGCGAGTCCCAGCTCTCGATCCGCGGCGTCGAAGAACACGCGTCCACAGAAGCCCGTGATCTGGGATGGGAAGTTCACCGAGGCCCAAACCCCGTTGATGTCCATATCTCTCACCCGGGCTTCGACGTCGTAGCAACCGGGTCGCATCTGATCGAAGCGAAACGGCTCGAGGCTGTAACTGTCCGGCCGACGTCCGGCCACCGCGTTCATTCCAACCTGCGTGTAGCGCTGCCCCTCGAACTCCCACACTTGATGGCCCTGGTCCGTCTCGACGATGTGCGGAGCCTGCTCGGACAACCCCGCGGGAACCCGCCCCTCGAACATGTGCGCTGGCTCGACCACGTGATCGTCCACCGAGATCACGGTGTACTTGACGGCCCGAGGTTCAGGGTCGGGAAGGAAGAGATCGGAGAGGTCGGTCGTCGAAACCATATGAATACTCTGCCCGACCGGCGTTCTTGCCGCGCAATGGGCTCTCCGCACGGCGATACTGGGGACGTCGACGCCCGGCAGAAGGAGGCCGAATGATCGCGCTGTTCGTTGTCCTGACATTCGTCGTTTTGTTGCTGGGTGTCCTCGTCGCCGGCCTGCTCCGGAGCCATGCCGACATACTCCGCTCACTGCACGACTTGGGCGTCGGGGTCGGGGATCCGGCCGCATCGGCCGCTGCGTCCGCCACCTCCGTCCCCGTCGAGATGTCCCCAGGTCCAGCGGGTTTGGCCCTGGGTCCGGCTCCCGCCATCGCAGGTCTCACACCCTCGGGAGATGCCCGCGCCGTCGCAGTCGACAACAGCGATCGGCTGACCCTCCTCGGGTTCTTGTCCTCGGGCTGCCAGTCCTGCGCCGGGTTTTGGGAAGCGCTCCAGCGACCTGACCAGCTGGGCCTCCCTAACGACACCCGTGTCGTCATTGTCACCAAGGGACCCGAGCTCGAGATCACCCCCCAGGTCCGGGCACTTGACTAGTGGGCAGGTCCCTGTCGTGATGTCCACCGAGGCCTGGCACGACTATCAGGTGCCGGGCTCTCCGTTCTTCGTCCTCGTCGACGGGGTCAGCGGCCAAAAGGTCGGCCAGGGCGTGGCTGCACAGATCGGCCAACTGGTGGACCTGGTGCGACGCGCCCAGTCCGAGCGGAGGCCTGGCGTCGCCCGTCCGGCGGCCGAGCCGGGGCTGGACGGGCCGGCGCGTGAAGTTGCCAACGACGAAGCGCTCCGGGAGGCGGGCATTCTGCCCGGGGACCCAAGCCTCTATCCCAGTTCGCTCGAGGACGTGTTCCCCTACTCGGTCAGCGGCGCCCCGTCATCGCGCTGATGGCCGTCATTCAGGCGCACGGCATCGTTGCGAACCTGCCAAGCGGCTTCGAAGGACGCATCTTCGTCAGGGCGGTGCCAACCGGCACTGCGTATGCAGTCGCGCAGTTCGCCACGTTTCCGTTGCCGAACGACGTAGGGCGACTTCGGCGGTGGGGCCGTCAACCTGATGGGACCCGGTGATGTCTATGCCACGCTCTTCGAATACGGACCCGAGAGTTTGGGCAAGCGTTTGTTCGCCGAACAGGGCAGACCCACTGGCTTCTCGCCCAACGACTTCTCCCCCATGACCCTGCGCCGCGGTCTCGGAGGTCAATCAGGCACCCAGCGCTTCTTCACCGAAGCGGACCGTCCTTTCTCCTTCTATGCCGTGCTCGGCAGCCACGTCTTGCGGAACTCGCTCGCCCCGAAGGTCAATGCGCTGCTCTCGTCCATGGCCGTCAGTCCTCCGGCGTACGGCACCGCCCTCCCCTCGGAAAGGCCGACGTGGAACTGATCGGGCTCTACCTCATCGGCTCGGCACTGCTTGTCCTAGCGGGCGTCGCCAAGACGATCCGTCCCGGCGACACCGCACTAGCCCTGGCCGAGATCCTTCCTGGACGCCTCAACCTGCAAGGACTTGTGCGGGTAGGCGCCGCCGTTGAGGCCGTCATCGGAGGGATCGCGTTCTTCCTACCCAGACCGATCCCCGCCGCACTCGTGTGTGCCTCGTACCTGACCTTTGGCGCCTACGTGGGGTACGTCCGCCACCGCCAAGGGCCCCTTGCCACCTGTGGGTGCTTCGGACAACCCGACACTCCGGCGACCTGGCTTCACGTGGTGGTCAACGTGGTACTCGCCACGGCGGCCGGCGTCGTCGCAGTGCAGTCGAGCAACGCATCCACGGTCCGCTCCGTTCTGACGGCACAGCCCTGGGGCGGACTGCCCCTGCTGCTGGCCGGCGCCGTCGGCGTCTGGCTCACTTACCAGGCGCTCGCGCTCCTCCCATCCCTCGCCGCAGCGCGACGAGCGCTTGGACGGTCCGAACCCGTGACGCTCTCCACCGCTCTCGTCGAGCGCTCGTCAAGCTTCCTCGAACGCCGCCTCTCCCGCCGCAACGTCATCAACCGCTCGGCCTTCGTCGGGAGCGCGGTGGCCGTCGGCGCCGGCCTCGACCTGGCCCTGAAGCCCGGAACGGCCTACGGGCAGATCTGCGAGTGCGGGAATGCCGGCTGCGGGTGCGGCAGCACCTGCTGTTCAGGCTTCACCGATTTCTGTTGCAGCGTCTCGGGGTTCAACTACTGCCCGTCCAACACGATGATGGGCGGCTGGTGGATGGCCGACAACAGTTCGTATTGCGACGGACCGCGCTACTACATGGACTGCAACGCGACCTGCTCCTGTGACAACGGCTGCAGTGGCGGCTTCCCGTTCTGCGAACCAGGTTGCGACCTCACCGGGGCCTGTGGCTGCGGGCCCAATGGCTGCGACTCCTATCTGACCAGCTGCCTCCAGTTCCGCTACGGCCAGTGCAACCAGGACGTCCCGTGCATGGGCCGGATCGTCTGCCGGGTCGTCGCCTGCGTGCCGCCCTGGACGATCGATCCGACCTGCACCACTGCCGTGGCCGTCGACAACGGCACGGCCGAGCAGAACGAACCCTGTTGGACTCCCGCCCCACCCTGTCCCACCAATACGCCCACCAACTGTCAGACCGTCACGATGATTCCGAGCATGGACAGCGACGGCTACGGCATCATCACGGCCTTCGGAAAGCTCTTCGCCTACGGCGACTTTGTCTCGTCGGGTGACGCATCGAGCCTGAGCCTCGATGCACCCATCGTCGCCGCCGCCCTGCGGTCGAACGGGAGCTATTGGTTCGCCGCCACCGACGGCGGTGTCTTCGCCTTCGGCAATGCGCCCTATGAGGGCTCCATGGGAGGCAAACCCCTGAACGCTCACATCGTGGGCATGGCGCCGACCGCCACTGGGAACGGGTACTGGCTAGTGGCGGCGGACGGCGGCATCTTCTCGTTCGGCGACGCGACCTTCCTCGGGTCCATGGGAGGCCGCCCGCTCAATTCCCCAGTCGTGGGGATGGCGCCCACGTGGACAGGTCGGGGTTATTGGCTGGTGGCGGCGGACGGCGGCATCTTTGCCTTCGGGGACGCACCGTTCCTCGGCTCCATGGGAGGCCGGCCGCTCAACCAACCCATCGTCGCCATGGCGGCCACCGCAACCAGTGAGGGGTACTGGCTCGTGGCGGCGGACGGCGGCATCTTCTCGTACGGAGATGCAGCCTTCGACGGATCGACGGGCGACATCCACCTGAACATGCCCATCGTGGGCATGGCTCCGTCTCACAGCGATCTCGGTTATTGGCTCGTAGCCCGCGACGGTGGCATCTTCGCCTTTGGCAGCGCTCCGTTCCTCGGCACACCGGCATGAACCAAGAGCAGACGAAGGCGAGGGAAGGGAGCGAACGATGACCCACGGGACAGACTCAGCCTCCGTCGCCATCTCGGCCGTGGCGATCGCCGTCGCACTGGTCGCAGGCGTCCGCTCGACCTGGTCGCCCTGCGGTATCTCCATGCTCTCGACCGTCACCCCCTTGGCGGAAAGGGGACGAGGGCACCGCTGGTCGGCCACAGCGACTCTGTACCTCACCGGCAGCATCGCCGGAGGTGCCACTCTCGGCGCCGCCCTCGCCCTACTCGCCGCCGGCGTCCATGCACTGGCGAACACCGTGACGACCACATCGGCCGTCGTCGCTGCGACGATCACCCTCGTGGCCGCCGCCAGCGAGGCCGGCATCGTCGCCCTCCCGATCCACCATCGTCAGGTGAACGAACGATGGCTCGATGCCTACCGCCCCTGGGTCTACGCCACAGGCTTCGGCTGGCAGATCGGCACCGGTGTCGCCACCTACATCAAGACGTCGGCGGTCTACGTCCTGATCGCACTGGCCGCCCTCACCGGCAATCCCCTTCTCGCCCTGGCCGTCGGGATCCTCTTCGGGCTGGTCCGAGGCTTGGCCGTCTATGCCAGCCGTGGCATCACCAGCGCAAGTGCCCTGGCGTCGTTCCACCGACGGTTCACGGAGCTCGACCGACCCGCCCGAGCAACCGTCGTCGTCGTCGAGCTCGCAGCCGCCGCCGTCCTGAGCTGGCTTGCGTCACCGTGGCTGGCCGCCGCTGTCGTCGTCGTCTCAGCCGCCGTCCTCGGCGCCGGCGCCAACAGACGCGTCGCCCGGTCCCGCCGCCGGCACGAACAACCGAATCAGAACGAGGACCCAAATCCAAGCCAGGGTCCGATCCAGACCGGTCGCCCCGCCGTCGTCGAGCCCGTCGCCCGGGTTACATCCCCCGGTGGTTCTCGAACCGCGCGTACTGCTTGAGGAACAGCAGGTTCGCCTTCCCCGTCGGCCCGTTTCGGTGCTTGGCCACTTCGATCAGTGCGTCGTCCGCCCGATCGATCGGCACCTCGTCGTTGTATTCGGACTCCCGGTAGATGAACATCACCACGTCGGCGTCCTGCTCCAACGAACCGGACTCCCGCAGGTCGGAGAGCTGCGGCGTCTTGTCCTGACGCTGCTCGAGGTTTCGAGAGAGCTGTGACAACGCCACCACGGGAACCTCCAGCTCACGGGCCAGGATCTTCAGTCCTCGGCTGATCTCGGCCACCTCGTTCTGGCGGTTCTCGGCCCGTCCCCGCCCCGTCATCAGCTGCAGGTAGTCGATGACCACGATGCCCAGGTCGCCCTCGGACTTCTTCAGCCGTCGGGCCCGGGCCCGGATGTCCATGACCGTCACCGCCGGGTTGTCGTCGATGAAGATCGGGGCGCTCGACAACCGGGTCACGGCCGCTCCGATCTTCGCCCAGTCCTGGGTGCGGATCCGCCCGTTTTGCAGGTGCTGCCCGTTCACCTCGGCCTCGGCCGCCAACAAGCGCTGGGTGAGCTCCAAATGGCCCATCTCCAACGAGAACAACAGAGCCGGTCGCTGCACCGCCATCCCGACGTTGGCCAGCACCCCCAGGGCAAAGGAGGTCTTTCCCATCCCGGGACGGGCCCCGACGATGTTCAGCGTCGAAGGCTGCAGCCCGAGCAACAACTTGTCCAACTCGTGGAAGCCCGTCGCCACACCCGTAATGTCCGATCCCCGCTGCCCCAACTCCTCGATACGGTCCAGCCCCTGCCCCAGCAGCTCGTGCAGCGGATGCATCGTGTCGGCACCCCGCCGCTCGGCCACGTTGAAGACGAGCTGCTCGGCGTCGTCCACCGCCGCCTTGACGTCTTCGGGGACCGAATAGCCGATGTCGGCGATCTCTCCGGCCACGCCGATCAGCTTCCGCAGCAGGGAGAGCTCCTCGACGATCGCCGCGTAGTGCCGGGCGTTGGCGATCGACGGCGTATTCGCCTGCAGGGAAATGAAGATCGACGGATCCCCGACGGCCTCCATCACCCCCGAGCGCTTGAGCTCGTCGGTGACCGTCACGGCGTCGATGGCCTCGCCCCGCTCCATGAGGGCACGAATGGCCCCGAAGATGTGGCCGTGGGCCGGCTTGTAGAAGTCGCCCCCCGAGCACAGCTCGATCCCCACCGATGCGGCGTCGTTCGAGAGCAACATGGCCCCGAGGAGGGACTCTTCCGCCTCGAGATCATGGGGCGGAACCCGCCCCCCCGAAGAGGTAGGCAGCGGGGCCGCCCGAAGCGGGCGAGTGTCACTGAAGGCGTGGACCACGGCTCCCCTACTCTGACGGTCCGGGGCTGGGGACGGTAAGACCGAACTTGTTGTGGGGAACCGCTCGCCGGGTGTGGGTAACCCCGCCCGATGTGTGGGTAACCCCGCCTCGGGTGTGGGTAACCCAGGGCGCGGGCACGACAGCCTTGTGGAAAAGCCGTGTACGACCGGAGCAAATCGGGGGCGCGAACACCTGCACGGCGACATGATGCGCGACGGCAGTGACACCGCCGCACCCTCCACGATCCGCGGGCCGACCACCCGTTCCGGCGCCGGCGCCGGCCCAGCCGGCGGTCCTCGCCCAGCCGGTAGCCGTGGCCGCCCAACCGGCGATTCAGCCGGCGGCCGAGACCTCGAGCGTGACGACGACCGTCACATCTCGGAACAGGTCCACCGTGACGTCGTGCGACCCTGTCTCCTTGATCGGCTCGGGCAGGACGACATGTTTGCGGTCCACCTCGACACCCTTGACGTTCTTGATGGCTTCGACGACGTCCGCCGGACCTATGGACCCGAAGAGTCGCCCCCCTCCGCCAGCCCGCGCCGACATCGGGATCACCGCGCCAGCCAGGATGGTGGCCTGGGCCTCGGCCGCGGTGCGGTCCTGGGCTTCCCGCAGGTCACGACCACGCCGCATCTGCTGGGCCTGGCCGTCGATCCCGTCGCTGGCCACGATGGCCCGGCCCTCGGGGAGGAGGAAGTTGCGGGCGAAGCCGCCGGCGACCTTCACGATGTCGCCTCGCCGCCCGACACCGGCGACGTCGTCTCGGAGCAGGACTTTCATGCGTCAGCCTGGGCTTCCTCGGCCTCGGCCGCGATGTCGGTGTCCAGCGAGGCCAGAACGTCCCCGTCCAGCTCCGCCTCGCCGACAGTCTCGGTCCCGTCGCCGCTCGCACTGCTTCCGTTCGCCGCGCCGCCAGCGCTTGCGCCTCCGCCGCCCGTCGCCGAGCCGCCCGCGCCTGCGCCGCCCGTCCCTGCACTGCCGGCACCGTCGCGGTCGCCCTCTGATCCGCGGTCCGAACCACGGTCCGGGCGGTCGCCGTCAGAACGCCGCGGCGGACGGCCATCGCCCTGCACGTCGCCGAGCGTGCGCTCGCCGCGATCGCGACCACCTCGGCCTCCGGGACGCTCCGTCACGGTCCGCTGGGTGTAAGGCAGCAGCACCAGCTC
Source organism: uncultured Acidimicrobiaceae bacterium (assembly GCA_963713375.1). GTDB lineage: Bacteria > Actinomycetota > Acidimicrobiia > Acidimicrobiales > RAAP-2 > Bog-473. Next base: position 165,344 of record CAVQLP010000010.1, on the reverse strand, counting down.
ACGCGCCGTCTTGATGGCCTGGGCCAATGCCCGCTGGTGCTGGGCGCAGTTGCCGGTCACCCGGCGCGAGCGGATCTTGCCCCGGTCGCTCATGTACTTGCGCAGCATGGGGACGTCCTTGTAGTCGACCCACTCGACCTTGTCGCGGCACAGCGCGCAGGGCTTCTTCTTGACCCTGCGGCCGAGGTCCTTGGGAGCCCGGCGTGAAGCCGTCCCACCGCGTTGGTTGTTCCGTGCCATTAGAAGGGCTCCTCATCGAATCCGTAGCCGCCACCTGTATCTGCCGTCGCTGGCTGTGCGCGCCGGCGCCGGCGCCGGCGCTGCCTGCCTGTTTCCGCCACCGCCGCCGCGTGAGAACTCACCGGGCCCCCGGCGCTCGTTCTTCGTCACCGCGGCGGTCGCCCAGCGCAGGGACGGGCCGATCTCGTCGGCCACGACCTCGACCTTGGACCGCTTGTCGCCGTCCTGGGTCTCCCAGCTCCGCTGCTCGAGCCGGCCGTTGACGATGACCCGGGAGCCGCGGGTGAGCGACTCGCTCACGTTCTCCGCCATCTCGCGCCAACAAACCACGTCGAAGAACGAGGTGGCCTCTTCCCACTCCTGGGTCTGGCGGTTCTGCCAGCGGCGGTTGACCGCCAGACCGAACGTGACGTTGGCCTGTCCGGTGTTGGTGAAGCGAAGCTCGGGATCGCGGGTGATGTTTCCCACCAGCGTGATGCTGTTGTCTGGCATGTCTGCTCCTCCGTCGGCTCGTCTAGCTCGCGGCCGGCTCGGCGGCCGCCGTCAGCTTCGAGTCCGGCAGCCGCACCACCTTGTGGCGCACGACCTCGTCGGCCAGCGTCAGCATGCGGTCGAGCGCAGCCACCGTCTCGGGTTCCGCCGTGAATTCCACCACGACGTAGTAACCCTCGCGCTTGTGGTTGACCTCGTAGGCGAAGGAACGCTTCCCCCAACGGTCGATCGCACCGGGGTTGCCCCCGGTCGAGCGAATCACCTCGAGCGCGTGGTCGAGGACGCTCTGAATGAGACCGGGCTCGGTGGTGGCCTCAAAGATGGCCATGACTTCGTAGGGCCGCATAGGCGGCGTACCTCCCTCTGGACCGGGCTGCTCGCCCGGGCTCCTGGCGGTCAGGAGCAGGGTTTGTTGTGGCTAGCCATGCTAGCCGGGATCAGCTCAGAGCTTCGCCCAGGCCCTCCGGGGCGTGATAGGTCTCGGCATCACCTGGGAAGCCGCCGTTGCGGACGTCGTCGGCGAAGGCCGCAATGGCTTCGGTGGCGATGCGGCCGACGTCGGCGTACTGGCGCACGAATTTGGGCGGCTTCCGCTTGCCCAGACCGAGCAGGTCGTGGAAGACCAGGACCTGGCCGTCACAGGCCGGGCCAGCCCCGATACCGATGGTCGGGACGTCGATCGCCTCGGTGACGGCGGCACCCACCACGTCGGGCACGCCCTCGATCACGAATCCGAAGCAGCCGGCCGCAGCCAGCGCCTTAGCCGCATCGAGCAGGGCGCTGGCGGCGTCGACGCTCTTGCCCTGGACCCGGAAGCCGCCCATGGCCAGCACGGACTGCGGGGTGAGGCCGAGGTGGCCCATCACGGGGATCTCGGCCCGGACGATGGCCTCGACGACTTCGAGCCGGGCCCGCCCCCCTTCGAGCTTGACTGCCTGGGCGCCCGCCCGCACGAGGGTGGCCGCATTGCGGACCGCCTCGTCGGGCGACAGGTGGTAGCTCATCCAGGGCATGTCGCCCAGGATCAGGCTGTGGGGCTTGGCCCGGGCGACCGCGGCGGTGTGATGGGCCATCACGTCGATGTCGACGTGGAGCGTGTCGTCGAAGCCCAGCACGGCGTTGGCCACCGAGTCCCCGACGAGGATGATGTCGACGCCGGCCTCCGAGACGATGCGCGCGGACGGCTCGTCGTACGCCGTCACCATCACGATCGGCACGCCGCCGTTGCGTCGCTTCCGCTCCCTGAGTGATGGAACGGTGACGCGGGCGTCGCTCACCGGGTGGGCGCCGCCTTCTTGCGACCCTTGGTGGGCCCGCCGGCGGGGTACTTCCGCATGAGGTGGTGCCAGGCGCACGAGGGGCAGACCTCAACCTCGTAACAGAGCACGGGTTCGGGCCGCCGGCACAGGGCCTTCAGCTCGGCGACCGTTCCTGGACAACGGCCCCCGGGAGGCAGCTTGGCCCCGAAGACGAAGGTGACGGTGACCAGACGGCCGTCGTCGCAGATCGGGCAGACGTCCTTGGTGGGCCGACCCACGTTCCGGGCGGCCCGCAGGAGTTCGGGGTGGGCATCGCAGACGTCGATCTTCTGGACGCGGCCCGCTCTCGACCTCACGGACCAGCCCGTTGCGCACGATCCGGTACTCGACCTGGGCCGTGACGTCCGGGCTCACGGCTCGCGAGGAGGACCGCGGTTCCGACGTGACGGACATGGGGGTCAGGCTACTCCCCGTGCCTGGAATCGATCCGCACGGAGACGTCAATTCCCAAGCCCACGCGACGTTTCCGTGACCAATGTTTGAATGGCGCTATATCGAAACGATATAGTGGAACGCAATGTTGGATCTGGCCATCCTCGGCCTCCTCGAAGAGCGTGACCTCCACGGGTACGAAATCCGCAGGCTCCTGCGGGAGCACCTGGGGTTGCTGGCGAACGTCTCGTTCGGGTCGATCTACCCGGCCCTGACCCGCCTCGAGAAGGCGGGCGCCGTGGTCGCCACCGATGCGTCCGCCGGTACGCCCTCGCCGGCGAGCACCCACGCGGCGCCCCCCACCGGCTCCCTCAGCGGAGAGCTGGCCGTGCTGCGCTCCCGTCGCCACGCCCCGACACGGGCCCGTCGGGGCAAGAAGGTGTACCGGATCACCGACGAGGGCCGGCGCCTCTTCGCCGAACTGCTCGCCGAGGGCGGTGCCACCGCCGACGACCGCAGCTTCAGCCTGCGCCTGGCCTTTGCCCGGCATCTCGCCCCCCAGGCCCGCCTTACGCTCCTCGAACGCCGGCGCGCCCTGCTCGTCCAGCGCCTGGGCGAGGCCGAATCCGCCCGAGCCGACCTCGACGTCTATGCCCGCTCCGTCGTACAGCACACCGCTGACGGCGTCGCCCGCGACATCAGCTGGCTCGATCACCTGATCGCGTCCGAACGCGCCGCTCTCGTCAGCGACGCCGAACCGGCGCCGAGCATCACACCTTGACCACGAAGGAGATACAGATGCACAGTCCCATCCGCCTTGCGATCGCCGGCGTCGGCAACTGCGCCAGCTCACTCATCCAGGGGATCACCTACTACCGCGATGCGGAGCCCGACGACGTCGTCCCGGGCCTCATGCACGTGGAGCTCGGTGGCTACCACGTGCGCGACCTGGTCCCCGTCGTCGCCTTCGACGTGGATCAGACCAAGGTGGGCACCGACCTGAGCAAGGCGATCCATGCAGGACTGAACAACACCGTCCGCTTCGCCGAGGTGGGGGAGATCGGGGTCACCGTCCTTCGTGGACCCACGTTCGACGGACTCGGCAAGTACTACAAGGAGTTGGTCGAGGAGTCACCCGCAGAGCCGGTTGACGTGGCCCAGGCCCTGCGCGACGCCAAGGCCGACGTCCTCGTCTCGTACCTCCCGGTCGGCTCCGAGCAGGCGCAGCGCCACTACGCGCAGGCCTGCCTTGACGCCGGCGTGGCCTTCGTCAACGCCATCCCGGTCTTCATCGCGTCGGACCCCGAGTGGGCGCGCAAGTTCCGCGACGCCGGTGTGCCGATCGTGGGCGACGACATCAAGAGCCAGGTCGGCTCGACCATCGTCCACCGCATCCTGACCCGGCTCTTCGAGGACCGGGGCCTGGCTCTCGACCACACGTACCAGCTCAACTTCGGCGGGAACATGGACTTCAAGAACATGCTCGAGCGCGAACGACTGGAATCCAAGAAGATCTCGAAGACCCAGGCCGTGACGAGTCAGCTCGAGGACAACGTCCTCGACGCCGACGACGTCCACGTCGGCCCTTCCGACCACGTGCCGTGGTTGAAGGACCGGAAGTGGGCGTACATCCGCATGGAGGGACGTAACTTCGGTGACGTGCCCCTGAACCTCGAGCTCAAGCTCGAAGTGTGGGACTCACCCAACTCGGCTGGTGTCATCATCGACGCCGTCCGCTGCGCCAAGCTCGCACTCGATCGTGGCATCGGCGGCCCGTTGCTCGGCCCGTCGGCCTACTTCATGAAGTCGCCGCCGGTGCAATACCACGACGACATCGCGCATGTCCTCGTCGAGGAATTCGCCGCCGGAGAGACCCAGGAGACCTGGCCGACCGACTGATTGACCCGAAGCCTGAGGGCGGGTGTCGACAGAGTGCCGAGCGTCCGCGTCGGGCGTCAGACCAGGATGCGCTCGTCGGGTGCGCGCACGCCGACGACGGCCATGGTGCGACCCATGCCGAGGAAACAACCGCAGCAGATGGTGAGGTCCGCCAGCTCCTCCTCGGAAAAGGCGGCGTGCAGGCGGCCCCAGAACTCGTCGTCCATGGCCAGGTGGTCGAGCGCGAAACGCTCGGCGAACTCCGCCGCCAGGCGTTCGCGGTCGCTGAGGCCGGTCGCGGCACGCCAGTCGGTCACCTCGGCGTAGAAGGGCTCGCTCGCACCGACCGATTCGCCGTCGCGGGCCCGGGTGTCGCGGCACACGGCGCAGTCGTTGATCGAGCGCGATGGTCCAGCGGGCCGACTCGCGCTCGCGCACGGAGAGCTGCGAGTTGCCGTAGACCGCCGCCGACAGCTTGCCCATCCCAGCCGCCATCTCGGGCCGGAGCAGCGCCCAATCGATGTGCTCCCCCATGCCGGACTGCGGTGCATTGATCCTCGTCATGGAGGACCGAGGGTAGCCCTCCATGCTCAGGACTGCTCGGCCCACCAGGCCAGCAGCCGCGCCGAGGCCGCCTCCTCGCCCAGGGGTCCCTCGTCGAGCCGCAGCTCCATGAGGAACGCCAGCGCCTTACCCACCGCCGGGCTGGGGCCGATCCCGAGGAGGTCCATCACCTGATTCCCGGTCAGATCGGGCCGAAGAGCATCAAGCTCCTCCTGCTCGCGGAGTACGGCGATCCGGTCCTCCAGCTCGTCCATCCTCCGGGCCAGCGCCTTGGCCTTCGACGCGTTCCGTGTCGTGCAGTCGCAGCGCGTCAGCTCGTTGAGCATGTCGAGGTGCGGGCCGGCGTCGCGGACGTAGCGGCGGACGGCCTTGTCGGTCCAGCCGAGCCGGTAGGTGTGGAAGCGCAGGTGCAACTCGACCAGGCGCACCACGGTGTCGGTGTCGGCCGCCGGATAACGCAACGCCTCCATGCGCACCCGGGTCATGCGCGCCCCGACCACTTCGTGGTGGTGGAAGCTCACGCCGCCGTCGGTGATGGCCCGCGTCTTGGGCTTGCCGACGTCGTGGAAGAGCGCGGCCAGGCGCAACAGCCGGTTCCGCGACGTCTTGTCGACCACGGCAAGCGTGTGGGCCAAGACGTCCTTGTGGCGGTGGATCGGATCTTGCTCGAGCGCGAGGCCCGGGAGCTCGGGGAGGAACTCGCCGGCCAGGCCGGTGCGCACCACGAACCAGAGCGCCTGGGAAGGAACATCGACGAGGAGCATCTTGTCGAGCTCGTCGCGGATGCGCTCGGCCGACACGATGGACAGCCGTCCGTGCATCGCCGTGACGGCGGCCACGAGCGCGGGGTCGGGTTCGAGGGAGAAGCGGGCGGCGAAACGGGCGGCCCGCAGCATGCGCAGCGGATCGTCGCCGAACGAGATCTCGGGGTCGAGGGGCGTGCGCAGACGGCCGGCGGCCAGGTCGCCCAGGCCGTCGAAGGGGTCGATCAGCTCCATGTCGGGCAGGCGCAGGGCCAGTGCGTTGACGGTGAAGTCGCGACGGGACAGATCGAGCTCGATGTCGTCGCCGTAGGTGACTTCGGGCTTGCGCGACTCGGGGACGTAGACCTCGGCCCGGTGCGTCGTGATCTCGTAGACCCGACCGTCCTTCCGGCATCCGATGGTCCCGAAGCGCGCCCCCTGCGTCCAGACGTCGTCGGCCCAGCCGCGCACGATCCGCTCGATCTCGTCTGGACGGGCGTCCGTCGTGAGGTCGATGTCGGACTCGTCCGTGGCTGTGCCGGGCAGCAGGGCGTCGCGGACCGAACCACCCACCAGATAGAGGGCGCGACCTGCCTCCGTGAAGCGGCGCGCCAGCTCATCGGTCGCCTCGACGTAGGGCCGAAAACGCTCAGGGACCGACGTGGACTGCACCCGCATACGGTAGTGCGCCCTCTAGCCTCTCCCTGTGCTGTCACATTGGGCCAGGACCGCCCTCTGCACGCTCGCCGTGGCTGCGGCCCTCATTCCTCCCCGTTGGCGGCGCCGCTGGCGTCGCCGGGGCGACCGTCGTCACGGCGCAGCCGGCGCCCCCCCTGACCCTGGTCTCGCAGACGTCCTTCGTCACGCCCGCCCAGCCCTGGTTCTCGCTGGCCCTCGGGGTCAGCCCGAGTGTCGGCGCCGCCACCGGGTTGCACGTCAGCCTGACCTTCTACGGCCGTCTCGACGACGACTCACAGCTGCAGCAATCCCTGAACGCGACGCCGCAGGGTTCGGTGCTCCTTCGCGAGACCGACGTCGCCGTCACGGCGGGGACCGACGGGGCCCTGAGCGCCGGCTCGTGCGTGACCGTCGTACCCAACGCTGACGCCACCGCCGCCGACCACCGGCACCGGGCGCCTGCACGGGCACGAGCGAGACACTGACGCTCGGCTGCACCCCCGACGTCGGCATCTGTCCCGACGTGTACCCGGTGTCGGTCGCGCTGGAACGCCAGGGCGACTCGACCCCCGTGGCCCGCTTCACCACCTTCCTCACGTATCAGGAGCCGCCGGCCAACGCCGGGGCCGGACCGCTGGCGCTCCGGGTCGGCGTGATCGTGCCGGTCAGCTCCAACGGGCTCGCCGCCACGGCGACCGCGTTGACCGACTACCACGAGGTGCCGACGACGATCGCCGTCAGCCCGACCGTGGTGGAGCAGGTTCTCGCGCAACGACCGAAAGGCGGCCCGCACGCCGTGGCCGAGCTGGCGGCGCTCGACGCCGACGAGGTGCTGGACCAGCCCTACGTCCCCGTCAACGTGGCGTCGCTCTCGGAGGCGGGGCTGACGGGGGAGATCCAGCTGCAGGTCGAGCGGGGCGACGCCATCCTGCACGCGGCCGGCCTCAAACCGTCGGGCGGCCCATGGGTCGACACCGTCTCGTCGTTCACCCAGGGCGACGGGGCCAACCTGGCCACAGGCGTCCAGGTGGCCGGTTCCAACGCACTGGTCCTCAACGGTGACGACCTGGCCTCGGCCGGGGTGAGCAACCTGACCTTCGCCCAGCCCTTCACCCTGGACCTCGGGCACGGGGCGACGATCCCGGCCGTCGGCGCCAATGCGACCCTGAGCGCACGTTTCACCGCCCAACCGGACGACCCGGTGCTCGGCGCCGAGCAGCTGCTGGCCAGCCTCTCCTTCGTCCACTTCGAGAACGCCTCCCTGACCGACGCCCGGGGCGTCGTCGTGGATCCACCAGTCGGCTGGGAGCCCTCCGGCGCCTTTCTCGAGACCCTCCTCGACGGGCTCTCCGCCAACCCGGCCCTGGCGCCGGTCACCCTGACCCAGCTCATGGCCCAGGTGCCCGCCGGCGGCAACCAGGAACCGTCCGTCCGCCACCTGCAGTCGGGTCCGGCCAGTCGGGGCATCTCCACCGCGTCGGCCGACAAGATCGCCACCGACCGCCAACAACTCGGCTCCTTCGACGACGCCGTCCGGGGCCACCCGGCCGAGTTGGCGACTCTGTCCGACACATCTCCTCGCCACCGAAGACCGCTCGCTGACGTCGTTCGGCCGAACGGTCGCGCTCAACGCCTACTCGCGGGCGTTCGCCTCCGAGACCGACAAGGTCACGCTGGCCAGCGAGCACACCGTCACGCTGACGTCCCGGCGGGCCAACATTCCCATCACCGTGCTCTCCAGCGCGCCCGTACCCGGTCGACGTGGTCATCTCCTTGGCCAGCGACAAGTTCACGTTTCCGAACGGGAACTCCCAGAAGCTGACGCTCGACCGCCCGACGACCTCGATCCGCTTCCTGGCCCAGGCCCGGGGCTCGGGTGACCGTCTCCCCATCGACGTGACGCTGCGCACCCCCGACGGCCAGCTGGTCATTGCCCGCACCGTCCTGACCGTCCACTCGACGGCCATCTCCTTCGTCGGCGTGGCCCTGACCGTGCTGGCGGGCGCCGTCCTCCTGGTCTGGTGGGCCCGGACGTGGCGCCGGTCGCGCCGGCAACGCCCACGGGCGGCCCGCTGACCGTGGCCGCTCCCCGGCGCGCCAGAACCCTCCCCCTCCGGACCGCAGCGGCCTACGTCGCCGTCGGCACCGGGGTCTCCCGCGTCACCGGACTGCTCCGGCTGGTCGCCCTGGCGTGGGCGCTTGGGCAGATCTCGCTGGCCGACTCCTACAACCTGGCCAACACCACGCCGAACATGCTCTACGACGTCGTCCTCGGCGGCGTCCTCTCGGCCACGTTCATTCCCGTCTTCGTCGACCGCCTGGCCAACAAGGAGGAGCGCGAGGCCTTCGACTCCATCTCGTGCCGTCATCACGGTGTCCGTCGTCGTGCTGGTCGTGACGTCGTTGGCGGCGCTCGATCGCCGCGCCCTACCTCATCACCGCCCTGACGACGGACGACCCCCACGCCAAGCGCCTCCAGCTCGAGCACCTCGTCCTCGAGCGCCAGGTCGCCACCACCTTCCTGCGCTGGTTCGTCATCCAGATCGCCGCCTACGGGCTCTTCGCCCTCGCCGCCGCGCTGCTCAACACCCGCCGCCGCTTCGTCGCAGTCGCCTGGGCGCCGATCGTCAACAACTTCGTCTGCATCGGCATCCTGGTCTGGTTCGGGCTCTGGGCCGGACGCGGGGCCGACCTGGCCAGCGTCGAGGCCCACCATTCCCAGCTTGTGCTGCTCGGCCTCGGCACCTCGCTCGGCGTGGTGCTCCAAGGGCTGGCCCTCATCCCGAGCCTGCGGCGGGCCGACCTCGGACTGCTGCGCTGGCGCTGGAACCCACGTGACGACGCGCTGCAGGCCGTCGTCCGCCTCGGGGCCTGGACCTTCGGTTTCGTGCTGGCCAACCAGATCGCTCTCTTCGTCGTCACCGTGCTGGCCGGCAGCGTGCCCGGTCCCGACCCGGTGTCCTCGTATACGTACGCGTACGCCTTCTTCCAACTCCCCTACGGCATCGTCGCGGTCACCGTCATGTCCGTCGTCACACCGGACCTGTCCCAGCGATGGTCGACGGGGGACAACAACGCCTTCCTGCATCGCATGAGCTGGCGGGCTCAGGGCGGTGCTCGTCCTGATCGTCCCGGCCGCCGTCGGCATGCTCCTGTTGGCCCGTCCTGCGGTCGCCCTCCTCCAGGGATACGGCCACAGCACCGCGTCCCAGACCGCCACCACCGGCGAAGCCCTGGCCATGTTCGCCCTGGGCCTGCCCGGCTTCTGCACGTACCTCTACCTGGTCCGTGTGCTCCAGTCGATGCAGCGCACCCGGGTCGCCTTCTACCTCTACCTGGTCGAGAACGGCATCAACATCGCGCTGGCCCTCCTGCTGGTCCACACGTTGGGCGTGCGCGGCCTCGCCCTCTCGCTCTCGATCGCCTACACCGTCGCCGCCGTGGCCGCCCTCGCCGTGTTCCACCTCTGGTTCGGGCGGCTGGCTCCTCGTGAAACCTGGGCTCCCCTGTGGCGAGTGGTCATCGCCTGCATCCCGATGGCCGTCGTCGTCCTGGTCATCTCGAACCTCTCCGGCTCGACCACCCCGGCGGGGCTGCTGGCCCGTGTCGGCGGAGCGGTCGTCGCCGGGGCCCTCACCTTCGGCGCCATGGTGATCTGGCTCGGACAACGGGCCGAGGCACGCCGGGGGTCCGGGACGGCCGCCCCGTGGCCCCGGCCACCCGCCCCGGCCGACCTGGGCCCGGGCCCGGGACCAGGGCCGGGACCGTCGGGACCAGGCCACAACCACGCCCGCCAGGCAACGCCCGGACAACCCCGCTCCGCGTGTCGGTCCCGTCCGCCCCATCACCGTCCCTCCCGTCGGCGGAGCCGCCTGAAGCCGTCGGAACCGAGCTCCGACCGCCCCCGTGGCAGACTCCGTACGTGCCCGGCGTCCACATCGTCACCGACAGTGCCTGCGACCTGACGGACCAGCTCGTCAAAGAGCTCAACGTCGGCGTCGTGCCTCTCACCATCCGATTCGGCGAGGAGGAGCTCGAGGATCGGCGTCAACTGACGCCGGCCGAGTTCTGGGAGCGCTGCCGCTCCATGACCACGCTGCCCGAGACCGCGGCCCCATCCCCCGGCTCGTTCCAGGCCGCCTACCAGCAGGCGGCCGACGAGGGCGCCGACGCCGTCCTGTGCCTCACCATCTCGTCGAAGGTGTCCGGCACGTACGCCTCGGCCAAGACGGCGGCCGACACCTACGAGGGCATCCCCGTCCGGGTCGTCGACACCTACTCGCTCACCATGGGCCAGGGCCTGCTCGTCATCGCCGCCGCCGAGGATGCGGCCGCCGGCAAGGGCCTCGACGACCTCGTCGCAGCCACCGAGGACCGCATCCCCCGCACCCGCATCTACGGCGTGATCGGCGGGCTCGAGCACCTCCAGCGCGGTGGTCGCATCGGCGGGGCCCAGGCCCTGCTCGGCTCGATACTCAACATCAAGCCCGTGATCCAGCTCAAGGACGGCGAGGTGGCCGAGGAGTCCAAGCAGCGGACCCGGGCCCGTGCGCTCGACCTACATGCGCAACAAGGTCGAGGCCGACGCCCCGCTCGAGCGCATCGCCGTGGCCGATGGCGCCTGCGACGACTTCGCCGACGTCGTGAAGGGCCTCGAGGGCATCGCCACCGAGCACCCCCTCCTGGCCACCGAGCTCGGCCCGGTCGTCGGCACGCACGCCGGCCCGAACACGGTGGGCGTCTGCTACATCATCCCAGGACAGGCTGGCGGGAGCGCCGGGTAGTCTCTCGCCCGTGGCAGAGAACGACATCGGAGACGCCCTCTCGGCGCGGGCACTCGACACCATCGACACGGTCGTCGCCGCGGTCAACGACAAGGCCGTACGGCCCGCCATCGTGGCCGCCCGGGCCATCGTCTTCGGCGTCATCATCGCCGTCATCGGCATCACGGCGCTGATCCTCTTCTGCATCATGTTCATCCGGCTGACCACGATCGCCGGCCACCGCATCTGGGGTTCGTACATCGTCCTGGGCCTGCTCTTCAGCGGCATCGGCGCCTTCATCTACTCGCGCCGCGGCCTTCCCCCCGAGGCCTGACGTGGCCCCGGCTCCCGAGCATCGCAAGGTCGTCATCATCGGCAGCGGGCCCGCCGGGCCTGACCGCCGCCCTCTACACGGCCCGGGCCCAGCTCGAGCCGCTGGTCATCGAGGGCGAGCCGTCGTCCACCAGCGACCAGCCGGGCGGCCAGCTCATGCTGACGACCGACGTCGAGAACTACCCCGGCTTCGTCGACGGCATCATGGGCCCCGAGCTCATGGGCGTCATGCGGGCCCAGGCCCAGCGCTTCGACGCCGAGCTGCGCACGGCCAAGGTCAGCAAGGTCGACCTGGCCACCTGGCCCTTCGAGGTCTGGGTCGGCGACCCCGAAGCCGACCAGCCGACGGTCACGTCCGACACGCTGATCGTCGCCACCGGCGCCCGGTCCCTCATGCTCGGCATCCCCAACGAGGATCGGCTCCTCGGCTACGGCGTCTCGACCTGCGCCACCTGTGACGGCTTCTTCTTCCGCGGACACAACATCGCCGTCGTCGGCGGCGGCGACTCGGCCCTCGAAGAGGCCAACTTCCTCTCCCGCTTCGCCGAGAAGGTCACCCTCGTCCACCGCCGCGAGGAGCTCCGGGCCTCCAAGATCATGCAGGAGCGGGCCAAGGCCAACCCCAAGGTCGAGTTCCTGTGGAACACCGTGGTCACCGACATCGTCGGCGACACCAAGGTGAGCGGCCTCAAGGTGCGCGACACCGTCACCGGCGACGAGTCCGAGCTCGACGCCACCGGCCTCTTCGTCGCCATCGGCCACGAGCCGAACTCGTCGCTCTTCAAGGGCCAGCTCGAGCTGGCCGAGAACAGCTACGTCAAGACGTTCGACGGCACCACCCGGACCAGCGTCGACGGCGTCTTCGCCTGCGGCGACGTCCAGGACGACTACTACCGTCAGGCCATCACGTCGGCCGGGTCGGGCTGCATGGCCGCCATCGACGCCGAGCGCTGGCTCGAGAGCAGGGGCAAGTAGCCGCCGAGCGACACCGACAGCCGCAAAGCCCAGGTCAGCCGCACCGAGCGGCCCCATCGGGAACAAGATCACGACCCACCAGTGTTGGACACGTCGATCAAGGAGATGCCATGAGCGAGAAGATCGAAGCCCGTCACCGACGCTACGTTTGACGAGCATGTCAAGAGTTCGGATGTCCCCGTTCTGGTGGACTTCTGGGCGGAATGGTGTGGCCCGTGCAAGATGATCTCCCCGGTGTTGGAGGAGATCGCGGAGGAGCAGGCGGGCAAGATCCGTATCGTCAAGCTCAACATCGACGACAACCTCGACGTGACCCGTCGTTTCGAGGTGATGAGCATTCCGACGCTGATCCTGTTCAAGGACGGCGAGCCCCAGGTCCGCCTGATCGGGGCGAAGCCGAAGGGCGCCCTGCTCGAAGAGATCTCGGCCTACCTGTAGGCCTCCCGCTGGCGATCGGGGACCACGGCGAAGCGGTCTCCGACGTACAGCACCGCTTGGCCGCCGTTTTGCCGGGCGTGCCCGTCGATGCGGACGGGCTCTTCGGCCCCGGCACCCGCGCCGCCGTCCAAGCCTTTCAACGCCTGCGTGGCCTGCGCGTCGACGGGGTCTGCGGCCTCCAGACGTGGCAGACCCTGGTCGAGGCCGGATTCCGGGTGGGTGACCGCTTCTTGTACCGCCGGACTCCCATGCTGCGGGGTGACGACGTGGCGGATCTCCAACAGCGCCTGTGCACGCTCGGGTTCGACACCGGGCGCGTCGACGGCATCTTCGGCGACGACACGGCGCGCGCCCTCGGCGAGTTCCAACGCAACGCCGGCCTGCCCGTCGACGGGATTGTCGGGGGCGCCACCCTGCGTGAGCTGCTCCGACTCGAGAGCCGGCACCATGATCCCGAGCTGGTCTCCGCCGTGCGGGCCCGGGCCGCCCTGCGCAGCGCCCCACCGACCCTGCAGCGGTCGACACATCGCGGTCGGCGAGACGGGGGGATTGGGCAGCGTGACGGGTGCGCTGCGCCGGCGCCTGACCTTTTCCGGCATCCGGGTCACCGAGCTGCACCATCCCGACGACGCCGTCCAGGCCCGCGAGGCCAACGAACTGGCCGTCGACGTCTTCGTCGGGTTGAGGCTCAATCCCTCGACCTCGTCGTGTCGGACGGCGTTCTGGGCCGGTACGCACGACGAGTCCCCCGGTGGACGCCGGCTGGCCGAGATGGTCCAAGGTGACGTGCCCGAGGCCCTGGGCATCGAGAACGGTGGGGTGCTCGGGATGTCGGTGCCGATCCTGCGTGAGACCCGGATGCCTGCCGTAGTGGTTGAGCTTGGTCCGGCCAGCACGGTCGTCGAGCGGGCCTCGTCTCTGGCCGCGGCTCTCTCGGCCGCACTGGGCCGTTGGGCCGACGTTTCCTGGGATTGATTACCCGTAATCACGCTCGCCTGACGGCTCGGCGACCCCGGGCGACGGTTACGCGATCAAACCCTCCGTGAGATGAACGGGGTGACAATCCACAACATCATGCACAGGTTGTGGATGAAGCTGAACCGACCCTTGACAGTTGCGTGAACTACGCGACGCCGCCGTCACCGACCATGGCCCGATAGATCCGCTCGAGGTCCTCGAGGGTGGCAAACTCGACCACCAGTCGACCCCTGCGGTTCTGGATATCCACCTTGACCCGGGTGTTGAGGTAGGTCGAGAGGAGCTCCTCGAGCTCCAGAACCCCAGGCTCGGGAAGCTTGCGCACCGGGACGCGGCGAATGCCCGGATCGGTAGTACTCGGAGTCGTACCGGCTTCGGGCTCAATCTCGTCGCCCTCGGCCTCCGGCACGGGCGGCACGACACGCAACTCGGCACCACCGGTTCGGACCAGATCCTCGACTGCCCGAACCGTCAACCCCTGCTCGACGATGCGCTCGACGAGTCGCTCTTGGAGGGCCCGGTCCGGCGTCCCGAGAAGAGCGCGGGCATGGCCGGCCGAGATGGTCCGCTCGGCCAGAGCCCGCTGCGCCCCTGTCGGGAGTTGCAAAAGCCGCAGCGTGTTGGTGACCGTGGCCCGGCCCTTGCCCATGCGCGTGGCCACCTGCTCGTGGGTGAGTCCGAACTCGTCGATCAACTGCTGGTAGGCCGCAGCCTCCTCGAGGGCGTTGAGGTCGTCTCGGTGGAGGTTCTCGACCAGGGCCTGCTCGAGACTTGACCGGTCGTCCGCCGCCTGTTGGACGAGGACGGGGATGGTCTGCAGCCCGGCCCGGCGGGCGGCACGCCAGCGCCGCTCCCCCGCAATGAGCTCGTAGCTCTCCGACTCGTCGACCAGTTCGCGGACCAGCACCGGCTGGAGCAAGCCAACCTCCTTGATGGAGGCGGCCAGCGAAGCGAGCGACTCTTCGTCGAAATGACTTCGAGGCTGGAAGGTGTTGGGCCGAATATGCGAGATGGGGACGACCCGCAACAGCGAGTCGGTCTCCCCCGTTGCCTCGCTCGGAATCAGGGCGCTCAGTCCCTTACCGAGTCCGCTGCGGCGCGCCATTGCTCACCTCCTTGGCCAGCTCGCGATAGGCGACAGCGCCTCGCGAGGCGGGATCGAAAACGGTGATCGGTTGCCCGAACGAGGGTGCCTCCGAGAGGCGCACCGTCCTCGGGATCACGATGTGGCACACCCGCTCCCCGAAGTGCTCCCGCACCTCGTTGGCCACATCGACGGAAAGTCGGGTCCTCGAGTCGAACATGGTCAGCACAATGGTGCTCACCTCGAGCGTCTCGTTCAGGTTGCTCGAGACAAGCTTGACATTGCGGAGGAGTTGGCTCAGACCCTCCAGGGCGTAGTACTCGCACTGGATCGGAACCAGAACTTCGTCCGCCGCCGCCAGACCGTTCACTGTGATGAGACCGAGCGAAGGTGGGCAGTCAATAAGGACGAAGTCGAAGTCGTCCACCACGGTATCGATGGCTCGCTTCAACTTCAGTTCTCGGCTGAAGGCTGGCACGAGCTCAATCTCAATGCCCGCCAGGTCGATGGTGGCCGGGGCAACGAAGAGATTCTTCACGCTGGTCGGCTCGATGCAATCCTCCAGCGGCTGGTCCCGCATGATCACGTCGTACATGGAGAACTCGAAGTTGCGAGCTTCCACGCCCAGTCCCGTGGTGGCATTGCCCTGTGGGTCAAGGTCGATGACCAGCACCCGATACCCCATCTCCGCCAGAGCGGCTCCCAGGTTCACGGTCGTGGTGGTCTTGCCCACACCACCCTTCTGGTTGGCGATGGCGATGATCCGGGGAAGCTCACGGGCATCGGGCTTGGTGCCGTTGAGCAGCTGGCTGGCATCGTCCGAGATGGTGGGTGGGCGCATGACGGGACCTGATTCCGGTACTTCGGCGACCGCCTCGACCTCGACGGGTTCTGGCGGCACCACGGCTTCCGCCGTGTCCGTCTTGTCCGCCTTTGGCTCCAGTGGCTGATCACCGGGGGTTGGTGTGGAAACTACCTGTTCATTGGGCACCTCGGGTAATTGGGCGACACTTTCCACCACCGACGATGAAATGTGTGCCGCTCCCCCGCCGGCTGCGTCCTCCGGATTCCCGGGTTCCCTCGGCCAATTGGGCCGACAATTCTCCTGGCGCCTGAGCTGGGGTTTCGGGCTCATCGCCCGCCGATGGCTGCATCAATGGTGCAGCAGCCGCAGACTCGCTCGCCTGATGGCTTTCCTGGTCCCAGGGCTCCGGTGTCACATCGCCCACGGACCCCGAATAACTCCGGTTCTCATCAGCGCGAGAGGCGCGGGAGACGACCGCTTCACTCTGGGGGCCTGGACGTTCACCTGGATCTGGTTCCTCCACGACATTCCTGACCGGTTCGGTCGATGTCGGACCTTCGCGTTCCGGCGGAGGGGGATTTGGCGGACTTCCCTGGAAGATGTCTCGATCCCGGCGCCGGATGCGCATTAGGCGAACTCTCCAGGTCGCACGGGCACGAGGCCTATCCTGGCCTGATCACGGACGGAGGTCAAGACTTCCCGTTTCACGTGGAACATGGATTGGGTTGTCAAATCGACCTCGCGATGGCGCTCTTCCGTTGTCATTCCATTGTTTCACGTGAAACATGAGGGTCGCGACCCTTCTGGCCAGGTAAGTCGCGTGTTCGACGACGAAACACCTCAACCCACGTGACGCGGCCGTGCCCTCCGCGGAACTCCATTTGCCCCCGTCAGACGGCGCATGGGGGCCGTTTCATGGTCGGTTCCCCATCTGCCGGCACCCAGATGTCGTGTGCTCCGTTCTTCTCTTCATGGCGTCGCCCGAAGCACTGCGGCGAGCCCTCTCCGCGGGAAACCCCACCTACTGCCCTCGCCGATACCTCCCCTGCCATCGGTTTGATTGAGCCCGCAACGACAGAGTCGCTGCCCAGCGGCCATTCCCGGGGTCCCGCCCCGTCCTCCTAAGAAGGTTCGGTTACCCAGGGGGGCGACCGGGCGGCGTTCACAGCCCATCCCCCTGGGCAGGGTTTCTCTGCCTTCCCCGGCACCGTTCCCCGCACACCCCGACCCCCCGGCATCATTCCCGGCACGTCCCTTGGGCCCGTTCCCTGCCCATCCCCCCGGCAGAGACCCCCGCCGATCATCCCCCGACCAGGGTTTTCTATGCAAGAAAGCACTCCACCAGGTCGAGAAGAAGGAATTCGCATGGTCTGCCACAGGCCTGATTCCAGAATCTTCCGCGCCGCCGCCAGTCTCAGCAAGATCCGACCACGCCGCAACTGCCAGGAGTCGGCCCGTGCGCCCTGCTGTCGCCAGCTCCCAGCAAGGCCCTCGGGCGCCGAGGTGCCGCCTCGGACTCAAATCCCTGGCGGGCACTCCGCCAGGGCGCGCAAGCATCAAGCGGTAGGTCGCCAAGGTTCGAGCCCGAGCCACCAAGCCAAAAGCTCCCGGTCGCCGGGCCCGGGCCCCAGGTCCCACGCTCACAAGTGCCGGCTCGAAGTCAGGCTTGGAGGAACTGCCTCGGCCGGCCAGGATTCAGAAGAGTCCTCTCTCTCAGAGCGAGCGCTGAGGCCGCCCGGCTTTACCCCGGAGGCCGGCGGCGCTGTTCGAACAGTCCGTTCCAGCCACGGCCCTGCCAGCCTCGACCACCGGGGAAGACGGCGAATGGGCGAACAGAGTCATCGAGCCGATCTGACCCTGATCTCCATTCGGCCTCCGCCAGGGTCGTCTCATGCCGGTGGGGGGGCGCCGACCCCCCGATGCGAGAGATCACGAGGTTCAGGCCAGGAGGGGTCCAGAGAAGGGGGGTGGAAAAATCTGATCGGCAAGCCCATGAGCAACCCGAAGGGCACGACGCGCAACGTCCGGCTTCCTGCTCGATCCTCGCCGATTCCCCCTCGACTCCTCGTCGATCTGTTTTGGTCAGCGACATGTCAGCTGCCGGAGAGAGGGGCGCCCGCACGGGAGAGAACCGGGTTAAAGGTGTGGGGCATCGCAGCGGGGTCGTCCAACCCCCCCCCCGCCCTGGGCCTTCACCTCCGCAGCGCTGCTGGACGGCAGTCCAGCCAAGGGTCCTGGCCAGCCGCTGTCGGCCGGCGCCCCCAGCGACAAGAGAGCGCGGTGCAGTGGGGGAGCCGGGTCGGACGGCTTGAGACTCCTGCTGCGGCTGAGGCAACCCCCCAGGCACGTCACCGGGATTGACCGAGCACCGCCTGGGTTGGGGCGATGAGAGAACTCGCCGACAGATGCTGGGGCCCAGGATCTGTCGGGGTTCGAAATCGGAGGATCAGAACAACGGCTTCTTCGCCGGCACGCCATTGCGCCGTGGGAACCGCTCCGGACACGCGTGGACCTGCCGCAGCAGCTGATAGTCGAACTCCGCGTGGATGGGCTCTCCAGGCTCAAGCCCAAACTGACCGAGGCCGGAGACGGGCCAGCGCTCGGTAGCCCCTCGTTGAGACCCTTCGGGCGGAGCAGACTCACTCACCCCCTGAGGGGAACCCGCCAGGGGAGTCTCAACCGCTGTGGCGGCAGGCGGCTCCGACACAACCACCCATGCGCCAACGTTGAGTAGGGGAGCGGTGCACTCGGCCAAGACCGCGGGCCGCCCGAACGAGCGGGCGATCGCGCCATCGAAGGACGCCCGCCACTGCGGATTGCGACCGCAGATCTCTGCACGCTCCTGGAGGACGGTGACCCGCCCGGTCAGCTCCAGCCCTTCCACTGCCCGCTTCAGAAATGCGCTGCGCCGTTCGTTTGCCTCGAGCAGCACCAGGGTCGCCTCGGGCCACCGCTGGGCGACCACCAGACCAGGGAGCCCACCACCTGCTCCCATGTCCACCAACCGAGGTGCCCTCGCGAAGAGCGGCCGCGCCACCTCCACGAATCCATCAGCATGGCGCAGCTGTGGATCGAGTGGTCCTGGACCAAGGAAGCCGAGCTGGCGCGCCTCGCCCAAGAAGCGTTCGAGAGAACCGCCGGCAGCGGGGGAGCCACCTCCCTTGTCGGTGCGTGGCACCGACGGTGCGTCAGCCGCCGGGGGCGATGACGATGTGACGGTTGGGGTCTTCACCCTCGGACCGCGTGCACGACTCCAGCCATTTCGTTGATCGCGTCGTGCACAGACTTGCGATCGGCGGGACTCATCGGCTCGAGTGCCTTCTCCTGTCCGGACGAGAGCACCTCTTCGGCGATCTGGACGCTGAAGCGCTTGAGCGCGGCAGAGCGCTTCTCGCGATAGCCAGCCACGTCCACCAGGATCCGGTCCGTCCGCGAGGGACACTGACGCTGGACCACCGCACGGGTGAGGTCCTGCAGGGCGCTCAGCGTCGATCCACGGGGTCCGACCAGCAGCCCGAGGTCCTCGCCGATAGCGGCGATCTCGACTGTCTCCTCGTCCAGGAGGCGGGTCTCCACCGAACCCTCCATGCCGTACTCGCTCAGGAGTCCGACCAAGAAAACTCTCCCGGCCTCACCCTGCTCTTCGAGCGTCATTCCTTCGGCCATCTCCACCGTCTCCTTCGTTACCTTCGTTACCTTGCCCTCAGCGGACCTCTGCGCAGGCCGGTTCTCCTGCGGCGGACCATTGGCAGCACCGTTCGAACCCTCAACGCCGGCAGCGACGCCCGCCCTGCTTCGATTGCGGCGGCGGCGGGCCGACCGGCTCGTGCCGGTCCCACTACCCCCACCGTTGCCGCCACCACGACTCGGGCCGCTGCCTTCGTCGGAGCTGCGTGTCGAAACCGTGCCCCCGCTGCTCACGGCGCTGACATTCGCCACGGCTTCCCGCGGGCTCTCGCTGTCTCCGTCCCGGTCATTCGAGCCGTCCGCCCGACCCGACCCTCCGCCCTTCCCACCGCGGCGTCCGTTGTTGCTCGACTGGCCGCCGGAACCCGACGACGAGCGTTGGCCTCCCTCACGGCTCGGCTTGGCACGGCGCGAACGTTCTCGCTTGGGGCGTGCGCCGACCGGGCGCACTCGGGCTCGTACGCGAGCCTCTTCCCGCACCCGGCCGAAGAGACCGGTCTTCGGCTCGGAGACAACGAGCACCTCGGCGTCACTGAGTGCGACTCCAAGTTGATCAAGCGCTCGTTCGGTCGCCTCGTCGACGGTTTTGCCCGTCACCTCTACCCACTCCACGTTGTTATCGAGCCTTTCTCGTCCGTTTCGAGCGAGAACGCGGGTGAGGCTTCGGTCCCTGTGCCTCCTCGTCAGCCGAGGGGGCAGCCTTGCCGTTGGTGGTCTTCCGGCTGGGGTTCCGTCCGTTGCCGTTGGCCTTCGCGCCGGAGCTCGGATTCTTCTTTGGCGGCACCGTCCCCTTGGAGAGCGCGGTCCCGTCGGTGGCCGATGATGCCTTTTTGGTCGGTTTCGGCCGGCGGAGGTTTTAACTCCTTTTTTTCTTCCTTCTTTTCTTCCTTCGCCGAGCCGATCTCCCGCTCGGCCGCGACAGGGGTAACCATGCCCGAACGGAACATGACCTCCTGTGTCAAGATCCGCATTGCAGAAGAGACAACCATGTAAATGGTTGCTCCCGCGGGCACCTTTAGGTAAATAGCACCAAAGGCAATTGGGAAAATCTTCTGCATGGTTTGCATCTGCGGATTGGCAGCCGCTGCCTGCGGATTGCGGCTGTTCATCTGCTTCATTTGGAAGTACTGCAGGAAGACTGCGATCGCTATCAGGCCCAGGTACGGAAGGATGTCAGGGAAGCCGTGACCCGACAGCGGCGAGGTCGACAAATCCATGTTGAACCACCACGGCATGTGACCATGGCTGGCCACCAGCGCGTGGTGCATTTGCGAACCAGAGGGGAGGTACTCAGCATTTGTCGCGGTCGTCTTTGAGAGGTCCCGGATGAGCGAATACAGGACAATCAGGAACGGCATTTGGAGAAGCGGCGGCAGACAGGCGCCGAATGGGCTCGTCCCGTTCTCCTTGTACAGCTTCATCATTTCCTGATTCAGCAGTTCCCGGTTTTCCGGGCCCTTGTACTTGGCCTGCAGCTTCTTGAGCTCCGGCTGCAGTCGCTGCATGGCGATCATGGAGCGGGTGCTCTTCACGGTGATCGGCGTCAGCGCCAGCATGATGATGATGGTCAGGCCGGCGATGGCGAAGCCGTAGTTCGGCCAGATGGCGTAGAGACCGGCCAGAACCCAGCCGAAGAGCTTCAGCAGCGGGTGGAAGACGTTCAGAACCGGCTGAATCGGGTTCGACGTGGCAAGCAGGGCGTGGGTCAGCACGGCTGGTGCACCTCTCTCGCCGTGGAGACCGCGTCCCGACCGGCCTCGCACTCGTGGGTAACGGCCGAAACAGCACCGTCGGGGAGGGGCACCAGGTCGATCCCGTGCGGGCCGAAAGGCCGGCAACGGAGGAGACGCCGACCGGTCAGACCAAAGGCCCGCCAGAAGCCGTGCACGCTGAAGGCCTCAACGGCGTAGTTGGAACAGCTCGGGTAATACCGACACGTCGACACCCGGCCCGAAGCGGCGCCTTGATAGGCCTTGAGCAGGAACAATGCACCCCGCCGGGACCAGGGCTGGCGCTGGCGGGCGGTGGACACCGCTGAGAAGTCCTCGCTCCGGCCCGTCAGCGGGGCCCGATGATAGGGGTGGAGTCGTGGTCATCGGCCGGGAACCGCCTGCTCACGGGAGGCCCTGCGCATGGCCTTGGCCACGTCGGCCCGGAAAGTGGCCGGGGAGGCCGAGACCGAGTCAGGGGAGAAACGGAGTAGGAAACGGCCTCGGGGGAGCCGCTGCGCCTCGCTGCGGATAACCGCTCGGGCCCGGCGACGAAGGCGGTTGCGCACGACGGCCGAGCCGCATTGGCGACTGATTGCGAAGCCGACCTGGGGAAACACCTCGCTGGAGGGCGACGGGGAGGACCTCCACGGGGCTGGGGAAGCGGGAAGCGGGGCCTGCGAGTCAGAGAAGACCTGGTCGGGGGCGGGGGCGAAGACGGCCCGGACTGAGCCGCTCGAGCCGCGCGCCCGGGAGCGCTGCAGCTCGGCGAAGGCAGCGCGGCTAGTGATCCGTCCGACCGTCGGTGAAGGCACCTGTGCCCTCAGACGGTGAGCCGGTGGCGCCCCTTGAGCCGCCGGGACTTCAGAATCGCCCGCCCGGCGCGGGTCGACATGCGCTTGCGGAAGCCGTGTGTCTTGGCCCGCTTCCGGGTGTTCGGTTGGTAGGTGCGCTTCACGTCAATCAGCCTTTCGCGACGAGACGGCCGGAGTGTGTTCGTCGCAGGGTCATGCCGCGGCCTTCGGGTCGAATCCAGCCGCCGGCGGCGAGTCCTCCCATGTTAGGCGCGTTTTGGGGACCGCCTCTAGTCGCATCGTGGTGCAGCGGTGTACGTTCATCCAATTACCCGTACCGAGGTTCGTTCCGAACGCAGTGGCTGGACGCCGAGGGGGGAGAAGGGGCGATCGGAACAGACGGTGAACCAAGCTGCAGACCTCTGGACGAAATGCACAGGGTCCCTGCGCGAGCAGGTCTCGGAGACCACATGGCAACTCTGGCTCTCCGGGATCCTGCCGACGGAGTTCCACGACGGGGTATTCGTCCTGGCCGTGCCCAACGGGCTGATCAGGGAGCGGGTGGAGTCGCGGTACTTGCCCATGATCGAGGACACGCTGGCCAACGAGGTGGGTTCACCCGTGCGCTGCCGGCTCGAGGTGGTCGAGGCCGCTCCGGCTGGTCCGTTGGCTCCGACACCGCCGGGCTGCTCGGGTCCGGGAACGACGCCGTAGGAACCGGATTCGGTTCCCGGACTGGCCTGGGGTCGGGCCTGGGATCCGGCCGGTCCGGGACGACCGACCGCCTCTGACCAGGCCGGATCCGGTGCCACCGCCGGTGGGACGAACGGGCGCGGCCACGGGGACGACATGGATACCGGCTTCGGGCCCGGCGCCAACCGGGGCGGACGGGAATCCCCAGCCGTCCAGCTCGACTCGAAGTTCACCTTCGACACCTTCGTGGCCGCTTCTTCGAACCGGCTGGCCCACGCGGCAGCCCAGGCCGTGGCCGAAACACCTGGTCGTTCGTACAACCCGCTCTTCATTTACGGCGACTCGGGACTGGGCAAGACCCACCTCCTCCACGCCATCGGGAACTACGTCACCGAGAACTACCCCCGGCGCAAGGTGCTCTACGTGACCACCGAGACCTTCATGAACGACTTCGTCGACTCCCTGCGCACCTCGACCACCTTGGCCTTCAAGCGCCGCTACCGGGACTGCGACGTCCTGCTCATCGACGACGTCCAGTTCATGGAGCGCAAAGAGGGCCTCCAAGAGGAGTTCTTCCACACCTACAACGACCTGAAGGGCGCCTCCAAGCAGATGGTGCTCACCTCGGACCGGCCGCCCAAGTCGATCGAGACCCTCGAGGACCGCCTGCGCAGCCGCTTCCTCTCCGGTCTGATCACCGAGATCGACCCGCCCGACCTCGAGACCCGTCTGGCCATCCTGCGCTCCAAGTCGATGAGCGAGCACCAGGACGTGCCCGACGACGTGCTCGAGTTCATCGCCTCGCACGTGAAGGACAACATCCGAGAGCTCGAGGGCGCCCTCATCCGCATCTGCGCCTTCGCCAAGCTCAACAACGAGAGCATCTCGCTGTCCCAGGCCGAAGATGTGCTCTCGGACCTGGTGCGGGCCGGGGAGCCCCGCCGGATCTCGCCGCAGATGATCCTCGAGACGGTCGCCGCCACGTACGGCTTCTCCGTCGACGCCCTCATCGGGCCCAGCCGCACCCGGCCCCTGGTCACGGCGCGCCAGGTGGCCATGTACCTCACCCGCGAGCTCACGGACTACAGCTATCCGGCCATCGGCCGTGTCTTCGGGAAGCGGGACCATACGACCGTCATCCACGCAGTCGACAAGATCACCGGCCAGATGCAGGAACGCCGGCAGATCTACGACCAGGTGACCGAGCTCATTCAGAAGATCCGTGCCGGCTCGGCTTGATCCGGGCGTCCCGTCCGACGCCGCCAGATTCTGTGATGCAACGACGGGACAGGCTGTGGACCATGGCTGCTCGCGCTGGGGACAGGTGCGGTGCGCGTCCCCAGGGCTGCGCGACCATGTCACGTCCCGTCCCCGCTCGTCCCCGATCCGTCACCCGGGCATGGGGACAACAATCGGCGGTTCGACCAGGGCGCACAGGGTGTCATCCACAATCCACAGCCCTTACTACCTTTACCCCTAGACATATGTCCCTCTCCACGTTCAAAAACAGGGCACCCACCCGAAAGGACATTTCGTGAAGTTCAGATCAGAGCGCGACGCCCTGGTCGAGATGCTGGCTACCGCCGGACGTGCCATCGGAGGCCGAGGCGGTTCTTCGCCGGTACTGCTGGGCCTGCTCCTCACCTGCAGCGGGAACACCTTGACCGTGACCGGCACCGACCTCGACCTGACCATTCAGGTCACCGACGAGATCATCGGGATCGAGGACGGAAGTTGTGTTGTTCCTGCACGACTCTCGACGGACATCGTGCGCCGGCTCGAACCGGGGGCGGTCACCTTTTCCGACGAAGGCGATGCACTGACAATTTCGGCCGCTCGCTCGACCTTCAAGTTGCACACGTATCCGGTCGTCGAGTTCCCGCCGGTGGCTCGAACCGACGAGCCGACAGCGCACCTCGCTGAAGGTGCTTTCGGTCAAGCGATCCGCCAGGTGGTGCGCGCGGCGTCCCATGACGACGGCCGGCCGTTGTTGACCGGGGTGCTGGTGTCGCGCGTCGATCAGTCGTTGCGTCTGGTGGCGACGGACTCGTACCGCATGGCCATGCGGGACCTGGCCGGAACGAATGTCATTCTCGGGGAGGAAGACCTCTTGGTGCCCGCCCGGGCCCTGTCCGAACTACAGCGTCTGCCCACGACGTCGTCACCGGACGAAGGCGACGGAGACAAGGTCGGCGTGGCGGCCAGTAGCAACGAGATCACCTTTTGGCAGGGCAAGGTGCAGATCAGCACGCGCCTGCTCGAGGGCCGGTATCCGGACTACAAGCAACTGATCCCGGACCACTACCCGAACCGGCTGCATCTGGGGAAGGAGAGTTTCTTGGCCGCGTTGCGCCGCGTGCAGCTCCTCGTGCGCGACAACACGACGCCGGTCCGGCTCTCGATGCGCCAAGCGGGCGTGGATCTGAGCGTGCAGAGTCAGGATGTCGGGGACGCGGCCGAGGCGGTCGACGGGGACTACACGGGCGAGGACCTGATCATCGCGTTCAACCCTTCGTATTTGATCGATGGTGTGGAGGCGGTGGCGGGCGACGAGGTGATCGTCGAGACGGCGGACGCATCGCGGGCGGCGACGGTGCGCGGCGCGGAGGACGAGGAGTTTCGCTACCTCTTGATGCCGGTTCGGGTGTCCTGATCGAAACGCAGTTGGAGCGACGGCTACTCCGGGAGTCGCGGTGAGCATCCGCCATCTGGAACTGGCCGACTTTCGCATTTTCTCGGCGGCCGCCCTCGACCTCCAAGCCGATGGCACCACCGTGATCACCGGTGAGAACGGGACCGGAAAGACGAGCGTGCTCGAAGCGATCGTGTACCTGAGCACGCGGCGTTCCTTCCGGGGCGCCCCCACCGAGGCGCTGGTCCGGACGGGGACGACCGAGGCGACGCCGACGAGTGCGATCGTGCGGGCCGAGGTCGCGGGCGAGTCGGCGCCGACCCTGGTCGACGCGGAGATCGCGCTGGCCGGACGCAGCCGTCTTCGGGTCAACCGCAAGTCCGTCTCGGCCCGCAAGGACCTCGCGGCGGCGATCCCGAGCACCATCTTCTCGCCTGAGGACCTGGCGATCGTCGGTGGCGCGCCGAAGGGCCGACGCGACCTGCTCGACGACGCGCTCGCCCTGCTCGACGCCGAAGGGGCCCGGGCCGCCGACGAGACCGATCGGGTGCTGCGCCAGCGGGCGGCCCTGCTGCGCCAGTCCGGCGGTCGGATCAACGAGGAGGTGGCCACGACGCTCGACGTCTGGGACCAGCGCCTGGCCGACGCCGGCAAGGTGCTCGTGGCGGCGCGGGAGCGCCTGGTCGCCGATCTCGAGCCGCTGGTGGCGGGAAGCTACAACCGCCTGGCCGGAGCGGACGGTGCGGCACCCGCGCTGGTCCAGCAGACCTATCAGCGTTCCTGGTCGGGCGACCTGATCGATGCGCTCGGCGGCCAGCCGGACCGACGACCTGCGCCGGGGCGTCAACACGGTCGGGCCCCACCGCGACGAGCTGCTCTTGGTGCTCGAGGGGCGCGAAGCCCGCAGCCACGCCTCGCAGGGCGAGCAGCGCTGCCTCGCCCTTGCCCTGCGGTTGGGTATCCACGAGCTGGTCCGGACCAAGACCGAGCTGCGTCCCACCCTGCTCCTCGACGACGTGTTCTCCGAGCTCGACCCGGTGCGCAGCAGGGCCCTGGTGGCCGAGCTGCCGACCGGCCAATCCCTCCTCACCACGGCGGCCCCGCTCCCCGAGGGGATCGACGTGGCTGCGGTGGTCCAGATGGGCGACCTGGTCCGGTGAGGCACCGGCGTTCCAACGGCGGCCCCCGGCGGGTGGGTGAATCCTTGCCGCGCCTCCTCGGGCGACTGGGGGCGCCGCCGATCGAGGTCCTCGAGATCGTCTTCACCCGCTGGGACGAGGTCGTCAGCGGGGATCTCGGTGCGCATCTTCGGCCCCTGCGCGTGGACCGGAGCGCCCTCGTGGTGGCGGCCGACCACCCTGCCTGGGCGACCAGGGCACGGCTGGAATCGGCGGACATCCTGGCTTGCATCCACGCATTGGGCGAGAGTCCCATAGAGCGCCTGGAAGTTGTGATCGAACGACCCTGAAACCGGCCTCTGACGTGGGCCGTTGCGACCGTTCATGAGTGCCGAAATGACACGGATGTCGGGTAGAATGGTGTGTTCGCATCGAAAGGCCGAAGGCCGACCGTTCGGGGATTCGATACGCACCGCGAAGACGAGGGTTTTGAAAGGGCGCGCCTGTGGCAGTCAAGGTGGACGAGACATCGAACGGGGCCGGAGCCTCCTACGGTGAGGCCGACATCACCATCCTCGAGGGACTCGAAGCGGTCCGGAAGCGACCCGGCATGTACATCGGGTCCACCGGGCCGACGGGCCTGCACCACCTGGTCTGGGAGGTCGTGGACAACTCGGTTGACGAGGCAATGGCGGGCCGCGCCACCCGCATCGACGTCACCCTGCTCGCTGACGGCGGCGTGCGGGTGGTCGACGACGGGGCCGGTATCCCGGTCGGCCCGCACCCCAAGTACCCCAAGCAGTCGACGGCCGAGATCGTCCTGACGATCCTGCACGCCGGGGGCAAGTTCGGCGGGAAGGGTTACCAGGTCTCCGGTGGCCTCCACGGGGTCGGGGTCTCGGTGGTCAACGCGCTCTCCACCAGGCTCGTACTCGAGATCGACCGTGACGGCCAGCACTGGGAGGCCGAGTTCGAGAAGGGCGGCAAGCTCAAGAAGAAGATCACCGCGACCGGCCCGGCGGCCAAGGACCGGAGTACCGGCGAGCCCCGCACCGGCACCACCGTGACCTTCTGGCCGGACGGCTCCATCTTCGACGAGACCGAATTCCGGGCCCAGACCGTCGTCGAGCGGATGCAGATCATGGCGTTCCTCAACAAGGGCCTCGAGATCCGCTTTACCGACGAGCGCACCGACCCGGTGACCAAGACCACGTTCAAGTACAACGGGGGCATCGTCGACTTCGTGAAGCACCTCAACGCGTCGAAGGAGGCGCTGTTCCGCAAGGTCGCGTCGTTCGAGCAGGCCGAGGAGGGACAGGAGGTCGAGGTCGCGCTGCAGTGGAACACGGGCTACCACGAGTCCATCCACTCGTTCGCCAACGGCATCTCGACCATTGAGGGCGGCATGCACGTCGAGGGCTTCAGCAAGTCACTGACCAACGTCGTCAACCGCTACGCCCGCGACCGCAACATCCTCAAGGAGAAGGAAGAGAACCTCAAGGGCGAGGACATCCGCGAGGGTCTGACCGCCATCATCTCTGTCCGCCTGCGCGACCCGCAGTTCGAGGGTCAGACGAAGGCGAAGCTGGGGAACCAGTCGATCCGCTCGTTGACCGAGCGCACCACCAACCAGAAGCTGCGGGAGTGGTTGGAGGAGAACCCCCGCGAGGCCAATCAGATCGTCCAGAAGTCGCTGCAGGCCGCCCGCGCCCGCATGGCCGCCCAAGGCGCCCGCGACCTGACGCGCCGCAAGTCGGCCCTCGACGGGGCAGGACTGCCCGGCAAGCTGGCCGACTGCTCGTCACGCGACCCCCGCGAGTCCGAGCTCTTCATCGTGGAGGGCAACTCGGCCGGCGGCTCGGCCAAGGACGCGCGCAACCCGGTGACCCAGGCCATCCTCCCCATCCGAGGGAAGATCCTCAACGTCGAGCGCGCCCGCATCGACAAGATGCTCAAGAACGTCGAGATCCAAGCGCTCATCTCGGCCATCGGCGCCGGCCTGGCCGAGGAGTTCGACGTCGACAAGATCCGCTACCACAAGGTGATCCTGCTGGCCGACGCCGACGTGGACGGGAGCCACATCCGCACGCTGTTGCTCACCTTCTTCTTCCGGCAGATGAAGCCGCTGGTCGAGGGGGGCTTCGTCTACGTGGCCCAGCCTCCGCTGTACTCGACCCTGGTTGGCAAGGAGAAGGTGTACCTCAAGGACGACGCGGCCAAGGCGGCGTTTCTGGCCGAGCACCCCGACCACAAGCACGAGTTCAACCGCCTGAAGGGCCTGGGCGAGATGGACTTCCACGAGTTGCGAGACACGACGATGGACCCGGGCCGCCGGTCCCTGCTCCAGGTGAACGTGGAGCAGGCCGCGCTGGCCGACGAGGTGTGTTCCATCCTCATGGGCGACGACGTCGAGTTGCGCCGACACTTCATTCAGACGAATGCCAAAGACGTCCGCTTCCTCGATATCTAAGCGGACAGGCGAGGAGTAACCAGATATGCCACGTCAGTCGACACGCGGGTCCGGTCGCGGAGGTGCGGGCTCCGGAGGGGGCAACGACACACCGCCCCCGGGCGACGAGCCGGTCAGCGGCTCCGTCGAGCCCATTGAGATTCAGGAGGAGATGGAGCGCTCGTTCCTCGAGTACTCCATGTCGGTCATCGTCGCCCGCGCCCTGCCCGACGTGCGCGACGGACTCAAGCCGGTGCACCGCCGGATCCTGTACTCCATGTTCGACAACGGGCTCCGGCCCGACCGGCCGCACAACAAGTGCGCCAAGGTCGTCGGCGACGTCATGGGGACGTACCACCCCCACGGCGACTCGGCCATCTACGAGGCGCTGGCCCGCATGGTGCAGGAGTTCTCGCTGCGCTACCCGCTCATCGACGGCCACGGCAGCTTCGGCGGCCGGGGACCCGACGACGGGGCCGCGGCCATGCGCTACACGGAGTGCCGCCTGGCGCCCCTGGCCCTCGAGCTCATGGCGGACATCGACGAGGAGACCGTCGACATGGTGGGCAACTACGACGGGTCAGCCGTCGAGCCCACTGTCCTGCCTGCCCGCTTCCCGAACCTGCTGGTCAACGGCTCGCAGGGCATTGCCGTGGGCATGGCGACGAACGTGCCGCCGCACAACATGGGCGAGGTCATCGATGCCGCCATCCACGTGCTGCACCACCCCGACGCCACCCCCGACGACCTCATGGCGTTCGTCAAGGGCCCGGACTTCCCGACCGGAGCCCTGATCCTCGGGCGCCAGGGCATCCTCGACGCCTATCGGACCGGGCGCGGCTCCATCAAGATGCGGGCCGTCGCCGAGATCGAAGAGGGCCGCTCCGGGGACCGCATCGTCGTGACCGAGTTGCCGTACCAAACCTCGGTCGAGGTCATTGAGCAGAAGATCACCGAACTGGTCCGCGCCGGTGACCTCGACGGCATCAGCGAGTTGCGCAACGCGTCGGCCAACCAGCAGCCGCAGCTCGTCATTGAACTCAAGCGCGACGCCAACGCCAATGTCGTGCTCAACAACCTCTTCAAGCAGACGCCGTTGCAGACGAGCTTCGGCGTCAACATGCTGGCGCTGGTCGACAGCGTGCCCCGCACGCTGAATCTCGCCCAGGCGATCTCGTACTACATCGACCATCAGATCGAGGTCATCACCCGGCGCTCGCAGTATCGCCTCGACAAGGCCCGCAACCGCGCCCACATCGTCGAAGGTCTGCTCAAGGCCATCGACATGCTCGACGCGGTCATCGCGACCATCCGGGGCTCGGACGACCGACCGGCCGCCCGCACCGCGCTGATGGCAGAGCCGTTCGTCTTCACCGAGGTGCAGGCCACCCACATCCTCGACATGACCCTGGGTCGCTTGACCCGTCTCGGTCGCACCGAGCTCGAGGAGGAGATGCAGCAGTTGCTGGCCACCATCGCCGAGCTCGAAGCCATCCTCTCGGACGACGCCAAGCTGCGCGGGGTCATCGAGACCGAGATGACCGCGATCCGCGACAAGTACGACAACCCGCGGCGCAGCATCATCACTCATGATCCCGGTGAAATGGGCGTCGAGGACCTCATCGACGACGAAGACGTCGTCGTGACCATGACCCGTGCCGGCTACATCAAGTCGGTGGCTGCGGCGGCGTTCCGCACCCAAGGGCGCGGCGGGCGCGGCGTGCAGGGAGCCCGGCTCAAGGAGGAGGACCTGGTCAGCCAGGTCGTCCATACCTCGGCCCACTCGTTCCTGCTGCTCTTCTCCAACCAAGGGAAGGTGTATCGGCTGCGCGGCCACGAGATCCCGATGAAGGACCGCACTGCCCGCGGGACGGCAGCCATCAACCTGGTGCCGCTGGCCCCGAACGAGTCGATCACCGCCATCATCTCGACCAGGGAGTTCTCGCCCGACCAGTACCTCGTCTTCGCCACGTCGCAGGGCCAGGTCAAGAAGACGGCCATGAGCGACTACGACAAGTCGCGGCGCGAGGGCTTCATCGCCATCAACCTGCGCGACGGTGACGAGCTCGTGCGGGTGGTGGCCACGTCGGGTCACGACGACTTGTTCGAGGTCACGCGCAACGGCATGACGATCCGGTTCAACGAGGAGGACGTCCGGGCCATGGGCCGTGACGCCGCCGGCGTGCGGGGCATCCGCCTGCGCGAGGGTGACGCCGTCGTGTCCTTGGACGTGGCGGCCGACGACACCGACATCCTGATCGTGACCGACGCCGGCTACGGCAAGCGGACCAAGCTCGAGCGCTTCAACCGGCAGGCCCGTGGCGGTCAGGGGTGCGTGGCATCCGCCTGACCGGGAAGCGGGGCTCGGTGGTCGCGGCGTTCATGATCGCGCTCGACGAGGAGATCCTGTTGGTCTCCTCGGGTGGCGTGGTGATCCGGACCGAGGCGAGGGAGATCGCGTCCCAGGGCCGTGACGCCACCGGCGTGCGGGTGATGAACCTCGACGACGGGCAGTCCGTGGCTGCCGTGGCCCGGGTGACGGCCGAAGCCGAAGAGGACTGACCGCCGGCTAGAAGAGCTTGATCGACGTGAGCGGCCAGACCCGGAGGTCGACCTTGCCGACGATCAGTGACTTCGAGATGGGACCCCAGTAGCGGCTGTCGCACGAGTCGGTGCGGTTGTCGCCCATGACGAAGTAGTCGTTGGCCGGGACGGTGAACGGTCGTACCAGGCTGTAGGGCGTACCTGGCGGCCCGGGGGTGGTCACCCCTTGCTCGGAGGCGGGCAACCACGACTCGTCCAGGCGCTTGCCGTTGATGTAGACGTAGCCGCCAGAGAGCGAGATGACGTTGCCGGGCAGGCCGATCACCCGCTTGACCAGATCGTTGACCTCGGGACCCCCGCAGTTCTCGGTCGGGGGCCGTGAAAACACGACGATGTTGCCCCTGTCCACCCCGTGCAGGTCGTAGCTGAGCTTGTTGACGAGGATGCGGTCGCCGATCTGCAACGTCGGCTCCATCGATCCCGACGGGATGAAGAAGGTCTGGACGACGAACGCGCGGAGCAGGACGGCGACGAGGACGGCGACGACCACGACGATGATGCCCTCGCGCAGCCAACGGGAATTGTTGTTGCCCTGGCCGTCCTTGGCCTGGACCGGCGTCCCCTCCGGCGGCGTGGCGCCGGACTCCGGATCGCCTCGTTCGGGTTCGTCGACGACGAGCGCCGGGTCGTGAGAGTCGCTCGTCACCGGAGGCAGGCTAGACGGCCTGGCCCCGGCCCGGGATTCGGCCTCAGGCGGAAACGGGGACCACGGACGCCGTGTCGCGTCCGGAACGGAGCAGCGTCCCGGGGACGGCGCCGGTCGGCGCACCGTCGCGTACGGTCTCCACCCCGTTGACCAGGACCCGGACGACGCCGTGGGAACCGGCGAAGAGGCGCGGTGTCTCGCCGGGCAGGTCGTGGACCAGGCGCGCCGGTTCGGAGGCCACGGTCTCGGGGTCGAAGACGAACAGGTCGGCGGCGTATCCCTCCTGAAGCAGGCCACGGTCGCGCAGGCCGAAGAGGGCGGCGGGCTGGGCCGTCATCATGTGAACGGCCTGCTCGACCGGGACCAGCTTGCGGCCGCGCAGGCAGTCGTCCAGGAAGGCGGTGGGATAGTTGGAACCGCACATGCGATCGAGGTGGGCCCCGGCGTCGGAGCCTCCGACCATGGCCCGCGGGTCGCTCCAGATGGCGGCGCGCATCGACCACGTGTTCTCGTCGCCGTCGTCCGTGTTGGGCCAGAGCACGGTGCGCAGATCGTCGGCCAGCACGATGTCGAGCAGGGTGTCGAAGGGCGCGGTGCCCCGCTCCTCGGCGATGTCGGCCACCGTGCGGTTGGCGCAGCCCTCATTGGCCGGCGCGTAGGTATCGCCGATGACGTACGTGCCCCAGCGGGCCAGCCCACGGAAGACCCCGGCCTCCTTGCTGTGCGCCAGCTCGTCGAGCTGGGCCCGTACGGCCGGGTCGGCCAGCTTCTCCTTGCGCTCGGCCTCGGGCAGGCCCATGACGTCGCCCCATCCGGGGATGAGGAAGAGCGCGCAGTGGGTACGAAAGCTCATGTTCATGGGAACAAGCGTCGGCATGGTCAGCGCGACGATGCGCCCCCCGGCGGCCGCGGCGGCGGAGGACGCCGAGAGTTGGTGCTCAATGCGATCGGCCGAACGACCGTCGACCGTGAGCACGTTCCAGTTGAGCGGGCGCTGGGCCGTCACGCTCATGGTTGTCATGAGGTCGACCTCTTCGGGGCTGAAGTTGTCGAGGCAGCCGTTGGTGATGTACTCGAGAGTCGTGCCTTCGTGGGCTGCCACCTCCTCGCAGAACGCGAGCATTTCGCGGCGGTCGGCATAGCGCGAGCTGATCGGTCGGCCGTCGCCGTCGGAGTGGGTACGCGACTGCGACGAAGAGAATCCGAGGCCACCAGCCGCGAGTGATTCACGCAAAAGAGCGCGCATGGACTCGATCTCGTCGTCGGTGGCAACCTCCTCGCCCCGGGCCGCGCCCATGACCTTTCGTCGCAGGGCGCAGTGCCCGACGAGGAAGCCCGCGTTGACGCCGAGATTTCCCTCGAGAGCCCCGAGATACTCGTCGAAGCTGGACCAGGTCCACGGCACGCCGTGCTCGAGGGCGGCGAGGGGCATGCCCTCGACCTTGGCCATCATGCGGCGGATGTAGTCGGCGTCTTCGGCGTTGATCGGGGCCAGGGTGAATCCGCAGTTGCCGCCGATCACGGTGGTGACGCCGTGGACGTTGGAGGGTGAGGCCGAGGGGTCCCAGAACAACTGGGCGTCGTAGTGGGTGTGCGGATCGACGACGCCCGGGGCGACCATGAGTCCGGTGGCGTCGAATTCGACTTCGGCCGGCTCGTCGACCTGGCCGACGGCCACGATGCGGCCGGCGCGGATACCGATGTCACCCTGACGTACCGGACCGCCCGAGCCGTCGATGAGCGTGCCGGAACGGATGGCGTAATCGAGCATGGGACCTCCGGAGGCGGGCACCGTACCCCTGGGCAGCGGCGCCAAATCTGACGGACCGTCAGCTTAGTGTTCGGTTCCTCAAAACCCGAAGTGGCGGCGGGGGCCGGGCGGCGGTGACCGGGCGGCGGGCGCCGGGCGGCGGGCGCCGGGTGGGTCTGGCAGGGCGTGGCGGGCCAGCCCCGGGGTTCTAGCCCAGCCAGTCGCGGGCGGTGACGGTGCCCCGCTCGTACTGGCCGATGATGGCCTGGCGAACCTGACGGAGTCGTCCTTCGACCGCATCCTGGCGTCGGGCCAGGTCGGAGAGCTGTTCTTCGAGGTCGCGCAGTACCCGGGATACGTCTTCGGCCGACGACAGGTCGGCCTGGGCCAGCTCCCCATGAGCCGTCATGAGCAGGTCGGAGCGGATGCACACGGTCCAATCGGCGTCGTCGGGATAACCCACCGTGGCGGCCGTATCGGCGTGGTCAGGGTGGACCTCGGCGTCGGGGCGGTGGACAGAGGCGCCGGCATGGTCGCCGGCGAGTTCGGGGTCGTCGGTCCGGGGGGAGCCGCCCTGGCCCCGGGTCTGCGGTCCGGCGACCAGTCGGGGCAGTTCCTCCACCAGGGTCTGGCGGTCGAGGGACTCGTTCTCCAGGCAATGGCGCAGGATGCCGACGTCGCTGGCCAGCACCGACCGTGCGTAGGAGAGCGACTCGAGCGCCACGTTGAGCTCCTGGCGCCAGACCCGAACGTCGTCGGCCTGGTCGGCGTCGGCCAACGCGGCGGAATCCTCGAGGACGCGGTCGATGTCCGTCAGTTGGATCGGATCCGTCTCGGACAGGAGCGAACTCGGCGTCCCGTCGAGGTCCTGGCCGCCCCGTGACTGAACATGCGTGCGTGGCGATCGCACCGGATCACTCCCTCCGTCGTCCCCGTGGAGCTGCATCGAGCCGACCCTCGCGTTGTTTCTACCACGGGCATCATGCGCGCGGCATGACGGTTGGGGCAATCGTAATTGCAGGCCAGGCGCACATTTTTTCGAATGTTTCCCCCACCCCCGTTGAGCCCTGTGGACAATCGGTTCCTACCTGTGGAACCCCCGTGTCGCGACGGTTCGTCCCCAAGTCGTCCACAGGCTGTGCCCGATGCCGTCCCCACGCTGGGGGCTTTCGCCGTGCCTCGTCGCGTGCTTTGCTCTGAAGATGCTGGTCGCCACGCTTTTTGAACCGACGGTGCAGGCATGCTGAACCTGCCGCCGAGTTCCGAGGGTGTGCTGCCCGGGCAGCATCTCGAGCAGGCCATCCGGGCCGGGTACATCGAGGCGGGACGGTTCAAGATCCCCGAATCGAACATCCAGCCGGCGAGCCTCGACCTGCGCCTGGGCGAACGGGCGCTGCGCATCCGCTGCAGCTTCTTGCCGGGGAGCGACTCGGTGGAGCGCAAGCTCAAGGACTACGTCCTCGACGAGATCGACCTGCGCGGCGACGGCGCCATGCTCGAGGCCCGTTGCCCCTACCTCATTGAGCTCAAGGAGCGCCTGGACCTGCCCGCCGGACTGCGGGGCAAGGCGAATCCCAAGAGCTCGACCGGCCGCATCGACGTCTTCACCCGGGTCATCACCGACTACAGCGACCGCTTCGACGAGGTGGCGCCGGGGTACAGCGGTCCGCTGTATCTCGAAGTGGTGCCCCTCTCCTTCGCCGTGCGCATCCGCGAGGACCTGACCCTCAACCAGCTGCGGTTGGCCGTCGGGCGCCCCTGGCTCACTGACGACGACGTGCGCCAGGCCCATCACGACATGCCGATGCTGTTCCGCGACGGGCGGCCCGTCCCAGTCGACGAGCTTGTCCTGTCCGACGGCCTGTTCCTCGGGCTCGACCTGCACGGCGACGAGCGGGGCCAGGTGGGGTACAGCACCCGGGACAGCGCGCCGCTGCTCGATCTGACGACGGGGGGCGAGACGGATCCCCGGCCGTTCTGGGACCCGGTGTTCCGCGAGGACGGTGACCGGCTCGTGCTCTCGCCCCGGCGCTTCTACCTGCTGATGTCCGACGAGGCCGTGTGCATCCCGCCGGATCTGGCCGCCGAGATGACGGCCTACGACCCGACGAGTGGCGAGTTGCGCACGCACTACGCCGGCTTCTTCGATCCCGGGTTCGGCTACGACCCGGCGGGGATGTTCCGGGGGTCGCGGGCGGCACTCGAAGTGCGGGCGCACGACGTGCCCTTCATGGTCGAGAACGGCCAGGCCGTGTGCAAGCTGACCTTCGAGCGAATGCTCGAGGAGCCGGTCGCGCTCTACGGCACGGGGATCGGGTCCTCGTACCAGCAGCAGGAAGAGACGCTGAGCCGATACTTCCGGCGCACGCCCGCCTAGACCGTTTGGCGACGACGGCGCACGCTCGGGCGCCGTCACTACACCGCCCCAATACGACGCCGCCGCTACCGGGGTGGGCGCGCTGCAACGTCCCTGCAGCGTCAACGCACGCTCAACTGGCCGTTTCGCCCCTGCCCCGTTGGGCATGTCCACAACCGCGAGCGGATGGCAGAGCGGATGCCGTCGTGCTCCCCCTAAAGGAGTTGGAAATTCATGTGGCGGAAGCGACTGTTGTCGGTAGGTATCTCGATGTGCGGGCTCACCCTCCTGGCGGCGGGCACTCTGGGCTTGACGTCGATGGGAGCGGGCGCGGACACGCGTGCCGCCGCTGCCCACGAGCTCGTTACCGGTGTCGGTGTCGGCACCCATCACGGCTCTGGAGAATCAGATCGCGGGCACTGCGTTGCCCGGTCAGGACTCGACCACCGGGACGAACACCACCACCCAGTCGTCCTCGGTGGCCGATGTCGCTGCACCGGTCAACGCGTGCTCGCTGTCCGTCGGCGCTGACGCCGGTGCGGCCAGCGGATGCTCGACCACCTCGGTCGGATCGACCGGGGACAGCAACCTGGCCAACGTCGACGTCCCGGTCACGGCGCAGGACAACGCGGCCGGGTTGTTGAACCAGGAAGGCTCGGCCCTCGGGCTGACGTCCGGTCAGTCCTCGGCCGCGACGACCCAGGACGGCGCGGTCAACGCCGATGCGCCGGTGAGTATCTGCTCGGTCGACGCGGGCGTGGCCGCGGACACCTCGAGTGACTGCGGTCTGAGCGGGACGGACGGCAGCACGTCGCAGACGGGCGTCGTCGACGCCGAGGCGCCGGTGACCGTCTGCGACATCATCGCCGAAGTCGACGGCACCGGCAGCGCCTCGTGCCCCCAGGAGACGAACACCGGATCGCAGTCGGGCCAGGTGGCCGACGCCGACGTCCCGGTCACGGCGTGTGGCGCAGTCGTCGCGGTCGACGGCTCGGCCGACGGATCGTGCCAGCCGGCCAGCGACGCCGCCCTCTCGGGTGACCTTCCGACGAGCGACCAGAGCCAGAGCGCTCCGGTCGACGGCGTCCTCCCGGTCAGCGGCTGCAGCGTCGTCGTGGCCGTGGTCGGGAGCGCCACCAACTCGTGTGAGCCGGACCATGTGGCGCCGAGCCCAGGACGGGTCGAGTCCGGTCAACGGCACGGTCGACCTGTGCTCCATCGCGGCCTCGGTCGCCGGCTCGAGTTCGGCCACCTGCACGGGTTCCCAGACGGCCAACGTCACCTCGGTCGGTCAGCCCGGCGGCCAGACCACGGGTGCCACGGTTCCCGTTTCCTTGTGCGGTTTGCAGGGTGCGGCCGACGGGAGCGCCAGCGCGGCCTGCCCCGAACCCTCGACCAGTGCCAGCAGCACGCCGGTCAGTGGCACTGCCGGCTCCGGCACCGGAGGCGCGGGCAGCACGTCGGCCGGTACGACCAGTGCCGGCGCGGGGACGATCCCGGCGACACTCACCGCCAATCCCAATCCCAACCCCAGCCCCGGCACGGCCAGCGCCACCGCGGCAGTGACTCCGGCGGGCGCTCTCGCCCAAACCGGAGCCCCGCTCCTCGTCGAGATCGTCCTCGGCGCGATCGCGTTGTTGGCGGGGTTGGTTCTGAGCCTGTCCGGGCGCCTGCGCCGGACCCGGGACTGAGACGGACGCACTACGGACGCACCATGAGGTGGGTCGAGGAGTAAGGCGGGGCGGCTGCGCCCCGTTCAAAGGTGGACTGATCCGATGGAGGATGGGAGGGGATCGATGTCCGGCAGCTGGACTGTCAGCAACCTGGAAGAGGTCTTCCTCTCGCACGAGTTCGCTCGAATCCGACCCGGCCCCGGGCCTGCTCGAACTCACCGACGGCCACTCGGTCGTCACGCCCAGGCCCACGCCCACATCCACACCCACACCGACGTTTGGTCAGCTTCAGCCGCTGCACGAGTCCCATGAGGAGCCCAGAGGGAAGCCGACGCAATATGACGAACAAACCCCTCGCCACAGTGCTTGCTTTCGCACCACGCACGCCGGCCGGCCGGCAACGAGCCATCGCCGCCGTCGGGGGCCTGGCCGCGGCCGCCCTCGTCGTGGTGGGCGTGACGTCGGGCGGTCCGAGGCACCCGGATCGGGCCATCGCTCCGAGGCCCTGGCCGGGGCGAGCCACCACGGCAATCCTCTGCTGCCGCCCGCAGACGCGCCGCCGTCCGGTGTCGGCGTGAAGACCGGCGTTCCCGGTCTGTTGGCCGCGGACCACGCCGGCCGAAGCGCGGCAGGCGCGACGAACGCGGCGGCGACAGTGCATGGTTCGTTCTCCGTCTTCAACGGAGCCGAGACTGACGACGCACCGTCGTCGGGGGCGAGTGGGTTGCCATCCGGTGGCACGTCGGTCGCACCTTCGTTGCCGTCGACAGCATCGAGTTCCGCGCCCAATCCCGTGACACAATTGACGAGCAATGTCGGCGCTACGGTTTCGACAACAACCCAACAAATAAGCGCAATTGTGCCCGCAGCGACGCCGATTACTGGAGTCGTGAACAACGTCGCGAGCACCGTGAGTGGCCTCACCGGAACGGTCGCGTCGCCCAACACATGAACGCGCGCGATGCGTCCGCGGGAATGGTGCACAATCCGTACGAGCTTTCGTCGATTCCTGAAAACAGAAACGAGGGTGCAAGCAGTTTTGCGGTGATTTGACGAGACATAGCGTCGCTTGGTTCCCCTTTGTGACCCTTCCCTATATGGTGGCTATCGAAGGGATGCGCAAAGCTTTTGGGAGTCAGGGCCCCGGCGCAGCGGTCCCTGTAACAACGCACAATCCACTGGAGGGGGGATGCAGCGTTCGAAGCCCGAAAGGGCATCAGCTGTCGACGTGTCTGCCAGCCTGGAAGACGTCTTTGCATCGAGGAGTTTCGGCAAGCCGATCCCCGATGTGCTCGGTATGGATCCGGCGTCTGGCATGGCGGACGTCCTGGGTCCCAGGGCCGCCGGCATCGTCAAGAATCGTTTCATCGCCACGGTCAGCGTGGCCGCGGCCGCGCTTTCGCTCGTGGTCGTCGCCGCCAGCACGGGAACGGTGAGGGTCCCCACGCTCAGCGCGCAGAACGCCGGCGCGCCCGGACAGTCGAACCCGGATTTCTCGAACCCCGCGTTCGGCGGGTCGGGGTCCGGCGCCAATGGCAGTGGGAGCGGTGGCTCGGCCGGCACGTCGCCGGCCGGATCGTCGACGCCTACGACCTCGTCGCCGGGCGGCATTCCCGTGTCCACGACGCAGGGGAGCGCGAACGCCACCGTGGCCGATTTCACGCCCACAAGTAACAGCGGGACGGCGCAGGCGTCGGTGGCCCTGAACGTGCAATCGCCAAAGGCACCCACGACGCCGACCACCGCGCCGCCTGCGACGACGACCACGACCACGGCCCCCCCGGTCACCACCACGACGACCACGACCCCGCCGCCCACCTCGAGTGGGGGCACTGGCAACGCGCACCGTGGCCAGTTCCCGTCCTGGGGTGGGAGCGGCAACACGGTCAGTTGCGGCAACAGTCAGTCCAACGCGACACGTCGTACAGACCTGCCCCTGACGGGAACCGGACCAGCCTGACCTGACCTGACCTGGCACGGGCGTCCCGACCAGGTCTCGCTCGCGCACCGAGCGTGGCCCGCCTGTCGCCTACATCCCGCACCGCCGCACGGTGACGGCTGGTAAGCATGGACCCACCGCCGGACCCGTCGGCGGGGACGAGCGAGGTCAGCCATGAACTACACGAATTTGGGTACGTCGGGTCTGCGCGTGTCGAGGGTCTGTCTCGGCATGATGGGTTTCGGGAGCGGCAGCGATCGGCCCTGGGTCATCGACGAGGACGCAGCCGAGCCGATCGTCAAGGCCGCCGTCGAGGGTGGCGTCACCTTCTTCGACACGGCGGACACCTACTCGGCCGGTGCGAGCGAGGTGGCGACGGGCAAGCTCGTCCCCAAGTACCTGAGCCGCGACGAAGCGGTCGTGGCCACCAAGGTCTTCATGCCCGTCACCCCCGGGGAGAACGGCAGCGGGCTCGGGCGCAAGCACATCCTCTCGGGGATCGACGCCTCGCTCCGGCGCCTGAACATGGACTACGTCGACCTCTACCAGATCCACCGCTGGGACCCCCGCACGCCCATTGAGGAGACGATGGAGGCGCTCAACGACGTGGTGCGCGCCGGGCAAGGCCCGCTACATCGGCGCCAGCTCCATGTTCGCCTGGCAGTTCGCCAAGGCCCAGCACACGGCGGAGCGCAACGGCTGGGCCCGTTTCGTCTCCATGCAGAACCACTACAACCTCATCTACCGCGAGGAGGAGCGCGAGATGATCCCGCTCTGCGACGACCAAGGTGTCGGCTGCATCCCGTGGAGCCCGCTGGCCCGGGGCGTGCTGGCCGGGACCCGCACGCGCGACGGCGCTCGGAACACGACCCGCTCGAGCACCGATCCCTTCACCGACTACCTCTACGCACAGCCCACCGACTTCGACGTGGTGGAGGCGGTCGACGGCGTGGCCCAGGCGCGCGGCGTGCCGGCGGCTCAGGTTGCGCTGGCCTGGTTGTTGCACAAGCCGGGCGTGTCGGCGCCCATCGTCGGCTCCACCAAGGAGCAGCACCTGCGTGACGCGCTGGCGGCCGAGGAGCTGACGCTCAGTGACGACGAGGTCGAGGCGCTCGAGAAGCCCTATGTGGCCCACCCGGTGCTCGGCCACTTCTGAGTCGGTACTCCCTCGTCACGGAAGTGGTCCTGGGGCGCCGGTTCCTCCGATCGTCGCTCTGAACACACGTCCGACGCGGCGGGGCGCCACCCGATACGTTTTCGCATGTCAAACACGGCGAAGAGGGCTGACCGGGGGCGGTAGCTCGACGTCCAGAACATACGGAGGTTGATCACATGCAATGGATGAAGACGAAATCGCTTGCTGCCCTCGGTGGCGCGACGCTCGGGATTGTCGGGGCCGTCGCTCTGAGCGCCGCCGCCGGCGCGAGCGGGCTCAATGTGGGATCGAACCCCTCGGCCTCTCCGGCCGTGGTGCCGGCCACGGCGTCACTCGGGGCGGGAACCTACGACTTCTTGATCAACCACAGCCCGGGCGGAACCATCACACTCTCGTCGGCCAACAGCTTTACGAGCACCATCGGCACCAACGACGGCGGCAACTGGGTCCAGAGCGGGAAGAACATTGCTCTCAACGTGACGACCGGGGACGATCAGGCGGGGAACTGCGTCTTTGTGGGAAAGGTGTCCAGCACGTCGGCGGCGGCCGGCAAATGGGTCTGCCCGGGCTACGGGAGCGACGGAACCTGGTCGGTCGCCCCGGAGGAACCAGCGGCCCACCCGAGTGGTCACGCCATGCTCGGTTCTGCGACGGCGGAGCCGTTCACCTTCGCGACGGGTAGCTACACGTTGTTTGCCAACGGCGGGAAGGTGGGCAAGATCAAGTTCGTCGCCGGCAACACCTGGACCAGCACGGTCGACGGTGGTGACAGTGGGAGCTGGGTGCCCAGCGGGACGGCCTTCGCCTTCAGCATCACCGCCGCGGGCACCACGGGTTCGGGCGACCCCGGATGCCTCTTCGTCGGCACCGACAGCACGACGGGCCTCGCCAGTTCGGCCCACCCCGGTCCCTACGTGTGCACGGGGTCGGGTGTCGTCGGCGACTGGTGGGCGAAGAAGAAGTAGCTGTCGGCCAGGCCGGCCCCACCTGATGTTCGAAGCGAC
Organism: uncultured Acidimicrobiaceae bacterium; assembly: GCA_963713375.1. Taxonomy (GTDB): domain Bacteria; phylum Actinomycetota; class Acidimicrobiia; order Acidimicrobiales; family RAAP-2; genus Bog-473. Next base: position 123,472 of record CAVQLP010000010.1, on the reverse strand, counting down.
TGCCCCGGGTCTCGGTCCGGGGCAGTCGTCGGCAGCAGCGGGGGCCAGGCCGGTCCCAGTAGGGTCCGGCGGGCAGGCGGGGTAAGGAGACCCCGGGCAGCACAACGAGAGACGAGATCGGGGGGACGCAATGCGTGTCGCGTTGACGGTGGCCGACTTCCTCGACCGGGCCGCGCTGGTCTACGGGCACAGGGTGGCCGTGGTGGACGAGCCCGACGTGGCGGGTTCGCTCGGTACGGTGACCTACGCCGAGCTCGAGGCGCGGGCGCGCGGCCTGGCGCCTGGCCCTCGACGGCATGGGTGTGGGCCATGGCGAGCGGGTGGCCATCGTCAGCCCGAACTCGGGCCGTTTCCTGGCGTCGTTCTTCGGCGTCAGTGGCTACGGCCGCGTCCTCGTCCCCATCAATTTCCGCCTCACGGCCGATGAGATCGGGTACATCGTCGAGCACTCCGGGGCGTCCGTCCTCCTGTACGACCCGGATCTGGCCGACGAGGTGGCCACCATCAAGGTGGCGCAGCGCATCGCGCTCGATGGGGTGCACGACGCCGCGCTGTTCGCCCCGGCGCCACCCGGCGCCCGGCCCGAGCCCTGGGATGCCGACGAGGACGCCGCCTGCTCGGTCAACTACACGTCGGGCACGACGGCCCGGCCCAAGGGCGTGCAGCTGACGCAGCGCAACTGCTGGCTCAACGCGGCGACGTTCGGCTGGCACACCGGGGTGAGCGACCGCGACGTGTTGCTGCACACGCTGCCCATGTTCCACTGCAACGGTTGGGGGATGCCCTACGCCGTGACCGGGATGGGCGGCACGCACATCGTGCTGCGCAAGGTGGACGGCGAGGAGATCCTCGACCGCATCGAGCGGCACGGGGTCACGTTGCTGTGCGCGGCACCGGCCGTGGTGGCCGCCGTCCTCGGCGCGGCCGAGGCCCGCCGGGCTGCCGGGCGCGCGTTGCCGGGGCGCGGCACGGTGCGCATCGTCGTGGCGGGGGCGCCGCCGCCGTCGAAGACCGTCGAGCGGGTGGAGGCCGAGCTCGGATGGGAGTTCATCCAGATTTACGGGCTGACCGAGACGTCGCCGCTGCTCACCATCAACCGTGCCCCGGCCGAGTGGGACGCGCTGAGTGCGGCCGAGCGCTCCGTCCTGCTCAGCCGGGCCGGCGCGCCCGCCATGGGCGTGCGCATCGCCGTCGACGACGAGGGTGAGGTGCTGGCCCAGTCGAATCACGTCTTCGCCGGGTATTGGGACCAACCGGCCGAGTCGGCGGCCGCGCTCGAGGGCGGGTGGTTCCACACCGGCGACGGTGGCTACGTCGACGACGACGCCTACGTCGTGATCTCGGACCGCAAGAAGGACGTCATCATCACCGGCGGCGAGAACGTCTCCTCCATTGAGGTCGAGGACTGCCTCTACCAGCACGCCGCCGTGGCCGAGGTGGCGGTCATCGGCGTGCCCGACGAGCGCTGGGGCGAGACGGTCAAGGCGCTGGTGGTGCTGCGCCCCGGCGAGACGGTCGACGAGGACGAGCTGATCGCGCATTGCCGCGACCGCATGGCCCACTTCAAGGCGCCCCGTTCCGTCGAGTTCCGCCAGGCGCTCGACCGGACGGCGACGGGGAAGCTGCAGAAGTACAAGCTGCGCCAGCCCTACTGGGCCGGGCGCGGGCGTGGGGTCAACTAGTCAACTCGTCGATCGCGCCGACCGTCCGACTAGGAGATGACCGGCCCGGTCCCCGACGCGGCCAGGTAGTCGGCCGTCTTGGCGAAGGCAGCGCCATAGACGCTCTCGCCGGCCAGGGAACGACTCGATCGACACGTGGCCAGGCCGGCAGAACTCGTCTTCGCCGTACAGATGCGCGTCGAGCCCGCACTGAACCTGACGATCTGACCGCGCGCGAAGCCGCCGCTGGCTTCGTTGACCAGGATTGCCGCCACTGCGGGATGTGAGCCCTTCGCCTGGGCGCTCGCCACCACGAGTTCCGTCGCTGCCCTGGTCACGGTCAAGGTGCCCGGAACGAACGCGGCAAACGAGTAGTCCTGGGACGCCAGGGTGCCGGTGAGACAGGTGATCGGGTACCTCCCCGGCTTGGATTTCGCCGACGCGGAGGTGCAGGCGGCAGACCCCGTCACGTCGCTGGTCGCCGGCGACTGGCCGAGCACGAATCCGCTGAAGAACACGCCGAACGGGGAAGTGGCGCCGTAGCCTCGTTGCACGCTCGAGGCCGCGACGATGAGGGGCGCCGGCGCCATGGTGACGCCGCCCGGCAGCGTGCCCGAGCTGGGGGCGTCGTTGGCATCGCCGTCGAATGAGGCCTGTATCGAGTCGTTCCCGCCCGGCAGGCTCGACGTCGTGCATGTCGCATCGAAGAAGCCACTCGCGCCGGCCGCCAGCCCGACATCGCTGCACCCGTCGATGGGCGACCCCCCGACGCTGAACTCGACCGCACCCGTTCCCTCGCTGGCATCCACCGTGGCGGTCAGGGTCACCGGGTCTCCGTACGTGCTCGCATCGGTGCTCGCCGTGACCGCAGTCGTCGTCGGGTTCGAACCCGTCTGATCTATGGAAAACACCCCGAAGGAGATGGTCCCCCCGATGGGCTGATCCTCCATCACGAAGAGCTCGCTGCCGTCGGGGCTGAAGGCCAGACCCCGGTCCGGCACCGTCAGGTTGACGTTGCCACTGGGCGGGGGAAAGGCGTCCTCGAGCAGGAGATCAGCCGGATCGCCCAGCCGGTAGACGTAGAGATCGGGCCCGTAGAAGCCGTCGAGACCGCCGGCGAACAGGCCGCCGCTGGCCGACGTGGTGGCAACCGCCGCCGGGTACGGCTGGGCCGGATAGACGGTGCCGTCAGGAGTCAGCGTCGTGCTGTTGAGCTCGTCGAACTCGTACGGCGCCCCTCCGGCGGGAATGAGGGACTGGCCGTCGGGCGTGATCGAGATGTCGTTGACATTGTCGATGGCGTTGTCCCGGCCGGTCGTGACCACCGTCGGCGTGGACGAAACGTCGATCCGGTTGACGTTGAGCGGCGAGTTCGATTCGTCGTAACTGAAGATCGTGTCCGGGATGGCGTCGGAGGCCACGATGCCGGGACCCTCGAGCAACCCGACGTAGGGCGTGACGACTCCGGTGGTGGGGTTGATGTTGACCAGGGTGTCGTCACTGGCGGTCCAGAGGGTGCCGCCCGACTCGACGAGGTCATCGGGCGCGAGCAGACCGGTGGCCACCGTCTTGACGATGCCCAGCGATGACGGATCCGGGTCGATCTCGTCCACCGTTCCGGCGCCCGTGTCCGTGACGTAGACCTCGCCGTTGTTGTAGAGGATGCTGTCGGCCGGCGAGGATGACGTCGTCTGCCCGTTCGTGCCCATGGCAGCGAGACCGCTGATCGTCGTGACGAGGTGACCCGAGAAGTCGAGGACGTCGACGACGCCTGCGCTCGGCAACGAGACGAAGACCTCCTGGTCGACGGGGTCGACCGCCATGGAGGAGTAGGTCACGTCCGACCCGAGCGAGACGGCTGGCGCGAGCGGGGTCACCGTCTGGGCCCCGGCGGGGACGCCGGTGGACACCAGCGCGCCCGCCAGAAGTGCAAAGCCGCCAGCCACGCCGATCAGCCGTCGCACCATTGATCGCCCCTCCCGAATGAGGGTGCGCCTGACGCCACCCGCTCATCATCATCATCGATGGAACCGGCGTTGCCAAGACCGGTACGAAAACCGGCCCGGACCGACGCCTCTGTCCCAAGGTGTCAGCCGGGCTCGGCCCCGTCCTCGCCGGCCCCGGCCTCCGTGGCCAGCGGAACCGGCCGTCCGGAGCGTTCCTCGAGCACCAACCGGCCCCGCCGCCCGAAGGCGGCCGCCACCTCGCCGCCGATGAGCCGGCGCAGGGGGTCGCCCACGATGGAGCGCCGCCAGCCCTCGTCGAGCCGGCTGTGCTCGCCGCAGAGCAGCTGGGCGATGTCGGCCCGGGTGGCCAGCAGGGCCTGGTCGAAGTCGAGATCGTCCGCGATCTGGCGGACGACCCCCGAACACACGGCCACGGCTGCCGCCGGCGCCGGCGCGTCGCGCCCCTCCGAGGGCATGCGGATTTGTTCGGGTGCCAGCTGCTGGCCGCGGGCGATGGCGTCGAGGATCTCGCGGGCCCGACCCTGCTGCAGATGGCGGCCGTCCACCCCCCGGGTGCGACGCAGCTCGTCCGCGTTGTGCGGCGGCCGCTGCACGATCGCTTGGAGCGCCAGATCGGACAGCACCATCCGCCGCGGACGGTTGCTGGCCGCCGCCGTGCGCTCACGCCAGGCGCCGACCTCCTGGGCGACGGCGCGCTGGCGCCGCGACATGCCGCGGATGTCGCCCAGCTTCCACCAGGCCTCCTCGGGGCTGCGGGCCGGCCCGCGCTGGCCGAGCACCTGATCGCACTCGTCGAGCGCCCAGTCGAGGCGGCCGAGCGCGCCCAGTCGTTCGCTCAACACGCGGCGCAGCTCGAGCAGGTGTGCGACGTCGTTGATCGCGTAGTCGACCTGGCTTTCGGGGATCGGCCGTTCCAGCCAGTCCGAGAGGCGGTCGGCCTTGGGGAGGGTGACCCCGAGGATCTGGTCGACCAGTCGGGCCAGGGAGGGTGACGACATGCCGAGGAACCCGGCCACGATCTGCGTGTCGAAGACGTGGACGGGCAGGGCACCGCAGGCGGCCAGCAGCACGTCGAGGTCCTGCCCGGCGGCGTGGGCCACCGCTTTGCCTGGGCCGTCGAACACGGCGGCCAGGGGTGCCGGGTCGACGGCGAGGGGGTCGACCAGCGCCACCCGATCGGCCCAGGCGATCTGGATGAGGGCCAGATCCGGCACGTACGTCCGTTCGGTGTGGAACTCAGTGTCGAAGGCGTAGTACTCCTCCTCCAGGAGGGCGTCGACGAGCATGGCCAGGCCGGCCGGCTCGTCGATCATGGCCGGGACGTCGGGTACGGGTGCGGGTGCGCTCATCGTCGAGGTCGCGCCGCGCCGGTGGCCGCCGCCGGACCACTCAGTGCGGGCGACGGCGGCAAGGTGATGGACAAGAGGAGGATGAGGGGACCCCGCCTTCGTATGGGTCCCACCCTCGGCGAACCAGCGCTACTCCGCCGTAGGGCCGGGCCTGAGGGAGAAGGGACCTTGACAAGACTTTCGGCGAGGTTATCGCGACCTCTTTCGGGTCCTGCAGGCAGCACACGTCGCGGTGGCTGTATCGGTGCAGAAGTGGTGCCGAGCGGTGCTCGCGGCTCACGCAAAGGTGCTCCTGACCAGCGTGAACAGGGATTCATCCGTCCGCCAGGAGACCGGCCCCAGGACTTAAGGCTCTGTTCGGGCTGACCGAAATCCATAAGAGTGACCTTGGTGGGATCGGAGGGGCAGTGAAGAAAGGCAGGAAGAAGGAGTCCGGCCAGGACGTGCCGGACCAGGTTGCCGCTGCACTCGCCCATCCCGTTCGCTCCGCACCCGCACCCGCACCGCACCCGCTGCACCTACGCCCACTCTGGTCGTCGTCCCTGCCGACGCCACCCCCGCCACCCCGAATGAGCTCCCAGCTGTCGAGGCAGTCGACCCGGCCTCGGCCGGCACGGCGCGCACCGTGGAATCGATGCTGCAGGAGTTCAGCGGCGGCGAGGCCGTAGCCGAACGCCGACCCGGCGCCCCGACGGGCAAGTACGACCAGCTCTGGCAGCTCTCCATGGCGGACCCGCACACCGGGTTGGCCAACAAGCTCCTCCTCCTCGACCGCCTGACCCAGGCGCTGGCCCGTCGCCGGCGTCACGGAGGCGAGGTCGCGGTGTGTCACATCGACCTCGACAACCTGGGCGAGATCAATCTCGACCTGGGCTACACCACGGGCAACACCGTGCTGTGCGAGGGCGCCCGACGCCTCACCGCGATCCTGCGGGCCGAGGACACGGTCGGCCGCGTGGGCGGCAGCGAGCTCGTCGTGGTCGTGGCCATCGGCGACGAAGCGGACGCGGGCCCGTTGGTGCGGCGCCTCCGGCAGACCCTCGAGGAGCCGGTCGTGGTGGGCGGGCAACGCATCCGCATGCACGCCAGACTCGGCCTCGCCCTGGCCGCGGCCGACGACTCAGCTGAGGATGTGCTGGGTCGGGCCGACCGCTCCACCAGCGTCACCAACGGCTGAACATGCCGGCGAACCGGCGCCGACGGCGCCGCCGTCATCCCGTTTGCGCAGACCAGACGCGGTTTTGCCCGCGGTGCTCCCTGGACTGTTTTCACTCTCGTTCCGTTCCGGGGCGCCGGAGCGATGACACCAAAGACAGGAGGATCGGCTCTAGTGCGGCCGACCCGCGACCCGACAAGCTTGGTGGGTCATGTCCATGTACAGCGAACTGCTCTGCGGCCTTTGTGCGGACATGGACCCGGTCGAACTTCCGGCCTCGAGGGACGAGCTGGTCGTCGTCCTGCTCCAATGTCGGCGTCGGCTCGAAGGGCATGACCCCGAGGACGGCCGTCTGATGGCCGAGGACCTGGCGCTCGAGCTCGACCACGACCGCATGTTGCTGCGGTTGTGCCGGGCATTGGGGATCGCGAGCAACCCTTCAGACTTCGTGAACCCCTTGGCCGAGCGCGACCGCCTCGAGCGGCTCCTTCGCCAGGCCGGCGTGGACTTCCGCACGCTCGACGACAACCGGCGACTCGCCGTCGGTTGAGGGTGGGACCAGGGTCGATACTGGCCCGGCCGCCCGCCGGCTCCCGTTAGTCGTTCAGCGCTTCGGAGGGGAGGTGGGACCAGGCCCGCCCGCCTTGCGCTCCGCCAGCACTGCCGCATAGACGGCCGCCTCGGTGCGCCGGCGCATGCCCAACTTGGAGAGCAGGCTGGAGACGTAGTTCTTGACGGTGGCCTCGGCCAGGAAGAGCTGCTCCGCGATCTGTCGGTTCGACTGCCCGAGCGCAATGAGCTCGAGCACGCGGCGCTCCTGGGGCGTGAGGACGGTGAGGCGGGACTCGGCCTCTTGGTCCTTGCGCAGCCGGTCCATCAGTTCGTGGGTCAGGCCCGGGTCGAGCAGCGACATGCCCTGACTCACCCGGCGGATGTCGCCCAGGAGGTCACCGCTGCCGACCTCCTTGAGGACGTAACCGGAGGCGCCCGCCATGATGGAGGAGAAGAGGGCGTCGTCGTCCGAGTACGACGTCAGCATCAGACAGCGGATGGACGGCGCGGTCGACTGGATCTCGCGGCAGACCTCGATGCCGTTGCCGTCGGGCAGCCGCACGTCGAGGATGGCCACGTCGGGCTCCAGCTCCTTGATCAGCTGCAGTCCCTGTTCTGCCGTGCCCGCCTCGCCGATCACTTCCATGTCGCTCTCGCCGTCGAGCAGGGTGCGTAGGCCGGTCCGGACGAGCTCGTGATCGTCGAGCAGGAAGACGCGGATCCCCATTTGCAAATCATGGCACGCGCCCCGCCCGCCCGGTTCGAGAAGGGGGTGATTCGGGCGCTCGAGCCTGCCACCCCGGGGAGGCGGGCGCCGGTAGCCTGACACACCGTGCAGCCCTTCGACCGTATTGAGGATCCCGCCAAGCTGCGCCGGCTGCTCGAGGCGATCGTGACCCTCGACTCCGAGCTGAACCTGCCCGTGGTCCTGCGGCGGATCATCGAGGAGGCCCGTGACCTCGTCGACGCGGAGTACGGCGCTCTCGGGGTGCTGACCGAGGACGGCGAGGCGCTGGAGCAGTTCATCACGGTGGGTTTCAGCGACGGGGAAGACGAGTCCGTCGGACCGCGCCCGACGGACCGGGGCTTGCCGGGGCACCCTCGTCGCCGGACGACAGGCCGTTGCGCCTGGCCAACATGGCGGATAGCCCCGGCAGCATCGAAATCCCGATCCACCACCCCGGGATGACCTCCTTCCTCGGGGTCCCGGTTCGCATCCACGGGGAGATCTTCGGCAACCTCTACCTGACCAACAAGCGGAGCGCGCAGGAGTTCTCCGAGGACGACGAGGTGCTCGTGGCCGCCCTCGCCGTCTCGGCCGGCATTGCCATCGAGAACGCCCAGCTGCATTCGCTGGTGCGGGACCGAGCTCTGACCGAGGACCGTGACCGGATCGCCCGCGATCTGCACGACTCGGTGATCCAGCGCCTTTTCGCCATCGGGCTGTCGCTGCAGGGAACCGCCCGCCTAGTCGAGCGACCCGAGGCGGTCATGCGCATCGGCGAGGCCATAGAGAAGCTCGACGAGACCATCCGCCAGTTGCGCAAGGCCATCTTCGACATTGAGCTGACCATCAACAAGGAGGGGTTGCACCCCAAGGTGCTCGACCTGGTGCACGAGCTGAGGCCGGTGCTGGGGATCCATCCCCAGGTCTCCTTCAGCGGGCCGGTTGACAAGATGGTTACGGGCGCGCTGGCCGAGGAGGTCCTGGCCGTGCTGCGCGAGACGCTCACCAACGTCGGCAAGCACGCCGACGCCAACCAGGTGGTGGTGACCATCACCGCCGGCGATCAGCTGCGCCTGGTGGTGGCCGACGACGGGAAGGGCATCGGCGAGATCTCGCCGGGCGGCCACGGGCTCAAGAACCTGCGCCAGCGAGCGGAGCGGCGCGGGGGCGGCATGGAGATCGGCACGTCGCGGGAGGGCGGGACCCGGCTGTCGTGGTACGTCCCGCTCGACGTCGTGGAGGAAGGCTTCGGCGCGGCGGCACCGGCCTGAGTCAGTCCGTGCCGGTGCGCCGGCGCACCGGCCGCGGTCCGGTCGTAGCATCGAAAATGGCTCGGCACCGTGGGGGGTGAGGGTCGGGAAAGGGGTTCGAGCATGACCATGACGGCGGAGGGTGCAGCCGGGCCGACCGGGAGCAGGATGTCCAACGCGCTCTGGAAGCGGCAGCTCTACAAGTACCCGAACACGCTGCCCCGCCTGGGCTACCTGGCCATCGTCGTCCTCACGACGATCATGCTCTACTACCTCTACTACGTGGAGGGCGCGGTCACGCCGCTGTTGCTGCCCTACTACCACATGTCGTTCCAGTTCTTCCTGTACCTGCTGGTCGTCTCGAACGCCATCGGTGCGTTCAGCGCGTTCATCGGCGGGCTCTCCGACAAGATCGGCCGGGCCAACCTCACTATCTACGGCACCCTCTTGGTGGCGCTCATTCAGCTCTTCGCCATCCCGCACATCACCGACAAGTTCTGGTTCGCTGCCTCCTATTGCGTGATCGGCTTCGTCGAGGGCGTGATCCTGGTCTCCACCCCGGCACTGATGCGCGACTTCTCGCCCCAGATGGGACGCGGCGTGGCCATGGGGTTCTGGGCCCTCGGCCCGACCATGGGCGCGCTGGCCGCCAGTCTCGTGGCCACCCACACCCTCGACCACCTGGGGCCGTGGCAGGACCAGTTCATCATTTCGGGCCTGGTCTGCCTGGGCGTCGTCGTGATCGCCTTCTTCTTCCTGCGCGAGCTCTCTCCCGGGTTGCGCGACCAGCTGATGGTGACCGAGCGTGAGCGCGCCCTGGTTGAGGCGCGGGCGCAGGGAATCGAGATGGAAAAGGCCGCGCGCACACCCGTTCCGGTCCATGCTGAAGCTGGACCTGGTCGCTTCGTCGGTGGCCATCTCGTTGTTCCTTCTCTTCTATTACGCGTCCGTCAGCGTCCTCACCATCTACTGGGTGGTCACGTTCAACCGGACGACGCCGCAGGCCAACGGCATCAACGTGTGGCTCGCGGGGTTCCTCTCGCTGGGCCTCGTTGTCGCCGGCGCTTTGTCGGACTGGGCGAAGGTGCGCAAGCCGTTCATGCTGGCGGGTGCGATCTGCGCCATGGTGATGCTGGGCTTCCTCATCGTGCAGACCGGCCATCCGCACACGGGCTACTACTCGAACGTCCTCGTCATCGTGCTGTTGGCCGTCTCCATCTCGTTCGCCTACGCGCCGTGGATGGCCAACTACACCGAGCAGGTCGAGTCGCACAACCCAGCACTCACGGCGACCGGGCTCGCCATCTGGGGCTGGATTCTGCGCATCACCGTCGCGCTCTCGTTCCTCGTGCTCCCCTACGTCATCACGACGTCGACCGTGCTGGTGGACAACCAGACCGCGGGCGCCACCCTCCAGACCATCCAGGCGGCGCAGCCCTACGCACCGGATACGGCCAGCGTTGAAGTGCAATGCGACACCCGCGCCGGCGACTCTCATCGCCGACTTGAAGACGACGGCCGAGGCGCGACCGCAGCTCACCACCCTCGCCACCATCCTGCAGGCCTGCAACAGCACCCACAGCCTGCTCAAGGCTCTGACGGCCGCCGGTGGCCTCACCAACCCCCACGTCCTGGGCCTGAACGCCTTCAACCCGCTTGCCCTGGACATTCAGAACGGCAAGCCGGTGACCCAGGCCCAGATCGCTGGGGTGGCCAAGTATTCGCCGAACCTGGCCAATCTCTTGGTGGCCGAGCAGAAGCTCATCCCGGCGCAGAAGACGTCGCCAGGGGAGTGGAAGCGCTGGTGGGGCGTCTGCCTGGCCGGCATGTTCATCTTCGCCGCTCCTCGTCTTCACCATGCGCGGGCGCTGGAGTCCGCGGGCGGCCCGGCGCGACCTCGAGGAGCACGAGCGGATCGTCACCGAGGAGTTGGCCAAGCTTGGTCAAGGAACCGGCGCCCGCCTCGTAGCGCGAGGATCGGGGGATGCGAACCCTCGAGCACTTCATCGGCGGCAAGTCGGTGGCCGGGACCTCGGGCCGCCTCGGCCCGATCTACGACCCGGCCCGTGGCGTCCAGACGGCAAGCGTCCCGCTGGCCTCCGAGGCCGAGGTGGACGCGCGCGGTCGAGGTGGCGACCGAGGCGGCGGCCGAATGGGGCGCAGGCTCGCTGAGCTCGAGGGCAGCCGTGCTCTTCCGCTTCCGCGACCTCGTGGCCCAGGCCGCACCCGATCTGGCCGCCGCGGTGACGGCCGAGCACGGCAAGGTGCTGAGCGACGCGGCGGGTGAGGTGGCCCGGGGCCTGGAGAACATCGAGTTCGCCTGCGGCCTGCCCCATCTGCTCAAGGGTTCGATGTCACGCGAGGTCTCCACCGGGGTCGACGTGCACAGCGTGCTCGAACCCCTCGGCGTCGTGGCGGGGATCACGCCGTTCAACTTCCCGGTCATGGTGCCGTTGTGGATGATGGCCAACGCCCTGGCCTGTGGCAACGCCTTCATCCTCAAGCCCTCCGAGAAGGACCCCTCGCCCTCGCTCCTGCTGGCCGAGCTGGCGCGGGAGGCCGGGTTGCCCGACGGCGTGCTCAACGTCGTCCACGGCGACGCCGTGGCGGTCGACGCGCTCTTGACCCACCCCGGGGTGGCGGCCGTCTCCTTCGTGGGCAGCACGCCCATCGCCCGATCGATCTACGAGAAGGGCGCCCGGGCGGGCAAGCGGGTCCAGGCGCTGGGCGGAGCCAAGAACCACATGATCGTGCTGCCCGACGCCGACGTCGAAGCGGCGGCCGACGCCGCCATCTCCGCCGGCTTCGGTTCGGCCGGCGAGCGCTGCATGGCGATCTCGGTCGTCGTCGCCGTGGGCGCGGTGGCCGATCCGCTCGTGGAGGCCATCGCAGCCCGGGTGCCCTCGCTGGTCATCGGCCCGGGGACGACCCCGAGTCGCAGATGGGTCCGCTGGTCACCGCCGAACACCGGGACCGGGTCCTCTCCTACGTGGAGGGCGCCAGCGCCGAGGGCGCCACGGTGGTGGTCGACGGGCGAGGGGAGTGGCCCGAGGGCTTCTTCTTGGGCTGCACGCTGCTCGACGGGGTTCGACCCGGCATGCGGGCCTACGACGACGAGATCTTCGGTCCGGTCCTGAGCGTCGTGCGGGCCTCGAGCTACGAGGAGGCGTTGGCCCTGGTCAACGCCAATCCCTACGGCAACGGCACGGCGCTGTTCACCCGCGACGGCGGGGCGGCCCGGCGCTTCGAGCGCGAGGTCAGTGCCGGCATGGTCGGGATCAACGTGGCCATCCCCGTACCCGTCGGCTTCCACTCCTTCGGAGGCTGGAAGGCCTCGATCTTCGGGGACAGCGCCATGTACGGCCCCGAGGGCATCCGGTTCTACACCCGGCCCAAGGTGGTCACCACGCGCTGGCCCGACCCGGCCAGCAGCGTCATCGACCTGGGCTTTCCCCAGACCCGCTGACCCGAGCCGGCCGGCGCCATCCCGCGGCCGGCTCCGGCCGCAGAACCTCTGCGTCGGGTAACTTTGACATCGACGTCGAGAATAAGTTTGTTGACCGAGCCCGGGGAGGGACAATGACGCTGGCACTTGACGGTCTGCGCGTGATCGACGCCGACACGCATCTGACCGAGGCCCACGACCTGTGGACGAAGCGTGCGCCGGCCAAGTACGCCGACCGGGTGCCCCACGTCGTAGAGGTCGACGGCAAGCCCATGTGGTACGTCGACGGCGCCGAGCTCGGCTTCGCCGGCGGGGGCGGGGTCATCGACCGCGCCGGAGGCAAGGGTCGGGCGGCCGAGGCGCTCTTCGAGTGGACGCTGGACGACATCCACCTCGGGGCGTTCGACATCCCGGCCCGCATCGAGGTGATGAACGACTCGGGGATTCACGCCCAGGTCTGCTTTCCCAACTCCATCGGCCTCGGCGGGCAGGGGATCTCCGACATCGTCAAGGACCCGGTTCTGCGGCTGCTGTGCGTCCAGATCTACAACGACGCCATGGCCGAGGTACAGGCGGACTCAGGGGGCCGCCTCCTTCCCATGCCGGTGCTGCCGGCGTGGGACGTGGACGAGGCCGTCGCCGAAGCCAAGCGCGTGGCCTCGCTCGACCTGCGCGGCGTGAACATCACGTCGGACCCCAACGACGTCGGCGGGCCGGACCTGGCCAACCGGGCCTGGGACCCGCTCTGGGAGGTCTGCTCCGACCTGCACCTGCCGGTCCACTTCCACATCGGGGCCAGCCTCACCACCATGACCTACTTCGGGACCTACCCGTGGGAGTCGCAGAGCGAGGACACCAAGCTGGCCATCGGCGGGACGCTGCTCTTCATCGGCAACGCCCGGGTGGTCACGAACATCATCCTGAGCGGCATGCTCGACCGACACCCCGACCTCAAGATGGTCTCGGTGGAGAGTGGGGTCGGCTGGATCCCCTTCATCCTCGAGGCGCTCGACTACGAGATGTCCGAGAACGCGCCCAAGGATCTCGAGGGCATGGCCATGCTCCCGTCGGAGTACTTCAAGCGGAACCTCTACGCCACCTTCTGGTTCGAGAAGAACAACCTGCCCAATCTCATCGAGGCGGTCGGGGCGGACAGCATCCTCTTCGAAACGGACTTCCCGCATCCCACGTGCCTGTACCCCAAGCCCCTCGACACGGTGGCCGAGAAGATGTCGACGCTGGAGCCGTCGGTCCAGCGCAAGATCCTGGGCGAGAACGCAGCCAAGCTCTACCGGCTCTGAGCCGGCGCCTCGATTCCATACGACGGAACGGCCACGGGACCACGATGAGTGTCTCCGTGGTCGGCGGCAGCACCGGGCAGGACCGACGGCGGCACCCGCAGACCGGGCGAGCTCGACGCCCCTCCCGTCAAGAATATCGAGGGCGAGCGGGGCAACGCGCCCGCCGATCCGCCTGGTGCAACCCCTCGTGTCACGGAGATGCCGGACAAGTCGGCGCGGCAGGGCGCGCGTGACATATGTTTGGCCTGTGAAGCCTGCAGGGGACAGCATCGCGCGTCACGATCCGGCAGTCGACAGTGGGGGGAAGGACAAGGCCTGGGCCTTGGTCATGACCGACCCGCAGACGGGGCTGCCCAACGATCTGGTCGTGCAGGACCGACTCAATCAGGCGCTGGTGCGCCAGCCCCGACACGGAGGCGAAGTGGTCATCATCACCGTGACCCTCGACAACCTGGCCCTCATCAACGAGGAGCGCGGGTTCGACGTGGGCAACACGGTGCTGCTCGAGGCCGCCCACCGCCTCACTCACGCGCTGCGCACCGAGGACACGGTGGGACGGACCGGCAAGTACGAGCTGAAGACCGTCATCACCGTATCGGAGGAGAAGAACGTCGGTCCCCTGACCGAGCGGTTGCGCAAGGTGCTCGACGAGCCCATCGACGCGGGTGACGCCTCGCTGCGTCTCGAGTCGACGCTCGACGTGCGTTTGGCCGACACCAGGCGCTGAAGCGGGTGGCTTCGGCGGGACCCTAACGAGCGTCTCGTAGGGGACGCGGGGCGCTCACGGCCGGCGGCCGTTGGGCATGAGGTCGCCCAGTCCCCACTGATCGATCGAGTTCAACTGGACTTGGTTTCCCGTCGCCTCGACGATCCTGTTCCCGCCGACATAGATGGCGGTGTGGTAGACGCTCGTCCAGTCCGTCTGCGAGTCGCCCCAGAACACGAGGTCGCCCGCTGCGAGGTTGGTCAGCGCCACCGGACCGCCCGCGGTCTCGTACTGGTCGTTGGCCACCCGGGCGAAGCCGACGCCGTCGCCGTTCTCCCACGACGCCAGGGCGAGCCCGGAGCAGTCGTAACCCACCGGCCCGTTGCCGCCCCAGATGTAGGGCTTGCCGAGCTGCGCGAAGGCGAAGAGGACGGCCTTGTCGCCCTGCGTGACCGGTTGGAAGAGGAGAGCCTCGGTGGGCGGCGCTCCCTGGGCGTCGCCGAAGCCGTACGCGGTGCCGTTCTGCTCCTCGACCCAGTAGCCGTCACCGGAGTGATCGGCGACCACCTTCTCCGCCGGGTCGAGGCTGCCGGCACCGGCGGCGGAACCGAAGAAGCCGGCGTCGCCGAAGTTGAAGATGCCTCCGTCGGAGGCGACCATCCAGTACCCCTTGCCGTCGGGTGTGGGTGCCATCCCGACGATCGGCTGGGCCAGGTGGATGGCGCCGGTCGAGCCGTAGAACGCGGCGTCGCCGAAGGAGAAGATGCCCCCGTCGGAGGCGACGAGCCAGTACCCCTTGCCGTCGGGTGTGGGTGCCATGCCGACGATGGGCTTGTTGAGGGCGATGGCGCCGGTCGAGCCGTAGAACGCGGCGTCGCCGAAGGAGAAGATGCCGCCGTCGGAGGCCACGAGCCAGTACCCCTTGCCGTCGGGCGTGGGTGCCATGCCGACGATGGGCTTGTTGAGGGCGATGGCGCCGGTCGAGCCGTAGAACGCGGCGTCGCCGAAGGAGAAGATGCCCCCGTCGGAGGCCACGAGCCAGTAGCCCTGTCCGTCCTTCGTCGACGTGATGGCGACGACGGGGTGATTGAGCGGGCCACTGACCGACCCGAACGCACCGGCAGAGCCGAAGTCCCACACGGCCCCCTGTGCACTGGCGAGCCAGAAGTTGTCGGAGGGAATGCCGGTCAGCGCAGTGACGCCCGAACTCGAGGCGCCGGCAGCCGCGCCGCCGCTCGGGACGAGACCAACCACCACGGTGACGCACAGGAGCGCGCCGGCCGCTGACCAGCGGTTGCCCGGGCCAGAAGGGCGCGGATCGTGGTGAAGCGCCCGCGGGCGCAGAGCCGCTCCTGTCCATGCACGTGAGGAGGATCGTCGCCCGCCGTCTCCGCCTTGAGGCATGCATCCGGGGTGAGCCTCGGAAGTATTGGGGAGTGGTTGACGCGGGCCACGGCTCGCTCCGGCATGTCAACGTGTTTGCACCCGAACTGCCGATTGACGGACGGTCTCGCGGTGCACGCGAGAGCTCGGCGATGTCCGGTCGCTCCGACGCGCCGGGCAGGTGGATCGGAGATCCCCGGCAACTACCGTTGAATCGACCGGGGCCTGAGTCGGATCGGGGGAGACGGACATGAATGCTCTGAAGCAGATCGGCGTGAGCTGCGCTCTTGGCGGCGCCGGCGGTTTTGGTCGTGGCCGGACCCCTCAGCGCCGGAGCGGCCAACTGCCCCGACGGTCAAGGGCATCGGCACACTCAATGCGCAGCGTCGGGGAAGGTGAAGTTCACCCCCGCGCTCAGCAGTTCGTCGGGAACCTGAGTGTCAAGGTAACGGTCACCCTTTCCACCTGTACTGGTTCGAACGCGGGCGCCACGGTCACGAGCGGCCAGATCACGGGCACCCTCACGGGACCGCAGGGCGGGACCTGTGCCGCACCTCCGTTTTCCCCAAGCGGCACCCTGACCGTCGACCTACGACGTGAAGACGGCACCCCACGCTGAAGCCGTCCACGCTTTCGGCCAACGCGGTGCAATCGGTTCGACACCGCCGGCTTCGAGGGCCAGGTGAGCGGAGGGGTCACGGCCGGATCGTTCAGCAACAACGGGTCCTTCCTGGACCTTGAAACGACGCAGTCCTCGCCGTGCGCCGCCAAGTGGAAGGCGGGGGCCACCAGCTCCTTCCAAGAGGGCTGAAACGAGGGCCGGGGCGACGAGGTCGACCCTGGTCACCTCGTCTGCTGCTCGTACGTGGGCGAGGCGGGACTTGAACCCGCACATCCTTTCGGACACAGGAACCTGAATCCTCCGCGTCTGCCAATTCCGCCACTCGCCCGAGTGACCGGCCAACAGTAGTCCCTGGCGACACCTGGTCCCGGCCACGGCGATACGAGGTGACCAGGTCAGACACCCCTTGAATCCCAGTTCGGGGCCCCCGGCCAGTAATCTCTGGATGACCATGGGACTCCAGCAGTTTGAGGAGCGCCTCGAGCGTCTGGTGGAGGGTACGTTGGCCAAGCCGTTTCGAAGCAGCCTCCAGCCGGTCGAGATCGGCCGCAGGCTGACCCGCGAGATGGATCTACACCGGCGGGTCGGTGTGCGGGGCCTCATCGCGCCCAATGCCTTTGCCGTGACCCTCTCGCCCCCCGACGTCGCTCGCTTCGCCAATTTCATCGATGCGCTGTCCCGCGAGCTCTCCGATGCCGCCCGCGAGCACGCCAAGATCGAGAGCTACTCCTTCGTCGGACCGGTCGAGGTGGAGATCTTCGAGGGGGCGTCGCTGAAGGCGGGCCGCTTCACCGTCTCCGCCGAGGTCCGAGAGAGCGAGGACGGCGGATTCCTGGCCGAGCTCGTCCTTCCCGACGGCCGGCGGGTGACCGTGGGTTCGGACGCCGTGGTCATCGGCCGCCTACCCGAATGTGAGGTCGTGCTGGCGGACTCCAACGTGAGCCGGCGCCACGCCGAGCTACGGCGGAAGGGAGACGGGGTCTTCGTCACTGACCTCGGCTCCACCAACGGCACCAGGGTGAACGGCACTCCCGTCCGGGAGCAGCTCCTGGCCAGCGGGGACGAGATCAGCGTCGGATCGACGCGGCTCATCTTCGAAATGTCGTGACGGCAGGCGGCGGCGTCGTGGCGGCCCTCCTCGCCACGCAGAACCTGAACGCCGTCCTGCACATCCTGCAGTGGAGCGTCATCGCGCTCATCTTCATCTTCTTCCTCCGCGTCGTCCGCGCCGTCTGGGTCGAGATGAGCCCCGCCACCATCCGCAAGCCGCGTTGGGAGCGCCGTCAGGAGCGTCGCGAAGCCCGGGAAGCGGGCCAGGCGCGGCGAGCCGAAGCGACCGAAGGAAGGCCGTCGTCGCCCGCTCTACCTGACCGTCCTGCAACCGCCCGAGCTGGCGGGTCGCAACTACGACCTCGACGACGAGCTGACCATCGGGCGCTCGCCCGGATGTGGCGTCCCCATGACCGACGACATCTACACCTCGACGCTGCACGCCCGCTTGTTCCGTCACAACGAGCAGCTCTGGGTGGAGGACCTCGGCTCCACCAACGGCACCTACGTCAACTCCGAGCAGATCTCCCAAGCCATGCGGCTCGGCAAGGGTGATCTGCTCCAGATCGGTTCCACCGTGTTCGAGGTGTCTCGGTGACAGTGCTGCGCTCGGGCTCGGCGACGCACGTCGGGCGCGTCCGCCCGGTGAATCAGGACGTCCCGCTCGAGCGCTCCAACCTGTACGCCGTGGCCGACGGCATGGGCGGCCACGTGGGCGGCGAGGTGGCGGCGCGGGTCGCCGTCGAGACCCTGGAGCACGCCTTCGAGCGCATCCCGACCGCCGACGGTCTGCGCGAGGCCTTCACCGAGGCCAACACCGCCGTCTGGCGCGAGAGCCTGGCCAACGAGGACCTCCGGGGCATGGGGACCACCCTGACGGCGATCGCGCTGGTGGGCGACGGCGACGGCAAGGACGTCATCGCCCTCGCCAACGTCGGGCGACTCGAGGGCCTACGTGTTCTCCGGCGGGCAGATGGTCCAGGTGACCGACGACCACAGCCTGGCCGAGGAGCGGATGCGCCAGGGTGAGATGACCGAGGCCGAGGCGGCCGTGCACCCGCAGCGTCACATCCTCACCCGGGCCCTCGGCGTGTCCTCGGACGTCGAGACGGACATGTGGGAACTCCATCTCCATTCGGGCGACCGGGTCCTGCTCTGTTCCGACGGGCTGTCCAACGAGGTGGACCTCCACGAGATGTCCCAGGTCCTGGGCTCCGTCGCCGATCCAGGCGAGGCATCGCAACGCCTGGTCGACCTGGCCAACGCCAATGGCGGCGCCGACAACATCACGGTCGTCATCGTCGATGTCCAGATCGGCGAGGACAACGACGGCTCTCCGGCCGTCGTGACACCGCTCGGCCGGGCCACCGGCCAGCCGACGGCGGCCGTCCCGGCGGTCGACGTACCGGACGCCGGTCCCGGGTCCGGGACCGACGACGCCGGGGACGGAGACGACCAACCACCGACAGACCAAGCGGGCGGAGGTCGCCGGAGCGGCGGCCGGTGCCGCAGCGCTGACCACGACCGCGCTCCTCACGGCCCAGCAGCCGGCATCGGGCGCCCGCGTCCGACGACACCCTCGCCCCCGGCGCGCAGCTCGGTTTCGGCGACCGGGGCGACCAGTCCACGCTGGCGGGGGACGGGCCGCACAGCGACGAGTTCTTCCTCGGCAACCCGACGGAGGCGGTGCCGGTGGCCCGCAGCACCGCCCGGGTCCCGCCCCAGGCCCGGCCGAAGTCCTCCGCCGGCCCGACGGACGAGAAGGAGAGCCGGGGCGACCGCCGGCGCCGGTTGGGCATCCCGCGGCGGATCACCTTCCGGGTCCTGGGCTTCGTCATCCTGGTGGCGGCGGTCCCCATCGGTGCCTACTTCGCCATCCGCTGGTACGCCTACGACAACTGGATCGTGACCACCCAGGGCACCCAGATCGTCGTCAAGCAGGGCCAGCAGGGCGGCGTGCTCTGGTTCCACCCCAAGGTCGTGTACCGCTCGAGTCACCCCACGAGCGACGTGCCCCCCGTCGCCCTGGTCGCGCTCCACGCCGGGGTCCAGAAGTCCTCGCTGGCCAAGGCCAAGTCGTACATCAACAGCCTGGCCACCACGACGACCACGACCACGACGACCACCACCACCACGACCGTGCCGGCCACGAGGACGCATCTCAGCCCCGTCGCCCCCACCCCGACGACCACGACGACGGCGCTCAGCACCACGACCGTTCCCGTCCTACCCACCACCACGGTGCCGTGAGCCGCGCCGTGAGCCGCACCCCCGTGCCGACCATGTGGATCCGCTCGAACAAAACGGGGACCGTCCGGGTTCTCGTGGGACACCACGCGTAGGCTCTGCCGCCGATGCAACCCGTCGAAAACCCGCGCGTCTACTCAGGGCGCTATGAGATCACCCACCTGGTGGCGCGCGGCGGCATGGCCCAGGTCTACCGGGCCGTCGACCGCCAGCTCGATAGGCCTGTCGCCCTCAAGGTGCTCTTCCCCGAGCTCTCCGTCGACAAGACCTTCGTCGAACGTTTCCGCCGGGAGGCTCAGGCAGCCGCCAACCTGTCGCATCCCAACATCGTCCCCGTCTTCGACTGGGGCGAGGACGACGGCTCGTACTTCATCGTCATGGAATACGTCGACGGGCGGGCGCTCTCCGCGGTCCTGAAGGACCCCGAGCCGATGCCGCCGCGCCAGATCGCCAGCATCGGTGCCGGAGTGGCGGCGGCCCTGGCCTTCGCCCATCGCCACGGGGTCGTCCACCGCGACGTGAAGCCGGGCAACGTCCTCATCACCCCCGACGGCGAGGTCAAGGTCACCGACTTCGGGATCGCCCGAGCCGTCAACACCGAGGAGAGCCTGACGCAGACCGGCGCCGTGATGGGAACGGCCGCCTACTTCTCGCCCGAGCAGGCGGAGGGCAAGGGGGTCGACGCCCGCAGCGACATCTACTCGCTCGGCGTCGTGCTCTACGAGATGGCCGTCGGCAAGCCGCCGTTCACCGGCGACTCGCCCGTCGCGGTCGCGTCCAAGCACGTGCGTGACCAACCGGTCCTGCCCCGGGTGGCGAACCCGGCCGTCCCGTCGGCCCTCAACGCCGTCATCATGAAGGCGATGGCCAAGAACCCGGACGACCGGTACGGGTCGGCCGAGGAGCTCCGCGCCGATCTCCTGCGTTTTGCCGACGGCCGTCCGGTCGAGGCGGTCGATCCCGGGATGACCTCCATGATGACGGCGCTCGGCACGACTTCCATGATGGGACCGAGCACGGGGCGCACCATGGCCGTGCTCGACGGCACCCCGCTGCACCCGGGCGAGGAGGACGAGGAGCGCAAGAAGCGACGGCGCAACCTCATCATCATCCTCGCCGTCCTGCTGGTGGCGCTGGGCATCATCGCCTACTTCCTCCTCAGCTCCCTGCTGGTCACCAAGGTGAACGTGCCCGACGTGGTCGGGGTCCCCAAGGGCGTCGCCACCCAGACGCTCAAGAGCGACGGACTCGCTCTCGGCACGGTCAGCTTCGCCACGAACAGCAAGCCCAAGGACACGGTGCTCTCGCAGAACCCGTCCTCGGGTACCTCGGTCGACAAGAACTCGACCGTCGATCTGGTGGTCAGCAACGGGCCCAACATCCCGGTCGTCACCGTGCCCTCCGTGACAGGGCAGCAGCTGACCGCCGCCATTCCGCTGATCACCGCCCAGGGCCTGAACTACACGGTCAAGGACATCACCAGTCCCAAACCGGTCGGGACGGTCATTTCGCAGACACCGGCCGGAGGGGCCAAGGTCAAGCAGAACGTCCCGGTGGTCCTCACCGTCTCGGGCACGCAGAGCCAGGTCTCGGTGCCGAGCGTGCTCGGGCAGACCCCGGCGTCGGCCGGGTCGCAGTTGACCCACGCCGGCCTCACGGTCGGGACTCAGACCAGCGCGTGCTCGAGCCAGTTCCAGACGGGTCTCGTCTCGCAACAGAGCCCGGCCGGCGGCGTCAACGTCCAACCGAACACGCCGGTCAACATCGTTGTCTCGAGCGGCAGCTGCGTCTCGGTCCCCGGGCTCATCGGCCAGTCGGCCAACGCCGCGCAGAGCTCCATCACCGGAGCGGGCCTGGTGCCGAACACCACCTTCGACACGACCTGCGCCAACGGCGCCCAGCCGGGCAACGTCGACAATCAGAATCCGGCTCAGGGCACGCAGGTAGCCAGCGGCAGCACGGTCAACATCTCTGTCTGCCAGGCCAACACGACGACCTCGTCGTCCAGCACGACCACCAGCACGAGCACCTCGACGACCTCGAGCACATCACAGGTACGAGGACCCGGGCCAGGCCCGGGACCCGGCCAGGGCGACGTCACGACGACGACACGTCCCCGGCCGGGCTGAGTCCACTCGCCGCCTTCTACCCGGAACCCGCCACCCGCCACCCACCGGGGGCCGGGTGGTCGACGGTCAAGCTTGTGCCGGCGCCCCCAGCTGGGCCAGAAAGTTCCCGAGCAACGCCGGGCCCGATGCGGTCAGCACCGACTCGGGGTGGAACTGCACCCCCTCGACCGCGAGCGACCGGTGGCGCAGCCCCATGACGACTCCGTCCGTCGACGTCGCCGTGACCTCCAGGCAATCGGGTACCGACTCGGGGCGGACGACGAGCGAGTGGTACCGCGTGGCCACGAAAGGATTGGGTAGGCCGGCAAAGATACCGCTCCCGTCATGGTGGATCTCCGAGGTCTTGCCGTGCATCAGGTGGGGGGCCGACACGATCTCGCCGCCGAAGGACTGGCCGATGCACTGGTGCCCCAGGCAGACCCCGAGCAGCGGGATCTCGCCGGCCAGCGCCGCGATGGCCTCGAGACTCACCCCGCCGTCCTCGGGGCGCCCCGGCCCGGGCGAGATGAGCACGGCGTCGGGCTTTTCGGCCCGGATTCCCGCCACGTCGATCGCGTCGTTGCGGTAGACCAGCGGCTCGGCCCCCAGCTCGCCCAGCTCCTGGACCAGGTTGTAGACGAAGGAGTCGTAGTTGTCGAGGAGCAGCACCCGGGGTCCCATGGGCGACCGATCGTACCGGCACTGGCCCGGCCACCCGCTCGGAGCGCCCCGCCGGCGCTGACTAACCTCTGCCCCCGTGGCAACCAGCACGAAGGGACCGGGGGGCGGCTCGCGCAAGGGCAAGTCGGCCGGAGGTCGCACGACGGCCAAGGTGGGCCGGCCCAAGACCGCCGAGGAGAGCGGCCGCTACACCGCCCCGATCCCCAAGATCCGTGCGGCACAGCCCGAAGTGGTTCGGCGCGCTGATCCTCATTCTGCTGATCGGCGGCGTCGCCATCATCACGGTCAACTACCTGGCCCGCCTGCCCGGCCTGGCCCACGGCTCGCCCTGGGGCCTGGTCATCGGCCTCGTGATGATCTTCGTCGGCTTCCTGCTCGCAACCAGATACCGCTGACGCCGGCCGGGCTCCCCTGACGGGGACGCCCCGACATTCCGCCGGCCCCGTTCCGGGGGCCGGACCCGGATCAGCCCAGCCGCTCGATGATGGTGGCGTTGGCCAGCCCGCCGCCCTCGCACATGGTGAGAAGGCCCCAGCGGCCGTTGGTGCGCTCGAGCTCGTTGAGCAGCGTCCCCATGAGCTTGCCGCCCGAGGCGCCGAGTGGGTGGCCCAGCGCGATGGCGCCGCCGTTGGGGTTGACGATCTCCATGTTGGGGTGGTGTTCCTTCTCCCACGCCAGCACGACCGAGGCGAACGCCTCGTTGATCTCCACGGCGTCGATGTCGTCGAGGGTGAGCTTGGCCCGCTCGAGCACCGCCGTGGTGGCGGGGATGGGACCGGTCAGCATCGTCACCGGGTCGACGCCGGCCAGGGCGAAGGCGTGGAAGCGGGCCCGCGGGCGCAGCCCCAGCGCGTTGGCCTTCTCCTCGCTCATGATCAGCACGGCCGAGGAGCCGTCGGTGATCTGCGACGAGTTGCCCGCCGTGACCTTGCCGTTCTCCTTGAAGGCGGGCTTCAGGTTGGCCAGCCCCTCGACCGTCGAGTCGGGCCGGATGCCCTCGTCCGCCTTGAGGAGCTCGTCGGTGTCGTTGCCTTCCTCGTCCTTCACCGACACGCCGACGATCTCGTTCTCGAAGCGGCCCTCGGCCGTGGCCCGGGCCGCCCGCTGGTGGCTCCGCACCGAGTAGGCGTCGAGCTCTTCACGCGAGATGTCCCACTGGTCGGCGATCATCTCGGCCCCGATGCCCTGGCCCTGCAGGCGGTTGTGGCCCTCCTCGTCGCGGTAGCGCGCCATCATGCGCGGCCCGAAGGGGAAGCCGAAGTCCTTGACGACCGAGGAGCCCATCGGGGTGTGGGTCATGCTCTCGACGCCGGCGGCGACGACGATGTCGTAGGCCCCGGCCATGACGCCCTGGGCGGCGAAGTGCAGGGCCTGCTGCGACGACCCGCACTGGCGGTCGATCGTCGTCGCCGGCACCGACTCGGGCCAGCCTGCCGCCAGCACGGCGTTGCGGCCGATGTTCAGCGACTGCTCGGAGACCTGCATGACGCAGCCCATGATCACGTCGTCCACCAGTGCCGGGTCGAGCTTGTTGCGCTCGGCCAAGGCCCGGAGCGTCTCCGAGGCCAGGTCGACGGCGTGCCAGCCACGCAGCTTTCCGTTGCGCTTGCCGCCGGCGGTCCGCACGGCATCGACGATCACTGCGGTGGTCATGGGTGTCTCCTTCCAATTCCGGCGGGCCGCTCCCTGCCGGTTCAGAACAGAGAGACAGTCTACCTGGGCCCTCGCACCCGGCCCGCCCGGGAGCCGGGGCCATCCTGGTCATCGGAGGCCCGGTAGGGTCTGCCGGCGATGGCTGAGACGGACGGGCCGGCGCCCAAGGACGGCGCGCGCAAGGACGCGCCCAAGGACGGCGCGGCGGCGCCCAAGGACATGGACCGCTGGCTGGGCGACGGCGGCATGCCGATCATCGGGCTGGTCGGGGGCGCTTTCACCGCCTATGGGGTGGACGGGGAGGACCTGGGCTGGGCCGGAGGCACCTTCACCCCGACCGAGCTGGCCTGCAATCCGCACGGCATCACCCAGGCGGGAATCCACTCCCTCTTGCTCGACGCAGCGATGAACTTCGCCATCAACGCCGCGCTGCCCCGCAAGGCCCGGACCCGGGGCACGCTCGAAATGAAGACCGAGTGCATGCGCCCGGCCAAGCTGGGCGACCCCTTCGATCTGCGGGGTGAGGTCGTGCGCATGGCCAAACAGGTCGCCTACGGCGAGGCCTCGTTGCGGGCGGCCGACGGGGCGCTCGTCAGCCGGGCCACCGGGACCTTTCTCCTGCATCGACCCGAGCCCGAAGCCACCGCCTGACCCCTACCGGGTACCGCTCGCCGGACCCGGGGTGTGCCTGCTCTGCTGCGGCCCGGCCGCGGCGTCGGCCGTCTGCTTCGCCTGTCGCGTGGTCGGGCACCGCCTCGCCCTCCCGCTGGCTCCCGTGTCCCCGGTCCGGCTCTGCCCACTCCCGAGCCCGCTCTACACGGTGCTCATGGGCTACAAGGAGTCGCCCGTCCCCGAGGCCCGGGCACGCTTCAGCCCGCTGGTGCGCAGCCTCTTCGACGACGTTCTTCGCGGCCCATGCGGCCTGCCTCACGGCCGGCGCCCCGGTCGACCTGGTCCTGGCCGTCCCCTCGACGGCGCGCCCGTCCGGGGCGCCCCTGGCCCAGGTGCCCGGGCTCGGCGACGACGTGCGCGCCCGGCTCGGCGCGTGCTGGTGCGACGACGTGCTCCGCCGAGGTCCCGGGACGCCTCGGGCACATGCGCCCGGCGCGTGACGGGTTCGTCGTGCGACCGGAGCCGTCGTTCAGCGGTGCAGGGCCGTCACGTGCTGGTGCTCGACGACACCTACGTCAGCGGCGCCCGGGCCCAGAGCGCGGCCGGCAGCCCTGCGGCTGGCCGGCGCGGCGTCGGTACAGATCGTGGCCGCCGGACGCGTGCTCCGGCCCGACCTGGTGCCGGGCCACGCTGACTTCCTCCGCCGACACGCCGCCGCCGCGCGACGTCGGAGCCCGCCTGTCGCGGCTGCGCTCAGACCGGAGCGCCGAGCGGGTAGGACACGTCGCGTCAGTTCCTCCGAACGCGTCCACAGTTCGGCCGCGGCCGCATCGTCCCGACCCCGGCGCGAAGGCCGGGTCAGACGACGGTGGGCCGAAGAAGCCGAACACGCGCGAGGGACCCACGTACTCGCCGGAATGGACGGCGGGCGAGGTGGCGGCGCAGAGCACCGGCAGTGCCCCGGTGGCAGTGGTCTGCCCGAGCGTCGAGCTGACGGCGCGGCCGATCGTGCGCCGCACCCGGCTGTCGCTCAGGGCAGTGCCGTTGCTGGTCAAGTTGCTCTGCGTCCAGCCGGGATGCGCCGCCACGGCCTTGGTGGCCAGCCCGTCGGCAGCCAAACGCCGGCTCAGCTCCTGCGTGAAGAGGAGGTTGGCCAGCTTCGTCGTGCCGTAGGCCACCCAGGTGTTGCGGGCCGACGGATTCCCGACGTCGTCGATCTGGAGGCGGCCGATGTGGTGCATGTGCGAGCTGACCGTCACCACCCGTGAACGCTCGGTCGTCACGATGCGATCGAGCAGGAGGCCCGTGAGTGCGAAGTGGCCCAGGTGGTTGGTGGCCATCTGCAGCTCGAAGCCGTCGGCCGTCTGGCGGTAGGGCGTGCCCATCACGCCCGCGTTGTTGACGAGGATGTCCAGGCGGGCGTGCGTCGAGAGGAAGACATCGGCGGCGCGCCGGACCGACTCCAGGTCGGACAGGTCGAGGGGGAGGAGCTCGAGCGACGAGCGAGTGAGCTCGCCCTCCAGCTGGTCCCGGGCCTTGCGCGCCTTGTCGCCGTTCCGGCAGGCCATCACGACGTGCGCACCGTGGTCGGACAGTGCGCGCACGGTCTCGTAGCCGATGCCGCTGTTGGCGCCCGTGACGAGGGCGACGATCCCGGTCAGGTCGCCGATGTCGTCGGCGGTCCAGGTGGCGCCGTTGGTCACCTCGGTGCCCGGAATCCGCTTCATGCGGTGCGCAGGCTAGGCGTTGCCGATGTGATCGGCCGGCACCGTCCCGAGCTTGCCCGCGTCGAAGTCCTCGAAGGCCTGGATGATCTCGGCGCGGGTGTTCATGACGAACGGTCCGTGGGTCACGACCGGCTCGCCGATCGGCTTGCCGCCGAGCACCAGCACGTCGAGCGCGGGATGGCGGGACTCCTGGCTGGTGTCCGCCCGCAGGACCAGGGCGTCGCCCGACCCGTGCACGGCGAGTTGGCCGGTGTGGAACGGACGGGCGTCGGGCCCGATCGTGCCGCGGCCCGAGAGCGCGTAGACGAGCGCGTTGAACTCGGACGGCCAGGGCAGCACCAGTTCCGCGCCGGGTTGCACCGTCGCGTGCACCATGGAGATCGGCGTGTGCGTGCTGCCGGGGCCCCGGTGACCGCTGACGTCTCCTGCGATGACCCGGACGAGCGCGCCGCCGTCGGGCGAGGTGAGCAGGAGCACGTTGCTCGCGTCGACGTCCTGGTAGCGCGGGTCGATCATCTTGTCGGCCGACGGCAGATTGACCCAGAGCTGGATCCCGTGGAACAGGCCGCCGCTGGCGATCAGCTGCTCAGTCGGACGCTCGATGTGCAGGATGCCCGACCCCGCCGTCATCCATTGGGTGGAGCCGTTGGTGATGAGGCCGCCCCCGCCGATGGAGTCCTGGTGCTGGAACGTCCCGTCGATCATGTAGGTGACGGTCTCGAAGCCGCGATGCGGGTGCCACGGCGTCCCCTTGGGCTCGCCCGGGGCGTACTCGACCTCGCCCATCTGGTCCATGTGGATGAAGGGGTCGAGATCGGCCATCGAGACGCCGGCGAACGCACGCTTGACGGGGAATCCCTCGCCCTCGAAGCCCGACGGAGCATCGGTGACGCTCTTCACCGGGCGAAGGACCGGCGCGGCCGGGGTCTGGACCTGGGGCAGCACCAGGTTGTCGGGAACGGTTACTGCAGGCATGACGACCTCACTTCCTGTGGCGAGCTTCGGGCGCCTCCGGCGCCTCGTCCTGACGGGTCTCACCCGTGCGGACGACACCTGTCAAACACGGAGGGCCGCCGTTCTGTTCCGCCCGTCGCCTCAGGAGGCGTCGAGTCGGGCCACCTGCTCGGCGCTGAGGGACAGCTCCGCCGCCGCGGCCGACGACTCGGCGGTGGCGGGTCGGCTGCTGCCCGGGATCGGGATGACCCGGGAACCCTTGGCCAGCATCCAGGCCAGGGTGACCTGCTGGGGGCTGGCCCCCACCTCGGCGGCCACCTGGGCGAAGCCGGCGTGGTTCTGCTCAATGCGCGTCGGTGTTGCCGATGCCGCCGAGCGGGCTCCAGGGGATGAAGGCGATGCCGAGTTTCTCGCAGTGCTCGAGCTCGCCCTCGGAGGAGCGGAAGCGGGGCGAGAACTGGTTCTGGACGCTCGCCAGGCGACCACCGAGGACTCGTTGGGCCTCGTCGATCTGCTCGACCGTGGCGTTGGAGACGCCGGCCAGGAGGATCTTGCCCTCGTCGAGCAGGTCGGCCAGCGCGCCCACGGACTCGGCCCACGGGACCTTGGGGTCGGGGCGGTGGTACTGGTAGAGGCCGATGGCGTCGACCCCGAGGCGCTTGAGCGAGGCCTCGCAGGCCTCCTTCACGTAGGCCGGGTCGCCGTGCACCGTCCAGCTGCCGTCCCCGGGGCGCCGGTGCCCGCCCTTGGTGGCCACGAGGACGTCGTCGGTGGCACCGCCGTAGGCGGCCAGGGCCTCGGCGACCAATTCCTCGCCGTGGCCATGCTCGTGCACGCCGAGCGAGTAGGCGTCGGCGGTGTCGATGATGGTGACGCCGGCATCGAGCGAGGCGTGAATGGTGGCGATCGCCTGGGCGCGGTCAGGGCGTCCCTCGATGGAGAGCGGCATTTCCCCCAGGCCGATTGCGCTCACCGTTCGGTTGCCGATGTGGGCGTTGCTGCATGTCGGACCTCCTCGTTCGGGTGCCGGAGGTGACTCCGTGGCCAGCATCTCCGGGACGGACTCAGACGATACCGGGGGCTGTGGGCGGCCTGCACAGGACCGTCAGCCGTCGGGTCGGCGGCCGGTGCCGTGCCGCGGTCGTCGCGTCACGTCACGACGTGAAAGGCGATTCGGTAGACGGGCGTGGCGTCGTCGATCGGGCCGGCGTGGGCGGCGCGCCGCCGCAGCGTCTCGCGGTCGGGCTCACCGGCGAGACGGACATCGGCCGTGGTGATGGCCCCGAAACGGGATGAGATCCATGCTGTCGACCTCGATCTCGACCCGGCCCACCCGGTAGCGGCCGCCGACCTTGACCTGGCGCCGGCGCCACAGCCGGAAGGTGACGGTGATGTCGCCTGCCGCGATGTCGTCGTGGAGCTCCTTGCTGAACTGCACCGCCGGACAGGCTAGGCAGGGACGGTCAGCCGTACTGCCAGACCCGCATCCAGTCGAGCGATGTCGTGGCCGGAAGCTCCTGGGACATGTCCTGTCCCTCCGGCGAATCCGTCCCGACGCCCAGCGCGGCGGTGAAGGCCATGAAGAACGGTTGGTTGAACGGCCCCGGAGCGGCATCGGGTCCCTGCACGTAGGGGGCGTAGGTGTCCGTGATGCAGGGCATGCCGTTGAAGTAGGCGGTGATCGTGGTGGGGGTCCACAACAACGCGTAGGTGTTGAACTGACCGGCGGTCTGCGGCGCCCGCGATGGAGCAGTAGTCGTTCGTGGCGTTCGGATCGTCCTGCGAGCCCGGGTAGTGCACGACGGGGACGTCGGTGGTGGGGAACTCCGAGTAGAACTCGCCGTAGTCGATCTCCCCGCTGTCGGGGAACGGTCCGAAAAGGGTTTCGTTCTCGGGATAGAGCCACAGCGTTTCCTGCAAGCCGTCCAAGCGTCGGACGCCGGCAGCTTGGCTCGTGCCTCGAAGAAGCCGTAGCGCTGGCTGAAGATCTCGTACGAACTGACCATGCCGCCTTCGTATTGCGTCTGCGTCTGCCCGCACGGCTGTGGGGTCGGCGTCTGCACGACCGAGAGGTTGAGCGTGCCCCCCGACTCGGAGATCGTCTGGGGGTTGTCGACGTAACAGACGAGATCGGGTGCCGCTCCGGTCGAGTAGCCGCTCGTGCTGCTGAGCTGGGGTTGCCATTTCGATGTATCGAGCGAGGTGCCGTTGAACTCGTCGTCGAAGGTGCACTGCCAGCCTCCGGCGGGTGCGGCCACCGGGGGCGTGGTGCCCGAACACTCGGAAGCCGGGTTGGCCCCGGCTGCGGTGCTCGTCGTCGTGCCCGGGCCGCCGCCGCTGGCACCCAGAGCAGCGCCGATGGCACCAGCGTGGGCCGCCGTGCTGCTCGTCGTCGTCCCCGATGATGGTGCGCCGGCGTGGGATGCACGGGCGAGAGGGTTCGACGTGGTCGAGGTCTCACCGTGCGTGGTCGTGGTGCCCACCGTGTGGTCGGTGGCGGTCTTCTTGGACCCCGTGGGCGTCGTCGCCGTCTGCGATCCCACGTCCTCGGACTTGAGGGAGACCCGGTGCACCGGTTGCACGGGCGCCGGCGCCGTGAGCAGGGCGAAGATGACCACGAGCGCGCCGAGCACGCCGCCTGCCGCCCCCAGGTACCGCCACCTGGGGCTTCGTTTCGATTCCGCCATCGACGAGCCTCTCCTTTTCAGAGACTTTCGGACGGGCAGCCCAGGTTCCTTGTGCGGAAATGCTCTGCAGTTGAGGAGAGTTGTCCGCAAGTTGACGGAGCGTGCGCCGGTCAACCCCGCAAGAAGGTCTGACCGAAGGCCTGGAGCCACTCGAGAGGACCGGGGGCCGTGCTCCACGGGGCGCCGATGATCGTCCAGTCGACGCCCATCTCCTCCAGCTCGCCCAGCCGGTGCCGGATCTGCTCGGCATCGCGTTCGAAGTTGGCCAGGCTGTGGCCACCGAAGCCGAGGATCAACTCCATGTCGTCGAACCGCTCACCGGCGAACTCCTCGAGCTTCGAGAGCCGCTCGTTCAGCTCTTCGGGTGAGGTGACGGGGGGAGTCCGGGCGGTCTTGGCGACCGAGGCCGGTGCCGTCATGGGCATCCAGCCCGCGGCATGGCGCGCCGCCCTCTTGAGGGCGGCGTCGGAGTTGCCGCCCATCCAGATGGGCACGCCGCCATTGCGGGGAACCGGTCGGGCTTGGATGTTGCGCGCCGAGAAATGCAGACCCTCGAAGTTGAAGGGTTCGCCGCTCCAGTGCAGCTGCATGACCTCGAGGGCTTCGTTGAAGAGCGCGTTGCGCTCGGAGAAGTCGACGCCGAGAGCGAAGTACTCGGACTTGAGGTAGCCCGCTCCGGCGCCCATGTAGAAGCGGCCATCGGACATCCTGTTCAGCGTGGCCGCACTCTTGGCCAACAAGAGAGGGTTGCGGTAGGGGATGACACTGAGGTTGGTCACGAGCGCCAACTTCTTCGTCACTCCGGCTGCCGCGGCGAGAGCGACGAAGGGATCGAGGCTCTGATGCCCGCCCGTCTCGAGCCAGGATGCGCTGGGTGCCGGATGCTCGGTCAGCGCGATGCCATCCCACCCCGCGGCTTCGGCAGCGGCTGCGATCTCGGGAATCGCACCCGCGTCGAGCAGGTCGATTGCGCTTCCTGTCGCTTCGGGATACTGCAGGATGAATCGCATGGGGCCTCCCCCTGTCGAGATCTCGCGCCCTCCCTGGCGAGAGTGCCGTGCACCTTACCGATGGCCGCCACGAGGAGGCAGATCGAACGTCGGCGTAGCGTGGCTCCGCCGAGACCAGTGAGAGGAGGGCGGTCGATGGACATCCAGGCCGTGCAGGACAAGTTGGAGATCCACGAGCAGCTGGCCCGCTATGCCAGGGGTGTCGATACGAAGGACTGGGACCTCTGGAAGAGCGTCTTCACTCCCACCGCGGTGGTGGACTACACCTCTGCCGGCGCTCCGGTGGGGTCTCCCGATGAGGTCGCAACATGGCTGGAACAGGGACTGAAGGTCGTTCCGATGACCCAGCATTTCATCAGCAACATCGAAGTGGAACTGAACGGTAACAAAGCCAAGGTTCGGGCGATGTTCTACAACCCGATGCAGCTGCCCGGCATGGCGGAGATGAGCTTCTGTGGGGGCTACTACCACCACGAATTCGTGCGGACGGCGGACGGCTGGAAGAGCGAACGGCTGGTCGAGGAAAATGTCTGGTTCGTGAACGGGCCTCGATGAGGGTATCGAGCGTCGAAGGCGGTTGAGGAGCCGCCGTTAGGCTCCAGTCATGGGTGAGCCCGTCCGCGCGGAGGTCTCAAGGGCGGTGGCAGCGCGCCCGATACCAGGGCGCGTGCATCATGCGAAGGCGGACGGTCTCAGGGCTCAGATTGGATCGATTGCCCGCGGCCGGCTCTCTGCGCTGGCGGTCTGTTCTCTCATCGCTGCCACGGCGGGATCGCTCTTCATGGCCTCCTCGGCCGGCGCGGGCGTGAGGGCGAACCACGTGGCCGTACCTATCGTCACGAAGCAGGCCAGTGACGGGAGCTGGCTCGTGACCGTCAACGTCAGCGTGGCTGGCGGCCCAACCGTGCCCGTCCAGCTCGATACGGGCTCGACAGGTCTGGTGATCGATTCGAACGCTCGTCGGCAAGGGAGCGCATCCAACCGGCCAGCCGTATACCTCCGGCTACCTCAGCGGACGCGGTGAACGGACAGATCGAGACGGGAGTCGTTTCGATAGGTGGTCTGCGGAGCGCCTCGAGTACCGCGTTCTCCGTCGTGTCGTCCAGTTCGGCGGCGGGCAAGGTGTGGGCCAGTGGACCCATCCGAGGCATTCTGGGAATTGCCATGACCAACGACGCCGCACCGCCATCGGTGTACTCGCCACTCCTGCAGTTGCCGAGTCCCTACTGGCAGGGTGTCACCGTGAACGTGGCCAAGGGCGAGAACGCGAAGGGGTCTCTGGTCATCGGTCCCGTGCGGGCCGCCAAGCGCGGGGTAGCGCTGCCGATGTACCCGGCGACACCCTCCACCTACCCTGATGGCCGGCCGGCGCTTCAGAAGGACACCACGATGTGCTGGCAGATCGGCCGCTTCGCAAATAGCTGCGGCCTGACCGACATGGACCTTGGCGACCCGAGCCCAGGGGTGAACACGAACTTTCAGGGTCTTCACAATGGTCAGGACCTTCAATCCGGGTCAAAGCGTCAGCATCACATCACCATCGGGAACGCCTGTCTGGAGCTTCACGACGGGCTCCAACGTCTCTGTCCCGAACGTCCTCCGAGTGGAGCCGCTGTCGATGGGCTACACCGAGTTCAATACGAGCATCGGATTCTTCTTTGCCCACTCGCTCGCCTACAACGTGACGGGCAAGCAGTACCTCATTTCGCCGAATCCGTTGAACCGTTAGCCGACGACGCGTTCCATCGTCACGACCCGGGGTGACGTCGAAGAGCGGCACGCCGGCGTCCAACTGTGAACCGCTGATCTGACCCGTGCCGGCTGGTTCTGCCGGATACGTCTGGACCGATGCTCCGGACAGCGGAGTCCTCGCGGTAATGGAGTACCTTGAGCGGATGGCCGCGGTCCGGTCCACGGTGCAATCGCTGATCAACGGTGAGGCCACCTTGCTGCCCTCTTTGGCCGTTGGGCTCATTGTGGGCGGCATCTCCCTCGCGGTTGGACGGACGAGCGGAGAGCTCGAGGTGGAGGTCGCTCTGGCGAGCATGACCACGTTCCTCTTCGGTGTCCTCCTGGCGTTCACCATCGCACGTGCTCGCGAGCGCCTCCTCCTGCTCCAGGACACGATCAGCAAGAACGACGCCGCCCTGTTGTCGATCCATCAGATGGTGTCGGTCTTCCCTGAAGAGGACCGGTTCGCATCCGGAGCCTGATCGACGAGCAGCTGACCTCTGAGATCGACTACCGACTGGTCGACCACCACTACTCGACGCCGGCCTTTCTCGAGTTGTCCGCGGCCATCTACGCCCTCGACCCTCAGAGCCAGCAGCAGGTCGGGGCCTACCGCGAGCTCATACGTCTCTGCATCGAGATGGGGTCCAATCGGTCGATCATCGAGTCCATTACCGGGCAGTCACTCTCGGTTCTCGAGTGGTCAGGGCTGATCCTGCTGCTGCTCGTCCTGGTCGGGCTGATGGCCATCATCCCGGGCGGAACGCCGCTCGGCGCAGTCGCCGCGGGCGTGTTGGCCGGCACGCTGACCGCGCTCATGATCCTGTTGCGCAAGCTCGATCTCCTCCGCTGGCACGAGCGGGTCGTCCATCTGGGAACCGACGACCCGACTGTTCAGGAGCATGGGCCTCGATCCCTACGTGCCGCGGTTGGTCATCGATTCCGGGCGGTACCGCCCGACGGGCCGGATTCGGGTCGTCGACTACCCGGATCCGTATCCGGACCGCTCCTCCAAGCGCGTGACCGTCGAGTTCCTGGACGACGACCAGCAGACGACGACCGGGAGCTCATCGTCGCCGCGGATGCCTTCGGACGGGCGGGCCTGAATCGGTTCGTCTGATCGGGCTCGGCTGGTTCGGGGGCACGACCCGAAGGTTCAGCCCCAGAGGGTCTGCCGTAGAGTTGCCCATGCACCGACTGGACGGTGCTCCTCGAAGGAATGGGTTCATGGTTCGGCCAACTTGGGATACCGCGGAGCTTCGGCGGCTCCGAGGCCCAGCACCCGCTCGCGCCTTACTTCCCACGGCTGGTCATCGACTGGTTCACCACCACGCCCGACGAGCGCCACCAGGAGCAGGTCGGCACGATCGCCTTTGTCGACATCTCAGGCTTCACGAAGCTCTCCGAGGGGCTGGCCAAGCACGGGAAGGTAGGAGCAGAGGAGCTCACGGCCACGATCGGGAACTGTTTCGTGACCCTGCTCGACCTGGCCGTCGCCTACGGGGGCCGGTTGCTCAAGTTCGGTGGCGACGCGCTGCTGCTCTTCTTCTCCGGCGAGGCGCATGAGGCGCGAGCGTGTCGTGCCGCCATCGAGATGCGGCGGGCACTTCGTGAGGTCGGACGCCTCACCGTTCTGGGCCAACGGGTTGCCCTGCGCATGTCGGTGGGCATCCACAGCGGGCTCTTCCATTTCTTCCTCGTCGGTGCCTCGCACCGTGAGTTCATTGTTGCCGGTCCGGGAGCCAGCACCGTTGTGACCATGGAGGGAACCGCTGACGCCGGCGAGATCGTGCTGAGCCCGAACACGGCGAGCGCGCTGCGGCCGACAGTGGTCGGTGCGGCCAAGGGCCCTGGGTTCTTGCTGCGACGGGCGCCGTCGGTCCCGGCCGACTCTTTCGTGCCGTTCGAGCAAGTGGCCGACGACGTCGACTTGGTCCGTGGGATCCCGGTGGGTCTGAGAGAGGCACTGGTGACTGCCCATCCGGAGTCCGAGCACCGTCGAGTGACCGTTGCCTTCGTCCACTTCGACGGCACCGACGAAATGATCGCCGAGGAGGGGCCAGAGCGTGACGGCCGACCGGCTTGATGCTCTCGTCACCGTCACGCAGCGTGCGGTCGAACGGCAGGAAGTCACGTTCCTTGCCACCGACGCCGACCGGGATGGGGGAAAGATCATCCTCGTCGCCGGGGCGCCGGCCACTTCGGGGGACGACGAACACCGGATGCTCCTCGCGGTGCGCGAGATCATGGACGCTGGCGCCCCCCTGCCCATCCGGATCGGGGTGAACCGGGGCTCGGTCTTCGCAGGCGAGGTGGGTCCTCCGTATCGGCGGACGTTCACCGTGATGGGCGACGCGGTCAATCTGGCTGCCCGGCTGATGGCCAAGGCCGAAACGGGCCAGGTCCTGTCGACGCCCGAACTGTTGGCCCGCTCACGGACCTCGTTTCGAGACGGTCGACCTCGAGCCCTTCTACGTGAAAGGGAAGGCCCGTCCGGTCCAGGCGCAGGCGGTCGGCGCGTACGCGGGGCTCCGGACGGGCGGAGCCGCGCTCGATCTGCCCCTGCTCGGCCGGGAGGCCGAAATGCAGCAGTTGGCCGACCTGGCCGCCTCGGCCGCGGCCGGACAGGGCTGGGTGGTGGAGATCGTCGGCGAGACCGGGACGGGCAAGTCGCGGCTGGTCTCGGCGCTGCGCCAGATTGCCTCGGACCGGATGCAACTGACCGCCGTCTGTGAACGGTACGACTCGTCGACCCCGTACCACGAGGTCCGGCGACTTCTGCGCTCCCTCCTGGACCTCCCTCCTCAGGTGGGGACGAGGCGGTGGCAGCGAAATTCCTCGGCTGAACTGGAGAGCCGTGCCCCGGAGCTGCTTCCATGGGCGCCGCTCATTGCCATGGCCATGGGGATCAGCGTCCCCGAGACGCCAGAGTCCACGGGACCTCGAAGAAGAGTTCCGCCGACCGCGGCTCGCACGTGCCGTCATCGACCTCCTCGCGGTGCTTCTCCCCGAGGGCGGGCTGTTCGTCATCGAAGACGCGCACAACATGGATGAGGCCTCGGCTGACCTCTTCGGCCACCTGGCGGCTGCCGTCGGCTCCACCTCGTGGCTGTGGTGCACGACCAGATCAGACGTCGACTCCGGCTTCGTCGCCCCCGAGGGGAGCAGCACCGGATCATGCTCGGTCCGCTGGCCGAGGATGCGGCGTTGGAGCTGGCCCGCGCCGCCAGCGAAGACGCCCCGTTGTCCGAGCGCGAGCTGTCGCTGCTGGTCGCGCGGTCAGGCGGAAATCCACTCTTCCTTCGGGAGTTGATCGCGGCAGCCAGGAGCGGAGATGCCGTCGAGAACCTTCCGGAATCCATTGAGGAGGTGGCCGCCGCCCGTATCGATCGACTCCCGGTCGATGCCCGCCGCCTCCTCCGTCGGATGTCGGTCCTCGGGCAGTCGTTCTCGGTCGATCTGCTGGCGGACGTCGTCGACGATCTCCCGGAACCCGATGACCCGACCTGGGACCAGGTGGAGGAGTTCGTCATCCGCGACGGCGCTGGGATGCTGTCCTTCCGGGACAGCCTGCTGCGCGACAGTGCCTACGGCGGCCTGACGTTTCAACTCCGCCGCCACCTTCACTCGCGGGCGGCCGACACCATCCGCCGACGATCGGCCGACGGGCGACGAGGAGCAACCGGAACTCTTGTCGTTCCACTATCTGCACTCGCAACGCTTCAGCGAGGCCTGGGAGTTCTCGCTTCGGGCGGCCGACCGGGCGGTTGCCGTCTACGCCAACACCGAAGCGGCCGAATTCTACGAACGGGCGATCACCGCGGCCCGACGACTCCCTCAGACCTGACCGCCGGCCAGGTGGCCGCGCTCCACGAGGCGATGGGGGATGCGCGGAACCGGTCCGGCGAGTACACGGCGGCGGCCGCGGCCTACCGCTCGGCCCGCCGCCTGATCGGGGACGACAAGGTGTCCCAGGCGCGCTTGATGCTGAAGTTGGCCCGGGTCCAGGGATGGCTGGACCGCTACGGCAACGCGCTTCGCTGGATCAGCCGGGGACTGCGGGTGCTCGAGGGATCCACCGGTCTGGATGCCGATCGGCAACGGGCGGAGCTGATGGCCTGGTACGGGCGGTTCTGCCAGGAGCAGGGGCACCATCGCCGGGCCGTCCGGTGGTGCACCCTCGCCGCCGAAGCGGCCGAGTCGGTCGGCGACAAGGCGGTCCTGGCCGATGCACTCCGGGTCATGGACTGGGCCGCCATGGACCTCGGCGAGCTCGATCGTCCGGACAACCTGGAGCGGGCGCTGGCCCTCTTCGAGGAGCTCGGCGATCTGCCTGGGACCGGCGGGGGTGCTGAACATGCTCGGCGGATTCGCCTACTACAAGGGTGATTGGGAGCAGGCGTCGGCCCTGTACCTCCGGGCTCAGGTCACCGTCCGCCGGACGGGCAACGCCGTCATGGATGCGTTCTACGTGTTCAATCTGGGCGAAATCGCACGCGACCAGGGCCATCTGGACGAGGCGGAACGCGCCCTGACTTCGGCGCTCCGGACCTGGCGCGCCGCCGGATATCGGTCGGGAACCGGATACGCCAAGGGCATGCTGGCCCGGGTGGCCACCGGGCAGCACCGGTACGGCGATGCTCTGCGCCTCTTCGAGGAGGCGATCGAAGAGCTGTCGGACATCGGCAGTCGGGGCGAGGTGTTGGAGGTCCAGTCCGGCCTCGCCGAATATCTGCTCCTCAGCGGAGACACCGCCGGCGCCCTGTCGCTTGCCGACGAGACGATCTCTCAGGCCCACGCCCTGGGCGGCGTGGCTCCTCAGATTCCCGGTCTCCTTCGAGTGCGTGGTGCGGCCCTGGCCCTCGCCGGCGACAGCGACGGCGCCCGACAATCGCTGCGTCAGAGCCTGCAGGCGGCCGAGATGCGGGAGGTGGAGTACGAGGCGGCCCTGACGATCGCGGGTTCTGGCCGCCGTCGAGACCGACCCGCGCGAGCGGGAGCTCCTGGCTCGCTCGGCGGCACAGATATTCGCCAAGCTCAAGGTGGACTGGACCCCGGATCTCCTGTCGGGAGCGCCGACCGGTCGAGGAGAAGTGGCCTCCCGGTCCGAGCGGTAGGCTCCGTCGGCCGGGTCTTCGGTTGACATGGCCGTTGACCCGACAGATCCCGGACTGGTTATCCTCACGCCAGCGACGGCGCCCGCAGTGAGCAGAGTTCGGAGCCATCGTCTGGACGATTGTCCGCGCGGCGGATCCTGACTCGGATCGCTGAGTGCAGGCCCGAGCAGTCCGGACGTTTCACGAGCTGGAGGTCGTCATGTTCAACACGGTCGTGGTCGGAGCAGATGACTCGTCCACCGCGCGACAGGCCGTCGTTGTGGCAGCGGACATCGCGAAGTTGACCGGTGGAACTCTGCACATCGTGACGGCCTATCAGCGGAAGTCGGTGCGTGTCCACGATCTGCCCGAGGAATTCCGCCACACTGCGACGCTCAATCCGGCTGATGCACTCCTCCATCGAGTTGTCCCTCATCGCGAAGGAGCGTGGACTTGCAGTCGGTGATCCACCCCGCGTTGGGTCAGCCGGCGGAGGCGGTCATCCGAGTGGCCGAAGCAGGAAAACGCCGATCTCATCGTCGTGGGGAACAAGGGAATGGCCGGGACGCGCCGGGTGCTGGGGAGTGTCCCCAACTCGGTGGCGCACGGCGCGCCCTGTTCGGTGCTCCTGGTGGACACGCACGAGGCAGGCTGAACCAGCTCGAGACGAGTGTACGTCCGATACCTGGGGCTCCGCCGCACGCAGGTGAACCGGGCGTCAGCGTTGGTGAATCGGGACCGGTCGAGCACGCGCTCCCGTCTCCTCCATCACGGACCGCGGACCGCCCGCTGACGCATGACCCGAGAGCGCAGTACAGGCCCACGTGGGTCTGCGGCACTCCTAGTGGAACTTGGGGGGGTCGATCTGCTGGCACCACGATCGTCTCGGTGACGGTGCCGGCGTCGGTGGGATTGCCCTGAGGGTCGGGCGTCTCGGTGATCGACTGCGACGCAAGGGGCCACGACGGGGTTCCCGCACTGCGGAAGGAGACCGGTCGTCACGTTCGTGTTGCCGAAGTAGTCCGTGAAGGGAATCGATGACTGGTAGCAGACCTCGAACGGGACGTACCATGCGCCGCGGCGGCGGCATTGTCGAACGTCACCGTGAAGGTGATGGGCGCGTTCAGTCCGACTGCCGTCGATACGTCACAACTTCGGGCGCGTGCCGGAATTGGTCGTTTGGGCCGCAGTCGGGCCCGGTGTCACCCGGGTCGACCGAGGTGTCGATGGTGCCCGTCGTCGATGTCGAGTCGACCTGCACTGTCTCGTCGGAGGTGTGTGACGGTGCCCGAACAGCCGTCTCCGGTGCAGCCGGTGACGTTGTCGGCCACACTGACCGAATCAGCGACCGATGCCGTCCCTCCCGCGACCGAGGAGATGTCCACTTCGGGCGTGTAGGTGCCGTGAGCGGCGTAGGAGTAGGTGCCGGTCACCGTGTAGGTCGAGCCGGACTGGCTGATGGTTCCCGTGCTCGTACCCCCGTCGCCCCACTGGATGTTGGCGGTGAAATCGGTCGTGGGGGCAGCCTGGATCGCTGTCGGTGAATGTCGCCACTGGGCGGTGAACGAGACCCCCGTGGTCTGGTCGGGGATGTTCGACGAACTGGCCGTGATGACGTCGGGTCGGCCACCAGCGACACGTTGTCCACAGTCGGACCCTGGATTCTTGTCCTTGGGCGTTGCGTCAGCGAACTCGATCTGGCTGGTGGTCGACGACGCGGTGAAGGTCACCGTTGTTCTCAACCCAGTTGACCGGGAGGCCGACACTGACCGCTTTGACCGTATCGAGCGACGAACCATTCAGGCTCACGGCCATGGTGTGCTTCTTGCCCGGCTTCTCGGCTGCCATTGACGCCTGACCAGAAGGTCAACGAGTACTCCTCGCCCGGAGTCGTCGCGACGTTCTGGTAGATCCCGCCGGGTACGCCCGTGCTGCCGGCGAGGTCGATGGAGTACTTCCCGTCTTCGGCGTTGAAGTAGTGCTTCGAGGTGATGTCGACACTGCCCCGACCGGAGTCGGAGTACAGGGCTGGGGTGACGACCGTCCAGTCACTGATTGTTGTGGAGTTACCGGCCGGAACGGAGATGAACGTGTTGGTCTGCTTCGCGACGCGTCTCGAAACTCCCGTTCTGGACGAGATTGACGGGAGTCGCCGTTGCCGTCACCGGAGCGACCGACACGCCGACCGCAGCGGCGCTTCCAACGACAGCAAGGATCGCCACCACCCCGACGCTGAGTTTGCAACCTGGGTTCCACTTCACGTGTGCAAAAATACCAGGTCGGTGAGAAAAAGGGCAGGGTGTCCCTTTTTCGCCTATTTCCCCAGTACACAGCCCTGAGATCTGAAACCTGGGACACACCCGGTCGGC
Source organism: uncultured Acidimicrobiaceae bacterium (assembly GCA_963713375.1). Taxonomy (GTDB): domain Bacteria; phylum Actinomycetota; class Acidimicrobiia; order Acidimicrobiales; family RAAP-2; genus Bog-473. Next base: position 83,428 of record CAVQLP010000010.1, on the reverse strand, counting down.
GCATGGGAGTCGGCGGACAAACACCACACCGCATCGGTCAACGCCTCGCTTGAACTCTGACTGGCCGAAGACAAGGACTCAGAAGCGCAAGCTGCCCACTCTGGAGCCGACGAACTAGCTGTCAAGGCGCGATCCGACTCTCCCGAACCCGCTGAGCAGCCCACATATGTCGTGTGTCATGTCTCCGATGACGTGGGCCGAGACGAGCATGCGGTCACTCGCTTCCCCCAGTTCGGTTTGGCCCACGACGAGGGCACAGCTGAAGGCGATACCTGCAAGACCGATCGTCTTTTCGAGATCGTCAATGTTCGGCGCTGGATAGCTAGCGAGCAATTTGGACATAGTCGGCCCGTCAGGAAGACCCCAGAACCTCCGAGCCAGTCTGTTCTCGAGAGCGCTCCAGAACGACTGAGCGAGGAGCTGCTGACTCAGCGGATCATCGGAGACGAGGCGCGCGTAGCAAAGGGAGCTGAAAAAGTTCAGGGCGACCCGCTTCTCTGCATAGGTGGCTCTCGGCACGGTGCTCCACGGGGGACCGACCCGGTCATCGGCCAGGCGGTGATACCAGGTGTCCACCCTTCCATCGAGTCCGTGCCTTCGTGAGGACTTTCCCGTCATGCCGCAGAAATGGACGAGCCTCGCGGGGTCCATCACCACGCCACACGCGTCGATACGAAGCGGAGGTGCGGTGCGGACAGCATCGCGGATGGTGGCCGCGGCGATGTCAGCCTCGATTTCGAGAAGCGCACTCCACCCTTCAACCAACTCAGCTGCGTCCACATGACCGTATCGGCACGATGCAGGCCACGAGTAAATCACCAGCTCAGATGCGTGATGCGGTGACACGACCTCTTCGGCCGGGATGTGTTCGGGGCGGTGTTCGGACCGCGACCAGCAGGAATGGCGGCGAAAATCCTGCCTCTGAACGGACAGAGTGGCGCTGAACGGGGGCGACGGTGGTGGGGCTAGCTGGAATCGAACCAGCGACCTCAGCATTATCAGTGCTGCGCTCTAACCGACTGAGCTATAGCCCCGAAGGTGGGGTTTGAATCCTACTGTCGAACGGCCGTCCCCTGCGAGTTGACCCACGCAGTGCGGCCCGGTCTCGAAAGCTTCGATGCTCTTTGTAGCGGTTCCCGACCCTTTGCCTCTTACCCGTTGTTCAGGGTGCTTGTGATGAGATTGGCGAGCGCGTCGGCGCCGGACCCGTCGATCGCCAGGTGTGTGCCGTCGGCGCCGAACCATTGCGGGTTCTGGGCGGCCAACGTCGCCCAGTCAGCCACGTAGACGTTTGGGTAGCGGGCGGCGCCGGCGGCGATCACCGCATTGTTCGGGTCCTGCCACGGCTGGTCAACGTGGATGTTCACGAAGACGACGCGGCTCGCGCCGCTCAGTATCGCCATCATGTTGTCGAAGTCGCTGGCAGCGATCGGGCCATTGGTGCTCAGTGCAACGATGACCTCGGATCCGAGTTGTCCGGAAGCCTTCAGTTCCTGGAGTATCGACTCGCCTTCTGACCACTGGCGGCTGACGGCTGCCTGCACATCGATGCCTGGGATGTCCGTCTGCAATGGGTCTTGGTAGTCCAACATGACGGAGTCGCCGATCGCGGTGACGTGGCCCGCGACAAAGCCGGCACCCGCTGGCGGGAGCGGCGTCGTTGTCGTGGTGGTGGTCGAGGGAGGCACCGTCGTACCCGGGGCGCTGGTGGTCGTGCTCGCGCCCCGCGGTGTGGTGGTCGTCGAGCCCGCCGGAGCAGCAAGAGCGTCCGGTTTCGAGCTGGGCGAGCTCGAGGTGGTCGCTGTTCCACTCAGTGCCGGCGCTGCTGCCGGGGCGGAGGAGTTGCGGGCGATGACGGCGGCACAGACAGCGAGCGCTGCCAAAAGCAGGACGAGCGCGAACGGGACAAGCCGAGCTGATTTTCGTGTGACGGCGTCGGCGCGGGCCATGCGCCAATTGTCGCCGCTGCGTGGCCGCGGAATCTCGTCACCCCCTCCTTCTGTCGATCATCCAGGCAGTACTGCGTCTTCGGGCCACAGCCGAACACCGATTGACTGGCTTGCCGTCGCCAAGAGCTGGCCGTCTTGCGACCAGAGAAACGCAATGCCCTGGGCATAGCCTCCGACCAGCGCGTGGATCCGGATGTCGCAGAGCACCCATTCCGTTGGCTTCAGCTGCACCATGCGCAAAGTGTTGTCGAGGCTCCGCCCCATGGCACGGCGCCCGATCGGTTGGGACACGGCACCGGAGACGTAGTCCCCGACGATGGCGAGTGTGGCGGCCGATGGGCTCAGATGTCCAGGAAGACGGGCCCAGAGAGCCGAATTCGGGCTCCCGATGGTCCCGTCCATTTCCTCAAAGCTCATCCCGACCGCGGTCCGGACCTCAATGCTGTCCATGATTGTGTTGCGGAAGAACTCCGGAAGAAATCGAGGCGGGCATTCGTCGGGGCCAGGAACGGTTGGCGGCTCCACCCAGACGCCCGAGATCTCGAGCTCGTCGGTGCCGAGGGCGGCGTTGACGGTCAGGATCTCCTCTCCGTCGACTCGTCCGATCGCCCGTCCCTGCGTGACGTGGCCGCCGACTGCGGCCAGCGTCACCTCCCAGCGCAACTCTGCTCCCCTGAGCGCGTACGAGAGGTATTGCCCCGTGGCCCAGACGGTCGGGCGTCCAGCAGCAGCCTCGAGTGCGACGAGTGCCGCGCCCAGGCCGCACCCACCAAAGAGGAAGTTGCCTGGCGTCGTCAGCTGGGGAGTGACGTCCATGCGCCAGTGCAAATCGTCGCCGTCGGGCTCCATCCCGAGGAAGGTTCGTGCATCCACGGGGCCGCACCCTAATGGCAGGCGTGTCAGTAGCGGGTACGGCGCGAACTGGCCGCGTCCCCCGGTGGGCTGAATTCGGGTGTCTCCTCCGGGACGCCTACAATTGAGCTCCCGCCTACGGGTCGAATGTCGTTCCGGGGGTGTAGCTCAGCTGGAAGAGCGGCGGCTTTGCAAGCCGTAGGTCGAGGGTTCGAGTCCCTTCACCTCCACTGCGGGTTCCCGAGGGGCCGCGTGGAAGGTCGGTCCCTCATTCTTTGGCCCTCTGGCATCGCCACGGTGCTCATTGCGTCCTTCGTCGGCGCGTCAGTGCCGTCGCCGCTATGGCGCGACGTGTCTTTCTTGCCGAATGCCGTCACGATCGACGTGGATAACGTTTGGGGGTGCACAGCATGATTTCGAGGGAGCCGCTCCTGGCTCAACTGCACGCGCGCCACCGCCTTGCAGTTGTCGCCCTCGAATCACTTCCCGGATTTGGACGAACCGTGTTGCTCGAGCAGGCCCTTGCGCAAGGTCCACTCGATCCACGCGACCGCGATCTTCTCTATCGGTGCATTCCGGGCGATGCCTCGGATGCGCGATTGGCCCGCAACATCCTCGACCTCCTTTCCTCGCAGGGTGCCGCAGTGGGGGAGGCGGACGTACCGTTCAAGTCGGCCGAGCACGGTGCAGATGCCGTTGCGCAGGCGCTCGCGATAGTGGCGCGGCCCGACTCCCACGTCGCGCTGTGCATCGACGACACCGAGCGCTGCGGGGACGAGGGTGCGGTCCTCCTGGCCGAGTTGGTCCAACGGCTTCCCGAGCGGTGCCATCTTGTGCTCTCGGGGCGACGTCTGCCGAAGTTCGGGCTGGCCCGGCTGATCGCGGGTGGAGACGCAATTCTGCTCGGCAGAGCCGATCTCCGCTTCGACCGGGAGGAGCTGTCGCAACTTGGTGGACCCGACTTGGTTGGCCTGCTCAGTGATCACGAACTTGCTTCGTGGCCCGCTCTGGCCAGCCTCATGCTCCAGGGCCACAACGAGTTGATCGTCGACTACATCACAGAGACCGTTCTTCCCGAGATCGACCCGCTCGTGGTCAGGGGTCTGGCTGCGCTTGTCGCCGTTGGCGGTGTCCCCCAAGCCTTGGTCGAACCTGTTCTCCTTGCCGCGCTCGGCATTCAGAAGAACTTGCCCGAGTCCCTTTCGGGCGTGGACCTCGGAGGGATCTGGAGCGCCGTGGTCGACCTTCCCCTCGTGACGACAGACGACGGGTGCTGGCCCCACCTGATCTGGAAGGCGGTCACGAGCTCCGAGCTCTCCCCGGGACAACGTGACGCGGCGGTGCTGGCCAAGATTCATGGCCTCATTTCAATCCAGTCGATTCACGGCGCCGGTCAGCAGGCGATGGAGCATCAAACGCCGGCCGGGCTCGTTGCGGTGGTGAGGGCAGCCCTCTCGACCCAGCCCCCGAGAGCGTCGGTGGCCGACCTCCGTTCGTGGCTGGCGAGCGAGCTGCTCCCCGTCGACGGTATCGAGCGGCAATGGCTCACGACGGTGGTCGATCTGCAGTCGGGCGATCGCGACGGGTCTGCGATCGGGAAGCTCGAGGAGGTTCGCCGAGCCTTCGAAGCGGTCGACGATGCCGAAGGCGAGGTGAGTGTTCTTCTCCATCTCGGCATGTTCGCCCGCGCGAACAGTGACAACGCATCCCTCGCGTTCCTCCTCCAGCGCGCCGACGCACTGGCGCGCGCCGGCAATCCAACGGCGCGGGTCCTCGTGGCGCTCGGTCAGGCGCTCACGTCCCAGTTGCTCGGGAGTCCGGCCGATGCGATCGCCACCCTTGAGGAGATACCGCGGGGAGCGTTGAGCGGAGAATGGGCGAGCCAGGCCCTGATGATGCGGGGAACCAACCTCCTGCTCGCCGGCAGATTGGACGAGGCGATCGACGCGTTGCACAGCAGTACCGGCGAAGGATCCCCTTACACGCGCAGCATTGCGCACGATCTTCTCTCGACCGTCAAGTGGTACAGCGGCAATCCTCTCGGAGCAATCGAAGAAGCGGAGATCGCCGAGCAACTTGCTCTCAGTTCTGCCACCGCCTGGGTCGCTCGCCAGCGCACAGTCTGGAAGGCGTGCATGCTTGCGGCAACGGGTCGGACCGCCGCGGCAGAGCAGGTGATCGGAATGCACCCCACGCCGGCCGACTCGGGAGACGACGAGACCGAAGCACTCGCAAGAATCACCGAGACGCTGATTCTCTGCGACAACGAGAACCTGGCCGCCGCCAGGGTTCATCTGGTCAAAACCGACGTCCCATCGCGGGCGACCCGCGCCGCGACGTGGAAGACATCTCTCGGGATCGCACTGTCTTGGTTGGCGCCGCAAGGAAAGGACGAGAACCTCCCCCATGATCTGGCGCTGAGGCTCGCGTCTTCCGCGGGCCAGGCCGGCGGGCGCCATCTCGCCGATGGTGCGTTGGCCCACCGGGTGTTTCGGCCGTACCTGCCCGCGCGGTGGTGTGAGCCCGATCCCTCCACCACGAGCGTGGCTTTGATTGGCAGAAGTGAGGTGTCCCGCGACGGTGTCCTGGTCGAGCACCGTTCGTGGTCACGAAACCGGGTCCGCGAGCTGCTCTTGCATCTCGTTCTCGTGGAATCGGCCACCCGTTCGCTGGTCGCTTCCGACCTGTGGCCCGACCTGCTCGACCGTGATGCCGGGCGCAATCTACGGGTGACGCTCACCCACCTTCTCGACGTTCTCGACCCAGATCGTCCTCGCGCCGGCGGATCGGTTGTGATCGTCGATACGGAAGGGCGTTTGTCACTCAGCCGACGGAGCGGGCTCCGCGTCGACGTCTGGGAGCACGACGGCTATGCCAAGAAGTTGCTGGCGACCCCGGAACACGAACGGGAGACGCTTCTGGCTCACGCCCGGAGACTCGTCATGGTCGACTGGGGGCACTTCTTGGGAGGAATGCATCTCGGCGAATGGGCGGAGCCATATCGCCGTGCCCACGACGAGCTCCGAATGAGTGCGCTGCTGCGTGGAGCGGCCCACGCGTTGACCGCCGCCGACTACAGCTTGACGGAGGAGCTCGTGGCGGGCGTGCTGCAGATCGATCCCTGGTCTGAGCAAGCCCATGACCTGTTGATCGAAGCGCGCATCGACAGTGGCGACATCGACGGGGCCCGCAGGGCCTTCCTGCAGGCCATCGCGGCCTTTCATGAGCTGGGGGTCACGCCCCGGCTCGCGGTGGACTCCATCGCCCACCGCCTCGGACTGAGCTTCGCCGCCGCCGGGCTTTCGGACCAGGGACGGCGAAAGGGCCCTCCGCGCGGGGCGGACGGCCCTTTCGATTCCTTCGTCGGGCGCCTCTGAGTCCTCGTTGTCCGGGGCGCCGTCGGCTTTCAACACCGATGGAAGGGGCGTCCTCCACGGCTCACGCCGGATCACACGGCCTCGCCGACCCGTCGTTCACGAACGAGGCTGTGCCCATCCCGGCTGAGATCCACGAATTCCCACCGTCGGTGTGGTCGAGTGTTGCGCCCGAGTCGAGAGCGAAGGTGCCCTTGTTCGTCACCCAACCGTCGATCGCGAGCCGAATGTCAGCGTCGCCGTTCCCGGTGACCGTGACGGTCTGGTCCCGGAGGACCTTTTCGCCGTACGACCCCGATTGATCAAGTCGTACGAGCCCGTACCACCCGAGTCGGTGACCGTGCCGCCGCCCAGCTGGACTGCGGCTCCGGTCTCCGCCCCGCCGCTCGGTTGATGTTGGTGTTGCCGAGTAGGAGGACCCCACTCTTGGTCGCATTGGAGGCGACGCTCACGGTTCCCGCCGAGAAAGTGGTGCTGAAGGTCGGCCCGCTCTCGAAGTCGAACTCCGAGGTGTTCCGAACTTCATTGTGCGCTCATTGTGCAGTGACGGCGCTAACGGTGCGTTAACGGACACGTCGACTCACGCGGTGAGGCGGTCCAGGCCGACACTTCCTCCAAACGCTTGCACTGGTCGTGAAATGGAAACCCCCAGCGCAGTCGTCGCTCAGTCGGAGGTCACCCCGTAACGGAGATGGACCACGCCGCTGCGAAGCGGCGCTCGCTCACAGCTCGAGTCGGGCCTGCACGCCTTCGGGCAGCGCCCGCTTCCCGCCGCCGACGAGAACCGGGTGGAGGAAGAGGTGGCACTCGTCGACCAGTCCCGGCGGCCATGGCCTGGGCTGCCAGCTCGGCGCCGCCCACGGTCAGGTCGTGGACGGCGGCGTCCTTCAGGCGTCTGACCGCGACTGGGTCGAACACGGACTCGAGCCTCGTCCGCGCGGTCGAGACCTCGGCGAGCGTGCGTGAGTAGACGACCTTGTCGGCTCTGCGCCAGATCTGTGCGAAGTCCCGAGCGACCGGAGGCGACGGCTCATCGGATCCCTGCGTCTCCCAGAAGAGCATCGTTTCGTACATGCGCCGCCCGTAGAGGTAGGTGCCGATGGGGCGTTCGAGCTCGTTGACGAACGCAAACACCTCCTCGTCAGGTTCTGCCCACTCGAAACGGCCGTCAGCGTCCTCGATGTAACCGTCGAGCGACGCAATGGCCGAATAGATCAGCCGGGCCACCGGACACCCCCGCCACCGTCGAGAACCGTCTGCCGCCCGAGGAGCATCGTCCCTTCACGCTACGGCAGCCGCCCCGATCTGGCTAGCGTTTGGCGCGTGGCACAAGAACGAAAGCGCATCGTGGTGTGGGGAACGGGCTTCGTCGGGAAGATGGTGATCCCGGAGGTGCTGCGCCACCCGCGTTTCGAGCTCGTCGGGGTCGGCGTCTCGGCCCCGGACAAGGTGGGACGCGACGTCGGGGAGATCTGCGGCATCGACCCGGTCGGGCTGACCGCCACCGACGACGTCGACCAGCTCCTCGCGCTGAATCCCGACGCACTGGTCCACTACGGCCCCACGGCCGCCCACGCCGAGGACAACATCCGCCTGATGGGGGCGTTCCTCCGGCACGGCATCGACGTGTGCTCGACCGCCATGACGCCGTGGGTCTGGCCGTCCATGACCCTCAACCCGCCCTCGTGGATCGAGCCCATCACCGAGGCCTGCGAGGAAGGCGGGGCCTCGTGTTTCACCACCGGCATCGACCCCGGCTTCGCCAACGACCTCTTCCCCATGACCCTCATGGGCCTCTGTTCCGAGGTGCGCTCGGTCAAGGCGCTCGAGATCCTCGACTACATCAACTACACGGGCGATTACGAGGAGGAGATGGGCATCGGCCGGTCTCCCGACTTCACGCCCCTGCTCGAGCACTCCGACATCCTGGTCATGTCGTGGGGCGCCACGGTCCCGATGATGGCCCACGCCGTCGGCATCGAGCTCGATCGCATCACGACCACCTGGGACAAGTGGGTCACTCCTGCCCCGATCGAGACCGCCAAGGGCGTCATCAAGGCCGGCGAGGTGGCCGCCATCCACTTCACCATCAACGGGATCCTCGACGGCGAGACCCGCATCGCGCTCGAGCATGTCAACCGGGTGGGAACCGACGCCGCTCCCGACTGGCCCCGCGGCACTCAGGACGACGTCTACCGCGTCGAGATCGAGGGTTCACCGTCGATCGTCCAGGAGACGGCCTTCCGCTTCACCGACGGCAGCGGACGCGATGCCGCTGCGGCGGGCTGCCTGGCCACCGGCCTGCGCGCCCTGAACGCGGTACCCGCCGTCAACGACCTCGGACCCGGATGGGTCACCGCGCTCGACCTGCCCCTCATCGCGGGCGCCGGCACCATCCGCTGACGGAGCGACGCCATGGATCCGGCCGCCGTGTTGGCCCTGTGCCACGAGCATGCGGCGGCCGAAGCTGTCTTCGACGTCGACCGGGTCCTCCGCACCCTGGTGCCCGATCCCGTGTACGAGTTCTACCCGGCCAATCGTTCGCTGACGGGGTGGGAGAGGGTCGAGACCTTCTACCGCGTCGAGTACCCGCGCTTCGCCGCCACCGTGACCGACTTCGAGCTGCTGGGCGAGTGGGTCAACGAGCAGGCCGCCCTCCAGGAGTACGTCATCGACGTCCACTGCCAACCCGGCGTCGAGACGACCACGCCCTTTCGGGTTCTCTCGATGATGCCGGTGGACCCAGAACGTCAACTCCTCCGTGGCGAGACGCTGTACTGCGACGAGGCGTTCGGCCGCCACCTGCTCGGGTCGCTCTGGGAGGAGACGGCGGCGCTCGCGGGCTGACCGGCCGAGCCGGCGGCCGGGTCAGCGCCAGCCCACCCGGCGCAACACGTGGGAGCGGCAGCGTGCGGGGCGCAGGCTCGCGTAGACGCACTCGGGCTCGGCGAAGCACCCGCACGAGATGGCCTGGCCGTGACAGGCCGGGCAGCGCTCGATGCAGCAGCCCGGATGGTGCACGCCCCCGAGCGGGGTCCCGCAGTCGCGGCATTCCTCGGGCTCGTAGCGGTGCCGGGGCCGCAGCTCCTGGCCCCAGCGGACGGGAGCGTACGCCTTGCCGCCGATGAGCACGGGGTCCGTGAGGCAGCTGATCCCGTCGGTCATCTCGCCGCCACAGTGCGAACAAATGGCCATGACTCTCCTTTGTTCAACCGCTGTCGTGCGATCTTCCCAGGCCGGTGCGACACCGGCGCGGATAGCCCGCGGCCCGGCCGCCAGGCCGGTCTGTCCTACGCTGCGCCCATGACGACGACAGAGGGTGAACGGGGCCAGGTCGCTGCGACCGGCCTGCTGGCGGACAAGGTGTGCATCGTGTCGGGCGTGGGACCCGGGCTGGGCCGGCAGGCGGCCCGGGCCCTGGCCGCGCACGGGGCCGACCTGGTGTTGGCGGCCCGCCGCCAGTCGACCCTCGACGAGGTGGCGGGCGAGCTGAGCGAGCTGGGGACCCGCTGCCTGACCGTCCCGACGGACATCACCGACCCCGAGGCCTGCGCCGCGCTGATGGAGGCGGCCGCCTCGGCCTTCGGCGGCGTCGACGTGCTCGTGAACAACGCCTTCCGCTTCGACGCCTTCCAGAGCTTCGAGGACGTCGACCTGGCCATCTGGCGCAAAATCATGGACACCAACCTCTTCGGCTCGCTCCAGATGACCCGCGCCGCCCTGCCCCACATGCGGGCCCGCGGCGGCGGCTCGGTGGTCATGGTCGCCTCCATGGTGGCCCGCCAGCCCCAGCCCGTGCAGGGTGGCTACGCCATCTCCAAGGGTGCGCTGCTGACCGCCACCCGCGTCCTCGCCTTCGAGCTCGGGCCATCCAAGGTCCGCGTGAACGCGGTGGTCCCGGGCTGGATGGCCGGCCCCTCGGTCGACATCTACATCGACATGACCTCGACCGGCCGCGGCGTGGAGCCTCAGGTCGTGGTGGACGAGCTCAACGCCCGGGTGCCGCTCGGGCGCATCCCGAGCGACGAGGACGTGGCCGGATCGATCGTCTACCTGGCCTCCGACCTGTCCCGCGCCATGACCGGGCAGGCGCTCGACACCAACGGCGGCGAAATCTTCGCCTGAGCCGCCAGCAGTTCCCGTCCTGACTCCGAGCCCGCTCAGGAACCCTCGCCGCCGCTCGCCGTGCACGAACGGGGATCCCACGGGGCCAGCGGCTCGACGGTGGCCGTCGGCGCGGCGAAGGCGCCGCTGTTGCCGGTGTTCCCCGACGAGCCCGAGTCGCTCGTGGTCGTCGTCGTGCTCGACGCCGATCCCGACGACCGACCGACCCCGCCCGCCGAGGCTCGGCGTCGGTCGCGCGCCGCCGGCGCGTTGACGCTGAAGTCCGTCCCCGTGACCACGGTCACCTGCGACCCCGGACTGACCTGGGAGGCGTCGTCGGCCATGATCACGGCGCCCGACATGGAGTTGGCCACCACCTGGGCGGCCGCCAGCTCGGCCGGCGACTTGGACGAGTAGTAGACGACCGTCTCGGCCTCCTGCCCGACCGGCGACACGTCGCCGATCGTCCCCGTCTTGAAGCCGAGCGCCGCCAGGCTCGATGCCGTGTCCGTCGCCTGGTTGTAGGCGCCCGTGCCGTTCATGACCGACACCGTCACCGACGACGGCGCCGGCAGGGCGCCCCCCGAGTACGTGTCCTCGTTGCCCGAGCTGAGCCCGAGGAACTGGTCGACCGCGTTGTGGTCCTGCGGCTCGACCGGGAACTCGACGTCCCCGTAGCTGCCGCCCTGGTAGGTGTAGCTCCCGAACTGGTCCACCGCGACCGGCAGGGTCAGCTGCGGCGCCGTGTTGACGTCCACGTCGTGGTAGCCGAGGACCAGGTTGATCATGGCGCTGGCCGAGAAGCTCGAGTCCACCGTGAGCTGGCTGACCACGCTCGACACCAGCGACTGGTCGGTCAGGGGATTGCTGAGCCCCTTCGCCTTGACCGCGGTGGCCAGGACGCGCAGGAACTCGTGGTCGCGCCGGATCCGGGCGATGTCGCTCTGCGCCTCCTGCGGCCAGTCGCTGGGATCGTCGCTGGTGACGCCGGGACCCTTGTACTGGACGTGGCGGGCCCGGACCACCTGGAGGGCCTGGGTGCCGTTGAGCTGGAGGCAGCCCGTCGTCTGGATGTTCAGTCCCGAGTAGGCGTCGTAGACGGGTTCGGGGAAGTACATCTTGATCCCGCCCAGCGCGTTCACCACGTTGATGAAGCTGTCGAAGTTCAACTCCACGAAGTGCTGGATCGGAATGCCGTAGTCCTCCTCGATGGCGTCGATCAGCTGGTCGGGCCCCTGGAAGAGCGCGGCGTCGATCTTGTTGGCGCCGTCCGAGCGCGCATTGGGCACGAACAGGTCGCGGGGGATGGAGAGGATGGCGAGCGTGTGGTTGGCCGGGTTGAGGTGGAGGATCATCACCACGTCGCTGTTGACGCCGTTGACCCCTTGCGAGCACAGGCCGTAGGCCGGGTTCTGCACGGTCAGGGCACAGCGCGACGTGGAGCCGATCATCAAGATGTTCTCCGTGCCCGCGTCCTCGCCCTTGACCGGGGCCGAGGTCAGGTTGTGGAGATCGATCCGGTGGATCTCGTGGTTGAGGTACCAGGCGTAGCCGGCCGTGGCCCCGACCAGGAGGGCCATCACCAGCCCGATCGTGCCCAGCACGTAGGTCACCGTCCGGCGCCGCGAACGGCGCGGGCGGGCGGCGGCGTGCGCCCCCTGCCCCGGCCCCGGGCCCGGCTCGGCCCCGGTCCGACCCGGCCGGCCCGCCTCCGCTCGGCCTCGTCGATCTGGCGGCCCAGCTCGTGCAGTCCCCGTTCGACCGGGTTGTCGGCCGGGTCCGGCGGCGGCGCACCCTGGTCCACCTGCTGGCCCAGTTCGTGGAGGCCCTTGTGGACGGGGTCGTTTTCGGCAGTCGGGGGGCTCATGGTGTCGGGGTGCGAAATGAGCGGTCGGGACTGACCGCTGGTCCACGTGGCCGTCGCGTCGACGGGCGTCGCGACCGGCCTCGCCGCCGGCGCATCCTAGTGAGAGCCCCTGGGAGAGGGCAGTCGGCCTGCGGCCGACCGGCTCGGCGGAGGTCCCGCTGAACCCCGCTGGCCAGGGCGTTCGCGCCCGCATTGCCCGCACGTGCGCCGGAGCGGCAGCATCGCGGCGTGCCCGCCCGCAGCGCCGGACTCCTGCTCTACCGGACGACCTCCGCCGGCCTCGAGGTGCTCCTGGCCCACCCCGGCGGTCCGTTCTGGGCCCGGAAGGACGAGGGGGTGTGGTCGGTCCCCAAGGGCGAGTACGAGGAGGGCGACGACGCCCTGGCCGCGGCCCGGCGCGAGTTCGCCGAGGAGACCGGGCTCCCGCTCCCGCCCGGCCGGCCGTGGCCCCTGGGCGAGGTGACCCAGCGCAGCGGCAAGCGGGTCACGGCCTGGGCCCTCGAGGGGGATCTCGACCTGACCGGCGCCTCCAGCAACACCTTCGAGATGGAGTGGCCCCGGGGATCGGGCCGCCTGGCCGAGTTCCCCGAGGTCGACCGGATCGAATGGCTGCCCCTCGAGCGGGCGCTCACCAAGATCATCCCAGCTCAGACGCGCCTTTCTCGAGCGCCTGCGCCAGGCCCTGGCCGAGGCTGGCCCAGGGAAGCCCGTGGGAGGCTCGCCGCCCTGATCCGCCGGAATCCGGCCCGGCGGGCGGACCCGGCCGGCCGCGACCCGGAACGACAAAATCCCTCATCACGGGCCCAAATCCACCGATACGACACCGACGGCCCGACGAAGGCTGGGGGAGCGGTGCGGTGGAATTGGCTACGTGACGACATCAAGGGCCTGGCGGTCGCCCTGGTTGCCGTCGCGCTCCTCGGGCTGACCGCCGCCACGACGATGGGCGCGTTCTCCGCCACGGTGGCCAACCCGACCAACCAGTTCAGTTCGGGCACCATCCAGCTGGAGGAGGGCGTCGGCTCGACCACGTGCTTCTCGACCGGCTCGGGCAGCGGCGGGAGCGTCACCGCGGCCAACGACGGCGACTGCTCGAGCATCGACGACCTCGGGGCGGCGGCCGACCAGGTGCCCGGCGGGACCCCCGGTCAGCACCACCGTCACGGTGACCAACGTCGGCAACGACGGGACGACGACCGCCTCACTGGTCGCGTCGGCCTGCAGCGCCGCCGCGGCGTCGGACGACGGGGGGTACGTGGGGGCCGACATGGCGGGGTTCTGCGGGAAGGTCGACGTCACCATCGCCAACACCACGTCGGGTGCGACGGACCAGTGCGTGTACCCGACGCTGGCCGGCAGCTGCCCGGCGCCGTCGAGCGCGGAGACGCTGGCCAGCTTGTCCTCGCAGACGCTGAGCACCCCGGCCCTGTCCGCGCTGGCCGCCGGCGGCTCGGCCACCTATGTCATCACCGTGCAGCTCGACGCCTCGGCGACCAACGCCGACCAGGGGCTCACGGCCACCATCCCGCTCACCTGGTCCATCACCCAGTAGCCCACAGCCAGCCGCCGGCGCGGCTGCCGGCGGCCGCCGCCGCTGCTGAGCGCGCCTCGGCCGGTCCGCACCTTGATGCAGTGGCGTTGAAGGAATTAGACGCCTGACGTCCTCGACACGGACGGCGCCGGGCCCGATAGTTGGCGCAGGCGCTCCTTGCCGCTCGATGTGGTGGCCCCCGTTCCGATGCCCCGGACGGGGGCCACTACTTCGTTCTCGGGGAGTTTGGGCGGGCAACGTGACAGAATCAGCGCGACACGTTGTGGAGGCGCTCAGGTGAGTCGTTCCGTTGCCACCTTGATCGACCGGGGCACGGTCTGGCTCGGGCATGGCCTTTCGCCGCCATTGCCGCCGCCGGTCAGATCAGCGCGATCTGGCCGCCGGGGCCGAACAACATCCCGCTGTTCTGGATCAGCACGGCTCTCCTCGTGCTGGCGGCACCGCTTGCTGTTCGTGCGTCGTCCCGCCGCGCGTCAGCCCGCTGCTGCTCCCGGCCGCGCTCGATGTCGTCTCGGTGACCCTCCTCCTGCTCGCCACGGGCGGGACGGCGAGTGGATTCGGACCGCTCTACCTCGTCGCCGTCGTCGGACTGGCGCTCTTCGGGAGCCGGCGCGACTCCACCATCGTCGTGGTCCTCGTGCTCCTCGGGCTCCTCGTCGTGTCGATCAAGGCTGGCGGGCCGGCCGTGGCCACGGCGCGCCGCCTGGGCCTGCTCGCCGGCGTCAGCTGCCTGCTGTCGGTGTCGATTCACGCGCTGCGCCTGCGGCTCACCCAGTCCAAGCGCCACACGGAGCAGCTGCTCCATCAGGCCGAGTCGATCAACGCCGCGGCCCGCCGGCTCTCCTCGCTCCTCGAACCCCCGGCCATCGCTGCCCTGGGCGCCGAGTTGGCCGCGCAGACGGCGTCATGCCCCGGCTGTCCGGCCGCGGCGCGCTACCTGCGCATCGAGCAGGACACGGTCACGGTCGAGGCCCGCTTCGGACCGATCGGCGGGGAGGACTCGTGGCGGCTCGACGAGCGCTCGCCGCTGGCCGCCGTCGGTGCGCGAGCTCCGACCGACGCCGCGCAGACGGTCGGGGCTCCTGCCGCTGACGGAGGTCGCCGCGCACCGACTCGCCTCGTCACGCCCTCCTCGTCCCGGTCGCCCCGGGTGGCCGTCTCCACGGCGTGCTCGAGATCGTCAGCCCCGACGGCGCGCTGACGGACGACTCGCTGGAGCGCTCCGTCGCACTCGGGCACCTCCTCGAGCTCGCCCTCTCGAACTGGGCGGCCCACGAGCAGCTGGAGCAGGCCGGTCGGGCCGAAGAGCGCCGGCGCATCGCCCGCGATCTCCATGACGGTCTGGCCCACGAGCTGGCCTACATCGCCAGCATGGCCCGGAGCTCACGCCGGGCCAAGGCGCATGTCGACGTCCAGGAGCTCTCCAGCGCGGCCGACCGTGCCTTGGACGAGGCCCGGCGGGCCATCACCGTGCTCTCGTCCGCCGCGCCACAGTCGCTCGCCGGTGCGGTGGCCCAGACCGCCGAGGACCTGGGGGCCCGCCTGGGCGTGGCGGTGCGCCTCGAGGTGGCAGACGACATCGACACCCGGCCCGACGTGACCGAGCACGTCCTGCGCATCGTGCGCGAGGCCATCACCAATGCGGCCACCCACGGCGGCCCGACCGTCGTCACGGTCACGGTGCGCAAGGACGACGGCGTCCGGGTGGTCGTGGAGGACGACGGGTGCGGGTTCGATCCTGAGGTCGGAGCCCGCTCTGGCTTCGGATTGGTGAGCATGCGCGAGCGGGCCGACGCCATCGGGGCCGGCTTTGTCGTCGCTTCGGCGCCGGCGCTGGGTACCCGGATCGAGCTTGCGCTCCCTTGAGCGAGGCGATCAGCGTCCTGGTGGCCGACGACCACGCACGGACGAGGGCGCTCGTCCGGCTGGCGCTCGAGAACTCCGGCGAGTTCCGCGTCTGCGCCGAAGCGCACGACACGCCCTCCGCCGTCGCCGCCGCCTTGGCCGAACATCCCGACGTCTGCCTGCTCGACATCAACATGCCCGGCAGCGGCATCGCCGCGGCCTCACGGATCACGGCGGCCCTCCCCGAGACGGCCGTGGTGATGCTCACCGTGTCGCGCCAGGACGAGGATCTCTTCGACGCCCTCCGGGCCGGGCGCCTCGGGTTACCTGCTCAAGGGCATGGACGAGACGGCGCTGGGCGATGCCCTGCACCAAGTCCTCAAGGGCGAGGCACCGCTCCCCGGGAGCCTGGTCGCCCGTCTCGTCGAGGAGTTCAGGGATCGCGAGCACCGGCGGGTCGCCGTGCCCCAGGGCGCCGCCGCCCGCCTGACCGGGCGGGAGTGGGACGTGCTCGAGCTCATGCGCACGGGTGCGTCCACCGCGGAGATTTCAGAACGACTGTTCATTTCGCCGACCACGGTGCGCAGCCACGTGTCGACGATCCTCAAGAAGTTGGGTGTTCCCGACCGGGAGGCGGCCGTCAAACTGTTCGAAGAAGGGTCCTTCACCCGAGGCCTGACGGCAGGCGCGAGCGCGCCATCCGGCCTCCCGACCGATCGCTTCCCTTCAGGCGGCGAGCCGCGCTCCATCCTGTTCGTGAGGTCGCGTCAGTACACTGCGCTCGCATGGCTGGCCTGATGCGAGCGTTGCTCCGCCCCGAGTACCTCCGCACCTGTCGTGCGTGTGGCTACACGTGGAAGGTCCCGAAGTGGTACGCCAAGATCCACCCGGGCGGCATGCCGCGCACCCATGGAAGGCGGGTTCGAACGATGGCTACGGCCGCGCCTTCTCGACCGATCGGGCTCACGAACACCGTGAATCAGCAATGCCGCGCTGGCGCGAGGACGTGGCCCGGTATCGGACGTGCGCAAAATGCAGTGCGCACAACAACTATTCGCAGCAGCGCATCTGGCACGAATCGAAGGCGGACTACGAGGGCGAGGACTGACGCATCGGATCGTCGCCGGCCGAGTTCCCTGGAATTGCCGTCCGCCGTCCGGCTATCCCATGTCGATGATGACCTCGCTGTTGGAGGGCACGGTGGAACCAGCCTCCGGCATCTCCTTTCGGACGTAGAGCCCACTGGAGTTCGACACGTTGGCATCCAAGCCCTGCATGGTCAGCGCAGCCACCGCCTGCGCCTGGCTGAGACCGACGACGTTGGGGACGTGGACGACGATCGCTCCGGTGGCCGGATTGATCAGGACGTGTGCGGGTGACTGCGGCGTCCCGGAGTAGACGGCTTGCGTGGCCGAAATCGAGACCCGGCTCTTGCGCGGCGCCTGGAAGCCAGCGGGAGGGGACTGTCCCACGACGACGCCGGGCGGGCCCGCCGTGGAGCCCCCACTCGGCCTGACCACCGGGCGGAAGCCGGTGGCCGACAACACGGCGGCCGCTTGCGCTTGATCGAGACCGAGAACGTTCGGGACCGCCACGCGGGCGGGAAGGGCACTGCGGGCTGGGGGAATCTGGTTACTTCCGAAGGCGCCGGTCAGCGCAGCGACGCCAGTCCGAGGGCGATGAGGGCGAACACCGCGGTGAGGGCCGTCAGTCCTCGCACCTTGCGCCTAGAAGCGCGAGGTCATTTCTTCAGCCTCGTTGTCGCGGCCTGTGCAATCTCTTCGGGTGGGCCGAGCCGATCAGTCTCGTGACCCCGGCCTCCGTCTGGACGGGAAGGCAGCCCGCGCCTCGGCGAGGTGATCCCAGATCTGGGTGAGTATCAGATCCCGGTCTGGGGCCGGAACCCCGCTCAGCGCCGCCGTGAGGCGCCTGAGGTAGTCCTCGCAGAGGGCATCGCCTGCAGCCATCTCGTTCCTCCTGGATCCAAGAGTCCGTCGACCGTGGTGCGGAATCGCTCCCACTGGGTGATGAATGCCTTCAGGGCCGACCGGCCCTCTTTGGTGATCCGGTAGTAGCGACGGGGCGGCCCGGAGGGCGATTCCTCCCACGTCGCCTCGACCAGACCCTCTCGATGAAGCCGGGTCAGCAGCGGGTAGACCGTGCCCTCGCTCGTCACCAGCCCATCCGCCTCGGTCAATTTGCGGGTGAGTTCGAGCCCATAGAGATCCTGGTCTCGGAGGAGAGCGAGGACGCAGTACTCGATCGCGCCGCGACGCATTTGCGCCAGCATCTTGTCGGTACTGCCAGGTACCATGCGGTACATAGTAGATGGGTCCGCTACGTCCGGCAAGTGACAATGAAGTCGTGCGGATGATGCGCCCCCGTCGTTCTGTGCCGGACCCTGGGTAACGTTCTCCAGGTGCTTCCCGAGTCCGATCTTCATCGGGTGCGACGCTGGGCCGAGGCGAAGGTCCCGGCGAACGTACACAGACAAGATCCGGATGGAGATCGACTTGTCGGCTACGGCAGTGTCACCATCTTCGAATGCCGACCCCCTTGGAACTCGCCGGAGTCTGATTCATGGACGAGGTCACCAATCGCCCGACTTCGCTATACACAGTCGAAGCGATCGTGGTCCCTCTACTGGAGCGACCAACACCAAAAGTTTCATCGGTACGAATTCGCCCGCCCACCCAGTCTCTCGACCGGCTGCTCAAGGAGATCGACGACGATCCCACCGCACTCTTTTGGGGGTGAGACAGGGACAAACCAGGCTTCAGGATCCCTCAGTTGTCAATGGCTGCCCGGAGTTCGGCAAGCCGGTCGGCGTTCAGCGAGTACCACACCCACTTGCCGCGACGGTCGCCCTGCACGAGCCCCGCCTCGCTGAGAATCTTCATGTGATGCGAGATGGTCGGCTGGCTCTTGCCGAGCGGTTCGACGAACTCGCAGACGCACACCTCGCCCTCGGGCGAGGCCGCCAGGATGCTGAGCACGCGAAGGCGAACCGGGTCTGACAGTGCGCTGAAGCCTGTGGCCAGCTCGGTCGCCGTCGCCGGCATCGAGCGGAGCGGCGAGAACCGACGGGCAGCACTGCTCCTCGGTGCTCGACTTCCATCACCGACACGCGCTTGGCCATCCTCTCTCCTATTGACACTTGTCGATGCATTGATGATACTCCATGCATCGACAGATGTCGATGTATGGAGGTGACCATGTCACGAGTGCAACTGGCTTTGAACGTCTCAGATATCGACGAGGCCGTCGAGTTCTATTCCAAGCTCTTCGGGACCGAGCCCGCCAAGCGCCAGCCGGGTTACGCCAACTTCGCCATCAGCGACCCGCCACTGAAGCTGGTCTTGATCGAGGACTCGTCCACGCGGGGTCATGGAACGGTGGGAGCGCTCAACCACCTCGGAGTCGAGGTCGAAGGGTCCGAAGATGTGGGCAGCCGCCGCCGAGCGGCTGAGCCGGATGGGACTCGAAACCCAGGTGCAGGAACAGACGACGTGTTGCTTCGCCGTCCAGGACAAGGTCTGGGTCAATGATCCCGACGGTGCCCCATGGGAGATCTACACCGTGCTCGCCGACGCACCGGCCGCGACCGGTATCGCCGGCGACGCCTCGTGTTGTGTACCCGGTGACGACGTGATGCCGTGCGGGATGGGGCCGTCGTCCTGCTGTTGAGTGGCGAGCGGAGCAGAGAGAGCGCATGACACGAGGCCCCCTTGTGGAGGCGGCTCCTGGCCGAGTTCTTGGGCAGTGGCTTCCTGGCCGCCATCGTCATCGGCTCGGGTATAGCGGCGCAGAACCTCTCGCCCGGGCAATGTGGGCCTGCAGCTCTTCGAGAATGCCGCGGCCACGGCGGCGGGCCTCTTCGCCATCATCTTGATGTTCGGCCCGATCTCGGGTGGGCACTTCAATCCGGTCGTCTCCTTCGTCGATGCACGATTCGGAGGCCTCTCGTGGAGGGATGCCGCCGCCTACCTGCCGTTCCAGACGCTCGGCTGCATCTGCGGGGCCATCGTGGCCAACGCCATGTTCTCCGAGGCCGCGATCTCCATCTCGACCAAGCACCGAGCGTCGGGACCCCATTGGCTTTCCGAGGTGGTAGCAACCGTCGGCCTGATTCTGGTGATCTTCGCCCTTGCTCGAACCGGGCGCTCCAGTCTCGCTCCGGCGGCCGTCGGGGCGTACATCGGCGCCGCCTACTTCTTCACCAGTTCGACCAGTTTCGCCAACCCCGCCATCACGGTGGGGAGAATGTTCTCCAACACGTTCGCGGGTATCGCCCCATCCTCTGTCCCCAGCTTCATCACGGCACAAGTCGTGGGTGGCGTCGTGGCCATCGGCCTCCTCTGGGTCCTCTATCCCGGAGTGTCGCCAGGCCAAGCATCGAGCGTCGTGGTGTCGCACCGCATGCCGTTGGACCCGGTCGAGACGGCCGGGTCGGAAGCGACGGAGGAGTTGCGATGAGTGAGCCGCCGGTCGTCTTGTTCCTGTGCACGCACAACGCCGGTCGGAGCTTGGCGGCCCGAGTTCTGCTCGACCACTACGCGCAGGGAGCGGTCGACCGTGCGCTCGGCCGGTTCGGAGCCGGCCGGCGAGCTCAATCCCTCTGTGGTGGCGCTGCTCCTCGAGCGGGGGCTCGATCCGAGCAAGGAGTTCCCGAAGCCACTGTCCGACGATCTGGCCCAGCAAGCCGACGTGATCGTCACCATGGGTTGTGGCGATACCTGCCCCGTCTTTCCGGGCAAGCGGTACGAGGACTGGGATCTCGCGGATCCAGCGGGCAAGTCGATCGAAGTGGTGCGGCCCATTGTCGAGGAGATTGAGCGGAGGACCAGGGCCTTGCTGCACGAACTCTTGGTTCAGTGAATGCGGCCCGTTGCGGTCTCAGGGTGGGCCCCACGAATCTCCAAAGATGATGGGCGACCCGCCGGATCCGCAGACTGGAGATCAGTTCTGCCGCGTCGAGTTCAGTTGCAAGTTGCCCGGACTTGAACCGGAGTCATCTCTCGCTATGCCCGCCGTATTTTGACGGGAGTACGTGTGACCGGACCGGCGACAGGGCAGGTGGCTCATTTCGTGCTGAGACGGATACGGTTGTCCGGGACGGTCTATTCCTTGCCCTAAGCGAAGGTCCGATTGAGCAAAGTGCTCCCCCTCGTTTCGGCCACCTGATTTCTACGACCCATCGTCGCTCGGCAGACCGAGATACGCGAGGAGCGTGTCTTCGATGTCCCCGGCGAGTGCTCCGTCGTTGTAGAGCTTCTGTGTCCACGCTGTCGTGACGTATCCGCTCGACGGCAAGTCCTCAATGTCTGCGATGAAGATCTTGCGGGCCTTGATGAGGTTGTTGACGCTTGATTGGACCCCTGCGGGCCACCGATCGGCGGCGAGTTCTTCGTTGGCCGTGGTCAGGGCGGCAACGAGTGGGCCCCCGAGGCGTTTGGCGTCAACATTCAAAATGGTCCTGTAGTGCGGTATGACTCCATTCACGAAGGCGTCATTGGCGGCGAGCAGGGGCTGGCTCAATGTCAGGTATTGGTTCTTCACCGATGCCGTAACGCCTTCTACCGGAATAGGACCGCCGGTGAGGGGCTCCTCGGTTGACTGGCCGTAATCCCTCCAGATGGCAATGTTCGCGTTGGATGGGATCGTTTTGACGGCAGACGAGAAGGAAACCGCCACCTTCTCACAATCCGTCGTAGCCACGGTGATCCCATAGAGCGTTTTGGGCTTGACGTGTGCACAGCGACCTTCGAAATCGACTTCCCCGTCCCGAAATCGACCTCGATCAACGTCCGAGGCGAATCCTGTTGCGTCCACCGTCCACCTGTGGCCGCTGGCGTCCAAGAGATTCCCGTTGACTTCTGACCCTCCGGCCGAATCAGGTGGAGGATGTCCCACCGTCGCTCCGAAAGCGGGCAGGTTGTACAGATCCCCCAGTGATTCCAACCTGGCCCGGTGCCCGCCACTCGTCGCGCTCTCGAACACTTGGATCGAAGCCAACACCAAAGGAATGAACTTGGGGTACTGCTCTGCAATGCGTTGCGAAATGGCTGGCGATGCGATCGTTGTATCCAACAAGGTCACCCGAACCGGGCTCGGTTGATTCGTCGACAACTGGTCGATCCGGCTCGGCGCGGTGGTCGGCAATCTCGTCGTCGCGCCACTGACCTCTTGCGGCAGGCAGGCACAAACCAGAGTCGACAAACCCAAAAGGGCCGCGGTGAAAAGCTGGAAGGCCCTCGGCCTCTTCATTGCACACTCATGATGGCGTGCCGACGGCCGCAGAGTCTGAAAAGTTTCTGCGCCAATTGCTTGCAACGCCTGGAAGACCTCGCCACCGCCACCGCCACCGCCACCGCTCTGAACAGGGACTTGTGAGTCGGGCTGCCCGGATTTGAACCGGGGACCTCTGCGTCCCGAACGCAGCGCGCTAACCAAGCTGCGCCACAGCCCGTCCGCCCCCCGAGGGAAGCGGTGACCACCTTACCCCGGCTCAGTCGCCGGTTTCCCCGGCGGCTGGGCTCGGGGATCCTCGTCCGACGTGGGGGACCGTCACCCTCGCCCGCGTAGGTGGCCACGACCTGTGCCACCCGTCGCTTGTCCATCTCGATCACCCGCAGATCCCAGTCGCCCACCCGGATCTCCTCGCCCTCCACGGGGATATGGCCGAACTCGTCGAACAAGAGCCCGCCCGAGGGTCACGTACTCACCATCGGGGATCTCGATGCCCAGGCGGTCACTGACGTCGTCCACGTTGGTCTGCCCGTCGATCAGCCAGCGGGTGTTGTCGACCCGGACGATCATCGCTTCCTCATCCTCGTCGAACTCGTCGTGGAGGTCTCCCACCAAGGGTTCGAGCAGATCCTTGACCGTCAGCATTCCGGCCACCCCGCCGTACTCGTCGACCACGACGGCCACGGCGCGCCTGTGTTTGCGCATGTCGGCCAGCGCCTCGAGAACTCCAAGTGACTCGGGGACGAGATACGGCTGACGGACCTTGCGTGAGATCTCGAGTGGGCTGGGGTCGGTGGCGTCGCGTTCGCGACCGCCTTCGGCGGCACCGTCGGGACGAGACCGACCGGTGCGGAAGATGTCGTTGACGAAGAGGATGCCGACCAGGTCGTCGAGATCGTCCACCACCACCGGGAAGCAACTGTGCCCCGAAGTGCGCACGGCTCGCGCGACGTCGTCGGCGTGGACCGGGATGGTGAGATAGGTGACGTCTGTCCGTGGCGTCATCACTTCGCGCACGTCCATGTCGCGCAGGTCGGCCAACGCTTCGATGATGATCCGTTCCTGCTCGGAGGCTTCAGCGTCGAGGGAGGTGGAGCGGCCGCCGTTCGCGTCTCCCTCGTCATCGTCGCGACGCCACGGCCTGCGGGACCGTTTGGTGGTCGGGTCCGACGTTGCCTCTCGGCGGCGCGCCACGGTCGGGCGACTAGGTACTGGGCTCGGGACCCGGTTGCAGTTGGGGTTCTGACCCCACCAGGACGGGCACCGGGGTGAACGAGTCGTCGGCAAACGTCCCGTCGTCGAGAAGCGCGTTGACGGCCCGGCGTAGGCGCAGCGGGTCGAGCGGCTTGACCAGCCATCCTTCGGCGCCTGAGCGACGGGCCAAGAACACGTCGGGCCGGCGATCGAGGATCATCAGGACAGGGATGTGATCCAGAGCGTCGTAAGACTCCTGGAGTCGCAGTTCGAGCGTGACCGCCATGCCGCCCATGTTGCCCATCTGCATGTCGACGATCACCAGGTCGGGGGACGCCTCGGTGACCGAGGCGATCACCTCGGGTCCCGAGACGACCGACACGACCTCGCGGTCGGGCCCGCTGATCACGGCGTCGATCTCACGGCGAAGCGTCGGGGCGTCGCTGGCGACCAGGATGGTCTGCACCGCGGGGACACTATCGGACCAGGGTGCGAGCCCGGAAACCGGCGGGCCTACGCGAAGAGCTGGTCGGCGGCGCGCTCGAGCCCAGCCACCTCGTGGACGTCCTGGGCGAAGAGTGGGATGCGTCCGACGGGTGCGGGAGCCACCTGGGCGGCCAGGCCGGCGAAGGACGTCGCTTCGCGTGCCGCCACCGCGTTGAGCGCCGCCAAATTCGCCTCGAGCGCGGCCAGGGCCCCGGGTGCGTCCGACGATTCTCCGCCCGGTCCGATGGTGCCTTGGTCAGGACCAGACTCACCGTTGCCGAAGGACGGGGCGAGCCGATTGACGACGAGCGCAGCCACCTTGCGCTCACGCTCGCCCAACTTCTCGGCAAAGAAGCCTGCTTCGGCCACGGCGTCGGGCCGGGCTGACGTCACCAGGATGTAGGCCGTGGCCGGGTCGAGCAACAGCTCGTGCACGGCCGAGGCCCGGGTGCGGAATCCGTCCTCCATCCCCTCGAAGGCCTGGAAGAACCCGACCGCGTCCTGCACGATTTCGGCGCCGGCCACCTTCGAGATCGTTCGCAACAGCGCCTGCGTGGCCACGCTGACCGCCCGGAGCGACATGCGGGTGGGCACCAACAGCGCCCGGAAGAGCCGATTCTCCAAGAACCTGGTCAGCCGGCGGGGTGCGTCGAGCAGGTCGAGGGCGTTGCGCGTCGGCGGCGTGTCCACCACCACGATGTCGAACTCCTCGGACTGCACGAGCTCGTAGAGCTTCTCCATCGCCATGTACTCCTGGGTGCCGCTGAGCGCACCGGCCAGGTTCTGGTACAGCCGGTTGGCCAGGATGCTCTCGGCCTGCTCGGGCGTGCGGGCGTAGCGCTCGACCAGGTCGTCGAAGGTGCCCTTGGAGTCGAGCATGAGCGCGTGCAGGTGCCCCGGCCAGTCACCGGCGACCTCGGTCGGGGTGTTGGGCAGCGACTCGACCCCGAGAGCGTCGGCCAGGCGCCGGGCCGGGTCGACCGTGACCACGCAGGCTCGCCGGCCCGCCCGTGCGGCGGCGAGGGCGAAGGTGGCCGAGACGGTCGTCTTGCCCACCCCGCCGGAGCCGCAGCACACGACGACCGAACGCTCGGCCACCAGCGAAGGCAGCGTGTCGGGCGTCGTCGGCGTCGTTGCGGCGTCGCTCACGGTGTCGCTTCCTCGACCAGTTCGCCGACCCCTGCCGCCAGAGCGGCGGCCAGTGCTGCGGTCTGGGCCGGGCCGATGGCCGGCGCATCGAGCGCGGGCGTCACCAGGTGAGGGAGCGGCAGCTCGCGGGCCAGGCGTTCGACCTGTTCGGCCGAGACGGCATGGCGGTCCAGCCGAAAGCGACGGGCCTCCTCGAGCGCGGCCAGATGGCCGGGCGCCAGCGTGATGCCGGCGTCGGCGGCCACCTCGGCTGCCGGCCGCTCGAGTCCCGACGGTTCGGGGTCGCAGGCGTTGACGATGACCGGTCCGAGCTGGACGCCGGCCTTGTCCTCGAGGGTGTACGCCGACTCGATCGTCTCTGAGACCGGCAGTTCCTCGGGAAGGGTGACGAGGATGACCCTGGCCCGGGCGGGGTCCGAGAGCAGGTCGACCACGTCCTGGGCCTGGGTGCGCAGGGGCCCGCCCCGGGCGGCGTCCACCATGCCGGCGGCCGAGGTCAAGAAGGTGATGGCGTGGCCGGTGGCTGGTGCGTCCACCACGATCAGGTCCGCCACCCGGTTCTGCTCGAGCTGCTTGACCTTCCCCAGCACGAGGACGTCGCGGATGCCGGGAATGGCGGTGGCCACCACGTCGAGGACTCCCGTGCGGGCCAGCCGCCGTGACACCCGCCCCAGGCCGTGGTCCTCGAGATATTCGATCAGGGCGTCGTCGGGCGTGATCCGCCGGCCCCGTACCGAGCCTTCGCCCCGGCGGGCCGGATCGCCCCACAGGACGGTCTCCTCGTAGTCGAGATCGCCTGTCCGCCCGAAGGCCCCGGCGATGCCCGACTTGCCCTCGAGCTCGACGATCAGCACCGAAGAACCTGCCTGAGCAGCCATGCGGGCCAGTGCCGCTGCCATGGTGGTCTTGCCCACCCCGCCCTTCCCGGCGACGACCAGAACGTGGCTCTGTGCACAGAAAGTCACCACGTCCACTGGCGCCGAGCGTAGTTGCACTGGTTGTGCCGCCCAGCCACGGCTCGCCATATTCCCAGCTCAGGACCCTTGAAAGGGTCGATTCCCCAGCAGTAGCTTGACCTATGGGGGAAGTCGGTTTGCCCTATCGGGGGGTTTGATGCGCCAGGGATCAGAGACGTGGCAGTTGAAGGCAGCGTGCCGAGGACCGCAGGCAGCGGTCTTCTTTCCGCCGTCACATGCCGAGCGGAAAGAAGAAAAGGCCACACGGGAGGTGCGGGCCAAGGAGATCTGTGACCAGTGTCACGTCCGGGGGGACTGTCTGGATTACGCCATCCGGATCCGTGAGCCGCACGGGATTTGGGGCGGGCTCAACGAGGTCGAGCGCAAGCTGATGCTCGACCGCCGGGCCAGCTGAACCAGCTTTCGGCACGCCGGGCGCAGCTCAGCCTGGTCACAGCACAGCCGCACCGTTCCATTCCGCTGCCGTGTGGCGCGCCCTCGAGGAGCGCGAGCGGCGCGGCGACCGGACTCAGTGCGACGCCGCGCCGGGTGGCGTGATCTTCAGGGCCTGGTCCGCCGCCACGACGCCCTTCGAGTCGCAGACGGACGCCGGTGCCTGGCCGTCGGCGTCGCAGATGGCCGCGCTGATCTCGTTGGCCGATGCCGATGAGGGCCTGGGCGAGCGGGCTCGTCGGTGACGTCAGGGCGGCAGCCACCTCGTCCTGGGTCATGCCGGTCAGCACCGATGGTGCATAGCTGCTCCCGTTGAGGGCCCAGTGGTTGCCCACATCGAGCAGTGCGAAGTTGGTCGGGCTGCTCGAGTAGTTCGAGACCGCGGCGGCCTGCCGGCCCATCGGGCTTCTCGAGCTTGAGGTAGCCGGCACCGGTCGGGTTGAGCGCGCTGTAGCGCTCGACGTGTTCGAGCACGACGTACTTGCTCGCGTACCTGGCCTGCCAGAAGGTGAAGGTGGACAGGTTGGCGAACGCAGTGGTGGGGCTCGACTGCATGAGGCCCAGCTGGGTGAACGTGCCGAAGCGCGAGAGGGCGAGCGACCAGCGGCCAGCGCTCGGCCGCCGCGTACGGCGCGAACTCGGCGCCGTAGAAGAACACGACGGGTTTGGGTGAGCCGCCGTCGACCGAGGCCGTCCAGGACTGCGTGCTCCCGGTCGGCTGGAGGCCGGTCACGGGGATGGTGGGTGAGTCGACCCCGACGGCGTCGTACACGGCGGTCGGCACCGACGCCATGGTCGACATGAGTGAGGACGACGCCGCGTTGAACGTCTCGGTGGTGGACGTGGTGGAGGGCGGCGCGTTGTCGCGCACGATCACCAGCGCCCCCAGCAGGCAGATGGCCACGACGATCAGACCCAGAGCGATGTAGCGGCGCGGGATCTGGCGTGGGACGGGGGCCGTCACGGGATCTTGGACGGTCTGGCTCACAGAATGGGTCAGGGTAGCAACGGTCGCCCCCGTCCCGGGGGGCGCCGACCCGACCCGGCAGTACCCTCTCCCGGGTGCCTCCCTCGGTCGAGATCCGCCCCGCCGCCACCGTCATGCTGGTTCGTGACGCTCCTGCGCAGCCCGGAGCGGACGTCGAGACCGTGCTCGAGGTCCTCATGGTGCGGCGCAACCTCAAGTCCGACTTCGTCGGCGGGGCCTACGTCTTTCCCGGTGGGGCGGTCGATCTGGCCGACGGCGGTGCCGAGGCCGAGGCCCTGTGCGCCGGGCGCAGCGACGCCGAGGCCAGCGCGCTGCTCGGCTTCCCCTCGGGCGGGCTGGCCTACTGGGTGGCCGTCGTGCGCGAGACCTTCGAGGAGGCCGGTCTGCTGCTGGCCCGGCGGGACGGCGGCCCTGATCTGTTGGCCGGCGACGCCGACGAGGAGGCCCGGCTGGCGGCGGCCCGGTTGCGGCGTGAACGACGGCAGCCTGCGCTTCCTCGACCTGTGCCGCGACGAGAAGCTGCGCCTCTCGGTGGACCAGATCCACTACTTCGCGCACTGGATCACGCCGCGTGGCGCGCCGCGGCGCTACGACACCCGGTTCTTCGTGGCTGCCGCCCCGCCCGGACAGCGGGCCGCCCACGACGACGGCGAGACGATCGCCGAGGTGTGGATCACCCCGGACGACGCGCTGGCGCAACACCGGGCGGGCGACATCGAGATCATCTTCCCGACGATCCGCACCCTGCAGGCCATCGGACGCTTCTCGACCAGCACCGCGTTGCTCGACGCGGCGGCCGAGGCGTCCAGTGCGGTGCCCGCCATTGAGCCACGTGTCGTCCCCGACGGCACAGGCATGCGCATTGTGCTGCCGGGCGATCCCTCCTACGAACGCGGCCCGGTGGCCGACCCCGACGACAGGGAATCGCTGGGCGACTTCAACGAGGCCGTGCGCGCCGTGTCGATGCAGGCGAACATGGAAGGCCCCGACGCCGCTCCGGGGCCGCGACCCAAGACCGTGACGCTGGCGTACCCTCCCGGCGGTGCCGGACTTCGGGCTGGTCCGGCACCCGAGCCGGGCCGGCTGGACGAGGTGGCGCCGGGCGTGCGCCGGCTGACCGCGCCGAATCCGGGGTTGATGACCGGACCCGGCACCAACACCTATCTGGTCGGGCGGATCGACCCCGTCGTGGTCGACCCCGGTCCGGCGGACGAGGCGCACACCGCCGCCATCGTGGCCGCCGCGGCACCGCTCGGCTCCATCCACACCATCGTGGTCACCCACACCCATCTGGACCACGCGCCGGGTGCCGCCGCGCTGGCCGAGGCGACCGGGGCCCGCGTCGTCGGCTTCGGGCCCGCCGAGAATTTCGCGCCCGACGAGCGGGCCGGCGAGGGTTGGACGCTGCGTTGCCCCGCCCCCTCGGGCGACCTCACCCTGCGCGCCCTGCACACGCCCGGCCACGCCTCCGATCACCTGTGCTGGTTGGTGGAGGAGCACGCCCTGCTGCTCACGGGCGACCACGTGATGCACGGCTCGACCGTCGTCATCCGGCCGCCCGACGGCGATCTGCATCAGTATCTCGCCAGCCTGGCCCGCGTCCGGGACGAGCGGCCGGCGGTGCGCACCCTCGGCCCGGGCCACGGCCGGCTCATGGACCACGTGCCCGAGGTGATCGACGCGTTGATCGCCCATCGGCGGGGCCGGCACGAGCTCGTGGCCTCCGCCCTGGCCGGCGCGGGGCGGGCACGGTCGACGAGCTGCTCGGCGAGGTCTACGGCGACGTGACCGAGCGCCAGCTGCCGGTCGCCCGCTTCTCGCTCTGGGCGCATCTGCGGGCGCTGGCCGAGCGAGGGTCGGGCGCATGCGCCCGGCGTGCCGGCGGGCGACGACACCCTCGAGACCACCTGGGTCGCCGGCTGAGGACGGCGAATGCGCCGGCGTCGACGCGGCCGCAGTCAGGCCCCGGCGTCGCCCTGGGCCACCGCCGCCTCGACGTGCTCGAGCATGCGGGCCGTGCACCCCTCGGCCTCGAGGAGCGGGGCCACGTCCTCGCTCACCACCCGGGCCAGCTCGGCGAAGACGGCGCCGAGCTCGCTGTCCTCGGCCAGGGCCACCGGGACCCCGGCGTCGCCGGCGGCGGCCAGATCGGGGTGCAGCGGGATGGAGCCGACCAGCGGCACCCCGAGGCTCCGGGCCAGGCGCTCGCCGCCGCCCGAGCCGAAGAGCGCGTAGGTGGTGCCGTGCTCGCAGGTGAAGTCGCTCATGTTCTCGATCACGCCGGCCACCCGCAGGTAGCCGCGCCGGGCCATGTCCGCCGCCCGGGCGGCCACCTTCTGGGCCGCCACCGGAGGCGTGGTCACGACCAGGAGCTCGGTGCGCGGCAGCAGCCGGGCCAGGCCCATCTGGATGTCGCCGGTGCCCGGGGGCAGGTCGATCAGCAGGTAGTCGAGGTCGCCCCAGTGGGCGTCCTGGAGGAACTGCTGCACGGCCCGGTTGAGCACGAGGCCCCGCCACATGATCGCCTGCTCCTCGTCGGCCAGGAACCCCATGGACAGGACCCGCAGCGTGCCCGGGCCGACCCGGCGCTCGAGCGGGACCATCTTGCCCGCCCGGGCCTCGACGTCACCCTCCATGCCCAGGAGGCGAGGCACGGAGAAACCCCAAATGTCAGCATCGAGCACGCCGACCACGTGACCGCGTGCGGCCAGCGCGACGGCCAGGTTCACCGTGACCGAGGACTTGCCGACGCCGCCCTTGCCCGAGGCGATGGCCAGCACCCGGGCGCTGGCCGGCACCGCCGTCTGCGGGGCGTCCTCCTTGGCCTTCCAGCGGGCCCGGGCCATGACGGCGGCCCGCTCGTCGGCGTCCATGGCGGCCACCCGCACCTCGACGGAGGTCACCCAGTCGAGCGCCCGGGCGTGGCTGACGACGTCACGCTCGATCTGCGTGCGCAGCGGGCAGGCGGCGATGGTCAGGGCCACGTCGACCGTGACCCGACCCCCGTCCTCGTGGATGGCCCGCACCATGCCCAGGTCGACGATGGTGTCGCCCAGCTCGGGGTCGACCACCTCGCGCAGGCGCTCGCGCACCTCCTCCTCGCGGGGCGAACCCACGGGCGGCCGGGGCGCCGGGTTCGGGTCGCCTTCGAGATGGAGGTCATTGCCGCAATTTACCTGCGTGGCCACAATTTCCGGGTTGTCCGGGCCCTGGTGTGCCCCGGTCGGGCGCCCCGGTAACATATGAGCCGGACGCAGGCACAGTGCCGGGCGAGCGACCTGCCAGGGCAGGCGGCGCAACGAGGAGGATCCACGTGACGACCATCTCCACGACGGTGAACATCGGGAAGAAGCCGGCACCGGTCACCCTCAGCGACGGCGCCGCGGCCAAGGTGGCCGATCTGCTGGCCCAGGAGGACGGGGACGACCTGGCCCTCCGGGTGGCGGTCAAGCCCGGTGGCTGCTCGGGCTACAGCTACGAGATGTTCTTCGACACCGAGGTCATGCCCGACGACGTGGTGCGCGAGTTCGGGGCGGTCAAGGTCGTGGTCGACGCGGCCAGCGCCGAGCTGCTGACCGGTTCCACCCTCGACTACAGCGACGGGCTCCAGGACACCGGGTTCCACATCACGAACCCCAACGCCACCCGCACCTGCGGCTGCGGCTCCTCCTTCAGCTGAGCCGGCGCCCGCCCGGGCGTCCCGTCCCCTGAGCAGCACCCGCCACCGACTCCCTGGTCGCCTTCGTCCTGAACGGGCGCGAGGTCGCCGTCGCCGACGGCATCTCGCTCCTCGACGCGCTGCGCGAGGAGCTCGGGTGCCGCTCGGTCAAGGACGGCTGCAGCCCGCAAGGTCAGTGCGGCTGTTGCACCGTGTGGGTCGACGGCCTGCCCCGGGTGGCCTGCGTGACGCCGCGTGCGGCGGGTGGCGGGGCGGAGCGTCACGACCCTGGAGGGGATGCCCGCGGCGCAGCGGGACCGCTGGGCCGCCGCCTTCGTCGCCACCGGGGCCAGCCAGTGCGGATTCTGCACGCCGGGCATCGTGCTGCGGCTGGCCGCGCTGGAGGCGGACGGCCCGGGGCCGCGCCGACGCGGCGCGACATCGAAGGTGCGCTGCGGGCCCACCTGTGCCGCTGCACCGGATGGCAGTCGATCGTGGAGGCGGCCGATCTGGTGTTGGGTCCGGCCGGCGATGCGGCGGAGGCAGCGCCGTCCGGCGATCCCGGGACCCGGTGCTGGCCGCCTGGCGGGCCCAGCTCGAGGGCCCGGCCTTCCAGCACTCGGGCGCCGACGTCGTGCTGGGCGGCGGTGGGTTCGCCGACGATCGCGCGCCGGCGGATGCCGCGGTGCAGCTGGGTGCCGACGCGCCGCTCGCGCCCGATCTCCGGGCGGCCCGGGCCGAGACCGGACGGGTCCAGGGACGCAACAGCACGGTGCCGCTGACCGCGCCCGGTGCCCCTGCCCGCCGGCGAGTGGTCCCTCACGCTGCAGACGACTTGGGTGGAGCCCGGCCTACGTCGAGCCCGACGCCAGCTGGAGCCGCCCCGGCGGGACGGCCGGCCTCGCCGCTGGCCAACGGCGGTGCCTTCGGGGGCAAGCGCCACAGCCCCGTGCCCGGGCGCCGCCCGGGCGCTGGCCGACGAGACCGGAGCGCCGGTCCGCGTGCTGTGGCGCCGCGAGGACGTGGTGCGCCACGGCCCCAAGCGACCACCCGTGGCCATCGCGCTGCGCCCGGACGGCACCGGGGTGGTGCGCGTCGGCCGCAGTCCGGGCTCGGCCGACCTGGCGCCGGCGCTCGAGCGGGCGGCCGCGCTGTGTCCCGGGGTCGAGATCGAGGAGGTGGAGGTGGCCGGGCCGCCGGTGTCGCCCGAGCTGCGCGGCGCGGTGTGGGCGGAGGTGCTGGCGGCGCGCACCGCGGTGCGCGCCGCAGCCGAATCGGCGGATGAGGGGACCGGGCGAGCCGACGTCAGCCTGCCCGGGGCGGGCCGGGCCCGGGTCGAGGTCCGACTGGGCGAGGGCCCGCGGGGACGGGTCGACGTCGAGGTGTGGGCCGGCGAGGTGCTCGACTCGGTGACGCTGCGTTCCTACGCGCTTGGTGCGGTGCACCAGGCCCTGGGGTTGGTGTGGAGCGAGGGCATCGCGGTCGACGGGGCGGGCGAACCGGTCGACCTCACCATCCGCTCGTTCGGGATCCTGGCCGCCAGGGACATGCCCGAGGTGCAGTCACCGTGCACGAGCGAGGGCACGTGGCCGGTCAACGGCTCGGACGCCGTGTTCGTGGCCACGCTGGCCGCGGCCTGGTCGGCCGAGGGGCTGGCGCCGGGCTGGCCCACCCGCCGGGCCGCCGTGCGTGCGCCGCAGCGCGACGTGCCAGCATCAGGGCGAGGAGAGGAGTCACCATGAGCCCAGCTGTCGGTCCCTACGCACCCGTTCGCCGTGCCGGCGATTGGGTGATCACCTCGGGACAGATCGGGATGGCCACCGACGAGGACGGCCGGCGCCGCGCTGGTCCCGGGCGGGACGCTGGCCGAGCTGCGTCAGGCCCTGCGCAACGTGACCGAGGTGCTGGCCAGCGAGGGCGCCACGCTGGCCGACGTCGTCAAGACGACCCTCTACCTGATCGACATGGGTGAGTTCGCCGCGGTGAACGAGGTCTGGGTGGAGTACCTTCACCGAGAACCGGCCCACCCGCTCGGCCGTGGCGGTGGCGGCGCTTGCCGGTCGGGGCCCGGATAGAGGTCGAAGCCTGGGCCTACGCGCCGCCGGGCTGAGCGCGCCGCCCGCGGCGGCGGCCGACGGCTCGCCTTGGGCGACTCCCGCCGCGCGCCGTTGCGCTGGGCCGCCGCGCCGGGGTGCCACGCCACCTGCCCGAAGCGGTAGCCGACCGAGCGCACGGTCTGGATCAGGTGGGCGTGCTCCTCGCCGAGCTTCGCCCGCAGGCGGCGGATGTGGACGTCGACCGTGCGCGCCCCGCCGTAGTACTCGTAACCCCAGACCCGGCTGAGCAAGGTCTCGCGGGTGAACACCTTGGCCGGGTGGCCGGCCAGGAAGCGCAGCAGCTCGTACTCCATGTAGGTCAGGTCGAGCACGCGCCCGGCCACCGCCGCCTGGTACGTCTCGAGGTTCAGCATCAGCGGCCCGTACTCGATGATGTCGGGGCGCATGCTCTGGCCCGTCCGCCAGAAGAGGTGTTGCAGGCGGGCCACCAGCTCCTCGGGTCGGGCCGGCAGCACGCAGAAGTCGTCGTAGAGGTCGTCGCGCAGGAGCAGCTCGCCGACCTGCTCCTGGGCTGATGCAGAAGAGCAGCGGGGTGAGCGGCACCTCGCGCAGGCGCAGGTGCCGGCAGAAGGCCACGGACGCCGTCATGTCGCTGCCCGCCACGACCAGCGCGCCCGAGTAGCCCTCGGTCCGGCCGTCGGGACCGGGCGGCGTCACCTCGTCGGGACCCGTGACGCCCTGGTGACCCAGGCCCGCGCTCTGCAGGGCGAGGGTCACCTCGGCGGGCAGGTCGGCGGGGAAGCAGAGGAGCGGGTCCATGTGCGGGGGATGGGCTAGAGCAGCGGGCAGGTAGCGGTCGAGCTCGAACTGGGTGACCTCGGCCTGGTAGGCGTCCCACTCCTCGCGCTTGTTGCGGATGAACCACTCGAAGACGTGGTCGCCGAGCGTGTCGGCCAGCAGCTCGGAGCCCTCCATTTCGTTCACGGCATCATGCAGGCTCGAGGGCAACGATTCGATGCCCTTCTTGGCCAGCTCCTTGGGCGTGAGGGCGAACAGGTTCTCGTCCGCCTCGGGGGGCAGCGGGTAGTCCTCGGTCAGCCCGCGCAGACCGGCGGCCAGGATGACGGCGAAGGTCAGGTACGGGTTGCAGGCGCTGTCGGGGGCCCGGTACTCCAGCCGGGTCGACTCGGACTTGCCCATTTTGACCACGGGCACCCGGACCAGCGCCGAGCGGTTGTTGCGGGCCCAGCTCACGTGGACCGGCGCCTCGTAGCCACCGATGAGGCGCTTGTAGGAGTTGACCCACTGGTTGGTGACGGCGGTGATCTCGCGGGCGTGGTGCAGTAGGCCGGCGATGAAGCGCCGCGCCACCTCGGAAAGCCCGTAGCGATCGTTCTCGTCGACGAACGCGTTGCGCTCGCCCTCCCACAGCGAGATGTGGGTGTGCATGCCCGATCCCTGCACGCCGCCCAGAGGCTTGGGCATGAACGAGGCGAACACGCCCTCCTGGCGCGCCATCTCCTTGATCACCATGCGCGTCGTCATGACCGTGTCGGCCATGGTCAGTGCGTCGGTGTAGCGCAGGTCGATTTCGTGCTGGCTGCGCGCGTCCTCGTGCTGGGTGTGCTCGACCGGGATGCCCATCTCCTCGAGCATCAACACCGAGCGCCGGCGCAGGTCACTCGTCAGGTCGGCCACGCTGAGGTCGAAGTAGGAACCCGAGTCGAGGGTGACCGGACCCCGGCCGGGGTCGGCGTCGGCGAAGTAGAAGAACTCGACCTCGGGGGAGGCGAAGAACGTGAAGCCGGCCGCCCGGGCCTTTTCGAGGGTGCGGCGCAACGCGTGCCGGGGGTCGCCCTCGAAGGGCGTCCCGTCGAGGTTGGCGATGTCGCAGAAGACCCGGGCCACCTGCGCGTCGTCGTGGTGCCAGGGCAGCAGCTGAAAGGTCTTCGGGTCGGGCCGGGCCAGCACGTCGGCCTCCTGGACCCGGCTGAAGCCGTCGATGGCCGAGCCGTCGAAGGTCATCCCCTCGTCGAGCGCGTTGTCGAGCTCGGTCGAGGTGATGTTGAACCCCTTGGGGGTCCCGAGCACGTCGGTGAACCACAACTGGACGAAGCGGATGCCCCGCTCCTCGACGGTCCGGAGCACGTAGTCCCGCTGGCTTTGCACCAGCACAAGCTTCGCATGCCGCCGCACCCCTGCTTTCCCGGCGGCTCCCCCGAGCGGCCGGCGCGGGCCGGTGGTCGCCCCATCGGGCCCGGGGAGGGTCCCGGTAATCTGGACCGATGCCACACCTGCGCCTGGCCGCCGCGCAGCTCAACACCGTCGTGGGCGACCTGCCGGGCAACGTGGAGCTGATCCTCGAGCGCCCTCGCCGCCGCCGAGGCGGCCGGGGCGGACCTCTGCGTGGTGCCCGAACTCGCCATCCCCGGTTACCCGCCCGAAGACCTGCTCCTCAAGCCCGGCTTCGTGGCCGACAACGTGGCCGCGCTCGAGAAGGTGGCGGCGGCCACCGGCGACTGCGCGATCGTGGTCGGCTTCGTGGCGGCGGCACCCGGAGGCCACGGGCTGGCCAACGCGGCCGCCGTGTGCGCCCGGGGTCGGGTGGCCGGCGTCTACCGCAAGCAGTGCCTCCCCAACTACGGCGTGTTCGACGAGCAGCGCTACTTCGAGGCCGGGACCGAGCCGCCGACGCTCTTCGACGTGGCCGGCGCCTGGGTGGGCGTGTCGATCTGCGAGGACGTCTGGTTCGACGGCGGGCCGGTGGCCCACGCCGGCCGGGCCGGGGCCGACGTGGTGGTCAACCTGAACGCGTCGCCCTACAACCGGGGCCGGCGCCACGAGCGCCTGGCCATGCTCGAGGGGCGGGTGGCCGAGGCTGGTTGCGCCATCGCCTACGTCAACCAGGTCGGCGGTCAGGACGAGCTCGTCTTCGACGGCGACTCGCTCATCATGGGAGCCGACGGCACGCTGCTCGCCTCGGGTGCACAGTTCGCCCCCGACTTCGTGGTCGTCGACCTGCCGGTCGGCCCGCGCCGGATGCACGCCGTGACCGAGCTCCTGCCCCGCGTGCACGTCACCGACGAGCGCGTGACCGAGCGACCTCCTCTGGCGCCGCGACCGGTCGTCCCGGCGTTGAGCGACGAGGCTGAGGTCTATTCGGCCCTCGTCCTGGGCACGCACGACTACCTCTCGAAGAACGGCTTCGCCGAGGCGGTGATCGGGCTGTCGGGTGGCATCGACTCCTCGTTGGTGGCGACGGTGGCGGTCGACGCGCTCGGGCCGGAGCGGGTGCACGGCATTGCCATGCCCTCGCGGTACTCGAGCGACGGGTCGCGCCAGGACGCCGAGGCACTGGCCGAGCGCCTCGGGATCGACATCAAGGTCGTGCCGATTGAGGAGGCCCACGTGGCCTTCGCGTCGATGCTGGCGCCGGTGCTCGGGCGCGAGCCCTTCGGGCTCACCGACGAGAACCTCCAGTCACGCCTGCGCGGCGTGCTCCTCATGGCGGTGTCGAACGCCAAGGGGTGGATCGTCCTGACCACCGGCAACAAGAGCGAGATGGCGACCGGCTACTCGACGCTCTACGGCGACTCGGCCGGCGGCTTCGCGGTGATCAAGGACGTGCCCAAGACGTTGGTCTACGAGCTGTGTCGCTACCGCAACACCCAGGCCGTGCTCGAGGGGCTGCCGGGGCCCATACCCGACAGCGTGCTCGACAAGCCGCCGTCCGCCGAGCTGCGGCCGGACCAGCGCGACGATCAGTCGCTGCCGCCCTACGAGGAGCTCGACCCGGTGCTCGCCGGCTACGTGGAGCGCGACCGCACTGCGGCCGAGCTCGTCGCCGAAGGGTTCGACCCGGCGGTGGTCGACCAGGTGGTCCGCCTGGTGGACGGCGCCGAGTACAAGCGCCGCCAGAACCCGCCGGGCGTGCGCATCACGACGAAGGCCTTCGGCAAGGACCGCCGGATGCCGATCACCAACCGCTACCGCTCCTCGGCGCTCGAGGAGTCGGGTGGTGGCTGAGGCGGCCGGACCCGGGCTGGCGCGGGATCGACGCGCTGGCCGCGCTGGTCGGGCACTACACCTGGCTCGAGTGGCGGACGTTCGAGGTGACCGGCGCCTGGGGGCGCCAGCATGGAGGGGGACCCGGGGGTGCGCTTCTGGTGCGCCGCAGTGGCGCGCCGCCACGGCGAGCTGGCCACCCGGTGGGCCGAACGACTGCCGGTGCGGGCGGGCGTCGACGCCGGCGCGCTGGTCCGGCCCCCATCGGCCGAGATGGCCGAGGCCTTCGAGCGGCTCGGCGCCCTCGACGAGGTCGGAGCCGGGGCGGCCGTCCTCGTCTCGGCGGTGCTGCCTCGCCTGGGCGAGATCTACGGGGCCCATCTGGCGACCGCCTCGCCGGTGAGCGAGGGCTCGGTGGCCGAAGTCCTGGCCGATGCGTCGCCGGATCGCGATGGGAGAAACCAGGTCCGGCCGCTTTGTTGTGCGAAATCTTGGTGACGGAATCGACCCGACGTCGGCCCCGGGCGACTTGGTGACGGTTTTCGAACGGGTCTTCGACAACTTCCGCGTTTTCCCTGCTGTACGCGCATCTTGACAGCCCCATTACACTGTCTCCGCAGCCGAGAAACGCCAGGAACGGGCGCATGCTGCCTTAAACGAGCGCGAACACGGCCGGCGAATTCCCCCGCCTTGGCCCTTTTGGAAGGATAGAGGCACCAACTTGGCGAAGGAACGAATTGAGCGCGACGACGAAGACCTCGTACGCCTCTATCTGACAGACATCGGCCAGTACCCCCTGCTGACCAAGGACGACGAGGTCCGCCTGGCCCAGGCCATTGAGGCCGGTCGAGCCGCCGAGGGCGACGTGGCCAAGGCGCCCAAGGGTCTGACCACGGCCAAGAAGCGCGAGCTGCGCCGAGCCGTCATGGAGGGCGAGCAGGCGCAACAGACGTTCGTGCAGTCGAACCTCCGGCTGGTCGTGTCGATCGCCAAGAAGTACCAGGCTTCGGGTCTCCCGCTCCTCGACCTGATTCAGGAGGGCAACCTCGGCCTGATGCACGCCGTCGAGAAGTTCGACTGGCGCAAGGGCTTCAAGTTCTCGACGTATGCCACATGGTGGATCCGCCAGGCCATCACCCGCGGCATCGCCAACACGGGGCGCACCATTCGCCTGCCCGTCCACGCCGGCGACACGCTGGCTCGCGTGCAGAAGGCGCAGGCCCGTCTGGAGCTGAAGCTGGGCCGCCCGGCCACGCTGGCCGAGTTGGGCATCGAGGTCGAAATGCCCGAGGACAAGCTGGTCGAGGCTCTGCGTTTCCGAGCCGAGCCGCTGTCGCTCTCCGAGCCGCTGCGTGAGGACGGGGACGCCGAGCTGGGCGACGTCGTCGAGGACCGCTCGGCCGAGTCACCCTTCGAGGTGGCCGCGGTGTCGTTGCTGCCCGATGAGATCGGCCGCCTCCTCTCACCGCTCGACGAGCGTGAGCGGGAGATCCTGCGGTTGCGCTTCGGGCTGGACCGGGGCGAGCCCCGGACGCTCGAAGAGGTGGGTGAGCACTTCAACCTGACCCGGGAGCGCATCCGTCAGATTGAGGCGCGGGCGATGTCCAAGTTGCGTCACCCGTCGTCGGACACCGGCGCCCGGGACCTGCTCACCGTCTGAGTCCCACCGTGGGGCGCTGGGCGTTCAACGCGCCCGCGGCGTCGGCATAGGATCTCGCTCATGAAGAAGCTGCTGATCCTCGCACTCCTGGTTGCCATCGGCGTCGTCGCCGCCCGCCGTCTGCGCGAGGCCTAATCGGGTACGGGCGGTCGCCCGGACTCGCCTTCTCTAACGACAAGCAGGTGCGGTGCTACGCGGCGCGGCCTGCGAGCGCATTCGCGGCGTGGCGGACCTTCACGCCGCGGCGCCACAGGATCAGCGCAGCCCCGGCCACCGCCAGGCTGGTCGTCACCACCGGCGTGGTGCGACCCGACGCGGTCGCGTAGGCGGATCGGCTTGGTGAAGTTGCGCATCTCCCAGCCGCGCTCGCGGGCCACCTTGGCCAAGGCCCGGTCGGGGTTCACCGCCACGGGGCGGCCGACCGCTTCGAGCATGGGGAGATCGGTCGCCGAGTCCGAGTAGGCGCTGCTGGCCGCCAGGTCGAGGCCCGTGCGCTCGGCCAGCTCGCGCATGGCGCACGCCTTGGCCTCGCCGTAGGCGTAGAACGCCATGCGTCCCGTGTAGCGACCCTCCTCGTCCACCTCACCGCGCGAGCAGATGGCTCCGTCGACCCCCAGCAGATCGGCGAGTGGCAGCACGATCTCCTCGGGCGACGCCGACACGAGATAGACGCGGTGGCCGGCGGCCCGGTGCGTCTCCATGAGCTCGAGCGCCTCGGCGTACATGATCGGCTCGATCGTCTGCAGCATCGTCTCGCGCACGATCTGACGGACCTGGGCCCGGTCCCACCCCTTGGTGATGGCGAGCATCGATTCGCGCACTCGCACGAGGCGGTCCTCGTCGGCACCGAAGTACAGGTAGATGAGCTGCGATATGGCCGCCCGGGCCACCAGGCGGCGGTTGATGAGGCCGCCCTTCATGAAGGGCCGGCCGAAGGCCGCGATGGAGGCGCGGTCGATGACCGTCTTGTCGAGATCGAAGAAGGCCGCCTCCATATCTCTAATGGTACGGGTGAAGGACACCCTCGCTTTAGCCACGGTGACGGTTGGTCGTCTCGGCCGCGAACAAACGGGGCCCCTGAACTGGGCCGTTTCGGGGGTTGCGGGAAGGTTGCTTACAGCCCCGCTGCGATGAACGCGGCGTGCACTGCGTCCTCGGCTTCGGCCGTGACGAGCACGAGCACCTCGTCGCCCGACTGGACGATGGTGTCGCCCCGGGGCACGACGAGCCGGTCCCCCCGGACGACGGCCACCACGACGGCATCGCGGGGGAAGTCCAGATCGGCGATGGCCGTGTCGTTGGCCGGAGAGTCCTCGGCCAGGGTGATCTCGACCAGGTGGGCGGCGCCACCCTGGAACTGGAGCAGGCGGACCAACGAACCGACCGAGACGGCCTCTTCGACCAGTGCGGTGAGCAGTTGGGGCGTGGACACCGAAACGTCCACCCCCCAGCTCTCGTTGAAGAGCCACTGGTTCTTCGGATGGTTGACCCGGGCCACCACGCGGGGCACCGCGAACTCCTGCTTGGCCAGAAGCGAGATGACGAGGTTGTCCTCGTCGTCACCCGTGGCCGCCACGACGACGTCGACCGTGGCGAGCCCGGCGGCGTCGAGCGAGGAGACTTCGCAGGCGTCGGCGGCGATCCACGTGATGTCGAGCGTCGGGCGCAGGCGCTCGACCAGATCGGGATCCTGCTCGAGCACGAGCACGTCGTGACCGCTCTTCCTGAGGTCAGACGCGATGGCGGTGCCGACGCTGCCCGCGCCGGCGATGGCGACCCTCACGATTCAGCGTCCTTGTGGTGCCCGACCGTGCCGGACAGGGTCCAGTCGAGCTCCTTGCGGGCGTCGTCGAGCACCGCCAGG
This sequence comes from uncultured Acidimicrobiaceae bacterium, assembly GCA_963713375.1. Taxonomy (GTDB): domain Bacteria; phylum Actinomycetota; class Acidimicrobiia; order Acidimicrobiales; family RAAP-2; genus Bog-473. The sequence goes on along the minus strand of CAVQLP010000010.1, from coordinate 43,166 downwards.
TGCAGCACGTCGCCCTCCTGGCCGACGAGCTCGCGGGCATCGAGACGGGGCGCTCCGGCCCGCGTGACGGCGATCAGCGAGATGTGGCCGGGGACCTCGATGTCGCGCAGCGCGCGGCCGGCCCAGTTCTCGGGGAGCGAACGGTCGAGCAGCGAGAGACGGCCGCTGGCGTCGGACCAGTCGCCGCTCGTCTCCTCGGGGAGCAGGCGCCGTCGGACCTGGTCGATGGTCCACGTCACGGTGGCCACGGTGGGAATCCCGAGGCGCTGGTAGATCTCGGCGCGGCGGGGGTCGTAGATGCGGGCCACCACGTGGGGGATCTTGTAGGTCTCCCGGGCGATACGAACGGTCAGGATGTTGGTGTTGTCCCCGCTGGTCACGGCGGCCAGCGCGCCGGCCTCGTTCGCCCCGGCCTTCTCGAGGTCGTCGCGGTCGAACCCCGAGCCCACGATGCGGGGACCGTCCCAGTCCTTGAGGCGCCGGAATGCCCGCGGCGACCTGTCCAGGACGGCCACCGAGTGGCCCTCCTTGCTCAACAGGACGGCCAGGCCCGAGCCCACCCGGCCACAACCGACGACGACGACGTGCACGGCCACAGTGCAACACGCCCGCCGGGGTCGTGCAAAAGGCGGTCCAGGAGAGGCACAGGAATGCTTCTACTCTGTGGCGTGGCCACCCCCACGGCGTCGACCTCGCCGCCCTCCGACGACGCCGAGGCGAACAGGCTGCCCGGACGACTGCGTCCGACGGTGCCGTTGCCCGGGCCGGCGGCGGCGGAGATCCCCGAGTCGCGGCGGTACCGGCTGAAGAACAAGTTGCTCGGACCGCCGTTGGTCACCGAGCAGCTGGCCTCCGAGCGCCTGGGCAAGCCGACCGCCCTCGGCGTGCTGTCGCCCGACTGCATTTCTTCCTCGGCCTACGGCACCGAGGAGATGCTGACCCAGTTGGTGCCCTACGTGGGTCTGGCCGCCTTCACGCTGGTGGTGCCGATCACGCTGGCCATCCTCGGCGTGCTGTTCTTCGTGACCCTGTCGTACCTCGAGGTGATCCAGCTCTACACCAAGGCGGGCGGGTCCTACGTGGTGGCGCGGGACAACTTCGGCCCGCGGGTCGCCCAGATCGCCGCGGTGGCGCTGCTGATCGACTACACGGTGACCGTCGCCGTGCAGACGTCGGCCGGCACGGCCGCACTCACCAGCGCGGTCCCCAGCCTGGCCAACACCACGGCCACCGTCTCCATCACCGTGGCCGTGGTGTTGATCCTGCTCTACGGAAACCTGCGGGGGATCCGGGAGGCGGGCAGCTTCTTCGCCATCCCCACGTACTTCTTCATCTTCTCGTTGGCCTCGGTCATCATCTTCGGCTTCATCAAGGAGGCGTTGGGCCAGCTGCACCAGATCCCGCTGCCCCCGGCGAATCAGGTCTTCGGTGGGAAGATCGGGACGCCCGGATCGGGTTGGCTGATGGGCCTCGCCTTCATTTCGCTGTTGCGCTCCTTCGCCAACGGAGGGTCGTCACTCACCGGGCTCGAGGCCATCTCCAACGGGGTGAGCAGCTTCCAGAAGCCGGAGTCGAAGAACGCCCGCCAGACCCTCGTCGTCATGAGCACGACGCTGGGCTTCCTCGTCCTCGGTGTCACGCTGCTGGCCAAGTGGACCCACGCCGTGCCGTTCCAGACAGGGAGCCCGACGGTGGTGTCCCAGGAGGTCAGGGCGGTCTTCGGGACCAGCCCCGTCGGCCACTTCCTCTTCTACGTGGTGCAGTTCGCCACCATGCTGATCCTTTACACCGGCGGCAACACCAGCTTCAACGGTTTCCCGTACCTGGCCAGCTTCGTGGCCGGCGACGCCTTCTTGCCCCGGCAGCTGACCCGGCGCGGGCACCGGCTGGCCTTCTCCAACGGGATCCTGGTGCTCACCGGTGTGGCCCTCGCCCTGATCCTCGTGTACCGGGCATCGGTCAACGGGCTGGTCGCCCTCTACGCCATCGGCGTGTTCACCGGGTTCACCATGGCTGGATCGGGCATGGTGAAACACCACCTGACGGCGCGCGAGGGCCACTGGCGACGCAGTGTCGTCATCAACGGCTTCTCCGCGTTCCTCTCCGTCACGGTCGTCCTGATCTTCGCGGTGGCCAAGTTCAAGGAGGGTGCCTGGCTCATCGTGGTGGTGGGTCCGCTCCTCTACATCGGGCTCATCAGGCTGCACCACCAGTACGTGCGCGAGGCCGAGCTGCTCGAGACCGGCGTGGTCGAGGTGTCCGAGACCCCGATCCTGCGCCGCCACGTCGTGGTGGTCCTGGTGGACCGCCTCGACGCCGCCACGGCGCGGGCGCTGCAGTACGCCCGCACCCTGGCCCCCGACGACCTGCGGGCGGTGCATTTCGACATCGACACGAAGGCGGCCCGCGAGCTCGAGGACGAGTGGGGCCGCCTCGGACTGTCGCGCCTGCCGCTCGACATCATCGAGTGCCCGGACCGCCGGCTGGGCCGCGCCGCGGTCGAGCTGGTGGCCGACGCCACACTCGACGGCGACACGGAATGCACCGTGCTCCTGCCCCGACGGGCCTTCGCCCGGGGCTGGCAGCGCTTCCTGCACGACCGCACGGCCGACAAGATCGCCGCCGTCCTGGGCCAGGTGCCCCACGTGAGCGCCACCATCGTGCCCTTCAACGTGGCCGGCCAGTACGGCGATCAGGTACGGCGCTACGGCCGTTCGGTCCAGGAGCAGGCGCGCCGGGGCGAGGTCGGCGACGAGCGCATCGATACCGAAGGCCGCACGGGCCTCGACCGCCAGGGCCGGCGAGACGGGCCCCGCCGACCGGCGGCGGTGTTGGCCGCCGACCAGACGCTGGCCCAGCGGGCCGGCGCCACCACCCCGATTGCCTCGGTCTTGCCGCGCCAGCGGGTCCGGGTGGCCGGCCGGGTCAAGTCGGTCCGGGTGCAGCCCCGGGCCGGGACGCAGAACCTCGAGTGCGTTCTCAGCGACGGCACAGGGGGACTGCTCCTGGTCTTCCAGGGCCGGCCCAGGATCGCGGGCATCGAGCCCGGGGCACGCCTGGTCGCCGAGGGCATGGTGGGGGCCTGGGGCCGCCGGCCCGCCATGCTGAACCCGTCCTTCGAGTTGGTGCAGGGGGCTCCGGCCGACCCGGCCGAGGGTTGAGCGCGCTCAGGGCACCTCTGGCGCACGAAAACCGAATGAAATTGCCCCTGGGGGTGCCCAGTCGCTAACGTCCCGACGGCCCGGAAACGGGTGCGCGGGGTCGGCGCGCTCCCCGACCGGACTCACGACATCGACCAACGCGGTGCCGACTGCTGCCGCACCGGGGGAGGACGGCGGCTCCGTCCACTCCCCGCACGACCTGAAGAAGAAGAAAGGGCACACCGGGAATGATCAATCTCCTCGCAGCCGACGGTGGCTATCAGGCCTTCCGCCTCGGCGGGACTGACAAGACCTGGCTCTACATCTGCCTGGCGGCCGGCATCGTGGGCATCGCCTCGGGCCTGCTCCTGGCGCGCAACGTGCTGGCGGCCGACCAGGGCACGCTGAAGATGAAGGAGATCGCCCAGGCGATCCAGGAGGGCGCCGAGGCGTTCCTGGCCCGCCAGTTCCGGGCCATCGTCATGATCATCATCCCGTTGGCCATCCTCATCTTCTTCACGGCCACCAAGGTGGTGAAGCCCGACGGCGGCATCGCCCTCAGCTTCCAGCAGGACGGCCTGTACCGGGTCATCTGCTTCCTCTTCGGCGCCGCCTTCTCCGGCCTCACCGGTTTCATCGGCATGAGCATCGCCGTGCGGGGCAACGTCCGCACGGCCGCGGCCGCCTCCAAGGGCGGCGGCATGGCCGACGCGCTGCGGGTGGCCTTCCGCACCGGCGCCGTCACCGGCATGCTGTGCGTCGGCCTCGGCCTGGCCGGCGCCACCACCATCGTCCTGATCTTCCAGAACTCGGCCACCGCGGTGCTCATCGGCTTCGCGTTCGGCGCGTCGTTGCTGGCGCTCTTCATGCGTGTCGGCGGCGGGATCTTCACCAAGGCGGCCGACGTCGGCGCCGACCTCGTGGGCAAGGTGGAAGCGGGCATCCCCGAGGACGACCCCCGCAACGCCGCGACCATCGCCGACAATGTGGGCGACAACGTGGGCGACTGCGCCGGCATGGCGGCCGACCTCTTCGAGTCCTACGAGATCACCATTATTTCGTCGTTGATCCTGGGCTACTCGGCCTTCAGGACGATCGGTCACAACCCCACCGCCGCTGTCCTGTATCCCCTCATTGTGCCGGCGATCGGCATTTTCGCCTCGGTGATCGGCATCGTGGTGGTGCGCTACCGCAACAGCGACAAGACCGCGCTCTCCGCCATCAACCGGGGCTTCTGGCTCTCCGCTCTGCTGACGGTGATCGGCGCGTTCTTGGTGGCGCAGTACTACGTGCACGACCTCAAGGTCTTCTGGGCCGTCCTGACCGGGGTGGTCCTCTCGCTCGTGGCCAGTCAGATCACCGAGCAGTTCACGTCCACCGAGCGCGGGCCGGTCAAGGAGATCGCCGCCTCGGCGCGCACCGGTCCGGCCACCACGGTGCTCTCGGGTATCTACATCGGCCTCGAGTCCTCGGTGTGGGCCATCATCGCCATCGCGATCGCCATCGGCGTGGCCATCGGGCTGGGCGACGGCAACATTGAGCTGACCTTCTACCTGATCGCCCTCATCGGCATCGGTCTGCTGGCCACGGCCGGCATGGTGGTGTCCGAGGACAGCTTCGGTCCGGTGTCGGACAACGCAGCAGGTATTGCCGAGATGTCGGGCGAGTTCACCGGCGACGCCGAGCGCATCATGGTGAGCCTCGACGCCGTGGGCAATACGACCAAGGCCATCACCAAGGGTGTGGCCATCGGCTCGGCCGTCATTGCGTCGGTCGCCCTGTTCGCCTCATTCATCGAAACGATCGGCGAACAGATCCCGAGCCTCCACGCCTCGGGATCCAAGCTCTTCAGCGTGATCCAGATCAATGTGGCCAACCCGACCACGTTCATCGGGCTGCTCATCGGTGGCTCGATCGCCTTCCTCTTCTCGTCCCTGGCGATCAGGGCCGTGGGACGCTCGGCCGGCACGGTCGTGCTCGAGGTGCGGCGTCAGTTCCGCGAGCACCCAGGCATCATGGACTACAGCGAGAAGCCGGAATACGGGCGGGTGATCAGCATCTGCACCGCGGCGGCCCAGCGCGAGTTGGCGACGCCGGCCCTGCTGGCGATTCTGACCCCCGTCATCGTGGGCTTCGGCATCAACTATCTGGCGCTCGGGGCCTTCTTGGCCGGCACCATCCTGACGGGACAGCTCATGGCCAACACGCTGTCGAACTCGGGTGGAGCCTGGGACAACGCCAAGAAGTACATCGAGGACGGCAACGAGGGCGGCAAGGGCTCGGAGGCCCACAAGGCCGCCGTGATCGGCGACACGGTGGGTGACCCGTTCAAGGACACGGCCGGCCCGGCCCTCAACCCGATGATCAAGGTCATGAACCTGGTGTCGCTGCTGATCCTCCCGGCGGTTATTACGCTGCGGACCCACACCGGCGCCCGCCTGGCCATCGCTGGGGTGGCCCTGGTCATCCTCCTCGCCGCGCTGGCCTTCTCCAAGCGAGCCGGCGAAGCCATGGACTCGGACGCTGGCGTGGATGCCACCACGGCTGCTGCGGCGCCGGTTGCCTCGGTCGATTGACCTGGTCAGCGACCCGGTCCGTGCCTCGTTGACGAGGCCGCGGCGACCGGGCGCTCTTGACAGGCGGGTGGGATGCCCGCACTGTGTGCCTCATCATGCCCACTGAATTCCCGAACCGACCGACCCTCTCCGGGGTGAGCCATGGGTAAGGCGCTCGTGATCGTCGAGTCGCCGGCCAAGGCGCGCACCATCGGCGGGATGCTCGGGCCCGACTTCATCGTCGAGTCGTCGGTCGGTCACATCCGCGACCTCCCCCGCGGCGCCGACGAGGTGCCGGCCGCGTACAAGGGCGAGAGCTGGGCCCGCCTGGGCGTCGACGTCGACAACGGCTTCAAGCCGCTCTACGTCGTCTCCGCGCCGAAGAAGTCGGTGGTGGCCAATCTGAAGAAGCTCCTCAAGGGCGCGGACGAGCTCTACCTCGCGACGGACGAAGACCGCGAGGGCGAGTCGATCGCGTGGCATCTGTCCGAGGTGCTGTCGCCGACCGTCCCGGTCAAGCGGATGGTCTTCCACGAGATCACGCCGGCCGCAATTGCGCGCGCGGTGGACGAATGGCGCGACCTGGACCGCCGTCTGGTCGACGCGCAAGAAGCGCGGCGCATCCTCGACCGGCTCTACGGCTACGAGGTGTCGCCCGTGCTGTGGCGCAAGGTGATGCCGCGCCTGTCCGCCGGCCGGGTGCAGAGCGTGGCCACCCGCATGGTGGTCGAGCGCGAACGGGCCCGCATGCGGTTCCGCTCCGCCACCTGGTGGGGGATCGACGGCACGTTCACCAACGCGGCCGCACCGTCCGGTTTCGGCGCGTCCCTGATCAGCCTCGGTGGGACGACCATCGCCACCGGGAAGGATTTCGACGAGCTGGGAGCCCAGTCGAGCAGGAGCGAGGTCCGCGTCCTGGGCGAGGAGGAGGCCACCTCGGTGGCGACCGCACTGGCCGGAGAGACGTTCACGGTGAGCTCGGTGACCGAGCGCCCCTTCCGGCGCTCGCCGGCTCCGCCGTTCATGACCTCGACGCTGCAACAGGAGGCCGGGCGCAAGCTCCGTTTCAGCGCGCAGCGGGCGATGCAGGTGGCGCAGCGCCTCTACGAGCAGGGCTACATCACCTACATGCGTACCGACTCGACCACCCTGTCGGATCAGGCGCTCACGGCGGCGCGCAGCCAGGCCCGCGAGATGTACGGGGACGCCTTCGTTCCCGACACCCCGCGGCGCTACGAGCGCAAGGTGAAGAACGCGCAGGAGGCGCACGAGGCCATCCGCCCGTCGGGCGAGACCTTCCGTACTCCGGATCAGGTCGGTCGTGCGCTCACCGGCGACGAGCTCCGCCTCTACGAGATGATCTGGATGCGCACGGTGGCCTCGCAGATGAACGACGCCACCGGCACCAGCGCGCAGCTGCGGCTGGTGGCCGACGTCCCCTCGGGCCTCGCCGCCGGGCAGCGGGCCGAGTTCTCGGCCAGCGGACGGGTGATCACCTTTGCCGGATTCCTCCGGGCCTACCAGGAGGGTCGGGACGAGGACGACCCGGACACCGACAGCGCGGAGGAGATGGTGCTGCCCGCGCTGCGCGAGGGCGACCGGGTCGACGGCACCGACTTCGTACCGGGTTCGCACACCACGCAGCCCCCGGCCCGTTATACGGAGGCCTCGCTGGTCAAGGCGATGGAGGAGCTCGGCGTGGGGCGCCCGTCGACCTACGCCAGCGTGATCTCGACCATCCTCGACCGCGGCTACGTGTGGAAGAAGGGGACGGCCCTCGTGCCGAGCTTCACCGCTTTCGCCGTGGTCGGCCTGCTCGAGCGGTACTTCACGAACCTGGTCGACTACGGATTCACCGCCTCCATGGAGGACGACCTCGACGGGATCGCATCGGGGAGCGAGGAGGCCCTGCCCTGGCTGACCCGGTTCTACTTCGGCAGCGAGGCCCCGGGCGCCATGACGACCGACGGGACCGAGGTGGACACCTTGGGCCTGAAGGCGACTGTGGCCACCCACCTGAGCGAGATCGACGCCCGCGAGATCAACTCGATTCCGCTGGGCACCGGCAGCGACGGCGAAGCGATCGTGGCCCGGGTCGGACGCTACGGGCCCTACCTCCAGCGCGGTGAGGACCGGGCGTCGATCCCCGACGACCTGGCTCCCGACGAGCTGACGATTGAGCGGGCCGAGGCCATCCTGGCCGCGCCCTCCAACGACCGCGTGCTCGGCACCCATCCGGAGTCCGGGCTCGCCGTGCAGGTCAAGGCCGGCCGCTTCGGTCCCTATGTCCAGGTGGGCGAGTTGACCGAGGGCGGGGAGAAGCCGCGGACGGCGTCGCTGTTCGCCTCCATGGATCCGGCCACCCTGACCTTCGAGCAGGCCCTCGAACTGCTGCTCATCCCGCGCGTGGTCGGGACGGACCCCGAGACCAACGAAGACGTCGTCGCGCACAACGGGCGCTTCGGGCCCTACCTCAAGCGGGGCGCGGACACCCGCAGCCTGAGCAGCGAGGAGCAGCTGCTCACGGTCACGCTCGACGAGGCCAAGGCCCTCTTCGCGCAGCCCAAGCAACGCCGGGGCCGTGCCGCGGCCGCGCCGTTGCGCGAGCTCGGGACGGATCCCACGACCAACCTGCCCGTCGTGGTCAAGGAGGGCCGTTTCGGCCCGTACGTGACCGACGGCACCACGAACGCCAGCCTGCGCAAGGGCGACGAGGTGGAGTCGATCGACATGGACCGGGCCTCTGAACTCCTGGCCGATCGGCGGGCGGCGGGGCCCTCCACCCGCAAGAAGAAGTCGGCGGCCAAGAAGGCGCCGGCCAAGAAGAAGGCGACGGCGAAGAAGGCCACGGCCAAGAAGAGCGCGGCGAAGAAGACGACGGCCAAGAAGGTGTCCGCCACCAAGGCAGCGGCGGGCAAGACCGAGACGGACGAGTCGCCCAACATGAAGGCCTCACTGAGCGAACCGTTCTGACGTGCCGGCCCGAGGACGCCTCCTCGCGCTCGAGGGCATCGACGGGTGTGGCAAGTCGACGCAGGCGCGGGCGCTGGCCGACGTCCTCGGCGCCGAGCTGACCCACGAGCCGGGGGCCACGCCCGTGGGCCAGTCCCTGCGGCGGATCCTGCTCGATCCCGACGGGCCCGCTCTGGCGCTGCGCACCGAGGCGCTCCTGATGGCGGCCGACCGGGCCGAGCACGTGGCCACCGTGGTGGAGCCGGCGCTGGCCGCCGGAACCTGGGTGGTGAGCGACCGCTACTCCGGCTCGACCATCGCCTACCAGGGCTACGGGCGTGGCCTCCCACCCGACGAGCTGGCCAGCGTGGTGGCGTTCGCCACAGGCGGGGTGGCGGCCGACCTCTCGATCCTGGTCGACGTCGAAGTCGACGTGGCCGCGGCGCGGCTTGCCGCTGACGGGGGCGGGGACCGCCTGGAGCGGCTGGGAACCGATTTCGCGTCGCGGGTGCGCGAGGGGTTCTTGACCCAGGCCGTGGCCGATCCCGAGCACTGGGTGGTGGTGGACGGCACGGAGGACATGCGCGCGCTGACGGCGCATATCGTCGCAGCGGTGCACGATCGACTCGGCGACCCGCCGACCATGACCCGATGAGCGACGACCTTCCGGCGCCATCGCTCTTCTCCGGAGTGATGGGACAGGAAGAGGCAGTGGCCTCGCTGCGCGCGGCCGTGGCCAACCCGGTGCACGCCTACCTCTTTGTCGGCAACTCGGGCAACGGTGGCTTGGCGGCGGCCTCGGGCTTCGCCGCCGCGCTGCTCTGCCCGGACGGGGGCTGCGGGACGTGCGCGACCTGCCGGGCCGCGCTGGCCGGTACGGCGCCCGACCTCCACCTGGTGCGGCGGAGTGGCGCCACCGTCTCCAAGGAGATGATGCGACAGGTGGTCACGCTGGCCCACCACCGTCCGCTGGCGGCTGACCGCCAGGTGATCGTGGTCTCCGACATGCACCTGGTCCAGGACCGGGCACCCGTGCTGCTCAAGGCACTGGAGGAGCCGCCGGGTGACACCGTGTTCGTCCTACTGGCGGACGAGATGAACAACGACCTGGTGACCATCGCCAGTCGCTGCGTGACGGTGCCCTTCCCCCAGGTGTCGCGCGACGTCCTGCTGCACTGGCTCGAAGCGGCCGGGGTGGCGCCGGACCTGGCGGCGGCGGTGACCGACAGCAGCGGAGGCAACCCGGAGCGGGCGCGGGTGATGGTGGAGGACCCGGACGTGGCGGCACGGGTGGCGCTGTGGGCGTCGGTGCCGGACTCGCTGAGCGGTTCGGGCACCGCGGCGGCCCTGCTGGTGCGACAGGTGCTCGAGTCGGCCGACCGCGCGGTGGAGCCCCTACGAGAGGCCCACCAGCGCCAGCTCGAGACGCTGACCGAGGCGGCCAAGGAGATGGGCGAGCGGGCGCTCCCGGGCCGCAAGGAGATCACGGACCAGTTCGGGCGTGAGGAGCGGCGCTTCCGGGTGGACGCCCTGCGGGCGGGACTGGGCGTCCTGGCCCGGACGTACCGGAGCCAGGTGGCGGGGGCGGTGCGCTCCGGAGCGGTGGGAGTGGGCGACCCGGACGTGCGTGCCGCGTCGGCGGCGGTGGACCTCATTACGGAGGTAACGCAGGCGCTGCCCCGGAACCCGAACGAGACGCTGCTCCTGCAGTCGCTCTTCGTGCGGCTGGCGGCCCTCGCCGCCTGAGTTGCCGGTCCCCGAGCGCCGCAACAGTCGGTGTCCTGGGCCGATGTCAGCGGGGCCAGGTCGATCCGACCTCCTGGCGGCCTGACCTACACTGTCCAACCTGGTCAGACCGGGCGTCACGAGTCAGTGGACGTCGGGTCTCCGACCGGCCTGGGTAGCTCAGTCGGTAGAGCAGCGCACTCGTAATGCGCAGGTCGTCAGTTCGAATCTGACCTCAGGCTCCAGTTCAGAGAGGGTGCCACCAATCGTGTCCGACCACTTGATCCAGGGACCGTCTGCTACGTTGCCGCGCCGTGCGCCGCCAGCCTCGCTTCCTTCAGGCTGCCGCGCTCGCTGGCGCTGTGCTCGCTGCGGCGCTCCACCGGACCGGGGAGCGGGGACGACTTCGCTCAGATGCGGGCCCTCGGGTTCAACGTCGATCGGTGAACCGGTGGCGCGGGCTCTGGCCGAGGACGCTCTGAACACCGAGGCGCATTCGCCCAACGCCTCGATCCGCTCGACAGCACAACTTGTGCAAGGACTGGCCGGCATCGTCCTGGGTTCGACCGATCCCAATGTGGCGTCGGCAGCTCCTTGAGGTGCTCGGCTGACAGGCCGTCCCGCAGAGATTGCGGTTCTGGCGGCTACTGGTACGGGGATTCCAGGGAACGACTCAGGTCACCGTGAATACCGATGGAGATGTGACATCTCCGGACCAGCCGATGAGCGTAATCAGCCCAGTGCTGGCTCCCGGAGGAACCGTCAGGACCAATTTCCTGGCCGTCTCCGACACGATGGAAGCCTCGACACCGCCGATGGTGACGGCGTTCACCTCGGTGAGATTGGTTCCCTTGATGGTCAGGTTCGATCCGGGAGCGCCACTGTGGGGCGAGACCTTCTTGAACGTCTCCTCCTGGGGCCCGACCGTCAAGGTCACGGACTCGTTCACCGGCACGATCACTGTCGTGACCACGTCTCGGCCGCTCACCGCCACCTTCTTCACGCAGGGGGCAACCGCCGGTTTGGCACACTTTGTGAGCAGGAGGTCCTGGCCGAACTTCTTCTTGGCGGGGGACGCGTTCGGCCCGTTTCCCGGAGCGCTGGGGGAGGACCCGCTCGAGAGCGCCTGAGCTTCCGCGCACACCGTGCTCTGGGTCACCGGAGGAGGCGGAAATGGCACGCCCTCCGCGTACGCGGCTTGCCCCTGGACGATCTGTTCGGTCAGGACGTCGAGCGGGGAGGTGTTCTGGTCGTCCGACTCGCCTACCGAGATCTCCGCCTGCGTGTAACTCATGCCGTCGGGACAACATCCCTGGGCGTCGGTGCAGGGGGTCGGCAAGTTGTAGTCCGTGGAAGAGGAATACATGCAGACGCTGCAGTCGGAGCTCACCGTCGATGACACGGTTGTCGAATCGCCCTGGGTGTCACCAAACTGGACGACAGGAATGGGGCAGTTGCTTGTCTGACAGGTCACGCTCACTGGAGGCACCGACGCTTCGTAGGTGAACTGATCCGCGGGCGTTGTGGAACTCGATCCGATCGGCGTCGTGACGACGATGTTGTCGGATCCCGGCGGGCTGGGCCGGCAAGGTGGCCGTGAGCGAGCTGTCACTGTTGAAGGTGACGTTGGTGGCGGTCTGACCTCCGACGTCCACTGCGCTCTCGCCGGTGAAGCCCGATCCGGTGATCGTGACCACTGTGGATCCGGCCGTGGATCCGATGTTCGGGGTCACGCCCGCCACGATCGGACCGCCACCGGCCACGGACCCGAGGGCGCTGGCCGTGGCCTGGGGTCCTCCGTTTGCCGTGGCCGTCTGACCGGTGAACACCTCGGAAGTCGAGGTGCCGGCCGAGCTGGTCTCGGTGACCGATGCCGTGTAACTCCCGCCGTTGTAGGTATGAGTGACGACCGGTGTCGTCGTCGTCTCGGTGGTGCCGTCACCGAAGTTCCACTTGTAAGAGGCGATGGTCCCGTAGGCCACGGTCGACGCGGATGCGTCGAAGGTCGAGGGCGAACCGTTGGGCGCCAGGGTGACGTTGAGATGAGCGACTGGCGCTTGGTCGGGTGTGATGGCGATGGCCACCGGATTGGTCCCGCTCGTCCCGAGCGAGATCGGGGTGCCGGCCGTGCCCGATGACAGTTCCACCGGGGTGACGGTGCCGCTCAGTTGGTCGGTCACGAAGGCAGTGGCGCCGTCGGGGGTGATGGCGATGCCTTCGGCCGCACTGGTGCCCAGGGCGATCGGTGTTCCCGGCAGTGCCGGTGGCGGTGTCGATGGGGAGCAGACTCGCCTGGTCGCCGCTGGGCGCGAAGGTATTGGCGTAGGTGACGTAGGCGGTGGCGCCGTCGGGGGTGATGGCGACACCCTCAGGGTCGTCGAGCGCGGCGATGCTTCCTCGGGCATCGGTCGCCGGGTCGAGAGTCGCCACACCGTTGTACGTGAAGTCCGGTGTGTAGAGGGTCGAGCCGTCGGGGGTGATGGCCGATGCGAAGCCGTTGTAGGTATTGAGGATGCCGGCACCGGCCTTGTTGGTGGCGGTGTTGATCGGGATGTCATCGTCCGCATAGGCCTGAGTCACGTAGGCGGTAGAGCCGTCGGGGCTGATGCTGATAGCTGTGGGCGCAGCGCCAACCGGAATGGGCGTGCCGGGCGTGTTGGTCGCGAGGTTGATCGGGGTGACGGTGTCGTCGTTGTAGTTGCCCACGTACGCGGTGAGTCCGTTGGGAGTGATCGCGATGGCGTCGGGCCCGGACCCCACCGGAATGGGCGTGCCCGGCGTGTTCGTCAAGAGATCGATGGGGGTGACGAAGCCCGGAGCGGTATTCGTGGTGCCCTCGTCGGTGACGTAGGCGGTGGTGGCATCAGGCGTGATGGCGATGGCCGAGGGCCCACTTCCGACGGTGATCGGGGCGCCCAACGCGTCCGTCGCCGTGTTGATTGGGATGACGGCGTCGTTGGTGTAGCTCACGACATAGGCGGTCCAGGCGGACGGCGGGGTTGCGGAAGCCGGCAGGGCGGGCTGCGGACCGCCTATCACCGAGACGACCATCACCCCCGCGAAGACCAATGCTCCGGCCAGAACCGTCCGGCAGTACGTCCGGAATCGAGTCACCATTGGATAGCTCCTCCGCCCTGGTGCGCCACGCGCGCACCAGGGCGCATCGTCTACCTCGAGGCGCGTCACGAGCGCGTCACGAGCGAGTGGTCAGGCCAGAGTGATCGTTGCCGCGAGTTCGTCGATCTGGGGTATCCAACTCCGGAAACCGAAGCGCCGGCAGAGATCCGAGGCCTCGTCGAGCCAGGATCGGGCTTCCGGGTCCAGCTGACCCCGCCCCCGGTATCGAGCCTGGCTCAGGGCGAGGAGCGTGGTGGCCCGGTGGTACGTCCAACCGAAGGCGGTGGCGGTAGCCAGGGCAGCCCGCAGGTGATCTTCGGCTTCCTCGTGGCGGCCGAGCAATGAGCTCAGCTTGCCGACGTAGGCGCCCACCGGTCCCTGGCTGGTCAGACCGCTGAACGCCACCTCGGCCGCGAATGGCTCGATGAGCGGGAGCAACAGAGCGGCGGCGTCGGTGTCGTGCAGCTCGATCGCCAGAACGGCATAGCCGATCACCTGCGTCATCCAGAGGTTGTCCGCGGGGACGTCAGCGAAACGGCTGGCCACGCCAGCCTGGAGGACCTTGTGTGCCGTGTCCCGGCGCCCGACGACCGCGCAGGTGATCGCGTAGGCGAGCTCGAAGGGTGCAATACCGGGGTTCTCCTTGGCGGCCTGCTCGACGAGCGAAAGAAGCTCCCCGTGCTTGCCCGCAAAGTTGGCGATGACGAAGTACTGGCCCGCGAACAGCGTGAACGCGTCGGGGGCCCCGATGGCGGTCCCGAGCTCCAGGTTGGACGACGGCGAGAGTCTCGGCTTCGTCCAGCCGGCCGGCCATCATTGCGTCGAATGTGTCGTAGAGCCCTGCGATCCAGCGGAGCCGCGGCTCGCCCACTGCTCGAGCAGTGGCGCGGATCCGGGCCAGGCTGTGGGCGGCCACCGCCGCGTCTCCCGACTCGACGGCCACGTTGTAGGCGACCACACGCACTGCGAACTCGAGTCGCGGGTCTCCCGAGGATTCGGCCGCGGTGAGCGCCCTGGCCGCGACGGCGCTTCGCATCGGTGCGCTCCCTGGCGCCCAGATTGCCGAGACGACGGCTGGTGCGACGTGGGCGAGAAGGGCGGGGTCCGACGCAGACTCGGCCAGAGCCAGCGCCTCCTGCGCGATGGCGATTCGGCGTGCCGCCTGGGGCGTGTAGACGAGGCTCTGGGAGAGTAGGGCGAGCAAGCGTGCATATGTCCACGTGTCGGAGCGATCGGCGACCGCGACGGCCGCCTCCACGATCGCCAGGAACTCGGGTGCTCCAGCGTCTGTCCGCATGAAGCCGCGGTCCGCCGCCAGGGCCGACCCGTATGAGGGCCGGGTTGTTGCCGCTGGTCAATGCCAGGTTTGCGGCCTGCTGCGAGCGTGGCTGAGAGCCGAAGCTTCGCCGGCGACATGCTGCGCCTCGCCCAGCCGAACGAGCAGGTCCGCCCGCTCGGCCAGCGGTCGTCCGAGCTCGACCGCAGCATCGAGGGCGCTCCGGTAGTAGCCCGCAGCCTCCGTGGGCGACAGGTGCCTGAGCGCTTCGTCGCCGGCGAGCGTCGACCAATGGATCGCTTCGGACGCCATACCGGCCAGCGTGCTGTGCCTGGCGAGCTGCACCACCACGTCGGGGCTCGATTCGCCCGCCCGTTTGGAAAGCACGCGCACCGCGCTGCTCGTGGAGCTGGGCCCGGGTCGAAACGCCGATCTCGCCGTAGAGCGCATTGGCAATCAGCGTGTGGGAGAAGCGAAGGGTCCGGCGGGAGGTCGACAGGTCGACCAGGACACCAGCGGTCACCGAGGCATCGATTGCACTGCCGGATGTGTGCCTCTGGGATGTTGACCATCTCGATGAGAAGGTCCTCTTGAAACTCGGATCCGAGCACCGAAGCAGTGGTCAACACATCTGCAGTTTCGTCGCCGAGCGCGTGGACTCGGCTCCACAACACCTCACGGAGGCTCGGTGGGATTGTCCGATCCCCGCCGGGACCGCCGGCTTCGTCCCAGTGTCTGATGACCGCGTTCGCGTAGAGCGGGTTGCCGGCCGTCTCCTCGCGCACTCTGGCCGCGATGTGCTTCCGCGTCCGTGTCCGGAGTCGACGGGAGGAGGTCCGAGACCAGGGCCGTGATCTCGTCGTCGCCGAAGGCGGGGAGCGGAAGCCGCAGAACTCGGCCCCGCTCCAGCTCGGCCAGCGCGGCGCGGAGCTGATCGGACGCCGGCTCACCCGGCTCACGCCTGCTCGTGACCAGGAGCACCGGTGCGGTGGCCAGGGAGCGCGTCAAATGGCGCAGAAGCAGGAGGGCCGTCGGTTCGGTCCATTGGAGATCGTCGAGCATGAGCACGAGCCGTCCGCGTGCCGCGATCCGCGACGAGGAGGTCCGCTACCGCTTCGAAGGTGAGAAATCGCTGAGTCGCGTCGTCCGAGTCAGTGGGTGGGGGAGCGGTCGGTACTCGAGCGACAAGGCGCGGACATAGCCTCGCGAGCTCGCCCCCGCAACGGGTCACGTGCTCGCTCAACAAGTCGATGTCGGCATGATCGACGCAGGCGCTGAGGATCGTGCGGAAGGGCTCGAGGGACACTCCCGTCTCGTCCGAGGTGCCCCAGAGGACGGTGACGCCCATCCCTTCGGTGGACCGCGCCAGCTCGCCGAGCAGCATCGTCTTTCCCATGCCCGCTTCACCCGTGACGAATGCGCAGCGCAGGCCCGTGGTGGCCACCAGCGCCAGTTCGGCGAGCAGTGCCTCGCGCTCCGCAGATCGACCCACGAAGGGATCGCTCCGAGAGAGCTGTCCCGGGATCGGAAAAACGGCCGCACCACGGGTCGTCGTCAGTGCCCGTCTCTGAGCTGGCCCCGTCCCATCCGGTGGCAACCCTTCGCTCGATCCGCACGACCTCGGGCGAGGGTTCGGTGCCCAGCTCATCGGCGAGGACCGAGCGATAGTTCTGGAACCCCCGGAGCGCATCAGCCTGCCGACCAGCGAGGGCAAGCGCACGGATGAGGAGGCCCCGGGGTCGGTCTCGGTACGGATACCGGGCAATCTGGCTTTCGAGGAGAGCGATCGCATCCTCCGGCCGATGGGCCGAGATGAGCTCGTCGGCAAGATCGTCGACAGCAGCTCCGTGGATCTCCGTCAATCGGGCGATCTCGCCGCGGGCCCAGCCCTCACCGTCGAATTCCTCGAGGGCGGCTCCGCCCCAGAGCCCGACGGCCCGCTGGAGGGTCGCCATGCGGTCGGTCGCATCAGATGCTCTTGCGACCTGATTGCAGAAGAGGACCGCGTCGACGTCACAGGTGAGGGTGTAGCCCGTGGTCGCTGTCACCAGGGAGTCCGGGCCGAGCACCGTGCGCAGTCGCGACACCGATCTCCTCAGCGCCCCCGGAGAGATTTCGAGAACGTCGGCGAGCCAGTCGGTGCGCAGCCGCTGGGTCGTATGCAAAGCGAGCAACCCGAGGAGTCGGCGTTGGCTCACGCTCGGGATCTCGACGATGTCACCGTCGGGCGCGACCGCGCACACGTTGCCGAGAACACGTACGAGCTTGATCACCGACGGTCCGCCACCCACGATCCTATGTCTCGTCGGCCCACTGTGCCCAACGACGCTACCAGCCGTGACCTGGCGAGATTCTGGTGCGGTCCCGAGTCTCGTGAGATCCTTCATGGCGCCGTTTCGGCGATACACGTGGTCGGTCCCCGCGCCAGACTTCCAGCCGGGCTCGACTCGTTCCACGTTCGCTGGCATGGCTTCTCTGAACAGGGCAGGTCGGCTCATGGTGGGATGGGATGGGGCCCGACCGGCTGTCTTCCACCTCTCTCGCAATGGGCAGGTCGTTGGTTCGAATCCGGCCTCAGGCTCCCTCCGATGTGTCACGACACCGGCTCCCATGTGTTGACACACCCTTTTATGGCCCGAAGGTCTCTCTGTCACGAAACTGACACACGACGTCAGGCTCCCTGGTCAGCCGCAGGAACTGCCGTTATCACGTGGGGACCGCATCGCCTTGTCCGTCTCCTGCTGCCCGGCCACCGATATCCACGGTTTCGCCGTCTGATTCCGGGTATGCCAGCAACAACCTCCAGCCGAACTGACTCCCCTCACCAGCTCGGCGGAGGCGGACAGGGCCCGATCACCGCCCTGGTCCCACGGGCGCCGTTCTCTCCCGGGGACCGGGGCCCGGGCCTGTCGAGTAAGCCCCGGGAACGCATCGAGGCTCGGATGGGGCGCTCAAACGACCCCGTGCCGGAAGACGACGCTCATCCGGGGGCCCGACGCCTTCACCTTCGGGACGCTGTGCTCGAAGCGGCGCTGGGTCTGGCCGCCCGTCACGAGAAGGTCGCCCTGACCGAGCCTGAACGAGCGCGACTTCCCGCCTCCGAGGGGACGCAGCAAGAAGGTGCGTGGTTCACCGAGCGACACCAGGGCCACCATGGGATCGACGATCTCGGCCGGTATCCGGTCCCGATGCCAGGCGACGCTGTCGGCACCGTCGCGGTAGAGATTGATGCCCACCGAGTCGAATTGCACGTCGTATCGGGCGGACAAGGCCACTCGGACATCGTCGAGCCACTGATAGGGGACAGCGGTCTGGTCGTCGATCCGCTGCCACGAGGTGAGCCGCGGTTCGTCGACCACCCGGTCGTACATCCGACGGCGCCGCTGGCTCCAGGTGACCTTGCGCAGTAACTCCTCGAAGGCCTGGTCAGAACCCGTCAGCCAGCGCGGGCAATGGTCCACCCACGAATCCTTGTCGAGCAGGATTCGTCGCAGGCCGGTGAAGGAGGCGTCGATGCCGGTTGTCTGGTCTCCCCACAGCGAAGGCTGCCAGGCGAGGGACGGTGCGCTCGGAGGACTGGCCATCTGTCCGTTGTACCGGGAGGTCCTTCCGGGCCGGGCCAACGCACCGGGAGCCTGCACGCCGGTCTCTCAGGATTCTCTCAGCTATGTACTCAGTCCGAAATCGCTGAAAACAACCACAAAGTCACCTCCGTAACCCATATGTCACAAGCAACTTCTTTCCGATTGACTTCCGACATGATTCGATCAAGTCTTACCCCTGAAACGGCCGTGTCACGTCACCGGGGATCGTGACTCCGCGAAGCTCGCCGCGTGCCCGTTGCTGGGTCGCCAGGACTGGGAAGGGGTTTCGATGGCTTTCGGGAAACGGGATAAGGCGCGCCCTGTGGGCGACCGCTCAATGAGGCTTCGGCATTTCAAGCGTTCGGGGACGCCGCACGCTGCTCATGTCGGGAGCGCTGATCCTCGGCCTCCTGGGTTCGGCGGTGGGCCTTGCCGCCCCGGCGAGCGCGACGGGATCGACCCCGCAATCGATCTCCTTTGGCGCCTTGACCGGTCACGTCTATGGCGATGCGCCCTTCACGGTGTCAGCCACGGCTTCCTCGGGATTGGCGGTCACGTTCTCAACCGTGGGCAACTCGTCTGGGGTGTGTTCTTCGGGCGGGACCAATGGCTCGACGATCGACATCGAAGGGTCTGGCACGTGCACGGTGCAGGCCGACCAAGCAGGCAATGACACGTACGCCGCCGCTCCCTCGGTCGACCAATCCTTTTCCGTGACGGCGGCCGTCACGCCGCTCTCGGTGTCGAACATCCCTGGAACGGGCGCGGCACTGGTCGGAGAGAGCTTCAATCCCGAACTTCTCCTATGACGGGAACGGGACGACCTCAGTCACCTCGGCGTCGCCGACGATCTGCACGGGCACAGAGGGAAACACCGTTTATTTCCTGGCCGCTGGGACCTGCAAGCTAACGGCTCAGGCTACGGCAACCGGTCAGTATCAGGCGGCGACTGGTTCGGCGCAGACCTTCACGGTCTCGAGCCCCGCGGCTGCCAAATGCACCAAGTCCTGGGCCAAGGCTGTGAGCGGCAACTGGTCGGACGCGAGCGACTGGTCTCCGGCGGGTGTGCCGACCAGCAGTGACAATGTCTGCATCGCGGTCAGCACTGCGAGCTACACGGTGACGGTTGACTCTTCGTTCTCGGTGAATGTCCTCAGCGTGGGAGGCACCGCGAAGACCGAGACGCTCGACATACCCGCCGGGAGCTCGATCTACGTCGAGCGGCAACGCCTCCATCGGCTCGCACGGCGCAGTGTCGATGGAGACTGACGGAAACGACTCTTCTCTCGAACTTAGCGGCGGCGTGGTGACCAACGCCGGAAGCGTGACGATCGGTTCGGGCGGGGGAGTCGCCAATTTTAGCGATCGGCTCGATTGAGAACACGGGATCGATTTCGATCAATGGCACTCTGTACGACCCGGACCTGTTCGTGGTGAATGGCTACCGGTGGATCGATCACGGAGTCGACGGCGGGGCAGCTGGAGGTCGGCGCCTTCGTACAGGCCGGCGGCTCGAACACGGGCAATCCCATCACCCCCTCCACCCTGGTCCTCGCCGGCGGTGGCGCCGCCTCCTTCTTGGCGAGCGACGGCACCACGACCGTGCAGGGCGGTCCGCTCGAGGCGGGCCAGAGCATCGACGTCACCTACGACGGGACGCTCTTGCTGGGCAACGACCTGACCAGTGCCGGGACCATCTCGATGGAAACCTCGGCTCCGTATGACCTCCTACCTCGATCTCAACGGGCACACCCTGACCAACACGGGCACCTTCGACGTCAACGCTGGCAGTAACGCTGCCTCGTTGTACGACACAGGCACCTTCGACAACGCAGGCACCGTCAACGTCGCCGGGACCCTCTATGACGAAGTGCCACGTCGTTCACCAACTCCACCGGCGGCTCGATCGCTGTCACCGGAGCCGGTTCCTTCGCCGATGGGACCTACACCCAGGCCGGCGGCACGAACACGGGCAATCCGATCACCCCCACCACCCTGGTGCTCGCCGGCGGTGGCGCAGCCTCCTTCTCGGCGAGCGACGGCACCACGACGGTGCAGGGCGGTCCGCTCGAGGCGGGCCAGAGCATCGACGTCACCTACGACGGCACGCTCTTGTTGGGCAACGACCTGACCAGTGCCGGGACGATCTCGATGGAAACCTCGACTCCGTATGACCACCTACCTCGATCTCAACGGGCACACCCTGACCAACACGGGCACCTTCGACGTCAACGCTGGCAGTGACGCTGCCTCGTTCGACGACACAGGCACCTTCGACAACGCAGGCACCGTCAACTCGCCGGGACCTTCTACGACGAAGTGTCCTCGTTCACCAACTCCACCGGCGGCTCGATCGCCGTCACCGGACGCCGGTTCCTTCGCCGATGGGACCTACACCCAGGCCGGCGGCACGAACACGGGCAATCCCATCACCCCCGACCACCCTGGTGCTCGCCGGCGGTGGCGCAGCCTCCTTCTTGGCGAGCGACGGCACCATGACGGTGCAGGGCGGTCCGCTCGAGGCGGGCCAGAGCATCGACGTCACCTACGACGGCACGCTCTTGTTGGGCAACGACCTGACCAGTGCCGGGACGATCTCGATGGAAACCTCGACTCCGTATAACACCTACCTCGATCTCAACGGGCACACCCTGACCAACACGGGCACCTTCGACGTCAACGCGGGCAGCGACGCTGCCGTCGCTCGACGACACCGGGACCTTCGACAACGCAGGCACCGTCAACGTCGCCGGGACCCTCTACGACGAAGTGTCCTCGTTCACCAACTCCACCGGCGGCTCGATCGCCGTCACCGGAGCCGGTTCCTTCGCCGATGGGACCTACACCCAGGCCGGCGGCACGAACACGGGCAATCCCATCACCCCCACCACCCTGGTGCTCGCCGGCGGTGGCGCAGCCTCCTTCTTGGCGAGCGACGGCACCATGACGGTGCAGGGCGGCCCGCTCGAGGCGGGCCAGAGCATCGACGTCACCTACGACGGCACGCTCTTGTTGGGCAACGACCTGACCAGTGCCGGGACGATCTCGATGGAAACCTCGACTCCGTATAACCACCTACCTCGATCTCAACGGGCACACCCTGACCAACACGGGCACCTTCGACGTCAACGCCGGCAGCGCCGCTGCCGTGCTCAACGACACCGGCACCTTCGACAACGCAGGCACCGTCAACGTCGCCGGCAATCTCGACAACGAAGAGTCCGTCGTTCACCAACGACGCGGCTCTCAACGTAACGACGGCCGGAGTCGTCGAACCTGGAACGTTTGTCCAGGGAGGCACTGGTGTCACGAGCTTCGCCCACGACGCAGCGGGTGATACCGGCTCGTTCAATGGAGGAACACCCACTTTGGGTGGCTGCATCGGTACCTCGGGGCCGAATCTGCCGACCGGCACAGAGCTGAGCGTCGTGACCACCGCCGTACGTCACGGGCCAGTACACCTGCACGCGTTTCGGTTCGCAGATCTACGACGTGGACTACCCGACGAGTGGCGTCCAGCTCGTAGCCACCGACGTCATGGCAACCGCACCTGCCTTCACCTCTGGCGCCGAGCGCGACCTTTACCGCCGGTTCCTCCAACACGTTCACCGTCTCGGCGACAGGCTCGCCGTCACCGGGCTTCGGCGAGAGCGGGGCCTTGCCCGCCGGTGTGTCGCTCGTCGACAACGGCAACGGCACCGCCACCCTCTCCGGAACGCCGTCGCCGGGTTCGGGCGGGGTCTACCCGATCACGCTGATTGCCACCAACGGCTACGTGCCCTCCGCGACGCAATCGTTCACCCTGACCGTGGACGAGAGTCCATCCATCACCTCGGCCAACTCGCAGACCTTCATCGCGGGAACTGCGAGCTCCTTTACGGTCCAGGCCTACGGGTACCCGAAGCCCACGCTCTCCGTGGGCGGGACCCTTCCCGCCGGGGTGTCCTTTGTGGACAACGGCAATGGAACCGGCACGCTCTCCGGGAACGCGTCCAGCGCGAGCAGCAGCTCGTATCCGCTGACGATTACCGCGACAAGTGGCGGGACCCACGCCACCCAGGACTTCACCCTCTTCGTGGACCATCCACCAACCGTGCAGGTTTCGGCCTCCCCGACCGAGACCACCGTCGGGGCGCAGGTCGGCATCACGGTGACCGCGTCGGATCCCGACGGCAATCCGCTGACCTACACCGTGCAGTACGGGGACGGTAATTCGACCAATGGCAACTACTCGGGGAGCCCGGTTACCGTGCAACACGCCTACGCCGACGCCGACTCCTACAGCGTCTCCGTCCAGGTGAGTGACCCGGCTGGGGCGACGGCCCAGGCAACCACGACCGTCTCGGTCGACCAGGGTCAGCCCTTGGTGGCCAACGCCGGACCCAACCTGACCACGACGGCCAACGATCCCCAGGGCGTCACCCTCGACGGGTCCGGTTCCACGCCGGCCTGTTGCATCCTGAGCTACGGGTGGACGGTCACCGGAGGTTCGGTCAACGAGAGCTTCTCGGGCAAGGTCGTCCCCGGAGTCACCTTCGCCAATCCCGGCACCTACACGGCCACGCTGACCGTGCAAACGGGTTCGGACACCGATACCGACAGCACCACCATCACCGTGGAGGCGCCGGTGAACACGTCGCCCACGGTCTCGGTGACCGATGCCTCGACCTCGCAACCTGTGTCGGGTGCAGACGTCGTCGTCATGAGCGCCGGTGGCCAGCAGTACCAGGCATCGACGAACGGCAGCGGCTCGGCGGCCCTGAACGGGCTGGCCGACGGCGCGTACACCGTCTACGTCGTCGGGTCGGGCTACGACCCGAACCAAGGCACGCTCACGGTGCACGGGGGGACGGGCTCGACATCCATCGCGCTGACTCCAGGCGGCATCGCCACCGAATCCGTGACCTCGAGCCGGGTGACCGATGTGCAGACGCTGGTCAACGACGGCATCGATCTCAGCGACCCGAACAACTACAACATCTACCAGTTCGACATCCACCTCGTCTTCGGCTCGACCCCGCTGACGCTTAGTGGTTACGTCTCCCAGGGCGGCGGCTTCGTGGGATCCGGCACGGGCTTCGGCGGTGGCGGTGGCGGTGGCGGAGGAGGTGGCGGAGGGGCGGACGACATCGGTTGCAGCGGATTCAGCTGCAGCGGACCGTCAGTCCCCGGCACCGAAGGCACCGGCTCGGGTTACACGGTCGTGGCTCAGGTCCAGTACGTGGACAACACCCCCGAGCTCCTGGAGCTGGTGATCCCCGTGCAGGCCCAGTGGCTCAAGGAGTTCTACGACGTATCCATGACCGTGACGAACCTCGGTTCGTCGGGCTTCACCCTCACGGGTGGGGCGGCGCAGCTGAACCTGCCGGTGGCCCCTGACGGTTCGAGCCCCCTTGCCTTGCCCGCGCTCTTCGGGCAGGCGCAGCCGGCGCTCCAGAGCGTCCCTGACATCTCAGGGGGCGGTTCGGCCACGGTCGACTGGCTGCTGCGAGGTGACGAAGAGGGTGACTGGAACATCTCGGCCAGCTACAGCGCCACCCTCGACCCGGTCGGGCTTCCCGTGCAGATCCAGGCCACCGATCCGAACCCGATTCACGTCTGGGGTCTCTCGGCCATCCAGCTATCGGTCAGCGCGGACGCCACGGCCACGGTGCGAGAGCCCTACGCGGTCACGGTCTCGATCACGAATGTGACCAACTCTGATCCGGGGGATTCGATACCGCTCTACAACGTGGGTCTCGAGTTCCTGACCCAGGGGGCGATCAACTTCGTCTACCAGCCCGATCAGCAGATGAGCACGAGCACACCCGAGCTCGACCCGGGCCAGACTCTCTCGCTCAGCGGCATCCTCTACCCCGATCTCTCGGGCGATCTCCTTCCGAACCTGTCGTACGTGACCGAGAAGGAAGCGGGTGGGGCCGTGGACGATACGGCGGTGATCAGTGCACAGCCGGACCAGGGTGGTCGGCTCACCGCGAGTGCCACGGGCAAGGCGGGAGGGGTCCAGCTCAAATGGCAGGCCGTCCCCGGGGCCACCGGCTACCAGATCTGGTCGACCACCGGGTGGCCCAACCCGATCCCCAATCCGCCGGACCTCTCCTTGACGCAGTTCAGCGGTTCGCCTCTGGCCACGGTGGGAGCGGTGACCCAGGACACGCTCACCGGGCTGCCCGGAGGCACCACTTCCGAGTACGCCGTCGTCCCGCTCGTCAAGGGGGCGCCGGAGAACGTGGAAAACCAGCTGGTCGACGCCACCACCGGCGCGTCGCCCGTCTCGATCACCAAGTTCAGCCCGGTATCGGGCCCCGTCGGGAAAAAGGTGACGATCACCGGGAAGGGACTGACGGGGGCAACGTTGGTGACGTTCAACGGGGTGAAGGCAAAGGTCAGCTCCGATACCGCCACCCAGATCGTTGTCAAGGTTCCCTCGGGGGCAACCACCGGACCGATCACGGTGAAGACGCCGAAGGGTGCCGCCACCTCGTCCTCGAACTTCACGGTGACCTGAGGCACCTAGAGGAGTCCCCCGGGAGGCGCTGACTCGCCACCCCAAAACGGTGACCCGCGGCGGGATGCCCCCGCCACGGGTCAGGCCGTCATGACACAATCACGACGTGCAGGTCTTTCGTGATCGAGTTGGCGTCGTGACCGGAGCAGCCAGCGGAATCGGCCTGGCTCTGGTCGAAGCCTTCGTCGCGGAAGGCATGCGTGTCGTGATGGCCGATATCAACGAGTCGGCGCTCGCCGCAGAGTCCAGGCGGATCGGCGACGCCGTGGTACCCGTGGTCGTCGACGTAAGCGATCAGGGTTCGGTCGAACGAGCCGGCCAGCTGGCCATCGACGCGTTCGGAGCGCTCCATGTCGCGGTGAACAATGCTGGCATCGTGAATGGCGGGAATTCATGGGAACTGCCGCTCGAGGACTGGCATCGCGTGATCGACACGAATCTCTGGGGTGTGATCCACGGCGTGCGCAGCTTCGTTCCGCTGATCCTGGCCTCGGGCGAGGAAGGTCACGTCGTCAACACGTCCTCGATGGCCGCTGTGCTTGCCCTCCCTGGAATCGGGCCCTACACCGTGGCGAAGCACGCCGTGCTGGGTCTGAGCGACGTGTTGCGGGCCGAGCTGGCGGCGATGGGCGCTCCGGTCGGCGTCAGTGTGGTCATGCCGGGCATGATCCGGACTGGGATGAATCCGGTGGGAGTCGTCGAACCCTCTTCGGTCGCGAGAAACGTTCTCGACGCCATCCGGCGAGGACGACCCTATGTGTTCACCGACGACCACAGCACCACGGAGGTCGAGGCCCGCCTGCGGGCCATTCTGGCGGCTCGCGACGACGTGCTGACGTAGTCGGGTCGCGCTCGTCTCGAACCGTTAGTCGAGTGCGTCGCAGGCAACCAGGACCGACACCAGCTCTCGTCGCAGGCGCCCCGGAGTGGTTCGACGGTAGAGCGGACCGGCCCCGTCTCCGAGCAGCATGCGGACTCTGGCGACGCCTCTGACGTCGATTGGCCCGTTGGATTCGAGCCGTCCGGCCAGCGTTTCGAGCTCGGCCAACGCGAGCCGGATACTTTCCCGGTTGATCGGGGCCCGCGTCCGCCGGGAACCACGAGCCGCCGCGGCGACTTCTCGCAGGCTCGCGGCCAGGCTCCGTCGCTCCTTCGGCCGACAGAGCCGGGCCGCGTGCAGGGCGATCGGCACACTCGATTCAGGAGAGGCCCCCTCCGCGAGCTGGTGGTCGAGACTCGTCGTGCGCACCCGAGCGTGGATCCGGTCCCTGAGGTGCACGTGGCACAAGCCGAGCGAACTCTGCTCTTGGAGCAGAACCACGGTGGGTGCTCGTCGGGACCATTTGGGGCTGCCATCGACCATGACCATCAAAACCATTATGAGGGTCACTGCATGACCAGTCAAGTGGTTTTATAGGTCACTGGGTGAAGTATGCTGTGGTCGTGGTTCTTGCACTTCCGACCTGGGTTCCGGAGATCGAGACGAAGCCGGCCCCCATGCCGCTGCTTCTGGTCCAGTCCTTTGTGAATACCTACGAAGCGGACACGGGAGTGGATCTCCTCGACGACCTGGACACTGGGCGCACGTGGCTCACCGAGGCCGGACTCTTGGACGGCGTACCGCTGACGTTGGCCGAACTCGAGACGGCTCGCGCCTTCCGCGAGAGCATTCGGTCGCTGCTCGTCCACAACGGTGGCGGTGACGTGCCAACTGCCGCGCAGCTCAAGCCCTTGCGTGTGTTGGCGGGCACCGCTCACTTTCGCCTCGTGGTGCGCGATGAAGGCCTGATCGATTTGAATGCTGAGATCGGGACTGGGTCGGTTCGTTTCGCAGACCTCATCCTTATCGCTCGTGACGCGCAGCGCGACGGCAGCTGGAGGCGATTGAAGGCCTGCCGCAACGACGAGTGTCTTTGGGCCTTCTATGACCGCTCCCACGCCGCTCGCGGCGCCTGGTGCGACATGGCCACGTGCGGCAACCGGATCAAGAACCGCAAACTGCGGTCGCGCCGTTCGTCTCTCGCTTGACGACCGACCCGAGCTAGCGGCTCTTGTGCATCGGGTAGTCCCGCATGCGGTCGTACAACGTGATGAGCCGCGAAATCACCGGCGCACGTTCGAACCACCGTGGCCCGCCTGGATGCAGGTTTGTCGGGGCGTGCCGAGCGACGTGCTGTGCACTCTTGAGCTCCTCGGAGCGGCCGCTCCCCCTGATGACAGCCTTCATGGCCGGGAGCGCGACGTCGAGATCCCACTCGATCTCCGTGCCGACCTCGCCGATGGCCTCCCGCAAGGCGCTGTCGAAATCTTGACCCTGGTTGAGATTGTTGGGCGGCACGCCGCGGGACATCTTCTCCACCCGGCTGATCAGAGGACGACGAACCTCGGTGTCCGACGCGATCCGTGCCACCACCTCCGCCAACTCAGGCGCGTCGTTCACGACCGCAACGACCTCTGTCAGGGCTGCTTCTCGGGTGGCGAAGTGCTGAATCGCAGTCTTCGCCAGGTCGCCGTAGTCTGCGCGCGCAACCACGGAATCACCGTGATTGGTTCGCATGTGCGCGAAGAGGCTGCGTAACTCGAGATCTTCTTGCTCGAGCAGATCGAGCGCATCACCTTGCGTCATCGTGTCGGCCGACATGTGTTCCACCTCGAATGGCTATGGGGTTGTTTCTCTCCCGGGGGGCTACCCCGAATCAGTGCACAGAAACGTGCCCCGCGGCCTCGCTTCGTTCGCTCGCGACTTCGGTGCTGGTCTGGCCGGGGGACGCACGATCGGACCCACGGCGGAGGCCATGACTGACGAGTTCGGGACCTTGAGCACACCCTCGGGAGTTGCAATGGTGACGTAGGTCAAGCTCAGCGTGAGCACGGCGCCGGTGAACTCCCCGCCGAGTGCGCCGGATCTGACCCGGATGTAATTCCCAACGGTGAAGGGACGGGCGGCCAGCAGAACCAGACCCGCGAAGACGTTGCCCAGGCTCTGTTGCGCCGCAATACCGAGGATGACGCCGACGATGGCACCCCCGAGGAGGAGATGTCCGAGTGGGTAGTCGGTCAGGCCAAGGGCCAGGAGGAGCACCGCGAAGTAACCCACCATCGTGGTGATCACCCTCATGGAGCTGGCGGCGCCTCGACCGCCACGCCGTCTGGCCATTTGGTCGAGCTCGTGCGCCGTGGCCCTGACGCAGGGGATGGCGAGCGACAGGAAGACCAGGGGTGGACGCGACCTCCACCGCCAGGCGCCAGCCCGGCATATCGGATCGCCAGTTCTTGACCACCGATCCGATGACGAGGACGACGAGCGCACCGACCCCGGTCGCGACAGCGAGACGAAACCGGGACTCCGCACCCAGGAACCGACTTGGGCCGGACTGGGAGTCTTGAGAGGGCGGGTGGCGTCGCTACGAGGCGATGGCAGCTGGGTGCTCCTTTCCGTGTGGTCTGGGTGACGGGGGCGGCGAAAGCTGTCTGGGACGCGAGGGAAGGAGGAGCCCGGACTCGGACTCCTCCTTCCCACCCGATCCTCGATTAGCGCCTGAACGCGTCCTTGACCTTCTCGCCGGCCTGTTTCAGGTCCGCCTTGGCGCGGTCGGCCTTGCCCTCTGCCTCGAGCGACTTGTCATCCTTGACGCGCCCGGCCAGGTCCTTGGCCGCGCCCTTGGCGGATTGCGTCGCGTTCTTCACTTTGTCTTCGGCTGACATGAGCCTCCTTCAGTGGGGGAATTGTTGTGATACCCGCATCTCGGCGCGTCAAGCGAAGTCGAGGGGACACCCCTGATGCGGCGCGGTGATACGGGCAATGTTCGTAGGCTCGTGCGTCGTCGGTTTCACGACCCACGGCGCGGGTACGAGACGCGTGGGCGGGTGCGCAGCGGCGAAAGGTGCACGCGGCACAACCCGTGAACGGCGCAAGCAAGAAGGAGGAAGCCGATGCCGCAACGAACGTGGAGCGCCAAGCGCGAACGTCAGTACGAACACATCAAGGATGGGCTCGAGGAACGAGGAGACTCGGACGAGCTTGCCTCGGAGATCGCAGCGCGCACCGTCAACAAAGAGCGGGCCCGGGCCGGCGAGAGTCGAACAGGCCAGTACGGCGTCCATCCACGACATCTCATCGGGACGACGAGGAGGCCTCAGGTCGCACAAGGGAGCCGGTGGGCGCACCAAGGACCAGCTCTACGCCGAGGCGCGTCGCAAGGGCGTGCCGGGCCGCTCGAAGATGACCAAGGCGGAGCTCGAACGGGCGGTTGACCACTGAGCCAGCAATTCTGAGGCCGGACCGTTTCGCAGGGTCCACTCCTGGGCACGGGGTGGAGGGCAGAATCGGGACGTCGGAGAGTTGACCGGCGCCGTGTGACGACCTCGTTTCACAAATGCGAACCGTTCGCGTTGCAGGCTCAGGTGGGGCGTCGTGGAAGGGAACTCTTGAGGCGCATCACCGGTGTGGCGGCGTTGGCGATCGTCCTGATGAGTGTGCTGGCCGCGCCGCTGGGCGCCGCGGCCATCTCCACCGCCCACGGGGTCGCGGTCGCGCCGAGCCCGTCTCCCGCCTTCGTGCCCAACGCCGCCTGCGGGACCGGCAGCCCCGCCTACAACTACGAGGGCAGCGGCGATGCGGCCGATCCGCAGGTCGTCTACTCAGCCGGGACGTACTACGCCTTCTCCACCGGGAACGCGTTGGGCAACAACATTGCGGCCCTGGTCTCGTCCTCGCCCAATTCGGGGTACGGGTCCTACACGGGCCAGTGCTTCGGCTCGACGGCGCTCGCAAGCCCCTCGGGATGGGAGCAGCCCAACACACAGACCTCGCCCGGGGTCTTCCAGTACGGCGGCCATTGGGTCATGTTCTACGACGCGGCGCAGTCCGGTCATGGCTCCGACACCGGGGCCGACTGCTTGGCCGTGGCCACGGCCGCCTCCATTGCACCGGACGGTGTCCACTTCAACGACGTCGCCGATGCGCCCCTGCTCTGCCAGGCGACCGGGTCGATCGATCCCGAACCGTACGTCGATCCCGCTACCGGGACCGCCTATCTCGTGTGGAAGCAGAACGACGGCGGCTCGAGCGCCCCGGCCTACATCTGGGGTCAGCAGCTGAACGCCAGCGGCACTGGCTTTGCCGCCGGATCGAGTCCCGTCGAGCTCCTGACGAACAACACCGTCGCCTACCCGTGGGAGAACACGGTCGAGGATCCGTCCATGGAATCGGCCAGCGGCGGCTTCTACCTGTTGTTCTCGGCCGGCGTCTACACGAGTCCGTCCTACTCCGAGGGAATCGCTTCGTGCACCGGCCCGCTCGGGCCGTGCGGCGCGCAGAGCCAAATTCTCGGGAGCTACGGGTCGGTGTTGGGGCCCGGTGGCGGTGCACTCTTCTCCGATGCGGCCGGGTCGTGGTGGATCGACTACGCCGCCTGGCAAGGCGGCTCGGCCGGCTGCACCAGCTACTCGTGCGGTGCGGCCCGCCAGCTCTTCGTCGCTCGCATCGACTTGCCGAACGCGACGGGGCAGGTGCCGTGCACTGCGCCGCGCGTCACCGACCGGCTATCTCATGGCAGCCTCCGACGGTGGCATCTTCGACTACGGCAATCTGCCTTTCTGCGGATCACACGGAGGCATCCCGCTGAACAAGCCGGTCGTCGGGGTGGCAGCGACCCGCGACGGCGGCGGGTACTGGCTCGTCGCCTCCGACGGAGGGATCTTCACCTACGGCGATGCCGGCTTCCACGGCTCGACCGGGTCGCTCGCGCTCGTCAAGCCGGTCGTGGGCATGGCCGCCACTCCCGACGGCGGTGGCTACTGGCTCGTCGCCTCCGACGGCGGTGTCTTCAGCTTCGGAGACGCCGGCTTCTATGGCTCGACGGGTGGCCTGCCGCTCAACCGCCCCATCGTGGGCATGGCGCCCACGCCCGATGGCCACGGCTACTGGCTCGTGGCCTCCGACGGCGGCGTCTTCAGCTTCGGCGACGCGAGGTTCCACGGCTCGACGGGTTCCATCCACCTGAACCAACCCGTCGTGGGCATGGCGGCCACGTCTGACGGCGCCGGCTACTGGCTCGTCGCCTCCGACGGCGGCATCTTCGCCTTCGGCGACGCCGCGTTCCACGGCTCGGCCGGCGCCCTGCATCTGAACCGTCCGGTCGTCGGCATGGCACCGACACCGGACGGCGGCGGCTACTGGCTCGTCGCCTCCGACGGCGGCATCTTCAACTACGGCGACGCCCCCTTCGACGGCTCGACCGGTTCGATCGCGTTGAACGCGCCGATCGTCGCCATGGGCGCGCCCTGAGGCAGACGCCGTGTCGTGTCCCCGACCGGCAAGGGCGAGCAGGGGCACCGGTTCTCATCGGATGAGGGCAGCCAGCCCCAGCCCGAGCGGGGACCAGGACCCAGCCCCAGCGGATGGCGGTCATGACGACTTCGGAGCGGTAGCCGTAGAGGACGGCCTGCTGCACGGGCTGGAACGACGGTGCGCTGAGCCCGCTGAGCACGGCCACCACCGCCAGCGCGGTGGAGGAGGCCAGCGCGGCGATGGCGACGAGCACGAGGTAGTAGGCCACCCGGACGCCGGTCAGCCAGGTCCAGCGGCGCAACGCGTGCTCGGTCCGGACCACGCCCACGTTGTGCGGATGGAGCATCGATCCGGTGAAGAGCGCAGCGCCCGAGAAGGCCAGGAGCGGTCCGGCCAGCGTCAGGACGTCTGAGCTCCAGGCGGGCGCCGGGTCGATGGCGAGGAGGACGAGCCCGGCGAAGGAGGCCAGGATCGGCGACTGGTCGACCCAGGAGGTGGCCCGACGTTGGCGGATCGGCGCGTCGCGGCGCATCAGGTGCACGCACGCGGCCGACCAGGCCGACGTGATCACGTTGGCCAGCACGGCGATCATCGCTCCGGTCGGCACCGGCGAAGGCCGTGGCCGCCGGCACCACCCAGAATCCGCTGTTCGGGCTGACCGCCCAGGCTTCGAGGGCAGCCGTCACCGGCGCTGCGACGGCCCCGCGTCGCCTGCGAGCAGACGAACATGACCCAGAGCCCCGCGGCCAGGCCGAGCGGGCCCAGCAGCTCGCCGATCGACGTCAGCCGCCAGACCGCCACCAGCGAGAGGGTGGCCGACGTGGCCAGGATCTGAATCCGCAACACCACCGGCCAGGAGCGCTGGACGGCCGGGCCGCCCTGCGCCGTGGCCCAGCCCAGGATCCCTCCCGCGAAGAAGCAGATCAGGCTGAGCACGGCCAGCATTGTGCCTTGCTGGGGCTTTGCCGCCCGAGAGTGGGTCGAGCGGGCCGGCGATACAGTGCCCGTCATGCACACTCAACGAATTCGTGAGGTGCTGGCGGAGGCGATTGTCGGGCGTCACTTGCTTACGCACCCCTTCTACCGTCGTTGGGAGGCCGGGACCCTGTCGGAGGGTGAGCTGGCCGCCTACGCGGAGCAATATCGGCACATCGAGCGCGAGCTGCCGGTGACCCTCGAGGCCATCGCGTCGGCCTTGCCTCCAGGCCGGGCGCGCGAGCTGGTCGAGGCCAACCTGGCCGACGAGCTCGGGACGCCGGCGCCGCACACGGAGCTGTTCGAGTCGTTTGCCCGTGCTGCCGGCGCGGCGGACGACGCTCCGGGCCACGCCGTCGACCGCGGCGATGCTGGCCCTCGTGCGCACGGCGGCCACGACCGACCCGGCGTTGGCGCTGGCCATGGTGGCGGCCTACGAGGTCCAGGCCTCGGACATCGCGGCGTCCAAGTCCGACGGGCTGCGGCGGCACTACGGGCTCGACGACGAGGCCACGTGTTTCTGGGACGTCCACCGCACCCAGGAGAGCGAGCACGCCGACTGGTCGGTCGAGGCCTTGGCCGAGTTGGGTGCGGACCCCGACATCGTGCAGGCCGCCGCCACCGTCTCGGCCGACTCGTGGTGGCTCTTCCTCAGCGAGCGTGACGAGCTGGCTCCGGTCGGCGCCGGCTGCTGATCAGCCTGCGGTCTCCGGCTCGGCGCAGCGGCCGGCCGCCTCGGCGAACGCAGCCGCCCGCTCCCGGTAGTCACTGAAGCGGCCGAAGCTCGGTGCGGCCGGGGAGAGGAGCACCACCGCCCCGCCGTCGTCCCCCCGGTCCGTCCCGCGGCCGCCGCGGGCGGCCACTTCGAGCGCCCAGCCGTAGGCGGTGGCGACCGCCTCCTCGAGGCTGTCGCGCGTCGACCACCTCGGCCGCGGCGGCCTCGGCGCGCACGGCGGCGCCGATGCGGGGTCCGTTGTCGGGCATGGTCACCACGAGGGTCGGCCTGGTGCGACGGGCCACTGCCTGCCCGAGCGGCGTGTAGTCGACGCCGCGGTCGTGCCCGCCCACCAGGAGCGCCACCGGCCGACTCGGTCGAAGGCAGTCGAGGGCGGCTTCGGTCGGCAGCACGTTGGTCGACAGGCTGTCGTCGACGAACTCGACCGGACCCACCGTGCCCACCGATCGGCACCGGCTGGGCAGGCCGGCGAATCCGGCCGCCGCCTGGCGGAGGAGCCGGTCGTCGTCCGCGCCCGGGATCCCGAGGGCCAGCAGGATCTGGCGGGCCAGGGTGGCGTTGCGCGCGTTGTGCTTCCCTCGCAGGCCGAGCTCGTCCGGCCCAGCCGGCGTCACCCTCACCGTCCGCGTCGGTGACCCAGCGGACGTGCGCACCCAGGCGCGCGGCCTCGGCGCGCAGGCGCTCGTCGGATCCGTTGGCCAGCACCAGCTCGACGCCCGGCTTCGTGCAGAGCGAGAGCTTGTCGGCGTAGTAGCGCTCCACCGTCCCGTGCCAGTCGAGGTGGTCGGGGGCCAGCGAGGTCACGGCGACGACGCGTGACGCCACCGGGAGGTCCGGCACCTGGAAGCTCGAGGTTTCGATCACCCAGTAGTCCGGCTCGGGTTCGTCGGACGAGGTCCCAGGGTGGCCGGCCGATGTTGCCGCCCGCCTCGGCCGCGACGCCGAGGCCGCGCAGGAGGTGGACGGCCAGGACCGTCGTCGTGCTCTTCCCCTTGGTCCCGGTGATGCACACCACGCGTTCGGAATCGGCCTCGGCCATGAAGAGACCGAGCCCGCCGCAGACCATGACCCCCGCCGACTCGAGCTCGGTCACCTCGGGCCGGTAGCGGCTGATGCCCGGGCTCTTCACCACCACCTCGCACGTGCCGAGGGCGTCGAGCCCGCCCCGCTCGGTGGCCAGCACCTCGGTTCCGTCGAGGGTGGGGGCAGCCGGGTCTGTCGTCGACCAGCACGGGGACGAGGCCCATGGACCGGAGCCGGCGCACGCTGGCTCCGCCCTCGACGCCGAGGCCCCAGACGCCGATGGGGCCCGTCGCGTCAGCGAGCGCGGACCAGGAGATCCGGGGGGGCATAGCGATCAGGGATCCGGTGCGGACCGCGCGGTTCGAGCAGCTCGTCGTCGGAACCGGCGGCAGGGAAGGCGGCGTCGACCTCGGCCAGGAGGCTGTTGCACGAGCACGGCGCCGGCCCGGTCGTCGCGCCGGGCGGTCAACCGGAGCGCAGCCCGGCACTCGTCCACGTCGCCCACGCACTCGAAGGGCTTGGTGTCGGCCTCGAAACCCAGCAGGGTTCGAAAGCGGGCGTGGTTGGCCGGGTTGTCGAGGGGCTCGGACCCGCCGAAGACGGTGGCCAGCGCCGCCGCGCCCATGTAGGGAGCCAGGATCAGGTCGATGAAGCAGCACTTGTCGCAGACGCCGCACCAGTGGTCGAGGCGCTGCGCCGGATCCTGATGAAAGGCACGGTTGCAGCTGCGGAAGGTGCCGTGGAAGGCGGTGAGCTCGGCGAAGCGACGGCCGACCCACAGCTCGGTGCGCGGCCGGAGGTAGGAGAAGACCTCGAGGCCCGGGCCGAACGTCGCGGCCACCTGCTCGGCGAGGTCGCGCTCGAACTCGTCACCCTTTGACCACTGATGGTTCACCGGTCGCCCGCCGACCACCAGGGTGGGCACCGACGCCGACCACTCGTTGGACAGGACGACGGCGTCGCGCCCGTCGAGCACGGCGGCGACGATTGCCGCCGCCGTGACGATGGCGGTGACCGGGACGTGCCCGTTGAGGAATCCGAGCTCGGCCGAGCGCCGTGACCTGGGGATCGATCCGTCGCCCCACGTGGCGCACCGGAAGGCCGGTGACGGCGGCCGCATCTTCAATGGCGGCGAAGCGTTCCCCCGGCGGGTGGACGACGCAGAGTGCGGTGTCGGGGTGGTCACGGGCGATGGCGTCGACGGTGACGATGGAGTCGATGCCGCCGCCGAAGGGGACGAGCGGACGTCCCGGGGTCGGGTCGTAGACGACCGGCGCCGTCGATCCGGCGTCGGGACCGACCACTTCGGTCGATGCGAGGTCGAGCCCGTTGCGGTAGGCGAACTCCGCCGAGGCCGTGCACGTAGAAGCGACGCAGGAACGACCGCTCGGCGTCGGTCGTCGGATGCGAGCCGAGATCGATGACGCGGTGCCGCCGCCGTCTTGTAATAGGAGACGCCGGCCAGGAGGAAGAGCAGGCGGGCCGCGGCCATCAGCGCCGGGTCGGCCCAGTCGCCGCCGGGTCCGAAGGCGAACGACTCGGTGAAGGCGTGGGTCCGCGTCGAGTACGAGCAGTCGATGGTCCCGGCGACGGGGTCGATGGCGAAGCCGTCGTAGCGGAATTGGTCGGGAGGTGGCATCGGAAGAGGGGTGCCCGTCGAGGCCCCGACCATGCTACGGGCCGGTCGCCCCGCCGTCGGTCACGGCAACAGGCGGGCGAACAGGGCGAAGCGACCGCAGGGACGGGCGGCCCGGTCGCTGAAGAGCGCCGGGTCCGCCGTGTCGAGCGGTGCCCGGTCGATGGAGCCGGCCGGGACGCCGGCCCGGCGCAGCTGTTGCGCGTTCGCGGCCACCAGATCCGACCGCCAGTGGCCCGGGCCGTCGGGCCGGACCACGCCCGGGTCGAGTTCGTCGGGTCCCACGGCGTCGGCGAGTGCATCGCGCACGACCGTCGTTCACCTGGTAGCGCAACGGGACTGACCGCGGGACCCGAGGTAGGCCTGGACCCTCTCGGCTCCGGGCGCCGAGCGCAACCATGGCCTCGAGGGCCTTGGCCACGGCTCCGCCGGCCGTGCCGCGCCACCCGGCGTGGACCGCGGCCAGGATGCGGGCCTCGGGATCGACCAGGGCCAGGGGGACGCAGTCGGCCACCATGATGGCGAGGCTCACCGCGGGCGACCGGGTGACGAGGATGTCGGCCTCGTCGATGGCGTCGTCCTCCTGCCGCGTGCCCGCGCCCGGCATCGTCGGGGCCGACGGCGACGGCGGCGGTGCCGTGCACCTGATGGGCGTAGACCATCGCCCCGAGGTCGACGCCGAATGCCGCCGCGGCGCGCGCCCGGTTGGTCTGGACGCGTTCGGGGTCGTCGCCCACGTGCAGGCCGAGGTTCAACGTGTCATAGGGGGCCGGGGAGACGCCGCCGTGCCGCGTCGTGACAGCGACCGCCACGCCGTACCGGTGTGCGTCCGCCCACGGCAGCAGGAGCGGCGCTTCGGGCACGGCCAGAGACTACGAGGCCTCGCTCTCGCCCCACATGGTCGTGGGGACGATGGAGAGCAGCGGGCGTCCCGCCCGCGATCCCGAGGGGCGCCCCGTCTCCAGCTCGCTGAACCCGTAGAGCTCCGCCTCGTCGCGTCGGGCGGGTCGGCGGGCCGGGACGGCCACGCCGAGCACGTCGGCCAGCGAACGGCCCGCCTCGAGCGCGGCGAACAGGTCGGCCAGCGACTCGAGCGAGAAGCCCCGCCCCTGGAGGCGGAGGATGGCGGACACCCGTTCGACGTGCTCGTCCCCGTAGAGGCCCGTGCGTCCTCTGAGTTCGGGGTGGGGGAGGAGGCCGAGCGTCTGGTAGGACCGGATGCGCCTCGACGTGGTGCCGGTGGCGGCCGCCAGCTGGTCGATGGTCAGGGCTGGGCCGGCCGGCATTTGACAAGTATGACATGAATCTATGTAACATTAAAGACTGTCAGATACGAACGAAAGCGAGGTGGCCGACATGCCACTGAATCCGGACGCGGTGGGATCGACGTCGGACCCGGTCAAGCGGTCCTGGGACAGCAAGGACGCCCTGCTCTACGCCCTGGGTGTCGGCGCCGGTGCGCTCGACCCGACGGGCTTCGAGCTCGACCTGACCACGGAGAACTCGGACGGTGTGACCCAGCGGGTGCTGCCGACCTTCACCACCATCGTCGGCCAGGGCGCCGGGGGGCGGACCTCCATCGGCGAGTACGACCCGGCCATGCTGGTGCATGCCGAGCAGGCGATCGTGCTCCACGGCGAGATCCCGGCCACCGGGTCGGTCTCGAACGTGACGACGGTGGCCGGCATGTACGACAAGGGCAAGGCCGGGCTGGTCGTGCTCGAGACGGTGTCGCACTACGACGACGGCAGCCCCGCCTTCACCACGCGCACGACCATGTTCATTCGCGGCGAGGGCGGTTGGGGCGGCCCGCGCAACCCGGAGAACGACACGGAAACCGAGCTGGCCGCGCTGCCGATCCCCGCCCGCGAGCCCGATGAGGTGGTCACGTACAGCACGCGCCCCGACCAGGCGCTGCTCTATCGCCTGAGCGGTGACCGCAACCCGCTCCACTCCGATCCCACCTTCGCCAAGCGGGCCGGCTTCGACAAGCCGATCTTGCACGGCCTGTGCACCTACGGCTTCACCGGGCGCGCCCTGTTCCACACGGTGTGCGGCTCGGACCCGCTGCGCTTCGGCTCCATGCGGGCCCGCTTCTCCAAGCCGACGCTGCCGGGCGACGCCCTCACGGTGTCGGTGTGGGACATCGGCGCCGAGGCCGAGGGATTCTGCCGGTTCCGCACCGAAACCCAGCGCGGCGAGACCGTCATCGACTCGGGCCTCTTCAAGTTCGCATAGGGGCTGGGCCGCGCTCAGCGCAGCCCGAGCAGTCGCTCCATCACCTCGACGCGCTGGCGCAGCCGGTCGACCTCCGCCGCTCAGCGAGCGGCCCTGTTCGATCTGGCGCCGCAGCCGCGAGGAGCGCAGGGCGCGGTCGAGCACCGCGTCCAGCGGGACGAGCCGCTGTGGCCCGTGCGCGCCCAGCACCATGCGCGAGGGGATGTGCCCCGCCCGGTACCACGAGCGCAGGGTCGACCGGGCCACGCCCGCGGCGGAGGACGCCTCCTCCAAGGTGAGCCATCCCTCCTCGGCCGGCTGGTCGGGGAGCTGTTCGAGCAGCTCGTCCCAGTCGACGCCGCTCGTCGCTTCGCCCTCGCCCCCGTCTTCGCCTGCCATGGTGGCTCACTCTACTATCTGACACCGTCTTGACAGGGTCCGTAGACTCGACTCATGTTCGAGCGATTCACCGACCGGGCCCGGCGGGCCATCGTCCTGGCCCAAGACGAGGCGCGTGACCTGGGCCACCCCTTCATCCGGCCCGAGCACCTCGCGCTGGGCCTCACCAGGAGCGAGGGCCTGGCCGGCCAGGCCCTCGAGGAGTTCGGGGTGACCTACGCCGGCACCCGCGACCGGGTCCTGGCGGCCCTGCCCGCGGGCGAGGCCCGGACCGGAGAGCGCCTGCCCTTCACGCCCGAGGCCAAGAAGGCGCTCGAGCTGTCGTTGCGCGAGGCATTGCGGATCAAACACAGCTATATCGGGACCGAGCATCTGCTGCTGGGGCTGCTCCGCCTCGACGAACGCCTGGCCGCCGAGCTCTACCAGGTCGACGGCGACCTGCTCCGGACCCGGGTCTCCGAGCTGGCCGCCGGGGTGCCGGGCGAACGCAATCTGCGCTCACCGGCTCTGCACACGGCGCTGGGTCGGGCGCAGGGCCACGCCGGCGACGCGGCTGTCACGACCGGCCAGCTGCTGGCGGCCATCGCGGCCGATCCCGATTCCCAGGGCGCCAAGGTGCTCGCGCGCGTCGGCGTCTCCGCCGACAGCCTGGCCGCCGCGCTGCGCGAGGTGCCGGTGCAGGGCACGAGCGACGCCACCGGGTCGCCGGGCTGGTTCGAAATCAGAGTGGGCGGCCGCACGGCCCGGGTCGAGGACGAGGTGCTCGCCGCGGTGCTGGCCGCGTGCAGCCCCGAACAGATGCGCCAGCTGCTGCGCCGGGGCGTGGCCGGAGCTGACCGGGCTGAGCCCGAAGGGGGCTGAGGGAGTTCAGCTCCCGAAGAGCAGCGAGTAGTCGGCGCCGCGTCGCAGATGGTGGCCGCCGTCGACGCTGATGGTCTCGCCGGTGACCCAGGCGGACTCCGGCCCGATGAGGTAGCGGACGGCCGCCGCCACGTCGTCGACCGTGCCCACCCGGCTGAGCGGCATCTGCGAGAGGTAGTGGTCGAGGAGCGGGCCGCCCGCGGTGATGAAGCTCATCAGCTCGTCGTCGATGATGCCCGGCGCCACCGCGTTGACCCGGATGCCCAGCGGCCCCAGCTCCTCGCCCGCCGTCTTGGCCAGGAAGATGATGCCGGCCTTGGCGATTCCGTACGCCCACAGGTACTGGTGGGGGAAGCGACCGGCGCCCGACGACATCAAGACGATGGCCCCGGGCCCACCCTGGGCCTGCATGGCCAGGGCACCCTGCTTCACGCAGATGGTCGAACCCACGAGGTTCAGGTCGACGGTGCTGCGCACGGCGTCCATGTCTGCGCTGAGGATGGAGCCGATGTGGGTCGAGCCTCCGGCGCAGGCGAAGAGCCCGTCGATGCGCCCCGTCTCCTCCTGGGTCAGCGTCACGGCCGCGGCCACCTCGTCCTCCACCGTGACGTCGGCCACCACGTGACGCACCGTGACGCCTGGCGCGCCGGCGCGGATCTGCGCCGCCGCGTCGACCAGTTTCTGTTCGGTGCGCCCGCAGATGGTGACGTGGGCCCCGTCGGCCGCCAGGCGCTCGGCCGTCCCCAGACCGATGCCGCTCCCGCCGCCGGTGATCAGGATGGAGTGGCCGGCGATGCTCGTCCGGTCTGCGTCTGCCATCAGTCGGGCGGCGCGGCCGAGCGGGGCCGACGGGGTGAAGGCGACCGGCATCGACTCGAAGCCCGAGATGAAGTTGGCGGGCCGCCGGGGCAGCGCTCCCCGCTCGACCGCCAGGTGGACGTCGGGCATGCGGGCGAGCAGGCGCTCGAACATGACCTTGAGCTCCAGGCGGGCCAGCTGGTTCCCGAGGCAGAAGTGGGCCCCGAAGCCGAAGGCGACGTGCGGGTTCGGGCTGCGGGTGATGTCGAACGTGTCGGGCTGGTCGAAGACGGCCTCGTCACGGTTGGCCGACGGGTAGAGGAGCAGCAACTCCTGGCCGGCCTTGATGGTGGCGTCGCCCAGCTCGACGTCGCGGGTCGCCGTGCGGGCCATGTTCTTGATGGGCGACACCCAGCGCAGCATCTCCTCGACCGCACCGGGGAGCAGCCCCTCGGGGTCGGCGGCCAGGCGGGCCAGCTGGTCGGGTCGGGCCAGCAGCTCCTCCATGCCGCCGCTGATGACGTGGCGCGTCGTCTCGTCGCCGCCGATCAGGATGAGCAGGGATTCGTGGATGAGCGAGGACTCGTCGAGCGAGTCGCCGTCGATCTCGGCCTGGCAGAGCACGCCGACCAGGTCGGCCGTGCTGCCCGTCGCTTTGCGATCCGCCAGCACGGGAGTGATGTACGAGCTGTAGCCCTCGAAGGCGTGCATGGCGCCCACCATGGCGTCGGGGTCGGGCGAACCCTGGGACTTGAGCATCACGTCGGACCACTCGAGCAGCTCGGCCCGGTCGGCCGGGGCCACGCCGAGCATGTCGCCGATGACCGCGATGGGGAGCGGCGCCGCGATGTCGGTCACGAAGTCGCACTCGCCGCGTTCGCACACCAGGTCCAAAATGGCGTCGCACGAGGCGCGGACCTGCTCCTCCATGGCCCGCACCCGCTTGGGGGTGAAGCCTTCGGAGACCAGGCGGCGCCGGCGCACGTGCTCGGGGGCGTCGAAGTCGATCATCATCGGCAGCGGCGGGTACTTGGGCCTGATGCCCCCGGCGTTCGAGAACGCCTCGGTGTCGACCGAGGCCGCCTTGACCGCGGCGTAGCTGGCCGCGGCCCACAGGTCGTTGACCTCGTCGTAGTAGACGGGCGCGTGGGCCCGCATCCAGGCGTAGGCCTCGTGGGGTTCGCGGCCGTAGAACTCGCCGTCGAGGAGGTCGATACCGAGCGAAGCGGGGGCGGTGGCAGTCACGGCGGAGACGTTATCCCCGGGTGGGTAGGGTGGGACCATGGCAGACCAGGCGACCTTCACCGACGTCGCCATGGAATTCATGCCGGGGCTCTATTCCGCCGCGCTGCGGATGACGCGGAACCCGGCCGACGCCGAGGACCTGGTGCAGGAGACGTACCTCAAGGCCTACCGCGCCTACGACTCCTTCACCGAGGGCACCAACCTGCGGGCCTGGCTCTACCGGATCCTCACCAACACCTACATCAACTCGTACCGGGCGGCCCAGCGCCGCCCCGAGACGACCGACGTCGAGGACGTCGAGGACCTCTACCTCTACAAGCGGCTGGCCGGATCGGGCGGGACCGAGCAGGGGCGCTC
This sequence comes from uncultured Acidimicrobiaceae bacterium, assembly GCA_963713375.1. Lineage (GTDB taxonomy): Bacteria > Actinomycetota > Acidimicrobiia > Acidimicrobiales > RAAP-2 > Bog-473. Next base: position 1,770 of record CAVQLP010000010.1, on the reverse strand, counting down.
GGCCGAGGACGAGGCGCTCGACCGCTTCACCGACGAGGACGTCAAGGCGGCGCTCGAGGCGCTGCCCGAGTCCTTCCGCATGGCCGTGCTCCTGGCCGACGTCGAGGGTTTCAGCTACAAGGAGATCTCCGAGATCACCGAAGTACCCATCGGCACCGTCATGAGCAGGATCCACCGGGGAAGAAGGGCGCTCCAGAAGGCGTTGCACGACGTGGCGGAAGCGCGCGGGCTTGTCGGCAGCGTGCCGGGGGGGACGAGAGAGTGACCGGGAACATGGGTAAAGACACCGATACGTCCGAGCTGTTCGGCCCGGCTCTGAACTGCGAGGAAGCGGTGCACGAGCTGTACCACTACCTCGACGGCGAGCTGACCGAGGAGCGGCGCGTGGAGATCCGGATCCACCTCGACTACTGCGGTCCCTGTGGCGGAGCGGCCGAGTTCGAGGCCGAGCTGCGCCGGGTCATCGCCAACCGGTGCAAGGACCGGGTGCCCCAGAGCCTGATCGAGCGGGTGGCTGCGGCCATCGACGAGGAAAGCCGGCAGCACGACGGTAAGCGCTGAGCTCTCGCCGGCGGTCCCGGACTCGCCGGCCGTCCCCGCCATGGTGGACTGGGCCCTGGCCCAGCGGGTGGCGTCCGGCGCTTTGCTCCTCAAGCCTTCCCCCGCCACCTACCGCTCGTCCGCCCTCCAGGGCCAGTTCGACGATCTCGACGGCGCGGGCCGAGACCCTGGTGAGCGAGGCCACCGGCCTGCACTCGCGGCACGGGTCGGCCCGGGCCAAGGTGACCGACCGGCCCGGCTGGGCGGCGCGCCAATGTCCGTTCCATCGAGCGGCTCGTCGGTCCCGCGCTGCTCGAGCTCCAGCGGTCCCGGGGGGCCAAGCTGGGCGGCCCCTCGCTCGTCGTGGGGCGCGCCGTGGCCGGCACCCAGCTCGGCCTGATGCTCGCCTACATGGCGACGCGGGTGCTCGGTCAGTACGACCTCCTCATCAACGACGAGACGCCCGAGGATCAGGATCTGGTCTCCTACGTCGGGCCCAACATCGTGGCGGTCGAGCAGCAGTACGGCTTCGCCCCCAACCAGTTCCGGCTGTGGCTGGCCCTGCACGAGGTGACCCACCGCATGCAGTTCACGGCGGTGCCGTGGTTGCGCGACCACTTCGTCGGCCTGATCACCGAATTGCTAGGCCCCCTCTCGGGTGACCCGGCCAACTTCGCCGAAATGGTCAAGCGGGTGGCCACCGAGGTGCGGGCCGGGCGCAACCCGGCGGGCGAGTCGGGCGTCATGGGGATGCTGGCCACGCCCGAGCAGCGCCTGGCCCTGTCGAAGATCTCAGGCATGATGAGCCTGCTCGAGGGGCATGGCGACGTCACCATGGACCGGGCCGGAGCGGGCGAGGTGCCCGGGGCCGCGCACTTCTCCGCCGTGTTGCACGAGCGGCGCACCAACGCCAAGGGCCTCACCCGGCTCATGTCCAAGCTGCTCGGGCTCGACGCCAAAATGCGCCAGTACGCCGAGGGCGAACGCTTCGTGCAGTCGGTCGAGGCCGCGGGCGGACCGGTCCTGCTGGCCCGGGTCTGGGAAGGGCCCGAATGGCTCCCCACCCTCGAGGAGATCCGCGACCCTGCCCTGTGGGTGACCCGGGCCGGTGGCTGAGGGAGCGGCTGCCCCCCTCCTCACCGACCTGCTGACCCGGTGCACGTTCCCCCCGGCGGGGACGGAGCTGGCCTGCGCCGTCTCGGGCGGAGCCGATTCACTCGCGCTGCTGGT
>CAVQLP010000009.1:0-232502 GCA_963713375.1 uncultured Acidimicrobiaceae bacterium | reverse complement strand
CCGACAGGAGCAGGACGAGGCTCACGAGCGGGCACCCATGTCAGCCAGGGTAGCGACCACGTCCGCCACCGCCACGCCGCGTACGGCCTCGACGCCCCGGGGGCCGTCGAGAACGAAGGTCAGGTCTTGCTGTGCTTTCTTGTCCCGTCCCATGAACGCCACGAGCTCTTCGGCCTCGGCCCCGGGGGGCAGGTCGGTCGGCAGGTCGAAGCTGCCCACCACGGCCTGGTGCTCGGCCACGCGCGCCTCGTCGATGCGCCCGAGGCGCTCGGCCAGGCGGGCGGCGAAGAGAATCCCGATGGCAACCGCCTCGCCGTGGCGCAGGTCCCAGTCCGGGTGCTCGGTCAGCGCGGCGCCCTCGAGGGCGTGCGCCAGCGTGTGGCCGTAGTTGAGGATCATGCGCCGGCCCCCCTCGCGCTCGTCCTCGGACACCACCGCAGCCTTGATGGCGGCGCAGCGGGCCACCTGTTCCTCGATGGGCTGGTCGGCGGTCGGGCGCATCGCCGAGGAAGGCGTACTTGGCGATCTCGCCCCGCCCGCAGGCCCACTCGCGTGGGGGCAGGGTCGTCAGCGTCTCGGTGTCGCACAGCACGGCGTTGGGTTGCCAGAAGGCGCCGACCAGGTTCTTGCCCTCGGGCAGGTTCACCCCGGTCTTGCCGCCGATGGCCGCGTCGACCTGCGCCAGCAACGACGTCGCCACGTTGATGTACGCCGTGCCCCGGTGGTAGGTGGCGGCGGCGAACCCGGCCACGTCGGTCACGATCCCGCCGCCCACGGCGATGACCACGTCGGCCCGGGACAGGCCCGAGGCGGCGAAGCGCCGGGCCAGCATCTCCACCGTGGCCAGCGTCTTGGACTCCTCGCCGTCGGGGACGAGGCAGACCTCGAAGGGCAGGCCCGGGTCCAGGCCGTCGAGCCAGCCGGCTGCGCTGATCGCCTCCTGGGTGACGACGGCCGCCACCTTGGCCCCGGGCGGCACGAAGCGGGCCACCTCGTGGCGGGCACCCGGACCGACGAGCACGGGGTAGGAGCGGTCGGGCAGGTCGACGGAGAGCGCGTGCACGTCAGGTCGCGCTTTCGTCGATCACCATGTCGGCCCCGACGGCGACGAGGATCTGCTCGGCCACCTGGTCGGGGCTCGAGGTCGTCGACGTCGATCACGAGGTGGGCCACCTCGTCGTAGAAGGGCGCCCGCTCAGCGCTCAGCCGCACCATGGCCTCGGCCGGGTCGTGCCCGAGGAGCGGGCGGCCGACGCCGTCGCCCACGCGGCGCGGCCAGCGTCTCGGGGCGTGCCCGCAGCCAGACCACCGTGCCGCTCGCCGTGATGCGGGCCCGGTTCTCCGCGCTGAGTACGGCGCCACCGGCCACCGAGACCACCGAAGGCAGCGGGTCGGCGCAGGCCCGGGCCAGCACGGTCGCCTCGGCCTGGCGGAAGGCGGCCTCGCCGTCGCGGGCGAACAGCTCGGGCACGGTCAGCCCGGTGTCGGCCTCCACGTCGGCGTCCGAGTCGCAGTAGCGCCAGCCGAGCGAGGCGGCCAGCAGCCGACCGGTCGTCGTCTTGCCGGCGCCCATCATCCCGACCAGCAGGATGCGGGGCGTCACAGCGCGGCGCGTCCGACGCCGTCGGGATCGGGCGTCGCTTCGGGCTCGTTGCCGATGAACTCCGGCCGGCCGACCCCGGCTGGCCGATCGCCGCCGAGGGTGTCGAGCCGAGCGACTCGAGGTAGCCGTCGCGGTTGCGCACGATCTCGGCCAGCGAGTCGCCGCCGAACTTGCGCAGTGCCTCGTTGGCCAGGACGAGCGCCATCATCGATTCGGCCACCACGCCCATGGCGGGCACCGCCGTGGTGTCGGTGCGCTCGCGGAAGCTGAGCGTCGACTCCTTGGTGGCCACGTCGACCGTCTGGAGGACCGGCCGGTTCAAGGTGGCCAGCGGCTTCATGGCCACCCGGGCCACCACGAGCGCACCGTTCGAAATGCCGCCCTCGATCCCGCCGGCCCGGTCGGTCGGCCGGACGTAGCCGTCCGCCTCGTCGTAGAGGATGGCGTCGTGGGCCTCCGAGCCGCGCCGGCCCGCGTTGTCCCAGCCCTCGCCGATCTCGACCGCCTTCACCGCCTGGATCGACATCAGGGCCTGGGCCAGGTTGGCGTCGAGCTTGCGGTCCCACTGCACGTGGCTGCCCAGGCCGACGGGCACGCCGTAGGCCAGCACCTCGGCCACGCCGCCCAGCGAGTCGCCTGCCTTGCCGGCCGCCTTGACGGCGGCGATCATCGCCTCCTCGGCCGCCGGGTCGAAGCAGCGCACGGAGCTCTCGTCGATCCGGTCCAGGTCGGCCGGTCCCGGCCGCGGGCTGTCCGGTCCCGTCGCCGCCTCCCCCAGCCGCACGATGTGACTCACGATCGACACCCCGAGCTGGCTGCAGCAGCAGCTTGGCCAGCGTCCCCGCCGCCACCCGGGCGGCCGTCTCCCGGGCCGAGGCGCGCTCGAGCACGTCGCGGGCGTCGTCGAAGCCGTACTTGAGCATCCCGGGCAGGTCGGCGTGGCCCGGCCGGGGCTGGGTCAGCACGCTTGGCCGGCGCGCCCGGGTCGGGCGACATCTCCTCGGTCCACTTGGGCCACTCGCTGTTGGCGATTTCGATGGCCACCGGCGAGCCGAGCGTGCGGCCGTGGCGGATGCCGCCGACCAGCGTGATCTCGTCCGCCTCGAAGCGCATGCGGGGGCCGCGCCCGTAGCCGAGCCGGCGCCGGGCCAGCTCCTCGCGGATGTCGGACGCCTCGACCGGCAGGCCGGCGGGCAGTCCCTCGACCACGACGACGAGGGCCTTGCCATGGGATTCACCCGCGGTCAGGAAACGCAGCACGGGTCAACGCTACCGGACGGCTTGCAGCGGCCCCTGAGCTGGGACGGTCGCTCTGAGCGATCTTCGCCGAGGTGGACTCGGGAGACGGACGCGCCGGCGCAGCCGGCGGCATGCCCCCGAGGGGCGCCTCACGAATAGAAGGGGTTGTCGCCGCTGCCGTGGTCGGTGACGTCGGTGCACCTTGGTCAGCTCGGGCACCTCTTCGAGCAGCGTGGTCTCGATCCCCTGGCGCAGCGTCATCTGCGACATGGCGCAGCCCTGGCACCCGCCGGACAGGCGCAGGTAAGCCGTGCCGTCCTCCTCGTTGAGGGCGACCAGGTCGGCCCGCCCGCCGTGGCTGGCGATCGACGGGTTGACCGCCTGCTCGAGCACGGCCATGACGCGGGCGGCCAGCGGCCCGCTGGTGCCCTTGGCCAGGATCTCGGGCGGTACGCCCGGGTTGGCCTCCTCGACGCTGGGCGTGTTCGGGTTGACCAGCACCAGCCCGCCGCCACCGTCCTCGGACCACTCGAGCCGGGCCCCGCGCAGGCGGTCGACGCTGGCCTCGGGCACGATCACCACGAGCTCGTCGTGCTCGTGACGGGCATCGCCCTCGCCGGCGTCGGAGACGGCCTGGAAGTAGAGGTCGTAGACGAACGAGCCCTCCTGGACGCCCGCGCACCTCGAGCCACAGCGCGAGCGAGCCCGGGTTGGGCTCCTGGCCGATCGCCTCCTTCACGATCCCGAACGCCTCGGGCGTCAGCGTCACGACGGGGGTGGTGGTCTGGAGGTCTTCTGCGGTCGTTGCCATGGGGCGAAGTCTACGGCCTGGCCAGGTGCTCCGACCAGGGCCAGGTCGGCACTCGTCGCGGGCCATCGCCCCACACGGCGGTGAGGCACCGGCCCGGACGCTCGACGCGGGCTTCGGTCCGGGTTCGCTCGCGCCAGCCCCGACATCGGTCCCGCAGAGACCGGGCAAACGCCGGCACGTTGGGACCTGCACAGCACTCGTTGCCGTTGCGTGAACTCGCGGAAAATCGTGCCTCGTCCGCGGAGACGCACGCTGTATCGTCGCTCGCCATGGCGCGTGAACCATTGACCCGCACGAGTGGCTGAGCTTCGAAGACGACGAAGAGGAGCGGACCTGGGTCTTCGACGCCACGTTCCTCACCAGCAACTGGACGTGCATCTTCGGCAACGGGTGCCAGGGCGTGCTCACCGGGCCGGCCCCCGAGCTCGTGCAGGGGTGCTGCAGCTACGGCGCCCACCTGGTCGACAAGAAGGACGCCCGGCGGGTCGAGAAGGCGGCGGCCACCCTGACCCCCGAGGAATGGCAGAACCACGGCAAGAAGAAGAACGTCATTGAGGTCAACAAGCACGGCGAGACCGTGACCAAGCTGGTCGGCGACGCCTGCATCTTCTTGAACAAGCCGGACTTCCCGGCCGGTGCGGGCTGCGCCTTCCACATCGCGGCGGCGCGCCGGGGCGTCAACTTCATGACGCTCAAGCCCGAGGTGTGCTGGCAGCTCCCGCTCCGGCGCGAGGACCAGGTCGACGACGAGGATGGCCACGTCACCTCGGTCGTGCGCCAATGGGACCGGCGGCACTGGGGCAAGGGCGGGCGCGAGTTCCACTGGTGGTGCACCGAGGACGCCCGACGCCTTCGTGGGCACCAAGCCCGTGTACGAGGAGATGGAGGCCGAGCTCACCGAGATGGTGGGGGCCAAGGTCTACGGCGAGATGGTCTCGCTGCTCGAGGAGCGGGACCGGCTGCGTCAGCGGGGCGTGCCGCTCCCCCACCCGGCCGTGCGGCAGCGCGCCGACAGCGGCACTGCCGACGTCGGCTGCGACCGTCGACGGTGAGCGTCGAGCTGGAGGGTTCCGAGCCGGTCGCCTGACCGGGCCGTTCGCCGGCTGGCGGCAGGCCTCGAGCGGCTGATCGGAAGCAGCTCGTCGCTGACGATCAGTCGTTGAGCGGGTCGTCGTCCGAGCTGGACGTGGACGGCATGGAACCCAGGATGCGGTCGTACTTGTCCTCTTCGGCCATGCACCACGACGCGTGCACGTCGTCGGGCTCGGCACCGCACTCGACGCACTTGCCGGTCGATTCTGTGGAAGATCGCTTCAGGCTTCGCGCTTCTTCGAAGCGCCGATGGCGTCCCTTTTTCACGAGAACTCCTTGTCACACCCGGTCCGCGCCAACGCGGCCCGCCCCACGGCCAGACCGTTACGGGCCCGTCCGACCGTCTTGACAGTGTAGTGGCTGGCGGGACCCCGTTCGCCCTGTTCCAGCTCAGAGGGACAATTCCGCGGCGCCCTGCGCCCGATCCTCGAAACCCCGGATGTCGTAGACCCCGTCGGGCCCGACCCGAAGCACCTGCCAGCGCTCCCCTTCTCCCTCGAGGCGCATCCCGACCAGGACGGCGTTGCCGCGCACCTCGACGTGGCTGACGGTGGCGACGCGGCGCCCGGCCTCGCGCCCCTTGGGTACCACTTCAGGACCTGCTTCCGGTTCTGGCAGGCCGGCGTGGCCGCGCCCGGTGCGCCCCACTGGACGTCCGGGCTGAGCAGCTCGGCGAAGCGCTCGAGGTCGTTGCTCTCGAGCGCCTCTTTGACCCGGGCCGCCACGTCTTCGACGGTGATGGGCTTGGTGAGGTGGGGCAGGTCGTCACTCATGTGCTCCATTCCAACATCTACGCTGAGCCCCGTGCCTGCGGCTTTCGATCCCCAGGAAATGGTCGTGCGCTTCCAGCAGCGGGCCGAGGCGGTGCGGACGCGGGGCATGCCGCCGATCGAGGGCCCCGAGCGGGTGCGCTTTCGCGAGCAGGCCCAGCGCGACTTCACCGACTTCGCCATGATCGGCGACGCCGAGGCCGAGCTGGTCGACGGCATCCTGACCCTGCGCATCGACCTGCGGCCGAAGCCGGCCCGGGCGAGGGGCAGCCGAGGGCGTCGGCGACGAGCGGGGCAGCCCTAGCCGCCGTAGTGCATGCGGGTGTCCTCCATGCGGAGGACCTCGATCTCCGCCGGTTCGCCGTCCACCTCGATCACCTCGCCGATGCAGAGGTCGTGGCTGCCCAACTCGTCGACCCGCTCGAGGCGGCAGAGCAGCGTCGGCCGCTCTGGAGGCCAGCACGGGCAGGCGCCCGGGACCGACCTCCTCGACCGGCTGGCCGCTCATGGACGTCACCGTCCCGTCGGCGGCCCGCTCCACGTCGACCACCGGCTTGACGAAGCGCCGCACCACGTCGCGGTCGGCCCGGGCCAGCACGGTCAGGCTGAACGCCTCGCCGGCGCGCACGAGGCGGGCGGTCACCGACTCGTGCTCGAGGGCGACGGCGACCAGCTTCGGCTCCATGGAGACCTGGACGACCAGGTTGGCCGTCATGAGGTTGACCTCGTCGCCGGCGCGGCTGCCGACGAGGTACAGGCCGGTCGTGAGGCTCCAGAGCACCCGGCGGCGGTGGCGGTCGAACTCGTCGGGCTCGGGCCGCGGTTCGGGTGCGGTCGGTCGGCGTCATCCGAAGATCCCTCCGATGCCCGAGTTGCCGGTGTTGCCCGACGTCGTCGTGGTCACGGGCGCCTTGCCGGTGATCTGGCGGATGCGCTGGATGACCTCGTTGTAGAGGGCGTCGGCCTGGATGCCCTCGCGCTCGGACTTGGTGAGCAGCGTCTGGTTGGTGGCGCCCGAGTTGTAGCAGTCGTTGCCCGCCGTGCCTTCGAGGCCGTAGGCCTTCGTCAGCAGGTCGGTGACGGTGGGGTCGGGCGAGGGCAGCGAGCTGTTCGCCATCTCGGCGTCGTTGATCATGGTGCTGCAGGCCGCGTGCAGCGCGCCGGCGCCGTTGGGCGCCACCTTGGCGATGCGGGCGTTGTCGGCCACCAGCGTCCCGATGTTCGCACCGAAGCTGGTGCCGTCGACCCAGACCGACATGCGATGGGCCGTCGACCCCTCCTGGTCCGCCCCGGCGCACGAGGTCAGAGCGAGGGCCGATCCGAGCATGACGAGCGAGCAGGACGAGCGGTGTGGTCCGGTGGCGCCGGCGTCGGTCCATGCGTGGCGGATCAGCCGGCCCGGACGATGTGGACGGTCCGCGGCCCCTTGCGCAGCACGACGTAGCGGTCGTGCAGCAGGTCGGCCGGGCCGAGGGTGCGGGCGGCGTCGCTCCTGCTTCACGTTGTTGACGTAGGCCCCGCCCTGCTCGATGGTGCGTCGGGCCTCGCTCCGCGACGTGGCCAGGCCGGTCCGGGCCAGCAGGTCCACCAGGCTCGAGGCTGCCGTCGAGCAGCTCGGCCCGGGGCACGTCGGTCGTCGGTGCGTCCTCGGTCACGGCGAGCAGCATGTCCTCGCTCAGCCCGGCGATCTCCTCGCTGAAGAGCGCAGCCCGACGCCTCCTCGCACTTGGTCACCTCGGCCTCGCCGTGCACCATCGCCACCACGGCGCGGGCGAGGGCCTTTTGGGCCTGGCGGCGCTCCGGGTGCGACGCCGTGTCCGAGTCCAGTTGGGAGATTGCGTCGTGATCCAAGAAGGTAAAGAACCGCAACAGCTGGCCGACCTGTTCGTCGGGCGTGTTGACGAAGAACTGGTACATGGCGAAGGGGCTGGTGCGCTGCGGATCGAGCCAGACCGTGCCGCTCTCGGTCTTGCCGTACTTGGTGCCGTCGGGCTTGAGCACGAGCGGCGTGGTGAGCCCGTAGGCCTCGTCGCCGCAGACCTTGCGGATGAGCTCGACGCCCATGGTGATGTTGCCCCACTGGTCGCTGCCGCCGATCTGCAGGTCGCACCCGTGGTCGATGTGCAGGCGCAGGAAGTCGTAGGCCTGGAGGAGCATGTAGCTGAACTCGGTGTAGCTGATGCCCTGGTCCGGCCGTTCGAAGCGGGACTTGACCGACTCCTTGCCCACCATCTGGTTGACGGTGAAGTGCTTGCCGACGTCGCGCAGGAACTCGAGGGTCGAGAGATTGGCCAGCCAGTCGGCGTTGTTGAGGAGGAGGGCCTGGTCGAGATCGAGGAACTGGCCCAACTGGGGGCGGACGTGCTCGAGGTACGACTCGATGGTCTCGAGGGTGAGGAGCTGGCGCTCGTCTTGCTTGCCGCCCGGGTCGCCGATCATGCCGGTGCCGCCGCCGGCGAGGGAGATGGGGCGGTGCCCGCCGTCCTGGAACCGGCGCAGGGTGCAGAGCTGGAGGAGGTTGCCCACGTGGAGGCTGTCGGCGCTCGGGTCGAAGCCGGCGTAGAGGGTGATGGGGGCGCTCGGGTCGTCGAGCCGCTTGGGCAGGTCGGGGTCGGTCACCTGGTGGATCAGGCCGCGGAAGGCGAGGTCCTCCGAGAGCGTGGGCATGCCTTTGATGCTGCCATACGCAGGTAGGTTGATTGGCCGCATGGTGCTCGGCGCAGGGTTCTCGTCATCGCCGCCTCCCTTGCCCATGGAGGGGTCGTTGCCGCCGGACCTCCAGGGGATGCTGTACCGGGTGGGGCCGGGGCGTCGGCGGCGGGGTCGGGCCGGCCGGGGTGCGCTGCATGCCGTGGAGCTGCGGGACGGCCAGGCGGTGTCGTACGTGCGGGTCGACTCGGAGGCCGACGCCGGGGTGTTCTGGCACGCCGGGTCGGTGCTGGCGCTGCCCGAGTCGGGCTTGCCCTCGCAGTACTCCCGGCTGCTGGCGCCCGAGGAGTTCGGTGGTGGCCTGACGCGTGCCGATCGCCTCGCACGTGCATCGAGTGGCGGCGGACGGGGCGCGGGTCCTCTTCTCGGTGGAGGGCGGCGGTGTCGGCGACGACGCGGCGGACTCGGAGGACGGGATCTGGTTGCGCCTCGGCGAGTGGGATGCGGGCGGCGGTCTGCGTCGTGCGCAGTCGGTGGCGCTCGAGCGCGCCACGTGGCAGCACGACATCGGGGTGACCGAGGGGCATGTGGTGTTCATCGAGTCGCCGACTCGGCGGCTCGGCGGGGTGGGCGGCGGCGGTGGCGGTGGCGGTGGCGGTGGGCGGTGGCGATGACGGTGCGGCGACGGTGACGGCGACGGCGACGGCGGATCGGCGGTGACGTCCGAGCCGGCGGTGCCGTTCGGGTGGGTGCCCGGTGCCGAGGGATGGGTCGGCGTGGTCCCGCGGGACGGCGACGGTTCCTCGGTGCGCTGGTTCCGCGTCGACCCGTGTCTGGTCACCCATGTGCTCGGCGCGTGGGATGAAGGTCGCGGTGGCGAGCGAGGACGTGACGGGCGCCGGGGTGGGGCGTCGGGGGATCCTCCCGACATGAGTCTGTTCGTCTGCCGCTACGAGGTGCCCGAAGCGGGGCAGCCGGTCGATCTGGCGGCCTCGGTCGTGGGTCCGGCGGGGCTCGGCCGGACTCCGATCGGCGGTGGCCTGGCCGTGCTGGAACGGTGGCGGCTGGTTGGCGATCGGCTCGAGCGGACCCAGCTCGACGACCGCCGGGTCGAGTATCCCCGGATGGATCCGACCCTCGAGGGTCAGCCCTTCCGGTTCGGCTATGCCGTCGAGCTGATGCCCATCGCTGGAGCCCCGAGCAGCTCACGTTCTACTTTAGGGTTAGGCCCACCTTAAGTTCAGGTTTAGGTTCAGGGTTAGAGTCTGGACGGCGACGCTTCCCGGGCTCGAGCGCCGAAGCGCCTGGTCGAATCGGTCGGTCTGTTGAAGTTCGACCTCGAGCGGGACGAGGTGGCGTCGTGGAGCCCGGGTGAAGGCAGGCGGCCCAGCGAGCCGCTCTTCGTCCGGTCCGTCGAGGGCCACAGCGACGAGGAGGGCTGGCTCCTGACCGTGGTGGACGATCCCGCACCGGGGCGCCAGCGACCTCTACGTGCTCGACGCCTCCTCCTTCGGGCGGCGCTCGCCCGAGGCGATCATCCACCTGCCCGAGCGGCTGCCCTTCCGGAGCCATGGCGAGTGGGTGCAGGCCGACCGGTATCGCTGAGGGGCTCTGCCCGGTCACGTCAGGCGTGGTGTGGCCGCCAGCGGCCCGTGCACCGTCCTGCCGTCTTTCTGGATTCTTGCCCGTACTCGCACACAGGCGCCGACCGTTCACCTGTGCCATGACATCGAAGACCGCCAAAGATGGACCTCGACCCGAGACGGTATCGAGGAGGACCGAGTCGCTGATCGCCAGCGTGGCGCAGCACCACAAGGCGATCTCGGCCCATCAGAGCCAACTGCTCAACGCCGATCGTGGAGCTCGACCGGCGCAAGGCCTGGAGGGTCGACGGCTCCTCCTCCATGGTGGCCTGGCTGACCCTGCGCTGCGGGGTGTCGGCCAGCACGGCCCGTGAATGGGTCACGGCGGCCGCCAAGCTGCAGCGCCTGCCGGAGATCTCCAATGCCCTCTCGACGGGCAAGCTCTCGTTCGATCAGGTCAAGCCCCTCGTCGAGGTGGCAAAACCAGAGACGGACGCTTCCCTCGCCGAACAGGCCACGCACTGGTCGGCCAAGCAGGTCCGTGAACTCGCCATCGCCGCCCGGAACCAATCGGATCAGCAGGCGACCGGTTTCTACGCCCGTCGATTCCTCCGCTTCGACGACCGGCGGCGCAGCCTCACTGGCGTCCTGCCGGTGGACCAGTACGCCGTCGTGAAGGGCGCTCTGGTCGATCGTGCCTCTCGGCGTGTACGGGACAACACCCCGTTCGATCAGCGGATGGCCGATGCCCTGGTGGCGGTGTGCAAGGGCGACGCGCAGGCCGACGGCGCAGATGGGGACGGCCGGGCCGGGGGCATGCGGCGCAATCGTCCGACGATGGTCGTCCACGCCGACCTCTCCTTCCTGGCGGGCGGTCCGGGAACGGCCGAGCTCGACGTGCTCGGTCCGGTCTCGACCGAGGTGGCGCGTCGCCTGGCCTGCGACTCCAAGATCTTCGTGTCGGGCGACGGGCCGGATGGTCATTCGCTCAACCTGGGCCGCACCCGGCGGGACCCGACGGACGCCCAGAGGATCGTCATCCGCCGGCGCGACAAGGGCTGCCGCTTCCCCGGATGCACCCACGTCGAGTTCACGGACGTCCACCACCTGCGGCACTGGATCGACGGCGGGGCCACGGACCTCGACAACCTGGTCGAGTTGTGCGACCAGCACCACCGGGCGGTCCACGAGCTGGGATGGACGGTCTCGGGCGACGCCAACGTGGAGCTGATCTTCCGAAGTCCCACGGGTCGGGTCAGCGCCTCGACGCCCTCACCCGCATTCACCCAAGCGCGCGACGGACCGCCTGATTGATCGCTTCGTGCAGGGCGACGTTGTCCGCTCGCCCCGGCACCCGGACGTGGATCACGGCAGGGGCTGGTTGGTCCAGGGCGGCCTTGAACTCGTCCGTGGTCGTGACCTCGTGCACGGTCAGTCCGAACCCGCGGGCGACCGCGGCGATGTCGCTGCGCTGTGGCGTTCCGAAGAGTGATCTCGAAGACCTCGGGCTCGAGCGCGCCCGCTTGCGGGAGGAACGAGAAGATCCCTCCCCCGCCGTTGTCGACGACGACGAACGTGCAGCGCGCCGCGGGGTCGAAGTTGACCAGGCCCGAGACATCGTGCAGGAAGGCCAGGTCACCCATGAGGGCGATCGTCGACGAGTCCGGCTCGGGCGTGCCGGCGGCGACGCCCAAAGCCGTCGAGACGACGCCGTCGATGCCGTTGGCGCCACGATTGGCCAGGACGCGAGGTGGCGCCGGCTGCGGCGCGGCGTACCACTCGAGGTCGCGGATGGGCATGGACGCCGAGACCACGATCGTGGCGCCGCTGCTCGCTGCGTGAGCGTAGAGCTGGCGCGCCACCTGGGGCTCGCTGAGCTCATGGGCCAGCGTCTCGTCGATGGCGGCCTGCGCCGCGTCCTCCATGGCTCGCCACGACGGCGAGCCAAGCGGGGTCCGCCGGCTTCGGCCGACTCGATCGGCCGTGGCGAGCCACTCGTCGGCGTCGCAGTGATGGAACTCGGTGGCCACGCGGGTCGGGTCGGTCCATTGGCGCCAGGGATCGAGCACGATGACCCGAGCACCCTGCTCCGCGGCGCTGGACACATACTCGCCCAGGGCCTTGGACAGCCACGGTGACCCGAGGAGCAGCACGGTCTCGGGTAGTGGCGGCTCGGTCCGGACGATGGCATCGGCCGCGGCGATCGTGCCCGGGAAACGGCAACCCGACCGGGGATCGGCCAACACCGGCCAGCGCAGCCGCTCGGCCAGAGCCTGGACGAGCGCGGCGCTCGGCGGTGTCGGGAGTCAGGCCGCCAACGACGATGATGCCCTTGCCCCGGAGGGGTGCGAGGTCGGGCGCCGGCCCACGTCGGGCCGACGCGGCGACCGTCGGCCCGGGTCGCTCGGGAAGAGCGTCGGGCGTGCCCGTCAGCGGCTCTCGGAACGCCAGATTGAGATGGACCGGACCGGGGCCCGATGGCCCGTGCGTCGCCTCCTCGTAGGCGCGGGCGGCCAGGGGGCGCCAGACCGGCGCCTGCTCCGCCGTCGGCACGCCCGGGTTGGACGACCAACGGGTCGCGGTCGTGAAGAGGCCCGACCTGGTCGATGGTCTGGGGCGCTCCCGTATCGAGCAGTTCGGGTGGCCGGTCGGCCGTGCAGACGATGAGGGGCACCCGGGCGTGGTGTGCCTCCACGACCGCCGGGTGCAATTCGGCTGCCGCGGTGCCGCTGGTGACGCAGATGACGGTCGGGCGCCCCGTGGCCAGGGCGAGTCCCACGGCGTAGAAGCCGGCGCTGCGTTCGTCGAGACGGACGTGGTCGTGCAAGCGAGCGGCGAGGGCGAGCGCCAGCGGGGTCGAGCGCGAGCCGGGGCAGATCACGGCATCGGTGACCCCACACCGGACCCACTCGTCCACCAGGGTGGCGCTGAACGTGGCCTGTACGCTCACCCGACGTGCCACTCCATGTCGAGGTCCGCGGCTCGGGCCGGCCACTGGTGGTGTTGCACGGCTTCACCCAGACGGGCCGACTCTGGGGCGCCTTCGGCGAGCAGCTCGAGAAGGAATTCAGCGTGGTCGCCGTCGATCTCCCGGGACATGCCGGATCGGACGCCGTGCGCGCCGACCTGCCGGCAGCGGCGGGCCTGGTGGCCGAGGCGGTGCGCGGCGTTCTCGGTGAGGAGCCGTGCGGCGTGCTCGGTTACTCCCTCGGGGCGCGCGTCGCTCTGCACGTGGCGCTGGGAACCGACCTGTCGATCAGTCATCTGGTGTTCATCGGGGTGACGGCGGGCATCGAGGACGAGGGCTTGCGGGAGGACCGCCGTGCGGCCGACGAGGCGTTGGCGGATCAGCTCGAGTCCTCCGGCGAGGTCGGTCCGTTCGTCGATCGCTGGCTCAGCGGACCGATGTTCAACCGGCTGACCGAAACGGGTGCGGCCGATCGGAGCGAACGTCTGCGCAACAGCGCCGCCGGCCTCGCCTCGAGCCTGCGTCTCTGCGGAACGGGAACCCAGGTGCCCTCGTGGGACCGCGTCGGTTCGTTGCGCCCGCCAGTCCTCGCCGTGGCAGGAACAGACGACGTTCGCTTCGCCGGGCATGCCCTGCGCCTGGCTCGCAGCGCACCGCGCGGCGTGGCCACGCTCGTCCCCGGTGGGGGCCACGCCGCCCACCTGGCTCAGCCCGCGCAGACGGCGCGCCTGGTCTGCCACTGGTTGCGCGCCGTCGACCCCGATTGAGGCTTGGTCACAGGAGCACGCCCAGGGCGAGCAGCAGCCCGCCGACGATCTGCAGGCGAGCGGTGTCACCCAGCATGGGGAGGAGTTCTCGGCCCCGTTTGTCGCTCAGGGCCAGGCGCACGGGAGCGACGGCCAGCGGGATGGCAGCCAGGGCGATGAGGGCCCAGACCTCGTAGTGGGCCACGATGCCGATGCCGACTGCCGCGGCCATGAGCGTGCCCGTGTAGAGCAGTCCTGCGCCGTGACGTCCGAGGCGCACGGCCAAGGTCTTCTTTCCGGCCTCGGTATCGGTCTCCAGATCGCGCACGTTGTTGGCCTCGAGGAGCGCCGCCGCCAGGAGCCCGACCGGGACGCCGGCCCAGAGCGCGTAGGCCCAGTCGTAGGAATAGGCGAACAGGTGGCCGCCGATGGCGATGGTGAAGGGTGCGTGCTGGACATAGGCCGAGCCCGCGGTTGCCACGAGCCCGAAGAACACGAAGACGAACACCTCGCCCAGACCCAGGTAGCCGTAGGGCCGGGGTCCCCCGGTGTAGGCCCACCCGGCGATCCCGCACAGCAGGCCGAGCGGTAGGAACCACCAGGTCACCCTGGCCGCCAGGATCAGTCCGGCAATCCCGGCCACGCCGAAGGCGCCCAGAGCGGCCAGCTTCACCTGGCGCACCGTGGCCAGCTTGCCGGCGACGAGTCGAACCGGGCCGACCCGGTGTTCGTCGGTGCCGCGCACACCGTCCGCGTAGTCGTTGACGTAGTTGGTGCCGATCTGAATGCCCAGAGCGACGAGTAGGGCAAGCAGGGCGTTGAGCCAGTTCAGCTCGCGCACAAACGACGCGCAGACGGTGGCATGGCAAGTGCTGGTGAGCTGTGGCGTCGTGAGCAGAAACCGCCCGCTCGATTGATAGCCCACGGCCGTGCCGACGAGCACAGGGACCACCGCAGCGGGAAGCGTGCGCGGCCGCGCGCCGGCCACCCACAGCTTGAGCGGTGGGTTCACGGACGCCGGGGAAAGCGGGAGAAGTCCGGAGCTCTGTGCTCGACGAAGGCGTTCCGGCCCTCCTGGCCCTCCTCGGTCATGTAGAAGAGCATCGTTGCGTCGCCGGCCAGCTGCTGGACGCCGGCCAGACCGTCGTCCGCGGCGTTCATGCCGGCCTTGATCATGCGCAGGGCGATCGGCGACAGGGTCAGCATCTGCCGGCACCACGCGATGGTCTCCGCCTCCAGGTCGTCCAACGGCACCACCGCATTGACAAGACCCCAGTCGAGCGCCTGCTCCGCGTCGTACTGGCGGCACAGGAACCACACTTCCTTGGCGCGCTTGAGGCCGATCGTCCGGGCCAGGATGGAGGACCCGTATCCGCCGTCGAAGCTGCCCACCTTCGGCCCCGTCTGCCCGAACCGTGCATTGTCCGCTGCGATGGACAGGTCGCAGACGAGATGGAGGATGTGGCCACCCCCGATGGCATATCCGGCCACCATGGCCACGATCGGCTTGGGGATCCGCCGCATCAGAATTTGGAGATCGAGCACGTTGAGTCGCCCGATCCCCCGTTCGGCGACCGTGTCGTCGCCTATATACCCGTCGTCGCCACGGATTTTCTGGTCGCCACCCGAGCAAAAGGCATCGGGTCCCTCGCCGCAGAGAATGATGACCCCGACGTCGGGATCGTCCCGAGCCAACGTGAAGGCGTCGGTGAGCTCGAAGAGCGTCTGGGGTCGGAAGGCGTTGCGGCGCTCAGGTCGGCAGATGGTGAGCTTGGCGATGCCCTCCCCCACCTCGTAGCGGATGTCCTTGAACGCACCACGCTCCTCGAACTCCGGGAGAGGCAGCTGGCGCAACTCGTCGAGGGGATCGTGGGGCTTGCCAGTGATGACGGTCTGCACGGCGACCTACGCTACTGGCCAGTGCCAGAGCTCGTTGCACTCGACCTCCCTGGTGGGATGGGGTTTGTGGACGCCTTGCGGGCGATTTGGGACACCGGCGATGCGGCGGCCCCCCTCGACCCCAGGCTGCCCCCGATCGCCAAGCGGGTGCTGCTCGATGCCTTGCGACCGACCCGCATCGTCGGCTCCGACGGCGAGCAACGCAAGCTGCCCGATGGCATTCCGGTCGAGGTCGGCGACGCACTTGTGGTGGCGACATCGGGGACATCGGGTGAGCCCAAGGGTGTGGTCCTGACCCACGAATCCGTGGCCGCCTCCGCCGAGGCCACAACGGCCCGACTCCGCATCGACCCAGCCCGTCATACCTGGCTGGCGTGCCTCCCGCTCGCCCACATCGGCGGTCTGTCGGTGGTCACCAGATCCATTGTGTGTGGCACCCCACTGCGGGTCCTACCGGGCTTCGAGGCAGACGAGGTCCAAGCACTAGGCAGGTCGGGTCGAGTGACCCATGTGTCCTTGGTCTCGACCGCGCTCGGACGCCTGGACCCCTCCGTCTTTGCCTGCATCCTCCTGGGCGGGAGCAAGCCGCCGGTGGATCTCCCTCCGAACGTCGTCACGACGTACGGCATGACCGAAACTGGCTCCGGCGTGGTCTACGACGGCGCGCCGCTCGACGGTGTCGAGGTGGCGGTCCGGGGCCCCGACGGGCGTCGACCTTGGCGCCGATGCCGCGGGCGCAGAGGGCGAGATCCTCGTGCGTGCGCCGATGCTGTTCCGCTGCTACCGCGACGGCACGGCGGGTCGGGTGGAGGGTCCTGACGGACTCGCGTCGTGGTTCGCCACCGGCGACGGCGGGGCGCTGGATTCCGATGGCCGGCTGTCCGTTTCCGGCCGCCTGGCCGACGTGATCACCACTGGGGCCGAGAAGGTCTGGCCCGACAGCGTCGAGCGCGCGCTGCTCTCCCATCCCGCTGTGGCCGAGGTCGCCGTGTGGAAACGGCCCGATCCCGAATGGGGAGAGCGCGTGGTGGCGTGGATTGTCCCGACCGATGACACACCGACGCTCGAGGAACTGCGCGACATCGTTGCCGAGGTCGTCGCCCCGTGGGCTGCGCCCAGGGAGCTGGTGATCGTGGACGACCTGCCCCGCACCGCGGCCGGCAAGGTCCGGCGGCGTGAGCTCGAGACTCACCTACCCTGATTCGGCGCGTCCTCCGACGGGCCCGACCTGAGGGCTGCACTCAATCGCTCGAGCTTGTCCGGGTTCGACACCACTCGAACGCCCACGATGGAACCCTCCATGATGTCGAGGACCATGGCCGAGACGACCACGTCGCCGTCCATGAAGACGGTGGCCGGTTGTCCGTTGAGGATGGTCGCATGCGGCACGCCGTCGACCTTCTTGGCGACGTGGAGCAGGAAGCGCGAGCTGCGCTGGGGACCGACCACCGGCCGTACGGCGGCACGCACCTTGCCCCCGCCGTCCGTCCACACCACGACGTCCTCCGACAGCATCTCGAGCAGACCCGAGAGGTCTCCGCTCCCGCACGCCACGAGGAAACGATCTGTCAGCTCCCGTCCGTGTTGCAGGTCGCCGTCGAAGCGTTGCCGTCGCAGCTCGATGCGCTGGCGCGCCCGCGCCGCAAGTTGGCGACAGGCGGGTGCAGACCGCCCGAGCGAGGTCGCGACCTCGTCGAACGTATAGCCGAAGATGTCATGGAGCAGATAGGCGGCGCGCTCGAGCGGGGTCAGCTCCTCGAGCAGGACGAGAAACGCCAGCGACAGGGAGTCCGCCTGCTCCAGCGCAGACGTCTCGTCCATTACCACCGGTTCGGGCAGCCACGGTCCCGCATAGGACACTCGCTTGGCGTGGACGGACTCGAGCTGGTCGATGCACAGTCGGGTGACGACGGTGACGAGATAGGCCCGCACCGACCGGACCGGTTCGTCGCCCCGGCGCAGCCAGCGGATAGAGGCTTCCTGGACCATGTCCTCGGCGTCGGCGGCACTCCCGAGCATGCGGTAGGCAATGCCAAAGAGCAACGACCGCCACTCCTCGAACGTGGCCGCCTCGGCCTCGGCGTCACGCAACGGCAGTGGGCCGGGACGCGGCCTGGTCGGGGAACGTCAGCGGGATCTCGCAAGACTCCGAGAACCCCTGGCTGTGAAGACCCAGCCCTGCGTTGAAGCGGGACCGCAGATTCTCGAGCGCCACCCAGGCGCCCAGTTCGACGATCTCGGGGTTCGTGAAGAGGGCCCGAAGCCGGGCTGCGAGCTCGTCGGTGACCTCGGCCGGCGTGCCCGACACCGTCTCGGCGTATTCGAGGACGGCCCGCTCTCTCTCGTCGAAAAGCGCACTGTTACGCCATTGGCCCACGGCTCGGACCTTGGCCGGATCAATCCCCTCGTTCATGCCCTCGTAGTAGCCGTAGTCGATACACCAAGAGCAGCCGATGGTGGCCGCCGTCATCTGCAGCGCAAGCCATCGCAGACTCGGGTCGAGCTTCTTCAGACCCATCTGCACAGCTGTCTCAAGGACGCCCATGGAGATCAGAACGCCCGAATGGTGGGCCGCGGCTCCCATGGGCTCGACCATTCTGCCGAACCGGCGCTTGGCGTACCGGAAGGAGAGGCGCTGGATGATGCCCTTGGGCTCCTCGACCAACTCGATGTGTGCCACCTCTTGCCACCTTTCGCTGTTCTCTCGCCTTCAACAGAGAGAGACGGCGCGGCAGGCGAATGTGTGACAAGAGATCAGCCGACACCACCCGATGGCCGGCTGACCGTGCCCCCGTCGACCACGAACGTCTGGCCCGTAACCCATGAGGCCGCGTCGGAAGCGAGGAACAGGGCTGCGGTGGCAATGTCGTCGGGCAGGCCCAGCCGACGCAGCGGGATGCGCGCCGCAATGCGCTCCTCCCCTGGCCCCTCCCACAGCGCGGCCGCCAGCTTCGTCTTGACCAGGCCCGGCGCCAGGGCGTTGACCCGAACATCGGGGGCCAGCTCATAGGAGAGCTGCCTGGTGATGTGCAGAACGGCTGCCTTGGTGACGTTGTACCAACCGATATTTGGCTCGACACCGAGACCACCGATGGAGGACACATTGATGACCGAGCCGCGGAGGCCGGCCTTCACGGCCGCCGCCGTCCAGACCAGCACCGAGAGCTGGTTCACCTCGAAGGTCTTCTGAGCCCGGACCACGTCGATGTCGATCATCGGTCCGAAGTAGGGGTTGGTGCCGGCGTTGTTGACCAGGATGTCGATCCCGCCGAAGCGAGCCACCGTCTCGGCCACGCACGATTGCGCGTCCTCGGGATGCCCGACGTGACCCGCCACCCACGCCACACGGTGCTTCGGGTGCACCTCGCTCGACCAGGCTGGCGGCCGCTTGGGCCAGATCGTCGGCCGTCCGAGAGCTGAGCATCACATTGGCCCCTGCTTCGAGGAACCGGGAGGCAATGCCCAGGCCGATGCCCCGGCTCCCGCCCGTGATCAGCGCCGTCTTGTTCTTCAGGTCGAGCTCCATGGGCTGAGCCTTGCACGAGCGAGAACACGGACGTCATTCCCCGAGAGGCGCCCTAGCATCCCTGGGGTGAACCATCTGGCCGACGAGACCAGCCCCTACCTGCGCCAGCACGCCGAGAATCCGGTCGAGTGGTATCCCTGGGGCCCTGCGGCCTTCGACCGGGCCCAGGAGGAGAACAAGCCGATCTTCCTCTCCATCGGGTATGCGTCGTGCCACTGGTGCCACGTGATGGCTCACGAGAGCTTCGAAGACCCCGCCACGGCTGCGGACCTGGCCAAGTGGTTCGTTTCGGTCAAGGTCGACCGCGAGGAGCGCCCCGACCTCGATGCCGTCTACATGTCGGCGACCCAGGCTCTGACCGGCTCGGGCGGCTGGCCGATGTCGGTCTTCTGCACCCCCGACGGCCGGCCCTTCTATGCCGGCACGTACTTTCCACCCGAAGAGCGCCACGGCATGCCGTCCTTTCGGCGCGTCGTGCAGGCGCTCGGTGAGGCATGGGAGAACGACAACGCGCAGGTGCTCCAGCAGGCCGATGCTCTCGCCGACGCCGTGCGCAAGGAGATGCGCCTGGCCGAGTCGCTGCGCGATGAAGGCTGCCGTCTCCGAGCTGCCGTGTGCCAGGGGACCGAACAGGTCCGTCGATCCGGAGCGGTTGCAAGACCAGGTCGTCGAGGGACTGGCCGCCGGGTTCGACCCTGCAATGGGGCGGCTTCGGCCCGGCGCCGAAGTTCCCGCGTCCGACCCTGATCGAGCTCTGCCTCCTTCGCTCGCGCCGAGACGACGATGGGGCCGAGGGAGCTGAGGCGGATGGCCGTGCGAACGCTCGACGCCATGGCGGCCGGCGGCATCTACGACCATCTCGTGGGCGGGTTCTGCCGCTACTCGACCGATGCCCGCTGGCTGGTCCCCCATTTCGAGAAGATGCTCACGGATCAGGCGCTCCTGGCCCGGGCCTATCTTCATGCCTGGCAGGTCACGGGCAAGGCCGACTACTTGGGCGTCGTGAACGAGACGCTGGATTTCGTGCTGCGCGATCTCTCGACTCCGGAGGGCGCGCTCTATTCGTCCTTCGATGCCGATGCCGGTGGAGTCGAAGGCGCGCATGCCACGTTCACGCTCGACGAGCTCGTCGACCTGCTGCCGCAGGACCTCGTGGGACCGACGGCAGAATGGTACGGAATCACGCCGACGGGCAACTGGGAAGGTCGCTCCATCCCGGTGCGGCCCGTCGGGGCGCCGCTCGCTCGACCGGCCGATATCGAGGAGGCTCGAGCGCTCCTGGCCGCGGCACGGATGCGGCGGGTCCAACCGGCCCGGGACGAGAAGGTCCTCACCGAATGGAACGCCATGACAGTGGCGACGCTCGCCGAGGTGGCAGGCGCCACCGGTAATGCCCGCTACGGTCAGCGGGCCGAGGAGATCGGTGAGTTCCTCTGGTCCTCAATGTACGTGGGCTCGCGGCTGATGCGCAGCTGGCAGGGAGGGCGTGCTCGACACCTCGCCGTCGCCGCAGACCACGCCTGGTTGGCCGAGGCCAGCCTGCGGCTCTCGGAATGGACGGGCAAGGCGCTCTGGCGCGAGCGGGCGCGTCGAGCAGTGGACGAACTGCTCGACCTCTTCTGGGACGAGGAATCCGGCGGCTTCTTCTCCTCGGGGAGCGACGCCGAGACAGTCGTCGTGCGCCCCAAGGAGTTCCTCGACGGAGCCCTCCCCTCGACCAACTCGGTGGCTGTCGCCGCGTTGCTCCGGGTCAACGCGCTGGCCGACGATGCTCGGCTCGACGCCGCAGTGGAGCGGACGATTGCGTTGGCCCGCCCGCTGCTCGAGCGGCACCCGGGCGCGCTGCCCGACCTGGTGGCGGCGCTCCCCCTGTGGACCAACCGGCGCGAGATCGTCATCACGGGCGAGCGGCCCGACCTCCTCACCGAGGTACGCCGCCGCTGGCTTCCCGCTGCCGTCGTGGCCTGGGGCGAGCGCCGATGACGGGCCCGCTCTTCCTCGACCGCGCCGGCAGCACCTGGTCAGGCTTTCGTGTGCCAGGCCCGGTCATGTCGCATTCCGGCGGCGGACGTGCCCACCCTCGCCGGACAGCTAGAAGATGTAGCGGTATGACGTTCGACGATCCGACCGATCCGGGACCAGGCAGTCTCGATACCGGCGTCGAAAGAGAAAGGGATCTGAGCTGGGAGGACGCGGAGAGGGACTCCGAAATGGACCCCCGGGAGGATCCCGATCTGCCCAACGATGCCGCGACAGAGGCTGACACCGGCAGCCCGCACCACTCGTACGACCCGCTCGGGACGGTCCGGCCGCGGCGGCACACGCACCGTCAGGCGGGATCCCTCCACCCCGACAGATCCGGCGCGCCTCTTGCGTCGCTCAGCCCGGCGGAAGGAATGGATTCCGACTTCGGGTGGCTCGACGCTGCACCTGCTGGTCCTCTCCTCGACCCGGGAGGACACGACCGTCGTCGACCTGGCCACCCGTACGGTGATGCGGGTCCGAGTGCCGTGGCCCGAGGACCACGATCCCGGACATCGCAACGTTCGACGTCGTCGAGGTGACCCTGGCACCCGACCCCGAGCGTGACGACCTGGCCCAGCCCGAGGCGACGACGGTGGCGGACCTGCCCCGGCACGTCGGCACTCTGCGGGGACGACAGCTCCGCAAGCTGCTGGCGAGAATGGTTGCGTCGCCCGGACGGCCCACTTCTCGGCTTCCCGGGTCCGTCGGCCCCGTACTGGGAGTTCCGTGGCTTCCGTCCCTCGGTCGCGCTGATCGAACCGACCCGGAGCCCCCAGCTGATTCGCCGGCAAGCCGATGGGACGACGTGGGTGCGCTTCGGTTGGGACCGCGAAGACGTGTGGCTCCCGGTGGAGGACCGCAACGCGGCGCGAGCGCTCGATGCGGCGCGGCGCGAACGACTGAGCGGCAAGAGCCTTGCCACGGCGCTCGGCTTCGAGCCGCAGTACCTGCTGGTGACGGTCAGCCCTCCGCGGGACGGGCACTGCTACAAGGTCTGCGCGGCGGTCCTGCCTCGCGGCTGAACCCCGGGGTCGAGAGATCAGGATCGTGCCAGGGCGCGGGCCGAAGGAACATCCTCGAGCCGGCCGAAGCCTCAGCGGCCGAGCTTGCCTCCGGCCAGGTCCTCGGCCATGGCCCATCCGAAGGCCACCAGACGGTCGCCCTTGTCGGCATCGAAGCTCGTGAAGTGCTGGTCGACACCCTCGGGGATCTTGACCTTGGGAGCAATGAAGTCGAGGCCACCAGAGACGCCGCCGTCACCCTTGAGGATGAACGTCCGATCGTCCAGCCGGCTCTCGCAGCCGAAGCGCTTCGACAGGCGGCGGGCCCAGGCCCGCTCCTCGCCCGAGGATTTGTGGTCCGGGAACGGCACGACATCCTGCAGACCGGCGAAGGCCCGGAAGCCCTTCCGGCGAGAGCAGGCGGGTGCCGAGAAGGACGTCCTCGTCGGGGAAGGCCAGCAGAGCACGGCGGTACTGGTCCGCCATGATCCCCTTGAGCGCCGACTCGGCCCGAGACGTGCGGTCGACCAAGGCCAGGCCCACGAGCAGCGACGGGGTCCCGCCGATGCGCTCGAGGGTGCAGAACGAGTAGCCCCGGAGCTTGTTGCCCTCACGGGCCTGGGTGATGAGAACCCAGGACTCCCGCTCCTTGGAAAGGAAGCCGATGTCGTAGCCAGGCGGCCGGTCCGCACAGAGATCCGCCATTTCGACCAGCTCAGCGTCGCTGAGCGCGGTGCAATCTTTGGTGCTCACTACGATCGGCATGGGGTCCAGTCTACTGGCTCTGCCTGAGCTGTTCCCAACCGGATGGCGGCGCACGACGCCACCGCGAGGCCTGCTATGGGATTTAGAAACCCAGGTCAGACGCCATTTCTGCTGCCTCGTGTCCCGGAGTTTCACGACAGGACGGCGCTCTGTCCCAACAGCCGCTTGAGCTCCCCGACGAGTCCGTTCTTGCAGTCGACGTTGAATTCGGGCGGCAACCGGAGAACCTTCTCCCCGACGTGCAACATCACCGGAGAGGGCCCCGGGTGCCCGCTCAGGACGTCCTTGAGGCCCTCGACCCGGCGATCGGTCAGGACACCCAGAGGGAGCTTGATGTGGAGGTCGGACTGGCCCCGATCGAGCATGGGGCGGGCCACCTCCATGCAGACGATCTTCGGCTCTTCCTCCCTGGTGTCGAGCCGACCCTTGATCACGACGATGGCGTCGTTCTCGATGAGCGCCCCGTACTCGGCCATCGTCCTCGGGAAGACGAAGACCTCCATGGCGGCCTGGAGGTCTTCCAGTATGAACCGGGCCATGAGATCGCCCTTCTTCGTGTACGACCGACGCAGGTCGGTGACGACACCTCCGACCGAGCGCACCGGCGCCCGGTCGCCGGCCACCGGATCCTCCTCACGCATGTCCGAAAGCGTGGAGTCCGTGTGGCGGGACAGCGCCGCCTCGAAACCCATGAGCGGGTGGTCGCTGACGTAAAGGCCGAGCATCTCCTTCTCGAAGGCGAGCCGCTGGCTCTTTTCGAATTCGGTGTCAGGGATGGCGACCTTCGCCCCGCCCCACCCCGGGTCCGACTCCTCCTCCTCGAGGGCGGCGAAGAGGGTCGTGATGCCGAAGTCCTGTTCCTTGCGGCGCTCGAGCGTCCGGTCGACCACCGCCTCGAGGACCAGGCACAGCCCTTGACGGGGATGGCCGAGGGAGTCGAAGGCACCCGCCTTGACGAGTGACTCCATCGTCCGCTTGTTGAGCACGACCGGGTCCACCCGGGAGCAGAAGTCGAAGATGTCCTCGAACGGTCCGTTTGCCTCCCGTTCGACCACGATCCGTTCCACCAGGCTCTCACCGACGTTGCGGACAGCGGCCAGGCCGAAGACGATGGCCTGGCGCTTCGGTGGGGCCGGTGCCGCGGCAGGATCGGGGACGTCCTCGTCGCCGCTCACGCCGTCTGCACCGTCTGTTCCAAAGCCTGACTCCTCGGCGGACGCGGCCGACCTCCTCCGACTCCCTTCGTATGCCGTCAGTGCCGACTTCGGCGCTTGCATCTGCGTGCGCAGCGTTGGTATCGGTATGCGCAGTGTCGGCTTCCGCGTCCACAGCCTCCGCCCCGGCGTTTGCAGCCTCGGCCACCGGATCGGTGCGGTCCGGTGCGAACTCGGCGACCGAGCGGTTGACGTCGGGCACCAGCACGTCGATCCCCATGTTGCGGCACTCGGCCAGGTACACCGCCGTCTTGTCCTTGTTGTCCTTGACCGAAGTCAGCAGCGCCGACATGTACTCGATCGGGTAGTGCGCCTTCAGCCAGGCGGTCTGGTAGGCCACGAGCCCGTAGCCGTAGGAGTGGGACTTGTTGAACGCGTAGTCGGCGAAGGGTTCGATGATGTCGAAGAGCTGAGTCCCCAGCTCCTCGCCGTAACCCTCGGAGACGCAGCCGGCAACGAACTTCTCACGCTCGGCGGCAATCAGGGCGCGGATCTTCTTTCCACATGCCTTGCGAAGGTTGTCCGCTTCCTCGAGGGAGTAGCCGGCGAAGCGCTGAGCCACTCGCATGACGGACTCCTGGTAGAGCATCAACCCATAGGTGTCCTTGAGGATCGGCTCGATGTCCGGGTGGAGGTACGTGAGCTCCTTGCGGCCGTTCTTCAGCTCGGGGTAGTCACGGTGCATGTTGGCCGCCATGGGCCCGGGCCGGTAGAGGGCGACCAGGGCGGCCACGTCGTCGAAACTCGTCGGCGCCAGCGCCCGCAGCGTCTGGCGCATCGCGGCGCCTTCGAGTTGGAAGACGCCCACCGACTCGGCTCTGCGGAGCATCGCCAGCGTGGGTTCGTCCGCCAGATCGATGTTGTCGATATCGAGGCGTTCGCCGGTCTCCGCCTCGATCAGATCGAGCGCCCGCTCGATGATGGAGAGGTTGCGCAGGCCCAGGAAGTCCATCTTCAGCAGGCCCAGCTCCTCGACCCCGTGCATTTCGTACTGGGTGACGATCGGTGCGTCCTCGGGCTTTCCGCCAGCATCCGGCTTGCGCTGGATCGGGAGGTAGTCGGTCAGGGGGTCGCGGGAGATGACCACGGCGGCGGCGTGGATGCCGTCCTGGCGCCGAAGGCCTTCGAGGCCGAGCGCCACGTCGATGACCTCTTTGGCCTCGGCATCCATCTCGTACATTGCCCGCAGGTCGCCCGCGGTCGAGTACCCGTCCTCGTGCCCTTCGACCTTCTCGAGACAGGCGCGCAGTGGCGTGTCCCGGCCCATGATCAGCGGGGGCATGGCCTTGGCGATCTTGTCGCCGACGATGTACGGCTTGCCCAGCACCCGCGAGGCGTCGCGGACGGCTGCTCGTGCCTTGATGGTCGAGAAGGTGATGATCTGCGCCACCCGGTCGTTCCCGTACTTCTCCGCCGCGTACCGCATGACATCGGCCCGGTAGCGCTCGTCGAAGTCCATGTCGATGTCGGGCATCTGCTTGCGGCCCGGGATTGAGAAAGCGTTCGAACAGCAAGTCGTAACGGATCGGGTCGAGGTCGACGATGCGGAGGCAGTAGGCGACGCAGCAGCCGGCGGCGGAACCACGCCCCGGCCCGACTCGGATCTTCGACTCCCGGGCGAAACGGATCAGGTCCCACACGACGAGGAAGTACGCCGGGAAGCCCATGTCTCCGATGACGTTCAGTTCGAACTCGAGCCGATCGACCACCTCAGGCGGCAGCGGGTCGCCGTAGCGCTCTTTCGCCCCCTCGTACGCCAGGTACTTGAGATAGGCCTGCGCCCGCTCCTCATAGGTGGCGCCGGTGAAGCGATCGGGTACGGGGAACTCGGGCAAGCTCGGCTTCCCCAGTTCGATCTGCACGTCCGCCCGTTCGGCGATCAACAGCGTGTTGTCACACGATTCAGGAAAATCGCGGAAGAGGTGCCGCATTTCGGCCGCCGACTTCAGGTAGTGCTCGGTTCCCTCGAATTTGAAGCGGTTGGTGTCCGAGAGCAGCGCACCGGTCTGCACGCAGAGCAACGCGTCGTGGGCCACCGCATCTTCGCGGTGGGTGTAGTGGCTGTCGTTGGTGGCCAGGAGGGGGGCGCCGATGCGCCGGGCGATCTCGATCAGCTGGGGATTGGTGCGGTGCTGGTCGGCGATCCCGTGGTCCTGGATCTCGACGAACAGATTGCCCTGGCCGAAGATGTCCTGGAGCCTGGCGGCCCGCTTCTCCGCTTCCTCGTAGTTGCCGGCCAGCAACGCCTGGAGCACCACCCCGCCCAGGCAACCCGTGGTCGCGATCAGGCCCTCGTGATGCTGCGCGAGCAGTTCCCAGTCCAATCGGGGCTTGTAGTAGTAGCCCTCGAGGTACGCGGCGGAGGACAACTTCATCAGGTTGCGGTAGCCCTGGACCGTCTCGGCCAGAAGGGTGAGGTGGTAGTAGAGCTTCTGGCCGCCCTCGACATCGCCGCCGGTGTCGTCCACCCGGCCCCGGCGCACTGGGCGCTCGTGGCGCGACTCGCCCGCCATGTAGGCCTCCGTGCCGATGATGGGCACGATGTCCTGGGCCCGGCACGCCTTGTAGAAGTCCAGGACCCCGTACATGTTCCCGTGGTCGGTGATCCCGAGCGCGGGCTGCCCGTCGGCTGCCGCGGCCGCTACCAAATCTTTGACCCGCGCCGCACCGTCGAGCATGGAGAACTCGGTGTGGGTGTGCAGATGCGTAAACGACCGCTCCGACACCGGCCCTCCTTTCGCCACGTTCGAACTTACACCGGTGTGGTTCCCCCGGGACCTTGCAATCTATCCCGTCCTATCCCACCGGTGGCTGACCGCGAAGGACGACCGATCCGCCCACTTTGTCGTGGAGGGTCTGCCGCTTCTGGTCCCAGAGGGGGAACAGGAAGTCGAGCAACCAGACCAGGAGCAGGAAGGGGCTGATCAGGTCGAGCGAGCGCAACACCCCTTCGGCGAGGGCTCGGATCCCCGCCCTGGGATAGCCCAGGCGCTCAAGGGTGTCAGCGCGGACCGCTCGTACCCCGACAACCATCATGCCGACCGTCTGGCCCCGGCGGCTGCCACACAGGACTGTCCCGTAGACCAGGTAGAGCAGGCCCGCGATGAGAAGCGGCAGGAGCGAGATCGTGCGCCGGCGGTCGGCCCCCCGCCTCATCGTGAAGTGGATCTGCAGGGCATGACTGTGATGCATCAGGAGGAACAGGATCAGCGTGATGACGAGGAAGATCACGAAATCGATCAGATAGCCAAGGGCCCGGATTCCCCACGTTGCGTAGACGGGCGCGCCCTGCTCCGATCCCCACTGAGGAGGGGGCGGAGGCGGATACGACCCCGGATACTGGCCCGGACCCCCCGGGTACTGCGGCGGTCCTGCGGCCGACGGCGCGGCACCCGACGTCGGCGGGGGCGCGACACCCGCACCGGGTGGCGTCGGTGCAGGCCAGGACGGTTGAGACGGGGGCGGGGGGCGGGGCGTTGCCCGGGAAGGTGCCCGCTCCAGGTCCGCTCGCTTCTCCTGCGATCTCGCTCGATCCCGAATCCATCCCGTCAGTCACCGGGCGAGCTCACTTCCGTCTCTTTCGGCCATGGCCCAGGACGCGGTCACGTGGGGAATCGTTGGGTCCGCCCAGTAGTCGGTCCGCTCACAGGTAGGCCCCGGTGCGTCCCGACTCGCCCGCCGATGGAAGCCCGCGTTGTCGCATCTCTTCGAGCTGGGCTCGGGCCGCCATCTGCTGGGACATCAACGTGGCCTGAATGCCGTGGAAGAGTCCTTCAAGCCATCCCACCAGCTGGGCTTGGGCAATGCGTAGCTCCGCGTCGCTCGGGGCATCGGAATCGAAGGGCGGGGTCATCCGCTTGAGTTCGGCTACCAGATCGGGCGACAAGCCCTCGGAAAGGTCCTGGATCGACTGCTCGTAGATCTCGCGCAGCCGGAGCCGGCTCTTCTCGTCGAGGGGCGCCGCTCGGACCTCGTCGAGCAGGGTCTTGACCATTGAGCCGATCCGCAGCACCTTGGCGGGCTCGTTCACCGACTCGGTGGTGTTCTGCTGCTCCTCCGCTCCCTCGTCAGCGCCCAGAACCTCGTCCGGCGAAACTGCGGTTGGAGTGGTTACATCAGCCGGAGCGGTCGCGGCGGCTGGAGCAGTTGGATCGGCTGGAGCAGTTGGAGCGGCCGGAGCAGTTGGGGCAGCGGCGGAGGTGGTGTCGGCCGAAGGTGGCGCACTTTGGTCGTCCTTCTCGTCGGCCATCAGCCTCGTCCCGCCGGCATCCGCACCATCCTCATCGCCCTCATCGCAGCACCATCCTCATCGCAGCGCCATCCTCATCGCAGCGCCACCCTCATTGCGTCGCTTGTTCTTGGGTCGCGCGTCGTTGCGTCGTCGTGTCCATTGGGTCGCCCGTACCTCTCACTGCCGTCGCGGTCATTCTGCACGACGGCGCGCCGGGCGATCATGTCGACCATCCGAGCAGCGGGATCAGCATCTCGTCGGCGGTCAGAGAGCCGTGGCGGGCCATGAGGCGGAGCTCGCCCGTGTCGGCCGGGTCCAAGAACGCGGTGGGGACGAACGGGACGAGGGCCACGTCGCCCAGGCGGGACGAGACGGTCGGCGAGGGAATGCCTCCGAGCCACCCCTCCTCGATGATCTGCTCTTTCGTGCGCACCCAGGCAATGTCGCCGTAGATGCCCTGCGCCGTCCCGGCGACATCGTCGAGCGCACCGTCCCGCACATGGAGCCAACGGAAACCGGCCCTCCCCGCTGATGAGGCTCACCCCATTCATGATTTCGGGCCCGAGGACCTCGACGGACCCGCCCACCTCCACTTGCCCGTGGTCGGCCGTGACCACCAGCGCGCATTCGGGCGGGAGCACGTCGAGGACGTCACCGACGAGCCGGTCGGCCGCCCGCAACTCGTCGTCGTAGAAATCGCCCAGCCCCTCGGCATGGGCGATCTTGTCGATGCCCTCGTAGTAGGCGTAGACGAACGGCGCCCCGGCCGACGTCAAGCGGCGCACGGAGGTGACCAGGCCGGCCTGGGTATGCCACCGATGCAGCTCGACCTTGCCGAGGTGCGC
Source organism: uncultured Acidimicrobiaceae bacterium (assembly GCA_963713375.1). Classification (GTDB taxonomy): domain Bacteria; phylum Actinomycetota; class Acidimicrobiia; order Acidimicrobiales; family RAAP-2; genus Bog-473. Next base: position 203,535 of record CAVQLP010000009.1, on the reverse strand, counting down.
CGCCGTGAATCCCGTCGGCCCGTAGTCGTATCGGGTCACCACGGGCACCGGCTCGGTGGCCCCGGGGAACGACGGGCAGGGGCTGGAACTGCTCGGCCGGCACCCGCATGCGGGCGTCGCGCCCGTGGATCGACCACTGCAGAACGTTGAAGACGTCACCGTCGAGGGCCACCCGGTACCCGACCACCCCGTGCTCGGCCGGGGGCCGTCCCGTCACCAGCGTGGTCAGCGCGCAGGCGGTCGTGCTCGGGGCGACCGAGGTGATGGACTGCCCGTCGCCGCCGCTCAGGACCGGGGTCAGATGGGTCCGGGTCCGGAGCTGCTCGGCCCCCAGGCCGTCGATCACCAGGAGCACAATTTGCCGGGCGCCGGTCACGCAACCCGGGGCCCAGGGCGGCAACGGCGTCCCGTCGGGGTCACCCAGGTGGTTCAGGAGGGCGGGTACGACGCCCTGGAGGCACGCCCCACCGAAGTCAGGCAGGACGGGGGCGGCCGCGACATCGTTCACGACAGCCCACCCTAGGACCCACGGAACCCCGAGTTGTGCCTCTGGGCCGGTAGGATCCACGCACGTGAGGGTCTCGACACGGGGTGACTACGCCAGCAGGGCGCTGCTCTCGCTGGCCCTGCACGGCGCCGAGACGCCCACCTCGGTCCGTGACATCGCCCTGCGCACCGGCCTGCCCCAGCCCTACCTCGAGCAGATCCTGCTCGCTCTGAAGGGCGCCGGCCTGGTGCGCTCCAAGCGAGGCGTCGGCGGCGGATACGTGCTGGCACGGCCCCCGGAGGAGATCTCGCTGGACCAGATCGTCTCCGCGGTCGACGGCCCCATTGCGGCGGGAGACTTCGGCCTGCCCCACGAGAACGGGGCCTGCGACCACGAGGGCCAGTGCATCCTGCTGGCCGTCTGGGCCGACGTGGGCGAGACCATCCGCACCCACCTGCAGTCCTACAGCCTGGCCGACATGGTCGATCGGGCCCAGGGGAACGTGGCGCCGGCGACCGTCTGAGCTCCGGGGACGGCCCGGACGCCTCAGACGCCGGGTCTCAGACGCCCGGGCCCGTACACCTGGCCTCAGACGCCGGGCGGCACCACCAGGTTCCACATCTCGATGCACGGGAGGTCGTGCTCCGAGCCCAGGACGCAGATGGCGCCTGCGTCGAGCCGGAACAGGCGCCCGGCCACCGGAGGCAAGCCCAGCCAGCGGGCGGCCAGCACCCGGAGGAAGTGGCCGTGGGCGACGGCGAGGGTGTCGCCGGCGACGGAACGGGCCCGCTCGATCACCCGATCGGCCCGGCGGCCCACGTCGGCCGCCGTCTCCCCCTCGGGAACGCCGTCGTTCCACAGGTTCCAGCCGGGGCGGCGTCTGCTGGATCTCGGCGGTGGTGATCCCCTCGTAGGCGCCGTAGTCCCACTCCATGAGGTCGGGGTCGAGCTCGCCCACGAACCCGGCCAGGGCGCAGGTCTCACACGCCCGCAGGAGGGGGCTGGTGAGCACCTGGGCGAATTCTGTGAAGCCGTAGCCGCGGAGCAGGGCTCCCGACGGCCTCGGCCTGGCGCTCGCCCGCAGGAACGAGGGGAATGTCCGTGCGTCCCGTGTGTTGACCACTTTGTGACCATTCGGTGGCGCCGTGTCTGAGCAGGACCAACCGGGGCGGCATGGGCCGCAAGACCAGCACGGGCCGGCTTCGGGGCGCAACTTCGGCCCCGAACATCCGCCTGGAATGATCCGAGGAACATCCGGTGTTGTAAACGCCAGAACCAGGTTGATCCTGGTCGATACCGGGAACGTATGACTAGAGAGCGAGCGACGAAACGTCTGGAGCGAGAATGAAGAGCGCGGTGAGCACGTCGGACACGCTGGGATTGATGTTGCGTGACCTCGACCAGTTCCCAATGCCGGACCACGAGCAGCAGGTCGAATTGGCCAAGCGGGTCGCGGCCGGAGACGACGCGGCCCGGAAGCAGATGGTGGCCGCCAACCTGCGACTGGTCGTGCACTGGGCCCGGCGCTACCAGGATCGGGGCGTCGACATGGCGGACCTGGTCCAGGAGGGCACCTTCGGCCTGATGCGTGCGGTCGACAAGTTCGACTGGGAGCGGGGTTTCCGCTTCTCGACCTACGCCACCTGGTGGATTCGCCAGGCGCTCCAGCGTGCCGTCCAGCAGCACGGCCGCACCATCCGCATTCCCCTCGAGGTGGGTGAGCAGATCCAGCGGCTCGAGCTCACCAAGGCCGAACTGGCCACCACGCTCGGGCGTGCGCCCGACCGTGGAAGAGCTCGACGAGGCCACGGGCATGACGGCCGACGAGCGCGAGTCGCTCGAGGACGTGGCCCGGGTGACGGCGTCGCTGGACCAGCCGGCCGCCCTGGAGTCGTCGACCACCCTCGGTGAGCTGGTGGCGCCGGACGACAGCGACTTCTCCAGCGACGTCGAGGAGACGATGGTCTACGAGCAGGTGCGCGAGGCAGTCGAGCGTCTGCCCGACCTCCAGCGCGACGTGCTGCGACTGCGCTTCGGCTTCGACGGGGACTCCCCGGCGTCGCTGCAGTCGACGGCCGAGCGTCTCGGTGTCGGTGTGCGCCGGGTGCGTCGAGCCGAGGAAGAGGCGCTCGCCGCCCTTTCGAGCGACGTCGACGTGGTCGGCCTGCACCAGGCCGCTTAGCCGGCCAGGTACTCCTCCAGGTCGCTCGGTAGCGGCGACGTGAACTCCAGGCGCTCCCCCGTTCGGGGATGGGTCGAAGGCCAACCTGTACGCGTGCAGGAAGAAGCGGCCCGCGCCCAGGCGCTTGTCCGCCGTCCCGTAGCGGGCGTCCCCCACGACGGGGTGGCCGATGGCGGCCATGTGGACGCGTATCTGGTGGGTGCGTCCGCTTTGGAGGGCGAGCTCGAGCAGGGTCGTTGGCCCCGTCGTGCTCGTCGCCGGCCGGCGCTCGCGCACGGTGTAGGTCGGTCCGGGCCGGCTTGCCGGCGGCCGTGACGGCCATTTTGGTCGGGGTGCGCGTCGAACGGCCGATGGGCGCCTCGACCTCCCCCCGGTCGTCGGCCACCGCGCCCTCGACCAGGGCCAGGTAACGGCGCTCCATGGTGCGGGTGGCGAGCTGCTCGACGAGGGCGCCGTAGGCCTCGGCCGTGCGGGCCACGGCCAGGAGTCCCGAGGTGCCCTTGTCGAGCCGGTGCACGATGCCCGGACGGTCCGGCGGGCAGACGCCCTCGGCGACGAGCAGCGCCAGGTCGGGAAAGCGCGACCAGGAGGCCGCCGACCAGGGTGCCTTCGGTGTGGCCGGCACCGGGATGGACGACGAGTCCGGCCGGCTTGTCGACGACGACGACGTCGGCGTCGGCGTGGACGACTTCGAAGAGTGACGCCCGCCTCGGGCGCCACCGCGCTCGTCGCCGGGCGGGCGGAGGTGGACGGTGAGTTCGGAGCCCTCGTGCAGCGAGCTCCTTGCCGTGCAGGGCGGGCGCGCCGTCGACCAGCACCCGGCCGGCGCCGACCAGCTCGGCCGCGCTGGAGCGCGAGACGTTGGCCAGCATGGAGACGGCGCGGTCGAGCCGCATGCCGGCCATCAGCGCGGGGACTTCGGTGGTGACGATGTCGGCTGCGGCGTCCGTGTCGGTGTCGGTGTCGTCGGCCGTGGGTCTGGTCGTCCTCGCCGTCGCCCGTCACTGTGTCTCCGCTCTCCGAGGTCGGCTGGGCAACGGGTCGGCGGCCCGCTGCTGTGCGCAGGGTGCCGTGCGGGGCGCCCGAAGAGCAGGCAGGCAATCACGATGATGATGCCCACGGTCACGCAGGCGTCGGCCAGGTTGAAGGTCGGCCAGTAGTCGAGCGTCACGAAGTCGGGCACCTGTCCCCCGTGGCCCCCGAAGATGCGCTCGGCCAGGTTGCCCAGCGCGCCGCCGAGTACCAGCCCCGCGCCGACGGCGAGTGGCACGGTGCGCACCCGGGAAACCACCACGGCGAGGATGACGACGCCGATGCAGAGCAGCACCGTGATCGCCGCGGCCTGGCCGCTGAAGAGGCTGAAGGCGAAACCCGAGTTGAAGGTCAGGGCCAGCCCAAAGGGGCCCCAGACGTGGCTCACCTCATGGATGTGGCGAACGGCGAGCGACGTGGTCACCAGGTCGGCGACCACCACGACTGCTGCGATGGCGAACGCCAGTACCCGGATTCGGGTCAGCGACGCGACAAGCCCCCGCTCTTGCAGGCCACACAGAGCCGCGCGTAGGGCAGGGCCCGCAGCCGCGGGCTTGGGGATCGGCTGGTAGCAGCGCTCGCAGTAGCCGTAGGTCTTGTCGTCGATGCGCTTGACGCGCGTCGTCGATCTCCTCGACCGCCAGCGTGGCCTGACCAGACAGGGCCAGGTTGCGCTCCCGGTCCACCGTCACCGTTCCACCCTCACCCGACTCCTCGTCGAACTGCACGTCGCCGGGCTCGCGCTCGAGGGCCAGCGAGTCGGCCTCGGCGCGGAGCGACGTCGCCTGCTCCTGGTAGATGGCACGCTCCTCGTTCAGCAGCTCGCGCACTTCATCGAGGAACTTGATGTCCTTGGCGTAGGGACCGGTCTTCGGTCGCACCGGCGCCGGGGGCTTCGGCTTCGGCGTGAAGGTGGTGCGGGGCGCGGCCGTCACCGGAGCGGCGCCGTTGCCGCTGGCCGCCACCTTCTTGGCCGGGGCCTTCTCCGCCGCCGCCTTCTTGGCCGGAGCCTTGTCGGCTGCAGCCTTCTTGGCGGCGGTGGTGCGCCTTCTTGGCCGGAGCCGCCGCGGCCTTCTTGGCCGGGCCGCCGGCGGAGCCTTCTTGGCCGTGGCCGCAGGCGCCTTCTTGGCCGTAGCCGCAGGAGCCTTCTTGGTGGCCACGGATCCCGCCTTCTTCGCCGTCGGCGCGGCCTTCTTGATCGTGGTCGTGCTGGGGGCCTTCTTCACCACAGGGACTGCTTTCTTTTTTGAGAGAACTGATCTCTTGGCCGTCGATGCTCCAACCTTGCGGGGAGGCGGATTTCTTCCCGCCCGCCGCGGACGAGCTTGTTCGCGACCCCGACACCCGCTTGACCTGGGTGCTTTTGCTGGCTGGGGTCATTCCGCCCTCCTTCGAACCACGCGCGGCGGCAGGCATCCCAGACGACGACCGCGCCGTGGGAGCGGGTGACCATACAGGACCGCACCGACAGGGGCAACACGACGGTCCCCCGCGAGGGCGGGCTCAGAGCGAGTTGGGCGCTCCCGAAATGGCGGCGCCCGAGGCACTCTGCAGGTTCAAGGTGGGCGGACCGTCGTCCGCCGGCGGCAGCTCGGCACCGGCGCCGGCCGGGTCCCCGGCCTCTCCCCCGCCCGAGGCCGAGCGCGGCCGCCTTGGGCCGGACGCCCATGAGCGAGTTCGCCGGCTGCACGTTCTCGTCGACCCACTTGAGGATGTCGCTCAGTGCTCCGCGCAGACGGTTGCGCTCAGACTCGAGGTGACGCGCCATGCTCTCGACGTCGGTGGCCAACTCGGTCCGGGTGGACTCCAGCCGGGTCACCTCGTCGCGCAGCTTCTTGTTCGACTCGGCCTGCATCTGCGCCGCGGTGGCCTCGGCCGCTGCGATCGAACCCGCGGGCCGTCTCCTCGGCCTGGGAGATGATGGCGGCGGCCTCGGCCTCGCTCTCCCGCTTGGTCTGGTCGACGAACTTCTGCGCCAGCAACAGGGTGCGCTGCAGCGTCTCGTCGCTCAGCGCCGTGTCACTTGCCGCAGGTGCCGCAGCCGCGGCGCGCCGGCTCCTCGCTCGCCTCGGCCACCACCGGAGCGGCGCGCTTCTCGCGCTCGAGCTGTGAGATGCGCTCGCTCGCCTGGCGGAGTCGCTCGTTCAGCTGACGGACGTGTTCTTGGAGTCCTTCCGCCTCCTGGGCCGCGCGGTCCAGGTACTCGTCCACCTCATCGACGTTGTAGCCCTTGAGGCCAAGGCGGAACTCGACCGTGCGCAGGGTGTCGAGAATCGATGCGGGAGCTTGCGAATTGTCCATGGAGCCCAAGCTTAGCTATCCCTTCCTGGCGGTCCAGGCATGGTTTTCAGCGCCACAGAGACCTGGAACAACGAGGATGTTGCCGACCAGAATCACGATCAGAAACGACCAGTCGAGACCCCCCATCGGCTTGACGACCCGTCGCACCGGGCGCAGCACCGGGTCGACCGCCCGGTAGAGGAAGTACTGGACCCTGGCCAGGGTCGTACCGGGCTGAATCCGGAACCAGCTCAGGATGCGCGTAAGGGAACATGATCGCCCACATGTAGATGAGGATCAGCAACCCCAGTATGTAGAAGATGTTCACCAGCCCCTCAGGGTACTGGGGTCAGTCCCGGCCAAAACCGCGGTCTGCCAGGCGCTGTCTCTCCTCGTCGGAGACCTTCACGTTGGTCGGCGCCAGCAGGAAGACCTGGTCGGCCACCTTCTCCATCTCGCCGCTCAGGGCGTAGGTCACGCCGCTGCAGAAGTCGATCATCCGACGCTGCAGGTCGCGATCTGCCATCTGGAGGTTCACGATGACGGGCCGGCTGTCCTTGAGGCGGTCGGCGATCTCCTTGGCGTCGCCGAAGCGCGAGGGGGCGACCACGTGCACCCGGGCCGACGCCGTCGCCAACGGCGGTGGGGCCGACGGGGTGATGGTGGTGTCGGACGGCATGGCCCGAACCGGGGTCGGCCGGGGCGTGACGCTGGTCGGAGCGGCCTTGGGCTGGGCCGGAACGGCCGATTCGCGAGGGATGGTGCGAACCCGGCTCATCCCGCCGCTGAACTCTTCGGCGCCGCCGCCCTGGTCGTATTCGGGGGCGCGGGGCTCGACCCGGCTGGTGGCGGCCGAGAAACCACGCGGGGCCCGGTCCTCGAGGTCGTCGTACTCGTCGTACTCGTCATCGAGCAGGCCGAGATACACCATGGTCTTCTTCATGAACGAGGGTGACATGCCTTCTCCTGTCCCGGCACAGCGTAGTGCCTGCTCGCCAGGGGGGCAGGGAGCCAGCAACACCCCCATTACGCAGCACCTTCGGCGTGGCGCGGCGGCCGCTCGCCGAAGAGGGCCCTCCCGATTCGCACCATGGTGGTGCCGGCCGCCACGGCCGCTTCGAGGTCGTCGCTCATGCCCATGGAGCGCTCCTCGAGGCCGAGATCGTCGGCCAGGCGGCCGACCGACTCGAACGACGCACGCGCCACCTCGGCCGGACCGGGCGCGGCCACCGTCATCAGCCCGACCACGTCCAGGTCGAGCGAGCGGAGCCCGTGCACCACGGTCGGCCACCTCGTCGGGCGGGCAGCCGTTGCGGCCCGGCAGCCCGTCGTGTCGACCTGCACCATGACGGCGTGCGCCGGGCGCGAAACGGGCGATCCGCTCCCCCTCGACGACGCGGGCGACGCTCTGCCAGACCCCGACGATGGGGGCGAGCTCGGCCACCTTGTTGCGCTGGACCGCGCCCGAGAAAGTGCCAGCACGGCGTGGGCCGCCGCGATCCTCGGCCGGCGCTGACGCAGCCGCTGCCTTCTCGACCAGCTCGCCCGCGTAGTTCTCGCCGATGTCGCGCAGCCCGGCCCCGAGGGCGGCCGTCGACGGCGTCGGGTCCGAAGCCTTTGGTGACGCCGACGACCCGGATGCGCTCGGGGTCTCCCCCGGCCCGCTCGATGCGCGCCCGGAGAGCCTCCAGCCTCGACGCGACCTCGTCGCTAGCGCAGGAAGGAGGGGACGTCGAAATCGTCGTCGCCGAGGTCGAACTCTTCTTCCTCGCCCGTGGCGTCGGCGAAGATGTCCACCGGTTCGGGCGTGTCGAAGATCGATGCCACCCGGTCGGCACCCTTGGGCGGACGCGCCCTCTTCCCAGCGTTCGAAGCCGGCGGCGATGACCGTCACCCGAACCTCGTCGCCCATGGTGTCGTCGATCACCGCACCGAAGATGATGTTGGCGTCGGGATGGGCCACCGAGTGGATGATCTCCGCCGCCTCGTTGACCTCGAACAGGCCCAGGTCGGAGCCGCCGGCGATGTTGAGCAGGATCCCGCGGGCCCCTTCGATGGACGCTTCGAGCAGTGGCGAGGTGATGGCGGCGCGGGCGGCGTTGGCGGCCCGGCCGTCGCCGATGGACGATCCGATCCCCATGATGGCGGTCCCGGCGTTGACCATGACCATCTTCACGTCGGCGAAGTCGGTGTTGATCAGTCCCGGGCACCGTGATGAGATCGGTGATGCCCCGCACACCCTGCATGAGCACCTCGTCGGCCATTTTGAAGGCGTTGAGCATGCTGGTCTTGTCGTTGGAGACGGTGAGCAGGCGGTCGTTGGGGATGACGATGAGGGTGTCGACCTTCTCCTTGAGGATCTGGATGCCCTTCTCGGCCTGCATGGCCCGGCGCCGACCCTCGAAGGTGAAGGGCCGGGTGACGACGCCGATGGTCAGGGCGCCCAGACCCTTGGCGACCTCGGCCACCACGGGCGCGGCGCCGGTCCCGGTCCCGCCGCCCTCGCCGGCCGTGATGAAGACCATGTCGGAGCCCTGGAGGGCCTCCTCGATGTCGGCCCGGTGCTCCTCGGCCGCCTGGCGCCCGACCTCGGGATCACTCCCCGCACCCAGGCCCCGGGTGAGCTGGCGACCGATGTCGAGCTTGAGGTCGGCGTCGCTCATGAGCAGCGCCTGGGCGTCGGTGTTGGCCGCGATGAATTCGACGTTGCGCAACCCCGAGTCGATCATGCGGTTGACGGCGTTGACTCCCCCTCCGCCGACCCCGACCACCTTGATCACTGCCAGGTAGTTCCCCTGGGATGGCACGGTCGTCATGAACTCCCTCGTCTCCGGGTCGATCGCCGACCGGCTGCTCGCTGATAGGTCCCGCCCCGCGCTGCCGGGGACGTGCGACCAGCGACCAATCCCTGAACCTTTGGGGAAGGTTGAAGTTCACAGTGCGGCAACGTGGCCCCACCATACGGGGGGCGTTCGGGCAGGTCAAGCATAAGGCATCACCCTGGCGTCACCGTTACCGCGTCGGGGACACTGACGTCGATGACGTCTCCCGCATGGAGGGTTGCACCGGCGAGAACGGCCGATACGTCCTCGTACTTGGCGGTCAACTGCGTGGCGGAGCCGATGTTCACCGCGATCGGCGTCGTCATGGACAGCTGCACCCATCCGCCGGGCTCGACCGTCACCGCGGTCACCTGCGCCGAGAAGGACGGGGGCAAGGTGGTGGCCACCTTGAGGCCGGCGGCGTCCTTGGCGCGACAGCAGTCGATCCCGGGCGCACCGGGTGCCACGGGCACGGTCACGAGGAGCAGCCCGGGAGGCCGGGCGCCCGGCACCACCTCGAGCACCCGGCCGTCCGCGCTCAACACCGCCCACGTGCTCCCCGGCGCCGCCGATCACCAGTGTGGGGATCTCCTCGGTGACCGCGATGTGCACCCCGTCGGGCCACGAGACGTGGACCGTGGCCGAGCTGACCCAGGGCAGCCGCTCGATCGCCGCGGCCGCCGCTCCCCCGTTCACGTCGAGCAGGGGTGGGTGGTTGGCCAGGCCGGCCGCGGCGACGACCTGCGCCGCCGATTCGTGGACGTCGCCGGTCACGCGTGATGCTTCGGGCCGAGAACAGCGGTGAGTGCAGGAGGAACCAGGCCCCGACGAGCAGGAGGACCACGACCAGGGCCCCGACCGAGGACGTGCAGGCGGCGGCGTCCCTGCTGGCGGATGCACCGCGGTCCGGCGGGCCGAGATGCGCGGGTCGATGCGGCTCCCGGTCCGGCGCTGGCCGCTCGGGCGCGTCTTCTCCGCGACGGGCGGTGTCACCGGTCTCCGTCCTCCGTCCGACCCACCGGCCCAGTCTTCCCGGCGTCGAAGCCCAACAGGCGGACCTCCGCCTGCAGATCGACGCCGCTCCGATCCCGCACGACCGCGCGACGTGCTCCATGAGGGCATCGCACGTCGTCGGCCCGCCCACCCTTGTCGGCCTGAATGAAGTTGGCGTGCTTCTCCGACACCTGCGCCGTGCCCGAGTCGGAAACCCTTCAGCCCGGCCGCCTCGATCAGACGGCCGGCCGAGTCGCCCTCGGGGTTCGTGAAGACCGAGCCGGCGTTGGAACCACCCGGTTGGTGTTCCCGGCGCCACGCGCACGATCTCGCTGACGCTGGCCCGCTCCTCTTCGGCCGAACCGCGGCGCGACCGCGAGCTCAGCCTCGAGGACGACCTGGGACGAGCGCGATGGTCGAGCGCCGGTAGCCGTAGTCGAGACGGGCGACACCGTCGACGCCGCCGTCCGTCGCCCAGCAGATCGAGCCAGCGGTACCGGACGAGGCAGGCCGCCATGTCCGAGCCGTGGCCCCCGGCGTTCATGCGCACGGCACCGCCCACCGAGCCAGGTACCCCGACGGCCCACGAGAGCCCCGACCACCCGGCGTCGGCCACCCGCCGGGCCAGAACGGGCAGGGACAGGGCCGCACCGGCTCGCACGGTGGGCCGGACGTCGGCGCCGGCGTCGAGTGCCCGCTCGAGTGCGCCGGGCTCCGGCAACGCGAGGCCGGCGAAGCCGGAGCCGAGCCGCAGGACCAACCCGTCGAAGCCGGCGTCGGCCACCAACAGGTTCGACCCGCGGCCGATCACGAAGACGGCGACCGTCGCGCCGATCCGCTCCTGCGGCACCGCCCACGCCACGGCAGGCCGTCCGGACCGCCTCGAGGTCGTCGGGTCCCTCCACCTCGGCGAAGAGCGCCGCCGGGCCGCCGACCCCGTAGGTGGTCATCGGTCCGAGCGGCTCGTCGCGCACCGCTCGCGGGCCGAGCGCGTCGGCCAGGGCGTCGAGCACCGTGGACGCCGTCACCACGACGGCGAATCGAGCAGCACGTCGGGCAACGACGTGAGGTCGCCCGCGCCCAGGGTCAAGCAGAGATCGCCCGGCTGCAGGATCTCGGCCACGGCGTCGCGCAGCTGCTCCCAGGCCGGGGCGTAGACGACCGGCAAGCGAGGATCTGCGGCACGCACGGCATCGGCCACCAAGCGGCCGGAGACCCCGGGCACCGGCGGCTCGCCCGCGCTGTAGATGTCGGTCACGACCAGCACGTCGGCGTCGGCGAATGCCGGACCGAACTCGGAGGCCAACGCGGCCGTGCGCGAGAAGCGGTGCGGCTGGAAGACGGCCACGATGCGCGACCAGCCGCCGGTCCGTGCGGTGGCCAGGGCGGCCCGGACCTCGGTCGGCAGGTGGGCGTAGTCGTCGACGAACGTGACCCCGCCCGCTTCCCCCCGGAACTCGAAGCGCCGGGTGACCCCGGCAAATCGGGCCAGCGCGGCCTGGGCCGCCTCGAACGGTGCCCCGGCCTGAAGGGCGGCCACCACGGCGACCGCCGCGTTGCGGGCGTTGTGCAGGCCGGGCACGCCGATGTCGATGACGGCCCAGCGTGCCATCCGGTCCCACCAGGCTGAAGGACACCGAACTGCGGGCCAGCTCGAGGTCGGTCATGGCGTAGGTGGCCCCACCCGAGGAGCCGACCGTGATGGCGCCATGTGCCCGCCCGATGGCCGCCGCCTCGGCGTCGTCCGCACAGACGACGGCTCCCTCCGTCGCCGCACCGACGAACTCGGAAAAGGCGGTCCGCAGTTCGTCGAACGTGCCGTAGTAGTCGAGGTGATCGGGCTCCACATTGGTCAGAACGGCCACATCGGGACGGATGGCCCGGAAGGTCCCGTAGCTCTCGTCGGCCTCGACCACCAACCAGTCGCCCGTGTCCCACACGGCGTTGGTCCCGATTTCGTTGACGTCGGCGCCGATGACGAACGAGGGACGGAGGCCCGCCTCGACGAGGATCAGCGAGAGCATGGAGGCCGTCGTCGTCTTCCCGTGCGTGCCGGCCACCGCCAGGCACCGGCGTGTGGCGCAGATCGCAGCCAGCATGACCGAACGGGGAGCGACCGTGATGCCCTTGGCCCGGGCCTCGACCAGTTCGACGTTTCCGGGCTGCACCGCCGGCGAATACGTGACGGCGTCGGCATCACCCGACGTTCTCTGCCCGGTGACCGATCGCCACAGAGATGCCCTGGGAACGAAGGCGCTCGGCCACGGGCGAATCCCGCAGGTCCGACCCCGAGACGTGGTGACCCATGGCCCGGAGCACAATGGCGATGGCGCTCATCCCGGCCCCGCCGATCCCGATGATGTGGATGCGTCGGGGCGCCAACAGGTCGAGCGTGGTCGGCTCCCCTTGTTCCGCTCCCGGTCACGTGATCTTCAGCGGGCATTGGCATCGACCAGCTCGGCCACCCGGGCGGCGGCGTCGGGGTGGCTGAGCCCCTGCGCCGCGTCGCGCATTGCTTGGAGGCGGGCCGGATCGGAAAGCAGCGTCTCGAGCTCCTCCGCGAGGCGGCGGCCGTCACATTCGGGGTCGGGCACGTGCACGGCGGCGCCGATCCGGACCAGCGCCTCGGCGTTCTTGGTTTGGTGGTCACGGGGAGCGCCTGGAAGCGGGACGAGAATGGCAGGCACCCCGGCGATGAGCAGCTCGGCCACCGTCATGGCCCCCGCTCTCGTGACGCAGACGTCCGCACCGGTGTAGAGCTCGGCCATGTGGTCCTCGAACGGAACGACCCGGTAGTACAGAGGTCCGTCGTCGCTCCGCCGGCTTCCCTCTTCGGGCATCGCCATGAGCGAACTCGTCGTAGTCCCGCCGACCAGTGACGTGGTAGAGCGAGCGGGTCTCCCCCGACCCGTCGCGCCAGGTCCGGGCGACGTCAGCCACGGCGCGATTGATTCGTCGGGCCCCGAGCGAGCCGCCGAAAGCGGCCACGGTGGGACGGTCAACTGGCAGGCCCAGCGCGGCCCGACCCACCGCCTGGCCCTCGGGCGTGCGGTCGAGTGAGGCCAGTTCGCTGCGCACCGGCGTCCCGGTGACGTGGGCCCGTGGCAGCTCGGTACCGGGGAAGGCAACAGCGTTGGCCGCCGCGAACCGTCCAAGGAGGCCGTTGACGGCTCCCGGCACCGCGTCCGTGGTCATGGAGACCAGCGGCATGCGGGTGATCACCGCCGCCAGGCCGGCCGGAAAGCTGGCATAGCCGCCGACGATCACCACGACGCGTGGACGTCGGAAGGCAAACGACACCAGAGCCCGCAGGCAGGCCCAGAACAGCCCGGCGACGGCGCCGATGTTGGCTAGCACCGACCTTGGGGCAAGGCTGCGTCGGATCCCGCGCCCCGGCAGGAGGGTGTAGGGGAACTCCAGCTTCGGCCACGTCGTCGCCTCCTGGCCACGACGCGACCCGTAGAGCTCGATCGCCTGAGGGTCGTGTCCCCGGCGCACCAGGGCTCGTGCGATTTCGAGGGAGGGAACGACGTGCCCGCCGGTGCCACCGCCCGCGATCACGGCTCCGCGCCGGGCGCTCACCGACCCCGGCCGACGCGGGACACCCGACCGGCCGACCCGCGTCGGTTCGGGTGTGCACTCGAGGCCGGGCCGGGTAACGCCCGGAGGGTATGTCCGCGCTCGGCTTGGCGGGCGACGTTGATGAGGATGCCGGCCGCCGCCATGGTGATGACGAGCGAGGATCCACCAAAGGAGATGAACGGGAGCGGGATGCCCGTCACCGGCAGGAGACCGACCACGGCCCCGATGTTGATCACGGTCTCCGCAGCCACCCACGCGACGAGTCCAAGGGCGAGCAGGGCCCCGAAATGATCCCGTGAACGGGTGGCCGTCCTGATGCCGAGCCAGATGAAGCCGGCCAAGAGGAAGAGGACGAAGAGTGCGCCCACGATGCCCAACTGTTCGCCGATGACCGAGAAGATGAAGTCGGTGTGCGCGTTGGGCAGATAACCCCACTGCGCCTGACCGCCGCCGATGCCGGTCCCGAACAGGTGGCCCGATCCCAACCCGATCAACGACTGAACGACCTGATAGCCCGAACTCGACCCGTGGGCCGACGGATCCACGAAAGAGAGAAGCCGGGCGCGCCGGTACGGCGACGACAGTCCCACAATGACGGCCAGGACCACGAGGGCTCCCATGACCTTCATGACCGGGCCCAGTCGCACACCGGAGACGAAGAGCAGGGCGAGCGCGATGACCCCGAGGACCATCGCCGTCCCCATGTCGGGCTGGGCAAGGATCAGCACGCAGGCCGCACCGGTGACCAGGAGGACAGGTCCGATGATCCGGCGGTCGGTCGAGTCCTGGTCGAGGCGCCTCGTGATGAAGTCGGCCGCGAAGATAGTGAGGGCCAGCTTCATCAGCTCCGAGGGCTGGAGACGCAGCTGGCCGAAACCGACCCAGCGGCTGGAGCCCTGGACGTGGACACCGAGGCCGGGCACCAGCACCACGAACAGGAGGGCGAAGGTCACCAGGAGAAGCACCGGGCTCACGCGCCGGAGCTTGTGGTAGTCGAACCGGACCGCGAGCCAGAGCACGATGGCGCCGATGGCCATCCACATGACTTCCCGGATGAAGATGGCCCAGGGCGTCCCGTAGGTGTCGATGGAGATCACGGTGGACGCCGACCCCACCATGATGAGCCCGATGACGCAGAGGAGTCCGACATCGACCAGGAGGAAGGTGGAGATGGAGATCTGCCGGCCGGCGATGCGAATGCCCGTCCCCGTCCCGGTCGATGAACCCGAGGCGGGTGAGGGAGCCCGCCGGACCTGACGGACGGGGCGCGACACGCTCGTGGTCGCGGTTGCCGTCGGTGGCGTCACGAGCGCCTCCCGGGCACCACGCGGGCGCGCCCCACTGCACGGTCCGACACCCGTTGCATCCCGCAAGTCTGTCGCACGGCGGGCGCGAAGTGGCGGAGGGTCATGTGAATTTCGCCACCGTCAAGAAGTCGGCGTAGAAGATGCCGAGACCGAGGGCGCAGAAGAGCCCGCCGAGGATCCAGAAGCGAACGATCACCGTCGTCTCGGGCCAGCCGGCCAGCTCGAAATGGTGGTGAATGGGCGCCATGCGGAAGATGCGGCGGTGGAAGACCCGGAAGCTGATGACCTGCATGATCACCGACAGCGTCTCCATCACGAAGAGGCCGCCGATGATGAGCAGGAGGAGGTCGAGGTTCAACAGGAGGCAGATCGCCGCCAGCCCGGCCCCGATGCCCAAAGAGCCCGTGTCGCCCATGATGATCTTCGCCGGCGCGGCGTTCCACCACAGGAAGCCGATGCATGCACCGGCGAGTGCGACCGAAACCAGGGCCAGGTCGATCGCCGAGGCCGGGAGCACGTGGTAGATGGATTCGTGGCGGAAGATCCAGTACCCCATGATGGAGAGGACGGCGAAGCAGAACGTCCCCGAACCGGCAGCCAACCCGTCCACCCCGTCGGTGATGTTCACGGCATTCGAGGTACCGACCAGCACGAGGACGGCGAAGATGACCCAACCGACTGATCCGAGATTGATCCCGATCGGTTGCGCCCTGGTGAAGGAGAGTGCGGTCGACGTGTGGGCCCAGTGCACCGCAAGTTCGGCGAACACGATGGCGCAGGCCAGTTGGGCGCCCGATTTGGCGCGCTTGTTCAAACCGAGACTGCGGCGCCGGTGCACCTTGATGTAGTCGTCGAGGTACCCGATCAAGCTGAAGGCGACGACCACACCGACCGTCAGGTAGCCGGTCCGCGAAAACCGGACCTGCGTGTCGATGTGGCCGGCGGCGTACCCGAGGACGGTGCCGGCGACGATCGCGATGCCACCCATTGTGGGCGTCCCGGCCTTGACGCTGTGCGAGGCGGGACCGTCTTCGCGGATGTGCTGACCGATCTCCCGGTTCCGGAAATATCGGATGAGGACCGGGGTGAGAAGGATGGAGACCAGCAGCGCGACTCCGCCCGAAACGAGTAGACCGAGCACGCGGCCTAGCCCTCGGGCTGCGAGCTGCCGGCTGGCGCCGACACCGCGGTGGCACCCCAGGTCGAGGGATCCGTCCCGTAGCGGGCTGACAGCGCTGCCCGAGCTTCGACGGCGTCGTCGAAGGGCAACCGCTTCCCCGCGATCTCCTGGTAGTCCTCGTGTCCCTTCCCGGCGATGACCACGACGTCACCGGGACGCGCCAAGTCGAGGACGCGGCGAATTGCCACACGCCGATCGGGCTCGACGACGAGGCTCTTGTTGTCTCTTCCCTCGGGAATTCCATGCACCACGTCCTCGATGATGGCACCGGGATCCTCATCACGAGGATTGTCCGAGGTCAGAACGGCAATGTCGGAGAGGCGAACGGCCGCTTCGCCCATCAATGGACGCTTGGCCCGATCGCGATCTCCACCACAGCCGAAGACACTCAGGACCCGTCCACCGCGACCCAGGGTCCGGGCCTCACCCAGCACCACCTCGAGCCCGGCCGGTGTGTGGGCGTAGTCCACGAAGACCGTGAAGGGCGGGCGGTCAGTCTCGCCATGACGTCCCGGCGCCGCGATCACCTGCAGGCGTCCAGCCACCGGGGAGACCGCGCTCAGCGCGGCCGGCGACGGCATCAGCGTCGATTTCGAGCGCCACCGCGGTCTCCGCCGCCAGCAACGCGTTGTCGACGTTGACCGCTCCGGTCAACGCGGTGCGAACGCGGCGACCACGCCAGGTGAACTCCGTCCGACCTGGAGCAAGGACGACGTCGGAGGCAGAGGAGCGGTGCACCGCCACGGCCGGGATCCGCACGCGCTCGAGGAGCCGCATCCCCCACGGGTCGTCGGCGTTGATGACCGCGCGCAGCGCGTGGTTGGGCGAGAAGAGTCTCGCCTTCGCCTCGAAATACTCGTCCATCGTGCGGTGGTAGTCGAGATGGTCGTGGCTCAGGTTCGTGAAGACGGCTACGTCGAAATGGATCCCCTCTACCCGCGACTGCACCAGGGCGTGACTCGAGACCTCCATCGCGACGGCATGACGCTGCCCGTCGGCCCGCTGACGATCGCGCACGTCGGCCAAGACGCGCTGCAACTCCGTGGCTTCTGGCGTGGTGCGCGCGCCCGAGAGCGTTCCCATGACGTCGGTCGGGAATCCGGTGGCCGCGAGGACGTCACCGAGGATCTGGGTGACGGTGGTCTTCCCGTTCGTGCCGGTCACTCCGACCATCAGCAGATAGCGGGAAGGAAACTCGTAGAAGGCAGCGGCTAGTCGCGCCATGGCGGAGCGCATGGTGCCCGGAGCGACCCGACTCTGCACGACGTCACGGCTGCGAAGTTCGGGGATGAAGTGTTCGCACAGGAGGCCGACGGCGCCGCGCTCCACGGCGTCGAGGGCGAAGGCGTGTCCGTCGCTCACGATTCCCGGGACGCAGCAGAACAGGTCGCCCGGCCTGACCCGCCTGCTGTCATGCGAGATCCCGCCGACCAGCACCGTCGCCGGGTCCCCCACCGACTCGAGCACGGCAATATCGTCGAAGAGGAGGTTCATGGGCACGGTAGGCATGGTCGACCTGACAGCGTTGCATGCGTCGGCCAGCTCTGCGTCACCGTGGCAATGACCATGTGACCAGGCCTCACGTGATGTCCTGGGCCTGGGCGCTGGCCGTCTCGGTGCTGGTGCCCGGAGCGGTGCTCGTCTGAGCGCCTGGCGTCGTCGGGATGTCCCATTGGTGCAGGGCGTAGCTCATGATCTGAGAAAAGACGGGAGCCGCCACGGTGCCACCGAAGATCGGCGTGGGTCGGTCCAGCACCACGATCATCGAAAAGGTCGGGTTGGCGGCTGGGGCGAAGCCGACGAAGGACGCCATGTAGGCACCTGTCACGTACGAGTCCTGCCCGGTGGTCGGGATCTGGGCCGTTCCCGTCTTGCCCGCCACCGTGTACCCCGGCACCGAGGCGCTGGTCCCCGTCCCGCGTTGACCACTTGCTGGAGCATGGAGTTGAGCTCGGCGTCGACCGACGGCGAGAACACCTCGTGGGTTTCCGACGGCGCGGTCTGCGTGATGGTGCCCGAGGGACTCACGGTGGCCTGGACGAGCTTGGGGGCGACGAAGACCCCTCCGTTGGCCACGGCGTTATAGGCGTCGAGGACCTGGAGCGCGCTCACCGCGTCGACCTGTCCGATCGGGAGAGAGACGTAGTCGGTCGGTTCCCAGTTGGCCGCGGTGGCCAGGAGGCCTGGTGACTCACCCGGGAAGTCCAGCCCGGTCGACTGGCCGAATCCGAGTGCCTTGACCTGGTTCAGCAGGCGGCTCTCCCCGACTCCCTGGGCGATCAGCCCGGTCCCGATGTTCGACGACTGGGCCAGGATCTGCGTCGCGGTCAACTGCTCGGTCGGGTGGGGTTCGGCGTCGTGGAAGGTCGAACCATCCAGCTGAATCTGATCCGGCACAGTGAAAACCGTGTTGGGGTTGATCAATCCGTTCTGCAAAGCGGCGGAGAACGTGACCAGCTTGAAGACCGAGCCGGGCTCGTACAGCTGGGTCACCGCGAGGTTGCTCGACGCTTCGTTGACGGCGTCGTTGGGTCCGATCGACACCACACCGGCCGAAGGCGTGGCCGTGGCTGGCGGTGTCACGCCGATGGCGCCCGGATGATTTGCCGTCAGGTTCGCCATGGACAGGATCTGCCCCGTCTTGACGTCCATGACGACTGCCGTGCCGCTCGTGGCGTCCGAAGAGATGATGGCCTGGGCCAGCGCCTGCTCTGATTCGTACTGGAGCTGTTTGTCCAATGTGAGCTCGAGCCCTGTACCGGGCTTGGTCGCCACCTGGTTGGTGACCGGGGACTGCGGCAGAGTCACCCCAGCCGGTGATTCCAAGTAGGTCTCGCGTGCCGGGGTTCCGGCCTCCTGCGTGTTGTACTGGTACTCGAGCCCACTCGCACCCTGCCCCCCGGCATGGGTGGTTCCGACGACCGGTGCGGCCAGGTTGCCGTTGGGCACGACTCGCTTGGCATCGTTGAGCAGCGTGATACCCGGCAAGGCATCATTCGAGATCTTGTCTCCAATCGACGTCGAGAGCTGCTTGGCCAACACCACGTACCCCGAATGACGGTGCAGCTCCGTGGCCAACGTCGCCGCCGGCACGCCAAGCATGGGCGAGAGCGCGAGCGCCGTCTGCACCGGGTGCGCGACCTGGTAGTCGTCGGCCACCACGTCGTCGGTTGCCACCGACAGTGCGAGCGGCGAGCCATCCCGCGCGTAGATCCCACCACGCAAGGACGGCAGAGACAGCGTGATGGAGGACTCCCCCCGTGCCGCTGCCTCGTAGCCGCCGGCCTTCAGCACCTGGACCTGGACCAGGCGGGCCATCATCAACACCAGGGCGAGGATCAGGATCAGGCGAACGAGGCGGACGCGCCGCACGAAGGTGCCGGTGGCCCACGACCTTCCGTGCTGGCGGGACGACTTCGCCGGCGCTCGATGTGGTCGGGCCTGGCTCGGACGCTTGGTCGTCGTCGGCCGCTGGGCGGGGCGACCCTTCGCCGTAGTTCGGGTCCGCTCATCGGGGCGAGTGGGGCGGGCTGGTCGGGCTGGGCGAGACGCAGGGCGAGCCGGACGAGCGACGGGCCGAGCTGGACTTGCCACTGCACCGCGCCGCTGGCCGGTGGGCCTGGCCATGGATGTTCGCGTCGCCGACCCGACGCCTCGTCCACTGGCCTGGCGAGCTGTTCCGGCGCGCGCGCGCCGAACGTCACGTCCCGTCGTGACGGTCATGGCGTGGTTGATCCGCTCGCGGAAGTGCTGGATGCGGTGGTTGTCGAGGTGGTCGTTGCGGTGGGGCCGTCGTCGTGGTCGTCGCCGGAGGTGCCGGCGTCACGTTGGGCGTCGCGATGGCCACCTTCAGGGACACGTAGGGCAGTTCAATGACCTGCGCCGGGTGGATCATGCCGGCCTTGGTTGCGTCACCGACGATGCGCTGAGGGGTCTCGAGGTCGGCCACCTGCACCTCCGCCTCACGGTGCGAGCTCTGCTCCAGGGTCAATTCGTGCTGAAGCGCCGACATTTGGACTTGGTCGTTTGCGAGCAGTGCCTGACCGATCACGACGGCCAGGAGCGATCCCAGCACCAAGACGAGGGCGACAATCTCGATGACCAGTCCCCTCCGGGTGGGCTTGCCATCCCGGGCGCGGACCAGGCGCAGGAACGGACGGCGTGGCCGGGTGGCGTGTGTCGCGCCATGACGGCGCGACGGCGCCCGTGCTGCAGATTCGGCGGGCGGGGCCATCAGTCGGCCTCGGTCCGGACCATGGCGCGCAGCCGCGCGCTCTCCGAGCGTCGGTTCGCTGCAATCTCCGACGCCGACGCCTTGCGCGAGCCACGGAACACGAGGCTGTGGCGGGCGACGGCGCCGCACACGCAGGGAAGCTCCGGCGGGCAGACGCAGCCGCCCGTGGCGAACTCGGCGAAGGTCTGCTTCGTCAGGCGGTCCTCACCGGAGTGGTAGCTGATCACGGCACACACACCGCCGACGGCGAGCGAGCGACAGAGCGACCGGCAATGCGGTAGCAAGTTCACCGAGCTCGTCGTTCACCTCAATCCGGAGCGCCTGGAACACCCGGCGCGCCGGATGTCCCTTGCGCCGAACCGCCGCGGGTACGGCGGCAGCCACCACATCGGCGAGTTGTTGCGGTCGAGGTGATGGGCCGGGCGGCGACCACGGCCCGGGCGATGCGGCCGGAGAGGCGACCCTCACCGTTCTCGCGGAAGAGTGCGGCCAGCTCGGCCTCCGAGCGGCTCGTTCACCAGCTCGGCGGCCGCCACGCCCGACGACTGGTCCATCCGCATGTCGAGCGGACCGTCGGAGCGGAACGAGAAGCCTCGTGTTGCCTCGTCCAGTTGCGGTGAGCTGACGCCGAGATCGAACAGCACGCCCGACAGCGGTACCAGCCCGGGGTGCGCATCGAGCACGGACGACAAGGCCGAGAACGGGGACCGGATCAGCGTGATCCGGTCCCCGAACGAGATCAGACGGGACCGGGCGGCCTCGAGGGCCACCGGATCACGGTCGAGGCCGAGCACGCGCAGCGCCGGGTACGCCTCGAGGATTGCCTCCGAATGTCCACCTCCGCCGACGGTGGCGTCGACGAGCGGTTCCTGCCGGCAGCCGAGGCAAAGAGCGACACCACTTCGTCGCGCAGCACGGGAATGTGTGAGAACGAGTGGGCCATCTGCAGCCCCTCGGCCGGCAGGTCGAGAGGGAGGTGGAGATCCGAACGACCGGCCTGGAAGCGGGTGGAGTGGTCCTCCAGGAACTAACCGGTCGAGGAGCTGCACATGGTCCTACGTGTCTTGCGACTCGGGTTCTCGTGGCTGCTGTCTTGAGTGTTCCTCCTGTCTGTGTGCGTCCTGTCTGTGTGCGTCTGTCTGTGTGCGTCTGTCGTGTCGTCGGTGCCGTGTTCCTGCCTGCGTCCCCGAGCAGCCAGCCCTCCTCGGGCTGCACCTTCTCGTCCCAGGCGGCCGGGTTCCACAGCTCGACCCGGTCGATGACACCGAGAACGAGCACCTCGTTCTCCAGCCCGGCGAAGGTCCGCAGATGTCCAGGGATCGGCATCCGGCCCTGACGATCGATCTCGACCTCCGCCGAACTCGAGGCCCACACTCGAGCTCGGTTTCGCTCGGCCCGTCCTTGCCCGGCCTGCTCCTGCATCGACTCCATCTGCCGCTCGAACTCCCCGAGGGTCCAGAGGGCGATACAGCCCTCGGAGTGCTCCGTCAGGAACCCGCCGTGCTCGAAGTGGGTACGGAACTTCGCCGGCAGGATCACCCTGCCCTTCGTGTCGAGCGAATGCTCGTATCTGCCAACGAACCCTGCCACCAGCCGTATCTCCCACGACGCTCCCTGATCTGCGTCCTTTTGCGCCCCTTCTACACCACTTCGCGCCACTCTACGCCCCTTTCCACCACCCAGACAACTACTCCGCTCCATTTGCAACCCAAAAGCAACACTGCCGCTGCGCCGCCCGTGCAGCGCCTTCCCCGCCGCCCCTGAGCCGGGGCGCGCCGCGCCCCGCCGCCGTGGTCGAGTCGATGAAGCGGAGCGGAACGGTGCGGGACGCGACCGAGTCCGGTCCCGCCGCCTCGTCAGGGCCGAGGGATCGCCGGGCAGAGTGAGAGCGATGCCGGCCGACCGGCGAGGACAGAAGGCTCGGGTGACGCCGGCGCGGCGACCCGGACCGCCCGGATGGCGGCTAGGCCAACAGAGCGAACAAGCGCAGCAGCGAATCGCGCAACGGGGTCAGGCCGCCCCTCCACCCGGGCAGGAGGTCGGCCACCCCCACGGCGACGCCGCGCAGGGCATCGACCAAATCGCCGCTCCCGCCAGAAACGCCGCCCCCACCGCCACCGTCGGTGGGACCCCCGCCCTCGGCGCCAACCAGCAGCGCCGCCAGGGGAGCCGGCTCCCAGCGGGTGTACACACACGAAGAGAACAGCGCGCCCTCCCGGGCCCGCCACTGCGAGAGCCCGACCACCTTGCGCGAGCCGGCAAACACCTCTCCCGGACCACGCCCGGCGAAGCACACCAGGTCACCGAGAGGCCCTGGCTCCGACTTGCCCGTGTGGACGCGCAGCCCGTCGACTCCGCACTCGAGCAGCGCCGCAGCCCACCAGGAGCCCACCCACTCCGCCGCCACCGCCACGTCCATCAGCCACAAGGGATCGGCCCGCGGGATCCAGGCGTCGAGCCAGAGGTGGTCGCCCGGCTGGAGCAGCACCGCTCCACCACCACCCCGGCGCCGCTCCACCGCCACCCCGGCCGCCAGGGCGGCCGCGTCGGAGACCACGTCCGGAGATTGCGTGCTTCCGAGGACGAGCGTCGGGCCGCGCCGCCGCCTGGACGACGGCCAGCCGGTGGGGCTCAGAGCGAAAACGTTCGACGTCGAAGAAGGCTGAGGAGGCGCCGGGCGCGCCGGGGGAAGGCAATCCCGCTCAGGAAGCCGCAGCCAGATACGGCTCCCACAAGGGGTCGACGTCCGAGAGGTGCCGCAGGCGCCAGAGATGCCCGTCCGGCGGCGCCGGCTTCACCCGCATCGTCCAGCCCAGTTCGGAGAGGAGCTGATCGGCCTTCTCGAGGTTGTCCCGCTTGCACGCCGCCACCACGTTGGTCCACTCGTGCGTTCCGCCGCGGCTGCGGGGAATGACGTGGTCGATCGTGTCGGCCGGCTGCGAGCAGTAGACGCACAGACCCCCGTCGCGCCGGAGCACGGAACGACGGGTCACCGGAGGTGTCCGGGCCCAGCGAGGGATGCGCACCATGTGGGTGAGACGGACGATCGAGGGAACGTCGATCTGGATGCGGGCGGAGTGGAACACACTGCAGTCCTCGCGGACTGCAACCGTCTCCGCTCGCCCCGCCAGCATGAGTACGACAGCACGACGGTCCGAAACGAGTGCAAGCGGCTCGTAAGTCGCATTAAGGAGGAGCACCCGCTCCATACGCCTGAGAGGCTACCCGCCGCGAGGCCGGGTCCTCTGACACCACCGCAGGAAGGCGACGACGTCTTCCTTGGTGAGGTCGCCCTCGCTCCCGTCCCCCCCATAGGCCGTGACCAGCCGGAAGTGCCAGTAGGCCTCCCCCGGCACGGGCAAGAAGGGCGCACGGCGCCACCAGCCGCGCCGAGCGAGGCGCCGCACGGCACCCAGCGCCGGCGCCCAGAGGGAGGGATGCGACAGCACCGCTCCGAGCACCACCCCGACGTGGCTGGTCCACCCGCCACTCCCGCCGCTGCGGCCGCTCACCCCAACCCACCCCCGACCGCTCCGGACGCCCCAGCACGCCACCCCGGCCACCCCGGCCCAGCCCACCCGGGCGGCGCCAATGAGCGGCCCGCCATCACCCAGACCACCCGGGATCACCCTCGCCCCGCGGGCGAACTTGAGGCGGCAGCGCGCATCCATCTCGGCCTGCGCCGCCGCGAAGAACGGATCCCCGAACCCGAGCGCGACCGACCCGGACACGACGGCCAGCGGCAGATCGAGGAGGTTCACCACCGAAGCGATGGCCAGGCCGACGAGTCGGCCGGTCCGCTCCACCACTTCGGCCGGCGCCTCCGCGGCCGGCCCCCCGGTGATCGCGGCGATGGCGGTGCCCGACGCCTCGGCCTCGAGACAACCGTGCCCGCCACACGGGCACGCCCGCCCGTCGGGCACGACGATCACGTGACCGACGTGCCCGGCGTTGCCCAGCCGTCCCGAAAGCAGGCGCCCGTCGAGAACCACTCCCCCGCCGACGCCGGTCGACACCACCATGCCGATGAAATTGTCATGTCCCTTTGCGGCGCCGACCCACCCTTCGCCCAGCGCCAACGCCTTGGCGTCGTTGTCGACATACGTCGGCAGGCCGGTGAGATCGGCCATCCGGCGCCGCAGGGGAAAGCCACGCCAGCCGGTGATGTTGAGCGGCGACACCTCTTCGCCGCCGGGGCTCATCGGTCCCCCACAACCGACGCCGCAGACGGTGAGGCGGTAGCCCGCGCCCACCTGGCCGAGCATTTCGCCGACCATCCCGGCCAGGTGGGACCAGAGCACCTCACCCGACGACGACGCCGCGTCCGTCGGCACCTGGGCCCGCTGCACCAGCGTCCCGGTCTCGGTGACCAGGCCACAGGCCAGCTTGGTGCCCCCGATGTCGACGGCCAGCGCCAGATCTGCCATGAAGCGAGAGACTACGGAGCGCACACCGATGCGGCGCGCACCCCGTGACCCGACCCCGCCGGACACAACCGGACCCACCCCCGCACGCGAAAAAGCCCCGCCGGCAAAGGCGGGGCCCACCACACAACCAGAAGGTCAATCCTCCCGGCGATGGAAGCGCGAGCGGAACCAGTCACGAGCATCGCTCACCGCACCCTCGATCCCGGTCGGCGCCGCACCGTCACGTTCCGCGTCGCCGTCCTTGGCCCGCCGGATGTCGTGCCAACCGGCCTTGCCCATACGGCGCAGGTTGCGCTCGAACCAGACGGCGGAGGCGAACATGATGACCACGCCGAGGAAACCCGCCAGGACCGACTTGGAATAGAAGGCCACGAGGATCACCACGCCGAGGACGAAGGTCACCGCGGCCCACTTGCAGTAGCGGCCCGCGTGCCGATACACGGTCTCGGATCGCACCCGCTCGGCGAACTCGGGGTCCTGGCGAACCAGCGACTCCTCGAGCTCAGCGAGAATGCGCTGCTCGTGGTCGGAAAGCGGCACTAGATACTGCCCCCTGGGATCTCCACATCCATCCGGTCGCCATGTTTGCACGCCCGGCAGGCGCGGACAACGAGAACTTGTCCCATTTGCCCTGCCCGAACTGCTGTAGCCACCAAGTTCAGCTTAGAACCCGACACCTCGGATCGGCACGCGGACACGGGACCTTTACCCATCGCTCAGGTCTAGCTCAGACAGCGCCCTCGGCCTCATCGCGTCGCTCCTAGTCCTGGGAGGTGCCCCGGGTCCGGTGTCGCATCAGGAGTGCACCAATCAGCGCTCCGAGCAGGCCCGCGATGAGGATCACGAGGATCAGCGGCTCGGACCGGTCGTAGATCCAGAAGTTGATCTTCACCTTGTTCAGGTTCGCCACTGCGAACCAGATGAAGAAAATGGCCGCCACCGCCAGGCCGACCATCGCCACCGGGCTCCGGCCGCCACCGCCCTCCGAGACGTCGGCGTCACCGTCCCCCACGACGGGATGGGCACCTCCGGCACGCTTGGCCTTTGCCATGTCACCCATTCTGCCGCGCCGGGGCGCCGGTTCGCCGCCACCCACCCCGAGACCACCTGCTATGAGAGTGGTCCCGCAAGGCCAAGGATCCCGCAACGCCAGGAATCCGCGACGCCAAGGAGCAGTCCAGCCATGACCACGAGCACCCGCGAAGTCCTCACCGGCGCCCAGACCATGTGGGAGCTGGTCGAGCGCCGGGCCCAGGCCTCGGGCGACCACCCCATGCTCATCGCCCCCGACGGCGAGACCCTCACCTGGAGCCAGTTCCGCGACCGGGCCGAGCGGGTGGCTGCGGGCCTGCACGCCATGGGCATCACCACCGGATCCGTCGTCTCGTGGCAGCTCCCCACCCGGATCGACACCGTCGTCCTCTCCATTGCGCTGACCCGCCTCGGCGCGGTGCAGAACCCGATCATCCACCTCTACCGCGAGCGCGAGGTCGGCTTCGCGCTCCGCCAGACCGGCGCCACGCTCTTCGTGCACCCCGGTACCTGGCGCGACACCGACTACGCCGCGCTGGCCGCCCGCGCCCTCGAGGGAGCGACGACGACACCGACGCTGCTCTCCATCGAAGGTGGGCTGCCCGAAGCCGACCCCGCCACCCTGCCCGCACCTCCCCCGGGGTCTGCCGCCGCCGACGCCCCCATCCGCTGGATCTACTACACGTCCGGCTCCACGGCCGATCCCAAGGGCGTGCAGCACACCGACCAGACGCTGATCGCCGGCGGTTGGGGTCTCGCCCGCGCCCTCGATGTGGGGCCCGACGACGTCGGCTCCATCGCCTTCCCCTACGCCCACATCGGCGGACCCGACTACCTGGTGTCGATGTTGTCGATGGGGTTCCCGGCCGTGTTGCTCGAAGCCTTCTCGGCCCCCGACGCCCTCGAGGTCTTCAACCGCCACGGCGCCACCGTGGTCGGCGGGAGTACTGCCTTCTATGTCGCCTACCTGGTCGAGCAGCGCAAGCAACCAGACACGCCGGTCCTCCCAACGCTGCGGATCATGGTCGGGGGCGGCGCGGCCAAGCCGCCCGAGCTCCACTACGAGGTGCGCGACGAGATCGGCGGGCGTGGCGTGGTCCACGGCTACGGCATGACCGAGGTACCGATGATCGCCAACGGCTCACCGCACGACACCGACGAGCAGCTGGCCAACACGGACGGCAGGCCCGTCGAGGGCGCCGACGTCCGCATCGTCCGGCTCGACGGCGGGCCTGCCGGCCCGGACGAAGAGGGCGAAATCCGGGTGAAGGGCCCGATGGTCTTCCACGGCTACACCGATCCCGAACTCAATGAGGGTGCCTTCGACGAGAACGGTTATTTCCGTACGGGGGACCTGGGCCGGCTCCGGGCGGACGGCTATCTCACGCTCACGGGGCGACTGAAGGACGTGATCGTGCGCAAGGGCGAGAACATCAGCGCCAAGGAGATCGAGGACCTGCTTTACACCCACCCCAAGGTGGTCGAGGTGGCGGTGATCGGCCTGCCCGACCCCGAACGAGGAGAGCGGGTGTGCGCCGTGGTCCAGCTGACCGACGATGCGGGCGGCCTCGAGCTGGCGGAGATCGTGACCTTCTGCAAGGACGCCGGGCTCATGACCCAGAAGATCCCCGAGCAGCTCGAGCTACGGGCCGACTGGCCCCGGGCCGGCACGGGCAAGATCGTCAAGCGGACCCTGCAGAGCGAATACGGCGCCGGGTGAGCCCTCACAGCGAAAGTGAGCGGACCACCGGCTCCACCCCCGGCGCCGGGGCAGGCGCCGCCCCACGCCTCAGTCGGGCCGTGCCGCCGCCAGCGCTGGCCGCCCCAGGCAACGCCGACGCCAATGCCGATGGGGACGGCGACGGCGACCACGCCACCCTCTACCGGATCTCGTTCGTCTGCACGGGCAACATCTGCCGCTCGCCCATGGCCGAGGTCATCACCCGGAGCCTGGCCGAACGGACCGAGCTCTCCGATGGGACCGATCTCGGGTCCCACCTGGACATCCGAAGTTCGGGGACCGGCCCGTGGCACGAGGGCGAACCCATGCATCCCCTGGCCGCCGACGCCCTGGTGCGGGCGGGCTACCCCCGCCACCCCCACGTGGCCCACCAGTTCTCGAGGGCCGACATCGTCCGGCTCGACTTCGTCGTGGGACTCGACCGGCGCCACCAGCAGACCTTGCGCGGCCTCGGGGTGGATCCCGGCCGCCTGGCGCTGCTGCGCTCCTTCGACCCGGCCTCGGGGGTGGGCGCCGACGTCCCGGACCCCTATTACGGCGACCATGCCCTGTTCGACCAGTGTCTTCGCATGATCGAAGCCGCCTCGGCGGGCCTGGTGGCCTCGCTCGCGGCCCACTGGGACACGCTCGGCGTCGCCTGAGCCCGCAAAGACCACCTCCACCCCCTCAAGGGCCCGGCTTTCTACGAGTCCAACCCCTCCTGATCGCCCGCCGGCCGAGCCGCCGCGCCGGGTGGGCACTGCACCAGTTGTGAGATAGTGCCGCCGTGGTCTCACGGAGGGTCCGCCGGCGGCGGAAGCAGTTCGCCGTCGGCGGGGCTGTGTTTCTCCTCTTCCTGATCTGGCTGGCCTTCTTCTCGGGCGGCGGCGGAGGCAAGACACCGCCACCGACGACCGATCAGCCCTCCTCGGGCACCCACGGCACGGTCGTCGCGACGGCCCAGCACTTCCCGAAGCACTCGCCGTTGAACCCGGACTGGAAAGGCGACGGCAAGACCGTCACCCTGGGCTTCGGCGGTGATGTCCACTTCGCCGGGGGCGTGGGCGAGCGGTTGGCCAGCGACCCGTCGACTGCCTTGGGCACCAGCATTCCCCAGCTCTTCGCCGCGACCAACCTGAGCATGGTGAACCTGGAGACCGCGGTCACGGACGGCACCTGCCCCGAGCCCCAATCGAAGCCCTACATCTTCGACGCCCCCGCCTCGGCCCTCACCGCCCTCAAGGCGGCGAGCATCAGCCTGGCCACGGAGGCAAACGATCACGGTGAGGACTGCGGGCCGCAGGGCCTCTCCCAGAACCTCACCGTGGCCGCCCAGGCCAAGTACCCCATCATTGGGATCGGCAACAACGCAGCCCAGGCGTTCACCCCCTACCGGGTCACCTTGAACGGGCAGAGGATCGCCGTCATCGCGGCCACCCAGGTCATCGCGAGCAACCTCGTGGCCGGGTGGACGGCGACGAGCACCCAGCCGGGCGTGGCGTCCGCCATCGATCCCACCGAGCTTGTGCGCGAGGTCCAGCAGGTGCGCAAGACGGCGGACACGGTGATCGTCTATGTCCATTGGGGCACCGAGACACAGGCGTGCCCCAACCCGCAGCAAGGTCCTCTGGCCCAGCAGCTCGTGAAGGCCGGAGCCGACATCGTCATCGGATCGAACGCCCACGTCCTGCTCGGAGCGGGCTACATGGGAAGCGCGTACGTCGACTACGGCCTGGGCAACTTTGCGTTCTACGACGACACTGCGCCCGAGACCGACAGCGGGTCGCTCATCATCACGGCCGTCGGCCGCCACATCACCGGCGTCGCCTTCCGGCCCGCCACCATCCTCAACGGGCTGCCCCAACCTCTGACCGGTGCCCCGGCCCAGACCGCAGTGCAGAGCTGGAACTCTGCCCGCACCTGCACCGGCCTCGCCGCCACGCCCACGACCAGCGTCGCCACCATGAAGACGGAATCGGTGCCGTTCGTGGCGCCGGCGGCCACCACGACCACGACGACCCCGCCCGCCGCTGGTGCCACGACGACGACTGCGTCCGCCGCTGGCGGCACCAGCGGCACGACCGGCAGCACCGGGAACACCGGCTCCGGGTCGGGATCGGGGACGACCACCACGACCGTTCCGCCCACGACGACAACCTCGCCGACGGACAACGCCGGCGGCTAGGCGACCGACCCGAACCGGGGAACGCCCTCCTCGAGCGGCACCCGGGCGCCCCGGGCCACGAAGCTGATGGCGTGGTACCAACCACACAGCAACAGCAGCTCCATCAGCTGATCCTCGTCGAACTCGGTTCTGAGCGCCGACCAGAGTTCGTCGTCGAGGTCCGAATGCTCGTGCAGCTCGTCCACCAGCCGGATCACGAGACGATCCCGCGCCGAATCCCAGCACGGGTCGTCGGGTCTCCCGCTGTTCAGCGACGCCACCTGCGCCTCGCTCAGTCCGGCCCGGTCGGCGAAGAAGGCGACGTGCACGCCCCACTCGTACTCGCAACCACAACGTGCGCACGTCCGATCGATGACGATCTCGCGGCCACGCAGGTCGACCGAGAAAGTGCGACCAAGGACATACGCCCCCCACGGTTGCATGGCGGCGGTCATGGCCGGCCTGCGCGCGAACATCCGGAAGAGCCCGATCGGTGGCACGCCCGCTGGCATCATCGAGCGCAGCTGCTCCGCCACTACGGGCTCGAACGGGGCCTCGAGCGGAACGATCCGTACACCTGTGTCGCGCATCCGAACACCTCTGTCTCGCTGGGTCTCTGCCTGTCTCTCCGTCCGCCGAGTGCGTTTCTTTATTCGAAACGCCCTCGCCAAACGCTAACCTATCGTTTCGTATTCCGAAACATCAACCCCTCAACCAGACCACGGGAGGAACGCCACGAGCCCGACCCCCCCATTGCCGGGTCACCCCGTCCGGGGGTCCACCTCGGGTCGCCCACTCATGGCGGCGCTGGACCTCCTCGGACGGCGCTGGACCCTGCGCATCCTCTGGGAGCTGCGAGACGGCAGCCTCGGTGCCCGCGCACTGCGGGCCCGCTGCGACGACATGTCATCGAGCGTGCTCTACGCCCGCTTGAGTGAGCTCCGCACGGCCGGCCTCGTCGCACAGGACGCCGAGGATGCGTATGTTTTGACGCCAATCGGCCGCCAGCTGGGTCAGGCCATCGACCCGCTCCAACGCTGGGCCGAGCGCTGGTCAGCCGCCCAACGACCCGTCCAAGGCCCGAGATCCAGGCCCCAGGCACGCCGCGAAGCCACCACCTGACCCGAGGCGCCCCCGCCCCTACGTCGTGTCGGCGGCCGAGGGTTCCGGGACACCACCCGCGGCGGGGGTCCGCGTCCAGAACCCGTCCTCACCGGGGATCCGTGAGTAACGGAAACGGATCTCTTCGAGATCGTTGGGTTCGTGCACCGTGGCTTCGGACAGCCGCAGGACCATGTCAGCCTGCCGGCGCAGCACTGCGCGCTGCTCGGAAGTCTTGGTGTCCAGCATGATCGAGCCGATCGAATCCAGCAACCGGATGAGGACGGCAGGCATCGCTGACGCGGCTTGACGGATCTTGTCGAAGGCCCGATTGACCATGCGGGCGTACGAAGGGTCGTACTCGATCAAGCGCACTTTGCCCGAATTGTCGCGGTAGACGCCTTCGTCGAGGACGCGCCCGGAGATTTCGCTCAACCCAGCCGCCAACCAATCGATGCACGTGAGGGCGGTGAACGTGTCGTTGACCGCAGGCGACAAGGCCCGGATGCCGATCTCCACCATCTGGTCAATGGCGAAGACGGGATCTTGCACCAGCGTCCGGTGGGGCCCGGTGACGTGCGCCTTCGAGAGGGCACGGGACACCTCGGGTGCCGCGCTCGGCGGGTACACCCGGGCCAGTGCCCGGCGCTGACCGAGATAGTGGCCGGGACGGTGCTCCAGGCGGATGAACGAGTCGGTCCGAGTGGCGATGTCGATGAGCTGGGAGTACCCGACGTACTGGATGTACCCGCTCACCTGCGACGGCACCACCGCGCCCTGCTGCTCGATGAGATTCAGCAACTC
This sequence comes from uncultured Acidimicrobiaceae bacterium, assembly GCA_963713375.1. GTDB lineage: Bacteria > Actinomycetota > Acidimicrobiia > Acidimicrobiales > RAAP-2 > Bog-473. The sequence goes on along the minus strand of CAVQLP010000009.1, from coordinate 172,188 downwards.
AGGCACCGACTTCCCTGCGTGCGCCGGTCCCGCCGAGGTGGAATAACCATCGAGCCGGTCGGGGAACTCGGAGTCGATGGACTTCATCAGGTCGTCGGCAATCCCGGCGATGACCTCGGGCAGCTGGATCGACTTGGCGATGTGATGGATGAAATAGATAAGGACGCCGAGATCGACCAGGAGGAGCGCTTCGGCCACCGAGGTCGACAGGTGAGGCACGAAGTCGCCGCTCGCCGCACTGCTGATCGAACCCAGGGCCAGCACCGAGAAGACGAAGGTGCCGACGAAGATGCCCAAGGTGACCTGGTTTCCCGTGTCGCGCACGAAGTTGCGCATCATCCTCGGCCCGAACTGCTGTGAGGCCAGGGTGAGGGCCAGGATGGTGATGGAGAAGACGACGCCGATGACGGTGATGACTGCCGCTGCGATGGCGATGAGCACCTGACGGTCGGCGTCCGCGCTACCGGTGCGGATCCAGAACGGCAGGGTCAGTTCGTGGTGGAACGCGGCCAGGTCGATCTCGAACGTGACGACGAACAGCAGCGCGGCGACCACCACCATGATGCTGGGGACGACCCAGAACGTGGTGCGGAACTCCTCGAGCCGCCAACTCGGCAGCTTGCGCCGGTCCTTGCCCGCCCGGGCGGGCTGGAGACCTCGGGCCCGGTCGGTCGCGCTCACCAGGTAAGGGTGTGCCGCACGGGTCGGGTGGAGGCATGGTTCACGGTCGAAGGCTCACTTCCTGCCGACCAGTCTTCCCGGCGCGCCATGCCACTGCGGCGCAATGACCGCCACAGCGTATCGGAAGCCCTCAGTGCGACCCCCGACGACGAGCCGCCGACGAGCGGGGAACCCGACAGAGACAGCTGCCCGGTGCTCAATCCGCCGAGGCGGCCGCCGCCTGCGGCATGGCGTCGGCCACCAGACGCTCGTCGTTGGCCAACAGCTCATGGGCGAGGTCCTTCACCATCTCAATGACTTCGGGATGCTCCTCGGGATTCCACCCCTCGAGCAGCTCGGTGAGCCCGGTGCGCCGCGCCTCGGTCAGGCGCTCGATCGCCTCGGCCCCGTGCGGCGTCACGTGCAGGTCGAGGTCGCCGTCGCGGCTCCGGGCCTCGACCATGCCGGCGGCCACCAGCCCCTCCACCCCCGGCGCGATCAGCATGGGGTCGACCTTCAAATTGGCGGGCCAGACCTGTCGCCGTGCAGGCCGGGTTTTCGGCCAGCCGGTACAGCAGCCAGACCGAGCGCGGCGGCAGGTCCACGCCGGCCCGGGTGGCCAGCGTCTGGTAGAGCTCGCCCCGGTTCTCCCGGGACGACAACCGCTCGAGCGCCAGCTCGATCTCCTTGAGCGACGACCGATTCATCCCGTGCGCCTCGCCCAGGTCCGACGTGCCCACCGTCTTGCGCAACTCCACCTCGGGCAGCAGGAAGCTCAGCAAGAAGGCGAAGAAGGAGATGGGCACCGCCACCAGGAAGACGGTCTGGATGGAGTGGGTCACCGCGTCGATGTACTTGTTGAAGAAGGCCAGCCCGGCGGCGGTCGACTTGAGTTTTTGGAGCAGGGCCGGGTCCAGCGTCTGCGGGTTGAACGACCGCAACAGCGACGGCGGGATCTTGGCCAGCGTGGCCGCGAAGGTGTGGTTGAACACGATGGCGTAGATGGCGCCGAACACCGCGGTGCCGAACGAGCCGCCGATCATGCGGAAGAAGGTGGACGCGCTGGTGGCCACCCCCAGCTCCTTGTAGTCGACCGAGTTCTGCACGGCCACCACCAGGACCTGCATGATCAGGCCCATACCGGTCCCGAAGACGAACATGTAGAAAGCCAGCACCCAGGAGTTGAGGGAGGCGTCGATCGTCGACATCAGGTACGCCCCGAGCGTCATCAGGGCGGTGCCCATGATCGGGAAGATCTTGTAACGGCCCCAGCGGGTCACGAGGCGGCCCGAGGTGACCGAAGCCCCGAGCATGCCCACCATCAGCGGCAAAATACGCAGGCCCGACACGGTCGGACTGACCAGCTTCACGTTCTGCATGAAGAGCGGCAGGAACGTCAACGCGCCGAACATGGCGAAGCCCATGACGAAGCCGATGGAACCGGCGGCCGAGAACACCCGATTGCGGAAGAGCTTCATGGGGATCACCGGTTCCGCCGCCGCCATCTCGACGAAGACGAAGGCCACGAGGAGCAGCACGCCGATCCCCGCCGTGATGATAGCTGGGCGTCGGAGGCCCACGGCCACGAGATCCCACCCAAGCTCAAGAAGAGGATGAGCGACGTCACGCCGCCCGTCAGCACGATGGTGCCGGCGTAGTCGATCTTGTGGTGCACCGTGCGCAGGTGCCCGGGCAGCACGGCCTGGGTCACGAACAAGGCCAGGATGCCGAAGGGCAGGTTGATGTAGAAGACCCAGCGCCAGGACAGGTAGGTCACGCAGAGGCCGCCGATCAGCGGCCCGATCACGGTGGCCACCGCGAACATCGCACCGAACAGACCCATGTAACGGCCGCGCTCGCGGGGCGAGACGACGTCACCGATGATCGTCTGCGCACCGACCATGAGCCCGCCGCCGCCCAGTCCCTGCAGCGCCCGGAAGGCGATGAGCTCGGTCATCGTGTGGCTGAAGCCGCACAGTGCGGAACCGATCACGAAGATCACGATCGACGTCTGGAAGAAGATCTTGCGCCCGTACTGATCGCCCAACTTTCCCCACAGCGGCGTCGACACCGTCGATGCGAGCAGGTAGGCCGTCACGACCCAGGCCAGATGCGACCCCCCGTGCAGGTCCCCCACGATGGTGGGCAGCGCCGTCGACACGATCGTCTGGTCCAACGCCGCCAGCAGCATGCCCAGCAGGAGGGCCCCGAGGATGAACCACAGCCGCCGCTTGGTGATCGTCTCGGCCACCGGGTCCTCCGGGTCGACGTTCACCCCCACCTCATCGACGTCTGCCACGGACCACTCCCATCAGATGCGCTGCTCTCCCCGCACCATTATGGGTGGTCACCGCCCGGTTCCGCCCGGACCCCTTCTGGCGGCCTCCTCGCCGCCCGCGCGGGCGACGGCCCACACCGGGCGTGTCAGTGCACCCCGTCTCCCCCGCAGCGAGCCGCGCTACGGTCCCGCACACAGGGGCTGGCGAAAAGGACCGGCGATAGGGACTGAGCGAGACAGGAAGGCTCTCTCCCATGCACACCCGACTCACCGATCTGCTCGGGATCGAGCACCCCGTCATGCTGGCCGGCATGGGCGGCGTCTCCTATGCGGAGCTCGCCGCGGCCGTCTCCGCGGCCGGAGGGTTCGGCTGTCTCGGTGCCTCGACCATGGGCAACGAGACGATGGTCGCTGAAATGGCGGCGATCCGGACCGCCACGGACCGCCCCTTCGGCGTCGACCTGCTGACCGCGATGCCCGGCGGCATGACCGAGCAGGTCGAGATGATCATCGAGGGTGGCGCGTCGGCCTTCGTGGCCGGGTTGGGCGTGCCGACCGAGGTCGTCGATCTGTGCCACCGGCACGGTGTCTTCGTCGTGAGCATGTGCGGCAAGGTCGAGCACGCGGTCCGTGCCGTCGAGGCGGGTTGCGACCTCGTGGTGGCCCAGGGCACCGAGGCGGGTGGGCATACGGGAAAGGTGGCGTCGTTCCCTCTGGTTCCCCAGATCGTCGACGCGGTCGGTTCCCGCGTGCCGGTGGTGGCGGCCGGGGGCATCTTCGACGGCCGTGGCCTGGCGGCCGCCCTGGCACTCGGGGCGGACGGGATCTGGGTCGGCACACGCTTCATCGCCACGCCCGAGGCCCGGGGCGTCCTCGGGTACAAGGAGAAGCTGCTGGAGAGCCACGAGGACGAGACGACGGTGAGCCGCGCCTACTCGGGCAAGACGATGCGCGTCGTCCGCAACACGGTCACCGACTACTACGACGCCCATCCAGATGAGCTCAAGAAGTTCCCCGAACAGCTGAGCGTCGCCTACAACACCGGGACGATGCACCTCGGCGGCGACTCCTTCACCGACGGGGTCGACATCGACCGTGAGTGCTACCCCGCCGGGCAGGGCGTGGGCGGCATCGCCGAGCTCGTGCCGGCGGGTGAGCTCGTCCGCCGCTTCGTCGTCGAGGCCGAGGCGGCACTGGACAAGGTCGCCGCCCTGCGCTGACCCGGGCCGGTCCCGACCGCCCTGCGGCGGCGCCGAGGGCTCGACCACAACGGCTCGGCCACACCGGCTCGAGCACCCCCGGCTCGACCACACAAACGTCTCCGACGGGCGCTGCGAGCGCCGGTTGGGTGCCCCCAGTCGCCATTTTCGCCCGCTACGCGTGCGCTGGCGGCTCGGAGTCCCCCGTGTCCTCCTGCATTGTCCCTGGCCACGGGGTTCTTTGGCTCTTCTGGCGTATTTTGTACCATCAAAGACCTATAACGATATATCATTAACTATCAGTTGATCGGGCCTCGGCAGACGCAGATGCCCAGAGCCCAGCGAAACGGAGGTCGCCAATGGATCCGAACGGACAGTCCGCCGAATTCGGCGACGAGCCGGTCCCGGCCAACGCGGCCCGGCGGACGAACCTGGCCAAGGTGCGCAAGGCACGGGCCAATCCCGACCGCCCCGGCGAGCGCTGTCGGGCCGAGCCCGGCACGTTCATACCGGTGATCGACCTGACCCGCTGCGAAGGAAAGCGCGACTGCACCGAGGTGTGCCCCTACGACGTGTTCGAGGTCACCCGGATCGCCGACGACGACTTCGCATCGCTCAGCGTCATGGGCAAGGTGCGCAGCATGGCCCACAAGCGCCAGGCCGCCTACGCGGTGCGGGCGCAGGACTGCCATGCCTGCGGGCTCTGTGTCGTGGCCTGCCCCGAGCAGGCCATCACGTTGGCCCCGGTCCTCTGAAACTTCGACGCACAACTCTCGCGTCGCACCAGCAACACCATCACATTCTGAAACGAAAGGAAACACCCACCATGGGAAATGGACATTCACACGATCACGATCACGATCACGAACACGATCACGACGCTGCACGGTCACGTGCACGACCACCTCCACGAGCACTTCGGGCGCGGCATGCGGGGCGGACCTCGAGGGCGGGGTCGCTGGGCCGCCGAACGCGGCAACTGGGGCGGAGGACGGCGCATGCGCCGGGGCGACATCCGCAAGGCCATGCTCGTCGCTCTCCGCGAAGGCCCGGCCAACGGCTACGAGATCATGCGCCGTCTCGAAGAGATGAGTGGCGGCCTCTGGCGCCCCAGCCCCGGGTCGGTCTACCCGCACCTGCAGATGCTCGAGGACGCCGGCATCGTGAAGTCGGAGGAGGTCGAGGGCAGCCGCACCTACACCCTGACCGACTCCGGTCAGGAGGAGGCGGAGAAGGCGGCCATGCCGGTCCAGGACGGCGAGTCCGAGGACCAGATCCGCAATCTGCGGATGGCCGCCGCCCAGCTGATGGGCGCCGCCAAGCAGTTGTCGGGTGTCGGTGAAGGACCGCAGATCGAGCGGGGCATCGCCGTGATCCAGAAGGCCCGCAAGGAGCTCTACCAAATCCTGGCGGAGGACTACCGAGGACCAGGAGCGGGCCCGCCCGACCAGGATGGGCCCGCTCCCCCGCCGGTTACTGTGCACAATGACGCCATGACGACCTCGACCGCCACCACCGCACCCGGGGGCCCGCCCCCCGAGACCGGAACGGCGATCATCGAGACCGTCGGGCTCGCCAAGACCTATCCGGGCACGGACTTCCGCGCCGTCGACGAGCTCAACCTGAGCGTCGGGACCGGAGAGGTCTTCGGTCTCCTCGGTCCCAACGGTGCTGGAAAGACCACCACGGTAGGGGTCCTGACCACGCGGGTCATCCCGACCGGCGGCCAGGCCTTCGTGGGCGGCATCGACGTCGTCCGCCAACCGACCTTGGTCAAACAGATCATCGGTGTCGTTTCGCAGCAGAACACGCTCGACCGCCAGCTCACCCCGTGGGAGAACCTCTACTACCACGGACGCCTGTTCGGGATTCCGGCGCGCGAGTGCCGGCGCACCGCAGACGATCTGCTCGAGCGCTTCCAGCTGACGCGTTTCGCCAAGGCCTCCGTCTACGCCCTCTCGGGCGGCATGGCCCAGCGACTCATGGTGGCCCGCGCCATCTTTCATCGCCCCGCCGTCCTCTTCCTCGACGAACCCACCGCCGGCCTCGACCCGCAGGGCCGTCTGGCCCTCTGGGAACTGCTGCGCAGCCTCAACGCCGAGGGGCAGACCATCATGTTGACCACCCACTACATGGAAGAGGCCGACAATCTCTGCAATCGGCTGGCCATCATGGATCACGGGCGCATCCTCGCCCTGGACACACCAGCCGCACTCAAGCGCAGCGTCGACGCCGACACCATCGTGACCGTGAAGGCTGCGGGCGACCCCGACGAGTTGGCGGAGGCCTTCGCCTGCCCGTCTGGAGGGCCTCACGGGCACTCGTCCCGTCGAGGGCGGCGTCGAGCTCCAGATGCGCGGCTCGGATCGCCTGGTGCCCCGGGTCGTCGAGGCGGCTGAAGCAGCCGGCTTCTCGCTGGCCGACCTGAACGTGGCCGAGCCCACGCTCGAGACCGTGTTCATCGGACTGACCGGAAAGGACCTGCGCGACTGATGGCGACCACCACGACCCACGCCACCGAATCGTCCTTTGGTTCCCCCACCACCCGTCACGTCGAGCTCCGGCCGACCCGCACGGCCACTGCAGCCAGCTGGACCGCCCTCGGCGCCCTCATCCGACGTGACCTCCTTGTTCTGCGCAAGCACTGGGTCGAGTTCATCGTGCGCACGTTGGTCCAGCCCTTCCTCCTCTGCTTCGTCTTCCTCTACGTCTTCCCGAAGATCGGTCAGGGCATCGGCGCGACCAGCGGCAATCCCGGGGCAGAATCGGACTTCGCCACCGTGCTGGTGCCGGGCGTCGTCGGGCTGGCCATCATGTTCCAGGGCATCCAGGCCGTCGCCATGCAGCTCGCGCAGGAGTTCGGCTTCACCCGTGAGATCGAGGACCGCGTCCAGGCGCCGTGCCCGATCTGGCTGGTCGCCATCTCCAAGGTCATCTCCGGAGGCTCACAAGGGCTCATCTCGGCGGCCATCGTGTTCCCGATTGCCTCGGTGGTGCACGCCGCCGGCGTCGAGGCCCACATCAACCTGCACTGGGGGCTGATCCTCACCCTCGTCCCGCTGTCCTGCATCTGCATGGCGTCGCTCGGCCTTCTGCTCGGCACGTCGTTCGAGCCGCGCAACCTCGGGCTCATGTTCGGCTTCATCGTGCTGCCGATCACCTTCCTAGGCGGCACCTACTACCAGTGGACCCGGCTCGCTGCCGTCAAGCTGGGTACGGTCCACTGGCTCCAGATCGTGGTGCTCATCAATCCCTTGATCTACATCAACGATGGGATGCGGGCCGCCTTCACCGATGCCGCGCACATGCACCTCTACGTGATCTACCCGGCCATCATCGCCTTCAGCGTCGTCTTCCTCACCCTGGGCCTGCGCAACTTCCGCCGCAAGGTCCTGGCCTAAGCCACCCTCCTCGCCCTCGCTCCGACTGCCCGGGAGCGTCCGCGCTTAGAGGACGAGAAACACGTCCCTCTCGGCCCGCTCGCGTCGCGTGAAGGCCCGGAGCACCGGGAGATCACCCGTTCGGGCCCGGGCCAGCTCGAGGCAGACGTCCATGCACGTCTCCACGGTGTCCGGCGGCGGGCCGACCACGTTCATGCCGGCCACGCTGCAGACGACGTCGTCGCCGTGCACGACGACCTCGAGGACCCGGGTTCGCAGGTACTGCGCCAGCGGCACCTGCCCTCCAGGCACCCGGACCACGGGCACGGGACGTGCGGCCGAGGCATTCGTGAGCAGTCCGACCAACTCGTCGCGCGCCGTGACGCAGGCCGCAATGACGATCTCCGGACCCGTCTGGGCGAAGGCCTCGCCTGCGGCCCGCAGGGAGGCCGAGAAGGGGTCCGAATCGCCGGAGCCTTCGACCCGATTGGGACCGAAGTACTCCAGCAGCGTGACGGTTCGCAGCCCGACCGGCTCGACGTCCTTGAGCAGCTGTTCGAGCCAGAGCACGCTGTGCACGGCGTGCGAGGCCACCCCGCCGACCGTGTAGCCGGCGATGGCGCTCGGCTCAGGCCAGGCGCCGACCACCTCGGACCGCCCCAGCAACCCGCGCAACCAGTCCACGGCGCCCAGATAGGCGTCGACCGCCTCGAGGGGTAGCGGAGGCCCGTCCACACAGGACAACGTAGCCAGGGACCGCCACGCCCGCTACCTGGCCTTTGCGTGAATTCTGGGCCAAACGCGCTGTTCTGTCAGACCCCCTGGGTAGGGTGATCCGAAACCGCGCCGGCCGTGTGCGCGATCGCTCCTGGCGGGTCGGTGGCGAAGGGACGGGAACTCATGACGAAAAGCGGACCACTTTCGCCCTCTGAACTTCGGGCTGCCTATGGAGAGGTTCGGGCCACCACCGAGCAGCTGGCCTCCGTGCTGAGTGCCGAGGATCAGACCGTCCAGACGATGGCCGACGTCAGCCCTACCAAATGGCATCGGGCCCACATGACGTGGTTCTTCGAGACGTTCGTCCTCGGCGGGTATGCGCCGTCGTACCGCCCGTTCAACGATGCCTTCGCCTACATCTTCAACTCGTACTACGAGACGGTCGGCGCGCGACATCCCCGGCCCGATCGAGGCCAACTGTCGCGACCCGGCATCGAAGAGATCTCGCGCTACCGCGCCCATGTCGACCGGGCCATGGACGCGCTGTTCGACGGATCTCGATCAGCCCGGACTGCCCGAGCTGATCACCCTCGGCCTCCATCACGAGGAGCAGCACCAAGAGCTCCTCCTCATGGACATCAAGCACGTGCTCTCGAAGAACCCGCTGCATCCCGCCTACGTGGCGGTGCCGCCAACCCCCGCCGCCTCCCACCCACCCAAGGCGGGCTGGCTCGAGCACAACGGTGGTCCGGTCGAAGTCGGCCACCGAGGTATCGGGTTCGGTTTCGACAACGAGTTCCCGGTCCACACGGTCCAGCTGACCCCATTCGGGTCTGGCCGATCGCCCGGTGACCTGCGGAGAATGGATCTCCTTCATGGAGGACGACGGCTACCGCCGCCCGGAGTTCTGGCTGTCCGACGGCTGGGCCGTGGTGAACGCCCAGCACTGGGAAGCGCCGCTCTACTGGACGCGCGATCCCGACCGGCCCGAGCAGTGGATGCAGTTCACGCTCTCAGGCTTGCGCCCGGTCGATCCCGACGAGCCCGTGTGCCATGTGAGCTACTACGAAGCCGACGCCTTCGCACACTGGACCGGGATGCGACTGCCGACCGAGTCCGAGTGGGAGACCATTGCGCTGACGCACGGCGAGGGCACGAACTTCCTCCGTGAGGATTTCCTCACGAGCGGGCCTCCGCATCCGCGCCCCGTGCTGTCGGACAACGGGATCTTCGGCGACACCTGGGAGTGGACCTCGAGCGCCTACTCCCCCTATCCGGGCTTCCGCGCCGCGCCCGGTGCCGTAGGCGAATACAACGGCAAGTTCATGGTGAGCCAGTACGTCCTCCGGGGAGGCTGTTGCGCCACCCCGGCTGGCCACGTCCGTGCCACGTACCGCAACTTCTTCCCTCCCGGTGCCCGCTGGGCCTTCAGTGGCGTCCGACTGGCCCAGGACCCCTGACGCCATGACCTTCACCATCGACGTGCACCTCTCGGCCGACGAGGTGCGTCGACAGATGCGCGGCGACGCCATCGAGGGCCTGCAGGGCCGACCGAAGTCGATCCCGCCTGTCTGGTTCTACGACGAGCGGGGCAGCCGACTCTTCGAAGACATCACCCAGCTGCCCGAGTACTACCCGACCCGGGCCGAACGGGCGCTGCTCGAGGCGCATGCGCCAGACATCGCAGAGCTCTCGAAGGCCGACACGCTCGTCGAGCTGGGTGCGGGCGCCTGCGACAAGACCCGCATCCTGCTCACCGCGATGCAGGAGGCCGGGACCCTTTCGCGCTACGTCCCATTCGACGTGAGCGACGACTTCCTGCGCGACGTGGCGGCGACGCTGGCCGAGGAGTACCACCAGCTCGACATCCACGTGGTGATCGGCGACTTCCACCGCCACCTGGACGAGATCCCGTCGGACGGGCGTCGGATGATCGCCTTCTTGGGCGGGACCATCGGCAACTTGGATCCCGCGCAGCGGGTCCGGTTCCTGTCCCAGCTGCGCGCCACCATGTCCGACGGCGATTCGCTGCTCATCGGCACCGACCTGGTCAAGGACCGCAGCCGCCTCGTGGCCGCCTACGACGACGCCGCCGGCGTGACCGCCGAGTTCAACCGCAACGTGCTCCGCGTCCTCAACGAGCAGTTGGGGGGCGACTTCGACCCTGACCGCTTCCGCCATGTCGCGCTCTGGAACGAGGACGAGCAGTGGATCGAGATGCGATTGCGGGCCGAGGAGGCCACCGAGGTGACGCTGACCGGGGCCGACATCGTCGTGCAGTTCGACGAAGGGGAAGACCTCCTGACCGAGATCAGTGCGAAGTTCACGCCCCAACGAGTCGAGCGCGAGCTCCGCGACGCCGGGTTCGTCGTCGACGGCATGTGGGGCGCCGACGACGGCGAGTTCCTCCTCACCCTGGCGCACCCCTCCGTCTAAAGAGGACGCCCTAGAGGGGGCGATGTATGGCGAAGGGTCGAAGAGGTCGGTGCCTCAGCGCGTCTCGCGCTCGAGCATCGGCGCCGGAGCCTCGGGCCCGCCCCCCACCTCTGCCTGTTCGCCTGTGCCCGTTTCGTCCGTTCGTGCCCTCTCGTCGGGAAGTCGAGCATCGGCACGGTCGCCTCCATCCGACGCGTCACTCGCACCTCCCCGGCGACGACGTCGCACGATCAGCCAGCCGACGAGGAGCACCAGGAGCACAAGCACCGCGCCGATGCTGAGGAGGCTGGCCACCAACAGATGCGGCGGCCGGTAGTGGAACGTCACCACATCGTCGCCCGCTGGGATCCGGATCTCTTGAACCAGGTCGTGCGCCTGCGACGGTGACACTGCGGGCCGGACCGCCGTTGACCGACACCGTCCCCTTCCAGCCCGCATCCCAGGCGACGGAACGGATCACGACCGATGCCGTCGGTGCCCGCACCCGGATCTCTTCGGACTTGGTGCTGCTCGAGAGCACCTGCACCGGAATCTCGATGCCCGGCCGTCGTGACGCGCTGTGATGGGCTCGGAGGGTTGCACCGACGTGAAGACCACGTACCCCTGCGAGAAGCCGGCCACCCGCCACGCTCCTGGCCGCAGTGCGGAAGAGAGGGACCCGCCCAGCTCGTACGGTGCGCCCTCGGCGGTGACCACGACCCGATGAGATGGGATCGTTCCGCCGAGCACCTGGAGGGACAGACCGACCCACGAACCGGCGGGGAGCGCCATGCTGACCTGGTTCGCTCCGGTCGCGACTGGCGGTCGAGCGACCCCATCGGGTCGAACCATCGGCAGTGAGCATTCCGAAGCGGACCGACTGTCCCCGCAGTCGCCGGCCGGCTGAGCAGGACCGTGGCCGCCGTCGGTCCCAGGGGTTCTCCGAAGTACCAGGACTCGGAATGGCCCACGGAAAGCCCCGGGCGGTCTCCCGGGTAGAAGGGGTAAGCGGTGTCGTTGTAGTCGGCGCCGTAACCGCGCGGCAGGACGGGGTCGGTGCCGAAGTTCTCCTTGACCTGGGTGATGGAGGCGATCGAATCGGGCACGGTCGCGAGCGGCACCAAGAAGTACTCGGGCACGCTGACGACCTCTCGCAGATTGAGCTGATCGAGCGTTCCCGAGGAGAGCTGCCCGAGGTCCAGGTCGTCCTGTTCGTGGGTGTGGGTGACGTTCTCGTAGTTGCCGTTGACGATCGAGGCGTAGCCCGACACGGAGGGCAGCTGCGGAATGATGTTCAAGTCCGGGATCCCCTGGGGGCTCCCCGGGTAACTGGCGTAGGTCTGAGGGTCGTAGTTCACCAGACGGCTCCCCGGCAGGCAGATGCGCAGCCATCAGCTGCTGGACCGGCGTGGTGCCCGAGATCAGGTCGTTGGGGGGCGAGGCGGTCAGCTGGCTGGTCAAGGCCATGACGCCGAGGTCCGCCGCGACGAAGACGGCGGCGACCCAGCGCCACGACGTGGTCGGCAGATGTGCGCGCAGCCAGACGACGACGGCCGCACCGGCACAGAAGAGAAGGGCGATGAGCACCGCCTCGCGCACCGTCCTGGCCATGGAGTCGTTGATGCCGACGCCGGCGAAGGTCTGCACCACCCCGGCCGGCGAGGCCAGGGTCCACACGCCCAAGCGCGGCCAGGAGCCCGAAGGGCACCAGCCCCATGACCCGCTCGTAGCGCGTCATGGCATCACCGGTCTGCGGGCGCTCGGAGCGATCGATCCAGCCGGCGAAGAGGACGCAGGCGGCGGTGGCCACCGTGATCATGTTGCGGCTCTGCAGCCGCTGATGGCCGTAGAGGGGCAGGCTGTTGAAGAGATGCTCCAGCGGCGTGTTGGAGCCGAGCGCCAGCAGGTAGCCGAACAGGCCGACCGCGTACCAGGTCAGGCGGTCACGCGGCGCAATCCGGCTGGGCCAGCGCGGATGCAGCAGCGTGATGATCGCCACCAGGGGCAGGATCCCGAGGTACACCCCGACCTCGGGCAGGTTGTACTGGCTGAAGAACTGGGCCTCGCCCAGGTGGCCGTACCCACCGTTGATGTAGGGAACGAGCCACAGGATGCTGAATGGCTTCGGGAAGCTCCCGGCCGCGGCGACCACACCGCTGCCGCGCTGCGAGTTGCGAATGGCTTCGAGGCCGGGCAGCCACTGGATGGCCGCCAGCGACAGGGCCAGCACGGCGCCGGTGGCGCCACGCGAGAGGACCCGCCACCAACGCTGGGCGTTGAGGCCGGCCGACATCACCGCGAAGGCCAGCACGAGCAGCGCCTCGTCGAGCATGGCCTCCGGTGCCCCAGCCAGGATCACGCTGGCAAAGGCGACCCCGAGCAGGATCGACCACCGCCAGCGCCCGTCGCGCACGATGTGGTGGACGGCCAGGAGCATCCAGGGGATGGCCAGGAATCCCTCGGTCATGTCGACGTGGTTGACCTGGCTGAGCACCGGACCGGCGAAGGCGAAGGTCGCGGCGGCGATGAGGCAGGCCGTCGTCGAGAGCTTCAGCGCACGCAGGAAGACGTACATGCTGATGGCGATGCCCGAGAAGAGGATCACCTCGGTGGCGATCCAGGCCGCCCGGTCGGGCAGGCCCACGAAGAGGGCCATCAGCGGGTAGAAGGCGCCCGCGTTGAAGTCGGCCATCAGCGGAGTCCCGCTGAAGATGTACTGGTTCCAGAACGGCAGCTGGCCGTGACGCAGCATGTCGCCCACCAGGACGTGCAGGGGGTAGTTCTGCTGCAGGTTGTCGCCCGTGATGACCAGGCGACCGCTGATCAGGTCCGGCAGCACGAAGCCCAACAGCGGCACCGCGATCAGCACGAGGTAGGGCCACAGCGGTCCCGTGTGCGATCGGACTCGGTTCACGTGCGAGAGAGTTGCCTTCCGGAGATGCCTAGGGTGCCGCGCGATCCTGCGGTCTCCCCGGCGCCGCCGAGGGCGGCCGCCGGGGCCGGGTGGCGCCGGCCACCCCGCACGGTTCCGGCGAAAGTTAGTCCCTGACGCCGCGATCGGGCTCAGATCGAGGGTTCGGGGCTGCGTCCGCCCAGCTCGGACCCGGCGCTCCGCGAAATGTCGCTCGAGGTCTTGCGCCACTCCACGTTCGGGGCGAGCGCACTGCGCTCCAGCCGGTCGATGTGCTTGCGGGCGATGGAGAGCAAGTCGGTGAGCAGCTCGTCGCCCAGCAGGTGCGGGCAGGAGTCCCAGGTCGAGAAGCTTGGTGTGGGCCGCCCGGTAGTAGTGCTCCTCGAGCTCGACCCGGGGGTCCTCGAGGTGCACGATCTCGGCCCCGCCCGACGCCTCGGAGACCATCGTGGCCAGTTCGCCGACGGAGAACGACTCGGTGAACTGGTTGAAGACACGGAACTCGCCCGCCTTGGCCGGGTTGCGGACGGCCAGCTCGATGCAGGCCAGCGTGTCACGGATGTCGAGGAAGCCCCGGGTCTGCCCGCCCTTGCCGTAGACCGTGAGTGGCTCGCCGGCCGCCGCCTGGATCACGAAGCGGTTCAGTACCGTGCCGAAGACGGCGTCGTAGTCGAAGCGGGTGGCCAGGTCCGGATCCATCGTCGTCTCCGGGGTGGACTGGCCGTAGACGACGCCCTGGTTCAGATCGGTCGAGCGCAGCCCCCAGGCCCGGCAGCAGAAGGCGATGTTGTGGCTGTCGTGCACCTTGGAGAGGTGGTAGAAGCTGCCCGGTTGCTTGGGGAAGGGCAGCACGTCGGTCCGCCCCCGGTGCGTGATCTCGATGTAGCCCTCTTCGATGTCGATGTTGGGCGTGCCGTACTCGCCCATCGTGCCCAGCTTGACCAGGTGGATCGAGGGGTCGATCTCGGCGATGGCGTAGAGGAGGTTGAGCGTCCCCACCACGTTGTTGACCTGGGTGTAGACGGCGTGCTTGCGGTCGACCATGGAGTAGGGCGCGCTGCGCTGCTCGGCGAAGTGGACGATGGCGTCGGGCCGGTAGCGACCCACCATGTCGTAGACGAACGCCTCCTCGGTGAGGTCGCCGACGAAGAGCTCGAGCCGCTTCCCCGAGATCTCCTCCCAGCGCTCGACCCGGCGGTGCAAGGAGGCGATGGGCACCAGGGAGTCCACCCCCATCTCGAGGTCGTAGCTCGCGCCGGGCGAAGTTGTCCGCCACGGCCACGTCGTCTCCGGACCGGGAAAGGTGCAGCGCCGTCGGCCATCCCAGATATCCGTCGCCCCCCAGGACCAGAATTCGCACCTTGACACCTTCCGTTTCAGTGACAGCGAGATGTCACATGCGTGACAAACGAAGTTTCCCGCTGTATTCTGAGAATCACCTGGGAACACTGTTAAGGAAGCGTTTCGAGATGCCTCATTCCCAGCTAGCTGTGTCAGAATCACTGCAGTTTCATGACGATCCGCCGACCTGCGCCACCCCGGCTGCAGGTTCGTGACGAAGGAATCCCCCGCCCATGGAGCTCGTGGCCCCGAGCGCGACGACTCAGCCCCCGATGACCACGCGAGACCACCACGCCGGACTCACCGGTCACGGCCGGCGTCGCGCCGGTCCGCCTGGTGCGCACGGCGCTGCTCGGCCTGCTGGGCACCGCGGCCGTCGTCGGCGGATCGCTGATGGGCGGATCGTCCTTCGAGACCCACCTGCCTGGCGCCTGGTTCTTCGGCATGCCCGGCGGCATGTTCGGGTGGATCGGGATCCAATGCGATCGCTCCCCACGATCTCGTCGCTGGCGCTCGTCTTCGGCGGCCTGATCCTCTTGACCCGGGTCTGGCTGGGTCTGCTGCGCTACCTGCGCCAGCACGAGGGCTTTCCCGTGCGCAGGGTGGTGCTCGTCGTCTTCGTGTGGGCCGTGCCGCTTCTGGCGGCGCCGCCCCTCTTCAGCCGCGACGTCTACACCTACGCCGCGCAGGGCGAGATGGTCAGCCATCACATCAACCCCTACCTCGTACGGGCCGAGCGTCCTCGGGGCCACATCGTTCAACGAGATGGCCGACTCCGTTTGGTCGAACACCGAGTCGCCCTACGGGCCTACGTTCCTCACCGCCGACGGCGTGCTCGACCAGGCCTCGGGCCACCAGATCCTGCCCGACCTGGTGCTGCTGCGCCTGCTGGCGTTGGCCGGCGTCGGCCTTGATGGTGGCGGCCACGCCCACGCTGGCCCGCTCGCTGAAACGAGATCCCGCCCATGCCGTGCTCCTCGGAGCCGGTTCGCCGCTGGTCCTGCTCGCACTGCTCGGCGGCGCCCACAACGACGCCTTGATGGTCGGCCTGCTCATGGCCGGCCTGGCCGTGGCCAAACGTGTGGGCACCGTGCCCGGGATCATTCTGTGCGCGCTGGCGGCGGGGGTGAAGTCGCCCGCCGCGCTGGGCGTGTTGTTCTTGGGCTGGGTGTGGGCCGGACCGGGCGCGTCCGTGCGCCGGCGCGTCGCGCAGACCGCGCTGGCCGGCGTCATCGCACTGGCCACCATGGAGGTGATGGCCCTCATCTCGGGGACCGGCTGGGGGTGGATCCGCACCACCACGACGGCGGATGCGTCGTTCACCGGCGTGACGCCCGTCAATGTGGTCGCTCGCGTCGCGTCCATCGGCAGCCACATCGTCCAGATGCCGATCTCGGTCATGGGCATGCGCCCGGTGTTCAGTGTGCTCGGACTCGTCATCGTGCGTCTACGTGGGCTGGCGCCAGCTCATGCGCTCGCCCGAGGACGGCCCCGTCAAGACGCTGGGCATCACGTTGCTCGTCCTGGCCCTTCTCGGTCCGATCGTCTGGGCCTGGTACGTGACCTGGGGCATCGTCGTCCTCGCCCCGGCGGCCAAGGGCAGGATGACCTCGCTTCTGATCGTCATCAGCACCTTCTGGGCCTTCGCGGGGCTGACCTCGGTGCACGGGATCTTCCAGCGGATGCTGCACACGTTCATCGTTCCCGACCTGCTGCTGCTGGCCCTGCTCGCCGCCATCGTCATCATGCCGTTGGGGCAGTTCGCGGCGCCCCGGGCCAACCGCGACCGCGTGCCGCGCCTCACGCCCGGCCGGCCTCGCCGGCGCGGCCGGCGGCGGGCTGACGCTCCTCAGTCGGCCAGGTCGGCCTCGGACACCACTCGCGGTGGGCGTGAGCCGGGCCAGCAATTCGCCCGGCACCCCGTTGCGTTCGCCGTACTCCTCGGCTCGATCGGGCCCCATGTAACGGCCCCCGATCCGGGCGGCCCAGCGTCGCACCTCGGCCAGGTCGTCGCTCAGCTCGACCGTCCCTTCGAGGACGACGAAGCTGAAGGGCGGTCGCTCGTCGTCCACGCAGAACGAGGCCCGCGGATCCCGGGCCAGATTGCGTCCCTTGACCGTGGTCTCCCCGGTGTTGAACACGATGGTGCCGTCGTCGTCGACGTCGTACCAGACCGGGGCGAGGTGCGGCCGTCCGTCGGCCCGGACCGTGGCGAGCGTGCCGGTGTGCGGCGGCATCGAGGTGAGGAAGGCACGCACCTCGTCCTCGGACATGACGTGCGCGGCCACGTCAACCGGCCTCGCCAGCATCACCGCGGTGTGCGTCGTAGGCGGCCTGCCAACCCTGGATCATCGGCCCGAAGGCGGCGGGGTTGTACGCATCCTCCTCGTAGGAGAACTTCATGTCGCCCGCGTAGTGCAGCACGGTGATGTTGTGCGCCTGGTGGACGGAGCCGTCGCCCGGGTCCTCCATCCGGTTCTCAATGCGGCAGATCCACCAGCCCCGCTCCTCGTCGCACACGCACCACGAGTGGGGGAAGGAGTTCATCGCCTTGTTGGGCCACTCCGCCATCAACGGGGTGATCCAGTCGTAGATCTCGTCGGAGCCGTGGAAGGTGCCGAAGGTGTGCTCGAGGTACACGGCGTCGTCGGTGAACAGATCGGCCCAGTCCCGCCATTCGCCGCTGGCCGCGCACCGGTTGGCCGTGTCCTGGAAGTGCTGATGGGCCCGCTCGAGTTCGTCCCTGCTCCAAGTGCTCATGACTTCAGTATCCATTCGCTCATCGTGACGCTGCGCAACGTGCTCAGGTCGGTGAATGCGTTGATCTCCTCGATCATCTGGGTGACGTGGGCGTTCATCGTCTCGGCGTCACCGTCCGCACAGTAGAAGAGCATGGGGTCGGTCACATGCTCGAGAGAGGGCCAGGCCTCCTCCACGATCGCCGCCACCGGCGGCGCCCCCTCGGTCAGCGGCCGGAAGACGGCGTTGCGGACGTAGCGGCACCGGGGCTGGATCTGCTCGGTGATCGGCGAGATCCGGGTGTGCCAGCGGGTGATCCACTCCTCGTAGCTGAGATCGGGGTGCTGCTCAATGAGCGCCACGGTCAGCACGCCCGGGGAACGCTCGCCGTCGGGCCAGGCCCGTGGGCTCGACCATTGGTTGCCGCCGTAGTCGCGTGTAGAGCGATTCGACCACCGAGTACCCGGCCAGCCGGGTGGCCGCCCGACCCAGCACCTCTTCGTAGGGAGCCCGCGTGTTCGACGGTGTCGAGCCAGACCGAGACCAGTCCGTGCAGCGGCGTCTCGCCCTCGGGGGTGGGGACGGGCGCCGGGATGTCGCTGGCCGGGTCCCAGACGTCCATGCTCAGACCGCGCGGCGCGAGGGCCAGCAGCTCCTCGCGCACCGGCCCGAGCAGGCGCTCGGCCACCTCCTCGCGGGTGCGGTCCGGCTCGAGCCAGACCAGGTACATCACCTTTTCCATCGCTCCCCCTCCATTCCCGTTCACCAGTCCAACCCCAGCGCCTTGCGCATGGTCGCCTCGAACTCGGCATCGCCGAGCGTGCGGCGCAGCTCGAGCACCATGGCGGCGTCGCGTCCCACCTCGACGCGCAACGGGCGTCTGCGGGTTCTCCAGCGCATCGGCCACCGCGATGCCGACCAGCTCGGGACCGGGCCGACCTTCGGGACCGACCAACGTGCTCACCGTCCCGCCCCACTGCTCGTGCAGCTCGGCGTAGTGCGCCGGCCCGGCGTGATCGTCGTCGTGCTTCATGCCTGGGGCGATGTACCCGGGCTCGACGATGACCACCCGGATCCCGAAGTGGCCGAGCTCGAAATGCAGGGTCTCGGACAGCGCCTCGAGCGCGTGCTTCGATGCCGCGTACACGCCTTCGAGCGGAGTCCCGATCTTGCCCTGGACCGAGCTGATATTGACCAGCACCCCACTCCCCCGCTCCCGCCAGGCCGGGACGACCGCCTGGGCCATGCGCAGCGGTCCGAGGGTGTTCACCTCGAGCACGTGGGCGAACGATTCCAACGGATACGTCTCGAGCGGACCGGTCCCGGGCACGCCCGCGTTGTTCACCACGGCGTCGAGCTCGCCCGCGGCGGCGACGGCCGCAGCCACCGAGACCGCATCGCTCACGTCGAGGGCCAGGCACTGCGCCGCCGGGAGCCCGTCCAAGAGCGCAGGGTTGCGGGCGGTCGCCACCACCTCGTGGCCCCGTCCGGCCAGCACCTCGACGGTGGCCCGGCCGATGGCCCGGCCCGCGCCGGTCACCAGGACACGCATGCGGCTCAGCTCCCCTGGTGCTGGGGCAGGCCGACCAGCTCCTCGCTCACCCGCCACAGGCGGGCCGCCGCTTCGGGGTCCTGAGCCCAGCGCTTGGGCTGTCGCGCCTTGCACTTGACGAAGTACTCGCCGCTCACGCCCTCGACCTCGGGTGAGGAGGCCAGGTAGACCGATGTCCGCGCCCCCTTGGCCGGCGAGAGGAAGAAGGGCGAGGCGATCTTGATGCCCAGAGCCAGCAGGCCGCGGGCATCCCCATCGGCGCCATAGCCGGTGCGCACCGTCCCGGGATGGAGGGAGTTGGCCGTGACGCCAGTACCGGCGAGCCGCCGCGACGAGCTCGAGGGTGAAGAGCATGTTGGCCAGCTTCGACTGGCCGTAGACGCGCATGGCCCGGTAGCGACCGGTCGTTTGGAGGTCGTCGAACGGCATGCCGTGGCGGGCGGCGGCGTGCGCCGTGGAGGCCACGTTCACGATCCGGGCCGGCGCCGACTCGACCAGGCGGTCGAGGAGCAGGTTGGTCAGGAGGAACGGGCCCAGGTGGTTCACGGCGAAGGTGGTCTCGAATCCGTCGACCGTCTCGCTGCGCAGGGTCTGCACCAGCCCGGCGTTGTTGACCAGAACGTCCAGGCGGGGCGCCTGTTCGAGGATCTCGGCGGCGCCCCGGCGCACCGACGCCAGGTCGCCCAGGTCGAAGACCACGAGTTGGATGGGTTGGCCGTCGTGCACACGGTCGTTGAGGGCGGCCACTGCGGTGCGGCCCTTGTCGGCGTTGCGCGCCGTCACGATGACTCGGGCACCCATCGCCGAGAGGGCCGCGGCGGTCTCGTACCCGATCCCGGAGTTGCCGCCCGTGACGACGACCGTCTTGCCATGCATGTCGGGCACTACGCGTCATGCCTCCCCGAGGACCTCGTCTCCTGCCCTCGGCCACTCCGCCCACGAGGGCAGGGGGCCGTGGGCACGCGTCAGCATTCCACACCCGCCAGGGCTCACCGCCAGGTGTCGCGTGCCTCGACCAGGCCCCGCGTGGGGTCGAGGAAGGAGCCGCTGAGCGTCCGCTCGGCCGTGCGCATGTGCCATTGGAGCAGTTCCTGCGAGGCGGCCCAGGCGGCCTCGAGCACGCCGGACTCCGCCGCCTGAGGACGGCGCCCATTTCCGTTGTCGGCGCCGGCGCCGGCGCCCACACCGGCCAGCAGGTTGTGCCGCTGCCCGGGATCCTCCGACCAGGTCGAAGAGCAGCGGCGGCAACACGTCGCCCGCCGCAGCGAACTGCACGTACTTGTGCCGGGGGCCACGCGACACGGCCAGCGAGCAGTGGCTCATGGGCAGGCCGAAGGCCTGCTCGGCGTAGCGATGGACCGGATCCGAGAAGGCCCACTCGAAGTGGGCGGTGTCGCGCCAGTGCTCGGGTGGGGTTCCGGTCTCCACGAACGGGGCCAGCGACCAGCCGTCCGCCTGCAGCGGGACCTCGGCCCCCATGAAGTCGCAGATGGTCGGGAGCACGTCGACCGACTCGGTCACCGCGTCGATCACCCGCCCCCGGGTCCGGTCGGCCGAGCGCCGGGGATCCACCACGATCAGCGGCACGTGGTAGCTCTCGTCCCAGTACCCGAGCTTCTCGAGCAGCCAGTGGTCGCCGCCCATTTCGCCGTGGTCGCTGGTCAGGACGACAAGCGTCGACTCGGCCAGGCCCGACGACTCGAGGTAGGCGAAGAGCGGCGCCAGCCCGTCGTCGACCTCGCGCTGCGCGCCGTAGTAGGTGGCCCTGACCTGGCGGCGCTCGCCCTCGTCGTGCGGCGCGCTGATCACCGGGATGCGCGCCGTCACCATGGCGGCAAAGGGATGGATGGCCGCCTCCTCCTCGGGGGTCGCCCCGCCGGTGAAGGGCCCGACGTCCTCGGCCGCGTAGAGGTCGTGGTAGCCGACCGGGTTGCGCCGTGGCGGGTGGGGCCGGATGAAGGAGGCGTGCACGAAGAACGGTTCGTCGCCGTGCTGCTCGAGGTAGTCGACCACGGCCGAACGGACGAAGGAAGTCTGCGAGAGCTCGACCGGGAAGCGGGCCGGCGCCCAGGTCGAGCCGTGGTCGTCGGCGCCCGGGAAATCCCTTCATCGGCTCGTAGAGCTCGTGCGGGTTGGCCGGCACGTCGAAACCCCGGGCGGCCAGCCAGCGCCCCCAGGCCGGGCGAATTCTGCTCCCAGGGGTCCTCGATCAGCGCCCGGAACCCGGGCAGCACGCCCTCGTAGCTGAAGAGGCGCGGATCGCCCGGCGGCACCGTGCGCGGATCGATCGAGGTGTCGGTGTAGCCGAAGAGGACGGGGTCGTATCCCATTTCCCGGGCGATCAGCGCGACGTTGGTGAAGCGGGCATCGAGTGGGGTGCCGTTGAGCAGGGACCGGTTCCGGTGCTGGTAGGTCCCCGTGTAGAGGCAGGCCCGCGACGGTCCGCAGGGGGCGGCGTTGGCCCAGTGGTTGGCGAAGAGGACGCCGCGGGCGGCCAGCGCATCGAGCGTGGGGGTCTGGAGCAGCGGATGGCCCAGGGCGGAGAGGCAGTCGCCCCTCCACTGGTCGAGGGTGATGAAGAGCACGTTGCGAGCGGGCGGCATGGCGCCACTCTTGCCCATGACGAGGACCGGGTCGGCCAAGACTCGGGTGGGCCCGCGAATTGCAGCTTGCCGCCCGAGTGGACTCAGGTACCGAGTGGACTCAGGTTTGCCGCCCGAGCGCGCTTAGGTTCTCCGCTCGAGTCCGTTCACGTCTTGCCCGAGTGAGTTCACGTTTGCCGCCCGGGTCCGTTCACGCCCGCCGCCCGAGTGGCGCCGCCCGCCGGCGCCAGGGCTCGGCTCACGAGGTCCGGATGGACGCTCCTCCGAGTCGGGTCCCGAAGTCGATGAGCCAGGCTCCGAGGCGTGGAGCCTTGACCCGGTGCACCGCTCGGCCACCGGTAACCGGGATTCCGGCGGCCGAGCGCTGCGTCGCCCGCGGCTCACGTGTGGAGGCGGTAGCCCGGCGCGCCGCCTGCAGCCCGCCTGCCGTCTCCAGCAGATCCCGTCGGTGGGCCGATGCCATTGATTCGACTGCCCTCCCTTGGATCATCGCTTCTCACCTCTCTCAGCGCTTCTGGCGCTCTGCCCCTGGCTCTTCTTCTTCTGTGTCGATCTCGTACCTGCATTGTACCGGACTGTTGACAGGTAATCAAGAATATCCTAATATAGCTGTATGCCTATGTTAACTGACGAGATAGTCGCCCGGCCGCCGCAGCCGTCGGTCACCTCTTCGGCCTCGCTGGCCACCGACCTCTCCTGGCTCCTCTCCGTGGCAGCCCGCCCCTCGATGCAGGCCAAGTACCCCAAGCTGGCCGAGATGTTCAACGGCCGGGAGGACCTGGCGGATCGGATCCGGAATTTCTGGGACGACGGCTCCGAGGAGATGTGCTTCACCGAGATGCAGGTCCTGGTGCACCACGCCGGCGCCACGTGCGCCACCGACCCCGAGGCGGTCTGGCAGGCCATTGAGGGCGCTGTCGCCACCGTCCCCCTCGAACTCGACATGCCGTCGGAGTACCCCGAGGAACTCGCCATCATCGTCGGGCGCTTCCGCATGCTCAAGGAAGACCCCGCGCTGGTCCGTGAGTACGTCGACCTCCTCAAGGAGGTGTGGGCACCCGTCAACGACGTCTGGCAACAGTCGCTGCCGGTCATTGAGGAAGCCGGCCGGCACGTCGTCGCCCAGTACCAGAACAGTCAGTCACTAGAGACAGTGATAGTCCCGGGGTGTGACATCCTCATCGAGCGGCATGCCGACGACTGACGAGCAGCCTCGAACAAGGGATGCAGCTGCTCTTCGTGCCGTGCCTCTTCTTCGGATCGAGCATGTACCTCGAGTTCCCCGGCCTCATGGTGCTGGGCACCGGCGTGGGCCAGGGCGACCTCGTGGCCCGGGCCCGGACCGAATCGGTGGCACGCCGGCTCAAGGCCGTGGCGGATCCGACGCGGCTGGCCATCCTCCACTCGCTGGCCACCGCGTCGAGCACGGTGGGCGAACTGGCCGTGCTGTTCCGCATCGCCCAGCCGACGGTCAGCATGCACGTCAAGGTGCTGCGCGAGAGCGGCCTGGTCAGCTCGGAGCGGATGGGCGGGCGCCTGCGCCTGAACGCGGACGCGGTGGCGGTGGAGTCGTTGCTCGACGACCTGCGCCACGCCGTGCTTCAGCGCGCCGAGGGCGCCAGCTCCACGGGCAGCGAGCGGATCCCGGCGACGGTCGAGGACGGCACCCGTTCGGCCGTCCCGGTGACCGTGTAGCTCGGGAAGCGCACGAGCAACTGCTCGAGGAAGATCCGCGCCTCGAGGCGGGCCAGGCTGGCTCCGAGGCAGACGTGCTCGCCGAAGCCGAAGGCGAGGTGCACTGGGATTGACCGGTCGCCGGACGTCGAACACCGACGCCGTCGAGCCGAAGATGCGATCGTCGCGATTGGCCGAGGCGTAGAGCATGCACAGGTAGTCGCCGGCGGCCACCGCGGTGCCGGCCACCGTCACGTCGCCCGTCGCCGTGCGGCAGAAGGCGTGGACCGGGGTGACCCAGCGCAGACACTCCTCCACCGCGCCCGGCACCAGTGCGCCGTCGGCGGTCACCACCGCGCGCTGGTCGGGATGCTCGGACAGCACGAGCGCGGCGCCCGAGAGCAGGGTGCGCGTGGTCTCGTTCCCCGCCACCAAGAGGGTGAGGAGGAACATGAACAGCTCCTCCTTGCTGAGCGGGCAGCCGCCCACCTCGCTGCCGACGAGGAGGGAGACGAGGTCGTCGCCCGGGTGGAGCTGCTTGGAACGGATGTGCTCGGTGATGAAGCCCGAGAGCTCGCCCAGCGACGCCATCGTCTCGTCGGGCGGCAGGTCCGGTGACTCGATGGCCGCGTCGGACCAGCGCCGGAAGTCGGCCCGGTCGGTCTCGGCGATGCCCAGCAGCTCAGCGATGACGATGAGGGGGAAGGGCGCGGCCAGCTCGGCCACGAAGTCGATCTCGCTGTGGGGGTCCACCCCGTCGAGCAGGCGGGCGGCCGTCTTGCGGATGGAAGGGCCCAGCCCGGCCAGTGCCCGCGGCGTGAAGCGCCGGTTGACCAGGCCGCGGAACGCAGCGTGCTCGGGCGGATCCATGTGCAGGATGGAGCGCGAGGCGCCGGCCTCGCCCGCCCCGGCGCTGCGGAGGGGATCGTTGACCAGCGCACCCCGGCCCGAACAGAAGGCGGCGGGGTCGCGGCTCAGGTCCCGGATGTCCGCGTAGCGCGAGACCACCCAGAAGCCGGGCGCGACGGCGTGGACCGGGTCCTCGTCGCGCAGGTGGGCCAGCACCTCGAAGTAGTCGTCGCGGAAGAAGAAGGAGGGATCACGCGGATCGACGGGCGAGCTCGCCTCGCTCCGTTCGTCGACCGTCACGCAGCGAGCGTACTGTGCAGCGGACATGACCTCCCCCTATCCGGCCTCAGGCGAGCACGCCCCCCTCTCGGGGCTCGACGAGTTCCTGATCCACAATGCGCCCTACCCGGTCCGGGTCATGTGGACGCCGGACGCCCAGGCCTACGAGCGGGTGTGGTTCACCTGCCAGGACACGGTGGGCGAGCTCCTGGTCGTCATCGGCCTGGCCTTCTACCCCAACCTGGGCACCGCCGAGGCCTTCGCCATCGTGAACCACCGGGGCCGCCACACCACGGTGCGGGCCCACCGCAAGCTGGGCACCGACCGCATGGACATGACGCTCGGGCCCTTCTCCTTCGAGGTGGTCGAGCCGTTCCGCCAGTGGCGCCTCCGGCTCGACGCCGACGCCGTGGCGTCGTCCAGCGAAATCGACGGTGGCACCGACGCCGACGCCCACGCCGACACCGACCCCGACGGCCCGGCCGACCGGGTCGGCTTCGACATCACCTGGCTCGATACGAAACGTCCCGTCTTCCGCCAGCTGGCCGCCGGGATGATCGTGGGCGGGCGGGCCATGAGCCCGATCGCCGGCTACGACGGCTTCGGGCGCCAGGAGGGCTGGGTCGAGGTGGGCGGCACCCGCCACGACCTGTCGGCCGCCACGCACCGCGGCACGCGCGACCACCACTGGGGCACGCGCGACGGGGTGGGCGGACCCGGGCGCTACATGGGCATGCAGCACCCGCACAGCGGCGAGTGGGTCGAGTTCGAGGACATCGGGATCTGGGGCGACCACGTCCTCTACAACCTCGGCGATCCGCGCAAGCGCAGCGCGATGCTGCGCGAGCGCCGGCACCGCATGCGCTTCGAACCCGACACCCACCTGTTGGTGGCGGGCGAGGTCGACCTCGTCTTCGCCGACGACTCGATCAAGACGATGACCTTCGAACGGCTGGGCCACCAGATCGCGTTCCTGCGCTGCGGCATGTACGGCGGACCCAACGGCGGCACGCCCGACGGCGACCTGTGGCACGGAATGGCGGTGGCCACCGGCACCGAGACCGTCGTGCACACCGAGACCTTCGACGTGACCGATCCCGCCGTGCGCAGCCGCCTGGCCGGCCAGGACCAGCACCACTGCCGGGTCGAGTGCGACGGTGAGGTCACCTACGGGCTGGTCGAGCCCTACGACACGCTCTGCTACGACGTCTCCAAAGCGGGCGTCCTCGGCTTCTCCCTCCTCGAGGGCTGACGCCCCGCCGGCGCCGCCGGACTCTCCCCCGGGCGGCGCACCACTGGCCGGGACCAGGGGCCGCCGGACCGGCCGATCTGGTCCTTTTGCCTCATGTGCCGGCCCCGTCACACACCGCACACTGGCGTTGGGAAACGGGGAGCCGACGGGCGGCAGCACGCGCCGCCGGCTCGGTCGTGACGTGGGGGACATCGCATGGAGCAAGCGGGTGGGTCCGTCGCCCTCGGTGGAGGGCCGCACGCAGCGCGCGCCCGCGGACGCCGTCCGGCGGGCGGCCCGTCGCGCCCGGGGCCGACTCAGGTCGAGATCGTCGTGCCCGTCTACAACGAGGCCCACCAGCTGGCCGAGCGCATCGGCACGCTGCGCGCCTTCCTGAACGAGTCGCTGCCCTTCTCGACCCTCGTCACCATCGTCGACAACGGCAGCACCGACGGCACCGCGCTGGTGGCCCAGCGCCTGGCCTCCACCCTCGACGGAGTGCAGGCGATGATCCTGACCCGCAAGGGTCGCGGCCACGCGCTGCGCTGCGCCTGGGAGGCCAGCTCGGCCGAGGTGGTCGCCTACATGGACGTCGACCTGTCGACCTCGCTCAGCGCGCTCATGCCGCTGGTCGCCTCCGTGCTCTCCGGGCACGGCGACGTCGCCGTCGGCACCCGGCTGGGCCGCGGGGCCCGTGTCGTGCGCGGTCCCAAGCGCGAGCTCATTTCGCGGGCGTACAGCCTGCTGGTGCGCACGTCGCTGCGCTCCAAGGTGAGCGACTTCCAGTGCGGCTTCAAGGCGCTTGCGCCGCGAGCGGGCCCTCGAGCTGCTCCCGCTGGTGGAGGACGAGGCCTGGTTCTTCGACACCGAGTTGTTGGTGACGGCCGAACGGCTCGGCCTGCGGGTGACCGAGATCCCGGTCGAGTGGGTGGACGACCCCGACTCGCGCGTGCACCTCGTCTCGACCGCAGCCGAGGACCTCAAGGGCCTGTGGCGCCTCTCGCACGGGCCGGCGCGCCACGCGGCGCGCGCGCCGGCGCGACGCCCGACGCGCCGGCGGACGTGGCCACGGCCGACCAGCTGCTCTCCTTCGCCGGCGTGGGCCTGCTCAGCACGCTCAGCTACCTGCTCCTGTTCTCGCTGGGCTGGCGGGCCGTTGGACCCTGGCTGGCCAACGCGCTGGCGCTGGCCTTCTGCACCGTGGTGAACACGGCACTGCACACCGGAGCGGTCCGTCGCCGCCAGGCCGGGCCGGACGCGGCACCTGGCGATCCCCCGCCCAGCTTCGTGACGGTCACGGCCGCCCTCTTCGGGGTGAGCCTGGTCGCCACGACGGCCGCCCTCGCCCTGGCCCAGGCTGCTCGGTGCCACCTCGCTCGTCGCCGCCCTGGTCGCCGTCACGCTCGCCAACGGGGCGGCGTCGCTGGTGCGTTTCGCCCTGCTGCGCGGCTGGGCCTTCCGCCCCGGGCCGCCGGCGACGTGACCGACCTGATTGACGCCGCCACCCGCGACGACCTCGAGGGCGGCGCGCCGGACCGGGCGGCGGCTCCTCCCGCGGGCCGGCCGCCCAGGGCAGCGCGACCCGCGGCGGCTCCCCCGCTCGGCATCCGCCTGCGGCCGCTGCTGCGTCCGGGCGGCTACTACGTGGGCTCGCGCCTGCTCGTCTGGTGTGCCGCCGCCGTGGCGGCCGTGCTCTACCCGCGCCTGACCCGGTGCGCACGCTCGGGTCCGTCTGGGACGGCCGGTGGTACCTCCTCATCGCCCAGCACGGCTACCCGCACCGCCTGTACCAGGAGGGCCAGGGCAGCCGCTGGGCCTTCTTCCCCGCCTTCCCGGCCGCCATCCGTGCCGTGGCCGAGGTCACCCGGCTCAGCCTGCCCGCCGCGGCCGTGCTGGCCGCCCTCGTGTTCGGGCTGACCGCCACCGCTCGCCATCTGGCTGGCCGTGCGCCAGGTCCTCGGCCCGCGCGTGGCGGACGCCACCGCCCTGCTCTTCGTCTTCTTCCCGCTCTCGGGCATCCTCTCGTTCGCCTACACCGAGGGCCTCTTCCTCACCGCGGCGGCCGGGTGCCTCTACGCACTGGGGCGGCGCCTCTGGATCACGGCCGCCCTGCTGGCCTGCCTGGCCGGTCTGACCCGCAACACCGGCATCGTCGTCGTGCTGTGCGTCCTGGTGGTGGCGCTGCCGGCGGCGTGGCGCGACGCGCCAGGCTGCGGCCGCTGGCGGCCGCCGCCCTGGCCCCGCTCGGCCTGGCGTCGTTCATGGCCTACAGCTGGGCCATGGTCGGCACCCCGCTGGCCTTCGTGACCTCCGAGCGGTTCTGGCAGGGACAGCACTTCGTGTGGTTCACCACGCCCGTGCGTGCCGTGGTCTCGGTCGTCACGCTGCGCGACCGCGGGCTGACGTTGCTCCAGGCGGCGCTCTGCGCGGCCGCCGTGGTCTTCGCCTACATCGGCTGGTGCTGCTCCTCGCGCTGGCCCGGTCGGCGCGGACGGTGCCCGATCATCGTGGTGGATCTACACCATCGGCACGCCTCGGGCTCGCCTTCAGCGCGTACTACTACAACAGCATCCCGCGCTACACCATGGTGGCCTTCCCGCTGCTGGCGGCCATCGCGTGGAAGGTGCGCCCGACGACGCGCGGCGTGCTGGTCGTGCTCATGGGCTCGCTCGAGGCGGTCCTCACCGTCCTCTTCCTCATCGGGCTGGTGCACCCGATGTACCCGCCCGTCGTCCCCTGAGGGCGTCGGTGTCGGCGACCGACGACCGAACCCTCGGCGCGATCAGGTGGCGACGACCGTGGCGGCGAGGGCCAGGCGATGATCCTTGGCCCACGGTGGCCCCAGCGTCGCCCGCGGACCGTGAAGAACCTCCTTGGCCCGTTTCCCGAGCATGCGCCCCGCCTCTTCCTCGATGTCCTTGGCCTCGTAGAGGTGGACGGCCCAGCCCCGGGCTCGGCCGAGCTCGGCCATCACCTGGAGGTACATGACGGAGTCGGCCCGGCTCTCGTAGGGCACACGGCGTTGGGTGGCGATGGCGGCGGGGAAGTTCTCCGGCCAGGCCCGGAGCGAGAGCGAGACGATCGGCGCGGGCAGCGCTCGGGTCAGGGCCGTCGAACGCGTCGTCGGTGGCTCCGGATCACCGACGCCCGCACGTCGGCCACCAACGCCGCCAGCTCGTCGTCGTCGAGCGGTTGGCCTTGACGATGCATCTGGTGGGGACCACCCACGTGATGGATCGGGGGCGGCGGGCAAGCCGGGCTCGATCAGCTCGATCCGTCGACGGTCCACGACCTCGTGGTCGGCCGAGCCGTGACGGCGACCGCCCAGCCGAGGTGGTGTGCGATGCCGAGGCGCAGACCGCCGATCATGGCTGCGTCGAGGGGAGCAACCGGCTACGTCGCCTCCGCCATGCGGGCGAGCAGCACGGCCCCCATCGGGTTCTCGGTCCTGCGCCGGTCGCCGCTGATGCGCTGGTGGCGGTCGTTGATGGCCAGCGCCCGCACCAGCGCGAACACCTCGTGCCAGTCCGAGGTCCGACAGCGTGCGGCCGCTGACCCGCTCGTAGCGGGCGATCGACCTCGTCACGACGGGGGAACCCCTCGACCCGTCGACCGAAGAGGGAGACCATCATGTCCTCGAGGCCGAGGTGCCAGGCCAGGTCCATCTCGGCGGGACCGATGGAGGCGAGATCCCAGTCGAGCACGGCCCGCACCCGCCGCTCCTCGTCGAACACCAGGTTGCCCAGGCGCACGTCGCCCCAGAGCAAGACCGGCTCCCTCTCGGGCGGCACCCGCGCCGCGCACCAGGCCAGCGCTTCGGCCAGCGCGGGCAGCGGATCGCCCTCCGACGACCAGTCGACGTAGGCCGTCCAGCGCTCCAGCGCGTCGCGCGTCGTGGTGCCCGCCAGCACCGCGCCCAGGCCGGCGGCGCGCCAGTCCACGGCGTGGACGGCGGCCGACGGTGTCGAGCAGACCCGTCGTGCATGCGTCGCTGGAGCGTCGTGTCAGCGCCGGTGACGTAGTCGTCGAAGGCGGGCGCCGGTCCGGCGATGTCCCCGCGCACCAGCGGCATGGCGAGGAAGGGCGCGCCGATCCATCGCGGATCGTCCACCACCACCGAGGGCGCCGGCGCCGGGACGCCGGACGCGGCCAGCGCGTTCTGCACCATGGCCTGAGGCGCGAGCTCGTAGCCGGGGAAGGTCGGCTCGAGCGGCGGGAGCCGCACGACCACCCCCGAGCGCTCCGGCCCGAGATCGACCAGCACGGTCTCGTTGGCCTGGCCGCCGTCGGCATGGGCGATCGACGCGATGGTCGCCGGGGACTCGGGTTCGCCGGCGACCGTGGGCACCTGGTCGGGCCGGGCCGCGACCCAGCGCCCGAGTCCCTCGCACCAGTGCGGCGTCGTCACGCCGGCCCCCCGTCGCCATGTGCGGAGGCTAGATGACGCCCGGTTCGGGATCGGCGACGCCGCGACCGGGAGTGGCTGAGGCACCGGAGCGTCGCCTAGGGAAGGTAGACGACGGCCTGCCAGCGGCCCGTTGTCTCGACCAGGCAGAGCGCGTCGCCCGCCCGCACGCTGAAGGTGACGATCTCGTTCTCGGGGGCCGCCGGCGGCGTGCGCAGGACCAGCCCGCGGCGAACGTGGTCCTGGCGGACGCACCCACCCGTCGGGGAGGTCGACGCCGGCCTCGCGCAGGCGGAGCACCGCCTTGCCGCCCGTCGGGTGCATCAGTCCGACCGACACCCCCTCGGTGTCCCGGCGGTCGGCCTTGGGCGGGATCACCGTCGCCATGGTGACGGGCGAGGCCCGATTCCCGAAGATGGCGAAGAGGCCGGCGGGCTGCGGCCTCGACCGAGCCCTCGGGCACACCCGGGAGGAGGTTCATCCACCCGTCACCCGCCCTGGCGCAACTGGGCCAGGGAGGCACAGGCGCGCTCGATGTCGGGCGGCGTGAACTCGTACGTCTCCTTCGCCTGGCGCCGGCTCACCCGGGCACACCCGACGCCAAGTACGCCACGACGTCGGCGGCGGCCCGGGCCTCGGCCTGGCGGATACCCGGTGCCGGCATAGAGGCTCATGTGCTGGGGATCGCCCGCCGCCGCGGCGGCGGCCCGCAACGGCCGGGTGGCGTTGTTGATCTCGGGGTAGGCGGCCGGGCGCGTCGGGGTGGTCGCGCACCATGGCGTTGACGAGGGCCCGGGCCCGCCGCCCGCTGAAGGCCCGGGTCACCGCCGTGGAGGCGAACGAGGGATCGGCCAACGCGTCTTTGGCCAGCGGTTGGGCCCCGCTCTCGGGACAGCGCAGGAACGCGGTTCCGGCCTGGACGAGCGTGGCGCCGCGGGCCAGCAGGTCGCGAGACGTCGCCGGGACCGCCGACGCCACCGGCGGCGATCAGCGGGCACCAGGGTGCGGCCCCACACCGACGCGAGCAACGAGTGGATCGGCCGATCGGCGTCGGGTCGGAAGTCGTTGGCCAGGCTGCCCCGGTGCGCGCCCGCCTCGGACCCCTGGAGGCAGAGCGCGTCGGGACCGAGGCGCAGCGCCGCGGTGGCCTCCTCGGGGTGGTCACGGTCAGCACGACGAGCGACGCCCGCGGCCTGCAGCGCCCGCACCGCGTCGGAGCGCCGGCAGGCCGAAGGTGAAGCTGACCACCGCGGGTGGTTCCCCGAGCACGAGGTCGAGCTTGCGCGGGTAGTCGTCGTCGTCCCAGGCGGCGTCGCCGAGTGTCGCCCCGAGCGCGGCGGCTTCCGCACCGAGCACGCAGAGGTAGGGGCGAGGCCGTCGGGATCGGCAGTCGGCCCGCCGGGCACGAAGAGGTTCACCCCGAACGACCCCACACCGGCGGCCCGCACTCGGGCCATCTCCTCGGCCAGCGCCTCGGCCGTCTTGTAGCCGCCGGCCAGAAAGCCGAAGGCCCCGGCGGCGGACACCGCCACCACGAGGTCGACGGTCGACGGGCCGCCGGCCATGGGCGAGGACACCAGCGGAATCGGGCTCAGTGCCCGCAGGCGCTCGGTCGCAGCGGTGGCGATGGCGGCCCGGGGCACGACCAAGGCGTACCAGTGCCCGCTACGGTGGGCAACTCCATGGCGTCGCTCGACCTGCTCACCACGCTGCGCTCCACGGGAGCAGCGCGCGAGTTCCACCCCGACCCCGTGCCCGACGAGGTGCTCGCACGCCTGCTCGACACGGCCCGTTTCGCTCCGTCGGGCGGCAACCGGCAGGGCTGGCGGGTCATCGTGGTCAAGGATCCCGAAAAGCGGCAGGCCTTGCGCGATCTCTACCTCCCCGGCTGGTACGAGTACCTGGCCATGGGCGCGGCCGGACTGGTCCCGATGAACCCGCTGGCCGACCGGGCGGCCAGAAGCCGCCGCCGCCGCCCACGCGGCGGAGTTTGCCGCGGCCGGAGCGGCCAACCCGGGCTTCGCCGAGACGCTGGACACGGCGCCCGCCCTCTTGTTGGTCCTGGCCGACCTCGCCGCGCTGGCCACCATCGACCGCGACCTCCCCCGCTACACCTTCGTGGGCGGGGCGTCCATCTACCCCTTCGTCTGGAGCCTCCTGCTGGCGGCGCGCACCGAGGGCCTGGGGGGAGTGACCACCACCGTGGCCATCCGCCGCGAGGCCGAGGTGAAGGCGCTCTTCGCCATCCCCGACACAGTGGCGGTGGCTGCCCTGGTCGTGCTGGGCCGCCCGGTGACCCAGCCCCGCAAGCTCACCCGGGCCCCGGTGAGCTCATTCACCTGGGTCGACCGTTTCGAGGGACCAGCCGCTGGCCGACTCCTGAACGGAGAGCCAAGCCGTACTCCCAGGGCCACGTCGACGGGCTGGTGGCTCCGTGCTGAAATGGCCCATGGCCCAGAACGTGCTCGGCGACGAGCTCCAGCCCTGCAACTACAACCCGCTGACCGGCTTCTATCGCGACGGCTGTTGCAACACCGGCGCCGAAGACCTCGGCGTCCACACCGTCTGCACCCGGGTAACGGTGGACTTCCTGGCCTTCTCCGCCTCGGTGGGCAACGACCTCTCGACCCCGCATCCCGAGTTCGGCTTCGACGGGCTCCAACCTGGCGACCAGTGGTGCCTGTGCGCACCGCGCTGGCAGGAGGCCTTCGAGGCCGGGATGGCGCCTTCCGTGGTCCTCGAGGCCACCCACGCCGCCACCTTGGAGTGGGTGCAGCTGAGCGACCTGGTCGCCCACGCCGTATCGGAGCCCTAACCTCGCCCGCCATGAACGGGAATCACACATGAGCGAAACCTCAGTCAGCGTGGACCGGGTGATCAAGGCGCCTCCCTCGGCCATCTTCGCCATCGTCTCGGACGCCTCGCGTCACCCCGAGATCGACGGCTCCGGGCAGCTGGTCAAGGCGAAGGAGGGTGCGCCCGAACAGCTGCGCCTGGGGTCGGTCTTCGGCATGTCGATGAAGCTCGGCCTGCCCTACACCACGAAGAGCACCATCATTGAGTTCGACCCGGACCGCCGCATCGCCTGGCAGACCCAGCTGTCGGGACCGTTCGGGCGCTTCGTGGGCGGACGCATCTGGCGCTACGAGCTCGAGGAGACCCCCGAAGGCACGAAGGTCACCGAGTCCTGGGACATCTCCCAGGACAAGCTGGCCTTTTTCCTGCGCAATCAGAAGGTGGGGCAACAGTTCGCCGGCTCGATGTCCAAGACACTCGACAAGTTGGCCGCACTGACCGAACCCGTTGCCGGGGCAGCGTCCGCCTCATGAGTGGCGCCCCCTCCTCAGTCGACCCGGCCGAGATCGACCTCGCCTGGGAGGAGCGCGTCCTTCCCGCCCTCAGCGAGTACACGCGCATCCCCTGCCTCTCCCCCGCCTTCGACCCCGAGTGGCAGGCCCACGGCCACATCGACGCTGCGGCAACCCTGCTGCGCCAGTGGGTCGACGACCAGGCGCTCGGACTGTCGACCGAGGTCCTGCAACTGCCGGGGCGGACACCGGTCCTGCTGGTGGACAACGGAGGCAACGGAGACCCGATCGTGGTCTACGGCCACATGGACAAGCAGCCGCCGCTCGGCACGTGGCGTGAGGGTCTCGGCCCCTACGAGCCCGTGCGCGAGGGCCATCTCCTCTTCGGGCGCGGGACGGCCGACGACGGCTACGCCACCTTCGCCGCCGTCACCGCGCTGGCGGCCGCCGATGGCGGAGAGGGTCGCGTCCTGGTGCTCATCGAGGCGAGCGAGGAGAGCGGCAGCCCCGACCTGGCGGCCTACCTCGAGCACCTGCGGGGCCGCATCGGCACGCCGCGCCTCGTCATCTGCCTGGACTCGGGCGGCCTGAGCTATGACCGCCTCTGGCTCACCTCGTCGCTGCGGGGAAACCTGGTGGTCACGGTCAAGGTCGACGTGCTGACCGAAGGCATCCACAGCGGCCAGGGCGGCGGCGTGGTTCCCTCGTCCTT
Organism: uncultured Acidimicrobiaceae bacterium; assembly: GCA_963713375.1. GTDB lineage: Bacteria > Actinomycetota > Acidimicrobiia > Acidimicrobiales > RAAP-2 > Bog-473. The sequence goes on along the minus strand of CAVQLP010000009.1, from coordinate 137,935 downwards.
CCGCATTCTGCGCCGCATCCTTTCGCGCATCGAAGACGAGACGACCGGGCACATCCTGCTGCCCGAGCTCCAGGGCGCCGGCATCCCCGAAGCCCACCTGACCAATCTGCGGGCCATTGCCATCGAGTTCCCCGACAGCGCAGCCCCGGTGGTCGACGGGCTCAAGTTGCTGGCCGCCGATCCGGTGCAACGGCTCACGGCGCGCACCTGGGGCGCGGCCCTCGAAGTGACGGGCGCCGACGGGCTGCCCAAGCCCCGGGACGGGGGCAACGTGCTGCGACCCTCGACCACGCTCAAGTTCTCGCTGCGCCTGCCGCCCGACGTCGACGCCCAGGCGGCAAGTGACGCGGTGATCTCGGCGATCACCACCGACGAGGGGGCGCACGTCACCATCGACATGGAGGCGGCGGCCCAGGGCTGGGTGGCCGAACCACTGCGCGAGGACATCGCCGCCGTGCTGCACCGGGTGTCCAACGAGCGCTTCGAACGCGACCCCGGTGCGGTCGGCGAGGGCGGCTCCATCCCATTCCTGGCCGACCTCCAGCGTGGTTTCCCCGGCACGCAGTTCGTGGCAACGGGGGTACTCGGGCCGCACTCCAACGCCCATGGCCCGAACGAGTCGCTCCACATCCCGATGGGCAAGGCGGTGACCCAGCTGGTGGCCGAACTCCTGGCGGCCGGGGTATGAGTGGGGACGGCGGCTCCTCCAACACGCCGCTGGCCGGCAAGGTGGCGCTGGTCACCGGGGGGAGTCGCGGCCTCGGCGAAGCCATGGTGCTCGCCTTCGCCGACGCCGGGGCCGACGTCATCGTGGCCAGCCGCAAACTCGAGAACTGCCAGGCGGTGGCGGCCGAGGTCGAGAAGCGGGGCCGTCGAGCGCTGCCCGTCGGGTTCCACGTCGGCCACTGGGACGAGATTGAGGGTCTCGTCGAGAAGTCCTACGACGCCTTCGGGCGGGTCGACGTGCTGGTCAACAACGCCGGCATGTCACCGCTGTACCCCGACCTGCTGTCGGTGACCGAAGAGCTGTGGGACAAGACGATCGGGGTCAACCTCAAGGGCCCCTTCCGCCTCACGGCGTTGGTGGGCACGCGGATGGCGGCCGGCCCATATGGTGGATCCATCATCAACGTCTCGAGCACCGGCTCCCTTCGACCTGCCCCTGGCATGCTGCCCTACGACGCAGCCAAGTCCGGGCTGAACACGTTGACCGAGGGCTTCGCCAAGGCCTTCGGGCCCACCGTGCGCGGTGAACTGCATCATGGCGGGGCCTTTCCTCACCGACATCGCCAAGGCCTGGGAACCGGCCATGCTCGAACGGGGCATGCCGCATCACGCGCTCGGCCGGATCGGTGAGGTCGACGAGGTCGTGGGGGCCGCCATGTACTTCGCCACCGATGCATCGTCCTACACGACCGGCGCCATCCTGCGCGTCGATGGAGGTATCCCATGACCGTCACACCCGCCGAAGACCGTGCCGACTTCTGGTTCGACCCGCTCTGCCCGTGGGCTTGGATCACCTCGCGCTGGATGCTCGAAGTCGAAAAGGTGCGCGACATCCAAACCGAATGGCACGTGATGTCGCTGGCCATTCTCAACGCGGACCGCGAAGACATGCCCGAGCGTTACCGCGAGCTGATGGAGCGGGCCAAGGGGGCGGTCCGGGTGTGCATCGCGGCGGAGCAGATGAAGGGCAGCGAAATCCTGCTGCCGCTCTACACGGCACTCGGGACGCGCATCCACGTGGAGGGACGAGGCCGGGACGAGACGCAGGGCCCGGCGATCCTGTCCGAATCCCTGGCCGAGCTCGGCCTGCCGGCATCGCTGGCCGAGGCGGCCGAGTCGGACGAATTCGACGAGATCCTGGCCGCCTCCCACCACGCGGGGATGGATCCGGTGGGCAACGACGTGGGAACTCCGGTCATCCACTACAACGGCCACGCCATCTTCGGTCCGGTCGTGACCCCCGCCCCCAAGGGGGAGGCGGCGGGCCGGCTGTGGGACGGCGTGCTGCTCTGCACCGGGACCGACGGCTTCTTCGAGCTCAAGCGGACGCGGGATCTGGGGCCGATCTTCGACTGAGTAGCCCGCCGGGCTCAGCCCGGCGGGCACGAAGCTGAAGCGCACATGGCGCCGCGGGTTGTCCACGTTCAGATCGACCAGCACCAGGGACTGCCAGGTGCCAAAGGCGACACGCCCCTCGAGCACGGGCAGCGTGACCGAGGGACTGACGATGGCGGGGAGGACGTGGTCGGCCCCGTGACCCGGTGAGCCGTGGGCGTGCCGGTAACGGTCGTCCCTCGGCAGAAGGCGCTCGAGCGCTGCGAGCAGATCACCTTCGGATCCGGCACCGGTCTCCATGATGGCCAGACCGGCTGTGGCGTGCGGGGCCAGCACGTTGACCAAACCGTCGCCCCGGCCGGCGCAGAACCGGGAGAGCTCGTCGGTGAGGTCGATGGTGCGGGAACGGGAGGTGTCGACTTCGATCTCGCGTGAGTGCATCAGGCAGAGTCTGCCCGAGCAGCCGTCGGCGCGGCGACCGACGCGTCCAGTCAACCGAGCTCTGCGCCCCAGGGGCGGTCCCGGGAGTCCCGGGGCCGCCCCGGTCGCGTGGCGGACCCCGGGATGGGCCCTGGAAATCTGGAGTGCTTAGGCGTGCTTCATGGTGACGGTGGTCGGGTTGTTGGTCACAACCCAGCCGTTGAGGTTCGAGAAGTTCCCGGTGAAGGCACCGTTCAAGATGGTGTAGTTCTGGTTCGCGGTGAACGTCCCGTTCGGGGCCAGCGTCCCACCCAGGGTGCCGCCACCCGTGGCCGAGATGGAGTCCGTGCTGCCCGTCGTCACGTCCGGGGCATACGTCCCACCCGAGCCGAGGGTCAACGTGCCGGTCACCGTGAGGCCGACCTCACCGGAGTTGCCAATGAGTGCCGTTGTTGATGAGGTTGCCCGTCACACTCTTCGCGCCGCCGGCGCCGCTCGGCCACGAGAGGCTTCCACCGGACGCGATGGTCAACGTGTCGCCGGCCGGGAGCACGAAGCTGGAGTTGTTCCCGCAGCTCGAGCTGGTCAGCACGATGGCGCCACCAACGCTCACACTGCCAGCGGTGGTCAGGTTGGCGTTGAGGCTGCAGAAGCCGTTGACCACGAGAGTCTGGCCCGCCGAGGGTGTCCCCGTAAGCGCTGTCGTGCCCTCGGTCTCGATGCTGCCGGCTCCATGAGTTCCCGCTGCTGCGTACTCGAGGTTCGCTCCGTCGACCAGCACGGTGACACCGGTGATGGTGCCAGCACCCTCGTCGAACGTGTCCGGCGCGTCAACCAGCAGCTCGCCTGATCCGGCGATGGCGCCCTTGGCGTTGCTGAACACGGAGTGCGTGACGGCCGATTCGGTGAGCGTCGTGCTGGCGGCGATGTTGACGTGGCCCTTGGTGTTGGTGAAGCCATGCTTGTCGGCCGTAAACGTGGTGTTGACGTTGACGTTCAGCGTGCCCTTCTTGAGGACGACGTCGTCATGGATGGTGCGACCTCCGTTGCCGGCGCCGTTGTCGGTCTGGAGCACGCCGTGCTTGCCGACGGTCAGCGCGTCCTTACCGTTCGCCTTCTTGCCCGCCAAGGTCGCCGCATTGCCACAGCTGATGCTGCTCAGGTCAATCGTGCCAGTCGTCGTCATGGGCTTGTCGATGAGCTCGTTGGCGTTGTTGCTGCAGGTGCCAAGGATGTCGAGGAACTGGCCCGTCGACATGGTCCCGTCCAATGTCCCCAGACCTTCGGTCGTGATCGTCGACGCCCCGGTCCCGGTGTAGTGCAGAGCAACGCCACCCGTCGTGCCCGAACTGGGCCCAACCAGCAGGACTGGCTCAGTTCCGCTGGTGGTCCCGGCCCCCTGATTGAAGACGTTGCCGCCGTCGAGTTGGAGCAGGCCGCTGCCGGTCGGGGTGATAGAGCCCCCAGTCGTGTTGGTGAACGTCACGCCGCCCGAACTCGGCGCCGTGAGTGTGGTGCTGGTCGCCAGGGCCAGGTTTCCGGAGTTGGTCCAGGTCCCGCCGGAGTACGAAGCCGAGACGTTCACGTTCACATGGCCCTTGTTGGTGAAGGTGCCCGTGATCGTCCGGGCACCGCCTGCGCCACCGTCGACGTCGACGATGCCGGCGGCTTCGTTGGTGAAGGTGTGTCCGGCTCCGATGGCCAGTGTGGCCGCGTTGCCGCATGCGGTCGAGCTCAGGTGGACGGTCCCCGCGTTCGTTTCGTTCTGGTCCACGGTCTCGGTCGCGTTGTTCGAGCACGTGCCGTCGATGGAGAGCACCTGGCCCGCCACGATCGAACCGTCGAGGGTCCCTGTACCGCCCTCGGCCAAGATGGTCGAGGCGCCCGTACCCGTGTAGTGCAGCGCGATGCCGCCCGTGGACGGGCCGGCCAAGAGCACGGGCTCGCCGGATGTGGTGCCGTTGCCCTGGTTGTAGGTGTTGCCACCATCAACGACCAGCTGGCCCGTGTGACTGGTCCCGTTGCTTGCCACCGAACCGCCGGTGTCGTTCGTGAAGGTGGAGGGTGACGTGCTGACGGTCCAGGTCTCGCCGTCCGCAAGGTTGAGCGCTCCGGCGTTGTCCCAGGTGGACCCGGTGTAGGACCCGCTGGCGTTGACGTTGACGGTGCCGCTGTTGGTGAAGGTGCCCGTGATCGTCCGGGCACCGCCTGCGCCACCGTCGACGTCGACGATGCCGGCGGCTTGGTTGGTGAAGGTGTCGTCCGGCTCCGATGGCCAGCGTGGCCGCGTTGCCGCATGCGGTCGAGCTCAGGTGGACGGTCCCCGCGTTCGTTTCGTTCTGGTCCACGGTCTCGGTCGCGTTGTTCGAGCACGTGCCGTCGATGGAGAGCACCTGGCCCGCCACGATCGAACCGTCGAGGGTCCCTGTACCGCCCTCGGCCAAGATGGTCGAGGCGCCCGTACCCGTGTAGTGCAGCGCGATGCCGCCCGTGGACGGGCCGGCGAGCAAGACTGCGTTGCCTGACGTCGTGCCGTTCCCTTGGTTGTACGTGTCCCCATTGTCAACGGTGAGCTGGCCGGTGCCGGTGGTCGCCACCGAGCCACCGGTGTCGTCGGTGAAGGTGGAGGGGGATGTGCTCACGGTCATCGTCTCGGCCGTTGCGATGTTCAGCGGACCGGCGTTGTCCCATGTACCACCGGAAAAGGACAGCGACGCGTTGACGTTGACGGTGCCGCTGTTGGTCAGGCCGCCCGTGATGGTACGTGCGCCGCCTGCCCCGCTGGTCGTTGTGATGGTCCCGTCGTTCACCAGAGTCGAGCCGATCGAGAGGGTCGACGCGTTGCCACAACTACTGCTGGTAAGGACGAGGTTCCCGGTCGAATTGACGAGGTCCGTGTCGGTACCGTTGAGCGGTGTTCTTCGTGGCGAGGGTCACATTGTCCGAGCAGGTGCCCTGCACGCTGAGCGTCTCCTGATCGCCGTTCGTCCCTGAGCCGAGGACGAGCGCGTCCACCGTCTCGGTGCCTGCCGCGGGCTGATAGGTGACGGTGTACGTGCCCGCGACCGTGATACAGGCGACGTCGCTCGCGCCGGGGACCACGCCTGTGCTCCAGTTGGCGGCGGTGTCCCAGTTTCCGCTGGTCGCCGTCTTCCAAAAATCGGTGCACGCCGGCGGTGTCGCCGATGCCGTGCCACTGGTCAGAACTTCGCTCCCGATGAGCACTCCGCCTCCGGCTGCGATGCCGCTGACGGCGAGCACCCCCACCGACAGTGCGCGCAACGGACGTCGCCAAACAGACCGCATGTGTTTCTCCTCGCCAATTCGTTCCCCGCGACGGTCAGACCGCCACCTGATCCGAGTCGGAAGATAAACCGCTATTGCGCGCTGGACAAGCCCATTCCAGGCGTGGGTTTTCCCTTTTTCTGCGCAGCCCCTGGACAGAGCGCTAACGGCAAATCGAGACCGCGTGGAATTACCTGGACGCGGATGGGCCCGAATTCACCCTGGCTTCACGTCGGGGCATCGAGGGGGCGATGTCGAAAGGCGAGACTCCGACGACGCGTCACCAGTACTGCGCCATCAGTTCGCTGGCCCAGGCGGGCTGGCGCACATTGGTTGCCGGCGGCTCGAACTCGCGCATGTAGGGCTTCACATCGAGCACCGGCGTGCCGTCGACCGCATCGAGCCCGCGCACCCGCAGTTTCAGACCCTCGACGGCGAGGAGCCGACAGGACGACACGCCCAACCGGTTCGGCCGCATCTTGGCCCGCTGGGCGAACATCCCCACCTTGGGCCAGTCCGTGTTGCCACGCGGATGACGAGCCCCGCTCTGCACAGCCGACTCGTCGACCAGATGGAACTGGAAAACCACGACCAGGTGGGAGAACGCATCGAGCCCGGCGACGGCGTCCTCGCCGAATCTGGCGCTGTCCAGGGCGATCACCGCTTCGACCCGACCCCAGTCGTCGTCGATGGGTTCGTGGCGTCCGCCCACGACATGCCCCACTGGCTCCAGTGTCGATCATGCTGGCCAAAGGTAGTTTCTGCTGTCGTGAGCGGCGAGGAGTCCGGGCCGTGACCGGCATCATCGCCCTCAACGAGCTGCGCCGCCGCCTGCGGGACCGCTCGGTGCTCATCACGGCCATCGTGGCTCCCCTGGCCATCGCAGCCATCCTGGGCTTCGCCTTTGCCAATCGCCCGCCGACCGGCCCCCTTCCGATCGGGGTCAGCGGGGCCTCACCGGCGGTCGTACGTGCCGCCGCCCATGCGGCACAGCTGCCGCCGAATGTGACCGTCCGCACGGTGACCACACCCAGCCGCCTCGAACGTGAGGTGGCCGACGGCACCCTGGCCGGAGGGGTTGTGGCCTACCGGGTACACAGGAGCCTGGGCAATCTTCTGATCCCCATGGTCTCGCCGGGAGCGACCAAGACGCCGGGCTTCAAGGTGGTCGACCGGGCGAATGCGCTGGTGGGCCAGGAGACGGCGCAGGCCGTGGCGGCCGGGCTGGCCAGCCGCTTCTACGCGGCACGGCTGGGCAACGGACCCGCCTCGGGCTACGCCTCGCTCAACGTCGAGGCGGCCACCGTGGGGAACGGCGGCAAGGCGGTCCTCGACTATTTCGCGCCCTCCATCGCCGTCGTCTTCCTCTTCATCGGGAGCGGCCTGGGCATGCGCTCGCTCATGCTCGAACGGACCGGGGGCACGCTCGTCCGCATCGCCGCTGCGCCGGTCCGCCCGAGCGCCGTCGTCACCGGCAAACTGCTCGCCGTCGGGATCACCGGCCTCGTCTCCATCCTGGTCGTCTGGGGGGCCACGACCGCCGTGTTCGGGGCCGACTGGGGTGACCCCCTCGGGCGTTCTCCTGATGTGCCTGGGCGCGGTCGCCGCCATGTGCGGCTTCGGCGTCCTCGTCACCTCCTTCGCCCGCAACGAGCGCGAGGCCTTCGCGGCATCGCTGATCGTCGGCCTGGTCCTGGCCCTCCTCGGAGGGAACCTGTTGCCGCCGGGCGCGCTGCCCGAGTTCCTCCAGGTGCTCAGCCTGGCCACGCCCAACGGCTGGGCCCTGGTCGGATTCGGGCGCTTGTCTCTCCTCCGCGATCCGGCCAGCGACGTCGTCGGGCCGTTTCTCGTGCTGTGCCTGATCGCCGCGGTCACCATCGGGTTCGCCATGACCCGGGTCCGGCGGATGGTGGCCCCGTGATTCCCGTCGTGACGGGTCAACGTGCGGCGCGCCGTCGGCGACGCCCGCCTGGTCTTCGTCGCCACTCTCTTCCCGGTCCTCTTCATCCTCGTCACCGGGCTGCTGGCCGGCAGCCCCCGCGAGCCGGTCGGCCTGGTCCACCCGTCGGCGCGCCTGCTCCAGCTGGTGAATCGAACGGACGGGCTCAAGGCGCACCTCGAGGCGAGCCGGGCCACGCTTGACGACGACATCCTGCGGGGCCGGGTGGTGGCCGGCTTGGTGACGCTGCCCGCTCCCCCGGGCCATCTGCACGTGGAGCTGGTGACCGAAGGTGCCAACACCAGCGCCGTCCAGGCGCGCACGGACGTCGTGGCCCTGCTCGACCTGATGACGGCCGAAGGAACCCGGGCCACACGTCACCGATCGTCACGCTGGCCCACACGGACATCCCCCCGCCGATCAGTCCCTTTGCCTACGTCGCGCCCGCCGACCTCGTGCTCTTCCTCGGCATCACGGTGTTGCTCCTCTCGTCGGGCCTGGTCGAGTCGCGCCGGATCGGCATGCTGCGCCGCCTGGCCGCGGCACCGATCCTCAGCCGCTCGGTGATCGCCGCCCAGACGGTGTCCTGCCTCGTGGTGGCAGCGGGACAGTCGGCCGGTCTGCTCCTGGTGGGTCGGGTGCTCTTCGGAGTGCACTGGGGTAACCCCGCCGCGGTCTTCGTCGTGCTCTTCCTGCTCTCGCTGAGCTATGCGGGCGCATCGAGCATCCTCGGGCGCGCGCGCCCGCTCGGAGGAGCAGGCCGTCTCGGCCGCCGTCGTGCTCGGCATCGTGTGCGGCATGCTCGGCGGCTGCATGTACCCGCTCGACGTTGTCGGGTCGGTCGTGCGGACCATCGGGCACATCGTCCCCCAGGCCTGGGCGATGGACGCCTTCGTCAAGCTGATCTACGACAACGTGAGCTTCGCAGCCGTGTTGCCCGAGATCGGTGCGCTGGCCGTCTTCGCCGCCGTGCTGACGTTTGCGTCGGTCCGGATTTACGCCCGGACGATGTACTCGCCGGGGTGAAAGCGCCGGGTCAGGCGGCGGAACTTCCAGGTGTGGTCCGGCCACAAGGTCGTGTTGCGGCCGCGGTGGTCGAGGTACCAGCTGCTGCAGCCCCCCTCGACCCAGACCGAGTGCTCGAGCCGCTTCTGCAGGCGTTGGTTGTACCGGCGCTGGACTCCGGGACGGACCTCGACCGTCCCGACGCCGGGCCGCGCCATGAAGGCCAGCGCACTGGCGATGTAGTTGATGTGCGACTCGATCATGAAGATCATTGAGTTGTGGGCCAGCGTCGAGTTGGGCCCGATCATCAGGAACAGGTTCGGGAACCCTGCCACCGTCGAACCGGCGTAGGCCTCGACACCGTTGGCCTTCCAGTGCTCGGAGAGTCGAACGTCCGTCGCGCCCGACGATGTGCTGGGCGTAGGGGGGTTCGGCCGCTTCGAAGCCGGTGCCCATGATCACGACGTCGACGGGGCGGGCGATGCCGTCCTGGCCGACCACCTCGTGGGCGGTGAAGGACGCGACCGGTGAGTCGACCAGCTCGACGTTGGGTCGGACCAGCGACGGGTAGTAGTCGTCGGAGAGGAGCATGCGCTTGCATCCCGGATCGAAATGCGGGGTGAGCCGCCGGCGCAGGTCCGGGTCGGGAACCTGGCGGGCCAGGTGGCCCAGCGCCAGTTTGCGGACCGCCTCCTTGCGCTTGGTTCCCTTCCCGACGAAGACAGAGAGCAAGGATTCGAACAGCATGTAGATGCGCAGCCGAGAGAGCCTCTGCGCCGCTGGGACGGACCGATAGAGCGCCTGGCGGAGCCGCGAGACGGCGCGGTCGCGCCGCGGCATGATGAACGGCGGCGTGCGTTGATGCAGGTAGAGGTGCTCGACCACCGGCGCAATCTGGGGCACGAATTGCACAGCGGAGGCGCCGGTTCCGACGACGCAGACCCGCTTGCCGCTGAGCTCGAACCCGTGGGCCCACTTCGCCGAATGGAAGACCTTGCCCCGGAAGTCGGCCAGCCCGGGGAAGTCGGGGATGGACGGCTCGCTCAGCGAGCCCGTGGCCCAGACGAGCACCGGCGCAGCGAACTCCTCACCCTCGACGGTGCGGACGTGCCAGCGCTCCGCCTCGGCGTCCCAGCGAGCCTCGGCGACGGAGCGGCCGAGGCGCAGATGACCGCCGATGTCGAAGCGGTCGACACACTGGCGCATGTAGTCCCAGATCTCGCTCTGCGAGGGGAACGCGCGCGACCAGTCCGGGTTGAGAGCGAAGGAGAACGAGTAGAGGTTCGACGGGACATCACAGGCGGCGCCCGGGTAGGAGTTGTCGCGCCACGTGCCGCCCAGGTCATCGCCGCGGTCGAGGACGACGAAGTCCTCGATACCCATCTCCTTGAGCCGCGCCGCCATCCCGAGCTCCGGAGAATCCGGCTCCGACGAGGACGACGTCGTGCTCGTGGATCACGAGGTCGAGGCGACGAAGTCCACGATCACTTTGGCCAGCTCCTCGCCACGGTCCTCCTGGAGGAAGTGCCCGCCTCCGACGATGGTCGTGTGCGGTTGGCCCTGGGCACCGGCGATCCGCTCCTTGAGATTCCGATCGGCGCCCTTGGTAATGGGATCGCTGTCGCTGAAGGCGCACAGGAAGGGCCGGTCGAACGCGGCCAGACCCACCCAGGCGGCGACGTTGGCGTCGTGCGCCGGGTCGTCGGGTCGTGACGGGACGAGCATCGGGAACTGGCGCGCCCCCGACTTGAAGGTCTCGTCGGGAAAGGGAGCGTCGTAGGCGGCCCGGACTTCGTCGGAGACATCGGTCACGCAGCCGCCCTTGACGATGACGCCCGTCGGGAACTCGTCGACCTCCTGGGAGAAGCGCTGCCAGGCAAAGAAGGCCTCGCCGGGATTGGTGTCGCCGGTGGGCAGGAAGGTATTGGCCGCCACCACCCGGGCGAAGCGCTCGGGATGCTCCCCCACCAGGCGCAGCCCGATCAGGCCGCCCCAGTCCTGGCAGACCAGGGTCACCGCTCGCAGGTGGAGCCGGTCGAAGAGCAGCTCGCGCATCCATTCGACGTGGCGGGCAAAGGTGTAGTCGGAGCGCTCGGTGGGCTTGTCGGAGCGACCGAACCCCACCAGGTCGGGTGCGACGACCTGCAATCCGGCATCGACGAGCACCGGGATCATCTTGCGGTAGAGGTAGCTCCACGAGGGCTCGCCGTGCATGAGCAGGACCACCGGAGCGTCGGGGTCACCCTCCCGGAGGTAGTGGACACGCAACGTGCCGCCCTCGGAATCCGAAATCTCGACGTAATTGGGCGCGAAATCGAATCCGGGCAGGCCGGTGAACCGTTCATCAGGCGTACGCAGCGTTTTCATTGAGGTTGGAGCCTACGCCGTCCCCCCTGTAATCGCCGGGTGCCGCGATGCACCGGCCTCGCTCTCGCCGTAACCTGACACCGACGTCAGTCATCGACTCCGGAGGACACCGCCATGGTCACCGATGCCCAGCAGTACGACCCCTTCACCGCCTTTGACGACGTCGTGGCGGGGACGACCCGGGATCCCTACCCGGCGCTGCGAGAGAAGCGCCGTGACACCCCGCTGGCCAAGGGATTCACCATCTCTCCCGACGTCCTCCCGGAGGGTTTCGACGTCGAACCGGGCTGGATCGCCTACCGCTACGAGGACTGCTCGCGCATTCTGCGGGACGCGAAGACGTTCACCTCCACCGGCTACGACTCGTCCATCGGCATGGTGATGGGACACATGATCCTGGGCATGGACGACCCCGAGCACCGGACCCACCGCAACCTGGTCGCCCACGCGTTCCGCGAGAAGTCGCTGGCCCGCTGGGAGCCCGAGTTCATCGCGCCGATCGTCGACGAGCAGATCGACCGCTTCGTCGCCGACGGACAGGCCGACCTGGTCCGCCAGCTCACCTTCGAGTTCCCGGTGCGGGTTATCGCCCGCTTGCTCGGCTTGCCCGAAGAGGACTTCCTCCAGTTCCAGCGCTGGTCGATTGAGCTCATCGGTCTCGTGGCCGACATCGACCGCGGGCTGGCTGCCTCGGAGTCGCTGCGCGAGTACTTCGCGGGGATCGTCGCCGACCGGCGAGCGCATCCGGCCGAAGACGTCATCAGCGACCTGGTTTCGGCCGAGGTCGAGGGCGAGAGCCTCTCCGACGAGGCCATCTACTCGTTCCTGCGACTTCTGCTCCCCGCCGGGGCCGAGACGACCTACCGCTCCTCGGGCAACCTGCTCTACCTGCTCATGACCCATCCCGACCAGCTCGACGCCGTGCGGGCAGACCGCTGCGCTGCTGCCCCAGGCCATTGAGGAAGCCTTGCGCTTCGAGCCGCCGCTCCTCACCATCGCCCGGAATGCCACGTGCGAGGTGGAGATCGCGGGGGTCACGCTCGAAGCCGGAGAGGGCATCACCACGCATCTCGGCTCGGCCAACCACGACGAAACCCGCTGGGACGACCCGGAGACCTTCGACATCTTCCGTCCCGCCATCCCTCACATCGCCTTCGCCCACGGTCCGCACATGTGCCTGGGGATGCACCTGGCCCGGCTGGAGACTCGCGTCCTGGTGAACCGGGTGCTCGACCGTCTCGACAACCTCGCGCTGGACCCCGGCGACAGCGACCCTCACATCAGAGGCGACATCTTCCGCTCGCCCACGGCCTTGCCGGTGACGTTCACTGCGCCATCCTGAACCAGAATCGGGCGCCGCCCGAGACACTTCAGCCCGGCTGGAAGGACTCCACCGTCCCGCCCCGGGCAACCAGTACGGTGCTGACCATGGCCGGCGGAAACAGGCCATGCGAGACGAGGCCGGGCACCGCGTTCAGTTGGACGGCCAGACGGGCCGGATCGTCGATCACACCGCCATAGTCCGCCAGAACCCCTGCGTCCGGGGTGAGCGGCGCGTCCCGCAAGACTGCGAACTCGAGCGTGCGCAAGGTGGAGCCAAGGCCGAAGGTGAGGAGCTCGAGGGGAACCGGGGGATGGAGCAGCGGGACCGACCTTGTCCGACGAGACGATGACGACGAAGCGCTCGGCGGCGGCGGCCACGATCCGCTCGCGGGTCTGCGCCCCTCCCCCTCCCTTGACCAGCCATCCAACGGGGTCCACCTGGTCGGCCCCGTCGATCGTGAGGTCGAGCCGGTCCAGGTAGTGGAACGGCGCCACCTCGAGTCCGTGGGCACGGGCCGCCTCCTCGGTGGCGGGTGAGGTGGCGACACAGGTGATGGTGAGGTGCCGTTCGGCTAGGGCCGGAATGAGCTGGGCCACCGTCGTCCCGGTGCCGAGACCGACACGCATGCCGTCCTCGACCAAGGCGGCGGCCGCCTGGCCCACCGCCCGCTTCTCTGCATCGATGTCTGTCATCGGCCTAACTGCGGGGGACGTCCTTCCACGGCAAGCCCTTGTCGGCCCGGACGTCACCCGGCAGCCCGAGGACGCGCTCGCCCAAGATGTTGCGCATGACCTCGGAGGTACCCCCCTCGATGGAGTTGGCGCGCATGCGCAGGAAGCGCTTGTGCACGTCCGGTGAGCCGATCCCGACGAGGTCGGGACGCACCATGGGGTAGCCGGCGGGGAAGAGCATGCCTTCGGGGCCGAGCAGGTCCATCCAGAGTTCGGTGACTCGCTTGTTCTCCTCGGCCATCGCCAGCTTGGCCACCGAACCTTCGGGTCCTGGAGTCCCGGCCCGCCGGGTCTGCGCCGCCCGAAGGTTGGTCATGGAATAGACCTCGCCCCGCACGTAGCACGACACCAGGCGATCGCGCAGGGCAAGGGCGTGCGGCCGAGGTATCGCCTTGCCAGCGTTCCTTCCAGATCCGAATGGCCTCACCGACCAATCCCCCACCCCGCCTGGTCACTGCGCCGCCGATGGAGACGCGCTCGTTCATGAGCGTCGTGACCGCGACGCCCCAACCCTCACCTTCGTCACCGATGCGCGCACTGTCGGGGACATGGACGTCGGTGAAGAAGACCTCGTTGAACTCGGCCTCACCGGTGATCTGGAACAGAGGGCGCACGTCGACGCCTGGTGCCTTCATGTCGACGAGGAATGCCGTCAGACCCTTGTGCTTGGGTGCATCGGGATTCGAACGGGCGATGATGAGCCCGAACGACGAGATGTGCGCCAAGGTCGTCCACACCTTCTGACCGTTGAGGACCCACTCGTCGCCGTCTCGCTCGGCCCGGGTGGCCAGGCCGGCAACGTCGGACCCCGCCCCGGGCTCGCTGAAGAGCTGGCACCAGATCTCCTCGTTGGAGAAGAGGGGTCGCAGGTAGCGCGCCTTCTGCTCTGGTGTCCCATGCGTGACGATGGTGGGCGCGCACATGCCGTAACCGATGGGGTTCTTGACCCCGGCCTGCGGGGCGCCGCCTGCGTTCAGCCGCTGCATGGCGCGCTGTTGGTCCTTCGGCGTGAGCCCGAGCCCACCGCAATCGGGCGGGAAATGCACCCAGGCCAGACCCCGGTCGAACTGCTCCTCGAGGAACCGCTGGGGCTTGGTCGTGGCGGGCGGGAAGTCGGCCAAGAGGCCGTCTACCAGGTCGTCGACGTTCGCGGTCATGCCCGCACCCTATAGCGTGCGTGCGTGCTGGCACCTGCTCGCGGCCGACCCGAAAGCGACGGGATTGCCGCCGCTGGACGACGCTCGGCGCGGGACCGCCTCGGCGTGACCGACGTCGTCATTCTTCGCGACGGGAGGGAGCTGGCCTACGACCAGTACGGGGACCCGACTGGCTTCCCGGTCCTCAGCTGTCACGGCGGCATGAGCTCGCGCCTGGACGCCGCTCCGGCCGACGGAGCCGCCCTGGCCAAGGGCGTGCGCCTCATTTCGCCCGACCGTCCGGGCATGGGCTTCTCGACGTACCAGCCGGGACGGCGCCTGCTCGACTGGCCCGAAGACGTGCGCCAGCTGACCGAATCGCTCGGGATCGAACGTTTCGCCGTGATGGGATGGTCGGCCGGGCGGGCCGTACGCCGCGGCCTGCGCTGCCCGGCTGGGCGATCGGGTGACCGCGGCCGCACTGCTCTCGAGTTCCGTGCCGCTCGACGCCTACGGAACGTCCCGGGGCCTCACTCCCGAAGACCGCGGCTTCTTGTTCCTGAGCCGCCACGCGCCCTGGCTGGCCTCCACCATCATGAAGGTCAGCATCATCAACACCAGCAACACCCGGCTCCTACGGGCCGTGATGCGCTCGTTTCCGCCGGTTGATCGCAACGTCATATCCGAGTGGGGACCCCCCGAGTTGGCGCTTTCGTTCGTGCGCGAATCGATGCGCCAGGGCACCGCCGGCTGCATCCAGGACTACCGGATCTTCGGAGACCCCTGGGGATTCGCCCTCGAGGAGATCCATGTTCCGGTCCAGATCTGGGAGGGTTCGGACGACACAACCGGACCACCCGGGTACCGCGCGTTCCTGCATGCCCACATCGCAGGGTCGACCGTGACGGTCGTGCCCGGCGAGGGACACCTGTCCCTCCTTCCCCATCAGGCTCCGGCGATCTTCGACGCGCTGCTCGGCGGCGACCAGAGCGCCGATTCCACGGCGCGGTGGAACGTCGGATAGGCGTAGACCATGGAGCGAAGCGTGTCGAGTGGTATCCGCGCGTGGACCGCCAACGTGAGCATCCCGAGCACCTCACCCCCCGTCGGCCCCATGGAGGTGGCTCCGACCAGGACGCCGTCGCCGGCCCACGAGCTTGACGAATCCCTCGCCTCCGTGGATCCACCCGCGGGCCTCGTCCGGGATGGGCTCGGCCAAGACCGTGATGGCACCCCCCTGCGCTCGTGCCTCGGCCTCGGTCAGCCCGACCGAACCGATCTCCGGATCGGTGAAGGTGACCCTGGGCAGCGCGCGATAGTCGGCCGCTTCACTGGCCTGGCCCAAGATGTCAGCCACGCAAATGCGGGCCTGATACAGGGCAACGTGGGTGAAGGCGCCCTTGCCCGTGACGTCCCCGACGGCCCAGACACCGGGCGCCACCCGCAAGCGGCCGTCGACGGGAACGGCCGAGCCGTCTCGTCCAAGCCCAGGACAGCCACGCCAAGTGCACCGAGGTCGCTGCGGCGTCCGGTCGCGACGAGCACGCGACTCCCGGTGACGGCACGCCCGCCGGCGAGGCGCAGGGTGGCACCGTGGTCGCCCGCCGGCTCGACCGAGTCGATCTGGACACCGGTGAGGACGTCGATCCCCTCGCGCTCGAGGATCCTGGCGATCAGTGCAGACGCCTCGGGCTCCTCGGACACGAGCAGGCGCGGACCGAGTTCGACCACGGTCACCTGGACGCCGAAGCGGCTCATGGCCTGACCGATCTCCAGCCCGACGGCGCCTCCGCCGACGACCAGCAGGGAGCGAGGCAGCTCATCGGTGGCGATGGCCTGACGGTTCGTCCAGTGCGGCACCCCCTCGAAGAGGGGAGGGATCCAAGGCTTCTGTCCGGTCGCCAGCACGAGGGCACGCCGGGCCGTGATCGTCTCGCCGCCGACCTCCACCTCGTTCGAACTCACCAGGCGGGCCCGGCCGCGGATGAACCGGCCACCCTTCCCCTCGAAACGGTCGACGGCGACGGCGTCGTCCCAGTTGTCGGTGGCGTCGCGGATCCGTCGAGCCACCGGCCACCAGTCCGGGGTGACCGACGATGCGCCGGCCATGCCGCGCACCCGGCGTGCCTCGGCCAGGAGATCCGCTGCCCGCACCATCATCTTGGACGGGATGCACCCCCAATAGGGACACTCACCGCCGACCAGCTCGGCCTCGATGCCCACCACGTCCAGTCCCGCCTCGGCGAGCTGCCCGGCTACCGCTTCTCCACCGGGTCCGAGGCCGATGACGATCGCATCGACCTCCATCGGTCTTAGAGCCCGCCCCAGTTCTTGACCTGGTAGGGCGCCACGATGGGCGTCCCGACGTCGAGTTGGATCTGGTAGTGGTCACCCAACGGAAGGTTGTTGGGGTTGCCGGTGTAGAGGGCCGGCTTCTTGCCCGGTGAGGTGAAGAACACGGTCACCTTGCCCTTGGCCGGGCCGACCTGGTTCGAGCTCAGCGGCTGGCCCCATTCGTCGAAGAACTGGCCGAGGTGGAACGTCGTCGTCGTGCTCGGCGATTCGATATGGATGATGCCGTCCTCGGCGTGCACGTGCAGCCAGTAGAAGCAGCTTCCGGTCTCGACGAAGGGCTGCCCGCCGATGTCGACGGCCTGGAATCCCGGGATGCCGATGCCGTAGGGGATGACCTGCTGCTTGCCGTTCACGAAGATGGTGAGGTGGGTGTGCACGTGCACCACCGTCTGCTCGCCGGCCTGGCAGCTCACCCCGTCGACGGTCTGGCCCGTGGCCGCATTGATCAGCGTGGCCAGCTTGGGACCCGAGGGGATGGCCACGGTCTCCGGACCGGGCGTGCCCGCGGGCGGCTGGATCCAGCTCGAGCTTCATGGAGGCCGGGATGGCCTGGAGCGGCACGTGGGGGTTCTTGACGGACGGGCGGCGCGTTGTTGGAGGAGCTGCCCCCGGTCAGCGTCACGATCAGCACCACCACGAGCGCGACGACGGCGACGGTGCCGAGCCCTCCAGAGCCCGAAACGCATCTGCTTCTTGCGCTGCTCGGCCCGGCGGCGCTCCTCCGCCCGGCGCTGGTTCTCCGCCCTGCGCTGGGCCTTCGACTGCGATCCACTGGTCATGAGCCGCTCAGCGTAGCGAACCAGTCCCAGCCGGAGGCATCGACCGGCTCCAGAGGCCCGGCCCACTCGACTGCCCCGGTCCGAGGCCCGGGTGAGAGCGCCCCAAATCGGCGGCCACGCCCCAGAGATCCCCGTCGACGAAGGCCACCGTGATGTGGCGGCCGTCAGCGCCGAACTGCCACACTCCGGCCACCCCGTCCGGCTCGACGAGCGCGGGCTGCGTCGAGCGGCGGGACCCACCACCACGTAGAGCCCCCGCGAGGGCCGGAAGGGCACCGCCTCGGGCGACACGAGCACACGCGGTGCGGCCCAGCGGCCCTCCACCTCGAAGGGACCGGAGAGCACCGCCTTGCGCTGTCGGAAGAACCGATCCTTGGCGTGCAGGTCCTTGGCCAGGTCGAAGAACGGCGGGATCACGGACTCGTCGCGCAGGAGGTAGAGCGTCATGTAGTGGAAGGACTCGAGGAGCGGCTGCGGCCGCCAGCTCCACGGAGCGGCATCGCGGCGACCGGACCCAGCGCTCCCCGAAGTTGATGCCGTCGATGGTGAACTGCTCGGGCTGGTGGTCGAAGAGGTGCCACAGGTTGTAGGCCTCGTGCGCGCCGGGGTCGGTGATCTCGGTGAACGAGAAGAAGCCGAGCATCGGATGAGGGTAACCGTTGCCCGGAATGCAAGACTCTGCGCCCGATGAGCCAGGCGTCGACCTTCCTCTCGGGCACCAAGGTCCTCGACCTGAGCATCTGGCGGCCCGGCCCCTACGCCACATCGCTCCTCGTCGCCCTCGGGGCCGACGTGATCAAGGTCGAGCCGCCCGGCGGTGACCCGATGCGCTACTACCGAGGTCTCTTCGAGGAGATCAATGCGGGCAAGCGCAGCACAGTGCTCGATCTGAAGGACGCGGACGACCGCACCCGCGCCCTGGAGCTGGCCCGGGAGGCCGATGTCGTCGTCGAGGGATTCCGGCCCGGGGTGATGACCCGCCTCGGTTTCGACGACGCCGCGGTCCGGGCGACCAATCCCGGCGTCGTCTACTGCTCCATTTCGGGCTACGGCCAAGAGCGGTGCTCGGGCCACTGCTTCCGGGACACGACGTGAACTACCAGGCGTGGGGCGGCGCGCTGGCACCCGAGGGCGGACCGGGCACGATGCCACGGCTCCCGGCAGCCGACCTCGCCTCGGGCGTGACCGCAGCCTTCGGCATCTGCGCCGCGCTGCTCGGCCGGGCCTCGAGCGGCGTGGGCGCCTATCTCGATGTGTCCATGACCGACGTGATGTCGACGTGGACCGGTCGGACGGGCGCCTCGACGGACGCCGGGCCCCGAGTCACCCTCGGAGGCGCAGCCCGTTCCCGGCTACGGCCTCTTCGCCACTGCGGACGACCGTCAGGTGTCCCTCGGCGTCGTGAACGAGCAGCACTTCTGGTCGCGCCTGTGTCTCGAGCTCGGCCTGGGCGAGCTGGCCGACCTCGACTTCGAGACCCGGAGCAGACGCGGCACCGAGCTCCAGAAGGAGGTGGCATCGGCGATCGCCGGGCGCGAGCGCGACGCCCTGGTCACCGCGTTGGCCGACGGCGGGCGTGCCCGTGGCGCCCGTCCTCCGATCGCAGCGAGATGGTGGCCGCTGGCCCCGTTCCCGCCGTTCCCGATCCGCCTGGGCCTGCCCGAGCGGCCCGGAACCGTCCCAGCCCTCGACGAACACCAAGGACAGGGGTTTCACACATGACGCAAGTGGCCGACCTCCTCGCGGCGGCGGCGCAGACAGCCGCCCGCACCGCCGGCATCCCCACCGAGCCGCGCCGGCGCCTGGCCGTCGTGACCTGCATGGACTCCCGCATCGACGTCTTCGGTCTCTTCGGCCTCGATCTCGGCGACGCACACGTGATCCGCAACGCCGGAGGCCGGGTGACCGACGACGTCCTGCGCAGCCTGGCGCTCTCAAGCACCCTGCTCGGCGATCGACTCCGTCGTACTGATGCAGCACACCGGCTGCGGACTCGAAGGGGTGACGGACGCCGAACTACGCACTCGCACCGGGGCCGATCTGGACTTCCTCCCAATCGATGACCACGCGGAGGCCCTGGAGCAGGACGTCGCCAGCTGGCGGCCACGCCGTTCCTCGCCAAAGGCTCCGGTTCGTCGCCGGCCTGCTCTACGACCTCGAGAGCGGGACCGTGCAAGAGCTGAGCCACTGGGATCGCCCGAGCTGAGTCGACCGCTGGGCTCGCCAGTCCGCCCTGTGACCAGGGAAGAGTGCGATGTACAGTGCAGCGACATTTCGACCAGATCACTGGAGACCTGCCTCGCTGGCGGTTGGCCATCGGCAGGGGTGAACCCCGACGTCCTGGTCCATCCGCGAAGCCGACCCGAAGGAGCACCATGCCCCGCCACTCGACGACCGGGCGCCCGAGGAGGCGCCTCCCCTTCCTCGCCGCGCTCGTCGCCTGCTCGCCCTCACGCCGGCGCTGCTCGCTCTGAGCCCCGGCGTCGCCAGCGCCGCCTATCCCGACAACGTCGCCCAGCCGGTGAACTTCGGCGATGCAGGTTTCTTCGGCCCGGCCGGCGGGCTGACCCTCAATGCGCCCGACGTCGGGATGGCCTCGACCCACGACGGCCAGGGCTACTGGATCGTCGCCTCCGACGGCGGCATCTTCAACTACGGCGATGCCGGCTTCTATCGGCTCGGCCGGGTCCATCCACCTGAACCAACCCATCGTGGGCATGGCCGCCACGCCGGACGGGGGCGGCTACTGGCTGGTGGCCTCGGACGGCGGCATCTTCAGCTACGGCGACGCCGGCTTCTTCGGGTCCCGTGGCGGACAACCACTCAACTCGCCCATCGTGGGCATGGCGGCCACAGCCGACGGCAAGGGCTACTGGCTGGTGGCCGCGGACGGCGGCATCTTCAGCTATGGCGACGCCGGCTTCTACGGGTCGGCCGGGTCCATTCACCTGAACAAGCCCGTGGTCGGCATGGCGCCCGCTCCGAGCGGAACCGGCTACTGGTTGGTGGCGTCCGACGGCGGCATCTTCTCCTACGGCAACGCGCCCTTCCTGGGCTCCATCGGCGGGACGCCCTTGGTCTCGCCCATCGTCGGCATGGCCGCTTCGGGCAGCGGTTACCTGCTCGCGGCGGCGGACGGAGGCGTCTTCAACTACGGCACCGGCTTCTACGGCTCCATGGGCGGCGCTCCGCTCACCAACCCGATCCGCGCCATTGCGGCGACACCGAGCGGAGCCGGGTACTGGCTCCTGCCGTCGCCGACGCCGCCTCCTCCGCCCACCGTGCAGCTCGGTTCGACGGGCGCCGCGGTCGCACAGCTGCAGACCCAGCTCTACTCGTTGGGCTACTGGGTCGACACGACCAGCGGGAACTTCGACGACAGCACCCAGCAAGCGGTCTGGGCGCTGCAGAAGGCGGCCAACCTCAACCCCGACGGCGTCGTCGGTCCGTCCACCTGGGCCGCCCTGGAGGCCGGCGTCAAGCCGACGCCGCAACCCGAGACCGGCTACGAGATTCAGATCAATCTGGCCAACGACCTCCTCATGGTGGTGAACAACAACCAGGTCGTCTGGACGCTGAACACCTCGACCGGCGGCGGCTACACCTACACCGAGGACGGCCAGACCGACGTGGCCACCACGCCGACCGGCGTGTTCCAGACCGGCCGCATCGTCAACGGCTTGGTGACCGACTCGCTCGGCACCCTCTGGATGCCGCGCTTCTTCTACGAGGGCTACGCCATCCACGGCGACCCCAGCGTCCCGCCGTACCCCGTGTCACACGGGTGCGCCCGGATCAGCAACGAGGCCATCGAGTGGATCTGGGCGGCCAACATCGACCCGGTAGGGCACCACCGTCTGGGTTTACTGATCCTCACGCCAGGTCGGTCAGCCGCAGAACAAAGGCCGCGCCATTCGACGGCCGTTGCAAGCTCGACACGGGTCAGCTGACGGACGCGTCGAACGAGATACGACGAGTCGACCGGTTTCTGACCAGGAGTTCTTCTTCGGGTCCGCGCGCGAGCGTTGGGAAACGTCCAGTGCGGGTAGACATGTGCCATGGAGTCGCTCGCGACTTCGGTCGTGGTCGGTGGTCGCTACCGCCTCGACGGTGTGCTCGGCGAGGGTGGCATGGCCCGGGTCTTCGATGCCTTCGACCTGACGCTCGAACGCCCCGTCGCGGTGAAGGTCCTCCGGCCCGAGGCCGATGCACTGCCCGACGTACAGCGACGCTTCCAACAGGAAGCCCGCTTTGCCGCGCAGATCCATCATCCCCACGTCGTCGCCATCCTCGATTTCGGCGAGGACAAGGGCCACTCGTACCTCGTCATGGAACGGCTGCCCGGCATCACCCTGCGCAACGAAATGGCAGTCGGGACCCGTCTCCCCACACCGAGTGGTCATGGTCGTGAGCGAGATGCTGACCGCGCTGCGGGCCGCGCACCGCCATGGCGTGCTCCATCGGGACATCAAGCCGAGCAATGTGCTCCTCCAAGACGACGGACACACGAAGCTGACCGACTTCGGCATCGCCAAGGGCTTCAACGTGGGCCGGCCCCTCCCGTCCAACCCCGACGAGACGATGACCGGCGTCGTACTCGGCACCCCGGGCTACCTGGCGCCCGAGCGGGCCGCCGGGTTGCCCGCCTCGGTCCAGTCAGACCTCTATTCGGTCGGAGCGGTGATGGTGGAGGCGCTGACGGGTAAGCGGCTCACCGCCGGAGGTGCGATTGCAGTGGGACTGCCTCCGTCACTGCAGCAGATCGTCGGTCGATCCGTTGCGGTCGATCCCCAAAACCGCTTCGAGTCGGCAGACGCCATGCTCGAAGCACTGCGGCCGCCGGCCAATCCGGCCGAGGTGCGCACCCGGATCATCGTGCCGCCACCCGTCGTGCCGTCTTCGACACCGACGAACGCGACGGCGGTGACTGCCACCACACCGAGCGCAGTCGCACCGCCGGAGCGGACTGCGGCACTGACAAATGGACCTCGGTCGGCCCCACCGCGACGGCGCAAATTGAGGGTGGCTCTCGCACTCACGATCGGAGCAGCGTGCACCCTTGTCATCTCCCTGTTCGTCTTTCTCGAAGGCGGTGCACAGACGACGGGGCGCGGAGTTCCGGCTCCCAAGACCCACACCGCGTCGACCATCGTGAGCCCGACGACGTTCGCCACGACCACCACGACGTTCCTGACGACGACGACGTTTCCCAAGCATCACGGTGGCTCCCTGCTCCACCAGCTTCACAAGGAAGAGCGCGACGGCCTCCTGTCCCCCGGCGGAGGGCACCAGCCCGGCGCAGGCGGTGGTCGAAAGGGTCAGGGCTAAGAACCACTCTGAGTCCAGTTCCGGCGAGAGTTACTCGCGGCGGTCCGAACACACCGGCCAAGCGGTCCGATCACTCCGACCGAAAAAAAGTTCGCCAATATCTTGCGGTCGCCGACTCGACCGGATCCTCGGCGGCCTCACGACCCTGCCTCCCGCCATCAGGGGTTTCTGCGTTCAATCCAAGCCTTTCTTGGATTGAACTGTGCTATCCCTGAGAGGCCGACACAGCCCCGCATTTGTCATCCCGATCGTAGGATTCGGGCACATTCGCCTTCTCACGGGCGTTGGCAGGCGATGAACGTTGCGCCGAGGTCGAATCCACCGCACAACATCCGAGGGACAGGCTCAAATGACGCCTCTTTGTGCTTTTGCACTTTCAATGCTGATACCCGCACGAGTGATTGACAACAGCTGAACCACGGGTGAAACTCAGCTCGCGCTCACGGCAATTTCGTGGTGCACCAAGGAAGAGGGCGTCCGCCCGTAAAAAACAGGGGGGGAGCATCTAGTGGAGTTGTCACAACGGATTCTCCCCGGGTCAACACTTAGATGAAGGAGATTACGAGAGTGCTCAAGAATCGAATCATGATCGGGGCTGCGGCGCTTACGGCGGCTGCCGTTCCGTTCGCCGGAATGGCTCTGAACGCGACTCCTGCCGGGGCGAAGGCTCCGAAGGGCATCACGTGCTCGAAAGGTACTGGATCCGGCAAGGTTGCGAAGCTGTCGGCCACCATCGACCTCTCCAGCTGCACCGGAACAACGGGCGGCAAGGGCACGACCACCGGCAAGGAAGGCGCGACGACCGGGACCATCAAGTGGGGGAACGGCAAGTCGACCAGCCTGACCGAAACCCAGGGTACGGGCACGAACTGCCCCACCACCGCTGCCGACGACGAGCTGATCACCGGCACGGTCACCGCTGACACCACCAAGAGCACCACGGTTGGCGCTGCGGTTTCGGCCGAGTTCTGCGTGAACGTCAAGGGCTCGAAGTTCACGCTCGCGCTGGCGCCGGGGACGAAGTTCGTCATCGCTCCCTAGTCAGCAACGGCTGTACGTTTCAGCAGCAAACGCTTCAAATACGAAAAAGGGGCTCGCCATACGGGCGGGCCCCTTTTTCGCGTCCAAGGGCAGAACGACATGTGTGATCGACACCGACCGAAGCAAGTCGCCAAAGACAAACTCGGCCCCTCAGACAGTTGGCAGTGCAATCTCATCCCACGGGGTCAGTGCGACTCGGCCACCGGCGGCGACAACCAAGGACTCGGCCGGTGGTGGGGGTCGCCCACGCCGAACTCCTCCCTTGACGGGCGGCAACGATGAGGACCCGCCGCCCCCAGGTCATCCCACGGAGACTTGTCGGACCGTCTGGTGAGGGTTGTCCTGTCGGAAGGCCCGGACGGTGTAGCCAACGACAACGGTGTCCTCCAGCGCCCGCACCGACGCACTGCGGGGCAGATTCAAGATGGGGCCGAGCTCCCCGACGTAGTTACCCGGCTCAACCCGGGCCAGCGCCTCACTGGTCCCGTCGGCCAATTCGCGGTACACCTCGAGAAGACCCGACTCCACGTGGTAGATCAGGTCGCCCCTGTCGCCCTGGCGGAACAGCACCTCCCCCGCGGCGAGCACGACTTCTTCGGGCGGCTTATCGGCATCGGAGAAGTGCGGCTCCAGCTCGATCACCCGGTCCGCCAACTGGCTGACCCGGTCGTCGTGCGTCGAGACGATGACGATCCGGCCTGGACTCGCCAGCTCGCGCAGCAGGCGCAAGATCCCCTCGACCTGGATGTGGTCGAGATGGGCTGTCGGTTCATCGGCCAGAATCAGCTGTGGTTCGTGCACCAGCGCGCGGGCGATCGCCACTCGTTGCTGCTGACCTCCGGAGAGGTGAGCGGGACGGTGGTTGACGCGCTCGGCGAGCCCGACGAGGTCGAGCAATTCGGCCGCCCGCGCCTTCGCCTTGGCGCGCGGGACGCCAGCAAGGCGCATCGGCACGACTACGTTGCCCCGGGCACTCAGGCTGGGGATCAGGTTGAAGGCCTGAAAGACGACTCCGACGGTCTGCCGGCGGTACTCCGCGAGGGCGGGACCGCGCAGCTGGGTGACGACGGTTGAGCCAAGCCCGACTCGCCCCGAGGTCGGAGTGAGCAGACCCGCCAGGCATGACAGCAGGGTCGTCTTGCCGCAGCCCGACGGCCCGAGCAGGACGACCAGCTCACCGTCGTTGGCCGTGAAGCTCAGGCCGTCGAGCGGCTTGATCACATAGCCCCCCGAATCGAAGGCCACCGTGAGATCGTCGACGATGAGGTGATCGCTCATCCGAAGGCCGCCGCCGGGTCGGCGCCGGTGACGCGGCGCAGTGCGGTGATGCTTGCGAGCACTCCGACCAACACCGCGATGAGGGGGAGAACCAAGCGGGCGTCGGTTGTAATGTCCACCGGTTGCGCGAAGGCTGGGGTCAGAAGGCTGGCCAATACCTCTGCCAAGATGGCCGCGAGCAGGGTCACCACCACGGCCTCGAGGACCAGACTCAGGAAGAGCGCGCGCGACGATGATCCGAGAGCCTTCAGCACTGCGAAGTCGCGTTTTCGTTCGAGCGCTGCGACGTAGAGCATCGAGGCCACGATCGCGGCCGCCACGAACCACATCAGCCATCTCGTGTTGTCGATGGACTGAACGCCGCTCTCCAACTGTGACACCGTGTCGGTGACGACCGACGGTGGCGAAAGGACCACGAGACCCGCAGGCACCGTCGCGGGAGTCCCAGTCGTGGCGATGGCGGTAATCAGGGGTTTCCCTCCCGTTACTACTTGTTGTGCCGCGGACAGCGTCACGTACACCAACGGAACCCCACCGGTCATGGTGCGGTTGTCGACCGTCCCCACCACGTTGAAGCGGTGACCACCGATGGTCAGCACTTTGCCAACCGGGCCTACCTTCGAATCGACGACCACCTGATCGGCACCGGCGAGCGTGTGGCCCGACGCCACGGTCTTGGGATCACCCAAGCCCGTTCGGTTGAACGCCGAAGAGGTTCACCGAGAACGGATGGGTCGACCCGGACACGAGAGCCACCGTCGACGGGGCGAAGAGCACCGCTGAGGCCTTTCGCACCCCTGGCTCATCAGCCACTTCCCGCTGTTCGGACGCCGCGAACGCCGCGAACGCCGTCAGCCGGCCCTGGGCGGCCCCCGACATGACCCACGAGGTGGCGCCGACAGCGTCGACCGTGTCGGCCACCTCGGAGTAGAAGCCGTCGGCCAAGCCACTGAGCGCAAGCGCCAGCCCAAGTACGAGCGCCACCCCGACGACGGCGATCAGGAACTGCTTGGCCCTGAACCACAAGTCTGCGAATGTGACCGCCAGCACGCGTTGCCCGCCCTTCGCCCTTTGTGAGAAGGAGTTGAGTCTACGTGACCTCCAACCGGCATTGCAATCGAAATATCCTGTTCACGGTTCGCTACCTCGTTGACAAGCGCGCCCGTCTCAACGCGGCCTGACCCTCGCGCCGAGGTGTTGGGTCGTTCGCCGAATCACCGAATCAGCTGGCGTCGTCCCCCAGATGTCGGGTGATGATCGTCCTCGCCGCTGAGATCGCAGTCGCGTGGCCGGTCACGGCCTGGACGAACGGCTCCCGCTCGAGTCGGTAGAGCGAGGAGGTGGTCATTGCGGTCACACTCGCTTGGCGCGGGACGTTTCGGATGAGGGCTATTTCCCCAAATCCGTCTCCCCGCGATACCGACTGGAGAAACTGCCCGGCCTTCGAGACCGCCAGCTCGCCGTCGGCAACGACGTAGTAGCAGTCGCCGCTGGCGCCCTCGGAGATGACAACCGACCCCTCGGGCACCGAGAGAGCCTCGAGGTCCCGGGCCACTCCCTCGAGTGAGGGGGCGGGAAGGGCAGCGAAGATAGGGATCGAGCGCAGCAGCTGGATCTCGACCTGGGGCACCGTCGCGGAGGCGTCGATCTTGCGGATCCGGTGCCAGAGCCCAGCAATGAGAAGACAGGCAATGATTGCCGGGGCGAAGAGAGCGGCCTTCACACCGCCGACGGCAACCGCGATCCGGACCAGGATTGCGCCGAGAGCGAGGCCGAGGTCCATCAGTGCCTCGAGGATGGAGAATGAGCCGGCTATCGCGTCCGAAGGCGCAGAGCGTTGCAGGAGCGTCCGGCCGGCGACGTCGAAGACCGAGCCCGCCAAGCCCACCGCACCGATGAGGAGGATGGCAGGAGCCACCTGGGGGACGGCACCGATCAGCGCGAGCGCCGCCACCGCTGCCATGAGGGTGATGATCAGCGTGTTGGCCAGATGACGTCGGCCCACGAGAAAGGCCGTGACGAAGCCACCGAGCAGTGCTCCCCCACCAAGCGCTGCGTTGAGGAAGCCTGGTCCGCCAGGGCCCATGTGCAAGTAGTCGACGGCGAGGATGACGCAGAGCAGGTCGAGTGACCCGATGAGCACGAAGTAGAAGGTGTGGAGCGTGAGGAGGATCCGGATCTGGGGATTGCGCGCCAGTTCTGTCAGGTTCGAAAGGGCGCCGGAGCGGATCGAAGAGAACACTGAGCCGAGGTGCGCCTTCAAGGTGCCAGGGCCGTCGGTGTTCTTGCACTCTGCGTCAGGCGCGCCTGTGCCGACGCCATCACCGTCGAACGACGGGATTCCCGTGCCAGGAGAGACCGCGGCGGCGGGCCCCGCTACGCCGAGAACGAGCAGGGTTGCGATGAGCGTCATGGCAGCCATAGCACCCACCGCCAGCCCCTGTCCGCGCCAGGCCAGGAGAATGCCGACCAGTCCAGGCCCGACTAAAGCAGCGGCAGCGTCGGTCCAGCCCGTCATCACGTTGGCCGCGGTGAGCTCGCTCGGTGTCCGAACGATCGCCGGAAGGAGGGCTGCCTGCGGGGGTCGGGTGATTGTGAGGCTGATCGCCGTGAGCGGGGCCAAGGCGAATACGACGCCCACCGAAGCGCCGACGGTGACGGCGATTGCTAAAGCACCGATCGTCAGCGTCTGCAGCAGGTATCCGGCGAGGAGGACGCGACTCGGAGGGCGTCGGTCGGCCAAGGCGCCGAAGAACGGACCGAGGGCGATGCAGGGGATCAACTGGGCCAGGACCATCAAAAGGCTGGCGCCCGGCCCCCCGTGGTCGTACGCAAAGACGAGAAGCGCGATCCAGACGCCGAACTCCGCTGCCCCGAAGAGCGCATAGGCGAAGCCGACCCTCCGGAGTACGGGGTTTTCAAAGGCTGCTCGGAACACCGACACGACGGCTCGGAACCGCAGGAACATCGTGCTCACCTGGCTTGCGAATCCGCTTGCCCGAGGACATCTCCTTGGGAACGGGTCGCCGTGGAACATATCGAAAAAGCCTCTGACTTGCTGGTTCTGGCGGGTGCAAGAGAGGCGCAGAGGTCCGGGGCCATACCAATGGGTCCCAATCAGGCTCGAGCGAAATCATCCTCCGCCCGGACCGAAGCAGGTGTCCTTGACCGTGACCGTCTGTGTCTGCAGGACCACTGCCACTCTCACGGAGCTGGTCCTTGGCACGGTCGTGGACGAGCAACCTTCACCGCTCGCCGGTGTCGATGCTGCGCTGGACGCCAGAACTGGCACTGCCGGCGGTTCACCGCCCGAGGCACTCGATGAAGTTCTCTCTCATGTTCATACGGCGATCGGCCTCGTTCACGAGATCCGACTGCTCCCGATCGCGCTCCGTCGTCACCGTCTTCCGCCCCCGGCCCAACAGGATCAGCAAGAAAGCGAGTGACGAGAAAGTTATTTCTGCACCCAGATCATTCACAGACTCATCGCGATTTCGCTTTCTAAGAGTGGCCTGTGTTGGGACTGAGTGCGTGTTACCCGCGAGTACTCATCGGTACGCCCGAGACGAACGCAACATACGCGTGCATTCGTGCAAACCGAAGTCATTCGGATGCGATCACACATCTGTACGAGAACATGCGAGCAACATGAGAGGACACTGATACTGCACTGAGATTCAGCGGGCTCGCAGTCACGCGTTGTTCGCGTCACCCGCGCGAGTCATTGACAACATCTAAACCACGGGAGAAACTCGCCGCGCTTTCACGATTCGGGTGGGGCAGGAAGCACAGGGGCATCAGCCCAACAAAGGGGGGGAGCATCTAGTGACGTTTGTCAGTTCGGATTCTCCCCGGGTCAACACTTAGATGAAGGAGATTACGAGAGTGCTCAAGAATCGAATCATGCTCGGGGCGACTGCTCTGACCGCGGCTGCCGTCCCGTTCGCTGGAATGGCTCTGACTGCCGGTCCCGCAGGCGCAGCAAGGCGCCGAAGGGAATCACCTGCACCACTGGGACTGGGTCCGGCAAGGTTGCGAAGCTGTCCGCCACCATCAAGCTGAGCGGCTGCAGCGGAACGACTGGCAAGTCGGGTACGACCACGGGCAAGGAAGGCGCGACGTCCGGAACGATCACGTGGGCCAACAAGAAGACGACTACGTTCACCGAGGCCACGGGTAATGGCACGAACTGCCCGAGCACTGCCGCCGACGACGAGCTGATCACCGGCAACGTCACCGCCGACACCACCAAGAGCACCGCACCTGGTGCGGCTGTGTCGGGCGAGTTCTGCGTGACCTGAACTCAAGGGCACGAAGTTCACGCTGAAGTTGGCGCCGGGAACGAAGTTCACCATCGCCGCCTAGTAGCGACAGCTTTACGTTCAGTAACGAACGCTTCATACAGAAAAAGGGGCTCGCCGTACCGGCGGGCCCCTTTTTCGCGCGTCGACTCACGGGAGTCCCGAGCAATCTCGCGTCATCCGACGCCGATCGAAGAGATCGAACATGCTGGTCCGCAGATCCGAGGTCGCCCCCGACCCGCTCGCCGAATACCTACCTCTGAGAGTCTTGCCCATCCAAAGCATCGTCGGTAACTCACCCTTGCTGCTCTTTTCAGAGGACAACCCGAACCACCGCTGACGTCGCGTCGATCCGAACTCGACTTTCGACGCCGCCATCTCCTCAGAAGCCTCGGTGAAAGTCCCGAACGGCGTGGGGCCGCCCAGGAAGTTGGCCTCGAACCGTGCCACCTTGGGACCACCGAACTCGATGTAGCAGGTCGCAATGCCCTTGTACGGCTCGGGCGCCGCTCCACCGCGGATCTGGTGGACCAGGACATCGGCCAGGGTGCGCGCCTCGCCCTCGGCAATCGCACCGACTCGTGGCACCGGGGCGCTGGTGACGTCGCCCACGGCGTAGCACATTCTCGAACTTCGTGGCGAACGTGGTGTGGTCGACCGCAATCCAGCCGTCCTCCTCCAGCAGTCCCGACTGGTCGAGCACCGAAGGCGCCTTGTGGACCGGAATGCCCAGAACCAGGGCGTATGGGATGGTCCGGTCGTCGGCCAGCGTTGCTGTCTTGGTGGCGGGGTCGAGCGCGGTGATCTTCGACTGGGGCCACCAGCCGATGTCGCGCTCCTCGAGCGCCTTGAGGATCCCAGCTGATGCCTCGTCCGAAATCGGAATCGGCTTGGGCATTGGGCTGATCACCTTGATGGTGCTGGCTGACCGCCGACCGTTCTTCTCGAGGAAGTCGTGCAACATGATGGCCGTCTCGAAGGGCGCGGCCGGGCACTTGAAGAAGGGTCCCAACACCCCGATGATGGCGTCGCCACCCTCGAAGGCCGGCAGCACACTCCGGACCCGGTTGGCTCCCTCGACCGAGTAGTACTCGGTTCCCTCCTCGACGAGACCGGGCGTGGCCGCCGGGTCGAGATCGGCGCCCAGCGCCACGACCAGGATGTCGGCCTGGTAGGTCGAGGCGTTCGTCGTCACCTGGCGGGAGACGGGATCGATCGAGGTGATGGTCTCCTGGCGGAAGGTGACTCCGGGCTTCTTCAGGTTCGCATAGGGCAGGCGGACGGACGCCAGGTCGGAGCGCCCGAACATCAGATCGAGCTTGGAGAACCCGAACACGAATGCGTCGCTGCCGTCGATGATCGTGACTTCGACTTCGCCCGGCAGCTCTTCCGAGAGCCTCGTCGCCAGCTCCAAGCCGGCGAAACCTGCACCCAGGATCAAGACGGTCTTCATGGGGTCCTCCAGACACCGGGATCGCTTGGGGTATCGCTAGGTCGGTTGCAGAGTAGTGCCCAATGACTGAGACCTCTCTGAGCATTGACCCGTGTCCATCAGGCTCGGACGATGCACAGGGCGGGCCGCGGGACGGCTCGACGGTGGTCGGCTCCAGGCGTCGCTCAGACCGAGCCAGCCTTTGCACGGAACGGCTCACCTTCCGGGAGAGTTCGTCGGTACCCGCTCCAACGACGTCAGCCCGCTCGAGCGGATCGGCTCCCTCGAGAGATCCCCTTCCCGCCTCCGCACGCGGCCGTCGCACGAGCGCCGCGGGTGCATGCTGTCGCTTCAGTCGCGCCTCCTCCGAGCGAGCTGTCTGGAAACGAACGCAGGGGCGCCAAGAAGGATCGTCGCACCAGTTTTCCTTGCGTTGTCCGAACGTTCGTTTCACTGAACGGAGAAATTCTGCCGCTACCTT
Organism: uncultured Acidimicrobiaceae bacterium; assembly: GCA_963713375.1. Classification (GTDB taxonomy): domain Bacteria; phylum Actinomycetota; class Acidimicrobiia; order Acidimicrobiales; family RAAP-2; genus Bog-473. Next base: position 106,672 of record CAVQLP010000009.1, on the reverse strand, counting down.
GTGAAGCGTTCCCGGGCAGAACCGCAAAGGAGAAGCATGGCGTTCGATGTTGGCGAGTTGCTCCGTTCCCGACACGGGGAGAACTACGCGCTGCACGAGAAGCATCTGAATCACCAGCTTGCACGGGTCCTCAAGACGATCGGCTTCGATCGCTTCTACGTCCGGGGCGAAGGCTCCTATCTCTTCGATGCCGAGGGTGCAGCGGTATCTCGACTTCCTCTCCGGCTTCGGCGTCTATGCCCTCGGTCGCAGCCATCCGGCGCTCAAGGCGGCGCTCCACCAGGCCATCGACCTGGACCTGCCGAACATGGTGCAGATGGACTGCTCCCTCCTCCCGGGAATCCTGGCCGAGCAGCTGGTCGCCCGCTGCCCGGAAGAGATCAACCGCGTCTTCTTCTGCAACTCCGGAGCCGAGGCCATCGAGTCAGCCATCAAGTTCTCCCGCCAGGCCACCCAGCGGCCCCGCATTCTCTTCGCCGAGCACGCGTTCCACGGGCTGACCACGGGCGCCCTCTCGCTCAACGGTGGGGCCGAATTCCGTGAGGGCTTCGGTCAGCTCCTCCCCGGCTCCGAGTCCGTACCCTTCGGCGACCTCGAGTCCCTGCGCCGTGCGCTGAAGAACCGCGACGTCGCCGCCTTCATCGTCGAGCCCATCCAGGGCAAGGGCGTCTACATGGCCCCTCCGGAGTACTGGAGAGAGGCTCAGGAGCTCTGCCGATCTCACGGAACGCTCCTCGTGCTCGATGAGGTGCAGACCGGACTCGGGCGAACCGGGAAGTTCTTCTGCTTCGAGCACTGGGACCTCAAGCCGGACATCATCACGGTGTCCAAGGCCCTGTCCGGGGGCTTCGTCCCCGTGGGCGCCGTCCTCATGACCGACCGTGTCTTCTCGTCTGTCTACAGCTCGCTCGAGAAGGCGCTGAAGCACTCGACCACCTTTGGACGGAACCAACTGGCCATGGTGGCCGGCCTGGCCACTCTGGCCACCTTCGACGAAGAGGACATCGTCCGTCGGGCCCACCAGAACGGACTTGCCTTCGAGGCGGCGCTGGCCCCCCTGGTCGAGCGCTACGAGATGTTCCACGAGGTCCGAGGCAAGGGACTGATGATCGGGCTGCAGTTCGGGCCCCCGCAGTCGAAGGCCTTGCGCCGGCGCTTCAACACCCTCGAGCATCTGCGGCCCGCCATCTTCAGCCAAATGATGGTGGTGCCCCTCTTCCATCGCCATCGAATCCTCACCCAGGTGGCCGCCGACAACGTCAACATCATCAAGCTGCTGCCCCCGCTCATCTGCGGCCAGGAGGAGATCGACTACTTCGTCGGCGCTCTCGACGACGTGCTGAAGGACGCGCACAGCGGAACCGGCCTGCTCTTCGAGTTCGGTCGCACCATGGCCAAGGGCGCGCTGCGCAAGATCCGGGAAGGCTCGCCCGCACGCGGCGTACGAGCCTCATGCAGCGACTCGAACAACGGGAACGGGAACGGATCCTCGGCTCACCTTGCTCCGACGGTGGCGTCCGTGATGTCTGACCCGACGATCACCGAGGGTGACCGGGTCGTTGTCACCGGGGCAGCTGGGTTCATCGGCTCCGCCGTCGTCCGCGCGCTGCTCGCCCGCAAGGCGCACGTGGTGGCGCTGGTCGAGCCGGGCGGCGACATCCAGAACCTTCAGGGCCTCGACGTCGAGCGTGATCGAAGTCGACGTACGCGACGGCGATGCCCTCATCAAGGCCTGCGACGGCGCACGGTTCATCTTTCATCTGGCGGCGATGTACCGGTTCTGGGCGCCGCAACCAAAGGACTTCTACGACGTCAATGTCGGAGGGGTGCTCAACATTGTCGAAGCGGCCCGCCAAGGCGGATGCGAACGGATTGTCTACACGAGCACCGTCGGCGTGCTGGGACTGGACGGAGCGGCGCGAGGCGAAGCGGCCGACGAGACCTGCTACGCGGATGTCGCCCACCTGTTCGGTCTCTACAAGAGGACGAAGTACGTCGCCGAGCACGAGGTCCTGCGCGCCGCAGCGCAGGGAGCGCCGGTCTCGCTCGTGCTGCCGACCTTTCCGATCGGGCCGGGAGACGTCAGGCCAACACCCACCGGAAAGCTGGTGCTGGACTTCCTCAACGGAAAGATCCCGGCGTTCGTCGACACGACGCTCAACGTTGTCCACGTCGACGACCTGGCCACCGGGCATCTCCTGGCGCTCGAGCGTGGGGCGATCGGGCGCAGCTACATCGTCGGCGGCGAGAACATGGGCATGGGTCCCTTCCTGGCCGGCCTCGCCGCGGTCACCGGCCTGCCGGCTCCGCGACTGCAGGTCCCGAGGGCACTTGCGTTGGGGGTCGGAGCACTCTCCCAGCTCGTCGAGGGACGGATCCTGAAACGAGAGCCGTTCGCGGCCCTGGAGGCGGCACGGATGTCCACGACCAACATGATGTTCACCGACGCCAGGGCACGCCAGGAGCTCGGCTACTCGCTCGCGACCCGCCTCCGAAGCGATGGCCGACGCGGCACGTTGGTTTGCCGAACACGGCTACGTGAACCCGAAGCGGCTCCGCCTGATGCGCCTCGACTCCAGCAGTTAGGAGATTCGAGACCAGGATTCGCTTCCTCGTCTCGGAGAGAACCCTCCTCGGGTTCCAGCTCGCTCGAACGACCAGCGCCACGAGTCAATGGCCGTGGGTCGGCCAGTTCGTACTATGTCGTCGGTGGCAGCCCCAGAAACCATCGGCGTTCGAGATGCTCCCGCGCTGGCAGCGCGACCTGGACAGGCCGCTGTCCGGAGTCCTGTGCCTGGGGAGTTGGTTGGTCGCCACCGCGCTGTTCTTCGGATTGGTCGCCCTGCTCGGTGGTCCGACCTCGAGTGACGCGGTGGAGTCCCTCTATCCGACGTGGGCCATCGCCCACGGCAGCCTCGCCTGCTCATACCCTCCCGCCAGTTCCGCCACGTCCGCATTTCTCCTCCTCTACCAGCCCGTTCCGACCGTGCCCCCGCTATGGCCGCTCATCTCGGGCGGCCTTTCCGCTCTCGTCGGGATTGGTCACTCCGTGCCGTTTCCCACGCAGCACGCAATGGGAGCTGGCTGCGCGAACGGGTACGCGGCGATGTATCGCTGGTCGCTCAGCTGCAAGGGCGCTGTCCCCGACACTCAACGTGGGCTACGCCAGCTGGGTCGTCCTGCTCGCAGGATTCGTCGGACTGCTGCGCGCCGCGGGTCGTGGCCGTACCCGTTGGGAGGCATTCGGGGCTCTCTTGCTCGCCGTCGTCCCCATCGTCTGGATGCCCTTGCTGTTCGAATACCACCCGCAAGACCTCGTCGCCCTTGGGCTTGGACTTGGCGGCACGGCATGCGTCCTTCGAGGGCAGTGGTTGTGGGCCGGCCTGCTCGTGGGATTGGCCATCACCTCCCAGCAGTTCGGCTTATTGGTCCTGGTACCCCTCGTGATCGTGGCTCCGGGGAGGAATCGATGGAGGCTGCTCGTCGCATCGGCAGTGGCCATCGCCCTTGTCTCGGTTCCGTTTCTCCTGGCGACTTCGGGTAGAGCGATCCATGCCGTACTCACGGGGACTGGCGATTCGGAAACGCATGGCGGCACGGTGCTCTGGAACCTGCTCTCGCATCCGAACCCATTCGGCGGCACGCAAACCGCTCCGCTCGTCTTCATTTCGCGAGTCGGACCGATCGTGGTGAGCCGTGGCCCTCGCCTGGTGGGCTGTTCGACGCCTCGGCCCACGCGCCCTCGAACCGATTCCACTGCGTGTCATTGATGGCCACCTCGCTGAGCATGCGGCTCGTCTTCGAAGAAGATCTCTTCGGATACAAGTTTCTGGCTCTGGCCGTCATGCTCGTCGTTCTCGACATTCTTCGAGGGAGACTCCGGGGGCAGCTGGTGGCCTGGCTCGCCCTCGTCACCATGGCCTTCAATCCGATTCATCTCAACGACACCACGCCCGAGTGGAGATATCACGCTGCGACTGCGATTCCCCTGATCTGCATGGCGGTTGTCCTTGTCGTCATCGCTCGAGACGCCCTCCGTCACAGGGTGCGCTGGTATCTCGTGGCGTGGTTTGCCGTTGCCGCATATGCATTTCTCCGGTGGCCCGTCTGGCTGCCGAACGGGCTGCCCCCTCAACGCCCCCTGTGGTTCTGGCAATTGGTTCTCGTGATCCCCGGAGTGGTGATGGCTGCAAGCCCCCTCTTCAGATCGATACGGACAGGCAGCCGATCGTCTTCGGTAACCAGCGTCGACGTCTGAACGCGGACGGCCCGTCTATCCGATGCGAGGGGGCGCCACGAAGTTCGTGCATCCCTCGGTTCGGCACTCGACGCCGGCAAGGCGCTCAATCAGATCACCGTCCTCTTCGGTCCTGAGCTGGGCATAGCTAAGGACCGCGGGCTCATTGCATTCGGGGCAGATGCCATCTGCTTGACGTTCCATGCCTCGAACCGTAATGAGGACCCCGGAGCTCATGCTGGCACTTTCGATTCGTCCCAATCGGAGCCACGGGAATAACCACCGAGAGGGAGGGGCTGGCACGCGGGCCGGACGAGATACCTCGCCGCAGTGTCCACGTTTTGATGCTGATGCAGGTCGCCCTAGGGGCGGTCATCGTGAATGGGCACCATCGGCGCCACAATGACCAGCGAGAGGACCCGCCGCCTCCGGGCTTTCCCCCGGGGTGGCGCTCCGGGACGAAGGGCGATGGATCGACACACCCCCAGTGGGCAGTATTTGCATCGGGGTGGGTCCGTGACGACGGCCTACGGCTCACCATGAGGGTGGAGCCGTTCCGCGTCCCGTTCTCTCTCAAGCGTTGCGTCCCGCCGGATCAATTTCATCGGCAGTCACACCACGATTGTCAACGCGCCGACGGACGCAGATAATGAAAAGGGCAACATCACCACGGCCGCTACGGGGGTCTCAACCAACTGGTCGTGGCTGATTCGGAGAGCCAGGTCGGCGCGGGTCATGGTGGTCCCGCGCCGGCCGGCTTTCCAGGAAACGACGCCCCTGGCGGAGATCGGCAACGAAGCTCCGATGCGCCCTGAGTGCTCTGCGAAGACGCAGGGGTCGATCCGGTGTCCCCGAATGAACTGGGCCGCCACATTCCGGCGTGCTGCTCTGGGACGCCCGCAGGTCGCCCAACGAAATCGCCGAGCTGCTCTGCCATCGCTCAACGGGGATACTCGAGGCGCACTGCACGCACCCGGCCCACACGGCAGCCGGAAGCTTCCTGCCAGCGCAAGGCTCCAGCGCATTCCGGGACGTCAGATCGGTGGGCCGTAGAGGACTCGAACCTCTGACCCCTTGCGCGTCATGCAACCCCGAACAGTCCAGAGCGGTCCGGGTCGGTATGCATCGGACTGTGTAGCTCCTGCTCAGGTGTCCTATTCCGTTCAAGCCGGTCCGAGTCGGTCCGGGCAAGTAGTGGGCTGGGTTGCTGCACAAACTCGCGCACCGTACCCTCGCCCCGCATGGCGATCTCTCACGCAGGCTGGGCCGAGACCCGGTTGGTCCCGAGCAAGACCCTTACCGGATCCATGGCGGTCAACTACGAGGACTCGCTTGTCGCCATCCATGCCGTTCCCATCGTTGACGAGATCCCAGGCGACGTCACGGTCTGCGGTAAGCGAGTCAGCAAGCCGGAGAATCGGACTGGCGACTTCGACAGGCACCCCCCTACCGCCCAATGCGGCCGATGCACCGACCGGCTGGGTTACGAAGTTCGCGGCGAGCGGTGAACCTTCCTACGCCACCGCCCGCCGGCGCCGCATCTCGTCACGCTGAGCCGCGGTCGTACCGCCCCACAGGCCGACCAGGGTGTCATCGGCCAGGGCCGCCTCCAGGCACTCCTGGCGCACTCCGCAGCCTCTACAGAGAGCCTTGCGGTAGACGCCGCCACGCTCGAGGATGAAGCCCTCGGTCCCCGCTCCCCTACAGGCCGCCGCAGAGTGCCACCCGGGGCGCCTCAGGAGGTCGTCGAGGGACGGCAGCTCCTCTCCCCCCGCCCGGAGCCATCAGCCACCTCACGAGCGCGTCGTCCACGACCGTCGATGGTACGGCCGTGCTGTTCAGGGTTGGGTGACCCGAGCCGAGCAATTAGCCAAAGATGTCGTGGCCACCGATACGACGCCAGATGACATGACGCTTTCCGGGAAGGACCTCGTCTCCGTATTCGAACGTAGCCCGACCGTCGCCGTCCCACGTCATTTCCCAGATGCCGGGCTTCGCCTTCATCGGCTTGACACGCAATGCGGATCGGAAGCTGGTTTTCGTGCCGTCTTCTATCGCTTGAAGATCATCGATGAAGTCCGCAAGCTTCTCTTTAACCTTCGCCTGCTCATGCGGTTCAAGGTTCCTGTATTCACGCTTGAAACTGTCCGAGCGGTCAAATGTAGGTGCCACTCATTCGTCGGAGTCGAGGTCGGCGAGAAAGTCCTCTCCGTTGTCGAACCGACGAAAGTGGCCTGAAGCGAGCTCTGCGTCGACCTCGGCTTCTTTCGCCTGCCATGCAGACGACCAGAACCAAGCCTGACTCGGGTTCGCGATCTTGTGGATCGAGTAGCCGAGGATCTCGGTCACAATCTCTTCAGGCGTTCCGGCCTGATCAACGACCTCGTGAGACTGCGTGTCAGCGATTCTGGGCCGATAAGCAAAGCGAGCGTTGTTTCCGACAGTGGTGGTCATTAGTCCTTGCTCCCTTCCTCAAACCCGGGAGAGGGAATCTCTCCTACCTGACTTTCGTAATCGGCAATTGCGCGTGCGAGTAAAGGGAGCATCGACTTTGCGTGTCCAAGGCTCATCGCAATCCTCGCTACGGTCACAAATTCAGTGGATTGACGTTGGCGGTGCTCAGGCGTCGAGAACCCAAAATCCATGATCAGATCGAAGGGCCCAGGAGTCATTCGGACCACGTTGGCGTAAATCGGCTCCGTCGAACCCCCTGACTCATCCACAATTCCCAGGATAACCAGCCAGAGATCAGTCCTGCCTGTCGCCCTGGCCAGCCACTTCCTAAGAGCTTCCAGAAGTTGTGCGGGGGTTGTTTTCAGCTGGCAGTACACCCCGAGAGTAGTTGACCTCAAATTCGAAGAGGCGTACCGTGCTCGCAACAACAAAAGCGGCCCGGGCCGGTGTTTGCGCACCAGACCCGGGCCTTGATCGGCGACCTAACGAGGAGGTCAACCGACCCGATGCGGACCGTAGCAACCCTTGAGCACGAATTCGGGGAATCTTCGCCCGCGTCCTGCCGGCCTCTCCTTGACGGCGCCAGGGAGGCAGGACGGAATGGCTAGACCGTCACAAGCGGAGAAGATGGCGCCTCGGTGCGCAGCGATGCGAGAGGTGCTCCACCGCTGGACGAATGCGGAGGAGATCCTCCCCATATGGGACCAGCTCACGGCACAGGTCAGCGACGAGCGAGACAAGGCAAGCCGGGCCAGAACGGCTGGAGATTGGCGGCGCGCCAAGCAGTTGCGCTTGCGGGCATCAGCACATGAGCGCCGGAATGTACTGGCGATGGAGATGCTCGAAGAGATGCGGCAAGAGAAGGCGGAGGTATCGGCATGACGACCATCGACTCGGAGCTGCTGGCCAAGTTGGACAAGGCCGAGGAAGAGCTTGAGGACGCCCAACAGGCGGTGGAAGACGCCGTCGGGAACTTAGGCGTCGTCCTGCGGGAACTTCGCCGGTATCGACAGGAGGTGCCGGCGTGACGATGACCACTGATGCGACCTTTCCCAGACGTTTCGCCGATCGGTGCAATTGCCATTGGGCGCAGGAAGATCCGGACTTTCACGATCGCCTTCTTCGCCTCGAGGATGAAGAACACGGTATGTCCGTCGGCTTGCTACTGCTCGAAACTGCATGTCTAGGAGACTTCACAGGCGAGTCTCCTCCGTTGGGCAACGACCCAAACGAGTTCGAAAGATTCGTGTTCGAACACAACTGGCAGGATCCGGTCTTCATGGCCAACCTTGCACGACTGATGAGTTGCGTGTCCGAGGGTTACTGGAAGGGGGTTGGCGCCTGCGCCGGCAGAGTCACCGTGACCTGACACACCCCGGGAGTAGCGTCCCGAGTGGTTGATAATCCGCCTCAAGCGTTGCGGCCCCGCTTCGGCGGGGTCGTTTCGTCGTCACGGCGTCAGGTTGTTGGAGCAGGTCCCCCCGTCGTTGTTGCTGTTCGTGCCGTCGGGGCAAGTTGTATTTGACCAAATCACGCCGGCGAGATCCGCATTTGAGTTGATGTCCGCACCACTCAAGTTGGCATCTGCGAAGTTGGCACCACTTAAGTTCGTTGATCCTCCCTCAAATACAACACGTGTGGCGTTTGCGCCGGTGAAGTTCACTCCGCTCAGATTCGATTGGTCAGCCTCAAAGTTGCTGAGATTGGCACCTTCGAGATCTGCGTTGTTCCAATCGACATCGGAAATATCACCGTAGGACAGGTCGACTCCAGGTCCTAGCAAAAAAGACGTATTTGCTGCTGGGTCGTTCTCCCAGATCCAGTTAGCTGGCAACGACGCTGGAGCGGTTCCGCTTAGACCGTCAGGGACTTCGATGCCTGACAAGTCCGCCCCCGCGAACTGAGTTCCGCTGACATCAGTCGCATCTAAGTCTGCGCCAGCCAGGTCAGCATTCTCTAGATTTGCCCCAGCAAGACTGCCAGTGTTGCGGCTCACCGAGCGCTCGCCAGAGAGGTTGGCGCCCTGGAGATTTGCATCCGACAGATTGGCACTCGAGAGATCGCTCTCTGAGAGGTTCGCGCCTTGCAGATCACAGCCTGAAAGGTCGATTCCGACGTGCGGGACACCAGTGCACTGCGGAGTCCCGCTCGCCGACTCCGGATAGTTGGTCCAGGAGATTTGGGTTGCCTTGCGGCCACATGTCGGCGGGACAGTTCCGACTTTCGCGAGGGAGCCGCTGTCGAGGCACGCGTAATAGGTGGTGGCGGTGTTACTGCCGTTAGCGAACGCCCCCACGCTGTAGCTCGCACAGAGAGCGAGAGCTGCGCCTACCACCCCCGCTAACACGAATCGCACCTTCTGCATTGGACCCATCTCCCCGAGTTGTCGTTCAGACTGGCGCCCGAAAACTAGACCGGGAGTTGGCTTTCCTGCTTTGGTGGTTCCTCTCTGCCCTCGTCCTCGTCCGGAGGTGGCAGTTGCGCCTTATCGGCGCCAAAGGACGCACGGCGGCCGTACACCTAGCCCACCTGCCAAATCGTCACGATTCCTGAGCCGCCGGTGCCACCGGTGCCGGCAGTGACGGATCCCGCACCCATGCCACCACCGCCTCCTCCGGTGTTGGCGCCACCGTTGCCGCCGTTGCCGCCCGTGGTGCCTGAGGAGATGGTTTGCCCGACGCTGCTCCCAGCGCCGCCACCTCCCCCACCGCCGCCAGCGGTCGAGGCAGAGGTCGTTCCTCCGGCGGCGCCTCCTGACGAACCGCCAGTGCCGCCGGTCTGGTTGGTCGAGCCGCCAGCTCCCCCGCCCGCGCCATAACGTTGCACGCCAGGGCCGCCTCTCGTCCCGCCCGTAGAGGCAACACCCGAGCCGCCACCGCTCATGCCAAGGGCGAAGCCGGTGTTGTTGGTCCCCTGTCTACCTCCGTCGCCACCAGCCCCACTCACGCCTCCGGTGGTCCCAGCACCGCCGCCCGCCGCACTCACCAGACTGCCGATGGACGTGGCGTTTCCCGCAGTGAGGTTCGCTCCTCCTGTGCCAATGGTGATTGCCTGAGGAGTGGTCACTTGGCCCAGGTAGTAGTCGAGGAGGACTTCACCGCCTCCACCTCCCCCACCGCCTGCGGCGCCCGAGGACGAACCACCACCAGCGCCGCCTCCCCCGCCTCCGCCGCCGACAACAGTGGCCGTGAAGAGCTGTCCACCGGCAAGCGAGGGGAACCAGGCTGGCGTGACCGCGTTGCCGGTCGAGACCGTCCCTGAAGGCGAGCCCGAGACGTAGGTGCAGCCCGTGAACTGGTTACCGCCTGACGTGCCGGTGTAGAGGATGAAGGCGGTCGTGGAGCCCGACGCCGCTACGGCGAGGGCGCCCGAGGTGGGGTATCCGGTGGCGCCGCCCGTGGCGACGTCGAGCACGCCACCCGAGGGCGAGGACCACGAAGTGATGTTGGCGATCGTGCCGCCGTTGGAGCCCGAGGCGACCGTGGTCGGTGCGGCAGTGAAGGTGACCCGGCGCGGAGGTGGTGACGTCCGCCACCGTCAGGCTGTGGTCCCACACGACATTGGTCAGGGCGCCGAGGTTCGAGCGTTCCCTCCTGGGCGCGCAGTACCGTCCCCGACGTCGCCCCGGACGTGAACGCCGTGAGATACATGATCTCGAAGTTCGTGGCGGCGGGGCGCGCGTTCTGCCACGTCGCCGCGGTCCCTGTGACGGAGAAGGCGTTGTAGAGGCCGGTGCCGTCGCCGATGTAGTTCGTCCTGGATTCGATGAGAAGGGTCATCTAGCCAGCGTTCCTTTCGTTAGATCGGCTGAATCTTGAGGTAGTTCGCTCCGGAGAAGTTCGCCGTGCCCGAGCTCGAGCTGTAGAGAAGCGTCGCCGTGTGGGGACCTGGTTCAGCCAAGGTGCCCCCGGTCAAGTCGGTCCACTGGACGCACCCCGTTGCGATCACGGAGAGGCTCCCGCCGTTGGAGCAGCTCGCGGCAATGACGCTGTGAGGCGGAGGGGTTTGCCCATCCAGCGAGATCCACACGGCGCCCGTGCAGTTGTTCGGCACCTCGATATTCGTGGTGCAGGTGATCTCGAAGTTCCCGCAAACCCCAACGTAGAAGTCCACGCTCGGCGCCGTACCGCTGGCTGGCGGCGCCGCGGTCGAGGAGGTTGCGGTGATCGCCCCGACTTGGTAATCGGAAACCAGGGTCAGCACTTCTTGCGTGTGGCCCAGCGTGTCGCTGAGAGCGATTCCGTAGTCGCCATTCGCCAGCAACCCGAACTTGACCCGAGTCCGTCCGTTGGGATCCTTGATGCCAGCGAACGACTGCTCGAGGTTTGTGAGGCGGCGCCCGTACTGCTTCATGAGCTGGACGAACCAGGGGTCGCTCGAGTTGGGCACCGGAGACATGGCCTACGCCCCCAAGGTGGCGGCCGACGCCGGGCACGAAACCGACGCCGGCCACTCACCCGATTCGCCATGGAGTGAAAGGAAGAAGCCCCCATGGGCGAAGATCATTTGTCGACGTCCTCCTCGAGGCGCTCGATTCGGCGTGTGAGTGCCTCGTTCTCGTCGATGATCTTTACGATCGCCGCGAAGAGGTAGCCGCCGAAGAAGTCTCCCGACGCCTTCATGCGCCACCAGTCGAGCCATTCACGCGCGGGAGCATCGGCCGTCGGCGGTTGCGGTGGCGGTGGATCTGGTGGTTCCTCGATACGCCGTGCCGGCGAGTGGGAGACGCTTTGCAGCCAGCGACGTTGCCGTTCCTTCTGGCTCTCCATGAACGTGTCGAGCTGCTCAGACACTCAGGCTCTTTTGGGCTCGTAGGCCGACCAGCCGGTGCTCCCGCGCACGCTCCTCGAGTCGGGCCATCCGCTCGGCTCGGGATCGCTGGGCGCGGGCGATGGTTTCGCTGAATCTGTCCCAGCCGATGCGGTCAAGCTGAAAGTCAGCCGGCGAGGCGGTGAGGTCGACCCCGTGCACCGCCATCTCGTATCTGGCGAACGCTTGGCAGATCGGCGAGACGTAGCCGTTGCCGAATTCGAGTGCGAGCAGGAGGAGGCACCGCTCCACTGCCTGGGCGCCTTCACGCGCCACGTCGAAGGCCCATAGGGCGGCGCGGGTGTCGACGTCTGCCAGGTTCTCGAGCTCCTCGACGAGGACAGCGAGAGGCGAGTGAGACATCGCTCAGGACCCCGTGAACGTTGGGGTCGCCGGGTAGGCGGCGCCGGTGATCTCGACAAAGGCGTTGGGGTACAAAACCGCCAGGGCGAAATACTGACGAATCACGATGGCCGCCGTAAGGGCCGCGGGTTCGAACTGCGGCCAGACGTTGACGACCGGGGCGCCTGTCATGACCAGCAGGCCGTTTGGCAGGTCGCCCACCAGCAGCTCAGCGTCGGAGCCGTTGACGGGCAGGTTGGCATCCTCGAAAGCCTGCGCTCCGGCCACGTCGTATCCCGTGTAGCCCTCCGAGCGCGTGTTCGCCTGTCCTACTCGAGCCAACGTCGCTGCCGCGGAGGGTGTCCAGATCGGTCGGCCCTCCGAGTCCACCTGCGCCTGGAACCACGCCATGTTGGCGGGCGGGATCATGACGTGAGTTGCCATGAGGCGCGTACCTTCGGTCGTCGAGATGGCGGCCTTGGCCTTGCCCACGTCTTCCCACAGTGCGGTGATCGACGGTGAGTTGGTGTTCGTGATCGTCTCGAGCGGGCTCGTGAACACCGCGGTGATGGCTTGGGTGTCGATCGTCGTCGCCGCCTGGCGAGCTGCCTGCTCGGCGATGACCTCGTCGGCCCGGACTCCGGGTCCGTAGCGATCGAGCGTCTGCTGGGAGATCTCCACGATCCCCGCAGCAGTCAGGACCGGAGCGGACGCATAACCCGCAGTCGGGCTCGAGTTGGAGACGTTCGTGTTCTCCGACGCCTGTACGCCCATGGTGACGGGCCCGGTCACCTGTGGGATGTCAACCGTCATCCCGGTCGCCGGCAGCGGCGCCTGGCCCGCCTGAGACGCCACGGGAGACGCCGCGGTCCGATACATGGCCCAGCGCTCGAGGACGTAGACGGGCGGTGCGAAGTCGCCCATCGACCCGGTGCCAGTCGAGACGTCCCGGCGCTCCCAGCGAGCGAAGTCGCGGAAGTCCTGGCGGCTCCGGTCCATGTCCGTGAGGTGGAACTCTCGGTTGGCCTCGGTGAAGTAGTCGGCGAAAAGGCGCCGGCCGTCCTCTGTGGTGGTGGCGATGTGCCGCATCTGCTCCTGGTGGCGCAGCAGGCGGTCCCGCACCGCTCGAGGCGTGTTCTCGCCGCCACGGGGCGGCACGACCACTGTCATGGCCATCGCGTCGGCGAAACGGTCTCGGAAAAAGCTGAAGTCGCTGCCGGGCCCGTAGACGAGGGGTTCAGCGCCGACCTTGACCGTCGAAGGCGTTCCGCTCGGTGGCGGAGGCTGACTCGAGAGTGACCGTTCGACCGCTCCGAGCATTGGAGCTCGGGCTCGCAGGGCGGCCTCTTGACGCTCCCGCTCCTGTCTGGCCTCGATGGCGTCGAGCTCGGCGTCGAGATTCCGCTCCATGGCCCGGCCTTCGGGCGACTCGCGAAACTTGCGCAGCTCCTCCGCCTGGCGCCGACGGACCGCGTCCACCGCAGACTTCGTCTTCGTCTTGGTCAGGGCCGTAGAAATCGTTCTCTTGGCCTCGGCAAGCATGACTCGCCCTTCGGCCGTTGGTTTGCCGTCATCGCCGACTGGGATCCAATCCTCTTTAGCCACTGATCGCCTCCACTGCGTCTCGAGCGACTCGGAGTTGGCCGGCGACCATGACGGCCCCTGCTGCCCTGGCCCGACGGCGGGCTGTGCGTTCGCTCACGCTGAGGAGTATCTGGATTTCCCGCACGCCCAACAAGCCGTCATCGGCCAATCGGTCACCATTCGTGCCTGGCTCGTGGCCGACGTTGGCCGACTGTCGACCGACTCGGGCAATCAGGGCGGCGGCGCGCTCGAGGCGGTCGACGGTGTCCGCGGGGGCTCCGCTCGCCTTCGCCCGATCCGCCAACTGACGTGCCGGCCACACGTAGAGCTGGCAGTCGCGAACGTCAAGCGTGACGGTGCTCTTGGTCGTCATCGACCTCAGACAGGCGGAGCAGGCCGGACATTTCAGCTACCGGTCACCATGGCTGCGATTGGCGCCGCGCTCCGGGCACGATCCGTGACAAGACGTTCGCCTCGTAGCAATCCCTGTGCCAGGGCACCGTGGCGTGGTCGGGCCGAGAAACGAAGTCCCACCGCGCCTTCGGAGCAATGGTCTTCCCGCAACGCCCGCAGTTGACCGATCCCCCGTTGACCCGTGCCTGCCATTCGTCTCGAGCGGTCATTGGTTGGCCCTCCTTTGGGTAGCGCGGCGTCGGCGGGTGACGGCCGCGGCGTACTGGCGATTGCAGCGCCGGTGCCACGGGACCGGTGGAAGCGTCTTGTCGTCATGCGGGTGCGACAGGTCCCAGGGCGCTCCGGGGGCGATTTGGGCGCCGCAGAAGCCGCAGGCGACCTCTCCACGGTCGACCGCGTGGCTTCCACCGGGCTCGCGCTCGATCGTGAGCCGCGTCATAACCCCTCTGCTGGCGTGTCGGCCCGGCGCCGGCCAGCTCGGCCCTGCTCCGGCTCTTGGAGTTCCTCACGGCCATCCGGCAGCTGTCGCAGTACCAGGCACGAGTCGACGAGGCGGGGTTGTCGCAGCGGCGGCAGCGAGGGAGGGGTTTGGCTGGCGCTGAGCAACTCGGGCAGATCTCCGCTTCCGGATCGAAGCGCGGGCGGAAAAAGGTGTCTCCACACTCGAGACACCGACGGACCATCGGCTCGGGCAGGTCTTTCACGACGCCGCGGCAGACGTCGCAGCGAGCTTCGCGGCCGCCCGCGGCCGAATCGGACTGAGATGCGCCGGCCGCAGTCACAAATCGACGGGCGGGTCATTTTGGCCCTGCCAGCAGCAGCTTTATTTTGTCGGGGGGGGATAGCTGACCTGGGGCGGTCCTGGGCAACGATCCGTTTCTGAGCAACATGCCCGCCCACCCCCCTACCCCTTCATTCCCCCTTGTCGGCCCCCGCGGCGACAGGCACAGACCCCAACCGGCCGCACCCGAAGGACGACGACCTTCGGACAGGGATGCTCGGGCGTGACGCCGCCCTTCATCGGGGATGCTTTTCGCCTGGCCAGCAGGCAAGATCCTGCAATGACCGAATGGGAATACTGGTGGTGCAGTGAGTTGACTCAGGGGCCGACAGGCAGCTTTCCGTTTCGCTCGGTGATGGACCGCTGTCCGGGCCCAGCTCGATGAGCAGGGCGCACAAGGCTGGGAGCTCGTCAATCACACCGTTACGACCTACCCGCATACTTCCGGTGCGCAGTTCATCGTCACCGCCTTCATGAAGCGGCCGATCAAAGACTGACGATCCACCATGCCGCGGCATCAGCGCCCTACCGATCGCATGACCACCGACCGAATCGCCTCACGGTGGCTGCACTCACCAAATGCGGCGCAGGTGCAATCCCACCCTTGATTGCGGGTCCACCTGACGTCGTAGACGCCGTGGTCGCCGCGAACTTTCGCCTGGACCAGACCATCGCTGGCGAACATGACCTGCACACGTTTCTCCGCCAGCAACGTGGTCGCCTTGTCGTTGATGCTCATGGAGTTGTTCTCGGCTTCTCGTCGAGGAAATGTCTTGAACTCCTCGACGCGTGCTCGGTAGTGGTCGACGGCTTTCTGCCGCCTGTCGTCGCCTTCGCCAAACGTGTCTTCAATGAGGCCGATGACGTAGGACTCGGTCGCACTGGAGGCGGCGTACTTGTCTCCGATGGCTGTGACCAATCGATCAAATTCCGCCTCGACGGCGGTGACTTGTTTATGTACGAGTTCTTGTACTTCTTGGTGTGCCGCTGTGACACCGGTCCGCGTCGTTTTTGTCACTGGTCCTTGTCGTATTTGACACCGGTGACTTTCGACCGGTGTATCTGTGTCACTGGTAACCGGTGTCTCTGTGTCATCGGTTGTGGGAAAGCTGGCGGCGTAGTGATTGGCCTTTCGACGGCTTCCGCGACGCGATCCGCCTTGCTCGATGAGTGTCAGCCAGGCGCTGGAAACGAGCTCTTCTTCGGCGCGTCGAATGGTCCTCAAGGACAAGCCGGTGCGCTCTGCTAGCTCAGTGCCGCCCGGGAACGCGCTGGCGCCGTCACTGTTCATTCGCATCGAGACAGCGATCCCGACGAGGCGTGCCGTGGACGACAGGTCGCAATCCTTCGAAAGGACTGCCGCCCGCCATCGGAAGAGAAACGAGAGTTCATCGGCCATCGGCTCGGCCGGAGACCGCTTCAAGCCCGGCCAGGAATTCGCGGACAGCACTCTCTGGGATTCGCCTCGACCCACCGATTCGCACTGAGCGCAGCTGGCCATCCCTCAGGAGGTCAAAGACCTTCGCTCGACCGACCGCCAGGCGTTCCGCCACCTGTTCGGCCCGCCAGAGGCGCTCCATTCCCTCGTCTGCTCGGTGTTCGACCTCTTCCACTGGCCATTCCCTCCTTGGTTATGTACAGTTCCGTCTGAACCGTCTAGGATTAGACAGTACAGGCGCCGCCGGATACAGGCGCGCGTTCGGTCGACATAACTCACGGAAGGTGTAGACACCTCATGGAAGACCTGCCCGAGCTGATCGCCACGGAGGTCGACGCTGACGGTTGGATGGGGTTCGCGTTTCAGCGCGCTGCCATGGGACGTTTCAGTGAGGGTCACCGAGGTCGACGGAGTCCCCGAGTTGACCTCTCTGAGAATCGAACTCGGCAAGGAACTCCGATTCCAGGATGAGTCTGGCCACCTTGTTCATGTGGCTGCAGTAGAACCATCAGCCGACACCATCATCACGACGGACCGGTTGCGGCGCCTTCCGCTGGCGCTGCTTGCCCGGCAAGCCGCAGCGATCGCGGCAGGAGACGAGGATGAGGCGGTTCGCGTACACGACGCCACCCGCGACTCATGGCCGCAGGGTCGGCGCCGGCCGGATTCGCATTACGAAGAGGTCGCGGAGGTCTACCGGCGCGCACTGCGCGCCAAACTGCCGCCTACCAAAGCCGTGCAAGACCGTTGGAAGGTGGGCCGCGCCATGGCATCGAAATATGTCAAGGAGGCTCGAGAACGCGGCCTGCTTGGAGACCCATCGCGCCCGGGCGTGGCGGGAGACAAGCCGCCAGCATCGAAAAAGCGATCGAAGAAAGGAACCTGACCATGGCGAAGCGCCGCGGCAACAACGAGGGCAGCATCTACAAGGACCAAGCGCGGGTTTTACCGGGGCGCCGTCACGCTGCCCGATGGTTCGCGACGGTTCGTGTCTGGGAAGACACGCGAGGCGTGCAAGGACAAGCTCGTTGCGCTCCAGGCGTCGATCGCCGAAGGTCTGCCGACCGGCGACACCGATACTCTCGGACCATTCCTGACGTGGTGGCTCGGCCGACTCGAGGCGAAAGCCGGATCCGGTAAGAAGTCGACGAACACGGTCGACAACGCACGCTGGGCGGTCGAGAAATGGATCGTGCCGACGCTCGGCATGAAGCGGTTGCGCGACCTCTCGCCCGAGGACGTCGAGCGGATGCTCGACAAGATGGCGGCAGCTGGTCGCAGCCAACGGACCATTGTCCGGGTGAAGTCCTATCTCGGCCAGGCGCTCTCGGTGGCTCAGAGCCGGCGCAAGGTCTCCTGGAATGTCGCCCGAGTGGCCGAGATGCCAGAGACGTCCGAACCAACGCAACGGCGCTCCCTGACGCTCGACGAGGCGAAGGACGTCCTCGAGGCGGCCGAGGGCCATCGGCTTGAGGCGCTTTTCGTCACCGGCATGATGCTCGGCCTTCGGCCGGGAGAGCTGACCGGCCTTCGCTGGGACGATCTCGACCTCGAAGCTGGCACTCTGCTCGGCGTCCGGCTCGCTCAAGAGCGAGCGCGGGCAACTTCGGGTCGGCGACACGAAGACGAAGCGAGCCAGGGCCGCCAAGCTCCCGGCGCGCGTCCTGGTGGCGCTCAAGGCACACGACAAGCGTCAGAAGGCAGAGCGGCTCAAGGTCGGTTCGGCCTGGCGGAAGACTGGGCTCGTGTTCACGACCGAGGTCGGCACTCCGATCGACCCCTCAAACCTCCGCCGCACCGTCCGATCCCTGTGCGAGGACGCCGGAGTCGACCCGGTGTCGCCGAACGAGATGGGCCGGCACACGGCCGCATCGTTGCTGTACGACGCCGGCATGAGCCTGGACGAAATCGCCGAGCTGCTCGGTCATCGATCGACCCGGATGCTCGAGGCGCATTACAAGCACCCGGTCCGCGCCACGTTCACTGGCCACGTCGAACACGTCGACGCCATCTTCGGCTGAGCCTGTCCGTCAGGTAATTCTTGACGTACTTCTGTTCGTCAGGATATCCTGACGCCATGACACCTACACCAGATCCAGGCAGTCCCGAAATGGCAGCGCGGAACCAAGCGTTCAAGGTCCTCCTCGAGCGCTCCCGAGAGCTGGCCGAGCTCAAGCCGGGCGCACAGCTCGGCGCTCTGCACAACTTGATCGAGGACATTCGGGCCGGCGAGCCCGTCGAGGCGCTCAACGCCGTGTTCTTGCTGCGTCGCTGGCTCGACCTCCGAGAGTTCGAGATGGTGCACGCCGCCCGCGACGCCGATATGTCGTGGTCGGGTGTCGCCACGTTGCTCGGGAAGAGCAAGCAGACGGTCTGGCAGAAGTACGGCTACCCCGGGGAAACCATGGACGACTAGGCGAAGTCTCGCGCACGGGTTGCTGCACAAACTCGCGCACTTGAGCGCCAGCGAAAGTCGAGCGAGCGCATATTTCAGCGCATACCGGCACGTCAGATCGGTGGGCCGTAGAGGACTCGAACCTCTGACCCCTTGCGCGTCATGCAAGTGCGCTACCAACTGCGCCAACGGCCCCGAAGGGCACAACCCTACCACCAGGGTCGATTCCCTCCTGGCCCGGCGGCGGCCCAGCGGCCCACCACGCCTCCGGCCGGCTCCCTACAATTGCGTCCGATGAGCCACGCCGAGGATGCCAGCCCGCAGGACAGCGCCCTCGCAGCAGCCCGGCGCGAGCCACCAAACCCCTTCCCGATCTCGAGCGCCACCTCGAGAGGATCGCCGTGGAGGGCTACACCATCCTGACGAACGTCATCGAGCCCGACTTGATCGACGAGATCGACGAGGCTCTCCTCGCACTCGAGCGTGACCGACATGTCGTTCCCGCCACCAATCGCTTCGAAGGGGTGCGCACCATCCGGATCTACAACCTGCTGGCGCACGGGTCACCCTTCGACCAGATTCCCGTCCACCCGCACGTGCTCCCGGTGGTCGAAGGCGTGCTCGATCCGGGACTCCTCATCTCGTCGCTCTCCTCCATTGCCATCGGGCCGGACGAAGAAGCACAGCCGATCCATGCCGACGACCAGCTGATCCCGCTCCCCCGACCGCACGTCCCCATCATCTGCAACACCATGTGGGCCGATCACCGACTTCACCGAGGACAACGGCGCCACGCGCCTGGTGCCGGGGAGTCATCTGAACGACGAAGCCCCCGACCCGTTCCAGCACCTACCCCACCGTCGCCGCCGAAATGGAGAAGGGCAGCGTCCTGGTCTGGGTCGGGAGCCTGTGGCACGGCGGCGGGGCCAACCACACCGGTTCGCGCCGAGTGGGCATCGCCATGAACTACTGCGCCGGCTACATCCGCCAGCAGGAGAACCAGCAGCTCGGCCTTCCCCCGTCGCTGGTCAGGACGTTCCCCCGCCGCCTCCAGGAACTCATCGGCTATTCCGTCTACAACGGCCTTGTCGGTCACATCGACAAGCAACACCCGGCCAAGGTCGTGCTCGCCCAAGATGAGGGCGTCGACATGGTGTGGGACTCGCTGAGGATTTAGCAGTTCACGCGGCAGGTGGCAGTGCAGCCGGAGCCACGGGCCAGACGTAGTCGCGCGGGTCGAGCGGGACCCTTGCACTGCGTGAAGCGCACCTCGTCGTAGCCCTGGGCCCACTGGCGGTGCCAGCCGATCTGCCCGTCGTGCAGGTGGGCCAGGTCGCACTCCCCCACCTCCCGGTAGTGCTCGGCCAGCGCGAAGAGCACGCCCGCCGAGGCCACGGCGTCGGCCGACGCGTCATGGGCGTGTCCGAGATGCACGCCGTAATGCGCACACAGGTTCGTCAACGTGCGCGGACCGCTGCGCTCAGGGTCGACGTGACGATCGATCACGGACGCGTCGAGCACCGGACCGTTCCAGCCCCGCTCCGAGAGGCCATGACCCCACCACAGCCTGGCTTGGGTGTCGATCATGGTCAGGTCGTAGTCGAGCTTCATCCCGGCGACCGGCACGCCTCGACGCCCCGCCGCCACGATGGCATCGGTGATCACCGCCACGGCCAGATCCAGCGGCATCCCCTCGGTCCGGGCGCGCTCGCTCGTGATCCCGTGGACCTCGGTTGCATCCGCCGGGATGTCGCGACCCGGGTCGATCAGACCGGACCAGCTGTGCGCCACGATGCCGCCCTGGACGAGGACGAGGGCGTAGGAGACGGGAACGTCGTTGAAGCGGTCGATGCCGGTCGTCTCGAGGTCGAACGCCAGCACCTCTCCCGATGTCCACCGAGCCATGAATCGAGCATGGCAGCACCATGTGACAGAGCCGTGGATCCCCACCGGATCTCCGACCAGGGCCGGGACGAGCAGCCCACCGCTCAGCGGTCGTAATCTCGGGGAGTGCACGCGGCCGCCGACCTGGACCGGACCTCCGCTCTCGTCGCCTCGCGGCATCCTCACCCCTGAGCGAAGCTGACCCGCCGCCGCCCCACCCCCTCGACGACGCCACCTACGAGTTCCCACCGGCCTCCGCCGACCCTTACCCCTATGCGCGTTTCGCCGGGCACCTGCCCGCGCTGCGCCTTCCTCCTCCTCGGCGCGGCGGACTCCTCACCCGTTGCACCGCACGACAGGCCTTGGTGGCCTGGTCGGTCGTCGACCTGTGGGCCTTCGCCACCGCCCTGCGGCTCGGGCCAACCCCGCTCGCCGCCCGTGGCGCTCGCCGGCACGGTCGCCACCTGTTGGCACCTGCGGGCGCTGTCTCGCCGACGCGCCCAGGCATCCGACCACGACCAACGCGCTGGGTCCGGCGCTCGCCGACCTCGGCCCGCTCGGTGCCGCCGCGGCGCGACGCAAGGCAGCACCAGCGCAACCGCGGGCGCCTGCACGCCACGTTCTCGCCCCGCATGGTGCGCCGCCGCTGGGTCGTCGTCGGGACGCGGCGTCCGAGCGACTGGTGGCCGGCCAGCCTCTCCCCCGGCACGGCTCGTGGCCGCCGGGTCCGTGTTGGCCGGCGTCGTCGTGCACGCCGCGTTGAGCGGCACAGGACCGTTGCACTGACCGTGGGGACAACACGGGCGAGACCATGAGTGTTCGGACCGCCCGGGGCGACACCGGCAGCCGGGTCCCCTGAGCCCATGGGTTCGAACACGAGCAGGCACACGCACGACACCCGGCGCGCCGCCCTGGCCACCGCGATCCTTCTTCTGGCCGCCCTCACCCTCATGGCGGCCGCCCCGGCCGGCACCGCCGGAGCGGCCAACCGGAGCGCGCATGCCGTCACCACTGCCATGCCAGTGACGGCGGCGCCGATACCGTTACGGACCCCGCCGCCCTCGTCCACCCACTCGATGGCACAGGGCACCGGCTCGGTCACTCCCGGCACCGTGGGCGAGTTCCCCGGGGCCGACCTCCCCTTCGGCATGATCCAGTGGAGCCCCGACACCACCCCCAACGCCGTGCAGTCCGGTGGGGGCTACGACGTCAGCGACTCCAGCATCGGCGGGCTTCAGCCTCACCCACCTGAGCGGCACCGGGTGCCCGTCCTACCAGGACGTCCCCATCCTCCCCACCGTCGGAGCGGTGGGCGTCGCCCCCGAGTCGGCCAGCCAGCCCTTCTCGCACCAAAACGAGGAGGCAGCGCCGGGCCGCTACCGGGTGGAGCTGAATCCGGGACCGAGCCCGATCGGCGTGAGCCTCGCCGTCACCACCCGTACCGGCATCGCGCAGGTCACCTTCCCGCAGGGCGCCCAGTCCAACCTCCTCTTCAAGGTGGGCGGGAGCATCAACCCGGTCTCGGCCGACCAGGTCCGCATCGTCGGCGACGACGAGGTGGAGGGACAGGTCACCAGCGGCCAGTTCTGCGGGACGGGCAACAACTACACGGTGCACTTCGTGGCCCAGTTCGAGCATCCCTTCACCGCGCCACGGCACCTGGACGGCGGCGGGCGGTCGACGCCGGAGAGGCGGCGACTGCACGGGCACGAGTTGCGGCGCCTACGTCAGCTTCGACACGAACTCCCCCGATGCCGCCGCCCGCACGGTCACCATGAAGGTCGCGCTGTCCTTCGTCAGCACGCCCGACGCCGCGGCCAACCTCGAGGCCGAGGATCCCGGCTGGTCGCTGACCCACGTGGCCGACCAGGCCACGGCCCGCTGGAACCAGGTCCTCGGCCGCATCGACGCCGCCGGAGGCACGCCGGCCGAGGAACACACCTTCTACACCGCGCTCTACCACTCCCTCCTCTTCCCCAATGTCGTCTCGGACGACAACGGCGACTACGACGGCGACGGCGGCCACACCGAGAAGGTGGACCCCGGCCACCACGCCGAATACGCCGACTTCTCCGAGTGGGACATCTACCGGAGCGAGGTGCAGCTGATCAGCCTGCTGAATCCGTCGGCCGCCAGCGACATGGTGCAGTCCCTCGTCGACGACGCCAACCAGAACGGCTGGCTGCCCAAGTGGGCCATCGTCGGCGGGGACGAGTCGCAGATGAACGGCGACTCGGCCGATCCCATCATTGCCGACGCCTACGCCATGGGGGCCACCCACTTCGACACCGCGGCCGCGTTGGCGCGCCATGGTCAAGGGCGCCACCCAGAACGAGACCGGACACGGGCTCGAGATCGAGCGCCAGTACCTCAGCCAGTACCTCAGCCAGCACTACGTCAACGCCGGCTCGCTCGATCTCACCTCCATCGATTACTCCATCGGCGGGTCGGTCACCCTCGAGTACGCCATCGACGACTTCGCCATCGCCCAGCTGGCCGAGTCGCTGCACAAGACCTCGACCGCCACCGAAATGGCGCAGCGCGCCGCGAACTGGGAGTACGAGTTCGACCCGGCCACCGGCTACGTCGCAGGCCCGCGGCACGGACGGCAGCTTCCCTCCCGGTGCCGCCTTCGAGACGTCGCAGTTCGAGCCGGGCGGCCAGACCGGATTCGAGGAGGGCAACGCCATTCAGTACACGTGGTCCGTGCCCCAGGACCTCTCGGCCCTGGCCTCGCTCATGGGCGGCGACGCCGCGGCGACCAAGGCGCTCACGACCTACTTCTCCTCGCTCAACGCCACCCGCTACCAGCCCTACGACTGGTCGGGCAACGAGCCCAGCGAGTGGGCGCCCTGGGAGTTCGACGCCTTCGGCGCACCCGAGGACACCCAGTCGACCGTGCGGTCCATCGTCGACGACGAGTACGCCGACGCGCCGGTCGACGAGCCGGGCAACGACGACCTGGGCGCGCTCTCGTCGTGGTACGTGTGGGGCGCCATGGGCCTCTTCCCCATCACCCCCGGCACGGCGACGCTCGCCCTCGCCAGTCCGCTCTTCCCTTCGGTGCGGATTCTGCTGCCCGATGGACACCGCCTCGTCGAGAACGCCCCGGGGGCGGCGGCCTCCCGGCCCTACATCCGGGCCTTGACCGTGCAGCGGCGTCGACCCGGCCGACGAGCGCAGGCGCCACGTGCGCCTCGAGCTCGACCGCCTCGGCCGGCGCCACGACTGCCGGCCAATGGAACCTGCCCTGGCTGCCCGCCTCGGTGATCAAGACCGGCGGCACGCTCGACTTCACCCTCTCGGCCCAGCCCGACGCCTCCTGGGGCGCGGCTCCCGCCGACGCGCCGCCCGTCGTACACGACGGGTCAGCTGCCCGCCGTCGGCTATTCGGTCCCGAGCGGCGGCCTGGCCGTTACGGCCGGGACTGCCGGCCACGCTGCAGCTGGGGGCCGCCTCGGCCGACGGCAAGGCGGAAACGGTCCACTGGCATGCAGCGGCCCTCCCGGCCGGCGTGACCGTGACGCCGTCGTCTGGGCACGCTGACCTCGTCGTCATGCGGGCAGCCCAGCCCCGACCTCGACGAGCCTGCAGGTCAGCGCCACCAACCCCGGCACCTATCCGATCGACATCACTGTGCATGCCGCCTCCGGAGCGACCCTGCCGCCGGTGGTGGTCGACGTGACCGCCGCCGGCTGACGGCGGGACCCTCCCTCAGGGCAAGCCGCCGAGGATCTCCATCAACTCTTCCTTGCGGTAGCCGTGGAAGCGGGCGAACTCGAGCAGCTGGCGCGCCCGCTCAATGACCGCGCCCTGTGCGGCCGAGCCGGCGACCGTGACGCCACGCCCGCGCCGGAACTCGAGTAACCCCTCGTCGCGCAGGATGCGCAGCGCGCGCAACACGGTGTTGCTGTTCACCCCGAGAACTGCCGCCAGGTCGCGGGCGGGCGGGAGCCGCTCACCCGGGCCGGCCTCGCCCGCAGCAATCGCCCGCCGGATCTCGGCCGCCACCTGGTCGTGGAGGGCCATCCCCTCGGCCCGATCGACCTTGACCTGCAACATAGTGCTAGTCATAGTAGCATTATGACGATGGATGTGAAGGACCCCGTGCCCGCTCCGGCCGAAGTGCTCATTCCCGAGGCCCGGGACCACCAAAAGCGGCGCTACCTCTGGACCGGCGTGGTGGCGGCACTGGCCGCCCTCGTGCTCGCGGCGTTGATCGGCGGGGCGGTCGTCTTCTTCTCCAGTTCCCCGGCCGGAAGCGGGGCCCGGCGCCCGGCCGCGCCGCCTGCTCTCGCCAGCAGCGCAAGCTACGTGTATTTCCGCCCCGTGCTCTGCGTCGCGCCGGCCTACTCGCCGGGTCCGACCCCTTCCGTCGGGCCCACGACCCTTCCCACGTGTGACTCCACCAGCCTGCTCACAGCGTCGAATCTCGGCGTGACGCCGATCGGCACCGCGCCTGACGGCTTCAGCGAGAACAACGTTGCTCCCGATGGCTCCCTGGCTGGCATCCCAACCACCGCGCCATCGACCGATCAGGCGTCGGCGAACTCGACCGTGCTCTTGCCCGCCACACCCGGCTCCGACGGGTTCGCCGCGGGACAACGACTCGTGCTGGGTCCGGTCGAGATGACCAACACCTCGGTGGGCTCCGCTTCGGCCCACAAGGATCAGACAGGTCAATGGGTGGTCGACTACACCATGAAGTCGGGCGGGTCAGCTCGCTGGGATCTCGTGGCCGAGCAGAACTTCCACCAGCTGCTCGGCATCGACCTCGACGGCAAGGTGGTCTCGGCTCCCATCATCCAGCCGACCCAGTCGTCGTTCTCCAGCTTCGACGGGCATGGAGAGGTCAGCGGCAACCTGTCCCGGGCCGAGGCCGTCTCGCTGGCCCGGGCGCTGACGTCGCACAGGGACTGAGAGTCCACTCCGCCTCCGTTGGCGCCTCTCGAGCACGAGGGCGGTAGCCTCGCTTCGCCCAGGGGCCATGCCGTCGATCGGCTTCCGAGGCCGGACCACGACGAGGCAAAGGAGAGGGCGAATGGCAGAGATGAGGGCCTTGCAGGTGACCCGTCACGGCCAACCGGGGGAAGTGCTCGCCGTCACCAGTATCGAGCGTCCCGAGCCGGGGCCGAACGAGGTCCGGGTGCGGGTCAGCGCGGCGTCCCTGAACTTCAACGACATCGATCGCTGCCGGGGCAATCTGGTCTCCGTGCCCACCCCGCCGCCGTTCACTCTTGGGGATGGACGTCTGTGGCGTTGTCGATGCCACCGGCGAGGGTGCTGAGGCCTGGCTCGGCAAGCGCGTCGTGGCGATCACGAAGAATGCGCTCGGCGGAATCGCCGACTACGCCATAGCCGACACCATCTCGGTCTTCGACGCCCCGGAGAGCCTCGACGATGCCGAAGCCACCGCGTTCCTCTTGACCTTCCAGACGTCGCACCTCGCCCTGTTCAAGCGAGGTCGGCTCTCGGCGGGTGAGACACTCGTCGTGCATTCAGCGGCCAGCGGGCTCGGCACGGCCGGAATCCAGCTCGGCAAGGCCGCCGGTGCCCGCGTCATCGCCGTGGCCGGTGGACCCGAAAAGGTCGCCCTCTGTACGTCGCTGGGCGCGGACCTCGTCATCGACCACACGGCCGAGGACTTCGTCGAGGCGGTGCTGGGTGCCACCGCCGACCAGGGCGCGGACGTGGTCTACGACCTGACCGGCGGTGACTTCGTCGAGCGCTCCTGGCGCTGCACGGCCCACGGTGGCCGCTACCTGGCGGTCGGGTTCGCCGATGATGACGCCAACGGCATGACAGGGCGGCCCCTGCGCATGGCCTGCATCGGGAACATCGACATCGTGGCGGTGATGTTGGCCTGGGTGGATGTGGTCGATCCGGGCATGCGGCGATTCGGCTTCAACCCGTTCGGCCGCGACGTGGCCGACGAGATCCACGCCGATCTGCTGCGCCTGGCCAGCCGAGGGAAAGATCCGGCCCGCCGTTGGTCGGCGGGTGACGATGGAGGAGGCAGGGCCAGCTCTCGACGCCCACGAGGCGCGCCAATCGCTGGGCCGCACGGTCGTCGTCGTCGATCAGACCACGACCACGCCGGGTGCCACCGCATGAGCGAACTCGAGTACACGTGGCGCGATTCGGAGTTGCACAGCCGACCGCTGCTGGCACTCAACTGGGTCGGTGGACAGCTCGGCCGAGCGGGCGTCCAGGTCCCGTCGTTGCGCCCCGCCGCCGTGACTCGAGCGGCGGCCAAGATGGCCGGCTCCGACGACTTCGGCAGCGACTCCTTCCGCGAACCGCTCGGGCGTCTTCCTCGCGCGCCTGCGAGGAGGAGGCGGAGTTGACCACCTTCGGGCGGCTCCTGGTCTCCAAGATGCTGGCCTCGACGCTCTCGAACCGCATTCAGCTCCACCGCTGGTCGCTCGACCATCCTGAGGTCAAAGACGAGCGCATCGTCAGCCCCTGGATCATCGTGGGACTCCCGCGGACCGGGACGAGCGTGCTCTCCATGCTGCTCGGGTTGGACCCTCTGGCCCGGCCCTTGCTCCAGTGGGAGGCAGCCCACCCCATCCCGCCCGCCACCCTCGAAGAAGCGGCAGAGGATCCCCGCATCGCCCGCACGGCCAAGGATCTCGAGGGGCTGATGAAGCTCAATCCCCCACTCAAAGCCATGCATCCCTTCGGCGCAACCCTGGCCGAGGAGTGCGTCTCCCTCTTCATGTACGACGTGCGCTCCATGGCGCTCGAGACCCAGGCCCACGTGCCGACCTACGCGCGTTGGCTCGAACAGGCGGACATGACTCCCGCCTATGCCCAGCATCGTCTGGCCCTCCAGACGCTGCAATCGCGCCAGCCGACGGAGCGCTGGATTCTCAAGACGCCCAATCATCTCTGGCATCTCGACGCCATGTTGGCCGCCTACCCGGATGCCCGGGTGATCTGGACCCACCGCGATCCGGGACCGGTCGTCACCTCGCTGGCCAGCCTGGCCAACGCGGGCCAGCGGCCCCTGACCAGCCGGACCGACCCCCGACCCACCGCGGAGGAGTGGAAGCGCAAGTGCGCCTTCGCCCTGCGCTCGGCCATGGCCTTCGACCAGGCGGCGAACGACGGCTGGTGCCAGCACCTGCACTACGACGCCTTGATGGCCGACCCGGTCGAGGCCGTGTGCCAGCTCTACCGGAGCTTCGGAGAGGAGGTGGGTTCGCTGCACGTCCGGCGCATGCGCACGTTCCTGGCAGACCGGCCGGCCGACGCTTTCGGCCGTCACCGCTACGACCCGGCCGACTTCGGCTGGACCTATGCAGGACTGGCAGCGGAGTTTGCGGACTACACCGAGCGCTACGGGATTGCGACGGCACCCGACGCCTAGGAGCGCGGGTGCTACGGCTCGTCGTACCAGGTCGTCGGGCCCGACCGCCCAGGCGGAGCTGCCCAGACTTGTGCACGGCGGGTTGCTAGTGTGCAGCCGGAAACAGGAACTTGTTCTACTGTTCTCGAGTTCCTGGAGCAGCATCCGAGAGGATCCTGCCTCCACAGACCGGGGGGTTTGGCCATGAGAAGGTTCAGCGGCATGCGGGTCGTGGGTTTGGCAGCACTCCTCACGGCACTGACAGCCACGGGGGTCGTTGCGGCGCCGATGACGAGCGGAGCGGCGTCGAGTTCCTCGACCAAGTTCGGCACGCTCCCCTCTCCGTGCGGGAAGGGGACGGCCAAGGGCGCCACCGACCAGGGCGTGACCAACTCGACCATCAACATCGCGTACGGCGACGACCGGGGCTTCTCAGGTCTCCCCGGCCTCGACCAGGAGATGGGCGACGCCGTCAAGGCGATGATCGCCTGGTGCAACGCCCAGGGCGGCATCAACGGGCGCAAGATCGTGGGCGACTACTACGACGCCGCGATCACCAACGTCGGCGTCGGTCATGACCCAGGCCTGCAAGAAGGACTTCATGCTGGTTGGCGAGGGCTTCGCGCTCGACAGCCTCGGCGAGCAGACCCGGTTGAACTGCAACCTGGCCGCCGTGCCCGGATTCACGGTCTCCCCGCAAGTCGCCAACGCCTACGAGATGTACCAGGCCTCGCCGAACCCGGCTGACTACAGCCCGGTGTCGAGCGCGTACGAGATCACCAAGCTCTTCGGCAAGGCCAAGACCCAGAAGGCGGGCCAGTACAACTCCACCCTTTCGACCCAGCAGGCCTCGATGGCGAAGGCGGTACAGGCCTACACCAAGACGGGTTGGAAATTCCTCAACTGCCCGGTGCAGATCAACTACAACGGCGAGGCCAACTACACCCCGTTCGTCCAGAAGCTCCAGAGCTGCGGGGCCCAGATCGTCTACAACGACTCCACCCCTGGGCCCACCCTCTACGGCGCACTGCAGGCGGAGAACCAGATCAACTACAACCCGATCTGGGTCGAGGACTCCGGCGCCTACACGGCGGCCTTCGCACAGTGGAACACGGCGGGGCTCGGTAACAATGTCTACGTGCGACTGTCCTACGAGCCTCTCGAGGCGGCCAACGTCGTCCCGGCCGTCAAGCAATACATCTCCATCGTCAAGAAGAACGGCGGGCTCATTTCGCAGCTCGGAGAGCAGTCCACCTCCTCCTTCCTCCTGTGGGCCACCGAGGCAAAGGCCTGCGGGTCAACCCTCACCCGCCAGTGCATGATCAACAAGCTCTCCAAGGTGACGAACTGGACCGGTGGCGGCCTCAACGCCTCGGGGAATCCATCCAAGAACCTGCCCCCGTCGTGTGGGCTCCTCATGAAGCTCCAGGGCACCAAGTGGGTGCAGGCCTATCCGAAGAAGCTCGGAAGCTTCGACTGCTCGTCCAAGTACATCGTGGCCAACACTGGTTCGGTCATCGGCACCCCGCTCAACGCTCAGCGCTACTCGACGCAGTACGCGACGTCGACGGTCATCAAGCCTCAGGGATGAGCGCTCGCCGCGCTGGACCGCCCGCCAGGTGACCTGAGCGGGCGGGGTCCGGCCATGCACCTCTTTCTCGAGTACACCATTCTCGGCCTGGTTACGGGCGCGGTCTACGGGATCGCCGCCTCGGGACTTGTCCTGACGTACACCACCTCAGGCATCTTCAACTTCGCCCAAGGGGCGATGGCCATGTTCGCCGCCTTCACGTACTGGCAGTTCCGCTACGGCTGGAACTGGCCCGCCCCGCTCGCCCTGTTCATGGTCATTGCGGTCCTGGCCCCGTTGGCCGGGACCATCCTCTACGGGGGCATCATGCGGGGGCTGCGCGAGACCGCCGAGGTGACCAAGATCGTCGTCACCATCGGGATCATGCTCGGCCTGATCGCACTGGCTGCGTGGATCTGGAATCCCGGCGTCCCCCGGACGGACCAGCTGTTCTTCGGTGACGCCGCCAAGTTCCAGATCTTCGGCGTGTACGTCACCGACCATGAGGCGATCGCCCTGGGGTGCGGGGTTCTCATCGCCGTGGGCATCAGGCTGCTCTTCAAGAGCACACGGACGGGCGTGGCCATGCGGGCGGTCGTGGACAACCCGTCGCTGCTCCAGTTGAACGGAGGCCGCCCCGAGAGGCTTGCGGTGTTCTCGTGGGCGCTGGGCGCTGCGTTGGCCGCCCTGGCGGGCATCCTCATCACGCCGATCAGCGGGGGCACACTCGACGTGCATGTCCTGACGTTGCTCGTGCTCGATTCCATCGCTGCCGCCATGTTCGGACGGCTCCGAAGCATTTGGCTGACCTTCGCCGGTGCGCTGGTTCTCGGCCTGGCCGGGACGTATGTCCTCGGTTACTTCCCGGACAACTGGTCCTGGGCGTCGAACTTCCGGATCGCCCTCCCGATGATCTTCCTCTTCGTCGTCCTCCTCGTTCTGCCCCAGGACCGCCTGCGCGGCGCCACGCTGCTGCGCACCCGGGAGCGCTTCGCCGTGCCGACGCTGCGCACGGCCGCCATCTGGGGCGTCATCCTGCTCGTCGTGGTGCTCGGCCTCGAGCAGATCATGAACGACGGCGATATGGGTGGCCTCACGATCGGGATCATCTACGGCATCATCGCCCTCTCGCTCACGCTGCTCACTGGCTACGCCGGCGAGATCAACCTGGCCCCGGTCTCGTTCGGGGCCATCGCCACGATCATCGTGTTCCACCTGGGACTCACCGGGAGCGGCGAGGCCCAACGCATCACCCTTTGGGGCATTGTGCTCGGTGTCGTCGTGACCGCCGTGGTGGGAGGGCTCATTGCACTTCCAGCGCTTCGACTACGCGGCCTCTACCTGGCGTTGGCGACGCTCGCCTTCGGTGTCTTCGTGTCCGACATGATCATCGCCGACATCCTTCCGCACGTGCTGCCCATCTTCCACGTGCACTTTTCGATCTTCCCCAACGGAGCCCTTCAGATTCCGGCACCGAAGCTCGGCCCCATCGACTTCAACTCGCAGAAGACGTTCCTCACCGCATCGACGGTCATCTTCGTGTTGGTCGGGATCGGCCTCATCGCGTTGCGGCGCAGCAGCTACGGGCGCCGGCTCACGGCCATGAAGGACAGCCCGGCAGCAGCGGCCACCCTGGGCCAGAACCTCGTCAAGCTGAAGTTGTCGGTCTTCATGCTCTCGGCGGCCATCGCAGGGCTGGGCGGGATCCTCCTGTCGGCCGAGTCGGGCAGCGTGAACGCCAACACCTACATCATCTTCGTGAGTCTGGCCCTCGTGATGCTGACGGTCGTGGGCGGCATCGGCAGCGTGGCCGGTGCTCTCATGGGCGGGATTCTGGCCGGAACCGCCTTCCAGGCCCTTACGTCGACGTTCACGAACCTGAGCACCGATCACGGCGGAGGCGGCTTCTGGAACGTGCTGGCCAACGTGTCGCTGGTAGCCCCAGCCCTCATCGGCATCAGTCTCGGACGGAATCCCAGCGGCGCCGTGCCCCAGATCGTGGACAGCTATCGACCGCTCTGGCAGGTCAAGTGGGTCCTGGCCCTCGGGGTAATGGCCGAGGGGCTCTTTTACGTGCTCACGCTGACCAACGTGATGGGAAATTGGTGGTTCGTGCTGGCCACGGGCCTCATCGTCCTCGTGCTCCCGCTCCTCGGCCGTGCCGTGCAACCCGAGGCCTTCGCTCCCGTCGCCGGAAAGCACCAGGTCAGTCCGAGGCCCGCGACGTTGCCGCCCCTCGTCCCCGAGGCCACGGTTGCCGCCGAGGGGGTGGCCGATGCCCGCTCTTGAGATCTCGGACGTGTACATGGCCTTCGGCGGGGCCCAGGTGCTGAGTGACGTGAGCATCTCGGTGCCTGCAGGCCGGAGTAACAGGGCTGATCGGCCCGAACGGTGCGGGCAAGACCACCCTGTTCAACGTGGTCAGCGGGCTGCTGGCGCCCAAGTCCGGGCGGGTCGTGATCGACGGGCACGACGTGACCAAGGCGGGACCGGCGGCCCGGGCCCGCCGGGGTCTTTCTCGCACCTATCAACGGCTCGAGCTGTTCACGTCCCTGACCGTCCGGGACAACATCCGGGTCGCCGGCGAAATCCGCAACACGTGGGGTCGCCGGGGCCGGATCGATGTCGGGGCCGAGACTGAGCGCACCATTGAGTTGGTCGGCCTGGGCGACGTGGCCGACCGGGAGGTCAGCGAGCTGCCGACCGCCCGGGCCCGGGTGGTCGAAGTGGCGCGGGCCCTCATGACGCAGCCGAGAGTCCTCCTCCTCGACGAACCGGCCTCCGGACAGACCGAGCAGGAGACCGCCGAGTTCGGCAAGCTGTTGCGTCAGCTGGTCGACGAGCGCGAGCTGGCCATCTGCCTGGTCGAGCACGACGTGAACCTGGTGATGGGAACGTGTGCGCTGATCCACGTGCTGGACTACGGCCAGATCATCGCCAGCGGTACACCCGAACAGGTGAAGAACGATCCGGCGGTCGTCCAGGCATACCTCGGGACCGCATGAACACCGACTCCCCCATCCTCGAGCTGCGAGATATCCGCGCCGGATACGGACCGATCGAGGTCGTGCACGGCGTCTCCCTCTCCGTCCCTGCCGGTGCCGTCGTCGCCCTCCTGGGACCGAACGGGGGCGGCAAGACCACCTTGCTCAACGTCTGTGCCGGAACCCTCGCGCCGACCTCCGGTGACGTTCACTTCGACGGCAACGTGGTGACGACGCTCTCCGCAGATGGCCGGGCCCGCCGCGGCATCTGCACCGTGCCCGAGGGTCGCGGCATCTTCCCGAACCTCACCGTCCGGGAGAATCTCCTGATGGCCACGCAGGTCGGCGTGCCGATGGCCCGCATCGAGGACGTGACCATGTCCCAGTTCCCCCGGCTCGAAGCCGAAGCGGAAGCAGCTGGCCGGCACGCTGTCGGGTGGGGAGCAACAGATGCTGGCGTTGGCCCGTGCCTTCGCCACCGATCCGAAGGTGCTCCTCCTCGACGAGCTGTCGCTGGGCCTGGCACCCATCGTGGTGGGCGAGCTCTACGAGAAGGTGCGCGAGCTGGCGTCAGGCGGCTTGTCGATCCTGCTGGTCGAGCAGTTCGCCCGCACCGCTCTCCCCATCGCCGATGCCGCCGCCGTCGTCTTGCAAGGTGTGATCGCCCACCAGGGCTCTCCGAGCGAGATGGAAGAAGCCCTCTCCGACAGCTACCTGGGCTGAGCGTGCCGGAGGCAGACCGACGAGGGCCGGTGAGAACATGAGGTGGTGCTGCTCGGCTGTGCTGGCAGCCCTGGTGCTGATCGCGTCCGCGCTCGTGAGCCTCTCAACGCCACATCCGACATCGGCCGCGACTACGACGACGTCGACTGCGCCCGCTCCAGCTGCACACCCGCCGTATGGCGTGGGACGCGAGACGCTCAACCTGGTCGATCACAGCCGAGGCACCCCCGCCAACGGCAGTGCGCCCGCCCTGCCCTATCGCAACCTGACGACCTGGGTGCTGTACCCGGCGGCCGGCGCCCCCACGGCACAGCCCCAGGCCAACGCCCCGCCGGCGAACGACGGCAAGCCATTCCCCGTCATCGTGTTCGCCCACGGGCTGGACTCCGAGGGATTCGTCTACGACCCCCTGCTCCAGCAATGGGTCGAAAAGGGGTTCGTGGTCGTGGCGCCGACGTTTCCCCTCTCGAACCTCACCGCTCCCGGCGGAGACACGGCGAAGGACCTCGTGAACCAGCCGGGCGACATGTCCTTCGTGCTCTCCCAGGTCCTGGCCCTCTCCGCAGCAAAGCGGCAACCTGCTTTCCGGCATGATCGACCCTCACCGGATCGCGGCGGTCGGACACTCGCTCGGCGCCATGACGGTGTTGGCCTGGACCGAGAACACGTGCTGCCGAGATCCTCTGGTCGATGCGGCGGTGATCATCGACGGCACTGAGACGACCTTCGGCAAGGGCCGCTTCTTCGCCGGCCACCGGACGACGCCGATCCTCGTGCTTCACGGAACCGCTGACAAGACGATTCCCTATGCTCAATGGGAAGAAGATCTACGAGGACGCCAAAGCGCCCGAAATTCTTCGTGAGCCTGATCGGCGCACCGCATGTGTCCTTCCTGCAGCTCGGTCCGCCCGGCCAGAAACCACCCCGGTGGGAGAATGTGGATGTCAACAGCGTGGTCGATTTCCTCGACGGTGAGCTCAACCACAATCCTCAGGCGCTGCGCAGGCTGGCAGCGGTGGGCAAGACCAAAGGCGTCGCAAGGTTTCAGGAACAATTGGGATCTTGAGGCCCTGTGCAGGGAATTGTCAGGCCGTTGTGAGCCTGTTGGGTAGAGGTACACCAGGACAAGCGGGCACGGACGCTTGTGCAGGCGTGCAGACTCATCAGCGCTGAGAGCCCTGTGGCGGGCACTCAGAACGCCCTCTCGGGCGTTCAAAGAGGAGGCATCAGGTGTTGGAACGCAGACGTACAACCCGGCAAGCGTCGGGTTGGAGCGGGACCTGCCTCATTGAGAACGAAACGCATAGCGAGGTCTGGCGAGAATGTGCGGTCCTCGACATCTCACCTTTCGGCCTTGGAATAACGCTGCGTGATGTCGACTCGTCTGAGTTCGAGCTGGTCGGTCGCGACGTCGCGGTCCAGTTCCCCGCGGTGAGCGACTGGGTCAGCATCCGAGTCGAGGGCAAAATCAGAAATGCCGCGCTGATACGACCGGGCCTTGTCAGAGCCGGCGTGGAATTCGTGGGCCTCTCGGAGGCCGAGCGCGCCATCGCCACCGTGCTCGGGGTGCTCACGGCCATCGACCAGGAGTGGGCCGAGTCGCAGGTGAGCCAACGGCCAATGTTGCCCCAGGCCATCGCCTGAATCCGCCATCCGGCGTCCGAATGCCATAGGCGACCGCAGGTTGCGGAGGACCACTGGCGCCGTCAGGATGGGGTGTGATCTTCGGCGCTCATTTGATCCTTTTCAGCACGGACGCTGACGCGGACAGGACCTTTCTGTCGACGGTTCTCGACCTTGATTCGATTGATGCCGGAGGCGGATGGCTCATCTTCAAGCTTCCTCCGGCAGAGGCTGCGGTCCATCCGGACGAGACCCCGAGAGCCGAGCTCTATCTGATGTGCGACGATCTCGAAGCAGACATGCAGGCGCTCGCCGACCACGGTGTGACCTGCGCGGCGGTCGAAGAGGCGCGCTGGGGATCGGTCACGACGTTTCCTCTCCCAGGCGGAGCTCGGGTCGGCCTGTACCAACCGCGGCACCCCATGGCCATCGATACGAACAGCTGACCAAGCCGGTGCCTACGAATGCCCGCTCGAGACCCCTGGTCCTGCAGGGCTTCGCCGGGACGTAAGTCCTACTCCAGAAGGCTGAGGAGCCAACCCGGTCCCACCACGGAAGCGCCGAGGGCTTCGGCTCGCCGGCGCAGCTCGCGGTCGGCCGTCACAAGCGTGACCTCGTCAGCCTCGCTCGACACCGTGCTGACAAGCATGTCGTCACCGCTGCCCGGAGCGTGGAGGACCGTCACCTTGTCGGCGGCCCCGGTCGGGACCCCCTCTCGAGCCTTCCCCTCCAAGATGACGAAGACCGGCGTCGGGATGCGGCCAGAAGCGGCCGCGGCTCTCACCTGCCCTACGAAGGTCCTGGCTGCTCCCGCTCGGTCCCTCCACCATCCCGTGGGACGTGACCCGATGACATTCGCGGCGTCGACCAACAGCACGTCTCCAGTTTTATCGTCACCACGCGTCGTCCGGGTCTTCTTGGTGACCACTGCGCTCTCACGGAGAGAATCTCGGAGATCGGTGCGGGCTATTCCCCGAGCGGCTGGTCGATCGGGACTGCTCGCACGTGGAATCCGCCGGTACGGATTGGCGGCGTTTCCTCGTTGGGATCGGACAGGTTCTTGTCCCTATCCCGCTTCAGGGCCTCTGCTTGATCCTCGATCACTTTGACGTGAGCCGCGGACGCTGCGAGGGCGACGTCGCGATCCGAGGATTGAGCCAAGTGTTCGAGCTGGCGCTTGTCCCTCCGACGTTGGAAGGGGCCGCCTTTCGACCCTGGCAAATGCCCCTTGCTCATGTACGGAGCCTAGGTGTTGAACCATCGACGACGGCGGATTTCACTCCGGGTGCACTTTCTCAGGCCGACCCGTGCATCCGAGAGTGCCCGCGGACCGGTCCGATGACCCAGGAAGCGGCCACCGTCGGACGTGCCGACCCTCCTTTCACAGGCCCACATCGAAAGGGAGAGCCAACATCTCCGAGCATCCACGACGACCGAACAATGCAGAGGCCGCCACTCAGTATCATGACGCCTCGTGAAGATTGCCCTCTACAGCGTCATTGCTCTCATCCTCCTCGCGGCAGCTGGCGCCATCGGTTACGAGATCGGTCATCGTCACTCGACCTCGTCGGGGGCCAAAGGAGCCGGATCGGCGAGCGGCGCCCTCACGGGCGTCTACGTCGACGGATCTGCTGGCACTCCGCACTACTACATCTCGTTGAGAGAAGGCGGTAAGGGCAAGGTGAGGGGCACGCTGAACTACGAATTCCAGGATGGTCAGACGCAAGCTGTGCTGACCTTCAGCGGCAAGGCCCAAGACGGTGTGGCGAATCTGAAGCCCAAGGTCGTCACACAGAGCAGTGGATCTGCCTCAGCCACGTCGGTGCCCTCTGACATCGCAATGACCTACGACCAGAGCGGGATCACCTTGGGCGAGTGCACGAGCTATCTGCACCTCGCCCAGTCGGAGGCGGCCTGCACCTTTACCCGGTCTTCTTCGAGCAACGGGTAGACGCACACACTCTCAGAGCGACGACACCTGGTGCTCCCGTTCTCGCTGCCAGGAGCGGCCTTCAGCGCGGTATTGAGCTGCCTAGGGCAAAAGTCGAAGGTGCGTTTCGCCCGGCCCCGTTGACCGAGTGAACACTCGGCGAATCAATCGGATCCAACTGTCGCGAAGCGGACCCCGCCCTGGGCCGGAAGAAGTGGCCGGTCGATCGGCAATCGATTCGCTCATGCCGTAGGCCAGCGTCGATATGAGTCGCGCTGCGTCCGCGGCGGGCAATCGGAAGGTGCCCGTGCAGACGTCTCCCTGCCAGAGTGAAATGACCATGGTCGAATCGGCAGGGTGACCAGAAACTCCCATCCGGCGGACCTGACCGCGCGCGTCGTGGAACCACACACGTTCGCCATAAAGGTGGCCCTCCACCGGCACCTTCCGATTATCACATCGGAGCGCAATCTTGGCTACTGGGATTTCACGGATCAGTTCTTGCGGTCCCGGCAGGACGTTCCGGCGCACTAACCCTCTGGGTCCTCCCAAGTTAGGAGGACTTTTCGCACCGCCGGTAGTCGGAACCACCCATGACTCCTCGGCGAATCGCCCGGTCGATAGCCCGTTTCCGGGGAAAGGGTCGAACCACGTCGATCGTGGCGAGAATCTCCCGCTGTTCCGTCACCGGGAACTCGGACCAC
Organism: uncultured Acidimicrobiaceae bacterium; assembly: GCA_963713375.1. Taxonomy (GTDB): domain Bacteria; phylum Actinomycetota; class Acidimicrobiia; order Acidimicrobiales; family RAAP-2; genus Bog-473. The sequence goes on along the minus strand of CAVQLP010000009.1, from coordinate 69,446 downwards.
TTACGCACCGCGGTCGCATCGCAGGCGAGGGCTTGCTCGAACTCGGACCGCCGACGCTCCGATCTGGCCAAACGCTTCAACCAGTAGCGTCGGCTCCGTTCGCTTTGTTGCATCCACGTTTCAACGGAACCAGGAACCAGGGCCCGATCCTTCAAAAGGTCACGCTCGACCTGTTCTGTTCGACCGTCTCCCACCATTCCGCCACTGTATTGAAGTCGAGCGGGAGCGCGCTGTCAGTCCTCCCGGATCGACGCTGGGTCGACGCCGACGCCGCCCGCTGCGCTGCTGGCGTAGACGGCAAGGGCGAATCGCAGGACGTCAACAGCCTCCTCGGCGCTCCACAACATCGGACCTTCACCGGTCCGGAGCCAGCTCAACCAATGGCGGCCCGAGTCCCGGAAGCTGCTCCCCCAGTCGTCGTCGAGGGCATGGTACGTCCGCATCTCGCCATCGATGTAGGTCTCGAGACTGGGCTGTTGAATGCCTCGTCCCGTGCACCGATTCACCCGCGAGTAGCCGCGTCGGCCGGTGACTTCCCACCTCTCGTCGTTGGTGTAGTAATCCGACCGGAGGTACATCTCGGGAGCCAGCGTGATGTCCCAGACGCCCCGGATGCCGTTCTGGTGCTCCCAGACAATCGTGGTCGGTGCGTCGACCTCGACATCGGGCATGACTTCGGGCATGACCGCGGTGCCGCCCACCCAGGCCCGTACCTCACGCAGCGGGCCGAATAGCCAGAGCGCGGTCGAAAGCTTGTGCCAGCCATCGTCGAACACCAAGATGCCCCTCCCCCGGCGCATCTGTTGGAACTGCCATTCGAAGCTGGACATGGGCACATCCCAGCCCCCGCGACCGCTCCCCACCATCTTCATGTGATAGCCGGTGATTGCGCCGAGCTCTCCGGATTCAACCGTCTCCTTCAGCTTCTGCAACGGTTGATAGAAGAGGTAGTTCTCCATGACTCGCAGAACGCGATCGTTCGCTTTCGCTGCGTCGAGCATCTGTCTGGCTTCACCCAGTTCGCTGCACATCGGCTTCTGCAGATTCAGGTGCCAGCCGTAGCCGAGCATCTCACACACGCCTTCGACATGGAGAGGAATCGGAAGCAGAACCTCGACTGCATCGATCTCCAGGCCGCTCGTGGCGAGTTCCGCTGCTGTGGCGAAGGTCTGGGCCTGTGGCCACTCCGCCAGTCGCTGGGCACGACGCTGCCGATCCGGATCAACGAGCGCCACCACGTCAACGTCGGGATTGTCTCTATAGGCTCGGACGTTCAGGTCATAGATGCGACCGAGACCGACGATGGCAGCCCGGATCGGCCGGTCATAGGGAACGAACGTCATAAGTCCATGCCTTCTCTCTCTGTGTGGGGACCTGCATCGGGGGCAGATCGTAGGGCGGAGAGGGGTTGTCAGCCCAGTTCCGAGCTCGCTCCGATGCGCACGGCTCAAAGGACTTCGCGCTCATCAGCCACTCCCATCGCCGGTACCGGCAGCAAGAGCGCTGCCATGTCAGCCACGCAGGCTGACGACGTTGGAAAGACACGCTCTTGGCAGCGAGCGGCCCTATGGTGCCGCGGTGGATACTCCTCCTCCGCCGCCTCCACCTCCTGAGGATCGGAAGCCTCCTCCAGGGTGGGGACCCCCTCCAGTGCCACCTCCACTGACTCAGCCGGGCTGGGCTGGCCCGCCGGTGCCACCACCGCCTCCGCCGACAAGCTGGCCCTCTGGCTCGCCCGCACCCATCGAGCCCGGCTTGCCCCAACCGCTCCTTACGGCGTTCCCTGAGCGGGCCAAGCAGCGACGATGGACAGTCCTGATCAGATTGTTCCTGGCGATCCCGCTTGGCCTCGTGGTCTTGGTGATCGGGATCGGCGCCTTCTTCGTAGCGATTATCGGTTGGTTCGGCGCACTCTTCACAGGTCGACTGCCGGACTTCGCGCGGAGATACCTCACCAGATACATCAAGCTGGCGCTCAACCTGTCCGCCTACCAGTACCTCCTGACTGACACGTTCCCTCCCTTCGAAGCTGAAGAGGTCGTCTATCCGGTCCACATGGCCGTGCCAGCGGCCACGAGGCTCAATCGGTGGGCTGTGTTCTTCCGCGTGATCCTGGTGGTTCCCGCCGCTATTGTTTCGACGGTCGCGGCCAACGGCATTGGCGTTCTCCTCTTCTTCCTTTGGTTGATTACGCTGGTCAGTGGATGGCTTCCGCGTTCCGCTCACGGCGCGATCTCGGCGTTGCTCCGCTACCAAACTCGCTTCGAGCGCGTTCGGCCTCATGGTTGTCCCGACCTATCCAAGTCGTCTCTTCGGTGAAGGCGGCGCACCGCAAGTTCTCGAACAGGACGCCCAGACACCTCTCCCCACTGCGACGGAGACGACGACGGTGCCGAGCGCGTCCGAGACCCTCTCACCTGTCAGTGCAGCGTTCGCAGTCCCGCCAAGCCCCGTCCTGCCACCACCGCCCATGGCGCGGGACTGGAACCTCATCCTCAGTCGAGGGGCTCGCCGCCTGCTCGTGATCGCAATCGTCTTGGGCGCTCTTGGCTACATCGGTCAGATCACGGCGCAGGCAGTGATAGGCGCCCACAACTACGATCAAACAAGCACTTTGAATAGCGCAGTCGCTACTTTGAACTCCTCGTTCAAACATTACGAGCAGAACGTGGAGGACTGCCCCAGGGACGCGACACAGGTGGCGTGTGTCGAGGACGCTGCGGGGACATTGGCCTCGCAGTTGCGATCGTTCGCCGACAGCGTCAGTGGTTTGAATGTGATCGGAGTCGATCCGTCTGACCTCGATGCGGCCGTCGCGTCAGCACGGACGAGCGAGGCTGATTTCGAGAAGCTGGCCAAGGCCGGTCCGACTGCCACCGATTACGAGAACATTGCCCACCGCCTCGACCTTCAGAGTCACCTTGATCAACTGCAGGGCGACCTGAACGTCATTTAAGTTGCCCCTTGGGCTCTTGGTGCGAGAGCCCGTGTGCACGTCCTGCTGGACCAGACGGAACACAGCCTGAATTGTGAATACGCTGAGCGCATGGCTCGGAGTTGGCAGGCCCGCACGCCCAGGTCGATCTGGTTCAACGATTCCCACGAGGCCGAGGCCAGGGAGGCACAACTCCGGAAGCCACCGAACCGGGTTGGCGCGTGGATCCTGCGGCGTTTGGGTTTCAAAGGTGAGATCGGAGAGCAAGCGCCGCATACGCACACGGATCATGCGCACGAGCACCCCATCCACCGCCCTCCAGGGAACTGAGCCCGCATCCATAAACGAACGAGTTCGAAAGAAGTTTCTCACTGCAGATTTGGGCAGAACCGTTCGTGACGCTACGAATACCGAAGAAATTCTTTGCGTACCGATCCCTTCGAACGAGCCGACCGTACGTCGAACACCTATGGGACTTTGACCGTGACTTCATGGCCGGGTACTCAATCGTGATGGTCACGCAATTCCTCGAGACGTCAAAGAAGGTCCCACCGGGCACGAACCCGCCACCTTCACTATCGACCACGCGCTGACCAAGCTCCACGAGTTCCTCGCGGGTCGCTGAGACCTTTGCACTTCGGAGGCATCGGTTCGCTTACGGGCCTCAATCGAGACTCAGCCGTTCAGAGTCGTGGGTGCTGGCGCTGACATTCGTACTGTCGGCCACATGACAGACACCCATCGTTTGAAGGTAGATGCTGCGCAGAGAGCGATGTAAATGCTCTCACTGAGCATTCAACACGCACGACTCCCAACAACCAAAGCCAGATACGGAGGACATGAACATGCGACGGATAGCGAGTGCAGTAGCTGGACTTGGATTGATGGCGACGCTCGGATTATCGGGGATGGCTGCGGCCGGGGCAGCATCTCCCGAGCTCCATGTCAGGAATGACACGGCCTGGATACTCCAATTGCAGGGTGGCATATGCGAGAACGAGATCTTCTCGTCGAACGGCACGTTCGTCGTGGCCAGTGGCGAAGACGGCGGCGACGCCGGACACTGGAGCGGCGGCGGCTCCGAAATTCACATGAAGTGGACCGCAGGAGAGCACGTGGGATCGAAGTTCCACGGACCATGGGTCGCGTCGGGCAAGGAGTTTGTCGGGATCGTAGAGCCCGCCGGCTTGCACGGTGACCTTGACAGAGGGTCCGCGCCTGACTGCTGAACGCTGTCGGGAATGTCACTATCAGCGATTCGGCCCCGCTTCGGCGGGGTCGGTTCGCGTCTGCATCGCTTTTTGTTCGACTCCCTGGCCGCCAGCCGGTGCTGGCCGCCAGGTCTTCCGCTGGGAGTAATCCTTTAGGCGGCCTCCTCGGAGAGCAGGGCGTCGATCTGGGACATACACGCCTTCATACCTTCGGCTACACCCATGGCGATCGCTTGCTCCATCCCTTCGAGCGAGTCGAAATGGGTGGTCAGGATCATTCGCGTCGTGTCGCCCACCGCTTCGATGTCGATCTCCATGCGAGTCATGGAATTTCCGTCCCTCGGCGTTCCGTCATCTTCGACAATGGCGTCTTCGATGACGAGCCTGGTGGGTGCGTCAACCTCGACGACGTCCCAGGTGCCGTCGAATCTCTCGCCGTCGGGTCCGGACATGAAGTAGATGATCGTGCCGCCCGGCGTGAGGTTGTGATGCTCGAAGGTGGCCGGGAACTCTGGCGGACCCCACCACCGCTCGAGGAGGCGAGGGTCAGCCCACAGCTGCCACACGTTGGTGATGGACGTCTTGAACTCCGCAGTGATGATCATGGTCTTGGCATCTGCGTTCTTGTCGACATTCCAGACGCTCATTCGCCTTCCTTCCCAGTGGTTTCGTTGAGGACGCCTTCGAAGCGTTCGAGGCGGGCCTGCCACACCGTCTCGAGCTCGTCGAGAAGCTCGTGCGCGCGGCGAAGTTGGTTGACCTCGCCGCGCACGAGTTGTTCCCGCCCGCTCCGGTGCTTTGAGATCAGACCGGCGCTAGCCAGGACCTCGACATGCTTCTGCACCGCCGTGAGGCTGATCGGATAAAGCCGGCCGAGCTCGCTGACCGAGCGCTCACGATCGAGGGTCTTCGTGACGATGTCGCGCCGCGTCGTATCGCTCAGCGCGAAAAACAACCGGTCGGTCTGTTTCTTGCGCTCAAGAGAACCTGCAACCATATGGTTGTAGATTACATCTTGCGTCGACGATGTCAATGGGGCACCGCTGACAGTTCCCGGCGATGCTGCCGTCTGAGACGGTCACGGTCCCGCCAGGCAGTCGCGACACAGCCATCCGATAGTCGCTTCCTCGCAGCCCTGCCGGACCCGGTCAGCCCGACGCCATCCTCGATCCCGAAGAGGCAGCCTTCACGCGGACGATGAGGTGAGCCTTGTATGGACGAGCTAACCGGAAACCGGGCGAGCCAGATCGTCAGACCAGCCTCACTCGTGATGGACGGTCCTGCGCCCACCTGGTCGTACGGCGAGCTTTGGGAGGTAGAACAGGGGTCGGGGGCTGATCAAGGAGAGGCAATGGAGCGCAGAGTCCTCGGTGGCACGGGCATTTCTGTGAGCGGGTTCGCGCTCGGGACGATGATGTTGGGAGCAATGGGCAATCCCGACCACGACGAGTCGATCCGCATCATCCATACGGCCCTCGACGCCGGTATCAACTTCGTAGACACTGCCGATGTCTACTCTCGCGGAGAGTCGGAAGAAATTGTTGGACAGGCCCTGGTTGGGCGGCGTGATGAGGTCGTGCTCGCCACCAAATTCGGACTTCCGGTTGGGCAGGACCCAAATCGACGGGGAGCGTCACCGCGCTGGATCGCCCAGGCAGTTGAAGCCAGCCTTCGGCGCCTTGGCACGGACTACATCGACCTTTACCAACTCCATCGGCCCGACTACAGCACGGACGTTGACGACACGCTCGGTGCCCTGTCTGATCTGATCCGGGCCGGAAAGGTACGCGCCATCGGCTCGTCCACCTTCCCGGCCGACCTCATCGTGGAGGCGCAATGGGTGGCCGAAAGGCGCGGCCATCATCGATTCCGGACCGAGCAGCCCCGCTACTCGATCCTCACCCGGACCATTGAGGGCACCGTGCTCCCGGCCGCACAGCGTCACGGGATGGGCGTGCTGTCGTATGGTCCGCTGAGTAGCGGATGGCTTTCGGGTCGGGCCGATCCCACTCGTGGCCACAGGACCGCCACCGCGCCCCAAGCATTCGACCTGAACATCCCGGCCAATCGAGCCAAATTGGAGGCGGTCGAAGCGCTGAACAAGCTGGCTGAAGAGGCCGGGCTTCCCCTGACCCACCTGGCCACCGCCTTTGTCAGAGCCCACCCCGGGGTCACCTTGGTCATTATCGGACCGCGGACGCCCGAGCAACTAGACGACCTTCTCGCTGGGGCCAACGTCGTTCTGAATGATGAGGTGCTTGACCGCATCGACGAGATCGTCCCCCCGGGATCGGAACTCAATCCCGACGACAACTATCTCGCCTCCTCGCCCGCACTCGGGGACTCCCGGCTGAGGCGTCGCTAGCACCGCATCGCGCAGAGCGGATCAAACCAACCCGCGTCCTCAGTTCTCACTCTCGAGAGTGGCGATCGCCTCGATCGAAATGAGAAGACCTCGCGGCAAAACCACATTGGCTGGGGCCGACCGTGCTGGCGGAGGATCAGGCATGTGGCGCGCATATACCTCGTTGATTGTGGCGAAATCATTGACGTTGCTATAAAAGATCGTTGTCTTGACGAGCTGCGCGAGTGAGGATCCCGCGGCCTCCAGAATGGCGGCCAAGTTCAAGAGTGCTTGTTCTGTCTGTTCAGCCACCCCATCGGGAAGCAAGCCGCTCTGTGGATCGATGCCCACGGTGCCTGAGCAAAACACGAAGCCATTCGCAACGATTGCTTGGCTGTAGGGACCAAGCGCTGCCGGTGCGTTCTCTGTCGAGATGCGGTGCCTCTTCATCTGACCCTCCTCCTACGTCGATTGGTCAAAGCTAAACCGGGTTGGGCAGCTTCTCCCTGACCTCGCTCGAAATGCAGGACTTGGGCGCCAGTTCCGGCCGGCATGTCATCGCCGCGAGAAGCATGAAGAGATTCAAGTCCCGCATCATCAGGTTCTGGCGACGTCGCCGTTCGGCACTGTGTCGAACCGAGCGGCTTGTGCGTCGGTGAAGACCTGCACGAAGAGGCGCCACCCTACGGCCACAGCGAAACCGGCAACTGGGTTCACCCCAGTCGTCGAAAGCCGCCGTCCGGAGACGGCTTCGTGCCTCATGCAGGCGCACCAGCCATAACGGCTACGACGCCGAGCACCCCGGCACCGACAAGGGCGGGAACGACACCTCGCCGCAATCCGAGAAGCCAGATTGCAGCAAGGCCGAGAATGGGGAGTTGCCATACGTGGTTCAACTCACGACCGAGGGGAATGGCAGATCCTGCGATCGCTCCAATCACCGCCGCACCCGCACCCGTCAGAAAACCCTGGATGCGCCTGTCGGCGCGCAACCGGTCGAAATGGGACGCACCGGCAATGATGAAACAAAAAGATGGAGCGAAGGCGATAGCCGCTGCCAGCAGACCGCCGCCGAGGCCACCAGCGGCGTAGCCGACCACCGCGACCGTCTGGACGACAGGACCCGGAGTGATTTGGCCGAGCGCCACGGCGTTGAGGAACTGAGCGCCGGTCATCCAGTGGTACGTCACGACGGCGTCGTGTTGCATGAGCGGGATGATCACGAAGCCCCCCCCATAGGACAGCGCTCCGACTTTCAAAGCCACCCAGGACAGTGCTGCCAATCCACCAACGACTGGCATCGTGGCGGCGGGCCACAAGAAGAGACCCGCCCTCCCCGAACTGTGTCGAAAGCCGCCCTGAAGGGCGATTTCGATGAGGCCGCAGCCAAGAAGGACCAGCACCAGGAAGGGACCAATAGTGGCCGCCGATGCTGCACCAGCCAAGAAGTAGCAGAGCCAACGGACCTTCAGTGCACGCGCATCGCCTGTCCTTCGCCAACTCGGCGGTACAAGGCCCAGCGCGGCGCTGAGGGCGACGGCAGGCACGGCCGCGCCGGCCCCCGCAGCGGCCCCAAGAACCCACAGCGGTGGATGCGCGGCCAGGAAGAGTGCTGAGAGCGCCAGAATCATCACCAGTCCCGGGATGATGAAGCAGATCCCACCGATCAGAGCACCTAGAGGTCCCCGAAGCCGCCAGGCACAGAAGATCACGAGCTGCGTTGAAGCAGGACCCGGCAGCAGGTTGGTCGCCGAAACTCCGTCCTCGAACTCGTGCGCGCTCAACCAGTGACGATCCTCGACACAGAGCTTCCGCAGCAACGCGATGTGGGCGGGTGGGCCACCGAACCCGATAAGGCCTATCCGACTCCACTCGCGCACGATGGTGGAGAGCGGGACACGCTGTTCGACGGGCTTGGTCATAGTCAGGTTCGTTGGCGGAATTGAACCGTATACGGGAACAGGCGCCTCACCCCAAGTGACCCACTGACGACGACCGGACCTTCCCCACGCATGGACGGCCGTCTGCGCGGTTGTGCGGATCGAAGGCGTTTGCGTCCCATGACCTTCGGCACCGTGCGGCCGGCGTTATCGCTCGCAATCCCAACGTTACGTTACGCGAGGTCGTGGCAAGGCTCATGTCCGACCTGACGTCGCTCAAGGACCACCACGCCACTGCAGAGCGCGCAACAGCGAGATAGCCGCTTCTCTCGATGGCGTGATCAGCGCCGCGATACTGACCAATCGTCCGTCGCCATCCGCAGGAGTGCAGGAGAGTTCTGGCACGGGTGGAGCATGGAGAGAAACGGGTCCTGTCGACGCCTCGTGAAATCGTGCCCCCGAACTGGGACGTCAAGAAGAGGCGGCGGTGAGAATCGAACTCACGTACGGGGCTTTGCAGGCCCCTGCCTAAACCACTCGGCCACGCCGCCGCTGCGACCGGAGAGCATCCGGCACGAAACGGGCGGCCAGCCTAATGGACCGGCCACCGCAGCACCTGGATACGGCCGGACCGGGTGAACGACCCGGCCCCTCGGACCTAGCGCTTCAGGCGGGAGACCGCCCAGAAGACCCCTGCCACCACGGCGACGATGGCGATGATCTTCACGAAGAACCAGATGATGCCGATCACGCTGGAGAGGAGCCAAAAAGCCACCAGGATCCCGACGACCGCCACCGCCGTCATGGCGACGGCATGGGTGAAGCTCACTGGGGTCTTGCCTTCTCGGCTGGTTACGTCTTTGCTCACGGACCCAATGCTACGTTCCCGCCATGCCGGTCGATACGTCACTCCGTGACCGGAGGCGCCGGCTCCTCGAAGAACCCGGGCTCAAAGGCGAGGAATTCTGCCGCCGCTACGCCGCCGAAGCCGATGCCTGGCTCTCCCAATTAGCGGACAAGGCGGCCAAGGACGCCCAGCGCCACCTGGCCCTCCTGGCCGTCGGCGGCTACGGGCGGCAATCGCTGTGCCCCTACAGCGATCTGGACGTCGTCCTCGTCCACACCGGCCACCGGGACATCAAGACCATCGCCGACGGGATCTGGTACCCCGTCTGGGACGAGGGCGTCCAGCTCGACCACTCGGTCCGCCGCCCCCAAGAGGTCCTGGCCGTCGCCGCCGAAGACGTCCGGGTCGCTCTCGGCCTGCTCGATGCGCGCATGGTCTGGGGTGAGGCCCGTGTCGCCGAACCGCTCCTGGAGAAGGCCAAGACGGCCTGGCGCGACAAGCTCGGCACCAAGTACCTCCCGCTGCTCGAGGACCAGATGCGCGCCCGCCGGGCCGGCGGCGGCGACGTGGCCTTCCTCCTCGAGCCCGACCTGAAGGAGAGCCACGGCGGCCTGCGCGACGTGAGCGTGCTGCGCGCCATCGCCGCCTACGCACCCGAACTGCCCGACTATGCCGATCTCGGCTTCCGTCGACCAGGCCGCCGCGCTGCTCACCGACATCCGTGTCGAGCTCCACCGCATGGCTGGGCGCGAGCACGACAGGCTGCTCCTCCAGGATCAGGACCAGGTGGCGGCCGCCCTCGACTTCCCCGACGCCGACGAGCTGATGGCGGCCGTGTCGAACGCGGGGCGGCAGATCGCCTGGGTGAGCGACGACGTCTGGCGCCGGCGACGGCTCTGGGATCCCACCCCGCTCCGAAGCGAGGCCTCCTGCGTCGGCGATCGGCGGCCGACGGCTCGCCCGCGGGCGACCTGCCGCCGTTGACCGACCTCGGAGCCCGACCTGGCCGAGATCGACGGCGAACTGGCACTCACCCCCGAAGCGGCCGTCTCGGTCGACACCTCACTCCCGCTCCGCCTGGCCGCCACCGCCGCCCGGCTCGACCGTCCCATCGCCAAGGGCTCCCTCTACCGCCTGGCCGACCGCATGCCAGCGCCGGGAGACCCCTGGACCGACGAGACGCGCCAGGCCCTGGTCGACCTGCTCGCCCAGGGCCCGCCCGCCGTCGACAAGATCGAGTCGCTCGACCAGCACGGTCTCTTCGTGCGGCTCCTGCCCGAATGGGCCGCCGTGCGCAACAAGCCGCAGCGCAACGCCTACCACCGCTTCACCGTCGACCGGCACCTGCTCGAGGCCGCCGCACTGGCCGCCGGACTGACCGAGAACGTCGAACGGCCCGACCTCCTCCTCATCGGCGCCCTGCTGCACGACATCGGCAAGGGGTTCCCGGGCGACCACACCACCGTCGGCATCGAGGTCGTCGGCGCGCATGACGGCCCGCATGGGATTTCCGCCCGCCGATGTCGACGTCCTCGTCGACCTGGTGCGCCACCATCTCCTGCTGCCCGACACGGCGACCCGTCGCGACCTCGACGACCCCACCACCATCGCCAACGTTGCCCGCGCCTGCGGCAACCGGCTCACCCTCCACCTGCTCGCCGCACTCACCGAGGCCGACAGCCGGGCCACCGGTCCGAGCGCCTGGGGCCCGTGGAAGGCGGGACTGGTGGCCGATCTGGTGGAGCGGACGGACAAGTTCCTCCAAGGCGGCGACAGCGTGCCCGCCGCGCCCGACGCCATGCCGGCCGCGCACCGCGACGCTGATCGACGAGGTGCGCCAGACGGCGCTGCCCTCGGTGCTCCTCCAGCCCCCGCAGGTCATCGTCGCCGCACCCGACCGGCGAGGGCTCCTCTCCTCGGTCGCCGGCGCGCTCGCCCTCAACGGCATGGACGTCCGGGCCGCCAACGTGGCCGGCGAGGACGGGGTGGCCGTCGAGGTGTTCACCGTCGAGGTGGCCCGGGGCACCTGGCCCGACACGGCGAAGTTGCGCGAAGACCTCACCGCCGTGCTCTCCGACCGGCTGGCCCTCGACCGAGCGCCTGTCCGAGCGCGAGCAGCTCTACGCCCAGCGCCGGCGCTCCGCCGCCCACCTCCCCGGGAGCGACGTCGGCGTCGACAACGGTGCCTCCGAGACGGCCACCGTGCTCGAATTGCGGGCTCCCGACGAAATCGGGCTGCTGCACCGGGTCACCCGGGCCCTCTTCGAGGCCGATCTCGACGTGGTGTCCGCCCGGGTCTCCACGCTGGGCGAAATGGTGGTTGACGCCTTCTACGTCCGGGAGTCCAACGGGGGGAAGGTGACCGACCCCGACCGCCTCACGGCCGTGACAGGCGCCCTGCGGAGCGAATTGGGTCTCTGAGCCCCTAACGCGATTCCCGCGTCTGGCCAGGTAGAATGCTCACGCAGCTATGAGCACCGGTGAACACGCCACGCCCAGACAAGGGTCCGCAGCTTGTGGGTCATCCTGGCCGCCTGCGCCGCCGCCCTCGCCGTGGCCGCCGGCGGGCTGGTCGTGTTCGTGCACGTGCGCAACACGCCCGCCTCCGCCAGCCCGAGCAAGCCGCCCCCCGCGCTCAAGGTCGTCTCCACCTCGCCGACAGGTACCAGTGTGGCCGCCGGCTCCACGATCTCCGTCAAGTTCTCGACCGATCTCGCGCCCGAACACGCCGCTGCCCACGCTGAACCCGGCGGTCGCCGGCTCGTGGGTCGTGCTGTCACCCTCGCTGCTCCAGTACCAAGCCACCGGACCGCTCGTGCCCGGCACCACCGAGACGCTCACCGTTCCCGGTGGCCCTCCGGCGTCATCGGCTCGCGAGGGGCAGCACATGGCCAAGACGGTGACGTCGACGTTCACCGTGGCACCCGGCTCGACGCTGCGACTCCAGGAACTGCTCGCCGAGCTCGGCTACCTCCCGCTCTCGTTCACGCCGGCCGCGCCGCTCACCTCGCCGACGCAGGAGGGCAACGATCAGCTGGGGACGTTCTCGTGGCGTTGGTCCACTTTGCCCAGCAATCTCACGTCTCTGTGGGTCCAGGGCCAGCCGAACGTCATCACGACTGGCGCCGTCATGAACTTCGAGAACCAGAGCGGCCTGAAGACCGACGGCCTCGCCGGGCCCCAGGTCTGGACCGACTTGTTGGCCGACGTGCAGAGCGGCCACGGCGACGCCAATCCGTACAACTACGTGTTGGTGAACAAGGCGCTGCCCGAGACCGCGTCCGTCTACTCCAACGGTGCCGTGGTCTACAGCACCAAGGCCAACACCGGCGTGGCCGGCGCACCGACCGTGGACGGGACGTTCCCGGTCTACGCCCGCTACACCGTGACCACCATGAGCGGGCACCAACCCCGACGGCTCCCACTACGTCGACCCGGGCATCCCGTGGGTGAGCTACTTCAACGGCGGCGACGCCCTGCACGGCTTCGTGCGGGCCTCCTACGGCTTCCCCCAGAGCGACGGCTGCGTGGAGATGCCGCCGGCCAACGCGGCCGTCGTCTTCCCGCTCACTCCGCTCGGGACCCTGGTCACGGTCGAGGGTTGACCCTCCCCGTCCGGGACCCGTCGTGACAGACCACTTCACCGAGACCGAGCAGCCGACCCAGGCCGGACGATCACCCAGCGGCTGAAACGGCCGCCAACGGGTCATTCGGCGACCGGAACGGCCACCGAACTGACAACAGAGCAACAACAAACCGGCGACGGCGCCCACCACCAACGGCCACGCCACGACGGGCGACGGCCCAGCGCCGCAGACCCGGGCCGAGCGCCGGGCCGCCAAGGAGAACGGCCGGCGACCGCCGGCGACCGCTTCGGCGCCAGCGCCGCGCTCGGGGTTCCGCCGGGCGGCCGATCTCACCGGACGCATCCTGATCGGCGCGGGAGTCATCCTTCTCCTCTTCACCGCCTACCAGATCTGGGGCACGTCCATTCAGGAGTCGCATTCCCAGAACCAGCTGCGCACCCAGTTGTCGTCGGAGGCCCACCGCAAGTCGGTGGCCCACGCGCTCAACGAGGCCAGCGCGGCCAACGTCATGCCCACCGGCCCGCCCGTCACCGCGCCGCACACCGAGGCGCCGGCCGAGGGCGACCCCGTCGGCGAAATCCGCATCCCGGCCATCGGACTCGACCAGGTCGTGGTCGAGGGGACCAACACCAACGACCTGCGCCAGGGCCCGGGCCACTACATCGGCACCCCGCTGCCGGGCCAGGGCGGCAACGCCGCCATCGCCGGGCACCGCACCACCTACGGCCACCCCTTCTACAACCTCGATGGCGTGCAAGCCCGGTGATCCCATCGTGGTGACCACCCTGCAGGGCGTCTTCGTCTACGACGCCTTCAAGCAGGTGGTCGTGTCGCCCAGCGACACCTCGGTCATCGACAACGTCTTCGCCAACTACCTCACGCTGACCACTTGCAATCCGCGCTTCAGCGCGTCGAGCCGCCTCGTCGTCGTGGCCAAGCTGGCCCACTCCGAGCTCTTCAAGAGCTCGGGCCTCGTGGCCGCCTCGACGCCGCATCGCCCCCAGTCCGAGAACCTGGCCGGCGACAGCGGCGTCTCGACGAGTGACGCCTTCATCTGGGGCGTCGTCGTCGTCCTCGTCGGCGGCCTCGTCCTCTACTTCGGCCACCGCTTCCGTCGCTACCGCTGGCCCGTCTGGGTCGTCGGCACGCTCGGTGTGCTCGTGCTGCTCTACGCCTTCTTCGGCGCCGTCAGCCCACTCCTTCCCGCCAGCTTCTGAGGTCCGGCGTGCTCGTCGACGAGCCGCTGGCCGACCACTTCCGCGCCTTCGCCGCCGTGGCCGAGCGTGACGGGGGCACCGTCTACCCGGCCATCTGCCGCCACGTGGCGGAGGACGACGAGGTGCTGTCCATCCTCGACCACGCACCCCTGCCCCAGCGCCGTCCCCTCATCCTGCTGGCCTCGGTGCACGATCTCCTGCTGGCCGGGGCCGAGCACCCGCTGGCCGCCCACTACGACACGGTGGCCAGCGTGCGCGGCATCCCGTTCCACCCGCCGCGCTCGGACGTGGCCACCGACTTCGCCGACTTCTGCCGGCTGCCAGCGGGAGGAACTCGAACGGCTCGTCGCCACCCGGACCACCCAGACCAACGAGGTCGGACGGTGCACCTCGCTGCTGCCGGCCCTCTGCCACGTCGCGGCCGCCTATCCGGCCTCCACCCCGCTCTCGCTGCTCGACCTCGGCACCTCGGCCGGGCTCAACCTGCTCTTCGACGACTACGGCTACACCTACCGCCCGCGAGGGCGGCGACCACACGCTGACGGCAGGGCCGGTCGGTGCCGCCGTTGCCCTCGAGTGCGAGGCCCGGGGCGACCCCGCCGACCTCCCGGCCCTGCGGACGCCGGCCCTCGCCGGGCGGGTCGGCCTCGACCTCTCCCCCATCGACCCGCGCTCGGCGGACGAGGCGCGCTGGCTGCTGGCCTGCCAGTGGCCGGAGAACCCGGCCCGCTTCGGCCGCCTGCGCAGCGCCCTGGCCAACGTGGCCGCCTCGGACCACCCACCCCGGCTCGAGCGCGGCGACATGATCGACGACCTGGCCGCGTGTCGCCGCCACTATCGAGGGTGACGGCCCCCTCGTCGTCTTCCATTCCTGGGTCGCCGCCTACCTCGACGAAGCACAGCAAGTCGCCCTGGTGACGGCCGTCAACGCCCTCGACCGTCCCGCTCGACCCGTGCACTATCTCTACTGCGAGTCGCCCGTCGAGACGCCGGGCCTCCCCACGCCGCCCCCTCCCGTCCGGCGGGACGGTCCCGACCTGGCCACCGCGCTGGTCCACCTCGGGCCGGGCGGCGCCCCGCCCGTCCGCCTGGCCGACACCCATCCCCACGGCTACTGGATCCGCTGGTGGGCCGGACGGCCTCCGCGCGCCGAGCTGAACAGTTATTCGTCGGGGCCCCACGGCGCGTCGCGCCGGGCCGGCACCACCACGCCGTCGGACGTGACGTGGGCGGCCGAGCCGACCGAGCTCTTGCCGAAGCGGGTCCGGATGGCGTCCACGGTGGCGGTCACGTCCTGCCACGACTGCTCCCGGGCCACCGGGCTGTCGCTCGCCTGGTCCATGCCGTCGCCCAGGTCGAAGGAGAGCTGATCCGCCCCGCCCTCCTGCAGGCCCGACGCGCTCGACCCCGAGCAGTCGGATGCCCTCGCCGGGGTCGATGCCGGCCAGCAGCGCCGCCGCCACCTGGCCGATGGCGGTCCCGGTGGTGATCGGGCGGTCGAGCGTGTGCGAGCGGGTCTGCAGCGAGAAGTCCCGGAACTTCACCTTCACCGGTGACCGTGCGGCACGAGCTGCCCTCACCCCGCAACATGGTGGCGACCGACTCGGCCATCCGCAGCGCGTGGCGCTCCAGTTCGGACGGGTCGACGAGATCCTGGCTGAACGTCTCCTCGTGGCCGATCGACTTGGTGGGCCGGTTCGGCCGGACCGGTTCGGGGTCGTCCCCCCGGGCCAGCGCGGCCAGGTGCGCGCCGCTGGCCTTGCCCAGCCGGCGCACCAGGGTGTCGTGCGGCAGGGCAGCCAGCTCCCCCACCGTGCGCACGCCGAGGTCGTGCAGGCGCTTGGCCGTCGCCGGTCCCACGCCCCAGAGCGCCTCGACGTCGTGCCCGTGGAGAAAGGCGCGCTCGTCCTCCGGCCCGACCAGGTACACGCCGGGTCCGGGTTCGAGACCCTGGCGAGTGGCCCGGGGCTTGGCCGCCCGCGAGGCCAGCTTGGCGATCATCTTGGAACGCCCGATCCCCACCGCGCAGCGCAGGTGCAGCTCGTCACGCACCCGATCGCGCAGGCCGTGCGCGATGACGTCGGGCGGACCGAGCAGGCGGAGCGCGCCGGCCACGTCCATGAAGGCCTCGTCCAAGCCGATCGGCTCCACCATCGGGGTCACGTCGTGGAGGATGCGTTGCAGCGCCGCGCTCACCTCGGCGTAGCGGCTGTGGCGGCCCGAGAGGAAGATGGCCTCGGGGCAGAGCTGGCGGGCCCGCATGGACGGCATGGCCGAGTGCACGCCGTACTGGCGCGCCTCGTAGGTGCACGAGGCCACCACGCCCCGCGCCCCCGCCCCGCCCACGATCACCGGCTTGCCGGCCAGCGAGGGGTCGTCGAGCACCTCGACCGACGCGAAGAACGCGTCCATGTCGATGTGGAGGATGGTGGGGACGTCGGATCGGGCGGGCGCCGGCGGAATGATCGGCTCAGACACCGAGGGTCAACCGGCGAAATCCCTCGGCGTAGGCCACGCCGGCCCGCTGGCCCTCCTCGGCCGCCCGGCGGCGCACGGCCTCCCCCGCCCACCCGGCCGAGCCGGCGAACTGGGTGCGGTGGCACTCCACGGCGGCCGCCTTCGTCTCAATGGTGTCGCTCACGTCGACCCACTCGTCGGGTTCGAGCGTGCCCGAGAGCAGCACGGTCGGCACCTGATGGGGCGGCCCCGCCTCGGGGAAGTAGTGCGGCAACGCCGCCGCCGGCGCCACCGCGTCCAGCAGGGCCAGCCCGAGAATGCGGTGGTCCCGGTGGTTGACGTAGTCCTGCCCGAAGAAGAGGGCGGAAGGATCGTGCCCGCAGACCAGGTCGGGTCGCAGCGCCCGCACCCGGCGCACCAGCTCGCCCCGGAAGGCCGGGCTGTCGCCAGCTCGCCGTCGGGCAGTCCGAGATTTTCCAGGCTGCGCAGACCGATGAGGGCGGACGACGCCTCGAGCTCGGCCGCCCGCTCCTCGGCCAGCTCGGAGGGCACCACCGACGGGTCGCTGGTGCCCTTGCCGCCGTCGGTGCACACCACGAGATGCACGGCGCTGCCCGCCTTGGCCCACCGGGCCAACGATCCGCCGCAGCCCACGTCGGCGTCGTCGGGATGGGCGTAGACGGCCAGCACGACGGGGGGCGTCTCCTCCATCACGCCCGCGCCTTCACTTGCGCTTGGGTTCGGTCGTCTTGGTCAGGAGACCCACCTCGCGCTGGAAGTCGGTGATGTCCTCGAATCCCTTGTAGACGCTGGCAAAGCGCAGGTACGCCACGTCGTCGAGGTCCTTCAGCCGCTCGAGCACGGCCAGCCCGACCTGCTGGCTGCTCGGTTCGGTCGTCTCGGCCCGCAGAGCGTCCTCGACGCCCTGGGCCAGCTCCTCCATCTGCTCGTCGGTGACGGGACGGTTCTTGCAGGCCGCACGCACCCCCTCGATCACCTTGGCCCGGTCGAAGGGCTCCCGCAGACCGGTGCGCTTGACCACCCAGAGCGGGACCTCTTGGATCCGCTCGAGCGTGGAGAAGCGGCGCCCGCAACCCAGGCATTCACGCCGGCGCCGGATGGCATCGCCGTCCTCGGCCTGACGCGAGTCCACGACGCGGTCGTCATCGACACCGCACCATGGACACCGCACACAGGTGACGATAGTCAGGGAATCTGGATGTGCTCCCCCGGCACGACGACGGTGGAGCCGACCTCACGGGCCAGGCGGGCCGTCAACGTGCTGGCATCGGCTCGATCGGCCCTGGCGGCGATCGAAGCCAGGGTGTCGCCGCTCTTCACGATGTACTCCTGGCCGGGCGTCGGCTGCGCCTGGGCCAGCGTGCTCCCGCCGAGCTGGCGGAGCGGCAGGGCCAGAAGGACCAACAGGAACGCCACGGCCACGGCCACGGCGGCCAGAGCCGCCCGGCGGCGGCGCACCGATGGGGGGCGTAGGTGCACCCCGCGCCGGGGGATCTGGCAGGACGTACAGCCGAAGGGGGCGGTACGCCGGATTCTCGAGTTCAAATGCGACCGACATGGCGTCTCCTGTTCCGAACACCTGTTCGCTTCGTGGACACTGAACCACGAACACCTGTTCGCTGTCAACCCGCAAAGCGAACGGCTGTTCGTGCATGCCACGCACCGTATGCACTCGCTGTGACACTTCGAATTCCTACTAACTTGACAAATAAGAGCGGATTGGTCAGGATTCACCGCACACCCCCGCTCCCCACCCACAGAGGAGGCTCCCACCGATGACGACGACGACCCCGCTTCAGCTCGATATCGCCCCGCTCTCAGGCACCATCGGCGCCGAAATCCGTGGCCTCGACCTCCACCAGACCCTCGACCCCGAGACGGTGGCGGCCGTCCGCCAGGCCCTCCTCGACTACAAGGTCATCTTCTTCCCCGGCGCCCACCTGAGCCCCCAGGAGCACAAGGAGTTCGCCGCCCTCTTCGGCGAGCCCACCGTGGCCCACCCCGTCATCCCGGGGCTCGACGACCACAAAGAGGTCTTCGAGATCGACTACACGAAGGCGCGCACCCTCTACGCCGAGCGCAAGGGCGAGGAGTACGGCGACCGCGAGCGCTGGCACACCGACGTCACCTTCGTCGAGCGCCCGCCGCTGGGCTCCATCCTCAACGCCATCGTCATCCCGCCCGCCGGTGGCGACACCCTGTGGGCCGACACCCAGGCCGCGTACGAAGACCTCTCCCAGCCCATCCGCCAGCTGGTCGACCGGCTCACCGCCGTGCACGACGGCAACCGGAACTTCAGCACGCTGCTCAAGCAGTTCGGCCAGGGCGAGTGGGACGGCGAGACGTTCACCGAGCTGAAGTCGGTCGAACACCCCGTCGTGCGCACCCACCCCGAGACGGGGCGCAAGAACCTCTTCGTGAACCCCGGCTTCACCCGCTCCATCAAGGGCCTCACCACCACGGGAGAGCGACGCGCTGCTCGCCTTCCTCTACGACGCACATGACGACACCCGAGTACATCGTGCGCTACCGCTGGGAGGAAGGCGACCTCGGCTTCTGGGACAACCGGACGACGATGCACTACGCCATCGGCGACTACGGCGACGCCCACCGGGTCATCCAGCGCGTGACCATCAAGGGCGACAAGCCCTTCTAGGGCCACCGCCCGTTTTCGGCTCCCCACCGTCCCGGCGGCCCCCGCCGCGACTTCATCTGAAAGAAGACATGCAGATCAATCCCATCTCCAAAGTTCGCCGCAACGTCACCGGCAGTCGCCGGCCGCTGACGTGCGGTTTGCTGGGTGGCCTCGCCGTGACACTTCTCGCCGTGTCCGGCGGGGCCGCCCAGGCCTCTCCCTCGCCGTCGCCGTCGCTGGCCGGCGTCACCATCACCTTCGGTGACCAGCTCAAGGCCTACCAGACCATCCTGGCCGCCACGAACGCCCTCAAGGGCGCGCCCTACACGGTCAACTGGGCCAACTTCATCGGCGGGCCGCCCGTCATCGCGGCCGAGACGAGCGGCTCGGTCGACCTCGGCTTCATGGCGGAGACGCCGACCATCTTCGCCGAGGAGGCCGGTGACCCGGTCAAGGTCGTGTCGGCCACGCTCAACGCCAATCCCAAGGTGTCGCCCTACGCCATCGTGGTGCCGACCGGCTCGCCCATCAAGAACCTCTCGCAGCTGAAGCGGGAAGTCCATCGCCGTGCAGGAAGGCACGGTCGAGCAGTACTTCCTCATCCAGGAGCTCCAGAAGGGGCACGTCGCCTACAGCGCCGTGCACATCCAGAACCTGACGATCACCAACGCCGCCACGGCCGTCGCCAACAACCAGGTCCAGGCGGCGGTCCTCTCCCAGCCGCTGACCGGCATCGACCAGACGCAGGGCAAAATCCGCGTCATCGGGACGGGTGTGGGCACGTCCCAGACCATCGGCTACCTGACGGCGAGCAGCAGTGCCTTGGCCAACCCGCAGAAGGCGGCGGCCATCTCCGACTTCATCGTGCGCTTCGACAAGGCCGAGGCGCAGCTGCGCAAGAACCCGTTGCTGGCCGCCGAGACCTACGTCAAGACCTACGGCGTGCCCCTGGCAGTGGCCAAGGAGGCCGTCGCCTCCGAGGAGTCCGTGGGCTCGCCTATCACGCCGGCCATCGAGAGCTACCAGCAGGCCGAGGCCAACACCTTCCTCAAGCTCGGGCTGCTCACCACGCCGATCAACGTCAAGAAGATCTTCGACCTTCCGTTCAACAAGGCTGTTGACAAGGCGGCAGGAATCTCGTGACCCTCCAGGTGACGCACCCCGGTGCGGTCACGCTCGGACCAGAGGCCCCGGCACCCGGTGGCGCGCCGACTTCCCCTGCGGCGACGCCGGTGCCGGGGCTGGTCCGACTGCCGGTCGGCGAGGTCGGGCGGCGACCGCGGCGCTGGTCGGTGGCGTTGCGCCTTCTCGTGCCCGTCTCCGTCTTCGCCGCCTGGTGGATCCTCACGGCCACCGGCGCCATCCCCTCGGACACGCTCTCGACACCGCCTGCCACCTGGCACGCCTTCGTGCAGCTGTGGAACCACGACGATCTTCTGGGCGACATCGGGGTCTCGGCCCGGCGGGCCGCCCTCGGGCTCGCCCTGGGTGCAGGCATCGGCCTCATTCTCGGCATCGTCGTCGGCCTGACCCGGCTGGGCGAGGAGCTCTTCGACGCCTCCATGCAGATGCTGCGCATGGTCCCCTACCCCGCCGTCATCTTCCTCTTCATCATCTGGTTCGGTATCGGTGAGACGGCCAAGGTGCTGCTGATCGGCCTGGCCACCCTGTTCCCCATGTATCTCAACACCTCGAACGGCGTGCGCAACGTCGATAAGCGGGTGGTCGAGGCGGCTCGCTCCTTCGGCGTGCAGGGCGGTGCGCTGGTGCGCCGCGTCGTGGTGCCGCTGGCCATGCCGTCCATCATGACGGGACTGCGCTTCTCGGCGGGCATCTCCGTCATCGCCCTCGTCTTCACCGAAAGCATCGGCGCCAACCAAGGCATCGGGTACCTGGTCAGCCAGGCCGACAGCCTCCAGCAGATCCCCAATCTTGTGGTGTGCGTCGTCATTTACGCGTTGCTCGGCATCGGAGCCGACCTCTTGGTCCGCCTCCTCGAGCGCGTCAGCATGCCGTGGAGACGGCACCAGGCGGTCCGATGATTCCCTCCCCCCATCGGAACCGACCTGGCCGCCGTCGTCCACGGTGTGACCAAGTCCTTTGGCGCCCGCGACGTCCTGGCCGACCTCGACGTCACCGTGGCGCAAGGGCGAATTCGTCGCCCTGCTCGGCGCGTCAGGAAGTGGCAAGACCACGCTGCTGCGCATTCTGGCCGGGCTCGACACGGCGGGGGCAGGTGACGTGCTCGTGCCCGAGGTGCGCACGGTCGTCTTCCAGGAGCCCCGCCTGGTGGCCTCCCAGCGGGTCTGGCGCAACGTGGTCCTGGGTCTTCCACGTGCCCAGGCCACGCGGGAGCGCGCCGTCTCGGCGCTCCAAGAGGTCGGGCTGGCCCCACAGGCCGACGCCTGGCCGGGCACCCTCTCGGGCGGCGAGGCACAACGTGTCGCCTTGGCCCGGGCCCTCGTCCGCGAGCCCCAGCTGCTCCTCCTCGACGAACCGTTCGCCGCGCTCGACGCCCTGACCCGTCTGCGCATGCAGCAGCTCGTGGCCGACCTCTGCGCCCGCCACCGCCCGGGCGTCCTGCTCGTGACCCACGACGTCGAGGAGGCGGTCCTCCTGGCCGACCGGGTCATGGTGCTGACCGAGGGGCGGATCTCGCTGAACCAACCGGTGGACCTGCCCCGGCCGCGCCGCGTCGGTGGCGAGGAGTTCGACGCGTTGCGCGACCGGCTCCTGCTCGAGCTTGGCGTCCTGGCCGGCGCCCACTGACCTCTTTCGGCGGACCGCGGAAACCGCACGCCGCGGTCCGCCGGAGGATCAACTGATCGCCGAGTGCAGCTCGCTCGTCACCTGGGTGAAGCGGCGACGAGCGATCCTTGGCTCGGCGAGCACTGCGATCTCGTCGTCGTAGAACCCGTAGGCGTGTACCGCGGCCGAGCGATCCGGCAGCACGACGACGGCGTGCACCGCGCAGCGGCTCCGAAGCGTGATCCCATCTTGAAGCAGGACAACATTGGAAATCCGATGTTGCGTGGGTCCGAGCGGTTCGTGCGTCTCGGCCATCCAGGCCGTGATCTCGTCGCCACTGCGCCAGTGGCCGATGTCGCCGTAATCGGCCGCGCAATCGTCGGTGAAACACGAGCGCAGCAAGGTCCAGTCCCGGTTGTCGACCCCGCTGGCGTAGCGGACAAGAAGGTCTGTCACCGCCTGGCGCAGCAGAGGGTCGACGGGGACGTCCGCCATCATGCCGGATCGCCCTGCCGGGGCGATCGTCGCTGGCTCGGCATCACCCGAGCTTCTGGTCCATCACGCCCGCGCCGGCCTGGAGCATGACGCGCACCGCGTCGTTGCGCGCCATACCTCCCAAGGCCTTGGAGCCCTCCCGGAGGACCTCGCCCACGAACCAGGTGGGCCCGGTGGCCAAGTTCTCCAAGGCTTCGCCGACCACCTCTTCGGGTGTTGACGCGCCGGGAATCACGACGTCGTCCTCGGCGTTGGCCAAGTTGCCCTTCTCGACCAGGAGCCGGCGCAGAGCCGGCGTGTCGGTCAGGCCGAGGACCAGCGAGAGCACGTCGACCCCCTTGTCGTGGAGCTCCGCCCACAGGGCTTCGCCCAGGACCAGGTCAAAGGCCTTCGATGCGCTGTAGGCCACCATGCGCCGCGCCCCGACCAACGCGGCGCCCGACGAAACCAGGATGATCCCGCCGCGGCCCCGCTCGACCATCGGCTGGGCCAGGTGATGACAGAGCTGGATGGGTACCAAGCAGTTGCGCAGCACCATGGACTCTGCCGCTTCGACTGGGGCGTCGAGGAAGTGCACGAAGTTCGGATCGGCGCCGGCGCAGTAGATGAACATGCCGATCTCGAGGTCGGCCGTCCGCTCGGCGATGACACGGGCGGCGTCGGCGTCGCTCAGATCGATGGCCAGGATTCGAGTCGCGATCCCCCACATGTCCTCGAGCTGCGCCGCCTCCGCCTCGAGCACCGATTGCCGCCGTGACAGCAGCACGACGTTCACCTGCTGCGCGGCCAGCGCACGGGCGAAGGCCAAACCGACACCTTCGGAGGCGCCGGCAACCAGAGCCCAGCTCCCGTACCGATCCGTGAACTCACCCATGGTCCCCACCACCTCCGGCGCCTTCGGCCTCGACCGGCTCCAATCGCCGAGAAGCTAACAGGAGGGCCGCCGATGCGGTGGCGTGCACCGCTCTCCCGCGCAGTCGATCAGAGGAACCGATCACCGGAGGGAGCGATCACTGGACGTGGATCCAGTCGCCCTGATCGTCGACCCGGTGCGCGACGGCCGGTTCACCGGGGCTCGTGTCCTCCTGCCAATGCAACTCCATCGGCGCCCGCCGGCCGAAACCGTTCCGCAGCGCGGCGAGGATGCCCTGGTCCACCTCGTCCGGCATGGCCGCGAACACCGCGTTGGCCTCACGCACGATGTCAGGAGGTTGGCCGTTGAGCACGCCGAGCTGCTCCACGGCACCGCGACAACTGGTGGCCTCGGCGGCCACCGCCGCCGCATTGGCGTAGGCCGGCGTGGTCGGGTCGGCCAGCATGGTGTTGAGCGGCCTCAGAATGACGTACATCGGCATGCGCAGGACGATACCGCCAAGGATCCGGGGCGCCAAGGCCCTTTCTCCCGCCCAGCCGGGCTGTCACACTGCCAAGATGCGTTGGCTATCGCGGCCGGGAAGAAGATAGCGACGTGCTCACCTCGCCACCGGTCGAATTCGCCCGCCGCGAGGGGCTCCACCTTGCCTACCAGCAGGCCGGCACGGGACCATTCGACCTGGTCTTCGTCGCGGGAGCGGTGGCGGTTTCCCTGCGCTGGGAGGAACCGGCACCGAGTCGGAGCCTGCGGCGCATGGCCAGCTTCTCCCGCCTGGTCACCTACGACCAACAGGGCATGGGCTACTCGGATCGCATGGACCTGTCCTCGCCGCCAACCATCGAGGACCTGGTGGCCGACCTCGAGGCCGTGGTGGAAGCGGCCGGCGTACGCGACCCGGTCCTCTTCGGCACCCACAACGGCGGGGCCGTGGCCGCTCTCTACGCCAGCCGGCACGAGGTGCGCCAACTTGTGCTCTGCAACGCGTGGGCCCGACTCGAGCGCAGTGACGATTTCTCGATCGGCATGCCCAGCCAAGTCCTCGACGGCTTGGCCGAGCGATACCGGAGTCAGTGGGGCGCTGGCGCAATCTCGAACCTCTACGCGTCCGAGCGGATCGTCGGGTCGCGAGGCAAGGTCGAGCTCGCCTCCACCAATCACAACCAAATTGCCCACCTCTTCCACCTGAACCGCACCTATGACATTCGTGCGGCGCTTCCTTCGATCACCGCACCCACGCTGGTCATCCACCTCGAAGACAACCAGAGCATCTTGGCGGACCACGGCCGCTACCTCGCCGAATCCATCCCCCAGGCAAAGCTGGTGCTGCTGCCGGGTACGGACCACGACTTCCTCCAGAATTTCGGTCTTCCCGTCATCGACGAGCTCGAACGCTTCGTGACCGGGCGAGTCAACCCGTTTCCCGACCGGCTGCGCACCACCATGCTGTTCACTGACATCGTTGGTTCGACGCCGCACGCCGCCTCGATGGGCGACGAACGCTGGACCGCACTGATCGAGGACCACAACGAGTGCATGCGCCAGCAGATCGCGGCGCACGGAGGCCATGAGGTGAAGCACACGGGCGACGGCTACCTGATCGCCTTCGACGACACGGATGCGGCGGTCCGTTGTGCCCTGGCTGCCATGACCGCTGTCGCCGACTTGGGGTTAGAGCTCCGTGCCGGCGTCCACGTGGGCGAGGTGGTCCACATGGGCAACAACGATCTGGCGGGGATCGCGGTGCATTTCGCCCAGCGTGTGTGCGGCCGGGCCGAAGGCGGTCAGCTCCTCGCCTCGGCTGACGTGCGAGCTTGCTGTGCGGATCCGGCGATCGCCTTCGAGGACCGAGGGCTGGCCACCTTGAAGGGCATCCCGGGTAAATGGGAGATCTTCGAGGCGCACCTCTGAGGAGAGGGGACCCCTGCTCAGATGTTGGACGTGGCCTTTGCGTCGGCATCGCGCAGCCGGGCGGCCAGGGCGATGAGCAGCTTTCTCGAGAGCTCGGGCATCGTGGTGAGCAGGCTGTCGAACTCGCGCTGGCCCAGCACCAGGAGGTCCATGTCGGTGTCCGCCACGACCGTGGCTGAGCGCGGTCGACGATCGATCAAGGACAGCTCGCCGAAGTAGTGGCCGGGCAGCAGGGTCCGCACCTTGCGATTGTTGTGTCGCACCGTCGCGGTGCCGTTGACGATGAAGAAGAACTCGAGGCCGACTGAGCCCTGTTCACAGAGCACCCATCCCGGCTCGACCGTGACCTCCTTGAGCCCCTTGAGGAGGAACCGGCGCTCCTTTGCCGTGGCCGAGGAGAAGAGCCAGATCTGTGAAAGGTCGGGGCCTGGTGCCATCGGCGAAACCGTAGCCGTCACGCCCACGCGAGGCCCAGGCGAACAGATGTTTGCTTTGTGTCCCGGACCTGGCTATCTTGGTTCGTCACGAACGAGTGTTCGCCCCCGGGTGGGGGCCCGGCAGAAGGCCGGGGCGGGCAGCAAAGGAGACGCCGATGGCCGAGGTCCTGAGCGGGAAGCGGCTGCAGATCCTGCACTACATCGCGGACTGCCAGCGCGACCGGGGCTACCCCCCCTCGGTGCGCGAGATCGGAGAGGCGGTCGGGCTGGCCTCCTCGGCCACCGTGCACACGCACCTCGCCGTGCTCCAGCGCGAGCGTTACCTGTCCCGCGACCCGAGCAAGCCCCGGGCCATCCAGGTCCACTTCGACGAGGACAGCGCGACGCGCCTGACGGCATCGGCCGTGCGCAACGTGCCCCTGGTGGGAGACGTGGCGGCCGGCACGGGCGTGCTGGCGGAGGAGAACGTCGAGGAGCTGTTGCCGATGCCCGAGCAGTTCACCGGGTCGGGTCCTTCGTTCATGTTCCGCGTGCGCGGGGACTCCATGATCGACGCCGGCATTTTCGACGGGGACTACGTGGTCGTACACCAGCAGCCCGAGGCGGAGAACGGTGACGTGGTGGTGGCCGGCATCAACGACGGCGAGGCCACGGTGAAGACCTTCTCGCGCAAAGCCGGCCAGGTCGTCCTGCTGCCGGCGAACGCCGCCTACGAGCCGATGGTGTTCGACCAGCCCGACGAGGTGACCATCTTCGGCAAGGTGGTCACAGTGGTGCGTCAGTTGAACTAACAGCGCCGGGACGCGGCGCGCGTTCCTGATCGTCCAGCCGGCCGGCCAACCACGTCTCCACCCCATTTCGTGCAGCGGTCGCCAAGGGAACCGGGTGCGACGTAAAGCCGTGCATCGAGTCCGGATACACCCGGAGATCAACTTCGTTTCCGGCCGCGGACAGTCGGGCCGCCAGCGCGAAGTTGTCCTCGAGCAGGATGTCGAGGGTGCCCACCAGCAGCAGTGTCGGTGGCAGGCCGCGCAGGTCGCCGTAGAGGGGCGAGACATCGGGATCCGTCCTGTCGCCCACATGCCCGGCGTAGGCCGCAATGAACCACTCGTCGGCGTAGAGCCGGCCACCAGGAGTCAGTCCACTGAGGTCGTACGCGCCACGATCGAGTCCACGACGCCTCGGTCGCGGAGACGAAGCAGTGTTGTCATGGCCAGCGTCGCTCCGGCTGATGCGCCGCCGATGAGCATCCGCTCGGAGCCGACTTCCTCGAGACCTTCGTCGATCAGCCATAAGGCAGCCGTCTCGCAGTCGTCGGGCGCCGCCGGCCAGGGATTCTCGGGTGCCAGTCGATACTCGACGCTCACCACCGTGACCCCCAGCGCATCGGCCAGACACGCGTTGCGGGCGTCGCTCCGGGCGGCCGAGTCCATGAAGAAGCCTCCGCCGTGGATGTCGAGGTAGGCGGCCCGAGACCGGTCATGGCTCGGCCTCGTGACCCGCACCGGGACCTGGCGCGTGCCGGCGCGGGCCACGCAGACGAGGGCGCGCCCGCTGCCCACCCGCGGCCAGCTTGGCGGCGTGGAACGCCCGGCTCTGTTCGACGTGGGCGGCCGATCCGTCGTCGATGAGTTCGGCAAGCCCGATGTTCACGGCGCTCCTTTGAGTCCGACGTCCCTCAGCGTGAGGGCGTCCAGGGTCGCGCGTGAGGAGCCTGCACGGTGGCATCCCCCGCCAGCTGGGGTTGCGACATCGTGGGTCCGAATCGGGCCACACCTCGTCACGATTCGCTGTTCGAGTCGAGCGAGGTGGTCGGCCTTACTTGAGCAGGCGGGAGAGCCGGCGGTCGGCCAGCACCTTGCCGCCCGTCTGACAGGTCGGGCAATACGCCATCTCGTAGGACTCGAACGACACCCGTTCGAGCTTGGTGCCGCACGTCGGGCAGGGCTCGCCGAAGCGCCCGTGCACCTTGAAGCGGCCGCCGAGGCTCGACTCGGAGAGGCCACCGGGCCGCTGGCGTTCGAGTTCGAGCGCTTCGTCGAGCACCTCGACCGCCGCGGCTGAGCAGCGCCTCGCGCTGTTCGGGTTTGAGGGAGCCCAGCGAGGCGAACGGCGAGAGCTTGGCCCGCTGCAGGATGTCGTCGCCCCAGCCGCGCCCGATGCCCGAGACCGTGTGCTGGTCGCGCAGGTCGGTCGTCAGGTGGCGCTTCGAGGTGCTGGTCCGGATGAAGGCGGCGAACTCGTCGCTGCCGGGCTCGGGACCCAGATCGGCCAAGGGGCCCTCGTCGTCGGGTGCGAGCACCCACCACGAGGCCTTGCGCTGCGTGCCGTACTCGCGGATCAGGATGCCGATGCCCTCGCCGTCGAGGCCGCCGGTGCCCTCGCCGAAGACGAAGCGGGCCACCGCACCCCGGGGCTTCGTCTTCTTCGGCGGGGTCTCGACGTCGAGCCGCCCGGCCTGGGAGAGGTGGAGGACGATGCGGTTCCCGTCGTCGAAGTGCCAGACCAGGTACTTGGCCCGGCGGGTCACCGCCTCGAGCGTGGCCCCCTTGAGGTCGCCGGGCGAGGGGGCGTAGGTCTTCAGCGACGAGAAGCCGAGCAGGTCGGCCCGGCGCAGGACCTGGCCGGACAGCAGGGCATCGAGACGCTCGGCGAGCGCCTGCATCTCGGGCAATTCGGGCACGCCACAATGGTGGCATGACCTACACGCACGGACACCACGAATCGGTGCTGCGCAGCCACACCTGGCGCACGGCTGAGAACTCGTCCGCCTACCTGCTGCCCCACCTGCGTGCCGGTCAGTCCCTGCTCGACGTCGGCTGCGGCCCGGGCACCATCACGGCCGACCTGGCCCTGCTGGTGGCGCCGGGCGAGGTGGTGGGCTTCGACGCCGCCCCCGAGGTGGTGGCCCAGGCGGCGGCGCATGCGGCCGAGCTGGGCCTGGAGAACGTGCGCTTCGAGGTGGGCGACCTGTTCGCGCTCCCCTACCCCGACGAGTCCTTCGACGTGGTCCACCTGCACCAGGTGCTCCAGCATCTCGGAGATCCCGAGGCCGCGCTGGTCGAGATGCGCCGCGTCCTGCGCGCCGACGGGGTGCTGGCCGCCCGCGACTCGGACTACTCGGCCTTCACCTGGGCCCCGCGTGACCCACTGCTCGAGCGCTGGCTCTCGCTCTACCTGGCGGTGACCGAGCGCAACGGCCACGACGCCCGCATCGGGCCGCGGCTGGCGGGCCTCGCCCGGGCGGCCGGCTTCGCCGACGTCGACGTGTCGAGCGCGACCTGGACCTACGCCGACCCCGAGGCGCGGGACTGGTGGGGGTCGCTGTGGGCCGACCGCGTCCGCTACTCGCGCTTCGCCGAACAGGCGGTCGAGTACGGGCTCAGCTCGACCGAGGAGCTCGAGGAGATCGCCGCGGCCTGGCGCCGCTGGGCCGACTCACCCGACGGCGTGTTCGTGGTCACCCACGTCGAGATCCTGGCCCGCGGCTAGCCGTCGAGCGGTCCCCTGCGCCGGCGGCCACAGCCGAGCCCGGGGTCAGTCAGCCCAGAGCTTGTCGGTGTAGGTGTCGGTCCCGACGATGGTCGGGATGAAGGGCAGCGCGGCCACCACCGTGCCCTTGCCGGCCCCTTCGAGCTGGCGCCGGTGCTCGGCGATGACGGGTTCCCACGCCACCTCGGGCGGCGTGTTGAGGAACCACAGCAGGACGGTGCGGTTGTCCCGGGCCGCCTCGCGGGGCACGTCGCCGGGGGCGTCGACCTCGAGGGCGATCGGGGTGAAGGCCGCCACCAGATCGGCGTCGGTCCCGGGCAGGAGCGCCGGGCAGGTGCTCGTTGCGCAGCCAGGCCCAGAGGTCCTCGTTGGACACGCCGTCGGCGGCGTCGATGAACTCGGCCACCAGGCCGCGGTAGGGGTGGTCGAGCGCCAGCTCCACCGGGACACCGTCGGGATCGCGCCGGTGCTCCCACGCGTAGTGGTAGAGCAACGTGTGCACGTGGTCGCGCTCTTGGAACATGCGGCCCGGCGGCGTGCAACGCGTTGACCTGGCGCAGGGCCCAACGGTTCCAGACGTCGAAGTAGCCGTCGAGCACCCAGTAGAGGGCGACGTAGGACCCGCGGTCGGGCTCGCCCGTGATGGCCGAGGGATCGGGGTCGCGCAGAGCCTTGAGGTCGGACGTGGCCACCCAGCGCCGCCCGGCGAAGTTGTAGGGACCGACCATGCAGCCCGAGTAGAAGTGGTCGCGCTCGTACCAGCGGTTGTAGGCCACCTCGTGCCCGCGGTGGGGCTCCACCACCGTGAGCAGCATGGAGCCGAGCTTGATCGGTTCGGCCTCGGCACCGATTTCGATGGGGCGTCGCTTCTTGGGTTCCTCGGACATGGGAGGCGAAGCTAACAGCTGGGTCGAGGGTCAGACAGTCCCGGTGGCGACGATGGAGGTCGTGGGGACGACGGAGCCGCCGGCGGGTTCGGCCGTGATGCTGAGCTGCATGGGCTGGACGGACCCGGCCATGGTGAAGCGTGGCCTGCCTCGGGCGCCGCGCCCGAGCAACCCCAGCGAGATCGCCTGGTTGCCCACGATCCCCCAGAGCTGGTAGGTGCTGCCCGAGTGCAGCTTGGGCAGGCGGGACGAGACCAGGAAGCCCCGCCCGTCGGGCACCACCACGAATTCGGCCAGCTGGCGGTGGGTGGTGGAGTCGAGATCGACCACCTGGTGACCCGGGGTCTGCGAGGGCGGCGGCCACCGTGGCGCCGGCCTGGTGGCCGGCCGCCTGCTGGAGGTTCGAGACCTTGTGATTGGCCTGCACCAGGCCGATGCCGAGGACGACGGCCACGGCAGCGGCGGCCACGGCGAAGGCCGCGACCGTGGCGACGGCGCCCCGGCTGCGCGTGCGGCGCGGCGTGGTGGCCGGGGCGCGGAAGGGTGACGGCTCCGGACCGCCCAGGTGCGGCATCGGGCGGCACCTGCTCCGTACTCTCGTGGCGCTCGGGCAGCCGGCTGACGATGCCCGACCACAAGCCGTCGGGCGGTTCCTCGACCGAGTTGCCCAGGGCACCCGCCACCTCGCGCAACCCGTCGAGCTCGGCCCGACAGCGCGGACAGGTGTCGAGGTGCTCCTCGACCTCGGTCACCTCGTCGACGTCGACGGCGTGGAGCGCGTAGGCACCCAGCAGCTCGCTGGCCTCCTCGTGCGAGATCACGCCTCCACCCCCTTGACGCCGGCGTCCACCAAGACGGCGCGCATGCGACGCATGCCGTTGCGGATGCGGCTCTTGACCGTCCCCTCGGGTTGCCCGAGCAGCCGGGCCACCTCGCGGTAGGTGCGCCCGTCGTAGTAGGCGAGCTCGATGGCCCGCCGCTCCTCGACGGGCAAGGACCCCATGGCGGTCGAGACCTGATCGGCCACGGCCATGTCCCAGACCTCGTGCTGCATGTCATAGGAGGAGCGAGCGGTGTCGAAGGCGTCGCGGGCCTCGCGGCGGCGGCGCGAGTTCGACGAGCGGATGGCGTCGACGGCACGGCCGTGCGCCTGGGCCAGCAGGAAGGAGCGCAGCGAGCCCCGGGCCGCGTCGAAGCGATCGGGCTGGTTCCACAGCCGGAGGAAGATCTCCTGGGTGACGTCCTCGGCCTCGGTGGCGTTCCCCATCACCCGTTTGGCCAGACCGAAGACGGCCCCGCCGTGGCGCCGGTACACCTCGGCCAGCGCCACCTCGCTGAAGCGGGCGATGGCGGTGACGAGCTGGGCATCGCTGACCTTCTCAAAGTCCGGCATATAGGTGTTGTTCGGCACCGCTCGACACGGTGGATGTAATTCCCCCCATCCGGGCGTAGCCTGTGTTCCGAATAGTAGGCGTTATGCGAACGACACTTGATTCCTACAAGAACCGGGCCGGCAGGCTGGACCTGGACGGGATCGACTTCGACGATTTCCGCGTCCACCCCCTCGCCCCCGACGACCTGCGCACGCTGCGCTACATGCACGACGTGGAGCACCACACGGTCTGCTACCTGCGCGACCTGCTGCTGACGCCCGCGCACCAGGAGCCCGAGATCACCTCGTTCCTCTCCTGCTGGGTCTTCGAGGAGATGTGGCACGGCGAGGCCATCGGACGCGTCCTCGAGGCGCACGGCGAGGAGGCGGGCGCACCGCGGATCGCCGAACTGCGCCACCGGCGCCGCCGCCACGAGGCCATGACCACCATGAGCACGATCGGCCTGGCCGCCTTCTCGGGACGCGCCTTCATTGCGCTCCACATGACCTGGGGTGCCATCAACGAGTGGACGACGCAAGCCGGCTACGCGCGCCTGTCCGAGAAGGCCGAACCACCCCACCTTGCGCGAGCTCCTGCGGCGCATCATGAAGCAAGAGGGTGGGCACATCGACTTCTACGCGTCGGAGGCGACGCGGCGCCTCGAGGACAGCCCCAAGGCGCGCCGCTTGACCCGCGCCGCGCTGAAGCGCTTGTGGCGACCGGTGGGTTCGGGCGTCATGCCCAAGGACGAGGTCGGGTTCCTGGTGCGCTACCTCTTCGACGGTGAGAAGGGTCGCGAGATGCTCGAGCGGATCGATCGCCGCGTCGACCGACTGCCCGGGCAGCACAACCTGCATCTGCTCACGCAGGCCTGCGCGCAGCTCGGCGGCGACACCGTAGAGCAACCGTTTTCGACATCCACGTCGTGGATGCCTCCGAACAAGAGGCAACCCACTGACTGAGGAGGTCACATGACGGGAGATCCCCGAGCGCTCTCCGAGTTGCTCGAAGAGTCACAAGATCTGCAAGCGGATGCGCTGCGGCCGACACGCGACGCGCTCGACGAGATCGTCGAGGCGGGCCAGGGATCGGGCGACGAGCGACGTCGAGGCCAACCGCGCCTTCCACGCCGACACATCGCGGCCGCTCTGTCTTCGAGCTTCTCCAAGGCAACGCTGCTCGGCGCGGCCGGTGGTGCCGCCCTGGTCGGCGTCCTGGCGTCCTCCGCCGCGGCGGCCAGCTCGACCGACGTCCAGATCCTCCAGACGGCGGCCTCCATCGAGAACCTGGCCGTGGCCACCTACAAGACGGCGCTGACCCTGCCCTACATCGGCGGGTCGGCGGCCAACCCGGTGGTGACCAAGTTCGCCCAGGTCACGATGGGTCAGCACGTCCAGCACGGCGACGCCTTCAACGCGGCCGCCCGGTCGCTCGGGGGCAAGACCCAGTCCAAGCCGGACCCGGCCTTCGTCCCCGTGGTCAACAAGGCCGTGGCCAGCCTGAACGGGGTCAGCGCAAGCCAAGGAGCCCTCGGCGTCGTCGGACTGGCCATGGAGCTGGAGAACATCGCGGCCGAGACCTACATCAAGGACACGGTGCTGGCCACGAAGGTGAAGAACAAGGCCCTCTTCGCCAGCGTCATGGGGATCGAGGCGCAGCACGTCTCGGTGCTCCTCGCCGTGCAGGCCCTGCTGATGGCCGGCGCACCCCAGCTGATTTCACTGGCGCCCGGCACCGCCGCCGCCCTCCCGGCGGCGGCCGGCAGCGTCGGCTTCCCCCACGCCTTCTACCCGACCAACAGCGCCGCCCCGGCGCGGCAAGGAGCCGTCAAGTGAGCACCGACCACAGCACGAACTTCGAGGGCAGCGAGTACGAACTCGACGCCCTGACGAGCGAGCTGGACCAGCTCCACCACGACCAGGGCGATGCCCGCTCATGCGTCGACGCCACGGAAGCGATGCGCGGCAGCAGCCGGCGGACCTTCCTGCTCGGCGCGGGAGCCGCCGTCGCCGGTGGCGCCGCCCTGGTCGCGGTCGGCACGCCCGCCCTGAGCGGGCTGAGCGGCGTGGCCGGCGCGTCGACGCGCCGCCTGGCCGCGAGCCGCCTTCCCGCCGGCGGGTCTGAGCGGAGACCTGGCGGTGGCCGCGGTGGCGGCCAGCCTGGAGAACCTGGCCGTCTTCGCCTACACGGCCGGGCTCAGCGCGGCGGCCGCAGGCAAGCTGGGCACGGTCCCTCCGGCGGTGGCCACCTTCGCCACGACGGTCAAGGGCCAGCACCAGCAGCACGCCGAAGCCTGGAACGCGGTCCTCAAGTCGCACGGCAAGGCGCCGGTGACGGTGACCAACCCGAAGCTCACCCCGACGGTGCAGTCGGACTTCGCCAAGGTGACCGACGTGACGGGACTGGCCGAGCTGGCCCTGACGCTCGAGACCATCGCGGCCCAGACCTACCAGGCCGAGACGGCGAAGCTGAAGAGCAGTGCGGCCATCGCGCTGTCGTCGTCGATCCAACCGGTCGAGATGCAGCACATCGCTGTCCTCTACTACGTGCTGGGCAAGTACCCGGGGGCGCAGACGTGCCTCGGGCACGCCGCTCGCCTTCAACCCGACGAGCCAGGCGGCCTGAGCGATGCGGAGTCCCGGGGAAGGTGGTGCAGGGGCGGGGCGGTCGGACTGGTGGTTGCGGCCGCCCTGCTCCTGGCCGCCTGTAGCAGCGGCGGTTCGGGGTCCGGGTCGGCCGCTCCGAGTACGTCGCGGCTCGCCGAGTTCATCGGGCTCGGCCAAGGCAGACCTCGGCCATCACGATCTCGAACTTCATGTTCGACCCGATGGCGGCCAGCGTGGCACCGGGCGCCACGGTCAGCGTCACCAACAAGGACTCGGTCACGCACACGCTGACGGCGACCGGTGGCCAGTTCAACACCGGCGACATCGGAGCGAACCAGACCAAGACGTTCACCGCGCCGACCAAGCCCGGCACCTACCACTACATCTGCAACATCCACCAGTACATGATGGGGACCATCGTCGTGAAGTAGACGGGCCCGTCCGGTCGGCGGGCGGCAACCGACGGCGCGGTCAGATTTCGATCAGGTCCTCCCCGAAGACGATCGTGCCCGTCGAAGTGGGCTGCGGCCAGGGCGATCCACTCCTCGGCGGCGCCGGGCGGCGGCGTCGGCACCTGGTGGGTCAGGACGAGCGTGCCCACGCCGGCCCGGGCCGCGGTCTGTGCGGCCTGCTCGACGGTGGAGTGGTAGTCGATGGTGTCGACGAAGCGCTGCATGGGGACCAGGCGCACCAGGTCGTCGCGCAACACCGTCTGGACGTAGACGTCGGCCCCGACCAGCAACTCGTCGAGACCGGGGCACGGGACGGTGTCGCCGGCCAGGACGACCGAGCGACCGTCGTGCTCGAAGCGGTAGGCCAAGCGTGGGTTCGACCGGTCGGTGATCGGTGGCCGCGGCCACGATGCGCACGTCGCCCGTGTCGAGAACCACTCCCGGCCCGAGTTCGCGGACGCCCACGTCGGGCTCCCAGGTCAGGTCCTGCGTGATGGGCCACTCGGTAGGACACGTCGGGCGCCAGCATGGCCAGCGCGCCGTCCACCACCTGTTGCGTGCCGGGCGGTCCGGCCACGTCGAGCCTGCCGGGTTGGCCGCTCATGATCCAGTGGGTGGTGATGACGTCGTTCAGGTCGCAGATGTGGTCGCTGTGCAGGTGGGTGAGGAACACCCCTTCGAGCATGACCGGGAGCACGCCGGCGGCCACGAGGCGCATGCAGACGCCGCGCCCGGCATCGACCAGGAATTGCCTGGCGCCGGCCCGGACCAGGGTGGCGGCGCCGGCCCGGTTGGCATCGGGAAGCGGGTTGCCCGTCCCGAGCAAGACGACCGAGAGTGAGGGTGGCATCGGGCAGACGTTAGGGCCAACAGGCCCGGTGGCCCGCGACTGTCAGGCGATGACCCCGGCCAGCACCCTGCGGGTCTGCTCGAGCTGATCCCGGGTCACCCGCTCTTCGGGATGGTGGGCCAGCAACGGATCACCCGGGCCGAAGTTCGCCGCCGGCACCCCGTGCTCCCAGAAGGAGGCCACGTCGGTCCAGCCGACCTTTGCCTTCGGGGCCGCGCCGCTCTTCTCCACCAGGGCGGCGAGCAGCGGATGGCCGAGCGAGGGCGGCGCGCCATCCCCGGCGTCGATCAGCTCCCACTCGTCTTCGGGCTCGAGGAACGGGTCGACCAGCTGGCGGACGAACGCCTCGGCCTCGAGCGGCCTGGCGATCGGGGGCGTAGCGGTGATTGAGGACGACGGTGGCCCGGTCGGGCACGACGTTGCCGGCCACTCCCCCCTCGACCGCCACGGCTTGCAGCTGCTCGGCGTAGGTGCAGCCGTCGAGCACGACCTCGCGCCCGCCCCAGTCGGCCACGGCGCCGATCAGCGCACCGAGTCGATGGATGGCGTTGCGCCCGGTGAACGGCCGCGCCGTGTGGGCCCGCACGCCCTTGAGCGTGATGCGCACCCGCAGCGTGCCCTGACAGCCGGCCTCGACCAGCGCGCAGGTGGGCTCGCCCAAGATGGCGGCGTCGCCGGCCAGCAGGTCGGGACGCTCGTTCCAGAGCTGGAGCAGGCCGCTGTCCGCCCGGCCGATCTCCTCGCGGGCGTAGAAGCACCAGGTGACGTCGACGCCGGGCTCGGTCACGGTGGTGGCCAGGTCGAGCATGACGGCCAGCCCGCCCTTCATGTCCGAGGAGCCGACGCCCCAGAGGGTGTCGCCGTCGAGGCGCGGCCGGGCGTTGTCGTTGGGCGGCACGGTGTCGAGGTGGCCGGCCAGGACCAGGCGCTGGGACCGCCCCAGCTCCGTACGGGCCACCACGTTGTCGCCGACGCGCTCGACCGTCAGCGTCGGAGCAGGGCGCGAGCGCCTTCTCCACGACGCGTGGCGATCGCCGCCTCGTCATGGCTCACCGAAGGGATCGCCACGAGCTCGGCCGTCGCCGCCAGAAGGTCGCCCGGCACCGCCATCGTCAGGTGCTCGCTCCGTGGTCGCGCAGCACGGCGTTGAGCTGCGCCTTGTCGTGGCGGTCACCTTCGGTCAGCCGCTTGATCACGAGGACGCACGGCACGAAGAACTCGCCACCGGGGTACTCGCGCCGACGGCTGGCCCGGATGGCGACGCACCAGGGCGGTACGACGCCGCGCGAGATCTCCTCGCCCGTCTCGGCATCGATGACGGGGATCGACGGATCGAGGAAGCTGCCGGCACCGAGCACGGCGCCCCGGCCCACCCGGGCCCCGCCGGTCACCATGCATCGGCTGCCCACGAACGCATCGTCCTCCACCACGACCGGGACGGCGTTGGGCGGCTCGAGCACGCCGCCGATGCCGACGCCGCCCGAGAGGTGCACCCGCTCACCGATCTGGCCGCACGAGGCCACGGTGGCCCAGGTGTCGACCATGGTGCCGGCGCCCACGTAGGCGCCGATGTTCACGTACGAGGGCATCAGCACGACGCCGCGTCCGAGGAAAGAACCCCAGCGGGCCGACGCTCCGGGCAGCGCCCGCACGCCCGCCTCGGCGAAGCCGTGCTTGAGGGGGAGCTTGTCGGCGTACTCGAACGGGCCGTGCTCGATCGTCTCCATGCCGCGCAGCGAGAAGAGCATCAGGATCGACTTCTTGAGCCACTCGTGCACGACGACCTCGTCGGTGGCGGGATCGACCTCGGCCACCCGGGCCTGTCCCGTGTCGAGCAGCTCAATGGCCTCCTCGACCAGTGCCGCCGCGTCGGCGTCCGCCGGCGACAGCTCGTCGCGGCGCTCCCACAGTTCCTCGATGCTCGCCTGGAGATCAGCCATGCCGCACCTTAGCCAGGCACCCGCGAGCCCACCCGGCCCGCCTCAGGCACCGGCCGCCGCGCCCAGACGCTCCCCGACCAGGGCCAGGCGCTCCAGTGGCTGCACGACGGCGATGCGCACGTGGCCGGCACCGTCGGCGCCGTAGAGGTCGCCCGGGCTGACCAGGATGCCCCCGTCGCGGGCCAGCGCCTCGGCCATGGCCCAGGCATCGGCCCAGCGCCCGGCGGGCACGGGCACCCACAGATAGAACCCGCCCTCGGGGAGCGACGGTCGGGCAGCCGTAGGCGGTCAGGACCCCGGCCAGGTAGTCGCAGGCGCTCGAGGTAGCGCTCCCGCTGGCGCACGCACGTGCTCGTCGTCGGACAGGGCGGCAACACCGGCCGCCTGCGCCGGACCGGGGACCATCAGGCCGGCGTGCTGACGCACTGCCCGGAGGAACTCGACCAGCTCGGCGTCACCGGCGTAGAAACCCACCCGGACGCCGGCCAGGTTGGACCGCTTCGACAGCGAGTGCACGGCCACGACACCGAAGGTGCCGAACTCGAGCATCGAGCGCGGCGGGCCGTCCCAGGTGAACTCGGCGTAGCACTCGTCCGAGAAGACCGGAACGCCCCGCTCCCTACCCCAGGCCGCCTCGGCACCGAGATCACCGAGGCCACCGGTCGGGTTCGAGGGCGAGTTGGACCAGAGCACCAGCGCGCGAGCGGCGTCGTCCGGATCGATCGATTCGAGGTCGAGGCCCCCGGTGCGGCCCGGCGCGGCTGGCACGGCCACGGCGCGGCACCCGGCCAACTCGGCTCCCATCGCGTAGGTCGGGTACGAGATGGCGGGGTACAGCACGGTGTCGCGGTCGGGCTGGCGCAGGCGCAGGATGTGGGGCACCGACGCCACCAGTTCCTTGGTGCCGACGCAGGCCGCGAGCGACGTCACCGGAAGCTCACCGATGCCGAAGCGGCGCTGCCAGCCAGGCGGCCGCCGCGTGGCGCAGCTGCGGACTGCCGGCCGATGCGGGATAGCCGCGCTCGGTGCCCGAGGTGGCCAGGGCCTCGACCACGGCAGGCAGCGGCGGGTCGTAGGGCGTTCCGATGGAGCAGTCGACCATGCCACCCGGATGGGCCTCGGCCAGCTTGGCCAAGCCGTCGAGGCGGTCGTAGGGGTAGGGAGGCAGGCGGAACGTCACGAGCTGACGAACTCCGCGAACCGAGCCCGCCCGACGTCGTCCAGCACGACCTGCAGCGTGGCGGACTCATCCCCGTCGCGCTGGGCCACCACCTCGCCCTCGCGGTGGATGGCGGCCAGGACGTCGCCTCGTGACCACGGCACCACCAGCTCCACCACCCGGTCCGAACCGCGCAGGCGGTCGGCCACCACGCGCAGCAGGTCGTCGATGCCCTGGCCGGTCCGGGCGGAAATGAGCACGGCGCCCTCGTGGGCGTGCGCCAACGCTTTGGCCTCGTCAGGCGCCGCATCGGCCTTGTTGATCACGACCAGTTCGGGGACGTCGGCCGCACCGATCTCCCTGAGCACCTCGTGGACAGCCGCCATCTGGCCCTCGGCGTTCACCGCTGTGCCGTCGACCACGTGGACGACCAGATCGGCCAGGTGCACGGAGTCGAGGGTCGAGCGGAACGCCTCGACCAGCTCGTGCGGCAGCTTGCGTACGAAGCCCACCGTGTCGGTCACCAGGACGGTCTCACCACCGGGGAGCTGCAGTTGTCGGGTGCGCGGGTCGAGCGTCACGAAGAGGCGGTTCTGAGCGGGGACGCCGGCTCCTGTGAGCTGGTTGAGCAGGGTCGACTTCCCGGCGTTGGTGTACCCGACCAAGGCCAACTCGCGGTGCCGGCCGCGGGCCCGGCTCTGCCGCTGCAGGACGCGGGTCCGCTCCACGTCACGCAGATCGGACTCGAGGCGGTGCATGCGGCGCACCAATCGGCGGCGGTCCACCTCGAGCTGGGTCTCCCCGGGGCCCCTGGTCCCGATGCCACCCGCTTGCTGGCTGAGCGACGCCCCGCGCCCGCGCAACCGGGGCAGCCGGTAGCGCAGGATCGCCAACTCGACCTGCGCCTTGCCTTCTGGGCTGCGGGCGTTCTGGGCGAAGATGTCGAGGATCACGGCGGTGCGGTCGATCGCCGTCCGCCCGAACAGCTTCTCCAGGTTGCGGTGCTGGGCCGGGCTCAACTCGTCGTCGAAGACGACGGTGTCGGCATCGAGACTTTGGCTCAGCGCGGCGATCTCCTCCGCCTTGCCGCGCCCCACGAACGTCGCCGGGTCCGGAGCATCACGACGCTGCACGACGCGGCCGACCACATCGGCTCCTGCGCTGTCGACCAATTGGGCCAGCTCGTCGAGCTGCTCGTCGACCATCTCGGCGGTGAGCCCGGGAAATACCACGCCCACGAGGATGATGCGCTCCCGAAACGTCCGCTCGATGAGCGTCCCGGGCAGCAGATTGCTCAAGAGAGCATTCCGGGATGGATGTCCACGTCGGCCACCTTGCGCACGGGACCGGCGAGAAGGGTGGTCTCCCCCTCGGCGCCGAGCGTGACCTCGAGCGTGCCGCCCGGGTTGCGCACCCGGATCGGGCGCCGCACCGTCGACGACGCCCCAGCTGCGTGCCGCCGCGGCGGCGGCCACGCTGCCGGTGCCGCAGGCCAGCGTCTCGCCCACCCCGCGCTCCCAGACGCGGAAGTCGAGGAGGTCGCCCTCGTCGTCCTGCACGAGCGTGATCCATTCCACGTTGATGCCACCGTTGAAAGTCGCCTGGAGCTTGGGGCCCAACTCGGCGATGTCGACCGAACCCGTGTCGGGTCCGAGCAGCACGAGGTGCGGGTTCCCGACGTCGACCGTACGGACCCGTCGATCCTCGAACTCCTGGGGCTGGTCCGGGCCGAGCCGCGCCGGTCCCATGTCCACGCGGGCCGTGGCCCAACCTGGAGCGGCACCGACTGCGTAGTCGATAGTGCGCACCCCTCCTCCGGTGGCCACCGTGAAGCGGGGCGGGCGCACCAGCCCGGCGTCCACCGCGGCCTGGGCCAGACAGCGGATGCCGTTGCCGCTCATTTCGGCCTCTCCCCCGTCCGCGTTGTGCAGCTGCATGGAGAGGTCGGCGCCCTCGCGCCCTGGGCCGACACGGATGATCCCGTCGGCCCCGATGCCGCGACGGCGATCGGCCAGGAGACGGACCTGGGCCACCGAGAGTCTGAGGCGGTCGTCGGGATCGAGGACGACGAGGAAGTCGTTGCCCGCGCCCTCGTGCTTGGTGGCGTGCACCCCTCCATTGTCGCAGGCCACACCGCTCAGCCGTGCACGGCGAGGGCCCGGTCCACCAGGTCCTCGGCCTCGTCAGCCGTCCCTGGCCCACGTGATGCGAGGATCCCGACGGAACCAGGCGGCCTGGCGGCGGGCAAACTGGCGGGTGCGGCGGACCGCCTCCTCCAGGCAGGCCTCGAGCGGGACACCGTCCTCGACGTGGGCCAGCAGCTCCTTGTAGCCCAGGGCCTGGCGCGCCGTGCGCGACATCCCCCCGGGGCGGGCGACCAGGGCGCGCACCTCGTCGAGCAGGCCGGCGGCCACCATGGCGGCGAAGCGGTCCTCGATGCGCCGTCCACCTCGTGGGGGTCGAGGTGGATCCCGATCTGGGCGATGCCGTCGGCCGGGTAGGCCTCGAGCCCGGGCCCGAAGTCGGAGAACGGGCGGCCGGCGCCCAGCGTCACCTCGAGCGCCCGCACCACCCGGCGCCGGTTGGTGGGCTCCATCCGGCTGGCCGCCACCGGGTCGAGCGCGGCCAGCCGGGCGTGGAGATCGGCCGGTCTGCGCCCGGCCGTCGTCGAGCTCCGCCTCGAGGGCCGCCGCCACCTCGGGGAAGCGGCCCGGGATCTCGAGGTGGTCGACCACGGC
Source organism: uncultured Acidimicrobiaceae bacterium (assembly GCA_963713375.1). Taxonomy (GTDB): domain Bacteria; phylum Actinomycetota; class Acidimicrobiia; order Acidimicrobiales; family RAAP-2; genus Bog-473. Next base: position 28,353 of record CAVQLP010000009.1, on the reverse strand, counting down.
CCGCAGGTACAGCCCGGTGCCACCGACGAGCACGGCGTGCCGGCCACGGTCCGCGATGTCGTCCAGGGCCCGACGCGCCGCGGCCTGGAAGTCGGTCACCGCGAAGTCCTGGTCGGGGTCGACCAGGTCGAGCAGGTGGTGGGGCACGGCGGCACGGGCCGCCGCGTCCGGCTTCGACGTCCCGATGTCCATCCCCCGGTAGACGCACATGGAATCGACGGAGACCAATTCGGTGTCGCCCCGCCGCATTGCCAACGCGAGCGCCGCGGCCGACTTGCCCGAGGCGGTCACGCCGACCAGCGCGACTGCGGTCAAGCGCTCGCCACCGGGATGCGCACGCGATAGCGCGGGCGCGCCGTCACCTCCTCGAGCCGGCCGGAGAGGTGATGGGGATGTCCCGCCGTCACGGTGACCCGGGCCAGTGCGCCGGGTGCCGGCGCCGCACCGACCGCGGCGAAGTGGATGAGCTTGCCCTGCCTCGTGCGCCCGGCCAGCATGGCCTCGTCGCGGCGGCTCACACCCTTCGACGAGGACCTCCTCGCATCGGCCCACGCGACGCTTGGTGGCGGGCCAGCGCCGAACGGTCGATCACCGTCTTCAGCCGCTCGAAGCGTTCCGCGATGACGTCGGCAGGGACGAAGGTCGCCTCCATGTCGGCCGCCCGAGTGCCGGGCCTGGGCGAGAAGATGAACGTGAACGCGCTGTCGTAGGCGGCCTCGGCGCAGACCTCGAGCGTCCGCTCGAAGTCCTGCGGCGCTCTCGCCGGGGAAGCCCACGATGATGTCGGTCGTGACCGCCAGGTCGTCGATGGCGGCCCGGGCCGCGGCCAGTCTTTCGAGGTAGCGCTGCGCCGTGTAGCCGCGCCGCATGGCTCGCAGGACGTCGTCGCTGCCCGACTGCAGGGGCAGGTGGAGTTGCTCGCAGACCTCGGGGGTCTCCGCCATGGCCTCGATCGTCTCGGGTCGGAGGTCCTTCGGATGTGGGCTGGTGAAGCGGACGCGCCCGATGCCGTCGACCGCACCCACGGCTCGGAGAAGCTCGGCGAACAGAGGGCGGCGCTTCGTGAGATCGCGCCCATAGGAGTTCACGTTCTGCCCGAGCAGCGTCACCTCGGTCACGCCGCGCTGGGCCAGCAGATCCACCTCGGCCACGATGTCGTCGAGCGGCCGGCTCACCTCGGGCCCACGCACCGAGGGCACGATGCAGAACGCAGCACGAGTTGTCGCAACCGGTCTGGATGTTCACCCAGGCTGCATAGGGCAGTTCGCGCACCGCCGCCGGACCGAGCAAGGGATTGGTTGCCGATTCGGGCGCCGGCGCATCGAGGATCTCCATCACGGGACCCTCGGTGCGGGACCGGCGCAAGAGATCGGGTGCACTGGTGAGGTTGTGCGTCCCGAAGACGACGTCGACCCAGCCCACCTTCTCCTGGATCAGTTCGCGGTCCTTCTGGGCCAGGCAGCCGCCCACGGCGATCTGGAGGCCGGGTCGGGCATCGACCAGCTCCTTGAGACGCCCGAGCGTGCCGTAGAGCCGCTGGTCTGCGTTCTCCCTGATGCAGCAGGTGTTGAGGACGACGACATCGGCCTCCTCCATGGAGGGGGCGGCCTCCATGCCGTCTGCCACCAGGAGCCCGGCCAGCCGCTCCGAGTCGTGTTCGTTCATTTGGCACCCGAACGTGCGGATGAAATAGCTCTGCGCCACCGCCGAAGTCTACGGAACCAGGCGGCCTACGATTCCCCACCATGTTCCGTCCGAAGCGGCCCCGCCACGCCTGGTGGGCCCTCTCCGTCGTGCCGGTGGCGCTGGCCGCCTGCGGCTCGGGTCCCGGGCACCCGGTGACGGCCGGGTCGGGTACCCAGGGCAACTCGGTGACCAGCTCGGCCCAGCTCGAGAAGAACGACGCCACCATCCTCGGCGACCTGACCACGTACCTCTCGAGCGTGAACGCCTGCAAGAGCCAGTCGAGTCCGGTTGTCTGCGTCGAGGCGGCGGACCGGACACTCGGAGGCCAGATCCACGACTACGCCAACAAGCTGGCCGCCGGAGCCAGCGACGGGGCCAAGGCCGCCGACGTCACGGCCGCACGCAACTCGGCTCAGCTGCTGGCCAACAGCATGGAGATCCTGGGCGACGCCCAGCCGAACCAGGCCAACTACGACCAGGTCCTCAACACGTTCAACGTCAACAACGCCATCTCGTCGCTCCAGGCCGCCGTGGCCAAGGTGCAGGCCGACCTCGGCTGAAACGCCGCCGACCCGGCGGAGCGGACGCTCAGGACGCGCCGACGGTGACCGTGAAGTTCTTGGTGAGTTCAGCGCCAGCCGTGCAGCACGACCTTCTTCGCCGGTGAGAGTCGATTGGTTTGCACCCGAGCCGCCGAAGACGTCGACGAAGCCCTCGAGCCACCACGTCCCGGGAGCCAGCAATGTGGTGTAGCTCCCGTTCTGCTCGGCGAACGCGGCGACCTGGCCCGGACACGACTTGGCGGTCGGCAGTCCCGAACAGGCGAAGACGCCGGCATCGAAGCCGTTGCTCGGCGCGCCGATCACCGTGACCGTGCCCGTCACCGCTCCTTGCGTCGGTTGCTTGTAGCGCACGGTCAGGTTCTGTGTCGTCGTCTTGCCCGACGTGATCCCGACCGACGTGCCCGTCATGTTCGTCGCCGAGCCCAACGCGGTCTCGTAGCCGGCATAGAGCAGCCACGTTCCCGGGGTGAGGGTTGGCAAGGAGTACTTGTTGATCGGGTTCTTGGCCGCTCCGGCGAAACCGGCCGGCGGGTTGGCGGCCGCGTTGGCGCTCTTCGCCTGACCACGGTCGGCCGCTCCGTAGCCGTATCCGCCCGGGCCCGAGTACTCACTGACGCATTCGGGTGCGGGAACTCCACCGTGCCACGGTTCGCTCGACGGGCAGGCCAGGACGGTGTACGACTCGACCTTGACCCCCGCGGGGATCCCGGCGACGGTGATGCTGCCGGTCGCAGTACCCGGCACCTGGTAGGGAACGCTCAGATAGAGATTGGTCGTCTTCTTCTTGACCAGGGTCACCAGCTGCGTCGGTCCGTCGACCGCATTGTCGTACGGTGCGGCCAGGTAGAAGCCCTTCACACTCCACTGCCCGGCGTTCGAGGACCATGGCGTAGCCGTTCCCCGAGAAGCCGTAGAACGTCTGGCAGAACGACGTGCCGCTCTGGCCTCCCTGGGGGCAGGCGGTGACCCCGACCTCGTCGGAGAAGCCGCTGGGCGCTCCCGTGACGCTGACCGTGCCGGTGAGAAGGGACTCACCGGGCAACAAGAAGTTGGTGCTGACGTTGACGGTGCTGCTTCCGCCGGGACTGAGGGTGAACTTCACACCGTTCTTGGCGTTGAAGCCGCAACCCGACTGCGCGCAGTAGCCCGGATACGCCGTCCAGGTGATCGGAGGCAGTCCGGTCAACGAATACGAGGCTGTGAAGGTAGTGCCTTTCGCCGCGCTCGTCGCCGCGGCGCTCCCAACGATGATCGTCGTCGTGGTGCCGCCTCCGCCCCCGTTTCCGCCGTAGCCGTGCACGCAGGCGATGGACGGAGTGCCACCGTTGAAGGGCGCGAAGGAAGGGCAGAGCAGGATCTGCGGCTTGCTCGACCGGATCGACGGCCGGCACGTTCTTGATGGTGATGGTGCCGTGCAAGGACGCAGGCTTCTTGTACGGAACGGTCAGGTTCTGCTGCACCGTTTCGCCCCCGGTCACGGTGACGGTCACGGCAGGACCGAGGAACACACCTCCGTAGGGCCCGTTCTCGTAGAAGCCGTCCACGTGCCAGGTACCCGGACTGAGGCTCAGCCGGTAGACGCCGTTGGTTGTGGCCAAGGCGTACTGCGGATCGCTGCACGCCTCATTCGGTGGGGTGGTGGTGGGACAGGCGCCGGCGCCGAGGTAGGCGGGCGTGAACTTCTTCGGCGCGCCGGTCACCGTAACTGTGCCCGTCACGGTGCCCATGCCGCACTGCCCCGTCGAGCTCGAGCTGCCGGAGCTTCCCGAGCTGCCAGAGCAGCACATGCTCGAGCTCCCGCTCGATCCGGAACTACCGCTCCCGACGCAGGATTCGTTGCCCACGATCCGGTTGGCCAACGAGGTGAGACCGATGCTCGATCCGATTTGCGGAAGCACCGTCACCAATAGGACGAAGCTCGCGGCGGCGATGATCGCCATGCGTGCTCGAGGTTGCCAGATCTTCTTCATCCCGCCCCCCGCTTTCTCCCGATCGGGTGAAACGCGTTCGTGACTCTACCCGGGTTGGAGGACGCAAGCTCGGACCACGTCCTCGCGTGGCTGTGTGCAGTCAGGGTGCAGCCAGATAGGGCCCTTCGGGTGTGAAGCCGACCCGGGCCATCACTGCGGGGCGGGGAATCACCGGGCCGGGATCGTCGGCCCGGAACGGGTTGTAGACCAGGTAGACGTTGGTGCCCTTCTCGAAGACGGATTCCTCCCCCGGTCCCAGCCCTTGGCGGTTCGAACCGATGAAGGGCTTCGGGCTCGACGTCCGAACACGGGCCGAAGGGTGTCTCGCAGGCGGCCACCCCGATCCCGTAGGAGGCCGAGTAGTACCAGTTGGCCGAGAAGAACAGCCAGTACGTGCCCCAGGCCTCGACCATGTCGGGCGCCTCGACGATCGTCCCCTCCCAGGACTGACCGGGTCCCAGGATCTTGACCGGCTGGCCGATCAACTCCCGGCCGTCGGCGCTGAGCCCCTGGGAGTAGATCCCGGTGTTGCCGTTCTGATCCGGGCCGGCGCACGTACGGGTTGGCGTTGTCGTCGGACTTCCACAGCAGCACGAGACGCGTGCCGTCGACGAACACGCGGGGGTCGATGGAGCCGCGGTGATCGAGCTGGCAGACGAAGGGATGAGCGGAGGCGACGAACGGACCGAGCGGCGACGAGCCGTAGGCCGCCCCGATGCAATGGATCTGGGGGTTCGAGCCGCGCAGCAGAGCGCTGAAGTAGAGCGCCCACCCACCGGCCACCTGGTGGACGTCGGGCGCCCACGTGAGTCCCCCTTCGGCCCAGCTCGGGAGGCGGGGCAGGGCATCGCTCGGCGGCCCCCAGCGTCCAGGCTTCGGTCCGGTCCGCACGGGCACGTTCAACGCGCTCGTGCCCTCGCTCGTGTAGATGTAGTAGGTCCCGTGCCATTCGAGCATGTAGGGATCGGTGACGTCGGGCCCCGTGAGGATGTAGCGGGCCGGTGCCGACGGTGTCGCGGTCGGAGGCGGCGCGTTGCTCTGCGCAACGGCCAGCCCGCCGCCGGCGTCGCGGGCGAACCCGACCGAGGTCTGGACCACGACGAGGGCAACCACCGCCAGTCCCCACGCCAGAGCGCCCGCCAGCTCGTCTGGCTCGGCGGCCGGACCCGGGCTCGCGGCAGGACGACCGGGCGGCCGCGTGGCCAGACCGACCATGCAGCCCCCGAGGACGGCGACGGCCGGCAACTCCCAGGCCGGGCTGACGGCCCCGGCCACGGCGAAGGCCACCGCGGCTCCGGCCGCGCACGACGTCAACGTGTCGCGCCGCCGGCACCCCCAGGCGGCGGTCGCCGACGCCGCCGACGAGGAGCGCCGCACCGATCACCCCGCCGTCGGCCAGGACGGTCAGATAGGTGTCGGGCGTCAGGCCGGGATAGCGATCCACCGGCTGGGCCGACGCGTGGACGATCGCCGGACCGACGCCTCCGGTGATGGACGATGCGCCAGCTGTGCGCCGACGCCGACCACGAGAGCGTCTGGCCCTGGCTGGGCGGCTCGGCTGGGCCCGGAGATCCCCGGCGGCCGGAGCAGGAGCACCGCCACCCCAGCCGCCACCACGACGAGGGCCACGACCGCGGCTCCCGTGGGGATCGCACGGCCCCGCTGCGAGCGCAGGGCGGCTGCGCCCACGATCGCCGCGGCCAACAGGGTCGACGGCCAGGACCCGAGGTGACCGGACGCCGACGCCACGACGACGATGCCGGCCAGCACACCCATGGCCAGCGGCCACCAGGCCGCGCGCCAGCGGGCCGAGCGGGACGACAACCGCACCGGCCGCCAGGGCGAGCAAGGCCCAATGGCTCTGCGTCCCGATGAATGCGGCCGACCAAGAGGCAGAGCGCGATCCGCTGGAACGGTTGGCGGAGATCGAGAGCCAAGGCCAGGACCAGCGCCACTGCGAGCAGGGCGGCCGCGGCCCCGGGGAGGGTGAGCCACGTCGCCAGCTGCCAGTACGCGCCAACGTGTTGGGCCAGTGGATCGATCCGCCAGAGCACTCCGACGATTCCGACGGCGGCCGTCACCGCCGCCACGGCGACGAGGGCGAGCGCGACGCGACCACGGTCGTGGTCGTCGAGGGCCTTGACCACCAGCCAGGCGGCGAGAAAGCCGAGCATGGACGCTCCGAGCGGCAGGAAGGCCGCCGGGCGATGCACGGACTCGGATCGCACGAACCACCAGAGGGCCAGCCCGCCGACGGTCGCCGTTGCCGCAAGGGACAACCGGTCCCGGAAGCGCACCAGCGCAATGACCGAGAGGACGCCCGACACCACGGCCACGCCGAACGCGTCGGACGGGTAGAAAGCACCGCGGCGGTAGATGCCGGCGGCCACCATGCCGACGACGATGGCGGCGAGCGTGGCCGAGCCCGGACGGGCGATCGCGCCGGCCTCGGCCGCGCGATGGTTCTCCTCGGCCGCAGTCGAACTCGGGGCGTCGGTCGCCAGAGGCGACGCGACGCCCACGTCAGGCAGGTCCACGGCCAGCTTCGTATCCGTTGTCGACGATCGGCAATGGCCCTCCCCCGCACAGTTTTCCATGAGGTCGCGGCACCCAGCATTCGGCCGAAGGGCCGAGCGACGGCTCTCCCAGCAGCAGGGGCGTCGCTATGGTGACCCGATCGCACACGGGTCACGATGGGCGCCATGACGCGCCGCACGCTCCTCGGGCTGCTTCTGCTCGTGGGGGCGGCGGCCTGTTACGTCGCCATCGTCGTGGCCCGTCAGGGGCCGCCGCCGGGCGGCGACACGACGCCGCTCACCGAGGTCACATCGGCCGCTGGCCGCGGGCCAACTGCACGCCGCAGCGGCAAACGACGGGCTGCCCAATCCGCCCGGCTATCCCCTCTTAGCCTCTCCCTTCGTCGCCGGCCTTCCCCTCGCTGGTCGGATCGCCAACCTGGTGCCTCACTCCGAACCGGCGCGGCCTGGATCCAGCGCGACCTCGGCGCCGATGCCCGGGGCGGAACCGGCCAGGACGACGAATTGCGGGAACGCCGCCTCCGGCAACACACCGAACGCGTTGCCGAACTGGTATCGGGCCCAGGGTCTGCTGGGCGTCCTCGGGTGGCTGGTCTTGGCCGGCGGTGCCTGGTCGCTGCTGCGTGCCGCCGACGCGGACTCCCCGGCGCGCGCTGGCTGCCCTGTTCGCGTTCCTCGCCTTCCTGCCCGCGGCGAGCAGCGCCATCGTCCAGCTCTTCCACCCCCAGGACATCGTCAGCCTGGGCCTGGCTCTGGCCGCCGCTGGCGCAGACGCTGCGACGGCGCTGGGTCGTCGCCGGCGCGCTCTTCGGCCTGGCCATCCTCACCAAGCAGTTCGCCATCCTGCTGGTCCTCCCCGCCCTCGCCGTCGCTCCCGGAGCCGGCTCCCGGCTGCGCCTCGGCGTCAGCGACCGTCGTGGTGGCGGCCGCCGGCCTGCTCCCGTTCTTGGTCTCCGCGCCGCGGGCCACGCTCGAGAACTTCAGTGGGTTCAGCGCGGGCGGTGCCGTCTCGGGCGCCACGGTGCTGACCCTCTCCGGCGTCTCGGGCACGGTGGCCTCGGCGGTGGCCCGCGACGCTCCCGTCCTCTTCGCCGTCGCGGTCTGCCTGTGGGCGCTCTCCCGGCGTGGCCCCTGGCTCGCCGGCCCGATGCGCTGGTGGCCCTCGGGCTGGCCTGCGTCAGCGGTCGGCTCGTCTTCGAGTCGGTCGTGTTCCCCTACTACCTGCTCGCGCCCAGCGTCCTCTTCTTCTTGCTGGACCTCGTCGCCCGGCGCTCCCCCTACCGCTCGCTCGCCTGGTGCGCCGGTGCCGCCTTCTTCGTGGCGGTCCGCCCGGGAAACCACGCGGTCGATGCCTTCGGCACGCTCGCGTTCGCGCTGCTTGCCGTCTGGGCCGGCCTGGCGGACGTGCACCGTCTCTCCGCCGACACGTCGGAGCACGACGCGCGCCATCCCGTCACGCCCGGCCTGGCCTGAGCGCGTCCGCCCGCTCAGAGATCGACGACCGCCTCGTCCCCGTAGACGAGGCCGCGCCGATCGGCTGCCAGCGCGATCACCCGTCCCGGCACGCCCGACGCGGCCAGCGCGGCCTGCGGCGCCGGCGCGCACCTGCTCCTGGCGCTCGCGGGTGACGAAGCCGATGAGGGTGGGGCCGGCACCCGACCAGCAGGCGGCCAGCGCGCCGGCCTCGACGAGAGCGTCGAGCAGTCCGGGCGCTTCGGGGAACAGGGCCGTGCGGGCCGGCTGGTGGATGCGGTCCTCGGTGGCGGCGGCGACGCAGGTGCGCCGGATCGGCCAGCCCGGCCGACCAGCAGGCCCATGCGGCCGAGATTGAAGACGGCGTCGCCGCGGCTGAGCGTGTCGGGGAGCACGCCCCGGGCTTCGGGGGTGGCCAGGTCGCGCTCGGGCACCAAGGCGACGAAGGCCAGGTCCTCGGCCAGCGGCAGCGGCGCGTGCAGCGGCGATGCCCTCGACCGTGGTCGCGGCCAGCAGGCCGCCGAACACGCTGGCCGCCGCGTTCTCGGGGTGCCCGTCGTAGGCGGCCGCAATGGCGAAGGGGTCGTCGGCCCCCGCGGCCGCCGCGGCGGCCGCGGCCAACGCAGCGGAGGAACCCAGGCCGCGGGCGACCGGGATCTGCGAGCGCACCGTGACGGCGACGCGATCGTGACCCAGCACCTCGGTGACGACGCGGGCGGCCAGGTGCGAGGCGTCGTCGAAGAGACCGGCTCCCTCGCCTTCGGAGTGCACGCGCAGCGCATCGGCCGGCTCGACCTCGACGCTGACGTAGCAGTCGAGGGCGACGGCCAGGGTGTCGAAGCCGGGACCGAGGTTGGCCGACGAGGCGGGGGCCCGGGCGCGCACGGCGGTCAGGCTACGCGTTCAGAACAGGCGCTGGAGCATGGTGGGCTGCGGGACGTCCTGTGCCAAGCGCACCGGCACCGACGCGTGCTGCGTGCCGAGCGTCACCTCCGCCGTGCCCACCACCGCGCCGCGGCGCGCCCGATCGGTCAGGTGGGCGGCGGGATGAAACACCATGGTGGCCTTGGCGCCGGGCCACGTGAGCAGCGAGACCGTTTCGGAGCCGCGGGCCTGCACCGTCTTGCCGTCCTCGGTGACGTGGGCCACGACCTGACCCTGGTGCAGCACGGGCATGGCGCCGACCATCGGCGCCATGGCGGTCACCAGCGCCAGGCCGTGCAGACCGGCCTGGGCCAGCACCGTCGGGCCCCTGCTGGCCGGTGACGGCGGCCAGCAGGAGCGTGGACACCCCGTGGACCTGGCGCCTGACCGCGAGGACGTCGCACCCGCCGGCGGCCGTGGTGAAGCCGGACTTCACCCCGATGACGCCGTCGACACCGAGGAGCGGCGTGTAGGTGGAGATGGTCCCGGCCACCGGCAGCGTGATGGAGGACTGCTGCACCAGCGATGCGAACACGGGATTGGTCATGTCCAGTGCCGCCACCTTCAACAGGTCGTAGGGCGTCGACTCCGACCCGGCGGCGACGCCGCTCGGATCGGCGAAATGCGACTGCGTCATCCCGAGCTTCGCCGCGTCCGCGTTCATCTTGGCGACGAAGGCGGTCTCACTCCCGGCGTCCCACCGGGCCAACAGGTCGGCGTAGTTGTCGGCGGAGTGGATGAGGAGACCACCGAGCACCTGGATCTCGGGGATCTGCTCCCCGACGGCCACCTGCGCGTTGGAGTTGTCCGAGACGGTGTCCTCGTCGTAGTCGTTCACGTCGGCCTGGGTGACGGTGATGGAGGGACCGAGCTGGCCCATCTTCAGCGGGTGGTCGCGCAGGATCACGTACGCCGTCATGAGCTTGGTCAGGCTGGCGACCGGCTGCCGCCTTCTCCGGGCGCCGAGGCCAGGTCGACGCCGACGGAGGGGATGGCGACGGCGGCCTGGCCGGTCGTCGGCCAGGGCAAGCTGACGGATCCCGACTGCACGTCGACCGTGCGGTCGAGCACCGAGGTGACGGTCGGTGCCGGATCGGGCGCACTCAGGCGGACGGCGGCGAAGAGACCGGCCGCCGCGACGAGCAGGACGAGCACGAGCAGGACGACGAGCCCACGTCGGCCGCGGCGGCGGCTGCGACGATGCGACCCGTCCTCGCGGCGCTCCCGGCGTGTCGCGGGAGGCGGCGGTGGCGGCGGCGGTGGCGGTGCGGACGCGGCCGACATCGGCCTGGCGCAACGACTCGAGGGTGAACGGCGCCACCATGAGGGGCGACGCGCCTTCTTCGCTCACCTCCCGTTGAGGCCGTCGAGCTCGTCGGGGGTCATCAGCACGGCTCGCGCCTTGGAGCCCTCGCTGGGACCGACCACACCGGCTTGCTCGAGAAGGTCCATGAGGCGCCCGGCCCGGGCGAAGCCCGACCCGCAGCTTGCGCTGGAGCATGGAGGTCGAGCCGAGCTGCGAGCGCACGACGAGGTCGCGGGCCTGCTTGAGCAGCTCGTCGTCGTCGTCCCCCATCCCGTCACTGCTCGAGGATGTCATGTCGACGGCGCTGATGGCCACCACCGGCTCGGTCGTCCCGCCCTGGCTCTTCCAGTGGGCCACGACGGCGCGCACCTCCTCCTCCGAGACCCACGGAGCCTGCAGCCGGCGCAGCACGTTGGAGGACGCCTCGAGGAGGAGCATGTCCCCCTTGCCGACCAGGCGCTCGGCGCCGGGTTGGTCGAGAATCACCCGGCTGTCCATCAGGGTCGAGACGGCGAAGGCCATGCGGCTCGGGACGTTGGCCTTGATGACGCCCGTGATCACGTCGACCGAGGGTCGCTGGGTGGCGATGATCAGGTGGATGCCGACGGCACGGGCCATCTGGGCGATGCGCACGATGGAGTCCTCGACGTCGCGGGCGGCCACCATCATCAGGTCGTTGAGCTCGTCGACCACGACCAGGATGACGGGAAGCCGCTGCTCGGCCTCCGCCTCGGGCTCGTCGAGCTCTTCGACGGCTGGGTGGTCCTCGCCCAGCACCTTGGCCGCCGTGTCGCGGATGCGGCGCCGGTCGTCGGGCGGCATGGCGACGAGGCCGTCGTCGACCAGCTGGTTGTAGCCCGCGATGTCGCGACATCCGTTCTGGGCCAACAAGTCGTAGCGGCGCTCCATCTCCCTGACCGCCCACGCCAGGGCGTTGGCCGCCTGCTTCGGGTTGGTGACGACCGGGTTCAGGAGGTGGGGCAGCCCCTCGTACTGGCCCAGCTCGACCCGCTTGGGGTCGATCAGGATCATTTTGGCGCTCTCGGGATCCTGGCGCATGAGGATCGACGTGATGATCGAGTTCATGCAGGAGGACTTGCCCGATCCGGTGGCGCCCGAGATGAGCACGTGGGGCATCTCGGCCAGGTTGACCATGACCGCACGGCCGGCGATGTCGCGACCCATGGCGACTTCGAGCGGAGGGCTGGCCGGGGTGAGGCGGGCCTCTTTGGAGTTGAGGATGTCGGCCAGCGCCACGAGTTGGCGGGTGCGGTTGGGCACCTCGACGCCGATGGCCGACTTGCCCGGGATGGGGGCGAGGATGCGCACGTCGGGCGAGGCCATGGCGTAGGCGATGTCCTTGGACAGGCTGGTCACGCGGGCCACCTTGACGCCGGGTCCGAGCTCGAGCTCGAAGCGGGTCACCGTCGGGCCCACCCGGGCGCCGACCAGGCGGGTCTCGACGCCGTGGGCGGCCAGCGCTCGCACCAGTTCCACCCCGGCGGCGTCGGTCTGCTTCTGGTCCTGCTCCATCTTCTTGGACTCGTGGAGGAGCGACGCCGGCGGCAGCGTCCAGCCGCCTGGGCGATGGGCCACGGCGGGCACGGCTGCCGGCTCGACCGGTTCCGGTTCGGGTTCGACCTCGGGGGCGGGCGCGGGGAGCGGGATGTCGATGTCGCTGTCGTCGACCGGATCGGGTTCGAGAGGCGGTCCGACCTCGGCGAAGGGTGACACCGGTGGCGGCGAGGCCGGCTCCTCGTCGGCCAGGGCGGCATCGTAGGGACCGGCGACCAGCGGCTTGCCCCGCCAGACGGCCAGGGCGCCGCGTCCCGCGGCCGAGGCCCCGGTGCGCAGGCCCCGGAAGACCGAGGCCAATGGGATGCCGGTGGCGATCAGGACGGCCACGAAGATGACGGCGACCAGGAAGATGGCGGCGCCGGCGGTGCCCAAGCCGGCGTGCAGCGGTCGGCCCGCCAGCACACCGAGCCAGCCGCCGCCGCGCTGGAGGGTCGCATTGGGCGACGAGAACGTCGGCAGGTGGGCCAACTCGGCCAGCCCGCAGATGCCGAGCACGCCGAGCACGATGCCGACGCCGAGGCGCCAGGGGTCGGTGCTCTCGACCTGGTCGGGGTCGTCGGGGTCGCTGCGGTCGATCAGCAGCGCGCCGCCGGCAGCCGGCCACCACGACGGGGAGCAGGACGCGCACCCAGCCGGCCACGCAGCCCGAGTCCCGAGTCGACCCCGTGGCCGATCGGACCGAGCTGGCCGCCCCACAGGGCCAGGGCCAGCAGTACGCCGAGGGTGACCAGACCGACGGCCCACAGGTCGCGCGACTGCACCCGCCAGAACGGTGGGCGCGGCGGGCGGGGCCTTCGCCGACCGGGTCGACCTGGTCCCGGCCGTCCTCGACCCGGCCGCTTTGGCCCGGCTGGCCGGCTTCTTCGCTGCTGACTTGGCGGGCGCGCGCGTCGAGGCCCCTCCGCGGGTCTTGGTCACCACAGTGCAATCGAGTTTACGGGTTGACCAGGCCGTTTTTGGGGACACCCCAGCCGTTGAATTACGAACATATGTTCGCTATCGTAGGACAGATGGCACTCCGGTGGACGACGGCGGAGAGCGAGGAGGGCGGCCGGCTCTTCCCCGACGAGCAGGTGGCCGAGCGCCACGTCGGGAAGGGCGCCTACGCCGGGATGGAGTTCCTCCACGTGAACGCCCGCAGCATCATCAACACGGTGCCGCCGGAGAGCCGGATGCCGTTCCGGCACACGATCAACGCGTATCGAGGCTGCAGCCACGCCTGCGTGTACTGCTTCGCCCGGCCCACCCACGACTACCTCGGGCTGGGTATCGGGACCGATTTCGAACCAAGATCGTGGTGAAGGTCAACGCAGTGGAGCGGCTCCGGGCCGAGCTGCGCTCGCCCAAGTGGAAGCGGCGAGCACATCGCGATGGGGACCAACACCGACCCGTACCAGCATGCCGAGGGCAAGTACCACCTCACCCGGGGCGTCGTCGAGACGCTGAGCGGAGCGAGGAACCCGTTCAGCATCCTGACCAAGTCCACCCTGATCCTGCGCGACGCCGCGCTGCTGGCGGCGGCCGCGGAGCGCACCGACGTGGGGGTGTCGTTCTCCATCGGGACGCTCGACCGGGACGTGTGGAAGGCGACCGAGCCCGGCACTCCCCCGCCGGACCGGCGGGTGGACGCGTTGCGCCGCCTCACCGACATGGGCATCCGCTGCGGCGTGCTGGTGGCGCCCGTGCTGCCTGGACTGTCCGACCGCGAGGACCAGCTGCGCGAGGTGGTCGAGGCGTGCGCGGCGGCCGGCGCGGTCTCGGTGACCGGGGTGGCGCTGCACCTGCGGGGCACGGTGCGGGGCCACTACTTCGACTGGCTCGAGAGCGTCCGACCTGACCTGGTCGGGGTGCACCGGGTGCGCTTCCGGCGCAGCGCCTACCAACCCGACGACGAGCGCAGCCGCATCGAGGGCGTGGTGCGGGAGGCGGCGCTGCGCTGCGGCGTGACCGGGCAGGGATCGCTACCGGGGTGTGCGCTCCCGCTCCACCGGTCACCACCCGGCGCCGGCGACGGCTCAGCCGGCTGACCCGGGACCCGAACCCGGCGGCGAGCAGCTGTCCCTGCTCTAGGCAGGACCCCGGCCGCGCCGCTGCGCCGGCGGGGCCTTCGTACAATCGGGGCCACATGAGCGGTGCGAGCGGTTGGAGGGTGCGGACGATCCGCACGATCAGCATCGTGGTGCCCTTGACGCTCCTGGTCGCTCTGATGATCGTGGCCGGTCCTGGCCCGGGCGGGTCGGGTGGCCGCTCCGAGGCGGCAGCGGCGCCGGCCTCCGACGCGCGGAGCCCGGGAGGGTACGGGCTCATAGACGCCGCGGGCGGGATCATGACGTTCGGGGGCGCCGGCTACGCCGGCGACGCGCTGGGGCTGACCCTGGCCAAACCCATCGTGGGCGGGGCGGCCGTTCCCGAGGGCGGTTACTGGATGGTGGCCTCCGACGGTGGCATCTTCTCCTTCGGCGACGCGCAGTTCTTCGGTTCGATGGGCGGGCGAGCGTTGAACAAGCCCATCGTCGGCATGGCGGCCACGCCCGACGGTCAGGGCTACTGGGAGGTGGCCTCCGACGGCGGCATCTTCTCCTTCGGCGACGCGCAGTTCTTCGGCTCGACCGGCGGCATGACCCTCAACAAGCCGATCGTGGGCATGGCCTCGACGCCGGACGGCAACGGGTACTGGCTGGTGGCCTCCGACGGCGGCATCTTCTCGTTCGGCGACGCACAGTTCTTCGGCTCGACCGGTTCGGTGGCCCTCAACAAACCCATCGTCGGCATGGCAGCGACGACGGACGGGAACGGCTACTGGATGGTGGCCTCCGACGGAGGCATCTTCTCCTTCGGCGACGCGCAGTTCTTCGGCTCGACCGGGAGCATCGCGCTGGCGGAACCGATCGTGGGCATGGCGGCCACTCCGGACGGCGGCGGCTACTGGATGGTGGCGGCGGACGGCGGCGTGTTCACCTTCGGCGACGCGCAGTTCTCGGGCAGCGCGCCCTCTCCCGAACACCCACCGCTCTACCCACCGCAGATCTCCCCGCAGATCGCGCCGGAGGTGGCGATCATCAACAACGTGCTCGGTCCGCAGGCGGCGCACCAGGGCGGGCTCAGGGTCGACTTCGCCGGAGATTCGCTGGCCTGGTTCGAGAGCTACTACGTGGCCACGACCTTCCCACCCTACGGTGTCGAGAACGGCGCGGAGTCGGGGTGTGGCTTCACCAACGGGGCACTCACCATCCCGTGGGGCAAGACGGCGCCCTACGACAACCCGCCCGCCTGCGCGCTCTGGGCCGAGCAGGAACAGTGGTCCGTCTCGCGCTACCACCCCGACGTCACGGTGATCCAGACGGGCTACTGGGAGAGCCAAGACCGTCTCTTCGACGGCCGCTACGAGACGCTGGCCGACTCCGACTACTACGCCTTCATCCTCTCCAACCTCGAGGAGGCCGTGCAGATCGCCCACTCCGACGGGGGGGCGGTGATCCTCTCGACGTCGCCCTACTTCGCCGACGGGACACCGAACGACATCGTCGACCTCTACAACCAGATGGTGCAGACGGTGGCCTCGACCTTCCCGTACGTCTCCATCGACGATCTCTTCACGGTGCTCGACCCGGGCGGGCAGTACGCCTCGACGGTCGACGGCATCGTGGCCCGCGGCAGCGACGGGGTGCACATCACCGAGGCGGCGGTGGACGACCTGATTGCGCCGGCGCTCAACCAGATCATCGCCAACGTGGCCGGGCCCGTCTACGCCGGCGACGCGTAGCCCGGCCCGATGGGGCGTCCGATCACCATCGCCCACCGCGGCGAGCCCGTCGGGCACCGCGAGAACACACTCGGTGCCTTCGCGGCGGCGCTTGGCCTGGGGGCGGATTGGGTCGAGATCGACCTGCGCCGCACCCGCGACGGCGAGATCGTGGTGCTGCACGACCAGACCCTCGAACGCCTGTGGGGCGTCGACGCGTCGGTGGGCGACCTCGACTGGGCCGAGGTGGCCCGGATCGGGGACGGTGACGTGCGCATGCCGTCCCTGCGCCAGGTGCTCGAAGCCGTGCCGGTCCCGCTGATGGTCGACTTCACCCGGCGCGAGGTCGTGGCGGGTGCGCTCGAGCACGTGCTGGCGGCCGACGCGCTAGAGCGCTCGCTCTTCGTGACGGGCAACGTGCCGGCGCTGCGCGAGCTGCGCTCGCTCTCGGGCGAGGCCCGCCTCGGGCTCACCTGGACGGACGGTTCGGATCCGCCGCTGGCCCTGCTTGACGAACTGGGCGCCGAATATTGGAACCCGTGGTTCGGCCTGTTGAGCGAGGCCGGGGCGGCGGCGGTGCACGAGGCGGGACGGCTGGTCTCCACCTGGACGGTCGACGAAGCCGCCGACATGGAGCGGGTGCTGGGCTGGGGCGCCGACGCGGTGGTCAGCAATCGGGTGGGGGCGCTGGTGGAGTTCGTGGCGAGCTCGGAGTCGGCCTGAGCGATTGCCCGCGCTCGCGGCGTTTCAGGCCGAAGCCAGCGCCACCCGTTCCATGATCGCCGCCGCCACCTGGTCGGCCCGGGTATCCCTGTGCAGCCACTCGGCCACCTTCGACTTCTGAATGGCCCAGATCAGGATGGAGCCCTCCTTGGCCGTCTCCACCTTGAGCCCCGTGGGTCCCGGGCTCACATCGCTGATGGAGCCGTAGCCGACCGAACGCAGGGACAAGACGCCCTGCACCTCGAGGTCCTCGGCGTTCAGGGCCACGTAGGGGACGAGGTACCAGCGCCACATGCCCAGCATCACGGCGATGGCCATGACCCAGAGGATGATCGCTCCGTCCACATTGATGCCGATGGCGGTCAAGAGGGCCGCCACGAAGACGAAGAGGAGGGCGACGTAGACCGCCAGGCGGCGCACCGACTCCTCCACCCGCCACACCGTGGGCGGGCTCTTCGGATCGGTCACGCCCGTTACGGTACTGGACCCCCATTGCAGCTGACCAGCGCCGCGACCCCTCAGACCATCAACACCACGGGGACGATCATCGGCCGGCGCCGGGTGCGCTCCCCCACGAACTTGCCCAGGGCCTTGCGGGTGTGGCGGCTCAGCACCTCAATGTCGTGGGCCCCGTCACGCAGGGCCTGGGTGACGGCCGCCCCCACCACCTGGCTGGCTTCCTCCAGCAACTCCTCGGCTTCGGGCGCGTAGACCCAGCCCCGAGTCTCGACCACCGGCGGGCAGCTCAGCGTGCGCTTCTGCTTGTCGACGGTGACCACCACCATGACCACGCCCTCTTCGGCCAGCTTCTGGCGGTCGCGGAGCACGCCGTGCTCAATGTCGCCCACCGTCCCGTCCACGTAGACGTAGCCGGCCGGCACCCGGCCGTCGCGCTGGATGCCCTTCTGGTCGAGTTGGATGACGTCGCCGTCCTCGCAGAGCAGCACATTGGCCGGGTCGATCCCCATGGAGAGCGCCAGACGGGCGTGGTGCACCATGTGACGGAACTCGCCGTGCACGGGCACGAAGCACTCGGGTGTGGTGACGGCGATGAGGGTCCGCAGCTCGCCCTGACGGGCATGGCCGCTCACGTGCACCGCCTCGGCGCCCGAGTGCACGACCTCGGCGCCCCGGTGGTACAGGTCGTCGATCACCCGGCCCACCGACCACTCGTTACCGGGGATGGGGTGGGCACTGATCACCACCACGTCGTCCTTGTCGATGTGCAGCCACTTGTTGTCACCCGTGGCCATGAGGGACAGGGCCGACATCGGCTCACCCTGCGAGCCCGTGGAGATGACACACATCTCCCCCGCCGGCACCGTGTCGACGTCCTCAATGTCGACGTGCATGCCGTCGGGAATGCTGATGATGCCGAGCCGTTGCCCGAGCTCCACGTTCTTGCCCATGGAGCGCCCGAGCGTGGCCACCTTGCGCCCGTTGGCCACGGCAGCGTCGATGATCTGCTGCACCCGGTGCATGTGGCTGGCGAAGCAGGCCACCACCATGCGCTTGCCGGCGTGCGCGGCGAACACGCGGCGCAGCGTGACCCCGACGCTCGACTCGGACTCGGTGAAGCCCGGCTCCTCGGCGTTGGTCGAGTCCGAGAGCAGGAGCCGGATCCCCTCGGTACGAGCGAGCTCGCCCATGCGCGAGAGGTCGGTGCGCCGCCCGTCCACCGGTTGGAGGTCGAGCTTGAAGTCGCCCGAGTGCAGGATCACACCCTGGGGGGTGTGGAACGCGATGGCCATCGCCTCGGGGACCGAGTGGGTGACGGGGATGAACTCCACGCCGACCCCGCCGACGTCGACCGTCTCGCCGTCGCGGACCGGCACGAAGCGGGTGCGGTCGGCCAGTCCGGCCTCCTCGACCCGGTGCCGGGCCAGCCCGACCGTGAGCTCGGAGCCGTAGATCGGTGCCTGCAGTTCGCGCAGCAGGTAGGCCAGGCCGCCGGTGTGGTCCTCGTGCCCGTGGGTCAGGACGATCCCGTCGACCCGGTCCCGGCGGTCGTGCAGGTAGGTGAACTCGGGCAGCACCAGGTCGATACCGGGCATGTCGGGGTCCGGGAACATGATGCCGCAGTCGAGGATGATGATCCGGCTGTCGACCTCTATACAGGCGCAGTTGCGGCCGATCTCCCCCAGACCGCCAAGGAAGACGACGCGGACGGGCTTCGGCTTCTTGCGATCAGCCAAGCGAAGGCACCGTGACCACCGGCTCGCCCAGGGCCGCCAGGATCTTCGCCGCCTGGGCGTCCAGTTCGGGCGAGGCCTCGCCCATGGGCAGACGGCACTGGCCGACGCGCAGGCCCAGCGCCCGCATGGCGGCCTTGGCCGGCAGCGGGTTGGGGTAGTCGGCGCTCGACTCGAAGTCGAACGAGTCGAGCAGTTCGGTGTGGCCGGCCAGCGCCGTGGCGAGGTCGCCCGCCACGAAGGCGTCGAGCACGGCGCGGAACTGCCGGCCCACCCAGTGGGCGGCCACGCTGACGACCCCGATCGCCCCCACCGCGAGGAGAGGCAGCGTCATGTTGTCGTCGCCGCTGTAGACCTCGAAGCCGGCCGGCGCCTGGGCCACCAGGTGGGCCGTGGTGGGCGCGTCGCCCGCCGCGTCCTTGAGGGCCACGATGTTGGGCACCTCGCGGGCCAGCCGCAGCATGGTCGCCGTCTCGATCCGGCGGCCGGTGCGGATCGGAATGTCATAGAGCATGACGGGCAGGTCCCCCGCGGCCTCGGCCACGACGCGGAAGTGCTCGAAGATGCCGGCCTGCGAGGGCCGGTTGTAGTACGGCGTCACCACCAGCACGCCGTCGAGGCCGCACTCGGTGGCCCGGCGCGTCAAGGCGATGGAATGCTCGGTGTCGTTGGACCCCGTCCCGGCCACGACCGGGATGGTCACCGCTCCGGCGACAGCGCGCCAGAGGTCGACCTTCTCGTCGTCGCTGAGGACCGAGCCCTCACCTGTGGAGCCACTGAGGACCAGGCCGTCACTCCCGTGGGCCGCCAGCCAGCGCGCCAGCTCTGTTGCGGCCGGCAGGTCGAGAGCGCCGCGCTCGTCGAACGGCGTGACCATTGCGGTGATCACCCGCCCGAACCTTGGCGCGTCCTGCAGGGGGCTCATGGCCCCTTCAGGCTACCAGTGACGACGTCTGGACTCAGGCGACCTGGCGCTCGGCGGGGGAACCGTCGGCGAAGGCGTCCTCGTCCTGGGTGGAGTCGGTCAGGTTCTCGAAGGCGATCGCACCCATTTCGGTGAACTTCTGGCGCAGCCAGCCGTCGGCCGCGTCGAGCAGGCCGAGCTTCTTGAGGTTGGGCACGATCTTGGAGAAGAGGAGGATCTGGAAGTCGTCGCGCTCGGGAGCGGCCGCCATGAGCTTGATCACGTCCGGGGTCGGCACCTCCATGCGCTCCCAGACCTCCTGCATCACCAGGCGGTCCTTCATCCGGATGGCGGCCTCGAAGGCGAACTCCTGGCGCTCGCGCAGCTCCGCCGCGTTGAGCTCTTGGTAGTACTCCTGCAGACTCAGCACGCCGAAGGCGACGTGACGGGCCTCGTCGGCCATCACGTAACGCAGCAGCTTCTTCAGCAGGGGCTCGGTCGTCATCATGTGGATGAAGCCGAAGGCGGCCAGGGCCAGGCCTTCGACCATGATTTGCATGCCGAGGTACGTCATGTCCCAGCGCGAGTCGGCCACGATGTCGTCGAGCAGCAGGCCGAGGTGGGCGTTCATCGGATAGTGGCCCGACAGCTTGGTGTCGAGATAGCGCGAGAACACCTCGACGTGACGAGCCTCGTCCATGACCTGCGTGGCCGCGTAGTACTTGGCGTCGATCCACGGCACGGTCTCGACGATCTTGGCGGTGCAGAGGAGGGCGCCCTGCTCGCCGTGCATGAACTGGGACAGCAGCCAGTTCTGGTTCTGGATCCCGAACTCAATGAATCGCTTGTCGTCCCACTTCTCGAGCACCGTGCCGGCGATGGCGGCCTCGTCCCAGTTCATCTGCGACGGGTTGGCCTCGGCGTTGGCGATGACCACCTGCTCCTGGTCGACCTCGATCGACCAGTCCAGGTCGGTCGAGGCGTTCCACTGCGCCTTCTTGGCTTTCTCGTAGAGCCTGTCGAGCTGCGGCTTGGCGCCCTTCTCGTAATCCCAGGTGAACTCGGCCGGGCAGAGATCGGGGACGCGATGGAAGCCCTCGACGTCGTACTGGCCGACGAAGTTGAGCACGGCTTCGAGGTCGTTGATGTTCTCGCGCCCGATGAGCTCCTCGTTGGATCGCATCGTCTGGTCGTCGTCGACCGTGGTCATTGCACTGCCCCCTTGATGAGTTGTCGGTTGGGAAGAGAATCGTCAGCACTGGCCGCTTCCAGGCGAAGGGCCAGGACCCCGGGCAGGACGAAGGCGCGCACGAGCGCCCGTGTCTCCTCGGGATCGGTGAGGTCGGCCGTCGGGTTGCGGTCAGGCGTGTAGGCCAGGACGATGCGCCCGGCCCATTCGGCCGCCCGTGAAGCCTGCTCGGGGTCGAGCCAACGCCCGAAGAACGGCGCGGCCAGGTCGCCGATGGCCAGCAGAATCTGGTCGAGCCGGGCAAAGGTCAAATGGGGCAGCACGAGCCCCGGCTCGTGCTCGAGCAGGTAGGCGAGCGCCTCGTGCGAGGAAAGCCGGCGGGCCGCCTCGACGATGCCGGCGACGAGGACGTCCTCGAGATCGTGTGCCTCACCCATGACGACGGCCAGCGAGGAGAAGAGGCGGGCGACCTCGGTCTCGACCACCGCGCCCAGAATGCCGTCCTTGCCCGTCGGGAACGTCCGGTAGACGGTGGCCCGGGACAGCCCGGCCTCCCGGGCGATGTCGTCGACCGTGCTCTTGGCCACGCCCTGGCGGGCCAGGCAGCGGAGGGCCCCGTCGACGATGCGGACCCGGGTCGAGGAGCGGTCGTCCGCGCCGAGGTGCCGGATCTCCCCGTTTCGCCCCCCGTTCGGGGCATCAGACCTGGCCGTTCGCGCACCCACTCATGAAACAGTATGGCGGATTTTGTCTCAGTGTCAACCACCGGCGGCCCCGGCTCAACTCCAGTTCACGTGGCCCGGCGCGACCGCGGTGAGGAGCAGGGCCAGGAGGCCGAGGACGACCAGGCTGCCCCCGACGGTCAGGGCCAGCTCGGCCTGGTGGTCGCGCAGGCGGCCGGCGGCGTCGTAGATGATAGGCCAGCGTGGCGCCTGTGGCCAGGCCACCCAGGTGGGCCCGCCAGTCGATGTTGCCGGAGAACCCGATCAGTAGGTTGAGCACGATCAGGGCGACCACCGGTGCGATGGGCAGGCGGCGGCGCATCCCGAGGACCACGTAGGCCCCCATCACGCCCATGATGGCCCCCGACGCCCCGATCCCCACCACGTAGGGCGGGCTCAGCAGGTAGGAGGCGACGCTGCCGCCCAGTCCGGCGATGAGATAGAGGGCGACGAAGCGCACCTTGCCCAACTGCACCTCGAGCGCGGGCCCGACGATCAGGAGGGCGAGCATGTTGCCCGCGATGTGGAGGAAGTCGGCGTGGAGCCACATGGCGGTGAACGCCCGGTAGTACTGGCTGTGCGCGTGCACGCCGTAGGGCCACAACCCGAAGCGGTCGATGACGCTGGCGTCGGTGCCGAATCGCTCGAGGAAGAACACGACGACGTTGATCGCCAATGATGGTCAGCACGATCGGCGTCGGGTTGGTCGACCCGACCACGCCGCTCCGGCCGGGGCTGGTCCGCGTGAAGGCCGCCACCTGGCGTGAACGCTTGGAGCCCTCCCGCGTGCAGTCGGGGCACTGCCAGCCCACCGGGGCCTGGATCATGCAATCGGTGCAGATGGGGCGGTTGCAGTGGGCGCAGAGCACCGAGGCGGGCCGGTCCGGGTGGCGCCCACATGCCGGCGGGGCGGCGGGTTGTACGGCCGGGTCCGTCACCGGATGCCGGCCAACAGCTCGGAGCGGACCAGGAGGGCGACCTGCGCGGGGTCGTCGAGGTCCCAGCGGCCGGGCGAGCCGATGTAGGAGAGCACCATGCGGGCCAGGAAGTCAGCGGCCAGGTCGAGATCGGTCCCCTCCGACATCCCGTGGCGGATCAGGTAGGGCGAGAGGAAGCCGGCGATCAAGGTGTGGGTCTGGTCGGCCTCGACGGTGAGGCGGGGCAGCAACACGTCGGGCTCGGTGACCAGAATCCGCTGCAGCACCACGTGCTCCACCATGGAGCGGTGCGCGAACATCAGCCCGCGCTCCATCACCTCCTCGAGCGTCTCCGCACCGTGCACTTCCTCGTAGAGGCGGAGGAAGAAGCGGGCGAACTCCCAGCCGACCACGGCGGAGATCAGTTCGTCGCGACCCCCGGGGAAGTAGCGGTAGACCGTGGCCCTCGACACGCCCGCCTCGCGCGCGGCGTCCTCCACCGTGGTCTTGGCCAATCCCCAGCGGGCCACGCAGTCGTAGGTCGCCTGCAGCAGGCGCTCGCGCACCTCGGGGTTCACAGCCCGAGCAACGCCTCGAGCCCGACCGTCACCCCGGGCCGGTCCCCCACCGAGCGCACCGCCAGCAGCACGCCAGGCATGAACGAAACCCGGTCGTACGAGTCGTGGCGCAAGCTCAGGCTCTGCCCGGGGGCGCCGAAGATGACCTCCTCGTGCGCCACCAGTCCGGGCAGGCGCACCGAGTGGATGTGCACGCCACCGGGGCCCGTGGCCCCACGCGCCCCGGCCAGGACGTGGTCGGTCGTGGGATCGGCCGGCAGGGCGGCGCTGCCCGCGGCCTCCCGGCCCTCTGCGATGGCCCGGGCCGTGTGCAGCGCGGTGCCCGAGGGGGCGTCGCGCTTGGCCCCGTGGTGCAACTCAATGACCTCGACCCCGTCCATGTGCGGAGCAGCCAGCTTGGCGAAGTGCATCAACAGGACCGCGCCCACGGCGAAGTTGGCCGCCACCATGGCGTTCGGACCGGCCCCTCCGAAGTAACCCTCCAGCGCGGCCAGGTCGCCGGCGGAGAGCCCGGTGGTGCCGATGACGGCGTGGATCCCTTGGTGCGCGTAGTGGGGCATGTTGTGGCGGACCGCCTCGGCCATGGTGAAGTCGACCACGACCTCGGTCCCCAGGTCACCCAGTGCGTTGACCTCGCCCACGATGGTGCGGCCGCAGGCCTCGCCCCCGACGTGCGCGGGGTCCACCGCGGCCACCAACTCCATGTCGGGCGCAGCGGTGACGGCCCGGCAGACCTCCTGGCCCATGCGACCGCCGGCCCCGACCACGCCGACCTTGAACATTGAGGTCAGGCTACTGGGCAGCCAGTGCGGGGAGGTGGGCGCGGATCTCCTCGGCGTCGAACGGCCCCACGGCGCTCACCGTGCGCGGGGAGGCCGCGACCTGGCCCGCCACCTCGAGCACCTGCTCGGCGGTCACCGCCTGAATGCGGGCCAGCACGTCGTCGACCGTCAGCACCTCGCCGTGGAGCAACAGGGAGGCGCCGATGCGGCTCATCCGCGCGCCCGAGTCCTCGCCCGAGAGCAACATCTCCGCCCGCAGGTAGCCCTTGGCCACGTCCAGCTCGCGCCCGCTCACGCCCGACTGGGCCAGCAGGTCGAGCTCGTCCTCGACGATGTGCAGCACCTCGCCGAGGTGTTCGGGCGCGGTGCCCACGACGACGGCCAGCGAGCCGGCGTCGGCGTAGGCCGCGCGCTCGGACCACACCGAGTAGGCCAGCCCACGCTCCTCGCGCACCTTTTGGAAGAGGCGGCTGGAGAGGCCGCCGCCGAGCACGTGGTTGAACACCGCCAGGGGCCAGCGACGCTCGTCGAAGCGCGTGACCGAGCGGGCGCCGTAGACGAGATGGGCCTGCTCGGTGGGACGGCGCACCACATCGAGCGAGGCGGCGGCGGGGCCGGGCGCGTTGCGTCGCGGCGCGACGCCGCCACCCGTCCCGGCGAAGCGGCGCTCGAGCTCGGCCGCCACCGCCTCGTGGGTGCAGTCACCCGCCACCGACACGACCATGTTCGCCGGCCGGTAGTGCGCGTCGCAGAACGACCGGATGTCGTCCCGGCTGATGCGCGGCACCGATTCCGCCGTGCCCAGGGTGTCGCGTCCGAGCGGGTGACCCGGGAACAGCGCGGCCTGCCAGCGCTCCGCGGCCAGGTCGGCCGGCTCGTCGGCGTGCATCAGGATTTCGTCGAGGATGACGTCGCGCTCGGCCTCCACGTCGGCGGGGCGCAGGGCCGGCTGCCACATGATGTCGCTCAGGATGTCGAGGCCGAGTGGGAGGTGCTCGGAGAGCAGGCGCACGTAGAAGGTCGTGTACTCCTTGGTCGTGAACGCGTTGCAGTCCCCGCCCACCTCGTCGAGGGCCTCGGCGATGGCCGCGGCGGAGCGCCGCTCCGTTCCCTTGAAGAGCAGGTGCTCGAGGAAGTGCGAGGCGCCGGCGAGCTCGTCGGGCTCGTCACGCGAGCCGGTGCCGACCCAGAAGGCGACGGCGACCGAGCGGACATCCGCCATGGTCTCGGTGACCAGGCGGATGCCGCTGGGAAGAACAGAGGACTCGATCAACGACGACGCGAGCGCCCACGCGGGCGACCGCGGTCGCTCCCGCGATCACCACCGCGGTCGCCGCGGCCGGAATCTTCCGAGGCCGTCGGGCCGCCCGGGCCGAGGTCGCCGAGGTCGGCCACCAGCTCAGCCTCGAATGCGTCTTCGAAGGAGACACCGCCGGCGTTGCCGCCGCCACCGTTGCCGCTGCCGCTGTTGCCGGCCGACCGGGCCGGGGCGCTGTGGCCGCTGTCACCGTTGCCCGAGGACGACGGCGCGACTTCCGGCGCGTTGGCCAGCGAGAGCGAGACCTTGCCCTGCGGGTCGATGTCGTCGACCCGGACCTCGACCGGCTGGCCCAGGCTGAGCACGTCCTCCACGTTGTTGATCCGCTTGCCGCCGGCCAGCGACGACAGCTTCGAAATGTGGAGCAGGCCGTCGCGACCCGGCAGCACGTTCACGAACGCTCCGAACTTGGTGATGTTGACCACCTTGCCCGGGTACACGGCGCCCACCTCGGCTGTCGGCGGGTCGAGTATGAGCGAAATGCGGCGGCGCGCCTCCTCGACGGCGTTGCCGTCCTTGGCGCCGATGGTGACGGTACCGACCACGCCGTCGTCGTCGACTGCGATGTCGGCTCCGGTCTCCTGCTGCAGGGTGTTGATGACCTTGCCCTTGGGCCCGATCACCTCGCCGATCTTGTCGATCGGGATCTCCATGGAGACGATCTTCGGCGCGCTGTTGGCCACGTGCAGACGCGGCTCGGGAATGGTGGCGGCCATGACCTCGAGGATGGCGAGGCGGGCCTCCTTGGCTTGGAGCAGCGCCTTGGCCAGCACGTCGGCCGGAAGACCGGCGATCTTGGTGTCGAGCTGGAGAGCCGTCACCGCGTCGGCCGTACCGGCGACCTTGAAGTCCATGTCACCGAAGGCGTCCTCGGAGCCCAAGATGTCGGTCAGCGTCACGTAGGCGCCGTCCTCGTGGACCAGGCCCATGGCAATGCCCGCCACGGGCGCCTTGAGCGGCACGCCCGCCGCCATCAGCGAGAGGCTGGAGCCGCAGACCGAGGCCATGGAGGTCGAGCCGTTCGAGGCCAGGACGTCGGAGACCACGCGCAGCGCGTAGGGGAAGTCCTCCTCGCTGGGGACCACCGGGAGCAGGGCCCGCTCGGCGAGCAGGCCGTGGCCGATCTCGCGGCGCTTGGGACCCCGCATGAAGCCCGTCTCGCCCGTCGAGAACGGTGGGAAGTTGTAGTGGTGCATGTAGCGCTTGGACTCGACCGGGGTGATCGTGTCGAGGAGCTGGTTCATCCGGGGCATGCCGAGGGTGGTCACGTTGAGCACCTGGGTCTCGCCGCGCTGGAAGAGGGCCGAACCGTGCGCGGTCGGGAAGAGGTCGACCTCGGCCGAGAGGGGCCGGATGTCAGACGTGCCGCGGCCGTCGACGCGCATGCCGTCCTCAATGATCCGCTTGCGCACCAGCTTCTTGGTGAGCGAACGGATGGCCGCCTTCACCTCGCCGGCGCGCTCGGGGAACTCGTCGGCGAGGGCGGACTTGATCTCGTCGCCGGCGGCGTCGAGCGCCGCGTTGCGCTCGGCCTTCGTGGTGACCAGGTTGGCCTTGGCGATGGCGTCGGTGCCCACGGCCTGGACCCGCTGCCAGACGTCGTCCTCGTAGTCGCTGAAGGTCGAGAACGGGATCGTCTCAATCGGACCCCGGGCCGCCGTGAACGCCTCGACCAGCTGGCGCTGCAGATTGATCGACTCGCGGATCCACGTCTTGGAGGCTTCGAGACCCTGCGCCAGCACCTCTTCGGTCACCTTGGGTGCGCCGTTCGCGTAGTAGGACCACGACTTCTCGGTCCCGCCGGCCTCGACCATCATGATGGCGACTTCGCTGTCCGTGCTCTCGGTCAGGGCACGGCCGGCCACGACCAGTTCGAAGGTGCTCTCCTCGCCCTCCTCGAAGGTGGGGTGCGGGATCCACTCGCCCTCGGTCGTGTAGGCGACCCGGACCGCCCCGATCGGGCCGTCGAAGGGGATGCCCGAGATCATCAGCGCCGCCGAGGCCGCGTTGATGGCGAGCACGTCGTGCGGGTTCACCTGGTCGGCGCCCACGATGGTGCCGACGATGTGGACCTCGTTGCGGAAACCGTCGGGGAAGGACGGGCGCAGCGGGCGGTCGATGAGCCGGCAGGTCAGGATGGCCTGGTCCGAGCTCTTGCCCTCCCGGCGGAAGAACGAGCCGGGAATCTTCCCGGCTGCGTAGGTGCGCTCCTCGATGTCGACGGTCAGCGGGAAGAAGTCGGTGCCTTCCCGGACTGAGCGGCTGGCCACCGCGGTGGCCAGCAGGACGGTGTCGCCGATGCGGGCCAGGACGGCGCCATCGGCCAGTTGGGCCAATTTGCCCGCCTCGAAGGACATGGATCGATCGGTCCCACTGATCGGGGCCGATACGGAAATGGCATCAGACATGATGCTCCTCGTGTGTTCGGGGGCATCTCCTCGTCTGGTTCCCAGTCGTCGACCACCTCAAGCCCGAGGTGACCGGCGACTGGCAGCCAGTGGCTGGTCGACGCCCGGTTGTGTGGGGCTGCCGCTACCGTCGAATGCCGAGACGGCTGATGATGGAGCGGTAGCGCTCGACGTCGTTCTTGCGGACGTAGTCGAGCAGCCGGCGGCGGTGGCCGATGAGCTTCATCAGGCCTCGCCGGGTGTGGTGGTCCCCTTTGTGCTCCTTCAGGTGCTCCGTGAGATGGTTGATCCGTCCGGACAGCAGTGCGATCTGCACCTCGGGCGAGCCGGTGTCCGTGTCATGGAGCCGGTACTCGGCGATGGTGGCCTGCGTGTCGGGCATACGAAAATCCTCGGGAGAAACGGGTAGGAGTGCGCCGGGAACCTCTCCCGGCCGCCGTCCATCCTAGCAGCCCGGCCGCTGATCAGGGAAGATCGGCCAGCAGGCGCTCGGTCTCGGCGACGTCGGCCTGCATCTGGGTGACCAGCGCCTCCACCGACTCGAAGCGCAGCTCGGGGCGTAGGCGTTGGTGGAAGGAGACCCTCGCCGCCTCGCCGTAGAGATCGCCGTCGAAATGGAGCAGGTAGGCCTCCACCAGCACCGGAGCGGTTCCCGGTTCGTAGAACGTGGGCCGCCGGCCCACCGAGATGGCGCTCGGGTGGACCGAGCCGTCGCTCCGGGTGAAATAGCCGGCGTAGATGCCGTCGGCCGGCAGGGCGATGTCGTCGTCGACCGCCACGTTCGCCGTCGGGAACCCCAGTTCGGGACCGCCCCTCCCGTCGCCCCGCACCACGGGACCGC
>CAVQLP010000008.1:0-57427 GCA_963713375.1 uncultured Acidimicrobiaceae bacterium | reverse complement strand
GCACCTCGTGGGGCCGGCCCAGCAGTTGGGCCGCCCCCGCCACGTCCCCCTCGGCGATGAGGCCGCGGATCCGGGTGGAGGACACGGGTTCGGACCCCTCGTCGGTCAACCCCACGCCGACGACCTCGAAGCCGTGCTCGGCGCCGAGGCGGCGGAGCAACTCGACGTTGCCCTTGCGGCCATGCCCGAAGTGGAAGTCCTCCCCCACCACCACGAGGCGGGCCCCGAGCTGGTCGACGAGGATCTCCTGGACGAACTCCTCCGCCGTCTCGTCCGCCCGGACCTCGTCGAAGGGCACCACCAGGGTGCGCCCGATCCCACACTCGGCCAGAAGCTCGAGCTTCTGCTCCAACGAGGTCAGCTGCTTGGGGGCCGAGTCGGGCCGCACCACCGACGCCGGGTGGCGGTCGAAGGTCACCACGACGGTCGAGAGACCCTGGGCCGCGGCGCGGTCCGACAGGTCGCGGAAGAGGGCCCGGTGCCCCAGATGGACTCCGTCGTAGGCGCCGATCGTCACGGCAGTTCCTGGTCCGGGCATCGCGCCTGAGGGTACTCGCTCCCTCGGGCCGCGTCGGCCTTCGGGCCGGTCCGCGGCGCGGCGGGCGACGACGCCGGGCGCCGGCTCGAGAGATGTGTCCGCGCCCGCCCTCAGCCCGCTCCGGCCAGCACCACGGCCGGCCGGATGCGGTCCGTCCCGGTGGCCTCGTACACGGCGAGCAGCGTCCCGCTCTCGTCGAGCATCGCCCACGGACCGTCGCCCAGGGCTCCGAGGGGCACCCGGTCGAGCGGGAGGCCCGTGCGGATCACCGCCGCGATGGCCGGCTCGACGGTCACGGCGTCGAGGTCGCGCATGGCCTGGGCCGGCGTCAACACCGATGCGGGCCCGACGGCGTCGAGGGGCTGCATCTCGACCCCGCCGAAGGACCCGATCCGGGTCCGGCGCAGGTTGGTCACGTGTCCCCCACCGCCAAGGGCGAGTCCGAGATCCTGGGCCAGGACACGGACGTAGGTGCCCGACGAACACTCGATCTCGGCCCGGTATACCAGCGGTCGCAACGGGTCCGGTTCGACGTCGAAGCGGTAGACCGTGACCGGGCGGGGCGCCCGCTCCACCTCAATGCCCTGACGGGCCAACTCGTGCAGGCGACGCCCGCCCACCTTCACCGCCGAGACCATCGGGGGCACCTGCTCGATGACGCCGGTCAGTGACGACGCCGCGTGGCGCACGGCATCGGGCGTCACGTGCGTCATCTCGAACGTGGCGGTGACCTCGCCCGAGGCGTCGAGCGTGGTGGTGGACGCGCCCAGGATGATGTCGGTGGTGTAGGTCTTGCGCAGCGGCGTGAGGAAGCGCATGAGCCGCGTGGCGTGGCCCAATCCCACCAGGAGCACGCCGGTCGCGTCGGGGTCGAGCGTCCCCGCGTGCCCGACCCGGCGCTGCCCGAAGATGCGACGGCAGCGGGCGACGACGTCGTGGGACGTCCAGCCCGCCTCCTTGTCCACCACGACCAGGCCCTGCACTCCCCCGGCGTCGCTCACCGCGCACCGCGTCGGAGCGGCACCGGCGCCGCGTCCTGGCTCAAGCGGGTCCGGACGGGGAAGCCTGCTCCCCGTCGCCCGGCCCGGCCTCGTCCTCGGCGTGGAGGCCCCGCAGAAGCTCCTCCACCCTGGTCCCCGTGGCGATGGCCGGATCGGCCCGGAACGTGAGGCGCGGCGTGCGCTTGATCGTCATCTGCAACCCGATCAGCTTCTGGAGGTGCGTGCGCCGCTCTTCGAGCACCGTTGCGGTCTCCTCGGGCAGCGAGGCCAGGTACACGACGGCCGTCCGCATGTCCGGCGCCACCTCGACCGAGGTGACGGTGACCATGGGGATCTCGTCCGCGTCGACCAGGCGCTCGAGCTCCTCGGCCACGACTTGGCGCAACACCTGGTTGACCCGCAGGGCGCGGGGGTAGGCCGCCGTACGGCGTCGTACCGCCACGGTCAGGTCCTCGCGATCTCGCGCTCCTCGAACGTCTCGATCACGTCGCCCTCCTTCAGGTCCTGGAAGTCGGACAGTCCGATACCGCACTCGAAGCCGGCCGCCACCTCGCGCACATCGTCCTTGAAGCGGCGCAGCGAGTTGATCGCGCCCTTCCAGATGACCGTCCCGTCGCGCAGGAAGCGCACCTTGGAACCGCGGGTGATCCTGCCGTCGCGGACGTAGCACCCGGCCACGGCGCCGATCCGGGGCACCCGGAAGACCTCGCGCACCTCGGCCTCGCCGGTGACGACCTCCTCGTAGAGCGGGGAGAGCAGGCCCAGCATGGCGGCCTCGAGGTCCTCGAGCAGCTTGTAGATGATTTCGTAGGTGCGGATCTGCACGTGCGACGTCTCGGCCAGCTCGCGCGAGCGGCGGTCGGGCCGCACGTTGAAGCCGATGATGGTGGCATTGGAGGCTGACGCCAGCTGCACGTCGTTCTCCGTGATGCCGCCGATGCCACGCAACACGAAGCTGAGCTTCACGTCGTCGCGCTCGAGACGCTTGAGCGACTCGGTCACCGCCTCGAGCGAACCCTGCACGTCCGCCTTGAGCACAATGTTGAGCGTCGCCGTCTCGCCCCGCGAGATCTGCTCGAAGAGGTCCTCCAGCCGGGCGCCGGCCGCGGCCGCCACCGGCTTGTGGCCCGACAGCCGGAACCGTTGGGCCCGTGCTTCGCCGAGCGTGCGGGCCCGGCTCAGGTCCTTGGCCGCCCGCACCTCGTCGCCCGCGTTGGGGGGCTCGGAGAACCCGAGCACCTGCACCGGCGTCGACGGCAGGGCCTCCTTGATGTGGTCACCCGTGTCGTCCACCAGGGCCTTGACCTTGCCCCAGGCGGCGCCGGCCACCACGGGGTCGCCCACGCGGAGCGTCCCTTGCTGCACGATGACCGTGGCCACGGGGCCGCGTCCCACTTCGAGCTCGGCCTCGAGCACGACGCCACGCGCCTCGCCTTCGACCCGGGCCGTCAGCTCCTCCACCTCGGCCACGGTGACGACCTGCTCGAGCAGATCGTCTATCCCGATGCCTTGGAGGGCGGAGACCTCGACCACGATGGTGTCGCCACCCCACGCTTCGGGCACCAGCCCGCGCTCGGAGAGCTGCTGGAGCACCCGTTGGGGGTCGGCGTTGTCCCGGTCGATCTTGTTGACCGCCACGATGATCGGCACCTCGGCCGCGGTGGCGTGATCGATGGCCTCGATGGTCTGGGGCATGACGCCGTCATCGGCCGCCACCACCAGAATGACGATGTCGGTCACCTGCGCGCCGCGGGCCCGCATGGCCGTGAAGGCGGCGTGGCCCGGCGTGTCGATGAACGTGATGGGGTGGTCCTGCCACTCCACCTGATAGGCGCCGATGTGCTGGGTGATGCCGCCGGCCTCGCCGGCCACCACGTTGGCCGAACGGATCTTGTCGAGCAGCAGCGTCTTGCCGTGGTCGACGTGGCCCATGACGGTGACGACCGGCGCACGGGGCCGCTGGTCGGCCTCGTCTTCCTCTTCCTCGTCCTCGAAGTAGCGGGCCAGCAGCTCTGCTTCTTGCTCCTCACCCGGGTCGACCAGGCGCACGTCGGCCCCGATCTCGGCGGCGAACAGCTCGATCATGTCGTCGCTCAGCGACTGCGTCGCCATCACCATCTCGCCCTGGAGCAGCAAGAAGCGCACGATGTCGCCCGCGCTGCGGTTCAGCTTGGGCCCGAGGTCGCGCGCCGTCGATCCCCGCTCAATGATGACCTCGCCCTCGGGCACGGGTGCCGTGGAGGGCTGGTACGTGGTCATCTGCGTCGGCTCGAGCTCCTCGAGATTGCGCCGACGACGACGGGCGCGCCGCTGGGGCGGACGCCGGCCGGGCATGCCACCGCGTCCGCCGGCGGGTGGCGCGCCACCTGGTGCTCCTCCCCCGGGTCGCCCGGCGAAGCCACCACCGGAGCGTCCGGCGAAACCGCCGCCGCCGCCACCGGGACCACCGGCGGGACGTCCGGCACCGGGCGCGGGCCGGCCCCCGGTGCGCTGCGGGTACGAGCTCCCGCCGCCTCCGGGGCGTTGGCCAGGGGGTGCAGTCGTTGCCTTGCGGCCACCCATGCCGGGCGGGGGCGGGATGGGCCGGCCACTCGGCCCGAGCGGGGGACGCTGTCCGGGAGGCGGCGGTACCGGCTTGCCCGACGGGCCGAGCGGTGGCCGCGGCGCCCGTTTCTGGGGTGCCTCGGTCGGTGCGGCTGCGGCGGCGGCGACGGCACCGTCCGGCGCGTGGGCTGCGGGAGCAGCCGGCGCGGGTGCGGGCCTGGGGGCCGACGCGGCGGCCGGCGCGGATGCGGGTCTCGGAGCGGGCGCGGCGGCCGGAGCACTGGTCGCCGGTGCAGACGGCGGAGCGGCGGGCGGGGCAGCCGGTGGAGCGGTCGGGCGCGAGCTGATGAGGCGAGGTGACCGGGCGGGCACGTCGGGAGCCTGCGCCGCAGAGCCAGGGGCAGACGCGGCGGGAGCGGACACCGGGCGGGCCGGCGCCTTCTTGATCGGGGCCGTGCTGACGGCGCCACTGCTCGAGGCGGCCACCTTCTTGGCGGGGGCCGACGACACCGGGGCTGCGGCGGCTCCGTCCTCTATCGCCGGAGGGGCTGCGGGCGCCGCGGCAGCAGCCTTGGTCGACTTGGCCGCCTTCTTGGCCGGGGCGGGCTCGTCGGGCTGGACGGGTCGGCGCAGACCATCGGCATCGGCCTTGCGGCGGACGCGGTCGGCTTGGGCATCCTCAATGGAGGAGGAGTGGCTCTTGACCCCGATACCCAGGGAAAGGGCGAGCTCGAGCCCTTCCTTGTTGGTCAGGCCCAGCTCTTTGGCCAGCTCGTAGACGCGAATCTTCTTCGGCAAGTGGTTCTCTTCGTCCTTTGTCCTACGCCGGGCCCGGCGGGTAGCCCAGCCCCTTATCCTCGCACATCGGGTGTCACCTGCCCCCACGCCGCCTTCAGCTCGGCTTGGAGGCACCCCACCTCCGCACCGTCGATTGCGGTGGCGAAGGCTCGATCGAAACCGTGCCTGCGCACGGCCCGGTCCAGGCAGTCGAGCGACCCGGCACAGAGCCAGGCTCCACGCCCGGGACCGGAGCGATCGACGGTGAGGCCACCCGCTTCGGTCCGCACGACCCGGACCAGTTCGTCGGCCGGCCGGACGATCCGGCAGCCGACACAGGTCCGCGCCGGGGCTATGCCTCGGCCTCCTCCGTCACTTCGGCGACCACCACCGTCTCCACCACGGCCGGGGCCGCCCCGTTGGCGTCGCCGGACTCGGTGGCGGGGGTCGGGGCGGGAGCGTCGGACGCAGCAGCGTCGCCGGGCTCCTCGGCCTGGTGCGACCACTCCTCGGCCGACATGGCCTCGCCGCCCTCGGCGGGCTTCCAGACCATCTCACCGGACTCGTCCTCGACCCACTCGCCCTCGGCCCACTCCTGGTCGCCGTAGCCGCCGGCTTCCTCTTCGGCCAGCTGGGTCTCGCTCTTGATGTCGATGCGCCAACCAGTGAGGCGCGCCGCCAGCCGGGCGTTCTGGCCCTCCTTGCCGATGGCCAACGAGAGCTGGAAGTCGCTCACGATCACCGTGGCGGTGCCGGTCTCCTCGTCGAGGCGAACCTCGCGCACCCGCGCCGGGGCCAGCGCGTTCTGAATCAGCTCGACCGGGTCGTCGGAGAACGGGACCACGTCGACGCGCTCGCCGCGCAGCTCGTTGGTGACCATACGCACGCGCGAGCCACGAGCACCGACGCAGGCGCCCACCGGGTCAACGTTGGGGTCGTTCGACCAGACGGCGATCTTCGTGCGGTGGCCCGGTTCACGGGCGGCCGCCTTGATCTCGACGACACCGGAGCCGATCTCGGGCACCTCGAGCTCGAAGAGCCGCTTGATCAGGCCCGGATGGGTTCGGCTCACCACGATCTGTGGGCCCTTGGTCGTCTTGCGAACCTCGACGATGTAGGCCTTCAGGCGGGCGCCGTGCTCGTAGCGCTCGTAGGAGACCTGCTCGGCCTGGGGCAGCAATGCCTCCACCTTGCCCAGGTCAAGCAGGGTGTAGCGGTTGTCGGTCTGCTGGACGATCCCGGTGACGATGTCACCCTCGCGCCCGGCGTACTCCTCGTACTTCATGTCGCGCTCGACCTCGCGGATGCGCTGCAGAATGACCTGCTTGGCCGTCTGCGCCGCAATGCGACCGAAGTCGTCAGGCGTGTCGTCCCACTCGCGGACGACCTCACCGTCTTCGTTCAGCTCCTGCCCGTAGACGCGGATCTCACCCGAGTCGGGGTCGATGGTGACCACCGCCTCCTCGGCCGCGTCGGGACGCCGCTTGTAGGCGGCCACCAGCGCGTTGGCCAGGGCGTCGAGCAGCGTGTCTACGGAGATGCCCTTGTCACGCGCGATCTGGCCCAAGGCGTCGAGGAATTCGAAGTTGGTCTTGCTCATGGCCTCTTCACCCTTTCGTTCTTCGAACTCTTCGGCTCACTTTTCGCTCGCTTCGGGGCGGGCCCCCACTCGAAGACCGTCCGGGCGCGCTCAACCTCGTCGTAGGTGATACGGAGTTCGCCCTCGGGCACGTCCGGACCGCTCAGCGTGAAGTCCGAAGCGTCCGCCGCGGTCAGCGTCCCGGTCAGCCGGCGCACGTCGGCAGTCCCGGCGTGGACGCGCACCGTGACCTTGTCGCCCACGGCGCGAGCGAAGTGGGCCGGGGTGCGCAGACGCCGCTCGAGCCCGGGGCTCGACACGGACAGGGTGTAACGGCCAGGGATCGGATCGATCTCGTCGAGTGCAGCGGACACGTCCCTGGTGGCGTCGCCGAGTTCGTCGAGGCCGACACCGCCGACTTTGTCCACGAACACTGTCAGCTGGGCGCCGCGCAGCTCCACATCGACCAGGTCGAGGCCCCGCGCCTCGAGAACAGGTGACAGCGCGCCTGCCAGATCTGTCGACTCTTCGGTCATCGCCATCACCTCCTCTCCCTTCTTCCCGGGTCTACCGGGCCCCGCAAAGCGAAAGCGTGGGCCGCAGCCCACGCTTCAACGAGGTACTGATTTCTAATGGACAGCCTGAAGAATTATAGCAACCGCAGGGTCAATAGGAGCGGGCCACGACCGCGATCAGGTCCATGTCGGTGTCGCCAGGCACGGCGAGGGAGCCGTCGGGGCGCTGCAGGCAGCGCACGGTGACCGCGTGTTGGGCCAGGCGGTCCTCGCCTTCGGGGCCGAGAACCGCCATGGGGATGCGGGCGAAGCCCACGCCGGCAGCTTCGACCGCCTCCTCCAGCGTGGCGGCGTCGACCGTGCGGGCGTCGCGGGCCTCGGTGGCCTCGGCCAGGAGCTCGGCTGCGGCCTGACGGAGCGCCTCGGCCACCCGGCCCGGGAGGGCAGGAAGGGCGACGGTCTCTTTCTCGCGGCGGTGCCGAATGACCAGGGTCACGTTCCCCTCCGCCAGATCCCGGGGCCCGACCTCGACCCGGACGGGAACCCCCTTGAGCTCCCAGTCGACGCTGCGCCGGCCGAAACTCGTGTCGGTGCGGTCGTCCAGGCGGACCCGGTGGCCCGCCGCGGCCAGCTCGGCGACCAGCGCGCCGGCCGCCTGTCCGACCTCAGGAGCGTCCTTCACCATCAGCACGACCACCTGGGCAGGAGCCAGTGCCGGGGGCAGCCGGAGACCGAAATCGTCGCCGTGGCCCATGACCAGCGCGCCGACCAGCCGGGTCGAGACGCCCCACGAGGTCTGCCAGACGTGTTCGAGGGTGCCCGACGCGTTGGAGAACGTGATGTTGAAGGGAACGGCGAAGTTCTGCCCGAGTTCGTGGCTGGTTCCCATCTGCAGGGCCTTGCCGTCGCCCATCATGCCCTCGCAGGTCCAGGTCTGGATGGCGCCAGCGAAGCGCTCGCGCGGCGTCTTGTGCCCCGTGAGCACGGGCATGCCCAACACGTCGACCATGGTCGAGCGATAGACGTCGTCGAGGATCCGCAGGGCGTACACCCGGGCCTCCTCCTGCGTGGCGTGCGCCGTGTGCCCCTCCTGCCAGAGGAACTCGCTCGTGCGCAGGAAGAGCCGGGGGCGCAGCTCCCACCGCACGACGTTGGCCCACTGGTTGATCAACAGGGGAAGGTCACGGTGACTCTGCACCCACTTGGCGAAGAAGCTGTTGATCACTGTTTCTGACGTGGGCCGCACCACGAGAGGCTCTTCGAGCTCCTTGCCGCCACCATGGGTCACCACCGCCAGCTCGGGGGCGAAGCCCTCGACGTGCTCGGCTTCGAGAGCCAAGAAGGACTCGGGGATGAAGAGAGGAAAGTAGGCGTTCTCTGCCCCGGCCTCCTTGATGCGCCGGTCGAGTTCGGCCTGCATGAGCTCCCAGATGCCGTAGCCCCACGGGCGGATCACCATGGTGCCTCGGGCCGGGCCGTTGTCGGCCATCTCCGCGCCAGCGATGACTTCTTGGTACCAGCGCGGGAAGTCCTCCTCGCGCGTCACGATCGCACCCTTGGCCATGGTCCAGGCTAGCGAGTCGGACTCGCGGTCCCGAACCTCACCTCGCGCGAGACGGACCGGCGCCAGGCGATCCCGCTCAGGTCAGCGCTCACCCTCGGCGTGGCGCCGAATGATCTCGACCTTCTCCGCGGAGCGATTCGGGTCGGGGCCGGTCGATTCGATGAGCTCGCGCCGATCGGCTTCGGCCTCGGCTTCCGCTCCCGCGTCAGCGGCGGCGATGCGGGCCTCGATGCCCTCGGTGACGAGGCGCTCGGCCTCCTCCACCAGCGCGGCGACCATGTCGTCCTCGGGCACGACGCGGATGATCTTGCCGCGGATGAACAGGTGGCCCTTCTGCTTGCCAGCCGCGATGCCGAGATCGGCCTCGCGCGCCTCGCCCGGACCGTTGACCACACACCCCATCACGGCGACCTGAATGGGCAGGTTCAGCTTCTCGAGCGCCTCCTGCGCGGCCTTGGCCACGGCGATCACGTCGACCTGTGCCCGGCCGCAGGAGGGACAGGCAATGAGATCGAGCCCCTTGCGCTCACGCAGTCCGAGCGACTCGAGCAGCTGACGACCCGCTCGGGCTTCCTCGACCGGGTCGGCCGTGAGCGAGAAGCGGATGGTGTCGCCGATCCCTTCGGCCAACAAGGCGCCGATGCCAGCGGTGCCCTTGACCAGGCCCCCCGGGGGCGGCCCCGCCTCGGTCACCCCCAGGTGCAGCGGGTAGTCGAAGGTCTCCGACGCCAACCGGTAGGCCGCGATCATGAGGGCCACCGAGGAGGCCTTGACCGAGATCTTCACATCGTCGAACCCCACCTCGGCGAAGAGTGCGAGCTCGTTCTGGGCCGACTCCACGAGCGCTTCGGGCGTGGCCCCCCCATACTTCTTGTAGAGGTCAGGGTGCAACGAGCCGGCGTTCACGCCGATGCGGATCGGCACGCCGCGGTCGCGGGCTTCGGCCGCCACCTCCTTGATCTCCGCTTCCTTGCGCAGGTTGCCCGGGTTCAGCCGCAGGCCCTGCACACCCGCCTCGAGCGCGGCGAGTGCCATCTCGTGGTGGAAGTGGATGTCGGCCACGATCGGCACGGGCGACCGCGGGACAATGTGGGCCAGTCCTTCCGCCGCCGCTTCTTCGTTGCAGGTGCAGCGGACGATGTCCGCGCCCGCGGCGGCCAGCGCATAGATCTGGGCGAGAGTGCCGTCGACATCGGCCGTCTTGGTCGTCGTCATCGACTGCACCGTGATAGGTGCGCCGTCACCGATGGGGACGCCACCGAGCGTGATACCACGGGTCGGCCGGCGCGGCGACAGAAGAGAGGAGGAGAGTTCCACCGCTAGTGCGGAATCTGCAGTGGATGCGTGATGTCGAGATAGATCCCGGCCAGGACGAACGCGGCCAGAACTGCCACGAAGAGAATGGCGACGGGGAACAGCTTGGTGATGTCGGCCCGGTAGTACGCCTGGCCCTTGCGGGTTCGGATCCACTCATAGGTCGCGATGGCGACGTGGCCGCCGTCGAGCGGGACCATGGGCAACATATTGAGGAGAGCAAAGACGATGTTGATCGTGATGAGCAACACCAGGAGCGGCGCGAGTCCATCCTTGGCGGCCTGGGCACCTAGATTCGTGATGCCGATGACGGAGACGGGGCGTGGATTGTTGTCCGGGTTGTTCGCCGCGTTCCTTGCGTCCTGGGAGTTCGTCACCTGGTCATAGACGGAGCCCACGCCGGTGGGCGAGAAGAGGTGTCCGATGCCGGCCACCTCCGCCGTCGTGACCTCCCACATGGAGCTGAACGCCTTCCCGGGCGAGGACAGGAGGCTCACCGGAGCATTGGCGGACTCAATTCCGACACCGATGTAGCCGTGGTCGGCCAGCTTTTGGCCGTCGACCTTGATTCCCTTGCCACTCGAAGGTGTGACCTGAACGTGGATCAAATGGCCGTCGCGCTCTACACCGAGCGTCAGGGGCTTGCCGACCGAGTCCCCGATGATGTGCTCCATTGAGTTGGAGTTGGCGAAGGACTTCCCGTTGATGGAGACGATAGTGTCCCCGGCCTTGAGGCCGACCAGTTGGGCGGGTGTCTGCGCTCCGTTCGACCAGTGCTCAAGCGAGGTCACCTTGTAGTTGTTCGAGGCCACGCCGAAGCCGAGCACCAACACCATGGCCAGGACGAAGGCGATGATCAGGTGCATCACCGAGCCTGCCGAGGCCACGATGATCCGCTGGTGGAACGGTTGCGCCCGGTAAGCCCGCGGCTCGTCCTCCTCGGCGACCTCTTCGGTGGAGGTAAAGCCGGTGATGCGCACGTAGCCGCCGGCCGGGATCGCCTTGACGCCGTACTCGGTCTCGCCCTTGCGCACGGACCACAGCCGGGGCCCGAACCCCACGAAGTACTCGGTCACCTTCATGCCGGCGCGCTTGGCCGTCACGAAGTGTCCCAGCTCGTGGAGCATGACGATGGCGATGAGGATGATGATGAAGAGGAGGATGTCGCCCCAGCCGAGAAGGATGAAGAGGGCCGTGATCACCGCCAGCCCAGCGATCAGTTGCAGGACGCTGCTGAAGTTGCCGGACTCGACGACGGGTTCCGGCTCAAGGGCAGGAAGATCCGCCGGCGCGTCCTTCCGGGTGAGGGTCATCGCGCCCTCAACGCTACCGGCCGCCACCGGCGCCCAGACGTCGCCTGAGAATCTCATGAGCGCGGACCCTGGCCTCGGCGTCGGCCGCCAGCACCGCCTCGACCTCATCCACCTGCTCGTCCGTCCACGCGTCGAGCGTCGCCTCCACCACGTCCGCGATGCCGGTCCAGGACAACGCACCATCAAGAAACGCCTCCACCGCCACCTCGTTGGCCGCGCTCAACCAGGCGGGAGCGGACCCGCCCCGTCGCCCGGCCGAATAGGCCAGGTCGATGCAACGGAAAATGGTCCGGTCCGGTGGCTCGAAGGTGAGGGTTCGGGCCGAGGTCCAGTCGAGCGCCCCAAAGGGGGTGGCGGCGCGGTCGGGCCAACACAAGGCGTACCCGATACACAGGCGCATGTCGGGGCTGGCCAGCTGGGCCACCGTCGACCCGTCGCGCAACTCGACCATGGAATGGATGACCGACTGGGGGTGCACCACGATGTCGATCTGGTCGTAGTCCACCCCGAACAGCTCGTGTGCCTCGATCACCTCGAGGCCCTTGTTCATCAGCGTCGAGGAGTCCACCGTGATCTTCGGCCCCATGGACCACGTGGGATGGGCTAGCGCGTCCTCGATCGTGATTTCCTCGAGCTGTTCGGGGCGCCAGCCGCGGAACGGACCGCCCGACGCCGTGAGGAGCAGGCGCGACACCGCGGCCGTGCCGTCCACCGAATGCAGGCACTGATGCAGCGCGCAATGCTCCGAGTCGACCGGGACGATTTCCGCTCCCGGTGTGGCTCGAGCCTTCTGCACCACAGGCGCGGCCGCGATCAAGGATTCCTTGTTGGCCAGGGCCAGGCGCTTGCCCGCCTCCAGCGTCGCCAGCGTCACCGGCAGACCGGCGAACCCCACGACACCGTTGAGCACCACGTCCGCCTGCCGCGCCGCCTCGACCATGCCCTCGATGCCGACCAGCACCTCGGTGCCTGCGGGCACGCCCGCCTGCACGTCGCGATAGCGGTCGGGGTCGCCGATGACCACGACGTCGGGGTGGAATTCCTGGGCCTGGGCCACCAGGACCTCGGCCGAGCGTTGCGCGGCCAGGGCGTGGACACGGAAGCGCGTGTGCTCGCTCCGAATGACGTCGAGTGCCTGCGTGCCGATCGAGCCCGAGGAGCCCATCAGGCTGACCGAGCGCATCAGCTCACCCGAGGTGGAGCGCCTTGACCGCGAAATACGTTGCGGGGAGGACGAAGAGCAGGCCGTCCACCCGGTCGAGCACGCCCCCGTGCCCGGGCAGGATGCGGCCCATGTCCTTGATGCCGAGATGCCGCTTCACCAGCGACTGGGACAGATCACCGATCGGCGCCACGATGGCGACGATGACGCCGTAGATGAGCGCCTTGCTGATTGTCCAGGGATGGATGAAGTGGACGACGATGACCGACACCAAGATTGCAGCCACCGCGCCGCCGATGAGGCCTTCCCAGCTCTTGTTCGGGCTGATGGACGGGGCCAGCTGGTGGCGGCCCATGGCCGAACCCACGAGGAGCGAGGCCACGTCGTCGGCGACCGTCACGATGATGGCGGC
Organism: uncultured Acidimicrobiaceae bacterium; assembly: GCA_963713375.1. Lineage (GTDB taxonomy): Bacteria > Actinomycetota > Acidimicrobiia > Acidimicrobiales > RAAP-2 > Bog-473. Next base: position 44,708 of record CAVQLP010000008.1, on the reverse strand, counting down.
GAGCAGGAAGGCGATCCCATGACGATCGGGGAAGAGCGTGGGGTCCAAGAGCAAGGCGGCGAACGAACCGAACGCACCCACCCAGACGAAGACGAAGACAGTTGACGTGAGGCCCAACACCGGGTCGGCCGCCGGTTCAACCTGGGCCAGGTACCAGACGAAAGAGCCGGCCACCACGAGCACGAGGACGAGCGGGAGCGCCGCCACCCCCTTGTTGTAGGTCTCGACGACCAGGGACAGGCAGGCCACCAGGCCGAGCAGCGTGGCCGGGTGGTACTGCGCCCGGCGAAAGGCGGCATAGGCCTCGGCGGCGGCAAGCAGGAGCACCACGGTGACGATGACCATGGAGGCCACCGTGCCGAGGGAGAAGCAGACCAGCGCGGCGACGCCGAGGAGGACACCCGATCCAATGGCCACTCGCATGTCACGGCCACCGGTCCCGGCGGTGTTCACATTGCCCGTGCGCGACGTCGCCGCCACCCGGGTGGTGCGAGGTGCCCGCGTCTTGGGCTCAGGTGGGCTCGGAGGAGTCAGGCGCGAGGCCGCAGCGGCAGACGCCGAGCCGCCGGTGCCCCCCGCCGACACGCGGGTCACATCCGCCGGCTCGAACTCAGGCTCGAACTCGAACTCTTCCGCGACCACAACCGCCTCGACCTCGAACGCCGGCTCGGGTTCCGAACCGGGCTCGGGTGGAATCACCAGGGTGTCGTCGGACTCGAAGTGCCACGGTGCCCGCTCGACGTCGACCTCGTCCTTCTCGCTCAGCAGCGCGCCCACGGCGGGGAGGTCGTCGGAGAGCATGGCCGGCTCGAAGATCTCCTCCTGCGCCTCCCAGTCGTTCTCCTCTTCGCGCCAGGTCGGCGGCGCGACCGCCGGGTCCTCGCCCGTGCTGCGGTCGAGCACGGCAGGTACCTGTCCCGTAGGCGCGTCGTTCCAGTGCGGCAGGTCGGGGTGCTCCTCGACCACCGGACCGGTGGCATCGCGCACGCTGTCGCCGGCCGGCTCCGCCCCGATGATGCGCACCCGACCCGAGTGGTAGCTCGAGGGCTCCTCCTCGATGCCTTCGCTCTCGCTCTCGCCTTCGGGCTCGGAGTTGCCCAGACCGAGGAATGCGTCCAGATCGTCGAAGTCGTTGGTGGTGTCGTCGGGCATGTCAGACCTGCAGCAACTCTTGCTCTTTGGTGGCCAACAACTGGTCGATGAGTGCGACCTGGTCGTGGGTGATCTTCTCGAGCTCCTTCTCCACCCGATCGAGCTCGTCGGTGGAGAGCTCCCCGTCCTTCTGTAGCGACTCGAGTTCGTGGCGCCCGGCGCGCCGCAGGTTCCTGATGGCCACCCGTCCCTCCTCCGCTTTGTGTCGCACGACTTTGACCAAGTCCTTCCGGCGCTCCTCGGTGAGAGGTGGAAAGGCCAGCCGGATCACGCCGCCGTCATTGGTGGGATTGATCCCGAGGTCCGACGTCATGATCGCCTTCTCAATTGCGCCGAGCGAGCCCTTGTCGTAGGGAGAGATGACCAGCAACATGGCGTCGGGCACGCTGAACCCGGCCAGCTGACGGAGCGGCGTGGGCGAGCCGTAGTAGTCGACCACGAGGGTCTCGACCAGCGCCGAGGAAGCCCGTCCCGTGCGCACGTTGCCCATTTCGTGGCGGACGTGGTCGATGGCCTTGGCCATCTTCTCCTTGGTGTCGTCCTTGACCAGGGCGGCGAGATCCTCGTCCATCAGTGGACCAGCGTACCGATCCGCTCACCGCTGAGCGCACGAGGGATGTTTCCGGGGATCATCAGGTCGAAGACCCGTATCGGGAGGTCGTTGTCCTTGCAGAAGGTGATCGCGGTGAGATCCATGACCCGCAGATCCCGGCTGATGACGTCCATGAAGGAGATCTCTTCGTAGCGGGTGGCCGTGGGGTCGAGCTTGGGATCGGCGCTGTACACACCGTCCACGCCCGAGTGCGTGCCCTTGCACAGCAGCTCCGCCCCGATCTCGGCTGCCCGCAGGGCGGCGGGGGTGTCCGTGGTGAAGAACGGGTTGCCCATGCCGGCGGCGAAGAGGACGATGCGACCCTTCTCCAGGTGCCGGATGGCCCGGCGCCGGATATACGGCTCGGCCACCTCCGCCATGCTCAGCGCGGTGAGGACGCGGGTCGGCTGGTTGTTCTGCTCGAGCGCGTCCTGGAGCGCCAGCGCGTTGATGACCGTGCCGAGCATCCCCATGGTGTCGGAGGTGGCGCGATCCATGCCGCCGCTCTCCCCCGTCGTGCCCCGCCAGATGTTGCCGCCCCCCACCACGACGGCGAGCTCGAGACCCCCACCCTCCATCGCACTGACCATCTCCTTGGCCATGCGCTCGACCGTGGCGGCATCGATGGTCTCGTCTGAAGCGGCAGAGGCCAAGGCCTCTCCCGACATCTTGAGAACGATCCGGCGGGGTTCTCCCACGACTTGTGGCGTCAAGCGCCGATGACGACCTGCGCGAATGCGACGATGCGTGCCGATCCGAGCATCGAGGTGATCGTCTGCTTCTCGTCCCGGACGTAGGACTGGTCGAGGAGCACCCGCTCCTTGAACCACCCGTTCATCCGGCCGTCGACGATCTTGTCGAGGGCGGCCTCCGGCTTGCCCTCGTTGCGCGAGATCTCGAGCACGGTGGCCCGCTCGGCGTCGATCTCCGCCTGCGGCACCTCGTCTCGGCTGAGGTAGGTCGGCTTGGTGAACGCGATGTGTACGGCGATGTCGTGGGCCAACTCCTCGGAGCCGCCCTCGATCACCACGGCCACGGCATTGACGCCCCGGCCCGCCTGCGTGTGCAGGTAGGTGTCGACGACCTGGCCGGGCTCGGCGACCAGCCGGCGGACCCGACCCACCGAGATGTTCTCCTTGAGCGTGGTGCGCAGGCGGTCGATCTCGTCGCTGAGCTCGCTGACAGCGTCCTCACCCTTGGAGGCCACCAGCGCGGCCAGCTCGTCGGTCAGCGCAACGAACTCGTCCGCCTTGGCGACGAAGTCGGTCTCGCAGCGCAGCTCGACGACGGCCGCAGCGTCACCCGAGCGCACGGCGGCCACGGCACCTTCGGAGGCTTCCCGGTCGGCCCGCTTGGCCGCGCCGGACAGGCCCTTGAGCCGCAGGATCTGCGCCGCCTCCTCCAAGTCGCCGTTCGCCTCCTCGAGCGCGTTCTTGCAATCAAGCATGCCCGCGCCGGTCATCTGGCGCAGCTTGGCGACGTCCTTCGCGGTGTAGTTCGGCATGGTTCAGGCAACCTCTACGGGCTCGGCGGGGGCAGGTGCGGGGGTGGGAGCGGGAGCGGGGTGCGCCCGGCGGGGCCGGGGCGTCGGCGTGCCACCTTCTTCGGCCGCAGCCGGCGCCGCCTTGCGGCGGTGCTCGGCGATGAAGCGGCCCTCGACGACGGCATCGGCAATGACCCGGCACATCAGCGATCCGGAACGGATGGCGTCGTCGTTGCCCGGGATGACGTAGTCGATGACGTCGGGGTCACAGTTGGTGTCGACCACGGCCACCACCGGGAGTCCGAGCTTGCGTGCCTCGGTCACCGCGATGTGCTCCTTCTTGGTGTCGATCACGAAGACGGCACTGGGCAGCCGGTCCAGGTCGGCGATGCCGCCGAGGTTCCGGCTCAACTTCTCCAGCTCGCGGGTGTGCTGCAACGCCTCACGCTTGGGCATGCCGTCGAAGTCACCGGCGGCCTGCATCGCCCGCAGCTCCTGCATGCGCTTCACCCGGCCCGAGACGGTGGCGAAGTTGGTGAGCATGCCACCCAGCCAGCGCTGGTTGACGTAGGGCATGCCGCAGGCCTCGGCGTACTCGGCCACGGGGCCCTGGGTCTGCTTCTTCGTCCCCACGAAGAGGACGGTGCCCCCGTCGGCCACGAGGTCGCGCACGTAGGTATAGGCGGACTCGATGCCGGTGAGCGTCTTGCGCAGGTCAATGAGGTAGATCCCGTTGCGCTCACCAAGAATGAAGCGCTTCATCTTCGGGTTCCACCGTCGCGTCTGGTGGCCGAAGTGCACTCCGGCTTCCAGAAGCTGTCGCATGGAAACGACGGCCATAGTTTGGACTCCTCCAGTCGGTTTCTCCCCTGGCGCAGCGCCGGCCTGGGCCGGCGACCGTGGAACGCGTCAGGTGATGTTGGTTGGTGGTGCTGACCCACCGGGCGGTGGGCCGGACCAGGTTAGCTGCTGGGCCGGGCCCCTGCTCTCGGGTGCGTCCCCTCGTACACGCTGCGCAGCCGCTCCTTGCTCACATGCGTGTAGATCTGGGTGGTGGCCAGGCTGGAATGACCCAAGAGCTCCTGGACCACCCGTAAGTCGGCGCCACCGTCGAGGAGGTGGGTGGCGTACGTGTGACGGAGGGCGTGCGGGTGCGTGGGCGACGGGGCCCGCCGGTCCAGGATGCGGCGCACGTCGCGAGGCCCGAGGCGTGAACCCCGCTGGTTCACGAAGGCGGCGTCGGGTGGTCCGGCCATGTCGTCGCGCCCGTGATCGAGCCAGGCCCCCAGAGCGGCCACCGCCGTGTCGTGGATCGGGACCCGGCGCTGCTTGGATCCCTTCCCGAGGACGGTGACGGTGCGCTGGCGCAGGTCGATGTCGGCGCGGTCGAGGCCGCACAGCTCCGACACACGGAGCCCGGCGGCGTACAGCAGTTCGAGCACGGCCTGGTCCCGCCGGTCCAGGGCCGTCTCGGCCGGTCCGTCGAGCAGCGTCGAGACCTCGCCGCTCGAGAGCACGCGAGGCAGGCGCCCCCCGCCGGACGGGGCCCGCAGCGACCGGGCTGGATCCTCGGGAAGGCGACCCTGCCGGTGGAGCCAGGAGAAGTAGGAGCGCAGGGCCGCCGCCTTGCGGGCGATGGTGGCCCGGGCGAGTTTGCGGGTCCCGAGCGAGGCCAGATATCGCCGCAGATGCAGGCGCTGGACTCCCATTGGCCCGTCCACTTCCATGCGGGCCATGAACTCCGCAAAGCCGCGCACGTCGCCCACGTAGGCCTTCTGGGTGGCGGGAGAGCGACCGCCCAACCAGGCCTCGAAGCCCGGAAGATCCCAGTCGGATGCCACCTCACGAACGCTACTGCCCGCATTCGGGCCGGCCAGGGCACTAACGTCCCCTGAGAACCAACGGGGGGTCCGCTGCGTTCGGGAATCGTCGTCTGAAATTGGAGGCTCGGATGGGCTCGAGATTCGATCGTCGCACGCTGCTCGCCAGTGGCGCGGCCACCGCAGCAGGTCTGGCAGGGGCTTCCGCTCTCGGATGGGACCAGATGGCCGACGCCGTCACCAACGGACCGGGACGCAACGGCGTGTCGCACAACACGCCGAAGAAGGGCGGCTCGCTCGTCTTCGGTGTCGACGCCGAGGAGTCGGGCTTCGATCCGACCACCGCGCGCTTCGACGAGGTGGGCGTCATGTACGCCCGTACGGTGTTCGATCCGTACACCATTGTGTTGGCCAACGGCGACTGGGCTCCCTACCTGGCCGAGTCGGTCGTGCCCAACGCGTCGTATACGGCCTGGACCATCACCCTGCGCCCGAACGTGCTCTTCCACGACGGCACGCCCTGCGACGGCGCCGCGCTCCTCCAGAACCTCCAGGCCCAGGCCAAGTCCCTCCTCACCGGGATCGTGATCAGTCCGACCCTGGTCTCGATCGCCCAGACCGGCCCGTTGGCCTGCACCATCACCTTCTCCAAGGCCTGGGTGCCCTTCCCCTATTACCTGGCCGGCGGCATCGGCGGCCAGATCGCCTACCCGGTCGCCCCCTCCATGCTGGCCAACCCGAACGGGACGAACCACCCGGTGGGCACAGGACCCTTCGTATTCCAGCAGTGGATCCCCAACGATCACTTCACGGCGACGGCCAACCCGCACTACTGGCGGCCGGGCCTGCCGCACCTCTCCAAGATCACCTTCAAGCCGATCCCCGACGAGTCGGCCCGGGCCGAGGCGCTCAAGTCGGGCACCATCGACCTGATGATCACCGATACCCCACAGATCATCACCCAGTTCAGGGGGAACAAGAGCTACTCCTACGTGGACGACTCGGGCAAGGTCGCCGGCGAGCCCGACATGAACTGCGTCCAGCTCAACTGCCTCAAGGCACCCTTCAACAACGCCAACGTGCGCCGGGCTGCGGCCATGGCCATCAACCGCAAGCAGTACGCCAAGGTGATCGACGACAACGTGCTCCCGGTCAGCACGGGCCTCTTCACCCCGGGTTCCCCCTACTTCTCGACCACGTCCTATCCGGCCTACAACCAGTCGGAGGCCAGGAACCTGATCAAGACGGCTGAGAAGCAGCTGGGCGGACCCATCAGCTTCACGTTCGGCTCCACCAACTCGCCGGCTGCCATCCGGGCCCAGGAGTACATCCAGCAGGCCTGGCAGGCCGTCGGGTTCCAGGTGAAGAACACGATCGTCGAGCAGAACGACGACATCAACACGGCCCTGGCGGGCACCTACCAGGCGCTGGCCTGGCGGCAGTTCGGAGCCGTCAACCCGGACCTCAACTACATCTTCTGGAGCACGACCACCGTCAGTTCGGGCTCGCTGTCCATCAATATGGCTCGCAACTCGGATCCCCAGATCGAGACGGCCCTCCTGGCCGGCCGGGAGGCCACCGAGCAGTCGGAGCGCGAAACCGCCTACAAGACGGTGAACAAGCGATTGGCCATCGACCTGCCGTATCTGTGGACCGACCGGGCGGTCTGGGCCGTCATCGGCAACCCCACTGTGCAGAACTTCGACAACCCCACCTCGCCGCAGGGGCAGAATGCTTTCGGTCTGATCGGAGGATCCATCTGGCCGACCCAGATCTGGATCAGTTAGCTGGAGGCTTGTGAGCGGAAGAATTCTGGTCGTCGAGGATGATGAGCGGATCCGTTCGTCCATGCGGCTCGCCCTGGAGGGCGAGGGCTACGAGGTAAAGGACGCCGCCAGCGGCGAGGAGGGATTGGACCTTTTCGCCGAGGCACCGACCGACGTCGCGTTGATCGACTTGATGCTGCCCGGGATGGACGGCTTCGAGTGTTGCCGGGCCCTCCGTCGCCACAGCGCGGTCCCCATCATCATCGTGACGGCGCGGTCCGACACGCACGACGTCGTGGCCGGGCTCGAGGCCGGGGCGGACGACTACGTCACCAAACCATTCGTGGCCAAGGAGCTGGCCGCACGCATCCGCGCCCTCCTGCGCAGGGCCCGCCCGGCCGAGGAGGACCCCGGCGCGCTCACCTTCGGTGATCTGCAGCTCCTGCCCGAGCAGGGAGTGTTGCGCCGGCTCAACGGCGAGGAAGTCCACTGCACCCGCACCGAGTTCCGCCTGCTGTGCGAGCTGGCCGCGAGCCCGAACAAGGTGCTCAGCCGCGAGCAGTTGCTCGACCGGGTGTGGGGCTACGACTACTTCGGCGACGGCCGGCTGGTCGACGTCCACATCAGGCGGTTGCGCACCAAGGTGGAGGCAGATCCCGCGGTGCCCCAGCACATACTCACCGTGAGGGGCATGGGCTACAAGCTGGTGCCCTGACATGAGACTGGGCATCGGCGCCCGGATCACGGCCGTCTTCGGGCTCGGTGCCCTGCTGCTCTCCATCCTGATGGGCGGCCTCTCGTACTTCACGACCCGGCACTTCCTCTTGGCGGGTCGTGAGTCGGCGGCGCAGCACCAGGCCTTCACCAACGCCTCCCTCGTGCGCGACTCGCTCTCGGGCACCCGCAACTATCCAGGACTCCTGGCCAGTATCGACGCCGGATCCGACGCCCACTCGGTGCTCTTCCACGAGTCCAAGACGTACGTATCGGGCCTGTCGGTGAGCGCCTCCTCCATCCCCCCAGCGCTCAGACGCGATGTGCTGGCCGGCAATGCGGCCACCCAGACCTACCGGACTCCTGACGGCACGGCCGAGATCGCGGTGGGTGTGCCACTGCCGGCCGTCAACGCGCACTACTTCGAGATCTTCGACCTGTCCGACCTCGATCACACCCTGCGCGTCCTCGGCATCACGCTCTTCGTCGTCGGGATCATCACCACGCTGCTCGGCACCGCCCTGGGCCGATTCGCCAGCACCCGCCTGTTGCGCCCCCTGGCCGACGTGTCGCGAGCGGCGGGTGCCATCGCCGGGGGCGAGCTGGACACCCGCCTCGACCCCGACGCGACCGACCCGGACCTCGAGGGTCTGACCAACTCGTTCAACACCATGGTGGACCAGCTCCAGGTGCGCATTGAGCGGGAGACCCGGTTCAACTCCGACGTGAGTCACGAGTTGCGCTCGCCCCTGACCACCCTGGCGGCGTCACTCGAAGTCCTCGAGGCGGAACAGAACACGCTCTCTCCGCGCTCACAGCGCGCGCTGCAGCTGCTGGGTGACGATCTGCGCCGCTTCCAGCGCATGGTCAGCGACCTGCTCGAGATGTCGCGGGTCGACTCCGGGTCGAGCGACGTCTTCCTCGAAGAGGTCGACGTATCCGAATTGGTGCAGCGATCGGTCGACGCCGGCTCCCGCTCGCTCGACGGACATGCAGGGGCGCCGCCATCGGTGCGGATCGACCCCGCAGTCGGCGGCTGCCACGTCGGAGTCGACAAACGACGGTTCGAGCGGGTCATGGTGAACCTGATGGAGAACGCATCGAACTACGGGGGCGGGGCACGCGAGATCGCCGTCGTGCCGAGCGGTGACGATCAAGTGATGATCACGGTGGACGACGCAGGCCCCGGCATCGACCCGGCCGAGCGCTCCAAGGTCTTCGATCGCTTCTACCGGGGCTCTGCCTCAGGGCGTCGGGGCACCGGCACCGGGAGTGGGCTCGGGCTCGCCCTGGTGTCCGAGCACATGCGCCTGATGGGCGGCGGGGTGCGGGTCGAGACCTCCCCGCAGGGCGGCGCTCGCCTCGTGCTCACTCTGCCCGTGATCACCGACGACGAGGCCTCGTCCGAGGTGGAGGAAGGCGACGCATGAGGTGGCGTCTCAGTGCAGCGGTCGTGGTGACGGTGCTGAGCTGCGCGTTGGCCGGCTGCGCCATTCCGACTCAGGGCGCACCGCAGACGATCCCGGCCTCGAAGGTGCCGCATTCGCTCCTGGACCCTCGCCTCCCCACGACGACCACCACGTTGCCCAATCCCTCGTCACTCGTCCCGGTCAAGGTCTTCTTCCTCAGCTCCGCCAACCAACTGCAGGCCGAGGGACGAGTGGTGCAGTTGCCTGCTGCGCTGGAGTCGATCCTCTCCTCGCTGATGGCGGGACCGTCACAGGTCGAGACGGCGAACGGCGTGACCACTGCGATCCCCGACGACGTGAGCGTCCTGTCGGCGACCACGCAGGGCAACGTGGTCACGGTGAACATGAACAGCGCCTTCGGCCAGATCACCGGCAGCAACACCGAGCTCGCGGTGGGACAGATCGTGGCCACGGTGGCGGCCGCCAACGGAAACGGCACCGGGGTCATGTTCGAGATCAATGGCCAGCACACCGACGTCCCGATCGCCAACGGGTCCCAGGTGAGCGGCCCCGTCTATCTGCTGGAGTTCCTGTCCTGAGCCGCCGTCAGCCGGCGTCTTGGACGTCAGGCCGCCAGGGCACGCGCGGCGCACCCGACCACAAGTGCTCGAGGTCGTAGTAGTCGCGGGTCTCCTGCAAAAACACGTGGACGATGAAGTCCCCGTAGTCCATGAGCACCCACGTCAGATCCTGTTGGCCTTCGATGCGCACCGGGGCGAAGCCGTGCTCCGCCTTGACGACCTTCTCGATCTCCTCGACGAGCGTCCGCACGTGTCGCGTGTTGGGAGCGCTGGTGATGACGAAGGCATCGACGACACCGAAGAGGTCCCCCATGGCCAGGACCACGGTCTCGTGGCCCAGTTTGGCGTCCGCCGCTTCCGCCGCCGTGGCGGCCGCGGGCGGCAGCTGGACGTGCACGTCCAACCCTGGACTCAATGGAGCACGTCCAGGATCCCTACGGTCAGCCCGAACACGCCAGCGAGGATGGAACAGCCGGCAATGGCCCAGAGCCGCCGCGCTCGGCGGGCCACCTTGAGTTCTGCTCTTCGCTCGGCCCTGCGCTGCGCCGCCACCGGGGACGCGTGAACCACAGGTGCGTTCGGCAGTTCCGTCACCCGGGCCGGCAAGGCGCTCATCTGCCCACAGCGTACAGACCCAGGCGAACCATGCAACGGATCACGCCGTCGGGGACCAAGCCGTCGACCGGCCGGCCCCGGCGGAGCCGCTCGCGGACCTCCGAACTCGAGACCGATTCGGCGGGTCCGTCCACCCAGACGACCCGCCAACCGGGCGGGACGACCGGGTCGGGCGAGGTCGGCCGGGAGACGACGGCCAGCGTGACCAGGGCTTTCAGGTCGTCGGGGCGGTGCCAGGTCTCGAGGTCGGGGACCAGGTCCGCGCCGACCACCAGGAAGAGGTCGGCAGGGCCCAGCGTGGCTCGGACCTCCTCGGCGGTGTCGACCGAGTAACTGGGCCCGCCCCGGTCGAGCTCGAGGCGACTGGCCTCCGCCCCGGGGATCTCGGCGGCCAGGGCCTGGGTCAGGGCGAAGCGGTCCTCGGCGGGCGAGATCTCGCGCTGCCCGGACTTCTGCCACGGATCGTTGGCCACGACGAGCAACAACCGGTCGAGCCCGAGCGCGTCGACCACGGCCCGGCCCGCCGCTACGTGCCCGACGTGGGGCGGGTCGAACGTCCCACCGAGAATGCCGATGCGGGGAAGCTCAGGTGCCGGCAAGTTCTGCCACGACCGGAGCCAGCGCCTCGAACTCAGCTTCGTGCACCACGATGTAGCTGAAGCCCAACTCCTCGCGGCGGCGACGGAGCGTGTCGATGATCTCGGGCACACTGCCAATGAGGGCCAACGGGGCGGCTCGCAACTGGTCCGGCGTCAGATCGAACAGAGGCGCCAAGGACTCGAAGATCTCGTCCGCGTTCTCGACCACTTGCACCGCCACCGTCCAACACTGGAGCTCGATGTCCTCGGCCCGCTCCCCCGCTGCTTCGCGCACCCAGCGCACGCGCTCGCGGTACTTCTCGACGACGGACTCGGCCGCCACTTCGTGCCCGATGTGGCCGGCGGCCAGGCTGGGCACGATGCTCACCACGTCGGCCTGGCGTCCGGCCAGCGTGAGGATGCGCTTGCTGCCCCCGCCGATGACGAGCGGCGGCCCGCCCTTGGTCACCGGCTTCGGAGTCCCCGACGCGCCATGCACGTCGTAGTGCTCACCGGCAAACGTGGCGGAGCCATCGCGCCACATGGCGCGGATGATCTCGAGACTCTCCTCCAAACGCCCGATGCGCACCGAGGGTGTGTCCATGGCGATGCCCGACTGTTCGTAGTCGGTGGTCAACCAGCCGGCGCCGAGACCGAACTCGAAGCGACCGCTGGTGAGCACGTCGAGCGTGGCCGCCTCCTTGGCCAGGACGACGGGGTGGCGAAAGTCGTTGTCCAGGACGAGCGTGCCCACACGAAGCGTGCTGGTGGCCTCGGCCGCCACCGCGCAGGCCACCATCGGCGACCACTGGTCGTCGAGGTGGTCGGGGACGTAGAGGGTGGAGTAACCCAGGTCCTCGGCCCGGCGGGCCACGGTGCGCCACGCCTGGGCGGAGTCAGCCTTCGACTGCTGGAGCGCGAAGCGGAAAGCGGCCACGGCGGGCGATCCTACGGCGTTAACCTGGTGCGGTGACGAGCCAGCCCCCTGCGTCCTCTTGGAGCGCCGCGTCCTGGCGGAAGCTCCCCGCCTCGCAGCAGCCGGTCTGGCCCGACGCGGATGCGCTCAAGAAGGCCGAGGCCACGCTGTCGACGCTGCCGCCGCTCGTCTTCGCGGGCGAGGCTCGCGACCTGACGCGCCAGTTGGGCCAGGTGGCCGACGGCGAGGCCTTCCTCCTCCAGGCGGGCGACTGTGCCGAGTCCTTCGCCGAGCACACGGCCGACTCCATCCGGGACAAGCTCAAGATCATTCTGCAGATGGCCATCGCCCTCACCTACGCGGCCGGGGTGCCGGTCGTGAAGGTGGGCCGCATCGCGGGCCAGTTCGCCAAGCCGCGCTCGGCCGAGATGGAGACCATGGGCGAGGCGGAACTGCCCTCGTTCCGCGGCCACATGGTCAACGACGAAGCGTTCGAGGTCGAGGCGCGCCGGCCGGATCCCCAGCGTCTCGTGGCCGCGTACCAGCAGTCGGCGTCGACCCTAAACCTGCTGCGTGCCTTCACCAAGGGAGGCTTTGCGGACCTCTCCCAGGTGCACCTGTGGAACCAGCAGTTCGTGTCCTCGTCGGTCGAGGGGCAGCGCTACGAGCGCATCGCATCGGAGATCGACCGGGCGCTGCGCTTCATGGCGGCGTGCGGCATAGATCTTGGTGCGGAAGAGGGCCTGCACCAGGTCGACTTCTTCACGAGCCACGAGGCCCTGATCCTCCCCTATGAGGAGTGCCTCACCCGGGTCGACTCACTGACCGGCGACTGGTACGACTGCTCGGCCCACATGGTGTGGATCGGCGACCGCACCCGCCAACTCGACGGTGCCCACGTCGAGTTCATGTCGGGCATCAACAACCCGATCGGCTGCAAGGTCGGCCCCAGCAGCACGCCGGCCGAGGTGGTCGCCCTGTGCGAGCGGCTCAACCCGGACCGGATCCCGGGCCGGTTGACCCTGATCACCCGCTTCGGAGCGGAGAAGATCCGCGAGATGCTGCCGCCAATATTGCGGTCGGTCGAGGCCGAGGGTCATGCCGTGGTGTGGACCTGCGACCCCATGCACGGCAACACCTTCGCCAGTGAAGGTGGGCGCAAGACACGACGATTCGACGACATCCTGTCCGAGGTCAAGTCCTTCTTCGACGTTCACCGCGACGAGGGCACCTGGCCGGGCGGCGTCCACGTGGAGCTCACGGGGGACAACGTCACCGAGTGCCTCGGCGGGGCGGAAGAGATCCTTGAAGGAGACCTAGATGCGAGGTACACCACCACATGCGATCCACGACTGAACGCGCGGCAGTCGCTCGATCTGGCCTTCCGGGTGGCGGAGTTCCTCAGAAGTTGATCCGACGCCTCGTCTTCGCGCTGTGTGTGCTGGCGCTGCCCCTCATGGCAGCAGTGGGCACCGTGGCCGCCACGAGCACGCAGCCGGCGGCGGCAGCAAGCTCGACCGTGCCCGCCTACTGGCTGGTGGCCACCGACGGTGGCATCTTCAGCTTCGGCGGCGCGCCCTTCTACGGCAGTACGGGCAACATCTCACTGAACAAGCCGATCGTGGGCATGGCAGGCACACCGGATGGAGGCGGCTACTGGCTCGTCGCCTCCGACGGCGGCATCTTCTCCTACGGCGACGCCGGGTTCTACGGGTCGACCGGGGCCATGGTGCTCAACAAGCCGGTGGTGGGCATGGCGGCCACGCCGGATGGGAAGGGCTACTGGCTGGTCGCCTCCGACGGCGGGATCTTCGCCTATGGCGACGCCCAGTTCTACGGGTCTACCGGCAATATCGCGTTGAACAAGCCGGTGGTCGGCATGGCGTCCACGCCCGATGGAAAGGGTTACTGGCTCGTCGCCTCCGACGGTGGGATCTTCGCCTACGGCGACGCCCAGTTCTACGGGTCGACCGGCAATATCGCGTTGAACAAGCCGATCATCAGCATGCTGCCCGGGCCGGGCGGCGCCGGGTACTTCCTCGTCGCCTCGGACGGAGGCCTGTTCTCCTACGGCGACACCCAGTTCTACGGCTCTCTCGGCGGGCTACCCCTGAAGAACCCGATCGTGTCGGCGGCGGCCACGCCCAACGACAACGGCTATTGGATGACGGACTCCACGGGATTGGTGTCGAATTTCGGCAGCGCCAATTATTACGGGTCTGCCCCCAGCCCCCTGAACAAACCGATCGTGGGCATGGCGGAGGCACCGGGCAACGGGAGCTTCGTCGGCGGTACCTATCCCTCGGGCGCATACGGGTACGACATCAGCTACGCCCAGTGCCCGCCTCAGACCCTGCCGACCGGCGATCACCAGATCGGCATCGTGCAGGTGGGCCAGGTAGGCGGCACGCAACTGACCAATCCGAACCCGTGCTTCACCAATGAGGTGGCCTGGGCGGGAGGCGGCCTCAACCTCTACATCTATCTGCAGTATGCAACCTCGACCACCAACATGCCTGGCTGCAACGGCGACGTCTCCTGCAATGCGGGCTACCAAGCCGCCCAGGCTGCGTACACCTTCGCAGCTAACAAGGGGGCCGGAGCGACCAATACGCCGTGGTGGCTCGACGTGGAGACAGCCGACCAGAACTGGTCGGGCAGCACCTCCGAGAACGCGCAGTACGTCCAGGGTGCGATCTCCGCCCTCCACGAGGCGGAGGGCATCGCCGACGTCGGTATCTACGCCAGCCCAGGTGTGTGGAACAACATCGTGGGCAACTACCAGCCGAGCGTGCCCTATTGGATGGCCGACTACCTCGCGTCACCCAGCGGACCGGGCTCGTGCAACGACTACTCCAATTGGGTGAACAACCATGGGGCCCGGTTGCCGGGACCACCGGAGATCGTCCAGTACTTCAGCTCGACCTACGACGAGGATTACGCCTGTTGATTTACGCGTGACCTCGCTCGACGCACAGATTGCACGCGTGCAGGAGGCATAGCGGTCGCTCGAACTCGTGCTCCGCGAGCACCCCGATGAGTCGCCCGACCGCTGCGCTCACGACGAGGCACTGCTCTTCGGCCGGGCCGCGGAGCACCGGCTCTGAGCCAGGGTTGGGAGCTGGGACCGCCGCCTCAGTCAGTCTTGGCGATGAAGACGGAGCACTCCGCCGAGTGGGCGACCGAATTCGGCACGCTGCCCAGGATGCGGCGGTGCATCCCCTTGCTTCCGACCACGATGAGATCGGCTCCGACCTCGCTCGCCGTGCTGAGGATCGCATCGACGGGATCGGCATGCACCACGTGCGTCGAGACGTCGAGGCCGGACCCGTAACTCTCGACGGCGCGGTCGAGGACGCCCTTGGCCGATTCCTCCGCGACGGCGTGTCCGGCTCCGGTGTCGACCAGGGCGGCACCGGCAGCCGCGCCGGTGGCTGCGCTCATTCCCGACGCCCCGCCCTTGTAGGCAGTGACCACGTGCAGCTTGGCGTTGAGCGTCCGGGCAATCCCCGCGGCGGACTCGACTGCCTTGTCGGCAGTGGGTGATCCGTCGGTTCCCACGACCACGATCTTGAACACGGGCCTCACTCCTTTTTGCGGCAGCGTAGTCACGTTGCTCGCTCAGGGCATAGCCCAATGGCTGCCGTCCAGAAGCCCACGAAAAGGGCGGTCGCTCGGGCGAGGTCAGGGACACTGGGCCAGCGGGATCCCGTCGGCCCGCTGACCGGATCGATGCGCGGGGCCAGTTCGCGTTCCACCCGCAGCAGCCGTCCACGCAGGCACCAGTCGGCTCGTCCGCCATCGGAGCGAGGGCCGGCGTGCGGGAGCCTCAGTCTCCACCCACGACTGGGGAACGATTCCGATCGCTGCGGGTGAGCGGGTGGGGCGGCACCGCGCGACCGCTGCATGTCGCGCCATCAGGACCGTCGCCGGGTCCTCGCCGAACGCTCTCCTCCCGCACGCCACGCAATGATCGTCGTGTCGCCATCGGCGTGCGCCCAATGGGTGTCGGACCACTGACTCCGCGGACGAAGACCGGAGGCTCGCAACCCCAGTAGAATTTGGGCCGTCACCAGCATTGTGCGCGAGAACCGACGGTGGACATGAAGACAGACACGCCCGGAGTCGAATGGATCGACGACACCACGCTGCGTGTGAACGAGCGGGGCAGTCGTACCGCCGT
Organism: uncultured Acidimicrobiaceae bacterium; assembly: GCA_963713375.1. Lineage (GTDB taxonomy): Bacteria > Actinomycetota > Acidimicrobiia > Acidimicrobiales > RAAP-2 > Bog-473. The sequence continues at coordinate 28,899 of CAVQLP010000008.1, read as the reverse complement.
GGCGGTCGGGAAGGCCTGCCTCGGCATCCTCCCCGCCGCGCTCTTGCTCCAAAACGGCGCAAAGGCCGTCTTCGTTGTCCCCGTGGCAGCCGTCGGTCTGGCCTATGCGCTGGTGTGGATCGTCCGGGGGCTGCGCATGGAGTTCGTCGCTGGCCCTGATGGGATCACCATCCGCGACGCGCAGAAGACTCTCAGGCTGACCTGGTCCGAGGTCGACTCGTTCGTCGATGCGTTCATCCCGGTCAACCAGGGTCGAGCGCAGTGGGCACTCGGTGTCAAGACCACCAGCGGTGAGGTGATCCTCGCCCAGATGACGGCCAACGGGAAGCCGCAGGGGCGAGCCAGCACGGTCCAAGCACTGCGCACTGTTGCCTGGCGCTACGCCATCGGAGCACAGCTCACCGGCGAGGCGGGAAGCCAGGACAGGCCGGACAAGGCAGGGTGGCACCCCGATCCCGATGGCAAGGCAGGAGAGCGATTCTTCAACGGTGCGACGTGGGGGCCGATACGCCGGCACGCCGATCCTCGCGTCCCTGGCCCCACCTTCGAGTCCTGGGATCCGAGGGGCGACGCCACCACCGCCCTCGAGCTTTATACGACCGAAGCACGAGCGCAGGCCAAGAAACGCAACAAGTGGGTCGCCATCACCACACTCGTCCTGATCGTTGCCTGCACGCTGTGGGGTTCTGAGGACCACAAAGGCGGCCATTTCACGTTTGCCGCATTGGCGTTCGCGGCTGCGGCCGCCTGCGCCTGGCGGGCCTGGGGATTCTGGGCGGAGACTCGTGCCCTCGACCGCATCGTCTGGCTGGCAACCTCGCAGGTCCCACTCGAGGTTGGGAAGATCACTGGGTACATCGCTCCCGAATTCCGCTCTCCCCCGGCCGGGGGCGTGTCTCCGTCAGTTGGCGTGCGTGTGGCAGCGGGCACGCACGTGGCGCCGGCGAGGCGGGACCGGGAGTCTGTGTGGTCGCTGGTGTGCTCCATCGTGGGTCTCGGGTTGGGCTTACCGGCAATCGTCGGGATCATCCTGGGCGTTCGGGCACGGAAGCGGGTCCGAGAGACCGGTGGTGCAGCGCGCGACGTGAACCTCGCCACCGCGGGCATCGTGGTCGGTGTCTCGGCGGTGGCGATCTTCGCCACCGTCACGGTTCTCGCCCAAGTGACTTCGAGTCCCAGTGCCCCCTCGAACTCCGCCCTCGCACACCAGGCCCTTCTTGAGGCTTCGGACTACCAGAAGGGGTGGAAGGACCAAGGGAGCGGCACGGGCACCTTCGAAGCATCCTTCTTCAATTCCTTGAATCACGGAGCGATGGTGAAGATGGTCTCGTGCCTGGGCATGAGCGCCGACCGCGTCGACCTCGAGCCGACTGAGGTCGTCGGCGACGCCTTCGCCGGTCCCTCACACGCGCAGTGGGCCACCGACACGGTCGACGTCTTTCCCAGCTCCGCTACCGCGGCCACCGACGAGGGAGCAGCCGCGAATGCCAATGCCGCTCAGTGCGAAGAGCAGCACGAAGGCGCCGCCCATCCCGATTTCCAGGCCGACAACTACTTCTTGGCCACGACGCCGGATGTTCCCATGACAATGGTGCGGCGAACCGACGTTCCGGCGCTCGGTACGGGTGAAACCGACCTGGAAGTGTCGTTTCCCTACAAGGCTGGGCAACGCACCGGTGTGCTCTACATCGACATGGTGTTCCTCCGACACGGGCGCATGGAGTCCAACGTCTGGGTGATCAACGAGGACGCCCAACCACCCATCGACATCGTCGATCATCTGGCCCTCGCCGCCAACCACCGGCTCGTTTCTTCGGACACCTAGAGCCGTCACCCTCCGCAGACTCTGGCGGTAGGGTCCCCGTCATGGCGTCACTGACCGACGTGGCCAGCATGATCGAGCCGTTGCCCGATGTCACGGAGGGCGTGCGGCACGGCAACCGAACCTGGTTCGTGCACGGCAAGGCTTTCGCCTGGGAGCGGCCGTTCTCCAAGGCGGACCTGAGGCGCTTCGGCGATCAGCCAGTTCCGCAGGGTCCGATCATTGCTCTGCGTACGGCCGACCTCGAGGACAAGGACGCGGTGCTAGCCGAGGGGCACAAATGCTTCTTCACCATCTCGCACTTCGACGGCTTTGCCGCCGTCCTCGTCCAGCTGGACACCGCAACCACGCGTCCCCTGCGTGCCGCGATCGAAGACGCGTGGCTCGCCTGTGCACCCGAGGCGCTGAGCGCCACCTACCTGTCGGGGCGCTAACCGGGGCTCCCTCAACAGGCGCCGACGGCGCCCTTCACAAGCTTTGCCTTCGCGCTGCCTCCGACGGACCTGAACTTGCCGGTGTACCCCTTCGCCGCACTGCTGTACGTGCCCTTGAAGATGGATGGGGCGTCCTCACCCGTCGTCCAGACTTCTTTGATCGTCGCCGCGCCCCCGCTGTACTTGCCGCCGTCGCCGTACTTGTCCGCCGTCCAGGTATGTCCGGCTCCGAATGTCTGCACCAGGCAATCGCTGCCGACCTCCAGCGTCCACTTGCTCCCCGTCGTGACGTGCTGGCCCGCCGGACTGGCCGGGACTGATGCTCCCGCGCCCCCGGCGAGCACGCCAAAGCCGGTCACCGCCAGCGCTCCCGCGGTCCATACCATCGCCTGTCGCCTCACTGCGGCCTCCTCACCTGGTCCACTGCAGGTCCCCCATCGAGCGTCGGTCGCTCAGGCTGTTCACAGTGAAGGGGCACCACGGTATGAAATGGGGGTAGCAGCCGTCAACCCCACCCGGCCGCCCGGCGTCAGGCCCGGGGCACGTCGCAGGAATCGTTGAAGCGGAGGAGGACCCAGCGGTCCTCCCCCGGCACCAGCTCCCACTCGGTCATGGAGGCGTGGTTGATACGCACCCAGCCCCGGCGGTAGACCTCGGGCGAAATACCAAGGAACGCGATCATGGTGGCTTCGATCACCCCGGCGTGGACGGCAGCCACCACCAGCTCGCCGGGATGGGCGCGCACGACGGCTCGCACGGCATCCGAAGCCCGCACGACAAACTCGCTCCAGCTCTCCCCGCCGGGGGCGATCGGCAGGGCGGGGTCGCGGTCCCAGTCGGGCACCCCGAAGGTGGCGACCACGTCCTCCCATTCCATGCCGTCGGCCTCGCCGGGGTGCAGCTCACACAAGTCGCACTGCTGGCGCACGGGACCGAGCGCCGTGGGTCCGGGCCCGATGACCGCCCGCAGCCGTTCTGCCGTCTCGATGGCCCGGGGCAAGACGGACGCATAGAGAGCGGTGGCGTCTCGTAGCTCCCCCGACTCGTAGAGGCGGTCGGCCAGCGCCGCCACCTGGCGGTAGCCGAGAGCGCTCAGCCCGGAACAGCCTTTTGGCCCACCGACGATCCGGCTCACGTTGCACTCCGCCTCGCCGTGGCGGATCAGCACGATGCGCGAGGCCCCCTCCACCGGCGGAACGATCCGGAGGACTCCTTCGTGGGGGCGCCCCTCGCTCACGCCAGGTTGCCGACGAATCGCTCGAGCTGGCGCAGCGTCCGGCACTCCACCACGTCGTCGCAGTGGGCGGCGTACTCACCCACGATGGAGTCACCCGACCCCCAATAGTCACGAGGCTCGGGATTGAGCCAGTAGACGCGACGGGCCCGAGCCTGGAGATCCTCGAGCACCCAGCTCTGTGAGGCGTGGTAGTTGTTGCGGGCGTCGCCCAGCACCAGGACACTCGAGCGTGACGTCACCTGATCGCCCCAGCGGCGATGGAACTCGCTCAGGGCGTGCCCGTAGTCCGAGTGACCGTCGACCCAGATCACGTCGGCCTCGGTGTTGATCCGCGCTACGGCCTCGACCGGATCGACGACGCCTTCGAAGAACCGCGTCACCTCGTCGATGCCGTCGACGAAGACAAAGCTGCGCACCTTGGAGAACTGGGACGAAATGGCGTACACCAGGTGCAGGGTGAAGCGGGCGAAACTCGCCACCGATCCTGAGATGTCCGCGATCACGAAGATCTCGGGCTTGGCCGGGCGCGGATGCCGGTACCGCGGCTCAATCGGGACGCCTCCGGTGGAGAGCGACCGCCGCATGGTGGCCCGGAAGTCCAGCGGGCCCTTCCGTCCGTGGCGCCGCTTGCGGGCCAGGCGGACGGCGAGCTTACGCGACAGCGGCTGGAGCACGCGGTGCAACATGGCCAGCTCGTCACGCGTCGCGTGCATGACGTCGATGTCCTCGGGCAGTGGCTTGCGCACGGAGCGAGCCAGCGCTTCGGCGCCCCGGTCCTCCACCAGGCGGCGGCGGATCTCGGTCTCCACCGCCCGGCGGAACTTTTCGATTCGAGCGCGGTACTCGTCCTGGGCCAGGCGTTCCTCCAGGTCGGTCAGCGAACCGCCGGCCGCGCCGGCCTGCGCCTGTCCCATCAACCGTTCCAGCACCCCGTCGAGGTCCAGATTTCGCAGGGTGCGGTAGAGGTAGTAGGTCCCGCCGACGGGCCGCCCCGGCTCCATTCCGGCGTAGCGGTCGACCGCGTTGCGGGCGACCACATTCATCATGGCGGCATCGGCCGACACCAGGGACTTGAAGAGCAGTTCGGCCAACTCCTCGGGCGTCATGCCCTCGCCCGATCCCCCACCCTTCCAGGATCGGCCCTGGCCCGGCGCACTGCCCTCGCCCTGATCGCCCTGCGCGTCCTCGCCCTCTCCGCCTTCGACCTCTTCGCCGCCGTCGGCGGGCCCACCGCCACCCGGCCGCACCGCGAAGAACACCTCGAAGGCCGTCTCGAAGGCGCGCCAATGCGAGGACGACTTCACCAGGGTGGCTGCCAGCGCGTACTTGAGGCCCTCGCGATCCTCGAGGGGGATGTGCTTGACCGCTTCGGCCGCGTCCAGATGCTCGGTCAGCGAGACCGGCAGGCCCGAGCGGCGCAGCTCGGTGACGAAGCCCGAGAGGAGATCGAGCACCTCAGCTCGCCGCCGAGGACAGGAGCTCCTTGGACGCCCGGTCGATATCGGCCTGGTACTTCAGGAGAATGTGCAGGGTGTCCTTGGCTCCGGCGGCATCGATCGTCTCGACGCCGAGCAGCACCAGCGTGCGGGCCCAGTCCAGCGTCTCGGACACCGAGGGCGCCTTGCGCAGCTCGAGCGTGCGCAGCGAGCGCACGATGCGCGCCACCTGGTCGCTCAACTCCTCGCTGATGCCCGGCACCCGAGCCCGCACGATCTCGCGCTCGCGTTCGAGGTCTGGGTAGTCGATGTGCAGGTAGAGACACCGTCGCTTCAGCGCCTCGGACAGCTCGCGGGTGTTGTTAGAAGTGAGGAAGACCATCGGGAGCTGGGTGGCCCGCACGGTCCCCAGTTCGGGAATCGAGACCTGGTACTCCGAGAGGATCTCGAGGAGCAACGCCTCGGTCTCGAGCTCGACGCGGTCGACCTCGTCCACCAGCAGCACGACCGGGTCCTCGGCCCGGATGGCCTCGAGCAGTGGTCGCGTCAAGAGGAAGTCCTCCGAGAAGATGTCCTCTTCCAGTTCCTTCCACGACGGTCCCTCGACCTCACCTTGGCCGTGCTCACCAGCCTGAATGCGCAGCAGCTGCTTGCGGTAGTTCCACTCGTAGAGCGCCTTCGACTCGTCCAAGCCCTCGTAGCACTGCAGGCGGATGAGGCGGGCGCCGGTGAGCTCGGCCACCGACTTGGCCAGCTGGGTCTTGCCCGTCCCGGCAGGTCCCTCGACCAACACCGGCTTGGCCAGGCGGTCGGCCAGGTAGACGACGCCGCTGATCGACTCGTCGGCCAGGTAGCCGACGTCCTTCAGCCCACCGCGGACCGCGTCGAGCGACGTGAAACGCGGCGGCCCGCTCTCGGGCAATCCAAGCGCTGCGTTGTCACTCATCGGCGCACCTGCCCGTCACCACGTACGACCCACTTCAACGTCGTCAACTCCTTCACTCCCATGGGACCCCTGGCGTGCAGCTTCTGGGTCGAGATGCCGACCTCCGCACCGAGGCCGAGCTCGTCACCGTCGACGAACCTCGTCGACGCATTCACCACCACCGCCGCCGCATCCACCTCGGCCACGAAGCGGTCTGCCGTGGCCACGTCAGCTGTCACGATCGCCTCGGAGTGACCCGAGCTGTAGCGGGTGACGTGGGCGATGGCCTCGCCCACGTCGTCCACCAGCGCCATGGCGACCACGGGCCCCAAGAACTCGGAGGCGAAGTCGTCCTCCGTGGCCGGCGTGGCGGACGGCAGCAGCGCACGCACCCGGGCGTCGCCCCTGATCTCGACCCCGGCCGCGTCCAACGAATCGGCCAACTGCGGCAGCAGTGCGGCGGCCACCTGCTCGTGCACCAGGATCGTCTCGACGGCGTTGCAGACGCCGAAACGGTGGGTCTTGGCGTTCACGGCCAGATCGTGCGCCATGGAGAGATCGGCTGCCCGGTCGATGTACATGTGGCAGTTCCCGTCGCCGTCGAGCACGTACGGCACCGTGGCGTGCGCGATGAGGGACGCGATCAGGGCGGGTCCGCCCCGCGGAATGAGACAGTCGATCCGGCCGCGCAATTGCATGAAGGCGACCGCCGTCTCGTGCGAGGTGTCCTCGACCAGGGCCACGGCATCCTCGGGCAAGCCGGCCTTCACGGCGGCCCGGCGCATTACCGCCACGATGGCGCGGTTGGATTCGATGGCAGTCGACGAGCCACGCAGGAAGGCGGCGTTACCCGCCTTCAGGCAGAGCCCGGCCGCGTCGCTCGTGACGTTGGGCCGGTTCTCGTAGATGACGCCGATCACGCCCAACGGAACCCGCAGGCGCGAGACCCGGAGACCGTTGGGGCGGACCCAGCCCTCCGTGATCTCGCCGACCGGGTCGGGCAGCGAGGCCACCTTGCGCAGGCCCTCGGCCATGCCATGGACGCGGCTCTCGTCGAGCCGGAGGCGATCCTGCGCCCCGTCCGCCATGCCGGCCGCGGCGGCGTGTTCGAGGTCACGGCCGTTCGCCTCGACCAGGGCCGCCCAGTCTTCCTCGAGAAGATCGGCCGCCAGGCGCAGGGCGTCGTCGCGCACACTGCTCGACGACTGGGCCACGACGCGCGATGCCGCGCGGACGCGCTCCGCCAGCAGCTCGAGATCCGGCGAGGTCATTTGTTTAGGCTACTAAAACAAGATCGTCCCGATGAACGACGACCTGGCTGCGGCGGCCCATCCACTCGTCCGCCGTCGCCGCGGGCACCCGGACCAGGCCCTTGGCAAAGACCAGGCCGTCGGGGCCGGCGATCTCGACCGCGTCCTCGGGCCGGAAGTCGCCGCTGACTCCCGTAACCCCTGCCGCCAGGAGTGAACGGCCGCGTTCGGCCAGGGCAGCACGCGCACCGTCGTCCACGGCCAAGTGGCCCGACGAGCCCAGGGCGAACGCGATCCACAACTTGCGGGCGGGCAACGTGCGCTCGCGCGCTCTGAACACGGTGCCCGCGCCGGCCTCCCCCGCCAGCGCCGCAGCCAACAGCTCAGGGCGGCTCGCGTCACCGATCACGGTTTCGACGCCGGACCACGTCGCGATCTTCGCCGCCGCCAACTTCGAGGCCATGCCGCCACTGCCCGCTACGCTGCCGGGACCGCCCGCCAGCCGTTCCAGCTGATGGTCGATTTCCACGACCTCCTCGATCAGTGAGGCTTGGGCATCACGGCGCGGATCGGCCGTGAGCAGGCCGGGTGTGTCCGTCAGGAGAACGAGGAGCTGCGCGCCGACAAGATGGGCGACCAGTGCGGCCAGGCGGTCGTTATCGCCGAATCGGATCTCCTCGTCGGCCACGGCGTCGTTCTCGTTCACCACGGGCACGACACCCAGATCGATCAGGTGACGCAACGTTCCGCGCGCATGGAGGTACTGCGTCCGGTGGACGAAGTCGAGCGGCGCCAGCAGCACCTGGCCGGCCAGGAGGCCGTGGGGATCGAGTCCCTCCTGCCAGAGGCGCATCAAGCGGTGCTGGCCGACGGCCGACACCGCCTGCAGCACGGCCGGATCCGACGGCCGCTGTTCGCCCCGGCCCAGAGCGTCCCAGCCGGCGGCGATGGCACCAGAGGTGACGACCACGACGACGTGCCCGTCGTTGCGTGCGGCGGCGACTTCCCGTCCGAGACGGTGCACCGTTTCCTTTGTGACCGAGCTCGAACCGACCTTCACGACGGCGATCATGTGCCGTCCTCTTCCCACGTGAAGGTCATGGTCCCCACGGTCACGTCGTCGCCGTAGCGCACACCGGCGCGGGCGAGAGCCCGGTCCACGCCGAGCCGGCGGAGCCGGCGCATGGCTTCGGACTGGGCGTCTTCGTTGGTCAGATCCGACAGGGCCACCGCACGCTCCGCCGCCCGACCCAGCACCAGCCAACCATCGGCCGTGCGGCGGACGTCGACGCCCTCGAGGGCCGGACGGTGCACGACCACCTCGCTCGAGACCTCGGCCGCGGCGACGGCGCGCGCCTCTTGTACCAGGACGGCCAGGCGATCGGTCAGCGCCGCCACGCCCTCTCCGGTGGCGGCGGAGAGTACCTGGTCGCACACCTCGTCGTCGTCGCCGGCCACGTCCGCCTTGCTCCCGACCACCAGCCGGGGCCGCTCCAACAAGTCGGGCCGGTACGAACCCAGCTCGGAGAGGAGCACGCGCAACTGGTCAGCCGGCGACTCCATCATGAGCAGCGGGGCGCCCAGGTCGAGCAGGACCACGAGGACGCGGGCCCGCTCAATGTGGCGCAGGAACTGGTGGCCCAAGCCCTTGCCCATTGCCGCGCCCTCGACCAGACCCGGGATGTCCGCCATGACGTACTCGGTCCCCTCGTGGACCCCGCCGACGCGCACGACACCGAGGTGCGGCTCGAGTGTCGTGAAGGGATAGTCGGCGATCTTGGGCTTGGCCGCCGACACCGTCGAGATCAGCGTGGACTTGCCGGCGTTGGGGAAGCCCACGAGGGCCACGTCGGCCATGAGCTTGAGCTCCATGTCGAGCCAGAACTCTTCGCCCTTCTCTCCCTGCTCGGCGAAGGCCGGGGCTCGGCGGCGGTTGGAGAGAAAGCGTGCGTTGCCCCGGCCGCCCTGCCCGCCTTCGGCCACCATGTAGCGCACGCCCGCCGCGGCCAGGTCACAAACCGCAGTCCCGTCCTTGTGGCGCACGACCGTGCCGACCGGGACGGGGACTTCGAGGTCCTTGCCCCGGGCGCCGTGGCGCTTGCCCCCGGACCCGTGCACCCCGTCGGTGGCCCGGCGGAAGGGGTGGTCGCGAAATCCGAGCAACGAGGACTGGTTCACCGACGCCACCAGCCAGACGTCCCCTCCGTGACCACCGTCCCCTCCGTCGGGTCCGCCCCGATCGACATGGGCCTCTCGCCGCCACGAGACCGCGCCGGCGCCACCGTCGCCCGCGCGCGCATGCAGCTGGGCTTGGTCGACGAAACCGGGCATGAAGAAAGAGCCTAGGAGCCGAGAAGTCGGTGGGCGCGCTGGGCCACCTCGGCCCGCGCCTGCGCCGCATCGATGCGCGTGCAGCGGCCCTCGTCGACCACCCGTTCACCGCTCACCCAGACGTCGGTCACCAGGTAGCCGGCGCCGGCCCACACCAGATGGCCGAGCAGCTCGTCGTCGCTCGTCGCCGGGGTGAAGCGGGGATCGTCGGTGCGCACACGAATGACGTCAGCCCGGCGGCCGACCTCGAGTGCGCCCACCGGGAGCCCGAGTGCCTCGGCCCCGCCCCGGGTGGCCAGACGAAGCGCCGTGCGCGAGCTCACGATGCCGGGGTCGGCCGCGGTGGCCCGGGCCAGCAGGGCGCAGAGGCGCATTTCGTCCCAGAGGTGCAGATCGTCGTTCGAGGCCGGACCGTCGGTGCCCAGGCCGACACGTAGGCCGTGTTCGAGATACTGGGCCAGCGGCGCCACGCCGGATCCGAGCTTGCCGTTGGAACCGGGGCAGTGCGCCACGGCGACGTCTTGCTCGACCAACACGGGCAGGTCGCCATCCTCGAGCCACACAGCGTGGGCGGCCAGGACCCGGCCGTCGAGCACACCGTGACGAGCCAGCAGCTGCGGCGCGCTCGTGCCATAGCGCTCTCGCACCACGTCGCACTCGGCCCGCGTCTCGGAGACGTGGATCTGTACGAGCGCGTCGCGGCGCTGCGCTTCGACGGCGACGGCGGCCAAGCCCTCGGGCGGCACGGTGTAGGCGGCGTGCGGGCCGAACCCGATGCGCAGCCGCTCGTCCTTGCCGTCCATCTCGTCGAAGAGCCGGCAGGCGCCCGAGAGCAGCGACTCCCAGGTGTCATCGGACCCTGGCACGTCGAAGATGGCCGGCGTGTAGACGGCACGGATACCCGCGTCCAGCAGGGCGCGGGTTACGGCGTCCGGATGCCGGTACTGCTCCGTCGTCGTGGTGACACCGTTGCCCAGCAACTCCGCCGCCCCGAGCACCATGCCCCAATAGACGTCTTCGTCCTCCATCCGGCCCTCGCGGGGCCAGACCGCCTCGGCGAGCCAACGATCGAGGGGCAACCCGTCGCCGGCGCTCCGGACCAGGGTCATCGGCGAATGGCCATGGCAGTTGACCAGGCCGGGCATCAGGATGCCCCCCAGCGCCAGCACCTCGGTCCCGTTTGCAGGCGGTTCCTGCCACGGATCCCCGACCCACGTGATGCGGCCCTCGTCCACCTCGAGCGCGCCCGGGGCCAGCACGCGGTCCTCGTCGTCGACGGTGAAGACGGCGTCGGCCATCAGCCGTTGGGTCACGGCACCCCGACGAACAACCGGTCCGACAGCTCCGCAGAGACGTGAATGGGTTTCCCACCCTCCGCCGTCACCTCAATGTTCCCCTCGCCGTCCCGTCCCCCACCCGGGCCACGACGCCGGGGATGAAGCCCCCTTCGTCGAGCAGCGTGAGCGAGCCGAGGTTCAGCTCCACTTCTTCGCTGACGCGCAGGAGGCGCACGTCCTCGCCCTCGTCCACCTCGGCCAGAGGCCGGGTGGCCGCGGCTGGCGTGGGCGAGTGCGAACCCGGGATCGGGTTGCCGTGGGGGCAGGTGGCGGGGTCGCCCAGGATCTCGACCAGGCGCGCCTCCACGTCGTCGGAGATCACGTGCTCCCAGCGTCCGGCTTCCCGGTGCACCTTGTGCCACTCGAGCCCGATGACATCGACCAGCAGTCGCTCAGCCAGACGATGCTTGCGCACCACCTTCTCGGCCAAGGCGCGTCCGCTCGGGGTCAGGGAGAGCCGGCGTCCCTCCCGGTCGACGTAGCCCTCCTCCCGGAGGCGGTCCAGCATCTCGGAGACCGACGGCGCCGAGCGGCCGAGGCGCTCGGCGATCCTGGCCTGGATGACCGGGACACCCTCCTCGTCGAGTCCGAGCATCGTCTCGAGGTACTCCTCGACCGGCGGGTGGTATTCCTGCGGCTCAGTCATGGCAGTGCGCCGCGCTGGGCGGGACGTCGAGAGCGGGGTTGCGGTCGAAGAACCCGACCGGGATCAGGGTGAAGCCGGTGTACTCCACCGGCATCACCGGCCAGTCCTCGGGCCGGGGAATGTGCGTGACGCCGAAGGTGTGCCAGAGCACCACATCGGTGTCGACCAGGCTCCGGTCCTGCGCCGTCCACGCCGGGAGGCCCGCGCCGCCGGCATGCTGGTTCGGGTAGTCCCCCGCCGCGCGCCGCTCATCTTCGTCGAATGGCGTCACCCACAAGTTGTGGGTGGCGAAACCGGCCCGCTTGCTCACGCTCGACTCGGGGTGGGCCAGCATCGTCGGCGTCGACACCGGCAGAAGCTTGTAAGCGGTCGGCTCACCGAGTCCGTTGCGGGCGGAGCGGTTGGCGATGCGCCAGCTCCGGCTACGCGACGGGTCGACGTCGCGCCGAGCGGCCAGCTCGGTCTCGAGCAACGTCGTCGTCGTGCCGAACACGTTGCCCCAGGGGTTCGCCTCGGTGCCGGGCGGACCCGCGCCCACCGCGTCCACCTCGAAGACTGCGTTGTCGGGGCCGTCGACCTCGACGTCGAGGCGGACGTTGAACAGATGTTGGTGGTAGGGCGCGGCCAGGCCCGGCGCCACCATGCGGGCGTGCGTCCCGGGATCCCCGTTCGCCACCGCCATGGTCGACATGATCCCGGTGAGCTTGACCTCGAGCTGCATTGAGCCGTCGAGGTAGAAGTACCAGTAGAACCCGTACTCGTAGTTGCCGACGGTGGCGATGGAGCTGACGACCAGTCGGCGCGACCGGCGCACCTCCGTGCGTCCCGACACGAGGTCCGCGTGCTTCCAGAGAATGCCGTAGTCCTCCTCGTGCATGCAGATGGCGTTCTGGCGCGTGTGCACACGGCCCCGCTCGTCGGCCCACACGTCGTCGAAGTAGCGGATCTCTCCCAGGCAGTCGCAGCCGAGGGTGAGCGAGTTGGCCATGCGGCCCAAGCCCCACTCCCCCGCGTCGAACGCGCTCTTCCAGGCGTGCATCGGGCTGGGGTGCCCGTAGGGCACGACCATCTCGCTGACCGCGGCCCGATAGAGCACGGGGCGCACCCGCCCGCCGTCCTCGTAGCCCACGCGCCAGATGACCAGTCCCTCGAGCGGGTCCATGCCCACCCGCATCGTCCACCTCTGCCAACGGACCAGGTTGCCGTCCACCTCGAAGCTCGGTCCCTCCGGCTGGGTGATCTCCAGGGGCTTGAGGTCGCCGCGGAGGGGCCCGTTGTCTTCGGGGTAGTAGCTGCCCGCCTTGGGCGGGAAGGGCACGACGCCGAGGTCGACGACCTCGAGCACCTCGCCGCGCCCCATGTCGACGTAGGCCATCAGGCCCTCGAGCGGGCGGGCGTATCCGTTGTCCTCCTTGGATTCGCGCAAGAAGGCCAAGCAGCGTGAGATGCGCCGGTTCTCCTCGTGGGGCAACCCGAAGGTGCCGGCCGGCCACGGATCGATCTGCACGAGGGAGCGGTCGACGATGCCACGGCGGTCGAGGGCGGCGTTCCACTCGTCGTGGCCGTGCAAGGCGGCGAGCACCATGATCGACTCCTCGATCTGGAGCGCGGGCCGCATGCCGCGGGCGACCTCCCACCGGTCGATCGTGCCCCGGGTGACCGAAGCCACGACCTCGGTGACGTCGGCCTCGGGCCCTTCGATGAGGTGCATCCGAACCCGGCGGTCCGGCGTGAAGGCCTCGCCCCGATCGGCGGCGCGCACGGCGTCCTTGGCCGGTTCGTAGAGGCCGAGGTAGGCGAAGCGCACGCCCTCGGGATTGGCGGCCCGGGCCAGGACCAGGTCGCGAGCGGTGGTGATCTCGTCCGCGGTCAGCGGGGACAGGGGATGAGGGATCGTCGGGGAGGCCATCGCGCTCGATGTTACGCGGCGAAAGCCTGGGCACCCTCTACGATCGATTCATGGACGACGCCGCCGATCGGGCGGCCCGCAGCGCCGCCGAGCTGGGTCGCCGCTTGGGGGTCGACCACCACGAGGTCCTGGTGGTGCTCGGGAGCGGCCTCTCGCCCGCCGGCGAGCTGCTGGCCCACGGGGCGGATGCCCATGCCCTTCACACGCTGCCCTTCTGGCCGGCCCCCACGGCCAGCGGGCACCGGGCCCTGTGCTGGTCCGTCGTCCTGGACGGCCGCCGGGTCCTTGTCCTCGGGGGCCGATCCCACCTCTACGAGGGTCTCGACCCGTCCGAGGTGGTCCACCCGATCCGGACCGGCCTCGCCACCGGCGCCCACACCGTCGTCCTGACCGCCGCCGTGGGAGGCATCCGCCCCGACCTGACACCCGGCTCGATCCTTGTCGTGGACGACCACCTCAACCTCACCGGGCGCAGCCCGCTCGTGGGACCGGCGTGCATCGACATGGTCGATGCCTACTCGCCCCGGCTGCGCACCCTGGCCCTGGGCACCCCTCCTCCCTCAGGCCAGGTCATTGCCGCCGAGACGGGCGTCTATGCCCACATGCCGGGCCCCCAGTTCGAGACCCCGGCCGAGATCACCGCCCTGCGCACCCTCGGGGCCGACGTCGTCGGGATGTCGATGGCGCTCGAGACGATCGCTGCCCGGCACGCCGGGGCCGAGGTCCTCGGGCTGGCGGTGGTCACGAATGCCGCCGCCTCCGCGGCCGGCCCCACTGCCATCGCGGAAGTCCACTCCGTGGGCGCCGCTGCGGCAGCGGCCGTAGCAGGGATCGTGCGCCACGTCGTAGGCTCACTGCCGTGAGCACCCCGCTTGCCCCTGCCGGCGTCGACCATGTGGCCATCAACGTGCCTGACGTGCCCGCCGGCATCGTCTTCTATACCGAGACCTTGGGCCTGGTCCAGAATTCCACTCGTCCCGACTTCGGCTTCCCCGGAGCCTGGCTCGACACGGCCAACGGGCAACAAGTGCACCTGATCGAACTGCAAGCCCCGCCCAACGTCGGCCAGCACTTCGCATTGGTCTACGACGACCTCGAGGCAACGGTGACGGAGCTGCGGGACCGCGGCCTCAAGGTCACCGACGCGGTCGACGTGGGCACGACCGGACGCAAGCAAGCGTTCTGCAGCGACCCGTGGGGGAACGGGATCGAACTGCACCAGCGGCCCTAGGTCGCGGGCCACCGGGCGGCGGGCCCGGCGGCCAGCTACCGGCCATATCGGCACCCACACGAGCGCAGAGGAACAGACAGACACACATGCCTGAAGTAGGCCACGAGAACGTCTCCATGGCGCAGTTCGAGCTGCTCGACGACCTCGACGTCGTGCGGCAGTTCGGCGAACGCCATCCCGATGCGTTCGTGACCGTTTGGTTCGAGAACGCGCCGAAGGTCCGCCTCGTGGCCTTGCTCTCCGGCGACGACCTGGCCGAGCACGAGTCCGAGCTGCGCCAGGCCGTCAGCTATCCCGATCGCCTCGAGGTGCGGCGCTCGCGGTGGTCCAAGAGCGACCGCAAGGATGTGCGGGGCGCGCTGCAGGAATGCGCGGCGGACGCCATTGCCAGCATGGGCCACGGGAGAGGCGTACTCCGCGTGCAGCTGTGGGCCGACCAGGCCGACCGGGCAGAGGAGATCTGCCGCCGCTTCGGAGAAGCCGTGGTGGTGACCATCGGGATGTTCCCCTATCCGGACCGGTTCGCGCGGACCGACCAGCAACCGAATCCCGCGCTCGACGAGCCCCCGCCCCAGCGTCTGGCCGCGCTACCCGACGACGTGCGGATCGAGCTGACAGAAGATCTGGTGATCAGGTCGGGGGCGCACCTCCGCACGATGATCCGGGTCCACAACGAGAGCGCCGTCGACCTCGCGGCCAACACCAACGGTCAGATCAACGGCGCCGTCGTCCACCCCGACACCGGCCAGCGGGTCGGGTGCTACGAGGGCGCCCAGTCGATGCCCCTCGTCCGTTTCGACGTGCCGCCCGGCAGCACGGGCGACATCCCGCTGCTCATCGGCACCGCTTCGACCAAGCCCGAGTTGGGGTGGGCCGTGCCTCCGGGGCCCTGGGCCGTGCGGCTCGTGCTCTCGCACGACGGCGAGGCGGCTGCGCGGCTCCTGCCGCTCGAGATCGTCCCCTGACCCGGCACGGAGGATCGGGGCATCGGCGCCGACGCGGACGATGCGCCAGGCGATACGCCGGACGCATCGCCGGCTGCCTCGCGGTGGCCTCGCTCCTCCTGGCCACCGCGCTCTCCAGTGCGGTACTCGGCGCGCGCCCGGCGGGTCCCGCTCTGGCGCCGTCAGTGCACACGTTCCCCACCGTCGGCACCTGGCCGACGGGAATCTCGTGTGTGCGCCAGGGCTTGTGCCTGGTCGTCGACCGCTCGGGACTCCTCGATCTGGTGAGCGGAACCAAGTCGGCGCAGGTCGCTGCGGCGGGATTTCCCCTCGCGGCGGTTTCCTGCTCGACGCAAGACTTCTGCATGGCCCTTGGGACCGGGACGGCGATCGAGCTGCTCCCGACCACGACGCATGTGTTCGCCATCGGTCGGAGCAGCACCGGGACCGATGCCGTCGATTGGCGCTGGCTGTCCTGCCCGGAACCAGCCTTCTGCATGGGCGGTGGATACGCGGAGAACGGACCCCAGAAGGACGTCCCCGTGTCCGCCACCTGGAACGGCCTGGTCTGGTCCCGACTGGCAGCGATTGCCACGCCGTCCTCCACACCCGGACCGACCGTCATCACGACCATTTCGTGTGCGGACCGCCAGTTCTGCGTCGCGGCGGGGGTCCAGGGCTCGATGCTCCGCTGGAACGGCACGAGGTGGTTCCGCTCGACGCTGCCGGTCCGCCAGGACGTCTTCGACGTCTCCTGCGTCTCGTCCACCTTCTGCCTCGCCGCGGGCGGCAGCGGCGTGAACAAGGTCTACGTGTGGAACGGCGAGACGTGGCGGGAAGGGCCGGTGCCCTCGTTCCCGGGCGGCGCCGACACGGTCAGCTGTGACAGCCCGACCTTCTGTGTGGCGTTGCGCTACGACCGCGCCTCCATGTGGGACGGGCACTCGTGGAGCGCTGATCTCGTGCTCGATCCGGGTGAGTGGTTCTCCCACATCTCCTGCGCCGCTGGGTATTGCGAAGCGACCGAAAACCAGAATCGCTACGTCTACCTCGACGATCCACGCGACCCGCCCAGGCTGCCCGCGTTCTGTGGCCGGTTCGCCTGCTCCGTGGCCTAGGCCTGATCCCAGGTCCTCAACAGTCCGTCAGATTGCAGTTCCGCGAGTACACCGGCACCCGCATGACCCTGGCCGCATGGCCCTTGCCGTCGTCCGCGCTGACCGCCATCAGGGCGAAGACCTCGCCCTGGGTGCGCGACGCCGTGGGCTGGCTGAGGGTGACAGAGGCGGCGTAGGGCGAGAAGACGCCGGCGGCGCAGTTCGGCGTGCAGTCGTTCAGCTCGAGGATGCCGTGGCCCGACGCCTTCGCCGAGGTCCACGAGCTCCACGTGAGGTGGGTCAGCACCGCACTGCCGTCGGCGCAGGCGACCGGGATCGACGCCGGGTCGATGGTCGGGGGTGCCTCACCCGCGCACCCGAAGGAATAGACCCGGGGCAGGTTCGCCAACGAGGAGCCCGACGTGGACGTCGAGCTCGGCACGACGTAGCGGCCGAAGAAGATGCCGGCGGCCAACACGATGACCGCGCCGAAGAAGAGTTGCCAGGTGGGAAGTCGCGTCACGAAGGACCGGGCGGCGGTGGCCCGGAATCGCTACTGGGTGACGATGCTGATGTGCTTGCGGCCGCGGCGCTCGCCGAACTTCACCGTACCGTCGGCCTTGGCGAAGAGAGTGTCGTCACCACCGCGCCCGACGTTGGCCCCGGGGTAGAACTTGGTGCCCCGTTGGCGCACGAGGATGGAACCCGCGGTCACCGCAGTTCCGTCGAACTCCTTCACACCCAGGCGCTGCGCGTTCGAGTCGCGGCCGTTGCGAGTTGAACCGCCACCCTTGGTCTTTGACATCGTTGACTCCTCGGACTCGACTACCCGGCCGCCGTGATGGCGGTGATTTCCAGCGTTGAGTAGTGCTGGCGGTGGCCCCAGCGCCGTTTCTGGTTCGACTTCGACTTGTAGGTCATGGCGTTGATCTTCGGGCCCTTCTCCTCGCCCAGGACCTTGCCCGTCACCGACACCCCGGCCAGCTGCTCGGGCGTGGCCAGGACGCGCTCGCCGTCGACCACCAGCACCGGCTGGAGCGCCACTTCGGCCCCGACGGGCTGGCCCAGCAGCTCCACTCGGACGCGCTGGCCCTCGGCCACACGCTCCTGCTTTCCTCCGGACCTGATGACGGCATACATAAGGGCGAAATCCTAGCGCAGAACGGAGTCGTCGAGGGTCACGCCCCGGCCTCCGCAGATGGTGCACTCGGTCGAGAGGGTCTCGAGCAGCCCCTCCGAAATGCGCTTTCGCGTCATCTCGACCAGGCCCAGCTCGGAGATGTCGAAGACCTGGGTGCGGGTCTTGTCCCGTGACAGCGCGTTGCGCAGGGCCGACGCCACCCGGTCGCGGTTCTCGCGGATCTCCATGTCGATGAAGTCGATCACGATGATGCCCCCGATGTCCCGCAACCGGAGCTGATGGGCCACTTCCTCGGCCGCCTCCAGGTTGTTGCGGAAGACCGTCTCTTCCAGGTTGGTCTTGCCCACGTTCTTGCCCGTGTTGACGTCGATCACCGTCAGCGCCTCGGTCCGCTCAATGATGAGCGAGCCGCCGGAGGGGAGCCAGACCTTGCGGTCCAGCGCCTTGTGGAGCTGTTCGTGCACGTGGTAGCGCTCGAAGATGGGCAGGCCCTCGGCGTCGGTGTCGTAGTACTCGACCCGGTCGGCCAACTCCGGGCTCACGGCCTGGACGTAGTTGCGCACCTGCTCGAAGAGGGCCCGGTCGTCAATGACCACGCCCCGGTACTCCCCGTTGAGCTCCTCACGCAGGATGCGAACCGCCAGCTCGGGCTCCCGGTACAGCAGTCCCGGCGCATCCGACCTCTTGGCCTCGGCCTCAATGATGTTCCACTGCTCGAGAAGCGAGGTGACGTCGCGTTGGAGCTCGTCGGCCGAGACTCCCTCGGCCGCGGTGCGCACGATCATGCCGTGGCCGGCCGGCTTCACCTCGTCGATGACCCGGCGCAGGCGGCGCCGTTCGTTGTCCCCCAGCCGCTTGGAGATGCCGAAGGCGCTCGAGTTGGGTACGAGCACGGCGAAGCGCCCGGGCAGCGACACCTCCTGGGTCAGGCGAGCCCCCTTCGCTCCGATCGGGTTCTTGGTGACCTGGCACAGAATGGTCTGGCCCGCCTTGAGCACGTCCTCGATCCGCGGCTGGGAGGAGGTCCCGCCCTCAATGTCGTCCTTGTCGTAGCGCACGTCGCCCCGGTACAGCACGGCGTTCTTCGGGATCCCGATGTCGACGAAGGCCGCCTCCATGCCTGGGAGCACGTTCTGCACCCGGCCCCGGTAGACGTTCCCGTCGATCTGGGTGGTGTCGTCGGCCGCCCGCGAGACGTAGTGCTCGACGAGCGAGCGCCCCTCGAGCATGGCGATCTGGGTCATCTGCGGCTGCACGTGCACGCAGACCAGGTACCGGCCGACCTGCTTGGAGCGGCGCTCCCGGGTTCCCGAGCGCCGGCGGCTCCGCGACCGCTTGGCCCCGCCCCCACGCTCGCCGTCGGGGTCGGCTGCTGCGGTCTCCTCGGGCGAGGACTCCTTGGTCGCGGTGGAACCCGGGCGCTCCATGGCGACCACCGGTGCCGCCGGCGTGGAGGTCGACTGGCGCGGGGGAGATGCGGGCGGCGGCACCGCCGGCGCGGGGCGCGTGTCACCGATCTTGGGCTTGGCCTGGGACGCCTGGCGGGGCGCGGCCGGTGGGCTAGGGCTGGAGCCCGCCTCCGGCGCTGGACCCGGTGGGGTCTGGCTGACTTCCGGCTCGGACATGAGGGAGAGCCCTCCTTGCGTTCTGTGCGGCCACAGTGCCGCTCGCGAACCCGCTCACAGGGAGCGGCTCGAAGCGTGCACCGTCGCGCTCGATCCATTGATGCGTTCTGCACGCACGCCCGAGCACCACGTCGGCACCCAGGGCGGTCACAAGGTCGCTCGGGCGGACACCACGCGGGTGCGTGGCCAGTTCTGCCCGAAGGTGACCATCGGAGTCGTTGACGGCGAGTGTCCGGATGGCCGGTCGGATGTCGTCGTCCACCGGGCGACCCTTCCGTTCCCGGCTGACCGTGAGGACCGTGGCCGCGAGCACTGTCTGGGCTCGCTGCCTCATTTCCTCACTGCTCACCCCGAACACCTCCAACTCCCAATCACACGATGCTACCTCCTGCTGGAGCGAACCCTCCGTATCTGCGATCAGGGCCGCCGCCTGGACCTCCATCCCCTCGGGCAGGAGGGCGCTGAGCGCCTCGGGCAGGTCCGCAACCGGCGTCTCCCCTGGTGAGGACCCTCCCAGGCGGATGTCGAGATACTCACCCCGCGACTCGCAGCCCGTTGGCAGGGCGAGCCCGAAGCTGACCAGCGGGTGGGGCACGAAGCCCTGGGAGTAGGCCACGGGCAGGCCGCTCCGGCGCAGAGCCCGCTCCCAGAGTCGGGCCACGTCGCGATGGCTCGTGAAACGGATCTTGCCCGCCTTGGCGAAGCGCAGGCGCAGGCGGCGTTGATCCCGGGCCGGCTCCTGGTCAGGAGGCACGGCTGATGAGGCGCACCGGGATGCGGTCCCCCTGGCCCAGGTCCTGGCCAGTCCCCTGGCTCCCTCCAGCCGGTGGTACCGGGGAGGCGACCACGTGCTCGAGCCCGTCGCTCGTGCAGGCACCGCAGTCGTAGCAGGGGGTCCAGCGGCAGTCCTCGACCGAGACTTCGGCCAGGGTGTCCTGCCAGTCACCCCAGAGGAAGTCCCGGTGCAGACCCGCCGAGATGTGGTCCCAGGGCAGGGCCTCGTCGCCGGAGCGGTCGCGGTGGCAGACCTCCTCCACGCTGAGCCCCTCGGCGGCCAGGGCCTCTTGCCAGAGGTCGAGGTCGAAACGCTCTGACCACTCTTGGAACGTCCCTCCCGCCCGCCAGACCCGCTCGATGACCGCGCCCATGCGGCGGTCACCCCGGCTGGCCAGACCTTCGGCCACCGAGGCCGAGGGCTCGTGCCAGCGGATCGTCAGGCCCCGGGTGCGCTTGGCCTCGGCCCGCAGCAGGGCCACCTTGCGCTCGAGCTCCGCCACCGAGTCCTGGCCGAACCACTGGAAGGGCGTGTGAGCCTTGGGCACGAAGCCGCCGACCGAAGCCACCACGGTGATCGACTTGTTGTAGCGGCGGCCGATCTCGACGCAACGCGACCCCAGTTCGGCGATCCCGAGCACGTCCTCGTCGCGCTCGGTGGGCAGGCCGATGAGGAAGTAGAGCTTGATCCGCCGCCAACCCTGGCTGAAGGCGGCGTCGACCGCCCCGTACAGATCCTCCTCGGTGATCAGCTTGTTGATCACCGTCCGCATGCGCCAGGTGCCCCCTTCGGGGGCGAAGGTCAGGCCGGTGCGCTTCACCTTTTGGATCTGCGCTGCCGTGCCCACGGTGAAGGCGTCCACCCGGAGCGAGGGCAGGCTGACCGAGACCCGGCCCCCGTTTTCGGGGTCATCCACGATGTCGCGCACCGTGTCCTCGATCCCCGAGAAGTCGGCGGTCGAGAGCGACGTGAGTGCCACCTCCTCGTAGCCGCTGCGCTCCAGACCGCGGCGCACCATGTCGCGCACCTGCGCAGCCGGACGCTCGCGCACGGGCCGGGTGATCATTCCGGCCTGGCAGAAGCGACAGCCGCGGGTGCAGCCCCGGAAGACCTCGACGTTGAGGCGGTCGTGCACCACCTCGGTCAGCGGCACCAGGGGACGGGCCGGGTAGGGCCAGTCGGCCAGGTCCGCCACCGTGCGCTTGGTCACCGCGGCCGGCACCGTCGCGTCGACGGGCACGGTGCCCGTCAGGCGCCCCTCCGCGTAGGAGGGCTCGTAGAGTGCGGGCACGTAGACGCCGTCGAGCCGGGCCAGGCCGCGGCGCAGCGCGTCGCGCGAACGCTCGCCCTCCGGCTGCGCCAGCCACTCGCCCACCACCTCGTTGATCTCCCCCACCACTTCCTCGCCGTCGCCGAGCACGAACGCGTCGACGAAGTCGGCCAGCGGCTCGGGGTTGAAGGCGCAGTGGCCGCCGGCCAGCACCAGGGCGTCGCCGGCACCGCGCTCGGCCGCGTGCAGTGGAAGGCCCGCCAGGTCGATGAGGTTGACCACGTTGGTGTAGACGAGCTCGGCCGAGAGGTTGAAGGCGAGGACGTCGAAGGCCGCGGCCGGGAGGTGTTGCTCGACGCTGAACAGCGGCACCCCCGCTGCCCGCATCGCCTGCTCCAGGTCGACCCAGGGGGCGTAGGAACGCTCGGCCACGGCGTCGGGCCGCTCGTTCAAGATTTCGTAGAGGATCTGCAGTCCCTGGTTGGGCAGGCCGATCTCGTAGGTGTCGGGGTAGAGCAGGAGCCAGGCCACCTTGCCCGGCCCGTGGTCGGGGTAGACCGAGCCCTGCTCGCCGCCGATGTAGCGCGCCGGCTTGGTCACCTGCGGCAGCAGCCGCTCCAGTTGGGGCCAGATGGTCTCCATGTTGGCGCCAACGTTACGACGTCGGCGATGCTCAGCCGCCCGGCACCTGGGTGGTGCTGGTCGTGGTGGTCGCCGCCACCTTCTGGCCGGGCACAGTCGTGGTCGTGGTCGGCGTCCCCAACGGGGCGTTGAGGGCCGGTGCGGCCAGGCTCGGTGGGCTGGACGGGGTCGGCGTCGTCACCGTCGAGCTGATCGGGTTCGTGGCGAGGTAGTCGAAGATGTTGCGCACCAGCGGCGCCGCGGCGTCGGCGCCGTAGCCGCCCTGGTCGATGACCGCCAGCACCAGATATTGGGGATTGGGGTTCGGGCCGAAGGCGACGAACCACGAGTTGGGCTCGAGGCCCGCCGCGTTGGAGGCGGTGCCGGTCTTGCCCGCCAGGTTCCACGAGGTCGGGAAGCCCTGGAAGTCTGCGTAGGCGGTGCCGTGCGGGCTCGAGATCACACCCTCGAAGCCGGAGAGCATGGCCGCGTAGTTGGCCGGTGAGATCGCCACGTGCCCCGTCACCTGCGGCGCCAGCTTCTTGACCACCTTGCCCGTCATCGGGTCGACCACCTCGGAGGCCACCTGGGGCGCGTAGCGGGTGCCCGACCCCGTGGCCGGGTTGTAGTTGGCGAAGGTCGAGTAGGCCACCGCCTGTTCGATCGGCGTGAGCACCGTGGCGCCCTGCCCGAAGGCCATCTCGATGTTGTCGCCTGTGTACCAGGTCGTGGTGGGGAAGGCCTTGGGCGCCTCGGCGTGCAGCTTCAAGCGGGTGAGCTGGCTGTCGATGCGGCCCTGCGCCTCGCCCGGCAGATCGATGCCGGTGATCGTCCCCTCGCCGTACGCGGTGGCTTCGTTCTGAATCGGCGTGACGCCGTACTGGCCGCGATCGGTCCAGAACATGTCCCCCAGGTTGTAGAAGAAGGCGTCGCTCGACGCGGTGAGGGCGCCGCTGACGTTGTAGACGCCCCCGCTGTCACCGGGGTCGTCGCTCAGGACGCAGCCCTGGGTGCTCACGACGCCGGGCGCCGGGCAGCCCGGGATCTTGTATTTCGTCGTGTCGTCGAACGTGTACGACGGCGTGATGAGTCCGGACTGGAGCGCCGCCGTCGCCGTGACCAGCTTGAAGGTCGACCCCGGCGTGTAGAGACCTTCGATGGCGTAGTCGTTCTCTGCACCGCTCTGCTTCAGTGCCTCGAAGTTCGCGTCGGAGATGCCCCCGATCCAGTCGTTCAGGTCGTAGGACGGGTAGGAGGCGAGGGCGTAGATCTCGCCGTTGGTGGGGTTCATCACGATCACGGCCCCGTTGATCGCCGGTGGGTACTTGCCGTCGACGGCATCGAGGGTGTGATGGTCGGTCTGGATCTGCTGGGCCAGGAAGCCCTGGGCCGCCTCCTGGAGCCCGGTGTTGATGTTGAGCACCAACGTGTCGCCGATCTTGGGGGCGGCGGTGCTCAGCGTCCCCACCACGTTGCCCGAGGCGTCGACCGAGAGAGCCTGGCGCCCGTCCACCCCCTTGAGGTACTGCTCGTACTGGGCCTCGATTCCCGCCACTCCGATCTGGCTCCCCTGGGTGTAGCCGTCGTTGGGGTGGGCGGCCAGGAAGCTCCCCGAGATGTCGCCCGTGTAGCCCAGCACCTGGGTCCCCGTCGTCCCACCCTGGGGGTAGGTGCGTTGGGCCACCGTCTCGACGCTGACGCCCGGGTATTGCGACTGATGGGTCTGGAGGTACTGGACCGTGGCCGCAGAAATACCGACGGCGACCGGCACCGGCTCGTATGGGCTGTACTGCACGTTGTTGATCGACGCCTTCACCTGCGTCGGTGTCTGTCCGACCAGCGCGGCCACCATGCCCACGATGCCTGGGTTCTGTAAAGCTTCGGCCCGCGACAGGAGGATCTCCTCCTGCGACGTGTTCGACACCAGCACGGTGCCGCTGCGGTCGACGATCTCCCCCCGCGGCGCCGGGATGCTGACGACGCGCACCTGGTTCCGGGTCACGGCGGCCGCATAAGTCTTCCCGTCGATCACCTGCAGCGTCCACAAGCGCAGGACGAGCAGGCCGAAGAGCACGAGCACAGTGAGGCCGACGATGCGCAGTCGCAGGCTCGGGCGCGAGTCCTCCTCCTCGGGCGAGCCGACGATGGAGGCGACGCTGACGCTCTTGCGCGGCCGCATCCGCGGCTGGCGGGCGTCGCTGCGCCACGACGAGCGGCGGGGCGAGCGGCTCGACGGCTTGGGGTGCAGCCGGTCGCCCCGGATCGGGTGGCGGAGGGTGCGCTTCACCAGACCCGGCTGTCGGTCTGGGCCGGAACGAGCGAGCGCCGGTTGGTCTCCCCCGCCAGGGCCCAGCGCATCAGCCGGTTGACCGGGAGGACGAGCACCAGGCTCGAGACGCCCACGACGAGCGCGAGGGCCAGGAAGTCGATCTGCACCATCTGTTGCTGTCCCATGATGGCCCCGAGCACGGCGAACAGCATGTCCGCCGCGACGCTCCCCGCGACCGCGGCCACCGGTTTGAGCCAGACGGCCCGGGGGTCCACGGATCCCGTCAGGGACCCGACGGCGAAGCCCAGCAGGCAGCCGACCAGGGCCGACAGCCCGAACGGGGTGGGCAGGACCAGATCGAAGGCCAGTCCGGACCAGAATCCGACGATGGCCCCGGTCTCGGGTCCGTCGAGCAGGGCGGCCGTGATCGGCAGCAACCAGAGAAGATCGGGATGGACCCCGGCGATCCGCAGCGGCACCATAAGGACCTGCTGGACCATCAGGACCACGAAGATGACGAGTGCGACCCGCAGGACGGCGCGAGCGCTCACGTGGGCGGCTCCCACTGCACCACGTCGACGTAGGCCAGTTCACCCAGGTTCGCCGCCGGGTCCACCGTCACGCTCTCCTGGCTCGCGCCGGCCGCAGTGTGGAAGGCCTCGACCGTGGCCACCGGGATGCCCGACGGGAAGGCAGCCGCGTTGAGTCCACTGGTGAAGAGCTTCTGGCCCTTGGTCAGCGGGGTGTGCGGTGGCACGAGGTCGAGCGTGAGGTCGTTGCCCGGACCCTGCCCGTCGACGATGCCCGTGAGCTGGTTGCCGAACGTCACACCGACCTTGGACTGACCGTCGGTGATGAGCTGGACGACACAAGTGTGGTGGAACGACTCGATCACCTGCCCCACGAGCCCTCCGGCGCCCACGACGGGATAGCCGACGTCCACTCCGTCGGCCCGGCCCTTGTCGAGCGTGATGGTCGCCGTGAAGTTCGACGAGTTCTCGTCGATCGTCTGGGCGGTGACCGTCGGCAGCTGCGCCAGAAACGGCAGGTTCTGCAAGGCCAGGAGCTGACGCAGCTGCGCCTGCTCGAAGGAGCGCTCCGCGTGCTCGGCCCGCAGCTGGCCGATGGTGCGCTGGAGCTGTTCGTTCTGCGACTGCACCGAGTGGTAGTCGAAGGCGCCGGCGAAGAAGCTCCCGATGGGACTCGTGATGTCGACCACGCCCTGGCGCAACGGGGCGTAGACGTCGTTGGCCACCGACTTGATGCCCGAGGTCAGGCTATGCGTCCGCCCGTTGAGGTCGAGGGAGATCAGCGAGAGCGAGAGGACGACGAGGACGACGACCGTCAGCGTGCGGCGAGAACGCCGTGACCGTGCCACCCAGGAGAAACTCGATCGATCAGCGCGTTGAGGTGGTGATCAGCACCCGCTTCAGTGCCTCGAACTCTTCGAGGCACTGACCGCTTCCGATGGCGACACAGTTCAACGGGTCCCGGGCCACGACGATCGGCATGCCCGTCTCGTGTTGCAGCCGGTACTCCAGCCCGTGCAGCAACGCGCCCCCGCCCGTCAGCACGATGCCCTGCTCCATGATGTCCGCCGCCAGCTCGGGCGGCGTCCGGTCCAAGGTGACCTTCACGGCGTCGATGATGGCGGAGACCGGCTCCTCAATGGCGCGGCGGATCTCCTCGGTCGACACGACGATCGTCTTGGGCAATCCGCTCACGAGGTCGCGGCCGCGGATCTCGGCGTGCAACTCCTGCTCGAGCGGATAGGCCGAACCGAGCGTGATCTTGATCTCCTCAGCCGTGCGCTCACCGAGGGCGAGGCTGAACTCCTTCTTCACGAACGAGACGATGGCGTCGTCGAGCTCGTCGCCGCCGATGCGCACCGACTGGCTCGTGACGATGCCACCGAGAGAGATGACCGCCACCTCGGTGGTGCCACCGCCGATATCCACCACCATGTTGCCGGTGGGCTCGTGTACGGGCAGTCCGGCCCCGATGGCGGCGGCCATCGGTTCTTCAATGATGTAGGCGCGCCGCGCACCGGCGTACTCGGCCGCCTCCATGACGGCCCGGCGCTCGACACCGGTGAT
This sequence comes from uncultured Acidimicrobiaceae bacterium, assembly GCA_963713375.1. Taxonomy (GTDB): domain Bacteria; phylum Actinomycetota; class Acidimicrobiia; order Acidimicrobiales; family RAAP-2; genus Bog-473. Next base: position 2,503 of record CAVQLP010000008.1, on the reverse strand, counting down.
GCCCGAGGGGACACAGATGACCATGCGCGGCTTGGCGAAGCGGCGCTGGTGCACCCGGTGGATGAAGTAGCGCAGCATCTTTTCGCAGATTTCGAAGTCCGCGATGACACCGTCCTTGAGCGGGCGGATGGCTTGGATGTTGGACGGTGTCCGTCCGATCATCCGCTTCGCTTCGGCTCCCACGGCAAGCGGGCGACCATCCTTGATGTCGACGGCGACGACAGAGGGCTCGTTGAGCACGATGCCCCGGCCCCGCACGTAGACCAAGGTGTTGGCAGTTCCCAGGTCGACCGCCATGTCACGACCGAGCAGGGAAAGTCGATTTTCGGCCATAGATAGATCTCTCTCCCGACGGGATACGGGGTGGGGCCCGGGAAGACCCGGTCCCTCGTGGTGAAGGTCACCAGGCTACGGGAACGCGAGAGGGCCCACAAGGCGGACCGGGGGACGCGCCCGTGTCACCAGCGTTTTCCGATTGGACCCAGCGTAGACCGGCGGGGCGCCGGCCCGAGCGGCTCCCCTCGAGAGGCCTCTACGAGGAGGCCAGGTCGGGGAAGAACAGTGCGATCTCCCGCGCCGCCGACTCGTGGGAGTCCGACCCGTGCACCAGGTTCTCGGTCGTCTCGATCCCGAGGTCACCCCGGATGGTTCCCGGCGCCGCCTCGGCCGGATTGGTGGTGCCCATCATGAGACGCACCACCGTGTAGGTGTCCTTCGGTCCCTCGACCACCATGACGAGCGCAGGCGACCGGGTGATGAAGCTGACCAGGTCACCGTAAAAGGGTCGTTCCGCGTGCTCGCCGTAGTGGGTCTCGGCCAGCTCCTTGGAGATGGTCCTCAGTTCGGCGGCCACGAGGCGCAGGTTCTTGCGCTCGAGGCGCGACACGATCTCACCGGCCAGTCCACGCTCGACGCCGTCGGGCTTCACAATGACAAGGGTGCGGTCCACGAGCAGTGGAGGTTACACAAACCCGCCCCGGCGGGGTCAGCGACCCGCGTCCTCCCACGGCACCGCGGACGACAGCGCGTCGGCGCGTGCCGTGCCCACCACGTAGAGCGAGCCGCAGACCACGACGAGCCCGTCGGCGTCGACCATGGCGCGGGCCAGGCGCAAGGCGTCGCGCACGTCGGGCTCCTCGTGCACCGCCAGCCCGAGTGCGCGGGCCGCTTCCGCCATCGCCGCGAGCGGCATGGCGCGCGGCGTGTCGGGTTGGCACAGCACGACGGCCGCCACGCCGGCTGAGGCCAGCGGTGCCAGCATCGCCGACGGATCGCGGCCCGAGAGCATGCCGACCATCGCCACCTTGGTGCCGTCCACCGCGAACTCGTCGTTGAGCGCGTCGCCCAGTGTGGCCATGCCCGCCGCGTTGTGTGCGCCGTCGACGAGCAACAGCGGGCGGCGGCCCAACACCTCGAGCCGGCCCGGGACCCGCACGGCCGCAAAGCCCTCGGCCACCACCTCCTCGGACAAGGGCGCGCCGAAGAAGGCCTCGACCGCGGCCAGAGCCACCGCTGCGTTGGTCCCTTGGTGTGCGCCGTGCAGGGGGATCAGGACGTCCTCGTAGCGGCCGCCCGGCGTCCACAGCGTGACCAGCCGCCCGCCCACGGCGACCAGGTTCGACGCCACACCGAAGTCGCGGCCGTAGACCCAGACGGAGGCCGCGCCGACCTCGGCCGCCCGCGCCTCGACGATGGCCAGGAGGTCCTCGGCCAGGTCACCCAGCACGACGGCACTCCCGGGTTCGATGATCCCCGCCTTGTCCTCCGCGATCCCCTCGAGCGTCGGGCCGAGCACGTCGGTGTGGTCGAAGCTCACATTGGTCAGCACGGCCACGTCGCCGTGGATCACGTTGGTGGTGTCCCAGGTGCCGCCGAGCCCGACCTCCACCACCATGGTGTCGACCGCCTCGGTGGCGAACCACGAGAAGGCGGCCGCCGTCAGGAGGTCGAAGCGGGTCGGGCGCTCGGGCAGGAGCGGCTCGAGCAGGGCGAGCTCACTCAGCACGGAGATGAACGCCTCGTCGTCGATGGGCTCGGTGTTGCGCGTGATGCGCTCGGCGACGGTGTGCAGGTTGGGACTCGTGTAGGTCCCGACGCTCAGCCCCTTCGCCAACAGCAGCGTCGTCGCCATGGCCGAGGTCGACCCCTTGCCGTTGGTGCCCGTGACGTGAATGGAGGGGATGGCGTCCTGGGGCTCCCCGAGCAGCGCGGTCAGCGCATGGATGCGGTCGAGCGTGGGCCAGGCCCGCCGGCGCGGCATGTTCTGCTCGAAGTCGATGTGGGCATCCAGCCAGGCCAACGTGTCGGGCAGGGTGGCGAACGGAGGTGCGGCGGGATCGGCCACCGCGGCGGCTCCGACTCCGGCCCGGGTCAGGAAGCGGCGCGCCGCGAGCGTGCCGCCTTGACCGGCGCGCCCCCGAGCGGAACCAGTGTCGGCGCCACCCGGTCCAGGACCACCGAGCGGTCCACCACGCACCGACCGACGTCAGTGCGGCTCGGCAAG
>CAVQLP010000007.1:0-137041 GCA_963713375.1 uncultured Acidimicrobiaceae bacterium | reverse complement strand
TCGTACATGACGTCGAGCAGCACCTCTTCGAGAATGGCCCGCAGGCCGCGGGCCCCGGTGCCGCGCAGCAGCGCCTGCTCGGCCACCGCCTCGAGCGCGTCCGGCGTGAACTCCAGCTCGACGTTGTCGAGGGCGAAGACCCGCTCGTACTGGCGGGTCAAGGCGTTCTTGGGCTCGACCAGGATCTGCACCAGCGCGTCCTTGAAGAGCGGCGACACCGCACTCACCACGGGCAGGCGGCCGATGAACTCGGGGATGAGCCCGAACTTGATGAGGTCCTCGGGCAGCACGTGGCGCAGGATCTCGCCGTCGTCGCGGTCCTTGCGGTGCACCTCGGCCCGGAAGCCGATCCCCCGCTTGCCGATGCGGCCCTCGATCAACCGGTCCAGGCCGGCGAACGCACCACCGCAGATGAAGAGGATGTTCGTCGTGTCGATCTGGATGAACTCCTGGTGCGGGTGCTTGCGCCCGCCCTGGGGCGGCACCGAGGCCGTCGTGCCTTCCAGGATCTTCAGCAGCGCCTGCTGCACCCCCTCGCCCGACACGTCGCGGGTGATGGAGGGGTTCTCGCTCTTGCGGGCGATCTTGTCGATCTCGTCGATGTAGATGATCCCGGTCTCGGCCCGCTTGACGTCGTAGTCGGCCGCCTGGATCAGCTTCAGCAGAATGTTCTCGACGTCCTCGCCCACGTAGCCCGCCTCGGTGAGGGCGGTGGCGTCGGCGATGGCGAAGGGCACGTTGAGCATGCGGGCCAGCGTCTGGGCCAGCAGCGTCTTGCCGCAGCCGGTCGGCCCGAGCAGCAAGATGTTCGACTTGGCCAGCTCGACCCCGTCCTCACCGCTCGCCGGCCCGGCCTGGACCCGCTTGTAGTGGTTGTAGACGGCGACCGAGAGGATCTTCTTGGCGTACTCCTGCCCCACGACGTAGTCGTTGAGGAAGTCGAAGATCTCGCGGGGCTTCGGCAGGTCCTCGAAGCTCAGCTCGGCGGACTCGTCACGCTCCTCGGCGATGATGTCGTTGCACAGGTCGATGCACTCGTCGCAGATGTAGACGCCCGGCCCGGCGATGAGCTTCTTGACCTGCTTCTGCGTCTTGCCGCAGAAGCTGCACTTGACGAGGTCCCCGCCCTCTCCGAACTTGGCCACCGATCAAGTCTCCCGTTCGTTCCGTTCTCGAGCCTACGCAGCGCCGATGGCTTCGAGTGGTGCGATGCTACGGGCTGTGATCACCTCGTCGATCACGCCGTAGGTCACCGCCTCTTCGGCCGTCATGATGAAGTCGCGATCGGTGTCCTGGGCCACCTTCTCCTGGGTCTGGCCCGTGTCCTCGGCCAGCATGCCCGAGAGGAGGTCGCGCATGCGCAGGATCTCCTTGGCCTGGAGCTCAATGTCGCTCGCCTGACCCTCGACGCCGCCCCAGGGTTGGTGCAGCAGGATGCGGGCGTGGGGCAGGGCGAAGCGCTTGCCCTTGGCCCCGGCGGCCAGCAGCACGGCGGCGGCCGAGGCGGCCTGGCCGAAGCAGAAGGTCGAGACGTCGGCCTTGATGAACTTCAGCGTGTCGTAGATGGCGAAGAGCGCCGTGATCTCACCACCGGGCGAGTTGATGTAGAGGTGGATGTCCTTGTCGGGCTCCTCGGACTCGAGGAAGAGCATCTGCGCGCAGATCAGGTTGGCCACGGCGTCGTCCACCGGTGTGCCCAGGAAGATGATGCGCTCACGCAGCAGGCGCGAATAGAGGTCGTAGGCGCGCTCACCGCGGTTGGACGACTCGATGACGGTCGGAACGAGATAGTTGTACGTCTTCAACCGATCTCCCGGACTCTGCATGCTCACTCGTTCTCCTCGCCGTCCTGGTCCACGTCGTCCGCGTCGTCTTCGGTCCGGTCCTCAGTGGCCGCGTCCACGGAGGCATCGGCCTTGAGGTCGTCCCTCGACATCGGGTTGCCTTCCTCGTCGAAGAGGGCAACGTGGTCCAGCAACCACTCCAGCGCTTTGCTTTTGCGCAGCTCCGAGCGTACCGCGCCGGTCCGGCCGGCCGTGTCGAGCTGCCGGCGCAGACTCGACCGCGGTCGTGCCCATGCGTTCGGCCATTGTTGCTACCTCGGCATCGAGCTCCTCATCACTGAGCGTCAGTTCCTCGGCCTCGACCAGCGCCCGCAGGGCCAGGTCAGCCTTCACGGCGGCGTCGGCGTCCACCCGCACTGCAGCCAGGAGTTCGTCGGGCGTCGTGCCCGTGGCCTGGAAATACTCGGCCAGGCTCATCTTCTGGGCCTCGAGCCGGTGTTGGAGGTCGTGCAGGCGCTCGTTGACCTCGCCGTCGACCAGGACCTCGGGCACGTCGTCCTCGGCCACCAGGGCGGCCAGGGCCTCGAGGGACTTCTGGCGCAGCGCCATCTGGCTCTGGATCAGCTTGACCCGGCTCATCCGGTCCTCAATGTCGGCCTTGAGCTCGGCCACCGTCTCGAACTCGGAGCTCTCGGCCGCCCACTCGTCGGTCACCTCGGGCAGCTTCTTGACCTTCACCTCTTTGAGCAGTACCCGGAACGAGACCATCTCTTCGGCGTCGTTGGGGTTGGCCGCCTCGAAGGCCAGGATGGCGCCGGCCTTCGAGCCGCGCAGCTCTTCGTCGAGGGCGGGCACGACTGTCCCGGCCCCGACCTCGTAGAGATAGTCGTCGACGCCCACCACTTCGGCCCCGTCCGGGTCGTTGCCGTGCAGGTCGATCGTCACCAGGTCGCCGTCGATGGCGGGGCGGTTGACCGTCTCGAGCTCGGCGTCGTTCTCGCGCAGCCGGTCGATCTGGCGCTGCATCTCCTCGTCGCTCACTGCGAGGCCCGGCAGAGTCACCGACAGGCCGTCGTACCCGGGGATGGCGACGAGCGGGCGCACCTGCACGACCGCGTCGAAGGTGACGGCGCCCCCGTCCTCGCCCGAGGTGATGTCGATCTCGGGCTGGGCGATGGGGTCGAGCTCGGTGTCGGTCACCGCCTGCGCGTAGAAGTCGGGCAACGCTTCGCGCAGCGCTTCGGCGCGCAGTGCGGTGGCGCCGCCCATGCGCGCCTCGAGCACCTTGCGCGGCACCTTGCCGGGCCGGAACCCGGGCACACGCACCTCACGCGCCAGCGAGCGCACGACGTCGGCCAGTGCCTTGTCGAACTCGGGCTCGTCGACCTCGACGCTCAGGCGGACGAGGTTCCCCTCCATTGACTCAGTCGTGGCTCGCATAGGAATGGAACACTCTACCGGTCGCCCCCGGTGCCACCGCCCTCGCCTGACCTGCCCGCCCTCGCCGGCCCGGCCGCTTGCCCCGAGGTCGGCGACGGACGCCGGGTGGCCGAGACCGGCCCCCGCGCCCGGCCCTCAGTCGTCCACTTCGTTCGCGTCTCCGGCGACGACGGCCTCGACCTCCTCGATCTCGGAGAGCGCCGCAACCAGATGGTTGACCGAGGCCCGGCCGTGCACGTGCATCGTCACCTCGACCTCGTGGCGCGTCCCGCCGTCGTGCTCCACCTCGCTCCCGTCCGAACCGGAGTACCCGAGCGACTCCGTCGAGAGCTGGTCGATGGCGAAGCCGAGATCGGTCGCCACCTGGAGCAATCGGCGCAGGATTCCCCGCCCGTCCGGATAACGGACCCGCATGACCGAGATGGCCGTGGACGAGCGCGGCAGCCGTCGGGTGATCGCCGGGTAGACCACCGCGACGACGAGGTAGATGGCGGTGGTCACGGCAGCCAGGATCGGCAGTCCGGCGCCGGCGCAGGCACCGATCGCCGCGGTCACCCAGATGGAGGCCGCCGTGGTCAGGCCGCGCACCGAATCCCGGCGGACGAAGATGATGCCGGCCCCGAGAAACCCGACGCCGGTCACGATCTGGGCGGCCATCCGGGAGGGATCGAGGACGACCTGGCCCGGGCTGAGCACATCGTTGAAGCCGTACTTGCTGATGAGCATGAAGAGCGCGGCGCCCACGCCGACGAGCGTGTGTGTGCGCAGCCCGGCGCTCTTCTGCTGCATCTCGCGCTCGAGCCCGATGAGGGAGGACAACAACAGGGCGAGCCCGAGCTCGCCGATCTGGAGCCACCCCTCGACGTTGGGCGCGGCCGCCGCCAGCCCGATTCCGGCGAAATGTGCGGGAAACATCCGGCACAGGGTAACCAAAAGGTGAAGTTTCGGTGACAGCAAAGTGAACTGGAGCCGCAATCTGCCCGCCGATCAGCCGCGTCGTCCCCCCTCGGACCCCCGAAACCAGCCAGGCGGACCCAGCCAGGCGGACCCGGGCCTGGCGATCGGCTCAGACCATGAAGTTCATGGCGGCGAGCACGGCCTGCCCGGCCGCCGCGTCCCCCTCGAGGCCGATCGATCCGGCGGCCTCCAATGGGGCGGCGCCGACCCGGCCGCAGCCGAGCCGGACGAAGTCGATGCTCGAGAGCGACACGGTGACGCGTCGGCGCGACGTCGTCCGACCTCCGCGGCCCGCCCGTCCACGACGGCCACGGTGAAGTCGCGGGCATCGCGCTCAGGACCGGTGACGACGAAGCGCACCGCGCTGCCCTCGGGGCAGCGGGCCCGCTTGCCGACGACGTAGCCCATGGCCCCCTGCGTCCGGTCGATGGAGAGCGCCGACGCCTGGTTACCGCTCCCGCCCGGGCGATCCAGGGCGAGGCGGACGTCCTGCTCGTGCACCCAGCTGTCGAAGACCCGGACCTCCATGAAGACGGCGTAGGGGCGCTCCCCGACGGGGGTGAAGCCGACGGTGGCCCACTCGTCCTCGGTCAGGCAGCTCCAGCTGGGCCAGCCGGGTCCCGGTCACCTCGACGAACTCGGCCCGCACGGTGGCGCCGGGAAAGGGGCGGCGCACGGCGATCCACGGCTCGTTGGACCGGGCGAAGTCGTTCTGCACGTGGTCGCCGTAGGGGCCGTCCCAGGCCGGCGCCGCCTCGCCCATGAGGGCGCGCTCGATCCCGATCAGGTGCGACAGCTGGTCCTTGACGTCCCAACCGGGGCACTCGGTCTCCAGCGCCCACTCGGTGTCGGAGAGCTCGTAGCAGGCCTCGGCCAGGCCGGCCCAGGTCTCTCTCAGTGCAATGGTGGCTGCACGGCCCCGTTCGGTCCAACCACTGTCCTGACCTGCACCGTTGAGCGTCACAGGCCCGAATGTAGCCCCCGGGCGGGACGGGCGTTCGGTGACCATCCCCCTCTCCTCGTGACCCTCCCGCTACGTTCGACCGGGTCCGAGGGGGCGATCCAACAGAGGAGAGATCCATGGCGAACTACGAGGGGTACTGCGTGAAGTGCCGCGAGAAGCGGGAGTTCGACGGGCAAGAAGTCGAGCTCGCCAACGGGAGACGGGCCGCACAGGGCAACGTGCCCCGAGTGCGGCACGAAGATGAACCGGATCCTGGGCAAGGCCAAGGTTTAGGCAACGGCGGCAGGCCTGACGTCTCACGCCGGCCGGTAGGCGACCGACCGGCCGGCGTGAGACCATTTGGTTCATGCACGACCTGATCATCAAGGGTGGAACGCTGGTCGACGGGACCGGCGCCGAGGCACGACAGGCGGATGTGGCGGTTGACGGTGGCCGCATCACCGATGTGGGGCAGGTGGAGGGCGGCGCCACCCGCGTCATCGACGCCGACGGCTTGCTGGTCACGCCGGGCTGGGTCGACATCCACACCCACTACGACGGGCAGGCGACGTGGGATCCCGAGCTGGCCCCCTCGTCCTGGCACGGGGTGACGACGCTCGTCATGGGCAACTGCGGCGTGGGCTTCGCGCCCGCCCGGCGCGACCGCCACGACTGGCTCATCGGCCTCATGGAGGGCGTCGAGGACATCCCCGGCACGGCCCTGGCCGAGGGGATCGAGTGGGAGTGGGAGACCTTCCCCGAGTATCTCGACGCGTTGGAGCGCCGCCAGCTGGACGGTCGACGTCGGCACCCAGGTCCCCCACGGCGCAGTGCGGGCCTACGTGATGGGCGAGCGGGGCGCCAAGAACGAGCCGGCCACGCCCGAGGAGATCGACGCCATGCGGGCCATCGTGCTCGAGGCGTTGCGTGCCGGCGCGCTCGGCTTCTCCACCTCGCGCACCATGGGACACCGGGCCGTCGACGGCGAGGTGGTGCCCGGGCACCTACGCGGCAGAGGACGAGCTCTTCGGGATCGGGTCCGCGCTGGCCGAGGCCAAGGCGGGCGTGTTCGAGCTTGCCCCTCTCGGCTCGGCCGGCGAGCTGCTGGGCGACGCCTGGCTCGAGATCGACTGGATGCGCCGGCTCTCGGCCGCCATGGAGCGCCCCGTCTCCTACGTGCTGCTCCAGGTGGACGACGACCCCGATCTGTGGCGCAAGCAGCTGGCCGCCTCGCTCGAGGCCTGCGCCGAGGGCGCCATGCTCTTCCCCCAGATCGCCGGGCGCCCCACCGGGCTGCTGACGGGGCACCACGCAACGCTGTGCCTCTTCTCCGACTTCCCTGCGTACCAGGAGCTGCGGGCCCGCGGCCTGTCGGTCGACGAGCTGGCGGCGGCCCTGGCCGACCCCGAGCTGCGCCGGCGCATCACGTCGTGGACGCCTTCGTCGCCGGCCCAGGCCGCGGCGATGGAGAAGGCCTACGAGCGCACCTTCGTGCTGGGCGACCCGCCCGACTACGAGCCGGGTCCGGAGCGCTCGCTGGCCGGTGTGGCCGCGGCCCGCGGCATGACCCCGCTCGAAGTGGCCTACGACGAGATGGCCCGCGACAACGGGCAGGGGCTGCTCTATCTGCCCATCCTCAACTACGCCACCGGGGACCTCGACCACGTCCACGAAATGCTCCTGCACCCCCGCGGCCTGCTCGGGCTGTCCGACGGGGGCGCCCACACCGGGACGATCTGCGACGCGTCGATGCCGACGTTCATGCTGACGCACTGGACGCGCGACCGGTCCCGGGGCGCCACCCTGCCGCTCGAGTACATCGTGAAGAAGCAGACGCACGACACCGCACGCCTCTACGGCCTGTCGGACCGGGGCACCGTCGAGGTGGGCGCGCTGGGCGACCTCAACCTGATCGACTACGACGGCCTGACCCTCGGCGCACCGTTCGTGCGCTCGGATCTGCCGGCCGGGGGCCGCCGCCTGCTCCAGCAGGCCTCGGGGTACGTGTGCACCATCAAGAAGGGGACGGTCACCTTCGAGGGTGGTGAGCCGACCGGGGAGCACCCGGGCCGGTTGCTGCGCGGGGCGCGCTGATCCCTTCGGGCCTCTCCGGCGGCGACGGCGGTGGCCTCGTCGCCCTCCGCTTCGTTTTCTCGGCCGCGTCCGGGTTCGGAGCCGGCACGGCAGACTGCACCTGCGATGAGCCAGCCGCAGACCCACTACGCATTGCGCGGCGCCCTGCACGTGGGCTACCAGATCTGGGGTACGCAGAGCCGGTCCCGACGTCGTCGACGTGCTGGAGTTCAACAGCGGGCTCATGATCTCCATCGACGAGACGGTGGACGAGCCCAACTGGCACCGCTACACCGAGCGCATCGCCGGGTTCGGCCGGCTCATCCGCTTCGACGCCGGCGGTCTCGGCCTCTCCGACCCGTTGCCGGCGGGGATGCATCCCTCAATCGAGGGGTGGGGCCGCGACGCCCTCGCCGTCATGGACGACGCCGGCTGTGAGTCGGCCGTCGTGCTGGCGCCCAACGCCGGCGCCATGCCGGCGCTGTGGCTGGCGGCCACTCACCCCGAGCGGGTGCGTTCACTGGTCCTCGTCAACGGCACGGCGCGCATCGGCTGGGCCGAGGACTACAGCTTCGGGATTGCGCCGGAGTTGACGGCGCGAGGGAGTGACATCGACGTGGAGATCCTCGACGACGGCGTGCCGCGCGACATCGCCACCTTCGCCCCCAGCCTGGCCCACCGCGTCGGCTTCCGGGAGTGGTGGGAGCGCGGCGCCCGGCGGGGGGCGAGCCCGTCCACGGCACTCGCCTTCAACCTGGTCACGTTCTCGGCCGACCTGCGCTGGTGCCTGCCTTCGGTGACCTGCCCCACGCTGAGCGTGGCCCGCACGGACAGCTACGGGAACCTGGTCGAGCACGGCCGCTACCTGGCCCAGCACATCGACGGGGCCACGTTGGTCACCGTGCCCGGGACCGATCTGCTCCCGTGGGCGGGCGAGTTCGACGGGCTGGTCGACGAAATAGAGGAGTTCATCACCGGCACCCGCAGCGCGCCCTCGGCGACACGGCTGCTCTCCACCGTCCTCTTCACCGACATCGTGGACTCCACGGCGCGGGCCGCCGCGGTCGGTGACCGTCAGTGGCGCGGCGTGCTCGACGAGTTCGACATGAACGTGCGTCGGCTGCTCGAGCGCCACGACGGCACCTTGGTCAAGAGCACGGGCGACGGCGTGCTGGCCCGCTTCGCCGCCCCCACCCAGGCCGTGCGCTGCGCGGCGGCCATGGTCGAGGCCGCGCGCGGCGAAGGCCTGGAGCTGCGGGCCGGCCTCCACGCCGGGGAGGTGGAGGTGCGCGGCGACGACATCGGCGGGCTGGCCGTGCACATCGCCGCCCGGGTGAGCGCCATGGCGGGGGCCGGAGAGGTCTTCGTCACCGGGACGGTGCGTGACCTGGTGGTGGGCTCGGGCATCGTCTTCGCGGATCGGGGCCGGCACACGTTGAAGGGCGTGCCCGAGGAATGGCAGGTGCTGGAGGTCGAGCGGACCTGAGGCTTTGCACGTCCCTCGGCGCCGGGTTCAGCGGGCGGCCGTTCTCCTCAAGGGACGGGAGGGTTCTCGCCTTCGGTCGACCCTGGCGGTGGCGGCGGCGCCATTTCCGCTGGGCCCTGGGGCGCCGGGCCCGCCACCGGTACGCCTGGGGATCGGGTCGCAGTGGCCATGGGGGTCTGCGCGGCCTGCTGTTGCGCGCTGGCGACGGCATGGTCGGCCTGCTCCCTCGTCAAGCTGCTCGTCGCACCGCACATCGTGCACACCGAGCGGTACTTGGTCCCGACCGGGATGAAGGGAATGAAGAACAGCGAGAAGAACGTCTTGACCCGGACGATCCCCTGCGCGGCCGGTGAGTGGCAGACGCCGCACATGGCGAAGACATTGGCCAGGCGATGGCCGCGCCGCCGCAAGCCGAAAATGATCAGCACCGCACTCCCCGTTCCCCCGGCTTCCCCGGGCAGACCCTGACGAAAGAGTATGACCAGCCGCCGACGGTGGTGATGTCTCGCGTCACACAATTCTCGCAGCGGTGCACGCCCTGGTGGGCGCGACGTCAGGGCCGCACGAGCAGGGTGGCCGAGACGCCGGTGGCGTGCAGCGTGGTGCGGCGACGCCAGCCGTCGGCGAGCAGGGCCTGGTAACTGGGGCTCAGCGAGAGCGGGGGCGACCAGACGAACCAGAGACGGTGGTCCCGTTCGACGGCGGCCGCCCACGCCTTGGGATGCGAGTCACCCTCGTAGTACTCCGAGGGCACGATGAAGACGTCGGGCTGCGTGCTCACGACCGTGAAGCCGGCGGCCCAGGTCGAGCCGAACCGCACGTCCGGATGGGGATCCTCGGCCAGCGCCCAGGGGTAGCGGGCGAGCTCGCTCACGAAGATGTGATCGCCCGCCTGCTCGTGCCGGTCGATCTGCGCCGCCAACGCGGTGACGTCGACGCCGGGATAGGTGGGCCGGACCGACCACGCGTGGGCGGTCCACAATCCAAGGACCAGCACGCCGACCACGAGTGACGTGGCTGCGATGGCGCGCACCTCGCGGCGCGGGCGGCGTCCGATGTCCCGGGCGATCGCGGCGGCGATCCGGGTGATGCCCGCAGCGGTGAGGAGCAGCACTGCGGGGTAGAGGTACTGGTCCGTGCGTCCGGTCCCGAGCGGCTGCACCCGCGCCACACTGGCCAGAACGGCGAGGACCAGGGCGAGGGCAGGTGCGAGCATGGAACGGTTGGCGCGCAGACCGACGACGGCGATGGCGAGCCAGAGCCCCAGGAGCACGACGCGCAGCGGTGCGCTCAGCGCGCCGAGGCCCACGGCATCGGCCAGGAGGTGCCACACGATCCACCCGAGGGACGAGACGAACGAGCCGATGCTCTGGTGGCTCACGAACCCGGCGGCCCAGAAGCGGGCCAGGGACGGGGAGATCTCGTCGTAGAAGATCAGGGCGACCGCGGCACAGCCGCACACCGCCGCGACAGCGGCCACGACGACGGGCCGTGGCCAGCCCCGCCGTCGGCCACGCCAGGTCGCCACGGCTTGGGCGAGCCACACGCCGGCGATGACGACGGCCACGGTGGCCGAGCAGGCGAACGCGACCACCGAGACGACGGCGAGGGTGGCGAGCTGTCGCGCACCGGGTGTGCGACGGGCCACCTCCCCGACCGCGAGGGTGGCGCAGGAGAGCAGGATGTCGACCTCGTACTCCTTGACCCGGGTCGAATAGATGATGCAGAGCGGTGCGAGCGCGATGCCCGTCGCCATCAGCACGCCGGCCAGCCGGGACAGCCGGAAGCAACGGGCCAGCGCGTAGGTGGCCGGAATGGCGGCGATGCCGGCGACGAAGGCGGGCATCTGGGCCCAGATGGTGGAGCCGGAGCCGAGCACGAGCACCGTGCGATCGACCAAGTAGGTGCCGGGGGCGGTGGCCCACATCTGCCAGGCCTCCCCGATCCCGACGTGGCCGGAGAGGGCCACCCAGGCGTCGTCGCGCCACAGGCCCTGGCTTGTCAGCCCGCCGCCGCGCAGGGCGCCGCCGAACGCAGCGACGACGACGAGAGCGGCCAGGGTCAGCCAGCTCCCGGGGCGGGTCGAGGGTTCCTCGGGGTCTCCCGACGGAGCTCGGGTGCCTTCGGGGAGGGGTGGCTGATCGGTGCCCGGCGGCGGTGTGAGCTCGGCCGCGTCGGGGCCGAGGATCACCACCGCCGGCCTCGTCCTGCCGGTCGGCCGGTCGTCCCCGGACCACGCCCACCCGGGCGCGACGTGCCGTCTCCCACATCGTTCTCTCGGCAGGTCGGGGGCCGCGCCTGACCGGCCACCCCGGCCGAGAGCGGCCATTGCGGGTGGCCGCCGGCGCAGTGCGATGGAACGATGTGGCACCGCTCACCGAGGAAGGAGAGCCGACGATGGACCCATCGTGGCTGGACCGATACATAGAGGCCTGGCTCGCGCATCCACAGGCCGGAGGTGCAGGGGGCGAAGACGCCCTGCGCGCCCTGCTTGGGTTCATGAGTGAAGAAGTGCGGTACGAAGACGTCCCAACGGGGGCGGTCTTCGTCGGTCACGACGGAATCGAACAGATGGGGGCCGGCGCGCTGGCGATGTCCGCCGACATGTGCTTCGACATCGGCCAACGCGTCGCCGGTCAGGACTCGTACGCCTTCGAGACCATCTGCCACGGGACGAACACCGGCGCCATCGGACCCCTCCCGGGCACGGGTGCTCCGTTCAGATTCCGTGGCATTTCCATCGGAGCGGTCTCCGGCGCTGGTCTCGTCACGTCGCAACGCGACTACTGGGATCTGGCGGGACTGCTCGGACAGCTCGGCGCTGGAGTCTGACGTGGGACGCAGTCGTCGCGCGCCGATTCAACCCCTGTGACAAGCCGCTCAACCCCGGTTAACCTGATGAGTATCGACTGATCTCAAGGGGAAAATCGTGCGGATTCCTGCCGAAGTACTCGATATGTTGGCCGCCCAACCGCTGTTCTCGGGACTCTCCCAGAAGGAACTCCGCTCTGTTGCCTCGCTCGGTACCCCGGTCGATTTCAAGGCGGGGCGAGTGATCACCGAAGAGGGTGCCATCGGCCAGGAAGCGATTCTGATCGTGTCGGGATCAGCACGTTGTGTCGTCGGTGGCAAGAAAGTGGCCACGCTTGGTCCCGGTGACCTTTTTGGCGAGATCTCTCTCCTCGACCGGTCCCCTCGCAGCGCATCGGTCATAGCCGACAGCGATATGCAGGCAACTGTTTTCGTCGCTTCTGAGTTCGTCCGACTGGTTCAAGCCTCGCCCAAGATCGCGCTGAAACTTCTCACCGCGATGGCGCTCCGTTTGCGCGCCATTGACAAGAAATTCACGGTCGAAAAGGGGTGAAGAGGAAGGAAATGTCGAAGCCCGGTGGCAAGAGAGCGACCGACTAGCTGACGGCCTCGGGGTTGAGAGATTCTTCGGGTTCGGGAGCTACCTCTGGGTAGATGATCCAATGGACCAACGCGGCCACGACTCCCCCGATGGCCGGGGCGACGAGGAACAGCCAGACCTGGCTGAGAGCGGTTCCCCCGACGACCAGTGCCGGTCCAAAACTCCGAGCCGGGTTGACCGACGTCCCAGTGAGAGGGATGCCGATCAGGTGGACGAACGTGAGCGTGAGTCCGATCACAAGCCCGGCGGTCACGGCGTTTGCGATGCGCGACGTGACGCCAAGGACGACGAACACGAAGATGGCGGTCAGAATCACCTCAACCAAGAATGCTCCCCCGATGGCCAGGTGTACGTCCGACGCCTTGCCATATCCGTCGGCGCCGAGGCCGGTGACGGTCCGCTTGTAGAAGGGGGATGCGCTGAAGACTCCCCAGAGCAGCAGCGCGCCGAGGATGCCTCCGATGAACTGGGCGACCACATAGAGAACGCCCTCGACCGGCTCGATGCGCCGGGTGAGCAGTGCACCGATGGTCACGGCTGGATTCACGTGGCATCCCGAGATGGGCCCGAGTACGTAGACCAAAGCCATGAGGACGAGCCCAAAGGCAAGCGCGGTGGCCACGATGCCGGCAGAGAGATTGTGGGCAAGGGAGAACCCGGCGAAGTTGAAGCCCTTGCCGAATGACAACGTCGCCACGCCACAAGCGACGAAAACAAGTATGAGTGTTCCCAGCAGTTCTGCGGCCAGTTTCCGGAGCATCCGAACGACCTTTCACTCGGTTCGCTTCGGGTCCGTGGTGCCCGAAGGCACTCTGAAACGTACTCAGGTCGACGGGCGAAGGCTCGGGGCGTGAAGCCTCCTCCCGGGGTCAGGCCACTTCGGTGCTCCCGGCGGCACGGGGATGCGGCGCCTCCTCGCCCTAACGTCGAGCGCCACGTCAGGATGGCCGGGTACATCGAGCGCGCCCGACGAACCGGTGCGAGGGGGCCATCGGGCCCTCTCCCGTGTAATCGGAGCGGTGGCTGACGTGCTCGACTGCGCTGCGGATCGGGACCGAGGTCACCCAAGCTGGCGGGTAGTTCCAGCGGCGACCGGAGGTACCTACCGGGCGCTCGACGCCGGAACCCGGCGCCGCATGACCTTGTGGCCCATGACGACTCCGAGAAGAACAAGTGCGACCACGACTCCCCTGGAGAGTGCCCTCCTGGCGCTACGACTCGTCTCCACCTCGTCATTGTGGTCCCCTCGCTCGCTTCAGTCCATGGTCGTCCTCCCTACGCGTCATCCGGTCGACCCCCCGGCTCGGACGAGGGGCATCCGCCCAGGCCCAACGACACAGGAATACATCGCACTCGTTCGCCGAAGAGGTCGAAGGCCGGGTCGCCCGCATCACCCGCCAGCGTCAGTCAGATCCCCTCGAGCGGGGACGCGACGACGCCTTCGGGGCCATAACCGAAGGGCTCAGATCGGGCGACCCGCCACGTGGATCCGTCAGCTTGAACGATCTCGACCGTGAACGTTGCGCCCGCGACCATCGGTCCGGCGAGCGTCAGTACCGCGTACGAGTTCGATACCCCCCGCGTCCGCGTGCTGATGGCCGTGCCGGCCCCCACCGCCAGTGCGTGATGGCGGATCCCCGTGGTCTCGGTCTGCACGAGATCCATAGATGGGACGTGGGTGTGACCGGAGAGAAGGACGCAAGCACCGCTCTGCGCACAGGCCTCGACGAGCGGTGTTCGACCTCGCAGGCCAGAACGCATCGCCGGAAGCACCGGGTGATGCGTGACCAAGATCCTCCATGTTCCAGCGGGCGCGCTTCCTAGCGCTTCTCGGGCCAACTCGACCTGGCGGGGGGACACGTGCCCGGCCTTCCAACGCCACGGGGGCATTGTGTCCAGCCCCACAGCGATGAGATCCAAAGAAGCAACGACTGGATCCAGGACACGATGGATGAACTGCTCGTATCGTCGGTTGGGCCACAGCAGGCGCTCGGGCAGGTTGACCAAGGGCAGGTCGTGATTCCCCACCACGGTCAGTACAGGGCTCGGCAGCCGCTTCAAAAAGTCTCGAGCCTCGGTGAACTGGACTCGGCTCGCACGCTGAGTCAGATCGCCGGAGACGACCACGAGGTCAGGCCGGCGAGCCCGCACGTCCGCAAGCAAGGACTCCGCGTGCGCATCACTGTGAGCACCGAAGTGAAGGTCCGACAAATGGACGACTACCGGCATTCGTCCGACGCCTCGCGGCCATCTCCACAGAACCAAGGCCTCCTCATGTGGCGAAGTACACCACTGCGCATCACGGCTCCCTGACGTCGGTGATGGCGGCTTCAAGCGTCGGGTAGAAGTTGTTGCGATCGAGAGTCTCGAAGAGACCGTAACGACGTACGAGATCTTGGAGTCGGGCGCGCATCTCCGCGAAAGCCATGTGGACGCCGGCCGCATTGAGTTCACGGTCGAGCTGCTCGAGCATCCTCGCGGCCGAGACGTCGACGTCGGTTATCGCTTCACATTGGACGATAACCCACGAGGACCGGCGTTCCTCGACGGCATGGCGGATCTGGGTCCGAAAAGCTGACGAGTTTGCGAAGAACAGCGGAGCCTCCCAGCGATAGACCACGATGCCGGGCAGCTCGCTCGCATCGGGGTAGCGCTCGACGCTGTGCCAGCCCCCCAGGTTCTCCACCTCGCCGAGGACCGCGCCGTGCGGTTGCCAGCTCCGCCGAAAGAACAGGAGCACGGCGAGGACAATGGCGATCACGATTCCCGGCAGGACTCCGAAGACGATCACGCCCACGCTGGCGACGACGGAGAGGACCAGCGCGCTCTTTCGCACCCGGTAATAGCGAACCAGCGCCCCGAGGTCGAGCAGGGACAATGCGGCGGCAATCAACACTGCGGCCAAGGCGGACTGCGGAAGGTCGGCCAGGAGGGAGTTGAAGAACAGCAACAACGCCACGACGATGCCGGCCCCGACCAACGACGCCAGCTGAGACTTGGCCCCTGCCTGCTCGACCACCGCCGTGCGCGACCCGCTGGTTGACACCGCGAAGCCCTGGAGCAGGCCAGCGGCGAGGTTGGCCGCGCCGATCCCGATCATCTCCTGGTTGGGGTCCACCTCCTCACCCCTGCGAGCTCCGAAGCTCGAGGAGGTGGCGATCGTGTCGGCCAGCGAGACCAACGTGATGCCCACCGCGGCGACCGTGAGAGGTCCCACATCGGCCCACTTCGTCCACGGGATCGCCGGCGTCGGGACTCCCCTGGGAAGGGTGCCCACGGTCGAGACCCCATGCCCGTGCAGGTCGAAGATGGCGGAGACGACGGTGGCCGCCACAATACCGACGAGGACCGCAGGGACGACCTTGGTGAAGCGGGACAGCACCAACAAGATCGCCAATACCCCCAGTCCGACCACGAGCGCCGCGCCGACGGTGCCGTCGAGCCCGAGTGCGAAGGCCTTGAGCTCGGGGCCGAAGCCTTCGGCGTCGGTCGAGAAGCCGAAGAGCTTGGGCAGCTGGCCCACGATGATGATGATGGCGAGACCGTTCATGTAGCCGACCTGCACCTCACTCGAGAGCAGGTCCGCAACGAACCCGAGCTTCCCGATCCCCAATCCGATTTCGATGAGGGCAACGATGATCGCGAGCATCCCGGCCAGAGCAATTGCTCGATGGGCGTCTCCGCCAGCCGCCAGCAATGGCAGGAGGGCGGCGAAAATCAGGGGCGAGATAGACGAGTCCGGACCCAGGACGAGGATCTTTGACGGCCCGAAGACCGCATAGCCGACGAGACACCCGATCGACGTGTACAAGCCGGTCACGGGCGGCAGCCCGGCCAGCTCCGCGTAGGCCAATCCCTGCGGCACCAAGATGGCCGCGAGCACAACGCCCGCGACGACGTCTGACCGGGTCCATTTTCTGTCGTAGGTCCGCAGGACACTCAGACCCGGTATCCACCGAGCTATCCCCGAAGGGCCTTGGTCCACCGTGCTCCCGTTCCCCTTGGCCGTCACATCTTGTGCCGCGAACCTACAATGCGAGGTGAGATGAGACCGTGGCATGGTGCATGGTGATGGCCATACGACGGGACAGCGGGACCTTCGTGGTTTCCGCCACACGAGTGCGACAGGCTGGTGACGTGGCGCTGAGGCCGCGACCGGTGACGCCTCATGGGTGAGTCGAACCGCAGCTCTCCAGTGCGAGCCCGAGTTCTCGCCATCCTTTCGCTTGTCGCCGTCCTGCTTCTGGCGATCGCGATCGTCGGCTTCTTGGTCCGCAATGGCGTGTATGTCGTGCTCGGCGTGGCCGGATTCGCGCTCGGCATCGCCGGAGGCTGGTGGGCCATCTCAAAACGGCCTCCACGCCACTGGTACGGGTTCGTCGGAGCCCTGCTGGGTGCAGCCCTCCTGATCGCTGCGTTGTTGGGGGCTGGGGCCGAGGACTGGGAATCCCTCCTCCGAGCGCTCGTCTGCGTTGCCCTTCTCGCGGCGGCAGTTTTCGGGGCGAGAGCGGCGATGGCTGCCAGCCTCCAGACCACCGCTACCAGTCGGCTTCGACGCGTGAGTCGGCCCCTGCACCCGGTCCTGCTCTGCAACCCGTGGTCGGGTGGCGGCAAGGTCGAGAAGTTCGGATTGGCCGAGCTGGCCACGTCGCTCGGGGTCCAGACCGTGATGCTCGACCACGGGCTCGACCTCGCCGAGCTTGCCCGTGACGCCATCGACCGGGGCGCCGACTGCCTCGGGATGGCCGGTGGAGACGGCTCACAGGCATTGGTGGCCTCGATCGCCGTGGAGCACGATCTCCCCTTCGTGTGCGTGGCTGCAGGCACGCGAAACCATTTCGCCCTCGACCTCGGGCTGGACCGCTCCAACCCGCGCCAGAGCATGTATGCCTTCCGCGATGCCATCGAGCGTCGAGTCGACTACGCGACCGTGAACGGCCGATTCTTCGTCAACAACGTCTCCCTCGGCGTCTATGCCACCATCGTCCAGCAAGAGGGCTATAGAGAGGCCAAAGCGGCCACGACACGGCGCCTCCTCCCCGAACTGCTGGGGGAGACCACAAAACCTTTCGATCTGTCGTTCACAACGCCCGACGGCACCCAGGTAGAAGGGTCCTTCCTGGTCATGGTGTCGAACGATCCCTACGTCCTCGCCGCGTCGCCCAGCACGTCCCAACGCCTCCGCCTCGACACAGGGCGCCTGGGCGTGTTCGCCGTGACCGCGACAACCGGCGCTCAGGCGGCCGAAGTCGTCACTCTTGCTCTGGCCGGTCGAGGACCGCGTAGCGGTCATGCTTTTGAGTTCAACTGTGAGGAGTTCGAGATCAGGTCGCGCTCGGGTGCGGCGTACGCCGGCGTCGATGGCGAGGCCCTCGAGCTTGAGACACCGATGACCTTTCGTAGCCACGCCCGAGGCCTGCGCATGCTCGTCCCTGAAGGCAACATTGAGATGGCCCTGCGGCGTCAGTCCCGGGGGGTACATCTGCGCGATCTCGTCCTTCTGGCAAAAGGGGCGCAGGCCGACTAGTTGCCGCCTCCGGTGCAGAGCCAGAGCCGCTGCAGGGTCAAAACCGCGACGGTACCTCGTGCGGATGTGTGCGCGGCTCTCGGTAGTTGCCTTTGTTCTGGCGGGCCGGCAGGACGACATGCGTCTCCTTCTCGCGTTCGTAAGGGACCAGATCGAGGATGTGGCTGATGACGTTGAGGCGCGCTCGACGCTTGTCGTCGGAGTCAGCCACGTACCAGGGTGCGGTCTCGGTATCGGTAGCAGCGAACATGGCGTCGCGCGCCCTGGAGTAGTCGTACCAGCGTCCGTAGGAGTCGAGGTCCATCTGCGAGAGCTTCCACGTCTTGCGACCGTCATCGATACGGGCGGTCAAGCGACGGGTCTGCTCGTCTTGGCTGACCTCGAGCCAATACTTGAGCAGGATCACACCGGAATCGACGATCGACTGCTCGACGATCGGTACGAGTTCGAGAAACCGGGCCGACTCCTCGGGGGTGCAGAACCCCATGACCGGCTCGACTCCGGCTCGGTTGTACCAGCTTCGATCGAAGATCACGAATTCTCCACCGGCGGGGAGGTGGGGGATGTAGCGCTGGAAATACATTTGCGACCGTTCCCGCTCGTTCGGGGCGGGCAAAGCGACGACCCGAAAGACCCTAGGGCTGACCCGCTCGGTGATCCGCTTGATGACGCCGCCCTTTCCCGCGGTGTCGCGACCCTCGAAGACGAGGCAGACCTTTGCCTTCTCTGCGACAAGCCAGCGCTGAAGGTGCACGAGTTCGATCTGCAAGCGCTCGAGTTCGACCTCGTAATCCTTGCGTCGCATTTTGGTCAGTACCAGCTCTCCGCCAACTCACAGTAGGCGGTCGGTTGCCTCGCCTCCACAGATGCTCGGCCCGAGGTGCCGGTGTGGGGCCACCAGTCCCCGTTCGGGGCTCATCGCTACGTCGAAGGCACCCTGATCCGGGCGCCACCCAGCACGGCGTGAGTAGCGCCGCATCAGACAAGCAGGAGTACCGCACCTGCCTTGGGGAGCGGGACGGCCGATCCCCTACCCGTGCGTCTGGCGGGACCTCGTCTCAGGCCCACACGGCAGAAACAGTGCGGCGATAGCGCCGACCGCTCGTCCGAGTGACGACGTAGAGGACGGGCCGCGGGACCTCGCGACGCAACCCCTTGACGGTCTCCGGATCGGCGCCGTCGAGGAGCCAGGCGAAAAACGTGCCGGTGTTGCCACGGTGAGCCCGGCGGACCGCCTTCTGAGCCCCTTTCATCTCGGGCTTGGTTGAGTTCGCCGCCGCGATGGGCTCCATCTCCCGCTCCTCGTGATCGAGGTGTGTGGTCGACACGGCACCCAGCTCAGCGATCGCCGCGCGGGCTGACGTGGCGGTGCTGGTCGACGGGCTCGCTCGGAAACGCTCCATCGATTCCTTGGCAGGCTCGAGCGCGACCACCATTCGTGCGTGCTCAGCCTCGAGCTCATCCGCCAACGAGTCGCTTGCGCCGAGGTTCCGCAGCACCGGGAAGAAGATCGTCTCCTCGTCGTCATGATGGTGGTGCAGCTGCAAGGCGAAGTTGTCCCACGCGGTTGCGATCTCGCGGGCTCGCGTCTCTGACCCATCGGTCCAATTTCGCAGGGCCGCGTCGAAGCGACCGAGGTCACGTCGGAAGGCGGCATGGATGATGGTGTTCATGCTGGAGTGCTCGGTGGCGGTGTTCAACGGTTGCTCCTTGTCGTGCTCTCGAGGTGGGTGTCGGAGTCGTTCTGCTCACGCAGGACCGCCCCTCGGTGTGCCGGACCAGCACCCGACGCCGTGGCGCGTGACCGGGCAGGGCAGGGCAGGACAGCGACGTTACCGCCCAGCACGAAGAAGAGCTCGCAGGCGCCACACTGGACGTGCGGGGTCGCACCTACCTGCCCACGAAGACCAGCTGCGGTCCACGCCGGACGCGTCCGCCGACACCCTGTGGCGGTCGTCAGCGCCGAAGCGTTCCTGCTCTTTCGGCGGGTCCGGGCTGGAGCTGGGAGGAGATCCGGTCGTGGCTCTCACGCACGCTCGCCGAGCTGCTCCTTGCACCGAAGCCCTCGGACGTCGGCTAACGGGCCCGGTCGTCGAACTAGCATTCGTGCTGGCACACGCGATGTGGCGCAGCTTGCTAGCGCGCCCGCTTTGGGAGTCGGCGGCTTGGCGGCGTGACCTGGAGGGACGCTCCGGGGTTCCCGATTTCTCCCCAAAACTCGACCCGGCGATGTGCGCCTGGGGGGCACCAACGAGACCGTCCGCATCAGCCCAGCCGCGTCACGAGTCTGTGTGTCATGAGGCCGAACACCTCGGTGTCATCCTTGTCCTTCGTGCACCAATCGCAACGATGCCGAGTGACCCGATGACGAGCAAGAGCAATGCTCGTCGACTCGCGCGCGAAAGGGCAGACCGCACCGGCGAGACCTACGCCGAGAACGCTGCTCAATCCAGACGCTCCGCTTCTTAGACGAAGCGCTGGACGAAAGCCAACGCGAGGTTCGCTACTTCGCGCCAACCGCTGTCGATCGTGAGGGCGTGCCCCCGGCCGGGTACTTCGACGAACTCGGTGATACCGGGGTTCTTGAGCTGCTTCTTGTAGGCCGCGTGGGAGATGGCCCGAGGGGCGATGTTGTCCTTCTCCCCCGAGACCATCAGCATCGGGCCGCGATCAGGATTTTGCGTGTCGACCTTGGCCTCGGACCACGGGTTGAGATTCGCTGCGGCGGCCTGGAACAAGGGCACCCCAGAAGCCGGCACGACGAAGGTGTCGTACAGCTCGCGGGCCTCTTCTTCGCTGACGGCGTTGGCGAACGCGAAGCGAAACTGGTCGTAGGTAAGCGGGACGGCTCGATGCCGGTTGGCCGGGTTGCCCAGCACTGGCTTGGCCGACCGCAACGAAGAGATGGGCAGCGGAAGCACGCCGCGGAAGGGGGCGGCGTCGATCGCCACCGAGGCCGCCGACAGTCCACGGCCGGCCACGATCTCGGTCAGCAGCCCGCCGAAGGAGTGGCCGATCACCGCCGGCTTCTTCTCCAGCCCGCCGATGACCTCGGCGTAATGGTCGGCGACCTGGCCGACGGTCTTGCCGGCGAACACGTCCGGCTGCTCGTTGCCCTCCTCGACGGTGTCGGGGTCATCGGGCCAGCCGGCCAGCACCGGGGCGTAGCCGGCCTCGTCGAAGACCAACCCCCACCGGTCCCAGCTACTGGCCAGCAGCCACAGGCCGTGGATGAACACCACCGGCGTCCGCCCCGAGGCGTTGGCCTGGGCGATCTGCCCTCTCGTGTGCTCGTCAATCGTCGACATGATCGGCTTCCTCTTTTTCGCCATCTCTTTGGGTCGAGTCTGGCGAACAAGACGGCCGATGTCACTGTGCAGCGAAAGCCGGTTTCGGGCTCGCTCTTGTGCATGCGCACAGTTCTGGAGCTGGGAACCCCCGATATGTTGGGGCAATGACCCGATCGGATCGTGACGAATCACAATCTTCTGAACAGGTGGCGGCGATCGCACGGCGGCTGCTGGAACGCTGTGACGAGCTCGCCGACCAGATGACCGCCGCCATCAAGGCGGCCGTTCCCGCTCTACCGAAACGGTGTCGTCGACCACGACACCCTGCGGGCCACCAGCTTGGTCCACCTCCAGGCCATCCTGGGCAGCCTCGGCCGAAACCCGGCCACGACCTCCCCCGAATCACGAGAGAACGGACGACGCCGGGCAGCGGCGGGTGTCCCCCTTGCCGCCATCTTGGAGGCCTACCGGGTCGCCGCCCGGTTCATGTGGGAACAAGTGGCCGACGCCGCCCGGAGTGTGGGCGCCGGTAGCGAGATCGTGCTGCAAGCCGGTTCTGAGATGTGGCAGGTCCTCGACACCTACAGCCAAGAGCTGGCTGACGGCTACCGAGAAGAAGCAGCCGCTCAAGCCCTCTCCGCCGAGCAACAACGCTCCGCCCTCTTCCAAGCCCTCTTCGAAGGCCATCTGGCGGCGACCAACCCATGGGAAGCCGCCGAGCTCCTCCGGCTGCCGCCCAACGGACCGCTCGTCGTCGTCGCCGCCGAGGTTCCCGCCATCGGCCGCCATGCCCTCTCACGAGGTGAGCAAGCCCTGCGCGATGTCGGACTGACCTCTGCCTGGCGGCTGCTGCCCGACATCGAGATCGGCGTCGTCTCCCTCCCCGGACCGGCCGCCCAACTCGACCGGCTCGCCGACGCCCTCTCGGCCTGTGCCACCGGACGCGTGGGCGTGAGCCCCCCCTACAGCGACCTGCGCGCCACTCCCCAAGCCCTCATCCTGGCCCGCATCGCTCTCACCAGCACGCTCCCCCAGCGTGGCGTCACGGTCTTCGACCGGGATTTGCTCGCGGCCGCCGCGGTCGGCGCCCCCGAGGTGATGAACCACCTCGCCCAGACCACGCTGGCCGGGCTCGCCGGGCTCCCCGACAAAGAGCGAGCCATCCTCCTCGAAACCTTCGAGGCCTGGCTCGACAACAACGGCTCCGCCCAAGCAGCTGCCGAGCAGCTCTACGTCCACCGCAACACCATCCACCACCGCCTTCGCAAACTCGAACAACATACCGGCCAAGACCTCGCCAACCCCCGGTCGGCTGCCCTGCTCACTCTCGCATTCGAGATCGAACGACGCCAACGACACGATTCGACAGAAGACAGTGTTCCGCGACATCGCTCCGAAACCCACAGCGGCTGACGTTCGGCCTTTACCGGGCTCGCTGAGAACGGATCGTCATTACCCGTGTAGTCGTGCCCCACGTATCGGGACACGTCCATGCCAGTGAAGCTCGTCTTGGACAGCGCAGCCCGGCTGCGGAAGGCGTCAATTCCGAGCTCGTCGCCGCCTTGGCTCTGCGGTGTGGGCGATGTCATCGTGTGTCCTTTCAAGAGAGCCCCGGGGGGCCGCATGCCGGCAGTCGCCGGCGGCACACTCACCGTTCCCAAGCGCGCCGTTGGCGCCACTCGCGGAAGTGCGACGGGTGGGGCTCAAGCAGAGCGGGCTAGCGTTGCTCGGCCTCCCCGAAACTTTCCCCGAAACTCGACCTGGGACAGGAAAATCGAGCGTGGAGGCCTTGAAACGCAGTTCAGATGATCAGTCCCAAAAAGGCCTGGTCAGAGGGCTAGAATTCTCACCAGTTTCATAAGTAACGAAAACGGGATGTGGCGCAGCTTGGCAGCGCGCCTGCTTTGGGAGCAGGAGGTCCGGGGTTCAAATCCCCGCATCCCGACGGAGCACTGGACACCCACACGGTGGACGGTGGGCAGAACCCGTGGCGGGCTGAGATGCGGCTCAGCGCACCCCAACGGTGTGTCGTTTGCCCAGACGCTCCCGCCGTCGGCAAGAATGCCACGACGTGCCCGACGCCCGTGCAGGTCGCTCGGGTGGTCTGGTTCTGCTGACGCTGGCCACGGCGCAGTTCCTCATGACCTTGGACAGCTCGGTCATGAACGTCTCCATCGCCACGGTGGCCAAGGACGTGGGGACCACGGTGACGGGCATTCAGCTCGCCATCACGCTCTACACGCTCGTCATGGCCGCCTTCATGATCACCGGCGGCAAGATCGGGCAGATCATCGGGCGTCGTCGTGCCTTCATGATCGGCTGCGTCGTCTACGGCGTGCGGATCGTTCATCACCGCGCTGGCCCACTCGTTGCCCGTGTTGATCATCGGCTGGTCGGTTCTCGAGGGACTCGGCGCCACGCTGATCATGCCCTCGGTGGTGGCGCTGGTCGCCACCAACTTCGGCGCGTCGGAGCGGCCAAGGGCCTACGGCCTGATCGCGTCGGCCAGCGCGATCGCAGTCGCCGCCGGACCGCTCGATCGGAGGCCTCTGCACGACCTACCTCACGTGGCGAGTCGTGTTTGCCGGGGAGGTGGTGCTGGTCCTCGTCATCCTGGCGCTCTCGACACGGATCGCTGACGCACCCCGCCGAAGCCGACGTGCACCTCGACCCGGTCGGAACGCTCCTCTCGGCGGCGGGCCTCGGCCTGGTCGTCTTCGGGGTGATCCGCTCCGGGACGTGGGGCTTCGTCCTGCCCAAACCCGACGCGCCGCAATGGCTGGGCACCTCGCCAGTCGTCTGGCTGATGCTCGGAGGCGGCGCCGTGCTGACGCTGTTCGTGCTCTGGGAGAGCAGGCGCGTCCGCCAGCACAAGGGCGCCCTGGTCGACCCCGCCATGCTGCGGGTTCCCGGACTCCAGGCGGGTCTCACCTCGTTCTTCTTCCAGTACCTGCTCCAGGCCGGGCTGTTCTTCGTGATCCCGCTCTTCCTCTCGGTCGCCCTCGGCCTCTCGGCGGTGGCGACGGGCGTGCGCCTGCTTCCGCTGTCGATTGCGCTCCTCGCTGGCCGCCGTCGGCGTGCCCAAGCTGTTCCCCAAGGCCTCGCCTCGACGGGTCGTCCGCATCGGGTTCGGGCTGCTCTTCGTGGCCATCGTGATCCTGGTGGCTGTCGCTCGACGCCGGCTCCGGGCCGAGGTGCGTCACCTGGCCGCTCCTGCTGGCCGGCCTCGGCGTCGGCGCCCTGGCGTCGCAACTGGGCAGCGTCACCGTGTCCTCGGTCCCCGACTCTGCAGAGCGGCGAGGTCGGTGGCGTCCAGAACACGCTCACCAACCTGGGCGCATCGATCGGCACGGCCCTGGCCGGAACCGTCCTGATCGCCGTCCTCACCACGACGTTTCTCGGCACGGTGGCCAGCGACCCGGCCGTCCCCGCCGCCATGGCATCGAAGGCTCAGGTGGAGCTCTCGGCGGGGATCCCGTTCGTGAGCGACAACGACCTCTCCTCGGCGCTGGCCAAGGCGAACGTTCCCGACCGAGACGGCCGACGCCATCGTGGCGGACAACGCCTCGGCCCGGATCAACGGGCTCCGGGCCTCCCTCGCCATCCTGGCCCTGCTCGCACTGGTCGGACTGGCGCTGACCCGTCGCCTCCCGACCGTCCAGCCCGCGGACCTGCCGACGCCGGTTGCCGCAGCCGCCGGACCGCCGCCCGAACGGGGCGTCGAAGCGGCCTGAACCTTCGGGTCAGCCCCGGCGCAGTGTGACGCTGCACCAAGAACGCTTGTGGCAGGCAGGGCACGTCATGCGGCGGTCGAAGCGGCCCCGGGGCAGCCAGATTCCCACGGGCAGCTGGGACTTCAGCAGATCGAACAGCCCGACCGCCGACACCTGGCTGCAGCGCTGGCACTCCGACCCTGACCGTCCCGCGTCGGGCCAGCGAGCCTTCCGCTGCGCGAGCCCTCGTCGCCGCGGTCCGGGCAAGGCTCCCGAATAGAGGGCATGTTTGCCGTCGGGCAACGGAACCGCTGGCCGCGCCGCGCCCACCATGCTCCGCACCCACCTGAGCGCCCGGCACCCAGAACAAGGCCCGCTTGCCCAGCGGGTCCGGCGGCCCCTCGCGTCGGGACGGCACTCAGGCCTCTTGCATGGCGTCGTAGAGAGACCTCGACAGGGCCCGGTAGGCCACTGCTCCCGGCGACAGGGGTGCATGTTGGAGAACGGACTGGCCCAGGGCGGGCGCCTCGGCGAAGCGCACCGACTTGGGGACGGGTGGTTCGAACAGCGGCAGGCCGTAGCGCTCCTCGACCTCGGCCAGCATCTTGCGGGCGTGGGTCGTGCGGACGTCGAACAGGGTCGGGATCACACCGAGCACCCGCAACCTCTGGTTGGCGAAGTGGCGAACGTCGTCGATGGTCTCGAGCAGCTGGCCGACCCCACGGTGGCTCAACGCCTCGCACTGCACGGGAATCACCACCGCTTCGGCTGCCGTCAGGCCGTTGATGGTGAGGATGCCCAGCGAGGGCGGGCAGTCGACGAGCACGGCGTCGTAGTCGTCGCGTCACGGGCTGGAGCGCCCGGGCGAGGACGTGCTCGCGGTCGGTCCGGCTGAGCAGATGCACCTCGGCACCGGCCAGGTCGATGGTCGCCGGAACCAGCGAGAGCCCGTCGACCCCGGGCACCGGCCGGATCACCTCGGCGAGCCCGGCCCGGCGGACGAAGCACGTCGTGGAGCGAGGACTCGATGCCGTCGGGATCGAAACCGAGCGAGAAGGTGAGGCAGGCCTGGGGATCGAGATCGATCACCAGGACCCGGTGGCCCTGTTGGGCCAGCGCCACCCCGATCGACTGCACGGTGGTCGTCTTGGCGACGCCGCCCTTCTGGTTGGCGAACGCCACCACTTTGACCATCGGGCGATTGTAGGACCCTCCCTCGAATCGGTTCCCGGGGTGGCGCCTGCCTGCACCGACGCGCTCAGCGGTAGGCGGACTCCTCGACGGCCACGTCGTGCACCAGGTTGCCCAGGGCGATATTCACGTCGACGAGGTGGTACCCCCACAGGGGCCCGAGGCTGTCCGTGACGGTCGGGCGGGGATCGCCCGAGGCGGGTGTGGCCGTGACCTGCAGCCAGGTGGCGCCGGTGGCCGACCGGCACTGGGCCGTGTAGAGCCCGGGGAAGGTCACCCACGGCGTGGTCACACGTGATGCCCGGGCACTTTGGTGGCCGGACGACAGGAAATACGGCTGCAGCGACCCGCGTCGTGCCCGAGAAGGTCACCGGGTTGACGCAGGCCACCTGCTGACCGGTCTGCGTGGTCTGCCCAGACTGAGTGCTCACCCCGCGCCCGGGCCGCCCGAAGAGAGCCAGCGGGGGCGGGGTAGACCCGAAGGTCGAGTAGGCGATGACGCAGCCCGTCGACCTGGCCGAGGCGCACGTCGGGATGTGCTGGAAGCTGCCGCCCACCCGTCTCCCTGTCGGGCACCTGCACGTTGCCCCCGAGGATGATGGCCGAGACCAGCTGCCGGCGCAGCTGTGGCGACGGGTCGACCTGGGTACGCAGAAGACGGATGAGTATCGCCGCCCCCTGCGAGTGCCCGATGAAGACGATGGGACGGCCGTCGTTGTCGTGCCGGATGTAGTCGCGCCATCCGGCGAGCAGGCTGGCGTAGGCGATGTTCGAGACCGTGGCGCTGGTGATGGAGCCACGGGCCAGCGCCGGCACCGTCGCCTGCCGGTACATGGGCGCCCAGACCCGGCATACCTGGGAGAACCGCGAAGCCTGCGACGCAGCCACGGCGAGTTCCGCCGGCTGGACGGCCAGGTTCGGCGTTGTTGGTCTGCTCCGTCGAGACCGTCGGGTACACGTAGAAGCAATCGAATTTCTGAGCCGAGCGGAGCGTGGGCGAGCTCGACGCGGTCGTAGACCCGGACCCCTTCACCGCCGTCGCCGCCCGGGGAATGGCGCACGGGTCGGGCCTCTGCCCGGGCCGGCAGAGCCAGACCGTCCTTGACGAGATGTGGATCCCCTGCTCGGCGGCGCCCGCGGCGACCGGGAAGACGACCAGGGCGGCGGCGGCCAGGATCGCCACGGCCAGGGCCATCGTCGGGTTGTTGCCTTTCGGCCTGGACCGGCGCACCGCGCCCGTCTCGGTCTTCATCAGACGAATCTCCCCCTGCGACTCTCTCCTTGCGACGGGAATTTCCACCGTATGCGTTCGAGTCCGAGGGTGGTGGAGCCGAACCGTGCCCGGGCGTGACCCCGAGCGCCTATCGTCGGTGACGGAGTTCAGGCGCCGGCCGGCTTGGGCCGCCTGGCCGGCGACTCCACCGAGATCAACCGTGAGGATGGGCCGCGTGCCTGCGTTGCGCATGAACCAGAAGATCGTCGTGGGCACGGTGTTCGTGTCCGCCATGTTCATGAACATCATGGACATCACGATCGTCAACGTGGCCCTGCCCACGATCGGCCGCGACTTTCACATCGACCCGACGGCGGTCGACGGAATCGTCATCGCCTACCTGGTGAGCCTGGCCGTCTTCATCCCGGCTTCCGGATGGCTCGGTGATCGCTTCGGAGGCAAGCGCGTCCTCCTCGTCGCCATCTTCGTCTTCACCCTGGGCTCGGTCTTTTGCGGGGTGGCGCAGGACATGACCCAGCTCGTCGTGGCTCGGGTCTTCCAGGGTGCCGGCGGGGGCATGATGGCGCCGGTCGGCATGGCCATGCTGTACCGGGTCTTCCCCCCGGCCGAACGGGTGCGGGCCGCCAGCATCCTTACCATTCCGACCACGGTTGCGCCGGCGCTCGGACCGGTGCTGGGCGGCTTCCTGGTCACCAGCCTCACCTGGCGCTGGGTCTTCTTCGTCAACCTCCCCCTCGGCATCGCCGCCATCGTCTTCGGTGCCCTCTTCCTCGAGCGCATGGGAACCAGCGACGCCGGCCGCTTCGACGTGCCGGGGTTCGTCCTCGGCGGAGCCGGGTCTCGGGTTGCTCATGTACGGCGTCTCGGAGGGCCCGCTCAAGTCGTGGTCGTCACCCGAGGTGATCTTCTCGCTGCATCGTCGGCGCCGCCCTGCTCGTCGTCTTCGTCTTCGTGGAGTTGCGCACGACGCAGACCCATGGTCGACCTGAGGCTTCTCTCGGGCCGCCTCTTCCGCTCGACCAACCTGGTGATGTTCCTGGCCGCAGCCGCCTTCTTGGGCACCCTCTATCTCATCCCTCTCTATTTCCAAGATGCTCGGGGACTGTCGGCGCTCCAATCCGGTCTCTCCACGTTCCCCGAGGCGTTCGGCGTCATGATCGGCGCACAGTTCGCCAGCCGGTTCATCTACCCGCGCATCGGTCCACGCCGCCACATCACCGGCGGTCTGCTCGGCCTCGCCGTCTGCATGCTCGGCCTGACCCAGGTCGGCCTGACCACCAATCTGTGGCTCATCCGGATCCTCATGTTCGTCCTGGGGTGGATGATGGCCCAGGTCATGGTGCCCAACCAGGCGGCTTCCTTCGCCATGATCACGCCCGATTCCATGGGCCGAGCCTCGACCTTCTTCAACACGATGCGACAGGTGGGCAGCGCAGTGGGCGTGGCCGTCCTCTCGACCGTGTTGATTGGCGTGGGCTCTGCTTCGGGATCGGGAGCCACCGCCCAGCCCGACCTGCAGCGCGTACCACGCGGCGTTCTTCGCTGCGATGGGGTTCGCCCTGGCCGCGGCAATCTGCTCGCTCACCATCCATGACGTCGACGCGGCCGAGACCATCGTGCGCCGCGGCCGTGCCGCCCGGACCGCACGCGAGCCCCGTTCGGCGGTGCAGCCCGAGACCGTGGCGTGACCGCGGTCTGCGTGTTCTGCGGTTCAAGCTCGGGAAGCGACCCGGCATTCGCCATCGCGGCGGAACAGTTCGGCAAGGGACTGGCGGCACGGGGTGCGGCGCTCGTCTACGGCGGCGCCTCTGTCGGCCTGATGGGGGTGGTGGCGGACGCCGTGATGGCGGACGGAGGACGGGCCACCGGAGTCATCACCGAGGCCCTGGCCGGACATGAGATCGCCCATGCCACCTTGAGCGATCTCCTCGTCGTGAGCACCATGCACGAGCGCAAGGCGAGGATGGCGGAGCTATCCGATTCCTTCGTGATGCTGCCGGGTGGCTTCGGAACCTACGAGGAGTTCATGGAGTCCGTGACGTGGGCCCAGCTGGGCATCCACGACAAGCGCTGCGCCGTCCTGAACGTCAATGGTTTCTTCGACCAGCTGCTGGCATTTCTGGGGCATGCGGTCGACTCGGGGTTCATCAAGTGCCACCAGTTCGACCGCCTGCTCGTGTTCGACGAGGTCGACGCACTGCTCGACACCATGGTGGGCCGCTGAAGATCAGGTGCGGACCCGGTAGAGGATGCTCTCTCCGAGCACACCGGCGGGGATCAGTGCGAAAACGTTGCGCCCGACCGCGACGGTGGAGGACTCACTGTCAGCTCCGTCGTCGCACACCGCTGGGGTAACTGCGAGGCGAGCGACCCCGCTGACCGCGGCAATCGCAGGGTCGACCCGCTCGAGCTCTGCGTCCCCTGCCGTACATTGCCTCGGGAACGAAAGCGTCCACAGGCGCCCGTCTGACGTCGAAACCAGGGGAAAGAGGCCGGCCTGTTGGTCAGGACCGGCCGTGTGGCTCCCCGTGGCCTCGAAGGCTTCGAGGTGGTCCACATCCGAGGGCCTCGGCCCGTTGCCGTAGTCGGCAATTTCGGCCCACACCTCGCCGTGGACGGCCGAGAGCCAGATGATGGCGCTGTTCGTCGGACCGGAATACGTCGTGCGTGTTGCCGAGGATCCGGTCGGCAGTTCCACCAGGTCGGGCGATCCGGCCGGTCCGCCTGCGAACCAGGCCCCGCCGGCGTCGGCCACCACGCTGGGATAGAGGCCCCCGATTGCGGGTACCGACGTGACGGAGGCCGTGGGTTGTCCGGTCAAGGGCGAAATGCGCACGACCGTCGGACCCCCCTGCGCCTGGTCCTCGCCGTAGAGCCAGAGAGAACCCTCGCCGTAGGTGAAGTCGGTGTGCGCAATGGCGCTGCCCACGATGCCCATGACGACCGGCGCCATGACCGTGGCGACGTTCGTCCGCGGATCGAACGACTCCACATGCATCTGTCGAATGTTCGATGCCGTCACACCCTGCTGTGCCAAGAGATAGATCATTCCGTTGCCGGCGGTGACGTCGACCGCACAGCTCGGTATCGGGATGAACCGCTGGGCGAGCCTTGCCCCAGCTCCTCCGATGTGGTCGAGCTCGCAGCGTCCCGAGGAGTTCGAGCCGACGCTCCCGAGGGCCCACACGCCGCCGTCGACCGCCACTACCTGCTGGGGGAGGAAGGAGCCGGAGAAGTGCACCGCAGTGACGGCCGGGTGCTGCGGACCGGTCGCCGCCGCAGCGGACATGGCGGGCACCGCGCACATGAGGAGAGCGACGCTCGCGGCCAGGAACAGTTTCCTCATCGGTCCGCTGCCGTCCATTCGATCAGCGGCGGTCGCACCGATGCGCAGCGCGGGTGGCCTCCGTCGTCGGTCAGACCGAGACGGCCGACCAGGACGCCCGTTCCCGCTGCTCGCTGCAGCACGTTCGACGGAACTGCGTCGAGCCAGAGCTTGGCCCGACGGAACATGGTGAAGCTGCCGGCCTTGTCGACCACCCCCCAGGAGAGATAGATGAAGCGGCCTCCGGCCGGCCCCTGGATGTACGGACCTTTGATGTCGGACCCGCTCGGCCCCTCCTCCACCGCGCACTCCAGTGACCATTCGGCTTTGCTCGCATCACCGGGGGTGAGGTCGAGCAACTCCCCCGGCTTGGCCCGCCGCTGCACTGCCACGTGCACGTTGTGGTGCCCGTCGGGATAGTCCGGACCGGGGCCACAGAACCGACCGGGAAGATCGTGACCCTCTATCCGCACACGCACGGCTGCCAGTATGCGCCGTGCCCCCACCCAGGTGCCTCTAGTCGCCTCCGGGCACCAGGAGGACGTCTCGGAGTTCGTCGAGCTCGCCCCACTCCGACACCATGGCGTCGACCGAGGGGTAGGGCGTGTCGTCCTCGCCAACCTTGTCCAACAGGATCGGCCGATAGCCGATGCTCTCGAAGTAGCCCAGGTACTCGCGGGCCGACATGGCAGAGACCCGGGTCAGCATTTCGTCCTTCAACTCGGTGGTGACGACCGGACGGTCTCGCTCGATGAGGCCTGTTGCTCCTCGGACCACCCGGCCTTCAGCGCCCTCCACGTCCATTTTGAGGAAATCGACCCGGCCCGAGACGAGCTCGTCGAGCCGGAAAGTCGGCACCACGACCCCGGGATGAGCCAGCAGTTCGTCGCTGTCGATCAGGCCACCGTTGGAACCAACGTGGGTGGAGTAATACGCCCAACCGGTAGCGACATCGGCGGCGACGGGAAGGAGTTCGACGTTGGTGCTCCGGTTGAGGCGGAGCGACGACAGCAGAAGTCGGCAATTCTCCGAATTGGGCTCGAGCGCGACCACCCGGCCTGAAG
This sequence comes from uncultured Acidimicrobiaceae bacterium, assembly GCA_963713375.1. Taxonomy (GTDB): domain Bacteria; phylum Actinomycetota; class Acidimicrobiia; order Acidimicrobiales; family RAAP-2; genus Bog-473. The sequence continues at coordinate 105,602 of CAVQLP010000007.1, read as the reverse complement.
GGCCGACCAAGCTCGAGGCCAGGAGGGAGTAGTACCCGAGGTTGGCTCCGACGTCCACCACCGTCATGCCGGGGCGGCAGTAACGCTCGAACACCCGAGTGAGATGCGGTTCGTAGACGCCCGAGCGCAGCCCGGGCGTCACGGCGGCGTCCGCGGCATCGCAGTACAACTCGACCTTGCCGACGGTGCATCGCACGGAGTCCGCTTCGGTCAACTGCACAGTGAACGCCGTCGGCGCGACCTGGTGCTCAATGGTCCCGAGCATTCTTCTGACGGTGGAGATGTCGGTCAGGTCACCCGAACCGGCCGCGTCGATCGCCCCTCGCAAATCGTCGGGGAGCGTGGGGTAGACGAGGTGCACCAACTCCTCGAAGCTAAGGCCACGCTCCGGCATGGTGCCGCCAAGTCGATGGATAAGACGCTCGCGCCAAGGTGGCCGCGTCCGCGCAACAGAGTGGCCGTTGTCGTGCGTCTGGTCCATGGTCGGCACACGGTACCCCGTGCGCGGCTGCCAGCCTGAGATTCGTCTGGGGACCTGCGTCGCCACGCGGATCGTCGCTTTGTCTGCTCGCGGCGTTGCGTCCCTGGCGGTCCACGCAGGGGTCCTCGTCACCGAGGTCTGTTCCTCCGTGTCGTACCCCAACTCCATCAGGGCGCCGATCTGAAGGCGAAGGCCCGGGACCGTAGCCACCCCGAGGGGCGCGGCCAACTCAGCCAGGCGAGGACGTAGCCTTGAGCCGTGACGACAACCAGACTCGCGATCGTCGCATTTGTGTGCATGTTCGCCGGCGCGGCGCTGTCGGTGATGGTCGCGCATGGGACGGGCCCCTACGGGTTCGAGGAACCCGCCTTGGCCTGGTTGGGACGCCCCTCCGCTCTGCAGGAATGGGGCAACTTCGCCAATCTGCTCGGCAATCCCGTCGTGGCGGTCGTCCTCGTCGGCTGTCTCGTCCTCGGGGCGGCGAGAGGCGCCGCGGTCCGAGTCGTTCTCTATGCACTGCTCGCCCTGGCGGCGTTTCTCATCAACGAACACGTCGCGAAGCCGCTGGTCGGACGGACCTACTTCGGCGAGCTCACCTTTCCCTCCGGGAGCGTGACCGTTGCCTGCGCAACGGCATTCGCCATGTGGCTGGCGCTCTTCCCACTGCTCCGGAAACACGCTCGCGTCGCAATGGCGCTTCTGGGACTGGCATGGGTCGGGCTCATGTCGATCGCCGTCGTGGGCGCGCACTGGCACACACCACTCGACGCTGTCGGGTCGGTCATTCTCTCGGTTGGCATCGTGGCCGCGGGCGGTGCCGTCCTCGAACTGCCCGCGGTTCGTCACGCAACCATCGTGCGTGGAGAGCGTCGGAAGACCGACAACGAACCGGTTCGACCTCGGACTGGTGTCGAGGACCTCTTAGGCGAAGTTAAGAATCCCGTAGGTGTTGCACAGTCCCAGCGCATCAATCAGGAAGAACGCTGAGACGACGGCGAGCACCAGGGGGAGCTTCCACCGTCGACCGCCACCCGACCTGGCCACAGCAGGCATGTACCAAAGCGGGAGCGGAGCGGCTGCGAATTGCGACAGGTGGACGCCGATCGGTACCGCATCGTCGGGGAGCGGAGCTGCAGGATCGGCAGCCAGGGCCAGCTCCGTCAACTCATCGTCCGTGATGTCCAGCTCGGTGATGGCGTTGTCATCACTCATGGCAACCAACCTACCGGCTCCTCGTGTCCGGCGTGCCCCCACAGGAGGACGAGGCACCTGAGTTGGTCCTGGGCTCCTGGCATCCCCAACAGGTCGGGAGCGAGCGCCAAGCCCGCGGGACGCGCTCGCCGATGGCCGCTCGGGCTGACCGCAGCGCTCTCGGAGGCTTTCCTCACGGATCGCCCGGCTCGGGTCGTTGCCGTGCCGAGTGAATGTCTCGCGTGCTGCACGTGGCGAAACGCTGGGGCCGCCGTTTTCCCTTTTGCCAGAGCCTGCCGTGCGCCTGACCGGACGTCTGGCCTGTTTCTCGGGCCTCAGGAAAAATCCGCGGAGAAATCTCATCGACGGTCGATCCGTCTGGAAAAGCGCTGCTCTGACGCAGGAATCCCCCTGTCAGGGGTTTCGTCCTGAACGGCCAGACGTCAACTCCCAGAGGCAGTCACCCGAATGGGTTAAGTCTCGTCAGCGCCCCCGATTCGGGGTATTGATCCTGTGTGCCGTCTGAACCCGCCGACGAGGTGCCCGAGGCCAAAACCGATGCCCGGCGGCGATCATTGCGGGCCGCCGTGGCAGCGATCGAGACCTACCTCGCCCGACGGACCGGCAAGGAAGGGGAAGCGGGCACGCCCGGTTCGGCGGAACCGCTGAACCAATGAGCGTCGCACCTGGTGGGGAGGGAGTCGACAACCGATGACCTAACGGACTGCACGCAGACTTCAGCCCCGACCACGGGCCTTCCTGCTCAAGTTTGAACATCCACTGCGAAGGCATCGAGTCCCGCCTGCCAGACTCGCAAGCCCGCTTCACCCTGCAGAGCTGCATCCATCAGCATGACTGCGACACCATCCGCTGCGCTCGAATCAAGAGCCATAGAGCTGGACTGGCTGAGCGCCTCTGCAATGTGACGTCGGGCCTCAGCACAGAAACCGACACTCGTGTCCCGACGCACTGTCTCTATCAGGAGGGGGGCGATCTCAGCCTGACGTGTTGTCGCGATGAGCAAGTCTCGGACTGCAGCCACTTCGGCCCCTTTTACGTTGACCGCGATCGCCTCCGTCTCGACGGAGTTCCCGACGGCATAGTCCATGCAGCGTTGTGCAAGGGCAGTCTCGTCAGGAAAGAGAGCCGCTGCCTTTGCCAGGTCGACGTTGCACTGTCTCGCAAGGGTCTCAATCGACGGCTCGGCGTTCGCCGCGTAGCTGGTCAATGCGGCATCAACTATTCTTCGCTCCTCATCGTCCGACCGGTTTGGAGGATCGAGCAATCCGGGCTCCGAAAGGCTCCACATGATGCCCCACTGTGTCTCGACGACGAGATCGGCGTCGGACAAATCGGGTTGGAGCAAGTGGAAATTGATGAAGCCATCGGTCGACGCCATGATGGCGAGAACGATCTTCTCCATGGTGACCGTTGGTTTGGGTCGCCTCTTCAGTCGGCGCATGGCAATGGAGAGTCCGGCAACGAATCCTTCGACCAGCTCCTTCGTCTGACGTTGCCGCATCTCGACGATTTCTCGGGCAACCTTGGACTGCTCTGAGTCCGCCTCATGGTCTTCGTGGTTCAGACGGGCGCACGCCGCTGACGTCACAATGCTGGCTGCCAGCAGACCCTCTTCTCGGCAGGCTTCGACGAAGTTCGCCCGCAGAAATACCCGGAGGGTCTTTTCCATCGAATCGGTCTCTCGGAAACTCTGAGCGACTGCTGAGAAGACGGCCTCCATCGTCTCGCGAGTGGCGTCTGTCGTTCCACACACTTGGTGTGAGGCCAGGTCAAAGGGGGTTCTCCCAGTTGCTCCCCCGAAAGCTCGCTTTACGGAGCGGTCGACGGTCGAGACGTCGACATCTGCAAACGCTCCGCGCGGGACCGCTCCGCGGCTATGCGGACCTCGAAGCGCCGCAAATGCATTCCGCTCGAGAATGTCGACCGCCTCTTCCGCAAGACTCGGGCCCGGAGGTCGGCCTCGTCTGTGCGGTCCAACGCCTGTCTTCCCGCTCGCATCCGACTCCGCCATTTCGCAACAGTAGTGCTTCAGAAAGCCGCCCTTAACCTCTATTGCTTACGAGTGACCCTCAAGCGACCATGTCCGAGAACCAGGTGGTGCGGACATATCCACAAGGCGGCCGCACAGGCGAACGGCGGGACGAAGGCGGACAGCATCAACGTCCTGTTGTTCGGCGCGGTGGGCACCGAGGGAGAGGGAGCGGGGCATGAGGCGAGGGATCGTTCGGAGGGCTGGAATCGTCGCGTCCGTCGTAGCCGTGCTCGCGGCGGCGGCAGTGCCGCTCGTCGAGGCGACGTCGACGCCGGCGGGGGCGACCGCCACGGCGTGTGGCGCAGCCACCAAGACCTGGACCGGCGGCGCCGGCACCGCCAACTGGGACGATGCCAACAACTGGAGCCCCGCTGGGGCGCCGGGAAGCAACAGCATTGCGTGTATCCCGTCGACTGCTCCCGTCGCTCAGGTCAACCTTTCCTCGTCGGTGACGGTGCAGGCAGTGGAGGCCGACCGGCCGTTGAACCTCTCCGGCACACTCACCGTGTCGAGCACCAGCATCACAAGCTCCATTTCTTCGGGCACCCTCACCGGCACCCTCGACGGCGCCGGAGCCACCACCATCAGTGGATCCCTCACCTGGGGCCCGAGCGGAGGGTTCAGGGGATCGGGCACGACGACCATCGAGCCGGGTACGACGGTCACGGCGACGGGCGATGACGCCTATTGCGGCGGCTGCGGCGACGATCGATGGCTCGCTGATCCCGGCACGCTCGTGAACGAGGGAACCATCGCCTTCCCCGACGTGGCGGAAACGCGCTACGTGGAGTTTTGCACTGGCGACTTCGACAACAAGGGAACCGTCGAACTGAATGACGACGTCAACTTCCAGGACGACTGCTCGCCAGCCAGCATCGACAACACGGGGACGATCACCAAGGCCGCCGGCACGGGCACGGCCACCATCGCGGTCGACCTCGACAACGAGGGCACGGTGTCGGCCTCTTCCGGTGAGCTCGATCTCTCGGGAGGAACGCCGTCCTCGCTGTCCTCCTCAGGCACCTACCGTGCCGACTCCCCCGGCACGCTCGGCATCACTGGGACCGAATCCTGGAACGGCGCTCAGGTCGTCGGGACCGGCGCGGTTGACATCAGCGGAGAGGTCACCGCGGCCGGCCCGGTCTCATTGAGCGGAATCGCCACCACCCTCACCGGCACCCTCGACGGCGCCGGAGCCACCACCATCAGTGGATCCCTCACCTGGGGCCCGAGCGGAGGGTTCAGGGGATCGGGCACGACGACCATCGAGCCGGGTACGACGGTCACGGCGACGGGCGATGACGCCTATTGCGGCGGCTGCGGCGACGATCGATGGCTCGCTGATCCCGGCACGCTCGTGAACGAGGGAACCATCGCCTTCCCCGACGTGGCGGAAACGCGCTACGTGGAGTTTTGCACTGGCGACTTCGACAACAAGGGAACCGTCGAACTGAATGACGACGTCAACTTCCAGGACGACTGCTCGCCAGCCAGCATCGACAACACGGGGACGATCACCAAGGCCGCCGGCACGGGCACGGCCACCATCGCGGTCGACCTCGACAACGAGGGCACGGTGTCGGCCTCTTCCGGTGAGCTCGATCTCTCGGGAGGAACGCCGTCCTCGCTGTCCTCCTCAGGCACCTACCGTGCCGACTCCCCCGGCACGCTCGGCATCACTGGGACCGAATCCTGGAACGGCGCTCAGGTCGTCGGGACCGGCGCGGTTGACATCAGCGGAGAGGTCACCGCGGCCGGCCCGGTCTCATTGAGCGGAATCGCCACCACCCTCACCGGCACCCTCGACGGCGCCGGAGCCACCACCATCAGTGGATCCCTCACCTGGGGCCCGAGCGGAGGGTTCAGGGGATCGGGCACGACGACCATCGAGCCGGGTACGACGGTCACGGCGACGGGCGATGACGCCTATTGCGGCGGCTGCGGCGACGATCGATGGCTCGCTGATCCCGGCACGCTCGTGAACGAGGGAACCATCGCCTTCCCCGACGTGGCGGAAACGCGCTACGTGGAGTTTTGCACTGGCGACTTCGACAACAAGGGAACCGTCGAACTGAATGACGACGTCAACTTCCAGGACGACTGCTCGCCAGCCAGCATCGACAACACGGGGACGATCACCAAGGCCGCCGGCACGGGCACGGCCACCATCGCGGTCGACCTCGACAACGAGGGCACGGTGTCGGCCGGGGCGTCGGACGCTGGTCACGGTACCCTCGACGTCTCCGACCTCTCCACCTACGACTCGTCGACGACGACGCTCTCAGGTGGGACCTTCGCGGCGATCCACGGGGGCAATCTCCAGCTCGACAACGTGGGAACGGTCACCACCACCGATGCCGTGGTGGACGTGGACGGCGCCGGGTCCTCGGTGGTGGGATCCGGTTCCACGCCTGTCCTCTCGTCGCTCTCCGCCGTCGGCCTGCACGGTGGGGTGACGCTCCGCAACGGCCAGAGTCTCGTCACACCGGGCCCGCTTCACAGTGCGGGGACGGTCCGCCTCGGCCCCTCCTCCAGCCTCACCACCACCGGTTCCTACACGCAGACGCAGGGCACCACGGAGCTCGAGGATCCCACCGCATCGCTCACCGCCACCGGTGGCCAGGTGGTGATGGACGCTGGCACCTTCTCGGGCCCTGGCACGGTCAGCCCGGCACTCAACGTGGTCGGCGGGACGCTCCACCCAGGCGCCGATCCCGGCACCCTCGCCGTCTCGGGTCCGGCGACCGTGGCTGCCGGGGCGTCAACGACGGGGGTGCTCGATGGAACGGCCGCCGCCCAGTACGACCACCTCGCCGCCACCGGGGCGCTCACCGTCGGAGGGTCGCTCACCTTGAGCCGGGGTCCGGACTACACGCCCACCAACGGCGACAGCTTCACGGTGGCGTCGGGAGGCTCACGCTCCGGCACCTTCGCCAATGTGACACAGGACCTGAGCTTCGCCGGCTGGTACTTCACGCCCGCGTACACCTCGACCTCGGCCGGGGTCACCATCCACCGAGTCACCGGCTCGGACGTCATCGCTACCGCGTCCCCAAAGACTTCCGCCTTTGACGTCCCCATTCCGGGCACCTGGAACGTGAACGTGGAGAACGCTGGAAGCTCGTCCACGACCGGTCCGGTCTCGGTCCAGACCACGTTGGGATCCGGTCAAAGCCTCCAGAGCTCGAGCGGCAACGGCTGGAACTGCAGCGGAACGACCACCGTCACCTGCACCACCTCCACCACCGCCGCATCGGGGACGAGCTTCACACCCATCACGCTGACCGTCGAGCTCACCGCCGCCGCCCAACCATCCACCACCCTGGCGCTCTCGGTCTCGGGTGGAGGAGACGCGTACACCGGTGACAACACCTTCAGCACCAGCGTCCCGGTCCAGAACGTCCCTGCCCCCCACGCTGCGCTCGGGATCTCCTCGGACCGGGGCAGCGTCCCCTTCACTGTCGAGTTCGACGGGACGGGGTCGAGCGGGACCACCAGCTACAGCTGGGACTTCGGCGACGGCAACAGCTCGACGGCGGCCCAGCCGGCTCACACGTATCTGGCTCCGGGCGTCTACACCGTGACGCTGCGTGTGGACAACGCCTTCATGAGCGACACGGCGTCCACTCAGGTGACCGTGCTCGCCAACGTGCCGCTCACCGCTGACGCCGGCGACGATCAGACCGTCACCACGAGCCAGACCGTCTCGTTCGACGGCAGCAGCTCACAGCCGGTCGGAGGCATCGACTCCTATGCCTGGGACTTCGGAGGCGGATCGACCGCCAGCGGGGCTACCGCCACCCACACCTGGTCCACGCCGGGCGACTACCCGGTGACGCTCACCGTCACCCACGGCAGCCAGACGGCGTCGGACACCATCACCGTGCACGTGGTTCCCGCGCCGGGCTCCGGTCTGGCCGTCACGGTCACCGACGGATCGAGCCCTCTCTCGGGTGCGAGCGCAGTGGTCCTCGATGCCCAGGGGAACCATTACGCCGCCACGAGCGCGTCGAATGGGGTCGCCACGGTGACAGGGCTCTCTGACGGCACCTACAGCCTCTACGTCTTCGCCCCGGGGTATGAGCCCAAGGTGGCGCAGGCGACGGTGACGAACGGGGCGGGAGCGGCGGCGGTCACCCTCAGCGCTGGGTCGGTCGGTACGACCAGCGTGACCTCCGAGCCCATGACCTACGACCAGATCGTGGCAGCCGGGATCGACCCCAACGATCCCGACAACCAGAACGTCCTCAACTTCACCATCTGCTTGGCCTTCGACGACTCGAGCTGCGTCCCCTTCACCGGCGACGTGAACCAGGTGGGCGAGATCTTCTCGGGTGCCATCGGTGGCGGCGGTGGCGGCGGGACGTGCACAGAGACGTCGTGTGTGTACGACATCCCCGCGGGTGAAGGCGGGGGCGAGGCCATCGCCACCGTCGAGCAGATCGGTGGCGAGCCCACCGCCATGATCCTCCGCATCCCGGGCCAGGCCAAGTGGCTGAAGGAGTTTTTCGACGTCCAAATGGCGGTCGTGAATCTGGCTCCGGCCGGCTTCACCTTCACCGATGGTGCCGCCACTTTGGACATCCCCCCGGGGCTCTCCCTCGCGCCGACACCCACCCCCCAGACCTCCACCATTGAGGTACCCGACGTGGCGGGCGGCCAGTCCCAAGAGGTGAGCTGGATCGTACGCGGCGATGCGGAAGGCTTCTACAACCTCCACGCGCACTACGGGGCGACCTTGGATCCGATCGGGGCCAGCGTCGACCTCGACGCCCAGACGGCGACACCGCTGCACGTGTGGGGGCTGTCCGCCGTGGATCTGCAGGTCACTGCTGACGATGCAGCGGTGGCGCATGAGCCATACCGGATCCACGTGGACATGACGAACGTCACCTCCGGGACCGACGCCACCCCCATCTACAACCCCACGTTGGAGTTGGACCAAAACGCCGGGGGGAACCAGTTCATCTTCGAGCCCGACGAGCAGTTCTCCCAGGGCACCGCCGAGCTCGATCCGGGCCAGACCTTCGGGGCCGACTACGTGATCATTCCCACTTTCAGCGGGACCCTCAACGTGGCCGGGTCAGTTACCTTCCTCGACACGGGCGCCGCCGAAGAACCGACGACTCCGGTGACGTCCGAGCCCCGGGTGGCGGCCACCCCCTTGAGCGCGAAGCCGTCGGGAAAGAAACTCAACTTCACATGGGGCGCCGAATCCGGAGCGAACGGGTATCGCCTGTACGTCACCCCGAGCGACACAACGCCCTTCGGTGACAGCTCGCTCGTGGCCCAGTACCCGGCGTCGAAGACGAGCGCCTCGATCCCTCTTCCGCTCGGCACGCACTGGTACACGATCAGCACCGAGGACGCGTCGGGGGTGTGGACCACCCATCACCAGCTCGTCGAGTACGTCAATCCCAAGAGCCTGCCAACGCTCACCAAGCTCTCGAAGACATCCGGGCCCGCGGCGGGTGGTACCTCCATCACCGTCACCGGCAAGAACTTGCAGGCCGCTTCTCAGGTGCTCTTCGGCACCACGGCCGGCACCAAGGTGAAGGCCAACGCCAAGGGCACGTCGGTATCGGTGGTCGCCCCCGCCCACGCGAAGGGGACCGTCGACGTCACCGTGGTCACACCGAACGGCACCACTGCGGTTACCAAGGCCGACCACTACAAGTACAAATGAGACGGCGGCCAGCCAACTTGGACAACCAGGCGCGCTTCGTGATCGGTCCTTCGGCCTCGAAGAAGGCAAGGCGCAGGAACCGCGACGCCCTACGCTTGCCGTAAGGCCTCGGTAGCTCAGTCCGGATAGAGCAGTGGGTTTCTACCCCAACGGTCGCGGGTTCGAATCCTGCCCGAGGCGCCTTCGGATTCCCTTGCATCCTTCGGCGCGGCACCGGGGAGGACGCCACGGACATCCAGCGGGTTGACCTGGAGCTTTAGGCTTGAGCAGGGCACGACGACCATCGGCGAAGACCGATCATTGCGACTGGATATGCGTTGTCTGCGAGAGCGGACTCGAGCGACGGGCGCATGTGGAACCGGGTCGGGGCGCCGTGCCGTGCGAGGGAGGACCATGTGCCACACTTGTGCCCCTCGGTGGGCGTAGCTCAGTTGGTTAGAGCGCCAGGTTGTGGTCCTGGAGGTCGGGGGTTCGAGACCCCTCGCTCACCCCAAAGTCAGCCGTTGGCCAGGTGTCGGACGGCGCGTCGCAGGAGGATGGGGTGTGAGTCCTGACGGTAGGACGGTCCTGGTGACCGGCGCGTCCTCGGGCATCGGCGCGGCCGTGGCCCGGGAGTTGGCGGCCCGTGGCGACACGGTTGCCCTCGTCGCCCGCCGGGCCGATCGCCTCGACGAGGTGCTCGCCGATTGCCAGACGACCTCGCCCGCCTCGGCCCGTTGGGCTGCCGACCTCTCCGACCCAGCCGACGCCGCAGCGCTGGTCCTCGACATCTGGGACCACTACGGCGGGCTCGACGTCGTCATCAACAACGCAGCCGTCCCCATGCGACGCCACGTGACCCGGCTCACCATGGACGAAGTCGAGCGCACCATGCGCATCAACTACTTCTCGCCTGTTGCCATCGCTCTGGCCGTCCTGCCCCGGATGCTGGAGCGTCGTGCCGGCACCATCGTCATGGTGTCGAGCCTCGGTGGTCGCCTGGGCATCACGACCGAGGCCGCCTACTCGGGTTCGAAGTTCGCTCTGGCCGGCTGGAGCGAATCCGTGGCCATCGACCTCGCCGGGACCGGCGTCGACATCAAGCTCGTCCTGCCTGGCGCAATCGAAACCGAGATCTGGGACCAGCCCGACAACGACGCGCCGCTCTACGACGGCCCGAAGGAGCCGCCGGAGTCCATCGCCGGCAGCATCGCCGATGCCATCGACAGTGACCGCTTCGAGTTCTACCTGCCCGACATGAAGGCCGTGATTGAGGCCAAGACCACCGACATCGACGCATTCCTCGACGGGATGCGATCGTTCACGCAACAGGCACAGGGGGATGCGGCAACGTGAAGGCACTGTTGTTCGGGGCACCGCCGTCCGAGGACGAGGTTCGGCCCACGCCGGAGGACGAGCTCGAGGCCAAGCTGATCGAGACCCCCTTCGGCCTGCACCAGATCGACGAGGCCCGCCTGGCCCGACCCGACTGGGTCATCACCAAGCCGATCCTCTCGGGCATCTGCGGCTCCGACGCCAAGTTGGTGCTCGGCGATTTCAACACCGGGGACATCGACAACCCCATGGCGGCCTTCTCTTCCCTCCCCCATGTGCCCGGACACGAGGTCGTGGCCGAGGTGATCTCGCTCGGACCCGAGGCGCGAGGCCTCGACGTGGGCCAGCGAGTCGTGCTCAACCCCTGGCTGAGCTGCGGTCCCCGCGGCATCGATCCGCCCTGCCCCGCCTGTCAGGCGGGCGACCTCAGCCTCTGCTGGAGTTTCACCAAGGGAGATCTCGGCCCAGGCGTTCACGTCGGCGTCATCACGGGCGCTCCGGGTGCGTGGGCAGAGCGACTGGCCGCGCATGACTCCATGCTCATTCCCGTCCCTGACGGCATCTCCGACGAGGCCGCCGTCCTGGCCGACCCCTTCTCGGTCTCGTTCCATGCCATTGTGCGGCACCCGCCGCCCGAGTCTGGGCGTGTCCTCGTCTACGGAGCGGGAGCTCTGGGCCTCACCAGCGTCGCCATCTTGCGGGCCCTCTACCCGAACGTCGAAGTCGGCGTCGTCGCCCGCTTCGAGTCCCAGAAGGAGATGGCCCTGCGCTTCGGCGCCTCCGCTGTGTTCTCCCACGAGCCTCGGCTGGCGCTGGTCGAGGAGCTGGCAGCGTGGTCCGGAGCGGTCCTGCACTCGGCCCTCGATGGGCTGCCGACCACCCACCCCGGACACATCGACGTGGTGTACGACTCCATCGCCAAGGCGGAGACGCTCGAGGTCGACGTGCGCGTCCTGGCCGAACGCGGTCGGCTGGTCTACACGGGCGTGGCGACACCCGAACGGTGGGAGTCGACGCCGATCTACTTCAAGGAGATCACCATCGCCGGCTCGAATGCCTTCGGCATGGAGGACTTCGGCGGCAAGCGCCAGCACGCCATCGCCCACTACCTCGACTTCGTGGCCGACGGGCGCCTGGACATCACGCCCATGTTGACCCATCGCTTTGCGCTCGAAGAATGGTGGCCCGCCCTCAAGGCGATCGCCCGCCAGGATCGCAGCGGTGCGCTCAAGGTGGCCTTCACCCCCAACGGGTGAGTCAGTGCACCCCGGTGCCGAGCTCGCGGAAGCGCCCGTAGCGTTCGGCCGTCGCCCGGGCCCACACCGGGTCGGGCTCGATGCGGTTGCCCACTGCGGCCCAACTGGCTGAGGCATCGAGCGACGACTCGAGTCCCGCCGCCATCCGGGCAAAGTACGCCGCGCCGCGGGCCGCGCCCTCGGGGACGGCCACGGTCTCGACGGGCAGTCCGGTGGCGTCTGCCACGGCGGACATCCAGGCGGTCACCCGCGACCCGCCTCCACTGGCCACGATCCGGGTCCCCTTGACGTCCGCCATCTCGAGCATGCGTTGCACGACGAACCCGCTGGCCTCGAACGCAGCCCGTTCGATCGCCTCTGCGCCCGAGCCGATGTCGAGCCCGTAGATGTTGGAACGGAGCGTGTGGTCCTCGAACGGTGTGCGCTCTCCCCTGATGTAGGGCAGCCACACCGGGACACGCCCGGGATCACCCAACCGGGGAGCCAACTTCTCACGGTCGGGACCCGGCTTCGGTGCGCCGCGCAGAAGCTGGCGGGCCCAGTCCACGAAGAGTGCCCCCGCATTGCTCGGGCCGCCGATGAGGAAGCGGTCGGGCGTCGTGTGGGGGAAGCTGACCAGACCGGGCACCGTGAGCCACTGATCCGTGACTGCCCAGGCGATCAGGGTCGCGCCGAAGATCACGAGCACGTCGCCCGTCTCCGACGCACCGGCGACGATCTGGTCGCACAGAGCGTCGATGGTGCCACCGGTCACGATGGTGTCGGTGCCCGGGCAGCGTCCCGGCGGGGACGCCCATAGGAACGACCATAGGGAGCTGCGCCTCGTCGACCCCGACGGATGCGAGAAGGTCGGCGTTCCAGCGGCCCATCATGTGGAGGGATCCCAGCGACGCCGTCACCGCGGTGTCGACGGCCGGGATGCCCGAGAGCGCATTGGTGGCCACGGCCTGACAAGGCCAGTACCCGCGTGCGTCGGGGACCTCGGTGTGGGCCCAGGCGAGAAATCCCTCGGCGTCGGGCATGGATCCGGGCAGCAGTCCGTCCTTGGCGGCGGATTCCACCCTGCCCTCACGGTCCCCGTAGAGCAGGCCGGGCAGCACGGGGACCCCGTTGCGGTTCACCGCCGTGAGTGAAGGCACCATGGAGGCCACCGTCACTCCGGCCACCGAGCGGTCGCCCAGCTCCTCGGTCACCTGCTGGTACGCCTTTCGAGGCCCGCTCCACCAGGCCTTTTTGGCGTCGTGGCGCAGGAGGTCGGGCTCGGGAGCCACCACGTTGTGGGGCACACGGCTGCGCGCCACGACCTGGCCCTTCTCGTCCACCGCCACCGCCTTGACCGAGGTGGTGCCCACGTCGACGCCGACGGTGACCGCGTTCGAATCGGGACTCATGAATCTGACACGGGTGTCATGATCACGTCATTATGGACGACGCCCGCCCTCGAAGGAGAGTCCTACGCCCATGACATCGCCCCGCCCGAAGGCCCTCGTGACCGCCGCGGTCAGCGGACCCGGTCTCGACCTCCTGCACGAGCTGGCGGATCTCGTGCTCGACTCCTGGCTCGACCAGCCCAGCCTGCGCATCTACAACGCCGAGCAACTGGCGGAACGGGTGGCGGCGGAGGGGGCGAACATCGTCGTCGTCGAGAGCGATTCGTGCGGCGCGGCGCTCTACGAACAGCCGATCATCGCGGTCTGCAGCTGCCGGGGCGACCCGACGAACGTGGACGTCCCGGCTGCCACCGCAGCGGGTGTGCCCGTGCTGCGCGCCCCAGGACGTAACGCCGACGCGGTGGCCGAGCTGGCCGTAGCCCTGCTCTTCGCCGCCACCCGCGGCATCGTGCCGGCCGACCGCGACGTCCGCGAGGGCGAGATCTACCGCGACGGGAAGATCCCCTACCAGCGCTACCGGGCCTGGGAGCTGGCCGGGCAGACGGTCGGGCTGGTCGGTCTGGGTGCCGTCGCCCGCGCCCTGCGCTGGCGCCTGCGCGGCCTCGGCATGGACGTGCTGGCCTACGACCCATACGCGCCCGACGCCACGAGCTCATTCGACGAGCTCCTGGCTCGCTCCGACGTGATTTCGGTCCACGCGCCGGTGACCGAGGAGACCACCGGGATGATCGACGCCGACGCCTTCGCCAAGATGCGCGACGGCGTCGTCTACCTCAACACCGCCCGGGCCAAGATCCACGACACGGACGCGCTGGTGGCCGCCCTGGCCTCGGGCAAGGTCGGTGCCGCCGGACTGGACCACTTCGAGGGCGAGTTCCTCGCCACCGACCATCCCGCTCACCACGTTCCCCAACGTCGTGCTGACGCCGCACATCGGCGGGGCCACCTACGACACGGAGAGCAACCACACCAAGACCATCGCGGACGACCTGTGCCGCCTGATGGCCGGGGCGCGCCCGCTGCACATCGTGAACCCCGAGGTCCTCCCGAGCTGACGTGCCGGCCCGACAACCAACCATCATCGCCACCTCCATCGGGTTCCAGCCCGAGGGCCCGGACCCGGCCAACCTGCGACCCGGGCCCTCGTACCGCCTGGCGGCCGACCTGGCCGGGGCGGGAGAACATCCGCGGCTCTGCATGATCGCCACCGCGGTGGGCGACGACTCGACCCGCCTGGCCGCCGCGCACAACGCGTTCTCCAAGCTCGGGTTCATCAGTTCGCATCTCACGCTGTTCCCGATGCCGAACGTGCCCGATGTGCGAGCGCACCTCTTGGCCCAGGACGTCATCTGGGTCGGAGGCGGGAGTACGGCCAACCTGCTGGCGCTCTGGCGCCTGCACGGGCTCGACGTGATCCTGCGCGAATGCTGGGAGGCCGGGGTGGTGCTCAAGGGCGTCTCGGCAGGGTCGCTCTGCTGGCACGTCGGGGGCACCACCGACTCCTTCGGGCCGACGCTGCAGCCGGTGACGAACGGATTGGGCTTTCTCCCCTACTCGAACAGCCCGCACCACGACGCGGAGGAGCAGCGGCGTCCGCTGATCCATCGCCTCATCGCCGAAGGTGTTCTGCCCGATGGCTATGCCACCGAGAACGGCACCGGGCTGGTCTTCGTCGGCACCGAGCTCCAGGACGCGTTCACCGAGGTCGAAGGCAAGCTGGCCTACTCGCTGAGCAGGGAGGGCACGACCACCCGCGAGGTGCCACTCGAGACACGCCTGCCTGTAGGCGTTACAGGGCGGCGCCGGCCCAGTCCGCGCCGGCATGCACCGTGTCGGTGTCGACGCCCGAGCGCAGCACCCGGCCCGGCACGGCGCCGGTGAAGTCGCCCCGGCGCACGATCTCGGTCCCGTTGACCAGAACGTGGTTCACGCCGATGGCTTCGGCGTAGAGCCGGCTGGCGCCACCCGGCAGATCGTCGCGGGTGCGCACCGGCCCATGCCCGATGGTGGCGGGGTCGAAGACGACGATGTCGGCGAAGGCGCCCGGGACGAGCCGGCCCCGGTCGCGCAGGCCGTAGAGGCGGGCCGGGATGTCGGTGAGCTGACGTACCGCCTGCTCCCAGCTGAGCAATCCGCGCGACCGCACCCCGTCGCCCAGCATGGAGGTCGAGTAGATGGCCCCGCACATGGTGTCGAGATGGGCGCCCGGCATCCGAGCCGCCCACGATGGCCCGCGGGTCCTGCCAGGTCCGGGCCCGCAACACCCAGTCGTCCTCCGTCTCGCCGATCGGGGGCCGCAGCCCGGTGCGCAGACGGTCGGCCACCACGACGTCGAGCAGGGCGTCGAAGGGTTCGATGTTGCGCTGCGCGGGCCACCTCACCCACCGAACGGCCCTCCCACGGTGCGTTCTCCGCCGCGAACGTCTCGTCGATGATGAGACGGTCCCACACCGCCAGATGGCGCAGGATGCCGGCCTCGTCGGACTGGGCGCCGGCGTCGAGCCGCCGGCGGGTCTCCGGGATCGGACAGCGCCGACCATGCGCTCCTCGATCGGGAAGGGCGAACACCTCGCGCCAACCCGGCAGTCCATCGAGGATGGCGCCGTGCTCGAAGCTGAGGCGCAGTTGCATGGTGTGCGGCAGGGTCAGCGCGAGCACGGTGGCCCCCCGCTCCGCCGCGGCCGTCCCGGCGGCCAGCTGACTGGCTGCTGCGTCGGGGTTCATCGCCGAGACGCCCAGGACGTTCCAGTTCACGGGCCGGTCGGCCAGCAGCGACATCTGAGAGAGAAAATCGATCTCGTCCTCGGTGAAGCCGTTCAGGCAGCCCGGCACGATCAGCTCGACCGTGGTGCCCTCGTGGTCCCGCACCGCGGCCGCCAGGCGTTCCATCTCCTCGCGGGCGGCGGCCCGCGAGGGCACCGGCTGGCCGTCGCCGTCGTTGTGCGTGTGCACCTGGGAGGTGGAGAAGCCCAGCGCCCCCTCCTCGAGGGCGGCGTGGAGCGCGGCCTCCATCGCGTCGAGGTCGGCCGCCGTGGCCTGGCCCCCGACCGAGCGCTCCGCCCATGACCAGGCGGCGGAGGGTCGAATGGCCGACGAGGAAGCCGGCGTTGACCGCGATGCGACCGTCGAGGTGGCCCAGCCACTCGCCGAAGGAACGCCAGTCCCAGGGCAGGCCCGCCTGCAGCGCGGCGAGGGGCATGCCTTCGACCCGAGCCATCATGCGCGAGATGTAGTCGGCGTGCTCGGGAGCGAGAGGGGCCAGCGAGAACCCGCAGTTCCCGCCCAGCACGGTCGTGACGCCGTGCAGCGGCGACGGGCTGGCGTTGGGGTCCCAGAAGAGCTGGGCGTCGTAGTGGGTGTGCAGGTCGACGAAGCCGGGCGCCACCAGCTGGCCTGTGGCATCGATGACGATGTCGGCCCCGGCCTCGCCGGCGTCGGGACCCACTGCGATGACCCGGTCGCCCACGACGACCACGTCGGCGCGCACCGGCTCGGCCCCGGTGCCGTCGACCACGGTCCCACCGCGGATGGTGACGGTCATGCTCCCTCCCCTTGTCTCGGCCGGCCCGGGCCGGCGCACCAGCACCCGTTGGCGAGCGAACGCCTGCATCCCTTCGGAGCCGAGCTCGACGCCGAAGCCCGACTGCTTCCACCCGCCCATCGGTGCGTACATGTCGACGGCGGAGAGCCCGTGCGCGTTGACGAAGACCGTGCCGGCCTGCAGTCGCCCGGCCACGTCGGACGCCAGGGCGTCGTCGTTGCTCCAGACCGAGGCGCACAGCCCGAACGGGCTGTCGTTCGCCGCGGCCACCGCGTCGTCCAGATCGTCGTAGGGGATGATCGGCAGAGCCGGGGCGAACTGTTCCTCGCGCACGATCCCGGAATCGGGGTCCGGGGCGACCACCAGCGCCGGCGAGACGAAATACCCGCCGGAGTCGGCGTCCTCGGCGCGCAGCCGGCCTGGTCGGATGCACCGCCGCGCCCGTCGTCTTCGGCCTGGGCCACCAGGGCCTCCACCCGATCCCGGGCGGCCGCGGTGTGCACGGGACCCATGGTCACGCCGTCGGCCAGCCCGTCACCCACCACCTCGGAGGCCAGCCGCTCGGCCAGCGCGTCCACCGTGGCCTCCAGGCTGATCGCGGTGCACGTAGAGGCGCTTCACCGCCATGCAGACCTGCCCGCTCGTGACGAAGGCCGCCTCGACCAGGCTGTTGGCCAGGGCGGCATCGACGATCACGTCGGGCGCCAGGATGGCGGCGTCGTTGCCGCCGAGCTCGAGCACGACGGGCCGGGTCGTGCGGGCGGCCGTCGCCATCACGGCCTGTCCGGTGCCCACGCCGCCGGTGAACGACACCATGTCCACGCCGGGGTGGCCGACGAGCGCGGCGCCGAGGGCGGCGTCGGGGCCGTTGACGACGCTCAGGACGCCGGGCGGCAGCGCTTCGGCCATGGCCGCCGCCACCAGCAGCACGGTGGCGGGACAGGTGGGCGGCGCCTTGACGACGACAGCGTTGCCGGCCAGGAGGGCGGGCAACGCCTTGTTGGCCATCACCGACACGGGCCAGTTGAACGGGCAGGATGGCCGCCACGACACCGTGGGGCACCCACTCGATCCGGGTCGATCCTCCGCTGACCTGGCGCGGGGCCAACGCGTCGGCCACCACCGGAGCGAAGGCGGCGGCCATCCCGGCCATGGTGGCCGTGTCGAAGATCGACTCGACGTAGGTCTTGCCGTGCTCGCGGGTCAGGAGGCGGGCCAAGTCGCCGGCCTCGACCGCGGCCACCCCGGCTTCGGCCGCCGCCAGCACGCGGGCGGCCCGCTCATCGGCCGGGAGCGCGGCCCAGGCCGCCTGGGAGCGCCGGGCCGCAGCGACGGCCCGGTCGAGCTGAGCCGGCGAGGTGGCCGGCGCCTCGAGCACGACCTCGGCGGGACGGGCCGGATTGGTCACCGGATAGGTGCCGTCGCCGCCCGCTTCGACCTCGCCACCGATCACGAGTCCGACCGTGGTCGCGACGTCCTCGACGTGTGTGGTCATGCGCACCCCCGGGCCGGCGAAGTTCCCTGACGATAGTGTCACCTTCTCGTGGGAGCCGTCGACACCGACCGGACGCAGCGGGCCACCCTGCTGCCCGATCCCGAGCCCCGGCCGATCCGGGTCCCCGTCATTTCGGTCGACGACCACCTCATCGAACCGCCCGACCTCTTCGAGGGCCGCCTGCCCGCCGCCCTGGCCGACGCCGCCCCCCGGGTGGTGGAGCAGGACGACGGCACCCAGGCCTGGATCTTCGAGGGCAACCGCTACCCCAACGTCGGCCTGAACGCCGTGGTCGGCCGCCCCCGCGACGAGTGGAGCATGGAGCCGGCGCGCTTCGACGAAATGCGACCGGGCTGCTTCGACATCGAGGCCCGCATTGAGGACATGGACCGGGCCGGGATCTGGGCCGCCCTCTGCTTCCCTTCGCTGGTGTCGGGTTTCTGCGGCGCCGTCTACTCGCGGGCCCAGGATCCCGAGCTCGGACTGGCCTGCCTGCGCGCCTTCAACGACTGGCACCTCGAGGCGTGGGCGGGACCCCACCCCGAGCGCATCATCCCCCTCCAGCTGCCCTGGCTCAAGGACATCGCGCTGGCGGCGGCGGAGGTGCGGGCCAACGCGGCACGGGGCTTCAAGGCGGTGAGCTTCCCCGAGTTCCCGGCCCAGCTCGGCCTCCCGTCCATCTTCAGCGGCCAATGGGACCCCTTCTTCGCCGCCTGCGAGGAGACCGACACCGTCGTCTGCCTGCACACCGGATCGTCCGCCTGGGCGGCCCTGCCCTCGCCCGACCCGCCCTTCGAGATCCTGCCCACCTTCTTCCCGGTCAACGCGCTGCTGGCGGCCGGCGAGTGGCTCTGGTCGGGCGTCGCCCTGCGCTTCCCGCAGCTCAAGGTGGCCTTGTCGGAGGGCGGCATCGGCTGGGTGCCCATGCTGATGGACCGGAGCGACTACGTGCTCTCGCATTCGGCCTCGGGCACCGAGAGCAACGCGTGGCCGTCGGACCTCAAGCCGAGCGAGGTCCTGCGGCGCAACTTCTGGTTCTGCACCATCGACGACCCGTCCATGGTGGCGCTGCGCCACGTGATCGGGATCGACCACATCATGGTGGAGAGCGACTACCCCCACGCCGACTCCTCGTGGCCCGACACCCAACGGGTCCTGGCCGAGACGTGGGGCGCGCTGCCCGACGACGAGCTGCGGGCCGTGGCCGGAGGAAACGCCGCCGCGCTGTTCCGCCACCCGCTGCCCGCACGCGACGACTGGCGGGTGACGGCGGTCGCGTGAGCGAGACGCCCCTCCCGCCGCACGCCGGCCCGATCGTCGACGCCGACGGGCACGTGGTGGAACCCGAGGCGGCCTGGGCCGGCCTGCCCGACGAACAGCGGCCGCGGATCCACGCCGACGCCAACGGCTACGAGCACGTGGTGGTCGGCGCAACGGAGATCCTGGCCGTTCCGCTGGGCTCGCTGGCCCGGCCGGGCTCCACCTTCGACGACCCGTCCTCCTTCCGCCCGTTGGCCGAGGCGCAACCCGGCGGCTCCGACCCCGTGGCCCGCCTGGCCGACATGGACCGCGAGGGCATCGACCAGGCCGTCCTCTATCCCACCATCGGCCTCTACTTCTCGCTGGTCGAGGAGCCGGCCGGCGGCGTGGCGTTGGCTCGGGCCTACAACGACTGGCTCGCCGCCTACTGTGCCGCCGACCCGCGCCGCCTCTTCGGGGCGGCCCTCCTCCCGCTGCAGGACCCGGGAGCGGCGGCCGACGAGCTGCGACGCGCCGTGAGCGATCTCGGCTTCGTCGCCGGCTTCGTCCGGCCCAACCCCTGCGCCGGCCGCTCGCTCCCCGACCGGGCCTACGAGCCCCTGTGGCGGGCGGCCGAGGAGCTCGACGTCCCAATCGGCGTGCACGAGGGCAGTTCGGTCACGGTGCCGACGCTCGGCTCGGACCGGCCCTTCAACCCGCTGATCCTCCACGCGGTGTCCCATTCCTTCGAGGCGATGCTGGCCTGCGCGCCAGCTGATCGCCTTCGGGGTGCTCGAGCGCCATCCGGCACTACGCGTCGTGTTCCTCGAATCCTCGGGCGGCTGGGCGCCCTTCTGGCTCGAGCGCCTCGACGAGCAGGCCGAATCGTTCGGAGGCTTCTGCCCCGAGACTGCGGCTGCGGCCATCGGAATACTTCGCCCGCCAGTGCGCCATCAGCTTCGAGGTCGGCGAGCGCACGCTGCCGGCCCTCGCCCCCTTCGTCGGCTCCGAGCGGATCGTCTGGGGCAGCGACTACCCGCACCACGACGCCACCTTCCCCGGCGCCGTCGAGGCCATCCGGGCCACGGTCGCTCCCTGCCCGACCGCCACCCAGGCCAGGGTGCTCGGGTTGAACGCACGCACCCTCTACCGCCTGCCCCGTCGCTTCGACGGTCTGCGGGGGTTGCTGGCCGACTACTTCGCCGCGGTCACGGGGCACGACGCCGCGCTGCTGGGAAGCCTGTTCGCGCCCGACGCCACCTTCGACGTCGACGGCGAGGTGCGGCGGGGCCGCGCCGACATCCTCGTCGTATTACACCGAGCGCACCTTCACCTTCGAGGACTTCCGCCCCTCCCCGCGGCCGCTGCAGATCGACGGCACCACGGTCACGGTGGACATCGACGTCCACCTGGGCGGCGCCGACACCGCGGTGCGCGACGTCTTCGAGACCGACGGGGAACGCATCACCTCGCTCCGCGTGCGCGGCTTCGCCGACGCCCTCGCTGCCGCGCACTGAGGGGCACCCGAGGAGAGGGCATCAGCTCCCGGGATTGCTCGTGCTCAGGCTGGGGTGGGTTGTGGTCCGCGCAGCAGGCGGCCGGGACGCTCCCCCGTCGCCTCGTCATCCTGGCGCACGACCACGCCCGACTTGACCGTGGCCGCGTAGCCGCGGGCCCGCTGCACCAGGCGCTTGCCCGCGGCAGGGAGGTCGTAGACCATCTCGGGCGGTTCGAGGGCCAGCCCGTCATGGTCGATGACGTTGAGGTCGGCCAGGTAGCCCGGGGCCAGCAGGCCGCGGTCGCTGAAGCCGTAGAGCTCGGCCGTGCGGCGGGTCTGGAGGTGCACCACCTGCTCGAGCGCGATGCGCTCGCCCCGGCTGCGGTCGCGGGCCCAGTGGGTCAGCATGAAGGTGGGCAGGCTGGCGTCGCACAGGACGCCGCAGTGGGCGCCGCCGTCGCCGAGACCGAGCACCGTGGCCGGGTGGAGCAGCATCTCGCGCACCGCGTCGAGGTCGCCGGCGGCGTAGTCGAAGATCGGCAGGTACAAGAGCTCGTGCCCGTCTCGCCCGAGCATGAGGTCGTAGAGCACCTCGTCGGTCGTGCGCCCTTGCGCCGCGGCGAGTGCGGTGACGCTGCGGTCGGGCGGCGGCTCGTAGTCGGGCGGATCGCCCAGGGGGAACAGCTTGTGCAGGTTGGCCCGCAGCAGCTCCACGAACCCACCCGGGCGCGGCGTCTCGCCCAGAATGGCGGCGCGCACCTCGGGCGTGCGCAGCCGGGCCACCCGTTCGGGCAGGGGCAGGTGGGCGATCTCCTGGTAGGCCCGGTGGTGGGCGAAGGGGTGGGTGGTCGACTCGAAGCCCACCATGATCGACGCCGGCTTGCCCGCCACCTGGGGCACCAGCCAGGCGCCGCGCCGGTTGGCGGCGACGCCGCGGTCGATCCACTCGCGCCAGAGCTCGGGGGCGAAGTCGGGCTGGAGCACCTGGTAGGTCACGGGGACGCCGGCCCGGAGCGAGATCTCCGACATCCAGGCGAACTCGTGGTCCAGGTCGCGCATGTCGCTGGCCAGCGAGAAGACGCGGTGGCCCGCCTTGCCGAGCGCCTCGCCGATGGCGATGAGCTCGTCGGCCGCGGCGGTCGTGCCGGCCGCCAGCTCGCCGTCCTTGGCCCGATGCAAGACGGTGCGGGTGGTCGAGGCCCCGATGGCGCCGGCGTGCACCGCCTCGCGCACGAGGGCGGCCATCTCGGCGATCTCCTCGGCGTCGGCCACGTCGTTGGCCCGCCCCTCCCCGAGCACGTAGGCGCGGAGGGCGCCGTGCGGGACGAGCGCCGCGACGTCGAGCACACGCGCGGTCCGCTCGACCTCGTCGAGGTACTCGCCGAAGCTCTCCCAGTTCCAGGTGATGCCCTCGGCCAACGCGGTGCCCGGGATGTCCTCGACGCCCTCCATCAGCTGAATCAGCCACTCGCGGTCGCTGGCGCGTGCCGGCGCGAAGCCGACGCCGCAGTTGCCGGTGACCACCGTGGTCACGCCGTGCCAGCCCGACGGCGACACCTCGGGGTCCCAGGTGACCTGGCCGTCGTAGTGGGTGTGGATGTCGACCCAGCCCGGGGTGACCACGTGGCCCTCGGCGTCGATTTCGCGCCGCGCCGTGCCCTTCGACCGTCCCCACCTCGGTCACGATGGACCCGTCGACGGCGACGTCACCGTGGCGGAGCGGACCGCCCGAGCCGTCGGCGATGGTGCCGCCCCGGATGATCAGGTCGTGCATCGGTGCTCCTCTCCCACCCCCGAGCCGGCCCATGGCGGGCCGGCCGAGCGCTCCCAGCTTGGGAGCATCAGATCCAGCTGCGCAACTTCTCGATCATGCCGACCGGGTCCGGGCCCACGGGGGTCACGTTCAGGTGCGTCACGCCGGCCTCGGCCAGCGCGGCCACCTTCTCCTTGATGTACCCCTCGGGGCCGCAGAGCGAGGTGCCTTCGAGCAGCTCGGCGGGCACCTTCTCGGCCGCCTCCTTCTTCTGGCCCGAGAGGTAGAGGTCCTGGATCTCGGCCGCCTCCTTCTCGTAGCCGTAGCGGCAGGCCAGCGTGTTGTAGAAGTTGTGACCCTTGGCGCCCATGCCGCCGATGTAGAGGGCGGCCATGGGACGGCCGAGCTCGCGCACGGGCGCCACCTCTGACTCCTCCCCGATGGCCAGCAGGCCGCCGGCTGCGATCTCCAGCGTGCCGAGGGAGGGATCGCGTTTGGCCGCGCCCGCGTCCAACGCCGGGCCCGAAGACATCCCTCGCCTTGTCCGGCATGAAGAAGATGGGCAGCCAACCGTCGGCCACCTCGGCCGTCATGGCGACGTTCTTCTCGCCGAGCGCGGCCACCCAGATCGGGATGCGCGAGCGCACCGGGTGGTTGATGATCTTGAGCGCCTTGCCGAGTCCGGTGCCCTCACCCTCGGGCAGAGGGATGTGGTAGGCGGCGCCGTCGTGGGTGAGGGGTGCCTCGCGGGCCCACACCGTGCGGCAGATCTCGATGATCTCGCGGGTGCGGGTCAGGGGCCGGTCGTAGGGCACGCCGTGGAAGCCCTCGATGACCTGGGGGCCCGAGGCGCCGAGGCCGAGGATGCAGCGACCACCCGACAGGGCGTCGATGCCGGCGGCCGTCATGGCGATGAGCGTGGGCGTGCGCGAGTAGATGGGCATGATGGCCGAGCCGATCTCGAGGCGCTCGGTCCTGCGCCGCCAGATAGCCCATGAAGCTCGGGGCGTCGTAGCTGTACGCCTCGGCGACCCAGACCACGTCGAGCCCGGCCTGCTCGAGGTCGATGGCCTGCTGGGCCGAGTCCGCCGGGCTGCCGGCGTAGTTCAACGTCATGGACAGCTTCACGCGGTCCCGTCCTTTCGTGGTGGCCTTTCTTGGTGGCCGTTCCTGTTGCCTCGCCCCAGTCTGGCCTCGGTCCGGCGGAACGACGGGCGCCGCCGCACAAAAGAGTATCCTGATTGCGGCGGCACGACACTTCCTAGGATCATCGCTCGTGACCGAGCGAGACGTCGACCTGGTGCTCTTCGACCTGGGTGGGGTCCTGATCGAGCCGGGCGGGGTCGGCCCCCTGCGGGAGCTGGCCGGGATCGAGAGCGACGAGGAGCTCTGGACCCGCTGGTTGGGCTGTACCTGGGTGCAGAGCTTCGAGAGCGGCGCCTGCACGCCCGAGGAGTTCGCCGCGGGCTTCGTCTCGGAGTGGATGCTGGACCTCTCCCCCGACGACTTCCTGGCCGAGTTCGCCACCTGGCCCCAGGGTCCCTTCCCCGGCGCCGACGCGCTGGTCGAGCGGGTGCGGGCCGAGGTCCCGGTGGCCTTTCTCTCCAACATGAACCGCTGCCAGTGGGAGGCGCACTACGAGGACCTGCCTCTCACCGGCGGGTTCGACTACCGCTTCTTGTCCTACGAGCTCGGGCTCGTGAAGCCCGATCCAGCGGTTTTTGCTGAGGTCGCCATCCGGCTCCCGGTCGCGCCGGCACGGATCCTCTTCCTCGACGACAACGCGGTCAACGTTGAGGCGGGCGCGGCGGCCGGCTACGTCTCGCGTCATGTGCGCGGGATCGAGGAGGTGCGGGGGGCGCTGCTGACGGCGGGGTTGGTGGCTGGCTGAAAGGGCGCCGAACGGGGTCGGTGTGCCAACATGCCGCCCATGGTCGCCAATGGTCCGATGCTGCGTCTCCTGCCGCGCCTCACCGACGACGTCGCCTTCTACTGGACGTCGGGAGAGGACGGAAAGCTGCGCCTGTTGCGTTGCAACGCCTGCGGGTATTTCAACCATCCTCCCGGTCCGGTGTGCCGGCGGTGCCTCTCGCGTGACGTGGCGCCGGCCGAGGTCAGCGGTCGGGGCACCCTCGAGACCTACACGGTGAACTACCAACAGTGGATCCCCGGCAGCGACCCCTACATCATCGCCTGGGTCTCCATTGAGGAGCAGCCCGACATACGCATCCAGGCCAACCTGGTCGACGTCGAGCCCGAGGACGTGCGGATCGGCCAGCCGGTGCGTGTCGTCTTCGAGCACCACGAGGACGTGTGGATCCCGCTCTTCACGCCGGCGGACGCGTCGTGAGCCCGGTCGAGGAGCCCCTGGAGCGCCGGGCCATCATTTCGGGCATCGGGCAGTCCGATGTCGGACGGCGGCTCGGACGCTCCGATCTCGACCTGACGGTCGATGCCTGCCTGGCCGCCATCGCCGACGCCGGATTGACCCGCGACGACATCGACGGCCTCTCGACCTACCCGGCCATGGGCGCCGGCCCGGCCGGCTTCGGCGGACCGTCGACGCCCGAGGTGCAGGACGCGCTCGGACTGTCGCTGAACTGGCACGACGGGGGCGGTGAGGGGCCGGCGCAGATGCGCGCCGTGCACGCCGCCGCGCTGGCCGTGGCGGCCGGACTGGCCAAGCACGTGCTCGTCTATCGGACCGTGACCGAGGGCTCGGCCCAGGGCACCGGCGGGCGCCAGGGCATGGGGGGCGGCGGGGGCGAGGGGGGCAAGATCCCCCGCTTCGGCGGCTTCCTGCAATGGTCCATCCCCTACGGCGCGGTCTCGGCCGGCAATTGGCTGGCCATGGTTGCCCAGCGCCGCATGCACGAGTTCGGTTTGACCCGCGAGCAGATGGGCGCCATCGCCATCAACAACCGGGCCAATGCGGGCCTGAACCCCAAGGCCATCTATCGCGACCCGATGTCGATGGAGGACTATCTCGCGGCGCGCATGATCACCACGCCGCTGTGCCTCTACGACTGCGACGCACCCTGCGACGGGTCGACGGTGGTCATCGTGTCGCACCGTGACTTCGCTGCAGATCTGGACCACCCGGCCGTGCACATCAACGCTCTGGGGACGGCCCTGCGCGGGCGGCCCAGCTGGGATCAGTTCGACGACATGACGACCATGGCGGCGCGCGACGCCGGCGCCTCACTGTGGGAGCGCACCGAGCTGCGGCCGACCGATGTCGACACGGCGCAGCTCTACGACGGCTTCTCCATCCTCACGATCGTCTGGCTCGAGGCCATGGGCTTCTGCGGGCGGGGCGAGAGCGGCCCCTTCATTGAGGGCGGGGCCAACATCGCCCGGGACGGTGTGCTCCCGCTGAACACGGCAGGGGGCCAGCTCTCGGGCGGACGCCTGCACGGGTTCGGCCTCATCCATGAGGCCTGCGTGCAGCTCCGGGGCGAGGGCGGCGAGCGTCAGGTCGTGCGCGCCGGCGGGCGGGACGTCGAGGTGGCGGCAGTGGCCAACGGCGGCGGGCCGATTGCCGGGGCCATGCTGCTGACCCGGGGCGTGCGCTGAGCTTGCTCTCTGCGTCGGACCGAGTCCGGTCGAACTGAGGCCGGACGCGCCACTGCGGGCCCGCCGAAGCGGACCCGCAGTAGGCGGCGAATCTGAGGTGGGGAGTCCTCAGTTCGTGGAGTTGCCATCCGTCGACATCGTCAGGCAGTAGCCGACCGGTGCAGCGGGGGTCGCTGTCTCGTTCCCCGTCGCTCCGTTGTCGTAGACGTTGGCGTACGTCCCGCTGACTGCCGAGACGTCCGTGTCCTGGTCGCCGGCCGGGTAGCTCCAGGGAGCGACCGCTTCGTTGGCGGCGTTGTACGCCGAGGCGCTCAGGCCGTCACTCCAGGCCGGACTCGGAATCCCACTCCCGGTCGTGCCGTAGATGCCCGAGGTGGCACCCTGACCGTTCTCGACCTCCAGCGGCAGCGGGTAGAAGCCCTGTGCGGTGATGGCGGCGTTGATCTCCGTCCGGTAGGTCTTCCCGGTGTTGGGATCGACGTCGAGGCTGGTCGACGGCTTGCACATGAACCCGTCCTCACTGCCCCAGTTGAGGGCCGCCGGCGAGGACGCCGGAATGTCGGGGTTCGCACCGTCCGAGTAGACGTTGTACAGGAAGTCGTCGCCCGCGAATGGAATCGCGGTCGAACCCGGGAGCTGCGCCTGGATCGTCTTGGCGGTGGGCTTGACCCCGTTGATCTCGCCGAGGGCGATCTTGCTGGTCGACGCACCCGAGCACAACGTCGGGTCAGCGCCGCAGACGGTTTGGTAGCGCCCGTAGGAGAAGAAGAAGATGGCGTCAGCCTGGTCGTGGTTGGCCAGGATCGACGACGTCTCGTTCTGGAAGATGACGTGGTTCGGGTCCTCCTTGCCGTACGGGAAGGTGCCCGTCAGGCCGAGCAGGCTGACCCAGGTCGACTCCACACCGGAACCCGCATTGGCGATGTAGATGGCGATGGGTGCCGCGCTCCCGCCGTAGCAGGCCCAGTTGGGCGTGGTGTAGTTCGTGGCGCCCGCGCTGCAGCCCTGGTCCTCGTAGATCGAGGTCAGTTCGGTGGGCGTGAGGGTGGTCACCGCGGACGACGGCGTGGCGGTGCCGCTGACCGAGGTCCAGTGGATCCAGTCCACCGCGTCCTGGGCGTAGGCCACGAAGTTCAGGCCCCTGTCGTCACCGGTGGTCGACCCGGTCAGCGCCGGGGCGCGGGCCGAGCTGGCCAGGTCGAGGGGTGCGACGTTGATGGCGACGCCCTTCGAGGTGGCTCCGGTGGCGTGGGTGCCCTGGTCCTCCAGCTGCTGGATGCCGTTGGTGGCGCCGTTGGGCGGCAACAAGGTCAACACGTCGTTGAACGGGTTCTCCTGGGCGAAGCTGGTGTACCCCTGTTCGCCGATGGCCGGGGTCGTGGTGACCGTAATGGCGTCACCGGTGGCGGTTGCCTTCGCCTTGGCGGAGATGACGAAGCTCGTGCTGTTGGTCACGCTGGTGATGACGGCACCCTTCGGAATGGCCGCGGCGGAGTCGCTCACCGCGTCGTTGGCGAAGAAGCCCGTGGTGGTGCCGGAGGTCAAGGTGATGGTGGTCTTCTTCTTGGTCACCGTGCCGGTCACTGCCGTCGTGGACGCGTGCGACAGGGTCGTCCCGGGGTCGTTCAGGCCCGGGCACCCCAGGTCGAGGGCCTGCGCCGTACCGCTCGATGCTGTCAGGTCACAGCCCGGTGCAGCATTGAACAGGTCCGCCACTTGCTGAAGCAACGGGTACGTCGTGGCCGAGCCGCCCTGCACGATGTTGTACGGGGCCAAGGCTGAATTGCCACCCGTTGACTGGGCGGCCAGAGCCGGACTGGCAAAGCCGGCGATCCCGAGGCACGCCCCGAGTAACCCCGCCCCCAGCCCGGCCGCGCGCTGGCGCGCCGAAAGCTTCCTCCGCATTTGCGTCCCTCTCCTTCGTAGTGGAAGTCCGTTCTCAAACTTCACTTAAGGCATGTTATTTATCATGTTTAGTGGTTTTGTTGTCAACTGTTGTTACGTCAGAGGTGCAACCTGAGGGTTGGTGCGTGAACAGCTGGCTGCGTCCGATGACACGGGAGTGACGGATCTGGCGCGGAGCGGTCAGCTGAGGGACGCCTGAGTTCGCGGCCCAGGAGGTTGCCTGCGAGGCCCGCGCCTCAGGCGGGCGAGGAGGAGGCGCGGCGAGGGCCGTGAGCTGGTGTAACCGCTACGAAACGGGGGTGGGCGCGGTGCCGGCCAGATGGTGGGCTGCCCGCGAGGCCAGGGCGACCAGCGTGAGCGTCGGCCCGTAACCACTGGAGGTGACGAAGACAGAAGAGTCCGCCACCACGACGTTGTCGAGGGTGTGTACCCGGCCCCAGCGGTCGACCACCGACGTCGCCGGGTCGTCGCCCATGCGGGCGGTCCCGATGACGTGGCGGCTCTCGGGAACCGGCGTCGCGCCGATGCCGTGGTACGAGACACCGGGCGACGACGTGTGGATCACGTATTCCGCCCCCATCTCCTCGAGGACCTGCTGGAGGATTTTGCCGTGATGCTTCGAGGCGGCCAGCTCGTGCGCCCCCGGCTCATAGGTGACCCGGGCCACTGGCAGCCCACGGGCGTCGCGGATGGACGGGCTGAGGTCAACGGCGTTGGTCTCGTAGGGCAGGTCCTCCCCCTGCATGATGAAGGCCCACATGTGCTCGCGGAAGTTCGACTGGCGCATGACCTCGGCGTGGAGCTTGCCCCAGGGACTGTGGCGCGCCTCCATCATCGGCGTCCCTCCCCCGCTGTGCTCGACCAGGCCGCCACGGATCCACGGCAGGCCCGCCTCCTTGGCCGCAGCGTTGGCCGCGTCGTCCTCGACCATGGCGTCGTCGTGCACGTGGGTGACGG
Source organism: uncultured Acidimicrobiaceae bacterium (assembly GCA_963713375.1). Classification (GTDB taxonomy): domain Bacteria; phylum Actinomycetota; class Acidimicrobiia; order Acidimicrobiales; family RAAP-2; genus Bog-473. The sequence goes on along the minus strand of CAVQLP010000007.1, from coordinate 76,266 downwards.
AGCGCCCCTTGTGCGGATGCAGGCTCAGCGTCGGGAAGTGCCCCACCACGATGGTCTGGAAGTGCACCATGAGATGGCGTCCGAGCGCCGGGTGCTCGAGCCCCGACAAGAGGAGCAGCCGTGGCGTCTCGATGGCGCCGCCGGCCACGATCACCAGGTCGGCCGACATGGTGTGGGACTCGCCGGCCGCGTCGATGTACTCGACCCCGGTCGCCCGCCGTCCCTCAATGAGGATCCGGCTGACGCAGGTCTCGGGCATCAGCTCCAGACGGCCGGTCGCCATGGCCCGCGTGAGGAGGGCCACCGGGTCGCCCTTGGCGTGGATGGGGCAGCCGAAGAACGCGCAGTAGCCGCAGTTGTTGCAGGCGGGCCGGCCGTCGTAGGCGATGCTGTTCGCCGCGGTCGGCGCTTCGTAGGGATGCAGGCCCACCTTTTCCGCCGCGGCAGACGACAGGAGCGCGCCGTACATGGGGGCACCCGGGGGCATCGGGTAGGGACCGCTGCGCCAGGCGGCGAACGGGTTCGCGCCCTCGCGGCCCGACACGCCGATGGCCCGCTCGACCTCGGCGTAGTACGGCTCGAGCTCGTCGTACTCGAGCGGCCAGTCATCGACGTGGGCGCCCTCCTGCGGGCCGCGGGCCGAGCGCAGGTGAAAGTCCTCTTCCCGGAAGCGGGGCACCTTGCCGTCGGCGTGCACGCCGCCGCCGCCGACGGTGGTCGGGATGGAGTTGACCTCGCCCACATGTGTGTGCTCGCCGTCGGCCGCCGAGACCCGGAAGGCCCGTGGCTCGATGAGCGGATCGGGCCCGAGGAAATAGCGCGAGACGAACTTGATCTCGTCGTTGGAATAGTCGCGACCCGGCTTGGTCATGTCGTCCGGATCGAGCAGGTGGTTGCGCCCCTTCTCCAGCATGCGCACGGACCAACCGGCCCGGGTGAGCACCTCGGCCGCGGTGGCGCCGCCCGGACCCGAACCGATGATGAGGGCCTCGTTCGTCATGCCTGCGACACCTCGGCGTCGCTGTAACCGCGTGGCTGCACGTCACCCTCCCAGCCGATGGACTCCCAGCCGATTCCGTTCCGATTCCCCCCGTACTCGGGCACGCCGTACATGCCCTCGCAGCAGTGCTCCCAGAGCAAGGCGCTGAACTCCTCGTCGGCCCGCAACCGGCGGCGCTGCTCCTTGCCGTCCACCTCGGTGAAGTCGTCCCCGAGGGCGGCCAGGCCGCTGCGATAGCGCTCCTGCAACCCCACCACGGGACCGTTGAACTCGCGCTCGGGCAGGCCCTGGGAGCCTTCGAGGCGGGTGCGCCAGGCCAGCTCGTCGAGCCGGGGCAACGGGATGAAGTTGGCGAAACCCGCCTCGCCCCCGTGACGGCCCGACGAGGGCCCCCCGGCCCAGATGCGGGGTGGATCGAAGGTGAAGGCACCGAGGAAGATGTCGATGTAGTCGGCCACGCCCGCCTCGTCGGCTCCGGCCGCCCCCTGGTCAGAGGGCATCATCTGGGCACAGGCCGCCTTCAGGGTGGCGTACTCGTCTTCGCGCAACCAAACCGGCATTGGGCCAACGTAGTCCGACGCCTCCCCCGTTTGCTGACACTGCTGTCAGGTTCATATCAGGGTTCGGGCCGGTCCATTTCGAAGACCTCGATCTCAATGCGGTGGCTGTCGTCGAGGTGCAGGCCGGGCGCCGCAGCCACGGACATCTTCCGCCGCAGCACCGCCTCGCCCGCCTCCATGGCGGCCGGATCGTCCCACGACAGCCCCGTCACGCCCCGACCCGTCCGGCGGTCGAACAGCGTGCGCATGGCGCAGAAACCTGACTGGGCCAACAGGCCAGAGAGGAGCTCTTGCTCCAGGTAACGGAGCGAGTCCTCCACGGCCGTGGGCGCCACGGTGAACCGGGTCAGCATCAGGGCACTGCCGGGCGCCGGCGCCTTGGCGATTCTCTGGGAAACCTGCTCGAACTGCTCCACCTGCATGGTGGCGCCGCTGCGCACCATGGCGGCCTCCCGCCGCTCGAGCATCGCGGCGTCGCTGGCGATGAGGTCCTCCTCCGACGCCCACAGCGAGAGGATGGTGGCCGTCTTGGCCTTGCGATCGATGCCGGCCGCCACACCACGGAACCCTTCTTGGGCCCGGAGAATGATCACGGTGGCCTCCCAGAGAAAGAGGACATCGTCGATCCGGTCGTTGCCGGTGAACGTCAACAGTCGAGCGTGCACCCGACCAACCCGGTACGCCTGGCTCGACTCACTGTCGCTGTCGCCCCCCGCTCGTCCGCGCGGACGCTATACCGGCGGCGCGATCTGCCAAAGCGTCGCGGGTGGAAATGGACACCCGGTCCTGGGACGGACCCGGGTGAGACGGCCAACGCGCCCGTCAGCTCCCGTCGGGCGAGTTGAACGGCGTCCAGCTGCCTCCCACTCGCCGCACCACCCACGCCACGGCGCGTTCGCCCTCGTCGAGCGCCTCGCGGACCAGGTTGCCGGTTTGCGCCGCCCCCAGGTCGCACACTCGCATGGCATTGACCATGACCCGGAAGCCAGGTCCGCGGTAGTGACGGCCCACGACGCGCACCGGCATGGTGGGGAGGCGCAGGGTCCAGCACACCACGCCGCCGGCGATCTCGGGCACCGACCAGACGTGACGGCGGATGTCGCCGTAGCGCCCGGTGACCACGGCCACCATGTTCTCGAGTGCTTCGGAACCGGCCTCGAAGTAGTGCGAATGGGCCAGCACTTGCTCATGTCCCGGAGCGTTGGTCTGCATACGCGTCCCCCCAAAGGCTGACGACGTCGGGGCCGCGCCGAAGATACCCAACTCGGCCACCGTGTCGCCCGTCGCCTTCTCGGAGAAGAAGTGCGCCGAGTCCACGTGCAGCTGACGCAGTTCGTCGACCGTCATGCCAGGGCTGCCGGCCACGACGACGTCGGTGCAGCGCAAGCCGTAGTCGGCGAGCGCAGTGCCAGTGACCACCGATCCGAAACTGTGGGCGACCACCGTGAGGCTCTGCTCCTCGGACAGGTCGAGCCAGTCGACGAACGCCACGAGGTCACTGCCGGCCGTCATGAGATCGGCATTGCACTCGATCGACTCTGTCGCCGCATGCATGAGATCGAGCGGGTTGTCGTAGCCCTTCCAGAGAACGACAGCGGTATCCGGTGCCGCCACGAAGAGGTTCGTGGCGCCGGGAATCCAGTCGTCGCACATATTCGTGCCGTCGCCCACGCCCGGTACCACGAGGGCCACGTGGCGCGCCGAGTCGAGGTCGCCGAAGAGCACGGCGTAGTGCTGGAGCTGGGGCCGGTAGAGCAAGATGCGCCCGCCGCACGAGAGCAACGCCTGGAGGAGCGCAGTCCGCGCGTCACTCCCCTGGGTGTAGGACGCGGCGAGGTCCATCTTGACGGCTTCGAGGTTGCTGGCGGCCCGCCGGGTCAGTGGGTTGCTCTCGCTCATATGTGGTGCGCCCGCGTCCTCGTCCTGCCGTCGTTCCGGCTTCGTCGCCCGTTCGGCGCCCCACGGCGGCATCACGACTGCAGAACGGCTGCACACCGGGAGCCCGCGTAACCTAGTTCGCCATGGGGCCCGCGCTGGCCATCCTCGCCGCGGTGTTCTTCGCTCTCGGCACCGTCCTGCAGCAAAAGGGGACCATGGCCACCGCGGGGGACGACTCCCGCTTTCTGCTCCAGATCCTGCGCCGCCCGGTGTGGCTGGCCGGGATGGCCCTGCAGTCGGCGGGCTGGGTGCTCCAAGCAGCGGCCCTGGACCGGGCCTCGCTTGTCGTCGTCCAGTCGATCACTGCGCTGAGCCTCGTCCTGGCTCTCCCACTGGGCGTGGCCCTGACCAGCCAGCACGTCGGCCGCCGGGAGGTGGCCGGCGCCCTCTTGACCCTGCTCGGCATCGTCTGTTTCATTTCGGCCGGGCAGCCCCAGGGGGGCACGACACATCCGAGCGCGCTCACCTGGTGGACCGCCTGCCTCGTCACCGGCGCGCTCGTCGGCATCCTCTTTCTCCTCGGCCGCAACTTCGGCGGCGCGGCCAAGGCCCTGACCTACGGCGCGGCGGCGGGACTCGGTTATGGTCTCCAGGCCGCCGTGACCAAGACCTTTGTCAGCGAGATCGGCGGCGGGGCGCTGGGGCTCGTGTCGAGCTGGTCGACCTACGTCCTCATCGTCTCGGCGGTGACCGGCTTCGCGCTGCAGCAGTCGTCGCTCAAGACCGGCGTGCTGGCCCCGGCCATGGCGTCGGCCAATTCGGTGACCCTCTTCTCGAGCGTGATCCTGGGCATGGCGGTCTACGGCGAGACCATCTCCAAGAGCGGCACGGGCCACTCCGCTGCCGCGGTGGTGGGCCTCTTGATCGCCATCGTGGGCATCGCCCTGCTGGCCGGCTCGGACGCGCCCGAGACCAGTGCGCCGGGCCTCTCGGCGGTCACGTGAACCTGGCCAGCACGTGGTGGGAGTACATCCTGCTCTTCCTCGTCGTGGCGGCGTCGTGGGCCGGCGTGCCCTTCGTCGGCGCGACCGGTCTCACCGCGGCCGCCGTGGCGGCAAGCCAGGGTGAGCTCAACTTGGCCGCGGTGGTCATCGTGGCCACCGCCGGGGGCGAAGCGGGCGGACTCCTCGGCTACGCCGTGGGCGATCGCTGGGGGCGCCAGCTGCTCGAGCGCCCGGGCAAGCACCAAGCCGGGCGCCAGAAAATGGTCGAGCACGGCGAGGCGGCCTACGCCCGCTGGGGCCGCCTGGCTGTGTTCTTCACCCCGGCCATCGTGTCGGGAACGGCCAACATGCGCCGGGGGCAGTTCGTGGTGTGGAACCTGGTGGCCTCGTTCGCCTTCGCGCTCGCGGTCGCCGCCACCACCTACGGGTTGGGTCGGCTGTTCTCGGGCCACCACGCCTGGCACGACATCGCCGCCTTGGTGGTGGGGCTCGTGGTCGGCGCGCTCATCACCGTGTTCTTCGTGCGGCGCCGGCGGCGGGTGACGGCCCGGCGGACCCAGCCCGACCCCGCCTGAACGAGGCGCAGCCGATCAGCGCGGCAGTCCCAGAATGCGCCCGGCGATGATGTCGCGCTGGACCTGCGAGGTACCGCCGGCGATGCCCGCCGCCTTGCTCCAGAGCCATTGGCGGCCCCAGGGTCCCGCCTCGGCGGCACCGCCGTCGCGCCCGGTGACCAACAACGCGGCGTCGGCCATGCCCTGGGTCATGGTCGTCCAGGTCAGTTTGACCCAGCTCGATTCGGGACCCGGTTCCTCGCCCCGTCCGAGCCGGGTGAGCGTGCGCAGATTGTGCAGCCGCAACACGCCGAGGTCGACGTAGGCCTGGGCCAGCGCGTCGGCCACCAGTGGATCGTCGAGCGAGCCGCTGGCCCGCGCCGTGTCGTAGAGGCGGGCCAGGTAGGTCTCGTGCACCACCTGTTCTTTGAAGGGGAAGTTGGTGCCGCGCTCGTGGGCCAGCGTGGAACCGGCCACCGTCCACCCCTGCCCCTCGATGCCGACCAGCTGCTCGGCCGGCACGAACACGTCGGTGAGGAAGACCTCGTTGAACTCGGCGTCTCCTGTCATCTGGACGAGTGGACGCACCTCGACACCTGGCGCCGCCATGTCGACGATCAGCGCCGAGATGCCCTGTTGGGGCCGGGGCGCGTCGGGATCGGTGCGGGCCAGGCACAGGCCCCAGGTGGCGAACTGCGCATAGGAGGTCCACACCTTGCGCCCCGTGACGACGTAGCCGCCCTCCACCGGGACGGCCCGCGTGCTGAGCGAGGCCAGGTCGCTGCCGGCGTCGGGTTCGCTGAAGAGCTGGCACCAGATCTCCTCGGCCGAGAGGATCTTGGGCAGGTAGTGCAGGCGTTGGTCCTCAGTCCCGTGCGCCAGCAGCGTCGGGCCCACGAGGTTGATGCCGACGCGGTTGACGGGTTGGGGGGCCTGGGAGCGGGCGTACTCGCTCTGGTAGAGCGCGACCTGCACCGGCGTGGCGCTACGCCCGCCGTAGGCCTCGGGCCAGTGCACGCCGACCCAGCGGTCGGCCGCCAGGGTGGCCTGCCAGGCGCGACCCCACGCCACCTCGTCGGCCAGATCGACGAAGGCGGGCGGGCGCGCGAGGTGCTCGTCCAGCCACGCGCGGAACGAGGCGGCGAAGGCCTCGTCCTCTTGTTTTAGCGCCAGATCCATGTCGTCCTCGAGGCTGACATCGAGGTCACGTTAGTGGGATGGCGGGATAGGGTCCGTGCCGTGACGGCCCACCTCCGAGCCACGTGGGTGCCGAGTCGGGCCCGCCACTACCGCCGCCCGGGTGGTCCGTGGCAGGTGCCGACGCTCGACGCATTGCTCTCGACCGGGGGCGGCGTGAGCGGTGTCGGCGGCGGTGAGATCGTCGACGGGGCGACCCGGCTGTCGGCGGCGCAGGTCGAGGCGTTGGTGGCCTCGGTGGCCGGCGGGCTGCGCGTCCGGGGCGTGCGCCGCGGTGAGTCCGTGGCCTGGCAGGTGCCCAACAGCCTGGCCGCCGCCGTGCTCAGCCGGGCCTGCTGGCGCCTCGGCGCGGTGGCGGCGCCGGTACTGCACTCGTTCGGCGCCGCCGACGTGGAAAAGGCGTTGGCCCAGGTCGAGCCGCGTTTGGTGGTGGAGCTGGCCACGGAGGCGCTGTCGGACCCCTCGGCGCTCGAGGCGGCGCTGGGTGGCCCGCCCGTGGCGGCGGGATCGAGTGGCGTGCGACCGTCTGACGTCGCCCTGGTGTTGTTCACCTCGGGCTCGACGGGAGTGCCCAAGGCGGTGCTGCACACGCACCGCGGCCTCAGCTGGAAGGCGTCGCTCATGGCGCAGGTGCACGGGCTCGGCGCGGGAGATGCCGTGCTCATGCCGGCGCCGATGGCGCACATTTCGGGCATGCTCAACGGTGTGCTGTTGCCGGGAGCGGTGCGGATGCGCGCCGTGCTCGTCCGGCGCTTCGACGCCGAGCAGGCGCTGTCGCTGGTGACCGACGAGCGCATCTCGTTCATGGCCGGGCCACCCACCTTCTTCATCGCCATGGGGACGGCGCTGGGCGGGCGGGTCGGTGGCAGCGGTGGTGGTGGCGTGGACGTCTCGTCGGTTCGGTTGATCTCGAGCGGTGGCGCGTCGGTCACTCCGGCCTTCGTCGAGGAGGCGGCCCGCACCTTCGACTGCCGGGTCAAGCGCACCTACGGCTCGACCGAGGCGCCGACGGTGACGACGAGCCAGAACGACGACTCGTTCGACAAGGCGCGCGACACCGATGGGCGCGCCGTGGGCGAGATCGAGCTGCGCGTCTCGGATCCCGAGACGGGCGCACGCCGGAGCGTGGGCGACTCAGGGGAGCTCTGGGTGCGCGGACCCGAAATGTTCGCCGGCTATGCCGATGCGACGCAGACGGCGACCGTCATTGCGCCCGGTGGCTGGTTTCGCACTGGCGACATTGCGACCGTGGACAACGAGGGTTGGGTGCGCATCGTCGGGCGGCTCAAGGACGTCATCATCCGCGGCGGCGAGAACATCTCGGCCTCCGAAGTGGAGGGGGCACTCGAGGCGCATCCCACGGTGCGGCACGCCGTCGCGGTGGGGTATCCGGATCCACTCATGGGTGAGCGAGTGGCGGCGTTCGTGGAGTCGAGCGAGCCCTTCGATCTCGAGGAGTGCCGGCGCTGGTTCTCCAGCCGCGGCATGGCGGTCTTCAAGACGCCCGAGAAGGTGGAACGCCTGGATCAGCTGCCGTTGCTCGGTTCGGGCAAGGCCGATCGGGCTGCCTTGCGTCGGCGCGCCGCTGCCGGCTGAAGCACGGGAGGCGGGCGGGGCCGCGCCGGGACCCGGGGCGGCTGGAGGCTCGGTCGGAGCTCCGAGAATGCCGCGCCCGTCGCCAGGCCCAGCAGTAGCGTCGTTCCGGTGCGGCGGCGCAACCTGATCCCGTTCACATTGCTGGGGGTGCTGGTGATCCTGGCGCTGGTGTTCGCGGTGATCGGACAGACATCGTCACCGAATCGGGCCTCCCTGGCCGTGCAGAACGCGACGAGCGCCACCTTCGGCGACCCGGCCGGGTCGAACTCGTTCACCATGAACCTGTCCGCCTCGCTCTCGGCGTCGCTGCACGCCAGCAGCATTTCGCAGGAGCGCCTCATCCGGTACAACGCGCCGAGCCGCCTGACGGTCTACGAGCGGGTCGGGCCGCGCACCGTGCGCCTGGCGGTCCTCGGGCCGAGCGCCATTCCGTGCGTGCTCAGTTCGTACGCCTCGATCGTCGGAGGTGACACGGCGTGGAGTGCCGACGGCAACACATACACCCGCGACGAGAGCCTGGCCGACTTCTCGTCCCGGGTACCGCACTCCTCCACCACGACGTGCGAGGCACAGCCGAGTGCAGTCCACGGCTCGGTGGCGGAGCGAGCCATCCTGAAATCCGGCTACCTCGTCGACCTCACCCTCATCGTCAGCGTGCCGGCGCAAAGTCTGGCCAACGGCCGTCCCGCATCACATGGCATTGAGGGCGAGCGCCTCCAGTTCCTGACGATCGGCGGCACTGCGGTCGCCGACCTCTGAGTCCGGGTCAGGAAAGGCTCTCCCCGGCCTCGAGCCGGGCCCGCAGGATTCCTGCGATGCGGTCACGGTGGAAGGCGGCATCGCCGTAGCTGAGCTGGTCGAGCTGCGCCCGCTTCAAGTAGAGGTGCATGTCGTGCTCCCAGGTGAAGCCGATGCCGCCATGCACCTGCAAGCCAGAGGCCATCACTCTGCGGGAGGCGTCGGAGCACCACGCCTTGGCCATGCTGGCGGCCAGTGAGCGCTCTCGGTCGCCTGCGGCACCGCACCAGGCGGCGAAGTACACGGTCGAACGCATCCCCTCCACGTCGACCAGGCAGTCGGCCAGCATGTGCTTGACCGCCTGAAAGGAACCGATCGGCTTGCCGAACTGCACCCGGTCCTTGGCGTACTCCACGGCCATGGCGAGGACCCGGTCGGCGGCACCGAGCATTTCTGCGCTGACAAGGGTGGCCGCTCGGTCCAGCACCGCCCCAACGGCGTCGACTCCCCCGAGGTGCCGGGCCGGGGTGCGGTCGAAGCGCAGGATCCCGAGCTCGCGTGTGCGGTCCATGGCCGACAGCGGTTCGGGACGCGGCGCCTCACGCTGATCGACCGCGAACACGTTGTCGTCGGTGACGATCACGGCGAGGTCGGCCGAGGGCGCAAAGGCAGTCGGCGGGGTGGCGCCGCTGAGCACGACGGCATGGTCGTCGGCGGGTTCGGCGGTGATGTCGACGCCTCCGGCCCGAGCGACACAGGCCACGGCCTCGCCCTGACTCAACGCTTCACGCCATTCCTTGGTCCAGGCGAGGGAACGCACATCGGGTTCGTTCAACGCGCCGAGCGCCACCACCGACGAGAGGAACGGGACCGCGGCCAAGCGGCGCCCGATCTCCTCGCACAACACGGCGATCTCGACCAGTCCCATGCCGAGGCCGCCCTCGTCCTCGGGAATCTCGAGCGCCAACCAGCCCTGGTCGGCCATGGCGGCCCAGGCCGCGCTGTCGTAGCCCGACGGCGCGTCCACCGCGGTGGCTGTTCCGGCGGTGGCCTCGCCCGCCGCGCCCGCTCCGGGCAACGTGCCCACCACCGATCCGGTACCCACTCGGGCCCGCAATGCGTCGTGCCCGGCCATGCGGTCAAGCAGCGTCACGGCCGCGTCGCGCAAAGCCTGCTGGTCGGTCGAGAGGTCGAAGTCCACGGCGGCGCAGTCTACGGTGAGCGCTGACACGGGTGTCACCCCGCTGAACACCTGTGCCATGCTGCCCCGCATGGATCTGCGTGCCACCCCCGAACAGGAGTCCCTGCGGCTCGCGTTCAGGGAGTGGCTGGTCGAGCACCTGCCCTGGCCCTACGGGGTAGGACTCCCGCCGCGCTTCGACGACTTGGCGGAGACGGTGGCGTTTGGGCGCCAGTGGCAGGCCTCCCTGGCGGCCGACCGCTGGGTGGGCGTGACCTGGCCCGAGGAGTACGGCGGCCGCGGACTCGGTGCGCTCGAGAACTACGTCGTCATTGAGGAGCTCGCTCGTGCCCGCGCTCCCGAACTGGTCGGGCGCATCGGCATCAACCTCGTGGGGCCCACGCTGCTGGCGCACGGTACGGCGGAGCAGAAGGAACGATTCCTGCCTCGCATCCTGGCGGCCGACGAAATGTGGTGCCAGCTCTTCAGCGAGCCTGACGCCGGCAGCGACCTGGCTTCCCTCACGACCCGCGCCGTCCCGGTCGACGGCGGCTACCGGGTCAGCGGTCGCAAGGTCTGGACGTCGTACGCCCAGTTCGCCGACTGGGGACTCTGCCTGACTCGCTCCGACCCCGACGCCCCCAAGCGCCAGCAGGGCATCACGGCCCTCATCATCGACATGCACGCGGACGGTGTGGGCGTGCACCCGCTCGTCCAGTCGACCGGGGAGGCCGAGTTCAACGAGGTCGAGCTCGACGACGTGTTCGTACCCGACGAGCGGCGGGTCGGGGCGGAGGGGGCGGGCTGGGGCGTGGCCGGATCCACCTTGGCCCACGAGCGCGGCGTGAACCCGCGCCAGCTGGTCATCCACGCCCAGCTCATCGAGGAGCTCTTGCGCCTGGCCGAGTCGAACGGGAGCTTCGACAACTGGCGTCTGCGCCAGAAGCTGGCCCAGGCCGCCACCGAGGTACGCCTGTTCCAACTGCACAACTGGCGCTCGCTGACCCGGCTGTCCAAGGGCGAGGCGCCCGGGCCCGAGGGCAGCGCCCTCAAGCTCTATTGGAGCGAGATGTCCAAGCGGCTGCACCAGACGGCGATGGACGTGCTCGGCGAGGCGTCGCCGTTGTGGGAGGGTGCGCCCGACAACCCGGCCGGCGGAGCCTGGCAGCGCTCGTGGCTCTATTACCAGGCCTCGTCCATCTTCGCCGGGACGAACGAGATCCAGCGGACGCTGGTGGGCGAGCGGGTGCTCGGCCTGCCCCGCGGCTGACCCGGCGCCATGACTGATTCCCCGGCACCGGCACCTGGCGGCCCCCTGCACGGCATCCGCGTCATCGACGTGGGCACCAGGATTTCGGCACCGTTCTGCGCCGGCCTGCTGGGCGAACTCGGCGCAGACGTGATCAAGGTCGAGCTCCCCGGCGGCGGAGACTTCATGCGCACCATGGGACCCTTTGTGCCTGTCGACGGGGAACCGGACTACTCGTTGGCCTGGGCCGTCGAGGGCCGCGGACGCCGCGGTGTGACCTGCGATCTGCGCCACCCCGAAGGCAAGGACCTCTTCAAGCGCTTGGTGTCCACGGCCGACGTCCTGTGCGAGAACTTCCGGCCCGGGACGATGGAGCGGTGGAGTCTCGGCCCCGAGGACCTCTCAGACGACCTCGTGTACGTGCGCATCAGCGTGTTCGGCCAGACGGGTCCGTATTCGCCTCGACCCGGGCTCGACCGCCTCGGCATTGCCTTCGGTGGGCTGTTGCATCTGACCGGTGATCCGGACCGTCCGCCGGTGCGGCCGGGCGTCACGGTCTCCGACTATCTCACCGGCACCTTCGCGGCGTTCGCCGCAGTGTCCGCGCTCTACGGACGGGACACCGCGGCGGGCGGCGGCGAGGTGATCGACGCCCCGCTCTACGCGTCGATCCTGCGCATTCTCGAGTGGACCCTGGCCGCGCACGACCGGCTCGGCATTGTGCGCCAACGGGAGGGAAACCGCTTGTCGCACTCGGCTCCCCTGGACAACTACCCCACAACCGACGGCTTCTACATCTGCATCGTGGCCGGCTCCGATGCCAACTTCGCCCGCCTCTGCGCGGCGATGGGTCGTGACGACCTCAACCACGACGCCCGGTTCGCCTCCTTGGCCGAGCGCGCCGCCCGCGGCGACGAGATCAACGGCATCGTCACGGCATGGACGTCGTCGCTGACGGCGGCCGAGATCACCGACCGCTGCGTGGAGCACGACGTACCGGTCGGCACCGCCTACAGCGCGGCCGACATCTTCGCCGACCCCCACATGGCGGCCCGGGGCGATCTGGTCGCGGTGGAGGACCCGGTCATCGGTACGGTGCGCCAGCAGGCACCGTTCCCCCGACTGGCCAAGCATCCGGCGCCCGTGCCGACGGGTGCGCCCCGCCTCGGCCAGCACAACCGCGAGGTCTGGTGCGATCTGGTCGGGATCTCGGAGTCCGAGCTGGCCGACCTCACCGAACGGGGTGTTCTCTAACCTCAGCCGCCGACGAGACGCCCGAGGTACTTCGCCCCACCGAAGGTGAAGATGCCGCCGTCGGCCGCGGCCAGCCAGTAGCCGTTGGCGGCGTTGTCGGGAGCCATGCCCACCACCGGCGCAACCAACGGCATGCCGCCCGTCGAACCGTCGAAGGCCGCGTTGCCATAGGTGAAGATGCCGCCGTCGGCCGCCACGAAGCGGTAACCCTGTCCGTTGCTCGACGCCTCCATCCCCACGATGGGCTGGTTGAGCCGGATGCTTCCCGTGCTGCCGAGGAACGGAGCGTCGAAGCTGAAGATGCCGCCGTCGGCGGCCACCAGCCAGTAGCCGCCGGTTGACGGGTCGGCCGCCATGCCCACCACGGGCTGGTTCAAGCGGGTCAGGCCGGTCGACCCATGGAAGGCGGCGTCGCCGAAGGTGAAGATGCCGCCGTCGGCGGCCACCATCCAGTAACCGTGCCCGTCGGGGGTCGAGGCGAGGCCGACGATGGGCTTGTTCAGGCGCAGCGAGCCCGTCGAGCCGTAGAAGTGCGCGTCGCCGAAGCTGAAGACACCACCGTCGGAGGCAACCAACCAGTAGCCGCCGCCGTCGGGTGTGGCGGCGATGCCGACGATGGGTGCGTTGAGGGCGCCGGTGAGCGAGCCATCGTTGGGGGCCGCTCCGAAGTTCCCCACCTTGCCGTTGGCCTCGACCTCCCAGTAGCCGGTGCCGTTCGGGAGCGGGGCCACCCCGACGATGTTGGACGAGGACACCAGGTTGGACACCTGACCCCACGTGTCGGACACGTCGGACGGTGCACCACACGAACTGACGACGAGGGCGGCGATGGATGCCCCCCGTTGGGCAGCACCCATGGAGAGCACCGGCGGACCAAAGGGGCAGTTGGCGTACTCGTGTAGGACGATGTCGCGGTGCTCCCAACAGCCGCCGGGCGAGAGCGGACTGCATGCCCCGTTCACGGTGGCGGAGGTCGAGCCGCCCCAGCCGTCGTCGTACATCCAGTAGTAGTCGGACTCGAGAGCGGACGGCGTGCCAGCCCACACCGCTCCCCCGAAGGTGATCGGCGCACCCCCAGTCAGGGTCGTTGGGAACGCGGGGTCGGCACCGGCGTTGGCACCCGCCTGCGCGGCGGCGTCGAGCTGGCTGGTGATGTCGTCGATGGGGGGCAGTCCTCGATCGATGCGCTCCTCGTTGACCACGGTGAGGACCTGTTGGTCAATCGGAAGCGTCGCCAGCGCGGCTTCGGATATCTCCATCGGCCCGATGCCCTCGGCGGCCCGGCCGGCATCGACGGACTGGAGCCAGTCCGGGCTGGCGGGTGCGATGTTGGCCGGCGGGTTGGATGGCGGCAGGATTCCCGCTGCACCGGCGGGCGCGGCAGGCAGCGCGGCACCGACCGTCAATGACAGCGTGACAATGGTTCCAGCAGCCAGCAACGACGCCGTCGCACGACGGCGGGCACGACAAAGCACCCGTGGTCCCTCCCTCAACCTCTTCCCAGTGGGGAGTATCGGGAGGTCCTCGGGAGAACTGAATGGGACTTTTGACTAAATGTTGTGCAAGGCGCGGATCGAAATTTTCGTCGCCGTTTCCTGCGTGAACCTGGCTCAGGGCGCAACGAATTCGGTCTGGACGCCAGGCGGCGCAGATGGGCGGGACCAAGCGGGCCCCAGGTGGAACGACCTGAATGAGCCAGAGACGCCGCGGTACCGGCATCGGATTACGCGGTGGGATTACGCGGTCGGGAGTTACCCGTTGCTCTGGACTCGGCCGAGGAACGCCGCTCCGCCGAAGGTGAAGATGCCGCCGTCGGCCGCGGCCAACCAATAGCCGTTGGAGGCGTTGTCGGGAGCCATGCCGACGACCGGAGCCACCAAGGCGGTGCCGCCGGTCGACCCGTCGAAGGAAGCATTGCCGTAGGTGAAGATGCCGCCGTCGGCCGCCACGAACCGATAACCCTTGCCGTTGCCGGTCGCCTCCATGCCCACGATGGGCTGGTTGAGACGGATGGCGCCGGTGCTCCCGTAGAACGGAGCGTCGAAGCTGAAGATGCCGCCGTCCGAGGCCACCTCCCAGTAGCCGCCGGTCGACGGGTCATCGGCCAACCCAACGATCGGCTTGTTGAGCGGCTGGCCGCCCATGGAGCCATGGAAGGCGGCGTCGCCGAAGCTGAAGATGCCACCGTCAGAAGCGACCATCCAGTAGCCGTGCCCGTCGGGGGTCGAGGCGATGCCGACGATGGGCTTGTTCAGGCGCAGCGAGCCCGTCGAGCCGTAGAAGTGCGCGTCGCCGAAGCTGAAGACACCACCGTCGGAGGCAACCAACCAGTAGCCGCCGCCGTCGGGTGTGGCGGCGATGCCCACGATGGGTGCGTTGAGGGCGCCGGTGAGCGAGCCGAGCTTCGGGGCGGACCCGAAGGCACCCACCGTCCCGTTGGCCTCAGCCTCCCAGTAGCCGCTCCCGTTGGGCAGCGTGGCCATCCCAATCGTCCGGGAGTTCGATGCCACCTCCGTGGAGGCTTGGGCCCACGATGCGGTGACGTCGGAGGGGGTCTGGCAGGAACTCACGAAGATGGCGGCGAGAGAGCCGCCGTTGTAGCCGCTCGACGAGAAGGCCGCACCCATGGAAAGCACGGGCGGGCCCGAAGGGCAGCTGCCGAACTCGTGCAGGATGATGTCGCGGTGGCCCCAGCACTCGCTCGGATTCGAGGGCGTGCAGAGCTCGTTGGTGGTCGACGTGCCGCCCCACCCGTCGTCGTACATCCAGTAGTAGTCGGCCTCGAGGGGGTTCGAAAGACCTCCGGCCCAGATCGATCCGCCCCACGTGACCCCCGAGCCGCCCGTCAGCGACGTGGGGAAGGACGGGTCGGTGCCGCCGTTGGCCCCTCCCTGCGTGTAGGCATCGAGCTGACTGGTGACGTAACTGATGGGTGGCAAGCCGCGGTCGATGCGCTCCTCGTTGACGACGGTCAACACCTGCTGGTCAATGGGGAGGGCGGACAACGAAGATTCCGATACGTTCATCGGTCCGACGCCCTCGGCGGCGCGACCTGAATTGATCGACTGGAGCCAGTCCGAGCTACTGGGCGCAACATTGGAGGGCGGGTTGTTCGGGGGCAAGATCCCGGCGGCACCCGCGGGCGCACTGATCAGCGCGGTGGCAGACACCATGCAAAGCACGGCCAGGGGCGCGATGAGTGCAGCAACACAACGACGGGCACGTCGATCCACCTAGTTTTCCCCCTCTTGATCTCGCGTCCGCCGACAGTATGTAGAAAGTTGCGCGAGAATTGAATGGGTCCTTTGGACTATATGAGTCGGACGTTTCATACCCGGTGAACTGGGGAAACGGGGGTGGGATTGCCCAGGTTGTCTACCAGTTGTTGTAGACTTGATAACCGCTTGTCAAGACATTCTTTGGCTAAATAGCGCGGCTGAAATTTATTTGCCTTTTCAGCGCAATTAGAAGAGAGCGGCCGGTGTCATCACGGCTCCGCCAGGGCGTACGCCCTTCTCTCCATACAAGTGTCGGCAGGACGCGGCCGTACTTGAGCGAGCAAGGAATGACGGCGCCGCGGCGCCGCGGTTGCAGGCGAATCCTCGAGGAAAAGGGTCCTCGAAGACGAAGGACCCCTTAGGGCAGGGAGGGGTTGGTCGTCCGGCCGAGGTAGGGGGCGCCCCCGTAGTTGAAGATGCCGCCGTCAGCCGCCGCCATCCAATAGCCTCCAATGGCTTCGTCGGCCGCCACCGCAACCACGGGTGCGACCAGAGTCAGGCCTCCGGTCGAGCCCTCGAAAGTTGCCGTGCCATAACTGAAGATCCCGCCGTCCGCCGCCACGAACCGATAGCCGAGCCCGTTCGGGGCGCCCTCCATGCCGACGATCGGCTGGTTCAAGTGGATGGATCCAGTACTGCCCAGGAAAGGGGCGTCGAAGCTGAAGATGCCACCGTCAGCGGCCACCTCCCAGTAGCCGCCGGTGGCTGGGTCACCGGCCACTCCGACGACGGGCTCATTCAGTGGCTTCCCGCCCATGGAGCCGCGAAACGCGGCATCGCCATAACTGAAGATCCCGCCGTCCGCGGCGACGAGCCAGTACCCCTTGCCGTCGGGCGTTGCCGCGATCCCCACGATCGGTTGATTCAGCCTGAGCGATCCGGTGGATCCGTAGAAGTGAGCATCGCCGAAACCGAACACGCCGCCGTCGGCGCCGACCAGCCAGTAGCCGCCACCGTCCGGCGTCGCCGTCATGCCGACGATCGGAGCATTGAGCGCGCCGGGCACCGATCCGTCGTTCGGCGCCTGGCCGAGCGCCGCCACGGTCCCGTTGGCCTCCACCTCCCAGTACCCGGTGCCGTTGGGGAGCGCGGCCAGGCCCACGACACGGGTCGGCGACGTCGACCACAACGCCTCGGGCCACGTCAACGTGACGTCGGCCGGCTCGGCACACGAACTCACGATCACCGCCGCCATCGATCCGCCTGGGTACCCCGTCGGATCAAAGGCCGCCCCCATGGAGAGCACGGGCGCACCCGCCCCACATCCGGGGTATTGATGGAGGATGGCGTCGCGGTGAATCCAGCATTCGGCGCCCCGCGCACAGGCGAGGTTCGAGTCCGTTCCCGGTCCGTCCAGATACATGAAGTAGTAGTCGGCCGCGAGCGGCGAAGAGACCTCCCCGGCCCAGATGGCGCCACTGCTCGCCACGGGCACGCCCCCGGTCAAGACGGTCGGGACCGAGGGATCACCAGCCCGTGCAGCACCCTGCGCGGCGTACCCGTTCAGTTGTGACGTCATGTACATGATCGGCGCCAGGCCTCGACCGATCCGCTCGAGGTTGAAAGCGATGAAGAGCTGCTCCGCTGCGGGCAGCTGCGCGGACTCTGCCTCGTTGATCTGCATCGGCCCAATGCCCTCGAGGGCCCGCGCATTGTCGATCGAGGCCAGCCAGTCGGGACTACTTTGGGGAGTGTTCGCGGCGGGGTTGGCGGGAGGGAGGATCCCCGCCGCTGCGGCCGGCGCGGTCGACCTTGCAGTCACGGTGGAAACCACAAGCGTGCCCGCCATCACGGTCAAGACGGTGAAGGCGATGAGGGCGGCGCGTGTTGCGACACTGCGAGAGCGGCCGACTCGCCGCCCTTTCCGGCTGGTCGTCGTTGCTCGAGCCACGACAGGCGTGCGCCGAGGCCGAACCTGGACCATCACGCCAGCAATCCTTCCCGCCGTTTCTGGGAACGGCCGATCGTCGCCAGCATGTGTAGTGCAGTGGCGCAACGGCTCGCATACCCCCAGCGCACACCGGGGCTGGGGCTCGGTCGGGCCGGTGCCTGGGCGCTCAGCGCGCTAGCTGCCGCTCTCGATGCGGCCCATGTACGACGCACCACCAAAGCTGAAGATCCCGCCGTCGGCCGCGGCGAGCCAGTACCCGTTGGTCGTGTCGTCCGGTGCCATGCCCACGATGGGTGCGACAAGCGGCTGGCCGCCCGTTGATCCGTCGAAGGTGGCCTGGCCGAAGGAGAACACTCCTCCGTCCGCGGCCTCGAACCGGTAGCCCTGGCCGTTCCCCAAGGCCTCCATGCCGACGATCGGCTGGTTGAGCCGGATGCTGCCCGTGCTCCCGAGGAACGGCGCAGCAAAGCTGAAGATGCCGCCGTCCGACGCCACCTCCCAGTAGCCGCCCGTGGACGGGTCGGCGGCCATGCCGACGACGGGCTGGTTGAGCGGCCTCCCGCCCATCGAACCGTGGAACCCAGCGTTGCCGTAGCTGAAGATGCCGCCGTCGGAGGCGACCAGCCAGTATCCGTTTCCGTTCGGGGTCGAGGCCATGCCGACGATCGGCTTGTTGAGCCGAAGCGAACCGGTCGAACCGTAGAACCGAGCGTTGCCGAAGCTGAAGATGCCGCCGTCGGCGGCGACCAGCCAGTAGCCGCCACCGTTGGGCGTGGCAACGATCCCCACGATCGGCGCGTTGAGCGCCACCGTGAGCGACCCGTAGTTGTGCGCGGTGCCGAATGCTCCCACCGTGCCGTTCGCTTCGGCCTCCCAGTAGCCGGACCCGTTGGGCATGGCGGCCACACCAACCGTCTGCGTCCCGGCGATCTCCGACTCGGCCTGTTGCCACGTCATGGTGATGTCGGCAGGAGTACCGCACGACGCCACGACCTCGGCGGCGAAGGAACCTCCGGAGTAACCCGCTGGATCCGCAGCCGCGCCAAGTGAGAGCGTCGAGGGCTGCGCGCCACAGGACGGCTGTGCGTGCAGGATGATGTCGCGGTGCAACCAACACGCTGGCGACCCGGCCGACGTACAGGACTCGTTGGTGGAGTCGCTCCCGGCGCCGTCCGAGTACATCCAGTAGTAATCCGACTCGAGGACCGACCCGGATCCTCCGGCCCAGATGCCGCCACCCCAGGCGACCGGTGCTCCCCCGGTCACCGATGACGGGAGCGGGGGATCACCGCCTGATTGGGCACCCTGGGCGGCGGCAGCATCGAGCTGCGCCGTCATGAACTCGATCGGAGCCAGTCCTCGGTCGATCCGCTCGTCATTCAGCACGATGAAGAGCTGCTGGGATGCAGGCAACGCATTGAGTTGGGCTTCGTTCAGGTCCATCGGACCAACGCCCTCCTCGGCCCGGGCGTTGTCGATCGAAATCAGGAAATCACCGTTGCTGGGCGGGATGTTGGCCGACGGGTTGCCGGGCGGCAGGATGCCAGCAGCACCTGCCGCCCCGCTCAACCCCAAGACAAGGCCAGCGCCGACAGCGACTACCGCCAGTGCACGCGAAAAGCGCGTGCACCGATGTCGTGCGTGGCCCCCCACCGAGCGCACCGAGGCCGACTCCTCGAGCATCATGGTGGCGGGGCACTACCCGCATCAGGTTGACCGCATGTGTGTCAGGGCAAGTCGTTTGGCAAAAATTGTGCAAACGATTTTTCAGGATTGTCGCCAAACCCCGGTGTCGACCTCACACCGCCCAGCTTCAGGGAGTCGGGCTAGCTCCGAGGAAGTCCGAGGAGACGCTCAGCCACGATGTTGCGCTGGATCTCGGAGGTGCCACCGGCAATCGTGCCGGAAAAGGAGCGCAGATATTGCACGGCCCAAGCCCCGTCGTAGCTGGCGTTGAAGACGTCCAGGAACGCATCGTCGAATCGCTCCCGGTCCCACGCGGTCAGGCGATTGGGTCCCGGCCCGTCGAGATCGAGGCCCTCGAGGCCGAGCGCCTCCTCGGCCACCAGAGAGGCCCGCTGCTCCGACTCGCTCGAGAACAGCTTGAGGATCATGTGCTCGGGCGACATCTCGCCGCGCACCGACTTGGCAAACCCGATGTAACCCAAACAGCGCATCGCCGCCGTGTCAGTCGCAATGCGGCCGATGGCCTCGGCCACCCTCGGGTCGTCCCCGAGCGTGCCTCCGTGTCCGTCGGGCCGCTGGGCCACCCGCACCAGGCCGCGGATAGCACGCTCCATCTTGTTGACGCTCATGATCCACAACATGCCGCGTTCGTGGCGCAAGGAACCCTGGCTCACCGCCCAGCCGTGGTTGAGCTCACCCAGCAGGTTCTCCTCTGGGACCTCGACGTCGGTGAAGAACACCTCGTTGAAGTCGACGGCTTCGGGGTCGGTCAGCTCAGGAAGAGGACGGTAGGTGATGCCCGGCGTCTGCATGTCGATGATGAGCACGCTGATGCCTCGGTGCTTCGGCGCCTCCGTGTCGGTCCGCACGAAGCAGAGGCAGAAGTCCGCGTCGTGGGCGCCGGAAGTCCACACCTTCTGGCCGTTCACGACGAAGTGGTCGTCCTTGTGCTCGGCCCGGGTGGTCAGTGAAGCCAGATCGCTGCCGGCGTTGGGTTCGCTCATCCCCAGACACCAGGTGATCTCGCCCCGCAGGGTGGGAAGCACGAAGCGCTCTTTCTGAGCGTCGGTGCCGTACTCGACGATCGACGCCGCGCAGATGGACAGACCCTGGGGATTGAGGCCACGCGGCACCATGCGCGCGGCCACCACCTCGAAGTACGCCATCTGCTCCTGCGGTGTGGCGTTGCGGCCGCCCAGCTCGGGGGGCCATCCCGGGACGAGGTAGCCCGCCTCGAACATGGCGCGCTCGAAAGACCCGTCCCCATGCGGGAATGTGCGACGAGCTGCGGCGCTGCTCGCTCGCCATCTCCTCAGGCGTAGGCAGGTGGTCGTCGAGCCAGGCCTCGAACTCGCGGCGGAAGCTCTGCACCGATTCGTCGGGAGCGAGCTGCATCAGTCGGGCTGGATGTCCTCGTCGTCGACCTCGTGCACCTCCGCCGAGCCCTGGTTGAAGCCACGCCGAGCGAAGGGCAGGGCCTGCATGGCCAACACGATGCCGAAAGCCGGCTCGGTGAGCAGGATCGACCCGGCGATCTCGTCCCAGGTCGCACCGACCTGGGCGGCCAGGCGAGCGTGGCGCTGCACGCCACCGTGCTGGCGGGCTACCACGGTGCAGACCATGCGGATGAGCTCGTGGGTCTTGCGGTCGGGTGCGCGCAGCGAGTCGATCGACGACATCCAGGCGTTCTGTGCGTGGAGCACGCCCGGCGCCCATTCGGTCAGAAAGCGGTCCGACAGCGGGGGCCACTGGTCCTCCTCGACGTCGTAGTCGAGGACCTCCTCTTCGGGCTCTTCCGGGCTCATGGCGCGGCCATCGTACCGGTGCTCAGCTCCCAGGCTCGGGGTCACGGGGCTGACCGAGGATCCGCTCGGCGATCACGTTGCGCTGCACCTCGCTCGTCCCGCCGGCGATGGTCAAGCAGCGGGTGGAGAGGAACCCCTCCTCCCAGCGCTGGGCCTTCCCGTCGAGCACCGCTCCCCCGGCGCCGTAGAGGGCCATGCCCATCTCCTGGACGCGTTGTTCGTGCTCGACTCCCAGCAACTTGCGCACGCTCGACCCGCTCCCCGGATCCACGCCGGACAGCGTGGCCAGCGTTGCGCGGTGGCCAAGCAGGGCCACGGACTGGGCCTCGGCGATCAGGTGTCCCAGACGGCCCTCGAGACTCGAGCCGATCGCACGGCCGGTCTCGGCCCGGCGCGTCGCACTGCGCACCAGCGACTCGAGCCCGTTGCCGAACGAGGCGCCCGAAGACATGGACACGCGCTCGTTGGCCAACGTGGTCCGGCCGATCCTCCAGCCGTCCCCCGGGAGGCCGATCACCGCGTCGTCGGCCACGAAGACGTCGTTGAAGAAGACCTCGTTGAACATGGCGGCGCCGGTCAGCTCGCGCAGGGGTCGGATGTCGAGGCCCTCGGTCTGCATGTCGACGATGAAGTAGGTGATGCCGGCGTGCTTGGGCGCGTCGGGATCCGTGCGGGCGAGGCAGATGCCGAAGTCGGCGATCTGGGCCAGGGACGTCCAGACCTTCTGCCCGTTGAGCACGTAACCGCCCTCGACCTTGTCGGCTCGCGTGCTGAGCGACGCCAGATCGGAACCTGCGCCGGGCTCGCTGAAGAGCTGGCACCAGTTCATCTGTCCGAGGAGGGTGGGGCGCACCCAGCGCTCCTGTTGCTCTTCTGTGCCGTGCGCAATGATGGTCGGGAGCGCCCACGCCCCGACGGCCAGGTGGGGCCGGAGGACACCGGCCGCCGCCAGTTCCTCGTCGATGACGAGTTGCTCGAGCGGCGAGGCCGAGCGACCCCATGGCGCGGGCCAGTGCGGTGAGATCAGTCCCGCCTCGGCAATTGCGGCGCGCTGATCGGCGGCTGCGGCAACCGTGGCCACGACCTCGCGGATCTCCTGGCGGAACGCCTCGGCCTCCTCGGGCAGGTCGGCGGTCAGGTTCCGGCGCGCCCCACCCACGGCCAGCGCGGCCACCTCGTGGTCGAGCACACCGGTGTCACCACCGGTCACGAGCTGCAGATTGGACATCGCGCGCTTGAGATAGAAGTGCACATCGTGCTCCCAGGTGAAGCCGATCCCACCGAGGACCTGGACGCACTTCTTGGCGCAGTGCGCCGCTGCCTCCAGTGCGATGTCGCCGGCGATCGCCGCGCTCAGGGCCCGGCTGTCCTGGTCGGGATGTTCGTCCGGATCCTCGCTCCAAGCGGCGGCGGCGTCCCAGGCCACCGCGGCACCTTGCTCCGCGGCCACGAGCATGTCGGCCAGCGCGTGCTTGACGGCCTGGAACTGACCGATGGGTCGTCCAAACTGCACGCGCACCTTGGCGTAGTCCGACGCCGTCTCCACGCACCAGCGGGCAAGTCCAGCACTCTCGGCCGCGACGAGGACAAGAACGAGACCGTGCACGGTCGCGGCGGGAACCGAGAAGGCCCCGCCGGGAGCGACGGCGCAGCCGTCCGCCGGAAATTCGAGGGTGCCGATGGCGCGCGTTGCATCGAGAGCCGGTAGCACGTCAGCGCTGACCCCGGCGCCGAGCGTGTCACGGTCGAGCACCACCCAGCTCACACCGGCGTGGTCCACGTCCAGCGGCACCAGGACGAGACGGGCTGCCGGCAGGCCCAGCACGGGCCGCACGCTGCCGCGCACGACGAGGGTGCCATCGGGCCGGCGTTCGGTGGGCAACGGCTCGGCGCCGAGGGCGACGGCGCCGGTGACCGTGCCGTCGGCCAGGCCGGCGAGCAGTGGCGCGACCGCTTCGAGGTCGGACTGTCGGGCCAGGGAAGAGGAGACGAGCAGCGTCGAGAGCAGGGGTCCGGGGAAGAGCGTGTGGCCGAGCTCCTCGAGCACGACGGCCGTCTCGGCCAGGGTGAAGCCCTGGCCCCCGTGCTCCTCGGGCAGATGGAGCCCGAGCCAACCCTGCGCCGCCATCTTCTCCCAGACGGGCGGCAGGTCGATCTGGCCCGGTGCGGCCTCGGCCACACCCCGGGGCTCGGTCGGCGGGCAGTGGGTGGCCAGCCAGCGCTCGGCCGTCCGGCGCAGCTCCTCGTGCTCTTCGGTGACGGCAATGGGCATCAGGTCTTGTCCTCCAGCGATTGCTCCACGCCGTCGCGCCACAGGGAGATGGCGCCCACAGGACAGCCTTGGGCGGCGATGCGGACCTTCTCCTCGTCGTAGGCGGCGGCGGGGTCGATGAGCACGGCATGACCGGCCTCGCCCAGGTCGAACGTCTCGGGGGCCCAGAACAGGCAGTTCCCCGAACCCATGCAGCGCTCGGCGTCGATGCGGATTTCGAAGGGTGCGCTCTGGGGCTCAGTCATGGCCGGTCATTCGTTCTCTCGAGGCTGGGTCAGGGCCGCCATGCCTGGCAACCTACCCTCCGGCGCAGGGGTCACGGTCTGTGGCGGTCGCCCTGCGGTGCGTCTGGGGCAGGAGCAGGCAGAGGGGCCGGGGCCGGGGCTGTATGGACCACGGCGGCCCCTCGGCTCACGGGGCCTCGAACACCACCGGCAGGGACAGGGGCGACCGGAAGGCCATGCCCTCGATGTGTGGCACGTCCGCCTCGGGGTCGAGGGTGAAGGGCCCGAGCCGGTCGAACAGCGTGTTGATGGCCACCCGTGACTCCATGCGGGCCAGGTGCATGCCGAGGCAGACGTGCACCCCGAAGCCGAAGCCCACGTGCTGGCGCTGCTCGCGGAACATGTCGTAGCGGTCCGGCTCGGGGTACTTGCGGTGGTCACGATTGGCGGCGCCGATCATGAGCGCGATGTCGGCGCCCTTCTCGATCTTCACGCCGGCCAGCTCCGCATCGCGGGTGGCCCGACGCAGGATGACCGTCACCGGTGGCTCCCAACGCAGCGCCTCCTCGAAGGCCTGGGGGTAGAGCGAGCGGTCCTGGTACAGCGCGTCGAACTGCGCCCGGTCGTGCAGCAGTGCGTAGAGCAGGCTGCCCGACGCCCGATAGGTCGTCTCGACGCCCGCCGGCAAAATCAGGCGCAGGAACGAGTAGATCTGCTCGTCGGTCAGCTTCTCGCCGTCGACCTCGGCCCGCACCAGGTCGCTGATGAGATCGTCGCCCGGGGTGGCCCGGCGCTCGGTCATCACCTCCGCGAAGTAGTCCCGCAGGGCCACCGAGGCGGCCACACCCCGGTCCCAGTTGGCGGCGACGCTCGTGAGCTCGAGGGCCCAACGCTGGAAGATCGGGTAGTCGCTGCGCGGCAGCCCGAGGATGCGGGCGATCACCTGCACCGGGTAGTTGAACGTCAGGCTGCGCACCAGATCGGTCCGGCCCGTCTCGACGAAGGTGTCGATCAGCTCGTTGACCACGAGGGCGACGAGGTCCTCCTCCCAACGTTCGAGCATTTTGGTGCGGAAGCTGCCGGCGACCAGGGCTCGGATCTGGCGGTGCTCGGGCTCGTCCATCTCGAGCACGGTGCGGCCCATGACCATGCCCATGACGTCGGCGTAGACGTTCGAGGAGTAGGTCTCGTTGTCGCGGAGCACCTGGACGACTTCGTCGAAGCCGAACACGGTGACCGGCGGCGGCCGGTTCGGGTCAGCCTCGTCGAGGCCCTCGCCGATGTCGATCGGACCCGTGTGGACAGGCGATTCGCTGCGCAGCCTGTGGAGGAGCGGGTACACATCGCGGATGGTGCCGCCGACGACATCCTTCAACTCGTAGGGGTCGAAGGGAACGGCTGCGGAGCTAGCAGTCTCGGTTCCTGGCATGGTGTCGACGTACCCCCTAGGTTGGTCGTCAAGAGGTCTTCTCTGACAACCACGTCATGTATATCAAACGATCGTTCGGGACGTCAATGACGGTTGCGGGGACATACAGCGGCGGCACCGACCGCACGCCCCGTTCACCTGGGCAAAGATGCGGGTCTGTGAACGCGATGGGCAACGGGGAACGAAGCCGATGACGAACGTCGACACCAACCCGGCGGGGCCGGGCGTGGAGGGTCCGGGCGAGGGCTCGGCCACCCGGCGCCGCATCCTCCAGATCGCCCTCTCGCTCATGTCCCAGCGCGGCGTGGACGGGACCAGCATGCGCGACCTGGCCTCGGCGGCCGGGCTCAACGTGGCGTCGCTGTACCACTACTTCCCTTCCAAGCGCGACCTGCTCGAGTCGGTGCTGGCCGAGCAGGGCTTCATGCCCGACCGGGCCAGCGAGCCCGAGGTGGCCATTGAGCTGGTGGGCGGGTCGACGCTGGCCCAGCTGGTGGCCGACATCATCATCTCGATGATCAAGGTGGAGGACTTCGTCCGCCTGATGATCGGGGAGGCCATCCGCGGCGACACCACGGCGCGCACGGTGGGCTACGACCTCTTCACTGCGTTCGAGAGTGCCATTGCGGACTGGATCTCGACGCAGCGGCCCGATCTGACCGAGCGGATGAGCCCGGCCGAGATCGCGCGGCTGCTGTGCGCCATGGTGGTCGGGCTCTTCGTGCAGTATGCCGCCGGGGTGCTCTCGGAGCTCTCGGAGGAGGAGCTGACCACGCTGGCACTGGAGCGGGCGTCGGAGGCGGCACGGATCATCGAGTCGGGGTCGGGACCCTCGTCGTAGCTAGGGTCGGTCGCGTGCCTGCGCCCTCCGCTGCTCCCACCGCGGTCGCCTCGGCGACCTTCACCGTGCCGGCCGACGTGGTCTGGGCCTACCGGCTCGACTTCGCCAACCTGCCCGAGTACAACCCCGACGTGCGCGGGCTGGAGCGGGTGGCCGACGGCTCGGACGGGGCGGTCGGGGGTGTGTGCGGCGTCGGGGCGCGCTACACCTTCGGCCTGGCCGATCCGCGGCGGCCCGGCCGGACGCAGCCGGTCGAGCTGTGGGCCGAAGAGGTGGTGGAGCCGACGCTGGTGGCGGCCGGCATGTCGGGGGGCAGCGACGCCTACGAGGAGTTCGTGGTGACACCCGCGGCGGAGGGCGGGTGCTCGGCCACCCTGACCCTGTGGGTGGCGTTGCCCGATGGGCTGAGCGACGAGGTGCGGGCGGCGGCCGCGGCCGGCAGCCTCGAGTCGATCAGCAAGGAGTTGCGGCTGATGAAAGAGGTGCTCGAGAAGCGGGCGGGCGGCGCCTGAGGTCAGGTCGGGGTGAGCGTCACCTGACTCATCTGGGAGATGGCGATGACGTCGCCGGTCTTCACGGTGAAGGTCACGTTGGGACGGCCGCCCTGATTGGGGTTGCCGGCGAGGGTCGCGTCAACGTCTTCGGTCGCGATGACGAGCGTCCCCTTCTGCGAGAGGCCGGGGGTGGCGACGTAGCGGCCGGGCCCGAGGTCCTGTCCGACGGTCCAGGTCCCTGCGTACAGGGTGACCCGGATGTGCGTCGTCACGTACGGCGTCGTGACCGGCGTGAAGTTGACCTGAAAAAGCCTGCCGATGGCGATCTGGTCGCCGGTCGATATGCGGGCCCGCACCTCGGGAACTCCCCCGTCGCCGAGTCGCTCGTCGTAGGAGTCGGTGCCCTGCACGGTGAAGAACCCGCTCTGCCCCGGCCCGACGGTGACGTTGTAGAGGCCGGGTGCGACATCGGTGCCGCCGAGGTAGTTGCCGGCTCCGAGCGTCTTGGCGACTCCCTGGACGACGCGGGTCGGACCGACTGCCGACGGGGTCGGGCTCGGGCCGGACGAAACGACGAGATTGCTCCTGAGGCCGGCGATCTTCTTCATTGCCGCGGTCAGTTCGACCAGCCCGGCGTCGGCTTCCTTCGACACGACAGCGGAGGTCGCCCCGGGAGCTGCGCAGCGGGCGAACGAGTTGTCCGCTGCGGTGAGGTCGGCCTCGAGCGCCTTGGCCAGCTTGGGTGACGGCGGCGGCGTCGCTTTCTCGGCTGACGCGACCGTGGACTCAGCGAGG
The DNA here is from genome assembly GCA_963713375.1 of uncultured Acidimicrobiaceae bacterium. Lineage (GTDB taxonomy): Bacteria > Actinomycetota > Acidimicrobiia > Acidimicrobiales > RAAP-2 > Bog-473. The sequence goes on along the minus strand of CAVQLP010000007.1, from coordinate 49,341 downwards.
TGACAGTGCTGGCGCGTCGGGGCGTCGGCCTTGCACGTGCCGCCCCGTCCGGACAGGTGTCCGTTCGTGCTCTTGCCCGCATCGCTGACGTGTCCGCAAGTCCGCACGTCGCCGAGTCGTTGCTCGAGGGGCTGGCCGGTCTCCCGGTACCATGACGCAACAGCGGTGGCGCCGGTGGCGGTGCTGGCGCCGGCTGTGCGGGGGCTTGGGCTGGCGCCTGCCGCGGCGGCCGCCCCGCCCGCGGGGACCCAGACGAAGAGGGCTGCGGTGACGCCCAGGATCGCTGGGACGCACGGACGCCCGTACGCCCTGGTCAACTTGGTTGCTCCCTTGGATCCTCTGCGCATCGGGTCTTCCCTCTGTGGCAACGTGGGCCGGACACCGACCTGTGGGGGGCATCGTCGTCGTGACACAGGCCTCCCCCTTGCCGACACATCGGTTGAGTCGAGCTGCGTCTTGAGCAAGCGCGCGCGTTGGTCGGAAGTACGTCTCGATTCGCTGGAGGGGACGGGGGTCTGGACGACCAGACCGGCTGAAATGGGACGGATCCGCCAGCCACCATCCGTGCGGGGAGCTGCAACCCGGGGTAGCTTGTAACGCCTGCACGGGGGCCTACGTCGCAGGATCACCCAGCGCTGACGGACCCGAGAGCGCGTCAGCATCCCGGATGGTGCCATCCCCGAACTCCGATCCAAGGAGGCAGACTCGTGCGATCCACATCATTGCCGTTCGTTGCCATAGCTCTGGGGGTGCCCGCAGCGGCCATCTGGTTGCTGCCCCCCGTTTCCGCAACCGCCGCGAGCTCCAGCGGCCTCGTCGCTGCTGGAGCGAGAGTCACGCCGCCAAACGTCAAGATCGAGGGATCGCCGGCCAACTTCGCTCCCAAGAAGATCACGGTCAAGGGCGTGACCGGAGCGGCATGTACACCGCAGCACTACTCCTTCAGGGTCACGAACAAGACCGCAGTCAGCCAGCAACTGGAGTACAACGGGGCCCCATTCACCAATCCGATCCCGCCCGGAAAGCACATCCCGGTCTGCGATGAAGATGGCGTCAACTTCAAGATGGGACTCGAGAGCAATGGCGCTGCCGTGCTGAGAGTCAAGGGTTGACGAACAGCACGACACGCAGACCCGCGACACCACGCTGGCCTGGGTTGGTGGCCATCGCGAACCTGCGGCGGTAGGCGCCGCTGCCGTTTAGCCGCCGGCGCGCAGTTGCTGGCGCAACACGAACTTCTGCACCTTGCCCGAGGGTGTGCGAGGGAGCTCGTCGACCGAGCGCAGTTCCTCGGGCCATTTCTGCCGCGCCAAACCGGCCTCTTGGAGATGGGCCCGCACCGCCGCGAGGTCGGGGGCCTCGTACCCAGGCTGCATGCGGAAGAACGCGCAGCCGTGCTCGCCCAGGCGCTCGTCGGGCGCGGCCACGACGGCCACCTCCGCCACGCCCTCCATGTGGGCCAGGAGCTGCTCCACCTCGGCCGCACTCACGTTTTCGCCGCCCCGGATGATGATGTCCTTCACCCGGTCGGTGATGGTCAGGTAGCCGTCCGCGTCGAGCACGCCGACATCGCCCGTACGGAACCATCCTTCGGCGTCGATGAACTCTGCGTTCAACGCGGGATCGGTGTACCCGGCGAAACGGTCGGGGCCCCGGCTGAGGATTTCGCCGGCCACCCCGACCCCGGCCTCCTTGCCGTCTTCGTCGACCGTGCGCACCTCGACCCAGTGCAACGGGGCGCCGTCGGTGTGGAGGCGCTTCTCCCGCGGCGCCTCGTGCTGGGACCCGGTGATCGAAGGGTGCTCGGTCGAGCCGTAGGACCGGACCAGGGAGATGCCGAGCTTCTCCGCCCGCTCGGCCACCGCGTCGGGAATGGGCGAACCGCCGAGGCCGATGAAGTGCATCAGCTCGATGTGCTCGGGCCCGCAGTCCGGGTGGTCGAGCAAGCTGGTGAAGAAGTAGGTCGACCCGCTGCCGGCCGAGATCTGCTCCTCGAGCATGGCGGCCAAGACGGTCGGTGGGTCCCACCCGTCGATCATGAAGATCGGCTTGCCGGCGACGAGCGGGCACAGCAGCCCCCCGAGCATCCCGATGGCGTGACCGACGGGTGCACCGACGAGTCCCGGCCGGTCGCGGTTCGCCTGCATCGCGGAGAGCTGGCGCACCTCGCAGCCCAAGGTCCGATGGCTGTGCACGACACCCTTGGGGTCGGCCGTGGTCCCCGAGGTGTAGCCGATCAGCGCCGGCGTCTCGGGGTCGACGTGGGCCGGTCCGTCAATGGGATCGGCCGATCGCAGGTCGTCGAAGCGGTGGTGGCTCGGGTGGTCGGTCTCCCCCACCACGATCACGTCCTCGAGATCGCTGAGGCCGTCGCGGATCGTCGCGAGCTCCGCCAGGTAGTCGCGCTGGTTGATGCGCGACACGATGACGAACGCTCGAGCCCGGCTCTGGCGCAGGATGAAGCCGACCTCTTTCGGCCCGTAGAAGTGCACGATCGGGACCAGCGTCACGCCGAGCATGGCGCAGGCGTAGAAGGTGACGGCCGCCTCGATCCAGTTCGGCAGCTGGAAGGACACGACGTCCCCCGGTCCGATGCCAAGGGCGCGCAGGCCCCCGGCGACACGCAAGGCTTCGTCGTAGACCTCGCCCACGGTGCCTTGGTAGGGGTTGGTGGGAGACCAGATGCGAATACGCCGCGTCAGGTCCTCGTGCAGGGAGTCGCGCAGGAACTCGCCCAGCGTGCGGTCGTCCCACGCGCCATCGGCGAGGTAGTGGGCCGCCAGCTCGTCGGGCATGGGCCGGAGATCGAACTCAGCCGATGCGCTCACCATGGCCCCCGATTCTTCCCGACTCAGGCTGATTCGACGAACAGCGAGGCCAGCCGATGCCACTGGGCACTCGACCCGCCGGCGAGGACCTCGTTCTGCTTCACCCGCTTGAAGAGGAAGTGGGCGTCGTTGGCCCAGGTGAAACCGACACCGCCGTGCAGCTGGATGTCGTCACCGGTGACCCGCACCCCGGCCTCGCCCGCGTAGGCCGAAGCCATGGCGGCGGCCTGCTCGCGCTCGGGTGACTCGGTGTCCGAGGCCCAGGCCGCGAACTGGAACCCGGCCCTGGCCATCTCAACCTGCTGGAACATCTCGACCAGGCGGTGACGCACCGTTTGGTAGGTGGCCACGGGCTTGTCGAAGACCACTCGCTCCGAGGTGTAGGAGATGGCTTCGGTCAGCGCCCGATCCGCCGCACCGACCGTCTCGGCGGCGAGAACGATGCTGATGTCGTCCTGCACCCGCTGCCAGAGTCCGGCCTGGTTGCCACCCGGACCCAGCGGCACGACCGCGGCGTCCTGAAGGACGAGGCGGGCCAACTTCCGGGTCGGGTCGAGTGAGGGCACCACCTCGGCCTCGGGCGACTCGAGCAGATAGGAGCGCACACCCTCCTCGCTGCGGGCGGCCACGATGACCCAGTCCGCCGTGTGCCCGTCCACCACGATCGGCTTCTCGCCGTTGAGGACCCAGCGCGACCCCTTGCGCCGGGCGCGGGTCCGCACGGTGCCGAGCGGCGCGCCGTGGCCTTGCTCGCCGAGGGCGATGGTGCCGCGCTTCGTGCCGGCAACCAGGTCGGCCAGCAACTCAGTGGCGCCAAGGGCGCGGGCGGCCAGGGTGGCTGCCACCGCGGAAGAGAAGAAGGGACCGGGCAGGGGCACCCGGCCCATCTGCTCGGCCACGATGCAGACTTCGAGCAGGCCACTGCCGGTGCCGCCGTACTCGTCGGGCACCAGGAGCCCCGTCCACCCCAGGTCGACCAGGGTCGACCAGAGTTCGGGCGTGATGCCGGCGTCATCGTCGGCCAGCCGGCGCAGGAGATCGGGCGGGCACTCACGCTCGAGTGCGCTGTGCGCCACCTCGCCGAGGGCCACCTGTTCGTCGTCGTATGTGAAGTCCACGGCCTCTCCTACGTCACGCCCGTGCGCCGTTCCCTGACACGGGCGTCACAGTACACGGTGGGTCCGCTACCCTTACCCCCCGTGGATTTTGCCCTGGCGCCCGAGGACGAGAAATTCCGCGACGAGCTGCGCGCGTGGCTCGACGAGAACCTGCCCCCGTTCCTGGAAGCGGAGTCGATCGGGGACGACGCGCAGCTGAGCGGTGAGGCGAGCCAGCAGCGTCGCCAGAAGTGGCAGCGCAAGCTGCACGAGGGCGGCTGGGCCGCCATCCACTGGGGTCCCGACTACGCCAACGGCCGCACGATCAACGCCATGCAGCGCCTGCTGTATTCGGAGGTGATGGCGGAGTACCGCACCCCGGGCATGTTCAACACGAACGGCATCTGGCAGATCGGTCCGATGATCATTCAGTGGGGAACGGACGAGCAGAAGGCCGAGTGGCTGCCCTCCATCCTGGAGGCCGAGGAGCACTGGTGCCAGGGGTTCAGCGAACCCATGGCGGGCAATGACCTGGCCAACCTGCGGACCACGGCGATCTACGACGCCGACACCGACGAGTACGTCGTCAACGGCTCCAAGATCTGGATCTCCTCCGCCCACCTGGCGACCTGGGGCCTCTTCCTGCTGCGCACCGATCCCACGGCCATCGAACGCGGCAAGAAGCACGAAGGCATCACCGCCTTCATCCTCAATCTCAAGACCCCCGGCATCGACGTGCGCCCCATCAGGGACATGGCCGGCGAGGAACTGTTCAACGAGATCTTCTTCACCGACGTGCGCATCCCGGCCAAGTGGCGCCTGGGCGAGGAGGGCGCCGGGTGGATGGTGGCCATGGGCACGCTCGGTTTCGAGCGCGTCGGCATCGCTTCGCAGATCGCCATCCTGGCCGCCGACCTCCGCGCCATGGTCGAGGCAGCGAAATCGGTGAATCCCGGCGCGCTCGACGACCCGTCGTTGCGAGAGCGCATCGCCAGGATCTGGACCGAGATTGAGTTTGCCCGCCTCTTGTCGCTGCGGGCGCTCTCCAAAATCATGAAGGGCGAGAAGAACTGGCCCGAGGTGCCGTTCGCCAAGCTGTCGTGGTCGTCGATGGCCCAGACGCTGGCTGCGCTGGCCGTCGACCTGCTCGGTCCGGCCGGGTTGCTGGCCAAGGGTGGACCCGATGCGGTCGACCGGGGCAAGTGGACCCGCCTCTACGCCTTCCAGCGCTACTCGACCATCGGCGGCGGCTCGACCGAGATTCAGAAGAACATCATCGCCGACCGGGCGATCGCCATGCCCGGCAAGTCGCGCTCCTGACCTTCACTGGGCAGATGAGCGCTGACCCTCGAAGCACCTGCATCATTGGCGTGGCCCGCCACACGTGGCACCCGGGCCAGGCCGAAGCGGCCCTTGAACCCCTCGACATGTGGGAGCAGGTGGCGCGGGCCGCGGCCGACGACGCGGGCGTGTCCGCCGCGCTCGGCGAGCTGGAGAGCATCGATGTCGTCTACTCGCAGTCCTGGCAGTACGACGATCCGGTGCTCCGCCTGGCGGATCGCCTGGGGGCCTCGCCCCGGCGCGGCCGCTATTCGGGCATCGGCGGTTCGGTGCCCCATGTGCTGGCGATCGAGGTCGCCCGCGACATTGCCGCCGGCGACCTGGACCTGGCCCTCATCGCCGGGGCCGAGGCCCTGGCCACCGTGCGCACCCTCAAGAAGGCCGGCGAGAAGCCGCAGTGGTCGTACAAGCCCGCCGAGAAGCGACCCTTCCCGATGGAGATGGAGTTCGACCCCTCCGAAATCACCCATGCCGTGTTCGAGGCCTACCTGACCTTCGCTCTCTTCGACAACGCACGGCGGGCGCACCTCGGGCGCGGGCTCGCGGCGCACCGGGCCGTGCTCGGTGACGTCATGTCCCGCATGACCGAGGTGGCGGCGCGGAGTCCGCACGCATGGTTCCCGGTGGCGCGCAGCGGCGAGGAGATCTCCACCGCGACCCCCGACAACCGGATGGTGGCGTACCCCTACACCAAGCTCATGACGTCGATCATGGACGTCGACATGGCGGCTGCGCTGCTCGTCGCCTCGGCCGAGAAGGCCGATGCGCTCGGGGTGCCCGAAGAACAGCGGGTGTACCTGCGCGGCTGGGGCTACGCCGAGGATCCGGTCCACGTCGCCGGCCATCCCGATCTGTGGCGCTCCCCCGCTCTGGCCGCCGCCTCGTCGAGCGCGCTGACGGGCGCCGGGATCGGCATCGACGACGTGGCCCACTTCGATCTCTACTCGTGCTTCGCCAGCTCGGTCTGCTTCGCTCTCGACGGACTCGGGATGGCCGAGAACGACGAACGCAGCGTCACCCAGACAGGCGGGCTCCCGTACCACGGCGGCCCGGGTTCGAACTACATGACCCACTCGCTGGCGGCCATGGTCGAAACGCTGCGCAGCGATCCCGGCTCCTTTGGCGCGGTGAGCGGGGTGGGGATGCACATGCAGAAGCACGCCTACGGCGTCTGGTCGACTGCGCCGGGACCCTACGTCGAGGCGCCGACCTACGCCGCGGCGACCGCTCCGCTCTCCATCGTCGAATCGCCCGAGGGAACCGCGACGGTGGCGACCTATTCGGTGCTCCACGGGCGCGACGGAGAGCCGGACCGCGCCCTGCTCGTGTGCGACGTTGCGGAGGGTGGGCGCTGCTACGGCCTGCTCGACGGTGGCGTCCCCGCCCTGCTCGAGGCCGAAGCGGACGAACTCGTCGGCCGGCGCGTCACGCTCACCCCGGCGGACGGGGTCAACCACGCCGCTCTCTGAACTGGTCGCCGGCGTCGACGGATGCCGGGGCGGCTGGGTCGTGGTCACAGTGCCCCTGACGGGCGATGGGCCCTACGACGTGCGGGCGGTCCCGAATCTCTCAGAGGTGGTGGCAGACCTCGAAGCACATCGCCTGGGCGCGGTCGCCATCGACATCCCGATCGGCTTGCCCGAGTCGGGATCGCGCCTGGCCGACGTCGAGGCGCGCCGACGTGTCGGGCCACGCCGCAACTCGGTCTTCCCGGCTCCGGCGCGCGCCGTGCTCGGGGCGGCGACCTACGCCGAAGCGTGTGCCCGCTCCCGGCAGGTCAGCGGCAAGGCGATCTCCAAGCAACTCTTCAATATTCTCGAGAAGATCGCGGAGGTGGACGCGCTCGTGACGCCACCTCTCCAGGAGCGCCTCGTCGAGATGTTCCCGGAGTGGAGCCTGGCCGTCCTCGCGGGGACGCCGATGTCGCATCCCAAGTCGAAGCCGGCCGGACGGGCTGAGCGGACGGCCGCGCTGGGTGGTTCGTTCGGGCACGAGGCGCTCGCCGCCCATCTGCGCCCGCTGCCGCCGGGGGCGAAGGTCGACGACGTGCTGGACGCGTTCGCCGGGGCGTGGACGGCCCGGCGCCTCGCGGTGGGTGTGCCCTGCGCATCGGCGGTGCGGTCGACGCGCGCGGCCTCCGCATGGAGGTCGTGGCCTGAGTCACCACAAGTCAGATGGGCGGCCACCGTTCTCCTCGTGGCGAGGGGGAACGACCAGAACGAGAAATGGTGGCGCCGTGGACGGCAGCGCGTGGAACCGCAAGCCCTGGGGCTGAGAAGCCAATCTGATCAGGTAAGGCTGCGGAAGTCGAGGAACTCCGAGACCCGCATGATCCGCAGCATGCCGCGCGGGAGCAGCGGCACGTGTTGCCGATGGGGGTCGACCACCAGATGGGGCTCGGTCAGTTCGTACTCGCGGCCGCGCGTCACCAGGCGAACCGCTCGGTGAGCCACGGCGTTGCGGACCCACTCCGCGTCATGGCCGTAGGTCAGCGGGATCCGGAAACCGTCCTTGGTGCGCAGCACGTTCACCGGCGTGCGGTACACGGTGCGGGTGCGGCGTCCCACGTGGACGACGATGCCAAGGCCGGGGAGGTGCCCGGCCAGGTGGATCGTCAGCTTGTTGGTGAAGGCCCGGTTGAAGCGGGCGACGCGCCGACCCAGGCGTGGCGCCCGTGGCGGGGGCGACCCCGAACGCGGCTGGGCCGAGTGCGCACTCATACCAGGGTGAGGCCTCCGTCGACGGCGAGCACCTGGCCGGTGATGTAGCTGGCTTCGTCCGAGAGCAGGAATACGGCCGCAGCGGCCACCTCCCACGCCGTTCCCTGGCGGCCGAGGGGCACCGGTGAGCGTGTCCGCGAGGGCCGACCGGCCGACGCGGCACGGCCGAGTGGGGTGTCGATCAGCCCGGGGGCGAGCACATTGGCCCGGATGCCCCGTCGCGCGCCCTCGACGGCGACGTGGCGGCTGAGCCCGATCAGCCCGGCCTTGGACGCGTCATAAGCCGGGATCCGGCTGCCAGGCCGCAGCCCGGCGACCGACCCGATGAACACGATGGACGCATCGTCGGGCAAGGTGACCAGTGCCCGGCGCACCAGGAGGAAGTGGGCCCGCAGATTGACGGCAAAGGTGCGGTCCCATTCGTCGGGGGAGGTCCCGGCCACGCCCATGCCGAAGCCGGTACCCACGTTGAGCACCAGGCCGTCCGGGACCGGGGTGGACTCGTCGGAGACGGCGAGCCGGCAGCCCTCCTCCGTGGTGACGTCGGCTACCACGATCGCGGCCTTGCCCCCTTCCTCGGTGATGACGCGCCACGTCTCCTCGACCGCCGCCTCGTCCTTGTCCACGCAGACGACCGAGGCACCCTCGCGGGCGGCCCGCACCGCAATCGCGCGTCCGTTGCCGACCGGCGCGTCCGGGTCGCGCGACGCCTGTGTCCCAGCACCCACCACCGTGATGCAGCGGCCCTGGAGGAGACGCGCCATCCCGGATCCTCAGGCCGTCGGCCCAGCAGCGACGGTCGCGGCGACCGCCTCAGCCCGGGGCTCGAGCGGGACGCGCAACGAACGCAAGACCGTCGTCAGCATCAGATAGTGGGCGATGAGCACGAGGAGCTCTATGAGCTCGCCGTCGTTCAGGCTGGCGGCCAGGACTGACCAGGTGGCGTCGGAAACGGACCCCTGATCCGCCGTCTCGTCGACGGCGTCGAGGGCGGCCCGCTCGAGCGCCGACCAGTCCACTCCGGCCAGATCGCCGCCGAGCGCGGTGATCTCCCCGAGCGAGATCCCGGCCCGTTCGGCCAGCCCGATGTGCTGGGCCCACTCGTAGCGCCCGTCGAAGCGGTACGCCGTGCGCAGAATGACGATCTCGCGCAGACGCCCGGGAAGGGTGCCGTCCAACAACGCTCCGCCGAAGCCCAGCCAGCGCCGAAAGAGGTCGCCGGGAGCCCGGGCCAGCGTCGTGAAGATGTGCATCGGTTCTTGGGTGCCGCCCGAGGAGCCCTCGAGCACTCGGGTCAGGACGTCGTCCCACTCCTCGCGAGGCAAGGGCTCGATGCGGGGCGTCGCGGGGTGGGCCATGACGGCATCGTAGGCAGGGGACGGGCAGCGCGCCCAGAGGTCAGCGCTGGGGACGGAAGCCCATGGGCGACCCGGCGCCGGGCAACGGGTGTATGGCCGCATCCGGCCGGCACACCTCATCGATCAGGCCGTACTCGACCGCCTCGGCCGCGCCGAGGTAGAGGCCGCGCACCACGTCCTCGCGCACTTGCGCGGCCGGGCGTTTCGCCGCGGCCGCCACCCGATCACAGAAGCGCTCCCGCTCGCCGGCCCGGAGCTCGGCCCATTGGGCCACGTTGCGCGCGTGCAGCGTGGTTTGGCCAGTCGAGGGCTCGCGCAACGCGAAGCGCGTGCTCGGCATGGCGGCGCGCGCCGCGCAGACCGCCACCACGCCCACGGCGCCGGCGCCGACCTGACCGAGGCCGAGCGCCCGTACGGGCACGCCCATCAATTCGATCACGTCCATGAGCGTGAGCGCGTGAGCCAGCTCGGCCTCGCCACAGTCGACTCGCAGGGTGACCGGCTCGTCCCCCTCGGCGTCGAGCGTCATCAGTTCAGCCGACAGCCGGGCCACGGTCAGGTCGTCGAGCGGTCCGTGCAGGAGGACCACCCGCTGCGCGAACAGCCGCTCCGCCAGCACGTCCGAGAGCGGATCGCGCCCGCCGGGCAGGGGTGACAGTCGCGGCCAGTCCTCAGTCATGTTCGATCCTCCATTCCAGCCGCGCGCCCAGCGCCGTGCTGTAGCGCTCCACGGTCGAGAGCCTCACGTCGAGGTCGCCCGCCTCGAAACGGGCCACCGCCGACTGCGATGTCCCCATGCGGGAGGCCACCTCGGCCTGGGACAGCCCGAGCTCGCGGCGGAGCGAGGTCAACTGCCCCGAGACGGAGCGCCGCCGCTCCGCCATCTCCTTGAAACCCGGGAACACGGTCGGGTGCCGGCGCTCACTCACGGTGCACCATTATCTCACATTTGATATAACCTGACGATGACCTGCAGCGCAGGAAGCAGAAGGAGGAACCGATCGTGACCACCACGATGCCGCACCACGTGCTCGTACCCACCGTCATTGAGGAGGGGAACCGGGGCGACCGGGCGTTTGACATCTACAGCCAGCTCCTGCGGGAGCGCATCGTGTTCCTCGGTCAGGAGGTCGACGACCAGGTGGCCAACCTGATCATCTCCCAGATGCTCTTCCTCGAGGCCCAGAACTCGGAGCGGGACATCTACCTGTACATCAACTCCCCCGGCGGCGTGGCCTACGCCGGGATGGCCATCTACGACGTCATGCAACACGTGGAGCCCGATGTGTCGACCATCTGTGTCGGCATGGGCATGTCGGCCGCCGCCATGATCCTGTCGGGGGGTGCGGCCGGGAAGCGCTTCGCTCTGCCCAACGCCCGCATCATGATCCACCAGGGCTCGGCTGGGACACGGGGGGCGCCTTCCGACATGGAGATCTACCTGCGCGAGGTGCTCTCGCTGACCCGCCGCATGTCCGAGATCATCGCGTTCCACAGCGGGCGGCCGGTCGAGCAGGTGGCCACCGACATCGACCGCGACAACTACATGACAGCCGCCGAGGCCCGGGACTACGGGATCATCGACGACATCATCAACCCCCGGCGGGGTCTGTGCGCGCCGGGGGCAAACGACCTCGCCTCCGACCTCACCCGGGAACCCGAATTGCAGGTCGCCGGGGCGTGACAGCTTCCTGAAAATTCCGCGAGCAGCACGTGATTTCACGCAAGCGGGCGCTCCATTCCCCGTTGCCCAAGCGTACGTTTGGCTGCCAGAACCGGCCCACCCGTCGTCGCACGCATGAGCCTGCAGGGTCGCGTGGCGCCGGTACCTGACAACGAGCACGCGCGAATCGAGGAGGAACGCAGGACATGGGGACCGACGGCGGGGGGACGCAGTCGGGGGGCGAGAACAAGGAGCGGGGCCCGGGCCGGCGGATCTCGCGTCGAGCGCTCCTCCAGGGCGGTCTGGCGATCGGGGCAGCGGGCGCCGCGGCGGGTCTTTCGGGACCGGCGGGCGCGAGCATCGAGCGGGCCCTCAGCATGGAGGCGGGAAGCAAGCACCCGTCGTTGCGCGACATCCGCCACGTGGTGATCCTCATGCAGGAGAACCGGTCGTTCGACCACTACTTCGGGACGTTGTCGGGCGTGCGCGGCTTCTCCGACCCGGGCATCCGCCTCAACGACATCGGCGGGATTCCGACCCCGGTGTGGGACCAGTACGGGTACCAGCCCGGGGTCGGTGTCGACCCCGACGGTTACCTCCAGCCCTTCGAGCTCCAGCAGAACTTCCCCAGCCAGGACGGCGCCTGCACCAACGACATCACGCACGAATGGGGCCCGCAGCACCAAAGCTGGCAGCACGGAAAGATGGACGCCTTCGTCCAAGCGCACCTGGAGGGCGACGGAACGCAGAACTTCGTCACCACCATGGGCTACTTCACCCGTGACGAGCTGCCCTTCTATTACGCGTTGGCCGATGCCTTCACGATCTGCGACGCCTACCACTGCTCGGTGCTGGGCCCGACCGACCCGAACCGGGTGATGGCACTCTCGGGCACCATCGACCCGGAAGGCACCCGCGGCGGCCCTGTCCTCGTCACCCAGACCACGGGACGACCGCAGATGTACGGGACGCTGGACTGGCACACCATGCCCGAGCGGCTGCTCGACGCCGGCGTGAGTTGGAAGGTCTACAACGACCCCACCGGGCTGGCTTTGTTCAGTCCTCTCCCCTACTTCAAGGCCTTCAACGACTCCACCACGACGAAAGGGCAGCAGCTGCAGGCCAACGGATTGGCGCCCAACTACCCGGTCGACTTCGTGGCCGACGTGGCGACGGGCACCCTGCCCCAGGTGAGCTGGATTCACGGTCCCGTCGTGCAGTGCGAGCACCCGGCCACGGCGCCCCAGTGGGGTGAGAACCTCGTGCAGACCGTGCTGGACACGCTCACCTCCAACCCCGAGGTCTGGGCCCACACGCTGTTCATCCTCAACTACGACGAGAACGGCGGCTTCTTCGACCACGTGCCACCACCGATCCCGCCGAAGAACACCGCGGGCGAGTACCTCACGACGAACCCGTTGCCGGCCGACGCCGGAGGGATCGCCGGACCGGTCGGACTCGGGTTCCGCGTGCCCTGCCTCCTCATGTCGCCCTATACGGCCGGTGGGTTCGTGGCCACGGACGTCTTCGACCACACCTCGACGCTGTTGCTGCTCGAGCGGCTCTTCGGCGTCACGGCGCCCAACGTCTCGAAGTGGCGGCGCGGCGTGGTGGGCGACCTGACCACCGCACTGGCGCTGGGCCAACCGGCGAACGACACCGTGCCGAGCCTGCCCGACGCCTCGCTGGTCAGCCCACCGGCCGACGAGCAGATCATCATCAACGCCTTGCTCGGCACGGACGACGAGGGTGTCCCCTACCCGCCCCCGACCCAGAACGTCATGCCGGTCCAGGAGACGACGCCGCCCCGACCGACCCCTCCTCGTTGACCGCGAGCCGTCTGCTTCGCCCGACCTGCCCGCTCTGACCTACCGCGACGCCAATGCCCGTTACCTGATGGACTTCCTCGCACCAGGCACATGACCTTCGCCGAGCCACCCGAGCTGGCCGCCCCAGCCAACCCGCTCCCGGGCCTGGTCCAGGGCGACGGAGGCCAACCCGTACCGCCCTCCCCGGCCTCGACCGTCCCCTCTCGGGGCTGACGACGGCGCCACCACGTCGCACGGCCATTGGGTGGGCGCATAAGGTATGTGACACGGCTGTCAGGGATTGGCGGCACGGAACGGCACACGGGGAGGAGCGCAGATGCGCACGGAAGATCTGATCCTGATCAGCGTGGACGACCACGTGATCGAACCCAGGGGCATGTTCGACGGCCTGTTGCCGGCCAAGTACCAGGACAAGGCGCCGCAGCTCATCCGCCGCCCCGACGGGACCGACTACTGGTACTACGACGGCAACGAGATCCCGAACGTGGGCCTTAACGCGGTCGTGGGTCGTCCTCCCGAGGAGTACGGCATTGAGCCGATGTCGCTCGACGACATGCGGGTGGGCTGCTACGACGTCCACGAGCGGGTGCGGGACATGTCGGTGAACGGCGTCCTCGGCTCCATGTGCTTCCCATCGTTCCCCCAGTTCTGCGGCCAGCTCTTCGCGCGTCGCGAGGACAAGGACGAGGCGCTCGCCATGGTGCGGGCCTACAACGACTGGCACATCGACAAGTGGTGTGGCGCCGAGCCAGGCCGTTTCATCCCCCTGTCGATTCCGGTCATCTGGGATCCCGAGCTCGCGGCCGCCGAGGTACGCCGGGTGGCCAAGAAGGGCTGCCATGCCGTCACGTTCTCGGAGAACCCCGAGAAGCTCGGCTGGCCCTCGCTGCACAGCGACCACTGGGACCCCCTCTGGAAGGCGTGCGAGGACGAGGGCACGGTCATCTGCATGCACCTCGGATCCTCGTCGTCGATCCTCATGACCTCCATTGAGGCCCCGATCGACGTCATGATCAGCCTCCAACCCATCAACATGGTGCAAGCGGCAGCCGATTTGGTCTGGTCGCCCATCCTGCGCAAGTACAAGAACCTGCACTTCGCCCTGTCCGAGGGCGGCATCGGCTGGATTCCCTACGCCCTCGAGCGCATCGACTACGTCTACCAACACCACCACAAGTGGACGGGCCAGGACTTCGGCGACCAACTGCCGAGCCAGGTGTTCAAGGACCGCATCATCACCTGCTTCATCGACGATGCGTTCGGTGTCGACAACCGCCGGTACCTCAACCTCGACAACATCACGTGGGAGTGCGACTACCCGCACTCGGACTCGACCTGGCCCACAGCACCCGAGGCGCTCATGAAGTACCTCGATGGCGTGTCGGACGGGGACATCGACAAGATCACCCACCTCAACGCCATGAGGCACTTCAGCTTCGACCCCTTCAGCGTCCGTCCCCGCGAGAAGTGCACCGTGGGGGCGCTGCGGGAAGAGGCGTCGGACGTCGACACCTCGCTCGTCTCGCGGGCACGGGGGCAGACATCCACCAACGAGCAGGGCATCGTCAGCGTCAGCAGCTTCGCGACGCGTCTCGGCCAGGACGACTGACCTTCGGCCCGGGACGCCGTCCCCGGAGCGACCACCACATCCGACCGACCCGTCACGGAGAGCACGGAACCCATGTCGATTGACTACGTCGCGGGTGACGATCACATCGTCACCATCACCATCAACCGCCCCGAGGCGCGCAATTCCATGGATATGGAGCACTTCTTCCGGCTGCGCTCGGCGTGGGACCGCTTCGGCGAGGACGACGACGCCTATGTCGCCATCGTGACCGGGGTCGGGAAGGACTTCTGCGTCGGCGCCGACCTCAAGACCTACATCCCCCAGATCACCGAGCTCCAGAGCAAAATGAAGGACGGCGCCCGACCCGAAGAGCTCGGCGGCTACCGTCTCGACGACGGGGTGAAGGCGGTGCTCCGGGGCACGAAGCTGTACAAGCCGGTCATCGCCGCCGTCAACGGCGTCTGCGTGGCCGGCGGCATGGAGATGCTCGGCGGCACCGACCTGCGCGTGGCCTCGGACACCGCGACCTTCGCAGTGATGGAACCCAAGCGTGGCCTCTTCGCCGGCGGTGGCACGACCGTGCGGCTCCCCCGCCAGATTCCCTTCCCGGCCGCCATGGAGTTCCTGCTCTGCGCCGACCAGATTCCGGCGCAGCGGGCCTACGAAATGGGGTTGCTCAACGAGGTGTGCCGTCCGGTCGACCTGATGGACCGGGCCTTCGATTACGCCCGCCGCATCACGGCCAACGGGCCCTTCGCCGTCCGCAAGACGAAGGAGTCCGTGCTGCGCGGACTGGCAACCAACATGAAAGAGGCCTACCAGATCGAGTCCGAGATCTCGGGCGAGGTCTTCTCGAGCGAGGACGCCAAGGAAGGACCGCGAGCATTCGCGGAGAAGAGGGCACCCAACTGGAAGAATCGCTGAGGACAGCCCCCGTCCCGCCCTGGGGCTGCTGGTCCGAAAGCACGGGGCGGACACGGAAGGAGTCCCCCTGATGGCGACACCGCCCACGCGCCGCCTGCTCTTCGCCGCCCTCGGTTTGGGCCTCGCCCTCGTGCTGGCCGCCTGCTCGAGCAGCAGTAATCCGCCGGCGACCACCGCGACGACGACCGCAGCTCCGTCCACCAGCACCTCGACGTCAGCCGCCGGCACGACCACGACGACGTCGAGTGGCACAACCGTCACCTCGGGCACCCTGACGCCGGGGTCGGCCACGGAGACGGAGTTCTATTCACCCTCGAAGAACATCAGCTGTGAGATCGATTCCGGCGCAGCGGCGGGCACCTCGACCCTCTGCCTGACGATCAACCCGGCGCGCTCGGTCGTGCTCCACAGCGATGGCACACTGACCGTGTGCACGGGACAGACGTGCCTCTCCAATGCGGGGCTCAACACGCCGACGCTGGGCTACGGGCAGTCCATCACCCTGGCACCGTTCACGTGCGTATCGTCGACGGCCGGCATGCAGTGCACCGTCTGCGCATCGGGGGCCGGCTTCCTCATTGCCGCCTCGGGCGTCACTCCGGTCGGAAGCGCCACCGTCACCTCGAGTTGATGCGTCCAACCTTCGCTCTCGCTCGATGACGTCCTCGGTCTACGACGCCGCCGGCGGCCAGGCCGGCTTGCTGCGGCTCGCCCACGCCTGGCACGAGCGCGTGATGGCCGACGACGTCGTGAGCCATGCCTTCAGCCACGGCTTTCATCCCGAGCACACCGAGCGGCTCGCCGCCTACTGGGCCGAGGCGCTCGGTGGCCCTCGGACCTACTCGCACTCGATCGGCGACGAGACCTCGGTAGTTCGCATGCACAGCGGGAACGGTCCGCACGACGAGATGGACAGCAGGGCGATCGCCTGCTTCGACCAGGCCCTGACCGACGCGGGATTCGCCACCGACGATCCGGTGCGCCAGGTGCTCTTCGACTACTTCGCCTGGGCGACGACGACCACGATGGCGCGTTACCACGACGTCCGAAGACGACGTGCCCGACGGCCTGGCCATTCCCCACTGGTCGTGGGACGGGCCGGTCGAGAACTGAACGAGTACGGGGACGCCGGAGCGTGGCGCCGTCAGGCCAACGCGTCCAGCGCAGCCTGGTCGAGCTCGATGTCAGCCGCGGCCAGGTTCTCGTCGAGATGGCGCACCGACGACGTGCCCGGGATGAGCAGCACGTTGGGCGCCACCGCGAGCAGCCAGGCCAGCGCGACCTGCGCCGGGCTGTGGCCGAGACGTTCGGCCGCCGCCACGACGCCGGGATGGCTCAGCACCGGCTTGTCGGGCATGAAGGCCGAGCCGAGCGGGAAGAACGGCACGTAGGGCACCGCCATCGGCGGCGCAGGCGTCGAACACGTCCTGGTCCGAACGGTCGGCCACGCTGTAGGCGTTCTGGACGCAGGCCACCGCGGTGGAGCCGGCCGCCCTGCGATAGTGCTCCAGGCTCACGTTGCTCAGACCGATCGCCCCGATCAAGCCCTCGTCGCGCAGCGCCACCATGGTCGCCACCTGGTCGTCGAAGGGCACCTCGGTCTCGGGATGCCGGCGCAGGTTCACCACGGGGACCTGATCGAGGGCCGAGCGCGGCCAGGTTCGCCTCGACGCCGGCCCGCAGCTCCTCGGGACGCTGGGCCTCGTGCCACTGACCCGACGGCGTCGCGCCGGGCGCCGACCTTGGAGACGATGACGAGATCCTCGGGGTAGGGGTGGCAGGGCGGCGTGGATCAGCTCGTTCGCCACGTCGGGCCCGTAGAACTGCGCCGTGTCGATGTGGTTGACGCCCGCCTCGACCGCCCGGCGCAGGATGTGCAGCGCCTCGTCCCGGTTGGCGGGCGGCCCGAAGACGCCGGGCCCCGGGAGCTGCATGGCCCCGAAGCCCATGCGCGCCACCGGACGCCCGGCCAGCACAGCGGCGCCGTCAGCCACGGCCGGCCTTGCGCAGGGCCAGCAGCGACGGGAAGCCGACGACGAAGGTCTGGAGACGCCAGGCCCCGGGCGCCAAGCCTCGCCGTTTGGCGATCCGTCCGGCGGCCAGCGCCTCGGCGAGGTGGATCACCGCCGTGCCGGCCAGCAGGGCGCGCACCGTCGATCGCGGCGGCAGCTTGTCGCCGCTCAACTCGTTCAGCTTGTCGTAGGCCTGCTGGCTCACGACCAGCTTGATCATGACGACGATGCCGCCGTCGAGCAGCAGGAACCAGAAGAGTGAGGGGCGAACCAGCCCTGACCGTGACGACCTTTGCCATGGCTGCGGTTTCTATCGAGCTTCGGGGGTGCTGACCAATCGGACCGGTTCGCGTGAGGCCGTCGCCGCCAGCTGGCCGCAGGCCGCGTCGATCTCGACTCCCCTGGTGACCCGGATCGTCGCGTTGACGCCGAGCGAGCCCAGCTCGTCTCGAAAACCCCGGATGCGGCGCAGGTGGCGTCCCCA
Organism: uncultured Acidimicrobiaceae bacterium; assembly: GCA_963713375.1. Taxonomy (GTDB): domain Bacteria; phylum Actinomycetota; class Acidimicrobiia; order Acidimicrobiales; family RAAP-2; genus Bog-473. The sequence continues at coordinate 31,515 of CAVQLP010000007.1, read as the reverse complement.
CCACGGCGTACCCCGGCGTCGGGTTGAGCGGGATGAGATTGACGTGCGCCCCGAGCGGGACGGGCGAAGGCAGCCAGCTCGGCGGCGTCGCTGCGCGCGGTCGTTGACCCCGTCGATCAGCGCCCACTCGATCGACAGTCGCCGGCCGCTGGCCTCGACGTACTCGGCGCACGCCGCAGCGAGGGTCTCGAGCGGGTAGCGCCGGTTGATGGGCACCAACTCGTCGCGCAGCGTGTCGTTGGCCGCGTGCAACGAGACGGCCAGGTTCACCGGGAGCGATTCGGCCGCCAGCCGGCGAATGCCCGGCACCAGGCCCACGGTGGACAGCGTGAGGTGACGGGCGGACAGCCCCATCTCGCCGTGCAGGCGGGTGATGGCCGACCACACCCGGTCGTAGTTGGCCAGAGGCTCCCCCATCCCCATGAAGACGACGTTGGACACGTCGGCGCGGCCGGGCTTCACGCATGCCCGCTGCCACCTGCTCCACGATCTCGCCGGGTCTGAGGTGACGCTGGAAGCCGGCCTGGCCGGTGGCGCAGAACTGGCAGGCCATGGCGCAGCCGGCCTGGGTGGAGACGCACACCGTGACCCGGTCGTGGTACTCCATGAGCACGGTCTCGACCCGTGCCCCGTCGTGGAGGGCCCAGAGCCACTTGGTCGTCTGGCCGTCGTCCGCCAGGCGGCGCGACACCTCGGTCAGGGCGGGCGCCAGCGCCTCCTCCAGCTCGTCGCGCAGGGCGCTGGGCAGGTCGGTCATCTCCGCCGGGCGCAGGACCCGACGGTGCAGGCCCTCCCAGACCTGGCGGGCCCGGTAGGGCGGCTCGTCACCGAGCAGGGTCGGCCAGCTCCTCACGGGTCACGTCGTAGGGCGAGGGCATGGTCTCCCCAGGCTACGGCCGCATCGGCCCGTGGCTAACCCCGCCCCAGGATGGCGGTGCTGGCCGCCGTGAACCAGCCGCTGGTCCCGTTGACGCAGGCCAGCTCGGCGCCCGCGACCTGGCGGGCCCCGCCTTCGCCCCGCAGCTGCTTGACCGCCTCGATGAGCAGGAAGATGCCGCGCATCCCCGGCTGGCACGACGAGAGCCCGCCCCCATCGGTGTTGGTGGGCAAGGCACCACCGACCCGGAGCTTGCCGTCCTCGACGAACGGCCCGCCCTCACCTTTCGGACAGAACCCGAGTCCCTCCAGGGTGAGGATCACCATGGGAGTGAAGGCGTCGTAGACCTCGACGACGTCGATGTCGCCGGGCGTGACCCCGGCTCGTTCGAAGGCCAGCGCACCCGAGCGCACGCAGGGCGACTCGGTGAAGTCCTCCCACTCGCTCATTGTCGTGTGCGACACGGCCTCGCCCGTCCCGAGCACCCAGATCGGCTCCTTGGCGCAGTCCTTCGCCCGGTCCTCATGCGTCAGCACGATCGAGCCACCGCCGTCGGAACGGATGCAGCAGTGCAACTTGGTCAGCGGGTCCCAGGTCATGTCCGAGTTGAGAACGTCCTCGACGGTGATCGGGTCGCGGTAGTACGCGTCGGGGTTGAGTCCCGCGTTGAACCGAGCCGAGACCGCCACCTCCGCCAGCTGTTCGATGGTGGTGCCGAACTCGTACATGTGGCGCCGGGCCACCATGGCGTAGTGCGATCCGACCGGGTGGCCGAACGGTGCCGCGAACTGCAACGGTCCCCGCGTGCCGAACGACAGGTTCGCCATGACGCAGCCCCTTCTTCAGGTCGGCTCGTTGTGTCGAGCCGTAGCTGAGGACCACGACCTCGACCAGACCCTGGGCAATGGCCGGCGGCGGCGTGCTCGAGCATGAACTCCCAGACGCTGCCGCCGTGCCCCGTCGAGTCCACCCAGTTCGGGCGCAGACCCAGATACTCGGTGAGCTCGACGGGGGGCAGGGCGCCGTTGAGCGACATGAACCCGTCGACCTCCGATCGGTCGATCCCGGCGTCGGCCAGGGCACGGGTCGTGCCCTGGAAGCAGAGCTCGAACGAGGTCTTGTCGTCCACCCGCCCGCAGTCGGAGGTGGACGGCGCCCACAATGGCCACCCGGCGCCCTGACATCCTCAGGCTCGCCCGACGGAGCCGATCACGACGTCGATGTTGGTGTCCGGATTCCCCATGAAGTGCGCTCGGCGCGTCCGTCTCGACGCACCCGGCGCCCACCGTAACGGCGGCCGCGAACGTCCGACAATTCGGCTCCCTGCCCGCAGAGCGGAGCACCGACGCCGGATCGACACTGGCCAGGTGGCCGGGTACGGTGATTGCCTCTCTCGGGGCCGGCGTCGGGCCTGGCGCACCGCCGTGCTCCCTCGGGCCGTGACGGCTCGGCCGGCAGCTGCGGCACCCCCTCACCGCGACCCACCACGCAAGGAGACGAATGAGCGAGACGACGGAGAACCCCGCGGGCGACGACGTGACCCGGCGCATTCAGGACGGCATCTGCTGGATCACCCTCAACCGACCAGACGCCGGCAACGCCATGACCCAGTTCATGCGGGACCAGATCGCGGCGTGGGTGCGAGACGCCTCGAGTGACCTCTTCGTCCGCGTGGTCGTCATCACGGCGGTGGGCGACAAGGCCTTCTGCAGCGGCGCCGATCTGCGCGGGGGCCGGCTCCCACCACGGCCCAGGCCCGACGACGCGCCCGAGACGGACGCCGGTTCGGCCGCCCGCATGATCCGCGACGGCTGGCAGGCCCTCGTGGCGTCCATCATCGACTGTGAGAAGCCGGTCATCGCCGGCGTGAACGGAACGGCAGCGGGCGGCGGCATGCACCTGGCCCTCGCCTGTGATCTGGTCGTCATGGCCGAAGAAGCCAAGTTCGTCGAGGTCTTCATCCGTCGGGGCATCGCCCCCGACGCCGGTGGGGCGTGGATCCTCACCCGCCTGGTGGGCCTCCAGAAAGCCAAGGAGCTGTTCTTCTTCGGCGACGACGTGCCGGCGGCCGAGGCCTATCGCATCGGCCTGGTCAACCGGCTGGTGGCGCGAGACCAACTCCAGGGCACCCTCGAGGAACTGGCCGGCCGGCTGGCCCAGGGACCCACCAAGGCCATCGGCATGGCCAAGTGGCTGACCAACCGGGCGCTCGACGTCGACCGGACCACGTCCTTCCACGACGAGGCCCTGGCCCAGGAGCTCGTCACGACCACCTTCGACATGAAGGAGGGGGTGGCCAGCTTCGTCGAGCGCCGGCCGGCGGCGTTCAAGGGCTGGTGACGCACTAAGTCCTGGGCGAGGTCGTCGGCGATGGGTCCGACGTCGTGGTGGTCGCGCCGAGATTCGTCGTCGTGGTCGAACCGCCAGGCGTCGACGTCGTGGTGGTCGCACCGCCACTCGTGCTACTCGTAGTGGACGACGAAGGTTGAGTGGTGCTCGTGGTCGTGCTCGAACTGGTCGATGTCGTCGTGCTGCTCGACGAACTCGTCGTGGTCGTCGTCGACGACGCTGGCGGGGGCGCGTTGTTGAAGACGCCGCCCAGCGAGGTGCCGGTTCCCGCGTGTCCGAAGATGGACGACAGCGGTTTGCCGGCGATCAGCTCGACTCCCGTCACGACGAGGAGCGCCACCAGGAAGACGACGCCCGCGGTACCGGCGATGGCCTTCCACGTGAAGCGCCGCGAAGTGACCGGGGCGGTCGAGGCCGATGACGTGAGGCGCTGGGCGGCGGGTGACCCCGCCACCGCCGTGGCCTCCAGTTGTTCGGTCCGCTCCGCTGGTGAGGCAGACCCGTCCATCTGCGTCGTCTCGTCGGTGGCCGCCGATGGCGTGGCCGAGGAGACCGCCTCCGTTGGCGTGGACGAATCGCCCACATTGGCCAGGGTCTCGCCCCCGACCGCCGTTGCGCCGAGCTTGCGCAGGACCGAATCTTCGGGCGCCCGGACCACGACCTGCTTGACCGCCTCGTGGCCCCGCTCAATGGACTGCGCCACCAACGCCGTCCCCATCGTCGCGGCGACCGATCCGATGGCCACCCCGACCACGGTGCCCTTGACCCCGAAGGCCGACGCAATCAGGGCAGCCAGGACCGCGCCGACCGCGGAGGCCAGGATCTGGCGGATGGAGAACTTCACGGATGACTGATTAGTCGACCGGCCGCGGCGGCGCGGCGCGGGCGATGAACTGGCGGGCCCCCGAATCGAGCACCCAGTCGTGCCCGAAGCGGGCCAGCGGGCCGGCAAAACGGGAGACGAGGCGTAGGGCTGAGTTCCCCGGGGCCAATGCGCTGGAGAGCACGGCCCGGCAACCGCCGTCGGCCTCCTCGAGCTCCAGCGTGGCGTCGCCCACCACATCGCCCAGAACCAGTGCGTGCACCAGCGCCGGCGGATCCACCTTCTCGATCGCCACCCGGAAGCGCACGACGTAGGGCAGTGGTGGCTGCACCTCGCAGCGCCACTCCGCGCCGGCGGCCAAGGCTTCGGCGTCGAAGCGGCGCAGCCAGGGCCACCAGCTCCGGTAGTTGTCCACCGCGCTGATCTGCTCCCACACCTCGTCGCGCCCGACCGGGAGGTCGTACCCGTGCACGGTGGAGATCGTCCCCGGCAGGGTGTCGGTCACTCCCCGACGGCTCCGTCGATCGCCTCACGCAAGAGGTCGGCGTGCCCGTTGTGGCGTGCGTACTCCTCGATCATGTGGACCAGGATCCAGCGCAGGGTGAGGGGATCGCGCGTCGTCGTCGCCAGCTGGTCGAGGTCCGCCGCCGCGGTGATGGTCCGGCTCAGGGCGCACTGGCCGCCGAAGCGGGCAAAATCCTGCTCGACCTGCGCCGGGTCCAGGTCGTTGAAGTCCGCGTCCACGTCGTCGTCCATGGAGATCGGGGGCGGGACGGGGAGACCGGCGAAGCGCTCCTCGAACCAGCTCCACTCGACGAGGGTCATATGGCGCACAATGCCGATGAGGGTCAGGTTCGACGTCGGCACGGCTCGTCGCACCAGATCTTCGGAACCGACCTCGGCGCACTTCCACAGCAGTGTGGCCCGCTGGTAGTCGAGGAAGCCGATCAGCGTGTCCCGTTCGCCGCCCACGTACGGGGGCTCCGGACGCGTGTCGGGCGGCGGGGCCATGGCGTCAGGCTAGTGGTCGCCTCCCGTCGCCCGTTGGGCCGCCGTGACCCCCTCGCGCCGCTCCTGCCTGGAGTGCCGGCCCTGGGGAAACACACTGCGACCTGCGGCGGGCGCCTCCCAGCTCCCGCTCGGGGACCGATACGATTCAGGTGTGCGCGAACGATGGTTCTCCCGGCGAGCCATGTCCTTGCACGTGGCCGCGCTGGTGTTCGTGCCCGGCTGTGCCGTGGCGGCCTGGTGGCAGATCAACCGGGCCGCCGACGGCAACCAACTCAGTTACCTCTACTCGGTGATGTGGCCGGTCTTCGGACTGTTGGGCATCGCGTTCTGGTGGCTCCTGTTGCACACCGACTACGACACCGTCGGGTTGAAGGGCATGCTCCGCCAGATCCAAGAGGACACAGGAGGACCATCCGCCGTGCATCCCACCGCAGCCGCCACGGCCACCGACGCACCGGCACCCCCGCCCCCCACCGTGAGCACTGAAGAAGACCCCGAGCTGGCCGCCTACAACGCCCGGCTGGCCGAGCTCGCGGCCAAGGGACCCAAGACGTGGCGCAACACCGAGACCGTCGTGGCCCGGCGACCGCAGTGAAACGATTCTTGGGGAAGGGCCTCGAGGGCGCGCTGTTCCGCTATCAGGTGATGGCCAACATCGTCGGCGTTCTCATCATCCCGCTGTTCGTCTTCACGGGGCTCCACTACATCCAGGGCAGCGGCTACAAGATCGAACTCGCCATCTTCGGCGTCGGCCACGGGTACCTCTACATCGTCTACCTGGTGATGGCCGGGCTGCTCGCGCTCAAGGCGCGCCTGCATGTGCCCTGGATCATCCTGATGTTCGCCGCCGGACTCATCCCGGGACTCACGTTCCTGGTGGAGTGGATCATCGTGACCAAGAAGGTCCACCCGCTCCTGGCGGCCCGCCAGGCCGCGGCGCAAGCCGAAACCGAAGGGGTCAGCCCAGCCGCTCGATGACGGTGCCGTTGGCCTGGCCACCGCCCTCACACATCGTCTGGTAGCCGTAGCGCCCGCCGGTGGCTTCGAGGTGGTTGAGCAGCGTCCCCATCAGGCGCACCCCGCTCGCCCCCAGCGGGTGTCCGATCGCGATGGCCCCGCCCCGGGGGTTGAAGCGCTCCATGTCGTAGGAGAACTCCTTCTGCCACATGAGGGCGATGGCGGCGAAGGCCTCGTTGCACTCGACCGCGTCGAACTCGTCGACCGTCATACCCGAGCGCTTCAACAGCTTGTGGGTCACCGGGACCGGGGCCGAGAGGACGATGGCCGCGTCGTCGGCCGCCACCGCGAAGTGCTTGAAGCGGGCCCGGATCGGCAGGCCGAGCGCCTCGGCCACCTCCCGGTCGGCCACCAGCATGGCGGCCGCGCCATCGGTGGTCTGTGACGCGTTGCCGGCCGTGATGTCCGGCGCCGTGTCGGGCTCCCAGTTCTGGGCCGCCGGCAACGCGGCCAGCTTCTCTATCGTCGAGCCGCGCCGGATGCCCTCGTCGCTGCGCAGGAACTCGCCGGTGAGAGTGCCGTCCTCCCCCTTGATCGGGACGGCCAGCGCCTCCCGCTCGAAGTGCCCGCTGTCCCAGCTCGCCGCGGCCCGCTCGTGCGAGGCCAGCGCGTAGGCGTCCATCTCCGCCCGCGTGATCCCGTAGCGGTCGGCCAGGACCTGGCTCACCCGGAACTGCGTCCACAGTCGACCGTCGATCTGCTCGAGGAACGAGGGAGGAAACGGCCCCGTCCCGCCCCGGGCGTTGGAGGCCATCGGCACCCGGCTCATGACTTCGACGCCGCACGCCACGACCATGTCGTAGTGGCCCGCGGCCACGCCGGCCGCTGCGAAGTGGACCGCCTGCTGTGACGAACCGCACTGGCGGTCGACCGTCGTGGCCGGCACGCTCTGGGGCAGACCGGCCGACACCCAACCGTTGCGAGTGACGTTGGTGCTCTGCTCGCCCGCCTGGGTCACACAACCGCCGATGACATCGTCGATGCGCTCGGGGTCGACCCCCGTCCGCTCGAGCAGCGAGGTGAGCGCAAAGGCCAACAGGTCGGCCGGGTGCCAATTGGCCAGGGCTCCCCCGCGCTTGCCGAAGGCCGTGCGCACGACGTCAACGATGACCGGTTCTCCCATGTGTCCTCTCCTCAGTTGTGGCCGGCCCGGCTCAGGACTCGGCGTCGACCTCGGCTGCGCCCGCGGACGCAGCCTGCTCGCGGCGGGCCATGAGGGACTCGACCGCGTCGTTGGCCCCGGCCGGCTCGCCCTCGTAGAAGACCGTGCCGTGGTTCAGCACGACCGCCCAGGTGGCGAGCTGGAGCACCCGGTTTACCTGCTGTTCGACCACGACGATCGCGGTGCCGTTCGTGTTGATCTGGGCCAGGCCCTCGTAGACCTGGTCCACCACCACCGGGGCCAAGCCGAGAGAGAGCTCGTCGGCCACCAGGACCTTGGGCGGCACCACCAGCACCTTGGCCAGGGAGAGCAGCCGTTGCTGTCCGCCCGAGAGCGTGCCGCCCATTTGGCGCCGCCGTTCGCCGAGGATGGGGAAGGCCGTGTAGGCCCGCTCCAAGTTCTCCTTGAGCTTGCCGCGACCCTGCCGCTGGCGGAAGGCCAGCGTGAGGTTCTCCTCCACGGTCAACGTGGAGAAGACGCCGCGACCCTCGACCACGTGCGCCATGCCGAGCCGGGCGATCTTGTAGGCCGGCTGCATCGTCACGTCCTCGCCGGACAACAGCACCTGGCCCGACGACGCGGTCACCAGTCCGGTGACCGTCCGGGCCACAGTGGACTTGCCCGCCCCGTTCGAGCCGACCAGCGCCACGACGCCACCGTCGGGCACCGTGAACGACACATCGAAGAGAGCGCGGTAGGGCCCGTAGGCCGCAGAGACATTGCGCAGCGCCAGGACGTCACCCGCCTGCGGCCGCGCCGCGCCGGTGTCGGTCACCCCGTCTGCCCCAGGTACGCGTTGCGGACCCCCGGGTCGGCCATGACCTCGTCGAACGTGCCCTCGGCCAGCATGGCGCCGAGGTCCATGACGACCGCCCGGTCGACCACGTCGGCCACCATGGCCAGGTCGTGCTCGACCAGGAGGACGGCCGTACCCCGCTCGCGTTGGACCGTCCGCAGCACCTGGGCCACCTCGGCCGTCTCGTGCAGGTCGAGGCCCGACGAGGGTTCGTCGGCCAGCAAAATCTTCGGCTCGGCCGCCAGGGCCCGGGCCAGCTCGACCAGTCGGCAGTTCCCGAGGCCGAGGGCGTTGACGGACATGTCGGCCAGGTGCGTGATGCCCACCAGCTCGAGCGTGGCCTGCACCCGCTCCACCTCGTCGGGCGTCGGATTGCTCATGTTGAGCAGGTCGCGCCAGAGCCGGCCTTCGCCGCGCCGGGCGCGCTCGGCCACCATCAGGTGGTCGCGCACCGACATGTCCGTGAAGACCTCGACCCGCTGGTACGTGCGTCCGATGCCGAGACGGGCCCGCTTGAACGTGGGCAGCGGGATCAGCTCCGTCCCGTCGAAGACGATGTCGCCCTCCTCGGGCCGCAACTGTCCGCAGACGCAGTTGAACAGCGTCGTCTTGCCGGCGCCGTTCGGTCCGACCAGGCCGATGCTCTCGCCCGGATGCACGTCGAACGTGATGCTGTGGACCGCCTGGATCCCACCGAAGGACTTGCACACGCCGCGCAGGCTGAGGAGCGCTTGTTCAGCCATTGACGCTTCCTGTCGACATGGCCGGCGCCTGCGCGTTGAGCTCCAACTGTGCCACCTCGCGCGGGAACAACAGCTTCTCGAAGCGGAGCGTCGAGCGGCGTTTCTGGTACTCGAGCACTCCCTCGGGATGGGCGGCATAGGTGAGGGCGCCGAAGGCGAACAGGACCACCGTGAGGCTGGAGGCGCCGATGCGCGCCGGCAGCACGGTGGTCAGGATCTGCTCGGTCACGAAGAACCCGATGCCAGCCTGGATCGCCCCCTCCACCGTGGTGACGCTCGTCGTCACCACCAACACGACCAGGACCAACGAGATGTCGGCGTTCCAGTCCGTCGGCGACACCACCTGCTGTTCCATGCTGTGGAGCAGGCCGCCGATCCCGGCAATGGCGCCCGACAAGGCGAAGACCATGATCCGCTGCCACGAGGGGTTCACGCCGAGTCCCGCCGTGGCCGTCTCACTGCCGCGCATGGCGGCCAGGTTGCGGCCCACCGTGCCCTTGCGAACCATGAGCACCACGATGACGGCGACGATGAGCACGCCCAGCGAGAGCAGGAACATGGCGTGGCCGTCGAAGCCGAAGAACGCAGTGGTGCCCAGCCACTTGGCCTGAATGCTCACGCCCTCCTGCCCGCCGGAGATCGAGGTCTCGTTGAAGAAGGTGGCGTCGAAGGCCAGAGCGGCCGCCAGGGTCATCAGGGCCAGGCCCAGGCCGCGCAGCCGCAGCGACAAGAGAGCCAGGATCACGGCGACCGCCGCGGCCAGGGCGGCCCCGACCAACCCGCCCACCAGCAGGTTCAACCCGAGATGGTTGGCCAGCTGGGCCGCCGTGAACGCACCCACCCCGGCCAGGGTGGCCTGACAGAGGGAGAGCTGTCCGGCCATCCCAGTGATCAGCGTGATCGACAACAGCACAATCGAGTACGTGATGCCGTTGTTGAAGACCGTGGCCCACGCGTCGGGCATCCACGTCAGCATCGAGATGCAGAAGGCCGCGAAGATCGCCCACCACAGGACGCGGATGATCCGGTTCATGGTGGGTGCCCGCGTCGTCGCCGCGATCGGCGGTGGTGGTGGGTCGATCGTGGCCAGTGGATCACGGCTCGAGTCCAGGTTGCGCAGGCCGGGAAGGAACAGCAACGCCACCACGATGACAATGAAGGGCAAGGAGGGCACCACCGCCGCGTTGAAGAGGCTGTCAGGCGGGATGTAGCCCTGCAGCACCGTGGTGACCACGCCGATCAGCAACCCGACCCCTGCCGCGATGGGCAGCGACCGCAGCGTCGCCCACACCGCGGCGGCGATCGCCGTCACCGTCAGCGTGACGTAGTCCTCGGCATTGAACTGCCCAAAGACGGGCGCCAGCACGACACCGGCGAGGGCGGCCATGAAACTGGACACGATCCAGGCCACGGCCACGACGCCGTCTGCGTTGACCCCGTCGAGCTGGACCAGGCGCCGGCTCTCCACCGCACCGCGCATCTGCAGCCCGAGCGGGGTGAAGCGAAGCAGGATCGTCAACCCGATCAGCACGACCACTGTCACCGAAATGATGGACAGGTAGATGCCGTTGATCGGGGTCCCCCACAGGGTGAAGTAGACGACGTTCGGGTTGAAGAACGGCAGGATCGTGGCCGTGGCATCGCTCTCCTGGGGCCCGAAGATCACCGGCAAAAGCGATGGGATCCCGACCAGGAGGGCCAGGCTGCACACCATCTTGGCCACCGAATTGGAGTTCGCGATGTGGCGGAACAACAACCGGTCGAAGGCGTAGCCGATCACCGGCCCCAGCACCACCACCGAGACCAGGAAAGCCTCGAAACCCCCCCAGTTGTGGATTTGGGTCAGATAGGTGAAGACGAACGCCGAAGCGAAGGCCTGCGCCCCGAAGGCGAAGTTGAACACACCGGTCGCCTGATACGTGAGAACCAGGCAGATACCCACCAGGGCATACGCGCACCCTTGTTGCACCCCCGGGGCCGCAAAATCGAAGAACGTCTCCATTGTCGTGTCCGGTCGCCCGTGTCCGCTCGAGCCCTGGTCCTATCCCGCCCGGCCGATCAGGCCGGAGCGGGCGTGCCGGCAGGCAGCGGGTAGACGGGGGGCTTGTTCGGGTTGATCGACTGGAAGCAGACGAACACGTTCTTGCCCTTGTTCAGCGTCGCCACGTACTTGGTGCCCACGACCTTGATGTAGGCGCCGCAGTAGGGCGGCGCGTGGCCGGAGTGGCCGGCGCTCTTCCAGTTCGTAGGAACGGTCAACCCGCCGGCGGTGAACGCCGTAAGGGAGTTGTCCTGCTTGATCACGTTGGCCTGGGTCAGGTTGTTGCCCGCCATCTTCACCCCCTGGACGAAGAGTGCAGCCGACTCCCAACCCTGGATGGCGATCTCGTCGTTGACGTACTTGGGCTCGTACTTCTGCATCTGGGTCAGGTACAGCTTCAGGCCCGGGTAGATCGACGTGGGCGACGTGTAGGGGACGTGGGCGATGCTGAAGTAGACGCCCTGCATGAGGCTCTTGTTTTGCTGCAGCGTGCTCTGGTCGTTGCCGCTGAACCAGAGCTGGGTGGCCTTGAGGCCGTACTGCTGCACGGCTCGGGCCATGGTGATGTTCCCCTGCACGTCCATGCAGCTGACGATCATGTTGGCGCCGGCCTGCTTCATGCGCTGCACGTCGGTGGCCACGGTGGTCCCCGGGTAGCTGACCTTGAAGTCGGTGTAGACCACCTGGAACCCGTTGGACGACAACGCGGAAGCGCCCGCCTGGCAGGCCGCCGATGAGGCCGCCACGCCGTAGGCCACGAAGGCGATCTTGGGCGACTTGGTCTGCTTGGACACGTAGCCGACGATCGGTCCCTCAGCCGGGTAGTACTGCACCGAACCGCCCGCGGCGAACAAGTTCTTTGGGCCGGCCCAGTTGCCGGTGACGTTGTAGCCGTAGGTCGGCATGCCCGCCTCGACGAAGATATTGGGAGAGAAGAAGGCCGTTGCCACTCCCGTGACGGCGAAGACGTGGTCCTGGTTGATGAGCGTGTTGGCCAGCTGGTTGAACGTCGTCGGGTTGCCGCCGTCGTCCAAGGCGTACTTGTAGTCGATCTTGCGCCCGTTCACGCCGCCCTGGGCGTTGATGTACTGGTAGTACGCCTTTTCCCCGTAGATCAGCGAGCTGAAGTTCGAGGCGATCGGGCCGGTCTGGGTCGAGATCGTTCCCACCGTGATGGAGTTCGACGTCACCCCCGGCGCGTTGCTGGTGCTCGCTGCACCCGCGCCCGCGGGTGCGACGGCAAGCGCACTCGCCACCAACCCACCCGTGAACGCGGTGGCGACGAGCGCCTTGATCCCCTGACTGACTCGCATTCGGTCCCCATTCGTCCGTCGTCGGGCATCCCCCCCGGGATGCCGGTCACTGTACTTCCGGCCCTGCATTTGATCTTTTCACCCCTTGTGTCGACGGTGTCTCCGTCGATGTCTCGAACGACCCGTTCCGTGTCGCTCGCTCTCGCCTCTCGGAAATCTCGTTTCACGTACTGCTCGACTTCGTAGTGCCTCTTCGCTCGCTCTCAACTCACCCCAGTTACATCACCGCTGTCAAAGTCGTCGGCCGGCCGATCAGTCCAGGAACAATCGCCGGCGATCGAAGTCGCGCAAGGCGAGCACCTCGTCGTGGCGGACCACCGGCAGCTCCTCGACCCGGCGCGCCAGCTCAGGCTCGTACCCGCACGCACCGACGAACGCGCGCACCCGGTCCTCCAGGCTGCCCTCCCCCGCCGGGACCGCGCTCAGGCGGAGCGTCAGGTCGTCGCGACGCAGCACGCCCTTGTCGGTCACCACGCTGACCACCCGGTTTCCCGGCGAGGTCACGTAACCGGCCGTCTCGGGCAAGCGCTCCGGGCGGGCCAGCGTGATGACCACGCACGCGGTCGCCCGGCTGGCCACGTCGTTGGCGCCCCCCGATCCCACCAGGAAACGGCCGCCGGCCAGCTGGGTCGAGTTCAAGGAGCCGTCCCGATCCACCTCGGCCGCCCCGAGGCACCCCACCGTGCGTGTCCCGGGCCCCCCGATCACCATGCCGAGGACGGTCGAGGCGTCGGAGAGGAAGGGCGTGGAGGGGAAGACCCGCTGGTTGAAGATGTAGGGGTCGCCCGGTGTGGGTTGGTAGCCCCAGAGACCGAGCTCGGCCGTCAACACCACAGCGCTCCCGGCCGCCCGAGCGCGCGCCACCGCCACCCAGGCCGACAGGTTGGCCACGCCCGCCCCGGCCAGCACGGCGTCCGCCGAGACCTCGGCCACCACGGCTTCGACCTCACGCGCCCCGAGCGCGGCCGCCTGCTCCCATGGCGTGACGAAGACGTCCTCCACGACGGGGTTGGCGTCGGCGTCGGCCTTCCACGACAGCGGATCCGACCGGCCCTCCAGCCACAGCAGGTGGTCGGTGCCGATCAACGTCAGGTAGTCCTCGTGCGTCGTCGGCCCGAGGATCCACTCCTCGATGTAGTCGTCGACCTCACCCTGACGGCACGCCTCGGCCACCGCACTCCAGTGGGCGATGTCTTCGCCGTAGCTGCGCACCGGGAGCCCGGGCGCGTAACAGCCTCCCGGGTGGGCCCCGTAGGGGGCCTCGGCGACGGCCAGGACCCGGTGGGCCGGGATCTTCACCCGATGCCCCAGGCCCTCGATGTCGTCGACGACCCGCTCCACGGTGGCCACGACGCCGCGGCGGGCGGCCCACGCCCCCCACACCCCGTCGAGCAGCGGCTCGCTGAGCACCAGGTTGCCGGCGGGGTCAGCCGCCGCCGCGTGTACGAGGGCCACGTCGGGGACGAGGGGCTCGAGCAGCCCGAGCGGACCGAAGGGCGAGTCGACCACGGCGAACGCCTCGTTCTCGGACATCGACGAGCCGACCAACGAGCCGGTGACGGCGGCGGGCAAGCCTCGGGCCGCCGCCTCCAGGCGCTGCGAGAGGGTGAGGATCGACCAGTGCTCCACCTCGACCTCGCCCGACTCGTAGGCCTGGCGGAAGATCGGGTTGGGCGTGTACGTCGGGAAGCTGTTCCCCGAATAGGCGGTGATCACCTTCTTCAGCAGCCCACCGCGGAAATAGGCGGCGCCGAGCGCCCCGAGGCTGGTCATGATCAGGGTGAACTGCGGATCGGTGCGCCAGAACTGGCGAGCCAGCTCCCGGGCGGCCGCCGTCCACCGGCTGTGCCCCATCATCACGAGCACGCTGTCCCCCGGGCGGACATTCTGCGCCACCGCGTCGGTCAGCGAGGTCACGACCGGTCGGGCCGGCGAGGGGGTGGCAAGGGTCATGAAACGAGGGTGAAAATGGCCGTCTTCATAGAAGGTCCCTGGTCCAGCCTCGTTTTTGGCCCCTGCCAAACCTGACCATCGTGTCAGGTTAGCCATTTCGGACATGCCCAGCACTACCATGCACCGGGCATGGGATCGCCGAGAGTCCGACGTGACCCGGCGACCCCCACCAAGGGGTCAGGCCGGCCACCGAGCGCCGCCAAAGTGGGCAGCTCCAAGGCGCCTGCCCCGGCCGCTCAGCGCGCTGGCGCCGCCGGTGGCACCGCCAGCGGCTCGGGCGACGCCGCCGCCACCGACGCCAACGCCGAGAACGAGACCAACGACGCCATCGGCGCCCCCGCCAGCAAGCGGGTCCTGCGAAGTCAGGGCCGCCGCACCATGCGCAAGCTGCTCAATGCCGCCATGGTGGCGTTCGACAAGCGGGGCTACCACGCCACCCGGGTCAACGACATCGTCGATATCGCCAAGACCTCGCACGGCACCTTCTACTTGTACTTCTCGAACAAGGAGGACCTGCTGCGCGCCCTGGTGGCCGAGGCCGCCAACGAGTCGCAGTCCCTCTACGACACCCTCAACGCGCTGCCCGTCCAGGACGCGCCGCCCGAGTGGGAGGACGTCTTCGGGTGGGTGGAGGCCTACTCGGAGCTCTGGACCAACTACGCGCCCCTCTTCCGCATCTGGACCGATCTGGCCACGGCCGATCCCGAACTGGTCGACATGGTGCGTCGCACCTTCACCGCCATGTCGGGTGCGCTCAGCAAACAGATCGGACCGGATTCCTCCGGCCACATCATCGATCCCGAAGCCGCCGGCATGGCCACCCTGGCCATGCTCGACCGCTTCCACTACCTGCGCGATTTCGTCGGTCAGCCCATCGACGCCACCGCGCTCGAGACGATGACCACCATGGTCTACCGGGCCCTCTTCGACCCCAACGCCTAGTCCCGGCGAGGCCTGTGCACGCCTACGACACCGCCGGCTGGATCCCCTATTTCGGCGCCATGGTGGGAGCGACGGCCGCCCTCACCGGCCTGCTCTTCGTGGCCGTCTCCCTCAATCTGGACAAGATCGTCAAGGGCCCGACCTTCCTGCCCCACCGGGCCGCCGAGACCCTCGGCACACTGCTCCTGGTGTTGTACGCGTCGGCGCTGGTGCTGGTACCCCAAAACGTTCGGGCGCTCGGGATCGAAATCCTGATCGGTGTCATTCCCCTCCAGTTTCTGATCCTGCGCAGTCAGCTCCAGTACAAGCACACGCGCCAGGGTGACCCGCTGCTCTGGCTCGTGTCGCGCATGAGCGCCACCGCGGTGTGCGCCGTGCCGGCACTGCTCGCCGGCATCTCGCTCACCGCGCACTGGGGCGGCGGGCTCTACTGGCTCGTGCCCATGACGATCCTCGGCATTGCCGGCGCCGTCTACAACGCCTGGGTGCTCCTGGTCGAGATCGTCCGCTGACTTGCCGCCGTGGCGGGACACCCCGCCGCGTCCGCCGGACTCGCACGGGGGGCGTCATCCGGCACCGACGCAGAAACGGCGTCTAACGCTGCTTGAAGACCTTGTCGAAGATGGTGTCCACGCCCGAGCCGTGCAGGGTGAGTCCGCCGTCGACGACCAGGTTCTGCCCGGTGATGAAACGGGCCAGGTCAGAGCAGAGGAAGACGACCACGTCCGCGATGTCCTCGGGCTCGCCCACCCGGCCCACCGGCGTGTCGCGCTGGAAACGGCCCTCCTGGTCCGGCATGAACTCGAACCACGGTGCCGTCATGGTCGTGCGGATCATCCCCGGCGAGACGGCATTGACCCGGATCGCCGGCGCGTACTCGAGGGCCGCCGACGCGGTCAGGGCGGCCACCGCCGCCTTGCTGGCCGAATAGGGTCCCTCGCCCGCCGCCGGTCTGGTCCCGCTGATCGAGGCGGTGCTGACGATCGACCCGCGGCCGGCGGCCAACATGTGCGGCGCGGCGGCGCGAATGCCGGCCCACACACCGGTCAGGTTGACCCGCAGGACGCGGTCCCATTCGGCCACATCGAGCTCGTGCAGCTTGTTGAAGGCGGACGTGCCTGCGTTGTTGTAGATGATCGACAGGCCACCGAGATCAGCCGCCGCGGCGTCGACCGCCGCCTGCACCGCCTCGACGTCCCCCACGTCGACCGCGTACCAGGAGCCGTCGATCTCCTTGGCCGTGGCGGCGGCCGAATCGAGGTCGACGTCGAAGACCGCGACCCGCGCTCCCTCCTCGGCCATCCGCCGGCAGGTGGCCCGGCCGATACCCGAGCCACCCCCGGTGACCACGGCGCACTGTCCCTCAAGCAGACCCATCGGGCCCCTCCTCTCGTCCCCGCTTCTCCTCCGCCGCACGCCGCAGCCAGGGCGGCGTCTTGGGCATGACCATGGGCTCGTCGAGCTCACGGATGAGCAGCTCCTGCGCCATGCTCAGGTGCAGCGTGCCGTCCTCACCGTGCATCGTGGCCCGGATGGTCGAACGCCCGCCGGCGTTCACCAGTGCGTGCAGATCGAACAAGCTCCAGGAGTCCGCCCGCCAGGGCCGGTGGAACCACAAGGCGTGATCGAGGCTGGTGTCCGTGTGGGTGCCCCACACGCCCAGGCTGAGCGGGCGGAAGGCGGCCCCGGTCATGTCCGAGAAGTAGGCCAGGACACAGGCGTGGACTGCGGGGTCGTCGAGAAGCGGTTCCCTGGTCCGGAACCAGCAGCGCCGGGTGGAGAGGTACGTCCCGTCCGAGCGTTGCTCGGTGTGCCCGAGCTCACGGATGTCGAAGGGAAACGGCGCTTCAAAGCCCTCGATGTCCACCGGGCGCGGCACGCCCGGGACGGCCGCCAGCTGGTACTCGTCTCCCTGCTCGCGAGCATGGAAGGAGCAGTTCATGCGAAAGGTCTCCTTGCCGTCCACCGCGCTGACCACCGACCGGCTCGAGAACGAGCGACCATCGCGGATCGGCTCGACCCGGTGCTCCGTCGTGGCGCCGGGAGGGGTGGGGCGAAGGAAGTAGCCGTGCAGGGAGTGAATGTCGGAGCCGGGAGGCGCCGTATGGAGCGCCGCGCTCAGGGCCTGCGACACCACCATGCCGCCGAAGGTACGGCCGCCGAACCACCACTGCGGGCTGATCGTCGTGAACGTACGACGCCCGTCCTCCGCCGGTCCCGACTCGGTCGCTCGGATTGCCCCGAGCAGGTCGGCAACCGTGGCTGAGATGACCTCCGCCTGTTCTGCGTCGTCAAGCTCCAAGACTGATCTCCGCACGTACCGGTCTGTTCACGACAGATCCACCTCGACCGACAGGCCCTTGGCGGCCAGGTCCATGCACCGGTTGTCTTCGGCGTAGCGGAGACCCTGCACGTTGTAGAGCCGCACCTCGTCCGCCGCGACGGGGAACGGGCCCCAGTGCCAGGTGCCCCGGCGCAGCACGAACGGCTCGAGGGGCTCGAGGCGGAAGACCCGGATCGATTCGACCTGGTCCGGATTCTCGAAGTCCACGTCGGCGGGGGCCACCGCGATCACGGCGGGCACGTCCAACGCCATCAGGGCCTGGGTGTGGGTGTCGTGGCGGAACAGCATTTCGCAGCCCAGGCCGTGGGCCAGCTGGGGCACCTCGCTCCGGGCGTGACCGATCAGGTTCACGTGGGCGTCCTCCCACTGGAAGGTCATGCGCTCGGCGCCGTCGTTCGGATCGGTGTCCGCGACGGGGATCCAGCCGAACGGCGCCCAGGCGTCGGCTCGCAGAGGTTCGGGGACGACGGCTTTGGCGTAACCTGACACCCGAGTCAGTCTAGGAAAGGTTGGGAGGGCCCGAGAATGGACGTGCGCAGCATTGAGGACAAGGCGCCAGTCGTCGAGCACAACGGCACCGTTCCTGTCTGGTGGATGATCGAGTCCAAGGAATTCAAGGACATCACCGACGGCGGCTACCTGGAACTGGTCAACGAGTTCGAGGTCCCGGGCGGTGGCCTGGTCGACCCCCACTCGCACCCCACCCACGAGTTCTATTACGTCATGAACGGCCGGGGCATCATGACCATCGACGGTGAGGACAAGGAAATCGCCCAGGGTGACCTGGTGTACATCCCACCCGACAAGGTGCACTCGCTTCGCCCCATCAGCGATCACGCACCCATCCACTGCTTTTGCTTCGCCGTTGGCGTGAAGGGTGCGGGCGAAATCAACTACACCACCCACTAGGTGGCCCGCGTCCTCGTCACCCGCCGGCTGACGGAGGGCGGGACCGATCCCCTCCTGCACGATGGGCACGAGCTCATTGAGCCGAAGCAGGCCCCCTCATCAGAGGATCTGGTCCGCTATGCGGCCGAGGTCGATGGGATCGTGTGCCACCTGACCGACCGCATGGACCGGGCCGTGTTCGAAGCCGGCAAGACGGGTCGGCTGCAGGTCGTGGCCAACGCGGCGGTGGGCTACGACAACATCGACGTCCCGTCCGCCCAGGAGTGCGGCATCGCGGTGTGCAATACGCCGGGAGTGCTCGACGACACCACGGCCGATCTGGCCTTTCTCCTCATCCTGGCGGCGGCCCGCCAGAGCACCCAGGCAGAGGAGGACCTCAGGGCGGGACGCTGGACCGGGTGGGGGTTCGACACCGGGTTGGCCCGCGACGCGTTCGGGACGACACTGGGCCTCGTCGGCTACGGCCGCATCGGCCGCGCCGTGGCCAAACGGGCGGCCGGCTTCGACATGGAGGTGCTGCATACGACGCGCCGGGACACCGGAGAACCCGGCTACGTGGCGTCCCTGCACGAGCTGTTGCAGCGCTCGGACATCGTCAGCCTGCACGTGCCGTTGAGCGACACGACCCGTCACCTGATCGGCGCGGCGGAGCTCGCCGAGATGAAACCGACGGCCATCCTGGTCAACACAGCACGCGGGCCGGTCGTCGACGAGCACGCGCTGGTCGACGCGCTCGAGGCCGGAACGCTGTACGCGGCAGGGCTCGACGTGTTCGACGGCGAACCGGTGGTGAACCCCCGGTTGTTGAAGGCGCCGCGGGTCACACTGCTTCCTCACATCGGTAGTGCCACGATCGGCACGCGTACCCGAATGGGCCGCTTGGCATGTCAAGGAGTCGCCGACGTGTTGGCGGGTCGAACGCCGCCGAACCTCATCGTTCCGACAATTCGCGCGGTGTAACGACCGTTCTCTTCCGGGGGTCAGCCCAAAAACGGGCAGATACCACCTGCGAGCGAGTTGCCATCAGCGCGCTGTCGCGGTGGTGGGACTCCCAGGCGGAAGGAACGAATGCAAGTCGCACGAATTTCTGCAATCTCGGCACTCTGCGCCGTCATGGCGTCGCTTGCCCTCGGCGTCTTCGGCACACCGGCGGTTATCACCCCTGCCGGTGCGACGACGCCGCAATGGCAGACGACGGCGTCGTTCGCGCCACTCGTCAACGTGCGCGCAGTCTCCTGCGCTCCCAACTCGGGTTCGGGCCCGACCACCTGCGTTGCAGTGGGCGACAACGGGAACAACGTTCCCTCGATCGCTATCACCAGATGACGGCGGTTCCACTTGGAACCGCGGAGCATACCAGCAGGCGTCTCGGCCTTCACAGCGTGTCGTGCCCTACCGACTCGGTCTGCTTACTCGGGCGGTAACACTGGGATCCTCAAATCAAGACGGCGGAAACCTGGTCCAGATGGAAGTTTTCCGCCTGTTCGTGTTTCTTACAACTGGAATCTCTGCGCGTAACGGCAGTGTGACAGCTGTCAGTGGTGGATCGACCATTCTGAGAACGACCGACGAACCTCTTGGTCGCCGCAAGTTCACCCACTGGTCTCCTTCGCTAGCAGCGTCTCATGCCTACGTTACAACCGCTGCATCGCCATTGGGTCCTGAACGGGACCCCATATTCGTGGCACCCAGAACGGCACCAACTGGTCACGTTTGAGACACGCCCCGGCAGTCGCCCTGTCAACCGTCTCGTGTGAGACGCAACAGACTGTGTGGCCGTTGGTGTATCCCGTTCAGGCGCATGCGACGCAGCTTTTCGAATCAGGCGGACTGACGACTTGGTCAATCGCCAGATCAGGGTCGTTCCGTCGGGTGCCTCACTCAATGCTGTTTGCTGCATCGACGGCTCTTGTTTTGCTGTTGGAACAAACCGGAGTTCAGCGCCCCTTATGCCGTGGGATCGACAACAAATGGGTCGTCATGGGTATCTCAAATCCTCCCGTCCAATGCGGTCGATCTTCACCGGAGTCTCATGCGCTAACGCTTTTTGACTGTGTCGCCGTTGGAGGGAGCTGGCGTTGCCGGGACTCAGGATCGATTCTTATTGGTAACAGCCGACGGAGTCGGCGTGGGCTGAACAGATCCTCCTTCGGCTTGTACTGGCGAGATTCAATTCCGTTTCTTGCGAAGGCCCGTGTGGGGCTGGCAGCTGCAATCGACTCTGTGGCGAGTCCGGCCAACCAAGGCAAGACGTGGGAACAGCAATCGATCCCGATCCAGGTCAGCGGATTGAAAGGCCTGTCGTGTCCCGAGTGATTCAACTTGCACCGCAGTCGGATTCGGCCCATTCGCAACCGGAGCCATCATCGGCACATCCAATGGCGGCGCAAACTGGACTCCTGAGACCGCCCCGAGTGGCACCGGGACAATCGTCGGCGTGGCGTGCCCGACCACGTCGGTTTGCCAAGCGGTGACTTCTCCATCCGGAGCGCCGAGCATCATCGGGACGGCGAATGGTGGAACGAACTGGAACACCGAGACCATTCCCGGAGACATCGTCAGCCTGTCCGCGATCACGTGTCCGAATTCGCTGACGTGCATCGCTCTCGGTGCGACCAACAGCGGCCCCGCCATCATCAGCTCGGCGGATGGTGGTGCCAACTGGTCGCACCAGACCGTGCCTTCGGGAGTGACGGCGCTCAACGGGATCTCCTGCTCGAGCGATGCGAGCTGCCTAGCCGTCGGCTCCAGCGTGCTGTCGACCGGCAACGGCGGCGCCCAGTGGAACGACCTTGGCGACCCGCTGGGTTCGACTGCACTGTCTGCCGTCTCCTGCATCAGCGCCGCCATTTGCACCACCGTTGGCGGGGCGAACATCCTCCAGACCGCGGATGGCGGATCCGCCTGGAACC
Source organism: uncultured Acidimicrobiaceae bacterium (assembly GCA_963713375.1). Taxonomy (GTDB): domain Bacteria; phylum Actinomycetota; class Acidimicrobiia; order Acidimicrobiales; family RAAP-2; genus Bog-473. Next base: position 10,323 of record CAVQLP010000007.1, on the reverse strand, counting down.
CGCAAACGGTGCCGGCCGGTGTCTCGGATCTCGTTTCCGTGAACTGCGTTGGGCCGGCTAACTGCGTCGCCGGGGGCAGCGGAACGAACGGCGGCGGCGTCATCGTGACGCTCCTCGCGCCACCCAGCGTGACGACGACAACGCTGCCAGGCGGCGCCGTCGGCGTCCCCTACAGCAGCAGCCTGAATGCCACTGGCGGGCTGGCCACCTACACATGGTCCATCACGGCCGGGTCACTGCCACCTGGCCTGCAGCTCACCCCCTCCGGAACCATCAGTGGCACGCCCACGCTCCCGGGCGACTACCCCGTCACGGTGACGGTGACCGATGCCAACCAGCTGACCGGCAGCGCGAACCTCGCCATGGACGTGGGCCCTCTCGGACCTCCCGGCTACTGGGAAGTCGCCAGCGACGGCGGCATCTTCAGCTACGGAGGCGCTCCGTTCTACGGCTCGACCGGCGGCCTGCACCTGAATGCCCCGATCGTGGGCATGGCGGCGACGCCCAACGGGGCCGGCTATTGGTTGCTGGCCTCAGATGGCGGGATCTTCGCCTTCGGCGACGCAGTGTTCTACGGCTCGACCGGCGGCATGCACCTCAATGCGCCCATCGTCGCCATGGCACCGACACCCGATGGAGCGGGGTACTGGCTGGTCGCGTCCGACGGCGGCATCTTCTCTTACGGCGACGCCGGCTTCTACGGCTCCATGGGGGGATTGCACCTCGACAAACCGATCGCCGGGATGGCATCCACCACGGACGGACACGGGTACTGGCTCGTTGCCTCGGACGGCGGCGTGTTCTCGTTCGGCGACGCCCACTTCGACGGCTCCGCCGGAGGGTTGCCGCTGCAGAAGCCGATCGTGGGCATGGCGGCGGCCCCCAATGGAAGCGGCTACTGGCTGGTCGCTTCGGACGGTGGCATCTTCAGCTTCGGCAACGTCGGTTATTTCGGCTCGACCGGCGGACTGCCCCTGAGCGCACCCATTGTCGGCATGGAACGCACCGCCGATGGGCTGGGCTATTGGTTGGTGGGACGCGACGGCGGGATGTTCGGCTTTGGTGACGCCGCTTTCCTCGGCTCCGCCGGTGGTCTGCACTTGAATCAGCCCGTCGTCGGCATGGCCGCCATTCAAACCCTGGGCTCGTCACCGACCTGACCTGACCCGAAGCAACGCGTCAGACCGAGACCACCTCGTCGGCCCGTTCCGAGACGAGCGCGTCGTTCCACTTCTCCTCCACCCGGGCCAAGCGCCAGTAGAGCAGCGCCACGGCCCACGTGGCCACGAACAGCCCGACGATCACGAAGCCCGCGGTGTTGATGTTGAAGCGCTCGACGACGTTCCAGAAAGGTGAGTTGAGCCCGGCCTCCTGCCCCAGGAGCCCGAGAAGCTCGAGGGTGCCGATGAGGAAGGCCACGGCCACCGACAGACCGGTCATGGTCAGGTTGTAGAACACCTTGCGCACCGGGTTCGAGAAGGCCCAGTCGTAGGCGAAGTTCATGAAACAGCCGTCCAGCGTGTCGAAGAGGCACATGCCGGCCGCGAAGAGCAGCGGCAGCGATACGACCGCGTAGAAGGGCAGCCCACCCACGACAGCCGAACCGGCCAGCACCAGGAGCGCCACCTCGGTCGCCGTGTCGAAACCCAGTCCGAAGAGGACACCGACGGGGTACATCTTCCACGGGGTGTCGATCCGCTTGGCATAGCCACCGAGCACGCGGTTCATCACGCCCCGCTTGTCCAGTTGGCGCTCGAGCTCCTCGTGGTCGAAGCGACCGGAGCGCATCCGCCGGTAGACGCCCACGATGGAGGCCAGCACGAACACGTTCAGGAGTGCGATCAGGTAGAGGAACGCCCCCGAGATGCTGGTACCCACGATGTTCGTGGCCGAGTGCAGACCCGACGACTGCTGGCTGACTTGGAGATTGAGGGCGCGGATCCCGAAGTTCAGGGACACGGCCAGCACGAAGACGATGGTGGAATGACCCAGCGAGAAGAAGTAGCCGACGCCGAGGGGTCGTTGGCCCTCGTGCACCAGCTTGCGCGTGGTGTTGTCGATGGCCGCGATGTGGTCGGCGTCGAAGGCGTGGCGCATACCCAAGGTGAAGGCCAGAACGCCGGTACCGAGCCCGAAGAGCTTCGTCTGCGAGACATGGAGGTGATGACCGACCGCCGCCAGGAGCAGCGACCACCCCAGGGCGTTCAGCACCAGGACCGTCAACGCCATGCCACCGACGCGGGCCCACTCCCGCCGGGTGAGCCCGTTGCGCAGCGCCGCCATCCGGCCTGCCCTCGCCATCATCGACACCCCCCGTCTCTCCCGCCCGGCCGGTCGCACGCCACTCTAGGACTATTGCGAATGATTCGTAATAGTCGTCCCACCCGGATGTCGCCGGGGACACCAGGCGGTGACCAGGGGTTCGAGGGCACCTCGGTACCATGAGGTGCGGTGACACCGTGACCCGACACGCACCCGCGCACGAGGCCGGTCTCGGCAAGGCCGACACGCTCGAGGAGGCCTTCGAGCTCGTCCGCCAGCAGGGCGGTCGCGTCACATCGTCACGCCGCCTCCTGCTGCGTGCCCTCTTCGCCACGCCGGGCCACCGGACGGCCGAGGAACTCGCCCTGGAGGTCCAGGCCGAGGATCCCGAAATCCACATCTCGACGATCTACCGCAACCTCGAGGAGCTCGAGCGGCTCGGTGTGGTCGTGCACTCCCACTTCGGCCACGGTCCGGCCACGTACCACCTGGCCCGCTCCGTCCACGGGCATCTCGTGTGCGAGCAGTGCGGCACGCTCATCGAGGCACCGGATTCACTCTTCGAGGGGCTGGCGAAGTCTGCCCAGGCCACGTTCGGGTTCACCATCGATCCGCATCACTTCGCCCTGCTCGGGCGCTGCGCCGACTGCAGCTGAGCGCCGGGGAGCCGGGTCAGGTCACCACTGCGGCGTCGGGTGCGCGAGCGTGCGCTCGAGAATGCCCAAGGTGGCCCGCACGGCCAGCTCGGAGATGACCGGAAAGATGTTGGCCTCGCGCCATTCCGGAGCGATCTGTGACCAGTCGTAGTACGACGTCACGAGCGTGCCGCCCTCGACGGGTTCGAGGGTGTAGCCGTAGGTGTGGCCGATGGGCGGCTTGATGGTGCCCTCAATCGTCCAGGCGATCTCACGGTCGGCCTCATAGGTCGTGATGACGACGGTGACGTCGTAATGACCCATGGGGAAGTCGTTGAGCGACTCGCGGTCCATGTGGACGACGAACGTGTCGCCCACCCTGCTCGCCGGGTCCCCCGTGGAGTCCTGGAGCATGCCCGAGCTGTCGATGGCCACGTGACCCCGCGGGTCGCGCAACACCGAGAAGATCCTCGCCGCGTCCGCCGGGATGGTCCGCTGGACCTCGATGCGCTCGACTGCCTGCTCTTCGTTGGTCACCGCCGCATCATGCCACCGGAGCGGATCCGGCGGCTTGCCCGGCGCCGACCTCGACCCGCTCCGCCCCGCCCTCGTCAGCGGGCTGCGTCGTGGCGGTGCGGGGCGCCCGGGGACCCGCGAGAACGAGGCGATGGCAGAGATGAAGGCCAGGCCGGCCGAGACGGCGAAGACGATGGTCAGGCCGTCGCTGAACGGCCCCGAGAGCAGGTGGGGGAAGTACTCCCGGCCCGTGAGTGCGCGCTGGGCCTCGGCGGGCAGCGAAGCCAGGACGCCGCCCATGGACAGGAGGTGCTGGAGCGGGTTGATGCCGAGCACCGCGGCGAAGAGGGAGGAGACCGGGGGCAAGGAGGCCACGTGGTGGGCGGCGGACGCCGGCACCCCGTGCTTCTCCAGGCCGCTCGAAAGGGTCCGCGGCAAGCTGCTGGCCAGGCCGGTGATCATCAGCGAGAAGAAGACGCCGATGGACAGCGCCGTGCCCGAGTTCTGGAAGGTGGAGCGCATGCCCGAGGCCACGCCGCGGAACTCGGCCGGCACGCTGCTCATCATCGATGACGTGTTGGGGGCGCTGAACATGCCGATCCCGATCCCGTTGATGGCGATGAGCGTGGCGAACGCGGCGTAGTTGAAGTTCACTGGCAGGAACAGCAGCCCAATGAAGCTGAGGCCGTAGACCACCATGCCGGTCGTGGCGAAGCCGCGGGCTCCGTAGCGATCGGACAGGTGTCCCGAGAGCGGTCCCGAGAGCAGGAAGCCGGCCGTGAGCGGCAACAAGAAGATGCCGGCCCATAACGGCGTTTCGCTGTAGGTGTACCCGTGCAGCGGTAACCAGATGCCTTGCAGCCAGATCACGAGCATGAACTGGAGCCCGCCCTGACCCAGGCGGGCAGCGAAGCTGGCGACGTTGCCGGCCGTAAAGGCCCGGATGCGGAAGAGGCTGAGACGGAACAACGGATCGGTCACGTTGCTCTCGATGACGACGAAGGCGGCCAGCAGGGCCAGACCGCCGAAGAGAAGGGCCAGCACCTCGGGGCTCGTCCACCCCATGGCGTGACCGTGGTACGGCTGAATGCCGATGGTGACGGCGATCAGGATCGAGCCCAGGCCGAGCGCGAAGGTGACGTTGCCCCACCAGTCGATGCGCCCCCCCGAGCGCGTGCCCACCTCGCGCAGGCGCCAGTACGCCCAGAGCGTGCCGAAGATGCCGACCGGCACGTTGACCCAGAAGACGGCCCGCCAGTCCCAGGCCGCCAGCAGGCCGCCCGCCACGAGCCCGATGAACTGGCCGGACAGGCCGGCCACCTGGTTGATCCCGAGTGCAAAGCCCCGCTGATTCTCCGGAAAGGCGTCGGTCAGGATGGCGGCCGAGTTCGCCATCAACATGGAACCGCCGATGGCCTGGACGAAGCGCCAGCCGATGAGCCAGAGCGCCCCCTTGCTCCCGAAGTAGGGGTCGATCGACAAGAGGATGGAGGCGACGGTGAAGACGACGAAGCCCACGTTGTAGATCTTCACCCGGCCGAACATGTCGCCCAGCCGGCCGAGGGTGACGACGAAGACTGCCTGCACGAGGCGGTAGCCCATGATCATCCAGAGCAGGAAGGCGATGTTGCCGGGAGCCAGCGGGTCGAGATGAATGCCGCGGAAGATGGCCGGCAGAGCGATGATGACGATGGAGCCGTCGAGCACGGCCATGAAGGTGGCAGCCGTCGTGTTGGCCAGGGCGGACCACTTGTAACTGTCGTCGAGCTCGGATGCTGCGCCGTCGTCGTCTGCGATGTCCTTGGTCTCCGTCGCCGCCATCAGAGGCTCTCGGCCAGCCGCTCAATCAGTGGAGCCGCGACCTGGAGCTGCTTGAGCTCGGCACGCGTGAAGTTGCTCGCCAGCGCGTGCGACAGCAGTTCGCTCCACGCGCTCCGGCGTCGACCCAGCAACTCCTCTCCCGCAGGGGTCAGCGAGAGGATGGCGCGTCGGCCGTCGTCCGGGTCGGCCTGGCGGGCCACCAGCCCGCGCTCCTCGAGGGCGGCGACCGTCGCCCCGATCGATTGGGGGCTGATGCGTTCCAACCGGGCCAGCTCGGTCGACGTGGTCGGCCCGCTTCGGTCGAGGCGCGCCAGTGCCGAGGTCGCCGACGCCGTGAGGTCACCCCCGACCGCATCGGTCTGGCGCAGGCGTTGGACCAGCAGGCGGACGGCGGCCTGGACGGCACCAGCCACCTCGTCGACGGGAGGCTGCGGGGTATCGGCTATTTACTAAGCCTACCCTTATCAGTTATGCCTTACTAATACCCTGGCCAACCTCGCCGCCGAGGGATCAGGTCCCCGGATGGGCCCCCGGCTTCGGCTCAGGCACCCTCCCGGATCAGCGAGGCGTCGAGGTCCAGGAGCTCGACGGTCGACGAGCCCGAACGCAGCGCCTCGAAGAAGCCGGCCTCCTTCGCCTCGCGGGCCCGACCGGCGGCGACGACCTCGTCCAGCGCAGCCCCAGGCACGAAGGTCACACCGTCGACATCGGCGACGACCCAGTCCCCCGCTGCGACCTCGACCCCTCCCACTCGCACGGGACTGCCGACCGTTCCGGGTTTGTCCTTGCTGGCGCCGGTCAGCGCAATGGTCGAGGAGAAGACCGGGAAGCGATGCGCCTCGAGCGCCGCGACGTCGCGCACGCCACCGTCGAGCACGAGTCCGGCCAGTCCGGCCGCTTCGGCTCCGGTCGTCAGCACCTCGCCCCAGTAGCCGCGATCGGCGACCCGTCCCACGTCGACGACGAGCACACTGCCCGCCGGCGCCTTCGTCACTGCCACGTGCACCGCCAGGTTGTCGCCCGGCGTACAGCCCACCGGGTAGGCCGGGGCGGCGATCCGGGCGCCGGTCCAGGCTGGGCGAAGACGGCGGTCGGCCGCGCGCCCGCCCGACTCCCCCAGGGTGGCCGATCCCAATTCGGCCAGTACGGTCGCCGTCACCTCGGGGTTGTCGGTTGCGTTCACGTCGTCCTCCTCGTTCGGGTGCTGGTGCATTCGATCATCAGGCGAGGCAGGCGCACCAGCCGTACACTCCGCGCATGACCGCGAACATGCTCATCGTCACCCAGGTGGCGCCCTACGTCGACTCTCCCGCCGGCGTCCACGGCACCTTGGGTCAGGCCACGGTCGGACTGTCGCAACTGGCCGACCTGGCCGATCTCCGCCCGGTGCCCGTGACCGACGTGCGCGACGTGTCGCCCGACGTACTCGCCGCGGCCCGCGTGCTCGCCCTCTTCACCATCGGCGAGACCCCGTGGTCGCCCGAACAGAAGGAGGCCATCTACTCCTCGTGGCGTGAGGGCACGCTCCGCCTGCTCGGCATCCACTCCGCCACCGACGCCAACCACACATGGCCCGAGTACGGCACGATGCTCGGGGCGCGCTTCGACGGCCACCCGTGGACCCAGCAGTTCGCCATCGACGTCGTCGACCAGGACCATCCCGCCACCGCACACATCGGTCAGCAATGGGACTGGCGCGACGAGGTCTACCTCTTCAAAGACCTCCGGCCCGACGCCGACGTCCTCATGCGCCTGGCCGACGGCCAGGTCGACCTCTCGACGCCCGGTGGTCGGGTGCCCGACTGCGGGTTTCCGCTGGCCTGGTGCGTCGAAGACGGGGCGGCGCGCACCTTCTACACCGCCCTCGGCCACTTCCCACTGGCCTGGGAACTCCCCGTGTTCCTGCGCCACTTGGGCGGAGGGCTCGCCTGGTTGGAAGCGAATTCCTAGGTACTGGTGCGGTCCCGGTGGCGCGAGCGCCACTTGGCGATTCGCGTCAAGATGCGCCGCCTGAAGTCCCCGACGAGGATCATGGCCATGAAGACAACAGCGACGGCCACGATGACCCAACCGACCCAACCAGTTCCGCTCGGCTGGACGCCGAAAAGAACGGCCCACGCGCTGAGGCTTCCAGGGGCCATTACACCAGCGTACGACCGCCAAGGCCGTTGCCGCAGTAAGCCCCTGGTGTCAGTGCAGAAACGTCATCCGCATCTTTTCTTCACCCCAAATTCGGGAATCAATGGGCAAAGCCGGGGCGAACGCGTAACCTGACACCCATGTCAGGTGCAACATCGGGGGGGCTCTTGCCCGAGGTCATGACGGCGGCGGTGTACCAGTCGCCGGGGGTCATCACGATTGAGGAACGTCCGGTGCCGCATCCGGGCCCCGACGAAGTCGTCGTGCGGGTGCACTCCTGTGGCATCTGCGGGTCCGACATCCACCAACTGCGCGATGGGTGGGGCTTGCCGCCGGGCGTCATCGCGGGGCACGAATGGAGCGGGGCGATCGCCGCCATCGGTGACGACGTCACCAATTGGTCGGTGGGCGAGCTGGTGGTCGGCGGTTCGTCGCCCCGATGTGGCACGTGTCGGCGCTGCCTGGAGGGCAAGCCGTCGCAGTGCGAGAACCGCAACGACATGACGAGCACCCACAGCGACGGTGCCTTCGCCGAGTACATCTTGTGCCGGGCCGCTGGCGTCCTGCGCCTCCCCGACGGCCTCCCGCCACGGCACGCGGCACTGGCCGAACCACTCTCGGTGGCCATGCACGGCATCACGCGCTCGAACGTGCAACCGGGCGACAGTGTGATGGTCTTTGGAGCCGGCCCCATCGGCGCGTTGAGCATCGCCGCCCTTCAGGCCATGGGCATCGACGACGTCGCCGTGGTCGAGCCGCATCCGGGACGGCGCGAGCTCGCGGCCAAGCTGGGTGCCAAGGAGATCCTGGATCCGTCCGAACTCGAGGTGTTCCCCTCCTGGGAACCCGAACGCCAGTCGACGCGAGCGGTGCACGTTGTGCTGGAGTGCTCGGGACACCGCTCGGCCATCGAAGCCGGTTTCAGTCAGGTGGCCCGGGGCGGCATCCTCGTCATGGTCGGCGCCGGCATCGACCATCCGACCTTCGACATCAACCGGATGATCCTCAACGAGCTGACGGTCACCGGCTCGTTCGTCTACGACCTCGGCGGCTTCGAAAAGGCACTCGACATGCTGGCGTCCGACGGGTTTCCCTGCGAGCTGTTGATCGATCCGGACGACATCGCCCTCGACGGGATCCGTGATGCGCTCGAGAATCTGGCCGTGGGCCGGATCGCCGGCAAAGTGATGGTTGCACCGGGAGGTCAGAGCTGATGGCGCACCGCTTCTACCCAGCGGGAAACCCCCGCTTCAACCACGTCGCCATGTCGCTGCCGTCCGGCCTGCTCGACGACACGAACCGGACCGACGTGTGCGGCTTCTTCAAGGACGTGCTGGGTTTCGACGAGATCGCCGTCATGACCGAGGACAAGCGCCGGCTCATTCTCAGCTGCGTCCATTGGGACCAGTTCATTTTTCTGATCGCCGAAGACGATCCGATGCGCTGCCCGCGCATGGACCACTACGGCTTCGCAGTCAACTCGCTCGAAGACCTCCAGGGGATCCAGCAAAGGGCCGAGCAGTTCCGTGAGAAGGACAGCCGGATGCAGCTGATCGATCTCCACGTCGACGACCAGGAAGTGGTGAAGATCCACTCGCTCTACCTCACCTACATCCTCCCGATGACCTGCGAAATCCAGTACTGGGAGTTTCCAGAGCCGGCAGCCGCCGCCGGCTGAAGCGGCTGTCACGGCGCACCGGTACGGTGCGTCCATGACCTCCCCCACCAGCCCCACCGAGAAGGCGGAGCACTTCCTGGCTCTGCACGTGCCGCGGACACCGCTGCTGATGCCCAACGCCTGGGATATCGGCTCGGCCAAGCTCTTCGAGTCGCTCGGCGTCGGCGCCATCGCCACCACCAGTGGCGGGTTCGCCGCCAGCCGGGGACGCCTGGACGGCGCCATGAGCAAAGAGGAAGTCCTCGAGCACAATGGGGAGCTGGTCGACGCGGTGAAGATCCCCGTCTCGGGCGACCTCGAGAACTGCTTCGCCGACGACCCCGACGGTGTGGCGGACACCATCACGGCGGCCATCGGGAGGGGCCTGGCCGGTGGCTCGGTGGAGGACTTCACCCGCAACCGCGACTTGCCGATCTACGAGCTGGCCGAGGCGGCGGAGCGGGTGCGGGCCGCCGCCGAGGCCGCCCACTCGGGACCGGTCCCCTTCGTGCTGACGGCCCGCGCCGAGAACTACCTGCACGGGCGGGTGGACCTCGGCGACACCATCACCCGGCTCCAGACCTACCAGGAGGCCGGCGCGGACGTGCTCTTTGCCCCACGCGTGGTCGATCCGGCCGAGCTGCGCACGCTGCTGGCCGCCGTCGACCGGCCGGTGAGCGTGTTGATGCTGCCGGGTGCGCCCTCCGTCGCCGAGCTGGCCGAGCTCGGTGTGAGCCGGATCTCGGTCGGGGGTGCGATCGCCGCCGCGTCGTACGGTTTCGCCGTCGAGGCCGTCCGCCAGCTCCAGGAGAAGGGGACGACGAACTACTGGGAGCAGGCCGGCGCGGCGCGCGGGGCCATGCAGCAAGCGTTCATCAAAGCCCTGAGGGCCACCGTCACTTCGATCTCGACCGCCCCGCGCCGGGGCAGCGCCGCCACACCGATGGCCGAGCGGGTGTGGCGACCGGCCTCACCGAAGACGTCGGCGAGGACCTTGCTGGCTCCGTCGATCACGGCCGGCTGCTCGTGGAAGTCGGGGGCCGAGGCCACGAACCCCGTCACGGTGAGGACGCGCTCAATGCGATCGAGCGACCCGAGCTCCGCCTCCAGGACGGCGAGCGCATTGAGCGCGCACACTGCCGCCGCCTCGCGGCCCTCCTCGACAGTCACGTCGGCGCCGAGGTGGCCGAGACAAGTCAGCGTGCCGTCGATGCGCGGCAGCTGACCCGAGGTGCGGGCCACGCCGTCGTGCACCACGACGGCGTCGAGGGGATCGTGGGGCGGGTGGGGTCC
>CAVQLP010000006.1:0-361274 GCA_963713375.1 uncultured Acidimicrobiaceae bacterium | reverse complement strand
CATGCTCCTCGGCCTCGATGACCCAGATCCCACCGAGCTGCTCCTTGGTTTCGGTGAAGGGACCGTCGGTGGTCACGACCTCGCCGTCGCGGGCATGCACCACGGTCGCGCTCGATGGCGGGTAGCAATCCGCCGGCGAATACCCAGCTGCCAGATGCTTGCAGCTCGGCGTTGAAGGCACCGACCGACTCGTACATCGCCAGCATCTCTTCTTCTGGCGGCGGCGGGGTGTCTCCGGACATGTGAACGGCAAGTAGGTACTGTTTCATCGGGAAGCTCCTGTTCTGAGGCGGCACGGTAGCGAGTCCTCGATACTTCTACGAATTCTGATGCCCGAGATCGACAGTTCATCGCGAAAATTCGCCAGCAGATCTCGAGAGGAGGAAGTTTGCCTGCCTATGTGATCTACCAGGCCGACGTCACCGACGAAGCGCGCTACGAGGAGTACAAGGCGCAAGCCGGCCGAAGTGTCGTCGCGCGCTGGTGGGAAGTACCTCGTCCGAGGTGGCGACGGCGAGGCTCTCGAGGGCGAGCTTCCGGCGAGCCGCACGGTCGTGCTCGAATTTCCGACCAGAGCCGCCGCGCTCGCGTGGTACGAGGGCCCGGAGTACACCGAGATTCGAAAGCTCCGCGCCGGCATAGCGCGATGGCGACGCTCTACGTCGTCGACGGCGTCGGCTGAGAGCGTCAACTTGTGCACCGTTCCCCGAAGGAGTTGGATCCGGGTGACCGTTCGCCGCACCCCTCCGCGTAGTGAACGAGGATGCATGATGGTCAGGTGACCGCGGCGGTGATCTTCGACCTCTTCGGAACGCTCACCGGATTCGAGTCGCTACGAGACGGCCAGACCGCGGCCCTCGCCGACGTGCTCGGCGTCCCGGTCGACGAGCTGACGGTGCAGCTCCGCGAGACCTATGACGAACGGGCCCGGGGAGTTCTCGGCGATGTTCGAGATCAGATCGTCACGCTCACTCGGCTGATCGGTTCCTCGCCGTCGGAGGGCGCGCTCGATCGAGCCGTCGAGATCCGCATGCAAGGGCAGTGGGCTGTGATGCAACCGCGACCGGGAGCGCTCGAGGTGCTTTCCGAGTTGCGGGACCGCGGATTGAAGATCGGGGTGCTGTCGGACTGCACCAACGAGATCCCGATACTTTGGCCTGCATCGGTGTACGCGGGCCTCGTCGATGCGGCGGTGTTCTCGTGCTTACTCGGAGTCAGAAAACCGGATCAGCGGACCTATGCCGCGGTGCTGAGCGAGCTTCGCGTGGAAGCCGATCACTGTCTTTACGTCGGTGATGGTGGCAGTTCGGAGTTGTCCGGAGCTCTGAAGGCCGGCTTGCGGCCGATCCTGCTGGACGTCGTCGGGGAAGACCACTTCCGCTACGACCACGAGCTCGACTGGAGTGGCGAGTCGGTCGCTTCGCTTTCGGATGTCCTCACGCCTCGTCGACGCTTCCGGGCCCCTCGAGCGCTAGGCTCCGCGCGACCGACTCCTTTACTCCGAAGGCGGTCAGGCCGTCCGTCCGTGACCGCCGTCGCCTGGAAGGCAATCATCTGCCAGGCGCCGTCGCGCTTCGCCCACACCTGGAGAGCTCTGCCGACGAGCTTTCGCTCCGGCGTCCCGTCCGGCAGTGGCGCCATCGTTGCTTCGAAGCCGCCGTTCATCACCGCCACGTCGCCGAAGGTGCGGACCTTGAGGTCCGACCGCTTGTACGAGCGGGAGACCGCCTTCATCGAGGCGAGATTCTCAGCCTTGGTCTCGATCTTCCCGTTCATGTGGGTGTAGGTCAGATCGCTTCCGAGAAAGTCGCTCAATCGCTCCCAATCGCCCGCATGAACCGCTGCGATTCGCGCCTCCTCTGCGGCGAGCACCTCGGCAACGATGGTTTCGTCCGATGAAGTAGTCATGGTCGTCTCCCTCTCCTCGGGTAGGACATTACGAAATCGGAGCCAACGCGTCGATCTCGGCGATCTCTGCCGCCGAGAGTTTCCACGATGCCGTGGCGGCGTTGGCGTGTACCTGCTCGGCCGTTACCGCCCCGGCGATAACCGAGGCGAGAGAGGGGTTCGCGAGAAGTCGTGCGAAGGCGAGGTCCAACAGGGTGTGACCGTGAGCCTCGGCGTAGGCGGCGAGTGACTCGATGATGTCGAGATTGTGATCGGAGAAGACGCTCGCCTTCCGCTCCTCTGAGGCGTCGAGGAAGCGCGAATCCTCCGGCCACGGCGCGCCGCGCCGATAGCCGCCGGCAAGCAGCCCGTTGTAGAGCGGGAAGTACGGCAAGAACGCCAAGCCGGTCGCTTCACATTCGGGCAGGACATCGAGTTCGGCCGCCCGGTTCAACAGGCTGTACTCGTTTTGCACGCTCACGAATCGCGCCTTTCCGGTCCTGCACGGCGTCGGTCGCTTGGCGCAGCTGTTCGACCGAGAAGTTCGAGCATCCGATCTCGATCACCTTGCCGGCGTCGACGAGCTCGGCAAGCGCGCCGAGTGTGTCGGCGATCGGAGTCTCGGGATCGGGCTGATGGAATTGGTACAGGTCGATGTAATCGGTGTCCAGGCGGCGGAGGCTCCCCTCGATGGATCGGCGGACGTACTCCGGCTTCCCGCCGCCGAGGTGCTCGGCGTCGTACTCGAGACCGAACTTGGTGGCGAGGACGATCTCTCCGCGATGGCCCTTCAGTGCTCTTCCCATGAACTCTTCGCTCTTCGTGGCGAGCCCGGGGGGGATCACCGGGTAGTCATCGGCGGTGTCGAAGAAGTTGATACCTGCGTCGAGGGCGGCGTGAACGACCTCGTGCGTCCGCGCCTCGTCGATGCGGCCTCCGAAGTTGTCGCAGCCGATACCCACCACGGTTACCTCGAGCGAGCCGATTCTGCGCTTTTCCAAAGTCTCCTCCGTCCCCCGGCAATCCATCGTCGCCAGACGCCTTGCCCGCTCGAAGTGAAGCTTGACGACAGCCCCACCATGGAGGACGGAACAGTCAAACCTTCGGGGAGACTCTAGGCTCGCCGACCTCGACTTCTGCCGGACTTCACGAGCATCCCCTGCAAGCGACGAGCCGCATCGAGATGGTCACTCGTCCAGATCATTCTCACGGCGGTCGACGTGGCCTTCCCGTCGTCGCCGCGCAGGTCGTGGCCGACCGCCTCGAGCAGCCTGGCGTCGGCTGCGAGGTCGCGCGCAAGCGGGCTCGGCGCCGCGCCGTGCCGGGTGAGACTTCTGGCGAACTCGTCGTACCAGTCGGTCAGTCGCTCGGCGCTCGCGACGAGTTCGCGACGCGCCCCCGCTCGGTCCCCTTCTTCGGCGTGATCTCGGCTGCCACAGGTCGAGCACGGCGTCGCCGGCGAGGCGAAGCGCGGCCGGTCCGGTGACGAGACCGGTCACCTCGGCGAGCGGAGCCGGCTTGGCGCCGCGTTCGGCGAGATAGCTCCGGAAGGTGTCGTCCAGCCGCCGTGACGCCGACGCGGCGCGGACGGCTTCGTCCGTCGGGGCTTCCCGCCGCGGGCGAATCGAGGTCGCAGCGCCCCATTCCGAACTCCACGGCGCTCGCGAGATAGCGCGCGCTCTCCTCGTACGCCTCGGACAGCGCGGTGCCGAGCGCCGCGACCGCGCCCCGCGGCCAAAAGAGCAGGCCGACCCCGAGGCTGATCGCACAACCGAGCACGATGTCTTCGATGCGAACCAGTCCGATCCGCCAGCCGGCCGGCTCGATGATGTTGTAAAGGATCACGAGCGTGACGGTGAACCCGGCCTGTCCTGCGGCGAACGAGATCGCCGCCGGCGCGAATCCGGCGATCAGGATCGCGATCGGTAGCAGGAACCACAACAGGGTGGTGTCGGTCCCGATGACTTCGACGAGCGCACCGCCGATGACGAAGCCGGCCACGGTGCCGAGGATTCCCCGCACGATGTTCTGTCCGGTGTTCAGCGCGTTCGACCGAAGCACCGAGAGCGTGCCGAGCACGACCCAGAACGAGTGCTCGACGCCGGTCAGTCTGGCGACGAGGACGGCGGCGCCGAGCGCGATGGCGCCGCGCAGGCTGTTGTGGAGCGAGACCGAGTGGCGCTCGAGGTGCGACGCCGGCGCGTTCGTGCGCGGCGCTCAGCGTGCGGGAGAGCCCCTGGGGCTGGCGGCCGAGTAGTCGGTCGGTCCAGCTTCGGCACTCGGCCGCCGCGGCGAGCGCGACGTTCGCACCGACCTGGGAGACGGCGAAGGTGAGCTCCTGGGCCCGGAAGCTCGGGTCGAGGGCGGTGATGAACTCCTCGACGCGGCTGTCGGGGTCGGTCGTGGCGGAGAACCCTTCGAACTCGGCAATCGGGAGCGCTGCGGTGGCTCGGCATCTCCATCGAGGAGAGCGCACGATGGAGGTCTTCGAGCGCGTCGTCGAGCTGGTTCGAACCGCCGACGGGAGTCATTGAGCGCCTCGGCGCATCGGTCGAGGACGACGGCGGCGGCGAGGCGGACTGGGCAGGCGATCGGGTTGGCGGAGGCGCCCGTCGGCCGCGGGGCGGTGAGGCCGATGATCGCGTGCAGCCACTTCAGCTCGTCGACGAGTCGGACGACGCTCCGAGCTGCTGTGCCAAGCCCGGTCGGGCGGTAGGGCGTGGCGAGGAACGTCTGATGCAACGAGGCCACCGCGCGCATCGGTTCTCGTGATCACCTCGTCGTGTTCGGCCTCCGAGAGATGTGTTCGGCGCCGTCGAGGATGAATGCGACGTCGGCTCGCAGTCGTTCGGAGAGCGCGCGGACAAGCGGCGATGGCGTTCGAGCGCAGCGGGTCGCGCGTCGGCGCCGGCCAGAGCACCGTGATGGCGATGAGCGAGGCGGCCGAGGCCATGCCCCAGCCGGCTAGGCGATCTGGGATCGACGAAATCGGCCCGGCGAAGGTGACCGGGAGGATGAACGCGAGCAGCATCGACGTCGTGGCGCCGGCGATCACCGAGCTCACCACCGCTGAGAAGAGCACGAGGAACGCCACGGCTGCCATTGCCGCGGTGCAGAGCCAGGTAGCGCGTGCGGCGAGCGTTCCGAGACAGACGAGGACTCGCACCCACCGTTGCAAGCGCTGCCTGGGCCCGCAGGCGATCGTTCGTCGTGCCCGAGAAGTCGACGAGCAACAGGAGGGCGAAGGATCCGAAGGCGGCGAAGGTAGCGATGACCGGGTTGCCGATGACCTTGTCGCCGAGGGCGAACATCGCCGGCATGACGATCGCCGTCCTGCCGGCGCGACGAAGTGCGGCATATCCACGGTCGTGTTCGCGCACCCACTCCGATCAAAGACATCGATCGCCGCCACTTCGTTTCGTTCCAACACCGGGCAGGTCGTAAACCTACCGGCGGCGTGAGGCGGATCGGACGATGCCAGCAGGCCGTTCGTCATCGCACGGAGGCGGTCAGTGTGCTGATCGCATCACGGCCGGGTAGGTTCGACGGCTGTGGTTGAGGATTCTGGTGTCCGAAGTGGAGAAGGCGGCCCGGAATCACAACAAGCTCATGCCACCGTGCCCGTCCTGATCTGAGCTCCGCCGCCCCGGTGGTCGAGACCGACGCCCCACGGCGGATCGCCATCTTCTCGGTCGTGGCGATGGCCTTGTTGATGAGCTCCTTGGACGGGACGATCGTCGCCACCGCGCTGCATGCGATCCAAAAGGGGCTGCATGCCTCGATCAACTGGACGAGCTGGACGATCACGGCGTACTCGGTCGGGATGGTCTTGGCGCTGTCGCTCGCAGGCAAGTTGAGCGAGCGATACGGGCGTCGGCGCTTCTTCCTCGTTTCGGTGGTGGTATTCGCCACCGCCTCGCTTTGTTGTGGCCTCGCCACCAACATCTACGAGCTGATCGCGCTTCGCGCCGTGCAAGCAGCCGGCGGCGCCGGATTCACCCCGTCGGCGACGAGCATCGTCGTCGAGAACTTCGGCGCATCCCGGGACAAGGCGGTCGGACTCTTCGGCAGCATTTTCCCGATCGGCTCGATGATCGGCCCGATCTTCGGCGGCCTGTTCGTGACGTACTGGTCCTGGCGGGGCATCTTCTTCGTGAACGTGCCGATCGGCGTGCTGCTGGTGGTGTTGTGCCTCAAATACGTCCCCCGCGACCAGGAGCGAGACCGCGAGCGTCTTCCGATGGACCTGATCGGCATGGCGTCGCTCGGCGTCGGTCTCTTGGCCCTGATGCTCAGCATCAGCGACCTCGGACAAAAGGGCACTCGGATCTGGTCGCCGCTGTTCATCGGCTCAGCCATCGTCGCGGTGCGTCGGGTTGGGCCAGTTCGCGCGGCACATCCGCCACGTGGCGAACCCTTTCATCTCACCTCACCTGATCGCTGGTCGTGGTTTTGCCGCCGTCAACGTGATCAACGTCTGGTACGGCGGGGCGGTGGCCGGGCTCATGGCGCTCGTCCCGCTCTACGCGGTCAACCGGTATCGAATCAATGCTCTTGGCTCGGGAACGCTCCTCACGGCGGAGGCGATCGCCGCGATCGTGATGTCCACTCTCGGCGCGATGGCGCTTCGACGTACCGGCTACCGCCAACCGCTGTACGTCGGTGCAGTCGTGGTCGCTGTCGGGATCTTCGCGCTCGCGTTCCGCCCGGCAGGGGTGTCGGCCTACGCCTGGCTCGCTATTGCCTCGTGCGTGGTCGGAGTGGGCGCCGGCCTTTCCTCTCCCGCAAGCCGCAACGCCGGTTTGCAGCTCGCCCCCGACCTGTCCGCCTCGCTTGCCGCGCTGCGTTCGACGGGTCGACAGGCTGGATCGATCGCGTCGATCTCGATCACGACCGCAATCCTTGCCCAGTCCGCTGATCCGGGCGCCGTCCAGGCGAAGGTGTTCGTCGTGTTCGCCGTGCTGCTGATCGTCGCCATGCCGGTGATCGCCCGCGTCCCCGAACACCGCGGATCGTGGTGATCTGCTCGGCTGGCTCGCGCCTGGTCGCGCTGCTCGGCGGGGCGTGACTCATCTACCGGGCAGTCGCCTCCGGGTTCGGTCGGCTGCGCGGCGGCCGATCGGCTCAGACCATGTGCAGTTCCCGGTGCTGGAAGAACCACTTGCCGTCGACCTTCACGAGCCTGTCCTCGTAGCGGCCGACCCGTAGCGTCCAGGGCGCATCCTCGCCCATGCGGTCGAACATGCACAGGTCGCTCTTCGAGGTCGCCGTGTCGCCGCTGACGGCGATGGTGATGTTCACGATCGCGTGCTTGCGAGCGAGCTCGGGGATCGTGTTCAGCTCGCCGACGAGGATCATCTCGCGGATCGCGTCGCGGCCGATTCGCTGGTTGAACGAGCCGTCCTCGACCCAGAGCATCCACCAGGACTCGAACTCGCGGTCGTCGAGGTGTTGGGCGAAGCGGGCGATCAGCTGGCGAATCTCTTCCTCGTCGGTCACGGCGATCTCCTCTGGTTCTGGATGTGCGGGTCGGTTGGTGAGGCTGAGCACGGGAACGCCGAAGCGATCGCGGTCGGGCAGGGCGCCGCCGTGGCGGCTCAGGACTTCGCGACCTTGATCAGGAGATCGGCGAGTTCGGCGGGCCGGGCGAGGAACGGCGAGTGGCCGCCGGGGATGAGGATGGCCTCGATGTCGAGCAGATCGCGGCACGTCTGCTGGTAGTGGTCGAGCTGCCAGATGTCCTCTGTCCCGACGATCGCGGCGACGGGCAGCTCCGGCCAGGGCGTTTCCGGCCCGACCTCGCGGATGGGCTTCGGGCTCTGGGGGCGGAGCATCGACACGGCCCACTCGGCGAGCGCGGATTCGACGTCGGGATAGAACTGCTCGATCGCCGAGTCGTGGTCGGCGACGAGTCGCCCACGCTCGTCAGCGTGCTCGTTACCGGTTGGCCGGCGAGCTTGACAGCCGTTGTCTGCCCCGGTGGCCGGATCGCGCCGGAGAGGTAGATGAGCTGCTGCACGGGTCGGAGCGCGGCGACGAGCGGGATTACGACGCCGCCCATCGAGTGGCCGAGGAGGACGATGTCGTCGTCCACGTTGCTTGAGCGAGTCGGCGACTACCTGTCGCGTAGTCGGCCGCGCCGAGATCCGGGTCGTCGATCGGCATGTCCATCGAGAACGTCGACTCGCCGCGTTGGTGCAGCTCGTTCTCGAGCAGTTCGAAGCACCAGGCGCCGTGGAAGGCGCCATGGACGAGGGCAAAGGTCATACGGGTCCTCTCGGATAGTCGGATTCGGTCACGGCGAAGTTGCCGCCTGCCTGCAGTGCGAAGCGGCGCTTCGGGCGTGCGGTCGCGTCCTCGAGCGCGCGCTCACGCCCACCACCCGAGTACGGTCTCGGCGGTTCTGCCGAGGATCCAGCTCCTCGCTTCGTCGTCGATGAAGGGCAGCGTTGAGATGTGCTCGAGGCACTCGCGCGTAGGTCGCGTTGCGCAGCCGGGTGGCGTCCGAGCCCCACATCAGTCGTTGTGGGCCGAACTCCTCGACGGCCTGCTCGAGGTGCTCCGTCAGGTCCGGGTGCGGATAGGGGGTCCGCGAGTAGGTCGGGAGGCAGGACATCTTGGCGTAGACGTTCGGGTACTTGGCGAGAGCGAGCAGGTCGTCGAAGTCCTCGAAGGGGTCCTGATCGGGGTTCGCGGCGCCGATGATGTGCAGGCCGAGGTGGTCGACGATGAGCCGGAGGTCCGGGTAGCGCTCGGCGATCGCCCCGAGCGGCTTCGCGCCCTGGGCGAGCAGCATCAGCGGCATCCCGAGCCGTTGCGCTGCCGACCAGAACCAGGGGAAGGCGTCGACGTCTCGCAGCCACTCCGGTCCACGCTCGCGGGGATAGCTCATGCGGATCCCGAGCATGCCGGGCTGGTCGAGCCAGCGCTCGAGTCGCTCCCTGTCGGGATCCCACAGGTCGAAGCGGCCCATGATCGCCAGGCGGTCCGGGTACTGCTCGCACCACTCGATGGCCGCCTTGTTGTCGTCGCCGGCCCAGATCGGCGGAACGATGATCGCCCGGTCGACGCCGGCGCCGTCCATCAGCCCGAGGATCTCCTCGGCGTGACAAGGCACCTCGCGCTGCACGCGTTCGTTCGGCCGATCCTTCGGCCAGGGATACTCCGGCGAATCGGCGCGCCAGAGGTGAACTTGGGTGTCGACGATCACGAAGCGCTCTCTTTCGTCGGAGGGGTCGGTGGTGTGCGCTCGCCGAGTTGCGGCGGTCGGGCCTACTCCTCGCCGGGTGTGTAGGAGTGCACACGGTTGTAGACGAGGCGCCACGGCGTCGTGTGCTCCTGCCAGACGACCGGGCCGACCGACAGTCCGCCCGGGCGCGTCGGGTTGGTCTCCAGCTCCTTGCCGGTCACCTCGTCGGCCTCGTAGTTGGCGAGGTAGCGAGGGCAGCCGGGCTCGGGGTGGAGGAAGGCACGCATCCTGCTCCCAGCGGGTGCCGCGCCCGTAGTTCGACGCCGCCATCACTTCGCCGACGTGCACGTTCGTGTAGAACTCGTTGAACTCGGCAAGGTCGGCGTCGCTCGCGCCCGCCGGGGGATCGATGCCGACGAGGAAGATCGAGTACGGGGGCTCCTCGAGCGATCCCGCTTCGGCGATCCGCTGCCAGATGATTCGCCAGCGAGCCTTCGCCGTCTGGCGCCAGGCGTCAGGCACCGCGGTGTAGGTCGGCCGACCCTCGGGCGGCCCGTCGTTCCGTTCGCTGTAGGTCGCCGCGGCCTTCTCGTCGGCCATCTCGTAGACCGCGAGCCAGCGCGGGCCGAAGTCGCCGCGGGGGTCGGGCTTGGCGAGCTCGTAGCGGTGCGCCCGCAAGAATCCCGGGTTCATCGCCACAACCTCGCCCATGTGCGACGTCGTTGTAGAAGCGGTTGAACTCCTCGAGCTGCGCGTCGCTCGCTCCGTCGGTGTCCATGCCGATCATGTACATGTACGGACTGGTGAAGGTGGCGTCCATCGCGGTCAACCTTTCCGCCCGAATCGGGCGTCCCCCCGGCTGTCGCCGAGTCTCGCGATCGCCGACGAAGCGGCGTTCCCCCGCCGCCACGTCGTCGCGGCGCTTACACTAGCGAGGTGGCGGACGACTTGCCCGCCCCCGAGGAGGCATCCGTTCGGCCCCCGACCCCCGTGTGCGGTGACCCACGAGCGAGGGACCTCGTTGGAAGATTTCGCTCCGCTTTCGGCCGCAGCAGTGCGGATCTCTGCTGATCGACACCCCGAGCCGAGTGGGATCGGCGAAGCGGTCGGGCACAGCCCGGATGCGGCTTTAGAAAGGCGGCGGCGATGAGCGACACGGTGTTGTACGAGGTCGAAGGGCCGATGGCCATCGTGACCTTGAACCGGCCCGATGCACGGAATGCGATCAGTGACGAGTTGCGCGAGTCGCTCCGCTCCCTTCTCGAGAGTCTTTCGGCCGATCCCGCAGTGCGCGTGATCGTGCTCACGGGTGCGGGCAGCGCGTTCTGCGCGGGCGGGGATGTGCGTGCCATGCGCGAGCGCTTGGAGGCGCCGCCGGGTCGCGTCGCGTTCGACGGATGGCGCCGCCAGCAGCGCACCTTCGGGCTCGCCTCCACCATTCACCACCTCGACCAGGTGACGATCGCCGCGGTCAATGGACCTGCTGTCGGGCTTGGCTTCGACCTCGCACTCGCCTGCGACTTCATCGTTGCAGCGCCGGAGGCGATGTTCTCCGCGAGCTTCATCGCCCGGGGACTCGTCTCCGACGGCGGCGGGATGTACCACCTCCCCGACGTGTCGGAATGCAGAGGGCCAAGGAACTGCTGTTCTCCGGGCGTCGCGTCAGTGCGTCCGAGGCGGCCAGCATCGGCATTGCCGACGTGTTGGCGTCCGAGCGCGGCCTTCTCGAGGAGGTCCGGATCTTCGCCGAGCCGTTCGCCAGCCAGCCGCGCGCGGCGCTCTCGCTGATGAAGTCGATCCTCAACCGCAGCTTCGAGCAGACCCTCGAGGGGATCGGCGCGCTTGGCTCAGAAGCTCAGGCGATCTGCTACTCGACCGACGATCATCGGGACTCGGTGGAGGCCTTTCTCGCGCCGAAGGCCTGATCAGGCACCGTTGTCGAGGCGGACGAGTGCGTCGAGGGCGACAACGCCGGCTCCGGCGTCGAGGACGACCAGCGGGTTGATCTCGGCCTCGATCAGCGCATCGGCCTGATCGAGCACGAACCGACTGAAGTTGACGATGGCAGCAGCGAGGGCCTCGACGTCTTTTGGCACCGAGCCTCGTGCGCCCTCGAGCAGCGGGGCGAGCCGGAGGCGGCCGATGAGGTCTCGAGCCTGTCCGCGATCGAGTGGCGGCAGCGCGAGCGCGGTGTCCCCGAGCAGCTCCGCCGTGATGCCACCGCTGCCGAGGAGGATCGTCGGCCCGAGCGCAGGGTCACGCACCATTCCGAGGATCATCTCGGTCCCGCTGCACATCTCTTCGATGAGTACTCCAGCGAGCGGCGTTTCGGGGAGTGCCGCATGCACGCGCCCGAGCACAGCTGTCGCCACCGACTCGACGTCGTCGGGCGAGACACCGAGCACCACGCCGCCGACGTCGCTCTTGTGGGCGAGGTCGGCAGCCAGCACCTTCACGACGAGGCTGCCGTGCAACGACTTCGCGGCCGCCGCCGCCGCCTCTGGTGTGGCCGCAACCGCTCGCCTCGGGCTGGCGATCCCGTAGGTCTCGAGCACCGCTTTCGCCTCGTCCTCTCGGAGCAGCCGTCCGCTGGCGGGCCTCGGGGCGGTGAGCGTGAGCCCGTCGCGCCTCGGGAGCGCGCGACTTGTTTCGACGAGGGCATCCAGTGCCGCGGCGCATCCCTCGGGTGCCTCGAATGCCGGCACCCCCGCTCGATTGAGCCGCGCCAGCACCTCGGGTATGTGGGGGCTCACGTAGGCAAAGATCGGCTTGGCTCCCGGACGTGCCGCGCAGGTAATGAGCGGATCGGCGACGAGCCGCGGTTGCGCGACGCCAGAGGCGCCGACGACCACGACGATGGCGTCGAAGTCGTCGCTCGCGGTCAGCGTCTCGATTACCGGGACCATGACCTCCTCGCGGATGCCTGCCAGAGTGAGGTCGATCGGGTTGTGCCCGAGATCGAGCTCGACTTCGGGGAGGACGCCCTCGAGTCGAGCGACGATTGCGGTGCTCGGCGAGGCCATCTCGAACCCGAGCGCACCCAGGGCGTCCGCGACGAGCGTTCCGGCACCGCCGGTGGTGGTGAGGATCCCGATTCGCCGCCCGCGCATCGTCTTGTTCGTGGCGAGGGCAGCGGGGATCTCGAGCAGCTCGGAAAAGCGCGTCACCCGCAGGATTCCCGCCCTTTCGAAGAAGGCATCGAAGACGCGGTCGCTGCCCGCGAGCGCGCCGGTGTGCGAGGAGGCGGCGAGCGCGCCGGCAACCGAGCGTCCGACCTTGTAGCAAACGAGGCGCTTGCCCCGCTGCGCGGCGTGGTGCGCTGCGGCGAGAAAGCGATCGGGGTCGCGGAGCGTCTCGAGATAGAGCGCGATGACGCTCGTCTCCTCATCCTCGGCGAAGTACTCGACACAGTCGGAGACCTCGATGTCGGCTTCGTTGCCCGTCGCGAACAGCCTCGAAAAGCCGATACCGGCGCCCGCTGCGCGAGACAGCAAGGAGGCCATGATGCCGCCGCTTTGCGAAGCGACGCCGATCCGACCGGACTCGAGCCCTGGGGTCTCGAGCGCGTCACTGGCGCAGAGGTAGACGCCGCCGGAGAGGTTGATGATGCCGAGCGTGTTCGGGCCGACGACGCGCATCGGGCCTGCCGCATCGAGGAGCGCCTGCTGGAGCGCCACGCCGTCGGGCCCGGTCTCGGCGTAACCAGAGGCGAGGATGATCGCTCCGGGGGTGCCGAGGTTGCCGACAGGTCGCCTACCGCGCCGACTGCAGCCTTCGCGCCGGTGGCGACGAACGCGACGTCTGGTGGGTGCGGCAGGTCCTTGACGCTTGCGACACTCGTGAATCCTTCGACGACCGGCGTGTTGGGGTTGACGAGATAGGCCTCGCCCGTGAAGCCCCCTTGCCGCAAGAACTTCACCGGACGACCGGCGATGCGAGAGGGGTCCGCTGATCCCCCGACGATCGCCACGGTCTTCGGGTTCGTCATGCGCTCGAGCGCCTCGACTCCAGACAGGCGGGCGCTCGAGCTCACCGGCGGATGGCCTCGCCGTGGAGGGATCCCGGGCCGTTGCCGACGATGCGGAACGTTGGGCGAGGAGTGAGGTAGCCGCGGGCCCGTGGCATTCGGACGGGCTTGGAATGGCTCACGGCGCTCCTTCCCAGTTCTCGGGTGCCAAAGGTAACAGGCGTTGTCAACGCCGCGACCGAACCGCAGCCGCTTTGCGCTCGAGCGGGATGAGCTTCGGCTCGCGCCCGTCGGGCGCGTGTCCTTAGGACCCAGACGGCTTCACGCCCTGCCAGTTGGCCGACCGAAGGCTCGCTTCGACCAGCCGGACCCTGACCGAAGAGGTGCAGCAGGTTGCCGGTGATCTCGCTGGTCAGTTTCGACGGGCACGACTTCTGGTCACCGGGCACTCATTCGAGCGTCGTGATCCAGTTCACCGTGCCCGAATCGAAGACCCCGGCCTCGGACGTCGGATCGGTGTAATAGGTCATGTCGGAGTACGTGTAGCCGCCCCACTCGCCCTCGTCCGTACACGGCTTCTGAGAGCGGAACCGGCGAATGCCCGAGCACCTCGAGGTCGCTCGGCATCGGGTAGCTCGGCGATACGTGGTCGATGTCGGACGCGATCACCTCGGGAATCTGCGAGCCGTCGTGCAGACCGGTGCCAGCGAAGAGCCATGACGACGCATCGGTGACGACGAAGGGGACGGCGTGGCCCGGATCCAGGTAGCCGCTGTACAGCTCACCGACGAGGGCGGTGACCGAGTAGTCGGTCGGCGGCTGGTCCCAGGTGTTCCCGGTCACCTCGTCCGGGCTGGCCTTGCCGTTCAGCGGGTCCTCGTCCGGGTCGCGGTAGTCGACGACCTCGCGGTCGGGGCCAAGTGGCGATGCCTGGAGCCTGGCGTGGCGGACGATCGCCGCGGCGGAGAAGAAGGCGACGTTCTCGCCCTTGCCGACCGCCGCTTGCACACCGGCGAGCTCGGGGTAGGTCCAGGTCTCGTCGTGGGCGAGGGAGAGGATCGCCCGGTGGCCGAGGAGCAGCGAGGGCTGCTCGCTTACCGCCACGTCGGTGGTGTAGGTGACGTCGAGGCCGTGCTCCTCGGCGAACTCGACGAGCGGTAACTCCTCGGTGAGGAAGTCCTCGGCGCCGTTGTCCTCGGCGTAGGGGCGGTCGAAGGAGACGATCCTGCGAGCGGTTGCATGGCGGGTAGGCGCCCGTCGTGGTGCCGAAGGTGCAGGGTCCCTCGCCTGCGTAGAAGTCGTAGCCACCGAAGGTGTTCCAGCCCTCTTCGGTCATCGAGCGGGCGATCAAGACGTATGCGGCGTGGCTCGACGGGCTGCGAGACGGTGAGCAGCACGTAGCTCTGCTGGTCGCCGCTGCCGACGAGCTTGAGCAGGTAGTCCCCCGGGACGAAGGCCGAGGTAATCCTGACCGTCGCGGAGCGCGACCAGTTGTCGCAGCTGACCATGTTCACCTGCGGCGTCACCGGGCAGGTCGGCTGGATCGTGCCCGTGATCGGCTGCGACCGCCAGACCTCTCGCCCGCCTTTGCCCTGGTACCAGCCCATCCGGTAGGCGATGATCCTGAAGCTTCGCGCGCGATGGTCGAGACATAGAGCGACACCTGCTCGCCCTGCACGGCGTCGGTGGTGTCGGCGAAGCCCTCGATGTATTTCCGGTGCTGCGCCGCGATCCGCCAGGCGGTGGTACCTGGCCGGTTGTTCTCGGCGATGACCGCCGAGGACTCGACGCCGTCGGGCCCGAGGAAGGTCTTGACGGCGGTGCTCTCGTCGAGCTCCGTTGCCGGCGCCAGCTGTGCCGGGTTGCTCGCCGGCACCGCGCCGGACCCGACGCTCCGCGGTCCCGCTTCGCGTTGCGCACCCGCAGTCGGTTGCAACGACGATGCCAACGACGAGCCCCGCGAGCGCGAGAACGCCGAGCGCGACGCCAGCGCGGCGGCGAGTGATCCGCTGTTGCCGACGGAAGCGACACGCCGGGAGATCTGCTCATCTGAGTTCCGGCATCGTGTTAGTCGGCAGCCGGCACGGAAGAATCTAGATCCTCCTCCTTCTCGTCGGTGGTCGATCGGGATGCCGCTGCCTTCGCCGCGCTCTGCGTCGGATCGACGGGCGACGAGAGCCACTCGATCTCTGCCCGCTGGAAACCACGGTGGTGGGCCCACACCCCCAGTACGCAGCACAGTTGCGCTCTCGGCCCGGTGCCGTACCCGTATTAGGCTCCGCGGATCGGTGTTGACCAGGTTCCCATTGCGAGACGACGACGCTCCAAATGGCTCTCGCTTAGGCGCGTCTCTGCTCTCGTAGCTGCTGCTCTGGTCGTCGTGGTGATCAGCGCCGCTGCGATCGTCCTGCAGGACGGATCGGGATTCCTCGAGACCGAGCACCTCGGCAGTCTGCGGGGTACCTGGCTCTGGGTCGGCGGGGTTGCCGCGGCGATCCTCTGTCTCGGTGCGTTCGTGCATTCGATGCGCGGGCTGCGGATCGGTCGTCCGCGATTCACCCAACAAGAGCCAGGAATCCTGGCCTTTGATCCGTGGACGCGCCGCGCCTCGCTCAACGTCTCTCTGCGTTGGAGGAACAGTAATCCGGAGCTCCCGTTGCACCTGTCGTCCGTCGAGATCGTGCGGTACCGGCTCGACGGAGTGTCTGCGAACGAACGGATCGTCGGACGAACCCGGGCCTTGGTCCGCTCGTCAATCTGCTCGCGGGTGCACCCGCAGGCGTAGAGCGCGCCACTGGCCCACAGCGCCTCGATCGCCGCGTCGTGTGCCGCGTCCTGCTGGGACTGGAAGTACGGGCCCTCGTCGGGCGCCATGCCCAGCCAGTCGAGGGCGGAGATGATCCCGTCCGTCCACTCGGGGCGGTTGCGCACCTCGTCGGTGTCCTCAATGCGCAGCACGAAGGTGCCGCCGTGCTGGCGCACGAAGAGCCAGTTGTACAGCGCGGCCCGGGCGCTGCCGACGTGGAAGTACCCGGTCGGGGACGGGGCGAAGCGGGCCGCGGGGAGTGGTGTCGGTCATACGGTACGGCTGGGCATCCCGGGCGCCGGCGGGCTGCCGCAAGGGCTTTCGGGCGTCAGTCTTCCTCTATGGAGATGGCGCCGGTCGGGCAACCGTTGACGGCCTCGCGCAGGCGGTCGCGGAACTCCTCGGGGGGATTCTCGTTGAGCACGTAGAGGTACCCGTCGTCGCGCACTTCGAAGACCTCGGGCAGGATGCCCATGCACACGGCGTTGCTGGCACACTCGTCGAAGTCCACGACGACCTTCACAAAGACCTCCTGGTCAGGGCTGGCTTGGCACCGCCGAGCATATCGGCAACGCCGTTCGCCTCAGGGTTTGTCGGCGCCGACCACCCACATGGCGAAGAACTGCGAGCCCCCACCGTAGGCCTGGCCCAGCGCCTTGCGGGCGTCGGCCACCTGGTGCTCGCCCGCCAGCCCCCGCACCTGGAGCGCCGTCTCGAGGAAACGCAGCATCCCCGAGGCCCCGATCGGGTTCGACGAGAGCACCCCGCCCGAGCTGTTCCACGGGATGTCCCCGTTCTCGATCATCGAGGTGGCCCCGGCGTCGGTCAGCTTCCATCCGTCGCCCTCGTCGCAGAAGCCGAGGTTCTCCAGCCACATCGGCTCGTACCAGCTGAAGGGCACGTAGACCTCGGCCATGTCGAACTCGGCTGCGCGGGTCGGTGATGCCGGCCTGGCGGTACAGATCGGCCGCGCAGTCCCGGCCCGCCTGGGGATTGACCTGGTCCCGCCCGGCGAACATGGTCGGCTCCGAGCGCATGGCCATCCCGTGGATCCAGGCCGGGGGCCGGCCCGTGGTCGCCGTCGACTCCCCGGCCGCCTTCTCCGACCCGATGACCATGGCGGCCGCACCGTCCGACGAGGGGCACGACTCGAGGTAGTGCAGCGGGTCCCACAGCATGATCGACTCCTCCACCTTCTCGAGGGAGATGTCGGGCAGGTGCAGGTGGGCGTAGGGGTTCTTCAGTGCGTGCAGGCGGTCCTTCACCGCCACCTTCATGCCGATGTCGCGTCGGCGCGCCGGACCGGTACATGTAGGCCCGGATGATCGGGGCGAAGTAGCCGCCGGCGCCGGCCAGCAGCGGCGCCGAGAAGGGCTGGGGCACCGAGAGCGCCCACATGGCGTCCGAGTCGCTCTGCTTCTCGAAGGCCACGGTCAGGACGCGCTGATGGATGCCCGAGGCGACCAGGTGGGCCGCCACGATCGCCGTCGATCCGCCGACCGAGCCGGCCGTGTGCACCCGGAACATCGGCTTGCCCACCGCGCCGAGCGCCGGCGCCAGGTAGAGCTCGGGCATCATCACGCCCTCGAACATGTCGGGGGCCTTGCCCACGACGACGGCGTCGATGTCGGCGAAGCCCAGCCCGGCGTCCTCCAGGGCGGCCACCGCCGCCTCGCGCACCAGGCCGGCGATCGAGACGTCCTCCCGCTTCGACTTGGCCACCGTCTGGCCCACTCCGATGACTGCGCACAGCTCGGCCATCACACACCCTCCAGGACGC
This sequence comes from uncultured Acidimicrobiaceae bacterium, assembly GCA_963713375.1. Taxonomy (GTDB): domain Bacteria; phylum Actinomycetota; class Acidimicrobiia; order Acidimicrobiales; family RAAP-2; genus Bog-473. The sequence continues at coordinate 343,645 of CAVQLP010000006.1, read as the reverse complement.
ACACCAGGTTCTGCTGCAGGCACGGGCCCGAGGTGGCGTGGGCCACCGCCCGGTCGGCCGTCCCCCGACCAGATGGCCCGCGCCGACTCTCCGATGCGGATGAGCCCGGCCGACATCATCGGGTTGGCCGCCAGCGCGCCGCCCGACGGGTTCACCGTCACGCCGTCGCCGAGGCCCAGTGCCTCGGTCAGGATCAGCTCCTGGTGGGCGTAGGGGGCGTGCAGCTCGGCCCGGTCGACCGCCTTGGCGCCGACCCCGGCCTTCTGCCCGGCCAGCGTGGTCGAGGGCGACACCGTGAGGTCGCGCGCCCCGACCGAGTGCGTCTCAATCCGGTGGTCGATGCCCGTGATGAAGGCCGGCCGTTCGCACCACTCGTAGGCCTTGTCCCCCGCCGCCAGCACCACGGCGGCGCAGCCGTCGGTCAGCGGCGGCAACGCGTGCCGGCGCAACGGCGCCACCTCGTAGTCCTCGCCCAGCAGCTGCTCGGCCGTGCGGTCGTAGGCCACCTGGGCCTTGGGGTTGTCGAGGGCGGCCCGGCGGGAGCGGCTGGCCACCGCGGCGAAGTCCGCCTCGGTGGCCTTGCCCGCGTCGATCATCGCCTGGGCCTGGAGCGCGGCCAACGAGGTCGGGTCCGGCCACAGCGGGGCCATGTAGTACGGGTCGAGCTGCACGGACAGGATCTCGTTCAGGTTGCCCATCGACGAGCGCCCGAAGGAGTAGACCAGCGCGGCGTCGATCTCGCCCTCCTGCAGGAGGACCCAGGCCTCGTAGAGGGCCCAGGCCCCGTCCATCTCGACGTGGGACTCGGCCCGGGGCGGCCACACGCCCACGGCGTCGAGCGCCGCCACGAAGGAGAACGGACCGCCGATGAGGTAGTCGGTCGAGCCCGAGCAGATGAAGCCGACGTCGTCCTTGGTGATGCCGATGTTGCCGAAGACCTCGGCCACCACGGGCATGAGCATCTCCACCTCGTTGCGCGCGTCCTCGCGGCGCACGTTGTCGTACTGGGCGAAGGACACCACGCCCACGGGGCGCGAGCCCGACACCAGGTCGGGGAAGCCGCTCACAGATACTCCTTGTAGGTCTCGTAGTCGGCGTCGGGCTCCCCCGTCGGGCGGAAGTACTTCACCGAGGCCATGGTGGGCCCGAGCTCCTCGGGCGGCACCCAGACCGCCTCGACGCGCAGGCCCATGCGCACCTCGTCGACCGGGATCTCCTGGAGCAGCGCCATGAACGAGAGGTTCGCCCCGTCGAGCAGAATCTGCCCGCAGATGTAGGGGATCTCGATCGACTGCCCGGCGAAGGGCACGTTGACCACGCAGTAGGTGGTGACCGTCCCCGTGTTGGGCAGCTCGACGACCTCGTCGGTGGGCACGCCGTCGGTCGGGCACGAGCCGCGCGACGGCACGTAGACCTTCTTGCACTTGGGGCAGCGCTGGCCGATGAACTTGCCCTCCTGGTAACCCCAGCAGGTTCTTGCTCTGGGCCACCCCGGCCGTGAACACGTAGTCGAGGCGGGTCGTCGCCTCCATCATGGTGACCGGCTCACGCTCGCTCACTGTGCACCTCCCACCGCGACGAAGTGGCTGATGTCCTTCACGTGGCCGACCCGTTCGGGCTCGGGCGCGAACTCGGGACGCACCCGCATGCCGGTCGACACCTCGTCGGGTGACGCCGCCGGCAGGACGTGGAGGAAGGACGTGTCCGCACCGTCGAAGCGCACCAGCACCCAGGCGAAGGGGGTCTGCAGCGGGTGCTTGGCGTGCGGGCGCGGCACCCACGACCACGTCGTCACCGTGCCTTCGGGACCGACCTCGACCACCCCGGACGTCTCCTCCCCCGTCTCGGGGTCGTACTCCGTCGGCGGCACGATCACCCGGCCCCCGCTCCCCGTGGTGCCGAGGACCTTGCCGTCGCGCAGGCCGGTCAGGAAGGCGCCGATCGTCGGCCCGACCGAGCGCACGAAGGGGTACTCGAGCACGTGGTCGGACGTGTAGATCACCACCTCGTCTGCCATCACACCTCCCCGTTCGGGCCCCGGCTCGGGCCGCGGACGAAACTAGAACACATTCCAGTTCTGCGCCAAAAGTTCAGCTCAGTCGGCCAGGCTCGACAGATCGACCCCGTCGAGGAGCTGCTCGATGAAGGCCCGGTCGTTGAGGATCGGGATCTCCGAGACGAACATGCGCCCGTAGCGCTCGAAGTACATGAGCTGCTTGGCCAACAAGAAGGTCCCCCGGTCGAACTCGGACATCAGGCCGCCCGACTCGTCGGCCATGCGGCGCACCGCCCGCTGGGTGCGCAGCCGGCGCAGGATGGCCCGCACGCTGCGCTGGTGGGCCTCGACCCCCTGCGCCTTGGCCATCTGCAGCTGAATCGTCTGCAGAATCCCGGCCAGGCTCACCTCGCCGAAGGGACGGGTCAGCGCCGGCTCGAGGACGGAGCGGAAGAACGCGGTGAGATCGTCACCCGACAGGCCCACGGCCACGCCGATGGCCGGGCCGTAGACGCCGGTGATGTGCTCGGTCACCACGGGCCAGGCCGACTCGTCGCCCATGGCCGCGGCGAGCAGCGAAATGAAGAAGCGGTGGGTCGACGGGTCCAGCCGCCCGACGATGCCCCAGTCGATCACGCCGATGCGGCCGTCGCGCAGCAACATCATGTTGCCGGCGTGCACGTCGCCGTGGAAGGCGCCCCAGCGCACCGTGGTCAGGAAGAAGGCGCGCATCACCTCTTGGACCAGCGGCGACGGGTCGAAGCCGAGCTCGGCCACCTTGGCCAGGTCGTCGATGGGGACGCCGTCGAAGAACTCCATGGTCAAGACGTTGCGTCCCGACAGGTCGAGGTGCGGCTCGGGCACCGCCATCAGCCGCAGGTCGAACTCGCTCTGCAGCCGGCGGAAGTGCACCAGCGAGCGGGCCTCGTTGCGCAGGTCCATCTCCTCGCCGATCTGCACCCGGAAGCCGTCGAGCAGCTGCAGGGTGGAGCCCGCCATCTGATCGCCCGTCTGGCGCACCAGGATCTCGAGCAGCGGCTGCATCAGGTCGAGGTCCGTGGCCACCACGTGCTCAATGCCGGGACGCAGCACCTTGACCGCCACCGTGCGCCCGTCGAGCAGCCTGGCCTTGTGCACCACGGCGATCGATGCCGTCCCGATCGGCCGCGGGTCGAACTCGGCGAAGGCGTCGCGCAGGTTCAGGCCCAGGTCCTCCTCCACCCGCTGGCGCACGTCGGGGAACGGCACCGTCGGTCCCGTGTCGAGGCAGGCCCGGAACTCGTCCGCCACGTCGTCGCCGAACATGCCGGGCGACGACGCGATGATCTGGCCGAACTTCATGAAGGTGCCACCGAGGTCCTGGAAGCTGCGGCGCAGTGGCCGGGCCAGCTGGGCCGCGGGCAGGACGCCCTGGCGGATGTGCAGCAGCTGGCGCGCCGCCGTCGGGGTGAAGTGGAACCCGACCACCTTGGCGATGGTGCGGCTGCGCCGCAGCAGCTCGCGCCGGTGTGGGATCGGGCAGTCGGCGCGGATAGATCCGCGGCACGTCCTCGGTCAGCGGACGTCGCACCGGTGCCCGGCGCGACGCGCCGCGTCGCGTCCACCGGGCCGTTGGTCACGGCGTCAGGGTAGGCGCGGCCGCGGACCGGCGCAGCCGCCGCCGCACTCCAGCCCCCGTGTCAGCCGAAGCCGTTCTCCAGCGAGGCCAGCCCGGCCTTGTAGGTGTCGCCGAAGATCGGGGCCATTTCGTCGGGGGTCACGTCGTAGGCCCAGATCACCCGCGAGCCGCCGTCCTCCTCCGTCACCGAGATGGTGGCGGTGTGGCTCTCGACGGGCACCCCCTCGATCACCGAGTAGGTGATGGTGCGGGCGGCGTCGTCCTTGGCCAGGAGCCGCTCGCGGATCTCCATCCCGAACATGCCGATGATGCGGTCGTCGCCCTCGAGCCGGAACGACTCGATGCCGGGGAAGAAGTCGCCCAGTCCGCCGAAGTCGCCGACCTTCTGCCAGACGGCGTCGGGCGTCGCCTCGATCTTGACGTCCACTGCACCTGCTGCCATCGCTGCCTCCTCGTGCACCGGTCGGACAGATCCGGGATCCGATGCCGCCGGTACAGTACTGCCGAGGCGGTCGGCCCGCACGGGCCGGGGACCAGGACGGAGGTGTCGGGTGGAGACGCGCACGATCGGATCGCTCACGGTCAGCGTGGTCGGGTTGGGCTGCAACAACTTCGGCGGACGCCTCGGACCGGCCGAGACCGACACCGTGGTGGGCGCCGCGCTCGACGCCGGCATCACCCTCTTCGACACCGCCGACATCTACGGCGGGGCCAAGAGCGAGACGCTACCTCGGCGCCGCACTCGGCCGCCGGCGCGACGAGATCGTGCTGGCCACCAAGTTCGGCGCGCCCTACGAGGGCCACGAGGGCGGTGCGTCGGCCGCCTACGTGCGCACCGCGGTGGAGGACAGCCTGACCCGGCTGGGCACCGACCGCATCGACCTCTACCAGCAGCACGTGCCCGACCCCAAGACGCCGATCGCCGAGACGCTGGGCGTCCTGGCCGAGCTGGTCGCCGAGGGCAAGGTGCGCGAGATCGGCTGCTCCAACTTCAGCACCGCCCTGCTCGAGGAGGCCGCGGCCGCGGTGGCCGACGGCGACCCGGGCTTCGTGAGCGTGCAGAACCAGTACAACATCCTCTACCGCGACCCCGAGGAGCCCGACGGCGTCCTGGCCGAGTGCGACCGCACCGGCATGGCCTTCCTCCCCTACTTCCCGCTCGCCATCGGGGCTGCTGAGCGGGAAGTTCCGGCCGGGCCAGCCCCTGCCCGAGGGCACCCGGCTCGAAGAACATGGGCGACGCCGCCGCCTCGCAGCTGAGCGAGGAGCGGCTGGCCACCGTGGCCGCGCTCGACGACCTGGCCCGCGCCGAGGGGCACACCGTGCTCGACCTGGCCTTCGGCTGGCTGCTCTCGCGTCCCGCCGTGGCCTCGGTCATCGCCGGCGCCAGCAACCCCGAGCAGATCCAGGGCAACGTGCGCGCCGGCGCCTGGCAGCCCAGCGCCGAGGTCCTGGCCCACGTCGACGCCATCGCACCGCGCTGAGCGACCGGCCCGCGCCAGCGCCCGGCGGCGGCGTCAGGACCCGAGCGTCTGCATCACCGCCGCCTCGACGATCTGGATGTCCGGCGGCTGAATGGCCAGCGGCCCACCGGCCACCGGCACCTGCCACACCACGGACAGGTAGGGCGTCGGCGTCAGCGGTCGTGCCGCTGGCGCACGGCGGGTAGCCCGTGATGTCGAGCGGCATGGTGGGCGAGCTCGAGCCGCTCCCGCACACGGCGAGGCGGCGGTGCCATTGCACCAGCGCGCCGTAGGGCATGGGCGGGCTCGAGACGGTCGAGGGCAGGATGTAGAAGGCTCCCGCCAGCACCTCGGTTCCCGACGGCGTCTCGGCGTAGAGCAACCCGTCGATGAAGCCCGGGATTGAGGGTGCGCTTGGCCGCCGCATTGGCCGCCACGATGGTCGGGTTCACGTACGCCACGACCGGGTAGTCGGTGGGTGACGCCGCCTGGTAGCCCGCCGCCGTCGCCGCCGCCGGCGTGGGGTAGTGCGAGGCCGCCTCGCTGGTCGCCTGCACGTACTGCACGGCGCCGAGATCTTCGGCCGCGGTCAGCTTGGGCGCGCAGCCGTTCTCGGCCATCGCGATGTCGTTGGGCCCGTTGTTGCCGTCCGCCAGCAGCTGCTGCGCCTCGGCCTGGGGCAGCGCGGGACCGGTGTAGTTCCAGTTGGGTTTGGTCACGTTGAAGCCGGCGGCCGCGCTGGCGTCGGCGCCGTTCATGTCCATCCCGGCCGACTTCCCGCCCATGATCATGTAGGGCGTGTTGTTGAGGTCGAGGCCCTTGAGCGCCAGGCCGGTCTGGTGCAGGTGGCAGGTATCCGACGTGATCGACTCCGTCCCGCTGGTCATGGCGCCGTTGCCGTCCATGGCCATGCCGGACATGGCCATGGAGCTCGACTCCTCCGAGGCCGCCGGGTAGGTGGCGCTCGAGGGCCAGGCCGGCGGCCAGCGCCACCACGCTGACCACGGCGACGGCCGGGGCCCGGCGCACCAACGTCAGGGCGGGCGGTTCCCAGGCCCCGCGGGTGGCGGCGACCAGCGGCACCATTGCCGCCGCCAGCAGGATCACGAGCGGCCCCGTGTTGGGATCGGTGTCCGAGCCGCTGAACACGTCGCCCACCAACCCCTGGGCGGCCACCCACATGACGAGGGCCAGGACGGCGCCTGCGGCCAGGAACCAACCGGGCCGGCGCACCAGGAGCGGCCCGATCCCGACGACCAGGCACAGCAGGGCCAGCACCCACGCCGTCTGGGTCCCGCTGTGGGCGAACTGGTTGCCCAGGCTGGTCAGGAAGCGGCTGAACCAGCCGGGCTCGCCGTCGGCCATGCCCACGATGGCGCTCTGCACCGAGGAGGGGGTGCGGTTGTCGGGGAACAAGAAGAGGACCGCCGCCAGGCACCAGTAGCCGCTCCACACCAGCATCGGCGTGATCGAGCGCCCGATGCCCTGGGCCGCGGCGGACGACGCCAGGCCGACCGGCGGCGAGTCCGGCTCCCCGGTCCCGGCCCGGCGCGGGGCGCGGGGCCAGCACATGAGGCCGATGAGGCCGTACATGAGCACGCTGCCCGGCGCGCCCGTCAACGCGCTGGCCGTCCCCGTCAGCAGCATGCCCAGCCCCTCGCCGAAGACCCAGACCCCGAGCCGACCCAGGCGAAGGACAGCGCCAGGGCCGGCTTGACCGTCGGCCGGTAGAGCAGGCCGACGCCGATGAAGAGCTGGATCAGCGCGAAGAAGGTGTTCCACACCGCGATGTCGGGGGCGACGAAGTTCCCGATGTGCGTGATGAGGTCGCCGACGACGAAGGGTTGGCCCTGGGCGTTGGCCAGGATGTTGGCCTCGACGAAGCCGCGGCCGAACATGAACGGCTGGAACTGCAGGGCGGCGTCGAGGATCCAGAAGAGGCCGAGGACGATCTGCAGGACGCGCTGGGACGGGACGGCCAGGGGGAAGCGGCGGGCAGGTTCCCGCCGCGTTCGTCCTGCTGCTGGTGCCGCTTGCCCGAGCTCGTGTCCTCGTCCATGGCCCTCGACTCAGGGTACCGGCCCCGACCCGGGTGGCCCGTTCGCCCCGGGCCGCCGTTGTGCGGGCAGTGTCAGGCCGAGCTGGGCAAAAGGAAGTCCTGGCTCATGCAGTTCGTCGGCGTCACCGCCACCGCCACCAGCTGGTCGCTGAGCAGCCCGTCCCAGTCCACGGCGATGGTGGCTCCGTCGAGGCAGGCGTAGGCCGGCTCGTTCGTCGAGAAGGCGGTGAGCGAGCCGTCACCCAGGGCGGGGCTCACCTGCGCTGGCGGCAACCGGGGTCAGCACCACGGTGGAGCCGTCGAACGTGCCCGACGCGTAGGGCGGCGCCGTGGTCGTCGTGGTCGGGGGCGTAGCCGTGGTCGGGGGCACGGTCGGCCCGGGCGACGTGGCCGGGCTCGGGGCCCCACCCGACCCTCCTGCGCTCGGAGGCCGGCTCACCGCCGGGGTCGGGGCCGCCGTGGGCGGCACGGCCGCCGGCCCCGCCGCGCTGGTCGAGGCGGCGGCCGGGCCCGTGCTGGCGGGCTGGCCCGGGTCGATGCCGTCCATGGAGGCGATCATCTGCGCGCCGTCGTTCTCCATGCCCAGGGCCCAGATGCCGACGCCGCGTGCACCCGCCTTCGTCGCGGCCTGGGCTGCCTGGTAGAGCCCGTACTCGCCCTCGTAGTACGACTCGTGCCACTGGCTCCCGACGAGGTAGCTCGTCCACGCCGTCGCGGTCACCGGATCCCAGTACTGCGGGCCGTTGCCCTGGGCTTGGGAGTCCGCGATGTCGGTGGCCGGCCCCGCCGCTGCGGCCGCCACGGTCCCGTTCGTGGTGGGCCAGTCGATGCCGAAGAAGGGCAGTCCCAGAATGACCTTCGACGCCGGCACGGCCTTGGTGTACTGCTCGAGCGTGGTGAGGCTGCTGAACGCGCCGCTGGTGAGCGGCGAGGCCGCCGTGGACGCCCCGGCCAGGTTGAGCTCGTAGTCCATCACGAAGAACGCATCGACGAAAGGGGCCAGTGCGGGGATGTCGTAGAAACCGCCGGCGTCGCCGGCCGACGACGCGTAGGTGTCCATGGTGATCTGCCAGTGCGGGTCCGCCGTGCGCAGCGCGCCCGAGACGCCCTCGATCAGGTTGGTCAGTCCGCCCTGGTCCGCACTGCCGTCGCCCTCGAAGTCGAAGTTCACGCCATCGAGCGACTTGGCCTCCAGCAGCGGGATGAGGGCGTCGGCCAGCGTGGTGGCCGCCGTGGGCGACGACGTGAGCGCATCGAGTGAGCTCTGGCCGAAGTCGTTCACCGTGAGCACCACCCGCTCGCCTGCCGCGTGCGCCCGCGAAATGAGGTCGACCAGGTCCTGGCTCTCGAAGCCCGACCAACCGGCGCCGCTCTCGTCGAGACTGCCGTCGGGGTTCACACCGACGGCGAAGTAGGCCAGCGTCGACAGCCCGGTGATGTCGAAGCTCGGGGCCCGGGCCAGCGTCCAGTAGGGCGCGAAGGCGAAGTTCTCCCGGGCGCTGAGTGGTGGCTGGTCGGCCACGGCGGTCGTGGCCGGTGCGGGCGCACCCGTGGCCGCCGGCAGCACGGCGGCGCCCGATCCGCCGAGTTGCTCCAGCACGGCGTTCCCGGCGTCGTCGGCCTGGTCGCCGGCCCTCCTGGCCCCTCGCTCGTGCCGGCGGCCGGCGGCTCGCCGTCCGTGCGGCGCTGCGGGTCGGTGACCCAGAGGTGCAGCCGAACCGCCCAGCCCGATGACGAAGCCCACGCTGAGCATGAGGAGGAGGAAGACGACCACGAGCACCCGGGGCGTCAACCATCCCCGCTCGGCGGACGCACGCCGCGCCCGTCTTCCCACCCCCGAGATGGCCCCCTTGACGAGGTGGGCCAGCCTCGCAGCCAACGCCATACGACAGAGAACGGCCCCGCCTCGTTCTCCTCACGGTCACCGGGACGTCACGCGGGCCCGGAGGCGCACTGCGCACCGAATGTGCGTCACAGCGCCCGGTCCGGCTGCTTGACTGCAGGTACGAGCACCCCCGATGCACGGCAGGTAGGTCCGGCGCAGGAACCGGACCGGCGAGCGGACTCCCTGGTCGGGCCGGCAGCAGACCTGGCCCGGCACTGGCTCGAGTCGGCCGCCCCCTCCCGGGCCGAACGCGCCCAGGGCCGCCGGCTCCACGCGCTCACGTCGGACCCGGGCTCGGTCTCCTTCGCCATGGCCTTCTGCGACCGGGTGCTGCGGCCCGAATCGTCTCGCGTCGCCGCCCGCCAGTTGCGCCGGCTGGCCCGAGGCGTCAGACCGACCTTCCTCTCCTCGGCCGACCTCGTCTTGCTGCGCAGCGGGGCGCGCCTCTCCTCGCACCTGCCCGGCACGGTGGTCGCGCTGGCGCGGCGGCGCCTGCGCGCCATGGTCGGCGACCTGGTGGCCGACGCGCAGGACCCGGCGCTGGGCCGGCACCTGGCCCGACTGCGCGCCGAGGGCTTCGGCGTGAACGTCAACCTGCTGGGCGAGGCCGTGCTCGGCCACGAGGAGGCCGCGCGACGGCGCGACGCTCTCGTGGCGCTGATGGAGCGACCCGACGTCGACTACGTCTCGGTCAAGGTCTCGTCCGTCTGCCGCGCAGCTCAACCTGTGGTCGTACCGCCAGACGCTGGCCCGCACCAAGGATGCGCTGCGCGTGACGCTGCGTGCCGGGGCGGCGGCGTCACCCCCGGCGTTCGTCAACCTCGACATGGAGGAGTACCGCGATCTCTCGCTCACCCTCGACGCCTTCACCCAGTTGCTCGACGAGCCGGAGTTCCTCGCCGTCGAGGCCGGCGTCGTCCTCCAGGCCTACCTCCCCGACTCGCTCGACGCCCTGGTCCGGCTGGCTGCGTGGGCCGCGACGCCGGCGCGACCGGGGCGGCGGTGCGGTGAAGGTCCGCATCGTCAAGGGGGCCAATCTGGCCGCGGAACGTGTCGACGCCGCCATGCACGGGTGGCCGCTCGCCCCCTTCGGCACCAAGGCCGGCACCGACGCCAATCACAAGGCCATGCTCGAGTACGCCCTGCGCCCCGAGCACGCCGGCGCCCTGCACGTCGGCGTGGCCGGGCACAACGTCTTCGATCTGGCCTGGGCCCATCTCCTGGCCGACGCCCGTGGCGTGACGTCGTCGGTCACCTTCGAGCTGCTCCAGGGCATGGCCCCCGCCACCGCACGCGCCGTGCGCGACGCCACCGGGCGCGTCCTGCTCTATACGCCGGTCGTGGCGCCGGCAGACTTCGACCACGCGCTGGCCTACCTCTTCCGCCGCCTCGAGGAGAACGCCGGGGGTGAGAACTTCATCGCCGCGCTCGGGGACCCACACGACCAGGAGGCCTTGGCACGTGAGCGCGCCCGCTTCGCCGCCGCGGTGGCGGAGCGGCACGAGGTCCGGGGCGCCCCCGGGCGTCACCGCCTGGCCGGCGCGGCCCGCACCGCAGCGCGACGGGCCGCGCCTCGCCAACGAACCCGACACCGATCCCACCGATCCGGTCGCCCGCCGTTGGTTGACCGGCGCGCTCGGGTCGAGCCGGACCAGAGTGTGCCCGGCGAGCTCGACGAGGCCGGCATCGACCGGGTCGTGCGCACGGCCGCCGCGGGCGCGGCGCGTTGGGCGGCCCTGCCGCCGGCGGAGCGGGCAGCCATCCTCGAGCGTTGTGCCGAGGAGCTGGCCGCGCGGCGACCCGCGTTGGTCGCGCTGATGGCCCGCGAGGCCGGCAAGACGCTGGCCGAGGCCGACACCGAGGTCTCCGAGGCGGTCGACTTCGCCCGCTACTACGCCGCGGGGGCGCGCCAGCTGGACCGGCTCGACGGCGCGGTGGCGCGCCCGCTTGGCACCGTCGCCGTGATCGGTCCGTGGAACTTCCCCCTGGCCATCCCGATCGGGCGGGGCGCTGGCCGCTCTGGCTGCGGGCAACGCGGTCGTCCTCAAGCCGGCCCCCCAGACCCCGGCGGTCGCCTTCGCCGCCGCGGCCGCCTGCCGCGCCGCCGGCGTCCCGCCCGACGTGCTCCTCTGCGTGCGCTGCCCCGACGGCCCGGTGGGCTCCTCGCTGGTGGCGCATCGGGACCTCCGGGGCATCGTCCTCACCGGGTCCTTCGAGACCGCGGAGCTCTTCGCCGGCCTGGCCCCCGCCACCCCGCTCATGGCCGAGACGTCGGGGAAGAACGCGCTGGTGGTCATGCCCGAGGCCGACCTCGACCTGGCCGCCGCCGACCTGGCCCGCTCCGCCTTCGGGCACGCCGGGCAGAAGTGCTCCGCCGCGTCGCTGGCCATCCTGGTGGGCGACGTGGCCACCTCCGACCGCTTCAAGGCGCAGCTGGTCGACGCCGTGCGTTCGCTCGAGCTCGGACCGGCCACCGACGCCGGCACGGCGATGGGGCCGCTGGTCGAGCCGCCGGGCGAGAAGCTGTACCGCGCCTTGACCACCACCGAAGCCCACCAGCACTGGCTCCTCAAGCCGCGTCCGGTCGCGGGCACGCCTGACCTCTGGTCACCGGGCATCCTCGACGGGGTGCGACCGGACGACTGGTTCGCCACCACCGAATGCTTCGGGCCGGTGCTCGGGTTGCTGGCCGCACGCGACCTCGACCAGGCGATCGCCGTGCAGAACGCGCTGCCCTTCGGGCTGACCGGGGGCATCTGGTCCCTCGACCCGGCCGACTGCGCCCGCTGGGTCGACCAGGTCGAGGTGGGCAACGCCTACGTCAACCGCCACATCACGGGGGCCATCGTCGGACGCCAGCCCTTCGGGGGCTGGAAGCGCTCCGTGGTCGGGCCGGGGGCCAAGGCCGGTGGGCCCAACTACGTGCTGCAGCTCTGCCGGATTGTGGACGCGGGCCTGCCCGGCACCGGCGCCGAACCGGCGCCGGAGGTGCGCGCCCTCCTCGCACGGGCTGCGCTCGACCCTGCCGCTCACCGAGGCCGACGGCGACGCACTCGAGGCGGCGGCCCGGAGCGACGCCTATTGGTGGTCAACCGAGTTCGCACGTCGACCACGACCCGGCCGGCACTCTTCTGCGAGTCCAACGTGCTGCGCTACCGGCCCCTCCCCGGCCTGACCGTGCGGCTGGGCCCCGGCGCTCCGCCGCGCCACCTGGCCCGCGTCCTGCTGGCCACGGCCATCACCGGCGCCGCGCCGACGCTCAGCCTGCAGCCCGACCACGTCCTCGACCTGCGTCCGCTCCTCGGCCTCGTGCCCGGCGCCACCCTCACCGTCGAATCGGCGTCGGAGCTCCGGGCCCGCCTGGCCCCGCCCGCCGGGGGGCGGGTCCGCCTGCTCGGCACCGAGCCCGAGCTCGCCGCGCTCGAGCCGGACGTCCATGTCGACGCCCGGCCGCCCGTGCTGCTGGGCCGGGTCGAGCTGCTGCGCTACCTGCGCGAGCAGGCGGTCTCGCGCACCCTGCACCGCTACGGCAACGTCGTGCGCCCCTTCGACGATCACGGCGCAGCCCGACAAGGGACGCCCGATCCCGAGCGGTTCGGCCGAGGGCGAGACGCTGCTCGACGGCGCCGACGACCGCTGGCTCGCCGCGGTCGATCGCGGCGCGTGAGGTCGATCAGGCGTCGTTGACCGCGGCGACCAGTTTCTGCAAGCGTGTCCTTGGCGTCGCCGAAGAGCATCGTCGTCTTCGGGTCGTAGAGCAGCTCGTTGTCGATGCCGGCGAAACCCGGGCGCATGGAGCGCTTCAAGAAGATGATGTTCTCCGCCTCGTCCGCGTTGATGATGGGCATGCCGTAGATCGGGCTGCCCGGGGTCGACTTGGCGGCGGGGTTCACGGTGTCGTTCGCCCCCACCACGAGGGCGACGTCGGCCGTGGACATCTCGGGGTTGGCCTCGTCCATCTCCTTGAGCTCGTCGTAGGGCACGTTGGCCTCGGCCAGGAGCACGTTCATGTGGCCGGGCATGCGCCCGGCCACCGGGTGGATGGCGAAGAACGTGTCGACGCCGCGTGCGCTCGAGCGCATCGGCCAGCTCGCGCACGGTGTGCTGGGCCTGGGCCACGGCCAGGCCGTAGCCGGGGATGATCACGACCTTGCGGGCGTAGGCCAGGAGCACGCCGACGTCGTCGGTCGTGCCCGTGCGCACCGGCCGGCTGGCGTCGCCCTCCTCGCCGCCGGTCGCCGTGATGACCGAGCCGAAGGCGCTGAAGAGGATGTTGGGCAGGGAGCGGCCCATGGCCGAGCTCATGAGCCGGGTGAGGATGATGCCCGAGGCGCCGACCAGCGTGCCGGCCACGATCAGCAGCGCGTTGTCGAGCACGAAACCCGAGGCGGCCACGGCCAGGCCGGTGAACGAGTTCAGCAGCGAGATGAGCACCGGCACGTCGGCGCCACCGATGGGCAACACGAAGATCACGCCGAGCACCAGGGCCAGCACCAGGATGATCCAGACGTAGACGATGCTCCCCGTGACCAGGGCGAGGATGACGCAGACCCCGATGGCCAGGCCGACCAGCGCGTTGATCACCTGCTGGCCCGGGTAGGTGATGGGCCGCCCCGTGATGAGCTCCTGGAGCTTGATGAACGCGATGGCGCTGCCCGAGAACGACACCGAGCCGATGAGCACGCCGAGCAGCACCTCGGCCGTGACGTAGACCGCCGGCTGGAGCCCGAGCAGGTGGAGGTGGAGCAGCTCGACGATGGAGATCAGGGCCGCCGCGCCGCCGCCCACGCCGTTGAAGATGGCCACCAGCTGTGGCATGGCGGTCATCTTCACGAAGCGGGCCACCGGCACGGCGATGACGCGCACCGAGCACCATGGCCACGAGGGCCAGCACCAGGTTCTTGCCCGAGTGGCGCAGACCCGGCTCGGTGAAGGTGAAGCCCACGGCCAAGATGGCGGCCGCCGCACCGATCAGGTTCCCCGTGCCGCGCATGCTTGGGCGAGCTGAGGAACTTGAGGGCCAGGATGAAGCCGATGATGGCGACGAGGTAGGCGAGGTCGCGCGCGTCGCTCAGGGTGAAGGTGGCGGCCAGCATCAGGCGGCGCCCCCGGGCTCGGCCGGGCCGGACGCCTCGCCCGTCTCCACCGCTTCGGCTTTGGCCGCCCTGGCTCCTTGGCCTTGGCCGGCCGCTCACCGGGCTTGGACTTGAACATCTCGAGCATGCGGTCGGTCACCACGAAGCCGCCCACGATGTTCAGCGTGGCCAGGAAGACGGCCAGGGTCCCGAGCACGAGCTCGGCCGCGCCGTGGGCCTCGCCCATGATGGTGAGCGCGCCGACCAGCACGATGCCGTGGATGGCGTTCGAGCCCGACATGAGCGGGGTGTGCAGAATGCTCGGCACCTTCGAGACGACCTCGATGCCGACGAACGCGGCCAGGGCGAAGACGGTCAGGTAGGCCACGATGCCGGTCGACGACCCGTCGACGGCGATACCCAGGTGAAGTGCACCAGGTGCGCCATCACGTACGCCATCCCGCGCCACCGCCGAGCATCTCCACGGCGGCCGGCGCCATCGGCTGGCCCTCGCGCAGCACGCACATGCCGGTCACGATCTCGTCCTCCCAGTCGGGGGCGAGCGTGCCCTCGGGGCCCATGAGCCCGAGCACGTTGGCCACGTTGCGGGCGTAGAGGAAGCTGGCGTGGGTCGGCATGCCCGAGGGCGGGTTGGCCATGCCCACCACCGAGACGCCGTTGTGGTGCGAGCACCTCGCCGGCCTTGGTCAGCTCGCAGTTGCCGCCTTGGTCCGCCGCCATGTCGACCACGACGGCGCCATCGGCCATGCCTTCGACCATCGAGGTGCGTGACCAGCACCGGCGCCTTGCGGCCCGGCACGGCCGCCGTCGTGATGACGACGTCGGAGCGGCCCACCTCCTCGGCCAGCGCGGCGCGCTGGCGCTCGAGCTCCTCGGGGCTGAGCTCGCGGGCGTAGCCGCCGGTCCCCTCGGCCGAGACGCCGAGGTCGAGGAAGGTGGCCCCCAGGCTCTCGGCCTCCTCCTTGGCCGCGGCCCGCACGTCGTAGGCCTTGACCACCGCGCCGAGACGGCGCGCCGTGGCGATGGACTGCAGGCCTGCCACGCCGACACCCATGACGAGCACCTTGGCCGGGGGCACCGTGCCGGCCGCCGTCATGAACATGGGGAAGAACTTGGCCAGCTGCTCCGCCGCCGCGAGGCCGGCCCGGTAGCCCGAGACCGTGGCCTGCGAGCTCAGGGCGTCCATGCTCTGGGCCCGGCTGATCCGGGGCAGCAGGTCGAAGCTGAACACGGTCGCCTTCTTGGCGGCCAGGGCGCGCAGCGCGTCCTCGGACTGGGCCACCCCGAAGAAGCTGAGCGTGGCCACGCCCTCGGGCAGCGCCGAAACCAGCTCGACGCTGGGCGGGTTGACCTGGACGACCAGTCCCGCCCCGGCCACGCTGCTCGGGCCGTCGGGTGCCGTGGCGCCGCCGGCCTCGGTGTAGGCCGGGTCGGTGAACGCCGCCTCCCGACCCGCACCCGATTGGATGCGGACCATCCAGCCCGCGCTGACCAGCTTTTTGACCACGTCGGGGACGAGGGCCACGCGGCGCTCTCCGGGACGGGTCTCGGTGGGGACCGCCAATAACACGGCTGCACTGTCTAGCAGCTGGGGCCTGCGCCACCCCTCATCGCCCAGTTCAGCGCCGCCGAGCGGGCCGCCAGCAGTTCAGCCTGGTCGGGCCACACCTGGGTTGGGACCCGCCGCAGCCGCGGTCCGCCGACGCCGGCCGCGACGGTGTCGCTCGTGCCTACTGGCCCAGCGCGGTCAGGAAGGGCGGCACCTCGCCACCGCCGTCGAGCACCAGGTTGGCCCCCGCGGCGAACCCCGCCGCCGGAGAGGCCAGGAACAGGCAGGCCTGGGCCACGTCCGCCGGCGTTCCCATTCGACCGAGCGGGACCGTGGCCGACACCTTGTCCACGCCCCCGGGCCCGCCGTAGAAGTCGTCGCCCGCGCCCGTGTCGAGCAGTCCGGCGCTGACGCAGTTCACCCGCACCGTGGGCGCCCACTCCATGGCCAGCGTCTGGGTCAGGTTGATCAGCCCGGCCTTGGCCGCACCGTAGATGGACGCGCCGGGCGAGGGTCGCAACCCCGACACGCTGGCCACGTTGACGATGGCGCCGCCCTCGTCCTGGAGCACCATCACCTTGTGGGCCGACTGCGCGCACCACAGGGGAGCCAACAGGTTGAGGTCGACGATGGCCTGGGCGAAGCGTGGCGTCGCCTCGGCCGCCGGCACCGAGGGCGAGCCGCCGGCGTTGTTCACCAACACGTCGAGCCGGCCCCACTGCTCCACCGCCTTGGCGATGACCCGCTCGGCCTCGGCCGGCTTGCGGATGTCGGCCGCCACGAACACGGCACCGTCCACCTCCGCCTCGTGACGCCCGCAGGTGACCACGTTGGCGCCGGCATCGAGGAAGGCGGTGACGATCCCGGCGCCCACGCCGCGCGAGCCACCGGTGACGACCACTACCTGGTCGACGAAGTCGAAGGCCGGCTGCTCCATAGCGCCACCCTACGGCACCTCTCCGCCGACGGCCCCGGTCAGTCGACGGCGCCGCTCCGCCGTCCTGGCGGATGTAGATGGCCACCCGCGCCACCGCGCCCCGCGCGATGTCGAAGACGAGGCACTCGTGGGTGAGCAACGGCCTCCCGTCCATCTCCACCGTCTCGCGCAGCTCGACGAAGACGCGGCCCCCGCCGACCTCGGTCACCGTGTCGATGTCGAGGCGGTACCCCGGCAGGGCCGGCATGGTCCGTCGCAGCAGTTCGAGGTAGGGGCCGCGGCCCTCGACGTCGTCGCCGAAGGGTCCGAGCCGCACCACGTCCGGGGCCACGCTGGTCTCGACCGTGGCCCAGTCCTGCGCCGCGATGGCCCGCAGGTAGCGCTCGGCCAGCGCGCCTGCGCTCGAGGACCCCGCCGTCATGCCCGAACGCTACCGCCGGCCTCGGACCGGCCGGCCTGGACCACCACCAGCTGTCCGCGTTGGCCTGCGGGGGCGCCCTGACCTAAGTTCCCACCCGTTTCTGACGTCGCGTCAGGAACCGACGAACGCACGAAGAGGGAGAGCCGGGCACTCCATGCCGATCGAGGTGCTCCAGGAGCACGACGGGATCGCCGAAGTGGTCATCGACCATCCACCGGTCAACGCGCTCGACGTGGCGGGCTGGTTCGCCCTGGCCGACGCCCTGCTCGCCGCAGGCCGGGTGCCCGACAACCGGGTAGTCGTCCTGCGGGCCACCGGGCGGGGCTTCTGCGCCGGCGTCGACATCAAGGAGATCAACGCCAAGGGCGACGAGGCGCTGGTCGGCGTGAACCGCGGCTGCTTCGCCGCCTTCGCCGCCGTCTACGACTGCGAGGTGCCGGTGATCGCGGCCGTGCAGGGCTTCTGCCTCGGCGGGGGCATCGGCCTGGCCGGCAACGCCGACATGGTGGTGGCCTCCGAGGACGCCACCTTCGGCCTGCCCGAAGTCGACCGCGGTGCCCTCGGTGCCGCCACCCACCTGGCCCGGCTCGTGCCCCAGCACGCCATGCGCAAGATGGTCTACACGGCCAAGCCCATCACGGCGGCCGAGCTGGCCGCCTACGGCTCGGTGGCCGCGGTGGTGCCTCCGGAGCGACTGCGCGAGGCCGCGCTCGAGCTGGCCGGCGAGATCGCCACCAAGAGCCCGACCATCATCCGTCGGGCCAAGGAGTCGCTCAACGGCATCGACCCCGTCGACGTCAAGCGCAGCTACCGCTACGAACAGGGCTTCACCTACGAGCTGCACGTGCGCGGCGTGGCCGACGAACAGCGGGCCGCCTTCGTCGAGAAGCGCGACGCCGACACGTCGAAGTGACGGCCTGATGTCCGACAAGCGCACCACGGTCGACGACATCGTGGGCGAGCTGCGCTCCGGCATGACGCATCGGGATCGGGGGCTGGGGCTCGCGACGCAAGCCCATGGCCGTCGTCCGCGCCATCTGCCGCTCGGACCTCACCGATCTGACCGTGGTCGCCTACGGCGGACCCGACGTCGGGCTGCTCTGCGCCACCGGCAAGGTGCGCAAGGTGGTGTGCGGCTTCGTGACCCTCGACTCCATCGCGCTCGACCCGCACTGGCGCGCCGCCCGCCAGCACGGGAAGGTCGAGGCGATGGAGGTGGACGAGGGGATGTTCTTCCTCGGGCTCCAGGCGGCATCGTGGCGGCTCCCCTTCCTCCCCACCCGGGCCGGGCTGGGCTCCGACGTGCTCGGCATCAATCCCGACCTGCGCCTGGTCCGCTCCCCCTACGGCGCCGACAGCCCCTTCGTGGCGGATCCGGCCGACGCCGACGTCGAGCTGGTGGCCATGCCCGCCCTCCGGCTCGATGCCGCCATCGTCCACGTCAACCGGGCCGACAGCGCCGGCAACGGGCAGATCCTCAGCCCCGATCCCTTCTTCGACGCGCTTGTTCCTCGGCGCGGCCGAGCGGCGCTTCCTCACCACCGAGCGCGTCGTCGAGAACGGGGAGCTGGCCACCGACGGGCACCCGCTGTCCTCGGTCCCCATTCACCGCATCCTCGTCGACGGCGTGGCCGAGACCCCGGGCGGCGCGCACTTCACCGCCAACCCGCCCGACTACGGGCGCGACGAGAAGTTCCAGAAGGAGTACGCCGCCGCGGCCACCGATCCCGCCGAGTGGGAGGCCTTCGCCGCCCGCTACGTCTTCGTCGACGACGACGAGTACCGGGCGCACGTGGCGGAGCGCCAGCCATGAGCGACCCCGGCGTGACGCGCGCCGAGTCCTGCGTCATTGCCTGCGCGGAGGTCTGGCGCGAGGCCGGCGAGGTGATGGTCAGCCCGTTCGGCACCATCCCCGCGCTCGGCGCCCGGCTGGCCAAGCTCACCTTTGCCCCCGACATCGTGCTGACCGACGGCGAGGCCGCGCTGATGGTGGGTGCACCGCCGCTCAGCACCCCGCCCGCGCGAGCTGGTGCGCGAGGCGGCCATGCCGTACCGCACCGTGTTCGACGTCGTGTGGTCCGGCCGGCGCAACATGATGATGATGGCCAGCCAGATCGACCGCACGGGCAACCAGAACATCTCGGCCATCGGGCCGCACGACAAGCCCAAGGTCCAGCTCGTCGGCGTGCGTGGCGCGCCGGGCAACTCGGTCAACCACCCCACCAGCTACTGGGTGCCCGACCACACCGTGCGCACCTTCGTCGAGCAGGTGGACGTCGTCTGCGGCGTCGGCTACGCCCGGGCCGCCGCCGCCGGTGCGGGGGCGACACGCTTCCACGACGTCCCACGCGTGGTCTCGAACCTCGGCGTGTTCGACTTCGAGACGCCCGAGCGCACCATGCGGTTGCGCTCGCATCACCCCGGCGTGACCGTCGACGACATCGTGGCCGCCACCGGCTTCGCGCTCACCATCCCCGACGACGTGGCCGAGACGCGGCTGCCGACGCCCGAGGAGCTCGAACTCATCCGCTCCGTGCTCGACCCCGGCTTCGCTGCGCGACCGCGAGGTGCGGACCTGAGCACGCCGGCCGCTCCGGCGCCCCTGCACCCCGCGCTCCACACCGCGTTCTGCGACCGCGTCGGCATCCGCTACCCGCTCGTGCAGACCGGCATGGGCTGGGTGGCCGGTCCGCGCCTCGTCGCCGCCACCTGCGAGGCGGGCGCGCTGGGCATCCTGGCCTCGGCCACCATGACGCTCGAGGAGCTGCGCGCCGCCATCGCCGAGGTGCGCCGGCGCACCCAGGCACCCTTCGGCGTGAACCTGCGCACCGACGTGGCGGACGTGGAGGCGCGCATCGATCTCATGATCGAGGCCGGGGCCCGGGTGGCCAGCTTCGCCCAGGCGCCCAACCCCAAGCTGGTGGCCCGCTGCCAGGAAGCCGGGCTCTTCGTCATACCCACGGTGGGCGCCCGCCGCCACGCCGAGAAGGTGGCCGAATGGGGCGTCGACGCCGTGATCGCCCAGGGTGCCGAGGGCGGGGGACATACCGGCCCCGTGCCCACCACCCTGCTGTTGCCCCAGGTGGTCGAGGCCGTCGGCGACCGCGTCCTCGTGCTCGGGGCGGGCGGCTTCTACGACGGCCGCGGCCTGGTGGCCGCCCTCGCCTACGGCGCCGCCGGCGTGGCCATGGGCACCCGCTTCCTGCTCTCGGCCGAGAGCCGGGTCCCCGACGCGGTCAAGCGCCTCTACCTCGAGACGCCCGTCACCGGGACCGTCGTCACGACCAAGGTCGACGGCGCCCCGCAGCGCGTCGTGCGCACCGACCTGGTGGACCACCTCGAGAGCCAGTCCTGGGTGCGGTCGCTTGCCGCGCGCCGTCCGCAGCGCCTTCGCCTTCCGCAAGGAGTCGGGCACCAGCATGGCCGCGTTGCTCCGCGAAGGGCGCGCCATGAAGCAGGGCAACGACCTCACCTGGTCCCAGGTCGTCATGGCGGCCAACGCGCCAGTCATGACGAAGGCCGCGCTGGTCGAGGGACGCACGGACGTCGGCGTCCTGCCGACCGGTCAGGTGGTCGGCGTGCTCGACGCGCTGCCGCCGGTGGCCGACATCGTCGGCGCCGTCATGGCCGAGGCCGACGGCATCCTTCGGGCGTGGGCGACGACGTGAGTTCGAACCGGGGCCCCCTCTGAGACCTCCGGCCCCCAGTTCGTACTCTGATCGCCCGCCTGATTAGGACTCGCCGTTGGCCAGGTTGCCCTGGGCCACCCGGCGCAGCAGGTTCGACACCCGCTGGTGCGTCACACCGAAGAGGTGAGCGATGCTCGGGATGCTCTGCCCCTCGGCCCGCAATGCCACCACGAGTGAGCGGCGCAGGTAGCCGCTCGCCTCGGACTGGCGGCGCAGGATCGCGCTGACCAGCTGGACGGTGCCGGGCTCGCCCTCGTCACCGAGGATGGCCTTCCACTCCTGGCCGTTCTCACGCGCCTGTCGTACATCGGCGATGCGCTTGGCGAGGAGGCGCTCGTTCTCTGCGTTCTCACGCAGCGCCGCTTCCAGCTCGTCGAGGGCCTTGAGCACCTCGTCGTCAGACCGGCTCGTGTTCCGGTCGTCACTCTGGTCCGGCATGAACTCCTTCTCTCCTCTTTGTAGCTCTCCGCCTTGATGCAGGTCTCTTACATCCGTAGCCAACATTCGTATTTAGCCTCCTCGCAGGGTCGTCTCTTCCGCCGACACCCGTATATAGACAACAACTGCGAGAACCCCAGCCTAAGAGCGTGGGCCCCGCAGTGTGCGTCACCTAGGTCCATACCCCCATCGCGCCGGCATCACACCCCCAATGCACAAACGCGCCCCCTGACCTGCGGCGTCTGCCCGGGCCTGCCCTCCGGCGTCTCCCCAGGAGGGACTCAGCGGCTGAGCACGACCGACGAGCCGTGCCCGAAGAGCCCCTGGTTCGCCGTCACGGCGACCCGGGCCCCCTCGACCTGGTGCCCCGTGGCCGCCCCCCTGCAGCTGCCACACGCACTCGCAGACCTGGGCGATGGCCTGGGCCGGGATGGCCTCGCCGAAGCACGACAGG
Organism: uncultured Acidimicrobiaceae bacterium; assembly: GCA_963713375.1. Lineage (GTDB taxonomy): Bacteria > Actinomycetota > Acidimicrobiia > Acidimicrobiales > RAAP-2 > Bog-473. The sequence goes on along the minus strand of CAVQLP010000006.1, from coordinate 322,040 downwards.
CCTCCGGAGGGGTTCACCGGCACCCGGCCCCCGAGGGTGGTCACGCCGTCGCGGAGCAGCTTCTCGGCCTCGCCCTCGCCGCAGAGGCCGATGTCCTCGTACCAGTCCAGCTCCAGGGCCGAGGACAGGTCGTAGACCTCGGCCAGATCGACGTCCTCGGGCCCGATCCCCGCCTCGGCGTAGGCCGCGGTGGCGATCGAGGGCCGGAAGCCCTCCGGCCCGCCGGCGGCCGCTGCCCCGGCGACGGCCACGGCGGAGTCGGTGGCGAAGTTCGGCATCTCTATGACGGTGTTGGGGAAGGTCGGCGTCACCGTCGAGACGGCGTCGATGGTGACGAGCGGCGAGGCGCCCCCGCGCTGCGCCCGGGCGAACTCCATGCTCGAGAGCACCAGCGCGGCACCGCCGTCAGAGGTGGCGCAGATCTCGAGCAGGCGCAGCGGATCGGCCACCATGGGCGAGCCCAGCACCTCGTCGACCGTCACCTCCTTGCGGTAGCGGGCGTACGGATTGGCCAGTCCGTGCCGGGCGTTCTTCACCTTGACCTGCGCGAAGTCCTCCTCGGTGGCGCCGAAGCGGTCCATGCGGCGCCGGGCGTAGAGCGCGAAGTAGGTCGGGTTGGTCGCGCCCATGAGGTGGAAGCGCAACCAGTCCGGGTCGTCCTTGCGCTCGCCGCCACCGACCGGGGCGAAGAACCCCTTGGGCGTGGTGTCCGCCCCCACCACGAGCGCCACGTCGCACAGCCCCGCCAGGATCTGGGCCCGCGCGTTGGCGATGGCCACCGCACCCGAGGCGCACGCCGCGTAGACGCTCGACACCCGGGCCCCCGTCCAGCCCAACGCCTGGGCGAACGTCGCCCCCGAGACGAAGCCCGGGTAGCCGTTGCGGATGGTGTCGGCCCCGGACACGAACTGCATGTCGCGCCACCCCAGCCCGGCGTCGGCCATGGCGTCGCGCGCCGCGGCCAGCCCGTACTCGACGAAGGGGCGGCCCCACTTCCCCCACTCGTGCATGCCCGCACCGAGGACCGCCACCTTCCTGTCGTCGGACACGCTCACTCCTCTCCGGCCGCCGCGAGCGGCCGCCACTTCCACACCAGGTAGTCGGTGCCGTCCTCGGAGTAGAGGGTCTCGATGACCAGCTCCACCTCGTCGCCCACCGACAGGTCGTCCACCGTGACGCCGGCGGTGACCTGGCCCATCACCACCAGCTTCTCGGCGGCCAGCTCCACCGCGGCCAGGCAGAAGGGCACGTAGGGATCGGCGGCCACGTACGGCAGCGGCGGCTGGTACCGGGCGTCGGTGTAGGACCAGATCCGCCCGCGCCGCGACAGCTCGACCGTCGTCGAACGCGTCTCGACGTGCAGTCCGGATTGCGGCAGAACTGCGTCTCGGCCGGGAAGGCGAAGGTGCCGCACGCGCCGCAACGCGACCCGAGCAGCGCCGGCGCCGCGCCGTCCTCTCCCGTCGTGAACCAGCCCTCGATCGCGGGCACCTGCGTCGGCGCCGGCCATCAGCCCAACCGCTCGATGATGGTGGCGTTGGCCTGCCCGCCGCCCTCGCACATCGTCTGGAGCCCGTAGCGCCCGCCGCGTGCGCTCGAGCTCGTTGAGCAGCGTGGCCATGAGGCGGGCGCCCGAACAGCCGGTGGGGTGGCCGATGGCGATGGCCCCGCCGTTGACGTTCACCTTGTCCATGTCGGGGTGGAACTCGCGCTCCCAGGCCAGGACGACCGAGGCGAAGGCCTCGTTGATCTCGACCAGGTCGATCTCGTCGAGCGTCAGCTTGGACTTGGCCAGGATCAGCTCGGTGGCCGGGATCGGCGCGGTCAGCATGATCTGGGGGTCGTTGGCCGCCACGGCGAAGGTGTGGAACCGCGCCCGCGGCGTCAGGCCCAGTTCCTTGGCCCGCTCCTCGCTCATGATCAGCACGGCCGCCGCCCCGTCGGAGATCTGTGACGACGTGCCCGCCGTCACCGTCCCGCTCTCGGAGAAGGCCGGCTTCGAGCCCGGCCAGCTTCTCGAGCGACGTGTCGCGCCGGATGCCCTCGTCGGTCTCGAGCAGCCCGCTGACGTCGGCCGCGCCGGGCACGTCGGGATGGACCCGGGCCTCGAGCGGCGCGATCTCGTTGGCGAAGCGTCCCTCGTCGGTGGCCCGGGCCGCCCGCTGGTGCGAGCGCAGGCCGAACTCGTCCATCTCCTCGCGGCTGACCTTCCAGCGCCGGGCGATCTCCTCGGCGCACTCGCCCTGGTGGATGAGCTCGAAGCGCTCCTTGTAGAGCGGGCCGTAGGCCTCGCCCGGTCCGGGCTCGGTGGTCGAGCCGATCGGCACCCGGCTCATCGACTCCACGCCGGCGCCGATGGCCACGTCCATGGCTCCCGCCATGACGGCCTGGGCGGCGAAGTGGATCGCCTGCTGGGCCGACCCGCACTGGCGGTCGACCGTGGTCCCGGGCACCGACTCGGGGAAGCCGGCGGCCAGGGCGGCGTTGCGGGCGATGTTCATGGCCTGCTCGCCCACCGTCATGGTGCAGCCCATGACGACGTCCTCGACCAGGGCGGGGTCGAGGTCGTTGCGGGCCAGCAGGGCGGCGAGCGGCTGGGCCGCCAGGTCGGTGGCGTGCCAGCCCGAGAGGCGGCCGCCGCGGCGGCCGACAGGGGTACGGACGGCATCGATGATCACGGCAGTGGGCATAAGAAGGGCAATTCTGACGCCGAATCAGATCTGACGCCACACGGCGGGGGCGGCCGCTGGTCCGGCCCTCCATGGACCAACATTGAGAGGGCTATGCGGAGATCGAGATCGGGGGTACTTCTCGGCACGCTGAGCCTCGCGCTCGCGGCCCTCGTGGCGGTCTGTGCCCCGGGCGCCGCCACCCGTTCGGGCGCGGGCGCCAGCACGCTCACCCACCCCCGCACCGGGGTGGACCCCGGCACCGCCGCCGATCCCCGGGCGCCGACCCTGCGTGCGGGCCAGGACGCCACCGTCACCTACTGCAACCACGAGCAGGCCCGGATCACCGAGCCCCCGGTGCGGCACGGCCCGGCGCCGGCCGTCGTCTACGTGCACGGCGGTGGCTGGGTCTCGGGCAACCTCGACTCGGGCGGCTTCCTCATCAGCACCATCGGCCCCGCCCTGGCCGCCCGGGGCTTCGTGGTGGTCAGCCTGGATTACCGCCTGGGGCCGGGCTCGCAGTGGCCGGACCAGATCGAGGACGTGAAGTGCGCCGTGCGCTACCTGCGGGCCAACGCGCACCGGCTCGGCATCGACCCCGCCGAAATCGGCGCCTGGGGCCAGAGCGCGGGCGGCCACCTGGTCGCGCTGCTGGCCTCGGCCGGCCCGGCGGCCGGATGGGACGCCGGGCCCTACGCGGGCACGTCGAGCAAGGTCGAGTCCGTGGTCGACATGGCGGGTCCGAGCGATCTCCTGACCATGGGCGACCAGGGCGACGCCGTGCTCGTGTCCAAGGACTTCTTGGGCCTGCTCGGTTCCGTGCCCAGCGCGGACCTCACCGCCGCGCTGGAGGCGGCCAGCCCGGTGCACTACGTCAAGGCGGGCGACCCCCCGTTCCTCATCGTGCAGTCGACCAACGACACCGTCGTCTATCCCGAGCAGGCGCGGGAGCTGGCCTGGGACCTGGCGGCCAACGGCGTGCCCCACCAGCTGGTCATGGTGCGCGGCGGCGGTCACGCGTTCGACGACCCGGGCGCCTCGCCGAACGAGGCACAGCTCACGAAGCTGCTCGTCGGGTACTTCGTGAAGACCCTGGTCTTGCACTCCACGGCAGGCCTGGCCGACGGCTCGAACCCCGGCTGAGCACCCGCTCGGGGGCACCGCACCTTGGCAACCCGGCGGCCGCTGTGCCAGATTCCCTCGCCGTGGACCTGACCTTCTCCCCCGAGAACGAGGCCTTCCGGGCCGAGGCCCGGGCCTGGCTGGAGCGCACGTCCCGGCCGACCCCCTCCCCTCGCTCGATACGCCCGACGGCTTCGAGGCCCACCGGGCCTGGGAGCACACGATGTTCGAGGACCGCTGGTCCGTGGTCAGCTGGCCGGTCGAGTACGGCGGCCGCGACCTCGGGCTCTTCGAGTGGCTCGTCTTCGAGGAGGAGTACTACCGGGCCCGGGCCCCCAAGCGGGTGAGCCAGAACGGCATCTTCCTGCTCGCCCCCACCATGCTCGAGTACGGGACCGAGGCCCAGAAGGCCCGCTATCTCCCGCCGATGGCGGCCGGCGACGAGATCTGGTGCCAGGGCTGGTCCGAGCCCGACGCCGGCAGCGACCTCGCCGGCATCCGCTCGCGCGCCGCACGCGACGCGGCGCACGACGGCAGCTGGATCCTCAACGGGCAGAAGACCTGGGCCAGCCGGGGCGCCTTCGCCGACTGGTGCTTCGGCATCTTCCGCACCGACCCCGACGCCGAGCGCCATCGCGGGCTGACCTATTTCCTGATCGCCATGGACACGCCCGGCGTCACCGTGCGTCCCATCCCCCAGATCGACGGCGAGACCGGTTTCGCCGAGATCTTCTTCGACAACGTCGAGGTCCCCGAGGACCAGGTGCTGGGCGAGGTGGGTGCGGGCTGGTCGGTCGCCATGGCCACCGCCGGCTCCGAGCGCGGACTCTCGCTGCGCAGCCCCGCCCGCTACACCGAGGCAGCCGACCGCCTCGTGCAGCTCTACGCGGCGCGCGGCGGCCCGGCCGCATCCGCCGACGCGGTGGCCCAGGCCCACATGCAGGCCGAGGCCTACCGGCTCCACACCTACTGGACGGCGACCAAGGTGGCCCGCGGGCATGCGGTCGGACCCGAGGCCAGTGCCAACAAGATCTTCTGGTCCGAGACGGACGTGGCCATCCACACCGCCGCGCTCGACCTGCTCGGCCCCGAGGCCGAGCTGCTGCGGGGCGGGCGCCCCGGGCGAATGGCTCGACGGCTTCCTCTTCTCGCTGGCCGGCCCGATCTACGCCGGGACCAACGAGATCCAGCGCAACGTGGTGGGCGAGCGGCTGCTCGGCCTGCCCCGCTGAAGCGGACCACCCATGGACTTCGGATTCTCCGAAGAACAGGACGAGCTGCGCCAGGGCGTGCGCACCGTGCTCGACGCCGAGTGCAACGTCGACGAGCTGCGTGCCTTCGAGCTGGCCGACGAGCTGGGCCGGGCCGAGCAGTCCGCCAACCGCTGGGCCGTCCTGGCCGAGCTGGGCGCGCCCGCGCTCGTGGTCCCCGAGGCCGACGGTGGGCTCGGCCTGGACGACGTCGACCTGGTCGGCCTCCTCGAGGAGGCAGGGCGGGCCTGCCTGCCCGAGCCGCTGCTCGAGACGGCCGCGCTGGCCGCGCCCACGCTGGCCGCGCTGGCACCCGAGCCGTCGGCCGTGGCCGCCCTGGCCGCCCTGGTCCGCGACGACGCCATCTTCGCCGTCGGCGGCATCGACGTCGGCAGCGCAGCGGCGTCAGCGTCGCCGAGCGAGGTGTCGGCCGACGGCATGCTGCGCACGCCGCGTGTCGTGGGTGCCCGCGACGCCGACCTGCTCCTGCTGGCCTGCCGCGACGACGACTCGGGCTGGCAGCTGCACGCCGTCCCGGCGGCAACGTGCCGGATCGACCCGACGCCCGCGCTCAGCTCGACGCGCGACCTGTCGACCGTGCACTGGCCGCTCGCCTCGGACACCCTGCTGGCCTACGGCGTGGCCGCCGAGGCGGCCGTGTCGCTGCTGGCCGACCGCGCCGCCGCCGGCACGGCGGCCCTCCTCGTCGGCCTGGCCGATCGGATGGTGGTCATGAGCCGCCGCCTATGCCAAGGAACGCCATCAGTTCGGCAAGCCGATCGGGAGCTTCCAGGCGGTCAAGCACCACCTGGCCGACGCTCGGGTGGCGCTCGAGTTCGCCCGGCCCGCCACCTACCGGGCGGCCTGGTCGCTGGCCACCGCGCAACCGACCCTCTCGCACGACGCGTCGATGGCCAAGGCGATGGCCTCCGATGCCGCCGACCTGGCCGCCCGCGTCGCCCTCCAGGTGCACGGGGCCATCGGCTACACGTGGGAGTGCGACCTCCACTTCTTCTTGAAGCGGACCTGGGCCCTGTCCCGGGCCTGGGGCGACGCCGCCACACAGCGGCGCCTGGTGCTGCGCCACGCGCTGAACGGCTGACCGACCGGCGCCTGGCCAACACGGTGATGTCCGATTTCCGCCAGTAACTGTCACCACCACATGCCACGCTGGGGGGCGTGATCGAGGACCCGGACCGCTGCTACCAGGCGGCGCAGAGCAAGGACGCCCGCTTCGACGGCTGGTTCTTCTGCGCCGTCACCTCGACCGGGATCTATTGCCGACCCAGTTGCCCGGCCCGCACGCCCAAGCGGGAGAACATGCGCTTCTACCCCACCGCCGCCGCGGCCCAGCAGGCCGGCTTCCGGGCCTGCCTGCGCTGCCGGCCCGACGCGACGCCCGGCTCACCGGAGTGGAACGTGCGGGCCGACGTCGTGGCACGGGCCATGCGCCTCATCCGCGACGGCATCGTCGACCGCGAAGGCGTCGAGGGCCTGGCCCGCCGCCTCGGCTACAGCACCCGCCAGCTCAACCGCCTCGTCACCGCCGAGGTGGGCACCGGTCCGCTGGCCCTGGCCCGAGCCCAGCGCAGCCAGACCGCCCGCATCCTGCTGGAGACGACGGACCTGCCCATCACGCAGATCGCCTTTGCGGCCGGCTTCGCCAGCGTGCGCCAGTGCAACGAGACGGTGCGCCAGATCTTCGCGGACACGCCGAGCGGCCTGCGGACCCGCGCCGCCAAGACGGCGCTCGGGCGGCGCGCCGCGACGTGCAGGCCCGTCGGGCCAGACCGTCCGGCTCCGCCTCCCCTGCCGGCGACCCTTCGATCCGACCTCGGTGCTCGACTTCCTCTCTGCCCGCACGCTGCCCGCGGTCGAGACCTTCACCGACGGGGCCTACCGGCGCAGCCTCCGGCTGCCGCACGGCCACGGCGTCGTCTCGCTGACGGCGCCCGACACGGACGACGAGGCGGGCCCGTCCTACGTCGAAGGCGAGCTCGTGCTGTCCGACCTGCGCGACCTGACGACGGCCGTGTCGCGCTGCCGCCAGCTGCTCGACCTCGACGCGGATCCCGATCGCCGTCTGGGAAGCGCTGCGCGGCGGACCCGGCGCTCGGCCCCCTGGTGGAGGCCAACTCCGGGGCGGCGGGTGCCCGGAGCGGTCGACGGATTCGAGCTGGCGGTGCGGGCCGTCATCGGCCAGCAGGTCTCGGTCGCCGGGGCACGCACCGTGGCCGGCAAGCTGGTCCTGGCCGCCGGCGAGCCGCTGGCGGACCCCGACGGCGCGATCACCCACCTCTTCCCGACCCCCGTCGGCCCTGGCGCAGCTGGCCGAGGAAGCGCCGGCGGCCTTCGCCATGCCGGCCAGCCGGCGGCGGGCTCTGGGCGCGCTCGCCGGCGCGGTGGACGAAGGTGCGGTCGTGCTCGACGCCGGCGCCGACCCGAACGAGTTGCGGCGCTCGCTCGTCGCACTTCCCGGCATCGGACCGTGGACCGCCGAGTACGTGGCCATGCGGGCTCTGCGCGACCCCGACGCCTTCATGCCGACCGACCTCGGCATCCGCCGGGGCGCCGCCGCCCGCGGCCTGCCCGAGGACCCGGCCGGCCTCGCCGCGCACGCCGAAGCCTGGCGGCCGTGGCGGAGCTACGCCATGGCCCATCTCTGGGCGCTCCCGGCCGCCTCGACCGCTCGACTCTCCACCCGACGCCTGAAAGGACGTGCAGCATGACCACCACCACCATCCGCCCTTCGACTCGCCCATCGGCCGCCTCGTCCTCGAGTCCGACGGCGATGTCCTCATCGGAATCTGGCTGCCCCCGGCGACGGGGCGCCGGAGCCGCGACACCGGTGACGTCCCGCCCGTTTTGAAAGAGACCGCCACCCAACTCGAGGAGTACTTCGCCGGCGAGCGCACGGACTTCGACGTGCCGATGGAGCTCGACGGCACCGACTTCCAGCGCGAGGTGTGGGCCGAGCTGGCCCGCATTCCCTACGGCGAGACCATCAGCTACGGCGAGCTGGCCCGCCGGGTGGGCCGGCCGAAGGGACCGCGGGCCGTGGGCCAGGCCAACGGGCGCAACCCCATCCCGATCATCGTGCCCTGCCACCGGGTGCTGGCCAGCAACGGCATCGGCGGCTACGGCGGCGGGCTGCCCATGAAGCGCGCGCTGCTCGCCGTCGAAGGAGTCACGCGCCTGAGCGGACTGCGTCGCGTCGGTCGGCGCGCCCCGTCGGTCGGAGCAGCAAGGAAATCCAGGACGGCGGCGGCCGTCTTCTCGGGCTCGGTCACCACGATGTTGTGGGGGGCGCCGTCGATGACGCTGAACCTGGTGCGGTCGAACGGGGCGAGTGCCCGCTCGACGGTTGCCGCGGCCGCCCACCGATCCTCGCTGCCGTGCACGAAGAGGCGCGGGGTCGACGCGGTGCGCGAGAGCATCTCGTCGTAGGGAAACGTCACCATGCAAGAGCGCATGCTCGACTCGAAGGCCCCGAAATCGACGCGGAGCGCATCTTGCGCCATGGCCGGCGTGTAGATGCCGCGGTGGAACCGCATGGCCCCGCTGCGCCGCAGGATGCTCCAGATGTGAGGAACGGCCGCCGCGGCGAGACGCGGCCGGGCCAGAGTCAGGCGCGTCCAGAGGTTGGCCTTCAGCCCCGCGCGGGCGGCCGTCTTGCGTGGCGAAGTAGGGGAAGGCGAGACCGACGATCGTGTCGACCTCATCGGGCCACGTGCACCCGTAGGCCAAGGCGAGATTGGACCCCATGGAGAGGCCCACGAGGCTGTAGGGCGGGTCGAGCCCGGCCTCTTGCAGAGTGGTGCGGATGGCAGTGACGTGGCTCTGCGGCGTGCATGGCCCGGGCGGCCTTGGCGAGCTCCCGTAGCCCATGAGGTCCACGCGCACGCACGGTTCGCGCCTCCTCGAGCAGCGGGACGAGGGGGTCCCACACCATCTGGCTGCCCGCCACCCCGTGGATCAGGACGAGGGTGGCACCGGATCCGCCGCGCCGGTACGCCAGTGTGCTCCTCGCCGTGCTCATCACTCCCTATCGGCGCCGAGGTCGACGAGGCTCAGCCATGTCCACTCGACTGGACGAGGTCAGCCAGGCCGGCACGGTCAAGAGCCGGAGGGAAATGGCCGGCGCTGACACCACGGCGAGGGTACCCCCCGGAGCCCTGCGGACAGCTTTCACGAAAGATTGAAACTTTGTGCTCAAGGACTGCGGGTTGCGTCCCCGATATTGATGTGTGGCACCCGGTCGCGGACAGGGTTACCGCTGGCAGGGCTGGAACGATCCCACCGCGGGGTCGACCCCGGCCGTCACCAGCGCGCCCCTCCCCTCGCAGACGCTGGTACAGAGCCGCCTCTTTCCCAAGATCCGCTCGTGGCTGGCCCTGGGCGCACCGTTGGAGCTCCTGAGCCCTCTCTCCGTGGTCCGTGCGCTCTACGCACTGGCCCTTGTGTTCTGGATCGTCGAGGTGGCGGCCTTCACGCAGTCGCCCGAATCCTTCTGGTCGCTCATCGGGGCACTCGTGGCCGTCGGGGCGATCTGGCTCGTCCAGCTTCGGGTCCCAAGGATCGGACCAAGGGCCTGCTGGGCCGCACTCATGTTCCTGTCCGTGGCCGGCCTCGCCCTCATGGCGACGACGTCGTCTGTCGTCGTTCTCGCCTCGGCCGCGCTGCTCTTCCCCACCTCCGCCGCCATCACGTTCTTCTACGGCAAGCGGGCGCTCCTCAGTTATCAGGGTGTCGTCGCCGCCGGACTCTTCGCCGCTTCCGACGTCTGGTTCGGCCCCGGGCCGGCCGTCCTGGTCGCACTGGCCTGGAGCGCGAGCATGCTCCTGGTCTCGCTCGTCGTGAAGGTGCTCCTCGAGTCCATCGGACGGAGCGGCACCGTCGACCCCGAGACCGGCATCCCCAACGGGCTCGGCCTGGCCCGCCGCCTCCAGACCTCCCACAAGGCCGACGCCGAGCACTCCATGTTGATCGTGGCGGCCGTCGTCCTGGCCGGGGTCGACGATGCCCGCAAGGCCTTGGGCTACCGGGTGGGCACCGAGCTGCTGCGGCGGGTCGTCGAGGACCTCGGTCAGGTCGTGTCCCCCAAGACGCTCATCGCCCGCGTCGAAGGCGACGAACTGGTCGTCGTCCAGACGGTGAGCGTCACCGAGCGGTCCCTCCGTAGGACCCGGGGCCGACGCGCACGACGACGGTGAGGGCTCGGCTCCCCCGAGGTCCAGCGGGCCGGCGATCTGTTGGCCTACGAACTGGTGCGCACCGTCAGTGCCGGCCGGTACCTGATCGACCGCGTCGAGGTGCGGCTGCGGGCACACGTCGGATCTGGCCTTTGGAACCGATTCGTCCATCGATCCGGCGGAGTTCGTCCGCCGGGCCTCACTGACCGCGCACCGTGCCGCCGAGGTCGGCGAGACACGCGCCGTCTGGAGCGGCGACACCGGGAATCTCACTGCGGACGACCTGGCCCTGCTGGCCGACCTGCGTCTGGCCGACGAGCGCGACGAGCTCAGTCTCGCCTACCAACCCCAGCTCAACGCGAAGACGGGCAAGATCGAGAGTGTCGAAGCGCTGCTGCGCTGGAACAGCCCGCGACTCGGTTCGGTGTCCCCGGGCCGCTTCATCGTGCTGGCCGAGCGGACCGGGCTCATCGAGCAGCTCACCTGGTGGGTCGTCGCGGAGGCGCTCGACGCCCAGGCCCGCTGGAGGTCCGCCGGCATCGACTGCCCTGTCTCGGTCAACCTGTCGCCCAACATGCTCGGCTCGCCGCACGTGGCCGTCGCCATCCTGGGCGAGTTGCGCTCGCGTGACCTACCGGCCCGCGTGTTGACCGTCGAGGTCACCGAGACGGACGCCACCGACCTCATGCGGGCGATCGACCAACTCCGGCCCTTGCACGAGCACGGAGTGAAGGTCTCCATCGACGACTTCGGGACCGGCTACACCTCGTTCGCCGCCCTGCCACACCTGCCGCTCGACGAGATCAAGGTCGACATGAGCTTCGTGCAACGCTCGCTCGTCTCCAAGACCGACGAGGCGATCGTCCGGTCCATCCGCGATCTCGCCCATCGCCTCGGGCTGACCAGTGTCGCCGAGGGCGTCGAGAGCGCCGCGCTCGAGACGCTGATGACCGACATCGGGTTCGACCTCCTCCAGGGCGCCAACATCACCATGCCGCTGAAGGAAGCCGCACTGCTCGACTTCCTGCGCCGGCACCGGGAGGGTCGGGCGGCGCCCGATGACGCGGAGACGACCGATCTGCGACCTCGACGACGTCAGCCGACACCCCCCTCCCTCGCACGGGTCGTAGCGCCCTAGACCAGAACGGGCGGGCGCGCCCCGGCCCGAGACGACGCGGAGTGGTCCGGTAGGGTGCCGCCCCATGGAAACTGCTGGCAGCGTCCGTCATGCGTTCGATCTGACCGGCCGGGTAGCCCTGGTCACCGGAGCGGGGAGCGGCATCGGCCGCACCACGGCCGAGGTCCTGGCCGGTGCCGGCGCCACCGTTGTCTGCGCCGACATCGACCCCGCAGCGCGCGGCCGAGACGGCGCGCGCCATCGTCGACGAGCAGGGCAAGGCGGAGAGTGCGCAGATCGACGTCTCGCAACGCGGCGCCGCCGAGACGTTGGTCGGACACATCGTGGCGCGCCATGGCGGGCTTCACGTGATGTGCAACATCGCCGGCATCATGATCGACAGCTCCATCATCGACCTCGATCCGGACGAGTTCGACCGCATCCTCGGGGTGAACCTCAAGGGCGTCCTGTACGGATGTCAGGCCGCCGGCAAGGTGATGGTGGCGCAGGGCGGCGGCTCCATCATCAACATGTCGTCCACGGCTGTCCTGGCTCCCTCCCCCGGCATCGGGCCCTACGCCATCTGCAAGGCCGGCGTGGCACAGCTGACCAAGTCGATGGCCGTAGAGGTGGGCAACAAGGGGGTGCGGGTGAACTCCGTGGCGCCAGGTTTCGTACCCACCAACATGACGGCGCGCTACTACACCAGCGAGGACGGAACGATCGACGAGGCGATGAAGGAAGCCGTGTTGTCGCCCGATGGCTCGCCACGTGCCCCTGCGCCGCGTCGGGCTCACCCCCGACATCGCGTACTGCGTGTTGTACCTCGCTTCGGACGCCAGCAGCTACGTCACCGGGCAGATGATCAGCCCCAACGGTGGCGCCTCCATGCACTACTGAGGGCGGCCGCCCTGCGTCGGCGGGCCCCCGGCGCCCGCCGCGGTGCAGCGACGAACGCTCAGGACAGGCGGAAGAGCTCGAACTGGTCGGTCGTGGTGTCCGAGGCGACAACGGCGGGACCCGGGCCGAGCAGCGAGACAGCGGCACCGACGGGGACGGGGTCGGTGGTGGAGCCCGTCTGGTCGATACGGAACACGCACGACGTCGGTGACGATCCCTGCGGGCACGCCGTCCCCCCGTTGGCGCCCTGTTCGAGCACCAGTGGCCCGGCTGCGGTGTCGGTGACCATGTCGGTGACCGCGCCGCTGAACGTCCCCGCCTGGGCGAGCGAAGCGGTGGCGTACGTGGTGTAACCCGCGTCGAGCCCCTGTCCCGCCGGCTCCGACACCCAGACATAGCCGCCGGCCACGGTGTCGATGTCCTGCACTCCCCCGCCCAGACCGTTGGGCTTGTCGGCCAGGACCGGACCCTGCGTGGTGGAGCCATCGGGATGGAGGGCGTCGAGGTGGTGGTCGCCGCTCTCGTAGTACACGGTGCCGTCGCTGCCGATCGCGGCGCTGAGCGCGGTGAGGATCAGGTGGGGCGAGGCGGAGGAGGTGGGATCGATCCGGTAGATCAGCACCGTGTTGACCTGCGCGACGGTGATGAACACGCTGCCGCCGGCCGCCGCCAGGGAAACGAGGTCGTTGTCGGACGCGTTGGTCTGCTTGATCGAGGGCATGTTCCACTGCCCGTTCGCATTCCCGCTCGCCCGGTCGAAGGAGAAGACGTTGCTGTAGGTGGCCACGTAGAAGTTGTTGGCGTCGGCGGCCAATGCGGCCACGCCGGCCGGGATGTGCTCGGCGACTTCGGCCGGGCCGTTGCCGTCGATCACCCACGTCACGGTCGGTGCGGGGCTCGTCGGGTTTTGCGGGGAGACGAACACGGCCCCGTCGGGACTCTCCGCGGCCGTCACCGCGCCGGCGCTGAACGGCAGCTCAATCGGCGCGCTCGGGGTGAGCGGCCCGGTGGTGGCGACCGGAGCCAGCGTCGAAGGCGTGGCCGCAGCCGTGGTCGGCGACCCGGCCGCAGTGGTCGTCGTATGGCCCGATCCCTTCGACCCTGCGCTCGGTGACGACGGGCTCGAACTGCACGACGCCAGCAGCACCGCGAGGGCAGCCGCGATACCAGCCAGTTGCAGGCGCCGGACTCGTCTCCCGCGCATCGGGCCCAGTATGGCGTGCCCGGCGCACGACTACCGTTCGGGTCATGGTGACCACCCGAGACATCTCCTACGAAGCCGACGAGCGGATACTGATCGGCACCCTGGTCCTGCCCGAAGGCTCGGATCGCCGGCCCGGCGTCCTGGTGTGCCACGAGGGACCCGGCCTCGACGACCACGGGCGGGGCATGGCGGTTTCGCTGGCCGAACTGGGCTATGTCGCGTTCGCGCTCGACTACCACGGCGGTGGCAAGCCACTCACCGATCGGGACGAGATGATGGCGCGCATCGGCGCCTTCCACGCCGATCCGCTGCGCACGCGTGCCGTGGCGCAGGCCGGCCTGGACATCCTGTGTGCCGAGCCGCGCACCGACACCGCCCGCCTGGCCGCCATCGGCTTCTGTTTCGGCGGCACCATGTCCTTCGAGCTGGCCCGGGGCGGCGCCGATCTCAAAGCAGCGGTCGGGTTCCATGCCGGTTTGGGCACGGCCCGCCCGCAGGACGCCGCCAACATCAAGGGCACGGTGCTCGCCCTGATCGGGGCGGACGATCCAATCGTGCCGAACGAGCAGCGCCGTGCCTTCGAAGAAGAGATGACGGCCGGTGGCGTGGACTGGATGCTCAACGTCTACGGCGGCGCCGAGCATTCGTTCACCCGGCCGGGCTCCGAGGCCGTCGGCATGCCCGGGATCCGCTACCACGAGCCCGCACACCGCCGCTCCTGGCAGGCGATGCTCGACCTGTTCGACGAGGTCCTGGCCTAAGGCGCCCCCCTCACGGGCGTTTCTGACGCTCCGTCAGGTCCCGGCTACGCTCAATTCTCATGTCCGAGCCCCTCCCGATGATCATTTCGGTCGACGACCACGTGGTCGAGCCGGCCAACGTCTGGCAGGACCGCCTCCCTGCCAAGTATCTCGAGGTGGGACCGCGGATCGTCCGGGCCCCAATGCCCGAGGTGGAGTTCCGCGGCGGCTCCCTCAAGGTCAAGCCAGGCTCGACGGGCGTCCCGGTGGACTGGTGGTACTACGAAGAGCTCAAGCGGCCCCTGCTCCGCGTCGACTCCGCCGTCGGTGTGCCCCGCGAAGAAGTGACGATGAAGGGCGTCACCTTCGAGGACATGCGTCCCGGCTCCTACGAGGTGAAGCCGCGGCTCGAGGACATGGACGCCAACCACATTGAAGCGGCGCTGTGCTTCCCGACCTTCCCTCGCTTCTGCGGGCAGACCTTCACGGAGGCCAAGGACAAGGAACTCGGGCTGCTCTGCGTCAAGGCCTACAACGACTGGATGGTCGAGGAGTGGTGCGGCGATTCGGGCGGCCGGCTGATCCCGCTGACGCTGATCCCGCTGTGGGACGCCGAGCTGGCCGCGGCCGAGGTGCGGCGCAACGCCGAGCGGGGCGTGCGCGCCGTGTGCTTCAGCGAGATCCCGCCCTTCCTGGGGCTGCCCAGCGTGCACGACCCTGACCACTACTGGGACCCTTTCTTCCTGGCCTGCGCCGAGACGCAGACGATCGTCAACATGCACATCGGGTCGTCGTCGAAGATGCCGTCGACCTCGGCCGACGCCCCGCCGGCGGTGGGCTCGACATTGACGCACACCAACGCCACCTTCTCGCTGGTCGACTTTCTCTTCAGCGGCGTGTTCGTCCGTATCCCCGATCTCAAGGTGGCCTACTCGGAGGGCCAGATCGGCTGGATCCCCTACATCCTGGAGCGGGCCGACCGGGTGTGGGAGGACAACCGCGGCTGGGCCGGCGTGGCCGACATTGTGCCGGAGAAGCCATCGAGCTACTTCAAGGACCACGTGTGGGGCTGCTTCTTCGACGACGCCCACGGGCTCAAGTCGGTCGAGGAGATCGGTGAGGACAACATCACCTACGAATCGGACTACCCGCACTCCGACTCCACCTGGCCCCACACCCGCCAGATCGCCGAGGAGCAGATGGCCGACCTGACCGACGAGCAGCGCCGCAAGATCGTGCGGGGCAACGCCATAAAGCTCTTCGGCCTCGACTTCACCGCCTGAGCCCCGGCGCTCCCGGCCGCACCCTGACGCATGGACCTCCGATACACCGCGTCCGAGCAAGCATTCCGCGACGAGCTTCGGACCTGGCTGACCGCCACCCTGCCCGCCGTGGGCGCACCGCCCCCGCACGACGACTGGCCGGCCCGGCGCGCCTACGACCTGCGCTGGCAACGCCTCCTCTTCGATGCCGGCTACGCCGGCGTGGACTGGCCGGCGGAAGGAGGCGGCCGCGGCGCGTCGCCGGTCGAACAGCTCATCTTCAAGGAGGAGTGCGAGCGCGCCGGAGCGCCCTACGTGGGGGTGAACTTCGTCGGCCTGCTGCACGCCGGTCCGACGGTGATCGCCGAGGGGACGCCCGAGCAGAAGGCGCGGTACCTGCCCACCATCCTCAAGGGCGAGGAGGTGTGGTGCCAGGGCTTCAGCGAGCCCGACGCCGGGAGCGACCTGGCGTCGCTGCGCACCCGGGCCGTGCGCGACGGCGACGACTACGTGGTGACGGGCTCGAAGATCTGGACCTCGCACGCCGAGGTGGCGGACTTCTGCGAGCTGCTGGTGCGGACGGGCGAGGAGAGAAACCGCGGCATCACCTGGCTCATCATGCCCATGGACTCACCCGGCATAGAGATCCGGCCGCTGCGCACCATGGAGGGGACGACCGAGTTCGCCGAGCTCTTCCTCAACGAGGTGCGCATCCCGGTGGCCAACCGGGTGGGCGACGAGAACGACGGGTGGCGCGTCACCATGGTCACCCTGTCCTTCGAGCGCGGCACCGCCTTCGTGGGCGAGCTGCTCGAGTGCATGCGCCTGCTCGGCGAGCTGCGCCGCGTGGCGAATCGGCTCGGGTTGCTGGGCGACGAGGGGTTGGCCCGCCGCTTCGGGCACCTGGTGGCCGCCTTCGACGCGTTGTGGGCCCTCACCAAACGCAACGTGTCCGAGGCCGCCCAGACCGGCATTCCGGGCATCGGGGGCTCGGTGTTCAAGCTCTCCTTCTCAGAGCACGCGCAGGCGCTGGGCGACCTCGGCATGGAGGTGCTCGACCGCGCCGCCCTCTGCGCCGATCCGCTCGACGGGCTCGACGGCAACCCGCTCGGGCAACGCCGAACACGTGCACAACTGGTTCAAGTCGATTTCGCTCACCATTGCGGCGGGCACGTCGCAGGTGCAGCGCAACATCGTGGCCGAGCGCATCCTCGGGCTGCCCAAGGCGCGCTGATGGACTTCCGCGTCGACGACGACCAACGCGAACTGGCCGAGGGCATCCGCTCCATGGTGGCCGGACGGCTGCCGCTCGAGCGGGTGCGGGCCCGCGAGGGGGCGGCGCGCGTGGCGGAGGCCGGCGACTGGGCCGCCCTGGGCGAGACCGGCGTGTTCTCCCTCACCCTGCCCGAACCGGCCGGCACCGGCCTGGGGCTGGCCGACGCCACCGTCGTCTTCGAAGAGCTCGGCCGGGCCCTCGTGCCGGGCCCGCTGGTCGGCACCTTCCTCGCCGCGGTCGCTGGCGCGGTCGACGGGGCGGCCGAGGGGAAGGTCCAGGTCGGTGTCGCTCTGCGCCGGACGGCCCGGCCCGGTCCTGGTGGAGCACCTGGGATCGCTCGACGCACTGCTCGTGCTCGAGGCCGACGGGCGCGCCGCAGCTGCTGGCCCCGGCGCCCAGCGGCGGTGCCCGCCAGATGGCCCACCCCCTCGACCCGCTCACCCCGATGTGGCGGCTCGACGCGCTCCCCTTCGGCGGCTCCCTGGCCGAGGACGGCGGCGGCCTCTGGCACGACGGCACGCTGCTCACCGCCGCGCTCCAGGTGGGTCACGCCGCGGCGGTGCTCGACCTCGCCGTGGCCTACGCCAAGGAGCGCCAGCAGTTCGGCAAGCCGATCGGGAGCTTCCAGGCGATCAAGCACATGTGCGCCGACATGCTGGTGCGGGCCGAGGTGGCCCGGGCGGCCGTCCACGCCGCGGCCTGCCTGGCCGACGCACCCGACGTCGCCGCCACCGAGGCGGCCGTGGCCGGCTGCACCCGGGACCAACTGCTCGAGCGCAGCGTGTCGGGGGCCAAGGTGCTGGCCGACGAGGCGGCCATCGCCAACGCCCGCGCCGCCATTCAGGTGCACGGAGGCATGGGCTTCACCTGGGAGGTCCCGCTCCATCTGCATCTCAAGCGGTCGCGGGTGCTCGCCACGACCTTCGGCACGCCGGCCGAGCGTGCGGTCGCCCTCGCCGCCTACGCCTGAACCAGCATGCGCCGCAGCAGCCGAACGGAGGCAACGTCATGACCGATCTCTCGCTGATCCCCGCCGACGTCGTGCGGGCCGTGCCCGAGGGCAGCCGTCGTCTTCGGCATGCAGCTGCCGATCCAGTCCCAGTCCACGCTCTATGTGGCCGACTGGGAGAAGGACTCGGGACCCGACGAGCTGGCCCGCATCGCCCGCGCCGCGGACGACGCGGGCTTCTTCTACATCGGCGTGTGCGACCACACCGCCATCCCACGCCGGCTGGCGGACGCCATGGGCACCATCTGGTACGACACGACGGCCACGCTGGCCTGGTTGGCCGCGCAGACGACGCGGACCCACCTGCTCTCGCACGTGCTGATCCTGGCCCAGCGCCATCCCTTGCGCGCCGCCAAGGAGCTCTCGACCGTCGACCTGCTCTCGGGCGGCCGTCTCATCGTCGGCGTCGGCGCCGGCCACGTGCCCGAGGAATACGAGCTCTTCACCGGCGACTTCGACCAACGCGGCCGCCACACCGACGAGGCCGTCTCCGCGCTGGCCCGCTGCTTCACCGACGAGTTCCCCGTGCTGCCCGGCCCGCGCTTTCCGGCCCAGGACATGGGGCTGGCCCCGCGTCCGGCCCGGACCCCGCGCCCGCCCATCTGGATCGGTGGATCCTCGCCGGCCGCCATCCGCCGCACCGCGGCCTTCGGCGACGGCTGGCTCCCCCAGGGCACGCGCCGGCGCGACCTGCCGGGCCAGATCGCCCGGCTCCGGGAGCTGCGCGCCGAGCTGCGCGACGGCGCACCCCTCGACATCGGCACCATCGTCGAGCCCATCTACCTGACCTCGGGCGGGTTCGGGCTGGGACCTGCCGGGCTGGGTGATCAGCGGCGGGCGCGGAGGAGGTGGCCTCCTCGCTGCGCGAGCTGGTGGCGATGGGGGTGAACCACCTCCAGGTGCGCTTCATGGCCCGATCGGCCGAGGAATTCTGCGACCAGACGGCCCGCTTCGGCGCCGAGGTGGGACCCCTGCTGAACCACTGAGGCACCGCCGGCCGTAGGCTGGAGCGGCAATGTCCGCGCTGTCTGTCTTCATCGGGGCCGTCCTCCTGATCCTGGTGCTGCTGCGCCAGGTGGCAGTGCGCCCGGTGCCGCGCGTGATCCGGCTGGGACTCCCGGTCATCATCGGAGTCATCGGCCTGTTCGAACTGATCGGCTACAGCAACGACCACCATCACATCGCCGGGTCGGCCTGGGCCTGGGTGCTCGGCACCCTGCTGGTCGGCGCCGTCGGCCTCGGCATCCTGCGCGGCCTGACGGTGCGCATCTGGACCGCGGGGAATTGGGTCCTGCGCCAGGGCACGGCGGTGACGATGGCGCTCTGGTTGCTCTCGTTGGCCGTGCACTTCGCGGGTGACGTGTTCGGCTCGCACGCCCACGACGGGTCGGGCCTCGAGGCCTCGAGCTTCCTCCTCTACCTCGGACTCACTCTCGGTGTGCAGACCGCGGTGGTGCACCGGCGGGCCCAGCCGCTCTGGGCCCAGCTCGGCCCCCCGGCCAATCCCTTCCAGATGAACTTCAGCCAGGGTCCCGGGTGCGTTCTTCGCCACGTTCCGCACCGGGCCGGGCGGTCCGTCCGGACCGGCGGGCTGGGGCAGCCCCGGCACCAACGGTGGCGCTGGCAGTCGATGACGATCCGAACGTGATCGACGCCGAGGTCGTCGAGGACGACGACGGGTCCACCCGGACTGCCACGCCCTCGCTGAGCCTCCGTACACTCGGCGTCCGTGACCACGCCGCCGCGATCGTTCAGCCAGCGCCCCTACGTCGGGCCCGCCCGGCTCCACCGAGCTGCTCCTCGTCCGCCACGGCGCGTCGGCCGACGCGCGTCGAGGGCGAGACCTTCGAGCTGGTGGAGGGGCAGGGCGACCCCCCGCTCTCCGACGTCGGGCGACACCAGGCCGAGCAGGTGGCGCTCGCGCCTGGCCTCGGTGCCCTTCGACGCCATCTACGTGAGCACGCTGCGCCGCACCGCGCAGACGGCGGCTCCACTCGTCGCCCGCACCGGCCAGCAACCCGTGGTGGACGCCGACCTGCGCGAGATCTTCCTGGGCGAGTGGGAGGGCGGGCTCCTGCGCCAGAAGGCGGCGGACGACGATCCGACCTGGCGCGACGTCATGCGCGAGCAGCGCTGGGACGTCGTGCCCGGGGCCGAGTCACGCGAGGTCTTCGGCGGGCGCCTGCGCCGCGCCGTCGAGCGCATCGTGGCCGCCCACCCCGGCGGGTTGGTGGTGGTGTTCAGCCACGGGGCGGCCATCGGCGAGCTCCTGGCCCAGGCCACCGACTCCGCCCCCTTCGCCTTCCTCGGCGCCGACAACGCGTCGATCTCCAAGCTGGTCGTGACCGAGGAGCGTTGGGTGCTGCGCGGCTACAACGACATCGCCCACCTGAGCGACTGAGCCCGAGGCGGGCGGCGAGCTGCACGCAGCAGACTGGCGACGTGAGTAAGCCGCGGCGGCGCAAACCGAAACGCCCGCTGCCGCCGGTGCCCAACTACGTGAAGTACACCGGCGGCGGGCGCCGCTACTGGCGCCTCGGCGGCCCGCTCACCGCCGACCACGAGAGGGAGGCCCAGGCGGCCCAGCGCGCCCGCCCGCCGGGGCCGATCGGGAGATTCGTCCTGCGCATCCTGGGCGGTCACCCGAAATCGGGTCCAGCCGCGCCACCCTGAGGCAGCTCGGGGTCAGACCCGGACGCCACCAACCGGGACCGGGCTGACCGGGCGGCGCAGCTCGGCGATCGCCCTGGCTTCGGACCTCTCGAGCGCCGCCTCGATCACCTCGGTGATCTCCGACCCGACCAGCTCGTCGCGCTCGAGGAGCGCGTCGCGCAACGCCTCGACCACCTCGGGGTGGCTTTCCACGATGGCCTTGGCCGAGTCGCACGATCCCATCAGCAGGGCGTCCAGCTCGGCCCGCGCCGCACGGTCGCCCAGCACCTTGTCGACCAGGTTGCCGTCGAGGTACCCGTTTCCTGCCGCCGCGACCGAGATCAGCGAATTGCCCATGCCGCAGGCACCGATCATCTGCGCGCCCATCGCCGTCGCGGCGGCCAGGTCGGAGGCCGGACCGGTCGACACCTCGTCGAACCAGTGCTCCTCGGCCACCATGCCGCCCATGGCGATCTGGAGCAGTGCGTGCAGCTCCTCGGTGCTCTTGGTGAAGCGCTCCTCGGTGTCGGAGTGCTGCAGGAGACCGAGCGAGTCACGTCGCTTGACGATGGAGAGCACGTCGAGCTGTCGGGTCTGGCCCACGAAGTAGGCAACGGTGGCGTGGCCGGCCTCGTGGGTGGCCACCCGGTCGCGCTCGTCCGGCGTGTAGATGGTCTCGTCGGTGACGCCGAGCTCGACCAGCATTTTGGCTTCGGCCACGTCGGACATGGTCATGGCCGAGCGACCGTGGGTCAGCGCCATGACGAGTGACTCGTCCATCAGCCGCTCCAACGCGGCCGGCGAGTAGCCGAACGTCATGCCGGCCACGATGTCGACGGCGCCGTGCTCGTCCAGATCCGGCGTGTGCGCCTTCTTGCCCAGGTAGTAGGCGATGATGTCGGCCCGGGCCTGACGACCGGGCAGCCCGAAGTAGATCGTGCGGTCGAAGCGCCCGGGGCGGATGAGCGCCGGGTCGAGGTCGTCCTTGCGGTTGGTCGCCCCGACGACGAGCACGTTGGCGGGAACGACGGCCGGCTTGTGGAGCTTGGCCCCGTCGGGCAGGTAGCGGTTGAGGGCGTCGATCCAGGCCGAGGCGAAGCGCTGCCCCCGTGTCGGCTGGTCGAAGGACTGCAGCTGCACCAGCAACTCGTTCACCACGCCGGAGACGCCCTCGGCGCCGCCGCCGCCGCCCATGCCGCGCCGGGTTGCGCCGATGGCGTCGATCTCCTCGATGAAACCGATCGCTCCGCCTTCCCGGTGGGCGTGCTTGCGCAGCTGCTTGAAGAAGGAGCGGATCTTGCGGTTGGTCTGCCCGTAGTACATCGACTGGAAGGCCGAGGCCGATACGAAGAGGAAGGGGACGTTGGCCTCCTTGGCCATCGCCTTGGCCACGAAGGTCTTGCCGGTACCGGGCGGACCCTCGAAGAGGATGCCCCGCCGGGCGCGAGCCGCCCATGGTGTCGCGGAAGGTCTGGTGGGCCAGGAAGAGGTTGATGGAGCGCACGACCTCGGCCTTGATGCCGTCGATCCCCACCAGGTCCTCGAGCCCGACCGCCGTCTCGCCCGGGCGGATCAGCGTGTGGGGCGAGCGCCCGGCACCGATGAGCGGAAAGGCCATGACGGCCCCGAGCATCAGCGACGATGAGGAGGATGGGCAGCATCGTTCCCAGCCAGTGCGGCAGGTGGACCGAGGGCAGCACGCTGTGCCCGCTGACCGAGCGGATGACGACCCAGCCGAGCACCAGGCTGAGGGCGGCCACCAACCGGCGCAGCCGGGCGATGCGATGGCGCTCACGGGCCCGCGAGACGTCCGCGCTGCCGAGAATGGTCTTTCCGACGATGCCCGCCATGGCTTCGCTGGCCCGGCCCGATCCGGGAAGGGGGCGCGACGCGGGAGGGACGGCTCGGCAGGCCGACTCATGACCAGACTCCGTTCATCCCCCACGGACGTTTGACAATTTAGAGAATCGCGCCTGGTCCATGACCTTGCGAAGTGACCTAAGTCATAGTCCTGGGCGAATTGATCGGCCGTTGGGCTGGCGTCCAGCCCCGGCTCAGCCCGGGCCTCCGAACTGGCGCTTTTGGCGGCCCGGCACGGCGCGGGGTTGAATGTGACGCGGCGTCAGATCCGCCGGCGACACCAGACCGCGACACCTCTCGAGGAGCACACATGGCCGACACCCCGCAGCGCACACGAGCACCAGCTCCTCATCGGGGGCAAGTGGGTCGACGCCTCGGAGGGAACCTACGAGGTCATCAACCCGGCCACCGAGGAAGTGGTCGGCCTGGCCCCCAACGCCAGCGCCGAGGACGCATTGGCCGCTGCCGCGCGCCGCCAAGGAGGCCCAGCCGGCCTGGGCGGCCTGGTCCCAGGACGACCGGAGCGCGCTCATGCGCGAGGCGGCGGCGGCCATCCGGGCCAAGTCGGCCGAGCTGCTGCCGCTCGTGATCGCGGAGACCGGGGCCACGGCCACCGTCGGCTCGCGCATGCAGGTCCCCGTCGCAGCCGACCGCTTCGAGCGCTACTCCCGCGACCCACGCGCCGTCCTCCAGACCTCGTTCGTCCCCCAGACGGCCCAGGCCACGCCGCTGGCCCCGGGCGGCATCATCAGCGCGATGGTCAACCGCCAGGCCATGGGCGTGGTCGCCTGCGTCACCTCGTACAACTTCCCGATGGTCAACATGGCCGGGAAGGTGGCGCCGGCGCTGGCCGCCGGCAATGCCGTGGTGGTCAAGCCGGCGCCCCAGGACCCGCTGGCCATCGTCGAGCTCGTGCGCATTCTCAACGACGTCGGATTTCCCCCCGGCGTCGTCAATCTGGTCAACGGCAACACGCCCGCCTCGTCCGCCGCCCTGGTCGACTCGGACGACGTCGACTGCGTGAGCTTCACCGGCTCGACCCAGGTCGGCGTCACGATCGCCGAGAAGGCAGCCCGGACCATGAAGCGCACCCTGCTCGAGCTCGGCGGCAAGGGGGCCTGCGTCGTGTTCGACGACGCCGACGTGAAGGGTGCCGTCGGGTGCATCGGCTCGACCTGGTCGTTCCATTCCGGCCAGATCTGCACGGCGCCCACGCGGGCCGTCGTGCACCGCAGCGTCTTCGACCAGGTGGCCGAAGGCCTGGTGCAGATGGCGGGCTTCCTGAAGGTGGGCGACCCCACCGACAAGGCGACCGTGATCGGACCGGTGATCTCGGGCGCCCAGCGCGGTCGCATCGAGGCGCACATCGAGACGGCACGCGAGGACGGCGGTGAGGTCGTCATCGGCGGCGAGCGGCCGGCCGACCTCCCTGTCGGCTTCTACGTGGCGCCGACCCTCATCACCGGGACCAACGACATGCGGGTGGCCCGCGAGGAGATCTTCGGTCCGGTCATCACCATGATCCCCTTCGACGACGAGGAGGAGGGCATCGCCATCGCCAACGACACGGAGTTCGGCCTCTACGACTACGTCTTCTCCAAGGACGGCGGGCGGGCCCTCCGAGTGGCCAAGCAGCTGCAGGCCGGACACGTCGGCATCAACACTGCGCAGCGCCACCACGAAGCGCCGTTCGGCGGCTTCAAGATGTCGGGCGTCGGGCGCGACGGCGGCGACTTCGGCCTGCTGGCCTACACCGAGCCGCAGTCGATCATCTGGAGTTCGTAGCCGTCCCCGGCGGCGTCCGTGTCGGCTCGACCCGCGAGCCCGCACGGAGGCCTACGCGAGAAAGCGTCCGGCGAACGAGCGCCATGGTGTCGAACACCTCGGCCGTGCGGCTCCACGGCGTCACGAGGAGGCAGTCCACGCCGGCGTCCTCCCACGCCTCCACATCGTCCTCGCTGGTGCACGAGCCGCCGACGACGACCTCGAATCGCTCGTCGAGTCGGCCCGCCTCCTCGCGCTGTGCCCGGAGCGTCGCCACCATGGCCGCAGCGGACTCGGGCGTGTGGCCCATGCCGATCCACCCGTCGCCCAGCCAGGCGGCCCGGCGCAGGGCGCGCGCCGACTCGCCGCCCACCAGGATCGGGATCGGACCCTGGGGCGGTTTGGGCTCGAACGCCACCTCCGCGAACGCGAAGTGCGGCCCATCGTGGCTGATCGTCTCCTCCGACCACAGACGCCGGCACACGACGATGGCCTCGTCGAAACGGTCCCCGCGGCTCGGCGGGATCCACCCCGGCTGCCCGCCACTCCGACTCGAGCCAGCCCGCACCGGCACCGATCACGGCCCGGCCGTCGGACAGCCAGTCCAGGGTGGCAAAGGCCCGGGCGCTGATGAAGGGATGGCGCAGGCCGAGTAGGTAGACGTAGGTGCCGAGCCGCACGCTTGTCGTCCGGGCGGCCAGGAAAGACAGCATCGACGCGGCGTCGAAGAGCTGGGTGGTGGGTGGCACGGGCGGGTGCTCGTCCCCGGCAAACGGCGAGCCCGCCATGGCCACCGGCAAGACGAGGTGCTCGGGCAACCAGACCGAGTCGAAGCCCAACTGGTCGGCCTGCGCGGCCGCTTCGGCCCAGATGCGGGGATGCATGCGGCCGAGGGTCACCGCGAACTTCACGTGGACTCCGCCGACATTGAGGGTCAAGCTAACCGGCGACCTGGCGTTGGGCGGCGCCGTCCAATACGCTCTAAATCCGATAGTGTTGCTCAAGAATCCCTTCCCCACGAAGCCTGGAGGTGCCATGGCCCTGGACACACGCCGGACCACCATCGCCGCTCGCCGGCTGACCGGCCGCATCGGTGCCGAGCTGACCGGCATCAATCTGCGCAGCGCGGACGACGACCAGATTCAGGAGCTGCGCGCCGCCGTGCTGGCCCACCGGGTCGCCTTCGTGCGGGGGCAGGACCTAAGTGCGGCCGAGCAGATCGACTTCGCCCGCCGCCTGGGACCGCTGACCCAGGGCCACCCGACCTTGCCCGTGGTCGACGGTGAAGAGCTCATCCTCGACCTCGACTCGCTGGCCGGCAGCTCGGCCAACCATTGGCACACCGACGTCACCTTCGTCGACCGCCCGCCCGCCTTCTCCATCCTGCGCGCCATGGTCCTGCCCGAAGTGGGGGGCGACACCCTGTGGGCGAACACGGTCGCCGCCTACGCCGACCTCCCCGACGACCTGCGCACCCTGGCCGACGGGCTGCGGGCGGTGCACTCGAACGGCCACGACTACGGCCGGGTCGACCTCCTGAAGCTGCGCGAGCAGATCGGCGAGGAGCGGCTGGCCCACCTGAGCGCCTTCGTCTCCCAGGTCTTCGAGACCGAGCACCCGGTGGTGCGCGAGCACCCCGAGACGGGCGAGCGCGCCCTGCTCCTCGGCGGATTCGCTCATCGGTTGGTCGGACACGGATCGGCCGAATCGGTCGACCTCCTCCGGATCTTCCAGTCCTACGTGACCCGGCCCGAGAACATTGTGCGCTGGCACTGGGCGGTGGGCGACGTGGCCATCTGGGACAACCGGGCCACCCAGCACTACGCCATCTCCGACTACGGCAACGCCCATCGGCGGATGCAGCGGGTGACGACGCAGGGGACGTCCGTGTCGCGGGCTGGACGGCCGGCCCAGCGTCGCCCTCCAGGGGGACTCCACGCTCTACAACCTGGTGGGGTAAGAACGCGGCCATGGCCGCCGTCTTTCCCCACACTCCGATGCCCGAGCGGGGCCTCCCCCGCTCCGAGGTGATGCAGCAGCTCATCTCCATGAAGCAGGACGACCAGGACTGGCGGGGTGGGCGCGTCTTCAGCCTGGTGTACTCGGCCGGCGACGACCTGCACGAGCTGTTCTCCGACGCCCTCTCGCTGTACAGCGCGGAGAACGGGCTCAACGTCCTGGCCTTCCCGAGCATCGGGATCATGCAGCACGACATCGTCTCCAACACGGCCAGCCTGCTCGGCGCCGACGAGCCGGCCGCGGGCGGAGAGGTCGAGGGCTACCTCACGTCGGGTGGCACCGAAAGCCTGCTCCAGGCCGTCAAGACCGCACGCGACGTCGGCCGCGAGCGCGGCATCGCTCGACCCCGGGTCGTGGCGGGCGAGAGTGCACATGCCGCCTTCACCAAGGCGGCGGACTATTTCGACGTGGAGCTGGTGCGCGTCCCCGTCGAGACGGACTACACGACGAGCGCGGCTGCGCTGGACGCGGCCTGCACCGACGACACCATCATGGTGGTGGGCTCGGCCCCGACCTATCCGCAGGGCGTGGTCGACCCGATCGCCGACATTGCGGCACTGGCGGAGCGGCGCGGCATCCTCTGTCACGTCGACGCCTGCATGGGCGGATTCCTGCTCCCCTTCCTCAGCGAGCTCGAGCGGTTCGACCAGCCCTTCGATTTCCGCGTTCCGGGCGTCACATCCATGTCCGCCGACGTCCACAAGTACGGCTACGCCTCGAAGGGCGTGTCGGTGGTGCTGTACCGCTCGCACGAGCTGGCCCGCAAGCAGCTCTTCGTCACCACCGACTGGCTCGGCGGGTTCTACGCCTCGACCGCCATGGCCGGCACGCGACCGGCCGGACCGGTCGCGGCGGCATGGGCCGCCATGATGCACCTCGGCCGCACCGGCTACCTCGAGCTGACCCGGGTCGCGCACGACGCGGCCACTCGCGCTCCGGGCCGGCATCGAGTCGGTCAACGGTCTCGAAGTGCGGGGCGACCCCCCGGCAACCGTCATGGCCTTCGGTGCGGCCGAACGGGACGTGCTCGACATCTTCGCGGTCGGCGAGCGACTGAGCGCCGAGGGGTGGTACCTGGACCGCCAGAACCGTCCCGACTCGCTGCACGCCACCGTCCACGCCGGCAGCGCGGCCACCGTGGATCTCTTGGTCGCCGACCTGCGGCGGGCCGTCAAGGACGTCGGCGCGTCCCGCACGCAGCGGCGCGACACCACCTACGGCCACAGCGGCTGACCTCCTCCAAGGTCACCCTCATGGACGATTCAGCTCGCTCCATGGTTTAATACCCGGGTTGCGGATCCCTCGATCTCGGCGGGTCGAGGAAACTCGAGCGGAGGTTGGCGAATGAAGAAACTGGTTCGTGTTGGTGTCGCGCTGAGTGCCACGGTCGGCTTCTCGGCTTTGCTGGGTTCACAAGCGGTCGGTGCCAGCCCGACGAAGTCCTACCTGGCGGACTGGGAGGCGCTGAACCAAACGGTGACGTCGTTCAGCGTCGGCTTCACCGTGCCCCACTACACCTGCACGGCGACGAACGACACGGTCGACGTGTACGCCAACGCGTACGACGAGACGCAGGGCACCTCGGGCTCGTTCGACGGAGCCTTCGTGGAACTGGGCTGCAACAGCAAGAAGAGCGCCGTGATCACCCCCGCGCTCGAGGTCGACGGGGCGTACACCAATCCCTCGGGATTCACGATCCGCCGGAAGGACGTCATCGACTTCACCGTGACGTGTGGCGCGGCGGGTGGTACCGCGACGATCGACGATGTGACGCAGAACCAATCCGGGTCCGTCCCCACTCCTGCGGGTTCCAGCTGCAACGGCGTGTTCATGGGAAACATCGGCGTCACGAACAGGACGGGTAAGAAGCTTCTCCCGTTACCCAAGTTCGGAAAGATCACCTTCGGCGATGCCGACGTCAACGGGGCACCGATTGGCGACGCCAGCCCGGCCCCGGCCGCGGTCAGCTACTACGAGGGCGCGAAGAACGTGATCACGGTCGGACCCCTTATCGACGGCGGTTCCGGCTGGGTCAACACCCAGGGGTCCTGAGGCGCGTCCTCGGTCAGCCCGGCTCCACCACCAGCTGGTCGACGTAACACCAGATCCAGTCCTCACCCGGCTGGAAGGACTGGATCAATGGGTGCCCCGAGGCATGGAAATGCTTGGTCGCGTGCTTGTTGGGTGACGAATCACAGCAGTTCACCTCGCCGCAGGAGAGGCAGAGCCGCAGGTGGAGCCAGGTGCCACCCGTCTTCATGCATTCTCCGCAGCCCTGCGGGGTCTGCGGTTCCACCTCGTTGATCTCCCCCAGATGTGTGCAGTCGTCCGGCACCTCACTCCTCCTCTATGACGTGGTCAACCCGCCGTCGACCGGGAGGGCGGCACCCGTGATGCCACCCGAATCCGGCCCGCACAACCAGGCGATGAGCGCGGCCGGCTCCTCCGGTGTGAGGAGGCGCTCGATCAGCTGCTGGCCCGCGAACTCCTCAGGTGATTCGAGCCCGTAGACGGCCGCCGAGGCGTCGAGCATCGGCCCACGCGTCGATCCGGGGCACACCGCGTTGGCGGTGACCTCGGTGCCGGCCAGGTCGGCCGCCAGGGAGCGCACGAGGCCGATAACGGCCGCCTTCGACGCGCTGTAGGCGCTGAGCCGGCGCAGGCCCAGGAAACCGGCGGCCGAGGCGACCGCCACCAGGCGGCCGCGCCGGGGCGCGGGCTCCCGCAAGAGGGCGGGCACGGCCGCCGTGGCCAGGCGGCGCACCCCGTTCACGTTCACGTCGAAGAGCACGTCCCACTGGGCGTCGGTGGTCTCCCAGAGCGGTGCTCCGCCGCTGATGACGCCGGCCGCGGCGACCGCGGCATGCAGGCCTCCGAAACGCTGCACCGCCTCGTCCACCGCGGCCTGCATGTCGGCGGAATGCCGCACGTCCCCCAGCATCGGCCAGACAGCCTCTCCGTGGCGTTCGGCCAACGCCTCCAGTTCGGCCGCGGACGCCAAGGGGTAGCTGAGGGCCGGGTCGTCCGCCCCACGGTCGACCGCCACAACGTGCCAGCCCGACGCCACCAGTGCGTTGACCGTGGCCGCGCCCATGCCGCGGGCCGCACCAGTGACGACGGCCACCGGGCTCACGGCGCCGCCCAGTGCGACGACACCTGAGCCGTGAGGTCGGTCACGAGCTGCTCGAGAAGGTCGCGGCCCTCCTCGCCACTTGCACCAGCAGGGTCGCCCAGCACGCCGTTGGACGATACCGGTCGGACCCCCTCGGCGCGCAGGCGTGGGAGCAGTTCGCCGATCGGCTCGGATCGTCCGGCCTCGGCCAGCTCGAGGTGCACCGCCCCGGGATCGAGGGCCAGCATGAGCGAGGTCTCAGTGCGTCCAGCGTGGGCATCACCTCCGGGCACGGCGGTGGACCACACCAGGACGTCGTCGCCCTCGCCGGCGCTCCGGGCGCTCAACAACTGCAGTGCTTCGGCGTTGCCGCCGTGCGCGCTGATCACGACCGTGCCCCTGAATGCGGCCCGGGCCGAGCGCACGAGCTCGCTGATGAGGTCGGCCAGGACCCGGTGCCCAACAAGGAGGGTCCCCGGAAAGGCGGCGTGCTCGCCGCTCGCTCCGTAGGCGAGCGGCGGAGCCAGCGCCACCCAGTCGAGGCGCTCCACCAACCCGGCCGCGACGGCAGCGGCGATCCGGGTGTCGGTGTCGAGGGGCAGATGCGGTCCGTGCTGCTCGAGAGAGCCCAGTGGCAGCGCCAGCACGTGTCCGCGCCCGCTCGCCTCCACCTGGCACCAGGTGGCGCGACCGAGCTCCACGTGGGTCAGGCCCGCGCCGGCGACCGGAAACGCACGGGGGTCGGCACCGGGATGGCTACGCCCTGGCGGTCGACCTTGGAATGCCCGAGCGACGCAGCTCGGCCGTCCGTCGAGCGCGGCCAGTGCCGCCTCTCCGTGGCCGTACACGCACTCGGGATCGGGGCCGTCCAGCGGAAGGCCCGTGAAGAACTTCGCCGCCATGCACCCGCCGCGGCAGGCGTCGAACGATCCGCATGACGCGCATGCCCCGGCACTTTGCGGCTCGCGCAGCGACAAGAACAGTTCGGAGTCCCGCCAGACGGTCGCGAAGCCGCCCGGGTCGCGGACGTTCCCGGCATGAAATTGCCGATCGATGACGAACGGGCAGGCGTAGACGTCGCCGACAGGATCGATGAGGCACACCACCCGCCCCGCCCCGCAGAGGTTGAGCCCGTCCAGGGGTTCACCCAGAGCGGAGAGATGGAAGAAGGAGTCGCCGGTCAGGACGCCGGGGCGATTGAGCAACCAGTGGTAGAGGGTGCGTTGTTGCTCGGCCGTGGGGTGGAGGGCGGCCCAGCTGTCGACGCCCCGGCCCGAGGGGCGGAGGCGGGTCAGCCGTAGCTGGGCGCCATAGGAGTCAGCGATGCTCGCCAGGTCGTCGAGTTCGGCCACGTTCTGGCGTGTCACGACGACGCTCACCTTGAACTGACCGAAGTCGGCGGCGGCCAGGTTGTCCATGGCCTGGCGCGCCGCAGCAAAGGAACCTTCGCCTCGGACGGCGTCGTTCGTCGCGGCCGTGGCCCCGTCAATGGAGATCTGCACGTCCAGGTAGTCGAGAGCGGCCAGCTGACGGGCGCGCTCCGCGCTGAGGCGGGTGCCGTTGGTGGAGAACTTGACCCCGACCTGCCGCTCGACTGCGTAGCCGACCAGGTCCATGAAGTCCGGTCGCAACATGGGCTCGCCGCCGCCGATGTTCACGTAGAAGACCTTGAGGTCGACCATCTCGTCGATGACGTGGCGCGCCTCAGCCGGCGTCAGCTCTGCGGGATCGCGCCGGCCTGACGAGCTCAGGCAGTGCACACAGGCCAGGTTGCAGGCGTACGTAAGTTCCCAGGTCAGGCAGATGGGGGCGTCGAGACCCAGGCTGAATTGGTCCTTCAGGGAGCAGCGGCGCGGTCTCAGCGGGCACCGATCACCTCCGACTCAGCCAGACGGAACAAGGCGCGACCGTACGCGCTCCGTTGCTCCTCGGGGACGATCGCCGCAATGGCGTCAGCGGCGGTGTCGTACTCCCCGAGCGCAGACACCAGCTCGACGAGGAGCCGGGACTTGAGGAAGACCAAGCGCCGGTTGCCGTAGTGGTAGGCCAACGCGCCGAACGACTCGTCGCGCAGACGCGACCTGCGGATTCAGCCGCCAGGGCTGGTCCAGGGCGAGCGCGGGCGAGGGCCGCGCCTGGGTGACGCTCAATAGACCCCGCACATCCCGTCGATCGAGACCTCTTCCACCAGGAGGTCGTCGACGTCCTCTTCGGACAGCTCCTCGACGTCCCCTGTGTCTTGGTCCTCAGCCAGCATCCCGACCTCCTCTGGGCAAAGACCCAGCCTATCGCCGGTCCCGGACTGCCAAGATTGGCGCGTGCACCCACCGAGCGCGGCGACCGAGCCTTCCCCGCTCCGACCCGCACCGCCTCGTTCGTCGACACCGCTGCCCGGTTCGTTCCGCCTGGCCCAGGACCCGTCGACCACCACCCTCGACGACGGCGTCGTCTTCCTCGGCGGGAGCCCGCTCCGTCTGTTCCGGTTCTCCGAGCGGGCCCGCGGGATCATTGCGCGCTGGCAGCAGGGCGAGCCCGTCGGTAGCGGGCGGGCACCGGCGCTCCTCGCCCGCCGCCTGGTCTCGGCCGGGGCCTTCGCTCCCATACCTGATCGGGGGCCGTACGACCGGCCCGACGTGACCGTGGTCATTCCCGTACGCGACCGGCCCAGCCAGTTGGACCGGCTTCTCACCTGCCTCGAGGGACTGCGGTGCATCGTCGTCGATGACGCCTCACGCGATGCAGCCGCCACCAGCGAGATCTGCGCGCGGCACGGCGCGCAGTTCGTCGGACTCACCACGAACGCCGGTCCGGGCGGTGCACGCAACCGCGGGCTGGCGCTGGCGGAGACGCCGGTGGTGGCGTTCGTCGACTCCGACTGCGTGCCACCGGAGGATTGGCTGGAACCATTGCTGGCTCATTTCGAAGATCCCCTCGTGGCTGCGGTCGCACCGCGGATCGTGCCGGCGGCCCGCGACGCGTCCGCCGTCGGTGGCCCGCTACGAGGCGGTGCGATCGTCCTTGGACCGCGGCACTCGACCCGGTCCGGTGCGGCCCGGGTCGAGTGTGCCCTTCGTGCCGAGCGCTGTCTTCGTCGTGCGGACCGGGGTGGTCGACGGGCACGAATTGTTCGATCCGCAATTGCGGAGCGGAGAGGATGTCGACCTGGAGTGGCGCCTGGTCGCGGCCGGCTGGGACGTCCGCTACGAGCCGGGCGTCGTCGTGGCCCACGACGGAGCGGAGACGATGGGTGCCTTTCTCGCCCGGCGGCGCTTCTACGGCACCTCGGCCGGCCCACTCGCCCTCCGGCACGGCGACGCCATGGCGCCGCTGCAGGCCTCGGGCTGGTCGGTCGCCGTCTGGCTGCTCGCCCTCCTGCGTCGACCGGGGTTGGCCATGGCCGCGCAGGCCTCGTCCATCGTCGTGCTGGCCCAGCGCTTGCGCGGCCTTGTACGCGACCCGGTTGCCGTGGCGACAACGATCGCCGGCGGCGGGACGGCGCGGGCAGCAGTGCCTGCGTTGGGCGGCGATGACCCGCGTCTGGTCTCCCCTTCTCGTGCTGGGGATTTTCTCCCGGCGCACGCGGCGGCTGGCCTTGATGGCCCTGCTCCTGCCCGCGCTGCGCGACCGTCGCGACGAACCGGGAAGCCTCGACGCCGTCCGCTACGTCGGCCTCCACGTGGCGGACGATGTCGCCTACGGGGCCGGTGTCTGGTCGGGTTGCCTCAGAGCGCGCACGGCCGTGCCCTTGCTGCCGCGAGTGACCTGGCGCTCACGCACCTGGTCGTCACAGGGACTCTCCGAACAACTGAGGAGCTCCGACGCGACGACGGACCTATCGCTCTCGCCGGCACGTCGAGACCGATAGAGGGGCATCCGAGCCCGCCCCGAGCTCACTGGTGCGAGACGAGGCCTGTGTGCTTCAAGGGTGGCGGCGGGCTCGCCAGACCTCACAGCGGTACCCCACGTCGACGGTCACCTCACCCTCGACGCCGAGCGCGTCGCGCAGCAGGCGTCGCGCCGTGTCGAAGAGCTGCTCGCGCGCGTCGGCCTCCATGAGGATGACCCAGCTGAACGTGCCGAGCAGACCGACCAGATCGTCGGCCGTGAGAGCCTCGTCCCAGGTGACGACGTGTGACTCGGGCTGGTCGAACGGAACGCCGGACGGGATTTCGAGTACCTGGTCAGTGCCGTACGGATCGTTCACCGCGGCCGCCAACTGCAGATTCAGCTCGCCAACAGGCGAGGGACCGTCGGCGGCCAGGAGCGCCTGAGCCTGCTGCATGAAGGGGGCGTCCCGATCGGGTCCGCTCCACATCACACCGAGCACACCCCCGGGGACGAGCACCCGGCCGACCTCGAGCAGCGTCGGGACGAGCTCCATCCAGTGCCACGAGGACGAGGCGAACACGGCGTCGGCGCTGGCGTCTTCGAGCGGAATGGATTCACCCCGACCGGCCAGCGCACGGACCCCCGGCACGCTCTCTTCGAGCACCCCGCGCATCCGGTCATCGGGCTCCACTGCCACCACCTCGTCGGCCCGCCCGACGAGTCGCCGGGTCAACCCGCCGGTACCGGCTCCGAGGTCGACGATGCGGCGGACATGGCCGGGCAGCACCCAGTCCACGGCGGCGGCCGGCGGACCCGGGCGAAAGCGCTCGTAGTGCGCCGCGGCACCGCCGAAGCTGGACGCCCGAGACGCCTTGGCTTGCGGACTCAATGGGGGCGGGGCTGCGTCCGGGCTGGTCATGGGGCGACCATACCGGGCGGGCTGGGCGATCGCCCTGGGCGCGTAAAGTCTCCCGGTCAC
This sequence comes from uncultured Acidimicrobiaceae bacterium, assembly GCA_963713375.1. Taxonomy (GTDB): domain Bacteria; phylum Actinomycetota; class Acidimicrobiia; order Acidimicrobiales; family RAAP-2; genus Bog-473. Next base: position 288,085 of record CAVQLP010000006.1, on the reverse strand, counting down.
GGTGTTGCACCGGGCGGCAGAGAGGTCGAGATGGCAAACGAGTGGTTCGAGACAGTGGCCGAGGCGCAGCGCCGCGCCCGCAAGCGGCTCCCCAAGTCGGTCTACGGCGCGCTCATCGCCGGCTCCGAGCGGGGCACCACCCTCGAGGACAACGTCACCGCCTTCGGCGAGCTCGGTTTCGCTCCCCACGTCGCCGGTCAACCTGCCACCCGGGACCTGACGACCAAGGTGATGGGCCAGGAGATCTCGTTTCCCGTGATCGTGTCGCCGACCGGAGTCCAGGCCGTCCACCCCGAGGGCGAGGTGGCCGTTGCCCGCGCCACGGCGGCTCGGGGGACAGCCATGGGGCTCAGCTCATTTGCCAGCATGCCCATCGAGGACGTCGTCGCGGCCAACCCCCAGACCTTCTTCCAGATCTACTGGATCGGCTCGCGCGAACAGATCCACGCTCGCATCGAACGGGCACGGGCGGCCGGGGCCGTCGGCCTCATCGCCACCCTCGACTGGTCGTTCTCACACGGGCGCGACTGGGGCAGTCCCGACCATCCCCGAGAAGATGGATGCTCGGACGATGCTGCGCTTCGCGCCCGAAGCGCTCTCGCACCCACGTTGGTTCTGGTCGTTCGCCAAGACCGGGAAGGCGCCCGACCTGACGACGCCCAACATGGTGGCCAAAGGTGAGCAAGCACCGACCTTCTTCGGGGCCTACGGCGAGTGGATGCAAACGCCGCCTCCGAGTTGGGAGGACGTGGCCTGGCTGCGCGAGCAATGGGGCGGTCCCTTCATGCTCAAGGGCGTGTCCCGTCTCGACGACGCCCAACGTGCAGTGGACGCGGGCGTGAGCGCCATTTCGGTCTCGAACCACGGCGGCAACAACCTGGACGGGACGCCGGCCACCATCCGTCTGTTGCCCGCCATCGCCGATGCGGTCGGCGATCAGATCGAGGTGCTCCTCGACGGAGGCGTGCGCCGCGGTGGCGACGCCGTCAAGGCGGTCGCCCTGGGCGCCCGCGCCGTGATGATCGGGCGGGCCTACCTCTGGGGCCTGGCCGCAAACGGGCAAGCCGGGGTGGAGAACGTCCTCGACCTCATGCGCAGTGGGTTCGAATCGGCCATGCTCGGACTGGGGCACACCTCGACCCACGAGCTGCGGCCGTCCGACCTCGTGATCCCCGAGGGGTTCACCCGCGTCCTCGGCGCCTGAGCGACAGGCGCCGGCGCGTTCAGCCGTCGAACTTGACCACGCCTCGCACGATGGTGCCGGCGGCCTGATCCTCGTAGCCCTGCTGCACCTGATCGAGCGAGTACTCCTGCGTGATGATCTCGTCGATCTTGAGCTCGCCGGACTCGAAGAGGTTGAGCAAGTTGGGTACCTGGACCCGCGGGCTCTGCGACCCGAAGACCGTTCCGAGCAGCGCCTGGTTGAACATGGCCAGGTTGAAGAGGTTGAGTTTGACGTCGATCTGGTCGAACGGTGCGATGGCCGTGACCACGATCCGGGCGTCCTTGGAGCCCAGGGCGCACGCATCGGCGATCAGCTCGCCCCGGAGCACGCTCGGCGTCAGGATGACCACGTCCGCGTTGCGGCCCATGGTCAGTTCGGGCAACATCATCTGCGCGTCGAGCAGCGTCGCCGCGGTGTGGGTCGCGCCCACCTCCAGCGCCTTCTCGAGCTTGAACGGCACGGGGTCGACCGCGATGATGTGCCGCGCGCCGGCGACACGTGCGCCCTGGACGGCGCCCGAGCCCACGCCACCGATGCCGACGACCACGACGGTCTCGCCCGGCCGCACCTTGGCCCGGTCCACCGCGGAACCGAAGCCGGTGGAGATACCGCAGCTGATCAGCGCGGCGGCCTTCATGTTGTCCCACGGGTTCAGACGCACGAGGGAGTTCTCGTGCACGACCATCTCGTCGGCGAAGGTGCCGAGCTGGGCCATGCGATTGAGGTTCTCGTCACCCAGGTGGTAGCGGTAGGTCCCGTCGCTGATCATGCCGCCGGCCAGCGTCATCATTCCGAGGTCGCACAGGTTCTGACGACCCGAGGCACACCAGTGGCAGGTCCCACAGGAAGGGATGAAGGAGACCGCGACGTGGTCACCCAGCGCGACCTGGGTCACGTTGGTCCCCACCTCGGTCACGATCCCGGATCCCTCGTGGCCACCGACCACCGGGAACATGGACTTGACGCCCATCAGTTCGAGGACCTCGGGGGTCTGGCTGATGTCACCGGTGCGCAGGTGCTCGTCCGAGTGGCACATGCCGGAATAGACCATCTTCACCCGCACCTCGCGGTTGCGCCGGCGGGTCGATCGTGATCTCTTCGGTCTTCCATGGCTCATTGAGCCCGGTGCATACGGCCGCACGCGTGGTCGTCATCTGTGAATCCCTCCCTGAGGCTTCCAACGAGATCTGCTCGCGCCTTCAGTATCGTCCCCCGTGCGGCTGGGGACAACCGGGCCCGGGCCCGTCGGCGGTAGTCTGCGCGCGTGCCTGTACCCGACGCGTTCTCCGAGGTCGCAGCCCGTGTCCGCAACTGGGGCCGCTGGGGTGCCGAGGACGAATTGGGCACCCTGAACCTGATCGACGAGGCGGCCCGGCGGCGGGCGGCGGCGTCCGTCTCGACCGGCGAGGCCTTCGCTCTGGGGCTTCCCCTCTCGGCCGCCGAAGGCATTCAAGCGGGCTTCATCGAGGGTCGGGTCAACCCCACCCGGACGATGATCCAGGTCAACCATCCGCTGAGCCCTGACCCTTCGTGGATCTGCGCCAGCGAGGACGTCCTTTCCCTGGCCACCCAGTGCGCCACCCACTGGGACGCGCTGGCCCACGTCAGCTACGGCGGCGTCATCTACAACGGGTACCCGGCATCGAGCGTCTCCGAGGACGGTGCGGCACGCTGCGGCATCCACCGCCTGCAGACCGTGATCGGCCGGGGCGTGCTCCTCGACGTGGCCCGGACCAAGGACCTCGAGGTCCTCGATCCGGGCTACCCGATCATGCCCGAGGACCTCGACGCGGCGTGCGCCCTCGCCCGCCTCGAGGTCGCGCCCGGCGACATCGTGCTCGTCCGCACCGGGCAGATGGTGCACCTGGCGCCGGAGCGGCGCGACCTCATTGCGTACACCTGGCCCTCACCCGGCCTGACCATCGAGACGGCGGAGTGGTTCCGGGCCCACGACGTCGCGGCGGTGGCCACCGACACTCTGGTGTTCGAGGTGTTTCCGACCCAGCACGAGGACATCTATTTGCCGGTCCACCTCCTCCACCTGGTCGAGATGGGTCTGACCCAGGGACAGAACTTCGTCCTCGACCCGCTCGCCGAGGCCTGCGCCGCCGACGGCCGCTACAGCTTCTTGCTCGACGCCACGCCGTTGCCGCTCACTGCGGGGCTCGGATCGCCCCTGAACCCCGTCGCGCTCAGGTAGCCCGGCGCCGGCGGGGCGCCGCCCGGCCCACCAGCTTGGAGGACTGCGCCGTCTCGGATGCGGCCAGGGGCGAGGCCTGCGCCTCGCGCCCGGTCACGGCCCAGTGCAGCAACCGGGCCTGGGTGTCAATGAGATGGGGTGTGCGGATGCCCCAGTACTCGAAGCCGTAGCGGTGGGCCGACACGCTGGCGAACATGGCCACGATGGCCCCGGCCACCGCCATGGGGTCACTGCCGGCGGGCGACGCGGTGGACCGACCGGCCTCCCCAGTCGACGGACAGGCCGCCAGGACGACCTGTGAAAGGGCCACGGTCACGGCGTTGAGCGCACGCACCCTGATCCCGCGCAGTTCGCGATCGCCCTCTTCGGTCGCCAGGTCGACCACCCGGAACACCGCCCGGTTGTCCTCCCAATAGGCCAGGAAACCCTCGGTAACGGTGCGAGCGGTGGCCCAGCTCGACTCCTCGGACCAGTCACCGCCCACAAGTTCGGCCAACTGGGCGGCTTCGTCGACCATGCCCTCGGCGAGGACACGGATCGCCTCCTCGACGTTGGCGAAGTACTGGTAGAAGGTCGCGGGCGAGGTACGGGCCTGCCGCGCGATGTCCGTGACCTTCACCGAGCGCCACGACGTCGTCGACAGCAGCTCGACCGTGGCATCGAGCAGGCGCTGCCTGGTCTGGCGACCGCGTTCGCCCGCCAGCCGGCCGTCGGTCGTCGCCACCGGTTCGAAGTTCAGGTTGACGATGGCGGCATCGGTGCCACGCAGCTCCGCTGACATGGTTGCCCAGCGTAGCGGCCGGCTTCCCGAAGGCCCAGGTGACGGGCCGATACGATGACGGAATGGAGCAGACGTTGGCCCGCCCGCTCACTCGTGCCCAGCAGGCCCGCCGCCAGCGCGTCATCGATGCGGCGATGGCGCTGGGTCTCGAGGGTGGCTACGAGGCAGTGCAGATGCGGGACGTGGCGGCCCGCGCCGACGTGGCCATGGGCACCGTCTATCGCTACTTCACCAGCAAGGACCATCTGCTGGCGGCCACCCTGGTCAACTGGGTCGAGCTGCTCGACACCCGGATCAGCCAGCACCCGCCCCGTGGCTTCCATCCGGCTGACCGCGTGCTCGACGTCCTCGACCGCGCGCTCCGCGCCATGGGCCGTCAGCCCAAGCTCGTGGCGGCTGTGTTCACCTCGCTCTCCTCCCCTGACCCAGCGGCCGTGGGTTGCCAGCAGCAGATCACCCTCCTCATGGAAGGGATCATCGCCCGCGCCATGGGTGAGTTCGACATTCCCGACATGGCTGACCGGGCCCGCATGATCGGGCACGTGTGGTACTCGGCCCTCGTCGGATGGATCAACGGCTGGTCGACCATGGTCAGGGTCTACGACGAGCTCGCGGTTTCGGTCCGGCTCCTCCTGCCCGAAGAGCTGGTCGAGCGGCGCGAGCCTGTTTCCTGACGGCCGCCGCGAAACCCCGAGGACCAGGCGCTAGCGTCGCACCCCGATGACGATCGGCACGCCCTCCCGCACAGGATTGCCGATCGAGTTCAGCGGCATCACGAAGCACTTCGGGCCGGTCCTCGCGGTCGATCATCTGACGTTCACCGTGCAACCCGGCCGGGTCACCGGCTTCCTCGGTCCGAACGGCTCGGGCAAGACCACCACGCTGCGCATGCTGCTCGGTCTGGTGCACCCTGAGGCCGGCACCGCCACCATCGGCGGCCGGAACTACGCGGCGCTGGAAAATCCGTCGTCGACTGTCGGCGCCGTTCTCGAAGCGACCAGCTTTCACCCGGCACGTCGGGCCCGCACGCATCTACGCATGGTCGCCCGCGCTGGCGGGCACGACGACAAGCGGGCCGACGAGGTGTTGGACCTGGTGGGTCTCAGGGCGGACGCCAAGCGGAAGGTCGGCGGCTTCTCCATGGGCATGCGCCAACGGCTCGAACTGGCCACTGCGCTCATCGGCGATCCGCCCGTGCTCATTCTCGACGAGCCGTCGAACGGGCTCGACCCCCAGGGCATCGCCTGGCTGCGCGACTTCATGCGCTACCTGGCCGGCGAAGGTCGCACCGTGCTTGTGTCCTCGCACTTGCTCTCGGAGATGGCCCAGACCATCGACGACGCCATCATCGTGTCCTTCGGGCAGCTCAAGGCGCACGGCACCCTGGCGGAGATCACCGCCGGGATGACCGGGCTCGTCATGCGCGCCCGCACCCCTGAGGCCGATCGGCTCGGTCAGGTTCTCACGGAGGCCGGCATCGCCTTCCGCCGTCTCTCCAGCGAGGAGGTGGCAATGGACGGCGTGCGTCCCGAGCAGGTCGGTCCGCTGCTGGCCTCCAATCAGATCGTCCTCTACGAGCTGCTCCAGGAAGGTGGCGACCTCGAGTCGGTCTTCTTGTCGTTGACCACGGGGCTCGGCTTCGGAGAGGTGACGGACCAGCCGTGATCCACGCGCTACGGGCCGAGCTTCTCAAAATGCGCTCCATGCCCGGCGTCTGGGTGACGTGGTCCATCGCCGTGCCCCTGACCGTGCTGGGCTGCCTGGGCGTCTTTGCCGTTGCGGCCAACGGCGATCCGGGCCACGCCTTGAACTTTCCCCAGACCCTGCACCAGCGCCGGATGCTGCTCGGTGCGGGCTACGGCACCATGCAGGTCCTGGCACCGATCCTCGGTGTCCTGTGCATCACGACCGAGTACCGAAACAAGACCATCACGACGTCGCTCATCCTCGTTCCGATCAGAACACGGGTCATCGCGGCCAAGGTCGTGGTCGTCGCGCTGTGGTCGATCTTCATGGTGATCCTGTCCCTGGTCACCGTCGCTGCGGTCGGGTTGCCGTGGAACGCCGCGCTGGGCGGCTCCGCGTCGCAGATCTTCGATCAGGTCGGGGCGGTGCTCCCCGGCCTGTTCGCCGCGACCGTCCTGCTCGGCCTCTTCGGGCTCGGCTTCGGCACCTTGGTCAAGAACCAGGTGGCGGGCATTTTGATCACCATCGGCGGCACGTTCATCCTCGAGGGGATCCTGGTCGCCTTGGCAAGGGCCATCTTCCACTACGACCTGAACTGGCTACCCAACGGGGCAGGCGGCGCACTGGCGGGCGACGTCGCTCGTGGTTTCGGCAGTACGCAGGACGCCACGACCCGCGCCCTCGATTGGTGGCAGGGCGGGCTGGTGATGCTGCTCTGGGGCCTGGTGCCCCTGACGATCGGCTACTACACGACGTTCCGCCGCGACGTGACCTGATCAGCCGCGGAGCACCGTCCCGGGGCGCTGTGCCAATCCTTCTTCCGACGGTGCGCCGTCCACCCGGATGGGCACGCCGTTCACCAGCGTGTGCGTCATGCCGACCGGTGCGTCGGCCGTGAGGCGCTCGCCGTCGGCCGGGAAGTCACGCAGCCGGCGCAACGGCCCAGGCGCCACGGTCTCGGGATCGAAGACGCAGATGTCTGCCGCCTGACCCACCTCGATGGTCCCCCGGTCCGACAATCCGTAGACCCCGGCCGGCTCGCCCGTGAGCTTGTGGACGGCCCTCTCCAGTGGCATGACATTCCTGTCGCGCACCCAGGTGCCCAGCAGGTCGGTGGAGAAGCAGGCGTCGCAGAGTTGGGACACGTGCGCACCCGAATCGGCCAGGCCCAGGAGCACGTTGTCGCGCGGCAGGAGCCAGGCGATGCCCTCGGGGTCGTCGTTGGCCAGCACCGACCAGAAACGGGCCTGGAGATCGTCGTCGAGCGACACGTCGAGCATGACGTCAAGGGGCGTGCAGCCGCGCTCTTCGGCCAGCACCTGCACGGGCCTGTCGGCCAGGTCGGGGTGACTGCGGGACTCGGCCACCGAAATGGCGGCCCAGTTGAGTGGGAAGCCGCCCGCCTTGCCGCTGACGTCGTCCCAGGCCGAGGCGCGCCAGGCCGGGTCGCGGTAGGCGGCCAGCCGCTCGTCTTTGGACTTGCCCATCAGCGCGGCGAAGGACGGGCGCATGTTCAGGGTGAAGGGCTCGGAGAGATTCATCTGGAACACGAGCGGGCGGCACGACACCTGGGGCCACACCTGCACGCCGTCGGACCACGCGGCGTCGTGTTCGGCCACGACCTTTTCGTGGTACGGGTAGCCCTTCACCGTCAGCAGTGCGGTCCACGTGAAGGGGCGACCGATCTCGCGCTGGAGCGCGAAGACCTCTTGGTTGGAGAAGACGCCCCCCGGCAGGAGGGCCACCACGCCGCGACCGGACTCCTTGACCGGTTGGAGCAGGGCACGCAGCTCAGCCAGGTCGGCCACGCGAGACGGCACCGGGCGGCCGCTGTCTCCGTTGTGCGTCGGCGAGGCACTGGACGCGAACCCCGCGGCACCACCCGCCATGGCCTCGGCCACCACCGCCTGCATGCGACCGATCTCCTCATCGGTGGCCGGGCGCTCGTAGGCCTCCTCACCCATGACGTAGAGCCGCACCGCCGTGTGTCCGACGTAACAGCCGTAGTTCAGCGCGGGGCCGCGCCGCGTCACGGCGTCGAGGTACTGGGGGAAGGTCTCGAACTCGTCCCAGGGAACGCCCACCGAGAGCGTGTCGAAGCTCATGTCCTCCACGTGCTGGAGGGTACGGGCGAGGAGTGCCACCCCGTCGGTCCGGATCGGGGCGATGGAAAACCCGCAGTTGCCGGCGATCACGGTGGTGACGCCGTGAAAGGACGACGGCGTGAGATCGGGGTCCCAGAACACCTGCGCGTCGTAGTGGGTGTGGATGTCGATGAATCCGGGGCTCACCACCTGCCCGCCCGCGTCGAGGACGCGGGTGCCGTCGAGGTCGTCGCCCACGGCACTGATGTGTCCGCCGGTGATAGCAACGTCGGCCGGCCGGCCGGCCGACCCCGTCCCGTCGATGACGGTCCCCCCACGAATAACGATGTCAGCGCTCATGACACCATCGTCGCAGCCTGGGCGGCATCGTGCACGCGCGCTTGCAGGGCCGCAGCGTAGGTCAGGTACGGTGGGTTACGGCCCGCTGCTGTCCGCGGGCGGGGCAAGGACGTGCCGTTCCGGCGCGGGACTGGGAGTGTCGTGATGGCGGTTCGGTGGTTCAGGTCGAAGGCGGATGCACCGTCTGAGGATGAGCTGCAGATCTCGGGCGCCATCGTCGGGCCCTCGGACGGGCCGTCGCCCGTGGCCCTGGTCGACGCCGGCCACGCCGCCCATGGCCTCGGGGTCGTGCGTGATCAGTACACCCGCAAAATCCGCAAGAACCCGACCATCCGCATGGTGCCCAGCTCCATCATGGTGGAAGGGCACCGTTTGCGCTTCGCCGTTTCTGACAACGTCAATGCGCACGGTCCCGACGGTCCGGGCACGCCGCCGATCTGGGCCGTCAACATCCACGGCTTCTTCGCCGGGGGCGGCATGTACTGGCGCGAGAGTGCCCGCCTGGCCGAACAGCTCGGCTGGCGGGTCATCAACCCCAGCCTGCCCGGATTCGGCGGCAGCGATCCGCTCGAATGGCAGGACGTCTCCATTGAGAATCTGGCCAATCAGGTCATGGCCATCGTGCACAAGGTGGATGCGGGACCGGCCATCCTGATGGGGCACTCGATGGGCGGTGCCGTCGCCGTCCAGTTCGCGCACGACCACCCGCGGCGCACCTTGGGCCTGATCTACCGAGACGGGGTGAGCACCCCGGCCTGGAAGGACCGCAGCGGTCTGATCCCGACCCTCCTGTCGCCGATCCTGCCCGATGTGGCGCCCATGGTCGACATGATCAGCGCGGTGTTCTTCGACCTCCCCGATCTGGCCATGGGACGCCTCTACTCGACCGTGCGGGCCGTGCTGCCCGACATGCGCCAGAACATCCGCTCCATGAGCCAGACGATGCCGGTGGGCAGCATGCTGATGTCGCTGGACCAGCGCAGCCAGGTCCGGACGTTGGCGGCCCAGGAGATCCCGATCCTCAACGAGTGGGGGTGCTTCGACCGCATCACACCGGGGCACACCGCGCTCGAGTTCGCCGCCATTGCACGCTCGCCCGTCGTGTGGGTGCCCGGAGGTCACAGCTGGATGCTGGCCCGACCTCAAGGCCAGGCCGACATCCTCACCCACCTCAACCGGGGCCAGGACTTCATGGGCCAGGTGGTGAACCGGTGGCGCCAACTGACCCCACGCGAGTTCACGTTGCGCGCCGTCAACTGAGCCGCGCCGTGCGGCCGGTCACCGGGGCCTCGTGATCGACAAGATCCTCCAGCCGCTCCTCTCGCTGAGTGGCTGGGAGGCGTACATGTTGGTCGGCCTCCTCGTGTTCGCCGAGGCGGCGGTGATGCTGGGTTTCGTCTTCCCGGGCGAGACGGCGGCCATCCTCGGCGGCGTGCTGGCCTCGAAGGGCGGCGTCGCGCTCCCCGGGATCGTTGTCACCGTGATCCTCTGCGCCATCGTCGGCGACTCGGTGGGCTACTTCATCGGGGAACGATGGGGGCAAAAGCTGTTGAGCCTCGGCCCGCTGCGCAAACGCCAGCGCGGCATCGACACCGCTCTCGAACAGCTACGCAAAAGGGGGGCGACGGCCGTGTTCATCGGCCGCTTCTCCGCCTTCTTGCGCGCCGTGATTCCCGGCCTCTCCGGGCTCTCCTCCATGCCGTACAGGATCTTCCTCCCGGCCAACGCCGCAGGCGCGGTGTGTTGGGGCCTGCTGTACGTCCTGCTGGGCTACTTCGTCGGCCAGAGGGTGGAGAAGGCAACCGGGATCGCGTCGGACGTGTTGCTCGGCCTCATCCTCGTCGTCATCGTCGTCCTCGTGATCCGCCACATCCGCAAGGATCGGCGGGAAAACGAAGGGCCGGCACCGATCAGCGACGCGGAATCCCAGCCCGACTGAGGGTTCAGCCGGGCCGCTCGAGGACGGTGCGATCTCCGGCCCGCAAGCCCGCCAGCACGCGGGCGTACTCCCCCGCCGCGTCGTCGCCCTGGGCATCGGAGTCGAGCCAACGCGGCGCGTCGGGGTTACTGCGGTCCATGCCGAAGAGGCCGAAACGGGGCTCGTAGGTGCCCCATTCGTAATTGTCGACGAGCGACCAGTGCAGGTAGGCGCGCACCGGCACGCCGGACGCCACCGCATCCGCCACTGCACCGAGGTGCTGGCGCACGTAGCGAGGGCGATCCATCCCGTCGGACCGGGGCAACGCCCTTCCGTCGCGCACCTGAGAAGCCATGCCGTTCTCGACCACCCAGAGCGGGAGTCCCGGTCGCAGACCGGACTCGATGGCACACCAGGCGCGCAAGGCGTCCGGGTGGGACTCGACGTCCCAGATGGCGCGTCCGAAGGACCAATCGAGCGTGCCGTTCACGGTGCGCTGCGGCGGCATGCGTAGGGCGTGGCTGGCTACGGGGTCGTACCAGTCGAACGCGACGGCATCGAGGGGCTGGGGGCGCGCTGCCGCGTGCACGGCGTCGACCACCCGCCGCGGGGCGCTCCGCCGACCGAGCCGCCGCAGACGTGGCCAGACGAATCCATTGCCGGGCTCCACCGCGGCGCCGTAGGGGGAGACGGCGGCGAAGAACCGGCGGATGCCCGCCTCACCGAGGTGACGGGGCGGGAAGGCGGCGTTGTGCACGGCGCGGCGCTCGTCGATGTAGCGATCGACCTCAGCGGCCTCGATGCCGGCGGCGCGCAGGGAGAGAAGGTCCGTCAGCATGCGGTCGTGCTCGTACACGGACGACGAGCTCGTATTCATCGTCACCGCCGCCTCGGGTTGGATCGCGCTGACGGCGTCCGCGGCCAGGACGTGTCCGGTCAGCAGGTTGTCGAGCACACAGAACGCATCGGCCACGGCCATGCGCCGGCCGGGCGGGCAGTCTCCCTGGATCCACCCCATCAGCATCATGATGTTGGGCTCGTTGATCGTCACCCAGTGCCGGCAATGCGGCGCCAGAGCGGGGACGACGCGCTCGACGTGGCGCACGAAGACGTCGGGCGAACCCGGGCGGAGCCAGAACTCCTCACCCAGCCACCATGGGTAGCTGAAATGCAGCAGCGTCACCATGGGGGTAAGCCCGCGCTCGCCGCAGAGCGAGAGGATCTCGGCGTAGCGCTCCAATGCGCCCTGGTCGAACTCCCCGCGCCGCGGCTCGAGCCGCGCCCATTCGACCGAAAGCCGGAAGGCGTTGCAGCCCAGGGCGGCGGCACGATCGAGCGCCACGGTCGGGTGGCGCCAGAAGTCACAGGCCAGGCCTGATCGTTCGGCCCGGCCCGTGGCCTCCCAGCCCGACCAATTGTTGTGGGGCTCACCGTCTCCGTTGAAGCCGCCCTCGATCTGGTAGCCCGAGGTCGCCACGCCGGCCAGGAAGTCCTCGCCCAGGAGGCTGGCCGCGGGGGTCTCGGCGGCATCTGCCATCCATGCAGCTTGGCAGGCCCGGTCCGGCCGGTGTGCCGAGCCGGCGCGATCGCTCGGCGTCAGCGAGAGTGGAGGGACCGCAGTCGCGCCACCGCGGCCGAGACGATCTGCACCTCGTCGCCGGCCTGTTCGACCAGCGCGCGGACCCGGGGCGCCGCCGCGTCCCCACCGGCACCGAGCGCGGCCGACTGCACGTCGCGGGCGGCCGTGATGACGTCAGCCACCTGGTGGCGCACGGCTTCGGGCCGCGCGCCCGCCGGCAACCGGCGCTCGTGGCGCAAGAGCCCGTCGAGCTCACTGGCGGCGGCACGCAGCGAACGGCAGACCGACGGCAGTTCGGCCACCGGCGCGTCATGCGAGTCGGCGTGCGCCACCGCGATCTCGGCGTCCTCGACCGCCGTCCACATGCGGCGTCGGACCCGGGCGGCCGTGCCCTGGCTCAGCTGCTCGGGCGTGGCCCGGGCCGACCAGCGTTCCCGGCCGGCGGCCATGAATGACAACCCGGAGACAACGCCGCGCGTAATCACGTGGCCGCGGACCAAACGCCAGTGGCGACGGATGTAGCTGCGAGTGAGGAAGAAGGCGCCGGCCAGCACGGCCACGCCGAAGAGGGTGACGACGACCAGGAACTCCAGCAGGTGTTCCAGGAACGTCATAGAACGGAATTGTAGGCGCAGATTCATTTGGAAAGACGGGCAGTAGCCTGAAGCGATGGAGCCGGGTCCCGCCGGTCAGGACGCAGGCGAACCGCCGGCTCGTCCGGCAGCCGGGTTGGGTCCGCAGCAACTGATCCCCTCGGTGCGCGAGCACCTGCCCAGCGTCGTCTGGGGCGCCATCCTCCCACTGGGGATCTATTTCCTGGTGCGCAGCCACGTGCAGACCGACACGCAGGCGCTCATCATCGCAGGCGGATTCTCCGCGGCCTGGGTCGTGTTCCAGTTCGTGCGCCAGCGCCGTATCGATCTGGTCGGAGTGATCGTCCTCTCGGGGTTCGTCGTCGGCGTGGGGAGCGCGGAGCTCCTTGGAGGCAACTCCTACGTGCTCAAGGTGCGTGACGCGTTCTTCACCGCCATCTTCGGGGCCGTGTGCATCATCACGATTTTCACCCACCGTCGACCCGCCCTCTTCTACGTGGGCCGCTACCTCTCGGCTGGGCAGGACCCGGCGAAGATGGCCGCCTACGACGAGCTGCACGAGGTGCCGATCGGCCGGCACGCGTTCCGCGTCCTGTCGGTGGTGTGGGGCATCGGACTGATCGTGGAGGCCGGCTCGCGCATGACCTTGGCCGAGCTGTTGCCCACAACCACGTTCCTCGAGGTATCGCCCTTCGTGACCGGATCCGTCCTTGGCAGCCTGTTTGCCTTCACGGTCGCGTTCGTCCGGCGTTCCCAGCTCGAAACCATGTTCGCGGGGCCAGCGCCCAACGCGGGACCCGTCCACGACGAATCCGATCCCGGGCTTCCTCCGAGCTGAGGTCCGGGGTTAGCCTCGGCTCCGCACCGGTACCGGCGAGACCGTCGGCATCGACGAAGGGAGCTGGACACCATGGCTGACGAAGTCCTGCGCGAGCGGCGCGGTCAGGTCGAGATCCTCACCATCAACCGGCCCGAGGCCCGCAACGCCATCAACGGTGCAGTGAGCCTGGCCATGTCGAGCGCCCTTGACGAGCTGGCCAAGGATGCCGACTGCTCGGTGGTCGTGCTCACCGGGAGTGGAGACAAGGCGTTCAGCTCCGGCATGGACCTCAAGGCGTTCAGCAGTGGCGAAGGGGCCAGCATCATGCGGGCGAGCGGTGGCTTCGGCGGGATCACCGAACGTGACTTTCCCAAGCCGATCATCGCGGCAGTCAACGGCTCGGCGCTCGCCGGCGGGCTCGAAATCATGCTCTCGTGCGACCTGGTGGTGGCGGCGAACCACGCCATGTTCGGCATCCCCGAAGCAAAGCGAGGCCTCATCGCCGGGGCCGGTGGACTGATCCGCCTCCCCAAGCGCCTGCCGATGGCCATCGCCCTCGAGCTGGCCATGACGGGCGACCCGATTGAGGCGGCCCGGGCGGCCCAGCTCGGCATGGTCAACAAGGTCGTACCCGGCGACGAGGTGCTGCACGTGGCGATCGAGTTGGCAAACCGCATTGCGGCCAACGCGCCCCTGGCGGTGCGCTACTCGAAGAGCGTGATGCGTCAGGCGGCCGAGGTGTCCGAAGAGGAGGGCTGGAAGATCAATACCCATGCCGTCGGAGTCGTGTTCTCCTCGGCGGACGCCCAGGAGGGCCCGATCGCCTTCGCCGAGAAACGCGCCCCCAACTGGCAGGGGAAGTAGGGAACCAGGCACACAAGGGTCCGCCGTGCTGGCCTCGGGTCTCGACACCCTGCGCCTCACCCTCCATGTCCTGGCCGCCAGCGTGTGGGTGGGCGGCCAGATCGTGCTGGCCGGGTTGGTCGGCCCCTCCCGGCGCCTTGGTGTCGAGGCCCCCAAGGAGCTGGCGCGGGCGTTTGCCCGGCTGGCCTGGCCCGCCTACGCCGTCCTGGTCCTGACCGGCTTCTGGAACATCTCGACCTTCACCTGGTCGGACCAGACGACTGCCTGGAAGACCGTTCTCATCGTAAAGATCGTGGTGGTGGCCCTGGCCGGGCTGGGTGCCTTCCTCCACCAGAGGGCCACCTCCAAGGCCCAGTTGGCCCTCTGGGGGTCGGTGGCCGGCACGGCCAGCATTGCGGCGCTGGTCATGGGCATCCTTCTGGCCGGTTGACTCCGAACAGAGAGGCACAAGAGGCCTGCGGGTACCTCGTTCCCGGATCGGGTCTAACCTGGGACCCGTACCGCCACGTGGACCAAGGCGAAGGAGAACCTGATGCTTGCTGACATTTTCGGTCCCGACCTACTGATCGTGGCCATCGTTCTCGTGGTGCTCCTCTTTGGAGGAGCCGCCATCCCCAAGCTCGCCCGAAACCTGGGCTCGGCCAAGACCGAGTTCGAGAAGGGGATCGACGAGGGGAAGAAGGGCGCGGCGGCCAAGGACGTGTCGGCGGCCTCCGACGCACCGGCCGAGGACAAGGCCACCGGTAGCTGAACCGGCGGGCCTCGTGCCCGCCGCCCGTGGCGCCCGAGCCGTGGCCACATCTGAGAGCGCCCGCGCAGGGGGGAGATCATGGCTTCCGACGTCCTGTCCGTCGCCGATCGCCTGTGGAACGGGGAGCTGTCCACGTCCACCTTCCACCCGGTCGACCACGTCGGCGGTTTCGTCGAGATCACCGACGGCGTCGGCTTCTGCCCGTCTTTCGCCAACGTGTCGTCGTTCCGGACTGGTGACGGCCTCGTCCTGGTCGACACGGGCAGCGCGCCGCTGGCGCAGATCGTGCACGACGACATCCGCACGTGGAGCCCGGAGCGCCTGCATACCGCCGTCTACTCGCACGGCCACATCGACCACGTCTTCGGGGTACCGGTGTGGGAGGCCGAGGCGCTCGAACGGGGCTGGGCCGCCCCGGAGGTGGTCGCTCACCACGCCCTGCCCGCACGCTTCGACCGCTACATCTTCACCAATGGGTACAACACCATCATCAACCGCCGTCAGTTCGGTTTCGCCGACCTGCAATGGCCGACCGAGTACCGCTACCCCGACCGCACTTACCACGAGAGCCTCGATATCTCGGTCGGTGGTGTCGACTTCGCCCTCCGCCACGAGAAGGGCGAGACCGACGACCACACCGTGACCTGGCAGGCGGACACCAAGGTGCTCTGCTGCGGTGACCTCTTCATCTGGGCCTCGCCCAACGCGGGCAACCCGCAGAAGGTCCAGCGCTACCCGCGAGTGGGCGGACGCCTTGCGTCGCATGCTGACCCTGGAGGCCGAGTTCCTCCTTCCCGGCCACGGATTCCCCGTCGTCGGGGCCGACCGGGTGCGCACCGCTCTGTCCGACACGGCCGACCTGCTCGATTCTCTGGTGGACCAGACACTGGCCGTCATGAACGAGGGCGGGCGGCTCGACGATGCCATTCACTCGGTCTCGGTGCCCGAGGCTCTGGCCGGGCGGCCCTTCCTCCAGCCCGTCTACGACGAGCCCGAGTTCATCGTCCACACGGTCTGGCGACAGTACGGCGGCTGGTGGGACGGCAATCCGGCCAGCCTCAAGCCGGCGCCCGAACGTGCCCTGGCGACCGAGCTGGCCGAGCTGGCCGGCGGGGCCGGCGTCTTGGCCGACCGAGCCCTGCAACTGCTGGCCCTGGCCGAAGAGGCCGGCACCGGGGGTTCGGCCGAGGCCGACCGCGGCCCTGCGCCTGGCCGGCCACCTGGCCGAGCACGCCTGGCTGGCGCGCCGGGCGATCCGGGCGTCCAGAAGACCCGCCAGCAGGTGTTCGCCGCCCGAGCCACCCGGGCGACCTCGACCATGGCCCGCGGCGTCTTCACCTGGGCCTCCAACGAGACGGCCGGCGGTGGCGGCGCGCCACAGCGGGCACTCCCACTGAGCACGGCCGGCGGCCGGGCGCGTCGGGGCGCTCAATTCCAGTTTTTTCGCGGGGTTCGATAGTGTCACCACTCGTGGACTCGTCGTTGACCAGCCCCCCTGCCGAGACGCCTGAAAGCCCAGCTCCGAGGCGTCGCCGACGGCTGGGAGCAGCGGCCTTGGTCGTCGCCGGCGCCCTCGCCCTGACCGGCTGCCAACTCCCCTCCTTCGGGGCCTACAAAGGGGCCACCACCCAGGCCCGCTCGACCTTCCACCTCTGGCAGGGCTTCTTCATCGCCGGCTTGATCGTGGGCGGGTTCGTCCTGCTCCTGATTCTGTGGGCGGTCTTCCGCTACCGGCGCAAGTCCGACGACATTCCCCGCCAATCCCAGTACCACACGCTCATTGAGGTCCTCTACACCGTGGTGCCGATCCTGATCGTGATCGGCCTCTTCATCGCCACGGTGATCGTCGAGAACAAGGTCGACGCCGTCTCCCCGAACCCCGACACGACCATCCACGTCTACGCCTTCCAATGGGGCTGGGAGTTCAAGTACGAGAACGGCGTCAAGGTGATCGGCCAGACCACCGATGCACCCACCATGGTCGTGCCGACCGGGCAGTCCGTCCACATCTACCTGCGCTCCTACGACGTGCTGCACGGCTTCTACGTGCCCGAGTTCAACTTCAGCCGCTACGCCAGCCCGGGGTACTGGACCGACTTCCAGTTCAACGTCATCCACAACGGCGTCTACCGGGGCAGTGCACCCAGCTCTGCGGCCTCTATCACTCGCTGATGTTCTTCAACGTCCGTTCCGTCTCGCCGGCGGCCTACCAGGCTTGGCTGCACAGCGACAGCGGCGATTCCAGCGGACGCACCCGAACTCAATCGGCCAGCTCCCCTCGAGCGTGCGCGCCAACATCAACGGGACGTACTCTGGCAGCTCGGGCAACACCGGCGGTGGCAACACCGGAAACACAGGAGGTGTGTTCTACGGTGACTGACCTCATCGATCGCCCTCTCGAAACGCCGGACGCGCACGGAGTCGGCGACGCGCACGACGCCCACGGGCACGAGGATCACGGGCCCAGCGGCATCCTGAAGTGGCTGACCTCGACCGACCACAAGGTCATCGGCCTCAGCTACATGATCACGGCGATCGCCATCTTCTACGTCTCGGGGATCATGGCGCTGTTCATGCGGTTGCAGCTCGCCTCGCCGCACTCCTCGCTGCTGAGCTTCGCCCAGTTCAACGCGCTGTTCACCATGCACGGCAGCCTGATGCTCTACCTGTTCGCCGGACCCTTCGCCTTCGGTGGCCTGGCCAACTTCATCGTGCCGCTCCAGATCGGCGCGCCGGACATGGCCTTCCCGCGCCTCAACGCGCTCAGCTACTGGCTCTACCTGACCGGCTCCATCACCATGCTGCTCGGCTTCTTCGTCGCCGGCGGCGCCGCCCAGTTCGGCTGGGTTGCCTATGCGCCGCTGTCGAGCGCGACCAGTTCCCCGGGGGCCGGGCCCGACGTCTGGATCATGGCCCTGGTCCTCACCGGGTTCTCGGCCATCTTCACCGGCGTCAACCTGTGCGGGACGATCTTCTACCTGCGCGCCCCGGGCATGACCATGTTCCGCATGCCCATCTTCACCTGGAACATGCTGGTGACCGGGATCCTCATCCTCATCGCCTTCCCGGTGCTCACCGCCGCGCTGATCATGCTCTTCTGCGACCGCCACTTCGGGACCCACATCTTCACCGCGGTGGGCTGTCACCTGGTCAACGGCGCGCCCATGGCGTCGTGCGGATCACCGCTGTTATGGCAGAACCTCTTCTGGTTCTTCGGCCATCCGGAGGTCTATATCCTCGCCCTGCCCTTCTTCGGCATCGTCACCGAGATCCTGCCCGTGTTCAGCCGCAAGCCGGTGTTCGGCTACAAGGGCATGGTCTTCGCCACCATGGCCATCGCCGCCCTGTCGACCGGTGTGTGGGCTCACCACATGTTCACGACCGGCGCGGTGCTCCTGCCTTTCTTCTCGTTCCTCAGCCTGCTGATCGCCGTGCCCACCGGTATCAAGTTCTTCAACTGGATCGGCACCATGTGGCACGGCCAGATCACGTTCAACACGCCGATGCTGTTCAGTATCGGCTTCCTGTTCGCCTTCCTCATGGGCGGCGTGACCGGCATCATGCTCGCCTCGCCGCCGATCGACTTCGCCACGCACGACACCTATTTCGTGGTGGCGCACTTCCACCAGGTTCTCTTCGGCACTGCCGTCTTCGCCGGCTTCGCCGGGCTCTACTACTGGTACCCGAAGATGTTCGGCCGCATGCTGCGCGACAGCTTGGGCAAGTGGCACTTCTGGCTGATGTTCATCGGCTTCTGGGTCACCTTCATGCCCCAGTACGTGGTGGGCCTGCTGGGCATGCCCCGGCGTGTGGCGAGCTACCCGTCCAATCTCGGCTGGCAGAGCTACAACATCGTGTCGACGGTAGGTGCGTTCATCATTGCGGTCTCGTTCGCCTTCCTCCTGGTGAACTTCGTGGTCTCGTGGCGCAAGCCCATCCCGGCCGGCAACAACCCGTGGGACGCCCAGACGCTCGAATGGTTCACCACCTCTCCGCCACCGCACCACAACTACACCCACCTGCCGCCGATCCGCTCGGAGCGGCCGACGTGGGACTACAACCACCCGGACCACCTCAACGTCCCGCACGGCAAGGGGGTCCACACCAACGGACACGGCAACGGCAAGAAGGTGGAGGCGTCAGTATGAGGATCGAAGCCCTGTTCCTGTTGTTCCTCGGCGCCTTCTTCGGGTTGGTCGGCCTCGTCTACTGGTTCTGGAGCTATGAGGACGGCGGCGGCGTCATGCTGCTCGGCGCCACGCTGCTCGGCTTCCTGCCCGGGAGCTACTACTTCTTCTGGCACCGCCGCATGGGCAACCGGCTCGAGGACCGCGACGCCGAGATCGCCGAGGGGGCCGGTGAGATCGACTCCTTCCCCAGCTCGTCCATCTGGCCCTTCGTGATGGGCATGGGCGCCTTCGCGACGGTGCTCGGCCTCGTCTTCGGGATCTGGCTCCTCTTCCTCGGCATCCCACTGATCCTCACCGCGCTCACCGGCGTCACCGCCGAGAGCCGCCGCGGAGGGCACGTCTAGACCGCACGCCGCCCGCGCCGCCGGTACCCTGAACCGGTGGCGACGACGGACGAGAGCAGCCAGGCAACCACGGAGGCATCCGGTGGGCTGTCTCGCGCCCTGGTCCTGCTCATCGCCGTGGCCACGGGCGCCGTGGTGGCCAATCTCTATTACTCCCAGCCCGTCCTGCACCAGGTGGCACGGGCCTTCGGCACCGGTCCGGGGGCGACGTCCACCGTCATCACCGCCACCCAGATCGGCTATGCCGCCGGGCTGCTGCTGATCGTCCCTCTGGGCGACCTCCACCCGCGGCGCACGCTGGTAACCCGGCTCTTCGCGGTCTCGACCATTGCGCTGGTCGCCTGTGCCCTGGCGCCCAACCTGTGGCTCTTCGCCCTGGCTTCGGTCGCAGTGGGTGCCGCCTCGGTGGCCGGGCAGGTCATGATCCCCTTCGCCGCCGACCTGGCGCCCGAAGAGCGGCGGGGACGGGTGGTGGCCCGCATCATGACCGGCCTGTTGACCGGCATTCTGCTGGCCCGAACCGTGTCGGGCCTGGTGGCCCAGGTTGCGGGCTGGCGGGCCATCTACTGGTTCTCGGCCGCCCTCATGGTCTGCTTCGCGCTGATTCTGTGGCGCGCCCTGCCGGCCGAGGGGCCCCGTCCCCACAAGAGCTACGGGGAGCTGGTCGGCGGCTCGCTCCGCCTGCTGGTCACCGAGCCCGTGCTGCGCCGGCGCGCCTTTCACGGCGCCTGTGCCTTCGCGGCCTTCAGCGTGCTCTGGACCACGCTGGCCTTCCTGCTCTCCGCGAGCCCCTACAACTACTCGAACCTCGTCATCGGCCTGTTCGGCCTCGTCGGTGCGGGCGGCATCGCGGCGGCCAACCTGGCCGGCAAGCTGGCGGACTCGGACCGGCACACCGCGTCCACCATCGGGGCGGGCATCCTCCTGGCCGGCTCGTTCGGACTGCTCTGGCTGGGACGCACGTCCCTGGCCGCCATCATCATCGGCATCGTCGTGCTCGACATCGGGACCCAGGGCATGCAGATCACGAATCAGGCCGTCATCTACTCGCTGCGGCCGGACGCCCGCAGCCGCATCAACAGCGCCTACATGGTCTGCTACTTCATCGGCGGCGCAGTGGGCTCGTTCGCCGCCGGCGCGCTCTACGGCTCCTTCGGCTGGGCCGGCGTCTGCCTGCTCGGAGCCGGCTTCGGGGTGGCCACCCTGGTCATGTCGGCCTTCGACAGGTTGCGGCCTCCGGCCGAACGCCGTCAGGCTTCGACGATCTCGAGCCCGTTGCCGTCCTGATCGCGGAAGGCGAACATCGGAGGCACCCCGGGCCAGCGCAGCACGTCGCCGGCATCGACGTTCCTCGCCCGCAGGACGGCGTGCGTCGCGTCGACATCGGCGGCCACCAGCCGCACGCCCGTCTCGACGCCGGCCGGGTGGCCGTCGTGGGCCCGCTCGAGCGCGAGCGACACGGTCGCTCCGGCTGGCGCCACCTCGATCCAACGGGACCCTTCGCCGAGTGGCAGGTCGAGGCGAACCTCGAAACCGAGCGTGCCGACGTAGAAAGTGACCGCTCGGTCTTGGTCGGTGACCGGGATCCCGACGGTGCGCACACCGGTGATCGCCGGCGTCTTCGTTGTCTGTGACATCTGCTTCCTCCTTCCGAGGACTCCGCGGCTCAGCCGTAGAGGAGCGAGCCGGGCGTCGTCAGCAGCTCGCCCGTTTCCAACCAGGTCTTGAGACCCGAGAGCACCATGGGCCAGCCGCCGTAGATCTGGGCGTTGGCGCCCTCGCGCAGCTGGTCGTGGGTCAGGGTGAGGTGGCAGGAGTCCCCCACCGGCTCGATCTCCCACGTCACCCTGGAGAACCCTTCCGCCCGGACGTCGTCGTCCCAGAGAGCGGCCATGGTGTGGACCAGGCGACGGGGCGGATCGCTCTCGAGGACCTGGCCCTCGCCCAGGTGGACGTCGTGCGCAGCGACATCGACGCTGATGGGCGAGCCCACGGTCCAGTCCGAGTTCACCGCGGCGCCGAAGTTGTACTTGGCCCGGATCTCGGGGTCGGTAATGGCCTTCCACAGCTGCTCGGGCGTGGCCTTGATGAAGATCTCGTACACCTTTTCCATCTGGCTCTCCAACCTCTCCTTGATCTCGCTGAGCCCTGCCACCCAGGGCTCCGAGTACTTGCTGACCCAGCGGTCGTGGACGAGCCGGATGGGTACCGGGTTGAGGAAATGGAGCTTCTCCCGGCCCCGTCGCCGGGTGACGACCAGACCGGCCTCCTCGAGCACCTTGAGGTGCTTCATCACGCCGAAGCGCGACATGTCGAAGCGCTCCTCCAACATCCCCAGGGTCTGGCCGTCCTGCCGGAAGAGCTCGTCGAGCAAGCTGCGCCGGGTCGGATCGGCCAGGGCCTTGAACACCTCGTCCACTCACCGCACTTTATGTGACTCTTTAGTCACATGTCAAGCCAAAGGGTGGTTATGGCGTTCCATGGGGCGGCGACGTTTTCTGTGGTGTCCGTCTGCACCCCGAGGGAGCTAGGTCCTCGGTCGGCTGAGAGCCTGACAGCGACCCGGAGTTGGCACCTGTCCGATGTCTACCAACGAGAGCTTCGGACAACGCCTTGGGGTGGATTGCCTATTCACAACGACGTCAAGGTCATCGTTTCGCCTTCTACAAACTTGCGCAAGACAACTTCGTCCGGCAGCCGATCCTCAAGTCAAAAGCGGTCGTAGATGACCCAACCGTCGCTCTACTGCAGATCGATCTCTCGATGTCCTTGCCCTTGATGTCCAAGAAACAGTTTACGGTTCATCCTCAGAAGGTTCCCTGTAGCTCGTGAACCCCTCTCGCACCGGTTGAGGTTCCGCCCGATGGGTCCGCGATATGTACATTCCAAAGACGATCAGCCATACCGTCATCGGATAGGCAGCGATCCTCTCCATGCTCCCTTGCCCTATGCCAAAGTCGTGTCCCGTAGCAAAACAGATCGCCGCCAGCAACGATAAGACGCTAAAGAATCGCATGAACGTGCGCAGTCCTTCAGGGAGAGAGCTAAGAACGAGAGCCAGCACAAGGATGCCCAAGTTCCCAAGACCAATCGCAATCCCGGCGCCAGTGGAATGCAAGAAGGCCGTAGTGTTCTCTGGCCGGACGCCCACCAGAATCGAACCGAGACCAGCAACCGCCATGAAGGAGAATCCTACGAACGCTGCAACTCGTTCCGGATCAGGTTTCGTCTTTTTCGCAAATGTGAACTCCTGGTAGATGAACAACGAACCCACCAGCATTACCAGTCCTAAGACGACGAATGCGATGTCCATCAGCAACCAACGAGGCGAGCACACATTTGGATATCCCGACTGATCGCAGCCGGTATTACCTAGGTCACTTATCGTATTGTGAACGAGGCTATAAGGAGGATTCCAAACCCATCCGACGATGACTTGCGCGAGGAAGTAGAAGATGCTCAGCAAGTAAATCAGCGGCCCGAGCCACGGAAGTTTGTCCGTGAAGGAGTTAATACGATTTGCAGTTCCGTTCTCCCGCCGGATTCTTACTCGTTCACCCAAGTCAGGGCCCTTTGGGACAGCACTCCTCATCCAGGCAACCGGGTGAAGCTTCAATTTGAGCACCCACCTCCCCGATCGGGTCGTTGACTACTTCGCGTTGCTAGGACTGGGGCCGATCGCATGGCACCTCCAACTCTCGTCCAATTCCCCTCGCCGCGTCTCGAACCTCTCAAGATAGGTTGTTCTCCCAGACACGGATCCGTTCGGAGCGAGAAGTGACTCGTGCAATTGCGCGCTCTGGGACTTGAGCCTCAAGTATCCGTTTGGTCCGTATTCCTCGCGTGGATCCCCGAATATTCGTTCGGATCGTCAAGAATTCTTGCCGCGGGTGTTGCCGCGATGCGGGAAGCCGCTGTGGCCCACACACCGGCCGTTCAAGCCCCACTCGACCTGCGGCTCCTCTGCGGCTCCTCTACCGCAGGAGGTGCTCATGGCCGCGCAGAGTCACCCCTCTATTTGGTTGCTCATCGACCCTTAGAGGCACGGCCGATCGCCGCCTACTTCAAGCCGGGCTGTTCCGCGTTCTCGTCCGCTCACCTCGAGCGGTAACCGACGGTGACGTCTCCCTGTCCCGAGGTTGCGTTGATCACCCGATCGCTCGCCGGGTTGTCGCCGACGTTGTTGGAGACATTTCCCTGGCCGGAACTGGCGTGCACCTGATACGAGTTCGGGCCCCGCGGGAGCTCGACCGTGACGTCTCCTTGGCCCGAAGACGCAGTGACGCGATTCGGCGAGGAGACGAATCCGAGAACGACATCGCCCTGGCCGGACGTGGCGGAGACCGACGCGGCCGACGACCGCGAGACGGTGACACCTCCCTGGCCGCTTGACGCTGCCACTGCCCCTGAGCCACCCCTAATCGTGACATCTCCCTCATCGGAGTGGGCCGAGATCGTACCGTCCGTGTCGGTCACGGTCACGTCGCCTTGACCGGAAGTGGCGGTGACTGCCACCTCGGAGTGAACGTGCACCACATAGCTGCGAGTGCAGCGGTCGTTGAAGATCGTCGTGCCGCAGCTCGAGCGAATGACGAGGGTATGGCCCACCACGTGTTCCACATCCGTCGGATACGTCAACCCATGGACGCCCGACGTCGTCACAACCGTGCCCGTGCTGGTGCCGTTGCCGCGTTCGATGGTGAGATCGCCGCTGCTCACCTGCACCATTACGGCATTGATCTGCGCGGTGAACACCCGTTGGACTGACGCCAGGGGTTGGTAGGCGGCCGAACCGATCATGCTGAGCGCAATCGCCGGCACCAGGGCGACGACGAGAAGCAGACCAACGACAGTCCATGCGACACGGGCCCGGGGCGAGCGTGGTGGCGGGACAGGCACTCGCGTCCCCGGCAGCTCGGCCGTCAAAGTGGCGGTCGCCGTCATGAGTTGAGCCACCGCAACACGGCCAGCACTCGGCGATTGTCCGGTGCCGCAGGCGGAAGGTCGAGTTTGGAGAACACATTGCTCACGTGCTTCTCCACCGCGCCGTCGCTCACCACCAGCGCCGACGCGATGGCCTGATTGCTTCTTCCCTCAGCCATCAAGGCCAGCACCTCGCGTTCTCGCGGTGAGAGTCGGCTCAGCGGATCCTGGCGGCTGCTCCGTGCCACCAGTTGCGCCACGACCTCGGGATCCAGCGCGGTGCCTCCAGCACCCACCCGGCGCACGGCATCCACGAACTCGGTGACTTCGGCGACTCGGTCTTTCAGCAGGTAGCCGAGACCATCGGTACCGGTCGCCAGCAGCTCGCCCGCAAAGACCTCCTCGACGTATTGCGAGAACACGAGGATGCCGGTTCTGGGCCACCGGCGCCGGATCTCGATCGCGGCGCGGAGACCATCGTCGGTCATGTCGGGCGGCATACGTACGTCGACGATCGCAACGTCGGGCAGATGCGACCCCACCGCCTCGACGAGCGTCGGCGCGTCACCGACTTCGGCGACGACCGTCTCGCCGGCTTCATCGAGCACGCGGATCAAACCGACCCGGAGCAGGACAGCGTCCTCAGCGATCACGATCCGCATGGGATCTCCACGATCACACTTGTCGGGCCGCCGGCCGGGCTCAAGACGCGCGTCCAACCGCCCAGAGCGCTGACCCTGTCGGAAAGACCCGAGAGGCCACTGCCCTTGGCGGAGTCGGCACCACCAACGCCGTCGTCGCGTATGTCGACCAGCAATCGATTGTTCTGCAGCACGATGGAGACGTCCACCCGTGTCGCATCGGCGTGCTTGGCCACGTTGGTCAGCGCCTCGGCCACGACGAAATACGCGGCGCTCTCGACCGACGCCGGGGGGCGTGTCGGCACGCTGACCTTCAGCAACACCGGTACCGGGCAGCGGGTGATGACCGCCGAGAGCGCGGCGTCGAGCCCCCGGTCGGTCAGCACAGCAGGGTGAATGCCGCGGGCCAGGTTCCGAAGCTCGGCCAGGGCGGCCTTCGCCTCCTCGTGCGCCTCGTTCACCAGTTGCCGGGCCTGTTCGGGTTCCGTGTCGAAGCGCTCACGCGCCCGCCCGAGATCCATCGCCAACGCCACCAATCGCTGCTGGGCCCCGTCGTGCAGGTCGCGTTCGATGCGGTGCCGTTCCGCCTCCGCGCTACTCACCGCCGCACTGCGGCTGACCTCGAGTTCGTCGACGCGCCGAGCAAGATCCGACTGCCCGCGCGGACCGAGCAGCCACCGCACAAGGTTTCGATCCAGAGCGGCGAGCCCGACGGTCACCTGAGGGGCCGCCATGAGGAGGACGAGGATACCGACAACCGCCGCAGTGGCTGCCCCGATGCCCGAATGGATGCGAAAGACTCCCAGGTCAGCCGAGCGGGCTGGGAGGTGAGTCACGTACGCCGGCAGCGTGGCCGACGCCAGTGCGCCTGCCCAGAGCACCAGGATCGCAACGCCCAGCACCCCTTGGATCGGCAGCGCGAGCGACAGATAGCCGATCTCCCTCCACCGGCTGGCCGTGGTGACCCGTTGGCGCAGGTGGCTCCACCAGCTACCCGGGGCCAACGGGGCGTGTGGCCACGCGAGGTTGATGCCGAGCAGCGCAGCGGCGCGTGAGCGTTCCACCCGGCCGAGCTGGGCGGCGAGGAGAAAGGTGAACCACACCATGGGGATGGCGATGACGAAGGTCACGGCGAGGCCGACGCTGAGCGCGAGGAGAACGGTGATGCTGACGCCGACGAGGAGGCCGAGAGGGAAGTCGAGCGCCTGCCAGGCCAGCGAGCGCCACAGCGTCATACCCCGCCACGGCCGCACGAAGAATCCGATCACCGCCACGGCGTCGCCCTCCGGGAACCGTGGGCTGGCACCTTGCGTCGATCCGCGGACTTCCGACCGACGTTGACGCGGCGAAAGGGCAATGCGCCAATCCCGCGTCTCACGCCCCGAAAGTCCATGCCGCCAGCCTACGAATCCCCAGGCCCAGGGTCATTGGAGGCCACAGGTGTCTCGAGGGGCGGGTTTTCCCGACCACGAGTGCGCTCGAGCTCCGTTCACGCGAGGGAGAGCTCCCTGCGCGATCGCGGCCGCGGTGCAGGAGCCGAGGGGTCAGACCGCCCCGGTGCGGGCCGGACGACGGCGCCAGGTGTCGAGGCATCCGACCGAGCAGAAGAGCACGACCGCACCCCGGGGATCGTGTGCGATCTCCTCGGCCGTGTCCTCGTTGAGTGGCAACCCGCAGATGGGATCGCGCGAGCCGTCCTCGCCCGCGCGCGCCATACGGATGCTCGATGCCGGCACAGGCTTCTCCACGCCGCGCAGGACGACCTCTCGTTCGTCGGTGATCATGGCCCAGCTCGGCACGGAGGCCATGACGCTGGGGGCGGCCAGCGCCTCGCCGGCCGCGGCCAGGTCGCACAACCGTGCGGCCACGTTCACGCAGTGCCCGATGTAGTCGTCGCCCTCCATGAGGATGACCTCGCCCGAGGTGATGCCCGAGCGGATCGACACCGTCTCGACCGGACCCGACACCGTGTCGACGACGTGATGGATCTCCAGCACCGTCTCGACCAGTGGTCGGGTCTCGACGCAGACCAGCATCACGCCGTCACCCAGCCACTTGGCGATCCGGACGCCGCGGCGCGAGCAGATGTCGCGCAGGAGCGCCCGGACCGCGGTGAGCACGTCCACGGCACGCTCGTCCCCCTCGAGCTCGGTCAGGGCAGTGAAGCCCGAAACATCGATGAACCCGAAGGTGCGCTGCACCCGCATGGCACGATGCTGCCATGTCACCGGTCCTCGTACCCAATCCGGGCGGCGCGCCTCGGGGCTGAAGCTCCTGGTCGGGGCGCCGGCAGCGGGCGTGTCTTAGCATGTGCCCCCATGACGACCGGGGTCGGAGCGCTCCACCACGTAGGTCGACAGGACTGACCCATGGGCCAGCTCGACGGCAAGGTGGTGGTGGTGAGCGGAGGCGCCTCGGACATCGGGCGGGCCACCGCGCTCCGCCTGGCCTCCGAAGGCGCGGCCGTCGCGGTAGGCGACGTCTCCCTCGACGGGGCGGCGTCGGTCGCCGAAGAGGTCACCGCCGCCGGAGGCCAGGCCCTGGGCCTCGTCTGCGACGTGCGCCGCGAGGAGTCGGTGGCCGACCTCGTGCGGGCCGCAGCCGAGACGTTTGGCGGCGTCGACTGCGTCGACCACAACGCGGCGTGGTCGCATCCCCGCCTCGACAGCGACGCCACCGGCGTGGAGATCGGCGTGTGGGACCGCACCATCGAGATCACGACGCGCGGTGCGCTGCTCCTGGCCCGCCAGGCCATTCCGTTCATGGTCGAGCGGGGCGGCGGTTCCATCGTCACCATCTCCTCGGGCACGAGCACCATCGGCGAATCGGTCCGGGTGGCCTACGGGGTGTCCAAGGCTGCGCTGAACCAGCTGACCCGGCACCTGGCCGTGCGCTACGGCCGCGAGGGGATCCGGGCCAACGCCATCGCGCCCGGCTTCATCCTCACGGCGACGGCCGCCGCCAACGTCCCCGACGACGTGCAGGAACGCCTGGCCGGTGCCAACCCCTTGCGGCGCCTGGGCACGCCCGACGACATCGCCCGCGTCGTCGTCTTCTTGTGCAGCGACGCGTCGACCTACCTCAACGGGCAGGTGCTCCACGTCGACGGCGGCCACCAGATCGCCGGGATGATGTAGGTGCGGTGTGCCTGACGAACGGCGAGTGGCGTTGGTCACCGGCGCAAGCAGGGGCATCGGGCGCTGCGCCGCGGTCGCGCTGGCCCGCCGCGGCTTCGACGTCGTCATCACCGCCCGCACGGTGCACGAGGGTGACGGGCGGGCCCAGGCCTCGTCGGTACTGGTCGACAGCGAACCCATGCCGATCGCCGGCAGCCTCGAATCCACCGCGGCGGACATCGAGGCGCTCGGGCGACGCTGCCTGATGGTGCCCATGGACCTGATGGATCGGTCCTCGGTCGAACACGTCGGCGGTCCGGGCCCTCGAAGAGCTGGGCCGGGTCGACGTCCTGGTCAACAACGCCATCTACCAGGGTCCGGGCACCATGGACCGCATCCTCGACCTCCCGCTCGAGCTGGCCGAGCGCTGCCTGGTGGGCGACTACCTGCACCCGCTGCTCCTCATTCAGCTCCTGCTGCCGCAGATGCTCGAGCGGGGCGAGGGGCGCCTGGTCAACATGCTGTCCGAGGCGGCCTTCACCACCCCTCCGAGCCCGGCCGGGCAGGGTGGGTGGGGCGTGGCCTATGCCGCCGCCAAGGCCGCCTTCCACCGGGTGACCGACATGTGCCACGTCGAGTTCGCCGGTGCGGGCATCAGCGCCTTCTCCATCGCGCCGGGACTCACCCTGACCGAGTCGATGCGGGCCTCGGGCATGGACGCCGTCCTCACTGGGGCCGGTCACGTCCCAGCCCCACCCGAGGTGGCAGGAGAGGTGGCCGCCTGGCTCGGCGACGACCCTGACGCCGTGCGGTACTCGGGCCAGATGGTCTCGTCACGCCCGCTCTGCAAGGAGCTCGGTCTGGTGCCGGGCTGGCCGCCACCGCGCCGCCCGGCCGCCTAGGTCGACCGGGCGAGCCGGGGCAGACCCATCGGGTTGGGAAACGGGAGGACGCCCGACGCCACGACGTCGGCGGCACAGGACGCCAGCGCGCCGAGCAGGTCCTCGAGCGCGCCGTCGCTGAGGTCGCGGGAAGCCGGCTCGGCCAGGCGGTCCGTGAGCGCCTCCACCTCGGCGTGACAGCGTCCGGCCGGCGTCGGTCGCCCGCCCGTCCTGGCGCAGGAGGCCGCGCGACGCCAGGGCCGCCGCCGCGGCCGTCCCACTCGTCCTCGTTCCATCCTCGGTTGTCCCGCAGGAGCTCGGGGTCGATGCCCTTGGTCCCGGCGGCCAGCAGGTGCGCCTCCACGCCGCGCAGCCCGTGGACGACGCAGGGCGGCCACGTGGCCGTCGCCGCGGTGCTCGCGCAGCGTGGTCGTGGCCTGCCAGGCCTCGGCCAGACCGTCCGGACCGAGATCGGCCGCCACGACCGGCCACAGATCGCGGTTGGCCCCCGCCAGCACCCGGCCGGGGGCGTCACAGGCCGCCACCGCCCGGCGCAGCAAGGGCAACGCTTCGGCCAGCGCGGTGCGCGACTCGACCCGGCACAGCTCGGCCAGCGCAGCGGCGGCGGCCCGGGCCCGCACGGTGCACAGCGCCTCGGGCGCCACGGCATCCCAACAGGACGGGACGGCCCGAGCGACCATGTCGGGGTGGAAGTTGGCGAAGGCAGCGGTGACCGGTCCCGCACCGACGGCACCGAGCGGTGCGGCCCGGGCTGGCGAAGTAGCCGAGCCAGAATCCCTTCAGGCCGGCGTCACGCAGCGCGGCGCGGCAGCCCGGGGCGAAGTAGGTGACGGCGTGGATCGATTCGGCCGCGACCCACAGGGCACGGCTGCTGGTCCGATCAGCGCGTGACCTGGCGCACACCCGTGGGCGAACTCTCGGGGAGGACGTCGCCGTTGCTGGCGAGGGGCGAGATGTCGATGAACTCGGGCACCGGCTCGGGATCCAACTCCTCGTGCACGTCGTCGGGCCGAGGGTCCGTGGGCTCCGTGGCGTAGCCCCCCTCGGCTCGAGCGGGTCACGATGACGGCGCGCTTGCGCTTGCCGACGCCGTGGACGCCCTGCATCTCGTTGCAGAGCTGGTAGGTCACGAAGGCAGCGATGACCGGGATCACGAACGTGGCGATACGGAAGAACCACAGCGTGGCGTTGAGCGACACGTGGAAGAAGTTCGCCAGGACGTCGGTGGAACTCGCCGCGAAGAGCGTGAACATGAACGCGAACATCGCCACGCCAGCGGCCGTGCGTTTGGGCCGGTTCCGAGGCCGGTCGAGCAGATTGTGCAGTTCATTGTCGCCGGTGATCCTGCGTTCCAGGCCCGGATAGAGGAGCCAGAACGTGACGAGCAACCCCGGGAAGAGGACGGCAGGCAGGAAGACCTCGAGGGGCACGGTATGGCCGAAGCCGGTGAGCTCCCAGGACGGCATGATGCGCAAGGCGCCGTCGAGCATGCCCATGTACCAGTCCGGCTGCACGGCATACGAGATCTTCGACGGGTCGTAGCTCCCGAACTGCCAGATCGGGTTGATCTGCGCGAAGCGCTCCGAGCAGTGCCGTGACCCCGGTCACCATGAAGAGGAAGCCGGTCGTCTTCGCCATGAAGGTCGGGAACATGGGCGAGCCCACGACGTTGTGCTCGGTCCGGCCCTCACCCTTGAACTGGGTGTGCTTCTGACGGACCAACAAGTCCCAGGTGCGCGGACAACAGCCCGATGAGCACGAGCGGGATGATCAGCACGTGGATGATGAAGAAGCGGGGAATGATGCTGCCGTCGCCCGGGAACTGGCCACCCCACAGGAACGAGACCATGTAGCTGCCGATGAGGGGCTGCGATTCGGCGATGGAGTAACCGATACGGAGGCCCGTGCCCGAAATGAGGTCGTCGGGCAGGGAGTAGCCGATGAAGCCCTCGAGCACCGCCAGGAAGAGCATGAGGATCCCGATGGTCCAGTTGAGCTCGCGTGGCTTGCGGAAGGCGCCGGTGAAGAAGATGCGGGCCATGTGCACGATGATCGAACCGATGAAGATGTCCGCCGCCCAGTGGTGCATCTGGCGGATGAGCAGGCCGCCTCGGACCGCGAAGGAGATGTTGACCGTCGAGGCGTAGGCCTCCGACACCCGCTGGCCCCGGAGCGGCGCGTAGGACCCGTGGTAGACGACCTGGGTGGCCGAGGGGACGAAGTAGAGCGACAGGAACACGCCCGTCGCCAGGAGCACGACGAAGGAGTACAGGGCGATCTCGCCCAGCATGAAGGACCAGTGATCCGGGAAGATCTTGTCGAGGAAGACCCGGCCGCCCTTGGCCACGCCCAACCGGTCGTCGAGCTCGCCGACGACCTTGCCCACGTGCCCGTAGGGGCCCCGCTCCTTCTTGGCGCTGCGCTTTGTCTTCGCTGCGGTAGGGCTCATGTCGTCCGCTCCCAGAAGCCAGGTCCGACCGGCTGATCGTAGGGCGCCATGGCGATCAGGTTGCCGTCGTCGTTGTAGCCCAGATGCATCTGCGGCAGCGGGCGCGGCGCCGGTCCGAACTGGGGCACGGCGCCGTTGCGGATGTTGAACATCGACTGGTGGCAGGGGCAGACGAGCAGTTCGAGCTCCTGCTCGTAGAGGCCGACCGGGCAACCCGAGGTGGGTGCAGAGCTTGGAGTAGGCGACGTACCCGTCGGGCGTCCAACCCTCGCGGCCGGGTTCGGTGGTGAACGGTTCGTCGGACACGCGGATCAGCACCGTCTGGTCCGTCGCCAGCCCCTGGTCCGTGAAGGTCACCTGGCCGTCCTCGTATGCGCATCTGGCTGCGCGGGTACACCGTCATGATGCCGCCGACGACGAGCGTGTCCCGGCTCACCGGCCGGCCGTTGGAGTCGACCAGGACGGAACCGGCCCTCCATTGGGTGACGTCGAGCTCGTCCTTGGGCAGCGGGCCGAGGGAGCGGATGAGCGGGAAGGCCGCCACGATCCCGAAGATGCCCGCACCCGACTGCGAAGAGCCCGCCCAGCATGCTGCGCCGCTTGACCACCACGGCCGAACGCTCGACGAGGGCGGCCGACATGGCGTCGCGCTCCTCGGACGTGGAGGCGAGGACGTGGCGCTCCTCGACGAAGGGTCCCTGGGGCATGAGGTACTTGCCCCAGGCGGTCAGCCCGAAACCGAGGGCGAACAGCCCGGCTCCGAGCGCCCCGCCGAAGGTCCAGACGTTCCAGCTCTGCCAGTAGGCGGCGCCGGCCAGCCCGAAGAAGACCATGGAGAGCACGAAGATGAGGGCGATGACCTTTTCGATCCGGTCGGGGTGACGCGCCGCGTCGCCCATGTGCGGATCGCTCAACGCGGCGACCGGCATCGGCACCCGGGTGCGCGAGGGCTGGTGTTCGGTCGTCGCTCACGAACGCTCTCCGATCCAGAAGCAGACGAGGGCCAGCCCGCCGACGCCGATGAGGAGGGCGACGAAGCCCTCGGCCACCGGACCGACCCCTCCCAGCCCGGCACCGCCGGGGTTGGTCGGGTGCTGAATGCGCCCGGTCACGTAGGAGACGAGGTCGCGCACCTGGGCGTCCGTCAGGTTCCCCGAGAAGCGCGGCATGTTGGCCGGACCGGTCCGGATGGCCTCGGCCACCTGCTGCGCCGTGATGGAGCGGTTCTGCAGCGACGGGGCGTTGGTCCCGTAGGCCAGCGCGTCGCCCGCTCCCGTGATGGTGTGGCAGGCGGCGCAGTTGAGCGAGAACAGGCTCGCCCCGACCGACTGGTTCGCGCCCTGGAGGTGCGGGAAGGGCACGGCCGGCACCGAGGGGTCGAGCGAGTTCACCCAGGCGGCCAGCTCGAGTGCCTGCTTGGGCGTCAGGCGGGACTCGCGCGCGCTCGGCCTCCACCGCCTTGACGTCGGTGGCGGGCATGCGGCCGGAGCTGACCCAGAAGTCGACCGTCGCCGCACCGACGCCCTGCAGGTTCGGTCCGATGGTGGCCTGGCCCTCGGGGTTCACGCCGTTGGCCTCGTTGCCGTGGCAGCTCGAGCAGAACTGGGCGAAGAGCTGCTGGCCCGCCGCGATGTACGAGCGTGGCGGGTTGGCGTAGGTGATGGCGCTGTTGCCGTAGCTCACCAGGTGCCCGTCGACGCACACCCGGTTCGTGCTGGTGAAGGGGTTCCCCGTGTTCGGCTCCGGCGAGACGCCCTTGGTGTTCACCGGCCCGCAGGCACTTGGCGACGTGTGCGGGCACCGACGAGAGCTTGGTGGCATCGGCGTGCCCGCTGGCCCCGGCGGAGGTCGCCGGGACGAACAGGGCGAAGGACGAAAGGGCGGCCACGACCAGCAGGCCGGCCGGCAGCAGGATCTTGTTTCGAACTGTCCTCGTGAGTGGTGCGCGCACGCCTCGCATGCCTACTTGAGCAGGAACAGGCAACTGTAGAGCCCGACCCAGACGATATCGACGAAGTGCCAGTAGTAGGAGACACCTTGCACGACGGACAGCTCGCCGGGGTCACCACCGACGTCGCCGCGCATCCGTCCGAGCAAGAAGATCATGGCGATCAGCCCGATGAAGACGTGCAGTCCGTGCAGTCCCGACATGATGTAGAAGAGCGAGCCGTACGAGTTCGTGTACCACCGGGTCGAACTGAACAACCACTCGTAGGCCTGGTTCCCCAGGAACGCGGCGCCGAGGATGATCGTGAAGATGATCCAGCGCCGGGCCTGCCTTCCGGCGCCGCCACTCTGCGTGGTACACGGCGTACTGCATGGTGAAGCTGGACGACACCAGGATCAAGGTGAACGCGCCCGCCCGCAGCGTGTCGAGATCCGTGCCGGCCGGCGGCCACGGCCCGATGGTGTTGGCCCGGATGGTGAAGAACGCGGCGAAGAGGCCGCTGAAGAACATCAGCTCGGATCCGAGCCAGATCATGACCCCCACGGCGAGCATGGGTGGCCGGTCGTGGACGATCTTTCCCTGCGGCGCGGGGATCTCCGCCGAAACAGCCTGGGTCACGTCTGAATTTCTAGTCCACCGCGCGCCGAATGTGCCAACTTGGGCCTGGGGACGGGGTGGGCGCCTTCGCCTGGCCGAATTCCCAGGTCAGTGCAGATCGACGGGCAGCGGCTCGGCGTGCACGATGGTCAGTCTCTTGGTGGGACGGGTCAGCGCCACGTAGAGCGTCCGCAACCCCCGCGTCGTGGCCACCGGAGGGGCCTCGCCGGCCGGCTCGTCCCCCACCGCAGCGACCAGCGACGGCTCCACCACCACGACGGAGTCGAACTCGAGGCCGTTGGTCTCGTCGGCCGGGAGGACCACCAGCCCGGCGGCCAGCCCGTCGCCGTTGGGGTCCCTGGGGTCGATGGGGTCGAGTCCTGCGTCGACCAGGGCCCGGGTGAGCTCGGGCAGCAGGACCGCGGGACCCAGGACGGCCACCCGGCCCGGAGCCGCGGCGGCCACCTCCATCCGCGCCAGCCTCGGCCACCGAGAAGCCAGCTGGGCCCGGCTGACCTGCAGGATCTGCGGGGTGAAGCCGGACTGGCGGACCGGGCGGGGAGGGCTGATGGAGGGTGCGGCCACGGCCAGGACCTGGGCGGCCAGGGCGACCACCTCAGACGGGGTCCGGTAGCTCACGGTGAGCTCCACCAGGCGGGGCGGGCGCTGGGGGCTGAGGTGGCGGGTGATGTCGTCCCAGTTGCGCGGGGCCCAGGGCCCGGTGGCCTGCGCAATGTCGCCAACGACCGTCATGGAGCCAGAGAGCGAGCGGCGGGCGAGCATGCGCAGCTGCATCGGGGAGAGTCCCTGCACCTCGTCCACCACGATGTGGCCGAACGAGCGGATTTCGTCGTCGCCGGCACTCGAGGGCGGACCGGTGGGCATCGGCGATGCCGCCAGGCCCTGGGGCCAGAACCCCACCTCGTTGGCCGTCGCGTCGTCGACCCGCTGGACTCGGTTCCGGTTGGGCCGGCTGCTCCGGCGTGGGCCGAGCAGGGTGCGCGCTTCGTCGATCAGGGCGGTGTCCCCCGCCGTCCACGGCACGGCGTCGAGCGACGCGCTGCGCGGCCGGTAGAGGCGCTGCCACCTCGTCCTGGCGCAGGATCCCCTTGCCGGCGGCTGAGAGGAGTGGTCGGGCCCCGAAGAGATCGTGCAGGA
Source organism: uncultured Acidimicrobiaceae bacterium (assembly GCA_963713375.1). GTDB lineage: Bacteria > Actinomycetota > Acidimicrobiia > Acidimicrobiales > RAAP-2 > Bog-473. The sequence goes on along the minus strand of CAVQLP010000006.1, from coordinate 252,956 downwards.
ACTCGTGGGGCGAGAGCCGAGGCCACATGCGGTCGAGCGCCTCGGACACCTCGGGGACGCGGCGGAGCCGTTGGGCCAGATCGTTCTGCTCCTCCTGGCTCGGGCCGTCCTCGCCGGTGTCGATGCCGCCACGAGAGAGCCGGGCCCGGTAGTCGTCGGCCAGAGCCCGCACCACTTGGGATTCGACGAAGCGCCGCCGTGCGTTGTGCGTGCCCGGCCGGCGCCGGGCCAGGGCGACGATCTCCTCGGTGGTCGAGGCATGCAGGCGCAGGACCCCCGCCCCGAACGGCACCTCGACGTCATGGCGCAGCGGGCGCTGCCGCGTCCGCACCGCTCGGGCCAACACCTTGACCATGCGCACGTCGCCCTTGAGCTTCGCCACCGCCGGGTCGTCGACCCCGCGCACGCGCACCTCGGGGACCAGTCCCGACACGGTCGAAAGGCTGACCCCGGTCTCCCCAAGCGAAGGGAGCACCTGCTCGATGTAGCGCAGGAACAGCGGATTGGGCCCGACCACGAGCACGCCCTGGCGCTCGAGTGGGAAGCGGTGGGTGTAGAGGAGATAGGCGGCGCGGTGCAGGGCCACGGCCGTCTTGCCCGTGCCCGGACCACCCTGGACGATCAGGACGCCGGCGAGCGGCGAGCGGATGATCTCGTCCTGCTCGCGCTGAATGGTCCCGATGATGTCGCCCATGTGCCCGGTGCGGGCCTGGCCGAGTGCGGAGAGCAGCGCACCCGGTCCCCCCAGCACCATCCCGTCGGAGAGCAAGCGCTCGCCCTGCGGCCGGGCTGGTGCCGTCGCCCACATCGACGATCGCCGTAGCCGGACGGCCCTCGGGGTCCACGAAATACTCGTCCTCGAGCCCGAGGACGCTCGCGCCCGCGTACGGCCAGGTGGCGCCGGCGGGCCAGGCCCTGGGGGTCGAGTCCGGTAGCCCGGTAGAACGGTTCGGCGACCGGCGCCCGCCAGTCGACGACCAGGGGCTCGTGGTCCGGGCCCGACACGGCCAGGCGGCCGATGTGGAAGGACTCGCCCAGCAGGGCGCGCTCGCCCGGCTCGGGCAGCCGGTCGATCCGGCCGAAATAGAGGGCCTGGTCCCCGATGTCGAGCTGCTCCAGCCGGGCCAGGCTCGTCCGCACGACGATGTCACGCTCGGTACGTGATTGGAACGTGCCGCCCCGACCCAGGTCGAGCACGCCTTCGAGCATCTGGCGCGCCTCGCCCCGCATGAACTCCAGGCCGTCGAAGGCACGGTCGAGGAATTCCTGCTCATCCTGCAGATCGGGATGTTCGGGCACCGCTCCCCTTTCTCCCCAGGTGCGTTAGGGAAACGAGCCAGTTTAGACGGGGCCCGAAGCCCGGGATGCCGGGGTGCGGACGCCTACGATGAGCCCGACCCGAAAGGAGCGCCATGTTGATCTCCACCATGAACGACGTCCCTGGTTACAGGGTGACCTCGGTGCTCGGTGAGGTCTTCGGCCTCACGGTGCGCTCGCGCAACATCGGCTCGCAGTTCGGCGCGGCCTTCAAGTCGATGGCCGGTGGGGAGCTGAAGGGGATGACCAAGAACCTGCAGCTGAGCAGGGAAGATGTCGTCCAGCGCATGGTGGGCGAGGCGGAGGCCCGCGGCGGCAATGCCGTGTTGGCCATGCGTTTCGATACCTCCGAAATGGGCGGGAACTGGACCGAAATCTGCGCCTACGGCACCGCGGTCGTCATAGAGCCGATCACGTGACCCTGGAGGCGGATGCCCGCCCTGACCTGGTCGCCGCCTGCCTGCGCAAGCCGGTCTCGCACACCCCGGTCTGGTTCATGCGACAGGCGGGCCGGGCGCTGCCCGAGTACCGGGCCGCCCGGGGCGACGGATCAATCCTCTCGGCCATCGAGGACGCGCCGCTCTCCGCCGAGCTCACGTTGCAGCCCGTCCGCCGCTACGGCGTCGACGCGGCCGTCCTCTTCTCCGACATCGTGGTGCCGCTGCACGCCATCGGCTTCGGCATCGACATCGAGCCGGGCCGCGGCCCGGTCGTGGCCCAGCCCTTCCGCGACGCACGCGACCTCCGCCGCCTGCGCCCCTTCGAACCCGAGTCCGACGCCCCCTATGTGGCCGCCACCGTCGAGCTGGTCAGCCGGGAACTGGCCGGCAGCGGCGTCGCGCTCATCGGCTTCGCCGGCGCGCCCTTCACCGTGGCCAGCTATCTCGTCGAAGGCGGTCCCTCGCGTACGTTCGCCAAGGTCAAAGCGCTCATGCACGGCGACCCCGAGCTGTGGGCCGAGCTGGCCGAGCGCCTGGCCGCCATGGCGGTCGCCTCGCTCCGGGCGCAGATCCGGGCCGGCGCCCAGGCCGTCCAGCTCTTCGACAGCTGGGCCGGTTCGCTCGCGCCCGACGAATACACCCGCTTCGCACTTCCGGCCACCCGGGCCGTCCTCGAGGGCATCGCCGATCTCGGCGTGCCGACCATCCTCTTCGGCGTCGGCACCGGTGAGCTGCTCGCACGCATGGCTTCGGCGGGGCCCGACGTCGTCGGGGTGGACTGGCGGGTACCGCTGGCCGAGGCTCGTCGCCGGGTCGGCGATGGGCACGCCCTCCAGGGCAACCTCGACCCCGCCCTCTGCCTCGCCCCGTGGCCCGTTGTCGAACAGGCGACCCGGGCCGTCCTGGCCAGCGCGGCCGACGGCAGCGGGACGGGGCACGTCTTCAACCTCGGCCACGGCGTCCTTCCCGAAACCGACCCGGGCGTGCTGGCCGCCGTCGTCGACCTGGTGCACCGGGAGACCGCGACGACATGACGGTCGGCGTCCTCGTCATGGCGCACGGCACACCGGCGAACACGGAGGAGATCGAGGCCTTCTACACGCGCATCCGGCGCGGGCGCCCGCCTGAGCCCGCCCAGCTGGCCGAGCTCACGGGGCGCTACGACGCCATCGGCGGCACGTCGCCGCTCGCCGCGCGCACCCGGGCTCAGGTCGACGCGTTGCGACGACGCGCTCGACCGACGGGCGCCGGGCCGCTATCGCGTCAGCTTCGGGGCCAAGCACACCGACCCCCTGCTCGAGGACGCGGCCGCCGCGCTGGCCGCGTCGGGCGTGGAGGCCGTGATCGGACTCGTCCTCACCCCGCACGCGTCCTCCATGGGTTCGGGCGAGTACCTCGAGCGGGCGCGTCGGCGCGCTGGGCGACACACCCGTTCACGGCGATCACGTCGTGGTACGACAACCCTTCCTTCGTGCGACTCATGGCGCAACGGGTCCGTGCCGCCGTCGCGGACGTGCACCGGGCGCTGCCCGCGTCGTCTTCACCGCGCACTCGCTCCCCGAACGGATGCGGGCCGCCGGCGACCCCTACCCCGACCAACTCGAGGAGTCGGCCCGGCTGGTCGCCACCGAGGCCGGCCTCTCCGACTGGTTGGTCGCCTGGCAGAGCGCCGGCCGCACCCCCGAGCCGTGGCTCGGTCCCGACATCCGCGACGAGGTGCGGCGGCTGGCCGCCGAGGGCCAGACCGACGCCGTCGTGGTGTGCCCCATCGGCTTCGTCGCCGACCACCTCGAGGTGCTCTACGACCTCGACATCGAACTGGCGGCAGTGGCCTCCTCCGTGGGCCTGGCCTACGCCCGCACGGCATCGCTGAACGACGATCCCGCCTTCATCGCGGTCACTGGCCGACGTCGTGACGGCGGCGGACCAGGCCGCCTGACATGGGCAAGGGGCAGGTCGTCGTGGTCGGGGGAGGCATCAGCGGCCTCAGCGCGGCCTGGGAGCTCACCGGTGGCGCCGAGCCGTCCGGCGAGGGGCCCGCCGTCGTCCTCCTCGAGGCCTCGGACCGCCTCGGTGGTGCTCTGCGCAGTACGCCCTTCGGAGGGCGGGCGGTGGACATGGGGCCCGATGGCTTCCTCGGTCGCCGCACCGAGGCTCTCGGGCTCGCCAGGGACGTGGAGCTCGGTGACGCACTGGTACCGATCGCCGGCCGGGGCGCCTCGGTCTTTGCCCGGGGCCGGCTGCGCCCCCTGCCCGAGGGCCTGGCCCTCGGCGTGCCCACCCGCGTCTGGCCGACCGCGCGCAGCGGCGTCCTGAGCCCGCGGGGCCGGCTGGGACTGCTGCGCGATGCGCTGTTGCCGCGACCCGACGTGCGCGGGCCACTCGGCGACCGCTCCATCGGCCCGCTCGTCACGCGCAAGCTCGGGTCGCGGGTGACCGACGCGCTGGTCGATCCCCTCATCGGGGGCATCCACGCCGGGTCGGTCGACGACATGTCGGCCGCCGCGGTGTTCCCACCTCTGCTCGCCGCAGCGGGGCGCCGGGGCAGCCTCATGCGCGCCCTGCGGGCGGAGATGCCGGCACCCGACCCCGACGGACCGCCGCTCTTCTGGGCGCTCGACGGCGGCATGGGGTGCTGGTGGCGGCGCTGGCCGACGCGCTGCGTCGCCGCGGCGTGGACATCCGCCTCGGGGAGGGCGCCACGAGTCTGGACCGCCAGGGCGACCGCTGGTCGATCTCGACCACCGCCGGCTGCCTACGACGCCGACGGGGTGGTGCTGGCCGTGCCCGCGCCCGGCACCGCGGCGCTTGCTCCGGCCGCACGACGACGAGGCGGCCGCACTGCTCGATGCCATCGACTACGCCTCGGTGATGTTGGTGACGTTCCGCGTCGCGGCCGAGAACGTCCCCGAACCGCTCTACGGAACCGGTTTCCTCGTCCCCCGGCACAGCGCGCCCAAGGGTCGCGAGCCGTGGGCGGTCACCGCCTGCACCTTCCTCGACCGCAAGTGGCCGCACCTGGCTCGGGAAGGCGAGGTCCTGCTCCGCGCCTCGCTCGGACGGATCGACGACGCCCGGCCCGACCGGTGGACCGACGGCGAAGCGGCACAGCGGGCCTGGGACGATCTGGGCGGGCTGCTCGGGGTGAGCGGCGCACCGGATGAGGCCGTGGTGGCCCGCCATCTCGACGCCTTCCCGCAGTACCGGGTGCACCACCTCTTGCGCACGGCTGGGCGTGGAGGCCGCGGTGGCCCGACTGGGCGGTCTGGCCGTGGCCGGCGCGGCCTACCACGGCGTCGGCATCCCTGCATGCATCGCCAGCGGCCGAACGGCTGCCCGCACCCTCTTGTGAGCTTGCCGCGGCGAGGGCGCGTCGCCGTCCCCTCGGTAGCCGCCGGCCTCCTGCTCGCCCTGTCGCTCCCGCCCTGGGGCTGGTGGCCGCTCGGGCTCGTCGGGGCTGCGCTGTTCTACTGGCGCCTGGGCGGCCTGGACCTGCGCACCAGGATCTGGTCCGGCTGGCTCGCCGGGCTCGGCTGCTTCGCCGTCGGACTGGCGTGGGCCCGCGCCTTCAACTGGTACGGCGCACTGATCCTCGTCCTGGTCGAGGCCCTGTTCTTCGCGGCCGCCGCCGCCTGCACCCCGCCCGACCGCGGCCGGGCGCCCGCCTTCGTCGGCGCCTGCACCCTGGCCGAGGCCTTGCGCATGGCCTGGCCCTTCGGTGGGCTCCCACTGGGCGGGGTGTTCCTGGGCCAGGCCGACGGCCCGCTCCTGCAGCTGGCTCGCCTGGGCGGTCCCCTGCTCATGACGGCGGGCGTTTACGCCGGCGGCGTGGCCCTGGCCACGCTGACCACCTGGGCCCGTCGCACGGGCCGGGCGGCGAGCCGGTCCGAGCGTGGTCGGGGCGCTCGTCGTCACCGCCGGTCTCGTCGCACTGGTACTGGCCGGTGCCGTGGCCCCCGACGGCGGTCGCCCGGTGCGCACGGTGCAAGCGGCGCTCGTCCAAGGAGGCGGGGCCCGCGGCGTGAGCAAGGAGGAGATCTCCCCGGCTTCGGTGTACGAAGCACAGCTCGCCGCCATGGCGGGGGTCCATCCCGACCATGGGCCAGACCTGGTGCTGTGGCCCGAGGACGTGGTCGCCCTGGGCGGACCGCTGGCCGGCTCGCCCGAGGCGGCGCGCCTGTCCCGTTTGGCCCGCGGGTTGCACACCACGCTGCTCGTCGGGGTGACGACGCCAGTGGGCACGACGGCCTTTCGCAACGAGATCGTGGCCTGGGGTCCCGACGGCCGCGTCGTCGGGGTGTTCGAGAAGGTGCACCGGGTTCCCTTCGGCGAGTACGTGCCCGACCGCTCGTTCTTCGCCCACTTCGCCAACCTCTCGGGCGTCCCGCTCGATGCGGTCCCCGGCCACGGGAGCGGGCTCATGCGCACACCGGCAGGGCCACTCGGGATCCTGGTCAGCTTCGAGGTCTTCTATGCCGATCGGAGCCACTCGTCGGTGAGGGCCGGGGCCGAGTTGCTCGCCGTGCCGACCAACACCTCGTCCTACAGCACGTCACAGGTCCCCGCCCAGGAGGTGGCGGCCGCCCGGGTCCAAGCGGTCCAGACGGGCCGGGACCTGCTGCAGGCCTCCCCCACCGGGTACAGCGCGGCGGTGACCCAACGCGGCGTCGTGCTGGCACGCAGCACGCTCGGTCGGCGCCAGGTGCTCACCGTCGGTGTGGCGCTCCGCCGCGGCTTCACGCCCTATGACCACTGGGGCGATCTGCCGGTGCTCCTTCTCTCGCTCGGGGCGCTGGTCCTCGGCTGGGCCCGCCAGCTCCGCTACTCGTAGTACCCGGAGTGGATATAGACGCAGGGGACGCCTGCCGCCACGTACATGGCATGGTTCGAGGGATCGTCCTCGAACGCCAGTCGCAGGTCGAAGCCGTGGGCACGCAACTCGCCGACGACCGTCTGCTTGAACGAGGTGACCTGCACGTAGTCGCCTCGAGAGCGCATCACGAGCAGATCCCAGCGCAGACCGTAACGCTCGAGCCAGGCCAAGCGTCTGGGGTTGCACCCGCTGGGGCCTCCCGGTAAGGAGGATGACCGCCAGCGAGGAGTCCAGCAACTCGAGCAAGGTGGCGATCTCCTCGATCACCTGGTCGTCGCCACACGCCTCGAAGAAGGCATGCCAGTCCCGGCGTCCACTCTCAATGAAGTGCTGGCGTCCGGCCGCATCCGAGAGCACGCCGTCGATATCGAAGACCACGGCCGGACCCCCGTTGCGCACGCCGTCGCGCCAGGTCCAGTTGGTTCGTTCGTGGAGCGTCTGTGACACGAAAGTCCACCTTAACGGCACCCTCTGGCGCCGCCGGAGAATCGGCGGTGCGGCTCAAGGCCCGTGGAGAACGCCCCGAAGTGACACGATGGGAGATGCCATGAGCAGCACCGTCGCCACCGGAGGGGAACTGGACCGGGAATCTGGCGACGGGGTGTGAGCATCGCATCGCGGTGGCCCTGGGTCGTCGGGTCGAGGTGCTCGGTGACCTGCTGCTCCCTCCCGAGCCGACCGATTCCTCCCGGGCCGGCTGCCGCGACATCGCCCGGCGGCTCGAGGAGTGGCAGGGTCCCGGCATCGTGATCCTCTGCGGGCGCCTGGTGGCGCCGGTCGCCGGCGACGACCACGAGCCCGCGGCGACGTTGCGTGCCCACTCCACCCTGGTCGATGCCCTGCGCACCTTCTCGGCCCGACCGGATTCCCGGGTGGTCGCCGTGCTCTCCCCCGAGCATGATCCGGGACTCATCGGTCCGCTCGAGAAGCTCGGGGTCACCGTGCACCCCGCAGTGGACCTGGTCTGCGAGACGGGGGCGGGGATCCGGACCGTGCTCGTGCGCGCCGGCACGCTGCGTCCCGGCGCCAACCCACCCCTCGACGAGAGTGGCGCCGAGGACCGGCCCTGGTTGGTCGGCCTGGAACGGCTCGATGACCCGGGCCTGTCCCGCCGTTTCGTCACCTCGCGCCTCCTCTACCGCAGGCTCCGTCGCTACCTGTGGGCCCCACCCCTCGTGCTGGCCGCCATTGCGCTCTTGCTGCGGGTCGAGTTCGTCGTCGACGGCCTGGGGCACGTCTTCCGCTCCCCCCGCCAGCAGAACGCGCTCCAGCACGCCTACGCCGCCTCGTGGTTCTCGCGCTTCTTGGTCACGGTGGCCATCGCCGTGGCGCTGCTCGTCGTGCTGGCCATCGTCGTCGCCCTGACCTCGCGTGGCATCTGGCGCGCCCTCGGGGGCGAGGGCCTGCCGGCACCGTGGTCAGGTCGCGAATCGGGGACGCGCCCCATTGCGCACGCGCTCCTCGACGTCGACGGCCGCGACGTACTCGACATGACGCGCGAGGCCGTCGAGGCCGGCGCGTCGGGTGTGATCGTCGGCGGCGCGCTGGTGCCCGAGCTCACCCACCTCGACACCGGGTTCTTCGCCTGTCCTGGTGCCACCTCCGAGGTCGTCCACGAGCACCGGGGGCGCTTCGGCCTCCCGCCCACCTTCCTGCACCACCGCCAGGAGTCGACGCTCGAGATCGAGACCGGGGCCGACTTGCACGTGCGCCTGTTGCTGGCCGAGGCGGACCTGCCCATGGCCACCCTGGGCGAGCGGCTCATCACGTCGGACATCGTGATCAAGGGCCGTTCGAAGGCGGCCGATGTCCACGCCGAGCTGGCCGCCGGGTGGCCCAGCGGCGCGTCGTGGCCACCGGCGCCCGAAGTGGCAGCGGACCGCATCAGCGTGCGCCGTATCCGGCGCATCGCCGCCGTCTCGCTCTTCGTGGCCGGCGTGGTCGACCTGCTCTCCTCGGTCACCGCGCCGCTGCGCACCCATCTGCACCTGATTGCGCAGTACCTCCCCGTCGCCCTGGTGCAGGCCGCGGGTGCCCTGGTCGCCATCGCCGGGATCGGGATGATCATGCTGTCGCGGGGCATCCTGCGCGGGCAGCGCCGTTCGTGGATCGTGGCGGTGGCGCTGCTCAGTGGCACCCTGGTGTTGCACGTCGTGCACGCGGCCGACGTCATCACCCTGGCTCGTGTGCGCCGCGGTCCTCGTCCTGCTGATCGTGCACCGCGAGCAGTTCCGGGCCCAGACCGAGCGGACGACGCTCCTGACCGCTCTGTTCATCCTGGCCGTGGGCGGCCTGTTCGCCACCCTGGGCGGCTTCATCGGCGTCGAGGTGGCCGGCCGCGTGCACCACCACCCGCTGCCTTCTTGGCCCGACGTGCTCCTCGGCTCGGCCGAGCGCCTGGTCGGCATCACCTGGGTCACCTTCCCCTCCACCATCGACCGCTTCGCCTCCGTCACCCTGCTCGCCGTGGGCATCTGCCTGATCGTGGTGGCCCTCTACCTGCTCACCCGCCCCGTGGTCGACCGCCGGCTGTCCTCGGGCCGGGCCTCGGTGGGGCGGCGGGCCGCCGAGCTGCGGGCGCGCGACATCGTCCGCCGCCACGGCACGGGCACGCTCGACTACTTCGCCCTGCGCGACGACAAGCAGTGGTACTTCCATCGCGACTCGCTCGTGGCGTACGCAGTGTTCGGTGGCGTGTGTCTCGTCTCACCCGATCCGATCGGGCCCTTCTCCGAGCGGGCCCACGTGTGGGACTCGTTCCGCCGCTTCGTCGACCGCAACGGCTGGGGACTCGGCGTGATGGGCGCGGGTGAGCAGTGGCTCCCGACCTACCAGGCCTCGGGAATGCGCTTCGTCTACATCGGCGACGAGGCCGTGGTCGACCCCCGCGAGTTCTCGCTCGAGGGCGGAAAGATGAAGGGGTTGCGCCAGGCGGTGAACCGGGTGGCCCGCTACGGCTACACCGTGCGCTTCTTGGACCCGGCCCGCCTCGACCCGCACGACGCGGCCCGCATGGCCGAACTGATGGCCAAGAGCCGACGGGGTGAGCAGGAGCGTGGCTTCTCCATGATGCTCGGCCGCCTCTTCGATCCCCGCGACACCGGGTTGCTCCTCACCCTGGTCGAGGGACCCGACGGCGCACCGGTGGCCATGTGCCAGTTCGTCCCATCCCCCGCCATCGGCGGCTACTCGCTCGACCTGATGCGGCGCGATCCCGGCGACCACCCGAACGGACTGCTCGACTTCGCCCTGTGCTCGACCATCGCCCACCTCAAGGAGATGGGGATGAAGGGCCTCAGCCTCAACTTCGCCGCCATGCGTTCCATCCTCGAGGGCGAGACCGGCGACGGGGTGACCCAGCGCGTCGAGCGCTGGGCGTTGCGCCGCCTCTCCGGCGTGCTCCAGATTGAGACGCTCTGGCGCTTCAACGCCAAGTACGAGCCGCACTGGCTGCCCCGCTACATCGTCTTCGACTCGGCCGAGCAGTTCGTGCCGGTGGCCGTCCAGATCATGCGAGCCGAATCCCTGACCGAAGTGCCGGTGATCGGCCGTCTGCTGACCACGACCAAGCGATCGGGACCCGCCGTGCCCGAAGCGGTACAGGTCGCGCTGGCCGAAGACGAGGCCAACGCCCACTCCGAGGGTCGACAACGATGGTGCGCACCCCGACGCCGATGCCGACACCGCGGCGGAACGACCGGCCGCCCAGACCGGCCCGCAACGGTGAGCGACGCCCCATGCCCGATCTGCGGCCACCCGGGGGCTCACGCGCCCGACCCCGAACGCGGCCCGTGCCACGGCTGCGATCTCTGTTGGTCCGAGCAGCAGCGGCGGGAGCGGCCGCCCCATCACGGCAGGCGGTGAACGGTCCATGTCCTTGGTCATGACCCGCGCCGAGCGCGAGGAGTTCCTCGCCGGCGTCCATGTCGGCATCGTCAGCGTCGACGACCCGGGCCACGGGCCGCTCAGCGTGCCCGTCTGGTACGCCTACCAACCGGGCGCCACGGTGGACATCCTCACCGACGGACAGAGCCGCAAGGCCCGCCGCATGCGGGCGGCCGGGCGCTTCACCCTGTGCGTGCAGACCGAGTCCATCCCCTACTGCTACGTGAGCGTGGAGGGACCGATCACCGTGATCAGGGACACTGTCAGCCCCGAGGAGCGGCGCGCGCTGGCCTACCGCTACCTCGGCCAGGAACTGGGCGACCGCTACCTGGCGGCCACGTCCGACGACCCGTCCGAGAGCGCGGTCTTCCGCATGTCACCCGAGCGCTGGCTCAGCGCGGACTTCTCCCGGCAGTTCGGCTAGCGCCGAGCGGGGCGCCCGCGCAGCGACCTCGTTAGAGGCAGACGATCAGCACGCAGATCGTCGTCGTGGTAGTCGTCGGTGGGGCAGCCGTCGTCGTGGTGGTCGTGCGGGGCGGCGGAGCCGGCAGTCGTCGTCGTCCGAGGCGGCGCCGTCGTCGTGCTGGTCGTGCGGGCAGCTGCCGGTGCGGTGGTGCTCGGAGGGGACGCAACGTCGGACGTCTGGGTCGGCGACGACACCACGCCGCCGCCCGCGGCCGAGGTCGTGTCGCCGCTCCGGTGCGACCCGGTCACGACGTCGGCCTCGCCGGCGCTGGCGCCGAGCCGTTGAGCACGCTCGACCCGGTCGTGGCGGAGGACGGGGACCTCGATCCCGACGATGGCGTCGAGCCCGGGCTCGGGTCCGACACTCCGCCCGGCGTCGTGGTCGAGCCGGAGCGTGGTTCCACCGCTGCGGCGGATGCGCTCGGGTACGAGGGGACGGCGCGCCCCGGCTGGGGCGCCAACCTGGGCCGGGACCCGCCGGGCGCCACCGCGACGAGCACGGCCAGCAACACGGCGACCCCGGCCAGGCCGGCCAGCATGCCGCGCCGGTGGGAGCCTTCCGGTTGGGATGCCTCCTCGGCTGTCGCGGGCGGGTCGGTCGTCCCGTCCGCGCCCCGTCGAACTCGGCGCGGATCAAGAACGTGGCCAGTGGATCCGGCCCCTCACCTCCGGACGTCACCTCGTCGTCGTCCATGTCGCACCCGTTCCTCGAGCGCCGGCCGGCCCGGCGCTCCCCACAGAGAGGAACCGATCGACGGCCTGAAGCTTGCGGCCCGCCCGATCTGCCCTCTGACCTGGGATACCCCCGCATCGGGGCGCGAACCGGCCTACTTGGGCACGGCAGGAAGAGCAGGGTGGCGTGGTTGGCGAAGTCGATCAGCGGTTGGGGCCAGAAGCCGAAGACCACGGTCACCCCGGTGCACAGCGCGATGGACAACGTGGTCAGCACGGGCACGGGCACCGCCTCGGGCAGCTCGTCCTCGCCTTCGGGCTCCTCGTCGGCCAGCAAGATGTGCTCGTTGATGGTGGCCACGGTGCTGGCCGCGACCTCGGGGCCGGCCCAGCTCGGCGTGGTCGTGAGGGGTGTCAGGGGCGTCGGCTCGACCGTTCCGGACACCGGCGCGCCAGGTTCCGCCTCGGGCTCGCCCAGCCCGCCGCCGGCGTACATGAGGACGGCGATCCGCAGGTAGAAGTAGGCGGCCACGACGGCCGTCACCATGGCGATCACGCCCAGTGGCACGTCACCCGCCACGATCACTGCGAAGACCACCTGCACCTTGGCCCACAATCCCGTCGTGAACGGCGCCCCGGCCTGGGCCAGCAGCAGCACGGCGAAGGCCAGCGCGAGCACGGGTTGGCGCCCGGCCAGACCCGCGGTAGCGGGAAAGATCGTGGTCCCCGTCGCCAGTGCGGCCGAGCACGGTGACGATGGCGAAGCTGCCGATCGTCATGAACATGTAGGCGAAGAGGTAGTAGAGCGCCGCGCTCGGCACCCCGGGTCGTGCCGGCCACCACGCCCAGCAGAATGAAGCCGGCGTGGTTGATCGACGAGTAGGCCAGCATGCGCTTCACGTCGCGCTGGCGCAAGGCCACGAAGGCACCGAGGACCAACGAGAGGACGGCCAGCCCGTAGAGGATGGGACGCCAGTCCGCCGAAAGCGCGCCGAAGGACGAGAAGAGGACCCGGAGCAGGGCGGCGAAGGCGCCGGCCTTGGCCACGGCCGCCATGAAGCCGGTCACCGGCGAGGGTGCCCCCTGGTACACGTCGGGCGTCCACATATGGAAAGGGACGGCGGCGATCTTGAAGGCGAAGCCCACCAGCAGCAGGGCCAGCCCGGCTAGCAGGAGCCCGTTGGAGAGGACCACGTTCTTGGACAGGAAGTCGGCGATCTGGGTCAGGTTCGTCGAGCCCGTGGCGCCGTAGGTCAGGGCGATGCCGTACACGAAGATGGCCGAGGAGAACGCGCCGAGGATGAAGTACTTGAGCGCAGCCTCGCCCGACGCCGCCCGGCGGTAGTTGAAGGCGGTCAGCACGTAGAGCGCGATCGAGAGGATTTCGAGCCCGAGGAAGATGACGATGAGGTCGTTGGCCATGGCCATCACCATCGCCCCCGAAACCGACACCATGGCCAGCACGTGGAACTCCGCGCCGTGCACGCCCTCGCGTTCGAGGTAGCCGTCGGCCACCAGGGCGGTCAGGAGCATGGCAATGCTCAGCAGAATCATGACCAGCGAGCTGAAGCCGTCCATCACCACGGCGTTGGCGATGTAGGTGTGCGGCCCGTGCTCGGAGACGTCGCTCCACTGCCACAGCGAAATGCCGAGCGAGGAGCCCGAGATGATGACCGTCGCCACCGTGGCCACCTTGACCCGCAGCGGGCGGCGGACCAGTGAAGCCACGCGCCAACAGCAGGACCGCCCCGCCGATCATGATGATCGGCGGCATGATCGTCAGGTAGCGGATGGACGGGACCTCGATGGTGTTCGACGCCGCGTGGGCTGGCTGCGGCGGCATGGGCGGCTGCGGCGAGGATCACTTGACGCCCTCCACGCCCTTGACCGCCACCGAGGGCTGGTAGTGGCCGGTGCTCTTCTCGACGTGCGCGATGAGCTGGTCCACCGAGGGGTTGATGCGGTCGAGCACCGGCTTGGGGTACACCCCGAGGAAGACGATGAGGATGATGAGCGGGGCCATCACCGCCATCTCGAGCAGGCCCAGGTCCCGCATCTTCTCGTCCTTCTCGTTCCGGGGCTGGCCGTGGAAGACCTGCTGGTAGGCCCACAGCAGGTAGATGGCGGCCACGATCACGCCGAGCACGGCGACGACGGCCCACCAGCGATGGGTGATGAAGGTGCCCGAGAGCACCAGGAACTCGCCGACGAAGCCGTTGAGCCCCGGAACTCCGATGGACGCCATCATGACCACGGTGAACACGGCGGCCATGATCGGAGCCGCCTTCTGCAGGCCGCGCATCTCGTTCGCCTGCCAGGTGCCCCGGCGCTTGTAGATGAAGCCGATCAGGATGAACAGCGCACCCACGATGATGCCGTGGTTGAGCATGAGCAGGACGCTTCCGGCCAGGGCTTGCGAACTCAGCGCGAAGGTGCCCAGGGCGATGAAGCCGATCTGGGCCAGCGACGAGTAGGTCACCACGCGTTTGAGGTCACGCTGGGCGCAGGCCACGACGGCTCCGTAAATGATTCCGATCACGGCCAGCGTGAGGAGGAGCGGGGCCAGGGTCCGCGTGGCCTGGGGGAAGAGGCTGAGGTCGAAGCGGATGATGCCGTAGGTGCCCAGCTTGGCCAGCACGCCCGAGAGCAGCACCGAGCCTTCCTCGGGCGCCTCGGTGTAGGCGTCGGGTGACCAGGTGTGCAGCGGGAACAGCGGCGCCTTGACCGCGAAGGCCGCGGTGAAGGCCAGGAAGAGCAGGATCTCGGTGCTCGACGAGAGGTGGGTCTGCATCAGCGGCCCGAGCGAGAACGTCAGGTAGTGGTACTGCGACTCGTGGATGAAGGCCAGCGCCAGGATGCCGACCAGCAGGAAGGCCGAGCCGAGGAACGTGTAGAGGAAGAACTTCAGGGCGGCGTAGGCCCGTCGTTCGATGACCCCAGCCGGCGATGATGAAGTACGACGGCACCAGGGTCAGCTCGAACATGAAGAAGAACACGAGCAGGTCGAGCGAGACGAAGCTGCCCATCACCGCCGCCTCGAGCAGCAGGATCCAGGCGAAGTAGGCCCGGCTGTTCTGGCGGTTGCGCCCGAGGATGATCACCAGCGGGAAGAGCAGCGCGGTGAGCAGCACCAGGAAGATGGAGATGCCGTCCACCCCGAGGTACCAGTGCACGCCGAGTGCGCTCCCCGTGTACTGGTGGTTCGTCACCAGCTGGAAGCCGCCGTCGGCACCTTCATCGCCACGATGGTGGCGATGGCGAAGCCCAGCGTGACCAGCGACACGATCAGGGCCAGCGCGTAGGTCAGCTCTTTCTTGAGGCTGCGGTCGAAGCCCAGCAACCCGAGCACGGCCGCGCCGATGGCGGGCAGGAGCACGAGCAGCGTGAGGAAAGGGAAGTCGTGGTGTCCCGTCATCCCCACCACGTCCTGCTCAGCATGAAGCCGATGATGAGGGCCATCCCGAGCGCGATGCCCAGCGCGTAGTTGCGGACCGATCCGGTCTGCAGCTTGCGCGCCGCGCTGCCCGTGGCCCGGGCCAGCTGCGCCGTCCCGTTCACGGCGCCGTCGATGATCCGGGCGTCGACCACCCAGGCACAGAAGGCGGCCAGGCGCTGGCTGGGCCGGCCGATGATGGCGTCGTAGAAGTCGTCCCAGTACCAGACCCGCTGGAGGAAGGCCGGCTCCCACTTGGGCTTGGAGACCTCGGCGCCCGCGCCAGATCCAGACGGCGACGATGACACCGATGACGGCGGCCGCGATGTCGACGATGGCCAGGGCCCACTCGGCGCCGCCGCCCAGGTTGTCGTTGTAGAGCGTGCCGGCGAAGACCGGGGTGAGGAAGCTCTCGAGGTTGTGCGTGTGCACCCAGGGCAGGTCGAGCGCCCCGGCGAAGAAGGCGAAGAAGGCGAGGATGATCAGCGGGATGCGCATGATCCAGGGCGACTCGTGCGGCGGGTGCAGCGCGGGCTCGCCGTTGGGACCGGGCTTGTCGAAGCGCTCCTCGCCCGCCGAAGGCGAGGACCTCGAGCCGGCTCATGTAGTAGGCGGTCAGCACGGCGGTGATCACGCCCAGCACCCAGAGCGGCTTGTAGTGGGCGTAGACGTTGTCGAGCACGTCGCCCTTGGCCCAGAACCCGGCCAGCGGCGGGATGCCGGCGATGGCCAGGAAGCCGATGGTGAACGTGATCGTCGTCCATTTCATGTACTTGCGCAGCGCGCCCATCCGCTTGAGGTCCTGCTCGTCGTCGAGCCCGTGGATGACCGAGCCGGCGCCGAGGAAGAGGAGGCCCTTGAAGAAGGCGTGGGCCACCATGAGGAAGATGGCCGCGATGTAGGCCCCCGAACCGACGGCCAGCACCATGTAGCCGATCTGCGAGACGGTCGAGAAGGCCAGCACCTTCTTGATGTCCTGTTGCGCGCAGGCGATGGTCGCCGCCACGAACGCGGTGACCCCGCCGATGATGGCGATGACCAGGGTGCCGTCGGCCGACAGGTGCAGCAGCGGGTTCATCCGGCACAGCAGGTAGACCCCGGCCGTCACCATGGTGGCGGCGTGAATGAGGGCCGAGACCGGCGTCGGGCCCTCCATGGCGTCGGGCAGCCAGTTGAACAGCGGGATCTGGGCCGACTTGCCCGTGGCGGCCAGGAAGAGGAGCAGCACGGCCGCCGTGGCCGCGCCGCCGTGCAGGTGTGAGAGCTGCCCGAAGATGCCGCCTCCCGGCCCGCTCTCGTACTCGATGGTGCCCGTCTTCTCGAAGATCAGGAAGATGGCCAGCAGGAAGCCGGCGTCACCGATGCGGTTGTAGATGAAGGCCTTCTTGCCCGCCGAGGCGGCCGCGTCCTTCTGGAACCAGAAGGCCACGAGCCAGTAGGAGCAGGCGCCCACGCCCTCCCAGCCCACGAAGGTGATGAGCAGGTTGTTGCCCAGCACCAGCAGGAGCATGGAGAAGACGAAGAGGTTCAGGTAGATGAAGAACTTCGAGTAGTCGCGGTCGCCCTTCATGTACCCGATGGAGTACAGGTGGATCAGCATGCTGACCCCGGTGATGAAGAGGCACATCGTCATCGACAGCGGGTCGACCAGCGTGCCCACCGGCACCTTCAGGCCGCCCGGCCTGGAACCAGGTGAAGTAGTTGTGCACGACGACCCGGTGGGACGAGGGCAGATCGAGCAGACCGAAGAAGACGACGATGGCCGTGACGAAGGAACCGGCGACGGCGACGGTGCCGATCCAGCCGGCGACCGGGTCGCCGATGCGGCGGCCCAGGGCCACCAGCAGCAGGAAGCCGGCCAGGGGGAAGAGCAGCATGAGGTACGCGACGTTGACCACGGATCAGCCCTTCAACGAGTCCAGGTCGTCCGCCACGGTCGTGTCGCGCCGGCGGTAGTTGGTCACCACGATGCCCAGGCCGACGACGACCTCGGCCGCCGCCACCACCAGGACGAAGAAGACGACGGCCTGGCCGCCGATGTCGCCCAGCATGCGGGCGAAGGTCACGAAGGTCAGGTTGGCCGCGTTGAGCATCAGCTCAATGCACATGAACATGATCAGCACGTTGCGCCGCACCAGCAGCCCGATGGCGCCGATGGTGAAGACGATGGCGGCCAGGCCGATGTACCACGCTCCCGAGAGGCTCATGCGGGCAGCCCGTTCCCCGGCTCGGACGTCGGACGCCGACCTCGGACTCGTCGCCGTGGACGGTCGGCGGGCGGCGGGCCAGCACGACGGCGCCCACGACGGCGATGACGAGCAGGGCGGCCGTGGCCTCGAAGGCGAAGAGGTAGGTGGTGAAGAGCTGCTTGCCCAGCTGGGCCGGCTCGCCGGCGGGCGAGTTCAGCCCGGCCACGTGGCCCTGGATCGGGCCCGACCACCTGCTTGGCCCCGGTGACCCAGTGCGAGGTGGCCGCCATGGCCAGCACCCCGCCCAGCGTGATCATGGCGAAGATGAAGGCCAGCGGGCGCTGCCCGGCCAGCGGTTCGACGTTGACGTTCTCGGCCCGGTCCACCCCGAGGAACATGATGACGAAGAGGAACAGCACGACGATGGCGCCGGCGTAGACGATGATCTGCACGGCGGCGAGGAAGTCGGCCTCCTGCTCAATGAAGAGGACGGCCACCCCGAAGAGCGTCATCACGAGGAAGAGGGCGGCGTGCACCGGGTTCGAGGCGGTGACCACGCCGACCGCGCCGATGAGGATCACCAGGGCGGCGGCGCCGAACACAATGGCGTCGGGCACGGTGGGGCGCGATGAAGCCAGGAGCAGGTGGAGGGTGACCATGGGTCAGGCCTTCTCCCTTGGCCTCGGCTCCTTGGCCGCCTTGCGGGTGGCGCGCAGCTCCTTCATGCGCCCGCGCATGGCCTCCATCTTCCGCTTGTTGCGCTCCGCGCCCTTCTGGGCCCGCCAGACCCGCCCCTGCATGCCCCGGTGGGCCAGCGGGATGTCCTCGTCGAGCAGGTGGGCCTCGAGCACCTCACGCAGCGGCTTGGTGCCCGTGGCCTCGTCGTCACGCCGGCCCGACTGGCCGCCCTCGGGCGCGCGCACGCCGTAGCCCGAGCTCGCCCTCCCACTGCACCACGCCCTCGTAGGCGGCGTTGCCCGACGGCGCGGTGGCCCGCATCCAGCCCGACGTCATGAGGTCGTCGCCCTCGCGCCAGTCCTCCCACGGCAGCTTCTTGGGCGTGCCGTCGTCGTTCACCACCAGCTCTTCCTTGGTGTAGATGGCGTCGGAGCGGTTGGTGAAGGAGAACTCGAAGAGCTTCGACTCGGTGATGGCCTCGGTCGGGCAGGCCTCGACGCACATGTCGCAGTGGATGCAGCGCAGGTAGTTGATCTCGTAGACGTAGCCGTAGCGCTCGCCCGGCGACACCGGGTGGTCGGGCGGGTTGTCGAGCCCGCGCACGTAAATGCAGTCGGCCGGGCAGACACCGGCGCAGAGCTCGCAGCCGATGCACTTCTCCATCCCGTCCTCGTAGCGGTTGAGGACGTGGCGGCCGTGCTGGCGCGGCTGCTTGGGCTTCTTCTCCTCCGGGTACTGGGTGGTGACCCGGGGCCGGCGTCAGGTGCTGGAAGGTCAGCTTGAACCCGCCCAGGAACGACAGCTGGTCCTTCACCTCGTCGCCCACGCCCATTACGCATCACCCCCGTCGGTCGGCTCGTCGGGAAGGGAGGGCGCCAGCCGCAGGGGCCGGGTCACCCGGCCACCGACGGTCGGGATGACCAGGAGCTCGTCGGTCCGGCCCGAGCCGAGCTTGTTGGCCCGCAGCAGGAGCACCGTGGCCAGGCCGACCGGCACCAGCAGGATGAGCCCGCCCCAGCCCCACGCCACGATGCCGGCCACCAGGAGCAGCCAGGCCAGGCTCATGGGGATGAGCCGCTTCCAGCCCAGGTCCATCAGCTGGTCGTAGCGCAGCCGGGGCAGCGCGGCCCGGAACCAGACGTAGATGAAGCAGAACGCCACCACCTTGAGCAGGAAGTAGATGATCGGCATGTAGATGGTGGCGCCGGGGATGTGGAAGATGTAGCCGTTGGGCCCGCCGAAGAACAGCGTCACCACGATGGCCGACATGGTGATGGTGTTCATGAACTCGGCCAGGAAGAACAGGCCGAAGCGGATGGAGGAGTACTCGGTGTGGAAGCCGCCCACCAGCTCCTGCTCGGCCTCGGTCAGGTCGAAGGGGGGCCGGGTCAGCTCGGCCGTGATGGCGATCATGAAGAAGATGAAGGGGATGAAGCCGAGGCGGATCAGGTTCCAGTTCCAGAACCCGTTCGACTGCGAGGCCACGATGGCCCGGGTGGAGAGCGAGTGGGCCACCAGCACGACCATGATCGTGGTCATGCCGAGGACGGCCTCGTAGGAGATCACCTGGGCCGAGGCCCGCACCGAGCCGAGCAGCGGGTACTTCGACCCCGACGACCAGCCGGCCAGCATGACGCCGTAGACCGCGATGCCCGACATGGCCAGCACGAGCAGGATCCCCATCGGCGGGTCGGCCACCTGGAGCTCGAAGGTGTGGCTGCCGATGGTGATCACGCCCCCGACCGGGACGACGGTGAAGATCGAGCACGGCCGGGATCACCGAGAGGTACGGGCGCCAGCTTGAAGACGAAGGAGTCGGCCCGGTCGGGCAGCAGGTCCTCCTTGAAGATCAGCTTGGTCCCGTCGGCGAAGGTCTGCAGCAGGCCCCAGGGCCCGGCCCGGTTGGGGCCGATGCGGCTCTGCATGTCCGAAATGACCTTGCGCTCGAACCAGATCATCAGCGCCGTCGCCACCAGGAGCGCCACGAAGGCGACCAGGCACTTGATGATGATGATCAGCCAGACTTCCCAGTTGAGGCCGAAGTAGAGCAGCGGGTCGCCGTTGCCGTTGTCGGCGCTGTGGGTGAGGACGGTCGGTCCGATGTTGGTGGCGCGGCGGCGAGCGTGCCGCTTCCCGATGCGTGGCCAGCAGGTCCCGATCACACCGACTCCAGTCGCACGTCGGTCACCGGCGCCCGGCTGTCGATCAGGGTGGCCACTGCGTTGCCCGGCGCGCTCTCGCCGCCCGGCACGTTGAAGTCGATGGCGACCACGCCGCGGGGCACGCCGGCGTCGGCCTCGGCGGGCAGGGTCAGCTCACCGCGGGCCGAGCGCACCTTGACCCGGTCCCCCGTCGTGGCCCCGAGGCGGTCGAGGTCGTAGGGGTTGGCCCGGGCCACCAGCGCGGGCACGAGCGGCGTGAGCGAGGGCGAGCCGGTGACCGAGCTCCCGGCGTCGTAGAGCCGGCGCCCCGCCACCAGGCGCAGCGTGTAGTTGTCGGCCTTGGGGATCTGGCAGCGGCTCGGTGCCGCCGGATCCAGGTCCGGCGAGCAGGGGCGGCGGGCTGCCCAGGACGGCGGTGCCCACCAAGGCGGGAAGGCTGCTGCCGGTGCCCACGCGCGGCGGCGCGCCCTGGCGCTCGACCGACTCGACGCCCGGGAGCGCCATGGGGTCGATGGGCTCGACGCCGGCGCGGCGGGGGCGCCGTCGACCAGCGGCACCAGGATCCCGTCGTGGGCCGCGTCGGACGCGCAGCACGTCGGGCGTCAGGCCGCGGTAGGCGGGCGCGGTGCGCTCGAGCTCCTCGGCCAGGTCGTTGGCGCTCTGCGTGCCGAGGTCGGCCCCGAGGGCGTCGGCCAGCTCGGCCGCGATCATCCAGTCGGGCCAGGCGAAGCCCGGCGCGCTCAGCTTGGGCCCGAGCCGGCTGACCCGGCCCTCCAGGTTGGTCGTGGTGCCGGCCCGCTCGTGCTGGATCGGCGCAGGGCAGGACGACGTCGGCGTGGGCGTCGACCGACTGCGACGGGTGCCCGGTCACGGCGACGACGAAGTGGCCGGCCGACAGCGCCGCCTTCGCCACGGCGTGGTCGGGGAAGTCGCTCAGCGGGTCGGCGCCGAGCAGCACCAGGGCACGCACCTGCGTGCCGGCGCCGTCGCCGTCGCCGTTGACCGGTCTCGCCGGCCATGGAGGCCAGGATGCCGGCCGCATCGAGCCCGGCGTCGGCCGGGACGGAGCCCCAGGCCGCGGTGAAGCGCTGGCGCCCGGCGTCGAGGGAGACCCGACCGGGCAGCAGGCCCGGGGCCAGGCCCATGTCGAGCGCGCCGAACACGTTGCCCCGGCGCAGCGCGGGCAGGAAGGTCGCCTTGGGCAGCGCCTCGGCCAGCACGCGGAGGGCGGCGGCGGCCACCTCGCCCGACTCGGCGTAGGACGGGCGCCCGGCCACGACGACGACGCCCGTCGCCGTCGGGGTGCTCGGCCAGCAGGGCGCGGGCGGCCTCGAGCGCGCCGTCGGCCAGCGCGCTGCCCTCGTGGTGCGAGCCCAGCG
The DNA here is from genome assembly GCA_963713375.1 of uncultured Acidimicrobiaceae bacterium. Classification (GTDB taxonomy): domain Bacteria; phylum Actinomycetota; class Acidimicrobiia; order Acidimicrobiales; family RAAP-2; genus Bog-473. The sequence goes on along the minus strand of CAVQLP010000006.1, from coordinate 231,463 downwards.
CCGTGGCGGCGGCGTCGTCACCGATCAGGGCCTTGGCCACCAGCGGCGCGTCACCGGGCCGGATGGCCAGGATGGCGTCGGCGAACTGCGTGAGCGCGGTCGGGGTGGGCGCGATCTCAATCAGCTTCGGGCTCCTCTTCAGCCGCCTCACGCAGCCGCAGGAAGAGGACGGGCAGCTCCTCGCGCAGGTCGCCGGTCAGCGTGATGAGCAGCGGCGCCGACGCCGCCTCGTCGATGGTGGCCCGGGGCAGCCCGAGCACGAGGTCGGCCGGGAGGCCGTCACCGAGCTGGGCGTCGACCGAGTCGGTCCCGATGACGCCCTTGGCCAGCTTGGCCCAGGCGTAGGCGGACTCGTTGGTGAGGCGGGCGCCGCCGATGAGGGCGACCGCGCCCGGACCGCCGGACTCCTTGGCGGCGGTGATGCCCGCCGCCGCCGCGGCCAGGGCCTCGCCCCAGCTGACCGGGACGAGCTCGCCTTCCTTGCGCACGCGCGGCTCGACCAGCCGGCCGTGTTCGAAGCGTCCGGTCTCGCGGGCCTCGCCCAGGAACTGGCCCCTCGAGACGCCCAGGCTCACGACCTGCGAGGCGGTGGCCGGCGCCACGTCGACGTTCTCGTCCGCCACCTCGTCGGGCTAGCGGGCCGGCGTCCACCTCGTCGCCGTTGACCGACTCGAAGGCGAAGCGGCCCTTGTCGCACAGCCAGCCGTGGTTGACCGGCTCGGTGTCGATGCCGAGCAGCCGGGTCAGCCGGTTCTGCGACGACTGCACGGCCACCCGGCAGCCGACGGAGCAGGAGGTGCAGGTGGACTCGACCTGATCGAGGTCCCAGGGGCGGGCCGTGAAGCGGTAGGGCGTCGCGGTGAGCGCGCCGACGGGGCAGATCTGCACCGTGTTGCCGCTGAAGTAGGAGGAGAACGGCTCGGTCGGGAACGTCGCCACCTCGACCTGGTCGCCGCGGCCGGCGAAGTCGATCAGGGCCTCACCCGCCACCTCGTCGGCGAAGCGCGTGCAGCGGGCGCACTGGATGCAGCGCTCGCGGTCGAGCAGCACGAGGTCCGAAATGGCGATGGGCTTCTCGAAGTGCCGCTTCTCCTCGACGAAGCGGGTCTCGCCCGGCCCGTAGGCCAGCGTCTGGTCCTGGAGCGGGCACTCGCCACCCTTGTCGCACACCGGGCAGTCGAGCGGGTGGTTGGCCAGCAGGAACTCGAGCACGCCGTCCTGCGCCTTCTTGACCCGGTCGTTGCTCGAGTCCACCACCATGCCGTCGGTGACCTGCACGAAGCAGGCCGGGGTCAGCGTGGCGCCGCGCGGCCCTTCCACGTCGACCAGGCACATGCGGCACATGCCCACCGGCTCCATGCGCGGGTGGTAGCAGAAGCGCGGGATGTAGGTGCCGGCCCGCTCGGCCGCCGCGATGATGAGCTCGCCCTTGGTGGCCGTGACCTCGCGCCCGTCGAGCGTGAAGGTGATCTCGGTCGGCCGGGGCGTCGCCCTGGCTCGCGTCCGTCTTGGCCGTGTCAGTCAAAGGGGCACCCCCCTTCTTTGACGTGGACCAGGAACTCGTCGCGGAACATGCGGATGCCCGACGCGATGGACGAGGGGATGGACGGGCCGAGCACGCAGATGGTCGTCTGCTGGGGCGGCCAGGCCACGCCGGGCGAGATGTTGTCGCACAGGTCCATGAGAAGGTCCAGATCTTCCTCGCGCCCGTCGCCATTCTCAATTCGCCACATGATGCGCTCGAGCCAGCCCGAGCCCTCGCGGCACGGCGTGCACTGGCCGCACGACTCACGGGAGAAGAACTTGGTGATGCGCCAGGCGGCCCGCACCATGCAGGTGGCCGAGTCCATGACCACGACCGAGCCCGAGCCGAGCATGGAGCCGGCGTTGCCCACCTCGTCCTGGCCGAGCGGCAGGTCGACCTGGTCCGGCCCGAACCACGGGGCCGAGACGCCGCCGGGGATGAAGGCCTTGAGCGTGTTCGAGCCGCGGATGCCGCCGCCGAGGACGGGGGCGTAGATGAGGTCGCGGAAGGTCGTCTTGACCATCTCGAGTTCGTAGTTGCCCGGGTTGCGCACGTTGCCGGCCAGGGCGAAGAGCCGGGTCCCGGTGGAGCGCCCCTCGCCCAGCGCGGCGAAGGCGGCGCCACCGTTGGTGACGATCCACGGGATGTTCGACATCGTCTCGATGTTGTTGACCACCGTGGGCTCGCCGTAGAGGCCGATGGCGGCGGGGAAGTACGGCGGCTTGATGCGCGGGAAGCCCCGCTTGCCCTCGAGCGACTCGAGCAGCGCCGTCTCCTCACCGCAGATGTAGGCGCCGGCACCCGGGTGCACCACGATGTCGAGAGAGAAGCCCGAATCGAAGATGTTGCTCCCCACGGCGCCGTGGGCGTAGGCCTCGTTCAGCGCCGTCTGCAGGCGCTCGAGTCCCAGGGCGAACTCGCCGCGGAGGTAGATGAAGGCCTGGGTGACCTGGAGGGCATAGGCCGAGATCAGCACGCCCTCGAGGATCTGGTGCGGGTCGCCCTCAATGAGCATGTGGTCCTTGAAGGTGGCCGGCTCGGACTCGTCGCCGTTGATCACGAGGTAGGTGACCGGGTTCTTGCGCAGCATCGACCACTTGCGCCCGGCCGGGAAGCCGGCGCCGCCCCGCCCGAGCAGGCTGGCCGCGTCGACCTCGCCCGCCACCGCCTCGGGGGTCATGGTCAGTGCCTTGCGCAGCGCCTCGTAGCCGCCCGTCGCCAGGTAGCGCTCCAGCGTGTAGGAGTCGTCGAAGCCCAGGCGCGACGTGATGATCTTGGGAGCGTCCGTGATGGCCATCAGGCCTTGTCCCCCGCGGCCGCGCCAGCCCGGGCCGCCTGGGCCTCGGCCATCTGGGCCCGCTCGCCGACGATAGCCTCCGCGTCGGCCTGCAAGCCGACGCTGCGGCGCACCCGCACCAGGGTGCCATGCGCGGGGACGGTGTCGGACAGGGTGCCGGCGCGGAGGTCCGAGACCAGCTGGTCGAAGCTCTCGGGCGTCTGCCCGCCGACGTAGCGGTGGTTGACCTGCACGCAGGGCGTGCGGTCGCAGTCGGCCAGGCACTCGGCCTCTTCGAGCGTGAAGACGCCGTCGATGCGTGGTGCCGCCCGCGTGCACGCCCGAGCGTGGACTCGGCGTGCTCGAGCAGCTCGAGCGCGCCGCCCAGCATGCAGGCGATGTTGGTGCACACCGAGACGACGTAGGTGCCGACCGGCTCGGTGAAGAGCATGTCGTAGAAGGTGGCGGTGCCCCGCACCTCGGCCGGCGTCACGCCGCAGAGCTCGGCGATCTCCTCCATGGCCTCGGGGGTGAGCCAGCCGTCCTGCTCCTGGGCCAGGTGGCACATGCGGGATGAGGGCCGAGCGCGGCTCGGGGTAGAGGGCGACGAGCGCCTTGGCCCGCTCGGCGATCTCCGCGTTGAGATGGCTCACCGGTCCACCTCCCCCATCACCGGGTCGACCGAGGAGATGACGGCCACGGCGTCGGCCATGAGGCCGCCGCGCAGCAACAGCGGGAGCGCCTGCAGGTTGACGAAGCTCGGGCCCCGGATGTGCATGCGGTAGGGCTTCGAGGTGCCGTCGGAGACCATGTAGCAGCCGAGCTCGCCCCGGGGCGACTCGATGGCGACGTAGACCTCGCCCTCGGGGACCCGGAAGCCCTCGGTGAAGATCTTGAAGTGGTGGATGAGGGCTTCCATGCTCTCGTCGATGCGGGCCCGGGGCGGGGGCGTGACCTTGCGGTCCTGCACCCGGTAGTCGCCCGGCGGCATCATCTCGACGATCTGGCGCAGCATGCGGATGGATTCGCGGATTTCGTTGAGGCGCACCGAGTAGCGGTCGAAGTTGTCGCCGTAGCGGCCCACGATGACGTCGAAGTCGAGCTTGTCGTAGGCCAGGTACGGCATGGTGCGGCGCAGGTCCCAGGGCACGCCGGTCGAGCGCAGGATGGGGCCGGTGGCCGAGAGCGCCAGCGCCTCCTCGGCCGAGATGTTGCCGACGGCCTCGGTGCGCTCCCGGAAGATGGGCTGGCCGGTCAGCAGCTCGTCGTACTCGTAGGTGCGGGCCAGCACCGTCTCGCAGATGATGCTGACGTCGTCCTCCCAGCCGTCGGGCAGGTCGGCCGCCACACCGCCGGGGCGGATGTAGTTGTTGTTCATGCGCAGCCCGGTCGTCTTCTCGAAGAACGAGAGGACCATTTCGCGCTCGCGGAAGCCGTAGATCATCATCGACGTCGACCCGAGGTCCATGCCGTTGGTGGCCATCCACATGAGGTGGGAGGACACCCGGTTCAGCTCGGCCATCAGCATGCGGATCCACACGGCCCGCGGCGGCAACTCGACGTCGAGGAGTGCTTCGGTGGCCAGGGAGAAGACCAGCTCGTTGTGCAGCGGCGAGAGGTAGTCCATCCGGGTCACGTTGGTGGAGCCCTGGACGTAGGTCAGCTCCTCCCCCGTCTTCTCCATCCCGGTGTGCAGGTAGCCGATGATTGGCTTGGTCCGCAGCACGGTCTCGCCGTCGAGCTCGAGCATGAGACGCAGCACCCCGTGGGTGGAGGGGTGCTGCGGACCCATGTTGATGATCATCGTCTGGTCGTCGCGCCGCTCAATATCGATGTCGCCCGGGTCGACGTAGCCGCCCTCGGGCAGGCGCAGGACCGCGCCGACCTCCTGGCGCAGCTCGTCGGCCGCGGTGGTGTCCCGGGGGAGCAGCTCCTGGGCGCCCTCGGAGGTCTCGGCCACGAAGTAGCGCTCCTCCTCGGCCTCCCGGTGCTCCTTCTCGGTGGCCTCGAGGCCGAACTCGGCCGGTTCGGGTGCCTCCTGCTCGTCCTTCTCGTCGTGCTCGCTCATCGCGGTCCCGGCGCTTCCTTGAACTGCACGGGAACCCGCCCGACGCCGTAGTCCTTGCGCAGGGGGTGCCCCTCCCAGTCCTCGGGCATGAGGATGCGGGTCATGTCGGGGTGTTCGTTGAAGAGGATGCCGATCAGGTCGTAGGCCTCGCGCTCCATGGCATCGGCGCCCGGGTACACGTGGGTGATCGAGTCGACGGTCGGGTCCGACTCGGGCACCTGCACCCGGATGCGCACCCGCTGGCGCATGGAGAGCGAGAGCAGGTTCACGACGACCTCGAAGCGCTCGGGCTTCACCCCGTCGGGCAGCGAGCGGCCCGGATGGGTGAGGTAGTCGACCGCACACAGGTCCGAACAGGTCTCGAAGCCGGCGTCGCGGAAGGCGGCCACCATGCGCCGGTAGGTGTCGCGGCCGGGAAAGGCCAGCTGGTCCACCAGGCGGTCGGGCAGGCGCGGCACCTCGGGCAGGACGGCCGAGGGTGCCGCCGCCGGGACGGCGGTCGAGGTGGCGTCGCTCACCGTGGTGTGGCCACCCGGACGGCGTCGGGCACGGTCGGCGTCCAACCGCCGGTCGCCTGCTCGCCGACCGGGACCGTCGAGCCGGGTCGGCGCGTGATCTCCCCGGTGCGGATCTTCTCGTGCAAGGTCAAGATGGCGTGCAGCAGCGTCTCGGGGGAAGGCGGGCAGCCGGGGGCGTAGACGTCGACCGGCACGATCTGGTCGACGCCCTGCACGATGGCGTAGTTGTTGAACATGCCGCCGGTCGAGGCGCAGACGCCCATGGAGATGACCCACTTGGGCTCCATCATCTGGTCGTAGACCTGGCGCAGGACCGGGGCCATCTTCTGGGAGACCCGCCCGGCCACGATCATGAGGTCGGCCTGGCGGGGCGAGGCCCGGAAGACCTCCATGCCCAGGCGGCTGATGTCGTAGTCGGCGGCGCCGACCGACATCATCTCAATGGCACAGCAGGCCAACCCGAAGGTGGCCGGCCAGACGCTGTTGCGCCGGGCCCACTTGACCATGTCCTCGATGCGACCGGTCAGGAAGTTGTGCTGGAGGTCCTCGATCCCCATGCTTCAGGCCGCCTCACCCGGAGACTTCGGGCGGGCCGCACTGATGCGCGTGATGGTCGACTCGGAGGTCCGGCTCGGCATGCCCGATTGCAAGGTCTTCGGCGGGCCCCAGGTGAGGGCGCCGTTGGAGATCAGGTAGAGGAAGGACACGAAGACCACGGCGGCGAAGACGATGACCTCGATCAGGCCGAACGTGGCGATCTGGTGGAAGACCACCGCCCAGGGGTAGAGGAACACGATCTCGATGTCGAAGATGATGAAGATCATCGACACCAGGTAGAAGCGGACCGGAAACCGCTGTGGCGGCTCGTCGTTGGGCACGATGCCGCACTCGTATGGCGCCAGCTTGGCCGCCGTCGGCTTCTTCTTCGGTGCCAGCATGGCCGAGGAGACCAACGAGAACACCGTGAAGGCGAAGCCGAGAAAGCGCCAGAATCAGGATCGGGAGGTACTGGTCCACGGTGATCCGTTTCTACCATGCGACTCCCGGGCCAGGCACATCCGGGTGCTGGTCAAAGCCCTTCATGGCAGACCTACGATGCCCTCGTGACGCCTCCCGACGAGACCCCTCCCTCCGGACCCGCCAAGAAGGCGCCGCGGGCGGCCAAGTCGGCGGCGAAGAAGAAGGCGCCGGCCAAGAAGGCGGGCACGGCCAAGAAGGCCGCTCCGGCCAAGAAGACGGCGGCCCAGGCCTCGGCCTCCAAGAAGCCGGCGGCGACGAAGGCGCCGGCCCAGCCGACGGCCTCCGGGACCAAGGCGGCGGCCGATCCCTCGAGCCACGAGCCGGCCGCGGCGACCGCCGAGCCAGCGGCCCCGAGCGCGCCGGGCCGTCCCAGCCCCGCCGAGCACGTCTACGACGTGGTCGTGGTGGGCGCCGGGCCCGCCGGCTCCTCGTGCGGGTACTGGCTGGCCGAGGCCGGCTGGGACGTCTGCATCGTGGAGAAGAAGGTCTTCCCCCGCGAGAAGACCTGTGGCGACGGGCTGACGCCCCGGGCGGTGCGCCAGCTGGCCGACATGGGGCTCGAGGACGCGCTGGCCGGGTCGCACCGCTTCACCGGGCTGCGCTCCTTCGGCTTCGGCCACTCCATAGAGATGCAGTGGCCCGAGCACCCGCACTTCCCCAGCTACGGCTACACCATCACCCGCCACGACCTCGACGGCATGGTGGCCGGTCGGGCGGCCGAGGCCGGAGCCACCGTGCTCCAGGGCACCGAGGTCACCGCCCCCGTCGTCGTCGAGTCGGCGCCGACATCCGCCTCGCTGCCCACCCTGAGCGGCGTGCTGGTCAAGGAGAAGGGCTCGACCGAGGCCCGGCCGGTCAAGGCCCGCTACGTCGTGGTGGCCGACGGCTCCAACTCGCGGATCGGCCGGATGCTGGGCACGGAGCGCCGGCGCGAGCTCCCCATGGGCATGGCCCTGCGGGGCTACTACCGCTCGGACCGCCACGACGACCCGTTCATCGAATCCCACCTGGACATCCGCGACGCCGAGGGCAACGTGGTCCCGGGCTACGGCTGGATCTTCCCGATGGGCGACGGCCGGGTCAATGTGGGCGTCGGGCTCCTTTCCACCGACGCCCGCTGGAAGGGTGTCAACACCTCGCACCTCATGGACGCCTTCGTGGACTACGCCCCGGCGTCGTGGGGCCTGAGCCCCGAGACGAGCTGCGGGCCGCCGACCGGCGGCAAGCTGCCGATGGGCCTCTCGGTCGGCCCGCGGGCGGGCGGCAACGTGCTCATCGCCGGCGACGCCAGCGGTGCGATCAACCCGTTCAACGGCGAGGGCATCGCCTACGGCTACGAGACGGGCCGGCTGGCCGCCGCCGCGCTGGGCCGGGCCATGACCGGGAGCGGGTGCATCGGCCCTCGACGACTACGAGCGCGAGCTCAACGCCGCCTACGGGCCCTATTACCGGGTGGCCCGGGCGTTCGTGCACCTCATTTCGCACCCCGAGGCCATGAAGCTCTGTGTGAGCCTGGGCATGCGCTCCGAGCTCCTGATGAACGCCCTGCTGCGCATCATGGCCAACCTCATGCGGCCCGACGCCGTCGGGCCGGCCGAGGTCGGCTACCGGGCGCTCGAGTTGGTCTCGCGGATGTTGCCCGAGTCTGACGACCTGGAGCATCCGGCCGCCTGACCGGCCTCATGGCGCGCCGGATTCGGCGTCAGCGCCGTGCCGCCAGCACGATCTTTGTGTCGCCCGAGTACGTGGCCGTGCCTTCGAACGCGCCGGCCGGAATCAGGCGAACAGCCGCAACGCACCCGCCGCGACCTGGCCCAACCAGCGGGCCTCCGCACCCTCGAAGCCCTCGCCCAGGCGTCCGGCCGCAACGAGACGCACCCAGTCGTCGAGGTCCTCGTCCTCGAGACCGCGCCGTTGGGCGCCCAATCGGCGCACCGCGGCCATGAACGAGAACAGCGGCTCGGTCGTCCGCTGGCCCCGGAGCACCAAGGTCCGGGCCAGGTCGGCCGCCGCCGGACCGGCCGCGACCGTGAGCCAGTCGATGACGACCCAGCGGTCGTCGGCCGCGACGAGCACGTTGTCGGGGTGGAAGTCGTAGTGGAGGACGCCCAGCGTGCCGTCGTCGAGCCTGTCGAGACGGGCCAGCAGAGCGGCACGCAGGCCGGGGTCGTCGATGGTCGATTCCAGCTCGAGGCGGAGCCGCGGCACCAGAGGCGGCAGTCCGGACACCGAGGTGGAGTTGAGCAGCCACTGCAGATCGACGAAGCGCTCGGCGAGCGCCTCGATCTGGTCGCGCCCGGCGGCGAACAGGACCTGGCTCAACGGGACGCCGTCGATCCGATCGAGAACGACTCCGCTCCGGCCCTCCACCGTGACGGCGCCATGCGACCGGGCCACGGGCAGCCCGGCGCCGGCAAGGAGGTCGAGCATCTCAGCCTCGAAGGGCGACAGACCCGTCCAGTCGGGCCGGTCGAGCTTGAGGACGAGACCGTCGCCGTACGCGAAGACCTGGGCGTTCCGCCCCTCGGCCAACAGCTCCACCGTCGGTGAGCGTACTCAACGACCGTGCGGGGCTCGCCGTGCCGTCAGCCGTCCAGGGCCGAGCGCAGCGCCGCAGCCTCGGCGCGCAGGAGATCGTCACCGAGCGGCACCACCCGACTCTGCTCGAAGTCCTCGGCGGCCACCGGACCGCCGGCGTTCGGGTCGTCGAATGGCCGGGGCACGAGGTGCACGTGGAGGTGGGGCACCCCGTTGCCCAAGTGGAGCCAGTTCATCTTGGTGGGCTCGTACCGCCGCTCGACGGCCCGCGACACTCGTGCCACCTCGGACCAGAACCCGCTGGCCTCCTCGGGCGCCAACTCGTGCGGCTCGCTCACGTGACGGCCTTTCCAGACGACGAAGGCATAGCCGGGCCGCACGGGGTGACGCCCCAGGACGGCGTCCGACCAGTCCCCCTCGAAGAAGCGCGCGCCGAACGCGGTGACGTCCTGCTCGGGTCGTTGACACATCGGGCAGCCGATCCCGGACCGCAGGTCGTCGAAGGCCTCGGGCCACCGGTGTTCCATGCACGCCAGTCTGGCAATCGCAGGGTCGGGCGTCCACGGCAGCCCGAGCACTTCGTCTCGGTGTGGGCTGTCTCAGGCCGAGAGGGCGGCGCGGGTCTTGGCCCTGCGCTTGTCCTCGTACATCGCTGCGTCGGATTCGCTCAACACAGCCTCGAGATCGCTCGACGGCCCACCCGCGGCCACGCCGACGCTGGCTCGGGCTCGCCGGCCCCGCACCACCACGTTGGAGACGGCCTGGCTGATGCGCTCCGCGATGACGGCACCGTCGCCGCAGGACGCACCGACCGCAAAGACGGCGAACTCGTCGCCGCCCAGGCGAGCCACGATGTCGTCCTTTCGGGCGGCCCCGGCGCAGGCGACGGCCACACTGCGGATCAGTTCGTCCCCGACCTCGTGGCCGAACTCGTCGTTGACCGCCTTGAGCCCGTCCACGTCGATCGTGAGGACCGCGAACCAGTTCTTCCCGCGGCGTGCCGCCACCGATTCGAGGAAGCCGCGCCGGTTGGCCAGACCAGTGACGAGGTCAGTGGTGGCTTGGCGCAACAGCTCGTCCTGCGCCTGGTTCAAGCGGGCCCGGAACTGGTGCAGGGTCACACAGATGGTTGCTCCCATCGCCCCCCAGAGCGCGAGCGTCCGGATGATCACCACCCAGGACAGCTGGTGCTCGACCGACACGATGCTCAGTGCAATCAACATCGCGGCGACGGTGGCGACCGACTCGCGCACGCGATCCGCTCATTCCGACGGCGAGAACCGGAATGAGCAGAATGATGCTGAGTCCCGACGGGCTGCTCGTCTGGGAGAGGATGAGCAGCGTCGCCGAACAGAGATAGACGGGCGGGCTGACCTTGAGCAAGAGCCAGGAGGGACGGTCACCCGGTCCGGCCAGTGCGACGATGCCGCAGACGAGAAGTGCGGCACTCAGACCCCAGAGCAGAGGGTTCTGTAGGTAACCGTCGACCAGACCGGAGAGCTGCGCGGCGACCGCCATCGCAATCATGGGTAGCAGCGGCCGAATGCGGGCACGATCTCCGCCGACCAGCGTCACGCCCCAATTCCTCGACACCGTTTGAAAAAAACTTGAGAGGATCTACTCAAGTTGCAGCACGGGTGTGACGCCATTCCCGTGTCGCGAACACGTACAGCACCAGTCCGTATCCCGCTTCTCGGGATTCAACCCCTGTGCCGCAACGAGACGGGCGATCGGTCCCCGTAGTGTGGATCTGCGTGCGAATCCTCTGGTCCTTTGGTGCCACGTGCGCCCGGGTCGCTGCGCTTGTCTGTGTCGCAGCTGGCTCCCTGGTCGCGGTGTCCACCTCCTCCGCCCTCCCCGCGACAGCCGCCGCACCGTCGACCGCGGTTCAGAGCGCGGTGGCAATCACCTCGACTCCAGACGGCGGCGGGTACTGGGTCGCGTCGTCGACCGGCGCGGTCTACCCGTTCGGTGACGCCATGTCCTACGGCTCCATGAGCGGTCACGCTCTCAACGCACCAGTGGTGGGCATGGCGCCGACTCCCGACGGCAAGGGGTACTGGCTCGTCGCCAGCGACGGCGGGATCTTCAGCTTCGGCGACGCTCGCTTCTGGGGCTCGGCCGGAGCACTGCGGCTCAACCAACCGATCGTCGGTATGACCGCGACGCCCGACGGTGGCGGGTACTGGCTCGTCGCCAGCGACGGCGGGATCTTCGCCTACGGCGACGCCACCTTTTGGGGCTCGACCGGCGCCATGCACTTGAACCAACCGGTCGTGGGCATGGCGGCCGCGCCCGCTGGGAAGGGCTACTGGTTGGTGGCGAGCGACGGCGGGATCTTCGCCTACGGCGACGCCACCTTCTACGGCTCGACCGGTGCCATGCACCTGAACCAACCGGTGGTTGGCATGGCGGCCTCGCCCGGTGGCTCGGGCTACTGGCTCGTCGCCAGCGACGGGGGCATCTTCGCCTACGGGCAGGCCGCCTTCTGGGGCTCGACCGGCGCGCTCCACCTCAACGAGCCCATGGTCGGCATGGCCGCGCTGCCCTCGGGCGCCGGGTACTGGATGGTCGGAGCCGACGGCGGCGTCTTCAGCCTCGGCGGCGCACCCTTCGAAGGCTCGGCCACGACCGACATCACGCCGCTCCTGGTCGACCAGCTGGCTTCGACCGACGGCGCCCAGCAGGTCGTCACGGTCGACGCGCCCAGTGCATCGAGCACGACGGCGACGCTCATCGCCTGGGAGAACGACGGCCAGGGTTGGTATCAGGCGTTGCCGGCCATGCCAGCCGTGGACGGGGCTAACGGGTGGCTGCCTGCAGCCAGCCGGGTCGAGGGCGACAACACGACACCCGAAGGCCTGTACCCCTTCGGCGCCACCATGTACGGCACCGAACCCAACCCGGGCACGCGGTTCGCGTACCACCAACTCGTGTGCGGCGATTGGTGGGACGAAGACTCGAGCAGTCCGACCTACAACACCTTCCAACACGTGGCCTGTGGCACCACCCCGCCCTATGCGGCCGAATCGGAGGCGCTCTGGACGGAGGGGAACGCCTATCCCTCCATGGCCGTGATCGACTTCAACACGCCGCCAACCGGACCGTCCGGGTCGGGCATCTTCCTGCACGCCGACGTGGGACAGCCCACGGCCGGATGCGTCTCCTTGCCGCTCTCCGACCTCGACCAAGTGCTCGACTGGCTCAACCCGGCGCTGCATCCCGTCATCGTCATGGGGCCGGACGCGGTGATCCGCTCGTTCTGATCGACGGGTCCGACGCACCGCTCAGGCGGCGCGGCTGACCTCCGTCGCGGCCTCGCCGGCGGCCTCGATCACCCGGGCCAGCACCGCGTCGTCGTGGGACAGCCCGGGGAAGAGCACCTCGTAGGGTCCGGGGGCCAGAGCCACACCGCGGCGCAGCATGGCGTGGAAGAAGGCGCGGTAGACCCCGTCGCCCGCGAGTGCCCGGGCCGTCACGTAGTCCGTGGGCGGAACGATCGGACCAGCCGACGCCGGAGCGAGGAAGAGTCCGACCAGCGGACCCACCGCCGGCACCGCCACGGCCAGGCCGCCCGCGGCGACGGCCGACTCCAGTTCCTTGGCGAAGACACCCACCCGGGCAGCGAGCTCGTCGTAGTCGGACGGGCCCACCTCGTCGAGCACGGCCAGGCCGGCTGCGGTGGCCAGCGGATTGCCCGACAGCGTGCCCGCTTGGTACACCGGCCCGCCCGGTGCCAACGCCGCCATGAGGTCGGCCCGGCCGCCGAAGGCACCTACGGGCAGACCGCCGCCGATCACCTTGCCGAAGCACCACAGGTCGGGTGTCACGCCCGACCACGCGGTGGCCCCGCCGGGGCCGAGGCGGAAGCCGGTGATCACCTCGTCGAAGATGAGCAGGGCGCCGGCGGCATCGCAGGCGGCGCGGAGCCCGGCCAGGAAACCGGGGGCGGGCAGCACCAGGTTCATGTTGGCCGCCACCGCCTCCACGATGACGCAGGCCACCGTGCCGTCGATCTCGGGCACCACGTTGTAGGGCGCCACGACGGTGTCGGCCACCGCCCCGGAGGGCACTCCGGCGGATCCTGGCAGCCCCAGGGTGGCCACGCCGCTGCCCCCGCCCGCCAGCAGTCCGTCCGAATGTCCGTGATAGCAGCCGTCGAACTTGACCACCCGGTCCCGGCCGGTGACGCCGCGCGCCAGGCGTACCGCGCTCATCGCGGCCTCGGTGCCCGACGACACCAGCCGCACCTGCTCGCAGCCGGGCACCCGGGCGCAGATGGTCTCGGCCAGTATGACCTCGCCGGGGGTCGGCGCCCCGAACGTGGTGCCGGCCGCCGCGGCGGCGCCGATCGCCGCCGTCACCACGGGATGGGCGTGGCCGAGCAGGACAGCCCCGTACGACTGGACCAGGTCGATGTACCGCGTGCCTTCGGCGTCGACCACGTAGGGGCCCTGACCGGACACCACGGTGTAGGGGGTGCCGCCGACCGAGGCGAACGAACGCACCGGCGAATCGACGCCGCCGGGGATGACCCGCTCGGCCCGGGCGAACCATTCGGCGTTGGTGGTCACGGGCTCAGTCACCGAGCACCTCGGCCACGTCGGCCGCAAAGTACGTGAGCACGAAGTCCGCACCGGCCCGCTTGAGCACGGTCAGCTGCTCGAGGGCGACAGCAGGCCCGTCGATCCAGCCGGCGGCCGCAGCCGCCTTCACCATCGCGAACTCGCCGCTCACGTGGTACGCCGCCAGCGGCACGGACACCTCGCCTCGGGCCAGCGCGAGCACGTCGAGCGACGTCATGGCCGGCTTGACCATGATCATGTCGGCGCCTTCGGCCACGTCTTGGGCAATCTCGGCCAGCGCCTCGCGGAGGTTGCGCGGATCCTGCTGGTAGGCCCGCCGGTCGCCTCCGCCGGCGATCGTCACCTCGACCGCGTCGCGGAACGGCCCGTAGAGGGCCGACGCGTACTTCGAGGCGTACGCGAGGATCGCGACCTGGTCGTGTCCCGCTCCGTCGAGCGCGGCGCGGATGGCAGCGACCTGGCCGTCCATCATCCCGCTCGGCGCCACGACGTCGGCGCCGGCTTCCGCCTGGGCCAGGGCGACGCGTTGGTAGAGCTCGAGGGTGGCGTCGTTCAACACCTCGCCCGAAGGGCCCAGCACGCCGCAGTGTCCGTGGTCGGTGTACTCGTCGAGGCAGAGGTCGGCCATCAGCACCAGTTCGTCCCCGATGGCGGCGCGCAGCGCGCGCAGCGCCACCTGCACCACGCCGTCGGGATCCCAGGCCCCGCTGCCCTGCGCGTCCTTGTGCTCGGGGACGCCGAAGAGGATCAACCCGGGTACGCCGAGCGAGGCCAGCCGCTTGGCCTCGGCCACCAAGGAGTCGAGCGTGTGCTGGACCTCGCCGGGCATGGAAGCGATGGGCACGGGCGAGGTCGCGCCCTCGTGCACGAAGAGCGGTGCCACCAGATCGTCGACGCTGAGGCGCGCTTCGGCCACCAAGCGGCGAAGCGCCGGTGTGCGGCGCATCCGGCGCAGGCGGCGTGTCGGAAAGGCGTCGGCCATCACGTCAATGCTAGGAGGCGTCGCCGGAGTGGTGATCGAAATGATCGACCAGCTCCCGCACCATCCCCTCGGCCGACGACCCCCAGGCTTCGGCGACGCCGGCCATGCCGGCCGCCCGAGCCGCCGCCGCCGTGCTCGGCCCGATGCACACGACATGGGGTGGTACCGGCACGGGCGTGCCGTCGGCCATGGTGAGCGCGCTGAACGCCTGCACCGACGAGGTGGCGGCGAAGGTGATCGCGTCGGCCGCAGCGACCCGGTCCAAGAGCGCGGGGTCGGGTGTGGCCGCCGGCACGGTGCGGTACGCCTCGACCCGCTTCACCGTCCACCCCTTCTCTCCCAGGCCGGCCTCGATGGTGTCGGCCGCCAGGTTGGCGCACGGAAACAACACGCGACCGGTGCCGTCGGCGAACTCCTCGACCAGGCCGCGCGCGCTGTGCTCGGCCGGCACCAGGTCTGGTTCCACGCCGGCCAGGCGCGAGCGCGTCGGCCGTCGCCGGACCCACTGCAGCCACGGCCACCCCGGCCAGGGCGCCGGGCGTCACGCACCTCCGCCATGAGCCGGTCCACCGCATTCTGGGAGGTGAACACGACCCAGTCGAACGTGGCCAGTGAGGCCGCGGCGGCGCGCACGGCATCACCGCCGTCAGCCGGATCGACGGTGCGGGTCAGCGGCAGCTGCACCACTACCGCTCCCGCCTGCTCCAGCGCGTTCGTCAGGCCGACGGCCCGCTGACCCGACCGCGTGGCCACCACGGTCCTCCCCGCCAGAGCCCCGCCGGAGGGCGCGTCGCGACCGGCGCGACCCAGGGCGGCCACCGGACCGATCACGATCAGGGCCGGCGCCTCGAGCTCCACGCCGGCCAAGCCGGCGAGGGTGGTGCGGACAAGCCGCTCGGCCGGCAAGGTTCCGCGGGAGATCACGGCCACCGGCGTGTCGGGCGCCCGGCCGCCCCGCATCAGGGCGTCGGCGACGGCGTCGCGCGTGGTCGTCCCCATGACGACGATCAGGGTTCCGCCGGCGCGAGCCAGCGCCTCCCAGTCCGGGCCGGGACCCCCGCCGGTCTCACCCACCCGCCCGGTGACGACGGTCACTGAGGACGCCAGACCGCGGTGGGTGACGGGGATCCCGAGTGCGGCCGGCACGCCGAAGGCCGAGGTGACGCCGGGCACGACCTCCCACTCGATCCCGGCCGCGTCGAGCACCTCGATCTCCTCGCCGCCCCGCCCGAAGACGAAGGGGTCACCGCCCTTGAGACGCACCACGTTGTGCGGAGCGGCGGCCGTGCTCCACCAGCAATCGTCCGATCTCGGCCTGCAGGTCGCCGGACGCGTCGGGCATCTTGCCCACGTCGATCAGCTCGGCCGAGGGCGGCACCAGGTCCAGCACCGCCGGGCTGACCAGGCGATCGTGGAGCACCACGTCGGCCCGGCGCAGTACCCGGGCGCCGCGCCGGGTCAGCAGCCCGGGGTCGCCCGGTCCGGCCCCGACCAGGTAGACCGTCACGCGCTCGCCCCGAGCGCCCCGGCGTCGAATCCCTCGATGGCCGCTGCGCCGCCGTCGAGCAGGGCCCGCGCCACCTCGGCCCCGACCACTTCGGGTTCGCGTCCGCGCCGGCCGAGGCGGATCACGATCCGCCCGTCGCCGCTGGCCGCCAACCCGATCACGTCGAGCTCGGCGCCGTCCTCGCGCGCGTAGGCACCGACGGGCACGGTGCAACTCCCACCGAGCCCGGCCAGCACGGCCCGCTCGGCGCGCAACGTCCGGTGACTCGGTTCGTGGTCGATCGCAGCGAGGAGGCGACGCGTCGCCTCGTCATCGGCCCGGCACTGGACCGCCACCGCACCCTGGCCGGCCTGGGGCAGCACGTCGATCGGGACTGAGCACGTCAGCCAGCCGTGCCCGCCAGCCGAGTCGCTCCATGGCCGCCACCGCCACCACTACGGCGGCGACTTCGTCCGATTCGCCGATGGCCACCCGGCGCGCCATGTTCCCCCGCAGCTGGGTGAAGACCAGATCCGGGCGCAACCAGGCCAGCTGGGCCCGGCGCCGGGCCGACCCGGTCGCCACCAGCGCCCCGGGCACCAGGTCGGCCAGCGTCGAGCCGACCAGGCCGTCGCGGGCGTCGGCCCGGGGCGGCACCGCACCGAGGACGAGGTCGGGCGGCAGCAAAGAGGGCATGTCCTTCGCCGAGTGCACGGCCGCCTCCGCCCGGCCGTCGCGGACGGCTGCCTCCACCTCGGTGACGAAGACCCCCTGCCCGCCGATGAGGTCGAGCGGCGTCTCGACGTCCCGATCTCCTTGCGTCCGCACGATGACCGGCTCCACCGCCAGTCCGGGGTGCGCCTGACGCAAGAGCCCCGCCACCACCTCGGTCTGGTGGAGGGCGAGCGGCGACCCGCGGGTGGCCAGGCGCATGGTTCCCATGACGGCGACTATCCCATGACGGGGACGGCTGCGGCTACAGGTCGAAAAGGGTGCGCAACGCCTCGACCAGGCGCTCGCCCTGCGGCGTTCCCGCCGACTCCTTCAAGACGACCGTCGGCTCGTGGAGGAACTTGGCCAGCGCCGCCTTGGTGGCGGCGTCCACGTGCTCCCACTCGGCCTCGGTCAGATCGGCCAGTTGGGCCCGGTGGCGCTCGAGCTCGACCACCCGGAGGGACTCGAGGTGGGCCCGGAGCGACGCCACGATCGGAGCGGCCCCACGCTGGCGGCTGGCCGTGCGGAAACGCTCCACCTCGTCGGCCACGATGGCCCGCGCCGCCACCGACTCCTCGGCACGGTCGCCCAGTGCCCGCGTCACGGACTCGCGCAAGGTGTCCATGTCCAGCAGCGTGACGCCCGCCCGCGCCCGCACGTCCGGGTCGACGTTGCGCGGCACGCCCAGGTCGATCACGAGCAACGGGCCGGACAGCGCCGCGAAGTCGGCGTCGTGGAGGACATGCGACTCCGCCGCCACCGCCGTCAGCACCACGTCGGCTCGCGCCAGCTCGTCGGAGGCCGAGTCGAGCGCCGCCGCCCGCAGCGAAAAGGGCGCGGCGGTGATCTGGGCCACCAGGTCCTCGGCCCGGCTCGGCGAGCGGTTGACGACGGCGACCGCACTCGGGGCGTCGGCCGCCGGGATGTCCGAGAGGGCGCGGGTGACACCCAGGCCCATGGCGCCGGCACCGACCACCACCACCCGTGCGCCGCGCAGGTCGGTGCCGTCGAGGCCCCGGGCCACCGTCACCGCGGCGTAGGCGAAGGAGGTCGTGCCCTTGCTGATCGCGGTCTCGGTCCGCACCCGCTTGCCCGTCTGCAACGCGTGACGGAAGAGGGCGGAGAGGACGGGGCCGCAGGTGCCCTCCTCCTGCGCCCGCTCGAAGGCCCGGCGCACCTGGCCCACGACCTCGGTCTCCCCCGTCACCATCGACTCGAGGCCCGAGGTGACCGAGAAGAGATGGGCGGTGACGTCGTCGTCGAAGCGAATCGCGGCGCGGGCGGAGAGCTCCTCGACCGACGCACCGGACTGCTCGGACAGGACGTCGTAGATCTCCGCCACCGCGTCGTGGAACCGGTCGACCACGGCGTAGACCTCGGTGCGCAGACAGGTCGAGAGCACCACGGTCTCGAGCACGTTGCGCCGGTGACTGAGGGAGCTCAGCACCTTGTGCAAGTCCTCGTCGGGCACCGCCGCCGCCTCGAGGAGAGGCAACGGTGCCTGCGTGTGTTGAAGGCCTACGACGACGACGGACACTCGGATCCTTCCTGGGTCGGCCCGCAATTGTGCCGGTCCGGCGGCCCGTACCGCCAATCACCGGCCAAAACGGCCCCGTAACGGCGCTGCGACAGGGGCACCGGGACCGAGGTTACCGGCGCGCCCTGGGGACCGAGCCCGCGATCAGCCCAGGTCCGGCGTGGCCGACATCCCGACCGAGCGGAGCAGCGGCGCCTGTTCGGCGGTGCTCGTGCTGCCGTTGCGCCCGGGCTCCTCCTGCTGGGAGCGGTAGAAGCCGAGCACCTGTAGCTCAATGGAAAGGTCCACGTAGCGCACGTGGACAGCGGGCGGCACGTTGAGCACGCGCGGGGCGAAGTTGAGCAGCGAGGTCACGCCGGCGCGCACCAGGAGGTCGGCCACCTGCTGCGCTGCCCAACCGGGGGTGGCGATGACGCCGATGTCGGGCCGATCCGACGCCCGCAGCGCGGCGAGCTCGTCCATGTGGCGCACGGTCATGCCCCGGATCTCCTCGCCCACCACCGCGGCGTCGACGTCGAACAGCGAGGTGATCTGACAGCCCCTCGAGGCGAAGCCGGCCGAGTTGGTCAGGGCCCGGCCCAGGTTGCCGATGCCGACGATGGCCACGGACCAGTTGGCGTCGACGCCGAGTGTCCGGTCGATCTGGGCGATGAGAAACCCGGGCTCGTAGCCCGAGCCCCGGGTGCCGAAGGAGCCGAGGAGGGACAGGTCCTTGCGCACCTTGGCCGCATTGACCCGGGCCAGCGTGGCCAGCTGTTCGGACGAGACCGTCGATGCGCCGGCCCGCTCGAGCTCCGCCAGGATGCGCTGGTAGACGGGCAGGCGCAGCACCGTTGCTTCGGGGATGCGCCTGGACGGCGCAGCCGACTTCGGCTCCTCGGGAGGGTCCGCATTCACCGCCAAGAGGGTACCGAGGACGGTCCCGGCGGCACCAAATGAGCGCTACCAGGCCAGGACCAGGAGCTCCCCGGCCGACACGTTCAGCCAATGGGCGGCCGAGGCCTCCCCGGCCACCACGGCCAGGTGCCCGTTGGCGTCCACCAGCAGGCCGAACTCCCCGTGCCCGAGCTCGCCGAAGGCGCCCACACATCGCAGCTGCACACCGTCGGGGACCAGGGCGTAGGGCAGGCCTTCGAGGTGTTCGCGACCGGGCCCGCCGGGGGCGGTGAGCTCGAGGCAGCCCGCCGCCGGCAGCCCGGCCACCCGGGCATCGGCCACCGTCGCCGCCAGCTGCAGGTTGCCGTAGTGGTCGACCCACGTCACCTCGGAACGTAGGCAGGTCCGGCCGTCCTGCAGGCGACCCTGCTCGACGACGCCGCCGACGAGGCGCACGAGCGAGTGCGGCTCGATGACCTCGCCCAACTCGCGCAGCGAGGTGCCGGCGCAGAGGGCGGCGGCGGCCGGGCCGAACAGGTCACGCCCGTCGAAGGTGGAGCCACGGTCGGGGCGGGCGGTTGGCCGCTCGAGTTCGACCACCCGGCTGACCGGGCTCTCCCCGGCCGCCTCGGCCGCCGCCACCAGCAGCCCGTTGTCGGGGCCGACGAAATGCATGGCCCCGCCGGCGGGCCGGGCGACCTCGATCCCGATGCCGCGCCGCGCCGTCCCCACGCCAGGGTCGACCACGCGCCAGGACGACGCCGGGCCCGCAGATAGGGCACGGCTCGGACCAGCGTGTGGCTGCCCGCCCGCACATCGAAGGCGGGGATGTCATGGGTCAGGTCGATGACGATCGTCCCCGGGGCGGCGGCGGCGATCACGGCGTGCACCACACCGGCGAACTCGTCCTGTGTCCCGAAGTCGGAGAGGAAGAAGACGGTGGGGACGGATCCGGTCGGCACAGTCGGCCTCAGCGGGCCAGGTTGCGGGACCGTTCGGTGGCGGCAGCCACCGCCTCCATGAAGGCCGAGCGGGTGGCCCGCGCCTCGAGGGCGCGGATGCCGGCCGCCGTCGTTCCCGCGGGCGAGGTCACCTCGGCCCGCAGCGCGGCCGGGTCGCGCCCGGTCTCCTTGAGCAGGGCGGCGGAACCGGCCATGGTCTCGACCACCAGCATGTGGCTCACCTCGCGGGTCAGGCCCATCTGCACCCCGGCCTCGATCATCGCCTCCGCCACCAAGAAGAGGTACGCCGGTCCCGAGCCCGACAGGCCGGTGACCGCATCGAGCAGGCGCTCGGGGAGCCGCACCACCGTGCCCACGGCGGAGAGCACGTCCTCGGCCCAGGCCAGGTCGGCCGAGGTGGCGAAGGAGCCGCCGGAGATGGCGGTCACCCCGGCCCCCACCAGGGCGGGGGTGTTGGGCATGGCCCGGACCACCGACGGCTGACCACCGAGCGCCGACTCCAGCCGCTGGCGCCGGCACCCCGGCCACGATGGAAAGGACGCGGGTCACCCCGGTCACGCCGAGGGCCCGGCACGCGCCCTCGGCGGCGTCGGGCTTCGTGGCCAGGACCGCCCCGGGCAGACGTTCGCCCCCGTCGCCCAGCAGCCCCGCTTCGGGGGCGGAGAAGGTGCGCACGCCGGCGAACGCCTCCTCGAGCTCGGCCCGGCGCTCGGCCACCGGCTCAATCACGGCGACGTCCGCCGGGTCGATCCAGCCCGACGTGAGCAAGCCGCCCAGCAAGGCGCCGCCCATCTTCCCGCCACCGACGATGAGCAGGCTCGACATGCCCGCGACGATACCGATCCCCGCAGGCGACCGCGGTGGCCGGTGCCCCGAGGGGGGAGTCAGCGGCGGCGGGGCCGCCGTCGGTAGGTCGAGGGGTAGCCGAGCGTCATCGCCGTCGGGAAGTGGTCGTCGGTGTAGAGCACGGAGGACCCGGCGATGCGGTCGAGCTCCTCGTCGTCGACCAGGCGGGCCGGCACCCGGCCGACCAGGTACACCGCGTCCTCGGGTCCGAGCGCGAACCACATCCCGAAGAGCTGGGCGTTGCGCCGCATGAGGTAGGCGTAGACGTCTTCCTTGTTCTCCTCGGGCGCGGGCATGAACTGGGCCTCGTGGTGCAGGGTGCGCTGTTTGAGCGTGAACCACACCGTGATGAAGTCCTTCTCCTCACCCTTGAAGCGGAGATACCAGCGGAACGACGCGGTGCGATCGGTCACCTCCTGGCGCTCGGCGGCCACCAGGAAGCCGTCCTCGGCCGCCAGCTCGCGCTCGGCCCAGGCGTCGATGCAGGCCACGGCGGCCGCCATCTCCTCCTCTTCGGGCAGGTCGACGAGCGGCACGGTGGCCCGGCCTAGGCCGTGGCCCGCCGCGGCGGGGTGGCGCTCAGCTGCACTCGACGAGGCGCCCGGCGGCCAGCTCGTCGTGCAGCTCGACCAGCGTCCGGGCGGCGGCCCGCCACGTGTAGAGGCGGGCCCGCAACACCGAGGCGGTGGACAGGCGCTCGGCGGCCAGCGGCGCGTCGAAGACCCGGCGCACGGCGGCGGCGTAGGCCGACGGGGTCGGGCTCGTCGACCAGGAAGCCGGTGTGCCCGTGATCGACCAGCGTGGTCAGGCCGCCGACGGCCGAGGCAACCACGGGCGTCCCGCAGGCCGCCGCCTCGAGGGCGACCAGCCCGAACGACTCGGACCGGCTGGGCACGAGGCAGACGTCGGCCGCCCGGTAGTAGGAGGAGAGGAGCTCGTGGGGCTGCGGGTCGATGAAGTGCACCTGCTCGCGCACGCCCCGGGCGTCGGCCAGGTCGAAGAGTCCCTGGAGCGCCTTCTCGCCGTGCGGCCCGCTCGGGCCGCCGACCACGACGAGCCGGTAGGGCTCGCTCGCCGCCGTCGGACAGCTCGGCCAGCGTCTCGACGGCGACGTCGGCGCACTTGAGCGGCTGGATGCGCCCGACGAAGAGGAGGAGGCGACCGTCGAGCGGGAGACCGAGGGCGCGCCGGGCCTGGGGCCGGTGCCCGGGCCCGAAGAAGGCATGGTCGACGCCCGGCGGCACGATGCGGATGCGCCCGGGATCGCCGCCGTAGAGCGAGGCGATCTGGTCGGCCTCGACGCTGCACGAGGCCAGCACGGCGTCGGAGCACTCGATGATGGACGCCTCGGCCTCGGCCCGCCGGTGCGGCATGTCGGCCTCGACCTCTTCGGGCATGGACTCCGCCTTGACCCGGTCGAGCGTGTGGAAGGTACAGACCAGCGGCAGGTTGAGCTCGTGCTTGATCACATGGCCCGACAGTCCGGACAGCCAGTAGTTGGCGTGCACCGACGTGTAGGGCTGGTCGCCGGCGGCACGCATGGACTCGAGCACCTTGGTCGTGAACTCGTCGACCACCGTGGGCAGCGACTCCTTGGCCACGGCGTGGAGCGGACCGGCGGGCACGTGGTGCACGCGGAGCCCGGGCTCGACCTCGACCGCTGGGCGGCAGGTCGGGCGACCAGGCCCGGGTGAACACGTCGCAGGCGACCCCGGACCGGGCCAGGGCGGAGGTGAGCTCGCGCACGTAGACGTTCATGCCACCCCCGTCGCCCGTGCCTGGCTGGGCCAGCGGGGACGTGTGCAGAGAGAGGACGGCGAGGCGGCGCATGGCGTCGGTGAGCCTACCGGCGGCCCGACGTTCCGAACCGGGGCGGGGTCGGCGCGGACCGTCAGGGAGTGGTCCTGGACCTGGGACGACGTGGCCGAGGCGGTGGTCGGCGGAAGCCGGGGCGGCGCGCCGGCGTGCCGGTCGCGGCCGGTCCGGCGGAAGGTCCGGTGTCCGCCGGGTCCGGGTCGCTGCCGCTCCGGGGCGGTCGGCTCTGATGCCTTGGCTGTCGGCGTGAGCGCGGGCTGCCGCGGCCTGGGCCTGCTCGTCCTCGAACTCGCGGCGGAAGGAGAGGTAGATGCGGACCAGCGCCTGCTTCTGCTCCTCGCTGATGGCCTGGTCGGCCATGATCGCCCGGCTCAGGTCGGGCGTGCCTTCGGGCGGGTCGAGAATGCCGGCCTGGACGTAGAGCGTCTCGGCGGAGATGCGCAGCGCCTTGGCGATCTGCTGGAGGATCTCGGCCGAGGGGCGGCGCAGGCCGCGCTCGATCTGGCTGAGATACGGGTTCGAGATGCCGGCGAGCTCGGAGAGATGGCGCAACGACAATCGAGCGGACCCCCGTTGCTCACGGATGAACGCCCCGAGATCGTGCCAGCGGTCCGGTGGGGTCCGTGTTCACTCGACGGGGTCCGTGCTCACTCGAGCAAGCGTACTGCCCGCCGTCCGTGAGGGGCGGGTGAGGAGGTCGGTCGGCGTGCGCTGCGCTCGTGTGAGCGGCGTCGGGCGCGGGTATACGCGGAGAGACCCAGCTCATGGCCGGTCCCGCGGCGCCGGAGGTCGGGTAGGGTCCAGCACGCACCACCGGCAACGAGACGACAGAGGAGATCCCATGGCCGACTACACGCTTCCCGATCTGCCCTACGACTACGGCGCCCTCGAGCCCTACGTGTCGGCTCAGATCATGGAGCTCCACCACGACAAGCACCACGCCGCCTACGTGACCGGCGCCAACCAGACGCTCGAGAAGCTGGCGGCCGCCCGTGACAAGGACGACTTCGGCGCCATCGTGGGGCTCGAGAAGACGCTCGCCTTCCACATCTCGGGCCACGTCCTGCACTCGATCTTCTGGAAGAACCAGAGCCCCGACGGCGGCGACAAGCCGGACGGCGCGCTGGGCTCGGCCATCGACGAGAACTTCGGCTCCTTCGACAAGTTCAAGGCGCATTTCACGCAGGCGACGTCGACGATCCAGGGTTCGGGCTGGGGCGTGCTGGCCTACGAGCCCCTGGCCGGCCGCCTCATCGTCGAGCAGGTCTACGACCACCAGAGCAGCGTCGGGCAGGGCTCGGTGCCGCTGCTCGTCTTCGACGCCTGGGAGCACGCCTTCTACCTGCAGTACAAGAACGTGAAGGCCGACTTCTTCGCCGCCCTGTGGAACGTCGTGAACTGGCCGGACGTGGCGGCGCGGCTCGAGGCGGCGAAGGCGCTGAAGATCCCGGGCTGACGGGCGCGGGCCTGGCGACCCGGCTGCCAAACGAAGCTCGGCCTGGCGTCTGGCGCGGCCGAGGCAGTGAACGGGGCGCGTCCAAGGCCGGTGCGCTGTCTCGCCTGGCGGAACTCGAGGTGCTGCTCGCAGTGCCGGCGGGTGGGATCGCCTTCGAGATCGGCCGCCGCAGATGGCGTCGCCACAGGTGTCGCACGTGCCGTAGCTGCCTTTGCTCAGGCGCTCGAGGGCATGGTCGACCCCGTCGAGCACGGTCGCGGATCTGGTGAGTTCCGACTCGTAGCGCTCCTCCACGGCCGCCGAATCTAGCGCCGGCCGTGCGTATGAAACGCCGATTTCGTGCTCTCCCGGTGTCACAATCGGTTTACCAGCGCCTCTTCCTGGGAAGAAACCAGTGCAACCGGTATGCGGAGCACGACCATCTCATTGGACCGAGCCCACTGCCGCCCCCAGCGATGTCGGCGCAGTGGAAGACGGGATGCTGCGCGCCTGTCGGACGTTCCCCGGCCGGCCCGACTCGGTCGGTCAGGCCACGGCGCTTCCTCTGCCAGGTCATGCCCGAGGACTGCGAGGAGGTCGCCGAGTCGCTGGCCCTCATGCTCTCCGAACTGGCCACCAACGCCGTGCAGCACGCGGCGACCGAGTTCGAGGTGACGGTCGAGCTGATCGAGGCGGGCGCTCGGTGCGGGTCTCGGTGACCGACACGGCCGAGGGCTTCCCGACCCCCGAGGCGGCGTCGGCCCGACGCGCCACGCGGACGCGGGCTGCACATTGTGAGCTCGCTGGCGGACACGTGGGGCGTCGACGTCCAGAAGGACCCCGCGGCCAAGACGGTGTGGTTCTCGGCTGTGTTGCCTGCTGCCGGAGTTGCCGGCTGCGCGCCGCTTGCGATTCTCCCGTCACCGTACCCATGGACTGGGAAGCCGCGGACCCTGCTCGACAAGCGCGTGCGGACGCCGCTCGACCAGCTCCTCGATCCGCGCCCCCTCGCACTACGACCGACGAGTGGCCCGCGCTCGGCCTGTGCTCCGTGCTCGACGAGCTGCGCGACGCCGTGGTCGCCACCGACGAGCTGGGGCAGATCCGCTACGTCAACGAGGCGGCCGAGAAGCTGATGGGTTGGCCGCCGGGTTCGCTGATCGGTCGCTCCGCGCTCGACATCGTGGCCGACTCCGTGGCCGAGCCGCTCGAGGACGGCTTCGAGGACTTCGTGCGGACGCGGGCGCCGGAGCTGCTGGGCCGGCGCCTCCCGACGGTGATCAAGCGGGCCGACGGCTCCGAGGTCGACACCGAACTCGTCCTCTCCATGTTCGATCACGAGTCGGCGGGCCCGGTGATGGTCGGCATCTTCCGTCCGCACGACGACAAGAAGCTCCAGCGCTGGTCGCAGCTGACGACCGAGTTGCTCGAGATCATGCAGGACGCGCCGATCGACGACCCGCCGGCCGAGCGCCTGCTCTCCACGTTGGGCCGACGGCTCGGCTGGGACATGACCGCGCTGTGGACGGTGACGCCGCGCCACGACCTCGTGTGCCACCACGCCTGGGTGAAGGATCCCGACGCTGGATCCTGGGCGCGGCGTGCGATGACGACGACGGCGCGGACGACGGCCAGTGCACCCACTGCGGAAGCGAGCAGCTGGCCCGTCTCGTCGTCGAGGAGGGCCGCCCGCTCTGGATCGCCGACGTCGCCGAGGATGCCCGTTGCGCCGTCGACGCCCTCGCCCCCCGGGGCCTGCGCAGCGTCTACGCCTTCCCCATCCTGTACCGGGGCGCCTGCGTCGGCGTGGTCGAGCTGCTCAGCCGCCAGCAGCGCCAGCGCGACCGCTCCGTGGTCGACCTCATGGACGCGGTGGCCGGCCACCTGGGCGAGCTGCTTGCATGCGTCGGCCCTGCAGGCCGAGCGCGAGAGCCTGGTCGAGGAGCTGCTCGAGGCCCGGCGGCGCAGCGAGTTCCTGCTGCTGGCCGCACAGGTCCTGTCCGAGTTCGTGGACTACGGCGAAATGGTCGAGCGCCTGGCCCGGGTCTCGGTGCCGGTGCTGGCCGACCTCTGCCTCATCGACCTCGAGGACGACGACAAGCAGATGCGCCGCATGGCCGCCTGGCACGCCGATCCGGCCAAGCGACCGCTGGCGGAGGAGCTCAAGAGCTGGTACGCCCCGCTCGGCTCGGGCAACGACCCGATCATGCAGGTGATGCGCACCGGCCACTCCATGTGGAGTGCCGAAATGTCCGACGAGTTCCTCCAGGCGGCCTGCCGCGACACGCGTCACTACTCCATCCTCAAGGAGCTCGGGTTACAGCTCGTACATGACGGTGCCCTTGCGCACCCGCGAGGGCGAGGTGATCGGCACGGTCTCCCTCGTGTCGTGCGGCTCGGGCCGGCGCTTCTCCGAGAAGGACCTCGACCTGGCCGAGCAGCTGGCCAAGCAGGTCGGTTCGGTGGTGAGCCGGGCCCGGGCCTACGACCGCGAACGCCGGATCTCCCACGAGCTCCAGCGCAACCTCCTGCCCGACGCCATCCCGGCCGTGGTCGGGTGGGACGCTCGCGGCGCGCTACCGGCCCGCCTCGGCCGGCCACGAGGTGGGCGGCGACTGGTACGACGTGGTGCCGATCACCGACGACCTGGTGGCTCTCGTGGTCGGTGACGTCGAGGGGCACGACCTGAGCGCGGCCAAGACGATGAGCCACCTGCGCCGCACGCTCGGCATGCTCCTGCTCGAGGAGCGCTCGCCGGGCAAGGCGCTCGAGCGCCTCAACCAGTTCTGCCTCCTCGGCGCCGAGCAGCGCCTGGCCACCGCGCTCGTCGGCGTGCTGGACCGCTCGACCGGAGTGATCTCGTTCTCGTCGGCCGGCCATCCGCCACCGGTGCACATCCGCAACCACGGTCAGGCCACGGAGCTGCTGGTGCCCCCGGCACCGCCACTCGGCGTGCAGCCCTGCCGCTACAAGGACCACACGTTCCTGCTCGATGACGGCTGCCTGGTCATGTTCACCGACGGCCTCGTTCGAGCGGCGCGG
Source organism: uncultured Acidimicrobiaceae bacterium (assembly GCA_963713375.1). GTDB lineage: Bacteria > Actinomycetota > Acidimicrobiia > Acidimicrobiales > RAAP-2 > Bog-473. Next base: position 204,237 of record CAVQLP010000006.1, on the reverse strand, counting down.
CATCCACTTCGACGACCGGCTGGCCGCCCTCGAGTCGTCGCTGGGCGCGGCACCGGCCGACGACCCCGGCGTGGTGGCCGACTTCGTGATCGACGCCATGACGTCGGACGGCCGCAGCGCCGACGACATCGTCGTCCTGACCGCCCGCCGGCGCGAAGCGGAGAAGACCGCCGTCCTGCCCTGAGCCGTCCTGTCCTCTACCGGGCCGGTCCTCTCCGAGCCAGTCCTCTGCGGGACCCTTCGGAGCCGGGTCTGTCCAGAGTCACGCCTGTTCTCCCGGCCTGGCCACCGGACCTGCGGTCGCACTCCGTAGTGTGTCGGCCGTGACACCCGAAGCCGCCGTCGCTCCCCTCGTCGGCGCGCACGTGCCGGTGCCCTGCCTCGATGGCACCGAGCGGCCGTACCGCGACCTCGACTGCGGCGCCTCCACGCCCGCCCTCCAGGTGGTGGCCGACCGGGTCACCGAGTTCCTGCCCTGGTACTCGAGCGTGCATCGCGGTGCGGGCTACAAGTCGCGCCGGGCCACGGCCGACTACGAGGACGGCGCGGGCCAGCGCCTACCGGTTCGCCCACCGTCATCCCGACGCCGACGACGTGGTCGTGCTCGTGCGCAACACCACCGAGGCCATCAACCAGCTCGCCTACCGCCTGCGCCTCGGGCCCGACGCCGTCGTCGCCACCACGGTGGTCGAGCACCACGCCAACCTGTTGCCCTGGGCCCGGGTCGCGCAACGGCGCTGGGTCGAGTGCGGGCCCGAGGGCACCTTCACCACGGCCGACGTGGTGGCCGTGCTCGATGACGGCCCGACCCCCGCCCTGCTCGCCATGACCGGCGCGTCGAACGTCACCGGCTGGCTGCCCGCCGGTCGAGGAGATCTGTGCCGAAGCCCACCAGCGCGGCATCCCCGTGCTGCTCGATGCGGCCCAGCTCGCCCCGCACCGCCCCCTCCCGCCGTGGCCCGACTACATCGCCTTCAGCGGGCACAAGCTCTACGCGCCGTTCGGTGCTGGTGCGCTGATCGGGCCGCGCCGGACCTTCGCCGAAGGTGATCCGTTCCTGGCCGGCGGTGGGGCGGTCGACCTGGTCGACCTCGACGAGGTGATCTGGACCGAACCGCCCGAGCGCGAAGAGGCGGGCTCGCCCAACGTGGTCGGAGCGGTGGCCTTCGGCGCGGCGATGGACGAGCTCGAGCGCATCGGCTGGGACGCCATCGAGTCGCACGAGACGCGTGCTCTCGGGCCGAGCTGCACGACGGGCTGCGCGCCATCGACGGCGTCTCGGTGCTCGGTCCGCCGCCCGGCGCCGACACCCTCGCCGTGGCCTCCTTCCTCGTCGCCGGGATGCACCACGCGCTGGTCGCCGCCCGGCTGAGCGCCGAGTTCGGCATCGGCGTACGCCACGGCTGCTTCTGCGCGCATCCGTACCTCATCCGCCTGCTCGGTGTCGGCGGCGCCGGCATCGCCGAGGCCCGCGAGGCCGTGCTGCCGGGGCGACCGCAGCGGCATCCCCGGTGCGGTCCGGGCCAGCTGCGGGCTGGGCACCACGGGCGACGACGTCACCGCCCTGCTCGATGCGCTCGGCGCCCTTGCCGCTGGCCACCCCGCACCCGTCGCCTACGAGCAGGACCCGTCACCGGCGACTTCTGGCCCGCCGGCGAGGCCAGCGGATGGAGCGCGGCCGATCGTCCCGCCGGCGCGGCGTGCGCCCGAGGCTGACGGAGCTCACCACGCGCACGACCATGACCCCGCCCATCACTCCCCTGTCGACGACCCAAGCCGCGACGACCCGAACCGCGACGAAGCCCTTCCGACGCTCTGAGACGTCCCTCTCCGAGCGCGCGCCGTGGTCGTGGCCGCCGCCCTGGTCCTGACCACACCTCTCCTGGCGGCCTGCACCTCGTCGCCGGCCGGCAGTGCCTCCACCCGAGACGTGGCCTGGGTGGCGACCGACGCCTCGGTGACACTGCCCGGGTCCAACATCACGCCGGTCGACGTGGCGACGCGCAAGGTCCGGCCGCAAGTCCCCGTGGGCATTCTTCCCTCCGCGTTCGCCTACACGGCGGGCGACCGCGGCCTCCTTGTCGTGACCCAGGGCAACGACACGCTCTCGGAGATCGACCCAACCACCCACGCCGTCCTGCACTCGGCCATCGTCGGCGTGGAACCCAACGCGGTGGCGATCGCCCCGGGCGGGACCCGAAACGATGGCATCGCGCTCGTGACCAACATGGACTCGAACAGCGTCACCCCGGTCGACTTGGGGACGTGGCGAGCGGGCAAGCCCATCGCCGTGGGCGACGAGCCGGTGGCCGTCACCGTGTCCGTCGGTACGGCGGGAGCGACGGCCTTCGTGGCCGACTTCGGCAGCAACCAGATCACCCCGATCAACGTGTCGACTTTGCAGGCGGGTGGGCCGATCGCCGTTGGTCCGGAGCCAGAGACGGTGGCCGTCGCAGCGGGACAGCTGCTGGTGGGCAACTTCTCCAACAGCACGGTCACCCCGATCAACGCCTCGACGCTCCAGCCGGGCAAGGCCGGTTCCGATCCCGCTCAACCCGACGGCGATGGCGGTGGCGCCCTCGGGCGCGACGACCTACGTCTGCGGCGGGGCCGGCGTAGTGCCGGTGACCGTGAACGCACTGGGCCTGGCGGTGGGGCCCGCGATCGCCCTGCCAAATGCCGCCCAGGGCATCGCCCTCACGGCTGACGGGTCCGTGGCCTGGGTGACACAGCAGGCGGGCTCCGTCATCCCGGTGACGCTGGCGACCGGCAAGGTGGGCAAGCCGTTGCATCTGGGCGGGCACCCCTCGGCCATCGTCATCGGGGCCGGCTGACCATCGGCACCTGCTGCCAACCGGTCACGTGCTGCTGTAGACGGCGCGGGCGCGGAAACGAAGCGCACGCTCGTTGAGCTCCTCCATGTAGTGCGCCGCCCACCCGGAAATGCGCGCCACGGCGAAGAGAGTGCGACCCGTGTCAGGCGGCATGCCCGTCCCCCAGCTCAAGGCAGCCAGGGCCAAATCGCAGTTGGCCAGCGGGACGTCATTGGCCGCCGCGATGTCCATGACCTCTCGGAGCAGAGCCCGCCGTTCCTCGCTCAGGAGTGGTTCGGCCAGCGCCAGCAGCGACTCGAAGCGCGGATCGCCGCTCTTGTAGACGGTGTGGCCGAAGCCGGGGACGATGCCACGGTCGCGCAGCACGTCGTCGAGGGCGCGGGCCGCGCCGTCCCGTTCCGCCATCGCCAGTAGCTCGTAGGCCTGCTGACTTGCCCCTCCGTGGAGCGGACCGGCCAACGTCACCAATCCGGCCAGAAAGGCGTCGTAGGGATCGGCCCGCACGGACGCGGCGATGCGCACGGCCATGGTCGACGTGGCCAACTCGTGATCGGCCAAGAGCACGAGCGCCGCGTTCACCGCGGCCACCGGAAGCGGCGCTGTCGTGCCAGTCAGGCGTGCCGCCAGCCGGGCGGCGATCGACCGCTCCCGATCGCCGCCGTCGGGGGGCGGGCCGACCACTTCGGCCAGGGCGGCCGTCGCCCGGCGCGCCGCGACGGCAATGGCGGGCGGCCGACGGTCCGAGCGAAGGGGATCGCTGGCACCGCACATCACGAGCGCCCAGCGCATGCGGTCGAAGGTCGCAAAGAGTGGGCAGGGACCGAGATCGGGAGCGCGCCAATCGCCGCCGCCTTCCGACTGCCAGAGCAGCTCAGCCACATCTTCGAACGGCCACTCCCTCGCCAGCTCGGTAGCCAGGTGCCCCCGATAGATCGGGCCCAGCTCCTGGTTGAGCTGCGTCACGCCCGTCGTGATGGTGGCCATCCGAGTGGCTGTCTGGCGCCCGCCCCGGCTCCGGGTCGCCAACGCCTCGACCTGGTCGAGGTCGAAAAGGCTGCCCCGGCGAACCGGGTCCGGCTGGGACACGAGCAGCCCTCGACTCACGTAGGCGTAGAGCGTGGACACCTTCACCCCGAGGCGTCGCGCCGCCTCCTCGCTGGTCAGCATGCGATCCATGCGTGGCGACTTTACATTGACTTGATCAACATTTACAGACGCACGATTGTCCAGGCATAGTGGAATGTCATGGAAACCATCGTGCGCGATCTCATGACTTCACCCGCTGTGACCTGCGCGGCAGGACGACACGCTGACATCCGCCGCCTCAGTGATGCAGACGGCCGAGACCGGGTCGGTCGTGGTCACCGATCAAGGCAAGGTCGTCGGCATCCTGACCGAACGCGACCTGCTGCGTGCGGCGGCCGCCTCGGCCGATCCCGACCACGAGACCGTCCGGCTCTGGATGACGGACCGGCCCGATGTTCTCGGGCCGGACGAGCGCGTGGACGCGGCCTGGGCCAGCCTGACGTCGCACCACTACCGGCACCTCCCCGTGGTCGACGGCGATCGCTGCGTTGGCGTCGTCTCCTTGCGCGACCTGATGGGGGTGGCCCGCATCCGCCCGGCCACCGAGACCAGCAACGACGTACCACCCGGACTCGAGGGCGTGGTGGTGGCCGAGACCACCATTGGCGACGTGCGCGGTCAGGAGGGCTTCTACCACTACCGCGAATACTCGGCGGTCGAGTTGGCCGAGAAGCGCAGCCTCGAAGACGTCTGGTACCTGCTCTTCAAGGGCGTGCTCCCCGACGTCGACGGAGTCCGCCGCCTTCGCCAAGGTGGTGCGGCGACGCCGGTCGCTGCCGGCCGGTCTGCACACGCTGTTGCCGGCCATCGCGCAACGCGGCGCACCGCTCGACGTGTTGCGGACCGCAGTCTCGCTGCTCGGTGCGGAGCTGGGCTGGCGCCCGACCCACGACATCGGAGCGGACGAGCTGGCCGAGCAATGCCTCACGCTCTGCGCCGTGGTTCCGACCATCCTGGCCACCACGTATCGGCTGCGCGAGGGCCTCGAGCCCGTCGAGCCGCGGGCCGACCTCGGCTTCGTGGCCAACTACCTCTTCATGCTGACGGGCGAGGAGCCCAGCGCGGTCCACGCCAGGGCGATCGAGCAGTACATGGTGCTGACCATCGATCACGGGTTCAACGCGTCGACCTTCACGGCGCGGGTGGTCACATCGACCGGGGCCGACCTCGGGGCGGCGATCGTGGCTGCCATCGGAGCGCTGTCCGGTCCGCTCCACGGCGGCGCACCGAGCCGCGCCCTGGACATGCTCGATGCCATCGGGACGCCGGACCGAGCCGAGGCCTACGTGCGCAACGCCATTGAGCGGGGCGAGCGGATCATGGGGTTCGGTCACCGCGTGTACAAGACGGACGACCCGCGCTCGCTCCTGCTGCGTTCGGTCACCGAACAGCTGGGCGGACCACTGGTGGAGTTCTCGCAATCAGTCGAGCGCACCACGGTCGAGGTCCTGGCCGAGCTGAAGCCGGGCCGACAGCTCTATACCAACGTCGAGTTCTATGCGGGCGTCGTCATGCACACCTGCGGGATACCGCGTGAGATGTTCACCCCGACCTTTGCCGCCGGCCGCACCATCGGCTGGTGCACCCACGTGATGGAGCAGGCGTCGCACAACCGGCTGATTCGCCCGGCCGCCCGCTACGTGGGGCCACCCCCGCCGCAGCCGGTTCCGGCGGTCATAGCCCGGCCGGCCTCGCAAAGCCTCGGGCCGACTCCCCTGCGGGGCGCCCATTTCTCCGAGCCCAGGCGGCGATCGCCCAATACCCGACTAACCTGGTCTGAGTTCTACGATTCTCGGAAGGAGGCCAGGTGATGCCCAGGGATGACGCGGTCGCGAGCGCACCAGCCCGGGGTCGCGGCCAGCCCGAGAGCAGGCTGCGGGCGCTCTTCTCCTTCCCCAATCCGGTCAACGAGATCTCCGCCCGGCTGGTGGCGGGCGGCGTGGTGGTCATGGTTGTGCTCACGATCGCCTTCGACCTGCACTGGGCGGCAGCGGTCATCGCGTACGGCTTTGTGGCCCGCGTCCTCACCGGGCCCAGCCTCAGCCCGCTCGGTCAGCTGGTGACCCGCGTGATCACGCCGCGCCTGGGTCTGCCGGAACGGCCGGTGGCGGGGCCACCCAAGCGCTTCGCGCAAGCGATGGGTGTGGCCTTCTCACTCACCGCGCTCATCTTGACCATCCTCGGCGAGTGGACGGCGGCCGAAGTGATGCTGGCGCTGCTGGGCTGCGCGGCGTTCCTCGAGTCCGCCTTCGCCATCTGCTTGGGCTGCATGACGTTCGGTCGTCCTCATCCGCGCCGGCGTGGTGCCCGACGAGGTGTGCGAGCGCTGCAACAACATCTGGGCGACGACGCCCGTGTCACACGCCAGCTGAGCCGACGACGGCCGTCCTGCCCCCGATTGCGCTCGAGCCTGGGTCAGTCGTCGTAGACCAGGACGCCGCGGATGTTCTTGCCATCCCGCATGTCCTGGTAGCCCTGGTTGATGTCGCCCAGCTTGTAGGTGTTGGTGACCATCGAGTCGAGGTCGAGCTGGCCGTCCCGGTAGATCTTGAGCAGCTTGGGGATATCGGCGTGGATGTTGGCCGAGCCGAAGATGCTCCCGACGATCTGCTTTTCGAGGATCGTAAGCTGCATCAGGTTGATCGTCGCCTCCATCTCGAGCATCGGATGAATGTTGGTGACGACCACCCGTCCCCGCTTCGCGGTGAGGCCCAGGATCGACTCCATCATGGAGCCGCGGCCGACCCCCATGGCACAGATGACCTTGTCGCACATGTGGCCCCAGGTCTCCTGCTCAATGAGCGCCTTGGCCTCCTCGACCGACGGGGCGACGTGGGTGGCGCCGAAAGTTGGGGCCAGGGTGCGCTTGAGCTCGACCGGGTCGATGGCGAAGATCATCTCGGCGCCGGCCAACCGTGCACCCTGGAGTGCCGCGGCACCGATGCCACCGATGCCGATCACGGCGACGTTCTCACCCGGCTTGATGTCCGCCGCGTAGACGGACGAACCCCAGCCCGTGGTGACGCCACACCCGATGAGGCAGGCCTTGTCGAGCGGGTAGTCGTCGAGGATCTTGACGCAGGAGGCCTCGTTGACGACCGTGTACTTGGAGAAGGTGCCGAGGCAGACCATCGCCGAGACGTCCTGGCCCGCGGGCGTGGTGGCGGGAAGTGCCGTCGATCTGGCGCCCGGACATCAGGATGGCGCCTTGATCGCAGAGGTTCGAGTGGCCGGTTGCGCAGGACGGGCACGTGCCGCAGGCGGGGATGAAGCCCAGGACGACGTGGTCGCCGGGCTTGAGGCCTTTGACCCCCGGCCCGACCTCTTCGACGATGCCGGCACCCTCGTGGCCGCCGATGACGGGCAAAGGCACCGGCATGTCGCCCGTGACCAGGTGCTCGTCGGAGTGACACATCCCTGACGCGGCAAGACGGATGAGCAGTTCACCCTCTTTGGGCGGATCGAGCTCGATGGGTTCGACGCTCCAGTCGCCGTGGCGTTCCCACAGGATGGCGGCTTCGGTCTCCACGGATTCCTCCCCAGGTTCGTTGCGCTACGTGGTGCGCACACCAGACGCTACCGGTCCCTGGGCGGACACCGCAGGTCCGGGCGGGTCAGGCTGGACCGTCATCGGGCCCGTTGGCCCCGAGAGCCCGGGCCACCCGCTCCAATCGAGCGGGGTCGGCCAGGGAGTCGATCTCGGTGATTTTGCCCTCGGAGATGGTGAAGCCCATGACCGAGACCAGTTGGCCGTTGCGCGAGACCATGACGCCGGCGGCACCGTTGACCAGCACGGGCTGAAGCCTGACGGTGGGGAGGTTCAGGACAGAGCGCAGCCCGGCATTCGACTGCTCGGCCACGGCGTCGGCACCCTCGATGAGCATGGAGGCGGATACATGGCCCGGGCCGGCGCCGGGGCCGGCGTCGATGCGCAACACGATGCCGGGGTGGAGTAGGCCGACGAGCGCGGCCAAATCACCGCCTCGAGCGGCCGAGAGGAATGCGTCCACAACTTGGCGTTGCCGGGCGCGATCGACGTCGTTGAACGGTGGCCCGGCGCCCCGCACCCGCCGCCGAGCCCGGCTGGCCAGCTGACGGGCTGCTTCGGGTGACCGGTCGACCATTGACCCGATCTCGTCGAAGGGCAGGTCGAACATGTCGTGGAGAACAAAGGCGAGGCGCTCGGCCGGTGCGAGCGTGTCGAGCACCACCAACAAGGCGAGCCCGACAGAGTCGGCCAACAGCGCCTCGTCTTCAGGTTGCCGATCGTCGTGCATCTGCACGACCGGGTCGGGGACGTGGACGGACAGCGGATCTTCCCGCCGGGTCGTGCGGGACCGCAGCATGTTGAGGGAGACCCGAGCGACGATCGTGGTGAGCCAGCCGCCCAGGTTTTCGACTCCATCAGACCCGGCCCGACTGCATCGCACCCATGCGTCCTGCACGGCATCGTCGGCTTCGGTCAGGGAACCCAGCATGCGGTACGCCACGGACCGAAGGTGCGGCCGGTAGTCTTCGAACCGCTCGGCCAGCCATTGCCCCTGGTCCGTGTCGTCGCCCATTTCAGCCATCCTCTCGCCGCGGCCATCGGTGTCATGACACGGGGCGGCGCCGGGATGTGACAAGGCGTGCGATGGGGTGAAGGGGCGGGTCTTGCGGGCCGTCGGCGACGGGGCGCTTCTGGCTCCGTGATGCGTGCCCAGGGCCTCGCTTACTCGGACGGGATGCCCAGATTCTGTCCCTCGATGTCGATCTCCGGCAGAACCCGACCGAGGAAGCGCGGCAGCCACCAGGCCGCCCGACGATAGAGGTACATGGTGGCGGGAATCACAGTCATGCGAATGATGAAGGCATCGATCAGGACGCCAAGCGCAAGCCCGAAGCCAAGAGACTTCGTCGTCGGGTCCGGAGAAAAGATGAAGCTGGCGAAGACGGAAATCATGATGATGGCGGCCGAGGCCACGACCTTGGCGCTGCCCTCGTAGCCATCTCCCACGGCCGCGACGGCATCCCCTTTGACGTACTCCTCGCGCATGCGGGAGACGAGAAACATCTCGTAGTCCATGGCGAGGCCGAAAAGGATGCCGAGCAGGATGATGGGGAGAAAGCTCAGCACCGGTTGCGGCGTGGCGATGGCGAAGAGACTGTCGAAATGTCCCTCTTGGAAGACGTAGGTGACCGCGCCGAACGCGGCGAGAACGCTGAGGACGTACCCGGCGACGGCCGTAAGGGGGACGAGTAGCGAGCGGAAGACCAGCAGCAGAATCAGCACACACAAGATGATGATGACGGCGAGATAGGGCGGTAACGCCGACGAGAGCTTGGCCGAGATGTCGACGTTCAGGGCGGTCTGGCCGGTGACAAAGGTCTCCAGGCCGTACTTCTGCTGGCCCACCGTGGCGACCTGACGAATGGCGCTGATGAGTTGGGCTGTGGCGGGGTCGTTAGGACCCGTCGTGGGGATGATCGTAATGAGGGCGACGTCCTTGGCCGAGTTGATGATCGGATTCCCAATGGACGCGATGCTCGGAGGCGGGTGCTCCTTCTCCTGGGTGTAGTAGTTCGTGAAGGCCTTGACCTGCTTCGGCGTGGCTCCACCGGGCGCGTAGACCACGACGAGGAGGGGGCCGTTCGCCCCAGGACCGAATCCCTCTGAGATCAGGTCGTAGGCACGCCTGGTCGTCTCGCTCGTGGGTTGCGACCCGGCATCGGGGAGCCCGAGTCGCATGTGCATGAACGGGGCCGCCACGAAAAGCAAAACGATCACGCCGACCACGGTCACGATCACGGGTGCCCGCTTCAGCAGACCCACGTAGCGCCGCGAGAGCGGTACGAATCCGGGCGTCTCGGCCTTGGCGATCTTCGCCTTGGCCCACCGACTGCGCACGGTGTGCGTTCCAAGGAAGCCCAGCAACGCGGGGACCAGGGTCGTCGCCACGCACACGGCGACGACAACGGCTCCACCGGCAGCGAGTCCCATCACCGTGAGGAAGGGGATGTTGACGATGGCGAGGGCAACCAGGGCGATCAGCACGGTCAGGCCCGCGAAGCACACAGCGGACCCCGAGGTCGCGACTGCTCGGGCCGCGGCCTCTTCGCTGCTCATCTCGGCGATCAGGAACTGGCGGTACCGGTTCATGACGAACAGCGAGTAGTCGATGCCGACCGCCAGCCCGATCATGAGAGCCAGAATCGGCGTCGTGCTCGATTCGCTCACGAGGGCCGTGAGCGCCAAGAGGCTGAGATCCGTCACGGCAACCCCGACGATGGCCGCGACGAGGGGCAGCAGACTGGCCCAGACCGACCCGAAGCCGACCAGGAGGATGATGAACGCGACGAGGATCCCGATCGACTCGGTGTCGCTTGTTGTGCTGGCCTGGGCCACCTGGCCGCCGAAGTTGACGGCGATCCCGGAGGCCTTGGCCGGACCGCCCGAGTCGAGAAGTGCGTTTCTCGCGGCCGTCGTCACGCTCCCCACGGGGACTGGGTAGGCCACGGTCGCGTAGGCGATCCGACCATCCTTTGAGACCGTGCCCGCCTGGAAAGGATCGGTCACCAACACGACCTGAGGGTCCTTGCGCAGCTGCGCCAGCGTGGTTTCGATGGCCTGACGATGGGACGAGTCGGTCAGTGTCTCCGGTGACGGCACGGAGAAGACCACTTGAGCCTGCGTCCCGCCCGTCCCGGGGAACTTCTCGTTCAGCAGATCGAGGGCTTGCTGAGATTGAGTGCCGGGGATCGTGAAGGAGGTGCTCGTCGGCTGTTTGAAGGTGGTGGCCAGAACCGCCACTGCCACGAGAACAACCAACCATGCGACCAGTACCAAGGCGCGGTGGCGGAAGCACCATCTCCCCAACCTGTAGAGCCCGGACGCCATGTGCACCCCTTTCGACCGGCTCCTCGGTGCGATGTTAGAGACCCCTCCTCAGGAATTCGGGGAAGGTCAGACGTTCCTCGTTGGGGCGACCAAGGACGCCAACCCCGAAGCGTCGCCACGGACGGGCCGGGTGGATCGACGAACCTTGACGGAACTGTCGCGCTCGGGGCGGTTCCTTCCCGACGAACCTTGGACTCGAGAATCGTCGATATGGAGGGTCGCCCAGTCGATTCACAGATCTGAGGCCCTTCTGTTATGGCGATCCCAGTGCCTCCCCAGGGGAATCTCCGTAGGCCTATCTTGCGCGCCGCGCCCAGTGCGGGGTCACGTCACAACACCTCTGGCCAAGAGGCTCAATGGGATTACCTACACGACGCTGGACTGCACGTCCGGCTCGACGGACTCGTCCGACGACGTAGAGGAGGCGTCTGTCTGTCGTTGGCTGCGCGGTGATCGCGCCGCTGCACCCGATTCCCCTGAGGCATTGCGTGCGGGTTGAGTTGGGATTTTCCCCGACCCGTTGGACGACGACGCGATCTCGGCGCAGGCCGACGCAGTCGGCCAGCTCGAGTTGGCTGAGAGTTCAGTTCATCGCGGTCTTCGTTGGAACCCAGATTGAGCGACTCATCCCAAAGAGACCGTTGGCCCCGGCCTGAGTCCTCCGCAGTTCAGGTCATTCAGGCCGAGATCTTTCTCTTGAAAGCCTACGATACTGGGTATACTATACTGCGTATGCTACCTAGCAGGCCCGAAACGTACAGCGGCACATGGCGATGCATCTGCCCCGCCACGGTTCTCACGTCCGACTACCGAGCACAAGGTGGAACCTCAGCATGAGCTATCTCGAACTACGTGACATCTCCAAGGTCTACGGAGAAGGTGCCACCGAGGTGCGCGCCTTGGACCGGATCGACCTCGTGGTCGAAGAAGGGTCTCTCGTTGCGGTCATGGGCGCCAGCGGTTCTGGCAAGAGCACGCTGCTGACGATTGCCGGCAGCCTGGAAGATCCCTCGAGCGGCGAGGTCTACGTGGGCGGTCGCCCCCTTTCCTCGATGTCGCGCAATGCCAAGGCGCAACTGCGTCGCCGGTCCATCGGTTACGTATTTCAGGACTACAACCTGCTCGCCGGGCTCAGCGCGATTGAGAATGTCGCCCTCCCTCTGGAGCTCGACGGTGTCTCGGCCCGCAAGGCTCAAGCGAGGGCGAAGGAATCCCTCGAGGAGTTTGGGCTGCAGGATCGAGCTGCGCACTATCCCGACCAACTTTCGGGTGGTGAGCGCCAGCGTGTCGCAATCGCACGTGCCGTCGTGGGCGGGCGTCAGCTCCTGCTGGCGGACGAGCCATCGGGAGCGCTTGACTCGACGAACGCTGAATCCGTCATGCGGCTGATCCTGGCGGCCTGTCAGCGAGGTTTGGCTGCGATTGTCGTCACGCACGACGCCAAGCTCGCTTCGTGGGCCCACCGGGTCATATTCCTGCGCGACGGCCGAACCGTCGACCACACGCAAACCGCCTCGAACCCTGAGGACTTTCTTGCGGAGCTTCCCCAGCAATGAGCGTCGGCCTTCTCGAACGACCGGCAACGCAGTCCGGCCCCCCTCCGAGCAGTGGAGGCGTCGCGGCGCGCCGCGCAATGGTCCGTTGGGCCTGGCGACTCTTCGCACGGGAATGGCGGCAACAGTTACTTATCCTGCTCTTGATCATCGTGGCCGTGGCTGCGGTTGTCGTGGGCTCCGCGGTTGCGGTCAACACCCCTCCACCGGCCAACGCAGGCTACGGCACGGCGCATGATCTTGCGACGTTCAATCTGTCGAATCCTTCGGCCAAGACGCCCAAAAACAGCCTGCCCTACGTCGACTCTCAAATTGCTCTCTTGGAGCATCGCTTCGGCGTCGTTCAGGTGATCGAGAACGAGACCATTTCCATCCCCGGCTCGACGCAGACCTATCAGCTCCGTTCCCAGGATCCGACGGGGCCCTACGGCAAGCCAATGCTGCAGCTGCTGTCGGGTCACTACCCCAGCGGGCCTCACGAGATTGCGTTGACGCCGGGACTGGCATCCAAACTCAATCTTCAGGTCGGTGACACTTGGCCGCAGGGCGGCAAGACGGTCGTCGGCATCGTGCAGAACCCCCAAAGTCTCTTGGACGAGTTCGCGCTGGTGCCACCGGGAGGGGTGGCCGACCCGACGCAGGTGAGCGTTCTCTTCGACGCACGCCCGGGCAGCAAGGATATTCCGGGGTTTGTCACGACCCCTGACGCGGCTAACAGCAACATTATCAATCCTGCGACGGTCGTCCTAGCCCTGGCCACGGTCGGCATGCTCCTGATCGCCCTGGTGTCCATCGGCGGCTTCACGGTGTTGGCCCAGCGCCGTATGCGTTCCCTCGGAATGCTCGAGTCCATGGGAGCCACAGACCGTAACGTTCGCCTCGTCCTCGAGTCGAACGGGGTGATCGTCGGAGCAGCCGGCGCGATCGTCGGCTTCGTGATCGGTTTGCTGGCGTGGCTGCTCTATCGGCCTACCAACGAGCAGGATGCGCACCACGTCATTGGAGTTCTCGCGCTGCCGTGGAACGTCATCGTGCCCGCCATGGTGCTCGCGGTTGTTGCGACCTTCTTCGCAGCGAGCTATCCCGCGCGTGCAATCACGAGAATGCCGGTCGTCAGCGCCCTTGCGGGGCGCCCGGCACCGCCACGTCAGATCCACCGCTCACTCGTCCCCGGGGTGATCGCTCTTTTCATCGGGTTCGTCATGTTCTCGATTTCAGGCGCCTCGGCGAATGGCGGCGGCGTGATCTGGCTCGTTCCGGGGTTGATTGCGTTGGTTGCCGGAATCATCCTGATTTCGCCCTTCTTCTTGGCCCTCCTCGCCCGGTTGGGTGGTCGCTCCCCCATCGCTATCCGCTTACCGCTGCGAGATATGGCTCGCTACCGAGCTCGCTCCGGTTCGGCGCTTTCCGCGATCGGCCTCGGCATCATGATTGCCGTGATCGTCTGCGCCGTGGCGGCGGCCCGCTATGCCAACGTTTTCGACTATGTCGGTCCGAACATGGCGGCGAACACCCTCAACGTCTACACGCCTCCGACCGGCCCCACGTTCGGCCCCGGCGGGGAAACGCAGCCGGCACAGCAGCCCCCGAGCCTCTCCGCACAAGTGGCGACCGTGCACTCCATCGCCTCGGCCGTCGGGGCAACCCATGTCGTGGAGCTCGACAATGCACCGGTCGGCCTGCAAAATCCAAGTGCAGATGGCCGGCAGTGGAACGGTCCTATCTATGTCGCGACTCCTGCCTTGCTGCGGGCGTATGGAATCAATCCGCGGTCCATCCCCTCCGATGTCGACGTTCTCAGCTCACGGTCCGGGCTCTCCGGTTCCGGCGTGCAACTGACCTACGGCGGCGGCGGCAAGGATGGCTCGGGCTTCCAGGGTCTCGGAGCCGGCGGCAACTCCACGAACGCATGCCAGCCCGCCTCCTGCCTCGCCCACCCGGTGGTGCAAGAAGAGGGCCGGCTTCCGATTGGGACGTCAGCCCCGAACACGGTTGTCACCGAGAACGCGCTGCACCGGTTGCATATCGCAGACCAGGCCGGTCTCGGCGGCTGGATGGTCCTTGCCAACAGCGCGATCACCCAGGCCCAGCTCACAAGCGCCAACTCGTTGGCGGCGGCCGGAGACTTGACCATCGAATCGAAGAACGACGAGCCGACCTCTTCCGAGATCGTGAATTGGGCAACCGTCTTCGGGATTGCCCTTGCGTTGGGCGTGCTCGCCATGAGCGTGGGGCTCATCCGGAGTGAGACGGCAGGCGATCTGCGGACTCTGACCGCGGCCGGCGCCAGCTCTCGTACGCGGCGCAGCCTTACAGCAGTAACGGCGGGCGGCCTGGCGTTCTCGGGTGCGCTCCTCGGGACTGTGGCCGCTTACGTCGGTCTCTTAGGCTGGTTCCGCACAAACACCCTTGAAGGAGGCGTGTCGGACGTCATCAATCATGTTCCCTGGAACAACCTCTTCTTCATTTTGATTGCGATGCCTGCTGCCGCCACCGTCATCGGCTGGGTGCTCGCCGGGAGGGAGCCGAAGGGAATTGGCAGCCGGCCACTCGAATAAAATTTCGAGTTGCCCCAGCCGATTTAGTCGCTCGGGCTCGCCGGCACGATCTCCTTCGATAGCCACGCAGGCGGATCTCCAGGTTCCCGTCAACCGGCGCTTTGTCTGGCGGCCCACCCGAGAGTTCGGTTCTCAGTCAGCTTGAGTCGCTCGAGAACTCGCTCTTTGGGAGTTAGTGCGCTTCTTCTCGCGGCTGCATCGGCAGCCGGAAGACGAGGGCGAAAGCAACGACCAGCGGTAACAGACAAACCCATGCCGTCACTCGCAATGCTTCGGTCGGAGGGTGGTGTTCAAAGGTAGCGAAGAAGATGGTGCCCAGAACCGCAACACCGAGTGCAGTCGAGAGTTGCTGTACGGCCTCCATCACGCCTGAAGCCGACCCGACCTCGTCCATGTTCACGCTGGTCAGGATGAACTGGAACAACTGTCCGATACTTGCACCGACTCCAGCGCCGATGAAGAAGAGGCCGGGGAGCAGATCCCAGCTCGAGGCGGAATGCACACCGTTGAGAACTAGGGCGAGGATGGCTGTACCGACCGCGATGAGCGCGATTCCGATATGGAGGAGATGGCGTCCGAGTCGGCTGACGAGAGCCGACGACACGACCATCCCGAGAATCATTCCCGCGACCATTGGAATCAATGTCAAGCCGGCATGGATTGGCGACCAACCCTCACCGAGCTGACCGTAGAGCGAAACGCAGAGCAGCAGTCCGCCGAAGGCGCCGAAGAGCGACAGCACGACCGCAGTGCCGCTCAAGTAGGTGCGGTTGGTGAGCAGCGACGGCACGATGAGCGGATTCTTGCTACGACGCACATGACGAACGAAGACCACGAGCAGGATCACGCCAACCGCGAGCATTGCGAAACACCAGACGGGCCAGCCGTCAGCTCGGCCCTGGATGAGGGGGTAGATGATCGCAATCAAGGCCAGGCCAATGAGCCAGACGCCAGCGATGTCGAGTTTTACGTCGGGGTGAGTGGCGCCGCGCGGAAGTGAGCGGATGGCAAGCGCCAGTGTCAGCAGGCCGATCGGAACGTTGATGAGGAACACCAGACGCCACCCGATGCCCCAGAGGTTGGCATCGATGAGAGCGCCGGCAAGTATCGGTGCGGCGAGCATCGGTCCGCCCGTTGCCGGGCCGAACATGCTCATGACTTTGCCCATTTCGGCTTCGTCGGTGAAGACCTGCTTCATGAGGCCGAAGCCTTGGGGGATCATGAGCGCGCCGAACGCCCCCTGCAGCGCGCGCAAGACGATGAGCACGCCGATGCTCGGCGCCATCGCACAGGCAGCAGAGAACAAGGTGAATCCGGCTGAGCCGACAAGAAACAGCCGGCGCCGCCCGAGGATGTCGCCCAGTCTGGCGGCGGCGATGAGCAGGACGGCAAAAGCGAGGGTGTAACCCGCGCTCAACCACTGGATCGTGGTGGCGCCACCCCCAAGGTCACGATGGATCGAGGGAGCAGCGACGTTGATGATGGTGGCGTCGAGCAGGTCCATGACATTCGAGGCCAGGACGACGGCGGCCACGATCCAGCGCATGCGGTAAGGCTCGGTGCTCGGATTGCCAGCATCGTCTTGCGACCGAACTGGGTTGGAGGTGCTTTCCACTGGACTCCTGAGGGGCAACGGGCGGATGCCGGGTTACGTACGCTGTTCGTTACGAACAATGTACGTGACGAACGGCGTTCTGGTCAAGTACAATCGGACTAGCGATGCCCGTTTCCGAGATTCCGCCCATGACCACACCCTCCGTCCGTCGTCGCTCGACCCGTGACCGACCGGCGAAACCACCGCTCAGCCAGGACGTCGTCGTCGAAACAGCCCTCGCGATCTTGAAATCGGACGGTCTCGAGGCAGTCACGATGCGCAGAGTGGCGACAGCGCTGGACACTGGGGCCGCCTCCCTCTATGTCTACGTTTCGGGCCGTGAGGGCCTGTTCCAAGCAATGCTCGATCGCATCACCGCGACGATCGAGCTCGAAGTCCCGGACCCTGCGCGTTGGCGAGAGCAACTGCACTCACTGCTTTACCGCATGCATCAGGCCCTGGTCGCCCACCCAGGGATCGCGGCGATGACCCTGGCCTATCCACCGACTACCGAGGCGGTTCTACGCCTGACCGAGAACCTGCTCGGGATCGTCATGGCGGGCGGGCTCGAAGCCCAAGAGGCCGCTTGGGCATGCGACATCTTCGTGTTGCTCGTCACGGCGGTCGCTAGCGAGGACGATGTGCGGCGCCCTCGTTCCGAGAACGACGAAACTGACTACGGCGCGATGGTCGACGAGATCCACGCAACCTTCGCGGGATTGCCTGGCGACCGATTCCCCCTTCTCACTACGTACGCGGCCCAAATGGTCGCCGGCGACAGCGAGAGGCGATTTCGCTTCGCCATCGATGTCGTCATCGACGGCTTAGTCGCACGGGCGGCCCGGCGGTGAGGTGGGTATCCGAGATCTAAGAGGTGGCAGCCGAATCGTCGCTCTTGGGATGCCGCCGTGGCTAGAAGCGGAAGCAGCGCTCGGCTCACGAGATGAAGTTCGTCACCGCTCGTTCCGAAGAACCGTCTTGGACTGAAACTCCCGGGCTGCAGTACTCGTTACACGTTGCAGCATTCGCGGCTGGTCGGTCTGCTGAGGTTGTCCGCGACCTGATTCCTCAAATCCATTGTCGGTTGATCCGACCAACATCGTGACCAATCAATGACTCAACGGATGACAGAACGGCGGATGCGTCCCCAACGGCGCGTGACGTGCACGCAGAGGTAAGCAACGAGGAGAAGTGCAGCTGAGACATGCCACCCGATGTCGCGGAACGGGATTCCGACCGAACGCGGGTGAAGGATGACCTGAGTGCCCGTGGAGAGGTCGTAGATCCCCGAGATCAGCACATTGAGGGTCAAAAGGATCAGGACAAGATCTGACCAGGCCATGCGGCCGCGACGTTTGAACCAGGTGAGCGGCCGGCCGAGGCTCGCCGCCAAGCGCACGACCGTGTGGCGGCGCTGAACGATGTGGATCAGAACGAGACCCATGAATGCCGAGCCCACTACGAGGTGGGGCAAGCCCTCGGTAATAAGGGTGGCCGTTGCCAACGATGCGGCCAAGGCGGCCAGCAAGCAAAGGTGGACTACAAATCGTTGCTGGACGCGGCGAGACGACCGCTGCCCGCCGTGAAGGCCCGGAGCTGTTTCTTCATCCTGAGTCCGGATCACGGACGGCCGCTCGGCAGTGCTACAGGAGAGTGGTGTGTCGTCCTACAGTCTGTTTGCTGGATGTACATACTGCGTATGCTATTTGGTATTTATACCAAGAGCAACGGGTAGCTGGGCTCGATTCGAGGGCTGCGTCGTAGCAATTCCGGCAGTGCGCCGTCAGCGAACCCACAGCAAGCTCGCTTGCCACTCGTCCGGAGAAAGAGCGACGGCCGTGTTGTCTCGATCCGTTGCCGGCTTCTTGCGGTGTGAGGACCGCATTCGGATAGCAGAACTGACGGTCGGATGGCCCGCTCCCAATTATGCCCCTTGCCGCTCCTTTGACGTCGCAGGTCGAGCCACCTCGGCAGCGAGGGACTTCGACAGAGTCGCCCATGCGGTTCGGGCAATCAGACCGTGCGCAACGCCTCAGTCGGCGAGAGGCGGGCGGCGCGTATCGACGGGTACAGGCCGGCGATGACACCGATGACCAAAGCAGCGAACACGCCGCCGTAGAGAGCCAACAAAGGGATCGTGACCGTCCAGTGCTGGTTCACGGCGTAGACGACGGTCGCAGCCACGCCGATGACGGTGCCGGCCACGCCGCCGAGGACCGACAGCAGCACGGCCTCGGCCAGGAACTGCTCGGCGATGTGACGCCGGGTGGCGCCAAGCGCCCGGCGCAGGCCGATCTCGGAGCGCCGCTCGAGGACCGAGATGACCATGACATTGGCGATGCCCACGCCGCCGACGAGAAGGGCTACCGCGCCCAGAGCGAGGAAGAGGCCGTTGTAGGCCCCCTGGGTGACCACTTCGGCCTTCAGGATGTCCGACGGCAGGTTCCACGCCACGGTCGAGGGGTTCTCAGGGTCCACTGTGGCGGGCAGGACGTCGGCCACGGCGGTGACCTGGCCGGGCGCGGCGCGCAGGAACAGCTCGGTGGGGTGGCCGTCGAAGCCGAAGTAGTGCTCGGCGATGGGGAATCCGATGAACGCCATGGAGTCCATCTGGGAGACCAGCTGCACGGGTTGCAAGATGCCAATCACCGTGAACCAGTGCCCGCCGAGCCATACCTGACTCGGCTCGGCCAGGTTGTCGATGCCGAGCAGGGTGGCCGTCTCCGCGCCGAGCACGACGGCGGGGAAGTGAGCGGTCGCCGCGTTCAAGAAGGTGCCGCGGGCGATGGTGGCGCCGAGGGTGGCCGGCAGCGCGGCATCGGTCGCGCTGACTGAGATGCCATTGGTATCGATGGTAGGGACCAGGGAGTTGCGGTACACGTAGGTGTTCGAGATGGCGCCCAGCTCGGTCACATTGGTGACCGGTCCGATGCGCGACACCATGCCTTCGGAGGTGGTGGGCAACTCGGTCTGCTGGCCGAAGGCGGTGTTGCTGGCCTGCACGGTGATGAGGTTGCCGAGCTGGTCCAGCTCCTTGAGGACGCCCGACTCCGACGATTGCGAGATGCCGAGCACGCTGACGATGGCGGCGATGCCGATGCTGATTCCAAGGGCGGACAGCAAGGCCCGGGCTCGCCGGCTGCGCAGCCCGAGGCTCCCGACGCGGAGCAGGTCCCGCCGGGACAGCCGGGAGCCGGCGGCGTCAGAGGCCAGTCGGCGTGTCACCGATGATCTTCCCGTCTCGGATCTCGATGCGCCGTTCCATAACCGCGGCCACCTCGTGGTCGTGGGTGATGACCAGGATGGTCGTGCCTTCGCGGTGCAGCTCGCGGAGGAGATCGAGGATGGATGCCCCTGTCGCCGAGTCCAGGTTCCCGGTCGGCTCGTCTGCCATGACCAAGGCGGGGCGACCGGCCAGGGCCCTTGCGATGGCGGTGCGCTGCTGCTCGCCGCCAGAGAGCTGGTTGGGCCGGTGCCCCATGCGGTGGTCGAGCCCGACCCGCTCGATCGCCACCTGCGCCAGCCGGCGGCGATCGGCCAGCTCTCCGCCGCGGTAGAGCAAGCCCTCGGCGACGTTGTCGAGGACGCTGAGGCCGTCAAGGAGGAAGAACTGCTGGAACACGAAACCGAGGCGCCGCGCCCGCAGACCCGAGAGCTGCGTGTCGGACATCGTCGAGGTGTCCTCTCCGGCGATCCGGACCGCACCGCGGCTCGGTCGCTCCAGGGTGCCCATCACGTGGAGCAGCGTGCTCTTACCCGACCCCGACGGGCCGACGATGGCGACCAGCTCTCCTTGGTCGATACGCAAGTCGAGGCCGGCCAGGGCCACGACCGCTGGGTCGCCCGGGTACTCCTTGACCACCCCGATCAGCTCGAGCACCGGTGCAAACGGCGCGGCCTCCTGGACCGGGATCGGGCCCGTCACGTTCACGACGACGGCACTTCGACCCGGGCTCCGACGCTGATGCCGGACCCGCTGACCTGGACCAGGTTGTCGCTGTAGAGCCCGGTGGTGACCCCGACCAGATGGCTCGTTTCGCCGGTGACCACATCAACGCCGTACCCGCCGCCTTGGAGCGCGAGGAGCGCGTTCACCGGCACGGCTAAGACGTTGGGGGCCTTCTGCGTTGTGATGTTGACGTTCACCGGAGCCTCGTCCAAGGTGGCCAACGTGGGGGTGCGGTCGAGGGTGACCGTGATAGGAACGGTCGGGTCGGAGCTGCTGCCGCTACCGCCCGACGAGCAGAGCGACCCCGCTGCTGTGCTGCTGCCGTTCGTTGCGCCGGTGCCGGTACCGGTGCCGCCGCCGCTCGGACAGGTAGCCACGTTGCCGACCGTCTCGATGCGCCCACCGACCGTCGAAGTGCCGTCGGGCAGGACGATCGACACCCCATCGCCGGGTTTGACCAGGTACTCCTGGCTGACATCGAGGTCGAGGGTGACGATGGGGGTGGTACTCGTCGCCGTCAGCACCGTGCCTCCGCCTCCCCCTCCGCCGCTCCCAGCGGCGCCACCCCCACCGGCGCCCGCGACGGACGAGCCGACCGAGGGCGTGACCGAGGTGACCCGGATCGGGCCGGGTTCGAAGACCACCTCGCCGAGCAGGATCTGGCCTGTCACCGGCAGACCGAACGCTCGCTGCCAACGTTCCACAGCGGTAGCCGTCGCCAACGAGTAATTGTTGCTCTGGCCGAGGCCCACGCCGTCGCCCAAGGAGATCAGGTCCTGGGTTAGCTCGCCGACGTCCGCACCGTCGGACATGCCGACGTAGAACGCCCGATAGGCCGCGATGGAGCCGTAGAGCAGCGGCACCGGCTCGTTGCTGACCGAGTAGAGGGACTGGCCCTCCTTGATGACATCGCCCACTTCGGGCAGAGCGGTGTATGTCGTACCCGGATTCTCCGCAGTGCCTTGCTGCAGCGCGAGGGTGGCTAGATCCCCCTGGAGCTTCGTCTGGTCGGAGGCGACCTTGGCCTGGTTCTGATCGTGGTCGCGGGTAGCGGTGTCCTGAGCAGTGGTCAGCTGCTGCTGGGCCTGGGTCAGCTGCGCCTGGTCCGCGTCGAATTTCTGGGTGTCCTGGCTGCACACCGGAGTGGACGCTCCCGACCCGGCGCAGTCCTGGGCCTGCTGGGCCTGATCCGTGTTGAGGCTCGCTTGGCTCGAGTTGACGTTTGCCTGATCGTCCGACACCGCCTGGTTGTCCGCGGTCGACGTATCGGATTCGGACTGCTCGTCGGCGGACAGGGTCTGCTGGTCCAGCGTGACGGCCTCCTGGTCCTGATCGATCTCCTGCGCACCGTTCCCCGATGGAGCAGCAATGGTGTACGAACCCTCGAAGCCGATGGAGCCTCCTTCCTGCACCGAATTGGTGAGGGTGGTCCGAACCACAGGAGCGGTGGTGACCGAGCTGTCGCCGCCCGATGACGAGGCCGTGTTGTTGTTGCCGCCCGCGGACGCCTTGGCCACTCCGGCGGCCACCGCCCCTCCGACCAAGGACCCCGCGATGGCGGCGACGACCACGACCCGCCTGACGGAGAGGTCAGCCATTGGCGTTCCCAGCTCCCGAATTCGCGGCGGGCCCACCATTGCCGCCGGGCTTGCCACCGACCCCGCCCGCGAGATTGATGTTGATCGTCCCCGGCTCCGGCGTGCTATTGCCGAATTTCTGAAACCCGGTCTTGTTGGCACACAGCGTGGCGGCAGCCTGGAAGGTGGGGTTGGCTGGGTTCTGGTCGCTGCCGGCTGTGGCGTGGGCGACCGACTGGCCGCCGGTTGGATCGGGGTACTCCGGGACCCCGTTCGCCCGCATGCATTTTGCAAACTCTTCTGCCGTCGCCAGACTCGGCGCCCGGGGCGGCTCGCCACCCCGCAGAGCGGTCTGCGCCGCGGTCATGTAGGACGCACAGAAGCGGCCACCTCCACCGTTCAGGAGCGCACCCAGCCCGTCGGTGTACCCGGCGGGCAGAGTGACCTGGATCACCTTGTCGGCGTCGACCGTGGGATCGACCTGGTTCGGATCGCCATGGCTGTGCATGCAGGCGGCCCACTCGTCGAGCACTTGGGCCGCATTGCCTGCCGGCAACGTCGTGGTGCTGGTGGTACCACCTGCTGCGCCCGCGTTCACCCCGAGGCTGGCGACGTGGGCGGTGCTGGGTCCGCCGCACGCGGCCAGTACGATGGCGCCCGCCGCGACCACGAACGCGACTGCGGCCAATCGTCGGTACCTAGTGGTCGTCAGTGTGCGCTGTCCTCCGCGCGCGATCCTGATTGACCTGCTCGATCCTCCCCGATTGATCGACGACACGTCGGACCCGACACGTCTCGTAGAGAGCTCAGCCATTGGCACCCGATCTGTCGTTGGCGCCTGACCCAGCATTGCTGGGCTGCACGGGGGTGGCCTCTCCGCCACCAGACGTCGGCCCGCCGCTGGGAACTTGGCAGTTGGGCGCTCCACTGCAGCTCGTCACGACGACATCTCCCGGCGGACCCGTTCCGGCTATCCACCAAGCTGGCGCGTCGATCTGCTTGCCGCAGATCTTGTTGGCGTTCTCGACGAATGGGCTGTTTGGGTCCACACCGGTCCCGTTGAAATTCGTCTTTCCGTCGGATCCGGGGTCGGGGTAGTTCGGGACACCGTGGGTGCGCATGCAATCGGTGTAACGAATCATTTGCGCCTGGTCCGGCGGCTGGTACTGCTGGCCACTCCGCAATGCGTTCTCGGCCGCGAGCTCATATTGGCTGCACGGACCGCTGCTTCCATGGGCCTCCGAAGCCACCACCTGAGATACGTCGCGCATGGTGATGTTGATCACCCCGTAGGCGTCGATGGTGGGGTCGGTCTGGTTGGGATCGCCGTTGCTCCGCATGCAGGCGGCCCACTGGTCCATGAGCTGGGTTGGGTTTCCGGCCTTCAGCGCGGTCGTCGTGCTCTTGCGGCTGTCGCTGTCGCTACTCCTGGCCCCCAAGCTGGCGACGCGTGGTGCGTTCGTTGAGGCAGCGTTGCACGCGACCAACCCGAGTGCGGCCGCCCCGATGAGGATCACCAGTCCAACCCATCGTCGCGATCTCGTCATCATGTCTCGCCACCTTCGGTCCGCCTTCGAAACGGCATCCCCAGTGCTCTCGTTGCCTTCATCGGCTCTCTCTCCACGCTCGAGGCGGTGCTGGGAGCAGTTGTACGAAATGGAAGGTCACAGCCCGGTCATCGTTGTGACCTGGCTGTGACCAGCGACCTGGCATCTTGTGGACGGACAGGAGCCACCGGCGAGTTGCCGCCCAGTCGGCCGGGACGGCTGTCAGGCTTGTGACTGACGGGAGACACGATGAGGGTTCTGGTAGCTGAAGACCACGAACGACTAGCCAGTGCGGTCGCCGCCGGGCTCCGCCGCTACGGGATGATCGTCGACGTGGCATTGGACGGCGACGACGCTCTCGCTTGTCTCGGCACCAACCGCTACGACGTGGTGGTACTGGACCGAGACCTCCCCGGGACCCACGGCGACGAGATCTGCCGCGCCCTTGTCGCCGAGCGAAGTGAGAGCCGAGTGCTGATGCTCACCGCGGCCAGCTCGGTGCGGGACCGCGTCGAGGGCCTCGGCCTGGGCGCGGACGATTACCTCCCCAAGCCGTTCGACCTCACCGAGATGGTCGCCCGGGTTCAGGCGTTGGGTCGTCGACCCGGCGCGCCTTTGCCGGAACACCTGGGCTACGGCGACCTGGCTATGGACCCCGAAAAATGTCTTGCCACCCGCGCCGGACGGAATCTGGCGCTGAGTCCGAAGGAGTACGGGGTGTTGGAATGCTTGCTCGTTGCTGAAGGAAGGCCCGTGTCGGCGGAGGAACTCCTCGAGCGAGTATGGGATCCGGCAACCGACCCGTTCACCACCACAGTGAAAGCCACCGTCAACCGGCTCCGGGCCAAGCTCGGTGAACCACCAATGATCGAGACCGTCCGCGAACGCGGCTATCGGATTGGAGGCCAGTGATGAACGACGCGCGTCGGCTTGCACCAATCTCTCGGCTGCGGCTGCCTCGCCGCACCGCCCGGCTTCGGCTTACCGTCCTCTACTGCGGCCTCTTCGTTCTCTCAGGCGCCGCGTTGGTTGCCGTCACCTATGTCCTCTTTCAGCGGGCGACGCAATACAAACAGCCACCCCTCCCGAAGGTGCCTCACACTCCTTCGGTTCAGGATCTCCAGATTCTGCCGAAAGGGCCTCAAGGGTCATCCATCCGGCTTCCCCAGAATCCGTATCAGCTGTCCCAGGCCCAGCAGCGACTATCACAGGTGCAACAGGAGCTCACAAAGGCGAAACCGCAGGGCAATACGGTCCTGTTGGTGCCCAATGGGCTGTCACATATCCAGAGTCAGCTGAGGCAGGCTCAGCATCAACTGGCCGCTGGCCGCCAGCAGCTGGCAGACGCAGTGCGTCAGCTGAAGCAAGTCGGCCCTGCACAAGCTGCGCAGCGCGCCGCCGACTCGCACCAGCTTCTGATCAACTCTGGTATCGCGTTGGCCATCGTGGCCGTCCTCGCCCTCTTGGCCGGCTGGCTCGTTGCCGGCAGAATGCTGCAGCCCATCAGGACCATCACCCGCAAGGCCCAAAGGATCTCCTCTACCAGCTTGCACGAGCGCCTCGCCCTCGAGGGTCCAGAGGACGAACTCAAGGAACTCGGCGACACCCTCGACGAGCTCTTTGGCCGGCTCGACGCGGCGTTCGAGGCCCAACGACACTTCGTCGCCAACGCCTCGCACGAGCTCCGCACTCCTCTGACCGCCGAGCGTACGCTCCTCCAAGTTGCGCTGGACGACCCTGCCACGACGATCGACGCATGGCGTTCCACCGCTGAAGAGGTTCTTGCCTCCAACGATGAGCAGGCACGTCTGATCGAAGCCCTCCTCACCCTCGCCAGCAGCGAAAGCGGGCTGAGTGAATACGAACCGATCGACCTGGCCGCCACCGTCACAGCCGACCTTGTCGACCTCCAGCACGACATCGACCGACTGGGGATTCGCGTCGACGAGGTGACCGCACCGGCCCCCCTCGATGGAGACCCTCTGCTCGTCGAACGGCTCGTCACTAATCTGCTTGCCAACGCCCTTCATCACAACGTTGTCGACGGTCGCGTCAAGGTCATGACCGGTGTGAGGGAGGGCCGAGCCGTGCTGTCGATCACCAACACCGGACCACTGATAGCCCCAGCTGACGTCGACCGCCTCTTCCAGCCCTTCCAACGGCTCGATGCGCACCGGGCGCATTACAAGGACGGGCACGGGCTCGGACTCTCCATCGTCCGGGCCATCGCAACCGTCCATCAGGCCAGTATTAGTGCCCGTCCCATGCCCGAAGGCGGGCTCACCGTCAGTGTCATCTTTCCGCAACCCACGGCTACCTCGGTGACTCGCATCCCTTCTCTGACCGCGTCATAACTCTGTTCCATGTTCCTGAACTCCCTGAGCATCGGCCACCTCCTACGCCTGAGCGCAAGTTGGTGGAGCAAGATCTCGGGATCTGCCGAATAGGAATTGCCGGGTTCACCCGAAACAACACGACGATTCCCAGCAGGAAGACAAACCCTTACGGGTCCCCTTCCGACTCAGCGAAGGCGACCACCGTTGGAGTGCGGACACTGGTCAGGGCTCTCAGAGACGGGTGAGTTCCTCTCTCACCGCTTCTTCGACGCATGTCCCCTCGAAGAATTTCGGGTTCGTCCCCGCCCATAGTCGCACTGGATTTGCGAAGGTGAACTGGCGAAAACCCTCCGCATCGAGGAGACCGTGCTCAACCAACTCCCACGCCTCCTCGAGCACCCCTCGGAAGTCCGGGACGTCCCAGTGCCCGATGTCGCTGGCAAAGAGAGCAGGTATACGCGCTCCGAGCGGGTTGAGACGCTCGTCAAAGGCCACGGCAGCCATCGGGTCGTCCGCCTCGCAGCCGAAGAAGTACTGACTGCTGAACACATCGCGAATGTCCCTAGGTGAACCGATCAGGGATTCGGCGAAGTCGTCGAAACTTGCCCCCTCGACCATCGGCTCCGACAAGAGGGCGAGGCCTTCGTCGAGTCGACTCAGGCGTTCCCGGACCGAATCCTCAGCGAACCGGTCAAAAAGATTCGTGAGCATTTCCCGATCAAGCTCATTCGGGTCATATCGCTTCACGGCCTCGACGTTGCGCTTCTCCCAGTGCCCAATTACGTCGCTGTAGAGGTTGCAGGCCCAGGCGGTGCCGCCCTCCTGGAAGGCGAAGCGGAGTTCGGGGAATCGGAGCGGCACCCCTCCCATGAGGAGCGAACGAGCAGTCAGTTCACCGGCTGCAGCGAAGTTGCCGATGTGGTTGTAGACGAAGTTGTTTGTCGACATTCGAGATCCCCAACCCGATCCGGTCGAGTGGAATGTGGGGGAAACCCCGAGCTCGGCGCACCGCTGCCAAAGCGGGTCGTAATCGTAGAGAGAACCGTGGCCGAGTCCGTCCATCCAGATCGCCCCAGGGCCACCTTCGGGAATCGGGCGCGGTACCGCTCCGCCCATCATGACCGCCCTTAGGCCGAGATCGACGACAGCGTGCTCCAGCTCGGTAAGCGCCTCTTCTGGTGTGAACGTCGGGATACAGGCCACTGGTATCAATCGGTCTCTGTAGGGGGCGTACTGCTCAGCTAGATAGGCATTGAACGCGGCCGCCATTGCCCGGCGCAGTTCCCCGTCGCTGATGTGGATGGGAATGAGCCCGTAGGTGGGATACAACACCGCAACGTCGAGACCAAGTTCGTCGAGACGCTCATAGAGCAGACGCGGGAGCATCGCGGTGGCACGGTCGAGCGTGTTGCGGGTGGGGATGCCCCACCAGGGCGTCTGGGTGATGCGATGGCGCTTGCGGATCTCGTCGCTCACTCCTTGGAGTGTCTTTCCGCTTTCAACGAGGGCATCGAATCGTCGCGCCACCGACTCACCTGCCAGATCGACCAGGAGGTCACGTACGAGGGGAAGGAATTCGATGAGGTGTCCGTCGCTATCGATGATGGGGTGCTCGAGCCCGGCCCGGATGCGCCGAACCGCGTCCGACGGCTGGTAGTTGGTCATTTCAACGCTCCCTGTCTCGCCTCGCCGATCCTAGGGTGGGAAGTGCTGAGCACCCAAGGGCTCCAGTGACAGGTACCGCGCCCCGCATTTGTCTTCACAGCTCCGCATCGTCCTTGGATCAGGCCGGGCTCCCTGTAGGACGCGGCGGAGCCGATTGAATAACAGTCTGCCGTTGAGCAGATCGGCCCACGGTCAGGAGCAGCGGTCTGGAAACTCCAGCGAGTGTCTGCACTCACCTGCGCAAGTCGCACGTCGGGATATCCACTGCTCGACATTCGGAAACAAATCCGCCGAGAGCTATCCGCCTGGCGCTCTCCGCCGCGGCATGCGCCGGTCAGCTACTTGGAGCCAATTGCGTCGAATCCACTCCGACGTGGCGGGGCAATGAACGTCGCGGGACGATCTTGGGTCTCGTCGGGGCGGTGCTGACGGTGGGCGACGTCGTTCTGACGATCGTCCTTCCGCGTCCCGAATAACGAGAGAATAACTTCAGCTGTTGCGGTAGTGTGACGAGGAGGTAGAGGCAGACTTTTTGTGCCCGACATCTCGAAGGGCCGACCCGTGACGGTATTCACCGACCTCAGGCACGTGTGACCAGCCGTGTGCCTCGCCTCGATGCAGCCAGGCCGATTCTTGATGCCCTAGCCCAACCAGTCGTCGTAACCGACCTTGAGGCGACGATCCTTTATTGGAACAAGGCGGCGACTGACCTCTACGGATTCAGCGGCGATGAAGCTTTGGGTCAGTGTCTCTACACGTTGATCCAAAGTCCGCCGAACGTCTTTGGCAACGAATCGATGGACTTGATCATCGAAGGCGACCGTTCGTTGACCCATCAGCTTGAAGGGCGGTCTCGGTCAGGAGAGCCGCTGACTGTACTCATGACGATGACACCTCTGCGCCACGAAAGCGGAGATCCCGTCGCATTGATCGGTACCGCGGTGGACGTGACTGCCGCTGCCAAAACTCACCAGGGACTGAAAGAGACAGTAGCGCTCGTTGAAGAGAAGTCTGCCCGGATTGAAGCAGAGACCGAACTCGCCCGAGTCAACAAGGAAGCCGAGGGCGCACGGCTCGAAGCCGAGGCCGACCGCATCACAGCCGAAGGAGAGAAGAGGATCGCCGAAAGCGTGCGGCTCGAAGCCGAGGTTGACCGCATTACGGCAGAGCGAGAGAAAACCGTTGCCGAACGTGTACGGCTTGAGGCTGAGGCTGACCGCATCACTGCAGAGCGGGAAAAGAAAGACGCCGAAAGGGTACGCCTCGAAGCGGAGGCCGACCGCATTACCGCTGAAGAAGAGAAGCGGGTTGCCGAAGGTGTACGGCTCGAGGACGCAGCGCAAAGAAAGCAGCTTGAGGCACAGCTCCATCAATCACAGCGTCTGGAGAGTCTTGGGCAGCTCGCGGGAGGGGTTGCGCACGATTTCAACAACCTTCTCGCCGTCATCTTGAACTACGCATCGTTCGTCGCCGAAACGCTGTCCGCCGCTACAGACACCGATGCTGACGCGCGCTGGGAAGAGCCGCTCGCGGATGTGAAACAGATCCAAATTGCCGCCGAGCGTGGCAGTCTGCTGACCCATCAGCTCCTCTCGTTCGCCCGGAGAGAGGTGGTCCAGGCCCGTGCACTGAGTCTCAACAGCGCCATCACCCGCATGGAACAAATATTGCGGCGTACGATCGGCGAGCAAATCGAACTCCAGATCACGCTCGCCCCGACTCTGCCGATGGTTCTTGCGGACCCGGGTCAAATTGAGCAGATAGTGCTCAATCTGGCTATCAACGCTCGGGACGCCATGCCGTCCGGAGGCACCCTGTCCATCGACACCGCCGTGATGGAGGTTCTGGAAAGCGAGACGTCGATCACCGGCGTTCCCTCAGGACTCTACGTTCGCTTTCGCGTGAGCGACACCGGCACGGGCATGTCCCCGGAAGTTCGCGATCGAGCCTTTGAACCCTTCTACACGACTAAGCCCAGAGGCGAGGGCTCGGGTCTGGGTTTGGCGACGGTCTACGGCATCGTGCTGCAATCAGGTGGCTATTCGCGGATTTACTCGGATATGGGTATCGGGACATCCATATCGATCCTTTTGCCAGTTTCGCTGCAAGAGCCTCTGCGTGACGCAGTCGATGAAGAAGGCTCGAGTCACACACTGTTTCTTGGAACTGAGACGATCCTCGTCGTTGACGACGAGGACGCGCTGCGCGAGGTCACGGAACGAATGCTCACTCGCAGTGGTTATACCGTTTTGACTGCATCAAGTGGTGCTGAGGCCATAGAACTCGCGTCGTCCCATGACGCGCCGATCGATCTCCTCCTTACGGACGTGATCATGCCGAAGATGCAGGGCCCAACCGTCGCAATCGACGTGAGAATGGTTAGGCCTGACATAAGGGTCCTCTTCATGTCTGGTCACGCTCAGCCGGTCCTTCAGGCAGAAGACGTTCTTGAAACGGACTTTGTACTACTGGAGAAGCCCTTCGACCGGGCGACGTTGCTTGAGGGCGTGCGGAGAGTGCTGGATCGTGATGAATGAGACAACGGTGATCCGCGTCGTCATCGTCGACGACCATGAAATGATTCTTCAGAGCCTGGTGCGCCTTCTCCGCGATGATCCGCAAATCGCCGTGGTAGGCACAGCCGTGACTGCCGAAGGGGGTATCACTGTCACTCGAGATGAACTGCCCGATATCGTCATAATCGACTACAGCCTGACGGACATGGATGCTCCTGATGCCATCAGGATCCTACGGATGGTTCATCCCAAGGTGAGAGTCATCACGTTCTCCGGATCACAGCGGCCTGGTGCGCTCTATGCGTCCATGCGAGCAGGCAGTTCGGGATGGGTCAATAAGACTCGTGCGATCCAAGACCTCCGTAGCGCAGTGCTGAACGTGGCCGCCGGTCGACCCGTTTCGAATGAAGAGATCGAATCGAGCCCTCTGCTCGATCAGCTTGAACTTCACTATCAGCCGATTGTGGCACTCGAGAGTGGACTGGTCGTCGGGTTCGAAGCTCTGGTCCGTTGGCAGCACCCAGAAAGGGGACTTCTCCACCCGATCGCGTTCTTGCCGCTCGCGGAGGAGACCGGCTTCATCGTGGAGATCGACCGCTGGGTATGGGAACGGGCCGCGTATCAGTTGCGCGAATGGCAACAAAGATTCCGTTTGACCCAGCGCTATTTCATGAGCGTCAACATGTCAGTGGCCGACCTCTCGGACCCAAGCCTCTTCGAATCCATCACAGGGATACTCAGACACGCCGAAATTGATCCAGCGGACCTGGTCCTCGAGGTCACCGAATCGGTCCTCCTCGAAGACACGGCACAAACGACGGAGTTTCTCGGGAAGCTCAAGGATCTGGGAGTCGGGCTGGCACTGGACGACTTCGGGACCGCGTTCTCGTCTCTCTCGTACGTGCGGCGCTTCCCGTTCGATCGCCTGAAGATAGACATTTCGTTTACGTCGGAAATACCTCACTCGACTCGTTCGATGTTGTTGGTCGAAGAGATCTGCCACCTGTCAACATCGATGAAGATGAGGAGCATTGCTGAAGGAATCGAGCGGCAGGAGCAAGCAGACGCGCTTCGAGCCATCGGATGCGATTACGGACAGGGCTACCTCTTCTCTAGGCCGCTCTCAGCCAACGACTGCGAAGACTTCATTGCCGCACACCAGGCATCGATTACTCGTCAAGGGGATACGACGCCGGGTGCGGTGGAAGCCCAGTCGAACCAAAGATCGCAGTGACCGAATCGGCGCTGGGCCGATTTCGCAGGAAGAAAGCGGATGGCTGCAGCCATCCTGTCCGAGCACATACTTCAGGACGCCGCCGGGGCAAGGTGCCCGATATCAACTGAACCTGCGTCGGAAATCACCCGGGAAAGCGTCGCGGATGAGCCGAAGAAGAAATAATATATCGTGCGTCACCTGGAAGAACACATCTTTCAGTGGGCCGCCCGGGTCTCGATCCCGGCACCTTGGGATTAAAAGTCCCCTGCTCTTCCGGATGAGCTAGCGGCCCGGCACTGCACGATAACTGGCGAGAGAACCTCCGCTGTGATGCGGCATCAAAACCGGCCGGCAAATTGCTTCGCCGGGTCCGGCCTGGCCAGCCGACGACCGACGATCAGGACGGATGCCGACCCTCCGGTACCTGGGAAATCTCGATGTCCTCGGACGGGCCGCTGCCTTCAGGCAGGGATCACTTCCACAACGTAGGAAGCACCGCCCTGTGCGGGAACAACTGCGTGGTCTCGTCCGGCCGGGACCGGAATCCTTGTCGCCGGCCGCTTGGTGTGCAGCTGACGGATCGTTGACCGTCCCTCCCCCCGTCGGGACGGGCACCTCCATCGTTCCAGTCGTACCCGACGGACTCCGAACGTCAAGAGTGAAGCCACCAGATACGAACGTCGTGAGCCCACTGGACGCTGATCGTCGCCTGCAGGTGTCGGAACTTCCCCTCCGCCCATGTCAGCGCTCCGGGGTGGGGATCAACGGACCAATGGGTGTAGCCGGCGTCGGTCGGAGCTGACGCCGAGCACCTGGCTCGAGAGTTGCGCCGTCGCTCCACTGGCCCAGCCGTGGGCCAAGCTGGTGTTGGCGCCGAAACCGGGGGCGCCGTCCGCGGCCACCAGTTCCCAATCCGCTCGACTGTCGTCGGGCCCCGGGGCGTCCATGTGACCCCACAGCCGCTCGATGAGTGCAATCGCCGCATCGCTCTGACCGGTGCCGAAAAGGGCCGCGACCTCATCGTTGGTGACAAACGGGCTGACCTGGGACCGATAGGTCGAGTTGGCCGTGAACGCCTCGGGCCCATAGGGCGTCGCGGGACAGCCGCTTCGCCATTCGTTCGCAGAATCGTCACACCGTTGCCGGCGGGTGGAATCCCGAACTGGACCGCGAGCGCGTTCGCATCCTGGGCCACCACGTCGGGCTCGAGGTTGGACATCCCATAGACGCCGAGGCTCGAGTTGTAGAGGTACCGATTGATGGAGCTACGGACGAGAGTGGCCGCGGATCGATAGTCCGCGGCCGCTCCACTCTGGCCGAGAGCATCGGCCAACGAGGCACCGTTGACGAGAGCCTCGTAGTAGATGTCGTTGAAGGCAGTAACTTCGCCGGTCTTCTCGCCGTCGTAGTAGTCCCAATCCTGACCGTTCTGAGTGTTGGTCACCAGCAATCCCCGGCTGTCGACCAGTGACTTGGTCATAAGCCAGCGCACGGGTGATCACCGGCCATTGTGCTCGAACGAACGCGAGGTCGCCGGTGTACAGGTAATAGGTGGCGATGTCGTTGACGACATCAGTCGAGTACGAGGCGGAGTACGCCGGCGTGGTCTCGGGAAACGTTCCGAGCGGTGCGGTGGGATTCACGTTCGTGCCCGTCGCCCCGTCGGCCTGTTGGTAACTGGCCAGGAGGCTCAGGGATCCTCGGATGAAGGCCGGTTCGTCAGTGGAGTCGAAGACGGTCGGGGCTTCGGTCCCCAGATCGCCGCTCCACACGACCCGGTCGCGCTTGGCTCCGTCAACGACGGTGGCGAGGGGATCCGGAGAGGTGATATCCGGACCGTCGAAGTATTTGAGCGCGGAGGCCTCGTCGAGGGCATTGGCAAAGAGCGTCGTGCCACCTTCGCTGACGTCAAGCCGGCGGAACATTGCTGTCGACGCCAGCGGGAACATCCCGACGCCGCCCTGGCCGTAGATCGGGACGCCGGGCTTGACCGACGACGTGGTGAAGCTGGCCACCGCCTTGCCGTCGATCGAAGTGGTCACCGTCGAATTGCGGGCGGTCGTCACGATCGACTGCCATCGAGCGGCATCGACGCCGCGGCAGGGACACGGTGCCGACGGGCACGAAGAGATCCGGGCCCGACACCACTTCAGTGAGCGTGGATCCCTGTTCGGGGTCCTTGTCGGGCTGTCAGCACGAAGAGATAGCCGCTCGACGGCGACGCGGCTCGCACCAACCAGCCGGTGCTCTTCGAGATCACCCGGGTCTGGAATGACATCGAGTAATTCGTCCAGTGCGAACTTCCACTGAGCAGTTGTGGGCTCCCCTGTACCGTGCGCAGAGCGCCGTCGACGATCTGCCAGGCGGGCGGCACAGAGTTGGCTCGGATCTCATCAAGTTGTGTCGTGTACGCCCCATCGAACCAGATGCGATTGAGCAGCGCCGAACTCGAATCGAACCAACCGCGGTAGTCGGCGGCTGTCGCCCGCACCGCAGTGAACTCAATCCCTGCCGAAGCCAACGTGAGACGTCCGGGTGTTGTCAGGGTGATCCGTTCGTAGCGTTCGCCGCCCTGGATCAGACCGGTGGTCAGAAGACCCGGAGTAGGCGACGATCAGCGTGTCAACCCGCGCATCGTCTCCCGCCGGACTTGCGCTCGGAGCCTGATCTCCCTTCGGGCCGAGGAATTGTCGTCCCTCGCTGTAAGCCGCGGTCAGGGTCGGCGTCCCCCTGACCGACTGGACGTCTAAAAAACGGGATCCCACCGACATCCTCGCCATAGTCGAGAACCACTGACGGCTCCGGCCCGCCGCTTCGGTAGGTAAGGGTGGCGTGGCCGTGATCGGAAACGAGCGAGCTGGCCCCCGATACCGAGCCCGACGTCGAAACGATGTGGACCGGCACCACATCGTCATGGTGAGGTGCTGGGACGTCGGCGGCCCAGTTCGGATGGTCGGGCCAACTCGAGGCTGCTTGGGCACCTGCCGATGGCGAGCTCAGTCCGGTCATGAGGAGCACCGTCACCCCGGTCATGGCCCCGAACCACCGGTGCCATCGTGCTCTGGCCATTGGAGTCAAAGAGTACGAGACCCGGCGCCCTCTGTTCATGACGCCGCGCCGCAGATCTGGTGCATGGCGGCAGAACGCCGGCCGGCGACATGGAGGTGTAGCAAGCTTGTGCCCGTGACGACCCCACCCCGAGCGTCCACCTCAGCGCGCCAAGCCGATGGGTCCGATGCCGACGAGATCTGGCGCAATTGCGCTGGATCTGGCGGGCGGTGGAGCGAGATGAGAAGGGAGACCCGGACCGGTTCCGAACGGACTTTCGGGACTGGATGGCCGAGCACCGCAGGACGCATCTGCCCTTCGTGGTCGAGTCGGACGGTTCCGCCGTGGGCATGGCCTGGCTCGTCGTCATCGAACGAATTCCCGGACCGGAAAACTGGACGAGGCTCTCGGGAGCCATCCAGAGTGTCTATGTCTTGGCCGAACATCGGAATGGCGGCCTGGGCAGCATGCTGATGCAGCAGCTCATTCAGCGGGGCCGGCAACTGGGTCTGGACTATCTGTCCGTGCATCCGAGCCCAAGGTCATTCCCTTTCTACCGCCGCCTGAACTTTCAAGGAGAAGGAAGTCTCCTGTTCTTGGACCTCTCGTCCGCGTAGCCCGACGAGGTCTTTCTCATCACCGGGTCGGCCAAGCAGTCATCCGGCCGATCGACTGAGTGCCTCTCGCCAGGGACCGAGGTCCAGGTTCGGGTAGCGCTGCGCAGTCTTGTCCAGCAGTGCCTCGGTCCAAACCGGGTGGCCCGGCGGCGGCCAGCCAAAGAGCTCCAGTTCGCGAGGCGTCGAACCCTCGGCGAACTGGGTCCACTCGAGGCCTGTCGAGCGCGACTGCTGGGTGTCGTAACCGATCCACTCCATGCCGGCGTTCTTGAACGCGATGGCCACCACGATCCGGGCGCCCGCACCCGAACCGAATGGCGCGCCGCGGTGCCAGCAATCGGACCGGTAGGCCAGATAGGAACCCCGGACGCCCGCGGCCGGACGCTCTGCCGCGTACAGATCCGGATCCCAATCCGGCAGGACAAGTCCGTACGGTGAGTCCAGATGGGCCGTCTCCCCTACCGAGACCATCCGGGTGGGGTTGTCGTCTTCGGTGACATCGGTCAGGTACAAGAACCCCTCGACGTTCCACCACGGCGACTCGGATCCAGGAGGAAGCCAGGAGTGGTTGCGGTCGATGTGCATCGGCTGTTCGTAGTTGGTCACCCCGGCGTACTTGGCGCTGGCATGGGCCTGGTAGAGCCGGATATCGCGGTTGTCGAGTGCCCGCTCGGCGAAGTCGACGATGGATGGATGCACGCAGATGCGGTTGAGTGCTCCTGTGCCCGGAAAGGGAAAGACGCCAGACCAGCGCTGCTGATCGGGACGGAATCCCGGTCCCTCGTCGGGCCAGACGTAGGCCTCCTTCCGCTTGACCGGGCGACCGAGCCATTGCTCGGTGACCACTTCGGGGTCGGCGTGCAGATCGTCAGCCGCGGGGAAGAGGACGCCGAGGTCATCGCCCAAGGCATCGATCTCATCGGTCCCCACGAGCCCCTCGAGCAGAACCCATCCCTCTTTGCGCCAGGTGTCGACCTCGGCGTCAGTGGCTCTCCGTGACGTCCCCATGCAAGCTGCTCCTCCTCACCCGCGCCGACACGCCATCCTGCCGGGCCAGCAGCGACTGAACCGACCGAAATACGGGCTCGCTGCGCGCCCTTTCGATACAGACGATGGCAGCAGCCGCGAACCGACCGCAACCAGGACCCCTCGGACGTTCAACCGATCTCGGCCAGCCTCGACACGATGGGCCCCCAGGTCTCCTCGAGCCAGCGCGCCGGATCAGGGCCCGGTCGAGCGGATGACAATCGCCTCCGCCCCGGCGGCCGACAGTTCCTCGGCGTCGCGGAGGATGGCGTCGGGACCGGCATCCTCGGGTGCCATCGTGAGTGCCGTGACCTCGACTTCAGCCGGATTACGACCGACGTCCTCGCAGTGACGGTGCAGCACCTCGACCTTGTGCGCCACCGTTGACGCGTCACCGATGATGTTGCAGGCGTCGGCGTAGGTGGCGACGAGGCGGAGCGTCTTGCGTTCCCCGCCGCCGCCGATGAGCACCCGCGGCCGAGGAGAGCTCACGGGCTTGGGCACGCACAGGGTCTCGGCCAACCGGTAGTGCTTGCCCTCGAAGGCGCCATTGTCGTCGCTCCACATCTGAAGGCAGATCTGCAGCGTCTCCTCGAGCCGTTCATAGCGCTCGGACAGGGGCGGAAAGGGGACGCCGAGACCGAGGTGCTCCCGCTCGTACCAGGCCGCACCGAGGCCCAGCTCGGCACGACCGCCCGAGAGCACATCGAGCGTCGTGATGGTCTTGGCCAGCAATCCAGGATGACGGTAGGTCACCCCGCCCACCAGCATGCGAAAACGCAACCGCTCTGTCTTTGCCGCGGCGAACGGAGAGCGTGGTGTAGCCCTCGAGCATCGGCTCCTCGGCCGGCCACATCATCTCCATTTGGAACCAGTGGTCCATCACGGACAGGGTGCGCACGCCGATGGCCTCGGCGGTCTGCGCCAGGGAGGTGAACGTCGGCGCCATGGCCGCCGGCCCGCCCGGCCAAGTGAAACGCGGGACGTGGATATCGAGCTGCATGGAACGGCCTTCCTCTCTTCTCCGCGGCGAGGGTATCGCCTGTCTGCCCGGCGGCGCGGATCGTCGCGCACGCGCTCGATGCAGCGAGCGTCCTCGCCGGGACCGGTCTACCTCCGTAGGCTGAGGGCATGACGACGAAGGGCCGCCACGGCGCGGCGACGGTGCTCCTCCTGGTCCTGGCCTCGGTCCCGATCCTCTTGGGCACCGGGGCCGGCACAGCCTGGGCCCAGGGCGAGACCACCTCGACGACCGAGGCCACGACCACGACAACCACCACGGCCCCTCCGACCACGACCACCACCTCGCCACCGTCGACCACCACGTCAACGACGCAGCCGGAGACGACCACGACGCACGAGTCGACCACGACGACGCATCCGACGACCACCACCACGAAGGCAACAGCGTCGTCCTCGTCGACTCCGTGGGGCTGGATCATCCTGGCCGTCGTCCTCGTGCTCGCCGTCATCCTCGTCGCCGTGCTGATCGGCCGGTCCAAGCGCCAGGGTCGTGAAGCCGACTGGCAGCGCTCGGTGCGGCCTGCCCTCGCCGCCGCGGAGCTGGCTCGGGACCTGGTCCTGTCCCAGTCCGAGAACGACGACGCGCAGCGCAGGGCCAGCGTCGGCGTCCAGGTCGACGAGGCGGTCGAGAGCCTGGAGCGGGCAGCCGAGACTGCCCCAGACGACCTCAGCCGCAACATGTGCACGCGCTGCGCGGAGAGCCTGCGGGGCCTGGCGTTCGCCGTCGAGGCCGATCATCTGATGCGTTCCGGCGGCGAGCACCCCTCTGGTGAGCAACTGGCCGCGGCCGATGCGGCGCGGCGCAACCGGTCAGCCGAGCTCGCCGCCAACCTGCTCGAACTCAGGTCCGCCGTGACACCTCAGCCCACCAACGGCCACTAACAAGACGCCAGCCGACCGGCCGGTCCGCTCCACCCGCCCAGCCGCGGCGGCATCCTCAACCAGCCGAGACCGACGACACCGACACCCCGGCCGACAGAGCCCGCTCAACCGTCTCAGCCCCCGAACGCACCCACGAGCAGTTCACCCACCTGGCGCACCGTGGCCGGCGTCCCGGTCGGCATGTTGAAGACGAAGTACTCGACGCCCGCAGCCG
Organism: uncultured Acidimicrobiaceae bacterium; assembly: GCA_963713375.1. Lineage (GTDB taxonomy): Bacteria > Actinomycetota > Acidimicrobiia > Acidimicrobiales > RAAP-2 > Bog-473. The sequence continues at coordinate 166,119 of CAVQLP010000006.1, read as the reverse complement.
CCAGCTCCTCGACACGGGCAATCAGTTGGTCCGGTGTGCCGATGTCGGACCCGGTCGGGTCCTGCCCTGTCACTTGACGCAGGAACTCCTTGGTCGCCTCGGTCTCGTCGTCGTCTGCCGTGAGCACGAGGGTGCTGAGCCGGCTCACGGTGATCTCCGAGGGATCGCGGCCCAGCGCGGCGCAATGCCCACGCAGGACGTCGACCTTGTGGGCGACCTCGGCCGCGTCGCCGAAGATGTTGCACATGTCCGCGTAGCGGGCGACGAGGCGCAGCGTCCGCTTCTCGCCACCCCCGCCGACCAGGATGGTGGGTCCTCCGGGCTGGACTGGCGGGGGCACGTTCTTGGCCTGATGGATCCGGTAGTAGCGGCCGTCGAAGGTGGGCGCCTCCTCGGAGAACATGGCCCGGCAGATCACCAGCGCCTCCTCCAAACGGTCGAGCCGCTCCCCCGCCGGGGGGAAGTCGAAGCCCAACCCCTCGTGCTCGACGTCATACCAGGCCGCGCCGATGCCCAGGATGGCCCGACCGCCGCTGATGACGTCGAGCGATGTGACGATCTTGGCCAGGTGGGCGGGATTGCGGTAGGTGACACCGGTGACCATCGCGCCGAGTCGGACCCGCGAGGTCCGGGCAGCCAACGCCCCGAGCAGCGTGTATGCGTCGAGCATGGGCTCGCTCGGACCGCCCATCGCGGGGAGTTGGTAGAAGTGGTCCATCACCCACACCGAGTCGTAGCCGGTCTCCTCGGCCGCCGTGGCCCGCTCGACTACCCCGTCGAAGAGGGCGGTAGGGCTGTCGCCCTGGGTGAAGTTGGGGATCTGCAGTCCGAAGCGCATTCTCCGAACCTAACGGCGAACGCCTCCGCCCGCGTCCGGCGCTCGCCAACCACGGTCCGGCGCTCGCCGACCTGTCCGGCGCTACCAACCGGTCCGACGGTGCAGCCAGGCCAGGGCGACCGCGCCCTGGGCGGCCTGGAATGGCCGCAAGGTCGGCAGGCCCGGCGGAGCGGGCCGCAGCGAGTGCGACACGAAGAAAGCCCGCGACGGCCGCCAGCAAGACGGTGACGGTGTCGGGATCGACGCGCCGCGACGACGCGTCGACGCGCCAGCAGTTCTTCGGGAGCCAGGCCGCCCTCGAGCACGACCGAAGGAGCCCAGGCGACGAGGTCGAAGGCCGCATTCCCCACCGCGCCGTGGGGCCAGTCGACGAAGACGACGCCGTCGCCGGACACGAGCATGTTGTCGGAGCGCACGTCGCCGTGGACCAGCGTTGAGCCGACGCACGCGGCCGGCCACGCCGACTCCAGCTCGGCCAAGCGGTCGAGATGGGACCGCGCCCAGGGATCGAGGCCCGGCGGGCGCCGACGTCCCGGCCAACTCGGACCAGGCGCCGAAGACGCCACGGCGCGATTCGGCCAGCGACTCCAACGACGGACACGGGCGAGGGCGTGAGCTCGTCGTGCATGGCGGACAGCGCGGCCGCCACCCGGTCCAGCTCGTCGATCTCCCACGGGTGATGCGGCGGGCCCCCCGGCACCACGTCGAAGGCCAGCGCCACCCAGCTCCCGTCGTCGTAGGACTCGAGCAGCCGCGGGAACCGAGGCGTCCGGGGCAGCGCGGACGAAATCACGATCTCGCGCCGGTGAAAGCCGGGCGAGTCAGGGTTGAGCTCGCTCCCGACCGCCTTGACGAAGACGGACCGCCCGGGCCATTCCAGAACGGTCGTGGCCCCGGGCGAGAAACCGCCGGCGACGTCGCGCACGCCGTGGGGTGGTCCCGGGCCCGGACCCAAACCCGCCGCCCAGTCCTGGACCGCCGCCGGCACCCGGGCCCACGGCAGGTGGACGCCGGCCGCCGGGGCGGTCGGTGTGGTCACGAGGCGGCGGCCCCGGCGGCGGCCAACGCTTCCTCGATGCTGGCGATCAATCGACGGGCGGACTCGGCACTCAGCTCGACGGCGACCCGGGCGCCCGGTCCCCGTGACGGGTCGGCGAAGTCGATGTTGAGCGTGTGGTCGAAGGGGGCGTGGAAGGGGTGGTCGAAGTAGACGTTGGCCGACTTCACGCTGAACCAGCCCTGGGCACCCTTGGCGCTGCCGGCGATCTCGGTGCTGACGGTGAGGTAGGAGCACATGGTCAGGCCCCCAGGTGCTCGGCCGTAGAACTCGAAGATGCGCTGCCAGCCGTCGACCGCGGCCTCGGGCCGGTAGGCCGTGCGCTCGACGCTGAAGAAGGCGTGGCCGGCGTCGTCGTAGCGATGGAACTCGTAGTCCTTGCCGGCCGCCTCGAGCGCCCGCTCGAGCTCGTCGACCTGCTCGCGGTTGGGGAACTGGTCCTCGTTGCCGAACAGGCCGAGCAGCGGGCAGTTGAGCTCCGGCGTGCGGTCGACCAGCGGCGTGACCTTGAGCGGGAAGCCGTCGGGCGGTGTGCCGACGACGAAGGCGCCGTAGCAGTCGACCGCGGCGTCGACGGGGAGGCTGACGGCGGTCAGGAAGGAGTGCCGGCCACCAGAGCAGTAGCCGATGCAGCCGACCTTGCCGTTGGAGGTGGGGAGGGCACGGAGGGCCTCGATGGCACGCCTTGGCGTCGCCGACGAACTGCTCGTCGGGGATGCCGCCGGCTTCACGGGTGGCGGCCGCGGCGTCGTCGGGGTCCGTATCGAGTCCCTGGCGGGCGTAGAGATTGGGGCAGATGGCGTTGTACCCGCTGGCGGCGAAGTGGCGGGCGATCTCCTTGGTGCCCGAGTCCCATCCGGGGAGGTGGTGGATGACGAGGACCCCGGGGAAGGGGCCTTCGCCGGCGGGAAGTGCCTGGTAGGCGTTGATCTGGGCGCCGTCTGCGCCGGTATAGGTGACGTTCTTGGCCGAGAGGGCCTCTTCGGGTGCTGCCACGGCTGGTCTCCTTTTCGCTCGTGTACCTGTTCGTCTACGTGCTCGTGTTCGTCGTTCGATCAGGTGTCGTCGGTCATCTGGTCTGCGCTGCGGCGCCCACTATGGCCCGACTCGGCGCGACTGTTCCGAGCCTGTCTCTGCGGCAACCGGCATGATGGGGCGGATGGGGCGCTTCCTTCTCCTTGCGGTGGGCGGGGCCGCGCTCGTAACGGCGGTGGCTCTGGTGGCGGCCGGGACGAGGTCGGATCCGCGGCGCGGCGACACGTCGCTCGGTCGCGTCGTCGCCCAGCGTACGGACGCTGCTCGGCCCGAAGACGCTGGACTCGCCCGGCGGGATCGCCCTCGATGCGGCCGGCGACCTCTTCGTCGCCGACACCGGTCATTGCCGGGTCCTGGTCCTGCCCGCCCGCAGCGGCGTCATCGACGGGCTACGGGTCCGGGCGGGTCACGTCACCGTCCTGGCCGGTGGTCGGTGCGGCGGCGGCGCTGCTTCGGCCGGCGCGTCGCACTCGATGGGCCACCCGACCGGGCGTGGCCGTCGACGCCAACGGGGACGTCTACGTCGCCGAGGCCACGGCGCAGCGGGTACAGGAGATCCACCCGAGTGAAGCCGGGGCGGGGGCGGCGCCAGTTCCGGGGCGCAGCCGGACGTAGTCCCGGTCGGGCCGTACGGCGCCCGTCCTGGTCACCGTGGCCGGCACCGGCACGGCCGGATTCAACGGCGACGGCCTGTCCGGCACGGCCAGCGAACTCGACGAGCCGACCGGGGTGGCGGTCGACAGCAGCCGGCGACGTCTTCATCGCCGACACCGCCAACTGCCGGGTCCGGGTCCTGGCCGCCCACGACGGCACCGTCCTGGGCCGTCCGGTGACGACCGGGCACCTGACGACCGTGGCCGGCACGGGTGTGTGTGGTTCGGCCGGGCAGGGTGGCCCGCTGACCAGCGCCGAGCTCTGGAACCCCGTCGCGGTCGCGCTCGACCGGTCGGGCGACCTGTTCGTGGCCGACAGCGGCGACCAGTCGGTGCTCGTTGGGCTCCGCCGCCGGGACGACGGGCTGGGGCACGACGGTCGCCGCGGGCGACCTCGGCCTGGTCGTGGGTGGGACGGCGGACTACGGGCCGTATCTGGCTGACGGGTTGTCGGCGACGGGCGAGACGGCCGAGCTCAACGATCCCCGTGGCGTCGCCGTCGGTCCGACGCGGTGCGCTGTTCGTGAGCGACGGGTTCATGCAGGCGGTGCGGGTGGTCCCGCAGACGACCGGTCACCTGCTGGGCCGGCGACATGGTCGGCGGCGACATGTACACGGCGCTCGGCGCCGTGCCGGTTTCCAGCTCGACCGGCTTGGGCAACGGGACGAAGTGGGTGGTGACCAGGGCGGGCACGCCGACCGGCGTGGCGGTGTCGAGTTCGGGCGCCCTCTACGTCAGCGACGCCGCGCTGGACACCGTTCGTGTCATCGGGGGGACGGCGTCGTGAGTCGGGACCAGGACCCGACGAGGACCAGGACCGGGACCAGGACTGGTACCCAAGCGGCCCGAACCGCAGCCGAAGCCGCATCTCCCGTCGCCACTTCCTGGCCTCCTCGGGCGGTGTCGCCGCCGGAGCCGTGATCGCCGACCAGGTCGTCGGTGCGGTCGGGGCGGCGAGCGCCCCGACGTCGCCCCAGACACGGGCCGCCACCAGCCCCGCCGCGGCCAACGTCGTCGACGACGTCCTGCACGCCACCACGTCGGCGCCGCCACGGACCCAGGACCTCACGGTCAACGGGACGGTGTCGCCCCTCGGCGTCGATCCCGACGGCTGCTCCTTCGCCTGGACGCTCGATGCACCAGGACGCAACGTCACCCAAACCGCCTACCAAGTCGTCGTCCGCCGCGTCGACCCCGGCCACGCCGGCCACCGTCTGGGACAGCGGCACCGTCGAGTCCGCCCAGCAGGCCTTCGTCCCCTACGGCGGACCGACGCTGGCCGCCGACGCCGCCTACACCTGGACCGTCCGGGCCAAGACGGCCGCGGCCCCGGACAGCTCCGCCGCCAGCGCCGCCGCCGCCGGCGTCTGGGGCCCGACCTCGAAACCGGCCCCCTTTGTCACCGGACTCCGCACCACCGACTGGGACCCCGCCCAATGGCTCGAACCGGCCGGCGCCTCGACCCAGCCCGACCGGGTCACCTACCTGCGCACCGAGATCACGCCGCCCGCCGGCACGATCCAGCGGGCCACCGCGTACGTCTCCGCCGCCCACACCTACCGCCTCTACGTCAACGGCGACGCCGTCGACGCCTGGCCGAGCTTCTCCTACCCCGACGAGCAGTACGTCCGCGCCGTCGACCTCACCCGCACGCTCCGGCCCGGCGCCGCCAACGCCCTCGGCGTCCTGCACCGCTGGTACGGGCCGGGCCAGGGCCGTCCCGCCTCGTCGCCCGGCCTCATCCTCGCCGTGTCCCTCTGGTACGACGACGGCCGCCACGTCGTCCACGGCACCGACGGGACGTGGCGTGAACACCCCGGCCGAATGGCTGCCCTCGCCCCAACGCAACTCCGACGTCGGCGACTTCGTGGAGTGGATCGACGGGCGGGCCTACCCCGAAGGCTGGTCGAGCCCCGGCTACGACGACCGCGGACTGGTCGCCCGCCACGGTGATCGGCCCGGCCGGCACGGCGCCGTTCACCGACACCTACGCGCAGCGCACCGACATCGAGGAGACGACGGTGCTGCCGGTGCGCCTCCACACGCTGGCCAACGGCTCCGTCGTGGCCGACTTCGGCGCCGTCTACGCCGCCCGTCCCCGGGTCGACTTCGCCTCGGGCGTCCCGGGGCAGACGGTCGCCATGCGGGTGGGCTATCTGCTCGATCCCGACGGCCAGGTCTCCACGTTGCACGGCACCCAGGGCACGAACCTCTCCTTCACCTACATCATGCGCGAGGGCGCGCAGGTCTTCGAGGCCTTCACGTATCTCGGCTTCCGCTATCTGCAGATCGACGACGCCGGGACAACATCTCGGCCGTGGGCAGGTGGCCGCCCTGGCCCGGCACACCGCCATGCCGGCGGTGCCCATGGCGACCTTCTCGACCGGGAACCGCACGCTCGACGCGGTGTGGCGCCTCAACGCCCGCTCGTGCCTCTACTGCAGCCAGGAACAGTTCGTCGATACGCCGACGCGGGAGAAGGGCCAGTTCACCTGGGACGCCGTCCAACGAGTCCGAGGGGATCATGCGCTGCTACGGCGACCAGAACCTCAGCTGGCAGGGTCTGCGCGACGTGCAACGAGGCCAGGCCCGCTACTGGCCCGACGGCCGGACCAACGCCGTGTACCCCAACGGCGACGGCGCGCGCTTCTACGCCACGTTCTGCGCCGCGCTACGTCGAGTGGGTGTGGCGCTACTACACGGGCACGGGTGACCAGGCGACCGCGCTGGCGTTGTACCCCTCCGCGACCAAGGTGGCGAACTGGCTGTTGTCGGCCCGCAGAGGCGGCGGAACGGTCTCCTCTACGGCCTCGGCGACACCAGCAACGGCGACCCCGTCTACGGCTACGACCTCACCGTGGCGGCCGACACGGCCAGCAACGTGCTGGCCGTCAACGCCTTCAACCGGGTGGCCCAGCTGGCCCTGCTCGCCGACGACGCCATCTGCCGCGCGCTCAGTGGCAATCTCAGCGCGGCGCAACTGACGCTCGCCATCAACGCGACCCTGCGCCGGTCCGACGGCATCTACGTCGACGGTGTCGACGCCTCGGGCGCCCAGAGCGGCCACGCCTCCCAGGAGGCCAACGCGCTCCCGCTGGCCTACGGCGTGGTGCCGCCGTCGGACGTCGCCAAGGTCGGTGACGTACGTGGCCAGGCTGGGCATCTCGGTCGAGCCGAACCACGGGCTCGAGCTCCTGCGAGGACTGGCCGCGGCCGGTCGGCCCGACCTCGTGGTGCGCACGCTGACCGACGCCACCATCCCGGGCTGGGCCCACGTCGTGGCGGCCGGCGGCACGTTCACCTGGGAGGTCTGGCGGCCCAGTGACCTCATCGGCGACTCCATGTCGCACGGGTGGGGGTCCTCGGCCCTGGTCGCCATGCAGGAGACGCTCCTCGGGGTGACCCATCTCGACCCGGGACCTGGCGGCACTGTGCGCCTCTCGGTGGCTCCGCCCGACCTCAGGACTCCCGCGGGCCTCGGGCTCGCTGCCCACCCCGGCCGGCACGGCCTCGGTGTCGTGGCAACGGCGGGGCTCGGGCATGGCGCTCGCCGTGACGGTGCCCGCCCAACGCCTCGGCCATGGTCCACCTGCCCTCCTCGGACCCCTCGGGCGTGCGCGAGGGCGGCGCCGCCGCGGCCAAGGCGGCCGGCGTCTCGGTCATTTCGACCGACAACGGGATGGCCGTGCTCATGATCGGCAGCGGGACCTACCGCTTCACCACCTCCTGAGCACCACGAACCTAGCGACTCCCGCTCGCCGCCGTTCGCGACCCGTCACTCGCGACCCGTCAGCTCGCGACCCGTCACTCGCGATCGGTTAGTCGCTGCACGTCGCTCCTACCGCCGGCGTGGTGCCACTGACGAAGTAACTCTGCACGTCGTCGCGGACGCAGGCGCTGTAGAAGTAGGCCACGTGGTCGTCGCCCTCGACCGTCAGGAGCGAGGATCGAGCCAGTTGATGGGACACGTCGACCGCCCACTGATACGGCGTCGCCGGGTCACCGGTCGTTCCCACCACCAGGATGGGCGGCGCACCAGCTGCCGTCACCGGTCCGACCGCGCGCGTCGGTGCCGCTGGCCACACCGCGCACTGTGCCTGACCCCATGCGAGCAAGGGACCGAAGACCGGCGCCGAGGCTTTGAAGACGTCGGCCAGGTACGAGTACGCGGCAACGTCGTGACTGGTGGGATGGTCCAGGCAGTCGATGGCGGTGGCGGCGTCGTCGGCGTTGGAAGAGCCGCTGGTGTTGTAGTGCTGGGACATCGACGCGGCCGGCGCACTGTTCCCCGCCGCATCTGCGGCAAGCGTGTCGCCGAGCTGGGGCCAGTCATCGCGTGAATACAACCCGTCGAGTAATGCGTCGTACAGCTGATCCGCCCCAGAGGTCTGGCTCGGGCTGCTTCCCGGCGTCGCGCCCAGCAACCCCAAGAACGCGGTGGTGGGGTCGCCCGACGGGCGCCACGGGCAGGCCGGCGTGCCGGCACACCACGTGAAGAACTGATCCAACACGGACTCGAAGCCCTGCGCTTGCCCTTGTGAGATCTGGTTGAACGTCAGGGCGGGGTCGATGACGCCATCGAGCACCATCGCCCGTATGTGGGTGGGAAAGAGCTGGGCATAGGTCAACCCGAGCAACGTGCCATACGACTGTCCCATGTAGGTCAGCTCTGTGTCTCCGAGAGCCTGGCGCAGACGGTCCATGTCGCGGGCCACGTCGACTGTTCCCACGTAGGGCAGCAAGGTGGGAACGGCGTTCTCGCAGTCGCCGGCAAACTCGCGCAAAGCCGTGATCGTGGACTTGATCTCGGCTGGCGTGCCCGGGACCAGGTCAGAGGTGACGTTTGGCTCGTCCGGTCGGGAGTAGCACTCGACGGGATCGCTCCGCTGCACACCACGCGGATCGAACATGACAATGTCGAAGTCGTCGAGCAGGCCGGGTGTGAGTGTGTTCAGCTCGTTCGCCATGTCGTCGAGTCCCGACACTCCCGGACCACCGGGGTCGATGACGAGTGATCCGATGCGGGACGCCCGGGTCCTCGGCCGGATGCTTGGCCACGGCGATCGGAATGGTCGGGCCTTTCGGATCGGCGTAGTTCAGCGGGACGACCAGCGTGCCGCACTGCAGATCGCCCATGCACGGGGTCCAGACGATCGGCGTGACCGGCGGTTGCGTCGTCGACGTGGTCGATGCGCTGTGTGAGGCCGATCTCGGTGCGTGCCGATCGGCGGCGGGACTCACCGAATGCGGGTGGGACGACGAGTGTGCTGAGGAGTGGTCGGACGAGCCAGTCGCTGACGAGTCCGAAGGGGTCGAGGCGGCGCACCCCGCGAAGGCGGCCGCGACAGCGACCACCAGGATGATCCGCACGCGGGATCCGACAAATCTCCTGGCCACTCCGGAAAGCGTCGCGCGTCCCGGATGACGAAAGGGAGCACCCCGGTGCGACCGTTCCTGTGAGAAGACCGTTCCGACCACGGGGGGTCGACGGAAACGACAACCAACTGCGACGAGAAAGGGCATTCAGTGAGCAAGGCGGGTGAGCGGCAGACGATCGACCGCGGCGTGGCCGGCGCTTCGGCTCGGGCTGAATACGAGCGCCGACGTGCCAAGGATGAAGCCCGCCGTCGAAATCGATACGGCCGCTTGACGCCCATCGTCAACTTCCTCGCCGGACCAAAAGCGTCGACCGAAGCGTGGGCCCAGGGCGCGGAGGGAGAGGAGCTTGTGGGCCAGCTGCTCGACGAGTTGATCGACGAGAAGGGATTCGTGCTGCACGATCGGCGCGTCCCAGGACGCCGCCTGAACCTGGACCACCTCGTCGTGACGGCATCGGGCGTGTGGGTTGATCGACACCAAGAACTATCACGGCCGGTTGAGCCGTCGTCGGGCCGTCGGCTGGTTCAACGCCCGAGAGGTGCTGATGGTGGGGAGACGGAACCAGAATCGACAGATCGACGCGGTTCGTGCGCAGCGAACGATCGTCGAGCACGCGCTCTGCATGGGGACACGACGGTGCGGGCTGTGTTGTGCTACACCGCCGTCGAAGTCGGCCTGTTCGCCCGGGCGTTCATCATGGAGGACGTGACGATCACGTGGCCCAACGTCTTGGCCCGGTCACTCGCTGCTCCAGGTGTGTTGACCACGTCGGGGCAAATCGAGCTGGCCGAGCGCCTGGCCCACATGTTTCCCCCGTACCGGCGGTGACCGGAAACCTCTGACGGATCCTTGCGCCTCCGGGCCTCGGTCGACGTGCCAACGCCGGCGCGCCGAGGTCTCAGCGCCAGGGTCGAGGCGTAGGTGCAGCGCCGAGTGCAGCGCCACGTGCAGGGCTAGGTCTCGGCGCCGGTCATGTCGCCAGGCCCGGGCCGCCCACCGGACTGGCGTTTGGCGTTCGTCATGACGGGCGGCGCCCAGGCGCTGATCACCACGACGCCGGCCGCCATCACGAGCAGTCCGATCACCGAGACGGTGAGGGCGGGAGCACTGGTGCGAAGACGCTCACCGAAGAGTTCGACCCCGAGCGCAATGGAGGCCAGAGGATCGACGATCAGGATGGCGGGCTGGGAGGCGGAAAGTGGTCCAGCGGCGAAGGCTGCCTGAAGCAGAAGCATGCCGAGCACGCCGGTGACCACGACCCCATAGAGCGGCCAGTGGACAAGGAGTGCCGCCCAGCCATGGTTGGAGAAGACGTCGGTGGCCGCCTTCACGAAGGCGGCGTCGATCGCCCACATCAGCCCGGCGGCGCAGCCCAGGATCGCGGCCCGGCGAGCCGGCGAGCCCGTGCGGCTCAGCGCGAGCAGGACGAGGATCACGCACCCCCGGATGGAAAGCGCCCACACCCAGTTGCCGACCGTCGCCACGCGGTCCCCTTCTTGTGGCTGGGCCGCCAGCAGAAAGGCGCCAAGGCCGACACAGATCATGAGCGCGGCGATCCAGGTCCTCGAGCGGATGGTGTCGTGCAACCAGTAGCGGCGCAAGGCCAGGGTGAAGATGAGCTCGGTCACCAGCACCGGTTGCACGACGGCCAACTCCCCGTAGTACAAGGCGATGGCTTGGAAGACGAAGGTGCCGCCCATGAAGAGAAGCCCGACCAGCCAGCGCGTGTCGCGTACCAGTGCCACGGCGCCCTTCCAGCCCTTCTCGTCCTCTGACCGCGAGACGGACGCCAAACGCTGGAGCACCGCCGTGGTGGCGTTGGAGAACGCGGACAGAAGTGCGAAGAGGATGCCCACCGCTCAACCTCAGGAGTTGCTCATGGCCTGGGCGTCGACGAAGACCATGTCGGGTCGGTCAAATGCGGTGTGCCTGGCGAACGCGTCGTGAAGCCGCAAGCCAGCATCGTCGCACAGGCGCCCGCGCGGACAGGATCGGCGGAGGCGTCGGGGGCGGCTGACGTCGGGCGGCTGACGTCGTGGCGGAAGGTCGGGAGGCCGCCTACCCGGGTCGATCAGGCCCCGGGCGGCACCTCCCAGAGGCCGACGGGTGCACCACCGAGCGGGTAGTGGCCGGGCAGACGCTCTCCGGACATCGCCTTCTCGAGTCGCTGTTGCATCCCGGGCAGCAGACGTTCCGTCCTTGACCATCGCCATGAACACGGCGCCGGCGTTCCCCACATCGAAGAAGTCTCGCTGCCACGACCACTGGAAGTTGCCGCCGTAGCGGAACCAACTGCCCCCGAGCCCAGCGATCTCGTAGTTGGTCCCGTCGGCCTTGGTGGCGTTGGCCACCTGCTTCCACAGCCCGATGACCTCGCCCTGCTGCTCGTCGATGAGCACCCGCTGATACGGGTAGACCCAGCCCTCGAGCCCGGCCATCTCCAGGCCGAGGGCGATCTCGCGGATCTCCTCGCGGCCGACGACCATGAACTCGTCGTTGGGCCCGACGTTCCATCCGTACGTGGCGTCCTCGGTGTACATGTCGGCCTGGCGGTGCCAGTCGCGCTCGGCCTCGCTCTGACGATTGACCTCGAGCCAACGCTCGACCATCTCCTCGAGTTCGGCACGTGGGTACGCGGGCATGGGCAGTCCTCCTGTCCTTCTCTGTGGCGTGTCCGGCAGTGTGGAGTACGTCCGGCTGTATGGGGTGTGTGTCCGGGCCATACTTGCCGCCGGAACCCTCTGGAGGGTACAAGGACTCGGGCGTCGGACTGGGATGTCGGAAAGGAGAAGGACGTGGGGGGATCGGAGGAGGTGACTCATACTCGTATCGAGACGGAGGACGTGGCGCCCGGTGTGCGGCTGATCGCGTTCAACCGGCCCGAGATGCGCAATGCGTTCGACACGGCGATGTACGTCGAGGTCACGGAGGCGCTGCGCGCCGCCGACGCCGACGAGGCGGTCGGTGCGGTCGTCCTGACCGGTCGGGGAACGGCGTTCACCTCGGGGCAGGACCTGGGCGAAATGGCGGCCATCGCCACCGGCGACGCGGTCGCGGGTGCCGGCCAGGGCTTCATGGGCCTGCTCGACTGCATCTGCGGCATCTCGGTCCCGCTCCTCGCCGCGGTCAACGGCGTGGCGGTCGGGCTGGGCTTCACCATGCTGGCCCACTGCGACCTGGTCCTGGTCGACCCGGGGGCCCGCCTTCGGGTGCCCTTTGCCGAGCTCGGCGTCCCGCCCGAGGCGGCGAGCAGCGTGCTCTTCCCCGCCGCCATGGGCTGGCAACGCGCCGCACGCGTCCTCCTCACCTCCGACTGGGTCACGGCGCCCGAGCTGGTCGAGCTCGGCCTCGCTCTCGAGGTGAGCGCGGCCGGTCAAGTCCTCGACGAGACGGTGGCGTTGGCCGCACGCATCGCCGGCCACCCCCGGGCGGCCACCCGGGCCATCACGTCACTGCTGCGTGCGGGCTCGGCGCGACGCCGTGGTGGAGGCCAACCGGCGCGAGCAGGGCGCGTTCGGCCAGCTGCTCGGCGGCGCAGCCCAGTCGGGCACCCTGGCCGAGTTCGCCGCCAAGCGATCCTGACTGTGCGCCTCGGCATCACGGCCGCCCTTACCGACCTCGACGTCACTCCGGCGGCGCTGGCCTCGGCAATCGAGGAGATCGGTTTCGACTCGTTCTGGTTGCCCGAGCACACGCATCTCCCGGTCCGCGAGGACGTGCCACCGGCCCTGGTCGAGGGCGTGCGACTCGACGACTACAAGCGCTGTCTGGACCCGCTCGTCGCGTTGGCCACGGCGGCCGCGGTGACTGCAGCGGATCGGGCTCGGGACTGGGATCTTGCTGGCGGCTCAGCACGACCCCATCGTTCTGGCCAAGTCGGTGGCGACCCTGGATCATCTCTCGGGTGGGCGGGTGACGCTGGGGGTGGGCGTCGGCTGGAACAGGGCGGAGGCGGAGGATCACGGCGTCGACTTCGGCCGACGCTGGTTCGTGGTGCGCGAGCACCTGGCGGCGATGGAGGCGATCTGGTCGAGCGAGCAGGCCGAGTTCCACGGCGAGTTCGTCGACTTCGGGCCGACCTGGTCGTGGCCGAAGCCGGTGCAGCAGCCCCGTGTGCGGACGCTGATCGGCGGGGGCGCCCGGGAGTCCGTCTTCGCCGCGGTGGCCTCCTACGCCGACGGCTGGCTCCCCATCGGCGGCGGCGGACTGGGCTCGGCGTTGCCCCGTCTGCGCGAGCTGGCCGAGCAGGCCGGACGCGACCCGGCCGCCCTGAGCGTGGTCCCGTTCGGCACCATCGCCAGCGAGAGCAAGCTCGAGCACTACGCCGGGCTGGGCGTGCGGAGGTCGTACTGCGCATCCGGGCCGGGTCGCTGCCCGAGGTCCGGGCCCAGCTCGACCAGTTGGCGCCCCTCATCCCGTTCGCGGCAACACTGGAGTCACCATGACTGATCTGATCGACGACACCGCCCCTCGGCTCGGCAGCACCACGCCGCTCCCGAAGATCATCAGCGTCGACGACCACCTCGTCGAGCCGGCCCACCTCTGGGAGACCTGGCTCCCCGCCCGCTTCCGGGATCGGGGGCCCAAGGCCGAGCGTCGCGGCATCGGCGAGATGGAGCACATCGGTGGCGGCACCTACCGCCAGTCCTTCGACCCCGACGGCCCCCAGGCCGACTGCTGGGTCTACGAGGACCTCGTCTACATCAACAAGCGCCACGTCGCGGCGGTCGGGTTCGACCGGGACGACATGACGATGTCGCCCATCACCTACGACGAGATGCGCCCGGGCTGTTACGAACCCAAGGCCCGGATCGCCGATATGGAGGCCAACTGGGTGGAGTCGAGTCTGTGCTTCCCGACCTTTCCCCGCTTCTGCGGCCAGACCTTTCTCGAGGCCAAGGACAAGGAGCTCGCCGAAGCCTGCGTCGTCGCCTACAACGACTTCATGGTCGAGGAATGGTGCGGCGACAGCGCTGGCAAGCTGATCCCGCTCTGCATCATTCCCTTGTGGGACGTCGACAAGGCGGCGGCCGAGGTGCGACGCAACGCCGCCCGGGGTGTCCGCGCCGTCTGCTTCAGCGAGATCCCACCTCACCTCGGCCTGCCGAGCATCCACAGCGGCTACTGGGATCCGTTCTTCGCGGCGTGCGAGGAGACGGGGACCGTCGTCTGCATGCACATCGGCTCGTCGTCCAAGATGCCGGCGACGTCGGGCGACGCTCCCGTGGCCGTAGCGGCGACGCTCAGCTTCGGCAACGCGATGTCGTCACTCACCGACTTCCTCTTCTCCGGCGTGCTCATCCGGTTCCCGACGCTCACGCTGGCCTACTCGGAGGGCCAGATCGGGTGGCTTCCCTACATTCTGGAGCGGGCCGACGACGTCTGGCGGGAGCACCGGGCCTGGGGCGGGGTCAAAGACATCGTGCTCGAGGCGCCGTCGACGTACTTCCACCGCCAGGTCTACGGGTGCTTCTTCCGGGATCAGCATGGCCTCGACTCCATCGACGTCATCGGCGCCGATCGCATCACTTTCGAGACGGACTACCCGCACACCGACTCGACCTGGCCGGACACTCGGGTGGTGGCCGAGCAGATGGTCCAGCATCTTGGCGACGAGGACGTCTATCGCATCATGCGCGGCAACGCCATCGCCATGTTGGGCCTCGACATCACGTGAGGCTGGGCGACGTCGCCAACCCGGAGGCGGCGCGATGGGGCAAGCCGCTCGACGGGGTCCGTGTGCTCGCCCTCGAGCAGATGCAGGCGCTCCCCTACGCCACCCAGCTCATGGGGCGGCTCGGTGCCGAGGTGGTCAAGATCGAGGCCCCCGGAAGCGGCGACCTCGGGCGCAGCGCCATGCCGGCCATGACCGACCCCAACGGGCGCAGCGTCGGTGCGACGTTCATGCGCAACAACCTCTCGAAGCGATCCGTCGTGCTCGACCTCAAGCAGCCGGCCGGCCGGGACCTGGTGATGCGTCTGGCGCCCCGCTTCGACGTGGTGGCCGAGAACTTCCGCGCCGGAGCGGCGGAGCGGCTCGGAATCGCCTACGCCGACGTGGCGGCGGTGCACGACACGGTCGTCTACCTGTCGATCTCGGGATTCGGACGTCCGGTGGGCGACCTGGATCCGTCCCCTTACGACGGGTGGCCGGCCCTGGCCTCCATCGTCGAGGCGATGAGCGGTGCCTACGAGTTCAAGCGTCCCGAAGGGCAACCCCCGATCGGCTCGCCCATGGGCGGGCTGGGCGACATCGTGACGGCGCTCTTCGCGGTGATCGGCACGCTGGCTGGGCTTCGTCAGCGCGACCGAACGGGGCGGGCCCAGCAGGTCGACGTGGCCATGCTCGACGCGATGGTCGCGGTGCTCGACGTCGTGCCGAACTTCTGGTCGATGGGCATGCCCATCGGGACACCCTGGCCGGGCATCCTGCACGGATTCCGGGCCCGTGACGGGTGGTTCATGCTCCAGGTGCTCCGGCCTCACCAGTGGCCCGACCTCGCCAAGGCGATCGGCAAGCCCGAGTGGGCGGACGATGCCCGCTTCGCCACTCCTCAGGGTTGGCTCGACCACCTCGAGAGCGACATCCGACCCGCGCTCGAGTCTTGGGCCTCGACCAAATCGAAGCGAGAGGCCTGCGATGCCCTCAATGCCGCAGGGCTGGTCGCCGGCCCAGTCGCCACCGACAGCGAGGTCGTGGCCGATCCCCACCTAGCCGCCCGTCAGATGCTCGTCGAGCACCCTCGTACGGACGGCATCGATCAGCCCGTGCTGATCCCTGGGCTCCCAGTGAAGTTCGGCTCGGTGTCCGAGGGTCCCGAGGCGCGCGTGCCATGGATCGGCGAACACACCGATGAGGTCCTGGGCTCCGAGCTCGGCCTCGGCGCCGAGGAGCTGGGCCGGCTTCGCGCCGACGGCGTCATCGCCTGACTAGGACGTGTCGGCGGGAGCGGGTGCTCCTCCCGCGGTTCTCTCGTTCTCCTGATTCGCCCTGGCTTCTGACTCGCGCCGGCTGACCGTCGTCCACCTCGGCGACGGGTCGGGACGTAAGGGCCCGACCACTCGGACCGACGAAGACGATTTCACCGTTGGCATCGCCCGAGACGTTCCAGCCCTTCGAGTGGACCAACCCATGGTGGTACTTGCACAGCAGAGCGAGATTCGCCAGGTCGGTCTTGCCGCCCCGGATCCACCAGTGCAAATGATGGGGCTCGGTGAAGACGGCGTTGGTGCACCCGGGGAAGCGGCAGCAGCGATCCCGACGCCAGATCTCGCGCCGTTGTGCGGCCGTCGGGCTACGGCGAGCCCGACCTTCGTACATGGTGTGGCCGGCTTCGTCGTCGACTGCGATGACGAAGGTGGCATCGCAGGCCAGGCGCCGCACCGTCTCGAGGCTGAGCAGCCCGCCACGCTCCAGGTCGCCCACCAACTCGGACGGATCGCCGCTCTCGTCGATCAAGGCGGTCAGCGGCGCATGGAAGACCGCGAAGTAAGGGGTCCACGGGTCGGCCCTACGAGTCCGACCCGACGCCCCGGACCGGAACAGCCCCAAGAAGGCGTCGTACTGGCGGTGGTCCCAGGGCGTCTCGCCGTCGCTGGGCAACGCCTTGGCTTGCGCCTCGACCGCCGCCCGCACCTCGGCGAACTCCTCGGCCGGGAACTGCACGGACAGCGTGTGGCAGGCCTCGTTGAAGCGTGCCGATCCGTCGGGACGCTTCCGCTTGGCATCGAACCATTCCGGGTCGTGCCGCAAGCGTTCCGGCCACCTCACCGAGTTCGGCCACCGTGCGCTCGACGGCGCAGGCCGCCAGTTCCTGGTCGGTCTCGGGAGTGGCCAGGCCCACGACCGCCCGCATCTTGTCGAGACTGATATCGCCCGTGCTGAGCGCCCTCGTCAGATGAGGCAGATCCATCGCCCGCTCGGCCACCCGGCCGTAGTTGCGGGCGGAGGCTGCGGACAGACCGAACCGCTCGACCTGCCAGTCGGCCGCCGACGTGGCCCCGTCGGATCTGAAGTCCTCTCGGCGCATGACCTCGCCGAGAAGCTGCACGATGCTCCCATCGGCAACCGCACGGAACCGATGCCACGTCTCGAGCTGTGCAGTCAGCTCTTCGCTGGACATTCCCGCGACCGTCGCCAGGTCGAGGGGACTCGCTCCCTGCAGAATGCGATCGAGCGCCGAAGTCGTGGCGGCCGGCCGAACGGATGATCCCACGACGAAGAATGGTCGTCACCGACCGCCGATTACACCGGCGAACCAGAAAATCAGTAGCGGGGTAAGGCGATGAAGGCGACCACGTAGGCGAACATCGCCGCCCCCACCAGGGTGCAGGCGTGGAACACCTCGTGGAAGCCGAAGACCCGGGGCCAGGGATCGGGGCGCTTGAGGGCATAGACGAGCGCCCCCGCCGTGTCGACCACGCCGCCGAGAAGCACAAGGGCGAAACCCGCCCCGCCGAGGGCCCGCACCAGCTGGGGCGCCACCAGAACGGGACACCAGCCCACCACGACGTAGGGAACGGCCACCACCCACTGCGGCGCGTCGAGCCAGACCTGGCGTAGGGCAATCCCGGCGGCGGCGCCGGCCCACGCCAGGGTAAGGACGAGTATTTCGGCCCACCCGGACAGCGACAGCCCGACGACGGCCGTCGCTGGTTCCGGCGATGCCGATGAAGATGGCGCTGTGATCCGCCCGACGCATGCGGCGCCAGGCCGAGGCTGACCAGCGGATCCGATGGAAGGCGGCACTGGTGCCGAACATCGCCAGTTGGCTCGCCACATACACGCTGAGAAGTGCGGTGGCTGTCGCATCGGGTGCCGCGAGCACCAGGAAGGGCCCGCCGACCAGCCAGCCGACGAAGGCTGCCGCGTGGAGCCAGCCCCGCAATACGGGCCGATCGCCACGGTTGTCCGCCAGCCGGCCCTGCTCGCCCTGGGCGACGACCGTCACGAGGTGACCATCGCGTCGAGGCGATCGGCCCGCTCTACGTCGCGGCGCGAGATGCCCAGCAGGAAGAGGATCGCATCGAGGTAGGGCACGTTCAACGAGGTGTCCGCCGCCTCGCGCACCATCGGCTTGGCGTTGAAGGCGATCCCGAGTCCAGCCGCCGCCAACATGTCGATGTCGTTGGCACCGTCGCCCACGGCGATGGTGCGGGCCAGCGGCACGCCGGCCGCTTCGGCGAACCGTTCGAGGGCAGCTGCCTTGCCGGCCCGATCCACGACCTCACCCTCGAGCTCGCCAGTCAGCACGCCGTCCTCGAGCACAAGCTCGTTCGCCGCCAGATGGTCGATCCCCATGCTCTCGACCAGCGGCGCGATGACCTGGGTAAATCCACCGCTGACCACGGCCAGCTCGTACCCCAGCCGTTTGAGCGTGCGCACCAGCGTGCGGGCGCCCGGGGTGAGCACGATGCGTTCGCGCACGGCGAGCACGTCGTCTCGCCGCAACCCGGCCAAGAGGGCCACTCGGCGCCGGAGGGCCTCCTCGAAGTCCAGCTCCCCAGCCATCGCCGCGGCGGTCACCGCCGCCACCTCTTCGCCGCAGCCCCGCCGCTCGGCCAAGAGATCTATGACCTCTCCTTGGAGCAGTGTGGAATCGGCATCCAGCACGATCAGGTGTTTAGCTCGCCGATGGAGTCCCGC
This sequence comes from uncultured Acidimicrobiaceae bacterium, assembly GCA_963713375.1. Taxonomy (GTDB): domain Bacteria; phylum Actinomycetota; class Acidimicrobiia; order Acidimicrobiales; family RAAP-2; genus Bog-473. The sequence continues at coordinate 147,510 of CAVQLP010000006.1, read as the reverse complement.
GACTTGGACGGCGATGTCGACCTCACGAGCGGCCGCCTCGGAAGCCAGAGCACGGCGCAGCAATCCGAGATCGGCGCCGGCCACCGTCAGCTCATAGCTGTGCACCGGATAGGCGGCCAGCCGCACGATCCGCTCGATGTTCCCGCCGCTCGCGGCGACCCGCCCGGTCACCGCCTCGAGCGTCGTCGCGTCGATCTCGGGCGCGAGCACAGTCACCGTGTGCAGCTCGGGATCCTCCACCCGATCAGCCTCAATGAGCGGTTCGATCGACATCTGCACACCGCATTCAGCCAGCCTGTTTGTCACCACACTGCGGACGTGTTCGACCTCATCCGCCCGCACTGAGATCTCGACACACAACAAGAGGTGTCCATGCACGCGGACCTGCTCCACGTCCTGCACTGGCACCTCTCGCGCCGCCAATCCGGCAAAGAGCCGCTCCGAGATCCCCGGTCCGTCCTGGCCGCTCACCGTCACCAGATACGGCAGAGCGGAGTCCGGCGACGATGCCGATCCGAGTCCAGGCTCCGGTCCAGACCGCATCACGGCAGGGCCAGGTCCTTCTCGTCCACCCACCCACGGCCCTCGACCCAACGCCGCACCACCCGCGCCGGCACACCTGCCACCACACAACGGTCCGGAACCTCACCGCGCACCACGGCTCCGGCGGCCACGACCACGTGCTCACCGATCCGCGCACCGGGGAGGATCACCGCGTTCGCACCCAACCAACTCCCCGAACCGATGCGCACCGCCGCCTCCGTCGGCCACTGTCGGCCGATCGGCTCGACCGGGTCGGCGTAGCTGTGGTTCTGGTCGGTGATGTAGACGTACGGCCCCGTCTGGATGTCGTCACCCAGCACGATCTCCCAATGCCCCACGATGTGCGAGCCCCGCCCGATGAGACAGCGGCGTCCGATGGAGACCACCGGGTCGGTCGGCATCACCTGACCCGGAGCCATCCCCGCCGTCAGGCTCGCGCCCGGCCCGATGATCGTCTCCTCCCCGATGTGGATCAGGTGCTCGTTGTAGATCGCGCCCTGCGGGAAGATGACGCACGCGCCGCGGCCCATCCGACCGAAGCGACGACCACGGGGGTCATCAGGGCCGATGGCGCCAAGCTCACCTGCCGCCTCCCAGGCCGCGTGCACGAAGCGCGAGAGCGGCCGTCGCAGCGGGCCGGGGATCGAACGGACCCAGGTCACGTCGGAATGGTAGGGGGTGCCGGAGGGACCCTCCCAACCGGGAGGCGCCAGAACCCCCGAATGCCGCCCGGATAAACTGACGTTGTGCGGCCCCTCCCACCGGACGGCGGCTTCTCACCCGCCGGATCGTCACGGTCGGAGCCGTCGCGGTCAGAGTCCACGGCGTCGGAGTCCTCGGCGTCCGAATCCCCGCCCTCAGAGGACGGCCGGCTCGATCGTCGGCAGTTCCTCCAGTTCTCGGCCTTCGGCGCCGCAGGACTGGCCATGGCGCCACAGACGCAGAAGAAGCCGCCGACCCGTCGCATCCAAGCCCAGGCCCGTCGTCACCACCCCAAGAAGAAGCAACCAGCCGTCGTCAACGCCAAGCTGGCCAGCGGCGTCGTCATACCGACCGCACCCTGGCTCATTGCCGAGAACGCCAAGCGCGGCACTCTGAACTGGGTCTGCTCGCATGTCCAGCCCGACCACGCGCTCGAGGGCTTCGCCAGCCAGGTCAGCGCGGTCCAAGGGGACGACGTCGCGTTGTTCGTGAACACGACTGCACAAGCGGTGCAGGTTCAGGCCTATCGGATGGGCTACTACCAGGGCCTCGGTGGCCGACTGGTCTGGCAGAGCGACATGGTCAAGGCGGGACCGCAGCCGCCCCACGTCGTTTCGGCGGGAATCGGCACCGTGACCTGTCCGTGGTCACCCACCATGACGATCAGCATCACCAAGGAGTGGCCACCCGGCTGTTACCTCCTCAAGCTGGTCGGCAACGGCGGCGAAGAGCAATTCGTGCCCCTCACGGTCCGAGACGACACGTCGAAGGCCGCCTACGTGATGCAGAACAGCGTGACCACGTGGCAGGCCTACAACCTCTACGGCGAGTACAGCCTCTACTACGGCCCGACCGGCAAGGGAGGCCAGAATTTCGCCAACCGCGCCCGGGCCGTCTCCTTCGATCGCCCCTACCCCCAGACGTGGGCGTCGGGCGCAGCCGACTTCGTCGGCAACGAATTCCCGCTGCTGTTCCAGCTCGAACGCCTGGGCGCCGACGTGACCTATTGGACCGACGTCGACCTGCACGACCAGCCCCAGCTGCTGGCCAACCATCGCTGCCTGTTCAGCATGGGTCACGACGAGTACTGGTCGACACCCATGCGCGACGCTGCCGCATCCGCCATCGCACAAGGGGTGAATGTCGCCTTTCTTGGCGCCAACGCGTGCTATCGCCAGATCCGGCTGCAATCGACCTCGGTCGGACCGAGCCGCCTCCAGGTTTGCTACAAGGACGCCAGCGAAGATCCCATCGTGTCGCAACAGCCGGCGCTAACGACGGTGAACTGGGACCAGCCCCCGGTCAACAACCCTGAATCCAACCTCATCGGCTCCATGTACCAGTCCGTCGGCGCCAAGGCCGACCTCATCGTGACGGACGCGTCGACGTGGTTCTGGAACGGCTGCAACCTCGACGACGGTCACGCCTTTCCGACCTCGATCCTCGGCGAGTACGACCGCTTCGTTCCGGCCATGCCCGGCCCGAAGAACGTCGACGTCCTGGCGCACTCCCCTGTGCCCGGCCAGCCGAACTGGTCCGACATGACGTACTACACCGCTCCGGGCAACGGCGGCGGGGTGTTCGCCAGCGGGTCGGCCTCGTACGTCTCGCTGCTCTCGACCACCGGCATCATCTACCCCAACGTGGTCCCCGGCCCCTTCCCCGGGGTCAGCGCCGAAATCAACCGGGCCATGGAGAACCTCTACAGCCGCTTCGGGCTCGGTCCGGCCAGCAGCTATGGCAACTCCGGGGGCAACTGGACCGAGGTCTACACGGGCTCGTCGGCTGCGGCCGGCTCGGCTGTCGCCACCAATTCCGCGTGACACGACGACGGCCTGCGGTGCGCCAAGCGCACCCCCGACACCATCGGGACACCCACCTCCTCGACCCGCTATGCCGACCCACCTGGGCTTCGACCCGGACTGCCATCACGAGCAACCGGCCCCGGCGACACGCCTGACGACTGAACGGGCACGCCGGGTCCCCGACGTGCCACCACTTCACGCTGCCATCCCCCTACCATCATCCCGCAGACATGACCACATCAGACCAATTCCGCCCACGGGCGCGCCGGCCTTTTGGCTGGGGCGCCCTGGGTGTAATCGGCCTCGCCGGACTCATCCTCAGCGCGTGCTCTTCGCCCGCGCACAAGGACGCCGCGCCTCCGAAGAAGCCGACGACGACGACCTCGACCGCTCCTCCACCGAACTGCCCGCTCACCGGCGCGCCCGCACCGAACGGGCAGGTCCCGCAACGACCTGCCCTGGCCGTCAAGATCGACAACTACCCCGCCGCCCGACCGCACCAGGCCGGGCTCGACAAAGCGGACATCGTCTTCGAGGAGCCCGTCGAGGGAGGCATCACCCGCTACGCCGCCGTCTTCCAGTGCCAGGACGTGTCACTGGTCGGGCCGGTCAGGTCGGCCCGCAACATCGACATCGGCATCCTGGGCCAGCTGGGCACGCCGCTCGAGGTGCACGTCGGGCGGCATCAACCCGGTCCTGGCCAACCTCAACGCCTCCCCGATCGTCAACGTCGACCTGGGTGACCTCCCGGCGATCATGATCCACCCGCCCGGCCAGGTTGCCCCCGATAGCGACTACACCTCCACCGTGGCCGTCTACGGCACGCATCCCACGATGACCACGCCGCCGCAGCCGATCTTCGACTACTCGAAGGCGATTCCCGCGGGAGGCACCGCCGGTCTCCACGGTCAACATCGACTTCTCCGGCACGTCCAACGTCACCTGGAAGTACAACGCCACCACCCAGCTGTTCCAGCGCTTCTACAACGGGACCACCCCTGACATGCTCCAGGACGGGGCGCAGGACGCAGCCGCCAGCGTTGTCGTCCAGTACGTGCAGATCAGCTACGGGCCGTGGGCCGAGAACTCGGAGGGTGGACTCGAGGTCCAGGCCGATCTCTACCCCAATGCCAGCGGGACGGGCGTCATCTACCGCAACGGCATGGCCTTTCCCGTGACCTGGCACCGCACCACACTCGGATCGCCCACCCAGTACGTGAATGCCGCTGGTCAGGTCATCCCGCTGCAACCCGGACAGACCTGGGTCGAATACGTGCCCAACACCATCCAGGCCACCACGACCCCGTAGGGAGTCGGTGCAGGGACTGGGGCAGGCGGCAGTGGCCGCTGCCTCGCTCACCTACCCGAACAGAGCAACACCGTCAGCCCACGGCAGGTTTCCGGGCCACAACCGCCAACAGCAGACATTCGTCAGCCGCGGCGAACACGCCCGGGTGTGCACTGGCCTCGGCCTCGTCGAACACCCCGGCCTCGACCCCTCGCCGCATCAGGTTGAGGCCCTTGCACTCGGCAATCTCGAATCCGACTCTGGTCAACTTGTCGACCAGCGCCCCAGCCGCGTATTCGATCTGGTGGTCGTGATTCATGGGCACGTCCGAGCGGAGGCGCCAGGCCGGACCGTTCGGTGTGTCGAGGCAGAACCACCCACCCGGAGCCAGCACCCGATAGGCCTCGCGCACCACCGAGTCGCCGTCCTCCTCGCTCACATGTTCGATCGATTGGCCGCTGTAGACCATGTCGAAGGAACCGTCGGCGTATCGGCTCAGGTCCACCATGGAGTGAAAGGCGAACTCAACGGGCCCGAGCTCGGACTGCACCGTCTCCCCCGTCGAGCCACCCTGGTAGATCTCGTCGCGTTCTTCGACCGGCAGATCCACCACCACGAGCCGGTCGAAGGGGTAGGGGTATCCGAGGTGGACGAGCGCGCCGTCGGGGAGCCCCTGGTGGGTGCCGCCGAGGTCGAGGATTCGAGCGGCGCGGGGAAGCCCGGCCACGAACTCGCTTCGGCTCACGTGCATCGAGAGCAGCACGTTCCCGATAGGCACGCTGCGGCGGAACTCCTCGGAATGCGCCAGCGCCTCGGCCACGCCGTGCCGCGACAGCGATCCGTCCGCCAGCTTGGTCGTGTACTCGGCGTGGCCCGCCGCGTCGGGCTCACGGTCGAGGATCACGTTGAAGGCCATGCGCACGGACTGCTTCGGCGGCAGATAGCGGAAGGGCACCGTCGGCACCACCCGGTCGAAGACCCGGTAGACGCGCCGCTTCCACGTCAGGGGAGAAGCCATCATTCCATTCTGCTCCGGATCCGTTCTGCTCCGGATCCGTTCTGCTCCGGATCCGTTGCTCCGGATCTCGAGTCCCACCCGGACCGGTCCGGCGCGACATGCTGGCCGGCCTCACCCACGGGCCGTCGTGCCCCTAACGCGAAGCACCCCGGACCCAATCACCTGAGGGAGTGCGGTGACCGTCCGGGGGCTTCGTTGCCGTGAAGGGCGGGGTAAGACCTAGGAATCGATGGAAATGGGCACGTCGTCGAGGTTGATCTCGGTCTCGGCATCGACCAGCTCGTCGTCTTCCTTGGGAGTCAGGCACTCGCGCACCCGATCGTTGATCTCCGCCATCAGCTGCGGATTCTCCGACAGGAAGGTTTTGACGTTCTCCCGACCCTGACCCAACTGCTCACCCTCGTAGGTGAACCAGGCGCCGGACTTCTTGACGAAGCCAAGCTCGATCGACACATCGAGCAGCGAACCTTCACGGCTGATGCCCTTGCCGTACATGATGTCGAACTCGGCCTGCTTGAAGGGGGCCGAGCACTTGTTCTTCACCACCTTGACCCGCGTCCGGTTGCCGACCACATCAGCGCCGTCCTTAATGGACTCGATCCGCCGAATGTCCAGCCGAATGGACGAATAGAACTTCAGCGCACGACCGCCGGGCGTGGTCTCCGGCGACCCGAACATGACGCCGATCTTCTCCCGCAGCTGGTTGATGAAGATGGCAATCGTGTCGGACTTGGCCAACGTCCCGGTCAACTTGCGCAGGGCCTGCGACATCAGACGGGCCTGCAGCCCGACGTGGGTGTCGCCCATTTCGCCCTCGATCTCGGCCCGTGGCGTCAGCGCCGCAACCGAGTCGATCACCAAGATGTCGAGTGCACCCGAGCGGATCAGCATGTCGGCGATCTCGAGCGCCTGCTCACCCGTGTCCGGCTGTGAGATGAGTAGATCGTCCACGTTGACCCCGATGGCCCGCGCATAGATCGGGTCCATGGCGTGCTCGGCGTCGATGTAGGCGCAGATGCCGCCGTTGCGCTGCGCCTCGGCCACCGCGTGCATGGCCAGGGTCGACTTTCCCGAGGACTCCGGCCCGTAGATCTCGACGACGCGGCCACGGGGCAGCCCGCCGATCCCCAGCGCCAGGTCGAGCGAGAGGGCACCTGTGGGAATCGACTCGATGTTCATCCCGAGGTTGTCGCCCATCCGCATGACGGAGCCTTTTCCGAACTGCTTCTCGATCTGCCCCAGCGCAGTGTCGAGTGCCTTGTCCCGATCTGTTTCGGCCATCTCTCTCCCTCTCTGATCTTTCACTTTCCTGCTCTCTGAGTTGGCGACTGTCGAGGCTGCCGCCCTCTGAGCTGCGCCGCTACCAGCCCGGAAGCCCCGGACGGGCGTTGCGCCGACCCTACGGAGAGGGTGTGACGCCTTGGCCGCTGCCTGTCGGGCAGCATAACGAACATGTGTTCGTAGGACGTGGACCCTCGCTGGAACCCTCGACCTGCGGGAGAACGGTCTCCTGGGCCGGGCAGAACGACGAGTTCGTCCGGACAAAGCGTGACCGGGACAATCGACGCCGACATGCGAAGCTGACTGGCCGGTGAAAGAACGAATGGGAGCTCCAGTGCGGGTCAGATGGCTGGTGACCCGGCCCGCCGTGGTCGGTACCCGGGTCGACGCCTTCGTCAGGGCCGCTACCGGCGGGGTGGCGGTCGTCGGGGCGGTGGCGGTCGTCGGCGCCGCGGGACTGGCGGCGCTGGCGGGACTGGTCGTACTGCCGGCGGTGCCGGCGTCGGCCAGCTCGACACAACCCAGCGCCGCCACTCTCTACCGGGACGCCATGGCCAGCACGAAAGGGTGGTACGTCCACTACCAATCGTCCTCGACGCAGTCCAAGACGACCCTCGAGGAGAGCGGTGACGCCGGACCGGCCTCGGGCACCCAGCTGATCCACATGGGCACCGGCAGCCACCTCACCAACACCGCCATGATCGACGTCATCGGCGGCACGACGTTCATCAAGGGCAATGCAACCGGGCTCGAAACGCTGGCGGGCCTCAGCGCGACCGAGGCGGCCGAGGCCGCCGGGCAGTGGATCGCGTTCTCGACCGACAACAGCGACTTCTCGGCCGTCGTCGCCGGCGTGCGTTCTGCGGACCTGGTCACCGAACTGGCGTTGAAGGGACCCCTGAAGCTGGGGCACACGAGCACGGTCGACGGGCTCAAGGTCGACGCCATCAAGGGCACGCAGACGCTCCAGCACAAGTCGGTGCCGGTCGTGCTCTACGTGCGCGCCAAGGGGACGCCACGTCCCCGTCGAGGAGGATTCCCTCAACGCGCACGGGCAGCGCACCAAGGCCGAGCACATCGCCTACTCATCCTGGGGCGAAACTGTGCGACCGAGGGCCCCGCAGGCCACCATCTCTATCGGGCGTACGAACTCCGTCTGATCGAGGTTGGCGAGCTGGCGCCTCCGTCGTCGGGCGCCGCTGCCAGGTGACGAGCAAACCCGCCAGCGGCCCCGCCGGTGTCGCGCGAACCCGCCGGCGCCGCCTGCCGTGCGACAATGGAGGCATCTGACCGGGACGGGCAGCCCACCGTGCGCCCTCCCACGACCCCCAGGGAGAACCCAGGTCATGCGCCCCACGCGCCGCAACCATCGCAACCGAACCGCGTCCACGATCCCCGCCGTCGGCCGCACTGCCGCACTCGCCGCCACCGTCGGCCTCACGGGACTCGTCGGCCTGGTGGGCCTGGTGGGCCTGGTCGGCCTGGCCGCCACCCCCGCCGGCGCCAGCCAGACGCCCAGCGCCCAGACCAAGTACCTCGCCGCCATCAACGCCGTCGGCGATCAGGGTGTCCACTTCGCCTCCCACGCCAAGCAGGGCAATGTCACCTTCACCGTGACGGGCGACACCGGGCAGAAGTCGGGCGCCCAGACGCTCACGTTGAAGCAGGGCTCCACACTCGAGCACATGAACGTGGTCCTGGTCGGGTCGACTGGATACATCAATGGCAATCCCACTGCCCTCACCGATGTCCTCGGTCTCTCCAAGACCGCAGCCAAGAAGTACGCCGGTACGTGGGTCTCGTTCAGCGCCAGCAAGCAGCAGTACCAGGATCTGACCGCGGGCCTGCTGGACTCGCAGGTGGCGGGCGAGCTCAAGATGGACGGCCCGTACCACTACGGCAAGACCAAGACGATCAACGGCAAGTCGGCCACCGCCATAGTGGGCAAGGTCAGCGACGACTCCGGCAACTCCGTCGCCTCCACGCTCTACGTCGCGGCCAGCGGCGCGCCGTTGCCGCTCGAGCAGACCACCGGCCCCTCGGGTAAGGGGACCATCGCCGGCACCGTGAACTTCACCAAGTGGGGCCAGACCGTGGCCCAGAAGGTGCCGGCGCACTCCATCTCGGTCACCAAGCTGCCGGGCGTGGCCACGTCGAGTACGACCACGACCACCGGCTGAGCCCGATGAGCCGTCGGGATGCGGCGGAGCGCGGTCCAGGGCCCGCCGCCCGGGCCTGATTCGGGTGTCCCCGCGCCTCGAGGCCGCCCAGGGCGACATCGCGCTCGAACAGGTCGATGCCGTCGTCAACGCGGCCAACGCACGGCTGGCGGGAGGCGGTGGCGTGGACGGCGCCATTCACAGAGCGGCCGGATCGGCACGACTGCATGCGGCCTGCCGGGCCATCGGTGGCTGCCCGCCCGGACAGGCCGTGGTCACCGACGGCTTCGACCTGCCCGCCCGCTTCATCATCCACACCGTCGGCCCCGTCTGGCACGGGGGCGGGGCGGGCGAGCCCGAGACACTGGCCTCCTGCTACGTCGCCGCGCTCACCGTGGCCGACGAGATCGGCGCCCGGAGCGTGGCCTTCCCGGCCATCTCCACCGGTGTCTACGGGTACCCTCCGGATCTGGCCGCCGCCCTGGCCGTGACAACCGTCGGCGCGGCGGACACCGACGTCACCGTGGTCCGCTTCGTGGCCTACGACGCCGACACGCTCGAGCTCTACCGCCGTCTGCTCGACTGATCGCCGTCCGTGGTGGGGCGATGGCGGCGGAGTCGGTCGTTCGTCGCGTGGTCCGTGCGCCGCGTGCGGCTACTTCGTCTCCTGGGTGAGGTTGTAGACGGTCACGCCACCGACCGTCTCGGACGTGAAGTGTGACTCGACCCACGAGGTGATCTGCGAGGCGTCGCCGCTGCTGCTGCTGCTGTTGCCGACACCTCCTCCGCCCCCACCGATGCCGGCTCCACCACCGGCGATGTAGTAGTGGATCTTGCCTTCGGACACGTACTTCTCGAACTGGGCCAGGCTGGGCGCCGGGTCGGTACCGTTGAAGCCACCGATGGCCATCACCGGGTCGCCGCTGGCCAACTGGTAGCCCGCCGCGTTGTTCGAGTTCACCGTCGCGGCCACCCAGGTGTACTGGCTGGCGTCGGCCTGCAGCTTCTTGGTCAGCGCCGCGTTGGAGGTGCTCGAGCTCAGGAACCCAGCGCCGCCGCCGCCAACGCCGCCACCAGCGAAGGCACGACCGGCACCACCTCGGCCGCCGAAGCGAGAGGTGCCGCCGGGGAAGCCGTTGGTCGAAGCGTGTTGGCCCGTTCCCGTGCCCGTGCTGCCGGTGCCCGTGCCGACTCGGTGCGGGCCCCCGGGGAAACCGCCGCCGGGGAAGCCTCCGCCGGTAGCGGCACCGGGAAAGCCGCCACCGGCGAAGGCACGGCGTGCGGCGCCGCCCGGACCAGCGCCGCCGAAGCCGCCACCGAAACCGCCGCCGGGTCCCCCGAATCCGCCCTGGGCGCTCGGGGTCACCGACGGGATGGCTCCGCTGTGCGGTGTGGCCGCAGTGGCCACGGTCGAGAAGAGCGGCGCCGCCAGTGCGGCACCGAGGCCGAGGACCGAGACCACGGCGACCGCCAGCTTGGGCACCGACCGCAGCAGCGGGAGCAGGAGGATCGCCACCACGCCCATGGCGCCCGCGACGAGCACGAAGGGGCGCAAGGCGGGGAACCAGTTCGACGTGCGACCAAGGAGCACGTAGCCCCACCAGACCGTGGCGGCCAAGGCGCCGGCCAGGCCGAGGCGGCCCGCCCAGGTGCTGCGGCGCTCCCACAGCCCCATGGTGGCGATGCCGACCAGCCCGCCGAGAGGCGCCGCCAGGGCGACCGTGTAGTACGGGTGGATGATGCCCTGACCCAGGGAGATGGTGAGCCCGATGCAGACGAGCGAACCGCCCCAGAGCAAGAGACCGGCGCGTTCACGGTCGGTGCGGCGCTTGCGGATGGTGATGGCGAGCAGCACGGCTCCCATGACGAGCGCACCCGGCAGGAGCCACGACATCATGTTGCCGAACTCGGCGTTGAAGAGGCGCGTCCAGCCCGGTCGGGCCCCACATGGAGGTGCCGCCGCCGCCGGTACCGCCCACGCTGCCGGACTCGTTCCCGCTGAGCCGGCCGAAGCCGTTGTAGCCGAAGATGAGGTTGAGGATGCTGTTGTCCTGGGATCCGCCCACGTAGGGGCGATCCGACGCCGGGGTGAGGGCGACGATGGCGACCCACCAGCCGCCCGCCACGACGACGGAGAGACCCATGACGATCGGTCTGCCAGACCCGGCGCCACCAACCCGTCGGCGCGGCCAGCAGGTAGACGACCGCCATGACGGGAATGATCAGGAACGCCTGCATCATCTTGGTGATGAAGCCGAAGCCGACGAGCGCGCCGGCCAGCACCAGCCACTTCGTCTGCGCCTTCTCGAGCCCACGCATGGTGGCGTAGGTGGCGCCGGTCAGGAGAAGGGCGAGCAACGCGTCCGGGTTGTTGAAGCGGAACATCATGGCGGCGACCGGCGTCAGGGCGACGACGAGGCCACCGAGCAACGCGGCCTGCGCACTGAACCAGCGGCGCACGGAGAGGTAGACCAAACCGACGGTGGCCACGCCCTCGAGCGCCTGCGGGACGAGCATGCTCCACGAGTTCAGGCCGAAGATGCGGGCCGAGATCTCCATCGGCCACAGGAAGGCCGGCGGCTTGTCGACCGTGATGAAGTTCGACGAGTCCGACGAGCCGAAGAACATGGCCTTCCAGCTCTTCGTGCCGGCCTGGACCGCCGCCGCGTAGAAGGAGTTGGCCCAGCCGCTGGCGCCGAGGTCCCAGAGATAGAGGAAGGCCGTGCCCACCAGGAGCACGAGGAGGGCGGGGCGGACCCAGGCGGCGTCGCTCTCCTTGCCCCGGAAGAACCGCTGCACGCGGCCGGGGCGGGGTCCGGGCGGCCAGGTCGATCCGGGGGGTCGGCCGTTCGACGACCCGTTGGCGGGGTCGGTGCCGTGGGGATCGGTGCCGGTTTGCGATTGGGGCCGTTCGGATCGGCGCCGGGCGATCCGGTGCCTGGGTAGGCCGGATCGGCGGGAGCGGTCGGGTCGGCGGGGAGAGGTCGCCGGGGTGGGCAGGTCGATCACCCCGACGGGCGCGTCGGGGCGGGGCGTGCGGTCCATCAGGACACCTCCAAGGAGTGGGTGGCGGTACGCGTCCGGGGTCGGAAGACCCAGGCCCGCAGCACCGAGAAGCGGAAGACGGCGGCGACGAGGTTGGCCACCGTCAGGGCGAGCACCTCGCCCAACAGGACCGAGGGTGCGATCCACTCGGCCACGACGAGGCCGAGCGATGTGAAGGCCAGGCTCACCATGTAGAGCAGCACCGTCACGAGCGCCATGCGGGCATGACGGGCGTGACCGTCTGCGCCGCGGGCCAGCTCCTTGTGCACGGCCGTGTTGAAGAGCGTGGCGATGGCCATGGCCACCGCGTTGGCCGCGAAGGCCCCGAGAACGGGTCGCCAGGCCAAGAAGAGGAACAGGTAGCCGAGCGTGCTGACCAGCCCGACGCCGGCGAAGCGCAGCAGTTGGTCCGACGTGACCTCGGCCACCCCGGCGCGGCGCAACTCGGCGCGGCGCAGTTCCTTGGGACGGCGCACGAGCATGCGCCAGACGCCGCGCAGGTCGTCGGTGGCGGTCGAGACGATGTGGACGCGCGAATCGGGATCGTCGACCCAGTCCACCGGCACTTCACCGATGCGCAGGCCGAGTCTCTCCGCCACGACGAGGAGCTCCGTGTCGAAGAACCACTGGTTGTCCTCGACGAGAGGGAGGAGGCGCTCGGCGGCATCTCGTCGCAGAGCCTTGAAGCCGCACTGGGCGTCACTGAAGCGACCGCGCAAGGTCATGCGGAGGATGAGGTTGTACGTGCGCGAGATGAGCTCGCGCTTGGGGCCGCGCACGACGCGGGCGCCACGGGCCGAGACGCGAGCCGATGGTCACGTCGCGGTGACCCGAGAGCAACGGCGCGACGAGCGGCAGCAGCGCCTCGAGCGACGTCGACAGGTCCACGTCCATGTAGGCGACGACGGGGGCGCTGCTCGTCGACCATGCCTCGCGCAGGGCGAAGCCGCGGCCCTTGCGGTCAAGATGCAAGGCCGCCACACCGGACAGGGAGTCGGTCAGGGCGGTGGCCACCGCATAGGTGTCGTCGGTGCTGGCGTTGTCGACGATGGTGACGACGGCGCGGAAGGGGAAGGATTCATCGAGGAAGGTGCGCAAGGCGATGATGCGCTCGGCCAGTTGTGGCGCTTCGTTGTAGACGGGGACGACGATCTCCACGTCGACCGGGGTGCGGCGGGGATCCATGTCCACCTCGTAGGGGGCCAGGGCTGTCATGCCCTGCATGGTGGGGCCCGGCGGCTCCGGTCTGCGTGAAGCTCAGCTGTGAATCTGGGTGTGAATGCTCGCGCCGCTGAGGCTAGAGATCCTGCTCAGGTCCGGGGGATGCCCGGAATGGGGGCCTCAAGGAGAGGGATCAGCTCCCGGCGTCGGGCCGCCTCGCCGGGTAGGCGTGGGGCTCCGCCCTGGGGGTCGGACGGTCGTCGCGCGAGACCGTTCGTGGCGGCCGCGGCGTCGGGGCCCGAACGGCGTCGTAGCCGCTCCTCGACGGCGGTGCCGTGTCGAGCGACGCGGCTCGTCCTCGAGCTCGGGCGGCCGAACTCGGGCTGTCGACGATTCGGAAGCTCGGCTCGGGTTCGGCGGGAGTCATGGGGAGCAGCACGGTCACCGTCATGCCCTGGCCGGGAGCCGAGCTGGCCGAGACGGTGCCCCCGTGAGCGGCGACGATGGCGGCGACGATCGAGAGCCCGAGGCCGCTCCCACCGCTACTGCGGGCACGAGCGGGATCGGACCGGTAGAAGCGTTCGAAGACGTGGCGCGGCCTCGTTCGGTCGGCATGCCGGGACCGCTGTCGCGGACCTCTATGCGAGCGTCGTCACCGACCTGATCGACGTCGCACCGTCGTCGCCGTCCCCGGCGGTGTGTGGGCGCGCACGTTGGCCAAGAGGTTGTCGACGCACCTGGCGCAGGCGGTCCTTGTCCCCCGTCACCTCGAGCGGCTGTGGCCGCCCAGAACTGCACGGGCCACTCGGGCCCGACGGCCGTGGCCGTGCGGACGGCCTCGGAGACGGTCAGACCACCAGTTCGACGGGAGCGAGCTGCATGGGGACACCCTCATCGAGCCGGGCCAGGTCAAGAGGTCGCTCACGAGCCGTCCATGCGAGCCGTCTCGGTGCGGATCCCGGCGATCACCCGGGGCAGGTCGTCCGCGTTGGTCGGCGGCGCCACGCTCGAAGAGCTCGGCGTAGGCCGAGACGGCGGCGATGGGTGTGCGCAATTCGTGCGAGGCATCGGCCACGAATTGGCGCAGATGGTCCTGCGACTCCTTCAGCCGTTCCTCGGAGGCCACCCGGGCCGAGAACGCGGCCTGGATGCGCTCGAGCATCACGTTGAGGGCGCGGGCCAGGCGCCCGACCTCGGTGGGCTGGTCGGCGCCGGGCACACGCTGGTCGAGGTTTCCCGCGGCGATCGACTCGGCCGTGGCCTCGACGTCCTCGAGGGGCCGCAGGCCGAGGCGGACGAGCCACCAGCCGCCGGCCAGCGCCAGCACGAGCGCGCCGGCGGTCACCGCGAACTCCGTGAGGAACAGCGTGTGCAGCGTGCTCGTCCTGGTCTGACCAGTGGCTGAGCCTCGACCAAGACGTCCGTCGTCATCGTGCCACCGTCCTGCACCTGTACCTTCTCTGCACGAACCCGGAAGTGCGGGCCGCTGGGGTCAATGGAGCCCGTGGTGAAGTACGACCTCCTGGGTGCCGTCAGGTTGAGTCGTGAAACCCGCTGATGGAGCTCGGGAAGCTGGGGCCGGTACGGATGGTTCCCGACGTAGGCCGGGCACTCGTTGCCCTGGACGACCTTGCCGCTGTTGATTGCGTGAGGCGCTGTAATTGATACCCGAAGACGTTGGCCGGCCCACCTCGACCGGCTCCGCCGCCCCCGTCGCTGGTGACACCACCGGGACCGCCGCTCGGGACGGCACCCGGTGAGCGGATCGGCGACGAGCAGGCCACCTGTCCGTTCTCGAGCCAGGCAACACTTGGTACTGCACGCCCTGCGAATGCTGGTCGAGCTGCTTGGTCGACCTGTTGGTAGAGCGAGGAGCGCAGCGCGCTGTAGGTGGCGAAGTCCGCCACGACGAGCGCGACGATAGAGATGAGCCCGACCGCGACGAGGAGCCGGAGTCGTAGCGACACTCAGGCTGCTCCGCTGGCCGCTCCGCTCCCGGCGGCCGACTCGGGCTCGCGCAGGGTGTAGCCGACGAGGCGGATGGTGTGGATGAGCGGCGGCCCGAACTTCTCGAGCTTCTTGCGCAGGTAGCTCACGTAGGTCTCGACGACGTTGCCGTCGCCCCCGAAGTCGTAGTGCCAGACGTGATCGAGGATCTGAGCCTTGGAGAGCACGTGGCGCGGGTTGAGCATGAAGTAGCGCAGCAGGTTGAACTCGGTCGCCGTGAGGTTGATGACGTGCCCGTCGCGCCGCACCTCGTGCGCGCTCTCGTCGAGCTCGACGTCGGAGAAGCGCAGGACGCCGTCGTCCTCGGGCTCGTACCCGGTGCGGCGCAGGATGGCGTGGACGCGGGCGATGACCTCGGCCAGAGCGAAGGGCTTGGTGACGTAGTCGTCGCCCCCGACCGTGAGGCCGGCCAGCTTGTCCTGGAGCGTGTCGCGCGCCGTGAGGAAGAGGACCGGGACGCGCAGGCCGTCGGCGCGCAGGCGACGGGTCACCTCGAGTCCGTCGAGATCGGGGAGCATCACATCGAGGATGACGAGGTCGGGCGGATCCTCCTGGGCCTGGGCGAGGGCCTTGCGCCCCGTCATGGCCTCGTCGACGGTGAACCCCTCGTAGCGCAGTGACGTCGCCACCGCATCGACGATTGAGGGCTCGTCGTCAACCACCAGGACCCTGGGCCCGCTGTCAGTTTTCACAGGTCATACCTCCCTGCTTCACAGCTCAACATGCTCCGGTGGTCCTCCAGTGTGACCCGGCTGTGGGCCTCCTGTGAACGCGGGGGTCGGGTCAGCCGGGCAGGGTGTCGAGGGCGCGCCGGAGCAGGTCGAGCGCGGAAATGGATCCGTACTGGCGCACCCGCTCGCGATCACCGGGCAGCCTGAGCTCCCGGGACTGTGCGGGCTGGTCGGGCAGGCTGAGGCCGACGAAGATGGTTCCGGGCGCCACGCCCTCCTGGTCGTCGGGCCCCGCCACCCCGGTAATGCCGAGACCGACGTCGGCCCGGGTGACCCGGCGCACGCCCTCGGCCATGGCGACGGCGGCCGCCTCGGTGACCACCGGTCCCTCGGGGACGCCGAGGACGTCGAACTTGACCTGCTCGTGGTAGGCCACGACACCGCCCCGGAACCAGGCCGAGGCGCCGGGCACGTTGACGAGGCGGGAGGCGATGAGACCGCCGGTGAGCGACTCGGCCACCCCGAAGGTCAGGCCCTTGGCAACCAGCCGGGCGGCCACGGCGACCTCCATCGACTCGTCGTCCACGCCGAAGACGATGTCGCCCAGCGCGTCGCCGATGGCCCGGCGCACCTCGACCTCTTCCTTGTCGAGCAGCGCACCCACGTCGTCGAGCGTGCGGGCGCGGGCGGTGATGCGCACCTTGATGCCCTCGATGCCCGAAGCCAGGAAGGCCAGGGTGACGTCGCTCGTCTCGTCCAGCGCATCGATGCGCCCCTGGAGCGACTCGGCCAGACCGGACTCGCTGGCGCCCCACGTGCGCAGCACCCGCGAGGCGATGACGCCCTCCTCCCCCGCCTCGGCCATGCGGGCACGCAGGTCGGGCAGGATGGCGCGTTCGAACATCTCGGCCATCTCGTAGGGCACGCCCGGAACGGCGTAGACGACCTTGTTGCCCACCGGGCAGATGAGCCCGGGTGCGGTTCCGATCGTCTGCGGGATGACGGTGGCGCCCACGGGCACGTCGGCCTGGTGCTCGTTGTTGGCCGTCATCTCGCGGCCCCGGGCCCGGAAGAAGTCGGCGATGAACGCGACGATGGCCGGGTCGCGGACCAGCTCGACGTTCATGACGTCGGCGATGGCCTCGCGGGTGATGTCGTCCTGGGTCGGGCCGAGCCCGCCGCACATGATGACGCCGTCGCTCCGGGCCAGCGCGGTGCGCAGGGCCAGGGTCATGCGGGTGTGGTTGTCCCCCACGGCCTGGTGGAAGTGCGACGTCACGCCGTTGGCGGCCAGCTGGTCGCCCAGCCAGGCGGAGTTGGTGTCGGCGATCTGGCCGAGCAGGAGCTCGGTGCCCACCGCGACGATCTCGATCCTCACGGTGGGTGACCTTAGGGGGCGGTGGGTTGGTGCAGCGCCCGGCGGCCGTCGAGCAGGTACTCCGCCCCGGTGTAGAGGGTGAGCGCACAGGCGAACCAGATGGCGGCGACCTGGAGCGTGTGCTGGTGGGCCAGCGGCGGGATGATGCAGGTGCCGACGGCGATGTCCTGCACCAGCGTCTTGATCTTGGCCGTCTGCCGGGCAGGAATGGAGACGCCGCGCCGCCCCACCCAGGAGCGGTAGAGCTGCATGCCCACCTCGCGCGCGGTGATGAGCGCGACCGGGAGCCAGGGCAGATGCGACTGGGCGGCGAGCGTGATGAGGGCGCCGAGCACCACCGCCTTGTCGGCCAGGGGGTCGAGGAAGGCGCCCGAGCGGGTCGTGCCCTGGCGGCGCGCCATGTAGCCATCGAGCCCGTCGCTGCCGGCCAGGACGAGGCCGACCACGACGTTGATCCACGACGCGCCCCAGGCGATCAGCATGAGCACGTAGACCGGCGCGGCGAGCAGGCGGATCACGGTCACCGCGTTGGCCGGCGTGGCCAGGGCGCTGGGGCCGAAGGTGAACTGGCGACCCGGGTGCTCGGGCGCGGCGTCGCTCACTGCGTCTCCCCGGGCGCTCGCCCCGCACCGGCCAGGGCGAGCGTCGCCGACCGGTACGGCGTGGAGATCGGGACCCTCGGCCGCAGTCACCACGACCTCGAGGAGGCAGACCGACCTCGAGTGTCGGCGGGAAGGTGGACGATGCCGTCGATCTCGGGCGCCTCGTGCACCGTCCGCCCCTCGCCCGGCGCATCAACCAGGACCTGGCGTACCTGGCCGACCAACGCGTCACGCCGAGCGGCGGTGATGGCGTCCTGCACCTCGGCGCACTCGCGGAGCCGCTCGAGGGCCAGCTCCGGTGGCACCTGGTCGTCCAACCCGGCGGCGTGGGTCCCGTCCTCGTTGGAGAAGGTGAAGAAGCCGGCCCAGTCGAGTTGCGCCGCCTCGAGGAACTGGAGGAGGAGGTCGTGGTCGCGCTCGGTCTCACCGGGATAGCCGAGGATGAACGAGGAACGGAAGGTGGCGTCGGGATCGGCCGCTTCGGATGTCGGCGATGCGGCGCAGGAAGCGCTCGCCGTCGCCCCAGCGCCGCATGCCGGCCAGGAGCGGACGCGAGACGTGCTGGAGCGAGAGGTCGAAATACGGGACGCCCGTGGACAACACGGCGTCGACGAGCTCGTTGGTCAGGCCTGAGGGATAGAGGTAGAGGAGGCGGGTGCGGGCCACCCGCGCCGCCACCTCGCGGGTGAGCGCGGCGAGGGGCGAAGGCCCGTGCGCGGTGCGGCTCGCCCGTCCGGCTCCGGTGCGGTCGCGGGCGTAGGAGGCGAGGTCCTGAGCCACCAGGACGACCTCGCGCAGGGGCGGGGCGCCGGCGTCCTCGCCGGCGGCCAGCGCGTCGACCTCGGCCAGGATTTCGCTGACCGGCGCGGGACCGCTGCTTGCCCCGGAACGAGGGAATGGCGCAAAAGCCGCAGATCCGGTCGCAACCCTCCGCCACCTTGACGTAGGCCCACGGGGCGCGGGTGGCGGGGCGGGGCAGCTCGAGCAGGTCGAAGCCGCCGGCGGGCAGCACGGGCCCCGTGGCCCTGGTGGCCCCGAGGGCGACGGGCACGGGTGGCGGGGCGATGAGGTCCTGACCGAAGCCGGCGACGAGGTCCACCTCGGGAAGCGCCTGGCGGAGCTCGTCGCCGTAGCGCTCGGCCATGCAGCCCGTGACCACCAGCCGTGAGCCCTCGGCGCGGCCGTCGGCCAGCTCGAGGACGGTGTCGATGGACTCCTGGCGGGCGGCCTCGATGAAGGCACAGGTGTTGACGACGACGAGGTCGGCCGTATCGGGGCCCGATGCCGGCAGGTAGCCGCGTGCGGCCAGGTGACCCTCCAACTTGTCGGAGTCCACCTGATTCTTGGGACACCCCAGGGTCTGCAGCCAGTAGCGACCCACGCCTACGACACACTCCTCGCACCAGGCCGTTCCCGCGCCTGAGCGGGATTCGGCAGGCCCGCGCCGGCGCGGACCAGATCGAAACCGGAGCGTCCGGACCACGCGGCCCGGCCTCCGAGCGGAGAGGGAGGGATTTGAACCCTCGGACCCGGTTACCCAGGTCAACTCATTAGCAGTGAGTCCGATTCGGCCGCTCTCGCACCTCTCCAAGCAGGACTTTGCACGCTCTACGGGGTCGCGGATTCGGGCAGCTGCCCCACTAGCCCCACTAACCGATAGAATGTGCTCATGACCAGCAAGACAGGCAAGGCTACAGCCAAGAAGCGGGCACCCCGTGGGGCGGGCTCGCTGTCAGAGCGCCCAGGTCATCCGGGCACATGGCGGCTGCGCTGGCGGGAAGGCGGGCGTACCCGTGAGACGACCTTCAGCGGATCTTTCTCGGCTGCAGCTGCCGAGCTTCGCCGCCTGGGCGCTCTGGCCGGAAACGCCCCGCCAGCGGTCAGAGAGGACGAGGAACGGACGGTCGGCGAACTGCTCGACGCATGGCTGACCCACAACGAACGGACCGGCAAGTCAGCCCGCTACGTCGCCGAGAACCGCCGCGCCATCGACACGCGCCTGCGGCCGGCGCTCGGCCTTGTTCGACTCGATCAGCTCACTACGAAGCATCTGGACGACCTCTACGGCACCTGGGCATCCGAGGGGCTCACGGGGGCCAGCATCCGCCGCTACGCCGCACCGCTGCGGACCGCTCTCGGGCAGGCTCGCCGCTGGGGATGGCTCGAAAGCAACCCGGCAGAGCTGGCGACGATTCCACGAGGCAAGGCGAGCGCCGACACGATCACGCCGACGCCCGACGAGTTCGGCGCTCTCGTCCGCATCGCTGCAAGTCTCGACGACGCAGAAATGGTGACAGCGATTCGGCTCGCCTACGTCACGAGCGCCCGACGCGGAGAGCTGGCCGCACTGCAATGGTCCGACGTCGACCTGGACGCCGGAAGCGTCATCATTGCCCGGAGCGCCGACCGGAGCGGCGCCGAAGGGCCGACGAAAACCCGTCAGCGCCGAATCGTGCAGCTCGACGCCGGCACGGCCGCGCTGCTCGCCGAACGACAGCGCACGTCTGATGGCGAACACGTCCTGACTTTGACGGTCGACAAAATCACGGACCGCTTTCGGAAGCTGGTGGCAACGACGCCAGACGTGCGAGACGGCCTCCGATTCCACGACCTGCGCCACGCTGGCGCTTCGGAGCTGCTGGCGGCTGGCGTCCCCGTAGCGGCCGTCTCAGCCCGTCTCGGGCACGCCTCACCTCGCACCACGATGGGCGTCTACGCGCACTCTCTGCCGGGCGTCGACGAAACAGCGGCATCGGTGATGGGTGAGCTTGCTGGCTGACGTCGGGGTACTTGTGTGGCAGCCGGCGGGGCCAGACGGTCGACATAATGTCAATGCTGCACAGAGTCGGACAGCATTCCCCTGGGACAACAAACGGCAGATCCCTGCATCACAGTCATGCCTTGTAGATCCACTTGACGATGAACCGGTGGGATAGGACGGGATAGATTGCAAGGTCCCGGGGAACCACACCGGTGTAAGTTCGAACGTGGCGAAGGGGGGGCCGGTGTCGGAGGGAATTTATCGGCGCCGGTCAGCGTTGAACCATAGGTATGAACGGACCGGCCTAACCGTCGGTCAAAGGGGTCCAGGTAAGCGACTTCTCGACAGCACCCGGCACACGACTCCCGGGGGCCTCATCATCTAATGCCGAAAGGGCGGCGCATGAGGCCGAGAGCGGACAACTGTAGAAACCGCACCCAACATTGTCGACGAAGCGATGAGCGTTTCGTCACTGTGAAGTGTGCGAGGTCTACGAATGTCTACAACCGTCGACGCCGATGTTTACACGCTCGAATGGGCAGCTAAAACTCTTTCGATCAGCGTTCCGACCGCCTATCGCCTCACGCAGCACAGCGCTCTTCCTGGCGCTCTGAAGATCGGCAGCCGATCGCGTATCTCGGTTGCGCGCTTTCGTCGCAGCGGTTCACGGTGAGTCCGCGTGATCGCGGGTTCGTGGTCGACAGCATGGCGACGTGGGATCTTCGAGCTGACCGGAGGTCCCGCGTGGATATGTCACACGTACACGCACACGGCGGGTGCCGGCATGATTGACCCCGATAGCCCGGAGCTGCCTACCGACACGCTGAAAGGCTGGACGCGTACGGCGACCTGCTGGCCAATCCCGATCCGAGCCCGACCGAGCTGCGCTCCATTTGGGCGCGCGTGGAAGCTAACGCCGGACCTCCTGTGAGCGTTGACCACGAACTGACCGGCGCCGAGCTGCAACCCATCTTCGAAGACCTGACTTACCGCGGAATGCCGGCGGATGACGTCTTTGAAGGACTGGTCGCTTTTTTTTTTTTTTTTTTTTTTTTTTTTTTTTTTTTTTTTTTTTTTTTTTTTTTTTTTTTTTTTTTTTTTTTTTTTTTTTTTTTTTTTTTTTTTTTTTTTTTTTTTTTTTTTTTTTTTTTTTTTTTTTTTTTTTTTTTTTTTTTTTTTTTTTTTTTTTTTTTTTTTTTTTTTTTTTTTTTTTTTTTTTTTTTTTTTTTTTTTTTTTTTTTTTTTTTTTTTTTTTTTTTTTTTTTTTTTTTTTTTTTTTTTTTTTTTTTTTTTTTTTTTTTTTTTTTTTTTTTTTTTTTTTTTTTTTTTTTTTTTTTTTTTTTTTTTTTTTTTTTTTTTTTTTTTTTTTTTTTTTTTTTTTTTTTTTTTTTTTTTTTTTTTTTTTTTTTTTTTTTTTTTTTTTTTTTTTTTTTTTTTTTTTTTTTTTTTTTTTTTTTTTTTTTTTTTTTTTTTTTTTTTTTTTTTTTTTTTTTTTTTTTTTTTTTTTTTTTTTTTTTTTTTTTTTTTTTTTTTTTTTTTTTTTTTTTTTTTTTTTTTTTTTTTTTTTTTTTTTTTTTTTTTTTTTTTTTTTTTTTTTTTTTTTTTTTTTTTTTTTTTTTTTTTTTTTTTTTTTTTTTTTTTTTTTTTTTTTTTTTTTTTTTTTTTTTTTTTTTTTTTTTTTTTTTTTTTTTTTTTTTTTTTTTTTTTTTTTTTTTTTTTTTTTTTTTTTTTTTTTTTTTTTTTTTTTTTTTTTTTTTTTTTTTTTTTTTTTTTTTTTTTTTTTTTTTTTTTTTTTTTTTTTTTTTTTTTTTTTTTTTTTTTTTTTTTTTTTTTTTTTTTTTTTTTTTTTTTTTTTTTTTTTTTTTTTTTTTTTTTTTTTTTTTTTTTTTTTTTTTTTTTTTTTTTTTTTTTTTTTTTTTTTTTTTTTTTTTTTTTTTTTTTTTTTTTTTTTTTTTTTTTTTTTTTTTTTTTTTTTTTTTTTTTACACCTCGCCATCTCCGTACCAACCATTTTGAAAAAAACAGCATAACAACAGATAAAAAACCAGCAATCATCTCACTTATCACCTTTCTACAGAAAACCTGAAAGCTAGTCTGTGCGAATCAAACATCCATTTGCATAACTCTCTTTACTACGATATCAAGTCGGCGAGCAGATCAGAAACCAGCTGCTCTGCATTCAGCCCTACTGCGGGAAGGCGACGACCAATAAGGGTCTCCGTCGACGCGGTGCGCGGCGTGATTCAGGCGCGGCATAAGAGTCAGAGCGAGACCCCGCCATAGAGTCGCAAGTGAAAAAACTGACTCACCTAACACAACTGCCCTAATCGCAAATACCACCAAACATCTCAACTTCTATACTGGATAAAGCAACAGCGAAACTATCTCTTGATCTAACACAAATCATCTCACAGCCAACCATCTCAACTAAACTTCTACCATCTACACAGTTGCCGCAGAAAATCACCTATAACTCTACATAGTTTTTACTTTGATCTACTACCTTATCTCAGAGTTCTACTAAACTCTCTATCTTACACGCCTACATTGAGGGAATATCCCCGATACTACCGAGAATGCACTTGGTATACTTTTCTTCGCTCTACTTACGTGTCTGCAGTCTCTGGTTCGCTCGTCTATTTCGTGTGTAGATCTGCAAAAATGGGGCGACGCCGTTACCTATGCGCCATAGTTGACGCCGCCGCCGAACAGCAAGCGAGAGGTCATCTACCAGTATCGAGAGCCTATTACCGAACTGAAAGCCTTCAAAATCTGAAATCGCGAAGACTATATAGATAGCGGCAGGAAGCTTGAATCAGCTTACAATGGCAGAAAATATCTGAGGTTGGAACGAGCCGGAAAGCTGCAGCTCAGACTCTCACTTTCCAGAGACGTCAGCGCTCTCATCGCCGTTGCTATTTCATGGTGGGATCAGCGTTAGCTCTCACAAGTCAGCGTTCACATATATCTACTGATTCTCTATCTCTTCCATCACTGCGTTTCTTATCTGTTTCCTTTCCGCCTTGCTGCTCAATTACCTTTTTTACTGTTGACTCTGACACTCCAATTGTCTCTTCTACATTCTGCTACAACTATCTCTTAGTCTAAGTCAGTCAACCAAAAGTGAGGAACAACTCTATATCATGAGAAAACAAGAGCAAATCAACCAGTCTACCACAACCACCTAGTTATAAGCAGCTACAGCTATCTGTGCTCTACCGCTACAGTCACATCTGCAAATATTGCGTAGCTACACTGCCTATCAGATTTACCACTTTGTTGTTGCTGAAAGTAACAGCTACTACATATCCAACCTTGCTGTAGCGTGTGCGCTTTAAATATCATCTTATCGCCTTCTAAAACAGAGCGCTACAGCGCAGCTAATCATGCCAATTAACATCACCTTTCCGAGCTTCATCCTATTGTCTTCTTACTACTACTAACTGAAAGCAAAAAGTCTGTTGTGATGCGAACTACCCCTATAGAGTAGCTACTACCCTTCTTCTTCTCCCTTCCTCTTATAATAACCCCCACTCTTATATTTCTCTTTTACAGTTTTCACTTTTTTAGAGCTCAGCTATCTCAAAAATATCTTCTATATCTTTGCCAGATATTTCACCGTATACCTATTTTTTAGAAATAATCTAAAAGTGAGCACTAATTTCTAATCTTAGTCTGAGCTAGTCTCAATGATCTACACTACCTTCAGACCGCTCATGAGCTGCAGTCTACCTCGCTCATGCTCTTGTAGCTCATCCTGTGAGCTAGCTGTTTCTGATATACACTTTTCAATATAGTAACCACCTACTACTTCAACTAAGTTGCCCTCTAATCTTTTTCCAAGTCCGCTTATATGACACCGCTGCTCTCATCACAGAGATCCCTAGAAGCAATGACCTAAGAAGTACTGATCTCACTACTGATAAATATAGATACACTCTTGAATACCTTACCTTCCCAAACTACTTAGCTATTCCCATCTTAATCAGCTTTACCACCTCATCTCAGAGCTATCTAACTCACTAATCTTAGCTATATACCAAACTCTATTCAGAACAGCTCCCTATTCATTTTCTATGAGAACCTATTTTTCCTATTGCAACTCATCTTGTTACCTAAATCAGCGCTATCTACATACACTCTCTTCAACTTACCCTTTTATAACACTACAATAACTTCTGCCAGCTATCTAATCTCAGACACTCCTTATTTCTGTCTACAACATCTACTACTTACTCTTCTCCCACCATCATTCCTTAAGTGACCTCTTTACATCTGTGATATCTATCTATGCCATATATCACCATTTCCTCAGCCATTCAGACCACTCTCTTATTAACTACACCTATCTTATTTATATCGCCATCTACAGCAGCTCAATATTTATCAGCTCTGCAATCCAGCTACACAGCCAGCTAAATCTCAGTCAGCGTATTCAAGCACCTTTTATTGCGCTATCTAACCTCAATATCTTTACTCCTCTGACACCTATCTTGCATATTTTCTATCTCTTAATTGAAGATAACTACTAGCTTTCACACCTTCAACTTTTCCTAGCTGTTCCTAGAAGTGCTACCTTTCTGACTTACTTCATATCCCCTGCTACTCAGAGCAACACCAACTACCTAATATGCGCCCTTAGACTTGTTCTTCTTCTTAGACTCACCTAATATCTGAATCTTGCAAGTGATCTAAACCTACTTGCTACCTCTACCTTTCTGTGCCTTTAGTCCTAAATGTTCCCGTGCGTGAATAGTCGTCTACCACGCAGCGTACTCCCGTGCGCCGCTATTCCTGGTTGTTCGCAAGAATCGTGATGTCGTCGCCGGCTCGTTCCCGTGATCGTCATCGTGACCATCGGAGGCGGCGGCAGAGTCGTGGTCGTCGGAGTTAGCAACGTGTTATCTTGTTGGCGGCAGCCGCTGGTTACGTCGTAGGTGTCGGTGGGTGGCGACGGATCGTATGTAGAGCGTCGACGTCGTCTCGTCGCCCGTGTTGCTCGGTCAGCTCCCGTTGTGGTGGCCGTGGTCGACCGATGAGCCGCCGCCGCCGAGCAACCCGTCATCAGCACCGCCAGCACTGCCAGACCCGCCACGCAACGCCGCACTTGCCAGATAGTAACGCCGTCCGCTCTCGCTCGTTGTTCCCGCGTCTGGACCGTCCGCAATGATGACACCCAACCAACCAACGGAGGTAAGTCATGCTGAAGAATCCGAAGCTGATCGCCGCAAGTGCATTTCTTGCCGGCGGCGTCGTGGTCGGCGGAATCACTCTCCGTACAGCCGTCGCACATGGAGCGGGAACGCCGGGCGCCGGCAAAGGTTTGTCCGATGCTCAGTACACGGCGAAGAACGCATGGGTGCAGTCCGTTACGACGAGCGCCACGCTGTCGATTCCTTCAGGCGATCGGCTGACGATTACCCAAGCGGACGGGGGCGGCATCGAATGCACTGTGACAGCAAGCGTGAACGGAACAGCGGTCAGCTACAACATCTCGACGTCCCAGGACGGGGGCACTGGCAACAATGAGAACCCTGACTTTTCGCCGTTCCAACCGATCTACGCCGATTCCGGCTCGATCAGCTGCAATGCGTCCAACCCTCTGACGCTCGTCGGGTATCTGACACCGCTCGGCGGCTCGACGACCGGCAGTTAGGCGAGCAAACGCAGACGACGGCACAGCTCGATCAGTTCTCGGGCCTTCTGGCGCCGGGCGAGTGGGAGTTTGGCGTTGATTTCCGAAGCACGAACAGCTCGCCGCAGTTCAACGACGTTTACTTGTCTGTGCAGCCGCTTTCAGTGTTTCCCAGCAGCGAAACCATGATGTCCAACGATGGCGCGACACGGTAGTATCGGAAATGATCGCGCGAACGTCCTCCCGATCTGCCTGACTACGAGCGTCCACCCATTGATGAGGTGGCAATCGACCTGCAGTTCGAAACGCTCCTGAATATGACTACCGACCAAATCCGTAGCTACTGGGAAAAGGTCGCCGACGAATACCCCCGCCAAGAGGTTCAGCCACGTATCGAAACAGCGATCGAGACTTTCCAGAACAACCCATTTGGAGGGGCGCAGATCCAGTTTGTGGGACAGGGATCCAACATGCGTCATTGGTTTATTAGTGCCGATGACAATGTCCTGATCCAAGTCCAGGACAATCGGTTCATCCATAACTGGCGGCACCGAAGCGGCGACTACCCACACTTCGAAGCCCTCTTGGAAATGTTCTGGACAAAAATTCTACAGTATTCGCGATTCAATGGGCGAACACGGTCTTGGACCCATTCGGCCACAACAGTTCGAAGTCATCTATGTCAACTGGATTGCCGACCTAGACGTAACTGAGGCCTTTAGACCTGCAGCAAGTAGCGACATTTCGGCCATGTGTCTGTTACATTTCCCTGAGGATCAGGTTTGGCAGGCGCGCTATTTGATAAATAATTCTTCCGGTCAACCTATGGGACGGCTTCACGTTCAGTGCGTTCCAGCAGTCAGGATGCTGCCCGAGCCAGGTCGCGGCATTCAGTTGGGTCTTGCGTACCGCGTTCCCACAGGACTGAAATCAGCGGATGATGAGATTGAGGAAGCGATGTCCCTGGAAGGGATGCAATTGTCAGGACGTTCACTGACCTGACCACGAAAGAGGCTCACCAGCATTGGGGAGAATCCCGAAATGACGATCGGACAACGGTGGTCAACAGCACCACTGAAGACGAGAAGTCGGAACCGATATCTCACGGATTTGGCGGTTACTTCCCGCGATATGTCATGTGGGGTAGCGCAGCGACCTTCTGCATCTGTGACATATGCGGAGGCCTTCCCGCCGCACCCCAGGCCATTTCTCCCACCAGATATCAGGCCGTCCCATTTGGCAACTTTCCGTCAGAACCCCTGTACGGAACAATGGGCACTGTCTACGTCGATATTGCACAGACGGGCGGCATAAGCCTCTTCGCCACGGAGCCGCTAACCGACATCGTGCAGCACGGGTACGGAGTGCTCGCGAGCTATCTCGACGAGATTGCCTCTCCGGTGCCGTTCGCTGCGGACAGCCGTGGACCGCGTGTTACCGGTCGAAGGCTTCCCTCAGTTTCGGCGCCAGCGGTTTTTATCGACTTCGACGACGAGGACCAGGCCGGCCCATTTCGGCCTCGGATTATGGGGGGTTGGTATCAGATCGTCGACGTCCAGACCCTCGAACAGTGCGACCTTCTTCCGAAGGTTCCCGTTCTGACGATAACTAACGCCTCAGTTCCGCCGGATAACGCGTGGCGACCCGAGGTCGAGCCGGTCTACACGGACTTGATGGTCCTCTCTCAATCGTGTGATCTCGACAGACCCACCTTCACCACAGTTCTGCTCGCTCGCTATCAGAGTTGGACACAGATCGTCCAAGCTGGACAAGGTCGGGAGACAAGAATCGGCGCAGTCAGTTGCGTAAGGGGTATGTGGGCGGCCAGATTGTGTTACCGCCACACTCCGAAGCGGATTTGGAACTGGACTGGACGGTAGTGGACCTCAGGTCCTTGTACACGATTGAAAAGACATACCTCGAAGCCATTGCGGCCGGCGCTGGGAATCGGATTCGGGTACGACCCCCGTACCGACAGGGCATCATCGGAACGTTCTCCGATTGGATCAACCGTCCCGAGTACATGGATGATCTCGCCGCGTTCGACGACTACAACCCTCCACCCCCTCCGCCTACTTAACGAGGCCTGAGAGCTCTCAGCTCGCCCTTCCTGATCCCCGGCCGAGCGGTTCCGATCTTCCTCAGGCCAGCGCCGAGCGGATCGCATCGATTGCGCCCATCGCGCCCGTCACCGCTCGACCGCACGCATCGTCGCCAAGCAGACCGTGAGCCTGCTCGACAAGCGCCGCCGCGTTGCCTGGCTCAGCCGGCGTCATCACGGCGTCTACTAACCGCACGCTCCATGCGGCATCTCCGGCGCCCCAGTGTTTACCCTGTTCATTTCCATTGCCATCCTCTTTTGTGACCGATTTTACCGAAAGAGTGCGCCTACTTCTGTCCGCTGTCAAGGTCATTCAATATATATGTTGAGCTGCAGTAATAATAGTGGATGCCTATCACCTATTTAGGAGAACTAAAAGGGTATAACTGTTGCCTATATTGGTGAATATGGGCGGGTAAGACGCTCTCGATGAAATCTCAATGGCCGAGCGCCTCTCTGTCTGGTGGAATACGGTGGCGCCGTGCGACTGGTCGTTGCGCTTGGCGGCGCCGTATTTGCGGCGGTCACGTTCACTTCCTGCCTGTCTGGTAACAGCGGCGGCGGCGAGACAACTCCGGCGTCATTCCATCCGAGCGCCGCCGTAAAACAGGCTTATGTGGAGCAACTCGAACAGCACTACCCCTCGGCGCCGACTATCCCGAGTGGCGACCTCGTAAACCTCGGTACCGACCTATGTGCGGACTTGGCGAACGGCCTCTCTGTCCAGCACGAGGCGCTCACCATGGGGAAGGCGGAGCGCCACCTGATCTGGTCTCCGCCGTGTTTGTGGACGGCACCCACTACTTCTGCCCGTCTGAGACCGCCAAGGTGAAAAAGTACGTCGGTCTGAGTTAACGGCTCGCCTCGGCGCGTTTGCCCCACTATGCCCCATTAAGGTGCGTAACGGGCACACCGTTGCGTAAAGGTGACTAGAAGACTGCAGGTCAGATACCCTTTTTGCAGGTCGCCGTTGTGCCTGAATCCCATTAGCAGTGAGTCCGATTCGGCCGCTCTCGCACCTCTCCAACAGGACTTTTGCGTTTTGAACGACGGGCTTGTCCTCAACCCGTCCATGATCGCCACGCTGAGCTCCCTGCAGGGCAGCCTACGTGACCGCTCGCCAGGCGTTTGGCAGGTCAGGGTGTCACCCCCAGGCGCCACCTGGCGACACTCCGCTACCCGTATGCCGCCACAGCGTCTGCGCGGCTTTGGACGCCTGCTCACCCAGGCACTCGAACACATCGAAGCGCAGCCGACCTGGAGACGCCACTTTCCTTCTCAACTCTTTCTCAAGCTCGCCGCGTAGTGAACTCGAGCGGACCTGCGGGGCGGCTCCGCACCGCAGTGCAGCCAACCTCCACCACTACTCTCTGACCTGCTGCCGTTCGGCGGTGTTGGTTTCGGACGACCGATCCATCGATCTGAGAGGTGGCAACGGTGGCCAGCAGCACGCCGAACTTCAACACTCACATTCCGACCGAAATCATGACGCCGGATAAAGTGTCCACTCGGCTCGGCGACCTTGAGTTCTTCGACGGCATGCCGACCGATGCCACCGCTGCCACTCTGCTGGACCACCTCACGTTCCTGCGCGGAGTCGAAGTCTTTCTCAACACCGTTCAGGTGGCATCGCTCGAAGCGGCGCGCGTCGGTCTGGCGGAGGTCGGCGCCACGGCAGCGAACAAGGTCGTCATCTACGACGACCTGATGGACTCGAACTCCCTCTTCCTTACGGGAAATACCGACACCGTCTACGCGCTTGCCATACTCGAACTGGACCGAGATGGCCCGACGGTCGTCGAGGTTCCTCCAGGCTGTGGACCGGGCACTGTCGACGACGCGTGGTTTCGCTTCGTCGTCGATATGGGCGCCCCCGGACCTGACCGGGGCCAGGGCGGCAAGTACCTGATGCTGCCCCCGGGCTACGAGGGCGAGGTGCCGGACGGGTACTTCGTCGCGCAATCGACGAGCTATGTCAACCTGATTTGCCTGCGGGGGTTCATGGTAGATCGCAGCACCGAACCAGCATCGAAGATGTTCCGCAACGGGGTCAAGATCTATCCGCTCAACCGTAGAGACGACCCGCCTCCGATGGAATTCATCAACGGCTCAGGGCTGGTGTTCAACACCATCCATCCCAACACCTTCGAGTTCTACGAGGAACTGCACCGAGTCATCGACCGCGAACCCGTGGAAATCATCGATCCCGAGACGAGGGGCCTGATCGCCGCCGTCGGCATCCGTAAGGGCAAGCCTTTCTCGCCGGACGAGCACACCCGCGAGATCCTCACCGACGCCGTTGCGGTGGGAAATGCCACTGCCCGGAGCATCTTCTTTCAGACCAACGTCGCCGACAACTTCTTGTACGCAGGCAGCTACTGGAAACGTGGCTTCTTCGGAGGCGACTACCAGTTCCTTATCGACGGCGCAGAGGGTGCGGGCGAGCGCAACCTCGACGCGCGCACTGCCCTCTTCTACATGGCGACGCTCAACACGCCGGCCATGACCATGAAGATGGTGGGTTTCGGCTCCCAGTATGCCTGGGGTGATCGGGACAGCTCCGGCGACTACCTCGACGGGTCTCAGTCCTACCGACTCACGCTGCCGCCGAACGTACCGGCGAAGAACTTCTGGTCCGTCGTCGTCTACGACCCCCAGACCCGGTCCGAGTTGCAGACAGGCCAGCTCTATCCCTCCAAGAGCAGCCAGACGGGCGAGGTCAAAGAGAACGCCGATGGCTCGATCGACCTCTACTTCGGCCCGGAGCCCCCAGAAGGACACGAGTCCAACTGGACCCAGACGGTGCCGGGCAAGGGCTGGTTCACCCTGCTCCGTCTCTACGGCCCCCTCGAGCCTTGGTTCGACTTGACCTGGCGACCCGGTGAGTTCGAGAAGCTGTGAGGCGAGTCATTCGCTGAGCAGCGGCTTCTGGCCTCTTTTGCCAGCCAAGGAGTTCTGGGGTGGATGGGAACTCAATAAGAGCCTCTTGCAGACCTATTGACGTGACATGGCAACTCGAATCAGCTCTTGGGGGTCCACGAGGTGATCATGACTGTCATCGCCGACCTCAATCTGCACGAGATCGATCTTCCCGTTGAACTTGTTCTTCCCAGCGCCGTAGTCAGACGAGACAGGCATTCCGAAGTCGTCTCCGACGTCCGTCGTCTCATCCGCTGAGAAGATCATCGCCTGTGTGGCTTCGACCCTTCCTTCGCCCACGGCCCTACCGTCGTAGAAGAGAGTGACATTCCCACCCTTCGCCAGTCCGCCACCGTCGTAGGCGAACTCCATCCGTACCTGATGCGCACCGGCGGGTATCGGTTCGGTTGCTTCGGTTACAAAGGCGTGCAGGCCCAAAAGGTTGTAGACGAACTTTGCCTTGCCACCCGAGGCGTAGAGCACCCATCCCCCGAAAGCCCCGCCCTGGGCGATCATCACGCCTTGCGCAGGATCGTCACCGATCTCAAGCTGTACGGTGACAGAGAACGACTTGTTCTTGATGTTGATGACGCTGTTCTCCGACAGACGCTTCATGCCGGGAAACAGAATCTGAGAGGTACCCGTCACGAGCTGCGGGCGGCCGGCGAGCTCGGCATTGAGTCGCTCGGCGCCTCGATCATCGATGGGAAGCACGTTGTACTTGACCGCCTCGATCAGCCACAGGCGTTGTAGCTCGTGCAGTTTCTCGGGCATCTCAGCGGACAGATCGACAGCCTGGGTCCAATCCTTGCTTCCGTCGTAAAGCTCCCAGATGTCGTCGTCGAACGCGAGCAGCTCGGGCCCGACCAACTCCCACGGTGTCCGATGCTTGGTCACCGCGCTCCAGCCCTTGTGATAGATCCCCCGATTGCCGAACATCTCGAAATACTGCAGATCGTGTCGCTCCTCGGCATCCGGATCGCCCAGGCTGTAGAGCAGGCTCGTCCCTTCGATGGGTGACTGCTGCACGCCATTGACCGACAGTGGTTCCGGAATACCGGCCGCCTCGAGGATCGTCGGTGCTACGTCGATCACGTGGCAGAACTGAGACCTGATCCCACCTGCCCCGGTAACGCCACGAGGCCAGTGCACGATAGTGCCATTGCGCGTTCCGCCCCAGTGCGACGCGACCTGCTTGGTCCACTGATACGGGCTGTCCATGGCCCAGGCCCATCCGACGGCATAGTGGTTGTAAGACGTCGGGGTGCCCAGCTCGTAGAGCTTGGAGATCATGAACTCGGGCGTCTCCAGCGCGGCCATGCCGTTGAAGTTGGCCATCTCGTTGAAGGCGCCATTGATGGTGCCTTCCGCAGACGCCCCATTGTCGCCGATGATGTAGTAGATCATCGTGTCGTCGAGGACTTCGAGCTGCTCGATGGCGTCGATGAGCCGGCCGACGTGGTGGTCGGTGTGCTCCAAGAACCCGGCATACACCTCCATCTCTCGTTCGAGGATGGGCCGCAACTCTTCGGGCATGTCGTCCCAAGCCGGGATCTCGGCATGGCGTTCTGTCAGCTTGGCATCGGGGCCGATGACCCCGAGTTCCTTCTGACGTTCGAAGGTAATTTCGCGCTGGCGGTCCCAGCCGTGGGCGAACCTCCCCTTGTACTTGTCCGCCCATTCAGGGGGGACGTGGTGGGGTGCGTGGGTGGCGCCCGGAGCGAAGTACATGAAGAACGGCTTGTCGGGCATGAGCGCCTTCTGGGCTTGGACCCAGTCGATCGCGTGGTCGGCCAGGTCCTCGGTGAGGTGGTAGCCCTCCTCGGGCGTCCTCTCGGGCTCGACCGGGGAGAACCCGTCGTAGAGCGCCGGATACCACTGATTGTTCTCTCCCCCGATGAAGCCGTAGAAGTGCTCGAACCCCCCGCCGCCTGAAGGCCACATGTCGAATGGCCCCATGGGTGAGGTCTGCCAGACAGGAACTTCGTGGCACTTTCCGAACTGGGCTGTGGAGTAGCCGTTGAGCTTGAGTGTCATGGCCAGCGGGGCCTTGGTGTTCGATCGGAGTGAACTCTGCCCGGGTGCGGAGGTGGCCGTCTCGGTGATGCTCCCCATCGAGACGGAGTGATGATTGCGCCCGGTCAAGAGGGCCTGCCTGGTGGGTGCACAGAGTGCGGTCGTGTGAAAGCGGGTGTACTTCAGCCCCCGGTCGGCCAATCTCTCGGCATTCGGGGTGTTGCACGGCCCTCCAAACGCACTCGAAGCACCGAAGCCGATGTCGTCGAGCAGGATGATCAGGACGTTGGGCGCACCGTCAGGGGGCCGTAGCGGCTCGATGCCCGGAAATCGGGTATCAGGGTCCTTCGCGTCGTAGGTCGTCAGGCCGATATGCGGTCGATCCGGAATCGGCAGAACCGCACGGGAATCTTCGGGCACTCCACATCCTCCTCAGCTGTCGATCAGTCACGGTCAGCCAGTGACGTGATCGACACTACGTCTATAACTTTGAGCTATGCCAACGGCCGTGACGCGCGTCGCGAGCAGTGCAACCCAATCCCATCGAGGTCGATTGCAGCGTCTACGCCTCGATCACGATCATCAGTGTGCTCATCACCAATGACGGCTGGCATCGCCTGTCTTTGGTCGACGTCATTGGTCTCATCGTCGGCCCGGTCGTGACTATCTTCCCTCCTGATGTCCACTGGCGAAGCAGGATGACCCTCGACGACGTCGCCCAACGGTGCTCTTCATGTCACCCCGAAGCTCGAGGCAATCGCATCGATCCTCGGGATCGTCGTCGCACCTGCAGTGAACCAGCAGGTGCGATGTGACGTGGGCTGATCTGGCGATCGTCGCCGCCCTCGTCGTAGCCTGGACGGTCGTCTCTCATCCCGCTGAGCGGCTCGGCCTCACGGCTCCCATGGTCTTTACACTTGGTGGTCTCGCCTTCGGCGCGGACCAGACCTTCCACATCTCGCTGTCGGCGACAGCCATCAGGACCACCGCGGAAATCACGTTGGTGCTGATCCTCTTCTCGGACTCGGCGCGCTTGCGACTGACGTCGCTCCGCCACGACGTGGGCTTACCAGTCCGGCTGCTCGGCGTCGGACTCCCCTTGACTGTTGTCCTGGGCGCATTGGCGGCGCGCCTCCTCTTCGGGGGGCTGGGCGTGTGGTTTGCCGTATTGGCTGCCGCCTGCCTGGCCCCAACCGACGCCGGGCTCGGTGCCGGTATCGTCACGAACCCGGTGGTGCCCAGTCGCATCCGGCGCACTTTGAACGTCGAAAGCGGCCTCAATGACGGCATCGTCGCCCCGCTTGTCTCGCTGGCGGTCGCCGTCTTGGTCGGAGAATCAAGCGGCACCCACGCGCCACTCGTCCACGCACTCCGCGAGATCGGCGTCGGGGCGCTCGTCGGGGTCGGCGCCGGCCTGGCTGCCGGGTGGATTCTCGCGCTCGCTGTTCGCAGGGGTTGGGCAGAGTCGGGCACTGTTCGCGTTGCGACGCCGGCGGCCGCCATCGGTACGTACTCGCTTGCCGTTGCCGTGCACGGCAACGGCTTCGTAGCCGCATTCCTGGCCGGCCTCTGTTTCGGGATCTTCCGCCACCACCTCGGCGCGAGGTCGCTCGAGCTCACCGAAGGTTCGGGGCAGCTCCTGGCCTGCGTGGTCTGGTTCGCCTTCGGCGCCGCCATGCTCCGGCCGAGCCTGTCGAGCCCTGAGCTCGGACGCTGCGTTCTCTACGCGGTGCTGAGTCTGACCGTGCTCAGGATGCTCCCCGTCTGCCTCGCCCTCTACCGGACTCATCTTGGTACCGCGACAGTGGCGTTCATCGGCTGGTTCGGCCCCCGCGGCCTCGCCTCGGTCATCTTTGCCCTCCTGGCTTTCGACCAGCTGGGCCAACGGGCGGGCCTCGTGCTCACTTTGGTGTCAGTCACCGTTGGACTCAGTGTCCTCCTGCATGGATTCAGTGCCAACCCGCTGATCGCGCGCTACGGCGCCCATGCGCAACGCCGTGAGCCCAATCACCCGCTACTCCAACCCGTCGAGGTCCCGGCCACGCGGCGCACCTTCGGCAGCCTCCAGCATCCGGATGATTCCCATGCCCCGTGACGCACCTGACCACGATCCGAACGAGCAGAGGCCATCGGAGGCCAGTCCGGGCCAATCGCCCTACGGCCTCAACGACGCGTCGCCGTTCCAAGCCGACTGCACCAAGCCGCTAGTCAATCGCGTCTTCCCCGTCACCGAGGAACTGCCGCGCTACCGGGAACGCGCACTCAAGCGGGACCTGATGGCCGGAGTCACCGTTGCCGCTCTGGCTCTGCCTTCCGCCATGGCCCACGCCCAGCTGGCCGGGCTCTCACCGGTGGCCGGCCTCTATGGGCTCCTGCTCCCCGTCGTGGCCTACGTCTTTCTCGGTTCGTCTCGCCAGCTCATCGTCGGCCCCGAAGGGGCGCTCGCGGTCATGGTCGCCGTGGCCGTGGCCCCTCGCCGGTGGGGACCCTTCCCTCTATGCCTCGCTGGCCGCCATCCTCGCCCCGCTGGTCGGCGGGATCTACTTGGCCGCTTGGGCCATTCGACTCGGCTGGGTAGCGAACTATTTCTCGGCCGCGGTGCTGGTGGGCTACCTGCATGGGATCGCTGTCGTCCTCATCATCGGCCAGTTGGCCAAGCTCACCGGCGTCCCCACCCCTGCCGAAGATCCCCTCGTGCAGCTCTGGCAGTTCCTCAGTCATCTCAGCGAGGTCAGCCTCACCACGCTCGCCGTGGGACTGGTGTCCATCGCCATCCTCGTGGTTCTGAAGCGGACCGTCCCGAAGATCCCGGCTGCGCTCGTCGTGGTAATCCTCGGGATCGCCGTCTCGGCCGCCTTCAAACTCAAGACCCATGGCGTAGCTGTCGTCGGGAGCATCCCCTCGGGGTTGCCTTCGCTCAAGGTGCCTCACGCGTCCTGGCATTCGGTCCTCGACCTGGTGCCCGACGCACTCGGCATCTTTGCCGTCGGGTTCGCCGACTCGATCTTGACTGCACGCTCGTTTGCGGGTCGCCACGGCCAAAGCGTCCGAGCCAACCAGGAGCTGGCCGCCGCAGGAGTAGCCAACATCGCCGCCGGGTTTTCTCAGTCTTTTCCCATCGGCGCCAGCGGATCGCGCACCGCAGTCAACGACCAGATGGGCGGCCGGACCCAGTTCCTCGGGCTGATCTCCGCTGTGGCGGCGAACCCTTCCTCCGACCACCGAGGCGGCCCCTGCAATGACTGCAGTTTCGGCGACCGTCCTCAAGAAGGGACGTCGGCGTAGCAATGGCACTGGGTGCTCCCTTCGAGTCTCGGGTTGGCGATCTCAGCTCTTTTCCGCTTGGGCCAGACGATCCAATGCTCCCTCGATCAGATCGTGAGGGATTCGGGCGCTGTCGACGAGTACCCCGCTAGTTGCGCGCATGGCCTCGACCAACGGGTCGCCCAAAGGTCTTCCCACACGATCACCAGGGCAGAATCACCGCCGGCAGGTTCGCGGCGACGCAGATGTCCTCGGAGTTGACGAGGCCGGTGACCTCTCCATCGATGCCTCTAGCGTGCCAGTTCGTCCATCTGGTCCACCTCAAGGGTGACCCTGTCTGCGTTGTCGTCCCTCAAGACGAACACCAGGTCGAGGATCCGCACCACGCCATTTGCCACGAGCTTCTCGACCTCGGGGAATGATGCTCCCGTTGAAGTTGTTGCCCGCGAAGCGATGACGCGATAGCTGACCGGTCCGACGGCCATATCCGTTCTTCTCTGTGCGGTCGCTCAGGGCAGTACCGTCGGGACCCCCGGTCACTGCGTTTGCATTCAGCTAAGCCAGGATCTTGGCTTTCTGGGCCTCGAACTCGGCGTCGGTGAGGACGCCCTGCGACTTGAGGTCGGCCAGCTTGGAGAGCTGTTCGGTGGTGTCCGTTCCGGAGGTACCAGCTGCCTGCTTCACGTACTGATCGAACGCCTTCTGCTGGGCAGCCGCCTGCTCGGCTGCGCGCTCGTGCATCTTGCCGCCCCGCGCAATGAGGTACACGAAGACGCCGAGGAAGGGGATGATGATGATAAAAATCGACCAAAGCGCTTTGGCCCAGCCGCCCAGGTCGTGACTACGGAAGATGTCCGAGAAGACCATGATCAGCAGCCAGATCCAAATAATGAAGAGGAAGAACTCCAGCATCGTCAGGAAGAAATCGAGGATCGGATATTGGTAGGTGGCGCCGAGCATGTGGACTCCTTGTCGCTGTCGGTCTGTTGTGCTCGGCTACCCGAAATGCTGTCTCGATCGGACCCGAACCCAGGCGTTGCCCTCTGCGTCAGAAGGCGTCCCGGCTAGCGGAGCGTACAGGTGGAAATTCCCAGTGGGCAACCGATTGCCTCGATTCCACCGGCTGTTGACCTCTCTCGAAGACAGCAGCCTTAGAAATGGGGCCTCGTGCGCTGACGACGATCAGGCGGATCACGGTCTGAGCCAAGCCTGCTCGGCGACGACGGGTACGGCCAGGAACGAAGACAGGAGCACAGTTTTCCAAGCTTGTAGCTTGCTGGGGTAGATGACGCCAACCCGCCTCCTCCTCGTGCACGGTGCGTTCCACGGAGCGTGGTGTTGGGACCGCCTGACGCCCGAACTCGAGCGTCTCGGCGTGCACTACCAGACCCTCGATCTCCCCTTCACCTCGCCCGACGACGACGTGGGCGCGGTCAGGAGCGCAATTGACAACAGCGACGAGAACGTCGCGGTACTGGGACACTCGTTCGGGGGTGCCGTAGTCAGCGCGGCCGCGGCAGACGGTGGCAGACCTTATGGAGCATGCAGCTCTCTCATCTTCCTGACCGCGTTCATGATCGCTCCCGGACAAAATGTTGATTTCAGTGGCGGCTCTGGCATCGGGAAAATCCAAATTGGTGAGGTCACGGCGTCGATCGATCCGGATGCTGCCAGGCAGGTCTTCTACCACCGGTGTTCGACGGAGGACGCCGACTGGGCAACTGCCCAACTCCGAACGATGCCGACCTCGGTGTTGGTTACTCAGCCAACCCCTGCACCGGCTTGGCAGATCTTGCCGAGCACCTACATCGTCTGCACCGACGATCAAATCTTGAGTGTGAAAGCGCAGGGCCAAATGGCCGGAAACGCCGACCGATCGGTCCATATCGATAGCGACCATTCTCCATTTCTCTCTCGCCCGAGGGCTCTCGCTGAGCTTCTCCGCGACATCATCGAATGACCCGACGGCTGAGGCAATCCATCTTCTTAGTCCTCTGCATTTGCAGCTTCATCTTGACGGCCAGCTTTGGAGCCGCGCCAGCAGCTGATGCGGCAAACCATGGACACGATCCTCCTGGTTCGAACGGACAGATCGCCGGATGGACCGTAGTGGGCAGCTCGGTCGAGAACACTCTTGTCGCTGGCGAAGGTGTAGCCACCGTGTCCGAGCCGGGCCACGCTCCCTACGAGCTATACCGAGGAATCCAGTCGGTCCCGGACGCCTTGAAGAGTCAGGGTTGGACGCACATCGGGGATCCCGACTCGATCCACGGGTACATCTTCGATGCCTATCAGGGTCCAAGCTCAGGTAACTCGAAAATGTTTCTGGTCACCACCCCCTCCGGGCAGAGCTTCGAATACGTCCACACGCTCGTCAAGGGAGAGTTGTACAACAACTCGTTCGCCACCGTGTCGCCGGATGCCCAGTGGATGGTCGCCGGCGAATGGGGAACGATGGGCCATCTGCAGATCTATCCGACACCGGTCCTCAACCACAGGGTACGGCCAGGGGGTGGTTCGCTCCAGTTGGCGGGCTACATCCGGCTCGATCACAAAATCAACGACATCCAAGGCTGTGACTTCCTCACCGGCGCCAGACTGATCTGTGCTTCCGATGACGACTCGCGGACGCTGTTCAAGAACGAGAAGCCGCTGTTGGAGGTATATCTACCCCACTCGCTTCACGGAAGCAGTGTGACGGGGCACGTCGTTGACCTCGGCTCGATACCGCAGCAAAGCAGTTGCTCCGGCACCTTCGAGGCAGAAGGAGTCGACTTCGACGTCGGCCACCGACACGTTACGGGTGGAGATCATCCAACCCGGATCTTGCATTCTGAAAACGACCGTCTACGGATACAAGCCGACTCGCGGGGGCCAGCGCCACTGAGCACGTTCGAACCCATTGCCTCATCGCCATTGGCCCATCCCTATTGGCTCATCCACTGACCCATATGCGACTTTCGAGCTCCGATCGATGCGATGTACTTCAGGAAGCCCACTCGACCAGTCGCTCACCCTTCGGGGTCGATCCGATCAGCTGCATTCGTCTCGACCGATGCGTGGGCGGCACTTTCGACGAGCCCCGCTATCCCGCGATCTGGAGCACGACCGATTTCGTCGGTCCCCAGCATCTGTTCTGACAATCGAGCGTGAATCCCCACTATCGCCGCAAGGTAGCAACATCTTCTTTCCGGATAGATGCAACTGTTTCCTCCGGTCCGAAGGCATCCCACCTGGTCCTTCGATGTACGGCAAGCCCTCTCCGTCGCCGAGGTGTACGTTCCCGACGGGGCCTGTTTGGCGGCCTGAAACACGGGTACACCTCGCAACGACGGTCCGCGGACCGCCGTTGGGACCACATTTTTGCGGGAGCGGAGGGGGGAAGGCCTGCCACTCGTGCCCGCACGAGCCTCGAAAGGAGTCTCCGATGCCCCGCCACCGGATTGCTTCCACCCTGGGTGTCTTGCTGTTGTTCGCTTCCACCCTGACCCTGCTGTCGGCCGAAGCTGCTGCCCCTGCTGGGGCGGCAAGTTCCACTCCGGCGTGCACCTTCAACGGAAGCTCGCTTCCGATCATCACCGGAGTGACCAGCGGAAAGGTGATCGACATCAGCTGCACAGGTTTACCCGCCTTGCACCCGTACCTTCTTGCTGAAACAAGCCTCTTGGCGGGCATCGACCCGCAGGCGAAGGCTGCCTTGTCCGGCGGCGTGACCTCACTGTCGGGTCTCCTCGGCGC
Organism: uncultured Acidimicrobiaceae bacterium; assembly: GCA_963713375.1. GTDB lineage: Bacteria > Actinomycetota > Acidimicrobiia > Acidimicrobiales > RAAP-2 > Bog-473. The sequence continues at coordinate 107,417 of CAVQLP010000006.1, read as the reverse complement.
CCTCGATGCGCTGAAGGAGATCAACACGGCCGCCCTGGCCTTCCCCATCTCTGACCTCAACGGCAACCTCAACTACAAGTGGACGGTCCCTAGTTCGCAGCCGCTGGATCCGAACGCGAGCTTGTCCACCATCGAAAGAAGAATTCAATTCGGGCCTCATCGGTTGCGCGTTGGCGATGATCGACCTGACCAGCTTCACCCCCTTCGGTGCCGGCAGCGCCCTGATGCAATGGAAAGGCGAGAACATCTTCCCGCCCGCTCCGACCCTGGCACTCTCAGCCAGCAAGGGCACGCCTGGTCAAACAGTGAGCGTCGGTGACGCGCCAGGCCACAGCACCTATTGGTGGGTGTCCACGCTGCAGGCGCTCGAGAGCCTGCTCGGAGGAAGTGCCACCGCACCCACGGTGTCTGTGACGTTCGGCAAGGGGAAGTCGGCCGTGCCAGCGGTCTCTAACGCCGTGGTAGCACCGGCGACTTACGTGAACTCCGTCTTCACCCCGCCCGCTCTGTCGGGCACCTTCACGGTGCCTACCTTGCCAGCGCAGACCAGCCAGATCACCGTCAGCCAGCACCTGTCAGTCTTCGGCTTCACTCTGGGGGCGACGAAATCGGTTCCCTTCAAGATCAAAGGCTGACGTCGCTCCTTACTTTGGCCCCCGGGTCTGGGCTCCGGCTCAGGCCCGGGGACAGTGTCCGTGTCCGAAGGAGTCCACCGCGCGGCGACAAAGTGCCAGTTCAGCGCCCAAACACTCGCCCGCCACCGGCCAGTAGCTCTCCCCGCTCTTGACTTAGGGCAGCCTAATATTTAGGCTTGCCTCACTTTCAAGTTACGGAGAGCGGCATGTCGAGCACCGAAGGCCAGGACATCAAGCGCAGGTGGCGCACCGCCAGAGGCGAGAGTCCGGCGGCCCAGGCTCGATCGGCACGATCACTGACCGAAACCGGCCTGCGCCGAGTGGACTGGGTGAGGCTCGTCGTTGACGACGACGGCGTGCGCGCCGAGGCCGTCGGAGTCGGGTATCGCCTCCCGATGAGCCGCCCAATCCCCTTGCCGGTGGCGGCAGCGCTCATTGCCGGTGGCACCCCATCGGTCACGCGGACGGTCGGCGACGGTCCAGCCGCTACCGCCCGGAATCACACTTCGGTCGGCCGCCTGGACAGCGGGAGATAACGGTGTACGTCTGTCACTGCAATGCGGTCTCAGACCGCACCGTGGACGCCGCAATCGCATCGGGAGCGTCCACCGTGTCCGAGATCACGGCGCGCTGTACGGCTGGTGGCGGGTGCGGCGGGTGTCACGAACTACTGGAGGCCCTGCTCGACGCCACGACAGCGGATCGCGAGCCTGCGGCCGCATCGGCCGCCTGAAGAACGCTGATCACAACGTCGGCCGCGGCGCTCGCCTACGATCAAACTCGATGGTGACCCTGCGGCCGAGGACGACGCTGTGGAGGGTAACGCTCAGGTCATTGAGCTCCTGAACGAAGTCTTGACCGCGGAACTCACCGCGGTCAATCAGTACTTTCTCGACGCGAAGATGTTCGACAACTGGGGCTACGAGCGGTTGGGCGAGCGCTTCCGTTCCGAGTCGATCGACGAGATGAAGGATGCCGACCATCTCATCGAACGCCTGCTCTACCTCGAAGGGCACCCAAATCTGCAGCGACTGGGGAACATCCGAACGGGAGAGAGTCCAGTCGAGAAATTGACCCTGGCCCTCGCCCTCGAGCGCGAAGCGATCGATCGTCTCAATCGGGGCATCGCCCTCTGTGTCGAACACGGCTGACAATGGCAGCCGTGACCTCCTCGCCGACATCCTCAATGGCGAGGAAGATCACGCCGACTGGCTGGAAAGCCAGCTTGCTCTGGTCGAACAAGTTGGCCAGGCCCATTACTTGGCCCAACAGATCCGCGACTGAGAGCCGGGCCGCTCCGAACTCCGGCTTAGTTCGCCTCGTGCGCGAGCGCAGCACCAAGCTGGTCGACCAGGGCAACGGCAACAAGGCACTGCTCGTGACTGATGGGTGCCACCGGCGTCGGGGTCAAGAGGAAGGTCCCGAGAATCCTGCCGCCACCGCGGACGGGGAGTTCCACCTGTCGGGTCGGGAGGCCTGCCGTGGCGGTCGGCCAACGGAGAGGATTGAGTCGCACCGTGCCGTCGTTGTCGATCCACGCTCCCTTGCCAGACGGCTGCTCCCAGACGAATCGGCAGTCTTGCAGCTTGAGGAGCTCACGCAGCTCGTTCGCCACCGCGATCAGAACGAACTCCGGTTCCTCTCCGCCTGCGATCCGCTGAGCCAGGTCGTGGAGGCGAGAGATTTCGACGTGGCCGCGATCCGCCGCTCGTTGGTGCTGCCGGCCTCGTGCGGCGAGTTCTCCGACGAGGAGACCCACCGCGACGAAAAGAACCTCAGTCGTGATGTCGCCCGGCCGGCTGATCCGGAACGATCCATAGGGACGGGTCAGGAGAAAGTCGAAGGACGCGGCCGCGACAAGGGCGGCGAGGGCCGCCGCACCGCGGTTCCCCCAGGAGGCGATGGCCACGGTGACGACAACCAACACCAAGGCGTCGTCGGCCGGTCCCGAGGTGTCCACGGCTCGGAACCAGGAGCAAGGCGACTCCGATCGGCACGAGGACCGCGGCGAACCAGATCCAGAGGTGCAGAAGACGGTCGAGGGTTCCGGGTGTCGGTGCGTTCGTGCGGCATGGTCATATCAATGGTCCACTCCCGAAGCCGACGGGGACAGCAGCTCAAAAGCGGGATTGATCATCGCCAGCTTTCCGTGGTGCTTCCCGACCATTCCCTCGGCAATCAACATCGAACCGCTCCGGAGGCCGCTGATGGATCGTCGGCCGAGGAACACGAGCGTGATCGCCTGGCCGCTGCTGTCGACCAGGACGCACTGCAGCGTCGGCACGTCCGAGAGCGGCTGGACGCGGACGGTCTTCACCCGGCCTGACACCTTCGCCCGAGTCCGCCACCGCAACGCCGAAATGGGCTGGGCCTCGCGCGGTCCCGGCTCGTCTGAAGCCGTCCTCTCTCGAGTTCGGTCAGTTGACTCCGGCTCTTCGAAGAACGACTCCGCCAACAGCGAAGTCTCAGTGAGCCCCTTGGCAACATGGAACGGAATGATGGTCGCGTTGACGTGGGGGAGCTGACTCACGATGTCAACGATGTGGTCTGCCGTCTGATCGTGGAGCACTCTGCGCCAGGTCTTGCCGTAGGAACGACGTGGCAGGAGCATGCTGACTTCGGTCTCGCCGTCGGTGAGCTCGGCGGCGAGTTCGAGCGCCGCCCGCCCAAGACGGCGGTCCGGGCAGTCGATGACGTCCAACGGAAGGCGCGCAAGCCCGAGTTGTTGCCAGCGGGAGATCAGGAGCTCGGCGCGCTGTGTCGTCAATATTGAAATGCACGGCATGCAGATCGTCCGGAGTGAGCGTGCGGGCGTACTGCACCGCTCGTGCGGTCGCCAGGTCGATCTTGTCCACCAGGATGACGACGACGTGCCGGCGCAGCACCCTTGCCTCGCAGGCAGCGACGGCCGCGCCCTCTTCCAGGACCGCGTCCTCCTCTCGGTACTCCCGGTTGGTCCGCACCAAGGCGAAGATGATGATCGGCATGACAACGACGACGACCCAGGCCCCCTGGTTGAACTCGGCGATGGCAAAGACGACGACGACGACCGCACACACCACAGCAGCGATGGCGTTGACCGCGACACCTTTGCGCCAGTGCTGGTCGCGATGACGCCAGTGGTGGACCACCATGCCCGAGCCAGCCATGGTGAACCCGGTGAAGACGCCGATGGCGTACATCGGAATGAGAGCCGCAACCTTGGCATCGGTCGCAAGCAGGAGCACGATGGAGGCGCCAGCGAGGAGCAGGATTCCGTTGGAGAACACCAACCGGTGGCCACGGACGGTGAGCTTCCGGGGCAGGAACGAGTCTTCGGCGACGAAGCTCACGAGGAAGGGGAAACCCGTGAAACTGGTATTCGCCGCCAGGATCAGGATGAGTGCCGTCGCAGCCTGGAGCGCATAGAAGAGGGCACGGCCTCCGGGGCTCGTGCCGTAGACGAGTTTCCCGATCTCGGAGACGACCGTAGGAGTCCCAGTGACGAAGGGAACCGAGTGGGTCAGCGCGGCCAACACCGAAACCCCCAGGAACATGGCGCCGAGGATCGTGCTCATGAGAACCAGGGTCGTGCGAGCGTTCTGTGCCTGAGGCTCCCGGAACACGCTGACCCCATTGGAGATGGCCTCGGTTCCGGTCATCGCCGAACTGCCGTTGGCGAAGGCCCTCAGAAGAAAGAAAGCCGAGACCCCAAGGATGAGCCCACCGCTGGCATGGCCGAGAGGCACCGTTCCATGGCTCGCGACAGCACTGTGGGAGATCGCCGACCGCTTCTCGGCGTAAGCCCCACAATGATGAGGACCGCCATGTTGGCAATGAAGAAGTACGTCGGTATCGCAAAGACCTTGCCCGCCTCACGGATTCCCCGAAGGTTGCCGAAGGCCAGGATCAGGACGAAGGCAATAGACAAGGGGACGGCGTAGTGCCCGAGGGAGGGAGCCGCCGAAATGATCGCATCGGCGCCGGCCGCCACTGACACAGCGACGGTGATCGTGTAGCTGATGAGCAATGCCGCACCGGCGACCTGCGCAATGTTCGGACCGAAATTGTCCCGGCTTACGACATACGAGCCACCGGCCTTCGGGTAGGACTTGACCACGTCGCGGTAGCAAATCGTGACCACGGCCAGGACGGCCAAAATGGCGGCGGTCATCGGCGTGATGATCGAGAAAGCCGCAAGGCCGGCGATGGGAACGAGGATCCGGAGCATCTCCTCGCTGGCGTAGGCCGAGGAGGACATCACGTCCGAGGAGAGAACGGCCAGCGCTGTGGGCTTCCCGAGTCGCTGCCCGTGGAGCTGATCGCTGACGAGAGGCGGACCCAGAAGGACCCGCTTGACGCGGTAGCGGAGGCTCTCAGGGAGGCTGGCGGCCAGCCGTCGTGTCCGTCCGCGTGGGCGACCGGGTCAGATCATGAGCGGAGGTCGAACCCGTGGTTCGGTGGTGGTCTCCGTCTCTGACATGCCCCTTTTCTATCGAACCTGCCACGGGGTTTGATAGCTCTGAAGACCAGGCCCGGTCGGTCTTCGACGCCGAATTCAGGCACAGATTGCTGCATTCGTGCTCCCGCCGTCGATACGGAAAGGCCCTTTGGTACCCTCTCACGTTGGCGGTTGATTTCTTAGACCAAGGGGAGGGCCCATGGAACCTCGAACCGATTCGTCGGATTCGCCGCGGTCCGTAGCCGAACGGCTCCACGTAAATCAGCGCACCCTACAGCTCGCTCTGGGCGTCGCTCTGGATCATCGACGGGCTCCTCAAGTTCCAGCCGAACCTGTTCAAGCCCGCATTCGTCTCCACCGTCATCCGGCCGATGGCCGCAGGCCAGCCCGACCTGCTCGGGTCGACCATCAACCACATGGCCAACTTCCTCTCCCATGAAGCCACCATGTGGGTCGCCGTGTTCGGGCTGGTCGAAATCGGCATCGGCATCGGTCTGCTCTTCCAGCGCACGCTGAAGCCTGCCCTGGTTACCTCCTTTATCTGGGGCATCGGGATCTACGTCTTCGGCGAGGGACTGGGCATGGTCCTCACCGGCCACACGTCGCCGCTCGTGGGCGCGCCGGGAGCCGTCTGCTTCTACATCGTCCTCGGGCTCATGGTCTGGCCGAAATCCGAGAGGAGCAGCGATGCCAACGTCGTCGGCACCGAGTCGTCCGCTGCCGCCCGCGGCCTCTTCGGGGCAACCGGATCCCTGCTCGTGTGGGCCGCCATCTGGCTGTTCGAGGCGCTCATCTGGATGTTCCCGTTCAATCGGACCGGCAACTCCGTCGCGAACCAGATGGCCAGCACTGCGAACGGCGAACCGGGCTGGTACGCCCACCTGCTCAATTCGTTCGGCCACGCCTTCGTCGGCGCGGGCATCTGGGTGGCGGTCATCCTGGCGGCCGTTTCGCTGGTGATCGCTCTGGGCCCTCTGGTATCCAACCGCCCCCAGGTGTACATCGGACTCGGGATCGGGCTCGCGCTCGCCTACTGGGTCACGGGACAGGGGCTGGGAGAACTCCTGACCGGCGCGGGAACGGACCCCAGCAACGGACCCATCGTGGCGCTGATCGGTCTCTCCGTTCTCCCACTCGTCCCGGCCCGTACGGCCGATCCCACCCCGGCGGCGCGGCTCATTGCTGCCCGCCCTGCTCGCCGCCGTGGGCACGGTCATCGCCGTCGTTCTTGTCCCGCTCATCGCTGCAGTCGTACCGACCTCGAGTGCCGCGATCGCCCTCCGGCGGCAACGGCATCCTCGAGCACGTCGGCGATGAGCGGCATGGTCATGTCCGGATCCCGCAACGACAATGGTGCAGCAAAGGCGCACTCTTCCAGAGCAACGTCGCACTCCATGAACATGTCGGCCATGGCCGGCTTGAACGTGACCGATCCCAACTGGAAGTACACCGGACCGGCACTCCCGGCAGCCGAAGTCAACGAACTCACCGTTTCGAGCGACGAGCAGGACAAGGGTCACATGATGCAGACACCGAACTGCACCACGCAGCCCACTTCGCAACAGGTTCTGGGTGCTACCCAATATGTCCAGGCGACGTCGGCCGCAGTCGCCAAGTACAAGAACCTCAGCGCTGCCATCGCTGACGGGTACGTTCCGATCACCACGACGAAGTACCCAGTAGTGCACTACCTGAATTTCCGGTACATGAACCGGAAGGATCTGATGAATCCCAATACGGTGGACTCCCTCGTGTACGCCACAACCCCATACGGTCCGGTGCTGGTGGCGGCGATGTACCTCATGCCGAACGACGGCAACGGGCCCATGCCCTACGGCTGCCTCGTCCAGTGGCACGCCCACACCAATCTGTGCACCAGCAACACCACCGGTCAGATCGATGGCCTCCAACCGTGCAACCCAGGCTCGCACGCCGACCCCACGACGCCGTTCATGACTCACGTCTGGCAGGTTCCGGTCCCGGGCGGGCCGCTGGCCATCGACCCCTCCGACCTCCAGGTCGTCCAGGCAGCGATCATGGCGCAACAACAGGGCCTCGCTCCGACGACTTCGGGACTGCCGCCCACCTGATCGATCCCTCGAGCAGCTGCTTGCTCGAATCGTTGCCGATCCAAGGACGACCAGAACGCATGCCGCAGGAAGGATCCGCGAGGGGACCGGACACTTCCGCCGTGCGCACCGCGCTCTGGCGAGCGCTGCATGTGGAGATCGATGCACCGCCGCATGTCCTCGAGGACGTGGTGGGTCTCCAACTGGCGGATCCCGACGACGGATGGCGCCAACGTCCCGACATGGATCCCGACGCCACACTGGGATTTCGGGCGGCCATTGTCGCTCGGGCGCGCTTTGTGGAGGATCTTGTCGCGGAGCGTTCGAGGGCGGGAACTCGTCAGTACGTCATCTTGGGTGCTGGGTTGGATACCTTCGTCCAGCGCAATCCCGCCGCGGGCTCGCTCCTCAGCGTCTTCGAGATCGATCAACCCGCGACCCAAGCGTGGAAGCGCCAACGACTCGCTGAGCTCGGCTTCGACATTCCCGACTGGCAGCGCTTCGTTCCCGTCGATTTCGAGGCTGGCGCGTCCTGGCGCGACCAACTTCTGGCCAGCGATTTCAATGACGCCGCGCCGACGATCGTCGCCTCGACGGGCGTCTCCATGTACCTCACCCGAGACGCCGTTGCTTCGACGCTGCGGCAGGTGGCGACCCTGGCACCAGGATCGACCGTCGTCATGTCATTCCTCTTGCCCTTGGAGTCGCTCGACGCCGACGATGAGCAATCGGCACGAGGCGCTGCGCGCGGAGCGCAGGCCGAGGGTACGCCCTGGATGAGCTTCTTCACTCCGGAGCAGATGCTCGAGATGGCCGACATAGCAGGCCTGGTCGACGCTCGACACGTCCCCGGTTCAGTGCTGGCCGAGCGCTATTTCTCGGATCGCACGGATGACCTCCGGCCGGCCCGGGGCGAGGACCTTCTCTTGGCCACAACCGCCTGAGCGAACGCCCTCGGGCGAACGCCGAAGAGTCCACTGAGCCACTCCGGCGGCTCGGGGGACGGGCCCGCACGACGTTCGGCATTTCGGCCTAATCTCCAGTTTTCATGCAGCCTCCTGCTGACAACTCCGCACCCGAAGCCCAGAAGGTGCTGGCACCTCTGACCAGTGCGGCAGTTTTCCTCGTCGTCACGATCAAGCCGGGCGAGGAAGGCGATGCGGCGATGCGAGCCATGGGCGAAGACATCGGCGCCCTGGTGCGGTCGATCGGATTTCGCCACCTTGAGGGGGAGCTCTCCTGCGTCATGGGCATCGGCTCGACCGCCTGGGATCGCATCGTGGCTCCGGCTCCGCAGCGCTCGTCCCCGTCATTTGCATCCATTTCGGGCTATCGAGGCCGGCTCGAGGGTGGCGCCGGCGACACCCGGTGACCTCCTCTTCCACATCCGAGCATTGCGTTTCGATCTGTGCTTCGAGCTGGCGCGCGCCATTCTGCGACAGCTTGGTCCGGCCACGCTGACCGCCGACGAGGTCCACGGTTTCCGCTATTTCGAGGCCAGAGACCTCTTGGGTTTCGTGGATGGTACGGAGAATCCCGTGGGGGACGCCATGGCAGAGGCCGCGCTCATTGGAGATGAGGATCCCGACTATTCCGGCGGAAGCTACGTCATTGTGCAGAAGTATCTCCACGATCTGCATTCCTGGAATGCCCTCTCGGTCGAAGAGCAGGAACTGGCAATCGGTCGCACCAAACTCGAGGACATCGAGCTCGCCGACGACATCAAGCCTCCCAACGCCCATAACGCCCTGAACGTCATCGAGGTGGACGGTGAGGAGGTCCCGATTCTCCGCGACAATATGCCGTTCGGGAACGCCGCACGTGACGAATACGGAACGTACTTCATCGGATATTCCCGCGATCCAGGGACTACCGAGCAGATGCTGCAGAACATGTTTGTCGGTCGTCCAACCGGCACCTACGACCGCATTTTGGATTTCTCGACGGCCGTCACCGGCTCCTTGTTCTTCGTCCCTGCTCTCGACCTTCTCGAAAGCCTCTCGGGCATCCAACCAGCCGGTGACGGCGCGACGGCGCCTGGAACGGGAGAGAGCAGCCCATCCCTGGGGATCGGGTCGTTGCGGGAGCCGGGAGCTGCGGGGTCGTCGGCGTGAGCATGCGAAGGGAAAAGGGATCGTGAGGACCTCGAGACGGTGACCGCTCACGAGAAACCCACTCCGTCTGCGCCCATCACCGGTCTGTCCCATGTGCAGCTCCTGGTGAGCGACGTCGAGGAGAGCGCCCGTTGGTACAGCACGGTGCTCAGCCTTGTCCCTTACGCCGAAGACCTGAGTAGTGGGTATGTCGCGCTGCGACAGCCTGACGCGAATCTCGTCGTCGTCCTCACGCAGCGGGTGGAGCGTGCATCCGTGCCGACGGAGCCCGGCGGCGAGGCGCTCGATCACATTGCTTTCGCCGTGTCCGACGGATCCTCACTCCGGTCCTGGGCGGACCATCTCTCGGATTCGGGAATCGAACATCACGGCGTCATCCTCGAGAACAACCATCCTTCGTTGCAACTTCGAGATCCTGATGGGATCGCCATCGAGTTGGTGGCACCGTAGAGCGGTCGTAGGTCATTCGGGGTCCCGTCGCCGGCTCCGAGCGCGGAGGTCCATCCAGCCGGTCGCACAGGTCACTCCGGGCCAGGTGGCATAGACAGATACTCAGCCAGCCGCTGGGTGTGCTCATCCGCTAGCACCGCGCGCAGGACGGTGTCGGCGGCGGCCAAATCTGACGGTTCGACTCGGCTCGCGAGGTCACGATTCAGCTCTTCGATGACCTCGCTGACCGCGCCGGCGTAGATCTCGCCGGCCGCCGTCAGGCTCACTTTGATCTGACGGCCGTCTGCACGGTCCCGGGCCAGGGTGACAAAGCCTCGGTGTTCGAGCGCGTCGGCCACTTTGCGGGCTGCCTGGCGGGTGACACCCAGGGCCGTGCCGAGCCGGCCGATCGACATCGGACCACGCTGGAGCTGCCTGAGCGCCGCCGCGTCGCTTCGTCGATAGTCGTCGTAGCCCAGGGTGCGGAGTTCCTCAGCCATCTGGGCGATCCAACTCTGGCGGGCGAGAGCCAGCAGGTCACCGAAGCGGTAGGGACCCGTTGACTTCCTGCTCACCATTGGAAATCATAGAGGTATGCAACCTAGTTGCCTAACTGTCTCGCGGTCCCGACCGTTCGTTGTACGGACAGCCTCTCTCGCCCTTGTGGCTCTCGCCGTCGCAACGGTGGGAGCGTGTTGGGGATTGGAGGGGCCCTCCCCCGTGTCGGGCGATGCCACGGCGTCGGACGCCTCGGGCGCCACAACCGAGTGGCTCTGCCGCCCCGGCCAGGCGCACGATCCCTGTACGGCACCGCTCGCGACCACGGTCGTCCCGGCGAGCGGCGCCCGGACCATTCAGAGCGGCCAGGACGATGCCGGGTCGAAGTTCGATTGCTTCTACGTCTATCCAACCGTCAGCACGCAGCACTCGGACAACGCCAATCTCACCGTGCAGCCCGCAGAGGTCGCCGCCGCGGTCACGCAGGCCTCGCGCTTCTCTCAGGTGTGTCAGGTGTGGGCGCCGATGTATCGACAGCGAACGGAGAGCTCTCTCCTCAAGGGCCTCGGCGCCGATCCGCACGCTGACGCGGTGGCCTACGAGAGTGTGCTGTCAGCCTGGGAGGACTACCTCGCTCACGACAATCACGGCCGGCCGGTCGTCTTTCTCGGTCATTCGCAAGGCGCTGCCATGCTGATCCGCCTCCTAGCCAGCCAAGTAGACCCGAACGCGACCCTGCGCAAGCGCACCGTGGTGGCGATCCTGGCCGGCGGCAACGTGACCGTGCCCGCCGGAAAGACGGTCGGCGCGACCTTTGCGCATCTGCCTCTCTGCACCAGAGCGGGCCAGAACGCGTGCGTCATTGCGTATTCGTCGTTCCCCTCTGAGCCACCTGCTAACTCGCAATTCGGGCGTCCTGGTCAAGGCGTCAGCCTCCAGTCGGGACAAACGGAGACCCAGAGCGTCGACGTTGCCTGCGTCAACCCCGCGTCGATCGGGGGTGGAACTGCCGCACTCGACCCGTACTTTCCGACCCAGGAATCGACCCCGCCAGCGCCCGCTGTCACCACCCCCTGGGTGACCTACCCGGATCTCTATTCGGGATCTTGCGAGCGAGGCGGCGGCGCCACCTGGTTCCAGGTCGAGACGGCAAACGTCGGTGGGCGCCCGGCCGTAACCCAGTCGCTGGGACCGACGTGGGGCTACCACGCCGACGACATCAACCTTGCGCTGGGCAATCTCATCAATGACGTAAAGGCTGACGAGTCCGCCTACTCGTCACGTCACTGATCGAGGCCGCCTGTCGCGGGAGACGGGCCGGTGCCGTCCCAGGTCCTATCCGGAGATCGTGAGGACGAAGGTTGGGCCGCCGGCGAGCCAACGCCGTTCGACGCTTGATCGTGATGTCGTAGGTCCCCGCGCTCTCCGGAGTCCCGGCGATCGTCGCTTTGCCTGTTCGTTGCCGTGAAGCTCACGCCTGTGGGGAGGAAACCCGACTCGGACAGTGTCGGCGCCGGGAACCCCGTTGTCTTCACCTTGAACGAGAACGCGGTACCGACGGTGGCAGTGGCCGACGCCCTCGAGGTGATCGCCGGCGCCTCGTCCACGGTCAGCGTGAAGGTCTGGGTCACCGTCCCGGCACTGCCCTTTGCCTTCAGAACGAGGGTGTAGGTGCCGCCGGTGTGCGCGGCGGGGTCACCGGTGATGCTGGCTGCGCCGGGAGGCCCCTGCTCGAAGCTGACTCCTGACGGAAGTGCGCCGGTCTCGGTGATGGTCGGCTCGGGCGAGCCGCTGACGGTCACGGAGAAGTCGAACGACGTACCGACCGTCACCGTCGTGCCCGGTGCGGACGTGAACGCGGGACCCTGGTTGACCGTGAGAACGAAGTCCTGCGTGCTGGGCGACCCGATCCCGTTGGAGGCGCTGATGCGTGATGGGATAGCTGCCACCGGTCCCCGCACCTCGGCGTGCCCCTGATGGTGGCCGTGCCCTTGGACCCTTCGCCTGTGAACTGCACGCCCGTAGGGAGGCTGCCCGACTCGGTCACGGTCGCCGACGGGTAAGCCGGTCGTCTTCACCTTGAACGAGAGCGCCGAGCCCACGGTCGCCGTCGCCGAGGAGGCGGAGGTGATGGCGGACGCTTCGTCGACCACCAGGGTGAAGGCCTGGGTGGCCGAACCCCCGCTGCTCGTGGCCTTCAAGGTGAGGGGATACGAACCCCCCGTGCCGGCCGCCGCGGTACCCGAAATGGTGGCCGAGCCTGCCGGACCGGCCTGGAACGTCACGCCTGAGGGAAGCGCGCCGGATTCGGTGAGCGTCGGCTCCGGGTTCCCGGTTGCGCTGACCGTGAAGCTGAAGGCCGTACCAACTGCAGCGGTCGTGCCGGCGGACGACGTGAACACGGGCGTGTTCGCGTTCACGACCTGCTCGAGTACTCGAGCCGGACGACCCGGCGAAGAACGAGTCGTTCTGATAGTTGGCCGTGATGTCGAAGTTGCCGTTCGAGGGGAAGGTGATGGTGCATTTGGCCTTGTCGCCCGAGGGCGACAGATCGGTGCAACCCGAGACGCGCCGCGTTGTTCTTGGTGAACGAGACGGTCCCCGTGAGGGCGCCGGATCCCTCCGTCTCGACCACGGTGGCGGTGAACGTCACTTGTGTCCCCGCCCCCACCGTGAAGCCCGGCGACGCTTGCAGGTTGACTTCCGTCGTCCCTTCGCCGATGGTGACGAACTGCTCGCTGCTCGTGGCCGATCCATCCGAGTCGGTCGCCGTCACGAAGTAGCCGTAGAACGGCGGATTCCCCTCCGGAATGGTGCCGCTGATGGCACCCGACGACGGAGTCGATGCTCAGCCAGGAGGGCGCCCCGGAAGCCAGCGCGTACGTGGTCGCCACGTCTGCCCCGCTCGACGTCGCGGTCGCCTGGTACGTCGTCCCCACGACCTGCGAGTCGGGTCCGCTGACGGTGACCGAAGTCGGCGCCACCACGACGGTCACCGACTGCACCGCGCTGGTAGCCGAGCCCGCGCCGTTCGTGGCCGTCACCTGATAGTCGAAACTCGTCGTCCCCGAGGGTGGCGAACCGGAGACGTCCCCCGAGTTGGCGTCGACACTGAGCCACGACGGTGCCCCGGAAACCAAGGTGTAGCGTGGGCGCCGGCGCCGCACCCGGCGCCGACGCCGTCGCGGCGTAGGGTCGCCGGCGTTGATGGAGGTCGGGTCCGGCGACCGACACGGTGGTCGGTGCGACGCGTCCGTCACGGAGAGCGTGAAGTCCTGGGTCGCATCGGGCTCGACGCCGTTCGAGGCTGTGATCGTGATCGGGTAGGTGCCCTCTGTGCCGTCGGGCGGCGTCCCCGCCAGCGTGGCCGTCCCGTCGCCGTTGTCGGTGAAGGTCACGTCGTCGGGCAGTGGCCCCGACTCGGACAGGGCCACCTGCCCGTCTCCGTTCTCGTCGTTGCCGGGTGTCGTCGTCACCGTGAACGAGCCCGCCTGGTCCGACGATGAACGTTGTCGCGTCGGACGAGGTGATCGTCGGCGGCGCCAACCCGTCCGCCCCGGCCGGTCCGGCCAGCACGGCTCCGCCAAGCAGCGACAGCGCACACAGGACGGGTACCGTCACTGCCGAGACGCAGCCGCGTTCGCTTTCTCAACCACTGTGTGTGCACCACGCCGTCGCCCGCCCTTCGCCCAGGGAAAATGAGGCCTCGACCTCAGTGTTCCCGCAACAGGCTAGGCCGCGCCAGACGGGCCGACAACGGGTGGTTCCCTCCATTTGTGGATAATTCCAGGGTGAACGCCCTCACCGAGCAGGACGCCGATCGGCTGCTCGAAGGGGTGGCCCGCATCGCCGAGCCGCTCACCCTTCCGAGCCTGCGCGAGGAGTCCATCCTGGTCGTGCACTCGTTGATCCCCTCCGTGAGTGCCAGCTGGAACGAGATCAACGCGACCGGGAACATCGACGCCGTGAGCGTGCCCGAGGTCGTTCGCTGGCCGGGCATGGACGAGGCGTTCGCCCGTGCGCTGGCCGGGCATCCGGTCATCGCGCACATCCGGAAGACGAACGACGGCCGTCCCCGCGCCATCTCCGACTTCTGGTCCATCGACCAGTTCCATGCCAGCACGCTGTACCGGGACCTCTACCAGAAGCTCTCAACGGAAGATCAGCTGTCGTTCACCGTTCCGACACCTGACGTTCTCATCGGCGTCGCGATCAACCGCGACCACGTGGGCTTCTCGACGCGCGAGCGCACCATCGCCAACCTGCTGCGACCGCACATCCTGCAGGCCTATCGCAATGCCGTGGCCAACGAGCAGATCGGCAAGCTGATGAGCATCGTGGACGACCTCACCAGCGACCACGAGGCTGGCCTGGTCGTCCTGAACGGAGCCGGGTCGCCCGACGAATCAACGCCGGCAGCGGCCGCCTTGCTCTCCCGCTGGTTCCCCGGCCAGGCCGCGAGCGGCTTGCCCCAACAGGTCGACGATTGGCTGCGACAGCCTCGACACGGAGGCGGCCCGCCGGCCGACCTGGCCCCTCGTCTTCGAAGAGGGTGGGCGCCGCCTGGTCGTGCGCAGGCTCCAGGCGGTGCGGCCGAGCGACCGAGACGTGCTCCACGTCTCCGAGCATCCGGCCGGTCGTTCCGGTCAGGACCTCACGCGCCTCGGCCTGTCACGCCGCCAGGCCGAGGTCGTCCGGATGGCTGCGGGCGGGCGGAGCAATGCGGAGATCGCCCGGGATCTTGGCCTGAGCGTGCGCACGGTCGAGGGGCATATGGGCGAGGCCCTCGAGCGTCTCGGCGTGCGCAGCCGGACTGCTGCCGCCAATCTGATCCACCAGCTCGATATGCGGGACGGCCAGCTGTAGCGATCGCCTGCGGCGTCTCACGCCCGGCCGAGCCCAGCTGCCACGTCGTGCAGCTCGGCCCGGAAGTCGGGGTGTGCGATCTCCGCCAGCGCGTGGGCTCGCTCGCCCACGGTCAGGCCGGCCAGGTCGGCTGCGCCGTACTCGGTGATCACCACGCCGGTGTGATGGCGCGGCGTCGAGACGACCGAGCCCTCGGGCAGGAGGCCGGCGATCCGCGAGACCAACGCGCCGTTGCGCTGCACGGTCGAGCGCAGGCAGATGAGCGAGTGTGCGTCCAAGTGCAACTCGGCCCCGGCCACGAAGTCCTCGTGCCCACCGACGCCCGAGATCTGCCGTCCCTCGATGCTGTCCGCCACCACCTGGCCGTAGAGGTCCACCGACAGGGCGCCGTTGATGGAGACCAGGTTGGCGTTCTGTGAGATCACCGTCGGATCGTTGACCGTCTCGACCGGGATGAACGCCACCTCGCGGTTGCCGTCGAGCCACTCGTAGAGCTCGCTCGAGCCGAGGGCGAAGGTGGTCACGGACACCCCGTCGAACACACCCTTGGCATCGTTGGTGACCTTGCCCGCTTGGTGCAGCCGCATCAGGCCCGTCGTGAACATCTCGGAGTGGACGCCGAATCCACCGAGCGGCCCGCGAGCCAGCTCGGTGGCGACGACGTTGGGAATGGCGCCAATGCCCGGTCTGCAAGCGTGGACCCCTCCCGCACGTAGGCCAGGGCATGTGCCGGCGATTGCCGCGTCGATGTCGTCGGGCACCGAATCCGGCAGGGCGAACGGAGTTCCGTCCGTTTCCACGACGACGTCGACCACGTCGAGCGGAATGGTGTTGTCGAACTCCGGAGGCAGGCTCGCCGTCCTCGGCAGGTTGGTGTTGACCTCCACGATCAGCAGACGATCCGGGTCACGCCCGGCCCGCAGCAACTCGGGCCTCGTGGCGCCGATATGCAGGGAGAGGTTCACCGCACCCGACCCGTCGTCGGGCGCCGCCTGCACCACCATCACACGCGGGGCGAAGCGGGCCAAAATCGGCGCGAACTGGCGGAAGCCGCCAGGAACGAGCTCGACCCTGTGGCCCATGGACTGCAGCACCCGCTCGGCCGGGCCGAAGAATCCGCACCGGTACGAGACGCCGGGCTTGGTGAACACGTCGTAGAGGTTCAGGCACAGCGCCCCACCGACCTGAAGGTCCTGC
Organism: uncultured Acidimicrobiaceae bacterium; assembly: GCA_963713375.1. Taxonomy (GTDB): domain Bacteria; phylum Actinomycetota; class Acidimicrobiia; order Acidimicrobiales; family RAAP-2; genus Bog-473. The sequence goes on along the minus strand of CAVQLP010000006.1, from coordinate 91,168 downwards.
CAGTCGTTCCGCTGACCCAGGGCGGTCAGGAAGGTGTCCGGGTTGGCCGGCCCCAGTCCGAACCCGATGGAGTCGACGGGGCGCAGCAGCGCCGACGGCCTCCTCGACGGTGCAGACCCGGGTCACGGCACCACTCTGGCATCCGGACCGAGCCGGCCGGGCACGAATCCCGAGGCCGGGAGGGCCGGCGCCGGAAAATCGGTGACTTTCGGCCCTACTCGGGAGGTCGGGCGAATCCGCACAATGTCGGGGACACCCTCCTCTTCCCAGAAAAAGGTGCTTGGAGAATGGCGGCCACCCCCCTCGGTCGCCATTTTCCAATTGCGGACTCCTTCGGGCCCCCAGCCCGGACCACCGCCTCAGCCGTGCCGGCCCACATCGATGTGTGCCGATCCACTCTCGTCCGAGCTGTCAATTGCCGGACAACTCGCGTCGGGAATCGGAAAGAAACGCGGGTTGTGACATCTGGCCCTGCCCGTCCGGTGCCCGGAACACTCATGCTGGAGCAGGACGATGTCCAGCAGAGGTCTCGGAGCTCCCGATGTCGATGTACACCCAACTTCTCGATGCTGCCCTCCACCAGCTCTCCATCGACGGGTCGGGTGAGGACGTGGCCGTGGCCGAGGTGCAGCGCTATCGCAACCAGCTCGAGCGGGCGACGCCGGACGTCGACCCCGACACGGTGTCAGCCGCCCTGGCCCTGCAGATCGGCTACGACGTGGCGCTGCTCCGCCTGGCCGAACTCGTCGGCATCGACTCGGACCCCGGCCGCTTCGACCGGCCCCAACTCGAGCGCACCCGGCTCGAGCGCGAGTTCGCCCGACGAGGCATTCCCCTGAACCAGAACGGCGAGAGCTCGCAAGAACCTCTCGCCGGGTAGAGCCTGGCCGAACCGGCCGTCAGGTGCCGGTGGCGTCCGAGCGCGTGTCCTGGGCCGTCCGCTCGTTCAGCCGGGCGGCAAAGGTGGCGGCCTGGGTCCGCCGTTCCATTCCGAGCTTGGCCAGCAGGTTCGAGACGTAGTTCTTCACCGTCTTCTCGGCCAGGTACATCTCCTCGGCGATCTGACGGTTGGTGTTCCCCTCGGCGATCAGGTCGAGGATTCGGCGCTCTTGCGGGGTGAGGCTGGCCAGTCTGGGGTCGACCGCCGGTCCCTCGCGCAGGCGATCGATGACCCGGTTCGTCAGTGCGGGATCGAGCAGGGACTCCCCGGCTCCGGCCCGCCGGATGGTGTCGAGCAGGTCGATGCTGCCGATCTGCTTGAGGACGTAGCCGGCAGCTCCCGCCATGATCGAGGCGATCAGGGCCTCGTCGTCCGCGTAGGACGTGAGCATGACGCAGACGATGTCCGGATCGGCCGATCGCACCTCCCGACAGACCTCGACCCCGCTCCCGTCGGGCAGTCGGACGTCGAGGATGGCCACATCGGGTTTCAGGGCGGGAATGCGCGACAGTGCATCGGCCACGGTCCCGGCCTCGCCCACCACGGTGATGTCGTCACCCGCCTCGAGCAATGCGCGCAGTCCCGTGCGGACGACCTCATGATCGTCGAGCAGAAATACCGCCAACGGCACGGCCACATCCTCCCATTTCGCCCGAGAACCGGGCTACTCGGACCTGCGTAGGCCCCGCCGACCGTCGGTATGCTCCCGCACAGCGCTCCAGCGGCCCGGAACCGGGCACCCGTGAGCGACGGAGGAGGTCCGACCATGGCAGATCAGGCGCCCGGCAGAATCGTCGTCGGCATCGACGGTTCGGCGGCTTCGAACGACGCCCTGCGCTGGGCGGCGCGGCAGGCGGAGCTGACCGGCAGCCCGCTCGAGGTCATCATGACATGGGAGTGGCCGGCCAGCTTGGGGTGGTCGGTGCCCATCCCCGAGGGCTACGACCCCGAAACCGAGGTCCGCCAGATCGTCGACGCTGCCGTCGAGGCGGCGCTGGCCGAACGCCCGAGCAGTCAAGGCCGACCGCAAGGTGGTCAATGGGCACCCGGCCACCGTCCTCGTCGACGCCACCAAGGGCGCCGACCTCCTCGTCATCGGCAGCCGTGGCCACGGCGAGTTCGTCGGGATGCTGCTCGGCTCGGTCAGCGAGTTCTGCACCACTAACGCCCACTGCCCCGTCCTGGTCCACCGCGCCACCTCGTAGCGCCGCTCGAACAGCCGGCCGTCAGCCTCGCAGGCGTTCCAGCGACGCGGAACCGCGCTCCTCGCGCCGCCTCCAGCTGGGCCAAGCCCGGGCCACCCGACGTCGCGCGCCTCACCGTGTCCGGGCAGATCGAGCAGTGCGGCGAGCGTCGCTTCCACCGAGGCCGACAGCGACGACGCGTCGTAGCCGCCCTCGAGGAAGAGGGCCAGGCGTCCCGGCGGCGCCAGCTCGCGCACCACCCGGGCCAGATCGGCGAAGTCGCCGCTCGAGAGGGCCAGCTGTGCCAACGGGTCGTCCCGGTGCGCGTCGAAGCCACAGGAGACCAGCACCCAGTCCGGAGCGAACTCCTCCATGGCGCTGCGAGCGTCGCGATCGAGGGCCGTGCGCACGACGTCCCCCGTTGCCCCCGGGGGCAGGGGAAGGTTCAGCGTCGCCCCCGCCCCCGTCGGCCCGCCCACCTCGTCGGCCCGTCCTGTGCCCGGATACAGCGGATGTTGGTGCGTCGAGACGTAGAGCACGTCAGGCTCGTCCCAGAAGATGTCCTGGGTCCCGTTCCCGTGGTGCACGTCCCAGTCGACGATCAGCACCCGCTCACCCCGCGCCGTGCGTGAGGCCGCCGCGATGGCAATCGAATTGAGCAGGCAGAAGCCCATGGCCCGATCCGCTGTGGCGTGGTGGCCCGGGGGCCGTGCCGGCACGAAGGCCACCGCGTCGTCGCGTCGCTCCAGCTCGGCCAGCGCAGCCAATCCGGCGCCGGCAGCCCGGCGCGCCGCCCGCCACGAGTCGGGCCGGGCATAGGTGTCGGCGTCGATGGCGCCTCCTCCCTCGTTGCAGAAGGCCTCGAGCGCAGCCAGGTACGCCGGGTCGTGCACCCGGGCGATGTCCTCGAGCGGGGCCTCCTCGATCAGGTGGCGTGACCACCTCGCACGCGCCGTGGAGCGCCCGCACGCCCGCGCATGACCGCATCCAGCCGGGCTGGGCGCTCGGGGTGAGCCGGTCCGCCGTCGTGCTCATGCTCCCCCGTCGGGCCGGCCAGGACGAGGCGTCGTCACACCGCCTCCGAAGCGCCCGTCGTGTCCGGTCCCGTTGTCTCCCATGGCTTCCCTGCCCCTCCATGCTAGAAGCCGCCATACGCTTGGTCCGATGGCTGGCCGACATGCAGGCCTGGGTGGTCGATCGGCCCGGTCCCGTCGACGGTGGTCCCCTCCGGCGGGTCGAGCGTCCGCGTTCCCGAGCCCGGCCCGCACCAGGTGCGGGTGCATGTGCGCGTCTGCGGCGTCTGCCGGACCGATCTGCATCTGGCGGAAGGCGACGTGCCGCCCCGCCACCCGCGTGTCACCCCGGGCCACGAGGTCGTGGGCGTGGTCGACTGCGCTCGGGCCGGACTGCAGCCGCTGGCGAGTGGGCGACCGGGTCGGCGTGCCCTGGTTGGGCCACACCTGTGGCGTCTGCCGCTTTTGCACGTCGGGACGCGAGAACCTCTGTCTGGCGCCGCGCTTCACCGGATGGGATGTCGACGGCGGCTACGCCGACTACGCGCTGGTCGAGGAGGACTACGCCTACGCGCTGCCCGATCGCTTCGACGACGTCGAGGCCGCACCGCTCCTCTGCGCCGGCATCATCGGCTATCGCGCCCTGCGCCGCGCCGACGTGCCGCGAGGGCGGTCGGCTCGGCATCTACGGCTTCGGCGGGTCGGCCCATCTCACCGCGCAGATCGCCCTGGCCCGCGGCATCCGGGTCCACGTCATGACCCGGTCGGCCGAGGCGCGGGCGCTCGCTCTCGAGCTCGGGATGGCGAGCGCCAACGAATCCGACGCGGCGCCGCCCGAGCCGCTCGACGGCGCCATCCTCTTCGCGCCGGTCGGCTCGTTGGTGCCGCCGGCCCTTGCCGCGCTGGACCGCGGCGGAACGCTGGCCGTCGCGGGCATCCATCTGAGCGACATCCCCGTCCTCGACTACCAGCGCCACCTGTTCGAAGAGCGCACGCTGCGCAGCGTCACCGCCAACACTCGGCGCGACGGCGAGGACTTCCTCGAGGAGGCAGCCCGCATCGGGCTGCGCGTCTTCGCCACGCCGTATCCCGATGGCCGAAGCCGACACGCGCCCTGCGCGACCTGCGACACGACCGTGTCAACGGTGCCGCCGTGCTCGTGAACTGATTACAAGGTGGCTGTAAGCAGTTGGCTGGGTCGGCGCGGCAGGACGCGGCAGAACTTCGCACCAGAGGTGAAGGAGAAACGCCGACGGTGCCCCAGTCGATAACGTCGAAGCGCTGTCACAGGGCCCTTGGCGATAGGTCCTGGATTTTCTCGACTGGGGCACGCACGCCGGCAGTGCGATCAGGCGGTAGATCGCTGACGCCACATTATTCCCTACACAGCTTCTTCTAAACCACCCGTTTTCAGAAACTTGTGAAAACCGGCGTCGGCCCTCGGGACGGGCGGCCTCAGATGAGTGGTTCTACCTGGTCAGCGGCCTGAAGGACGGCAATCAGCTCCCGGTCCCGTGGGTAGGAAAGAAGGTGCGAAGCCCGTTCGAGACCCAGCCAGCGCAATTCGTCCACCTCGTCGTTGGGGGCGAACTCGCCGGCGACCGGGGCCATGACCCAGTAGGCCACCGCCTTGGGCCGGCCCTTGCGATCGACGTATTCGGTGTGGCCGATGAAGCGCAGCAGGCGACACGTCATGCCCGTTTCTTCCTCGACCTCGCGCAGGGCGGCGATCTCGAAGGTCTCGCCCTCCTCGAGCTTGCCCTTGGGAAAGGACCAGTCCTGGTGCACCGGCCGGTGCACGACGACGATCTCGAGGTCGCCGTTCTGACGGCGCACGACCAGCCCGCCGGCGGCCCGCACGACGTCGGTCGGTGAGGGGAGTTCAGCTGTCATCGCCCGTCGCGCCACGCACTCGCACCTTACCGTCGCCCCTGTCGCCGTTGGTGGCAATGCAGCCTGACCGCGTCGCCCTGGGTCGGACCGGGCGCGTCGCTGTAGCCTCGACGCGATGTCGACTTCCAGGGAAGGACAGGGGCGAGCGGACGACCCTGTCGAAATCGAGTGGCAGTTCGATGCGCTCGACCTGCGCCCCGTCGAGCGGTGGTTGGCCACGCTGCCCACACTCTCCGTCGAGACCGACGACGGCGGCACGGTGACCGCGCTGGCCCGGACGCCACGCCGGTTGACCGACTCGTACCTCGACACGGCCGACTGGCGCATCGCGCGGGCCGGCTTCGTGGTGCGCACGCGCCGGCGCGGCCGCCACGACGAAATCACCCTCAAGGACTCGCGCCCGGCCGAGGGCAACGGGCTGCGCCAGCGCCTCGAGGTCACCGAGGTCCTGCCCCCGTCGGGCCCGAGCGGTCTCGGCGTCGAGGGCCCGGTGGGCCGGCGCCTGCGGGCCATCGTCGGCGCCCATCCCCTGCGCGAGGTGCTCCAGGTGCGGACGCGCCGGCGGCCCTTCGCCCTGCGCGTCGGCGGAGTCGACGCGGCCGAGATCGCGCTCGATGACACCGTCATCGTCGTCGGCAACGGACAGCGACCCATGCAGTTGCGCCGGGTCGAGGTCGAGGTCCAGCCGGACTGGCTCGGCGCGCTCGAGCCGATCGTGGACCAGCTGCGGTCCTCCTGCGGGCTCCAGCCCGCCGGCCTCTCGAAGTTCGAGGCCGGGCTGCTCGCCCTCGGCCAGGACATCCCGGGCTCGCCCGATCTGGGCTCGACCGCCGTCAGCGGGGAGTCGACCATCGGCGAGCTGGCCTACGCCGTGCTCCGGCGCCAGCTCGCCGTGCTGCGCGACAAGGAGCCGGGGACCCGGCTCGGCGAGGACATCGAGGAGCTGCACGACATGCGGGTGGCCACGCGGCGCCTGCGGGCCGCCCTCGCCCTCTTCTCGAACGTGCTGCCCGTGCGGGCCCAGACCTTCCGCGAGGAGCTGGGTTGGCTCGCCGCCGTCCTCGGTGCCGTGCGCGACCTCGACGTCCAGATCGAGGGGCTCGGCGACATGGTGGCCGATACGGCCGGACTCTCGGCCGCCCTCCCGCCGGGCGATCACGACCCGCTGGGCGAGCTCGGCCGCGCTGCTCGAGCGCGAGCGCGAGGAGGCCCGGGCCGACATGCTCGACGCGCTCGACTCCGTGCGCTGGGAGCGCCTGGCCAAGGGCCTGGCCGCCATGGCCCAGCAGGGCCCGGCCCGCCGCTCCGTGGCCACCCGGGTGCCCGCCGTCATCGCGCTGCCCGACCTGATCGAGGCCCGCCACACCGCGGTGGCCAAGGCGGCGAAGCGGGCCAAGAAGACCGGCGTCGTCACCGACTTCCACCGCCTGCGCATCCGAGGAAAGCGGCTGCGCTACGCGCTCGAGTTCGGCTCCGAGGTCTACGGAGGTCGCACCGGTCGCTTCGTGCGCCAGCTCACCGTCGCTCCAGGACGAGCTCGGCCGCATGCAGGACGCCGAGGTGGCCTGCCTCCGCCTGGCCGAGCTGGCCACCGGCGAGGATCGCCTCCCCGCGGCCACCATCTTCCTGATGGGCGGCGTGGCCGAGAACCACCGCCGTCAGGTCGAGCGCCTCCTCCGCGGCCTGCCCCGACAGGTCAAACGGATCAACGGCCGCGAGTGGCGCGACCTCTCCGAGCTCATGGCCCGGCGCCGCAGCGAGGCCGAAGCCGCCCTCCCGCCGGTGCGCGGCACCCTGCGCGCCGTGCCCCGGCCCACGGCCACCGAGTCCGACCGAGGCCCAAGAGTCAACGGAGCCCGATCGCGCCCGACCACCCGTCCAATCCTCCCGAGTGCCGTGCCGGCCGCCGGACACGGCGGCCCGGGGCTCACCGCCCTGCCGCCACCGCCCTCACGCCAGGGGGAATGAGGCAGCCTCGTCGCCCATGACCAGGCGTGGGTGCTCGGTCACGATGAAGTGCATGCGCTCGGTGTCGAGGAAGCGGTCGATGTCCGCCCAGATCTCGGGGAAGTCCGGCTCCCCCATGTGGGCCCGGTAGTCGTCCATGGACTCGAACCACTGCACCGTCACCCCGTCGAAGCCGGGGTCGTCGTCGCCGCGGTAGTCGTCGAGCGGGCGCGGATGCTGCTCGTAACGCACCACGAAGCGGCCGCTCTGGCTGCGGGCGATCAGCGGACCGTGCACCTCGCTCCAGTGGGCGTGGAACTCGGCGGGCGTAGAGTCCGTCCTTGCGCCGCAGCAAGCACGTCAGCCTGACCATGGGACCTCCTCGTGGGTGCCGGGACGAGGCCCTGACCCTACGCCGGAACCGACGATCCCGAGGGGGCCGGCCTCGCTAGGGAAGGTTGAGCGTGGCGCCCGGAGAGGAGCCGCCGGTGTTGACACCCGACCGAGACGCCGCCGACCGTGATGGTGGTGCCGACGGGTAGCCGGGACCGACGGCGTCGGTACCGACACCGTGGTCGAACCGCCGCTCGAGGTGACCGTCGGCGTGCCGGAGGCCGAAGGCAACGTCGGCGTGGTCACGGGCAGGGTGGGCAGCGTCGGCGAAGCGAGCCCGAAGTGGGCAGCGGGAGCGATGTGCCGCCGCCCTTGGTCACACCGTTCGCGGCGGCGGTCACCGTGTTGAGGATGCCCGTCAACGAACCGCTCGAAGGCAGCGGCAGCGAACCGCTGCCCCCCGACGCTCCGGGCAGCGGCAGGCCGGTGGACGTCGGGAGCGAGCCGGGCACGCCCAGACTCGCGAGGGTGCCGGTCACGTCGCCGACCAGCCCGCTGAGCGACGGCAGCACGCCCGAGGCGCCGCCACCGGGCAGCGATCCGATGCTGCCCAGGGTGCAGGTGACGCTGTCGATGAGGCTGGTGAGGTCGGCGCCCCCGCTGAGGCAGTCGCTGCCGGCCCCGCCCGAACCGCCCGAACCCAGGCCGCCGGTGACCGCCGGCTCCCGAACTGCCCGAGCCCGAGCCCACGCCCGAGGAGTCGGCGGCGGTGGTCACGCCCGAGGCGGCGCTGAAGAGGGAGAACGTGGAGATGCCCTTGGTCAACGAACCCTCCACGTCGGCCAGGGTGGCCATGCCGCCCGCGCTCGATCCGCGCCCGCCCACACCCGAGTGAGAGGTGGCCCCGTTGACGGCGTCGGCCAAGGGCGTGTCCTGGGCCGTCGGCACCGATCACGTGGGCGGCCGCCGGGGCCACGGTGAAGTAGCCGCCCAGCCCGCCCAGGAAGGCACCCACCGCGGCGCAGGCCAGGCCGCCCGCCCCGACCAGCGCGGCGTTGCGGTAGCGGCCCGAATCCCGTGGCGCGGCCCAGCTCAGTCCCATCGCCTGTCCGGCTACATCGGCTGTGGCAGCCGCAGCGGCCGGCGGGACCGCCAGCTTCCACCACGACCGGCGGCGTGGCATCTCGCCTGAGGCCTCGGCCCCGGCTGACCGGGGGTGCCGAGCTCCAGCTCGAGCAGCAAGTCGTAGATCTCGTCGACGTTCATGTTCGGTTCCCTCCCTCCGGGCCCGACCTCGGCCCTCATGGAAGAAAACGGCCCACTCCAACCCCTCTTACGGTCCCTGCTCAAAGGACCGAACAACCTTGGGACCTCAGTCCACGCTCCAGCTGCCGATCGTGACCACACCGCCCGTGAACGGGGAGGACGACCGTCATGGCGTGAGTGCCCGGGGCCGAGCCCCCGCTCAGGGTCACCGTGGTGCGCAAGGTCACCTGGCTCGGGTTCCCCTGCACCGAGTCGATCTCCACGTCGAGCGGCGCGTCGTGGCCCGACACGCTGGCCCCGGCCAGCTGCGGGCGGCATGGCCACGCCCGGCGCCAAGGCCGACCACCAGGCCGCCTGGCGCTGGGCCGTCGCGTGGAGGCCGCCGAAGTAGGTCTCGAGGGCGGCCGCCTCGAGCGAGAGCGGCGCCGGGCGACTGGGCGAAGGCCTGCGAGGCTCCGACCAGGTTCATGGTGCCCATCGGCGCCTCGTTCTGCTCGAGCGTCAGGCCCTGGGCCTGCAGGGCGGCGGGGCCGAGGTGCGGAAGTCGGTGGCCTGCACCGTCTTGATGAACTGCGCGCCCGGGTCGAGCTGGGTGCCCTTGGTGGCCGCGCCGACCTCGGTCGCCCGGACCAGGAGGCGGTCCGGCGTGAAGAACAGCGCGTTGGGCGGCCAGCAGGTGTCGAGGACCAGGCTGGGGTCGGTCGTGTTGGAGACCGGCGAACCGGCCGGGACGACCTGCTGCTCGCTCACCTCGAACTTCACCGTGTTGCACGCGGTGGCGTAGGTGATGACGTCGCCCGGCTTGAGCGCGTTGAGGTGCACGAAGTAGCTGACGTCGTGGGCCAGGAAGACGGCGGCGCCGTCGACGCCTGGCCACACCGACTGGGGATCGTGCCCGACCGCGACGTTGAGCTCGGGATCGTCGGTGCCCTCCTCGACCGGCGCGTGCAGGTTGATGGCCGGGATGCTCAAGATGCCCGAGAGCTGGCCCGGCTGGACGCCGCTCACCTGGCACGAGGCGCCGTGGCTCTGGGTGGCGATCTTGGCCATGGCGGCCTTCTCGCTGGAGAGCAGCACGGCCTGGGCGTGGCGCTGGTGGGCCTGGTGGGCGTAGGCGTAGCTCGCCGCGAAGAGCGCGGTGAAGAGCAACATCACCCCGATGAGCGTGACGCCGGCCCGGCGCACGCTCTTCATGCCCGTCATCGGTCCCGCTCCGAGACGGGCTGCCACTGCCCGGGACGAGATTCCGCCATCCCGTCCCGAGCAGCTCGCAGCATCGGTTCCCGCTGCATTGACTTTTCCCCTCTCCAGATCCTCCGAGATCTGTGTGCTCTCACTTTCGGTCGGGTGGCGGAACCTCCGGCTGGAGTCTCTCCGGCGCTGGTCGCTGACCGTGGTCACTCCGGTCTGGCTTCTCGGCTGTGCGGCTCGACTGTCGGTCCGTCCCTGGTCGTGGTCTGCTGCGTGGCTGCCACCGGGCCGGCCCCCGAGACCGGAGGGGGAACGGAGGAGGTCCCGGAGGCCGGGCCCGGTGGCGGTCCGCCCCGACCCCGTGACGAGGTCGGTCGGAGTGGCTCATTGGCCACCCCGGAGGCGAGAAATCGGATGGAGCGAACGGGCGGCCGAGGCGATGCGGCGCCGGCCGATCAGGGCGAGCCCGGCCAGACCCATGCCGGCCATCAGCACGATAGGAAGCGGCCCCGCCCAGTACTCGCCGGTGTGCACCGACGTCACGTTGGGCACCGGCCGGTGTCGGCCGGTGCCGGCGGGCGTGACCGACGGCGTCACCGAGGGCGAGGTGGCGACGGCCGGGGCGGTCGTCGTGGAGGCCGAGGCGTCCACGTTGCCCAGGTCGAGCGAGAGCAGGTTGACCGCGGGCGCCAGGTTGAGGTCCACGCTGTCGGCCGTGGCCGTCCCCGAGGTCCCGCCCGCCGTGGTGCCCGGCGTGCAGCTGAGCACGCCGCCGGGCTGGAAGTTCAGCAACTGGTCGATCACCGTCCCGAGCGGGGTGGCGCCCAGCTGGGTCAGCACGTCCTGAATGGTCGAGCCGAGCGCGTTGAGCTGCGAGAGCGGGAGCGCCTGGCCGGCCGCCGTCACGTTGACCACGCCGGCGTTGCAGGTCGGGGTGACCTGACCGGTGGCCGTGTCGACCGAGACCGACGAGGTGGTCGGGGTGACCTGAATGTCGAGCATCCCGAGCACGTTGAGGTCGACCGCCTCCTGGGTCGCCGTCGCCGTGAGCGTCCCGCCGTTGTCGGCCGTCGCCACCTTGGAGTCCGAACCGCCGACGGTGATGCTGAGCAGCGGGGGCAAGCCCGAGGTGCCGGCCGCACTGGTCAGGTCGGTCAGGAGGGCGGCCGCCGGCGAGCTGCCGAGCTCGTTGACCACGCCGCCGACGATGGAGCACACGCCGTCGAGCGGGCTGCTCGAGTCGACCGAGGTCGGCGCCAGCGGCGTGCCGTTGGTGATGCCCGAGAGCAGTCCGTTGGCCGTCGTCAGCACGGTGCTCACCGGCGCCGGCAGCGAGCTCGTGCCCGAGCCGGCGGTCGACGTGGCTGCGGGAATGCCCGAGCACAGGTTGCTGGCAGAGGGAAGCGAGAGTCCGCCGATGCCCGAACTGCAGCAGCGAGCTCAGGCTCAACGTGAGGGCCTGGGCGCCGACCAGGCTGCCCGTGCCCTTCGGCCGTCGGGTTGCCGTTGGCGTCCTCGGAAGCCGTGGCGCTGCCGCAGGCCGGGCCGAGGGAGAGCAGCGGTGCCGCCTTGACCGCAGGCACGGCGCAGTTGCTCGATCCCGGCGGGACTCGGCGAGGCCGAACCGCCCGAGCCCTTCTGAACGGCGAACTGGCTGGTGTCGAGAGCGAAGCTGCCGACGTTGCCCGGACTGGTCGGGCACGGGATTGGACGTGGCCGCGCTGGAGACGCAGGCGCCGGTGCCCAGGGCCTCGGCCAGGTCGGAGCTGGCGGCGTCCGCTTCGGAACCGCCGCCCGAGACCTGCACGTTGTTGAGCAGGCTGAGCGAGACGAAGCCGCCGTCGGCCTTGAGGTTCCACGTGCGCCGGCGTGGTCGCGGCGCCGGCCGATGCGCTGAGCGCGCAGGCGAGGGCCACGGCAGCCACGCCCACTGCGGCAATTCGGATACGACCCCTCATGCTGCACTACCCCTTCCGTCCCCACAGCGTGGGGACTCCTACATGGCGGAGAACGGGGCCTCGGCGGCAACCTTGCGCTCTGGGCGAAAGATTTCGCGTGGTCACACCCCGATTGGTGTCCCATGTCGTGCCCGCTGGCGCGGGCCCGGCACCACGGGGTGAACGGCGGCAGTCCCGTACTCTTGCGCGCCGTGCCCGCATCTCACGTGGTGTTGATCGTCCTTGGAGGATTGGGCGCCGGGATCTTCAACGGCGTGGCCGGCGGGGGCAGCCTGATTTCGTTCCCGATCCTGCTCGGGCTCGGCTACCCGGCCCTCACCGCCAACATCACGAACACGATCGGCATCTGGCCCGGCTACCTGGCCTCGGCCGCCGGCTTCCGCAAGGAGATCGGCGATCAGCGCACGCGGCTCCTGCGCCTCACCCCGGTCGGGCTGGCCGGCGGCATCGTCGGCGCCATCCTCCTCCTCACGACGTCCGTGACCACCTTCGACGACGTGGTGCCCTGGCTCGTCCTGGGGGCCTCCGCCCTCTTCGCCGCGCAGCCTCTGCTCCGGCGGGCTCTCGACCGGGGCTCCGCCCATCCCCGCACCCGGCCCGTCTTGCTGGTGGTGGGGGTCTTCGTCGCCTCCGTCTACGGCGGCTACTTCGGCGCGGCCATGGGTGTCATGTTCCTCGCCGTCCTCGGACTGGCCCTGCCCCTCTCGCTCGCCCACACCAGCGGGCTGCGCGCCGTGCTGTCGATGATCGTCAACGCGCATGGCCGCCATCGTCTTCTTGATCCATGGCGGATTGGCCTGGGAAGCGGTCGGACTGCTCGCCCTCGGCAGCCTGGTCGGCGGCTTCATCGGGGCCAAGGTCGCGCTGGCCCTGCCGGCACCGGCGCTGCGCGTCATCGTCGTGGTGATCGGCGTGGGCACCGCGATCAAGCTGTTGGTCTGAACTCCCTCACCCCGCAGCCACCGGATAGTGACCCTGCACCGCGTCGTCGAGCGCGCGGCGCCAGGCCCGCCACGCGTGGCGCGCCTCGTCGATCTCGACCGGTTCGAAACGCACCTCGCAGCCCGGCGCGCACTGCCCGAGCAACGCGTGGTCCACGGCGGCCACGACCGCGGCCACCGGGTAGCCGCCCAGCGTGGCGTGGTCGGGCCCGAGCACGACCGGCTCGCCACCAGGAGGGATCTGCACGACCCCGGTGACCACGCCCTGCGAGTCGAGCTCGGTCCCCTTCGCGTGTCGACCAGCTCGCCCGACATCCCGTCGACGTCGATCGCCTCGAGGCGCAGCCCGACCCGGTTGCTCGTCGCACCCACGCGGAAACGCCCGCCGGCCAGCCGGGACAACGACGTCGGGGCCGAAGCGCTCGCCGTGCGGCCCGGCCACCACGCGCAAGACGACCGGCCCGTCGCCGCGACACCTCGCGCGGCAGGCCCGGAAGCAGGTGATCACCGAGCGGCGGTTCCCACGGGTCCGGCGGAGAGAACCTGGCCGGCCTGCAGCGGTCCGGGGCCCAGCCCGCTGAGTTCGTCGCTGGACACGCTGGCGAGGACCTCGGGTCCGCACAGACCGCCGGCCACCCCCAGATACGTGCGCAGCCCGCCATGCAGCCGGCCGATCTCGAGCAGTTGACCGGGAGCCAACGGCACGACCTGGCCGGAAGGCACTGCGGCACCGTCGACTCGGACGTCGGGCGCGCCACCGACGACGGCGACATGGCATGCGGCGACGGCAGCGGGACCCGGGTGCCGCCACCGGTGATCTCCAACGACGCCGCCCCGTCGCGGTTGCCCACCAGACGGTTGGCCAACAAGAAGGAGTCCGGATCGGCCGGGCCGGCGTTGGGCACGCCGAAGGCGGCCACGCCGTGACGCCCCTCGTCCTGGAGCACGGCGCGCAAACCCGGGGCCACGACCTCGAGCACCGGGCCGGACGCGTTCGGGCGCCAGCCAGTCGAGCGGGGCCGGCGCCGCCGGCTCGACCGGTTCGCCCGGGCCAGCGACCGTGAAGCGGACCACGTCGCCCGGGCTGAGCGCGGCGTAGGGCGGAGCGGTCGGCGTGAAGAAGGGAAACGCGGTGCGTCCCGACCAGCTGCCACCCGCCGGGCGAAGCCGTCGGGTACACCGCGGCACTGCCCATTGGCCAGGGCCACCGAACCCGCCGGCACAGCCGGGCGCGGCCGGGCTCGCCGCGCCACGCCCCGGAGTTCGTCGGGGAGCCCGTCGAGGTAGGCGAATCCTGGGGAGAATCCCATGACCGAGACGGTCAGCCTGGCCGCACAGAGCAGATCGACCACGTCCGTCTCGTCCGATACCGGCCAGCGCCGCCACGTCGTCGAGATCGGGACCGTCGAAGGCGCAGGGCACCACCACCTCGCGCCCCGGAGCAGCGGGCGCCGTCGCGGGCGGGCGAGCGGCTGGCGTGACGCTGCACCATCTCTTCGACCGCGGCAACTTCGAGGTCCGGATCGCGCACGGCCACCATGACCGTGGCGAATCCACAGACCACGTCGAGCGACGGCCCGGGCCAGCTCTCGGTCTCGGCCAGGCACGGCGGCCAGGGCGCGCCCGTCCTCGGGATCTGCCACACCGATCAGGAAGGCCCGGTCACCGAGGGGGCGTACCTCCCCCAGCGGCACGGACCGGTTCACGCGGGAGCGGGAGCAGCCACGTCGATGCGCGCCTCGGTCAGTACCTGGCGCACCGCGGTGGCGATCGCGGCGGCGCCGGGAGAGTCGCCATGGATGCACAGGGTGTCGACCCACAGCGTCAGTATCGATCCGTCCGCCGCGGCCACCGCTCCCCGGGCGAGGCTGAGCGCCTGGCGGGCCGCCTCCTCGGGATCGGCCAGCACGGCGCCCGGCTCGGCGCGCGGCACCAGTCCGCCGTCGGGCCGGTAGGCGCGGTCGCAGAACCCCTCCTCGCGGGCGGTCAGGCCGTCGCGCAGGACCATGGCCATGGCCCGGCATCCCGAGGGCAGCACGAGCGGCGTTCCCGAGCCGCACACCGTCGTGCGACGGCGTCGCGCAGCGTCTCGTAGACGGCGCCGCCTTTGCCCACCTCCTCGTAGAGCGCACCGTGCGGCTTGACCGACTCGATGTCGGTCCCGGCGGCGCGGCACACGACCTGGAGTGCCCGGAGCTGGTCGGCGAGCGACGTCTGCAGTTCGCCCCGGTCGATGTTCATCGGCTGGCGGCCGAAGCCGGGCCGATCCGGGTAGGACGGATGGGCGCCGATCCGCACGGCGTGCGCCAGCGCGGCGGCGACGGTGGCGGTCATGGAGGCCTCGTCGCCCGCATGGCCGCCGCAGGCCACGTTGGCCGACGTCACGAGGGCGAGCAGGGCCCGCTCACGGTCGATGCCCTCGGGGTCGCTCGCCTCGCCGACGTCGGCGTTCAGGTCGATGCTGCGCTTGGCCACGCGCTCACCCGGCTTCGAGCCGCTCGACAACGACGCCGTCGCGATAGACCACCTTCTGGTGGCGGCGCGTCGGCACGCGGGTACCGCCGACGATGGCGCCGGTCATGTTGAGCGGGTCGGCCCCGGCCACGGTGACCTGCTCGCCGTCATGCTCGCGGCGGTGCACCCGCTGGAGCTGTTCGAAGGCTTCGGGCAAGGCGTACTGCTCGCCGGCGAGCCCGGCCACGAACCGCCCGCCCAGGGCGACGCCGCGGGCCTCCATCCGCCGCAACGCCCACACGACCTCGCGCCACGGCACCTTGAAGGACTCGCGCCCCCAGATCTCCCAGGCCACGATCCCCCAGCGGACGAGCAGCTGATGTGCCACCGCTTCGGCCAGTTCTTCGTTGCCGGGGACCAGCACGCCGTCGTCGACCGCCGGGGCTTCCCAGCACCTCGAGGCCCGGGCAGCAACGACCATCGACCCTCGCCGATGCCGGATCCGGCGGGGCCGCGTCGACGAGCCAGGCGGTTGGACGGCCGCCGTACGGTCCGGGTGCGCCAGCGGTCACGGGCCGAGAGCAAGGAGCGCACTGCGGAGAACGCGTCGGCCGTCACCAGCCCGCGCGCCACGAGATCCCACAGGCCTTCGTCCACCTCGGCGGGCAGGCGGCCGGTGACCGGAGCCAGCTCGGGGCGGAAGCAGGCTCCGCGGGAGCGGAGCGCCGCCAGCACGTCCGCGCCGGCGCCCACCTCCGGTTCGGGGGCCGGCGTGCCGGAGCGCACGGCGCGCAGCATCGTCTCGAGGTCGTCGCGCCGCACGAAGGCCAAGGGTGTGGCCGGTGACGGCGTTCCGCTGCGCCCGGGCCGCTCCGCCCGCGGGGTGAGACGGGCCCACACGATCTCACCGGAGAGGCACAGCTCGTCGAGCCAGCGCGGCTCGTAGTCGCGTACCCGAGCAGAGAGGATCTGCGACTCCCACTCGGCGGCGGGGACTTCGATCCCGGCGAGCTGCTCGATGACCTCGAGCAAACCGGCACGACCCTCGAGGCGCGAGTCGGGGGTCACGTGCTGCCAATCGGTCAGGAAGCGGACGTAGTCCGCGATGGGCACGGCCTGGACCATGCCCCGCCGGCGGCTGCGGCTGGCTCCGTGCAGGCGCACGAGGAGGTGGCGGGCGCACCAACGCCCGTCGGGCAACTCGATGGCCGAACCCTTCGCCTCGAGACGGGCCAGCGCGGTGCGGGTCCGGGCCAGCCCGAGCGGTGCGCCCATCGGCGCGCCGGCCGGCAGGGGCGCGTCGGCCACCAGTTGCTCCACGCTGACCGGACCGGCCACCTGCAGGTGCCCGCCGATGCAGGCTGCGGCCGCGTCGTCGTCGGTGTCGAGTGACGCTGCCGCGTCCCGACGCTCGGTGGCCACCCAGCACCCGTCGATCAGTGCCGCCCGGCCGTCCGCGGCCAAAGCGGCGAACCACCCGGCCCAGTCCTCGTGGGGGCGTGCGGCCACCAACGAAAGCAGAAGGTCATGCAGTTCGTCCTCGCTGCGCGGCTGTGGGCACACCTGCTCGAGCACCATGGCGACGGCGTCGGGGTCGAGCGCCGCCATTTCGTCGGACGGAACCGGCAAACCGTCCGGCCCGAGTTGGCCCAGCCCGCGCCGCAATGACAACGCACGGGTCCTCCGCTCCTCGAGTGGCGCGTCGTCGAGGTAGGTGTAGGGCCGGCCGCTCAGGATGGCGTGCGAGAACGGCGATGGCTCCGACGACTCGACGGTGTGCACCTCGATGGCACCCGACTCGATGCGGGACCAGACGTCGACCAGGCCCTCGACCGACAGGCCTTCGTGGAGGCAGTCGTCGACGGTCTGGCGGGCCAGCACGTGATCGGGCACGGCCACTGGCCCGGGCGGGGCGTTCTCCTGACAGGCGGCCAGGCCGGGCCAGACGGCGGCCAGGAGATCGTCGGCCTCCATGCGTTGGAGGTGGATCGGGCGCCGCTTGCCACCGTTCATCCGCGGCAGCACGAGGGCGCGGTTGAGGTTCCAGCGCCAGCGAGCAGTCAACATCGGATGGAGGAGCACTGCCTGCGTCAGCACCTGCGGCGCGGCCTTGCTCGAGAGCATGTCCTGCACCCGGGTCAGCGGAAAGCTGTGCTGGGGTCCGAGCGAGAGCACGACCGTGTCGTCGTCCGCGGCGGCCTGCAGCTCGAAGTCGAAGGAGACGCAGAAACGCTTGCGCAGGGCGAGGCCCAGGGCGCGATTGATCCGTCCCCCGAACGGCGCGTGCAGAATCAGCTGCGAGCCCTCGCTGTCGTCGAAGCAGCGCTCGACGACGATCCGCTCCCTGGTCGGCAGGTGACCGAGCGCGGCCAACCCGGCGGCGCAGTACGCCACCACCTGTTGGGCCACCTCGGCCGAGACCCCGGCACGCTCTCGCACCAAGGTCCGCGCCCCGTCGCCGTCGGAGGCGCGCAGCAGCGGTTCGAGCGCGGCTCGAAGATCGGAGACGGCCTCTGAAAGCTCTGCCGTGCGCGCCGGCGCCTCTCCGAGCCAGAAGGGGACTGTCGGTGGCAGGTCGCCGGCGTCGAAGACGCGCACGGTTCCCACTTCGACCTTGGCCACCCGCCACGAGTGCGTACCGAGCAGGAAGATGTCCCCGGCGGTGGCCTCGACCGCAAAGTCCTCGTGCACTGAGCCGACGGTCACGCCGTCGGGGTCGAGGACGACCCGGTAGTCGCCCGTCTCGGGGATAGCGCCCCCGCCGGTGAGCGCGGCGAGGCGGGCGCCTCGGCGGGCGCGCAGGCGACCGTTGACGGCGTCGTGGTGCAGGTGGGCGCCCCGACGGCCGCGGCCGGTCTCGATCCCCCAGCTGGCCAGTTCGACCACCTCGTCGAAGTCCTGGCGGGACAGCTCGGCGTACGGCGCGGCCCGGCGCACCAGGTCCCAGAGAGACTCGACGTCGCGCTCTTCGGTGGATGCGACCTCGGCCACGATCTGCTGGGTGAGCACGTCGAGTGGGGCGACGGGCGGTTGGAGCAGGTCGAGCCGGCCCTCGCGCACGGCCGCCAGCAGGGCCGTGCACTCGACCAGCTCGTCGCGGGTCGTCGGGTACAGGCGACCGGCCGGCGTGCCCTCGCGGTGGTGGTTGGCCCGCCCGACGCGCTGGAGGAAGGTGCCGATGGCGCGGGGAGAACCGATCTGGCAGACCAGCTCGACCGGACCGACGTCGATGCCAAGCTCGAGCGAGGCCGTGGCGACCAGGGCGCGCAGGTCACCGGCGCGCAGCCGGGTCTCGACGATGCGCCGGCGGGCCGCCGACAGGCTGCCGTGGTGGGCGGCGACCAGCAGCGAGGCGTCGACGTCACCGCCGCCGCGGCCGGGCTCGTCCTCGGCGAGGCGCTCGGTCAAGAGGTGGGCCACCCGTTCGGCCATCTTCCGGGTGTTGACGAAGATCAGTGTCGTGCGGTGATGCCGGGTGTGCTCGGCGATGCGGTCGAGGATGTCGGACATCTGACCGCCGCTCATCACCGCTTCGAGCTCGGTCGAGGGCAGCTCGATGGCCACGTCGAGATCGCGGGCGTGGCCGCAGTCGACGATGGTGGCGGCCGGCCGGTCGGCGTGCACCCCCGTCAAGCAGGCGGGCCACCATGTCGAGCGGACGCTGGGTGGCCGAGAGGCCGATGCGCTGGAGACGGCCGCCGCTCTCGGTGACCAGCTCGTCGAGACGCTCGAGGCTCAGCGCGAGATGGCTGCCCCGCTTGTCGCGGGCCAGGGTGTGTACCTCGTCGACGATGACGGTGCGCACGCCGCGCAGCAGCGCCCGCGAGGACGGCGCGGTGAGGAGCAGATAGAGCGACTCGGGCGTGGTCACCAAGAGATCGGGCGACTGCTTCTTCATGGCGGCGCGCTCGGCGGGCGGCGTGTCGCCCGTGCGCACCGCGATGCGCAGGCCGGGGTCGGGATAGCCGAGGCGGGCTGCCTCCTCCCGAATCTCCGAGAGCGGCACGTGCAGGTTCTCGTGCACGTCGACCGCCAGGGCGCGCAGGGGCGAGATGTAGAGGACCTCGGGCGTCCCGGCGGTGCGGGCGCCGGTGGCGGCGGCCCGGTAGGCGGCGTCGATGGCGACCAGGAAACCCGGTCAGCGTCTTGCCCGAACCGGTGGGCGAAGCCACCAGGACGTCCTCGCCGTTGGCGATGTGGGGCCAGGCCGCGGTCTGGGGCGGGGTCGGCCCGTCGGGGAAGCGCCGGGCGAACCAGCTGGCCACGGCCGGGTGGAAGAGCGACTCGGGAGTGGCCTCGGGCATCGTCCTATTCCACCAGGATGCTGTGACGGTTGCGACACGTCGGGATCAGGCGGCGTTCGTGCGCCCCCAGCAGGAGATCATCGGGGGCTGGGTCAGGTCGAGCCGACCGGCGGCCACGTTGTCGAGGTGCTCGGCGATCTCGCTTTCGGTGGCGATCCCGTGGTCGAGCAACTGGTCCCGGATCAGGTTGATGGTCGCCGTCTCGAGGGCGTTGCAGGCCGGGTGGGTCACCGGGAAGGCGGCGTCGGCGGCCACGTCGACCAGGCCGGCGGCGCGCAGGCGCCGGGGCAGCGTGCGCCCGTAGCCGAGGTCGACCCCCCGCTCGGCCAACAGGGCGCGAAAGCCGCGGCGGATCCGATTGGCCAGGACCTGGGCCGGACCGATCTCCTCCAGGCAGCTCAGGGGCTGGAGGGCGGGGTCGGCGTCCTCGACCAGCAGGACGCCGCCGGGACGCAGGGAGCCGACCATGTGGGCGAGGGCGCGGTCGCGCTCGGGCACATGGACGAGGACCAGGCGGGCGTGCACCAGGTCGAAGGGTCCGCCCGGTGGCGGCTCGTCGGCCACGTCGTGCTCGAGCACCTCGACGTTGGCGACGGCCAACGCGGCCGCCCACGAGACGTTGAGGTCGGTGGCCAGCACGTGGCCGGCAGGCCCGACCCGGGCCGAGAGGTGGTCGAGCACCGAGGTCCCGCCCGCCCCCACCTCCCACACCCGCCAGCCGGCGTCGAGGCCGAGGCCGTCGAGGTGGCGGAAGGTCGAGGGGTCGAAGAGCAGAGCGAAGGCCTCGAAGCGGTCCATGGCCTCCGGGGCCTCGTTGGAGAGGAGGTATCCGCCGGCTGGACGCGTCTCCGGCCTGGCTCACGGTCCGGACCGGGACGAGGACGTGGGAGAAGGCGGAGCGGGAGGGGCCGGGTTGGGATCTGCCGGGACAGGAGGGACCGCGGACGAAGGGTCGCCGGAGAGGGTTGCCGTGCCGACTGCGCCGGGTTCGGGGTCCGCCGGGACGGGTCCGGCGGTGCGGAGGCGGCGGGCTACCGGCGGCAGGCCCAGGTCCTGTGAGGTCCCGATGTAGCGGTCGAGGGTGTCGCGGACCTCGGCGCGGCCTTCCTCGATGAGAGCGGCCGTGGCCGAGAAGTCGCGGTACTGGCCCGAGGGATCGCCGCCGCCACTGAAGACGATCACCTCGACCCCCGCCGGCAGGGCGGCGAGCTCGCGCACGAAGCGGGCGTGGATGGCCACGAAGAACGCGGTGAGCGCCGCCTCGGCCGGCCGCCGGGGCGGCGGCGGGTGGTAGTGCAGCGGCCCGCACAACAAGACGTAGATGCGGTCGCAGCCGGCGGCCAGGGCGCGGCTGATGGGCACGTTGTTGACCACGCCCCCGTCGACCAGCACGTCGCCGTCGATGATGACGGGCGGGAAGATGGAGGGGATGGCCGACGAGGCGAGGATGGCCTCGGTGGCGGGGCCGTGGCCGATCCAGCGTTCGCGCCCGTCGGTGAGCGACGTGGTCACCACCTCGACGGGGATGATGGCGTCTTCGAGCCTTTCGTAGTCGAGGCCCTCCTCGATGATCTTGCGCACGCCCGTGTTGGCATGGACGGCCGCCCGCTTCTGAAAGAAGGCCCACGGTCCGTCGAAGGTGCCGCGGGGAAAGATGTCGGTGCCGCGCACGCCCAGCCACACGTTGGCCATGTGGGCCACACCCTCGAGAGTGGGGTTGCCCGCGTAGGCGGCGCCGTTGATGGCGCCGACCGAGGCTCCGAAGACACGATCGGGCCGGATGCCGCGCCGGGTCAGCTCCTCGAGCATGCCGATCTGCACGGCGCCGCGGCTGCCGCCGCCGGCCAGCACGAAGGCGGTGCGCTCGGGCTGGGTCGGAGCCGGACCCTGCGGGCGCCGGAACCAGGTGCGGAGGCGACTCGTCCAGGTGGCGTGCCGTCGCGCCGCGGTGGCGGCGCTGGCGGTCGGCTGCGTCGGCGGCGCCGAAGAAGCCGACGAGCGGCGCGGAGTCGGCGCCGTGCCGTTGCGCGGTCGTTGACGTCGCGTTGCCGTCGACCGCGCGGACCACTGGCCCGTCGTTCCCCGCGTGCTCCGGCGGCTGGGTCGGAGGGGTGTCCGTCACTTTCCGCCCAGCCGCCGCGGTCGAGCCTGGCGCGCCGTCGGGGGGCAGCGGTCCCGGCCGCCCGGGCGGCGTCCTCCTGCTGCTTGCGCCAGACCTTCCACCCCGCCATGTCGTGGCGCACGGCCCACACGACGATGAAGACGGCCAGCGCCACGATGGCCACCACGAAGATGCCGAAGACGACGAAGAAGGCGGCGTTCGTCGCCACGGTCGGGGTGACGAAGGCGAGCGCCATCACTCGTCAGGGTAGAGGAGCTGTCACATCGCATGGGCACACTGCCCCGATGGTCCTCGTCGCCCCACGTCCGAGCCGCCTGGCGCCGCACGGCGCCGCGGCGCGGGCGTCGGCGGGCGGCTCCGAGGTGCTCTCGCTCCTCCGGGGCGGCGCGGCGGCGCGGCCACGATTCGACCCCGGGCTGGCCGGCGGGCTGCGGGCCTGGCTCGAGGACGCCGCCTACGGCGCGGCGGCCAGCCGGGGGGACGGATCGGGTCCACTCGTGCTGGGGACACGCCGGCTGCTCGGGACGGCGGCCGGCGGTTGGGGCGACGAGGCCGAGGCCGACTGGACGGGCGACGAGCTGCTGGTGGGACGGCTCGTCCACGCCCTCTTCCGCCAGCTGGTCAACGTGGGCACCATCGGCGACCCGCTGGGCGACGCGCTCGACGCGTTCCGGGCCGAGGGAGCCGACGAGCTGGTGGAGCGGATCGAGTCGATGGCGGGAGCCGAGCGGGCGCTGCTGGGCGAGACGGTGGCCTCGCATGCCAGCCAGCTGGCGGGGCTGGTGCCGCGGTTCGCTCCGGGCTGGCTGCCCCGGACCGACGACCGCATCGCCATCCCGCTGGCGGGTGGCCGGGTGGTGCTCCACGGCGTGGCCGACCTCCTGGTCGGCGTGCCCCAACCCGGCGTGGCCTCGCTCTGCGCGCTCGGCCTGACCACGGGCGGGCCCTGGGCCCGGGAGCGGCGGTCGCTGCACTTCGTGGCCCTGCTCGAGACGTTGCGCAGCGGAGCGCCCCCGTTCCGCCTGGCCCTGCTGGAATCGGCGACGGGGCGCTACGGGATCGAGGACGTGCGGGAGGAACACCTGCGGGCCATGGCCTCCCACGTGTGCGCCTGGCTGGCCGGAGCGGACGCGGTCGATGGCTGAGGAGCTGACCCGGGCGCTGGTCTCCCCGCTGCCGCCCCTCGACGAGGTGGCCTGGGAGTCGGCGCTGGCCGACGCCCGGGACGCGCTGGCCAACCTCTCGGTCCGGCGGGCCGGTGGCGGGCCCTTCCGCGTCACCGATCACGAGGTCCGTCTGGCCCTCGGCACCGACGGCGCGGGGTCGGGCGATCGGGACCCCTTCGCCTGGTCGGCCCGCACGGCCCGGCGGGCGCTGGGGCTGGCCGCGCTGCGCGCGCTGGTGGCGGGCGAGTCCCGGGCGCCGCTCGACGCGGTGCGGGCCCGGGTGGCCGAGATCGCCCGCTTGGTGCAGGACGGGAGCCCGTCGGTGTCGGGTTTCGACCGCTGGCTGGCCGGGCTGCCCCCGGCCGGGCGGGCCGCGGTGGGTGCCGAGGCGGTGACGTGGGTCACCCGGCTGTGGTGCGCGCTCGATTGGCGGGCATCTGGGGCCGGGGCCCGGTCATCGGCCGGGACCGCTGGTGGGACAGCCCCCACTCCGCCCTGCTGGCCCTGCGCAGCCGGGCCGAGGTGCGGACCGGGCCTCGGGCAGCCTGGTGGTGCTGACCGGGCCGCGCCGGACCTCCATCCGGTCGGAGCTCTCGCTGGTCACGCTGGTGGAGTCGCTGCGCAGCACGGACGGCGCCCGGCCGGGCCGGGTGATCGGCTGGTGGCCCGACTCGGGGCACTGGGTGCGGGTCGACCCCGAGCCGGCCGTGCTGACCCTCGGAACCGAGGCGGTGGCGCAGGTGCTGGCGGGATCGGGAGGCACAATCTGCGTACCGCGGCCTGAGGTCGCGCCCTGGTCCTCTATCGTTGGCTCCCCCATGACGAGTCGCGACGACATCCGAAACGTGGCCATCGTGGCCCACGTCGACCACGGCAAGACGACCCTGGTCGACGCGCTCCTCCGCCAGACCGGCGCCTTCCGGGCCAATCAGGAGCTGACCGACCGGGTCATGGACTCGGGCGACCTCGAGCGGGAGAAGGGCATCACCATCCTGGCCAAGAACACGGCCGTGCGCTGGGAAGGCGTGAAGTTCAACATCGTCGACACCCCCGGCCACGCCGACTTCGGGGGCGAGGTCGAGCGGGGGCTGAACATGGTCGACGGCGTCCTGCTCCTGGTCGACGCCTCGGAGGGCCCGCTCCCCCAGACCCGCTTCGTGCTGCGCAAGACCCTCGAGGCCCGCCTGCCCGTCGTCCTGGTCATCAACAAGGTCGACCGGCCCGACGCCCGCATCGCCGAGGTCGTGCACCAGGTCGAAGAGCTCTTCCTCGACCTCGACGCCGACGAGGACCAGATCAGCTTCCCCATCCTCTACGCCAACGCCAAGGCGGGCTGGGTGAGCGAGGAGGCCGGCGTCGAGGGCGTCAACGTCCAGCCGCTGTTCCGCGCCATCCTCGACCACGTGCCCCCGCCGTCCTACGACGAGGGTGCGCCCGCCCAGGCGCTGGTGTGCAACCTGTCCGCCTCGCCCTACCTGGGCCGGCTGGCCATCTGCCGCGTGCACAACGGCACGCCTGACCAAGGGGGCCATGGTCGGGTGGTGCCGCCTGGACGGCACGGTGGAGAAGACGAAGATCACCGAGCTCTACGTGACCGAGGCCCTGGACCAGGTGCCGGCGGAGTCGGCCGGCCCGGGCGAGATCGTCTCGGTGGCCGGACTGGCCGAGGTGACCATCGGCGAGACCCTGGCCGACCCCGACGACCCGATCGCCCTGCCGGCCATCACGGTGGACGAGCCCAGCCTGGCCATGACGATCGGCATCAACACGTCGCCCCTGTCCGGCCAGGACGGCACCAAGCTGACGGCCCGGCTCCTCAAGACCCGGCTCGATGCCGAGCTGGTGGGCAACGTGGCCATCCGGGTGGCCACGACCGAGCGGCCCGACATGTGGGAGGTGCTCGGCCGGGGCGAGCTGCAGCTGGCCGTGCTGGTCGAGACGATGCGCCGGGAGGGCTTCGAGCTCACCGTGGGCAAGCCCCAGGTGGTGACGCCGGGAGATCGACGGCAAGGTGCTACGAGCCGGTGGAGCGGGTGTCGGTCGACGTGCCCGACGAGTATCTCGGTGTCGTGACCCAGCTGCTGGCGCTGCGCAAGGGCACCATGCTCGAGATGGTCAACCACGGCACCGGCTGGGTCCGCCTGGACTACCGGGTGCCGGCGCGGGGGCTCATCGGCTTCCGGACCGAGTTCCTCACCGACACGCGCGGGACCGGCATCCTCCACCACGTGTTCGACGGCTGGGAGCCCTGGCACGGCGACCTGCGCACCCGGCGCAACGGGTCGATGGTGGCCGACCGGCGGGGCGTGACGACGACCTTCGCCCTGATGAACCTCCAAGAGCGCGGCACCCTCATCGTGGGCCCGGCCGAGGAGGTCTACGAGGGGATGATCGTCGGGGAGAACGCGCGGGCCGAGGAGATGGACGTCAACCCGACCAAGGAGAAGAAGCTGACCAACATGCGCTCGTCGGTGGCCGAGGAGTTCGAGCGGCTGACGCCCGCCCTGTCCTTCTCGCTCGAGCACTCGCTCGAGTTCATCGCCGACGACGAGTGCGTGGAGGTGACCCCCAAGGTGGTGCGGCTGCGCAAGGTGATCCTCGAGCAGGCGACCCGGGGGCGCCTGCGCTCCCGCGCCCGCGGACAACAAGGGGTAGGGCCCAGGCCCCAACGCCATGAACGAGGGCTTCGACCACCTGACCGTCGTGGTGACGGACCTGGACGAGGCCCGGCGCTTCTTCGGCC
Organism: uncultured Acidimicrobiaceae bacterium; assembly: GCA_963713375.1. Lineage (GTDB taxonomy): Bacteria > Actinomycetota > Acidimicrobiia > Acidimicrobiales > RAAP-2 > Bog-473. The sequence continues at coordinate 65,713 of CAVQLP010000006.1, read as the reverse complement.
TGCTCGGCTTCGTCGAACGGGTGGCCGTCGTGGTCTCGGGAGAGACCATGGAGCGCTACATGGGCATCGCCGACTGGGAGGCCGACCACGTGACGCTGGTGCTCGAGGGTGCGCCGGTGCACCAGGAGGTCCAGCTGCTGCACTTCCACCGGCCGGCGGTGGTGGTGGACGACGGGGGCGGGCTCGCTCGACCGCACCGGCTTCAGCCACGTGTGCTTCCGGGTGACCGACCTCGACGCGCTGCTGGCCCGCTGTGCCGAGGCCGGCGATCACCCCACGCAACGAGGTCATGGAGTTCCACGACCGGCGGCTCGTCTTCCTCGACGGACCGGGCGTGGTGGTCGAGCTGGCCGAGTGGACGACGGGCCGGGCCGGGCAGGGTGGTCACCTAACATGAGCCGCTGAGCCGCCTGGAGGGATGGCAGAGCGGACGAATGCACAGCTCTTGAAAAGCTGCGAGGTGCAAGCCTCCGAGGGTTCGAATCCCTCTCCCTCCGCTCAGGGTGGTCGAGCGTCGTGTCACTCTTCGGCGAGCGCTCCGAGCCCGTGCAGGTGAAATCGTCGTGACGGACGGGGCCATCTCCTTGTGGGCCCGCGACACCGGGTGCTAAGCCACGTGCGCGTCGATCTCGGGCTCGGCGCTTCGAGGTCGACCGACGGGGAGGTACGACGAGTGCAGCTGTCGACGCGGATTGTCTTCATACTCAGTGCGGTTTTTGTTCTCTTCGCCATGGTGGTCGCCCAACCGATGGCGGGAGCGAGCATGCCGCAGCTGACCTCGACCGGCTCGAGCTTCGCCGGCGTGGCGATCACGCAGTGGCAGGGCCAGTTCAACGAGGTCGACGGGGGCAACGTCAACTTCGCAGTGTCCAGTTCGACTATCGGCTTGAACGATTTCTGCGATCAGACCGTCAACTTCGGAGCCAGCGATCTCTCCTATGCGGCCGGACAGTCCGACTGCGACCCGACGCAGGTGCCGTACCACTACCAGTACGTCCCCGACGTCGGCGGGTCCCTTGCTTTCGAATACAACCTGACCGGTACGACCGGCAAGCAGATCAGCAGCCTGTCGCTCAACGCCCCGACGATCGCCGGGATTTTCACGGGTGCCATCTCCTCGTGGAACGACCCGGCCATTGTGGCGTTGAACCCGAATGCGAACCTGCCCAACGAGACGATCACCGCGTTCTACCGTGCCGACCCGTCGGGGGAGAATTACCTGCTGTCGGACTACCTGGCGCAGACCGACCCGGATCTGCTGGCGGCCTTCCAGCAGGTGGCGTCCGACCCGAATCCGGGAACGGGCGCTTCCGCCACCTGGGCCTCCTTCCCCAACGGCACCCCCGCCGGCACCACACAGTTCCCGAACCTCCGCGGGCTTGACGCCGTGAACGGGGCCGACGCAGCATCCCAAGGTCCGGTGCACGTGAATGGTGGGATCGCCTTCGTCGAGACGCGCGTACGCCAAGAACGTGGACCTTCCCGTGGCCTCGGTGGTGAACGAGGCCGGAAACGCCGTCCAGCCCACGGCGGAAGACGCCGCCGTGGCGCTCGAGGGGGCGACCTTGAACCCCGACCTGACCGAGAACCTCAGCGGCGTCTTCGATGACACGGTCGGCGACGCCTATCCGCTCTCGGCGTACAGCTACTTGGTGACCCAGTGCGTCCAGAAGCAGGCGAAGGCGCAGAACGTCTCGTGCGACGGCAAGGGCAAGGCGACGATGGGCACCGCACAGGGCGCGGAACTGTCCCAATTCATCGCCTTCATCGCTTGCCTCGGCCAGAAGAGCATGGCGACCCTCGGCTATACACCGCTGCCACCGAACCTGGTCGAGCTGGACTTCCAGGCCGCGGGGCGGCTCCCCGGTGGCGTGACGCCACCCCCGCCCACCGCGGAAAACTGCCCGAACCCGACCATTACGGGCGCGCTCAGCTCCATCTCGGCCGTCGGACCGCTGGTGTCACAGGCCGCCGACGGAGGTTCCACGTTGTCGGTCTCGGCTCCCACCGCCGGTGACGCCTGGGTGCTGGCCGTCCGGGTCAAGAGCTCGTCGACCGACGTCGCTTCGGTGAGCGGCGGTGGCGTCGGCGGACACTGGACCCGACTGACCCGGGTGAACGATGCCACGCAGAACGAGGATGTCGAAGAGTGGCTGGGTCCGATCTCCAAAACGGGGGCGTCCCCTGTCACCGTCCACTTCTCCCGAGACGTCTCGGGAAAGAACGTGGAACTGGCAGCGCAGGAGTTCACGAACGGCGACGGTTCCTCGACCGTCTGGACCAGTGACGTCGGTGCCGGAGCGAAGAACGACACCGCGTCGTCGACCATCACCTATCCGACGCTCACGCCCGCTTCGGGCGGCGAGATGTATGTCGGCTTCAGCCAAGCCGGTTCCAGCTCGTCGGCCGGAGCCAGCCCTGGATTCGACTACGAGAACGCCAACGCGAAAAGCCTTTACATCTACAACCCCAATGTCTCGTCCAGCGTTTCGCCCACCGCGACGCAGCTCAACGGCCTCTCGGTCACCACAGGCGCATTGATCGCGGCGCGCTAGGCCCCGGTCGCCTTTTGAGGGCGCCCACAGAACGGACGACGTTCGCGAGCAGGGTCGCGCGCGCTCAATGCAACTGGCACTGAGGCCGCAGTGCGCTGAGCGATGCAGCGCCTCTCATGAGGTCCAGTTCAGTGAAGCCGCAGGAAATTTCAGCAAAAGCTGAAACTGGCCCCGAAGAGCTATGGCATGGTGGCGTCCGTGAGACGATCGATGGCATTGCGTTGATGGCAGTTGAGACGAACCAGGGCGATCCGATTCCTGTGGGCCGTGTCCTCAACCAGCGGCTGGTACATACCTTTTTTCAACCCCTGGTTCATCTGGCCGACGGTGAGGTCGTCGGCTTCGAGGCTCTGAGCCGTGGGCCCGAGGACACCGATCTCGAGAATCCGTTGGCGCTCTTCGAGGCGGCCAAAAACGCTGGACGACTCGAGGAATTGGACTGGCTCTGCGCGTCCTCGGCCTTCGAAGCGGCGCATCGGGCCAAGCTCCATCCATCAATGACCATCTTCTTGAATTTCAAGCCGGGCACGCTCACCAGCCCGTATCCGGAAGACCTGGCCAAAGACATCATCCGGGCGCGAAAGCAGTCGCGCGTCGTGGCTGAGATCGACGAGGAGGACCTCCGAAACGAGCCTGCCCTGGTGCTCGAGGCTGCTTCCCGGGCCCGAGCGGATGGGTGGGGTATAGCACTCGACAACGTGGGCGCCACGCCGGCCTCACTGGCTCTTCTCCCCATTCTGCATCCCGATGTCGTCAAACTCGATCTTCGGGTCCTGGGCCGACACCGCGGCCAGGAGGCGGCCGAGATCGAAATGACGGTCCGGACCTACGCGGAGATGAGCGGCGCCGCCATCCTGGCGCAGCGGGTCGAAACGGAGTCGGACGTCCACGACGCCCGGGGCTTCGGCGCCACTTATGGAGAGGGCTGGCACTACGGAAGACCCGATGTCCTGCCTCCCGGGGAACGGATGCCTCGAGCTGCCTTTCCGTTCCTTCGCACGGTGGAGGACGACGCGTCCGCAACGCCCTTCGAGGTGGTGCACCAGCACCGGGCATCCACCACCACGGACAAGCAGGCACTCGCTCGCATCAGCTCGGTCCTCGAGCACCGGGCACTCTCCAACGGCGCCCCCTTCGTTCTCCTGGCCTGCATCCAAGACGGCGGCCTCTTGACCAGGGACGCCCGCATTCACTACGAGGGGCTGGCCCGACAGGCGGCGTTCACGGCCGTCTTCGGAACGGACATGGGCACCGTGCGCCTCCCCGAGGCCCAAGTGGTGGACGTGCCCGTCCGCCATGCGCTGGCGAAGGAGTGGAACGTGATCGTGGTGGGGCCCAGCTACACGGGTGCATTGCTGGCTCAGGACCTGGGGGATGTCGGCGACACGAGATATCGCCGCTACGAGCACATCGTGACCCACGATCGTGATCTGGTGGTGGAAGCCGCCCGCTCGCTGCTTCGCTGGATCGATCGACGACAAGGCGAGTGACTTCCCCCCGGGTCGGAGCTCGCCCAGGTGGCGGCGGAACGCGAAACCGCCGCCCCACGATCCGGCACGCGGACCCTGGGGCGACGACTCACGCCCGTGTGTACCGCCTTTTAGCCCGTTGAGCTCGCCAATGTTGTGGGCACACACAGTTTCTGGGTGACTGTCACGGTGACCTTTCCTTGACCGAACTGGTTCTCGTCGAACACCGGAGATTTGATCGGGGTCTTCGAGACCTTGAAGCACACGTAGTTCAAGTTCGGATTGTTGATCGGGAATGTGAGACCGGTAGGCAGGATCTTCTCCGTGGGCACACAGAGGGTCTTTGGATTGCCGACCTTGACAGTGGTCAGCGCTGACCCGAACTCGTCACGGACCATGATGGGCGAGGGCGGACTGAATCTCGATGCCCCCACTACGTAGCTGACCGGATAACACGTGTAGTGGTCCTCACCGGGGGGCGTCGTCGGTTGTTGGTTCGGCGGTCCGGTCAGGCTCTTCCACGAGGGCACCAACAGCTCGGTCGGCGCTTTCGTGACGAGCGACGCGGTGCCGAATTGGTTCGTCGCGGTCACGGTGGACGCAGGCTGCTTGGCGGCGATCGCCCAGCCGAGAAAGTGCCAGGTCGGACTCGTGATCGGGAACCGCGCGCCGGGCACCACCTTCAGCGCCGGGTTGCAGTGCACATTCGCCGGACCGACGGTCGGGACGAATCCATTCGGCGCCGAGCGCGTTGATCAACCTGATGCCCTGGGGAACCTTGAAGCCCGATTTGGCCGCGGCCTGGTAGCAGAGATAGTGCTGCGGCGCGGGCGTCGCCGCGCCGGCTGCCGGCGCGGAGGCGGCCGAGAGGCTGACCAGACCGCCCATCCCCACGGCGGCCACGGTGGCCAGAAGTCGCATGCCACGCGGACAGTGGATTCTCGACATGGTGCCTCCCACCGCGGGTGGCTATTTTCCCGCCGGTCGTCAGTACGTGCTACCTGCCGAACTCCGCCACCGACGATTCCATGCCGAGAGCAGAATGCCCCTGTGGTCCGTAGGGATGGGTCTAACACATCCACTCTTCCGTGTGAAGGGTGAAAGCGCAGAGGCATTGCTCCGATAGCGAGCAGACATCCGTATCTGCCGGACCCCGTTGCACCGGAGACATGGCGGACTCGTTTGTACCATTGCCGGGTGCGAAATCGATTGGGCGCCCGGCGCCGAGGTTCAGCTGTCGCGCGTCCGACGAACGCCACGTTCCGGCGCCGGGGTTTGGCTCGCACGGTGCGGGCAGCGAGCTCGGCCCTTGCGCTGGGGATCGTCCTCGCTGCCGCCCCGGTCGTCGCAACGGGATCCGGGGCGTCCCCGTCACAATCACATGGCCCCTCGACGGACCCGGCGGCCTCCGTCGATCCGTTCGTCGGCACCGGCGTCGGCCCGGGCTGGACGGGTGCCATCGGGACGTTTCCCGGCGCCGACCTCCCTTCGGGAATGATGCAGTGGAGTCCTGACACCCCGACGACGTCACCGGAACTGGGCGTGTCGGGCGGCTATTACTACCCCCTCGACACCATCGACGGGTTCAGCCTCGACCACCTGTCGGGAGCGGGCTGTTCGGCCCTCGAGGACTTTCCCGTCGTGCCGTTCGCCGGCGCGGTCGACATCTCGCCGCCAACCAATCCCGCGCTCTACCAATCGATGTTTTCGCACAGCGACGAGTCGGCGTCTCCGGGGTCGTATTCGGTGACGTTGTCGAACGGCATCAAGGTCGAGCTGACGGTGACGGACCGGACGGGGATCGGGCGCTTCACGTTTCCTCAGGGCGTCACACCCTCGATCCTGATCGATCCCGAGGTGGGCGAGGGTGGCTTCTCGAGCGGGTCCGTTTCGGTGCAGGGGGACAACGCCTTCACGGGATCTGACGTCTCGGGCGACTTCTGTTCCCTCCCCGGCAACTACGCGGCGCACTTCTCGGCGGTCTTCGAGTCCCCGTTCCGGAGCGAAGGGTCATGGGAGGGCGCCTCGCTCTCGTCGGGTGACGGCCAGGCCAGCGGATCCGCGCCGGGCACCTACGCCACCTTTGCGCCAGCGGAACACGGGCCCACCACCATCACGATGAAGGTCGGACTCTCCTACACGAGCGTCGCCAACGCGGCTGCCAACCTTCGGGCCGAGCAGCGGGGTTGGCATTTCGATGCCGTGCGCCAGGCAGCCACCAAGACCTGGAACGGCGCCCTTTCCCGCATTGGTGTCGCGGGCGGAACCGAGGAGCAACTGCGGGTCTTCTACACCGCGCTCTACCACTCGCTCCTGTTCCCCTCACTCCTCTCCGATGACGACGGCGATTACCCGGGGCTCGACGGTCGCATGCACGTCGCACGGGGTCTCCCCCAGTACACGAATGTCTCAGGATGGGACATCTACCGGAGTCAGATCCCGCTCCTCGCCATCCTGGAACCGAAAACAGCCGACGGCCTGGTCGTCTCGCTCGTGCGCGACGCGAGCCAGGACGGAGGGTTCCTCCCACGGTGGGAGTACGTGGACCTCAGCGAGAACGAGATGGGCGGGGATTCGGCGGACCCTATCGTCGCCGATGCCTACGCCTTCGGAGCGAGAGGGTACGACGTCAAAGCGGCCTTGGCCGCCCTCGTCGCCGGCGCAGATACCACGACACCTGCGCCGGCCAGCGCGGGCGGCTACGTCGAGCGTCCTGGCCTGGCCTCCTACCTGGCCGACGGCTTCGTCCCCAACGAGGATCTGAGTGTGGCGCCATCGACGAGCTCGCTGTCACCCGACATGGCCTCGCTCACCCTGGAATACGCGACCGACGACTTCTCGATCTCACAACTCGCACATGCTGTCGGCGACCGTCCGACCGCCACGCGCTTCCTGCGGCGATCCCTGGGCTGGCGCCTCCTCTTCGATCCCTCAACCGGGCTCATCGCGCCCAAGAGCAGCGATCGTACGGTCCCCGCCGGGTGGCCCGAGAGCGGCTTCACCCTCACCAACACCCTGGCGGCGCACGGGATCACCGGCGTCGGCCAGTGGGGCTTTCAAGAGGGCGACGCCGCGCAGTACACCTGGATGGTGCCCCAGGACCTGGCCGGCCTCATCACGGATCTGGGCGGGGACGCCGCCGCGACGCGCAAGCTCACGCAGTTCTTGTCTCAGCTCAACGTCGGCCCGACCGCACCGTACGACTGGGCCGGCAACGAGCCGGATCTGGGCGTGCCGTTCGTGGCCGACTATACGGGAGCGCCGGCTCTGACCGAAGCGACGACAACCAAAATCTTGAACACGTACTTCACCGATGCTCCCGACGGCGAGCCGGGAAATGACGACCTCGGAGCCATGAGCTCGTGGGCCGTGTGGTCGATGCTAGGGCTCTACCCCGAGACCCCCGGCTCGACGGTGCTCGTCACGACATCGCCGACGTTCACATCGGCCACCATCCACCTGGCCAATGGCAAGGTCCTGGCGGTCCATGCCCGAAGGCAACATCCTGGCGCCGGCTTCATCTCCGCGATGACCGTCGACGGCCAAGCCTGGAATCGGCCCTGGCTTGGCGCCCAGATGGTGACGACGGGCGGCACCATCGACGAAACGCTGGTCAAGCGCTCGACCACTGGCTGGGGGACTGCATCAGCCGACGCCCCTCCGTCCTACGGTTCCTGAGCAGTCCAAGTACTCAGCGCAGCGCAGAAGCCTCGGGCTCCGCCGGGCGCCGGAGAACGGTGCATCCGCAACCGGCCCGCGATCCTTTCGGGTGTTCTCCGCCGCGCAGCTGGGCGAGACTGGCGTCTGCCTCCGCCTGGCTCATCTCACCGGCATCGACCGCCGCCTGGAGGTGCGCACCGGCGTGACGGACACGGACGGCACCGACAGCCGCAGCGAACCGGGGTGTGCCTTCAGTGGTTCGGAGCTCGGCGGCTTCCGTCTCGGTGATCCGGCCCGAAGCCACCATTCTGTCCAGCTGTTGAATGATCCGTTCCTCTTTCATCGCGCGCCTTCATGTTTCGTGTGCTCTCGGTCGACGAACGAACGGCGCCCAGCGTCGCTCTCAGCTTCCGACCCGAAGTGTTCGGCGCAGCGATCCGAGCAGAAATAGAAGCTCTCGCCGTCGCGTTGGAGCGCCGCCGGAGCGTGAGCGATCTCGACCTGCATGCCGCACACGGGGTCTTTGGCGTAGCCCGCTCCAGCTCCGAATCGTTCCCGATTCCGATAGGTCCAGTAGAGGAGGGCAAAGAGCAGCAGGAAGACGATGTTCAGATAGGTGGTGTAGTTCCACGAGAAGTGCGCCGGCGCCACCGATGTCGGCCGAATCGTCGGGTACCAACCCGACCGCTCGGAAGATCCCCTCGGTGATCAGGCCAGCCGTCGACATCAGCGCCCAGAAGACCGCCAGCATGCGCAGCATCAACCGGGTTCCGTAGTAGCGCCGGTAGATCATCAGCAACGGGAAGGCGATGAGGTCCGCGAAAATGAACGAAATCACTCCGCCGAAAGAGATGCCGCCCTTCCACAGCGCCGCGGCCAGGGGCACGTTCCCGATCGAACAGACAAAGCTGATGATGGCGATGAACGGACCGACGATGACGTTCTCGAGTGAGGTCCAAAAGCCGTGGCCGCTGATGAACACGGCTTGCCAGACCGAGGTCGGCACCAGGACGGCCAAGAAACCGGCCACGGTGTAACCGACGAGCAACTCGCGGCGGACCATGGTGAGGTCCGACATGGTGTACGTCGCGCTGTCGGCCCAGCCGGCCTTGGACCGCAGGCGGCTTGCGAGGGGCTGCCGCTGCAGTTGAGCGTTCGCGGGACCGTGCAGGTGCTCAGCAGCGTCGTCCTGTTGGCTCAGCCGCGCCCGGGCCAGGCTGATCTGCCGACCCCGCAACCACAGCGCCCCCAGCGTGGCCAAGAGGACGATCATGATGATGCCGCCCACGAACTCGCTGACGGCGAATTGCCATCCCATCAGCACGACGAGCACGATGCCCAGTTCGACGACAAGGTTGGTCGAGGCGAACATGAAGACCATCGCGGCGATGTAGTCGGCGCCCTTGACGAACAGCGATTTCGCCATGGCGGAGGCGGCGTAGGAGCACGACGATGACACCATCCCGTAGAGGGAGGCGCGGGTGACGGAACCCGGCTCGGTGATTACCGAGCTTGCGCTGCATGGATTCGCGGCCGACGAAGGTCTGAACGGCTCCCGAGAGCCCAAAACCGAGGATGAGCGGCCAGAGGGTCTCCCAGAACATGAAGAACCCCTCACGCAACGAGCGCCCGATATCCACCACGACGGTGGCTGTCGCCAACATGGAGCTAGGAGCGGACGAGCCGCGCGATCGCGGCGGAAGCCTCGTTCAGCTTCTCGGTAGCCTCGTCGCCACCCTTGCGTACGGCATCCGACACGCAGTGGGCCAGATGGTCGTCGAGGAGGCCAAGGGCGACAGCCTGCAGGGCCTTGGTGGCGGCTGAGACCTGCTCGAGGATCTCGATGCAGTAGCGGTCCTCGTCGACCATGCGCTGAATGCCCCTGACCTGGCCTTCGACCTTTCGCAGGCGCTTTTGGATGACTTCCTTGTCGTCGATGTAGCCGGGTCGCATGCCGTCTCCCTTTCTCTACCTAATACCCCTATAGGGTATCAGGAGCACACTGCCTTCTCGCCCACCTGCGCGGGCAGTCGCGTACCTCACGTCACGCAAGGCAACGAGCCGGGTCCAGCCGTCGCTGCCGGCGTCCCGGCCGCGGAGAGAAGGCGGACACCCCAACTGACCTGCGCTTTGTTGATGTCCAGTGGATTCAACCGGACGACGATTCCTGCCGATTGGGGTGGTGCACCATCTGTTGTCAGCGACGTTGAACGCGGAGGCGTACACCCATGGCGAACCCGAACGGTAAGGCAATCCTTCGAGCCTCCCTCGACCTCTTCCGGCAGGACCGCCAGATGATCTGGCTTCCTGTCATGGCCACCTTCACGGCCGTCATTGCGTTCGCCATCGTCTCGGTCCCCATCGCCTTGGCCATCGGCCGCACAGGACTGGCCGTCATCGTGGCCCTCGCGTGTGGCTCCTTCGTGGCGACGTCGGCGACCGTGATCTTCAACGTGGCGCTCGTCTTCGCAGCGACCGATCGCATCGAAGGCAGGGCCCCGACGGTCGGTGGGTCGCTCGCTCAGGCTTGGCAGCGCAAGGGCGTCATCTTCCGGTGGGCGATTTTGTCCGCCATCGTGGGGACGGCCATCCGGCTCCTCGAACAGCGTCTCGGCCTCGTCGGGCGATTGATCGGCTTGGCCGGCGGTCTGGCCTGGGCCGTCGCGACGTTCCTCGTCATCCCTGTCCTCGCCTACGAGAACGTGGGGCCGCTCGAGGCGGTGAAGCGGTCCTCTTCAATCCTCAAGAATTGCTTCGGGACGATCGCACGCAGCGGGCTGCGCTTCGGCTTCCTCTTCATCGGACTCTCGCTCGGAGCGGTCGCCGTGCTGGCCCTCGGCATCGCCGTGGTGGCTGCACACGCCGTCGTCGTGGGCGTCACGATCGCGGTGATCGGCGTCGTGTTGCTCGTCGGCATCTCCATGTACGCCGCCGCAGCCGGGATGTACATGCGGACCATCCTCTACCGCTACGCCACCCACCAGGTGATTCCCGCCCTGGGCGTCGACGTCTCGAACGTCTTCAACAACCGGTAGCAGCACCCCTCCCGCAAACTGCGGGGACTGACGGGGAGACTGCGCTTCTGGAGGGTCCGACAGGCTTACCGCCCGGGCGGTGGCAGTCCGAATCAGGTCTTGACCTTGAAGTCCTTCGTGCTGCTTGCCGTCCCCCCAGGCGTCGTCACGGCGACCGGGCCGGTCGTGGCACCGCTCGGGACCATCACCCGGATGCTCGTGCTCGCGTCCGCCTGAATGGAGGCCGCGACACCGTTGAAGGTGACCGCCGTTGCCCCCTTGAGGTTCTTGCCGCTGATCGTCACTTCGGCTCCCACCTTGCCCTTGGGCGGGCTGAAGGTGAGCGCGGCGGGCGCAAAGTAGAGGCGGACGAATCCCTTTCCGGCGTTGGCTCCGACGTTGGCCGTGCCGCCGCACGAGTTCCCGGCCCCACCGCCGCCGCCCGAAGCGTTGTCGCGCGACGTGCCGCCAGTGCTCCCGCCCCCGCCGCCGTTGCACCCACCGCCACCGCCGCCGCCGCCGGCCTCGTTCGTCGCGGGTCCGCCGCCCACGCCACCGGTCTGAGACGAGCTTGCTCCGGCCACTCCCCCCGTGCCCTCGGCGTTGGCGCCGTTCTGGCCGTTGCTGCCGCCGTTCCCACCGTTGTCGTTTGCGTTGCCCTCGGCGTTGTTCCCGCCGCCACCACCACCGCCGCCGCCGCCCGCCACCAGCAGGGACACGCCGGACGTTTGATCGACCACGCTGGAGAGACCGCCTCCACCGCCTCCGCCCCCGAGGTTGGGATTGGGTCCCTCAGCCGGACCTCCGTTGCCACCTCCGGCCGTACCGCCCGTCCCGGGGCCACCCGGATTCACGGTGCCGGCCGAGCCGACACTGCCCACACTGAACTGCAACGTCTGGCCAGGGGCCACCGAAAAGCTGCCGAGCCAGATCGCGCCGTCACCACCGGTTCCGCCCACGATGGGTTCCGCACCTGCGCCGCCGGCTCCGCCGCTCGCACCAGCCGCCTCCACCGTGACCGAGGTGTCAGTGGCGGGAACGACGCAGCTCCCCGAGCTCTTCAAGGTCTTGGCGTCCTTGCAGGTTTTCACGGCGGCCCCGGCCGAGGTGGCCATGACGGTGCTCGCCAGACCGACGCCTGCAAAACCAAGCCCGCCAACGAGCAAAGCACCCGCGGCCGCTCCATGCAGTCGGCGCGCTCCGGAGCTCCTCCGGGTTGGCGCGGTCGTTCCAGATCCAGTGTCGTCGTGCATCGAAGCTCCCCTTTTCGATCCCGTCCTTCTGCGTGACGCTGCAACGCGCCACTCGACCCTAATGGGGCCGGCTGCCCTGCGCATGGGGTGCCCGTGCGCCGCGGATCCCTGTCACCCTGCGGGTGCGCGGGTTCACTTCAACGTCGCGACACGTTCACGTTCGACCAGAGGAGACTGTTCGGTCAGGCCCGAGCGGCCGCCAGAGCCAGCACCCGTTTGGCGAGCGGGATGGCGTCGAGGTCACGGCATATCTCGGTGAAACCGTCGGTCGGCCCCGTCCAACGAAGGCTCTCGACCGAGGGCAGGAGCGAACGATCGATCCGCAGCTGTGCGAGCGTCTTGAACAGGAGTGCGTGCTCGAAGTCATCCCGCAGCGTGGTTGCCAGCTTGGCCGCGCTCCGAACGGTGACCTCCCACGCCTCGGCGTTCTCCGGAATGTCCTCGATGTGCTGCCACCGGGCCAGCACGGTGGAGGCCGACTTGGCCCCCCAGCCGGCCAGGCCGGGGAACCCGTCCGCGCTATCCCCGACCAAGGCGAGGTAGTCGGGGATGGAGGCCGGCGAGACGCCGAACTTCTCGATGACCCCGTCTTCGTCGATCAGGTGATCCCTGCGCCGGTCCAGCTGGACGACGCGCGTGCCGCGTACGCACTGCCCGAGGTCCTTGTCCGGAGTGCAGATGACCACCTGCTCGACCGACGGGTCGTCGGCGGCGACCGCAGCGGCGCTCGCCAGCGCATCGTCCGCTTCGGCGTCGACCATGGCCCAGACCACGACTCCCATGGCGGTGAGCGCATCCTCGAGCGGCCAGAACTGGAGCCGGAGATCGGGGTCGATACCCTCCCCGGTCTTGTAGCCCGGCCACAGATCGTTGCGGTAGGACTCGATCACGTGATCGGTGGCCACGCCGACGTGTGTCGCACCCTCGCTCAGCATCTGGAAAACCGAACTCAGGACGCCCCGAACCGCCGCGACCTCCTCACCATTCTTGTTTCGATGCGGCGGCGCGCCGAAGAAATGGCGAAACAACTCGTAGGTGCCGTCGACCAGGTGGACCTTCATGACAAAAGCCTTCCACACCAGGGATTTTGGCGTTCACGACGGGAAACGGCGATGGTAGTCCCACCGTCCCCCGGTCGGCCGCCGATCTGGGCTCAGATTCAGCTCAGAACCTGGCGAAGGCGGTCGCTTCCTCGTCGAAGGCCTCAGCTGCTTCGTTGTGGACACTGGGACGCGTCCGTGACACGGCATCGACACAGTCAGCGGATGTCACCGCAGGCGCACCCCCTGCAAGCGCCCGCTCGAAAGCCAGCTGGGCGGCACGTTGGGCTGCCAACGCGAAGTCAGCAGGTGTGAACCCCTCCGTACGCGCGGCGATGTCCTCGGCATCACATTGCTCCAGGAACTCTGCCGCCAGCTCAGCACGTCCGGCACTGTCGGGTGCGCCTATCGGGATGATGAGATCGAAGCGTCCCGGTCGGAGCATTGCCGGGTCGATAGAAGCAATGGAGTTGGTGGCCATCACCATGAGTCGATCCGGTCGGGACCGGAAGACCGGAATCGCCTTGAGGAGCTCATTGACGATTGGCTGGCTCTCGGGTCGGCTGGCGCGTGCTGCGGCGATTTCGTCGGCTTCGTCTATGAAGCACACCAAGCGGTCCACGTGCGCCAGGTCGTCCAGCGCCGCATGCAGGTTGGCTGCACCCGCAGTGCCAGGGCCGAGGAGCGAAGGATGCAGCTCGACGAACGCCCACGAGAGCCGGGACGCCATGGCACGGGCAAACGAGGTCTTGCCCGTCCCGGGTGGCCCGAAGAGCATGACCGCGGCAGGCGCTCGCAACCCGACGCTCTCAGCCAGTTCGGCATACGACAGTGGAGCGACGATCCGGCGTTCCAGGAGTTCCTTGGTCGTCGAGAACCCCTTCATCTCCTCCCACAGGCCTGCCGGGGGGAAAAAACCGCCGTATCGCTCCACGATCTCGAGATCCTCGGGCACCACGGACGCAGCCCTGACGTAGAGGTGGAGTCCGTCGAACAGGTCGAACCCTTGGTGCGCGAAGGCGACCTCCCCGACCTGACCCGGCTCGACCAAGGCCAACATGCGCAGGGCGCCCCGATGGATTGCCTCTTGATCGAGTTCCCTGAGCAACGCCGATCCGATGCCTCGGTTCCGCCAATCCGGGTGCAGCGCCAGGGCGAGCAGGAGCGCGTCGCGACCGGCCATGCGCGCGACGGCGGCGCCGACAAGCTGCCCGGACGCGAACGCCACCGCGGCGGGCTGCTGCTCACCGAGCGCCTCGACCACGTCACTGCGTCTGTAGGCGGCGGCCATGGCCGGACCAGCGAGGTCGATGAGCCGCACGATGTCCTCCACAGGAGCCAAGGGGTCCCTGTGGTCGATTCGCTGTACGCGCCAGCCCTGCGTCACGCGTCCAGTCTTGTCCGCAGGAGATCAATGTGATCACCGCCCGACGTCATCGCACCCAGCGGAAAGCACAGCTCGGGTGGCACAACCAGCTGCACCTTCATGACAAGACCGGGTCTGTCATCGGGAAAGACCCTCTGCTCGAGCCCGCTCGAGAAAGGCCCGCTCAGCCCCGTTCTCCGTGAGGGCGAGCGCCTCCGCATAGGCATCGTCTGCCTCCCTGACCCGGCCGAGACGGGCGAGGAGATCCGCCCGCACGGCGTGGAGCAGGTAATAGCCCTCCAGTGGGTTCGTCGGCGAGGCAGCGCAATGCGACCTCGGGTCCCTCGACTTCCGCCACCGCCACGGCGCGGTTCAAGGCAACGACGGGCGATCGGTCGAGGAGTACCAGCTGGTCGTAGAGGTCGAGGATCTGACGCCAGTCCGTGTCCTCAGCCACCGAGGCGTCGCTGTGCACCGCATTGATGGCGGCCTGCACCTGGTAGCGACCTGGCCTGTTTCGTTGGAGGCAGCGGCGGACGAGTGCCTGGCCGTCCGACGATCATCGTGCGGTCCCACAGCTCGCGGTCCTGCTCGCGGAGCACGACGAGAGAACCGTCCGGCCCGGGTCCGGGCCCGACGACGCGACGCCACCAGCAACATGAGGGCCAAGAGGCCCATGACCTCGGGCTCGTCGGGCATCAGGTCGCAGCAGCACCCGGCCGAGACGCATCGCCTCCTCGCACAGGTCGTCGCGGGCAAGCTGGTCGCCCGACGTCGCCGCGTAGCCCTCGTTGAATACGAGGTAGACGACCGCAAGGACCGCACGCAGGCGGTCGGGCAACTCGGCGCCGCTCGGGACGCGGTAAGGAATGCCGGCACCTTTGATCTTCGCCTTGGCCCGGCTGATGCGCTGGGCCATGGTGGGTTCGGACACCAGGAAGGCGCGAGCGATCTCCGGGGTAGTCAGGCCGCCCAGCAGACGAAGGGTGAGCGCCACCTGGGCCGGCTGCGCCAGGGAGGGATGGCAGCAGGTGAAGATGAGCCGGAGGCGGTCGTCCTCCATGGCAAGCTCCTCGTCTGATCGGTCGGAGTGCTGAAGCAGGGCTGCCTGGGCCTGGCGGTCATCGCGGCTCGCCTCGCGGCGCAAACGGTCGATGATCCGGTGCCGGGCGGTGGTGATGATCCAGCCGGCAGGGCTGGGCGGGACGCCGTCGGCGGGCCAACGGATCGCAGCGATGGCGAACGCGTCCTGCACGCCCATCCTCGGCCAATTCGATATCGCCGAACGCCCGCACCAGGACCGAGACGGCGCGCCCGTACTCCTCGCGGAAGGTGCGCTCGATCTCGGTCTGATGGGCGTCGACCTGCATCGTCGGGTTCAGCCTTCGGGGATCTCCTGAAAGGGACGGACTTCGACCGGCTCGCCGCAGGCTCGAGTCGCCTTGGCGGCGACGGCGAGCGCCGCATCGAGGTCGGCCACCTCAATGATCCAGAACCCGCCGATGTGCTCCTTGGATTCGGCGAACGGGCCGTCCGTGACCACCGTGTCGTCGCCGTCGGCTCGCACCACCGTTGCGATGTCGGCCGGCATGAGCCCGCCGCCGAACACCCAGGCTCCGCTGGCCTGGAGCTCAGCGTTGAACACGTTCACCTGCTCGTAGGCCTGCTGCGTCTCCTCGGGTGGACGCTCGGGGGCACCCTCGATCATCGGGACGCTCAGGAGGTACTGCCTGTGTGCTCGTGGGACTCATCGGAAACCTCTCTCTGTCCTGACCCGGTCCTTCACCGTGTCAGCCGATTACACGAACGGGTCGTGGCGAATTCGACATCGGACACAGAACATCTCCCTGACCAGGGATCCACACGTCAGGATTGCGGGAGGGCGGCCACCGCCTCGACCTCGACCAGCTGCCCGGGATAGCCAAGAACGGTCACTCCGAGCAGCGTGCTCGGTGGATCGTGATCCCCGAATCGATCCCGCACGACCCGCCACGCGGTGACGAGGTCCTCCCGGGCGGCGCTGGCCACGTAGACGGTGGTCTTCACGACGTCGTGCAGCTCGGCCCCGGCGCCACGCAGCGCCACGCCAAGGTTGTCCATGACCTGGGCCGACTGGGCAGCCAGGTCGCCCGCAGCGACCACGGCGCCCGAGCCGTCGAGCGGACAGGCGCCGGCCGTGAAGACGTAGAGGGAACGGCCGTGCGGAGCCGCCGCGTAGGCGTAGGGAACGCCGGGGGCGAGCGAGGTCGGGCGGACCAGGTCGATCGCGGGTCGTTCCTCCATCGCGGCCGAGCCTGTCACACCTGACCGCTAGACCGGAGGTCTACCCGTTCCGGATCCGAAAACGGGAAGCCGGCGGGAATAGCGCTCTTCCGGACGGCGTTGGCCGCGCGGAAAGGGCAGTTCCGGAGCGACAACGGAAAGGGAGACGCGTGCTCGAAGACACTTCTAGCGGCATCGAGATCGCACCCGGTCGAGTGGTCCCGGCCTGGCTGGTCCTCGGCCTCGTCCTGATCGGTCAGTTCATGGTCGTGCTCGACGCATCGATCGTGAACGTGGCGCTGCCTTCCATCCAGAACGATCTCCACTTCACCAGCTCGGGCCTGCAGTGGATCGTCAACGCGTACACGCTGACCTTCGCCGGGTTCCTCCTACTCGGTGGGCGTGCCGCTGATCTCTTCGGCCGCCGGAAGATCTTCCTGGTCGGTCTCACCGTGTTCACGGTCGCCAGCCTCCTCGGCGGTCTGGCCCAGAACCAGACGTGGCTGATCACCGCCCGAGCCGTGCAGGGACTGGGTGCAGCGATCCTGGCGCCCGCCACACTCACCATCCTCACCTCGTCGTTCGCCGAGGGAGCGGCGCGCACCAAAGCACTGGCTGCCTGGAGCGCAGTCTCCTCGGCCGGAGCGTCGGCGGGTGCGCTCTTCGGCGGCATCCTCACCCAATTCCTCGATTGGCGTTGGATTCTCTTCGTCAACGTGCCGATCGGCGCGGTGGCCCTGGTCGCATCGTTGCGTTACGTGCCCGAATCGAGAGCGGACCTGCACCACCGTCACCTCGACCTCTGGGGCGCTGTCACCGTCACCGCCGGACTCACGGCGATCGTGTTCGGCGTCGTGCGGACCGAGACCTACTCGTGGGGCTCGGGACAGGTGCTCATGCCGATCGCCCTGGGCGTGGTCCTGCTCGCCGTTTTCTTGTTCCTTCAGGCCCGCGTGTCCCAAGCCCCGCTGGTGCCGCTGGGCATCTTCCGGTCCCGCAACGTGGCGGGCGGCAACATCGTGATGCTGCTGATGTTCGGAGCGCTGTTCGGGTCCTGGTACTTCGAGACGCTCTACATGCAGCGCGTGCTGGGCTACAGCCCGCTCCGCGCCGGCCTGGCGTTCCTGCCCCAGACGCTGCTGATTGCAGCCGGTGCGCAACTGACGTCGCGCCTGGTGCCGCGCTTCGGTCCTCGCCCGCTCATCGTTCTCGGCTCACTCGTGGCGGCAGGCGGGATTGGCCTGGCTGACCTTCATCACTCCGGACTCGACCTTCCTGGCCAGCCTCCTGATTCCCTACGTCCTCATCGGCCTCGGGATGGGACTGGCGGTCACGCCTATCGCCGTGGCGGGAACGGCCGGCGTGCCCCGCGAGCAGTCGGGCCTGGCCTCCGGGCTTGCTGAACACTTCGAGGACGGTCGGGGCATCGCTCGGACTGGCCGTGCTGGCCACCTTGGCGGCCAAGAAGACGACCACGACGCTGAGCGGCGTCATCGCCACCCCGGCGCACACCGCCTCGGCCCTGACCGACGGCTACACCCTCGCCTTCGCCGTGGCCGCAGGGCTGCTGTGCGTCACCGCGATCGCCGGCCTGGTCACGGTCCCGTCGTTGCGGTCGATCGCGCGGATGGGCCAGGTCGCCGCTGCTGCTCCCCTGCCCGAGGAGAAGGTCGGTAGCTCGAAGAGGCGCTCGAGGTCCCCTGAGCGGGACCTTAGCGGAGCCGCGCTGTCAGGGCGGATCCTCAATCTGCTCCATGAACTCGAGCCGGATCCCGCCGGGGGCTTCGACGAAGGCGATACGCCGGGTGCCGAACGAGCCACTCACGATGCGCGGACCCCACAGCACGCTGTGGCGGGCGAGCTCCGCGTCCAGGTCATCGACGAAGAGAGCCGGATGCAGGAATCCGGCATCGGGAAGCGCGCAGGCATCCTCATAGATGGCCTTGGTGAAAAGCGTCAGCGCGAGGACACCCAGCTGCACGTCCGCCCGCCGGCCGTTCTCCCACTGCACCGGCGCAGTCACCGTGGCACCTGCCGCCTCGTACCAGGCGCAGGCAGCCTCGAGGTCTTCCTCTCGTACCTTCACGGCCAGGTTGGCCAACCCGGTCACGGCCACCGGTGCAGCTCCGACTGCCGAGAGCGGACCCAGGCTCTCTCGCCCGGGCCGGGAGGTGTGCGGTCACAGGCCCAGCAACCAGGCCGCGTTGGCACCCAGGAGATTGGCTCGGGCCCGATCATCGAGCCCGGCGACGGCGCGCTCGGCCGCCGCCATCGGATCCGCCACGCCCTCGGCGTGGGGCCAGTCACTCCCGATCATGAACGTGTCCTCGCCCGACCTTCGGCACGAGACGATTCGGCATCTCGTAGGGCAAGGCGGCCACACGGACCTGGCGCAGGAAGTAATCCGAGGGGCGGGCGGCCAACTTGCGGAAGGGCTCGCCGTGCCGCTGGGCGTAGAAGTCCGAGGCACCGTCGATGTGCAGGAGGAAGTGCGGAACCCAACTGGCCGTGAGTTCGACCACGCCGACCCGCAGCTCCGGAAAACGCTCGAAGACCCCGTTGAGGATGAGGTTGGCCAAGGCGACTGCAGGGGCCAGGTACAAGAAGATCGAGTCGAACAGCTGCTCGCCCTCCTCGTGCTCGCCCTCGCGCCAGGCCGGATGCAAGCGGGCTCTCGAACTCGGACACGTGGAACACCGGAGCAACGCCGTGTTCGCTGAACGCAGCCCACACCGGGTCGAAGTCGCGATGCGACAGCGGTTTGCCGTCCACCGGGGCCGGGGCGACCATGGCCAGCCTGATCCCCTCGGAGCGCACGCGGGCGATCTCCTCGACGGCCCAGGCCGGATCGTGCAGGAGGATATGAGCCACCCCGAAGAGCCGGCCCTGGCCGTCGCTGCACGATTCGGCGGTGAAGCGGTTGTAGGCGCGCGCATTGGCTCGCTGGGCGATCCGGTCCGAGGAAAGCCGCTGCTCCCACAACAGTCCGTAGTTGGGGAAGAGAACTGCAGCGTCGAGACCGAAGGCGTCGAGCGAGTCCAGGCGGGCGCCGGCCAGCCGGTAGGCATCGGGCACGAGGTCGTCGAAGGACGCCGGTGCGTGCTCGCCGCGGACACGGCGCAGCCGGTCGTCGCCGATCAGGGAGGAGCGCTCGGGGATAGGTACCTCGAGCGGAGTGAGGGGCGCACCGCGCCACGTGAGCCAGGGCCAACCTTGAGCGTCATCGGCAATCGCCAACGCGTCGTCACGGTGTGCCGGATCGATGTAGTCGGACCAGGTCGTCCTCGACTCGAAAAGGTGTTGGTCGACGTCAATGGTCGCAAGTGCCATGAGCCCTCCCCGGCGCAGAGTATCAGCGGCCCTTCCCCGTAGTCTCGCCGGATGGAACGCGGGCAGCCCGGCGACGGCTTGTGGGCGCCGCATCGCCGCGCCCTGACGCTGGGACTGGTCCTCACCATCACCTTCATTGCCTCCGAGGCCCTGGCCATCGTCACCGTCATGCCCGTCGTGGCGCGTGACCTGCACGGCCTCGCCCTGTACGGCTGGGTGTTCTCCTCCTTCATGCTCGCCAGCCTCATCGGCATCGTGGCGGCCGGCCGTGACGCAGACCGCCACGGCCCCGCCCGCCCCTACGTGGCGGGACTCGTGTTGTTCACCACCGGGCTCGTGGTCGGCGGGCTTGCGCCGTTCATGTGGGTGCTCGTCGTCGGGCCGCTGCCTGCAGGGACTGGGTGCGGGAGCGGTTCCTGCCGTGGCCTATGTGGCCATCGGCCGCAGTCTGCCCGAGACCCAACGGGCGCGGATGATGGCTGTGTTCTCGACCGCATGGGTGGTACCCGGCATCGTCGGACCAGGCGTGGCGGCGATCGTGACCCACCTCTTCGGTTGGCGGTGGGTCTTCCTCGGACTCATCCCGCTGGTCGTCGTGGCCGGCCCGATTGCGCTGCCCGCGTTGGTCCGGCTGGGCCGGTCGACGACCGCACCGAGCGAGGAACACCGGATGGCCGACGCCGTCCGAACGGCGGCCGGGGCTGCTCTGGTCCTGGGTGCACTCGGGGCGCGCGCCGCTCTGGGTCGGCGTGCTCCTGGCGTTGGCCGGTGTCGTCGTTGGTCTGGCGCCGCTTCGCCGTCTGCTCCCGGCGGGCACGCTCCGGGCGCGTCGCGGCTTGCCCGCCACCATCCTCAGCCGAGGGCTGTTGACCTTCGCGTTCTTCGGTGCGGACGCCTACGTGACGCTGACCATCACGACGGTGCGTCACCACAGCACCATCGCCGCCGGCGGCGTCGTCACCGCTTCCACGTTGGCCTGGACCGCGGGTTCGTGGATCCAGGCCAGACTCCACGATCAGTGGGAGGGCGCCCGCCTGATCCGGCTCGGACTGGTCCTGATACTCGTCGGCACGGCCGGGATGGCCTGGCAACTGCGGGCCGGGGTACCCCTCTGGGAGGCCTACGTGGCCTGGTCGGTCGCCGGCCTGGGCATGGGTCTGAGCTACGCGCCGATTTCGCTCATGATGCTACGGGCGGCACCCGCTGGTCGCGAGGGCTGGGCCTCGGCATCACTCAGCCTGGCTGACGTGCTCGGCGAGGCCCTCGGTGTCGGAGTGGGCGGTGTCGCGGTGGCCGCCGTCTCACGCGGCGACCGACCCATCTCGAGCGGGGTCGTCCTGGCCTACGCGGCGGCAGCTCTCGCCGCCGTCGTGGCGCTGCTCGTCTCTCGGCGCCTGCCCGGCTCGCTCGAGCGCTCGGTGGCCCCG
Organism: uncultured Acidimicrobiaceae bacterium; assembly: GCA_963713375.1. Classification (GTDB taxonomy): domain Bacteria; phylum Actinomycetota; class Acidimicrobiia; order Acidimicrobiales; family RAAP-2; genus Bog-473. The sequence goes on along the minus strand of CAVQLP010000006.1, from coordinate 44,337 downwards.
GCTACTCAATAGCGGCGCGCAAGGTCCGCAGCCACTCGTCGGCGGCCTGCCACGCTGCGTCGGCCTGGCGGCGCTGCTGCTCACCGTGCTCCCCGGCGGCCGGGTACGACCCGAGGAACTTGACCCCGGCCAGTCCGGCGTGGAGATCGCGCAGGCAGTCGGCGACGACCTCGTCGCCCACGTGGCCGCTCAGGTCGATGACGAAGCAGTAGTCCCCCAACCCCTGCTTTGTCGGTCGCGACTCGAGCTTTGTCAGGTTGATGTTGCGCGCCGCGAACTGGCCCAGAATGCCATGCAGGCTGCCGGGATGGTCCGCCCGCTGGAAGCAGACGATGCTGGTCTTGTCGTGCCCCGTCGGCCTGGGCACCCGGTCTGCGGCGACCAGCACGAAACGGGTCTGGTTGTCCGGATGGTCCTCCACGTCCTCGGCCAGGATCTCGAGGCCGTAGCGCTCGGCGGCCAAGCGCGGGGCGATGGCCGCTCCGTCGGCCGAGTCGGAGCTGCCCAACACCCGTGCGGCGTCAGCCGTCGAGTTGGCCGCATGTTGCTCCGCGGCCGGGCAGCGTCCTGGCCAGGTATTTCTGGCACTGAGCCAAGGCGTGCGGGTAGGAGGACACGGACGCCACGTCCGCCAGTGCGACGCCCGGACGAGCCATGAGGTGGAGGTGGATATCCATCACGACCTCGCGCTGAATGTGGAGGTCTACGTCGTGGATGAGCCCGTCGATGGTGGCGCTGACCGTCCCTTCGATGGCGTTCTCAATCGGGACGAATCCCTGGTCGACCTCCCCGTTCGCCACCGCCTCGAGCACGGCGGTGATCGAACCGAGGGGGACTAGCTCGGCCCCGGCCAGGTCAGGCTGGGTCAGCAGGGCTTCTTGCGTGAAGGTGGCGGGCGGCCCGAAGTAGGCGACCGTGGTCGCAGGGGGGTTCACAGTTGGGCAGGATAGAGCAGGTCATGGACGATTCTTCACTCCGCTCGCTCATCGAAGCCGTTGCCGACGGCCGGTGCGCGCCTGACGACGCGGTGCGCCAACTGCGCCGGCTGCCCTATTCCGATCTCGGTTTCGCCCGGGTCGACCACCACCGAGATCTGCGCCAGGGAATGCCCGAAGCCGTCTACGGGCCCGGCAAGACGCCCGAACACTGCGCGGCCGTCGTCGAGGAACTCCTCACCGCCGGTGTCGGGCCCGTCCTCCTGACCAGGGCGACCGAGGCGCAGGTCAAAGCCGTCTCTGCCGTCGGCGCGTCGCTGGGCCACGGATCGGGCACCGTTTCGGAGAGCGGCCCGTTCGCCACTGTGGTGTTCCGCGCCGCCGCAGCGCGGTCCGGCACGGTGGCCGTGATTACGGCGGGCACCGCGGACCTGCCTGTCGCCACCGAGTGTGTCGCGGTGCTCGTCGCCCTGGGTTTCGATCCCACCTTGCTCGTGGACTGCGGCGTTGCGGGTCTGCACCGGCTCCTGGCCGAGATCGACACCATCGCCATGGCCGACGCCGTGGTGGTGATCGCCGGCATGGAAGGTGCGCTGGCCAGCGTGATCGGCGGACTCACACCGGCCCCCGTCGTGGCCGTCCCGACCAGTACCGGCTACGGGGCGGCGCTGGAGGGGGTGACCGCCCTGCTGACCATGCTCTCCTCCTGCTCTTCGGGCATCACCGTTGTTGGCATTGACAACGGCTACGGGGCGGCGTGCGCCATTGCCCGCCTGCTGCCATGACCGACACCACCACCGCATCGGAGACCGTCGCCTGGTTCCACTGCTACGCGGGCATCGCCGGCGACATGGCGCTTGGCTCGCTTCTCGACGCAGGCGCCGACCTCGAGGAGGTGCGCAACCTCCTCGACCCGCCTGGACCTGCCGGGCTGGCAACTTCTGGTGGAAGACGGACTGCGCGGCGGCATCGCCTGCACCCGGGTGGTGGTCGAAGGCGACGACGGGCAGGTCCGTACACACGCGGCCATCGCCGCGCTGATCGAGGGTGCCGCGTTGCCACCGCGGGTGGCGCAACGTTCCCTGGCCGTCTTCCGCTCTCTCGCAACGGTTGAAGCGGCGCTGCACCGACGACCGGTGGAAGAGGTGCATTTCCACGAAGTCGGCGGCCACGACGCCATCGTCGACATCGTGGGGACGGCGTGCGCCCTCGAGGTCCTGGGAGTCGACGTGGTCAGCGCATCAGCCGTGGCGACCGGAACCGGTTCGGTGCGGAGCGCACACGGCATGCTGCCCAATCCGGCCCCCGCCACCGTGCGGCTGCTCGAAGGCGTACCCACCTACGGGCGTGACGTGGCGATCGAGCTCACGACTCCGACCGGCGCGGCCCTGATCTCCACGCTGTGCTCTTCGTTCGGTCCTCTGCCGGAAATGAGGATCAGCGCGTCGGGCTTCGGGGGTGGCACGAGCGAGCTCGCCGACCTCCCGAATTCCACCCAGGTGGTCGTCGGCCAGCGGAGTCCCGAAACGGTCGGTCGGGGCCATGATGCCCTGTTGCTCGAGACCAACCTCGACGACGCCACCGGGGAACAGCTGGGCTACGCGGTTGCTGCCGCGCTCGATGCGGGAGCCTTCGATGCCTGGGTCAGCCCGGTGACCATGAAGAAGGGACGTCCGGGACACGTGTTCCACGTCCTCACCGACGCGGTGCATCTCGACGCGCTGCGCCACGTCATGGAGCAGACGACGGGCACCCTCGGCGTGCGGGCCGGTACGGTGCAGCGCTGGCCGCTGTCGCGCACCATGGGCGAAGTGGTGCTGGATGGGATCACCGTGCGCATGAAGGTGACGGCCGGGCGCGCCAAGCCGGAGTTCGACGACATCGTCTTGGTGGCCACCAAGACGGGCGATCCGCTCCACGACATCTCGAGCCGGGCCGAGGAAGCCTGGCGAGCGGAGAATGCGAAAGGGATCGACGGCCTGATGAGTGACGGCATGTTCCACTACGACCCCGCCATGACCGACCTGATCATCGAGGCCTGCCGGGAGCGCCTCTCCATGGATCCCGTCTCGCTCGACTTCGGCGGCCTGGCCTCCTCTCTCGAAGCCGAGCTGGCGGGTTTGATGGGTCCGGAGGGCACTGACCCGGCCACGGTGCTCAAGATCTGGACCGACACCTTGGCGCTGGCCGTGGTCTCGTGTGACAGCCCGCGCTTCCTCTCGTTCATCCCGGCGGCGCCGACCAAGGCGTCGCTCCTCTTCGACATGTTCGTCTCGTGCTCCTCGCTCCACGGCACCTCCTGGCTGGAAGCGGCGGGCGTCGTCGTGGCCGAGAATCAGGCCCTAGCCGTGCTCTCCAGCCAAGCCGGCTTCCCCGAGGGCGCGGGAGGATGCTTCGTGGCCGGGGGCTCGGCCGGCAACCTGTCGGCTCTCATGGTCGCCCGCGATACCACGGCACATCGCCGCCGGGCCGAAGCACCGCTCCGTCCGCTGATCGCCATGAGCGAGGACGCCCACTCCTCGGTCGGCAAGGCCTGTCGCGTGCTCGGTGTCGGCACCTTCCCCGTACCCACCCGCGACCATCGACTGACTGGCGACGCGTTACGGGCGGCCCTGCGTGACGATCCTCGCGGCGCGGACGTGATCGGCGTTGTCGCCACGGCGGGCACGACCAACGCCGGAATCGTCGACGACCTCGACGGCGTGGCCGACGTGGCTGCGGAGCGGCGCTCTGTGGTTTCACATCGACGGCGCGTACGGCGGCGCGGCGGCGCTCTTCGCTCCCTCGGTGCGCGAGAGGTTCTCTGGGTTCGAGCGGGCCGATTCGTTCATCGTCGACCCGCACAAGTGGCTCTTCGCGCCCTTCGACTGCGCCGCCCTGATCTACCGGCAGCCGAATCTGGCCAAGGCGGTCCATACCCAGGACGCGCAGTACCTCGAGGTCCTGCACAGCGAGAACCCCGAGGAGTGGAACCCGAGCGACTATGCCTTCCACCTGACCCGGCGGGCCCGGGGGCTCCCGCTCTGGTTCTCCATGGCGGTCAACGGGCTGGACGCCTACCGGGACGCCGTCGAGGCCGGCCTGACCATGGCCCAGCGCGCCGCCGAACGCGTCGAGGCGGCGCCCCAGGTCGAACTCGTCCGTGAGCCCGGGCCTCTCCATCGTGTTGTTCAGGCGGCCCGGCTGGTCCAAGGCGGACTACGAGGTGTGGTCGGCTCGCCTGCTCCGCGACCAGGTGGGGTTCGTCACCCCGACCAGTTGGGAGGGTGAGACGGTGGCCCGGTTCGCCTTCCTCCACCCAGACGCCACCGTCGACATGGTCGACCAGATCCTCGACTCACTGCGCTGAGTCGCGGGCCCAGGCCCGGTTGAGCACGGTCACCAGAGTCTCGACATCCTGCGCGCCGGGGATGGGCCAGCGCCCGTCCACGAGGAAGAACGGCACCCCGGTCACCTCGAGCTCCTGGGCCGCCGATTCGTCGAGCCGCACCTCACGTGCGAACAGTTCACCGCCGAGCACCTTGTCGATGAGAACCTCGTCCAGGCCGGCGGTGTGCGCCACGTCGCGGAGCACCTCGTGATCCGAGAGCAGCCGGCCGTCGGTGAAGTACGCCCTGAAGAGACCGGCGATGAGCGCATGCTCCTGCTCGCTCCCGCGCGCCGCCTGGGCCATCCGGTGGGCGTCGAACGTGTTGCCGAGTTGGATGCGCTCGAAGTGGAAGTCGAATCCGACCGCGGCCCCCATTTCGGTCAGCCGGGCATGACCGGCCGCGACCTGCTCGGGTCCCATGCCGTACTTGCGACGGAGCGCCTCCTCCATGGTGATGTCACGGCGGGGCGGCGCCGAAGGATCGAGCTCGAACGAACGGTGCACCAGCGTCACGTCGTCCGCGTGCTCGAACTGCTCCAGTGCGACATCGAGGCGGGTCGCGCCCAGGGCACACCAGGGACACGCGAAATCGGACCAGATCTGGATCTCCATGCCCCGCCAGCCTACGGGCCGCTCAGCCGGCCCAGGCCTCCATGGACCAGCCTTCCGCCGCGGGCCAGGTCTGCCGGCACGCGGCCTGATTCAGCCGGCGCGCACCGCCTCTTCGACCTGCGCTCCCAAGGCCAAGAGGCGCTCCTCGCTGCCCGACGGGCCGACGAGCTGGATGCTGGCGGGCAGCGGACCATCGGTGGGCACCGGCAAGGACAGGGCCGGCACGCCCGCCAGATTGACCGGCAATGTGCAGCGCGAGACCAGAAGATCGTCGCCCTCCTCGAGCAGCGGCGGGAAGATGCTGAGGGTCGGGGTGACGATGACGTCGACCTGGCTGAACGCCCGCTCGAGTTCGGCCTGGAACTCGCGCTGGGTGGCCCAGGCGGCGCGCACGGTGGCGTCGTCGAACGACGACCCCATGGTCAGCCGCCCTCTGACGTCCGCCCCGATCCCGTCAGGATCGCGGGCCATCAGCGGCTCGTCCGAGGCCCAGGCCTCGACCACGAGCAGGAGACCGGCCTGGATGGTGGCCTGGTCCCAGGCCTCGGCCAGTGCGAAGCTCGCTGCGCTTCCAACCCGTCACGCGCACGGCCCGGTCGATCGCCGCCGTGATGGCCGGGTCGGCGTCGACCGCCAGCAGACCCGACGCGCACATCGGCGACGTCGGCCGCCCGGGCGACGGCGAAGCCTGGTTCGAGAAGCTCCATGCCGGTGACCAGACCGGCCACGTCCCGGGCCATCGGCCCGACGGTGTCGAAGCTCGGCGACAGCGGCCACACCCCATCGAGTGGGATGCGACCCCAGGTCGTCTTCAGTCCTGCCGTCCCGCAGCACGCTGAGGGAATACGAACGGAGCCACCGGTGTCGCTGCCGTAGGCCACATCGGCCTCACCGGTGGCCACGGCGACGGCCGAACCGCTGGACGAGCCACCGGGGACCCGCGATCGGGTCGAGCGGGTTGACCGGCGTTCCGAACCATGGGTTCACTCCGGTCACTCCCAGTGCCAGCTCGTGCAGGTTCGTCCGTCCCACGATGCGGGCGCCCGCGGCCCGTGCCCCGGCCAGGCACGCGGCGTCTTTCGCCGCCGGCTGCGCCACCTCGGCCACGGCGCGGCAGCCGGCGGTGGTCGGCTCGCCCGCCATGTCGATGAGATCCTTGACGGCCAGCCGCACGCCGGGGCCCGACGTGTCGTAACGCGTGATGAAGGTGGTCATGCCGCAGTCTTATCCTCGAGCTCCCACGCGTGATCGAGAACGTGCCAGGCGGCCCGGCGCAGGAAGTACCGACGGGGCCATGTGGTCGGCTGCTCCTCGTTGCGCAGAGCCTCGACGATGGCCTCGCGTTGCGCCGGCCACGCCGTGCGCGGGGGCACCCGGACACCGATGCGGCGGGCGTAGCTGCGCTCCGCCTCACGGGCATGGCTGACAATCCCGTCGCGATCGCGACCTCCTCCCCGCGGTCCCTTCGCCAGGATCTCGGGCGCCCCGCGCGCCGCTCGGTCGAGCGCCTCCCAGGCCCGCCGCAACAGCGTCGGTCTGTCGGGCCGCCTCCTCGGGTCCGATGGGTTCCTCGTCCCACTCCGTCCGTATCCCGGGGGCGCCGAAATCCGTGGTGGCGTTGCCCTGGACCGCACCCACGACCTCGAAGAGTCCGGACACCAGATCAGGTCCGGCCACCTGGCGATAGCGGTCGGCGTAGGCGGCCAGGGTATTCAGGGCGGCCTCTTCGCCTTTGCCCCGGCGACACCAGCCTGGCCAATCGAGTGCCGAGGCGAAGACCCAGGTCTTGCCGACCTCCAGGCCGACCCGCACCCGGCTCACGTCGTCGGCGTGGTGACCGTCGCCCCAGGGGGGAGCTGGAAGAGCGAGGCGTCCGGCGAGCCCGAGTAGTTCGTGATCGTGAAGGTGGTCGCGCCCGAGGCCACCTTGACGTACCCGAGGATGTTCTGCGGCGTCGTGCAGATGGTGCTGGTCCCAGCCACCCCGCTGCGCCACCAGGTCGACGCAGCTCATGTGAACCCGTTGACCGACATGGTCGACGTGGTCACCTTGTCGCCCGCCAGGCCGGCGACCAGCGACAGGCCCTTGAGGAAGTTGATCCAGTGGTCGGGCGTGTAGAGATCGAAGAGGTTCTCCTGGTCCTTCGCGCTCGCCTGGTCGAGCTTGTTGCAGGACCAGGACGAGCCGCTCTGCGTACACGAGTAGTTGCCCGAGGAATTCACGATGAACTGGACGTTCGACGCGCTGCCGCCGGTCTGGGTCAGATGGAAGGCCAGTTCGCCGGCCGAGGGGTTGACGGCATAGACCACGGTCGCCGGCGAAGCTGCCCGAGGTGGCGTAGGTCGCGGCGAACGGGACGCTCTTGCCGTTGCTGAGGTTCTGGCGTGAAGGCGTCCACCGTGGCCTTGTTGCCCTTCACGTTCTCGTAGGTCTGCTTCACCTTCGAGATGGCGCTGCACCCGGTGGCCAGCGAGGCCGGCCAGGGCCAGCCCCGCGAGGACGAGCCCGATCCGACCGCGATGGTGCGACATGTCTGCCTCCTGATCACCTGACGGTCGGCCTCCGCGCCCACCGGCCGCCGCGAGGTTAGGGCGCGGCTCGCCGCTGCCGGGCGGACGTCGGCGCCGAGCGTATCGGCGAACCGGCGGCGCTCAGGCAGCCATGGCCGAGCTGGCGCCGGCCGGGTCGGGGTCGGGCGGCAGTTCCTGGCGGCCCCGCTTGAGGCCGATCAGGGCCACCAGCGCAGCCAGAGCCATGACGCCGCACATCACGTAGAGCACGGTCGCCGTGGCGCTGGCGAAATCGACCGAGACGTAGTGCGGGATGGAGGACACCGAGTTGCCGTGGGCCGACTCGCTGATCTGAGTTGGCCACCGCGGCGGCATTCGGGACGTGCATCTTCTGGAGTGACGACGTCAGGTGCGAGCGGAAGTTGAACAGCAGGATCGTCCCCAGGGCGGCCAGACCCAGGCTGGCCCCGTAGTTCCGGATGGTCTGCGTGATGCCGGTCGCCTCGCCGTAGGAGAGATTGCTGGCCCGGTTGATCGCATCGGTGTTGGCCGGTCCCAGCATCATTCCCATCCCGGCTCCGGCCACGATGACCCAGATCTGCTGCTTGCCGAAGCTCAGGGTGCCGACCTTCGACGCCCAGAGGCCGAAGCCGACCGCGGCGATGGCGCAGCCGAGCACGACCGCCCGCTTCGCTCCCTACGCGGTCGAGAATCCGCCCACCGATCTGCGCGGCGATCACGAACCCGATGAAGAAGAAGAGGAGGAAGACGCCGGCCTCCGAGGCAGACTTGTGCAGCGAGATCTGCGCGTACTCGCTGGCGAAGAAGAAGATCGGGATGAAGGCCATCATGGCGATCAGCAGGACGATGTTCTCGACCGTGAAGGCCTGAATCCTGAAGATCGAGACCTTGATCAGCGGTGACGCCGTGCGCAGCTCGACCAGCACGAAGAGGCCGATGATGAGCAGCCCGGCCACGATGCAGATCCATGTGGCTGGGTTGCTCCAGCCCCAGAGGGCCGACTGCTGCAGGCCGAAGATGCTCAGGCCGATCCCTACCGCGATCAGCACCGCGCCGCGGTAGTCGATGGGCGCCCGCTTGTACTGCGTCTTGGGCTTGGAGACCGCAATGAGAACGAGTGCGATGAGGGCGACCGGGATGTTGACCCAGAAGATGGCCCGCCAGGTCCACTCGGTCAGGTAACCGCCGAGCAGCGGCCCGATGGCGGTGAGCCCGCCGGCGATGCCGAAGAAGAGGGCCAGAGCCTTGCCCCGCTCGCGGAGCGGGAAGGTGTTCACCACGATGGCCAGGGCGGCCGGGAACATCAGGGCACCGCCGGCACCCTGAATGACCCGGAAGCTCACGATCCAGGCCTCCGCGGCCGAGCCGGTCGGGGTCAGCCCGCACATGGTGGAGGCGACGACGAAGACGATCACACCGATCACGCACAGCTTGCGATGCCCGAAGATGTCGGAGAGGCGTCCACCCAGGGCGAAGAGCGCTGACAGCGCAATGAGGTAGCCGTTGACCACCCACTGCACGCCCGTCGAGGACAGGCCGAGCTCGCGCTGAATGTTGGGCACCGCGATCGACACGATCGTCTGGTCGATGAAGGTCATCGAGACCGCGAAGATCATCGCGGCCAAGACCCAGTTGCGACCCTGCATCCCGTTCCCTGCCATCGTCCGCTCCCCGAAGTCGTCTTGGGCGCAGATTACTCGGGGACCTTCCGCACACGGAGTCCGTCGCTCAGGGCATTCCTAGACTCACGGTTCGTGATCGCCTCGGCCGCAACGCTGTTCAAGGCGGCACACGGGGTCTCCGCGATCCTGCTCGTCGTCACTGTCGTGGTCTGGGCCGGCTTCGAATTCCGCCAGGCTCTCCACCGGCGTACCGGGACCACCCACGCCGACCGGGGCAGCCAGTACATCGTGCGCGTCGGCATCGGTGGTGGCGTTGTGGTCGCAATCGTGGTGGCGCGGGCCGTACCGGCCGCGCAGATCGAGCCGGTTGCGCTCGCCTCCTGGCTCGGCTTGGTCTTCCTGTGGTGCGGGGCCGGACTGCGCATCTGGTCCTTCCGTACCCTGGGCACCTACTTCACCTTCTCCGTCCAGACGAGCAGTGATCAGCCGATCATCACGAGCGGCCCCTACCGGCTGCTGCGCCACCCGAGCTACACCGGCTTCCTCCTCGGCTTTTCGGGCGTCGGCTTCTTCATCGGCAACTGGCTCTCCGTCGTAGCCATCCTGGCCGGGAGCCTGATCGGCCTGTCCTACCGCATTGCCGTCGAGGAGAACGCGCTCGAAGCGGAGATGGGCGATCGGTACCGCCAGTTCGCCGCCACCCGCAAGCGGTTGATCCCCTTCGTCTGGTAGCGCAGCGCTCAGCCGGCGCCACCGCTCATCGCGGCCAGCATCTGCTCCAACGCGACCTGATCCGGACCGACGAAGGCGGGGGCGTCGGGCACCTCCGCCAGCGCACCGAGCAGCCGCTCGACCGAGGAGCCGTGTGCCGCCGGCAGATGGCTGCTCAGGACCATGGTGGGCTCGAGGGAGCGGACGCGGTCCAGTTCCGAGGCGAACGCCGCACGGTCGACCGTGTGCAGCCACGACGAGTCCACGGTGGCCCAGAAGACCTGGCCCTGATGGAGTGCTTCAGCGGGCACATCCTCCGCGCACTCCGGCACGTCATCCAAGAGGGCCCCGAAACAGTCCGAGCTGAAGAAGATGCCCGAACGGTCGTCGCGCAGACCTGTCGTGATCGGATTGTCGAAGGCGGGAGGCCGCACTGCGGTCAGGGTCCGGTCGCCCACGTCGACCGTCTGGCCCGGATTGACCAGGTACACCCGGTCCATCGGCAGCGGCGCCGACAGACCCATGATGCCCACCCCCAGGAAGCTGGTGATCACGCGGAGCTGTTCGTTCTCGTCGAGCAGGCGATGCAACGAACCGATGTGGTCGAAGTCGGTGTGCGTCAGCCAGATCCACCGAAGATCTCCGGGATCGATCACCGAGCGCAGCGTCGCCATGAAGTCGTCGCTCTCCACCACAGACCCCGTGTCGACCAGCACCGGCTGGTCGGCGTGGATCACGAAGGCGTTGATGGCGAGTTGGCCGAAGTCAGCGATGGTTGCGGTCGACGTTACGACGTCGACGTCGGGCGCGGCCGCGATACGTGTGCATTGTGCGGAACTCCTCAGATCTCGTGACGTTCAGATGTTCAGTCGACGGACGGCAGCTCGGCTGCGCGCTGCAGCTGCTCGAGCGTGAGCCGCATGGAGTCGCGGAGCTCGCGGGCGCGATTGGTCGGGACGTCGACGATGCGGGCCCAGGCCGGAATCCACGACACCGCGTAGGACTCGGTGACCCGGGTGCCCCCCTCGGTGGCTTCGAGGCGATAGCGCCATTCGGTGCCCTCCCGGCCGCCCTCCTCGGTCGCAAAGGAGAATTCCCGACCGGAATCAGCGGTGAGCACCCGCCCCCGGCGAGACCACTTCATGAGCCCGGCGGGGCCGCCCTGGTTGTGACCGATGAATCTGGCTCCCTCGACCGGCCCGGTCGATCCGTCGAGCCACTCCACCCGACGACACTCGGGACTCCAGTCCCCCATGCGGGGCAGGTCGGCCACCAGGGCATAGATGCGCTCGGGTGGCGCCTGGATCACCAGGGAGCAGGAGTCCTGGCGCAGCCACCACCGCGTGCTCCGCTTCGCATCCGTCTGCTCGCTCATTCCCCGCCTCGTCTCTGTTCCGTTCACCTGCGTACCTCCTCCGGTCTCGGTGCGTAAAGCTAATATCATTAGCTAAAGCTGTCAACCCATCTTTAAGCTATACTGCGTCGCGTGCCATGGACGGAGGCGGCAGGGCAAAGCAAAGAGGCGTCTGACGAGCAGGCTCGGCCGGACCGCCGCGCCCGGCGACGCCAGGAGACGATCCGCGAAATCCTCGAGATCGCCCGCGACATCATGACCACAGAAGGCGTCAACGGTCTCAGCCTGGCCGAGGTGGCGCGGCGCCTGGGTGTCCAGCCGCCGTCGCTCTACAAGTACTTCCCGTCGCTCATGGCGATCTACGACGCCCTGTTCCTCGAGGGACAGCGCGACAACCTCGCCGCCATGCGCGACGGCATGGCCGGAGCAGAGCCGGGCCTCGAAGCACTCATCGCGGGACTCGAGGCCAGCGGGCGCTGGTGTCTGGCCAACCGAGCCGTCGCCGAGTTGCTGTTCTGGCGCCCCGTCCCGAGCTTCCACCCGTCAGCGGAGGCGTTCGCCCTCAGCCTGGAGATGGTTGAGCTCCAACGCGGCGCGCTGGCCGACGCGGTGGGCAAGAGGCAACTCGGACCCGGAGCCAACGACGAGCCCGCGATCTATTTGGTGTCCGTGCTGATCGTCGGGGTGCTCAGCCAGGCCTTCGCCAACGAGCCTGACCTGCCCTGGGGCGAGGGCCGCTTCACCCCCATGTTCGCCCCCCTCATGCGCCTGTTGCCCGCGGCGTTCCCACTCGATGACTGAGGGAACCAGCCGGCCCGACGTGGCGATTCAGTCGCTGCCGTCGGACCCCTCAGCCGTCCAGCGATAGACGTTCGTCTGGCGTACCTCGAATCCCATGCGCAGGTACAGGCGGTTGGCCGCCTCACGGTGCGGGCGTGACGTCAGGTCGACCGTGCGCGAACCGAGTCGGGTGGACTCGTCGAGCGCCGCCTGAACCAGGGCGACGGCCACACCCTTTCCCCGGGCCGCGTCGTCCACCACGACGTCCTCAATCCAGGAGCGCACCCCGGTCGGGACCTGGAACGAGGCGAGCGTCAGCATGCCGACGATCGCACCCTCTGAGCGGGCCACGAAGAGTGTGGTGGCCGTGTCGGTCACCATGCGTTCGAGCACCTCGGCTCCGGGAGCCGGGGCCGAGCGCGACAGCTGCGGGATCAGCCGCGCCACCGAGGCGCACAGCTCGTCGTCGACACTGGTGGCGATCTCTATGTCGATCATTTCGCCGCGTCCGGGTCGCCCCGCCACATCGGCTGGCGGACGCGGTCATAGAGCACCTCGCGCTCCTCGCCGTTGAGGGCGGCAAAGACATGGTCGCCCCAGCGCTCCGAGCCCACCAGCGGGAAGGGCAGCGTGTCGCGGGTGAACCACCCGACGTCGCGCGTCTCGAGCGGATGCGGGTTGAGCTCGCCGCCGACGGCGCGGCAGTAGAAGAGGAGCGAATAGAGCGGAATCCGGGTCATGCCCAGGCGCAGCCCGTCGAGCACCGCGATGAGGCGCACCGGCTCGGCGATGATCCCGGTTTCCTCCTCGACCTCCTTGACCACCACCTCGGCCGCCGAATAGCCGATGTCGCACCAACCGGTCGGGTAGAGCCAGATGCCCGAGTCGGCCCGCTGAATCAGGAGCAGTTCGCCGGCCTCGTTGCCCACGGCCGCTCCGACCGCCACCTTGGGGGTGATGTAGCCGGGGACGCCCTTGCCCACGGTGTCCATCCACTCCTGCACCAGGCCTCCGGCGTAGTCAGGCTCGTCGCCCTGACCGTCCGCCTCCACCCGGATGTCGGCCGCCACCTTGAGGATCTCCTCGAAGCGCTCCTGCTCGTAGAGGCTCTCGGTGAAGCCCAGCCCGGTGCGGGCGATCCCGGCCAGGGCCTCGCTCCAGCGCAGCAGGGTCTTGAGGGGAACGGTGCGATCGTCGCTCTGGTCCACGGCCGGTGACGCTACCGCGGCCCGCCGTTTAGGCCAGAATGGGGCGTGCCCGTCAACGAGGATTGCCGCCACTACGTGATGCGGACGACACCGCGGGGCGAGCGCCTGGAGCGCTGCAAGGTCGACGCCAACGAGCCGCTGCCCTTCGCCTGCCCCGACGGCTGTCTCTTCTACGAGCCCCGCAAGGTCTCGCAGGCGGGTTGGCACGTCCCCCGCACCGACCAGGACGGTTGAGCCGGCCCGGCCCGCCGCCGGATCAACCCTCGAGGACGTCGCCGAGCAGGTCGACCGTGATCCGCTCGCCGCGCAACCACTCGAGTGCGGCCTCCACCTGTGTGGCCTCGCCGTCGATTTCGCACACGATCCATCCCCGATGCTCCTCCACGTCGGCCCGCCTGATGTTGGGCTCGACGTCGAACTGACGGACCAGCGTGGCCAGAACGGCCCGGCGCACCTCGGACTCGGGAAACGTCAGCTTGACCTTGACCCGGACTTCGCTCATTGTTCGCCTCCCTCTCGGCCGTCGATGCTGCGGTTGAGGCTGCCCGAGCGGAAGCCTTCCAGGTCCAAGGCGACAAAGGTGAATCCCGCCGCCCGGACGGCCTCGACCACGTCGAGCCGGCGGGCCATGACGAGGGCGAGCTCGTCGGCCTCTACCTCGAGTCGGGCCGTCTCGCCGTGATGGCGCACACGGAGCTGTCCGAAGCCGAGGTCGTGCAGCGCCGCCTCGGCCCGCTCGACCGCCGAGAGGCGGCCCAGGGTGACCGGCGTGCCGTAGGGCAACCGCGAGGCCAGGCAGGCGGCCGCCGGCTTGTCCCAGGTGCGCAGGCCGAGCCGGCGCGACCAATCGCGGATGTCGGCCTTCGTGAACCCGGCCTCGACGAGCGGGAAGGCCGCGCCGGCGCCGGCCGCGGCCGCCTGCCCGGGCCGGTGATCGCCCAGATCGCTCACGTTGACCCCGAGCACCACGGTGGCCCGCTCCTCGGCGGCCAGCGGGCCGAGCGCACGCATGAGCGCGCCCTTGCAGTGGGCACAGCGATCGGAGCCGTTGGCCAGGTAGGCAGGATCGTCCATCTCGTCGGTCGGAACGCCGACCCAGCGCAGGCCCCATTCGCTCGCCAGGGCCCGGCAGTCCTCCGCCTCGCTCCCCGCCAGCGACGGCGAGATGGCGGTGGCGCAGAGCACCGAGGTCCGCCCGAGCGTGTCGTGGGCCACCTTGGCCAGGAGCGAGGAGTCGGCCCCACCGCTGAAAGCCACGACCACGCGGCCCAGTTCGTGCAATCGCTCCTCGAGGTCGCCCAGGGACGCGCTCACGCGCCGAGAGCGGCCAGCACGTCGTCGAGCGTCCCCACCATGCCCGTGTAGAACGGGCCGAACTCGGCGTAGCGGGCCGATGCCTCGTCGAAGCGCATCACGTAGACGCAGTCCTTCAAGTCGTCGGGGTGGGTGCCGAAGAGCGTCACGCCCCATTCGAAGTCGTCGAGGCCGGTGGATCCGGTGATGACCTGGACGACGCGTCCGTGGAAGGTGCGCCCCACCTTCCCGTGGCCGAGCATGAGCTCCTTGCGCGCGTCGAAGTCGAGGGCGTACCAGTTGGAGGTCTCGGCCCGGCGCTTGCTCATCGGGTAGAAGCAGAACGCCGCCTTGGCGTCCGGCGGCAACTGGGGGAAGAGGCGGGCCTGACGGAGCTCTTCGGGCACGTCGGCGGCATATTCGGAAACCTCGGTCAACGACACGTAGGACTGGCAGGGCAGCGCTCCGGCTGCTGCCGCCTCCGTCTGGAAGCGACGCAGGCGCCACACGTCGGGTCCGAGCACCATCAGGCCGAGATCGGCCTTGTGGCCGAGGAGGGCCACTGGCACGACCTGGTAGCCATCCTCTTGCGCGCCAGAGGTTGCCTTGCGCAGCGCCGCGGCGTCGAAGTCGGGGGCCAGGCGGCAGAACAGGTGCAGGACGGCCCAGCCGGTCGTCGGGGTCAGGGCCATCAATCGCTCAGTCTAGAGATGCCAGTGCGCCCGGCCTTTCGGCCGGGCGCACTGAAAAGCCTCGTTCGAGGTGAGGCGACGACTAGAAGTCGTCCATGCCGCCGCCGGGCATGGCGGGGGCGTCGTCCTCGGGCTTGTCCACGATGACCGCCTCGGTGGTCAGGAAGAGCGCAGCGATGGAAGCCGCGTTCTGCAGGGCCGAGCGGGTCACCTTGGCGGCGTCGATGACGCCGGTCTTGAAGAGGTCCTCGTACTCGCCGGTGGCGGCGTTGAGGCCGTGCGCACCCTTGAGGCCGCGCACCTTCTCGACGATGACTCCACCCTCGAGGCCCGCGTTCACCGCAATCTGCTTCAGGGGCTCCTCGACGGCCTTGCCCACGATGCGGGCTCCCGTCGCCTCGTCCCCTTCGAGCTTCTCGGCACCCTCGTAGATCGCGGTCTGGGCCCGCAGCAAGGCAACGCCTCCGCCGGGGACCACGCCCTCCTCAATGGCAGCCTTGGTCGTGGAGACAGCATCCTCAATGCGGTGCTTCTTCTCCTTGAGCTCGACCTCGGTGGCGGCGCCGACCTTGATCACGGCGACACCGCCGGACAGCTTGGCCAGGCGCTCCTGCAGCTTCTCCCGGTCGTAGTCCGAGTCGGTGTTCTCAATCTCGGTCTTGATCTGGTTGATGCGGCCCTTGATGTCGGAGTCCTTGCCGGCGCCCTCGACGATGGTCGTCTCGTCCTTGGTGATGACCACCTTGCGGGCGGTGCCCAGCAGGTCCAGGTTGACGTTCTCCAGCTTGAGGCCGACCTCTTCGGTGACCACCTGGCCGCCGGTGAGAATGGCGATGTCCTGGAGCATGGCCTTGCGGCGCTCGCCGAAGCCGGGGGCCTTGACCGCTACCGAGCGGAAGGTGCCGCGGATCTTGTTGACCACCAGGGTGGCGAGGGCCTCGCCCTCGACGTCCTCGGCGATGATCAGCAGTGGCTTGCCGCTCTGCATGACCTTCTCGAGCACGGGCAGCAGGTCGCGGACGGCCGTGATCTTGGTGCCGACGAGGAGGACGTAGGCGTCCTCGAGGACTGCCTCCATGCGCTCGGGGTCGGTCACGAAGTAGGGGGCGATGTAGCCCTTGTCGAAGCGCATTCCCTCGACCAGGTCCATGTCCATCCCGAAGGTCTGGGACTCCTCGACGGTGATGACACCGTCACGACCGACCTTGTCGATGGCCTCCGAGATCATTTCGCCGATTTCGGTGTCGGCCGCCGAAATGGAGGCCACCTGGGCGATCTGGGACTTCGACTCGGTCTCCTTGGCCAGGCCGTGGATGGAGCTGACCGCGGTCTCGACGGCTGACTCAATGCCCCGCTTGAGGGACATCGGGTTGGCCCCTGCGGCCACATTGCGCAGGCCCTCGCGGACCATGGCCCAGGCCAGCACGGTGGCCGTCGTGGTGCCGTCACCGGCCACGTCGTCGGTCTTCTTCGCCACCTCTTTGACCAGCTCGGCGCCGATTCTCTCGAACGGGTCCTCGAGCTCGATCTCCTTGGCGATCGACACCCCGTCGTTGGTGATGGTGGGGGCGCCCCACTTCTTGTCGAGCACCACGTTGCGGCCCTTCGGGCCCAGGGTGACGCGGACAGCGTCCGCCAGCTTGTTCATGCCGGTCTCCAGGCCGCGGCGGGCCTCGGAGTCAAAGGCAATGATCTTGGCCATTCCGGTCTACTCCTCCATTAGCACTCTCGTCTTGTGAGTGCTAACAGGTAACCACCTTAGGGCGCCGAGTGCAAGACCGAGCGCGATGGAACGACCCCGAACGGCCGGGTCAGCCCCCGGCCACCGCGGGGACGATGGAGAGCGTCTGGCCCGGGGTCACCGGAGTGGCCAACCCGTCGAGGAACCGCACGTCCTCGTCGGCCAGAAAGACGTTGACGAAGCGGCGCAGGTTGCCCGAGTCGTCGAAGAGGCGCTCGGCCAACCCCGGGTGGGCGGCATCGAGCGCCTTGAGCACCTCGCCCACCGAGGCGCCGTCGGCCTCGACCTCGCCGGCGCCGCCGGTCAGGGTGCGCAGCTGGGTGGGGATGCGGATCGTGACGCTCATCGGTTGGACTCCCATTCGTCTGCGTAGGCCGCGTCGAAGGCGGCCAGGGTGGGGGCGATGGTGGCGGTAGGCCCGGTGCCCGGGTGGTTGGTCAGGGCTTCGACGGTCTTGAGGCCGTGCCCCGTGACCAGGGCCACCACCCGCTCGTCGGGCCGGATGGCCCCGGAGGCGGCGAGCTTGCACAAGGTGGCGATGGTGACGCCGCCCGCCGTCTCGGCGAAGATCCCCTCGGTGCGGGCCAGCAGCCCGATCGCCTCGATGACCTCGTCGTCGGTCACCGCGGCACAGGATCCGCCCGTCCGCCGCATCACCTCGAGCGCGTACCAGCCGTCGGCCGGGTTGCCGATGGCCAGGGACTTGGCGATCGTCTTGGGCTTGACCGGCCGGATGGCATCGGTCCCCTGCAAGAAGGCGGTCGCCACCGGCGAGCAGCCCTCGGCCTGGGCCCCCGAGACCCGCACGGCGGGCTCCTCGGGTAACAGCCCCACCTTGCCCAGCTCGCTGAAGCCCTTGGCCACCTTGGTCAGCTGGCTGCCCGAGCCGATCGGCACCACCACGTGGTCCGGGGCCTGCCAGCCCAGCTGCTCGGCGATTTCGAAGGCCAGCGTCTTGGAGCCCTCGGCGTAGTAGGTGCGCACGTTGACATTGACGAAGGCCCAGCTCGGGCGCTCGCTCGTCAGCTCCGCGCAGAGCCGGTTGACGTCGTCGTAGGTGCCGTCGACGGCGATCACAGTGCCGCCGTAAACGGCGGTCATGGTGACCTTGGCCGCCTCGAGGTCGTGCGGGATGAGCACCACCGAGTCCAGCCCGGCCCGGGCCGCGTGCGCCGCCACCGAGTTGGCCAGGTTGCCTGTCGAGGCGCAGGCCGCCACCTTGAAGCCGAGCTGGCGCGCCTTGGTCAGGGCGACCGAGACGACCCGGTCCTTGAAGGAGCCGGTCGGGTTGGCGGTGTCGTCCTTGATCCAGAGCTCGCCCAGCCCGAGCTCGGCGGCCAGGCGGTCCGCCCGCACCAGCGGGGTGAACCCGGCACCGAGGTCGACCGGCTTCTCGTCGTCGACGGGCAGCAGGTCCTTGTAGCGCCAGATGGTGCGGGGCCCGGCGGCGATGCTCTCCCGGGTGACCGAGGCGGCGATCGCCTCGTAGTCGTAGGCCACCTCGAGCGGCCCGAAGCAGTAGTCGCAGACGTGCAGCGCCTCGGCGGGGAATTCCCGCGCACACTCACGACAGCGCAAGCCGGTGACGAAATCGACCATTGGGTCCTCCTCATCGATCGGGCATTGGCACCAGGTGCTGCCCCGCCAGGGGAAGCACAGGTTGCCGCGACTTCATCGGGCCCGTCCCTCAGTCGCTCTGGATGATGGCCACCATGGTAGCCGCCCTGGGCCGACCGGCTCAACGCGCCTGGGCTGCTTGAATCAGATGCGTGGCGCACACCTTCCACCACGGGGACTTCCCGACCGGCCTGGTGCTCGACGCCAAGGCCCGGACCAGCCGCACCGTCTCCGTGTGCATCCCCGCCCGTGACGAGGGCTCGACCGTGGGCTCGGTGGTACGGGCGGTGGTCCAGCCGTTCCTGCTGGCCCACGGGGGGAACGGGCTGGTCGACGAGGTCATCGTGCTCGACGACGGCTCGCTCGACGACACGGCCGACCAGGCCCACGACGCCGGGGCCCGGGTCGTGCCCGGGCCCGGTGGGGCCGGAGGCAAGGGTCGAGCCATGGCGGCTGCCCTCGAGGCGGCCATGGGCGACGTCGTGGTCTTCCTCGACGCCGACGTGGCCAACACCACGCCCGCCTTCGTCACCAGCTTGCTGGGCCCGCTCCTCACCACCGACGACATCGTGCTGGTCAAGGGCTTCTACACCCGGCCCCTGCACGGCCAACCCACCGGCGGCGGGCGCGTCACCGAGCTGGTTGCCCGCCCGGTGCTCGAGCTGCTCTTCCCCGAGCTCTCCTGGGTGCGCCAGCCTCTGGCCGGCGAAACGGCGGCCCACCGCTGGGTCTTCGAGAAGCTCGGCTTCGCCGACGGCTACGGCGTCGAGCTCGGCCTCCTCATCGACGTGGCCCAGTCGCTCGGGGCGGACCGCCTGGCCCAGGTCGACCTGGGCGAGCGCATCCACCGCAACCGGCCGCTCGAGGAGTTACGCCCGCAGGCGGTCGACGTCCTGCGCGCCGCGCTCGAACGGGTCCCGCCCGGCACGCTGCCCCGGCGCTCCTGAGTCGAACATGAGCCAGCAGAGCGCGACCGTCGTCGTGTCCAACCGCGGTCCACTCACCTTCCGGGCCGACCCCGACGGTGCGCTGGTCGGCGTCCCGGCCGGCGGCGGCTTGGCCTCCTCGCTGCACCGGATCCTGGCCGGCACCGGCACGACGTGGGCCTCGGTGACGATGGGCGCGGCCGATCGCGAGGCGGTGGCCCAGGGTCGCATGCACGAGGACGGGCTCGACCTGGTCCCGGTGATCGTGGGCGACGACACCTACCGGATGGCCTACGACGTCGTGGCCAACTCGACCCTCTGGTACTGCCACCACCACATGTGGGACCTCCCGCTGCGACCCCGCTTCGACCGTCACTGGCACCAGGCCTGGGAGGGCTACCGCGCCTACAACCGGGCCATGGCCGACGCCGTGGTGGCCCGGGCCGCCCCGGGCGGGACGGTGCTGGTCCAGGATTACCACTTCTCGCTGCTGGGCCGCATGCTGGCCGAGCAGCGTGCCGACCTGCGCACCGTGCACTTCCTGCACACCCCCTTCGCGGCGCCGGCCATCCTGGCCGTGCTGCCCGACGACGTGCGGGCCGAGCTGCTCGACGGCATGGCGGGCTACGGCGCCTGCGGCTTCCACTGCCACGAGTGGGAGGCCGGCTTCCGCGCCTGCTACGAGGCGGCGGGCCTGCAGCGTCCCGGCCACCTTCGTCGCCCCGCTCGGACCCGAGGCCGACGTCCTCGAGTCGGAGGCCGCCGGACCCGCGTGCGCCGCCGCGCTCGAGGCGCTGCGGGCCGAGGTGGGGGGCCGGCGCATGATCGTGCGCTCGGACCGCCTGGAGCCGTCCAAGAACATCGTCCGCGGCATGCTCGCCTTCGAGGAGCTGCTGCTGGCCCACCCCGAATGGCGCGACGAGGTGGTGCACGTGGCGCTGGCCTATCCCAGCCGGCAGGGACTGGCCGAGTATCTCGCCTACGGGGCCGACGTGGAGCACACGGCCGAACGCATCAACCACGCGCACGGCACGGCCTCGTGGACGCCGATCATGCTGTCGGTGCGCGACGACTGGGCCCGCTCGCTCGCCGCGCTGTCCGCCTCCGACGTGTTGCTGGTCAACCCCGTGCGCGACGGGCTCAACCTGGTGGCCAAGGAGGGCCCGCTCCTCAACCGGGTCGACGGCGTGCTCGTGCTCTCCTCCGAGGCCGGCGCCTACGAGGAACTGGCGGCTGCCGGTGCGCTGGGCATCAACCCCTTCGACGTATCGGGAACTGCCGGCGCACTGCACGCGGCCCTGACCATGCCGGCGGACGAGCGGGCCCGGCGGGCCGCGTCGCTGCGGGCGTCGGTCCGGTCGCGCAGCGCGGCCGACTGGTGGGACGACCAGTTGGCGGCGGCCGGGGCCCTCTAGCGCCCGCCCGCGCCGGTCGAGAGGGCGACATCGGCCACGTCGCGCAGCACGCTGACCGCGCCCGCCGCGCCGGGCACGCTGAGGTCTGCCGCCTCGGCCACCGCCGCCGGGCTCTCGCGGTCGACCACCGCCACCCGCAACGCGGCCACCGGCACCGCCGGCGTGCCCAGGTGCCCCACTGCCTCGAAGGCGGGGAGATCGCCCATGTCGTCGCCGAACACGGCGACCTGGCGCAGCCGTCCGGCCTGTTCGCCGGCCAGCTGGCGCACCACCGTGCCCTTGTCGACCTCCAGCGGCGGGCGGAGCTCGAGCTCCATGCGCCCGGAGTGCACAGCCAGACCGTGGGTGGACGCCACCTGCCGCACGAATGCCTCGACCCAACCTCGGGCCTCGGGGGCATGGCGCCAGTGCAACGTGACGGTGAGGCCCTTGGGCTCGACGTAGACGCCGGCCGGCGCGCCGGCGCGGGCCTCGGCCACCACGGCGTCGATCACGCCGGCCCACTCCCCCGCCTCTCCCGTGGCGCCGAGCGCGCGCTCGAGCCCGTAGAGGCCGATCAGCTCGACCCCGGCGGGGGCGTCGAGGACGTCGCGCAAGAATGCGGTGGGTCGGCCCGAGATGACCGCCACCAAGGCGAACACTGTGGCCAGCTCGGCGAGCAGCTCGGGCACCCCGGGCAGCGGGCGCGCCCCGACCGGGTCGTCCACGATGGCCGACAGCGTGCCGTCGAAGTCGAGGAAGAGCGCGCTGTGCGCGGCATCGCCGGCCAAGTCGTACAACGGCGTGGGCAGCGCCCGCGCCATCACGGCGGCTCAGCCCGACTTCGCCGCGATGTCCTGACCCACGACGACGACCACGTCGGTGGAGGGCGGGTAGGTCACGGGCGTCGCGCTCGACAGCGGCAGCACCGCGGTCGGGGCCACGCCGATGGCCGTGGCGATGGTGGCCGCGGCCTGCTGCATGCCGGCCGCGTAGTACACGGCCGAGGTGGCCTCGGTGGTGTTGGCGTCCACCGGCGTCTGCATCGACCAGCCACCGCCGCCGATGGTGGCCGAGGTCTTGGCGGCCAGCCCGCTGGTGCTGGTGGCGTTGGCCACGAGCACGCTCACGCTGCTCGGGGCGACGGTCGTGGTCGTCGTCGTCGCCTTGTGCCCGTGGCCCGAGTGCGCCGTCGTCGTGGTGGCCGGCTTCGTGGTGGTGGTACTCGAGCCCGCGGCGCCACCGGCCGCCGTCGTCGTGGTGCCGCCCGGCAGGGTGGCTCGTGGTGGACGGGGCCGTCGTGGGCGCACCGATGACGCTCGGGCGCGTGCCCACGCCGACCAGGATCACGGTGGCGATGACGAAGACCACGAGGACCAGGAGCGCCCGGAAGGGCGAGAAAGCACCCGAACCTGAGTGTGAGCTGGATCTGGAGCTTGACGTCCCCGCCTGAGGTTGCTCGTCAGCCATGAAGGGTCCAGCCTGCCCCGCCACCCGCGCCGTTGCAAGCCTTTGCGCTGGTCGGGCCGGGAACGGGCGACGACGGACGGTAATGTGACGCGCACGCCCGAGTAGCTCAGTTGGTAGAGCACTTCACTTGTAATGAAGATGTCGCGGGTTCGATTCCTGCCTCGGGCTCTCAGGCGGACACGAGGAGCGCGAAAGGAGCGGCGCGGTGCTGAGCGACTTCAAGAAGTTCATCCTGCGGGGCAATGTCGTCGACCTGGCGGTGGCGGTCGTCATCGGCGCCGCCTTCACCGCGGTGGTCACCGCGTTCGTGAAGGACTTCATCACGCCGCTCATCGGCGCCATCTTCGGCACGTCGAACTTCAACGACCTCACCTTCACCGTGCACCACTCCCAGTTCAACTACGGCGCGTTCATCAACGCACTGCTGTCCTTCCTCATCGTGGCCACGGTCGTCTTCTTCGCCGTGGTGGTCCCGCTCAACATGCTGATGAAGCGCCTGAACCTCCTGCCCAGGGAAGAGCCGGAGCCCGAGACGCGCGAGTGCCCCCAGTGCCTGAGCGACATCCCGGTGGCCGCCCACCGCTGTGCCTTCTGCACCTCGGAGGTGACGCCGGCGGCGTAGGTCAGCCGGCGGCCGCGGCTGCGCTGGCGGGCCACCTCGAAGCAGGCCACCGCGCCGGCCACGCCGACGTTGAGCGACGGCAGCGCGCCGTGCTGGGGGATGGCCGCCACCGCGTCGCAGCGCTTGCGCACCAGCGGGGGCAGCCCCTTCTCCTCGCTGCCGACGACCAGTGCCACCGGTCCGTCCCCCAGCGGCAAGGCGTAGAGCGACTGCTCCGCCTCGCCGGCCAGGCCGATGGACCACACGCCGAGCTCGCGCAGCGTGGCCAGCGCGGCGGGGATCCCGCCGACGGCGGCGAAACGCAGGTGCTCGAGCGCACCGGCCGCCGTCTTGGCCACCGTGGGCGACAGGCGGGCCGAGCGGTGACGCGGGCAGGACGACACCGGTGACCCCGGCGCACTCGGCGCTGCGCAACAGGGCGCCCAGGTTGCGCGGGTCGGTGATCCCGGCGGCGACCAGCAGGAAGGGTTGCGCCGCCGTCCGCTCGGCGCGCAGAGGTCCTCGAGCGGCACCGGCTCGACCGGGGCGGCCAGGGCCACCACGCCCTGGGGCGACTCGGTCCGGGCCTGGGTGTCGAGCCGGGCCCGGGGCACGGTCTCGACCGGGATGCGCATGCGGGCGGCCAGCTCCTCAATGCGGTCGAGCTGGGGCGAGGGGTCCTGGTCCTCGGCCAGCAGGATGCGGCGGACGGGCCGGCGGCCGACGCTGAGCAGCTCGAGCACGGCCCGGCGACCCTCGACCTGGTCCCCTCCGAGCTCGCTCAGGCCCTCGGGCCGAGGCGCGGCGACGCGGATCGGGCCGGCCCGCGCGGTCCCTGGCGCCGGTCGGGCTTGCGCGAGGGGCTCACACCGGCTCCAGCAGGACGACGGCCAGGCAGGCGATGCCCTCGGCCCGGCCCAGCGCACCGAGACCCTCGGCCCGGGTCGCCTTGACCGAGACGGGCGCCCCCAGCACGGCCCCAGCCGCTCCACCATCGCCGGGGTGTGGGGCGCCAGGCGCGGCGTGTCGGCCACGACGGTGCAGTCGGCGTTGGCGCAGCGGTAGCCCTCGCCGGCCGCCATGCGCACCACCTCGGTCAGCAGGGCCACGCTGTCGGCCCCCTCCCACACCGGGTCGGTGTCGGGGAAGTGGCGGCCCAGGTCGCCCAGCCCCACCGCGCCCAGCACGGCGTCGGCCAACGCGTGGCAGACCGCGTCGGCGTCGCTGTGCCCGCCCAGGCCGCGGGCGCCTTCGATGACGACGCCACCGAGCACGAGTGGACGGTGGGGATCCTCGGAGAAGCGGTGCACGTCGATGCCCTGGCCGATGCGCACGGGTCAGCGCCCCGCCGGGCTGGTCGGCCAGCCGGCGCTCGGCCGCGGCCAGATCGTCGGGCGTGGTGATCTTGAGGTTGCCGGGGTCGCCCGGCACCACCCGCACCCGGCCGCCGGCCGCCTCGACGAGCACGGCGTCGTCGGTGGCCCCGTCGGTCCCGCCGGCCGCGTGGGCCCGGCGGAGCACGGCGGCCCGGAAGCCCTGCGGTGTCTGCACGGCCACCAGTGTGGTGCGGTCGAGGGTCGCCGTGATGATCTGCGTGGTGTCCACCTGCTTGATCGTGTCATGCACGGGCACCCCGGGAACGGCTCCGTCCACGCCGACCGTCGGCTCAGGGCCCCGAGCACGGCCTCGAAGATGGCCGGGGTGGTCAGCGGGCGGGCCGCGTCGTGGACCAGGACCACCTCGGCCTCGTCGGGCACGGCGGCCAGGCCGCAGCGCACCGAGGCCGCCCGGCTCTCCCCGCCCGCCACGACGATGTCGGCTCCGTGTTGCGGGCGATTCGGAAGCCGACCGCATCGGCCGGCAGGACGAGCACGACCCCGGCCGAGTGGGGCCGGCAGGCCGTCGACGGCCCAGTCCAAGACCGGGCCGACCGCCGAGGGGCGAGAACTGCTTCAACTGGCCGAAGCGGCGGCCCGAGCCACCGGCCACCACGATCGACCACACCTGCGCCGGGGCGGTGTGACCCGGCCGCCTGCTCAGGTCAGGGCCTCGTTCAGGCGCTCCTCGGCCGTCTCCTCGTCCACGTTGAGGGCAAAGGTGAGCTCGGACACCAGGATCTGACGGGCCCGCTGCAGCATGCGCTTCTCTCCCGCGGACAGGCCCTTGTCCTTGTCACGGATGGAGAGGTTCCGCACCACCTCGGCCACCTGGTAGATGTCGCCCGAGCGCAGCTTCTCGGAGTGGTTCTTGTAACGGCGGGACCAGTTGGTCGGCATGCGCGCTTCCTTCTTGCGCAGCACGGCGAAGACCTCCTCGACCTCCTCGTCGTTGATGACCTCACGCAGGCCGACGCCCTCGGTGTTGTCGGCCGGCACGTTGAGGATGAGATCGCCGTAGGCCAGGCGCAGCACGAGATACTCACGC
This sequence comes from uncultured Acidimicrobiaceae bacterium, assembly GCA_963713375.1. GTDB lineage: Bacteria > Actinomycetota > Acidimicrobiia > Acidimicrobiales > RAAP-2 > Bog-473. The sequence continues at coordinate 19,056 of CAVQLP010000006.1, read as the reverse complement.
TTCTCGCCGAAAGCGGTCTTGGTCTCGCGCTTTTCGATCACGGCGGCCCCGTGATGGGGATAGACGACTTTGTCTCCGACCTTGAAGGACACAGGGCTCCCTTGGATGATTCAGGCTCACGGGCACGCTGATGTGCCGGTGGCGCAGTGCAGAGGTGGATCAGGGCGGTGCACACCCGTCCGAAGTGACCTTCTATTTTACCAGACGCCCTCGATCATTCGTATCGCTCGAAAATACTGGCTTCGACCAGGCGGGCCAGGCCATCGCGGACGTGGCGGGCCGTGGCGGCGCCGATGCCCTCCACCGACTCCAACTCGGCCGCCGAGGCGGACAGGATGTCGGGCAGCGAGCCGAATCTCTCGACCAGCCGGTCGATGAGGGTTTCGGAGAGCTGGGGCAGCCGGTGGAGCATCCGGTAGCCGCGGGGGGCCAGCTCGGCGTGCATCTGGTCGCTCGACTCGGGCAGGTGGAGCGCGGCCACCACCTTGGGCAGGTCCATGAGCGCATCGGGCGACAGCGAGCGCAGGTGGTCCATGCCCGGCTTCTCCGTGTAGTCCCGCAGGACCAGCTTCATCGTGGTGTCGAGGCCGGCCCGCAACTCCTCGGTCTGGAGTTGAATCAAGCGGCCGTCCGATCCCAGCTCGACCAGGTGGCCCTCTATCTCCTCGGCGATGCGGCGGACCATTTCGCCCGGTTGGAGCACGGCCACGACGTCGCGCACCGCGACGGCGTCCTCCATCTCCAGACGGGTGAGCGAGCTGAGTGCGTCGTCGAAGCGCGAGCGGAAGCGCTGCAGGGTGGCGAGCGCCTGGCTCGAACGGTCGATCAGCCAGCCGGCCGATTGGGTGGTGTGCTTCTTGTCGTTGCGGTAGACGGCGATGGTGGCCATCGCCTCGGACACCGCAATGACCGGCACGTTGATGGAGCGGGCCACCCGCTCGGCCGTGCGGTGGCGGGTGCCGGTCTCGGTGGTCGCGATGGAGGCCTTGGGCACCAGGTGCACGTTGGCCCGGGCGATGCGCGAGGCGTCCGCCGCCAGAATGATGGCGCCGTCCATCTTGGCCAGCTCGGACAGGCGCTGGGGGGTGTACTCGGCATCGAGCAGGAATCCGCCGGTACAGACCGAGAGCACGGCCGGATCGTCCCCCACGATGATCAGCGCCCCGTGTTTGGCCTGGAGGATCCGGTCGACGCCCTCTCGCAGCGCCGTACCCGGTGCCACCAGGGCCAGCGCGTCGTGCAGCGGCTGGCTGGCGCCGTCACCGTCGACCACGTGGCAAATCTACCCGGCGGCCCTGGTCCCGCCGGTCGGCCCCCTCGGAGTGACAGGCTCCCAGGCGTGCTTTCGACCCCGACGGCCGAGGAACGCGCCACCTGGCGCGCCCGGCTCGGCGATGGCGTCCTGCACCAGCGCCTCCTGGCCGAACTGCCCTGCTTCCACGCCATCGACGAGCGATCGCCCCCGGCGCCACGCCCGCTCGGCGGCTGGGTACGCGTCGGGGCCTGGAACATCGAGCGCGGCCGCCGGCCCCTCGAGCTGGCCGGCCTCCTCGAGGAGGCCGGAGTCGAACTGGCTCTGCTCTCCGAGCTCGACATCGGGATGGCCCGGACCGCCAACGAGGACACCGTCGGCATCATGGCGTCCGCCTTGGGGGCCGGTGCCACGTTCGGGATCGAGTACGTGGAACTCGGACTGGGCAACCAGCGCGAGAGGGAGGCCTGCGCAGGCACGGAGAACACCCGCGCGCTGCACGGGAACGCGATCGTCTGTCCGGCGCCGCTCCAGGCGCCCGCCGCCGTGCGCCTGCCCGACCGTCACGAGGTCTGGTTCACCGCCGACTCGCCCCAGCCGCGGGTGGGCGGGCGCCTGGCCGTGCTGGCCACCGTCGCCCTCGACGACACGGCGGTCACCGTTGTCTCGACGCACCTCGAGAACCACACCGACCCGGATCATCGGGCCGAGCAGATGGCGGTGCTCCTCGACGCGGTCGACGCTCGGGGCGGCACCGACGCCCCCGCCATCGTCGGCGGTGACCTGAACACCCATGCCGCGCCCTTCTCCGAACACCTCGACCGCGAGGCGGCCGGCCGTCTGCGGGCCGTCGACCCGACCCGCTTCACCTGGCCCGTCCCCTACGAGCCCCTCTTCGAGGTGGCCGCGGCCCACGGCTTCGACTGGCTCTCCCCCGCCGTCGCGGCGCCGACCACCGAGCACGATGCCCGGGGCCGGCCCCATCACGTCCCGCTGAAGCTGGACTGGATCCTCGTGCGGGGGCTGCTGGCCCGGCGTCCCGCCGTCGTGCCGGTGCGCGGTCTCTCCGACCACCGGCTGGTGTCGTGCGAGGTACATCTGTCGTGAACACCGAGATTCGACCGGCCACCGCAGGCGACCACGAGGCCATCGTGCGCGTGGTGGCCGATGCATTCGCCGACGAGACACGCGACGCGAGCGAGGAGCTCGAGATCGTGCGGAACACCTGGGCGCGACGCGGCGGGACCGAAAAGATCGAGTTGGTGGCCGTGGACGACGGGTCGAGCGTCGTCGGCCACGTCCTGGCGGCGACGGGCGACCTCGACGGCCGGGCCGTGGGCGGCGTCGCTCCGCTCTCCGTCGCGCCCGCACGCCAGCGCGCCGGCGTTGGCACCGCGCTCATGAGCGCGTTACTCCGCGAGACGGCCGACCGCGGCTGGCCCGTCCTGCTCCTCCTCGGCGACCCGGTCTACTACGGACGCTTCGGTTTCGTGCCCGCCGCGACCCATGGCATCCACTACGCGTCAGCCGGACGCGACAGCCCGCACTTCTTGCTGCGCCTCGTCGGCGACGAGACGGGCGCGGGCTTGTCGCGCGGCGAGTACCGCTACTGCTGGGAGCTCTGAGGCGGAGCTACTCGGGGTCGGCGCCGGCGCCGGCCAGCTCGAGCGGCGGCGGCTCAATACCCTCAATGGCGCGGAAGCTCAGCTGCGGCCCCTCGCCGTCGATGGGCGACTCCTCGACGTCGACGACGATGGTCTCGCCGACCCGGAACTCCTTCCACAAGATGCGCTCCGACAGCGGGTCCTCGACCAGCTGCTGGATGGCCCGCCGCAACGGCCGGGCCCCCAACTGGGGGTCGTAGCCCTTGTCGGCCAGGAAGGTACGGGCGGCGGGCGTCAGCTCCAGGCCGATGCCCTGCTCCATGAGCTGCTTGACCGTCCGTGCCATGAGCAGGTCAACGATTTCGGTGACCTCGGCCCGCGACAGCTCGTGGAACACGATGACCTCGTCGATGCGGTTGAGGAACTCGGGTCGGAAGTGCCCCTTGAGCGCCTCGTCCACCTTGGCCTTCATCCGCTCGTAGGTCACGGCCTCCGACGTCTTGGCGAAGCCCATGCTGGACTTGCGCAGGTCGGCTGTCCCGAGGTTCGACGTCATGATCAGCACGGTGTTCTTGAAGTCGACCGAGCGACCCTGGGCGTCGGTCAGACGGCCGTCCTCGAGAATCTGGAGCAGCGCGTTGAACACGTCGGGGTGTGCCTTCTCGACCTCGTCGAAGAGCACGACCGAGAACGGCTTGCGCCGCACGGCCTCGGTCAGCTGGCCACCCTCTTCGTAGCCGACGTAGCCCGGAGGCGAGCCGACCAGTCGGCTGACCGTGTGCTTCTCCATGTACTCGGACATGTCGAGCTGAATCAGCGCGTCCTCGTCGTCGAAGAGGAACTCGGCCAGCGTCTTGGCCAACTCCGTCTTCCCGACACCCGTCGGGCCCAAGAAGATGAACGAACCGCTCGGGCGCTTGGGGTCCTTGAGGCCGGCCCGGGTGCGCCGGATGGCACGCGAGAGCGCCTTGAGCGCCTCTTCCTGACCGATGACCCGCCTGTGCAGCTCGTCCTCCATGCGCAGGAGCTTGGCCGTCTCCTCCTCGGTGAGGCGGTAGACGGGGATGCCCGTCCAGGCGGCCAGCACCTCGGCGATGACTTCCTCGTCGACGACGTCGAAGAGGTCGACGCCCTCGGCCCGCAGCTCGGCCTCCTGGCTCTCCTTGCGGTCGAGGCGCTCCTTCTCCTGCTCGGCCAGCTTCTTGGCCTGCTCGAAGGCGCCCTTCTCAATGGCGGCTTCCTTGTCGGCGCGCAGGCGAGCGATCTCCTCGTCGAGCTTCTTGGCGCTCGGCGGCGTGTTCATGCGACGGATGCGCAGGCGGCTGCCCGCCTCGTCGATGAGGTCGATCGCCTTGTCCGGCAGGTAGCGGTCGGCCAGGTAGCGATCGGCCAGGTTGGCCGCGGCCACCAGGGCCTGGTCCGTGATGTTGACCGCATGGTGCGACTCGTAGCGGTCACGCAAGCCCTTGAGGATGTCGATGGTGAGGGCCACGGAGGGCTGCTCCACCTTGACCGGCTGGAAGCGCCGCTCGAGAGCGGCGTCCTTCTCGAGGTGCTTGCGGTACTCGTCGATGGTCGTAGCGCCCACCGTCTGGAGCTCGCCCCGGGCCAGCATCGGCTTGAGGATGGAGGCCGCGTCGATGGCGCCTTCGGCCGCGCCCGCACCCACCAGGGTGTGGATCTCGTCGATGAAGAGAACGATGTCGCCCCGGGTGCGGATCTCCTTGAGCACCTTCTTCAGCCGCTCCTCGAAGTCACCGCGGTAGCGGCTGCCCGCCACCAGCGCGCCGAGGTCGAGCGTGTAGAGCTGCTTGCCCGTCAGCGTCTCGGGGACCTCGTTGGCCACGATGCGCTGAGCCAGGCCCTCGACGATCGCCGTCTTGCCCACGCCGGGCTCCCCGATGAGAACCGGGTTGTTCTTCGTCCGGCGCGACAGGACCTGCATGACGCGTTCGATCTCTTTAGCACGTCCGATGACCGGGTCGAGCTTGCCGTCGCGGGCGAGCTGGGTCAGGTTGCGACCGAACTGGTCGAGCACGGGCGACCCCGAGGGGTTGTCGCCCGAGCTGGCGCCCTGGGCGGCGCCGACGGACTCCTTGCCCTGGTTGCCCGACATGAGTTGGATCACCTGCTGGCGCACGCGGCCGAGGTCGGCCCCGAGGCTGACGAGCACGGTGGCGGCGACGCCTTCGCCCTCGCGCACCAGACCGAGCAGCATGTGCTCGGTGCCGATGTAGCTGTGGCCGAGTTGCAACGCCTCGCGCAGCGACAGCTCGAGCACTTTCTTGGCCCGCGGCGTGAAGGGCGGCGAGCCGCTCGGCGCCGTCCCAGCCATGCCGATCGTCTCTTCTACCTTCTCGCGCACGGCCTCGAGGGAGATCCCGAGCGACTCCAAAGCCTTGGCTGCGACGCCCTCACCCTCGTGGATCAGTCCCAAGAGGATGTGCTCGGTCCCGATGAAGGAGTGGTTGAGCAGGCGCGCTTCCTCTTGCGCCAGCACCAACACCCTCCGTGCCCGGTCGGTGAAACGTTCGAACACCCTGACCGCCTCTCTCCTGTTGCTAAAAGTTTTCTCGGTTCAGTGTACCTGTGGCCTTAGTTGGAACAGACCTCGGGGCCGAAGATGCAAACCTGAGCGAAGAACCTCCCAAACTGGGATTTCCTGTGGCCCTGCGACCAGGCGGTTGTCGGTTTAGCGGGCGTTGACCTAACGTTTCGGTCAGTGAACCCCACCGAGGCCCTTCGCCTGCCCCGCCTGCAAGAGGGACTGCAGCGTCTGGAGCCTCTGCTGACCACCTCGGTCGTGACCGGAGACAGTTTCCTCGATGATGTAGCAACCCACCTCATCGCCGCAGGTGGCAAGCGTTTACGGCCGCTCCTGGCCCTCGCCACGGCGACCGGGGGCGAGCGTGACGCCACCGAGGACGACCTCTTGGGTGGCGTGGCGGTCGAGCTCGTCCACCTGGCCTCGCTCTATCACGACGATGTCATTGACGAAGCAACCATCAGGCGGAATGTCGAGAGTGTGAACAGTCGGTTCGGCAACTTGGTGGCGATCGTGGCCGGCGACTACCTGCTGGCCCGCTCGGCCGCCATCGCCGCCGAGCTCGGGGTCGAGGCGGCCAAGCTGCTGGCCGATCACCCTGGGCCGCCTGTGCCAGGGCCAGGTGACCGAGGTGCGGTCCGCCTTCCAGATCGGGCGGAGCCGCGAGGAGTACTTCGAGACCATCAACGGCAAGACGGCAGCCCTCTTCGCCGCGTCGAGCCGCATCGGCGCGCTGACCGGCGGCCTCGCCTCCACCGAAGTCGAGGCCTGCACCGAGTACGGCCGCTGCTTCGGCATGGTCTTCCAGATTCGCGACGACGTCTTGGACTTCACGGCGACCGACGGCCAGCTGCTCAAGCCGGCCGGTCAGGATCTGGCGGAGGGCGTCTACACCCTGCCCGCACTGCTGGCCCTGGCCGACCCCGATGCCGGCCCCGACCTCAACGCCCTTCTCGGCCAGCCGCTGGCCCAACCTGAACGGGACAAGGCGCGGGCCATCGTCATGGGCACCGATGCCATCGCGGCGTCGATTGAGGAGGCGCAGCGATGGGTGACGAACGCGCAAACGGCCACCGAGGGGATCAGCCGGCCCGAACTGCGGGCGGGACTGTCCCGACTGGTGGCCGAATTGCTGAGCGACGTGCCCTGAGTCAGGTGTTGGTCGTGGCCGAGGTGCTGCTGGCCGAGGTCGTGGTGGTCGTCGACGAGGTGCCCGCCGTGGTGGGCGTCGTCGAGCCGGTCGAGTCGGAGGCCGGGCACTTGGCCTCGAGGTGGCTCAGCCGCTTCTTTGACTTGGCCTGAACCTTCTGCTCTTTCTTGATCACCGCGTTGACCTGCTTGAGCTCCTTGGTGTGGTGGCCCTCCGACTTCAACTTCTTCTGGAGGGCCTGCTCCTTGGCCAGCTTCTTGCCGGCTTTCTTCTGAATCTTGGCCGCGCGGTCCTTGATCTTGGGCAGCCTGGGGCAAGCCTTCAGCAGATGTGCTTGCTCCTTGCTGAGGCCGGGTGCGGTGGTGGGTGTCGTGGGCGCGGCTGGAGCGGTGGTGGGCGTCGTCGCCCCCGTGGTCGGTGTTGTCGCTGCGGTGGTGGGCGTCGTGGCCCCGGCCAGACCGCCCATCGCGAACGTGATTGCCCCGGCCATCGGCGGCCCCTGCGATCATCCTGCGAACCATGTGCTGAGTGTCCTCCCTGACGCTCCGTGCCGCTTCACACGGGATGCCGACCCTCGACGGCACCTCACCACTCTGTCGGACAGATGTGAAGAACGTGTGAGCCCACGGCGCACGAGAGCGGCGAAAGGTGCCCGGAATTCCTGGCTGACCAGGACCGTTGGCTCGTCCTGGCGCTGGTCGAAAGACCAACCGGGTTGATCGACGAACGCGACCGCGGCCACCGGTCCGGGAATCCCGGGACGCGGTGGCCGCAGGCGCCGCTTGCCGCGCCGCGCGCCGCTATGCCTCGCGGCGGCTCAGCTCAGGTCGCGGTCGTCCCGCACGTGGCCTCCGCCTTGGCGAGGCGGGCGTTGACCTTGCTCTCGCGCGTCTGCCACTTCGCCACGCGCGCCTTGAGCGCGTCGGCCCGCTTCGTCTTGCCGGCGGCGGTCAGCTTGGCCTCGCGCGCCTGCACCTTGGGCAGGCGCGCGTTGAGCCTGTTCTCCGCCTTCTGCACGCGTGCCGCGATGGTCGGCAGCTTGGCGCACCGGGCCGGCACGCCCGAGCCCTGTCCGCCCGAGGGCGTTGCCGTCGTCGGCGTGGTGGAGGGCGTCGACGGTGTGCTTGCACCGGCGATCCCGGCCGCGCCGAACGTGAGTGCGCCGGCCACCGCAGTGCCGGCGACGATTGTGCGAAACATGGTTGTCCTCCTTCGACTGCACGCGGATGCGCTCTGCACCCGTGCCGCCCCTGCGGCGGCACCATGCACACTGAGCCCAGGGTGTGAGGAAACGGTGAGGCAGGTGTGAGTGAAGCCGCCGCTCACCAAGAAGGAGCGAAGAATCGGCTCATCGACGACGCCGCTGCCACCGTTTTGCACAACACCGCCACAACACGAGACGTCAGGTGCGTTCGGGTCGCAACGTCGGGAAGGCGATCACCTCGCGGATGTTGGACACGTCGCCGAGCAACATCAGCAGGCGATCGATGCCCAGTCCGAAACCCGACGTCGGGGGCAGCCCGTACTCCAGGGCGCGCAGGTAGTCCTCGTCGATCACGGCGGACTCTTCGTCGTCGCCGGCGCGAGCCTTGGCCGCCTGCTCCTCGAAGCGGGCCCGCTGGTCGTCGGGATCGATCAACTCGGTGAAGCCGTTGCCCAGCTCGCGCCCGGCCACCACCGGCTCGTAGCGCTCGACCAACTCGGGCCCGTCGCGGTGCCGCCGGGCGAGGGGCGAGACCTCGGCCGGGTAGTCGGTGACGAACACCGGGCCCCAGAGCTCAGGCTCGGTCGTCTTCTCGTAGATCTCGAGCAGCAACTTGCCCGGGCCCCAGGCCGGGTCGGGTTCGAGGCCCACCTCGGTCGCCACCCGCACCAGCTCGTCGCGGGGCGAGCGCACGTCGAGGCTGAAACCGGTGGCCTCGGTGACGAGCTCGCTCATGGTGGCCCGGCGCCACGGTGTCGTGAGGTCGAGCGGGCGGCCGCCGTAGCTCAACTGCGTGGTCCCCCACAGGTCGAGCGCGAGGCCGGCCACCAGTTCCTCGAAGACGACCATCGTGTCTCGATAGTCCGCGTACGCCTGGTACAGCTCGAGCGTCGTGAACTCGGGATTGTGGCGGGGCGAGATGCCCTCGTTGCGGAAGCTGCGACCGATCTCGAACACCTTGTCGAAGCCGCCGACCACGAGGCGCTTGAGGTAGAGCTCGGGCGCCACGCGCAAGTAGAGGTCGATGTCGAACGTGTTGTGGTGGGTGACGAACGGGCGCGCCGTGGCCCCGCCGGCGATCGGGTGCAGCAGCGGCGTCTCCACCTCCACGAAACCCTGGTCCCACAGGCGCTGGCGCATGCGGCGCACGACGTCGCTGCGCAGCTGGAGCAAGGCCCGGCTGCGCTCGTTGGCCCACAGGTCGACCTCGCGCTGGCGATAGCGCGTCTCGGTGTCGCTCACCCCGTGCCACTTGTCGCCGAAGTTGCGCCGCGCCTCGGCCAGCAGCTCCCAGCTCGCCACCTTCACCGAGAGCTCACCCCGCTTCGTGCGCACCACCTCGCCCGTGGCGCCGACCCAGTCGCCCAGGTTCAACCGGACGAACTCGTCGAAGTTCTCGGTGAGCGAGGCCAGCGCGAAGAGCTGCACCGAGCCCGAGTTGTCGCGCAGCTCGGCGAAGGCGAGCTTGCCCTGGGGTCGCGAGAGCATGATGCGGCCGGCCACCCCGACGGTGACGCCGGACTCGTCCCCGGGGCCGAGCGACGACCAGGCCTCGACGACCGCCGCGGCGTCGTGCGTGCGGTCGAAGCGGTAGGGGATGCGGTCTTGCGCTGCGCTCATCCGTTGACGTTCCGTTCGTAGACGAGGCGCAGGCCGTGCAGGGTCAGCCAGGGCTCCACGTGCTCGATCGTCTCAGAGTAGGGTGCGATGAGCGAACTGAAGCCGCCGGTGGCCACCACGGTGGAGGGCCCGAGCTCCTCCATGAAGCGCCGGGCCAGGCCGTCGACCAGCCCGGCGAAGCCGTAGAGGGTGCCCGACTCGATCGACTCGACGGTGGAGCGGCCGATCACGCTGCGGGGTTCGACCATCTCCACCCGGCGCAGCGCGGCGGCCTGCTGGTAAAGCGCTTCGAGGCTGATGGCCACGCCCGGCGTGATGGCACCACCCATGTACTCACCCTTGGCGCTGATGGCCTCGACCGTGGTGGCGGTGCCCATGTCGATGACGATGCACGGCCCGCCGTAGAGGTCGTAGGCGCCCACGGCGTCGGCGATGCGGTCGGCCCCGACCTCCTTGGGGTTGTCGTAGAGGATCGGCATGCCGCTCTTGGTGCCCGGCCCGAGCACGACACAGGGCACGTCACCGAACCAGCGCGACGCCATCTGGCGCAGCTCGGCCGGTGACGTGGGGCACCGACGAGCTGATGGCCATGCCGCTCACCGAGGTGGCGATGTCGAGCCCCTCGAGGTCGAGCAGCTGGGTCAGGAGCACGGCGTGCTCGTCGGGCGTGCGGCTGGGCACGGTCGAGAGGCGCCAGTGGTGCGTCAGGCCGGTCGGCGCGCTCGGGTCACGCTCGGTGCCGATGCCCACGCCGACGCTCTCGTCGACCACGGGCACGCTGCCGGTGTCGTCGCTGGTGTACAGACCGATCACGGTCTCGGTGTTGCCGACGTCAATGACGAGCAGCACGGTCAGGCGTTCCCTTTCGCAGCGTTGGAGCCGGCGGGGCGCCGAGCGCCGTCGCCGTCGTCGGCCCAGATCAGATCGAGCCCGAGGTCGATCACCTCGGCCGAGTGGGTCAGGGCGCCGACCGAAATGCGGTCCGGCCCGGCCGCTGCGTAGGCGCCGATGGTGGCCAGGCTCACCCGGCCGGACACCTCGGTGAGGATGGGTCCCGGCGCGTCGAGGTGGGCCACCCCGATGGCCTCGACCACGGTGGCCGGGTCCATGTTGTCGAGCAGCACGGCGTCGGCCCCCGCCCGCGCCGCCTCGGCCACCTGCTCGAGCGAGTCGCATTCGATCTCCACGCCATGGCCCGGCCACAGGGCGCGGGCACGCGACACCGCCTCGGTGATGCTGAGACCGGCCAGGTGGTTGTCCTTGACCAGCAGGGCGTCGGAGAGCCCGAGACGGTGGTTGGTGCCGCCGCCGGCCCGCACGGCTGCCTTCTCCAGCAGGCGGAGCCCGGGCGTGGTCTTGCGCGTATCGAGCACCGCCACCGACGGGTTGCTCTCGTGGGCGGCCGCCACGAACTGCGCGGTGAGCGTGGCGATGCCCGAGAGATGGCCGAGGAAGTTCAGCGCCGTGCGCTCGGCCGTGAGGATGGGGCGCAGCGGGCCGGTGACCTCGAGCACGGTGTCGCCCGGCTCGAGCAGCGCGCCGTCGTCGAGCCGCCAGTCCAGCGCCAGCGCGGGTCCGAGCCGGCGGAACGTGGCGTCGGCCGGCGCCCGGCCGGCCAGCACGCCGGTCTGGCGGGCGCGCAACGCGTAGTGCGCCGTGGCCGACTCGGGGACGAGTGCCGCGGTCACGTCGCCCTCGGGTCCGAGATCTTCGGCCAGGGCGCGGGTCACGACCTCGTCGACCGCGGCGGCGTACGAGCCGGCGTCCTCCGCGTGCGCCGCGCTCACCCGCCGTGCACCAGACGGCGCCGCCACGACGGCTCCGTGTCCGGGTACTCGGCCCGGGCGTGGGCCCCGCGGCTCTCGGTGCGCGCCGTGCCCGAAGCCAGCAGTGCGTCGGCCACGGCGAGCAGGTTGCCCAGCTCGCCCGCCGCCACCGACGTGCTGCGCTCACCGAGGGCGGCGGCCGTCTCCACCAGCACGGCCCGGGCGCCCTCGAGGGAGGCGGCGGAGCGGACGACGCCGGCGCCCCGGGTCATGGCCCGCTGGAACGTGTCGCGCAGCTTGGTCACATCGGGTGCCCCGAGCCCCGCGTCCTCCTCCGTCTGGGTGGGGCCGCTCGGGCGGAACAGCGGGGCGCGGGCGGGCAACAGGGTGCAGCCGATGCCGTCGAGCGGTTCGCGTCCGAGCACGGCCCGCATCGCCCCGCTGGGCTCGACGCCGCCGCCGGCGGCGATGCGTTCGGCCAGGCGGGCCCCGAAGACCATGCCTTCGAGCAGGGAGTTGGAGGCCAGGCGGTTGGCCCCGTGCACGCCCGTGCAGGCCACCTCGCCCACGGCCCACAGACCGGGCAGCGCGGTGGCACCCCACAGGTCGGTGACCACGCCGCCCGAGAGGTGGTGGGCCGCCGGCGCGATGGGCAGCCAGTCGCGCTCGGGATCGAGCCCGATACTGCTGAGGGAGGCGGCGATGGTCGGGAAGCGCTGGGAGAAGCGCTCGAGGCCGGTCGCATCGAGCCAGAGATGGTCGACCCCCTGCTCGGTCATGCGCGCCGCCATGGCCCGGCTCACCACGTCGCGCGGCGCCAGCTCGTCGACGAAGCGCTCGCCGTCGCGGTCGCGCAGCAGCGCGCCGTGGCCGCGCAGGGCCTCGGACAGCAGCGGCCGCGGCATGGCCGGGTGGTGCAGCGCGGTCGGGTGGAACTGGACGAACTCGACGTCGGCCGTGGGCACACCGGCCCGCAGCGCCATGGCCACGCCGTCGCCGGTGGACTCTGACGGGTTGGTGGTAACCGAGAACATCTGGCCCGCACCGCCCGTGGCCAGCACCACATGAGCCGCCCGCACGGCGACGGGGCGCCCCGGCTCGCCGGACGCCGGCGGGGGCAGGGCGGTCACCCCCACGCAGCGGCCGCCCTCGACGAGGAGGTCGAGCGCGAACCAACCTTCGAGAACGGCGCTGGCCGAGCGAAAGGTGGCGTCGACCAGTGCCCGCTCGACCTCGGCACCGGTGGCGGCGCCGCCGGCGTGCACGACCCGGGGCCGCGAGTGCCCGCCCTCGCGGGCCAGGGCCAGCGAGCCGCTGCTCTCACGGTCGAACTCCACGCCGAGGGCGATGAGCTCGTGCACGCGCCCCGGGCCCTCGTCGACCAGGATGCGCACCGCCTCCTCGTCGCACAGACCGGCACCGGCGGCCAGGGTGTCGGCCAGGTGAAGATCGGTCGAGTCCTCGTCGCCGCCGAGCACCGCGGCCACACCGCCCTGGGCCCAGCGGGTGGCCGACTGGGAGAGCGCACCCTTCGTGAGCACGCCGAGCGAGAGGGCGCTGTCCGGGTCCGGCCAGGCGGACGGCGGCCGAGAGCCCGGCGACGCCGCTGCCCAGGACCAGGACGTCGAAGGGCCCGGGCCCGGCCTCGGATGTCACGCCCGGTCGGGCAGGGGTACCGACAGCTCGGCGTCCAGGCGGGCCGAGACCTCGTCGATGACCCGGTTGCGCCCGTCCACGTGCACGACGCGGGGCACGTACGCCTCGAGCTCGGCCCGCTCGTACTCGGCGTAGGTGATGAGGATCACCTTGTCGCCCGGGGCGACCAGCCGGGCGGCCGCGCCGTTGAGGCAGATCTGCCCGGGCTCGCCCTCAATGGCGTAGGTCTCGAAGCGGGCCCCGTTGTCGATGTCGAGGACGGCCACCTGCTCGTAGGGCAGGATGTCGGCCAGCGCCATCAGCTCGGTGTCGATGGACACCGAGCCCACGTAGTGCAGGTTGGCCCCGGTCACGGTGGCCCGGTGGATCTTGGACTTCATCATGCGGCGGCGCATCGCTCAGGCGATCCTTTCGAGTTGGCGGACCTCGGCGCTGACCCGAGGGTGGGCAGGCGGCACGGCTTCGGCGTCGTGGGCGGTACTCAGGGCGGCGCAGTTGTCGATGAGGCGCACCGGTCCGACCCGGGCGGCCACCAGCAGGCGGGCCCGGGCGGGGTCGACCACGGTCTCGTGCTCGACCAGCGACGTCGCCGTCCACCGCGGCCGCGTAGTCCAGTTCGACCGAGCGGTTCGGTCCCGACGACGGCGGCCATGACGACGTGCAGCGCGGCGGCGGAGCGCTCGCCCGGCCTCCAGCGCCGTCCGGCCGGCGGCCAGGGCCCGGGACAGCACGGTGGCCGCCGCCCGCTCGGACGGAGCCAGGCGCACGTTGCGGCTCGAGAGGGCCAGCCCGTCGGGCTCGCGCACGATGGGACAGCCGACGACGTCGACCGGCAGCGAGAGGTCGAGCGCCATGCGCCGCACCACGGCCAGCTGCTGGAAGTCCTTGAGGCCGAAGTAGGCCCGGCAGGGGCCGGCGATGGCGAACAGCTTGGCCACCACGGTGGCCACGCCGTCGAAGTGACCCGGGCGCGAGGCGCCCTCCCAGCCGTCGCTCACCCCGCCCACCGAGACGGTGGTCGCCGGCGGCTCGGGCCAGGTGGGGTACATCTCGGCCACCGAGGGGACGAAGACGAGGTCCGCCCCGGCTGCGGCGCAGGCGGGCAGGTCGTCGTCGAGGGTGCGCGGGTAGTTGGCGATGTCGTCGGGGTCGCCGAACTGGAGCGGGTTGACGAAGATGCTCACGACCACCACGTCGCACTCGGCCCGGGCCCGCGCCATGAGCGAGAGGTGCCCCTCGTGCAGGGCGCCCATGGTGGGCACGAGGCCGACGGAGCGGCCGGTGGCCCGGGCTTCGGCCAAGCCGGGCGGCGCAGGCGGCGCGGGTCTCGACGACCTCCATGGCGGCTACGCCACCACCGGCACGGCGGCGCCGGCCAGCCGGGTGGCCAGGGCGGCGCCGGCCTGGTAGCCGGGTCGCTCGCCCTCGGGCAGCGCGTCGAGGTGACGGCTCAGGGTGGCCCAGTCGCCGCGCCGGGCGGGACCGGTCAGGGCGGCGGCGGCGCCGAGGGCGTCCACGTCGTCGACGGCGGCCCGGGTCAGGGGGAGGAAGGATTCGAGATCGAGGCCGACCGAGGCGGCCACCCGCTCGACCTGGCCGAGCAGGGCCACCACGTGGTTGGCCGCGATGCAGGCGGCGGCGTGGTAGGCGGCCCGGTCGCCGTCGGCCACCTCGACCAGCCGGCCCCCGAGGGCCTCGACCATGGCCCGGGCGGCCGGGGCACCGGCGACGGCGAAGGTGACGCCCGAGCGCAGCCGGGCCGCGCCGACCTCCTCGTTGGGCAGGGGCACCAGCGGGTGCAGGGCGGCCCGCAGCGGGTGGGGCGCCAGCGCATCGAGACCGAGGGAGCCCGAGAGGTGGACCACGGTCGTCGTGGCCACTGGCCGCACGGCGGCGGCCACCTCGGCGATCACGTCGTCGGGGGTGGCGAGGACCAGCACGTCGACGCCGCGGGCGGCCGCGCCGAGGTCGTCGTGGCGGCCCAGGAAACCGGCGAAGGCCCAGCCGCGCGCCGACAGCGCGGCGGCGAGGGACGTGCCGGCCCGGCCGGGCCCGACAATGCGGAAGTTAGGCATCTGACCTCCTTCGGCGTTCCAGCCCCTCTCGGGTGCCGTTCGCCTACAGACGATCCGGATACGTACGGCTACAGACTACCCACACGCACGACGTCGCCACCAGAGGCCGCCACCTGGGACGATGTCACCAGGTCCGGGGCCAGGTCGGCCAGCGGGGCCAGGACGAAGCGCCGCTCCCACAGCCGGGGGTGGGGCACGGTGAGGTCGTCGGTGGTCGACCGCCTCGCCCTCCACGTAGAGCACGTCGGCGTCGAGCGTGCGCGGGCCCCAGCGCTCCAGGCGCACCCGGCCCGCCGCCGCCTCGAGCTCCTGGCAGCGTTCGAGGAGGCGGCGGGGCGAGTCGGCGGTGGCCAGCTCGACCACCAGGTTGAGGTACGGGCCCTGGCCGGCGGGCCCGCCCACGGGCTCGGTCTCGTAGAGGGGCGAGACGGCGACCACGTCGCCGCCCCGGCGCAGCCCGGCCACGGCGCCGCCCAGGTGGGCCCGGCGGTCCCCGAGATTGGAGCCCAGGCCGATGAAGGCCCGGCGCACCGGCGCCGCCATCAGCGGCTGCGCCGCACCCGCACCCCGGTGGAGCCGACGTCGAGCGGCAGCGGCGGGTGCAGCTTGCGCACCGTCACCTCCACCGCCTCGATCCGGGGGTCGACGATGAGCAGGGCGGTGGCCAGCCGGCCGGCCAGGGCCTCGAGCAGCTGGTAGGAGCGGCCGGCGACCACATCGGCCGCCGTCTGGGCCAGGGCGCCGTAGTCGACGGTGTCGGCCAGCTCGTCGCTGTGCTGGGCCGCCTCCAGGTCGACCCAGGCCACCAGGTCGACCGAGAACGGCTGGGCCCGTTCGCGCTCTTCGGGCAGGACCCCGTGCACCCCGGTCACCCGCAGGTCACGGACCTCGATCCGGTCGCTCACGCCGACTGGCTGCGGGTGGGCATGCCCTCGAGCTCGGAGAGGAGCTCGCGGCCGGGCTCACCCATGGCGTGGCCCACGAAGTGCTCGACCAGGGCCACGGCCTGGGGCTGGCTGGTGATGCGGTCGGACCAGACCAGGTAGCCGGCCACCACCCCCATGAGGCGGTCGCCCAGCTCGTCCTGGTGCATGAGGATGCGCAGGCCGGCGGCCAGGGAGGCTGTCGACGTCGTGGTAGCACGAGGTCAGGACCGCTCGGGGATCGCCGGTGCGCTCGAGGGGGTAATGGGCCCAGGCCAGGCCCTCGTCGTCGTAGGCGGCCAGGTTGTGGGGCGAGGGCAGCAGCGAGATGACCCGGCCGAAACCCTGGACGCGCAGCCAGATGATCTCCTCCTGACGCCGCACCCGCCGGTGGTTCACCCCGAACCCGCCCGGGCGCTCGCTCACCGCCAGGTGGTCCTTGATGATCCAGGTGAAGTTGCGGGGCGGAATGCCGGCAGCCCACTTGCCCTTCATGCGGCTGGACCATACAGCCGGGCCACCTGCACCGTCGCCGCCACGTCGTGGACCCGCACCATGCCGGCCCCGGCCACGAGCGCGGCGGCCGCGGTGGCCAGCGAGCCTTCGAGGCGTTCGGGCACCGGCAGCGGGGAGCGATCCGCCGTGCCGGCGCCGCCGGCGGCGAGCACGCCGAGGAAGCGCTTGCGGCTGGTGCCCACCAGGACCCCGGCACAGCCGGCGGCGGCCGCCCGCTCGACCAACTCGGGCAGGTGGTGCAGCAGCGAGAGGTTGTGGGCCGTCGTCTTGCCGAAGCCGATGCCCGGGTCGACCCAGACCTCGCCGACCCCGGCGGCCCGGGCCCGGCGCGGCCCGCTCCAGGACGAAGCCGTAGACCTCGCCCACCACGTCGTCGTAGTGGGGCTGCGCCTGCATGGTGCGGGGCTCGCCCTGCATGTGCACGGCCACCCAGCCGGCACCGGCCTCCGCCGCCACGTCGGCGAGCGAGGCCGAGATGTCGTTGACCAGCGTCGCCCCGGCGGCCAGCGCGGCCCGGGCCACCGCCGCCTTGGTGGTGTCGACCGAGACGCGGGCGCCCGCTCGCGGCCAGGGCCTCGACGACCGGCACCACCCGGGCCAGCTCCTCGTCGAGCGGGACGGGTTGGGCCCCGGGCCGGGAGGACTCACCGCCGACGTCGATGACGTCGGCGCCCTCGGCCACCATGTCGAGCCCGTGGGCCACGGCGCGCTCGGTGGTGGCGTAGAGGCCGCCGTCGGAGAAGGAGTCGGGGGTCACGTTGAGCACCCCCATGACGAGCGGCCGCCCCGCTCGCACCGGCACCGGGTCAGCGGCCCCGGATGAACTGCATGGCCTCGGCCCGGGTGGCCACGTCGGAGCGGAACAGGCCGCGCACCGAGGAGGTCACGGTCACCGTGCCGGGCTTCTTCACCCCGCGCATCGACATGCAGAGATGCTCGGCCTCGATGACCACCAGCACGCCGCGGGGTCGGAGCACCTCGGCGATGGCGTCGGCGATCTGCGTGGTCATCCGCTCTTGGACCTGGAGGCGCCGGGCGTAGCCGTCGACCAGGCGGGCCAGCTTGGAGAGCCCGGTGATGCGCCCGTCCTCGGCCGGGATGTAGGCCACGTGGGCCTTGCCCAAGAAGGGCACGAGGTGGTGCTCGCACAGCGAGGCGAAGGGGATGTCGCGCACCATGACCATCTCGTCGTGGTCGGCGGCGAACGTCACCTCGAGGTGGCGGGCCGGGTCGTCGTGCAGACCCGAGAACAGCTCCTCGTACATGGCCGCCACCCGCCGCGGCGTGCCCACCAGCCCGTCGCGCTCGGGATCCTCCCCGATGGCGCTGAGCAGCTCGGCCACGGCGGCCTGCACCCGCTCGACGTCGACGCTCACTGATCTCCTCCCTTGTAGCGATGGACCCCGGACAGGTTGCGGTAGCGCTCCGCCACATCGAGCCCGTAGCCCACGACGAAGTCGGGCGGGATGGTGAAGCCGATGTACTTGAGGTCGAGCTCGACCCGCTGCTCGCCCTCCTTGACCAGGAGGGCGCAGATCTCGACGCTCTTGGGGTCGCGGGCGTGCAGGTAGCGGCGCAGGTAGTTGAGGGTAAGACCGCTGTCGATGATGTCCTCCACCACGAGCACGTGGCGCCCCTCCAGCTCGGAGTCGAGGTCCTTGACGATGCGCACGACGCCGGAGGTCTTGGTGGCGCTGCCGTAGGAGGAGACGGCCATGAAGTCGACGTCGACGGGCAGCGCGATGGCCCGGCACAGGTCGCTCATGAAGAGCATGGCCCCCTTCAGCACGGCGACGAGGAGCGGGGGCTCGCCCGCGTAGTCGGCCGTGATCTGCGCACCCAGCTCGGCCACCCGGGTGGCCAGGCGCCCGGCGTCGACCAGCACGGGCCCCACATCGGCCTCGGCCCAGGACGGAACCCCCGAACCGGCCTGCTCCTGGGTCACCGGCGTGACACTAATACCGGCGCCCGCGACAGTCGACCCGCTCGACGCGGAGGCGGCCGCCCCGGCGGCGCACCCGGTGCCCGCCGGCCAGCTCCGTGCCGACCGCCTCGCCCCGGGCCACGGCCAGAGTCCGCTCCACCTCGGCCAGCGAGGGCGGGTGCCCCCCGCCGCCCGCGGCTGCGCAACCAGGCCCGCAGGGCGCGCCGGGCCAGCACCGGGTCGGCCGCGGCGACGGCCCGGGCGTCGGCCGGGTCGGGCAGCGCGGCGGCGGCCAGGGCCTCGAGCAGCGCCACCTCGTCGCGCAACAGACTTGCCTGCCGGGCCAGCAACGGCACCGGGTCGCGCCGGGCCACGTCCGCGCACAGGGGCAGGAGCTCGTGACGGACGCGGTTGCGGGCGAAGGCGGCGTCCTCGTTGCTCGGGTCCGAGACCGGCTCGAGGCCGGCGGCCCGGCACAGCGCGTGGGTCTCGGCCCGGCGCAGGCCGAGCAGCGGGTGGCGCGGCCCCGGCGCCATGCCGCCCAGGCCGTCGGCCGCCGCGCCACGCAACACGTGGAGGAGCACCGTCTCGGCCTGGTCGTCCATGGTGTGGCCCGTGGCCACGCCGGCGGGCAGGGCGGCGAAGCGGGCCGCCCGGGCCCGGGCCTCGAGGTTGGGCCCCGGCGCCACCACCAGGGTGCGGGCCTCGAAGCGGGCCCCCACGTCGGCCGCCGCCTTGGCCACCACGTCGGCCTCGGACGCCGAGCCGGGCCGCAGCCCGTGGTCGATGTGGTACGCGGTGACGGCACAGCCGGCCGCAGC
>CAVQLP010000005.1:0-238359 GCA_963713375.1 uncultured Acidimicrobiaceae bacterium | reverse complement strand
CCATCGGCCACCACCTCGAACTCGTCGTCGAACTGCGTGAGGGTCACGAAGCACGCGTCCTGGCCCCGGCTCTGCTCATCGATGAGCGCCTTGATCCCGCGCTCCATCTCCTCCCTGATGACGCCCATGGAGGCGCTGCGATCGACCACCAGCGTGAGCAGCGTCCACGGGCCGTCGGCTGCGCCGTGGCCGGAGGAGTTCATGATTCGCCTGGCGAGAAACGGTACACACCGCCGCCGGCGCTGTCACCAGGGCCGAGGCGGCGGCTCACTCCGGCGCGGCCGGCCGGTGATCGCCGAGCTTCAGGCGACGTGCCCCGGTGTCTGGCTGACCACTCGATGGGCCTGCTCACGGACGCGCGAGAGCCGATCGACGCCGCGGGGAGCCCCATCGCCACCCCTGGGTGGCAGCGAGAACCCGGTGTACATGACGCGGCGTTCCCGGTCGACCGGGGCGTAACTCATGTGCATGGTGCACGACGTGTGCACGGTCACGTCGCCGGTGGTGGTCGGGAGGCCGATCTCCGGCAGCCCCCAACTGGGTCGGGCGAAGGCGGGCTGGACCAGGGCCCGATGGGATCCGGCGACGACGCCGAGCTGACCGGAGCGTTCGTCTGCGCCGGTCACCGAGATGCCCACGGTCAACCCACAACACTGGTACGAGTGTCTCCCGAGACTGCAGTCCTTGTGCCAGGGCAGGTCGGAGATGCCCTCGACGACACCGATGGGCTTGACCAAGGCCTCCACCCGATTGCCCTCGGTGCGTGCCGCGTAGCCGTCGGCCGTCAGGCGACCAATACGGAGGAACCGGTCGTCACCAAGCAGAGCGGCCGTCGTGCGGCTGTGCTCGTGGAACCACTGGAACCGCACGGGACGGTGTTCACCGGTTGCTGTGCGCGCCCACCACGACCGGCCGTCGTCAGGGTCGTAGCGCGGCGCTGCCGCGTCCATGTCCGCCGACACCTGAGCCATCTCCGCTTCGCTGAAGACGTTCTTCAGATGGAGATAGCCGGCTTCCGCCAGAAAGTGGGCGACCTCCTCAGGGTCGTCATCGATCTCGAAGGATGTCTTCAGGTCGAGCGGGTCGCCCCGGCGGTCACGAAACGCAATCGAGCCGGCGGTGTGGACCGCCAAGCCGTCGATCAGGGAACGCAGGACGACCCACCAATCAAGGAAGTGGCCGAGGGTACCCCGGTCCATCCTGAGCGTCCCCGCGGTCAAGAGGGTCATGGGCGTCTGCAGGTCGAACACGATGTCCGTCAGCTCGGCCGCATCGAGCCGAACGGACGCCCGCCCGTCGTCCCCCGGTGCGACGCGGATGGCGTCGCCGACGATCGAAAGTGTCCACGCACCCTCGGCCATGTCGATCGTGAACGGTGTGATGTCCAACTCGAGGGCGCCTGGGACGGCCAGGTCGGCACGCGCGACCGCCAATTCGGGCAGTTGGTGCTCGAAGAACTCAGCGACGTCGACCCCGGCAACATCGCTGTCGAATCGAGTGCGGAAGTCGAGGCTCACCATGCGCTGCACAGTAATCCCACTCCTTTGGTGAGCGGGCGGTCCATCCCGACACGCTGGACCGGAGCGCAGGGAGGGGAGTGTCCGCAGTCACCGGGCGGTGCGCCCGAGCTGGGCGACATCATCAGGTTCAGCTGCGCTCGGGGCGTGGCGCGATCAGCATCTGCTTCTGCGCCGGGTCGTAGTGGGCCAGGTAGATGGGGACATCGGCGTACGCCCGATCGGGGCCGAACGAGACCGCGCTGGCAATGCCAGGGAATGTCACGTCGTGCAGACCGAATCCCGCCTTGTCGAAGGCTGAAACGGTCAGGTCCTTCCCGGCTGCCTTGGCGATGGCGGCGAACATGCCGAGGTTCGTGCAGGCGGACATGGGTGCGATGTAGGTCTGGTTGGACGTGTCGGAGGGCGACTGGCCTATGGGGCTGGTGATTGCGTCACCGGGTGACTCCTGCGCAATGGTCGCCACGCACTGGCGGATCGATGGCTCCTTCCACTCGGTGGTCGCCGCGGGTATGGGCGTGGTGGCGATCACGTTCTTCAGGTAGGCGGGGTTCACGCTCGACCCGATCGCGTAGCCATAGAGCGCGTCGTAGTTGGTCGCCACCCAGGGTGGGTTGTAGGTGCTCTGATTGGCCTGCTGGTCGAGCGGCCATCCCGCGGAGCCTTGACCGACGGCGACGACCTCGTCGATGCCGGCGTTCTCGAAGCGCTGGGCGATCACCGCGTCCTGCTGGGCCTGGCCGACGGAGTCGGTGGCGGGCGCCGAGTCGTAGGCGGTCTGGATCACGCGTACGTGGTCCTTCGCTAACGCCGCGTCGACGGTCTTCACCTCCGCCGAGTCCGTCGGTCCGCCCCAGACGCCGACCCTCT
Organism: uncultured Acidimicrobiaceae bacterium; assembly: GCA_963713375.1. Taxonomy (GTDB): domain Bacteria; phylum Actinomycetota; class Acidimicrobiia; order Acidimicrobiales; family RAAP-2; genus Bog-473. Next base: position 235,972 of record CAVQLP010000005.1, on the reverse strand, counting down.
TGTCCTTGAACACGCCCATCTTCGTCAGCAGGGCCAACTGGAGCGGGTCGTACACGTTCGCCGGCGCCTGCAGGGTGAAGTTCGGCGCGGCCTGCCCCGACACCGTCGCCGCCACCGTGCCGTTGATGGTGGGAACGCCCGCCTCGAGGTAGCAGATCCCGAAGTACGGATTGAGGACGGCGAAGACGTGGTCGTCCTCGACCAGCTGGGTGCACGACGTGGCACCCGAGGTGGGGACGGCGGGGTTGATCGGCGCATAGTCGGCGATGACCTTGCGTCCGTCGATACCACCGCGGTCGTTGAGGCGTTCGATCAAGGCGTTGTAGGCGTCGGGATAGCTGCCCTGGTTGAGGTGGAGCCCGTAGAGCTCGTCGACGGTGGCCAGGTCGATGTACGGAATGCCGATCGTGATGGTGGTCGGGGTGACGCCTGGGGCGTGGCCGCTCGCACCGGCTGGGTTGGCTCCGCCGAGAAGAGCAGAACCGACCGTCGCTATGGCGCATAGGGAACAGAGCAGTCTCGTCACGGATACCCCCAGGATCATTCTGACCTCAGTCAGTCTGCGGGCGTCTGCGTGGCGCTCGGAGTGGGAAGCCAGGGCGCCCCCAGTGTGCCGACGTACAGCCTGGTTGCGCCCGGCCCGAAATAGTACGGACCCCGGATCGGACCACGCGGTGTTGTCGTGTATGACTAGTCATGTTTGACTATCCGGGTGAATCCGACCCGCCTGTTCGTGCTGGGTGCTCTGGCTCGGCACGGCCCCATGTATGGCCATCAAATCCGGCGAGATGCCCGGCTGGACCGGACCGAGCTGTGGTCGGAGGTGAGGCCGGGCTCCCTCTACGGAGCCCTGCACCGGATGGCAGACGAGGGCCTCGTGCGAGCTCTTCGTACCGAGCAGGACGGAAACCGGCCGGCCCGGACGGTCTACGAAATCACCGCCGAGGGCCGCAAGGAGTTGCAGGCGCTCCGGTCCGAAGCGTTTCGTCAAGTGGGACTGCGGCCCGACCCGGTCGATCTGGCCGTGGCGATGAGCGACGAGCTGGCCGAGGAGGAGCTCCGGGGGCTGGTTGAAGACCGGCGGCGGACACTGGTCACCCAACTCGAGTTCTTCAAGCACGAGCGCGAACGAGGTTGGGCCGATCAGGCGCCGTCAGACGATCTGATCCTGCGCCACGCCATCGGCCGTCTCGCCTCCGAGATCGGCTGGCACGACGAACTGCTCGAGGAGCTGCCGAAGCTCTGTGCTGCGCCCGCGCCCAAGCGAAAGCCGGCTCGGACGTGACGGTGTGGCCGATCCGTCTGTACGGGGATCCCGTGCTTCGTCAGGCGTGTCGACCCGTGACCGACTTCGGCTCGTCACTCCGTCGACTCGTCGAGGATCTCCAAGAAACCTGTGAGCTTCCGGGCCGGGCCGGTGTGGCCGCTCCGCAGATCGGCGTACAACTCCGCGTCTTCTCGTACCGGGTCGACGACCAGGAGGGCTATGTCGTCAATCCCGAGCTCGTAAGCAGCGACGGTGAGCTCGAGGAGGAGGAGGAGGGCTGCCTGTCCATTCCCGGGATCTGGGCCCCCACGCCGCGCTGGACCCGAGCGGTCGTCCGGGGCGTCGACGCCGATGGGAAGCCGGTCGAGGTCGAAGGGACAGGCTTGATGGCTCGCTGCCTGCAGCACGAGACGGATCATCTCGACGGGCGCCTCTTCATTCCGCGACTGGACTCTGAAGAGCGGCGACGCGTACTCCGGGCGCTCCGTCAGGCCGCTACGTGACAGGCCGTCAGGTGCTCGGCGAGGAAAGGTAGGCCTCGACCTGGTGGCTCGATTGGCGAGTCAGAGATCTGCCGACGGCAAGCTCAGGAAGCGGCTGTGTCCCCCATTTCGATCACCCGATTCGCCCGGGCGATGACCTCGGGACTGTGCGTGGCCACCACGCAACACGCCCCTTCGGCGGCTGCCGCAGCCAATGCATCGACCACCTGGGACAGCATGTGGGCATCCTGGTGCGCGGTGGGTTCGTCGGCCAGGATGAGCTGGGGCGTGCACACCAGGGCTCGGGCGATGGAAGCCCGTTGTTGTTCTCCGAGCGATGTCTCCTTGGGTCCCCGGTCGGCCAGGTCGACCAGATTGAGCCGCTCGAGCAGCGCGTCCAGGCGCTCTCCATAGAGAGCCTCGTTCCAACTCGCGCCGGTACCCACCAGGAGCGGGAGAGCGATGTTCTCGCGGACGGTCAGTTCCTCCAAGAGTCCGGGGACCTGGGGCACGGTGGCCGCCTGGTCCCAGCGCAGTGCACCCGGGTCGCAGGTCCGTCCCTGCCAGTCGATGTCCCCTGACTGGGGCCGTTCCCAGCCGCCGAAGACACTGAGGAGCGTCGTCTTGCCGGAACCCGAGCGCCCCACGACGGCAACCAGTTCTCCTGTCGCGAGGGTCAGGTTCACGTGGTCGATGGGCGTCACCGTGAGAGGTCCGTTGCGGTAGCTGAGGCAAAGGTCACGCGCCTCGAGCAAGACCCTTCCCATGGCGACCGTCATGCCACCCGTCCGTGGTGCAAAGTCACGACCCTGGAGGAGATCGTTCGGACCGCAGGGTCGTGTGACGCCAACACGAAGGTGGTGTGCCAGGTCTCGGCCAGGCGCGACACGACGTCGAGCACGAGCCCAGCCGACAGCGCGTCGAGCTCGGCGGTTGGTTCGTCGGCGAGCACCCAGCGCGGGTTGCCGATAACCGCTGCCGCAAAGGCCAGTCGCTGTTGCTCGCCACCCGACAGCTGCGTCGGCCGGTTGTCGGCCCGGCTGGTCAAGCCGATCTGGTCGAGCAGATCGTCGACCTGCTCAACACCCCGTCCGCGGAACTGGGCAGCCAGCTCCAGGTGCTGGCGAGCGGTGAGGTAGTCGAGCAGGTTGTGGCTCGGCTGCTGGAAGACGAGCGCGAGCTCGAAGCGCTGTAAGCGCCGGAATCGCCTCTTCGACAAGGCGGTGATCCCGGTCGTGCCGAGGTAGACGTCACCCTCGTCGGGCCGTTCCATGCCGGCCAGGATCCGGAGCAGCGTGCTCTTGCCCGACCCCGAAGGGCCGAAGAGAGCCGTGATGCTGCCCGACGACTCGAAGTCCACCTCGACGAGGGCTGGCACTTCGGACGCACCGGAGCGGTACGTCTTGGTGATCCCCCGGCAGGAGACGGCGTCGCGCCCCGTCGCGGCGCTAGTCGACGTCATACCTGAAGACTCCGGCTACCGAGCGCCGTTCCGTCACGTGCTGGGCCCACAGGGACGACGAGACCCAGACCAGGGCCGCCACCAGCAGCGTGACGCCGATGTTGACCCAGGGAACCACGGTCAATGATCCCGGAGGGATGTCGGGAAAGGGATTCAACACATCGTTGACCAACGTCGTCGCGAGCCAGGCGGTGGCCATGCCGATCACGAGTGCCGCTCCGAAGAGCAGCCCGATCTCTATGACGAGCGACGTCAGATGGGTCCGGCGGCGAACGCCCATTTTGAGGCCCAGAGCGTACGACAGGGCGCGGGCACGGCTCCTCGCCGTGAGAAACAGAAAGAGACCCGCGAAGGCCAAGATGCCGATCAGCACGCCGAGTGCCTGTAAGGCCTCGAACGTCCAGAGCAGCGGGGCGAACTGAATCTGGCCGAGTTCAGTGCTGGCCTCCTGCACCGACGTGAACCCAATACCCGCCTTGCTGAGAGCCGCCGTCACGGTGGCCGCCGAGTCCTTCGACCAGATCTCGTCGTAGGCGGCCGGGTCGAGACGCGCCAGTTCGGCTCGCGTCGTGATGTAGATCGGGTCGGATCCGTTCTGTCCCGGAAAGGTCGAGGCTGCTCCGACGACGTGCACCCGGCGCGAAACGGCTGGGGTGCTGTACGGGAGAAAGAGTCCCTGTCGAAGGTTGACGCCGCCTGGCCCGGCGGCGATGACCGGGATGACATGGCGGGAGATCGGCGTTGCGGCGAGCGTCTGCATGAGCTGGCCGAGAGACTGCCCCGAATAGCTGGAGTCCCAGAAGGCACCGTTCTCGAAGGTCGCCGGGTCGACACCGAGCACGATCACCGGCGCAGACCCGACGGTGGCGCTCGTCTCATCGAGCACCTCGGTCGAGCTGGACGTGAGTGAGGAGGGCAAGCGGACGATGTGCGGGACGGTCACGGCGGTCGTAGAACCGACCAGGGTCTGGGCCTTGGCTCTCACGGTGTATTCCTGCGAACGGGCGACGGCGCCGGCATACGTAAAGGCACCGACTGCCAGCGCCACCGAACCCACCATGAGCATGCCCAGGCTCGGTGCCGCGGCCAGCCGCCGGACGGCCAGCCATGCAGCGAGGGGACGCCCACGTCGGAGGGTGAGACGGCGCGCCCGTCGCAGGCCGATGCTGGCCAGTCGGGCGAAGAGGATCGAGACGCTGAGCAGGAGGAGGAGCGGCATGATCAGGAATCCGCTCTGCACGGCGGGCGTGGAGGTCCCCCCGGCCTCGAGCGACACGTTCTGGAGGGACAGCCAGAGCCACAGCGACAGGGCGATGCCGATGAGCTCGAACGGCAACCTGGCGAGCCGGGGCAGGGCCTGATTCGCCGCCCGCCGCCGCATCCCGGTGATACACGCCGTCATGATGGCGAGGAGGAGGAGCGCCAAGGCTTCGGCTGCGAGGGCGAACCAGGCACTGCGGACGAGCGCTGCCGTCCCGAAGTCCGAACTTGGACCGACGAGGGCGAGGAGGCCGACGCTGCCGACCCAGCCGAGAACTGCGCCGAGGCCCATGAGGGGGACGGCCTCGAAACCAGCCTTGACGCCGATGGAAGTGGGAGCCGCGCCACGCGAGAGGAGGAGTGTGACCTCGGTCCGGCGTCGGTAGGCCCAGAACACGCTGGCCGAGCCCAGGAGGAGGAGGCCCACCACAAGCCCGGCCACGATCTCGGGCTCGATCCCTTGGCTGACGGCGTTCTGCACGGCCTGCGCATGGAGGACGAGGAAGCCGTACTGGTCCGGATCCAGGTCCACCACCCGGTAGCCGTCCGCCAGCACGTGCTCGGGCGTTCCGGTCCGCGGGACCGCGGTGCCCACAGCGCGCTGGAAGCCGGCAATCGCAGTCGCCGCCTGCGCCGCGTGGTCCAGATCGATCCTCGACGACGGGGGCTGCTCCCAGTAGTACGAGCCCAGGGTGCTGACCCCGGCTTCGCGCAGGATCCGGGTGAGCGAGGGTCCGGTCGTGAGAATGACCGGCGGCGGTGGCGCATTCTCGTCCGGCGTGCCGAAGACACTCTGGAGGGAACACCAGAACGGGGGAAGCACCGTTCCGACCAGCGAGCGGTACGTTCCGGCCACCCGCACGTCGACCGGGTGTCCGCCGACCCCCGGGTGCCCGTTCGGGCCGGCGACGAACAGATGACCACCGGGACGGACGTGCAACTCGGAGGCCAAATCGGTCGAGATCCACACCCCGCTGCCGCCCGCGCCGGCAACCCGTTGAATCTGCCCAAGCCCGCCGGTGTGGCTCACCAGTTGTGCGAAGGCCGACAGCCTCGGTGTCCGCCCAACGGCGATCTGTTGCTGCAAGGTGACGGCCGGAGGTTCCAATGCGTCCGCCGGCGCACCCGACATCCGCAGCAGCCGGGACGAGAGAGCCGAGAACGTCGCGTTCGTCCGCCCGACGTTGTCGAGCGGACCGGAGCCCACGGCCGTGTTCCCCATGTCGGGTGCGCACTCCTGGGACATTTCGAGCGTGAAGGCAGCCGAACCGGTGGACGAATCGAAGAGTGGTCCCGATGCGGCAACCACTCCGATGACAAAGGCCACCCCGATGATGACGAGCGCCACGGCGGGCTCGCGGAGTGCCAGCATCGGCGCACGGGTCCAGGGCGCTGTACGAAGCAGCGTTCGTGTGCCGGAATGCATAGGTGGAACGCGCCGACTCTAACGAGTCGGACCCCGTTGCGGATGCCATGAAGAGTCCCAGTCCGCGCGACGCCGCCGGGACGACTTCAAGCGTGTTGGCCCACCGATCTGACACACAGAGTCGGACGACCTCTTCTCGGGTCGACGGCGAACGTCGATGGGGCCTGGTGTGAGAAGCAATCGCGGTCGCGCGGCAAGAGTGCCTCACGGCGCCGTGCGCCCAGGGTCAGAAGGGATTCGAGGCGCGCTGAGCAACGATCTCTTCGATGAAGGCGTCGGGATCGGCCGCCCTCCGGCGAAGGATTCCGAACACCTCCGAGTGCGTCGGAACCAGGAAACGATCTGTCCGCACGGCGTCGACGACCTGATCTGCGACCACCGTTGGTTCGAGGACGGCCAGCGGCGGGCCGGACAGCGAGCCGATAGAGCCGTAGACCGTCACCTGTTCGGCGATGTTGGTGGCCACAGGCCCCGGGCAGAGGCAGGTCACCCCGACGCCCCTTGGTCGCGCATAGGCCGCGAGTGCTTCGGACACGGCCACGATGGCCGCCTTGGCCGCGACGTAGGGCAGTCGTTCGGCGCCATAGCCCCAGAGGCCCGCAGTGGAGGCCGTATTCACAAAGTGGCCACTCTCCCGCTCCAGCATGGCCGGCAGGAATTCTCGTATGGCCCGCACCACCGACAGGAGGTCGATGTCGAGGATTCGTTGCCAGGCATCAATGGGGATCTCGGCCGGCTCGCCGAGGACGAGCACACCGACGTTGCTCATGACGAGGTCAACCGGTCCGTACGCCTCGCGGGCCGATTCGTGAAGGGCCGTCACATCCTCATCACTCGTCACGTCGCAACGAATCCCGAACGCCTGACCACCGGACGATTGGATCTCCTCCACCGACTCGGCCAGTCGTTCGTCGTTGACGTCTGCGAGGACGACCCGCATCCCAGCCGCGGCAAACGCGGCGGCTGACGCCTTGCCGATGCCGCTAGCCGCACCGGTGACGACCCCAACGCGCCCTTCGAGGTCCGCGATCACGCGTCGGCCTCGGGAGGGCGCAGGGTGGAGAGGCTGGTTTCTGCGAGGCTGAGCAAGGAGTCAGGAAGGTCTACGTCATTGTTCTGGGCAACGTCGGCTATCAATCGAAAGTCCTTCTGCAGGAGCGGCCCGGCGGCTTGCGCGAGACCAGCGACGTCGAATGCGTTACCCGAAACCACCGCGGTCGCAAAGCTCCCACCACTCCCTCGGCCAAGAACCTGGGCCATCGCTGCCCGATCGAGCCCCAACCGCTCGACGAAAGCGAAGATGTCGAGGGCGAGGGCGATCTGAGCGGTGAAGGCCAGGTTGTTCACCAACTTGGCCGTTTGGCCCGCTCCCACCTTGCCCAGATGCAGAATCGGATCACCGAACGTCTCGAGAACTGGGCGTGCTCGCTCGAGCACGCTTTGGTCACCCCCGACCATGACGAGGAGGCTCCCCTGCGTTGCTGCAGGCCCGCCACCGCTCACCGGCGCGTCGATCAGGGCCACGCCCTTTTCGGACGCCACTGTGGAGAGCCGTACGCAGGTCTGTGGGTGGACGGTCGAATGGATCACGAGGATCCCATCCTCTGCCAGGCCACCGAGCACGCCATTGTCGCCGAGAACGACCTCTTCGACGTCGTCGTCACCAGTGACGCAGACACAGACGATCTCGGAGGTCCCGGCGAGGGCGGCCGGACTCGCCGCGACCGTCGCGGCGGTGTCTGCAAACGGCTCGAGTGTCTCTGGCCGTCGCGCCCACAGCGCCAACGGGAACCCGCCATCCACGATGCGACGGGCCATGGGTCCGCCCTGGCTGCCCAGGCCGATGAAACCGACGCGTCGCATTACAAGAGGAAGGGCCAGGTCGTCGGTTTGCGTGAGCGCCCGGTGATGGATGCCCGCGCCGCCGCCGAAACCGGTGCGGCCAAGAAGCCGACCCACGCGTCCAAAAGGTCGGCCACGTGAATGGCGAAGGGCAGGACTTCGAGCCCGTTGGCCTTGGCGCGCTCACGGAAGCTTGCGGCGTGAACGCTTAGGAGGACGACCTGGAGTATCCGATGTGACCGCAGCGGTTCGGGGACATCCGACATGAGCGCCCCCACTTCTCGCCGAAACTCCTCGGTCCTGGACCAGAACTGCTCCGGCAGATGGTCAAAGAGCTTCGTCTGGTGTTCGACAGCCGCGATGAAGGACATGTAGTGGCTGCCTGCGATCTCGCCCTGTTCGAGGAGCGGCAGCAGGTAGCACTCGACCCAACCACGCAAATCTCGCGGCTGAAGCTGGGCGAGCAAGAGCGCTCGACGCTCGTCGATGTAGCCGAGACGGTGTTCAAAGATCGCAGTGACCAGCTGCTCCTTCGTGCCGAAGTGGTACTGGACGGCCGAGTTGTTGCTGCTTCCGGCGGCCACGCCGATCTCGCGCAATGAGACACCCTCGTAGCCGCGCTCGGCGAACAGCTGTTCTGCGGCGAGCAGTATCTGCTCCTTTGTCGAGGGCCGAATTGCCGTCGTCATCGTCATCCTCAGACCACCTGCCGATCATCTCTCGGATAAGAGCAGTACTTTACGAGTTAAGAACAGTGTCTTAGAGTACAACCGACTTGCTCAGGGGGGCAATTGCACACGAACTCGGCCACCATGCTCGGAAACGCAGTTCGGAAGAGACACGCCGGGGGTCTGCCGACCTCCGCCTCGGGAGGCCGGGCGAGCGACCCACGACCTCGGTCAACCGGAGTTCGTTAGTGGCCGTCACGGTCATCACCGGAGCGGGGGGCGGTATGGGGCTGGCCTGCGTGCAGGCTCTGCGTGTGAGCCCCCTTCTCCTCGTCGACATCGATCCGCGCGCGCTCGATGCGGCGCGTGCCCTCGCTCCGGATGCGGTCACCTCGACCGCTGACCTGGGATCACCCTCCGACATCGCGGGCCTGGCCCAGAGTGTCGAGCGGCTGGGCGGTCTCCAGCACCTGGTCCACCTCGCCGGCGTCTCTCCCACGATGGACGACGTCGATCGCATTTTGCAGGTCGACCTGGTGGGAACGGCAATCTTGGTCGATTCTCTGGCGACGAGCGCCAAACCAGGCAGTGTCGCCATTTGTGCGGCTTCGATCGCCGGACACCTGATGGTGTTCCCGCCTGCGGTTGACCTGGTGCTCGACCAACCTCTCGCGGTCGGGTTGCGCGGTCGGCTGGAGGAAGCGCTGGGGTCGCCACTCACGCCGGGCATGGCCTATTCGATGGCCAAGCGCGGCGTCATTCGGCTCTGCGAACGGGTTGCCACCGTCTGGGGCGCCAAGGGTGGTCGCGTGGTGTCGTTGTCGCCGGGGCTCATCGATACCCCCATGGGCCGTCTCGAACTGCGCGACAACGAGGGAAAGCGCGGCCTCATTGGCCTCACTCCGGTGACAGCTCCGGCAGACGGGGGATCTCCCGAGCTGCCCGGTCGAAATTCGGACATCGCAGACGTCGTCGAGTTCCTCGTGAGCCCTCGGGCTCGCTTTCTGAGCGGGTGTGACGTGCGGGTGGACGGTGGCTTGGTCGCCGCGCTCCGATCGTCGGTGCCCGCAGGCGGGTGATCTGGCGGCCTCCGGCCTTCGTGTCACCACTCAGCTCTTCAGTGCCAGTACACCGAGAAAGGCAATCACATGGAGCAATGGACTGATCGAGACGCTCGCCAGGCCGCAGCCCGGTCGGAGTATGAGCGCATCATGACGACGCCGAGCCCGGAGCCGATGTCGGCCTACATCGACGCGGGCGTCATCGGTTTCGTCTTCGGCGAGATGTGGCGCAGAGGCGTCCTGACCGCACGCGATCGGCGGTGGATCACTCTGTCGTGCCTCGGGGCAATCGACTCTGCGTTTCCGATTGAATCGCACGTATGGGCCGCCTTGAACAGTGGTGACATCAGCAACGAAGAGTTCGACGAGTTCGTCCTGCATTTCGCAACACAGCTGGGCTGGCCGAAAGCATCCGTGCTGACTGCGTACGGCATGACCTCAATAATGAAGATGGCGAAGGAGCGAGGCGAAACCGTCCCGCCGCTGGATTTCGTGCCCTGGACGGATCCGGTTATTCCGGAGGAAAGGCACGTGCGCGGTGATGCGGCGTACCAGGAGGTGCATGGGTCACCACCGCCACCGCCGATCACTGCTTTCCGCAGGGACGCCTCTCTGGACTACCTCTACGGAGAGATCTGGACGAGAGACAGCTATCTCACTCGCCGCGACCGGCGGATCATCAGCATCTGCTGTAGCGCCGCCGTCGGTGCCGACGCTGAAGTGCGAGAACATCTCTCCGCTGCGCTCTCCATGGAGGAGCTGACATATGACGAACTCCAGGAACTGGTCGTGCACTTCGCCGTGTACGTCGGGTGGGTTCTCGGTCGGAGGCTCGATGACGTGCTGGTGGAGGTCGCAAAAGAGTCCGGCCTTCTGGGAGGGTGAGCGAGGAAGTCGGCCAGTGGAGGGCTGACCAGATTCGTCAGGACGGCCCTAGCGAAGGGCTCCTCTCCGTACTATTTTCGTTCGGGTTGAAAGCATCACCGAGTTCCAGCCGATTGACTGCGGGATCGAACTCGTAGGCGGAGTCATTGGTCTCGGCCGGAGAAGGGGCCACTCATGCGCGCCACCAGCTCGACCCGTTACCTCCGATTTCGAACCACAACGCTCTTCCGAGTCGGGCTTTCCACGCTGATAGCAAGCTCAGGCCTCGCGGTGGCCATGATTTTCTCCGCCACTGGTGCCAGTGCCGACACGTTGACCGTCATGAACTGCAACAGCAGCGGGCCGGGCTCTCTCGCCGGCGTGGTGGCGGATGCCGCCGCTGGTTCCCTGATCAACTTCTCGCTGACGTGCTCGACGATACCCATCACGTCGACCATCGACCTCACGGTTCCGCTCACTATCGATGGTCCAGGCGTCGGTGCGTTGCAGCTCGATGGCCCTCAAAGTGGTGACCAAGTGATGTTCAATGTCGATCCGGACGTCGATGTCAGCGTGTCGGCCCTTTCCATCCAGAATGAATACTTGGGCATCACCAACGAGGGAATGCTGAGTCTGAGTGACTGCGCGATGCAAAACGATCCCAGTCAACAACAGGTCGAGGCCATTGATAATGATGGCACGCTCGCAATCAACAATTGCACCATGACGGGAAACGGAGCCAATCTCAACGACGACTTCTCCCTGGGCATTGACAATGAAGGCACGGCGTCACTGAGCGCCTGCACCATGAAGGGATTCGAATCCAACTTTACGGGTGGGGCAGCGGTCGACAACGGGGGACAGCTGACCATCAACTCCTGCACGTTCAAGAAAAACGTCGGCCATTTCGGTGGTGCGGCGATCGAGAGCGATGGAGGGTCGGTGACGATCACGGGCTCCAGAAGCTTGGACAACGAGGCGATCAACAGCACTGGCGACAGCATCAATAACAACGCTGGGACCATGTCCATTTCTGACAGCACCGTCTCGCACAACAACGGCACGGGTGGAATATCCAACGGCGGCACCCTGTCCGTGGTTGATAGCTCCGTCACTTCCAACGACGTTGACGGCGGTATCGATAACACTGGAACACTGAGTGTCACCGGCAGCGTGGTGTCTCGCAACTTCGGCGTAGGAATCGACAGCAGCGCAGGATCGGTCACGGTCACTGGCTCCGAGATCTCGAAAAACTTCGACACGAACAAGAGGGGTGGCGGCGGCATCTACAACAAGGGAACGATGAACATCGCCGACACCACCGTCTCGGACAACAAGTCGAACAACGGACCAGGAGGTGGAATTTACAACGGCGGCACCATGTCCGTCGCTGACAGCACCGTTTCCTCCAACAGCAACGAGGGAGGTGGAGGCGGAATCGACAACGCCGGCTCGCTGAACGTCTCCGACAGCACGATCTCAGAGAATGCGGTCGGGGATCAAGGTGGTGAAGGTGGCGGCGGGATCCTCAACGAAGGGTCAACGGCGTCGCTTGTGGTTACGGCGAGCACGCTCGTCCACAACGACACAGACAACCACGGCGGTGGAATTAAGAACGCCCGCGGTTCCGTTGCTCTCGCTGGCACAGTGGTGGCAGATACTTCTCCTTCCGATTGCTCCGGCGTCATCACCGATGCCGGCTACAACCTCGACGACGACGGATCATGTGGCTTTTCGACTGGCGGTCACAGCTACTCGGACGCCATGCCGTATCTCGGACCGCTCCAAAACAACGGTGGTCCCACCGACACCGAGGAGCCGGCGCTCGGCAGCCCTCTCCTCAATGACATCCCAGTGGGAACGAGAGCCGACGGAGCCACGCTGTGTCCGAGTACCGATCAGCGCGGCGTCGCAGGTCCTGAGGCAAACCAATGCGATATCGGCGCAGTCGAGCTGTCGCCGACCCCTCAGGACATCACCAGCAGCAACAAGGCGACCGCAACGGTCGGCCAGCCCTTCACGTTCATGGTGATTACCACGGGTACCCCAACACCGAAACTCTCCGAGACCGGGGCCCTACCTCGAAAGCTCGTCTTTACCGAGAATGGCGATGGCACCGCCACCATTTCCGGAAAGGCAAAGAAGATCGGCTCATCCGAAGTGGTGATCGAGGCCAGATTCGGGACCGGATCCGCCCGATACGTGGTTCTTCAGGTATTGACGCTGATGGTCGTGCCCGGCTAGCTCCCCCTCAGATGGAGATGATCACACCATCCGGCGGAACCGGCTGCCTTCAGGCGAGGCCGAAGAGCGAGGCCGCGTTGTCGTGCAAGACCTTGGCGACGATGTCATCCGCGAGACCGTCAAGGGCCTTCGTCGCATACTCGCCGGGAGACGCTCCGATGCTGGCTGGTCCGGGATGCTGGCACGTGGGGTGCGGGAAGTCGGTCTCGAAGAGCACGTTGTCCGGGAAGCTGCTCGATGGCGAAACGCGCCGCGGCTTCCTCGAACCAGAAGCAGCCGTAGATCTGACGGCGGAAGTACTCCGATGGCAGTAGGTCGTAGTCGGGATGCGCCTCACGGATCGCGCTGTTGCCCCACTGCCAGTCGAAGGTCTCGAGCACGCCGGGTATCCAGCCGATGCCCGACTCGACCGAGACGAAGCGCAGCTCCGGGAAGCGATGACACACGCCACCGAAGACGAGGTCGGCGAGCGTCTCGATGTTGTCCATGATCATGAGTGCAGAGATCTTGGGGAACTTCGCCTCGAAGCTGAGGTGCGGATCCTTGGCGAACGGCGCTGTGATGTCGCCGCCACCGATGTGAAAGGTGATCGGGACCTCCGCGGCCTGTGCGGCAGCCCAAAGACGGTCCCAGTGCGGGTCCGAGAGCGGTGGCTCGCCGTGCGAGTCGGGGTGGTTGCAGAAGTTCACCGCCTTGTGACCGTTCTCGACGCAGCGCTCGAGTTCCGCGACCGCGAAGTCCAAGTCCCAGAAGGGAGTGGACATCACGGGGATCAGGCGAGACGGGTCGGCCGAGGCCCACTCGACGAGGAAGTCGTTGTACGCGCGCACGCACGCCGTGACCAACTCGCGATCACCGAGCTTCAGGAAGTACGCCGATCCGAAGCCAGCGACGTTCGGGTACAGCACCTGCGCGTAGATGCCCTCGTCGTCCATGTGCGCGAGGCGAGCGCTGGCCTCGTAAGCCGACGGCGGGATCTCGTCGTAGGTTCTCGGGCCATCCGGCACGTAGCCCGGCCAGCCGGCGATCGCCGTGTTGCCCGGGGAGTTGAGGAAGTTGCCGCCGGCCACCCAGTAGTCGGTACCGCGCACGTTCTTGACGTGGGGCACGGCCTCACCCCACTTCGACGACACCCGTGACGTCCACAAGTCGGGCGGCTCGGTCAGGTGCGTATCGACGTCGATGACGCGATGGCGCTGGAACAACTCTGCGGGCATGGTCTCGACCTCCAGCATTCTCCCCTCTGAAAGGTATCGCCGCGTGCCGCTGGTTGCGATGTCCGAGCCCAACTCCGACTGGAGGAGCGTGAGGTCAACGGATCGACGCAGGTCCGGACCACCGGAGATTCGCAGATGAAGGCCGTTTTTGACAGGCGGCATATGCCTCGACCGCATTCGCCCGTGCACTACATCGATGCGTTGTCGCTACGGCCAGGAGCGGTCGCAGTGGTGTCAGGGTGGGCCGGTGCCGTCACGGCCCATTGCGGGCGGGCTCGCCGAAGTCGCTCAGTCCGAAGGCGTCACCGAGAAACACTTTGGACCGAGGGCCGCGAGGACCAGCCGTGGTGGGGACCCTTTCGGCCACGGGGCTGCCCCTTGCGCAATGAGCCATCGGCCGATGGCAGCGTCGCGGAGCTCGGCACTCACTGTCTCGGGCTTCCAGAAGGACCTCGTGAGCTCGACCTCGACCCGCTGGCCGTCGGGGAACTCGAGCCGGACGTTGTCCCAGCCGGGCACGAAGTAACGGTCCCGGTCGGCCTTCGAGATCCTGATGCCGTACCCGGCTCCGGAACTCCTCGGAGTGCCGTTGTGCCACCCGCTTGCCTGCACGGGTGCCAAGTTAGCCCTTGACCCGAATTTGCAAGCCATGGTCGACCCAACCGCACCACGGCCAGCGCAGACGTGGTTCACCTCCACTGCATCGATGAGGTTCGGAACTCCACGAACGACGAGTTCGCCTCGAGAGTGGACTTCGATCAGAGCATTCCTGAGGGAGTTCGCGAACCCGGCAGTATGGCTCACAGGTGCAACTGTCGCTCCGCTTCTGGGTCGGAGTATCACTGGCAGAACGGTCCCGCCTTGACTCTCGGGCGGCAGAGGGTTGGATACTGCTGGTGTGGACTCAGGGGAGTTGGTCGGTGTCGGCGCGTTCGCGGAGCTCTCGGGGCTGACAGTTGAGACGTTGCGGCATTACCACCAAGTCGGCTTGCTCGTGCCGGTCGAGGTCGATGATCGCACCGGCTACCGCCGCTACGGGCTGGGCCAACTGTCGCGAGCACGCACCCTCGCCGCGCTGCGGGATGTCGGCATGCCGTTGGAGGATGTCGCCGTCATCATCGACGCAACTGATCGAGGAGTACGACGGGCGCGGCTGGTCGAGCACCGTCGACGCCTGACGGAGGCCGCTCGGCAGGCGGCGAGTCGAGTCGACGCAATGGACCGGATGATCGAGAGGGAGGACGTCATGGAATCACCGCTGCGGATCGGAGAAGGAGCGCCGGTGTTCTCAGACGAGAGGCTTGCGAGGGAACTGCGGGGCACGCTCGACCGAACGGACTTCGGTCATCTTGGTGTCCGTCACGAGGGCAAAGTACGTGACAGCTACGTCGACGGCGACGTTCGCACCATCGTGACCACCGACAGGTTGTCGGCGTTCGACCGATTCCTCGGGACAATCCCGTTCAAGGGGCAGGTCCTCAACGAGATAGCAAACTTCTGGTTCGACGCCACCTCCGACATCGTCGCGAATCACCTCCTGGAGGTCCCTGACCCCAACGTCGTGCGCGTCCGCGAGTGCACTCCGGTACCGCTTGAATTCGTCGTTCGCGCCTACATCACTGGGGTAACGAAGACATCGTTGTGGTTCAACTACGAGGCGGGCGCGGGAACGTTGCCGGCAACCTGATACCCGACGGGCTTCGCAGGAACGAGCGGTTGGATGTTCCGATCCTGACCCCGACGACCAAGTTCGAAGTGCATGATCGAAACCTCGGTCGCGACGACGCAATCGCGGAGGGTCTCGTGACCGCGAACCTATTCGACCGGTGCGCCGACGTCTGCTTCCGTCTCTTCGCTCGGGGCACCGAACTCGCAGCCCAACGCGGCCTGATCCTGGTCGATACGAAGTACGAGTTGGGTCTGCTCGGTGACGAGATCGTGCTCATGGACGAAGTACACACGCCTGACAGCTCCCGCTACTGGTACGCAGATACTTACGACGAGCTTTTCCGAAAGAGGGAGGATCAGCGAGCACTCGACAAGGAGCCGCTGCGAGAGTGGATGGTAGAGCGAGGGTTCCGCGGCGACGGAGAACCACCAGTCCTAACTGACGAGGTCCGCATCGCGACCGCTGGCCGCTACATCCTACTCGCCGAGGAACTGACTCAGCGACCGTTCGAGGCCTCGGAGCTCACCGCGTCCGAACGGGTCGCCGACGTCCTGCGCGATTGAGTCACATTTCGCACCTGGCCACTTGCCTTTGCTTCTGACTCCTGTCTGTTCATGATTCTTCCATCAGAGGGGTTCGAGTCGGCCGGTTACACGGAACTTCGCGCTGTCCACAACCGCGCGCGTTGGGGGCGACACAAATCCTCCGACAGCAAACGAATCCGAGTATCTGAGTCCCAATCGACTCGGCGGCGAGTGCGGCTTCGTGAGCGGCGATACAGCGGACCCGAGGGTGATTCCTGCGTTATGTGGGTGTTTGGCTTCCGTAGCCTTTGCCCGTTCAGGGGAGGTCATCTGCCTGCAGCTCATAGATGCGAGAAACTCCCACCGGATTGCTCCGAGGCATATCGCAAAGGTGGCGCATCCCGAGCTTTTCCATGACCTTCCCCGAGGCGAGGTTGTCGGGGTCGTACCTGGCAATGATTCGGTCGAGACCCAGATCCTCGAACCCAAAGGTCAATGAGCGTCGGCCACCTTCTGTGGCTAGGCCATTGCCCCAGTACCCACGGTCGATGAACCATCCCACCTCGACTGCCGGCAGTATCTCGTTTGGCTCCCACACCTTGGTCAGGCCGATCCAACCAACGAAGGTCCCTCCTTCTTTCAGCTCAGCGGCCCAGTGGCTGTAGCCCTCCTGTTCCCACATCGCGACGTGCCATTCGAGCCAGGTGTCCGTTTGTTCACGTCGATACGGGCCACCGAAGTACCTCATCATCTCGGCGTCGTGCTGGAGAGGGTGGAGCGCGTCACCATCGCTGATGGCCAGTGGGCGAAGCCGCAGTCGTTCTGTCTCGTAAGGCTCGCGCCACGTACCTGCCACAGATTGGTTCCTCCGGCGATTCGAACGATCGGATTACGCGCCTTTGAACAACCGATTATGCCTTACGGAGAGCGGAAGAGGAGGCGGGATTCTGTCGGGATGTTCCAGAACGACGAACCACCCAGGCACTTGATCCGTGGTTCGACTTACGTCAAAACGTTGGGAAGTCCAAAAATGGATTCGGCGGGAAAAGTGGGACTTGATATTCCCGCTGCGTTCTGAGCACGCAAACGTTTTCAGCCCCTCTCGCATTTTCGCTCCGAGTTTCGTGCCCACCAGGTGCCCGAGCGGAACTGGAATCAGTTCCAATTGCGTTGGCTCACCGGTACATTCACCGCCCGACTTACTGCCTGGGTGTGGTCCGTCGGGCTCGAGGCTTATCCGTCGATGGAGTGGTTCGGCCTTTGTCCATGGCCGTAGAGAAACGCGGTCTCCGTGGTATTGGCTTCGATAGCCCAGCCAAGGGCGGACATTTGTGACTCCAGGCCTTCGGGGCTACGCCAAATCTTCACGAGGTCGTACGTCGACCCATCGGCAGCCAGCCGCGAACTGATCCCGGTCACTAGATCAGTACGACTGTCGATGCCCACGAGAGTCGATTCCGTCGATACTGACCAGAGTGTCTTGTGCTCGGAAAGGTCACGTGACAGCGCCGGATGTGCGTTGTCGAAGAAGATCACTCGACCAGTGGGAACCAGACACTGACTCACGAGGTCCCAGAACTGATCGAAACGTTCGGGAGGGACGTGGCTTAGCCAGAAGGAAAAGAAGACGGTGTCGTAGCGCCGATGTGGCCTGTGATCGAAGATGTCCTCGATAAGCCAGTTGACGCGAGGATTGCTCATTTTGCTTCGAGCGATGGCGACCGCCTCGGGCGAAGCGTCGACGACGGTGACGGACTCTGAGAGCGGGACGAGCTTGGCCGTCCAGTTACCGGTTCCCCCAGCGAACTCGAGAACGTCTCCGAGTGGGGCGAAGGCTGCAAGGATGGCGTCGAGTTCCGCTATCTCAGATTCCCAGCGCAGCCGGTAGTGCTCGCCAAGGTCGTGCTTGCCCGTTCGGCGCCACCAGTCGTCATACCTCGGTGCGTGAGCCCGGTAGTAGTCGATTTGGCTGGCCAAGAGGTCATCGACGCCCGAGCCACCATCTTGCGTTGTCGCGAGGGATTCACCATCCGATTCGGGCATGCCCACTCCTTGCTTGTTCTATGCCCCCGTCTTGTCGCTGTCTGAGCTCTTTCAAACCTGAACAACCCGTCGAGGAGATGTCGTCAGCTTTACTCATCAGACGTCGACTCCTTCTGGCAAGTGAAACGGAAGAGCACCTTTTCGTTGGAGTAGTAGGTAAGCCAGTCGAGCGTTTCTCCTCTTCCTCCGTGGTGCCCGAGACCTGTGATCGGCACGAAGCCAACGGTCAGTTGCGCGACCGATGCCTCAAAACCGTTGTCCAAGAATGTGGTGATCACGTCGTCGACGTCGTAGAGGGGTGGCAATCGAAGCTTCTCGGCGTTAGCGCCGTGCCACTCGACCATCAGGGGGCTACGAGTGTGGACGCCCATCACGGCAAAGTAGACGCCTCCTGGACGAAGGGAGTGATGTATGGCACGGGCGTGCCCAACGAGATCGGGGAGCAGGTAGAGGACTTCGTGGCTGAAGGCCACGTCGAACCCTCTCCATTCTTCAGGGACTGAACTTTTCGTTTCGAACCGAAGAGGCCGTTGTCCTGCCATCCTCCGGGCGTCGTCAATGGCCCCAGTCGCCGGGTCGTAGCCCAAACCCTCGGCGATGTTGTGTTGATCAGCGAGAAGGCGTAAGAAGCCGCCGCGGTTGCAGCCAGCGTCAAGAACCCTCTTGGCAGAAAGGTCTACGTCGACTGTTTCGATCATCGCCCGCCAAATGAACAAGTGTTCGTCCTGCATGGCCTCGTCGTCGGCGGCACTCTGCCAATAAGTCGTCTCCATGGAAATGCATCTTCACCGCTCCACGGTCACAGCACTAGCCCCTTGATCGCTAGATGTGTCATAGCATTTGGCTATGACGATGGATTTCGAGGACCTACGCGTGTTCCTTGCGGCTGCGGAGCACCAGAGCTTCGGACGCGCCGCCAGCGCCCTGGGCCTTGCGCAGCCATCCGTGTCGAATCGGATTGCAGCGTTGGAGCGAGGGACCGGGCGGCAGCTCTTCAGACGGTCGGCCCGTGGGGTAGTTGTGACGCCCGCCGGCCAACGACTCATCCCACACGCTCGTCGCGCACTCCAGATCATCGCGGACGCGCAGTCGGCCGTACGGACCACCGATTACAAGACACCGATTCGCGCTTTGCTCTCAGCGTCCTACGCGCCCGTACTGCTTCCTGTGGTGATTGACGCCTTTGAGGCCGCCGACCTTCCGCTGTCGGTCTCGTACGATCACGGCCCCAACGTTGTCCGAGCCATCGATACCGGAGAAGCCGACTTTGGCTTCCTCGCACCCTGCCCCCACCCGGTATCGGTAGTGCTGCGGTCGCTCGGTGCCAGCCCGGTGGTGGCTGCAGTCGCCCCAGACCACCCACTGATGAGCCGACGCCGACCCAGGCTTGCTGATCTGAGCGACCATCCTCTTGCCGTGTACCCGTGGGGTGAGGGGGTTGATGCCTTTCTCGAGCAGCTACCCAATGACGCCCAGATCAGCACGATTTCGCCAGTGCCCGCGACGGTGCAATTGGCACGAGAGCGCGGTTACGTCGCTCTGGCTCCGCAAGCAGCATTGGTGAGCGAACTTCGTTTGAGATCGCTAACGAAGCTCCCTATTTTCGACTTGCCGGCAGCCAGTATTTCCTTGGCGCTCGCATCGCATCGCTCCACCGCCCTTCCCATCGCCGAATTGGTCAAGGGCGTTCGTTGTGCGCTGCGAGCACCATCTGCCAAAAAGTCAGCCTGATGTCCGTTCCTTTCTCGGCTGGTCCAGCGATGTCTGAGAAAGGCGGGACTACTGATCGACTGCGTGCTCGGCTATGCAGCAGAGAACGGCAATTGCTCGCGCACCCAGCCCAAGTAGTTGATACTCATAGTTTTGAAGGGCACTGGTAGGTTCTTGGAGAACGAACTCATTCTTTGTGCGCGCAAATGCCACTTGCTGATTTGCGAACCTCGCGCAGAAAGTCATCTCGTGGCTTGTTGCACGCTGTTGCGACGGAGTCCCGGGCGGCTTCTCGGCCACGCACACTGACAAGGCACTTCCACTCCGTTCGCTCGCGACTGTTGCCTGGCGGAAACCGTTCACCGCAGCGGGACCGACCGGCACTCGGGAGTTGGTCGGAACGAAACGCAATGACCGGTGTAGATCGAGACGCTGGTCGCGGCAGAAAGCGGAAGGCGGAGTGGCGCTCAGTCGGCCCCGGGGTCGCCGTTCTGAATCCGGCCGTCTCGCTCCGAGGCACGTCCGAAAAGGCTTGCACGGTCTCGGAGGTGCTCCAGCAACTCCAAAGGGGACAACACCTCGAACTCGGCGGCAGCGTTTCCCAGGGCCAGCGTTGGCCAATCAAGTGAATCCGATGTCATGGTGAATCGACACCGCTCAGACCCGACATCTTCAAGAGTGCCCCACGGGCCAACACGCTCCCGGACGACGGCTGATGGGGCATCGATGAGGACGTCGACTCGGTACCGCGACGGGACACTCTCGATACTGGACCGGACGAACTCAGCGGCGTTCTCGGCGGGCAGTTGGCGAGGGATGGCAAGGGCCCCTGTGACCTTTGGCTCAGCCAGTCGGTCAAGGCGAAAGGTACGCCAGTCGAATCGGGTCAGATCCCATGCGACGAGGTACCAGCGTCTCCCCAGCAGGACCAGCCGGTGCGGGTCCACCGTGCGGGTGCTCGATGCACCACCGCTATCGGTGTAGTCGAACTCAAGGCGCTCGCCGTCCCGGCAGGCCTGGGCCACCGAGACCAGGACAACCGCATCGACGCTGGCGGCGGACTCCTGCCATGGAAGAGAAACGGTCATCGCGGCAAGTGCGTCGATTCGGCGCCGGAGCGAAGTGGGCATCACTTGGATCACCTTGCTGAGCGCTCGCAGCGAGGACTCCTCGATGCCTACAACCGAGCCTGCCTGGATCGCCGAGTGCAGCCCGACGCCGATGGCGACCGCTTCGTCGTTGTCGAGCAAGAGGGGAGGAAGGACTGCGCCCGCCGCGAGCTGGTAGCCACCGTCTACCCCACGACGCGCCTCGACGGGGTAGCCCAGGTCTCGTAGGCGGTCGATGTCACGACGGAGCGTTCGCGGCGAGACCTCGAGGCGAGCGGCCAGGTCGGTCCCAGCCCAGTAGCGCCGGGACTGGAGCAGGGAAAGCAGGCGGAGAGTGCGTGTCCCTGGCGTTGTCATCTTGGCCAGTATCGCGGCATTTAGGCCAGAAACTGGCCGCTAATGGTCGTAGGGTGCCGAAATCAGCCCAAATGACCGAAATCAGCCCCAATGAAAGGACTAGCTCATGACGTCCACCACAATCACCGACCTCGAGCGGCGCGACCTCATGAACGCGCTGTTGGAGCATCGGAACCTCCTGCTCCGCACCGTCTCTGGCTTGTCGGATGCCCAAGCTCGGCTGACTCCCACCGCCAGCCAGCTCTGCCTGGGAGGCGTCATCAAGCACGTCACGCTCGTCGAAGAGGGCTGGGTCCGCTTCATCGAGGAGGGCCCACGAGCTCAAGGTCCCACCGACAAGGCCGCCTATGAGGCCCATGCCGCCGGCTTTCGCATGGCGGACGAGGAGGCGCTGGCGGACCTGGTCGCTCGCTACGAGGCCGTTGCTCAACTCACCGACGCGGTAGTCGTCGCGCTGCCTTCACTCGATGCATCCCACCCGCTGCCCGAGGCCCCGTGGTTTGAGCCCGGGGCGCATTGGTCCGCCCGTCGAGCACTCATTCACATCGTGGCTGAGACGGCCCAACACGCCGGTCACGCTGACATCATCCGCGAGGCCATCGACGGAGCAAAGTCCATGGGGTAACAGGACAGAACCGGGTGCGCCCGAGGAAGCCCGGGATTGACCGCAACGGGTGGAGGACGGACTCCGTCTGCTTCAAGGGCGCGGGTCAGTTTTGAGTAGCTGAGAACGGCGAGCCATTCGGAGCACGCTGGGGCCGAGCGGTGTTCTGCGCGACTGAACCCCCGTGCTGGACAATGAAAATACCGACTTCGACCTGCAATGTTGGACGAGAGCGGGCGACGAGAATCGAACTCGCGTTCACAGCTTGGGAAGCCCCTCAAGGGGTGTCCCGCGACCTGCCAAAAAGCGGAAAAGCCCAGTTCAACTCATTTCATATGTAACCGCTGGTATTCGCTATTGGTCCCTATTTGTCGTGGCTTGTTGCACGAAACAGGCACAAATCGCGCTGTTGCACGCTGTTGCACGGAGCGGTCCAGCTCGCTCGAAACAGGAACGAGGTCCGTTGCGCGGCTCCTTCACTAAGGTCACTGAAATGTGGGAAGGCTTCGCGACATCTCTAGCGCTCATCGCGACTCTCCGGCGCCAGTACGGTGCTCCCAATACGGAGATCGCCTGCGGTGTCGTCGCTACGTGGCTGGCGCCGTCAACGCGAACGTTGTCTTCGCGGTGGCAAGCGATATCATCCCCTCCGCCTTGACCGTGTGATCGCTGGTTGCACCCGCGCTCGACGTCGGTATGTCACCCGTGCAGCTGAACGTGCCATCCGGGTTAACGGCGGAAACACAGATTCTCGCCGACTTGGGGCTCGTGAGTCCGGTTTTGTAGCTGACCTTCACCTGCTCGCCCGGCGTGTACCCCCCTCCGCTCGCGTTCACCGGCGTGCCCGGCGGCCCGGTGTCGGGCGAGAGAACAACACTGGGTACAGCCGTTATGCGCCCGATCGTGTTCTGGGAATGATGGGGGGAGTTGACGAACCAAAGGGCTCCGTCGGGCCCCGCTGTGATGCCTCTCGCAGCACGGATTCCCATGTCCCAGTAGAGCGTCGAGATGCCGCTCGTCGTGATCCTTCCGATTACGTCTGTGGTATTGGTGGTCCAGAGGGCTCCGTCCGGGCCCACGGTGATGGTGTCCGGATTAGCGATGTTGCCCGTATAGTTGGTAACGACTCCGCTCGTCGTGATCCTTCCGATCGAGCCACCAAACGGCTGGTAGTTCGTGAACCAAAGCGCTCCATCGGGTCCGGCAGTAATCCCCATGGGATCGTCAATACCAGTACCGCTGTAGCTGGACACCACCCCCGCGGTCGTGATCCGCCCGATCGTACCGCCGTACGTATTGGTGAACCACAGAGCACCATCGGGCCCGAGGGCGATACCACTCGGGTAGTCGATGCTCGGATCGGTGTAGTTCGAGACCACACCAGAGGTCGTGATGGACCCAATCGAGTTGTTCCCCTGGTTCGTGAACCACAGTGTCCCATCTGGTCCGGCGGCGATGGAGGAGGGATCGTCGATCCCCGTACCCGTGTAGCTCGTCGCCACCCCTTCTGTGGTTATTCTCCCGATACCGTCCGGGAACTCGGTGAACCACAGGGCCCCGTCCGGACCAACGGTGATCGAATCGGGTCCCGTGATACTGGGGTCGGTGTAGTCGGTCATCACACCGGCGGTGGTGATCCGCCCGATTGTGCGGTTACCGCCATTGGTGAACCAAAGCGCGCCGTCCGGGCCCGCAACGATGCTGTTTGGCTGGTCGACCGCGACGCCGTAGGTTGTTACTCCGCCCGTGGTGGTGATGCGCCCAATCGACCCTTCAGCGCCGTCGCTGAACCACATGGCCCCGTCGGATCCGGCGGTAAGCGCGCCGACGCCACCTCCACCAACGTTGTAATCGCTGAAGGCGCCGCTCGTCGTCATACGCCCTATCCAGCCGTTGGACTGAGTGAACCACAAGGCGCCGTCTGGACCGGTGGCAATCCCATTCGGCCCATTGATGCCGGTCCCGGTGAAATCAGTCACGTCACCGGACGTCGTGATCCGCCCGATCGAGTTATTGGTGTGGTTGGTAAACCACAACGCACCGTCAGGGCCAGCCGTGATGTCACCGGGACCGTCGATGCCGGTCCCGGTGAAGTCGGTCACGACGCCCGACGTCGTGATCCGCCCAATCGAATTGGTGCCGTTGCCGTTAAGGAACCAGAGGGCACCGTCGGGTCCCGCCGCAAGCCCGCCTGGGTCGTTGATGCCTGTCCCGCTGAAGTTGCTCACGACCCCAGCGGTCGTGATCCGCCCAATCGAGTTGTTGGTGCCGTTGGTGAACCACAGCGCGCCGTCGGATCCAGCGGCGATTGCTTCGGGCTGGTCGATGCCGCTGCCAGTGAAGTTGCTCACGACGCCAGCAGTGGTGATCCGCCCAATCGAACTGTTGTAGACGTTGGCGAACCACAACGCCCCATCGGCTCCGGCCGTTATGCCCGTGGGGCCATCGATTCCTGTTCCGGTGTACTTGCTCACCACGCCCGACGTCGTGATCCGCCCGATCGAGTTGCCGCGCTGGTTCGAGAACCAAAGTGCACCATCTGGCCCAGCGGTGATTCCACCTGGTCCCTCGATAAGGTCGTGGAACTTGTATATGGTCACCACCCCACCGTCATTGGCAGAAGCCGCACCGGCCGAAGACGTCGAAGCGATCAGTGCCGCCGCTGCGACCAGGAGAAAGACTGCGGCGAACTGAACCAGGTATCCCAGCTTGCGCATGGTTCCCTCCCTTACTTCAAGACCCACGGTACTCGCTTGTTATCTGCTCCCTTGGGCTCCCTGTAAGGGGTGGCCCCTTCTCGGGTCGATCGTCCCCGGGAGCTAGGCGGTCTCCCCACTCCACGATGCAGTGCTCACAGATGGTGGCATTGCGGCCCCCCCACCAACCTCCCCGAGTCCGGCGGGCGGCGGCCGCAGAAAGACCAGGCCACGACTTGAGGAGCGCGACTTACCGACCCTGGCAATCCGCCGATTGAAGCGGATACCCGCGATGAGAGTCGATCTGACACGGGGGCGCTTCCTCTCGCCGAGGGTTGCCGCGGAGTCGCACCGATCCGTTCCTCTACCGTACGGCAGAGTTCATCGATGTCGATTCCTGATCGGAGCAGGATTTGGGTGGCAACGCCTCCACCCTCTGCAATTAGCCCCAGCAGAATGTGCTCTGGTGCAATGTCTCGATCACCCAAGTCCAGCGCCTCTTGTAGCGACAGCTCGAGGACTTTCTTCGCCCGAGGGGTAAACGGCGGCGAGTCTACGGGTTCGGTCCGCGCCATCCCGATGATTTCTTCGACCTGTTGCCGAAGAACATCCAGTGATAGCCGTTGCTCGACCAGCACCTGGGCAGCAAGGCCTTCAGTGTCCTTCGCCAGGCCGAGGAGAAGGTGTTCGGTGCCGATGAAGCCGTGGTTGAACAGGCGGGCCTCTTCGTGGGCCATGACAATCACTTTGCGGGCTCGATCAGTCAGGATCGTCTCAGGTCCCCTGGCGATCGAGACGGTGGCGGCGAGGTCCCCACCGGACTGGCGTTGTTCGACCTCGATCTTTAGCGTCGACCAGCTTGAGTATCCGTACCCTCGTGCGATAGCCAACTGGGCAGCCGTGAGTGTTCTTCGGTCTGAGACAGTCCGAATTCGCTCGATGGCCTCCTGGTCGCCACTTGCGGCTCCGCGAACGAGCTCGCGGGCTTGGTGGCGAAGTTGGTCGAGATCAGGATGGTCGGGTAGCTCGGGCATAACGTCTCTTTCACCCGCTCGGGTTCGCATTCGAGCTAACTGAGAAGACGGTCTTGCCGGCCTAAGGGTCTCGAAACCGTGCACTTATGAGGGAGGTGGACTCGGTCCTGCCCGCGAATCCGGTGGCACCCTCCCGCGCCCAATCCAGGATACAGCGAAGTGGAAATCGCGTCCTCGCGATATCGAGGTATGGCGTCCTCAGCTGCGCCTGAGAACGCGGGCTCCTTGTTGCACGACGACGAATTCGGCAGTTCCTCAAGGGGCCGGCCGTGTCAGCGGCACCAATCCTGACCTGCAAAGCCGAGGGAGAGCGGGCGACGAGAATCGAACTCGCGTTCTCAGCTTGGGAAGCTGATGTTCTGCCTCTGAACTACGCCCGCGGGTGGCGACCACACTATCCTCTGCTCGGCACATAGCCCCCGGGGTTGCGCTCGCAATCCGCTGCCCCGGGTGTTCGGAGACCCCCTAAGGCGAGGAGCATTCGTGCCGATCAGGATCATTCTCGGCATCGGCGTCACGGTGATCGGCTTTGGCATCGCGGCCAGGCGCTTCCACTGGCTGTCGAAGCTCATCCGTTCCGGCAAGAAGGACCCCGCCCGGACCCGTGGGCCGATCAGCCGCAAGGCCGAGGCCGAGGTCACCGAGGTTGCCGGTCAGCGCAAGCTCCTGCAGTGGACGATTCCCGGCCTGGCCCACTTCTTCACCATGTGGGGCTTCACCATCCTCCTGCTCACCATCATCGAGGCCTACGGCGACCTCTTCAACAAGTACTTCCACATCCCGGGCATCGGGACCTGGGACTGGGTCGGCTTCGTCGAGGACTTCTTCACCGTCGCCGTCCTCCTGGCGCTCATCACCTTCGCCATCATCCGCCTGAAGAACGCTCCCGAGCGTCTCGATCGCAAGTCCCGCTTCTACGGCAGCCACACCGGTGCGGCCTGGCTCGTCCTCCTCATGATCGCCGGCGTCATGATCACCTTGCTCCTCTACCGCGGCGCCCAGGTCAACACCGACCCGACCCAGTTCCCCTACGGCTGGGGCGCCTTCGCCTCCCACGCCGTGGGCAAGCTGCTGCACCCGCTGGGCGCCGGGACCAACTCGGTTCTGGTCACGGTCTTCCTCATCCTCAACATCGCCATCATCTCGGGCTTCATCGTCTTCGTCGCCTACTCGAAGCACCTGCACATCTTCATCGCGCCCATCAACATCGCCTTTTCCCGCCGTCCCCGGGCCCTTGGCGCCCTCTACTCCACGCCCGACATGGACATGGAGAACGTCGACGAGGACACCGTGTTCGGCGTGGGCGAGGTCGGCCACTTCACCTGGAAGCAGATGCTCGACTTCTCCACCTGCACCGAGTGCGGGCGTTGCCAGTCCGCCTGCCCGGCCTGGACCACCGACAAGCCCCTGTCGCCCAAGCTGCTCATCATGAACCTGCGCGACAACATGTTCACCTCGGCCAGCACGCTCATGACGGGCGAGGGCGAGCAGACCGCCCTGGTGCCCAACATCATCGACCCCGACGTGCTCTGGTCCTGCACCACCTGCGGCGCCTGCGTCAACGAGTGCCCGGTCGACATCGAGCACATCGACGCCATCGTGGACATGCGCCGCTACCAGGTCCTCATGGAGTCCGAGTTCCCCTCCGAGGCCGGGCTCATGCTGCGCAACGTCGAGAACCGAGGGCGACCCCTGGGGCCTCGGCCAGAGCAAGCGGGCCGAGTGGATCGAGAGCCTCGACTTCGAGATCCCGGTCGTCACCGGCACCATCCCCGACGACATCGAGTACCTGTACTGGGTCGGCTGCGCCGGCGCCCTCGACGAGCGGGCCCGCAAGGGCGTCCAGGCCACCGCCCGCATGCTGCACCGGGCCGGCGTCACCTTCGCCATCCTCGGTCCCAAGGAGTCCTGCACCGGCGACCCGGTCCGCCGCCTCGGCAACGAATACCTCTACCAGGAGCAGGGCAAGCTCAACATCGCCACGCTCGACGAGGTCGGCGCCAAGAAGATCATCGCCAGCTGCCCGCACTGCTTCAACACCATCAAGAACGAGTACCCGGCGCTCGGCGGCAACTACGAGGTGATCCACCACGCCCAGCTGCTCGAGCACCTCGTGCACGTCGGGCAGGCTCACCCCCGGCTCGGGCTACTCGGGCAAGGTCACCTATCACGACCCCTGCTACCTCGGCCGGCACAACCGCATCATCGACGAGCCCCGGACCGTGCTCAGCGCCATGCCCGGTGTCGAGCAGATCGAGATGCGGCGCTGCAAGGAGCGCGGCTTCTGCTGCGGCGCCGGCGGCGCCCGCATGTGGCTCGAGGAGAACATCGGCAAGCGGGTCAACATGGAGCGCATGGACGAGGCCCTCGGCACCGGTGCCGACGTCGTCTCGACCGCCTGCCCCTACTGCATGATCATGCTGGACGACGCGGTGCGGGCCAACGCCAAGGAAGACGACGTGCGCGTGCTCGATCTGTCCCAGCTGGTCGAGGAATCGCTCGGCGGCTCAGCCCCGCCGGCACCGCCCGCCCAGAGCGAGCCGGAGCCCGAGCCCCAACCTGCCGGCTGCAGTCCTCGGCCTGGCGGTGCAGCCAGCGGCGACCGCCTACCCCGGCGCCACCATGCCGTAGGCCCGCTCGGGCACCAGCCGCAGGATCAGGCGCTCGTCGCTGACCATGGCCGCTCGATACTCCTCCCAGTCCGGGTGCTCACCCGAGCCCTTGCGGTAGTAGTCGACCAGCAGGTCCGCCGTGGCGTCGTGCGGATCCGTCGTCACCGGGGTCAACTCGGCCGCGGCCTCGAGGACCACGTACTGGTAGAAGTTGTCGCCCAGCACGTAGAGGGACGCCCGCGGGTCACGTCGCAGGTTGCGCGTCTTGGCCCGGCTGTCGGTGATGGAGATGTGCAGGGTGCCGTCGCCGCCCGGCACGTACATGATGTTGGACAGCTGGGGCCGCCCGTTGGCCCGGATGGTGGCCAGGACCCCCTGCGTGCGGTCCCGGATGAACGCCAGTGCGTCGGTCAGTTCCATGCATCCGACCGTAGCGGCCGGACCCGCGGACCCGGGCCGGTCAGACGACGACTCATCGTCCTTGGACCGGTCGGCGACGACCAGGTGGATCAGTGCGGCCAGGATCGCCGCCGACCAGCGGCGCCACGATGAAGACCCAGACCTGGCTGAGCGCCGTGCCCCCCGACGACCAGCGCCGGCCCGAGGCTCCGGGCCGGGTTCACCGAGGTGCCCGTGAGCGGGATCCCGATGAGGTGCACGATCACCAGGGCGAAGCCGATGGCCACGCCCGCCGCCCCCTGGATCGCCGCCTTGTGGGTGGCGAAGAGCACGACCGAGGACGAAGATCGTCGTGAGCACCACCTCGACCAGGAACGCACCGCCCTGGCTGATGTGCAGCAGCGACTGCTTGCCGTAGCCGTCCGTCCCGAGGCCCTGCTTGCTCTTGTGGTACAGCGGCGAGGTGGTGAACATCCAGTAGAGGAGGTAGGCCCCGCCGATGGCGCCGATCACCTGGGCCACCATGTAGGCCACGCCCTCGGCCAGCTTCATCCGCCCCGCCGCGATGAAGCCCAGGGTGACCGCCGGGTTGATGTGGCAGCCCGAGATCGGCCCGATGGCGTAGACCAGGGCGACCAGCACGAGCCCGAAGGCGAGCGCCGTGGCCACGACACCGGCGGCGATGCTGCCCGCTCCGCCGAGGCCACCGTGCAGGGCGAGCTTGCCGCCGAAGAGCTTGAAGCCGAAGGATTCGGTGGCCACACCGACGGCGACCACCACCAAGATCGCCGTGCCGATGAGCTCCGCCGCGAGCTTCTTGACGTCGGGCATGCGAAGAAACCTCCTGTGTCCAGGCGAGGGAATGGACACAGGCAGTCTCGCAGCGCCCCCCGTTGGGGGCGCGGATACTCAGACGCTGGCCAAGGCCTTCTCGTCCGCTTCGCGGAGCCGGGTCGCCATGGCGGCCAGCATCTTGCGCGACAGCGCGGGCACGGCGTCGAGCACGCCGTTGAACTGCCGTTGCCCGAGCACCAGCAGGCTCATGTCGGTGTCGGACACGACGGTGGCCGAACGGGGCCGGCGGTCGAGCAGGGCGAGCTCACCGAAGTACTCGCCCGGACCGAGCGTGGTCACCTTGCGGTTGTTGCGACGCACCGAGGCCTCGCCCTTGACGATGAGGAAGAACTCGCGCCCGATGGTGCCCTGCTCGCACAGGACCCGGCCCGGCGGCACGGTGACCTCCTCGAGCGCCTTGCGCACCGTGCGCAGGTCCTTGGCCGACGAGGTCGAGAAGAGCCAGATCTTTGACAGGTCAAGGTCAGAGTGCGCCATGAGTGCAAACAGTAGCCCTCGGACGCCGCAGACGCAGGGGTCGCGACCTGGGGTGATGTCCCGTCGAGAGGTATGGCCGGCCGCCCCGTTCAGCCCCGGCTCGGCCCGGCGGCCGGACCCGTCCCGCCGGGCCGGGCAGCTCGCTCAGACGGCGTCGGCCCCTCGCTCGCCGGTGCGCACCCGGACCACGGTCTCGGCCGGCACGACCCAGACCTTGCCGTCGCCGATCTTCCCCGTGGCCGCCGAGGAGACGATGGCGTCGACCACGGTCTCGGCCTGGTCGTCCTCCACCAGCACCTCGACCCGGATCTTGGGGACGAAGTCGACCCGGTACTCCGCACCCCGGTAGTTCTCGGTGTGGCCCCGCTGGCGGCCGAAGCCCTGGGCCTCGGTGATGGTCATGCCCTGCACGCCGAGGTTCTTCAGGACGTTCTTCACGTCGTCGAGCTTGAACGGCTTGACCACTGCCACCACGAGCTTCATGCGTCGCTCCTCAGACCAGCCGGGCATCGCTGCCCCCAGCGGGCCACCCTAGCGACGGCACTCAGGCTCCGTTCAGTCCCTGCTCACGGCGCCGGGACCCCGGGGAATTTACACGCCGTTCATACGCCGGAAGCAGGCCGTTTTCATGCCAGGCGTACCGTGACGCCGTGCCTACAACTCAAAAGAACAGCGCGACCGGAGCCGACGCGGCGCCCCGCCTGAGCACCTGGCAGCGCCTTCGCTACGCCATGGTCCGGCCGGACGACGGCGCCGACGGACACGGCGCCGCAGGAAGACCGCTCCGTCGAGGAGATCCAGGAGAGCATCGCCCGGGCGGACGACAAGGAGCGCGGGATCGGGCTCATTGCCGCGCCCATCGCCGCCTCCCTGTCGTTCCTCATCATCGGGACCCTGATCCACAACGACCCGCCCATCGACACGAAGAACTACGTGAGCCCGTCGCTGTACCACACGCTCGAACTCGTGCTGCTGGGGCTCGCCGTGGGCGATCCTCGTCACGGCGCTGCTGCGCAAGCGCATGTTCCTCGGGATCGCGCTGGCGCTCTACGGGCTGGCCGTCTTCAACCTCCACTACTGGGGCTTCGGCGTTCCCTTCCTCTTGGCCGGTGCGTGGTACCTCGTGCGTGCCTACAGGCTCAGCCAGGAGCTGAAGCGCGTCGGGGGCAGCCGACGTGTCGCCGTCGAGAGGTCGGAGCCGCCAGGCCAGCCGTGGCGAGCGGGTCCTCGGCCGCGTCCGAACAAGCGGTACACGCCACCGGCGTGAGCTCTGACGCCGCCGAGCAGTTCGGCGCCGCCGACGAGTCCGCCCTGAGCACCGAGAGCGGGCGCGTCGGCACGCTCCGGGGCGCCACCGTGAGCTTCAACCCGCGCCGCTTGGTGCAGGGCGTCCTGGGACTCGTCATGGCGACCCTGGCCATCACGGCGATCGTCCTCACCGTGGCGGGCATCCACTCCAACGATCAGATCAACCGCCTGCACACGCAGGGCCAGCCCGTCACCGTCACGGTGACCGGCTGTCTGGGGCTGCTCGGCGGGAGCGGCAGCAACGCCGCCGGCTACTCGTGCCGGGGCACGCTACCAGCTCGACGGGCACGTGTACCGTGAGCCACTGCCCGGCTCGACCTTCTACCGGCCCGGCACGAAGCTGCCCTCGATCGCCGTCCCCGGCGACCCTGCGCTCGTCTCGCCTGTCGGCATCGTCAACGCTCAGCAGGCTTCCAACGGCGTCTTCATCGTGCCGATCGTCCTGGCCGTCATCCTTCTCGCCATGATCGCCGTGCTGCTCGCTGAGGAGCCGTCCGAAGCGCCGGGTCTCTCCGACGCAGGTCACGTCTCCGGCCGACCGTCTAGGACGGCTGCACCCGGCGGACTCTGCGCGGCTCTTCGCGACGTCCGACGTCGCCGCGTCAGCGGACTCGTCGCAGCGCCGTGCGCTCGGCATCACGTGTGACGCACGGAAACGTGACCTGAACACTGCGTGCAGCCGACGGATAGCGACGCGCGCGTCGTTGTCGGCGCACGCGCGCGCTCATGCAGACCTCGGAAATCTTCCGACCTGCACGCGCGACAGAACGCAGGTGCGACAGAACGAGGCTTCTTGGATTAACGCACTTGAAACACGGCGGTGACGATGCGGAAACTCCTGGCTTGCATTGTGTCTCGCGGCGGGGAGAACCGTCGGAAGTGGACCGCTGTACTCGGGCATCCCGAGGCGTCCTGAAGCACAGAACGGTGTGCCGGGTACAGCCGATGAGTTAGGAGAGCGTGGTGATCCACCTGTTAGGAGCTACGGCTTACGTGCCGTATCCCAGCTGGCTCAATCCCGCTGACAATACGTGGCAGATAACTGCCGCCACGTTCGTCGGCTTGATGAGCCTCCCGGGATTGGCCGTGCTGTATGCGTCGATCGTCCCGAAGAAATGGGCAGTGAACGTCCTGGCGATGATGTTCGCCGGGTTCTCACTGGTGCTCGTTTCTTGGTTCCTCTGGGACGTACAAGCTCGGCTTCAGTCCGACGTCGATCGGAGGCGGCGTGAATGTGGTGCACGGGGTCGTCACCCAGACCCAGAACGCCGGGACGACCGGAACATTGCAGCACTTCTTCGAGAACTTCATCGGGAAGCCAGGCACCACGACGAACAGCTATCAGGAACAGGGACAGGCCTTGTCGGCGGCCAACACCATCATCCCGTTCCACTTCCCGACGGCCAGCCTGGCGTACTTCCAGTTCGTGTTCGCGGCGATCACGCCCCTGCTGTTCCTGGGGAGCGTGCTCGGCCGCATCAAGTTCTCGGCCTGGTGCATCCTCGTCCCGTTCTGGTCGACGTTCGTCTACGGCGTCGACGCCTTCATGCTCTGGGGCGGTGGCTACTTCGCCCAGGAGGGAGCGCTCGACTTCTCGGGTGGGTACGTCATCCACATGTCGGCCGGAGTCTCCGGGCTTCGTGGCGGCGTGGGTGCTCGGACCGAGACTCCTACGAGATCGGCAGCACGCCTTGCCCAACAACCTGGTCATGGCGGCGGTCGGGGCCGGCATCCTGTGGCTCGGTTGGAACGGGTTCAACGGTGGAGACCCGTACTACGCCGGAGCGAGCGCGGCCGCGGCCGTCATCAACACCAACATCGCCACGGCAACGGGTGTCCTGGTGTGGATCGCGATGGACGCCTGGTTCACCAAGGAGAAGAAGCCGACGTTCCTCGGTGGTGTCAACGGCATGATCTGCGGCCTGGTCGGGATCACCCCGTGCGCCGGCTGGGTCAATGCCTGGGGTGCCTTCGCCGTCGGCATCATCTGCACCGCATTCGTCTGGGTGGCGTGGAACTACCTCTCCAAGGTGCCGCCGTTCTCGAAGGTGGACGACGCGCTGGGCGTCGTCTACACCCACGGCATGGCCGGATTCCTCGGTGGCATGCTGCTCGGCATCTTCGGTGACCCGAACATGATTGAGTACGGATGTGGTCATCTCGACGCCAGCGGCCAGGTCATCTCCACCAGCCAGGCCACGTACCTCGCCGCCCACGGCACGTGCGTGCCCTTCGGCGTCAACGGCCTGATGTACTACGGGTTCGGCGCACCAGCTGTGGGAACAGTTCCGAGCGGCCATCTGGGTGATCTTCTGGTCCGCCCTGGTGACCTTCATCCTCATGAAGCTCATCGGACTGGTCCTCCGAGGCGCTCGCTACAAGGACGACATCCTCGAGGTCGGCGACCTGGCCATCCACGGCGAGGAAGCGTTCCCCGAAGAGGAGTTCGCCACCCGGTCCGACGGGGCCTTCGCCCTGGCCGGTCTGGCCGACAAGGGAAGAGATCCCGATCCAGACCCCGTCCGCCATCCGGTGGCGGCGGTGCGTAGGCCCGGTACGGATAGGACGAAAGGAGATCAACAATGAAACTGATCGTGGCAGTCCTCAAGCCGTTCAAGCTCGACGACGTCAAGGAGGTCCTCAAGAACCACGGTGTCCAGGGCATGACCCTCACCGAGGCGCAGGGCTTCGGTCGTCAGCGTGGGCACACCGAGGTGTACCGAGGTGCCGAGTACGAAGTGGACTTCGTCCCGAAGATCCGGGTCGAGGTGCTCGTCGACGACAGCCAGACCGACGACGTGGTGGATGCCATCGTCGGGGCGGCGGCCACCGGGAAGATCGGAGACGGCAAGGTCTGGGTCGTCCCGGTCGACACGGTGGTGCGGGTACGCACCGGAGAACGCGGAGCCGACGCGTTGTAGGCACGCGGCGGTTTCCGTTGATGGTCGGTATGGCCGGGGCGCGGCGAGGCGCCCCGGCCAGCCGTCTTTTTGGGACTCAGTGATTGGAACGCAGGTCCGGAGTGCGGTGGTCGGTGGCGGACCGGTCAGCCGATCCAGTAGCGCCGGAAGGGCGCGCTGCCGTCGTCCGGCGTCACGACCGACTCGAGGACGCCGCCGCAGCGTTCGATGACGGTGGCCGAGCCCACGTTGTCGTCGTCGCACACGACGAGGATGTGCTCGACGCCGGCGGCGTGGATCCGGGCGACCGACTGGCGCAGGACCTCGGTGGCGAAGCCGCGGCGGCGGAAGGCGGGCCGCACGCCGTAGCCCACGTGGCCGCCCTTCTCGGCCAGGGCCTCGTTGAGCTCGTAGCGGACGGAGACGCGGCCGACGATCTCACCGTCGACCTCGGCCAGCAGGAAGTCCGAGTGGACCAGGCCGTCGGGAATCCGCTCGCCGGTGCGCAGCCCGTCGAGCAGCTCGAGGTAGCGCGCCCAGGACAGCTCAGGGTTCCACAGCAAGAGGAACGGGAAGCCGTCGAACTCGGCGTGGGCGGCCAGGCAGACCTTCTCGTCGGCGGCCGTCGGCGGGCGCAGCGTGAGCACGGCGTCACCGCGCGGTGGCGCCGAGGGCGCGGGTCGGCGAGCGTCGTCCAGACGAGCGCCGGCGGCGGGTGAACGGCACAGCAGTTCACGTTATGGCCGACGTGTGACGGCTGCGTGAGGTGTCGCTCGGGCCGTGCGGCGGCCGGCGTGCGGTGCGGCGTGCAGTGGCGGCCGGTGGCTCGGAGGGGCGCTCAGGCGGGAGGGCGCGTCGCCCTGGCGGGCCACGGCGGCGGCCGCGGCCGCGGCCGCCTCGGGGTCACCGAGGTAGTCGGCCGAGCGCACCGAACCGTCCTCATCGAGCAGCATCCGGTAGGGGATGCCGGTCGGGACCTCGAGCTCGGCGATCTCGGCGTCGGAGATGCCCTCGAGCTGCTTGCGCAGGGCGCGGATGGAGTTGCCGTGGGCGGCGATCAGCGACGGCCCCGCCCCACTGGGCCACGGCGCGCAGGTCGGGCAGGATCATCTGCTCCCAGTACGGCTCGACCCGGCGCACCACGTCGGCCAGGCACTCGGTGCGGGGGACCTCGTCCTCCATGCCCTCGTAGCGGGGATCGGCCGATGACGTCGTAGGGGTTGTCCGGGGGCCAGCTCGGGGGGAGGGGTGTCGTAGCTGCGCCGCCACAGCATGAACTTCTCCTTGCCGAACTCCTCCTTGATCTGCGGCCTTGTTCTTCCCCTGGAGGTCCCCGTAGTGGCGCTCGTTGAGCCGCCAGTCCCGGCGCACGGGGAGCCAGCTCCGCCCGGCGGCACCGAGGGCCAGCTCGGCCGTGCGGATGGCCCTGGTCAGGAGCGAGGTGTGGAGGATCCGCAGGTCGAGGGGGTGCTCGGGCGTCCTCGGCCGCCTGGGCCAGGAGGGTGCCGCCGTCGCGGGCCTCGTTCTCCCCGGCCGGGGTCAGGTCGACGTCGACCCAGCCCGTGAAGCGGTTCTCGGCGTTCCAGGTCGACTGGCCGTGCCTGATCAGGACCAGGTCGAGGGTCTCCTTGGCTGCGCTCGCCACACCTCGATCGTAGGGGGACCGGCGGCGAGACGGTAGTCCACCAGGTCAGAGCGGGTATAAGGAAAGGGTGGCGGCCAGCATCAGAAATCTTGACATAGAGGCACTCAAGTTTGCTACACTGGTGCACAGCAATTCAGCGACGACTGGTAGACGACAGATGTCGGCAGTGACATCGGCGTCGGCAGAGGATCGACAGAAGAGTCGGCAGAAGAAAGAAACGGAAGGACGACACGAACATGGCCAAGGCCGTAGGAATCGACCTGGGGACCACCAACTCGGTGGTGAGCGTGCTGGAGGCGGGCGAGCCCGTCGTCATCCCCAACGCAGAGGGCGGCCGCACGACGCCGTCCGTCGTGGGCTTCTCCAAGACCGGAGAGGTGCTGGTAGGCGAGGTGGCCAAGCGACAGGCCATCACCAACCCGGACCGGACCATCCGCTCGGTGAAGCGCCACATGGGCACCTCCTGGTCGGTCGACATCGACGGCAAGCCCTACACGGCCCAGGAGATCTCGGCCCGGATTCTGGGCAAGCTGAAGAGGGACGCCGAGGCCTACCTGGGTGACACCGTGACCCAGGCCGTCATCACGGTGCCGGCGTACTTCGACGACGCCCAGCGCACGGCGACCAAGGAGGCCGGGACCATCGCCGGTCTCGAGGTGCTCCGCATCATCAACGAGCCCACCGCGGCCGCGCTGGCCTACGGGCTCGACAAGGAGGACACCGACCAGACCGTCCTCGTGTTCGACCTGGGCGGCGGGACCTTCGACGTCTCCGTGCTCGAGATCGGCGAGGGCGTCTTCGAGGTCAAGTCCACCTCGGGCAACACCAAGCTCGGCGGCGACGACTGGGACGACAAGGTCATCGAGTGGCTGGTGACCGAGTTCAAGAACACCGAGGGTGTCGACCTGTCCAACGACAAGATGGCCATGCAGCGCCTCAAGGAGGCGGCGGAGAAGGCGAAGATCGAGCTGTCCTCGGTGCAGGACACCCAGATCAACCTGCCCTTCATCACGGCCACCTCCGAGGGTCCCAAGCACCTCGACCTCAAGCTGACGCGGGCCAAGTTCAACGAGCTGACGGCCGACCTGGTCGAGGCCTGCCGCGGCCCCTTCGACGCCGCGGTCAAGGACGCCGGGTTCAAGACCTCCGACATCGACCACGTGGTCCTCGTCGGTGGTTCGACCCGCATCCCCGCCATTCAGGACCTGGTGCAGAGCCTCACGGGCAAGGAGCCCCACAAGGGCGTCAACCCCGACGAGGTCGTGGCCATCGGTGCCGCCGTCCAGGCCGGCGTGCTCAAGGGTGAGGTCAAGGACGTCCTGTTGCTCGACGTCACCCCGCTGTCCCTCGGCATCGAGACCAAGGGCCAGGTCATGCACCGCCTGATCGAGCGCAACACCACCATCCCGACCAAGCGGTCGGAGGTCTTCACCACGGCCGAGGACAACCAGCCGTCGGTGGAGATCCACGTGCTCCAGGGTGAGCGCGAGATGGCGATGTACAACAAGACGCTGGGCAAGTTCCAGCTGGTCGACCTGCCGCCGGCCCCGCGCGGCATCCCGCAGATCGAGGTCACGTTCGACATCGACGCCAACGGGATCGTGCACGTGTCCGCCCAGGACAAGGCGACCGGCAAGGAGCAGTCGATGACGATCACCGGCCAGTCCTCACTGGCCAAGGACGACATCGAGCGCATGGTGCGCGACGCCGAGCAGCACGCAGAGGACGACCGCTCCCGCCGCGAGGAGGCGGAGATCCGCAACTCGGCCGACACGCTCGTGTACCAGACCGAGAAGCTGCTCAAGGAGCAGGGCGAGAAGTTCGAGGGGACCGAGAAGTCCGACGTCGAGTCGGCCCTCCAGGGCCTCAAGGACGCGCTGGCCGGCACGCAGGTGGAGGCCATCAAGGACGCCACCGAGAAGCTGGTCGGTGTCTCGCAGAGCTTCAGCCAGCGCCTCTACGAGCAGGCGTCCGCCTCGGCTTCGGCCGGGTCTGCGGGCCCCTCTGCCGACGGCGGTTCGGCCGGAAGCGAGGAGAGCGGCTCGGACGACGACGTCGTCGACGCCGAGATCGTCGATGAGTCATGAGCTTGTCCGACGAGGAGCTCCCGTTCGAGGAGGCCGCCGAGGCTGAGCTCGCGGCCGCCCTGGCGACAGGAGAAGGCCGACCCGGCCGGCGAGCAGCCGGTCGAGGAGGCCGACCCCGTCGCAGTGCTGGAGCGGGAGCGGGACGAGTACCTGCTCGCGCTCCAGCGCACCCAGGCCGACTTCGAGAACTACCGCAAGCGCATCACGCGCATGCAGGACGAGCAGTCGGCGCGGGCGTCGTCGGACCTGGTGGCCAAGCTGCTGCCGGTGCTCGACACGCTCGACCTGGCCGAGGCGCACCTCAACGAGTCGCTCGAGGTGAGCGAGGAGAGCAAGGCCCTGCGCGGCGGCGCGGGCGATGTTGATGGACATCCTGGGCAAGGAAGGCCTGTTGCGGGTCGACCAGCCCAACGTGCCCTTCGACCCTTCGGTGCACGACGCGGTCGCGCACTCGGACGGCGAAGGCGGAGAGAACGGCGAGACGTTGGTGGACGAAGTGCTGCGGTCCGGGTACCGCTGGAAGGGACAGGTGCTGCGCCCCGCCATGGTCCGCGTGCGGGGGTGAGCTGACCGATGGCAGCCCAGCGCGAATGGTTCGAGAAGGACTACTACAAGACGCTCGGCGTCGTGTCCACGGCGACCGACAAGGAGATCACGCGCGCCTACCGGAAGCTGGCCAAGGAGCACCACCCCGACGCCAACCCCGGCTCCGAGGAGCGCTTCAAGGAGATCAGCGCGGCCTACGACGTCCTCGGTGACGCCGAGAAGCGCAAGGAGTACGACGAGGTCCGCACCCACGGCCCGGTCGGCGGCTTCGGCGGCGGACCCGGCGGTGGCACCTTCCGCATGGAGGACATGGGGGACCTGGGCGACATCTTCGGGAACCTCTTCGGCGGCGGGCGCACCCGCACGGCCCAGCGCGGGCCGCAGCGCGGCGCCGACATGGAGGCGCAGCTGCACCTGTCCTTCCAGGACGCGGTGCACGGCGTCACCACGTCGGTCAACGTGCCCCAGGAGGTCCGCTGCTCCAACTGCCGCGGCTCGGGTGCGGCGCCCGGGACGTCGACGCACACCTGCCCGCGCTGTGGCGGGACGGGGAGCCTGAACGACAACCAGGGACTGTTCTCGCTGAGCACGGTCTGCCCCGACTGCATGGGGCGCGGCACGCTCTTCGACACCCCCTGTCCCGTCTGCCACGGGACCGGGAGCGAGCAGAAGGTGCGCAGCGTGAAGGTGCGCATCCCCGCCGGCGTGGAGGACGGGCAGCGCATCCGGGTCAAGGGGCGCGGCGCGCCCGGGCAGGGCATGGCCCCGCCCGGCGACCTCTACGTGGTGGTCCACGTGGGCAAGCACGCCGATCTTCGGGCGCAGCGGCCGCAACCTGACCATCACGGTGCCGGTCACCTTCCCGGAGGCGGCGCTGGGGACGACCGTCACCGTGCCGACGCTCGACGGCAAGGTCACGGTGAAGGTGCCGGCCGGGACGCAGTCGGGCCGCGTGCTGCGCGTGCGCGGCCGCGGCGTGCCGGGTGGTTCGGGCCGCAACGGCAAGGCGGGCGACCTCATGGTGAAGATCGACGTGCTGGTGCCGACCGAGCTCACCGACGAGCAGCGGGCGGCGGTGGAGTCGTTGGCCGCGGTCACCGAGGCCGCGCCCCGCCAGGCGGTGGAGAGCTGATGGCCGCCACTGGCCAACCGCGAGGGCGGGCGCGACGCCAACGCGGCGGTCTACGTGATCTCCGTGGCGGCCGAGCTGACCGGGATGCACCCCCAGACCCTGCGCATCTACGAGCGCAAGGGTCTGCTCGACCCGTCGCGCACCAGTGGCGGCTCGCGCCGCTTCTCCGAGCGCGACCTGGAGCGCCTGCGCCACATTCAGGAGCTGACGTCGACCGGGCTCAACCTCGAAGGGGTGCGCCGGGTCCTCCAGCTCGAGGCCGAGCTGAGCCGGTTGCGCCAGGAGCTGGCCGACGTGCAGGCCCAGGCCATCGACGCCGTGGCGGCCACCCACCGCCAGTACCGGCGGGACCTGGTGCCGCTGCGCCAGTCGCCCGTGCCGTACCGGCGCGTCCCGGCAGGGCTGAGAACGAGAACGCGACAGAGACCGCAGACACAGACCGCACACGGAGACAAACCACCGAGGACGAGGAAGACGAAGAGAGAGATCGAGTGCCGATAGACCCAGAACGCTGGACGAACAACACCCGGGCCGCCTTCAGCGCGGCCACGGGCCACGCCGCCTCCTCCAACCACCCGGAGCTGACGCCGGCCCACCTGCTCGACGCGCTGCTCCAGCAGCAGGAGACGTTGACGCGCCCGCTGCTGTCCCAGGTCGGGGTCGATCCCGACGAGTTGGCCGGCAAGGTGCACGACCAGCTGATCCGGCTGCCCCAGGCGACCAGGGCGGGGCCGAGCCCGGGCTCTCGCGCGAGGCGCGCGCGGTGCTGGAGGCGGCGGACCAGTTCCGGCGCGACCTGGGCGACGACTACGTGTCGGTCGAGCACCTCATCCTGGCCCTGGCCGACCAGATCGGCGTGTCGAGCGAGGACCTGCTCACCGCGCTGCGGGCGGTACGGGGCAACCACCGCGTCACCACGCAGGACCCCGAGCAGACATACCAGGCGCTGGCCAAGTACGGCCGCGACCTGACCGAGGCCGCCCGCGAGGGCAAGCTCGACCCGGTCATCGGGCGCGACGAGGAGATCCGCCGGGTGATCCAGGTGCTGTCGCGCCGGACCAAGAACAACCCCGTCCTCATCGGCGAGCCCGGCGTGGGCAAGACGGCCATCGTCGAGGGACTGGCCAACCGCATCATCGAGGGCGACGTGCCCGAGGGCCTCAAGGGCAAGCGGGTGATCGCGCTCGACCTGGGCTCCATGGTGGCCGGGGCCAAGTACCGGGGCGAGTTCGAGGAGCGCCTCAAGGCGGTGCTCAAGGAGATCACCGAGTCCGAGGGCGAGATCGTCACCTTCATTGACGAGTTGCACACCTTGGTGGGGGCGGGCGCGGCCGAGGGCGCGATGGACGCCGGCCAGATGATCAAGCCGATGCTGGCCCGGGGCGAGCTGCGCCTGATCGGCGCCACCACGCTCGACGAGTACCGCACGTCCATTGAGAAGGACGCCGCGCTTGGAGCGGCGCTTCCAGCCGGTCTTCGTGGGCGAGCCCTCGGTCGAGGACACCATCGCCATCCTGCGCGGCCTCTCGGAGCGCTACATGTCGCACCACAAGGTGCGCATTCAGGACGCGGCGCTGGTGGCGGCGGCCGTGCTGTCGGACCGCTACGTGACCGGGCGCTTCCTGCCCGACAAGGCGATCGACCTCATCGACGAGGCGGCGTCCAAGCTGCGCATTGAGATCGATTCCATGCCGACGGAGCTGGACCAGATCATCCGGCGCATCCGCCAGCTCGAGATCGAGAAGCTGGCGCTGGCAAAGGAGACCGACGAGGCCTCGGCCGAGCGGCTCGAGCGCCTGGAGGCCGAGCTGGCCGAGCTGGGCGAGCAGCGCGACTCCATGGCGGCCCACTGGCAGCAGGAGAAGAGCTACCTCGACGTGCTGAGCCAGCTGCAGCAGGAGAAGACCGAGCGCGACGAGGAGGCGGCGCGCCTCGAGCGCGACAGCGACCTGGCCGGCGCGGCGGCCATCCGCTACGGCGAAGCTGCCCGAGCTCGAGCGGCGCATCGCCGAGGCCACCGAGGACCTGGACAAGCTGCAGGCCGAGAACCGCTTCCTCAAGGAGGAGGTGGACGCCGAGGACATCGCCGAGGTCGTGTCGCGCTGGACGGGCGTGCCCGTGTCGCGCCTCTTGGAGGGCGAGGTGCAGAAGCTGGTGCGGCTCGAGTCCACCCTCCACGAGCGCGTGGTGGGGCAGGACGAGGCGGTCTCGGCCGTGGCCAACGCCATCCGGCGCAGCCGGGCCGGGCTGAGCGACCCCAACCGTCCCATCGGCTCCTTCCTCTTCCTGGGCCCGACGGGCGTGGGCAAGACCGAGCTGGCCCGGGCGCTGGCCGAGTTCCTCTTCGACGACGAGCGGGCGATGGTGCGCATCGACATGTCCGAGTACGGGGAGAAGCACACCGTGTCGCGCCTGGTCGGCGCGCCCCCCGGGCTACGTGGGCTACGACGAGGGCGGGCAGCTGACCGAGGCGGTGCGGCGGCGTCCCTACGCCGTCGTGCTGCTCGACGAGCTGGAGAAGGCGCACCCCGACGTGTTCAACATTCTGCTGCAGGTGCTCGAGGACGGGCGCCTGACCGACGGGCAGGGGCGCACGGTGGACTTCACCAACACGGTGCTCATCATGACGTCGAACCTGCCGGGCGAGCCGGCCGACTACTTCAAGCCGGAGTTCATCAACCGCATCGACGAGATCGTGCGCTTCAAGCCCCTGAGCCAGGACGACCTGGCCATCATCGTGGAGATCCAGCTCGGCAAGTTGCGCAACCGGTTGGCCGAGCGCCGGCTCACCCTCGTGGTCTCGAAGGAGGCCGAGGACTGGCTGGCCCGGGCCGGCTACGACCCCGACTACGGGGCCCGGCCGCTGCGCCGGGTGCTCCAGCGCAACATCGAGGACCCGCTTGGCCCTCGCTCTGCTGGAGGGCCGCTACCTCGAGGGGTCCACGGTCACCGTCGACGTGGACGGGGACGCCATCGTCCTGCGCTGACGAGAACGCCCCGTGGGATGTCACGGGGCTGTCTGCGTTGCTCGCGCGAGTCTCAGCCTGCGAGCGTCAGCGCTCTCTCGGAGCCGGCGGCGCCAGTGCGGGGAGATGGCCGCGAACGCCGGGATGCTCGCGCAGCGCGGGCAGGTCCGCCGTGGCCTGGGCGGTGGGCAGCGCCGTCGGTCGTCATGGCCACGACCTGACCGAAGCCCTGTCCCGGCGCTGCTGCCGTAGAAGGGGGCGTCGCCGTAGTTGAAGAGGCCGCCATCGGCCGCGGTGAACCAGTAGCCGCCCCCGTCGGGCATGGCCGTCATGCCGACGATGGGCTGGTTGAGGTGGATGGCCCCGGTCGAGCCGTAGAACGTGGCGTCGCCGTAGCTGAAGATGCCACCGTCGGAGGCCACCAGCCAGTAGCCGCCGCCGTCGGGCGTCGGTGCCATGCCGACGATGGGCTTGTTCAGGTGGATGCTGCCGGCCGAGCCGAAGAAGCCGGCGTCGCCGTAGTTGAAGATGCCACCGT
Organism: uncultured Acidimicrobiaceae bacterium; assembly: GCA_963713375.1. Taxonomy (GTDB): domain Bacteria; phylum Actinomycetota; class Acidimicrobiia; order Acidimicrobiales; family RAAP-2; genus Bog-473. The sequence continues at coordinate 192,968 of CAVQLP010000005.1, read as the reverse complement.
CGGAGGCCACCAGCCAGTAGCCACCACCGTCGGGCGTCGGCGCCATGCCGACGATCGGCTTGTTCAGGGCGATCGAGCCGGTGGAGCCGTAGAAGTTGGCGTCGCCGTAGTTGAAGATGCCGCCGTCGGTGGCCACGAGCCAGTAGCCCTGACCGTCGCCGGTGCTGGCCATGCCGACGATGGGCTTGTTCAGGTGGATGCCCCCGGCCGAGCCGAAGAAGCCGGCGTCGCCGTAGTTGAAGATGCCACCGTCGGAGGCCACCAGCCAGTAGCCCCCGTTGTCACCGGTCTGGGCCATGCCGACGATGGGCGAGTTCAGGGGGATGCCGGACGCGTCACCGAAGGGCTGGGCGTCACCGAAGTTGGCCACCTTCCCGGTCGAGCTGACCTGGTAGTAGCCGATGGAGCCGGTGCCGCTGAGACGAGAGGGAGGCGCCGGAGTCCAGCTGTCGTTGAAGGGAATGGTGGCGCTTCTGCGCCCAGACCGCCTGGGAAGAACACCAAGAAGTAGGTGCAGCTCTGATCTGGCGACAGACTGACAGTGAAGTACTCAGAGTTTTCGTTGAAGGGATCGACGCTCTGGCAGGCGGCGACGTCCGGATCGAGGCCTCCGATGTTCGGAACGGCGTAGAAGTCCAGGGGATCTGCGCCCGTGGCCTCGGGGAGCGGGACTTGGACGGCTGTGTTTTGATCCGTGTTGGTCACGGTGACGGTCTCGAGCGCCCCGTCGCCGAGGGTGACGCCGCCGAAATCCACGCTTGGGGCACTCAGTTCAAGTACCGACCCCGTGGCTCCAGCCGAGCTCGAAATGCCCTGGGAGCCCCCGACGATGGCGAGCGCGCTCGCCAGCAGGAACGAGCCGCACAGGATCCGTGCCGCGCCCAGACGACATCAACCGCGCCTTCATCCCCGACTCCCTTCGCAGAGCCGGACGGCGCGCCCGGCGCGGTGACCATAAGGCGAACGGCGCCGGACGCCAGAGCCCTTCGGACGTAAATCAAGAGCGTCCGAGGGCCTGGGAGCCAGCAGGTTTCAGCCGGTGTGAAGCGTGTCGGCTCGCCGGCGAGGGACCCGAACCTCTCGTGACAGATCGGAACCCTCCAGCAAGGGCAATTCGCAGGACCTCGGTCCGTTCGCCCCTCGACCAGCTTCCCACTTCGGACCCCCGTTTCGGGGAGGGTAAAGTGGTGCGTAATCCGAAGCGCCGAGCGAACGGAGAGATGCGTGCCCGCAACCGTGGTGGTCGGGACCCAGTGGGGCGACGAGGGCAAAGGGAGGTTCACCGACCTCCTCGCCGGCGAGATGGACCTGGTGGTCAGGTATCAAGGCGGCCACAACGCAGGGCACCGCATCGTGGTCAACGGCGAGGCCTTCTCGCTCCAGCTGGTGCCGAGCGGCATCCTCTACGCCACATCACGCCGATCATCGGCAACGGCGTCGTGGTCGACCCGGCGGTCCTCCTGAGCGAACTCGACGCCCTGGCCTCGAAGGGCATCGACACCAGCCGCCTGGTGGTGAGCGGCAACGCCCACCTGATCATGCCGTACCACCAGGAGCTCGACCGGGTGACGGAGCGCTTCCTCGGCAAGAACGCGCTGGGCACGACCAAGCGCGGCATCGGGCCGGCCTACGCCGACAAGGCGACCAGGGTCGGCCTGCGGGTCCAGGACCTTTTCGACCCCAAGATCTTCCGCCAGAAGCTCGATGTCGCCCTCAAGGAGAAGAACGCCGTCCTGGCCAAGGTGTACAACCGCCTGCCCCTCGACGCCAAGGACATCGCCGACCGCTACCTGGGCGAGTACGCCCCCCGGATCGAGCCGATGGTCGGCGACACCGTGGGCATGGTGCACGACGCCCTCGACACCGGCCGCGAAGTCCTCCTCGAAGGAGCGCAGGCAACCTTCCTCGACCTCGACCACGGCACCTATCCCTTCGTGACCTCCTCCAACCCGGTGGCCGGCGGCGCCTGCACCGGCAGCGGGCTGGGGCCGCGCGACATCGAGCGGGTCGTCGGCATCGCCAAGGCCTACGTGACCCGGGTCGGTGCCGGGCCGTTCCCGACCGAGCAGGAGAACGACGTCGGCGAGCTGCTGGTCGAGCGGGGACACGAGTACGGCACCAACACCGGACGCAAGCGCCGCTGCGGCTGGTTCGACGCGGTCATGCTGCGCCAGGCGGTGCGGCTCAACTCCATGACCGAGGTGGCCTTGACCAAGCTCGACGTCCTCGACACCTTCGAGTCGGTCAAGGTCTGCGTGGCCTACGAGGCCGACGGCATCCGCTACAGCCACCTGCCCTACCACCAGTCGACCTTCCACAAGGCGGTGCCGGTCTACGAAGAGTTGCCCGGTTGGCGCACCGACCTCACCGCGGCGACGTCGCCCGACGACCTGCCGGCGGCCGCCCGCAACTACATCGCATTCCTCTCCGAGCAGATCGGCGTGCCCGTCCGGTTGGTCGGCGTCGGCCCGGGACGCGAGCAGACCGTCTCCTTCGCCACCGCGTGAGGGTCTGCGTCGTCGGCAGCGGTGGCCGCGAGCACGCGCTCGCCCACACGCTGGCCCGCACCGCCGACGTGGTGGTCACGCCGGGCAACCCCGGCATGGCGAGCCCGATCGAAGTGGACGAGTCGCCGGTCGAGGAGATTGAGGCCGACCTCTACGTCATCGGGCCCGAGGCCCCGCTGGTGGCCGGCCTGGCCGACAACCTGCGCGCCGCCGGCAGGACCGTCCTCGGGCCCGGAGCCGACGGCGCCCTGCTCGAGGGATCGAAGGCCTTCATGAAGGAGGTGCTGGCCGAGGCCGGTGTCCCGACGGCGCGCTACCGCGTCCTTCGACGACTTCCAGGCCGGCGAGGCCCTCGAGTTCCTCGAGTCCCTGCCGGGGCCCTGGGTGATCAAGACGGACGGGCTGGCCGCCGGGAAGGGCGTGCGGGTGGCCCACTCCCTCGACGAGGCCCGCGAGGACGTCATGGCCAAGCTCTCGGGGGCCGCCTTCGGCGACGCCGGGCGCACCGTCGTGATCGAGGAGGGGCTCGAGGGCGACGAGTGCTCGCTCCTGGTGCTCTGCGACGGCACGCGGGTGGTGCCCCTCATCCCGGCCCAGGACTTCAAGCGGATGGGGGACGACGACACCGGGCCGAACACGGGGGGCATGGGCGCCTACGCGCCGATGCATCTCGACGCCGCCACCGTCGACGGCCTGCTGGACGGAGCCGTGCTTCCGCTCGTCGAAGAGCTGCGCCGGCGGGGCATCGACTACCGCGGCGTGCTCTACGCCGGCCTCATGCTGACCGAGGACGGGCCGAAGGTGATTGAGTACAACGTGCGCTTCGGCGACCCCGAGACCCAGGTGGTCCTGCCGCTGCTCGAGTCCGACGCCGCCGCACTCTTCCTCGCCGCGGCGAACGGCGCGCTCGACGAGGCGGAACCACCGAAGTTCTCGGGCGACGCCGCCGTGTGCGTCGTGCTGGCCTCGCCGGGCTACCCCGACGCACCCCGCCTGGGCGACCCCATCGAGGGCCTGGCCCGCTCGGGCCAGCCGGTCTCGGGCCGTCGACGGGGTGACCGTCTTCCATGCCGGCACGCGCCGGCACGGCGCGGACGCCAGCTTCTACACGGCCGGCGGGCGGGTGCTCGACGTGACCGCGGTCGCCCCGACCCTGGCCGAGGCGCGGCGCAACGCCTACGCCGTGGCCCGCACGATCGACTGGGAAGGCCGGCAGATGCGCCGCGACATCGCGGCGGCCGCCGCAGCCAGACGACAGGACGACCGATGATCCCGCGCTATTCGCCGCCCGACATGGCCGCGCTCTTCAGCGACACGGCCCGCTTCGCCATGTGGCTCGAAGTCGAGCTGCTGGCCACCGAGGCCCAGGCCGCGCTGGGCGTGGTCCCGGCCGAGGACGCCGCGACCTGCCGGGCCAAGGCGCCGACGGTGGACGAGGTCTTCGTGCACGACGTGCTCGAGCGGGAGAAGGTCACCGACCACGACGTGGCCGCCTTCGTCGACGTCGTCCAGGAGCGCATCGGCGCGCCGGCCGGTTCGTACATCCACTTCGGGCTCACCTCCTCGGACGTGGTCGACACGGCGCTCTGCGCCACCCTGACCAGGGCGGCCGACCTGCTCTTGAGCGACCTCGATGCGTTCGTGGCCGCACTCAAGGCGCGGGCGTTGGAGCTGCTCGACGTGCCGGTGGCGGGGCGCACCCACGGCATGCACGCCGAGCCCACGACCTTCGGGGCCAAGTTCGCCCTGTGGGCGCTGCAGGCCGACCGCGACCGGGTCCGCCTGCGGGCGGCACGCGAGGCGGTCGCCGTCGGCAAGCTCTCCGGTGCGGTGGGGACCTACTCGAACATCGATCCCGAGGTCGAGGCCCGGGTCTGCGCCGCCCTCGGCCTGACCCCGGTCCCCGCCACGCAGGTCATCGCCCGCGACCGCCACGCCGAGTACTTCTACGCCTGTGCCGCCATCGGTTCGACCGTCGAGCTGATGTGCACCGAGATCCGTCACCTGGCCCGCAGCGAGGTGGGGGAGGCCGAAGAGCCCTTCGGGGCCGGGCAGAAGGGCAGCTCGTCCATGCCCCACAAGCGCAATCCCATCCTCTCGGAGCGCCTGTGCGGACTGGCCCGCCTGTTCCGCGGCTATCTGGGTGCGGGGCTCGAGGACGTGGCCCTGTGGCACGAGCGCGACATCTCGCACAGCTCGGTGGAGCGGGTGGCCCTGCCGGATGCCTCGCTGCTGGCCTGCTACGTCCTGCGCAAGGCGACCGGCCTGGCCCGAGGGCCTGGTCATCCACCCCGAGCGGGCCCGGGAGAACCTGGTCGAGGGTTCGTTCGGGCTGGTCTTCTCCCAGACGGTCTTGCTGGCCCTGGTCTCGGCCGGCCTGCACCAGAGACGAGGCCTACCGCATCGTCCAGCGCGACGCCCGGGCGGCCTGGGCCGAGCGCCGCCCGTTCCGGGCCGTGCTCGAGGCCGACCCCGAGGTCACGCTGACGCCGGCCCAGCTCGACGAGGCCTTCGACCTCAGCCGCACGCTGCGCCACACGGCGCGCCTCGCCGCCGCACTCGAAGCCCTGTGACCGGCGCACCTTCGGCGGCCGAGCTGCCCCGGGTGCACTCGGGGAAGGTGCGTGAGCTCTACGACGCGGGTGAGGACCGCCTGCTCATGGTGGCCTCGGACCGGGTCAGCGCCTTCGACGTGATCATGGCCGAGCCCATCCCGGACAAGGGCCGGGTGCTCACCGCCATGACCTGCTTCTGGTGCGAGGAGATGGCCGACGTGGTGCCTGGCAGCCTGATTGCGGTGGACCCGGAGGTGATCGAGGCGGAGCTCGGCGCCGCCCTCCCGGCTGCGTGGGCCGGCCGGGCGGTCCTGGTGCACCGGGCCGACATGCTCTCGCTCGAGTGCATCGTGCGCGGCTACCTGGCCGGGCAGGCCTGGGAGGAGTACGAGCGCTCGGGCACGGTGCACGGCACTCCCCTGGGAGCCGGGCTGCAGCTGGCCAGTCGGCTGCCCGAGCCGATGTTCACCCCGTCGACCAAGGCGGCCGAGGGCCACGACCTCAACATCGACTTCGCCGCCGCGGTCGACCTGGTGGGTCGGGAGGCGGCCGAGGCGGCCCGCACCATCTGTCTCGAGCTGTACAGCCGGGCGGCCGCCCGCGCCGCGGCGGCGGGCTTCGTCCTGGCCGACACCAAGTTCGAGCTCGGCTACGTCGACGGGGTGCTCTCCCTCTGCGACGAGGTGTGCACCCCCGACTCGTCACGCTTCTGGCCCGCTGACCAGGTGGTGCCCGGCACGACGCCGCCCGCCTTCGACAAGCAGCCGCTGCGCGACTGGCTGGCCGCGCAACCCTGGGACCGCACGCCACCCCCACCGCCGCTGCCGCCGGAGGTCGTCGGCGCCATGTCGGAGCGCTACGTCGCGGCCTACGAGCGGGTAACCGGACGCGCGTTGGCCGACTGGTACGGTGCGACGATCATGAGGTTCCGGGCTCGGGTCGAGGTGCAGTTGCGCCCCGGGATCGCCGATCCGGAGGGGGCGACCATCGAGCGGGCGCTCCCGGCCCTGGGCTTCGACCAGGTGGCCCACGTGCGGGCGGGGCGCTCCTTCAGCTTCGAGGTGGATGCGCCGGACGAGACGGCGGCCCGCTCCACGGCGAGCGATCTGGCCGACCGCCTGCTGGCCAATCCCGTCATCGAGCAGAGCTGGCTCGAGCTCGAGGCGATCTGAATTGGCGCCGCGCATCGGCGTCGTCGTCTTTCCCGGCACCAACTGCGAGCACGATGTGGTGCAGGCGGCCGAGGCGGCCGGGGCCGAAGGTGTGCTGCTCTGGCACGGCGACGCCGACGCTGGGCCAGGTCGACGCGGTGGTCCTGCCCGGCGGGTTCGCCCACGGTGACTACCTGCGCCCCGGTGCCCTGGCCCGCTTCTCGCCGGTCATGGAGGCCGTGGGTGCCTTCGCCCGCGCGGGCGGGCCTGTGGTCGGCATCTGCAACGGCTTCCAGGTCCTGACCGAGGCGGGACTGCTGCCCGGGGCGCTCCAGAAGAACGGGCGCCTGCGCTTCCTGTGCGAGCCGGCCCGGGTCGTCGTGACCTCGACCGCGTCGGTCCTCACCTCGGGCGCGAGGTCGGCGACGAGCTGGTGATCCCCATCAACCACTTCTCGGGCAACTACACCTGTGACGAGGACACGCTGCGCCGGCTCCAGGAGGAAGACCGCATCGTCCTGCGCTACGCGGACAACCCCAACGGTTCGGTGCACGCCATCGCCGGCATCGCCAACGAGGCCGGCAACGTGGTCGGTCTCATGCCCCACCCCGAGCGGGCCAGCTCGCCGCTGCTCGGATCCGAGGACGGCCTGGTCCTCCTGCGTGCGTTGGCCGGCGCCGCCGGCGCGCGTACCGCCGCCTGATCGACACCGAGCCGACACCACTTCGCCCGTCAGCCTCCGTATCGTGTGTCGCACCATGCGGTGCACCGTCCGCCAGCTGGCCTTACTCGTGCTCTGTCTGGCTGTTGCCCTGGTCGGGCAGTCGGCCGCGGCGGCGGCCACGCGTGCCGCGGCGCGGGACAGCCGGAGCTCGAGCTCCCGGCGCCACGACGAGGGGCATCCGGTCGACGCCAAGCTCTTCGAGCCGGGGGCGTGCATGGAGTACCCGCCCACTTCCGGTGACCGCCACCTCACGGTCTTTCTCGACGCGGGGCACGGTGGGATCGACCCGGGCGGCGTCGGGGAGGACGAGAACGGCAACCCGGTCTACGAGGCGGACGAGACCCTGCCGGTCGAGCTCGACACCATGGCGCTGCTGCGGGGCAAGGGCTTCACCGTGGTGGTGTCGCGCACCAAGGCCGAGACGGTGAGCCGCCCGGCGCCCGACGACGTCGACGGGGGTCTCTTCACCACCCAGGGCGTCCACGACGACGTGGCTGCCCGCGACGTCTGTGCGGACAAAGCCAAGGCCAACGTGCTCCTCGGCATCTACATGGACGCCGGCGGGTCGCCGGACAACGCCGGGTGTGTCACCGGGTTCGACAGCGTGCGCCCGTTCGCCGCGGCCAATCTGCGCCTGGCCACCGACGTGCAGAACGACGTGCTGGCGGCCATGAATGCGCAGGGCTGGGGCATTCCGAGCCTCGGAGTGGCCGACGACAGCGAGCTGGGCGGGCCGGCCCTGACCACGGCGGCCGGCAACTACGGACACCTGCTGCTGCTCGGGCCGGCCGAGCCCGGCTTCTTCAGCACGCCGAGCACCATGCCCGGTGCGCTCATCGAGCCGCTCTTCATCACCGATCCCTACGAGGGCTCGATCGCCGAGACCCCCGCTGACCAGGAGGTCATCGCCGGAGGGCTGGCCAAGGCCATTGAGCAGTACTTCGCCAGCGGCACCAACTCGGAGAAGGCCACCGCGCGACCACCACAGCACCACGTCGACGACCCGCTGAGGCGGGCCCGAAGCGTCAGCTGGAGGGTGAGCGGTTCCTCGCCGGGCCGGTCCCGGACCCCTGCTCGATCATGAGGCCGATGAGATCGGCCACGTTGTCGCCGCATCTCGTCGAGCGGCATGTCCCGCAGGCCGGCCGACGAGATCAGGGATTCCTCGAGGAGGAACCACCCGCCCATCAGGGCGAAGGCGGCCGCGGTGATCACCCTCGGCGGGAAACGGGACTCGACGCCGCGGGTGGCGATGGCGCTCTGGAGCAGGGCGATGTGCCGCTCCATGCCGGGATAGCCCTGGCCGTCGCGGGGACGGATCGTTCCGTCGAGCAGGGCACGGGCCGTGGCGGCGGCGACGGGGTCGCCGGCGGCCGCGAAGGCGAAACCGGCCCGGAAGGCGTCGGCCGGATCGGTCAGCTCGTCAATGTGCTTCGAGTAGTCGCTGCTGCCCACCTGCATGACGGCGCGCAGCAGGTTGTCCTTGGTCCCGTAGTGGCGGTGGACCAGCGAATGGTTCACCCCGGCCCGGGCGGCCACGTCCCGGATGGTCACCCGGCTGGGCGGTCGCTCGGCGAAGAGCTCGGCCGCGGCGCGCAGGATGGCGTCCTGGGTCGAGGTACGCCGTGGCGTCGGCTGCCGGCGGGCCGGCGTCTCCGTGTGCTGGGGCGTGGTGGACGAAGTGCGTTCAACCATGGTCGGGGCGACGTTATCTCGCGAGTGACCGAATGGTTACGCGGGCATCCTGCGCCAAGCGAGCGTTTGGGTGTGAACCGGCAGCGTGGATCCCCGCCTTGGCATGGGCTGTGGCCGGCCTGTGAACGCCGATGACACCTGTTGAGATGGCCCGCATCGCCAGGCAATAATCCAATTTTCTGCCCGGAAAGTGGCGATTTTTGGCGAGGATGGTCACAGCTCGGGCAAATGTGACTTTCGGCATGAAAGCTGCCATTTGTCCCACTCGGAGGCGAAATAGTCCTTGCGGATGTGAGAGGTTTCCTTTACGGTGCCGCACGACTGAAGTGAAACCATGTGGTTACTTTCGGGGTGCCACAACGGGGGAGGAACACATGCGGAAAACGCCGGCAGCCGCGCGCGTCCGTCACGGACAGCGTCACGACAGCTTGATCGGACGGCTCGGAATCGTGACCGCCATTCGTCATTTCGGTGCACGTCTGTCTGCGGCCGGCAAGGTGCTGCTGGCCGGACTGGTGATCGTCGGGGTCTCCGGCGTCGCCACCGTGGCCGCGACCTCGCCGGCCTTCGCCGCCGGCGCCCCGACCGTCGCGTGCGGGCTACGGCGCGTTCTCGAACAGCCCGGTCGTCAACCTGACGGGCTGCACCGGGACCACCTCCTCGGCGACGCTGACCTGCACCACCAACCCGATCACGGCGGGGGTGACGGTGGGCATGGGCGCGTACGGCGTCGACCTCGACAGCACCACACCCAACTCGGTGACGTCGGTGACCGCGACGACCGTCGTCCTCTCGGGCGATCCCGTCGGCTGCGGTCACGGCGGCGGCCACGGAGACCTTCACCGGCACCCAGGCCATCGGAGACGCCACCGACGCGACCCCGTCGACCACGGTGACCGCCAGCGGCAACTTTGCCGACTACGGCGTGGTGGCCGGCCTCGAGGTCTACGGCGCGGGCATTCCCGCCCAGACGACGGTCGCGAGCGTGAGCGGCACCACCATGGTCCTCTCCCAGGCTCCCACCGCCCCGCTGAGCGGAACGACGCTGTTCTTCAACGCGCCCGACGTCAACAACGTGCTCACCCAGGTCACCGGTGGGGCCGCCAACGTCAACACCTCCTCCCTCACCGTCGTCAGCCAGCCTCCCGTCGGCCGACGGCTACGTCACCACCAGCACCACCAGCACCACGGGCATCGTGAACATGTACCAAGCGCTCAACCCGGTGGACAACACCTTCACCGCCACCCTCGCCTACTGCGCCCCCGGGTTCACCTACCCGAGCGCGGGGAACTGCACCACGTTCACCGAGACCTACGGCATCGCCCAGAGCCAGGAGATGGGCGAGCAGATCGTCGAGGTCATCGAGACCGAGAACATCTACGAAGGCGACTCACAGGCGCACTTCGGACCGACCACGGCCGCCCAGGGGTCAGACGGTGACGCTGACCGAGGCCCCGTCGGGCGGTGCCGTCCCGACCACCAGCAGCGGCGCCACCGTCAACTACATCGACGGTGACACCTACATCATGCCGATCCCGGCCGGGCTCACCTACGTCCCCGGCTCGGTGACAGCTCGAGGGTGGCGACGCCCTGACCTCGGCTTCGGGGGCCACGACGGCCAAGTACTGCACGGCCGCAGGAACCGGGTGCACCGCCTGCAACCTGTCGCGACTGCCCCACGAAGGACATCCGGCGGAACTACAACGACCACCTACCCGTACATCGAGGAGCAGTTCGGCACCGCGACGGCGGACGAGGCCAAGGGTGGGCAGCTGCACACGCTGCCGGCGATCACGGCCAGCTTCGTCGCCACGCGGCCCTGCGGGGTCGGTGCAGAACCAGCTCGACACCGAATACCTGGTCGACACCAACGTGACCGACATCCTCAACATCAACGTGGCCTTCGACGGCTACCCGACCGCCGGCCAGGTGGCGGAGCCGACCCTGCCGCCCGTACGCCGCCCCGACCCCGGTGGCGTCCCTCACCATCCTCCCGTCGGTGACCGGAACCTCGACCAGCAACGGCAACGACGACGGTGCCGACACCGGCGGCCAGACCGTGCAGATCACCGGCTCGGGCTTCACCAACGCCGGAGGTGAGCAGGTCTACTTCGGCGCCAACCCGGCGACCAGCTTCACGGTCAACTCCAACACGAGCATCACGGCGATCGCCCCGGCCTCGACCACCGGCGACGGTCCGGTCGACGTCACCGTGACCAACGGGGGCCAGACCTCCCCGATCTCGCAGCCGGCCGACCAGTTCACCTACATCCCCCCGACCGCTCCCGACTTCCCACTGAACGTGGTGCCGACGTCGGACAACGGCCAGGCCGAGGTCTCCTGGACCCCCGGCTTCAACGAGGGCTCGCCGACCCAGTCGTACCTGGTGACGGCGACCGACGTCTCCTCGCCGTCGAACGACCCCAACAACGGCGGTGCCGGCCTCGAGACCTGCACGCTACACCGTGGTGGGCACCGACGGTCCGACCGACACCTGCACGGTGCCCGGCCTGACCAACGGCGACCAGTACACCTTCTCGGTGACCGCCACCAACGGCCTCGGCACCAGCGTGCCCTCGCCGGCCACCACCGCCGATCACGATCGGCGACCCCGGGCCGCCGACGGGCGTCTCGGCCACGGCGGCCCAGAACGCCAACTCGACGGTCAGCTGGACCGACCCCGCCAACACGGGAGTCGGGACGCGCTCCTCTCGGAGACGGCGACCGCCAAGCCGACATGTCCAACCCCGCCAGCCCGACCAACGGTGCCCAGTGCACCTACTACGAGCCGGCCAGCCCGAGCTACAACGCGGGGGCCCCGGCCGACCAGTGCAACATCGCCGGGCTGACCAACGGTGACAGCTACACCTTCACCGTCACCTCCACCAACTCCCAGGGCACCGGTGTCAGCTCCGCCCCCTCGGCGGCCATCGTGCCCTCGACGGTGCCGGGCGCTCCGACCATCAGCTCCGCCACGTCGAACGCCAACGCGCAGTCGGTGGTCACCTTCACGGCCCCGGCCAGCAACGGCGGCGCGGCGATTTCCAGCTACACGGTGTCCGCCTCCGACACGACCAACCCCAGCAACCCGGTCGTGACGCAAACTGGGACCGCCAGCCCGATCACCGTCACGGGCCTCACCAACGGTGACACCTACAGCATCACGGTGGCCGCCACCAACGTCAGCGGCACCGGTGCGCCGTCCAACGCCGTCAACGCGACGCCGGCGACGGTGCCCGGCGCCCCGACCAACGTCACGGCGGCCGTCGGGCCCCCGCAGGCCAGCGGTGCCGCCGCGGTCAGCTGGACCGCTCCGGCCAGCAACGGCGGGGCCGGTATCTCCAAGTACACGGTCACCTCGTCGACCGGTTCGAAGACCTGCACGGCGACGTCCACGCCCCCGGCGGTGCCGGCCACGACCTGCACGGTGACCGGCCTGACCAACGGGACGAACTACACCTTCACGGTGACCGCCACCAACGCCAGCGGAACCGGTGCGGCCTCGGCGGCCGGCCCGGTCGGCGGCGTCGTGCCCTCGGCCATCCCGGCCACGCCGACGCGCGCCGACGGTGCCGGTGGCCGGCCTCAACGGCCAGGCCAACATCACCTGGACCGCCCCGAACAACGAGGGCTCCGCCATCACCCAGTACACCCTGAACCCGACTCCGGCCTGCTCCGCCTGCACCGGGCTGACCGTGACCGGGAGCCCCCCGACTGCGTCGACCACCGTCGGCGGCCTGACCAACGGGACGTCCTACACCTTCACCCTGGTCGCCACGAACGGCGACGGGAACAGCGCCGCCTCGACGGCCTCGACGGCCGCCGTGGCCGGCATCCCCGCCGCCCCGACCGGCGTCACGACCCTGTCCACCAGCACCTCCGGACAGGATTCGGTCAGCTGGACGGCTTCGACATCGGCCTCGGGCCCCGTCACCGGCTACACGCTGACGCCCTCGCCGGCCTGCTCCGCCTGCACCGGGCTGACCGTGTCGGGCAGCCCGGCCGCCACGTCGACCACGGTCGGCGGCCTGACCAACGGCACCAGCTACACCTTCACCGTCAAGGCGACCAACGCCTCCGGCACCAGCGCCGCCTCGACCGCCTCGACCGCCGTCGTGACCGGGTCTCCGAACCCGCCCACCAACGTGGTGGCGGTCGGCGGCACCCCGGCCCCGAGCGGTGACCTCAACGTCACCTGGTCCGCCCCGGCCTCGAGCGGCCTCGGCACCATCATCAGCTACACGGCGACGGCCAAGCCGAGCTCGGGGTCTGCAAGACCTGCACCTCGACCTCGACCGCTCCGGCCACGCCCGACACTGGGCTGCCAGGTGACCGGCGCCACCAACGGCACCTCGTACACGGTCACCGTGACGGCGACCAACAGCACCGGGACCGCCTACATCAGTGCCGCCTCGGTCGCCTCGGCCGCCGCCTTCCCGTCGACCACCTTCGGTGCCCCGACCATCGGCACGGCGACGGGTGGCTTCGACCAGGCGACGGTCACGCTGGACCGCTCCGGCCGCACTGGCCGGGACGCAGCCCGCACTGACCGGCTACGTGGTGACGCCGTTCATCGGTACCACCGCCCAGACGCCCCAGACGTTCAACAGCACGGCGACCACCGAGACCGTCACCGGCCTGACCGGCGGCTCGGCGTACACCTTCACGGTGGCCGCCATCAACGCCAACGGCACCGGCACCGCCTCGGCCAAGTCGAACAGCGTCTCGGTGACCGGGACCCCGAGCGCCCCGACCAACGTCGTGGCCACGGGCGGGAACCAGACGGCGACGGTCACCTGGACCGACGGCGCGAGCAATGGCTCCGCCACCACGCTCGTACACGGTCACGGCCACCGACACGTCGGCCTCGCCGAACGACCCCAACGACGGCGGCGAGACCTGCACCTACACGGTGGTCAGCCCCGAGGTCGACAGCTGCACCTTCATCGAACCTCAATGCGCTGACCAACGGTGACAGCTACACCTTCACGGTGACCGCCACCAACGGCAACGGCACCGGCAACGCGTCGGCGGCGTCGAACAGCGTCACGCCGTCGACGGTGCCCGACGCCCCGACCAACGTCGTGGCCACCGCCGGTGACCAGACGGCCACGGTGACGTGGACTCCCGGCTCCGACGAGGGCTCGACGACCACCTCGTACACGGTCACGGCCACGGACACCTCGGCCTCGCCGCTCGACCCCCAGGACGGCAACGAGACCTGCACCTACACGGTGGTCAGCCCCGAGGTCGACAGCTGCACCTTCACCAGCCCCAACCTGCTGGCCAACGGTGACAGCTACACCTTCACGGTGACGGGCACCAACGGCGACGGCACGGGTGCGGCTTCGGCCCCGTCCAACAGCGTCACGCCCCCGACGGTGCCCGACGCCCCGACCAACGTCGCGGCCTCCGGCGGCGACCAGACGGCCACGGTGACGTGGACCCCGGGCTTCGACGAGGGCTCGCCCACCACCTCCTACACGGTCACGGCCACGGACACCTCGGCCTCGCCGAACGACCCCACCGACGGCGGCGAGACCTGCACCTACACGGTGGCCAGCCCCGAGGTGGACAGCTGCACCTTCACCAGCCCCAACCTGCTGACCAACGGTGACAGCTACACCTTCACGGTGACCGCCACCAACGGCGACGGCACCGGCGCGGCCTCGGCCCCGTCGAACAGCGTCACGCCGTCGGAGGCCCCGAGCGCCCCGACCGACGTCGTGGCCACGGCGGGGAACCAGACGGCCACGGTGACGTGGACCCCGGGCGACGACAACGGCTCGACCACCACGTCGTACACGGTGACGGCCACGGACACCTCGTCCCCGGCCCTCGACCCCAACGACGGCGGCGAGACCTGCACCTACACGGTGGTCAGCCCCGAGGTCGACAGCTGCACCTTCACCAGCCCCAACCTGCTGGCCAACGGTGACAGCTACACCTTCACGGTGACGGGCACCAACGGCAACGGCACGGGCAGCGCCTCGGCACCCGTCGAACGGCGTCACGCCGTCGACGGTGCCCGACGCCCCGACCAACGTCGTGGCCACGGCCGGCAACCAGACGGCCACGGTGACGTGGAGCCCCGGCTTCAACGAGGGCTCGACGACGACCTCGTACACGGTCACGGCCACCGACACCTCGGCGTCGCCGAGCGACCCCAAGACGGCAACGAGACCTGCACCTACACGGTGGTCAGCCCCGAGGTGGACAGCTGCACCTTCAGCAGCCCCAACCTGCTGACCAACGGTGACAGCTACACCTTCACGGTGACGGGGACCAACGGCGACGGCACGGGCGCGGCTTCGGCCCCGTCGAACAGCGTCACGCCGTCGGCGACGCCCGACGCCCCGACCAACGTCGTGGCCACGGCCGGCAACAAGACGGCGACCGTTACCTGGACCGACGGATCGAGCGAGGGCTCGACGACCACCTCGTACACGGTGACGGCCACGGACACCTCGTCGCCGGCCCTCACCCCAACGATGGTGGCGAGACCTGCACCTACACGGTGGCCAGCCCCGAGGTCGACAGCTGCACCTTCGCCAGCCCCAACCTGCTGGCCAACGGTGACAGCTACACCTTCACGGTGACGGCCACCAACGGCGACGGCACGGGCGCAGCTTCGGCCCCGTCCAACAGCGTCACGCCGTCGACGGTGCCCGACGCCCCGACCCACGTCACGGCCACGGCCGGGATTCAGACGGCGACGGTGAACTGGACCCCCGGCTTCAACGAGGGCTCGACGACCACCTCCTACACGGTCACGGCCACGGACAGCACGACGCCGGCCAACGGCGGTCAGACCTGCACCTACACGGTGGTCGAGCCCCGAGGTGGACAGCTGCACCTTCACCAGCCCCAACCTGCTGACCAGCGGTGACACCTACACCTTCACGGTGACAGGCCACCAACGGCGACGGCACGGGCGCGGCTTCGGCTGCGTCCAACAGCGTCACGCCGCCGACCTCGGCCATCAGTGTCAGCGTCTCGGCCGTCGCCGACGACGTACACGGCTGCGGGCACCGTCATCAACTACACCTTCGGCGTGACCAACTCGGGTTCGACCGCACTCCACGGCGTGGGCGTCACCGACACGGTGGCGGGCACGGCCAGCTGCCCGCAGTCGCACCCTGGCCATCGGCGCCTCGGAGAACTGCACCGGCAGCTACACCACCGTCCAGGCTGACGTGGTCAACGGCTCCATCACCGACACGGCCACGGCCCACGCGCTCGACCCGTCGAACGCGGCAGTCACCTCGGCACCGGCCTCGACGCACCGTGACGGCCAATGAGCCGAACGGGCTGCACATCACCACGACGTCACTGACGCCGGGGCAGAAGGGCGTGGCCTACAAGATGAAGCTGGCCGCCACGGGCGGGACCGCTCCCTACACGTGGAGCCTCAAGACGGGCACGCTGCCTCCGGGCTTGACGCTGGGCACCGCCGGCAAGATCACCGGCACGCCAACCAAGAAGGGCTCCTACTCGGTGACCTTCAAGGTGACGGACTCGGCCAGCCCGAAGGACAAGGCGACGGTCACGTTGACCTTGGTCATCGACCCGGCGCCGTAGTCACGAAAGGAGAAGCCCGCCGGTCCGACGCGGTCGGTACCGGCGGGCTTTTCTAATTCGGGGCCCGGCTGGCCGCCCGCGACGGGTGGCGGTTCGCCGATCAGGTGGCGGCGTCAGCCCGGGTGGCCAGGAAGACCGGGATGCGTCGATCGGTGTTCTCCTGGTACTCGGTGTAGGGCGGGTAGGCGGCCACGGCCCGCTCCCACCATGCCGCCCGCTCGTCGCCCTCGATCTGGCGGACCGTCACGGCGAACGGCTCGGGCCCGTCCTGAACCGTGACCTCGTCGGGATAGGCCACGAGGTTGTAGAACCACTCGGGATTCTCGGGCGCGCCGCCTTTGGAGGCGACGAGGGCGTAGGCGCCCTCGTGCTCCACCCGCATGACGGGGTTCTTGCGCAGCCGGCCACTCTTGGCACCGCGGCTCGTCACCACGATGATGGGCATGCCGGTGTCGAGCAGCGTGTTGCCCCGGGTGCCCCCGGAGGCCTCGTACTCGGCGACCTGGTCGCGCACCCACTCGGACGGGCTTGGTTCGTAGTCACCTTGGAGAATTGCCATGGGTCGATGGTACGGGGTCGGCGCTACGCTCCGCTCCCGTGGCCCGGGCACCGGTGGAGGCGGCGCGAGCTGGCGACCTTCCATTCCAGCCTCTCCAACTGGGGTCGTTGGGGTCCCGACGACCAGCTGGGCGCCCTGAACCTCATCACGCCCGAGGTCACGGCCGCCGCGGCCGCTCTGGTCCGGAGCGGCCGCCGGGTCTCGTGCGCCCGCCCGCTCGACACCGCGGTTTCTCCCGATAACCGTCCCCCGTGGTCCACCACATGACGGGCACCGCCACCGAGGGTTACGGCGCCGACTACCTCGCCCTGGCGCCGCACGGATTCTCCACCAGCCACCTCGATGCGCTCTGCCACATCTTCCACGAAGGCCAGCTCTACAACGGCTACCCGGTGGAGACGGTGACGGCGCACGGGGCGGCCAAGTTGGGCATCCATCACCTGCGTGAGGGCATCGTCACCCGCGGCGTGCTGCTCGACATCCCGGCCCTCCTCGGTCAGGACGCGCTCGAGCCGGGCACGGCCGATCTTCCCCGACGAGCTCGAGGCGGCCGAACACGCCGGCAGGCGTCACCGTGCGCTGCGGGGACCTCCTGCTCGTGCGCACCGGGCGCTGGCGCTGGCGGGATCGGCACGGACCGTGGGCCGCCCCCTCGCTCCTGGCCGGGCTCGACGCGTCGTGCCTGCCCTGGCTCCGCGCACGCGATGTCGCCGCGCTGGGCAGCGATGGCGTGTCCGACGTGCTGCCCTCGCGCGTGCCCGGTGTCGAGCTCCCCGTCCACACCGTGGCGCTCGTGGCCATGGGTCTCCACCTGCTCGACAACCTCGATCTGGAGACGCTGGCCACCGCCAGCGCGGAAGAGGGTCGCTCCGAGTTCCTCTTCACCGTGGCGCCGTTGGTCCTGCGCCGCGGCACGGCGTCGCCGGTGAACCCGATCGCCCTGTTCTGATCCGAATCCCCGGCGGCCGCTCCGCCACCGCAGCTGTCAGCTGGGTGCGCCCCCGACCACCGGCGCGTTCAGTCGGAGCGACCCGGTCGAGCCCGAGAAGCCGGCGTCGCCGTAGTTGAAGATGCCGCCGTCCGACGCGACCAGCCAGTAGCCCGCTCCGTCGAAGGTGCCCATCGCGCCGACCACCGGCTTGTTCAGCTTGATCGCCCCGGTCGACCCGAAGAAGGCGGCGTCGCCGAAGGAGAAGATGCCGCCGTCCGAGGCGACCTCCCAGTAGCCGAGCCCGCTGGCGTCCGCCGCGATCCCGACCACCGGCTTGTTGAGCGGCTGGCCACCCATGGAGCCGTAGAAGGTGGCATCGCCGAAGGAGAAGATGCCGCCGTCGGCCGCCACCTCCCAGTAGCCGTGCCCGTCCGGGGTCGCCGCGATCCCGACGATGGGCTGGTTCAGCCGTTGGCCACCCATCGATCCGTAGAAGGCGGCGTCGCCGTAGGAGAAGATGCCGCCGTCCGAGGCCACCAGCCAGTACCCACCGCCATCGGGCGTGGAGGCCATGCCGACGACGGGCTTGACGAGGGAGAGATTGCCGGCCGAGCCGTAGAACGGAGCATCGCCGTAGTTGAAGATGCCGCCGTCGGACGCCACCTCCCAGTAGCCGCCGTCACCTGGCGTCGCGGCCATCCCCACCACTGGTGCGTTGAGCCTGAGGGCTCCGGCCGAGCCGTGGAACGGCGCACTGCCGTAGTTGAAGATGCCGCCGTCGGCTGCGCTCAGCCAGTAGCCCTCCGCCGGAGTGTAGGAACCGTCGTAGAGCGTGCTCGTCCCCGACGAGCCCACAAACCCGGCCGTCCGGCAGGCGCCCCGGCTCGAGCAGGAGACCGCATAGAGCTGCGCACGCGTGTCCCCGGTGGGCAGCGGCGCTTGCGTCGCCGTCCAGGTCGTACCGGACAGTTGGTCGATGAGCGGCTGGATCCCGGCGGCGGTTTGGAACGATCCGACCACGGTGCAGGCGGTGCCCGACAGGCACGAGGCGCTGTCGAGGATCGTGCTGGTCGAATCGGCGCCGGTGGGCAGCGGAGCCTCCGTCGCCGTCGGGGCGCCGTTGGTGATCGACTCGATCAGGCCCTGGGCGACGTCGTTGTTGTCGATGTAGATGCCGACGGCGACGCACGTTCCCGCGAAGGTGCACGAAATGTAGTTCGCGGAAATTCGGCCCAGGGTGACGTTCTCGGTCGCGACGTTTGTGTCGTGGCCGGTCGGTTGTGGCGCCTGGATGGTCGTGACCGCGTTGCCGACGACGTGCGCCAGGAGACCTTGGCCGACACCGCCGGTGTCGGTGTAACCGCCTCCGGCTTCGCACTGGCCCGCGCTGCAGGAGACTCCGTTCAAGAACGCGTTGACGTTGGCGCCGGTGGCCGCGTCGACCGGAAGCGTGGGCGTCTGCGCGTTCCACGTCCCGCCGGTGTCGGTCAGCACCTCGGCGGCCGTCGCGTTGACCGAGGCGCTGGGCGTGTACTCGCCGACGGCCACGCAGGCCGACGAGGCGGCACATGAGACCGCGGCGAGCGAGGCGTTCTGGTTGGGGACGGCGTCTGCGGGCTCGGGCGCCTGGGTGGCCGACCAGGTGGTGCCGTTGAGGGTGGCCAGCAATCCGTACTGCGGGGTCCCGCTGGCGTTGGAGTTGTACGAGCCGGCGGCAACGCAGCTGGTCGGGGACAGGCACGAGAGATCGGTGAGGACGGCGGTCTGGTTCGAGGTCGCGGCGCCGGCCGGCAGTGTCACGGCGCTGGAGGTCCACTGCCCGTTCGCGTAGGTGCTGACCAGGGGTGCCTGGTCGTTGCTGGACGGATCTCCGAAGGCTCCCACCCCGATGCAGAATTGGTCGGTCGGGCAGGTGACGTCGTCGATGGAGCCGACGAAGGTGGACGCCGTCCCGGCCGGCAGCGGCACCGTGGTCTCCGTCCAGTGTCCTGCGGAGAGGATGCCGACGTAATTCCCGTTGCCCGAGGTGGCGTTGTAGTTGCCCGCCTGCGCACAGAACACGGCGCTGACGCAGGACTCGCTGAACACGAGCGGCTCCGCGTTCTGGTCCGGCGCGGGCTGAGCCGGCAGTGGTGCCACCTCTCCCGTCCACCCCACCGCCGGCGCGGTGCCGCCGGTCGCGCCGACTTCGGACGATGCCAGGGCGAAGAGTCCGGTCACCAGGGCGACGGCGCCGCCCGCGCACAGCAATGCGGAGCGCCACAGTCCGAGTCGATCCGACCGAACGCTGCTGGCGCGTCGACGTACTGCTCCCAACTTGGACATAGGGGGGCCTCCTGCGCGTTGGTGTGCGTGCACGAGGGTACGGACTGGCCGCTGCCATTTCAACGACCCCGAGGTCCGGCGCTCAGAAGGCGACGGTTGTTCAGGCCCCTTCGAAGGGAAAGCCGAGATCGGGCGCGGTGAGCACGGCCCGGAAGGGGATGCCCTCGACGGCGGCCATCGCCTCGACCGTCCCTCCGCGGTCCACCACGGCGACGAGCAGCACCACCTCGGCGCCCGCGTCCTGCACGGCGTGCGCCGCCTCGAGCAGCGAGGTGCCGCGGGTCACCGTGTCCTCGGTCACCACCACCTTGTCGCCCGGGTCCAGCGCCCCGGCGATGCGGCCGCCCCCGCCGTGGTCCTTGACCTCCTTGCGCACGCTGAAGGCCTTGAGGAGCCGGCCCCTGGTCGCGGCCACCCCGGCGGTCACGAAGGCAACCGGATCGGCACCCATGGTCAGCCCGCCGATCGCGGTGGCCTCGTCCGGGACCAGCGAGAGCACGGCGTCGGCCACCAGCACCATGGCCTCGGGTCGACAGACGGTCTGCTTGGAATCGATGAACCAGGTGCTCTTCTTGCCCGACTTGAGGGTGAAGTCACCCGTCTTGACCGAGTGCTCCAGGAGGTGGGCCCGCAGCTCGGGGAAGGCGTCGCTGCTCACGCGTAGCGGACCCCCGGCTCGGCCACGACGGTCCCGATCCGCGCACCGGCGATCCCGGCCCCCTCGAGCACGGCCACGGTCGCCTCGACCTGGCCCGCCTCCACCACGAGCGTCATGCCGACGCCCCGGTTGAACACCCGGTCCATCTCGTCCTCTTCCACCTGGCCCAGGCGTTTGATCTCCTCGAAGATGCGCGGCTCGGTCCAGGCCGCACGTTCCAGGGTGGCGCCGAACCCGGCGGGCAGGGCCCGGGGCAGGTTGCCGACGATGCCGCCGCCGGTGATGTGGGCGCAGGCGTGCAACCCGTCACCCAGCGTGGCGCGCACGGAGAGGACGGCCGGGGTGTAGATCACCGACGGCCGGAGCAGCTCGTCGGCCACGCTGACGTCGGCACCGGCCCAGGCCGGGTCCTCGAGACGCAGGCCGGCCCGCTCGAGCAGCACGTGGCGGGCCAGGGTGTAGCCGTTGGAACGGAGACCGGGTGAGGCCAAGCCCACGACGGCGTCGCCGGCCCGCACCCGCTCGGGTCCGAGCTGCGTGCCGTCCTCGACCGCCCCCACCGCGAATCCGGCCAGGTCCACCTCGTCGGGGGCCATGACCCCGGCGTGTTCGGCCGTCTCGCCGCCGATCAGCGCGCAGCCCGCCTGGCGACAGCCCTCGTGCACCCCGGCCACGATGGTGGCCACGTGGTCCGGATCGACCTTGCCCGTGGCCAGGTAGTCGAGCATGAAGAGGGGCTCGGCGCCCACGCAGACCAGGTCGTCGACGCACATGGCCACGAGGTCGATGCCGACCGTCTCGTAGCGGCCGGTGGCCCGGGCCACGGCCAGCTTGGTGCCCACCCCGTCGGTGGAGGCGACCAGAACCGGGCGGGTGAAGCGGGCCATGTCGAGCGGGAACTGCCCCCCGAAGCCACCGATGCCCGCCACCATGGTGCGAAGTCGCTCGACCGCGGCGTCGCCCGCCGCAATGTCCACGCCGGCCGCCGCGTAGGTGGCGCCGCCGCCCTGCGTCATGCTCAGACCCCGGGGAGCGCGCCCTGGTGCACCCCGGCCGCCACCGGCTCCCGGAAGGTGACCGGGGTCGAGGAGGCGGGCACCGTCGTGGGGTAGTTCCCGGTGAAGCAGGCGTCGCAGAAGCCACCACCATCCCCGATCGCTTCGCGCAGGTTTTCAATGGTGATGTAGGCCAGCGAGTCGGCGCCGAGGACGGCGGCCATCTCGTCCACCGAGTGGTCGGTGGCCAGGAGCTCGTCGACCGACGGGGTGTCGATCCCGTAGAAGCAGGGCCAGCGCCAGGGCGGGGACGAGATGCGCAGGTGCACTTCGGCCGCGCCGGCTTCGCGCAACATCTTTATGACCGAACGCTGCGTCGTGCCGCGCACGATGGAGTCGTCGACCACCACGAGACGTTTGCCCGCGATGGCGTCGGTCAACGGGTTCAGTTTGCGGCGCACCGCGTCCGCCCGCTCTTTCTGGCCCGGCGCGATGAAGGAGCGCCCGATGTAGCGGTTCTTCACCAGTCCCTGCCCGTAGGGGATGCCGCTGACCCGGGCGAAGCCTTCGGCCGCCGGCACCCCGGACTCGGGCACGCCCATCACCATGTCGGCCTCGGCCGGGGCCTGCAGCGCCAGCAGCTCACCCATGCGACAACGGACCTCGTGCACCTCGCGCCCGTAGAGCCGGCTGTCGGGCCGCGCTATGTAGGCGAACTCGAAGATGCACAGGCGCGGTTCCACCGGTCGCAGCCATGGGATCTCGAGGCTGTGCGGCCCGTCGGCGTCGATCACGACCAGCTCGCCGGGCTCGACTTCGCGCACGAAGGTGGCCCCGATGATGCTGAGCGCCGGCGTCTCCGAGGCCAGGACCCAGCCTTCGGGCGCCTCGGCGGGACCGAGGCGGCCCAGGCAGAGCGGGCGGAACCCGTGCGGGTCGCGTAGGCCGAAGAGGCGCTGGGAGTTCATCAGCACCATGGAGAAGGCGCCCTCGACGATCGGCATCACCGCTTGGAGCGCCCGGGCCAGGTCCTCGGTCTCGGGGAACGAGTGGGCCAGGAGCTCGGCCACGACGTCGCTGTCGGTGCAGAAGGAGCCGGGCAGCATGCCGACCTTCTCGGCCAGCTCGGCGGTGTTGGTCAGGTTGCCGTTGTGACCCAGTGCGAAACCGGCGCGCCCGACCGGGCGGTAGACGGGCTGTGCCCCGTCCCAGTCCGAGGCGCCGTGGGTCGAGTAGCGGGTGTGGCCGATGGCCAGGTGTCCCTGCAAGCCCGAGAGCGTTCGTTCGTCGAAGACGGTGGCCACCAGGCCCATGTCCTTGACGACCATCACGGTCTCGCCGTCGGACACCGCCATCCCGGCCGATTCCTGGCCCCGGTGCTGCAGGGCGAAGAGTCCGTCGAAGGTGAGGTTGGCCACCCTCGCCCCGGGCGCGTAGACCCCGAAGACACCACACGCTTCCTTCACGGCGTCTCTATTGTCGCACAGGCCCGCGCCATCAGGTTTCGCCCAGCGCGCGTTGCAAAGTGCCCTGGTAAGCGTCCTGCACGCTGTCGAGCGGCAGATCGACCAGCTGGCCCAGTGTGAGGCGTCCGCCACCCGCTCGGCCGAGCACGGTCGCCTCGACCCCGGCCGCCGCGGCCAGCGCGCCCAGCGCGTCCGGGTCGTCGCTCGCCACCACGAAGCGCGAGGGCGCCTCGCCGAAGAGGCTTGCCGCGTCGGACAACTCCACCTGGCAACCGGCGTCGGACGCCGCCGCCATTTCAGCCAGGGCGACGGCCAGGCCGCCGGCCGAGACGTCGTGCACCGCCAGCAGCGGACCAGCCGCGCCGCCGACTTGGGCGGCCACCAGCCCGGCCACGAAGCGGCAGGCCGCGTCGTGCACCGCGTAGTCGAGGGGCGGCACGCGGCCGCCGCGGTGGTCGCGTCGCTCGGCCGCCCAGCGCGTGCCTTCGAGCGATGCGCCGGCGGGGAGCGCGGGACCGAGGAGGACGATGGCGTCGCCCGCCGACCAGGCCAGACCGGGCGGGCGCACCCGCACGGCGTCGACCAGACCGAGCAGCCCGAGCACGGGCGTGGGATCGATGTCGGCGCCACCGCTCTCGTTGTAGAGGCTGACGTTGCCCCCGATCACCGGCAGGTCGAGGGCGCGACAGGCCTGGGCCATGCCGTCGATGCACTCGGAGAGCTGCCACATGACCTCGGGATGCTCAGGGTTCCCGAAGTTGAGGCAATTGACGACGGCCACCGCGGTGGCACCGACACAGGCCAGGTTGGCGACGCCCTCGGCCAGGACCAGCGCGGTGCCCCGCCGTGGGTCGAGCGCACAGAGTCGAGGGTTCGAGTCGGTGGTCACTGCGACGCCGCGGTCCGAAGGCGGCAAGCCGGGACCGGCCAGCCGCAGCAGTGCGGCGTCCGCGCCCGGTCCGACCACCGTGTTGAGGAACAGCTGGTGGTCGTACTGGCGGTAGACCCACTGCGGCGAGCGCAGCAGGGCGAGCAGGTCGGCCCCGCAGTTGTCGGGTGGGGCCAGTGCCGGCGTTGTCGTGGGGGCCGGCGCCTGGCGCGGCCGGTCGTAGAGGGGGGCGTCGTCGGAGAGCGACGCCGCCGGCACGTCGGCCAGGATCGGCCCTTCCAGACCGTCGCGGATGCGCAGCCGCCCGCCGCCATCGGGCTCGGGGTCGGTCACCACGCCGATGACGGTCGCCCGTACCTCCCACTTGGCACAGATGCGCGCCACTTCGGACCAGGACTCGGGCGTGACGATGGCCAGCATCCGCTCCTGGCTCTCGCTCGTCATCACCTCCCAGGGCTCCATGCCTTCCTCGCGTCGCGGCACCGCGCTGACGTCGACGTCCATGCCGACGCCGCCCCGCCCGGCCGTCTCGCTCGTGGCGCAGGCCAGCCCGGCGCCACCGAGGTCCTGGATCCCCACGACCAGCTTGGTGTCGAGCAGCTCCAGGCAGGCTTCAATGAGGCGCTTCTCTTCGAAGGGGTCGCCGACCTGGACGCTGGGCCGCTTGGCGTCGTCCGCCGCCTCTTCGTCCCCGCTGAAGCCGGCCGAGGCGAGCACGCTGACGCCGCCGATGCCGTCGCGCCCGGTGCTCGAACCCAAGAGCACGGCCAGGTTGCCCGGTCCCGAGGCGATGCCGAGGACCAGGCGTTCGGTCGGCAGCGCCCCCATGCAGAGGACATTGACCAACGGGTTCTGGGCATAACACGGGTCGAAGGTCAGTTCGCCGCCGACCGTGGGGACGCCGACGGAGTTCCCGTAGCCCGAGATCCCGCTGACCACGCCCTCGACCAACCAGCGCTGCTTGGGATCGTCGGGCGGCCCGAAGAAGAGGGGATCCATGACGGCCAGCGGTCGCGCCCCCATGGTGAAGATGTCGCGCAGGATGCCCCCGACCCCGGTCGCCGCGCCCTGGTAGGGCTCAATGGCGGAGGGATGGTTGTGGCTCTCGATGCGGATGGCCACCGCGATGCCGTCGCCGGCGTCGATCACCCCGGCGTTCTCGCCCGGGCCGACCAGGACCCGGGCGCCCTCGGTGGGCAAGCGGCGCAGGTGCAGGCGGGACGACTTGTAGGAGCAGTGCTCACTCCACATCACTGCGTAGAGGGCGAGCTCGAGGTGGTTGGGCGCCCGCCCGAGAATCTTGGCCACGGCCTCGAACTCGTCGTCGGTCAGGCCGAGCGCCCGGTGCAAAGACTCCTCGTCGGCGGGGGCGGGTGTGTTCGACTCCTCGGCCGCGGGGGTCATGACCTCCCTAAAACTACCGGTCTGGCGGGTGCGACGAGTCAGCCGGGACGGTCGACCCGGCGCCACGGCGGGCCCGTCTCGAGATCGAGACGGAATTGGCTCAGCGCCCCCCAGGGCGTGGCGACGGACCCGGGTCCGACGCACGACGACGACGGAGGGGGCCAGGGTCACCAGATTGATGACCAACTCGATCACGCCGTTGGCATCCTTCTCCCAAATCCCGTGTTGGAGGGTCGGAGAGGACGTCCATACAGAGCAGAAAGATCCCAAGTACCACCACCCGCCAGCAGCCAGAACAGGGCGGCCCGCCGCTCCGTCAGGCGGCAGTACGACCCGGCCACAGAGGCGAAGGTGAGCCAGCCGTCGGCCAGGGGAAATGCCCTCCGAACCGTGGGGAACCGACCGTCGTCTCCCGAGGCGACCAGCCAGCGTTGGGCGTGTCGGCCGCGCCCGTCGTGGCCTGGCTCGCCGCTCCATGCGAGCCCGCGTCCTGCAATGGGGGATCGGACATGTCGTGTGAAATAACACGATGCCAACCTGGACATTTGCTGTGCAAGAGGGGACGGATTTGCTCAGTGAGTGCACCCTTTTCCTCCCTAAATGAGTGGATGAACAAATTCGGTGTATTGCTGCATATGGGTTCACGAAGTAGGGCAGAATGAAAAGCATGGCAACAAAGGCAAAAACTCCGGCTCCTCGCAAGCCCATGAGCTCGGGCCACAAAGCCGCGCTCGCCCGTGGGCGCGCCGAGAGTGCGTCCGTCCGTCACTATCTCGAGGCGCTCGAGACCTCCAAGCCCAAGCGCGGCCGCAAGCGCACCCCGGCCTCCATCGACAAGCGGCTGGCCTCCATTGAGAACCAGTTGGCCACGGCGGACGCCCTGACCCGCCTGCACCTGCTCCAGGAGCAGAAGGACCTGCTCGAGGAGCGGTCCCGCGTCGACCAGGTCAAGGACCTCTCGGCCCTGGAGAAGCAGTTCATCAAGGTGGCGAAGGCCTACGGCGAGCGCAAGGGCATCAACTACGCCACCTGGCGGGCCGCCGGCGTGAGCGCCGCCGTGCTGCAGAAGGCGGAGATCTCCCGCTCCCGGGCCTGAGCAGCGGGGGTCCTGAGCTCAGCGCGCCCGGGCGAACGCCTCCACCATCGCGGCGCGCCAGGGCACCAGGTTCGGCTCGCGCTCGAGGGGCGTCTTGCCCAGGCGCACCACCACCAGGTCGAGCGGCGGGCAGATGGTGATCGACTGTCCCTCGTAACCCGAGGCGCGGAACGTGCCCAGGGTGTCGCCGGCCACGCCCCACCAGTGCGCCCCGTAGGGCGAGTCGTCCTCGGGATCGACCGAGACCATGGTGCGCCCGTCGTCGACCCAGCCCGCGGGCAGCACGCGGGCACCGGCCCAGGTGCCGCCGCGCAGGTAGAGCAGCCCGAAGCGGGCCCAGTCGCGCGCGGTGGCCCGCAGGTAGGACGAAGCGACCCAGGTCCCGGCCGCATCGAGCTCGGGGTCCGCACTGCGCATGCCGATCGGCGCCAGCAGCCGCGTGTGCAAGAACCGCGCGTAGTCCTCGCCGGGACCGACCAGCCGGGCCACGATGCCCGAGATCACGTTGGACGTGCCCGACGAGTAGTTGAAGCGCGTCCCCGGCTCGGCGGCCAGAGCTCGGTCGGCCGCGAAGTGCGCCATGTCGTCCTGACCGTCGCCGAAGAGCATGTGGATCACGTCGGACACGCGGTCGTCGACGTAGTCCTCCACCCAGTCCAGCCCGTCGCGCATCGCCAGGAGCTGGCGCAGCGGTGATGGCGGTGGCGCGGATCGCCGGGGTCCGACCACTCCGGCACGGACGCCGGCGCGTCGAGGTCGAGCCGGCCCTGCCCCGACGAGCACCCCCACCGCGGCGTGCAGTACCGACTTGGCCATGGACCAGCTGAGCAGCGGCGTCTCCGCCGTGACCGGGGTCGGTGGCTGGTCGAAGTGCTCGAGCGCGCCGGCGTAGCGCTCGGCGATGAGGCGGCCGCCCTGCACCACCACCACGGCGAAGGTGGTGGCCAGCGGTCCGTCGGGTTCGAAGACCTCGTCGAGCAGCGGCGCCAGCGCGACGCCGTCGGGCACGCCGCCCTCGGGCCAGGCCTCGGTCGGCCAGGGCACGCCCGCCGGTTGGCCCGGCAGCGCCACCAGCGCGCTCACAGCGAAGCGAGGAAGGCCAGCAGCGCCGCGTTCGTCGCGGCCGGGCTGCTCCTGCTGCACCCAGTGGCCCGGCCCCGTCGACCATGGTTGCGCCGCGGAAGTCGGGCAGCGCTTCGGCCATGGCCTTGGCCGCGCCCGGCATCATGAGGTTGACCGGGTCGAGCGAGCCGGTGATGAAGCCGACGGGCATGGCGTAGACCGACGGCGCAATGTCCTTGGAACGCTCCCAGTTGGCGTCCATGTTGCGGTAGAAGCTGACCGGGCCGAACAGGCCGCCGCGTTCGAGCCCTTCGACGTACACGTCGACGTCCGCCTCGGTCAAC
The DNA here is from genome assembly GCA_963713375.1 of uncultured Acidimicrobiaceae bacterium. GTDB lineage: Bacteria > Actinomycetota > Acidimicrobiia > Acidimicrobiales > RAAP-2 > Bog-473. The sequence goes on along the minus strand of CAVQLP010000005.1, from coordinate 165,025 downwards.
CACGCCGGCAGCGTGTCGGGGGCCGGCGTCAAAATGTCGAGGAACCGCGTCCCTTGCCGCGGCGTGTCGATCGAGCGCGGGGTTGGGGTTGGCCATCCCCTCGCCGCTGGCCGAGTAGAGCATGGTGCGCACCCAGCGGCGCGGGTCGGCCTCGAACTCGGCCTCGGCCGGCCCGACCTCCTGGAAGTACAGCATGTAGAAGAACTTGCCCTCGAAGAGGTGCTCGAAGATCTGCGTGGGCGGGCCCGGCGCCTGCGAGTACGGCACGCTCATGTTGTAGATGGCGCCCACCCGGTCGGGATGGAGACGGCCCAGCTCCCAGACCACCATCGAGCCCCAGTCGTGCCCGGAGAACACTGCCGTCTCGTAGCCGTAGTGGTCGAGCAGTCCGCACAGGTCGCCGGTCAGCTGGTCCGAGCCGTAGTCGGCCACCGCGGTGGGATGCGAGCTGCGGCCATAGCCGCGCAGGTCCGGCGCCAAGACGCGGTAGCCGGCCTCGCCCAGGCGCGCGCAGCTGGTGGCGCCACGAGTACCACAGCTCGGGGAAGCCGTGGCAGAGCACGACGGGGCGACCGTCGGCCGGGCCGGCCGCCGCGACGTGGAGCTCGATCCCGTTGGCCGGGATCATGTCGTGGGTGATGTCGGGCTCAGGCATTGGGCGCCGTCGTCTCGGCCTTGGCCGCCTTCTCCTCGTGGTGCTTGGCGATGGCCGACATGACGGCGTTGCCGGCGGCGCCGATGAACTCGGGCCGGTTCTCGGCCGCCCAGTCCCGGCTGGCCGTCAACGTCTCCGACGTGCCCTGGAAGTGCGGCGCGACGTAGCGGGCCAGCAGCTCGTAGGAGTGCCGGGTCGCCGCGGTGTCGGCCCACTCGTGGCCCATGCAGAGGTAGGTGCCGAAGCCGCCCGACTGCACCTGGAGGCGTTCGATCTGCGCGATGGCGTCCTCCACCGTGCCGATCACGGCGATGCCCGACGCGTTGAGCGCGTCCACCAGCGACGCGAAGTTGTCGGTGTTCGGTGCGATGGGCAGCGCCGCCACGCGCTGGAAGTAGTCGACCCACTCCTCGAGCCCGAAGGCCACGTCCGCGATGGCCTGCTCCTTGGTGTCGGCGATGTGCATGGGCCCGACCAGGCGCCAGTTGTTGCGGTCGACGGTGGTCGAGAACTCCTCGGCCCGCTCGGACGTGACCTCCCAGTGCGACGCCGAGCACGTCGAAGCCGCCTTCGGTGGTGGCACCGAGCGAGAGCAGGCTCAGGCCGAAGCGGCCGGCCAGGCGGGGACCGGCCGGCGAGATCTGGGCCGCCACCGCCACCTCGGGCATGGGCCGCTGGTAGGGGCGCAGCTGCAGCCGGGCCTTGACCAGCTTGAACCAGTCGGTCTCCATGGTGACCGTCTCGCCGGCCAGCAGGAGCAGGATCGCCTCGAGCGACTCCTCCATCATGTCGCGCTGGCGGGCGGGGTCGATGCCCATCATGTAGGCGTCCGAGGGCAGCGCGCCCGGTCCCGACGCCGAGCATGACGCGGCCCCGGGTGAGATGGTCGAGCAGCACAATGCGGTCGGCCAGGATGAAGGGCTGGTGGTAGGGCAGGGAGGAGACGCCGGTGCCGAGGCGGATGTGCTTGGTGCGCTGCGCGGCCGCCGCGATGAACACCTCGGGCGAGGCGATGATCTCGTAGCCGGCGGAGTGGTGCTCGCCGAACCAGGCCTCGTCGAAGCCGAGGCGGTCCAGGTGCTCGATGAGCTCGAGGTCGCGCTCGAGCGCCAACGTCGGGTTCTGCCCCACCGGGTGGAACGGGGCCAGGAAGATGCCGAACCTGAGGCGGCCCTCGCGCGTCAATGCTTGTCATCGCTCTCCGTTTCTATGGCTTGACGAGGATCTTGCCGTGCTCGCCCGGGGTGCGCAGCGTCTCGAAGGCGCCCGGGGCGCCGGTCCAGGTCGACGGCGGACGTGATGAGCTGGGCCGCGCCGGGTACGCCGTCGGCCAGGCGGGCCAGGGTGGCGGCGAACTCGTCGGGGGTGTAGCCGAAGGAGAAGCGCAGCTCCATCTCCTTGGTCACCGCCATGAACGGCTCGATGCTGTCGGTGTGCATGCAGACGCCGACGACCACGATGCGGCTGTGCGGCGGCGCCTCGGCGATGAGCGACTGCAGCATGCCCGGCACCCCGACCGCCTCGAAGATGACGGGGTCGGGGAAGGCGCCGCCGAGCATGGAAGCCCCGATGCGCTCCATCACCGTGCGCGGCACGCCGTAGTCGGCCCAGCGCTCGTGGGGTGAGCCCTCGGCCGGGTCGAGCACCACGTCGGCCCCGAAGGCCTCGGCCAGCCGGCGCCGGGTCGGCGAGAAGTCGGCGGCCAGAACCGGGCCGTGGCCGCGGCCCTTGAGCGCGGCGATGACGGCCAGGCCGACCGGCCCGCACCCCACCACGAGGCAGGGCTGCCCCTCGTGCAGGCCGGCCAGCCCGACCGCGTGCTCGCCGACGGCCAGCGGTTCGGTCAGCGCGGCCAGGTCGGTGTCGAGCTCGTCGGGCACTCGGAGCAGCAGCAGCTCCTGGAGGACCAGGTGCTCGGCCAGCGCGCCCGGATAGTGGTTGGAGTAGCCGATCTGCTCGACACCCGTCGGCCCGAGCAGGATCGGCACCGAGCAGACCCGGGTCCCCACGGGCAGCGTGCCCGCGGTGTCGGGCCCGTGCTCGACCACCTCGGCGCAGAACTCGTGGCCGAAGACGCAGTCGGCGGCCGGGTCGAGCGAGGGCACGCCGACCGAGTCCATGAGCGAGGTGAAGTGGGCGAAGTCGCCCAGCGCGTGCAGATCGGAACCGCAGATGCCGGCGGAGAGCGAGCGCACCACGACGTGGCCCGAGGCGGGGACGGGGTCGGGCACCTGGCCCACCACCAGCCGGCCCTCCCTGGTCACCGCGGCTCGCATGCCGTTCCCCCACCACCGCATTTGGACGACGCGTCCCGCCCCGCACCGTCGCCGATCTGCCGGAGCCGAGTCTCACACAGGCCCCCGGGCGGCGCCCACGTTGCGGCGCCGCCGTTGAACGCCGGCCCCGGACGGGCAATGGTGTAGCCATGCCGATCCTCAGTCCGGAGCACGACCTGGCCCATCCCGTCGAGGGGGACAGCGCCTGGAGCGAGTCCTGGTACTTCAACGCGTACGACCCCGGGAGCGACTCGGGCTTCTTCACCCGGGTCGGCGTGCGGCCCAACGAGGGGACGATGGACGTCGGCATGTCCGTCTGGCTGCCCGGCGGCGAGCTGGGCGAGTACCGCTGGCTCAAGGAGCAGCGGACCATGGTCGACACCGTGCTCGAGGTGGGCGACGTCCGCTACGAGATGCTCGAGCCCACGCAGTCGTGGCGCCTGACGCATGGACGGCACGGTCGCCGCCCGGCCCTGCGTGCGCGGCGAGGAGACGACGCATCCGGTCGCGGTCGTCCTCGACGTGCGCTTCGACGCCGTCACCCCGGCCATCGGGACCGACGGCCAGCCGAGCGGCGGGCCCAAGTCGGCCGAGGCCGCCGCCGCGTCGGGCACGGTGGGCAAGGGACATCTCGAACAGGCCGGGCGCTGGACCGGCACGCTCACCGTCGACGGCGACGGCGTACGAGTGGCAGGGCGCGCACGGCAACCGCGACCGCTCGTGGGGCCCGCGGCGGTGGGGCGGCCCGAAGATGTGGCGCTGGTTCTCCATCAACGTCGGGGAGGAGACCCACTTCGGGGGCATCCGGCTTGGGCACCGAGGCCGGCGACCTCCACCGGGGCTGGGTCTGGGACGGCACCCGGGCCACCTCGGTGGCCGAATGGCGCGTGCGCACCGAGCTGGCCGACGACGGGGTGACGCACCGGGTGGTCCACCTCGACGTGGTCGACAAGGCGGGGCGCACCCACCACCTGCGCGGCGACGTCCTGCGGGTGGCCGACATCGGCCGGGCCGGCGGCACCATGGTCAACGAGGGACTGGCCCGCTGGACCTACGACGACCCCGACGGCGGCGCGCCGCGCACCGGTTACGGCATCTGCGAGTACCTGCACCAGCTCGATGAGACCGGGAGGCCGGTCGTCCCGGTCGAGTAGCGGCGCACCGGTGAGCAACGCGACACGGGGCGACGAGCTGGCCGGCGCGCTCGGCCGCCGCCTGGGCGGCACCGTGCACGGCCTGCACCGGCTCTCGGGTGGCGCCTCCCGGGTGACCAGCGCGTTCGACCTCGAGTCGGACGGCGGGCGGCGCCCGCTCATCCTCCAAGTCGAGCGGGGTCGTGGTCCCACCGCAGGGCACGATGCGGACCGAGCGCGACCTGCTCGAGGCGGCCGGACGCGCCGGCGTCCCGGTCCCGAGCGTCGTCGCCCTGGGCGAGGACGACGACATCGGCCCGGCCTGGCTGGTGGTCGAGCGGCTCGAGGGCGAGACCATCCCCCGCAAGATCCTGCGCGACGCCGCCCTGGGCCGATGCCCGCGCGCGCCCTGGCTGCGCAGTGCGGGCGCGCCCTGGCCGCCATCCACGCCATCGAGCCCGACCGAGTGGCGGGCCTGCCCCGGGCCGACCCGCTGCGCGATCCCCTGCCCCTGCTCGATGCGCTGGGCGAGGTGCGCCCCGCACTCGAGCTCGGCGCGCGCTGGCTCGCCGCGCACCGGCCCGAGCCCGGCCCCCGCGTCACCGTGCACGGCGACTTCCGCTGCGGCAACCTCCTGGTCGACGCGGCGGGCTGCGCGGCGTGCTCGACTGGGAGCTGGCCCACGCCGGCGACCCGGCCGAGGACATCGGATGGCTCTGCGCGCCGGCCTGGCGCTTCGGCGGCCCGGGCGAGGTGGGCGGCTTCGGCCGGCTCGACGAGCTGCTCGACGCGTACGGCGGCGCGGGCGGCGCGCTGATCACCCCGGCCCGGGTGCACTGGTGGCAGGTCTACGCCACGGTGAAGTGGGCCGCCATCTGCGCGCTGCAGGCGGCGACGCACCTGGGCGGGCTGACCCGCTCGGTCGAGCTGGCCGCCATCGGCCGCCGCGTCTGCGAGAGCGAGTGGGATCTCTTCGTCCTCCTCGGGGTGACGCCGCCCGCCGCCCGGGCCGAGCCCGACCCGGCGGTCGGACCCCTGCCGCCCTTCGGCCGGCCCACGCGCGGCCGAGCTGGTCGAGGCGGTGCGCGAGTACCTCGACGGCGTCACCGACGCGGGCGAAGGCGCCGCCGGCTTCGAGGCCCGCGTGGCCCGCAACGCGCTGGCCGTCGTCGAGCGCGAGCTCCGGTTCGGTCCCGCCCTGGCCCGGGCCCACGCGGCCCGGCTGGCCGAGCTCGGCTTCGACGACGACGCCGCACTGGCCGCGGCGCTGCGCGCCGGCACGCTCGACGACGACTGGGATCGCGTGGCGCCCGCGCTGGCCGCGTCGGCCCGCGACCAGTTGCGCGGTGGCCAACCCCTCCTACTTGCCGCCCGAGAGCGCGTAGGTCGCCGGCACCGCGACCTCGGGCTCGGCGCTGAGCGACGCGTCGGCCACCTCGGTGCGCGGCGGTGCCGATGCCCTGGAGGACGGCACCGGCCAGCAGGCTCACGCCCATCATGAAGAGCCAGGCGTGGTGGAAGGCGGGCACGGCGGCGGCCCCGGTGGCCGAGCCCAGGATGGCGACGAGGCAGGCCACGCCGAGGGCGACACCGATCTGGCGCGACATGGCGTAGAGGGCGGAGCCGGTGGCGAAGCGCTGCGGTGGCAGCGGCGCCGTGGCCGCGCCGCCGAGCGAGGGCAGCATGAGCCCGACGCCGAAGCCACTGAGCAGGCTGCCCGGGAGGTAGGCGCCGAGGTAGTCGGGCGTGGCGCTCACGTGGAGCACCCACCAGAGGCCGCCGGCGGCGAAGAAGAGCGAGCCGAGCGTGCCCACGGCGCGGTGGCCGATGCGCGCCCCGAGCAGCCCGCCGGGGAAGGCGGTCAGCCCGGCCAGCAACGGTCCGGGGGCGATGAGGAAGCCGGTGCGCAGCACCGACTCGTGCCAGACCCCGGTGAGGAAGAGGACGCCGCCGAGGACCAGCGCGCCGAAGCCGCAGAAGAAGGCGAGCGAGCTGACGTCGGCCAGGGCCACCGCCCGGTGCCGGATGACCGAGGGCTCGAGGATCGGGTAGGGGTGGCGCCACGAGCGGGCCACCAGCCAGGCGCCCGAGACGGCGGCCAGCGCGAAGGCGCCCAGGATCCGCGGGCTGTCCCAGCCCCAGTCCGACCCCTGCGACGATGGCGGCGACCACGCTGGCCACCGAGACCGAGAGCAGGACGGCGCCGAGCAGGTCGGAGCGGTGCGCCGCCGGGTCGCGCACCTCGCGCAGCACGCGCACCCCGAAGACGAGGGCCAGCGCGCTGAAGGGCAGGTTGACCAGGAAGACCCAGCGCCAGCTGGCCTGGACCAGCAGGCCGCCGATGGGCGGGCCGAAGGCGGCGGCGGCGCCGCCGACGGCCGACCACAGGCCGATGGCCGCGCCCTTGCGCTCGGGGCCGAAGGCGGGGAGCAGCAGGCCGAGCGAGGTCGGCAGCATGAGAGCGCCGCCGGTGGCCTGGAGGACGCGCGCCCCGACCAGGAAGTCAAGGCTGGGCGCCAGGGCGCACAGGGCCGAGGACACCGTGAAGATGGCCAGTCCCAGGAGGAAGGCCCGCTTGCGCCCGGCCCGGTCGGCCCAGCGCCCCGCCGGGACGAGGGCGGCGGCGAAGACGATGGTGTAGGCGCTCAGCACCCAGGAGAGCGAGCTCAGGCTCTCGCCGTGGAAGCTGCTCCGAGATGCTGGGGAAGGCGATGTTGACGATGAAGAGGTCCAGCGAGGAGAGGAACACCCCCGTCAGCACGATGAGGGCGGTCAGGGTGGGACGGGTGGCTGCTGCCGGCGCTCGGCAGTCCTCCTGGTTGTGTCATGCGACTCACTGTATCGAGGAAAGTTGCATGAAACAACGCACTGGCCGGAATTATCCGATATGCTGGGTGGATGCTGCATCGCGACTACCCCAGCCAGTACTGCCCGGTGGCGGCCACCCTCGAGGTGGTGGGCGAGCGCTGGACCCTGCTCATCATCCGGGACATCTTCTTGGGCATCCGGCGCTTCGACGATCTCCAGCGTGATCTCGGGGTGGCCCGCAACGTCCTGCAGGCCCGGCTCGAGCGCCTGGTCGAGGAGGGCATCCTGGTCAAGCGGCCCTACCAGGAGCGACCGCCGCGCAGCGAGTACCGCCTGACCGAGAAGGGCGCCGACCTGTGGCCGGTGCTGGTCGCCCTGCTCCAGTGGGGCGACCGCTACGCGCATTGAGGGCGAGCGGCCCATGATCCTCCAGCACCGCGGGTGCGGCGGCGAGCTGGACGACCGCCGGCGCTGCACGGCCTGCGGGGCCGACGTCACCGTGACCGAGGCCGTGGCCAGCCGGACCGGCGCCACCCGCCCGGCGCGCCGGAGCGAGGCGGCGAGCCGGTCGCCGTCTGACACTCCCGGGCCGCGCCCGTCCGGTGCGGCACGCGACGGCGCCTGGGTACCGTGCGGGGCATGAGCAAGCGACATCGCGTTTCTCGACGCCACCGCCCAGGCCGAGCTGGTCCGCACCAAGGCGGTCTCGCCGGTCGAGCTGGTCGACGGGGCGATCGCCCGGATCGAGGCACTCAACCCGCGACTGAACGCGGTCATCCACGAGCTCTTCGACCGGGCCCGCGGCGAAGCGGCGGGCCCGTTGCCCGACGGACCCTTCCGCGGCGTGCCCCTTCCTGTTGAAGGACCTCGGCGCGGAGCTGGCCGGCACGCCGTTCTGCGAGGGCCTGTCCTTCGCCGGCGACTACCGCTCGACCGAGACGCAGGAGCTGACGCGCCGCTACATCGCGGCGGGCTTCGTGATCTGCGGGAAGACGAACACGCCCGAGCTCGGCATTCTGCCGACGACCGAGCCGAAGCGTTTCGGCGCGACGCGCAACCCGTGGAACACCGACCACTCCACCGGTGGCTCGTCGGGTGGGTCGGCCGCCGCGGTCGCCTCGGGCATGGTGCCGGTGGCGCACGCCAACGACGGCGGTGGTTCCATCCGCATTCCCGCCTCGTGCTGCGGCCTGGTCGGGCTCAAGCCGACGCGCGGGCGCAACTCGCTGGCCCCGCAGTACGGCGACCTGATGGGAGGGCTCGTCTGCGAGCACGTGGTGACGCGCTCGGTGCGCGACAGCGCGGCCATCCTCGACGTGACGGCGGGACCGGTTCCCGGCGACCCGTACTGGGCCCCGCCGCGGCGCGGGCCGTCCTTCGCCGCCGCGGCGTCGACGCGCGCCGCCGAGCCTGCGCGTCGCCGTCCTGACCAGCTCGCCCACCGGCAGCGAGGTGCATCCCGACTGCGTGGCGGCCGCGGACGCGGCGGCCCGCCTGTGCGAGTCGCTCGGACACCGGGTCGAGGTGGCCGAGCTCCCCGTCGACGGCGACGCCTTCGTGGGCGACTTCATCAACGCCTGGGCGGCCGGCAACGCGTGGGCCATGGCGGACTGGGAACGCCGGGTCGGGCGCACGGCCGCCGAGGAGGACGTGGAGCCGCTGACCTGGGCGCTGGTGCAGCTGGGCCGGGGCCTCGACTCGGGCTCGCTACCTCATGGCGGTCCAGGGTCTGCAGCGAGCGACCCGGCAGATCGGCGCCTACTTCGAGGACATCGACGTGCTGCTCACCCCGACACTGGGGGAGCCGCCGGCCCCGCTCGGCACCTTCGACTCGCCGCCCGGGCGAGCCCGTTGGCCGGCCTGTTCCGCTCCGCCGCCTACGTGCCCTTCACGCCGCCGTTCAACGTCACGGGCCAGCCGGGGATTTCGCTCCCACTCTCGTGGAACGACGCCGGGCTGCCCATCGGCGTGCAGTTCGTCGGGCGCCTGGGCGACGAGGAGACGCTCCTCGCCCTGGCCGGCCAGCTCGAGGAGGCGGCGCCGTGGGCCGACCGGAGGCCGCCGGTCTCGGCCTAGGCGGAAGCCGGGCGCGTCGGCCACCAGAACGCAACGGGTGCCCGAGTAGATGGTCGGCATGCACTTGTTGCAGTGGATGCACAGCGAGGCCGACGCGCTGCCGTCGCGCATGCGGTTGGGCAGGTCCGGTTCGCGGAGCAGGGCACGCGCCATGGCGACGAAGGCGAACCCTTCGGCCAGCGCCGACTCAATGGTCGCCCGCTCGGTGATGCCGCCCAGCAAGAATGATGGGAGTGCTCGACAGCGCGGCGAGGAACTGGCGGGCGTAGGGAAGGAAGAAGGCCTCTTCGTAGGGATAGCTGCGCAAGAAGCGCTTCCCGACGACCTTGAAGCCGAGCCGGACCGGCGGCGGCAGGGTGGCGGCGAACTCCTGCATCGGCGCCTCGCCGCGGAAGAGGTACATGGGGTTGGCCAGGGAGCTGCCCCCGGTGAGCTCGAGCGCATCGAGCGCGCCGTCCTGCTCGAAGAGCGAGGCCACCTCGAGGCTGTCCTCGAGCCAGAGGCCGCCGTCGACGCCGTCGGCCATGTTGAGCTTGGCCGTGACGGCGGTGTTCGGACCGACCTCGTCGCGCACGGTGCGCAGGACGGCGCGGGCGAAGCGGGCCCGGTTCTCCACCGATCCGCCGAACTGGTCGTCGCGCCGGTTGAGTTTGGGGCTGAGGAAGGCGCTGAGGAGATAGTTGTGCCCGACGTGCACCTCGATGCTGTCGAAGCCGGCCTCGACCGCGACGCGGGCGGCCCGCCGGTAGTCGTCGGTGATGCGCTCGATGCCGGCGGCGTCGACGGCGCGCAGGCGCGAGCCCATCGGGGTGAAGCCGCCCGATCGGCGAGAGGGCGGGGGCCCGGTTGGAGCGCGCGTTGGCCACGGGGCCGGCGTGGCCGATCTGCGCCGCCGCGGCCGCGCCCTCGGCGTGGACGGCGTCGGTGAGGCGGCGCAGGCCGTCGAGGTTGTCCTCGTGCAGGAGGAGGCAGTGGCGGTCGGTCCTTCCCTCGGGCGAGACGGCGAGGTAGGCCACCGTCGTCATGGCGACGCCGCCGGCCGCCACGCGCGCGGTGGAAGTCGACGAGGGCGTCGCTCACCGTGCCCCCGGGCATCACGCCCTCGAAGGTGGCCGCCTTGATGATCCGGTTGCGCAGGGTGAGCGGGCCGAGCGCGGCCGGGGCGAAGACCTCGGGCACCGCGGCCGGCGCCGGAGACGACGAACGGGCAGGGGACATGCGCCTACCTTTGCCGACGGGGCCGCGGGTCGCACGTCCGCCGGCCGCGCCGACGCCGGTGTGCCGGGTTCAGGCGGCGCGCTGGGTCTGCCCGCTCGGTGGCGCGATGTCACCGCGCAGGGGCGGCCCGCCGAGCGCGCAGTGGAAGGAGGTCTCCTCCGCAGGTCGGCGAGCTGGGTGCGCTGCGGGTTGGTGATGGTCAGCACGGCAACGAGGCCGCCGGCGGCGCAGGTGGCGCCGGCGATGAAGACGGCGGTGCGGAAGCCCTCGGCCAGTTCGGCCGGCATGAGGCCGGCGGCACCGGAGAGGCCGGCCAAGGCGGGAAGGAGCGCAACGGCGAAGAGACCGGCGGCGCGGGCCACCGTGTTGTTGACGGCCGAGGCGACGCCCGAGTGTTCAGCCGGTGCGGCGCCCATGGCGGTCGAGGTCAGCGGCGCCACGGTCACGGCCAGGCCGGCACCGAAGAGCAGCGACGGCCGGGAAGACCTGCACCCAGTAGCTGCCCGGCGTGGTGGCCCGGGCCAGGAGGGCGAGGCCGGCGCCGACCAGCACGGGACCCACGCTCATCTGCAGCCGGGGCCCGATGCGGGCGGACAGCTGCCCGGAGCGGGCGGAGAAGACGAGCATGATCACCGTCACCGGCAGGAGGGCGAGCCCCGAGTTCAGCGGGCTGTAGTGCGCCACCACCTGCAGCTCCACCGGCAAGAGGAAGAGCGCCCCGCCGAGCGCGCCGTAGACGACGAAGGTGACGGCGTTGGCCCCGCTGAACTGGCGGACCCGGAAGAGGCTGAGCGGCAGCATGGGGTCGGCGCTGCGCCCTTCGACGAGGAGGAAGGCCGGCGCGGCGAGCGCGGCAACGACGAAGGAGGCCACGACGAGGGGATCGCCCCAGCCCACGCGCCGGGCCCTCGATGAAACCGTAGGTGAGCCCGGCCAGGAAGACGACGGCCAGCCCGGCGCCGGGCACGTCGATGTGGTGGGTCGCGGTCGGGTCGCTCGTCTCGGGCACGTGCCGGGCCGTGAGCACGAGCACGGCTGCGGCCACGGGGACGTTGATGAAGAAGACCCAGCGCCACGAGGCGATGGCCAGCAGGTAGCCCCCGACCAGCGGGCCGGCGGCCGTGGCCACGCCGGCAAAACCCGACCAGGCGCCGATGGCCCGGGAGCGGTCGTCGTCGCGGAACGAGGCCTGGATGATGGCCAGACTGCCCGGGGTCAACAGCGCGCCGCCCACGCCCTGGACGACGCGGGCGACCACCAGGAGCCCGGCGTTGGGGGCGAGGCCACAGGCGGCCGACGCGACGGCGAACCAGGCGATGCCGATGGAGAAGATGCGCCGCCGCCCGAAGCGGTCGCCGAGCGAGCCGCCGAGGAGGAGGAAGGCGGCCAGGGTCAGCGAGTAGCCCGTCACCACCCACTGCAGGGTCCCGACGCCGCCGCCGAAGGAGCGGCTGATGGAGGGGAGCGCGATGCCGACGACGGTGGCATCGAGCGAAGCGATGCCCGAACCGAGGACGGTGGCGGCGAGCACCCAGCGCCCGCGGCCGGTGTGCAGCGGCCAACTCGGGTGCCGGAGAGGCACCCGATCCGTTCACTGCGGGCAGTGACGCATGACGAAGTCGACGACGGTGTGGGCCTTGAGCACGGTGCCGGGCTTGGTGCCCTGGCTCACGACGCTGCGGTTGGTTCGCTGCCTGCCCGGCCGCGGTCGAACTGGTCGAGGTGTCGGGCGGCTTGGTGGTCGACGTGGTCGTCGACGAGTCATCCGAGGTGCGTGCCGGTGTCGGTCGAGCCGGTCGTCGCGAGTGCTTCGTGTGCTTCGGCGGCACGGAGAAGCAGGCCCAGGCGAGCCCGGCCACATGCAGCCGGTGCACCGCCTTGTCGAAGCTCAGCCCGGTCACGTCGGGGACGATCGACCCGTTGGGATAGCAGCCGGACCAGGTGACCCCGACGGGCGAGCGGGCCGGGCGCGCCGAGCCCGGAGTGAGCGCGGTGGCGCCGATACGGGCGTCCTGCCCGGGACCGGGAACGGACAGGGACGACACGACGCTCTGGCTGGCCGTCGTGCCCTTGTGACACGGCGCGTTGAAGGGCACCAGGACGAAGCCGAGCGGAGCGCATGACGAGGCGGGCCTGGCTGGGTTTCATGCCGATCACGTTCGGTACGACGACGCCCGGCGTCGTCGGGTCGGGGCGCGCGTTCGTCGGCATCGTGACCGCGCGGCAGGGTGGTGGGCGTGGTCGTGGTGGAGGTGGTCGTCGGGCCCGAATTCGCCTCCAGGTCGTCGGGCGAGGGCGTCGTGGCGCAGGCGGCCAGCACGCATCCGCCGACGAGGATCCCGAGCCCGGCGGCGACCCGAATGGTGTGACGCATCCACCTATCTTGGCTCGCCCAGCGTGTCCTGGCTCATCAGCAGGCCCCGGGAGGGCCCGAGCGGCTTCCCCGATTGCACCTGCCGTGCCAGGATTTCCTTCGTGAGCAGTCTGCACGTCCTGTTCCGGAGCAGGCGCACGCTGATCGCCCGTGTCGGCGCCATCGTGCTCCCGGTCGGGTGTGGCCGCCCTGCTGGTCCCCTTCCGAGCCACCTTCGCCTCCCCTGCCGCCGCCCTGGTGCTCGTCGCCGTCGATTGTCGGTGTGGCCGCGCTGGGTGACCGCCTCGCCGGCTACCTGGCGTCGGTAGTGGCCACGCTCTCGTTCGATTTCTTCCTGACCCAGCCCTACGAGAGGCTCGACATCACTCACCGGGCCGATGTGGAGACGGCGATCTGCCTCTTTGTGGTCGGCGTGGTGGTGACCGAGATCGCCATGCAGAGCAAGCGGTTCCACCGAGCGGCGCGGGAGCAATCCGAGTTCGTCGGCCTCATCCACTCCGTGTCGGAACTCGCCACCTCGGGGGCCTCGCAGGCGGAGGTCCTCGACGTCGTGTGCGAAGACCTGGAGACGCTGCTGCACCTGCGGGCGTGCCGCTACGAGGCGGGCCCGCCGGAGCGGGCGCGCATGCGCATTGAAGCCAACGGCGACGTGTTGTTGGGCGGCCGGGTCTGGGGCGTGCACGAGCTCGGCCTGCCCGGTGCCGAGCTCGAACTGCCGGTGCACGACCGCGGTCTCGACGTCGGGCGATTCGTGCTCACCCCGACTCCGGCCTGGCCCGTCTCACAGCAGCGGCGGGTCGTGGCCGTCGCACTTTCCGATCAGGTCGGCGCACTCTTGCGGCCACACCTGCGCTCAGCGTGACGTCGACGCGCCGGTCGTCGCGTCAGGACGCGTTGAGGTGGGCCGCCAGGAACTCGAGCGAGGGCGGCTCCTGCGCGGTGAAGAACGGCCCGGTGTGGCACCCCTGCGAGAAATCGACGATGGCGCTGCGGGGCAACGCAGCGGCGAGGGCTTCCACTCCGGGGTGGAACGGATCGTCGGTGGCGGAGGCCACACGGACCGGCGTGTCGGCCAGAGCGGGGGCGTTGGTCACCGCGTCGTAGTCGGCGAAGTCCGCTGCCGAGGTGTAGGCACCCGGGTTGGCTGCGCGGGCCTGGGTGTAGCTCGTCCAGACCGCCGGACCGATGGCGGCCACCGCGCCGAAGACATCGGGGTACTTCTCGGCCAGGATCAGCGCGCCGTACCCGCCCATGGAGATACCCATGCTGCCGATCGCCGTTGGGCGCGCTTCCGAGGTTGAGCTGCCGGCACATGGGGATGAGCTCGGAGACGACCATGGCCATCGGGTCGTCGCCCGGGTGAGGGTGCCAGTAGCCGCCACCACCGTCCGCCGTCACCATGGCCATGGGCGGCAAGGCACGACCGCCGACCTCGAGCGCGACGGCCTGGGCCGGCGACATGGCGGTGAGCGCATTGGTGTGGTTGGCCCCGAATCCGTGCAGCATCACGACCAACGGCAGTGGGCTGCCGGGACCGTGGCCGGGAGGCCACGCGATGGTGTAGCCGACCTGGCGCTGCCGAGCCGGCGAGAAGAAGGATCCGCTCCTCGTCGCGCCGAGGTTCGAGAATCGCAGAGGCGGTGCCGCGACCGAGCAGGCGCCGTCGAGCTGGTCCAGCTCTTGACGTCCGGGAAGCACTCCGTGCGACACCAGTTCGACGCCCGCCACGCCGGCTGCGACCAGGGCCGTGGCACCGCCGAGGCCGAGCGTAAGGAGGCGGCGACGAGACCAGCGTGGGGTCGGGGCGCGGCCCCGGCCAGCCGAGGACGATGGCATCGTCGGCATGTCTGCATCAAGGTTCTCGTCGGCCCGGGTCATCGGTGGTCCGTGCTCGCGTCGAGGCGATCAGGCCCCGACGAGCCGATCGATTCCGGGCCGAGCCTGCTCGGCCGCCCGCAGGGCCAGGACGGCGGTCAGCGCCAGCAGGACGAGCTCGATCACGTCGATGGCGCCGATGTGGAAGAGGTTCCGCGGTCCGGGCCCACCCTCGACCACCCAGAGCGCGGCACCGGCGAGGAAGAGGCCCATGGACAGGGCGGCCGCGATCCCCGATCCACCGCTCGAAACGGAGCACGCCGCGTCGGAGGGTGAGGCGGTGCACGATCTTGGAAGATCCGACGATCACCGAGACGGTGGCCAGCGGGCTGAGCAGCATGAAGCCGAGCTCGGGCCCGGGGAAGCGCACCAGTGCGGCCGGGTGGATCCAGTAGGAGGTCACGAAGAGCGTCGAGGCCCAGGCGTAGGCGGCGACGCCACCGGGCACGAGGCCCTGATGGGTCCAGGGATGACCACCCGTGCCCGGCCATCCGTTGGCGAAGTGGTGGGTGCCCACGATCAAGAGAGCGAGGCCGACCGCGACCAGGCACATCGGACGGAGCAACGGGCGCCCGCGCCCGTGGACGAGTGCGGCCAGCAACGAGGCGAGGATCGGTACGGCGGCCGCCAGGAACAGCGACGCCACGAGCACCAACGACACCGTCATGATGACCATGGCCAGCTCGGTGGGCACGGAGTTGGGGCGGGCCCATTGCCAGCCGATCGTCAACTGGGCCCACAGGGCAAGGGCGAGGACGAGGAAGCAGGACACGGTGGCGCCGAGCGTGACGAGGCACCGACCGGGCTGGTTGCGACGGTCGAGCGGTTGGCCGGCCAACCCGGCGACGGCGAGACGGGCAACGAAGCCCCCACGGGCAACATCGAGCACGTCGCCGAGAAGAGCGGGGTCGCTCCTCGATGTCGGCCACGAGCAGTTCGGTGAACTCCTCGCCGTAGCGGGTACGCCACTCGTGCGGATAGCAAGGACAGCAGCCGAGCAGCGCGGCGCCGCACCTTCGACTCGTGGTCGGTCACGCGGGGCCCCAGGTCCCTGCCAGCCGGCGGAGACCGAGCTCCGCGATGTCGCGTTGGGTGGCCAGGTGGGTCCGCAGCGCTTCGGCGCCGACAGCGGTCAGTCGGTAGGGGCGACGGCGGTCGTCGCTTTCCACCGACTCGATGAGACCTTGGCCCTCGAGCCGGCTCAGCGCCTCGTAGAGCGTGCCCGGAGCGAGTCGCACGCCGGCGAAGTGTTCGATGTCCTTGGTCAATGCGTAACCGTGCTTCTGACCCTCGGCCAGGCTGGAGAGGATCAGCGTGGCCGGCCCGGCGTAGCGCCCGAAGGTGGAGAGGTGGGACGAGGAGCTTTCGCCGGCTTGGCCCTGGCGCGATCGCGGTGCCATCAGCATCACTCTATTCCGGATGACGATGTATCGTCAACCAGAGTATTGGGAATTCCAGGCCGCTCCAACATCTTTCGAACACACGGAAAAGTGACCGCCTGCCAGCTGGGTATCTTCTCGCCGTGGCGCAACCGGTCAAGGGGCTCGTTCTGAACCTGTTTGCCCAGGTGCGAGAGACGCTGTCCCGGGCGACCTGGGCGCTCCTCAACAGCGACCTCGAGTTGGCTCAGGCCGTTATCGACGGCGATCAGGACATTGACGACCTGACCTCCGACCTGGAACTGCTGGTCTGGTCGCAGATCGACGCCGAGGACCTCGACGCAGCAGGAGCTGCGCCAGCTGGTCGGCATCCTGCTGATTCTGCCCGGAGCTGGAGCGCAGCGCCGATCTGGCCGAGCACATCGCCCAGCGGACCCTGACGAGCATCGGCAGCGAAATGACCCCGGTGGCCCGGGGCATCGTGCAGCGCATGTCCGAAGTGGCAGCCGAGATGTGGCAGATGGTGGGCGCCGCCTATGTCAACGATGACGCCACCGCGCTCGACCTCGAAGAGGAGGACGAAGAGCTCGACATCCTGCACGATCGATTGACCGACGAGATCGCCAAGGGCGACATGTCGACCACCGTGTCGGCGCAGCTGACGCTGATCGCCCGGTTCTACGAACGGATCGGGGACCACGCGGTCAACCTGA
This sequence comes from uncultured Acidimicrobiaceae bacterium, assembly GCA_963713375.1. Lineage (GTDB taxonomy): Bacteria > Actinomycetota > Acidimicrobiia > Acidimicrobiales > RAAP-2 > Bog-473. The sequence goes on along the minus strand of CAVQLP010000005.1, from coordinate 148,518 downwards.
GCCGCCGGATCGCCGCCATGGAGTCATAGCGCGTCGCCCCGTACGCCCTCGTTGCGGCCCCGCAGGGATCGTGTTTCACTTGGCAGATGTCCGGCGCGGAGTCGACGACTCGACGGCCTCGTGGTCGCACTCGATGTCGATGGCGTGCTGCTCGACTCCGAACGCGGCGGCGCAGGCTCCTGGCAGGCTGCGGTGGCGGACCGCTTCGGTGTCGATCCTTCTGAGCTCCAACGGAACTTCTTCGACCGATCGTGGTCCGAAGTGCATCGTCGGGCGCCTTCCGATTGAGGACGCGCTGGGCGAGGCCATTGCGCAGAACTCCTGGCCGGTTTCGGTCGAGGACTTCCTGGCGTTGCTGGTTCGAGGCCGACTTCTGGCCGGTCACCGGGGTCGTCTCTGCCGCCGCGGTCGTGGAGCGAGCGGGGTGCGCGTCTCGCGCTGGTCACCAACCAGGAGCATCGGCGGGCCGCCTACCTGCGCGAGCGTCTGGGCGAGCTGCTTCCGATCGATCAGATGGTCTACTCAGCGGAGATCGGGCATGTGAAGAGCGAGCCCGAGTTCTTCGCCGAGGCCACGCGGCTGCCCGCACGGACATAGACGACGGCAGCGCACGATCGTCTTTGTGGACGACACGCCCGTCCACGTCGAGGTCGCTCGCCGTTCGGGGTGGACCGCCGTGCATGTACGAGGCCTGGACACGTGGCCCGCCCGGATGGAGGCAGCGCTCGGATGCGGCTGCTGCACAGCACTGAACGCCGCCCGATGCATCAGGCGATCGTCACGCTGTCCACGTTGAGCCCGGCGACGGCCGGTCTCCGCACTGAGGACCACCAGGTTGGTCCCCGCCTCGAGATGGAGGGACACCGGGACGTCGTGCCAGTCAGACCACGAAGAGCGAGGCCGGGAGCACAGATGGCCGGATCCGTGCATGGCGCCTGTGTGCGCATCCTGCGCGGTCACCGCCAAGCCGGCGGATACGCCCGTGCCATTGGCCACGCGGCAAGTCAGGACGTGCGTGCCGGACGTCTCGACTGCGATGGCCATCCCGATGCTGCTTCCTGGCGTGTCGAGCCCCGTCACATAGCCCGACCCCGTGTAGCCGTGGGCGGAGTTCTCGAAGCGCGCCGTCCCCGCCATCGCTCCGACCTGTGCCTGATAGCGCGCGGGCTCCGCTGGCGTGACCTTCACCAGTGACGAGTCGTGTCGGTCCCAGGGTGGCACTCCAGCTCGTCATCGAACCCATGTCCTGGTGCGCCCAGAGATCGCGGACCATGGCAGGTTCGGTCAGGCCCAGGATGGACGCAAAGTCGAGTGTTTGGGTGATCGGCGTCCCAGTGTCCGCACGGTTGAACAAGCCGATCACCCAGCTGCCGTCGGGCAACTGGCCGACCCAGCGCTGGGAGTCGCGGGACGTCTGGTCCCAGTCGTAGGAGTGGGAGTTGAGGTAGACGGGCTTGCCCACCAGCCCGGCTTGGCGCACCTCGAGGATCTCTTCGTTCGTATAGAAGGATGCGTTCTCTCCGATGGTGTTGTACTGGTCGGCGATGGCGATGGCCGCGCCGGCCATGACGAACAGATTGATGGCGGACTGGCGCTCCGCGGCTCCGGCGAACGATCTCATGATGAGCGGGTCACCATCGAGGATGAGCTGTCCGGGTCCCGAGACGTCGGAGAACCCCGTGAATCCTTGAAAGGCGTTGTTCCATTGCGACCAGATCGGTTGCCAGGTCTGCCGCCCGTCGCTCAATTGGTACCAAGTGCCGAAGCCAACGTCGTTGTCGATCCGGATCAAGTCGCCGTAGAGTCGCTCGGCCGCTGCATGGTCGAACAGGTTGGGCATGACGAGGCTGAGCTGTATTTCCTCCCCTGCAGCCTCGTACATCCACTGCAGCGCCTGGACGTAGCTGTCCCGGCCGTGCGCGACGCCGACGGTGCCTTCGGACTGATCGAAGCCGGTCTCGTAGAAGGCCAGGAAGTCGATGCGGAGGAAGACCGCGCCGAGATCACGGAAGTACTTGACGTAACCCTTGACGTACTCCTCGGCTCCATCCTTGGTCGCGTCGACCCATTGCAGCTGACCGCCGCCGTCGAACCAGTCCCCTTCGTTGACGAGGTCGGCCACGGCGACGTCGGGCCGACCGACCACGCGGATCGAGCGATCCGACACGGCGGAGCCCGTCACCCACAAGGGGTTGTAGTAGACGCCCAACTGCATGTCGCGCTCTTTGAGGTAGTTGGCCCACCAGGCCCAGTCGTGCTTCCAGTCGTCGCTCAGGCTCTTGATGTAGCCGTGCGAGGTGACGTCCTGATCTCCGTCGATCCAGCCGTCGGTGCAGACCATCTGATAGCCGTACGGGGCAAGGTCCTTGGGGATCCAGTCGATGTTCGCCTTCCAGACCGCTTCGGGAATCTGCGCGTTGTGGGGGTTGCTGTAGCCGTAGGTGCTCCAGTAGAGCGGGCCGGGTCCGCCCCGGTGAAAAGGTCGTTCGGAAGACGGGATCGCCACCGGCGCCGTTCCGGCTCCAGCGGCCGCCGCGGCCTTCGCCGCCCGGCCCGTCCCTGGACGCTGAGGCCTGGCCGGAGGCAACCGAGGCGGCCGTCACGCCTCCGGCGGCCATGGCACCGCCTGCCTTCAGGACATCGCGTCTGCTCGGCATGGTGGGCGAAGCATAAGTCGACGTGCGCCGCTCGGCACGCCGTCAAGGAGGCAGAGATCCGAGAGGCGCCGCCGGCCCGCAGCCACCTCGGCCGATCCTTGGGCGCTGACCCCTCGGCGCGAGCGGCCAGCCCGGGAGCGATCGGGCGACCTACTTGAAGACGGTGGTGTGCTTGAACTCGTTCAGCTCGGGCCAGTCCCCGATGAGGTCCAGGACCCGCTCGATGGTCGAGATGGCCAGCGCGCCGTTCCCCATGGGTCGGCTCATGAGGCGCACGAATACCGCATTGTCCCCGGACATGAAAGTGGGAACGCCGAACGCCTGGAGGCGCTCGACGGTGTCGGAGTGCTCGGTCTTGAGAATCTCGAGCGGCCATCCGGCGTCCACCTCGGAGAGGACGGCATCGCCGTCGACACCTGCCTCGTCGAGCACCCCGGACAGGACCTGCCGATCGCGCAGATCGAGAGCCTGGTCGTGGCGCGCCGCGAAAGAGCGCTCCGTGAACCGCCAAGAAGTCCTCCGGCTGCTTCTCCCGCACCACGACCCCGGCCAGATTGGCGGCAAGACCAGGGTGCCGATCCGGTTCGTCCCAGACCGGGATGCCACCTTCCTCGACGTGGCTTTGCTCGAGAGAGAAGACCACGAAGCGAACATCCCACTCCGCGCCAGCCTGCAGACCGGCCAGGAGGTGCTCATGCGCGTTGCGAGCGAAGGGGCAGCGGTAGTCCCAGTTGACGGAGAACGTTCTCATTTCGCTGGTCCTCCTTCGGCCGGACTCAGAGTCGCTCCGGCCCGCACGCTCGACCGACGTCGATCCGCCGAGGCCAGCGAGAGCCACGCATGAACCATATCGCGCACTGTTGTACTCACTGAATGAGAACGCCATAATTGCGCGTGTGACGCCAGAAACCCAGCCTCTGGTCGATGCGGCCGGCCGGCGCAAGACGCTCGACGACCTGCGGCGAGAGCGCGGGGAGGGATGGCAGTGGGCGCGGGCGCAGACGGACCAGTGCCCGCAGTGTGGTCTGCATCCCGGAGCGATGGAGCGGGACCGCCTGGGCGATGCGCTGCTCGAGTCGGCCGACAGCCTGGCGGGACTTCCTGGCCACGGCAGACGATGCCTACCTGCGGGGTATCCCGGGTCCAGGGATCTTCTCGCCGATTCAGTACGGCGCCCACGTGCGCGACATCCAGCGGGTCTATGGCGACAGGATCCTCCTGATGCTGAAGGAGGAGAATCCGGTGTTTCCCCAGTTCAACCCCGACGAGGGGGAATGGGGTGCGTTCAACGATCTGGGCGTGGCGGAACTGGCTGACGGGATCGAGGCACAGGCGCAGCGGTTGGCCGGGATTCTGGACGACCTTCGACCAGAGGACTGGGCGCGCACGATGATCAGAGACGGGGGATCCGACGGCGTCTACGAGTTCACCGTCGCCGGCTTGGCCAGTTACGCGGTGCACGAGTCACAACACCACCTCGAGGACGCCAATGGGACGCTGAAGGCCGGTCAAGGTTCATGAGCGCAGAACTGCGTCGCCGGTGACGGACACGGATGAGCAGAGCGTTGTGGCTCGCCTCGCTGCGCTCGAAGGCCGGCTACGCCAGCTGGAAGACGAGCTCGCCATCGTGCGTCTGATCAACAGCTGGGGCCCGGCGGTCGACACCGGAAGCAGCGCGGAGGCGGGAGCGCTCTGGGACGAGGGTGGCGTGCTCGAATCGGACATAAGCAGGTTGGAAGGTCCGGCTGCGGTGGTCGCCATGGTGGAGAGTGACGGGCAGCAGGCACTCATCCGGCAGGGCTGCGCGCACGTACAGAGCGCTCCGATCGTCACTGTTGACGGGGACCGAGCCGTCGCCATTGCCTATTCGCAGGTCTACTTGCATGTCGAGGAGGGGCACGCGGTCTGGCGGGTCTCAGCCAACCGTTGGGAATGCCAGCGGACGCCCAGCGGATGGCGGCTGACCCGGCGTGTCAATCGCGTGATCGACGGCGAGTCGGCGGCTCGATCGGTTCTGGCACGCGCGTTCGACGACCCGTCCTGAGGGCTACTCCAGAATCAGGTCGGATTCGGCGAGGGCGCGACGGGCACTGCACCAGGGGCGCAGGCACGCGGATCCCATTTTGCGAGTTTGGTATTGGCCGCATTGGGAGCGGCGATCGCGCCGCCGGGAGAAGTGCTGGGAGGGGCCGTCGTCGTCGTTGTTGTTGTCTGCGCGGTGGTGGCGGTCGTTCCCGACCCAGAACTCGTGGTCGGCGGTGGTGCGGGAGCGTTCACGGAGAACTGTGAGCCGGTGGCGACCGTGACCGCCGCACCGTCCACCACTTTGGCAGGGTCGTAGGCCATCACGACGGCACCGGACATCGCGTGGGTGATCGATTCCGCGGCTGCTTCGTCCGCTGCGCTCCGACTGGCGTAGTAGACGTACGTCTCCGAGACGTCACCGACCGGCGGAGTGTCACCCACGCCGACGACGTGGAACCCGAGAGCAGTCAACGCCGATGCGGTGTCCGCAGCCTGGTTGGTGGCTCCCGTGCCGTTGAGGACCGAAACGGACACCGAAGCAGGCGCTGGCAGTGGGTCGCCGGTCAGCGAGTCAACGTTCGCGTCGATACCCAGACTTGGTCGATCGCGGAGAGATCCTGTGCTTCGGACGGGAACTCCACATCGCCATAGCTTCCGCCCTCGTAGAGCAGGGACCCGCCGGATCCATTGGGATCGTTCACGACTTGGACCGGGAGCGTCAGCTGGGGAACCGAGTTGATGTCGACTGAATGGAAGTCCAGAACGAGGTTGACCAGGTCGCTGACAGGCCAGGTCTGGTCGAAGCCGATGTCCGCCTTGACGGAGTTGATCAGACTCAAGTCGGAGAGCGGGTTGTCCAGACCGTGCTTGGCCGTCGCTGTCGCCAACACCCGCAGGAACTCGTGGTCCCGGCGGATGCGGGCCAGGTCGCTCTCGCGCCTCTTGGGGCCAAGAATACGGGTCGTTCGGATTGGACTTGGGTGTCTCGTAGCGCAGGTGGCGTGCCCGCACCACCTCGAGTGCCTGAGTGCCGTCGAGGTGCACGCAGGCCGCCGCCTTCTGGTTGAGGCCAGAACTCACGGGTTGGTTGCCGTCCGTTCCGCCACCTGTCGGGGCCCAGTCGAATACCGACACCGGGAAGGACATATTGATACCTCCCAGGGCCTGCACGATGTTGGCGAACTGGTCGAAGTTGAGCGAGACGGCGTGCTGGATCGGGATCCCGAAGTCCTCTTCGATGGCCGCCACGATCTGGCTGAGGCCGTTGTACAGGCCAGCATCGATTTTGTTGGCTCCTGTGTTGCGCGCGTTGGGGATGAAGAGATCCCGAGGAATAGAGAGCAATGCCAGGCGGTGGTGGGCGGGGTCCGCGTGGAGAATCATGATCACGTCGCTGTTGACCCCGGTGACTCCTTGGGAACACAGGCCGTAGGCGGGGTTCTGAACCGACAGTGCGCAGCGCGAGGTCGACCCCACCATCAAGATGTTTTCGGTGCCAGCCTCCTTCCCGGTATGAAAGGCCGAGTGGAGACCGTGCACCGTGACCCGTTGCAAGTCGTGGGCCAGGTAGTACAGGTAGCCGGCGCCGGCCGCTACCAACACGAGGACAGCAACCAGCCCGAGGACGACCCACATCCTCCAGCGCTTCCGCCCCCTGGGCGCCGCGTGACGTGCCCGCGTCCAGCTACCTCCGCGGTGTCGATCTCCGTGCCGAGTGCCTTGAGCCCCGAGAGTGCGTCATCAGGAGGCGGCTGTGGGATGTCCGAGCTGTCATCGGCCATCGCGCGTCAGCTCATTCCTCTCGCCACCACCGACTCCCGACGAGGTTCGGCGTCCGCGTGGCGGCTGGCTGTGAGGGCAAGGAGCGCCATCAAATGTCGGTGACGGTGGCGAACATATGTCGGAAGTTCGATGGTAGGCCGGACAGGAAGGCAACGGTTGGCGCCCCCAAGTGGGACCCGCCGCAAGTCGGCCGAGTACTCGTCGACCCGTAGAGAGCCGGGACGCAGGTTTGTTTTCGCGTTGGACGTTTGAGCAGTCGAATCGTCAAGGCAGGAGGTCCTAAGGCGACGAAGGCGCGTTCACCGTGCACGGTTGTTGCACAGAGCCCTGAGGTAGGGCTTGCTCCATCATGAATTTCATGATCGGACCGGCGACCGTGGCGCCCTCCGAACCCACGTACTGCCAGGGAACGACGACCGCGATCGCCACCTGCGGGTTGTTGGCCGGCGCGAATCCGATCATCCAGTCGTGGTTGAGATTCAAGCCCGTCTGCGCAGTTCCCGTCTTTACGGCGGCGCAGAGATACGAGGGGAAGCCCACGCCGGCCGCCGTCCCATGGGGGTTGATGATGACACCCTCCATCAAAGATGTGACCGATTGTGCAGCCGATGCCGATGCGGCGTGCTTGTACACGGTCGGCGTGTACGTCTTGACCTCAGATCCTTGCGAATCCTGGATCGACGACATGAGGTGTGGGGTCATGACGACGCCCCCGTTGGCGATGCCAGCGGCCACCATCGCGTTCTGGAGAGCGGTGTCCTGAATGGTCAGCTGTCCGATTGCCGAATAGCCCTGGATGCCTGGGCCGTGTCCGAGAGGTGCTGCAGCGTGGACGCAATGGTGCCGCCGACTGGCTGCTCGCTGTTGCTCGGCAGGTCGATCGGCGGCTGTGCATTGATGCCGAAGAGTTCTGCCTGCTGGCGCAAGGTAGGGACGCCGAGTTGCAGACCCAGCTCCGCAAAGCCCGGATCGCACGATTCGGCCAGCATGATCGCAATTGTGTCGGCCACATGGATCCGAGTCGGCCGGAGTAGTTCCGTCGTTGCAGAGAAGTTTGTTCGAGTCCGTGAACTTCTGACAGGGTTGGACCGGGTAGTTGAAACCCGCCAGCAAGGGCTTGAGGTTGTAGACCGCCGTCGACGTGACCACCTTCATGGTCGAACCCGGATAGAAGGAGTATCCGGTGGCGAGGGGTCGAAGCGGGAAAAAGCCCTCATGATCGGGAGAGGTGTAGCTGAGATATCCCAGCTTTTCGGCAGCCAGCGAGGTGCTCACCAGAACGTTGGGGTCGTAGCTCGGACTGGAGTACATGGCCAGCACAGCGCCGGTCTTCGGGTTGAGGACAACGATCGCACCGTCCTTGTTGACACCCTTGACTGTCGACAGGGCGTACGCCGCCGCCTCTTGGAGCTTCGGTTCAACGGTCAGGGTTACGTTGTCGGTAAGGGTGGGCAGCTTCTCCCGGAAGAGGATCTGACTGAGCGTCTGGGCGGGCTGCGGGTGGGCCTCGAGGTACGAGTCGTACTCCGCCTCAATGTCAGTGTGCCCGTAGTAGATGGAGTTGTAGCCCGTGATGCCAGAAAACAAATTCTTCTGCGGGTACTCGCGGACGTAGTCGTACGGATACGCCTGGCGGTTGGTTCCGGCGGGAGTGGGAATCGACTTGGCGAGAACGGTGCCGTCCGCTGCGAGTATCTCTCCCCGGGGTTTACGTCCGACGGTGGCTGCGATCCGCGGATTGTGCGGCGAGTGGTCAGTTGTTTGCCTTTCACAAGTTGGATGTTGACCAGTTGTGCCACGACCAGGCCGAAGCAGAGCACCATGAACACGCCGAGCCAACGGATGCGTCGCCCCATCAGTCGTCGATCCTCCGGCCCGTCCACCGCGCCATCGAGTCGAATGGTAGGCGGCGCTTGCGCAGACTCACGGGGCACCTTCTCGGCGAGACCTCACGTTCTCATACCATGCTTCGATGCGAAGACGCACCTGGGAACTCACAATCCCAGTGCGGGCAACTACACGTTGGGGATGTTTGAAGGGCTGCTCGCCCGACTCAGGCAGCTACCCGGTCGTGGTCGTCGCGCTGGGGGCCGTGGTCGTCGTCGTGGTTGCTGAACCGGCAGGCGGAACGGTCGACGGCGGTGTCGTCGACGGAGGATTGGAGGCCGTGGGTATCTGAACGGGTCCGACCGGGTTCGCGTAGAGATAGTTGAAGATCTGTGCCACGGCCGGCGCTGCCGCCTGGGCGCCGTACCCACCGTGGTCGACAACGACGGCGACCACGTACTCGGGCTGGTTCGGCGCATGGTTCACGGGACCGAACCCGACGAACCAGGCGTTGGGTTCTTTTCCCGCGGCCACGTCAGCGGTTCCGGTTTTCCCGGCAACCGGGTAGGTGTTCAGCGGAAAGTGCGCGTATTGCTTGAAGGGAGCGGCCGCGGTGCCCGAGGTGACCACGCCCTCGAATCCAGCCAGCATCGGCTGGTAGGCCGAAGGAGGAAGGGAGACCGTACCGGTGACCTTCGGAGAGAACTGCTTGATGAGCTGGCCCTCCGGGCTCACGATGGCGGCCGCCACCTGGGGCTGATAACGGGTCCCGCCGTTGGCGAAGGTCGCGTAGGCGAGTGCGTTCTGGATCGGGCGTCACCAGGGTCTCTCCCTGGCCGAACGCCATCTCGATGTTGTCGCCGATGAGGTAGCTCGGATCCGGGAAGGCGCTCGGGTCTTCCTTGTGCTGCTCTTCGCGGAGCGCGGCACTGTCGACCTGACCGGCGTCCTCACCGGGGAGATCGATTCCGGTCGGGTGTCCTAGCCCGTACTCGCTTGCCGTCTGCTGGATGCCCGTGGGATTAGACGAGGTATAGAAGAGGTCGCCCAGGTCGTAGAAGTAGTAGTCGTCGGATTCCGTGAGCGCCTTCTGCAGGTCGATCTCGCCGGAATCGGCCGCCTCGTCGTCGTGGAAGACGCAGCCTTCCGTGCAGTTCTTGACCGTGAACGTTCCGGTGTCGTCCACGTAGGTAGTGGGGTTGATGATGCCATCATTGAGAGCTGCGGTCGCCGTGTTCAACTTGAACGTCGACCCGGGCGTGTAGAGACCGTCGATGGCGTAGTTGATCAACGGGCATCCGGTTGTAGTCGAGGTGGTGTTGCAGCCGGCCGAAAGGGCGAAGTAGTTGGCGTCGGAAATGCCTCCGACCCACACGCTGGGGTCATAGGTCGGTGACGACGCCATGGCAAGGACGGCGCCCGTCTGGGCATTGAGGACCACGGCCGCGCCGTCGTTCGCCGTCGGCAGCTTGCCCGTGGTCGTATCCACCGTGTGGCGGTCGGCGGCGATGTCGCTCTGCAGCGCGGACTGGACCGCCTCTTGGAGTCCGAGGTCGATGTTGGTGACCACGGTGTCCCCCTGGACGGGATCGGCCTTGCTCAGGGTGCCGACAACCTGACCGGCGGCATTGACGGCCAGGGCCTCCCGGCCCGCCGTTCCCCGCAGGTACGACTCGTATTCGTTTTCGAGCCCGGATTGGCCGAACTGGCTTCCCTGGGTGTAGCCCACGCCGGGGTTGGCCTGGAGCTCTTTGGACGAAATGGGGCTGACGTAGCCGAGCACCGGGGTGGCGATCGGGTTGCCCGGGGTGTTCTGTGGGTAGGCGCGTTGACTGACTTCTTGCAGGGAGACGCCGGGGTACGACGACTGGTGCTCCTCGAAGTACTCGATGACCGACATAGGAGCGGGGTCGAGGATCGGGACGGGCTCGTAGGGGCTGTACTGGGAGTCGTTTACGGCTCGGCGGACTGCGGCGGGAGTTTCGCCCACGAGGCTCGCAACGGCCCCGATGATGGACGGGTCTTGTGCCGCCGTGGCGCGGGAGAGCAAGAGCTCCTCCACGGTGTCATTGCCGGCAAGCACGGTGTCGTTGCGATCGACGATTTCGCCGCGAGGGGCGGCGATGCTCACCGTGCGGACCTCGTTGCGGGTCACCGAGGCGGCATAGGTCTTGCCCTCGACGACCTGGAGCGTCCACAACCGCAGCACCAGGACGCCGAAAAGGACGAGCACCACCGCCCCGACGATCCGAAGACGCAGGCTGGGCCGCGACTCCTCCTCTTCGGGTGAGCCCACGATCGAGGCGACGTTGACGCCCTTGCGCGGCCGCATGCGGGGCTGGCGTTGCTGGCTCCTCCAGGACGGAGCCCTGGCCGACCGGGTGGAGGGCTTGGGATGGAGCCGCTCCCCGCGTATCGGGATGCCGGAGGCTACGACGGGGACTCATGACGGTCGCGAGGCTATTCGGGGCGGAAAGGAGGAGGACGTCGCCGGTCGCAGTTCCCAGCCGGCCATCTCCGACCGGGACATTCGGACCAGACGATCAGGATCCCGAAAGCAAGGGCTCAGTCGGCAGGTGATTGACCCCGGCTGAGGGAAGACTGACCGTGAACCGTGCGCCTCCGAGGAGCGGGTCGCGTTCGACCCGGACGTCGCCGTCGTACTTTGCGACGAGCTCAGCGACGATCGCCAGGCCGAGCCCTGCTCCGCCCGACCCGCGTCCTCGGTCACCGTCCGGTCGTGAAGAACGGCTCGAAGACCTCGCTCACGTACGTCGGGTCGCACACCATCCCCGTCGTCGGCCACGAAGAGTTCGACGTGGCTCTTGGCCTCCAGTTACCCCGAAAGCAACCGTCGTGCGCGCATGGCGCAGCGCGTTGGAAGTCAGATTGTCGACGATCCGCGAGAAGTCCAGTTCCTGTCCGATCACCTGACCACCGGACACTTCGGAGGCAATGATGGAGATGTCCTTGCCGCCGGCGACGTGATCGATTTCGGAGAGCACCAGTTCGTCAAGGTCGACCAGGCTGGGTGCGGTCATCTCTGATCGCTGTCGACTGCTCGAAGACGAGGAGTTCGTCGGCCAGATCCTGAAGCCGCAGGACCCCGCGCAGGACGGCACGCTGCGTGTCGCTTGGCTCGCGAACGAGTGCCATCTCGGCTTCCACGTTGGCCCGAATGGCGGCGAGGGGGCTGCGGAACTCGTGGCTCGCGTCCGCGACCAAGCGGCGTTCGCGTTCAAGCGCGCCCTCCAGTCGCCCGAGGAGCGCGTTCAGCGTGGTCACCAGGTGTTCGAGTTCATCGCCGGTACCGGGGTTGGCGATGCGTTCGTTGAGATTCGTCACCGAGATGTCGGCTGCCTTCCGCCGCACCCGGTCAACCGGCCGCATCGCCCGGCCGACGACGAACCATATGAGCGCGGCGACGACGAGAACCAGGATGGGGGCAACGAGAGACAAGCGGGCGGAGAGCGAGCTGGTCACTGCCGAAAGGCCCGCCGTGGAGACCCCCTCGACGAGGATCGGTGCGTCGTGGGTGGGTCCGAGTTTCAGCTCGAAGAGCCGGAGTGCCCCGTAGTCGCGTGTGTCGACGGTGACGAATCGGCCCTTGGTGCCAACGCCGGCGACGCCAGTGAGAGGACCGCTCCGGTCCAGATTCTGGCTCGAGCCGACAAGGCGGCCGTTCGGAAGTCAACAGCTGCCCATACAGGCCCTTTGGAGATCTCGGTTGGAGGGACTGATGTGCGGCCATCTCGTGCTTGGCGTATTGAGCGCCGCCTGAGAGGATCCCGTCGATCTGGGACAGCTGATTGCTGTGTACCGATTGCACCAAGAAGATGGATCCGACGCCGACGACGGCAGCGACGATCAGCGCAGCGGGAGCTGTGATCCTGAACCGGGTCGAGCGGTACCAGCGGCGCTCGTCGATCCCCTTTCATGGATCGCTCCGAGCTGCCAGTCGGTAGCCGGAACCCCAGACGGTCTCGATGACGGGGTCCACCTGGGGGTCTGCCAAGCTTCTTGCGGAGATGGCGCACATAGACCTCGACGATGTTGGGGTCCCCGGGGAAGTCGGTCCCCCAGACGGCCAGCATCAGATCCCGTTTGGAGATCACCTCGCCCTGGCGCAACATGAGATGCGCCAGTACCTCGGTCTCTCGGGCCGACAGGTCGACAGTTCTTGCTCCGACAGCTGCATTCGTGGCGGACGACGTCGAGACGCAAATCCCCATACGAGAGGTCCCGGGCGCCGATGCAGCCGGCTCCGGCGCAAGAGCGCTCTGACGTGCGCCACCAGCACGGTCGCTGAGACAGGCTTGCGTGAGGAAGTCGTCGGCTCCGCTGTCGAGCGCTTCGGCTTCGTCCCATTCGCCGGTCTTGGCCGTGAGCACGAGCACCGGACTCCAGATCCCGACGTCTCGGAGTCTCGAGCACAGCAAGAATCCGCTCATCTTCGGAAGCAGAAGATCCACGACGACCAGATCGAAGGCTCCCGTGACCGCCTTGACCAGGCCGGCGTCGCCGTCCGCCGCCATCTCGACTCTGGCAACCGATCGTTTCGAGGGTTCGACCGATGCCCAAGGCGATGTCCTCGTCGTCCTCGACGATCAGGACTCGAGCTTGCTGGGTCGGGCTCATCAGGGGGGTGGTCGCAGTCACACGATGATCACTGTTCATGGTCGCGGTCGCTGGAGACCGTATCCCAAGGTGCCCTCATTTGGGACTGCGGCCGCACAAACGTCCAGCTCAGTGGCTCGGAGCGCCACAGACCTGAACGTCTTTTCAGCTATTCGGCGGTTGATTCAGGTCTCGACCGCCGGCTGCACCGGTGATCGGTTGGCCCGCCGCCATGATCGGCCGTCGATGTCCCCGGTCACCGACCGCGAAGCACTGCCAAAGGCGGCCGCGCCCGGGGCCCCGAGCTCAACTACGTCCCAGCTCTCGACGGAGTCCGGGGACTCGCGGTCGTCGCCATCATGGGCTATCACGGCGGAGTCTTCCTGACGGGCGGAGGCTTTTACTCGCTCGACACCTTCTTCACCCTCTCGGGATTCCTGATCACGTCGCTTGATCGTTGCGGAATGGCAGCAGTCAGGTCATATTCGGCTGGCGCGCTTTTGGGCTCGCCGTGCCCGCCGACTGCTCCCAGCCCTTTTGTTGCTGTTGCTCGTCGTCGTCGGCTATGTGGCGCTCTTCTCGCCGCCGGGAACGTATCCCGGACTCCGAGGTGATGCCTTCTCCTCGCTTGTTCTACGTCGCCAACTGGCACTTCATCGTTGAGGGCTCGAATTACTTCGCCCGAACCGGCGCCACCTCACCGCTCCTGCATACGTGGTCGCTGGCGGTCGAAGAGCAGTTCTATTTGGTTTGGCCGATCGTGGTCTTGGTCGTCCTGCGTACCCGGCTCGCCCTTCGCCTCCTGCTGTTCGTCAGTGTCGTTGGGGCATTGGCGTCCGCGCTCGTCATGGCATTGCTCTACTCGCCGGCGGACCAGAATCGGGTCTACTACGGGACCGACACCCGAGCGCAGTCCCTCCTGGTCGGAGCCGCACTCTCCGTCGGGCTGACGCTTTGGGCCAATCGGCGTGCTGGATCCGGCGACGTGACGAGCACTCCGTCTGCCTGGAAAGCACGGAGTCCCGAGTCGAAGCGGGTCTTCGTGGCCGTAGGGATTGGCGGGAGTCGGCCGCAACGGCCGCACTGTGGACACTGGTCAATGTCAACGATGCCTTTGCGTTCCGTGGTGGCTTCCTCCTTGCTGCGGCGTCGACCGCGTGCGTCTTGGCCAGCGTGGTCGTCGCACCGGGGTCAGCAGTCGCCACTTGCTCGCACTGGCGCCGCTGCGATACCTGGGTCGCATCTCCTACGGGATGTACCTGTGGCACTTCCCGCTCTTCTTGTGGATCGATGGTTCGAACACGGGCCTGCAGGGCGCCGCCCTCTTCATCCTCCGGTTCGCTTGCACCGTGGTCGTCGCGACTGTCTCGTACTACGTCGTCGAGCAACCGATCCGCCAACGTCGCTTCCTCCGAACAGCGTCGAAGGCCCTGGTGGCGGCGCCGGCCTCGATCCTGGCGGTTTCGTGATCGTCTTTGCGGCGACGTCGGCGAGCGTGACGGCCGCTCCCACCACGTTTCGGCCGCCGATCAAGCAGACGGGTCCGCTCTATACGGGTCCGCCGGTCAAGCTCTTGTTGGTCGGTGACTCGACGGCCTACACCCTGGGGCTCGGTCTGTCGGCCTACCAGCGCGATTACGACATCAAGATGAAGGACGCAGGAATCCTCGGTTGCGGCGTGACCAACGGATCCGAGTATCGAGCTGCAGGGCGTCGTCAGTCAGATGGAGAGCCACTGCAGCGGTGCGGCGGGCGTAGAATCCTGGACGCAGGTGTGGCGGAATGACCTCGCCACCTTCGACCCAAACGTGGTGATGATCCTGGCGGGACGCTGGGAGGTGGTGAACAGGACGTACCGGGGTCATTGGACCAACATCCTGCAGCCACAGTACGCCGCTTACGTCCAGCGCCAGTTGAGGTCAGCGGTTAGGTTGGCCGGTTCTCGGGGCGCCAAGGTGGTGCTGCTCACGGCGCCCTGCTACGACACCGGTGAGCAACCCGACGGCCAGCCCTGGCCTGAAGATTCACCCCAGCGGCTGGCGAAGTACAACTCCATCGTGCGAGAGGTGGGCGCGACCGAGCCCAACACCACTGTGGTTAATTTCGAAGCGATGGCCTGTCCGTCGGGTCACTACCAGACCAACATCGACGGCGTGGACGCTCGTTACGATGGGGTGCACTTCACCCTTGGGGGCGGGGTCGTCTTCGAATCGTCGCTCTTCCCGGTGGTGGCGAAGCTCGGTCGCGAGCAGTTGGCGCAGTGAACGCGAGAGCCGTGTCGGAGAATGAACCAGAAGCAAAGCCGGATTGATTGCTCCCGCCGAGCGCATGAGGATCTCTAGGGCGAGTATTCGGAACCGAAGAGTTCGGCGCAGAGGGCCAAGAACTCGTAGTCCTTGGCGTACCAACTCCGAAGATTCGTGCGAGCGAGATCGGAAAGTGTCGGCTTCTCCTCAGTATTGAGATGGGCCACGACCGGATCCTCTGGTAGATGCAGCGCTTTCACCCCGAGAATGGACGAAAGACCTTCGACGTCAAGCGATTCCTGCCGCCCGACCCACAGGACGTGGTCCGACCGCTGCCTGAAGTAGTCGGGGTCCTTGAACCAAGTCCAGTACGAGTCCCTGACATGGCGGATGGCGCCCATCGCCTCCTCCGCTTCCTGCTGTTGGCGGCCTCCTGCAGTGAGTGCAACGGCCAATCCATTTGCGCTGTCGAACCGGGAGAATGCCAGTTTCTCGTCTTCTCGCCAGCGAATGACGTACCGGGGTCGGCCTTCGCGTTGTCGACTGAGGAAACCGCTCACGAACCGGCTGACGGGATCGCGTACGCAGAAGAAGAAGAAATCGTCCTCGGGCACGGCGTTCAACCGGGTCCAGTGCGTATGCAGGACGAGACGGTACGTGGACGAGCGCTCGACGTCGCTCAGCGCATGTTTCAATGCGGTTCCAGCCGTCTTTCCCACGTGCAGGAAATGGGCAACAGGTCGACGATCCAGGCCGATGCGGGCATGCGATACCGCCTTGGCGAAAGCCGACTTCTTTGCCATCCCCGACCTCTTGTGTCTCGCCGCCGCCCCGGGGTCGGCTCGGGTCTGGGGCCCGGATCATGCTCGGAGACCGGAGACCAAGCCATCGGGGCTGGTGCAAACGTCAGTGATACTTGGGCAAGGTGAGATTCACCGGAGCGTGACCTCAGAGCAGTCTGAGGGTGAGATGAGATTGGTCTGGGAGGTCGGCGATCGACGGTGCGGCCGGGCGGAGGCACACTTTCCCGGCGAGGTCCGATGAGCCGCCAACACCCCGGCGACCGCTCTTCCGGCCGTCTGGACCGGCGTCGATCCGGCGATGTCTGGACCCGCAATAGGCGATGCGCAGGCCTGCAGGAGATCAGCGCAGCGGACCGTACGCGCTGCTCGAGGGAAGAACTAGGACGTGTCCCCTTGTTGCAAGGTGCGCAGTCGCTTGGCCAACGTTTGAAGAAGATTCCACGCGATGGTTGCGTTCTGCTGCACGAGCGGTCGAAACTCCCAATAGGTCAGCCCGTAGCAAACGAGCTCTGTACTTGCGGCGACCGTCGCTGATCGTGCGCCCTCGTCGATAAGCGCGATCTCGCCAAAATAGTCACCCTCCGAAAGCGACGCGCGCTGCTGACCTCCGACCGAAACTGTCGCCTGGCCTGACTCGATCACGAAAAAGGCAGCGCCGCCGGCGCCCTCCTTGGTAATCGTCTCACCAGCGGCGAAACGACGCTCCTTGAAGAGCACGGCTATGCCCTCGATGTCGCGGGGACTCATATTGGCGAACAGCGGAACGCGTTCGATGACCTCGACCGGTCGGTTCGCACCGAATGGAGCCCTCGATGGTGATGGTGATCCCGCTCGCGTCACGGCGCGGCACTGCAGAAGGTAGAGCTGCCCATCTGCGAATGCCCATTCGATATCGCGGGCCGGTCCGAATATCTCCTCGCAACGGTCGGCAAGACCGTTGAGTTGTGCGAGCTGGTCGTCGTCGAGACAGAGCCTCTCGACAAGCTCCGGGACGACCGTCTCCTCGAAGGTTCCGCCATCGGCGGCAGCACGGATAGCAATCTTTTTCACCCCGGGTGTGCGTTCACGAACTGCACCGGCTCGATCGATACGAAAGCTGTCGGGGATCACACGGCCCGCGACGACAACCTCGCCGAGTCCCCAGCTCGCCTCGATGAGTCGCTCGTCGGCCTTGTTGATCGGATTCTGCGTGAACAGCACCCCGGCAACAACCGGATCGAGAAGTGACTGGATGACAACACCGACACTTGGGCGTGCGAACAGGCCCACTCGTTGGCGGTATGTAATCGCCGAGTCAGAGTTCGCCGACCACCAGATTTCCCGAATTGCCGCACGCAGATCGTCGACTGAGGGCACGTTGAGCAGCGTGAGGTGCTGGCCGGCGAAGCTCGCCTCTGCTCCGTCCTCGTCCGCAGCCGAAGAACGAACCGCAAGCGGGCCCTCGAGGAAACGGGCCGCCGCCATGAGCTGCTCGAGAGCGTCCTCGTGCCCGGCAGCCACCGCGTCCACAAATGAACCCGAAAGCGCTATTCCAGGTGGAATAGGCAATCCGGCGCGTGCCGCCGCACCCAGGCCGGTCGCCTTCGCTCCGAAGAGCGATTCATCGAGCGCGCCGGCGAGCGCGACGACCTCTGTCATGCGTAGCCGGTTACTTCACCGGCATCGCCGTCCACTCGTATGCGCGTGCCATCGAGGATTCGGTCAGTCGCGTCACGCGTCCCTACGACGCCGGGAATACCGTACTCACGCGCCACTATTGCTGAGTGTGAGAGCAGACCGCCAGCGTCGGTGACGATCGCACCGAGTAGGGGAAGCAGAATGTTGAATGCTTCGCTCGTCGATTCGGTCACGAGCACGTCACCCTGCACTATCCGATCGAACTCGGACGGACCTGAGATGAGTCGAGCGGGCCCTTCGTACGTGCCGCCGCTGGCGGCAAGACCGTGCAGCACCTTCTCTTCGTGAGGCGCCGGAGAACTGCCGAAGACCTCGCCCAACGCGATGCCCATGGCGTGCATCACCCGGGCGACACCCGGCGGGAGGCCCGACGGGTCTGGCGGCGGCGGCGCTGGTGGTCCGAGGGACGACGGAGCGTCCTTGGCCGTGCGCGCGCTGCGGTCCACGAAGCGCTGGGCGAGTTCATCGTCGGATGGCCCACCCGTACCCGCCACGAGCGAGCACATCTCGTCGAAGCTGGCATCGATGAAGTGCTCAGCCTCGTGAACCCGGGATTTGCCCTCGAGGCGACGCCCGGCCACGAGAGCGGCACGCCGCATGATTCCCGAAGCCCAAATGTCACTGAAGACGCCCCGTTCGTCACGCAGGCGGTACATGAGACGAGCCTCGCCGACGAGGTCGTCGAACTGCGCACGGTGCTCATCGGGAACTTGTGAGCGGATGTCGGCAATCAGCGCGTCGACATCCGCATCGCCACTCTCTGCACCTTCCACCGATGATCGAATAGCGCGGAGGAGCACATCGGGTAGCTCCAGGGCACAGCGTTCCGAGATATCGAAGCCATCGAGCAGTCGGAAGCCGACGAGCTCGAGATAGTCCGACATGGCCGTTCCGACATCGCCCCCGAAAGCTCGGAGTTCTTCGAGCACCTTGCCGGGGTCGCCTTCTGAGTCGAGGAGGGCGCAAGCGTCCGCGTCCTGGGTGATCGCAACGATCAGCCTGTCGTGTTCGCCCGAAGCACCAGCTGACACTGGCGCCGCACCACGCATCATCGCCAGTGCATGAGCCGGGGTGACATCGGTCCAGGTTCCGAGATGCGCAAGCAAGTCGCCAACCGGAAGCATTGCCGAACCGGTAAACCGCATGTGCTGGTACATCATTTGGGAGTGGTGCTCCCGACACCGGGTGAGGTAGGCGACCAGCCCGTCGTCCGACAGCACCTCGGCGTCAACCGACTGCAGTTCGTGGTGTGTCTTGATCGGCCGTCGGCTTGGCGGTGTCATCCCACTCGCGCAACTGTTGGCGCCACACTCTTTGCTCCCAAACGAGTTCCGCCCGAGCGAAGCGCTCCGGGATCTCGTTCTCCGGCACCGGTCGCATCGCGTTGTAGGCAAAACCGTTGACGTACTGGGTCTCCATCGTGTCGATGAGCGTCCCGTAGTACGCCATGAATTCGTGCACCCCGCGGCGGAAAGGCTCTGGGTGCGTTTCCGCGAAGTATTGCGTGACCGGACGTGGGAAATGCACCGGGTCGAGATTCCAGGAGCCGGGCCCCGGAGGCTCGAAGTGAAGGTCGCTCGCGACTTGGCCGGACATATGTGTCCTCCCTCAGGAGTTCGTTGACGCAACCGCCCTTGCGCCGGGCCATTGTCACCGCATGTGCGCGGTCCGTCAAGCGTCTTCGTTAGTCAGCGCACCCGAGCCAGGAGGTAGATCCGTTTGGAAGGATGTTCGTGAGCCAACGGATCGCGGAATCTGACGTCCTCGATGCTGTAGTGATGTCGCTCGACGGCCGCAAGGAGTTTGCCCGTCCCGTAGAGGGTCCCGCCGACGGGGTCGATCTGATAGCCCAGAAACTCGTCCACGAAGACTTCGCCTTCTCCCAGATGAGCGGCGATCAAGAGAAGGCCGTCAGGGGCGAGGACTCGCCGCAGTTCACTGAGGGCCGGTCCGAGCTCATCCCTCCGCAAGTGCTGGATCGAGTAGAAGGCGACGGCGCCGGAGAAGGATCCCGACGCGAAGGGGAGCGTCGCGCATGTCCCCACACACCGCGCACAGACCAAAACGGGAAGCAGCCATCCGGACCATCGGAATGGCCAGGTCGACACCGAAGACTCTGGCCTCTCGATCCGCCAGGTATCGACCCACCTGTCCTGGACCGCAACCGACGTCAAGGACCCGCCCACCGGTTTCGACGCCAACCACGAAGGCATCGAGCGCCGCCCGGTCAATGGGCAGCCGATCGAGGTCACTCGCGAAGGCCTCGGCGTACTCATGGGCCACGGCGCCATAGGCGGCGCCAACAACGTGCGGACCGAAGGGCTCCACCGCGAGAGTTTCCCATGGGTCTCGGCGGGCGACCCAGAGGTCGCAACGTGGGAGTCGGACGAGCGGACAGTTTGGCGAGACTGCCTCTCATCTTGGACCTACCGGTGGTCGGGACCGGCGTCGATCCGGTGACCTCACGCTTTTCAGGCGCGCGCTCTACCAACTGAGCTACCCGACCGGGTCACCTCGTTCCGCCGTCCGAAGGCCGGCTGGATCTCGGTGGCGGACCTGACGGGATTTGAACCCGCGACCTCCGCCTTGACAGGGCGGCGTGCACTCCGAGCTGCACCACAGGTCCGTAACGGCTTTCACCGCGACGCCCCTCGGAAGGTTCGTAGCCTCCCGACGAGCGACCCCTCACTCTAGCCGGTTCCCGGTTTGCGCCTTCTCCGGGCCCGGGAGCCCGATGGAGGTCAGGGGGTCGCGGCGCGGAGCGTGCTGACGGCCGCCTCGAAGGCACCGAATTTGGACTGGTCCAGCGCCTGGGCCAGGGTCTGGGCGCAGAGGCGGTCCGTCATGGCCTCGGCCTCGTCGTGCTTGGCCCGGATGCGCCTCGATGTCGGGGAAGGGCTCGGCCCAGCCGAAGAACTTGGCCTGCCCCTCGCCCTCGTTGGTGAGGATGGCCTCGAGCGGGCTCAGGCCGGCGGCCGTGGTGGAGACCAGATGAAGCCCGCCGCGCCACTCGCGCAGCATCTGCATGAGCTGGGCGGCCCGTCCCGCCGCCGTGTCGCAACGAGCTGCGTTCCGCCAGCCCACGAAGAGGGGAATCGCCGCGCCTTCGATCCCGTCCACCAGTTCCTCGGTCACGGCCACGTGGTCTTCGAGTCCCTCGACGTCCGCGAAGTGCTTTCGTCCCCACTTCGAGTGCGCCTCGGCCATGCGCACTGCCGCCTGGGTGGAACCGGCGGTCGCTGCGCCTTCCGAATACATCGCCTTCACCGCGTTGGGCTCAAACCATCCGAAGGCCGACGTGACCACGTCGTGGCTGACGTCGCCCAGCATGCCGCCCCGTCCGGCGAAGTAGAAGGCAAAGGGATTCGTCCAGCCCCATTCGGCTGCCCAGCCGAACACGTCGGAGCTGAGGTAGATGGCGGTGCCCGACATCGTGAATCGGCACGGACGTGCGCCGCACAACGTCGAGTGCAGCTTGGTCGTCCTCGGCCATAAGGACTCCTCGAAGGGTAGTGGGTCAGGCCGGCCGGGCTTCGGCCGCCGGAGGAGTGGTGTCGACCGGGGGTGGGCTCGAGCGCAGGACGCGGCGCATGCCGGGAATGGTGCCCACCACCGCTTCCACCAACCGGGCCAGTTCCGTGACGACGCCGTCGAGGTGGGCGAAGCGCTCGTCGAGCAACCCGACCACGGTGGACAGTTCCGGAGAGACCTCCTGGAGCGACTGGGTCGCCTTGGGCAGCTCGGAAGCCAGCTCGACCGCCACGCTGCTCAGGCGTTCGGTGAGGCCGCGCAGCGCCGAGGCCGAGTCCGAGAGCGAGGGCAGAGAGTTGTCGAGCGTGCTGACCGCTTGCTCCAGCCCGCTCACCGCGTGCGAGATGCCCTCGGCGGCCAGATCGATGCCGGACCCGGCCTTGTTGACACCGCCCTCGAGCCGCTCGAGCAACGTCATCAGGCGATCAAGCCGCTCTGCCATGTCGTTGATGGCGTCGAGCGCGGTGAGCGCGGTGGTCGGCAGTCGCAAGAGTTGGCCTGGCCAACGGAAGAAGGTCACAACCAATGAGGGCGATTCCACGCCCACGATTGTGGGGCGCTGGAGAGGTCAATGTCCAGTATCGGTACGAATCGGGCCGCCGGAGGGGTTCGACGCAACCTCACGGCGGCGGCCAGGCCACCGCACCGCAACAGAAGACGGTCCCTGGCCGCGCCTCTGAGGCCCTTGCACGGTTGCCTCTTCAGCGACGTGCCCGTCGTGCCCCCTTGGCCAGTGCGGTCTGGTACAGCGAAGCGGGCAGGCGGGAGACGAAGTCGATCACCTTGGCGTCGGGTCCGATGAGGGCGCGCCGTCGGTCACGCTGCACGGCAGTCAGGATCTGGCGGGCCGCCTTCTCCGGCGAGGTGATGAAGGCACGATCCATGTCGGCCCGGGCCTTTTCGGCATCGCCGGCCATCACCGATCACACTTGGATCCAAGCGGGCGTTGCGCGCAATGTTGGTCTTGATGCCGCCCGGATGCACGGTGGTGACCGAGACGGGAGCGCGCTCGATCTCGAGCTCCATGCGCAAGGTGTCGGTGAAGCCGCGCACGGCGAACTTGGCGGCGTTGTAGGCGGATTGTGAGGGCACGCTGACGAGTCCGAACACGCTGGAGAGGTTGACGACGTGTCCCTCACCCGAAGCTTTGAGGTACGGCAGGAAGGCCTTGGTGCCGTAGACCACGCCCCAGAAGTTGATGTTCATCAGCCACTCGAAGTCCTCGTAGGACATGGACTCGACGGTCGCCCCAAGAGCGACGCCCGCGTTGTTCACGATCAGGTTCACCTGGCCGTGGTCGGCCATCACCTGATCGGCCCAGGCGTAGACGGCGGCGCGGTCGGCCACGTCGACGCGCTGGGACGTGACCTTCACGCCGAGGCCCTCGCAGAGGGACACCGTCTCCGCCAGCCCACCCTCGTCGATGTCGCACAGCGCGAGGTGGGCGCCGCGCCGGGCCAGGTCCTTGGCCAGGGCACGCCCGATCCCCGAGCCGGCACCCGTGATGGCCGCCACGCGTCCCTTGAAGTCCTTCATGTCGGCTCCTCGTGCTGGGGTCGGGCTCAGGCCATGGCCGCCGCGTCGATGCGGACGCGGGGCCGGCTGAACTCCATGACGCCGTCGTCCACCTGGCTCATGCGCAGGGATCGGTAGTCGCGCAGGTAGCTCTGGTGCACCTTCCAGGGTTGTCGAGCACCTTGCTGGGGCAGCAGGTGGGCCGAGCGCTGGATGTAGCCCGAGGTGAGCCCGAGCAGCGGCCCGCCCGTCGGACACCGAGGGATCGCTGTTGCGAGGCACGCACTCGGTGAAGCCGTGGTCGCGCATGTAGGTGAGGAGCCGGCAGACGTACTGGCATGTGAGATCGCACTTGAGTGTCCACGAGGCGTTCGTGTAGCCGATGGCGACGGCCAGGTTGGGAACCCCTTCGATCATCATGCCCTTGTAGGTGAGCCGGCTCGCCGGATCGACTCGAGCGCCGTCGACGGTGAGCTCGATGCCCCCGAGGAAGAGGAGCTCGAGGCCGGTGGCCGTGACGACGATGTCCGCCGGGAGCTCGCTGGCCGGAGGCGAGCAGGACGCCGGTCTTGGTGAAGCGCTCGATGGTGTCGGTCACCACGGAGACCCCGCCGTCTCGGATGGCCTTGAAGAGGTCTCCATCGGGGACGGCACAAAAACGCTGGTCCCAGGGGTTGTAGCGAGGAGTGAAGTGGGTGTCGATGTCGTACCCGGCGGGCAGCTCGCGCTCGAGACCCTTGCGCAGGAATCGCTTCACCTGTTGCGGATAGCGCCGGCTCAGGGCATAGAAGCTCTGGGTCATCAGGGCGTGCGCCCACTTCGCCGCCGTGCCCGCCTTCTGCTTGGGCAGCACCTTGCGGAAGAGCTTGGCCATGGGGCTGCGCTGCGGCAAGGAGGCGATGTAGGTCGGGGAGCGCTGCAGCATCGTGACGTGGGCCGCCGAGCGGGCCAGGGCGGGCACCAGCGTCACCGCGGTGGCGCCGCTGCCGACGACCACGACCCGCTTGCCGATGTAGTCGAGGTCCTCGGGCCAGTGCTGGGGGTGAACGAGGGTGCCGGCGAAGTCGCTCATGCCGTCGAAGTCGGGCAGGTACCCGTGGTCGTAGCGGTAGTAGCCGGTGCAAGAGAAGAGGAAGCTCGCGGTGAGCTCGACGGTGGTGTCGTCCCCGCGCTTCGCCGTGATGCGCCAACGCGCATCATCGCCGGACCACTCGGCGGCGACGATGCGGTGGCCGAAGCGGATGTGCCGGTCGATGCCGTCCTCGGCCGCGGTGTCCTTGATGTACTGGAGGATGGAGTCACCGTCTGCGATCGACTTCTCTCCGTCCCAGGGCCGGAAGGAGTACCCGAGGGTGTGCATGTCCGAGTCCGAACGGATGCCGGGATAGCGGAAGAGATCCCAGGTGCCGCCGATGGAATCGCGCGCCTCGAAGATGGCGTAGCGGGCCCATGGGCACTCGGCCTGCAGGTAGTGGGCGGCGCCGATCCCCGAGAGGCCGGCCCCGACGATCAGGACGTCGAGGTGTTCGCGAGGATGGAGGGGCGTGTCTTCGATGGCCGGGGTGCTCATGCTGAGAAACTCCGATCAGCTTGTCTCTTCAAGATCCGTGCTCGTCAAAGTCTGTGCTCACCGACGGATCGGATTCCTACAGGCCCGCGAGCGTCGCAGTGGCAAGCCAGCTGACGACATCCATCTTAGAGGAAATAAGTGATTCCCTCAAAGGCTAAAATCAACCTCTGAGGCCAGGGGTTCGGGGGCTCGCCGGCCGTCTGACCAGGTGGAACGAGCGGTCTGAGGCTGATATCGCGTTCGGGCATTCCATTACTCTGACGTTAACGTTAAACTTCTTGCGATGAGCTCCACCGACCCTGTCCGCCACGAACGGTCACGCCCGAGGTTCCGTGGCCCGAAGCTCCGGCGCCGACGAACCCTCGAACTACCGCTGGATCGCCCTCGCCACGGTCACCCTGGGCACGTTGATGGTCTTCATCAACCAGTCGATCGTGCTGATTTCGCTCCCCGACATCTTCCGGGGCATCGGCCTCAACCCCCTGACCCCGGGCAACACCGGCTACCTGCTCTGGATGCTCATGGGCTTCATGGTCGTGCTGGCCGTGCTGGTGGTGTCCCTGGGACGGGTGGGCGACATGTTCGGCCGGGTGAAGATCTTCAACCTCGGCTTCGCTGTCTTCACCACCTTCTCCATCCTCCTGGCGGTGACCTGGCTCGAGGGCACGGCGGGCGCCATGTGGCTGATCGTGATGCGGATCGGCCAGGGCGTCGGAGGCGCCATGCTCTTCGCCAACTCCTCGGCGATCATCACGGACGCCTTCCCGGCCGACAAGCGCGGGCTCGGGCTCGGCATCAACAACACGATGGCCATCGCCGGCTCCTTCATCGGGCTGGTTCTGGGCGGCCTGCTGGCCCCGGTCGAGTGGCACCTGGTCTTCCTGGTGTCCGTGCCGGTCGGCATTCTGGGCACGCTCTTCGCCTACGTGAAGCTGATCGACCACAGCGCCCGGGTGCCGGCCAAGATCGACTGGCTGGGCAACTCGACCTTCGCGGTCGGTTTGATCCTGATCCTGATCGGCATCACCTACGGCCTGCTGCCCTACGGCGGCCACACCATGGGGTGGACCAGCCCGGTCGTGCTGGCGGAGATCATCGGAGGCATCGCCATCCTGGTGGTGTTCGGGATCATCGAGACAAAGGTGGCCCATCCGATGTTCCGCCTCCAGCTCTTCCGGATCCGCGCCTTCACGGCGGGCAACGTGGCCAGCTTCCTGGCCTCGATGAGCCGCGGCGGTCTCATGTTCATGCTGGTGATCTGGCTGCAGGGCATCTGGCTCCCGCTGCACGGCTACAGCTTCGAGCAGACCCCGCTCTGGGCCGGTATCTACATGATCCCGCTGACCATCGGACTGCTGCTCTCGGCACCGCTCAGCGGCTTGCTGGCCGACCGCTACGGCGCCCGCCCCTTCGCCACCGGCGGACTCGTCATCGCGGCGCTCACCTTCGTCCTCTTGATCACGCTGCCGGTCAACTTCCCCTATTTCGGGTTCGCCATCGTGATCTTCTTCAACTCGGTCGGCATGGGCATGTTCGTCGCGCCCAACCAGACCGGGATCATGAACAGCCTGCCGGCCAACCAGCGCGGTTCGGGCGCCGGCATGGCGGGCACGTTCAACTCGTCGGCCCAGGTGCTGTCCATCGGGATCTTCTTCACGCTGATGATCCTCGGGCTGGCCGCCAGCCTGCCCGGCGCCCTGTACCACGGGCTCACCGCGCAGGGCGTGCCCGCTGCGGTGGCCACCAAGGCTTCGCACCTCCCGCCGGTCGGCAGCCTCTTCGCCGCCTTCTTGGGCTACAACCCGATGCAGGTGCTGCTCGGCCCCGATCTCGGTCACCTGCCCCATGCCACCGCCTCCTACCTGACCAGCCGCCAGTTCTTCCCCCACCTGATCGCGCCCGCCTTCCACAAGGGCCTCACCGAGGCCTTCGCCTTCGCCGCGGCGGTGTGCCTGCTCGGTGCGGTCGCCTCCCTGTTGCGCGGTGGCAAGTACCACTACGAGGACGATCCGGTGATGGGCGGGGAGGTCGCCGGCATGAGGCCCTCGACCACGTCTCGGCCCAAGAGGCCATTGCCGAGACCGAGCCTTTGCTGGTGGACTGACATGGCCGTGTCCACGTCATCGCGTCAGCGGAGAGGAGACGTCGCCCCTCCAGGGCTCCGAGAGCGGCATTCGCATCAGCGACGCTGCCACCCGGGCCGGGGTCTCGGCCCGCACGCTCCGCTACTACGAGGAGCTGGGCCTGCTCACGCCGTCGCTCTACACGCCGGGAGGCGAGCGCCGCTACACGCCCGACGACGTGGCGCACCTGGAGCGCATCCTGGAGCTGCGCGAGGTGCTCGGGATGAACCTCGACGAGATCAAGGAGTTCCTCTCCCTCGAGACCAGGCTGGACGAGTTGCGGGCCACCTACCGGGCGACCAAGGGAGGGACGAGCCAGAACGGCGCGCGCCGAGCAGAAGGCCACGCTGGAGGAGGCTCTCGTGCTCAACGAGTCGCTGGCCGAGCAGATCAGATCCAAGCTGGCCCGCATGGACGCGTTCCGGGCCAAGCTCACGTCACGATGCGCAGCGTTGCCGCGATCTCCTGGCCGAGCTGGACTGACTCGGGCGCGACCCCATCGACCCGGCGGCCGGTCCGGGGCGCAGTTTGGGTGTCTACGATCTGTCGGAGTGGGCCTTTGACGAGCATCTGGCCGAGCGCATCCGCGAGTTGCTCGGGACAGAGCGCGGCCTGAGCGAGAAGAAGATGTTCGGGGGTCTGGCCTTCCTGCTCGGTGGGCACCTGGCCGTCGCTGCCAGCCGCCAAGGCGGTCTCCTGGTCCGGGTGGACCCGGCCCAGTCGGACACGCTGGTGCGCACGACCAACGCAACGGTCGCGGTCATGGGCGGCCGCCCGATGAGGGGCTGGCTTCGCGTCGATGAGATCTGCCCTTCGCAGCCGACCACAGCTGGCCAAGTGGGTCGGCCTCGGGACCGAGACGGCCCGGTCGCTGCCGGCCAAGAAGCCGGCGACGCGTCGGCGAAAGGCGGCCGGATCCTCGTGACGAGCACGGCCGCACCCTCCGACAACGTCGGAGTCGCCTGAGCACCGGAGCCTCGGTGGATGGATCCGGACCAAGGACCCCGGGTACCTCGCCGTGAAGCGGTCAGTCCGGGCCGCCGTGGTCATGCCGGCCGTGTTCTGGGTGGCCCATGTGGGCTTCACCAACGCCCAGGTCAGCCTCTTCGCCGCCTTCGGGTCATTCGCGCTGCTCCTGCTGGTCGACTTCGCCGGTCGCCCCCGCGTGCGGTGTACGAGCTATCTGATCCTCTTCGCGGTCGGCTGCGGGTTCATCGCGCTTGGCACGCTGGTCTCGACCCACAAGGTGCTGGCCGTGGCCGCGATGGCGGTCGTGGGCTTCCTCGTGCTCTTCGCCGGCATCGTCACCCCCCTGGCCGCGACCGCGGCGACGGCGGCGCTGCTCGTCTTCGTGCTGCCGGTCGCGGTGGCCGCTCCGCCCTCACAGATCGGGCCCCGGCTGCTCGGTTGGCTTCTGGCCGGCGCGGTCTGCATCCCGGCCTGCATGCTGGTCTGGCCGACTCCGTGGCACGACACGCTGCGGACCCGGCTCTCGTCTGCCCTCAAGGCTGTGGCCCGGGTGGCGGAGGCATCACGCAACGGGCCGCCCCGATCAGGACGCCCACGAGATCATGGCGGCCGAGCTCGGGCTCCTGCGCCGCCAATTCCGGGCCACGCCGTATCCGCCGACCAGCACGGCCGTCAATGCCGTCGCCCTCTCCAAGCTGGTGGGCCGGGTGGAGTGGGTCGCCAACAACGCGACGCTGAGCAGCACCGAGGTCATGGACCTCGAGCCACAGGTGCGAGCGGTGCTTGGCGTCGGCCGCCGACACCCTCCGCCGGTGTGCGGGGCTGATCTGCGACGGCCAGGCCCATCCCGTCGACGACCCGAAACTCATCGCCGCCCTGCAGGACTCGGTGGACCAGCTCAACACGTTGATGGGCGAGGAGATCGAGGGGGACATTTCGAAGATCCTCGACCAGGAGCCGGTGGACGTACTGGGAGGCTCGGGCGGGAAGTTCGCCTCGGCACTCGACCCGGGTTTCCACGCCCGAGCACTGGGCATCGCCACTGAGATGGTGTCCGACGCCACTCTGGCCGCAGCCGGCGCACAGACCGTGGTGGACAAGCGGCTCGGCATGGGCGAATCCACCTCGCGCAACTTCGTCGCCCACTGCCTTTCGCACCTGTCGTTCCACTCGGTCTGGTTCCGCAACGCGGTGCGCGGGGCGGTTGGTCTGGCCCTGGCGGTGGCGGTGGTCGAAGTCACCGACGTCTCACACGGCTTCTGGGTGGTCCTCGGGACGCTGTCGGTCTTGCGGTCGAACGCGCTCGGGACCGGTGCCACCGCCTTGCGGGCCATCGGCGGGACGGCGGTGGGTTTCCTCATCGGTTCGGCCATCATGATCGGGGTCTCAGACCACTTGGTCCTGTTGTGGTTCCTCCTGCCCATTGCTGTCCTCGTCTCGGGAGCAGCGCCGGCGATGATCTCCTTCGCCGCCGGCCAGGCCGGGTTCACCGTGGTGGTCATGATCCTGTTCAACATCATTGAGCCGACGGGCTGGAAGGTAGGTCTGACTCGCATTGAGGACGTGGCCATCGGCTGTGCGGTGAGTGTTGTCGTCGGCGTGCTCTTCTGGCCGCGCGGCGCGACGGCTGCACTGGGGCGCGCCTTGTCGGCGGCCTTCGTGGCCAATTCGGGCTACCTGGCCGACGCCGTCGACCGGCTGACCATGACGGCGAAACCCGTGGACACCGAACCAGGGCAGCGGGAATCCCACACCACCTACCTGCTCCTCGACGACGCCTTCCGCCAGTTCTTCGCCGAGCGCGGGGCCAAGGTGGTCTCGGTCGAGACCGTTTCGCAGCTGTTCACCGGAGCCAACCGGATCCGCCTGGCCGCGTACACCCTGGCTCGGCTGCCCACGCTGCCACCCGCGGCGGGCCAGCCCGAGATGGAGTCCGTGGCTGTTGCGGGAGCGGTGTTGCGCGACTCCTACGCATCGAGTCATCGCTGGTACCAGGAGTTCGCTGAGCTGCTGGCTCAACGCCGTGACCTCGCTCGACGAGCCTCCCGATCACGACCGCGTGCTGCACGAGGTACTGCGAGCGGCCTTCGAGGAGGCCCGGTCCCAACGGCGGCTCGACCGTCTTCGGGTGACGCTGCAGATGCTCTGGGCCGACCAGCTGCTCGAGACCCAGAGCCAGGTGCAGGACGACCTTCGCGCCTCAGCCGACCTGTTCGTCAGGCAGCGGGCCGTTCTGGTCTGATCGGCCGACCCTTCGGTCTGGGCGCACGACGAGGATCCGCATACAGTCTTGCCATGGCCCGCCTCGATGTCCCGCCTGGTGAGGGCGGAGACGCAGTGCAGATCTGGTCGTTGCAGCCTGCTTTCGGAACGGCGGCCATGCGGTTGGTCGACGCGGCCTACAACAAGAGCATCCTCCCGGTTCGGGTCCGTGAAGCGGCCCGCATGCGGATCGCACAACTGAACGAATGCACCGTCTGTCTCACCTTTCGGGCTGACACGGTCAAGGAGCAAGGTCTCGGCGAAGACTTCTACTGTGTCGTCGGCACCCCGCAACAGGAAGCGCTGAGTGAGCAGGAGCAGTTGGCCGTGGCCTACGCCGAGCGGTTCGCCCTCGACCACACCAGCATCGACGACGAGTTCATGGAACGCCTGCGCGGTGTCTTCACCGATCCGGAGATTCTCGACCTCACCATCTGCCTCTCGGCGTTCCTCGGTCTCGGCCGCACCCTCCGTGCGCTCGGCATCACCGAGACAGCGCTGACCGACGTCTAGTCAAACCTGGGCGGCCGCTTCTCCTTGAAGGCGGCGATCCCCTCGGCGTAGTCCGATCCCGAGTAGACGTCGTGACGCAATTGGTTGATCCACTGTGAGTCCTGGGCCGAGAGGGCGACCGCGCGCACCATGGCCGTGGCCTGAAGCTTGTAGGCGCGGATGGCCTCGCCGGATCGACTGCGGACCCGACGAGCCAGCTCGTAGGTGGCCGTTTCGAGCGTGTCCTCGGGGACCAGGCGGTTCAGGATGCCGACACCCAGGGCACGGTCGGCCGTGATGAGGTCCGCCGTCATTAGGAGCTCGTTCACCACGTTCAGCGGCAGGCGGGCCAAGAAGTACTGGACGCCCGGAGGCGGAGTAGGGCAGACCCAAGCGCGCCGGCGTCACCGCGAAGGCTGCCGTGTCGTCTCCGACCACCATGTCGCAGTTGAGAACCAGGTCGCAGGCGCCGCCCCACACCGTGCCGTGGACCATGGCGATGACCGCTCCAGGGTAGGAACGGATAGCTCGCAGGAGTTCCTCGAGGGGGTCGCCGAAGGGCAGGGGATCGATGCCCCTGATGGGCAGCTCGTCGATGTCGTGGCCGGCCGACCACACGTGGCCGAGTTCCGACGTGCGGACGACGATGGCTCGCACGCCATGGCGCTCGAACTCGCTCAGTGCCTCGAGCATCTCGCGCACGGTGGTTTCCCCCAGGGCATTCCGCCGGGCGACATTGTCCAGGGCGATCGTGCCGACCTTGTCCTCATGGCTGGTCTTGATGGTGTCCATGGTCCCAGCGGCCGAGATTACGGCAGCGGGCGTGGGGCGATCGGTGGCGGGCCTGGAACGCACCCTCCTGAGTCATTCAGGTCCATCACAGCTCCGTTTTCCGACCTGGCCCACGGCGCACCCACCGGCGTCGCGTGTTCGGCGGGGCCAGTGGGGCGTTGTGAGGGACGAATCCTGACGCAAGCAACGCCCGTGGTACGTTGCCGCCACTCGTCAAACCTCCGTCGCCGACGCGCCCTCTTGGCCGTGCGCCGGCCCGTACGTGCCGTGACCCACCAGCGTGTGGAGTGTCTGCGGCGGGAGCAGGATCGCTACAACGTGCTCGAACCCAAGGAGAGATCGACCTCCCGCCACCGGTCGTGGTCCCGGAGCGCACCGGAGGTCCGCACCCATGCGTGACCTGGCCGGGCCGCGAACCAGGCGATTCTTGCTGCGGTCGACAGGAGCCACCATTGTGTCGATGGCGGTACTCGTGGGAATGACGGGCATCGTCGGCGCCTCGACGACGACGTCGACGACGACGAGCCCGACGACGACCGCCCCATCCCCGACGACCACGACCACCACACGGCCGGTCACCACGACGACGGCTCATGGGACGACCACGACCTCGCGCGGCAGCACCGCGACGACGAGTGCTGGGAGCACGACGTCGAGCACGTTGGCCAGCGGAGCTTCGACGACATCGACGACGAGCAGTGGCCAGCCGCTGCCCAAGGGTTCTGCCACGCCGCACGTCGCCAACCAACCCAACCTCAACGCGCTGACGCCCCACATCGTGGCCTTGAGCGGTCCCGGCACCTCGTACCAGTTCAGTTCGGGCGCCACCTCCTCTGGTTCCACACCGGGCGTACCGAGCTATCTCAGCTCGCCCGGCGGTCCGTACATGTACGACTCGAGTGGCCGAATGGTGATCCTCCATGGGGTCAACGTGGTGTACAAGCACGCCCCCTACATCGCCTATCCGGACCCCGGCGCACCATGGAACTTCGACGCCACGGACGCGAAGAAGATGCAGCAATTGGGCTTCAATGTGGTGAGGCTCGGCATTGAGTGGCAGGCGCTCGAGCCGGGTTCAGGCGGTCCGAACCAACCGAAAATCTGCACGCCGGGGGCACCGGGAGACCCACGCGAGTTCAGCCAGGCGGTCGCGGACGCCTATTTGGCGCACGTCAAGGCGACCGTTGATCTCCTCGCCCGTCACGGCATCTACACCCTGCTCGACATGCATCAAGACGTCTACGACAAGCTGTTCCGGGGCGAGGGTGCGCCTGAGTGGGCGGTCTGCACCAACAACGTGCCCATCGTCCCGAAGGGCGGGCGTTGGTCGAACAACTATTCGAATCCCCAACTCGACACAGCCGTGGGCCACTTCTGGCACAACGACGTGGTGGGCGACCTCCAAGGTCAGTTCGACCTGGTGTGGGCCACCGTCGCCAAGTACTTCAAGGATGACCCATGGGTGATCGGGTACGACCCCTACAACGAGCCGTTTTCGACGACGACAACGACGGCTTCGGAATCCACGTTCACCACGAACCTGGAGTGCTTCTACACGGGTAAAGCGCACACGGGCTACCTGGCCAACGGCCAGACGCCTTTGGTGTGCCCCCCCAACGACCCGGAAAACGGCGTGGTGCCGACCATCGAGTCCATAGACCACAAGCACCTGATCTATGTCGAACCCGACATCTACTGGGTGACAGGGGGCAACGTCCCTTCTCAGTTGGGCCCGATGCCGTTCCCGCGCATCGTGTTCAACTTCCACGACTATTGCGGCGATCGCAGTCCGGTCACGGGAGACCCGATCGACCTGTTGAAGTGCCTCCAGTCCGAGGAGACGGCGGCCTCCGAACAGGACGTCACCCGTCTCTCCATGGCCTCGGCGAATCAACCGACGGGGCCGGCCATCATCATGAGCGAATTCGGCGCGACCAACAGCGTTCCCCTGGCTGGCTTCGACGTCGAGTGGGCCGGGCTGAGCACGGTCAGCTGGATCTACTGGGCCTGGAAGTACTACGACGACCCCACCGGTTCGTCGGCGGAGGGGCTCGTCTTGCCCAATGGGACCTACACGCCGATCGTCACCGTGCTGTCGCGCACATACCCTCAGGCGGTGGCGGGCGTGGCCAACGCGGTCCTCTTCAATCCCTTCACCTCCGCCTTCTCCATGGCCTACACGCCCAGCGTCTCGGCCCACGGCCAGACCGTCATTGAGGTGGCCGCGTCGCAGCACTACCCGAACGGCTGGTGCGCCGCGGTCAAGGGAGGCAAGATCGTCTCGTCGCCCGGCGCCACGCACCTGCGGGTGCAGAGGGTGGGCACGCCGGCCGAGGTCTACGTGTCGGTGACGCCGGGCGCCTGTCCCTCCTGATCGTGACCAGGAAAGTTCTGATCAATCCGGGTTGACCGGGTTCTCGCCTCGGCCCAGGGACTTCCGGGACGCGCACCCGCGTGGTGCAATTGGAATTCCGGCCACCGGTGAGGAGACGACCCTATGACCACCCTGTCCAACCGTCCCAACACGGCGCTGCTCGTCATCGACGTCCAGAACGGTGTGATCGGCGCGGCCCACGAGCGTGCTGCGGTCGTGGCCAACGTCGCGCAACTCGTCGAGCGAGCCCGCAGAGAAGAGGTACCCGTCGTGTGGGTGCAGCACGACGACGAACAGATGCCCAAGGGCTCCGACGGATGGCACATCGTCGCGGAGCTGGAACCGGACGGCGGCGAACCTCGAGTCGAGAAGAACTATTTCGACTCGTTCGAGGAGACGAGACTCGAGGACGTCCTCTCCGACCTTCAGCGTGGGCCGGCTGATCGTGGTCGGAGCTCAGACCGACGCCTGCATCCGATCCACCCTGCACGGCGCCATCGTCCGCGGCTACGACGCCACTCTGGTGAGTGATGCCCACACGACCGAAGACATGACGAGGTGGGGCTCCCCTCCGCCCGACCAGGTCATCGGTTTCACGAATTTCTACTGGAGCAATCACTCGGTGCCAGATCGACAGGCCGGAACAGTGGAAACGAAGGACGTCGAATTCGCAGCAGGGGGATGATGGCTCAGCCTGGCTCACCTTCGCGCTCGACGATGGCGTCGATGGCCGCCAGCTCCTCGTCGCTGAGCGGCCACCCCGACGCCGCGGCGTTCGCCGCGATCTGATCGGCTCTGGTCACCCCGGTGAGGACCGAGGCGATGCCGGGCTGGGAGGCCACCCAGGAGATAGCGAGTTCGAGCAGCGTGTGACCCCGGTCTCGGGCGAAGTGGCCGAGCCGCTCGACGGTGGTGAGTCGTTCCGCTGACAGCGGCGGCCGGCTTGGCCATGATGCCGTCGCGCAGGAACTGGCTCACCATCGCATCCGCCGCGAGACGCGAACCGGGTGGCGGCGGTGCATCGCGGCGATACTTTCCCGTGAGGATGCCATTGGCCAGCGGGAAGTAGGCGATGAGCCCCACGGCGTTTCGCTTCAGTGCCTCGAGCACGTCGGGGTCGGGTCGCTCGAGGACGCTGAACTGGAGCTGGCACGAACGGAACGAAGCCGTTCGGTGCTCGCGTGCGGCGCGTGTCGCCTGCTCGACCGACCCGGCGGAGACGTTGCACCAGCCGATCTCCCGCACTTTCCCGGCCCGCACCAGCCGGTCCAGCGCCGTCGAGTGTCTCGTCGACGGGAAGGCGTGGATCGGGAAAGTGCTGCTGATACAGGTCGATGTGGTCCGTGCCCAGCCGTTGCAGGCTGGCCTCGAGCGCGGCGACGATGCGATCGGCTCCTGCTTCGCCCGGATTGTGTTCGTCGTTGTTGAGGAACTTGGTCGCCAGCACCGCCTCGTCGCGTCGGCCCCGCAGCGCCACCCCCAAAAGCTCCTCGGAGTGGCCTTCTCCGAGGTAGGAGGTGATGCTGTATTCCTCTGCCGTGTCAAAGAGGGTGACACCGGCGTCGAGGGCGGCGTCGACTATGCGCGTCACGGTCGCTTGGTCGCAACCGGGGCCGAAGAAGTCGGTGCCGAAGTTGTTGCAGCCGACGCCCACGATTGAGACATCGAGGGTGCCGATTCTCCGTCTATTCATCGTGTCCAATTCAGGGACGGCTCAGGAGGCCGGCGGGGTCGGAGAAGTCGAGCCGTAGCCGGGTCAAGGTGGATGCCTTGATCAGCCAGTTGTGTTCGTCCTTCTGGTAGCGCTCGTGATAGTGCCCGTATCCGTGGAGCTCCGATCCATCCGGGAATCGCAACATGTCCTCCATGGCCCAGATGCCCGATGCCTCCGTCGCCGAGGTGAGGTCGATCTCGGGCGTATGGCACTGGTGGACGGTCATGACGTCACCGATCGCGGCGATGAGGAAGGTCAAGAATTCATCGGCGCCGATGATCACGTTGCCGCCCGAATCGGTCGTGTCCATGGTGACGTCGTCGGTGAAGCATTGGCGATAACCCGCCCAGTCTTTCGTGTCCATGAGGCGGCAGTACCGGGCTTTCAACTGCTTGATTGCCTCAATGTCGTCCATTCGTCCTCCCTCCGGGATCCAAGTCGAACCAGGGTCTGAGCCAGTTTCAGGGGTCGAAGGTATCGGGTTCGGAACTGGTCCATGCCGTTCCCGCCCCGTAGCAGACCAAACTGAACATGGATTCCGAGCACTGTCTAACCTCGGTTCTACGACAGCAGAAGGGGGGCCCACGTGGCCGACAGGACATCGACCCATGACGTGGCCAAGGTAGGAGGGCGTTCGGGGGACTACGCCGAGTCGGCGGTGGGGTTCATGACGGATCTGAAGGCGCCCCAGCCCGGCTATATCGACATGATTCAGCGGGGTGGCTACGTGCAGGTCGGCGACGGCTTCGCCCTGAGTTTCGACCGGGCCACCTCCGACCATGTGCTCCGTCACCACGAGCTCTTCTCCTCGCGGGTGGAGATGGGCCTGGGCAACATCCGCCCGCTGATTCCCCTGAACGTGGACCCTCCGCTGCACGCCAAGTACCGCAAACTCCTCGATCCCCTCTTTGCTCCCCGCCGGATGGAGGCACAGGAGGAAGACATCACACGTCGGGTAAACGGGTTCATCGATACGTTCGTCGATCGCGGGGAGTGCAACTTCAGCGAGGAGTTCGCCGAGCTGCTGCCCTCATCGGTCTTCCTGGGACTGATGGGCCTCCCCGAAGAGGAGCTGGCTCATTTCATCCACCTGCGCGACGGGATCCTCCACCCCGACAAGATCGATCCCGACGCCATGCTGGATCCCGACGCTCGGCGTGCGGTGCAGGCGGCCACCGGTCAGGAGATCTACGAGTACTTCGGCGGGGTGATCGCAGATCGCCAGAAGGCGCCGCGCGACGACGTCATTTCCGGGTTCTTGGCAGCCGAGATCGACGGAGATCGACTCACCGCCGATGAGATCCTCGACATCCTGTTCCTCTTCCTGATCGCCGGCCTCGACACGGTGAGTGATTCACTCACGTGCTTCTACGCGTTCCTGGCACAGAACCCGGAGCACCGTCGACAGATCGTGGCCGACCCTGCGGTCATTCCCTCCGCGGTCGAGGAGTTGCTGCGCTGGGAATCGCCCGTGCCCGCCGGCGTGCCCCGTGTGGCGACCGAGGACACCGAGCTGCCCAACGGCGACCTCGTGAGCAAGGGAACGGCGGTCGTCGTCAGCTATGGCGCGGCCAACGTCGATCCCGCCGCCTTTGCCGACGGCACGGACGTCCGCTTCGACCGTGAGGAGAATCGGCACATCGCCTTCGGCGGTGGCGTGCACCGCTGCCTGGGTAGTCACCTGGCCCGGCGGGAGCTGCGTGTCACATTGCGCGAGTGGCATCGACGCATTCCCGAGTACCGCATCAAGCCGGGGCACGAGGATCTGGAGTATCCGCCGGGACTCCGGCACGTCAAGGATCTCTGGCTGACCTGGGACTGACGGCCTCGTCGCTCGCGAGGGTCGTGGCCTCGTCAGCGGCGGGTGAAGATCATGTGCGTCACCCCGCTCGGTGAGCTCACCGATTCGATGTCGAAGCGTTCCTCGAGCCCTTCCTGATCGTCCCACAGGCGCTCACCGCGCCCGAGGACGATCGGCACGATGGCGATGTGCATGTGATCGATCAGGTCGGCGGCCAGGAACTGGCGGATCGTTGAGGGACCCCCGCCGATGCGAATGTCGAGTCCGGGCGCAGACTTCCTCGCCTCGGCCAGGGCTTCGGCGGGCGAGGCGTCCAGGAAATGGAAGGTCGTTCCTCCCTGCATCTCAATCGATGGCCGGAGGTGGTGGGTGAGGACGAAGACCGGGGTGTGGAAGGGCGGATCGTCTCCCCACCACCCTTGCCAGGATTCGTCGAGCCAAGGGCCACGCTGCGATCCGAACTTGTTCCGCCCCATGATCTCGACACCGATTCCCGGACCCCATTCACCGGCCAAGGCGTCGTCGATGCCGAAGCTGCCTCCTGGCTTCGCCGTGCATCTGCTGGAACGATCTCGTGGCGAAGAACCATTGCATGAGCCTTCTTCCGGCATGCCCGAAAGGTTCTTCCAGACTCTGCCCTTCGCCGGCCGCAAAGCCGTCGAGGGAGACGGCAAGGTTATGAATACGAATGCGCGACACGGTGTCCTCCTTGGTGTTCGTCGAGCTCCGGCGATACCAGCGGAATCAGGATCACGACCGTCGCCTCCGCAAGATGACGTCCGAGGGAATCGAGCCAGTCGGCCGTTCCCTGCTCGCGCCATTCCGGCAGCTCGCGCCCGTCGAGGTAGGCGCCGGTCTCGGTCAGTACGAGAGAGGTCGTGGATCCGTCGGTCGTGAACTCGACGGTCGTCAACGACACGGTGGCGACCGTGTCGTCTTCCGAGAGCACCGAGGTGTAGACGATGCGTTGCTCGGGAACGATCTCTCGGTAGAGCGACTCCCAGGTGATCTTCTTGCCGTCATGGGCGACAAGGTTGCGCTCGATGCCGTCGGGACGAAAGTCCATTTCGTATCCGTTGGGGTCTCCGGCGAACCAACGTGCCTTCACCTCGGGGTCGGCCCAGGCGTGGAACACCCGAGGGACGGGGGCGGGATAGGTGCGCTCGAGGGTGAACGTGGCGTGCACGATGTTGCGGTCAGACATCTTTCCTCCTTCGTGGTGTCAGTGATCAGGGCAAATGGTCGTCGTCGGGTTCCGCCAGCAGCTCGCCGAGACGGTCGAGGCGCTGCTCCCACTGGGAGCGCTGCGCGGCGAGCCAACCTTCTGCGGGTGACAGGCCTTGTGGCGCGAGCCGGCAGACCCGCACCCGGCCGACCTTCTCGGAGTCCACGATCCCGGCCGTCTCGAGAACGCCGAGATGCTGGACGACCGCGGCCAAGGACATGGACAGAGGCTGGGCCAACTCGCTCACCGAGGCCGTGCCGTGCGCCAGTCGTTCCACCATCGATCTCCGGCTCGGATCGGCCAAGGCGTGGAAGACCTGGTCGTAGGCGGCGAGACGGTCAACCATTCGCTTAAGTATCACGCTCTGCCCAGTGAAAGTCAAGCAATCACTTAAGTATCTGCGGTCGGCGGATCTCGTTCAGGAAGCAGCTTCGGATTGACGCCCGTGCGCGGACTCTCTGACGGCAGGCGACGCAGTGACCAGCGGGTCGCGATCCGCCTGATGAGTGCGGCTGCTGATGACCCTTGAACCGGTGGGCTCTTGGGCGGAACGCTCCGCCCGCCGGGTTCCCTGAGACTCTGACGCTAGAAGGCGCCCACGACCGGCTTGTTGAGCGGTAGTGCCGCCCATGGACCCGAGGAAGCTGGCGTCACCGAAGGAGAACACGCCGCCGTCGGAGGCCATCGTCCAGTAGCCCCCGCCGTCGGCGGTCATCTTCATGCCCACCATGGGCTGGTTCAGCGGCTTGCCGCCCATGGAGCCGAAGAACGTCGCATCGCCGTAGGAGAAGATGCCACCGTCCGACGCCAGCAGCCAGTAGCCCTGGCCGTCAGGGGTGACGGTCATGCTCACGATCGGCTTGTTCAAGCGTTATGGAGCCGGTCGAGCCGAAGAAGACGGCGTCGCCGTAGGAGAAGATCCCACCGTCGGCAGCGACCAACCAGTAGCCCTTGCCGTCGGGAGTCGCAGCCATGCCGACGATCGGCTGCGTTGAGTCGTTTGCCTCCTCGAGATCCGTAGTAGCCCGCATCGCCGTAGGCGAAGATGCCCCCGTCAGAGGCAACCAGCCAATAGCCCAGCCCGTCCGGGGTCGACGCCATACCGACGATCGGCGCGTTGAGGTGCGATTGCCGCCGGTTGAGCCGTAGAAGCCGGCATCCCCGAAGGAGAAGACCCCTCCATCTGAAGCGACCGTCCAATAGCCGGGTGCACCGGTGACCTGCGCCCCACCGACCATGGGCTTGTTGAGCGGCTGGCCACCCATCGATCCGTAGAAGGGGCTGCCGAAGGTGAAGAGTCCTCCGTCCGAAGCGACCTCGGTGTAGCCCTGGCTATCCGGCCCAGAACCCACGCCCCGCCCCCGGTCGTTGCCCGAACTCGTACTCGGAGAAGCCGCGGTGATGATCCGAATGCTGTCGATGTCGTCTTCGCGTGTAGAAATCCACGCTGATCCTGGTCGGTGCGTCGAGCTCGACGGTGTCAGGCTCGCCGGAGTGCTGGTTGTCCTCGAGGCCGTCGGCCGGTCCGATCTTGTAGGTCGTTCCGGGCGCGCCCAGGATGCCATCCGTCTCGTTCAACGTCGAGCTCAGCACGATCGACGCCAAGAATGGGGGTGCTGAAGGTCACAGTCGCGTGGTACGGGTACAGAGGAGTTCGGCTGCCCTACCGGGTTGGAGAACATGAAGTAGCTGTCGACCGCCGTGCCCGCCGGGATGGTGCCGGGCGTCAGGTGCTCGACTCCGTGTAGGTCGCAGGGAAAGGATTGTGCAGAGGGGTGATGTCGACCGGGACCGGAGTCGGCAGGCGTAACGTCGGTTCGCTCGGTGAAGATGTTGATGAGCTGGTTGTTCTGGTCTGCAGTCTCGGACACGACCGGCGGTGGGTTCTGGTGAAGGACCGCCCCACCGATGGCGACGATTGAGGCGCTGCTCGGTGTCGCGTCGACGAGGACGCCGACTGCACCGACCAAAAGAGCGGCCGCTGCGAGGAGGGGAAGGGTAAAAGCACGAGTCCGTGCGAAACTGCTCATGTCTGTACGTCCAGTGTGAGTGGGTGTGTGCCGGACGGGGATCCCGTCGCGACCGCCTTGCATCAGTTGCTATCGCCGCAACAAGTGTAGCTAGTGCAACACCCGGTTCGTCAACGCCAGTGTGACTACATCGCCGTTCACAAGAATCGAAATGCCGTCGTTTGCGCAATGACTGCAAGACGACAATCACCGCCGCACACCGATCGCAGCAACGCACTTCACGCATGCGTGCAGCGCCGTTCGCCTGACGTGAGAGCGAACGAGCGCACGATGCATTCTGGGCACGGAAGCATGCGCGTTGGCTCTGTCACAACGGACCCACAACGAGGCCGAAGCGTGTACCCAGAAGACACCCAGACCCACCCGAGGCCCGTACTGGCTCTCGGGCCACGACCATGGGTGTCCGAGGAAAATGGACGCCGCAGTGGTCCCTACTGCCGAAGGGTTGCGCGGTCTCCACATGCGTAGAGGGCGGTACCCGAGTGTGCTCGAGTACCGCCCTCTCACGCTGTCGGCTGTTGCGACGCTGAGCGTGCCGCAGCATCGGACGCATCTGTCCGTGGACGCAACTGCACCCGGTCGGCTACGACGTCGTGATCGAAAGGATCGCCCAGCCCACGTTGTCGTGCTGGGGCTGGGTCGCGGTCTTGGTGTCGGTGACCTCGACGACGAAGGTCGACGTCCCGGTGCTTGTTGGCTTTCCCTTGATCGCGCCGGTCGAGCTGTTCAAGGTGAGCCCGGCGGGCAGTGTCCCGAAACCGTTCTCCACGGACCACGTGTACGGAGCGTTGCCACCCGTTGCGTGGAGCTTGACCTTGTAGTGCTGACCAAGCGTTGCCGACGGCAGGGACGATGTCGTCACGAAGAGATTGAATGGGAAGACGACTCCCGCCACCGCCGGGACCGCCTGGTAGGTGGAGAGAAGGTTCGGACCACTGACACCGGGGAAGCTGAACGACCCTTGGTCGTCGCCCGAAGTCGCCTGGAACGATTCCAGCACTGCGACCGGATTGGCGTTCGTCGTGAACGGCGCCTTCGTCGGTGAGTCGCCGAGGGCGAGGATCGCCTGGATGACGAGCGCCGTCGAGTCGGGGTCGGTCGACCCCGGTGTCTTGGTTGTGTTCGGGTCGTAGCCCCAGCCGCCGTCACTGTCTTGCGCGTGCACAAGGAACGCGTGGGCGTTGGTGTCCGCAGCGCCACTCAGATCACCCTGGGCGGCGAGTCCCTCGATGGCGAGTGCGGTCGAATTCGTGTCAGGCCCTTCGAAATCGGCTGGCGATCCGTTGCACGGATTGTTCTTCGATTCGTAGCTGGTCCAGCCGCCATCAGCGCACTGCTGGTGGAGCAACCACGACTCAGCAGCTCTTGATCGCTGATCCCTTGGTGTCGCCCGTTGCCGCCAGGGCGGCCAGGGCCAATCCTTGGTCGTAGACGCCCGCTTGAAAGTCGTTCACCTGCGACTTCGTTCCGAAGAGTCCAGCGTTGCTTCCCGACGTCTCCTCGGTCGCCAAGAGGCGAGTAACCAGGTTGGTGCCACCGAAGGAGGTTGGATCGACCCCCAAGGCGTGTGCGTCGAGGATCAGCAGCGCGAGCTGTCCGGGTCCGTCGGCCCCGTCTTGTGAGACGTATGCGTTGACGTTCGACTCCATGTACGAGAGCGCCGCCGCAGCAGTGCTCGGGTCGGTGTTGGCACTGGCCAGGGCCAAAATGCTGTTCGCCGTCGCGGACAGGTCGGCCGTTCCGGGGTCGGACTGCGAGGGGATATAGCCCTGCGGTGTGAACTGGCCGGCCAACCATGTCGCTCCTGCCTGGGCGGAGGAGGGCTGGGGCAGGGATGGCGACGATTGCCGCGCCGGCTGATGTCGGTGACGCGACAACAGCCAAAGCCATGCAGACCAAAAGGGCTGCTGGTGTGAGGATTCGTTGGAACCTCATGGGGATGACTCCAATTCCGGGCAGCGAACCCGAAAGGCCCCGTTGTTCCAATCACCGGAGACCACCCGGATCCTTGCCGCATTTCTCGACGGATAGGGACCCACTTCGAGTAGTTCGGCGGCATTCCGACTCGTGGCGAACGATGTGTTCAACCACCCACGGCTGCGGACCAGTGCCGGACTTTGACCGGCTTCCCCGCTGAACTACCTGTTATTGCGGTTGCAACGGTAACACACACCTTTTCACGGACGCAAGGCCCGTGTGACCAACGAGGAAACAGGTCGTCGGATGGATCCAGAAGGACTATTGCGGCGCGGTCGCGATCCACGGTTTGACGCGCGATAGGACCATGACGTGCGGCTCGGGCAGGCCTACTTCGATTCGGCGAAGTTTCTCGCGCCGTGCGTCGGTCGGTCGAGCATCTTGGTCACGACCGACGCCGCGACGGGTCGAGACAAAAGGAATCCCTGGCC
This sequence comes from uncultured Acidimicrobiaceae bacterium, assembly GCA_963713375.1. GTDB lineage: Bacteria > Actinomycetota > Acidimicrobiia > Acidimicrobiales > RAAP-2 > Bog-473. The sequence goes on along the minus strand of CAVQLP010000005.1, from coordinate 106,078 downwards.
CCATTGACATCCCGCCGCACGCAAGAGTGCAAGCTGTTCGGAATCCTCGATCCCTTCGGCGATGACCTTCAAGTCGAGCGATCGACCAAGTTCCAGTACTGCCCGAACGACGGCTTCGGCATGTTGTGACGTGTCCATGGCGCTGACGAATGACCCGTCGACCTTGAGCGCATCAACGGTGAACTGGAGTAAGTAAGAGAGGGATGAGTATCCGGTGCCGAAGTCATCGATCGCAACGCGCACTCCGTGCTCTTTGAGAACCGACAAGGCTCCTGTTGGCGGTCTCGCTCGTCGACATGAGGCTGCTTTCCGTGATCTCGATGACCAGAGCCTCTGGCGAGAGCCCAGATGATTCAAGGGCGGTCACCACGTCGTCGACGAACCTTGCGTCCTCGAGCTGATGTGCGGACGCATTGACCGTCATGCCGATCTGCTGATTGTCTGACCACCACAGCGCCCCCTGACGGCAGGCCTCGTTGAGTACCCAGCGACCGACATCGATGATCTGGCCCGTCTGCTCGAGGACGGGTATGAACTGGTCCGGGGAGATCACGCCTTGCTCGGGATGCTCCCAGCGGATCAACGCTTCGACGCCGGCGACCTGACCGCTGTGGAGGTCGACGATCGGCTGGTACAGCAGCAGGAACTGCTCCTCCTCAATCGCTGAAGTCAGTTCCGACCGCAGCTGCAGGTTCCTCAGGGCCGATGACTTCATCTCGGGAACGAATGACACCCAACAATCACGTCCCGCAAGCTTCGCCTGGTAGAGCGCCATATCCGCGTTGCGTAAGAGTTCGTTGGCCGAGTCGGGTACCCCTTGGGCGACCCCGATGCTCGCGGTCACATGGATCAGCGGGCCTTCTCGGCCGAGGATTCGGATGGGTTCGGCTAGCACTGCGCGGAGACGCTTGGCGATCGCCGTCGTCGGGTCGGAGGTTTCTGTGGATTCGGCGAGGACGACGAACTCGTCACCGCCCATGCGCCCGACAATCTCGCTGTCACGAAGCCGTCCAGACAACCGTTCGGCGACGACTCGCAGTACTTCGTCGCCCGCTTCGTGCCCCAGACTGTCGTTGACGTCCTTGAAGTTGTCGAGATCGATGAAGAAGACGGCAAGCTGCTTGTCACCATCGACGCATCGACTCAACATGAGATCCGCTTGCTCAAGGATGACGATTCGATTGGGCAGTCCGGTGAGCGCATCATGATGCGCTTGGTGGACGAGCCGGGCTTCGGCTGTCTTGCGGTCGGTGATGTCACGCATGTTGACCACCCAACCACCGATGGCCGGATCCTCTCGAAGATCTGTGACCACGGCCTCGACATCTCGAACTCGGTCATTGCCTCCAACCATCTTGAGTTGCACCGGGCGTGATACCTGCGCGAGCTCGAGGTCGGCATTGAGCGCGATGGAGGCCCAGCCCGCGTCTTCACCGTGCACGAGGGACATCGCGTTCTGGCCCTCGAGCTGGAGAGCGGACAAACCGAAGAGGACTTCTGCCGCAGGACTGGCGTACGTGATGTTGCCGTCGGGTCCGACGACGAGGGTGGTATCAGTGGAGTTCTGGACGAGGGAACGGAAGCGTCGCTCGCTCTGCCGGAAGGAAGCGTCGGCGATCTCGCGCTCCGACATGATTGCGGCTGCCATTCGAACGACGAAACAGAGGACGAACGCGCTCATGACAGCCACGGCCAGGGCTTGGTCGTGGCTGAGGAACGACGGCGCCCAGGAGAGCGCAATCATGATCTGCCCGATCAGAATGCCGAAAAGGCTCCAGGCGAGCGCGGGTCTCCATCTGCGCGAGCCGTTGCGCGAGATGCTCACGAGCGCACCGAACGAGAAGGCGGCGATCAGAACCGGTCCCCATCCGGTTAGGTAGATGACCGCCGTGATGGTGACCACTTGGGCTGCGAGCTGCACGTTCGATCGGAGTTCGCTCGGGTTCTGCCGGTACGCAATATCGGCCAGCAGGTTCACGGCCGGAGTAGCGAGAAAGACTGCAAGCCACAGCCAGGGCGAATGGGTCGCGATGAGTTTGAAATGCTCGAGAACCAGCACGAGCAGCAACGCCGGTGGGCCGATCAGGTAGGCCAGGACACCGGGGTCCGAGCGCCACGCGGTTCCGCTTTGGTCCGCGTCGGTTTCCTGGGCCTGTTCCTGGAGGTCGGTACCGACGGTCACGTTGTCTTTTCCAGCCATTGCCCTGCCCACCTCAGGAGGTCCCTGTAACCAAATCGGCAGATTTCAGGGATTCCTGAGAGCTATCTGGATCGCCTTCGTCCCAGCTCAGAGCTCGAGACGGCCGTGACGTGCGAGGGCGAGTCGTTCGGGGGACTTGGTGGGGTTGACGGCAGTGTAGGTAAGCATATACTTACGGTAAGTCATGACGAACGCACTCGCACTGCAGGCCCTCAGCGATCCGACTCGGAGAGCGATCTTCGAACGCCTCGCTGAATGCCCGTCTCCGGTCGGTGTCCTGGCGGAGCGACTGCCGGTGAGCCGCCCGGCGGTTTCGCAGCATCTGAAGGTATTGAAGGAGGCGGGGCTCGTCACCGACCACCGCGACGGGACACGCCGGGTCTATCGCGTCGACCCGCAAGGCGTCGCGGAACTCCGTGACTATCTCGACCGGTTTTGGAATACGGCACTGGTCTCGTTCAAGGTCCAAGCTGAGAAAGGAACGCCAGCCCATGAGTGATCCGCAGACGACTTCGACACAGACGTCGATCCTGGTGGAGGTACCAGTCGATCGTGCCTTTTCCGTCTTCACACAAGACATCGGAAGTTGGTGGCCTCCCGAGCACCACATTCTCCAGTCGGAGCTTGCTGAGATGGTCTTTGAGCCGCGACAGGGAGGCCACGTCTACGACCGAGGCGTGGATGGAAGCGAGTGTCATTGGGCTCGCGTGCTCGTCTATGAACCCCCCGCAAGGGTGGTGTTTTCGTGGAACATCAATCTGGCCTGGCAAATCGAGGACGATCCTTCCAAGGTGAGCGAGGTGGAGGTCACATTTGTCTCCGAGACGCCCGGACGTACTCGCGTGACGCTTGAGCACCGCCACATCGACCGTCACGGAGAGGGATGGCAACAGTTGCGCGACGCCGTCGGTTCCCCGGAGGGGTGGGACACGGGATTGCAGAGGTTCGCCCGGCGGGTCGAGGAGACACACGTTCCTAGTTCGAAGTAGAAGGGATTGGCAGGGGGTTCGTCCGTCTCGCGACGGCTCGGCACCCCCTTGACCTGCTGTTCTGAGCTCGGATGTGAGGCGTCGACGGCCTCAGGAGTGTCTCAGCGGTCTTCTATAGGGTGTCCTCATCGACCGAGTCGGGAGGTGGAGGATGAGGCGCATTGCGATCGTCTCGTTGGCGGGACTCGTTGCGTCGCTGGGCGTCGCTGTTCTTGACGGTGCCCCGGCGGGCGCAGCAACGACAAAGAACCTGATTCTCAACGGTGGAGGGGAGCAGGGAACAGGGAGCAATAATGGCTCCGTTGTCCCGGTGGTCCCTCATTGGACGAGGTCCACCGGCATGTCCTTCACGGTCGTGAAATACGGAGCCACCGGCGGTGGATTCCTCACGGCGTCGTCGCCCGGACCGAAGGCTCGGGGAGCCAACTTTTTTGCTGGCGGTCCGAGCGATCCTCTCGACTCCATCGTCGCGACCCAGACGGTGAGCCTTGCCTCCTATGTCAACGCGATCAAAGGTGGCGACGTGACAGCCACGCTCCAAGGGTGGCTCGGCGGCTCGGGGACGCGAACCGATCAGGCTTTCGTCGAGGTCGACTTCAAGAACAAGAAGGGCTCCTTGGTGGGATCCTCGATGACGATCGGTGGGGTCACCGAATCGGTGCGAGGCGGCAAGACCGAGCTTGTGCGGGAGTCAGATTCTGGCACGGTACCCAAGGGTGCTCGGAGCGCCTTCGTGCAACTCAGCTTCTCCCGAGAGAGCGGGGAGACCTACAACGATGGATTCGCCGACGACATCGCCCTGAAGCTTTCTGGCGTCTAGTCCCGACCGCGCGGTTGGTCTCTGACGAGGGCTATTTCTTGATGTAGATGCCTGCCAAATTGGTGTGGCACTGCCCTATCGGGGCTTGGACCGCTCCTCCCACGACATTCTTGTTGTAACCGACAAGCGAGGGTTGGAAGATCAGGGGAACTTCGGCACCAATGGACATGGCCAGGGCGCCTGCTTTCTGCATAAACGGGCCCTGCTGCTGCGCGGTCACGTACTGGAGGGCTTGCTTGATATAGGGCGCGAGCAATGGATTGGCCGTTCCAAAGTGCTGAGTCAGGAATCCGATCGGCAGAAACTCGTTCTCGAAGTTGTTGGCGAGATCGGGTCCGTTTGAGAGTTGCTCGGTGAGGACGGCGTCACCCTCACCCTTGATGTAGACGTCGGTCAAGAGGTCGGCGGGGTCGACTTCTTGGAGTTTGACGGTGAACCCGGCGGACATCGCCTCCTGCTGAATGAGCTGGGAGAGTTGAGCAAACGAAGGATCGCCGCTCGGCACCTCGAGCGTGAACGAGATTCCCTTGGAGAAGCCTGCAGCCTTCAAGAGAGACTTGGCCTTCGCCGGCTGATAGGTGTATTTGTCGCCTACCGCTTTGTCGAAGCCTGGGGACCACGAAGGGAAGGGCTGGTAGGCCGGTTCACCGAGACCGTCGTCGACCACCCGGTTGAGTGCATTGCGATCGACCGCGTACTCCAATGCCGCACGGACCTTCGGGTTGTTGAACGGAGCGGCGTTTTGCCGCATCTGCAGATCGACATAGTCGTAGGACTTGCCCACCACCGCAGCGAGTCCGGGATGGGCTTTGACCGGTCCAACCTCGTCCGGTTCCAGATTCGCCATGTCGATGGCCCCGGTCTCGAGCGCGGTCACGATCTGTGGACCGTTTGAGGCTTGGACGAAGTCGACGCCTCCGAGATCGTATTGACCCTTGTTCCAGTACTTCGGGTTGGCGACCAGTTTGATTGACGATCCCTGCTGATAGCTCTTCAAGAGGAAGGGACCCGCGCCAACCGGATGCGTGGCGTCTGAAGTGATGGTGGAGGGATCGTAAATGGTGCCGTCAGTGTGATACATCGCCTGGACGACGTCTCCAGGAATCGGATTGGAGAGATGGAGCACCAGGGTCGTTGCATTCAGCACATCGATCGTCGATATTGCGGTCAACGTCGTCAACAGTGGACTCTTCACGCTGTAGAGCAGGCTCGTCTTGATGGCACTGGCATCGACCGGGTCACCGTTGGAGAACACGACGCCCGGGTCGGAGGTGGAGGGTCACCGTGTTCGGCGTCGTTGACCAGCTCTGAATGACGTTCGGGAGAAACGCTGTGTTGGTGATGCCTAGGCCCGATGCATAGATGTTCGACAGGATGGCGAAACCGCAGGGATTCAGGCTCTGCTCGGGATTGAAGGTGTTGTCGAACTCGTCGTTCAGGTCGATCCCATACGTCAGGACTCCGTGAGGGTTGGCGTCCTTGGGAGCAGAACCGCCGGCTGCCAGCGGTTGGAGTAGTAGTGCACACGCGAACGAGATGAGGGTCAATACGAATGCCCTGGTGATCCCGCGGGACCGACCCGTGCTACGCCTCGTGGACGTCCGAGTGGGTTTCGCTAGCAGGCCAGTCCTTACCATGGACTTACTCCCTTACGTCGACACGCAGCGCGAAGAGCCGCTGCCCCAAGAAAAAGTACGACGGCGAACAAGGTAACGCACCGTCGTCTTTTGGACTCGTTGACGTAAGCGCCACCCCGACGTTCGTGCCCGAGCGGTACTGGTGACTCATGGGGGGGACTGGCGCGGACCTCGACGAGAGCTTTGGATGAGCGAAGAACACAGACGACGGCGTGGGGGTCGGAGTAGCCACAACGTGGGAATCCCGGCGAGGTCGGCGACCTCGAGCCGGCCCGTTGGGAAGCGTACGACTTGGCAGTAACGGCGATGGCCGCCTGTCAGGCCACAGCATTGTTGAGCAGCTCGTTCAATGATCCCATGCTGATGACCCGGAAGTGCCGGTGGCTCGACCGGTGGATCCGACTCGCTGATGCCGTTATCAACGGATTCGACCGACCACCCCATACGGCGAGAGCCACTGACAATGCCTTGTGTGAAGTGCCAATTGGAATGTTCACGAGATGAATTCAAGACTGAACGAGCATTCGATGACTGACCTTGTGGCTACCTTGTCAAGGCCCGGGAAGACGGGTGGGATCTCGAACGGCAGGGCGCGGGCACGCACCCGATCGGATTACGAAGCGAAGGTTTACGTGTCTCCCTTTCGGAGAACACGAGCCGTCATGTCTTCTCGTTTGCAGGCACCTTTCGTTCGCGGTGCAACCATGAGACGTTGCGCGACGTTTTTGTGGATCGCTTGTGGCTGGAGGCAATCCTCCGAGCACTAGTCTGTCGCCGACATCGGGTCTCGAGTCATCAACACAGGCGGTGGAAATGGCTGCAGGACGTTTGGCGATCATGATCAGCGGTGCTGCAGTTATGGGCGCCAGTATGTTGGCACCGGTAGCGGTGGCCCGGGCAGCGACCACTTCGAACGTGACCACCGCCGCCTATGACAATCTCCGCGATAACTGGGACAACAACGAACCAGGCCTCACTCCTTCCGTGGTGCAGTCGTCGAGCTTCGGGCAGTTGTTCTCGACGCCGGTCTCAGGGTCTGTCTACTCGCAACCTCTGGTTTTTAACGGCACGGTCATCGTGACGACCGAGCAGGCAATGGCCTACGGCATCAACGCCACCAACGGTGCCGTCGAGTGGAGCCGGTCTTTCGGATCACCGTTCGAGGCGGCGACGGTCGGTTGTTCGGATCTGGAGCCCGATCTCGGGTCGACTTCCACGCCGGTGATCGATCCGGCCACGGGGATCGTCTATCTCACGACCCGGCTCGAGACAGGAAGCGGCGGGCTCGCCAATTCGCACTGGTACCTCCAGGCGATTTCGAGCGCCACCGGTCAGGAGGTTTCTGGATTCCCTGTTGAGATCACCGGTACGCCCTACAACACGCCCGGGGTCCCCTTTAACGACGCCACCGAAGAGCAGCGCCCAGGGCTGCTCTTGTTGAACGGCACGGTCTACATGGCTTTCGCATCGGACTGCGATTCCGGCCCCTACAGGGGCATCGTGCTGGGTGTCAGTACCACCACCCAGGACATCACCTCAATGTGGAGCGACGAGTCCGGTGTCGGGACCGACGAGAACTCCCAGGCCGGAATCTGGCAGAGCGGCGGAGGACTGGTCTCCGATGGACCGAACCGGATCATTCTGACCTCCGGGAACGGCGTATCCCCCCAGCCCGCTGCTTCCAACCACCCACCGCCCACCTTGTCCGAATCTGTTATCGGTCTCAAGGTGGGTACGAACGGCAAAATTAAGCCCGTCCAGTTCTTCGCTCCGAACAACGCCGCAAACCTTGATGCGAACGATGAAGATTTTGGCGCGGGCGGTCCAGTTGCGCTGACGACGGCTGACTTCGGCACAAGTGCCCACCCTCATCTGCTGGTCCAGGAGGGAAAGGACGGGCGCGTCTTCCTCATAGACGCCAACCACATGGGAGGGTTCAAGCAGAAGCCGAGCACTGTGCTGCAGAAACTGGGGCCCTTCGAAGGCCAGTGGGGCCATCCTGCCGTGTACGGGGGGCAAGGGGGCTGGGTCTACATCCTTCAGAGTGCCGGCGGTCCGCTCCGGGTCTTTAGCTACGGCGTTAACGGTCAAGGGCTCCCGCAGCTCGCCTCGGCCGGGACCAGCGCTGCTTCATTCGGGTACACGTCGGGTTCGCCGTTGGTGACCAGCGATGGTACCGAGTCGGGCAGCGCCGTGGTCTGGGCCGTGGTCGCAAACGGGCCGAACGGCGCTGACGGGACACTGGAGGCCTACGGCGCCGTCCCCACGCATGGGGTGCTCCCTCTGCTCTGGAGTGCTCCCATCGGGACCGCCACCAAGTTCGCCGTGCCCACCGCATCGGACGGTCGGGTCTTCGTTGGCACGCGCGATGGCCATGTCCTTGCATTCGGCGCAAGTGCGAATGCGCCGCTCCAAGCGGCGGCTGTCCATTTCGGTTCCGTGCCTGTCGGCTCGAGCCGGAAGACCACCGTGGTCGCGACGGTGCCACAGGGTCTGACGGTGACAGGTTCGGCAACCGTCAGCGGTTACCAGGGTGTCACCGGTCCTGCATCGACGCAGAGCGCCCGGACGCCGACCTCGTCGACCGTGGTGTCGGGGAGTTCGACCACGGCTCCCGGTGGCGCCACCGCAGGTCCGGCAACACCGCCACCTCCGGTGGACAAACCGGTCGCAGGATCGGTGTTCGCCATCCGCCAGCCAGCGGCGGGAACGACGTTCGCCCCCGGCGCGACGGTACGCCTCCGGGTCACCTTCACCCCCGATGGTCCCGGCCCGGTCGTTGCCACTCTGTCGATCCCGACCAGCGCTGGAGTCCAGACGGTTTCGATTTCTGGTTACGGGACTGCTCCGGGGCTCTTGATGTCAGCGGTGCCGCTGGACTTCGGCACCGTGAACACCGGCGCCGGTGGCAAAGCCCTGACTATCAGCCTGACCAACTCGTGGAACAAACCGGAGACGGTGACCACGCTTAACCTGCCGCATGCTCCCTACCTAGTCACCGGTCTCCCGTCGGTCGGCACGGTGCTCGCGCCGCAACAGTCCGTGACCGCGTCGGTGGACTTCGACCCGGGTACCGCTGGCTCGTACCCGTCGACGTTGGTGGTTTCGACCAACCATGGCTCGGTGACCGCTCCGGTCAGCGGCAGCGCCGTCACGGGCGTGGAACATCTCGCTGTCACGAGCGCCTCCGTCAACGCCGGATCGGTTCCGCTCGGACGGTCAGTACGCGTCACTTTCGGTGTCGGCAACAGCGGCACAGTGGCTCTCATCGTGACGCGGGCCATCGCACCCAGCGGAGCGTTCTCCGCGCCAGTGCCGGTGCCCGAGGGAACGACAATCGACCCCGGAACCTTCCTGCAGCAGACGGTGATCTTCCATCCGACGGCTCCTGGTCCGACCACCAGCCGGTATGTCTTCAACAGCAACGATGGAGAGGGTCCGGTTGTCGTGACGCTGCACGGTACGGGCGTCTGAGTCCTCGCGCCCTTCGGGCTCGCCCTTCTCAAGGATGTTCAGCAGGGTGCCCACTCAAAGACAGTCACGATGAGCGAGCTGGCGGTGTCCTGTGACCCTTCGCTCACGTGATGTAGCGGTGGCGGACAGTAGAGCAGGAACGGCCGTCACCGTGAGTGCAATTACCAACGTGGTCAGAGCGTGAGCACAGCCCACCGGCACGATAAGCCCGGCCGAGCATTTTTTGAGGCCATATGCTGCTAGACCTTCGCAGCGCTCGCTGAGATAGGGGGGGAAATGGGGCATCAATTTCGGAGCTCTCTTCACTGCTGTCAGATGAGGCGTGCATCTCGTCCCAGGCGGTTGGCGATGGCGGCTCTCCCTCCTCTCATCGGAGCGTTCCTCATGCTGGGTCTCTCTGGTCCTTCTGTGGCTGCGTTGACGCCAGCGGCGGGAGTCCATCCGGAGGTCACCACGTGCACCGACACCTGGAAGGCGGCGGTAAGCGGGTTGTGGACGACCGCGGCCAACTGGTCGACAGGCATCGTCCCGACTTCTTCTGACAACGTCTGCATCACACTGGGTGGCAGCTATACGGTGACGATCGAGGGCACCGCAACGGCTGCCACGGTCACCGTCGGCGGAACCGCGGGCACCCAGTTGGTGTCGATTGAAGGGGCGGCGCGGGCTGTCGACTCGAGTCTGACCCTCTCCGCGACAGGAAGTTCGATCGGGAAGCACGGCGCGCTCACGTTGACGTCGAAGAGCTCGACCCGCTCCGGCTACGCGCTAATTGGAGGGGGTCCCAATGTCACCGTCACCAACGCGGGGACTTTCCAGACGTCTGGCGGAACGATCAGTCCGAATTACCTACGGGTGAACCTCACCGACGCGCGCACAGGCAAGACCGAAATTGACGGGGTAACCAGCGAAGACGGCAGCGGTGGAGCGACAACCTTGACCAATGGAGGAACCTTTTCGGTCGGGAGCACCGGGAGTCTCGCCTTGACCAACGGATCCTCGTTCACCCAGAGCGGCGGCACCTTTACGAACCACGGCGCCTTTTCCCAGAACACCGGCACCTTCACCCAGAGCGGAGGAGCCGACACGGGCCATCACGTCCTGGTGATCGACGCAACCTTGAACGACTCCGCCGGATCGGGGAAGTGCACCTTTGAGTTGTTCGGAAGCGACAGCCTCGGTGGCACGATCCCGCGTGGTCAGACGGTCGACGTCATCGGCAACGGCACTTACGACTCAAGCGCCACGCTGGTATCTGACTTGACCAACGATGGCAACCTGGACCTGAACGCCGGAACAACCCCAGGTTCCGGTTTTGCAGACCTTGCCGGCCCGTCCTACACGGTCACCAATGCTGGGACCATCAAAACAGCGGGGGGAGTCAACAATCCGAACTATCTGCGCACCAACGTCACGAATACCAGCGGTGGCACCGTCGACATTGACGGGGTGACGAATGAGGATGGCAGCGGGGGAGCCACCACATTCACCAACGACGGTGCCTTCTCGGTGGGCCTCACGAAGGGGAGTCTTGCGTTGTCGGACGGGTCCTCGTTCGCCCAGAGCGGTGGCACCATGACGATCAACGGCATCTTTTCTCAGAACACGGGCACTTTTACCCAGAGCGGCGGCGTTGATGCGGGCGATCCCATCTCGGTGACCAACGCGACCATGAGCGACTCAGCGGGATCGGGGACCTTCACGTTTGACTTGTTCGGAACTGACAGTCTCGGTGGCACGATCCCGAGCGGCCAGACGGTCGATGTGATCGGCAACCGAAGTTTCAAGTCCGTCGCCGATCTGGCCGGCAACCTGACTAACGATGGCACTTTGGAACTCGACGCCGACACGGGTTCCGGTTCTGGCAGCGTCCAACTGGTTGGTCAGGCTGACACGGTCACGAACGGAGGGACGTTGGAAACCGAAGGCGGAACGGTCGGTGCGGACTACCTGCGCACCAACGTGACCAACAACATCGGTGCTTCCGTCGACATTGACGGGGTGACGCTTGAGGACGGCAGCGGAGGAGCGACCACCTTGACAAACAACGGCACCCTTTCGGTGGGTGATGGAGATGGCCTCACTCTCTCCGACGGGTCGGCCTTCTCCCAGTCGAGCACGGGCACCTTCGCACCGACCGTGGATGCATCGACCGGCGCTTTCGGCATCACCGGCGGAACAGATTCGGTTGCAGGCACTCTCGACGTCACTACGGTGGGATCACCGGCAGTCGGGTCGACGTACAACGTGATCCGGAGCTCCTCGTCCTTGCTCGGCGCGTTCTCGATGCTTCTCGGCCCCTACACCGTGTCGTACTCATCCACTGCGGTGACTGTGGAGGCGGCCTGAGTTCCGACTGTGAAGAGCAGCCGGATCGACGCAAGCAGGTTCTCCCGAGGCCGTTGGAGCCGTGATCGTCACTTTTGAGTACGTCAACGACGACAGCCAAAGGTGTCATGACTTCTCCAACTGTGCGCACCTTCGCTTCGAGGGTTGACCCGGACTCGTTGCACCGCCGATGTTGCGTCATGTTTTGAATCACTCGAGCCGAGGAGGATCGAGGCCAGCGTGGGTTCGTCAGGTCCACGATGCCTCCGGTAGGGTTCGAGTATGGCGAGTTGGCGGTATTCCCTGAGGAACGACCTTGCGCGCCGTGCAGCGTCACGTCATGTCCGGAATCACCTGCGAATGCTCGTCGTTGTGGTTGCCGTCTTGATGGCTGCGGCGCTCGGCTGGTCCAGCACCGCGACGGCTGGATTGCCGACCGGATCAGCAGCGCACTCCGGCTTCGGCTCCAACTGGAGCACCTACCACGGGAACGCCGAGGCGACCGGAGTCCACGCTGCACATACCAAGCTGTTGCCATCGCGACAAGCTTGGATTTCGCCGGTCCTCGACGGGCAACTGTTTGGCGAACCTCTCATCGCCGACGGACGGGTCGTCGCGGCGACCGAGAACGACACCGTGTATGTCTTGGCCGCAAACAGCGGACAGGTCCTGTGGTCACAGCACCTCGCGACCCCCGTGCCTTCTTCAGACTTACCCTGCGGCGACATCTCACCCCAGGTCGGCATCACAAGCACTCCGGTCATCGACCTGGCTCGCCACGAAATCTTCGTCGACGCTGACACCTTGATCAACGGGCCAGCTGCCTCTGATGGCGTGGAGGCCAAGCATCGCCTTTTCGGGCTCAACCTGTTCACGGGGAAGGTCGAACTGGACCAGTCTGCGATGCCAAAGGCCGGCGAGGATCAGCTGGCGCAGCTCCAGCGGCCGGGGTTGGCGCTCGACGACGGCCACGTCGTCATCGCATATGGCCAGAACGCCGGGGACTGTCCCGGTCCCAATGGTCCTGGTCAAGGATTCGTCGTCTCGATCCCGGAGAACGGCGGTCCCCTTCACTTCTTCCAGATCGGCACCGGCCAAGATCGCGGAGCGGTGTGGATGGGCGGAAGCTCTCCGGTCGTCGACCCCGACGGGAACGTCTACGTGGCGAGCGGTGACGGCTACAACCTCGGCGCCGGCCAGGCGTACGACAACAGCGACGCGGTGCTCGAGTTGTCTCCGAGCATGCAGCTCGAGTCGAAGTTCTACCTCAGTGATTGGCAGACGCTGAGCGCAGAGGACTTGGACCTCGGAACCGGCGACCCCGCCCTCGTGGACGGATTCGTGTTCCAGATCGGCAAGACGGACACCGCCTATCTGCTGCGCCAGGGACATCTGGGCGGCGAGGATGGCGAGGTCGCCTCGCTGTCGATGTGCAGCGGCGATCCCGATGGCGGGCACGCGGTGCAGGGTTCGGTCGTCTACGTGCCGTGCCCCAACGGCCTGACGGCCGTCCAAGTCTCGTCGAGCCCCCCGTATCTGACCCAACTCTGGACATCGAGCGACGGCACGACTGGCTCACCTGTGGTCGCCGACGGAATGATCTGGGTAGTCCACAACAACGCGTTGCACGGTCTCAACCCATCCAACGGCGACGACGTCGTCACGGTTTCCTATGGCGGGTATGCGAACCACTTCCCGACGCCCTCGGTCGGCGATGGTCTGCTGCTCGTCCCCGGTACCGACCAGGTCTTCGCCTACATGGGTCCGGCCGGGTTGCCGCCGCCGCCGCAATAGCGACCACAGGCCAGTTGTCTTGACCCGGATGTGACGCGGGTATCTTGAGGATGTGACGTCTTCGACGATCGCAGCACTCCCGATCGAAGCTTCTTCAAACCGGAGCGAGCTACAGGCAGTCGGGTCTGCGCGTACGAGATGTACTCGGCCATCAGGTCGTCGTGCGCCGAGCATAGGAAATGCGACTTTGCCAGCGCCGAAACTTGGTTTGGATGTCTCGATGTGTTGACGCACGTTCGAATCAAGACGGATCCCTTGCTGCATGCAATCCATCACCGACCGGGAGTTTCTGGAGCGAGCACTCCTCGCGGAGCCGCACTCGAAACGGAACACCCTCTAAACACAGCGGCCCGTGATAAGCCCTCGGAGGCGTGGATGCACTATCTCCATTCAGTTCGTGCATCGAACTGGTTCGGCGCGGGATCGAAGGTGTAGAGCGAGAATGTGCTGGCGCGGAGGTTCGAGGGAGAGTGTGGCAGCGGCCTGGACTGTTTGCACTCCTCCGTACCTTCCCAAAGGGGGTGTCGGCGTCCCGGCGACACGTCAGGTTCTTGATCAACGTGGTCATGACTCGAAACCCCCGTCGATGAGCGCCTCAGCTACCGCGAGACTTCTCGGCGGACCGTAGATAGACGCCGGTATGGCTTCTTGGACAACCCCCGCCCCTTTTGGGTGCACAACGTGACCGTGATCCGCGGGACGTGGCGTAACGTTCGCTCAAGCGCGCAACTCATGGGAGGACGCTCAAAACTGACGCCGTCCAAGGAATTCAACGCTGCGTCTGGCCCGACAGTTGAACAGTGCACGCGTGAGCGCCGTCATCTTGTGAGACACGAGACTATGACGCTCAGGAAAGCCAATTGACTCATCGAATCGTCGGCTCAAGCCGAGGTGGTGGTCATCGTCAGCTCGAGCAAAGATAGTGGTCGTCGCCGCGCCACTTGCCGGGGCCTTGCAAATTGTGCTCGACAGTCAGAGAGATGGGGAGAACCGCCCGCCCGGGGGAGCTGCCGCCTGAAGGCATGGGTAGCTCATGGCGAAGTCGACTGTTGGCATCAGCCTCCGGTCGTACAGACGAAACGGGGACCTGCAAATGCAAAGACGAATGATGATTGCTGCTCTGCCCATCTTGATTGGGGCGACGCTCTTGGTGAGCGAAGTATCAGCGCAAGCCATCCTTCCTGTGAAGAAAAATGTGTTCTACGTGGGACCGCTCATCGCTCATGGAGCCTCCACGGCTGTAGCGAAGTCCGCCGCGGGAACGACGTTCACCGTCCCAAGTCTGGCCTGTGCTACCGGCACGTCGGCGGTGACGGGTATCACTTTCGGTTCCGGCATTTACAGTGCCAAGAGCAACTGGGTCTCGGCGGGGGGCGTAGTGGCCGAATGCCAAGCTGGAGTTGCGGTTTACAGCGCGCAAGTGATCATCGACAACGATGTGACGACTCTGTCGGTCACGCCCGCTGCTGGTGACGAGGTGTCGACCTCAGTCAACATCGTTCCCGGACAGACGCAGGTGACGGTCGACGACATCACACAGAGCAGCAGCCAGACGATGTCGGCTCCAGCTGGGAGCCTCGCGACGTATCTCTTGCTCGGTGCAGACGTCGACCGGAATCCAAGCGTGACGGGCGTGCCCAATTTCGGCAAGGTCAAGTTCACCAACGCGTCCTTCAACGGCGCTGCTGCCGGCAAGGCAACGGGCGTAAAAATCGCAGACCTTTATAGCGGGAAGGTTCTCGAGGTCACGTCAAGCCAGTTGACTCACAAAGGCACCGGCTTCACCGAGAAATTCGTGAGTTCTTCTGGGACCGGGACCTCATAGGGCGAATTGGCTGGAAGACGTCAATCGTCTGGCGCCTTCTGAAAAGCGGTCGCCACAGATCTGGTGAAGGTCGTTCCTTGACGGTGGCGGGTCCGTGTCGACCCGCCGTCCTGGTGAACAGAAGTGGGGCGTCTCCTGATTCCCTTCGTAGGTGGCTGATTCGCCTCCCAGGATCCGGAAACATCGACGTCAGAACCTGGTTCAGACGCTGTCGGCGAGGAGAACTGTTGTGGCGATTACACGTCGGGAGTTTCTCGCTGGCGCCGCGGTAGCGGCGTTCGCCACAGGAGGGCCCTATGGCCTCATCGATCGAATCACGCGGCCCGTTATTCGAAGACCCAATATCAACGGCCCGATTTCCATCGCCGGCAGGGCGAGATCACTACCACCGGAACAGCATCTGTTCCTGGACCTTTCAACCGTCACTGACAATGCAACACTCGTCACGGTTCCGCCCTTGCACCATGCGGTGATCACTGCCCAGCTCAACGTTCCAGCAACGACATCCGTCCTCCAGAACGCCCAGCAGGTTCTCGAGTCGGCGATCGCTGGTTTGGAGGACTCTGGTCTCCTGGACTTCAGACCCTCCGGCCTGGGCTTGGCCGTCGCATGGGGACTGCCGTACTTCAATCTCCTGCCGAGCGCGCTCACGAGCGAGTGGTTGCCCCTGGACCTCGCCGCCAGCCAGGCGAACGGAGTGACGACCTACGCCATCTTGAACGCCAGCAGCTTCGCAAGTGACCCACCGGGAGTCATCCTCGAGCAGAACGACATCGCTTTCGTCATGGCAAGTGACCACCTTGATCACATCGCGTCGGCCTACGACGCCATCTTTGGCGGACCACCGGCGGAGTTGATGACGATCACGAGCATCCGTCGAGGATTCGTCGATGGTCAGAAGGTCGGCTCCAACGGTCAGAGTCTGACGAAACGGATGGCCCTAGAAGCGCAGATTCCTGGCGCTGCTTCGATTCCCGATTCGGCGGAACTCTTCCTTGGCTTCACATCGACACAGCAAGCCGCGCTCGGTCCGGCCGTCATAGCAAATTTCGAGACGCTCCCGGGTGTCACCAATGAGTGGCCGAACGGATACTTCATGAACGGCACGACCATGCATCTCTCCCACATCAACGAGGATCTCGTGGCCTGGTACGGCGGCACGCACCGAGAACGTGCAGGGTTTGCCTTCTCGCCGACCCTCGAAGCCAGCGTAAATCACGGCATTCAGACGCTCTCCGAAGGTCCGGCCGACGTGGAGTCGCTCGCGCGGGTTGAGCGTGATTTCCGCCGGTTCGGGTTCGTTGGTCATTCGTCTTCTATGCAACCTGCCTCGCGTCTCCCAGCGGCAATCACCGACAACTACGGAAACACGTGGCCGGCCGGAACGGCGACGGCCCAGAGAGCGGACTTCAATACTCTCGACAACCCCTTCTCCTTCAGGGCCAATCCCAAGGTCGACTCAATCAGCTCCGATCCCGCCGCGGGCGTGCATTTTGTCGTCTTCATGCCTACGAGCAACTCGTTCAACCTCATGCGGCAAGCAATGGACGGACAGTACGGCTCCGATGTCAATCTCGGGTACGGAGCGGTGCATGGCCCGTTCAACAGCGTCCTTGCGACCACGCACAGACAGAACTTTCTCGTCCCTCCCAGGTCTCACCGGGCGTTTCCTCTGGCTGAACTCCTCGCGTAGAGAGCAGAGCGACGCACACTCGACGGGGAAGGGATTAGGGGTCCCATATGGAACAGCAGTTGCAGTGCAGTGAGGATGCAAATACAGTCGCGCCGGACACGATCTAAGGCGGGTGTCATGCGAACACAAACGATTCCTTCGCTCCTGGATGGGCTGGCGGTGAGCCTCGGAGTGCTCGCTGCGGCACCGGCGTCGGCTGGCGCACCAGGGCTCACGTCTGGGGCGAGAGCATGAGGACCACACGACTGCGGTGTCGTGTCCCTCTTGCGGCGTTGGCCGCAGCTGGTCTGGTGACTCTGGCGCTCCCTCTGTGGGGGCTGTCGAATGTTTCCGCGATTGTCGGCGCTCTGGCGGGTCCCGCCGCGGCGGCTCCGCAACCAGCGACCAACCCTGCCCTCAGCTGCTCGGTTCCGACGATCTACAACGTCAACCAGATGGGCGACTTCTACGCGTTGAACTACGCGGCGACTCCCCCGGCCGACTCACCGGCGACCCCTTCGAGCATCGGCGGGGGCAGCGACGACGTCAACGCGCTGGCAATCTCTGCCGACGGCCTTACCGCGTACTCGGCTGACCAGACGCCGTCGGCGTCGGGGCCGCACTCCAACAACACCACCACCACAGTCCACGTCGAGGACATCGCGGCGGGAACAAACTCGAACTTCACCGCGCCCGCCACCAACGTCGCCTCGGTCAACTCAGGCGGGGTAAACCCGACAAACGGCGACTACTACTACGGCGGCTGGGACTCTGGGGGGTCCACATTCTCCTTGTTCGCGTTCGACCCGACGACGGACACCGCCAACTTGGCCGGTACGATCACGCCGCCCAGCGGTGCGACCTACGAGTCCGGCGACCTTACCTTCGATGGTGCGGGGAACATGATCGTGCTCGCCGGCACAACGGAGGGCACGGCCAGCATGCTCTCGGTCGCCGGGCCCGTGCCCACCTCGGGCACTGGTGCCCTTTCATTCACGACGCTCGCCACGACGCTGGCCAGTGGTGGGTCGTACGACGGGATCGCCTTCGCCGCCGACTCCACTCTCTATGTGGAGACCAGCGGCGGGGAGCTCTACTCGGTCGAC
Organism: uncultured Acidimicrobiaceae bacterium; assembly: GCA_963713375.1. Lineage (GTDB taxonomy): Bacteria > Actinomycetota > Acidimicrobiia > Acidimicrobiales > RAAP-2 > Bog-473. Next base: position 88,233 of record CAVQLP010000005.1, on the reverse strand, counting down.
CCGAACTCCGGCGCCATTACGAACTTGGGCACTCAGAGGGGGTTCACCGGCGACGTGACCGACCTGGCGAGCTGCGCCTACAACGGTTCGTTGACCGTGCAGAAGAACATCGTCGGACGCGTGGCGCCGACGGACCAATTCACCATGGCCATCACCGGCGGAGGTGTCTCGAGCGGGAACACAGGCACGACCACCGGGTCATCGACTGGTGTACAGACCTCCCCGGGCTCGGTCGCAGGACCGATCGTCGGCATACCCGGCACGAGCTACACGGTGACGGAGACCCCCGCGAGCGGCTCGGGGACAAGTTTGTCGAACTACGCAACGACATGGTCCTGCACCAACTTGCCGAGCGCCTCCAGCGGCGTCGGCACGACCTTCACTTTGTCGTTCCCACAACCAATGGGGAACGCGGGCGCCTCCGTTGTCTGCACCTTCACCAACACGCCAGCGTCGATTGCGGTGACCAAGACACCCAACCCAAGCTCGACGAACGCGGCGGGACAGACGATCAACTACTCCTACGCGGTGACCAACTCCGGACCGGTGCCTTTGACGGGCGTCACCGTCGCCGACACCCAGACATCCCCCGCAGGCCCCCTGACCAGCGGTCCCACGTGCGTCGGTCTCACCAACCCGACGGCGACCTGCTCGGGTTCCACTGTGGCCACGCTGGCGGCCGGGCAGGTGGCCCAGTTCACCGCTTCCTACGTCGTGAGCCAGGCCGATATGGACAATGGTTCGATTGGTGACTCGGCGACCGCGAGCGGTGCCGCACCGTCGGGAGCAGCGGTTTCGGCCACGACGACGTCGTCGGTCACGGCCACCCAGTCCCCTCAGATCTCCTTGACCAAGTCGGCCAATCCGACCAGCTATTCGGGACCGGGTACCCCGATCACCTACAGCTACGCCGTCGAGAACGCCGGGAACGTGACACTCAGCTCGGCCACGGTGACCGATCCGATGAGCGGACTCTCCGCCATCGACTGCGGGAACAGTTCGAATGTCATCGCCTCGTTGGCGCCGGGGGCCACCGTCACCTGCACGGCCACGTACACCACCACCCAGGCCGACGTGGACGCCGGATCGATCTCGAACACCGGCACCGTCGAGGCCAGCCCCCCGTCGGGACCAGCTGTGGCGGACTCGAGCCAGCTGACGGTCACGGCCACCCAGTCCCCTCAGATCTCCTTGACCAAGTCGGCCAATCCGACCAGCTATTCGGGACCGGGTACCCCGATCACCTACAGCTACGCCGTCGAGAACGCCGGGAACGTGACACTCAGCTCGGCCACGGTGACCGATCCGATGAGCGGACTCTCCGCCATCGACTGCGGGAACAGTTCGAATGTCATCGCCTCGTTGGCGCCGGGGGCCACCGTCACCTGCACGGCCACGTACACCACCACCCAGGCCGACGTGGACGCCGGATCGATCTCGAACACCGGCACCGTCGAGGCCAGCCCCCCGTCGGGACCAGCTGTGGCGGACTCGAGCCAGCTGACGGTCACGGCCACCCAGTCCCCTCAGATCTCCTTGACCAAGTCGGCCAATCCGACCAGCTATTCGGGACCGGGTACCCCGATCACCTACAGCTACGCCGTCGAGAACGCCGGGAACGTGACACTCAGCTCGGCCACGGTGACCGATCCGATGAGCGGACTCTCCGCCATCGACTGCGGGAACAGTTCGAATGTCATCGCCTCGTTGGCGCCGGGGGCCACCGTCACCTGCACGGCCACGTACACCACCACCCAGGCCGACGTGGACGCCGGATCGATCTCGAACACCGGCACCGTCGAGGCCAGCCCCCCGTCGGGACCAGCTGTGGCGGACTCGAGCCAGCTGACCCTGAGCTTCGTGGCTCCCTCTTGTTACACGGGCGCTTGGTCAGCGGTGGCTCAAGGGTACGAGGTGCCCAGTAACGGCCACCCACCCGCCGGAATCTTCATCGGGGTCGAAGGGGACTCGTGGCACTTCTTGACCCACAACGCCAGGGGCCAGAAGGTTTATACGGGCGAGATCACGACGACCGGCACCTTCACCAACGTCCAGGGTGTTCGGCTGGAGAGGGTCGATCATTTCACGCTCGTCAACCCGCACACCATCACGTTCCGGTTCGTGACGCACGCCGACGACGACGAGGTTTGGTTCACCACGCAGTGTGGCAATCAGGTCGAATTCTCGTCGTTGAAGAGCAACGGTCATGCCGCTCGGGCAAGTGCCATCTCCCTTGGCAGCGCCATGACGCACCCGGCGTCCGTGCCGATCACGTTCGTCCGGAACAGCTGAGGCGCGGTCCCGCGCCGATGCGGCATCCCCATGGGAGCCCTCAAACCGGGAGCCCGTTCTGAAGGCTGAGCTCGACGGTCCCGCATTTTCGGACCCGTCAATGGGCGAGTAGCCGCCAATTCTGAGGAAGGTCCCAAGCAAATTCTCATGCGCATCGAAATTGCTTGGAGGGGGCCGGATCCCGGCGGTGCAAGGCTGCGTCCTGGCCGTGCGACTCTCATCAGCGCCCTGATGAAATCTCAGAGCTGGCTCGGCGGCGCTCTACGACATCCGTCCATCGCAGTCTCGCAGTAAATGAGCCTTCAATCCACTGAGTCGCGGTCGCTCCCGTCGGAGAACCCAGCCACCAATCGAGAACCTCAAGCCAGTGCGAATATCCCTCGCGTATGTCCAACTCATCCCGGAAGACTTGAATTGTCGAAGCGAGCTCCGAGTCTTTGGACGAGACCGCAGCGATAAAGCCCCGGGCGACCAACGCATCGAGTGAAATCTCGACGAAGCCAAATTCAGACGCCACGTCCTCTGCCTCGGCAATGAAGTGTTGTGCTCTCGCCGGGTCCTTATCCGCAGAGAACAACGCCATGGCCAAAGACTGAGCGGCGCGGGTCCAGGGCTGGAGACCATTGGGCTCGTCCTTCAACCACCTCGCCGGATCGGACGTTCCTATCCATCCGTCAATGAGAGCCAACTCCGCTCGGAAAAGTTCGGACAGGCCCAGATTCACACTCTTCTCGGCTTCCCTCAAGCCCGCGGAGTAGTAGTGAACAGCCTGCGACCAGTTGGCGTTGCTCCGATAGACATCGCCCAGAAGTCTGTTGGCGTCGATGGAGCTTTCGCTTGCCACCAATTCCGTCAATTCAAAGAACGCGCCACGCTTCAATAGAAGGAGTGCGTACATGGTTTTGACATCTGACACCAGGTCAGGTGCATCTGGTGGATCACCAAGGATCGCTCGATATTGACTCTCGGCCGCAGCATGATGACCCATGCTCAGCAAGGAGTCTGCTTGGAGTGAATGCGCCCAAAATAGATCGACGTCGGATAGGTCTAGTGCGCCGCACTGACTCAGTTGATCTGACCAACGTTGAAATGGAATCGTTCCTCTCATGGAAATGATCGAGAGCAAAGCAGCAAAATCCGCGGCGGGACTTGCCACGGCGTCCGACGTGGTGACTACCGGCTCTAGGCCGCCCTCGCTCGCCAGACGTCGACTCGCTCGCGATAACCAGTCAATCTGAAGTCGGAATTCGTGACTAAGCCGTAGTCCCTGTGCGACGCACTCGGACAGTTCGGAGCGGCTCTGTGTCGCGCTAGCCCGATGACCCAGTTCATCGAATGCCCTCTCGGCGGCGATTTGCCAATCCTGTTCTGCCCAGTGGGATTGGTCGGACCGCACCGCCTTTCTCACCGCACCATGTAGCGAGAACGGCCAAGGTTGCGAGCTGTCCTCTATTACAAAGGAGCGGTTTAGCAAAGTGTTGATCGCAGCATACGTAACTGGACCTGCGCTTGCGCGCACGAGCGACTCATCGAAGCAGTCAAAAAGTGCGGCTGCCATCAAGATGGAGCGCTCATCCATCGAGAGATCAGATATCAGCCGAGTCACCAACGCATGGAAAGGCAGGTCATATGCTCCCGCATCCTTCTTTTCTTGAATCAAGTGCTGCTGATAGCAGTCAGCAGCTAAATCCAGGTACAGCGGCCACCCATTTGATGTTTCCACGATCTGGTTCCGCGCAAACGCGGGAATGGCGGGTGAGGCTCCGATCCGAAGACGGTCTCTGAGGTACTGTTCCGCGTCTGACGGAGAGAAGGCATCTATTTCGACCAGTCGGCTCTCTGGGAAGCCGATTCCTCTTGCAAGGTCTGGCCAGCAGGGTTCACCCACATAATCGAGAGACCCGATCAAGCGGTCATCATGCCAATCCAAAGCGTTGCGCCCGGCAATAACGAAGAGGACATTGGGAAGCAAATAGCAAATACGCTGAAGGATCCGTTCAAACTGCCTTCCCCGATTCGTGACGTCCTCGTAGGAGTCGATGAACACCGTTAGGGTCCCGGCGTTGTGTTTGAACAAATCCCAAGCTAAGAGGGCTGGCAGATAGGTGAGGCAGGAGACGATGTTGTCAACATCGAGAAAGTACGGAAGCACCTCGCAATCAAGAATGGCGTGATGCACCTGCACTAGTTTGGTCAACCGCTTTGCAACAATTTGCACGAGGTGCGAGCCTGCAATTGCAATCGCAGAGGAGCTCGTCACCGCCGACGCGACATCAGCGACTGTTCGTTGAACCTCGTCGGAAAGTCCCACTCGTTCACTTGCCCTATGAAGAAGGGAATTACTTCGGGTATAGGTGGCTAAAGACAAATTCGGGTGGACGACGCTCCAGTACAATCCGAGCGCAAAATCGAATGCGATGCAGGGCTTGCCGAGTTCTCCCGCCATCGTGCGCAAGCGGAGAATGAGGTCCTCTACGCCGAAGGAGGTCGTGTCATGAAAATCCACAAAAAGTGTCGCGGAACTCGGGCCTTCATTTTCAATCGTCTTTTGCAGATCGCGCAATAGCGTCGTCTTCCCATTGCCCGCAGTCCCGAAATACCCCAGAACGTTGCGACGCGGCAGGTCCGGACGTAGTGGATCACTCATGCCATAAACCCACTCACGATGTCGAGCGGCGACGTCGTGAAATCCGCTTCTCTCTTTATGGCGATTTGTAAAGGCCGAGTGAGCGGTTACACGTGAAGGTCCGGGCCGGAAGTGGTCAGCAATTGCATCGGACATCTCGCTGTTGATGCCTCCGACTGAACGACCTGACAAGGCCCACTGCCGGGACATCGTCAGGTCATGTGGTGAATTGTGTGGTTGGTTCAAAATATCATTTGATGCCCAATGCTTCACCGATCGACACCTTTGAATGCCGGTTGGTCAACCTAGCCGTACTCGAGGTTCGGCAACGAGCTCTCCGACGCCCAGCGAGGACGTCCGGCTTAGCCCGGCCAAGAAGTGGTACAGCAATGGTGGTCCGCACACGAGGCAATTCGTGTCGACGTTGACGAAGCACCCCCAACCGGATTCGAACCGGTGCTGCCGCCGTGAAAGGGCGGTGTCCTAGGCCGCTAGACGATGGGGGCCAGACGTGCGGTGACCCGCAAGCCGAAACGAGCCTACCGGGCGGCCACGGGCACGGCCGCCGGTGCCGGGTCCGGCGCGACCGGGGCGGTGAGCACTTCAGGACCGTGGAAGGTGCAGGCGAGAAAGGTCCCGATGGCACCGATCACGAGGGCGGTGGCGCCGATCAGGTGGACTTCCACCACCAGCGCGGGCAAGTGGGTGAAATACTGGGTGTACCCCACCGCGGCCTGCGCCACCATCACACCCAGCAGGATGCGACCCGCCCGGCGCACCCGTTCGGGCACGTCGATCAGTTGGAGCGCCACCACCAACCCGACGGTCACACCGACGAGCAATAGGGCGAGGCTCGAGTGCAGCTCTGCCATGTCGCGCAACGACACCGGCAGGCGCTTGGCCACCTGCTGCCCCGAGCTGTCACCGGCGTGCGGTCCCGCCCCCGACGTCGCCGTCCCCGCCGCGATGACGACCGCCAGCAATGTCAGCACCCCGTAGAAGAGACGGAGGAGGGGACGGGGTACGAGGAGGCGGGCCGAGCCGGCGGAGTAGTCGCGCCGGTCGCGGTGGACCAGTACCAGTGCGTCGACCAGCAGAAGCATGGTGGCGTAGAAGTGCACCATGACCACGTAGGGGTTGAGCTTGGTGTAGACGACGATGCCGCCCAGCACGGCTTGGGCCAGGACGCCGGCCACCAGCCCACCGCTCAGCCAGACGAGGTCGCGCCGGCGCGGCGTGCGAAAGACCGTGCCCAAGAAGGCGGCCGCCACCGCGATCACCAGGACGACCGTCACCATGCGGTTGCCGAACTCGATCAGGCCGTGCAGCTGGAGGGCAGGGGTGAGGTGGCCCGAGGTGCATTCGGGCCAGTTGGAGCAGCCAAGGCCCGATCCGGAGAGTCGGACCGCCCCACCCGTGGCCACGATGAGGGCGGTCAGGACGAGGGCGACGACGTTGAGCCGGTGGCTGAGCGAGGGCGAGATGGAGGGAGTACGGCGCCGCGACACGACCGGCCAAGCGTATCGGGACCTGCCGCTTGGTCCCGGGCGAGGCCCCGGACCTACGCTGTGGGGCCATGACGACCCAGGCCCCCGCCGCTCCCGAGCCCCGCGCCGCGGCCCGGGCCAAGAGCACGGTGGCCGGCTATGTGGCCCTGACCAAGCCCCGGATCATCGAGCTGCTCCTGGTCACCACCCTGCCGACCATGGTGGTGGCGCAGCGAGGCGTTCCGCCGCTCTGGCTCATGGTGGCCACGTTGGCCGGCGGGGCGCTGGCTGCGGGGGGTGCCAACGCCATCAACATGGTGGTCGACCGCGACATCGACCGCCTCATGAAGCGGACCAAGAACCGGCCCCTGGTCACCGGGGTGATGACACCGCGGGCCGCCCTGGTCTTCGCCCTCACCCTCGAGGTGGGCGCCTTCGTCGAGCTCTGGCTGGCCGTGAACCTGCTCTCGGCCGCGCTGGCCGTCTCGGCCACCCTCTTCTACGTCTTCGTCTACACGCTCTGGCTCAAACGCCGCTCGAGCCAGAACATCGTGATCGGCGGCGCAGCCGGAGCGGTGCCCGTCCTCGTCGGCTGGGCCGCGGTGACCGACTCGTTGGCCTGGGCACCCGTGGTGCTCTTCGCCATCATCTTCATCTGGACCCCGCCCCATTTCTGGTCCCTCGCCGTGCGCTACCAGGACGACTACCGCGCCGCCGACGTGCCCATGCTCCCAGCCGTCGCCTCCATGAAGCGCACCACCACCGAGATCGTCTATTACACCGTGGCGCTGGTGGCGGTCTCGTTCCTCTTCGGGCCCGTGGCCCACCTCGGCTGGATCTACATGGTCACCGCCGCTCTCTTGGGCGGGGGCTTCCTCTACCTGGTGACGCGCCTGTGGGGGCTGGCCCAGAACGGCAAGGTCACCAACCGCGACGCCATGCGAGTCTTCGGCTACTCCATCACCTACCTGACCGTGCTCTTCGTGGCCATGGCGGGTGACGTACTCATCCGCAATCAGCTTCACTAGGTTCGGTCCTTGCGATGTCGACGGACCTGACCACCCCGCCGGGGGATCCGGGCCCCTCCCCGGGCGACGGTGACCCTGCGTCGACGGCCCGCACGCCCCGCAAGCGCTTCTTGCTCATCGGGACCGGTATCGGGCTGGCGGTGGTCCTCCTGGTCGGCATCTTCACCAGCATCGGAGCCCACAACACATCAGGTGAGAGCGGTGGGACGTCGGCGGCGCCGCGCCAGGGCGGGCCGGCACCCTCCTTCAGCGCCCAGAACATCAGCGGGGTGGGCTCGGCCACCGTCGGCCTGCCGGCGGGCAAATCGGGGGCGCCGACGGTGCTCCTGTTCTTCGGTGCCTGGTGCGATGCCTGCCACGAGGAGCTCCCGCCCCTGGCCGCCGCCGTGCGTTCGCAGGACGCCGCGGGCGGCCCGCTCTCGCACGTCACGGTGATCGGCGTCGACAGCCTCGACAAGACGTCGGCCGCCCAGAACTTCATCCGGACGGCCGGCGTCCACTTCCCGGTGGCCTACGACCCCAATGACACCATCACCAGTGGCGACTTCTGGTTCACGGGCGATCCTTACGCCGTGTTCGTCAACGCCGATGGCACCATCAACCGCATTGTGCGGGGGGACGTGTTGACCCCGTCCTCCTTCAGCGCCGACGAGCAGGCGTTGCTGCACGAAGCGCACACGTCGGCCTGAGGACGCGCGTCAGGCCGGCGTCGGAACGCCGCCGGCTCCTTTCACAACACACGCACAACGCACACGGCCGTGTGCAGTCTGCGGCTCATCGCGTTGTCGTATCCCGCGCCGTGTGCGCCGGGACGCCACGCGACCACGCGGGTCTTCGAAGGCAGCAGAGGGCAACGGTGCTGCGGGAGGCGGAGCTCCAAAAACCCCGGAAAATAAGGGATTTCTAAGCGTTTCGCGGCTCGAACTGCTTGCAGTCGCAACGTACTCACAACAAAGACCGCACTTGGTTTGCAATAGAACCGAACGGCTCTAGAGCGACTGCACCCGGCCTGTCACGATCCCACTTGTAAACGGGATGCGGCCCCCCCAAATGCATCCCAGCGGTCGAAGTCCCACTCGCCGCTCCCCGGTAGCGGCGAGTGGACAAGACCGCAGAGCGCTTTGGCCGAGCAGTTTTTCCGCTCTTGGCGAAGGCCAAAGCGCTTGATCGAGCAACAAGGAGAGGAACCCGAGAGTGAAGACGCTGGAGAGCACGAACACGGAGGAGACAGGAGCGCCCAAGCATGCGGCGCGCCCTCGCCTGACCGTGCTCATCGCCGCGCACAACGAAGAAGAGTGCATCGGCGCCACGCTCGACTCCATCCTCGCCCAGGAGCGCCACATCGATCACATCGTTGTGGCCGCCGACAACTGCACCGACCGTACCGTCGAGATCGCGCAGAGCCGCCAGGCCGAAGCGGGTCCGGCGCTCATCGTCTACGAGACGGTCGCCAACACCCGCAAGAAGCCCGGCGCCCTCAACCAGGCCTGGGCCCTGACCCGGGAATGCAGCGACCTCTTCGTCTGCATCGACGCCGACACCGTTCTCCCCCCGAACGCCGTTGGCGACTGGGAAGCCGAGTTCGTCGGTGACGACACCCTGGGCGGCTGCAGCGCCAAGTTCACCATGCTCAGCACCCAGGAGATGATCCGTCTGGCCGAGGCCGGGATCGTGCCGGCCAGCGTGGGCGAGCTGCCGCAGCAGAGTTTCCGCGAGCGGATGTGGTGCCGGATCCAGAAGGCCGAGTTCGCCAAGTGGACCGACACCGCCCTCTCCCGCAAGGACCGCCGTACCAGCGTGCTCGCCGGCACGGCCTGCATGCTGCGGGCCTCGGCGCTCGAGGAAGTCGTGCTGCACGAGCGGGCGACCTGGCTCGACCAGTACATGGCCGGGGTCGAGGGCGTCACCGTCGAGAACCGCCCCCAGGGTCCGTGGACATACGACAGCCAGGTCGAGGACTACTACCTCACCTACCAGCTGCGCTCCTTCGGCTGGTCCTGCAAGGTGTCGGCCGACGTCCGGGCCTACACCGGCGCCATGCTGAGCATGCGCACCCTGTGGGCGCAGCGCATGAAGTGGCAGGTGGGCACGGTCGTCGACCTGCGTGCCCTCGGCTACAACCGGCAGACCCGCATCGACTGGTGGCAGCAGTTCCTCGGCATGATCTCCGCCATCATCCGGGTCTCGTGGATCGGCCTGCTCTTCCTGGGCGTCGCCCTGACGCACCAGTTCCACCTCATGAAGTTCTGGTGGGTCTTCCCGTTGCTCTTCGCCATCTGCGACGTCCGCGAGGTGTGGCGGGTTCCCCACCGCACGTGGGCCGACGTCTTCACCGCCGCCTTCATCATTCCCCAGGAGCTCTTCGCCTTCATGCGAGCGGCTTGGTTCACCTGGTCCTGGATGGAGGTGCTCACGGGTCGCACCCGCGACCGGTGGGCACTCCAGATCGCAGCCGAGAGGGGGTGAAGCAATTGTCCATCTACGGAGGTACCCCCACAGTCGTCACCGCCGGAGCCGTCACCACGGCAGCCGGAGGCGCCGCCAGCAGTCTGGCGTTCACGGGAGACCACATCGCGTCGGAGGCCGTTCTGGCCGCCGGCCTGATTTTCCTCGGTGCCGGCCTGATCAAGGCCGCACGCCGTCGCCCCCACACGCTGTAGCCAGATCTGCCGGCCCACCACCGGGGGGTGGGCCGGCACCTTCGCCCCCTAGTCCCGTACCAGCAACACCCGCTCTCTGACCCAGACCACCGCCGAGAACACCGAGAACGAAGAAAGAGTTTCGAAGTCATGCGCAAGTCCATCGTCACGGCGATCATCGCGGTAGCCACCATCGTGTGCTCCGGCGCCGCCCTCTTCGTGGGCGTCGGCGCCGCCGCGTCCAGCGCGGGTGCCTCCGTCGCCCCGCCGAGCCGTCGTCGATCCCTGTCTTCGATTGGCACGAGCTCAACAACGGCTGCGACCCCACGGCGCCCGTGTGTAACGCAGCCGACCCCGAGAGCGTCAGCACGGCGCAACTCACGGCCGAGCTGGCCTACCTCAAGGCGCAGGGGTACCAGACGATCACGCCGCTCCAGTACGAGCAGTGGACCGAGGGCCTGAACCCCCGGCTCCCGGCCAAGCCGATGTTCCTGGTGGACGACAACGGCATTGAGAACTTCCTCGCCGGAGCGCAGCCCGTGCTGGCGGCCGACGGCTTCACCATGGCCGTGGCCGTGATCACCGGTTTCGCCGACGGGGCGAGCGGGACCTGCTCCGAGCCGGCCTACCAGCCCGGGTGTCCCGTGGCCAACGAGTACTGGGACGCCACCTGGGCCCAGCTCAAGGCGCTTTCCCCCTCGGTCTACAGCTTCATCATTGAGGCGGGGGCGGCCGGCCACTTCGTGCAGGACTACGACCCCAACTGCACCGCCTTCTACGCCTGCATGGCACCCCACGAGACGGTGGCCCAGTACGAGAACCGGGTGGCCAACGAACTGACCCAGGGCGAGAAGGAGATCATGAACAAGATCGACGCCTCCCGCTTCACCTCCGGGTCTGTGGGTGGTCCCCTACTCGGACGACGGCTACACCGGCTGCAGCGGGAACGCCTGCACCCCGCAGCCCTCCACCGGCCCTGCCGGCTGGCTGTCGGCCTACACGGCGAGCCGCTACCACGTGGCCTTCGTCGAGGACTCCTACCGCAACGGCATTCAGAACGAGCGCTTCCGCATCGACGTCCAGGGTTGGATGACCGAGAGCGAGTTCGAGACCATGCTGACCCAGGACCTGGCATCGGGCTACTTCACCCGGACCCACACGCCGCAGGCCCCGGCCACCAACGTGGTGACCAACTCGGCCAACGGCGCCACGGTCACCCCGGGCACCTCGGTGACCTTCACCGACACGGTGTCGGGCTCGGCGCCCGAGGGTGCACCGACGGGCACGGTCGCCTGGACGGTGAGCGGCACGGCCGGTGTCACCGCCTGCGCCAGCTCGACCACGACGCTCGTCAGCGGCCAGGCCACCTGCACGGTCACGGTCACCAACCCGGGCACCGTGCTGGTCTCGGCCACCTACGCCGGCGACGAGAACTACCCGGTGGGTGTCTCCAACCGCAGCACGGTGACGGCGGCGACCCCGGCTCCCCAGCCGCAGGTCACCCCGGGCGGGTCGAACACGCCGAATGTCCACACCCTCATCACGACGCCGGCTTCGGGCAGCACTTCCGGCTCGACCAGCGGCTCGACCTCGGGCAGCTCGACCTCGGGCTCGACCTCCGGGAGCACGTCCGGATCGACCTGCGGCTCGACCTCGGGCAGTACGTCGGGCTCGACCAGCGGCTCGACTTCGGGCAGCACCTCGGGCTCGACGAGCAGCGCGACGACGGGCTCCACCTCGGGCAGCACGTCCGGCTCGACCAGCGGCTCGACCTCGAGCACGACGTCGACGACGACGCCCAGCAACTCCTGACGCTCAGGCGGCCTTCCAGGCCCTGATGTAGTCAACGACGTACTGCACCGGCATCGGCGTGCCGTCGGGGTCACCCCCGGCGCCGCCGATGGCCAGGTTGCAGACGAGGTAGAGCGGCACCAGTTGGGCGATCTTGTCCGCTCTGGTGAAGGACCACTGCTCCACCCCGTCGAGGTACCAGGTGATGGCCCGCTTGGTGATGGCGCACCCGAAGACGTGAAAGTCAGAGGAGAAGGCCTCGCCGCCATCCAGCGTGGTCTCCTGGTCCTTCTCCTTCGGCTTCTTCTCCGTGCCCCAGTGGTAGGTCATGTCGACGGTCCCCGGATCGACGCCGTAGACCTCCATCACGTCGACCTCGGGTGGCCAGGAGCCGTTCGCCGGCAGGGACCAGAAGGCGGGCCACGTCCCGAGGCCGGCGGGGACCTGGGCCCGGACTTCGAGCACGCCGTGGGTGATGGAGAACTTCCCGAAGGTGTTCACCTGGCCCGAGCTGTAGGGCCAGGACTTTGGGCTTGCCGTTCGATCCGGTGCCGTGCACCTCGCCCCGCTGGCCGGTCAGCACCAGGTTGCCCTGGCCGTCGAGCGCCACGTTGGACGGCAGATAGCAGTTCTCCGAGCCGTCACCGTTGTTGTCCTCACCCCACGGGTACTGGGTGTTCCAGAGCGACGAGTTGAGCGACGTGCCCTCGAAGTCGTCGTCGAGCACGATGCGCCACGTTCCCGGGCACGCCGGTCGGCGGGGGCCCGGCCGCGACGTTCACGCGGAGGTGGCTGTCGAGGTCGCCGGGACGCCGGTGCCGGCGGGCGTTCTCGGCGGCGGACCCGACCCGCTCGGCCAGCGCGACGAGAGGCAGGGCCACGGCGGTCCCGAGCACCAGGCGGCGCGGCATGCCCTGCATCTGTGGTCCATCCCTTCCGCTGCCCGTCGCGCGGTGTGCTCCCGGCACGGGCGCCGGGCACCGTTGCCACCATGGCACAGCGCGTCGGATGACGTCGGCACGCGGAGGACTACTCCCACCTGAAGGTCAAGGCCGCCGCGAGCGGCGCCGCCACGGCCCAGATGGCCAGGACCACCCAGGACTCAACCGGGCACGGCGCTGCCGGCCCCGAGCGTCGCGTGGAGCGCGGCGGACAGCGCCTCGGCCGGCAGCAGCTTGGCGAAGGAGGCGAGGCCGCTCGGCAGCTTGGAGATCGGGACGATCATGCCGCCGAGCAGGAGGAGCACCAGGTAGAGCCCGTTGGCGGCGGCCAGGTTCACCTCGGCCCGCAGGGTGCCGGCCATGAGGAGGCCGATGCCGGCGAAGGCGGCCGACCCGAGGAGGATGGCGCCGATCGCCCCCGGTACCGCGGCCGAGACGCCTGAGCCGCCCGGATTCCAGCCCAGGCCCGCGCCCACGGGCAGGAGCACCGCGGCCTGGATCAGCTCGACGGCCACGATCGTGACGATCTTGGCCCCGAGCAGCCGGGGCCGACCCAGCGGCGTCGTGCCCAGCCGCTTCAGGACGCCGTAGCCGCGCTCGAAGCCGGTGGCGATCCCCAGCGAGACCATGGCGGTCGACATGACGGCCAGCGACAAGATGCCGGGCACGAAGAAGTCCACCGGCTTGGCCGTCGGGGTGGAGATGACGGAGACCTCGGAGAAGAACAGGAGGAAGACGACGGGGATGCCCAGCGTGAGCAGGAGCGTCTCCCCGCGGCGGAGCGTCATGTAGACCTCGGCGCCGGTCTGCGCGCTGAGCGGGCGCGCGCTCATCGGGCTCCCCGCCTGCGCCGCCGCCCCGCGGCCGGGGCGGGCTCGGCCTCGGCGCCGGCTCACGGGCCGCCGCGCCCACCACCTCGAAGTAGACGTCCTCGAGGGTGCGCCCGGTGGCCAGGTCGGTCAGGGTGACGCCACGCCCGGCCAGCCAGGTGGCGACGGCGGCCGTGGCCTCGGGTCCGGCGGCGGCCGGCCCCTCCACCCGGTAGCGGCCGGGTTCGGGCTCCGACACCGAGGTGCCCGGGCCGACCGCGTCCGCCAGGCCCGCGGTGTCGAGGCCGGCCGGCGCCCCGAAGACGATCGCCGGAGGGCCAGCCGCCGCGGCGGCCAGCTCGCCGGGCGTGCCCTGCCGGGCCACCCGTCCGGCGGCCAGGATGACGATGCGGTCGGCCAGGCGCTCGGCCTCGGTCAGCTCGTGCGTGGTCAGCACGACGCAGACCCCCTGCTCCTTGAGCCCGGCCACCACGGCCCGGATGGTCAGGCGACCCTCGGGATCCACCCCGGCGGTGGGCTCGTCGAGAAAGGCGACCTCGGGGCGGCCGACCAGGGCCAGGGCCAGGGAGAGGCGCTGCTGCTCGCCCCCGGAGAGGTGCCGCCACGGGGTGGTGGCCACCGCCCGCAGCCCGACCAGGTCGAGCAGTTCCTCGGCCGGGACCGGATCGGGGTAGTAGTCGGCGAACAGGGTGAGCACCCGGCGCGGGCCCAGCATGGGGTAGACGCCGCCCCGCTGGAGCATCACCCCGATGCGCCCGCTGAGGGCCCGGTGCTGCGCGCCGGGGTCGAGCCCCAGGACGCGGACGGTCCCGGCCGCCGGCCGGCGGTAGCCCTCGAGCGTTTCGACCGTCGACGTCTTGCCGGCCCCGTTCGGACCCAGGACGACGAGGACCTCTCCGGCCTCGGCCACCAGGTCGATCCCGTCGACGGCGGGGGTGGCGTTGGTGCCGTAGCGCACCGTGAGGCCGCTGACCTCGACTGCGGGCATGGCGCCGCAGACTACTTTCTGTCCAAATGATCGATATCCGGCTGCTCCGTGATGAACCCGATGCGGTCAAGGCCGCGCTGGCCCGGCGCGGGGTGGAGGCATCCGAGGTGGACGCGGTCATCGCGGCCGATCGTGGCCCACCGGGCCCAGCTGGCCAGGGCCGAAGCGATGCGGGCCGAGGCCAAGGAGCTGTCCAGCCAGGTCGGGCAGGCCAAGAAGGCCGGCGACGACGCCCGGGCCGACGAGCTGAGCGCCCGCAGCCGGCAGCTCCGCGAAGAGGAGCGGGCGGCCGCGGCCGAGGTGGACGTGCTCTGGGAGTCGGTGCGGACCGGGCTGCTCTACCTGCCCAACATCCCGGCCGACGAGGCGCCGACGGGTGCCGGGGAAGAGGACAACGTCGAGATCCGGCGCTGGTGGCCCGGGCAGGACCAGGGCCGGGCGGAGCCCGAACGCCTGGACCATCAGCAGGTGCCGCACTGGGAGATCGGTGAGGCGCTGCAGCTGCTCGACATGGAGCGCGGTGCGCGCCTGGCCGGATCGATGTTCCCGCTCTACCGCGGCGCGGGGGCCCGGTTGCTGCGCGCGCTGACCGCGTTCGCCATCGATCGGCACTCGCCGACCTACGAGGAGATCCGCCCGCCCACCGTGGTGCTGACCGAGACCATGACCTCGACGGGTCATCTGCCGAAGTTCGCCGACGACGCCTACCACCTCGAGCGCGACGACCTCTGGCTGATCCCCACGGCCGAGGTCCCGCTGACCTCCATGCACCGGGGCGAGATCCTCGAGGAGGCGCAGCTGCCGCTGCGCTTCACCGCGGCGACCGCGTGCTACCGGCGCGAGGCGGGCTCGGCCGGGCGCGACACCCGTGGCCTGCTGCGTGTGCACGAGTTCGACAAGGTCGAGCTCTTTGCCTACGCCGCGCCCGACGATGCTCTCGACGCGCAGGCGGACATCCTGGCCCGGGCCGAGTCGATGCTGCAGGAGCTGGAGCTCAAGTACCGGGTGCTGGACCTGTGCACCGGCGACCTGGGTGGGTCGTCGGCCCGCACCTTCGACCTCGAGGCGTACGCGCCGGGAGTCGACCGCTGGCTCGAGGTCTCCTCGGTCTCGTGGTTCCGCGACTACCAGGCCCGGCGGGCCAACGTGCGCTTCCGCCCGGCCGGAGGCGGGCCGCTGCAGCTGGTGCACACGGTGAACGGATCGGCGCTGGCCTGGCCACGCATCTGGGCCGCCCTCATGGAGAACGGGCGCCAGGAGGACGGCACGGTCATGCTGCCCGAAGCGCTTGCTCCCTATGTCGGCGGCGAACTGCTGATCAAGGCGCCGTGAGCTTCGGGTTCGACGACGCCGTCGACGCCATCGCGGAGGACAGCCGGCGGCTGAGCGACGTCGTCGCGTCCGCCGATCTTGGACGCCCGGGTCCCCTCCTGCCCCGAATGGTCGGTGCGCGACCTGGCCCACCACATCGGCGTGGTGCAGTGGTACTGGGGCGCCAACGTGCGCGCGGCCGACGCGGACGCAGCGCTCGGGGGCCGAGCTGACGCCCACGCCCGGCGACAGCGACCTCTTGGCCTGGTTGGGTTGGTGCACCTACTCGCTGCTGGCTGCGCTGCGCGAGGCCGGGCCCGACTCGCCGTGCTGGACCTGGTGGGGCGAACCGCGCTCGGCCGCCGCGGTCGGGCGGCACCAGGCCCAGGAGGCGGCGGTGCACCGCTGGGACGCAGAGTTGGCCACGGGGTCGGTGGGTACGCTCCGGCCCGAACTGGCCAGCGACGGGGTGCCCGACTTCATTCAGATCATGGTGGGAGGCGACGCCAGACGCGCTGAGCGGGACGGTCGTGCTGAGCGCCGATCGACACCGGCGCCAGTTGGCAGGTGGGGGCGACGCCATCCGCGGACTCCGGTGGGCGCGCCGCCGAGCTGCGGGCCACGGCCTCCGATCTGGTGCTCATGCTCTACCGCCGCCTCCCCGTGCCCGATTCGGCCGTGGAGGGTGACCCGCTGCTGGTCGCCGCCTTCCTCTCGCTGGCCGACACGCGGTGACCGAGCTGGCCTTTCTCGGGACGGGCAACTTCCTGGCCCCGCCGGGCCGCTACTGGAACAGCTTCGTCATGGACACCTCCGTCCTGGTCGAGCCCTGCCCGACGGCGTTGCCCAACCTGCGGCGCTGCGGATTTTCGGTCGAGGACGTCGAGGTCGTCGTCATCTCGCACTTCCATGCCGACCATTGCTTCGGGTGGCCCTTCTTCTTGGAGGCCACGGCCGAGATCGGTGGCGGTCGTACCCTCCACGTGGTCGGCCCGCCCGGCCTCGAGCAGCACCTGGAGGAGATGATCGAGGTGGGCAAGGTGCCCTCGGTCCTCGAACTGGCGAAGGACCGGCTCGAACTGCGCTTCGTCGAGGTCGACGGCTCGTGGCAGGAGGCAGGGTCCTCTGCGCTTCCGGGCCATCGAGGTGGTCCACGTTCCCTACCTGCGCTGCTTCGGCTACCTCTTCGCCCGGGAGGACGGGGTGGTGGCCTACTCGGGCGACACCACACCGTGCGACGGCTCTGGCCGAGCTGGCCCGGGAATCGAGCACCTTGGTCGTCGAGTGCAACGGGCGCCATACGGCGCCGGGGGCGCCCACCAGCCACATGGACGAGGACTCGGTGCGGTCCTTACAGGAGGCCCATCCCGGCCTCCACCTGGTGCTCACCCACCTCGGCGAGCAGGTCGACCTGGCCTCGCTCCCCGGTGTGACCGTGCCCGACGACTTCAGCCGGTTGACCGTCTGAAGGTTGCGGCGGGTGGCCTCAGTTGTTGTCGGCGGCGAAGCGGTAGCCGACGCCGCGCACGGTGGTGATGAGCACCGGCACCGACGGATCGGCCTCAATGCGTGAACGCAGGCGCTTGATGTGCACGTCGAGCGTCTTGGTGTCGCCGATGTAGTCGGTTCCCCAGACGCGGTCGATCAGCAGGTCGCGGGTGAGGACCCGGCCCGCGTTCTCCACCAGCAGGCGCAGCAGCTCGAACTCCTTGCGGCGCAGGTGCACCTCGTCACCGCGGACGAACACCCGCCGCTGGTCGAAGTCCACCTTGATCCCGTTGGCCTCCCACGTGCCGTCGCTGCCGAACTCGAAGGAGCCGCCGTCGGTGGACTCGGAACCACCCGGGGCGCGGCGCAGAACGGCGCGCATGCGGGCGACCAGCTCGCGCAAGCGGTAGGGCTTGGTGACGTAGTCGTCGGCACCGACTTCGAGAGCGACGACGGTGTCGATTTCGGTGCCCTTGGCCGTGACCATGATGATCGGGACCGAGGGAGCGAGCGCGGATGTTGCGGCACACGTCGATGCCGGAGATCTTCGGCAACATGAGGTCGAGCAGGATGATGTCGGGGGCGGTCTCCTCGAAGAGGGTCAGCGCCTCTGCGCCATCGCGGGCCACGCTGACCCGGAATCCCTCGTTGGTCAGGCCGATCACCAGTGCGTCGACGAAGGACTCCTCGTCCTCGCAGAGCAGCACCTTGGTCACGCCGCCCTCTCCGGGCGCGCCGCGTACCTTCTTCGCCGGTCTTCTCTCTTTGTCCACGGTGGTCTTGCTCACACGACACGCTCCGCCTGGATGGGCAGCACGAGCGTAAAGGTCGAGCCCTCGCCTTCGCGCGACTCGACGTCGACCCAGCCCTGGTGGTTGTTGGCCACGTGGCGCACGATGGAGAGCCCGAGCCCGGTTCCACCGGTGACGCGGCTGCGCCCGTGGTCGACCCGGTAGAAGCGCTCGAAGATCCGGTCGAGATCGCGGGCGGGGATCCCGACGCCGTGGTCCTGCACCGAGAGCCGCACCGAATCGCGCTCCTCGATGCGCCAGCTCGGTGCCGACGAAACGGACTCGGGCGACGTGGCGGGAACGTCGCTCTCGGCCCCCGGGGGAGGTCCCGACGAGCCCGTGGCCGCGTTGGCCAGGGCTTCAGCCGCGGTGGGCGGGGTGTACTGCTCCAGGATCTCGGGCGTGAAGACGGGCTCGACCGACTCGCCGGACGTCGACCTGTGGCGCGCCTCGGAGCGGCTGGCGGAGCCGGCCATGGTCTCGGCGGCCTGGACCTCTGCGAGGGCGGACAGGTCGACGTGCTGGCCGGTGTCGATGTCGTTGAGGGCCGGTGCGTCGTGACCACCCTGGGACAGCGTGGGATGCGCCAGGTTCGGGTTGGAGCGATGCACGGCCCCGGTCACCACGACTTTCGAGTTGTCGTACGAATAGGTGATGGCGTTCTCGAGCAGGGCGTGCATCGCCGAGACCAGTTGCCGCCTGTCTCCCATCACGGCCACGGGGGGCGAGGGCTCGTGCAGGACGATCTCGATCCCGCGCTGGTCCGCCGTGGCCCGCACCCGTTCGATGGCGTCGGCCATGACGAGGTTGACCAGGACGGGCTCGCGTGGTGGCGCCTCCTCCGACTCGATGCGCGACAGGTCGAGCAGGTCGTCGATGATGCGACTCACCCGGAAGGCCTCGTTGTGGATGCGCCCGGCCAGGCGCTGGGCCACCTCGGGGTCGGGTTCGGAGACGAGCGTCTCGGCCAACAGTCCGAGCGCGCCCATGGGCGTCTTGAGCTCGTGGCTCACGTTGGCCACGAAGTCGCGGCGGATCTCTTCGAGCCGGCGCCGTTCCGAAACGTCTTCGATGAGGGCGATGACGCCCAACGGCCGGCGGCCGTCGTCGATCTGGCGGGCCCGGACCTGCAACGTGCGACGAGGGGGCCCGTAGAGATCGAGGGTGCGTTCGGCCGAACCCTCGTGCCAGGCGTCCTCGAGCAGCTCGGTGACCGCTTGGGCGGCGAGGGCGTCGCCGTGGCGGCTGACCATCAGGGCGTTGGCCCGGCCGTTGCGATAGATGACGGTCCCGTTCTCGTCGCAGAGGACCACACCCTGGGTCAGGGTGTCGAGCGAGCGGCGGAGCCTGATGGCGTCGGAGCTGGCCTCGGTGACGGCCTGGGCCGCTCCGCCGGTGACCTGTTCGAGGTAGGCCAACGAGGTCTCGATGTTGTACTCGTCACGGGGTGGGTCGAGCCCGAGGCGGGTCCCCAGCGCGGAAACCCGCTGTGAGATCGCCCGGCGTCCGGACCGTCGTCCGAGGAGTGCGGCGATCAGCCCGACCAGGACCAGGGCCAGGGCGGCTGCAGCCACGGCGACGATCGCCTGCGTCTGGCTGAGGTTCACCTCGCCCAAGAGGTCGCTGGCTGGCACATCCCCAATATGACAGGGCGCGCGGGGGCGGGGCGAACGTTTGACACCGGGGCTTTCGCCCCGCTCAGCCCGGTCCAAGAGCCTGATGGGAAGGATCGGTGCCCCGTCACCGCTGGTCCGGGGGGTGCGGGCTCATGCCGGTTGCCGAACTGGTGCCCCGGCGTCGGAGGAAGCGGTCGGGAAACGACATCGCATTGCAACCCGAATCGCGGTCCGTCGACCCGAATTCTCGGTCCGCGGCGTACAAGAGCCTGCGGTACCGGCGACCGCCGCGCCAACCGTTCACTTCGGTGAACAGCGGCCCCGGAGCGTCCGGGGCAGGCAGACATCACGGAGGGCAACGCATGCTCTGGCACCTGGCCGACGTCTCACTGAACCCCGACATCAATGCGTTGCCCGGGGGAGGGACGCTGCAGACCCTCACGAACGGGCTCGGGGCCTGGGCTCTCATCGCGGCGTTGGCCGGACTGGTGATCGGTGCGGCCGCCTGGGCGCTGGGTGTGCACGCCCAGAACTTCCAGCAGTCACTCATCGGTCGCCGAGCGGTATTGGTCTCGGGACTCGCCGCACTGCTCATTGGCGCTGCGCCACCGATCATCAACTTCTTCTTCCACACCGGCGTCAACCTCCACTGAGGTCCGGTTCGTGTTGGCAACAGGTTGTCCCGGTATCGACGCGCTCAATCCCGTCTGCCAGGCCGGCAGTGCCGCGTCGGCGGGATTCGAGTCCGTCCTGGGTGACATCAGTCAATGGGTGGCGAGCGGGGCGGAGTGGCTGCTGGCCCAGGTGGGCGACGTGCTGACGAGCACCACGTCGGTTGATATCGGCGCGGCCTGGTTCCAGGCCCACTACGGAGCCATGACGGCCCTCGCCGGGGTCGTCGTCCTGCCGCTGCTGTTGCTCTCGACTCTCCAGGCCGTGCTGCGGCGCGACCCGGGGCAACTCGTCCGTTCCTTCCTGGTCCAGCTGCCGTTGGCGCTGTTGCTGGGCGTGGTGGCGGTGCAGATCGTGGTCCTCTGCCTCTCGGCCACCGACGCCATGAGCGATGCCGTGGCGGGAGGAACCGGGGCCGACGTGACGTCGTTGTTGAGCGGGCTGACCACGGGGCTCGCTGCGGCGGCGTCGGACCCGACCGTGGCCAGCTTCGTGCTCCTCCTTCTGGCGCTGCTCATTGCCGTGGCCGCTTTCGTGCTCTGGTTGGAACTGCTCATCCGAGCCGCCGCGGTGTACGTCGCGGTTCTGTTCCTGCCGCTCGCGCTGGCCACCCTGGTCTGGCCGGCGGTCTCCCATTGGTGCCGCCGCCTGGTCGAGACGCTCGCCGCGCTCGATCCTGTCCAAATTCGTCATCGTCGCCACGTTGAGTCTGGCCGCGGGTGCCGTTTCCTCGGGCAGCGCCGGCTCGGGTGACCACGGCTCGGGTTTCTCGTCCGTGCTGGCGGGCGGGGCCCTGCTCGTCATCGCCACCTTTGTCCCCTTCGCCATCCTGCGGATGATCCCCGCGGTCGAGGCGGGTGCAGTCGGCCACCTCGAAGGCCTGCGCCAGCGCGGCACGGGCGCCATGACCAGGGTGGCCCGAACGGCAGCGCAGCACGCACTTGGTGAAGGCCTGCAGGCGCTGGGGAGCGCACGATTGTTGGCGGCGGCAGACGGCGCGTCAGGCGGCGGGACCAGTGACGAAGACAGGCGGCGGTCGGTGATCGACAGCGCGAGCCAGCAAGCCGACGGAAGGTGGGAGGACGAGTCACCCCGGATCTTCGAGGAGGTCCTGTCCGGTCAACGGCCGGCGCCTCCGCCGCCGCCCAAGGGTCCCAAGCCGATCATCGGCTGGAAGCCCGAGGACGAGGAGGGCGGCGAGGGGGGCGGGGGTGGTTCGGGCGGTCCGGATGGCTCCGGCGGTGAGGGTGGTGCGTCGAGCGATCAGACGCCGGCGGCCCCGTCCAGGGCGACTCCGAGGACCGGAATTCGCGCGCCCGGGCCCACGGGGCCCGAGGACGCCTGGATGTGGGAGGGGGTGCCGGCCGGTGAATACCTCATGGGCACTCCGGTGCCCGGAAAGGGCGCTGGTACATGGGGCACGACGAACACGGCAAGCAGATCAGATGCCCTCCCGCCGGCCTGGCCCCCCGGGCAACGGCCGGAGGAGGGGGCGTGAGCCGGGAACCGGGCCAGCGCTATCGCTTCGGTCCACGCGAACGAGGCGGTGGGATTGCCGGCTGGAGGGCGGGACAGATCGTTACCGTGGCCATCGGGCTCCTGCTCGGCGTTCTGGCGCTGCGCTGGCAGCCCGACGCCGCAGGCGTGGCCGCGGCGATCGGCATCCTCGTGCTCTTTGGCGCGCTCGCCACCGTGCCGGTGGCGGCCCGGACCGGGGACGAGTGGTTGCCGGTCACGGTGTGTTGGGCGGCTCGCCGAGTGGGTTGGCCGGGGCGACGGCCCCTGGGCGCATTCCGCGGTCTGCGTCTCCTCCAGACCGGCTGGCACGGCATGGGAGTGATCCACGACTCGCGAGCGCGCACGCTCACCGCGGCGCTCGCCGTCCGCGGCCGCAGCTTCGCCCTCCTCGCGGCCGACGAACAGGACCGTCGAGTCGGAGCCTGGTCGTCGGTGCTGGCTTCGCTGGCCCGGGAGGGTTCGCCGGTCCATCGTGTGCAGTGGGTTGCTGCCACGTTCCCCGACGACGGGCGCGGGGTGCGGGACTACTTGGCCGGGGCCGCTGACCCGGGTGCCTCGTCGGCGTGCACCGCGTCGTACGAGTCGCTTCTCGGGGACATCGACTCGCATGCGTGTACCCACGATCTCGTGCTGGCCGTGCAGGTGCGGATGACCAAGTCGATCGAGGTCGGGTGCGCCGCGCTCGCCCGTGAGCTCGGTTCGTTGGTCCGCCAGCTCGGCGACGCCGAGGTGCAGGTCGACGCGGTGCTCGGGTCCGACGCCCTGGCGCACGTGCATGCTCCGGAGCTACGAGCCGCTCGTGGTGTCCGCCGGATCCGACTGGTCCGAGGGCGATCCCTGGCCGATGGCGATGGAGGAGCGTTGGTCCTCGCGTCCAGGTCGACGGCATGGTGCACGCGACCTTCTGGGTGGCCGAGTGGCCGCGGGTCGAGGTGCGCAGCGACTTTCTTGCTCCCCTGCTGCTGGGCGCGACGCGGGCGACGCTTGGCCGTCGTGATGGCTCCGCTCGGCTCGGACGTGGCGTTGCGCAAGGTGGAGGCGTCCCGGACTGCCGATCTGGCCGACGCCGAGCTCCGCCGTCGGGGTGGATTCGTCTCGACGGCCCGCCAGGCCCGCGAGTCCGAGGTTCTGGCCCGGCGCGAGGCCGAGCTGGCCGAGGGACATGCGTCGTTCCGCTACTCGGGCTACCTCACGGTTTCCGCCCCGTCCGTCGAGGAGCTCGAGTCCGTCGTCGACGCGGTGCAGCACGCCGCCGGGCAGAGCCGCCTCGCCCTCCGGCGTCTCTACGGAGACCAGGCGTCGGCCTACACATGCACCCTGCCCTTCTGTCGCGGGCTGCGATGAACGGCCCACCTACGATGGCCGGCGTGGCCGATCCCGCGTCCCCGCGCAACCTGGTGGTGCTGCTGCTCGACAGCCTGAACCGGCACATGCTCGGGAGCTACGGCGGCACCGAGTTCGACACGCCCAACCTCGACGCCTTCGCGGCCCGGTCGGTCCGCTTCACCTCCCACGTCACCGGTTCACTGCCCTGCATGCCGGCGCGCCACGACATCCTCTGCGGCGTCCCTCGACTTCCTGTGGCGGCCGTGGGGGTCGATAGAGATCTGGGAGGAGCCGATCACGGCGCAACTGCGGCGGGCCGGCGTGACGACCATGCTCGTCTCGGACCACCCGCACCTCTTCGAGACGGGCGGGGAGAACTACCACACCGACTTCACCGCCTGGGACTACGTGCGCGGGCACGAGGGTGATCCGTGGCGCACGTTCGCGGACCCGAGCTACGTGGGCGCGCCGGCGCTACCGGCGCGGGGCGGCGCCTGGTACTGGCAACGCCTCGGCATGACCGGGGCGCTCGACCGACCCTACGACCAGTCCCGCACGTTCTTCCGCGCCGAGGAGGACTTTCCCGGTCCGCGCACCATGCGCACGGCCGCCGACTGGCTGCGCCGCGGCGCACCACCGGACGAACCCTTCCTCCTGTTCGTCGACGAGTTCGACCCGCACGAGCCGTTCGACACCCCCGAACCCTGGGCCGGCCGTTACGACCCGGACTGGGAGGGTGACCTCGTCATCTGGCCGCCCTACGACGTCGGAGCGGTCGCCGCCGGCCGCCTGAGCGAGCGAGAGGGGCGCCAGATCCGGGCCAACTACGGCGCCAAGCTCTCCATGATCGACCACTGGGTGGGCCAGGTCTTCGACGCGCTCGACCGAGCGCAACCTCTGGGAGAGCACCGCGGTCGTCGTCTGCACCGATCACGGTCACTACCTGGGAGAGAAGGACATCTGGGGCAAGCCCGGTGTGATGCAGTTCGAGCCGCTCGGTCACACGCCGCTCCTGGTGCACTGGCCCGGCATCTCCCCGGGAGTGTGCGCTGCGCTCACCACCAACGTGGATCTGCACGCCACCATTGCCGACGTGTTCGGCGTCGTGCCCCGCGGTGTCGCGCACGGCGCGTCGCTGGCGCCGCTCTTGCGCGGCGAGGTGGACCGAGTACGGGACTGGGCGCTCGGCGGGGTGTTCGGCAACTGGGTGCAGGTGACCGACGGGCGCCGCAAGTACGCCCGTGGATCCGACGGCGAGAACTTCCCGCTATCGATGTGGTCGAATCGGTGGTCCACCATGCCCGTCCACGGGCTGGAGGACGAGGTCCGGCTTCCCCCACCCGACGGGCGGGCCCGGCTCGATTTCATGCCGGCTTCGCAGATACCGGTGATCCGCCAGCCCTATGAGCCGGGCGATCGGCTTCCGTTCTGGGTCGGCCAGAACACCGTGGACGCACATTTCCTCTTCGACCTGGAGAATGATCCCGCTCGAAGAGGAAAACCTTGTCGGCCACCGATTCGAGAAGGACATGGTCGAGTTGCTCCGGGTGGCGTTGCGGGCTGTCGAGGCACCGGACGAGCAGTTCGAGAGGCTCGGCGTCGCCTAAGCGGATGCTTTGCGGCCGCGGTCAGTGCGCGGCTCGGAGGCGAAGTGGCTCCTGATGCCCGAAGTAACCGGCCGCGCCGAAGGCGAGCAACGCGGCGACGCCCAACGCCCACGCTGCGCTGACATGGAGCAGGAGGGCGGCGCCCGCCAGCGCCCCGGCGAACATGCAGAACACGGAGGTGGCGCGGCGGGCGGTGTTCGGACTGGTCCCGCCGGCGAGGGCCGAGTCCGAAATGAGTCCGGTGAGCGTCGTGGTGAGCACGGTGGTCGTCATGCCGTCGACGCCCATGCGACGCACACTGACGTTCCGCATGCCCATGGCGAAGGAGAGCACGGCGATGATGACGTAGCGGGCCCAGCCGGCACCGATCCCCGACACGCAGGCGCAGATGACTGCCCCCACGGAAATGAGGAATCCCTCAATGGTCATTTCGACGACCAGGGTGGTCCGATGCGATCCGACCAGGCGGTCGATCCTTCCTCCCGCGAGGGCGCCGATCACGAAGCAGCCGAGCGCGCAGAGGTTGGCCTGGACCGAGAAACCGGGCGCGCCGGCCGCGGCGAAGCCCACCAGGACGACGTTGCCCGTCATGTTGGCGGTGAAGACGTGCCCGAGCCCGAGGTAGCTCACGGCATCGAGGAAGCCGCCGATCACCGTCAGTGTCGCCAGCGTTGCCACCAGTGACCGGGGCGGACCTTCGGTCTCGCTCATTTCAGTGTCCACCTTCCCCCCGACCTTGACCGCGGTCGGGGCGACGCCAAGGTAACGGAGCGGGAACGCACGACGACGACCGTTCACCCGAGATGAGGGAACGACAACCACGGCTCCCGGCCCACCAGGTGACCACCCGCAACCTCGGAGCGGCCTACCCCTTCATTGCCGAGGCCGGCCTGGGTGGGCGGGGGGTGGTGATCGGTGACGACCTGTTGGGCGGGTCCTTCGTCTTCGACCCCTTCGAGCTCTATGCGGCGGGAATCGTCTCCAATCCCGAACATGGTGGTATTCGGGCAGATCGGACGGGGCAAGAGCGCGTTCGTCAAGACGTTCCTCTGGCGCGAGGCCGTGTTCGGGCGGCGGGCCTGGGTGGTCGACCCCAAAGGTGAGTACGGCGACCTGGCCGACGCCTGGGGCGTGCGCCCGGTGGCGCTCAGGCCGGGAGGGGCCATCCGGCTCAACCCGCTCGACCCGGGTCCAGAAGGTGATGGCCGCACCGAAGCCCAGGACGTGACGGCCCGCGGCGCATGGAGTTGCTGGCCTCGCTCGGCGCGGCATGTCTGGGCCGCACCCTGGCCCCCGCGAGCGGGCGGCGCTCGAGGTGGCATTGGGCCAGGCCGCCCGCCGTCAGACTGTTCCCACCGTTCCCGTGGTGGTCGACGCGCTGTTGTCACCCGACCCCGAGGCGGCCCGGATGTTGCGGACGCAGGTGCACGAACTGCTCGAGGACGGGCGCGACGTTGCGCTCGAACTCCGTCGCCTCGTCCACGGTGACCTGCGCGGCATGTTCGACGGACCGACGACGGCGGACTTGGACCTGGCGGCGCCGCTGGTGGTCCTCGACCTCTCCGCCCTGTACTCGTCGGCTGCGCTTGGTGTCCTCATGGCGTGCGCCACGGCGTGGTTGCAGGCGGCGCTCACCCGAACGGCAGCGGCAGGCCAGCAGACCTTCCTCGTGGTCGACGAAGCCTGGGCCATCCTTTCCAACCTCGGTGTGGCCCGCTGGCTGCAGTCGTCCTGGAAGTTGTCGCGGGCCTTCGGGGTGTCCAACGTGGCCGTCCTCCACCGGGTCTCCGATCTGCGCTCGGTCGGAGCGTCGGACTCCGAACAAGTCGCCCTGGCTCAGGGCCTGTTGGCGGACTCGGAGACTCGGGTGGTCTACGCGCAGTCGCCCGGCGAGCTCGAGGTGGCAGGCGAGTTGCTTTCGCTGTCGGCGACCGAGACCGAACTGCTCCCCCAACTGCGGAGGGGCGTCGCCCTGTGGAAGGTCGGGCAGCGTTCGTTCCTGGTGCAGCACCGTTTGAGCGCCGCCGAGCGCGCCATCGCTGACACCGATGCGGCGATGGTCGGCCGGTAGGGCTGGCCGTGGCGGGCATCGAAACGTTGGTGTTGCCGCTCGCTTTGGGTGGCGCGCTGGTGGCCGGCATTTCGTACGGCGACGTGCGGCGCCGACCCACCGGCTCGCGTCGCACCCGCCGGGGAGCCCGCTGGGCCCGCCGGCGCGAGTTGCGCACCGTGGCCTTCCGGCCCGATGCCCCGCCATCGGGTCGTCTGGCGCTCGGGCGGCTCCCGGGCCGCTTTTCGGCGACCACCATTGCCGCAGAGGCGGCCCAGTCGCTCGTCGTCGTCGGCCCGACCCAGAGTGGGAAGACGACGTGCCTGGCGTTGCCGGCCATTCTCGATTGGCCCGGACCCGTGGTGGCGGCCAGCGTCAAGGGCGACCTTGTACGCGACTCTCGTCTCGCCCGCATGCGTCGGGGGCAGGTGTGGTGCATCGATCCCACGGCGAGCACCGGCTTGCCGGCCAGCACCTGGTCCCCGCTTTCGGGCTGCGCCGATTGGCGTCGGGCCTGCCGGGTGGCCTCCGATCTCTGCGAGACGGCGAAGGCCGACGGGACGACGGCCGATGGAGAGTTCTGGTACGCCACGGCGGCCAAGTTCCTTGCCCCGCTGCTCCTGGCCGCAGCCCGCGATCGCCGCACCATGGCCGACGTCGTGCGGTGGGTCGACACGCAGGAGGTGACTGAGGTCGCCGACATTCTCGAGCGGGGCGGGCCCACCGAGGCGCTGGCCGCGGCGCAGGCCTCCTGGTGCCGCGACGAGCGGACGCGCAGCTCGGTGTCGACGACGACCGAGACCGTCCTGGCGCCCTTCGCGCAGGTGACCGAGACGGGACTGGCCGACTCATTCGAGCCTGACCGACTGCTCGACGGCCCGCACACCCTCTACCTGTGCGCACCCGCCCACGATCAGCGGCGGCTTCGTGGCTACTTCTGCGCCCTGACCCAACACGTGCTCGGGACTGCGTTCGAGCGAGCGACCCGGTCGGGACGACCACTGGACCCACCGTTGTTGGTGGTGCTCGACGAAGCGGCGCATATCGCCCCCTTGCCCGAGCTGGACGGGCTGGCCGCGACCTGCGCCTCCCACGGGATTCAACTGGTGACCATCTGGCAGGACCTGGCGCAGGTGAAGGGACGCTACGGCTCTCGGGCTCCGACGGTGCTCAACAACCATCGGGCGAAGCTCTTCTTGCCGGGCATCGCCGACCCCGAGACGCTCGAGTACGCCAGCCGGTTGGTCGGAGACGAGGAAGTGACGCAGCCGTCGGTGACCCGGGACCCCCGCGGGGCCCGCTCGACGACGTCGACCACGAGCTCACGGCGCCTCCTCCCTCCCGAGGAACTCCGCTGTCTGGGCCGGGGCCAGGCGGTCCTGGTCTACGGCACGTTGCCGCCGGTCCGGCTGCAACTCCAGCCGTGGTGGGCCCGGTCCGCCTCGTCCCGGGTCAGCCGGACGTCTCGTCGTTAGCGCCAGGCTGCCGGCGGCACGACAGGCCGCGGCGCGGGCGCGGCAGAGCTCGCGTTCGGGGTCGTTCCCGGCCAGCAACGCGGCCTTGTCGAACTCGGTCGCTGCCTCCTCACGGCGTCCGAGCCGGTCCAGCAAGTCACCGCGCACGCTGGGCAGAAGGTGGTAGCGAGCGAGGCTGCCGCTGGCGACGAGCGCGTCGACCAGGGCGAGTGCCGGCTCCGGTCCCGATCGCCATGGAGACGGCCACCGCGCGATTCAGTTCCACAATCGGCGAGGAGGCCAGCTGGGCCAGCTCCGTGTAGAGGGCAACCAGCTCATGCCAATCCGTCTCCTCGGCCAGAACGGCTCGGGCGTGGCAGGCGCGCGATCGCCGCCTGCAGCGCGTAGGGGCCGCGGGTGGGCTGGAGACCGTCGGCGCGAGCCAGTGCGTCGATACCGCGCCGGATGAGGAGCTGGTCCCAGGTGCGCCGGTCCTGATCCAACAGCAAGACAGCCTCGCCCGTGGGTCCGATGCGGGCGCCCAAACGTGACGACTGGAATTCCATCAGCGCGACGAGACCGTGCACCTCGGCTTCGTCGGGCATGAGGCCCGCCAGCACACGGCCCAGGCGAAGCGCCTCGGCGCAGAGATCCGCTCGAACCCAGCCTTCGCCCGCCGTGGCCGAGTGTCCCTCGTTGAAGACGAGGTAGATCACTTCGAGTACGGCACCGAGTCGCAGGACACGGTCCGGGCCGGACGGCACCTCGAAGGGGACCCCCGCTCGAGCGATGGACCTCTTGGCTCGGACGATGCGCTGGGCGATGGTGGCTTCGGGTACGACGTAGGCGCGGGCGATCTCGGGAACGCTCAGCCCGCCGACGAGCCGCAGCGTCAGTGCGACCCGTCCGGCCACCGGGACCACCGGGTGACATGACACGAAGATCAGCCGGAGGCGATCGTCCTCAATGGACTCCTCGTCGTCGGCTTCGGCCACCATGTCGTTGATCCGGCGTCTGCGCTGCCTCCTGCCCGAGCAGTGCGTACTTGCGGGCCAGGTTGCGATCCCGCCTGATCCGGTCGACCGCCCTGCGCTTCCCGACGGCAGTGAGCCACGCGCCCGGGTTTCGTGGCGTCCCGTCCCGGGGCCACTGGCGCAACGCATCGACGAGCGCCTCCTGGGCCAGCTCTTCCGCCAGGTCCAGGTCACGCACCATCATGGGCGAGAACGGCGACCACCCGGGGAAACTCAATCCGGTACACCGCTTCGATCGCGGTGGTCGAATCGGCGGCCGGCACGCCACCGATTCAACCACCGGGCAGCTCAGGTGGTCATTCCGGCCCGAAAACCGGGCGCACCCGCGTCTCGCCTTCGCCGAGCACGCCGAGGAACCGCTTGGTCCACTCGATCGCCTCCGCCAGGTCGCGGCATTCGAGCAGTGCCCAACCGCCGATGATCTCCTTGGCCTCCGTGAAGGGCCCGTCGACGACGGTGAACTCACCATCCTTCAGCGTGACCTTCGCCCCCATGGCGGTCGGTGCGATCCCGCCGGTGGCGACGATGACGCCCGCCTTGTCGGCCTCTTCCACGAACGCGTCCATCGCTTCGTAGACCTCGGGAGACGGGGGTTCGGTCGGCATGGCCGACTCGTCGCCCAGGGTGTATCCGAGAAACCGCATGATGGTCTCCATTCCTCGTCACTGAGACGTCTTTCGTCTCACTCTGGCAGAGCGTCGAACGGGAGTCGTACGAATCGACATCTGACGCAGGATCTTTTCGGATAGTCATCGAACGGCCGCGAAAGACCTGGTCGAGCTACGTTTGACCTCCTTGCGAACACGGGGACAGGTGGGCTCGCCATGAGAAAGCGAAGGATGCTGGTCGCCTGTGCGCTCCTCGCGATACCGCTCGCCCTCGCAGCGTGCAGCTCCTCGAGCAACTCGGACACGACGCCGCCGACGATCATGTCCGGTAACTCGGGCGAACCCGGCGTGATCGGGGGCACCGGAGACACGGGGAGCTCGGGCAACACAGGCGATTCAGGGAACACGGGCGAGTCGGGGAACACCGGAAACTCCGGCAACTGATCGACAGGCGATAGCGGAGATACCGGCGACAGTGGGGACTCGGGAACTCGTAGCGCGTCGGGTAGCCGTCGCGCTAGTTCAGCCGTCGAGACCGAGCTCGGCCAGCACGGCGGCCGTGTCGGCGCCCATGGGCGGTGCGGCGTGGGCGGGCGGACGCGCCGATCGGTGACGCGGGCACCACTCCTCCGGATCGGGGTCGTCGGCCCGGCGAACGACGCAGCAACGCCGGCCATCGCGATGTCGAGCAGCCAGCGCCCGCCGGCCTGGAGTGTCTCGATGCCTCGAGCCGCCGCGGTCAATCCGGTGAGCGGATCGGCGATGGCATCGCCGCAGAACACGGGACTGCCATCCGACCATGCGACGAGCCCGCCCGCGACGGCGGCGTCGTCACCGAATCCGACACGAGTTCCAGCCTCACCGCGGCGGCCGTAGGCGGTGATGGAGATCCAGAGCCGCGGTCCGCTGACCAGCATGTCGGCAGCGATGATGCCGAGCTGCTCGAGGGCGCGTGGCCGGCTGGCTTCGATGACGACATCGGCCGCGCGCACGAGACGTCCCAGCAGTTCGCGCTGGCCGGCATCGTCTGAAGTCGAGGGCGACGGATCGCTTCGACCCGTTAAGGAGGTCGAAGAAGGGTGCGGGACCCCGGCGGGCACCGTCGGGCCGGACCAACGACTCCACCTTGATCACCTGCGCCCCGGCTCGAGCCAGCAGGTCGCCGCAGAGCGGACCGGCCCACAGGGAGGACAGATCGATCACCAGGAGGCCTTCGGGTCCTGAGCGCACCGGAGCGTCTCCCAGCCGCGTCGACACGACACCCGGCGCGGCCGCTTCGCCGAGCCGGGCCACGGGGAGCCCGAGCAACCTGGCTCGCTCGAGCAGCGACGCCGAGTCGCCTCTCGCCAATGCCTGTCGTCGACGGCAGACCATGCGGCGGGCTCCGTCGTCGGCGGCGAGGAGAGCTCGAGCCAAGCGGGTATGAGCTCGCGATCCTCCTCCCGCGGCAAGGAGACAGCGACCCAGTCCGCCGCGCTCGGCAGCAGGTGGCAGCTCCCGCCACAGCTCGTCGAGCCACGGCGCCATAGACCCATCAAGGCGGCGCGCTCGCCGAGGAGAGCCAGCGCATCGAGTCCCGGGAAGGGGTCGGCGAGTTGATCGAGTTTCTCGGGCAACCCTGAAGGAGGCCCCAGCGGCTGTGCCGTCGACCCGGTCAGTGCCATCAGGCCGCTCGCCGCCCATCGCTGCAGCATCGGGTCCGGCATCACCGCAGGGTAACGTCTCGCGATCCTCGACATCCTCAGTGCTGACGCGCTCCTCGATGAGCTGGCGGGACCGCTTCCATCCGAGCGCAGCGGAGCAGTGATCGCGGACCTGAGCGATGCCTGGCACACGCCGAGTGAGGAGGCGATCGAACGATTCACCAGCCTTCCGTTCGTCATCGTGGGGGTCCTCCGCGCCGAGCCTGCTCAGCGGTGGGCCCAACTGTGCGACGTCCTCATCGCCGAAGGTGATCCCGTGCTCGAAGCCATTACGGCAAATCTCGAGGCCCATCCGATCGCCGCGACGACCTTGGCCCTGCTCCTCCGGGGACACGCGCGCCGCACATTGGAGGACGGGCTCGTGGCCGAATCGTCGGCGTACTCGGTGCTCCAGTCCGGGCCTGAGTTCGAATCCTGGCGGGCGGCCCGCCCTGTGACCAGCGTCGAGGGCGACGACGGGCCCCGGCTTCGAGTCGAGCGAAAGGGCGACACGCTCGCCGTCACCCTCACCAGATCCCAGCGACTGAACGCGCTCGACGCCCGCATGCGCGACGCGTTGGTCGAGGCGCTGACTATTGCGGCCGCAGATCCGAGCATCACGAACGTCGAGCTGCGCGGTGAGGGCCGCGCTTTCTGCTCGGGCGGTGATCTGAACGAGTTCGGCACCCGGTCCGATCCCGCCTCGGCCCACCTGATCCGGCTGGAACGAAGTGTGCCCAGGGTGCTGGCGCGTCTAGCGCAGCCGACGACGACCTACATCCAGGGCACCACGTTCGGCTCGGGCATTGAGCTGGCGGCGTTCACCGACAGCGTGATCGCAGCGCCCGATACGCAGATCGCGCTGCCTGAGATCGGTTTGGGTCTGGTACCGGGCGCGGGGGGAACAGTGAGCCTTCCGCGCCGCATCGGCCGTCATCGGACTGCATGGCTCGGCTTTTCGGGTCGTCCCATCGACGCCGAGACGGCGCTGGCCTGGGGTCTGGTGGATGCCGTGAGGGCTTAGTCGCTCGCGCGGCCAACCACGGGCAGCAGACTTCCGTCCGCGACGCCGCGACGTACCGCTCGATGATCTTGGGGATTGATCCCATGCAACGATTCTCGTGTCTCCCCTGGCGGGAGAGTCAAGGGTCATGAGCGAGTCCGACCAGCCGTGCCATTCGCTCGAGGCCGCGGTCATGGGGGTCCTCAGCCAGGTAGGGCTGGAGGGCGACGACGGTGAGGCCGGGGGCCAAGTCCTCCGGCCGGTCGTCCACGAACACGGACGGCCCAGCTCCCAGCGGCAGGTGCGACGTGACGTAGAAGCCCGACTCGTCGCGTCGGTCCTTGCCGAAGCAGCCGCTGACGAAGCTGTCCAACCCGAATTGGGCGATCCTCTCTGCGGCGTATTCCTGCCCGCCGGCGCTCCAGCACAGCACCCGGTCGTCTCGGGCCGCCAGATGGGCCAGGAGGGCGCGGGCCCCCGGCCGGAGCGATGTGCCAGAGAGCGAATCCACCAGCGATCCGTCGACGTCAAAGACCCAACAGCAGGGCTCCGGCGTCGAACCCGCGCTCGATCGTCCCAGCGTGCGGTGGGCAAGACCCATTATCGGTATACTCTATTCCCGATGAAGCACCCCTGGGACCAGCGGCTGGGATTCTGGTACATCGCGGACGACCGGCCCGAGATCCCAGCCATCGTGGCGTCTCCGTCCGGACTCACGCTGTCCTTCGGCGAGTTGGCGGGCAGAGCTCATCAATTGGTCCATGCGTTGCGCGCCCATGGCCTCGGGGCGGGAGACATCGTGGCCTTTGCGCTGCCAAACGACGCAGACATCGTGATCTGGCAACTGGCGGCGCAGGAGGGCGGTTTCCAGACAATCTCGCTCAACCCGGCATTGTCAGGGACTGAGATCCAGCGGATCGTCGATCATTCCGGCGCGTTGGCCGTCGTGCTCCATGCCGATTTCGCCGACAGAGCCGACCAGCTGAACGGGACCGGTTCGATCAGGCTGCGCGTCTCCGTCGGTGGCCCGATACCTGAATGGGCAAGCGACGAATCGATCATCCAAGGCCATCCGCTGACAGAACCTGCTGACCGTCGCCTGGGCATCCCGATCTCATATTCGTCGGGAACGACCGGGCAGCCAAAGGCCGTTGTTCGGCCGAGCGCGTCGAAGATTGATCCTTCGGTGGCGGCCGATCGGGCGAAGAGCTTCGGTCACACGTTCCAGTTCCTGCCCTACGAAGGCGTCCACCTGGTGTCGGCGGGGATGCATCACGGCGGCTGCCAGGGTTTCTATCTCGGCGCACTGAACGTGGGACAGGCCCTCGCCATCGTGGGCCGGTTCGACGCCGAGCTGACACTGGCTTTGATCGACCGGCACCGAGTCACTACGGCCTACATGGTGCCGACCCAGTTCGTGCGCTTCCTCCGACTGCCTGAGAGCACGAGGGACAGGTACGACGTCTCGAGCCTGCAGGTTGTCGTGCATTCTGCTGCTCCCTGTCCGCTCGAGGTCAAGAAGCAGATGATGGAGTGGTGGGGGCCCGTCATCTGGGAAACGTACGGTGGCATGGAGGGTGCGGCCACCATCGCAAAGCCTTACCGGTGGCTCGAGAAGCCCGGCACGGTCGGCCGCTCCGTGGCCGGCATGAAGGTGAAGATCCTGGACGACGAGGGACGCGAGCTGCCACGCGGAGAGATCGGCGGCGTCTTCCTCGAGCCCGAACGAGAGAGCACATTCGCCTACAAGGATGATCCGGAACTCACCGCGTCGGTGACCCGGGGCAGGGCCTTCACGTTGGGTGACATCGGCTACATGGACCCGGACGGCTACCTCTTCATCTGCGACCGGGCCAAGGACATGATCATCAGCGGCGGTGTCAACATCTACCCAGCCGAGGTCGAGGGCGTGCTCGCCGCCCATCCGATGGTCGGCGACGTCGCGGTGATCGGTGTTCCCGATCCCGAGTGGGGCGAGTCGGTGAAAGCCGTGGTCGAGGTGATCGAGGGTGTGGAACCCTCTGAGGCGCTCGCCGGCGACCTGGTTGCGTTCTGCCAGGAGCGAATGGCCCGCTACAAGTGCCCGCGTTCGGTGGACTTCCGCGAGAAGCTGCCCCGTACAGACGGAGGCAAGCTGTACAAGCGCTTGCTGCGAGATGAGTACTGGGCTACCGCCGAGCGAAGCATTTAGCGAGCGCGTACCGCGACAGGAAGGGAATCGTTCGTCAATGGACTTCGGCTTTGGGGAGGAACAGGAACTGCTGCGTTCAACCACGCGCCGCTTCCTGGCCGAACACCAGTCGCGCGCGGACGTGCGGCGGGTCATGGAGGAAGCGGATCCCTTCGACCGGGAGCTGTGGAAACGGGGAACCGAGCTGGGCTGGACCGCAATGCTGGTGCCCGAGGAGTACGGAGGTGGCAGCGTCACCGAGCAGCCAATGATCGACCTGATGGCCTTGGCCGAGGAACTCGGCCGGGAACTCAACCCAGGGCCGTTTGTCCCGACGAACGTCGTCGCGGCCGCCATCTCCAGGTTTGGAAGTGACGCCCAACAGGCGGCCTACTTGCCCGGATTGGCACGGGGGGAAACGACCGCCGCCTGGTGCCAGAGCGGGGACGGGACGCCCGAGCCGGCGGCCGTCGCCGTCCACGCCTCCCGCGACGGCCGAGCATGGCGCCTCGATGGGATCTCGCGGTACGTACAGGGAGGAGGCGAAGCGTCGTTCCTCCTCGTCGCGGCCCAACAGCCCGACGGGCTCGTCAACCTCCTGGTTCCGACGGATGCCCGGGGACTCGGTGCACGGACCCTGTCCGGTCTCGATCTCACGCGGCGTTTCTCCGAGCTGACATTTGACGGCGTCATCGTGCCCGAGGGCAATGAGCTGAAGGATGACCTCCATCTGCCGGGATCCCACAAGGGCTGGTCGGTGATGACCGCGTGCCTCCACGTGGCCACCATCCTGCAAGCCGGAGAATCGGTCGGCGCGGCAGAGGTGCTCTTCGAGGAGACGGTCGAGTACCTGAAGAGACGGGAACAGTTCGGGCGGACGATTGCGAGCTTCCAGGCCATTAAGCACCGGTTGGCCGATATGCAGATACAACTCGAAGCGATGCGGGTGGCCGCCGAGTACGCCGCGTTGGCCTACGGCGACGGGTTCGAGGACGCCGATCTGGCGGTCGACACCGCAGGAGCCTATGTGGACGATGCCTTCGCGCACTTGGCCGGCGAATCCCTGCAACTGCATGGTGGGATCGGGTTCACCTGGGAGCACGACGTCCACCTCTTCGTGCGCCGGGCCAAGGTCAACCAGGTGCTCTACGGCGACGGGGCGTGGCACCGCAACCGGTTGCTTTTCGCGACTGAGTTCGGGATGCTCGAGGAGGCCGGAGCGTGAACCGATGGACGTGACCGTCAGCGCCATCCCGCAGGGCTACGACGACTATCGCGCCGCGTTGCGCGCCTTCCTCGTCGAGCACAAGCCCACGTTGGAGTGGAAACAACGCACCGGGGTTCGTGTGCCCGACCTGGCCAGCGACGTAGAGAGGTTGCGCTCGTACGCCCGCACCATTTGCGACGCCGGCTACGTCTTAGATCGCTTCCGGACCGACCGAGGAGACCCGTTCGAACAGCGCATTCTCGAGCAGGAGCTGGCCCGAGCGGGCGTTCCGTTCGTTCTGGGAAACCCGCTGGTGGCTGGTGCCCTCAAACACTTCGGTTCTGATGAGCAGCGAGCGAGCTACTTCCCGCCTATGGCGCGGGGGGACCACATCTGGACCCAACTGTTCAGCGAGCCCGACGCCGGCAGCGATCTCACCGGGCTACAGACCCGCGGCGTCCGCGATGGCGACTCCTACGTCGTGTCGGGCCAGAAGGTCTGGAGTACATGGGCCCAATGGGCCGACTACGGCTACCTGTTGGCCCGCACGGAACCGGTGTCGGGCGCTGCTGGCATCACGGCGTTCATCCTCGACATGCACAGTCCCGGCGTGGATGTCCGCCCGCTCAGGGAAATGACGGGAACGACCGATTTCAACGAGGTGTTCTTCGACGAGGTGCGTATTCCCGCGGCCAACGTCATCGGCGCACCCGGCGAGGGCTGGAAGGTGGCCGGAGCCAGTCTCGTGGAGGAGCGCTCCGGGGTCGGAGGTGGCGGTGGCGGAGGCGACCCGGTGCTTCGGCTCATCAAGGTGGTTCACGACCGAGATGCCCGAACACGGGTTATGGACAGCGCCGAGCGCCAACAGCTCGGACAGCTCGTCGCCCGGGCGCGGATCCAGCGCCACCTGGGCCAACGCATGGCCACCAAAGCGACTCGCGGGCAGATCTCTGCGGCCGACGCCCCTATTTCGAAGATCTGGTTCAGCGAGCTGAACCTGGAGATCGCCGAGACAGCGTTAGCCCTGCTGGGGCCCCGTTCCATGCTGGTTGAGGGGGACAAGCTGAGCGAGGAGGATGGGCGCTGGCAGGACTCCTTCCTTTACGCTCGGGCGTGGACGATCGCTGGAGGAACCAACGAGATCATGCGGAACATGATCGCTGAGCGGGGACTGGGCTTACCCAGAGAGCCGAAGGGCAAGGTATGACTTCGACGCACAAGCACACGCATCCACACGCCAATGGACATGCCCGGGGCGCCGCGGCCGCGAACGATCCGTTCCCCGAGGTGGAGATGGTGCAGCCCGGGATCTGGAGCATCCCGGTGCCTTTGCCGCAGAACTCGCTGCGCTACGTGTTGGTGTACCTCTTCGAGACCGATCGGGGTCCGTACCTGATCGATGCCGGTTGGAATACCGACGACGCGTTCGGGGCGCTGAGCGCAGGCATGAAGGTGGCCGGGTGCGAGGTCTCGGAGGTCCAGGGGGTCATGGTGACCCACATCCACCCCGACCACTACGGGCTCGCCGGCCGCATCCGGGACGCCTCCGGGGCGTGGATCTCGCTGCATCCGGCCGATGCCGAATTGATCCACGACCGCTACGACGAGCCCGACGACCTGCTCCAACGTGTGGCAGCCGCGCTACGCCGGATGGGCGCCCCCGACGAGGAGCTCGAACCACTACGCAACGCCGCCATGCCGGTGCGATCCCTGGTGGATCCCGTTGTGCCCGATGTCCTCCTCGAAGACGGCGAGAAGCCGGAAGTGCCGGGCTGGGATCTGACCGCCATCTGGACCCCCGGCCATTCGCCCGGCCACCTCTGCTTCTACGAGGCCCGCCGCCAGCTCATGCTTTCGGGTGACCATGTCCTCCCGCGCATTACGCCGAACATCCCATACCACCCGCAGGCCGGGGCCAACCCACTCGGCCAGTACCTCGACTCACTCGACAAGCTCGAGCCCTACGAGGTGGAAGAGGTACTGCCGGCACACGAGTACCGCTTCACCGACCTACACCGTCGCCTCGAAGAGCTGCGCCAGCACCACCGGGACCGCTTCGAAGAGGTCATCGCAATCCTGCGCGACGGCCCCCACAGTGCTTGGGACATCGCGGCGCACATGAAGTGGTCGCGCAAATGGGACGACATCGAGGGGTTCATGCGCCGGGCAGCCGTGGGTGAGGCGGTGTCGCATCTGCGCGTGCTCGAGCTCGACGGCCGTATTCGGGTCGAAGAGGGCGAGCCAGCCCTCTGGTCCCTCACCGAGAAGGCGTAGCTCCAAGCGCGCGTTCGCAGAACGAGCGCACACGTCGCGACGCCTCTGCGCGCGTCAGCAAACGCTCTTGCATCGGGCTGAGCCCGGCCGCGGCCCAGGCCACCGATTGGATGAACGGGGCGTCTGCGACGGGGTCGGCCAGTGGGAACGACCCATCGGCGAGGCCGTCGGACAGCAGCCGTTCGAGCGGCACCATGAGCACGCGGGTGGCGTGCCGCGTCTCCTCCGCGTAGCCCTCCGCTTTCATGGCGCCCGGTGAACTCAAGACCGACACGCGGACGGCCTTAGTCTGCTGGTGGCCGAAGCTCAAGATCTCGTCGATCCAGGCGTCGAGCGCCGCCCGCGGGTTTCCCGCCGCGCCCACCTTGACTTCGAGCCGGAGCAACGCACCTTCGGTCTCGCGTCGGCACAGCGCACACAGCAGCTGGTCCTTCGATTGGAAGTGGCGGTAGAACGAGCGGGTCGAGAGGTTGGCCTCTCCCAGAATGTCGGCGACCGCCGCATCGGCGTAGCCGTTGCGCTCCATTACCACGAGGGCAGCATTGAGGAGGAGGCATAACTCGTCGTCGGATTCGAAGCGACGGGGGCGTCCGGACCGGACCGCCTGCGCCGCCTTCTCGTTCAGGGTCTGCGGCATGCGGTTATTTCAGTGTGCTTCAGTTCGGCAGGAATCCGGCGAGGATGGGGACCTCCGCCAGGGAGCGGAGCCCGTCGTTGAGATGGGTGCAACAATCGGTGGACTTGAGGCGCTCGAGCACGGCGGTGCGCATGGAGCGCAGCTCTGTCCCCGCCATCCACGATGCGTTTGGCGCAGCCCCCGTGCACTCGTTGTAGGGCAGGACTCGGGGTTCGGCAGTGACGGTGCGCAGCAGGCCACTGGACCGGTCGGCGCTCCCCTCCATGTGGTACTCGTGCACGACGGACTC
Source organism: uncultured Acidimicrobiaceae bacterium (assembly GCA_963713375.1). Taxonomy (GTDB): domain Bacteria; phylum Actinomycetota; class Acidimicrobiia; order Acidimicrobiales; family RAAP-2; genus Bog-473. The sequence goes on along the minus strand of CAVQLP010000005.1, from coordinate 48,874 downwards.
CTGTCCGTCGGGGTCCCACGCGTTGTCGCGGAACATGGCGTCGATCTGCACGACGTCGCCTTCGGCCCAGACGTCGATGCGCCGTGACCGCCGCATGGCCATTGGCGGGTGGTCGTCGAGCTCGTGCCAACTCCACGGATCGTCCGGGTCGTTCAGCGAGGACGGATGGGCCACATTCTGGAGCTTTCCGGACAAGGTGCCGTCGGGAAAGAGGGCCACCGAGCCGGGTTGGAATCCTGAACAGATGCCCTGCATGCGCCGACCCCCTCCGTTCTGCATGCGCTCCCGGAAACCGGGCAGCTCGTCCATCCAGCGGATAAAGACGAAGCCGGCGATCAAAGTGCAACCGGCCAGGTCGTCGAGTAACAGGTGCATCGGGGTTCCAGCGGCCACCTCATCGGGCAGCTCTTGGGCGATGGAGGCCCGCAGATTGCCGCCGGCTCGTGAGCCCACCAACCGGTCGACGTCCCGGGGGGCGGGGTCGGCATCGATGCTGACCACCTCGCGCAGCGGGTTCGTCACCACGTAGAGGTCAGCCTTTTCCAGCACTTCAGGTTCACCCTGCGCCGTCGTGAGGAGGTCGCGGGCACGGCCTTTCAGGTGTAGGTCGGCGCCGGCGCCGCCGGGCCAGAACATCAAGATGGATGATGTACGGCGAACGGAGCCGGGCCGACGGGGCGGAGGCGTGGTAACGGGGTTGGATGGCGGTCGGGTTACCGCATCCACCGGCGCACCTCTATTTCGAAAATCATGTTTTCATCATAGGAGTGTGGCGGAACGCATCGCATTGTCGGATCATTCTTTTCCCAGAGGCGCAGGTCCGAGCGGAAGCAACTGCCCTGGTCACGGGTAGCCTTGCCTCGTGTCTCCGACGTCTACCCGCGCAGTTCCGCGGCCCGGCGTGGAGGTCAATGCGAAGCGGGCCGCCAAGGTGGCGGATCTGATCGTCGAGGACGTGATGGCCCTGGGGTGGCCAGTAGGCGAGGTGCTCGGCTCGGAGGCCGACCTCCTCGAGCGCTACCAGGTCAGCCGGGCCGTCTTCCGTGAGGCGGTCCGCCTCGTCGAGCACGAGCAGGTTGCCACGACGCGGCGTGGGCCCGGTGGGGGTCTGGTCATCACCGAGCCGAGCATGGGAGCGGTGACCGACGCGGTTGTCCTCTACCTGCACCGGGTGGACGCCCGGCTTGACGAGATCTTCGAGGCTCGAATCATCCTCGAGGAAATCGCGTGCCAGCTGGCTTCAGAGCGCACGAACGAGAATGACCTGGCACAGCTGCGTCGTTTCACGACGGAAGAGCCAATCTCCGCCGAGGATGATCCACGCGAACTGCATGCCCTCATCGCGTCCATCAGCCGGAACCCTGGGCTCGAGCTCTTCATCAATGTCTTCAACCGGGTGGCCCAGCTTTACTCGCCGGGCTGGCAGCAAAAGCTGGGCTCGGCCATCTGGAACGACACGGAGCACGCCCACGCCATGATCGCCGAGGCCATCATGGCGGGTGAAGCCGGGCTCGCCAAGAGCCGGATGCGCAAGCACCTCCAGGCGGAGGCCGACTTCTATCGCCGCCGCCGGCACACCAAGCAGCTCCTCCCGGACTCGGTCGTCCTGGCCGAATCCGGCCAAGGCAAAGGGGCGGAGGCAGTGGCGCGCAACATCGCCGTCAGCGTCTTGTCGGAGGGCCTCCAACCCGGAGCGCTGGTGGGAACCGAGTCGGAGCTCATTGAGCGGGAGGGGGTCAGCCGGGCGCTGCTGCGCGAGGCGGTGCGCCTGCTCGAGCACCACCAGATCGCGCGCATGCGCCGGGGACCTGGCGGAGGACTGTTTGTTATGGCGCCCAGTGCCCATGCGGTCACGGAGGTCACCGCCATCTACCTCGCCCGCCACGGCATGACGCTGGGCGACCTCGCCGAGTTGCGGACGGGGGTCGAAGTTGCCATCACCGACCTCGCTGCAGCGCGAGTCAACGACGAAGGGACGGCCGCACTGCGGGACGCGCTGGCCCGCGAGGAGCATGCATCGGACGAAGAGTTGGTTGAGGCGGTGCACGACCTGCACGCCGCAGTCGCCGAGGTGGCGGACAATAGGGTTCTCCTCCTGGTCGCCCAGGTGTTGATCAGGCTCAGTCGCCTTCACCAGATCGAACGGCTCGCCCCAAAGACCCGCAACCAGATCGCCGCCGAGGTCCTGCGCACCCACGAAGGCATTGCCGCCGCCGTTGAGGCGGGCGATCGCGAGCTGGCCCGTCACCGCATGCGCCGGCACCTCGAAGCGCTCGGCGCCTTGACCCGCTAAGCCAAATTTTCGCCTCTTCTTACGGAATACACGCAGAATCCCAACGTTTTGGGACGACAGTGGCTGCATGGCACTTGCACTGACTCCCGGCCGCACAATCGCCGTGGGATTCCTCTGCGCCGTTGCTGCCACCGTCAGCGTCTGGAGTGGGCCGTTGGCATCGGCCACCGGCTCCCTCCACTCGCCGGAGGTCACTTCTGCACATGCAGCGGTCGAGTCATCGGGCCAGGCAGCGCGCACTGTCCGCTAGGCGACCCCACTCCTCGGGAGCGTTCAGCGTTCGTTCGGGGCCGCGGGAGGCGGGACGGTGTCTCCCACCTTTGGCGGCTGCTATCTGATTCTCGGCTTCGTGGGCGAAGAGCCAGCGTCGACGCTCCACCTCGTCCTCGGCCTCGTTCAGGTCGTCTTTCACCAGAGCCAGGACCCGTGACGGAATTCGGGTCAATCGGCCGGCCGTCTCGTAGGTGTGATTCCGCAGCTCAGCCGCAGGCAATACGGCGTGCACCATCCCGAGCTCGAGCGCGCGGAGCGCTGGGATGCGTTCGTTAAGGAGGTAAAGGCGGCGGGCCAGTGCCGTCCCGCCGATGCGGGTCCAGAAGATGGTGCCGCCATAGTCACCGACAAGCCCGTTGGGTGTGAAATTGGCTGAGAACACTGCGTCTTCCGAGGCGAAGCGGAGGTCGCACGCTGCTGCCAGGCTGCAGCCAGCGCCGATGGCTGGACCTCCGACCATGGCTATGGTTGGTTTGGGCATCAGGTGCAGTCGCATTGCCGCGTGGTCGTCGTGACGGGCCAGGTCGCCATTCAGCGCGTCGACGGGCACACCCCGCTCGCCCCCCGGACCAGCGGCGCCATCCTTCACGTCGCCGCCCGAGCAGAAGCCACCGAAGCCACCTGAGGGAGCTGCTCCCGTGAGTATCACCACCTTGACCTCGGCGTCCTCCGCCATGCGTCGGACCGCGTCGTCGAGGGCGCCGATGAGCTCGCCGTTGAGGGCGTTGCGTCGCTCCGGGCGGTTCAGGTGATGATTCCGATGCGCTCGGCCACTTCGGTGAGAACGATCGAGGCGACCTCGTCCTGGGCCTGTGGTGTGAGCTCTGCCATGTCCGGTCCGGGCCTCCTCGGGCGTACCGCTGGATGAGAAATCAGTATACTCTATCGAAATCGGCGATGATCTCTCCCAAGCAAGGGCGATGCCAGTTGGTTCGCCCGCACACCTCCAGATTTTGAGTCAGATGTGCGCGTTGCGTGGAGCGAGACTGCGCGGAACTCAGGTTCGACTTTCACCGGACAGACCGGGCGTAGTAATCACGGGGCGACAAAGAGCCGAGTTCGTCGACGTACGGGAGGAACAGCTGATGGCAACGGCAACCGAGGAGAAGACCGAGCCGGTCCTGGTAACCGAACAGCGCGGGGCCGTCAAGATCCTGCGGCTGAACCGGCCCGAGGCCCGGAACTCGCTGAACCCCGAGTTGCTCGACGCCATCGGCCTGAGCATGGTGGCGGCCGAGAACGATCCCGACACCCGGGCCATCGTCCTGACCGGGCACGGGCGACAAGGCGTTCTGCGCCGGCATGGACCTGCGCGCCTTCGCCGCCGGGGGCACGGTGAGCGCCAGCAAGGAGGGTATGGCCGGCTTCGTCCGCTTCACCGGCGGAGAGATCTCAGTCCCCATCGTGGGCGCGGCCAACGCCACCGCGGTGGCCGGAGGCTTCGAGCTGCTGCTCGGGTGCGACGTCGTGGTGGCGGCCGAGAACGCGCTCTTCGGTGTGCCAGAGGTGAAGCGGGGCCTCTTTGCCGCCGGTGGCGGCGTCTTCATCAGCACCCGCATACCGCTCGCCGCCGCACTGGAGCTGACGCTGACCGGTGATCTGATCGATGCGGTGCGGGCACAGTCCCTCGGTCTCATCAACCAGGCCGTGCCGCAGGCCGAGGTGCTCGATGCCGCGGTCGCCCTGGCCGAGCGCATCGCCAAGAACGGGCCGCTCGCCCTGGCCGCCACGAAGCAGATGGTGCGGACCGCCTCGACCGACCTGAAGCGGGCGCAGGAGCTGGCCAAGGAATGGCAGCCGAAGGTCTTCAACTCGGAGGACGCCAAGGAGGGGGCCACGGCGTTCATCGAGAAGCGCGATCCCGTATGGAAGGGCCGCTGACCGGACCGCATCAGGCAGGAGGAGTCACCGCCCCAGGAGCCTTGACCGGCGGCTCCAGTGGCACGGTCACCCGGGCCACCACGATGTCGCTGCGGCTGCGCAGGGTCCGGGAGAGCACCAGGTCGATCTGGTTGTGCAGGATGCGCTGGCGCACGTGGTCCGGGCGCACGACGGGGATGAGCACGACGATCTGATCGTCGGGGTGGTCTCCGGCGCACGTCGTCGATGAACTCCACGATGGGCTCGCACCACCGAGGCGTACTCGTTGTGCACCACGTGGAGGGCCACGCCGGGGTCCCACTTGCGCCATTCCTCGCGCAGGGTGTTGATGTAGCGGTCGCCCTCGTCGCCCCCCTGGAGGACGACGGTGACGGCCTTGACCTCCTGGCCCATCGACAGGGCCTCGGTCAGGGCATGTCCGGTGAGACGGGAGAGGCGGTTGACCGGGACGATGACGATGGTGCGCTTGGCCACGGGCTTGGGCGGCGTCTGGTCGATCCGGAGCTCGACGGCCGCTTTCACGTAGTAGGCGTGGATGCGGGTGAACAGCAGGATGAAGGCGGGCACGGCGATGACCACGACCCAGGCGCCCTCGGTGAACTTGGAGACGAGGAACACGACGGTGGCGATGCCCGGTGATCACCGCGCCGAACCCGTTGATCATGGCGCGCCGGCGCCAGCCGGACGGTCGCTCGCGGCGCCAGTGCACGACGAGGCCGGTCTGCGAGAGCGTGAAGCCGACGAACACCCCGATGGCGAAGAGCGGGATGAGCGTGTTGGTGTTGCCGCGCACGGCGATCATGAGGGCCGCGGCCATGAGCGACAGGACCACGATCCCGTTGGAGAAGACCTGCCGGTCGCCGCGCAGCGTGAAGAGGTGGGGCAGGTAGTTGTCCCGGGCCAGCAGGCTCGAGAGGATGGGCAGCCCGCCGAAGGAGGTGTTGGCCGCCAGGGCCAGCACCACGGTGATGGTGATGGAGACGATGAAGTAGGCCCAGCCGCGCCCCACCGCCATGGCCATGATCTGCGAGAGCACGGTCTGACCGCTGCGGGGACCGATCTGCCAGCGCTTGGCCAGGACGGCAAGGCCGAGCAGCATGGTGCCGAGGATCACGCCGAGGAGCACCTCGGTCCGCTTGGCCCGCACCACCCGGGGTTCGCGGAACAGCGGAACGCCGTTGGCGATGGCCTCGACCCCGGTGAGCGCGCTGCATCCGGCCGAGAAGGCTCGCAGGACGAGGAGGACCGTCACCGCCTTGAGGCCGCTCGTGGGCAACTGGGACTGTGCCCTGCAGTGGCTCGTGCAGGCCGAGCGGATGGATCAGCCCGATCGCGATGATGGCGAGCAATCCGAAGATGAAGAGCATCGTGGGGAGCAGGAAGGCCCGAGCCGTCTCCCCCAGGCCGCGCAGGTTGAGCAAGGTGATGACGACGAGGATGGCCAGGCAGAGTGGGACGGTCGCCCCGGTCAGAGCAGGAAAGGCCGAAGTCAGCGAGGCCACGCCGGCCGCGATGGAGACGGCGACGGTCAGCGTGTAGTCGACGACGAGCGAGGCGGCCGCGACCAGGCTGGTCCCGGCACCGAGGTTGGCCCGCGACACCGCGTAGGCCCCGCCACCGCCGGGGTAGGCGACGATCACCTGGCGGTAGGAGAAGACCAGGATGGCCAGCAGGCGCGACGATGGCGATGGTGATCGGCAGCACCAGGTGCAAGGCGCCGGCGCCGGCGACCGCCAGCACCAGAATGATCGCTTCGGGCCCGTAGGCCACCGAGGTGAGCGCGTCGAGCGACAGGGCGGAGAGCCCCTCGACCGGGGTGATGCGCGACGTCTCGACCCCCTGCGCCGCCCGGGGTGGGCCGACGAGGAATTCCCAGACAGCGGTGCCGGTGCTCCTGCCCGCGTCAGGGTCGGCCATGTGCGGCACTCTACAAATGGGGCACTCCCGACAGGGGGGTTCTCCCCTAAAGTCCCTGGGCGCATGGAACTCTGGGAGCTGGTGGCACGTGAACGGTGCCGGGACACGCTGGCCCGTTACACCCATGCCGGGGACCGCTTCCGGCTGAATGAGTACGTCGCTGCCTTCTGCGAGGACGGCGTCCTCGAGGTCCGTGGCGCGACACCCCTGCAGGGCCGGGCGCCATTCTGGAGCGCTTCCGCGGCGGCATCGGCAAACCGGCGACGTCCCGCGAGGCGCAGACCGCCGCCGGAGCCAAGCGCATCGTCCGCCACAACGTCACCAACGTCCTCTTCGAGTCGGTGAGCCGGGAGGAGGCGAAGGTGGCGAGCTACTTCACCGTCTTCACGAACGTCGGCGCCGACCACATGGGTCGCTACCGCGACCTGCTGGTGCCGGTGGGCGACGAGTGGCTGATTGCCCATCGGTTCGTGTCGACCGACTGGCACGCGCCCGACAGTCTCTTCGGAGGTACATCATCGTGAGCCGACCGCGCCGTTTCGCTCGTTACCGACTTGTCCCGGCCCGCGCCGGCCTGCTGGCCGCCCTCGCCCTGGTTCTCGGGTCGTCGGCCGGCGCTCCGTGGGCCGCGGCGGCGCCGACGACTCCAGCGGGCACGACGACCGTCGACGGCGACGTGGTGCCGACGGTGGCCCACCTAGGTACGGGCAGCTTCACCCATCCCGGCCCGCTCGGTGTCGGTGAGACGACGCTGAAGCTGCCGACCGATGGCGCGCCGGTCGAGGTCTGGTACCCGGCCACCAAGGCCAGCGTGGCCGGCAAGCCCATCGCCACCTACAACGTGGCGACGTGGCTCCCACCGGCCCTCCAGAAGCTGATCCCGGCCGGGTTCGCGGTGACCTATCCGAGTGGCGGTGTGACGGGCGTCCCCGTGGCGCCCGGCCGTTACCCGTTGATCGTCTTCAGTCACGGCTACGCCGGGTTCCGCGACCAGTCCACCTTCCTCACCGCGTTCCTCGCCTCGTGGGGATTCGTCGTCGCCGCCCCCGATCACTACAGCCGTGACCTGACCGAGGTCCTGGGTGGCCCGACCGCCGCCACCGAGAAGACGACCGATCGTCGGCGACCTCAAGGCGACCATCGCCCTCATGGGGAGCGAGGACCACACGGCGTCGAGTGCCTTCCACGGCCACATCGACACCGCGAAGGTCGGTGCCGTCGGCCACTCGGCCGGTGGGGCGGCCGTCGAGGCGCTGGCCGCCACCGATTCCAAGGTGGCGACCTTCATCGGACTGGCGGGAGCCACCGTCGGTGCCTTCGGCCAGACCAAGAAGGGGCCGGACAGCATCGTGCCCCACCAGCCCGGCCTGCTCATGTCCGGCACGTCGGATCAAGTGGTGAAGACGTCGTCGATCGTCGCCGCCTACGGGCACCTGCACACCCCCAAGCGGCTCATCCTGATCCGCGGCGCCGGCCACCTCGTCTTCGCGGATCTCTGCGAGGTCGGTTCGGGACAGGGAGGCCTGTTGGCCATCGCAGCCGCGCTCAAGGTGCCCATCCCCGCCTCTCTGATGCCGTTGGCTACCGACGGCTGCAAGCCACCCGACCTCTCGCCGCCCGAGGCGTGGCCCGTCATTCGTCAGGCCGTGACGGCGCAGTTCCGTTACGTCTTCGGCTTCGACCACTCGGCCAAGGGCCTGGCCGGTCTGGCCGGCGCCGTACCCGGCCATCGTTTCGGCCGACCGGGCATCCTGAGCGTCCTCTTCAGATGGTCGAGGCCGCGCCGGCCAAGGCCGCTCTGGCCTTTCCGGCCATGCCGGCCGCCTCGAGTGCGCCGCGGATCTGCACCTTCGCCTCCTCGGGCAACACACCCTGGGGAGGTCGAGACAAGGGATAGTCGCCGACCGGCAGGCCGATCACTGAGGCCGCGAACTTGAAGGCCTCACCCCAATGGGTGAAGTAGTCGGCCCGCCCTGGATACTGGACGAGCCACGAGCCCATGGCGGCGCTGCGGGCGTCGAGCCCCGACGTCCGGGCGAAGTCCGCGGCCTCCGCGAGGTGCCCGGACCAGATCAACTCCCAATACTCCCGGTAGACGAGGCGGTCGGGCGTCTCGAAGAGGTAGCCCGCCGTACCGAGCTGGGCAGGCCCGACGATGCCCTGCTGCAGCCAGCCTGCGCCGTAGACGATGAGGTCGCACTCCCAGATCACCAGCTCGGGCGCCAGCGCGTGCAGGGCCAGGGACCGCGCCGTGCTGTCCATCACGCCCTCCTTCACTGCCACCACGGCTGGGATCCGCCGATGGATGGCCGCCATCTCCGGCGCGCTCATGGTGTAGCCCGATGACGGCGAGTTGAACATCCCGAGCGCAATATCGGTTCGCTCGGCCACGTACTCGAAGAAGCGCAGGACTCCCTCGCCCGCGTGGACCTCCATCGGTGGCGTCTGGATGAAGCAGATGTCGGCGCCGTGCTCCTGGGCATGGCGCGTCAGCTCGACGCATTCGGCAGCCGAAGCTGCGCTGGTGCAGGCCTGGATCACCGTGCCCGGCGCCACCACCCGCGCCTCCTCCACGGCGACCTCCAAGAGCCGTCTCCGTTCTGCACCAGTGAGCGACCACCACTCGCCCACGCCGCTGGTCAGCCAAAGCATGTCGTGGCGCAACGGCCCGACGCAGTAGCGGACAAGGGCGCGGTAAGCCTCCCAGTCGATGGCCTCGCCGTCCTTCCCGCAGAAGGGGGTGTAGAGCGAGTCGCCGAGGCCGCGCAGACCCCCTGCTTCAGCCCAGCTGCGGGCGTCTCCTGCGGTTGGCATGGCGAACCTCCTCGCGGGGCGAGCCCCTACCGGAACGTGTACGTGATCGGGATGCTCTTGGGCCCCTGCACGAAGGAGGCGCGGGTCCAGGTGGGCGTCCCGGCCAGCTCGACCGAGTCGAGGCGGCCGAGCAGTTCGCCGAAGAGGGTTCGGATCTCCAAGCGGGCCAGGTGCGCCCCCAGGCAGAAATGACGACCGAACCCGAAGGCCAGATGGTTCGCCGCGTTCTCGCGCTGGACGTCGAGCCGGAACGGGTCGGCGAAGACATCCTCGTCACGATTGGCGGAGGCGAAGGAGAGCAACACCAGGTCGCCGGGCTCGAAGGTCACGTCCCGCACCGTGAAGGAGGCGCGGCAGGTGCGCAGAAAGTGCTTGACCGGCGAGACATAACGGATGAACTCGTCCGCCGCGTTGTGGACGAGTTCGGGCTGCGACTGGAGCAGCGCGAGCTGGTCGGGGTAGTCGAGGAGGGCGAGCATCCCACCGCCAATGGCGCTCGAAGTCGTGTCGTGCCCGGCCGTGGCGATGATGAGGTAGTGCCCGAACGCGTCGAGGTCGGCGATCGGTTGGCCGTCGAGTTCGGCGTTGGCGATCACGGAGGCCAAGTCGGCCGTCGGATGGGTGCGGCGGTCGTTGGCCAGCGCGGTGAAGTACTGCACGAAGTCGAGAACGACCTCGAGAATGCCCGCGTCCTTCCGAGCCGGCCGACATCGGGGTCCTCCGCTCCGAACAACTCCTGCGTGAGCCGCAGCATGCGCCCAAAGTCGCCTTCGGGCAGACCGAGGATGGAGAGGATCACCTGGAGTGGAAAGTGTAGGGAGACGTCACTGGCGAAGTCGCACCGTCCTCCGAGGCTCTCCATGTGGTCGATCGAGTGCGCCGCGAGCGCTTCGATGCGCTCGTCCATCCGGCGCACGCTGCCGGGCAGGAAGAAATTGTTGACGATGTGGCGGTGCGCCTTGTGTTCGTCTCCGTCCATCTGGATCAGAGTCTTGACCGGGACGTCGCCCGCTGCCTTGGTGTCAGCCTTCGGCGTCAGGACGGGCAGCGGCGCGTTGGTGAAGATCTCTGGGTTGCGCTCAATCTCCATGACGTCGGCGTGTTTGGTCACGGCCCAGAACGGCGGGAAGCCACTCGAGCTCGACCCTGAGGATCGGCGACTCCGCCCGAATGCGCTGTGCGGCAGCGTGCCAGCTTTGCGGATCGGCGTAGGCGGCGGGGTCAGCGAAGATCGCCCCGAGACTCTCGGTGGTCGGTGCGGCCATGCGTCCATCATAGGTACCGCCTGGTCAATCGTCTAAAGGTTTTCGCGGCGCCGGGCTGGCGCCGCCGCCGTCCGGCGGGCGCCGCCGAGGCTTGCCGCCGCAATGCTCAGGTGATGAGCGGGTCCCGGGGCAGACCGAGGATGCGCTCGCCGATCTGGTTGCGCTTGATCTCCGAGGTGCCCCCGGCGATGGAGAGGCCGCGGTGCATCAGGATCATCATGGTGGCCAGCCCACCCAACCCGTCCGAGTAGAGCGTCTCGGCCCCACCGAGCGCGCCCACAATGGCCGCCGCCTCGTGCCCGAGTTCGGACAGCACCAGCTTGGTCACGTTGCCTTCCGGACCGGGGCCCCCTCCGATGACCGCACGGTGTGCGCTGCGCATGTTGAGCACCGCCATGGCCTCGCTCTGCGAGATGTACCGCCCGATGCGCCCGGCGCCTCCGGCCAGCCGTTCGGGGTGGCCGTCGAAGGCGCTCACCACCATGGCCGGCGTCATGCCGCCACCACCGCCTGCGCCACCCCCGATGGAAACGGACTCGTTGCCCAGCGTGGCCCGGGCCACCGTCCAGCCGCCGTTGACCGGTCCGACCACGTCGTCGTCGGGCACGAAGACGTCGTTGAAGAAGACCTCGTTGAACTCGGAATGCCCCGTGACCATGCGCAGCGGACGGACCTCCACGCCCTCGGCGTGCATGTCGATGACCATGGTCGTGATGCCCTCGTGCTTGGGCACGTCCGGGTCGGTGCGGATCGTGGCCAGGCCGAAGCCGGCCAGGTGGGCCCCGCTCGTCCAGACCTTCTGGCCGTTGACGAGCCAGCCGCCGTCGACCCGGGTGCCCCGGGTCTTGATCCCCGCCGCGTCGCTCCCCGCATCGGGCTCGCTGAAGAGCTGGCACCAGATGACGTCCTGGCGCAGCGCGGGCAGGACCCACCGCGCCACCTGGTCCTCGGTGGCGTGTTGGACGAGCGTGAGGATGACCCATCCCGTGATCCCGTACTGGGGACGAGCCACGCCGGCCGCACGGAATTCCTGCTCAATAACGAGCTGCTCCACCGCGCCGGCGTCACGGCCCCAGGGCTTGGGCCAGTGCGGCATCACGTACCCGGTCTCAATCATGGCGGCCCGCCGGTCGGACGGGTCCAGCCCCTTGACCCGCTCGGCGAAGCCACGGACCTCGTCGCGCATCGGCTCGGCCTCGGGCGGCAGGTCGATGGTGCGTACCCGCTGCGTCCCTCCGCGCACTGCGCTCGCCACGTCGATCGCCGCCGCTTCGGTGTCGATCAGCGCCTCGAGCGCGGTAGCCCGACGCAGGTAGAGGTGGGCATCGTGCTCCCAGGTGAAGCCGATGCCTCCGTGCACCTGGATGTTGAGGTTGGCGCACAGATCGGCCGCCTCCAACGCCGAGCACGGCCGCCATGGCCGCGGTGTACGTGCGCTGGTCCCCACCGTCCTCGACCGCCCGGGCCGCGTCCCAGACGTTGCCGGTGGCCAGCTCGCTGGCCACGAGCATGTTGGCGCAGTGGTGCTTGACTGCCTCGAACATGGCGATGGGCCGGCCGAACTGCAGGCGCACCTTGGCGTAGGCGGCGGCCTGCTCGGTGCACTCGGCGGCCATGCCGACGGCCTCGGCCGCCAGGATCACCCGGGCCAGATCGCTGAGCGCTTGCGCCCCGCCTGCGACGACCTCGACAGGCGTGCCGTCGAGTGTGACGCGGGCCGAGCGACGCGTCGGGTCGAGGTTGGTCGGCCGCTCGATGCGTCACCCCCGGCGCCGCGGCGTCGACCACGATGACGTCGTCACCCGCCGGCAGCACGAGGATGGTGGCCAGGCCGCCGCCCAGGACTCCCGGAGCCGTTCCGGCGGCCGTGCCTCCGGTGACCGTGATGTCCGACGTCAGCGCGACGCCGCCGAGGACCGATCCGTCGGCCAGACCCGGCAGCAGCCGTGCAGCCAACTCGTCCGATGCCGACGTCGTCGAGCACCGCGCTGGCGATGACGGTGGGAACGAAGGGGCCGGGAGCGATGGCTCGGCCGAGCTCCTCGACCACCACGACGAGCTCGGGGAGCCCGAAGCCCGAGCCGCCCTTGTCCTCGGGCAGGTGAAGCCCGAGCCAACCCAGCTCAGCCAGGTCGGCCCAGAAGGGGGGAAGACCCTCGTCCTCCGCTTCGAGCAGGGCGCGCGCCGCGCCGCGGGCGTCGCGCTTGGCCAGGAAGTCTGAGGCCGTCTGTCCCAGGGCGCGGTGGTCTTCGGTGATGGCGATTGGCATGGCTAAATAGTATCCTCTTTTATCAAGGTCCGGCCCGCCAGTCTTCGCCGAGCGTTCCTGGCGCGACGGTACTGCGAGGATGCGCATGTGGTGCAATCGCTGGGCACCCCGTTCTCGACGTCTCCCGAATTGCTTTCATCGGTTGACGTCTTGCGAAAGCTATTTGAAGGGCTGAGGTGGTGCGCCGATGCACCAAGGCGGGTGGAGATGAATGCCGCAACTGGAGCAAGGGTGGGAATCCACGGTGGTGGACCTCGAGGCCACCCACATGCCATCTGGTCCACACTCCACCCCGTTCCGGGACCCGAAGCGCTTCGTGGACGCTCGCCGCCTTTGGCAACTCATCTTGCGGCCTCGGACCAGTGGAGCCCACCGTCAGTCGTTCGGAGGAGTGCGTTGTTGGGATACAGCAAGGCCCACCCGTGTTGGGAATCCGTGAAAGAGAGCTGCTTTACCCCGCCCGAGCCGGGCAACCCCTGAGGCTTCCAAGTTTTGCCTCCGTCGGTCGATGCTATTGGGCTGCCTTGATTGAATGCGATCAAAAGGCGATCCGGAGACACGATAGTCACCAGGGTGACTATCCCTTGTGGCGGCAAAACTCCGACACCCGGTGCCGGGCTGGGTGCAGAAGTGGCAACGAGAACCCAGCCCTTCCCGTCATTTGCAGAGTGGAACAGTTCTTTTAGTTGCGAATGACTTGGCGCTGGCCCCGCGCAGACTACCCACACCTCGTGCTCACTCAGCGCCGTCAGATGTTGGAGTTGGTCGCAGAGTGCGGGTAGTGGATGACTCGCCCATGACGTCCCACCGTCCGTCGTGGTGTAAAGGGTTCTATCCGTAGCTTGAGCTGCCAGAAACGCACTGTCAGGAGAAGTGCGAACGAGTTGGAGGTACGGGTACTGAAGCTTTGGGGCTCCGTGCAGGGCGTGCCAAGGTCCACCGCTGGTGGGTGTAGTGAATACGGTTGAGCTACATCCGGGCGTGCCCGGCGGACAGGGTCGACTCAGTGCCCACGTTTCTTTGCCCACAATCGAGAGATCCGTGACCAACCCTCCGGGACCGTCCTTCTCGAACGATTTGCCACCGTCGTGCGTGACGAACGTTTCCGATCCATAGATCCACCCGTCCTTGCCATTCGTGGCAAAGTCGATGAACGGATACGAAGCACGGCTATCTGGATACGTCACGTCGAGTGTTTCACCGGCCGGCGTTCCACGTCCGTCCAGCATCATTCGTTCTTACAATCGCCAACGAGCACACAGTGTTTGTAGTTGGAGACAGTACGCAGTGCTGATCCAAACCAATGCCGTGCTTCGAGTCAGCAAAGTACACGTCGGAGAGTCCGCTGGGTCCCTTAGCGGATGCGGCGGGGAGATCGACAATCCGAACCGCCGGTGAGATTCGGAGGTAGCGAACTGCGTTGGCAGACTGTTGACCGGAAAGCGTTAGAACCAGCGCCAGCGACACAGCAACAACTCCGACAAGCAGGACAAGAAGAGACAACATTCGAGTGCGGCTCTGGCGATTGGACCGTGCCTTGACTTTCGCCAACGCTTCCGAAGTATCGGGACTGTACGAATTGGCGGCCCGATCGAGGAGTTGCGAGAGATCGTAGTTAGGCATTGTCACGCTCCGTGGTAGTGCGATCATTGGATAGAAGCGGGCGGAGGCGTTCGTGTGCTGCATGGATCGTTGCTTTGACCGTGCCTTCACGGCACCTCATGGCCGCAGCAATGTCACGTACGGAAAGATCGGCGTAGTAACGAAGCACGATTGCCAAACGCTGCCGAGGTGCCAACTGATCAAGCGCAGCCACGATCGACACCCGAGATGCGATGCTTTCGATTTGGTCGAGAGGCTCATACCTCGATACCGAGAGCCTGAGGAGGCGGTCCCGATGGTGCCTTGCTTCTCTTACAGCAACGACGTAGACCCAAGTCGCAGGACGATCGAGCTGTGAGACCGTGCTCCATTTTCGAAGGGCACGGGCAAAGCCCTCTTGGGCAGCATCTTCTATTTCGGAGCCGTCTCCGAGGCCGAGCCACAATGCTCGACAGATCCCGGGATACTCGGCTTCGAAGAACTGTTCGAAAGACTCGTACGACGTGATCGCCATGTCACTACACACAGAGGCCCGGCGGGGGGCAAACGTTTAGTTGGCGGCAGGATTCTTCTGGACGTCCTGATTCTGTGCCCCTCCGACACTGCGAGAGGGCCAAAATACGACCCCTTCTTTCCAACCCCGAATCACTGACACGGGAGGTCGATGGAAGCAGGGCGGACTGCTCTCACATCAGGATCAGACGAGTCTTAGCTCTCTTGTCACGAAAGTTGGGCGCCGCAAACCCTTCGAATCTCACCCGAGGATTCCTCCCCGCCTAAGCGCACGAGAGGGAGATCCTGGAATCTTGCGGCACAGAGGAACCGGCAGCGGGGAACTGAGCGACCACATGGTTGGTTCCGGTACTACATGTCGCGGTGCCGAACCTGTCGGTGATGTAAGCCTCATGGAGGGTACTCACGGCTTGAGAGACGGTGAGCCCTATGACATTGGGCACGACGACGTTTGCGCCTGGCAGCGGTGGTGGCGTGCTCCCGTTGGAGATATTCACCGTGACTGCGAGATGACCGATGCAATGGGTTCGTCACTTGTCACGTAGTGATCGTGAATCGTGACGTTGCCATCCCGAGCTTTCGCTCCGATTGACGGAAGACCCATCCCAACGAAATCGGGGACAGTCACGGTTGTCACTCCGGCCGTGAAGTAGACACCTGCTGCTGCAGCGGCGCCACTCCCAATAACACTGATGCCGATAACAGCCGCAAGTCCCGGCGATCCCCAGCGAAGACGATACGGCTTCGATCTGGATGAGACCACCTCCTCCAACTGGCGACGAATGGCCACCTGGCGGTCCGTCGGTATAGGACGCGCGGGGGAGGATTTCCAACAGGGTTCATCGTGTCTCCTCGATTGAACTAACGCCTTGTGATTCTTGGGATGCCCCGATCAGGCGGGCACGCAGGCGTTGATGTGTTCGTGAGAGGCGGGACTTGACAGTGCCAACTGGCACATCCATGGCGATGGCGGCTTCCTCGGTGCTTAGGGCGGACCAGTCGCATAAGGCGATGACCTCTTGCTGACGAACTGTGAGGCGACGAATTTCGCTAAGGACGGTGGCCATCGCCCGCTCATCATCCAGTCTGCTGGAGACCTGTTCACCGAAATCGGGCTGGGTTGCTGAAACCGGCACAGCCTGTATCAGTCGTCGATAGCGGCGCTGGGACCGATTGGAGTTTCGGAGCACATTGTTCGCCACGGCCAGCAACCACGGCAGAATCGAATCGCCGTGAAGGCGGACACTGCTGCGTTGTCGCCAGGCTTCTAGGAAGACGACGCTTGTGAGGTCTTCGGCTCTTGACCAAGAAGCGGTGCGACGGAAGCAGTGGTTGTAGACGGCAGTCGAATGCCGTTCGAATAGCTCTCCGAACGCAATCCCATCATGTTCGTTGACCCGACGCCAGAGTCCGCCGTCGGCTACACGGGATCGATACCTGTCCACACCGTCACTATGTCCGAGTCAGTCGATCTGGTTCCCTGTCTCTGGCCAAAAAGTGACTGTCTGGCCGGAAAGCGAATCAAGGCGGCGAATCGCACCCCAGGAACGGAGGACACCCCGTGCAAGGAATGGCCGGACGTCGAGCATGGGGCAGGGCCTGGCTGAGAAGTTGAGCAAAAGCGGTCAAGGATCTCAGGTCGTGATCCTGGTACGGACCCGCGATGTACGACCTTGAATTCCAGACGAGCTGCGATTCGACCGAGCGCCGCCGCTGCTCAGTCCGCCGATTCGCTGTTGCCGTTGCCGCCGCCAGCCGAGACACCAGGCGGCGTCTCCATGCTCGAGGCCACGGGCACCGACGTCGTAGTCGTCAGCGGCGCACCCGTGTTGCCGGTGGTTCCGCTGACTCCGGTGGCGCCAGTCGCCGGGTACCCGGGGACCTGATAGCCGGGCCACACGTACGAGGTGCCGGGCGCACCGGTGTAGCCGGGCCACACGGTATCCATCGCGGTGCCCGGGAAATCGCCGGGTCCGGTTGGCGCGGTGTTGCCGGTATCGCCAGTGGCCGCGCTGGTCGGCGTGCTCGAGGCCGGGGTGGCGACGATGGCCGTCGTGCTCGTGTCGTTGGCTGCAGAGGGAACACCGAGTGCCGTCGAGCCGTCTCGGGTGCCCGGGGCCACCTTGGCCGCGGTGATTGACGAGGTGGAGGAGTGCACCGAATCGTGTCCGAGGAAGCCGAAGGCGGGGAGTGCCAGCAGCATGGCGGCGGCTGCCACCGAGGGAAGCCACGGGGTCCGGGTCTTGATCCACGGGTCGGCGCACTGGGCCAGCCAACGGTCAGCGGCGGCCAACGTTGCGGCCGCAGTCCCCACCGCCGCGGCCAGCGTGCAGCAGTAGAGCCCGAAACCAATGTGGACGACGGGTCCCGCCTGAAGTGAGAGCGCGGAGAGGCGCACGATCTCGTAGACGGCGACGCAGAGCAGCGCGTACCAGGAGATCACCAAGCCCCACGTGGTCTCGCGGTCTTGTCGTCGCACTTGAGGCCCCGTCAGCAGGATCGTGATGAAGAGCACGACGGCGAAGAGGATCCCGGTGTTGCCGGTGATGCCCATGCGATCCGGGCCGCTGCCGGTGATCCACGGCAGGAAGAGACCGCCTGCGGCCAGCACCAGCGCGGCCAGGTTGACCCACGGCAGGGACGGCGAGGTCCGGCTGGCGGTCGTCGGTCGGTCAGAATCTCCCGGCGGTTGGCTCATCGGCACCCCCGTCTTTGCTGCACCCCACAAAAGGGGCTCCCCAATTGTTGCTCAGGCGGGCGCCGGCGTCGAGTCTCGGTGCGCCACACTCCTTCGGGGCCCGGAGCAGGGACCGACCGGGCCCGACCTGCGGACCGCTGTGACCTCGAGATCCCGATGCCTCAAGGACCGGAGTCGCCGGTGCCCGAGTTGCCGAAGGGGTCAGTTCCGAAGCCCCCGGGACCGGAATTGCCGAAGTTGCCTGGCCCCGAATTCCCCAGTCCCGAATTCCCGAGACCGCCGCCCAGCCCGGTGTTTCCGCTGCTCCCCGTGGTGCCAGAGTCTCCCGAGTTCCCCGAGTTCCCCGACGTTCCCCGAGTTCCCCGGCGATCCCGTGCCGCCCGTCGAACCGCCGCCCACCGGGCCCGGGCCGCCGCCTCCGTTGGTGACCGGCCGCTCGGGCGAGAGGACCGGGACGGGTCCCACGGGGCTGGCCGCCGCCCGGTAGCCGAGGAACGACGATGCGGCCACGACGCCCAGGGCAAGCAGGCCGCCCACCCGGAGCACAGCAGGAGCCACCGCGTGCCGGGAGGGCCGGCGTCCGACCAGATCGCGGACGCGTCGATCAGGCTGCAGACGGAGCCCGCCAATGTGGCGAATCCGCACAGATACAGCCCCACCCCGACGTCCAGCGCGAGACCTCGGGTTGGCACGGCGATGATGTCGACGATTTCGTAGACCGACAGCGCGAGCGCTCCGAGCCAGGAGGTGAACAGAGCGATTGCCGTCGACCGGCTCCTCGCAGCCAGATGCCACGAGCTGAGTACCACGACGACGGCGAGCACGCCGCAGAGCACCCGGCCCGTGGTCGAGATCGATTCCGGCCACGCTCGCGCGCACGAACAATCCGGCGAGCGCCGCGTCGGTCGTGGCCCAGGGTAAGAACACACCGAACGCCGACAGGACCAGCGCGGCCAGTCCGACGACGCGCCAGGAAGAGGTGCGCCCGAAACCTGACGCCCGTCGTGGCCCCGCGCCCGCCGGCGGACGCCGCTCGGTCAGCGTCGGCGCGCCCACCGAGCGTGGGTGCGTGAGCCGTCTCCACCTTCGCGCCGTATAGAGCACCACCGGATGGTGCCGGCACTCGACGAGCCACGTATGCAGGATGCGACTCCGGCGGGTACCACAGACCGTCGCTGGCTCGCCACCAATCGGGGCCCTGCGACGCGTCGGTCACTCGTTCAGCCCGATTCCTCGAATGCCTGCAGCTCGGCCAGGGCCGGCGCACCCCCTCGGGCGCGTCCTCCATCGTGCCCGGCTGCAGCAGGTGCTCCTGGTAGAGCGTCGCCCCCAACGCACCGTGCCGGTCGCGCAACGAACCGTGGTACACGCCGCGCGAACCCCAGGCCTTGATCGGTTCGAGGTCGATCAGCACCCAGTCGTCGGCCCGGATGTCCTGCTGGAACCACATGGCATGGTCGATGCTCGGCCCACCCCGCGTCTTGATCGTGGTCATGCGCTGCCCGAAGCCCGTCCCGAGATCCGACATGTAGGTCAGCGCAGCACGATGCAGCAGCGGGTTGTCGCCCGAGCGACACGGACGAACGGGCCCACAGGCAGTCGGTGAAGACGCCCTTGAGAAAGTCGGTCGGCGTCACCTCGCGCACCTCGACCAACGCCATCCGGCCGCCCTTCGGCGTGTCCTCGGGCTCCGGCGCCCGCCGCTGCGGCGCGCCGTCGTACACACCGCTCTCGCGCTCGGCATGGAACGAGGTGAGCATGGAGAAGATCACCTCGCCCTCCTGCACCGCCACGACGTGGCGGGCCGAGAAGGAGCGCCCGTCGCGGTCGCGCTCGACCCGCAGCACGACGGGCAGGTCGGTCCGCCCCGGGCGAAGGAAGTACCCGTGGAACGAGTGGGGGAGCCGCACCTCGTCCTCGATCGTGGCCGCGGCCGCCATCAGGCACTGGGCCGCCACCTGCCCGCCGTAGAGGGTCTGGCGCGGTCCGAGGTTGGCGTTGCGCGCCCGGAACAGGTCGCGGTCGACTCGCTCGAGCGTCAACAAGGCGGGCAGGTCGTCGGCCAGCTCGAGCTCCATCACACCATTCCTACCCGCTTCGCGCCTGTCCTCATCCGCTCGCCCCCGTCTCATCGTCGCCGTCTCTCGCGGTCTCGCGCCGGCGCCTTCCAGTCCCGCACCCAGTCCGCCCACGTCTCGATCCGCTGCCAGAACAACTCGCGCGTCCCGGCGAAGTTGTGCATGTGCGCCATGCGCGGGCACACGAAGAAGTCCACGCTGGGCGACGACTCGTAGGCCCGCGTCTCGCCGCGGGGATCGACCAGCACGTCGCGCTCGCCCAGCGCGACGAGGACCGGCGCCCGCACCGCCGCCGCCTCGGCCCAGCGCGCCGCCCGGAGTCACCGACCACAACGCCACCGTCATCGGGATGCCGGCCGAGCCCCAGCGCCGGCATGTCGCCGCCCCGCAACGGATAGCCCTCCATGTCGCGCGCCACGACGTCGGGCGCGACGTCGTCGTAGTGGAAGCCCCAAGCCATGGTGCCCGTGCTGCTCGCCCGCGTCCTCGAGGCTGAGGGCGAGCGCGAACCCGTTGGTGAACACGCCGTCGGACGGCATCGTGTCGCGCCCCAGCCAGGGCAGCCCGACCGGCGACGTGCCCGGCTCCGCCGGCGGATGGGTGCGCAACGGGCTGTACCCCAACACGCCGATGCCGTCGTAACAGTGGAACCGGCCCTGTTGCACGATGGTGAGCGCGCCACCCATCGACTGCCCGATGCCGACGGTGACCGGATCCGGCACCGGCGGCAGTCCGTCCATCAGGGTGCCGGCCGCCAGCTTCTGCCGAACATCGGTCTCGGCGGCCTGACTCGCCGCCACCACCGGCGTGTACGCCAGCCGCTCGGCGTCGTGCTGTGAACTCTCGCCGACGCCGAGGTGGTCGACCGACACCACGATCCACCCGCGTGCCGCGTGCCAGTCCGCCTGGGCACCAGCCGGCGGAGCCGGGTGCCGGTCCGGGCAAGGCCTCGGTGAAGTAGCCGCGGCTGTAGCCGGCTCCCGGTTTGGCGAAGCAGACGATGGGCGGCCCGCCCGTGGGCAACTCGTCGGGCGCCGTCACCGTGATGGCGACGTGTGCCGGCTCACCGAGGCCGGCTGCCTCGGTCACATCGACGCGCAGATCGATCGATCGCACGACGACTCTTCGCGACTATTTGGGGGCGAAGCGCGTGCCGGCGTCGAGCCGGATGGTCAGCCCGTTGAGCATCGGGTTCTCCACAATGGAGACGGCCAGCTTGCCGTACTCCTCCGGTCGGCCCATTCGCTTGGGGAAGGCAGCGTCCTTGGTCAGCACTTCGGCGAACTCGTCGGGGATGCCCTTGGTGATCCCGGTGCTGAAGAGGCTGGGCGCGATGGCCAGGGCACGGATGCCGAGGCTGCCCAGGTCGCGGGCCATGGTGAACACCATGCCGGTGATGCCGGCCTTGGCCGCCGCGTAGGCCACCTGGCCGATCTGCCCCTCGAAGGCAGCGATCGAGGCGGTGTCGATGATGACGCCGCGCTCGCCGTCTTCGGGGTCGTTCTTCGACATGGCGTCAGCCTGGAGCCGGTTGAGGTTGAAGGTGCCGATCAGGTTGAGCTCAATGGTGCGCCTGAAGTCCTCGATCGGGTGCGGGCCATCCTTGCTCAGGGTGCGCTTGGCGATCCCGCCACCGGCGGTGTTCACGGCGATGTGCAGGCCACCGAGTGCGGCCACGGCGTCGCCCATGGCGGCCTCGGTCTGGGCGTCGTCGAGGATGTCCACCTCGTGGAAGGTGCCGCCCAGCTCCTTGGCCACCTCGGCCCCGGCGGAGGTGGGCAGATCCAAGATGGCGACATCCGCGCCCTTCTGACGCAGCAGCTCGGCCGACGCCTTCGCCATACCCGATGCGCCCCCGACGATGACGGCCTTCTTTCCCTGGATCTCCACGCTGTCGTTCCTCTCCTCTGGTCTTCGAACCCTGCAGTCGAACCTTCGTCTGTCGACCTCGATGTCCTCGGTCGTGTGTGATGCTGTCGGGCCATCGCACCCGGCCGCAAACCGGCGCAATAGAGTGTACTGTTTATGACCCGGCTGCCGCCAGGAGGAGCCCCTTGGAACGCGAGACGATCTTGTTCGACGTGGCCGAGCACGTGGCCACCATCACCCTGAACCGGCCTGACAGCCTGAACTCCTTCAACAACGCCATGGCCATCGACATGACGTGGGCCTGGGAGACCATCCGTGACACCGACGACATCCACTGCCGTCGTGCTCCAGGCCAATGGCGACCGGGCTTTCGGGACTGGCACCGACATCAAGAATCCGGACCCGTGGTTCATGAAGGACAACGCCTGGAACAGCTTCGATCCCGGGGTCTCACTCAGCCCGAAGCTCCACCACAAAGTCTGGAAGCCGGTGGTCTGTGCGGTACACGGGCTCTGTGCCGGTGGCGCTCAGTACTTCGTCAACGAGTCCGACATCGTCATCTGCTCCGACGATGCCGTGTTCTTCGACCCGCACGCCAATGTCGGGATTGTCAGCGCGCTCGAGCCCATGGGGATGCTGCACCGTGGCGTCCCGCTGGGGGACGTATTGCGCTGGGCCCTCATGGGGAACGAGGAGCGCATCACCGCGGCGACCGCCCTGCGCCTCGGCCTGGTCACCGAGGTGGTGACCAGGGAAGCCCTCCGGGAGCGCGCTCGCGAGATCGCCTTGTCCATCGCCGGCCGCAATCCGAAGGCCATTCAGGGAACGGTCCGGGCCATTTGGGAGTCCCTCGACCTGACCCGGACGCCGGCCCTCAACAACGGCTTCGCCTACACGCTGATCGGCAACTACCCGGTCGAACCCGCCGCCGCCCCGCGACAAGTCGGAGACGCAGTACCGCTGACAGACCCGACCGTGCCTCTGCGGAGTCAGGGCAGCCGGGAGCGGGAGGAGCTGCTGAGCTAGAGCAGCCGGATGACGGCGTCGGCCGCCGCTTCGGGGTGTACTCGGCCGTCGAGATGTGCACGTCGGGGTTGTCGGGTGCCTCGTAGGGCGCACCGATCCCGGTGAAGTTCGGGATCTCGCCGCGCCGGGCTTTGGCGTAGAGGCCCTTGCGGTCTCGCGACTCGGCCACCTCGAGCGGAGTGTCCACGTAGATCTCCAGGAAGCGGTTGTCACCCGCCAGGTCGCGGGCCATGCGGCGCTCGGCCCGGTAGGGCGAGATGAGCGAGACCAGCACGATGAGGCCGGCTTCGGCCATGAGCGAGGCCACCTCTGCCGTCCGGCGGACGTTCTCGATCCGGTCGGCCGTGGTGAATCCGAGGTCCTTGTTGAGCCCGTGCCGGAGGTTGTCCCCGTCGAGCAGGTAGGTGTGGCGGCCCTCGGCATGCAGCTTGCGCTCGACGATGTTGGCGATGGTCGACTTGCCGGCGCCGGAGAGGCCGGTGAACCAGACCACGGCCGGGCGCTGGCCCTTGAGCGTGGCGTGCGCGGTTGCGTCCACCTCGATGGCCTGCCAGTGCACGTTGTCGGCCCGGCGGAGCGCGAAGTGGATGAGCCCGACACCGACGGTGTTGTTCGTCATCCGGTCGATGATGATGAAGCCACCCATGTCACGGTTCTCCGTGTACGGGTCGAAGGGCACTGGCTTTCTCGAGAGTGAGGTTGCACACGCCGATCTGGTTCAGCTCGAGCGTCTTGGCGGCCATGTGTTCCAGCGTGTTGACGTTCACCAGATACTTCGGTTCTTCGATGGTGGCGCCGAGGGTGGTAGCCGCCGATCTTCACCAGATAGCGGCGACCCGGCAGCATCTCGTCTTCGCTCATCCAGACCACATGGGTCTCGAACTGGTCGGCCACCAACGGTGGCGCTGTCGCCGCCGCAATCACGTCGCCCCGGCTGACGTCGACCTCGTCGGCCAGACAGAGGGTCACCGACTCTCCGGCCACGGCCTCGTCGAGGTCACCGTCGTAGGTGACGATTCGGCTGATGGTGCTCTCGACGCCCGAGGGCACGACCCTGATGCGGTCGCCCGTGCGCACGGTCCCGCCGACGATGACGCCGGAATAGCCGCGGAAGTCGAGGTTGGGCCGGTTGACCCATTGGGCCACGAAGCGGAAGGGCTGCGTGTCGGTGTCGTCGTCGACCTCAATCGCCTCGAGGTACTCGATGAGCGTCGGTCCGGAGTACCACGGGCGTGTTGGGGCTGGCCTCGGTGACGTTGTCGCCCCGCAGCGCGGAGAGCGGAATGGACACGATGTCCTGGACGCCGAGCTCCGGCGGCGAAGGCGCGGTAATCGGCGTCGATCGAATCGAAGACCTCCTGGGAGTAGTCGACCAGGTCGAGCTTGTTGACGGCGAGGACGACGTGGCGGATCCCGAGGAGCGAGACGAGGTAGCTGTGGCGCCTCGTCTGGGTCAGGATTCCCTTGCGGGCATCGACCAGGATCACGGCCACCTCGGCGGTCGAGGCGCCGGTGACCATGTTGCGCGTGTACTGCTCGTGACCCGGCGTGTCGGCCACGACGAACTTGCGGGTCTCGGTCGAGAAGAACCGGTAGGCCACGTCGATGGTGATGCCCTGCTCGCGTTCGGCGGCCAGGCCGTCGACCAGCAGGGCGAAGTCGAGCTCGCCGCCCTGGGTGCCGACCTTCTTCGAGTCCGCCTCGAGCGCGGCCAGATGGTCCTCGAAGACCAGTTTGGACTCGTAGAGGAAGCGCCCGATCAGCGTGCTACTTGCCGTCGTCGACCGAGCCACAGGTGATGAAGCGCAGCAGCGACTTGTGCCGTTGGCGGTGGAGGTAGGCGTCGATGTCATCCGCGATGAGGGGATCGATGTGCGCCACTAGAAGTAGCCCTCCTGCTTCTTCTTCTCCATCGAGCCGCTCGAGTCGTGGTCGATGACCCGACCCTGGCGTTCCGACGAGGTCGTGAGCAACATTTCCTGAATGATCCCGGTAAGGGTGTCGGCCGTGCTCTCGATCGCACCGGTCAACGGGTAGCAGCCGAGGGTGCGGAAGCGCACGCTGCGCAGCTCGGGGCTCCTCGCCGTCGGCCAGGGGCATCCGGTCGTCGTCGACCATGATGAGCGTCCCGTCGCGCTCGACCGTCGGACGTGGGGCCGCGTAGTAGAGGGGAACGATCGGGATCTCTTCGAGGTGGATGTACTGCCAGATGTCGAGCTCGGTCCAGTTCGAGAGGGGGAACACCCGGACGGTCTCGCCCGGGTTGGTGCGGGCGTTGTAGATCCGCCACAACTCGGGCCGCTGACGCTTGGGATCCCAGCGGTGCTGGGCCGAGCGGATGGAGAACACTCGCTCCTTGGCCCGGGACTTCTCCTCGTCCCGCCGGGCCCCGCCGAAAGCCAGGTCGAACTGGTTGAGGTCGAGGGCCTGCTTGAGGCCCTCGGTCTTCCACATGTCGGTGTGCATGGCCGAACCGTGGTCGAAGGGGTTGATCCCGAGGCGCACGCATTCGGGATTCTGGTGGACGATCAGGTCCAGCCCGAGGTCTGGCCACGACGTTGTCGCGGAAGGCGTACATCTCCTGGAACTTCCATGTGGTGTCCACATGGAGCAACGGGAAGGGCGGCAACGACGGGTAGAAAGCCTTCATGGCCAGGTGCAGCATGACGGAGCTGTCCTTGCCCACCGAGTAGAGCATCACCGGGTGTTCTGACTCGGCAGCGGCCTCGCGCATGATGTGGATGCTCTCGGCCTCCAGGCGCTGGAGGTGGGTCAGCCGCCGCTTGGCGGGAGTGGTGGTGGTCGTCATCATCCCTTCACCCTGGTGGAAATCACTTCAAATGGTCGACGCAAGCCTTCGGCGTTGAGTCTTACTGATTCGCCACCGTCCATCTTCACGGACGCATTTTTCCAGGTCGCAGCGGTGCCTGTCGCATGTCTTGCACAATTCGTTGCTCGAGACTTGGCACTTCACGCTTGTCGGCGGCTCCGTCGGAGGACGTTGTGGCCGTACTCGCCCGGCACCGACACGAGACGCGTTCGGGAGCGCTCAGTCCGGCCGAGTACCGATTCGAGGGCGTCGGGACGCGGATCGCATGACGCCCGAACCAGGTTGTGGGCTGCTCGGCCTTGCCCTTCGGGGTTTTGCGGTGATCCAATACCTATAGATATTTCGCCCAATTGGAGGTCCCACCCATGGAAGTCCCCTTCACCTGGAAGCCCACCGGTTGGTTCCAGATCGGGTGGTCGGCCGAGTTCCCGCCCGGCGAGGTCAGGCCGCTCCGGTTCTTCGGCGAGGATCTGGTCGCGTACCGAGACGACCTGGGCGAGTTGCACGTGCTCGAGGGCCATTGTCCGCACCTGGGTGCGCACATCGGCCACGGCGGAACGGTGGCGGGTGAGTGCGTCGAGTGCCCGTACCACGGCTGGGTTTGGGGGCCTGATGGCCAGAACAGGAAAATTCCGTACCAGGACCGCCCGAACACTTCGCATCGACTCCACGTCTGGCCGCTGAGCGAGCAGTACGGCTGCGTGTACATGTGGCACCAGCCCCACGGTCGCGCACCGACGTGGCCGATGCCCGACGTCTTTTTGTCGTTTCCGCAGTTCGAGACCGACCCGGATGCCTACTACCCGCCGTATCCGGTCTTCGTGGACCGAGCGCAACGCGAGCCGGTGCACCCGCAGGTGGTGGCCGAGAACGGACCCGATAGCGTGCACTTCAAGCGGGTGCACCGGGCCACCGTCACGCCGGTCGCCCTCGATTGGAAGGTTGTCGGGGAAGAGTGGCAGTTCCACACCGGCTGGCCCGATGTGCGAAGTGACGACCCCGAGGCAATGTCGTTGCGGATTCACAGCCACCTCTTTGGCCTCGGCGGCGCCATCAGCGCCTTCGAGGGAGTGCAGAACCATCGGCTCTGCTTCGCCGTCACGCCGGTCGAGGATGGGTGTTCCGACATGTTCTATACAGTCTGGTGGCCCAGGATCCCCGGTGACGATTCCTCGACTCCGCCGGCAGACTTGCGCGAGAGGGTCGAGAAGGAGTTCATGGCCACCATGTGGGACGACCTCGAAATCTGGCGCTACCAGAAATACGTGGAGCACCCGGCGCTGGCCCGCCAGGACGCCAAGGCCTACAAGGCTCTCCGGCATTGGGCGGAGCAGTTCTATGAGGTCGCACCGTCCTGAGCGGGTCCATCCGTTGACATGGACGGTCGTCAGCCTGCTTTGAGGGGCAAGCCGCGATGTACGTAGAGTGAAAATCACGTTTTGCAAATCCTGAATCCAGGGGGCACGCGGCATGGAGACGACGTTCATTGACTACGAGGTCGAGGGGAGGATCGCGACGATCACCCTGAACCGAGCCGAGGCCGCGAATGCTCAGACGCTGCCAATGCTCGACGACCTCGACGAAGCCTGGCGTCGGGCTGCCGAAGACGACGAGGTTCGGGTCATCATCCTGCAGGCAAACGGAAAGCACTTCTCGGCCGGTCACGACATCAAAGGTGTTGGCAGCGAAGGCGACGAACCCCCGGCCTGGACCTTGGCAGGAATTTACGCGATCGAATCGCGTCGCTTTCTCGAGTACTCGTTGCGTTGGCGCAACATCCCCAAGCCATCGATCGCAGCGGTCCAGGGCGTCTGCATCTCCGGCGGGCTCCTCCTGGCCTGGCCGTGTGACCTGATCATTGCGGCGGACAACGCCAAGTTCTCCGATCCGGTCGTCAATATGGGCATTGGCGGTGTCGAATATCACGGCCACACGTGGGAGTGGGGTGCCCGCAAGGCCAAGGAGATGCTCTTCACCGGCCGATCCATGACAGCCGAGGAGGCAGAGAGGCTTGGCATGGTCAACAAGGTGGTGCCGCTGGACGATCTGCGGGCCGAGACCCGGGCCCTGGCCGAGGAGATCGCGAAGAAGCACCCGTTCGCCTTGCGACAGGCCAAGCGCGCCGTCAACCAGACCCTCGATGTCATGGGCTTCTACGCCGCAGTCCAGTCCGTCTTCGACGTCCACCAGACTGGACACGGGAATGCGCTGAGCGAGTCCGGCCTGCCAATCTTGATGCTGTTGGACGACATGAAGACCGAGATCGCCAAACCCGCCAGTTCGAGTAACGGATCCTGAGGAGGAATGCCGATGCGCATCGAAGACATGGTTCTCGTGAGTGTGGACGACCACGTGGTCGAGCCGCCCGACTTGTTC
Source organism: uncultured Acidimicrobiaceae bacterium (assembly GCA_963713375.1). Lineage (GTDB taxonomy): Bacteria > Actinomycetota > Acidimicrobiia > Acidimicrobiales > RAAP-2 > Bog-473. The sequence continues at coordinate 21,170 of CAVQLP010000005.1, read as the reverse complement.
GAGGGCCGCTTGCCCGCCAAGTATGCGGACCTCGCGCCGCAGTTCATCACCAACGAAGACGGCACCAACGTGTGGCGCTACGAGAGCACCGAGGTTGGCAACGTGGCCCTCAACGCGGTGGCCGGGCGTCCCAAGAACGAGTACGGGATTGAGCCCACCTCCTTCGCCGACATCCGCTCTGGTTGTTATGACACCACCGAGCGGATCAAGGACATGGACGCCAACGGCGTCCTGGGATCGCTGTGCTTTCCTTCCTTTCCGCAGTTCTGCGGGCAGCTGTTTGCCCGGACCAAGGACAAGGACGTTGCTCTGGCCATGATCCAGGCCTACAACGACTGGCACATCGACGAGTGGTGTGGCTCGCAGCCTGGCCGGTTCATCCCGCTGGCGCTCCCGGCGATCTGGGATCCCGAGGTCTTGGCGGCTGAGGTGCGACGAACGGCAGCCAAGGGCGCACACGCCGTGACTTTTTCCGAGAATCCCTCGAAGTTGGGCTGGCCCAGCCTCCACTCGGACCATTGGGATCCGTTCTGGAAGGCGTGCAGCGACGAGGGCGTGGTGGCGTGCATGCACATCGGATCGTCCTCGCAGATGGTGATCACCTCGGAGGACGCGCCGATCGACTGCCTCATCACCCTGACCCCGATCAATATCGTCCAGGCGGCCACCGACCTGATCTGGTCACCCATCTTTCGCAAGTTCCCCGACGTGCGTGTCGCACTGTCGGAGGGCGGCATCGGATGGATTCCGTACTTCCTCGAGCGCATCGACTACCAGTACCGACAGCACCACACCTGGACGGGTCAGGACTTCGGTGACCGACTGCCGAGCGAGGTCTTCGACGAGCACGTGCTGACCTGCTTCATCGACGACCGCTTCGGAGTAGCCAGCCGCGACTTCCTCAATATGGACAACGTCATGTGGGAGTGCGACTACCCCCACTCGGACTCGACCTGGCCTTTCTCCCCAGAGGAGCTGGGGGGCTACCTCGAGGGGGTCAGCGACCACGACGTCGACCGGATGACCCATACGAACGCCATGCGGCACTTCGCCTACGACCCGTTTCCGCTGCTCGGCGGACGGGAGAACTGCACGGTCGGAGCGTTGCGGGCCAAGGCGGCAGGCCACGACGTCTCCATCCGGTCCACCAAGCCGAAGGCGGCGGCTACCGGAGTCGTGCGTTCGATGGACCTGGGGGCCAACGTGTCGAAAACGCCTGCCGGAGCCCGCTGAGCTCGAGTCTCGGGAGAGACGATCATCATGTTGTTCGCCATGCGGTTCGACATGCGCAACCCTGCGCTCGCGGGCACGTCCATGGCCGAACGGTACGTCACCGCGCTCGAGATTGCCGAGTGGGCCGATCGGCTTGGTTGCGTCAGCATCGCCATCTCGGAGCATCACGGGTCCGATGACGGGTACCTGCCCAGCCCGATCCCGATGATCGCGGCGATGGGGGCACGCACGAGCACCGTGCGCTTCAGCATCGCCGCCCTGATCGCTCCGTTCTACGAGCCGATTCGCCTGGCCGAGGATCTGCTCGTTCTGGACAATCTGACGAAGGGCCGGGTCGACCTCGTGATCGGCGGCGGCTATGTCAGCGACGAGTTCGCCATGTACGGAGTGCCGACGAAGGAGCGGGTGCGCCGGATCGTCGAAGTCGTCTCCACCCTGCGCGGTGCGTTCAGCGGCGAGCCCTTCGAGTACCGGGATCGGACCGTGCGCCTGACGCCAGACCCTTACTCTGGCACCATCAACATCACGATGGGCGGCAGCAGCGAGGCCGCCGCGCGCCGAGCGGCGCGGATCGGTGACGGGTTCGTGCCCTCGGTACCCGAGGTATGGGACTTCTACCGCGACGAGGTGCAGAAGCTGGGACGACCTGATCCCGGGCCGTCGATCATCGGTGCGAACCGAGTCGTCGCCTTGGCCACTGATGCCGAGCAGGGTTGGACCGACATGGCCCCGTTCTTCCGGCACGAGAGCAACGCATACGGTCTCTGGCAGGCGCAGGAGCAGGTGGCGTCGCCCTACCGGATGGTGGACGACGACGAGGAGCTTCGGGCCAGTGGTCAGTACGCCGTTCTGACACCCGAGGAGCTGATTCAGGAACTGAACGACAGTCCGTTCCCTTTCACCCTGCTCCACCCGCTCTGCGGCGGGATGCCGCCAGAGCTCGCCTGGTCCAGCCTGCGCCTCTTCGAGGAGGAAGTCTTGCCGGCGTTTTCGTAGGGCCGACGGTGCGCCGCCGTCCGGGTTTCCATCGCTTCGGCGAGGTGAACCCGCTCGTGCGGGACGTCAATCCGCCTGCGCGGCAGACGAAGAGTCGGCCGGTGCCCGAACCGGAGGCAGCGGGATCCACCCGGCGTCGTTCCTCTCCGAAAAACCGTACTATTTGGTCTCGACATGACTGATTTCCGGCCAGTGAAAGCTTCTTCGTTCTCGGCCTTGGGAACGGCTGCTTGACGGTGCCGAAGAATGCGGGTTCGAACTCGCCCCGACGTCCCGCTACCAAGCCCCGCGAGAAGCCACAACAGATTGCGGACGAGCTGAGGCAGCTCATCGTTCTTGGGGAGCTGGACGAGGGCGATTCACTGGGCCACGAACCGGATCTCATCGAGCGCTTCGGGGTTTCGAGGCCGTCTCTGCGCGAGGCGCTTCGCATTCTCGAAGCAGAGGGACTCATCTCTGTGATCCGGGGTGTGCAGGGTGGCGTGGTCGTCCATCGACCCGATCAGCGTCTCACGGCGCGGACAGCCGCCCTCGTGCTGCAGTCGCGCAACGTCTCCTTGGCGGACGTCTTCGAAGCCCGCACCATCTTGGAACCAGCGGCCGTTCGTCTCGTCGCGGCCGGCCGAAACCGGAGAGCGAGCGCCCGCCGGCTGCGCGTACTTATTGCCGAGCAAGAGGAGGTTCTGGACGACCCGGTTGCATTCGGCCAGGCCAACGCCCGGTTTCACGAACAACTCGTGGAGATGGCCGGCAACCAGACGCTGACCATCGTGGCCGAAATGCTGAACGAGGTCGTGGCGCGGGCCGTGACCCTGGTGAGTCAATCGGAGACCGACGGACAGTCTGACGCGACCCGTCGGCGCGGCGTTCGGTCGCAGCAGCGGGTCGTCGACCTCATTGAGGCGGGTGATGCGGATGGAGCTGAATCGCATTGGCGCACCCACATGGTCGTCGTGGGAAAGGTCATGTTGGGACAGCGGGCCAAGACCGTGATCGATCTTCTCGATCACCTCTGACCGTGGTAAACGACGCTCCGCTGGAGCGGCTCAGAGAAGCGCCCCTTGTTGCCCAATCTGACGCGGACTGGCAGCGACGCGTCGTGGGCAGATCACTCCGCGGCGCCGCTGAGCGCTCGGTCGACCGTGGTATGAGCCTCATCCGCGCCGCCGCCACCGTGCTGGACCGATCCAACGGTGATGACATCACCGTGCAGGAGGTGGCCGATGAAGCCGGACAGTCCCTGCGGACGCTGTATCAATACTTCGAGAGTAAGGACGATCTTCTCCTCGCCGTCTTCGAGGAGGCGATGCGTACCTACGCCCGGTTGATCGAAGAGGCCATTGCGGACCTCAGTGACCCCCTCGAGCGACTGGCAGGAGCGATGGTCGCCGCCGTGAGGATGCCCGAGGTCAGCGGTTCGGGTCTTGATCGTGGACTGATCCGGCTCCGGCTCAAGCTGACCGAGGCCAGGCCCGACATGGTCGGTCGCGCTCAGTTGGCGATGACGTCGCTGCTGAGCGACCTCATCTCCGCTGCCGCATCGGCCGGTCAGATCGAGTTGAACGACCCGGAGGGCTCGACGTTCCTGATCCTCTCGGTCAACGCAGCCTTCATCACCGCGGCCACGGTGGGTAACGACACCGGCGTTCCGCCGCCCGACCTGTTCGGTATCACTTCCTTCTGCCTACGTGGCCTCGGGGCTGACCTCAGCAGCGAGCAGTACGGCGCGCTCAATGGTCGCCTTCGTTTCCCTGCGCCGACGTCCAGGCGTTCCCGCCTCCGGAACGGATCCGTGGACCGACGCCGGTCGCAGCGGTAGAGGCGACCGCCGAATCGAGGCGATCCTCGCCCGGTAAGCGGGTGGTAAATATCTAGAGGTATTGGGTATGCTGACCTCCAGTTGCCCGGGCAGGGTCCGGACCGAACAGGGGGCGTCATCACATGCGTCATGGATTTCGCTGGTCGATCTTCTTAACGGCTGGTACGGCAGCGCTGGCCTTGGCCATGCTGACACCCGCACCTCCAGGCGCTGCCGCGGCGTCGGCGAACAAGAGTCCGCTCACCGTGGTCCTGATCACGTCCCTCACCGGTGAGGCCGGCTCCATCTACGGCGATGCACCCCAAGGATTCCGCGCTCGAATCGCCCTGGCCAATGCGCAGGGAGGAATCGACGGACACCGGATCGTTCCGTTGGTGATCGACGATCAGACAAGTCCGACCGAAGTGGCGACGGCGACCCAGGAGGCCATTTCGAAGGGTGCCATCGGCATCGTCTCCGTGAGCCCGGTGTTCTTCCTTGCCGCGAAGTATCCCCAAAAGGCCGGGATTCCAGTCACCGGAGGCTTCTTCGACGGTCCCGAGTGGGGAGAGCAGCCGTACACCAACATGTTCGCCTCGGACGCTGGAAGCGTCGACCCGAAGTACCCCGTGAACACCGACTTCTCCTCCTTCATCAAGGCGCGTGGGGGTTCGATACTCGGTTCGTACGGGTACGGGATCTCTCCCACCTCGGTCCAGGGCGCGGTGAGTGCGGCAGACGCGTTCAAGAGCGAGGGCGGCAAGGTTGGAGTCCTCGACACCTCGGTTCCATTCGGGAGCGTGGACTTCACCTCGGCGTCTCTGATCGCGAAACAGAGCAACGTCAACGGCGTCTTCGCTGCGATGGATGGTGATTCGAACGTCGCCCTGGCTACGGCCTTCAAGCAGGCTGGGATCAAGCCGAAGGTGGTTGTGTTCCCGACGGGCTATTCGCCAAGCCTCGTCAATTCTCCGGCCTGGTCGAACGTGCAGGGCGATTATTTCGTCTCCGAGGTGCGGCCGGCCTCATTGCCCAATGCCGGCACCCGAGAGTTGACGACCGCGCTACAGAAGTACGAACACCGACCGCCGAGCCAGTTCTACGACTATGGCATCGCCGAAGCGTGGCTCGGCGCGGACCTGATGCTCAAGGGGATTCAACTCGCGGGGGCAGATCCCACGTCGGCCAAGGTCATCCATGCGCTGCGCAGTGTGAGCGCGTACAACGGAGACGGGCTGCTCCCTCAAAATATCGACTACCGCACGGTCTTTGGCCACGATCCAGCCAAGTCGTGTTTGTGGTACCTCCAGGCTCAGAAGAATGGGTTCGTCCCGGTGTCGACGCAGCCATGGTGCGGGCACGACATTCCTGGCACATCAGTGGCGGGTGCGACCGGCTGAAGAGGAGGCGGCGGTGATCCCGAATTGCCGGGACGATGCCGCTGCTTCCTGCGTCATATCGCAGCCTGGGCCGCGGTTGAGCCAAGATCTGTCCCGGTGCAGGGGACTGGCCCGACGTCAAGCCTGGAAAGCCGATCAGCATGACTGCTCGTCGGCCGTCGATACGGTCGATGGAACAGCCCCATGGACCATGCAAGTGAGGAGCAATCAGTGATTACCGACGAGCACGTCAGGGTCGAGCGGTCCGGTCACATCGTGACCGTCACCCTCGATCGCCCGGGAACACGCAACGCGTGCACCATGAACATGTGGCTGTCCATCCGGGACGCGTTCCGGGAGATCGCTGCCTCCGATGCGCGCTGCGTGGTGCTGACGGGAGCGAACGGCGACTTCTGCTCGGGTGCGGACCTCTCACCCTCCGCCATGAACTCGGGATGGGAGGGGAACAAGCTGCTGGCTATGCGCCTGCTGGCCGAGTCGGTCATGGCCGTGCACGACTGTCCGATTCCAGTCGTGGTCAAGGTGGACGGGGTGGCGGTCGGTGCCGGGTTCGGACTGGCCTTGGCCGGAGACATGCTCTGGTGCTCGGACCGCGCCCGGATGTCGGCGATTTTCGCCAAGCTCGGGTTGAGCTTGGACTACGGCAGCTCCTGGTTCCTGGCGAAGCGTCTGGGTCTGCACAAGGCCAAGGAAATCGCGCTGACGGCCGAGATGATGCACGCCGACCGTATCGAGCAGGTAGGGCCTGGCCAATGCCGTGGTTCCGGTGGACGAACTCGATGCTGCCGTTGACCAGGTGGTCCAACGCATCGCCGGCGGCCCCCCGATCGCGTTGTCCATGACCAAGCGCATGCTCGAGAACGCCGCCACCTCGTCCTTGCTCCAGTCTCTCGAGACCGAGGCCATTGCCCAGAACGTGAACCTCAACACCAAGGACATGGCCGAGGCAATGACGGCCTACGCTCAGAAGCGGCCGCCCGTGTTCAAGGGGGAATGACGTGGACCTCGCTCTCAGCGAGGAGCAGCAACAGCTGGTCGCTTCGTTCGATGGTCTGCTGCAGCGGTCATCGTCTCCCGATCACGTCCGGGCGGCCGAACCCGCCGGCTTCGACCCGACGCTCTGGCGCGCCCTGGTGGATCTCGGCGCAGTCACCATGGCCGTCCCCGAATCATGCGGTGGCTGGGGGGCCACGCTGCTCGATCTCTCCCTGGTGGCCGAACAGCTGGGCCGAGCCCTGGCCCCAGCCCCGGTCCTCGAGACGCAGGTGGTGGCCCGGCTCCTGGCCGCAGTCGGATCTGCGGCCGCTCGCGAGGAACTTCCGGCGCTGTTGCGTGGAGAGCGGATCGTCTCCCTGGCCCTGCACCCCGTCCGTGACGGCATCGCGGCGTTGGTGCCCGCCGGCGCGATCAGCGACGCCCTCGTCGTGCTTGACGGCGACCGTTTGGTGCTGGAGAGCACGCCGGCGGCCGGCCGCCGACCGATCTCGAATTTGGGGTCGTCGCCGTTGGCCGATGTCTCGCTGCAGGGTGGCGCCGAGCTGTGCCGTGGCGCCGATGCACTCAACCGCTTCCAGTCTGCTCTCGACGAGTGGTTGCTGCTGACGGCGGCGGCACTCGTCGGCATTGGCGCCGCCGCACACGAGGAGGTTTGCCGCTATGCGGCGGAACGCCGTGCGTTCGGCGGCATCATCGGGAGTTATCAGGGTGTTGCCCATCCACTGGCCGACGACGCCACCACATCTCGACGGCGCGCGGCTGCTCGTGCTGAAGGCCGCCTGGGCGCTGGATGTCGGCGATGCCCGTGGTCGGGAGCTGGCTGCCATGGCCTTTGCCTTTGCATCCGAGGTGGCGGAGCAGGCCACCTACGACGCCATTCACTTCCACGGTGGCTACGGCTTCATGCTCGAGCACGACGCCCAGCTCTTCTACCGGCGGGCGCGCACATGGGCGCGGGTCTGGGGCGACGCCGAGGATGGGTACCGGCGGGCCGCGGCGGCGCGTTACGACTCGGTGCTGGAGGCGACCGGCTGATGGACTTCGCCTGGGGTCCCGAAATCGAAGCGCTGCGGACGGACGTCCGTTCCTTTCTGGCCGAGCACCTCCCTCCCGCACTCGAGGAGCAGCTCTACACCTCGGGCGTCGCCCACGACGACGATTTCGCTCGTGCCCTCGGGCGAGCGCAATTGGATCGCACCCGAATGGCCCCGTGAGGGATTCGAGGCCCTCGACCTCCTCGGCGTTCATGTCCTGTTGGAGGAGTTGACCAAGGCCGACGCGCCCACGATCGGCGTGTCCACGTCCATGATGGTGGCCCGGGTCATCGCGGCCGTCGGCTCCGAGGAGATGCAAGCCGACATCCTGCCCAAGGTGGTGCGGGGCGAGCTGATCATCGCCCTCGGGATGAGCGAGCCCGAGGCGGGTTCCGACGTCGCCGCCGTCCAGACACGGGCCAAGCGGGCGGAAGGGGGATGGGTCATTGACGGGCAGAAGATGTTCACGACGAACGGCCACCTGGCCGACTACGTCTTCCTGCTCGTCCGGACCGACCCGGCCAGCGAGCGCCACCGGGGCCTCACGACGTTCCTGGTGCCGCTGCGGACCGATGGCTTCGAGGCGCAGGCGGTGTTCACCGTGTCCGGCGAGCGCACGAACATCACGTTCTACGGTTCCATGTTCCTCGAGGACCGCTGGCGCATCAGCGACGTCGGCGCGGGCTGGCACTCCTTGATGTTGGCCCTCCAGGACGAGCATTCGGCGGCGTTCAGTCCGCACCTCGTCCGCCTGCTGGAGCGGACCGAGCGCTGGGCGACCACGCCGGGCCGCGATGGCACGGCGCCGTTGGCCCGTGACGAGGTCCGGCAGCGACTGATCAGAGCCGCCACCGACCTCGAGGTGGCCCAACTGCTCGAGGTCCGCATCCACCTGGATGGAGTCGATCGGCGAGGTGCCGGTGGCGGAGGGCCCGATGGCCAAGCTCTCGAGCACCGAAGCGATGGTCCGCCACGCGGAGGCGCTCACGTCCATGGTCGGGCCTGACGCGCTGCGCAGCCGTCTCGACCCCACGGCGCTCGAGGGCGGGCTGATCGAACACGCGCTCCGCCACTCGCTCGGGATGACCATCTACGGCGGGACCAGCGAGATCCAGCGCAACATCATCGCCCAGCGCCGTTGCGGCCTCCCCCGCCCGTGAGCCACGGGTTCGACCCAACCACCGCGGCCGGGGCTCAACCTCCTCGACGGCGCCTGGTACGCGGACGACCCGCACGAGGTCTGGTCGTGGATGCGCAGGGAGGCGCCCGTCTACTACGACGAGGCCGCCGCGGTGTGGGGGATCGCCAAGTACGACGACGTGCTTGCCGTCGAGAAGGACCCGGCCACCTTCTCGAGCCATCGGGCCCCTCGCCCGCACGGCATGCATCTGCCGATGATGATCTCGATGGACGATCCCGAGCACCGCCAGCGCCGCGGGCTGGTGAATCGGGGCTTCACGCCGCGCCGCATCGGCGAGATGGAGCAGACGGTCGTGGGCCTGTGCGACCGGATCCTCGATCGCGTCTGCGAGAGGGGCGAGTGCGACTTCGTGTGGGACGTGGCGGCGCCCCTCCCGCTCATGGTCATTGCCGACCTGCTCGGGTTCGACGTCGACGCGCCACGACGACCTCCTGCGCTGGTCGGACGACCTGATGCGGGCCACCACGGCCACCCCGACGCCCGAGCAGGCCCGCGCCGGGTTCGAGGCCATGACCGCCTTCCGGGAGTTCCAACTGCGCGTCATCGCGGAGCGGCGGGCCGAGCCCCGCGACGACCTCATCTCGAAGCTGTGCCAGGCCGAGATCGACGGCGTGGGACTCGACGACGAATCGATCGTGAACGAAGCGCTGCTCATCCTCATCGGTGGGGACGAGACCACGCGCCACGTCATCAGTGGCGGGATGCTCGCCCTCCTCGACCAGCCCGACGCAGATGGCCGACCTGGCGGCCGACCCCAGCCTTGTCCCCGTCGCGGTGGAGGAGCTCCTGCGCTGGGTCTCGCCGATCAAGAACATGGCCCGCACCGTGACCCGGGACGTCGAGTTGCGGGGCCGCGAGCTGCGAGAAGGCGACCAGGTGATCCTGTTCTATCCCTCGGCCAACCGGGACGAGGACGTCTTCACCGTCCCCGACCAGCTCGATATCCGGCGTGACCCCAACCCGCACCTGGCCTTCGGTTTCGGCCCCCATTTCTGCCTCGGGGCCGCCCTGGCCCGCCTGGAGTTGCGGGCCATGATCCCGGCCGTGCTGGCCCGCCTGCCCGACCTCGCGTTGGCCGACAGCCCGTCGTTGGAATACCGTCCCTCCAACTTCGTGAGTGGACTCGAGTCGCTGCCCGTTCGTTTCACCCCCACCCCGGCCCGCCCGTGAGCGGACCGCTGGAGGGCGTGCGCGTCGTCGAACTCGGGGTCTGGGTGGCCGGGCCAGGGGCCGGCGGCATCCTGGCCGACTGGGGCGCCGACGTGGTGAAGATCGAGCCGCCCGAGGGCGACCCCTGCCGCACCTTCCTCAACGTGCTGGGCGGTGACCTCCCCTCCAACCCGGTCTTCGAGCTGGACAACCGGGGCAAGCGGGCCATCGCGCTCGACCTCTCGAGCGAGCGCGGCGTGGCCCTGGCCCACCAACTGGTGGCATCGGCCGACGTCTTTCTCACCAACCTCCGGCCGTCCGGACTCGAGCGCATCGGGCTCGGTCCCGACGAAGTGCGCCAGCGCCATCCGGGCCTGATCTACGCCATCATCACCGGCTACGGCATGGAGGGACCCGACGCGGACAAGGGTGCCTACGACATCGCCGCCTTCTGGGCCCGCGCCGGCATCGCCGATGCGCTGCGCACGCCCGGCGGGCCGTTGCCCTTCCAGCGCGGCGGCATGGGCGACCACTCGGCTGCCATGACGGCGGCGGCCATGGTGAGCGCGGCCCTGGTCGAGCGCGCCCGCACCGGTCAGGGCCAGGTCGTCTCCACCTCGCTGCTGCGCCAGGGCTGTTACACCATCGGCTTCGACCTCAACGTCACGCTGATGTGGGGCCAGACCCTGGGTATCGGGGTGCGCGAGACCATGTACAGCCCGGTCCTCAACAACTACACGGCCGGGGACGGCCGCGCCTTCTGGATCGTCGGCCTCGAGGGCGACCGCCACTGGCCGGCCCTGGCCCGGGCCGTGGGCCACCCCGAGTGGCTGACCGACGAGCGCTTCGCCAAGGGGACGGGCCGCGCCATCAACGCCCGCGAACTCATCGGTCTGCTCGATGAGATCTTCGCCACCAAGCCGCTCGAGGAGTGGGCGGAGATCTTCGCCACCGAACCCGAACTGTTCTGGAGCCCGGTGAACTCCATCGACGATGTCGTGGCCGACGAGCAGTTCCATGCGGCCAAGGCGGTCGTCCAGGTGCCCGACGAGCAGAGCAGCATGCCGATGCTGGCCACACCGGTGGACTTCGATGGGGCTCCGCCCACTCCGCGCTTCCGCGCCCCTCATATCGGGGAGCACACGCGCGAGATCCTGGCCGAGCTCGACCTCGATGCGGCGGCCGTCGACACCCTGGTGGCCGAGGGCGTGGCCGTGGACGGTCGGGCCGCGGCGAGCTGAGGCCCGACTCCCCGGACCAGGTCCGGCGGCTCGGCGGGGCGACACCCGAAACCTCTAGACTTTTTGCCATGTCCGAGCCGGGGGAATGGTCTTTCGCCGCCGTCCACGACGTCGTCGCCGCGGCGGCGCCCGACCGGGACATGGTGGTCTGCGGGCCAGTCCGTCGGACCTTCGGAGAGGTGGCCGAGCGGACCCGCTCCTTGGCCGCCTTCCTGCGTGGCCGAGGCTTGGGTCTCCACACCGAGCGCGCCGGACTCGAGCGCTGGGAGAGCGGCCAGGATCCTGTCGCGCTCGTCCTGCACAACGGGACCGAGTACATCGAGGCGATGCTCGGCGCCTTCCGGGCCCGGGCCGTCCCCTTCAACGTCAATCAGCACTACCGCCCGACCGAGGTGCAGGCGCTGCTGGCCGACGTCGGCGTGAAGGCGATCGTCTACCACCGGCGCTACCGGCCTCTGGTCGAGACGGCGCTGGCCCAGCACGCGGACATCGTGCTGATCGATGTGGACGATGGATCGGGCACGGAACCGTTGCCCGGCAGCACGCCGTTCGAGGAGGTGGCCCGCACGCCGGTCACCGAGCCCTTGCCCGAGACGTCGCCCGACGACCTCTATCTGGTGTGTACGGGCGGAACGACGGGGCGGCCCAAGGCGGTGCTGTGGCGCCAGGCCGACATCTATGTCTCCGCCCTGGCCGGCGTGGAGGGTGCCACGGCCGAGTCGATCACCGAGGCGGTGACCGCAGGCACGGGCGCCGGCGGACCCTGGTACCCGGTAGCGCCGCTGATGCACGCGGCGGCGCAGTGGACGGCGTTCTCGGGCCTGAACCAGGGCGCCACCGTCGTCGTGCACGAAGACACAGGGTCCTTCGACGCGGCGGCCGTGCTGCGGCTTAGCCGAGCGGGAGCAGGTGGCGCTGATGTCGATCGTGGGGGACGCCTACGCCGGCCCCATGGTGGACGAGCTGCGCCGGCGCCCCTACGACCTGAGCTCGCTGATGATTCTGGGCACCGGTGGCGCGGCGACGGGCGAGCAGCACAAGGAGGCGTTGCTCGATCTGTTGCCGACCCTCGTGATCATGGACGGCTACGGGGCATCCGAGACCGGCGGAATGGCCTACGGCGCGCGCACCAAGGGGAGCCGGAGCGAAGGGTTCGTCCCGAGTGCCGGCGCAACGGTGATCTCGGAGGACCGCACGCGTTTCCTCGACCCCGGCGACGAAGAGCTGGGATGGACGGCGCGGCGAGGCCGGGTGCCGCTCGGCTACCTGCACGACCGCGAGCGCACCGAGTCGACCTTCCCCATCATCGACGGCGAGCGGGTGGCCCTACCCGGCGACCGGGCCCGGCTGAGCGAGGACGGGCGCATCATCATGTACGGGCGTGACTCGCTGGTGGTGAACACGGGCGGTGAAAAGGTCTTCGTCGAGGAGGTGGAAGAGGTGCTGCGCCGCCATCCGGACGTGGCCGACGCGCTCGTGGTGGGACGGCCGTCTTCGCGCTTCGGGCACGAGGTGGTGGCCGTGGTGGCGCCCGCACCGGGGGCTTCGAGTGTCCCCGGCCGCGTTGCGCGAGTTCGTGGCCGTGGAGATCGCCCGCTTCAAGGCACCCCGGGCCGTGGTGGTGGTCGAGCGGCTGCACCGGCATGCCAACGGCAAGGCCGACTACGTCTGGGCGGCGGAGGCGGCGCTCGGGGCGGAGTCGGTGACGGCCGGGCCGGGCGGCGGGTAGGGACGAGTCGGTGGACCTGTCAATGTGCACGGCGGGATTCTGAGCGAACGCCGGCGCCGGCGCCGGCGGCAGCTCCGGCCAGTCCGATCTGCTTTCAAGCCTCGGCTTCGGGCTGGGGTTCGGATTCGGGTTCGGGCACCTCGAAGTGGTCATCGCGCATCTGGAAGGCCGCCTTCGTTCCGTGCTGGGCCCGCGCCCTGATGAAGTTGAACTCGCCTTCCTCGAAGCGAAGGTTGGTGCCGTAGGCGTGGAAGAGATAGCTGAGCACCTCTTCGCCCTGGTACCCCTGCAGCTGCTCGATCAGGCGGAACGCCTCCTTGGCCATGACGATGCCGTCGGCCGGCATGCGTGAGACCTTCTCGGCCCACCAGGTGGCCCGGGCCGCCACGGCTCCGGGCTCGACCACTTCGGTGAAGACGTCTTTGCCCGCGAGCTCGCTTGCTTCGATGGTGTCACCGGTCAGCAGCAACCGCCGCGCCAGGACCGGCCCGAGGCGGTAGAAGAACATGTGCAGCGAGCCGAGTGCCGGGCCGAGGAAGCGGGTGGCCGGCATGCCGACTTGGCAGTCGCTCCCGACCACGGCGATGTCGGCCATGAGGGCGAGCTCGAAGCCGCCACCGAGCGCGAAACCGGACACTTCGGCAACGGTGGCCTTCGGGTAGCCGAGGAAGAAATGATAGAAGTCGAATGTCTTGCGGTCGGTGAGGAGGCGGCGGCGTTGGCTGGGGCGTCGTGGCCGGCCGCCCGAACTGCTGCCGTTCCCTGTCCCGTTTCCGCTGCTCTTTTCGTCGCCATTTTCCTGTGCCCCGTCGCCGTACCACTCGTATGCGTTGTTCATGTCGGCACCGGTGGAGAAGACGCCGCCCTCGCCGCGCAGAATCACGACCTTGATTGCGTCGTCGTACGCCAGCTCCTCTAGAAACACGCCCAACTGCTCCCGCATCGCCGGGTCGTAGGCGTTGCGCCGCTCCGGGTTGTTCAGCGTCAGTCGTGCGATGCCGGATTCGCCGTCGCGCACCATCCGCACTCGGCCGTCGCTCACTGTGAAAGGGCCTCCCAGGGCTCTGTTGGCGTTCGTGCCCGAAGCCATCCTAAGCTAAAAGCTGTAGATATTTCCAACCGACCGACGACGTCCTCCCGGGAGTGATCCGTGACATTGAGCATCAGTCGCACTCTCGCGCCGGATGCGACTGGCGGCAACGACACGTACGCTGCAGCGGTCATGGCCGATGCAGGGGTGACCGTCGCATGACCGAGCATGCGAAGGATGGGGTGCTGGTCGACGCCGCAGGGAGCGTGCTGCGTCTCACCATCGACCGGCCCGAACGCAAGGGTTCCCTCGACGTATCCGGCGTCCGACGCATCGTCGAGGCCCTGGAGGCTGCAGCCACCGATGACTCGCTCCGGGTCATTCTGATCTCGAGCCACGGGGACGACTTCTGTTCCGGATCGGACTGGGTGGCCAGCAACGCCACGGGTGAGAAACCACGCCCGGGCAGCGTGCAGCGCCGGACCCCACTGCAGGCGCACCGGCTCATCGCCCTGTTGCTCGAGGTGCAATTGCCAGTGGTGTGTGCCGTGCGGGGTTGGGCGGCCGGGCTCGGTTGCCAGATCGCCTTGGCCTCCGACTTCACCCTGGCGACGGAGGACAGCCGGTTTTGGCTGCCCTTCGTCAAACGGGGCTTCACCCCGGACAGCGGTGCCACCTGGCTCCTGCCTCGGTTGGTCGGAGTGGCGCGGGCGAGGGAGTTGTTGCTCCTGGGGCGCCCGGTCAGTGGGGCCGATGCCGCGGCCTGGGGCATGATCCATCGGGCCGTGCCCGAAGCTGCGCTGGCTTCCGCCGTCGAAGGGCTGGTGGACGAACTGGCCACGAGCGCCACCGTCGCGGTCGGTCTCACGAAGCACTGCGTCAACGGCGCGCTCGACGGCGGCATCCTCGAGGCGATGGAGCGCGAGTCACTGGCCCTCGAGCTGTCCTCACGCAGCAGCGACTTTCGCGAGGGGTTGCGCGCGTTCACAGAGCGCCGCGAGCCGACGTTCGAGGGACGCTGAGGCCGGCCGGGCCCGGGTTGGCGAGAAGGGATCGCAATGGAGTTCGACACCATTCTCTATGAGGTCGAGGACCGTACGGCCCTCATCACCTTCAATCGACCGGACCAGCTGAATGCCGTCAGTCCGCACATGGCCTTCGAGCTCCGTCGGGCCTATGCGGCCGCTGAGGCAGACGAAAAGGTCTGGACGCTGTTGATCACGGGCAACGGTCGCGCCTTCTGCGCCGGCGCCGACGTCACCGAGATCCCCGAGGACGGGCGGGTCATCTACGAGGAGCCGTACCTTTCGACCTACCCCCAGTGGGAGGCGCCGCAAGAGGCGACGCCGCCGTTCCGCACCATGACCAAGCCGATCATCACGGCGGTCAACGGGCTGTGCTGTGGGGCCGGTCTCGACCTTGTCACCTGTGGCGACATCGCCATCGCCTCGGAGCGGGCGGAGTTCTTCGACCCGCACGTGAGCATCGGCCTGGTTTCCGGGCGCGAAATGGTGCGCCTGGCCCGAGTGCTGCCGACAGGGATCGCCATGCGGATCGCCCTCACGGGTCGCCACGAGCGCATGAGTGCCCAGCGGGCGTACGAGCTCGGGATGATCTCGGAGGTCGTGGCGCACGACCAGCTTCTCGAGCGCGGTAAGGAGGTGGCCGCTCTCGTGAACCGCAACGCACCCTTGGCCGTGCGGGGAACCCGTCTTGCCATCCGCAAAGGCCTGGACCTTCCCCTGCATGAGGCAGAGATTCTGGCCGAGACCTTCCGCGAGCGCGTGGTCCGCACCGACGACGCCCGGGAGGGTCCGGCCGCCTTTGTCGAGAAGCGCACGCCGAAGTGGAGCGGAACGTGAGCGCCGCCGACCCGGCCGCGTTCGAGACGATCCGCTTCGAGGTCTCGGACGATCATGTCGCCACCATCACGCTGGACCGGCCCGAAGTGCTGAACGCCTTCGACCGCCAGATGTGTCACGAGATGCGTGAAGCGTGGCGGCTGGTCAAGGAGGATGCGTCGGCACATGCAGTTGTCCTGCGAGCCGAGGGGAACCGAGCGTTTTGTGCCGGCCTCGACACGAAGAAGCCGTACGGGCAACCCGACGACGTGTGGAACCACGAAGACCCCGGTGAGCTCCTGAGCCCGAAGTGGCAGAAGGTATGGAAACCGGTGGTGTGCGCCGTGCAGGGCATCTGCACGGCCGGCGCCTTCTATTTCCTGAACGAGGCGGACATCGTCATCTGCTCGACGGACGCCACCTTCTTCGACTCTCACGTGACGTACGGCCTGGTCTCGGCCCTCGAGCCGATCGGGCTCATGCGCCGCGTCGGCCTGGCCCAGACGTTGCGCATGGCCCTCACCGGCAACGACGAGCGGGTCACGGCTGAGACAGCGTTCCGTATTGGTCTGGTCACCGAGGTGGTGTCGCGTGACGCACTCTGGCTGCGGGCCCACGAGCTGGCCGCCGCCATCGCGCGCTTCCCCGTGGCGGCGACCGAAGGGACGGTCCGGGCCATCTGGGAGTCGCTCGACCGTCCCTACCGGGCGGCCATGGAGCAGGGGCTCATTTACACGCGGCTCGGCAATCCGATCGGCATGGCCGAGGTGGCGGAGCATCCGCCAGCCCCAAGGGAGCCGCGCGCCCGATGACGACCGTCCCGACAACGGGGCTGGGCGTCCGGATCGCCGACGTCCTGGCCGTCGACCCCGACGCCCCGGCGGTCGAGTTCGGGGGTGCCTGGTCCACCTGGGGCCAACTGTCCGACACGGTCGAGCAGGCGGCCGCGCTCGTGCGAGCGCCTGGTGCGGAGGTGGGGATCCTCCTGCGCAACCGGCCGGCATCGGTCGGGCTCCTCCTGGGCGTGCTGCGCGCAGGAGGGTGCGTCGTCACCATCAATCCGGGGCGAGGCCGCGAGCGCACCCGGCAGGACATCGCAGCGCTGGACCTCGGCGTGTTCGCCGGCGAACCGGACGACGTGGCCGACCTCGTTCCTGACAGCGTGCACGCCACGAGAGCCGGCGTGGCGGACGTGGCCCGACCTTTTGCAATCGAACCGGGGGACCTGGCCGACACGGGCGCGGGACGGCCAGGCGTGGCCGTGCGCATGCTCACCAGCGGCACCACCGGCCCACCCAAGCGTGTCGATCTGAGCTACCGGATGCTCGAGCGTGTACTCGTCGGGGCCAAGCACTACGAGTCGAACCGGGACGAGACGGTGCGCCTCCGGCGCGGTGTCGCCATCGTGAATTCGCCGCTGGTGCATCTGGGTGGGCTCTTCCGCGTCCTGCAGTGCGTCAGCGACGGCCGATCGTTCTGCCTCCTCGATCGCTTCACGGTGGAGGGTTGGTCCGATGCGGTCCGCCGGCACCGTCCGGCGACGGTGAGCCTGGTGCCGGCCGCGTTGCGCATGGTGCTGGAGGCTGACATCGATCCGGCCGACCTCTCGAGTGTGCGCTCGGTCGTTTCGGGTACCGCACCGCTCGACCCCGACGACGCAGACGCCTTCATGGCCACCTACGGGATCCCGGTCCTCGTCTCGTACGCGGCAACGGAGTTCGGAGGCGGGGTGGCCGGCTGGAACCTCGAGGACCACAAGAACTGGTGGTCGGCCAAGCGGGGGAGCGTGGGTCGGGCACACACCGGCTGTGCATTGCGCGTCGTCGATCCCGAATCGGGCGCGCCGGTGGCGACCGATGCCGAGGGTCTGCTGGAGGTCAAGGCCAGGCAACTCGACAACGACGCATGGGTACGCACGACCGACCTGGCCCGGCTGGACGGAGACGGCTTCCTCTTCATCCTCGGCCGGGCCGACCAGGCAATCATCCGGGGAGGGTTCAAGGTCCGGCCTGAGGACATCAAGGCGGCCTTGGAGAAACTTCCCGCCGTGCGCGGCGCGGCGGTGGTCAGCCGCGAAGATCGTCGGCTCGGCGCCGTGCCCGTCGCCGCGGTCGAGCTGCGGCCCGATGCCGGTCCCACCACGTCGGAGGAGTTGCTGGCAGAACTCTCGGGCGTGCTGGCCCGCTACGAGTTGCCGGAGGAGATCGTGTTCGTCGGCGTGCTGCCCCGGACCGATTCGGGCAAGGTCGACCTGGCGGCCGTCCACGCCGAGCTTGACGCCCAGGCCGGTGGTGGGTGAGCCGGTGACTGGGCGCTGGACCTTCGGGGTCGACCCATTGCCCCAGACCACACGCCTGGCCGCACTCCTGCGCGACGTGACGGGCCTTGCGATGGCGGTCGAGGAGGAGGGCCCTGCTGTCGAAGAACTCATCGCCGCGCTGGAGCGGGCCAAGGCGGACCTGGGACCCCGAGTGGCGGTTGGTGCTCCGCCCCGAGTGGGTGAGGCGGTCTCGGGCGACGGGCGGGTGTACCTCGACCACGCCTTCGACATCGGGGCCTACAACGTGTGCTTCCCCGAGTACGAGATCCAGGTGGTCGACGAGCGGGCGCACGGCACGGTTACCTTCCCCGTTGCCTATGAGGGTCCGCCCGGATTGGTCCACGGCGGATTCCTCGCTCTGTTCTTCGACTGTGTGGTGCAACACCACAACTGCGAGGTCGGGGTGGCAGGGAAGACGACGTCGCTTGCGCTCCGCTTCCGCCGCCCCACACCCCTGCTGACTCCTCTGGCCTTCACGCTGGAGCGGACCGTAACGGACGATCGGATCCATTCCTCTGGGTCGCTTTCGCACGGTGACGCGGTGGTGTGCCTGGCGGAGGTCGACGCCATTGCCGGCGCGCGCTCGAAGTTGCCCGAGGTGTCTCCCCGGCGGGCGGCGTCGTCATGACGTCGACCCGGATCGAAGCGGGCGACGCGCTCCCTGTGAGCATCCCCGCCCTTCTCCGTGCCCGCGTGGCCAGCTCGGCCGATCACGTGCTGCTCGCCGTCGACGAGGCCAGCCTCACCTACGCAGAGGCCGACCGGCGCTCGGCCGAGCTGGCGGCGGCGCTGATGGCACACGGTGCCGGCGCCGGCACCCGCGTAGGGCTGCTGTTCCCCAATGGTCCCGAGTTCGTGGTGGCGTGGTTGGCCGCAGCGCGCATCGGAGCCGTCAGCGTGCCGCTGAGCACCTTCTCGACCAGTGCCGAGCTGCTGGGTCTCTTACGCGGGGCCGACGTGACCTTCCTCCTGGCCGCCCGCGGTATCGCTCGCAGGACTACGTGGCCAGCCTGTCAGCCGCCATCACCGCCCTCGACCTGTCCGTGCCGCCTCCTTTGTGGTCCGAATCGGTGTCGTCCCTGCGGCACATCGTGTTCACTGATTCCGGTGCGGCTGTGGACGCCGCGTGGACCACTGAAGGTTTCCTGCGGGATGCGGTCGGCCGAGACGTCGTCGCGGCTGCCGGTGCGGCGGTCACGCCGGCCGATCCCATGGCGATCGTCCACACTTCCGGCTCCACCAGCGAGCCCAAGGGCGTGCTGCACACCCACGGTGCGCTCATCCGACACCTTGACAATCTCAACCAGCTGCGCCGGTACGACGACCGCGAGATCCTGTTCTCGAACTCGCCGTTCTTCTGGATCGGCGGCTTCGCCTACGCACTGCTTGGCACCCTGGTGGCGGGGGCCACACTGGTCTGCTCGAACGCGCCGACGCCGGCGGGCGTCCTCGACGTGCTCGAGCGCGAGCGTCCGACCATGGTCAACGGGTTCGCGGCATCGGTGGCCCACGTGGCGCAGGACCCCACGTTTTCGGCGCGCGACCTGTCCTCCATACGGCGCGGCAACCTCTACCCGATCATGCCGGCGGACGTCCGGCCGGCGGATCCCGAGCTTCACCACGCCATGCTGGGGATGACCGAGGCGGGCAGCGTGTGCCTGGCCAGCGAGGACGAGGGCGAACAGCCCGAGGAGCGGCGCGGTTCGTTCGGCAGGCCCGTTCCCGGGTTCGAGGCCCGGGTGGTGCGAGACGACGACGGCGCGCCCTGCCCGGCGGGCGAGGTGGGCGAGCTGTGCTTCCGCGGCCCGTTTCTCATGGAGGGCTACGTCGGGCGCGAGCGGCACGAGACCTTCGACCGGGACGACTGGTTCCACACGGGCGATCTGGTGACGGTGGACGACGACGGGTTCGTGTACTTCCGCGGACGCAACAGCGACATGATCAAGACGGCCGGCGCCAACGTGTCGCCCCGCGAAGTCGAGGCGGCCATTCTCGCGGTCAGTGGGTTGGTGGCGCACGTCATCGGCGTGGACGACCAGGAGCGGGGTCAGCTGGTGGCCGCCCTCGTCCGCGCTCGGGAGGGCAGCGTCAACCTCGAGGAGCTGCGCGTGGAACTGCGTCAGGTGCTCTCCGCCTACAAGGTGCCGAAGCGGATGCTGGTCGTACCTGATGCGGCGGTGCCCATGATGTCCAGTGGAAAGCTCGACGTACGCGCCCTCCGGGAGATGCTGAGTGCCGCCTGACCTCCAGACCATTCCGGCCTGGCTGGCGCACCGGCGCGCCGAGAGCGGAGGGCTGCGTGCCCTGGTGACCCGCGACGACGCGCTGACCTACGAGGACCTCGATGCCGCCAGTGCGTCGTTGGCGGCGGCCCTCGTGGCCGAGGGGGTGGTCAAGGGTGACCGGCTGGGTCTCCTGGCGCCCAACGGCACCGAGTGGGCCGTCGTGGCGTACGCCGCCATGCGCACCGGTGTGGTCCTCGTGCCACTGAGCACTCTGCTGCGCGGGCCGGAGCTGCTCGCCCAGCTGACGACTGCCTCCGTGTCCCACCTCGTCGTGGCTAGCCGGTTCCGCGGCCGCTCGCATCTCGACGAGCTCGACGAGGTGGCCCCGGGTCTGGTGGACACCGTGGGCGGGGGCGGCCGCCATGCGACGGCGCCGTCGCTGCGTCGCATCTGGACCGCCGATGACCTGCCTGCGGAACCTGGCCGACCGGAGATGCTCCCGGCACTCGAGGCGAGGGTGGGCCCGGCGGACGACATGGCCGTTCTGTTCACGTCGGGGAGTCGCGGGGCACCCAAGGGAGTGATCCATACCCACGGGGCGGCCCTGCGTGCAGTGGCCTCAGGTCTCGAGGCCCGCTGCGTCCACCCGGGCGAGCGCCTCTACATCCCGATGCCGTTCTTCTGGACGGGCGGATTCGGCCAGGGGTTGCTCACCGCGCTCGTTGCAGGCGCCACTTTGTTGACGGAGGCGGAGCCCGTCCCGGAGCAGACGCTCGAACTCCTCGTGCGTGAGCGCGTCACCCTCTTTCGGGGGTGGCCGGACCAAGCGGCCCGCCTGGCCGCGCAGCCCGGCTTCGCCAGAGCGGACCTCTCCTCGTTGCGTGACGGCAGCCTGCCCGCGGTGTTGCCGCCCCATCGACGCCCCGAGCCCGGGGCGCGGGCCAACCTCTTCGGCATGACCGAGACGTTCGGTCCCT
>CAVQLP010000004.1:0-649770 GCA_963713375.1 uncultured Acidimicrobiaceae bacterium | reverse complement strand
CGTCCACGGCACCTCCGCGCCGAAGGTGTACCCAGTCCAACGGGTCCGCACCGCCGCGCGAGATGAAGATTCCATCGCATTCATGTGCGTGCGGGTGCGGGCGGGGCCAGGCTTCGGCCGGCGACGGGCCGCTCTGGCTGCCCCGGCGGTCCGAGATCGTGAAGTAGATCACCGAGCCGCCGATGAGACACGCTCCGATGGCGCCGGTGCGAGTCGGGTCCTCGCCCAGGAAGATGACGGAGCTCAGCAGTCCGAACGCCGGGATGAGGTTCAGGACGATGGCCGCCCAGCCGACGTCCACCGCGGCGATCACCTTGTTGTAGATCAGGAAGCTCAGTCCGAAGCCGGCGACGCCGACGGCCGCGGCCGCCAGCCAGTACCGGGGGGCGACGGAGACCGGCAGCGGGCCCGGGCGGGCGACCCAGCGCGTCGCGGCGACCGTCAGCGTCACGGCCGTCGCCGCGGTGAACTGCCAGGTCGTCAGCGAGAGCGCGTCGCCGTCACCGGCGAAGCGCTTCGCCACGACGCTGTAAAGGCCGGCGCTGACCACCCCGCCGGCGAGGCACAGGTCGCCGGCCGCGGTGCTGCGACCGCCCCCGCTGGTCAGCACGACGAGCCCGCCGAGGCCGAGCGCGATGGCGACGGCCGCGGCGCGGCTGACGGCCTCACCGAGCACGAAGGCGGCCAGGACGACCACCACCGCTGACTCCAGGCCGGTGATGATGGCGCCGTCGGCGGCGCTGGTCAGGGACAGGCCGAAGGTATCGGCGAGGTAGGCCAGCGCCGGCTCGAGCAACCCGAGCAGCACGGCGACCGGCCAGGATGGCGGCGGCCGGTAACCCCGGATCAGCAGCACCGCCCACAGCGCGGCGGTCGCGGCGACTAGCTCGACGCTCAGCAAGGTCACCGGATCGAAGGCCCGCAACGCGTACTTCGTCCCGGCGATAGCGCCGCCCCACAGAGCCGACGCCAGCACCAGAGTCGCAAGCGGCCAGTGCCGGGCACCCGGCACCACCATGCGCGCTGCGCTCATCTGAAGGGCCCCCCTCGCCGAGCCCGCAGTGCCGCCTCGGTAAGACAGAGGAGCCAGCGCCAACCCTGATTCACCGTTGAGCCGTGATTGTGCCTGGCCGCGCCAGGGACCCGCGGCGCAAACCGGCCCACACCAGCACCACATCGGCGTGCCGCGATCATTGCGCCCGCAGGGCCACATAACGCCCTAACCGGGGCGCTGCCCGGACCTGCCCGGCCTGCCCGGGGCGGGTGATGAGACCCTAGATGCTGTTGTCGGCTGATAGTGAGGAGCGCGCGCGGATGAAGGTCGGTCTGCATATCCCGGATTTCACCTGGGACGGCGGCCCTGCCGCGCTGCGGGTGCGCCTGGGCGAGGTGGCCCAGCGCGCGGAGCAGGCCGGGGTCGACCGGATCAGCGTGATGGATCACGTGTGGCAGATCGGGCACATCGGCCCGCCGGAGCACGAGATGCTCGAGGCCTACACCGCGCTGGGCTGGCTGGCCGCCAAGACCGAGCGGGTCAAGCTGCTCACCGTCGTGACCGCGGTGGTCTACCGGGAGCCGGGACTGCTGGCCAAGGCCGTCACGACGCTGGACGTCCTGTCCGGCGGGCGCGCGATGCTGGGCATCGGGGCGGCCTGGAACGAGGAGGAAGCGCGCGGGCTTGGCCTGTTCTTCCCGCCGCTGGCGGAACGGTTCGAGCGGCTCGAGGAGGCGCTGCACATCTGCCTGCAGATGTGGAGCGACGACGAAGGCCCGTTCGACGGAGAGCACTACCAGCTGGCCCGCACGCTGAACTCGCCGCAGTCCCTGAGCCGCCCGCACCCGCCCATCCTGATCGGCGGCGCCGGCGAGAAGAAGACGCTGCGGCTGGTGGCCCGCTACGCCGACGCATGCAACATCTTCGACACCCCGGAACTGGCCCACAAGCTCGACGTCCTGCGCGAGCACTGCGCCGCGCGAGGGCCGCGACTACGCCGAGATCGAGAAGACCGCGCAGACGCGCTTCGACCTCGGCGAGCACGGCGAACGGGTGGAGCAGACGATCGAGCACCTGCACGAGCTGTCCGAACTCGGTATTCAGGTCGCGCACGGCACCGTCATCGGCGTCGGCTCGCTCTATCCCCTGGACCTGATGGCCGAACGAGTCATCCCCGCCCTGGAGAAGTTCTGATTTTCACGCCCGCGACCTTCTCGGTTAACGCTGACTGGAAGTTAAACCACGCCCGTTCAGCGCCAGTGACCTGGATAATGTTCGCAGGCCGGTATTCTGTAGCCTGAACTTCTCTCTCGACCGCGGCTCTATCAGCCGGACTGACTATGAGGAGAGGGCGCGATGACCGACATGCCCGCCGCGGCGGGCTCAGGCCGCGCGCCGGGCGGGGCAGAACCTGGGCTGATCCACCGTCACGACCTGATGGCCGCCTTGAACCGGGCAGCCCAGAAGCGGGTCACGATTATCTCGGCGCCTGCCGGCACCGGGAAGACGTCGCTGTTGCGCGCGTGGGCGGACCAGCCGGGTCAGGATTGCCGTATCGCCTTCGTGACCGTACGGCCGGGCCAGCACGATATGCAGCTCTTCTGGCTCACCGTGCTGGGCGCGGTCCGGGCCGCGGCAGGCACCGGCGAAGGCGGTGCGCAGCTGCCGCCGGCGACACCCGGCTCGAGCGGCAGCGCCATGGTGGACAAGGTGCTGTCCGAGCTCGAGGAGTCCGGCGATCGCTTCGTCCTGGTCATCGACGACCTGCACGAGCTCAGCTCACCCGAGGCCGCCGGGCAGCTCACCGCGCTGCTGACGCGCCTGCCTCCGGGAGTCCGCGCGATCGTGGCCACCCGCCGCGACCTGCCGCTGCGCCTGCACAAGCTGCGGCTGGCCGGTGACCTGGCCGAGATCCGCGCCGCGCAACTGCGCTTCACCGAGCACGAGACCCGCCAGCTCCTCGCCGCCGCCGGAATCGCGCTGCCCGAGCACATGGCCGCGATGCTGCATCAGCGGACCGAGGGCTGGGCGGCCGGGCTGCGGCTCGCCGTGCTATCCCTCGCCGGGCACCCCGACCCCGAACGGTTCGTCGCCGAGTTCTCCGGCAGCGACCGCACGGTCGCCGAGTACCTGATGGCCGAGATGCTGGAGCGGCAGCCGCCGGAGGTCCAGGGCCTGCTGCTGCGCACCTCCGTGCTTGACCGGGTCAACGGCGAGCTCGCCGACCTGCTGACCGGAGCCACCGGGCTCGGAACGGATCCTGCTGGACCTGGAGGACGCCAACGCGTTCGTCGTGTCCCTCGACCCCGGCCGTACCTGGTTCCGCTACCACCGCATGTTCGGCGGCCTGCTCCGGCTGGAACTGCGCCGCACGATGCCCGCGGACATCGCCGGACTGCACCAGCTCGCCGCGCGCTGGCTCGCCGAGCACGGCCAGGCCGCCGACGCCATCGGCCACCTGCAGGCGGCCGGCGACTGGGACGAGGCGGCCCGCATGCTCACCGACCATGCCCTCAGCCTCACCCTCGACGGGCAAGCGGGCACCGTGGCGGCGCTGCTGCGCTCCTTCCCGGCCCGGACCGGTGCGGACTCCCCTGACCTGACCCTGGTCCGGGCCATCGCCGACCAGTACCAGCTCCGCCTCGACCAGACCGATGCGCACCTGCGCGAGGTCAGGGCGTACGCAGCCACCACGCCGCCGGCCCGCCGGCACCGGCTGCAGCTGGCCATCGCCTCCGTGGACCTGCTGTCAGCGCGGCTACGCGGGCACTTCGACAGCATCTTCGAGCAGGCCGGGGCTCTGCTGTGCCCGGGCGACGGCCAGACGAGCGCCGACGCCGCGCTCAGCAGCGACCTGAAAGCCGTCGCGCTCCTGAACCTGGGCGTCACCGAGGCATGGTCGCTGCGGCTGGCCGACAGCGAACGGCACCTCGCGGAAGGCGCCGCCCTCGCCGGCCGCATCGGCCGGCCCTACCTGGAGGTGGCCTGCCTCGCCCACCTGGGGTTCGCCGCCACGAGCCACTCCTTCGCCCTGGCCCGGCAGCGCTGCGAGGAAGCCATAACGGTGGCGGCGCGGCACGGCTGGGACGCCGAGGCGGTGACCGCCCCAGCGCTGGCGGCGCTCGCCAACGCGCTGATCTGGACGGGCCAGTTCGACCTCGCCGAACACTGGCTGGACCGCGCCAGGCGCGCCACCCAGGCCGACGGCGAGCCCGGCATCCGGCTGCTGGTGTGCCTTACCTCCGCAATCCTGCAGGCGGCGCGCGGCCACTGCCACCGGGCGCTGGAGGAGTTCGCCGCCGCCCGGCAGATGCAGGCGCTCATGGTCGGCGAGCACGGGCTGACCACCCGCGTCAATGCGTGGACGATCGCCACCCAGGCCCGGCTCGGGATGGCCGGGCAGGCGCGGGCTGCGCTGGCCGCCCTCGACGACCGGCAGGCCAGCGCAGGCGAGATCCGCAACGCGGCCGCGGTGATCCTGCTGGCCGAGCAGGACCCCGCCGCCGCCCGCCGCGAACTCCGCGTCGTCCTCGACGGCGACGTCCCGGTTCTTTCCTACCTCACCCAGGTCGAGGCGCACCTGCTGGACGCGTTCGCCTGCCGCGACCTGGGTGATGAGCGCGCCTCCCAAGAGGCAGCCGAGCAGGCGCTGAACCTCGCCGAGCCGGACCGGCTGATCCTGCCCTTCGCGATGACCGGCGCATGGCAGCTCCTCGAAACCGTGCCGCCGCACGGCACATCGCACGCGGCGCTGGTCACCGACATCCTCGACGCCATCCGCAGTCCTGGGCGCGGGCGGGCTGAACCAGCCGGCCATGATGCCGGTCGAGGAACTCAGCAGAAGTGAGCTGCGCGTGCTGCGCTACCTGCCGACGAACCTCACCCGCCGCGAGATCGCCGGCGAGCTGTCGGTCTCGCTGAACACCGTCGACACCCACATCCGCCGGATCTACGCCAAGCTCGGCGCCGCCGACCGGACCGCGGCGGTGCAGCGAGGCCGCGAACTGCGGCTGCTGTCCGTCGGCCGCACCTGAACGCCCGTCAGTGCTCGAGCGCGGCGCCGAGGTTGCCGAGCACGCCGAGCTGGGTGAGGATGATCGTGGCCTCGGGGTAGCAGTCGAACCGCTTGATCTTGCCGTCGACCAGCTCGAAGACGTCGCAGCACGGTGCGTCCATCCGCTTGCCGGTCGGCGGCAGCGTTCCGGTGGGCAGGTGCAGCGGGCCGAGGTGCGTTCCCTGCAGAGCCAGCTGGACCACCACGATATTGCCGCTGACGTAGATCCGGAACAGCTCGCGGTGCATGTCCGGGAAGGCCCGGTGGAAGTTCTCGACCTGCTCCGGGAGTTCGGCCGGGCCTTTCCAGGTGACGCCGATGGACTCGTCGGTGAACGTGCCGTCCTCAGTGAAGGCCGCGACCCATCCCGCCATGTCCATCTCCTCGGCGACCTTGTACGCCTGACGGACGATCTGCTCGCTGTCCAAAGCCATGTCACTTCTCCTTTGCCGGACGATCGCTGCCGTGACATCACCCAGGCTCGCCGCCAGGCCGGTGACAGGTAATCACCGGATCCTGGTGATTACCTGTCGGCCTGCCGCGCCTGCGAGCCGTTGGCGGGACGGCTTCGTCTGTGTGCCGGACCCAGGGACCTGGCATATCACCAGAATCCAGTGACGACCTGCCCTCCTCCGGCGGCGATCCTTGGGTGGTCACGAGCTTGCGGACGCGCACGGCCGACAGGGACGTGCCCCGAGACTCCAGGGAGAAACAGTGACATCACCAGCCACGGACGCTACCGGCGCCCCAGACCTGCCCGAGTACGCCCCCGTCCCGGCGATCGCGAAGGGGGCGCCCCTGAACGAGCACGGGTACCACGTCTGGCAGGTGCGAGCGGAACCTCTACGCGGTCACCGACAACGTCTACATGTCGGCGTTCCTGACCACCCCCGACGGCGTCGTTATCTTCGACGCGCCCCCGAACATCGGCCACAACATCCGGCGTGCCGTGGACGAGATCACCGCCGCCAACGGCCTGACCAACCAGGTCACCCACATGGTCTACTCGCACCACCACGCGGACCACCAGGGAGCGTCCTCGCTGTTCGGCGGGGACATCGTCCGCATCGGCCACGAGGAGACCCGGCGACTGCTGCTGCGCGACAATGACCCCGCCCGCCCCGTCCCGGACGTGACCTTCTCCGACCGCTACACCCTGGAAGTCGGCGGCGAGCGGGTCGAACTGGCCTGGCACGGGCCCAACCACTCACCGGACAACATCTACATCCACTTCCCCGACCACGACACCCTGATGTTCATCGACGTGGTCAACGCCGGCTGGATACCCATCTACAACCTCAACCTCAGCGACGACGTCATCGGGTACTCCGGCGCCCCGGCCATCGCGCTGGACTACCCGTGGACGCACCTCATCAGCGGGCACCTGGGCCGGGTGGCCACCCGCGAGGACGTCGCGATGCACCAGCAGTACATCGCCGACATCGAAGCCAGCTCACGCGAGGCGCTGGCCTCGGTCAACCCGGGACCGATCTTCAAGCACTACGGAGAGAACGTGTGGGCCGCGGTCAGGGCCCACCTCGACGCCGTCACCGAGCACGCGGCCGCCCCCGTCATCGCGAAATACACCGGCGTGCTAGGCGGTGCCGACATCGAGGTCTACACCAGGACCACGACGTTCGCGATCATGCAGTCGCTTCGCCTCGACCGCGGCCCCAGCGGCCCGGTCCATCCCTGACCCCCGGTCACGGCCCCGGTCCCGCTGACACCACCGACCTCCCCGGCCATATGATCGCGTTAATAAGGACTTAACGAAACGGCCGGGCCGTGCCGTGTCACGGCGCGACTGGGCCAGGTTGTGGCGCTGGTCGGCGGCAACCTGCACACGGGAGTGTGCAGGTTGCCGCCACCATGCAAACCGGCGTGGGGCGCGTGGGGCTACGGAGATAGTCGCTCTCCAGCGGGAACCGGTCAGGCCCGGCAGCGCGGTCCCGGCCAGCGTCCCGGGCCCGGCCAGGTGGGAGGACTTGATGGAGGCAGAGCCGGAGCGTCCGCTGGCTGACCCGCCGGCCACCTGGCAGGAGCACTGGTTCGACCACCGCGAGCTGCTCCGGCTCTACCACAGCGACGAGCACTGCGCGATCTACCTGGACCCCGACGTGCGCCGGGACGAGGTCCGGTGGCTGCCCCGGTTCATCAATGTGACCTGGCAGTACTCCAAGGCAACCTACGGCGACGCGTTCGGGCCCGACCCGCGCATCTACTCCATCCACCACGCCGGACGGCACGGCGGCGGCCACGCGGGCTACTACGTCAGCCCGGTCCACGACTACCACAACGTCAGCGACTGCGGGCTGGAGAACTGGCGGGAGCGAAACGCCCTGGCCCGCGAGCTGCCCGCGCATGAGATCGGCCATTCGGTGGAGAGCGCCAACAACGGCGCCCACGGCTCACCGGCGTATGAGATCTGGGGCGACAGCAAGTGGGCCGAGTTCTACATCTACGACCTGTACACGGCGCTGGGTATGGACCGCGAGGCCAAGGGCGTCTACCGCCGGTTCACCGGCAACACCGATGATTTCCCTCGCCGCGGGACCCGCTGGTTCCGCGACTGGTTCTACCCGCTCTGGCGGGACTGCGGGCGAGCCGAGGTCATGAACAGGTTCTTCCGGGAACTGGCCCGGCACTTCCCGCGCGACACCGCCGGGACCTACACGCGGCGGATGAACTGGGGCGAGTACATCCACTTCACCAGCGGTGCCGCGGCCGCCGACCTGAGCGGCCAGGCCGCCCGCGCTTTCGGCTGGCCCCGCGAGCGGGCCGCCCAGCTGGAACGCGCCCGCGAGCAGTTCCCCGCCATCACGTACTGAAATACCGGAGGCGGGGCCGCGACTAGGCGATCACCGAGACCTGTCATCCGGTCAGGGCAACCGCCGATCACCGAGACCGTGTCATCCGGTTAAGATCAACCGCCGGTACCCGAGCGCCGCGATGACTCCGATCAGCACCCCTGATGCCAGGCCGAGCATCGCGCCGACCAGCAACCGCGTGAGTCCCGCCGCCCCGCTCGCACTCATCGCCGGTGAGAGCATGACTGCTGGTATGTGACCGGCCGGCAACCCGTCCGAACCGGCGTAGCCGATGTAGCTCTCGCCCACCGCGTCGGCGGTGGCCTCCGCCTGGACGGCGGTACCGGCCCGGGCGCTTATCGAAAGGACATATGGCCTCGGGCTGGTTACCTGAACTTCGCCGCGTACGGTCGCCAGCGATGTGCCCGGCCTTAGCAGGGTCACCGCCCCGGCCAGCACCGGATAACTATCGGCGATCGGAACGGCCGCGGCTGACGTCAGAGTCGTCACCGGGAGCGCGACCAGCGCGGTGCTCGTCACCGTCTTGTGCTTGATGGCCTGGAAGGAGCCGACGGGCACGTCGAACTGCTTGCGCTCCTTCACGTAGGCCAAGACGAGCTGGAAGAGGGTGTCGCAGGCGCCCACGGTCTCGAGGGCGAGGGCGGCGGTCGCCTCTTCGAGGGCACGGCGGATGCCTCGTTCGGAGGCTTCGCTGCCGGGTTCGCCCAGGGCGCGGTCGTCGGTGACGACGACGTGCCGCAGCGTCGCGGTGGCAAGGGGACGGCTCGCATCGAGCGAGCGCACCCGAGCCAGACCGGCCCGCGCGGCCGGGACGACGAAGGCACCAAACCCTTCCCCGGCCCGGGCCACCACCACGAGCTCACCTGTCTCATCGGTGATCCCGAGCAGGCCGAGCTTGGTGCCGTCGAGGACCCAGCCGCCCTCGACCCGTTCC
The DNA here is from genome assembly GCA_963713375.1 of uncultured Acidimicrobiaceae bacterium. Taxonomy (GTDB): domain Bacteria; phylum Actinomycetota; class Acidimicrobiia; order Acidimicrobiales; family RAAP-2; genus Bog-473. The sequence continues at coordinate 640,960 of CAVQLP010000004.1, read as the reverse complement.
GCCACAAGGGTGACGTCGTCGAGGGACCAGGCCTTGGGATGGTCGGAAAGAGCGAGGGTCCCGGTGAGTGCGCTCGAGGCGACAGCGGTGAGGAACCGGTCCTGCTGGTCGACGTTGCCGACCTCCCGCACGAGTGGCACGAACTGGGTGAGCGTCGAGAAGAGCGGCCCGGGTGCGACGACCCGTCCGAGCTCCTCGACCACGACTGAGGTCTCGACGAAGGTGAGGCCGATGCCACCGAACTCCTCAGGCACGGTGAGGCCGGGCCAATCGAGGGCGACCATTGAGGCCCAGAGTTGGTCGGCCTGACCTGTCGCGACAGCGGCCCGCACCACCTCGGTGGAGCATTCCTTCTCGAGGAACGAGCGGACCGAGTCTCGCAACTCCTCCTGATCGCTCGTGAACTCGAGTTCCACCGCTCTCCCTGCCGAGTCGAGCCGCCGGAAAGGCGGCAAAAGCGGGGCAGAGTGTATCTGACGTTCTCGTCAGCCCCCAGAGGGGCCAGGGCGTTTCCAACTCCCACCAGGGACGGACGAGCAAAGACGGGAGCGTCGCCTACACTCTCCGATGCGCCTCTAGCTCAACGGCAGAGCAACGGACTCTTAATCCGCAGGTTTCGGGTTCAAATCCCGAGGGGCGCACTCCAAAGGGCCAGGTAAACCGGCTGATCCTTTCCTAGTTAAGGGTATCGGGTTCGTGAGACCGCCTCTTTCACCCAGATACACCTTTCGATACGCCAAACCGATACCCTTAACTCATGGGTCGTCCCGTCGAGGACCTCGCGCTCGCTTCGAACGGCAAGTCGATCGAAGCGGTGAACACCACGTCTGGCTAGGCAGTGTGAACCCTGAACGGGGCACGGGGCGCATCAAGGTGGGCAACACCGCGATGACTGCACACCGAGTTGCGTGGGAGTTGGCGCACGGTGCACTCGAACCAACACAGAGGGTTCTGATGTGCCCATCGAATCCGGCATGTGTGCGCGTCGATCATCTTCGAGTCGAATCCTCCGACGCCGTTACCCCGAAGCGAGTACAACGAGCGCGGAAAGGAACCGGATCCATGCGCCAGGTGCGCCCGGGAAAATGGGAGCTCCGGGTCAGTCTGGGCCGCTGGGACAATGGGCGCCCTCGTTCGTTCACCCGGACGGTCTCCGCAAAAAGCAAGACTGCCGCCGCCAACGCCCTGGCCGAGTTCGTGGACGAGATGACTCAATCCTCGCTCCCCAAATCTCGGGATCTGCGGGGCCTCACCATTGACGAGGCGATGGAGCGATTCCTCACCGAGTACCTGGCCGACGAAAAGGGTCGGGCCGAGAAGACCATCGGCGACTACCGCAATCTCCACCAGCGATGGTTCTCCCCCACGATGGATCCAAGCCGGTAAAACGGATCGACAACGCCACCATGGACGATCTTCTCGGCGCGATGCGCCGGGCCGGCCTCAGCGCATCGCGCCTCACCCCACTCTGCCTTCTTCCTCCGCTCGCATGACTGACTTCCAGCTGCCCACCAGCATCTACCGGTCCAGTGCTCGAACGCCTCCAGAAGTCGAGGAAGTGACACTGCTCCTCTCGACAGCGGCAGAGGCGACTCCTGACCTTGCCCCATTGCTCGTGCTGGCCGCTGTCACCGGGGTACGGCGAGGGGAGCTCGTTGCCATCCGACGCTCTGCCGTTGCCTGGGCCAAGGCCCAGGTCACCATCGATTCGGCCGTCACATAATCAGGAAGGATCAAGGCGACCAAGACCTACCGCAGCCGGACCTTCCATATCGATGCTGCAACGGTGGCGATGTTGAAACGCCACTGTGACCAGATGAAAACGAGAGCGAGGGCGAATGGCGTACCGCTGGATCCCGATCCGTATCTGTTCAGCTCATCCGCGGACTATTCGGCTCCCCTGGCGCCCGACCTCCTGACCAAACAGGTCGCCGTCCTGAAGGGTCATCTGGGCATCGAACGTAAAGCCCCCGAGGTTGCTGCACTCGAGGACGAGGCGCTGCGACTACGCAAGTCAACCAAACGCCGACCAGCAGGTAAGCCAGGGCCGGAACCCAAGGGCGGCATGTCGTTCCGTGACATTGCCGCGACCTTGGGTCGTAGCGAGCGCTGGGCCAGCCTGGCGGTGGCAGCGGCAGAACGCAGGGAGGAGGCGAAAGCTGCTGGCCGAAATCGACTCGATTTCGACGGATCGATTCTCGGCTTACGAAAATTCGGGTTGAACAGGTACGTCCTTTCGGGACATCGGAAAGATCCTGAGATGGTGGAGCTCGTTCAGGATTGTGGCGGGTGCACGATGAGCACCGACGCATTGAGTGCGCGACCACCGCAGCGGCGACACTGCCAACAAGGTGGCCCACCAGCCCGCTGCGTCGGTGAGAGCCGACCACAATCAGACTCGCTTGGTGCGCCACGACGGTCTCGACGATCCCCTTCCAGGTCGGCGCGGCCTCGACCGCCACGCTCTGCGCCCGGAACCCCGCCTTGTCTGCCAGGGATGCCCCGTAGGCGGCGGTTGTCTCCGCAGCCCTCCGTACTTCTGGCGCCTGGTCGGCGTCAAAGTGCTGCTTGCTTGTAGGAACGAATCCGACATCGACCGGCTGCCAGACACAGAGGACCACTGCGGCTCGCCCAGGGACAAGCTGCCTCGCCGCCTCTTCGATGGCGAATGTAGCAAGCTCTGAACCGTCGAAGGCGAATAAGACCGGGCCGATGGGTGCCGGACGACCTATGTGAGTCGACGCCATCTCAGTCAACGCTTTCGGGTATCAGGGTTGCCACGGCTTCCTTTGAACGAACTCTCGCCAGCAGGGGTGGCGAATACCACGCTGGGTCTGTCTGGCCGAGGAACAGGTCGAGGTTAGGCGTCTGCGGGCGTGCACCGCTGACCGCATAAATAGCAGCACCGACGACGCCGCCCCCGAGAGCGAGCCCCAGACCGATCCACAAGGCGACGCTTGTTCCGGCATCGAGGCCGCCGCTCGCCGTTGAGGCGAAGTAGACGAAGATCGGCGCGATCATGAACGCCGCCACCGCCCTGAAGAGCTCGACGATTGCGAACACTCGCTGAAGATTCCCGGCAGGGAGCGAGAAGCCGGCGACGAACAGCGCCGGTGCGACGGTGGCGCCGAGCCCGAGCCCCGTCAGGCCCGAGCCGACGAGTGTCAATACCTGGCTGGAGGGCACTTCTATGCGGAAGACGGCGATGCCGGCCGCGAGCAGAATCATGCCGGCGAACGGAAGGTAGTGCATCGCACGCTTCCGAATGACCTGCCCAAGCACCACCGCCGAAACCACCGCGCCGGCGACTTCTGGCAGGTAGAGCAACCCGATATGAATCGGACTGTAGAGCCCGACCAAAACGCCGTAGGTGAGCGCAGTCGCCGAGACCGACGCGGCGGCCGCAAAGAGCGCCACGACGATACCAGCAACGGGTATTGAACTGGTCAGCAGCGGACGGACGGTCAGAAGTGGCCGTTTGGCCCGGTACTGATAGACGACGAGCGCGACGACCGTTGCCAGACCGCTAAGCAGCGGCACGATCACAATGGGGTCCGAGAAGGTGTGGCTCGTAAGCTCAGATGTACCGAAGAAGGCGGCAGCGCAGCCGAGGGCTGCCAATGCGATCGCCAGGGGATCGCGGGGCGCATCGGGATTGGCGGGTGGCGCGTCGTCGAACGTCAAGAGCGTCAGCACGAGCGCTACGACCGAGATCGCAGCGATGATCCAGAACAGTGGTCGCCAGGCATTCCCCTCCGCTTGCAGTCCGCCGACGAAGGGACCCAGTGCCACCGCGCCGAAGATGCACATGTTCATGATCACGGCCGTGTCGCGCAGCTTGTTCGCCGGGTAACCGATCGCCAGGGGCGGAACCGCTGCGATCAGAAGCAGACTGGTGCAAAGGCCCTGTATCACATGACCCACGATGTACATCTGCGCGTCTACCGCCGAGGCAGCAAGCACAGATCCAATTACGAGAAATACCGCGTAGATAACCATCATCCTGCGCTGGGGTAGATGTTGCGCGAACTGCACCGCAAGGACCGTGCCCACTGCATAGGCCGCATTGCCCAGGCCCGAACTGAGACTCATCGTCTGAAGGGTCGTATGCAGCTGCCTCGCGATGATTGGCGTCAGAGGGTCAAGCGCAGCAGACAGCGCCAGATAGGGAATTAGCGCGAACATGACCATGGCCGCGACTGCGGAGTAGCGGCCAGCGAGTGGACCGCGGACCATCAATCCTCCCCGTCGGGCGAATACTGATGGAACTGGCGGCACATTGGGCTTTTGGTGGTGTGGAAGTTCTGATGATCCATCACAGCCGAAGACCTCGGGACGAAGAGAGAAGCGATCGGTCCGGACTAGGAGAGTCCGTCGGCATCGGCTACTTACGTGTAGAGTACAGAGAACTAGCTGCACTCTACACGTACCATCGGTCTAGACGGACGAGAGAAACATGGCTTTCATCTGTGCCCTGGGGGCCGCAATAGCCAACGCACTTACAAGCATCTTCCAACGTCTGGGGGTCGAAGACGCCCCCGCAGACTCCACCCTGACCCTCGGTCTCATGGCCCATGCGCTACGGCGCGCCGTTTGGCTTGTCGGCTTCGCCCTGATGATCCTTTCGTTCATGTTCCAGGCAATTGCCTTGCATTTTGGGCAGCTCTCCGAGGTGCAGCCCATCTTGACGCTCGAGCTCTTGTTCGTGGTTTTCACGTTGGCGGTCTGGTTCCGATTCAACGTGGGTTCACGTGAATACCTCGGAGCGCTCGCCGCTGGTGCTGGACTCGCTGGCTTCTTGGTCTTTGCCGATCCTCAACCCGGAGACACTCCGCCTCCGCCTTGGGCGTGGGTCATTGCCGCGGCGGTGTGCGCAGTGGCAATGGCCATTGCAGTCGCGTTGGCGCTGCGAGGCCCGCGCTGGTGGCGAGCAGCGCTTTTCGGCACGGCGAGTGCCATCGGATTTGCCTTTACTGCAGCCCTCATAAAGGCCGTCGGCGACTACTTCGCTCAGGACCAGGTCTCAATCTTCAGGCACCCACAGACCTACGGACTGGTGCTCTTTGGGTTGGCCTCTGTGTACTTAGCGCAGAACGCTTACCATGCCGGGCCGATCGTTGCGTCCCAGTCGACGCTCGTCCTCGTCGATCCGTTGGTCAGCATTCTCATCGGTGTCAGTCTGTTCGGAGACAATCTGCGAACGAGCGGAGCCTGGGGGCCGCTCGAAGCCATCTCCCTCTTGGTCCTGTTTGCAGGCGCCCTCTCGCTCGCCCGATCCCCCCTGGTCAGTGGGGTCAAGGGTGGTGACGCTGAGCACGCGGAGCTCCTGGGCGGGCGCAGGCGTCACGAACCGGCCCCTCAACCACTGTCGCCTCCGCCTCTCGGGCACTGGTGATGTTCGCCAGCGGTTGGCTACTCGAACGTAGCGATCCCCCTGATATGACCGATGGAAGCGAGGACTGGACATGGGAGAGTCTCGTACGCTGCAGCTAGTGAATGAAAGCGCCGAAGTGACAGACGACTTGGGCATTGTCGAACTCGAACTCATGAAACTCGTCCGGCACCTGGAGACGTTCGGTCGTAAGAGCTCCCTGTACCAGGAGGTCGATCGGGCGGGCTACCTGGCACTACGCACCCTGGACGGACTCGGACCGAGCTGTATCAATGGCCTCGCGCAGGAACTCCATCTCGACTCGTCCACCGTGACCCGACAAGTGAGCGCCCTCGAGTCTGGTGGCTTCGTGACCAGGCAAGTGGACCCGAACGACGGCCGTTCGTGGCTCATCGACCTCACGCCACGGGGTCGCAAAGCAATGCGCACCGTGGAACAGGGGCGACGCCAGGCCATCGATTCCATGCTGGTCGAGTGGCAATCCGGGGAAGTGCACGATCTGGCTCGAATGATCGCCAAACTCAACCTGGCCCTGTTCGACAGCGTGACTGAATAACCACCCAACCACTACACCAAGCCCACAATGCGATTCCACGTCGTGGGGATGGTGTGTGGTGACTTGCCTGTATGGTACATATAGTTGAAGGATGTCCAATTCTCATGATGAGGAGGGCTCATGCGAATAGAGATCATGTTCGGAGAACCAGCGGTCGACAAGAACTCCTCGCCAGCGACCGCGTGTAGCCGGCGTCTTGGGTCAACTGGATAGATCCCGTGCGAGGTCCTCTCATCGTAGGTGTTGACGGCTCCGACGCCAGCCTCTTCGGACTTCGGGAAGCCGCCTCAATGGCAGAGGCCACGCGAATCGCACTGATCGTCGTGTTCGTGCGATTTCCGGCCTGTCAGACGTGGACAGCGCTCACTTCCTTTGGTGCGTGCTCAATGATTGACATTGCCGATGCGACAGAGATAGTCGTCGAAGCTGAATGCATCGCCATCCTAGGTTCGGCCAACCTCAACTGGCGGCTCGAGATCCGTTGTGGGGAACCAGCGGGCGCTCTCATGGCCGTGGCGAAAGAGTACAAAAGTGACACGATCGTGGTATCCGGCCGGCGGCATCGTGCGGTCGGAAGCATCGCCCATGGCGCGATCGCAACCAGGCTCCTCCACCGTTGGCCTAGAACACTCGTCGTCCTTCATCCACCGGAGGCAGCCGAGACAAGCTCCTCGATCGATTTACGGGCCCACGGCTGAACGGATGACTGTCGCCTTTGCATTCTCGGGCGGTAGCAACCTCGGTCCGATGCAGGCCGGGACGGTGGTGGCGCTCCTCGAAGCAGGGATCATACCGGACCTTCTCGTGGGGACATCAGTCGGCGCGCTCAATGCCACCTTTCTCTCGACTCGCCCAGGTGTTTCTGGGGCGCAGCGCCTTGTGGATGCCTGGACAGCCTTGCGGAGACGCGAGGTTGCTTCCTTCAGTCCCATCGACCTTCTCGCAGGTTTCTTCGGCCTACGCGATCACCTCCTCCCAGCCAACCGATTGCGCTTATTGATCCGCAAATGGGTCGAAATCGAGTCTCTGGAGGACGCCAAGACCTCCGTCGTTGTGGTCGCAACCGACGCCCTCAGCGGAGAGGCAGTGCTTCTGCAACGCGGTGACGCACTCGAAGCCATCACCGCCAGCGCCGCCATTCCGGGACTCCTCCCCTCGGTCCGGATCGGCAATCGCTGGCTGGTTGACGGCAGCCTCTCAGCGGGCTGGCCCGTTCTGCAGGCCCAGGACCTCGGTGCAGACGACGTATACATGATCACCACCGCGACTGCGCCGCGCTTTCAACCGCCTCGCGGTGCCGTTGCCATGGCCATGAACTCCATCTCACTCGTCACGGCTCGCTCGAATCAGGCGCAACTGGCAGCAGCCCAGGTTCATGCCTCTCGGCGAGGGGGAAGGGTATTCGTCGTCCCGAGCGGAGAGCCCCCGGCGCCCGGGCCGTTTGACCTTTCCAGAAGCACGGAACTCACGAACGCGGCGTATAACGCCGCAAGGACCTGGCTTACTTCTGCCGATGGGGTAGATCACCCCCTCAACGGCCGCTCCATTCCGCGATAGAGGATGGATTGATACTCGGTCGTCTGTTCAGCCACTATCGACCCCCATCTCAGTGAGATTGTGGCGCGAGACGTCTAATTCAGTCGACGGACCAACCGGAGTGGCCTCCCGGGCTGCCGCGTGGTTCAGTTCCCGGAGAATTGCGGAGGACGGTTTTCGACCAGGGACTTCACTCCCTCCAACCGGTCGGCCGTTGTGGAGATAAGGGCGGTGACCGTCCGCTCCTCTTCAAACACCGTCTCGATGTCACGGTTGAGAGAATTGCGGTACATGCGCTTACTAAGCCCGAGGGCTCGGGTGGGACCCTCCGCGAGGCGGCTGGCTAGTTCACGTGCCGTCGGAACCACCTCGTCCACTTCAACCAGTCGATTGATGACACCAAAGCGCTCGAGGTGCTCGGAGGTGACAGTGTCGCTCAGCATTGCCAATTCGTTCAATTGGTGGAGGGGTAACAAGCGGGGAAGAAAGTACGTGTCTCCCGCGTGAGGCACCATTCCTCGACGGGAGAACACGTGCGTCCATCGGGCGCCGCGAGCAGCCACGACCAGATCGGCCAGGAGGGCCAGCGACCAACCCGCACCGGCGACCGTCCCGTTAACCGCGGACACCACGGGTTTCTCGATTTCCCAGAGGGCTCGGTTCATTGCGTAAAAGTGTCGGGTTGCGAACCTGTATTCGAGTGGCGTCATCTTCCCTGCCTGGTCGCCGATAGCCATCATGTCGGCACCCGTGCAGAAATCCCGCCCCTCGCCGGTGACGAGAACCGCTCTTACGGAGGAGTCCAAATTGGCGTCTTGCAGCTCGGAGGTGATTCGGCGGGCCGTCTCCTCGTCGATGGCATTCCTGCGAACTACTCGATTGATGCGCAGTTCCAGAACAGCCCCGTCCCGCTCCGCGAGCAGTGGCTCAGTCAACGAATCACCACCGGCGTGGCAAATGAGACCCGACCACAGCTGCGGCTTCGATGGGCTTTGAGGACGGAGACGATCAGCGGGGCCAACCCTCCCAGCGGGAGGTCACGACCGCCATCTCTCTCCCGCTCACCGGCTTCTGTATCGCTCAGCACGAGACGGGACATGCTCAGTCACGCCCCAACAGAATCGTGCCGCTGGAGCAGAACCAGCCGCCGGTGGCACTGACGCAAGCGATGTCGGCATCCGCAACCTGGCGTGCCCCGCACTCACCACGCAACTGTTTGACGGCTTCAACGATGAGATAGAGGCCTCGTTGGCCTGGATGACAAGCGGACAATCCTCCTCCGTCGGTGTTTGTGGGTAGCGACCCCTCCGTCAACAACCGGCCGCCCTCGACGAATGACCCGCCATCTCCCTTGGCGCAGAAGCCCAGATCCTCGAGAGTCAGCAAGAGCATATAGGTGAACGCGTCGTACAGCTCGCAGACATCCACGTCCTCGGGACGTAAGCCAGCCCGTTCGAACGCCAGCCGACCCGACACGGCTGCTGGACCGGTGGTGAAGTCAGGCCACTGGCTGAGTGACATATGCGACGTGTGCTCGCCGCTACCCAGGATCCACACGGGCGGCTTCGGCAAGTCCCGCGCCCGGTCCTCACTCACCAGCACCGCAGCGGCTCCACCGTCTGATCGGATGCAGCACTGCAACTTGGTGAAAGGATCGGCGATCATCGGTCCGGATAGCACCTCCTCGATCGTGATGGGTTCGCGGTAAGAGGCCTCCGGATTCGCGGCGGCGTTCGCCCGCGCCGCAACAGCGACCTCGGCCAGCTGCTCGAGTGTCGTGCCGTACTCGTGCATATGGCGCCGGGCGGCCATGGCGTACTTCGAAATGAGGGTGTGGCCGTATGGCACCTCCCATTGGAGCGGGCCGCGACTTCCCCAGTCCAAATTGGCCCCTCTGAGCCCATTCTTGATGTCCGCCCGGGCGGTCGATCCGTATGCCAAGAGGACGACGTCCGCGTGGCCAAGAGAGATCGCATCCGCGGCGTGCGAAGCCATAACCTCCCAGGAGGCGCCTCCAACCGAAGTGGAATCGAGCCAACGCGGGGCAAGTCCCATGTACTCCGCCACTTCGATTGGAGCGAGCGTCCCGAGAGAGGTGGAGGCAACACCGTCGACCTCGGCAGGCGTGAGTCCGGCGTCGGCCAGGGCCCGTCGTGAGGCCTGGGCGGTCAAGGCGTAGGGGGTTGCGTGATCGACCCGCCCGCCGCCCGCTAATGCGACCCCAGCCACCGCGACGCGTCGACTCACGTGTGCTCCAGCCGTTCCCCGCAGCGCGGAGTGCGCGTTGAGCAGTGGAAAGCCCGGCGATCACCTCGAACAAACGGCCAACTGCCCACGCCATGGTCGACACCACGAGTCGACAGGATGTCGCTGAGACCATGACTCCGCCGATCTGTGGCAACGATCACAGGTCAGCGCACCTGACTCATCGGACCGGCAACAGACCATGACGCCATCCGCCGGGCGAATTCGAACCGATAGGCGGTGATCGATCGTTCCTTCACGCTCTCGTATCCTCGCACGTTCGTAGGAAGGAGCGCGACTTCCGTGGCCAGCTGAAGGTTTTCGGAATTAAGGGTGGGGAGAAGCGCATGTACCGCTTCCAGATACTCGGTCGGCAACGCTCTCTCCGTCCGGCGCAGGGGGGTCCGGCCAAACGGATCAAGGGCGGTCCCTCGTATGCGACGTGCCGCCCGTAAACCCTTCATCGCCGGCCGCGACCACGGACCGAATCTCAGCTTTCTGGTCAGCCCTCGAGCACGAAGCGCGGGCGGGTGAAGCAACCATGTCACTCGGCCATCCGAGACAGGATTGTCGAGAAGGAGCCTGGCCACTTCGTACTCATCCTTGTAGGCCAAGAGCCTGTGGTATCCGGCTGCCACGGCCGCGCTGAAGTCACCATCGCCGCCGGCATGCCGCTCTGCGTTCCAGGCGTCGCTGACGAGCTCAGCAAAGCGATGGGCAAGCTCTACGTTTTGGTAGTCGATCAAGTCGGTTGCCAGCGTGTGGATCTGCTTGCGATGCCGCGAAGGGACCTCTGCATCGGAAAACAGTTGAGCTGCCTTGTCCGGTTTCAAATCGCCTTGGTGCAGATCCCCGGACCCACTGAGCGTTCCTGCGGCCCACGACCGGCCCACCCGAAATGCAGCAATATTGCTCCTGACGGAAACGTTATTTCGCTCTATGGCCGCCTCGAGCGCGTCGGCAGACACCGGTAGCGCTCCCCGCTGCGAGGCAATACCGAGCAGCACGACATTCGCCATGGACGCTGCTGCACCAGCTTGGATCGCGAGGACCTCAGCGTCGGCAAACGTCGTATCGCCCGCCCCAGCGAGTCGGGTCAATGACGCCTGAAGCTCTGCATTGGGAACGTGTCGCTCTTGGAGTCCCAGCACCATAGGTCCATTGAGTGACGCCGCTGTTGATCCAATGACCGCCGTATGTCCGGACCGTATTCCACTCAATACCGATGGGCGAACAGCCGCCATGAGATCTGTGGCCAGCAGGACGTCGATTTCGTCCTCTCCGAGCACGTTGGAGCGATCCCAAGCGCCACGGCCGATTCGAAGGTCGGACACGACAGGACCGGCCTTCTGCGACAGCCCCGTCTGGTCGAGCCCCCATACGTCAAGCCCGTCGATCATTGCTGCCCATGCCAGCAGGTGTGCCGTCGTCACGACCCCGGTACCCCCAATTCCCGCAATTCTGATTGTCATCGGGTGCTCGGCGGCCGCGACGAGCGCAGCCGGCAAGTCCGACTCGTCAATCACCTTCATCGCTTGGGGACGAGAGGTCGAACAGCGCCAACGCCGAGGCCGCTGATCGATGAGTCCGAATGCCGGACAGTCCCCCTTCAGACAAGACGCATCCACGTTGCACGAATCCTCGTCGATTCGAGTCTTGGGCCCGAAAGGGGTGTCGATGGTCTGTAGCGCCAAACAATTTGATTTGACCTGACAATCACCACAACCCTCGCACACTCGTTCATTGATGACAATCTTCGACTTTGGTGTAGGCGCCAGGCCACGCTTCCGGGCTCGGCGTAATTCGGTGGCACAGATCTGGTCGTGAATGAGTACAGTCACACCTTCGATCGACGCCAGCCTCACCTGCGTCTGCAAGATGTCATCGCGTGACGTGACGCAGACCTGCTTGGGCACGGCGAGCTTCCGATAGCGAGACAGATCGTCGGTCGTAATTGCCACCTCTTTCACGCCTTCGAGGAGCAGGAGGCGAGCCAGATCGAGTGGAGACTCGAACGAACCGACGACGTGCTGACCACCGGTCATAGCGGACGCACCGTTCCAGAGGATCTTGTACGTCATCGATACCCCGGCAGCCACAGCCGCTCGGACGGCGAGCTGGCCGGAGTGAAAGAAGGTTCCGTCGCCGAGATTCGCGACGATGTGGCGATCCGACACGAACGGGCTCATTCCGATCCATTGCGCACCTTCACCGCCCATCTGCGTCAATCCAATGCTGCGTCCCACCCGCGATTCAGGCATGAAGTTGACGATGGAGTGGCACCCGATGCCCACGCTCACCAATGTCCCTTCGGGAACGACCGTGCTCGCGGAGTGCGGACACCCCGGACAGAACCAAGGCACCCGAGCAGCCGTAACGGAAAGAGGGATCCGCTCGGGACGAGCGGGAGCTGGAGCAATTCGAGCTCCGAAGAGTGCTCGGAGACGGGGCGCAATGAGCCGGGCAATGGTCACGGCGTCGAGAGATCCGTGGCGCCGTATGAATGGAGCCCCCACCTCGTCGAGCCTGCCGACGACAACTGGAGCCTCAGTCGTGCGAGCCAGGAGGCTCAGGAGTTGCGACTCAATGACTTCCCGGCGCTCCTCAATGACAACGACCTGGTCTACCCCTGAAGCGAGAGCCCCGCGAACTCGTGACCGAGGGGGAACGGCATCCTGATCTCTGCCAGTCGGATCCCGAGATCCTGAAGCGCTCGCCCGTCGAGGCCGAGCAGTTCGAGAGCTTTGCTCAATTCGGCGAAGACAGTTCCCGCTGCGACAAACGCGACCCGAGCTCGGACCGGAGAAGAGACGATCCGATTCAGAGAGTTGGCGTCCCCATAGCGGGCTGCAGCATCGATTCGATCGGTGAGTACGAGGGCTTCGCGGGTAAGCGTCGACGGTGTCAGCAAGTCACCCGAAACCTGCGGAGCGAGGTAGTCCCTCGGGGAGGATCGGGATATCGAATTGGGCAAGATCGACGGTACCCTCGGCGTCGGCCACGGACGTGACCATCTTCATTGCCACCCATGCTCCGGACCACCTCGACAGAGCGACAGCGTGACGCCCGAGCTCCAATACCTCGGGCAGTGTTCGTGGGAACAGCGTCGGTATGGCCAAGTCGGACAAAATCGCCTCGGATGCACTGGGCAGTGTCGACGATTTTGCGTCGGGGTCGTCACCGACCAGCGCCAGTGCGCCTCCCTGAGCCGATGCCCCTGCAAAATTGGCGTGCCGAAGGGCGTCCACGCTCCGATCGAGACCCGGCGCCTTGCCGTACCAAACGCCCAGTACGCCATCAAGGTGAGTCGTGCCCAATGTTGAGACGAGCTGGCTCCCCATGACAGCCGTCACTCCGAGTTCCTCATTGACGGCAGGACGATGGGTGATCTCGACTCCCAACGAGCCCGAAAGTGCATGCTGAAGCTCGCGATCAAAGCCGGCAAGGGGGGAACCCTGATAGCCGGATACAAATGCCGCCGTTCGACGCCCAAGCTAAGCCGTCAGCCCTCAAGGTGTCGATAATTGACCGAATCACCGCCTGAACACCGGAGAGATGAACGATGCTCGCGTGCGCTGACCAACGATCGCTCGGGTCGATGCCCACCCGACGCCGATTATCGGTGATCGTCATGCTTTGACTCTGTATGTTATTCGTCTTAATAGCAACCAAGCAGAATATTACGCGGCCAATCGGCCATTCAGTCGAATTATCTCTCATTTTGGACCGTCGGCGCCCGGTCATGCGGGAATTTCCGCGACTCCCGGTCTCGACCATTCACGCGCTCAAAGGACAGCGGTCCCCTTGACCGCGACTCGCAATCCGCTGGCATCGTGCTCCGAGTGGTTGGGAGCGCGGCAAGGGGCTGCGTTCGCCAACGAAGGGCTGTGCAACTTCTCTAGAGGCACGGCTGGCCAACCACTCGGTGCTGTGTGATCCAAGAACCGGCCGGTCCACACAGCATGCGGGCCCGGTGGAGTCGACGGTGGAACAGCCGGACGAGTTCGGGGTCCCGCCGACCATCATCGGAGAGCACGAGTCGCTCGAGCTCGACCTCCGATTGTTCCCAGCTGTCCGGTCGATGGCCGAACAATCTGTGGAAGTCGTCAAGATCCGCTTCGAGCACCGGTGCGCCGAGCTCAGAGATCCGTTCGAGATGACGAACGAGTCGTACGGACATCCGGTGTCGGTAGCGGTCGTAGCCCGAACCCAATGGGTCGTCCTCGAGGCTCCGCGTGAGATGCCGATAGGCCGGTCGAAACGGCGAACGAATGGGATCGGGTTCCTCGACTGCTTCAAGGTCGATACCCATCACATGCGCGATTCCCTCCAGGGCGAGCAGGTTGGATTCGATGACCCAGTGCAGATTGAGCATGTAATCGGCACCAGGTACCGGGTCGGCCAAAACGGAATGGAACTCGATGGGATTCGATAAAGCCCACAAGATGTAGTGGTACTGGACGGAGGCGATATCGACCGCTCGACCGCTACGGTCCTCATAACGCCGAAAGAGTGCTGGGACGTCGCCGAATGGGATGAAGGCGTTACGCGTCCACATACCGCCGAGATCCATCATGGGATCCCCGACATGGGCGAACTCGATGTCCAGCACAGCGACGATTCTCCCGTCGAGGTGATGAAACTGGCCAGCGTCCCAGACGATGGCTGACTCTCGTCCCTGGTTGTCGACCCGGTTGCGACCGAGCCATCCGAGAGCAAATTCCAGAAATGGATCGGGGCGCTTCTTGATTGCACGATACGCCACGTTTTCGAAGTGCCGGAGGCCGATCTGATCGGATTCCTCGGGCCTGGTTGCTCGTACGATCCCAGCATTGCTGAACTGCCGAACGTCGAGACGATGCATGCGAACGAGGACATCGATGTAGTCGTCCATGGCCCGGCGTCGCTCGTCTTCAGACACGCCTTCGAAGTTGTCTCGCCCCGGAACGCGATCCATCACGATGGCCCGGGGCTTGTCGCACCAGCCGTGAACCCGAGCCACGGGAATGTCATTTTCCTGAAGTATCGATTGAAAGGTCATTTCGTGCTCGAGAGAAAAGGCCGAAGGCGAGTCAATACGGTCACCGCGTACGCAGAGTTCCTTGACCTCATGGTCCTGCTCGAGGCTCACCCACCAGACCGGTCTCCATCGGGCTTGCCGCTCTATGCGACACACGTTGCCCCCGAGATTTCGTTCGATCCATATCGTGATTGCGGCGTTCGTGTCGTCAACGTCGTCCATCAGATTCCTCAACTGGTCCATGGCTTCGGGTGAGCCCTCTCGGTGGGGCAGAGAGCTGCGCCGTCCTGCTGCGGGCGGACGTCACGGCTTCCATGCGACTCCCTCGAGCGGCTGCGGGCTGATCTGGATGAGGCCCTCATGGAGGGCACCGGTGCCGCGGATCAGAAACTGCTGACGCTGAGTCCAGCGATGGAAGTACTGCACCAGTGCAACATCACAATCCGGGGATGCAGTCCTTACGAACGATTCAAGTGACCGCTCCGCCTCGGCGAGGTCCGACTGACGCTTCCCAAGGAGGTCAGAGATCTCCCGCAGCGCATCCTGCTCGAGCTCGCGTCCGAACACGTGCACGTGTTCGACAAACCGCGTCAAGGCTCGAGCGGCCTCTCCGCGGAAATTCTCGAAATCGTTGCCCCGGGGCCATTCGTCCACGATGGACAACAGGTTCTTGTAGGACCCATCCCAGTACGGTAAAGACGAGCCCTCGTCCGGGCTCTCGACGACATTAAGCGGCGCACGGACGACCTGCGCAATCGCCTCGAGCGCCCAGCGGCCGCAGCCGACCACCCAGGTGAAGTACTCCAGCCAGGTGTCACCAGCGACAGGGTTGCGGACGGAGTCCTCCCACTGAAATGGAGTCATCAACGACCAGCCTGCGGTGTGAAACTCGACAGCGTTCTTGTCGATGCGATCGCCCGTGGCCTCCTCGTACTTGCGCGCGATGCGGCCGATGTCCCCGAGCGGCTCGGCGCAGTCGCGACTCCGCATCGCCGCGAATTCCGCGACAGGGTCACCGACATAGGCAGCCTCGAAATCGATGAGGCCCGTCAGGGTGGCGCCTTCATACAAGAACTGCGCGGCGTCGGCCTGGATAAGTGCGCGTTGTTCGCGTCCGGTTGGAACGTTTCGCTGGAGCCATCCCCACATGAATTCGATCATCGGACTGGACGCCGACTTGGCCTTGCGGTAGTTCGCCTCACCTCTTGCGTACAGATTGAGAGCGGCACCGTGGTTGTCGGCTGGAACGGGCAGGCCGATCGCCGCGAATTCATCGAGATCAATCGCGTGCATTCGCCGCATGGCCTCGATGTATTGATCGAGGACCGCCTCGCGTTCCGCGTCATCGTCTGCCATCGCCAGGTTCACCCCGCCAGGCAGGCGATCCATCACGATGGCCGGCGGGTCGTCGATCATCCCGTAGACATTCGGCACGGGGACACCGTGGGCGCGCAGGACACGATTCACATCGGCTTCCTGTTGCAGGGTGATGAGCTCGCGAAATTTCGCCTCCACGGCTCCCGCGCACGTAGTAGCGATGGAGGCGACCATCGTGCGACACGGTCGCGAACCAGGCGGCACGCCACCGCTCCTGTCGTTCGATCTCAACGACCGTGCCGCCGAGTTCACGCTCCAGCCAGGAGCTCACCTTCTCGTCAGTGTTCATTCGCTCGCGTCAATCCGTACGCCTGGAGGTACCTCTCCTTCGACAGTGCCGACTTCTGCATCCTGGCCCTGAGGTTTGGTTCTCCGATCGCGCACGCCACCATTGGATGGTCGGCAATTACCTCCTCGACCTGGCCACACGGCCGACCGAACATCCTCTATCGCCTCTGGACCTGAGGGAGCTCTGCAGCCGTATCGAGCAGGCCGATGAGCCATCCCGGTGTCGCACCCAGATAGATCGCGTTGCACAGCACGGCGGCCTGGGCCGCCTCGGGGTCCTGGTTGAGCAATGCGACGAAGGCCGCCAATCCGGTCGCCTCCATGCCGAAGGTCAGAACGGAACTCCAACGAATGGTTTCCTCCCAGTAGGCGTCGCTCCAGTTGTCCTGCGCATCACCGCCCCAGGTCAGGTTCCCGAAATCAACTGCGCTCTTCCAGATTTCCCGAAGGTCGACTTCGTCGTCCCCGCCGACGATGAGTTCTTCGTATGCGTCCGGATGTGCCGCCACAGCTCGCTCGAATGCCGAGCGCCATGTCTT
Organism: uncultured Acidimicrobiaceae bacterium; assembly: GCA_963713375.1. Lineage (GTDB taxonomy): Bacteria > Actinomycetota > Acidimicrobiia > Acidimicrobiales > RAAP-2 > Bog-473. The sequence continues at coordinate 624,008 of CAVQLP010000004.1, read as the reverse complement.
CAGATACAGCGGAGTCGGCAGGTCGTAGTCCACACGCATGAAATGGCGCCCGTTGATTCGCACCGCCGAGGGCTTTGGCTGGCGGTTGGGGCGCCGCTGACCGATTGGCGGATCCTCGGTCTTGACCACCTGCACCCCGGCGTTGTAGCCCACACCGTGGATGGGCCCCGTGGTCGAGGCTTCGCGGAGGATCGAAGGCAAGAGCCCCAGACAGTGGTCTCCCCCAGCCCGAGCAGCCTGCATTCGCTGGGCCATGAGCAGAACGACGCCCTGTTGGACTTCTGCAAATGGTGGCGACGGTGGCGTCATCCCCAGATTCTTCAGAGCGGGCGGCATGCCCCAGTGCTCACGCAACTCCATCCCACCCCAATAGCTGGACGCGTAGATCGCCCACGCCGCCTCCCCGACGTCGTCGATCGTCAGCGTGCCGTCCAGAACCGAGCCGGACAGGCGGTCGGTCATCCACCCGTTGAGCGCATCCCAATACGCCTGTGGGACGTCGACAGCGAGGCCGCTGCTGCGCGCGAACTCGCTGGCCAGCCGGTCCATGAGGGCCGGCGCCGGCGGCATCAGCTCGGCAAGTTCAGGGACTAACGGCGGAAGACCACCCATGAGTTGCACCTTCGTGGCCGCGAAGTCGGCTGAGTCTTGCACGTCGCCTCCAGTCAGTTGCCGCTGTAGGTCACACTCGGTGAGTCAACGCTGTTGACTCACCGAGTCTGTCAGACCGGGCCGCGATGATCCACAGCATCTTCGATCCGGCGAGCGGGCTTCAGCGACGGGTGTGCAGGTTGTCTGCAGTTGCCGCGCTCCTGGACTGGCCCGCCTGCGGCTCGCTCTCCCCCGAGGCCAGGCTGAGGCTTTCCTACGCCACCAACCGGGACGTGGAGACGGCCTCGTAGGTCATGAACGACGGTTCTCACGGGGGAGACCCAGAATGCGCTCTGCAATCTGCGTGCGCAGGATCTCGGAAGTGCCACCGGCGATGGTGAGACATCGACTGAACAGGAAGTTGTGGACCATCATGGGTTCCTCGCCTCCCAGGATCGCGTCGCCGACGAGTTGCATCCCCGTCTCAGCCACTCGTTGGGAATGCTCGGCCAGCACCAGCTTCCCCAGGGCTCCCTCCGGCCCGTCGCTTCCCGAGGCCACTCGGCGCGCTGCGCTCTTGAGTGTCAGCGAGCGAAGGGCCTCCTCCTCTATCAGGAGGCCGCCCACTGCCACCGCGGCAGCGCCATCATCCGGTCGGTAACGGATGGCCAGATCGATGAGCGCGTCCGCTTGCACGGTCACTGGATTGGCCGCGATGCTCACACGTTCGTTCCCGAGCGTGGCCCTCGCGACCCGCCACCCGTCGTTCACCGGCCCGAGGACGTCCTCATCCGGGACGAACACGTCCTCGAGAAACACCTCGTTGAAGAGCTTCTCGCCCGTCATCTCGGTCAACGGCCTCACGAGAACGCCGGCAGCGTTCATGTCGATCACCATCGTCGTGATGCCGGCGTGCCTCGCCGAGTCAGGATCGGTGCGCACGGTGGCCAGCCCGAGCTCGCTCTCATGGGCGAGACTGGACCAGACCTTTTGGCCCGTGACCAACCATCCGCCTTCGGAGCGGCGCCCCGTGGTGATGATCGAGGCAGCGTCCGATCCGGCTCCCGGTTCGCTGAAGAGTTGACACCAACGCAGCGCCCCTTCGAGGCTTGGCCAAATCCACCGGTTCGCCTGATCAGCTGTCGCGTGCTGGAGCACGGTCAGCAACGCCCACTCCCCGATTCCCAGGGTTGGGCGTTGCACGTTGGAGAGCTCCTCCTCCACCACGAGTTGCTCCGCTGCGCCGGCGCCGCGTCCGTACGGCTTCGGCCAGTGCGGCACCAGATAGCCTGAATGGGCGAACGTCGCTTGATATTCCTCGGACGAGGTACTCGAGAGTTTCTCCGCGAACGAACGCACGGCACGGCGGTGATCCTCGGCATCCGACGGGAGATCGACGGCCCAGTGCCGACGGACACCCAACCTCGATGAGCTGAAACACGTGGGCAGGTGCAGTCACTGGCGCATCGGTAAAAGATGCAAGGGAGGCTGCCCGTCGGAGATAAAGGTGGGCGTCGTGCTCCCAGGTGTAGCCGATGCCGCCGTGCACTTGGACCATCCTTTTGACCACACGGAGGAACGCAGGAAGGGCGTAGCCCGCTGCAACAGCTGCCACCAGCGAGGCCTCGTCCCCGTCGACGGACAACCGAGCGGCGTCCCAGGTGGCGGCCGCGGCCATCTCGGTCTCTACCAGCATGTCGGCGCAGTGGTGCTTGACCGCTTGAAAAGCGCCGATGGGTTGGCCGAACTGTTCACGGACCTCGGCGTAGGCGACGGACAGGTCGACGCAGGCTCCCATCGCACCGACTGCTTCTGCGGCGGCGACGATGGAGACCACGCGCCGCGCCGCAGTAGCTCCGCCCTCGAACCGGCCGGCGATCCGGCTGTTGCGACAAGACGCGGCGACCGTCGGTCGTGAAGGATCGAGGAACGGTAGAGACTCGACCGACGTGACGTCGGCACGCTCGAGTACTACCAGGTCTCCATCGACGGCGAGAAGGTAGAGGTCCGCATCATCATCCCCCCACACCGGGCTCGCCTTGCCCTGCGCAACCTGGGAGTCGTTGCAAGCCAGCCCGCCGCTAAGTCCCACAGCGGCGGTGGAGGTCCCATTGCAGAGAGCCGGCAACCAGCGCGTACGCTCTGCCTCCGAACCGAGTTCGAGGAGCAGCGAGATCGCGACTGCAGTGGAGATGAACGGTCCCGGAGCGAGCACTCGGCCCAGCTCCTCGACCACGACGAGGAGCTCGAGGAGGCCGAAACCCTGCCCGCCATACTGCTCGGGCACATGGAGGCCCAACCAGCCCAACGCCGCGGCCTGTTTCCAATAGGTGGGACGGCCTTCGAGGCGTCCGTCGAGTGCCGCCCGCGTCTCGGCGAGAGCCCCGGTGTCATGTAGGACCGAACGAGCGATCCGACTCAGTTCTTGTTGCTCTTCAGTGATGGCAAGACGCAGGGCCTCTCCTCCTCGGGTTGGTTGCGGGTTGCACCGATCGGAGTCTCAGAGGACAGCGCCAGATTCTTTGAGCGCCAGGATCTGATCCCAGTCTTCGCCGAGGTCCAAGAGAAGTTGATCGGTGTGCTCACCGTGATTCGGAGCCCGGCGCAATTCGGTGGGCGTCTCGTCGAACTGCACAGGATTCGAGACGAGGCGGAATGTCGTGCCGTTGTCGTCGACGAGTTCGGGCATGTATCCGTTTGCCTCGACCTGGTGGTCTGAGTGGACCTCCAGCGCGTTACGGACCGGCCCCCAGACACCGTCAATGGAATTGAGGCGTTGCTCCCAGTAGGCCAGCGGCTCGGACGCGAAGATCTCGTCGAGTATCCGGATGCACTCGCGCCGGTTCTCGAAGCGCACCGCCGCGTTCGCGAACCGTTCATCGTCCAAGCAGATCGGGGCGGTCCCATACTTTGACGCACAGGTCCGGCCAGAACCGGTCCGCCTGCAGGTAGACCAGGAAGAGGTACCGCCCATCACTTGTCCGGTAGGAGTTCGTCAGCGGACTGGGCATCTCCGCGCGGTCGAACTTCGGGAGTGGTTGGTTGAGCACGCCTGACGCCACGACGTCGGGGGACAGCTGCCACAGCCCCAGATGGAGGAGGGACACGTCGACGATGCTCGTCTCGCCCGTCCGCTCCCGCCGGAGGAGGGCCGCGGCGATGCCGCCCGCGATGGTCTGGCCCCCGACGATGTCGCCGAAGGCCGGTCGCTGGAACGGAGGGTAGTCGCCGCTTCTCGCGGTCAAGGCGTCCGCCATACCGGATTGCGCCCAGTAGACGGCCATGTCGAACCCCCCGCGCCCCGCGTGATCGCCATGTATCCCTTGCCCGAGACCGCGGGCGTAGACGATTCCGGGATTGCGGCGTCGAATGTCCTCCACGCCCACGCCGAGCCGGGTGGCGGAGTCGGGAAGGAAGCTGGTCAGGAAGACGTCGGCCGACTCCACCAGGCGCATCAGGACTTCGAGGCCGCCCGGGGTCGCGACGTCGATACCGATGCTCCTCTTGCCGCGATTCGGGCTGTTCCATCAGGTAGTTCACCCCGCCGGCGCTCGGGACGATCCCCGAGGCGATGAGCCCGCGCTGGGGATCACCCGTCTCCGGGTGTTCCACCTTGATCACGTCAGCACCCCAGTCGGCCAACACTGCCCCCGCGGCCGGCACGAACGTCCATGCGGCCAACTCGACCACCTTGAAGCCATTCAATGGACCCGGCACGGGCTCCCCCTGACGTCACGTCACTTCTTGTAATGCTTCCGGTATGTAGTTCCATAACCTAGTCAACCCGGACCTCGGGGATCCAGGTGACGCGAGAGTTTGCAGCACACGACAGGTTGTTCGAGGCTCATCGGGCACACGGCGAGGCGAGGCCGGGGCCTCCGGGGGGCCGACGCACGCACGTCGCCGACCCTCAGACCTTCAGGCCGAACACCTTCGCCGCATTGTCATGGACGATCTGCATGATTTCGTTTTCGGGGATCCCGGCGAACTGCTTGTCGACCCACTCCTGTGAGTTGGGGAACACGCCTTCCTGATGTGGGTAGTCGTTTCCCCACATCAGGCAGTCAAGGCCGGTGACGTCGCGATTTCGAATCGCGATCGGATCATCCATGAATGTGCACGCCATCTGCCGTCGGATGTAATAGCTCGGTGGCGCCTCCGTTGCCTTCATGGGGGCAAAACCCTGCTCGGTGAGGAACTCATTGCCGAAGCGTCCCGAGTAGTGGTGATCGAGGAAGTGCATCAGCCACGCGAGCCAGCCCGCCGAGCACTCGGTCATGACGATCTTGAGCTCCGGATGGCGCTCGAGGACTCCGCTGCAGGCGAACCAACAGACGGTCTCCGCCATGCCGAGTGAGGTGAGGATGAAGGCGGTCGTGGCGCCCTGTCCAGGAGTGAAGTGGGTCTGCATCGCCCACGGGTACAGCGCACGGGCGGGGCCGACATGCGTCGCCAACGGCACGCCGAGACCTTCGGCTGCCTCCCACAGGGGCTCCCATGCCGGATCGGTGTACGGCCGGGCCGGCAGGACATCTGGCAGGAGGACGGGTCGCAGCCCGAGGCCCGCGGCACGCTCGAGCTCCTTGACCGAGGCCTCCACGTCCCCGAGCGGAAGGCTGATGCCGGGTGCAAAGCGGTCGAGGTGGTCTTTGAACTCGTCGTGGATCCAATCATTGACGAGACGCGTCCACGCGATGTCTATGTCGGTGTCGCTGTGCGTGGAGAACGCCGCCCCGCCAATCAGGACGGCACCGACCACACCGTCGCGATCCAGCTCGTCGATGTATCGCTGTGCCGTGAAGCCAACCAGAGCCTCGGCACAGCAATCGCCGGCGAGAACCCGAGCGAGCGAGCTCTCGTCGTCTGGGTCCACCTTGATGCCCTGCTCCATGAGCGCGGTCATTCCGCTGGCGCCCCCGGCCTCGAGCGTTTCGCGCATCCCCTCGGGAATCTGCTCGGGACGCACCAGGTAGACGCCGTCACTGCGATCCTCGAGATGCGTCACCTGGACGCGCATCCGCTCCGGCAATTCGTCCGCCAGGGTCGGTGGCGGGGCGATGTGGCAATCGGTCGTGATGAGGGGGCGGCTTCTCATGCCGGCTAACTTGCCATAGGCTGGCAATCTAAGTCAATGAATCACCACTGAATGGCGATATCGTGCGGCCCTCCGCGGCGAGCCCTGCCCGGGCAGAACGGCCAGTGGGAACCGGTCACGCCTCCGCTTGCACGAGAAGCGCAGCGGCTCGCTTGAAGATGTCCCGCTCGGTCGTGAGTTCCGCAACCTGATGTCGCAATCGTTGCAGCTCGGCCTGGTCTTGGTGATCACCCGCGAGCTGCGACGCCTCGACGAGCTCAAACGCGGATTTCAACATGCTTGCGACGTCGTCTTTCCCCGCGCCCACCAGCCAACGGTTCCATACGTGGAACGTCACCGCCGTGAGGACGGCGGTGACCACCCCCACCCGAAGCGAGTCCGGGGAGTCGCTGAAGCCGAACCGCCACCGCGGCTGCGACGGAGTCCGAGAGCAGTGCTCCGAACTCACCAGAGGCGCGGGCAACCAGATCCGGCGTATTGAGAAATATGCGGCCGGAGGCAACTCTGAGATCAGCGTCATCGCCCAATTCCATCGCCGCCTCTCTCACCGCGGAGACGAATGCGTCGAAGAGGGGCTCGTCCTCGGGCCGGTTGCGCAGTGACGAGCAGAGCACCGCGATGGAGCGACGAGGCAACGCCAGCATGACGTCATCCTTGGAGGCGAAATACCGAAAGAACGTCCTCTCATGCATGCCGGCGGCCTGGGCGATCTGTTCCACCGTCACCTGGTGGTAGCCGTCCCGGGCAAAGCACGCCAGGGCGATCTCCTCGATGTCGTGGGCCACTCGGCGGCGTCGAACCTCCCAACCGCTCTCGCTCATCACTTCAGCTTAGGACTCCTGGCGAAAATATTGTCATATGCTGGCGAAAGAGGTTCACGCGGCGCTGAGCCATGCCGCGGCCCGGAGCTGCCCTCCAGGCTGATGGTGGTGAACGTCGGCCGAGAAAGTCGAGCCCGGACGACCGTCGAGAGTCTGGTCCATCGTCTACGAGGAGTGCAGTTTCATGGATCTTGAGATCGCCGGAAAGGTCTGCCTGGTCGTCGGGGGCAGCAAGGGAATCGGCTTTGAGGTCGCCCGGATGCTGGCCAAGGAGGGCTGTCAGGTCGCGGTGGTCGCCCGTACGGCGAAGTACATCGATCGCGCGGTGGCGAGCATCGAGGCGGAAGGCGGCAGAGCCATAGGGATCGCCGCCGATATGGTCGATCGAGAGAACATCGACCGCGCGGTGGCCGAGGTCAGCTCGTCGCTCGGGCCTCCGTCGATCGTCGTGAGCCAGGCTGACTTTCACGTCCGTGGCTACTTCGCCGAGATCACGCGCTCCGAAGACTTTGTCGATTCCTACCGCACCTACACCTTGAGCCAGGTGCACCTGCTGCAGGCCGTGCTTCCCGAGATGCAGGCGGCCGGCTGGGGCCGCTTCGTCCACATCGGCTCGGCGACCGCCAAGGAACCACAGTCCAACCCGCCCCATACCGTTGCCAACGCAACCCGCCCGTCGACCGTTGGGCTGCTCAAGAGCGTTGCTGACGAGTACGCCCGCTTCGGAATCACGATCAACACGATCGCCCCTGGGTGGATCGGGACACGAACCACCGATTGGTACCTCACCGAGCACGAAGGGCTGGCTGACGACGACGCCCGACGGGAGTGGATGATCGAGACGGCCGGAGTGCCCGCAGGCCGACTCGGCCAACCGACCGAGATCGCGTCGACGATCGTCTACCTCTGTTCACAGCAGGCGGGATACGTCAACGGCCACTACATCGCCGTTGACGGCGGACTCCACCGATCGGCTTTCTGACTCCCAAGACCTCCAGTCGGCGGCCGATCGGCCAACGAGCTCCCCTGACCGAAATTTGCCGACGGGAGGCGGCATGATCTGGGTCCTCTCGGGGAGCGAGAGACCGGCAGGGCGCCTTGCATGCCTGTTGTGCGAGGAATAGTGTCCCATTCGGTAACTTACATCGGTAAGGGACTCGGGGGGATTAGTCGGGGGTGGCTATGAATCCGGACCTCAGCGTTCCGCTGGGTCGATCGGCGTGATCGAGGACGCGCGACACCTCCGTTCGGGCTGCTTGCCGGCGCAGCCGGCATCGACCTCCTGGCTGTCCGTGACGTGACGCAAGTCAAGGACGCCGTCGGGCCCTCGGTCGATGCCGGCCCGCTCGAGCAACCAATGCTGGAGATTTCGGGGATCACCGGTGGCTACGGGTCGACGACGGTGCTCCGCGACGTCTCGTTGTCGGTTCCCCGCGGATCGGTCGTGGCGCTCTTGGGCCCGAATGGAGCCGGCAAGAGCACGACCATGCGTATGGCCTCGGGGTTGCTGCGCCCGCAGCAAGGCCGGGTGATGCTCGACGGGAAGGATGTCACACGAGCGACGCCGAGCCGAAGGGCACGACTCGGCATCTGCCACGTCATGGAAGGTCGGAGCATCTTCCCTTCCCTGACCGTCCGCGAGAACCTGCGTCTGCAGGGACCTCGGCGCAGTTCGATCTCCGACGTGCTCGACCGGACACAGCAGGTGTTTCCCCAACTTGCCGAGCGGCAAAGGCAGATAGCCGGCACGCTGAGCGGAGGCGAGCAGCAGATGCTGGCTCTCATGCGGGCGTACCTTTCGAACCCGAGGGTCGTGCTCGTCGACGAAGCATCACTCGGACTTGCCCCGGTGATCGTCGATCAGATCTTCGATTTTCTCGCACGAATTGCCCGCGACGGCGTGTCCCTGTTGATCGTCGAGCAATACGCCGAGCGGGTCCTTGCTATCGCCACCACGGCGTACTTCCTGAATCAGGGTCTCGTCGTACACAGCGGACCAGCACATGATCTCGACGACGAGCAGATTTTTGCTCTGTACGCCCAGTAACGAACGTATGCCACGCGAACAAGAGAGATCCGTCTCTCGATGCAACACATCTGACAGAACCCCATACCAGGAGGCCAGAATGAAGTTCGGACGAATCGTGAATGTAGCGCTGCTGTTCGCGCTTGCATTTGGCGCTGTTGCCTATGGCAACGCGTCGGCGGGCGCGGCAACGCCCAGCGGGGCGCCGATCGTGCTCGGCAGCGTCGGCACGTATTCGGCCACGACCGGCAACTTCACGAATGCAGGGAAGCCGGCCATCGAGGCGTGGGCCGATTGGGTCAACGCGCATGGCGGCATCAACGGCCATCCGGTCAAGCTGATCGTCAAGGACAACATGAACGACGAAGCTCAGGCGGTGTCGGAGGTGCAGCAACTCGTCCAGCAAGACCACGTGGTCGCGTTCGTGAGCAACCAGGACGGCTCGCTGAATTCGGGATATGCCACCTACCTGCAGCAACAGCAGATTCCCGTTCTCGGTGGCAGCGTCTACACGCTGGAACCGTGGGACTCGAATCCGATGTTCTTCCCGCAGGGAATGACGGCTCTTCCCCAGCTCAACGCGATCATTCAAAGTGCGAAGAAGGAGGGCCACACCAAGATCGGTTCCTTGGCGTGCTCGGAGTCCGCGCAGTGTGCCGAGGCGAATTCCTTCCTGAAGTCACTGGCATCCAAGGGAGGGACCCAGTACGTCTACGGCGGCTTGGTCAGCTCGACGGCGCCCGACTACACCGCGAACTGTCTTGCGGCCCAGCAGGCGGGCGTGCAGGCGTTGGTCCTCCTCGTTCCGACGGCAGCCGAAGGCCAGACGATTGCCAGTGATTGCGCCCGTCAGAACTACAAGCCCGCCTACATCATTCCGGGAGAGGCAATCGGCTCTGGCTATCTCAAGTCCGAGTTCAACAACGCGATCAACGACGCGCCGACGCAGCCCTGGTTCTCGACCGCTCCGGACATGAAGACCTTCCACGAGGCGATGCAGAAGTACACGAAGATCAACTTCGCCACCGTTGAAGAGCCGATGGACGCGTCGGACGCCTGGGTCTCCGGCCTCATGTTCCAAGAGGCCGTGAAGCTCAGTGGGGCGACGGGCGTGCCGACGAGTCAGCAGATCCTCGCGGGACTGGCCAAGTTCAACGATCAGACCCTGGGAGGCATGACGGGTGGGCTCACCTTCAATGACCCGACGAACAAGAGCGAGGGCTGTTACTACCCCATCGTGATCAAGAACCAACACTTCACGCTGCCTGACGGCGCCAAGCCGACCTGCGTCCCTTCGTCGTAGCCCTTCAGTGAGAAGGGTTACGCCTTTGGTCGAGACGGTGCGACTTCGGAGAGGACGCTCGTGGCTGACATCCTCCCGTTCATCGTCATCGGCCTCACCGTCGGATCGGTGTACGGCTTGGCCGCGACCGGCCTCGTCTTGACGTACAAGACGTCCGGGATCTTCAATTTTGCGTACGGCGCGCTGGCCTCGGTGTCGGTGTTCGTCTTCTACGAGTTGGTCGACGTGCACGGATGGCCGTGGCCGATCGCCGGCGTGCTGTGCGTCTTTGTCCTGGGCCCGGTGATGGGCATTTTGCTCGAACTCCTGTCCCGGCAGCTGGCGCTGGCCGATCGCACACTGCAGATCGCGGCCATGGTGGGGCTGATCCTGTTGGTCGTCTCGCTCACGACCGTCCTGTTCAGTTCGGTAAGCGGGAACTTTCCCTCCTTCCTCTCGACGAACACTGTCAGGATTGCGTCCGTCAACGTCGAGTGGGAACAGATCATCACCGCGATAGTTGCGCTGGCGACGACCGGCGGCCTGTACGCCTTCCTCAAATTCACTCGTCGCGGCATTGAGCTGCGCGCCGTCGTCGACGACCCTGAGCTTCTGTCCGTGCAGGGAAGCAACGCGACCCGAGTTCGCCGGCTTGCGTGGATGATCGGGTCCTCGTTTGCCGCGCTGTGTGGTTTGCTGATCGCCCCGAATCTGAATCTCACCGCGTTGGTACTCACGCTCCTGGTCGTGCAGGCCTTCGGCGCCGCGGCAATCGGATACTTCTCGAATCTCCCGTTGACGTACGTGGGCGGACTGCTCCTCGGCGTGGCGGGTGCCCTGGCGACGAAATACGTGGTCAATGTCCCATGGCTGATCGGCTTGCCGGCCAGCCTGCCCTTCATCGTCCTCTTCGTCGTCCTGCTCGTGACGCCGAAGAGCAAACTGCTGACGCGTAGCCACGTCACGCCGCGGACCATTCCACGAAGCTGGCATGCCCCGGTACGCATCCGCCTGACCTCGGGGGCGGTCTTCGTGGTCTTCCTGTGCTTCATTCCCGCGTTGGTGGGAACGAATCTGGCCAACTACACGAGCACCCTGATTCTCGTCATCCTGATTCTCTCGCTGGGACTGCTGGTCCGGACCTCCCGCCAGGTCTCGCTCTGCCAGTACGCATTCGCCGCCATCGGCGCCTCCTCCATGGCGCACTTCACCAGCGCCGGCATCCCCTGGCTGGCGTCGCTCCTCCTCGCCGCCCTTGTGGTGATCCCCGTCGGGGCGCTCCTGGCCATTCCGGCCATACGGCTCTCGGGTGTCTTCCTGGCGCTGGCGACGCTGGGATTCGGGATCTTCCTCGAGCAAATGATCTACACCCAGAGCTGGATGTTCGGCGCGAACTCGAACGGATTGCCGACGACCCGCCCGAGCTTGAATCTCGGTCCGATCCATCTCGGAAGCGACGAGAGCATGTACTACGTCGTCCTCGTTTTCGTGGTGCTCATCGCCGTCGGCATCGCCGTCCTCTCCGAAACACGGCTGGGAAAGCTGTTGCGGGCCATGGGTGACTCTCCTCTTGCGCTCGACACCTACGGGTTGAACGTCAGTGTCATTCGGGTGGTCGTCTTCTGCATTTCTGCCTTCATCGCGGCCATCGCCGGTGCACTGACCGCGAGTGTGAATACCTTCGCCCTCGGCGACAACTTTCCATCGTTCAGTTCGATCACCCTGGTCGTGGTGGTCATCGTGGTCGTCATCGGCGAACCGTGGTACGCCTTCATCGGCGCCGCCGGGTTGACCCTCGTTCCCGATCTACTTCACGGGCAGCAATGTCACCGAGCCTCGTTCTCGCCGCCTTTGCCATCCTTGGCGTCATCATCCCCGTCTACCGGCACAAGATTCCGGGTGCCCCGCGGGTGCTCACCGACTTCATCGACAAGTTGGGTGGCACGCCCATCGCGTCGACCTCCGACAACCGCTGAGCTCCTTCCCGTCTCCCGTGGACGGACACCCCGCCCGGCCCTCTCGACGAGCCTCTCCGTCGAGAACCTCACCATTCGCTACGGCGGGGCGGTCGCAGTCGACAACGTCAGCCTGGCCGTGCGCGCCGGCACGATCACCGGGCTCATCGGTCCGAACGGGGCAGGCAAGACAAGCACCTTCAATGCGTGTTCGGGAATCGTGCGGCCGACCCAAGGCCGGATCGTCCTCCATGACGTCGACATCACGCGAGCCAGTCGATCCGAACGGGCGCGGCTCGGACTGGGCCGTACGTTCCAGCGCGTGCAGCTCTTCGAGTCCCTCGACGTGCGCACCAATGTGGCGCTGGCCCGGGAGTGCGCCCTGGCGGGAGGCAACCCGCTGCGTCAGGTCGTCGCACTCCGCGGCGATAGGACGGGAGATCGAAGGCGCCACCGCGGCGGCGGTCGAGTTGACGGGTATCGAGTCCTACCTCGATGAGCGGGTCGAGCACCTCAGCACCGGCCAACGGCGGCTCGTCGAGTTGGCCCGCGTCCTCGCCGGCCCCTTCGACACGCATCCTCCTTGACGAACCTTCGTCTGGGCTCGATGCGACCGAGACCGAGAACTTCGGCGAGATCTTGAAGAGAGTCGTCGACGAGATGGGCGTCGGCCTGCTCCTCGTCGAGCACGACATGGCCCTGGTCCAACAGACCTGCGAGCAGGTGTACGTGCTCGACTTCGGCGAGATGATCTTCGAGGGGACGGCCCAGGAGATGCTGGCGTCCGAGGTCGTCCGCACCGCCTACCTGGGCAGAAAGATCCAGGGAGACGACCCGGAGCTCTCCGCTACCTGCCGCAGCAACGATGGGCGGGCGAATCAGGCCCAGCTGGTGGCCGACGGCTGGAGGAACAACGAGCTAGCTGACGACGATCCGGGCGGATGCCAGGTTCGGGAGCCGCCGGAACTCGGCGTCGACCTTGCCCTCACGATTCGAGTGGACCAGGGCCGTCGCGAAGTACGTTCCCGGCGTGTCGTAGGTGTGCGTCGTCGAGAGGTGCACCGAAGTGTCGGAGCCGTCGACATCATGCTGGAAGGGGAACGAGCCCCAGCCGTCGAAGTCCCATGCGACAGAGACGATCGTCCCGCTGTTCGGCGGCACTTCGGCCGTCGACCTCGAGCTGTACCTCTCTCCCAGCCTTGACCTCGGCCCTGAGCCCGCCATTGGCAGTCACGTTGACGACGGGCTGGACACCGCCTCGCTCGGACGCCGTGGCCGGCAGTCAGCACCTGCCCGTCGACGAACTCGAAAGTGGTGCTGGGTGGCGCCACCCCCTCCTCGACCCACTGGATGAGGTCGGCCAGACCCTGTTCGATGATCGGGAAGTAGTCGATCAGCCAGGTAGACGTCGCCCGCTTCGACGAGTTCGGGAGGAAGGTCGGCGGGATGTGCTCGGCATTCTGCGTCCACTGCAGCCGGAACTTCTCGGCCGTCGCTTCCGGGCCCTGCTCGTTCAGCACGGCACCCCTGTAGATGATCCCCTGCGAGGGCCACAGCGACGAGTCGTGGGTGTGGTGGATCCAGAGAAGCTTGCCCTCGAAATGACCGGTGTAGGACACACCCATGAGCGGTGACATCAGCGGGACCGGGTGCTGCTCGTAGATGGGCACTCCGTCGAGGCGCAGCGAGTCGAACTGGGCGTCCTCCATCAGGTGGTGGCGGTGGAAGTAGCAGAAGGCCAGGAACTTGCGGTTGTCGACGTGGATCTCGTCGCCCACCTTGACCCCGTTGAAGCGCATGAGGTTTGCCTCGCCCTGACCGTCACAGGCGAACACATCGCCGACGCTGCCGATGCAGTAGAGCTGTCGTCCGGCGGCCTCGCCCGTCTTGAGCTGCAGCCCTGCCCCGAGCCGATACCCCTCGGGGAGCCCCTTCACCTCGACCGCGTACGCCATGTCCATGCTGCCCTGCCCGGCCATGATGCCGGCGATCGTCTTCATCAGCATGTATTCGGGCGCGTCGAAGGCTTGGGTCGGTCAGGAGGTCCTGCACGGTGATGACCCGGCTGACCGTCGTGACCACGTCGATGACGTCGTCTTCGACGGCCGAAGGCAGATCGTGGCCGATGTAGCCGGGCTTGGTCCAGAAGTCCTCGAAGTAGGAGGGATCCTGTTCCACGAGGAGATCGGCGATCGACGACCAGAGCCATATCTGACCCATCGGGGTGGCGATCATGAACTCGTCGCCCCGGGGGAAGCCCTGGCGGTAGAGGCTCGCGAACTCGTCGCGCACGTGAGAGTCGAGTCCTTCGAACGGGTTCCCGCTGCCGCCGGGCTGCATGGCGTCGATGATCTTCTCCATCGTGTCGCCGTGTCGAAGCATGCGCTGCACGTTGAACATGCAGGCGAAGCTCATGACCTGGGCTCCCTTGATTCGTACCGTCGCCGGGAAGGGCCGAACGTCGCCACCGCCCATGAAGGGCAGCGCACCATCGAAGACGTCGGGCGCGTTCTCCAGCACGAGCGGCGAACGTCGGCCTCCGCCACTCCCCCCCCAGACGTAGGAGTGATGGGGTGCCGATCCGTAGACCTGCTGGGCCAGGAACTTCGAGAACCGGGCGCTTCGGCGGCGGCGCGCCAGCCGTAGAGAGTCGGATCCTCACCGCCCTTTGGGATCGATGTCGTCACCGATGTGACCCATGTTGGACTCGACCATGTACCCACCGAGGCGGGCCGTGAGCCCGATTCCACCCATCGCGTCGCCGAGTGCTCCTCCGAAGAAGTCCTCGTGCCCGGCATGGGCCCCCTCGAGCGGCATGATCAACCGCCCCTGCCATTCCTCGAGCGCAGGGAAGTAGAAGGTGAACCTCGTATCGCAATCGGCAAAGCCGCCGTGGATCCTGCGGTGTCCGTGCGGCTCGTCGTGCCATTCGTCCCGATCGACGTACGGAGCACCGAAGTGCGGATCGGTGACGGTGTAACCGGAGCACTCGAGCGCCGAAAGTGCGTCAGCCATGGGGTCCCCCTTGATTCGGAAGTCGAGCGAGGTCGCTGCGGACGGCACTGTACCGGCGGCTGCGCTCAGCGTCAACGGTGTTGACTGGACGAGCGCAAGTGCGCCCGCCAGGAGCAAATCGATGCCGTGCTCGTAGGCCGCTTCGGCTTGGGCCTCTATGACCGGATCGACCTTGACGAGGAGGACCCCTGCCGTGAAGAGCACGAGGTCGAGGACAAGCAGCTCGGCCTCGTCGGGCCGCAGCCCGGACTCCAAGCAGGGGTTCGACCAACATCGTGGTCACCGCTGGGGACTCGAAGTCGGACATGTGAGCGCTCACGTACGCGGCCATTCCCGGGTAACCGGCGAACATCCTCCTCACCTCGAGCATGACGGCCTTGACCCTCGCCAAGGGATCGCCCTCGTCCTCGACCTGAGAGATGTCGTCGTACAGCGATCGGGCGACGAGCAGGAGGAGGGCGTGCTTGTTGGGCACGTGCCTGTACGTTGCCCCGAGCGCCACTCCGAGACGATCTGACAACGCCCGCATCGTCAGGCCGTCCACGCCGTGCTCCACGAGGAGTCCCTTCGCAGCCTCGACGATGACTCCCGTCGGAAAGACCGGGCCGCGACTCCTTCATGCCGTCTGTTGCTCGTTTCGTTTGGAGAGCACGAGGCACGCCACCACCTTTCCACCAAACTCGGGTCAGAGGGTGTCCATCGCGCTCTTGTTCCCTGTCGTTCACGGCTGCAGTATCGCGCCCGGTCAGGCCCATGACCCGGAAAGGCCCGGTGGAGAGCCAAACGGTGCGAATCAGCGGCGGACTCAGCTGCCTTGGGAATCCCCCGAGACGCCGTCCACCACCTCGGCGGGATAGAACTTGCTCGTCCACTTTCGGAGCTTCTTGAATCCCGAGGCCTCCGACTTGCCGAGGGCGGGACGCTCCAGGTAGCGCTGGTTGTTCCAGATCACGATGTCCTGTGGAAGAGCCGACTTGATGAGGTCCAGCAGCCGCACGCGGTCCTCGGCCGTGCCACCGGCAACATCCTCGAGCCAGTACGTCCCGAAGATCTCCGTCCGGTCGTCGTCGACAGGAGTGGTGGCGATCAACACGACCCGCCATCCCTCGGGCGTGTGCTCGGCATTGAAGGCAAAGCCGACTCCGACCCAATGGATCGTGATGGTGTTCCGGCGGTCATCAGGCCGGTCGATGCCGTCGGCCCACCGCCGGCCGAAGCCGGCCACCGTCTGCCACGTCGCCTCGGAGACCTCCTCGCGCAGGATCACGGGGCTCATAGACGTGCCATGGACGAATTGGAAGTGGTGACGGTCGACCGCGTTCTCGACGACATACTGAGGGTGGACCTGCAGATCGCGGAAGTGTGAGGTCCCGTCGGGCAGCGGCGGCTGGAACTTCGTCCCAGCGAGCTGCTCGAAGAGCCCGCCGGTCAGGTCCGGCACCTCGAACGAGGGCGGGCCACCCCGGACGTCGTGCCACAGGTAGAGGACGTCGTTTCGCTCGACGACGGGCCACGATCGGATCCGCCGCGCCCTGTTGGGCCGCTGTTCGTAGGGGATGGAGACATTGCAGCCGGCGCCGTCCCAGATCCATCCGTGAAACGGACACTGCAGTCCCGATGTCGACGACGCACCCCCCATGGGCGAGGTTGGCCCCAAGGTGCTGGCAATACGCGTCGAGGAGGTGCACGGTTCCCTCACGGTCTCGCCACGCAGCGAGGTCTTGGCCGAAGTACCGCAGTGGGACCACGCCCGCCTCGGGCACCGTCGACGACCAGCCGAACTGGAACCATCCGGTCGGCTTCATGCTGAGCTCTGTGCGCATGCGCCTGCTCCTCCGATCAGCTTCCCGTTCACCCAGGTGACAACTCGTAAGGCTTCCCGTAAGATTATCGGCAAACCCGCCCGAACGCCGAGCCACCACCATCACGTGGGCGCACCATCCTGAAGGGACCGAGCGCGATGCCACTTGTCCTCAGTGCCCGCGGCACGCCCGTGACGGAACCCGACAAGACGGCCCTCCTCTTCGTCGAGTGCCAGAGGGGCGTGATCGGGGACTTCTCGGTGCTCCCCGCGCTGGCGGAGTCGGCTCAGCCGGCACTGGCCACGATGGGCCGGCTGGCTGCGGGCGCCCGTGACTGCGGGGTCCAAGTGGCACACCTGACCTACGTTCCGGTCGCCGAGGGTCGATCGACCAACCGTCGCTCGCCGCTGATGCAGGCCACGGTGGCCACCGCCGAATGGGGCGAGTCCCACCCCGCGGCCGAAGTCGTCCCGGAGATCGGCGTGGGACCCGACGACCTGGTGTTCCCGCGGCACCAGGGCATCTCCCCCGTGCACCGCACCGAGACGCTCGCCATCCTGCGCAACATGGGCATCGAGGAGATCGTGGTGGCCGGCGTGTCGACGAACCTGGCCATCCCACTCGTCGCCGTGGGCGCGGCCGACGAGGACTTCGCCGTGACGATCCCGACGGACGCCTGCATCGGCACCCCGCCCGAACACCATGCCTCCATGCTCAAGAACGGGTTGGCGTTCGTCGCTCGACTTGACCACGGCCGACGAACTCCTGACCGAATGGTCGGCCTGATGCGCATGGGGATCCACCTGCCCCATGCGGGCCGGCACGCCACCGCCCGTGGGGTCATGGAGGTTGCGGTCGCGGCGGAGTCGGCGGGATACGGGTCGGTGTGGCTGTTCGACCACCTCTTCACACCGACCAAGCTCGACGAGCCCGTACCCGTTTGCACCGGACGGGTCCTACCCGCTCGACCCGGACGACCCCTACTTCGACCCGGTCGCGCTCATGGGCGTCCTCGCCGGCGTGACTGACCGGATCGAGTTCGGCACCCGGGTGCTCATCGCGGCGTACCGGCCACCGGTCGTACTGGCCAAGGAGCTGGCCACCATCGATGCCGTCGCCGGGGGTCGGATGGTCCTCGGTGTGGGCGCCGGTTGGATGCGCGAGGAGTTCGACGCCGTCGGCGTGCCCTTCGAGCGGCGACACGCGCTGCTGCGCGAGCACGTCGCGGTCATGCGCGCCGCCTGGACCGACGGCGTGGCCTCGCACGACGGTGAGTTCTACCGACACGTGGAAGCCGGCTTCCGGCCCTTCCCCGCCCCGCGGGTCCATCCCCATCCTCCTCGGTGGATACGGCGACCTCGCCCTGCGCCGGGTCGCCGAATGGGCCGACGGCTGGGCCGCCGTGGTCCGCAACGAGGAGACGATCAAGAACCCCCACGTCGCCGTGTCCCCCGACGCGCTGGCCGAGCGCTTGGACAAGCTCCGTGCCGCCTGCGCCGAGATCGGCCGGCCCTACGAGGAGCTGCGGATCGTTGCGGCTGCCTCGCCGCGCGACGACCCGGGAGTCCTGCGCGCCTATGCCGACCTCGGCGTGCACGACTGCGACCTCATGGTCTGGGGCGACGCGGCCCGGGTGATCGACGAGTTGCACCGCTTCGCCGACGCCGTGGGCACCGAGCTGTAACCGCGAGTCAGCGCGGCAGCCCCAGCACCGATTCGGCGAGAATGTTCTTCTGGATCTGCGACGCGCCCGCGTAAATCGTGCCCGCGGTGGCGTTCCAGAACGAACCCGACCACGACCCGCTCGTGTTCGGAGCGCCCGGATCGTCCGCCCTCCAGGACCGGAGCGGCCCCCGGCCCTCCACGGTCAACGCGTCGGCGCCGAGGACCTTGAGGGCGAGCCCTGTCACGAATTGGTGGTACTCGCTCCAGTAGAGCTTGGAGATGGATGACTCTGGGCCGAGGACGCCGTCGCGCAGGACCCCGGTGAGGATGCGGAGACCGAGGAAACGCATGATCTCGCAGCGACCGTACGCCCGGGCAATCTCGTCCCGGACGACCGGATCCCGCAGCCGCCCACGCTCGGCCGCCATGGCGACCAACCGGTCGAGTTCGGCCCGGAACAGGATCGGGTTGGTCGCGGCCTCCTCGCCGCGCTCGAGTCCGAGGAGTGAGGTGGCGACGGCCCAGCCTCCGTGTACCTCCCCCACCACATGGTCGGCCGGCGTGACGGCATCGTGGAAGAACACCTCGTTGAATTCGCTGTCTCCCGACAGCGCCCGTATGGGCCGGATCTCTATACCGGGCTGCGCCAGTTCGACGAGGAGGAACGTGATCCCCTTGTGCTTCGGGGACTGGGGGTCCGAGCGCGCCAGCACGAAGATCCAGTTGGCCTCGCGCGCCTTGGACGTCCAGACCTTCTGGCCGTTGATGACCCAGTGGTCGCCGTCGAGCACGGCGCGGGTGGTCAACGAGGCCAGATCCGAGCCCGGCCTCAGGCTCCGAGAAACCCTGGCACCACAGGTCCTCTCCCGAGAGGATGCGGGGCAGGAAGCGGCGCTTTTGCTCCTCGGTACCCCACCGCAGCAAGGTGCCGCCCAGCATCTTGATGCTCATGTTGTCGTTGAAGCCCATCGCGGGCACGCCGGCCCGGGCCATCTCCTCGGTGAGCACCACCTGCTCCAGTTTCGTCATTCCCCCACCGCCATACTCGGTTGGCCATGCCACCCCGAGGAGGTGGTTGGCGTACAGCGTGGCTCGCCACGTGGTCACGAAGGCGTCGGCTTCGTCACGATCGTCAATGGCACCGAGACCCTGCCAGCCGTCGGGCAGGTTGTCGCGCAGAAAGGCCCGGACGTGGACGCGGAAGCTCTCCGCCTCCGCTGAATAGCGCGGGTCCATGCTCGGGCTGGCTCGCTCAGTGCCCGGTGAATCTGCGGAGGGCGTTTCTCGAAGAAGGCCGCCGCTCCCTCCGCGTAATCCTCCGAGGTC
Organism: uncultured Acidimicrobiaceae bacterium; assembly: GCA_963713375.1. GTDB lineage: Bacteria > Actinomycetota > Acidimicrobiia > Acidimicrobiales > RAAP-2 > Bog-473. The sequence goes on along the minus strand of CAVQLP010000004.1, from coordinate 604,430 downwards.
GAGACGATGCCCTGTGCCAGTTGCTCTTCGAAGAGGACGGTGTCCAATCCGATGTCGAACGAGCGCGACAGGAGCGTACGGGTATAGCGCACGACGTGAGCGGGCAGCGCGGCGAGGACCTCCGCCCGCGCCTGGGCCCGCTCCACCAGCTCCCCTCCCCCGGCCAGCTCGCCGATCATGCCCCACTCGTACGCATCGCTCGCGCCGACCTGTTCCCCGAAGAGGAGCATCCGCCGGGCTCGAGCGGTGCCCACCAGGCGGGGCAGCAGGAGTGCGATCGCCCCGTCGGGCACGAGGGAGCGCCCGACGAATGCGGCCACGAAGCGGGCATCCTCGGCCGCGACGCAGTGGTCGGCGGCCAGCGCCAGGGTGAGTCCGAGGCCCGCGCACGCCCCATGCACGGCGGAGACGATCGGAACGCTCGTCCGCAGGAGGCGCTCCGTCAACCGGGACGACGAACGCGCCATGGCCTGGGCCAGGTCGACGCCGCGGTTGGCGCCACCGGCCCGCAGGTCCATGCCTGCGCAGAAGCCGCGCCCCTCCCCGCGCAGCACGATGCAGGCCGTGCCGTCGGACTCGGCGAGATCGAGCGCGTCCAGCAACTGGTCCCTGAGTGCCGCGTCGATGGCGTTGTAGGCGTCGGGTCGGTTCAGGACGAAGTGGGTGACACCGCCTGACCGCTCTACCAAGAGCTCCATTATCGACGACTGTACCGAAAGACTTCCGGTACCGCTACCATCGGCGCGTGCCATCGCCGCCCGCCCGTACCCGAGTGGCCGTGGCCGACGGGGTGGGGGGCGACCCGGATGCCGTCGCGCAGGCCCTCGAAGAGTTCGACCCGGTGTCGACCGACCTGCTCCTGGGCTGGGTTCCCGAGGGGCAGCTCCTCTCCGGGCTCGAGCGGTTCGCCGACGTCGCCACCGTGATGGGCGGGTTCGCCCTGCGCGGTCCGATCGACGCCGGTACCGTGCGCTACGTCACGGCGCGCCTCGGTGCCGTGCCGGCGCTGCTGCAGGGACCGCTCCGGCCCGATGTGCTCGTCGCGCCCGTCGCGCCGGTCGACGGCGGGTTCCTCCTCACCACCGAGTCGGCCTGGTTGCGGGCGGCCATCGATGCCGGCGCCGAGGTGCTCGGGATAGAACGCAGCGGGGTGCCGGTGCTGGACGCCGGGCCCCCCATCCCTGCCGATCGAGTCCGCGTGGTCGGGCGGAGCAGCGCGCCACCGACAGAGGTCGTATGGGGGGAGCCTCGGGACATCCACCGCGCCGTCGCCGAACGCGTCGTGTCTCTCATCCCGCGCGGGGCCCGGGTGCAGTACGGCCCCGGGCCCGTGGGCACCGCCGTCATCGACGCCATTGCGTGCCCCGTACAGATCGACACCGGGATGCTCTCGGACGCTGTCGTGGCGCTCGACCGACGGGGGTTCCTTGTCGGCCGCGCCTACGCCCCGTACAGCGGTGGGACCCGCGTGCTCTACGACTGGGCCCCCGGGCGCGCCGTCGTCGACCGCCTCGAGCACACGCACGACCCCGTCCGGCTCGCCGGTGCGCCGCCGCTGATCGCGGTGAACACGGCCCTCGAGATCGATCTTGACGGACAGGTGAACGTCGAGGCTGTCGGCGGCTCCGCGGTGGCCGGCATCGGCGGGCACCCCGACTACGCGTTCGGGGCCGCCCGGTCGGCTGGAGGGCTCAGCGTCGTGGCGCTCCCTACCCGGCGCGGGCCCCATTGCACCCTCGTCGAGCGCCTTTCCGCGCCGGTCACCACGCCGTCGCACGACGTGGACGTCATCGTGACGGAGCACGGCGTGGCCGACCTGCGGGGCCTCGACCGGTCCGCACGCCGCACTGCCCTGGCCGCGCTGTGGCGGTGAGCACGTCGGTTGTGATCCGCGGCGGCCGTCGTTATAGTGACCCTTACGATATTGGGTTCGACTACGCCAGGGGGGCGGAGGTGAGCGTGACCGAGCAACGGCGGGGCGGGGCGGTGGACACGGGGGCGTCCCTCGGTCGCGACGGCCTCGGCATCGACTCCGGGCGATGACGTTGGCCGCCGGGGAATCAGCGACACAACTGCGAGAGGCGCTGAGCGAGTGGCTCCGGACGCACGGTGAGGAGCACGCTGCCGCCCGCGCCGAGAACGAGCCGGTGGCCATTGAGGACGCCATGCGGGCTGACCGCGTCTTCCAACGGGCGCTGTGGGACGCCGGTTTCACCCGGCACGGCTGGCCCGAGTCAGTCGGCGGGAGTGGCGGCAGCGCCGAAATGCGGGCTTCGATCTACGAGCAGCTGTCGCTCGCCGGGTACCGGGTCCCCCTCCCACTGAGCACGCTCGAGGTGCTCGGACCGGTGATGGTCCAAGTTGCGCCGGAGCTCAGTGCCGCGCTTCCTCGGCGCGTGCATCCGGGGCGACGAGGTCTGGTGCCAGGGGTTCTCCGAACCTGAAGCGGGGAGCGACCTGGCGGCCCTGAGGTGTCGAGCCGTGCGCGACGGCGACGGCTGGCGGGTCACTGGGCAGAAGCTCTGGTCGAGCTTCGGCAGCCTGTCCGACAAGTCCGCCGCCCTGGTGCGCACGGGACCCGAAGGCCACCGGGGGATCAGCATGTTCCTCATCGACCTCGATTCCCCCGGCATCGAGGTACGGCCGACTCGGGCCAGCAGCGACCGCAATGAATTCGCCGAGACCTTCTTCGACGATGTGTTCGTGCCCGGCGACCGGGTCGTCGGAGACGTCGATGCCGGCTGGGGCATCGCCATGACGCTCCTGCAGTGGGAGCGCGGAATGTACGCCTGGCAGCGCCAGGTCGTTCTCCACGCCCGCCTGGCCGAGGTGGCGCGCTCCATCCCGCACCCGAATGAAGCCGAGGCTCGAGCCATCGCTGACGCCTGGGTGCGCGTCACCGCCCTGCGCTCGGCCGCCGCCCGCACGGTGCGTCGATTGGCCGCCGGCGAGAACCCGGGTCCCGAGATCTCCGTCGACAAGGTGCTGCTCGCCACGACGGAACAGGCGGTCGAAGACCTGTTCCGGCTCCTCGATCCTGCCGGATTCGTGCTCGGGGAGGCGGAGCGCGACGCGCTGCACCGCGCCGACTGGTTCTACGCCCGCATGGCCACCATCTACGGCGGCGCGATCGAGATTCAGCGATCGATCATCGCCGAGCGCGTGCTCCGCCTCCCCCGAGCGGGTGGGCGATGACCTTCGTGCGAGGACGAGTTGCGGCGAACGGCCGACGAGTTGTTCGGGACGCCGACGGGCCTGCTGTCCCTCGACCCAGCTGGTCGAGCTGGGTTGGGATGAACTCGTCGTCGATGAGCCGGCACTCGCCGTCGGCACGTTGGCCGAGGCGCAGGGTCGACTCCGCGGCAGCTCGCGGATTGTCGAACTCGAGATCGGCCGTGTGCTCGGACTTGACCCCGCCGCCGCCGCGCTCGGCTTGCCCTGGCGGGGTACGACGCTGGTGGCATCCCCGGCTGACGTCGTTCTCTTGGGCGACGCGGGCGAGACGCCGTCCGTCCTCGTTCCGGCGCGAGCGGGCGACGAGGTGACGCTGTGCCCGCTGGAAGCCTCCACCCTCGTCGCCGTACCCGTCGCCGGCGTCGACGCCACGGCGGGGTGGACCCGCGTGACCGGGGCGTTCAATGCAGAGCGCGGGGACCAAGATCACCCGCGCCGCCTGGATCACTGCGGTCGGCGCAGGGCGGCTGGCGCTGGCGCATGAGCTGATCGGGGTGGCGCAGGCGATGCTCGACCTCGCCGTCCGCCACGTGACGGAGCGGACGCAGTTCGGCGTGGCGCTGGGGACGTTCCAAGCAGTTCAGCACCGCCTCGCCGACGTCCACGTCGACCTGGAGGCGGCACGGGCGATCGCCCGCACGGCATGGCTTGCCGGTGATCCGAGCATTGCGGCGGCAGCTCACCTCGCGGCCGGGCGGGCGATGACCACGGCCACGGTCCACTGTCACCAGGTGATGGGAGCGATCGGCTGCACCTGGGAGCACGACATGCACCGCTTCATCCGGCGGGGCCTCCTTCTCGATGTCCTCCTCAGCCCCGGACGACTGGACGTGGGCCGATCTCCTGGAGTCGGCCCGATCACCCGAGAGGGTCGACCTCTTCGGCGTGATGCCGGCCGTCCCGCCGGCGCCCCCTGGCAGCCGAGCCCGCGGATATATAGACTGCCTTTCGGTAAGAGAGTCGATAGATGAACAGAGGGGTGCCACGTCAGGACCCGAGACGCCCGATCCCCGTGGCGGCGTGGCCCTGACCGCAAAGGGCAGGCATCCCGCCCCTCCGGGCCTTGGACCGCATCGCCCGCTGACCGACGAAGAGGAGACGAGATGAACGACTTCAGCTGTACCGACCGGGTGTGCATCGTCACCGGTGCCGGGCGCGGCATCGGCCGCGAGTACGCGCTCCTGCTCGCGCAGCACGGTGCGAAGGTCGTCGTGAACGACGTCGGTGGTGCCCGCGACGGAACGGGCCGCGACGCCGGCCCGGCCCAGGAGGTGGTCGACGAGATCACGTCCGCGGGCGGAGCCGCGGTCGCCAACACCGACGACGTCGGCACCTGGGACGGCGGCCAGGCCATCGTGCGCCAGGCCATCGACACCTTCGGCGGGCTGCACGTCGTCGTCAATAATGCGGGGATTTTCCGCGACCGGATGCTCTTCTCCATGACGGAGGCAGAGTGGGACGACGTCATCCGGGTGCATCTCAAGGGGACGTTCGCCACGTCGCGGCACGCGGCGGCGTATTGGCGCGACCAGGCCAAGAACGGCGTCGAGAACGACGCGCGCCTCATCAACACGACGTCAGTGGCGGGCATCTATGCCAATCCGGGCCAGACCAACTACGGCGCGGCAAAGGCAGGCATCGCCGCGTTCACGCAGATCGCCGCGCTCGAGCTCGGCCGCTACGGCGTGACCGCCAACGCGGTGGCCCCCGGCGGCCTCACCCGGCTCACCGAGGACCTCACGTTGCCCGACGAGATGCTCGACCGGTTCCAGCCCGCGCTGGGTCGCGCCACTTGGTCGCATGGCTGGCCTCGCCTCGCTCGAGCGACATCACCGGGCAGGTGTTCGAGTCCTCCGGTGTCGTCTTCGGCGTCGCCGAGGGCTGGCGCCGCGGGCCGTCGACGACCGACGTGCCCGCCACACCCGAGGAGGCCGAGGCTCTGGCGCGCAAATTCCTGGCCGACGCCACGCCCCGGACCACCATGGCGGACGTCGTCTGATGGCCCGGGTGGCCATCGTGACGGGAGCGAGCCGGGGTATCGGAGCCGCCATCGCCGAGCGGCTGGCGGGGCACGGCATGCACGTCGCGGTCGACGGCGCGTACCCTCGAGCCCGAAACCGGCCGTCCCGGGTTCCTTGGCCGAGGTGGTGCAGCGGATCCGCTCCGCCGGCGGCACGGCCGTCCCCATCGGGGCGGACCTCTCCGTCCCCGAAGACCGCCGCCGCATCGTCGACGAGGCGACACGCCAGCTCGGTCCCATCGACGTCCTCGTCAACAACGCCGCGGTCACCTTCCTGTACCCCTTCACCGAGTTCCCCGAGAAGCGGTGGCGGCTCATGTTCGAGGTGCAGGTGCGGGCGCCCTACGAGCTCGCCCAGCTGGTCGTGCCCGCGATGGTGGAGCGCGGCGAGGGCTGGATCCTCAACATCTCGTCGCAGATCGCGGAGCATCCCGAAGGTCCGCCGTTCCCTGACGTGCACGTCGCGCCGTGGACGACCTACGGCATGGTCAAGGCCGCGATCGAGCGCTTCTCCACCTCCCTCGCCGCCGAGCTGTCTCCCCACGGGGTGGCGGTGAACGCCCTGGCGCCGTGGGACAACGTGGCAACCCCGGGCGCCACCGCGCACGACCTGGTGGAGGACTTCCCCCTCGAGAGCCCCGAGCTGATGGCGGAGGCCGCCCTGCTCCTGTGCACCGGGGATCCGGCGGTCCTCACCGGCCGCGTCGCCTACAGCCAGCCGTTGCTGGCCGAGCTGGCATCGGGCGCTCCGGAACCACGATGACCGAGCACGAACGGGAGGTTTCATGACACACGTCAGAGACGCACTGATCATCGACGGAGTCCGCACCCCGCGGGGCAAGGGCCGGGCCAGCGGCGCGCTGCACCATCTGCACCCGCAGGACCTCCTGGGACAGTGCCTCACTGCGCTCGTCGAGCGCAACGGCTTCGACCCGGCCGAGGTCGATGACGTGATCATGGGGAACGGCAACTCGGTCGGCGACCACAACGCCGACATTGCCCGCCTCGCTGTCCTCGACTGCGGATGGCCGGTGGAGGCGCCCGGACTCACCATCAACCGGTTCTGCGGCTCGGGGCAGCAGGCGGTCAGCCTCGCCGCCATGGGCATCCGCGCCGGCTTCCAGGAGCTCGTGGTCGCCGGCGGGGTCGAGTCGATGTCGCGTTGGCCGGCCGACCAGACGCCGCTGTTGATCGACGGGGACAACCCGCACCTCCGCGAGCGCTACCCGATGGTGCCACAGGGCATCTCGGCCGACGCCATCGCCGCCCTCGAGGGGTTCTCGAGGACCGACTGCGACGAGCTCGCCGTCACCAGCCAGGAGCGGGCGGCCAAGGCGATCGCCGAGGGACGCTTCGATCGCAGCATGATCGCCGTGCGCAACCCCGACGGCACGGTGGCCCTCGACCACGAAGAGCACCCCCGGCCGGGAACGAGCCTCGACGGCCTGTCCGCGCTCGTGCCGTCCTTCCAGGCGATGGGCGCGGAGATCCTCCCCGGCATGGACCGCCCCTTCGACGCCATGATCGCCGAGGTCTACCCGGCCATCGGAACGCTCGAGCACGTGCACCATCCCGGGAATTCGTCGGGCGTGGTCGACGGCGCGTCGGCCATGCTCCTTGCCTCGCCGGAGTACGCCCGGGCCCACGGCCTGGCGCCGCGTGGACGGATCGTCATGGGGGCGACCGCAGGAGCCGAGCCGGTGATCATGCTGACGGCGCCCGCCCCCGCCGCCCGGCGCTGCCTGCAGCTCGCCGGAATGACCGTCGGCGACATCGACCTGTGGGAGATCAACGAGGCCTTCGCGTCGGTGGTCCTCAAGGCAACCCGCGACCTCGAGCTCGATCCCGAGACAGGTCAACGTGAACGGCGGCGCCATGGCCCTGGGGCACCCGATCGGCGCCACGGGGGCGATGCTGATAGAGACGGCGCTGGACGAGCTCGAGCGCACCGATCGCACGACGGCGCTCATCGCCATGTGCACCGGCGGAGGGATGGGGACGGCCACCATCATCGAACGCATCTGAACGCTCGTGGACTTCGCGTATACGCCCGAGGAGGAGGCCTGGCGAGGCGAGGTCAAGACCTGGCTCGCCGGACACCTCCTGGGCGACGCGGCGCGGCTCGGACAATCCACCCGGTTCACCCCCGAAGACTGGAAGGTGCGGGTCACCTGGGAGCAGGAGCTCGGTCGAGGCGGGTGGGTCGGGCTCTCCTGGCCCAAGGCGTTCGGAGGTCGTGAGGCGACCGTCATGGAGGAGCTGGTCTTCGCACAGGAGTACGCCCTGGCTGACGGCCCGGTCCGCGCCGGCTTCTTCGGGGAGAGCCTGCTCGGGCCCACCCTCATCGCGTTCGGCACCGAGGACCAGCAAGCCCGGTTCTTGCCGCCGGTCCTGCGCGGCGAGGAGTACTGGTGCCAGGGCTTCAGCGAGCCGGGGGCCGGCTCGGACCTGGCGTCGGTGACGACCAGGGCGGTCGTGGACGGCGACGCGTGGCGCGTCGACGGGCAGAAGGTGTGGACGAGCCAGGCGCAGTTCGCCGACTGGATCTTCGTCCTCTGCCGGACCGAGACGGACTCGCAACGTCACCACGGCCTCAGTCTGTTGCTCGTCCCGATGGACCAGCCCGGGGTGGACGTCCGGCCGCTGGTGGAGATGACGGGGAGCGACCACTTCTGCGAGGTCTTCTTCGACGGTGCTCGCACCGGCTGCCGACTGCGTGGTCGGCACCCCGGGCCGGGGATGGGAAGTGGCCATGGGGACGCTCGGCTTCGAACGCGGCACCGCCTTCCTGGCCCAGCAACTGCGCTTCGCCAAGGAGTTCGAACTCGTGGTCGCCCTGGCCCGCGCGAAGGGAGCGACCGGCGACCTCGTCGTCCGGCAGAGGCTGGCGCGCTGCTACGCCGGTCTCGAGATCATGCGCTACAGCGGCTACCGCACCGTCACCAGCATTGCCCAGCACGGCACGCCAGGACCGGAGTCCTCCGCGGGCAAGCTGCAGTGGTCAACCTGGCATCAGGAAATGGGCGAGCTGGCGGCAGATCTCCTGGGACCCGACGTGACGTCTGCGTATCGGGGAGGATGATCGCTTCGCCGAACTGCAGCACTCGTTCCTGTTCAGTCGAGCCGACACGATCTACGCGGGCTCTTCGGAGGTCCAGCGCAACATCATCGGCGAGAGGGTGCTCGGTCTCCCGAGAGTCTGACGGTTCTCCCTGGCGTGGCGAGACCGTTCAGGTCGAGCCGGCGTGCTTCCGCAGGAAACTCTCGATTCCGACGATGATCAGGTCGAGACCCCTGTGGAACGAGTCATCGTTCAGTGCCGTCATCGGTTCCAGGTCACCCAACAGGCTCAGCACCGGGAAGACCGACGCATCGAGGTGCCCCACCGCATCGGCGATCCCGGCCCGGACGGCCTCGTCCTGCTCGTTGGGCTCGAGCCGGAGCCCCCGTTCCAGCATCACGAACCCTCGAACATAGGCCGAGCATGCGATGTGGGCATGCGCAGCGTCGAGCGGGCTGAGGCCGGCCGCAACCAGCTGCGCGACGTCAGCCTCCAACCGATCCATCACCACCGGGAAGATCCCGGGTTGCACGATCACGAAGCGCGGCCGCAGGGAGAACAGCTCCAGGTAGACGGGCACCCGGTTGAGCTCGGCACGGAACGCGATGAACGACGTGCGCAGCTCGGTGTCCAACGGGCCGTCGCCCATCGGTTCCCACCGGCGATAGACGTCGGCGGTGACGCGCTCGGCCAGGGCGACGAGGAGCTCGTCCTTGTTTCGGAAGTACCAGTAGATGCTCGTGACGCCTGCGCCAATCTGGCGGCTCAATGCAGGCATGCTCAGGGCACCCAGTCCATCGTGCTCCACCAACTGATAGGCGGCTTCGAGGATCTCCTCTCCGCTCAAGGATCCCCGGGCGCGTCGAATCCGTTTCGGACTCGACGATCGTCGGGAGGAGGTCGAAGGTGTCAACGCAGTGCGTACTGCTGCCGAATCCCGGCGATCAACAGTCGCAGGCCGAACTGAAACTGGTTGTCGTCGAGCCACACCACCCGTTCGAAATCGTCGAGCTGGCCCAGGGTCGGAAACTTCGACGCGTCGAGATGATGGAGCTTCTCGGTCATCGTCTCGTCGACCGCTTCGGCTTCGATCCCGTGCTCGAGTATCACGAAGCCACGAGTGAAATTGGAACAGGCGTTGAACGCTTCGGCAGCTTGTTCGGCGCTGAGGCCGGCTCGCATGAAGAGCGACAAGCCGTCGTCGAGTCGACGAAAGATGGCGGGAGCGATCGCGGCACGGGCGAAGAGCAACCGCGCCCGATATGCGAACACTTCTCGATAGATCGGTGTCGCCTCGAGGAGATTGCGAAAAGCCGTGAAGTAGTCCACGAGCTCGTCGTCCCACGCCCCGTCTCCGATCGGCGGGAGCTTCAGGTACATGTCCCGCGTCACCCGGTCGGTGAGCGCCTCCAGAAGGTCGTCCTTGCTCCGGAAGTACCAATAGATGCTGGTCACGCCGGATTTCAGCTGCTTGGCCAGCGCCGGCATGCTGAGCTGCTGCAGGCCCTGCGCCTCCACGAGCTCCTGTGCTCCGTCGAGGATCTCCTCGCGGCTCAGCGAACCCCGGGGCCGGCGGGTGGAACGTCCTCTGGGTGCCGCCTTCGCCCGTGCGCCCTTTCGATTCGGGCCGCCCTCGGCCGCTTGATTCGCCTTGGTGCGGTCCTTTGTGGCCATCAACTTCTACGGTATCGCGCTCGGTAGTTGATCCGATACATCGGCGGCGTCATTTCCCCATCGGCGCTGGAAAGCTCCTCGATGCGGCACGTTCCGCTCCGGCAAGCCCCGATTGAGTGTACCCATCAGATTGTGACCGAGGTAAAGGACCGTTACGGTATGGGCTACCGAGTACTTGACGCTTTCATCAAGTTTCGCTAGACCGTCATCTCTCCAGTCGAGTGAGGGTGGCTGATGCACTTCGAGGCGACCGAGCTGACCGATGGGGAGCGTGCACTCCAACGCGAGGTCAGGGCGTTCCTGGCGGCCGAACAGGCGGGGCCACGGTCCAGCCGGGCCTGGGATTCAACAGCGCCAAGGACGCTGACTTCTCGCGGCGTCTGGCCGTTCGCGGTTGGGTCGGCATGGCGCTGCCCGGCGCCTACGGCGGCCATGATCGCTCCGCGGTCGACCGCTTCGTCGTCGTCGAGGAGTTGCTCCGGTGCGGGGCGCCCATCGGACACCACTGGGTGGCCGACCGCCAGATAGGGCCCCTGATCGCCCGCTACGGGACAGAAGCCCAGAAGCAGCGGTTCCTGCCCGGCATCTGCCGGGGCGAGCTGTCCTTCTCCATCGGGATGAGCGAACCCGACAGCGGCAGCGATCTCGCCTCGCTGGCGACCAAGGCCACACCTCGTCGACGGCGGGTGGACCGTCTCGGGCACGAAGGTGTGGACGACGGGCGCGCACGTGCACGATTGGATCGTCGTCCTCTGTCGCACGAGTCCCCTGGACGAGGTGGGCGACAAGCGGTCGGGCCTGTCACAGATGCTCGTCGAGCTCAAGGCTCCCGGTGTCCGCGTTCGCCCGATCCCATTCATCGACGGAACGGCAGACTTTTGCGAAGTCGTCTTCGACGCGGCGTTCGTTCCGGACGACCTGGTATTGGGACGAGTCGGCGATGGCTGGTCGCAGAACGCATCGGAGCTGGTGTACGAGCGCGGTGGGCCAGACCGCTTTCTGAGCACGTACCTGGTCGTCGAGGAATTCCTGCGCCAGTGCGATTCCGAGGCCCTCAGCCGACACGACTCTCGAGACGTTGGGCAACTCGGTGGCGCACTATTGGGTCCTGCACGCACTCTCGCTGTCGTTGGCGCGCGCCATCGACGACGGCCGGATCCCGAGCGACGGAGGCGGCCCTCGTGAAGGAGTTGGGCACCCGATTCGAGCAGGACGTGGTCAATGACATCCTGGCCCTGATCGACTTCGAACCTGACCTGGCTGCTTCGGGTCTGTTCGAGCGCCTCCTCGTCACCGCGACCCTGACCGCTCCCTCCTTCACCATCCGTGGTGGCACGAACGAGGTCCTCCGCTCCATCGTGGCCAAGGGCCTCCGCCCGGTGGTCGAACCGCGATGACCTCGACGGACGGCCTCGTGGCCGAGACAACCGATCGGCTCCTCGCCGCCTGCTGCACGCCGGACACACTCGAAAGAGCCCAGGCCGACGGATGGTGCGCGCCCGTCTGGGACCGCCTCGTGACCGCCGGCTTCACGCACATCTCGCTACCCGAGCAGTCCGGTGGTTCGGGCGGATCGCTCGGGGACGCGGCGGAGGTCCTGAAGGCCCTCGGCCGCTACACAGCCTCGGTGCCCTTCGCCGAGACGGCGCTGCTCGGCGGCTGGCTGCTCGCGAATGCCGGTTTGGCCATTCCCGAGGGGCCTCTGGCGGTCGTCCCGGAGCTCCTCAGTGTGCGGGCAGGCCGGATCGTGGGACGCACCCGCGTGGCCTGGGCGGCACAGGCCCGGGCAATCACGGCACTCGTTGACGCGCCGGATGGACCGATCGTCGTATCGATCAGCCCATCGGATGTGCACGATCGAACCCGGGTCAAACCTGGCTGGCGAAGCGAGAGAGACGGTCGAATTCGACGTGCCGCTGACGCGGGCTACCAGCGCTCCCGCCCCGGCCGGCGTCGATATCGGGTCGCTGCGTCGCCGGGGCGCCCTCAGTCGGGTCCTCCTGATGGCGGGCGCCGCCGAGGCGATGCGGGACCTGACGGTCGGCTACACGCACGAGCGTCACCAGTTCGGCCAACCGATCGCGCGGTTCCAGGCCGTGCAGCAGCATCTGGTCACCGTGGCCCAGTGCGCAGCCCAGCTTTCGGTCGCTGCCGATCTCGCCGTGCGGGCACTCGCGAGCACGGACGGCCGAGCTCGAAATTGCGGCAGCCAAGGTCATCGCAGATGAGGCTGCCGTTGCCGGGACCCGGGCCGCCCACCAGGCTCACGGTGCCATGGGCATGACGCGGGAGTATCCGCTCCAGCGTCTCTCGCGAGCCCTCTGGGCGTGGCGCCATGAATATGGCCATGCCAGAAGCTGGAGCCGTCAGCTCGGTGCCCAAGCGGTCGGGAACGGGGGCGGACGGCCTGTTCTCCCTGGTCACGGGGTCTTGAGCCAGAGTTGACAGAGTTGTCAAATTCATCGAGACTGGGTCGAGGAACCTCGGGCTTCGCGCCCGAACTCAGGTCCCGAGGAGGTGCCGACGTGGCTGTTCTCGAACAACCTGTCACGGCTCAGGCCATCACATACGGCATCTACGACGCCGACGAGCATTACTACGAGCCCGAGGACGCGATCTCCCGGTACCTCGAGCCCAAGTACCGGCATGCCGTGCGCTGGATCGAGCTCGATGGGCGGAGGACGCTGCTGATCAACGATCGGCTGCTCAAGGTCGTGCCGAACCCGACCTACGACCCGGTGGGCGTGCCTGGCTCACTCGAGTCGTACTTCCGAAGCAAGAATCAGGATGGCAAGGAGCTCCGCGACCTCATTGAGATCCAGCCCATTCAACCCGAGTACCGGGACCGGGCGAAGCGGGTCGCCGCGATGGACGCCCAGGGCGTGGATTTTGCCTGGCTGCTGCCAAGCCTCGGACTGGGCCTCGAGGAGATGCTCACCGACGACGAGGACACGGCAGCGGCGGTCTTCCGCAGCTATAACCGATGGCTGGAGGAGGACTGGGGCTACGACCGCGACGGGCGCATCCAGACCGGACCGATTCTCTCGCTGCTGAATCCGGAAGCCGCCGAAGCGGAGCTCCAGCGAGTGATCGAGCTGGGTGCGCGATTCATCACCTTGCGGCCCGCGCCCGTTTCTGTCCCCGGCCGCCCACGCTCACTCGGCGATCCCGCTCACGACCGCGTGTGGGCCCTGGCCGCCGAGGCTGGCGTGGTCGTGGCGTTTCACGCCGCTGACTCGGGCTATGGGAAGTACGCCGCCGATTGGGGCGAGTCGGATCGCTTTACCGGCCTGCGCAGCACGACCTTCTCCGAGGTGCTCGGGATCCATATTGAGCGCCCGGTGTTCGACACGATGGCCGCGCTCGTCTGCCACGGTGTCTTCGACCGGCATCCCACCCTGCGAGTGGCAACCGTCGAGCTCGGGGCGGGCTGGGTGCCCGAGCTCCTGCGGCGCTTCCAAGTTGCCTACGGCAAGCTGCCACAGGACTTCGGTCGCGACCCCATCGAGACATTCCGGGAGCACGTCTGGGTCGCACCCTTCTACGAGGACGACATGCGGCTCCTGCGCGACGTCATGGGCGTGGAGCATCTGCTGCTGGGATCCGATTGGCCGCACCCCGAAGGGCTACGCGAGCCCCGAGCGGCCCTCACCGACTTCGGCGTGTTGGAGCCGGACGAGCAGCGCCGGGTGCTTCGCGAGAACCTGCGCGAGCTCTCGGGACGTTGACCGTTCTGGCCGAGGCGCTCAGGCCTTGCTCTTGAACTTCTCGATCGTCTGGCGGATGTCATCGGTCGAGAAGGACTCGCTCTCAGCGGCGAACGCGAACGGCGCCACCAGCTGGATCGCGGCTTGAACGTGGAGGTTGATGGCCCGCTTCGTCTCTTCCACGGACTGTTGCGGCTGGCGGGCCAGCCGGTTGGCCAGGCCGATGGCCGACCCCATCAGAGCATCAGCGGGGACGACGAAGTTGGCCAACCCGAGATCGACGCAGTCGGCGGCCGGGATCTGCTCGCCGGTCAGGAGATAGTACTTGGCCTTGAGGACACTCATGAGGAGCGGCCACGTCACGGCGCCACCGTCGCCCGCGACCAGGCCGATGCTGACGTGCGGGTCGGACATGAACGCGTCCTCGGCGATGTAGACGATGTCGCAGCTCACGGCCACGCTGCATCCGAGGCCCACGGCGGGACCGTTGACCGCCGCGATGAGCGGCTTGGGGAACTCGACCATGGCGTCGAGCAGTCGGCGGGCGCCCCGAAGGGATTCGCGGCGGTGCTGGGGATCGTCGTAGTCACGGATGAAGTTAGGGATGTGGCCACCGGCGCTGAAGGCCCGTCCGGCCCCGGTGAGCACGACCGATCGCACCGAACGATCGGCCGCCAGGTGGTCCCACACCTCGCGCATGGCCTCGTGCAAAGCATCGACGAACGCGTTCCGCATATCGGGATTGTTCATGGTCACGATGGCAACGGGACCCTCTTGGTCAATGCGCAGCTCGGGAACTGGGGCGTAGGGCATCGGAACTCCAAACTCGACAGAAGTGTCAAGTATGGTCAGGCCTGCCGGAGCACGCAACCGGAACGCCGGCGAACGGACACGGAGCCGGCAGACACGAGAAGGGGACCGCGACATGCATCGGGTCAACAACAGAGGTCGTCGCGCGATGGTGGCGTCGTGAGCCCCTCACCGATCAGAGTCGGGATCATCGGAGTCGGTTGGGGCTCGCTCGTACAGGCACCCACCTTCAGGATGGTGCCCGACTTCGAGGTAGTGGCGCTGTGCTCCCGACAGCACGACCGCGTTGCCGCCGCGGGTGAGCGGCTCGAGATCGCGGACCTCTCGACCGACTGGAGAACGTTCGTCGAGCGCGACGATCTCGACCTCATCTCTGTGTGCACGCCGGTCGATCTCCATCACGAACAGGTACTGGCCGCCATCGCCGCCGGCAAGGACGTCCTGGTGGAGAAGCCATTGGCACTGAACAGCAGCCAGACAGCGGAGATGCTGGCCGCCGCCGAGAAGTCCGGCGTCCGGCACGCGGTGTGCTTCGAGGGCAGGTGGGAGCCGACCCGCTTGCGGATCTGGGAGTCGATCGCCTCAGGTCATCTCGGGGTGCCGTACCTCGCCAGCGGTGAGGCGGCCGCCGACTACTGGCATCCGGTGCGCGGCATGCAGTCGGAATGGATGTACCGGAAGGATCGAGGCGGCGGGTACCTGATGGGTATGGCGTCGCACGACATCGACTTCATGTGCGCGCTCTTCGGCGAGCCGGCGGCAGTCTGTGCCGACGTGCGGACGACCGTGAAGGAGCGGCGGCGCGAGGACGGAACGACCCTCCAGGTCGATGCGGATGACACCTCGGCACTGTTGCTGCGCATGACCAACGGGATGCTCGTCACGATCACGACCACTGCGGTGGCCCTTGGTCGCGCCGACCGCTCGTTCGATGCGTTCGGCAGCGAGGGATCGGTACGCTTCCGCGGCCCGCTCCTCGGCGACGGCGACGTGGAGCTCCGCACGGGCCGAGCCGGCGACGACGGCATGGTCGACCTGGCACCGCACGACCGGATGCCCGCGAGCGGCTGCCGCGCTGCCGGCACGACGCTCGGCCAGCGCCATTCGTGCGTTGGCGCTGATGCTCGAGGACTGGTTGCCAGCGTTCCATGGAGAGCCAACCGTCGTGCCGACGCTCGTCGACGGGCACCGCGTCCAGCGCGTCGTCGATGCCGCGCACCGCTCGAGTGCCGGCGAGGGCTGGGTCACCCTGGAAACTTGACAAAACTGTCGAGTAAGGTCCGAAAAGTGCGGTTTCTTCTACCAGTACCCGGAGACGTACGGCAGCAAGGGCGACATGCTCGACGCCGGCCCGGTCGCCGAGCTGGCGGTCAAGGCGGAGGCGTGCGGATGGAGCGGGTTTGCCTTCACCGAGCATCCGGTGCCCGGGGCGAAATGGCTCGAATCGGGCGGACATCAGAGCCTGGACCCCTTCGTCGCGCTCGGACATGTCGCTGCGGTGACGACACGCCTGCGGCTGCTCACCTTCCTGACCGTGCTGCCCTACCGGAACCCGAACCTGGTGGCCAAGTCGGCGACGACGGTAGACCGGCTCTCCAACGGGCGGTTCATCCTGGGTGTCGGCACCGGGTACATGAAGTCCGAGTTCCACGCGCTCGGTGTCGATTTCGACCAGCGCAACGACCTGCTCGACGAGGCCCTCGACGTCCTGCCCCTCCATTGGAGCGGCCAACCATTCGACTACGCGGGCCGCAACTTCAACGCGCGTCAGGCCATCGGGCTTCCCAAGCCCGTGCAACGGCCCATTCCGATCTGGATCGGCGGCAACAGCGCGCTGACCCGGCGGAGGGTCGCCCAACGGGCCCAAGGGTGGATGCCGCTCACCAACGCGGTGGACATCTCCGCCACCACGCGGACTCCTCATATCGATTCCGTCGAAGACCTCGATCGGCGTATCCGTGCTCTCCACGCTGAGACGGGGGACCGCTCTGACGTCATCGACGTCGCGGTCGCGTACACGGATCCGACAATCGCCCGGCCCAACGAGGACGTCGAACGCCACCGTGATGCCATGGGCCGGCTGATGGAGATCGGCGCGACCTGGATCATCCTTCCCGCGCCACCCGGGGTGTATCCGGAGACCGCCGAGCTGATGGAGTCGTTTGCGCAGAACTACATCACTGAGGGGGTGCCATGAGTGACCCGATCGGGCTCCGCGCCGCTGGGGCCCTGCACTGCAACCTGAACGTCTCCACCCTCGCCGGTGCGGTAGGCGTGTACGAATCGCTTGGGCTCCGCGTCAAGATGCGCAGCCGCGCCGAGGGGCAAGATGCCAGCGCAATGGGCCTGGGTGACGGCACGACCAGTGAGGCGTGGTTCCTCTACGACGCCCGGGGCGGGCGTGGCGCACCGGCCGTCGAGCTCGTCGAGTGGATCGCGCCCAAGACCTCGGGCGACGCCTACGGGCACCCCGGCGAGGTCGGCATGCAGGCGTTGGGGTTCGATGTACCCGATGTCGGCAATGCGGTTCGGGCCGCGACTGAACAGGGTGCCCGCCTGCGCCCGGGAGGACCGCCGGTGTCGGCACCGTGATCCTCGACGCCGATGGCGTGGCATTGGAACTGTCGGCGGCGCCGGTCGAGTCGTCCCTACTCCGCTACGCCCGGATCGTCTGTGCCGACCTGGAGCGGTCGGCGCTGTGGTACGGCCTGCTCGGATTCGATCCGATCGGGACCAAGGGCACGATCAGTTGGGATCATGCTGGGGAGACGGCAGAAGTCGTCGAGCAGAGGCTGTCGCTGGCCGGACCTGCGCCCCTCGAGCTCCGCCTCAATGCATGGCCCTCACACCCTGCGATGGCTGCCCACAGCCGGGCCAACGACCGTGGCCTGTTCCGCATGGCGCTGGCCGTGCCGGACGTGCGCGTCGCCGTCGAAGCGGCGCGGCGGTCGGGTGCCATCGAGGCCAGCAACGCATCGTTCATCCCCCTGCCCGGCACCCCGCTCGGGGGCCTTTGGGTGTCCTTCTTCAGGGATCCTGACGGCGTCATGGTCGAGTATGTCGAAAGGTCGCTCCAGACGTGAGGTGCCCGCCCATGGAGGCGAGGTCGTGATCTCCCGGATCGGCACCTACCTGCCGGTCTGGTCGGGCCGCGGTGGGCGCCAGTCCGGTCCTGATGAGGACGCCATCACCATCGCCGTCGCAGCAGGGCGTGCCGCGCTGGAAGAGACCAATCCCGAAGACGTCCAGCTCGTCGTTCTCGTCACCCGCGACCTCCCGCTCATGGAGGGTGGCAATGCCGCCGCACTCCTCGCGGGGTTGAACCTGTCCCCGACAACCGATGTTGTCGAACGAGTTGGTGGAGCGCCGACGATGCTCGATGCGCTGACCGCGGCCGCACGGGCGCCCTGATCATCGGGTCAGACGCGCAAAGCCCGGCCGGCGCAGCAGCCGCCTGGTGTGGGCCTGCAGGTGGTGACCTCTCCCCCCTCGCCAGGGTGCATCGCAGCCTGCCGCTTCGGGCGCGGGGACAGGATGGCCTTGTCCACGAGGATGAAGACCCACGCCTCCAACGCGAGCGCGGCATTCGGACGTCGATGGAGGCGTCCGAACTCCCTGGCAAGCCCGTTTCCGTCGCGGGTCTTTCGTCACGCGACGCCGCACTCTGGTGCGAGGGCCGTCCCCCCGAGTTGCCGACTGTGGGCGCCAGCGCCCTCCCCTTCGCCCTCGCCGCGTTGGCCGACCAGCGTTCGGGAGGCATCGTTGCGGCTGTCGATCAGGCGACGATGGCCGCGGGCACCTGGCAGCCCGGAACCGTCACCGTCCAACGCGATGAGCGACCTCCGCTCGACCAACCCTCCCTCCGGCTGGCCCCAGGCCCGGACATCAAGCTCTCCTTCGCTGCCTACGACCGCGCGTTCGACGCCAAGCTCCGCTGGGAGGCGGGAGCATGCCCAACCTGCGGGACTCTGGCCTTCCCACCCCGTTTTCGCTGTCTCGGCTGTGGCGAGGAGGACAGCAGCACGCTCGTGCCGCTCCCCCGGACCGGCACCGTCTACACCGCCACGACGATCCATGTTCCGGTGCCTGGTTTGTCGTCTCCCTACACGCTGGCGGTCGTCCAGCTCGACGGCGTCGACGTCCGTGCGCTGGCCCCGGTCACGGACACCGTCAGGCCGACCGCCGAGATCGATATGCCCGGCCGCTTCGTTTTCCGCAAGATGGCAACGCGCGGCGGCATCCCCGACTACGGCTACGCCTTCGCTCCCGATGGAGGCGCATGATGCCGCGGCGGGTTGCCATCGTTGGGGCGGGTATGACGCCTTTCGCCGAGCACTTCGACCTCGGGATCAAGGAGCTGGTCCCCATGGCCGTCTCCGAAATGGCCGCGAGCGTCGACCGCGGACTGGAGCGCTCCGACATCGAGGCGGCATGGTTCGGCGAGCTGGCGACGACTGACGGATTTCCCTCCGGCATCTTGGCCGACAGTTGCGGTCTCCTCGATATCCCGGTCACCAGAGTGGAGAACGCGTGCGCCACCGGCCAGGACGCGTTGCGCAACGCAGTGTTCGGGGTGGCCTCGGGTTATGTCGACGTGGCCCTCGTCGTCGGCGCCGACAAGGTGAGGGAGACATCGGCTCGCAGCACGTTCTGGGACTGGATGGCCATGACCCGCGACATGGCCTGGGACTATCCGCTCGGACTGGTGGCGCCCGCCAATTTCGCCCTCCACGTCCGGCGCTACCTCCATGAGGCGCCGGCCACGCGGGAGCACCTCGCGATGATCGCGGTGAAGAACCACAAGCATGCGGTGACGAACCCCAAGGCCCAGTTGCGCCAGGAGATCACCATCGAACAGGTGCTGTCCGCCCCCATGGTGGCCGAGCCTTTCGGGGTGTTCGACTGCACGCCGCAGTCCGACGGCGCGGCAGCGCTCCTCGTCGTCGGCGAGGAGCGCGTGTCCCGCTACACCGACCGGCCAGTGTGGGTGCGGGGCATGGGCAACGGCGTCGATCGCGTCATGCACCAGCACAAGGTGGATATGACGACCTTCCCCGCCACTGTCAAAGCAGCGAGGGCGGCCTACGCCATGGCTGGGATCGGCCCGGCAGACATCGACGTGGCCGAGGTCCACGACTGCTTCACCGGTGTGGAGCTCATGAGCTACGAGGACTTGGGGTTCGCCGAGCGGTTCCGCGGCCATGAGCTGGTGGAGGCCCGCGATCACTACGTGGGAGGAAGGATCCCGGTCAACCCCAGCGGCGGGCTCAAGGCAAAAGGACATCCGCCCGGCGCGACCGGCGTCGCCCAGGTCGTCGAGTTGTTCGAGCAGTTGCGGGGCGAGTCGACCAATCAGGTCGACGGAGCCCGGATTGCGCTGGCGCACAACATCGGTGGACCGACCGCCGTGTCGGCGGTCACCATCTTGGATGCCGAGCGCCCTTGATGCGACGTCCTGTCCTTACACGCCCGACGGGAAGGTGCCGTAGGCCAGCCTGACCCCGGCGACGAGTTCCTCAGCCTCCAGCCTTTTCCCGCTGCGCGACCGGTAGGTTTCCGCCTTTGCGCCAGCCCTCCATCCGCACAAGCGTGTTGCCCTCCACCCGGAGCACCTGGCCACTCAGCCAGTCCGAGTGCGACGACGCCAGGTAGGCGACGACGGGCGAGATCAGGCCAGGATCCAGGGGATCGAAGGCCTCCACCTCGGGTGGGCCCGAACCGAAGCTGGAGAGATCGGCTGACATGCGTGTGCGTGCCACGGGCGACACCGCATTGGCAGTGACGTCGTAACGGGCCATTTCGAGCGCCGTCGTGAGCGTGAGGGAGATGATGCCCCCCTTCGCCGCCGCGTAGGAGGCCTGGCCGATATTGCCGCCGAAGCCCGCGCCCGACGTCGTGTTGATGATCCGCCCCCCGGATCCCTTCCCTGCCTTCGCCAAGGATCGCCAGTGGTCGCAGGCGTGCTTGGTCATCTGGAACGTTCCCTTGAGATGGACCGCGATCACTGCGTCGAAGTCGTCCTCGGTCATGGACGTGATCATCCGGTCGCGCAGGATCCCGGCGTTGTTCACCACGGCGTCGAGCCTGCCGAACCGATCCAACGCGGCCGACACGATGCGCTCACACGTCGACCAGTCCGCCACCGAGCCCTTCTCCGCGTAGGCCTCGCCGCCCATCGCCTCGATCTCGGAGACGACCTGGTCAGCCGGGTCCTCATCGGTGGACTCGCCCCGGACCCCGACCCCGGGGTCGACGACGACGACGCGCGCGCCCTGGCGAGCCAGTTCCAGGCAGTGCTCCCGGCCGATGCCCCGGCCCCCTCCGGTGACGATGGCCACCCTCCCCGTGAGCAGCGCCATGCACGCACAGTACCGAAATCATCAACGGTAAGGACAACTGTAGGAACGGGGACGGTCACTCCCCCGAGGTGGTCGGTGGGTGGCGGCGCCCCGTCAACTGCCGTGTCGCGATCAGGCCACGTCCTCGGGCGCGTCCAGCATGGCCACGATCACGAACGCCGTGTTCCGCTCCAGATCCGCACCGCTGAGGGCATCCCCGTACAGGTGGCGATAGGACCACGTGCGCTCGAGCATGCTCGTGAAGAGCAGCCCGATCTGCATGCGATCCGCGAACGGCCCGCCGCGGAGAGCCTCGAGCGCCCGACCGGCCCTTCGGCACGATGCCAGATGACGCCGCATGCCCGCTTCCCGCAATTCCTCGTCCTCGTGGGCGGCCTGGGACCAGGCGACGATGAACGTGCCGTACTCCTCCATGAAGGCGAAGTACTCGTGCACCCAGGCCGTGAGTGACGCCAGCCGCTCGTCCTGGTCGATATTCCGGGGCAGGGTGTCAACCAGGCGATCGAAGGCGGAACCTGCGTCGGCGCCAAGCATCAGGAGGGCGTCGCGCTTGGAGGGGAAATACGTGTAGAAGGACGCCCGGGAGATTCCGGCCGCCTGCACGATGTCATCGATGCGTGCGCCACCGTATCCACGGGCCATGATGAGGTCACCCGTGGCCTGGAGGATGAGGTCCATCGTCCGCCGAGCTCGCGTGCCGAGCTCAGGGGCAGGCTGGCGGAGCGTGGGTCTGATCTCGAAGCTCTCGTCTCTTCGCACTGCGGCCATCCGTCAGACTTGCCGATCTCCGGCACGCCGGCCGTCGCGCTTCACCAACGCCTCGACGCAGTCCATGGAGTTGACACTATAGTCAAGTGACGTCCAACGGCGGCGCCCGCGGTCGTCCGCAGCGGCGCGATCGCTCGGCATGAGGAGCGCAACATGACGGTCACCAGGGGTTCGTTCCGATTCTCCGATGCCCCAATGCAGCGCGACCGTACCGCGGGGTGGGAGTTCGTCCGTGAGGCCGGCGAGGTCTTCCAAGACGTCGATGGCACCTGGTACCTCACCAGTCTCGAGGCGGTCCAGCTCGCCCACCGGAACCCCGACATATTCTCCTCGGCTCGGGCCTTCGACGAGCTGGGCAGTCCCGTGCCACTGATCCCTCTGGCCATCGACCCACCCGATCACGTTCGCTATCGACGGGTCCTGGACCAGATGTTGGCCCCCCGCGTCATCAACGCGCTCGAAGACAGGCTCCGTGCCCAGATCCGAGACCTGATCGCGGCCTTCTCGGGCAGGGGTACGTGCGACGTCGTCGACGAGGTCGCACGGCTGTATCCGACCCAGGTCTTTCTCACCCTCTTCGGACTTCCCGTTGCCGACCGCGACCAATTCATCGGGTGGTCCGAGGCCATCATCGAGAACAGCACGGTCGGGGCGGGCGAGCCGCCGCCTGAGGTCATCGAGAACGCAATGGCGCTCTTCGTCTACCTCCAGGGCCATGTCGAGAAGAAGCGAGCGGAGCCCGGCGACGACATGCTCAGCCGGATTCTCGCTCTGTCGGGCGACGAGGCCTGGTCGGACCAGGAGGTCCTCGGGCTCTGCTTTCTGTTCACGCTGGCGGGGCTCGACACTGTGGCCGCGGAGATCGGCTTCGTCATGCTGCACCTCGCCCGCGATCCGGACCTACGAGCCCGCGTGGTCACGGACCCCGACTCCGTGATGCCCGCGATCGAGGAGATCCTTCGGCTCGAGCTTCCCGCCCCGACCACGCCACGGGTCACGGTGCGCGACATTGAGGTCTGCGGGGTGACCATCCCGGCCGACTCCCCCGTCATGTTGTGCCTGGCGACGGCGAACCGCGAGGCAGGGATGGCTCCCCGTCCCGACGAGGTCGACCTGGAGCGGGCGGATCGCAACCACCTCAGCTTCGGCGGCGGCATCCACCGTTGCTTGGGTGCCCACCTGGCCCGTCGCGAGCTCCGGCTCGTCGTGGAGGAGTTTCACAGGGTGATTCCGGACTACCAGGTGGCGCCGGGGTTCGAGCCCGAGATCGCCTGGCCCTCGGGCACGTTCCATCTGAGATCCCTGCCACTCGTCTTCCCGCGCGACCACCGGCGCGCCCTTGAGCTCGGACTGAGTCCGGGATGCTATGCCGGTGACGTTCAACCTCGCCTCTCTCCTGACGAGCGCAGCCAGGTCGTTTCCTGATCGGCCTGCCGTGACCTGGGGCACCGAGGCCGTCACCTACCGTGAGCTGGACAAGCAGGTCGCCTCCCTCGACGGGTGGCTGCGCTCGCACGACATGGGACGCGACACGCGGGTGGCTGTCTTCATGGACAACCGCCCCGAGTTCCTGGTGGCGATGTTCGCGACGTGGCGGTGCGGCGCCGCACTCGTCCCGTGCAACGCTCGACTCACCCCGGAGGAGCTCTCTTTCCTCGTCTCGGACTCCGGGGCCGCCGTCGTCATCACTGACGAGGCTCACGCCGCGACAGCTCGTGCCGCCTCTGGTGACGCGATCGTCTGCGTGGCGGGCCCCCAGCTTCGTGCGATTCTCGAGAGCGAGACCGTGCCCGCCCCTTCCGGGCCAGTCGACGTGCGAGCAGAGGACCTGGCCTGGCTGTTCTACACCTCGGGTACGACCGGACAACCCAAGGGGGCCATGCTGTCCCACGGCACGCTCACATTCGTCACGGTGTCATGGCTGGCCGACCTCACCCCGCTCGACGAGAACGATGTCACGCTGCATGCCGCCCCGCTCAGCCATGGTGCCGGGTTCCACGCGCTCGCCGCCACCGCCCGAGCGGCCCACCAGCTGATCCCCGATTCGCCCCAGCTTCGACCCCTTGCGCACCCTCGATCTCGTACGCGCCTACGGGGTGACCAACACCTGGATGGTGCCGACGCAGATCGTCATGTTGACAGAAGCGGCGCCGGCCGAGCCCGACCTCCCGAGCTTGCAGTACATCGTCTACGGCGGCGCGCCGATCACGCCTGCAGCGACGGAGCGCGCACTGCGCAGGTTTGGTCCGATCCTCGTGCAGCTGTACGGCCAGGGCGAGACGCCGATGACGGCGACCGTGCTGCGGCGGGAGGACCATCGGCCAGAGCTCTTCGGATCGGCCGGGCGTGCGCGGCCCGGGGTAGAAGTGGCGATCCGCGACCTCGACGGGAGCCCGCTCGCGCCCGCCGAGGTCGGAGAGGTGGTCGTCCGGGGCGCCTCCGTCATGAGCGGCTACTGGGGGCGTCCCGACGCCACGGCCGAGTCACTGCGGGACGGCTGGCTCCACACGGGCGACCTGGGTCGATTGACCGATGACGGCGTGCTCTACCTGCTGGACCGGACCAAGGACATGATCATCTCCGGTGGCTCGAACGTGTATGCCGTCGAGGTGGAGCAGGTACTGAGCGCCCACCCGGACGTCGGCGATGCCGCTGTCATCGGTATCCCGGACGATCTGTGGGGTGAGATGGTGGTCGCTGTGGTCGTCCCCGCCAACGGAGACATCGACACCGTCGTCCTCGAGCAGTTCTGCAGAACGTCGCTTGCCGGTTACAAGATCCCTCGACGGTGGGTGCAGGTCGAGAGCCTGCCCCGCAACGCCTACGGCAAGGTCGTGAAACGCGACCTGCGCGCCCGGCTCGCCACCGCGGTATGAGCGACCAGCGCGCCCTGTCCCGTCTCCTCTCGCCGGCAAGCCTGGCCGTGGTCGGGGCCAACGAAGCGCTCGGCATGTCCAACAACGCGGTCCTCCCGATGCTCGAGGCGGGACGCACGGTGCACCTGGTGAACCCCACGCGCCAGGAGCTCTACGGCCTGCCGGCCTTGCCATCGCTCACGGCGCTGGGAGCTCCGGTCGATGCCGTGCTCTCGCTGGTGAATGCCGAGCGATCCGTCGCCGTGGTGGAGGAGGCGGCGGCGCTCGGATGCGGGGGTGTCGTGGTCGCTGCAGCCGGATTCTCCGAAATGGGCGATGCCGGCTCGTCGCTCCAGCACCGGATCTCGGAGGTCGCACGCGAGACGGGACTGGCCGTGATCGGCCCCAACTGCAGTGGGTTCAAGAACGTGCCGCTCGGCGTGAACCTCTTCACGGGGGGACGGATCGACCCACCGCCCGGCGGAGTCTCCATCGTGTCGCAGAGCGGGTTCCTCATGCGTTCGGCTATGGCGGCAGCGGACCAGCGCCGACTGGGCGTCGCCATCTCCGTGTCGTCGGGCAACGAGGCCGTCTGTGACCTGGCGGACTACGTCGAGGCGTTCATCGACGACCCGTCCACGTCCGTCATCTGCCTCGTCATCGAGACCATCCGTCGTCCGGCCGCCTTCTTCTCCGCGGTGGCCCGCGCCCGCCGTGCCGGCATGTCCGTGCTCGCCCTCAAACTCGGCCGCAGTGACCGCGCCCGGCAGATCATGCAGTCCCACACGGGATCCATCGCCGGGGACAGCTGGGTGTACGAGCTCGCCTTCGCCGAGCACGGCATCGTGTCGGCGCGCGACGTCGACGACCTCTTCGATCGCGCCCAGCTGCTCGCCCAGCTCCCTGCGGACCGGCACTCGGCCATCGGTCGCATCGGCATCATCACGACGTCGGGAGGCGTGGCGGCGCTCGCCACCGATCTGGCGGACAGTGAGGGCTTGGAGCTCCCGACCCTGGAAGAGCTGGCGCCGTGGGTGCGCGAGCGGGTACCGGGCGACACCGTCAATCCGCTCGACCTCACAGGATTCGTCATGAGCCAGCCTGACGTCATGCGTGAGCTCTTCGACCGGTACGCGGATGCCGTCGACGCGCTGGTTTTGGCGTGGTGGCTGGGGGAGGGTGACGAGGCGTGGAGCACGATGCTCCTCGGCCCGTTCGCCGCCGCTGCCAGTGGAACACTCGATACCTTTCGTGGTGAGCCCGGTGGAGGCGACGTCGCTCGGCCCCTGGGTCGACGCCTGGAGAGAGCGCGGCCTTGTCTTCACCCGGGGCCTGCGCTCGCTCTACCGAGCAACGGCAGCGATGGAGACCGGCATGTCGTACCGATCGGCCGCCACCGCGCCCGACGTCACCCCGGCGGGAAGCCCGCCACCGCTGATCAGCACGCCGGCTGGGCTGATCGTCCGCTTCGCCGACGCCATGCGACTGCTGTCGGAGGCCGGACTCCCGGTTGCGCCGTACTGCGTTCTCGGCGAGCACGACGACCCATCGCTCGCCGCCCATCTCGGCCCACGCCTCGTGGCGAAGCTGGCCGACGTGCCACATCGCACCGAGAGCGGCGCCGTCATGGTGGACGTTCCTGCGTCGGGCCTTCCAGAGGCAGTCGATCGGCTGCGCCGGCTCGCACGGGCACAGGATCTGCCGGTCGAGGTGGCGATCCAGGCGATGATTCCCGGGTTCGGCGAGGCGTTCGCCGGCGTGCAGGCCAGGAGTGAACTTGGCCCGCTGGTCCTCCTCGGACTCGGCGGCGTGCTGGTCGAGGTGTCCGGCCGGGTATCCGGGCGATTCCTGCCCCTCGACCTCGAAGCTGCAGAGTCCCTGGTCGAGGAGGTCGCCGGTCCCGACGTCTTCGCCGGACTGCGAGGCACCCGCCCGTGGCCCATGGCGCCGCTGGTCGAAGCGGTCATGGCACTCGATGGCCTCTGGCGGGCCAATGGCGCGTGGCTCGCGTCGCTCGACGTCAACCCCCTCATCGTGACGGAAACGGGCGTCGTCGCCGTGGACGCGTTGTTCGTCGCTGCCGACCAGGAGGTCGAGGACCGGCGGTCGACGACATGAGACCGAAATCAACTGCTCAGTACGATCCACGGATGCCTCCAGATTCGTTTCGGGCCTATGTGGCCGTCACCCGAGGTGACGAACCAAGCCGTGGGGTGACCATGATCTCGATCGACGACCTGCCGTCCGACGGGGTCCTCATTGAGGTGCATTGGTCCAGCGTGAACTACAAGGACGCTCTCGCATCCACCCCTGCAGGGACGGGTGGCGCGCATCTCGCCGCTGGTGGTCGGCATCGATCTGGCCGGCCGCGTCGTCGACAGCGGGAGCAACGGCCCGCCCGTCGGCACTGAGGTCCTCGCGCACGGGTACGACCTGGGCGTCTCGGGCCACGGGGGGTTCGCCGAGTACGCCCGCCTTCCTGCGGAGTGGATCGTCCCGCTCCCCCCCGGCCTCAGCTTGCGCGACGCCATGGTCATCGGCACGGCCGGCTACACCGCCGCCCTCTCCGTCGTGGCACTCGAAGAGCGTGGACTTCGGCCAGGAGACGGCCCGGTGCTCGTCACCGGTGCGACGGGAGGCGTGGGGAGCACCGCCGTCGGCATCCTTGCCGCCCGCGGCTACGAGGTGGTGGCCAGCACCGGGAAGGCCGACAAAGCGGAGTACCTGCGTGGCCTGGGAGCCAAGGAGGTCGTGGACCGCAGCTTGTTGAGCGAGGGCCGCAGCAAGCCGCTGGAGTCGACGGCGTGGGTGGCCGCCGTGGACTGCGTCGGCGGGACCACGCTGGCCAACCTCCTGCCCCGCATCGAATACGGCGGTGCCGTCGCGGCCAGTGGCTTGACGGGCGGTATCGAGCTCCCCTCCACGGTCATGCCGTTCGTGCTCCGCGCCGTCACGCTCATCGGGATCGACTCGGTCCAGAGCCCGATCGAGACTCGACGCGCCATTTGGCAGCGGCTGGCAACAGACCTGAAGCCCATGTCTCTGGATGCAGTGGGCGTGGACGTTGGACTGGATGACCTGACCGGAATCCTCGACGACATCCTGCAGGGCTCGGTCGCAGGCCGGGCCGTCGTCGACATCAGGAGGTGACATCGTGAAACTCGGCTCCCCGACCATGTTGAGCCACGTGGCCTACATCACACATGACACCGCGGCGACCGTCCGCTTCTACCGCGAGCTGCTGGGCATGGACCTCGTCAACGCCGTCCTCGATGATTCGATCCCGTCGACGGGCGATCCCGTTCCCTATTTCCACTCGTTCTTCCGGATGGCCGATGGCTCGACGGTGGCCTTCTTCGAGGCGCCCGAGTTGCCGCCGCAGGCGCCCGCACCACATCCGGCGTATGACGTCTTCCAACACCTGGCCCTCCAGGTCGACTCCAAGGAGGCGGTCGACCAGTGGTACGACTGGCTCGTCGAGAACGGCATCGACGTGCTCGGCCCCGTCGACCACAAGATCATCTACAGCATCTACTTCCACGACCCCAACGGACTTCGCCTCGAGATCACGACGCCGCTGGATCCACACTGGAATGACATGGGGACAATGCGCTTGCCTCACTTGAGGAATGGGAGCGGGTCAAGGCCGAGGCCCGCCGCACCGGACGCGACATGGTCACCGTGCTGAAGGAGCTGACGCAGGAGCGCAGCCATCAGCGGGCCTCGGGTCCGGCGATCGACTAGGAACGTAGGCGACGGAATGGACGAAGTGTCGATCCCCAAGATCATCAGCGTCGACGACCACGTCGTCGAGCCGGCGCACGTGTGGCAGTCCTGGCTACCCGCCAAGTTCCGGGACCGAGGCCCTCGTGTCGAGCGACGGGGAGTGCGCGCCATTGAGTTCGCCGGCGCAGCCGCGTACAAGGAGCAATTCGACGACGAGTCGCCGCTCAAGGCAGACACCTGGGTCTACGAGGACATCGTCTACACCCACAAACGGATGGTCGCAGCCGTCGGCTTCCCCAGGGAAGAGATGACGATGACGCCGATCACCTACGACGACATGCGCCCAGGTTGCTATGACCCCAAGGAACGCCTCCTCGACATGGACGTGAACTGGGTGGAAGCATCGGCGTGCTATCCGACCTTTCCGCGCTTTTGCGGCCAGACGTTCGCCGAAGGCAAGGACAAGGAGCTGGGGCTGGCCTGCGTCATCGCCTACAACGATTGGACGGTTGAGGAGTGGTGCGGTGACTCCGGAGGGCGGCTCATCCCCATCTGCCTGATCCCGCTGTGGGACGTGGAGGCGGCAGCCCGTGAGGTACGGCGCAACGCCGCCCGAGGGGTGCGGGCGGCAGCTTTCAGCGAGATCCCGGTTCACCTTGGCCTGCCCAGCATCCACTCGGGCTATTGGGACCCGTTCTTCGAAGCCTGCGCGGAGACCCACACCGCAGTCTGCATGCACATCGGGTCGTCCTCCCGCATGCCCGCGACCTCGGCGGACGCACCGCCTTCGGTCACGGCCACGCTGGCGTTTGGAAACGCCATGACCTCCCTCGTCGACTTCCTCTGGTCCGGCGTCCTGGTCCGGTACCCGACCCTCAAACTGGCCTACGCCGAAAGCCAGATCGGCTGGATCCCCTACGTGCTCGAACGGATCGACGACGTCTGGCACGACAACCAGGGCTGGGCCCAGACCAAGCAGATCCCCGAACCGCCGAGCACCTATTTCCACCGGAATGTCTACGGCTGCTTCTTCAAGGACCAGACCGGCATCGACATGCGCGATCGGATCGGGATCGATCGGATCACCTTCGAGACCGACTACCCGCACAGCGACTCGACATGGCCCGACAGCCGCGACGTCGCCACTCGCTTGCTCCACGGGCTCGACCAGGAGTCGATCCACCGGATATTGCGGACCAACGCGATCGATCTCTTCGAGCTCCAGGGGTTCTCCTAGCGCATGCGCCTTGCCCCAACAGGGATCGCCATCGGGCGCCCTGGACGCTGAAGGACGCTGATGGAGCTCGCCTTCTCGGCCGAGGACACCGCCTTTCGCGACCAGGTGCGCACCTGGCTGGCCGAGCACGCGCCCAGAGAGAGGCGGCCCCGAGGGGGACCGGCGATGCGCGAGTTCGATCTCGCCTGGCAGCGAGAGCAGTTCGAGGCGGGATGGGCGGGCATCGCTTGGCCGGTCGAATTCGGAGGTCGGGGGCTGCCCCTGACCCAGCAGCTGATCTGGTACGAGGAGTACGCCAAGCTCGGCATGAAAGCGATCGATACCCGGTTCGTCGGGCTCTCGCACGCCGGCCCGACCCTCATCGCCCGCGCCTCGCCTGAGCAGCAGGCGAATCACCTGCCACCGATCTTGCGCGGGGAGGTCGTGTGGTGCCAGGGGTTCTCCGAGCCGGAAGCCGGCTCGGACCTTGCCTCCCTCCGCACCCGCGGCGAAGTCGACGGCGACGAGCTTGTGGTGACCGGGCAGAAGATCTGGACGAGTTACGCGCACCTGGCCGACTGGCAGGAGCTGCTGGTTCGTACCGACCCGGAATTGCCCCGGCACAAAGGGATCACCTGGGTGATCTGTGACATGCGCAGCCCCGGCATAGAAGTCCGGCCCATACATACGATGGACAACGGCGAGGACTTCTGTGAGGTCTTCTACGACGAGGTGCGGATCCCCCTCACCAATGTGGTGGGCGACATGAACAACGGATGGAGCGTCGCCATGTCGACGTTGTCGTTCGAACGGGGCACGGCCTTCACCATCGACCAGGTCCAGCTCTCGTCGACCGTGGAACGGCTGATTGAGCTGGCACGCGACCGTGGCCGGCTGGGCGACGACGAGGTGGCGTACTCACTGGCCCGGGCCCGCGCCGACGTTGCCGCGCTGCGATCGCTGACCTACCTCGGCATCTCCCGCAACCTTCACTCGTCCGAGCCCGGACCGGAGGGATCGATGTTGAAGCTCCAGTGGGCGGATCTCTACAAGCGGATCATGCGGCTGGCCGTCGAGATCCTGGGACCCGAGTCCCTGGCAGTGGACCCGGAGAGCGGAGACATGTGGAGCGAGCTGTTCCTTCTCTCCTACGGCATCTCCATCGGGGGCGGCACGTCTGAGATCCAGCGCAACATCATCGCCGAGAGGGTGCTCGGCCTCCCGCGGTAGCGGGCGAACGATCATGGATCTCCTCCCGTCACCAGAGCAGGAAGAAATCGTGGCATCCGCAGCGTCGTTCCTGGCCACCGCGCTTCCGACCCAACGGACGCGGCAGCTCATCGGCGAAGCATCCAACGTGGACGCCAAGGTTTGGCTGGCGGCGGCCGATCTGGGCTGGTTCGGGCTCGGCCTGCCGGCTGCACTCGGGGGCGTGGGGTGCGGCCTCGCCGACGAGGTGCTGCTCTTCCGCGAGATAGCGCGGTCCCTGGCCGGAGGGCCGTTCCTTGCCACGGCCCTGGCCGCCCGGGTGGCGGCTTTCGGCGGCAATCGTCAACTCGGGGACGAGATCAGCCAAGGCGCCCGCGTGGGAATGGGGGTACTCGGGCCGGAGAGCAGATTCGATCGGGGTGGCGTCGTGGGCACGCTCCATGTGGTCGACGGCGACGACACCGAGCTGGTCCTGGTCGCCACCCAGGAGCGGGCGGCCCTCTTCGCGCGAGCCGATCTCGGCGACCTGACGGTCCTCGAATGCATCGACCCGACGGCCCGCCTGGCCCGCGCCACGACGACGGGAGCCACGCCGGTCGTCGCCGTGGCGGCCGACGTCGATCCGGTGGGCCTTCGGGGCTCGGCCCTGGTGGCGGCCGAGCTCACGGGCATCGCAGAGGCGACCGCCGTCCTGTCGGCCGAACACGCCAAGAACCGGATTCAGTTCGGACGGCCGATCGGCGTCAACCAGGCGGTCAAGCACCCTTGCGCGGACATGGCCGTGCGGGCCGAACTGGCGTGGGCCCAGACGACGGTGGCCGCACTCGCCGTCGATGAGGGACGTAGCGACGCCGAACTGCAATGCCTGAGCGCGCTCGTGGTCGCGGCCGATGCCGCGGAACGAAACGCCGCGGCCACCGTGCAGGTGCTCGGAGGCATGGGGTTCACCTTCGAACACGACGCCAATCTGTACGTGAAGCGTGCGTTCCTGCTGGCCCAGCTGCTGGGGCCCGTCCGGCCGGCGCTCAGGCGACTCGTCCTCCTTCCCGGGCCGCAATGATGGCGACCGGTCTGGAGCGAAATCTCCTCGGAGCCCCCGACGGAAGAGCATCAACGGGTCGAGATCTACTCCGGAGTGGCCCGGTTGTCCCGCACGGTGTGGGCGAGCGAGGTCCGCGTCGCCGGCACCACCCCCGACGTGGCCGTCATGCTGTGCCATCCGACCGCCAACTTCCTCGGCCACTACGCCCTGGCCGGCCTGGCCGAGCGCGGCTTCGGCGCCATCGGCTTCACGACCCGCTACGTCGGGAACGACACGTCGCTGATCATGGAGAACTGCCTCCTCGACATGGGTGCGATGGTGCGCTATCTCTACGAGCGCGGCTATGGCGCTGTCGTCCTGGTGGGGAACTCTGGTGGCGCGTCCATCGTCCCCTACTACCAGGCCCAGGCCCGTCAACCCACGATCACCGACCCTCCCGGCGGCGGCCCGGATCTGACCGCAGCCGCCCTGCCGGCGGTCGACGCCATCGTGATGCTGAATGCGCACCCGTCCCGGGCGACCCTGAGCACCGAGTGGCTGGACCCCGCCATCGTCGACGAGCGCCAGCCTTTTGCACGCGACCCGTCATTGGACATGTACAACCCGGAGAACGGACCGCCCTTCGCGCCGGAGTTCATCGCTCGCTATCGGGAGGCGCAGACCGCTCGCAACAGGCGGATCACGGCCTGGGCACGGGAGCAGCTGGGCGAGCTCGGCACTGCCGGCCACGGCCCATCCGGCCTCGGGGACCTGGCCTTTGTCGTGCAAGGGACGGCGGCGGACCTGCGTTTCCTCGATGCCTCGATCGACCCCAGCGATCGTGAGGTGGGTCGGACCCTCTGGGGCCCTCCACAGGTGGCCAACTACATGCCCGCCGGCATCAGCCGAGTGACGACGCTGCGGTCCTGGATCAACCAGTGGTCGATCGACGACACGCACGCCGACTCCCTGCGATGGCTCCCCCAGATCGACGTACCGGTCAGCGTCCTCCTCGGCACGGCGGACGTCACGGTCGTGCCCGCCATGGCCCAACAGATGCACGATGCCGCCACACAGGCCCCCGTCCGTGACCTGAAGTTCGTCAAGGGCGCAACGCACTACTTCGAGGGGCAGCCGGATCTTCTGAGCGAGGCGCTCGATCACATCGCCCGCTTCATCGCCGAACACGTCGTGACACGATGACACCGGGTGGGCCTGCCAGTCAGGCGACAGCCGTTACGGGCTCGTTCGGCACATTCGCCGAGCTCATGGACGCCACCGCACGACAACTTGAGGACCATGAGGCGTACGTCGAGACCGACTCGGGAAGGCGTCTGACCTTCGGCGAGTGGCACCGTGACGCCGGCGCGGCTGCGGCAAGGATGGCGGCGAAGGGGGTACGTCCCGGCGACGTGGTCGCCATCGCTCTGCCCCCGTCCATCGACTACGCGATCGCCTGCGCTGCCGCCCTCCGTCTCGGCGCAGTTGCAACCGGCATCAACACGCGCCTCGGGCGTCGCGAGACCGCCGCCATCTTTGCCGGGTGCGAACCTCGCCTCGTCATCGACGACCCCTCCATGCTCCAGGGCCAACCCGATCGCCTGCACTCTCCCGCCGAGATCGCCCCGGAGGACCCGGCGGTGATCATCTGGACGAGCGGGACGACTGGGCTGCCCAAGGGGGCCTGGTTCGACCACCGCAACCTGGCGGCGGCGGTGCGCACGGCCGGTGCCATGACCCAACCGTTCGACCGCCGCCTCAGCGGCGTGCCCATGGCGCACGCGGGCTACATGTCGAAGCTCTGGGAGCAGTGTGCCATGGGGGTCACCCTGGTCCTGACACCGACGCCCTGGACCGCGGCGTCGATGCTCAACGTCCTGGTCGGCGAGCAAGTCACGGTCGGCGCGGGCGTCCCCACGCAATGGGCCAAGCTCGTGGAGCTTCCTCAGGTGGCCACGGCCGACTTCGTACGATTACGAGTCTGCCTCGCCGCGACGGCGCCGGCACCACCTGAGTTGGTCGAACGGATGCGAGTCTTGCTCGGCTGCCCGGTGGTCGTCCGCTACGCCATGACGGAGTCCCCCTCGATCACCGGAACGTCGCCTGACGATCCTCCCGAGGTCCAGTACCGCACCGTCGGCAAACCCCAGTCCGAGACGACCATCGACCTGGTGGATGCGCACGGGCTACGTCGTCCCGCCCGGAGAAGTAGGGCGGGTCCGGGTTGATGGACCTTGTGTGATGCGGGGCTACTGGCGCGACGCTGCAGCGACGAGCGAGATTCTCGACTCCAAGGGACGGCTGCTCAGCACCGACCTGGGGCGCTTGGACGTCGACGGCAACCTGGTCCTGGTGGGGCGCGCGTCGGACATGTACATCCGCGGCGGATACAACGTCTACCCGCTCGAGGTTGAGAACGTCCTTACCGAGCACCCCTCGATCGCAGGCTCCGCCGTCGTCGGCGCCGAGCGATCCGTCATCGGAGAGATCGGCGTCGCCTTCGTCGTGCTCCGACCGGGCACACCCGTCCCGAGTGCCGAGTCTCTCCGCGCCTGGGTGGCGGAGCGCCTGGCGGACTACAAGGCCCCCGACGAGGTCCGGGTGGTCGAGGCTTTGCCCCTTACCCCCATGGGCAAGGTCGACAAGCGCGCACTCGTTGCGGCCTGTTAGCCGCCCAGCCGCAGACCGGGAACCCTGGTACCGAACACATCGGTTTCCATTGTGCGAGCCAAGGTTGCGGCGTCCCAGTGGGAGCCGCCGTTGGAGATCGTGACGTGTTCATGCCAGCCCTGCATCCAGTGCAGGTACTCCCCCATGACCCGGAAGCACTGGCCGCTGACCCCGGCCGATGCCGTGCTGGCCAGCCATGCCACGACGGGCGAACTCATGCGCGGGTCGAACTCCGACCAGTCGTCCGGTTCGAGGTCCATCGGCTCCGTGGGATCTGGCAGGCCCGTCGTCGCCGATAGCCTCGTCAAGGCGCCCGGCCCGATGAGGTTCGCCGTACAGCCGATGCTCCCGAGCTCGAGGCTCAGCGTCATCGTCAGGCCCGTGAGCGCCGCCTTCGCCGTCGCATAATTGCTTTGCCCGAAGTTTCCTTGGAGGCCGGCACCCGACGTTGTGTTGATGATCCGACCGGCCACCGCCTCACCAGCCTTCGACCGCTGCCGCCAATGGCGCGCAACGGCTCGGGACGTGAGCCACGATCCCCGTACGTGCACGCGCATGACCGCGTCGAAGTCATCGGCCTCCATATTCCAGATGGCCCGGTCGCGGACGATGCCCGCGTTGTTGACAAGCACGTCCAGATGTCCCCATGCCTCGATAGCCCGATCAACCATCGCTTCTGCGTCCGCTTCATTGCCGACGTCGCCATAGTCGGCGAGCGCACTTCCGCCCATGGCGACAATGGCGCCAACGACCCTGTCGGCGTCCCGGCCGGAACCCTCCCCGCTGACGGAGCTACCCAGATCGTTGACGACGATGCAGGCCCCCTGCCGCGCCAGTTCCAATGCGTGCGCCTGTCCGATGCCGTGACCTGCACCCGTGATCAGTGCGGTACGCCCTTCAAGCAGTGCTGCCATTGCAACTTCCTCTCCGTGCCGAGGTGGGGTGGGTCGATCGCCTGATGATGCCTGGTTCAGTCATGCAGCCAGGGCTCCGTGAACTGCGCGTTGCGAGCTGCCTTCAGTCCGCCCATCCCCTCCGAGTCGATGATCGACCGGAACGTGCGCCCGTCTGGAGCGGTCGCGTGGGCGGCTCGGTTGGTGGTGCGTGCGTCCGCCGCGAGTGCGGCGAGTCGCGCCGCAGCGTCCCCCGCAGCATCAGCTGTCGCATCGATCGCGCGGCGATTGAGCAGCACCGCCTCGCGAGGCATGCGAGAGATACGGACGGCGAGATCCAGCGATGCGTGCGGTCAGCTCCTCGTCCCGCTCCACGGACAGGACCAGCCCGAGCCGACGGGCCAGATTCGCGTTCAGCAGTTCGCCGGTGATCATGAGGAACTTCGCCCACTGCCTCCCCAGGATCGGGACGACAGCGGTCGCCCCGGCGAGGCCGATCCGGCCCTCCGGGAACCCAAAGAGCGCCCCCTCCCCCGCGATGATGAGGTCACAGGATGCCGCGAGCGTGAGCCCTGCCCCGAGGCAATACCCGTGGACAGAGGCGATGATCGGCACGTTGCTCCCACGCAGGCGGTCGTGGAACTCACCCGCCGTCCGCAAGAACCGCTCGTCGTCCTCGAGCCGTTCCCGTCGCTCGTTGCCCGTGATGTCCCCGCCACCGCTGAATGCTCTGCCGGCTCCACGCAGCACGACGCAGCCCATGGCGGGGTCGTCCTCGGCCAAGCCGATGGCGTGGAGCAGCTGGTCCCGCATGCCGCCGGATCGGCCGGAGATGGCATTGAGCGTGTCAGGCCGATTGAGGACGATCTCCGCCACACCCTGGCCGGTGTTTCGATAGTCGATTTCGTCGAGGATCACGTCGCCCCTCCTCGCGCCGGACGGCCCGATTCCGTCGCCGTGGCCAGGTCAGAGGCGTGCTGGCCCTGATTTCGGGTTGATTTCATCGGGGTCGGCGCTTTGTCATCGGCAAGTATCTGAGTATCCTGACAGAATTGTCAACTTCCAGTTCGGGGGGCCACATGAACGTTGAAGATCTTGTCCTCGTCAGCGTCGACGACCACATCATCGAACCGCGGGAGATGTTCGACGCGCACATCCCCGAGCGATACCGGGACCGGGCGCCGCGGGTGCTCACCGACGACGACGGGAGCGAGTACTGGCTCTTCGAGGACGAGCGCGCCGCGTACATGGGGCTCAACGCCGTGGCGGGGTGTCCCCCAGAGGAGTACGGCCTGAACCCCACCCGCTACGACCAGATGCGCAAGGGGTGCTACGACGTCGACGAGCGTGTCCGTGACATGAACGCCAACGGAGTGCTGGGTTCGCTCAACTTCCCGACCTTCCCTCACTTCTGCGGTCAGCTTTTCGCCCGCCAGCAGGACAAGGACCTGTCGCTGGCCGTCGTCAAGGCCTACAACGACTGGCACATCGACG
This sequence comes from uncultured Acidimicrobiaceae bacterium, assembly GCA_963713375.1. Classification (GTDB taxonomy): domain Bacteria; phylum Actinomycetota; class Acidimicrobiia; order Acidimicrobiales; family RAAP-2; genus Bog-473. The sequence goes on along the minus strand of CAVQLP010000004.1, from coordinate 567,713 downwards.
AGTGGTGCGGTGCACACCCGGGACGCTTCATTCCGTGTGGAATCACCCCGTACTGGGACCCGAACCTCATGGCCGAGGAGGTGCGACGGATCGCGGACAAGGGCTGCCACGCGGTGACGTTCTCCGAGAACCCCGAGAAGCTCGGCCACCCGAGTTTGCACAGCGACCACTGGGCTCCGTTCTGGGGAGCCTGCCAAGAGAATGAGGTGGTCGTGTGCCTGCACATCGGGTCCTCGTCGAGCCTCTTGCTCACAGCCAGCGACGCCCCGGCCGACGTCATGATCTCCATCACGCCCATGAATTCGTTCCTGGCGCTGAATGACCTCATGTGGACCTCCATCTTCAAGAACTTCCCCCGGATCAAGATCGCCATGTCGGAGGGTGGGATCGGCTGGATCCCCTACGCACTCGAGCGGATGGACTACGTCTATGAGCATCACCACTCGTGGACTGGCGCCGACTTCGGTGGGCGCAGGCCGAGCGACGTGTACCGGGATCACATCGTGACCTGCTTCATTGACGACGCCAGCGGACTGGAGCTACGCCACCGGGTCGGCGTCGACTCCATCACCTGGGAATGCGACTATCCGCACTCCGACAGCACGTGGCCGCACTCACCGGAGCTGCTCGGCAAATCGCTGAGCGGGATCCCGTACGACGAGGTCGAGAAGATGACCCACCTCAATGCGATGCGAGTCTTCCAGTTCGATCCGTTCGCCGTCCGTCCCAAGGAGAAGTGCACCGTGAGGGCCCTTCGGGGCGAGGCCTCGGACGTGGATACCTCGATCCGCAGCCTCGGCCGCAAGAACGCAGGGGGCATGACGGCGACGGAGCTCGCCGCCCTTGCCCGGCCCGAGGCTCTCGATGCCTGATCCGACAGCCTGCGTGCACGGCAACCGCCGATGACGGTGGTGGCGGCCCGGATCATCCCACCGCTCGACGACGACAACCGGGAGTTTTGGACAGGTGGCGCGAGCAGGCAGCTGCGTCTCCCCTTCTGCGCCGCCTGTTCCCGTTGGATCTTCCCTCCCTTGCTGCGGTGTCCGGGCTGCTCCGGTCGGGCCGTCTACGCGCCGGTCAGCGGAAAGGGTCGGGTCTTCACCTATACGGTGAACCACCACCCGTTCAATCCCGAGGTTCCTGTCCCGTATGTCATCGCCATCGTTGAGCTCGTCGAGCAGGAAGGGCTGCGATTCACGACTGACATCGTGAACTGCCCGGTCGACTCGGTGACCATCGACATGCCGGTCCGAGTCGTCTTTGAGCAGCAGGGAGACGTGTTCGTCCCGCTGTTCGAGCCAGATCCCGAAGCCTGAGGTGGCCAGGTGACGAACGAACGAGCCGAGCGCGGCGCCATCGTCTCCGGCATCGGCATGTCGCGGATCGGCCGCAAGACCGGCATCCCCGACGTAGAGCTCACCGTCGAATCGACGATGGCGGCGATCGCCGACGCGGGGATCTCCCCCTCCGACATCGACGGGATCGCCACGATCGGGGACACGCCCATCGCGGTCACCGCCGAACAACTCGGCATCTCTCCCGATTGGACGGGTGGGTCGATGGGTCATTACGGGCTCCTGACGCCCGTGGTCGATGCGTTCAAGGCAGTAGGGAACCGGACCGCTCGCCACATCCTGGTCTACCGGACCGTGAACATGATGGGTGGTGAGGCGATCCAGGAACGCTCCGACGGCACCCAGATGGAGGTCCCCCCGGCAATGCGCGACATCACGCGCATCTTGACCATGCACGCCTATTCGGCCCCGAACTGGCTGGCCATGCACTTGCGGCGACATATGCACCTCTACGGCACCACCCGCGACCAGATCGGCTGGCTGGCCATCAACAGCCGGCGTAATGCCGCCCTCAATCCCAACGTGGCCTACCGGGATCCCATCACGATGGAGGACTACCTCTCCGCGCGGATGATCTCCGAGCCCTTGGGGCTCTTGGACTGCGATGTGCCGGTCGACGGGTCCATCGCGGTCGTGGTCTCGAGGGCGGAACATGCGGACGCCTGCGAACACCCGGTACGCGTCGATGCGGTCGGCGGGTCCGACGGTGCGGGCGGTTGGGATCAACGACCGGACTATCCGAAAATGGCTTCGGCCGATGCTGCGTGCGAGATGTGGGACGCCACCGACCTCCGGCCGGCCGATGTGGACGTGGCCGAGCTCTACGACGGGTTCACCTACCTCACCATGGCCTGGCTCGAGGCGTTGGGCTTCTGCGCCGAGGGCGAGTCCGGCTCGTTCCTCGAGGGTGGGTCGCGGATCGCCCTCGACGGCGAATTGCCGCTCAACACCTACGGTGGACAGCTCTCCGCTGGGCGAATGCACGGCTACTGGGTCCTTCACGAGGCCTGCCTCCAGCTACGGGGCGAGGCAGGCGAACGCCAGGTGCCGGGTTTGCCCGAAGTTGCGGTCGTGTCGAATGGAGGTGGCCCGATCGCAGGGTGCATGCTCTTGACCCGGTAACCGGCAAGGGGGCGTGACGTGAAACGGATGGGCATTCCGTCGGGTATTCCCGAACAACCCGCGCTGATCATCGGACCCTGCAGCGCAGAGATCACCGCGTTGTGCGAGTCCATGCGTGCGGAAGGGTGGACGCTGGTCGTCGCAGACGACCAGGACCGGGCGCAGCTGGCTGGCGTCCATTCAGAGGATCGCCTTGATCCTGATCGCCGGTGGCCCCGATGCACACAAGGTGGCCGAGGTCATCCGACCCGTCTCGAATGCGCCTCTAGTCGTCCTCGGAGCCCCCACGCCCCGGAGCGTGATCTCCCTCGTCGAGGCGGGGGTGGACGCCGTGATCGATCCCCACGCCGGCGATGACGATGTGTTGGCGCGGTTAGGAGCTCTCCTCCGGCGCGTGGACCGCGCCTCCGCGCCCGGCGTCCGCTTCCTACAGGCAGGCGGATTAGCGGTGGACCTTCTCGCTCGAGAGGTCACGCTCGATGGAGTCGCGTTGGCACTCTCCCCGACCGAATACGCCGTACTGGCGCTCTTGATGACACGGCCGCACGAAGCGCTGCCCGTGCAAACGATCGTACGTCAGGTCTGGGGATGGAGCGCGGCTGACGGCCGCAATGCCTTGCGGATCATTGTGAACCGCCTGCGGCGAAAGCTCGAGGACGATCCCCACTCTCCCAGGTACATCGCGGCAGTACGGGGGGTCGGTTATCGCTTTAATGCCGACGTTATCGAGATGGGTGACCAACCGACACCTCCCCCAACTTCACATCGCAATGATCTCCTCAATTGGGTTGAGGGGTTGGCACTCTCACTCGTTGACCGTGAGTCAGTAGTGGAGGCCGGAGAGGTGTTGCTCGATGCCTTCAGTGCAAGCGGATACGCGGAGGGCATGGCGGTCTTCCAGGTTGACCGGGACAGGATGCACCTCGTTGCCGTTCGGGGCATGTCCGAAGCGTGGACGGAGCGGGTTGCGGGGGGATCCCGCTCGATCCGTCGTTCGCGAGTGCACAGAGCGTCTTGACGGGGGAACCGGTGCAGTTCGGCGACATCCACGCGGTCGGGGGACATTTCAGGGCAACGGCGGATCAGCTGGTGAACGAAGGGGTACGCGCCGGACACTTCTTCCCCATCCCGGGACGTCACGGAGTCTGGGGCAATCTGGGGCTCGTCCGCCGTTCTGGTCAGCCGTTCGATGAGTCCGCCATGGCGTTCTGTCGCGCCATGTGCGCCGTTTTTGCCGTCCGTGTGGAGAGCCTCGGATCGTCGTGACCTGCGGCGGCTCCATGCCGTGAAATCAAACCGAAATCGGCCGAGGCAGCCCATGGTTGACAACACTGTCAAGTTATAGGCTCAGTGCCCATGTCCACTTGCCCGATCGCCAAGGCTTACGACCCGCTCAACCCGTCCATCGTGGCGAACCCATACCCGGCGCTGTCACGCCTCCGTGAGGAAGGTCCGGTCTTCTACCTCCCGGACCTGGACCACTACATCGTGACCCGTTTCGACGACATCGAGGCAGATCTTGAAGGACAGGGAGACGTGGTCGGCCGCCAACGCCTCGTCGCCACTCATTCCTGTATGCCAGGAGGCCCAAGAGGTCCTCAACAGCGGCTTCAAGCGCGTCCCGACGCTGAACAACGCCGATCCGCCCCGCCACGCCCCCATGCGCAAGTCGGTCTTGGCTGTCATGACCCCCCGCCGCCTCCGGGCGCTCGAGCCCGTCCTCCGCGACTACGCCACCTCGCTCGTCAAGGGCTTCGCGGAGAAGCCAGTGATCGACTTCGTCCAGGAGTACTCCTTCCCATTTCCAGGGTTTGCCGCATTCAGCCTCCTCGGGTTCCCCGACTCGGACACTGACACGCTGAAGGAATGGAGCCGGACGCGGGTCCTGCTCACCTATGGCCGGCTTTCGGACGAACAGCAGGTGGCGACGGCCAAGGACATCGTTGCCATGTGGCGCTACGTCGAGGATTTCGTCGCCGGACGGACCGCCGATCCGCTCGACGATCTCACCAGTGATCTCGTCAGGCTGGCACGAGACCAGCCCGACCAACTCACCACTTTCGATATCGTCAATATCGTCTACTCCATGGCATTGGCCGGCCATGAGACGACGATGAACACCATCGGGAGCGGACTCCTTGCACTTCTGCGGGACCGTCAGCAGTGGCAGCTCCTCATTGACGAGCCCACGCTTGATCCCCAACGCGGTGGAGGAGATCCTTCGATTCGATGGTCCTGTGCTGAATCACCGACGGGTCGCGAAGGTGGACACGTCCATCGGCGGGATCGACATTCCAGCGGGATCCCGCATCATGATGTGCTTCGCCGCCGCCGACCACGATCCGACCCACTTCGGAGACGACGCTGAGAGCTTCCGTGTGGACCGTTCGGAAGCGGAACTCCATCTCGCCTTCGGCAAGGGCGCACACCTCTGCCTCGGGGCGCCCCTTGGCCGGCTCGAGACGCAGATCACGTTGGAGCTGTTGACCACGATGACGCCCCACATGGAGCTGGTTCCCGATCAGGACCTGCAGTACAGCCCCAATGCGCTGTTCCGAGGCCTCCGATCCCTCCTGGTGGCGCCCCAGGGCACCGCCGCATGATCGAGCCGGAGGTCGACGAGCAGAAGTTTCAGCAGGCGCAACGCGCCGCTCAAGATCTCCGCACTCCAGGCCGGTCCGTCGGACGGCGACAGCTGCCGTACTTGTCTCTATTACCTCGAACCTGACAGCCAGCTCGCCTTCTGCTGGCACGAGAAGCTGCAAATTCTCGTGGGCTCGGACTGGTGGTGCCACTACTGGGAAATGGCTGATTCGTGACCCATGCCGAGGGCCGTCCGGCTATCCAGGATCTCCTCGGATTGCGGCCGACGGAAGTCAGTCACCGCTGGCAGCAGGTCGTCGGTCCCAGCGTGACCACGCCATCAGGAGCCCTCCAAGGTGGCGCAGCCCTGGCTGCGGCGATGGAGGCGGCTCAGAGCATCACTGGGAGGCCGCTCAGTGGGCGACCGCGCAATTCGTCTCCCACGTACAGCGTGGATCTGTCGTCGACATCGACGTCACGATCGCGGTGGACGGCCCCCACCTGAGCCAGGTGCGGGCCACCGCGTGCTGCGCCGGCACCGAGATCCTGACCATGCTGGCCGCGCTGGGGGAGCGCCCGTTCGCCCACCATGGGCGTGTGGCCGACTCCCCCGGAGGTCCCGCCTCCCGAGGATTGTGCCGAGCGTGCTGTCCCAGGGTCCCCGACCCATTCAATGCTCGAGACGTTCGACCGGCGATCTGCGATGGGCCGCTCGTATACCGAGGTGGACGGCCTTCCGGGTCCCGGGCGTTCGGCGAGTTGGTTCCGGCTGCCCGGCGGCTCGCGCCCGGTCTCCGTAGGCGACCTGGCCGTCTTCGGAGATTTCCTCATGCTCGAGTTCGTCGACGCCCTCGGCATCGCGTGCACGGGCGCGAGCCTCGACAACACCGTGCGTGTCGCCAACGTTGCAGAGACCGAGTGGGTTCTGCTCGACGCATCTGTCCACGCCGTGACGGGCGGCCTCGGCTATGGGCAGGCGCACCTATGGACACGAGAAGGCGAGCTCCTCGGGACTACCTCGCAGACGCTCGTTCTCCGCGCCCTGTCTCCAGAAGGGGAACTTCCGGTCCGGCGTGGACGGCGGATCGTCGGCAACTGATCGATGAGCCCAGCTGCCCATCTGTCGAGACGATGACGCCGCTCAGACGCGTTCGCCGAAATCCATTTCGCGAACGCTGGCGACGACCTGAGTCTCACCTCGCTGCCACGAGGGCTCCGGGAGAGCGCCTTCTGGCGGTCGAGCCCATTCGATGGGACCCCAATCGCGGCGCGACATCTCGTTCTTGAAGTCGGAGTTCCCCGCCGCCTGACACATGCTCTCGTACTCGACGTTGAACTGCTTCATCTCCTTCACGAGCCACCAATCCTCTTCAGACGACCACTTTCCATCACCGGCATACTGAATGATCTGTAGCGAGGGGAACTGGGCCGGAGGGCCGGCGGGGTCCGGATTGTCGGCACGGTTCCACACCTTGTAGACGATGCGATCGCCATCGAGGTTGTACCACTCGAGTGGCGAGTAGACCTGCGGGGCGAAGCCCATCGTCGCCTCGAGGAACTTCTGTATCTCGGCTGGGCCGCGGAAACGGCCGTAAAAGTGGTCGAAGTAGACCGCGTCGTCGGTGAACAGACGCGACCATGCAACCCAGTCCTCCCCAACTGGCCCGGTCAGGAAGTAATGCCGGAAAGCCTCCTCGACCTCTGCACGGCTGTAGCTGGTAGTCATTCGCCCTCCTTCTGCCAACATCCGTCACACGCCGAGGCCACGTCGGCGCTTGGCGTCCTCCAGTTGCGCAATGTGGTTGAGCTCATATTGTTCGATCCAGTCGTGCGGCAACTTCCCCCAAGCTTCATTGATGTGAAGACGCCCGCCGTCGGGGCGCAGCCGCTCACTCGCAATGACATCTCCGACAAAAATGGAATTCTCGTCGTTGTCGAGTGTCCCACATACCTGTGCTTCGACATATGCAAGCGCGTCTGTGAGAATTGGCACACCGCTCACACCCGGCCTCGTGTTCAGGGACGCCAATCTTGTCGCCATCACGCCCAGAGCTACCTCCGAGCACCATGAGAATGCGAAGTGACTCCTCGATCACATCCTCGTCGTTGCACAGGAGATGCATGGCAAACACACCCGATTCGAGCACCATATCGTGAGTCAGGTTGTACTTGGTGAGGCTGATGGTGACCCGCGGTGCCTCGCGGATGATTCCGGCAGAGCCGGCCGAGAGTGACATCAGTCCGTTGAAACGACCGTTCGAAGCCGGTCGTCACCGCGACCGGAAAGGGGCGAAGGCCTCCCAACGTGTAGTCGGCTGCGGCCATATATTGGGGGTCAAGTTCCGGGATCACTCTGCTCCTTGTCGGATGGATACTTCCGCCGGGATGATAGGTGCTGCACTCCGTGCACGGAGGTGACGTTCATTAGTACGGGCTGGTGTCGAGGAAGTCAAGCACGAACCGTCGATGGTGTTCATAGACCAGTGACGTTCGAGCATCGGCCACGTCGGTTCGGCTGGTGATGTGTTCGAGTACGAATGTGCGCAAACTCTCGACATCAGGAACAGCGACCTCGATGATAAAATCGTCGGCGCCGGTGACCGTATCGATCGAAAGCGTCTCCGTTGCCTTGAGGATGTCTTTATGGAAGGCGTTCACGGACGAAGTCGTCTTGGGCTGAAGGCGGACGGTGATGAGCGCCCGGATCGAACGCCCGAGCGCCCGTAGCTCGACGTCGGCGTGAAAGCCATGAATGACTCCGCGTGATTGCAGGGAACGGACCTTTTCGTGGCATGTTGATTCGGCGATCCCGGCCGCCCTTGCCAGGTCCTTGTTGGTCATGCGGGCGTTCTCCTGGAGCAACCCGATCAGCCGCCGCTCCACCGCTGTGAGCTCCATGGTCACCCTCCCCTGGCGCGCCGAACGTTCTTCGACGAACACCGATATTACGCCTCTTGTCCGGATATTCAGGCGGAATATCGATTCTGACTCGGAATCATCTCCAAGATCCTAGCCATATCCCGGTGTTCCTGCAAGATCTCTGGAGGGATACGAGGCGATATGGTCATGCTCGATGCAGAGGATCTCGGGGATCCCTTCCTTCGAGCTCTCGCATGAGGGCGCTTGCACAGAGGCGCTCGACTTTGGCGCGAGCGGGGTTTGACCGATCAGATGAGGTTCGCGTGACCCCAGACGGCTCCAAGGCCAACCGCCGTCCAGCCAGCCGACTTGGTAGTTATGTGCTCCCCGGCGGAGTCGGCGATCCGAGGCCGGTTGTGAGCAGGCACGTGCCGCCGAAGCTTCGGGACTCGGCACTGTCTGGATAGGCGAACGATACGACACCAAGGATCTGCCTTCGCTCGCCGGGGCCCTCACGCAGACAACCACCTCGGTTCGCATCGGCGCCGCGGTGACCCACACCCAGCTACGGCACCCCATGGTGCTCGCCTCGATGGGCCAGACCCTCCAGGCCCTTTCTGACGGACGTTTTCTCCTTGGATTTGGTCGGTCAGCCCGCTGGCGCTGGCGCGACTATGGCGAGCCGATGCCCACGCTCGCATCACTCGGCGATGTCGCTCAGATCCTCCGTCGACTCTGGGCCGGCGAAACAGTCGAGTATGAGGGTCCAGCAGGCCGCTTTCCCCGGCTCCGCCTGCCCCAGCGTCCAGACATCCATCCGCCACCCGTGCTCCTGGCTGCCGTGGGACCTAAGACCCTGTCTCTGGTCGGGACAGAGTTTCGACGGAGTGATCCTTCATCCATTTCTCACCCCCGAGGCCGTCGCCCGTTCGATCCAGTCGGTCCGCGCCGCAGCGGCCTCCGCAGGACGCGACGCCGCCCGTATCCGCTGCTACGCCACCGTCGTCGTCGCTCCGGACCTAAGTACCCACGACGACGAATTGGCCGTGAATGCCCGCGGGGCCGGCTACTTCCACGTCTCTGGGCTCGGCGACGCCTTGGTGGCGGCCAATGGGTGGGACACAGACGACCTTGCCCGCTACCGGAACCATCCGACGTTGGTGGCGATCGGGGACCGCCAGGCCGACAAGGCACTCTCGCGCGAAGAACTGGTCGAGATCAGTCGAAGCCTCCCCGCCCATTGGCTGGCCTCCTCATCGGCCACCGGCACTGCAGCGAAGTGTGCCGCGCGCCTGACCCAATACCTCGACGCTGGCGCGGACGAGCTGATCTTGCACGGAACGACGGCCGACAACCTCGGGTCGCTCATCCGGGCGTTCACCGCGATGCCATGACGGTTGCCATCGAGGACCTCGCCGGCGCGCTGGTGGCGTGGCTGTCGGAACGGACAGGGACAGGCGACATCACTGTCTCTGGGTTCGCCCGTCCGGCAGCCGGTCAGTCGAGCGACAACGTCCTGTTCGATGCCACGTTCGATGACCACGTCGATCACCTCGTCGTCCGCCGCCAGGCGGATGCATCAACGATCTTCCTCGACCCCGATGTGACCAGAGAGGCTCGAGTGCTTCAGGGACTCTCGGCGGCTGGGATACGAGTACCGAATGTCCGATGGATTGAGCCGGATCCTTCGATCCTCGGAGCCCCTTTCTTCATCATGGATCGCGTGGACGGGCGGGTCCCTCTCGGTAAGCCTTCGATCCATACCGCGGGTTGGCTTCCGTCGCTCACACGTGCCGAGCGAGAACGACTCTGGTCTTCCGCGCTGGATGTCCTCGTCTCGGTCCATCAAGTCCCATGGCGCTCGACCCATGACTTTCTGCTCAACGGCGACAAGGACGCAGCCACCGTGAACGCCCACCTCACCACCCTTGCCGACTGGTATCGATGGACGACCCGGGAGCGTTCCTATCCGATCACGGACGCTGCGCTCGAGTATCTCGAAGAACACCTCGCCGAGGTCGACCACGATGAGCCCGTCCTGCTCTGGGGCGATCCGCGAGTCGGCAACATGATCTTCGATACCGACAACGCCGTCGCGGCGGCGCTCGACTGGGAGACGGCCAGTATCGGCCCGGCAGGTCGCGATGTTGCACATTGGCTGTTCTTCGACGAGTTCCAGACCCACGCTGTTGGCATCGAGAGGCTGCTCCGGGTGGCCTGATCGCGAAACGACCATCGCTTCCTACGAAGCGAGTTCGGGTCGCCGGCTCGGCGATCTCGACTTCTTCGATGTGATGGAGGCACTCTTCATGGCCACCACGCTCATCCGGCAGGCCGATCGACGGGTAGCGATGGGACTTGCCCCACCAGGAAACCGGATGGGCCACGACAATACGGTGACTCAAATGCTCGCCCGAAAACTGGGCCTCGCCATTCCTCCTTTGTCGCCCGACTACGTCGCGCACCGGGGCGGGACCCCCGCGAAGAGCGAGACATGAGCTGGGTAGTCACTCGCTGCAAGTGTCATTCATGAAACCCAGGTCGATGGACATCGGGCGACCAGGCGGACCGCGAACGCCCACGCCGAGGGCAACGATCTGCGAAGCTGTCGGACATGCTTCTTGAAGGAAAAGTTGCAGTCATCACAGGTGCCGGCTCTGGCATCGGCCGGTCAAGCGCCTTGCGCTTCGCAGCTGAAGGTGCAGCCGTGGTGGTAGCGGACGTGCGCGGCGACAGGGCGAGAGAAGGTCACCGAACTGGTCGCTGGCCGACGGTGGACGGGCCGTGCCCTGCGAAGCAGACGTCGGAGACGCTACTCAGGTTGAAGCCATGATTGCTACCGCCCTGCGCGAACTCGGACAGCTCGACATCGTCTTCAACAACGCCGCCCTTTCGCGCCCGGGAACCGCTGTCGATCTGCCCTCAGAAGCATGGGATCTCATGTGGCGGACCAACGTATCGTCCCTCTTTCATGCAGCCAAACACGCCATCCCGTACATGGCCGAACACGGCGGAGGATCGATCGTCGCCACGGCGTCAGTTTCCGGGTTGTTTCCTGATTCCAACGGGGTCGGTTATTCAACGACGAAGTCGGCGGTTTTCGGCCTTGTCAAGGCTCTGGCGGTCGACCATGCTCGTCAAGGGATCAGGGTGAATTGCCTATGTCCCGGCGTGACGGCTACGCCACCCATGGTCGCGGCCCTGGGCGGAGGCGCTGGGCCCGCTCCACGATGCCCTGGTTGAGTCCCAGCCTCTGGGTCGCCTGGGCCGACCCGACGAACTTGCAGCCGTCGCCGTATGGCTTGCGAGCGACGAGGCGTCCTATGTGACCGGTCAGACGATCATCGCCGATGGCGGCCTTACCTCTGAGTCCCAGTTCTCCAGACTCCTCCGGATGACCTAAGTGGAGCGATCCTCGCCTCGTGCAGCACTGCGCTGCTCGAATTTGACGGTTGACATCTTCTGGGTCGAAGTACTCACGCCAGGCCTCGATTCGCCCATCGGCTGAAATGTCAAAGACGGCAACGAGGTGATGGTCGATCTCGACGCCTTTCGAGATGAACCGATCCAACCTCTCCGTGAACACCTGGCGGTCGTTCGAGGCCATAGCGATTGGGCCACAGCGCATATGGGTGGCGAAACCCAACTGGCGACCGATGTCGACCTTGATCGCGTCCCGCCCATGAAGTGTCGGCCCTCCAGGGACCCAGAGCTGCCATACCGCATCCTCAGTGAACATGGGAAGGATCAGGTCCAGATCGGGTTCGCGCTGCGTACCATCTCCCCATGCGGACATGAACGCTGTCACCAACGCCTCCTCAGCCGCTCCCATCAGGAGGTCGTCGCTAAGAGCTGGACATTGTGAATCTCCGCTCCAGCCGCAAGGATCACGTTCAAATTGTACCAGGAGAGCTCTGAGTAAGTGATGCCCTGGGTTATGGACTCATGGACTCTCGAAGGACGTGTGGCGACGCCGGGAGCGCAGCTGCGACGCGGTGGTCCACCCGATGTCGATGGGCACATAGTCAAGTTCTCGGCAGATGGTTCGGCCTCAGATGGGCCTCGGTCAGTTCGTAGGCATTGAGCACGATGTCGAAGCTCGGCGCCCGCCTGAGTCGAAACCGCTTGAGCTGCTCCTAGCGCCACCTCTGACGTCTAAAGCAGTCCGTGGATTCTTGCGGGAATTTCGGGCAATTTCGGGCATTCTTCGGACGTGGGGAATCGATCCCGGCGCAGGGATTGGCCCGGCGGTTCTCTAAAGGTTGTGCCGGCTGGCGCCGACAACAAACGTTGCGAACCAATGTTTCCTCGGTTGGTATGTCCTCGGGGCGACTTCACCTCTGAGGGGTCGGAGGGGATGGAGTAACACATGGTCACAGAGGAGGAATGGAGCGGAGAAATCGCAAAAGCGAAGCAGCTCCGCGTGTTCAGCGCACTCATCGGTGTCGGAACCCTCGCTCTTATTTCCATACCGTGCTCCGCTGCAGGCAGGGCTATGGCGTCAGGCCCCTGGACGTATCTGGTGTCGGCTGGCCTTCTCCTGGCCGTGATGGTGCCAATCGTCTTCACGCTTGTCATGAGCACGGAACGCAGGCAACAGCTCACCGACGACAAGGTCCGGCGATTGAACAGCGAGTTGACCGAAGCCATCGCGACGGCAGATCGCGATGAGGAAACAGTCCGGAGTCTGAACGCCGAGTTGTCCGAAGCCATTGCGGCGGCAGATCGCGAGGCAGTGATCCGTGACACTGAAGTGCAGCGCCAGCGCTTCGAGAGCCGATTGGCCAACGCGTTGGACATGGCGGAAGGCGAGTCCGAGGTCATCGATGTTATTGAGCGGTGCTTTGGGGCAGCACTCCCGGAAGCAACTGTGGAGTTGCTGCTGGCAGACAACAGCCATGCTCATCTGGTGCGGATGGCAGCCGTTGGTCCCGAGGGCGAGCAGCCCGGGTGCACCGTCGACTCACCTGACCGATGTCCCGCAGCGCGACGGGCTCAGATTCAGATGTTCTCCGACAGTGATGAAGTCGACGCATGCCCGAAGCTGCGTAACAGAGCGCAGGGACGTCTGTCGGCACTTTGCGTGCCTGTGTCAATCATGGGTCGTACCGTGGGCGTCATCCACGCCACAAACCGCCCCCAGATCGAAATTGAAGACAACAAAGTGAACGACCTGGCTACTTTGGCCAAGCTTTCCGGTGCGCGCATCGGCGTACTCCGGGTCATGGCCGAGACGCAACTCCAGGCGTCGACAGACGCCTTGACGGGACTGCTCAACCGGCGGGCCTTCTCGCAGCAGGTCGGAGCCATAGCTCCGCGCCTGCAGCCGATTGCAGTAGCGATGGCAGACCTCGATCACTTCAAGATGCTGAACGACACATACGGCCACGAAACCGGCGACAAGGCTTTGCGCCTCTTCGCCCAAGTTCTGAGACATTCACTCCGGTCCAGTGACCTCGTCTCGCGCTACGGCGGTGAGGAGTTCGCTATCGCTTTTCCTGATTGCTCGGTCGTCGATGCCGCACGGGCTCTCAACACGGCGCGGGCCCAGCTCGACGCGGCGATCACCGTAGGCGGACTGCCAAAGTTTACCTGCAGCTTCGGCATTACCGTCGCCGAGCTCGGCGAGGAGCTGTCCTCGGTGCTGCGCCGCGCCGATGATGCACTCATGGCCGCAAAACGTCAGGGGCGCGACCAGGTCGTCCTGCATGACGCTGTCGGCTCTGCGAGCATTGCCAATGAGGAGACCCGAGTTGAGTCCCTTCTCGATGATCAGCTTTTGCAAGCCAATCACCCTCGCCAACTCCGCTAGTGGAATCTGCAAGCGTGGCCTTAAGTTCCGAGTGCTCGTCCGAAGATCTTCATGGAGCAAGCCGACAGTTGACGCTGTGGGGTACCGGGTTTCGATATATCAATTCCGAGTGGCTCATCGGCGGACGTTACACAAAGCTCAAGATTGGCCGTTAGAGATTCACCGTTGTCGACACGCCGATGAGGAGTCATCATCGGCCACAGGTGGAGGGGCAACGCCAGGGTCAGTATCCCAACTCGGCTCGCGCCCGACCTCAGGAGGGTGGGAGAACTCGAGGGGCGCGAACTACATCCCAGAGTCCACACCACTGCCATTGTCCCCAGTGTCCGCCCCGTTGTCTCAGCGATATTCGGTCGCGATGCACCCAATTCCATGAACGGAGTCTGGATGTCCTCGCAGGTCATGGACTGAAACGCACGCAATGGACTCCCCTGTCTCGGACTCTTAATCCGCAGGTTTCGGGTTCAAATCCTGAGGGCCGCACCACCGGGCAACCAGCGAGACGCAAAGGCACACCAGACGCCGAGGGCGCACGAGAATTAGGCTCTCCCGGTTTGAGCGGAGTCAGCTTCTTTGGTTACGGCCCGCCATAGTTGCGGGCTCTTCGGTATCTTCGGGGTGAGTCCGATTGGCCCTACGCTCCATCGGTCCGTGACAAGTCAGGTCACCACCGGCACGCGGAAACGCTTTGTGTAAAAGTCGAGGGCGTTGCTGCGCTCGCCGGCATCGAGGCTGAACTGGTCCAGATCGAACAGTACCGTGCTGTGGCGACTCCGCGGATGCTCCGCTATGAACGCCGCTATCGAACGCTGAGCCCGCTGGTCGAAAGGTTGGCCAGCCAGGTCGTAGACGCGGCGGACCGTGTCCATATCGTTCATCATGAATTCGTCGAAGCGTACGTCGATCGTCTGAGCCGACCGCAGGGCGTCACGTTCGAGGCTGCAACGGCCGAACATGCGTTCGATTCGATCCGCCTAGTGGCCAAGGGCGACCGCGTCGACGCGATCGCGGGTCAACCGGGCGGCATAGGAGATCATCGTCACCATCGACGCCGTGACCGACACGGGGTCGCGGTGGGTGACGACAAACGTGGCGTCGGGAAATGTCTCGACGAGGGCAGGGAATTGCTCAAGATGTTGTGGTGACTTGAGCACCCAGCGGCTCCCACCGTGTAACCATTGGAGGACTTGGAGCACCTTGCGCAGATACGCGTAGCTCGAACGTTGATCTCGGGCCAGCCATGAGTCCCGCCAGGTGGGCATCGGGGCAATCGTCTCGAAGAGCATGCTTGAAAAGTCGATCGCCAAGAGCTGGATCTCCTCGTGCGCATGTTCCACGGTCATCTCGTGCATCCGGTTGAAGTAGGGCAGAGCCGCATTCAAGAAGGAGAGTGCGACGGCCGTTCGCTCCCGCCGCGGGTCCATCTCGCTCGTGCATGGCTGCTCGCGTTCAGCAAGGACTGGCTCGAGACTCTCCCAGTAGGGCAACGAGCGCAGGGCCGGATCGGCGGATATGAGATTGTGGAGGTGAGTGGTCCCCGTGCGAGGCAGTCCGCAAATGATGATCGGGGCAACGATCGGCCCTTCCAGGATCTCGGGATGCCGCTGAAGCAGGTCTTCGATGAGCAGGCGATTCTTGAGAAGCCCTGTCAGGAGAGCGTGCTGCTGCATGACGCCTGCTCCGTTGAACCCACCTTCCGCGCGCATGACTCGGCAGAGAAGATCCAGTCGGTCGGTAAAATCCTCCGGACCGAAATCGTCGAGACCCGTCTCGCTCCGGGCCGCGCCCATGAGGGCTGCCGGCTCCAGTGTCAGTGCAGCGCCTGCCTGTTCCATGAGGGCGAGGATTTCGGATACTTTGCCGCTGAAGCGTGGCTCGGCCAGATCGTCGATACGGACCGGCTCTGGTCGCTCGTTCAGATGGTGGTCACCGGCACCACCCTGACCAGGGGCTGTTCGGGTGTTTCTGTCGGGAGGAACCAGCGGAACCAGATGCGGCCGCTGCGGTGCCCGGCTGTGGACACCCAGTTGGGATGGGCCGGCCGCTCGCCCGACACCACGATGACCCAGGAGCCGTCCTCTTCGTAGTGGACCTGGGCGCCGTTGATGGTGACGCGCTCGTAGTCGTAGTTGTACGTGTGCAGGAGCCGGTTCCATAGACACATGTTCCAGAAGACGCATTCAGGTGACCGGCCCCGAATGACGAGCGCCTCGTCGTCGCCCAGCTCGAAGGCGCCCATGGCGTAGGCGGCATCGCCGGCGGCCCAGCCGAAGGTGGTCGTAGGTACGGGATAGGGGGGATCGATGACGTTGGGCGCCCCGAGGGGAATGGGCACGATGCTGGCCTGCTCGCGCACCCACGTTGTCATCGACCGAATGCGGCGAGCCAAGTCGGAGTCGTCCTGTCTGAAGGTGGCGGGCGGATAGTCCGCCTCGATCCGCCAGGTCGCTCGACGTCCCCTTGCAGGGTTGGCGAGGTAGTCGCGGGTAAGCGCGGCGACGGCGTCGGGCTCGAGTTTGAGCCAAGCCACGCCGTGCTCGGCTGGCGGATCGGGTGACGCCACGATCCGGATAGACCCGTCGAGATCAGGAGCGGCGTCGCGGCTGTTCACCGTTCCGACAATGCGCTCGGAATACCGGCCGTCGTTAGGCCCGCCGTAGACGGTGAGCGAGAGGTAGGCGGCGTCGCCCGGCCAGACGGTGATCCGATAAGTGCGAGTGGGGTCGATGGGAGCGAAGGCGTAGAAGGCGTCTGCGTTGTCACCACCCCACTTCAAATGTGGCCCAGCGATTTCAACAAAGCGGGGCCGCGCCGTGTCGGCCCACAGCTGGACTTCAGCCGCGACCCGGAGGATCGAGAGGATCCACTTGTGCGCCTCCAAAAGGGCGGTCTCGTCGTCCGCCAGCTGTAGGGCTAGGCGGCCCTGGGTGGCGGCGATTTCGTCGAGAAGCCCGGCGAACGCCTTCTCCGTTTCCGTGGTCACGGCGTAAGTCGAGGCGCGGGCCTCGGCAGAGAACTCACGGGCGGCTCCCCCCGAAGACAGCTCGAGACCAACGGGGCGCGACAACGCCCGCGGTCCGGACGATCACAGCTGCCGCCCACCGGTAACACACCGAAGAAATCCCGGCGACATCATTGGGCCGAGAAGCGGATCATTCTCTGGTCTACTCATAGTGCTTCCCACAATGAGCGCGGAAGACGCAGAGGGTCGTCCACTAACGCGCTCGTCGCGGTCGAAGACCATGGTGGGCCGTGTCTCGAGCTGGAAGACGGGCCACCCAGCGTCACCGTCGGTAACGAAGTCCGCAAATGCCCTGTGCATCCGGTCGGCTAGCGCCTGCGGGGGCTCGGACCCCAAGGCGACCTCCACGCCCGAGGCGTCCAGGTTGTCGAAGGCGAACGGAACGTCGACACAGTGGGCGGCGCCCAACAGGCCGCCCATGCCCGGCGAGCGCCAGGCCGACTGGTAGAGAAAGCCCCGACCGTCGGCACCAGCCTGGGCATCACACAACTGCTCGGTGGGGACCCGGAACATCCGGTCGGTCATCGCCTGGCCCAAGATGTCGGCGCCGGTACTGCCTGGCCGAGAATTGCGGTAGGCCTTCGCGTCTTCGGCGGAAAGCCCGGCCTCCTGCAGAGCCCGGTCGGCGGCGGCTTCGTCGATGTCGCCACCCATGAGCGCGAACACCATGTTGAACTCCTCGGTCGTTGTACCGGCCAGGAGGTCCTTTGAGGCGCTGGCCCCGGCACGAACAGCATCGAGCGGGTCGAGGGGCACGATCTCCCCGTCGACACAGGGCGCGAGGGGCAGCATTGCCCGACCACCGCTCCCGAACGACTTCAGGTCGGGCGTGATGCCGGGACCCAACGGCATGAGGCGCGCCTGAGCTTCGAGCAAGCGCTCAATCGGGACCTCGCTGAGGTCGCGCCGGGTGAGCCGGATTCCGAGGTCTTCAGCCGCAGTGCGCGCCGTTTCTTGAGCTTGCTCGGCGGTTCCGAACTGAGCCACTGGTCCGCTCATGCAGATAGCGCGCCGCAGGAGTCCGCTTGCGCTGGGGATGGAGAGGAGCGTCGCGGCAGCCATTCCCCCAGCAGACTGTCCAGCTACGGTGACCGCAGCAGGGTCACCCCCGAAGGCCTCAATGTTGTGTTGCACCCACTCGAGGGCAGCCAGCCAGTCGAGGACGCCGCGGTTGACGCCCCCGTCTTCGACGGCGAGGAAACCCTCGATGCCCAGCCTGTAGTTGATGCTGACGAGCACCACGCCGTCACGGGCGAAGCGCTCTCCCCGATACCACGGACTTGCGCTGCAACCGGCGAAGAAACCCCCACCGTGAATCCACACCAGCACGGGCAGCCCCGACGTAGCGGGGTCGGGGGTGAACACGTTGAGATTGAGGCAGTTATCCCCCTCCACCGTGGGCTCGGGGATCAGGGTGAACTCCTGCTTGGGTTGCAGCGCCGTGGCACCATACGCTACGGCGTCGCGGGTTCCCTCCCAGCGTTTCGGAGGTGCGGGCGGAGCGAACCGGGCCTCGCCGACCGGAGCTGCAGCATAAGGGATGCCCAGGAACGTGGCAGTGTCTAGCTCGACAGTGCCCCGCACGTTGCCTTGCTCGGTCCTTGCTATGGGTTCCACGGCATCCTCCCTGTTCTCGTCTGTGCTCGGTGTACCCCCAACCGAGATGCTTCGCGGATGTGGGGAATTGAAGACATTGGTTCCGGACGGCCACAAACACCTACAGCGTCGTCGTAGCCCGTAGGCGGATGTCGCGCGACGACGCGCCGACGAGGATCTCGGCCTCTCCCGGCTCGATCTGCCATGTGCTCCCGGGGACGTCCCAGTGTCGGAACGCCTGCTCCCTGAGGCGTAGCTGTACCGGTGTCCTCTCCCCTGGCTCGAGCCACACCTTCTCGAATGCTTTGAGCTCCTTGTCCGGTCGCTCGACGCGGGAGCCAGGCCGGCGCACGTACACCTGGATCACTTCGGCGCCCTTTCGCTCCCCGGTATTTGTGACGTCGACTGTCACTACCACGTCGCTCCCGTCGCGCACGAGAGTGAGTTCCTCGTAACCGAACGTCGTGTACGAGAGACCATGGCCGAAACAAAACTGGGGTACCACATCCATAGTGTCGTAGTAGCGGTAGCCGACCATCAGGCCCTCGCCATAATCGAGCGTCTGTCCGTCCCCGGGATAGAAGGGGAAGGAGGGCGTGTCTTCCAGCCGGACCGGGAAGGTGGTGGGAAGCCGTCCCGATGCGTCCACGTCGCCGAAGAGGACATCGGCGATGGCCGTGCCACCTTCCTGTCCGGGATACCAGACCTGGACGATCCCATCCACTTCGTCCGCCCACGGCATCTCGACCGGTGCGCCGCTGTTGACCACCACGATGGTGCGCGGACTGACCGCCGCCACCACGCTGACCAGTGCATCCTGATCCCCCGGCAGCTGCAACGTGGACCGGTCCTTCCCTTCCGTTTCCCAGCGGGCGTCAGTACCGACGACAACCAGAGCCACGTCCGCTGTTCGTGCCGCGTCAGCGGCAGCTGTCAATGCGCCTTCGGGTGGCCGGAAGGCCGCACCAAGAGACACCGCGGCCACAGGCATTTCCGCGTTATCGACCCGGAACTCCACGGTGAGGGTGCAGGGGACACCCTCGACCAGATCCACGGAGGCGGTCACCTCCTCGCTGCCCATCCCGAAGAATCCCTCTCCGGGCGGAGCGTCGGTCGTGTCCAAGAGCAACGCGCCGTCGAGGGAGAGTTGCGCGTTGCCGGTGGCGACCAAACCGAAATCCCAGGTCCCGGTCCGGTCCGGTGTGAAGGTGGTCGCGGCCCGGGCGCGGAAGCGGCCCTGGGTGATGCTCGAGTGCGGCGAACCGAGCCACACCAAGCGTGACACGGTGAAGACATCGCGATGAACCGGCTCAGCGTCGGGCTCATCGTCGACGAAATACTCCACTTCGATGCCTTCGGCCCCATCGGGTGTGCGCAGCCCCGACGGCCCGAGCGGCAGCACGGGGCCCGGGATGCTGCACCCGGGCTCGTAGACGACGGTCACGGCGTCGGCCCGATCGACAATGGCCGGGAACGGTGAGCGCACATAGGGAGGCGTGACCTCGGCCGCACCGGCACCTTGAGGACAGAGCCTCGCCGCCGCAGGTCCGATGACCGCCAGACTTCGTAGTGCGTCCGGGGCGAGCGGCAGAACCGAGGACTCGTTCTTCAGCAAGACGATGCCCGACGCGGCGGCCTGGCGCGCCAGCGCCGCTCGTTCGTCAGCCGAGCGGCGAATCCCTGCGGGCGGCTCGCTGAGCCGCCGAAGGAGCCGCAGCATCCGATCGGCCGCGGCACGCACTTCAGCGGCATCCAGGTCACCGGAGGAAACCGCGTCAACCAGATGTTCGCCCAAGAACGAGGCGGGTCCTGGCATCTCGAGGTCTAGGCCGGCGCTGAGAGCCGCGGTGCTGCGGGTACCGAACCAGTCCGAGACCACGACGCCCTCGAAGCCCCACTCCTCCTTCAGCACGCCGACGAGGAGGTCTCGGTTCTCACTGCAAAACAGACCCCGCAATTGGTTGTAGGCCGACATCACCATGGCGACGTCGGCCTCCCGGACCGCTGCCTCGAAAGGCGGCAGGTAGATTTCGCGCAGCGACCGCTCGTCGATCTCGACGTCGATCGACATCCGTTCGAGCTCTTGATCGTTGCAGACGAAATGTTTGATGGCGCAACCGACACCGCGACCCTGCACACCTTGGACATAGGCGACCGCCATGGCGCTGCTCAGCAAGGGGTCCTCCGAGAAGCACTCGAAGTTGCGGCCCCCCAACGGATTGCGGTGAATGTTTACCGTGGGGGCAAGGAGAACCCGGGCATTCTTGTCCAGCGCCTCGTCGCCGAGCACTTCGCCGATCAGGCGCACCAGTGGGGGGTCCCAGGTCGCCGCAAGCAAGGTCGCCGACGGCAGGCAGGCCGAGATCTCCCCCCAACGAGCCCCTCGTGCACCATTGGGCCCGTCGGTGACATGGACGCCACCAAGGCCCAAAGCCGGTGCGCCCGCGGTGTGCCACCAACCCACCCCGACGGTGAGGGCTGCCCTAGCGACGAGGTTCAGCTGGTCCACATCGGCGTTGGTGCTGTACAGGACTTCGTCGTCCTTTGCCTTCACTTCAGACATGAATTGCCCTCTCGCCGCCCCTGATTGGCGTCCGTGGCTCTCAGACGGCCGCTAGACGCAGCGATGTTAGGAGTGCTTCTTACACGTGTCAATCCCCGGCGCAATCCACCCGGCCCGCAACAAAGTGTGACGAGTTTCCTTCGCGGCTATGCGGACTCGCGCTCGATAACGGTTGGCAGGCCCACCGTCTCGACGGGGCGTGGGTGTCCCTCGAGCATGGCTAGGAGATGCTCTGCTATCTGTCCTCCCACGTCCCCGAGCTCCATCGTCGTCAACGACGGCTGCGTCAACGCCGCGAACTGCAGGTTGTCGCATCCGATCACGGAAATGTCGGTCGGCACGCGAATCCCTGCCTCGCGTAGAACCTGCAGTACGATGAGTGCGACCTCGTCGTTGTAGGCAAATACCGCGTCGACCGCGGTCTTCTTCCGCAAGGCGGTCAGGATTGGCTCCGCGCGCGGAATCGAGTTCCATGGGCACGGTCACCGTTCGTAGATGACGCTCGTCGAGTACTCGCCGCGCGCCCTGGAGACGCTCCCCGAGATGTCCGTCAACCTCGGGTCATCGGGTCCCACGAACAAGACGCGCTTGCGCCCCCGCTCGACCAGGAAGGTCGCCGCTGCCTCCCCGATCGGTTCCTGCGAGAACCGCAGCCGTGCGATCGATTTCCCCGGACCGTCCCCGAAAGCGAGAACGCAACGGGTTCCGTTGAGCTCGAGCGCCTTGACGATCCGTGGCGACAACAATGGTCCAGGTGCGACGACAGCGACGGGCTGGATCCGCTCGCAGGCACGGGTGAAGGATGTCGGAGACGGCGCGCCCGTATAGTCGACCAGTGGCGTATAGCCCGCCGCCGCAATCTGGCGGGTGAGGGTGTCGGTCAGTCGGGTTAACACGGGTCCGGGCGTCGCCCCGATCATGAGAATGAGAACGATGTCGCTCTCTTTGACCTTCAGCATCCGGGCGTGGTGGTGAGGTGTGTACTGGAGCTCCTCGACCGCCTTCAGAACGCGTGCTTGCACTTCGGGTGAGATGCGCTGACGGGTGACGTCGTTGAGGACGTAGCTCACCGTTGCCCGCGACACTCCGGCCACGCGGGCTACGTCGTGGCTAGTCGGGCGTCGCTTGGTTGCCATATCTGTTCCTCTTCACCGTGCCGCGCATCATCTCACGCCGGGCGCTGTTGACACGAGTAAACGCCAGCGTTACCGTGCTCGCTGACGACCGCCGGTCCGGTCGCCGGGGGTTGGGGTGGGCCGTGCGGAATAGGACAAGGGAGGGCATGTGAGGCGTCGTTGGCTCCCGGTGCGCTCACGGTCGCGCTCGGCGTGTAGCGCGACGCCGAGCACTGAGTCGTCATGACATTTCTTCTGCGCCGCGTCGGGTTTTACCTGTTGACCGCGTGGATCGCCGTCACCATCAACTTCTTCCTGCCAAGGTTGATGCCCGGCAATCCGCTCGACCTCATCCTCACACGGTACCGCAGCGAGGCCACGCCGGCGCAGGTGCGTTCCCTCGAGACGACGTTCGGTCTGGACACCAATCAGGGTCTTCTCGCGCAGTACTTGCATTACTTGAACCAGCTCCTGCACGGAAACTTAGGGGTCTCCATCACGTACTTCCCCGAGAAGGTCTCGACGGTGATCGTGCACGCGCTGCCCTGGACGATCGTCCTGGTGGGCACGGCGACCGTGATCGCCTTCGTGGGTGGCACTCTGATCGGGATCGTGGTGGCCTGGCGCCGAGGCACCTGGACCGATGGGATCCTGCCGGTCACGACGTTCTTCTCCGCGGTGCCCTACTTCTGGATGGCGCTCATCATTCTCAGCATTTTTGCGGTGACCCTGCACTGGTTCCCCGTCGACGGTGGCTACAGCAACTCGACGACGGTGGGATGGAACCTCCCATTCATCGGATCGGCGATCTACCACGGCATTCTGCCGGCAATCACCATCATCATCAGCGCCATCGCCAGCTGGATTTTGGGCATGCGCAACATGATGGTAACCACCCTCAACGAAGAATACGTCCAGCTTGCTCAGGCCAAGGGCCTGAGCAATCGGCGCGTTATGTATACCTACGCGGCACGCAACGCCATCCTCCCGAATCTCGCCGGGTTCGCCCTGGCGCTCGGCTTTGTCGTCGGCGGATCGATCGTCACCGAGATCGTCTTTTCCTATCCGGGCATCGGGTTCATTCTCTTCAATGCCGTGGGCAACGAGGACTTTCCCCTCATGCAGGGCATCTTCCTCGTCATCACACTTGCCGTCCTCGCGGCAAATCTGGTGGCGGACTTTTGCTACGTGCTCCTCGACCCCCGCACGAGCCAGGCCGCATAACGATGGCGACGGCTTCATTTGCGACCCTTTGGCGGCGGCGACCTTGGGCCTCGTACTCAGGCCGAGTGAAGACCGGTCTTGTCATCGTGGGCCTGGTGATCCTGGTGGCAATCATCGGCCCGTCCATCGCGCCCTACGACCCGTCGGCCATTACCGGCGCCATCTTGCGACCACCTTCATGGTCGCACCTCTTGGGAACCACCCAGACGGGACAAGACGTGCTGTCCCAGATGTTGGTAGGAACCCGGACCTCGGTCGTGATCGGTCTCGTCGCCGGCGCGTTGGCGACCTTCATCGGCGTCGTGATCGGTATGACTGCCGGCTTTCTCGGCGGAGCCTCGGACGAAGGGCTGTCGCTCCTCACCAACGTCTTCATCGTGATTCCGGGGCTCCCGCTCCTGATCATGGTCACCGCCTACATCAAGAACGCCGGCGACCTGGTGCTGGCCCTGGTGATCGCTTTTATCGGATGGGCTTTCACCGCGAGGATCATCCGCGCCCAGACATTGTCGCTTCGTCGGCGCGACTTCGTTCAGGCCACGCGGGCCGGCGGGGAGGGCACGCCGCGTGTGCTCTTCTCCGAGATCCTGCCCAACGTCGGCGCGATCATCGCCAGCGGATTCCTCTTCAGCGTCATCCTCGCCATCCTGACGCAAGCATCTCTCGCCTTCCTCGGCCTCGGGAACCCGTCGGAATGGAGCTGGGGAACCATCCTCTATTGGGCGCAGAACAATGAGGCTCTCTCCGTTGGCGCATGGTGGTGGTTCGTGCCGCCGGGCATCGCCATCGCGCTCCTCGGCGCGGGCCTCTCGATGATCAACTTCGGGATCGACGAGCTGATCAATCCCCGACTGCGGGCCAGGACCCGCTCTCATCAGGCCGAGGACGCTCAGAGCGACGGCGGCGAGCGGTTCTTGCCCTCGACTGGCGACGACTTCGTGAGCACGTCCGGGATTGCCGAGCCCGAGAGGGAGATGAGATGACCGAAGCCTCGACGGTGCTCAGCGTTCGCCACCTCTCCGTCGCCTATGGGGAGGGTGTGGGCGCCGTCCCGGCAGTGGTTGACGTCGACCTCACGTTGCGTCGAGGTGAGATTCTCGGCCTGGCCGGAGAAAGCGGTTCGGGCAAGTCGACGTTCGCCATCGCCGTCACCAGGATCTTGCGACCGCCGGGTCGCATCGTCTCGGGCGAGGTGCTGTTCTCGCCAGAGAGCGAACTAAACGGGGTACCACCGGCCGACGTCGACGTGCTGGCGCTCAATCCCGACGACCTGCGGCTGTTTCGCTGGCAGCACATGTCCGTCGTCTTCCAAAGCGCCATGAGCGCCTTGAACCCCGTGCTCCGGGTCCGCACCCAGTTGACAGACATGTTGGGGGCGCACCATCCCGATATGAAGGGGTCAGCCGCTCGGGAGCGAGCCGAGGAGCTTCTCGACCTCGTCCGGGTAGGCGCGGACAAAGGAAACCAGTACCCCCACGAGCTCTCCGGCGGCATGCGCCAGCGAGTGATGCTCGGCATGGCCATGGCCTTCAATCCCGAGGTGGTCGTGATGGACGAGCCCACCACCGCACTCGACGTGGTGGTGCAGCGCGAAGTGCTCGAGGAGGTGCTGCGCCTCCGAGACCAGCTCGGCATCGCCGTCATCTTCATCACCCACGATCTGTCGCTTCTGCTCGAGCTCGCCGACACGATCGCAATCATGTATGCCGGGCGCCTCGTCGAGGCCGGCCCGGCCGAGCTGATGTACAAGAGCCCCCAGCACCCCTACACCGAGGGGCTTCTCAGGTCGTTCCCGCAGCTTCGGGGGCCACGTGTTCCCCTCCAGGGCATTCGCGGCTTCCCACCCGACCCGCGCATGCTGCCCTCGGGCTGTCCCTTCCGGCTGCGTTGCGATTACGCCATGGACAAGTGCGGCGAAGTGATGCCACCACTCGTGATCGCCGGAAAGCCTCCACGCGAGGTGGCTTGTTGGTTGCGCAGCGAAACCGAGACCCCGCAAGCGGCTCGCGATGCACTCCCATCGGGAGGAGCACTATGAGAGAACCGATCGGGCCGGAGTCACAAGATCCGGCCGACACGGTGTTCGAAGGTCGCGGTCTCACCAAGGAATACCGCGTCCGCCACCACGGGCGTGATGCCTATCACGGCCGCCACCAGACCCTCGTCGCAGTGAACGACGTCACGCTTTCACTTCCCGGGCGCGAGGTGACCGCCGTTGTCGGAGAAAGCGGCTCAGGCAAGTCGACCCTGGCTCGGCTCATGGCAGCGCTCGAGTCGCCGACCCGAGGGGAGCTATGGCTGGGTGATCAACACATCCGTCTGCGCGGGGCTCGCCAAATGCGGCCGTTCAGGCGCAAGGTTCAGATGATCTTCCAAGACCCCTTCGCCTCGTTGAACCCGGTCCACACCATCGGCTACCACCTGGCGCGGCCACTTGCCATCCACGGCCTGGCGTCGGGCAAGGCGGAGGTGGCGACAGAGATCGAACGCCTCTTGGCCAGGGTCAGCCTCGCCCCTGCAGCCCAGTTCCTCGACCGCTACCCCCACGAGCTCTCGGGTGGTCAGCGCCAGCGGGTCGCCATCGCCCGCGCCTTGGCCGTGCAACCTCAGGTCCTCTTAGCCGACGAACCCGTCTCGATGCTCGACGTGTCGATACGCATGGGGGTGCTCAATCTCCTGGCCGATCTCGGCCAGGAACAGGGTCTGGCCATTCTCTACATCACCCACGACATCGCCTCAGCTCGCTACTTCGCCGACACCGTGTCGGTCATGTACGCCGGTCGACTGGTCGAGGGCGGCTCGGCCGAAGACGTCACCCAGGAGCCAGCGCACCCTTACACCCAAGTGCTTGTTGATGCAGCGCCCGACCCCGACCGGCTGCAGCGCGGCCGTCGCCTGATGGTGCGCGGCAGCACGCCACACAGTGGCGCGGCATCTACTGGCTGCAGCTTCGCACCGCGCTGCCCACAAGCCATGGCGCGCTGCGCCGTTGATGCCCCTCCGCGTTTCGAAGTCGGCCCAGGACACTGGGCGACCTGCTGGCTCTACGACGGGGAGCCAGCACATCCGGCCCCGGTCCGAATCGCCGTCGACCGACCACCGGCCCCGACGGCGTGTGGTGGCGACACAAGTTCAACAAAGAAGACGTACTCGACCAAGAGTCAGCCAGAAGAAAGTGGGTTGTCACAATGACGAGCAAGCACAAAGGGAGCGGGCGGACGTTCTGGGTGATGGTGACCGTCGCCGTCCTCGGCGCCACGGCCTTGGTCGTGCCGACAGCGGCCGCGGGAGCTGCCGGTAATTCCAGCGGAGTGGTGCTCAACGTATCGGCGTCCCCAGCCGGACCAATCCAGACAAACTTCAACCCGTATTCGGAGACGGCCGCCTTCAATCTCCTCGGGGCGTCAGGGATGATCTACGAGCCCCTGCTCCAGTTCAACCCCCTCAATCAGGCGACTATCCATCCGTGGCTGGCCACCTCTTATGCCTGGTCGAACAGCGGACAGACCTTGACCTTCCAGATCCGCAGTGGAGTGAAATGGTCCGATGGCACGCCCTTCAGCGCGGCCGACGTCGCCTTCACCCTCAACCTCTTGAAGACCAACTCGTCGCTCAATCTCTCCGGTCTCCAGTTCGCTACGGCGACAGCATCGGGCAGCACAGTGGTCGTGACCTTCAACGGCCCTGGCTACACGCAGTTCTACAACGTCGCCAGCGCATACATCTTGCCCCAGCACATCTGGAGCACAGTGGGAAACCCGTCCGCCTTCGCCAATCCCAACCCGGTGGGCACCGGTCCGTACCTTTTGAAGAACTCCTCTGTCCAGCAGATCTCCCTGGTCAAAAACCCCAATTATTGGCAACC
Source organism: uncultured Acidimicrobiaceae bacterium (assembly GCA_963713375.1). Classification (GTDB taxonomy): domain Bacteria; phylum Actinomycetota; class Acidimicrobiia; order Acidimicrobiales; family RAAP-2; genus Bog-473. Next base: position 540,597 of record CAVQLP010000004.1, on the reverse strand, counting down.
CGGACTGCCCAAGGTGGCTGGCCTCAACTTCGACACCTTCGACTCCAATACGAGCGCCAACCTGGCCCTCGAGCAGGGACAACTCGACTGGGCGTCCAATTTCGTTCCGAACATCCGCTCGCTTTATGTGGCCAAGGACCCAAAGCACAACCGCTTCTGGTTCCCGGCTTTGCGGAGCTACGGACTCGTGTTCAACCAGACCGTCGCTCCTTTCAACAACGTGAATGTGCGCCAGGCAATCAGCTACGCCCTCGACCGTGAGGAGATCGTCGCCGCCGGCGAACAGAACGAGCAGCCGCCCGCCGTGTCGCCGACCGGGTTGGCGTTGCCGACCCAGGCGCAGTTCCTGGCGCCTCAGTACAAGAACCTGCGGTACAGCCAGAACGTCACCAAGGCAAAGCAGCTCCTCGGCAAGGCCGGCTACCACATGTCGAACGGGGTGATGGTGAACAAGAACGGCAAGTCACTCTCGTTCGCCATCGAGGTGCCGGGGTCCTTCACCGACACTTCCACAGACCTCCAGGTCATCTCCCAGCAGCTCAAGGCGGTGGGAATCCAGGCGAGCCTTGACGCCGTCTCCCTCACAACGTGGGCCATCGACCTCTACGAGGGCAAGTTCCAAGTCAGCTTCGGCACCGGTGGCGGCTTGGCTTCGAGCTACGACCCGAGCCCCTTCCCTTGGTACAACGAGTCTCTGAACTATGCGCTGTCGGCGCCGATCGGCTCGTTCGCCTCCGGCGATCAGCAACGCTGGAACGACCCGGTCTCGACCGCGCTCCTGGCCCAGTACGCGAACGCCCAGACCAACGCCCAGCGCCAGAAGGCACTCAACGGCCTGGAAGGCATCGAGGTTACGAAAACTCCTATCGTCCCCTTCGCCGAAGCCGTTGCGTGGTCGGAGTACTCGACAGCCAAGGTGACCGGGTGGCCTTCGGCCTCCGACCCCTACGACATCGCCTCACCTGCTGGTTCTTCTGCCGAGTACGTGGTCCTTCACCTCAAGCCCGTCAGCGGGTCGTAGCACCCAAGGGCACGGCAGGCTGAGCATCAAACGGAAGGGACCACGGCATGCACAGAATGTTCGCGGGGATCATTGCCTTCATGACGGGGGCGATGATCGGCGTCATTGCCTTGGGTCCTGGCGTCGCCGGCGGTACCGCCGCCCAATCCGGACAGGGAGTCACCCCGACGAGCATCAAGCTCGGGATCACCTATCTCGATGCAGCCGCAATCAAGAACGTCGTCAACATCGATCCGGGCAACTTCAAGGTCGCCTACACGGCTTTGATCGATCAGATCAACGCCAAGGGTGGGATCAACGGCCGCAAGATCGTGCCGGTGTTCGAGCCGATCGATCCGATCGGTACCGCGCCGGCCGCCACCGCATGCACCGAGCTCACCGAGGACGACAGGGTGTTTGCGGTGATCGGGTTCTTCCAGGCCGCCGACACAACCTGCTACGTCCAAACCCACGACACACCATTGATCGGCGCCACACTGACCAACGCAGAGTCCGCGCAGGCCCGGGCTCCGTGGTTCAACAACGTCATCTCTGACAATGGCCTCGTTCCCAAAGAGCTGGCGGCCTTCGAGCAAGAAGGGGCCTTCGCCGAGAAAAAGGTCGCCGTGGTGGGAGATACGTCCGATCAGGCCGAGATCGGCCTGGTGCTTCCCCAGCTCAAGAGGCTCAAGGTCGACGTGGTGCAAACCGCCATCAACAGCGTCCCCGACTCGGATCAGGCGGCCACCAATTCGGAATACGCTCTTATTGCCCAAAAGTTCCAGTCCGCCGGCGCCAACGTTGTCATCGCAGTGGGTGACGCGGGCGTCAGCTGGCCGGAAGCACTACAGGACAATCAAAGCACGTACCTGCCGAGGTTGATCGTCCCGGACTACTCGGACCTTGAGACGGTCCTGGCCAGCAAGAGCAATTCGACTGGTGCCGAATTCGACGGGGCGTTGACCGCCGGCGGCACCCCGCCGGCCGCGGTCGAATGGAACGACCCCGCCATGCGGCGTTGCGTCGCAATCGTCCGCGCCGTCGAGCCCACTGCCGTGATCAACGATCCCGTGACGGCAACGGCTTCGACTCCGGTGACGTGGGACGCGCCCGAGAACGCCTGCCAGGAGATGGCATTGTTCGAGGACATCGTCAAGGCCGCCGGTAAGACGTTGAACAATGCCACCTTCAACCAGGGAGGGCGATCCCTGACGCACATCACGAGCCCCGGCGGGGGTGGGACTTACGACTTCAGTGCGGGCCACTGAGACGGTGATGGACCAGACGTAACCCTCTTTAATTCCTGTGGAGCGGCCCATCGAGCACGTTGCGACACGCTTCGAGCGGCAGGTCGACCGCATAGGCACGCACCACGCCTGGGTCGGCAGCATCAATCCCGCATGTGGAACAGGACGGATCAACGTTGGCAACGTCGCGATGACGGCGCGTTGCGTGGGAGCTGGTCTACGGACCGTTCTCGGCCAGCGACCGCGTCGTTAACTCGCCCCTCAAACCCCGCTTGTGTTCGCATCGAGCACCTCAGGCACCCAATGGCCGTGCCGGTTTTTGAGTGAAGAACAGGGCTTGATCCGATGAACCGCACCTTTGCAATTCGGTCCGCTGAACGCATCAAGCTGTACACCCAACATAACGGGCCAGTTCAAGCATCTTCTACGTCTGTTTTGGTTCAGCGTATTCGGCCGATCTCGGCGCTAGTGGCACGATTGTGGCACGGCGAGTCCCAAAGGTCTCGGTTACGAGCTCCGGGAAGTGACTGGCAAACCGCCCCAGAGGTCGAGCCCATATCTAGCCATGATCTTGACCTCAAATTGCTCCGAGTCTGGTTTAGAAAACCCCGCTCAGCACGTCTGGCCCGATGGATTCGCTACCGCTCAATAGTTGGCACTTGGATAGGTGGCGGCCTGCGCCGCTGACACGCTCTTTCTGAGCCACCTTGCGGTTCATTCCATCAACCGGGCCCTGGAGTGTTCCATCCCAACTCTTTGGATTCTTCCCAACACATTCACGCAGCGGCAACCTGTGGGGATTCCTGCCATGCACTCAGACGTATACGCAAAGTCCAGCTCACCGATCCCTGTTGGCTGTCATCCGCCACGGAAAGCAGCGTGCTGTCGAGGACCGTTCGCTGTCTTCACTCACGGAGTCTTGTAGTTGATCAACAAACTCACAATTCCTTGACGAAGCACTTTCTTGGTGTTAAAACGCAAATAGTCCTTGAGGCTTCCGTAGGTACCGCGATTACTCATTTCGAAAGAGTTGTCGCTCGTTATTTTGCTCTTCCAATCAGTATCCACTTGGGACGTACGCCCGGGTTACTGGCTTTGGTTTGCTCGAAGAGTCAGTCACAGTCAAAACGCTCTTTAGGGAGGTTTGTGATGGCAACGGACGACCGGAAACTTGAAGGCAACGGTGACGACATGAGGCCGCGCTCGGTACCTCCCCGTTACGGGGCGGGGCCGATTACCACAGCGCTGCACCTGGGCCCACTGGGTTTGTTGCCGGGTAGTTGGAAAGGTACTGGCTTCACTGTGATGTGGCGGCCCGATAACCCTGATTCGCAGCCGCCGGGGCCAGGAGGGGGCCCCCTGGCCGAAGCCGGACAGACCAGGCGCTTCCTCCAACTCAACCTGACCAACGAAACGCTCGATTTCCACGTCATCCCCGGTGCAGTCCCGAACCGCGGCCTCGGGACACCTAGTCCGCTGAACCCTTCAGTCTTTCAGCAGGACCTCGAGCTCTACGGCCTGCACTACCTCCAGCGGGTCAGCGACAACGACCCTCCCCCGTACGAGAATGCTGGCGAGGCGCTCCATATCGAGCCCGGCCTGTTCATGAATGTGCCCGCCAGTCTCAACTGCGACCATGACACGATCGTGCGGATGGGCAGCATCCCCCATGGCGTGAATGTCCTGATGCAGGGGCCTAAGCCCGAACGCAGACCTGAGCGGGGAAGGCCCCACATCCCTCCGATCTATCCCATCGCCCTTCTGCCAACGTTCGATCCCGCGCCTCCTCCGAACGCAGCGGTGGGTGTAGGCCTCGGCATCCAGCCGGTCAATATCATCCCGCCACCGCCTCCACCACCTCCACCGGTCGCGTTTCAGTCCTCACAGCACACCGTCCCAGAAGTCGTGATCGACAACGACAACGACCAAACCGTCACCGAGCAGTCGAACTCGCCCCTTCCACCTTTCGTACCGGGTGGGGTGGGGTTCCCCACAAGCTTCCAGGACTACATAACTGACCCCAACCAAGTGCTCCGGGACGCTCTCGTTGGCCAGGAGATCCTCGGCCACGTGAAGATAAAACTGTCAACGCAGGAGGTCGAAAATCCGCTTGCACAGATCCCGTTCCTCGGCATCCCGACCCAAGCGGCCAAGGAGCTAAATGCCGATCCCGCCGACCCTCCGACATTGCTGCCAAACGCCTTCGTCACTTCTGCGGAGGCGACGTTTTGGATCGAGTGGGTCAAGGTTCCGGGTTATCACCACTCTCATTACGACGATCGCCACGGGGGCGACAACGGAGAATGTGACTGCGATGATTTCGATCCCTACCGCGACGAGCGCACGTACCTCCAACTCCAGTACTCCCAAACCGTAATTCTGTTGTTCAACAACGTTTTGTGGCCGCACATCGCGGTGGCCACGCTAAGGCTTAGCTCCGGGTAGCGGTCCGCGCTTGTCGGCGTAGCCGCGTAGACGTCATGGTCAAGTCCGCGCTCACGGTGACCTGGTTCACCCTTGGCAGGATCGAGGTGAGTTGCCTCGGCTCTAACCTCGATGGGTCTCGAATGACTGGCCGCAACCAGTCTCGGGCGGCCTCTTCGAGCGCTTGGAACGGACATGGCCCGGATCCTCCGGTCGTTGCTCGCGTTGATCGCCAGCCGACTCACGGCGCCTACGACATTGCCTCCGTTTAGCAGGCGCTTCCGGGTGCGACATTGCCTTTGCCTTTCGCATTTCCGCTGAACTTGCCTGCGTACTTCTTCGCGGCCGACCGCCATCTCCCCTTGTAGACCAAGCCAGTCGCGCCACGAGCCGTCCACTTCATGACGAGATTCTCGCCGCCCCCACGCCAGGTGCCGGTCGCGCTGCCTCCACTCTCGGCGAAGCTGCCGCCCGACGAGAAGATCACGACCTCACACCCGACGTTCTTGCCCTCGACGACCCATTCCGATGCGTTCTTTATGTGCAAAGCAGGCGTGGCCGCGGTGGCAGCACCCTCTGCCCCCAACCCCAAGCTCAAGACCGTAGCGATGCCTCCCGCCACAAGCACTGCCCTACATGCGCCCATGGTTCCTTCCTCCCAATCAGTCAGCTTCTGATGCCTCGCATCCTCCCATTTAATTCGCTCCGTCGCACCGAAAGGACAGACGACAGAGCAGCGCGCTGGCCCTGCTCACATGGATCGATGGGTCACCCCGCCAGAACGTCGGCTGGCTGCCGTTACGCGGGACTGGCACCACGCCCCGAGGCCCACTCTTACGATGCCTATCCTCACCATCGAGACCAGAGCTATTCCACCGCTAAGAGGTGTCACAATTCCTCGGATTGCGGACTGAACGCTCTCCGCTAGACATCGTCGTTCTCTCACCCATCGCGTCGTGGAGAACAACTCAGATCCGCCCGCTGGCCTCGGCGTGAAGCAACGCTGGAGCGGCACGCTGTCGAACGAGATCGTGATCACCCATCCTGCCTGTCTCGTTGCTCCATGCACGGCATTGTGGCAGCCCCGTCAATCGCGATTGGGGCGTCGGTAGCGCGACCCAGTATTCCCGGTGCTCTGGGCGCGCCCTTCGCCAAGCCGAATCGGGAACGGCGGGGCGGGCCGCGGCCCCCACACCGCTTCGCCGACCCGCCATGTCAGCCGGAGAAGTGCGGGAGAGTCACCCAAGACAACCGGCTCGGCTCGTGATACACCGCCTGTTCGGCGGGCCGCAGGGTGCTCGCCGTGGCCGGCGACTCTCCGGTGCCGAGATTGCGGGCGTAGACAGGGTGGGCTCCACTGGAGACCTGGACCCGCAAGCGGTGACCGGTGGCGAAGGTGTGACCGAGGGGCCACAGAGCCACCGCCGCCGTGAACGTCCCGTCCGGGTTCCGGCGGACGGACGCAGGGTCGAAGCGTTGCAGCCCGTCGCACACGTTGACGGACCGACCGTCAGGTGACACGTCGCAGACCCGAACGAAGAAATCAGTGTAGTCCAGGCTTGAGTTCACGTGCAGTTGCGCTTCGACCGGACCGATGAGTTCGAGAGGCTCGCCCAACTCGTCGGAGGAGTAGACGAGGACGTCGGGGCGGGCTTCCAGAGGTCGGTTGTCGACGGTCCCCCCAGTGAGCATGCCGATACCGCCCATTGACGGCGTCGGGTCGCCGGGGTCATAGCGATAGCGGTCGGGCTCCGACGGTGCCCCTGGCGGTACGGGCGCGAGATGGCCCCCGGCATGGAGGTACCAGCGGGTCGGCTCTGAACGAGGGGGCCAGTCCGGCAGGTCGCGCCAGTGCCCGCCTTCACCCTGCACGTGGACCTTTACGGGTGTGGGACCGAGCAGTTCCTCTCGACCGAGCAACCAAGTATCGAACCAGTCCAGTGGGGCGTCGGTCATTCCGCCCTCCCCGCCGCCGCCCAAGTGTCCGCCGGCGCCGATGCGCAGATGCACGGGGGCGGGCGACGCGCGCAGGACGGCGTAGTCCTCCACCACGCCGGGCAGCGGGTAGTCGTGCCAGCCGTCCACGAGCAGGGTCGGCACAGTCCATTCCGCCAGCAGGGGACGGAAGTTCACCGGATCCCAAAAAGCATCTCCGGCGCCGGCGTGCGCGAGCTGGTCTCGATAGAGCGGCAGGTCGACGCCGGTGAGCCGGTGGATGACCTCAGCAAGAGGTAGGTGGTCGAAGCCTGCCTTCAACTCGGCCATGCGCTGCTCGATACCCTCGGGGGAGACATCCGTGGTTGGGGTGGCGTTGGCCTGCTTGTTGAACTGGGTGGCGCCGACGTCCCAGGGGATGATCACCTCGAGGGCGAGCGAACCGCCCGGATACCAAGAGTAGGCCCGCACCGAAGTCGACAACGCGACAGCCATGGCCTTGAGGTGCGGTGGCTTAGTGGAGGCCAGCGCCCACTGGGTGAAGCCCATGTAGCTGGCGCCGAAGCTGCCCATGCTGCCGTTGAACCACGGCTGGGAGGCGATCCAGTCTGCTGCGGCCCTGCCATCTCCCGCTTCGGCGAAGTAGCTGTGTGTACCCCCCGACCCGTCCGTGCCCCGGCACGCCTGCAGGATGTAGCGGTAGCCACGGGCGGCGAACTCCGGGCCCATGGCCGAAGCGAAGTTGGCCCTGCCGTACGGCGTGCGTTCCAAGATGGTGGGGGCGTCATCGATGCCCACGGGGCGGTAGATGTCGGCAAGCAGCACCGTCCCATCCGACGCCGTGACCTTGACGTCCCGCTCGACCTCAACTTCGTTCGTGCGCTCCCGCATGTCGACCCCTTTCGCCACCGGGCTTGCGGCAGTGAGGGACAGTTCAGCACACACTTTCTAACAGTCAGGTCAGAGGCAGTAATCCTTTGCACGATCGTCTGCTGGAGCCGCAGCTCCCCCTTTCCCTCCACGGGGGCGAGACGGAAGAGGGGGAAGCATTGCGATTGCGATTTCATCGGCACCTCCACACGTCGGCTACCGACTCGATTTCGCGCGTCCGCGGTTAGCTAGTGTTCCGCAGAAGCAGATTGAGGAGCGAAGTATGTGACTCATTCATGAGGCGACGTTGGAGATAGTCCGCTCTAGCTGACCAATGGAAGAGGATCACCCATGCGAGCGAAACATTCGGCCATTGTCCCGGCCAAGAATCGCTCGCACGTCACCCTCGGTAGCGAGTCCAGCTTGGCGCCGTACACTGCAATTGGATCAATGTTGCCCTCATTGTGCGGAAAGTCCGAAGAAAACACCAGGATTTCTGTCACGTCGGATATCACTGACATGCCGTCGTCACCCAAACCTGGGGCGGAGTCAGCCGGACATTCCGGCGGACATACTCCTGAGGATTCAGCGACAAATCACAACTACCAAGCCTCCCGCTCGGATCGCTGAGCTGTTCAGACCGCGAGACAAACCACGGCAGCCAGCCAGCCCCTAATTCTTCGGTGTCGACAATGGACACCGGGCTTCACGGTCGTCGGCGGTCGTTATCGCACGTTGTACCCGTCGCGTACGGACTGTGACACCGACTCGATCGCGAAGTGACCAACGAGTTCGTCGGTGGCTCCAGTGTCGAGGATCACTCGCAGGACCGGCTAGTGGGTCGAGTCAGCTCCAATGCGGCGCTGGGGCACGATTGGACTCCCGTTTCGGTGTAGATCGCGTGCGCGGGAGTTGCACAGACCTTCCTCGAACTGTGGATCCGGTAGGAGCTCACCTCGCCGATCACTCGGCGCCGACCACCTTGAAGTCCTGGTTGACGAACACGTGGTGTGGCCAGTTGACGCCGATGTTGTGGACCTCGTATTCACCGTTGCTCAGCTTCACCACCCGGTCGACAATTCCCCCCGGATAGGCCGCCAGCGCAGCCTCCGTCGCCTTATTGGCTGTGGTTCCGCTGACGATCGTCCCTGACCCCTGGCTGTAACTGGCGGGAATCTGACCGACGTGCTTTGAGGTTTCCGCTGCACCTTTCTTGAAGGGCGCCACCGTTGCGGCGGTGGAGGGCTTCGATCCGCCGCCTGTCGTTTGCACGAGGACTTGCGTGGCCTTGATGGTGGTTGAGCTGACCGTCCCGAGGACAAGGATGTGCTCGCCCTTGGTTATGGCGCTCTTCGAGGCCGAGTTCGTCCCCTTCTCATACTTCGTCGAGGACTGTTCGTCTACAGTCACCTCCTGACCCGCCGACGTCGTCAGGATGAAGCTCGACTTGGCCACGTTGCCAACCGTGCCGGTTGATCCCCCGGCGGCCGGTCCAGATCGTGCGTTGGAACCTCCACCTGCCGATCCAAGGTGTCCGGCGGACCTGCCGGCCGGTACGGGCTGCGAGGCCGATGCGGACGACGCGCCCAGGCCGACCAACAATCCCGTTATCGAAGCCATCAGGGCTGCGGCCACGATGAATCCGCGCCTCATGTTTGGCGGCGATCGCCGCACCCGTGGCGGCCATACTGCCTCTGCCATGGTCGCTGAGACTGGCCAGCGGGATGAAGATCGCGGGAGAGGCGATGCGCCAGTGACGCTTTGCACACCTCCTACAATCATTGGCCCTGACGTCTGGCCAGATTCGGGATCAGAGGGTGGGATCTCCCGGGGGCTGGTTGCTTCGTAATCACTCATGACGGCGCTCCTGAACTCTTGTAACCAGAGTGCCGGCCGTACATGTGAAGCTGCTGTAGGCCGCCTGCTCGACAGCTCTGAATCTGCCCCGGACATGGAGCAGCGAAACCAGCTCCGATCCACTGCTGTGACGTCATCGATCTTGTTCCACCGGGGTGCGTCGATAATGTACGCACATGTCGTCCCCCTCGCGGATGATCCTCTTGCCCGAGACTTGCCTTACGTCCATAAGGAAGCTGGATCATCCTGAAGTACGCCGCTTTCTGAGGCGACCCTTACGGAATTCTGATGGCGCCTGAAGGTTGAGGGGTCATACTCCGCTTGAAGCGACGTGGTACTCGGACAAAAAGATGCCCGCACGTCGCTGGGAGGTACACATGGGCAGTGAACTGTCGATCTTTATAACCGTTGCGTCGCTCGGGATAGTCCTTTGGGCATCAGTCGATGTAGCGAGGCGTCCAGCTGTCATCCTCGCACGCAAATGGAAGGCGATTTGGATCGCCGGCATGGTTGGCGGGTGGCTCCTGTTCGGACTCATCGGTGCAATTGTCGCTGCCTTCTACCTGGTGGGACCGCGGAAGCGTTTGAACGCTATAGGGCACTCCGGTCGCTATTAGGGACCGCAACAAGAACGTGACGCGACGATCACCAGCATGGGTGGAGTCGAATCCGCGGTTGGCTTTCGAGGGCTCACTCGCAATGGAGTGCAACAGGGGATTCGACACCGCGGACCCCGCGTTTTATGGCTGTCTGCTCGTTTGTAGCTGTCGCGCACTGCTGGATGAAGCCAATAGCCCTGGGGCCGTATCGTCATGCCTACGACTACTCGATGGTTCGACGGCTCTGGGAAAGGCCAGGAAGGAGGATGGCGACCAGTGCCTCCGTGTGTGCGTTGATCCACTCAGGGTCGCGGGGATCCCGGCCCGCGAGAAGTCGTACTTCCGGAGCAGTGACGTAGGGCTGCGTTGCAGCGCCGACGAGTAGGTAGTAGAGGATGTCGCTGTCGATAGGCGCCGCCTGGCCGGCGTCGCGAAGCATCCGCCAGGCCAACCCGATGGCGTCGAAAAACGGTTTGATGTGTGTTTCGGTGATCCAAATCAACCGATCACTGGCGGCAGTGCCTTCATGCACCATGATCTGGTTGAGTTCGGGGTGCTCAGCAGCGAATTGCACGAATCGGCGAATCCCATCGGCGAACCCCTCAATGAGGGCGGACGTACCGCCTTCGGCCAGGTCCACTGGAAGCGCACCCTCGAGGGCTTCTCCCAAGAGCCCGAAGAGGTAGTCCACCGACGCTGTCCAGAGTGCCTCCTTCGACTCGAAGTGGTAGTTGATCTGAGGTTGATGAGCCTCGACCCGCTGCGCGATCGCTCGCGTGGACGCCCCGTCGAATCCCTTGGCCCCGAACTCGACCAGCGCCGATTCCAAGAGGGCTCCGCGGATGTCAGCCCTTGCCGCGGCGAGTCCGGACCTTCCGCGGCACGCCACCCTTGTGTTCCATTGCCCTGAACTGTAGCGTTATTATCACTTGATAACAAGGGAGCCGACGTGAGCGCAACAGATGAGGCGACAAACCAAGACCGGGATCGAGCGGCGGTGCGGTTGCTTCCGCTGTCAAGGGATCCGTTCCCGGCACCGACTGACCGGGACATGGTGCCTTCCGAGCGACGACGCTTCGTCGAGACCCACCGGACCTGCGTATTCGGTTATGGCCGGCGTTCCGATGGCCCCGCGATGTCGGTCGTCTACTACGTCCCTGCGGAAAACGGCGACCTGCTCGTTGCGACCATGGCCGATCGGGCGAAGGCCAAGGCCGTAGGCCGAGACAGCAAGGTCAGCCTCTGCATCCTCGACGAGACCTGGCCGTTCGCCTACCTGCAGGTCTATTGCGACGCCGCGATCGACCCCGACGGCGAAACCCTCGTCGACGTCATGATGGCGGTGGCGGAGCGGATGTCGGGCGAGGCCCTTGGGACCGGAGTTTCGACCCGATGGTCAAGGCCATGGGAGACGAAGAGGGCAGAGTGCTCGTTCGCTGTCGGCCTTACGCGACCTTTGTCACGCCGCCACGACATCTGCACCGCAACGACCAAGAGGAGCGGCTCACCCACTGGGTCTCGGCGTCCATGCCCTGGGACGCTGCCGACGCTCCCGACGGAACGTGACGTTTCGATTCGCCAACGTGGAGGGCCGTTCCGCGCTCGTCGATTCGCCGACGGGCGTTGGTTCGATGCGTCGAGAGTCGAGCTGGCGGTGTCGTACACCACGATCCGATGGAGGCGTGGCGCCAGCTCGACGATCTTCACCGAGCGGCCAGCACCATCGCCACGAGTGAGCCCGACGGACAGGCTCAGGGACGCCGACGTACGACCGCCGATTCCCGTCGCCCCGGAGCGTCTTCGCCGTCGGGCTCAACTACCGATCGCACGCCGAAGAGTCCGGCATGGAGCTGCCCAAGACGCCGCTCGTCTTTACGAAGTTCCCGAGCTGCCTGACTGGCCCGCAGCGACCCGGTCATCCTCGGCGGGAGCACCGACGACTACGAGGCCGAGCTCGTCGTCGTGATCGGCCGAGGTGGTCGAGACATCAGCCCCGACGATGCGTGGGGCCACGTGGGCGGGCTCACCGCCGGCCAGGACATCTCGGACCGGGTCGTTGCAGTTCGCGGCCGACCCCCGCCCATTTCGACCTCGGCAAGTCCCGGGACACCTACGGACCGATCGGCCCGGTCGTCGTCTCCACCGACTCCTTCGCCGATCCCGGTGGACCTGCGGATCACCTGTGACGTCAACGGTGAGCGGCGCCAGGACGACCGCACCTCGAACCTGGTCTTCGACATCCCCACCCTGATCAGCTATCTCTCCGAGCATCCTGACCCTCAGCCCCGGAGACCTCATCTTTACCGGGACGCCCGAAGGGGTCGGCGCCACCAGTCATCCGCTTCCTCGTCGACGGCGACGTGATCTACGACCACGATCGAGGGCATCGGCACCCTGACGAACCGGTGCAGGAACCCCGGGTCGAGCTGAGGAGGACATCGTGGCATTGCACCAGCTGTCATCGATCACCATGGGCGTTCCCAACGTCCAGGACACCTGTCGCTACTACGCCGAATTCGGCCTGATCCAAAACGGTGCGAGATTTTCGACCCGCGACGGGGGCGAGCAGCTGCACATCATCGAGAGCCCGACCCGAAGACTGTTCGAGGTGTGCATCGGCGCCGACGACCCTGACGACGTGGCTCGCGTGTCCGACCAGCTCTCCAGGCTCGGGATCGCGACCGAGCGCGATTCCAGCAGCGTCAGCGCACTCGAGATCCACAGTGGCGCTCGGGTCGTGGTCAAGGTCCTTCCTCGGTTCACACAAGAACCCAGAGTGATGGAGCCGACCAACGGCCCAGGCAGCACCCAACGACGGAACCTTCGTGCACCAGCCATTCTGCGCCAAGAGCCCGTCCGCCCCCGCAAACTCGGCCACGTGGTCATCGGGACTCCTGACCCAGAAGCCTCACAACGATTCTTCGTAGACGGAGTCGGATTCAAGGTCAGCGACGAGGTCCGAGGAATCGCGGCATTCATCCGGTGCTCCACCGACCACCACAACCTGCTGCTCCAGCCGTCCCCTGTGGCGTTCCTCCATCACACGTCTTGGCAGGTCGATGATGTGGATGACGTTGGTCGCGGCGCAATGACAATGCTTCAAGGGCACCCGGAGCGTCACGTCTGGGGTTTGGGCCGTCACTTCATCGGCTCCAACTTCTTCTGGTACCTCCGAGACCCCGCCGGCAGTTTCTCCGAGTACTACTCGGATATGGATTCCATCACCGACGACCAATTGTGGACGCCGGGCGTATGGGAGCCGTCGCTCCGCGCCCTCTACGCCTGGGGGCCAGACGTGCCGCCTTCGATGTTGGAGCCCGAAGATCTCGCCGAGCTAATGACCGCCTCGCATCAAGGTTGAACTGTCGTCAAGGAGTGGGTTTCGAAGATGACACCATCTTTGGGCAGTCATCGACGCGGCAAAGCGTCGCTTTCCTACTTCGCGACAATCGCCGCCATTCGTTCTACGTCGCAGGATCCGCGTGCGGTAGGGCGGTTCATCGCTCACACCTAGTGGTACGTCGTCAACGTTACCGCTGAATCGGAGTATCAACAATCCCTAGAGCAGGAATACCACGACTCCAACCCCGACCCCGAGTGAGATCAGCGTGTCCTAAAAGGAGCGCTGCGACACGGGTCCGCTCAACGTCAAGTGAACTGACGCGCTGAGTATGTCTCGGACTCCGGCCAAAATACCGATCACTAGAAACGGCCGTACCGGAAATGTCGAAGATCGCAAGTGACCAAAAGCAGTATGCGCGATGTCGAGGATGATGACAACCAAGATCCCGTCGATTGCGGCCACCACGGCTTCGGGAAAAGAACTTTCAAAGCGCAGAAAACTTGCCACGGTGCGCACCAGAACAACGGCGGACACGAGCAGGAGGCTGGCGACGGTTGCATACTCAACGCCGATAATGACCCATCTCACCAATGAGTCGGCCCTGAGGGGTCTTTCTGCCGCATTGGCCGGAACCTCAGCCACTCCAGGAGGTCCGTAGGCCACCCCGATTGGGACCCCTAATCGTCAATCAATCGGACTTCTTCCTCGGTGCGTCAACGACGCGGCGCCGGAAGTGCCGACCAGGCTCAAGACGAGGCTGGGGTGTGCCACAGGTCTATACCGCCTTCGACTGCATAACGGTCGATAGAAACAATCTCATCGGATGAGAACTCCAGCTTGTCGAGGGCTGTCACGTTTTGCTCAAGCTGGGTGACGCTGCTCGCTCCGATGAGCACCGAAGTGACTCGTGGGTCGCGCAAGGCCCAGGAGATCGCCATTTGCGCAAGGGACTGGTTCCTCCCGGCGGCGATCTCGTTAAGCGCCCGGATGCCGGCAAGATTTTCCTCATTGAGCATGTCGCGAGTAAGTGAACCGTTTCTGGAAGCCCTTGATCCTTGTGGGACGCCATTGAGGTACCGATCAGTGAGGAGCCCCTGTGCCAACACTGAAAACGCGATGCACCCGATTCCTTCGGCGCCAAGGACGTCGAGCAGGTGCTCTTCGATCCATCGATTGAACATCGAGTACGAGGGTTGGTGGATCAGCAGTGGAGTGCCGAGCTGGCGAAGGATGGTAACGGCCTCGGCTGTTCGCTGGTCGGAGTAAGAGGAAATACCGACGTAAAGGGCCTTACCGGAGATGACAGCGGTGTGGAGCGCGCCCAGAGATTCCTCCAGGGGCGTCTCGGGATCGAAGTGATGGTGGTAGAAGATGTCGACGTAATCGAGGCCGAGTCGTTGCAGGCTCTGGTCGAGGCTGGCGACGAGGTGCTTTCGAGAACCGAGGTCGCCATATGGGCCCGGCCACATGTCCCATCCAGCCTTGGTGGAGACGAGGAGTTCGTCGCGGTGATCGCGGAAGTCGTCACGAAGGATCCGGCCGAAGTTGGTCTCGGCACTGCCATACGGGGGCCCGTAGTTGTTGGCCAGGTCGAAGTGGGTAATGCCCAAGTCGAAGGCTCGGCGAACAGTTGCACGCTGGGTGTCGAGAGGGCGGTCGTCACCGAAATTCTGCCAGAGCCCGAGCGAGACAGCCGGCAGGAGGAGGCCGCTGTGTCCGCAGCGGCGGTAGGTCATGGACTGGTAGCGATCGTCGGCGGGGATGTAGCTGGTCACGTTGCAATGCTCCTTCGTTGCAGTTCACACAATCCCTTTCGGAAGTCGAAATCCATCCACCGGATGGAGAACCCCCACGTGTGACTTTATGCAGCAGGCGCTTGCCAGCGCCGGGGACGATGGCCTCTTTCGTCGCCCCTTCATGAGATTGACGTAACTCGTGCCTCGAGTCGTTGAGGTGCCTTCCCCTCATCTTCCTCGTTCGCCTGCGACAAGCAGGCCTCTTTCTCGAAGGATGTGCCGTTCCGCAATACGGTGTTTGTTCGCTCCGAGAACGACGGCGCTGCCTTTGACGAGTGGGCGTCGCGCCTCAGGCCAGGCCTCGCCCTCGGCAAGTGCCCGCCGGATCTCGGCCGCCGCAGGATCATGAAGGGGCAACGGGTCAGTTCGGTCGATGTTGACAGAAGATATGGTACTAGCCATAGTAGTTCTGTGAGACCGTCGAACGGAAGTGGCTTGTGACGCTAACCAAGTCCCCGCCGGCTGAGGCCTCTAACGCACAAGCCGAAGCCCTGTTCAAGGAAGCGCGCCGTCGACGCCGTCGACGTTGGGCCCTTGGCGTCGCCCTGATCGCGGTTGCCTCGCTCGTGCTTGGCCTTCGGCTTCTCACGAGATCTGCAGCACCACGGAGCAAGCCACCGTATGCCCGCGTCCCGAGGTTGCAAGCGGCGGGTGGAGCGCGCCGTTTCCCCGCTAACTATGTCGCCGGTGACGGAAAGGGGGGCGTCGGGGTGTACTCGACCGCATCGGGTTCGCTGATCCGAACGCTCAGCCCTCAGACTCCCAGTGGCCCAGACGGACAGGCCGTATTTTCCGCGGATCGACAGTCAGTTTTCTTCGCGCAGCCCAGTGGAACGTGTGGCGGGGACATTCTCAGGGTTCCCACCTCTGGTGCCTCTGCTCCGACAACCGTCGTCGCCGTTCCTGGCACTCTTGCGGCTTCGCCCTCTCCAAATCCAACCTCCAACGAACTGGCGTGGGTCGGCGTCGGATGCGAACCGAACGGTGCCGCTGGTGGCTCAAGCTTGTACCTGACGGATCTGACGTCGGGATCGACGAGTGACCTCGGAGCCATCGCTGTTGCGAACAGCGACGACGCAATCGCCTGGAGCCCGGATGGAAGCCGGCTTGCTGTCGAGAACACCGGTACCGTGACCATCTTCGTACAGCGGGCCGAGTCGTTTGCCAAGTCTGATTCGCTGCGCGCCGTCAATAGTTGCAGACTCACCAGTCCCGCATTCCTTGCCCGAAGATATGAGGTGGCGGTGATCAGCAGTTGTTACGGGGCCGCGGCGAGCCACGCCGACCGGATCATTGCTTTCGACTCGTCGACCGGGAATCAGGTTGGAGTGCTTGTAACGGCGTCCGTCGGCGCTCGCTTTCAGGGCCTTTCGATTGACGCTTCGGGGCGGTATGCCCTTGTGGGGATTGTTGGCAGCGACCCTGTGGGCGCCGAACTCGCTTGGATCGACGGGACAAGATTCGTGACTGTGAGTCGCAGCTCGGTCACGGACGCAGCATGGTAACGGCATCTCACAAGTGCACGAACCCGGCCCCCGATCCCGGGTAAAGGCGGCGCTGGGTAGCCAACAGCCCTGAACCACCCGGTGCTGCGCCGAGCGCGCGGCCTGTCGTAATCCGGGCATCATGCGTTCATGCCTCTCGGTGCGCACCGGCGCCGGGAACACCTAGTCCCCGGCGCCGGTGGCGCAATGGCAGGCAGTGCTCAGAGGGCGGCGATACCCTCACCCCCGACTGCGCCCGGCACGGTCACCGAGCCAATAGCAGTCAGCGAGCCGCCGAGGCCCACGTGGAACTCGTCCACGATGCCGTTCGCACCCGTCTGGACGTAGAGGAACTGCTGGTCGGGAGAAGCCGATGCGTCGACCGTGCCCGCGTCAGTCGGCGTCTCACCCGCCAGAGCGAGGACTCCCGAGAACGGCTGCTCCTGGAAGTGGCTGACATCGCCACTCCCCGCGTTCGAGGCAAAGAAGGACCCCTGAGCCCCAGTGACCCAGCAGGTTGCGGCCTGTCCGTCGAGGACCGTGTCGATTGCCGCTGCTGTGCCGTTGGGCTCCAGGACGTAGGTGGCCAAGGAGTTTGAGGCGGTGTTCGCGACCACAAGATGACCCGCCGCGTCGAAAGTCACGCCGAACGGTCCACCCGGGTCCGAGGTCACGACCGGAGATGGCGACAGTGTTCCGAAGAACCCGATGTGGAAGACATCGATGTCGTCATTGTTCAACTTGGTGGTCACGATCAACTCGGTCCCGTTGGGTGAGACGGCGACCTGACCAGGTGTGTTCGTGAACTGGTTCGCGTTGCTGGGCACCGTGATCCCCAAGCTGCGGCTCGAATCGGGGAGCGGAAAGAGGCGGCCGAAGAATGAGACGAACCCCTGCACGTTGGCACTGAGCGCGTTCAAAACGTAAACGTTATTGCCGTGAACGGCCACGCTGACAGGGAACTGCCCGCCCGAGTTGATGACCTGACGCAACGAGAGTTGATCTCCGTACACCGAGAACACCGACACCGTGTTGCTGCCGGCGTTGACTGCGTAGAGCAGGTTGTGGAAGGCGTCGTAGGTCAGCGAGCCTTGCGAAGCGAGGTGGTCGACAGCCGAGCCGTTGAGCACGCCACCGAGTCCGCCGGTGGCGTAGGTTCCGGCAGGCGCGAGGGTCCCATTGACGTTGCGGTGGTATGCCACGATCTGGTTTCCAGCCGTGTTGTCCGTCTGCACGAACACGGCCTGATCGCCACCTTGACCGAAGGCAGGAATGGGTGGCGCAGGATCCGCGCCAGCTACGGCTGGCAAGGCCACCGCAGATAGGCCAACGGCCGCTCCTGCGGCCAGGGCAAATCGGGCAAGGGCTTTCATTCTGTCTCCTCCTATTGTCGGGTTGCTGTAGATACAGTCCTCGAGAAGGCGTCCCGCGTTACACGGCAAACTTCGAATGCGTGTCGACGTAACAGACTCACCGATGCAGAGGACTGAATTGCGTGGCATGTTGTGAGCACCTGGGTGCCGAGTACAGCGCACGAGCAGAGGCCAATCCCGCGTCCATCCTCGGGTCAATGCGCCCTACCATCTGTCTCATGGAGTCCGAAAGCGAGCTGGTGGCCCGTCTGTGTGACGGTGACGAGCGCGCCTTCGTCATGATGGTGCACCTGTACCAGATGCCGATGCTCCGGCTGGCCAGATCCATGGTCGACGACGATGCGGTCGCTGAGGAAGCCGTCCAAGACACGTGGATGAGCGTTGTCAAGGGGATCGAGCGGTTCGAAGCCCGCTCATCGTTGAAGACGTGGCTGTTCCGGATCTTGGTCAATCGCGTCCGCTCCGCCAACGCCGGTGAGTCGCGCCGCAGGCCGAATCGTGGACCCTCGGTCGATCCCGCGTTCTTTGATTCTTCGGGCCAATGGATCCAACCGGTCGTTGCCTGGGACGATGACGTGGACGACCGGGTCTTTGCCGCTTCAGTAGCTCCAGCGCTGCGATCGGCACTCGACCGGCTGCCGTCTCGGCAGCGTGCTGTGGTGCTTCTACGCGACGTTGAGGGTCTTTCGAGCGAAGAAGCGAGCGACGTCCTCGGCGTCGGTTCCGGCAACCAGAGGGTCCTTCTCCACCGCGGCCGAGCTGGGCTGCGTGAGATGCTTACAGAGCAGATGGGGAGGGCCTGAGGATGCCGATACTGCGGCGGAGAGATCTTGTCTGCCAAGAGGCAATTGAGCTCCTCACGGACTACCTCGAAGGGGCCCTGTCGCGGCGCCAGCGACGGCGATTGCGGACCCACCTCGAGGCGTGTCCCAATTGCTCTGCCTACCTTGAGCAGATCCGAGTCACCATTCGTCTCAGCGGAACCATCGAACCCGAGGACCTCTCCCCCCAAGCGCAGGATGAGCTCACCGAGCTCTACCGCCACTGGCGCGCGGGGGAATAACTGGCCCAAGGAGGCATCTGGGCTTCATCGAGTGAGGGTAGGAGACATACAGAGGGCATTGATCGCCTCTGACCCCGCCAGTTCACAGAGGGATGGCGAGAGAGCGGACTCCTCGGCTTGGGGCTCTTCATCCGCAGGTGCCGGGTTCAAATCACGATGGACGTACCAGTTGGCGATCTGGCGAGACATCAAACAGAAAAGAACATTCCTCCGACCTACTATTTCTCGTCTCGGCCGACATCTTCCGAGGTCGTACCGGTGATTCCGGAAAGGACCGCTGCCTGTACCCCTGGATCAGTGAAGAGACTCGCGACAGCACTCGTTCCAAGGCGATCGGAGGATCCTGCGATCGCAGCCGCCATCGAGTCAGAACGGCCCGCGTCGATCCAGGCAGGGTGGATATACGAGGTACGAGTCACAGCCGGTGTATCTCCCAGCAACGTCGCCGCCGCCCCGATGGCGAGTCGCTCCCGCGACCTTGCCGATTCGCCCGTTGGCGGTTCGGCTCCAGCAAGAACCGCAACCGCTGCAACCGTGGCGCCCCACGTGCGGAACACTTTGGCGCTTGCCGGCGCCTGGGTATGCGAATGTAGGTAGGCGTTCACCGTGGCGCTCGTCACGTGATGCGTTCCGCGCTCACTTGCGACGGCGAAAATCGGCTGCGCGTCGTCGCTCGCCGCGCCCACGAGGGCGCCCACAACCTTGGCCGTCGCCCGGTCGTGAACCGTAACCGCGTGCGCGAGGTGCTCCTTGCCAACGAAATGAAAGGTAATGGTCGAACCACGCGTTTCGACGTGGTTTCGCCGAAGCGTCGTCAGTCCGTAGGTGTGATTGTCTCGGGCATACCGATCGTTCCCAATCCGGAGCAAACCCCGCTCCAAAAGCCTGACCATGGCGGCAGTCACGACGGGTGCGCCGAAAGGATCCTTGCGGTATTGAGCAATGTCGCGCTCAACCTGAAGGCGCAGGGCAGGAATGGCCGACGCGAACAGAATCATGCGGGCGAACTTGTCGTCACTGGCAAGATCTCTGGCCGCAGGTGAGTATCGGTACTGCGTCCGACCACGCTGGTCGACGCCCGTGGCCTGCACCGACGAATTGGCGTCGGCAGACGCCCATACGTCAACCCACGCTGGAGGAATCGCCAGCCGCCGCAAGCGTTCCAGTACAGCCGGGTCGTCCATGGAGCCGCCGGCCTCGTCGACCCATTTGTCGGGTCTTGCGGCGATTCGGTGCAACCCCGGCGGGCGGAAGGCCCGGGGCGTTGGCAGCCTCCGACCGCGGGCTTCGCCCGTTGCTCCGGAGTGTTCCGGCCGGCTGCCAGTCACTTCGAGACTCTCAGCCCTCAGAAGGTGAAAACGATCCGAACCCGACGCGAGCCCACGAAAGACTGGCGACGAGTATTTCCATAATTTTTGGGCGGCAAAAGATCTCATCGACCGACAAGTACATCAAATCAATGGGCCCTTCGGCGTCCGACCTCGCTGCGCCCGGGTCCGGTTGACCCGGACACGTGCGCATCGCCGCTGGCTGTCTGTGTGAATCCCGATCGTGGGACACACCGGATACGGGTCCACCATGTTGCATGCCCGTCAGGCCCGAGGATCGGCGAGGAGTCTCCGGGTCTGGGAAATTATCCCCCAGTGGGGATCCAGCAGATGGGTCCCTCGGCTAGAGGGCTTCCCAGGCAGAGCTGGCCACCGGTGATGGTGCCATCGATTCGTCGGCCACAGCTGCACCCTCATCGCTCCCGGGCGGTTGTTGACCGTCAGGCCGACGAGTGGCGACGAACGCAGTTGTGCGCAAGGGGATCTCCTTGATGAGCCAGCTCAAGACGAAGCCAAGCACGACGAAGGGCACAGCGACCAAAAATGTCGTCTCGATTGAGTGACTGAATGCACTGACGACAAACGTGCGCTGGGCGGCCGGAAGATGGGCGATCTGCGCAGGGTTCGCGGTGACGTTCGAGCCGCTGACCAGCTTGAGTTCGGCGGACGTCGCGTGGAGCCTGAGTTGTGAGACCAGACGGTTGGCGAAGACGGCACCGAGCACGGCCACCCCGAAGGCTCCTCCGATCGTCCGGAAGAACGTCGCAGTTGCCGTGGCCACTCCCAACGCAGAGTACGGCACGGCGTTTTGCACGGCGACGACCAGGACCTGCATGACCAGACCTATGCCGAGCCCGGTGATGAACATGAAGACTGCTACTTCCCCGTAGGGAGTATGCGGGCCGAGCTGGGTGAGCGAGAGCAGGCCGAGGGCGAGGACGGCCGTCCCCACAATCGGGAACACCTTGTAGCGACCGGTGCGGGTCACGATGCGCCCGCTCGAGATGAAGGTGATCAGCATCCCGCCGATCATGGGTAGGAGCTCGAGACCTGAGAGGGTCGGCGACGCTCCATGGACGATCTGGAGGTACAAAGGCAGGTAGATGATGGCCCCAAACATGGCGAAACCGATGATGAACCCGACGCCCGAGGTGGCGGTGAAGGTCCGGTTCTTGAAGAGCCAGAGGGGAATGATGGGCTCAGAGGCCCTGGTCTCGATGAAGCAGAAGATGCCCAGCGTGATCAGAGCGAGAAGCCCGGTGCCGATGATGATGGGAGAACCCCAGGAGTATTCAGAACCGGCCCACGTGGTGAGCAGGATGATGCAGGTGACCCCGACCGAGAGGAACGCGGTGCCGGCCCAGTCGATCTTGTGCGGTACCCGCTTGACTGGGAGGTGGAGCACGGCGGCCACAACGAACAGGGCGACGATGCCGAGCGGAACGTTGATGTAGAAGATCCAGCGCCATGACAAGTGCTCGGTGAAAAAGCCTCCGAGGAGCGGACCGGCCACGTTGGTGACTCCGAAGACAACGCCGAAGTAGCCCATGTACTTGCCGCGTTGCCGGGCCGACACGACGTCGCCCATGATGGATTGGGACCCGACCATGAGTCCGCCAGCCCCGACCCCCTGGATCGCCCGGAAGGCGATGAGTTCGACCATGGACTGGGACAGCCCGGAGAGTACCGAGCCGACCAGGAAGATCACGATGGCCAGCTGGAAGAGGGCTTTGCGGCCGAAGAGGTCACCCAACTTTCCCCAGAGCGGGGTCGAGATGCAGGTGGTCAAGAGGTAGGCGGTGACCACCCAAGACAGGTGGTTGAGCCCGTGCAGGTCGCCGGCGATGGTAGGGAGTGCCGTCGCCACGATGGTTTGGTCAAGTGCGGCCAACGCCATCCCCATCATGAGAGCGCCGAGGATCACCAGGATCCGCCGGTGCTCGGCGCCTGCAGCCTCTTCGTCCACTGGGGCCGTCGCCAGCTCAGTCACGAGCCTCGTCCATGTCTCGGTTGAGACTCTCCGCAAAACGACTGAGCAAGTCAGCCAAGTCGCACAGGTCGTCGTCGTTCCAACCTTGCAAGAGCCGGTCGAGCCAATCTCGGCGGGCACGCCGTACCCGTTCGATGGTTCGGCGACCGGCGGGGGTCAGCCGGATCCTCGAGGCTCGACGGTCGTCAGGGTCGGACTGGCGCACGACCATCCCGTCGCGCTCGAGCTGCTGGACCTTGCGCGTCACGGTCGGGGTGTCGACTCCCAACGTGTCTGCCAGATCGGTGACTCGGAGCGACTCGCCCTTCGCGGAAAGCTTGAAGAGCAACGTGGCTCCGGCTCGGTCGAGCCGGACGCCAGCCAATCGCAGGAGCCGCTCGTGTACGCGCACCTGGGTGATCGACCGCGCGACAGTCTGCAATGCCTCGTCGAACCGGTCGATTGGAAGGGCCGCCCGCCCTGCCGCCTCCAGATCAGTCGGGATAGTTGCTTTCAGCACGTAAATATCGTACTACCCGCCCCCGGGGCGACGTTTCTGACGGTGCCGAGACTTGCGCACCACTAGCCGGATCGGGGCGTCGACCACTGGCGGGCGAGGGAGCGAAGGTCGCCCACCCCCACGTCGCAATTGGTGGAGGGATCCCGCTGAGTCAGGTCCGGGACCAGACCAGAGCGCTCGGTAAAGTACGCTTCTTCCAAGAGGGATATATCACTATTAACCACAGCGACAGTTGTTCTACATGCTGAAACCACCGAGGGTGCCGTGTGCTTCGGGGCCCTGCGCGGTGTTGTAGGGACAACCAGTTCGTTCGGGGAGGATGCTGTGAAAGCCGAATTCGTTCGCTACACCGTCAACGACGGTATCGCCGTCATCACCATCGACCGCCAGCAAGCTGCCAATGCGCAGAATCCACAAATGCTGCAGGAACTCGACGAGGCATGGAGCCTCTCGGATCGCGATCCTGAGGTCAGGGTCGTGGTGCTGCGCAGCGAGGGGAAGCACTTCTCCGCCGGGCACGACATGACAGGAGGGGGTGACCCCTCCTTAGGTCCGCAACGAGTCGACGGAGCGCTCACCGTCGACACCTACTTCGATTGGGAAGAGCGCGGCTACCTGCACTACGCACGGAGGTGGCGCGATCTGGTCAAGCCCTCGATTGCCGCCGTGCAGGGTAAATGCATCGCCGCCGGTCTCATGCTCTGCTGGCCCTGTGATCTGATCGTTGCAGCCGACAACGCGCAGTTCTCCGACCCCGTGGGCCTCATGGGGATGCCCGGTGTGGAGTTCTTCGCTCACCCCTGGGAATTCGGTCCGCGTCGAGCGAAGCAGATCCTGTTCACCGCATCCTCACTTTCGGCCGAGCAAGCCCGGGAGTGCGGCATGGTCAACGAAGTGGTGGCACTCGACACCTTGGAGGAACGGACTCTGAGCCTCGCCGCCGAGATCGCCGCGATGGACCCGTGGGCCGTCCGGCTCGCGAAGCGAGCCATCAACAGTGCAGTCGATGCAATGGGCTTCTCTCAGACCATTTCGACGAACTTCGACATCCATCACCTCGGTCACGCTCGCGCCATCGCCCACACCAACGGCGCGACATCCGTCATGGCCGACCTGGCCGCCATGAAGGCTCGGTCGACCTGATGGACCTGCAGCTCGGACGTGTCATGCGAACGGTGGTCCTCGCGAGCTCCAGCTCCTCGGCTCGCTGAGGGACGTAGCCGCGATGTCGACCTACAACCGGGATGGCCTGAACCTCCACTATGAGGTCCGCGGATCCGGTCCCCCGGTGCTTTGCGTGCACGGTGCGACAGGAGCAGGCGCCTACGAATGGTCCAAGGTGGCTGATGCCCTCAAGGCCCGGTATCGGTTCATCATCCCCGACCTGCGGGGTCACGGTGCGTCGGACTACCGAGCCGGGCGAAATGAGCATTGAGGCCGTCGACCCCGACCTGCTCGCACTGATTTCCCATGAACATCTCGAGCGACCACATGTGCTGGCCTTTTCCTTCGGCGCCGAAGCGGCACTCGACCTCGAGCTTGTCTATCCCCGAACCGCGGCGAGCCTGATCCTGCTGAGCCCGGGTCTCGGCGACCCAAAGTCGAGTGTGCCCACCCGTGCGCAGTTCGAGTCACGATGGCCCGCCACCCTGCGCGCCTTGCACGCCGAACGCCACGGTCCGGATCATTGGCTCGAGATGATGTTGGAGCTCTGCGAGCGGGCGGCGGCACGGCCGAAGGCGGACCTCGAAGCCATCGGAGCGATCGCCTGTCCGGTGCTGCTGGTTCTGGGCAGCGACGACGACCCCCGTCGCCTCCGGCAAGCGGACGTCATGCGAGATGCGCACGGGCGCACCGAGATCGTGGTGATCGAAGGCGGCCGACACGCCGTGCACAAGGACCACAGAGCGGAAGTCGTCACCGCCATCGACGCGTTCCTCGCCCGAGTGTCACGGGCTGTCCCTGGCCCGGCAACGTGAGGCATGGTCGGAGCGTCAGAGGGTTCGCAGTAGGCTCGAAAACCGGATATCCGCTGAGGAAGAAGCACGATTGACCGAAGTACCCGGTCGGCCTATCCCGAGGATGTAGATGAGATGGCAGGTGTCAAGGAGACCAAGCCGATCGAAGAGGTCGACGGTGACAACGCCATGCCCGAGTGGAAGCGCCTGAGCATCGAGCGCTCCCTCCAGGGCCCACGGGCCAGAGCACAGGAGCGCACCGATCGCTTCGTCGGCGCCGCCATGGAGCTGATGGGCGAGAGCGGCAACATCGATTTCACGGTGCAAGACGTGGTCGACCGTTCCAGGATGTCGATCCGGACGTTCTACAACTTCTTCGCCAGCAAGGACGATCTCCTGGTCGCTGTGCACGAGACCATCCTGGCCACCGAGGTCGTGCCGCGGATGCGCGCCAAGTGCGAGGCGGAGTCCGACCCCATCGAGCGCGTCAAGGCCTACGTGCTGGGAATCTACGAGCTGACCTCGAATCCCGGGCCGGCGTCACGAGCACTCACCACCTACAGCAACCGGCTGATCGAAACCCGGCCCGAGGATTTGGAGCGGGCCTTCAAGCCGCAGATCGACCTCGTGGTCGAGCTCATCAGCGACGCCAAGTCGTCCGGTCGCTTGCATCCGTCCCTCAGCACCGAGACGGCGGCACGCCTGTTGCACCACACCGTCCTGGCCACCGTTCACGCGCGGATCCTCGGCGGCGAGGGGGAGCACGAGGATGGGTCAGCGCAGCCGACCTGTGGACCTTCTGCTCTTCGGGTATCGGCGTCCGGGAGGACTGACTCGCCGGCGCCAGCGGTGCCTTAGGGAGCTGCGCCCGCCATCTCGGTGAACCACCGCTCGAGCTCTGTTCGGACGACCTTGCCCATGGCGTTGCGGGGAAAAGTCCCGACTTTCCAGAAGTCGGGCACCTTGTAGCGCGCGAACTGTGACGCGCAATGGCCGGACAGGGATTCGACGTCAAGCGTGCATCCCTCGTCGGCCTCGATGGCGGCGGCCACGCGTTGCCCCAGGCGCTCGTCCGGCACGCCCACCACCGACTGCACCGCGCACGCCCGGCACCTCGAGCAGGACCCGTTCGATCTCGGCCGGGTAGACGTTGGCCCCGCCGCGAAGGATGAGCGCGTTCCTCCGGTCCCGCACGAAGAGCCGACCCTTCGCATCGAGGTAACCGACGTCTCCGGTATAGAGAACGCCGTCCCGGACCGTCTCGGCCGTCGCCTCCGGATGCCCCAGGTAGCCGAGCATGGGCCGATAGAGCCGGGCCCATGGGCCGTCCTCCTGGGCCCGGACCGTGATCTCGCCTGTCTGGCCCGACGGGCAGCACGGTCCGCCCGTCACGGATCTCCACCACCAGATGCGGCAGTGGCGTGCCGCTCGATCCGGCGACCCGTGCCTCGTCACGATCCTCGATGGTGACGATCGTCGGTGCCTCGGTCAGGCCGTAGGTCGCGGAGACTCGACATCCAAACCGCCCCTCGAACGCGTCGCGTATCGGCTCGGGAAGGTACGTCCCGCCCGTCCAGACGTCGGTCAGGGAGCGCCAGGTCCTCAACGGCGATTTCCGTCGGCTCGACCAGACCCTGGAGGATCGTCGGAACACCGAACCACGAGTTGATCGATTCGCCCTTGATCCACGGCGCAACGCCGACGGGGTCGACCCGGTCCATCACGATCTGGGTTCCGCCTGCCTGGGCTA
Source organism: uncultured Acidimicrobiaceae bacterium (assembly GCA_963713375.1). Taxonomy (GTDB): domain Bacteria; phylum Actinomycetota; class Acidimicrobiia; order Acidimicrobiales; family RAAP-2; genus Bog-473. The sequence goes on along the minus strand of CAVQLP010000004.1, from coordinate 514,081 downwards.
CGAGTAGCGTGCTTGTGACCTGCATGTTGAGGATGGTGAGGACAGCACAGTCGCCCTTTCGCAGATCCGGCCCGAAATGCCGAGCCTCCACCAGCATCGCACCAGGGAGGAGCAGATTCTCGTGGGAGTGCACCACTCCCTTGGGCCGACCGGTGGTGCCGCTGGTGTAGGCGATACCGGCAGCGTCGGTCGGCCGGCAGAGAGGCCGGCGGTAGCGGCTCGGGCTGGCGTCGACCATGTCAGTCCAAGAACTGGCGTCCTGCACCAGACGACGACGGTAAGCGGCGTCGAGCCGGCGTCAGAACTCTGCTCGAGGGCTTCAGCGACGTCGGGAGACGCCAGAAGAAGGCTCGCATCGGCATCGCGCAGGATGAAGTGCTTCTCGGGAGGCGCGAGGTTGCGATTGACGCCCAACCAGACTGCGCCCAGCCGCACGACCGCATGAAACGTCATGACGACTCGCTGGTGTTGGGCAGGCTGACGGCAACGACGTCGCCCTTCCTGACGCCGCTGGCTGCCAGGGCGCCGGCGGCTCGTTCGACCTCGCGATCGAGCTCCTCGTAGCTCAGCCGCGCGTCGGCGCACACCAGCGCCTCGTGCCCGGGGTCCGTTCGAGTGCCTGTTCCAGCACATTCCCGACGGATGACGGGATGAGGCCTGTGTCACGTCCGCTCCCCCGCCATCGCCCCCTTTGAGAAGATAGATGTTGTTATAGTAGGAGACCACTTTACTGAAAGGAAAGCCATGACTACAGGGGCAGTCAGTGTCATCAGCGGTGGGTCGAGGGGCATCGGCTTGGCGGTTGCCGAGCGCCTCGCTCGTGGCGGCGGACGAATCGCCATCCTCGGTCGGGACCGCCGACGCCCTCGAGCGGGCGAGGGCACGCCGTCGAGGAAGCGGGGGCGGGGGCGATGCTCGCCCTCCGGGCCGACGTCACGATGAGGCGCGATGTCGCCGATCGCCTTCCGCCAGATCGACGACGAGTGGGGCCAGGTCCACGCGCTGGTCAACGCCGTCGGACCGATCGGGGCGGGCCGGTTCGAGGATCTGTCCGACGAAGCCTGGTTGCGCGTCGTTCGACCAGGGTGCGCTGACTGCAGTTCGCTGCATCCGCCATGCCCTGCCGCTGCTGCGCCGGGCGGAGTGGGGCAGGATCGTCAACATCACCGCCATTTCGGTGCAACACCAGAGCACCGCTCTGATCGGGTACACCGCGAGCAAGGCGGCGGTGGCCAGCATCACGAAGAATCTGGCTCGCAGTCTGGCGGCCGACGGCATCCTCGTGAACGCCGTCGCGCCGGGTCCGGTCCTCACCGGCCCGATCCAAGCGGCGGTCCGAGCGGCGAACGGAGACCCAGACGACCGGCAGGACGCCTACCGGGTCATGTCGGAGCGCTACGGCTCCGCAGTGGATCTCGAACGCGTCGCCGATCCGGCAGAAGTCGCTGAGGTCGTGGCCTTCTGCGCCTCGGAGGCGAATACGTACATGACCGGAGCGCATCTCAACGTCGACGGAGGCTCCGACTTCACGTGAGCGAGCGGTTCGGCGGCCTTCTCGTCGATGAGGCTGGCGCGTCCGCCGCCATGAGAATGGCATGATCCGTTTGGTATAGTACTATGCAGCGAGCCCGAGCCGGCTTGGGAGCAACCGCACGGCCCGGCGTGAGATCGAGGGGTGGACGATGGGCGGCCGCACCACAGAAGTCGGGGATTTCCGCGACGCATCGACGGCCGAGTTCCGCGACGCGGTGGTGGCGTGGATCGACGCTCGGCGGAGCGAGCTGGAGCCTCCGTACTGTGATCACGGGAGCACGGAGGAACTCCTCTCCCATCAGCGGCGCGTGCAGCAGCTGCTCTTCGACCACGGCTTCATGCGCTGGGGTTGGCCCGTCGAAGTCGGTGGTCTCGGCGGGAACCCACTGTTCCGGGCGGTGCTCGGTGAGGAGCTGACCGGCCGCGGACTGGTGCACAGCGCCGCCTACTCCATGACGGAGGTCCTCGGCCCCGCGGTGATCGCCTACGCCGATGCCGCGCTGGCGGCGCAGGTGGTTCCGCCCCTGCTCCGCGGCGACGAGACCTGGTGTCAGGGCTTCTCCGAGCCCGAGGCGGGGAGCGATCTCGGATCGCTGCGCACGACCGCCCGCCCGGGACGGCGACGGGTGGGTGATCCAGGGGCAGAAGCTCTGGACGAGCTGGGCCCACCATGCCACCCGATGCGTCGTCTTGGCACGGACCGAGGGCCGCGGAACAGGCTCCACGGGGATCAGCGCGTTCTTCGTGGACATGGACTCCCCCGGCATTGCCGTGCACCCGCTGGAAACGATGGCCGGGGTCGACGAATTCTGCGAGACGTTCTTCGACGAGGTGCGCGTCCCCGCCCACCGGGTGCTGGGCGCTCCGGGGGAAGGTTGGCTGGTCGCGCAGTACATCCTGGCCTGCGAGCGAGGACCGATCTTCTGGCAGCGGGCCAGTTGGCTCCTCCACCATCTGCAGGGGATCGCCGAGGAGGCCGATGCAGACGATGTGATGGCGCAGCGCTTGATCGGGCATGCCTTCGCCGACGTCTCCGCCCTGCGGGCCCGCTCACGATCCACCCAGCGACAGGTGGCCGCGGGCGAGCTGCGGGGCGCCGAGTCCTCAATCGACAAGATCCTGATCGCCGCGCGCCGACCAGGCGGTGTTCGAGGCCGCCCGCCATGTGCTGCACGGCGTGATCGAGCTGGATGACTCACCCCTGGCCGACCGGTATCGCAAGGAATGGGCGTACTCCCGCGCCGCAACGATCTACGGGGGCACCAGCGAGATCCAGAGGGACATCGTGGCCTCGCGCCTGCTCGACCTGCCCAGGGTGCCCTGATGGACCCCGATGAGCGCACGCTGCTCAACGAGACGCTGCTCGGGTTGGCTGCAGCAGAACGGACGGGGCAGCTGACCGTCGCGTTGGACGCATTCGGGTGGCGCGACGTGCTGGCCGCCCATCCCCGAAGAGGCCATCTCCGCGCTGTTCGAGGCGCAAGGCCGGACGGGGACGTGGTCTGCGGCGCTGCACGACGTCCTGGCCGCCGACGTCGAGATGCTCGGCCTCGCTGGCCCGGTCAACGTCGTCCTGCCCCGACCGGGCCGCGCCTGCGCCGGGCACGCTGGAGGACGGGGGCGTCACGATCGAGGGCATCCTCCTCGGACCGCGGGACGAGGCAGCCACGCTCGTCGCCGCGGTGCGGTCCTCGCCGGCGGGGACATCGTCGCCGTCGCTCTCGAACCCGACGACGTGCAGATCGAGCGGCGTCAGGGTCTCGATCCCGGCCTCGGGGTGTACGCCGTGTCCGGCACCACGGGCGAAATGACAGGTGCTCGCCGAGGGCGACCTTGGCCCGACGTGGTGGGAGGCCGCGCAGGCTCGGGGCGCGCTGGCCCTGTGCCGGCACATCGTGGCTGCCCTCGGCGTCATGATTGAGCAGGCGCGTGTCACACGTGTCGGAGCGAGCGCAGTTCGGCCGGCTGGTCGGAACCTTCCAGGCCGTGCGCCACAAGCTGGTCGAGGCCCACGTGGCGACGACGGCCGCCGACTGCATGACCACCGGCGCCTGGGAAAGCGATGACCTTGCTCTTGGCCGCCGCGACGGCCAAGGTGGTGACGGGCAAGGCCGTCGGGGTGACGGCGGCCCACACCCAGCAGTTCCTCGCCGGGATCGGATTCACGGCCGACCACCCCTACCACCACTTCATGAAGCGAGCGGTCGTCCTCGAACGGATGCTGGGCAGTGGCACTGAGCTTGCCCCTCTGGTGGGCCGGCGACTCATCGAACGGGGCGCGGCGCCGCGGCTGGTGCAGTTGTGAACGAACAGGGCAGCGGCCGACGAGATCCTTCGCAGCGAAGGATCACGGGTGCGGGTGCTCACTCTCAACCGACCGGCGAACCGGAACGCCCTCGATGGTTCCCTGCACGCGGCGATGCTGTCGGCCGTGCGCCTCGTGGCCGCCGAGCCCGAGGTGCGCGCCGTCGTCCTCACCGGAGCCGGTGACGCCTTCAGCGCCGGAGGCGACTTTGGTCTCATCGAACAGATGCAGGAGGACCCCGACCTGCGCACAGGCCGTGCTCAACCGAAGCCGATCCCTCTTCTGGTCCTTGGTCGCCCTCGAGGTTCCCGTCATCGCCGCGGTGAACGGCCCTGCCGTCGGCGCCGGAGCCACCCTGGCCCTGCTCTGCGACATCGTGCTCATGGCGGAAGGGGCCTACCTGGCCGAACCGAGGGTCAGCATCGGCCTGGTGCCCGGCGACGGCAGCGCGATCCTGTGGCCCCTCCTGGCCGGTATCCCTGCGGCCCGCGCCTACCTGCTCACGGGCGATCGCATGCCGGCGGCGGAGGCCCACCGGCTGGGCTTGGTCCACCGGGTGGTGGAGCCCGACACCCTCCTGGCGGAAGCAATGATGCTGGCCGATCGTCTGGCCGACCTCTCTCCCCATTCCGTCCGCTCCACCAAACGCGCCCTCAACCTCGCGCTCGAAGCGCGGCTCTGGCCGGCTTCGAGGCCGCCCTCGACGCCGAGTCCCAGAGCTTCGACACCCCGGAGCTGCGAGCAACGGTCCAACGTCACTCCGAACGTGCCGCGAGTCGGAAAAGTGACTGACACGAACGAGCGCGTTGCCGTGATCACCGGAGGGACGCGTGGGTTAGGTGCCGCCATCTCGTCTCGACTGTCCGCCGCCGGGACGACCGTGGTCGCCGCCTACCTCGGCGACCACGCGGCGGCTGAGCGCTTCGTCACGCGATCACCCGTCCGCCGGCCTCGTGCGCACCCATCAGGTCGACGTGGGCGACCCCGACTCCTGCCGCGAGCTCATCTGCGGCCGTGCTGTCGGCCCACGGCCGCCTCGACTACCTCGTCAACAACGCCGGAGCCTTGCACGAGCACAGATTGGCCGATCTCAGTGCTGCGGACTGGGACGACACGCTGCGCGTCAACCTCACGGGAGCGTTCCACCTGTCCCAGTCCGCGATCGTCCCCATGCGACAGGCGCGCTTCGGCAGGATCGTCAACATCGGATCCGTGACCGCAGCCATGGGCAGTCCGTTCCAGATCGATTATGCCGCCGCCAAGGCGGGGCTCGTCGGCTTGACCCGCTCACTCGCCCGCTCGGTGGCCCGTGCCGGCATCACCGTCAACTGCATCATCCCCGGCGGCTTCTCGACCGACCTCCTGAGCCATCTGACCCTGACCGACGCGGAGGCGATCGAGCGCAGCGTGCCGGTCGGCAGATACGGCCGGCCCGAGGAGTTGGCGCATGTCGTCGCCTCGCTTCTCCACGATGACGCCTCGTACGTCACCGGCGCGGTGATCGCCGTCGATGGCGGCCTCGGCATGGGCCTCTAGACCCTCAGGCCTCCGCGAAGAGGTCGCGGAGGGAGGTCAGGTCGACCTTCCCGGTCGGGAGCTTCGGGAGCTGCTTTTCCTCGATGATGCGCAGGTGCCTCGGGATCTTGTAACTCGAGAGGACGTCGCGGAGCGAGGCCTGTCAACGCGGCGGGCTCCATCGCATCGGGACCGCTCGGGAACCACCACGGCAGCCACGTCCTCGCCGCGCTCCCCCGCCGGGATGCCGAAGACGAATGCCTCGCGCACGTCGGGCAGCTCGACCAGCGCCGCCTCGACCTCGGCCGGCGACACATTGGACCCACCCGTCTTGATCATGGCCGTCCGCCGGCCGGAGAAGCGGAGGTGACCGTCCGCCCCGAACCACCCCTGGTCGCCGGTGGCGTACCACCCATCCGGCGTGAACGTCTCGTGGCGCTCCCGCTTGTAGAACCCGTCCATGAGGAAGGCGCCGCGGACCAGCAGCTCGCCTTGCTCACCGACGGGCAGTTCCATTCCGGTGTCGACGTCGACCACCACGTGTTCCATCCCCGGCAGGGAACGGCCCATCGTCCCCCGCAACGACTCGGGCAGCACGGCGTAGGGATCATCGGAGCCCGTATGTGGTCCACCGGTCTCCGTCATGCCGAGCACGTTCGGCGCCCGGTCGCGCCGATGGCGGCCGGTACTCCGGAGGAAGCGCCTCGACGAGCGTGCCGCCGCGCACCGAACGGAGATCCCGTGCGGCGAAGGTCGGGTGATCGGCGATCTGGCGCGCCGCGTTGGGCCAGCACGACACCTGGGTGACCCGCTCCCGCTCAATCAGGTCGAGTGCCTCCCCTGGCTCGAAGCGCTCCTGGGTCACGGCGGCCGCCCCGGAGACGAGCGCGGCGAGCAGCACCATGGTGAGGCCTCCCACCCAGAAGAAGGGCATGGGCGAATAGATGCGGTCCTCGTTCGACAGCCCCCGCCGCTGGGCCAGCAGCGCGGCGTGACGGACGAGCGACCCGTGCGTGTGCACCACGGACTTGGGGGCGGCCGTCGCGCCCGAGGTGTTGATGATGGCCAGGGCGTCGGCGGGAGTCACCTCGGACTCGGCCGCGCGCACCAGCGACGCCGCGGAGCGGCGGCGGGAGAGCACGCGACCAGCTGGGAGGCCGCGTCGGCCTCGACGTGGACCCAGCGGAGGAAGGGTGCCTCGTCGAGCTGCAGATCGGCGGGGCTCTGGGCCAGTCCGGGCAAGCCGGCCTCGAGGCGGGTCGTCAGGCGCTCGCTGCCGAATCGTGCGCCCATCACGAGGGCGTGGAGGTCGGTCTGGCGGACCATTCGAGCCAGTTCGGCCCCGGGGGCGAACGTCGAGAGGGGGACGGTGAGGGCGCCGAGACGCGCCAGGGCAAGCCAGGTCACCGCCCAGGCCGCACCGTTGGCAAAGAGCAGTCCGACCCGAGTTCCCTTCCCGATGCCGCTGGCCAACAATCGGCCGGCCAATTCGGCACTCCGGGCGTCCGCCTCCGCAAAGGTCAACCGAAAGTCGGCGCCGACGACGAAGGGGTCGTCTCCGTTCCCGAGGCGCTGCTGCAAGGCCGCGGGAACCGAAGCCGGAAGGTCGGCCAGCTCACGCGGTAGGTCATGTCGGCGCAGCGGTTCGGTCCTCGACGTCATCGTGCGCGCCTGGTTACGAGACCAGCACGGGGACGCTGGAGTACCCGGCGACGTTCGCCATGTTGACCCTGCGCAATCCGTCGTGCTGGACCTCGAAGTGTGGCCAACGCGCCCGGATGCCCTCGAAGGCGAGGTTGGACTCCAGGCGGGCCAACCATGCCCCGAGACAGCCGTGCACGCCGTGGCCGAAGGCCAGCGTCGTGCGCCCGCCCCGCCTGATGTCGAAGGTGTCGGGTCGGTCGTAGGCCCGGGGATCGCGGGTGGCCGCTCCGGTGAGCAGGATCACGGGAGAGTCTGCGGGGATCGTGCCTCCTTCGAACTCCACCGGAGCCAAGGCAAAGCGACCCTGGTACTGAGAGGGCGGATGCATCCGGAGAATCTCCTCGACCGCGTGCGGGATCATCGCCTGGTCGGCCCGCACGAGCTCCCACTGGGCGGGATGCTGATCGAAGAGGACGATGCCGCTTCCGATCAGCTTGGTCACGGTCTCGCTCCCCGCACCGGCGATGAGCACGGAGAAGGCCGCAACGTCCCGGTCACTCAGGCGCTGCTCCGTCCCATCGTCCTCGAGCAGGACGGCCGCGGTGAGCTTGCTGATGAGGAGTCCATCGGGCGTGCGGCGCTTGGCCCGGGCCAGGTCCAAGAAGTACCCCGCCATGTGCAAGGTCGCCTCCATCCCTTCCTGGGTCGTGTTGGGATTGCCGTCCTCGCGGTGCAAGAACGTGTCGACCCAGAGACGGACCTGCTGACGTTCGCCCTCGGGTACCCCGAGGATGGTCGAGATGACCTCGACCGGGAACAGCGCCGCGAACTCGGCCACCAGGTCGAACTCGCTCCGGCCGACCAGTGCGTCGAGGAAGCGGGCGATCACCTCGGCGATGAGCGGTTCGAGGCTTCCGATCGCATTGCGACTGAACACCTGGCTGACGAGCTTGCGCATCCGGGTGTGCTCCGGCGGATCCATCACGATCATCATGTTGGCGTTCATGGGTTGCTTGCGCAGCAGCAGCTCGAGGGTCACGCCGTAGGAGCTGACGAACCGAACCGGATCGCCGTGCGCCGCCACCAGGTCGGCGTGGCGGGACAGCGCGTAGAAGCCGTACTTCTCGTTGCAATAGACGGGGGCCTCGTCGCGGAGCCGCGCGTAGTTGGCAGAGGGATCGTCGAAAAACGTGTCGGAAAACGGATCGAAGTCGATGTCGCCGTGCAGCACGGAACCCCCACTCGAGACCGGCCCTCTGCATAGGGAGAGCGCAGCAGCGCAGTCTTGACTTTTCTAGGAGGAGAAGCATATTCTCGCAGCCTGACGCGGTCAAGGAACGAACGAAAGAGCGTGAAGAGGGGCTGGCGCACGTGAACCTCGCATTGACCGAGGAGCAGCAGTTCGTCCGGCAGTCCTTCTCCGGCCTCTTCGCCAAGGAGGCGGATCCGAGCCGGGTGCGCGCGGCCGAACCTCTCGGACATGACCCCGACCTCTGGGCCCACCTCATCGCCACCGGAGCCTTGGGCGTGGGCGTTCCCGAGGAGAGCGGTGGTGGCGGCGGCGGCCTCTTGGAACTCGCCCTGATTGCCGAAGAGGCCGGGCGGCGCGTCGCTCCAATTCCCTTTGCCGAACCGGCCGTGGCCGCTCGCCTGCTGGTCGCGTGCGGCGCGCCTCGGCTCCTCGAAGAGGCAGTGCGTGGCGGGCGCATAGTCTCACTCGTTCCCCGCCCCGGCCCCCTCGAGCGCCAGCTCCTTTTGGACGGGGCCGTGGCCGACGTCGTCCTCGCCCTCAGCGGCGATCGGCTGGTGGCCGTGCAGCGTCCGCCCGATGTCCGGCTGACCTCCAACATGGGCGCCCTCCCGCTGGCCCGCTGGGTCGATGCGGAAGAGATCGAGGTGCTGGCGCGGGGAGATCACGCCTGCCGATCGTTCTCGGCCGCCCTCAACGAGCTACGGGTCCTGCGCGCCGCCGCCCTGGTCGGGCTGGCCAGCGAGGCCATCGAGATCGGTGCGGCCTACGCACGCGACCGCGAGGCGTTCGGCCTCCGGATCGGCGCCTACCAGGCCGTGGCCCATCCCTTGGCGGACGCACTCGTGGCCAAGGACGGCGCGCAGCTGTTGGTGTGGAAGGCGTGCTGGGCTCTCGACGAGGGCCTTCCTCTCGCACCGGCTCTCGCCTCTATGGCATTCGTGTTCGCCGCCGAGACGGCGTACGCAGCGGCGCAGCACAGTCTCCACCTGCACGGGGGCTACGGCTTTACCGTCGAATGCGACATTCAGCTCTACTTCCGCCGGGCCAAGGCCTGGATCACCGCGTTCGCCGATCCGGATCGTGAGCTCGATGGAATTGCCGACGCGCTCTACGGCCGAGCTCGGATCCCTCAGCCGGACGCAGCAAGTGCCGCCACCGAGAGGGGTGTCGATGGACTTTCGTGAACCATCACACCTCGAGGCGATTCGAACCGAGGCTGAGGCCTTCGCGGCCGAGCACGTCACCACGCACGTCCTCGAGGAGGAGCTGCGGACGGGCGACGGTGTCAGCCGACCATTGCTGCGGGCAATGGGCGCCAAGGGCTGGGTGGCCCCCATGTGGCCGCCAGAGGAAGGTGGAGCAGGCCTCGACCCCTTCGAAGCCTCCGCCATGTTGCATGCCATCCGTGCCGCCGGCGGCCCGACGATCGGCCCTGGCACCACGATGCTCAGCGCGAACGCGATCCGAGCCCTGGGTTCTGCGGAACTGCAAGCGAGGATCCTTCCGGGCGTCGCAGCCGGCGAGACGCTGATCTGTCTGGGCTACACCGAGCCCGAAGGCGGTTCTGATGTGTTCGCGTGCAAGACCCGCTCCGTTCGTGACGGCGACGAATGGGTCGTCAACGGCCAGAAGATGTTTACGACGTTCGCCCACCGGGCCGACTATTGCTTTCTCCTTACCAGGAGCGACCCAGCTTCGAGCGGGCCCCGGGGCCTGACGATGTTTCTGGTTCCCATGGGGACGCCCGGCATTGCGATCCAGGCGTTGCGGACCATGGGGTACGAACGCACCAACATCGTTTTCTACAACGAAGTCCGGGTCAGCGACGAGCTCCGCGTCGGCGAACCTGATCAGGGGCTCCATGTCATGCGGGCAGCACTCGAGGCGGAACAGAACGTGGCTCCCTCGTCGCGGACCTCCCAGCTGTACCAGGCGGCCGTGGACTGGGCCCGGGGGACCCGCGACCCGGGGGACGAGGCCACGATGATGGACGATTCATCTGTACGCCGGCGCCTGGCCAGGATGGCCATCGACGCCGAGGTGGCCGACCTGCTGGGCGCCCGCGTCGGGTTCCTCGAGCAGCTGGGCGCCAAGCCAGGACCCCACGCGGCGCTCTTTGGCCCGGAGACCTACGTGCACTGGTCCAAGGAGATCATGGACATGGTCGGTCCCGCCGCCACAGCCGACTGGACCGACCCCGATGCCGTGCTCGGTGGGACCTTCGAGTACCACTTCCGGTGCTCGGTGGCCAGCACGATCTACGGCGGTTCAAGTGAAGTTCTGCGCAGCCTGATCGCCGAGCAGCTGCTTGGGTTGCCGCGCAGCAGACCGAAGTCATAGCGGCAGACCGGTCAACGGCCCGAATCGAAGGGAGGAACAGAGGTGGCACACGCAGCGGAGGCCAGGCAATGGGCACCGGGAGCCCTGAGAGGGATGATCGACTCGCTCTACACCCCGTTCAGCGGTGCGGGGGGTGAGGAGATCGACGAGCACGCGCTGCGTGCGCTCGTGGCCCATTGCATCGGAGCCCTCGACCACGACGGGATCTGGGTCGGCGGACTGGTCGGAGAGTACTGGGCGCTGTCGACGGCGGAACGAAAGCGACTGTTGGAAGTGGCGGTCGAGGAGGTCCGGAGCATCAAGCCGGGCGCACTCGTCGAGGCGTGTCCGGCCAGCACGAACGTTCTGGAGACGGTCGAGCTGGCTCGGCACGCGGCGGCGACCGGCGCGGACATCTGCTTCCTGATCCCGCCCTACTTCGAGGCGCGCGGCTACGAGTCGACCAGGGAGCTGTTGCGTTACGTCACCGAGCGAACCGATATTGCGCTTGGACTCTTCAACACCCATGCCGCCGGATGGATTTTGACGCCGGACGAGTGCGCTCGACTGGTCGACGAATTCCCGGCCATCTGTGCAGTGAAGAACGGGATGTTCCGTCCGAGCCACTCCGCTGCGCTGCATCGCTTGGTGCCGGACCTGGTGATCTGGGAATGCGACATGCTGGCCTACCGTGGTGGCTTCCTGCGCCGCGGCATCACTGCGGCGGGAATCCTCGGCGGTTCCGGCTATCTCTACGAGCTACCCGACAACCGCATCTACAGCGCGCAGTGGGATCTCCTGGTCTCGGACAAGCTGTCCGAAGCCATCGATCATTGGTATGAGTCCGGTCTCGACGATCTGGTGGCCCGGCTGCACGGAGCGTTCGGGGCATCCAACGTCGACGCGGTCTACACCCACTGGGGATCGGCCTTCAAGGCCGCGGCCCACGAGCTGGGGCTTCCTGTCGGGAATTACCCGCGCTCGCGCCCTCCCCAGCCTCCGTTGCCCGAGGCGCAGAAGGCAGCGATACGGGCCGCCTACGTGGCCATCGGACTGGTGCCGGCGCCGTCGTAAGCGCACCGACCTCGCCCGATCGGCCTCGTCTCGGCCCATCTGCTTCGCCTCGAGACACCGCAAATGGGCGGAGATTTCTCGACCTACCGTCGCCGCCGTGGTGTCACGAGGAGTTCGCCGTCGAGGTCCCGGGGATGTCCTGGCCACAGATTGGTTTCGATGACACCGGGACGAAGCCATTCTTCTCTGCCTCCATCACCCATGAGCATTGATGAGCCAGGTCGTGCCCGAAGACCGTCGAGTAGTCGATGGGCTCAGAGAGCAGCCCGTTCGCCGTATATGACTTGAGGCCTCGGAGGTCCTTGATGACGGCGGCTCGTGTCGGATTCTTGCCCGCCAATTCCAGTCCCTTGACCATGAGGTCGGCGCCCGCCCATGCCTCGTACTGTCCGAAGCTCGGGAAATCGGCCTTGGTGAAGTGCGCGTACTTCTCCATGGCCGCCTGCATCTGTTCCGTTCCTGCGTTCGGCAGGACCCAGGGACGGTAGAGCGAATCGAAATAGTCACCCTGAACGGAGCTCCACGCGGGCGAGTGCACGACATCCGGTTGGTAGCCGGTTGCGAAGAGGACGGCCTTGAGCTTGACCCCGGCTTGCTTCAACGCTTCGGCCAGGGCGTAGTTGGAGTTGCTGTCGAGCGAGGGCACGAGCGCGTTCACATGATCCTGCTTGGCGATCAGTGCGTCACTTGTGAAATCGACACTTCCGAGGGGAACTGAGGTGTTCAACACACCCACCTTCATGCCGAGGTGGGTTGCGGCTTGCGCGTCACCCTCTGCCGCCCGTGTGGACGTGGGCGAAATACCGTACCCGTAGGCGCCGAGCACAGTGCCGCCGTGCGCCTTCAGGATGGCATCGATCTCCGTGTTGGCCGGATACTTCGGATCCACACTGCCTTCGTCCGACGCGAACATGTTCGTGTAGGGCTGGGTCCCCCATTCCGGGCCATCGGTATACGCGCCCGTCACCGGTATTCCCGCCTGTTGCGGGTATTTGGCGGCCAGGAACATCAGGAGGCTGTTGGAGACGATACCTATCACCCCTTTGGAGATGGCGTCCTGCACGGCAGTGATGACCTCGGTTGGACTCGTCTGATCGTCGATGACGAGAGGCACGAGCTTGTGGCCGTTCACACCGCCTTCCGCATTCTGGAGATCGATTCGGGCTTCGAATGCCGCGGGGGATGTCCCGTTCTCGGCCGCGGCCTGGCCAGTCACATCGGTGATGTACGCGATGGTGAGTGGTGCCGGGGATGCCGCCGCGGATGTTCCCAAGGCGGCACCGGCAACGAGCGGCAGCGCAGCAAGAGCCGCCAGCAGCGACGCGCGCTTCGGGTACTTCACATACATCATCTTTCCTCCCCGATCTTGCGAAACGGTGCTCTCTCTGCCTCAACGGGCGTCGAGCCGCACCGGTAACTCATCGTGACGCCTGACCAGCAGACTGCCGACCCACTGTGGCTGCGAGTCGGGATCAAGAGAGATGCGACTCGTGCGATTGAGCAGAACGGAGAGCACATTGCGAGCTTCGATTCTGGCCAAGGGCGCTCCGACGCAGTGGTGGATTCCTCGCCCGAACGCAACGTGGCGCCGCGGCACTCGGCGCGCCAGATCAACGTCGTCGGGGTGGTCGAACTCGTTGGGGTCGCGATTGCCGGCAGCCCAGAACAACAACACGGTCGCCCCGGCCGGAATTTCGACGCCCCCGAGCGTCGTGTCCGCCGGCACGGTGCGCATCATGTAGCGGAAAGGAGATTCGAGTCGAAGGGCTTCCTCGACAAAGGCCGGCACCTGGTCGAGGTTCCGGCGGAGATGGTCTTGCAACTCCTGGTCTTCCGCGAGGATGCGCACTGCATTTCCGAGGAGACTTGTGGTCGATTCGCCTCCGGCACTCAGCAGGATCGTCAGGATGCCGCCTGCTTCCGCGGCAGTCAGGATGCCGTCGACGATGCTGTGGGCGAGCGTTCCCAGCAGGTCCTCGCTGGGTTGGCGCACGGCGGCAGCCACCTGATCGGCAATCCACTCTTGGACCCGATCGCCGCCGGCCGCATAATTCATCAACTCGTCGAGCGTCAACGTCGACCCGACCAACTTGGTCATGTGAACCGCTGAACGCCACAACTCGTCGAGGTTGCTGTCTCGAAAGCCTATGAGTCGACTGATCATCGTGATCGGCACGACGTTTCCGATAGCGCCCATGAAGTCGATCGTTCCGTCACTCAGTGCGCTGGTCACGAGGTCCTCGGCCAGCTCGCGGATCTCCGGATCGAGCGTCTCCATGCGCTTCGTCACGAGTTCAGGAAAGACCGCCCCGCGATGGATCTCGTGCAAGGGCGGGTCAGCGGTGGCGAGAACCTGACCGTCCTCTCCCCCGAACTCGAACCGGCCTGGCAGCCCGGCCTGGTCGCGATAGATCAGGCACTTCATGGCCGAGGAGAAATCCCCGACTCGGCCGCTTGCCTCGACCAGCAACTCGAACGTGGTGACGGTGAAGACCCCGGTCCCGGCTATCTCCCACACCGGGGCCTGTTCACGGAGCCGCTTGTAGAAGGGGTACGGGTCACCCAGCACCACTGGACTCAGCAACAGCGTTCCTGGGATCTCCTGGTCCACCTGGTCCTTTCCTCTGCGCCCACCCTCGCCAGGAGGCTCGGATTCGATCTCGAGGTCCTACGCGACTGGTATTGTCGTACGGCATACTAGAAATAAACCACGAAGCGAGCAAGCGGTGACAACGACCCATTCCCCGAGCGCCCCGTCTCGGACCGCACCCAGTGAGAGGCCCCGCACGAGGGGTCGACCTCCCTCGCTCAGCACGCAGCAACTCGTCGAGGGAGCACGCCGTCTCGCCCGCGAGGTCGGCCTCGAGAATCTTTCAATGCGCGCGCTGGCTCGGGAGCTCGGCGTCCCGCCGATGACGATCTATCACTACGCCGCCAGCCGGGAGTACCTGCACGCGCTGGTGGTCGACGACATTTTGCGCGAGATCCGGGTACCGGAGATCGAGGAGGGCACCTGGGAGGAGCGACTCCGAGCGCTCCTGTTCGACGCCCGGCGGGTGTTTGCCGAGCATCCCGGCGTGTCGGCCCACTTTGGGGACGGAGGATCAGCTGAGGGCGCTCGGCTGGCGGACGGTGTGCTCACGATCCTGGCCCAAGGCGGGTTCAGCTCCGATACCGCGGTTGTGTGTTTCGCGACGATCTTCACCTTCATGACGGGGCAGATCGACCTCGACGCAATGTCGCACTTCGTGGCACAGAGCGTTCAGGTGGCGACGTTGGAGAATGTGACCCAGCGCTCCCAGTTCTCACGTGAAGAGCTCTTCGAGCTCGGTTACGAAGCGGTCATGGAGGGACTGAAGCGCACCCTCCTCCAAGATGAGGGACGAGCGTGAAGAGCACAGATGGGCGGTCTCGGGCATCCCAGAACCTCGACGAGGGGTGACGTGCGCGTCGACGTCCTGAATCCCGATTGGACGGACCTCAGCGCGGTTCCCGACGCGGCGGACTCGTGGGCACACAACGGGATCGTTGTGACTTCCGCTGGAGAGCTGATCGGGTTTCACGCCGGGCAGCTCGTGGCGTTCGACCAGAACGGTCACTTGTTGAGATCGGTGAGACCTGGTCTCACCGAGGGGCACGGCATTACCCTGGTCCGTGAAGGTGATGACGAGTTCCTCTGGGTCAGTGACCCCGGCTTCGTCTTCCAGGTGGGTCTCGACCACGGCGACGAACAATGGGAGGCCGTCTTCGGCAGGGGCGTGCAGGTGGATTCACGTCGGCCCAGAGTCGTCAAGATGACTCTGGGCGGCGAGATCGTCATGGAACTTCCCATCCCGCTGCGAGAGCCCGGGGCGCCGCCGGGCATGATGGGCGACTACTGCCCGTGCGGCACCGCGGTGGACGAGGAGAGGTTCGGGGGCAACGGTGACATCTGGGTGGCGGACGGCTACGGAGCCAGCCTGGTTCATCGGTTCGACCGGCATGGCACCCATCGATCGACCCTGACCGGCGAGGAAGGTGCGAAGCGCTTCCTGTGCCCTCACGCGCTCTTCATCGACCGACGCGGCGGCAAGACCCCAGAGCTCTACATCGCCGACCGCGAAAACAAGTGCATCCAGGTGTACGACCTTGATGGTCACCACCTGCGACTCTTCGGAGAGACCTTTCTGAACAGCCCAAGTGGCTTTGCAGCGTTGGGAGGCCTGCTCGTCGTGGCCGAGCTGTACTCACGGCTAGCCGTCCTCGACGCCGAGGACAAGCTCGTCGACTACGTGGGCGCGAGTGACATTGCGAAATCGGGCGCCGGCTGGCCCGAACGTCCGGGGTGGCCGAATGCCCTCTGCGGCGATGAGCGGGCAGTCCGGGCGGAGCTACCCCCTCTCTTTGCATTCAACTCTCCGCATTCGGTCGCTACGGATGCAGAGGGCAACCTCTACGTCTCCGAATGGCTCATCGGCGGGCGGTATACGCGCCTGAGGATCGGCCGGTAGAAGTCTCCCAACGGCTGGCGGGGGGCGCCCGGATTGGCCATCGACAACGGTTGGGGCGCCAACGCCGGCGTAGAAATACCCAGTTCAGCTCATGCCCGGCCCGAGAGCGTAAGAGTTCGGTGGCTCCACGCTCATCCGAGGGTCCCGACCGGGGTGATCTTTTCGCTCTCCGCCCATTGTCTCAGCGGTACTCGGCCGCGTGGTTGGCGCCCATAGGATTCGCGGAATGTCACGAGTCGATGATCCTTACCTTCGGCAGTTGTTGGATCGCACCGAGATCGGCGATGTACAGCTTCGATACGCCACGGGAACAGACACCCGCAACTGGGAGCTCTTCCGCACTTGCTTCACCGACGAACTCGAGGTCGACTTCAGCTCAGGGTTCGGCCTCCCCGGCGTTCGACTGAGAGCTGATGACTGGGTGCGGCGAACCGCACCACGAATGAATGCTCTGCAGGCAACACAGCACGTGATCACGAATCATGTGATCACGTTCGAGGATGACAACCACGCAACGTGTGTCGCTTACGTTCAGGCTCGACATCACAACCCGAACAGCACCGGCGACAGCGACCACACTGTTTACGGGTACTACACGAACCAGTTTGAGCGAACGTCCGACGGGTGGCGGATTGCCAAGTTGAAGCTGACGGTCAGCTGGATGACTGGAAATTTCGGCCTCTTCGTGGGACTCACTGGTTGACATGATGAGCGTCTGACCGACAAGCGAGACCTCGGCTCTGGCATCTTGGTGACGACGTCATCAACGAAACCGTCATGCGCGGCCCTGACGTAGTCGCCGCAAGCCATTCAGGCGCTGGCCTGAGGGCGCTCCTCGGTGAGGGTGGCCGAACCTTGCTCTGATCTGCTGACATGCGACTCGTCCTACAGGTCGGGCGTCAGGTCGGCGCCAATGCGCCCCCGGCAGAGGGGCGGCCTGCGGGTGATGTGCGACCGACATTCGTCAGGTGAAGTCGGAACCTCCGTCGACGTTCACGTCCGCGCCGGTCATGTAGCTGTTGGTACGCGAGGCGAGAAAGGCAATCACCGGTCCGATCTCGGCCGGATCGCCTGCCCGCCCCAAGTGGGCCGGATGTCCGAAGTCCTCTCGGATCACCCTCATCGCATCGATCAAGCTCTCACTGTCGATACCGCGCTCGGGTGGCAGCGAACGCAAGTAGCCCTTCATCCCTTCTGACAAGAAGGATCCGGGAGACACGGTATTGACGAGAATTCCTTCGGGCGCCAACGACTGGGAGAGATTCTTCGTAAGGCTGGTCAGGGCGGCTTTGGACGCCGTGTAAGCAACCAAGCCGGGGCTCTGGCGCTTGGTCGAGTGAGCCGAAATATTGACGATCCGCGCGAAGGAACCCCGGCGAAGCAACGGGAGCGCTCGTCGGACAGTGCGAACGGCACTCAGCAACCCAATGTCGAGGGTGGCCCGCCATTCGTCATCGTCGATTCCCTCGAAAGACCCGATACCCACATCGACCGGACCCGCCGCGTTCACGAGAACTTCGAGCCCCTCCCAGTCCCGCTCCAAGCGATCGATGGCTCCGTTGACGTCGCTTTCCGCGGTGAGGTCAGCCGGCAGCCCCAGGGCTTGGGGACATCCGGTCGAGCGGAGCAACGCAACCGTGTCTTCCATGGCCTCGCTCGAACGTGCCATGACGGCGACGCGGGCGCCCTCTTCGGCGAGCGTGAGCGCGGCTGCACGCCCCATGCCGCGGGTCCCCCCTACCACCAAGACGCGCGCGTCGGTCAAGCCGAGATCCATTGCGTTTCCTCCCTCGAAGAGCCACTGTTCCTCGACCTACCGCGTCGAGGTCGCCCATCTTGTCGTCATCCCCCTTGGCTGGCGAACGAGGTCGGATGGCTCAGAGGTTCCAGACCCGTTTGGAGTTGCCCCAAAGGATGAGCTCCCGCTCCTCGTCGGCAGCCTCGGCGAGCTGCTCCTGGGCGATCGTCTGCGAGTTCGGCCAGCTCGACACGGGGTGCGGGTAATCGGATGACCACATGAGATTCTCCACGCCAATGCGGTCGTGCGCGTGCCGCAGGACGTCGGGCTCGTCGATAAAGGTGAGAAAGACATTTTTGTGAAAGTAGTCGCTGGGCAGGCTTTTGATCCCGGGGAACTCATAGCCCTGGCGGGTAGCCATGTCGTCGACGATGTAGAGCCACCACGACACCCATCCGATGCCCGGTTCCACAAAGACGACCTTGAGCTTCGGAAACCGCTCCAGGATTCCAGTAAGCACCCACATCCCAATCGCCTCCGCCGCACTGAGGGCGGTCATCGGCACGAAGATCCCTTTCTGCGGGGTCGGGTCGCGCTGGGCCAAGCCTTCGAGCTGAGTGTTCAGGCCGATGTGGAGCGCAATCGGCAGATCCACTTCGCTAATGGCCGCCCAGAGAGGGTCATAGCGACTATCCCAGTAGTCGGGAAGACCCAACTCGACAGGAAAGACCGGCAGCTGCAACGACTTACAGCCCTCAGCGGCTGCGTGCCGCACTTCGGCGACGGCTCCGTCGATGTCGTGAATTGGAATCTGGTAGTTGATGACCAGCCGGGCCGGGTCGGCCGAGGCGAACTCGGTGAGCGCCATGTTGAAGGCTCGGGTGGCCTCCTTCCACCCATCCTTCAGAAGATACAGATAACGGAAGGCGCTGACCTCGCAGTAGGTCACCGATGACTCCACGCCGTCGATATCCATGTCCTTCAGCCGGGACAGAGAGTCAGTGTGGCCGTCGCGGCCGGCCGCATCGTGCGCACGGCGGTCGCGCATCGGCACGTAGTCGTAGTCGACTTCGAGACCCTGTTGCTCGCGCCAGCGCTGGTTTGACTGAGCGCTCGACGTCGCACCCATGGAGCGTCCGAACTCACGAAGCGCGTTGTCGTACTGGTCGTGGAGCTTCGGTGACAAGAACGACTTGATCTTGTCGTGGCTCAGGTCCACGTGGTCGTCAGCAGAGATAAGTCGGGTTGTCATGAGATGTTCCCTCCACAGCTTTTTTGGGAAGACGGCCAATCCATATAGTAACTACTATGGTCCAGCTCGCGGGACACCGCAGCAGCGGGCGACCCGCCTCTCGTGGTCAGCCCATCTCAGGACCGGCCGAAATGGGCGTGACCAGGAGCGACATGACGTGGATCTTGACATCGCCTGGACCCTTTGACCCGGCCGGCATTCTGAAGTCCGGCTGCATCCAACTCACTGTGAGTCCCGAGCGGTAACTGCTGCGCAGGGGTCCCGGTCCTCGGCGAGCGGCTGCGGATGGTGACGCCGAGCCGGTTCGACGGAAGCCCCGATTTCTGCTGAGTCGTTCCTCGATCGAAAGAGTGATGGTGCCGGTTCACCGGTCGGGAACAGCGCCGACCATTGCGATGTAAGGAGCCAAAATCTCCGCGAGGAGTCGCCGGTAACGCGCCGCCGATCGCGCTTTGGGGGCACGGTGTCATACGCCATGGAGTCGAGCAATTGCTGGCTCAATCCGAACCCTCGAATCACCAGGAAGACAGTGGTCACGAGGTCGGGCCTGTTCATGGCGGAGCCGAGTGCTTCTCGCAGGAGTCGGCGAACGTGGACATTTGATCGCTCTGCAGCCGCAAGCATTGTCGTGCGAACATCGGAGCTGGTTCTCGGATCATGGTCCATGTTCAGGAGCACCTGCAGACTGGCCAGGTAGTCCGGTCTGGCGTAGTGGGCCGAAAACACTTCAATCAGCTGTGCCATACGCTCTTCGACAGTCGTCCCTTGAATCTGAGCTGCGGCCACCGTCTCGGTCATGTGTTCGGCGCCGTCTTGGAGGACCGCGAGCATGAGACCTTCTCGGTTGCCGAAGTAGTGCTGAATAACTCCCCAGGTCACTCCGGCCCGGCGCGCGATCTCATTCGTGCTTGAGCCTCGGTAGAAGCCAAGGTCGATGATGCACTCGACCGCCGCCTTGATGACCCGTTCGCGAGCGTCCGCTGGCTCACTTCCGTCAGGCGTCGTTCGCCCGGACCCACGAGTGTTTGCCGGTTTCGCGTTGATCGTCACTTCGGCAACTCTAAGCCTCCCCTGTGCTCACTCGATGCTCAGACTGGCCGGGACTCCTTGGGCAGCTGGTCACTACATCGGGACAAATAGCGCCCGACGGGACTTCGTACCCACTAGCCGTAGTGAGTCTCCAAGACGCCGGACCAATGAGTCGGAAGCAGTGGTTCCGCGGGCTCGTCATGTCAGTAAGACCGATTCCGCCCAACGCGCCACGCGGCTCCACAGAATCTGCCGATGTGCCGCCCAGAAACAGAGGATTCAGGGAGCGCTGCTCCAGAGCGAACAGGTCCATCGCGAGCGGATGACACCCCTTCGGGGTGACTGAACGTACGGCAATACGGAGACTTGATTCTGTGACGGCCGAATCATCTCGGTGTGCTTCTTCGACCACGAGATGGTGCTGAGTTTCCCGATCGCCTCTTTCGCTCTACTGGCCACTTGCCACTCTTCAGGGCAAAGAAGAACAGCTCCAACAGCTGATCGAACGTCTCGTCCACTTCTCCATCAGGGAAGAGTTCGCCAGCCTCTCCCTGGGTGAATCCCCAAATGGAGGCACTGAAGACTCTGTGCGCATGAAAGACATGCTTCTCGGTGAGGCCGAAGCTCCTCAACGTGGCTCGAATCGGCTCGGCAAGCCTTTCGGCCTTGCTCACCTGCTCAGGATCCGACCCGTGCTTCGTCAAGACGACGGATGCCGCGCGAGCCGGGTGTTCCTCGCAATACCTCCGCAACACCTGCGCAATCTCACCCAGGGCATCCTCCCGAACGTGCCCCAGAGTCGCTCGCCACACCGCGTCACTCATCTCGTCCAGAGCGAGCAGTGTGATCTCGCGCCGAAGGTCGTCAAGACCCTCGATATGCGCATAAAGGGACGTCACGTGGCGATCAACTTCCCTCGCCACCTCGGACAACGTGAGATCTGACCAACCAACGCGATCGGCCACCTCAGCAGCCGCTTGCACCAGCGTGGCTTTGTCCAAAAAGTCCGATTGCGCTCGGGAGAGTTTCCTCGCTGCCGCCGACTTTGACGTGCGCGGACTCACGTCATGGGCTCCCTTCTCCTCGTCATTTCACAGTTCTGCTCGGAGAATCGTGGCGACCCTCCCGGTGGTGCCACCGCCATACTGCCAGGTTGCACGGAAACGCCATTGCGGGCGGTTCCTGGCCGGCCGGCAATTTCCAGCACAACCGGCCTTCGTTCGTCCTCTGGACAGAATCGGAATTGGCTCAGCGAACGTTGGCGACTCACCCGGGTGGCCATCGGAGAGCAACCCGATGACCCCAGCGCCCTACCCGCCTACGGAACTTGAGGAAGATGACTTGTTCGATGGAGTGTGCGAGAGGTGTTGGACAAGAAGGCAATGTCCATCCCCTCTCGGTCAACCGCTGACCGACACGTGGAAAATCGTCTTCGGATCACAGTGCCAGATTTGATCGTTTGGCTTTGTGTCAGCTTTGTCGTAGACGAACCTACCTGGCTCGACCTGCATGAGTACAAAACAGTCACTCGGCGTCGGGTTCTGGTCCGACATCGCTAGCCGAGTCACGGGAGCCGAGGTTCCGCCACCGGTCCAGTTCTTCTCCGCCGCCGCGTGAGTGAGAACGCAGGAATCTGTCAGATTTACGCCACACGCAGAAGCGGCCTTGGCGAACAGCACCCAGGAACTCGTGGCGAACTCGTCGTTCTGATCGATGGGATCCCCTTTCGCATACTTTTTCATGATCGCTTCCATCTGCTCAAGGCCTGGACTCTTCGATGCCAGCTCGAACGGCCAGGTGTTGATGGCCACGTAGGTCGGCGGAAGTGAAAGGCCCGATGCGGCCTGCAGCGTCGACTTGGTGTAGTCCTGTGTTGTAAAAAAGATGAAGGACGGCTTGTATCCAGCCGTATTCATTGCCTGCAGATACGGCGCTATCGCAGAGTCGTCCGATGGCTCCAGCGCCTCCACACCCTTGGTCTCGGCTTCTTGCACGTACGGAGTCCAATCGCTCACCGTCAGTGGTGGCTGCTGGAAATCAACCACCTTGTATCCCTGCGCCTCGGCTGTCTTCTCCCACTTCTCGATCGGCTCGAGGATGCTCGGATTATTTTGGGCCCCTGTTCCAAACTTCTTTATGGCCTGTGGGTACTTCTTCGCCAGTGCTCCATACCAGCCGGCCTCGACCTCACCGTTGTTCGTCCCTCCCGGGTTGACCTGAAGCGCCGCGTCGACAGCCTGATCAGACACGGTGAAGTCGCTGATCTGGCCCAGGCCGCAGCTCACGCGCACAGCCACGGAAGGCTGGTCAAGCGCCATCCCTCCACCGACGGACATGAAATCTTGTTGGCAGGCCTGACTGGTGACCTGCGCAGCGTTGAAGAGGGCGGCATCGCGCTCGTGCACAACGATCTGGCGACCGTCAATCCCACCCGCGGCGTTGCACCACTTGGCGAAGGCGTTAGCGAATTGGAAGAACTCGACATTCAGACCGGGCTCCACCGTGTTGCCGGGATCGGCGAACGTGGCGATGTCGATGGACTTTGCAGAGACCCCCCGCGTCGTGGAAGCACCACCAGGGCCCTTCTCGCAGATCGTCCCGACTCCGGGCCACGTGCCGTTCGTTGTCAGCGCACTTCGCTCGGCAGCCTGGGCCGGTCCGCTCACTTCGACGAAAACCGACAGCATCACGGTCACGCTGGCGATGACTGCTGGCCAGCGAGAACTCTTCCAACTCATTGCATCCTCCCCTATCAAGTCGAGCCAACGCTCGCGACTGACATGCGCGGCACTCGCCAACAACTGCCTACCACAGCCCATTGGTAGTTGCCCTATACCTTTTGGTATCTATCCTAAGATATAGGAGTACGGCATGGACGTCGGCCCGGCTTCGAGGGCTGATCGCGTGACGCGTCCGGCCCCCAGACGGCGAGACCCAGAGATCCCGCAGCTCGTCCGCTCTCATGCATGGAAACGGCGTGAGAGCCCACCTCGATATCGCAGGGCCGCGCCGAAGAGGACTTCGTCCTTTCGACCGGCTTCATCGGCTGATGACACGGACGCTCGGGAGCATTTGGCGACCCGTTCATCGATTCGTCGGTCGACGGTACGCCCTGGTGCTGGCACTCCGATCCGACTTCTCAAACTGATCAGCGGTGCCCCGACGCGGCCCTTCCAAGAGTCGGAGGTCCGGCGAACGCCTGCGCCATGCTCACCCACTGGGCGGCAACGCGACCACGAACATCGAGACACGTATCGCGGACATTCCGGCGCTGGGTCACGACAAAACAAAAGTCGACCGCCTGCCCGGTCACGCGCTCGGACGAGTCCGGCTCACCCCAGGTCCACCGGCTTCCATCTGGTGCCTCGAGTTCCACTCTGACGGAAGCATCGGGCGCCGCCACCCCGTGGACGAGAAATGAGAATCCGATGGTCCGAACCCCCAGATGAGCGATGTGGCGCAGGCGCGGCGATTGCGGATACTCGATGGCCAAGGCATCCGCGATGTCCTGGCCGTGCGCCCAGGTCTCCATAAGGCGAGCGCTGACGCAACTGGATGCGCTCATCGGAGGTCCGTACCAGGGGATCCGTGCCTTTCCATCCAATGGTTCAAAGGCGGCGACAAGGCGCGTTCGGGCTCGCCGGAACCACTCGTGCTGTTCTCTCGGGTTCATCGATCGATACTGATCTGCAACCCAGGCCGAAAAGTCCGGCCCATGCGATTGCAGGTCGTCGGCCTGGCGACGGAAACCCTCTTCGTCCGCGGCAGCCAGAATGGCGGCCTCGTCGAAGTAGGCGAGGTGGGCGACCTGATCGCCGATCGACCAGCCTTCGGCAGGAGTCGCCACGGACCACTGGGCTGGTCGGAGATTGTTGAGTATCGACTCGACCACCGCTGTCTCATCACTGAGGTCGTCGAGCAATCCCTGAAGGCGCACCACTAGCGAGCACTCCATTCGGGAGCAGGCCCACCACGAAGCGCCGGAGAGTCCCCCCGGGCGTCGTCACTCACCGGGACGTCGAGATGTCGAACCCCTCGCGCGTCTCGCGCCGCACGGACGAGCAGAAAAGGGTGCCGGTGGGCTTGGTTGCACCCCCAAAGAGTGACGTTTGTTCCGATCACACGGTCTTGAGCCCCTTGGAGCAGCGTGCGAGACCGCTCGGGAAGGAGAAGCCAGCAGAGGCGCTCGTTCAGCAAGCGTGGCAGTCGAGAGCTGAGCACGATCGATCTCTCCGAACTGTCTAGGGTCGCCTCAAAATCACACCCGTGCGGCTGGCGCAGATCAAGGCGACAGAGGGATCGGGCAACTGGTTGGTCGATTCCCCCCGCAGTTGCCTCACGGCTTCCGTGGTCAGGTTGAGTCCGTGGATATATCCCTCTCCGATCAACCCACCGTTCGTGTTGCACGGAAGGCTGCCTTTGGGGCCGAGGTTTCCTTCAGCGACGAAGTCCTTGGCCTCACCGGGGCCGCAGAATCCGAGTGCCTCGACCTGCATAAGGAAGATCGGCGAAAAGGCATCGTAAATCATCGCGACATCGACCTCGGACCGTTGGATTCCGTAACCTTCGAACAACCGGCTGGCCATGGCGGCGCAACCCTCCATCACCGCGATATCCGGGGTGTAGTGGTTGCTCGCAATCTCCTCCTCGAAGAGTCCGGCGTTGGCGGCGGCGGCGATCAGGACCGGTTGGGCGCTGTCGGGTGCGCGCTCGGCCGAAGTAATGATCAGAGCCACGGACCCGTCCGTCTCTTGACAGCAATCAAACAACCGAATCGCGGGCTCGGCAATCCACCGAGAAGACTGATGATCGTCCAAGGTGATCGGTTGACCGAAGAAGTGTGCGTTCGGATTATTGGCGGCGTATTCCCTGAATTGCACAACGGCCCGGCCAAAGTCTTCATTCGTTGCGCCGTACGAGTGCATGTAGCGAACGGCGTTCAGTGCCATCCAAGATGCAGGGGTGAGGACACCGTACGGTGAACACCATTGCATCGCCGTTGAACCGGAATGTGATGATGTTCCCCGCCCGCCTGAGACTGCGGCTCGGCCGAAGCGTTCGCCGGACCGGGCCTTCACCGCACGATAGGCCACGACGACGTCGGCGACCCCTGCAGTGATCGCAGCAGCTGCGTGGAGGATCACTCCTTGTGAGCCGCCGCCTCCATAGGGCACTCGACTCGAGAAGTCGATCTGAGGGATCCCCAGTGATCGGACCAACTCGGTCTCATCGACGGGATCGATCGTGTAGCTGACGAGTCCGTCTACATCGCTCACCGTGAGACCGGCGTCATTCAGGGCGGCCACGATTGCTTCAGAAGCGAGTTGCGTCTCACTCCGCCCAGCCGCCTTGGAGAATTCGGTCTGACCAATGCCGACGATCGCTGTCGCGTCTTGTAAGACCCTATTCATGCGCACCTTGCCGTGGCTTGAACACCGGTACTACTCCTTCGTTGCGTGTGGTCCGGTAGTCGACGGTGACCGGCATTCCGATCGCAATCTCGGCCGGATCGATGTCAACCAAGTTCGACACCACCCTCACCCCCTCCTCCAGATCGATGAGCGCTGCCATGATCGGATATTCAAACGCTGGGTTCTGAGGATGATGCAGAAGTGCGTAGCTGTAGACGACGCCGTCGCCGGCAAGATCCGCCATCTCGAAGTCGAGCGAGTGACAGTGCGGACACATCGGGCGCGGCGGATGACGTAAACGCCCGCAACCAATGCATCTCTGGGCAACGAGTCGGTGATCTTGGGCCGCATCCCAGAAGAAGTGGTTGTCTTCAGTCAACAACGGGTCGGGTCGCCCGCTCCCCTCGGTCCTGGTCATGCCGCCCCGTCCAGTACGGCACGGGTCTCGATCATGACGTCGACGTCGGAGTCGGAGTATCCCAACTCGAGGAGGATCTCCCGCGTCTGCTCACCGCAGGCGCAGGGGCCACGTTGGACGATCGTTTCAGACGGTGTGATGTTCACCAAGAGACCCGGATCTTCGAATCGGCCGACGTTACGCGACCGTGTTTGGCTGACAAGGTTCAACCGTCTGGCTTCCGGATCGTCAAAGAGATCCCGGCAGAAGTATTCGTCGACTATTTCAATCGGCACTCCGGCGTCGTCAAGCGCATGGAAGGCCTCTGCGGCAACTGCACCCGAGAAGTACGAGCTGAGCCATGATGCGACTGCTTCGGAGTCGTCCCGTGTGGGCGCGTCGGGGAGTACGCATCGGAGGGTCGCTCTCATTTCATCGGTCACGGCCGCAAGGAAAATCCATCCACCCAGGGCACATTCATAGAGGCGGTAGTAGGGAGACAAACCGAACTGATCGCCGTCGACATGCCCCCAATCGGGCTCTGATCCGTCCGCATGGATCCAAGCGTATGAAGTGTGCAAGAGGCCGGCATTCACGATCGACGTGCTCACGGCTTGTCCCTGGCCGATCCTGTCCCGATGAAAGAGAGCTGCCGTGATGGCGATTGCGGCAAGCAGGGCATTTCCGGTATCTCCCATGTTGGACCGACTCCAGAGGGGGGGATTGCCTGCGTCGCAAGCTCCATCCTCCCACTCCGTACCAGTCATCGCCGCGGCATTCTGGTCTGTACCCGGCAAGTCGGACCGAGGCCCCTTCTCGTATCCCCGGGTGTTGCAATAGACCAAGCGCGGGTAGCGCTCTCGGAGCGTCTCGTAGTCAAGACCGAGACGTGCGGCGGCTCCTGGCCTCCAGTTGAGCGTGATCACGTCAGACTGCTCGAGCAGTCTCTCTAGTGCCTCGCGTCCCCGCGCATCCTTGAGGTTCAGAGCAATGCTGCGCTTGCCCCGATTGGTCCCGAGACCCATATGTGTGCCGTTCCAGTAGGTGTCGTGTAGTGCATTGATCTTGATGACTTCTGCGCCTAAATCCGCAAGGGCTCGCCCGGTAAAGGGACCAGCGACTCCGAGCCCAAGGTCCAAGACGCGAATCCCCGAGAGTGGATGAGCCAGTTTGCTCAGCTTCCGCCACTCTGGGGCGTGGCGAACTGGATGTTTCGCGAAACACCTCGTCCGTGTGTTCACCGGATCGAGGCGCCGGACCCGTCACCGCGCCCGGAGTGGCGGAGAACTCCAACAGGGGACCGGCATGACAAATGGGACCCTCGTCTGGATCGACGATCTCGACCACGCATCCATCGGCGAGAAACGACTTGTCGGCCAACGCTTCGCCTGGCGGTCGGACGGTCGTGATACCCAGACCCGCGGCCTCGGCGGCACGGACCCATTCATCCGACGAAAACTTCCGGAACGCCTCTGCCAGCTGCTCGTGCATGAAAATCCCGGCCAGCATCCCATCTGGCTCCATCGAGACCCGATCGGGATCATCTCGGTACGTTGCTTCCGTCTCCTCTGGAGTGAGCGTGTCACCCGCCGCCGCCGCGAGGACCCATCGAGGACGAAGGGTCCAATGATGGACCCACTTCCCATCAGCACACTGGTAGATGCCTTCGATGGACCTCGAATCGATGGGCCACATCCAATAGAGCGGCGCATCGGGATTCTCCACGCGCTGCCAATTGAGACACACCGCAGCAAGTGCTCCCTGGAGGAGGGAAGTGGTTACATGCTGACCCTTACCACTCACCTGTCGGGCACGTAGCGCAGCCGCAATTCCCAGCGTGGCGAAGTAGGTCGCACCGATGCTGGGCCAGGGCGTGCGCGGAAAGATCGGCCCTTCACGATCTGCACCCCTGACAAGACCCTCGGGAGCATCGAACTCTGGCAGAGGTCCAGGGCGACCACAGATGAATTCCATTGCGGTGCCGCGGCGACCCTTCTGGTCGAAGAGGAGACCCGTTCGGGCAGCCACGAGGCCGTCGTAGCCCGGGCGATCGCAGTGAACGCTGTGTTCGCCGTACGCGGTTATCGAGCAGGTGATAATCGCGGGATTGACGGCGCTCAGCGTCTCGTGGTCAACGGCCAATCGCTTGGTCGTCAAGCGTGAGAAGCTATCGACAACGACATCAGACGTCTTGGACCAGTGCCTCGAATTGAGATCGGCCCGCGTCGGATCGCAGATCGAGCATGTGCGCTGCGCTTGCCCCTATTCCAAACTCGATAGCCGGTCTGGACTGAGAACGGATCGCCGGACGGACGCTCGATTCTGATCACGTCAGCACCGTTATCCGACAGAAACATTGTGGTCATGGGCCCGGCAATGCCCCAGGACAAGTCAAGGACGCGCAAATCCGAGAAGACTCCGGCCATGCATCTCCACCCTTCAGGTTGCTACGCGAGATACCATAGCACTTACTATGGCGTCCGCCGTATACTGCTCGCATGCGGTCCGGATCGGCCGACAGGCCTTCCTCTCTAAGCTCGGAGCTCGCCTCCCCCTTCGAGACGTCGGTTCTTGATCACCTCGACATGGTCAGGCAAGGCCTACCCGCGAGGCTCAGGCGCGGCCCGTGCTCGATCTTCTCGTTCCTGAATCCATCGGATCGTCCCACGGAGGTGAAGGTTGGCGGGGGCGCAGAGAGATCCTCGGCGCAGAGAGGAGCACCGACGGAATTGCACATCTACCCGTGTGCACGACATGGACACCAGATGTTCCCGCTTTGATGAGGGCACGACAGAGTCGGCACGACGAGTGGTCGGTCAGGACAATCGGCGCCTAATTGTGGCCACTCTCGAGGACGGTCGGCGCCGAATCAACTTCGAGCTCTATTACCGGATGCTCAAGGCCCAGAATGTCGGTGACCGCTCGACCTGGCTCTCCTGTCTCTGCGCGGACATCGTTTTTGAAGCACCCTCCTATAGCCGCGAGGGTCCCATTGCCTCGGGACTCGCCGCCATGTCGGACGTCTTCGACGGGATCCGACGAACGTTTTCCTCCGTGTCCTACGAGGTCCAGAGATTCATTCCTGCCGTCGATCCAGACCTCGTCATAGCGGAAGTGCGCGGCGACAACGTGGTCGCGTCGACCAAGAACCTCTATCGGAACGATTACCTCTTTCTCGTTCAATGTCGCAACGGCAAGATCACCCGGATCTTCGAGTATTCGAACCCGATGGTTTATAGGGCCGCCGTGACGCCCCTTGAACAGGTTGACCATTCATCCGAACAAGGCGACGTCAGCCCGCCTCTACATGGAGCGAGTGGAACGCTGGCCGCGGCGGGGAGTGGGGAGCTCGGCGTCGACCTCCTCCGCAAGCTCGCACGGACTCTCGAGGGGGTCGAGAGCATCGAGCCGGGTGGCAAGCAACCGAACCTGGGCGCGGAATGACTCTGACGCCTCTTGGTCAAGAGGGGTGAGCAAGAAGGCCTCTGCTGCTCGAAGGCGCTCTTGGAGTTCGACAAGGAGCTCGGAGCCATGTTGCGTGGCGACGACTCGGCGGGCTCGCCGATCTGCCGGATCAGGTCGGCGTTCGATGAGGCTCGCCGCTTCGAGATCATCGAGCAGATAGGTCATGACCGTGCGATCGATGCCGAGGTGCTGGGCCAGGGCGAGCTGGCTCCCAACAGTGCCCTGGGCGGCGGCGGAAAGGACCTGGTAGCCCCGCGGACCACCCGGGAGGTCGGCGACCGCATCGTGCGCGGCCACGACGTAGGCCCGAAACAGAGTGCCCAACCCCCAGCCGAGGTCCTCTGCCAATGCGTCGTCACAGCTGGGTGCTTCCGGGACTCCGCGTCCATGACCAGGGGCGTCGTCCACAACTTCATCATATGACGCCGCCGGTCCGGAAGCGTTGTCCCATAGATGCTCGGTAGATCTGATGATCTGCTTACAATATCGTTGACGACGCAAAGAGGACAGCAGGATTCGGAAATGGAGGCGACGTGACGGGCAAAGGGATGGTCAGGCCCACGGTGGTCGTGGTTGGTGCCGGCTACGGAGGTACTGCCGTGGCAAAGGCGCTGGACGAAACCCACGACGTCGTGCTCGTCGAACCGAAAGACGCCTTCATGCACAACATCGCCGCGCTCCGGGCGCTCGTGGATCCATCGTGGCTTCCGAAGATCTTTCTTCCGTACGAGGGGCTGCTGACCAACGGGCGAGTGGTTCGGGACCGTGCTCTCTCGGTGGAACCCCATCGGGTGGTGACGGCATCGGGCGAGGAGATCTCGGCCGACTACGTCGTCTTGGCGACCGGATCGCGATATCCATTTCCGGCCAAGACCGATCTCGTCGACACCCACCACGCTCAGGAGCAGGTCCGCCGAGCACACGAGACATTGACCAATGCGGATCGAGTCCTTCTGGTCGGCGCCGGCCCGGTCGGCATCGAACTGGCCGGAGAGATCCGTCACGTATGGCCTGAGAAGTCGATCGTCCTGCTCGACGTCGCTGACGAGATCCTCGGTGGTCCGTACAAACCTGAACTCAAGGCCGAACTCCGACGCCAGCTCCTCGAGGCACGCGTTGAGATCATCCTCGGCAGCCCCTTGCGTCAGCCACCGCCGACTGAGCCAGGAGACCTTGGAGCGTTCACAGTGACGACCGAGTCCGGCACAGAAATCACGGCTGATATCTGGTTCCGCTGCTACGGCGTCGTGCCAAACAGTGACTACCTCGGGGACGAACTGGGATCCGCTCGCCGCTCAGACGGGTTCATCGAGGTCGGCCCGACCCTCCAGGTCGCCGGGCAGACAACGGTCTTCGCTCTTGGGGACGTCTCTACCGCAGACGCCAAGATGGCCGGTTTCGCGGGACGCCAAGCCGCCACCGTGGCGCAGAACATTGCTGCCCTCACCGAGGGTGGATCCGATCTGGCCGACTACGAGTCCATGGGCGTCGCGATCGCGGTGCCAATCGGACCGAGCGGCGGGGCGGGCCAATTCCCTGGACAG
This sequence comes from uncultured Acidimicrobiaceae bacterium, assembly GCA_963713375.1. GTDB lineage: Bacteria > Actinomycetota > Acidimicrobiia > Acidimicrobiales > RAAP-2 > Bog-473. Next base: position 483,113 of record CAVQLP010000004.1, on the reverse strand, counting down.
GACGAGGTCGTCGGGAGCGAGGTCATCGCAGAGGCAAAGGGCAGAGACCTGATGGTCGACCGATTCAGCGAGCTCTTCGGACTCGCGGCCTCGGCAGCCTCGTGACCAACCGACCGTAAGAGAACCTTGTCGCAGGACGTCCGGCTGGGCAGCCCACGCGTGGGCCGATTTCCCGTCGCGTCTTACGGCGGTGGGAACGTCAGCGACTGACGCCCAGCAGGTACCCGGTAGGCGAAGGCGTACACGCCATCCCGTGCGGCCAGCTGGTGTGCCCCGAGGTGGCGCATGAGAGTGACCGCATTCATGGTGCCCGTCGGGGTTGCCTGCTCGATTCCTTGGCGAGGCACGAGTACGACGTAGACGCTGTGGCCGAACAGTGGCACGGTCTGCCCGTCGGAAAACACGTCGAAGTAGGGGTAGAACGCGTGACGCTGCGCGAAACGTCCGACGACACCCTGTGACACGATGGTCTCGTCTGAAGCAGGGATTTGTGCCTGCACCCGGGCGAGCTCAGCGGCGGTCACGTTGTCGACCGCAGCGAACATTTGGCCAGATTTTGGGGTCCAGTGGGCGCTCAGGACCGCTGTCTGGATCACGGCTCCGGCAGCCAGGGCCAGAGCCAGCGCCGTCAGGACGATTCGCCAGCGCCCGTCGAGTCGTGCGCCCAGCCGGGTCAACCAGGTGGCCACCATGGCGATGCCCACAGCCACGGCCATGACCGCCATGATGTTTTGTGATCCCCCGATATCGGAGATGAAGGCGGGTGACGCGTTCAGCGCACTCGGTGCAAGGACGATGACGGAGAAGAGGCCGCCGAATACGGAGAAAAACCCGATGGTGCCCGCTCCACCGATGAACTTGTAGATCTCGCCCCAGCGCGAGGTGATCACGTGGCCAGCGATGCTCGGATGGAACAGCATGCCGGACAGGACCGTCGCGATTCCTCCGACGTTGTCGTTCACGTTTGTTTTGTTGTCGAGGTATGCGTAGTCGCTCAGCACAGCCCCGTCACCCGAATGAACGAGGCCGACAATGGCCAGCCAGACAACGCCGATTCCCACGAGGATCAGCCCGGTGCGCCATCGCTGCCGTCCACTGATGAGTGCGACCACACCGAGCGCGACCACGTACGACCCGGCGACATTGGTGCAGAGCAAGGCCAAGACCACGAAGATCCAGCCGCGACGGCGATCAATCCAAAGATCGCGACCGGCGAGCAGGATGAAGAAGGTGGCGATCGGCTCGGAGTGATAGTCGTATGACGCGGCCCAGTAGGTCCACGGTTGGAGGACAAGCACGGAGCCCACACAGGTGGCGATGGCGACGGCAAAGCGCCGGTTTGGCGCATGGACCTGGAGGTGTTCGAGAGCCCATCGATACGCGACGAGCCCGGCCCCGGCCAATGCGGCATCCTGCACGATCAAGAGGTCGATGCCGTGTGGCCACACCCAGTAGAGAACGGAGAGAGGCCACATGATCAGCTCGAGGTCGGACTGGTAGAAGGGGTAGCCGTAGTGCGGATAGTTCCAGGGATACGTGGTGTCGTAGGGGTTGAGGTGACCGGTGGCAATCTGCTGCCACGCCTGGCTGTACTGGCCGAAATCCGCCGTCAAATCGAAGTGGTCCCAGAGGTACCAGCTGTGCTGGACCAGAACCAAGAATTGGATAGCGAACGCCACGAGTCCGACGAACCACGCAATTCTCAGCCCACCCCCCAAGGCGCCCGGTCTCGTACGTTTTTCGTCGGGATCCACAAGATCGCCGACCACCGTCGCTTCCGGCACCGCGGTGGCCACCGAGCAAGTGTACGAGCTGGGCCCCCGTCCGGTCGGTCGCCACGGCTGCACGGTGTTCGGCCCGACTGGCCTCGCCACGCTCTTTCCCGCTGCATGGTGCTTCGCTACCGGTGTGCTCCGGCGGAGGAGGCATGATGCTGTCTGGTTGGTCGACTCAGGCACGCAGGAGTGAGAGGTAGACGGAACGATGGAAGCGACACGGGCTGCACTGCAGAAGTACCAGATGGAGGGTCAGGACCTGCCCTGGTTGCTGGCCCACCGGGCCGAGCACCGGGCAGAGCATGTGGCTTTGATCTGGGATCCACCGGGTGGGGATGTCCGTACGTGGACCTACCAGCAGCTCTGGCACGACGTGCGCCGGCTCGCCGCGGGGCTTCACGCTCGTGGGGTCGACATGGGTGACAAGGTTCTCCTCCACGCGGACAACTCTCCCGAGCTGCTGCTGGCCTGGCTGGCCTGCGCCACCGTCGGGGCGGTCGGGGTGACCACGAACACGAAGTCAGTGGCGGAGGAGCTGGCCTGGTTCGCCGAGAAGGCGCAGTGCGTGGCCGCGATCACGCAACCCCGTTACGCCGAGGTGCTCGCAGACGTTGGCGCAGGCGTCGCTTGGATGGCCGTGACCGAACCGGATGCGGGCGAGACAACGGTCAGCCCATCCGATCGTCGCTTCACCTCCTTCGAAGGGCTCTTCGGAGAGGCGGACGATTGGCCCGGCCGCGAACCCGACCCCCTCCTGCCCTATTGCATCATGTTCACCTCCGGCACGACCTCGAAGCCCAAGGGCGTCGTCCACACCCACGCCAATGCGATCTGGGCCAGCCGAACCGGTGCGCGGAACATCGACCTCGGCCCTGCGGACCGCTATCTCGTCTACACGCCGTTCTTCCACGTCAACGCGCAAACCTGGTCCGTCCTGCCTGTCTTCGGGATGGGAGCCACCGCCGTGCTCGTGCCGAAGTGGTCCTCGAGTCGCTTCTGGGAGACCGTCCAGCGCCACGGGATCACTCACTTCTCCTTGATGCCGTTCACCATGCCGACCCTCATGGCGCCGGATCGCCCAGACACGACGCTGCGGATCGGGGTCTTCGGGCTCATCGTGCCCAATGCCCGAGACGTCTTCGGCTGCGAGGTCTATGCCGCCTACGGCATGACCGAAACGGTGACCCATGCCATCACCGGCAAGCCGTCGGAACACCCCGAGATGATGTCGATGGGTTGGGTGACTCCGGGCTACGAGATCGCGATCGTCGATCCCGCCAATGGCGACCTCTGCGAAGTCGGACGCACGGGCGAGCTCTGGCTCCGTGGAACCCGGGGCATTCAGCTTTTTCTCGAGTACTTCGACAATCCCGAGGCCAATGCGAAGAGTTTCGAGGACGGATGGTTCAAGACCGGCGACATGGTCAAATCAACCGCGGGAGGTTCTGTCACCTATGTCGAGCGCGACGCTGATCTGCTCAAGGTCGGTGGTGAGAACGTCTCAGCCCGCGAGGTGGAGGAGGTGGCTGCTGCCGTCGTCGGCGTGGCAAAAGTGGCTGTCGTGGGAAAGAAGCACGATTTCCTCAGCCAGGTCGCCGTGGCCTTTGTCATAAAATCGGCCGATGCGCCGGACGACTCGGCGCTTAGCCAACAGGTGATCGAAGCGTGCGGGAACCGATTGGCCAGCTTCAAGGTTCCCCGGGCTGTGTACTACGTCGACGAGTTCCCGACCGGCAACTTCGACAAGCTCTTGAAGAATCGCCTGCGCGAGATTGCCGATGCGCAACCGGCCATCAACTGACCGGCTGAAGCCTTCCGTCGACGTTGGCGAACCGGCCCATCTGCCTAATCGACGCGTATATGCCGCGCCTGCGCCTCAGCGCGGATGGCTGCGGCCACCGCCTGGACCAAGAGTTCGTGCTGCTGCGCTTGACCACGCGAAGGCGTCACGCGTGGCGATCAGCTCGCCCACGAGATAGCCGCGCAAGGTTTTAAAGGCAAAGACCACAAGGTCATCCTCCTTCGCCGCCTCCCCCAACGCGTGGGCGAAGAGCGGCTTCCAAGCCCGGGCAAGGGACCGGCCGTGCGCCAACGCCGCTTGTCGGGTTTCGTCGGACGTCGTGGGGTTCTGGGTCAGGTCAAGCAGTATCTGAATCTGCGCCAACTGTGCTGGCACGCCGTAATGCTCGGTCAGGACCTTGAGCACCGCTGTAAGTCGATCCTCGAGGGTGTCGCCTGCAACGACAGCGGTGGCCACCGCTTCTTGGAGGTCGGTCCAGCCTTCTTCGAGAACAGCCAGGAGCAGCCCCTCGCGGCCCCCGAACTGATGCTGCAGGGTGCCCCATGTCACGTCCGCACGCCGGGCGATCTCGTTCGAGCTCGTGTGGTAGTAGCCGCTCTCAAGGATGCTCTGTACGGCGGCATCGAGCACCTTCCGCCGGGTCAACTCGCCATCGACCCGGCGCCGAACGGGAGTCTTCGGACTCACTTTGGGCTGGGACACGCAGCGAACCTACAGGCGAATGGTTCGACGGCATGACACCGGTGTGATCTTCCGAGGGAGCTGATCCGCCATTCGCGGTGGCCAGTGCCCGGAGGGACGGCGGTCAGCCGATCGAGGCTCACCGGCCGGTGAGTCAACCTAAATGCCGTAGATCCGCTCGGCGTTACCGGCACAGATGAGCTGGCGCTCCTCGTCCGGAATGTCGGCGAACTGGCGGTCGACAACTTCTCTGGAATTGGGCCAGGTCGTGGCCGGGTGAGGAAAGTCCGTCGACCAGAGGATGTTCTCGACCCCGACCATATGCCGGAGCTGGAGACCGACCTCGTCGTCCATGAAGGTGAGTGCCATGTTGCGCTGGAAGTACTCGCTCGGCTTCAAGCGCAGGCCGGGTAGGTCGTAGGGACCGTCCACCTTGCGGTCCAGTTGGGCCAGGAAGCCGGGCACCCAGTACAGGCTGGGCTCGACGAGCACAATCTTGAGCCCGGGAAAGCGCTCGAGCGTTCCGGTGAGGATCCACCAGGCGATCACCTCGGACAGGGCCAACGAGGGCAGGGAGGTGAAAATGGCGAGCTGAGGCGTTGGGTCCCGACGCCAGACGTCGTAGAGCCAGAGACGATTGCCGAGATGGTGGCTGATGGATATCCCAGTCTCCTGGAGAACTCCCCAAAGCGGGTCGTAGCGCTCGTCGTGGTAGTCGGGAAGTCCCACCTCACTCGGAAAGTTGGGCAGGTGGACGGAGCGAGCGCCAAGTACGGCGAGCCGCTCGACCTCGGTGACGGCGTAGGGAATATCGATGATGGGTACCTGATAGGACACGACAAGCCGCTTCGGGTCGTGCGCAGCAAACTCCTCGAGGTGATCGGTGAAGGCCCGGCTGATCGGCTTCCAGTCGCCGGGGACAAGTCCATAGGCCCGGAACGCACTGACCTCTGAATAGATGACCTCGGCGTCAACGCCGTCTCGGTCCATGGCGGCCAGTCGGGCGACCGCGTCGTGGTAGCCCGGATCACGGAATGCATCCATGTCCCAGTCGTCCAGCGAGAGTTTTCGGCCCGCGCGGCGCTCGTCCTCCTCGTGGGCTTGCTGGGCGATCGCCTCGTCGAAGGCCGGCTGCAGCGCTGAGGGGATCCGCTCTCGAATCACGTCAAGCCTTACGGCAACATGCGAGTCGGCGGAAATGAGGCGGCTTCGTTCCATACGGTTCCCCCGGTGATCGTTCGGTGACCTGCTCCCCGGATCCGTCCGGCTTGAGCCAAAACCATACTAACCACTATGATAAGCAACACTCAACCGGAAGGGGGCGTGATGCCGGGAGTTCTCGACGGAGTCAAGGTCCTCGACTTGTCTTGGGGGATCGCTGGACCAGTGACTGGAATGCTCCTGGCGGACCACGGGGCCGATGTGGTGAAGGTCGAGCCGCCGGGAGGCGACCCCTTCCGCGGGAGTCCGGGCTACGCCACCTGGCTCCGAGGCCGGCGCAGCATTGAGCTCGATCTGAAGGACGTCGACGACCGAGGTGTCCTGCACGATCTGGCCGGCAAGGCGGACGTGGTGCTCGAGAGCTGGTCCCCGGAGACAGCCGAACGGCTGGGCGCCGACGCCAAGACGCTCCTGCAGCTGAATGCGGGCCTGATCGTCTGCTCATTGTCGGCGTACGGAGACCACCCGGCGCACCGGGTCCGTCCCGGTTACGACGCGCTGGTCGCAGCCCGACTCGGGATCCTCGACGAACAACGCGGGCATCTGTCCGGGGCTATTGGGCACATGCACGGCGAGGAGCCGTTCCTCGAACACCTCGAAATTCCCGCGGGCATGGCGCCCGGAGCAGCGCGCACTGGACCGATCTTCACGTATACCCCCTGGCTGAGCATGGGCTCGGCCTTCCTCGCCACGACCGCTATAAGCGCGGCCCTTTACGCACGAACGATGACAAGGCGTGGCCAGCACATCGAGACGTCCCTCCTCCAATCGGCGATCTCGCTGACCGCCTCCAAATGGATGCGGGCAGAGCACAACGACGCCCCGTACTTCCGGTCCTGGATCTATGACCGAAGAGCGAACAAGGGATTCTTCCGCTGTTCCGACGGGCGCTGGACGGAGCAGTGGGTGCCCAATCCCCGGTTCGTGCTCTCGAGCAGCGAGGGAGACCGGCTCGAGGTCGATCCGAATACCGGCCGACTGCGCGACGACCCAGACCGCCTGCCCCCCGACCCGGAGAACATCGTGGTGCTGGCGCACTATTTCGAGCCCATGGCGGCCGCGATGGACCGGTTTCCCTCAGATGCGTGGGTCGAGGCGGCAGCACGAGCCGGCGTGCCACTGCAGCCGGTCCGCACCCCAGAAGAGGCATTGTCCGACCCCGCGCTCCTGGCCGAGTCCGCGGTCGTCGAGGTGGACCATCCCGAGCACGGTCGTCTCCGGCAGGCGGGGATCCTGTACCACCTGAGCCGCACACCTGGCGCCATCGGGCGGCCGGTTCCGCTGGCCGGCCAGCACGATCGTGAGATTCGGGCCGAAGCAGCTGCTGCGGCGTCCCAGCGCGGCCCAGCGTCGGCTCCTCCCGCTACGGCGCCCCTCAAGGGTCCGCTGGCGGGCGTCACCGTTCTCGACCTCGGATTCGCAGTCGCCGGTCCTTTCGGCACGCAGGTCCTGGCCGATTTGGGCGCCGACGTGATCAAGGTCAACGGCTTCCGCGACCCCTGGTGGCACGCCATGCACATCGCCTACGGCTGCAATCGGAACAAGCGAAGCGTTGGAATCGATCTGAAGACGGCCGATGGCCAGGCGGTGCTGCATCGACTGCTGGTCGGGGCGGATGTGGTGCACTCGAACATGCGTGCGGACGCTCTCCGACGCCTCCACCTCGACGAGGCCAGCGTCCGGGAGGTCAATCCGCACATCATCTATTGCCACACCCGGGGTTTCGAAAAGGGTCCTCGGTCGGACTCCCCGGGCAACGACCAGACCGGGCTGTCGTTGGCGGGGGTGACCTACGAGGATGGCGCGACACGGCAAGGCGGCACTCCATTTTGGAGCCTCACCTCTTTGGGAGACACGGGAAACGGCTTCCTCTCGGCGATGGGCGTCATTCAGGCTCTGTACCACCGGGCCCGTACCGGCGAGGCGCAGGCAGTGGACACTTCGATTCTCAACGCCGGTCTCCTTCTCGCGTCGATGGCGTCCATCCGGGAGGACGGCTCCCCGCTCCCCCGTCCCGAGTTGGACGCAATGCAGCTCTCGCTCGGCCCGCTCTACCGTTTGTACGAGACGGCGGACGGTTGGATCTGCCTGGCCGCGGTGACGGAGGATCAGTGGCATCGGCTTGCCCGCGCCCTTGGGCACGAAGAATGGACGGTCGATTCTCGATTCCGGAGCGCCGTCTGGCGGGACCGGCACCGCGTCGAACTCGAAGCGCTGATCGCAGACCACTTTCGCGCCTGGGCATCTGAAGCCCTCTTCGCCGAGCTGGACGCCCACGGCGTCCCCTGCGAAATACCCAACCCCGAGTTCGGCCGTCAGTTCTTCGAAGACTCCTACGCGGCGAAGGCGGGACTGACAGTACGACACCAGCACCCGAAGCTAGGCCGGCTCGAACAGTTCGGCCGAACGGTGGACTTCTCCGGTACCCACACGGAGAACTGGGGACCGCCGCCCATTTGCGGGCAGCACACGCGCGAGATCCTGACCACGGTGGGTTACGACGAGGCGGACATTGAAAAGCTGCTGGAGGCACGAGCCGTCTTCGAGGACCTGTGGGTGGATTGACCGGACCAGCCCTTTGGCGGACCGAGCTGGAGATTGACGTATCCGATCAGCTCGAGTCATCTGGGCCCACCGTGATGCGAGGCTGGGCTGTTGGGCCGGCCGCGGTGCCGGAGCGATCGCCGGTCGTGTTCTGCTACGCCGGGGGCGGCTGCTCCACCGATTATTTCGACCTCCGGGTCGAGGGCCTCGATGGCTACAGCATGGCTGAGGCCTTCGCTCGGCGCGGTGCCGTCGTGGTGGCAGTGGACCACCCCGGTATCGGCGCCTCCGACAAGGTCGCAGATCTCTTCGCGCTGACACCGAGCCTGGTCGCCGCTTGCCACGCGCATGTGGTGCAGACGGTCGTTGACGCCCTGTCCGCAGGAGAGTTGCGCCCCGGTCCCTCCATCACAAGTCCGTTCGTCGTCGGGTTGGGTCACTCCATGGGTGGCCTCCTGGTCACTGCGCAGCAGGCTCACCACGGGTCGTTCGACGCCCTGATCTACGCCGGACACTCTGGCATGGGCCTGCCCGAGGTCCTCACCGACGACGAGCTGGCGGTCACTGGAACCAACCTGAGAAGCACAGAGGAGCAGATCTGCTCCTTGGCCCGCCTCCGCTTCGCGACCGACTCCAGCGTGCCCCGCAAGCAACCCGCGCACGGCACCTTCTTCGCCGACGACGTGCCGGCAACGGTTCGGCAGGCCTTCATTGATCGGGCCGTTCCGTTGCTTCCCACCTGCGGGCTGACCTCGATGATCCCCGGCTCGGCCCGAGCCGAACGGGCATCGATCGACGTGCCGACATTCTTCGCCTTCGGCGACCACGACCTCATCACCGACTATGCGGGTTCGCTGGCCCAGTATTGCTCGGTCACCGACGCTGCGCTCTATGTTCTTGTAGGCAGCGGACACTGCCAGAATCAGGCGAGCGGACGGCACATGCTTTGGACCCGCATGCTCGATTGGCTGGCCTCTGTTCTTTCGGCTTAGCGACTCCGTCGCCCGACGTTTCTCCAGACCTCGGCACTCGCCAATTCGGCCCCAAAACATCCCATCGGAGTCCTACCGGAAGAGTCGCTCGATGGTGGACCTGAAGCACGTCTGCTTTAATCGACGTGTTGGAGCGGCGCGGTGCATGAGACAGCCACGAACGCGCAGAGCCGCGGGCCACCGAAGGTGGCACCCAGGGAATACGGAGGGACTCACTTTGCCAAACGTCATGGAGGGCGTTCGTATCTTGGAGGTGGCGGAACACACCTTTGTACCAGCCGCCTCCGCCATACTTGCCGACTGGGGAGCCGAAGTCATCAAAATCGAGCACCCGGAGCGCGGCGACGCAATGCGCGGCCTGGCGTCGAGCGGCGTCATGTCGATGATGGGTCCGGTCCACGTGTTGCTCGAACATTCCAACCGAGGCAAGAAGAGCATCGGTATCGATGTCAGCACCGAAAAGGGTGTCGAGTTGGTGTACCGACTCGCAGCCAACTGCGACGTGTTCCTGACAAACAAACTCCCCGCCGTGAGGAAGCGACTGCGCATCGAAGCCGAGGACATCTGGAAGCACAATCCGAACATCATCTACGTGGCGGGGACCGGAGCGGGAGAACGGGGACCCGAAGCCAACCGTGGAGGTTACGACTTCTTGAGTTATTGGTGTCGCGGTACCAGCGCCATGGGCAATACGCCAACGGGTGCCGAATATCTCGGGGCACAGCCCGCGCCTGGTTATGGAGATTCGATCGGCGGCATGACCATCGCCGGAGGGATCCTGGGGGCGCTGTTCCACCGAGAGCGCACCGGAGAGGCGATCTCGGTCGACGTCTCACTTCTCGGTGTCGGCATGTGGGCCATGAGTCCGGCCATAGCGCTGTCACTGCAAATGGGCCACTCCTGGCGTCCCGGACCCGGAGGTTCCGTCGCCCCCTTCAATCCCCTCGTTGGGACATATCGGACGCAGGACGATCGCTTCCTCGCCTTCTCCTGCCTCCAGGGGTTCCATTATTGGCCGGGTGCCTGTCGTGCCGTTGGCCGTGAGGATCTGATTGACGACGAGCGCTTCGCTTCGCACGAACTTCTCTCCGCCAATGCCGGCGAGGCACGGGACATCCTGATTGAGGTGTTCAAGGCCGCTCCGCTCAGCGAATGGCGGGTCAGGTTGGAGAACTTCGAGGGGCAGTGGTCGGTGGCCCAGGACACCCTCGAGGTCGTGGAAGACCCCCAGACCGTGGCGAACGGGTACATCGGCGAGACAACGACGGCCGACGGAGTTCCTTACCGCCTCGTGACGACGCCGGTGCAGTTCAGCAATACCCCTGCGCCCGTCAAGCGTGGCCCCGAGTTCAACGAGCACTGCGATGAAATCCTGGCCAGCATCGGCTGCGAGGAAGACGAGATGATCGAGCTCAAGGTGGCGGGCGTCGTCGCCTGAGGCGCCGCTACTGGGAGTCCGAATACGTAAGGGCGCGCCAGGACGAACCGGATTCGCTGCGGGCCAAGCTGTCAGACGACAGCGCCGGAGATCCTCGCTTCCATGACTTCGTCGGCGTCGAAACCCAGCTCGCTCATCACATCATCGGTATCGGCACCGAATTCGGGGGCGCGTCCCAGTCGAGGCGGGGTGTGGTCGAACTGCGCCGGCGATGCGACCAACGGCAAGCTGACGTCGCCGTCGTAGGAAACAGACTGGACGAAACCGTTGGCGATCGCCTGAGGATCCTCTGGGAGCTCCAGCACGTTCTGCATGACGTCCCACTGGCCCGCCTGGGTGCCAAGCGCGGCGCGTGCCTCCTTCACGGTCAGCGCGCCGAACATCTGCTGTATTTCCGCAATCGCTTCGGCAACGTGCGCATTCAGAGCGTCGGGCGTGCCGAATCGCTCATCGGTCAGCAGGTCTTGACGCCCCAAGGCGACAAGGAAACCCTCCCAATAGAGGTCCCGCTGGAGCATGCACAACGAAATCCACCGGCCGTCCGACGTTCGATAGTTGTTGACCAAAGGATTGAAGATCACCGGATTGGCCATGCCCTTCTCAGCGGACTCGCCGCCCGCACGAGACATCATGACGGCCGCGCCGACGATGGGCATCTGCAAACACCACATGGCCGTGCCCAGCAGGGCCACGTCGACCAGGGCACCTTCGCCCGTCCGGGCCTTGCGGACAAGGGCGGCTGCGATGCCACCCGCCAGCGCCATGCCGCTCAGCGAATCGCCAAATGCGCCTCCGGGCTGTCCGATGGGCCGCTCGGCCCCGGGCGGTGTCACGATGGAACCCACTCCGCCCCGCGCCCAGAAACTGATGGCGTCGTAACCCCCCTTCTCGGACTCCTCACCGAGGGAACCCTGGCCGGTTCCGCAGCCGTAGACGATGGAAGGGTTGACCGCACGGATGTCATCAACGTCCAGCCCGAGCTTGCGCCGGGTTTGAGGCAGGTAGCTGGTGAGGAAGACGTCGGCTTCTGCGGCGGCCTTCAGCACGATCGCTCGGGCATCGGGATGCTTGAGATCGAGAGCGATGCTTCGCTTGCCGCGGTTCCAGGCCTCCCAGGGGAACGACGGGCCGCCTTCCGCACCAATGCCGCCATTCACAAGCCCGCGGAGGGGATCGCCGGTCGGTGGTTCGACCTTGACGACGTCGGCTCCCCAGTCGGCCAGCACCGCTCCAGCGGACGGAACAAATGCCCAGGCTGACACCTCAAGAACCTTGATCCCCTCCAGCACTCGCTCCATGTGTCTTGGCTCCTTTCATGGGCCGACCGCTCCAGGCGAGCTTGCCACCTCGTGCTGTCCGTTTTCGAAATCTGACCGAGTTGCGTTAACGATCATGCGCTCGCAGCTCAGCCCCCGTGGCGACACTAGCGTTGGTGGAGGTCAGGCCGAATCTCAAGGGGCGCGACGATGCCAAGACACCCATCCTTGGTTTTTCTCATGCTCGTCTGAAACTGCTGGCGGCCGGGCGCTGGCCACGGTCGAACGTGCCGAGAAGGGGACGGCCCGTCGCCGTGCTCGGCTTTGCATGCACGCCGAGCCTGAGCTTCAGCCCGGCCAGGCGATGGCCTTGGTCTCGAGGTACTGCTCAAAGCCCTCTACCCCGCACTGGCGGCCGATTCCGCTGTCCTTGTATCCACCGTACGGCGAGTCCGCTCCGTACCAGAGGCCGCCATTCACTCCAATGGATCCGGTGCGGATGCGCTTGGCCACCGCGGTCGCCCGCTCCTCGTCGGCCGAAATGACACCACCGGAGAGGCCGTAGTTGGAGTCATTGGCGATGCGCACAGCGTCGTCGTCGTCCTTGTAGGGGATGACGACGAGGACAGGACCAAAGATCTCTTCTCGAGCAATGGCCATCGCGTTGTCCACTCCAGCGAAGAGCGTTGGCTCGACGAAGTACCCCTTCTCGAGATGGGCTGGACGTCCGCCCCCGCAGATCAGCTTGGCTCCCTCTTCTTGACCCTTGGCCACGTAGCCCAGCACCCGATCGCGTTGGCGAGCACTCACGAGCGGACCCATCAGCATGCCGTCGTCTTTCGGATCTCCGTAGGGAATTCCGGCCATGCCAGCGGCGACGAGCTCGACTGCCTCGTCGTAGCGAGACTCGGGAACCAGGAGGCGGGATTGCATCGCACACCCCTGACCTCCGTGCACACACACCATGGAGGCCATTGGCACCGACGACGCGAAGTCAGCATCATCGAGAACGATCGAGGCGGACTTACCACCGAGTTCGAGAAACACGCGCTTGAGCGTCGCCGCACCCTTCTCCATGATCCGCTTGCCCGTTGCCGTCGACCCCGTGAAGGAGATCATGTCGACCAACGGCGAGATGGTCAGCTCCTCCCCCACCAGGTGATCTGACGAGGTCACGACATTGAGCACGCCGGCTGGAATGTCCGTCTTCTCGGCGACCAGGCGGCCGAGCCGGGTCGCGTTCCACGGCGTGTCAGGGGCCGGCTTGAGGATCACGGTGTTGCCGGTGGCCAGGATCGGACCGAGCTTGTTCAGCGTCACCTCAACTGGGTAGTTCCATGGCACCACCGCTCCGACCACGCCCATGGGCTCCTTCAGGACGGCCCGGCGCGAGACCATCCCCATCTTCTCCGACTTGGGGAGTGGCCGCTCCCACTCGAACTCGTCGATCTGCGCCGCCGGCCAGAGCAGCGCGTCTTCCAGCGGCCAGTCCAGCTGGGCGGCAAAGGTCAACATGCGCGGGGTACCGACCTCGGCGACGAGTTCTTCGCGGTACTCCTCGCGCTCCGACTCCAGGGCCGCCTGCAACTGCTCGATACAGCGCTTGCGGAACGAGTGGTTGGTCGACCAGTCCGACTCGTCGAAGGCCCGCCGGGCGACACCGATGGCGCGCTGCATGTCCTCGGCCGAGGCGTCAGCGACCTCCCCCAGCACCTCTTCGGTGGCCGGGTTGATGTTCTCGAACCGCTTGCCCGACGCCGCCTCGACGAGCTCGCCGTCGATCAGCATGCGGACTTCACCCTGGCTGGCCATGTTTCGTCTCCCCTTCGCGATGTCCATCCGGACCGAACTGATGCATACGGTACCGGCTCCGGTTGTCCGGAAGCACATGCACGAACGGCCCTGGGCCTCATACCCTCTTGCGTCCAGGAGGCATGTTCGAGCACCCAATTGACGCTGGATCCCAGACGGCCGAGTCTTGCATCGACGCCCCATGCCGCCCCGTGGCCATCGCCGTGTCCTCGCATGGACGAACCGGCCGGCGTCGCAAGCAACGCGTCCGAGGATGCGTCGACAACCATGTGGTCGAACGCGTCCGCCTGACCGTTCCTCCCTGAACCAGGGCCACCAGTGCGCAGCACTCGTACGCGCCACCCTGAAGGATTCTCAAGGAGTTCGGTGGCGGCGCAGGCCCTCCTATACGGGATCATCTGTCCCATATACCTACGGCGACCTACCATGAAGGGATGAAGTCGGACGAAGGTCCTCCGCAACTGGGTCGACCCCGCGATCAGAGCATCGACGCCCGCGTACTGGAGGCAACCAGGCTCCTGCTCAGGGAGCGAGGTTTCGAGGACACCACAATTCGCGCCATTGCTGAGGCCTCAGGTGTCCACGCCTCCGCCATCTATCGCCGATGGAGCTCACGGACAGAGATCATCGAGGTGGCCGTGTACCCCGGCATCTCTTCCGTGGTGGTCCGTCCGACCGGCGACCTCCGTCGCGATCTCCGACGCTTTATTCGAGCTCACCTGGTGGCATTCGGCGCGCCAGAGACCAAGGCGGCCATGCCCGGATTGCTGGCCGCCTATCAGGCTTCCGGACGCTCCGGCGAACCCGAGCACTGGCTGGCTGTGTCAGCCCGGCCGCAGTTTCTCGACATCCTTCTCTCGGCTCCCGCTGGCTCGGTCGATCCTGGGATCGACCCGAATGACGTCTTCGATGTCCTCCTCGGCGCCATGATCGCAAGAACTCTCGTACCGACTGTGGCCGCCCGCAATCGACCAATGGAGCAGCTGGTCGACATGGTGTTACGGCTCGTCCAGCCCCAAACCCCGACTGCGGCGCCCCCCACGTCGTTCACTCAATCTCATCGGCGCCGAAGTCAGCGAACTCCCTGAGGCGCTTGGATAAATCCCGGGCATCCCCGTTGTCGAGGGCCCGCAGGATGCTCAGGAATGCCCGTGCTCGGAACGAATCCAGAACCTCGAGGCCGGCTTAGACAACCGAGATCCTCAGGTACCCGTGAAGTGCGGCGCCCGCTTCTCCAGAAAAGCCCTGGGACCCTCCGCAGCGTCGTTCGATCTCATGACTTGCATTCCCAGCGGTCCCTCAATGGCGAACGCCTCGGCTTCAGGCATGGTCTCTGTCTCGCGGATGGTCCGCAGGATGGCCGCGACGGCAAGCGGACCATTGGCGGCGATTCGGTCCGCAATCTCCCGGGCGCGCGACAAGGCCTGTCCATCGGGAACAACATGGTTGATGAGACCCAGCTGGTGTGCTCTCTGCGCGCTGATGTCATCCCCAGTGAGGAGCATCTCGGCCGCCACGGCAGGGCCGATTTGGCGCGGCAGCCGAACGGTGGACCCCGCCATGGGGAACAGTCCCCGCTGCACCTCGGTGACGCCAAAGACCGCGCTCTCCCCGGCCACCCTGATGTCGGTGCCTTGGAGGATCTCGGTTCCGCCGGCCCTGGCGTATCCCTCCGCGGCCAAGATGATCGGCTTCGACGGCCGAAACGTCTTCAGAAAGGCGCCGAAGATGACCCGGGAATCCTCCCGCAGGCGCACGATCCACGGGTTGTCGGCCACGCCGCTGTTCAACCGACCGATCTCCGCGAGGTCCATGCCGGCACAGAAAGTGGATCCTCTTCCGGTGAGGATGCCGACCCGCAGTTCGGGGTCCGTGTCCAAACGGACCCAGGCGTCGAACAGCCGGCACAGGACCTCGGCATTTGTCGCGTTCCGCTTCTCGGGCCGGTTCAGCGTGACCGAGAGCACCGGTCCGTCTGCCTCGACGATGACCAGCGGCTCACCTTCGGGTTGACTCTGCACATCGTTCACTGGTTCGTCTTCCTCTCATTGTTGAGTTGCAGCCTGTCGTACGAGCCAGGGGGCTACGGATCCGATTGACGCACGGCGCGAAGTCAGGTGACGTACGACCGCCGCAACGACACCTTGTCGACCTTCCCGGCCACGGTACGCGGGAGGGCAGGAACGATCTCGACCTGCTCGGGCCAGGCGAGAGGTCGGAGGCCTTTGCCCTTGAGAAAGCGGCCCACCTCGGCCACGTCGAGTGCGGACGCTCCGGGTACGAGCTCCATGACGGCACAGACGCGCTCACCCGCTACATCGTCGGGCACTCCGACCACGGCAGCGTCGGCAACGTCGGGATGAGAGCGAAGGAGCTCCTCCACTTCGGCGGTGGCGACGTTTTCGCCCTTGCGGATGATCACGTCCTTGAGCCGACCTGTGATCCTGACGTAGCCATCAACGTCGATCGTCCCGAGGTCTCCGGTCCGCAGGTAGCCCGCCGCGTCGAAGACCTCGGCGTCCAAGGAGGAATCCACGTAGCCGAGCATCTGTTGCGGAGCGCGGACCCGCAGTTCCCCTTGCTCTCCTCGAAGGTACGGACGTTCCTCTGGACCAACGACACGCAGGTCCACTCCCGGCAGCGGTCTGCCCTCGGTCTCGGACAGATTGCGGTCGGAATCCGTCGGCCGACCCATCGTCAGGACCGGCGCCTCGGTCAGGCCCCACGAGGAGACGATCCCGGCGCCGCCGAGATCCGCCTTCACCCGCTCGTGCAGTCCAGCCGGCTTGGGCGCACCCCCGCCCGGGCAGCACCGCAGCGCCGGGAAGAGTGGTACCTCGGGTTGTCTCGCCTGCACCTCGAGGTAGGCGAGATGGAAGGCCGTTCCCGAACCGGCCATGGTGACCCCCTCGCGAGCCAGCACCGCCGAAGAGGACGTTGCCTCGAAATGCTCAATCAGGACGAGCACGGCACCCGAGACCAAGCTGGCCATCAGGTTGATCGCCCCTCCGACATGCGCGATGGGGAACGCAAGGCCACTCCGGTCCTTGTCCGTCATGGCCAGGTGGTCGACCATGCCGATCGCCGCGGCCGCCAGCGAGCCATCCGTGTGCCGGCATCCCTTCGGGTACCCCGACGTGCCGGACGTGTAGAAGAGCCACTGCGCCGGTATCAGGTCCCCATGGTCTCGGCTCGCGCTGAGGACGGGAAGAGGTGCCGGTGCCTCAGGATCCATCAGGGCCGGAAATGCGAGAACTGGCAGGTCGCCGCGCGCCGCGGCCAGCCCGCTACACATGGAGAGGAAGTCAACGCCGCGCCATTCGGGCACCACGATCATGGCGTCCACCTGGGCCTCGTCCAGGATGTGTCCGATCTCGCGCTCGCGATAGACCGGGATGATCGGATTCTGCACGGCACCTCGGCGCGCCAGGGCAACCATGACGACGAGGGTCTCGATGCCGGTGGGCAGGACCCACGAGACCAGCACACCTCGTCCGATACCGGCGGACGCCAGCCGTTCTGCCGTCCGGACCGATTCGGATGCGAACTCCGAACAAGTCATGCTCCTGCCCCGTTCGTCGACCAGCAGCGTCTGGTCCGGCCATTCCGCTGCCCTCTGGTCGACCAGCTCGACGAGACTCTCGACGTTCACCGGATGCCACGCTGCTTGCGCGCGTCGCGCGACGGGATGAGCGACCGATCCAGAATGGCCTCGAGGTTTCCGGGAGCGGTCGGGGCAGCGGTGGCCTCCACAACGAACATGCCGGATTTCACCGGCGACGCTCTCGGGACTCGCGACCCAACCGCACTCGGATCTGGTGGAGACCCGCCTCGAATTGCGGACGCGCCATGGACCACTCTTGAGCCTCCAGCTCGAGTGCGATCGCTGCTTGCGGGTGGGTGACGCCGGCGACGGAGCGCATGGTCGCCTTGACTCGGGCGACCAGCTCGGGATCATGGCCCGCCGCTCGAGCCGCCAGCCGCATCGCCTCGTCGTGAAGTTCAGGCGATGGAAGGCAGCGCCAGACGAGCCCGAGACGGGCGGCCTGCTCCCCCGTCAGCACTTCTCCGAACAACGTCATGGCGGCAACCGCTTGGGAGCCAAGAGAGCGGTCGAGCCGCCACAGCTGCCCTCCTCCGGGGTGGATCCCGACATCGAGGAAGCGGACGTCGAACCGCGATTCGGGACTGCACAGGGCGATGTCGCAAGCCAGGGCCAGGTTGATGCCCGCCCCTACCGCGGCACCGTCGACGACCGCCACGGTCGGTATGCCAGCACGGTCGAGCGCGCGAAAGGCGCCGTACGTCTCGTCCAATGACGCCTTCGGTTCGAGGAGGTCGTCGACCGACCCCCCGGCCGAGAACACGGGCGGCGTGTTCCGCAGGATCAGCGCGCGACAGCTCGACGCTGTGGCCGCCTCAATCGCATCACGCAGGGCCTGCACCAGGTCCCACGACAATGCATTCCGGCGAGCCGGATCGTCGAGAGTCAACGTCGTGATGCCATCCGCCGTCTCGGTTCGGACAAGCGGCGCTGTGCCATCGCTCATCGGCGAACATCTTCCTCGCTCATGGAGGTGATGGCGTGTTCTGCTCTGGCCATATGACGCTTCGACACTCCCGACTTGGACGGCAAGCCACGCTGGCGTGCGCGGCCTCCGGATAACTCCGGCGCTCGATTAGATATGATATCCAAATGGTCGATATGGTCGCTGAGCCTTCGGACCGGCGGCCTCGAGGGCCGCTGGTGGGCATTCGCATCCTGGCTCTCGAGCAGATGCAGGCCATGCCGTTTGCCACGCAGCTCATGGCGCGGCTCGGGGCTGACGTGGTGAAGGTCGAACCGCCGGGCGGCGAGCTGGGCCGAGCCTCGCAGCCTTGGACGCCTGATCCCGAGGGCCATGGCCTCGGCGCCACCTTCCTCCGGAACAATCTCGGCAAACAGAGCATCTGTATCGATCTCAAGAATCCCAAGGGGCGCCAGCTCGTCTTGGACATGGCACCTCGGTTCGACGTCGTGGGCGAGAACTTCCGAGCCGGCACGATGGAGCGACTGGGCCTGGGCTTTGAGGATCTGGTCGCGGCCCATCCGCGTTGTGTCTACGCGTCGGTCTCGGGTTTCGGCAACGTCACCACGTCCCCCTACCGGGATCGCCCCGCCTTCGCCCCCATCGTCGAGGCGATGTCGGGCATCTACGAGATGAAGCGCACGGGTGACAACCCACCGTCGGTCTCCCCCGTCGGTGGGTTGGGTGACATCGGAGCGGCGCTCTTCGCGTCGGTTGGCATCTTGGCCGCTCTCCGTGAGCGCGATCGGACCGGACAGGCACAGTTCGTCGACGTGGCCATGTTCGACGCCGTGATGGCCATGACGGACATCGTCGCGAACTTCTGGTCGATGGGTCTCACGAACGGAGACACCGGGCCCTTGATCAACCACGGCTTCCGGGCCCGCGACGGCTGGTTCATCATTCAGGTGGGGCGGGAACACCATTTCGAGCGTCTGGCCCAGATCGTGGGGCAGCCCGAGTGGACCTCGGACTCCCGGCTGGCCACCCGTCAAGGCTGGCTGGACCACATGGAGGACGTCGTGCGACCGGCCATCGAGGGGTGGGCGTCCGACAAGACCAGGGAGGAGTCCTGCGCGGCCTTGAGCGCCGCCGGTATTGCCGCCGGCCCGTGCCTGCGTGACGAGGAGCTGCCGACGGATCCCCACGTCGTGGCACATCACATGCTGGCCGGCATCGCCCGTCCCGATGGGAGCGAACCGCCGGTGCTCCTGCCCGGCAACCCGGTCCGGATCCACACCGCGCCCGGAACCGCGGACACACGGGTGCCATGGGTCGGCGAGGACACCGACCGCATCCTCGCCGCGGAGCTCGATCTTGGGCCGGCCGAGATCGAGCAGCTGCGAGCAGAGGGCGTCGTGGCATGACAGCCGAGACCATTCCCGAAACCCTCGAGTGGGCAGCCGGCACGTTCGGCGGCGCGGAGGCGGTGGTTGACGGCGAGACCAGGTGGTCGTTCGAGGAATTGCTCGACGAGGCCACGCGGATCGCCCGCTCCCTCGTCGCGTCCGGCATCGAGCGGGGAGACCGGGTGGCACTGTGGGCGCCGAACAGCGCACGGTGGATCGCCACGAGCTTCGGCGTCTACCTGGCGGGCGCCGTCCTCGTCCCTGTCAACACGCGCTTCAAGGGCATGGAGGCGGCGCACGTCCTGCGCCGCTCCGAAGCCAGACTCCTGTGCGCGAGCACCGACGTGCTCAGCACGGACCTGATCGGTCTGCTCGACGACGTGGGCGAGCTCCCCGACCTGCGCGAGACCGTGGTCCTGGAGGGCCAAGCTCGCCCCGACAGCCTCCCGTGGGGCGCCTTTATCGCTCGCGCCGACGGCTCGAACGGCGGATCGCTGCCGAGGGTGCGGGCCCAGGACCTGGCCGACATCATCTTCACCTCGGGCACCACGGGCGCACCCAAGGGGGCGATGCTGGCGCACGGCGCGAGCGTGCGCACGTACCAGGCCTGGAGCGATGCGGTCGGCTTGCAACAGGGTGACCGGTACCTGTGCGTCTATCCCTTCTTTCACACCGCGGGGCTCAAGTCGGCCATCCTGGCCTGCGTACTCAAGGGCGCCACGGTCCTACCCCACCCGGTCTTCGACGCCGCCGTCGTCATGGAGCGCGTCAGCACCGAACGAATCACCGTATTGCCCGGCCCTCCGACGGTGTTCCAGTCGATGCTCGAGCACCCGGATCGATCCCGTTTCGACCTGTCGACCCTGCGCCTCTCGGTCACCGGCGCGGCGACGGTACCGGTCGAGGTCGTCCGGCGCATGCGCGACGACCTGAAGATCGCCACCGTGGTCACCGGGTACGGACTGACCGAGACGACCGGCACGGTCAGCATGTGCCGCCACGACGATTCGCCCGAGGTGATCGCCACCACGGTGGGCAAACCGCTCGATGGCGTGTCCGTCCGCGTGGTCGACGACGACGGGAACACGGTGCCCTCCGCGCGGCGCCGGTGAGATCCTGGTCCGCGGGTTCAACGTCATGCTCGGGTACTACGCCGACGACGAGGCCACGGCGGCGGCCATCGACGAAGAGGGTTGGCTGCGCACCGGTGACATCGGGCTGGTCGACGACGGGGGCAACCTGCACATCACGGACCGCAAGAAGGACATGTTCATCGTCGGTGGCTTCAACGCCTTTCCCGCCGAGATCGAGGGCATCATGTTGACCCACCCGTCTGTTGCCCAGGTCGCGGTCGTGGGCGTGCCCGACGAGCGTCTCGGGGAGATCGGCCAGGCCTTCGTGGTGCGCCGGGCCGGCGACGAAGAGGTGGACGAGGCGACGCTGGTGGCCTGGTGCCGGGACCACATGGCCAATTACAAGGTGCCCCGGCACATCGCCTTCGTCGACGAGCTCCCGCTCACGGCGAGCGGCAAGGTCCAGAGATTCCGCCTGCGCCCGTCTGACGCGTAACCTGCCGGCTGCAATGAGCCATCCCTTTCGTGACGTCGCCATCGTCGGGGTCCACAACACCGCACAGGCGCGTCGGCTCCCCGGCGAACACGATTCCGCCTCCATCGCCCTGGAGGCCGCTCTCGGGGCGCTGGCCGATGCCGGCATCACCACTTCGGAGGTTGACGCCGTCGTCGGGGCCGCGGCGGCGGATGCCATCCTCGAGCTCGGAGTCGGCCCGTGCGTCCGTCGACCCAATGGCCTGGGCATCCCCGCCATCCTCGACGCCGCCGCGCTCGTGGCGACAGGCCAGAGCCGGGTGGCCGTCGTCCTGGCCGGCGGCGCCGGACTGTTGCAGCACGCGGTGGCTGCCCCGTGGACGACGCCGCCCAACGAGCTCGTCGCCGGCTTCGGCCTCTTCACGGCCGCCGAGTTCGCCCTGATGGCTCGGCGCCACATGATCACGTATGGCACGACCGAGCAGCAGCTGGCGACCGCCGCCGCCGTGGTGCGCAACAACGGCCACGTCAATCCAGAGGCGGTCTACTACGGCCGCGGCCCCTTCGCTCCCGAGGACATCCTGGCCTCGCCGCTCGTCGCCGAGCCGTTCCACCTGCTCGACTGCGCGACGACGTCGGAGGGCGGCTGCGCGCTCGTCCTGACCCACGCGGACAGGGCCAAGGACGAACCGAGAGCCGTCTGGATTCTGGGCGGCGGGTCAGACGCCTACGGGCCGGCGTACACCGTGGCCCCCGTGTGGGACTTCTCGGGCCGTCCCGGCGCCGACACCGCGGGGTGGGTCGGGGCCCGCGCGGCCGCCGCAAGCTTCGCCATGGCGGGCCTCGGGCCGGCCGACGTCGACGTCGCCGAGCTCTATGACCCCTTCTCCTTCGAGATCATCCGCCAGCTCGAGGCGTACGGCTTCTGTGCCCGAGGCGAAGGTGGCCCCATGGTCGAATCCGGCGCGATCGCCCCCGGGGGCACGCTCCCGGTCACCACCGATGGCGGCACCATGTCCTTCAGCCACGCGGGGATGGCGGCCCAGCAGTACCAGCGCGTCGTCCGCGGCGTGCAGCAGATCCGGGGCGAGTGCCAGACCCGCCAGGTTCCCGGCGCCGCCGTCGCGCTGTGCTCGAACGGTGGCTCGGGCGCCCTCTTCACCGACGTGCTCCTGCTGGGGCCGGACCGGCCATGAGCGGACCGACCGACGAGATCCTCGCCCCCCAACAGCCGGGCTTTCCGGTGCCGCCTCGCAGCGCACGTTCCGCACCCTTCTGGGAGGGGTGCCGGCAGGGGCGATCTGGTCCTCCCCCGCTGCTCGGCCTGCGGCACGCCCGCACTGAAAGCCTTCTTCGTCTGCGCGCACTGCGGCACCCGAGGGGCGCTGGCCTGGGAGCCGAGCGCGGGCCGCGGGTCCCTCTACAGCTGGACGGTCGTGTGGCGCCCCCCACACCCGGGCTTCGCGACGCCCTACGCCCCCGCCGTGGTGCGGCTCGACGAGGGCTGGACGATGCTCAGCGCCGTGGTGGGGTGTGCACCTGAGGCGCTGCGTGACGGCCTGCCGCTGCAGGTCGAATTCCACCCCGCGTCGGACGAGGTTTCGCTCCCCTACTTCCGTCCCGTCGGGGCCTGAATCCGCCGCCGGGCGTCCCGCTCAGACCAGGTGAGGAGCCGAACCCGGGAGGCGACCCTCGCCGAAATCGTCGGCCCGCGAGCGCAGCGTGCCCGCTGCGCCCTCGATGCCCTTCATGATGACGTAGCGGCCCTCGCGGATGCCCTCGACCACGAGTGTCGCCAGCTCGTCGAGGGGTTGCCAGGTGATCTCGCGTCCCGCCTGGCTCGCCATCTCCTCGAGCCTCTCGGGCGTCATTGGCTCTGTCTCGCGCGGGCGCTCGCGGGCCAGTTCGGGTGGGCGGGTCCGGTGCGACGTCCACAAGCCGGTGCGCAGGAGGCCCCCGGAGGGATAGAAGACGGAGACGCCGATCGGCACGGCGTCCTCGGCCAGTTGAGCGGCCAGGCATTCGGTCAACACCGAGACCGCGGCCTTGCTGGCTGCGTAGACCGAAGCCGAAGGCATGGGCGCGATCGGGCCGTCGCCCGACGACGTGTTCACGACGTAGCCCTCCTCACCCGAGTCGATCATCCGGGGCACGAAGGTCAGGATGCCGTTCACGACGCCGGTGACGTTGACGCCGAAGACCCATGACCAGTCGTTGAGGGTCGTCTGCCAGACCTTGGAACTGGGCGCGCCGACGCCGGCGTTGTTGCAGAGAAGGTGGCACGCCCCGAACCGCTCGTACACGGCATCGGCGAGCGCACCCACCGACGCCGCGCTGGTGACGTCGGTCGCGTGGATCAGCACGTCGGGCTGGACGGCGAACTCCTTCTCCACGTCCTCGAGAGCGGCGGGGTCGACGTCCGCGATGGCGACGCGCATGCCCTCGGCCAGGAAGCTCCGCACCAGAGCGAGGCCGATCCCATTGGCACCGCCGGTCACCACGGCCACCTTGTCCCGCAAATCCCTCATTGCGTGCCCTCCGTCGTCCCGGGCGCTGGCGGCCGCCGCGACCTGCGCACGGGTCGCTCGGTCCGCGTAGTATTGTGATTTCGATAATACAAATGAAAACTCTTGCCAGCAAGGCCCGCCCGACGGGCGAGAACCCAGAACCTCGCCACGCGGACCGGAGGGAATGCGAAGCTGATGACGATGGATCCGACCGCCCGCCTCGTCCTGGACAGCTCCGCGCACTGATGGCCGGATCACCGCCGAACAAGGTCGGACGCCCCGCCCGCATCGATCGTGACGCCATCGCCGAGGCCGTGCTCGAGCTCGGACTCGACGGCATCAGCATGAAGGCCGTCGCCGATCATCTCGGCGTCAGTGTCGCCGGCCTCTACCACCACGTCTCCAATCGGCGTGAGCTCCTTGTGCTGGCGGCTGAGCGCTCGCTCTCCCGGGCGCCGACGCCCGAGGACCGCGGCCAGCACTGGGACGATTGGCTGCGCGAATGGGCCCGTCACGTCTACCGATCATTCGTCGACGAGCCCGAGGTCCTCTCGCAGTGGATGACGGGCGCGCTGAAGTGGGAGTCAATGGTGGATGTGATCGACTCCGTGATCAAGGTCCTCGGACGGGCCGGCTTTGATCCCCCCGACGCGATGGCGGCCTTCAACACCGTGGGGTGCTACGCCGTGGGCGCCGCCGTGCATCGAACTCCGCGAGGTCGGTGCGATGAAGGACGGCCGGTCCACGCTGGCCGAACTGCACGCGACCATCGCCACCCGGCCGGGCCAGCTCTCCGGGGTGCGCGCGTTCTTGGCCAAGCCACCAATCCCGACTGTCACACGAGTTCGATGATCGGCTCACCACCGTGTTGGTCGGCATCGCCTTGCGGCGAGGTGAGGACACGGCGGCAATCCTCGAGCGTGCCGCTCAGGCCACGCACCATCTGGACATGATCGGCGACGAGGTCCGCGAGGAACCGCTCAACGTCTGAGGAACGAGCACAGGCTTTCACGGCCCTCCGTCACACGTCGACGGGCACCCGGTCCAACGTTGTCTCGCCGTGCACGTCGTCGAGCGAGGGCCCGATCCGCTCTGCCAAGACCGCCAGCTCGGCAGTGTCGCAGCCGTAGACATCGGCGGCCGTGAGACCCAGGATCTTGCGGACCTCGCCTCTGGAACCCCCTTGAACCGTTCACGAATCCAGTAACGCGTGTACGGGAAGGTTCCCTCCGGATGGGGCAGATCGTTCCCCCACATGAGATTGTCGATCCCGATCAGATAGCGCCGATCGATGTCGTCCTCGCCCGGGGTCGAGGCGCCGAAGAAGCAGTTCCGGTTCAGGTAGTCGCTCGGCTTCATGGAGAGCTCCTGTCGGAAGGCGTCGCCGAACTTCCGCGTGTTGTGTCCGCCCACCCATTTCTCGTCCATCTTTCGGATCTGATCCGGCACCCACCAGGCGCCATTCTCCGCCATCGAGTACTTGAGTCCTGGGTGGCGTTCGAACACGCCTCCCCAGATGAGGACGGCCAGGGGCCTGCGCTGCCCACCATCCCGCTTCACTCGCATAGATGGGGAGCATGCCAGGTCCGAGACCGATGTCGGTCGGGCCAGCACCCGAGTGCGTGTGCAGCACGAGGCCGAGTTCTTCGGTCAAGGCCCACAGGGGCTCGTACCAGAGGTCGTGATAGGCGGGCCGCTCGAACCAGCGGGTCGGAATGAGGATCCCGCGGTGCCCGAGATCCTTGGCTTCTCGGACCAGCGCCAGGACGGTCTCCATGTCCGGGATGATGGCCGGGATGACTGCGATGCCGATCCGGCGCGTGCGGGTCCTGGCTGACGAAATCGCTGAGCCAGCGGTTGTGCGCACGACTGCCCTCGACCACCTCGCGGGGGTCGCCCGCCGCACCAGCCAGCCCTGTACCGAAGGGAGACGCAGCGAGCCGACCCGTTCCGAGCACGTCGGCATCGGGGAACAGGACCTCCGCGACCACGCCCTCACGGTCGAGGATGTCGTTGCGGGCGTGCGAGTCGAAGGCGGCGGTCAGACCGCCGTCGCCGTCGGTCTCTTCCTCCCACTGAGCGCGGAACTCCGCATTGGCCTCGTCGCGCCCCATGGCCTCGCGGAGCTCCGCCATCTCCTGCTGGTGTTCGTCGAAGCGCGCCCGCAATCCGGGATCCAGGTAGTCGCGGTAGACCTCGGCCGGTGGGCCGGCGTGCCCATCAGCAGAGATAACCAAGTAGTTCGCCATGGGTGGTCTCCTTTTCGGATCGATCAGAGAGGGGTCAGCGGCCGCGCATCATGAGTAGAACTGGCTCGCCCACTCTCGCTGCTCGAGCAACTTGCGCTCGTTCTTGACGACGATCGGCCGCTCGACGTAGCGCTTGTTCTCCCAGATGGGAAGGTCCTGACTGACGCCACCCGAGAACGTCGTGGCCGCCTGCCTGGCGGCGTCGGGTCCGTTGGCTCTCG
Source organism: uncultured Acidimicrobiaceae bacterium (assembly GCA_963713375.1). Classification (GTDB taxonomy): domain Bacteria; phylum Actinomycetota; class Acidimicrobiia; order Acidimicrobiales; family RAAP-2; genus Bog-473. The sequence goes on along the minus strand of CAVQLP010000004.1, from coordinate 457,152 downwards.
GGGCCGTGAAGACCCAACGGACCTTGACGTTCTCCGCGTCGATCGGCGTGGTCGATGACAGGAAGGTCACGGCACCAGCCAGCCGGAGCACTCCAAGGCCGAGCCCGAAGCCCTCCCGGACGAAGGCGCCGTCCATCCCCGAAGCCCGCTTGTAGTACCCGTCGACGACGAAATCGTCCTCGGGAATGGAATCGTTGTCCGTGGACGTACTTGAAGTGGGCGAAGTCCACGTTGTTCTCCGCCATCTCCTGACAGCAGGTGGCGACGTCGAACTCGACGAGTTCGTACGGAAGCCATTCGGGATCCCCGAACTCGGATACCACGGGCACGTCGTAGAACGGCTCGGCGCCCTGCCCGTGGTGCCAGGCCCAGATCATGTTGTTGCGCTCGAGACACGGGAACGACCGGATGCGCGCCTGGCTGGGAATGCGCCCGCTGTCTCCGTACGGGATCTCCACGCAGCGACCTTCCTCGCCGTCGTAGAGCCATCCGTGGAACGGGCATCGGATGCAGCCGCCTTCGACGCGGCCACCCACGCCGAGGTGGGCGCCAAGGTGCGCGCAGTACGCCTCGACCATGTGAGGCGTCCCGTCGTCGCCTCGGAAGAGAACCACGTCGACCCCGAAGACATGCATGGCCTTGGACTCGCCGGGCAGCAGGTCCCGCGACTCTTCCACGACGAACCAGCCGTTCGGCACCGGAAAGGGAAAGCGAGGCTCGCTCCGCGCCGTCCGGACGATGGGTCGACGCGAGCGGTCGAGGAGCGCCGCGTCGTCCCTCGGCATCGGAAATCCGACAACGGATGCGTTGGTGGAATTCTCAACTGTCATGACGGTCCTCTCCTCGGTTCCGATCGCTCGCTCACACCACTGGCTGCTTCAGAACGTCTCGCTGACCTGCGTCACCGGAACGATGGTCGTGTAGTTGGCCACGTCCGCCATGATGGCCGACGTGCCCTCGGACGCGAGGGCCGCCTGGAGGTCCTCGTTCGAGTCGAAGAGGAAATGAACCGCAGCGACATGTGGCCCGTCGAGGCCGCGGTCGATCTCAGCTCCCGTCGGGTTCCAGGTGTCCCGGCACAGTGGGACATGCTTCGAGCGGTAGTACTCGTGATCGAACGTGGCCCCTTCGCTCTGGGGGTAGAAGACCGAGAACCTGATCATCGTGTGCCTGCTCCCTGCTCTCTCTGGGTGTGTTGACGATGCGACAACGCCACCGAACTGCGATGTCACGAATGGCGCTGCACGAACTCCACGAGGTACTCGTCCGGACCGCGGACGAAAGCGATCGTTGTTGGCCAGCGGTCGAGACGGAGGGGCGCCAGGATCGACGTGGCCCCGCCGGCCACGGCGATGTCATGGAGCCCGGCGCAGTCATCCGTGTTGACGTACAGCTTCCACATGGCGCCCATCCGCAACGGACCGCTGGATTCGAGCTGTTCGGCCAACTGAAGTTTTGAACCCGTCCCCGGCTTCTCGACGATCGCCTCGTGGGCGTGTTCGATTTCGGTCCGACTGGTGCAGGTGAGGCCCAGTCGCTCGAAGAAGGCAACGGAGCTCTCGATGTCGGTCACGTTGAGGCAGTACTGGCCGAGCCACGATCCATCTGCGGGAGCGTCGTCGGGCCAGGGGTCGCGCTCGACCAGCTCGACGAGGTAGCCGTCGGGGTCACGGATGAAACCGATGGTGACCGGCCAACGCTCCAGTCGGGCGGGCGGGCTGTCGACCACTGCCCCTTGCGCAACGGCACGCTCGAAGAGGGCGGCGAGGTCGCGCGTGTTCACGTAGAGCTTCCAGAAGGCCGTCCCCAGGTCGAAGGGCTCCTCCTGGTCCTTCTGCTGGGCCAGCTGAAGCTTCGAGCCCCCGGACGGGTTCTCGACGATGGCCTCCCAGGCCTGGTCGATCTCGGTGCGGCTCGTACAGGCGAGGCCAAGAGCCGAATAGAAGGCGACCGAGCGCTCCAGGTCGGTGACGTTGAGGCAGTACTGCCCGAGCCAGCTCTCCACTGTGCGCGTCCTCCGGGTTCTTCTCGCCTTCCCGGGGCGCTGGGGCACTCCGGGTAACGACCACTGTCATTTTGAAAATAGCATAGATAATTGGAGCGAGTCAAGACAACCCGGTTCCTCCGATGGTCCTCCCCTGGGCGACAGGTCGACGGCACCTCGCCCCATGCGCTCCGACTGCGAACACGCCGCGCCGCTTCGAGGGTGCGAGGTTGCGGCCCTCCGTCACGTCGACGACGGCGCCCGCAAGTGGGCGACGAGAGGGTCAGCGTGCGTGTCTTGGCGGCCTCACGAGGGCGTCACCGCAGGCTCACGAGGCAGACCGAGCACGCGCTCGGCAATCTGGTTGCGCTGGATCTGGTCAGTCCCGCCGCCGATCCGCGTGGACCATTGGCCGAGGAATCGCTCGCGCCAGAAGTCCGCTTCGGGGTGTCGGCCACCCGAGGCCAGGGCGTCCGCACCCAGGAGGCCGACGCCCAAGTCGCCCAGACGGGCGGTATGGAGCGAGTAGGCCAGCTTGAGCAGTGACCCCTCGACCCCTGGCGTCCGCCCCTGACTGAGCGCCGTCTGCAGGCGCAAGCGGAGGAAGCGCAGGAGCTCGAAGCTGATGTAGGTCGATGCCACCTGCTGGCGATCCACGGGATCATCCACACCACCCAGGCCCCGTACGAGCGCCGCCACGTCGTCGAACGTCGTCCCCCCGCCTCCGCCGATGGCCATGCGCTCGCTGGCCATGGTGACGCGGGCCGCCTGCCACCCCTCCCCCGGTGCGCCCACCAGGTTGGCCGCGGGCACCCGAACGTCGGTGAGGAACACCTCGTTGAAGTGCGAGACCCCCGTGGCCTGGCGCAGGGGGCGAATGTCGATACCCGCGGTCGTCATGTCGAGCAGGAAGTAGGAGATCCCGGCTCGTCCCGGGACGTCCCGTTCGGTGCGGGCCAGGAGGATGCCCCAGTCGCTGTACTGGGCCAGGGTGGTCCAGACCTTTTGCCCGTTGACCACGTACTCGTCGCCGTCGCGCTCGGCCCGGGTCGCCAACGACGGGAGGTCCGAGCCCGCCCCGGGTTCGCTGAAGAGCTGGCACCACATCTCTTCGCCCCGCAGCATGGGTGCCAGGTGACGGTCCTGCTGATCCGGCCGGCCCAGTGCCATCAGCGTCGGCCCCACCATGCCCAGCCCCACCATCAGGGCGCCGACGGGAACGTCGTAGTCGGCCTGCTCCTGGGAGAAGATCATCTGCTGCATGGCGCTGCCGCCGCGTCCACCGAACGCCTTGGGCCAGGTGATCCCCGCCCAGTGGCCTTCGTAGAGCGTGCGCTGCCATTCCCGGACCGGCGGCGACGTGACGAGCCTGGCCGGCGTCGTCGATCACGTGGCGTGCGCAGGGCACCTGCCGCGGCCGTGGGCCGGCGAGCCGCGTGGGCGTCGAGCCAGGCCCGGGCCTCGGTCCGGAAGGCCGCCTCCTCTGGGGTGTCGTCGAAGTCCATCGCGACGTCAGAGCCGCCGGGTGAGGGGCCAGCCGTTCTCCGTCATGACCGTGGAGATCTCCTCGTCGCTGTAGTCGTGCCGGCGCAGGTCCTCGGCGAAGGCACGGGGATCGGCCAGACCCTCGGCGTGGGGCCAGTCCGAACCGAAGAGCAGATGCTCCAGTCCGAGATCTCCCTTCAGCGAGCCCATGTCGTCCTCGTAGAACGGTGCGATCCACACGTGGGCGCGGAACGTCTCCACCGGGTCCGAGGCGAAGCTCGACGGCATCTGGCCGTACGCCTTGGCCAGCTTCTTGAGCAGGGCCGGCACCCAGGAGGCGCCCGCTTCTATGGAGGCCACCCGAATGCGCGGGAAGCGGTCGAAGAGCCCGTGGCACACGAGCGCGGCCATGGTCTCGTAGGGGGCGCGATCGGCGCTCAGCACGCCGCGCAGCGGCGAACCGCGGAAGGACTCGAAGTCGCCCGTCGGCTCCCAATCGGCCAGGTAGCGGCCGTAGCCCGCGTCGCCGGAGTGGATCCCGACGGTGACGCCCGCCTCGTTGACCAGGGCCCAGAAGGGATCGAAGCGGCGGTCGGCCGGCGAGGTCAAACCGGTCGGGGTGTGGGCCGGCCCACCCTTGACGCAGACGATCCGGGCGTCGGCCTCGAGCACCCGGGTCAGCTCGGCCACTGCGGCGTCGACGTCGACCAGCGAGAGCATGGGGGCGGCGAAGATCCGTTCCTCGTACGCGTAGCCCCAGTCGTCCTCGAGCCAGCGGTTGAAGGCGGCGAAGGCCGCCACGAGGGCCGGCGGGTCGTCGGCCAGCGACTCCTCCATCCCCACGCCCAGCGTCGGGAAGAGGAAACAGCCGTCGAGGCCCTGCTCGTCCATGACCCGGAGGCGGGCGTCGCGATCGCGGTACTCCGGGCGGATCGGCTCGAGATCACCGAACAGGGCCCGGATGTCCTTGGACCCCGGGTTCTTGCCCCGGAAGTACTCGTCGAGGCTGCCCGGCTTGGCCACCGGGTCGAAGAGCGGATTGGGGATGAACCGGTTCACCTTGCCGCCCACCAGGAGCCGGCGTTTCCCGTTGATATCGGCCCACTGCATGGCCCGCTTGGCCATCGCAGGATCGATGTGCCGCGTGTAGGCGTCCGGGGCCTCGTAATAGTGGTTGTCCGCGTCGAACACGCGCTGCTGGGTTGTCGTGGTCATGCGGGCTCTCCCAAAATGCGCAGTGCGTTGGTACGAAGGAACTTCGGCCACACCTCGTCCTTGAACCCGACGGACGGCAGCTCCCGCCGGATGCGCTCGAGCGAGAGGCCCATCGGGAAGTAGCCGGCGTAGATGATCTTGTCGGCCCCCCGGGTGTTGGCGTAGTTCACGATGGCCTGCGGGTAGTACTTGGGCGCGAAGGCGCTGGTCGAGTAATGCAGGCCCGGCCACTTCAGCATCAGCTTCACCGCCAACTCCGTCCACGGCTCGCATCCGTGACGCGTCACGAACACCAGGTCGGGGAAGTCGTACATCACCTCGTCGATGAGCTCGACGTGCTGGCAGGCCGCCTTGAGGCGCGGCCCCGGGATCCCGGCACAACAGAAGATCGGGATGCCCAGCTCAATGCACTTTGCGTAGATCGGGTACATCTTCTTGTCGTTGATCGGCACCTGCGGGAAGGTGCCGGCAGGGAAGCACCCGACCGCACGCACGCCGTGCGTCTCGTACTCGGCGACCAGACGCCTGATGCCTTCCATGCCGTCGTTCGGGTCGATGGAGGACGAGGGGATGAAACGGTCCGGGTGTTGGCTGAGCGCCTTCGCCCCGAGGCCCTCGCGGTCGCCGACGCCGATGAGCCCCTTCTCGACACCCCACAGATCCATCTCGCGCAGGGTGACGGCGATGGGGTCGTCGGAGCCGGTCAGGCCTTTTTCGGGCACGTCCTTGAACATGTACTCGACGGGGAACTCGAAGTCCTCCTTGGACTCGGCGTCCTTGGTCTGGCGGGTGATGAACCGGTACACCTCTTTCATGTCGGGATGTGGGAACCCGATCATGGTGTCCACGATCCCGACGTCGTCCGGCATGCCCATGCGCGTCCTCCTGATTGGCTCGGCGGCATTACTTTAGAACTAGATTCTGGTTATGGCAATTGGGACACCGGGCAGTACGATGGCCGTGTCCGTAACCCCGAGAGGCAGAGGGGATCCGCCGTGAGCGACGTCGACGACCGATGGATCCCGAAGTGGCCGCCTGGCCGGGACGCCGACACGTGACGGCGACCGACCGCCTGAGCACCCGACAGGCGGCCCGACGGCAGCGCCTGCTCGATGCCGCGCTCGAGCTGCTCGAGACCCGCCCCTACGAGCGCATCTCGGTGCGCGAGGTGGCCGAGTCCGCCTCGGTGGCCCTGGCCACGCTCTATCACTACTTCCCGTCCAAGGAGCACCTCTTCGGCGAGGCGCTCGTCCAATGGGCGTCGACCTTGCGCTCCGACGTGACGAGACGCCCTCTGCGAGGCACAACCCCGGCGGCGCGGCTCGAAGAGGCCTTCTTGCGCTCCGTCCGGGCCTTCGAACGCCGCCCGCAGTTGGCGCACCTGATCGGCTTGTTTCAAATCTCCGACGAGCCCTTTGCGCGAGAGGTCATGACCCGGCTCGGTGTGGCCACGAACGAGGTGTACGAGGGTCTCCTGCCGGACCGGCCCGAAGAGGAGGCGGCACGAATCGTGCGTGTGCTCGACGCGGTGCTCGACAGCTCGCTCCGCGGCTGGTCCGCCGGGCGTTTTTCCATCGGCGACGTCCGGCGTGCGGTGAGCGACGCCGCGGTGCTCCTCCTCGGTGCGGGCGAGCCGGTCAGCAGCGGCCGCACGCCATGACACCCGAGCGCGCACCCGACGCAGTGCTCACCGGCCTCCGCGTCCTCGACAGGACGAGCGGTATCGCCGGCCCCTACTGCGCCAAAATCCTGGGCGACGCCGGCGCGGACGTGGTCAAGGTCGAGCCGTCCGGTGGCGATCCGCTTCGTCACTCGGGTTCGGGCGCCCTCTTCGAGTACCTCAATGCCGGCAAACGCTCTGTCACCGCTGCCGCCGCCCTGGCGGACGAGGCGGACGTGGTCCTGAGCGACGAGGCCGTGCACCCGGACGAGCTCTCGCCCCGCCACCCGGCGCAGGTGACGGTCACCATCACGCCCTTCGGGCGGAGCGGGCCGTGGGTCGGAAGGCCCTGGACCGAGTTCACCCTGCAGGCGGCGTGTGGGTCGACCGGCCAGCGCGGCCTTCCAGAAGAGCCGCCCCTGGCCGCGGGCGGGCGCGTGGGCGAATGGGCGGCGGGGACGTATGCGGCGGTGGCCACCCTGGCCGGGGTTCACCAGGTACGACGAGCCGGTACCGGTGTCGACATCGACGTCGCCATCCTCGACTGCATGGCGGTCTCGCTGATCACCTACCCCTCGCTCTTCGCGTCGTTCACCGGGTGGCCCGCCCTGGTCGGCACCGGGCGCACCATCCAGATTCCCTCCATTGAGCCGACGAGCGACGGCTACTTCGTCGTGACCGCCAACAGCGCGCAGCAGTTCCAGGACCTTCTCGTCATGATTGAGCGCCCGGACCTGCTCGACGACCCCGAGCTGGCCCAGGTGGCCAAACGCTTCGCCCGGCGCGACGAGTTCCTGGCCACCGTCCGGGCGCATACGCGCACCCGCACCACGGCGGAGATCCTCGAGGAGGCAGGGTTGTTCCGCCTCCCGGCGGCGCCCGTCCTCGACCCGCCGGGCGTGCTGGCCTTCGAGCACTTCGCAGCCAGGGGCGTATTCGAACCGGCCGCGTCAGGGTGCTTCGTCCAACCGCGGGTCCCCTATCGCATCTCCGGCTGCACGGCCCGACCGCCGGGACCGGCGCCCAAGCTCGGGGAACACAACGGTGCCACGTGGGCGGAACGTGACCAGCCGATCGGCAACGCCGCGCCGGTCGCTGGTGCCCGGCTCCCTCTCGCGGGGGTCCGGGTCCTGGACTGCACGGCCTGGTGGGCGGGTCCGTCCGCCACCAACGCCTTGGCGGCGCTCGGAGCCGACGTGATCAAGGTCGAAGCGACGACGCGACCCGATCCGATGCGGCTCACGAGCGTCCGCCGTCCCCCCACCGACGAGTGGTGGGAATGGGGTCCCGTCTTTCACGGCGTGAACCTGACCAAGCGGGGCGTGACCGTCGACCTCGGTTCTGCAGAAGGCCTCTCCCTGTTCCGTCGGATGCTCGGCGAGGTCGATCTCTTGGTGGAGAACTTCACCCCACGGGTCATGGACCAGTTCGGCCTGGACTGGGACGCGGTCCACGCCATCAATCCACACCTTGTGATGGTGCGCATGCCGGCCTTCGGTCTCGATGGTCCATGGCGGGACCGGACCGGCTTTGCCCAGACCATGGAGGCAGTGAGTGGGCTCACCTGGCGCACCGGCTTCCCCGATGGTCTCCCGACCCTCGTCCTCGGAGCGTGCGACCCCGTGGCCGGCATGCACGCGGCAGCGGCGGCACTGCTCGGCCTGGCCCGTCGCGACGAGACCGGCGAAGGCCAGTTGGTGGAGTCCGTCATGGTCGAAGCCGCCCTGAACGTGGCCGCCGAAGCCCTCGTCGAGTACTCGGCCACCGGCACGGTGCTCGGACGGGAGGGAAACCGCGGCCCGGGCGCGGCGCCACAAGGTGTCTACCGCTGTGCCGGCGACGACGCCTGGGTGGCCCTGGCCGTCGAACAAGACGAGCACTGGGCCGGCTCTGGTCAGCGCACTCGGTCGGCCGGATTGGGCGTTGGACGAACCGCTGTTCACCAAAGCCGGCCGCGTGGCCCGCCACGACGAGATCGACAAGCACCTCGAGGCTTGGACCTCCCGGCACGACGCGCAGTCCGTCGTCGACAGGCTCGCCGCGGCCGGCGTCCCGGCGGAGGTGGTGATCGCGGCGCGCGATGTCGTGCACAACCCGCAGCTGGAGTTTCGCGGCCTCTTCGAGACCGAGGACCACCCGGTGACCGGCCGTCATCGGATCCCGACCCTCCCTTTCCGCCTGGCCGGGCTCGACGGGTGGCTCCGCGCCCCCTCGCCCACGCTCGGGGAACACAACGACGAGGTGCTGGCCGAGCTCGGCCTCGACGTCGCGCAGAGGGACGCGCTCCGATCCGCCGGCGTCATCGGCGAACGGCTGGCCGAGGCGTGACATGGGATCGCGCCTGGCATAGAGGACGGCCGACAGAGAACGACGAGAGGAGCAACCGTGCGACGAGCTGAAGAGATGATCCTGATCAGCGTGGACGACCACATCGCCGAACCGGCCGACATGTTCGACCAGCACGTGCCCAAGCGCTACAAGGAACTCGCCCCACGCGTCGAGACGGACGAGCGTGGCTTCCAGCAGTGGTGGTACGGGGACAAGAAGGGCCGCAACCTCGGACTCAACGCAGTGGCCGGCAAGCCACCCGAGATGTACAACGTCAACCCGTCGAGCTACGACGACATGCGTCTCGGGTGCTATCAAGTCGACGAACGCGTGCGCGACATGTCGGCCGGCGGCCAGCTGGCCGGGCTGAACTTTCCCAACTGGACGGGCTTCTCGGGGCAGGTGCTCAACGAGGGGCCCGACCGCGCCGTCAACGAGGTCATGATCAAGGCGTACAACGACTGGCACGTCGACCAATGGTGCGCCGCCTATCCGGAGCGGTTCATCCCGTGCGGCATCCTCCCGCTCTTCGATGTCGACAAGGCGTCGGCGGAGGTGCGACGATTGGCGGGCAAGGGCTGCCACGCCGTGACCTTCTCGGAAAACCCCGCTGCGCTGAAGATGCCCTCCATCCACTCCGGCCACTGGGACCCCCTCTTCGGCGCGTGCTCCGACGAGGGCACGGTGCTCTGCCTCCATGTGGGGTCGTCGTCGAAGGCCGCCGGAACGACCCCGGACGCGCCCCCGTCCGTGGCCATGAGCCTCTCCTCGGTCATGTCGACGTTCTCGCTCGGAGACCTGATGTGGGCCGATTTCTGGTGGCGCTTCCCGGATCTGCGCTTCTCCCTCACCGAAGGGGACATCGGGTGGATCCCGTACTTCCTCCAGCGGGCCGAACACATTCAGGCGCGCCACTCGGGCTGGTCGCGACACCACTTCCCCCCGGGGTACGGCCCGGCCGCCGTCTTCCGCGAGCGGGTGCTGTGCTGCTTCATCAACGACCCGGTGGGCGTCAGCCTGCTCGACCACTTCAACCTCGACAACGTCTGTTGGGAGTCCGACTACCCACACTCGGACAGCTCGTGGCCCAACGCGCCCGAGGTCAACGAAGTTCAGTTCGCGTCGCTCGATGAGGACGTAGTCGACAAGATCACGCATGGCAACGCCATGCACCACTTCTCCTTCGATCCCTTCGCCACGCGGCCCCGGGACCGCTGCACCGTGGCGGCGCTACGGAGCGAGGCGACAGATGTCGATACCGTGACGCGGGTCGGTCGTCCGCCCGACCAGAGCGATCGCGACTACTTCAAGAATCTGAGCGGCGGCGCCCAGCCCACGCGATAGGGATGTCTGTGCATTTTGTTGAGAAGCGGCGTTGTTGAGGAACGGTCAAGAAGCGGCTGGTCTGTACGCACGCACGTGTGCCCTCATTCTCCGAGAGGTACTGGCAACCGATAGACAACGTTGTCGTCCAATTCCTGGACCCGTACGAGGGCCAACGGGCCCCACCAGCACTGGAAACCTGCCCTCTCTCTCCATGGTCGTTGCGGCAACGCCTTCAAGAGACGGAAGGCACCGCTTCCCTGCGATACTTGCGCACGTGTGGACTTTTCGTCGCACATCGTTTGGAGCATTTCTTCTTGCGCTTCTGGCAGTCGCCAGCCTGAAGACGACGACTGCTCCTGAAACTGATCTTGGTGTCACTGCTCGGGAGAACGAGCAACGATGTTGCCGATTCGCTGGCTAGTCAAATACCGCTTCCCCGCCACGGCACTCCTTAGTGCGTCGCGGGCGAGGGCGATATTCCGCTCTGTCGGGAGGTCCGAAGTCTGATACACCGCGCTTACGGCCGCCCATTGCCGTTGACCTAGCGCTCTCGCAAGGGCCGCCCGGTTGGCTTCCCAGACCTCTCGGTTCTGGGTGCCGTCCTGCACTTGGAGTGCCGCAAGATTCTCGTCTACCAGCCTCGCAGCCACGATTGCGTCGCCAAGCTCGTTGCGCACAACCGCCGCCCAGGACCAGATGGTTGTGATCACTCCTCCCACGACAACGCCAATCAGACCTATCCAAGCCGAATTCACGTTTCTCATAGTAAGACCGTCCCCAATGGCAACACTTGGGCGTCTTCATGGCGTACAACGATGTCCTGGACCTGCTTGTCCGCTGAGTGATCGGAGCCGTTGCGGTCGGCCCGGAAGTTCCAGCACGCTCCACTTCAGCTTGGTTTCCGCACACGCCGCCGTGGAACGCCCGTGGGCGAATCGCACAACGTTGACTCCGGGTCAGTCGAACGGATGCAGCGAGCTTCCCACGGCCCAGGTGCTGAAGTACTGGTTGTTGGCGCCGTAGGCCATGCCGATGGCCACCTTGGCCCCGTCGACCTGGTGCTCGCCGGCCGCACCCCGGACCTGGTTGGCCGCCTCGGCGAAGCGGAGGAGGCCCGAGGCCCCGATGGGGTTGCTGGACAGGACGCCACCCGAGGCGTTGATCGGGCAGGGACCCGCCGAGCTCGGTGGTGCCGTCGTCGACCAGCTTCCACCCCTCGCCCTCGTCGGCCAGGCCGAAGGCCTCCAGCCAGATGGGCTCGAGCCACGAGAACGGCACGTACAGCTCGGCCATGTCGATCTGGCTGCGCGGATCGGTGATCCCGGCCTGCGGCGTAGACATCGGCTGCGCACTGGAGGGCGGCGGCGGGCCGGACCGGGTCGCGCCCGGGAAAGCTCGGCGGCTCGGATCGGGACGAGGCGCCGAGGATCCAGGCCGGTGGCCGACCGTCGGCCGCGGCGGCCAGGCCGCCCGCCTCGTCGGTGAGGACCACGGCGCAGGCCGCCGTCCGACGACGGGCACGACTCGAGGAACCGGATCGGCTCCCACATCATCGGCGAGTCCTTGACCTTCTCGATGGAGATGTCCTCGATCTTCAGGTGGGCGTAGGGGTTCTTCAGGGCGTTGAGCCGGTCCTTGACCGCCACCTTCCAGCCGATGTGCTCGGGGGCGCCGCTGCGCTGGATGTAGGCCCGGATGAAAGGGGCGAAGGCGCCGCCCGCCCCCAGCGAGGCACCCTTCCCGCTGCCCAGAGCGAACTGGGCGTTGCCCTCCGACTGCTTCTCGAAGGCAACGGCCAGGACGGTGCGGTGCTTGCCGGCCTGGACGTGCGAGGCGGCCACGATGGCCGTGGTGCCCCCGACCGACCCGGCCGTGTGGACCCGGAACATGGGCTTGCCCACCGCACCGAGGGCGTCGGACAGGTAGAGCTCGGGCTTCATCACGCCCTCGAAGAGGTCGGGCGCCTTGCCCGAGGACCACGGCGTCGATGTCGGCCAGGGTCATCTGGGCGTCGTCGAGGGCACGGAAGACGGCCTCGCGCACCAGGCCGCCGAAGGACACGTCGAGTCGGCGGGACTTGTGGTGGGTCTGGCCCACGCCGACGACGGCGCACGGAGTCGCGCTCATGATCGATCCCTCCAGGATGCAGATGAGGTTCTGTTGCAGGCACGGGCCCGAGGTCGAGTGGGCCAGGGCCCGGCTGCCCGCCGCCGAAGATGTGGTCGGCGGCGTAGCCGATGCGGCACAGGCCGGTGGCCATGATCGGGTTGGAGCGCAGGGCCCCGCCGGACGGGTTGACGGCCACCTCGTCGCCCAGCTCGAGCACTCGGCGCAGGAGCAGCTCCTCGTGGGTGAAGGCGGCCTGCAGCTCGGCCACCTCGACCGGGCGCGTCGCCCAGGCCGGCGGCTGCGGCGGCGATGCGGGTGGAGGGCGAGTCGTCCGAGGGCCCGGAACGAGGGTTGTGGCACTCGGTCCGGTGGTCGAATCCGGTGATGTAGGCCGGTCGCTCGACCAGCTGACGGGCCCGATCTCCGGTGGCCAGCACCATGGCGGCGGCACCGTCGGTGATCGGGGGCACATCGTGGCGGCGCAGCGGCTGGCGGAGGTACTCCTCGGCCAGCAGCGCCTCGACGTCGCCCTTGCCCCGTGAGCCGCACGGCCACCTCGGCCATGGAGCGCTCGTCGGCGATGCCGGCGGCGATGACGGCGCGGGCCTGGAGGGCGGCGAAGGTCAGCGGGTCGGCACCGAGGGGGGCCAGGAAGTACGGGTCCATCTCCATCGGGTAGATGAGGGCGGGATCGCCGGTCGACGAGCGGCCCGACCCGGTGACCACGGCGATCTCGATGTCGCCCTCCTGCAGCCGGAGCCACGCCTCGTAGAGGGCCCAGGCCCCGTCCATCTCGACGTGCGAGTCCCGTTTGGGCGGCCACGCGCCGATGGCGTCGAGGTTGGACACGAAGGAGAAGGCCTGGCCGGTGATGTAGTCGCAGCTGCCGAGGCAGGTGAAGTCGATGTCGGCCCGGGTGAGGCCCGAGCGGATCGAGGGCGCCGGTGATGGCCTCCATCAAGCAGCTGGGTCTCCGACTTGTCGGTGTGGCGGACCATGTCGGTCTGGGCCCACCCGACGACGGCGATGTCGCGCGACGGGGTGGCCTGCGTGTGCTGACTGGTCATCAGAAGATCCGGTTCACGAGGTCGGGATCGTCGATGTCGGGCTCGCCGTTGGGGATCCAGCCCGAGCAGCGAACCCCAGCTGCCCCCCATGCCGCCACCTTCGTCGATCTCCTCGGCCGGCGATGCCCACACCGCGTCGACCCGCTGGCCCACGTGCACCTGGTCGGCGCGGTAACTCGATCACCGGCGGTATACGGGACGATCACATCGGTGCCGTCGAGCAGGACGAAGGCCCGGACGAAGGGCTCGGTCTCGGTCTGGCCCGGATACTGCACGGGGGTGACGATGGCGAAGTTGGTGATGGTGCCCGTGTGGGGCAGGTCGACCTCGCACTCGGGCCCGAGCTCGATGGCGTCGATCGGGCAGTAGCCCCGTCCGCCGGCGTAGACCCGGTCGCAGATCGGGCAGCGCAGGCCGAGAAGCCGGTGCTCCCGGGAGGCCTCGGCGGCCCGGTCGGCTGCCGTCGGGGACCGGATTGCGGTACGTGATCGAGGCCAGGTAGTCCATCCGGGTCACCGGTTCGGCGGCACCGCCGGTGTCCTCCCCCTCGGTCTCGGCGTGCCTCGCCGGGCACGAAGCAGATGATGTCGTCGATGCGGCCCGACGCGGGTGCCCCGCCAGCGAGGAGCCACCCGCATGCCCTCGGACATCGCGTCGGGTGTGCCGGCGTCGACCGCGTGCAGCAGCGGGGTGCGTGGCCCCGTCGAGGCGGATGAACGCGAAGGCGAACGGATGGTCGAGCGGGTGCTGCTCCGAGGGGTCGGGCACCCAGGTCCACGACTCGACCGTGCCGGCCGGACCCACCTCGACGAATTCGTGGGGCAGCTCAGCACCGGTGGCCGGGTCCCACTCCATGGGTGGGCACCAGCACGGACGTCGTTGCAGCGGATCCCGAGGATCCGCTTCTCCGTCAGGGCGGTCATGAAGGCACCGACGACGGGCCCCAGCGACCGCTTGTACGGAAACGTGATCGTGCTCTCGACGAAGCGAGTCATGACGACCCGACCACCCCTCTCTGTCTCCGAGCAGCGTGGTGCGCTGCATTGGCCACTGGGCGAAGCTTGATCCCGAGGACCTTGTCGTCCTCGCCCAGCGGAAAGCTATCCGCGAACGGCAGCGTCTTCCGTCCCTTTCCGGTCCCGGACGCCGGATCGTTCCACGGCGAGGTCAACCTGGTACCCACGCGCGCACCGGACCGGCCACGGCCACCATCTCGTCCAGCTGCCGCAAATCGGTCTGCAGCGTCGAGACGCCACCTGCGCTGACGAGGGTATCAAGTCGAGAAAGATGCTCGTCTGGTCCGGGCGCCGAGCCATCGGGCGTCCAGGCCTCGACGCCGATCGCCGCCCCGAGAGCACTCGTCGCGTCCAGCACTGCCTCGGTCGTGCCGTCGAGCGGCCCGTCCACCACGGCGAGCACCGGCCGTAGCGGCGCGGCCAGCCGTGCCACGGTGGCACAGGCCGCCGCCCACCCTGGAACGGGGCCGCCGGTACGTTGACCGAGCCCAGCCGAGTGGTAGCGAAGGTCCGGGCGACCCAATAGCCCGCCGTTCCGGCGTCGGCCGCCACGAACCCGCCGTCACCCAATACCCGCGCGTAGTGCTGCGTGACCAGCGAGGGCATCAGGGGAACGCCGGTGGCCGCCCAACCAGCTTGGGTCACCGCGGCCAGGCGGGGGCGCAGCGGAGGGAGTTCGGGAAAGGAGCCGCCGTCGGGCCAACGCTCGGCCAGGGGTGCCAGAGCTCCGGGCGCCACGATCCGGTGGGGAAACTGCGCCCAAGACTGTGGCGGGGCCTCCCGCTCGTCGACCCCGGTGACAAGGACGAGATCTGCCGATCCCAGCCCGCCCAGCTCGAAGTCGTGCTCTTGCAACCCCACGGTCGCCCAGTGGTGCCGGCTCTGCCAGTGGAACACGCCTTTGGCGCCCCAGGTGTTGAGGACACCGAGGCGGCCCGCGGCGGCGAGGGCACGGAGACCACCGACAGCGGCATCCTGGACGACACCGGGACCGGCGAGCACGACGACCGTGCCCAGGGTGGGGATCTCACCGAGCGCGTCATCGTCGAGCCAGTCCGCCGTGCTGGCTGGGCGCTCCACTGGGCCATCCGTCGACGGTGCGGAAAGATCGAGGTCCAGCTGGATCTCCAGACCGGCGCCGCGCGCCGCCTCCTCAATGGCGGGCGCCAGACCGAACAGCGTGGCGGCGTCGCTCACTTCGACGTGTTGGCGGCGCAGTGTCCGAACCGGGCCGTCGGCACCGCGACCCGGAACCACGAACGTGCCGTCACCGAGGTGAGCGACGGCGCGCGTGCCGCCGATCGCACAGTGCGCCTGGGCCAGGAGCACCGCCACCAAAGGATCGGCGACCGCGGCGACCTCGAACCCCGGCAGAGCGCGGCCGTACAGGGATCCCACGCCGCCCGCCGACAGCACCCGCCGCAGGACATCGGCGGTGGTGTGCCCAGTCACCGCTGCCACCCGACCACTACCAGACCGCTCAGCTCTCCAGGGGTTCGAGGGGCTGCCAGACGGGTGCTCGCTTCTCGGCGAATGCCCGCGGTCCCTCCTCCTGGTCGGGGTGACCCCACATCGAAACGAGCTCTTTGGCGCCTGCCTTGCAGGCGTCGGTGAGCCCGGCCTCGAGCGCACCCCACAGGGCGCGTTTGGTGGCCGCCATGGCGGCCGGGCGAGTTCTCGGCGATCTTCTCCGCCAGAGCCTGCGCCTCTTCGCGGAGCTGCTCGGGCGGATCGACGATCTGGCTGATCATGCCCAGGGCCAAGGCGCGTTCGGCCGAGATGCGTTCGTGTCGTCCCACCAGGGCCATGCGCATGACCGCCTCGAAGGGGATCTTGCGGGTGAGGCCGATGGCCTCCATCGCCACGACCTGACCAACCGAGACGTGGGGGTCGAAGAACTGCGCGTCGGAGGCGGCGATGACGATGTCCGCCTCGGCCACCCAGTGGAAACCGCCGCCGGCGCAGATCCCGTTGACGGCCGTGATGACCGGCTTCCAGATGTGGTTCTGCCAGGCGGTGAAGCGGTAGTCGAAGCGCTCGGTCGACTCGCGGTAACGCTCGAACCCGATGCCGTCCTCGGCGATCTCCATCACGTCCACGCCGGTCTGGAAGGCCCGACCTTCGCCGGTGTGGACGATGACGCGCACCTCGGGATCGGCGTCGAGGGTCTTCCATGCCGTCTCGAACTCGTCGCGCATGTGCGAGTTCATGGCGTTCAGGCGGTCCGGCCGGTTGTTGATCAACCAGCCCACCGGTCCTCGGCGCTCGAGGAGCAGCGTGTCGAGGGTGGGATAGGTCACGATGCCTCCGGGGGTTGGTCGGACGAATCGTGCAGAAGGTTGGGCAACGACGCCCGGCTCGAGCGGCTGCCACACGGGTGCTCGCTTCTCGGCGAACGCCCGCGGTCCCTCCTCCTGGTCGGGGTGGCCCCACATCGAGACGAGCTCTTTGGCGCCTGCCTTGCAGGCGTCGGTGAGTCCGGCCTCGAGCGCACCCCACAGGGCGCGTTTGGTGGCCGCCATGGCGGCGGGCGAGTTCTCGGCGATCTTCTCGGCCAGAGCCTGCGCCTCCTCGCGGAGCTGCTCGGGTGGGTCGACGATCTGGCTGACCATGCCCAGGGCGAAGGCGCGTTCGGCCGAGATGCGTTCGTGGCGTCCCACCAGGGCCATGCGCATGACGGCCTCGAAGGGGATCTTGCGGGTGAGGCCGATGGCCTCGTAGGCGGTCACCTGCCCGATCGGACACGTGCGGGTCGAGGAAGGTGGCGTTGGACGACGCCAGCACGATGTCCGCGTCGGCGATGAAGTGCAGCCCGCCTCCGGCGCAGGTTCCGTTGACCGCCGCGATGACGGGCTTCGACACCCCGTTGTGCCAGGCCGTCATCTTGCAGCTCGGCCCGACGCGTGCGGCCGGACTGCTTGCGCAGGGCGGCCGGGTCTCGTGCCAGTTGCACCACGTCGAGCCCGGTCTGGAACGAGC
Source organism: uncultured Acidimicrobiaceae bacterium (assembly GCA_963713375.1). Taxonomy (GTDB): domain Bacteria; phylum Actinomycetota; class Acidimicrobiia; order Acidimicrobiales; family RAAP-2; genus Bog-473. The sequence goes on along the minus strand of CAVQLP010000004.1, from coordinate 439,983 downwards.
GGCCCTCGCCCGTGTTGACGATGACCCGAACATCCGGATCGGCGTTCAGCTCGTGCCAGGCCGACTCCAGGTCGTCCAGCATCTGCGCGTCCATGGCGTTGCCCTCGGCCGGCCGATTGAAAATCAACCAACCGACCGCTCCGTGACGTTCGATCAGAAGCGACTCGTAGGCCATCAGCTGCGGGGCACCTCCCGCCACGGCCTCTTCGACCAGGGATCGGCCTCGCGAGGCAGCCCGAGCACCCGCTCACCCGAGGATGTTCTTGTTGACCTCGGTGGTGCCGCCCTCGATGGTGTTGGCCCGGCTGCGCAACATGCCTTTGACCTCATAGGGCAGCGACTCGGCCCACGAGTCGAGATCGCCGGGCCACGCCGTGGCGGCGGCGCCAAGCATGTCCACCGCCATCAGTTGGATGCGCTGGTTGAGCTCACCCTGGTGGACCTTGCCGATGGAGCTCTCGGGACCGGGCGAACGCCCGGCTCGCAGCTGGGCCCGCACCCGCTGGTTCGTCCAGGCCCGCACCTGCTCCTCGCACCACAACCGCACGACCTGTTGGCGCCGCACCGGGTCGTCCCATCCTCCGGGACGCCCATCCGCACTCAGGCGCTTGGCCAGGCGAACGAGCGAATCGGCACCGGATCCGCCGATGCGGTCGACGCCACCCGAACCCGCACCGGACACCATCTGGCGTTCGCCCGAGAGGGTCGCGTTGGCCACCTTCCACCCGGCGCCCACCTCCCCCACACGCTGGTCGTCGGGAACCCGGGCACCGTCGAGGAAGACCTCGTTGAAGTCCACCTCGCCACCAATGTGCCGCAGCGGTCGTACATCGACGCCCGGTTGACGCAGGTCGATCAGGAAATACGTGATCCCCTCGCGCTTGGGCACGTCGGGGTCGGTGCGCGCCAGCAGCACGGCGTGGGTCGACAGGTGGGCCCACGTCGTCCACACCTTCTGGCCCGTGATGACCCACTCGTCGCCGTCGCGCTCGGCCCGGGTCGCCAGGGAGGCCAGATCGGAGCCGGAACCGGGCTCGCTGAACAGCTGGCACCAACGCTCCTCATTCCGCACGATCGGCGGAAGATAGCGCAGGCGTTGCTCCTCGGTCCCGTGGGCGAAGAGGGCAGGCGCGGCCAGATTGAGGCCCAGGGGGTTGAGCCGCCCGAGGTTGAACGGTCGCAGCTCCTCTTCGATGCGGCGCGCCACGTCCGGCGGCACATCGAGGCCGCCGTACTCGACGGGCCAGGTCGGCACCACCAGGCCCGAAGCACCGAACACGGGGTACCACGCCTCGTAGTCCGCCCTGGTCCGCACCGTGCGCACCTCGGCCGGTCCCCCGCGCCGCCCGGCCGCGAGCCAGGTGGCCGGCACCTCGTCCTCGAGCCAGGCCCGAACGGCCGCCAGCACCTCGTCGACCGGCGTGGTCGACGCCAACGTCGAGACGGCCATCGTTGCCGCGCTGCGGGCCGTGCTCATCGTCCGCTGAAGTTGGGTGGCCGCTTCTCCACGAAGGCGGCCAGACCCTCACGAAAGTCCTCGCTCCGCGACGAGAGCTCCATGGCCAGGGCCTCGTTCTGCAGCTGTTCGGCCAGCGGCGAGGACGAGCCGGCGTGCAGCAGCCACTTGGTCAGCCCGATGGTGACCGTGGGCGCCACCGCCAACCGCTCGGCCAGCGTCTGCACCTACTTCGTCGAGGTCGGCGGCCGGCACGGCGCGGTGCACCATGCCCCAGGTGGCGGCGTCCGCACCCGACACGGCCTCTCCCAACAGGAGCATCTCGCGGGCCCGGACCTCGCCGATTCGGCGTGCGAGCAACCACGTCCCACCGGTGTCGGGAGTGAAGCCCCGCTGCGCGTAGGGCTCCCAGAGCCGGGCCGACTCGTCGACGACGGCGAAGTCGGAGGCCAGGACGAGGTGCAACCCGATCCCGGCCGCCCATCCCTGCACGCGGCAGACGACCGGCGTCTGCGTGGACAGCAGCAGCTCGACGAGCCGGTGGGCTTCGGTGGGCAGGCGGCGTTGGATGCTGCCCGATCCGCGGACGGAGCGTCGGCTGCGTTGCGACCGACGATGTCGAAGCCGGCACAGAAGTGATCCCCGGCGCCGCGCAACACGATCACCCGCACGGACTCGTCGGGACCGGCGGCCGACAGCGCGCCGATCATGGCCGCCACGATGGGATCGGTCAGCGCATTTCGCTTCTTGGGGCGGTCGATCTCGAATTCGAGCACCGGTCCGCGTCGCTCGATCCGCAAGCCCTCGACAGACCGGTAGGGCTCCTCCGTCGTCGCTTCGCTCATCGGAGCTGGTACCTCTCACTGATGGCGGTCAGCGCCTCTTGGAGGTCACGGGCTCCCCCGGGCGGATCGGGGAGTTGCACGGGACCCAACTCCCGGCTCGGCAGAAGGACGGTCGCGTGACCCGGCGTCGTGAGTTCACCGCGTTGATTCACGGCCTGGAGATCGATGTCGATAGCAGGCCGCCCGTCGGCCAGGTAGTGGTCGGTCACGGTGCCCGAGAGCCACTGGGTATCGCCCACGTAGTTGAACTTGCGGAACTCACAGTCGAGCTTCCACAACCAGCCCTCGTCACCCATCCAGTCGGTGCACAGATGAATGAGCCAGGTCTCACGCATTCGGCCGTAGTCGAACGTGCTGGGGTTGCCACTCCGCCGAGCGAACTCGGGATCCCAGTGCACACGCTGCATCACGTCGGGCACGTTCAGGTCGTCGCGATGGAAGAACCGTGGGATCCGGATCCGATTCTTGTAGCCGAGTCTGAGAGGTTTCACGCCGTAGAGGCCCATGCCCATACCGACGTGCCAGCACACCATGTCCGTGACGGTGAGTGGCCCCTTGACCATCGGTCCCACTGCGTCTCCGACCTCCACGTCCTCCCAGTAGCGCGGCTCGGCGCCGCGCCGCTGCTCGGCGGCGTACTGGGCGTCGATGGCCTCGATCTCCTCATCGCTATAGGGCCGGAGCTCGATGGCGTCGTACTTCTTCTGCTTACGCGCCTTCGTGCGCTCGGTACGGATCATGAGCCGGTACTGCGCCGAGAGGATCGGTCCGTCAACCTCGCGGAACACCTGGGCCGTCCACTCGTGCACGGCCCGTTCGGCGAACTCGCTCGACTTGTCCAACACCCCGACCAGAGCGTTGCGCCGGGCCACGGCGACTTCGGGTCGGAGCGGGGCCCACCACTCGCGTGCGCTGGCCGAATAGAAGGCATGGACGCCCCGGAGCGGGTCTCCCCGCATCAGGTCACGATGCTCCTCGGCCACCTCGGGCACCTCGTCCACGCCGACGAGCGAGTCGCCGCCGACCAAGGGCGGCGGTGCGATGACGCCACCCCAGCGGGTCGCGGAGGCGTACTGCTCGTCCGACCAGAGTGGGTTGTCGTCTCCGTACGCCACGGCGACATGGCGAAAGGCATCGACGCCGGGCTGGCGGTAGTGGGGCGGCACCTGGTGGGGTTCGGGCACACCGATCCGTGCGCGCAGCCGCGCGATCCCCTCGTCCGTAATGGTGCCCTCGGCCACAACTCGCATATTATATGAACTTCAGAGAAAGTGCCCTGGGGCGACGCCTGCGCCCGTGAGGCCCGGGACGGAGCGATACCTTGCCGAACAACAAGGTCTACATCCACGAGTTCATCGACATCATCGGGCACAACCGCGCTCGCTACATGCACCACATGACGGCGAACTGGAGCCCAATCGCACAAGAAGAGCGGAACCAGCTCTGCTACGGCGTGTGGGGCGTGGTCGGCTCCACCGGCCAGTGGCCGGCGGTCGTGAACATCTGGGAGGAGGACGGCTGGGACGGCCTGGCGCGCTCGTTCGGCCACGAGCTCGGGCACGCGCACCTGCAGGATCCGAAGTTGGCCCGCTGGTGGGCCACGGCGGCGGAGTTTCGCTCGGGCGGCTTCGACCGCTTGCTGGTTCCCGCCGACTGGTCGCCCACCATCACCGAGCTCTGCGCGCAGGGCGCTGGGGGCGCCGCCTACGCGCACGACCAGGTCCGACTGCCGGCGGGCAAGGCGGCCGACTTTCTCGAACTCGCGCGCGATCTCGGAGGAGCCTTCTATGAATCGCACGGGTGGCGGCTGGCGGGCGCCTGGCACACCGCACTGGGCAACGACAACGAGGTCTTCCTGCTGTGGTCCATCCCGACGTGGGAACAGTGGGGTGCGGCCGAGGCCGCCCTGCGCTCAGGCCATCCCTGGCGCGAACGCCAACGCGACGCCGTCGAGGACTTCCGCCGCATCCTCCTGGTCGACGCGCCGCTCAGCCCGTTGCGCATCGGGCGCCAGCCGGCCCGGGAGGATCGCGACGACAGCTGGACCGAGTAGCGCCTCAGGCCGTTGAGTCGTCGGCGCTGCCGGCCCGGAGTTCGTCGAGCAACTGCCGGCGCAACAGCTTGCCTACCTCGGTCCGAGGCAGCGCCCCGGCGCGATGGAATGCGACCGGGATTTTGTAGGGCGCCAACTCGTTGCGGCACATTTCCCCGAGCTCCTCGTCTGTGGCGTCGCCCACGACCACGGCGACCGGCACCTCGCCCAGGCGGTCGTCCGGCCACCCGATGACGGCCGCATCCTCGACGCCGGGCACGAGGCGGAGCACCTCCTCGACCTGTTCGGGGAACACCTTGTTCCCACCGCGATTGATGAGGTCCGAGGTCCTCCCCTCGATCCAGACGAATCCGTCGGCGTCGACCCGGGCATGATCGCCCGTCCGCACATAGCCCGCGCTGTCGACCCGGTCGCTCAATGACTCCCCGCCGGCGTACCCCGCGGCCATGCGCGGCGGGCGCACCAAGAGCTGACCAACCGTGTCGAGCGGTACGTCGGCGTCATGCTCGTCCACCACCCTGATGTCCACGCCGGGCAGTGGTCGCCCCGCCGCCCCCAGCTTCTCGGGGTGCTCCCTGGCGTCGGAGGCGGTCCAGCCGACGACCTCCCCCACTTCGGCCTGCCCGTAGCTGTTCAACACCGTCACGCCGAATCGATCGGCGAAACGGCGGGCGGCGAGAGGCGAGAGGGGCGCAGTGATGCTCCGGACGAACCGCAGCGGCGAGAGGTCGGTCACCGCCGGATCCTCGGTGAGCATGACCATGGCGGCCGGCGGCAGCACCGTCGAACGCACGTGGTAGCGGTGCACCAGTTCCGCGAAATCCCCCGTCGCGAAACGAGGCATCAGGACCACGGCCGCTCCGGCTCGCAGGCCGAAGCACACGTTGTAGATGCCGGCATTGAGGGCGACCGAGACGGGAACCAGGTTCGGGGTGGGCTCGCGCGCGCCCCCGTTGCGGGGGCCGTCCCCCCGCAACGGTTTGAGAACTCGGTCCAGGAGCTCGAGGTATCCGCTGTGCGATTGCAGAATCGCCTTGGGCGGACCAGTGGTCCCCGACGTCCAGGTGACGAATGCGATATCGGGTTCATGGTGTAGCGGCGAGGTGAGCCGGCGCAGCCCGCTCCCGTCCAGGACGGCGGAGGGACGGATGGTCTCGAGCACGTGCTGGACCTCGCCCTGGGGGGAACGGTCGTTCAGCGGAACGAAGACCGCGCCGAGCGACCAGATGGCAAGCATGGCCACCACGAGGTCGGGGTCGCTCGGGAGCTGGACGGCCACCCCTTCCCCGGGCCGCACGCCAGAGTCCACCAGGCGCGTCGCCAGGTGCGCGACGAGAGCCTTGGCCTCCCCCACGGTGACAACGCGATCAATGGTGCAGAGCAGGTCACGCTCGTCGCCGAAGGGATGGTCGGCCAAGAGGTTGGCCAAGTTCTCGTTGCTGGGCATGTCTGTCCTCTCCGACCCCGACGGGTCGTTCCATATACAATATCCGTTCGTTCGAAAGCGGCCCCGAGCACGACGGGAGACACAACGAGTGGTTGACAGCATCTGGGCGGGGGGCGAGCAGTCCACCATTCCCCAACTCTTCGCCCGCCGACTCGAGACCGACCCCGACGGCGAGTACCTCGACATGGGAGGCGTCAAGCTCACGGCGCGTGAGGTGATGGAGGCCGGCGCTCGCTTTGGCGGGGCACTCCATGCGCTCGGGACCCAGCAGCACGACCGGGTGGCCACGTTGCTCGAGAACTCGCCGGTGGCGCTGTTGGCCTGGGCCGGCACCGTGTGCGCGGGACGGATCTCGGTCCCGGTGAACACCGCCTACAAGGGCGAGTACCTGTCCCACCAGCTGACCGACTCGGGCGCACGCGTGCTGGTGGTCGCAGCCAGCCTGTTGCCTCGGGTGGCGGCGATCGCCGAGCAGACGCCCAACCTCGAACACGTGATCGTGGTGGACGATACGGACGACGTAGATCAGCCGGAGGGAGCCGCCGCCGCGTCCATCGAGATCCTCACGGTCGGACGGGCCACCGTCCATCGCTGGGACGAGATCCTGGCCGGTGACCTGTCGGCCGCCATCCGTCGACATCGATCCCTCCGACCTCGGAACCTTCATCTACACCGGCGGCACGACCGGCCTCTCCAAGGGCTGCATGCTCAGCCACAACTACCACGAGGCGCTGGCCCGCCAGATCGGCATCTGCTGGCGCCGCACGGCGGACGACGTCGTGTGGACGCCGCTGCCGATGTACCACTTCAACGCCCTGACGACGGTGGTCGTCGGCACCCTCCTCTTCGGTGGCCGCGGCGCGATCTACCGACGCTTCTCGGTGTCGCAGTTCTGGCCCGAGATGAACCGGGTCGGGCGCCACCATCACCTCGACCCTCGGCACCATGGCCTACCTGCTGGCCCACGACGTGGACCGGCCCGAGATGCCCAAGTCGGGCGCGCCGGAGGCCAACACGACCCTGCGGCTCCTCGGCGCCGCCCCGCTGCCGGTCGAGGTGGACCAGGTGATCCGATCCCGCTTCGGCATCGCCACGTTCAGCGGCGCCTACGGCGTCACCGAGGCCAGCCTCGTGTCCTGGCAACCGCCGGGCACGGAGAACCGACCCAACGCCGCCGGCGTCGTCAACGACGAGTACTTCGACGTGCGGATCTTCGACGACGACGACGACGAGGTGGCACCGGGAACCGAGGGCGAGATCGTGCTTGCGGCCCAAGCGCCCCCAGGTGATGTTCGAGGGCTACTGGGGCCGGCCCGACGAGACGGTGCGGACGACGCGGCAACCTCTGGTACCACACCGGCGACATCGGGAAGATCGACGAAGACCGCTACCTCTACTTCGTCGACCGCAAGGCGGACTATCTGCGGCGACGGGGCGAGAACATCGCCAGCTTCGAGGTCGAGCGGATCCTCATGGGCCACGGGGGTCTGGCCGACGTGGCCGTGCACGCGGTGCCGAGCCCGATGACCGAGGACGACCTGAAGATCACCGCCACCCGCAAGGACGGCGCCACCGTGAGCGAGGAGGAGCTCTTCCGCTGGTGCATCGACCAGCTCCCCTACTTCGCCCTGCCCCGCTACATCGAGTTCCGAGACGCCCTGCCCCGGAGCCCGGTAGGCCGGGTGCTCAAGCGTGAGCTGCGGGACGAGGGCGTGACCGCGGCGACCTGGGACGTCGAGGCGGCGGGGATCACCTACGAACGTCGTTGATCCGGGGCCCGGGCGAGTGCACGGGCAGGTTGTATTTTCTACAAACGCGGCCAGGAGTTCGGCCGAGGAGGAACAGCACCATGGACGCCAAGGACCTCATCCTCGTCAGCGTCGACGACCACCTGGTCGAACCACCCGGGCTCTTCGAGGGACGGGTGCCGGCCCGCTACGCCGATGCGGCACCGAAGATCGTCACGGACGTCGGACGGTTCCGACGTCTGGGTCTTCAACGACGTCGTGATCCCCAATGTCGGGCTCAACGCCGTCGCCGGACGCCCGAAGGAGGAGTACGGAGTCGAGCCCACCGCCTTCGACGAGATGCGGCCGGGCTGCTACGACGTGCACGAACGGATAAAGGACATGAACGCCGGCGGTGTGCTCGGTTCCATGAACTTCCCTTCGTTTCCAGGGTTCAGCGGACGGCTCTTCGCCGCCTGCGAGGACAAGGGCCTCGCACTGGCCGTCGTGCAGGCGTACAACGACTGGCACATCGACGAGTGGTGCGGGGCCTACCCGGGCCGCTTCATCCCGATGGCCCTGCCCGTGCTCTGGGACCCGGACTCTGGCGGCGGCCGAGGTCCGGCGGGTGGCGGCCAAGGGCTGCCACTCCATCACCTTCACCGAGAACCCCGCCACGTTGGGCTACCCGAGCTTCCACTCGGACCACTGGGATCCTCTGTGGCGGGCCGTGGTCGATGAGGGCGTCGTGGTCTCCATCCATCTCGGTTCGTCCGGACAGCTGGCGGTCACCGCAGCGGACGCCCCGGTGGACGTGATGATCACCCTCCAGCCGATGAACATCTGCCAGGCCGCTGCCGATCTGGTGTGGTCGCGGGTGATCAAGGAGTTCCCCGACATCCGATTCGCGCTCTCGGAAGGCGGGACCGGATGGATCCCCTACTTCATCGACCGCCTCGACCGCACCTACGACATGCACCGCCTGTGGACCGGTCAGGACTTCGGTGACCGGCTGCCGAGCGACGTGTTCCGCGAGCACTTCTTGACCTGCTTCATCGCCGATCCGGTGGGGATCCAACTCCGCCACCTGATCGGCCTGGACAACATTGCGTGGGAGTGCGACTACCCGCACTCGGACTCCTCCTGGCCCGAGGCGCCCGAGGAGTTGGCGCGGGTGGCGGCCGACGTGCCGGACGACGAGCTGAACTTGATCAGCTACGAGAACGCCTGTCGCTGGTACTCCTTCGACCCGTTCGCCGTGCGGCCCAAGGAGCAATCGACCGTCGCCGCGCTCCGGGCGGAGGCCGCCGGACACGACGTCTCGATCCGGGCGTTCGACAAGGGTCGGTTCGAACGGAGTCACTCCGGCATCGATATGGGCACGCTGTCCGAGCGAGCAACTGCGTGATCGCATGAGCGGCGCAGCACGTCACGGTCGGTCTCGGTGAGCCCTTCACCGCTCGACGCCTTCGACCTGCGCGACCGGGTCGCCGTGGTCACCGGCGGGAGTCGCGGCATCGGGCGAGCGGTTGCCGTGGGCTTCGCGGCCATGGGAGCCCACGTCGTCGTCGCCAGCCGAAAGGCCGAGGCGTGCGAGGAGACGGTCGATGCGATTCGCGCCGCGGGCGGATCGGCCCTGGCGGTGCCGACCCACGTCGGCCGACTCGACGAGCTGGGCCACCTGGTCGGACGCACGGTCGAGGCCTTCGGTGGCATCGACATCGTGGTCAACAACGCCGCCAACCCGCTGGCCCAACCACTGGGCGACATCACGCCCGAGGCCTTTGCCAAGTCGTACGAGGCCAACGTGCGCGGCCCGCTCTTCCTCGTCCAGCAGGCGCTGCCGTACCTCCGCGCCAGCGCCCGGGCCTCTGTGATCAACGTCATCACGGCGGGCGTCTTCACCCACGGGACCGGCGTGAGCCTCTACGTCTCGGCCAAGTCTGCGCTGCTGTCGCTCACCCGCTCAATGGCGTCGGAATTCGCGGCAGACGGCATCCGGGTCAACGCGGTGGCCCCGGGCGCCGTGGCCACCCAGATGACGTTGAACCTTCCGCCCGAGCGACAGGAAGCGGTGGCCCGGGCTCAGCTGATGCCCCGTCTGGCCGATCCGGACGAACTCGTGCCGGGCATGGTGTTCCTGGCCAGCGACGCCTCGTCCTTCATGACCGGCCAGGTGCTCGTCCTCGACGGCGGCCTCACGGTCCCCTAGACGCGAACGTCAGGCACGCGGCCCCTCCGTGCCCAGGATCGACACGAACGACACCATTTCGCCGGGGTAACCGCCGAGGTTGTGCGTCAACGCGAGGTTGCGCTCGGCGGTGGTCGAGATGCGCCGCTCGGCCGGCGCCTCACCACGGAGTTGCAACCAGGCCTCGAACATCATGCGCAGACCGGTCGCTCCCACCGGATGGCCGAAGCTCTTGAGGCCGCCGTCGGGGTTGACCGGGAGGGCACCGTCGAGATCGAAGGTGCCGGCCAGCTCCTCCTTCCACGCCGCGCCACGATCGCAGAAGCCGAGATCCTCCATCAGCACCAGTTCGGTCGGGGTGAAGCAGTCGTGCACCTCCGCCATGGCCAGCTGGGCGGCCGGATCCGTCACACCGGCCTGGCGGTAGGCCTCCTGGGCGGAGAGGACCACCTCGGGAAACGTCGTGTAGTCGTAGTCGGGATCGCTGACCCCGCTCCCGTCGCCGACGATGAAGGACAGCGCTTTCACGAAGAGGGGGGCCTGCGAGTACCGGTGGGCATCCTCGGCCCGCACCACGACCGCGGCCGCGGCTCCGTCGGCCACGCCGGCGCAGTCGAACACCGACAGCTCGCCGGCTATGCGCGGCATGGCCAGGAGCTGCTCCACGCTCATCTCCTTGCGGAACTGCGCCCGCGGGTTGCGGGCACCGTTGGCGTGGTTCTTCGAGGCAATGCGAGCGAGGGCCTGCTTCACCTCGGCGATGTCCACGCCGTAGCGCTTGGCGTAGGCGGGCACGATCATGGAGTACATGGCGGCGGCCGTCACGGTGCGGTTGGTGCCGTCGCTGGGGACGGGTGCCGCATTGGCCCCCTGATACCCCGAGTCCTTCAGCTTCTCGACCCCGATGGCCATGGCCACGTCGTAGGCCCCGCTCGAGACGGCGTAGGCGGCCTGGCGGAAGGCCTCGGAACCCGAGGCGCAGAAGTTCTCGACCCGGGTCACCGGCTTGTCGCGGATGCCCAGCGGGCGGGCCACCAGCAAGCCGCTCATGCCGGACTGGGCCGTCCCCAGCCAGTACGCATCGAGATCGGGGCGACCCACGCCGGCCGACTCGAAGGCGCCCTCGGCAGCCTCCAAGACCAGCTCGTCCACTCCGACGTCCCACCGTTCGCCGAACTTCGTACAGGCCATCCCGACGATGGCCACCTTGTCGGTGATGCCGTGCGAGCCCATCAGCCCTCACCTCCTGCGAGTGGTCGCGCTTTCCAGAAGTAGTTGTGGATCCCATCGGAGCTCGAGAGTCGCCGAAACGTCATCTCCACCCGGTCCCCCACCCGTACCGAGTCGGCTTGGACATCGGTGAGCTCGACGGGCAGCCGTCCCCCACCGTCGAAATCGACGACGGCAAACACCATGGGCGGGCTCGGCGTGTAGGACAGGCGGTCGATGGTGAACGTGGTCACCGTCCCCCTGGCCTCCGCCATGGCCAAGTGCTCGACCTCGCCGGCGCGGGGCGGGAGGTGCACGGTGCCTTCCGCTGAGCGGGAGGCCTCGAAGCCGAACTTCCACGGCACCGAGCGCCCGGCTGCGGAGGACGAGGTCCGGGCCGGCTCGGGCCGGCGGGGCGGCTCGACGGGCAGGATGCCACGCCAGGCCAGATAGCGGCCGTAAGAGACCGGTCCGACGTTCTGCAGCTGTCCGTCGACCGTGGCGGAAGTGGGTCGCTCGCTGGCGACGGCGGCCGTGGTGCGCAGCACGAGCGCCTCGGCACCGTCACCGAGCACCAAGAGGACGACGGTCTGATCCGGCTCCGCCCGTTCGAGTACCCCGGTGAGCAAGAGGAAGGGGTGGGCGACGCCCGTGTTCCCCACGACCGAAGCGAGGTCGTCCACCAGGACCCCGGCGGCAACGCCGCTGCGCTGCGCCACGGTGCGACAGGCGCGCCCATGTGTGCCGGTGACGACAAGATGGTCGACCGCGTCGGGCCCGATGCCCGCCACCTTCCACAGACGGGTCAGTGCCTCACCTCCGAGCTCGGCGTAGCGCAGCTCCCCAAAGCGCTCTTCCCACACGCGCGAGCGAGATTCGCCGGGAACGCGCCAGCGATCGACGAACTCGCCCGTGAGCGACACCCAGCTGTCCACCTCGGCCAGCACCGGACCGTGGCGCTCGTCGCCGACGAGGACCGCAGCCGCTCCGTCGCCAAAATAGGACTCGTCAGGACCGCCCGCGAGGCCAGTGCGCACATCGGCGGCGACAGCCAGCGCGGGTCCGTCCTGCGCGGCTGCGGCGCGCAACGCCCCCATGGCGCCGCGTACCGAACCCACGACGTCGTAGGCGCCGCACTCCTCGGGCAGCTGCAAGGCGGCGTGCACCGCGGTCGCATTGGTCCGGTCGAGGTACGGCGGCGCCGCGGTGGCGAACCACACCGAGTCGAGAGGCAGATCGGGGACCCGTCGGCGGGCCACCCGCGCCGCTTCGACCGCCAGGGTCGTGGCGTCCTGGTCGTACGACGCGACGGCCCGGGTGCCCTTGCGACCCCCGCCCCCGGCCACGTCGGCCACGGTCGTGAGGTCGAGCCGCCAGTAAGGGACGTACGCGCCGATGCCAAGAATCCCGTGCACCGGGCCATTCTAGCTCCGGGCTCCGAGGATGTATCTTTTATCCAAACGAGGAGGGACGGACGAAGTGGGACTTCTGGACGGCAAGGTAGCGATCGTCACCGGAGCGGGCCATGGCATCGGCCGCGGCCACGCGCTCGAACTGGCCCGCCAGGGAGCGCGGGTGGTGGTCAACGACCTGGGGTCCTCGGTGCACGGAGAGGGGGAGGGCAAGGACGCCGACCTGACCGTGGACCTGATCACCGCGCGCGGCGGCGACGCCGTTGCCAACTACGGCGACGTCTCGGTCCACGAGCAGGCGGGAGAGCTCATCGAGCGGGCTATCGCAGAGTGGGGCCAGCTCGACATTCTGGTGAACAACGCGGGGATCGTCCGAGACGGTGCCGTCTGGAACCTCGACCCCGGTGACTTCGACGCCGTGATCAGGGTCCACCTCCGCGGCACCTGGTCCTGCTCGCACCATGCCGCCGTGCACTGGCGGAACCGGGCCAAGGCGGGCGAGAAGGTGATCGGACGGATCATCAACACGACCTCGGGAGCCGGGCTGACAGGAAACTTCGGACAAACGGCCTACGCCGCGGCCAAGGCCGGCATCGTCGGCATGACGTTGACCCTGGCCCAGGAGCTCACCGCCTACGGCGTGACGGCGAACGTGGTCGGACCGGCGGGCGCCACCCGCCTGACCGGCACCATGCCGTCCGCGCCACCGGTCGTGGAGCCCGATGAGATTCCCGAAGGCGAGTGGCAGGCCATGGATCCGTCCAACAGTTCACCCCTCGTCGCCTGGCTGGCCAGTGACGAATCCCAAATGGTGAACGGCCAGGTCTTTCGCTCCATCCACGACCGGGTGATCTGGATGCAGGGCTGGCGCGAGGCAGCCGAGGTCTCGGCAAAGGGGCAGCGCTGGGATGCGGCCAAGCTCGGAAAGGCCTTGGCCACGGACGTGTTCCGGGTCGCCACCCCCGGCTTGCGCTTCCTGTAGCCCGGGCGTCGGCTCAGGCGTCGGGTAATTCGAGTCCCAAGAGCCTGATCGCGTTCCCGCGTGCGATCTTCTCGATCGCCACGGCGTCGAGATGGCCAAACTGCTCTGCTGCGGCCTGCCGCGAATCCGGCCATGTGCTGTCGGAGTGGGGGTAGTCGGTCTCGAACACGACATTTTCCAGCCCCACCTCGTCGAGCATGGCCACGCCGATCGGATCCTTGAAGAAACAGCTGGTCACGTTGCCCCGCCGGTAGTACTCCGAGGGTGGCTCCGGACAGTGGAGTTGCGAGTTGCTCCAGCCCCGGTGGGTCTCCCACACGTCGTCGGCGCGCTCGAGGACGTAGGGAATCCATCCGATCTGCGCCTCGGCGTACATCAGCTTCAGGCGCGGGAAGCGGTGGAGGGTGCCCGAATACAGCAGGTCGACCAGGCTGGCGGCACTGTTGCCGAAGAGAATGGTGGCGGCCACGGCGTCGGGTGCGTCCGGCGACGCCTGGGGCGTCTTCGTGCCCGAGCCGATGTGCATGCAGACAACCGTCCCGGTCTCCTCGCAGGCAGCCAAGAACGGATCCCAGGTGTGCGAGTACAGGCTCGGCAGCTCGAGGTATGTCGGAAGTTCGCTGAAGGCCACCGCCCGCACGCCGCGTGCGGCGTTCCGGCGGACCTCGGCGGCGGCCAGCGCGGCGTCCCAGAGCGGCACCAGGCAGAGCGGAATGAGACGCCCCCCGCTCTCCCCACACCACTCCTCGACCATCCAGTCGTTGTAGGCCTCGACGCACAGGCGCGCCAGCTCCCGGTCCTTGCCCCAGAGGAACTGCTGGCCGCAAAAGCGCGGGTAATTCGGGAAGCAGAGTTGAGCCTGGACGCCGTTCACGTCCATGTCCTCGAGGCGCTCCTTGACGCGGAAGCACCCCGGCCTCATTTCGTCGTAGCGCACACCGCGCAGTTGGATCTCGTCGCGGGGAAACCCGCCGCGGCGATCGTGCGCTTCAGCGACGCCTGGTGGTCTTCGTAACACCACCAGGCGACCTCCGGACCATCCTGGCCCGGCTCCTCGACATAGCTGCTGCCCGCGAGCTTGGGCACTCCCGCCGGCAGGAGCTCAATGTGGGGTCCCTTCTCACGGAGCCGTGTGGGGAGCCGACTGGACCAGACATCGGGCGGTTCAACGACGTGCGCGTCCAGGTCCACGATCGGGGGTATCGACGCTGCGTCTGCGCGGTCGATCCCTCCCAACTGCGTTGATTCCACCGTTCCGACCACCCTGACCTCCCTGTTTCCGACGACTAATTATATACGATATACAGTCGGCGAACCACAGCGAGTCCCTTCCACGCCTTCTCGAAAGGCACGGATGCAAGGGAGAACCGCTTGTAGACAATATGATGTATCAATGTCCCGGGCTGCTGACCGATCCGACGGTTCAGGAGCAGAGCACGCAGTGATCCCGCAGTCGCCCGAGGCCGTCATCCGCAAGGGAAGTGGCGAACAGGCTGCGGCCTACATCCGCCAGCTCGTCTTCGACGGACAACTGCAGGAGGGCATGCGGCTCCCGCAGGACGAAGTGGCCAAGGCGGTCGGGGTGAGCCGCATCCCGATCCGAGAGGCGATCATCGCCCTCGAACGCGAGGGTTGGGTCACGACCAGACTGCACCGGGGCACATTCGTCAACGCCTTCGACGAGCAGGTGATCCGCGACCACTACGAGCTGTTCGGGCTCGTCTACGGCTTGGCCGCCCGACGCGCCGCACAGCGGGCGGAGCCCGAGCTGATTGCGCGCCTGACCGAACTGTCCCAGCTCGTGAGCACCACGGATGATCTGCGACGGATTGGTGAGCTTGCGTTCACATTCCACAACACCGTTGTGGAGGCGGCACATTCGCCGCGCATTACGGTCGTGCTGCGTGCCATGTCGGCGCTCGTTCCCGGACCGTTCTTCGTGTTGGTGCCGGACGCGGTCGAGTCGGAGCGCAAGGGATTGAAGGCGATCGTTCGTGCCATTGCCAAGAACGACGGCGACCGGGCGGCGAAGGAATACGGCAGAATGCTGAACGCTCAAGCCGAGCTCGTCGTCGAGCTCTTTCATCAGCGCCAGGCGGTTGGTCAGGCCGTCTAGCCCGACGGCGTGCTGCCCGCCGGCTCGCTGCCGTTGCCGTTGTGCTGCGCACCGAGGTACAGGTCATGGAGGCGCTGGCCGACCTCGCCGGCCGGACCCTCGTGCACGATCCGGCCACCTGTCATCACCGCCGCCTGTTCGGCCACGTCGAGTGCGAATTCAGCGAACTGCTCGACCACGATGATCGTCACCCCTTCCTTGGCCAGCTGCCGCACCACGTTGTAGAGCGACTCGACCACGATCGGCGCCAAGCCCATGGAGAGCTCGTCGAGCAGCAACAGTCGGGGCTGCGTCGCCACGGCTCGCGCCATGGCGAGCATCTGTTGCTCACCACCTGACATGGTCCCCGCCTGCTGTTGGCGCCGAGACGAGAGCTGCGGAAACTGTTCGAAGGCGCGGCTCTCGATCTGCTTCCGGGTTACCCCGCCGTGGGACATCATCCAGAGGTTCTCCTGCACCGTCAGGTTGGGGAAGATGCCTTTTCCCTCGGGAATGAGGCACAGTCCCTGGCGGACCAGCCGATCGCCCTTGGCTGCCGTGACGAGCTGGCCGTCGAAGAGCACTCGGCCGTCCGACACATCGTGGAATCCCGCCAGGACGGAAAGCAGCGTCGATTTGCCGGCCCCGTTGGGACCGAGAATGGCCGTGACGGTGCCCGGTGCGATCTCGAGATCAACGCCGTGGATGACCTCGACGCTCTCGTAGCAGGCGCGCACCCCCACGGCGTGCAGCAGCGGGCCGGGCGCAGACGGCTCAGACACTCTCCGCCTCCACCGATCCGCCGAGATACGCCGCAGTCACTTCGGGGTCGCGCTGGATCTCATCGGGCGTGCCGTGCCGGAGGACCGATCCCCCGACGAGCACGTAGACCCCCTGGCACACGTTCATGACCAGGTCCATGTCGTGCTCGACCAGCAGGATGGCCAGTCCGTCAGCCGACAGCGACCGCAGGATGCTGGCAAACCGGGCGGTTTCCTCGGGGCTCTGGCCCGAAGCCGGCTCGTCGAGGAGCAGGATCTTGGGACGGATGGCCAGCGCTCTGGCCAGTTCGACCAGCCGCCCGGTGCCAGTGGGCAGCGTGTCGGCACGAGCCTCTGCGATGTCCTGGAGCCCGATTCTGAGCAGCAGGTCTTCCGTGATCTCGTTGACCTCTTCTCGTCCACCAATCGACCAGAGCCGGCGACGCCCGACAGACGCGGCCACCCGGACGTTCTCGCGCACGGTAAGCGTCCCGAACAGTTCGAGCCGCTGAAAGGTCCGTCCCAGACCGAGGTGGCTCCGCCGGTAAGGCGACACGCCACGGAGGTCCTGTCCGTTCAGCGAGACCGTCCCGCTGTTCGGCTTGCGCATGCCGGTGATGACGTCGAAGAGGGTCGTCTTGCCGGCACCGTTCGGGCCGATGAGTCCCGTGATGGCCGCCTCGCGCACCTCCAACGAGACGTCCGACAACGCCGCCAGTCCTCCGAACCGCACGCAGACGTCCGAGACTTCGAGTGGCATCAGGGTTCCGATCCAAGTGACGTCACGGCGGACTCGCCGGGCGAGGCGGAGACGCCCACCGGCGCAGGCAAACGGATCGCAGAGACCGTTGCCGGTGCCGGCGTGGATCGCCTGTCCGGAATTCCGAACGCCGGTGCAGCGTCACCACGTCGGTAGTCGATGAGGTACGGAACATACGGGGCCACGACGACGACGGCGAGGAGACACCAGACCATCGTCCAGTTACCAATCGCGCCGCTGTACGCCAGCGCCCACAGTGCAACCACAGCAGCCACGATGGCAACGAGAAGGACCCGACGGCGCGCTACCGATTCCCAGACGGGACGAAATCCCGAGGGAATCAGACCATTCGGGGAGGTCCCCACACCGATGGCGGTACCACCGACCAGGACGGTCTGCAGTTGGAGGAGTCCGGGAAAGAAGTTGGTCAGCGTGGGACCGCCCAAGAAGAGACCCGTTCCGACGCCACCCCCGACGGCACCAATCCCAAAGATCACCATGGTCAGAAGGACCGAGAGGCCGCCGAAGAACTGAAAGATGTCGGGAGCGGCGCTGCCCAGAGCTTGACCGTAGACAGCGCCGCCAACGCCCGCGATCGCCGCCGAAACCGCGAAGACAGCGATGGGCAGGACCCTGGTGTTCATGCCGAGGGTCGCGCAGGCAGCTGGGCTGTCCTTGAATGCGAAGAGCTGACTCCCGAATTCGGAGCGCCGAATGAGGACCACGACACCGACGAGGAGCATGAAGACAACCGCGCCGACCACGAACTCCGACCGATTGTTGTCCACGGCCAGACCGCCCACACGGAACTGTCCGAAGGTCAAGGATCCGGTTCCAAACGGGGCGAACTGGGTGCCGAACAGGTTGAAGGCAGGAAGGGGAAAGACCCAGGCGTCCATGGCGGTAGCGAACGCCGCCGTCGCCAGGGCGAAGTAGATGCCCGACAGCCGCAGTGACGGCAGCGCAACGAGGACGCCGACCACGGCGCACACCCCGATCACGGCCAACAGGGCGAGGGGATTGCCCCCAGCCCCGAGATGCCCCATGACGACGGCTCCGATGCCAGCGAACGTCATCTGGCACAAGGAGAGCCGCCCGGCATAGCCGACGACGGGCACCAGGGACAGGCCGATGATGGCGAGTCCCCAGACACGATCGAGACTGAAGAGGTCGGACTGGGAGACGACGGTCGCCAACATGAAGGCTCCGGCGATGACACCGACGGCGAGGAAGCCGGTCCCCTTCCAGCTTGGGACGAATGCGAGCTCGCGGCTGCGCAGCAGGCGGTGCCCGCGCAGTCGGGACTGCGGGAGCAACAAGAGCGCGGCGAACAGGAGGATGGCCGGCACCGCGCCCTCGAACCCCTGAATGTAGGCATTCTGGGGGAGATAGGCCACGGAATAGCTCACCGCAAGCCCGAGAATCAGTGCGCCGACGAACGTCATGGGAAGACTGCGGAGTCTCCCGATGACCGAGGCCGCGTAGGCGTCGACGATCAAAAGGGTCAGCGCTGTCGCCGACAGCGACACGGTTGGCGCGACGAGGATCCCGGCCAGCGCGGCAAGCATGCAGCCCACGATCCAGGCCGACCTGGCACTGCGGACACTGCTGGCACCGTTCATCACGGTCAGCTTGCGGTCGTCCACGGAGGCACGCATCGTCACGCCCATTCGGGTGCGGTAGAGCATGAGGCGCAGCGCGACGGCCACGACGAGAGCGACACCCAGGACGATCAGGTCGTTGTAGGAGATGCGGATGGGCCCGAGCACCAAGGTGTCGCCGGCAAAGAGCGGGGTGAGCGTCCGGTAAGTCTGCGGATTCCAGATCCATTGCGCCACGCCGACCATGGCCAGGGCAAGCGCCAGAGTGACGACCAACTTGGCCGCCTCCGAGGTTCCCTCGAGGCGGCGCATGACGCCTATTTCGAGGATGACCCCCAGGATCGGCGCCAGCACCAACAGGCAAATCGCCAGCGAAAGAACGGCGTTCCAGCCCCATCCGACGTGGAGCTGCCAGTAGGCGAAGGCGGCCAGCATGCCAATGGCCCCATGTGACCAGTTGAAGATGCCCGTGGTGGCATAGGTCAGGGTGAGTCCACTGGCGGTGATGGCATAAATGCTCGCGGTCGCCAGGCCACCGATGGTGAAGATGATGAATTCATGCATCGGTCTGGCGGCTTCCGCTTCTCATTTCCCCCGGCGCAAGCAAATGTAATATTTTATACCGGCAGCGCACGAGGCTAGCCCCTTCCTCCAGCCGTGTCACGCGCCTTCGCACCGCCCCGCCCGTCGAACTTCGCGTCTCCTGCACCACGTCGGGACCACCGGGGTCAATGCAATCACCGAATCGCTTGCTTCGTCGTGAGTCCCCCGCCATCCGATTGCGGATATTGTATACGAGACCAGGAGGATGCCCCATGGCGCACGAGACCCGATTCCCATTTCCCCTCCCCTACGGCTGGTTCTCATTGGGCAGACTCGATGAGCTTCCCACCGAAGCTGTGGCACCGCTGCGCGCCTTTGGTCGCGACCTCGTCCTCTGGCAGACCCAAGGCGGCTACCACGTGGCCGACGCCTACTGTCCTCACCTGGGCGCACATATCGGCTACGGCGGCCGGGTCGATGACGGGTGTCTCGTGTGCCCCTTTCACGAGTGGTCCTTCGACGCCGAGGGGATCAATGTCGACATCCCCTACGCCGAACGGACCAACCGCAAAGCGAGGCTGCGGACATACGAGGTGGCGACCAGAAACGGGCACCTCGTGGCCTGGTACCACCCCGATCCGGCGGTCGGTCCGTCCTGGAGCATTCCCGAGGCTCTGCCGGCCAAGCCGGTGGAATGTCTTCGCATCAATCGGCGCATCGGCTCCGTCTGGCAAGAGGTGGCAGAGAACTCGGTCGACATGGCTCACTTCCGATCGGTGCATGGAATGAGTCGGGTCGCCGACGTGGGCGAGCTCTTCATCGACGGCCCCTACCGTCGAGTCCGCAGCTCACAGTCGTTTCAGACGGCACGCGGCGAGTTCGAAGGCCAGATTGAGTCGAACAGTTACGGCCCCGGGGTCGGGATCGTTCAGTTTTCCCTCATGGGAACCGTGACGCTCATTTCAGCCGTCACCCCGGTTGAGAACAACGAGGTCGAACTGCGTTTCACGATGTACTACGAGGAGGGCGAGGAGGTGGCCGCAAAGATCGGTGCCGCCTTTGGCGCGGAGGTCGCTCGCCAGCTCGACCAGGACATCCCGATCTGGGAGCACAAGCGCTACCAGCCCTCCCCCGCACTTGCGCCCTCCGAGAAGCCCATCACCGAGTTCCGGAAATGGGCGAAGCAGTTCTACGTTGCGAACGCCGGCTGACGAACAGTTTGGTCCCGCGCCTGCGACTCAGCGCAGTTTCCAGGGAGTCTTTCCGGGCTGGCGCGCCGCGAACTCCTCTTGACCTTGGCGGAGGTTCTTGGCCGAGGTTCCGAGCTGGAGGAAGACGTTGCCCAGCACCAACGCCTGATCAAGGGAAAGGCTGCGCGCCGCCCAGAGCGTCCGCAGGGTCGACTGCACGGCGGTCGACGGCGCCGCAGCGATGCGAGCAGCGAGATCGTGGCTCACCTCGAGGAGATCGGCTGACGCAACCACCTCGGACACCAAACCGGACTCGCGGGCGGTCTGGGCGGACATACGTTCGAGGGCACCCACCAGACTCATGCGGACGAGATCTCCGAACGCCATCCGGTTCGACAGGAGGATCGGCTCGAACGCCGCCGTCATGGTGTAGGTCACATGAGGGTCGAAGAACGTTGCGCTTTCCGCAGCAATGATGATGTCGCTCTCACCCAAGAGGTAGAAGCCGCCGGCGCAGGCCATGCCATTGACCGCCGCGATGACGGGCTTCCACAATCCTTGGCTCTTTGGACCGATCTTCCGGCCCGGATCATCGTAGGTAAAGGGGTCGTATTCGGTTTCGACCGGAATGTCGCTCCGGTCGATCCCAGTGCAAAATGCCTTGTCACCGGCACCTGTCACCACGACGGTCTTCACGTTCCCGTCGAATCGGATCCACTGCCAGATCGCCTCGAGCTCGTCCTGCATTGCCTCGTTGAACGCGTTGTGAACCTCTGGCCTATTCAGTGTGACTGTGGCCACGCCGTTGTCGGCGACGTGGTAGGTCAGCGTACGAAGCTCGGGAAGCTCTTTGGGAATGGCCATCGGTCACACCTCGATCGGCACACGCCGGTAACCCCGGACGGTGCTGGTGTTGACCCGCTCGACCCCAGCATCGTCCACCCCCCAGGTCGGGAAGCGCTCGAAGACCTCCTCGAGGCCGATTCGACCTTCGAGACGGGCCAACGCGGCGCCGATGCAGAAATGAACGCCGTAACCAAACGAGAGGTGATTCGCCATGGTCCGGTGAACGTCGAAATGGTCGGGGTCGGGAAACTCACGCTCGTCTCGCCCGGCACTGCCGGTGAGCAGGAGCACCTTGGCACCCTCGGACAGAGTCGTCCCATGGATGTCCACCGGCCGCGTCGTCCAGCGACCCTGGACCGGCGACGGCGGCTCGTAGCGAAGCAGCTCCTCGATTGCGTTGGGGATGAGGTCGCTCTCAGCGACGAGTTCAGCCCGTTGCTCCGGGTGATCCGCCAGGACCACCGCGGCATTGCCGAGCAGTTTTGCCACCGTCTCCGTCCCGGCGCTGTAGAGCAGGATGGCGAACTCGGTGCATTCCTGTGAGGTGAGGCGTCGCCGCGTGCCATCGTCATCGGTGACCTCCGCCTGGACCAGAGAGCTGATCAGATCGTCGCACGGAGCGGCTCGTCTCTCCTCGACCAGGCGCCACAAGTAGCCGGCCAATTCCAGGGCGGCCGATGCGCTCTTGTCATTCACCATGCCCACTCCGGGCTCGACGTGGAACATCCCGTCCACCAATTGGCGAGTCGGTTCCTGGTCGCTTGGCGGCACCCCCACCAGCGACGAGATCACCCGGGAGGGCAATTGTGCCCCGAAATCTTGGACGAAATCGAAACCGTTCCCGCCGATATGAGGATCGAGGAGGTCCGCACAGATCTCACGGATCCGGACGTCGAGGCCAGTGATGCGACGCGGAGTAAACGAACGCGAAACGAGACGCCGGAGCATGGTGTGATCCGGCGGGTCGAGGAAGATCATCATCCCACTCCCCCCAGCCTCCACCTCCATGCGTTCAAGGACGGTCCCGTGGGCCGAGCTGAAGGTGGACGGGTCCCGATGGGCATTCTCCACGTCCTCGAACCGGCTGAGCGCCCAGAAGTCGTATTCGTCGTTCCGATACAGCGGCGCGTCGTCGCGGAGTCGCTTCCACACCGGGTACGGGTTGCGGTCCACGTCCTCGTCGAAGGGATCCCAATGCAAAGAGTTCACGGTCACCGTCGCCGACCGTAGCAGCCAACACCCGGCGCGACGCGAGTCGGTCCCCTCATGCCTGCTCTCACTCCGACACCCGTGTCTCGCTGAGAAACTTGAGGTCGGTGGCAACGGCTGACGGCGAGCGCAGTTCGAGTCGATGCAGACCGACACTGGGTGAGTGGAGCAATGTCGTCGTGACGTCCATCAGCACGTTGCAGACCTCTTCGGCATCCATGAAGGCTTCCTGGTTTCGCCCGCTCGCGGACCATGCCCGCAGGGCTTCAACGGTCAGGTCCGCTTCGAAATGGCGGCCGAACTCGGTCGGCATCGTTGCGCCCAGCGACACGACCATCAGCCGGAGCCAGGGGTATTCCTCGCGCCACTGCCCGACGGTGTGCTCGAGCGCAGCTTTGCTCGCGCCGTATGCACCCAGATGACTGCGGGGGAGCACCGCCGTTTCCGACGAGATGATGATGATGACCGAGTCTGGGCGCAGCAGCGGAAGGACGCCCGCCATGAGGCGGTTGATACCGATCACGTTGGTCTCGAGCGCTGACCTCCATTCATCATCGGTGGTGTCCACCAGTCTCCGGAGTGGCGCCGCCCCCGCCGAGACGAAGAGAACATCGAGATGATCGGCGATCCGAGCGATCTCGGCCGCAACGCGTTCGCCCGCCCCCTCCTCACGCAGGTCGCAGTGCACAGCGCGGCCGGCGCCGGCCTCGGCGACCAGCGCGTCAAGGAGTTCGACCCGTCGCGCCGCCACAAAGACCTCGGCGCCGGCGTCGATCAGCCGCCGCGCCATCCCCCGCCCGATGCCAGAGGAGGCGCCCACGACCGCGGCGGTGTGGTTGTCCAGCGAGCGGGTCACCTGCACCTCCTTCTCATGCCTGACCTGTGAATGTGCGAACCTCAGAACGAAGGTTGCACCATGACCATTTGAGCTCTACTCCGCCGCCGCTGGGGCCACTCCGCCGGTGATCGGCGATGCGTGGTTCGAGGGGAACTCGGGACGGTGGTACCCGTCGAATCTCAGTTGACCGCCACGCAGTTCCCGAATCGTCAAGAAGTCACCCTTGTAACCCTTGTGGTCCCAGGGGCCGAACTGGATGTAGGTCGCCGGGCCCCCGTTCGTTGCCGGGAGCCAGCGGATCCGCTCCAAGCCATTTCGCACGTCTTCGGGGGTGGCCATCGCCGCATTGCTGATGCCGTGTATGCCGCAACGGGCCGTGTCGTAGGCCAGCGCGACGACGACGTTGCGCGAGACTCGCCCGAATCGCTTTTCGAACCGTTCGATCATGGCGTTGTAGTTGACGTTGGTGCCGTCTTCGCCCAACTGATCGACGCCGTGCCAGCCCTCGAGACCCTCGGCCCATTTGTTCGTATTGGAATAGAACATGAATGCGGTACCCATGACCCGTGGAGGGTCCCAGTCGAGGGCCTTGAACGCATCGTAGAAGTGGAAGGTCGAGTAGCCATAGCCGCCGTAATAGAGCGCCTCGACCCCCGTTTCACGCATCTTGGCGAGGTGCTGTTGCAGTCCGCGGGGATTGGGACCGAGCTTCACCTCCCGCACGATGTTGAGTCCGAGGCGGTTGGCCTCCTCACGAAAGAAATCCGCGTAGTCACGCCCAGAGGAGCCTTGCTCCCAGAACATTCCGATTTCCTTGTAGCCCTTCTTGGCCATCCATTGCGCACACATCACACCCTCGGACGGAACGTCACCATTGGCGATGGTGAAGTTGTAGTCGGAGGCGAAGCGCCACGCGCCCGTCCATGCGATACAGGAAACCTTTCGCTGGTTGGATAGCGCCTGGATGTTAAGGGAGTTGTCCGAGATCATCGGCCCCAAGACGACCACGCAACCTTGATCGCATAGCCACTCATACCCCTTGCGGACCTTGAGGTAGTTCTCCCGAGGCAAGCCGCGGCGTCGGCGACGACGATCTGTACCGGTCGGTCGTACACGCCCTCGTTGAGGGCATCCTCGATCGCGAGGATCGTGGCGTCGAGCCAGTCCGCCAGAAGCTGACCCAGCTCCATGTCGACCAGGATGCCGATCTTCACCGGTTCGAAGGGGTCGCCCTGGGTCACGAGTCCGCGGGTCGGCGGGTAGATGACGATGTTCTGAAAAGCCTTCTCCCCGATGCGCCCTCCGCCTTCGTACCAGCGTTGGTTCCCCCACTCGCCCGTCTGGCCGGTGTCGACTCCGGATCGCACCGTGCAGACCGCGCGGTCCGCCTGGCCGATCGCGGGATCAACGACCTCAGGGAACATACGGTCAACCAGGCCCGACCCGCCGTCACCACCTGTGGTTGGCACCTCAGCCATACGTCAACCTCCCTCTCGGACGTTTACTTCTGGGATACATGTTCGCGTAATGGCTGTTCACGAAGCAAACGTCACGAGCAGTTTTGCCGACGGTGATGCACACTCAGCCCCGAGAACTCGCCGATGTCACGATCGCGGCAAAGGCACTGGGCGTCACAATGGCGGGAACATGACCCGAGTCCAACTCAACGACAGTTGGTGTCCGGGGAAGCCTGTCGATCATTTCCCGCTGGAGGGACTCGGGCACGGGTCGATCCATACGGTTGAGGACATACGTCACAGGTGTCTTCGCGGCAGCTTGCCAACTCACCGGTTGAAAGTAGTGCGACATCGTGTCAACGACACAGCGCACCGGATCGACGACGAACGCGAGATCCTCGTCGTTGAGCGGGACCCCGTAGGCGTTCCGAAATGCCTCGGGATCATCGGGCGGACCGGGTGTCAACATCGCCTTTCCCGAGGCTTTCAAGGACTCGTAGGCCTTCATGATTCCGTCGCGATGCCGGGCCTGCATGCAGTCAAGTCCGGTCCCGCCCTCGGGAGGCACAGACGCGGCGTTGAGCACGATGTGGGACACCGCACCCTCCAAGGCGTCCACCACCCCCGGAACCACGAGCCCTCCGGACGAATGAGCGACAACGACGATCGGCGGTTCGAGGCCCGCGGTCCGAATATCGGTGACCACCGACGTGACCTCGTCCTCGACGGTGAGCGAGCCCAGATCATGCGGTCGATTTCCTCGGCCAGGGAGATCCACCGCGAGTGCCGTTTCTCCAAGCACCGGCAAGAGCCGATCCCAGAAGCGACGAGTCGTGCCACCACCATGGATGAGGACGTAGGAGGTCACAATCGGGTGACTGTACTCGCCCACCAGGCGGACTCGGCCTGCTTCTCCAGGTCGCACTGCGTAGCAGGTCTCTGACGATGAGCCAGAGCAATACGCCCGCCGCCGGTGCTCGCTTCGTGCGAACGCCCACCGCTCGTGCTCTCATGGTGCAACGACGCCAGGCCTCCTCGAGTTGCCCGCTTGTCACGACCGTCGATATCAGGCCCAGCGTGTGGCGCACGACTTCCCGTCCGTACTCGACTGGGACACCGACGACGGCGTCCGAAACAAGCACGACGTGGTAGGAACGGTTCACTGCGTCCATGACGAGGTTGGTCACCGCGAGATTGATCGATACACCGATAACGACGAGGGATTTCGTCCCGTTGTTCCGCAACAACGAATCAAGATGCGTTCCGGTCAGCGGGCTCAAACCGTGAAATCTGGGCAGGACGTAGTCGTTCGCTTCGAAGAGATCGGCAATCGGTTGCACCGCATCGGAGATCGGACGATTCTCAACGCCCCGCCGACGCGCCGCCGCGAAGATCCGGGCATTGCTGTTCGCACCAAACCCGTCGGGGAGGCTCTCTGCAGTGCAGTGGATGACGGGCACGCCCACCGCACGAGCCGCTCGGGTGACGGCGTCCGCGGCTGGCAGGACACTTGTCTCGCGAACCGCATCCGCCAAAGCCGGCAATGACGAGCTCCGGGCCGACAACCCCGTTCTGCAGCTCCTGCACCAACAGCGCGGTTGACGAAGGTTCGATCAGCGTGCGCAGCCGTTCCGCTTCTGCGGCGCCGCGGGATGTTCCACTGTCAGTCATCGTTCGGTCACCGGCCGACTTCTCGCCTGGGTGTCATGGCGACCACCGCCCGCACGACCCTGGGTGACCTGCCCTGCGCCAACCAATAATGTATATTTCATAAGGTTATACCAGGACGCGGTGTCCTGGAAGGGCGAACCGCCCTGCCCCAGAGGGCGAGCTGGCTCGCCAGCAGCGAACCGGCCGACCCGTCGATGGCAGCGCATCGTCCTTCAACTCGGGGAAGGGGAGGGAGCAATCATGGCCACACGTCGTGCTCGTTGGGTTGCGGCAGCTACCAGTTTTGTCGTGACGAGTTCACTCGTCGCCTGTGTGGGCACTCTCGGGCGGCGACTGCGGCGGAGCGCTCCTCGAGTTCGACCAGCGGAGTGTGGCCGGGCGTCGGCAAGATCTGCGGTGGCGGCCCCGGTGGCTGCCTCGAGCGTGCGGGGTGTCTCGGACAAAGCCATCCATATTGCCGTCTTCACCGACGCGGGCAACACCGTCCAGCCCGGTCTCGACGTCGAATTCCCCCAGTTCGCCAAGGCGTTCGCCAAGTGGTGCGATGCGGCCGGCGGTATCGATGGACGCCAGATCGTCATCGACACCGAGGACGCTGCGCTGTTCAACGCCGCCCAGGTCACGAACCAGGCCTGCCAGCAGGACTTCATGTCGGTCGGCGGTGGCCTCGTCCTCGACACCGCGGCGGTGCCGGTCCGGGTGAGCTGTGGGCTGGGCCAGATCACCTCCTTCACCGTCTCGGACGCCTCGGTCGACGCCGCCCTGCAGGTCAACCCGGGCGGGATCAACAACTCTGAGCTCGAGGCCGGCTGGTACGGCGCCCTGGCCAAGAAGTACCCCAACGGCGGTCAAGGAGTTCGGGATGGGCGGAGTGAACGAGGCCTCGGTGCTCGAGCAGGAGCACAAGGACGAGCAGGCCGCATTCGCCCAGGGCTACAAGGTCGTGGACTTCCAGGAGCCACCGCTCTCCACCACAGACTGGACGCCCTATGTCGACGAAGCGCAATCAAAGGGCGTCGAGGGCCTCGAGCCTTCGGCCTCCTCCAACGTCGGACCCTATTTCCAGGCTTTGCAGACGGCGGGCTACAACCCGGCCTTCGTCTACATGTACGCCAACCTCTACGTGAAGGCGACGGCGCAGGCCACGGCGTCGATGCACCTGCCCCCGACCTACCTGGCCCTCGTGGACTGGCCCTTCGAGCTGGCTTCGCAGAGTCCGGGCGTCACCGAGCTCGACGCCATCATGCACAAATACTCCCCCGGCACGGCCATCGACCAGAACGACGAGCTGGCGGCGAGCGCCTGGGTGCTCTTCGCCAAGTCGGCCACCGCCTGCGGCGCCGACCTGACCGACTCGTGCGTCTTGAGCCACGCCGCCGCCCAGAAGAACTGGACGGCGGGCGACATCCAGGCACCGACGGCCCAGTTGGCCATGTCGAACCAGAACCCCACCCCGAGTGACTGCTTCACCATGGTGCAGCTCCAGGGCGGGAAATTCACGTGGGACAAGTCGCTCACCGAGCCCGAATAACAAGATCTGGCACTGCTCCCCGAAAACGGTCTTCCATGTGTCGAGTTCTGGGAGTTGATGGCCTCCCGCACGCAGCGTGACAACGGTAGCGGTTGACCAACATCACTGGCCCGTGGGTTGCCGGCTATGAACAACCCGGCGCTTCACCTCCGCCGAGGTCACCCCAGGCGAATCATTTGGCTCATCGACGGTCCAGACCTAGTTACCGCTGGGAGACGGGATCAAACGGGCCACGCCCCATCTGGTCACGGACCGTGACCACGGCGGGATTGGTCAGCGTTCGGCGCTGCCAGTTGGCCCCGTCGACCACGAGGGTATGGCCCGAGATGAAGCGGGCGTAGGGCGACGCGAGGAACGTCGCAGCCCAGCCGAGTTCCTGGACTTGCCCCACCCGAAGTGCGGGCTGACAGGCGTCCTTTTCATGGGTTCGATCCAGGTTTCCCTTGATGTCGTCCGTCATGTCCTCGTGGGGGAAGAGGCCAGGCACCAACCCGTTCACCTGGATGCCGTAGGGTCCCCATTCCACTGCGAGCGTCTCGACCATGTTCTTGACGCCAGCTTTGGCTGCGGCTGAGTGGGCGAACCCAGGCCCTCCGGTCCACGCGTAGGAGGCCCCGACATCGATGATCGAACCGGGTGTCCCCGCCTCGATGTGACGCCGAGCGAACTCGCGGGAGCAGAAGAAGGTGCCGTTCAGGGTGATGTCGACAACTGTCCGCCAGGCATTCGGCGACATGTCCTCCGCTGGAACGGGAAAGTTCGCGGCAGCGTTGTTCACGAGCACAGCGGGAAGACCGAACCGAGCGCTCGCCTCGTCGAACGCAGCACTGACTTGCTCGGGGTCACGGATATCGCAGCTCACCGCAAGCACGCGAGCACCGAGGGCGTCCATTGCATCCCGCCCGGCGTCGAGATGCTCGGGCTTCCGGCTGGCAATCACCAGATCGGCCCCGAGTCGCGCGAACTCGGTCGCAATGGCTTTGCCCAGTCCAGTCCCGCCACCCGTGACAAAGACACAGCTCCCGGAGAACGTGCCCGCGGGCTAGAGCGAGCGCCCCGACGGCCGGGGGTTCCGGAAGTCCGTGTTGTTTGGTCATGCTCAGCTCCCCGTATAGTCCGGTTCGCGTCCCTCGGCTTTGGCAGCTCGAAACTCCGCGAAATCTGATGACTTGTTGATGTACGTCTGATAGATCAGCTCGTCCTCCATTGAAGACCGCACCCCGGGCTCGCTGAGGTGTCGCAGGACACGGCGCGCCATTTTCACTGTCACCTTCGGCGCCCCAGCGATTTTGTTTGCCATCTCCCACGCCGTGTCGTCGAGTGTCTCGGGCGCGACAACGCGAGAAACGATCCCGTGAGCGTACGCCTCTTCCGCACCCATGGCACGTCCGGTCAGGACCAGATCGCTGACGACTCCACTCCCGCAGATCTCGTAGAGCCGCCCGACGCCGCCCGTATCGGGTATCACGCCATGGCCCACTTCGGGCAACATGAACCGAGCACCTTCAGCGGCGATCCTGATGTCGCACAGCAGCGCCCGTTGGAAGGACCCGCCGATCGCCCAGCCGTGGATGGCCACGATGATCGGCGCGTCGAGATCCAGCACCTGCAGGATGCCTCGGTGGCCGCGGCTCATGAGCTCGTGATGACTCATGGGGGTGGCGTTCGTGCCGATGACGGAGACGTCTCGACCTGACGACCATGCCTTCCCCTCGCCTCGCCAAATGACGGCTCGCACCTCCGGCCGGTTCTTCAGCTCGGTCAGAATGTCAAACAGGCGAGCGTCCATCTCATCATCGAATGCATTGCGTTTGTCGGGGTTGTTGTTGGTGATTATGGCAATGGGACCCTTGACCTCAAGGATGACCTTGTCTGGCATCTCGCTGCCTTCCTTCGATGAATAGGAACGGACACGTGAAATCTGCCACACGCCAGCATGCTGGAGATCACCCGACCGTTTTCTTCACCCGCCTCTTGGCTTCGGGCTTCACGGGGTGACCGGACAGGACGTCCAACACCTCCCCGATCGCCTGCTCACGACCTGGGAGGTCCGGTAGGGCCAGGTGTTCCTGAATTTGATAGCGATTGCGCCGACCCTCTCTCGTCTTGAGGACGTAACCGGCATCGGTGAGATCAGTGACGACCGCGTAGGCGTGTCGCTCGGTGATGCCGAGGTCGGCCGCGATGTCGCGCAGACGAATCTCCGGGTCTCGGGCGATGCAGAGGAGGACACGCCCGTGGGCGGTGAGAAAGCCCCAATTAGCCACTCGGACATATTACTGACAAATTACTAGAAATGTATTGCTAGTTATCTAGAGCAGGCATACCGTGACGTGACCCCGAACGTCCGTCACTGACGGTTGTTTATTTCGGGGTTCCAAGAAGGGGAACGATCGTGTATTCAGCCTGGTCATTGTCGCCGCTGCATTGCAGTCGGCATTTTCGTCGCGCGGACAGGTCGGGACGAATCCCAACGGCCGATGTGGCGAGCGAGGTCTCCCGAACGTCGCGATCCCCTTTGCGAGCGCAGTCCAGCGCCGGCAGAGCAGTTCGCCGCGGCCTTGTCGCCGCGGTTGCGGCCGGGACGGCATTCGCTGCGATCGCATTTCTCGGAATCGCCTCGGCACCAGCCGTCTCCGCAGCTACCCCTGCACCTTCGGTAACTCAGTGCAATCCACCGGACTTTCCCACCACGGCCGGCTTCCAGGTGACATGTTCCGTCACGGTTGTGAACACCACGACCTCGACGGGCGCCACCAGCTCGACGGTAACGACCAGCGCATGTTTGGCGGCCGCCGGGGTACCGTTTCCTTCCTGTCCCCTGAACGCGGGCCCGGTCGTGAACACCACGATTTCGACCCAACTCGTCACTTCGGTGAATCAGTGTGATGGCATCGTGACGGATGGCGGCAGCAACGTGTACTGCAATGTCTCAGTCACCAACAACGTTCCGGTCGGAACATCGAACCCGGCCGCCACGGTGAACCAGTGCATCGGATCGGCCACGGGTGGGGGCAGTACGCAGGCTTGCGACCCCGGCGGCAGCACAACCAATGCCACCGTGACGCAGTGCAACGGATCCGCGACTGGAGGCGGTACGTACAACGGCGAAACGACGGTGGCCTGCGACGTTACCGGTGCGACCTCAGCGCTTCCCGTGACAGTCAATCAGTGCAACGGCACCGCCACGGGCGGCGGCAGCGCCGTGACCTGCATGACCACGATGGCGAACAACTTCGTTGCCGCGACAACTGCGACAACCCCAACAACACCTACTACGACTTCCGTCCCGGGGGCTGCCGGTGGCTCTGGTGTCACCGGACTGACGGGATCGGCGCCTGGAGCGGGCGGGTCGACCGGCCCGCCGACCAACGTGGGCGTCTTCGGTTCCATACCCTCTGGCGGACCACAGACCGGACTGGGTGGAGCATCGCACTCACGCGACACCGTGTTCCTGTTCGTAGCAGCGTTCGCCTTTATCGGGGCTGGCCTTGCCTTGAGTCTCGCCTTGCTGCGCCGCCGGGCGCTCTCCCTTCAAGGTGTCGATAACACACCATGAACCTGAGCCCCTGGAGGGCCGGAGTGAAGCACCCCGTGCGAACGTGGGGGTTGATCGCCGGCGCGCTCGTGCTCATCGGATCTGGCTGCATCGTCCTTGGCCTGCAAGAACACCAACACCCCTTGGCGGGGCCCGCGCCATCATCAAGGGTGCCAAAACCCGTGCAGGCCAAGGCAGCGCCGGTGAACACCGCAGAACTCGCGACAGCAAGATCCACCCCCGTTCAGCTCGAGATTCCCGCGATCTCGTTGACTGTCTCTCTGTCGACGCTCGGACTCAATCCCGACGACACCGTCCAAGTTCCAACCGATGTCCAACAGCCAGGCTGGTACGGGCTGGGGCCATCCCCAGGCCAGATTGGCTCGGCCGTGATCTTGGGACACGTTGACTCACTCGCTGGTCCCGCCGTGTTCTTCGAGCTTCGATCACTCGTACCCGGAGATGCCGTGAACGTGACCTTGGCCGACGGCGTCACCGCGGAGTTCAAGGTCACCTCGGCGGCGATGTACCCAAAGACGAGCTTTCCCGACCAGCTGGTCTACACGTCGCACGGTTACAGCGCCCTGCAATTGGTTACCTGTGGGGGGAGCTTTGACGAGCAGACGGGCCACTATCTCTCCAATGTCGTCGTCTATACGTCCTTGGTGGCACTCGTTGCACCTCGCGTCGCGCAAGGAGTGCAGGCGCCTTCCCACCCTCTTTAGCTCTCATGAGTTGCCTTTGAACGCTCGGCACCTAATGCGTCGAGGCAACGCGCCCAGAGAGCGTCAGACGGAATCGTGGATGTTGGCGGCTACGGTCGCGGCCAGCGCTGTGGGGCACTGCCAAGACCCTGCGGACTGGTCCTGTATTCCCATGAAATGGGCCACGAGACACGACGCCACGGCATCAGTGGGTGACCATGAGGACCCCGCAGCGGCCACGGCCACTTCGTTCAAGAGACTGGGCACGGCATCATTCTGGGTCTCTGCATTGGCCAGCTCGTGAGCCACCAAGGCGAGTGTCGGAGAGCCCGAGAACACGCTGTACTCGAGCCCGTTCGAGCCGTACGTGCATCCCGTCCCGGCCCCGGTCATCGCACCGCAGTGCGTCGAGGTGTCCCCGACGCTCCAGCTCCAATTGGACCCTGGCGTGATTCCGCTGGCTTCAACCTCTGCCACCAATTCCGCGACGGAGGGTTCCGAGGCAACCGGAGCGACGGCCGGAGCGACGGCCGGAGCGACGGCCGGAGCGACAGCCGCGACCGGCCGCGCTGTCACTGGAGCCGGCTCTACAGTCGTCGTGGTTGTCGTCGCGACTGGGGGAACAAGAGTGGTGGACGTTGCCACCGGGGGGATCGTCGCTGCTTCATTCTTGTGGACGACCGCGTCGCCAGATCGTGGGCCCGAGACTCGAGCGGTCGGGGCACCCAGAGAGGCCGTCAGCGCCCAGGCCAGCCCAGCGAGGAGGGTCGCGACCAGAGCAATGGCCTTCGCTGATGGGGTGGTGCGATCCCAGGCTCGACGGATCCTGGAGGGGAGGGGCGAACCACTTTGGTCAACCTGGCCTTTGAGGGGGGATGCGTTGCGGACGGGTTCAACCATGTGTTGAAGAGTATCCTTTCAACACATGGTTGTCAACACTTAGTTGAAAGTCGAGCCGATCTTCCCTATCCTTGATCCATGTCAACGGACGCTACAACCGCTATCGAGGCCCTCATACAACGAGGTCAAGCCGAATTCGTCGCTGACGCCCCCGAGGGCGAAGGGTCACTTGTCGTCCTCCGCTTCGCCGATCTCCTGCGCCGGTCGGCGGATCGGTTGTGTCACGACGCAGCGATGGCGGCACGAGACCGCGGCGCGAGCTGGCGGGAGATTGGAGAGGCCGTCGGGGGAATTACGCCTCAGGGTGCCGAGCACCGGTTCAGCCCGGCAGCCAAGGAGCGCAGATCGAAAACTTCGAAGAAAGAGTGGGCAGGCAAAGAACGCCGAGCAGAGATCCGGCAACCCGGATCGACCAGGGCCACGAAATGACTCACGCCTGACCGCAGTGCGCCATGGCTCTGAGCGTCTTGGCCGAAGCTTGACCCGCAGGCCGGCTGCGCGAACGATACACGCGCAACATCAGACTGACCCGGGACCTTGCATTTCGCCGGTCCTCACACATGCCTGGCAAGCACTTCGCTGGAACCATGGCTGAGGGTCGACCAGAGAGCAATCATCGCCCGCTCGGTTGAGGAGAGGCCGGCAAACTCGACCCCGACTCGGACCGGGCCGCCGGTGATCGACGCTGCGGCATTCTTGATTTGGCCTTCGAACCGGTTCGTGACGGCGTCGCCCAATGCGGGAACCTCGATTGAGAGGCCTCGGCCCACCAGCTCGCCCGGGTGGGGATACGCCAACGTCATTCCGAGTCCGAGGATCGAAATGTCGATCACCCGACAGTCTCGCCACCCGTCGGCGCGGTCCCCCTCAATGAGGCACAACCCACGCCAGCCGGCTAGTTGGCGTGGCTCTCGTCGGCGATGATCCATGTTTCGGTTCCTTGCATCCACTTCTACTTCTCGCAGTCAGGCTTCAGTTCCTTCGAATACGCGACGGGGTGGTTCTTGCCGAGTTCGACAAATCGTTCGTTGATCGCATGTGCGATGACGTCGTGGTCGTGAGAGCTCGGGAGGAGGACCCCGTAAAGGAATGCCTCGAGCTCGAGTCCTGTGCTCATGCCTCCCAATTCGAAATAGCGGAACCACAGCTCTCCGTGTGAGAGCCCGGCTTCTTGTCTGAACGTATCCAACTCATCCCTCGCTCGTTCAGTCATCGTCTTGGCGCTCAGATGCGATATCCGTCTGGCGAGTCGAGAGCGCGAAGCCTTGGGCCCGGTTCAGTAAGGACTGTCCGCTCTTGATGGACTGGCGCAGAAGGATGGTGAAGGCGTCGTCCTCATTGAGGCTCTCGCGCTCCATGACGATTCCCTTGGCTGTCGAGATGACGTCGCGGGTGCGGAGGGCCTCTTGGAATCGGACAGCCAACTGCGCGTCCGTGACACTGGCGCGGGCATCTCCCAAGATGACTGAGGCCTTGCGGGCGAAGCCAGCGGCCGTCTCCTGGGCTCTGACATCAAACGTCGACGCGGTCCGGGAGTAGATGTTGAGGGCTCCGACGGGTTCCTCGAATGCGGTCAGCGGTGAGGACAGGATGGCCATGATCCCGAGCGCGCGGGCCCGGGGGGTGAACGATGGCCATCTCGTCTCGGAATCCAACGATTCGGCGTGGAACCAGCGGCCCTGTCGCGAGGCGTCGACGCATGGCCCCTCCCCCGTCGCGTACTGGTCGGTGTCCATCTTCATGATGGTCTCGTCGGTAGCGGCCACGGTCAGGAGCTCTCCGTGGCGAAGGAGCGAGACGCTGACTCCGTCGGCTCCGCTCACCGTGGTCTGAGCGAGTTCGACGACAAGTCGCAATGCTCCGTCGACCACATCGGAATCGGTCGGAGTGGCCGCCATCCTTTTCAGATCCAGGGTTGGGTTTCGTGCGATTGGCGGCGGAGGGAGGCCGTGAGTGCGCTCAGCGACCTGCTCTCGTCCGAGGTGGCCGAGGCGCGCAAGCGCGTGATCGAGACGGTCCACTTCGGTCAATTCCATGGCGCCAAGCAGCCGGCCCAGGAGGGGCTTGGTTGCTCGGATAGTCAACTCCAGCCCGGCCTCGGCAAAGCTCTTCTCTGCACTTGCGAGAGCCACCATCCCGGCTGCGCCAATGAAATCGAGCCGAGAGAGATCGACCACCACCTCCTCTCGCTGCAGATCGATGGCGCCCGCCAAGGCCGCCCACAAGTCGAAGGCCGCCAGACCCTCGACCCTGCCGCGGAGAGCCAGCACTGCCTTTGGTCCCTCGAACGAGGTCGTAATTCCGAAGCCGGAAGCATTGTTGATCGAGGACATAGCGAACCATCGCCTCGGAAATCCTTATGAGCGAAGGCCGGCCAGCGCCGCCTGCCACAACCTCCCGATTCCCGGCGATAGGTCCGCTTGCGCCTCGGGGTGGTGGAAGAACGACACAACGTACCTTCAGAGAGTCGGGGGGAGGCGCGTGGCGCCTCTGGCTGTAGCGGGCGGCGCAGGCCGTCCTCGGTGAACCCCTCGATGTTGAAGGTAAGCGTCACCAACAGTACTCCCTGTTGGCACAACGGACAGACTTTCTGTGAGAGATTCGACACCGGATTTGCTGCCGACGCTGAAACCTGCGTCCGTTGTGATTCGTTGCGGCCCTGCTCAGGAAGACAAAGACGTCCCCGTATCGGGGCTTTCACCGGTGTCCACCAGATTCTGGGCGACGTCTCGAAGTTTGATATTGAGGTGCTGGGAAGCACGACGCAGAATGTCGAACGCTTGATCCGCACTAATGCGCTCTCGTTCCATGAGTATTCCCAGGGCCTCACCGATCGTCTCGCGAGTGCCGAGGGCGGCATTGAAGTTCTCGGCTCGGCGTTCTTCGTCTTCATGAGTATGCGCAACCGACAGTGCCAGGCTCGCCAGCGAGACAAGAATTGCTGCCTTGGCACGGTCGACAACACCAAAGGCGGCCGGATAGCGAGCGTAGAGGTTCAACGCGCCACCTTGAGAATTCGATGCCAAGGGAAGAGAGAGCACGCTCCGAATGCCCTGCTCCACTGCCTGTGGGGAGAACCGCGGCCAGCGAGGGTCCGCTTTGAGGTCGTCGACAGAGACGATTTTGCGTTGAGCGATAGCGTCAACGGAGGGTCCTTCCCCTGTCCGTTCCTGTATCGCGTCAACCGCGAGCACCATCGGCCCAGTGAATGCCGGGGTAGCCACCGCTCCGACGCCCGTGGTGAAGATTCCGGCGAAGTCACAACCCTCGATTGTCGCGACGGCCAATCCGACAACGCTGCTCAATGTGTCCGTGACGTTGCCCGCTGCGAACAGCGTCTCGGCGGTCTGCGAGACACTGCGAGACAACTCGGACAGCGAATCTTGATCGACAGTCAAAGGACGTTCGACTGAGCCCACGGACGTGCTCCTCCTGGCACAAGTATCTCCCTGTTTTCCCCACCGACGCAATGCCCGTGTGACTCGGTGGGCGGGCGATTGTCACCACAGGATCGGCCGGGCCGCCGGAAGCCGGCTGGAGAGGGCTAGTCGGCAGCCTCATCCTGGCTCAGAGAGGCGCATTGGCAAAGTAACCAGCGCTCGGAACCGGCGATGCCCTCGCTCAGGAAATCAACGGATGTCGTTTTCGGCTGAAGGATTACGATAACTGGTACCTGAACTTCAGAGGTAGCAATGACGGAACGAATATTCGGTCCCTCCAAAGACAACTTTGATGATGCTCTCTCACGGCTGAAAGCAGCCGTCCTCAAGAGTGAAACCGAAGCCGAACTCCTGAGGGAGGCCGCAGAGCATCTGTTCAATGGGGCGAACGCCCTTGTCGCCGGCAGGTGAAATAGCTTCAGCGCAGCGGACAACCTGACGATGGTGTAGGAGCAGACGTTCTGTGAACGACACATCGAAGGGCTGTGCCCATGGGGGTGCATTCCGATGCAAGGGCCTTTCTGACCAGGCGCGTGCCCGGTTTGGATGCCGCCCGCTCCATATTGGATGCGTTGGCTCAACCGGTTGTCGTGACCGACCCGAACACAAGGATCCTTTACTGGAATCCGGCTGCAACTGATCTCTACGGCTTCTCTGCACGCGAAGCCATAGGGCAGCCCATTCATTCGCTGCTTGGAACCCCGCCTGGGCTGAACGCCACCGAATCTGCAGATGCACTGATACGTGGTGACCAGGCCTGGACGGGTCAGCTCAACGGCCACGCTCGCTCTGGCAAGGCACTCACCGTACTGGTGACACTCACGCCAATCGGCCTGGAGAACAAGAGGCCGGTAGCACTCATTGGGACGGCAGTAGATGTCACCGCAGCGGCACAGGATCACCGCCGGCTAATCGAGGCGTTGGACCTCGTCGAGGAGAAATCCTGTGAACTCCGTCATCAGGCGCTCCACGATTTTCTCACCGGACTCCCAAACCGAGCCTTGATCCTGGACCGGACGGAGCAGATGCTGACCCGGGCGCGGCGTCAGCAGATTCCAGTCACCGCTCTGTCCTTGGACCTGGACCATTTCAAGGACATCAACGACCGCCTCGGGCGCGCGGCTGGGGACCAGCTTCTCCAATTCGTGGCGGCACGCCTCAGGCGGGCCTTGCGTCCACTCGACACAATCGGACGCCTCAGCGGTGACGAGTTCGTTATCCTCGCCGAAGGCGCTTCCCTGCGCGCGGGCTCACCACTCATCGCCGAACGATTGCTCAATGTGCTGAACGAGCCCTTTCTGCTGAATTCCCGGGAAGGAGTCCTCACGTCCGTCTTGGTAACCGCCAGTATCGGCATCGCGACGGGCGTCCGCTCCAACGCCGAGGACCTCATCCGCGACGCCGACTTTGCTCTCTATCAGGCAAAGGTTGGCGGTCGAAACCGCTACGAGACGTTCGTTTCCGAAATGCGGAACTCGGTCGAGGACCGCCTCGTCCTCGAGACTGATCTCGAAGCAGCTCTCGGAGCTGACGAGTTCTTTCTCGAATACCAGCCCATGTTCAACATGGTCGACATGACCACGGTCGGCATCGAGGCGCTCTTGCGCTGGCGACATCCGCACCGCGGTGTCTTGCCCCCTCTCGAGTTCATCTCGAGTCTCGAAGAGAGCGGGCTGATTGTACCGGTCGGACGCTGGATCCTTTCGGAAGCATGTCGACAAGGCTCCCTGTGCCATAAGGCCGGCCTGCCGCTCACGATTGCGGTCAACGTCTCGGCGCGCCAGCTGGAGTCGGACTCATTCATCGGAGACGTCACTGATGCGCTGACAGGGAGTGGCCTTCCGCCGGGTGCACTGGTCGTAGAAATCACCGAAAGCATCCTTATGCGCGATGGCGATGCGACGATCGGACGGCTCAATGCGATTAAGTCCCTCGGGGTCCGCATCGCGATCGACGACTTCGGTACGGGCTATTCGTCTCTGGCATACCTCCGAAGATTCCCCGTAGACATCCTCAAGATCGACCAATCTTTCATCAGCGCGGCGGGCGACCATGACGGTGGCGATGCGTTGCTGCACACGCTCGTGCAACTCGGCAAAGAGTTGTGCCTGGAGACGGTCGCCGAAGGTATCGAAACCCTGGATCAGCTCCATCGGCTTCAACGCCAGCAATGCGACACCGGCCAGGGCTTTCTTGTTGCCAGACCGATGGGCGCCGACGCGATCATGGATTTTGTTCGCAGCACCCATGTCGCAAGTGGCGTCATGGCAACCGCAGGTTCGTTGACTGAGACCACACACGCAATTGAAGGGGACCTCGTGACCCGACGAAGCAGGATCGCTCTCCATGACCGCAGAAATTGGGACCCCTTCCGCCCACAGGAGACCGGTCCATCCGTGCCCGCATGACCATCGTCGGACACACCACACGTCGCTTGCGCATCGGTTCACTGAGCTTCCGCTCCTGGTTGGTCGTGGTGATGGTCTTCCCGATCGCAGTTGGAGTGGGTTTCGGCTATTCCGCACTCCACACTCTTTGGACGAGTCGTGACCAGGCAGTGGCGGCCCGCCAATCCTCCGTGATGCTCGACTCCTATCTTCGGGCCGAGAGTGCCGTCCTGGACGAGCAGGTACCTACTTCGGCGATGGCCTATGCCAAGACATACGGAGTACCCATTTCACAGTTGGACTCGCTTCTGAACATTGACTTCGTGACCGAACTCTCCAGCACCCGAAGGACCGTCGATCGCCAGACCGTCCTCAGCCGCAACGGCGACCTGGCGCCCTATTTCGCCAAGCTGCTGGCGCTTCGTCATGGTCTCGACGTCGGTACCGTTCCCTATGCAGAGGTGCAGAGCGTCTTTTCCGAGCTCACGAGCCACATTCAGGCCTTGGCGCAAAACGTGGTCAACCAGATATCCGCCCAAGCGGACGACTCCTCGTCGTTGGCCACAAGGCACAGCCTCCAAGCATTCAGCGCGACGTTTGCGGCGTTCACCTCAGGCAACCAGCAGGCAGCCCTGCTGCCGTCCCTGCTCCTTCAAGCGACCGATCCCACGCAGGTTCGCCAGCTGATAGAGGCCACGGAGGCATATGACAACTCCGTCGACGCGTTCCCAGGCCAACTTGGCCCGCTGGCAAGAGCGGCCTGGAATCGAACGGCTGCAAGTTCCACCGCTTCCACGTTCAACAAATCGGTCGAGTTGGCCATCACGACAGGCCTGCGCGACGGGCCTGCACCCTACGCGACAGATCTGGCGAAATCGGGCGCAGTCTTTCGGGCCAACCTGACCATGGTTCGTTCAAGGACGAATCTTGCGCTCGAGGCCTCAAGCGATCTGCGAAACACAACACTGAATCAAGAACACTCGGCGTCTTTGGCGCTTTACGCGGACTCGGCATGGCTGATCCTGGTCTTGACCCTGGCGTGTCTTCGGCGTCTTCGTCCTCAACCGGTCAGTTGGACGTCCCCTCGCCAGAATCGTCAAGGCATCTCGATCCGTCCAGGCTGGAGAGTTCGATGTTCCACCTCTTGAGGTGAGCGGACCACGAGAGCTCTCCCAAGCCATGCAGGCGTTCAATGACATGGCATCCACCCTCTGTGCCGTGCAGGCACATGCGCTGGCGCTGAGTGGGACCAATTTGGACGACCCAGTGCTGGGCACCCCGCTGCCCGGCGAAACGGGCCGGGCTTTGCAAGAGACCCTCACCACGCTGTCTGAATCGATTCACGAGAATCAGCGTCAGCGAGCGCTTCTCGGCGAGCGTGCGACTCATGATTCACTCACCGGGCTGCTGAACCGAGGTGCGGTGCTCGAATTCCTAGACCGTGACCTTGCCGTAATGCACCGTGAGGGAACCTCCCTGGGGATCTTGTTCATTGACCTGGACGGGCTCAAGCAGATAAACGACACTCACGGTCACGAAACGGGAGACGCGGCACTCGTCGCCATCGCTCGTGCGATCGAGGCCACGACACGAAAATCGGATGTCGTTGGGCGACTTGGCGGCGATGAGTTCATTGTGGGCCGTCTCGGCAAGCCCGATGCAGATGCCCTCACCCAACTTGCCAACAGAATCCTGCGGAAGGTCACCGGCCAGATCGTCGAGATTGGTGGCACCTGCATCGTGGTGAGTTGCAGCATAGGGATTTCGATCTCTGGGCCTTCGGACACGGAAGTGGATTCCATCATCCACAGAGCCGACGTCGCACTGTATGGAGCCAAGATGAACGGTCGCGGTCAGGCTGCCGTCTCATTCGGGGTCGACCTCGAGGAGCACCCGCATTCCCCGCCGCACTCCGAGTTGTCGCCAGGAAGCCCAACGGTTTCGGTTTAGGAACAACCGCGGTGGGTTTGCCTTGCGGGAGTCTAGCGCTCCTGCTGTCATTGGCGCGGCGCAAGCGTCTGTGCACCCATTCTGCATCCACAAGGTCGCGGCACTCGACCAGCCGGGCATAGTCTCGAGTTGGCCAGGAGGGAGTCGCCATGGCAGTGCAGCTCAACCACACGATCGTTCCCGTGGAGGACAAAGAGGTGTCGGCAAAGTTTCTCGCAGACATCCTCGGCCTCGACCCCCCAAAACGGTTTGGACCCTTCATGTGTCTCGAGACCGCCAACGGAGTGAGCCTCGACTACGACGATCGAGGAGTTCCAGAGCACCATCACTACGCATTTCTCGTCACAGAGGAGGAGTTTGACGCCATCTTCCTCCGGATCACCCAACGCGGGCTGCCGTATTGGGCTGACCCCGGACATCTGCGAGCGAATCAGATCAACGACCACGGGCGGGGGTTCTACTTCGAGGATCCCTCCGGTCACAACATGGAGATACTCACCCGACCCTACGGCGACTGACCACGATCCCTCTGAAGACTGGTCCGTCGGCATACTCTGGCGGCCCAATCGGTCGAAAGCGAGACAAGCGTGGAGTTGGATCAGGCAAAGCAAGCGATGCTTGACCAAGAACTGACCGCCTACGCCGAGGAGATCCGACACGACCCGGCTGAAGAGAATGCCGTGGTGACTCTTGCCTACACCCACGGGCTCCACGGTCCCTGGCGGCAGGTGGTACGCATGCTTCCCGTCCAACCACAGTGGACCGTGGTCGACGTCGGATCGGGCCTTGGCATCCTCTCCTTCGAGCTCGCCGGCAGTCTGGCGCTCACAGTCACGGGCGTTGACATCGACGCTCGCTTCGTTGCGCACGCTGACGAGCTCCGCCAGCGACTTCACGACCGCGCCTACTTCGCTGACGGGGCGACGGTCCGGTTCTCAGAGGGTGACGTCCACGCGCTGCATGTGGCCGATGACAGCGTTGATCTCCTCTTTCTTCGCGAGGTGCTCCAATTCCTGCCTGACCCGCTCACGGCAACTCGCGAGCTCTTCCGAGTGGTTCGGCCTGGACGATTCGCATGTGTCGGCGACATCGACGACCAGTTGTACATGACATGGCCGCCTCCGAGCGCATCCCAGCAGCGGTTGGTGCAAGCGTTTAGGACGTTGCACGCGCAGCGCGGCGGCGATCGCCAGGTTGGTCGGAAGATCTCCACCTACCTGAGCCAGGCTGGGTTCCTCATCGATTCCATCGTGGTCCTCCCGGAGGCCCAGCATCGCGTCGTGAACGCCGGCGACGCAGAACGCGTGCTTGTTGTCGCCCAGCTTCGGGCTGCTCGGGACGGGATTCTCAGGTCTCAGGCGATGACCGAATCTGCATTCGACGCAGACATCGCTGCCCTCTCGTCGGAACCTCCCCGAGAGGAGTTCCGGATGAATGCCCGGGTCATCGTCCTCGCCCGCAAGCCCATTCCCACCGCGGCTGAGTGAACTTTTCGCGTCCACTGCCGTCACGGCGCCCATGCACTGTCCCGACGAGACATGCGGCTGTCGGAGCTCCGCCGGACCCCGGGCGGTGGATATCTCGCTCGAACGGATCGTCGCCACCACTCAGATTCGCTGCCAGCGAGCGCTCTTCCGTTACCTGCTCTTCACGTATTCCTCTGAATTTCGCCCTCCAGATGGCAGGGCGCGGCGCCAAGGCATAGATTCCGCAGGTAATGCGAGCACCCAGGCGCCTCGAGCCATGGCGGTGGATTCGCGGCCGCCTCCGCGCACTGCGAGAAAGCTGGCACAAGACCGAGGAGTGCGACGCTGCTGACTGCGCCGAGAGAACGATGCACTTCCCCCCGTCGCGATATTGCAGGACGCATGTTGAACGATTGGCCTCGAGAAAGGGTCGTTGACACCCGCGTCAAAGACCCTTGCACTCTGAAGTCTGACTGACCCGACTCCTCGGGCGGGAGCCCGGCGACGTTGAACGCAACCGAATCTCTCGTGAACCACCGGAATCAAGTCTTCGGGAGCTTCCTCACGTACTTGATTCCATCGGCCCATTGGCAGACGCTTCGTTCATCGCTGCCGCGTCGACACCCGCAACCTCCGCGGCGGTGGCACCGAGCCGGCGTTCGACGTCTGCCAGCCGGTTGCTGATCACAAAGAGTTGCTGGCCCAGGTCTGCATGGCCTTTCTTGTACTCCTCCCGGTTGGCGTCGGTGTGTTCCTTGATGAACACGGACGCCACGGTGGCGGTGAGCACGCCGATGAGGCCAATCCCGACGAGCATCAAGATCACGGCCACAATGCGGCCACCTTCGGTGATCGGGAAACGGTCCCCATAGCCCACCGTGGTAACTGTCACGATGGCCCACCACAACGCGTCGGGGTAGTCGTGGATATTGCTGCCTTTGGAGTGCTCCTCGAAGAGGAGCACGAGCCACGCCCCAAGGAAGATGGTTCCAGCGCCCGCGATCAGTACCCGGAAGAGGCTGTGGTGCCTCAGGATCGATTCGACTCGGAGCTCCGCCTCCCGCAAGAGGAGGCACATCTTCTCCATACCCACGATGTGCCAGCCCTGGAGAGGAGGAACGATCACCGTGGCCGGCTCCACCCACCGCCGCTTGAGGTAGCCGCGCCTGTCGGGAGTAACGACCAGTCGCACGAGGTATTCCACCAACAGGATGACCCAGAGCACGAAAAGGCTGCCGACGACGACCGTTGATGCCGATCCGTTCACGTCGCTGTTCAGGACGATAACGGCAAGAACAAGCCAGGCGACGCCCAAGAGCGTCATGGGGATCTTTGTGTGTTGCTCTATTCGGTCGACGAGATCATGGCGCCCGCCG
This sequence comes from uncultured Acidimicrobiaceae bacterium, assembly GCA_963713375.1. GTDB lineage: Bacteria > Actinomycetota > Acidimicrobiia > Acidimicrobiales > RAAP-2 > Bog-473. Next base: position 396,398 of record CAVQLP010000004.1, on the reverse strand, counting down.
GAGGGCTTTGCTCCGGCAATAACCTGACGTCGAAGTTCCTCTTTGCGCTCCTTCTGCTCGAGGCGCTCTTGCTCGAGCCTCTCCAGGCGCTGAATGCGCTCGATGGAGCTAGGTTTCTTCTCCGTCGCAGCACCTTGAGTCGTCTTCGGATCAGTGGACTCCCCCACGACAAGAAAACTAGCCCTCTGGGCTCAGCCCGAAGGATCATTCCCCGAGCCCACCCGTTGTTTTGGTGAAGTGCATCTCTACCCAAACAGGTTGGTCGGACCTTCGAGATCAGTGTGCGCTCTTGACGAGAACAACCGTGGCGAAGACACCCGAACCCCTCGATTACCCAGGGTCCCGGGACTCACCCAGCGAAACCACCTTGATCATCTGCAGGGCCGGATTCTCGGCGTCCCAGAGATCTGGGAACTCTTCGAGGGGTCGGAAACCGTAGGCAAAATAGAAGGCGCGCGTCTTTTCGTATCCGTCGTCGGGCTTGCTGGGGGCGAGCGTCTTCACCTGAAGAAACTCGACGCCGTCCGTCACCAACTGCTCTTCGGCGGACCACAGCAACTGCCGGCCGATGCCTTGGCGATGAAACTCCGGCCGCACTGCCATCACGTAGACCTCGGCGGCGTACGGGCTGTGCCGAACGAGCGTGACGAAGCCGATGTCGTCGCCGTTTCGCGACGCGACGACACTCGGCGAGCGCTCGGCGGTCGCCGCGTAGTCCTCGGCCGAGGCCGGAATGCCAAACCACTCGGGAAGCGTCTCGAGAATCCGGCGACACGTCTCGCCGGTTCCCGCCTCTTGGTGCCGGATTCGAACGTCCTTGCCGGACGTCATGGCTCCCGCATGCCTGTCTGCAGTCGGGTACTCGCAGTCCGCCAAAAAACGGCAGGCGCGAAGGGAGGCGTCGTCACTCGGCCACCAGCGCCTGCCAGGGATGATCCGCCGCCAAGAGGAGGTGAAGGCGGTCTCGTTGGTCTGGTTCCAGGTTCGGGATGACTTCCCTTGCGTCGAGGTCGTCCTTTGGGCGGAACTGCTTGGATTTGTAGAGGAGCTGCAGCTCTGGGGCGAGAAAGGGCACGCCTTCTCGCGTCCGCAGGACCGCCTGTTTCCATGGGACCTGAATGCGTGGATCACGGCGGAAGACCCAGAACTCGCGGTTCCCGTCAGCGAGAGTGATGTCGAGGCACCAGGGTCGACCATTCGCCCTCCGACACCACACGTTGTTCTGGTTCTCCTCGGCGCGCAGGAACGATCCGTTCCAGGGAGACAGGACTCCGGCGGCAGCGACCTCCAGGTCCCAATCTTGGAATAGTCCGACCAGCCGCGACGCATCCGTCCGAAGAACGCCCACGTCCATGTCGCCGTGGGTGCGCCATGAGCGGCCCAGGGCGAGCTCCAAGGCGTGGCCACCGCATATCCACCACGGCGCAGTGAAGTCCTCGAACAGGTGGACCACGTCTCCGAATTCGAGTGGTTCCCACCGCCCAAGCGCTTCCGTTGCCATCGCGGCCTAAGCGTATCTTTCACTTCGTAACATAGGCCGGTGATCCCCGAGCAGGAGGGCTGGTACACGGATCCTTGGGGTCATCACGATGCTCGGTGGATATCCGACGGCGTGCCCTCGAAGCTCGTGCGAGACGGGAAGACCGAATCCTTCGACGACCCACCCGATTCCCCACCGGTGCAGGCTTGGGTGCCGATTGACCCTCCCGCCAGCTCTCTGACGGCCGCCGACACGTTGCGGGCCGATGCTCTCGAGGCCGAGACGACGCCCTCACTCGCCGACCTCAACAGGACTCAGGACAGCGCGGCCTTCACGGCGAGGGCTCACCCGTGGTTCGATGCCCGAGACTGGGTCCCGCCGTCGCGCAGCACACCGCCATCGACCCTCCAAAACGCCGGGTTGGTGGGTGGCGGCATCCTGGCTGGACTCGTCCTCTTGCTTCCAACCTATTTGTGGATCGTACAGATCGTTGCCGCGCTGACTCCGCCGCCGCCCGAATGGGCTGAGGTGATCAGTGGAGTCCTCTTCGCCTTTGCCCCGGCGGGCGGGACCTCTTGGATGTGGCGCAGTGACCGGCAGACCAAGATGCCCTCGACGCTTCGTCTGCAGCGAGTGGAATTGACTGCCGGCCTGCTCGGAGGGCTGAGCCTCCTGTTCTTCGTCGGGACACATCTCGTTTCGTAGGCCGGGAGAAATGACACCTGAACCGAGGTGACGCTCGCTCCCCCTCCATTCGTCTTTCCACTTGACGTCTCAGCGAATGCGACGGGTTGACGAAGGCTCCCCGTCACGCATCGATGCAATGATCGCTGCATCTGACGTGGGTGGGTTTGGAGACAGAAAGAGAGAGTGCACATGAGCGATATGCAGTTGATGAGGCCGGTAAAAGCACATCGTCACGTAGGACAGGCGATCAGCATTCGTGGGCTGCGCGAAGACGTCAGTCGGGCGGACGGTATCAACGCCAAGATCGCCGTCTTCCTCACGAACATCGTTGGTTCGATGTGGTGCGCGTATGTTTTCGCGATTATCGCCTTGCTCGGCTTGCGCCCGGCCTTGAGGCCGGGTGGTGAGGGAATCATTGCGTGGATCGCCCAGACGTTTCTTCAGTTGGTGTTGCTCTCGGTCATCATGGTCGGACAGAACGTACAGAGCGAAGCGAGCGATATCCGATCGCTGCACACGTACGAGGACTCGGTACTCATCCTCGATCGGCTCAATGTCCACACGGACGGAGGTCTGAAGGACATCGCAGACCGCATCGACAGACTGGAAGCCGCGCTGAACAAGCCTGGCACATGATTCCGCCGCCGTGCGCTCCCAAACGTCGAGGGCACCGAGCTTCTGTTGCAGCCTGATGAACTGTGTCAGCCGCTGCGTCCGACGTCCTCAGTCTGAGAGGCGCATGCGCTCCGGCAGATGCAGGGCCAGCAGCTTGCGCGTCACGTCCGCCGGCAATGACGGCCGGGTGGCCAGAGAGACCCCGACCATCGCTCCGAACGCCAGGGGAACGGTCCAGATGGCGGGCTCGCTGAGGAGGACGGCGGGCCAACCCGTCTTTCCGATCCCGGCCATGGTGGCCACCACGGCCAGCGACGACGCACCGCCCCCGAGCACCAGGCCGCTGAGCGCACCCTTCCAGGTCAACCCGGGCCACCAGATTCCGAGCAGCAGGAGCGGACAGAACGACGATGCGGCGATGGCAAACGCCCAACCAACGAGCACATTGATGGCGATGCCGCTCACTGCCAGGGCCACCAGCGTGACCGCCAGCCCGGCCCCGACGGCCGCGAGCCGGAACGACCGCACTCCCTTGCCCAGCAGGTCGTGCGACACCGCGCCGGCCATCGAAATCAGAAGTCCCGACGACGTGGACAGAAACGCGGCGAAGGCCCCGGCGGCCGTCAGGGCCGACAGCGCGATGCCCCCGAGGCCGGCGACAGCGAGTCGCGGCAGGACCAGGACGACCGAGTCGGTCTGGCCGTTCGTATAGAGGCCCGGTGCGTCGACCCGGCCGAGGATGGCGAAGATGGCAGGGAAGACGTAGAAGCAGGCCAGCAGCAGCAGGACCAGCGAGGTCGTCTTGCGCGCGGCGGCCCCGTCGGGGTTGGTGTAGAAGCGCACGAGGATGTGCGGAAGCCCCAACGCTCCGAGGAAGGTGGCCAGCACGACGCCGTACGTGGCGGCCAGCGGATGAATGAGTTGGCCCCCGAGGCGGACCAGGGGCGACTCCCACTCCCGCGTCGTCAGGACGGACTGCGACGTCACGGTCGGCACGGCCGCACCGGAGGGGAAGACGAGCGTGGTGCGGGCTCCGATCTGGTAGCTCCCGGGACGAAGCTCCAGCGAACCGGTGCGCCCGGCGCCGTCCACGACGCCGTCCACCCCGACCACGACTGGGTGGCGGACGTCGATCGCCTCGGCACTGGGGAACTCGACGCGGTGGTGTGGTGGAAGCTGGGCGTGGCGAGGGGGTCGGTCGAGGTGAGCGTGGGGTGCTGGACGACCATCAACAGAATCAGTGCAGGCACCGCGATGGCGACGAGCTTCAGCCAGTACTGGAAGGCCTGCACGAACGTGATGCCCTTCATGCCGCCGCTGGCAATGCCCACGACCACCACGACGCTGAGAACGACGGTGCCGATCCATTGCGGTCCGCCCACGGCCGACTGCAGCGTCAGGCCGGCGCCCTGGAGCTGGGGCAGCAGGTAGAAGCCGCAGATCACCAGGACCATGACCGTGGCCGCCCGCCGCAGTAGCGGGGAATCCAGACGGCCTTCGGCGAAATCGGGGATCGTGTACGCACCGAAGCGCCGGAGTGGAGCGGCCACTGCGGCCAACAGGATCAGATAGCCGGCGGCATAGCCCACCGTGTACCAGAGCGCCCCGAGCCCGTCGGCCATGGCCAGCCCGGCAATGCCCAGGAACGATGCGGCCGACAGGTACTCCCCGCAGATGGCGGACGCGTTCAATGTCGGGGGAACCCGACGTGCCGCGACCAGAAAGTCCGCGGGGGTGCGCGCCACGCGGACGCCACGGGCGCCGATGACCGCCGTGACGACGGCCGTGGCGACGATCGCCCCGAGGATCAGCGGCTCAGTCATCTCGCTCGTCCAGCAGCTCGGCGAAGCGGTCTTCGACCCGCCCGGCTCGGCGCCGGTACCAGAAGCCGAGCAGCACGAGCGGCGGGTAGATCCCCCCGCCGAGGACCAGGAAGGTGAGCGGGACGCCACCGACCTGAGCCTGGTCGAGGGCGGGGAACAGCACCGCCAGCATCGGGTAGAGGATCAGGAGGGCCGCCGCCGGAACGAGCACCGACACCGTGGCTCCCAGCTGCGCCCGCATCAAGGAGCGCAGAAGGGTACGCGCGTAGTCGTCCTGTCCGTAGAGGTCGTCGGCCACCGGGGACTGCCGGATCGGGAGCAGCGTCCGCGCCCCCAGCCGGCGTCGCTCGGGCGCTCGCACGAGCTGGCGGTCGCTCACCTCACACCAGGTCGGGCGTGTCGGACGAGTCGATCGCGCAACTCTCGCAGGTGGCGCCGGCTCACCGGCAATTCGGTGTCCCCGACGATGACGGTGGTGCGTGTCTCGTCGGTTCGAAGCTCGGTGATGTCACGGAGGGCGACGAGGTAGCTGCGGTGCACGCGGACGAAGTCCGACCACTCCTCCTCGAGGGTCGACATCGAGGCGCGCAGCAGATGTCCGTTCCCGGTGCGCAGGTGCAGCCGGACGTAGTCGCCGGCCGCCTCGACCCAGCTGATGTCCTGTCGAGCCACGATGATCGTCCGGCCACCGGACTCGACGGGAATGGATTCGGTCTCTTCGATTCCGGGACCGACGGCCCGGCGGAGCACTCGCTCCAGTCGCTCACGGTCCACCGGCTTCAACAGGTACCCCGACGCACCGACGTCGAAGGCCTCGAGGGCATGCTCCTCGTGGGCCGTGACGAACACGACGGCCGGCGGCTCGACGAAGCGGCTGAGGATCCGGGCCAACTCGAGGCCGTCGAGTCCGGGCATCTGGATGTCCAGCAAAATGATGTCGAACGTTTCGTCGCGGAGCTGCCGCAGGGCGTCAGTCGCACTTCGGGCCACGAAGACACCGCTGACCATGTCGGAGCTGCGCAACAGGTACGACAGCTCGTCCAGCGCCGGACCCTCGTCGTCGACGGCCAGGATGGACAGCATCAGACGCGCACCCCGGCTTGGAACTTTGGGATCCGCAGCTGCACCTTGGTGCCCGATCCGACCCCGGTCTCAATGGTCAGTCCGTGCTCCTCCCCGAACACCGCACGAAGACGCTCGTCCACGTTGTGCAACCCCACTCCCCTGCCCTGGCCGCTGCCTGAGAGCACCCGGCCCAGGTAGATGGGATCTGCTCCCACGCCGTCGTCTTCAATGACGACCAGCGCCTCGTTGTCGGCATCCGCGATGGCAATCGACAGGTTGCCCTCCTTCTCGCTCGGCTCAATGCCATGACGGATGGCGTTCTCGACCAGCGGCTGCAGGACCAGCGAGGGAACCACCACACCGAGGACCTCGGGTGCCACCCGGAGCGTGACCCGAAGGCGGTCGCCGAAGCGCGCCCGCTCGAGGTCCAGGTAGGTGTCGACCAGGCGGAGCTCCTCCGCCATGGTGGTGAACTGGCCATGGCTCCGGAACGAGTACCGGGTGAAGTCCGCGAACTCGACCAGCAGCTCCCGCGCCCGTTCGGGGTCGGTTCGCACGAACGATTCGATGGCGGTCAACGCGTTGTAGATGAAGTGGGGCGATATCTGCGCCCGGAGAAAGCGCAACTCTGCCTGGTCGGCCCGGCGCCGCGATCGGTCGAGTTCCGCCAGCTCGAGGTGCGTGGAGACGAATTTGGCCACTTCGCCGGTGAGGCGAAGGTGTCCGGCCGATGCCGCCGGCCCCAGTGAGGCCAGGGCGCCGACGACGTTGCCGTCGACCTGGACCGGGACGACCACACCGGCCTGGAGCGGGCACCCGACCGTGTCACCACAGTTGAGTTCCTCGCCACGGAGCGTCTGCGGCCGGCCGCTGGTGAAGGCCGCCTCCAACGGGCCCTGGAGCAGGGCGCAGTGTCCGGCATCGAGGCCCTCTGCGGCGAGGATTCCACCGAGGTCGGCCACGACCACCGCCCGGGCGCCCAGCAAGGTCTGGAGATACGGCACTGCTCGGGCCGCGCTCTCGCTGGTCAGGCCGGCACGCAACGCCGGGGCGGCCAGGCCCGCCGTGTGCAGAGCCTCGTACGTCGCCCGTTGCGTCGGCGTTCCGAGGTGCCGGCCGCCTCGGAAGGCGAACCAGGCCAGCCCGCCGATCAGGAGGACTGCAGTGATCAGAATCAACCACAAAGCGTCTCTCACGAACTCCCTCCGACTCGGCCACCGCGGTGGAGGGCCGCGTCATAAAAGTTTGGCACATGCACCCGCCATTGACGCCGGGACCAGCGCCGCTCGTCGCACCAGAGCGACCACTCAGCGACCACTCGGCGACTCGGGCGGCCTGCTCGTCTACGTCCCCTTGCCTCCGTCGCTTCCTCGATCCACCATCCGCGTTGAGGCCGGGTTCCGGTCTCGATGAGTCCGGCCCCGGGGCCGGAGGGGGTGATCCATGACCATGACGATTGGGGAGAACGCATCCTCCCAACAAGTCGAGGTGACTGCCGTACCGCCAATAGCCGATCCGGCCCCACTGGGTCTGGCGGCCTTCGCACTGACCACGTTCCTTCTTTCGGCGGCCAATGCGCACTGGACACGAGGGACGGGCAACGAATGGCTCGGCTACGCCCTCGCCTACGGCGGTGCGGTGCAGCTGTTGGCCGGCATGTGGGAGTTCAGAAATCGCAATGTGTTCGGCGCCACCGCGTTCGGCACCTATGGCGGATTCTGGATCGGCCTGGGTCTCTATGCGCTGTTGGTGGTGCCCCATGCCACGAGTCCCGCGCAGGTGGCGAACGACGAGGGGTGGATCGTGCTGTCCTTCCTGATCTTCAACACCTACATGCTCCTGTGGAGTCTCTTCGTCAGCAAGGCCGTGTTCGGCGTGTTCCTCACCCTGCAGGTGACCGAGATTCTCCTCGTCATCGGCAATTGGAACCACAGCGGAAGCGGGTTTCTCAAGGCCGGTGGGGTCGTGGGCGTCATCACGGCGGTCGTCGCCTGGTACACCTCGGCCGCGGGGGTGGTCAACGGGATGGCCGGCCGCCACGTCCTCTTCGTCGGCAAGCCACTCTCGTTGACGAGGAACTGAGCGTGCCCGACGAAGCACTCTCCGCCCTCCTCCACGAGAACCGTCGCTTCGTCCCTCCTCCCGAGCTCGCGGCCGCGGCGAACGCGCAGCCGTCGATCTACGAAGAGGCGGCTCGGGATCGGCTGGCCTTCTGGGAGCGACAGGCGAGGGAGCTGCAATGGGACGCGCCCTGGACCCAGGTCCTCGACTGGTCGAACGCCCCCTTCGCCAAGTGGTTCGTCGGCGGTCGGCTCAACGTGGCGGTCAACTGTGTGGATCGCCACGTTGCGGCCGGCCTGGGTGACCGGGTGGCCTTCCACTGGCAGGGGGAACCCGGTGACACCCGGACGGTCACCTACGCCGACCTGTTGGCCATGGTGTGCAAGTGCGCCAACGCGCTCACGACTCTCGGGGTGAAGGCAGGCGACAAGGTCGCCATCTACATGCCGATGATCCCCGAGACCGTGGTGGCCATGCTGGCCTGCGCCCGGATCGGTGCCCCGCACACCGTCGTGTTCGGGGGATTCTCCGCCGAGGCCCTGCGGGACCGCATCCTCGACTGCGATGCCCACGCCGTCATCACCGCCGATGGCGGGTATCGGCGCGGCGCGGCCTCGGCACTCAAGCCGGCGGTCGACGACGCCGTTGCCGGCTGCCCCGACGTCACCACGGTACTCGTCGTGCAGCGGACGGGACAGGACGTCAGCTGGACCGAGGGCCGGGACCACTGGTGGCACGAGGTGGTCGATCCGCAGCCGGACAGCCACCGCGCCGAGTCGTTCGACGCCGAGCACCCGCTCTACATCATGTACACCAGCGGCACGACGGCCAAGCCCAAGGGGATCTTCCACACCTCCGGGGGCTACCTGACCCACGTCACGGCCACCCACCGGTACGTCTTCGATATCAAGCCCGAATCCGACATCTACTGGACCGCGGCCGACATCGGCTGGGTGACGGGACACAGCTACATCGTCTACGGACCGTTGGCCAACGCGACGACATCGGTCATGTACGAGGGGACGCCCGACGCCGGCGGCCGGGACCGCTGGTGGTCCATCGTCGAGACGTACAAGGTCAGCATTCTCTACACGGCGCCGACGACGATCAGGACGTTCATGAAGTGGGGGGAGGACCTCCCCGCGTCGCACGACCTCTCCAGCCTGCGACTCCTCGGGTCGGTGGGTGAGCCCATTAATCCCGAAGCCTGGATCTGGTATCGCACCCACATCGGCGGAGGCCGCTGTCCAGTCGTGGACACGTGGTGGCAAACCGAGACCGGGGGCATCATGATCACCCCGCTCCCGGGTATCACCGCCACCAAGCCGGGGGCCGCCATGACCCCGTTCCCCGGCGTCTCCGCCGATGTGGTGGACAACGATGGAAACCCGGTGGGCAACGGCGAGGGCGGCTACCTCGTCCTGACCGAGCCGTGGCCCGGCATGTTGCGAGGCATCTGGGGCGACCCCGAGCGCTATCAGGAGACCTACTGGTCACGCTTTCCAGGTCGCTATTTCGCGGGCGACGGTGCCAAGAAGGACGACGACGGCGACCTCTGGCTCCTCGGCCGGGTCGACGACGTGATGAACATCTCCGGCCACCGGATCTCGACGACCGAGGTCGAACACGCCCTGGTCGGTTCGCCGCTGGTGGCCGAGGCCGCCGTGGTCGGGGCGTCCGACGACACCACCGGGCAGGCCATCGTCGCGTTCGTGACCCTCAAGGGCGAGGCGGCGGAAGGCGACACCGAGGCGGTGGTCGCCGACCTGCGTCAGCTCGTTGCCACCACCATCGGACCGATCGCCCGGCCGCGGCAGATCCTGCTCACGCCCGAGCTTCCGAAGACCCGGAGCGGGAAGATCATGCGGCGTCTCCTGCGCGACGTGGCGGAGAACCGCGCCCTGGGCGACGTCACCACGCTCCTGGACCCGACCGTGGTCAACGCCATCAAGGATCGGATGGGCGCCGCAGCCGACGAGGAGTAGTTCGCCCGCACCGGCAACGCCCCGACCATGCGGCCACGGCCGTCCGGCACTTCCAACCGGCGAGGGGCGCGGGATCAGACCCCGGTCTGGTGCAGGCGGCGCGCCTCGTCGAGCTTCTCACCATCGACATAGACGTCGACGGTCTGCGTGCGCACACCTGCGACCAGGAGTGCCTTGCGCTTCTCGACCAGGACCTTGTGCACCTCGCGCTCGCCCACGGAGAGCTCGTAGCGGCGAACCCGCCGGAACCCGAAGAGGTGACGCCGGTGCACGACTTCGTTGCCATCGACCCGGACGCTCATGAGCCCCCAGACCTGGTCCCAGCTGACGTCGAGGACATGACGCTCCTCTGTGCCGATCTCGACCTGGTAACGAACATCCCACTTGTGCGGTGCCTTCAAGATGATGCCCCTCCTCGCGTTGCGCTACCGGCTTTCGGGCGGCGCTAGCGTCATGCCCTCGACCACGAGCGGCGTGTGACTGATGCCATTCCTTCTCCGCATGCCGATACCGTCGTGGCCGTTGGTCGTCGGGCTGTCGCTGGCCGAGTCAGAGCCAGAGCCGGTGACGGCCGGGCCGGTGGTCGGCGCGATGCCGGCATCGTGGTGGACGATCTTGTCGCGCCCATCGCGCTTGGCCGCCATCGAGCGCGTCGTCCGAGCGGCGCAGCGCCGACTCGAACTGCTCCCCCGGCTCCTTGTCCGTCACGCCATAACTGGCCGTGAACTTCGGCAACCCGGCGACGGTGATGGCGGCATCGAGCTGGACCCGCACCGATTCGATCGCGTGCATGGCGTCACTGGCGGCGCAATCGGGAAAGGCGATGGCGAACTCCTCGCCCCCGTAGCGGCAGACGAGATCGCTCGTGCGCAGCGAATCGCGCAACACCCGGGCGAACAGCCGGAGCGCACGGTCGCCGGTGTCGTGACCGTAGGTGTCGTTCAACACCTTGAAGTGGTCCAGGTCCGCCATGACGATGGCCATCGGGTGCTGGCGCGGGCCCACCTGGCCCACCAGTTCGGAGAACGAACGGCGATTGAGGAGGCCGGTCAGGGTGTCCGTGGACGCCTGCAGCTGGGTCTCCGCCATCACCCGCAGCAGACCGATGCGGGCTCCGGCCAACTTGGCCAGGGTGGAGAGGTCCTGGATCTGGTTCTCTTCCACGTCGTCCTCCGGCTTGCCGGTGGCGTGGATCACGCCGACGGCGCGGCCCATGACCGAGACCGGGACGCACAGGGCCGAGAGTTGCCCCTGGGGCCGGTTGCGCAGCTTCGGGCAGGCGTCGAGATCGTCGCTGTCCGAGAAGACCTGAATCTGTGCCCGCCGGGCCGCGGGACACTGATCGGGCGAATCGACCATGCACGACGGCATCTGCTCGCCCTCGGGTGCCACGCCGGTCATCCGCGTCAGGTGGGCATGGCTGTTGTCGGCCAGCAGCAGCTCGACGGCTCCGCGGGGCAGCACCGCCGAGAAGGACCGCTGAATCACGTCGATGACCTCGGGCTCACCCCCGGCCATGTCGAGCGCGTTGGCCAGGCGGCTCTCGAACTCCTGGCGCTGGACCTGGATGTCGCGGATGCCCGCTTCCGTGGCCGCCGTGCCGAGGGCCTCGGTGAGCTCGGCGGTCAGCATCCGCACCTTCTCGTCGGACTGCGCCTGCTGACGGTCGGCGAAAATGACGAGCACGAAGATGATGGGGATGCTGAGTCCGATGAACATCCCGGTCGAGAATCAGGATGGCCGCGAAGCCGGACGTGATCGCGTTGCCCACGAGCATCGACGGGATCGCCAGCGCCGAGCAGAAGACCACACCCGCAATGGCCGTCAGGTAACGCAGACGCCGGCCCTTTGCTACTTCGCCTTGCCATTCCTCTTCGGTAACCATCCCCGCAACTCTCTTCCAGGGTGGTTCACGGTACAGCTCTGGACCCGTCCCGTGGACCACTGCGCACCCGGTTTGCACTGTGTTCCTCGTCGACAAGAGGACCCTCTATTAGAGGCGCCGGGACCTTCGCAACCGGTCTGCCACCGGAACGCCGCCCGTTCGCAACCTGATCGCAACCGAAGGTGCAACGGGAGTCGGACGTTGCCAGGCGGCTGGCGGCCTATTCCGGCTCGTCTTCTCCCGACCACGAGGACGGCGGGTCGCTCGCCGGGAACGACTCCCGTGAGGCCTCGTCCTCGGGCACCTCGACCTCGTCCGGGGAATCAGTCATCCAAACCCTCGATCTCTCGTTGGGTGCAGGCTCGGTGTCCAACCTAGTGGACCTGCGTAAGAGTGGTGGCGTGGCGACGAGGCGCAAACCGAGCGAGCAGCCCGAGGCGCTGCGCACCTACCGGGCCAAGCGCGATCCCGCCAAGACACCCGAACCCATGGGCGCCGGCCGCACCCGACGGGGCGGTGCTCCTCGTTTCGTGATCCAGGAGCATCACGCCCGGGCGCTGCACTGGGACCTGCGCCTCGAGCGCGACGGCGTGCTCGCCTCCTGGGCGCTGCCCAAAGGCCTGCCGGACGATCCCAAGCGGAACCACCTGGCCGTCCACACCGAGGACCACCCGCTCGAGTACGCCACCTTCTCGGGCGAGATCCCGGCGGGCGAGTACGGCGGCGGCACCATGAGCATCTGGGACCGGGGCACCTACGAAGCCGAGAAGTGGACCGACACGGGAAGTGAAGTTCGTGCTGCACGGCACGAAGGCCTCGGGGGACTTCGTGCTCTTCCAGACCGACGGCAAGAACTGGATGATCCACCGCCATGGCGAGGCGGTCCTGACCGATCCGGTCCCGACGTCGATCAAGCCCATGCTGGCCGTCCTGGGCACCCTGCCCGAGGGTCCCGAGTCGCTGGGCCTACGAGGTCAAGTGGGACGGCGCCCGCACCGTCGCCTTCGTGGACGGCGGCCGGGTCAGGCTGCAGAGCCGCAGCGGGCGCGACGTGACCACCATGTTCCCGGAGCTGGCCCACATGGGCGAGCACCTCGGGATGCACGCCCTCGTGCTCGATGGCGAGGTCGTGGCCTTCGGCGAGGACGGCCGCCCGAGCTTCGCCCGCCTGCAGAACCGGCTGCATCTGGCCGATCCCAAGGAAGCCCGCCGGCGGGCGGCGGCGGACCCGGTGCAGTTCGTGGCCTTCGACGTGCTCTACGCCGACGGGCGCTCCCTCCTGGCCGACCCCTACGACGCCCGGCGGGCCCGGCTCGAAGAGCTCGGCTTCTCGGGCACCAACTTCACGACGACCGAGTGCTTCCGCGACGTGTCGGGCCGCGACGTGTTGCGCGCCGTCACCGAGAACGGGCTCGAAGGCGTGGTGGCCAAACGCCGCGACTCCACCTATCGGCCCGGGCGCCGCGTCGCCGAATGGGTAAAAGTGAAGGTGGTGACCACGCAGGAAGTCGTCGTCGGCGGGTGGACCGAGGGAAGGGCGGCCGAGGGGCCAGCCTGGGTTCCCTCCTGCTCGGCATCCCCGGCGCGGACGGACTCGACTACGTCGGCAAGGTCGGCACCGGGTTCGACGACCGGGCCCTCCAGTCGATCATGGAGCAGCTGCAGGCGCTGCGCGCGCGGAGCAATCCGTTCGGCGGCACCATCACGGCAACCGAGGCCAAGGGGGCGCACTTCGTCCGTCCCGAGCCTGGTCGGCGAAGTCGCCTACGGGGAGTGGACTCCAGCCGGTCGCCTCCGCCACCCGACCTGGCGCGGCCTGCGACCGGACAAGACGCCGGCCGACGTCAGCCGCGAGTCGGAGACCTCAGCGGACGAACCGGTGACGACAGGGCCACGGCCCCGCTGGTGACCCGCCCGAGCGCCACGATCGCGCAAGAGCGGTTCGCAGCGGGTGCAGGTGGGCGACCGCGAGCTGTCGATCACCAACCTGGACAAGGTGCTCTTTCCCGAGACCGGCTTCACCAAGGGACAGCTGATCGACTACTACGCCCGCATCGCCCCGGTCATGCTGCCGCACCTCGCAGGACGACCGCTGACCATGAAGCGCTTTCCCGACGGCGTCGACGGCAAGTTCTTCTTCGAGAAGCACGTGCCCTCGCACAGTCCCCGCTGGGTCAAGACGCTCACGATCCCCTCCGAACGCCAGGGCGAGATCACCTACGCCACCGTGCCGGACCTGCCCGACCCTGGTCTGGGCGGCCAACCTGGGCACCATCGAGTTCCACGTCCCGCTGTGGCGTGCGTCGGGCCGCAAGAAGCTTCCGACCAACCCGGACCAGATGGTCTTCGACCTCGATCCGGGGGAAGGAACCTCCATCGTCGAGTGCTGCGCCGTGGCCGAGCTCATCGTGGAGGCCCTGGCCGAGACGCACCCGGTCGTCCTGGCCAAGACCAGCGGGCAGAAGGGGCTCCAGCTCTACTGCCCGGTCCCCGCCGGTTCCGGCTGGGACACGGTCCGCGACGAGGCGCACGACCTGGCCCGCCGGCTCGAGTCCGAGCACCGTGACCTGGTCGTCTCGGTCATGCGCAAGGAGTTGCGCCGGGGCCGGGTGCTCATCGACTGGAGCCAGAACCACCCGGCCAAGACCACCGTGGCCGTGTACTCGGTGCGGGCGACGCCCCGCCCGATGGTCTCCACCCCGGTCACCCTCGACGAGGTCGGTCGCTGCGCCCGCACCGGCGACCCGAGCCTGCTCCACTTCGACACCGAAGCAGGTGTTGGCCCGCGTGGCCCGCGACGGCGACCTCTTCGCCCCCCTCGGGCAGGTGGCCGCGACGCCCGCCGAACCACGACCACGACCAAAGCAAAGGCGAAGACGAAGGCCGAACCCAAGACCAAAACCCGAACCAAGTCCTAGACGCCGGCGCGCACCCGGCGGATCACCTCGTCGACCACGTCAGAGGTCGACGCCTCTCCGCCCAGGTCGAACGTGCGCACGCCGTCGCGTGCCGCGCCGAGCGTGGCCTGGCGTATGGCCTGGGCGGCCCGTGCCACCTGCTCGTCACCGGCCGCCGCCTGATCGAGCAGCGCGCTGCAGGCCAGCAGCATGGCCATCGGGTTGGCCACGTTCTTGCCGAAGAGCGAAGGTGCGGTGCCGTGCGGCGCCTCCGCCATGGCCACGACCGGCTCGAGCGCAGTCGTCGAGGGCCAGCAGCATGGACTCTGCGCCGGCGATCGATCCGAAGAGGGCCAGCACGAGATCAGAAATGCAGTCCCCGTCGCGGTTGAGGGCGGGCACCACCAGCGTCTGCGCGCCCGACTCGGTGAGCAGGCCCGGCGTAGGCGGCGTCGATGAGGGTCGGCCGGTAGGCCACGTCGGGATGGCGGGCCGCCGCCGCGTCCATCTCCTCCTTGAGCATGCCCTCGTAGACGGTCGAGACCGTCCACTTCGGTCCTCCGTAGACGCAGCCCTCGAGGTCGGCCGCCGCCCGGAACGAGTACTCGGCCACGGAGCGGCAGACGGAGCGGTCGATGCGCTCGGTCCGCCAGGCCTGCTCGGCCGCGTCGCCGCCCGGGCCCGTTCGCCCCTCCTCGGCCCCGTAGGCATCACCGACCGCCATCCGCACCACCACGATGGGGTGCACGACCGGCGCCAGCGGTGAGACACCGGGGATGCGGCGGCCCGTCCGCACAATGACCGAACCCCCGATGCCCTCGCGCAGAATCCGGTTGGGGCTGCCGACGTCACCCGTGGTCTCGGGGGTGATCGTGGCCGCCTTGAGGCCCAGGCCGGCCTCCCGCATGGCCGCCGCCGCCTCGTACACCACGGCGTTGGCCGTGCGCCGGCGGTTGTCGAGCGACAGGTCGAAGCGGATCAACTCGAGTTCGAAGCCCAGCACGGAGGGGTCGAGGACGCGCAGTGATTCGTCGAGGAGCTCCTGCCCTGTCTCGTCCCCCTCGCAGACGACTATCTTCCGCAGTGAGGTCACGCGCGCCAGGGTCGCACGGATGAGGCCCCGACGCCAAGAAGCACGGCCGCATGCCGCAGGAGGCATGCGACACGTCCGGTCGGGAAATGGAATCCCGAGGAGTTGGAGCAATGGTCCGGCACGATCCCCACGGCTACAACGGCGAGCCTGACCCCCCGGGGACACCCGGGGTCCGGGCTCTGGGCGCCATGGCTGCGGCCGCGCAGCGAGCCCGCGAGGTGCAAGAGGGTGGTCCTCCGACCCGCGCCGTCGAGATCCGGTTCGACGACGCAGCCCGCCCCGGCGCCGGCGAAGGCCCAGCCGGGCGCCCGACCGGCCACGCGGCGGGCGCAGCCCACTCGAGATCGCCGTGTGGGTCGCCGCCGCCTTGCTCCTGGTGGCGGCAGGCGCCCTGGCCGTCACGCTCGGAACGAGCGGTGGCGGAGGGAGTGGTGGCGGACCGAGCGCCCCGCCCCCGACCGCGGCCCACCCCGCCGCGCCCGTCTTCCCCACACGGCCAGGCCGGCGCGAAGGGCGGTGGCGGATCGAAGTCGTCGGGCAAATCGGGCTCGAGTTCGAGTAGCTACGACCACGTCCACGTCCACGCCCCCGCCCAACGCGAGCGGCCCGCCGGTCATCGCGGCGCTGAACCCTCCGAGCGGGAGCGCCGGCCAGGCCATCCAGGTCGCCGGCGCCAACTTCTTGAGCTCGTCGGGTCAGATCATCGCCACCTTCGACGGCCAGGTGGCGCCGACCAGCTGCCCCGCCCAGAACACGTGCAGCGTCACCGTGCCGCCCGCTCCGTCGGGCACGCAGTCGGCCCAGGTCGTGATCACGACGGCCGGTGGGACGTCGAACACCGTGACGTTCACCTACAGCTAAGACCGCGAGACCGCCGGCCAGTCCGCGCGCAGCCGCGCAACGGCTACGACGAGTCGGGCCACAGCGATTCGGGCTCGCGACCCATCGTCTCGGGCAGGGCCCAGAACAATCCCGCCGCCAGCGCGCACGGAAGGAACACCACGTCGGCCGCGTCGGCGAAGCGGTTCCCGACGTCGGCCACCGCTCCGAAGGCGACCAGGCCCACCACCGCCCCGAGGACCCCGGCCACCGTCCACCACCCGATCACCGACGCCCGCACCGAGGTCGGGAAACAGCTCGGTCAGCAGCGAGCCCACCGCCGGGGCGAAGACCGAACCGCAGAACACCGCCACCAGGTAACCGACCACCAGCGCCGGACGGGAACCCGAGTAGGTGCCGGCGGCCGTTACCGCGATGACCACCAGCGCGACGGAGCAGGTCGGCCGTCGTCCGACGTGGTCGGCCAACCAGCGCCCGGCCAGCAGCCCGAGCAGCCCCGTGACGACCCGACCCGGCCACCATGAGGGCGGTGACGTAGCCGGCCAGGTGCACCACGTCCTGGGCGTAGAGGAACACGAAGCTGTTGGCCGGACCCGAGATCACCGACACGACGAACCCGATGAGCGCCACCAGGGCGACGCGGCGCCGGTAGGGCGGCCCGATCGCGCCCAGAATCGGGGTCGGGTGCTCCGCCGCCGCCTCGGCGATCGAGGAAACGGCTCGGCTCCTCCACCCGCCGCCGGATCAGCACCACGACGGCCAACGGGATGATGGCCAGGGCGAAGATGCCGCGGAAGCCGAGCGCCCCCGCGGCCAGACTGTGCACGATCGCCGAGAGCCCCGCGCCCGACCCCATAGCCCGCGGCGATCAGGGCGACGGCCGCCGCCCGGTCCTTCGACGAGGTCTCCTCGGCCGCCATGACCTCGGCCAGTCCGTTGGTCGCGCTGAGGAGCGGCCGGCCGAAGGCGAAGATGACGACGAACCACCAGTAGCCCGGGCTGGCCGCCGCGGCCACGGTGAAGGCCAGGCCGGCCACGGTGACGGCCAGGATTACCCGCCGGCGGCCCAGGCGGTCCGCCATGCCGATGAGGGGAAGGCTCCCGAGCGAGGCCAGCCGGATGATGGCGAGACCCACGCCGAGGCTGGTGCCCGAGAGCCCGACCTTGTCGGCCACCGACGACCCCGCCACGACGTGACCGAGTTGCTTGGAGACGTCGCCCAGCGCCGCCACGACACCGAACTGGCCGAAGCCCGACGCCAGCGCAATGACCGCGATGGCCAGCACGGCCGGATCGGACCAGCGATGGAGCGTGAGGGTTTCGGGAGTGGCCGCCGGATCGGTCTCCCCGACCGGCGACGCCGGTTCGTCGGGTTCGCTCACTGCGCTCCCGCCGAGCCCGGCCACTGGCGGGCGTCGGCCCGAGCCAGCAGGTCGCGCACGTCGGAGTCCGAGGTTTGGGAGAAGTCCGCGTACCACTCCCCCACGGCGTAGAAGGGCTCGGGCACGGCGACGCTCACGACCTCGTCCGTCACGTCCTCGAGGCCGGCCAACCCGAGTGACGAGGCCACCGGTGCCGCCACGACGACGTGCGAAGCACCCTGTGCCCGCGCCACCCGCGCCGCCGCCCGGGCCGTCGCCCCGGTGGCGATGCCGTCGTCGACGATCACGACCCGGCGCGCCTCGAGGTCGTGCCGCGGCCGGTTCCCCCGGTACTCGGCGGCCCGGCGCTCGAGCTCCTCGCGCTCGCGGTCGGCCACGAGGTCGAGCGCGGACTCGTCGAGCCCCGCCGCCGCCAAGCACCTCGTGGTTCTCGACCCGCACGCCCCCTTCGCCCAGCGCGCCCATGGCCAGCTCGGGCTGGAACGGGACACCGAGCTTGCGCACCACGATCACGTCCAGCGGGATCGCCCAGGAGCGCTCGAGACCTCGAACGCCACGGGAACCCCGCCCCGGGGCAGCCCGAGGACCACGTCGGGAGCTGACCCCGGCCCGGCGGAGTGTGTCGGCCAGCTGTGCCCCGGCGTGGCTCCGGTCAGGGAACCGCATCTCGACCTCCTCCTTGGGTCGACGCCCAGTCTTCCCTGCCTCGGACACCCCGGGGTGTCCCTGGTCCCGCTGCCCCAGGTGACCCCGCGGGCGCCCGGCAACGTCGGGTTCGGCCAGCACGTCCATCTCACCTCACCCTTGCGAATCCGCCTCGTGCGCGGCCCCGGCCCGGTCCGTGCGACGATGAGCGGCCGGGCCCGGCGACGGGCGAGAGGAGAGGAATCCACGTGGACGCACCAGAGGGCCTGAATAGTCACCAGCGGGACACGCTGGCTCACATCTTCCGCCACCCGTCGGGCAGCAACATCGAGTGGCACTCGGTCCTCTCGCTGCTCAACGCCGTGTCCACCGTGGAGGAGACCCACAAGGGACACGTACAGGTGACCCTGGGCGGCCAAACCGAGACCTTCGACCCTTCACACGAGAAGGACATCGACGCCGACCAGCTCGCCAACCTGCGTCGCTTGCTGCGTGGCGCCGGCTACGGGCCCGAGGGCCAGCTCTAGGGCCTGCGCCGGGCGATGTCGGCACGAGGAGACTGTGGCCCGTGAGGCCGTCGACCATGACGTCAGGTCTCGTCCTGGCGGCCGACATCGGGGGCACCCTGATGCGGGCCGCCCTGGTGGACGAAAAGGGACGACTGGTGGCCCGGCGAGCCACGGAGACGCCCGCCCACGCCGACGCGCCCGCCGCCTTCGTCGACCTCGTCAACGCGGTGGCCGCCGAGACCCGCGAACGCGGTCGACTCGGGCCGTCGTGGGTCTGCCCGGCGCGGTGGACTACGAGAGCGGACGGCTGCTCTGGGCGCCCAACCTGCCCGAGCGCTGGCCCGACCTGCTCTCGCGCGACGTGCTCACGGCCGGGCTCGGCCTCCCGGTCAGCATCGCCAACGATGCCGACATGGCCGCGGTGGGCGAAGCCTGGTTCGGCGCGGGGGTGGGCGTGGCCGACATGGGGTACCTGACCGTCTCGACCGGCATCGGGGCGGGCATCGTCGAGCGCGGGCGGCTGCTCCACGGCGTGCGCTCGTTGGGCGAGTTGGGCCACACCGTCATCGACTGGCAGGCCTGGGCCGACGGGAGCGCCGGGCACCCTCGAGGAGTTGGGCTCGGGCAGCGGCCTGGCCCGGCTGGCCCGGGAACGGGGCCTGGGCGATCTCGACGCCCGCGGGTGGAGGACGCGGCGGCTGAGCGGGAACGAGGAGGCGGCGGCCATCTGGCAGGGGGCGATCGTCGCCGGGGCGGTCGCCGTCGTCAACCTGGTGATGAGCTTCTACCCGAGCACCGTCGTGATCGGTGGCGGCATCGGGCGCCAACCGACCTACTTCGACGCGGTCAGTTCGCTGGTCCAGCGTCGCTTCGACCACTACCTCGACGTCCTGACCGTCGTCCCCGGTTCGTTGGGTGACGACGCCGGGCTGGCCGGGGCCGCCGCGTGGGATCGGGCGACCCGCCTGAGCGTCGTGACGTCGGGCTCCCGTCGTCGGTGGCCTGCTGCTCGTCGCGGCCGGGTCCGCTCTGGTCGCCGCTCCCCTCTGTGCCGCTCCCGCCGCCGCGTCGTCGATCGCCCCGGCACGTCACAGCCCGCGGCTTCACCACCTCTGTGGGCGTCATGGATCAGTTCCACACTCTCGCGGCCGCCGGGCATGGCCCCGTGGGCGTCGTCCTGCCGAACACGTACACGGCCGCCGTCTTCCGCGGTGCGCTCGTCAAGAGCCTCGAAACGGCCGGCCTGAAGAGCTCGCAGTTCGTGGTGCAGGACGCCGGCGGCAGCGACGCCACGCAATTGGACGACGCCGAGACCGACATCGCGCAGGGTTCCCGGGTCCTGCTGGTGGACCCGATCAACTCGGGCGTCGGCACCCAGATCGAAGTCGAGGCGCAGACCAAGGGGGTCAAGACCATCGACTTCGACGACCTCTCCCTCGGCGGCAGCCGCAACTACTACGTGGGCTACGACCAGGAGACCGCCGGCCGACTGCTGGTCAAGGGTCTGGCCAGCTGCAGCACGGCCTGGCACGTGCCGCACCCGCGCCTCCTCGTGCTGCCCGGGCCGCCAAACGACGTGACGGCCAGCCAGCTGGCCCAGGGCTACGACGCCGCGCTTCAACCGCTGCTACGCACCCACCATTGGACCGTGGCCGCCCCGACGGCGGGCACGTCGGACCCGCCCACCGCGGCCAGCGAGTTCCAGGCCGCCTACGCAGGCGAGCCAGGGCGTGGACGCCGCCCTCGTGTCCAGCGACGCCACCGACGCGGCCGTCATCGGCGTGCTGCAGGCCTCCCACGTCCGGCCCCGCACCTTCCCCACCACCGGCGTCGGCTCGACCCTGGCCGGACTGCAGAACGTCCTCAGTGGCTACCAGTGCGGCACCGTGGCCATGCCCGCCACGCCAGAAGCCGATGCGGCCGTCGCACTTGCCCTCTTTCTCAGGGCCGGGCAGCGCCCACCCTCGAGCCTCGTCAACGCCGGCGTCGAGGACACCACGGCTGCCGTGAGCGTTCCCTCGGTGCTCGTCACGCCGCAGTGGGTGACCGCGTCCAACATGGCGTCGACCGCCCTGAAAGACGGCGGGGTCACCGCTGCCACGACTCTGTAGCGGGTCGTATGCCACGGCATGCCAGGCCGTCGGGATCAAACCGTGAGCACATTCTTCCGTCGCAGCATCTGGGTCGCCGCCGGCCTCCTTGCCTGTTCGCTCCCTTCCGCTGGCAACGATCGCCGCTGCGGCCTCGGCGTCGTCATCCACGTCCACGTCCACGTCGGCATCGTTGCCAGTGTCCGCTCCCACGCGGCGTCGGCCTCCACTGATTGGACCGTGTACCACGGCGACCTTGTCGGCGACGGCGCCGCATCGGCCATCTCGAGAGTCGACACGGGCGCGCCCGCCTGGACCTCTCCGACACTCCCGGGCCAGCTCTACGGCGAACCGCTCGTCTCGGGTGATCGAGTCTTCGTGGCCACAGAGGACGACATCGTCGACGCCCTCTCGGCCACCACGGGTGCTGTCGCGTGGTCGACCCACGTGGGAACGCCGGTCCCGTCGTCCGATCTGCCCTGCGGAGACATCACTCCCACGGTCGGGATCACGGGCACTCCGGTCATCGACTCGGCACGAGGCGAGATCTTCGTGGTGGCCGATGAATTGACCCACGGCACACCCGCCCATGTGCTCGTTGGTCTTTCGACCGAGACGGGCAAGGTGGAGCTCTCACAGAACGTCGATCCGACCGGAGCAGACCCGGCGGCGCTGTTGCAGCGCACCGGGCTGACGCTCGATCAGGGCCGGGTCGTGTTCGGCATGGGCGGGAACTACGGCGACTGCAGCACCTACCGGGGCCGTGTGATCAGCGTCCCCGAGGCAGGCGGACAGGCCGATGTCTTCACGGTCGACTCGGCCCGCGGTGAGAGTCAAGGGGCGGTCTGGATGGGCGGTGCCGCGCCCGTCGTCGACGCATCCGGCGACGTGTGGGTGACCGCCGGAAACGGCTCTGTCTACTCGGCCTCGCACGCCTACGACGACAGCGATTCGCTGCTCGAGCTCTCGCCGTCGATGATGCTGATTCAATACTTCGCACCGTCGACTTGGCCCAGCGACAACGCAAGCGATCTCGACATGTCGACCGGCGCGGCCCTCCTGCCCGACGGGCAGGTGATCGTCGCCGCCAAGTCCCGGATCGCCTACCTGGTGAACGGATCCTCCCTCGGAGGGATTGGGAAGGAAGAGGCGTCACTGTCCCAGGCCTGCAACGACGACATCGACGGAGGCATCGCTTTCGTGGGAACGACCGCCTACCTACCTTGCGAGAGCGGGACCACTGCCGTCAGCGCCACGACGTCACCTGCCCGCCTCCATCTGCTCTGGACCTCGAGTGCCGGCGGTGGCCCGCCGATCGTCGCCGCAGGACTGGTCTGGACGATGGGCCAAAACGGTGTCCTCTACGGACTAGATCCGGCAACGGGGGCGGTGCGCCAGCAGGCCTCGGTCGGCACACCCGCCAACCACTTTCCGACCCCGTCCGTCGGGGCCGGCCTCCTCCTGGCTCCGACGGCCGACCACGTGGTCGCCTTCCGTGCACCCGCGGCCTCGGCGTCGTCCCCCACGTCGACGTCCGTCGCGCCGACGAGCACCGCCACATCGGTCTCCCCGCCTGTCGGCACCGACAACACGACCTGGATCTGGGGGGTAGCGGGCGGCGTGATCGTCGTCCTTCTTGGCGCCGCTTTCCTCACCCTCCGTGTCCGGCGCACACGCCAGAGGAACTGATCAGGATTCGAGAGCACCCGTCGGACCAGTTCGCTCAGCCGGTGAACTTTACGGTTGCGGACACCGACGGGCCGTAATCAGCATCCCCGGAGTACTTCACGGACACCGAGTACGGGGAGTTGGCGGTCGTCAGGCCAGTCAAGGTGCATGTTGCCTTCGCCCTCGAGCTCAAGGCCGCGACGCTGCCTTGCTTGCACTTGACGACCACGCCGTGCTTGTTCGTGGGCACGAAGGTGACGGTGCCCGTCACGGCGAATCCCGATGGGATGCCCTTGACCTTGGCCGTGATGGTGGCGCTCGATCCGGACTTGGTGACCGTCGCCTTCGTCGTCGAGGTCCCCGTCACGCTGAACGCACCGCCGCTGTAGGCCAAGGTGTAGTTCGTGGCGTCCACACCCTGGAGGCTCAGGCCCGAGCAGCTGGCGCTGTCGATCGTGTACCCACTGCCGACCGGGAGCGTCGGCGAAATCGCCGTCCCGCCGTTGACGGTGGTGCACGTGACAGACCCCTTGTAGGGCTTCGTCGGCCCGCTCGTGGGCTTGGCCATGAAGGTCGGACTGCCACCGTAGGTCTGAGATCCGGTCACGGCGACCGGCCACACAGCTTGAGCCACGGTGAAGCCCTGGCCGACGTAGGCGATCTGGTAGTTGCCCGCGTCGGCGCCGGTGAGCGCAAGACCGGAGCAGCTGTTGCCGTCGATGGTGTAGCTGCCACCCGCGTTCAAGGTAGAGATGCGCGAGCCGCCGTTCACCGTGGTGCAGACCAGGTTTCCGCTGTAGGGCTGGGTCGGGCCGCTCGAAGGGCTGGCCGTGAAGCTGGGCGAACCGCCATAGGTCTCGTTCCCAGTCACGTCGACGGTGTAGACCGTCGAGTTCACGGCAAAGGTCGATCCGCTGTAGGCGATGGTGTAGTCGTTGGCGTCCGAACCTTGCAGGCTCAGGCCCGAGCAGCTCGACCCGTCAATGGTGTAGCTCCCCGAGGCGCTGAGTGTCGGGGAGATCGACGTTCCGCCGTTCACGGTGGTACAGGTCACCGTCCCGCTGTAGGGCTGGGTCGGGCCGCTCGACGGGTTCGCTGCAAATGTGGGCTGACCACCGTAGGCCTGAGAACCGGTCACGGTCACCGTGTAGGTCGCGGAAGACACCGTAAAGGTCTGCGGCGTGCCGTCAGCTGCGCCGTAGTTGGTGCCGGCTGCCACGTGGGCGGTCAAGGTGCAAGGGCCGACCCCGACGTAGGAAACGGCGTTGCCACTCACCGTGCAGACATCGGTGGTCGAGGAGGTGACCGACGTCGTGCCATCGCCATCCGTGCTCACCTGTGCCGTGAATCCACCCCCGAAGGTGCCAGACCCCGGAAGATTCGAGATGGTGGGGGATGTGGGTGGAGCTTGGCTCACCTGGAATATCTGCGGACTGCCATCGGCGGCCGTGTAATCGGTCCCCTGTGACACGTGTGCCGTCAGCGAACACTGGCCGACCCCGACGTAGGACACGACCAGATCGCTGACCGTGCAGACTGATCCCGAATTGGACGTCACGGACGGGGTGCCGTCACCGTTGGTGCTCACGGTCGCCGTGAAGCCACCGCCATAGATACCGCTCGACGGCAGGTTCGAGATGGTGGGCGTGGTGGGCGTGGCCTGATTGATGGTCACACTCGCAGGCGTCGTGCTGGCCGAGCTCGCATAGTTGGAGTCACCGGCGTACGAGGCCGAGACGCTGTCGGTCGTTGGTGCCGTGTAGGGGTAGTTGCAACTCGCCGTGTCCGCGCTCAACTCGTCGAGGGCGGCCGTGCAGAGCGTGGTGCCCCCCGAACCGGTGAAGGTCACTTGGCCAGTTGGCGTGCCCGTGCCTGGAGCCACCGGCGCCACCGTGGCCGTCAGAGCCTCGGTCTGGCCGAACGTGGCCGGGCTGGGCGATGCCGAGACCGTCGTGGTCGTGGCCACGGCGGGAGAGGTCGACTGCGACAGCGTCGTCGTCAGGATGCTGCGGTACATGTTCAAGTCGTTGGGCCCGACAGTCCAGGTCGGCGAGGCCGTTCCCCCCGTCGACCCGTTGCTCGCCTGGTCACCCAACGCGGAGCCGGCGCTGACGATGGACTTGGGGAAGCGGTAGCCGGCGAAGACCATCGTGAGGCTGCCGTCGGGGTTCTGCACGACACTCGGCCCATAGGCCCGACCTTCGTAGTAGGCCGAGATCCCGACCGGCTGGCTCCCGTCGCCATTGACGTTGTTGTCCTGGTTGTAGGAGGCCGCGAACGAGTAGTCGGTGCTGATGACCGGCGTGGGCACCGACCAGGTGATGGTCGTCTGGCCCTGGCCGTTCGTGCTCGTTGTGCCTTCCGAATAGAAGACCTGATTGAAGGCGTCGCTGTCACCGTCCGCCGCCCAGGCGCCGGACAGGAACAAGCCGTACGTGCCGTTGGGGTTGGTGATGATGCTTCCCGCGGAGCCGACCCAGCGCATTTCGGTGGCGTCGCCGCCCGAGACGCTCCCGGTGTCGGTCCCGTTGGAGCCACCCGGCGTCCCTTCGTTGGTGGCGTAGGAGTTGAGTCCGTTGGGGGGGTTGTTCTGCTGATCCGGGTTGTTCACGCCCTGGTACGAGCCCGTGCAGCCCACCTCGGGCACTCCCGGGTCCACGGCCTGATTCTGCAACGTGACGGTGGACGACGGGCTCACGCAGTCGCTCACGATGCCGTCGTTCGGAAGTCCGGCGTAGCTGAAGATCGACCCATCGGTCGTGTAAGCCACGCGCAGGATGCTGACGTCCTCATTGTTCTTGTAGAGCTTCACCACATTGCTCGAGCTCCCCTCACCTTGTTGCGCGAGGGTCGACAGGGCCACGGTCGCCGCACCTGGCGCGCCGATGTAGGTCTTCGCCTGCTCGAAGACGTCCGCCGTGTCACTGCTCGGAATGGTGCAACCCCCGAGCGTCGAAGCTGCGCCGGCCTCGGTCAAGGAGGTGCAGGTCACAGTGACCATGGCTCCCGTGCTGTTCTTCGAGGTCGTGGTGAGCCCCATGGTGACCTGCACGGGGCTTGCCGAAGTGACCGTGCTCGGACTCGGCATGTTCTCCGCGATATAGGGGCTGGCAATGAAGTCGATGGTTGAACCCGTGCTCGAGTTCAGGGTGACTGCGTTGGTGCTGTCGCCCGCGAGGTAGTAGTTGAGCTCCTTCTCCGTGTACATGATCGCCGTGGCGCCCGACGGAACGCCCGGGTAGCTCGGCAGCACGCCGACGATCCCATCTGGTGCGATCAGACCGGTCGTCATGCCACCCGATGCCGGATCGCTCGCATAGGCGGCCGACGGGATGATCGGGTCCGAGGTGATGATCATGCCGGCGCTCAACGGCAGCGGCGCGCCCGATGGGCCTGTCGTGCAGTTCTCGATCTTCGTCGTGGGGTTGTTGTTGGACTGGGCGCAGTAGGCGGTCACGCCATTGACGTAGACCCGGTTGGGGGCGTTGGCGTTGTAGGTCGAACCGGTCAGCGGGCTGGTGAAGCCGAGGTTCGTCGAGCCGGACGTCGCCGTGGCGGTCGAGGCCGTCGGCGAGACGTCGATCGTTCCCAGGCCGCCGTCACCGTTGCTGGTGTTCGGGCCGGTGGGAATGGTGGCGGTCCCGGTCTGCGCCGACACGTAGCCGATCACCTGCTCAATGAGGTCGCCCTGGTTGACGGTGATCGGGGTGGCCGAGGTGCAGCCGCTGAGGGCGTTGTAGCTCGAGACGGTGCAGTTGATGACCTCGTTGGGGTTGGGCACGGCGTCTTGGGTGAGGTCGACGAAGCCACCGGTGACCAGTTGTTGTGGTGAGTTGGCGCTGCCGGTCTGCGTGACCGCGATGGTGGCGCCACCGGTGGTGAGCACACTCGCACCTGCCGTGGCGAAGGTGTCCGGGTCGACCCCCGTCTCCTCGGCGGCCGGCAGTGCCTGGGCGCCGCTGCCCAGCGGATTGGCCGCCGTCGGGTTGAACTGATGGATGTCCAAGCCGACACCCTGCATGTCACCGGCCGCCCGGGGCAGCGTGTAGAGGAAGGTGTTGCCGTTGGCCAGGGTGACGATGTTGGCGTGCCCCTGCCCGTCGTCATTGGTGTCCGCCGAGGGGCAGTACCCGGGGTTCTGCTCCAGGGCCTCGCCGTCGTAGGTCCAGTCAACGCCGCCGTCGGTCGACGTGGCGGCGACCAGGGCCTCGTCGGCGTCCTTGGGCCGGTAGTCGAAGTAGCCGGTCAGGGAACCGTCGGCGTTGCGGATGATGTGCGGGAAGTAGGCCGGCGCGAGCGGCAAGGTCGTCCCCGGAGTCATGCGGGACACCGACTGGTTCGATTCGGTGGCCTCGTTGCCCGTGCCGCAATAGGCGTCGAGGGGACCGGGAGTGCCCACGACGCCGCTCGGATAGGGCGCCACGCCGTCGGTGCCGCTGGCCGCGCCTGGAGAGACCGAGAGGTTGGGCTCGGTGACGGCGGCGCCACCCACCCCGTTGTCGGTCGTGGTGGTGGGCCCACCCGTCGGGTCGTAGGACGGGAACAACAGGCAGCCCGAGCCGTATCCGGTGGTCACGGTACCCGCGCAATTCTGTGCGTCGGTCTGGTTCGGCGAAGCCGACGTGCCCGGGTCACCCTGCCACTCGTTCCAGGGCGCGCAGGTGCTGGTGCTCTGGGTCGTGCATGACGGCGGGACTGGTGATGCTGTCCAGCGTCGGTGCCGCCGCGCTGTAGGTGGTCGCAGGGGTCTGCGCGCCAGCCGGTGCCGCCGCTGCGAGGATCGCAGCGAGGGGCGCCAGCACTCCGGCGAGGAGGGCTACGGCCAAACCGACGCGAACCGGTCGAGACTGCTTGCGATTTCTGACAGCCGGATCCACAGGGTTTCCTCCACCTACGCTCATGACTTACTCAGGGCGAGGCGTTTCTACCTCCCGCGCCTCGCGAGGCGCCCCTTCTGGGCGAGACGTTCATCGTGCGGTCACGATCGCGGCATCCGATTGATCGCGATCCGTTCACCTGTGGTTCAGGAATCGGACCGGAGGCAACTTCGAAGGTCCATCTGCATTCGGGTCGGAGGGTCGACGTCGGCCGCCACCCGGCTCTGTCAGATCCTTCACATGCAGTGCAATTTGCCGGCGAGTGGCCGAACAGTGGGTGCGCAGCTGGAGATGCCGGCGCCTCTCGGCGCGGACGTCACCGTGCGCTCAGCAACACCTCGAGCACCGTGCCCACGCCGGCGAGGACGAGCGAGATGGCCATGACGACCGCCACCGCCTTGAAGAAGCGCGGACGGATCGGCTCCCACTCGCCGACGTCGTCGAAGACGTCGAGCACGGTCCCGTCCGCGTCGGCCCACCCCGGTTCCTCCAGGCCCCGGCCGCGCTCTGGTTGCGGCTCTCTCGTCGCGATGTAGCCGATGAAGGGGGCCAGGCCCTCGGGGAAGTGCGGCTGGGGCGGTCCGGGAAGATGACCCTGCATCGCCCCACACGTTACCCCTGGACAGGGCCGAAAGACTGGCCCGACCGTCTACCCTCTCGACCCATGGATGAACCTCAGAAGATCGGCTTCACCGCCGCAGAGTCGGTGCCGCGGATCCCACCGAGTCCCAAGCCGCCCGAGGGGGCGCCCAACATCGTGGCCATCGTCCTCGACGACACGGGATTCGGTCACCTGGGCGCCTTCGGATCCGACATCGGCACGCCTCACATGGACACGTTGGCGGCCGGCGGCGCCGCCTTCAACCGCTTCCACGTGACCTCGTTGTGCTCGCCCACGCGGGCCTCCTTCTTCACCGGCCGCAACCATCACGCCGTCGGCATGGGCTTTTTGGCCGACATCCCGCTGGGCTTCCCCGGGCTACCACGCCCGGCTGCCCAAGACGGCGGCGACCCTCCCCCGCCTCCTCCGTGACGCCGGCTACTCGACCATGGCCGTGGGCAAGTGGCACCTGACGCCGCGCTGGCACCGCTCGGCGGCCGGGCCCTTCGATACGTGGCCACTGGGTTTGGGCTTCGAGCGCTACTACGGCTTCCTCCAAGGCGACACCAACCATTGGACGCCCAACCTCATCTGCGACAACCACTACATCGATCCACCCCGGCGGCCCGACGAGGGGTATCACCTGAGCGAGGACCTGGCCGATCAGGCCATCCGCATGGTGCAGGACCAGCAGCAGGGTGCCCCGGGCAAGCCGTTCTTCTTGTACTTCGCGCTGGGCGCCATGCACGCACCCCACCACGTGACCCAGGAGTGGGTGGACCCGTACCGGGGCGTCTTCGATCAGGGATGGGACGCCTGGCGCAAGGGTCGTCTTCGACCGTCAGGTGGCGCGCGGCGTGATCCCGGCGGGCACCGAACTGACAGCCACGACCCGAGTGGGTCCGGGCTTGGGACGACCATTCGGCGGACGAGCGGCGCATGCTGGCCCGCCAGCAGGAGGTCTTCGCCGGCTTCCTCACGCACACGGACGCGCAGATCGGCCGGGTCGTCACCGCCCTCGAGACCTTCGGACTCATGGACAACACCATGATCCTCGTCTTCTCCGACAACGGGGCGAGCGCCGAGGGTGGGCAAGGACGGCAGCATCAACGAGCACCGCTTCACGGCGCACGTGCGCGAGTCGCTCGAGGAGAACCTGGCGCACTACGACGACTGGGGAGGGTTCACCACCTACAACCACTACTCGTGGGGCTGGGCCTGGGCCGGCAACACCCCCCACAAGCTCTGGAAGCGCTACACCTGGCTCGGGGGCACCCGCACCCCCCTCATCCTCCATTGGCCCGGACGGGTGGCCCAACCGGGAACCGTCCGCCCCCAGTTCAGCCACGCCATCGACCTCCTGCCCACGATCATGGAGGCGGCCGGGCTGGAACTGCCCGACGTCGTCGACGGCGTGCCCCAACAGGAGGTGGACGGGGCCAGCCTGCTGCCGGCGCTCAACGACCCCGGCGCCGCCGAGGTGCACCACACGCAGTACTTCGAGATGATGGGCTCGCGGTCCATCTACCACGAGGGCTGGAAGGCCACGACCAACCACATCAGCACCGGCGTGCTCGATGAGGAGGAGCTGGCGACCGGCAGCCGCGACTTCGCCGAGGACCGCTGGGAGCTCTTCGACCTGACCGCCGACTTCTCCGAGGCCATCGACAAGGCCGACGACGAGCCCGAGCGGGTGCGCCAACTGCGCGACGCTCTGGGATGCCGAGGCGGTCCGCAACAACGTGCTGCCCATCTCCGACGGGTTGGTCGACCGCTTCGCCGGCTTCATCCCCCCGACCTGGCCGGCGGGCTCGTCGCGGGTCTTCCTGCCGGGCGGCGGGCCGGTGGCGGACGAGTCGGTGCCGCTCCTGTGGGGCGGTTTCCGCCTGACCGCCGACATCGACACCGGTTCCGGGATCACCCGACGGGGTGGTCTGCGCGCTCGGCGACTGGTTCGGCGGCTACGCCCTCTACGTCACCGAGGGCCGGGCCCACTTCACCTTCGCCCGCTCCTACGACGTCATTGAGCTGGCCGACGGCGGCACCCTCGAGCCGGGCACCCACGAACTGGCCGTCCTCTACACGCTGGGCGAGGGCGGCGCGCCCGGACGCATGGCGCTCCTGGTCGACGGCAACGAGGTCGACTGCGGTCGAGGTCGAC
This sequence comes from uncultured Acidimicrobiaceae bacterium, assembly GCA_963713375.1. Taxonomy (GTDB): domain Bacteria; phylum Actinomycetota; class Acidimicrobiia; order Acidimicrobiales; family RAAP-2; genus Bog-473. Next base: position 366,034 of record CAVQLP010000004.1, on the reverse strand, counting down.
GGGAATGCTCCCGCTGGCCGTGCAGCACGGCGGCGCCGGGCTGCGCATCGGACGGGACATCGGGTTTCCGGTCTCCCGCCGCTACACCCCGCCGGCGCCGTTCGGCGGCACCGTGCACCAGGTGCGCATCGACGCACCAGGGACGCCGCAGGCCGACCCGGCGGGCGAAGTGCGCGCCGCCCTGCACGCCGACTGACGGCGCATCTCTTCGACGCGGCCCGGATCATCGAGGGCGGTGCCCCCGACTCGGGATCGCCTCGAGAGAAGTCAGTCCTGGCGGCCCAGCGCGCGGCGGGCATGGGCCAGATGCTCGCGGGCGTGACGGGCGGTCACCGGCGCCAGATCGACACAGGGAAAGACCTGCCCCCCGGCCGGGCCGAACGGGGCCGACCGGTCCAGCTGTTCGTCGTCGAGCCGGCGCAGCAGCGCCTCGAGCTCACGACCACGAATCTCGAGCAGCGCGATGGTCTCGACCGGGTCGACCGACTCGGCTCGCACGGCATGGGCGGCGTTGGCCCGGTCGATGTCCTCCGCCGTGTCGGGAACGCCCTCGCCGCTGCTCATCGCCTGGAGCCAACGCGAGGCCTGCCCGTGCCCCTCGGCGATGTGGTGGAGCACGATGCCCACCGGCCAGTCCTCTCCCGGCACGGACGTCCGCCACTCGGCCTCGCTGCAGCTGCGGGCGAACTCGATGACCTCGGCGTTGGCCGCGGCGAAGTCGTCGGCCAGGACCGCACCGCGCTCACTCGGCATGGTCGACCCCGGCCTCCACGCTCAGTGCCTCGATGGTCCAGCGTGCCCGGGGGCTGCCGCTCGGCCGCGGCCCGGAGGGCCAGTCGCTCGAGCAGGGCGTTCACCGGCGTGGGGACGCCGTAGAGGCGGCCCAACAGCGCGATCTCCCCGTTGAGGAACTCGGCCTCGATGGAGCCGGCGCCGCGGGCCAGGCTCTGCCAGCTCGACCCGCCCTGCCACTCGCCCGAGGAGGTGGGAGCCATCTGCAGGTTGTCGGCCCGCCGTTCCCGGTCCTCCTCGGCGCTGGCCACGTCGATGCCGGCGGCGGCCAGCGCGGCCGTCCCCTCCTGCTGGGCCTCCTTGGCCAGCGCGCTGAAACGGCCGGCCGGACCGCTCAGCGCCTCGACCGCGTTGGCCAGGTTCATCAACAGCTTGCGGTACTTCCAGCGCATGATGTCGGGCCGGGCGATCGATTGGAAGGTCGTGCTGTCGATGGCGTCGGCAATGGCCTGTCCACGGTCGTCGAGGCCAGAGGGGAAGCGGCCGAGATCGAGCATGCCCGACACGGGTGCGGAGTGCACCTGGATCACTCCCGGATGGAGCTGGGTGGCCGGGCACATGACGCACATGCCGTAGGTGTCGGCGAAGTGGCGCAGGACCCGGCGTTCGTTCTCCACGCCGTTCTGCATGCAGACGACGGCGATGGACGACGGCGCGGCGGTCAACTGGGTCAGCGCGTGATCGGTGTGCTGCCCCTTGACACCCAGGAGGACGACGGTGTCCTCGGTCCAGGTCACCTGGGCGGGCTCGGACACGACGGGGATGGGCAGGGTGACGGTCTCGTCCGGCGCCTCGAGGCGAAGTCCCGACGAGGCCAGGGCCGCGACCGTGCTCACCGCGGGCAACCAGGGTGACGTCGTAGCCCTGCTGGAACAGGCGGGCACCCACCGTGCCGCCGATCGCACCGGCTCCCAGGACGACGAAGCGCATGCGTGCACTCTGCCACGGCCCGCCGTGGCAAGCTTTTCGTGTGGCGGCGATGCATGCATTCGAACGTGCCGCCGCCCTCGGCGAGAGCGTGGCCGCGACTCCATTGCGCCTGGTCGGTGGGCTGGCCGCGCCGGCTCGTGGCGGCATGGAGCGCAGCGTCCGGCGGGCCATCGGCATCCGTGACGAGCGCGGCGTGATCTCGCGTGATCCCGACGAGGCCTTCACGCCGCCCGACGGGGTGGCCCGCCGGGTGCACGCCGACCTGTCCTCCATGCTCATCGGGGGCGTCGAGCGCGCTGCTGCTCCAGACCCTGCACCCGCTGGCCATGGCCGGCGTGGCCGACCACTCGGGCTACCGCGACGATCCGCTCGGGCGGCTCCGCCGCACCGCGCAATTCGTGGGCACCACGACCTATGGCACGACGGCCCAGGCCGACGCAGCGGTGGCCCAGGTGCTGCGGGTGCACCGGCGGGTCAAGGGCACCTCCCCCGACGGCCGCAAGTACTCGGCGGACGATCCGGAGCTGGTGACCTTCATCCACGTGGCGGAGGTCTCGAGCTTCCTGGCCTCCTCGCAGCGCTTACGGGCCGGTGACCCTCAGCCGCACCGAGTGCGACCAGTACTACGAGGAGCTGGCGCCGGTCGCCTTCAACCTCGGCGCCAAGTGGGCGCCGCACACGGCCGACGAGGCGGAGGCCTACCTGCTGCGGCTGCGGCCCAAGCTCTACGCCGGCCCCCAGGCCCGCCAGGCCCGGGACTGGCTGCTGCGCGGCGTGGCCCGCCGCCCGGGCGAGCGCGCCGTCTACTCGTTGGTGGTGGCCTCGGCCATCGGCGTCCTGCCCGGATGGGCCCGTCGCGAGTTGGGCCTGTCCGTGCTGCCCCCGGTCGACTTCATGGTCGACACCTTCGCGGTGACGCCGATGATGCGCATGCTCTCCGACGTGGTGCGCTGGGTGATGCCCCCACCCACGTAGGCCGAGGGCCGGACGCGGCCGTTCAGGTGGCCAGGGAGAGTCCCCCGTCGATCACCACGACCTGGCCGGTGACGTAGGAGGCCTGGGCCAGCGCCACCACGACCTCGGCCACGTCGTCGGGCTGGCCCGAGCGCTTCAGCGGGGCCGCCTGCTGCACCACCTGGCGTACGAGTCCCAGTCCTCGGTCCAGGGGGTGTCGACCAGGCCCGGGGCCACGGCGTTGACCCGCACGCCGGGTCCGACCACCTTGGCCAGGAGTGCGGTCATGTGGTTGAGGGCGGCCTTGCTCGCGGCGTAGGGAATGGACGAGCCGGTCGGCCGCACACCGGCCACCGAGGCCACGTTCACGATGCTCCCGCCCTCGCCGTCGGCCAGCGCGGGCAGGGCGGCGACCGACATGGCCCAGGTGGCGAAGACGTTGACCTCGAAGATGCGGCGCCAGACGTCGACGGAGGCCGCCGCGACGTCGTGGTGCGGAATCACGGCGGTGGTCCCCGCATTGTTCACCAGCGTGTCGAGACGGCCCCAGCGCTCGAGGGCGGCCGCCACCAGGCGCTCGGGGACGTCGGGTTCGGTGATGTCGCCCTGGACGTAGAGGGCGTCGGGCAACGACGCGGCCACGGCTTCGCCGGCCTCGACCGAGCGGGCCGAGTTGACGAGCACGGCCGCCCCGAGCCGGGCGAAGGCGCGGGCACTGGCCGCGCCGATGCCGCTCGAGGAACCGGTGACGAGGACGGCGTGTCCCGCCAGCGGGAGGTCGGAGGGCGTCGTCTGCTGGGCCCGTCATCTGGGGGCTGATGCCCCAGCGGGCCGACCACTCCTGGTCGGGCTGGAGGTCGATGACGTCGGTGCCGGTGCGCAGCGCGTTGGGCGGGCAGGTCATCGGCTCGAGGGCGACGGCCCGGCGGCGGCGCGACTGCTCGGGCAACGTGTCGCCGGTGTACACCATCAGATAGGGGAAGCCCTGATCGACCCAGAGCGTGGCGCCGCCGGTGCCGTCGGGCGCGTCGAGGCTGGCCTCGGCCCGGCCCTCGGCGTTGCGTTCGAGGGTGGTGAACGCCGTATCGAGCACGGCGGGCCCGACGAAGCGCTGGGTGGTGAAGTCCCGCTCGGTCCCTTCGACGGGGGTGACGGCTCCGGTCGGCAGCCCGCGGTCGTCCACGTCGAGGGTGTGGAGGGCCGGGACGTGCAGGATGGCGCCGTCGATCGTCTCGGTGCCGGCGGTCAGGTAGGGATGGAAGCCGAGCCCGAAGGGGACGGGCCCCTCCTCGAGCGAGCGGGCCCGGGTCGTCACCGTCAGGCCCTCGCGGCCCACGTGGTAGTCGAGCTCGAGCAACAAGGAGAAGGGATACCCGGGCGAGGGGTGGAGCTGGAGGCGGAGGGAGACCTGGTTCTGGTGTCGCGTCTGGAGGGTCCAGGGCATCCAGCGCACGAGGCCGTGGATGGCGTTGTGGCGCTCGGGCTCGTCCAGCGCCGCCTGCGCCCGCACCCCGTTGAACTCGAAGCGGCCGTCGGCCAGGCGGTTCGGCCAGGGGGCCAGCACCTGTCCCCGGCCCGAGTGGGACCACTCGTCGGAGGCGAAGCCGTCGAGCACCGGCGCGTCGGCGACGGTGTAGGCCCGCAGGGTGGCCCCGACCTCGCAGACCACGACCTCCTGGCGGCCGTGCCCGATGCGCCACTGCTGCCCGGTCGGCGAGGCGATGGAGATCCTGGGCGACCGGGGCGGCATGTCGGGTGAATTGAAGCAGACCAGGGCTCTGACTTGGGTGAGCCTCGCCGGGCGCCGGGTGGGAGCCCGGGGTGACGGCGGAGTAACCGGGTCACGAACGCCCGGTGATCCCGGCCCCGCCCGGCGACGGGGCCTTGTAGGGTCGATGCACGTGAGGATCCTCGTCACCAACGATGACGGGGTGAGTGCCCCCGGACTGGCCGCACTCACCCGGGCGCTGGTGCGCTGGACGGAGCAGGCGGGCCGCGACGGCCCGGGCGCGCCGCACGAGATCGTGGTCATGGCGCCCAGCTCCAACTACAGCGGCGCCGGGGCCGCGGTGGGCTCGGTGACCGACACCACGACCATCCCCTACCAGCGGGCCTTCGTCGAGGGTGCGCCGCAGGTGGAGGCCTACGGCCTGGACGCCTCGCCGGCCCTCTCGGTCATCGCCGGCGCACTGGGCGCGGTGGGGCCCAAGCCCGACCTGGTGCTCTCGGGCATCAACCACGGCGTGAACGTCGGCCGCTCGATCCTGCACTCGGGCACGGTGGGTGCCGCGCTCACGGCGAGCCAGCTGGGCATCAGCGCCATGGCGGTCTCGCTGCGCGCCGGCGCCGAGCCCGACCCCTGGGAATCGGCGGCCGACCTGGCCATGGCCCTGCGTGCCGCTGCTGATGGCCGCCCCCACCCGGACCGTGCTCAACCTGAACGTGCCCGCGCTGCCGCTGGCCGAGGTGCGCGGGCTGCGCTGGGCCCGGGTGAGCGGGGCCGGACTGATCAAGTCGGCCCAGGGTTCGTGGACCTGGGAGGCACCCAACCAGGAGGAGATCGAGGGCCCGGCCGCGCTCGAGGCCTCGCGCTCGTTCATGGAGGGCGAACCCGAGGAGAAGGGCGAGATCGTGCTGACGGTCGGATCGCCCTTCCCCCACTCGAGCGATCTGGGCCTGGCCGACGCCGGGGCCGAGGACGCCACGCTGGTCGCCCAGGGCTACGCCGCCCTGACCGCGCTGCGCGGCCCGCGGGCCGACGAGGATCGCGAGCTGCTCGAGCACCTGGACGGCGGCCTGGAGGCGGCGCTGTCGCCCTTCGGGTTCTCGGGCTGAGGCGGTTGGGCCGCCGGCGACTGCTCCTCGGGCGCGCCGCAGCGGGCGCCGGCCTGAGTGTGCTGGCCCTCGGCCTGGCCAGCTGCTCCAACAGCGGCCCGACGGTGAGCGCGCCGACCACCACGACCAGCGGCAGCCACCACAACGCGACGAGCACGACGACCACGACGACCGACGCCGATCACCGAAGGGACGGCACTCGCCTGGGGCGCGGTGGGGAGCAAGGGCAAGCTGCCCGGGGGTCACCGCCGCCCGGTCCCCGTGACCGGCATTCCCGGGAAGGTGACGTCGATCGCCACCTCGAACTCGGACAGCTACGCCCTGACGGCGGCCGGCCAGGTCTGGGCCTGGGGCGCCGGTGCCATGGGCGAGCTCGGCAACGGGACCACGCCCAGGTGACGACCGTGGCGGTCCAGGTCGACTTCCCGGCCGGCGTCGACCATCGCGTCGCTGCCCAATCCGATGCCCTTCGACGGCGGACTGGCCATCGACAGCCAGGGCGGCCTGTGGGGCTGGGGCGTGAACACGGCGAACGAGCTCTGCCTGCCGGGTCCGTCGGTCGTGCTGCGCCCGACCCAGCTGCCCGTGCACGGCGTCACCCTGGCCACCGGGGCGGCGCGCCACATCGTCTTCGACGCCGGCGGCACGGTGTACGCCTGCGGCCAGGGACTGTCCGGGCAGTTGGGCACCGGCTCGTTCGGCAAGTCGGCCACCCCGGTGGCCGTGGTCGGGCTGCCCGCCGTCGGGGTGAAGGCCTTGACCTCGTCGTGGATGGGCTCGGGCGCGCTCATGAACGACGGCTCCTACTACGACTGGGGCTACAACGCGTCGGGGCAACTGGGGAACGGGACGACGACGAACAGCGCGGTGCCCGTCCACGTGCCGCTGCCCGCGCCCGTCGCCCAGGCCTCCATGGGCGGCAGCACGGCGGCCAACGGACAGACGATCGTCCTGCTTGACGAACGGAGATGTCTGGACCTGGGGCAACGGTCCTTCGGGCAGATGGGGAACGGCACCACGCTGAGCTCGCTCGTCACCCATACAAGTCGTGGCGCACGGGGGCGCCCGCTGGGTGTTCGTCGAACTCCGGCGGGTACGCCTCCTACGCCATCGACGCCGCCGGCACGCTGTGGTCCTGGGGCCGCAACGACGTGGGCCAGCTCGGCACCGGTCGCAGGCCGCAGGCCACGGCCACACCGCTCCACGTCGGGGTGACCATGACCCAGGTCTCCTCGACCGCGGACAACGTGGCGGGCCTGCGCTGAACGTGCGCCGCGGCGCCGAGTCGTCCGGCCGATGGGCCGGCTAGTCGTCGGCGCCGGGCGGGCGGCGCTGGCGTTTGGTCTGGGAGTGCTTGCGCTTGCTCTCGACCCGGCGAACCTGGGAGGAACGGGTCGGCCGCGTCGGGCGGCGGTCGGGATCGACGTGCAGGCCGGCACTGAGCTTGGCGGCCAGGCGGGCCAGCGCGAGCTCGCGGTTGCGGGCCTGGGAGCGGGTCTCCGACGAGCTGGCCCGCACCACGGGCCCGAGATGCTCGCGGAGGCGAGCCTTCTGGCGCGGCCCGAGGGTGGCGGAGGCATCGACGTCGAAGCTGACCTCGACCCGGCTGAGGGTGCGGTTGGCGTGCTGGCCACCGGGACCGCCCGACGTCGTGGCGCGCCACGAGATCTCGGAGAGGGGCAGGTCCAGCCCCCGGCGTACGTGCAGCGTCTCCTCTCCGGCCACCCCACGAGCGTACGGGGGCGCGGTTACGCTCCCGGGCCATGGACTACCGGTATCTCGGAAACTCGGGCATGTACGTCTCGGCCCTCTCGTACGGCAACTGGATCACCCACGGCAGCCAGATCGAGGAGGAGGCGGCGTTGTCCTGCGTGCGGGCGGCGCTCGACCACGGCATCACCACCTTCGACACGGCCGACGTCTACGCCCTCGGGATGGCCGAGACCGTGCTGGGCCGGGCGCTCAAGGGCACGCCCCGTGACTCCATCGAGATCTTCACCAAGGTGTTCTGGCGGACCGGCCCCAACCCCAACAACAGCGGGCTGTCGCGCAAGCACATCATGGAGTCGCTGGAGGGCTCGCTCCGCCGCCTGCAGACCGATCACGTGGACCTGCTCCAGGCGCACCGCTACGACTTCGCCACCCCGCTGGAGGAGACCCTGCGCGCCTTCGACGACCTGGTGCGCCAGGGCAAGGTGCACTACATCGGCGTCTCGGAGTGGACGGCCGAGCAGATCGCCGACGCGGTGCGCCTGGCCGACGAGATGGGCTTCGACCGCCTGATCTCCAACCAGCCCCAGTACTCGCTGATCTGGCGGGTGATCGAGGCCGAGATCGTCCCGCTGTGCGAGAAGGAGGGCGTGAGCCAGATCGTCTGGTCGCCGCTGGCCCAGGGCGTGCTCACCGGCAAGTACCTGCCGGGGAGCGGCGAGCGCCCGCAGGGCACCCGGGCCACGGGGCCCGAGGGCGAGGAGATGAGCTGGCTGCTGCGCGACGAGATCCTCGAGCCGGTGCAGGCCTACGCCGACGCTGTGCCGCGAGGCGGGCTACGAGCCGGCGGCCGTGGCGCTGGCCTGGGTGCTGCGCAACGAGAACGTGAGCAGTGCCATCGTCGGGGCGAGCCGACCCGAGCAGATCGCCCAGAACGTGAAGGCGCTCGACATCGAGCTCGAGCCCGACTTCGTCGAGGCCATTGAGCAGGCGCTGGCGCCGACCACCCTCTTCGACCCGGCGCTTCACCTTCAGCCCGGACGAGCGCCCGTGAGGCTCAGCGCCGGCGCGAAGCGGGAGCGGAAGCTGCGCACCTCGAGCGTCGTGTGGGTGCGGTGCTCCTCGAAGACGCGCTGGTAGCCGGTGTGGCTGATGCGCCAGCCGGCGTCGGTGAGGCGGTAGCGGTCGGCGTAGAAGGCGGTGCCGGCGATCTCGACGTCGGCCGCCGGCACGATGACCCGGTCCTGGAGGTACCAGGTGCCCTCGGCCTCGGTGTCGGAGGTGAAGGTGATCTCGGGGTGGTGGCCGTGGTGCTCGGTCACGATGCCGGGGTCGCCCAGCACCGAGGAGAGCCAGCGCACGATGGCCTCGCGACCCTCGAGCACCGTCTTGCCGTCCTCGTAGGAAGAGGTGGCGTCCTCGGTCAGCAGCGCGCCGAGCGCCTCGAACTCCTTGAGGTCGAGGGTGCGGAAGTAGGCGTACTTGACCTGCCTGATGGCCTCGAGCTCGGCGGCGGTGTCCATCGCGATTCCCTTTCTGGCCGCCCGGATCGGGCCCGACGGCCAGGCCAGGGTAGTGGCCGTCCGAGTTGGCGACCGGGGACGGGGCCGACAAGCATGCGTGGGGTGTCGAGGAACGAACGCCAGCGCATCGCCGCCTACGGCGTCGTGCGGGACGACGAGGGCCGGCTGCTCCTGGCCCGGGCCGCGCCCTCGCTCACCATCAAGGGCCGCTGGTTCCTCCCCGGCGGCGGCGTGCAGCACGGCGAGAACCCGGTCGACTCGCTGCGGCGCGAGATCGAGGAGGAATCCGGGCTGACCGTCACCGTCGGCCCGCTGCTCGACGTCCTCTCCGACGTGCGCACCCTGCCCGACGGCGTGAGCCTGCACACCGTCCGGCTGATCTACCGGGTCGACGCCTGGGAGGGCACGCTGCGGCCCGAGGCCGACGGGACCACCGACGCCGTAGGGTGGTTCGGCAGCCGACGAGCTGTCCTCGGTGCCCTTGGCCCACTATGTGGAAACGGTGGTGAAGACCCTCCTGTGAGCACGGCCGACCCCGAACACCACGTCGTCATCGTGGGCTGCGGCTTCGGCGGCCTCTTCGCCGCACGCGCGCTGAAGCGGGCGCCGGTGCGGGTCACCATCATCGACCGGACCAACCACCACCTCTTCCAGCCCCTCCTGTACCAGGTGGCCACGGGGATCCTCTCGGAGGGGCAGATCGCGCCGGCCATCCGTGACGTGCTGCGCCGGATGCGCAACCTGACCGTCCTGCTGGCCGAGGTGTGCGAGATCGACGTCGAGCACGCGCCAGATCCGGGCCGACGAGTTCGGGCGCACGCTGACCATCGACTACGACAGCCTCATCGTGGCCTGCGGCTCCACCCCCTCGTACTTCGGGCACGACGAGTTCCGCGAGTTCTCCCACGGCATGAAGACGCTCGACGACGCCCTGGCCCTGCGGGGGCGCATCTTCGGCGCCTTCGAGCTGGCCGAGGCCGAGCCGGACGACGAGAAGCGCAAGGCGCTTCATGACCTTCGTGGTCGTCGGGGGCGGCCCGACCGGGGTCGAGATGGCGGGCCAGCTCCGCGAGCTGTCGCGGCGGGCCCTGCACCGCAACTACCGCCGCATCGACACCCACAAGACCCGGGTCGTGCTGGTCGAGGGGGGCGACGGCCTGGTGGCGTCCATGGGGCCAGCAGACTCTCCCGAGCGCACGGCGCGTGACCTCGAGCGCATGGGCGTCGAGATCCACCTGGGCGCGATGGTCACCGACATGGACGACCAGTGCGTGGTGATCACGAAGACGCGACGGCTCGACCGAGCGCATCGACACCGCGACCAAGGTGTGGGCGGCCGGCACCCGACGCCGTCGGCCTGGGCAAGATGCTGGCCGACGGCGCCGGGGCCGAGGTGGACAAGGCCGGGAAGGTCAAGGTCCAACCCGACTGCTCGCTGGCCACCCACCCCGAGGTGTTCGTCGTCGGGCGACCTGATGGCGCTCGACGACCTGCCCGCCCTGGCCGAGGTGGCCATGCAGTCGGGCGCCCACGCCGCCCACACCATTGAGCGGCGCCTCGAGGGCAAGGAGCCGAAGCCCTTCCACTACCGCGGACCTGGGCACGCCTGGCCGTCATCTCGCGCTTCACGGCCGTGGCCAAGATCGGACCGCTGCGCTGGGCGGCTTCCTCGGCTGGTTGATCTGGCTGGTCGTCCACATCACCTTCCTGACCGGGTTCAAGAACCGCTTCGGCGCCCTGGCCCGCTGGACCATCAGCTTCATCGGGCGCGGGCGCTACGAGCGGGCCCTGGTCGGGCGCTGGGTGGCCGGGCCCGAGGACGGGGAGGGACGAACCTGCGTAAGGTTCCGGGGGCACCAGCGAACGACCCGCGGGGGGATCCATGCCCATCACCGTCACGCCCATTGCCGGGCTGAGCGACCACATCAACGACATCCGCATCAGGACGGCGCGCATCGTCAACGAGCTGATCCTGCCCAACGAGTCCCTGCTCTGGAGCGCCCGCAGGGGCTCGTCGAGCGAGGAGGCGCGGGCCGAGGCCAAGGCGCTGCGCCACGAGGTGCAGGACGCGGTCAAGTCCGAGGGGCTCTGGGCCCCCCACCTCCCGCCCGAGTACGGCGGGATGGGCCTCGACTTCATGGCCCACGCCTACATGAACGAGATCCTGGCCTACGCGGTCGGCGCCGCGTCGCTCTTCGGCGTGGTGGCGCCGAACTCGGGCAACCAGACCGTCCTGGTCAAGTACGGCACCGAGGAGCAGAAGCGCAAGTGGCTGCTGCCGCTGGTCGAGGGGACGATGCAGTCGGGCTTCTCCATGACCGAGCCGGAGAACGCGGGCTCGGACCCGCGCTCCATTCAGACCACGGCCGTGCGCGAAGGCGACGACTGGGTCATCAACGGCCACAAGTGGTTCACCTCGAACGGGCTGGCCGCCGACTTCTTCATCGTCATGTGCCGGGCCAAGGAGTCGGCCGACGACGAGGGACCCGGCCGCATGGTGCAGATCATCGTGCCGACGGCGACGCCCGGCGTCGAGATCGTGCGCGGGATCGGCATCTGGGGCTCATCGTCGTCCGACCACTGCGAGGTGCGCTACACCGACGTCCGGGTGCCCTTCGACAACGCGCTGGGCCAGGTGGGCGAGGGGCACCGGGCCGCCCAGGACCGCCTGGGCGCCGGCCGCATCTTCCACTGCATGAACTCGGTCGGGCAGATGTGGCGGGCCTTCGACCTCATGGTGGAGCGCATGCTGACCCGCGAGGTGCACGGCGGCCTGCTCAAGGACAAGCAGTTCATGCAGGGCTTCGTGGCCGACAGCTACATGGACCTCCAGGCGGCGCGCCTGATGACGATCCACGCGGCGGAGAAGGTGGACGCCGGCGACCCGCAGGCCCGGACCGAGATCAGCGCCATCAAGGTCTTCGTGCCGGCCGCCTACCTGCGCGTGGTGGACCGGGCCATCCAGGTCTGGGGGGCGGCCGGGGTGACCAGCGACCTCCCGCTGGCCCAGATGTACCTCGGCGCCCGGACGCTGCGCCTGGCCGACGGGCCCGACGAGGTGCACCGCATCCTCATCGCCAAGAACGTGCTCCACCACTACGAGAAGGGTGAGAGCTGGAACTTCGCCGGCTGAGGTCAGCCGGCCCGGGCGGTGCAGACCCAGCCGCCCAGGTCGTGCAGGCGCACCTCGACGTCGACGAAGCCGGCCTGCTGCAGGCGACGCGGCAGACCGGCCGGGTCGAGCGGGTGGTGACGGTCGAACTCGCCGAAGAGCGGCGAGCCCTCGGTGGGCACGCCGTCGGCCGCCACGAGCACGCCGCCCGGGACCAGGACCCGGGCCAACTCGGCGAAGACCTGGTCCTGCCCGGCCTCCGATTCGACGTGGTGCAGCATGTGGAACGAGGCGGCGGCGCTGAAGCGGTCGTCGGCGAACGGCAGGGCGGCGGCGTCCCCCTCGACCACGTCGACGTTGGTGCCGGCCAGTCGGCGCGGCCAACGACGCGGCCTGCTCGGGGTCGAGCTCGACGGTGGTGAGACGGGCGGTGCGCGCCGCCAGCACCTCGGTCGTGAGACCCGGACCGGGCCCGATCTCGAGCACGTCGTCGCCCAGCTCCACGCCGCGCAGGGCCTCGGGCAGGATCACGTCGTGGACGGCGGCGTGCCAGTCCTGGCCGGCGGCCGTGCTCGTGGTGCGGTGGTGCTGGTGGGTCATCCCCCACTCAGCCCGGGGGCTGCACCTGGTACTCGTCCTTCCACCACCGCGCCGTGCGGACCGCCTCGGGGTCGGTGCGCACGCGAGGGGTCCTGGCCGAGATCGGCGGGCGTGGGCCCGATGCGCTCGGCGATGGGGCGCAGGGCCTCGAGGTCGAACCCGTAACAGCGGGCGGCCGTCTCGCCCAGCAGCTTGCGGGCGTCCTCGACGGGGATGCCGCCGAAGTCGCTGCGCAGGCGCTCCTGGGTGTGGGGCCAGGTACCTTCGGGGTGCGGGTAGTCCGTCCCCCACATGACGACGTCACAGCCCGAGGACGTAGCGGCGCCGGATCTCCTCGCGCGACATGGTGGAGGCCCCGATGAAGATGTTCTCCCCGAAGTAGTCGGAGGGCAGCTTGGAGATCTTCCCCTTGAGCATCGCCGCCATCTTCTTGGTCGTGTGCCCGCCACCCATGTACTGGTCCCACTTCCACATCATGTCGGCCGCCCAGTAGGCGGCCGCCTCGGTCACCACGAACTTGAGACCGGGGAAACGCTCGAAGGCGCCCGAGAAGAGGAGGTGCCAGGCCGGGCGGGCGGCCCACCAGACCACCTCGGCCAGGTAGATCCCGATGTTGTCGCCGTACTCGTCCTGGGGCGCCTCCCCCGAGTGGGTGTGCACCGGCAACCCCGCCGCCTGGCAGGCGGCCCAGACCGGGTCGTAGGACGGGATCGTTGTAGGGCACGAGGTCGTGCCACATGGTCGGCACCATGATCCCGCGGATGCCGGGCTGCTCGGCCAGCCACTCGACCTCGGCCACCGAGCGCTCCACCCCGTGGGTGATGGGCACCAGGGCGATGCCGCCGTGGCGCTCGGGGCTGCGGGCGCACATCTCGGCCAGGAAGCGGTTGTGGGCGCGGGCGCCGGCGAAGGCCAGTTCGGGATCGGTGATCTCACCCGGCCGACAGCCCGGCCCCGAAGGGCGGCGACGCCATTGCCGGTGATGGCGTCGGCGTCGGCGAACATCACCTCGGCCGTCACGCCGTCGGCGTCGAGCTCCTTGTCGCGTTGCTCGATGTCCCAGGCGCCGCGCAGACCCTCCTCGTTGTCGGTCTCCCAGCCCATGATGTAGTCGTAATTCATCTTGCAGCGCCTCGTCCCGGTGGGCCTGGCGCTCGGCCAGGTACTCGTCGAACTGCGCGGTGATAGGCGGCGTCGAGGTAGGGGCGGTAGCCCTCGGCGGGCAGGCCGGCATGGGCGTCGGCCGAGATGATCACGTAGCGGTCGCTCATCGCTTGGCCCCCAGCACCGAGAGGTCGTCGTAGCGCTGGTGGATGAAGGGCTGCACGCCCTCCTTGGGCACCGGCCCGATGATCCGGCCGACCTGGGTCGAGGCACGCTCGGTCCAGTTGAGGTCGACCACCCGGCGCACCACGAGGTCGGCCACCGGGTCGAGCGGCGCCTCCTTCAAGATGAGCTCGCCCTCGATCCCCTCGTGCACCCGGGTGCGCTCGGTCTTCTCGCCGTAGACGAGCAACGGGTCCTGGTCGAGCACGCCCGCCTGCTCGCACGAGGGTGACAGCTTGAGCCAGAAGTCCGTCTTCTCGAGCTCGTAGTTCTCGCGGGTCTCGCTGATGCGGCCGACGATTTCGCACACGGTGAAGCCCATGCGGGCGATGCGGGCCGACACCCGGTTGCCGTCGCGCTCCACCTCGACCTCGCCCAGCTTCTTGGGCTCGCCGTTGATCTCGCGGCCGCCGATGAGCGACTGCTCCGTCGTCATCGGCATGAAGATCGGGTACTCACCGAGGCGATCCTCGTGGCGGGCCTGCACGCCGATCCAGCCCGCCCCGAACACCGGGCAGCCCCGGCATTTCGACGCGGGTGATGGTGATGCGCACCAGCGGGCGGTCGCCGGGCTCGAGCGGCGGCGGCAGCACCGCGGCCAGGATGTCGGGGTCGGTCTCGTACACGGCCGTCACCGCCTCTGACCAGATGTCGGGCGCCTTCTTCGCCTCGATCTCGTGGTTCACTTGCTCGGTGCGAGCGCCGTAGCGCACGGTCTCCATGGGCCCTCCCTTGCTCACCACGCCCGCAGGATCTGCGTGGGGTCGAATGCATTGCAGGTGGTCTTGGTCGGCCAGTCGTCCTGGGGCAACGGCGTGGCCACGTCGGCCACGCGCGGGCCGATGCGGTCGCCGATCGGGCGCAGCGCCTCGAGGTCGAACCCGTAGAGCGCGGCCGCGTTCGACTCGACCATGGCGTGGACGTCGGGCTCGGGGTAGTCCGCGAAGGCGACCCGCAGGGCCTCGGTCGTGAAGGGGTAGCTCCCTTCGGTGTGCGGGTAGTCGGCGCCCCACATGACGTGGTCGATCCCCAGCTCGCGGCACAGCGGTGCCTCGCTCGGGCCGGAGGAAGGAGGCGCCGATCCAGAAGTTGCGGGCGAAGTACTCGGACGGCTTCATGGTCAGCTTGGCGGCGGCCGCGCCGAAGAAGTTGGCTTCGGCCGCGTTGGCCAGGGTCATGCGGCCGTAGAACCAGTCGAGCGTCTCGAGGCCGCGGGGCAACCAGGCCACGCCCTGCTCGGTCACGGCGAAGCGCAGTGTCGGATGGCGCTCGAGCACCCCGGCGAAGATGAGGTGCCAGACCGACCGGTGGCTGAACCACGGGATCTCGATGAGCATCATGGCCCGGGCCGCCTCGTGCTCGCCGTAGTCGGGCAGCGCGCTGCCGCCGTGGATGTTGATCGGCACGTCGAGGTCGGCGCACACCTGCCACAGCGGCTCGTAGTGGTCCTCCCACAACGGCGGCAGGTGCGAGTTGGGCGGGATGGACGGCAGCAGGATGCCGCCGAAGGGCCCGTCGAACGTCTCCTTGGCCCAGCGCACCTCGGCGACCGCATCGTCGATGTCGTTGGCGAAGACCTGCACGATGCCGGCCCGCCGCTCGGGCGCGGCGGCGCAGAAGTCGGCCAGCCAGCGGTTGTGCGCCTGCACCCCGGCCCAGCGCCGCTCGTAGTCCTCGGGCGAGGGCGGCAGGGCCACGAGGTTGCCCTGCTCGAAGAAGGGCGGGACGGTGTTGGGGAAGAGCACCTCGGCCACGATGCCGTCGGACTCGGTCTCGGCCAGGCGGCGCTCGGTGTCCCAGTTGCGGTAGGCCGTCGGCTGGAGGAGGTCGGCGAAGGGGTTCACGTAGGCGGCGGCCCAGGCGTCGAACTCGTCGTGGAAGCGGCTGGCCAGGTAGGGCCTGTAGTCGGCGATGTCGGCGCCGGCGTGGCCGTCGGCCGAGATGACCGTGTAGCGGTCGGACGTGGTGACGGTCGCCGTCATCAGCTCAGCGCAGCCGGCGGGAGCTGCCCCAGGGCGATGGCGTCGGCCCGGCGGTGCAGGAGGGCGGCGCTCTCCTCGAGCCCGTGCGCGATGATGAAGTCGCCCCGCTTGACCCCCGCCACGACAGAAGCGGCCCAGCTCGCGGAGGTCCATGACCTCGACGGGATGCCCGGCCGCGGCCAGCTGCTCCTTGAACTCCTCGAAGGTCGTCCCCGGGGCCGGCGGGCGGGGCCGGACCCGGGCCAGCTCCTCGGGCCGGTTGCGCTGGGCCGTCCACAACCCGGTGTCGAGCAGCCCGCCGGAGGGGTAGAAGATGGCGGCCCGCACGTCGGTCCCGGCCGCGATGAGCTGGTGGGCCAGGGCCTCGGTCAGGCAGGAGATCGCCGCCTTGCTCGAGGCGTAGACCGAGGCGTAGGGCACCGGGGCGATGCCCCCGTCCCCGCTCGAGGTATTGACGACGACGCCGGGCTGGCCCGATTCGATCATGCGGGGGACGAAGGACAGCATCCCGTTGGCCACGCCGAAGACGTTGACCGAGAAGCACCAGGTCCAGTCGTTGGCCTCCTGCTCCCAGGGCCGGCCTCCCCCGCCCGAGGTCACGCCGGCGTTGTTGAACAGGAGGTCGCAGGCCCCCTCGGTGGCGAAGACGTCGGCGGCCAGCGCCTCGACCGATTCGGCCGAGGAGACGTCGGTCACGCACGCCCCGGACCTGCCCCAGCTCGGACAGCTCCTTGATCGCGACCGTGCGAGGACCGGTTCCTCGATGTCGGCCACCACGACGCGTGCGCCCTCTTCGAGCAGGGCTTCGGTGATGCCCCGCCCGATGCCGGCCGCACCCCCGGTCACCACGGCCACCTTGCCGCTCAGGTCTTCCACTCCGTCGGCCCCCCGATCGTTGTCCCCTGGCGGGCCAACCCTAACGCCGACCTGACGCGGCGTCAGGCGCGCCGGGACGGGTGCAGCCGGCCAGCCACGGCCGGCAATCTCTCCGGCGCCCGGCCGCCGCGCCGTTTCGAGGTCGTGCCGGACCCGGTCGCCGAGACGTCGCGGCGCGACCATGGCGTCGCCAGCGACACGATCGCGGACCCCACCACCGAGCGAACGGAGGACTATTGATGGCCGAGAAACCGCCCGAGCTCCAGGTCCCCCGACCCGACCGAGACCACGCCTCTCGGAGAGATGGCCATGGCCCGGGGCTGGCTCCAGCACCTGCGCGAGAGCGCGATCTTCAAGCTCGAGGCCTCGATGCCCAGCAGCTCCGCTGGCGGCCGGCGCCGACCGCCAACTCGCTGGGCGTCATCGTCGTCCACCTCGGCTACGCCGAGCGCCTGTGGTTCCGGGCCATCGCCGCCGGCGAACCCATGGACATGGCGTGGCGGGCGACGATGTTCGAACTGCCCGCAGGCTGGGGGGTCGAGGAGGTGATCGCCTTCTACCGCGGCGAGTGCGCGCTGGCCGACGCGGCGCTCGACCGGGTGCCGTCGCTCGACCTGCCCTCGAGGGCCGACTTCCGGCCGACGACCTGGCGTTGGGCGATGTTCCACATGATCGAGGAGACGGCGCGCCACGCGGGCCACATGGACATCACGCGGGAGCTGCTCGACGGCCGGACGGGCCGCTGAGGGACGCGGCCGAAGGACCGGCGCGCCGCCGTCGGCACAACGGAGGATCAACCGAATCTGTGCCCGCACTGAACGGCAGTCGGGCCCCCACGCGCCGGTCGAGCCCCGGATGCGGCGCAGGGAGCCGGGAAACCGCGAGCAGCGATGTCACCCGATCGGGGGGGCGCGCGCCGATACGCCAGTTGGGACGGTACCGTGAGGGGTGACTTGGGGTTTCCCGGGTCGGGCGGGGCGGAAGGTTCAAGGCGGGCCACGAGGAGGTCGAAAAGACGGCCATGGACGTGCAGGCTGATCAGACAGGGCAGCACGCCACGATCGTCTTCGAACGACCGGATTCGGGCGGTCAGGGCGCTCGCTCCTCGGAGCCCCAGGGCACCCACTATGCGGACACCGACCAGATTCCCGCGGTGCCCCGCCAATCGAGGCCACGACGCCGGAGCTCGGGCGCACGCGGCCTGCGCATCACGGTGGCCATCGTCGCCGTCATCGTCCTGCTGGCCGCAGCCATGCTGGGATTGGTCAAGGCCGGGGTGGTCAGCCTCCACTCCACCGCCCCGACGAACAAGGCTCCGGTCGTGCACACGACAACCACGCTGCCGGCCAGCAAGCCCCTGCTGACGCAGACGTCGACCAGCGGCACCTCGGCCACCTACACCATCCCGGTCGGGGTCTACACGGTGACGGTCTCAACGTCGACCGGACGGTCCTGGGTCAGCATCAGCCCGGCGGGCCAGCGTCCCGCCTTCGAAGGGATGCTGAGCCAACCAGGTCCAGCACCAGGTCCTGCTCGGCCCGAGCACCATTGAGATCGGGGCCGGCGGTACCACGGTCACCGTGACGTCGGGCAAGCACTCCCAGGTGCTCAAGCCGCCGGCTGCGCCGTTCAGCTACACGATCACACCCAAGACCTGACGCCGGCGCGGCGATGTCAGCGTGCAAGCGATGGCCTTGCGGCTGACGTAGGGCGCGGACGCCACCTCCGGATTCGAGTACCCCTTGGCGACGAGGGCGCGACCTCACTCGGCGGAGTTCCCCGAGATGGTGCGCGCTCGGACCTCGAGCGACACCTTCCCAGCTGCGAGCTCTTTCCCCGGGATTGCCTGGTCATCCCCGAGGGGAGCACTTGAAGGGTGGACTCCCGCACGTCCATTCCTTGGGTGTGTGCGAACGACCCACGCTCCCCCGAAGGACGCGTGGCGTGGGTGGCCGGGGTTGACGTGACGGCATCGCTATTTTAGGGTTGTCCTATGTCAATAGGACAAGAGGGAAGCAGCAGCCCGTTTGATCGGTCGATCTCGGCCCCCGGCTCGGACAACGCCCCGGTGTCCCCCATCGAGTTCCGGCTGGAACCGGCCTCTGGTGTGCCGACCTACCTGCAACTCGTCCACCAGGTCGAGCACGCACTGCGCCTCGGCTATCTCAAACCCGGCGATCAGCTGCCCAAGGTCCGCGACGTCGTCGCCTCGCTCGCCATCAACCCGAACACGGTGTCGAAGGCCTACCGAGAACTCGAGACCAAGGGCCTCATCGTCGGCCGGCCCGGCCAGGGCACGTTCATCCTGGCCACTCTCAGCCCGGTCGTCCTACCCGAGTTGACCGGGCTGCGGCGTTCCCTGCGCACCTGGCTGGCCAAGGCCGACACGGCGGGACTGGACGAGAGCGGGATCGTGGCGCTCTTCGCGCAGCGAGCTGCGGGATTTCTACGAACGCCGCAGCGGTCAGGCCGCCCGCACGACGGGTGAAGGAAGCGAGGAAGTCGCATGAACGTCATTGAGTCACACGGGCTCGGCAAGTCCTACGGCAGCACGAAGGCGTTGGACGACTGCACCCTGGCCATCCCTGAGGGACACATCGTCGCCCTGGTGGGTCCTAACGGGGCCGGGAAGTCGACCTTGCTCAGCCTCGCGGTCGGGCTGGCGGCGCCCTCGGAGGGTGGCCTCACGGTGCTCGACGGCGAGGCGCCCGGATCGCCCGCCGCGCTGGACGGCATTGCGTTCGTCGCACAGGACACCCCGCTCTACAAGAACTTGTCGGCCGCAGACATGCTGCACGTGACGCGCAACCTGAACCGGCGTTTCGACCAGCCGTCCGCACGAGCCCGGCTGGCCGAGCTGGGCATCCCGCTCAAGCGCAAGGCAGGCAAGCTGTCCGGTGGCCAGCAGGCCCAGCTCGCACTGACGCTGGCGTTGGCCCGGCGGCCGCGGCTGCTCGTGCTCGACGAGCCGGTGGCCATGCTCGACCCGATTAGCCCGTCACGACTTCATGGCCACCGTGCTGGCCGCGGCAGCCGACGACGGCCTGTCGGTTTTGCTGTCCTCCCATGTGCTGGTGGAGCTCGAGCGGACGGCCGACTACCTCGTCGTCCTGTCAGGCGGACGGGTGCAGGTGGCCGGACGAGGTCGACGACCTCCTCGCCAACCACCGCGTGCTCACGGGTCCGGCCGGCCCGGCCGCCGCGTATGCCGACTGGCCGGTGGTGCACATCCGCCGCGGCGGTGCGCAGGCGCACGTGCTGGTCCGAGCGGGCGCCGACGAGCCGGTGCCGTCCGGCTGGGAGGCGCACCCAGTGGGCCTGGAGGAACTCGCCCTGTCCTATCTCCGCGAGCCCGATGCCTCGTCGCTGCCCGGGCCGATCCGCGCCCGGGACGCCAAGTCGTCGGAGGTGACGAGATGACGGCGCTGAACACCCTGACCGTGCCCGTCCACCAGGAGGGTGCCGCGCACCTGCTGCCCCTGCCGTGGCGGCGCATGGCCTGGGTCACGTGGCGCCAGCACCGCAGCGCGCTGGTTGGTCTCGGCCGTGCTGCTCGGCGCGCTTGGCCGCGTACATGTGGATGGTGGGCCTTGCAGTTGCACACCGCCGCTGCCGCCGCGGCCGCCTGCCGCCCGGCAAGTGCAGATGCCTGCTTACGCCCTGGTCAACGCTTTCAACGGCAAGGACAGCCTGCTGGCGAGTGGCTACCCACTTCAGGTGATGCCCGCGCTGATCGGCGCGTTCATCGGGGCACCGGTGCTGGCCCGAGAGTTCGAGACCGGCACCTTCCGCTACGCGTGGACGCAGGGCTTCGGTCGCTGGCGTTGGACGCTCGCCAAGCTGGTGGGGCTCGGAGTGCGTTGTCACCGCCGCCGCCGGAGCCCTCAGTCTGCTGTTCTCCTGGTATTACCAGCCGTACTTCGCCCTCGGAGACCGGACCATTGGCACGACTGAGCTATGTCGTGTCCCCGTTCTCCACTGGACTCTTCGACCTGCGCGGAGTGGCGTTTGCCGCATGGACGCTGGCGGCCTTCGCGATCGGCGTCATGGCCGGCACGCTCATCCGGCGGATCGTCCCCGCGATCGTCGCCACCCTGGCGGCCTACGCCGGGCTCGCCATCGCAACCGGGAGCGTTCCTGCGCCAGCACTACCTGGCGCCGCTGGTCACCACGAAGCTGAACGTGCCGGGTTCGGCGTGGATCATCAGCCAGCAGTGGACGACGAGGAGCGGCCATCCGGTCGCTTCGTCGGTGCTCGGCCAGATCCTCGCGGGGACGAAGTTCTCTGCGGGAGGCGGGGTCCCGCGTGTCCCTTCTCGCGTGGCAGGACCTGGCCCGACACGGGTACGAGCAGGTGACCACCTACCAGCCTGCCAATCGGTTCTGGTCGTTCCAGTTGATCGAGGGAGGATGGCTCCTCGCCCTGTCGGTCAGTGCTGATCGGCGCGACGGTGTGGCTGGTTCGGCGGCGCGCCCTCTGAAGAGTCAGGCCGTCGTTCGGGTTCCTGTCATGGTCCCGGAGTCCGGGAGAGGTTGCACGCGCGCGTCGAGCGGGTTTCGGAATTGGCAGAGCTGCTTCAGTTCGACGCCCCCGCCGAATGGCTGTCGTCGCGGAAGCGAGCGGATCTTCGACTCCGCATAAGTCGCGTGCAGCGTTCGCGGAGATCGCGCGCGTTGACACAAATTCGCCCCGGATAGGGGTTGCAGTGTCAAGCAAACGTTCGGGAGGTCACGTCGAACGTTGCTCTCCCACAGCGGGTGCTCAGCCCTCGTTCAAAAGAAGCTCACATGAGCCACTGGCTCACTTCAACCCTGGTGCAGTCACCGGCGTTGAGCCCTACGGAATTGGTACCGTTGCTACTTCAACGGCCGATGGCCGTATCAAAAAGGGGAGTTCATATGCGTCACGCATCTGTTTCAAGATTCATTGCCTGCGCGGCAATCGCGACGGGCGGACTACTCGGGGGTGGTGGGTTGTTGCTCGCTGGAGCTGCGCCGGCGTCCGCGAGCGCCGCGTGTCCCACGACAAACCCGATCCTGTGCGTCAATCCGAGCACCGGGCTCGTCAACAAGCAGGTCGTGTCCGTAGTGGTCCGGGCAACCCCCGGCACTGAGATCGCTGTCACCGAGTGCAACTCAAACCTGGCGACCCAGGACCCGAACGCCTGCGACCAGAATCCTGCCGACGTTGGCAAGCCCGGCGGACCGATGCTCGCCAAGACCGGCTCAAAGGGCAACGCCCGCCTCTCCTACAAGGTCTTGGTCAGTTCGACCAAGGCGGTCGGCGACGGGAACTGCGAGCCTGGCGGTGACACGTGCTTCTTAATCGCGGCGAATGTCTCGACTCAGGAGCCTGTCGCGAACCCGGCACCGTTCACAACCGGCTGACCGGTTTCGTCCTGATCAAGTAGTTCACTGGCCCGGGAGTCGGGTGGACCCTTCGTCATCAACACGAAGGGTCCACCCCCCCGGGTTTCATCGTTCTCGGGCCTCATCTCAGGAGCACACGGACGGCGTTGGCAGCGCGAGCGAGCACCGTGTGCCGCGGTGGCGGAGCCGTCAGAACGGTTCGGTAGATGGCAGGACATGGACGGTGTCGTGGATCAGGATGAACCGCATGCGCCACAAGCCGGGTCGCGGCTCGGGCAGTTCGTGCCTGGCCAAGAACACTCCTGTCAGGGTGACCGCAGCAGAGGCGAGCCACAGCAGCACTCCGACCCCGAGGACCCAGGGTGTGGAACCCGACAGCAGGACGATGAGGCCCGCGATGCCGACGGCCAACGCGAGATAGCCCACGCGCAGGGCCCACACGGCCATCCTCCACTGTCCGTTGCGCTGCAACTCCGGCGGCTCATCCATGCGAGGGATTCTGCCCGACCAGGATCACTCGTTCTGCGCACCGACTGCGATGTCACCGATCGCGAAGATGGGTGACGCCGGGCGCGAACCTGGCGCCGCTGTACGTGCAATGCCGACGTCTTCCTCGGTGACACCGCGCTCGTCCGTTCTAGAGGCTCTCCGCACATCTGCGCACCGAGTCCATTCCCTCCCCCTGCAAGTCAGCAAGGCCAGTGATCCTCCCGCTCATAGCGAGGACGAACCCCTCGATGGGCCCGTTGACCTCCTTGCCTTCACCGGACGACCAATCAGCGTCGGTCGCGATCACTCGAAGACCGCCAAAGAGCTTGTGGCCGACGAAGAAGCGGTTGGACAGAAGGTCAGCGGCCACCAGGACCATCCGATGCTCTGGGGTCGTGCGGTCTCGGTGCAGCGGATGCTTGATGTCGAGCGAATGGATGACGATTCCTTCGAGCATCGACATCGACGAGAGCCCAGGCAGGTGGGTGCGTGTTGGTACCAGTTCCCTGAAGGCATCGATCAGCTCGGGGTCTGTCAAACTCCCTCTGCGACGGGCCTCGGTCGCGATGAACTTGTTGATTCGAAACCCTGATCGGACCGTGCCCGCAATCAGCTTGGGGATTGACAGAGCGGTCTCGCTGACCAGGTGACCAACCACGTCACGGACCCGCCATTCAGCGCACAGGGATTGGGTGTTCCACTCGTCCGGCGTGAGGGTCTCAAGAAGCTTCAGCAATGACTCTCGCTCATCGTGGACATCGATCCACACGTCGGTGGCGGCTGTCATCCGACACCTCCGGTGCGGAGTGGTCTGCGGTTCCGCAGTTCAGTCTCACACGCCGATGCTGTCATGGTGCAATGCGAAGGGGCGAGCTGGACTCGGTAGACCTTCGATATGGAACGCGATGCCCCCGGCCTCGGCCGGGGGCATCGCGTTCCTCTTGACCTTGTGGAGAACACATGATCGTTCCTGCCGTGTCAGGCGTCGCCGTGTGCCATCCGCATGGACGCCGCTGAAAGGGCGACGACGGCATAGAGGCAAAGTACGACGATCGCCGAACCGGGACCCAGGAGACCGGCCGATCGATGGACTGTCACCGCGGCCTCGAGTGCGGTCCCGGGCAGGTACTGACGGAGCCCCGCCGGAAGGAACTGCCCGAGCACGGCCCCGCCCACGATCACCAGCACCAAGGCAGTGGTTGCGGCAGCGGTGTGGCGAATGAGTCCGCCGAGACCGACCCCGATGATGGCAACGAGGCTGACGGCCAAGGCAGCGAAGACCAACGCCTGAAGGACCCCGGGATGGCCAATCGACACGTCGAGGTGCTTGCCGGCGAAGACCCGCTGACCGGCAGCGAAGCTGATGATGACGGCGAGCAGCGCGACCGGAAAGACGAATGCCGCGGTGACGGCGGCCTTGGCCACCAGTACGAGACGCCGGGTGGGCATGGCCGTGAAGGTGGAGCGGATCATGCCTGTCGGGTACTCGGCCGTCACCGTCCGTACCGCGAGTGATCCGAGCAGCACTGCGCCCACCAAGAAGAAACCCCCCAACGAGCAGGCCGTGGGATCGAACGTCAACCGCTCCTGGGTCGTCATGCTGGCCCACTGGTTGGCCTGCGAAACGCAGAGGATGATTCCCAGGCCGACAGAGAGGGTGACGGCAATGACGGCCGTCCGCCACGTGGAGGGCAGGGTGCGGACCTTGGTCCATTCTGCCCTGAGTGTCCGAATGATCGTGGAGTTCCTCTCCGGACGAACCGGGAGGGTGAAGTCGGCCTCATTGATGGTGTGGGTGGCAATACTCATGTCAGTTTCCTTTGGTCGAGCCGGTCAGCTGGCCGGCGTGGTAGTCGGTTTCGTCCTTGGTCAAGTCGAAATAGGCATCCTCGAGCGATGACCCAAGCGGGGCCAGTTCGAGGAGGGTTATCTGCCGGTCGGTAGCGGCTCCGCCGATCGTCGCGGTGTCCAACCCCGTGACGATCAGGGCGCCCTCCGATCCGCACTCGATCAGCGCGCCGCGCTGGGCCAGGGTCTCGGCCAGATCGACCTGCTCGACGGCCCGGACCCGGACACTTGGGGCCGTGTGACGCTTGATGAACTCGTCGGTGCTGGCATCGGCGATGATCCGACCTCTGCCGATGACGAGCAGATGATCGGCGGTCTGAGCCATCTCGCTCATGAGATGGCTCGAGAGGAATACCGTTCGGCCTTCGGATGCCAGTGACTTCATGAGATTGCGAATCCAGAGGATGCCTTCGGGATCGAGGCCATTGATGGGTTCGTCGAAGATGAGGGTCTCGGGGTCCCCGATCAGGGCCGCTGCTATGCCCAGCCGCTGGCTCATGCCCAGAGAGAACGCACCAACCCGCTTCTTGGCGACGTCGGTGAGACCGACGAGGTCCAGTACCTCGGTGACCCGGCGACGGGCGATGCCGTTGCTGTCGGCCAGCCAGTTCAAGTGGTTGGCGGCGCTACGCCCCCCGACGACGGCCTTCGCGTCCAGCAGTGCGCCGACCGATCGGAGTGGGTTCGCCAACTGGCGGTACGGCATGCCATCGACCCGAACGTCGCCCGAAGTCGGGGTGTCCAAGCCCAGGATCATGCGCATGGTGGTCGACTTGCCGGCACCGTTGGGGCCGAGGAAGCCGGTGACCTGTCCGGGCCGGACGGTGAAGGAGACCCCGTCAACCGCCGTCGCCCTCCCGTATCTCTTGGTCAGGTTTTTTGCCTCGATCATTGAGTTCCTTTCTTCGTTGCTCTTGTCTGATGGCAGCCTGCGCTCTAGGCCTGAGGAGCCACTGACGAGCCACTGAGACGGGAGGAATCGAGGCGCGCTGAGACTTTTCCCAGGTGACGGGCCAATGGTCGTACGGTTGAGAACGTGGAGGTCAGGTTCTTCGGCGAGTTCGAGGTGCTGAAGGCAGAGGTCAGGGTGCCGGTCCGCGGGACCAAGCAGCGAGCCCTGCTGGCTCTGCTCGCTCTGCACCGTGGGAGACCGGTCGCAGCCGACCGCCTCATCGACGCCCTGTGGGACAGCCCGCCGGCCAACCCGGCCAACGCCCTCCAGGCACAGATCGGCCAGCTGCGGCGAACGCTGGGGGCGGCGCGATTCTCACCACCGAAGCCGGCTACGCCCTCGCCGTCCAAGCCCGAGGACCTCGACGCCGTGCTCTTTGAACAGCTGGTGGCCAAAGGGCAGCGGCTTCTGGAGGATGGCGACGTGGAGGCGGCATCGGTCGCGCTGAGCGAAGCGCTCCGACTGAGGCGGGGTGAACCACTGGCCGAATTCGCCTACGCCGGCTTCGCCGATGCCGAGCGGGCGCATCTGGACGAGTTGACCCTCGTGGCGCTCGAGGCCCGCGCCGGAGCGGACTTGTCGTTGGGCCGGCAGGCCGAGGTCGTCGGCCAGCTGGAGGCCCTCTGCCGGGAACACCCGCTTCGTGAACGCCTATGGGAGCTGCTCATCCTCGCCCTCTACCGCGACGGACGGCAGGCCGAGGCCCTGCGGGCCTATGGCGAGATTCGGGACCGTTTGGTGGATGAGTTGGGCATCGATCCGGGCGTGGCCCTCCGAGAGCTCGAGGCCCGTGTGCTGGCCCAGGACCCGACGCTCGACAGGGACTGTCCCAGCGAGGCTTCGGGCGGTGGCCGTACCGACGGCAGCCGGCAACCTGCGAGAGCAGCTGAGCAGCTTCGTCGGGCGCCAGGCCGAGCTCGACCAGCTGAGCGAGACGGTTCGCAACTGCCGACTCGTGACGCTGGTCGGCCCAGGTGGCGTCGGCAAGACCCGACTGGCGGTCGAGGTGGCCGCCTTGCTGCACGACGAGCACCGGGACGGGGCCTGGCTGGTCGAGCTGGCCAGCGTCACCGAGCCCGAAGGCGTTGCGCCGGCCGTGGCCGGAGCGCTCGGAGCAGCTGCATCCTCCCTTGGAAGCGCCCATTCGCTGGGATCTGCGGTGGATCTCATCCTTCACCACCTCGCCGGGCGCATCCCTCGTCATCGTCCTCGACAACTGTGAACATGTGATCGACGCCGGCGGCCACGCTGGCCGAGACCCTGGTCGGTGCAGGTACCCGGTCTCCGACTGATCGCAACGAGCCGCGAAGCCGCTGGGCGTCCCCGGCGAAGTCCTGCTTCCCGGTCGCAGGACTGGCCGAGCCGGCCGCCGTCGAGCTCTTCGTCGATCGGGCCCGGGCGGTGCAGCCCGGCTTCAACGCCGACGGGAACGCCGGCCGACGTCGTCGCCGAGGTCTGCCGCCGGCTGGACGGCCTCCCCTTGGCCGTCGAGCTCGCTGCGGCACGCCTCCGCGCCCTTCCACTGGCCACATTGGCGGAACGGCTCGACGACCGCTTCCGCCTGCTGACCGGAGGTGCCCGCACCACCTTGCCCCGCCAGCAGACCCTGCGGGCGGTGGTGGACTGGAGCTACGACCTGCTGTTCGAGGACGAACGCCGGCTCTTCGCCCGGCTGTCGGTCTTCGCCGGCGGCTGCGAGCTGGCTGCTGCCGAGGCGGTCTGCGCCGACGACCAGGTACCCCGAGACGAGATCCTCGACATCCTCAGCCGACTGGTTGACAAGTCCCTCGTGACCGTCGACATCGGCTTCGACGTCGGCCCGTTACTCACAGCTGCAGACGCTCTGGCAGTACGCCCGCGAGCGCCTCGCCGACTCGGGCGAGGCGGACGAAATCCATGAACGGCACGCCCGTTGGTACCTCGACCTGGGGGAGCAGGGACGCCCCGGCCTGCGCGGGCACGCGGGAATCGAATGGCGAACGCGACTGGAAGCTGAGCTCGACAACTTCCGCGCCGCTCTCGACTGGTTCATCGGGCGCGGTGACGCGCCGTCCGCCCTCGCCCTGGTGGGCAGCGTCGCCTATCTGTGGTTCCTGCGGGCTGACTTCCACGAGGGCTACCGGTGGTCGAGCGACGCGCTCGCCGTCGACGGCGCCTCTCGAATCAAGGGCACTTCGGGGCTACGCGGCCGCCTATGAGGCCTACTTCGGATTCTTCATCGTGGGCCCGGCCGCGGCACTCGATGCCTTCCAGGAGGCCGTCGCCGATCTGCGCCAGGCGCACGTCGCCTGACCTGGGCTGGGCGCAGGCCTGCTCCTGCACTCCGAGATCCTCGCCCGCCTCGGGCGACTTCGACGCCTCCCAGGAGGCCCTGGCCGAAGCGCTCCCCTGGTGATCGAAGGCGGGGACGCCTGGGACGTCGCCACCCACGACATGTTCGCCGCCCGCAACTTGGCGGCGCAGGGCCGAGCCGAAGAAGCCGAGTCGCATGACCCGAGCCAGCGTCGAGTTGCTCCGCGGCCTGCGGCGATCACTGGATGATCCTCTATGGGCTGGGCATGCTGGCCGGCATCGAGGAATCGCACGGTGACCTCATCGCCGCGGCCATCGCTTACGAAGAGCTGATCGTCGCGTGCCGGACGGCGGGAATGACCCACTTCGAGTCGATGTGGCTCATCCGGCTGGCCGCTCTGCGAGCCCGGCTGGGCGACGACGTGGCGGCGGAACAGCTGTTCGCCGACTCCATCGCCACCAAGCCTCAAGCGGTCAATGCCGCTGCCCTCGTCGGTCGGGCCGGAGCGGCCCGCCGACTTGGCGATCTCACCGCTTGTCGCCGCTGGCTCGACGAGGCCAAAACCGAGTACGAGTCCGTCGGCCTTCCCGGAGGTTCGCCGCCGCCCTGATCGGTCTGGCCTGGTGGTCCCTGGCCGCAGATGACCCGACGCTCGCCGATGAGTACGCAGAGCAAGCCCAGCTTCGAGCCGCGGAGGCCGCCGATCCGTTGGTCAGCATCTTGGCCGACACGGTCGCCGCTGCGGTCGCCCTCGCCTCCTCGGATACCGCGGAGAACCGGGCCCGATTTCGCGGACGCCCTCGAACGACGGGCTGCGGCCGGCCGGTCCACCGCCTTCTTGAAGGCACCCTCGACGACCCCGATGTCGAAGCGCTGGCGACCGCCTACGGGCTCCGTACCGGCTGATCTCAGCACCACCTCAGTGCCTCGTCAGGCAGTGGGGTCAACCTGGCAGCCATGGAGCAGCCCCGTGGTCCCTTTTCGCATCGCCCTCCGTTGCCGCCAAACCTCGGTCCAGCCGTCGAGGATCACGGCCGCGCGATTACCGCCAACCGACAAGCGGCGGCCTGGTACCGGCAGGCTCAGCGAGCCGGCGACTCTCGCCTCGCCCTCGTCGCACTGCGGCTCGCCGTGACCGCCGATCCGGCCTTCGGGGTTGCACTCGCCGACCTCGGCGCGCTGAACAGGACGGCGAGACAGGCTCCTGGTCGCGGACAGATGGGCTGGGAACGCCACCACATTGAAGTGGTCAATGCAGCGACGACCGGGGATGGTCTTCGAGCGGCTGACCTGCTCCACGAACATGCGGCCAGCATCGGCTGCGACCCTCTCGCCGCTCGGATCGTCGCTCACCTCCTACCCTCCACGCGGGAAACGACCGATCGACTTTCGAGTTGCCATCCTTCGGCGTGGCCATGCTGATCGTGACGGCCGCATTCCTCGAGATCATTTCCGGCCTTCGTATCAGCCTGTTGTTCGGCGGGACAGATCTTGCGGCGACCGAGTGACCAATCGCAGGTCTCGCGCATTGGAATCGAGGGCGCGGAGTGGACCTGCGGTGCAGTGCCGTTGCACGCTTAGTTCCTTTCCTTCTGCGCCGTTGGTGGGCCGGATTGGTGGTGATCGAGCTCTACTTGGCTGTCGCGACGTCGGCGCTGAGCACGAGCTCAGGCACGAGCGGAGCTTCGGGCGTGACGGGCACCGGGAGCCGGTTCTCGGATGGGCGTGGCGTCCAGGGCGACCACCAGGCGGCGCGCCCGAGGAGCTTCATCGTCGCGGGCACCAAGACGGCCCGGACGACCGTTGCATCGAGGAGCACGGCGAAGGCCACGCCCAGGCCCAGCTCCTTGACGAAGACGAGTCGGGAAAGAACGAGCGCGCCCATCGCCAGCGCCAAACATGCGGCGGCGGCGCTGACAATCCCTCCGGTTCGGTCGAGGCCCAGGGCCACGGCCTGGTCGGGCGTGGCCCCGGAGTCGTGCTCCTCCTTCATGCGACCGAGAAGGAAGACTCCGTAGTCGGTGGACAGACCGAAGACCACGGCCAGGATGATGATCAGCGACGTCGACTGCAGTGCACCAGGACCGCTGAATCCCAGCAGGTGCCGCATGTGGCCCCACTGGAAGACACAGACCAACATGCCGAATGTGGCACCGATGGTGAGGATGTTCATGACGACGGCCATCACCGGAAGAACCACCGAGCGTGTCATGGCGAAGAGCATCACCAACGCGATAAGGACGATCAGGCCGAGCACCATGGGGAGCTGTGACTTGAGGCTGTCTTGGAGGCTCAAGAAGGAGGCGGTCTGACCGACAACGGTGATCTCTCCAGGGCTGTGCAGGGTCTGGAGATCGTCCACCGTCCGCTGGGCCGCCGGTGACAGCGGAGCCGACGAGAGGGCCACGTTGGCCTCCCACAGGGAACCACCGAGGTGCTGGAACGTCGAGACGGCCTTGACGCCATCGACGTGTGTCGCTTCGGTGACGACAGAGGCCAGGTCGCTTGGTGTTGCCCGCGCCGCCCTTACGATCAGGCCTGCTGGCGCTTCTGAGAAGTCACTGAACTTGGTCTGGACGAGTTCATAGGCGGTTCCGGCCGAACTGCTGGCTGGCAGGCTGCTCGCATCGGCCCCAGTGAATGCGACGTGCAGAAATGGAGCGGCGAGGACCAGCAGGACGAGGAGGGCGGAGAGGGCCCAAATGGCGGGTCGACGCATCACCATGGTGGCGATCCGGTACCAGCGTCCTGTCGCCCGTCCGCCGGCGGCCGGTTCACGCCGGCGCGCCGGACCGTGCGCTGCGATGCGATCCCCGTAGATCGTCAGAAGTGACGGCAAGACGAACAACGCGAAGACGCCGGCAGAGAGAACGACAATGGCACCGGCGATCCCCATGGAGTAGACGAAGCGCTCGGGGAAGATGGCGAGTGTCGCCATGGCCGCCGCGATGGTGAGCGAGCTAAAGAGCACCGTCCGGCCTGCGGTCCGCCGGACGATGGCCAGGGCGGCTTCGGTCGAGCCCTGCCGGAGGAACTCCTCACGGAATCGCGAGACGATCAGCAGGCTGAAGTCGACCGAGAGGCCCAAGCCGAGGGCGATGACCAAGTTGAGGGCGAAGACCGACAGCGGGAGGGCGACCATGATCAGGCCCATGACACCCAACGTCACGGCGATGGCGAAGATGGCGCCAATGAGAGGCATCGATGCCGCTCGGATGCCTCGGAAGACGAAGAACAGCAACAGGAACAAGAAAGGAAGGGCGAAGAGCTCGGCCCGACCCAGGTCCTGAGAGGATACCGCGGCGATCTCGACATCAGCGGTGGTGGGACCTCCGAGCCAGACATTGCCCTCGAGCGAAGGTTGTGCCGCTATGGCCCTCTCCAGTGCGCCCACCGACTGCTTCTCATTCACGTTGCCGACCGTGGCGACAACGACCGTGAGGTCCCCGCTCCGCGAGATCATGGTCGAGTCCCCGGTGTTGGCGTAGTCGAGGACCTGCTTCACCTCTGGGCGGGCACGCAAAAGGCGGACCACAGTCCCCACTCGCGCCGGGAGAGGCGAATCGGCGGTGATCGGCGCCGCGGTGCGAACGACGACCTCGTAGCCCTCTTCGGGATTCGCTCCAGTCGCCCGCTGGATCTGGTGCTGTGCCAGGACCACCGCCGAACCGGGGGCGTCGTAGTCGCTCAACGACGAAGTGAGATGCGCCGAAGCCATGCCGCCGGCGGCCAAGCCGACGATGGTGGCGACTCCAGCGGCCCACAGGACCAGGCGCGCCCGGCGCCTCCCATTGAGCGACTCGGATCTCGAAACTCCGCCGTTCGTCTGATCAGCTCTGAACTTCATGACTCGGGTCCTTCCGTCGCGGGGTTGGGAACAGCGCTTTGGGTCGCGCTCAGCGTCTCCTCGATGACTTTGAGCAGCTCAAGCACACCGGAGAAGGAGGCCCACGAGTCGTGGGCACGTGTTCCTACCCGACCCTCGAGTCGTCCTTCTGGCGCCGGGTGGAGCTCGAGGAGGAGGCGCACGACGGGCCTCTGGGACGCTGACGTGACCATGATTTCCAGCTAACGCCAGAAGTCCCCGTTCGTCCCCAGGGGCCGACCCCAGGTTCGACCCTAGGTTTTGCTGCAGAGCGGAACAGCGGTACCGCTCAGGATTCCAAAAGTGGACTCCCCCGAGGGGATCCGCGGTCAATTGATCAGCGCGCCGAGCTCTCGCCGGGAAGTGATGTCGAGCTTGATGAAGATGTTCCGGAGGTGGTACTCGACGGTCTTCACCGAGACGTAGAGCTCCGCCGCCACCTCTCTGTTGATGAGCCCGGTTACGACCAGTCGGGCAACCGCGAGCTCCGCTCGGCTGAGCCCGAGGAGCGCGGCAGGGCTCTCCGTCGCTGCGGAGACCTCGAGGGTGGCCAGCTCCGCGGCGCAGGCCTCGACGTAAGGGTCAGCCCCCAGAGCGGAGAAGACCCGATGAGCTCCCTCGAACTGAGCGATCGCCCCCGGTCCATCATCCATCCCGCGCAGGCGTCTCCCATCGTCCAGGCCCACCAGGGCGCATTCGAACGGCATGGGCACGGCAGGTTCCAGCGAGTGTGCTCGCTCGAACATCGCTTGGGCCCCGAGAGCGTCGCCGGCGGCGACAGCGAGATTCCCACGACACCGAGCGAGGGCCAAGGCCGCCGAAGCCAGACCGCCTGGAGGGACGGCGGCTTCGAACTCGTCGAGCGCGTGCCTCGCATCGTCGAGTCGACCCACGCCGATCAATGCCTCCGCCTCGAGTGCTCTCCAGTTGAACATGCCCGGCAGGCCGCCGACCTCGAGCATTCCCTCGGCGCGTACCGGCTCGGTGGCTGCGAGCACGCCGGTGGGGTCGTGACGGGCAGCGGCGAACGAAGCAGCAGCGACGGCGACATTCGCCACTGCGAGCGCCAGCGGGGACCGCTGGGACGCCTCCCGAGCCGCTTTGACGTGCGCCTGCGCGATGGACCACTGGCCTCTGAAGGAGAGGACTTGCGCGGCACGAGCGTGCGCCCGCGCCAGGTCCGCTGGACGGTCGACATCTTGCGCAAGCGACGTGGCCAACTGTGCGTAGGTGTTGGCGGCGTCCCAGTCGCCGTGACGGAAATGAGCATCGCTGAGGTGCGTCAGGCACGGGACCGGGTACGACGCAGGCAGGCCGGTGCGTATCCGAGCTGCCGCAACGCCCAGGTCCGCGATAGCGCCAGCAAGATCGTCGAAGTAGGTGCGCAACATTCCCCGCATGATCAGGGCGTCGGTCTCAGACACGGGCACTTCGTTCGCCGAGGCCGGGAGAAATCCGAGCACGGCAACCCCGTCCGCGCTGCGCCTGGCCGTGGCCAACGCGTACCCCATGGCGGTCAGAGCCATCCCTTGCAGGGCCGAGCCTGGAATGGTGCCGTTCACTGCGCGTTCGGCCCACATTTGCGCCTGGTCGGGACGACCTGACAGCACCATCCAGTTGGCCAAAGAGGTCGCAGCGCGCGCTCCGACCTCGCGCTCCGATGCCGGGTCATGGTCCTCCCACGCCGCGAGCAGTCGATCCTCAGTGCTGGGCGAGCCGGCGTAGACCCCGAGGAGCCCAGTCAAGGCAGCCCGCCGTGCACTCTCTCTTTGGCAGAGAGCAAGAACGCGTCCGGCGGCAGACGAATCGGCGGCGTCGAGCTGGGAGACCGCTGCATCGAGCAGCCGTCGCTCGCGAGCCTCCGACGTTGGCGAAAGGTGCGCCGCTTGTTCCAGCGCCCACGCCGCGGTGCCCAACTCGCCGAACGCACCGCACTCGAGAGCGAGTTCCTCAAGTTCACCTGCGAGGGATTCGTCGCTGCCTGATGAGGCCGCTATCCGATGCGCAAGGCGCGCTTGCCCGAGGGTGCACTCGGCTGCGCGGGCGTGGAGCATCTGGCGGCGGGTTGGGCTGAGGTCGCCGTAGATGGCAGCTCGGTAGAGCGGATGGGTGAAGGAGAGCTCTGCAGGGACGGCGAACTCGTTCATGAGGTCGGACGCGACGGATTCATCAATGGCATCGGTTGGGTCCGCCAGTTCAGCGACAGTCGCGATCGTCGGCGTGGCGGCGTGCTGTCCCAGGACCGATGCCGCCGCCAGGAAGGATCGCGTGAAGGCCGAGAGCGTCGCGACCCTGGCCAAGATCACGGAGGAGAGCTCCCTGGGCGCCGGGAGTCCTCCCCCGTCACCATTCAACGTGTCAACACCGATCTCGTCGAGCAATGCTCGGCAGTAGAGGGCGTTGCCTCCAGTGTGCGCCACCAACCGCGCGGCCCCTCTCTGGGTCAGTAACCCGCGGTCCAGCGCCGCTGCCAGGTCCACAAGATCCTTCGCGTCGAGCCCTCCCAGCCGCATCGGAGTAACCCGGGAATCCCCGCCGAGGAATCGAGACCAACCGGGATCAATCGACCCTCCTGCGCGAGCTGAGATGACCGTCAACACCTTGTCGGCCCTAAGCCGACGAAGAGCAAACAGCAGGGCGCGAGAGGACGGTCGGTCGACCCACTGCAAGTCGTCCACGACGAGGACGACGACTTGACCGTCGCTCTGAAGTCGATCGAGCAGCTCGAGCAACGACACACCGACAGCCATAGGGTCCATGCCCGGTTCAATGAGCGACCCAGGTTCCATCTGGTCGATGACGCCGTACGAGAGGAGAACCTCATCCTCGTCACCGCCTGCCTGGACGACGACCGCGTTCGAAAGGGAGCCGAGAAAGCGGGAGACCAGAGTGGACTTGCCTGAGCCGGCATCGCCCTGGAGGTGGAGCACCTGCGGATAGCCCATCTCGGCCGCCGCAAACCGCTCGGTGAGGATGCCCAATTCCACTTGGCGGCCGACGAAGCCGGTGGCGACCATCGGGCTAACCCGACGGCACTGGATGAGTCATGGCTGCCGGTGCTCTCCTTCTGGCTGAGGCCCCTGAAACGAATGGGGCTTACACGAATGCCAGAAGGCTACGCCTCGAGGGAGCCCAGCGAACGCGGTGAGGTAATACCGCCGCCAGAGCGTGGACGTCACCAAACGCGGAAACTGGTTTGAATACTGCGAATTTCGGTGTCACCGAACGCAAGGTCCCGGCGTCATCCGATGCGAATTCTCGCCACGTATCAGTTCGCGTGGAAGGTCAGTTGGAGTTTGCGTTCGATGAGATTCGCGAACTTAACCAGGGCAGCAAGTACCCAGCCGGGGGGAACCCGCTACGGCAAGGTCTCGGTCGTGCGCAAAATGACTGCTGTCCTACTCGTGCTACTCGCTGCCTACACGCCTACTCGGTGTTGTACTGACTGCGCTTCTGCGAGCCACTCGCAAGAGGGCGCCTCCTTTGCACGCCGACCTATCCTCGACTTCACGAGGAGGCCATCCATGCATGAGCTCGGCACACAACAGCGCTTCGACCCGTTCCCTCCGAACGCCTTCGAGGGCGACGCCGAGCATCGTCACGCCGCCAACCGCGCCCTCATGCTCTCGGCGCTGGGTCTCAGCCTGACCGGTGGGATCGAGTTCGCCATCGCCCTCATCAGCGGATCGGTCGGCCTCCTGGGCGATGCCATCCACAACCTGGCCGACGTGTCGACCTCACTCGTGGCCTTCGTCGGTTTCCGGGTCTCGCGCCGAGGCGCCAGCGCCTCACATCCTTATGGCTACGAACGTGCGGAAGATTTGGCGGGCCTCGGTGTGGCGCTCGTGATCTGGGCCTCAGCGGTCTTCGCCGGGTACGTGAGCCTTCACAAGCTCATCCATCACGGCACCACCTCACACCTGGGGCTCGGCGTGGCCGCGGCCGCCGTCGGCATCGTGGGGAACCAGATCGTCGCCCGCTACAAGCTGCGTATCGGGACGCGCATCCAGTCGAACACCCTCGTAGCCGATGCGAAGCACTCCTGGCTCGACGCCATCGCCTCGGCCGGCGCTCTTCTCGGTCTCGTGGGCGTCGCCTGGGGGCTGTGGTGGGCCGACGGGTTGGCGGGGCTCTTGGTCACCGGCTTCATCGTCCAGGTCGGCTGGGAGGTGACCTCCGATGTTCTCAGCCACCTGATGGACAGCATCGATCCTGAGATCCTCGCTGGAGCCGAATCCGCCGCACTCACAGTCTCTGGAGTCGACCACGTCCATGTCCGTGCCCGGTGGCTCGGACGCACCTTGTTGGTCGAGGTCGAGGGATTCATGGTCGGCTCGGTTCCGCTCGCAGACACCGAAGCGATCGGCAGCTCGGTGCGCGATTCGATCCTGACTGCGGTGCCTGAGGCCCGAGCGGTCGTCTGGGCACCTCACGCGCTGCCGACGTGCTAACCGCCTCGGGCCTGTGACGCGCCATGACATGAGACGTTGCGTCCAGCGTGCGCAAGAGCCGACTCCAAGCCACCCGTAGGCCCCCGCCCCATGGGGCGGTGGCTCATCTTGGCTGGCAGCAGGCACGTTGAGATCACCACACGCGAAGTCCCAGCGTCACTCGACGCGAGTCCTCGCTACGGGTGACTTCGCGTGGAATGTCGGTGGGAACTCCAGTTTGATGACACGGTGGACCTCTGGCCCGGGCAGCAAGCACTCGGCTCGCGCTGCCCGTCTCGCGGTCGCGGCAGAGGCGGCAAAGGATCCAGGCCCGTTACGAGGTGCCAAGAAGGCTCTGGCGCACATCAACGAGCGCTTCTTGCACGTACTGAGGACAGAAGTACTTGGTGGAAAAGATGGCCGCCAGGTAGGCCTCGAAGGAGTCCAGTCCCCGCCTGCGGAGCGAGTGCAATGTCTGGCCAACATCTTCATGTTTGTCGAGATCACGGCAGGCCACTTGCCCGTCGGCGAGGACGCTCGAATAGGAATCCTTTGAGAACGACCCGCTCACCTTGCGAACGAGATACAGGTAGGCGGCCTTCGGCTTCGTTGGAAGGTTCGGGTCGTCGCCGTAGAGCACACCTTCGGCCAGTGCGGCAGCAGCATCGCTTTGGGCGAGACGCGGTAACTGTGCGGCCGGAAAGGCCAGCAGATTGACGTAGAGCCGGCGTTGGGCCAGATTGCCGGTCTGCCCGGGGTCCAGCGCGTGATGGACCATCCAAACGAGACCTCCCGTTTGAAAGAATTCTTCCCCACCGGGGCCCGGGTCTGTCTGACTTCCGCCTGACGAGGACAGCCAGGCATGGTCAAGGGGCTTGGTGCACGGCCCCACGACCGACGTGCAGTCGGCGATACCGATCCCGTAGTTGTCGGTGCCCCAATCATTGGCAGAGTAGAAGAGCCAGAACTTGCCGGCGGACTCCACCATGGCGGGACCCTCGACCAGCCCTCCCTCCCACGGCTGCGACGCCCCGATCAGCCGGTGAGCCGGGCCTGCGACCGCCAGACCGTCGGCCGCCAGCTGCTGGGAGTAGATGGTCGTGGGGAGGTCACAGCAGTCGCCGTCACTCTTCCAGAGCAGCCAGGGCGTCCCATCTTGAGCGACGAAGATACTGGGATCGATCGCTCCTCCTTGGGCTGTCGGGCAGATGAAGGCCGCGGACGAATTGTCGACGTATGGGCCTGTCGGGCTGTTGCTCGTGGCGGCGGAGATGCACATTGCGCTCGTCGGTCCCTTGGCTGTGCGGATGCATCCCGCTGCCGATGCGTTGGCTACGCAATCGAGCGGGTGGGTGGCCGGGGTCGAGTAGTACATCACGTAGGTGCCGTCGGGCCGAGCCCAGACGGACGGGGCCCACTGATAGCCCGGCACCGTCCACTTCGGTAACCGGGGCAAGGCGTCACCGACGTAGTAACCCTGGAACGCCGAGCTCTGCGTCAGCTGGATCTCGGGGATGTGGGCCGCCGGTGCATAACGCGAGGCGCTCGTATCGGAGGCAAAGAGGTACAGGGCTTTGGCCGTCTTCAGCGCGAACGGGTCGGCAAAGTCACCGTTGAAGATCGGGCTCCCGTCTCGCAAGGCGTTGAGGATGTCGAGTTGGACGCCATCCGAACGCGCGGGATGGAAGGCCTGGGGTCCGAGCGTCGGCGAGCGTCCAGCGGACACGGGCAGCTGCCCTGGCCGTGCCTTCGGTTCGACCGAGAGTGATCGAGGCTTCGATGCCTCTACTGGAGTCGATCCCGCGGCAGTGAGAAGCCCGCCGATGAAGGCCAGTGCGAGCACCACGCGTCCGACTGTTCCGAAAAAGTTGTGACGATAACGCGAGCGTCGAGCCTGGGGCTCTTTTGGGAAGGCAGAGTTCGCCACGTTCGAGCATCCAGGGATCGAGAGTCCGTGGGTGGCCGGTTTAGGCGCTCATGCCCTGCGAAGCGAGCTTGTCGCCCGACATCCTCATAATCGCCTCGATAGCGCCGACGTGCGCTTTCACGTCAGCGCTTCCGGCCATGGCTCGCTGCGCCACGAATCCGAGGGTGATTGACGTCAGGAGTTGCGCCACCGCTTCGGGATCCGCGTTCGCGTCGAAGGTCCCGGCCGCTTGCCACCGCCTGACCGCCTGAGCGAACAGACGCCGGAGCCCGGCATAGGACGCGCGAGTGGCGGCCTTGAGTTCGGGATCGCTCTGGGAGTGACTCCAGCCGTGCAGAGAGACGAGCAGTCGGTCGATGTCGCTCTTGCGGTGACGACCGAACCCGGTGACGGCACGCAGAACCTGCTGAAGCAGTTCTGGCAGGGGCGGCGGATCAGGATTGTTGAGGATCGGCGCCAGGTCCTCGGCCATCGCTGCTGTTCCGTCGGTCACCACAGCGCTGATGATCTGGTCCTTCCCCTTGAAGTACCCGTAGACAGCTCCGGTCGAAAGACCAGAGCGAGCGATGATCATCTCCATCGACACGGCCTCGAGGCCGTGCTCTTGGAGGCAGGCACGGGCAGCCTCGAGGATCTGCTCGCGGCGTGCCTCTCGGCGTTCCTCAGTGAGTCTTGGCATGCCAACACCGTACCACAAAACGAACGAATATTCTATCTTGACATCCGAGGGGACCCCTGTTACAAAAAGAATGTTCCTTCGATATAGGAGAGTGGGTTCATGCCTTCTGCCTTTGAAACAGCCAAGAAGCCGATCAACCGATCCGCGGTGACCATCGTCGTCTGCATCGCCCTCGGGGCGGTTTCGGCGGCAATGGCGTCGCTCAACGTCGCCATCCCCGACCTGGTCCGCAGCACCCACGCCACCCAGACCCAGCTCGAGTGGATCATCGACGCCTACCTCTTGGTCTTCTCCGTCATGCTGCTCGCCGCAGGAGCCCTCGGAGACCGCTACGGACGTCGCAAGGCCCTCATCGCAGGGCTTGTGATCTTCGGAGGTGCGTCAGCCGTGGCCATGGCAGTGTCCTCGGCCAACGAACTGATCGTCTTGCGGGGCCTCATCGGCTTCGGAGCGGCGTTCGTCATGCCGGCCACCTTGTCCACGATCACGGGCACCTTCCCGCCGGCCGAACGGGCCAAGGCAGTCAGCGTCTGGGCGGCTGTGGCCGGAGGGAGCGCGATCTTGGGATTGCTGTGCTGTGGCGTCCTTTTGGAATGGTTTTCCTGGCGGAGTGCATTTGCCGTCAATGTCGTCCTGGCCATCATCGCTCTGGCCGGCACGTTCCGCTTCGTCCCCGAGTCATCGGAGGCGGACGCTCCGGCCCTGGACAAGGGCGGCGCGCTGCTCGCCATGGTGGGTCTCGTGGCGCTGGTCTTCAGCATCATTGAGGCGCCCGACGCCGGATGGGCGAGCACCCGCACTCTCGGTGGCCTGGCGGCCGGAATGGTGGCGCTCGCCGTCTTCGTACTCTACGAGTTCCACCAGAAGCACCCGCTGTTGGACCCACGCCTGTTCACCAACCGGAGGCTCTCCGCCGGGAGCCTGTCGATCTGCATCCAGTTCTTCGCCTTCTTCGGGTTCACATTTGTGTCCCTGCAGTATCTCGAAGGCGTCCGTGGCTACACCGCCCTCATCGCCGCCCTGGCCGTGTTGCCTCTCTCGGCGACGATGATGCCCGCGGCCCGGCTCACCCCGCGCCTCGTCGCGCGGTTCGGCGCTCGCAGCGTGTGCGTAACCGGGCTGCTTCTGTGCGCCGTCGGCCTGTTCATCCTCTCGCGGATCGGAACCGACACGCCGTATTGGCTCATGTTGGCGGGACTCGTCCCGCTCGGTATCGGCATGGGGGCGGCCATGACTCCCGCCACGACTGCCATCACAGAGGCCCTGCCCCAGGCTGAGCAGGGGGTGGGCTCCGCGCTCAACGACCTCTCACGCGAGGTCGGTGGGGCGCTGGGCACTGCGGTGATCGGCAGCGTCGTGACAGCCGTGTACAGCTCAAGCCTGCAGATCCCCGGTGCGCCGGCTCCGTTGGTGGCCAAGGCACGGTCGTCCTTCGCCGTAGCCATCCATGCCGGCGGCTCGACGGGGGTGCACGCCCAGAGCGCCTTCGTCGACGGTATTCATGCCGGACTGCTCTACGCAGCAGGTGCCGCCATCATCGCCGCCTGCAGCGTTGCCATCCTGCTGCGTCGCGAGACCACGAAGCCCCAGGTGGTCGACGACCGGGAACTCCGGCAGTTGGCCTCTGTCACTCAATAGCGCCACGAGCCAGCCTCAGGCTTGCGGCGGTCCCTGCTTCGACTGATTTGCCTTTCTCTGATTTCACCCGCCGCCCTCTTGTTCGTAGATCACGCCCACATCGAAGGAGATCAGCATCATGAATCCTCACCACAACGACACGTTTGATCCAGGCCCAAGCCTCGAACGTCCGAGTTGGATCCTGACGGCCGACATGACAGGGCCGCCCCATCGGGTCGTACACCCTCAGGCGAGAAACCTCGCTCTGCGGCGACGCTGGCGCAGGATCCGTCGCCTGCGGGCAGCTCGGCGAGCTGGCTGGCTCGTCACTGCGACAGCCGTCATCACGCTGGTCCAATCCGGATTGTTCCAAGCATCGACCTCGGGGGCATCGCAACCCGCCCCCCATACGTCACAGCCCAAACCGTCTGCGGGCCTCATCACCTTTTATCTCGGTCTTCCCGCTCACGCGAGCTCGTTGGTCAATGACGCTCTCGCGGAGGCGATGCCGAGCAGTACGCACTACCGCCACTTCTCATCTGTCGACACTCTGGCCGCCAAGTACGGCGCTTCCACCGGGAAGATGCGCCAGGTCGTCAGCGACGTCGAAAAGTTCGGGCTCAGCGCAGCGATAGACCCCAGTCGGCTGTTCGCTCGCGTGAGCGGGACGACGGGACAATGGAACTCGGCGTTGAAGGCACCGTTGCGCGAAGAACCCGCGACGCCGAAGAATCCCTACGAGACCTACTCGTTGCCGGACCAACTGCCTTCGGGGCTAACCCCCAGCGGTACCTCGTGGTTGTTCACCGACAGCACGGTCTACGACCCCAGCGTTGACGGACAGCAACCTCCAACTGGTCTGACCCGCTCCAACGACGCGGGAGAGGCGATCGGTCAACCTGCCGCACCGTGGCCCAAGAACACAGGCACGCTGGGGTCAGTTAACTGCGACCAGGGCGCCATCACGTCCGGCGAGGTGTACACGCCTTCGCAAGTGCAGACGGCCTATGGCGTCACGGGCCTGGCGGCCGATGCAGGGTCGGCTGCACCCAGCATTGACGTCATCGACCTGGGCGGCGGCTGGAATCCGAGCGATCTGCAGGCTGCCAGCGCATGCTTCGGCTACGGCGCAGTCCATGTCACGCAGTCACAGGGCGATGGGGTCGCCACCCCCATCAAAACCACTGACACCGAGACCTCGCTCGACCTGCAGACCACCGCTGCCGTGGCGCCCAAGGCCTCAATCCATCTCATCCAGGCCTCGGATGGGCCCGCTTCCCTACTCGACGGGTTCAGCCGCGCCCTCGGCGAACCCGGCGGTACGCCCGACGTGGCCACCTTGTCCTATGGCGGTTGCGGTGTCGCCGACGCCATCAGCGCGAGCACGTACGTGACGATCACCAACGAGGTGCTGGCCATGCTCGCCATGAGTGGCACGTCGACCTTCATTGCCGCCGGGGACAGCGGTTCGACAACATGTCCCGGTCTGGGCCTCGTGCCGACCTTGTCGTTTCCTGCCGTCTCCCCCGTCGTCACCGCCGTCGGAGGCACCCGCCTCACACTCAATGCCCAGAAC
Organism: uncultured Acidimicrobiaceae bacterium; assembly: GCA_963713375.1. GTDB lineage: Bacteria > Actinomycetota > Acidimicrobiia > Acidimicrobiales > RAAP-2 > Bog-473. The sequence goes on along the minus strand of CAVQLP010000004.1, from coordinate 324,348 downwards.
GAACGGGCGAGCGAAGTCGTCTGGAACGACAGCCAGTACGGCCAAGCCGCAGCCGGAGGCGGAGGGCTCGCCTTGGACACTCCCCGCCCCGCCTATCAAGAAGGCTTCAACTCGTCGTCCGAACGGGCGGTTCCCGACGTCAGCGCCGTGGCAGACATCGAGCCGGGGTGGCCCGTCTTCGTCGACGGCCAGCTCGAGCCCGTCGGCGGCACCAGCGGGTCATCGCCCTTCGTCGCTGCGGCCACAGCCCTCGTTGACGCGCAACAGAGCGCGCTCCAGCAGCCCCGCATCGGATTGGCCAATGGCTGGCTTTACCAAGCGGCTCGGCGCGACCCGGCCAGCTTCTACGACGTCACCCAGGGCGACAACCAGCTGAAGCTCGTGACCTGCTGCAGCGCCACGACTGGCTACGACCAGGCCAGCGGGCTGGGAGTGCCCGATTGGTCGGTCCTCCCAGGCGAGCTCCCGAGCCCGGCCAAGTAACGAATCCTTATCGGTATCCAATACCTATCAGAATGCAATAGGATGACAACATGCCACGTGGGATAACCAAACGCAGGCCCATCACGATCACAGCTTTGCTCGACGCGGCGATGGACCTCTTCGCCGAAAAGGGCTACGGCGCAACTTCCATACCGGACATCTGCGTTCGAGCCGGGCTGACCAAGGGCGCCTTCTACTCCAACTTCGCCAACAAGGACGCCCTGTTCCTCGCTCTGCTCGATCGCAGCTGGGAACGGCGGGCCGCGTGGATCCGGAGGGCCATGGCGGCAAGCGACCTGCCCGAGACCGGAGATGGGTGGGAAGAGGGCTCCAGTAACCAAGTCGAAATCGACAAGGTGTGGACGCTGGTTTCGTTCGAGTTCTCCTTGCACGCCATCCGTCAGCCCGAGGTGGCGAAGCTCCTCGTCGAGCACGAGCTTCGGGTCCGTTCGGAGCTGGCTGTTTTGGTGACCGAGGCACTCGAGCAAGCAGAGCGCATTCCAACGCTTCCAGTGCACAAGTTGGCCCGCATGATCGTCGCCGTGACCGAAGGCAGCGACATCCAGACCCTTACTGACGAAGCCGCAGGTCTGATTCCTTTCGCGAATCTTGGTCCCCAAGCGGTCACAGCGCTGCTTTGGCATTTCTCGGTAACGACCGATTCGGTCATCACCCCGGAGGGTGGTGACTCACGGTGAGCGCGCCTACATACCGGCCACCCGCAGATGCTGGGAGCGAGTCGGAAGTCGCGACCGCATCCGAATCGGCGGATTTCGATCCCGTCAAAGCACTCGACGCGTTGCTCTCAGACGTCGGTCTCTCGAGGCCTGCAGCCGACTCCTCGGTCTCTTTCGCGGGAGAGGATCCGATCCTTCCCGCTACTCACCGACTTGGAGCGTGCATCGGAGTCCCACTGATGGCAAGCGCTCTGACCGCAGTCATGTTCCACCGTCACCGGGGAGGACCGAGTCAGGATCTCCAGCTCGACCTACGCCAAGCCGTGCATTCCATCAATCCTGGGGCCTTCTGGCATCCGACCCTCAACGGAGAACCGCCACCCCATCCTCTGCTCTTCGATAATCCCTTCACCGTGATTCCCTACCGGACGGCCGACGCCCGCTGGGTCATGGCATCAGGCGTCTATCCGCACCAGGTCGCCAATTGGTGCCGTTTCCTGGACGTGCCGCCCGATGTCGCCAAGGTCGCTGGAGCCATCGCGGCTTGGAACTCCTTCGAACTCGAAGAGGCCGCGACCTTGGAGGGACTCCCGATCTGCGTCGTCCGTAGCCAAGCCGAGTGGGCGGCGCACGAACAAGGGGCATTGCTGGCGGGCCAACCGGTGATCGGTCTTGAGCGCATCGGCAACGCTCCGGCGCCCGACTTCGGGCAGGCAGCACGGCCATTCGATGGCGTCCGCGTGCTGTCGTTCACGCACGCGGTGGCCGGCCCAACCGTTGGCCGGACATTGGCTGAGCAAGGTGCCGATGTGCTCTGTGCCACTCGCCCCAACGACTACGAGCACGACTTCATCTACGCCGAAGCGAACGCTGGGTCGCGCAGTGCCTATCTCGACCTCGACAAGCCCCTTGGTCAAGAACGTATTGCACGATTACTAGCGGACACCGATGTGGTCGTTGACAACTACCGCACGGGTTCGCTGGAACGTCGTGGGATCGATCCTCGAAGTCTGGCCGATCAGCACCCCGGAATGATCTTCGTCTCGGTCAACTGCTACGGCCCGACCGGCCCATGGTCAGGCCGAGGCGGCTTCGATATGAATGGCTCGGCCGTTTCGGGCCTCATGACAATTGAAGGTTCGAAAAGCGAACCTCGGCTGCCCGTCACATCGCTCATCAACGACTACATCACCGGATACATGGGTGCCATCGGTGTCAGTGCGGCGCTGGTCAAGCGCGCCACCGAGGGGGGATCCTGGCACGTGACCGTCAGCCTGACGCGAACCGCCATGTGGTGTGGATCACTCGGCCTCGTCGATCCCGCACTTGCCGGATGCGACGCCGAACACTCGCCCCGCGAGCCCGATGCCTACGACGCACCCAGTCCTCTAGGTGACGTGCACATGCTCGCTCCCCCCGTTCACTTCTCCCACACACCCGCCCGGTGGCCCGACCCGCTCCTCGTTCCCCGGGGTTCGAGTCGCCCTGAATGGCGCTCTCGGGCGCTGCTCTAATCCAGGCGCTTCGCGTCCTCCAAGAACCTGGCGGGTGCCAGCAGGTGGACGGACGAAGGCCAAGACCAAATGATCCGCATCTCAAGAGCGAGTTCGACCAACGGTCCAGCAGGTCATCGGCTCCATCACCGCTCCCGCCTACGTCCGCAACCGGCGACTCGATCTGCTGGCCGCCAACACTCTCGGCTTCGCTCTGTACGCACCGGTCAGCCGGACATTCGAGCACCGGCGAGACACTATTGCTTGTTAGGGCTCCAGGCTGAACGGCGGATACTCGTCGTGCAGCAGCAGAAAGTACGACGACACCCGAAGCTGCCACCGGAACACGCCGATGCAGAAGTTTTTCAGCGAGGGGTTCCATTGCCCGGTGAACAGGGCGATGAACCACGAGATGAGGAGACAGATTTCGTTCACGATGTTGAGGACGTACAGCACAATGAACTGCGGGATGCAGAGGATGACCCGCACCAGCACGGTGACCCGGTTGCGCTCCCCGCTCTCCGGCGAGACGTTCAATTCCGCCGGGTAGCCACCCGGATCGGCGAACCCTTGCGGAATCGGGGCAAAGGGCGGATACGGCTCGGCCCACTCGAAGAGCCCGGTGACCACTCGCCACTGATAGCGCAGGACACCAGCGATGAACACGCTGAGGCTCTCCGGTGCCGATCCGGTGAACACGATGGAGAACCAGCACACGATGGCGGCGAGGAAGGCCACAATGCTGAGGATGTACAGCCAGATGAACTGCGGGATGAAGATCAGCCAATTGGTCAAAACCTTGACTGGCGGAATCTTCGCCGGTCCCGGCGGCGTATCGATCGTCAGCGGATAGATGCCCGGCATGAAGGTCTCCCTTCGTTCACGCCCCGAAGGCGCACGATAGCCCGCCTGATGCGCCGGTGTCGGATTCCTCGCCGCTCTTCAACTGGCGGATGGACCTGCGACCGGCGCGTGTCCTCCGCGCAAACCACCGCGACTACGGAGTGATCTTGAGAAGCTGAGCCCCGGGTTCAGGCACCGGCAACCTGCCGAGCTCGCATCGCAAGGTCTCCCTGAGTCGTTTCGCGCCATTCGACACCGAGACCCGGATGCTGCTGGGCGGCTCCGGCGGGACACCGACTGACCCTCGGCGCTACGAGCACCCGCTGGTCGTCCCGCAACTCCCGCACACGTAGCAGGACCCGGCCCGCTGCATGTGGTTGCCGCAGTTGTAACAGAACGGCGCGTCACGCTGCTCCGCCCGGGCCAACGGCCGCTCCGCCGGCGCCGAGTGCGCCGACGGGGATGCCGGCACCGGGAGGGCGGAGGCCGGGAGAACACCCGGGCCACCGCTCACCGCGTCGTCGACCAGTCCGACCGTCGGGGTCGCCTGCTCCTCCACGCCCGGCAGGGTCGGCTGCATGCGCTCCTGGGTCGACTGCACGCCCAAGTTGGCCCGCTCCTCCACCGAGAGGTAGTCCAGCGCCATCCGGCGGAAGATGTAGTCGACCAGACTCGAGGCGATGCGCAACTCGGAGTCGTCGGTGATGCCGGCCGGCTCGAACTTCATGTTGGCGTACTTGCCCACGAAGGTCGACAGCGGCACCTGGTGCTGGAGCCCGAGGCTGATGGCGATGGAGAAGGCGTCCATGATGCCGGCCAGGGTCGAGCCCTGCTTCGACACCTTGATGAACACCTCGCCCGGACGCCCGTCCTCGTACTCGCCCACCGTGACGTAGCCCTCGCAGTCGGCCACCCGGAACGAGAACGTCTTGGAGTTGCGCTTGCGGGGCAGCCGCTCGCGCACCGCCCCCACCAGCACCGGGTCCGCCTCGTGCAGGCGGGACTGGGCCAGCGCCGTCTCGAGTTGGGCGATCCGCCCCGTCAGTTCACGGGTATGGGCCTCGGCCTCGGATCCGGCCGGTGCCGCGTCCCCGCCGGTGATCGCCGCCGCTTCCTTCTTCGTCGTCGACAGCGGCTGGGCCACCTTGCAGTTGTCGCGGTAGATGGCGACCGCCTTGATCCCCAGCCTCCAGGCGTCGATGTGCAGCTGCTCGACGTCCTCGACGCTCACGTCCTCGGGCATGTTCACCGTCTTGGAGATGGCCCCGCTGATGAACGGCTGCACCGCCCCCATCATCCGGATGTGCCCGGAGTAGTGGATGGTGTTGTCGCCCATGGAGCAGGCGAAGACGGGCAGGTGCTCGGGGGCCAGGTGCGGCGCCCCGATGATCGACATGTGCTCGTTGATGTAAGCGACGATGTCCTCCACCTGCTCGGGCCCGTAGCCGAGCTTGGTCAGCGCACGAGGTACCGTCTGGTTGACGATCGACATGGTGCCGCCGCCCACCAGCTTCTTGGTCTTGACCAGACCCAGGTCGGGCTCGACGCCCGTGGTGTCGCAGTCCATCAGCAGGCCGATGGTTCCCGTCGGCGCCAGCACGGACGCCTGCGAGTTGCGCACGCCGTAGACCTCGGCCAGGTCGACCGCCCGGTCCCACGCCTCCTGCGCCGCCGACAGCAGCTCGGGCGGCACGACGTCCTCGTCGATGCGGGCCGCCTCGGCCTGGTGCATGCGCAGGACGTTGAGCATCGGCTCCTGGTTCTCGTGGTAACCGGCGAACGGCCCCATGCGCGCCGCCGTGCGGGCGGAGGTGGCGTAGGCGTGCCCGGTGAGCAGCGCCGTGATGGCGGCCGCCCAGGCCCGGCCTGCGTCCGAGTCGTAGGGCAGGCCCTGCGCCATGAGCAGGGCGCCCAGGTTGGCGTAGCCGATGCCCAGCTGGCGGAAGGCACGCGTCGTCTCGCCGATCTTGTCCGTCGGGTAGTCGGCGTTGCCCACGATGATCTCCTGGCCGGTGAAGAACACCGCCACCGCCGCCTTGAAGCCCTCGACGTCGAACTCGTCGTTCTCGTCGAGGAATGTGAGCAGGTTCATGGAGGCCAGGTTGCAGGCCGAGTTGTCGAGGTGAACGTATTCGGAGCACGGGTTACTTCCGTTGATGCGCCCCGTGTTCGACGCCGTGTGCCAGCGGTTGATCGTCGTGTCGTACTGCAGGCCGGGGTCGGCGCACTCCCAGGCCGAGTGGGCGATCTGGCGGAAGAGGTCACGGGCCGGGACGGTGCGGATCACCGAGCCGTCGGTGCGCGCCCGCAGCTCCCACTGGTCGCCGTCGATGACGGCCTGCATGAACTCGTCGGTCACCCGCACCGAGTTGTTGGCGTTCTGGTACTGCGTCGAGTGGCTGTCCGCCCCGTCGAGGTCCATGTCGAAGCCGGCGTCGCGCAGCACGCGGGCCTTGCGCTCCTCGATGGCCTTGCACCAGATGAAGTCCTCCACGTCGGGGTGGTCGACGTCGAGGATGACCATCTTGGCCGCGCGCCGCGTCTTGCCGCCCGACTTGATCGTCCCGGCCGAGGCGTCGGCTCCCCGCATGAAGCTGACCGGGCCCGAGGCGGTGCCGCCGCCCTTGAGCAGCTCGTGGGACGAGCGGATGCGCGACAGGTTGACCCCGGCGCCCGAGCCGCCCTTGAAGATGATCCCCTCCTCGGTGTACCAGTTGAGGATCGAGTCCATCTGGTCCTCGACCGAGAGGATGAAACACGCCGAGCCCTGCTGCGGCACGCCGGCCACGCCGATGTTGAACCACACCGGCGAGTTGAAGGCGGCCCGCTGGTGGATGATCAGGTACTTCAGCTCGTGGTTGAAGACCTGGGCCTCCTCGTCGTCGACGAAGTAGCCGTCCTTGATGCCCCAGGCGGTCAGGGTGTCCGCCACCCGGTCGGCCACCTGCTTGAGCGACCACTCGCGCTCGTCGGTGCCGAGGGTCCCCCGGAAGTACTTCTGCGCCAGGATGTTGGTGGCGTTGACGCTCCAGCTCTCGGGCACCTCGACGCCCGAGCTGCTCGAAGGCCACCGAGCCGTCGCGGTAGTTGGTGATGCGGGCGTCGCGGCGCTCCCAGCGCACCTCGTCGTAGGGGTGGACGCCCGGGGTCGTGAAGTGGCGGCGGATGCCGATCTCGGATCGCTGGGGAGCGATGGCCATGGTGAGGGGGTCCTCCTGCGTGGTCGGGGTGGTCGGGGTGGTTTGGGGTTCGCTGAAGAAGCTCTGCTGCTCTGGATGCTGCTGCCTGGGGTGCTTCCGGTGCTGCTCGTCCTGCCATGCGCCGCCGACACCCCACTCTCTCGTAACGTTCGGGTGGCCTCTCGCAGCGCTGTTGTCAATCAAGCGCCCGGATGAAGGTCCGAATTCGCCTCACCACAACATGTTGTGGTGGACCCTCCCCCGAGACACGAGATGCTGTGGTCATTACATCACTGTAGTTACGTCGTTGTCAACGAACTAGCTGCACCATCCGTGCAGGTCACGGGCCGTTCGCGAAAATTTTCCCTGACCAGGGGGGCTACAGCCCGGCCCGGCGCTCGAGACCCGCGACCGGTTAGCGTCAGCCCACCATGGCCAGGGTCGTCGCCATCGATGCGGGCACGACCGGCGTGCGCGCCCTGGCCCTCGACGAGGCCGCCCGGGTCACCGATGTGGCCTACCGGGAGCTGACCCAGCACTTCCCCCGCCCGGGCTGGGTCGAGCACGACGCCACCGAGATCTGGCAGGCCGTCCGGGCCACCCTGGCCGAGGTGGGCGCCCGCCTGGCCGAGGCCGGCGAGACGGTGGCCGCCATCGGCATCACCAACCAGCGCGAGACGCTGGTCGCCTTCGACCGCCGCACCGGCCGGCCCCACCACCGGGCCATCGTCTGGCAGGACCGGCGCACCGCTCCCCTCTGCCGCCGCCTGACCGAGGCCGGTCATCTGCCGCTGGTCCGTCAACGGACCGGCCTCGTGCTCGATCCGTATTTCAGCGCCACCAAGGCCGCCTGGCTCCTCACCGAGAGCGGGCTCGATCTCGACCCGGCCGACCCCGACCTCTCCTTCTGCACCGTCGACACCTGGGTTCTGTGGAACCTCACCGGCGGGACGGCCGGCGGCACCTACGCCACCGATCCCTCCAACGCCAGCCGCACCCTGCTCTTCGACACCGAGGAGCGGGCCTGGTCGCCCGAGCTCTGCGCCCTCTTCGGCGTGCCCGCCCACACGCTGGCCGAGGTGCGCCCCTCAGCCGGCCGCTTCGGCACTGCTCGGCTGAACGACCTCGGCCCCGCCGCCGACGTGCTCGACGGCGTCGCCGTCTCGGGCGTGCTCGGCGACCAGCAGGCCGCGCTCTTCGGGCAGTGCTGCTTCGAGCCGGGCATGGTCAAGGTGACGTACGGGACGGGCAGCTTCGCTCTGGCCAACGCCGGTCCCGAGCGCCCCTCCGCCCCCGACGGCCTCACCGTCAGCTGCGCCTGGGACCTCGGCGACCACGTGCCGGCGCCGGCGCGCCTCGCCTACGCGCTCGAGGGCTCGGTCTTCGTCTCGGGCGCCGCCATCCAGTGGTTGCGCGACGGTCTCGGCATCATCGCCGAGGCGGCCGAGGTCGGGCCGCTGGCCGCCTCGGTGCCCGACAGCGGTGGCGTCGTCTTCGTCCCCGCCCTCACCGGGCTGGGCAGCCCGCAGTGGGACCCCTTGGCCCGGGGCATCGTCACCGGGCTGACCCGCGGCGCCGGCCGGGCCCAGCTGGCCCGGGCCTGCGTCGAGGCCATGGCCTTCCAGGTGCGCGACATGACCGACGCCATGTCCGCCACCCTCGCCGTCGGTGAGGCCGCCGCCTCTTCCCGCCGCCTCGCCGCGCTGCGGGCGGACGGGGGCGCCGCCGCCATGGACCTCCTCCTCGAGCTCCAGGCCGAGCAGAGCCGCATGCCGGTGGCCCGCCCCCGCTCGACCGAGTCCACCGCCCTCGGTGCCGCCACCGTCGCCGGCCTGGCCGAGGGGGTGTGGTCGGGCCTCGACGAGCTGGCCGGACTGTGGGAGGCCGACGACGTGTTCGAGCCCCAGCTGCCGGTGGAGCTGACCGACGCCCTCCACGACGTCTGGCTGCGCGCCGTCGAGCGCTCCCGGGGTTGGGCCGAAGACCCGGACTGACCGACCTGGCCCGAGAGGTCGGTCCTTCGGCCACGACCGCGGAACATCATCGTGGAGCGCGGCGGCGAAGTTTGCGGTATCGCCGCCGAACCCGACGGCGAAACGTCAGTGGCGTCGAGGATGTCCCGAGCCAGACGGGTTCGAGTGTGGGAAGGGCACGTCGGGCAGAGGCCTGCCGAGGAAGCCGCACAGCTGCGGCCACCCGTCCCCTTCCTCCCAGCACACCTCGAGCAGTCGGTCGGTGCCGGCGAAGAAGTCCCGGACCTCCGCAGTGTGGATCTCGTAGCGGGCGCGGTAGAGACCGGGATCGTGAGCCGGATCAGAAGAGCCGTAGATCCGTTCGTCCATCCGGTACTTGGACCGCTCCGCGACGTGTCGCAGTTGGGACCCCAGCCAGACGTCCGTCGAGGCGCGGAGCGTGAGCACGAACCGGGCGTCCGGGAAGGCTTCGGCCATCTCCTTGTAGACCAGCGGCCACGGCAGGTCTTCGAGGACGTCGTAGCCCGAGGCCACCTTCACCAGGTGGGCCACCTTCCCCTTCCGCCATTCCTTCATCAGTCGGCGGCTCGGGAACCTCGACTCCCCGCTTCCGCCCCACCCCAGGCGCCGCAGACCCAGCGTCTCGCACGCGTCACCGAGGCTGGTCGTCCCGGTGCGAGGCAGCCCGACGCCAAAGAGCACTCAGCGACAGTACAGGTGAATCTCAGGTTCCAATCAGCAACACAGCTATCATCGGGTGAAACTGGCCGGCCAACAGGGAAATAAAGCAAGGAAATCCTTGTTATATTCACCCGACAGGAGCGGTCTTCCGCACCGCTCGGAAGGGTGGTCGGCCATGAGCGTGGCGATCGTGACAGGAGCATCGCGAGGGCTCGGGGAGGCGCTGGCCACCGGGCTCGCCTCGACCGGGTGGTCGGTGGTCATCGACGGCAGGGATCCCGCTGCACTGACGCAGGCGGCGGCGCGCATCCGGGCCCAGGCCGCGCCCGGCGCCCGGGTGGTCGCTCTCGCCGGCGACGTCACCGACGCCGGTCACCGCAGCGACCTCACCGGGGCCGCCTTCGATCTGGGCGGGCTCGACCTGGTGGTCAACAACGCCGGCACGCTCGGCGCCGCCCCTCTCCCCCCGCTCGCCGACTACCCGCTGGGCGAGCTGCGCGTCGCCTTCGAGGTGAACGTGGTGGCGCCCCTCGGGCTGATCCAGGACGCACTGCCGCTGCTGCTCGACTCGCCCCGACCCCGCCTGATCGACATCACCTCGGACGCCGCGGTGGAGGCGTACGGAGGCTGGGGTGGCTACGGCGCCGGCAAGGCCGCCCTCGACCAGGTCGGTGCCGTGCTGGCCGCGGAGCTGCCTGGCCTCCACGTGTGGTCGGTCGATCCGGGCGACCTGCGCACGGCCATGCACCAGGCCGCATTTCCGGGCGAGGACATCTCGGACCGGCCCGAACCGGCAACCGTCGTGCCCGCCTTCCTCGACCTCGTCGAGAGCGACCGCCCGAGCGGGCGCTACCGGGTCAGCGAGCTCGTGGCGGCGGGGGCGACGACATGACCGCCCTGACGGCCAGCGCGCCGCCCCGCCTGCCCGAGCTGCACCCGCTCTCCTTCGAGCTGCCGCCCGAGCTCGAGGCGCCGGCCCCGCCCGAGAACCGCGGCATCACCCGCGACGCCGTGCGCATGCTCGTGGCCAGGCAATCGGACCTCTCGCTGGTGCACTCGCACTTCTCCGAGCTGCCCCGCTTCCTCGACGAGGGCGACCTGGTCGTGATCAACACGTCGGGCACCCTCGCCGCCGAGCTCGACGGCACCGCACCCGACGGCGCCGCCGTCCAGGTCCATCTCTCGACGCAGCTGCCGGCCGGACTCTGGACCGTCGAGATCCGCCGTGACGGCGCGGCCCACCTGCTCGCCCAGACGGGCGACGTCATCGAGCTGGCGGGTGGCGGGCACGTGGCTCTGCTCGCCCCCTACTCCCCCGGCCCAGGCGGCTCGGGCGTGCGCCTCTGGGTCACCCACCTCGAGGTGCCCGAGCGGCTGCACAGCTACCTGGCCCGCTACGGGCGACCCATCCGCTACGGCTACGTGCGCGGCAGCCTATCCGCTCTCGGCCTACCAGAACGTGTACGCCACCGAGCCCGGTTCGGCCGAGATGCCGAGCGCCGGGTCGTCCCTTCACCCCCGAGGTCCTGACCCGGCTGGTGGCCAAGGGCGTCGGCGTCGCCCCGCTGTTGCTGCACACCGGCGTGGCCTCGCTCGAAGCCAACGAACCGCCCTACGCCGAGTACTTCAGGGTGTCGCTCCCGACCGCCCACCGCATCAACGACGCCCGGCGCTCGGGCGGTCGCGTCATCGCCATCGGCACCACCGTGGTGCGCGCGCTCGAGTCGGTGGTCGACGATCATGGGCACGTGCACCCGAGCGAGGGCTGGACCGAGACGGTGGTGTCACCCGAACGACCGGTGCGTTCCATCGACGGCTTCCTCACCGGGTGGCACGAACCCGAGGCCTCGCACCTGGCCATGCTCGAGGCCATCGCCGGGCGCCCGCTGCTCGAGGCCTCCTACGCCGCCGCCCTCTCGGAGGGCTATCTGTGGCACGAGTTCGGCGACGTGCACCTGATCCTGCCGTGACGCCCGACACGGTTGCGCGTCGAGACGGGTGACCCCGAGACTTCCGAGTCGCCGCTCGCAGCAGCTGCCCACGACCCGGCGGGCGATCCTGACCCTGCTCAAGCGCGAGGGCCCGCTCGACGCCGCCGCGGTGGCCGCCGCCCTCTCGCTCACGCCGGCCGCGGTGCGCCAGCAGCTGGGCCGCCTCGAAGAAGACGGGCTGCTGACCCACCACGACGAGAGCGAGGAGCAAACCCGGCGGGGGCGACCCCGCCACCTCTACGCGTTGACGTCGGCGGCCGAGGTCCTCTTCCCCAAGCGCTACGGCGACCTCACCACCGAGCTGCTCGGCTATCTGGGCGGGCCCGGCGCCAGCCAGGTCGACGATCTCTTCGAACAGCGCCGGCGGCGTCGCGTGGCCGACGCCCTGCCCCGCACCGCGCACCTGCCCTTCGACGAGCAAGTGGCCGCGCTCACCGCCATCCTCGACGAGGACGGCTACCTGGCCGACGCCGAGCGCCTCGACGACGGCCGCTGGCGGATCACCGAGCACAACTGCGCCATCCTCACCGTGGCCCACGGTTTCTCCCAGGCCTGCACGAGTGAGCTGGCTTTCATCCGCGACGCGCTCCCCGGCGCCACCGTGCGACGCGTCGCCCATCTCATGGACGGCGCGCACGTGTGTGCCTACGAGGTCAGCCCGCCGGAGCCGTCGAGTCCGCTGCCCTGATCTCGAGCACCGAGGCTCCGTCGACCTCGTGGATCTCCGAGCGCAGGAGATCGATCAGATGTTGTCCCCCGATCTCGACCACGAACTCGTCGACCGCCTGTCCCTCTTCGCGCTCGAGGATGTTGATGGCGACGATGTCTCCCCCGACCGCCCCGATACGACTGGCCACGAGGCCAAGGGCGCCGGGCCGGTCGGGCAGTGCGATGCGCACGACGTAACCAGCCATGCCCAAACGTTACGTGGTCAATGTGAACAGTCTGTTTCAAACGGGTGAAGGCCGAGTATGCTGCGGTTTCGTCAGGCTGCCTCGGCTTGCGCCCGCGAGGGCACGTACTCGTCGATATAGGGCCGCTCGGACAGCCGGGCGATCTCGCGCATCAGCTGATCGGTGAAGTCCCGGCACTGGGTGTGGTCGTGGTTTTCCAGCGGGTGGGCCGGGTCCTCCGGCGGGTCCATCTGCATCGGGGCGCCGAAGCGGATGGTCACGGTCTTGAAGGGCCGCATGAACTTCGCGTTGACCGGCTGCACCTCCACCGTCCCCATGATGCCCACCGGAATGATCGGCACCCCGCATTCGCGCGAGAGACGGGTCACCCCGGTCCGCCCCTTGTGCACGTACTGGTCCATGCTGCGGGTGCCCTCGGGGTAGAGCCCGAGGAGGCGGCCCTTGCCCAACACGTCCGCCCGCGCCGTCTCGAGCGCCCGCTCCGAGGCGCTCCCGCCGGTGCGCCGGATCGGGATCTGCCCGGCCGCCCGGAAGAACCAGGCCGTCTTCGCCGAGTCGAAGTACTCCGCCTTGGCCAGGAAGGTCACCCGGCGCCGGACCACCAGCGGGAGGAAGAAGGAGTCGCAGAAGGATTGGTGGTTGGCCGCCAGCACGGCCGGCCCCTTCGTGGGGATGTGCTCGCGCCCCTCAACCTTGACCCGGAACAGGACGAGAAAAATCGGGGTCAGGATCGCCTTGAGCACCCAATAAGCCACTCCGACAAGGTAGCCCTCGGGCTGACCGGCGCGCCCGGGTCGCCTGTGGTGGACTGCCAGGGCCCTGGACCCTCGGGCATGGAGGAACCACCGTGACGAACGACAACCTGACCGCTGAGCCCTTCCTCTCGGGCCTCTTCTTCGGCGAGTGCCCCCGCTGGCACGACGGCCGGCTCTGGTACTCGGACTTCTTCGACCACGCCATCTCCTCCGTCTCCCCCGACGGCGAGCGCCGGGTCGAGGTGGACTTCGACGGGGAGCCGGCCGGCCTCGGCTGGCTGCCCGACGGGCGCCTCCTGTTCAACTCCCGCCTCGACCGGGTCATCATGCGCCGGGAGCCCGATGACTCCCTCGTCGTGCACGGCGACCTGCGGCCCTGGGCGAAATGGCACGCCAACGACATGGTGGTCGCCTCGAACGGCCAGGCCTACGCCGGGAACTTCGGTTTCGACCTCGACGGCCTCTACGCCGGCACCATCCAAGCCAGTGAGATCGCCGCGGCCTCGGTCGTCCGGGTCGATCCCGACGGCACCAGTTGCGAGGCGGCCGCCGACCTCCAGTTCCCCAACGGCACCGTGATCACCGAAGACGGCCGCACGCTGATCGTGGCCGAGACCATGGGCGGACGCCTCACCGCGTTCGACCGCGCCGAGGACGGCGCGCTGTCGAACCGACGGGAATGGGCGGCCACCGAGGGCGTCTTCCCCGACGGCATCTGTCTGTGCGAGGACGGCACGGTGTGGGTGGCCAACGCCATGAAGCCCGAGTGCGTCCGCTACGCCGAAGGAGGCAAGGTGCTCGAGCGCGTCACGACGTCGATGCCGTGCTTCGCCTGCATGCTCGGCGATGACGATCGACGCACCCTGTACCTCGTCGTCGCGGCCGACAGCGACGGCAACAAAGCACCACTCGCCCGCAACGGCGCCATCGAGAAGGTTCGCACGACCGTTCCCGGCGCCGGTCTGCCGTGACCCGGTCGGTGGCGGTGGCCAAAGCCGCCGCGGCCGCAGTGGGGACGAGCCTGGCACTGGTGCTCCTCGTCGCCTGCGCCCTCCTGGTCGGAGGACCCGCCAGCGCGACTGCCCCGGCCGCGCCGCCCTACGACCTGGCGTTGGGCGGATCGGGGTCCGTCGGATTCCAGCCCACAGTGACCCACCCCCACGGCGCGCCCACCGATTCGGGTTACAGCGACGACCTGGCCGTCCGGGAGTCGGCCCGCTGGCCGGGACTCACCCTTGTGCGCATCGGCTGCCCCGGCATCTCGACCCAGGGCTTCATCGACGGCGGCGCGCACTGCTTCTACCGCGACGGCACCCAGCTGGCGACCGCACTCGACTTCCTGCACACCCATCCCTCCACCGTGCTCGTCACGGTCGACCTCGGGTTCAACGACGTCGTGCGCTGCCTCCACCACATGGATGTGAACAGCGCCTGCGTGGCCGACGGCCTGGCCTCGGTCCAGCTCCAGCTCCCCCGGATCCTCGCCGCTTTGCGCCAGGCCGCGCCCGCCACGACCCAGATCCTCGGCGTCGGGCACTACGACCCCTATCTCGGTGATGTGCTGCGGGGGCCGGCGGGGCAGGCGTTCGCCCAAGCCAGTCTCGGGGTCATCGAGCGGTTGAACGACGTGATGCGCGCCGCCTACGCCAAGGCCGGCATCCCGATGGCCGATGTCGGAGCGGCCTTCGATCTCGACAACGTCAGCCCGGTCACCGCGCCCGGTCTCGGCGTGGTGCCGACGAACGTCGCCCGGGTCTGCGCACTGACCTGGATGTGCACCGCCCCGCCCCTCGGCCCCAATCTGCATCCAAACGACGCTGGCTACCACGTCATCGCCGACACGCTGGCCGCCGAGCTCAAATTCGACTGAGTTCGGCAGCAAGGCGGGATGGTTGGTTGGGAAATCCCTGCCTGCGGCGAGGCGATGGCGGGTCTGAACCTGCAGAAGGGCCCACCACGCCACGGCGGCCTGTAGGCGATGCGAACCGAATTCGTTCATCCTGCGTCATCCACCTCGGTGAGCTTGAGCCCTCGGACCGGAGGTGAACGGCATTGGCACGGCAAGCACCGGGAGGGAGAGTGACGACCCTTCGTCGCAGGGCTGCAGTGGCACTGAGCCTGATGGCTCTGCTCGTCGGTCTCATCGGATTTGCCCAGCGGGTGCCCGTAGGCGCAGCCTTCCGCACGGGGGCCCGTCCAGTAGGGCACAGCGAGATGCTCTTTGCCGACACGTCCTCGGGGCCGAGTTCCGAAGGAGGGATCCTGTACGGCATCGACTTGCCCCAGCGGAACGTGGTGTGGCGGACGGCGCTTCCAGGACCACCCAACTCCATGAACTCGCTCACTGTGCCGACTGATGGGCACACGGGCTACGTCATGGTGGGCGGGAGCGGTGTGGACAGCACGGCGAGCCTCATCCCGTTTACCACCTCGACCGGGAAGCTCGGTCGCCCGATCAAGGTGGGCCTCGGCGGTCAGATGGTGATCACCTCGAGCGGCCGTGCCGCCTACGTGGCCAACTCGGGCGACCTCTTCGGTCTGGCCGCCCCTGCCGGCACGAGCATCACACCCGTGGACCTCTCCAGAGGCCGCGTCGGACACCCCATCGAGTTGCCGTGGCAACCGGGCGGCCTGGCCCTGATCGACCGTGGCGCCCAGCTCCTCGTCTCGGTCATCGACAAAGGAGCGGTGGCCACCGTCTCGACCAAGACCGGCAAAGTCGGTGCGCTGGTGAGGTTCCCGCAACCGGCTCTGGGGACGATCGACACCGGTGGGCCTTTGGCCGTTGATGCAAGATACGGCGTTGCCTTCGTCGGCAACCTTGGGCAGGACCTCACCTTTCCATCTCCTGTGATCAACGTCATCAACCTGCGAACGATGACCGCGGAGCAACCGGTGAGCCTCGGCTATCAGACCGACTCGACGCTGGGACTCAGTGTGGATCGGGCGGGGGACATTGCGTTTGCCAGTGGCCCTCGGGGCGTGGCGCCGCTCAACGTGTTTTCGCGGGCACTGGGTCCCTGCGCCGAGAACACCTCAGGTGCGACCGACGTCGCAACCAGCCCGCAAGGGCAAACCGTCTATGCCGCCAGGGCTGGCTCGGGCAACGAGGTCATTTCCATGCCGTACTCGGGTTCCCCAGTCTCCGACGTCGCCGAGCTTGGGGGCGCGATCGGGGGTATCGCCGTCGGTCTGCGCTGATGGATGCCGCGTTGGCTTTCCAGGCACCGCCCTCGAAGAGCGCGGTCCGTCTCTCGTTCCCGACAAATTGGTCGAGAAGCTCGACGACGTCGGCGTCGACTGGTCCTGAGTCATCCAAACCCCCGCCCTTGGGAGGCGGCGGGCCAGCGTCCACCTTCGGCCAGCGTTCTCGCGGCGGCGGCCTGACCCTGATCTGAGAGCTGGGCCCTTCTTCCGACCGCCATCCCGCGTCGCTACCGAACTCACGTGCGACTGAGCACCTCCACCCGTTCGGTGCGGGAACCCTCGAGTGCAGCTCCCTGGGATTCGGTCACAGACGGCCTGGTTGACGGGCTCGCCCGCCAGGGGACCCGCGAGCGCCCGGTGAGCGGCTTGCTCCAGGGCGTCCGGGCCAAGAGCTCGGTCAGCCCGATGCAGGCCATGAACACGAGGACGACCGTGAGCACGCTGACCACCGGCCAGGGCAGGACGTTGTTGAGCTGGCGCCAGCCCAGCCAGCTGAGCAGGGTGATGAACAGCAGCTGCGCCAGGTAGACGCCGTAGGAGTTGTCCGACCCGGACTGGATGGCGCGCCGCGTGCGGTGCGAACGGCGCCGATCGACGAGAACGACGCCGATCAGATAGATGCAGGCGATGGCGCCCACGTTGAAGGGGATCACGATCGGCTGGAAGGGGTCGGCGCTCGAGCCGAGCCACGAAGCGACGTGGTCCACCGACAGGTAGTACCAGGCCTCGGCGGCGCCCGCGGCGGCAACCGTGCCGAGCACGATCGTCCAGACGTGCGTGCAGAGCCACTGGTGGAACTCGTCGAGGTGCAGGGCCATCACCATGCCGGCGATCAAATAGAACTGGTACGACGTCACCTCACGCGTGGCCCAGTAGCCCGTCATCCAACCCGGGGCGAGCCCCCAATGCATCGACGAGACGAGCACCACTTGGGCCAGCCCGCTGGCCAGCAACAAAGCTCCGTGGTGACCCACGGTGCGCCGGACGAGGATCAGGCAGAGCGGGAAGAACGCGTAGAACTCGAGCAGGACCAGCAGGTAGTAGAGCTGGTAGTAGCCGGTGCCGACGAGGTAGAGCAGATGCAGCGTGTCGCCCGACGCCGTGCCGGGGGCGGAGCGGATGGTCAGGAAGAAGTAGATGACCGTCCAGCACAGGTAGGGCACGGCCACCAGCGCGAAGCGGCGACGCCAGAACGTGCGGTGGTCGATGCCGGGGAGGTCGCGCATGCTGTAGGTGAGCATGCAGGCGGAGACGAAAAGGAACGCCTCGCGGGTGACATGGAGCAGCTGCAGCGAAGCCCCCACCGCCACACCGGCCGCCACCGGGGCGAAGAAGAGCAGGGTATGGGTCGACACCACGCCGACCTGCTTGACCGGTCGCATCGCATCGATGTGATCGAGCCGTTTGCGCGTCCCGCGGACGGGCTGCGCCGGAGCCAGGGGGGACTCGTCGGCCATCAGCCGCCGGCGAAGGACTGCAGGATCGGTGTCTCGGCGTCAAAGAGGGCGCGTCGGCGCACCTTGCCCGTCGCCCCTCTCGGCAGCGACGACACCACGTGGAGGGTGACGGGTCGGCGGGTCCGAACCAGGGCACGGGCCGCGGCGGCGTTGATGCGGGCGATGGTCGCTCCTGCCGCGCTGCGCATCGGCCGCCGACTCCACGCCTTCGAGTACCACGAAGGCGACGGGCACCTGACCCAGTTCGGGATCGCTCTGGCCGGCGACGGCGACGGCGAGCACCGACGGATCAGCGCTGATCACCTCTTCGATCTCACGGGGAAACACCTTCTCGCCGCTGCGGTTGATGACGTCGTCGCTCCGGGCGACGAGGTAGACGAACCCGTCTTCGTCGCGCCATCCGAGATCTCCCGTGCGCAGCCAGCCACCGGGACGGAACCGGTCGGCGTGCGTGCCGCCCACGTAGGCGTCGATCACCGACGGGCCGCGAATCTCGACTTGGCCCACCTCCGTCGAACGATACTCCGTCGGCGCCGTCTCGGCGGACTCCTCGCCGACGATCCTGAGCTCGATCCCGACAGGCACCCCGACGGAGCCGGCGCGCCGCGGCACCGACAAGGGGTGGGCGGTGATCTGGCTGCCGGCTTCGGTCATGCCGTAGGTCTCGACGACGGGAATGCCGGTGCGCTCTTCGAAACGGTCGGCCGCGACGACAGGCAACGGCGCCGACGCGGAGCGGATGAAGCGCACGCCGGCCGGCACCTGCTCGTCGCGGCGCACATCGGCCAGCCGGGAAATGATGGCGGGGACGGCGTTGATCCAGGTGACGCGCCGCTCGCGCGATGAGCTCCCAGAATCCCGTGCGGTGGAAGCGGTCGTCGAGCACGAGACACAGACCCGGCGACGAGAGACGACAGCAGCGCCACCACCTCGGCGTTGATGTGGAACAGCGGCAACGAGTTGAAGCAGCGGTCTTCCGCCGTGAGGTCGTGATGCGCCACCACGCACCGGGCGGTGTGCAGGAGCCTCGACTGCGCGAGACGGGCCACCTTGGGCGGCCCTGTCGTGCCCGACGAGGAGAGCACGATGCCGCCCGAGGCGCCGACGGGTGCCGCCCCCCGGGTCGCAGGGGCGGACGCCAGCTCGTTCGAATTCGATCCAGTCCAGGGGGCAACCGGACACGGCGGCGCGGTCGGCGAGGACAACCTGCGCTCCCGTTCTGGCCAGCACGGTGTCCAGGCCGCTGGGACCCTCCTCGGGCGTTGCGGGATCGAGCGGGGCCACCCACAACCCGGCGGCCACGGCGCCGAGCACGGCGGCGGCACAGGACAACGGGTCGGCCACCGAGACGGCCACCGTCGTGCCCGGTGAGAAGACTCCGCCGGCGAAGGCGCTCCGCCACTGCTCGAGCGCGGCAAAGCTCACGGCACGATCGCTTCGGGCATCCTCGGCGTAGATCCGATCGCCGAGTACGGCCGCCCGCGCCGAGACGAGAGCCCCGAGGCTCTCGGCGATCGGAGCGGGGTCGACCCGGGAGGGCCGGAGCACCAGGTCAGGCGCGGGAGCTCCAACCGGACGCGTCGTCGTCGGAACGGGTGGCGCCATTTCAGTACATCATTCGAGGATCGACGTAGTGCTTGAACTCGATCAGGTTGTCCGACGGGTCGCGCAGCACGAAGGTCCGGTGTGCCTCGACCATCCCCTCGAAGCGGATCGAGACATCGGCGAAGAGTCCGATCTTGCGCTGCACGCACAGGGAATGGAGTGCGTCGAAGTCTCGACCCTCACGGAACGTCACCCCGAAGTGACGGGGATAGAGCGTCAGCGTTCCCCGCTTCTCCGCTGGCGGGTCGACGAGATGGCAGACCAACTGGTCGCCGAAGAAATCGAGTGTGATGCGGTCGGCATATCGACGCGCCAGCTTGCAACCGAGTGCCCCGACGTAGAACTCCTGCGACTCATCGAGATCGTAGACCGGGATGGCCAGATGGAAGACGTCGCGGCTCTCCCTCATGAGACCTGTGCCTCGAAGCACTCGAGGGTGTCCGAGCGCAGCCCGAGACGAATCGTCTCGAGGCCGAGAATCGCCGTGGCCGGGATGTTGCCCAGGTTGACGTCGCTGCCCACGCGCTTGACGAAGTAGCACTGCAGCTCCGTCGACGGCGCTTCGAACAGGAGGCGGTCGACCGGAACGTCACTGGCCAGGATCTCCTCGATGAGCCCGAACCGAAGCTCACCATTGGGCCGACAGATCCCCGAGCGTCCACTCTCACGGGCCTCGAGGGTCACCAGGAATGCCCCGGCGTCGAGGTCGTCGTGGACGCTCTCGATCCAGCGCCCAGGGGCCAGGCGCTCCGAACGCTCCGCATCCTTGAACCCGACCTCCGAGATGACCTGGAAGTCATCGGCCAGCTTTCTGATGTAGCCGACCTTCTCCATGCCTGAGAGGCTGATGGTGCCGTTGGAGACCTCGACGAAACGCAGCGCGTAGCTCTGGCAGAGGTCCCGGAAGTCGTCGAAGCGATCCTGCAAGACGAACTTCTCAAAGAGGGTGCCGCCGAAGTAGTAGTCCACCCCGGCCTCATCGAGCACGTCGATCTTGCGCTGGAGATCCTTGGTGACGAGTGCCGTGCCCCAGCCGAACTTCACGAAATCGAGAAACTCGGCGCCACTCTGGACGAGGTCCTCGAAGTAGCGGGTGGGAAGACCGCCGTCGACCATCATGGTGTGGCCCTTGGTTCGGGGCTTGGACGCTCGTACTGGCAGTTCCAATGCTGTTGGCCGCATGTGACGCTCCTCGCAGTTCAGACGCTCGATAGCAGGTTGGATGGACAGATCTCGTGGGTACCGACCGACCACAGTCCGGCGTTGGGCACAGGACCCCACGCCATCTTGGAAACGGGTACCCGGTCACACTTCGCCAGAGCGACCCGGATGACCCCCCCATGGGTGACAACAAGGACATCGCCACGGCGCGGTTGCTCCGCCAACCGGCAGAAGAACCGGTCGACGCGTGCACTCAGGTCGTGCAGCGACTCGCCGCCGGGCGGACGCGCATCCGCGTTGACCACTCGACCATCCTCGACACCCGACCAATCGGAGCGGAGGTTCTGCAGCGGCCTGCCTTGGGCGTAGCCGAAGTCGCGCTCGCGCAAGTCGCTGTCACAGGTCCAGGACATGTCCAGCTTCTGGCCGACGATGGACGCCGTCTCCTGGGCGCGGTCCAAGTCGCTCGAGATGATCGAACCGATGGGCAGCCGACTCACGACCTCCGAGACCGCTGCGACCTGTTCTTGGCCCGCCTTGTTGAGCATCGGCCCATCCGCCTGACCCTGCACGAGTCCGGACGCGTTCCACGTGCTCTCACCGTGGCGCAAGAGCCAGATCGTGTTCCCGGAGTTACGTTGTTGTTTCACTTCCCTTCACAATGGCGGGTGACTCTGTGCCAGCACTGGGAGTGGAGCGAGAGGCTGATGAGGACTTCATAAGGAAATCATGAGGACTGCCTGGCACGGTCGCTCAGTGATGAATGAGGATCACGCAACCGCCGGTTGCAGCGGGCCGTCGCTCTGCTTCTGAGTTTCAGCTGATAGCCCGTCGACACCGAGGCGCGCTCGTTGCTCGGCCCGGACCGGTCCGGTGAGCACCCAACTGAGCGGCGTGCGCAGGAGCACACCCGTGCACACTGCCGCGCAACCCATCGTCAGCACGAAGGTGAGCCCCACGAGTTCCGCCCAATCCAGATGGGCCGAGACGCCGGCGTCACCGAGTCCCGTCCGGACGAGATTGAGAAAGAGGACGTGGCAGAAGAAGATGCCGCCCGTCAGGCCCGCAAGGTATTCGGCCGAGAAGACGCGGGGCCAGCGGCGCGGGATCCCGGCTCGGCGCAGCTGGCGTCGGTACCAGGCCCAGGTCCCGCACTCGAGCGCCGCCACGGCCGCGGTGAACCACAAGAAGGCGATCGGCTGGTAGAGGTCCGACGCGTGCCCGGTGTCCGATCCGGTCCACACCGCGATGAGGTACCACATGGTCGCCGCGATGCCGACCACCACGCCCAGCGCGATCACCGCGCGCCAGCGCCGCTCCACGAACGCTCGGACCTCGTCGAAATGCAGCGCCACCAGGACACCGGCCACGAACTGTTCCTGGTAGGTGATCGGATCGCGGGCCCAGGGCCAGACCGAGGCGATGGAGTGGGTGACCCTCCCCACAACGCCGAAGTACTGCGTGTAGTGGAGGTCGGCCGCCAGGGCCAGGGCGAACAGCAGGCTGACCACCATGACGGCGACGTGGTGCTTGCTGGCGCGCAGTAGGCGGAGCAACCAGGGAAACACCAGATAGAGCTGGAGCAGGACGACGACGAAGTAGAGCTGGTAATAGCCGAAGACGAGATAGTTCCAGAGCAGCGACCACGCCTGGTCCCACGCGTTGCTGTCGATCATGGTGAAGAGCCAGTAGATCCCGGTCCACACGAGGAACGGGACGCCGATCTCCAGGTATCTCCGAGCCCAGAATTCGCGGACCGACCGCGGCCGGTGGATCTCCGAGTAGGTCAGCACGAAGGCGGTGAGGAAGAAGAAGGCGGTTCGGCTGAAGTGCAGCAACATCACGAACGCCCACGCCGCCGTGTTCCCGACGGCGATGTTCCACAGCAGCGAGTGCTGCAGCACTACGGCGCAGCAGGCGATCACCCGATACGAGTCGAACTGCCCCAGGTACGGGCCGCGATCCGACGCCGGGCCCAGCGGCGGCAGGGTCGGCGCGGCGCTCGGCGCGACAGAGGAGGCGGACAGCGCCATGGCGGGATACTGGCCGACCCATCTTGAGACAACCTGAGAATGCGTCCGATCGGCGCCCTCTCGTTCGGGAGAACGCGGGCCGATTCGGTCCCGGACTCTCCTACCCCAGTTTGGTGAGCGCGGCCCGGAGGTTGCGCACGGCCTGGCCGATGCGCTGCTCGTTCTCGATGAGAGCGAAACGCACATGGCCATCGCCCCCGGGGCCGAAGCCGACTCCGGGCGAGGTGGCCACATCGGCCTCACTGATCAGGTACTTGGCGAACTCCAGCGAACCCATCTCCCGATACGGCTCGGGAATCGGAGCCCAGACGAACATCGTCCCCCGCGGCTTGGCCAGCTGCCAGCCGATGCGGTTGAGCCCGTCGCACAGGGCGTCACGGCGCGACCGGTAGATCTGGTTGATCTCCTTGGGATAGTCCGGCGCCTCGTTCATGGCGACGATGGCGGCGATCTGGATCGGCTGGAACGTCCCGTAGTCGAGGTAGGTCTTCAGCTTGGTCAGCGCCTGGACGATCTCGGGGTTGCCGACCACGAAGCCCACCCGCCAGCCGGCCATGGAGAACGACTTGGTCATGGTGTAGAGCTCGACCGCCACTTCCTTGGCGCCCGGGACCTGGAGGATGGACGGCGGCTCGTAGCCGTCGAACCCGAGATCGGCGTAGGCGAAATCGTGCACCAACACGGTGTCGTGCTCGCGGGCGAAGGCCACCAGGCGTTCCATGAAGCTCAGGTCGACGCACGCGGTGGTGGGGTTGTGCGGGAAGGAGAGGACGATGACGCGCGGCTTGGGCCACGACTCCTCCCACGCGTGCATGAGCCCGTCGAAGAACGCCTCGCCTGGGTCGGGCGCGCCGAGCGACTCGACGTCGGGCCCGCGCAGGGGAACCTGGCGCACGTCGGCGCCGGCGAAGAGCGGCCCCCAGATGTGGATCGGATAGGAGGGCGACGGCACGAGCGCGGTGTCCCCCGGTCCGACCAGGACCCACATCAGATGCGAGAAACCCTCCTTGGCGCCGATCGTGGTGACCACCTCGGAGTCGGGGTCGAGGTCGACGTCGAACTTGCGCTTGTAGAGGTCGGTGATGGCGCTGCGCAGTTTGGGGATCCCCGCGAGGCCGAGTAGCGGTGGTTGCGCGGGTTGTGGGCTGCTTCGGCCAGCTTGCCCACCGCCACGTCGGGCGAGGGCAGGTCGGGATTCCCGAACCCGAGGTCGATCACGTCGCGTCCGGCTCGCCGCGAGTCCGCCTTCAGATCGTTGATGGTGGCGAAGACGTAGGGCGGCAGCCCGTTGATGCGACGGAACTCCATCGGAGAAGTCTACGGCTGCAGGCCGACCGCCCCTGACGATGGGGCCGGCGACGCGGCGTGCGCGGCGGCGGCCAGCGCCTCCACGTCGACGGGCCAGCCGAAGACAACCCAGGTGGCTCCGGCCGTCGGCCATGAGCTCCACCGTCTCGGCCATGGCCGGCGCACTCTCGGGAGGCGGTCCGGCCCAGGTGACCTCGAGCGCCTCGGCTCCGGTCGAGCGCTCCGTGACCAGCGCGGGATCGGAATCCCACACGTTGAGTGCGGCGCCCGCCGCACGCGCCTCGTCCACCCGCCCCGCCGGTCCCCCCGCCACCCAGACGGCGATCCCCTCGCCTCGTCAGCTCGCGGGCCAGCGCGACCACCTCGGCCCGCCGTTGGGCGGCGGGATGAAACGGGATGCCGTAGGCCCGGTTCTCGTCCGCACTCAGGCGGTCGCCGGTGCCCAAGCCGGCGATGACCCGGCCGGGGGCCAGGCGGGCCAGCGCCCGGAACTCGGCGGCCAGCACGGCATTGGGCACGAGACCGATGCGGGCGACCAGCGTCCCGAAGTAGGGTCCGTCGCCCGTGCCGTCGCGACTCGGACCGAACCGAGCGGCCAGCGCGCCGAGGAGCGGGAACGGGGCCAGGGCGGGCCGCTCGGGCTGGCCCATGGGCCACAGATGGTCGTAACAGAACAGCCCGTCGATGCCGGCGGCCACGGCCTCCTCCGCCGCGGCGAACGCGTCGTCGGGGCTGTCGCGGAAGGTGGGCAGGACCACACCGGCCCGGATCACCACAGCCCTCCCTGCCGCGCCCCCAACGCGGCGCCGACGGCGCCCGCGCGCTCGCCGAAGGCGGCCGGCACGATCTGCACGGCCGGACGGCGGCCCCCGCCCTCGACGAGTTCGGCGAAGGTGCTGCGGGCCGATTCGATGAGGAGGTCGCCCGCGTGGACCAGGCCGCCGCCCAGCACGAAGCACTCGGGGTCGGTGACGCAGGCCAGGTTGGCCAGACCGAAGCCCACCCAGGAGCCGACCTCGCGGATCACCTGTTGGGCCGCCGGGTCGCCTGCCTCGGCGGCGGCCGAGACGTCCTCGCCCCGCACGCTCTCGGGATCGCCGCCGGCCAGGTGCACCACGGCGTCGAGCCGTCCGGCCAGCGCGGCCTGGCGGGCCAGCATCCCGAGCCCGGCGCCGGAGGCGAAGCGCTCCCAGCAGCCCCGGCGCCCGCACGGGCAGGCCGGTCCGGCCGGGTCGACCACCATGTGGCCGATCTCACCGGCGAAGCCGGCCGCGCCCACCTGGACCCTGCCGTCGATCACGATGCCGCCGCCGATGCCGGTCCCGAGGGTGACCAGGACGACGTGATCGAAACCCGACGCCGCGCCGAGGCGGTGCTCGGCCAGGACGGCGAAGTTGGCATCGTTCTCGATCAGCACCGAGCGCCCGGGCAGTCGCCCGCCGACGAGCTCGGTCCAGTCGACCCCCTGGGCCTGGGGCAGGTTGGGGGCGAAGCAGAGGCGCCCCTGACGATCGACCATGCCGGGGGCGCCCACGCCCACCGGCGGCGGCGGACGAGCCCAGCGCCTGGTCGAGGTCGGCCACGACGACCGCCACGGCATCGGCCACATGGCTCCCGATGATCTCCCGGGACCCCGACGGGGTCGGCACCCGGGCCTCGCCGATGATCCGGTCGGACGCGCTGAGGGCGACGCCGAGGACCTTGGTGCCCCCGATGTCGATCCCGTAGGTGACGCCGGCACCGCCGGAGGGGCCGGCGCCCTCGCTCACGAGGTGGACTCGACCCGCGCCTTCAGCTCGCGCATGGCGATGGACATGATCCGGCTCGTGGCCCGCATTTTGATGAAGCCCGGGATGGGCACCCGGAGCTCCGCCTCGAGGTGGTACGTCACGTCGGTGCCACCGCCCTCGCCCGGGTCGAAGACGTAGCTCCCGTCGAGCTTGGTCGTGATGTCGCCCTGGGTCAGCTTCCACGCGAGGACGTGCGGCGCATCGGAGTAGTCGTAGGCCAGGGTGTAGGTGGTGCTGCGCCCGAAGGCGGCGGCCCGGAAGGTCACCAGGAGCGGTCGCCCCTGCTCGTCCCGCTCCTTGACCTCGACCTCCTTCATGTCGTCCGCCCATTCGGGATAGCGCTCGAGGTCCGCGGCGATGTCGTAGCACCGCTGGGGCGGTGCGGCTACCGACATGTGCTCGGTGGCGGTATCGGCCACGGTGAGGGGTTCCTTCCTGTCTGTCGCACCCGCCGGGTGCTGCGTCAGATTGCCACTCCGGTCAGGGCGTCGGCCAGCCTAGAAGCGAGAACGTCGGGAGCGAAGGTATCCCGCGCCCGGACCCGGGCGGCCTCCCCCATCCGGCGGGCCCGCGCCGGGTCGGCCAGCAGGGTGCGCAGGGCCTCGGCCACCGCCCCCGGATCCTCGGGATGGCGCACGACCAGGCCGGTCACCCCGTCGAGCACGGCCTCGTGGGCGCCGCCGCTGGCCCCGGCCACCTGGGGCACCCCCGCTGCGGCGGCCTCCAGGAACACGATGCCGAACCCCTCCTGCTCGAGCCCGAACCAGCGGTTGCGACAGGCCATGACGAAGACGTCGGCCGCGGCGAGCAGCCCGGCCCGGTCCTCGTCGCTCACCCGGCCCAAGCACCTGGACGGTCACCGGGCTGCGGGCGGCCTGGCGGCGCAGGCGCTCGAGCTCGCGCCCACCCCCGGCCACCGCCACGACGAGGTCGGGATAGGAGGGGGCCAGTCGGACCGCCGCCTCGAGGAGCACGTCCATGCCCTTGCGCGGGACGAGGCGGCTCACGCTGGCCACCAGCGGACCGGCGGTGGGAAGGCCCAGACGGGCGCGCACGGCGGTCCGCGCGTCGTCGTCGAGCGGGACGATGGCGTCGGCGTCGACCGGAGGCGGGATCTCGATCACCGGCGCCGTCATGGCCGGGGCGGCCCGGCGAGCCTCTCGGCGGCGGGATACCCGCCGGCCGAGACGACGAGGGCGGCGCCCTCCAAGCACGCGGGCCAGCGCGTGGCGCGTGCCGGGCAACCGTCCGGGGATCGTCACCTCGGCCCCGTGCAGGATCACGCCGTAGGGCACGGCGAGGCGCGGACCCAGGAGTCCCAACGGCAGGGCCGGGTCCAACAAGACCAGATCGATGTCGTACTGCTCGACGCAACGGCGGACTGCCGCCAACGCACCGGGCGTCGGGAAGAACAAGATGGACTCGGGCACCCGCTCGATGCGCACGCCCCGTTCGGCCTGGCACCCGGTCGAAGTCAGCGGCGCCGGGATCGGAGCTGGCGGTCAACACCACGTAGCTCGCCGGATCGAGCCGGCTGCCAGAGGTCCCACAGGTAGTTCTGGATGCCTCCCACCTTGGGCGGGAAGTCGTTGGTGACGAAGAGGTGGCGCCTCACGGGCGCCGCCCCGCGGTCGCTCACCCGGCCTGGTCCCTGAAGCGCAGCGTGGGAACGAGGCCGGCCTTGGCGAGCGACCGCATGGCCCGGGCCTCGTCGGCGTCGATGACCACGGCGTCGTCGGGCTCCCTCCCGAGGAGGAAGCTGACGACGCAGTCGTCGCAGGCGTTGGTGTTGCGCAGCGTGCAGCATTCGCAGTCAATGGTGAGCCCGCCCTCGGGCTCGATGGTGGTGTCCCTGTTGTCCGTGGTGATCGGCATGTCACTGACCCTCTCTGTCTGCCGTCATCGTGAACGAGGGCTGTGACAGCGCCGGTCTCCATGCCTGTTCAGTCCCGAGCCAGGCCGGCCAGCGCGGCACGCACGGTCTCGTCGACGCCCCAGGCCACCCCTTCGGTGCGCACGGACTTGCGAGTCGACGACGACGAAGAAGGGCGCCGCGGCCCGGTACTCCGCGAAGGCGGCCCCGCTCATGATCAGCTCGATCCCGGGCCGCTCCAGCGCCGCGCCGGCCAAGGCGGCCACCCGTGCCGGATCCTCGACCTCGGGACCCTTGGTCAGCACGACCAGGCGGGCCCGGCCTTCGAGCCCCGCCTCGATCTCGGGCAAGGCGGCCCAGAGGTCGCGGCAGCCGTTGCAGTCCGCCGCGAGGAAGAGGAGCAGAAGCGGGGCGGCGGCCTCAGCCAAGGCGACAGTGCGCGGGGCGCCGTCGAGGCCCACGCCCACCACGTCATGGGGGCGGGTGGCCGGCTGACCGGTGTAGGTCGGGATCGGACGCAGCCGGCGCAGGATCTCGGCCGGCGGCTCGGTCACGACACCGATTCGGTGGCCTCGTCGATCTCGACCACGCTGCGCCCGTGGCCGCACCAGCGGCACACGACCTCGTCGACGTGGCGCGACAGGATCTGCTCGTCCTCGACCTGCAGCTCGCCGCCCACGGAGTAGTGGTGGAAGGCCTTGGTCTTTTGCGACACCGTCACGTCGAAGCGCGTGAGGTTGCCGCAGCCGTCACAGCGGTATCGAGTGGCGCTCACGGAGCCCACGGTAGCCGGGACGAGGCAGAGCCCCGTCCCGGCCCCCGCTCAGCTGGAGTGCTTGTAGGTGAGGCTGAAAGAGTCGCCGAGGCTGGCGATCCCAGACGTCTTGATCAGCGTCTTGGCCCCGTTGAGGAGGTTGTACTGGGTCGACGGCACGGCGTTCAGGTACTGCCCGTTGACCTGCACCTTGGTGAATACAGCCTTGGCGAACTGCTCCGTCGGGACGGTCGAGTCGGCGCCGATGGAGATCGCCGAATCCGGGACCGGAGAGTCGCTCTCCGTGACCGTCTCCTTGGTGGTCAGGTCGGCGATGGTGGCCAGTTCGTAGTGACCGTCCAACGGTATTGGGATACTGAATTGCGCGCCAGCATCCCCGAGTAGCTCCGAGGACGGACGCGGCGATCCCGCGCCGTGGGTTCAGATGCGATTGAGCAGTTCGGTCTTCTTGGCGGCGAACTCCTCCTCGGAGATGATGCCGCGCTTGCGGAGATCGTCGAGCTGAATGAGCCGGTCCCGGACGTCGAAATGGCTGCCGGCGAGGAGGGATCCGGCGTTTGCGTCGCCGCCGGCGCCGGGGCCGCAGCTGGTGGCTGCCGGCGCGGCCGGAACCGACGCGGCGACGGATGGTGCGGAGCCCGGATCGGTGGCGTCCTGATCGGCATCGCCTGCGTCGTCGGACGTGACCGCGCGCCTGGCCGAACGGCGGGGTGCGATGGGCGTCCATCGTCGTCGGTCTCCTCGGGACGAGCCCGACTGCGGGATCGCTGGTCGAAGGGGAGCATGTCCTCGGGGATGGGTTCGCGCTCGCCGCCGCCGACGATCTCGTTGATCTGCGAGTTGATGACGCGCTGCACGACGGCCGGCTTGCGCACGTACTCGAGGGTGAGCGTGTTGTCCTCGCCCTGGACGTCGATGAGCAGGCTGCCGCACTGGAGGACGCGCTCGATGAGGGCCTGGCGCAGGTTGACCTCGACGATGCGCTGCAGGCGGAGCTGCACGGTGTCGCGCCCGAAGATGCCCTGGCGCACCAGGATGCGGGTCGAGGTCAGGGCGATGATGTACGAGCGCCAGCGGACGTAGCGGCCGAGAAGCCACAGACCGGGGATGAGGGCGAGGATGAGGAACGGGTAGTTCGTCCAGCTCGGCGCGTTGTGCCAGAGGATCACGATGACGATGATCACGGCCCAGGTCCCGAGAGACGTGAAGAGAGGGCCGAAGAGGAAGATCCAGTGCGGGCGCAACTCGGCCAGCAGCTCCTCGTCCTGGTTGAGGAACTTCCTGGGCAGCATCGCGGTCCAGCGTACCGGGGGTGACGGCACGACCCGGGGCACGCGGGCCGGTGTCGTAGCGTGGTTCCCGTGCCCTACAGCGAAGTCGAACCGGACGAGGTCAAAGCCAGGATCGCCCGTGGCGAGGACGTCTTCCTCCTCGACGTGCGCGAGCCGGACGAGGTGGAGGCCTGGGCCTACCCGATCGGGGTCAACATCCCGCTCGGGCCAGCTGGGCGACCGGCTCGAGGAGATCCCCCGCGAGCGGACCATTGTGGTGGCCTGCCACGTGGGCGGGCGCTCGGCGGCGGCGGCCCAGGCGCTGAGCGACGCCGGGTGGACGGCGGAGAACCTGACGGGTGGGGCCGTCGCCTGGGCGGCGGGGAAGGAAGAAGCCAAGGGATAAAACCCAAGGGATACATCGCCAGAGTCAGGGCGTTGGCGCTTCGGATCGAGGCTGCGCCGCCCGGCGGAGGACTGCGTGAGGCGTGGACGAGATCTCTGCCGAGACGGGTTCCTCAGGCAAAACACACCCTCCCCATCTCTCCTTCACAGGAGCACGCGCAACCTCACGTAATTCTAGGCCCAGTCTTGGCGGAATCTCATCGTCGACAGAGGGCCACCTCAGCTTGCATCGCTATGTTCGCCTCCACTCATGGTCGGAACGCGGGGGCATCCCGTTCGCCAGTTTGCGGGTTCTCGTCCCGCCGACAACTCCCGGCATACGCGCGGGCTTCCAACGGCATTTCGACTCGGCGCCACGCGTCGAATCCGATCTCGCGGTGGTCGCCGACGACAACCCCTTTGCGGTGATGACGCTTGCCTTTCGGGCGACGGTGCGATGAGTACACAGGCTGTCATCGGCCACGCCAAGGCCAAGGGCTTGGCCGCTTCGGCCGCGAAACTCCGCTCTGCTGGTCGGTCGACCCTCGATCATGTCCGCGTCCACAAGACGTTTGCTCAAGTGAGCTCGTACTGCATCTTCATCGGGGGTGCGCGCAGCGGCTCCACGCTCGTTGGAGCGACACTGAACGCGCACCCCGAGATCGTCATCAGTAACGAACTGGACGCTCTCTACCTGTTCAAGCTCGGCCTACCGCGCAACATCATCTTCTCCCAGATCCTCAAAAACGAGCAGCGATTTGCCATGAGGGGCTACCAGTGGACGGGCTTCGACTACTCCGTACCCGGCCAGCATCAAGGGACATTCGAGCGCCTTCGTGTCATCGGAGACAAGAAAGCCGGGCGATCGACGCGTCGTCTCGCCAGCAAGACCGAAACTTCTCGATGAAGTTCGGCACAACGCAGGCGTTCCGATCCGCGTCCTGCACATCCTGAGGAACCCCTTCGACAATATCGCCACCATGCGACGTCGACAGAAGCAGAAGTTCGCCGGAGCAACGCGATCTGCGCAGCGCGATCGAGGGTTACCGCCGCCTCACGAGAGCCGTCGACGACGTCAGGGCTCGACTGCGACCCGACGAGCTCTTCGATGTCCGTTACGAGAGCTTCGTCGACGCGCCAGGACACCACCTCACACAACTCTGCGCATTCCTGGGCGTTGACGCACCGCCCGCCTACACCGCGGCGTGTACACGGATCGCCCGCAGCGCCTCGCGCACGCGCGATCAAGTCCCATGGTCAGCTGCCGAACGTCAAGAGGTGGATGCCCTCATCGAAGCCAACCCCTTCCTGGCTGGCTACGACTTCGACCATTAGCGGCAGCCCAGACCCGGCGCGCCTTCGAGCCGGTACACGATCCCGGGGTCGCCTCACCTAGGCCGAGATCACGGTCTACCAGGGATTTCGTAGGGCTGGTGGGGATCGAACCCACGACCCAGGGATTATGAGTCCCCTGCTCTGACCACTGAGCTACAGCCCCGACGGGCTCCAAGGGTAGAGGGCGCCGACCTCAGGGATCGCACTGTCCCGACTGCACCCGATGGAGCGACCGAGAGCATCAATTCACGGAGCGGCAACCTGCGGACGCATCGAGGTTGGCAACATGCCCCAATGGAAGGGGACGCCGGCCCGGGACACGTGATTGTCTGCGGCCTCCAGGGTGTGGGCCTGCGCACGGTGGAGCAGTTCCACCTGAGCGGGACCCGCGTGGTGGTCATCGATGACGATGCCGATCCACGCTTCTCGCGGGCGCTCCAGGACTGGGGCGTGGAGCACATCCGTCGGCACGCCTACCGAGGCGAGGGTTTCGCCGAAGCACGCCTCGACGGAGCGGTGGCGGTCGTCTGCGTCGAGGTGGACGAGATCCACACCCTCGAGACGGCGCTGCGCGTGCGCGAGCTGCGCCCCGAGGTGACCCTCGTCGTCGAGCTCGCCAACCCGGCGGTGGCCCGGGCGCTGGGCCGGGTCTCGGGACCCGGCAGCGTGCTCGACGTGGCCACGTTGGCCGGCCCCTCCTTCGTCGAGGCCTGCCTGGGACGGCAGGCCCACGACATCGAGCTGGACGGGGTCGACTTCGCCGTGGTGCAGCTCGAGGTGGAGGCGTCCGACTACGCGCACGGCACGTTCCGGGGGCACTTCGGCAACCTGGCGCCGGTCGCCATCATGCCGGCGGACGGCTCGCCCATGGCCCAGTGCCCCGGTCGCGACCACGCGCTGGTCGCCGGCGACCGGGTGGCCGTGCTGGGCACGGCCGACGAACTGCGCCACGTGGGCATCGACGCCAGGTCGTCGACCGGCAGTGCCGGCCCGGCGTGTCGGCCTGCTCCGTCGAGCTCGTCTTCAGGTCGGCATCGCCCTCGAGGAGGGCAACAAGGCACTGGCGGTCGTGGCCGGCTCGCTGCTGGCGTTGCTGGTGCTGGCCACCGTGCTGCTGCACTTCACGTACCGGCCAGCCGGGCAGAGCTCAGCACCTCGGCGTCCTGGCGTCGCTGTACTTCGCGGTCGAGACGGTGGCCACGGTGGGCTACGGCGACTACACGTTCTCCCACCAGCCCGCGTGGATGATGGCGTGCGGGATCGTGCTCATCGTGGCCGGGGTGGCACTGGTGTCGACGGCCTTCGCGCTCTTCACGAACATCTTGGTCAGCCGGCGCATCGAGCGCTCCCTCGGTCGCCGGCAGGTGCCGGGCATGACCGACCACGTGATCGTGATCGGTCTGGGGTCGGTGGGGATCAGCGTGGTGCGCGGGCTGGTCTCGGAAGGCCAGCGCGTCGTGGTGATCGAACGTGACACCGACAACCGCTACCTGGCCCAGGCCCGCGCCCTCGGCGTGCCCGTCGTGATCGCGGATGCCACGCAGGTGCAGACGCACCACATGGTGAACATCGCGGACGCCAAGGCGGTGGCCGTCCTCACCAGCGCCGACCTGACCAACATCGAGACGGGCCTGTCGGTCCGTGAGTCCCTCGGGGCACGTTGGGACGACGTCCCGGTCGCCCTCCGAGTGTTCGACCGCGAGCTCGCCCAGATGATGGAGCGGAGCTTCGGCTTCCAACACGTGCGCTCGACGTCGGCGCTGGCGGCGCCGTGGTTCGTCGGGGCTGCCCTGGGTCTCGAGGTTCTCAGCACGTTCTACGTCGACCAACAGCCGTTCCTGGTCGGCGCGCTGACCGTGGCACCCAACGGCGGACTGCAGGGTCTGGCCATGCAGGACCTGTCCGCGCAGACGCGAGTCATTGCGCTCAGCCGGGCCGTCCGACGGTGCGCTCGAGCACCCGCCCCGCCGGGGCACCGTCTTCGCCGCGGGCGATCGGGCCTTCCTGCTGGGCCCGTACGAAGAGCTCCTCCGCGTGCTCCAGAGAGACCAGACGCCCCTTTCGTCAGCGCTGACCGGCATCATGGTGCGGTGCTTCACCCCCGGCCCGAGTCGATTGCGGCGTGAGCGCCACCACCACGCCGCCCGAGACGGCGGCGCAGGCACCGCTCGAGCCCGAAGCCGGACCGGCGCAGGGCTGGCTCCTGGCCAGGCTCGGCCCGTGGTGCATTCTGGCGATCTCCTGCATCTGGGGTCTGGTCGAGTTGCGATCCGAGCTGACGGCGGTGCCCGTACCTCGACGACAGCTCCATGCACGAGCAGATGGTCCGCTTCGCGGCGAGTCGCATCAAGGAAGGGCCACCTCCCCCTCACCAGCTGGTTCCCCTACCTCGGCCTTGGTTCACCCCAGTTCCTGCACTACCAGAGCCTGCCGGCCATGACCGCCGGGACGATCGGGACGGTCATCGACCCCGACACCGTGTTCCGCTGGTCCCTCTACCTCCTGCTCGCCCTGTGGCCGCTGGCCGTCTACTGGTGCGCCCGGCTGTTCGGCCTCAGTCGCTGGACGGCGGCCGGCGCGGCTGCCGTCGCACCGTTCCTCGTCGTCGTGCGGCCGGCATCGGCTACGAGGACAAGGCGTACGTCTGGGCGGGCTACGGCGTGTGGACCCAGCTGTGGGCCGTCGTGGACCCTGCCGTTGGCGTGGGGCTTCACCTATCGATCGTTGCGGTCGCTGCGCGCCATCTTCCCCGCCGTCCTCTTCATCATGCTGACGGTGGCCCTGCACTTCGAGACGGGCTACCTGGCCTTCGTGCCGCTGGTGGTCTGGCCCTTCCTGATGCCCTCGGACCTCAAGCGTCGACTGCTGCGCGCCGTGGCCATCGGCGCGGGGGCGCTGGCCGCCTCGCTCTGGGTGATCTACCCGCTGTGGCCCAATGGAACTGGGCGGCGCAGAACCAGATCCTGCACGGGACGCCGCTGGAGAACGGCTACGGCGCACCGAACGGTCCTGTGGTGGTTGATCAGCGGCACAGCTCTACGACTTCCAGCGCACCTTCCCGGTCGTCACGATCCTGGTGCGGCGTGGGCCTCGTGGTCTGCCTCGCCCGCTGGCGCACGTTCGCTCGCCGGCCGGGCCCTCGTGACCATCTGGGTGGTCACGCTCCTCATGACCTTCGGGCGGACGACCTGGGGCGTCCTCTACAAGGTCGTGCCGGGGAGCAGCGACATCTTCATCCGCCGCTTCGAAATGGGCGTGCAGCTCTCGGGGATCCTGCTGGCCGGCGTGGCCATCGTCACCATCGGGCGCTTCGTGGTCAACGAGGTCGCGCATCTGCTCCCCGAGGACCGGCGGGGCTGGGCCCGCCACCCGACGGGCTCGGGCCTGGTGGCCGGCCTGTGCATCGTGGCGCTGGTGATCGGCCTCTCGCCGGCGTGGTGGAACATCGGCACCTACGACCACCACAACGCGACGAACGTGTCGCTCCAGGCCCAGGCCGACGCACAGGAGGGACCGCAGATCGATCAGTTGATCGACTACGTCAAGGCGCACCCGCGGGGCCGGGTCTATGCCGGTTCGCCGACGAACTGGGGCACGGACTTCACCGTGGGCGCCGTCCCCGTGTTCAAGTACCTCGAGAGCAAGGACGTCGACGAGGTCGGCTACACGCTGCGCACGGCGTCGCTCATGACCGACCCCGAATACTTCTTCGACGACACCAACCCGGGCGACTACCCGCTGTTCGGCATCGGCTACCTCATCCTCCCCGAGGCCATGGCGTCGCCGGTCGCGGCCGACAAGGTCGGCTGCTCGGGCGAGTACTGCCTGTATTCGCTGCCCGAGAGCGGGTACATCCACGTCTACGACACCACCGGCGTGCTCGAGGCCAACCGGGCCGACGTCGGCACCAAGAGCGAGACCCTGCTCGAGTCGCCGCTGCATCAACGAGGACCGCGACCTCGACGGTCGCCTTCAACGGGTCCGAGGCCGCCACCCCTACCGCGTCCGACCCGGCCGCGTTGCTCGGGCCGCCCGGACACGTCGTGCACCAGTCGGCCGACATGGCGAACGGACAGGCGCAGGCCGTCGTCTCCACCAGGCGACGGGCCACCGTGGTGCTGAGCGCGTCCTACGACCCCGGCTGGACGGCCACGGTCGACGGGCACCCGGCCCCCACCGTCATGGTGGCGCCCGCCCTGGTCGGCGTCGTGGTCGGACCGGGCGTCCACACGGTGACGTTCAGCTACGCGGGATTCGGTTCGTACACCGCGCTGTTCGTGCTGACGCTCGTGGTCCTCGTCGGGCTGGCCGTCGGTCCCTGGCTCTGGCGCCGGACGGCGGCGAGGCGATCGTTCAGAAGAGCACGTGGAAGCGATGGAGCTCGAACACCCACTCGGCGCCGAGCAGGGCGCAGAGCGCGACCACGGGTACGCGTAGGCGCTCGGGCCCGAGCCGGAGCACGCCGAGCACGGCCAAGACGATGACGGCCAGGCCGAGCGGGGCGGCCGCGAAGGCCGCGCCGACGTGCCCACCGAGCGCATCACGCACCGACGTGGTGGTGCCGCAAAACGGGCAGGGCACGCCCGTCGTGGCGCGCAACGGGCAGGGCAGACCCCAGGTCTCGGGCAGATGCGCGGCCGCGGCGCCGCCGACGAGCAGCGCCAGCCCCGGGAACGCGCAGACGGCTGAGATCGAACTCGTAGCGGGCGGCCGTGAGCGCAGCCACGGTGTCGGCCTACGAAGGCGGGAAGCAGGCTGAACGGCTGCTTGGGCACCGTCACGACGTAGGTGCTCATGATCTTGTCGGCCACCGTCTGGCGCTGATTGTCCCAGAGCGGGAAGAGCCAGCCGATGTAACAGATGATGGAGTTGATGATGTTGGCCAGCCCGCGCACCACGCCCATGCCGAAGCCGAGGACCTGTCCGGTCTGGTTCTGCACGCACTTGAGACCGACGACGCGCATGCCGGGCGACTGACCGGTCTCGCCGACCTGCCAGGCCATGAACAGCCAGCCGAGCAGACCCACGATCCAGAGTCAGGAACACCAGTGGATGCACGATGGCCGCCAGGACGATGAAGACGATGTCGGCCACGAGGATGATGAGGATGTCGATGAGAATGCCCAGGGCGCGGGTGCCCAGTTGGCCAACGGACCGAACTGACTGATGTGGATGCCGGGAGCCGTAGCCGCCATGCCCGGGGGCGGAGGGGGCATGCCCGGGGGCGGGGCCATCGGCGGTGGCATGCCCGCCGTCGGCATCGGCGGTGGCATGCCCGCTGTCGGCATCGGCATCGGGAGCGCGGCCCCGCAGCTACGGCAGAACTGCTCACCGGCCACGCCTTCGGTCCCGCACGAAGCACAAGACGCCATGGCAGCCTCCCCTTTCGCTGGCACGCGTGCCAGCTCCCCGGACGCGGCCAATGATAGGGAGGCCCGAAGTGCTCCTGGGCTACATTTCGGGCGGAATTGGCAAAGATTGGGGTTGGTCGATGAACGGCAGTCGGCGAACGAGGGCTGCCCATCTCGCGGTGTCGCAGCCATGACCTCCACCCCCAGTTTCTGCGGGAGCTGCGGTCGTCGCGCCACCGACGACGCCGCGTTCTGTGCCGGATGTGGACGACCGCTGGCTGTCGTCCGCGGCGGACGCCACGCCAGCTCCGCCACCGCCGATTGATGCGGACGCCCTGCCACCTCCCCCGTCACCGGGGTACGCGTACGCCGTCCCATCTCTGCCGCCCCCGGCTTACGGTGGGGCGCCCGCAAGCCCGACCGTCTACCCGGGCGCGCCCGTGGTCCTCGTCGGGCAGAGAACCAACGCACTGGCCGTGGCGTCGCTGGTGCTCGGCATCGTCTGGGTGTTCGGGATCGGATCCATCCTCGCGGTCATCTTCGGCTTCGTGGCGCGGCGACAGATCCGGCAGAGCGGCGGACATGAAAGCGGCGAGGGCATGGCCCTGGCCGGCCTCATCCTCGGCTTCCTCGGCGTCCTCGGGCTGCTCCTCTGGATCGCCCTTTTCGCCGTGGTGGGCACGACCATCACCGGCTGCCACAACGAGGTCGGCAACCTCAACCACGTGACCTGCACGCAGTTCCACACCACCGTGGCGACATCAGCACCACCGATTGGAGCCACGCCGGCCCCGGGAATTCCTCGAGCTCAGGTGTCGTGATCAGCGCACAGGTCGGACCAGCGGGATGGGGTAGCGGAGCCATGGTCACCGAGAGCACACTGAAGACGTGAGCGAGACCGAGCCGGCGGCGGGAAACGGGTCTTCGACCGGAGGCGAGGCACAGCGCCGGGGAGGTCGTCGTCGACTTCCTCCTGGCGCTGGCCGACTACGACCTCGACGCCGCGCTCGACCTGGTGACCGACGACCTCGAGTACATCAACGTCTCGCTGCCCACCATTCACGGGCGGGCCGCCCTCGAGCGCATCGCCCGCCCTGCGCTGCGCCCGGGACGCATGGGCTTCGACGTCCACTTCAACCACGTGGCGATCGAGGGCGACGACGTCGTGATCACGGACCGTATCGACGAGCTCAGCTTCGGCCGCTTCGCCGCCTGCTTCTGGGTCTACGGCCGCTTCACCGTGCGCGACGGGAAGATCGCCGTCTGGCGCGACTCGTTCGACTGGCTCGACGTGACGATCGGGAACCTGCGCGCCCTCGTGGGCCTCGTCTTCCCGTCGCTCAACCGCACGCTGCCGCCCAACTGAGCGGCCGGCGGCCCGAGGGCTACTGGAGGTAGCCCTCGACCGTCCCGGTGGAGCGCTCGTGCGCCTGGTCGGGATCCTGCCCGGCGCTGCGCTTGGCCCGGCGCTGGCGCAACATGTCCCACAGCTTGTCCAGGGTGACCTCGAGCTCCTGCTTGCGCCGGCGCTCCTCGTCGCTCAAGCCCTCGCCGACGTGCGCTTCCTCGAGCCGCTGCTCCTCCGCAGCCAGCTCGTTGATCCGCGTCACGATTTGCTGGTCGTCCATGTTGCTCCGATCGACCTCGTTCCCGGCCTGCCAGTCTGCCCGCGCTCAGGCGGCGGCGCCCAGCTGAGCGTCGTGCTCCTCCACCGCCGGCGTGCCCTCCCCACCCGCGAGGGCGGGGGTGAGCACGTCGGAGATGGTGGTGGCGAGGTGGAAGGTCATGACCTCACGCACCTCTTCGGGCACGTCCTCGAGGTCGGGCCCGTTGCGCACGGGCAGCACGACCTCGGTCAGGCCCGCCCGGTGGGCGGCCAGGACCTTCTGCTTCACCCCGCCGATGGGCAGGACACGGCCCTGCAGGGTGACCTCGCCGGTCATGCCGACGACCGGGCGCACCGGGACGTCGCGCAGCAGGCTGACCAGGGCCGTCGTCATGGTGACGCCGGCCGAGGGACCGTCCTTGGGGACGGCGCCCGCAGGCACGTGGACGTGGAACCGCTTGCCGGCGAAGACACCCGGGTCGATCCCGAGCTCCTCGGCGTGCGAGCGCACGTAGGAGAGGGCGATCTCCGCCGACTCCTTCATGACGTCGCCCAGCTGGCCCGTGAGGGTGAGCCCCTCGGGGCCGTCGGACACGCTGGCCTCGACGAAGAGGACGTCGCCCCCGGCACCGGTCACGGCCAGGCCGGTGACCACCCCGGGCACGCTGGTGCGGTCGGCCGCCTCGAAGAAGAAGTGCGGCCGTCCGAGCCACCCACGCACGTCGGGACCGTCGACCACGATCGGGGCCGTGCGCTCGCCGGCGGCGAGTGCAGTGGCCGCCTTGCGCAGCAGACGCCCGAGCTCGCGCTCGAGGTTCCGCACGCCGGCTTCCCGGGTGTAGTCGGCCACGATGGTACGCAGCGCCTCGTCGGTGAACTCGACCTCGTCGTCACGCAACGCGGCCCGGCGCAACTGGCGCCCGACCAAGTGGTGCTTGGCGATCGAGACCTTCTCGTTCTCGGTGTAGCCGTCGAGCCGGATGATCTCCATGCGGTCGAGCAGCGGTCCGGGGATCGTCTCCATGACGTTGGCCGTCGCGATGAACAGCACCCGCGACAGGTCGAGGTCGACCTCGAGGTAGTGGTCGCGGAACGTGTGGTTCTGCGCCGGGTCGAGCACCTCGAGCAAGGCCGAGGAGGGGTCGCCCCGGTAGTCGTTGCCCAGCTTGTCCACCTCGTCGAGCACGATGACCGGGTTCATGGTCCCGGCCTCGCGCAGCGCGCGCACCAGGCGGCCCGGCTGGGCCCCCACGTAGGTGCGGCGGTGGCCGCGGATCTCGGCCTCGTCGCGCACGCCGCCCAGGGAGACCCGGACGAACTTGCGCCCGAGTGCGTGGGCCACGGACTCGCCCAGCGACGTCTTGCCGACGCCGGGGGGACCGACGAGCGCCAAGATGGCGCCCGAACCGCGTCCGTCGACGGGCGCGAGCCCGCGCTCGGCCTGGAGCTTGCGCACGGCCAGGTGCTCGAGGATGCGGTCCTTCACGTCCTTGAGGCCGTCGTGGTCGGCGTCGAGGATGCCCTTGGCCTCCGCGATGTCGTGGCTGTCGTCGGACTCGACGCCCCAGGGGAGCTCGAGCACGGTGTCGAGCCAGGTGCGGATCCACCCGGTCTCGGGGCTCTGGTCGCTGGTGCGCTCGAGCTTGTCGACCTCGCGCTCGACCGCGGCGCGGACGTGCTCGGGAAGGTCACGCGACTCGAGCTTGGCCCGGTAGTCGTCCGGGTCGTCGTCGGCCTCGTGGCCCGAGAGCTGTCCGAGCTCCTTGCGGATGGCCTCGAGCTGGCGGCGCAAGAGGAACTCGCGCTGCGTCTTCTCCATGCCCTCCTCGACGTCGGTCTTGATCTTGTCGCGCAAGGTGACGTCGGCCAGCGTGTCGCGGGCCCAGCCCAACACGAGGCGCAACCGTGCCTCGACGTCGAGCGTCTCGAGCACCTCGACCTTCTGGGCGAGCGACAGGTCGGGCGAGTAGCCCGCCATGTCGGCCAGGCGGCTGGGCTCGGTGATGTCGCGCAGCGCGGCGGCGATGCGGCCCGGCCCCGCGGCTGTGCAAGATGTTCTCGAGCACGGCCCGGTACTCGCGGGCCAGCTCGTTGGCGGCCGGCGTCGGCTCGACGTCGGTCAGGGGCTCGGCCTCGACCCAGAGGGCCTCGCCGGTCCCCGGGACCCCGGTCCCGATGGTGGCGCGCTGCACACCCTGGATGGCCACGGCGGGCAGGCCGCCGGGCAGGTCGCCCTCCTCCATCACCTCGGCGATCACGCCGACCTTGGCGAAGCGGCCCTCGATGTGCGGGACCAGCAGCAGGCGGCCGCCCGCGGTCCGGGCCG
Organism: uncultured Acidimicrobiaceae bacterium; assembly: GCA_963713375.1. Taxonomy (GTDB): domain Bacteria; phylum Actinomycetota; class Acidimicrobiia; order Acidimicrobiales; family RAAP-2; genus Bog-473. Next base: position 283,877 of record CAVQLP010000004.1, on the reverse strand, counting down.
ACTCGACGGCCGCCCGGGCCTCGTCCGACTCGAGCGCCATGGTGAAGACCATGCCCGGCAGCACGACCCCGGATTTGAGGGGGAGCAATGGGAGTGTCACGTTCTCGTTCGTCATCGGGTCTGTGTCCTTTTGTAATGCCGTAATGGCAATTCCTCTGACTGGTCAACCATATGGGTGGCGCCATCATTCCCGTGCACTCCCGGTGAAAGCCCCTGGTCGGTCCCGGTCCTGGTCGGGGCCGGATCGGGCACCTCGGCCCGGGGCCGGGCGGAACAGGGCCACACCCCCGGGGACCGGGTCCGGCGGAACGGGCGGGCGGTGCCGCCAGGCAAATACGCTGGTGGAATGGCCGGATCCGAGGGCCCCCACGAGGGGGTTGAACTCCACCCGGCCGGCGGCACCACCCTGGCCCCGGCCCGGCCCGAGCCGGACATCGACGACGGCGACCACGACCGCTTCGCCCACATCGTGCTCGAGGGCTACACACCCAAGGGCGGGGGCGACTTCGTGTCGCTCGGCCCGAGCGTGGTCGAGGGCATCGTGAACCGCACCGCGGTCCGGGCCCTGTGCGGCAAGGAGTGGGTGCCCGGGCGCGATCCCAAGCGCTACGGCCTGTGCCCCACCTGCAAGGAGATCGCCGAGTCGATGGGCTGGAAGATCCCGGCCGACTGAGCGGAGGACGGGTCTCGCACTCGGGCCCCTGACCCGGTGCTCTGTGCCGGGTCGGCGCCACTTCGCTACCGTGCGGCGGAGTTCGGGTCCGGCCAGGCGGCCGGCAGGCGAAAGGGGTCCCGGTGGCACAGGTGGGCTTCGACGGCGTCACCAAGCGCTTCGGTGACACGACGGCCGTCAACGACCTCACCCTGTCCGTGGCCGACGGCGAGCTGCTGGTGCTGCTGGGTTCGTCGGGCTGCGGCAAGACGACGGCGCTGCGCATGGTGGCCGGGCTCGAGGAGGTGACCGAGGGAACGGTGACCATCGGCGAGCGGGTGGTCAACGACGTCGACCCCAAGGACCGCGACGTGGCCATGGTCTTCCAGAGCTACGCCCTCTACCCCCACCTGACCGTGGCCAAGAACATTGAGTTCCCGCTGCGCCAGCGCGGCGTGGAGAAGGCCGAACGCAGCGCCAAGGTGCGCCAGGCGGCCGAGACGCTCGGGCTCGACGGCCTGCTCGGCCGCAAGCCGGCCCAGCTCTCGGGGGGCCAGCGCCAGCGGGTGGCGCTGGCCCGGGCCATCGTGCGCGAGCCCCTCGTCTTCTTGATGGACGAGCCGCTCTCCAACCTCGACGCCGCGCTGCGCGTGCAGACCCGGGCCGACATCGTCGAGCTGCAGTCGCGGCTCAAGACGACGACGCTCTACGTGACGCACGACCAGGTCGAGGCCATGACCATGGGGCACCGCATCGCCGTGATGAGCGAGGGGTCGCTCCAGCAGGTGGCCGCGCCCGAGGACCTCTACGACCGGCCGGCCAACACGTTCGTGGCCCGCTTCCTCGGTTCGCCCGGCATGAACCTGCTCGAGGGGATGCTGGTCGAGAGCGGGGCGGCGTCGGGCGTGCATGGGCGACCGGGGCCCGCTGGCCGTGGCCTTCCCCGGCGGCTCGGTCGCGCTGCCCGACGCGGTGGGCGACGCCGTGCGCGGGACGGGTCCCGAGGTCGTGCTCGGGCTGCGGCCCGAGGCGCTGCGAGCTCGACGCGACCGGGCCCATCGCGGCCACGGTGGTCATCGTGGAGCTGCTCGGGGCCGAGACCCATGTGATCTGCCAACACCGAGGACGGCACGCGCATCATCGTGCGCCAGTCCGCCTCGGCGGCGCGCCCTGCGCTCGGTGAGGCCGTGCACATCGCGGTGGTCGGCGACGCCTGCGGCCTACCACCTCTTCGACGGGTCCAGCGGGCTGCGCCTGGGGTCACCGTGAGCGGCGAGCGCGCGCAGCACACGCTGCGCACCCGGCGGCGCAAGGAGGCGGGGCTGGCCTACCTGCTCCTGCTGCCGGCCATGGTCCTCTTCGCCGTCTTCTCCTTCTATCCCTTCCTGCGCAACTTCAAGCTGATGCTCTACGAGACGCCGCCGGTGCCCGGGCTGCCGGCGCACTACGTGGGGCTGCACCAGATCGTCCCGACGGTGACCTCGACCCAGTTCACCCAGAGCCTGGTCACCACGCTGATCTTCGTCGTGCTGGTGGTCCCGATCAGCCTCATCCTGGGGCTGGCCCTGGCCGTGGCGGCGCACCGCAAGCTCAAGGGGCATCGGGGTCTACCGCATGATCTTCTCCTCCACCGTGGTCAGCTCGGTGGCCGTGGCCTCGGTCGTCTTCGGCACGCTGCTCAACCCGGTGGTCGGCCTGCTGCCCTGGCTCGGCATCAACCCGACCCCGCCGGCCCTCGAGAGCACGACCTGGGCCCTGCCCGCGGTGGCCGTCATCACCATCTGGCAGTTCCTCGGCCTGTCCTTCATCATCATGTCGGCCGGGCTGTCGTCGGTGCCCGACGAGCTGATGGAGGCGGCCCGGATCGACGGGGCGGGGTCCTGGACCCGCTTCTGGCGCATGACGGTGCCGCTGCTCTCGCCCACCATCTTCTTCGCCATGGTGGTGAGCACCATCTACGCCTTCCAGTCCTTCGGCGCGGTGGACATCCTCATCGGCAACACCAACGCGGTGCGTCTGCACACCAACGTGCTGATCTACGAGATCGTCAACACGCTCCAGATCGACAACAACCCGGGGGCGGCGGCCATCATGGCGACGGTCCTGTTCCTCATCATGCTCGGGCTCACGCTGGTGCAGATGCGACTGCTCGAACGGCGGGTGACCTATGCCCGCTGACCTGTCGGCCGAGCAGGAGGCCACGGCGACGCTCCGGGCGAAGCCGCCGGGGCTCGGGCTGCCGCCGGCCCGCGCCGGTCCGCCCGTCGCGGCGGTGGCGCACCATCGGCAGCTACGCGCTCCTGACGGCCGGGGCCATCGTCGTGCTGTTCCCGATCTACGTGACGATCGTCAACTCGCTGCTCGTCCCGGACCAGCTGGTGCAGCAGCCGCCGCCGCTCTTCCCGACCAACCCGCAGTGGTCGCACTACGCCACGGCCTGGACCTCGGGCCAGCTGTCCAAGTACATGACGACCTCGGCCATCATGACCGTGATCATCGTGGTCGGGCAGCTGGTCACCTCGACGCTGGCCGCCTACGCCTTCGCCTTCCTGCGCTTCCCCTTCAAGCGCACCCTCTTCGTCCTCTGCCTGACCACGCTGATGATCCCGCTCGAGGTGACGTTCATCACCAACCTCGACACCGTCTCCTCGCTGCACTGGTTCAACACCTACGAGGGCCTGGCCGTGCCCTTCTTGGCCACGGGCTTCGGCATCTTCCTGCTGCGCCAGGCCTTCCTGCAGATCCCGCGCGACCTGCAGGAGGCGGCCCTGCTCGACGGCTACGGCCACCTGCGCTTCCTGACCCGGGTGGCCGTGCCGCTGGCCCGCCCCTCGCTCGCCGCGCTCGGCGTCTTCTCGTTCCTCGGGGCCTGGAACCAGTACCTGTGGCCCCTGGTGTCGACCGGCGGGACGACGCCGCTCAACACGGTGCAGATCGGCCTCAAGCAGCTGCTGGGCAACCAGGTCTCGCAGATCCCGGTGTCGCTGGCCGGCGCGGTCATCGCCTTCGTGCCGCTCGTGATCCTGCTCCTGGTCTTCCAGAAGCAACTGGTGCGCAGCCTCACCGCGGGGGCCGTGAAGTAAGCGGGGTGCACGCCGGTCCGCGGGGGCCGGTGCTAGGCATGGGGCATGCGGACCTCACGCCTCTCCCGTCTCGTGGCGGCGGCCCTCGTCGTCTCCGTCGGCCAGCGGCGCCGCCACGGCGGCCGTCGTGGCGGCCGGCCCGGCCGCACCGGCCGGCGCGGCCAGCCTGCCCAGCTGCAACCTCAAGGCGCTGGCCAGCCACAAGGGCACCGTCAACATCACCTTCTGGAACTCCATGGTGCAGGCCAACGGCACGACGCTGGCCGCCATCACGAGCGCCTTCAACTCCTCGCAGACCAAGGTGCACGTGACCCTGGTCGACCAGTCCAGCTACGACGACACCTGGCAGAAGTACGAGGCCGGCCTGTCCAACGGCCAGCTGCCCGACGCCGTGCAGCTCGAGGACCAGCGCACCCAGGCCGCCATCGACACCCAGTCCTTCCTCCCCGTGCAGTCGTGCATGAACGCGGCGAAGTACTCGACGAGCGACTACCTGGCCCGCCCGCTCAACTACTGGAAGGTGAACGGGGTGCAGTGGGCCCTGCCCTTCGCCGTCTCGGCGCCGATCGTCTTCTACAACCAGAACGCCTTCACCAAGGCCGGGCTCAACCCGGCCGACCCTCCCCTCACGCTGCCCCAGATGGTCAGCGACGCCAAGGCGCTGAAGGCCTCGGGCAGCGGCATGGGCCTGGTGACCGACCCCTGGCACCTCGAGACCTGGCTGGCCTCGGCCAACCAGCTCTTCGTGAACAACAAGAACGGCCGCTCGAGCCGGGCCACGGCGGGCGTCTTCAACACCAAGACGTCGGTCAGCATCTTCAACCAGCTGCGCACGCTGGTCACCTCGGGCGACGCCACCACCAACCCCTCGAGCGGGCCTGACGAGTTCGACAACCTGCTCGGCATCGGCAGCGGCAAGTACGGCATGACGATCGACAGCTCGGCCGACCTGGGCACGGTGACCCAGGTGCTCGGCACCGGCCAGTACGCCGGCGTGAAGCTGGGCATCGGGCCCTTCCCCGTCTACAGCTCGTCGGTCAAGGGCGGGATCGAGCCGGGTGGCTCGGGCGTGTACATCTCGAAGAAGGTGCCGGCCATCGACCAGGCGGCGGCGTGGCAGTACCTGTCCTACATCTGCAACACGCAGTCGCAGGCCACCTGGGCCGCCGGCACGGGCTACATCCCGGTGCGCAAGTCGTCGGCCCAGACGGCCACGGTGCAGCACCTCTGGACGACCAACCCGGGCTACAAGGTGGCCTACAACGAGATCAACAACGGCATCAACACGCCGGCCACCCAGGGCTCGGTGATCGGGCCCTACGCCGACGTGCGCACCGACGTGCAGAACGCCGAGCTCTCCATGTACACGAGCGGCGTCTCGGCGGCCAGCGCGGTCAAGACGGCCGAGCAGAACGTCAACAGCACCATCTCGTCGTACAACAGCCGGCTCGGCGCCTCCTAGCGGTCCTCCTCGCGCAGGGCCGGCGCGGGCGACCTAGGCTCGGCGCCAGGCGAGAGCGAGGAGCTCGACGGTGACCATCGAAGTGGCGCGCACGTACCCCCGCATCAGCCCCAAGTCCTACGAGCACCCGGCGGACAAGGCCGCCACCGCGGCGCTGCACACCGTGCCGCTGCTCGACACCGTGATCAAGCGGCTGACCGACCTCGGCCACGAGCGCCGGCTGCGCCAGATCGTGATGGGCAACGCCATCCGGCTCGGGCCCCAGCAGCTGCCCGAGACCTGGGGCACCTACGTGCGCTGCGGCAGCATCCTCGACCTCGAGTCGGTGCCCGACCTCTACGTCGTGAGCGACCCGGCCATCAACGCCATGACGATCGGGGCCAAGACGCCGATCGTGGTGATCAACTCGTCGATGCTGCGCTCCTTCGACGGGCGCGAGGTGGAGACGGTGCTCGGGCACGAGCTGGCCCACGTGCTCTCGGAGCACTACTACTACACGACCGCGCTGGTGCTGCTGAGCCAGTTCCTCCAGGGCGCGCTCCCCCGCTCGCTCCTGCTCGGCCTGCCGGTGCGGGCCATGTACCTCGCGCTGCTCGAGTGGTCGCGGGCGGCCGAGCTGACGGCGGACCGGGCCGCCGCGCTGGTCATGGCCGACCCGCTCCAGCCCTGCCGCGTCCTCATGTCGCTGGCCGGCGGCTCGGTGCCCGGCATGAGCTTCGAGGCCTTCTTGAGCCAGGCGTCCGAGTACGAGAGCGAGGACGACCTCTTCTCGCGCCACACCCGCTTCTGGTCCGAGCTCAACCTGACCCACCCGGTCGCGGTGCGCCGGGTCAAGGAGCTCATGGAGTGGGTGCAGTCGGGCGCCTACGACCGCATCCGCGACGGAGACTACGTGCGCCGGGGCGAGGAGCCGCCGCCCTCGGCCGAGTACGACGACGCGGTGGCCCACTACGCCGAGCGCTTCGCCCGCATCCTCGACCGCGTGGCCGGGGGCGTCCAGGAGCTGGGGCGCAAGCTGGGCGACTGGATCGACCGCTTCGGGCGCTCCACGCCGGGCGAGGCCGCCCCGGACGAGGACGAGGACCTCTTCTGAGCCGGCCGGAATCGCTGGTGGACGGGCGGGCCCACCTGCACTTCTCGGTGCCCCGCGCTGACCCGGGCCCGGCCGATGTGAGTGGAGCCGGGGCGCTGGGTATAGCAACGGACGTAGGGGGGCGCACCATCGCACCGCGGGCCACCCGGCGCTCGGTACGCTCGGCCACGGAACGACATCAGGCCATCTTCGAGTCCGAGGGGAGGTGCAGATGTCCGAGCACGAGTTCGACGGCGAGTCGGGACTGACCGCGCTCCGGACCATGTTCGAGCTCAACCCCGAAGGCGTCGTCTTCACCCACGCCGACGAGGGCCGGGTGCTGGCGGCCAACCCGTCCGCCTGCGCCATCCTCGGCATGTCCGAAGAGGAGATCCTGCGGCGCGGGCGCGACGGCATCTGGGATCCCGACGACGCCCGCTGGGTCCTCGGCTACGAGATCGCCCATCGCACCGGAGCGGTGGCGGGTTCGGCCCGGGTGCGCCGGGGTGACGGCGGCGTCATCGAGGTCGAGGTGCACGCCCACCACTTCACCGGCGCCGACAAGGTGAAGTGGGGCTGTCTCATCTTCCGCGACGTCACCACCCAGGTCGACGCCGAGGCCCGGGTGGCCGAGCTCACCCTGCGCCTCGAACAGCTGTCGGTCGGCGACGAGTTGACCGGGCTGACCAACCGGCGCGGCCTGGCCAGCGCCGGGGCCGAGCTGCTCGCGGCGGCCGACGAGCACCAGACCGACGTCCAGGTCCTCTTCGTGGACGTGCGCGCCCTGTCCGACATGAACGAGCGGCTCGGGCACGAGGCGGGCGACGCCGCCCTCCAGGCGGTTGCCCGCGCCCTGCGCGTCGCCTTCCGGCGCAGCGACGTGGTGGCCCGCATCGGTGGCACCCTCTTCACCGTCCTCGCCCTCGACCTGCGCGAGGAGGAGCGCGACGGGGTCGAGAAGCGCATCATGGAGCACCTGACCAACGTGGAGACCGTGCGCTACGTCGGCGACGACATCGAGGTGCGCCTGGGCTGGACGACACGCCCGCCGGGCGACGAGAGCCCGCTCGAGGAGCTGATCGGGCGTTCGGCCCGCGCCCGCCGCACCACCGCGGCCTACTGAACCGGTCGCCACCGCTGCGCGCACCCGGTCGGGCCGAAAGTCACAAAGCACGGCCGGGTCCTTTTCTCCGGCCGGGCGCGCTTCCTAACATCGGCCGCAGCGAGGAGCGCCTGCGCGGCGCGGTCGGGGCACGTGGGAGGCGAACGGGTTCAGATGGACGTGAGGAACAGTGAGCTGGAGGGGCCACTCGGGCTGACCGCCTACCGCGTCCTGTTCGAGCGCGCCACCGAGGGCGTGATCTTCTCGACGCTCGACGGCTGCCTCCAGGCGGCCAACCCGGCGGCCTGCGCCCTGCTGGCCATGACCGAGGAGGAGATGCTCGAGCGCGGCCGGGCCGCCCTCATCGACCCCGACGATCCCGGGCTCGGGCCCTGGCTGGCCGAGCGCTCGCGCACGGGTGCGGGCACCGGCGAGATCCGGCTGCGCCGGCGGCGACGGCCGCGTGGTCGACCTCGAGGTGCAGAGCCGCCTCTTCGCCGACACCGACGGCACCGTGCTCTCCTTCAGCGTGCTGCGCGACGTCACGGCGCAGGCGGAGACGGCGCGGGCCACTGGCCGAGCTGAGCGCCCGCCTCGACCAGGTGGCACTGACCGACCGGCTCACCGGTCTGGCCAACCGGCGCGGCCTGATCGTGGCCGGAACCGAGCTCTTCGGCCGGGCCGACCGCGAGCAGGCCCCGGTCGAGGTGCTGTACCTCAACGTGCACAACCTGGCCGAGCTCAACGAGCGGGCGGGGCGCGCGCAGCGGCGACGCCGCGCTGGTCGGCCTGGCCCGCGCCCTTTCCCGATCCTTCGGGCCCGACGACGTGGTGGCCCGCATCGCCGCCACCGGCTTCCTCGTGCTGGCCTACGGCCTCGAAGCCGCGGGCCGCCCCGCCGCCGTGCGCCGCATGGAGGAACGGCTCGACCACCCCGAGTCGCTCAGCCTGGTCGGCGCCCAGGTCGCGCTGTCCTTCGGGTGGGTGAGCCGGCGACCCGGGTCGGTGACCTCGCTCGAGGAACACATCGCCCGGGCCGACCGGGACATGTGGCGGAAGCGGAGCGCCACCCCGAACGCGCAGTCCAGTTCCACCTGAACTTCGCTCGGCGACCCCGCGGCGGGACGGCCGTTCTCACCCAAGGTCTGCACCCCCGGATGCAGCTTCGCAACGCAGGGCACGGGGCGCGAATGATCGGCGATCCCGTGATTCCTCGGCAATTGTTCGTGCCTTGTGCGACCGCCACCGCCCGACCGGCCTACCGTGTGCACCTGCCATTTCCGCTGTTCCTGGGCTTGGCCTGGGTTAATGCCTCGTGCAAAGACGAGGAACCCGCTTTGTTTTAGAAATTCGCGAGCATTACTCTCACAAGATGAATTACCGCACCTTCCTCGCCACCGACACGCCCGAGCGGACGTCGTCCACCACCCGTCGCCTCGGCCGCATCGCCGGCATCAGCGCGCTGGCGCTCACGCCCCTCGCCTTCACCGCCCTGCCGGCCGGCGCCTCGGGCGGCTCGGTGGGCCTGGTGGCCTACTCGACGCCCAAGCCGGCCTACACGGTGCTGGATCAGGACTTCGCCAAGACGAAGGCGGGCAGCGGCGTGACCATCTCCCCCTCGTTCGGCCCCTCGGGCACCCAGGCCACCTCGGTGGTCGACGGGCTGCCGGCCGACGTCGTGAACTTCTCGCTCGAGCCCGACATGGCCAAGCTGGTCAAGGCCGGGCTGGTCTCGAGCTCGTGGGACAAGGGCGCCACCAAGGGCATGGTGACCAACTCCATCGTCAGCTTCATCGTGCGGCCGGGGAACCCCAAGCACATCACCACGTGGGCCGACCTGATCAAGCCCGGCGTCGGCGTCATCACGCCCAACGTCTTCAGCTCGGGCAGCGCCAAGTGGAACATCATGGCGGCCTACGGCGCCGAGGTGAAGCAGGGCAAGTCGCCCGCCGCGGCCGAGAACTACCTGTCGCAGTTGCTGCACCACGCCGTGGCCCAGCCCACGAGCGCCAGCGCCGCGCTGCAGACCTTCCTCTCGGGCCAGGGCGACGTGCTCCTCGACTACGAGGACGACGGCCTCTACGCCAAGAAGCAGGGTGAGGCGGTCGACGTCATCACGCCGCCGCAGACCATCCTCATTCAGAACCCGATCGCGGTGACCAAGACGGCCAGCTCGTCGGCCAAGGCCTTCGTCTCCTACCTCGAGTCGCCGGCCGGCCAGAAGGTCTGGGGCCAGCAGGGCTACCGCCCCGTCCTCCCCTCGGTGGCCAAGGAGTTCAAGTTCCCCCAACCCAAGACGCTGTTCACCATCGACTCGCTCGGCGGCTGGACGTCGGTGAACACGAAGTTCTTCGACCCGACCAACGGGATCGTGGCCAAGGTCGAGCAGTCGCTCGGCGTCTCCACGGCCAGCAGCTAGGACGCACGTGAGCGCCGGCGTCCCCGCCGTCGCCGATTTCGGGCCGGGGGGCGGGGCCGGTGCACCCACCACCATCACCGAAGCGGAAGGACCGCCACCAGGGCGGGCCACCACCCGCCTTGGCCACGGCCGGCCGGGTCGCGCGGCGCGCCGGCGGTCCGGCGCTGGCCGTCACCTACCTGTCGCTGCTGGTCCTCCTTCCGGTGGCCGCGCTCATCTCCAACGCCTTCAGCGACGGCTGGAGCGCCTTCTGGACCGCCATCTCCAACCCCGAGGCGGTGGCCGCCCTCAAGCTGACGCTCGTCGCCGCCGCCCTGGTGGCGGTCGTCAACTCCATCGCCGGCCTGGCCATCGCCTTCGTGCTCGTGCGCGACGACTTCCGGGGCAAGGCCCTGGTCAGCGCGGTCATCGACCTGCCCTTCGCGCTGCCCACCGTCGTGGCCGGCCTCACCCTGCTCGCCCTCTACGGGCCGAACAGCCCCTTCCACGTCGACCTGGCCGGCACCCGCCTCGGCATCGGCGCCGCCCTGGCCTTCGTGACCCTGCCCTTCTGTGTGCGCAGCGTGCAGCCGGTCCTGTCCGAGCTCGATGCCGAGATCGAGGAAGCCGCGGAGTCCCTCGGCGCCACCCGGCGCCAGGTACTGCGCCGGATCCTCCTACCCGCCATCCTCCCCGCGGTCCTGGCCGGCGCCGGCCTGGCCTTCGCCCGGGCCGTGGGTGAGTTCGGTTCCATCGTGCTCATCTCGGGCAACCTGCCCTTCAAGACCGAGGTGGCGTCGTCGTACATCTACAGCCAGTCCCAGGCGGGCAACCTGCCGGCGGCGAGCGCCGTCTCCGTCGTGCTCGTCCTCATCTCCCTGGCCGTGCTGCTCGCCATCGGCTGGGCCCGCCGCCGCTTCGACGTCCCGGACAAGGTATGAGCGCGCCGACCGGACACCCGGCGCTGGCGCCTGCCGCTGCGTTTCGCCGTGCTCTTCTATCTGGCCCTGCTCGTCCTCTTGCCCGTGGGCACCGTGTTCTACCGAGCCTTTCAGCACGGACTCGGCGCGGCGTGGGATGCCATCACGACGCCGGACGCCCTGCACGCGCTGTGGCTGACCCTGCTCGTCGCGCTCATCGCCGTGCCGCTCAACACCATCTTCGGCGTGGGCGTCTCCATCATCCTGGCCCGCCACCGCTTCCCGGGCGCCTGGCTGCTCGACGCGCTGGTCGACATCCCGCTCGCCCTCTCCCCCGTCGTCATCGGCCTGGCCTGATCCTCGTCTACGGCCACACCGGCTGGTTCGGCAACTGGCTGGCCGCCCGGGGCATCACCGTCATCTTCTCGCTGCCCGGCATCATCATGGCCTCGGCCGCAGTGTCGCTCCCCTACGTCGTGCGCGAGGTGCTGCCCGTGCTCCAGGAGATGGGCACCGAGCAGGAGCAGGCGGCCAGCACGCTCGGCGCCCGCCCCCTCACGGTGTTCCGCCGCATCACACTGCCCGGCATCCGCCGCGGCCTGGCCTACGGCGTCACCCTGACCACGGCCCGGGTCCTCGGCGAGTTCGGCGCGGTGGCCATTGTGTCGGGGGCCATCGCCGGCAAGACCGAGACGCTCACCCTCTTCATCTCCGACAGCATCGACAACCTCGAACCGCAAAGCGCCTACACCGGCGCGGTGGCCCTGTGCCTGTCCGCGCTGATCGTCCTGACGGTCCTCACGCTGACCGACCGCAAGCGGGACGAGTGGCACGGGAAGGCAACGACATGAGCATCAAGCGTCGAGCACATCTCCAAGAAGTTCGGCGACGCGGTCGCCCTCGACGACGTGTCCCTCGAGGTGCCCACCGGCTCGCTCACCGCGCTGCTCGGGCCGAGCGGCGGCGGCAAGTCGACGCTGCTGCGCATCATCGCCGGGCTCGACTCCCCCGACTCGGGACCGTCGAGATCGAGGGCGAGGACCTGACCGCCACGCCGGCCCGCAGCCGCGGCGTCGGCTTCTGCTTCCAGCACTACGCGCCCTTCCGCCACCTCTCGGTCCGGCGCAACGTGGCCTTCGGCCTCGAGATCCGCAAGCGCTCCAAGGCCGAGATCAAGGCCCGGGTCGACGAGCTGCTCGAGCTGGTCGGCCTCTCGCACCTGGGCGAGCGCTACCCCTCCCAGCTCTCGGGCGGCCAGCGCCAGCGCATGGCCCTGGCCCGCGCCCTGGCCATTGAGCCCAAGGTGCTGCTGCTCGACGAGCCCTTCGGCGCCCTCGACGCCCAGGTGCGCACGCAGCTGCGCCAGTGGCTGCGCGACCTGCACGACACGCTGAACGTGACCACGGTGCTGGTGACGCACGACCAGGAGGAGGCCATGGAGGTGGCCGACCGCCTGGCCATCATCAACCACGGCCGCCTCGAGCAGGTGGGCACGCCGGCCGACATGTACGACCACCCGGCCAACGAGTTCGTCCTCACCTTCTTGGGCTCGGCCACCCGCCTGCACGACGAGTGGGTGCGCCCGCACGACCTGGCCATCCACCGGGTGGCGGACGGGACTCCACCGCCCGAGTCAGCCGCAGGGCCTGGTGACCCGGATCACCCACCTGGGCTTCGAGGTCCGGGTCGACGTCGAGCTCGCCGAGGGCGGCACCTGCTGGGTGCAGCTGAGCCGGGGCAGCGCGGCCGACCTCGAGCTCGAGGAGAAGCAACAGGTCTGGGTGCGCCGGACCGACCTGCCCACCTCGGATCAACTGCCGGCCTAGAGGCACAGCGCGCGGCGCAGCCGTCGCCCCTGGTTCACCTCAACGCCTGCACCGCCTGAACGCCTGCACTGCCTGAACGTCTGTTCCCTCCGACGCGGCGCCGTGCGCGCGTCGGGGCGGCGACACCGGGAGGCCCGAAACGGAACACGACCCGGACAGAACAAAGGGGCGCACCTTGCGGTGCGCCCCTTTGTCATTTTCCGACAGCCTCAACCGGACCGCGTGCACGGCTGCAGGATCCGGGCCAGCCCGAGCCGAGTCGGTTCAGGCAGTTTCCGCTAGCGCACAGATCGGCGGCGCCAGCTCGCCACCGATCCGCGCCGCTACTCGGTCGCGGCCAGCGCGAGCACCCGGTCGTCGTCCTCGAGGACGAAGTCCGCTGTGAGCTCGTCGAGGACCACGTCCTCGGCCTTGGGCCCGCGCACGCCGGCCACGATCATGGCCAAGGCGGCGAGGCTGAAGAAGGCCGCCACCCCGAAGATCAGGTCGAAGGAGTGGACCACCTTGGAGGGGTCGACCGCTCGCCACCGCCGCGAGTTGCCCGTGTCCGAGGAAGGCGTTGAACGCCGTCACCAGCACGGCCAGGCCGACGGCCGCACCGATCTGCTGCGAGACGTTGACCAGACCCGAGGCGGCGCCGGCGACGTCAGGCTCGACGTCGGCCAGCGAGGCCGAGGTCAGGGCGACCAGCGCCATACCGCTGCCCGCTCCGATCAGGACCAGCGAGACCACGATCTGGAGGTACGAGGTGCTCCGCCCGATCTCGGTGGCCAGCACGAGGCCGACCGTGGCCGAGGTGGCCCCGATGACCATGATCAGCTTCTCGGGCAGCCGGTGCGCCAGCACCCGGGTGGTGAACTGCGACGACAAGAACACGCGCCATCGGCATGGGGAGGAAGGCCAACCCCGCCCGCAGCGGCGAGTAGCCGTGCACGTCCTGGAGGAACTGGGCCAGGAAGTAGAAGAGCCCGTAGAAGCCGGCGTAGAGCAGCCCACGAGCGAGCGTTGGCCGCGCTGCGGGTGCGGCTACGCAGCAGCTTCAAGGGGAGGATGGGCTCGGCGACCCGGCTCTCCTGCCACAGGAACGCACCGACCAGTGCCGCTCCTACGCACGAAGGAGATGATGGTCACCGGACTGGCCCATCCGTCCTGCCCCGCCTCGACCAGGCCGAAGACGATGGCGCCGATGCCGACGGTGCAGCTGAGCGCTCCGAAGAGGTCGAAGTGACCGTGCCGTGACTCGGTCTCGGCCAGGACCATGCGACCGACCAGGAAGACGGCGATCCCGATGGGGACGTTCACGAACATGACCCAGCGCCAGGAGACCAGTTGCGTGAGCAGGCCGCCGGCGATGAGGCCGATGGCCCCGCCCGCGGCGGAGACCGTCGTGAAGAGCCCGATGGCCCGCACACGGGCCGGACCCTCGGAGAACGAGACCGTGAGCAGGAGAGAGCCGACGGTGCGGCCAGTGCGGCGCCGAGGCCCTGGAGGGCGCGGGCGGCCAGGAGCATCCAGCCCGAGGTCGCGAGCCCGCCGAGCATGGAGCTGACGGTGAAGAGGGCGATGCCGACGAGGAAGACCCGGCGCCGACCGAAGAGGTCGCCCGCTCGGGCCCCCAGGAGCAGGAAGCCCCCGAAGGTGAGGATGTAGGCGTTGATCACCCACGACAGTCCGCTGGTGGAGAACCCGAGGCTGTCTTGAATATGGGGCAGCGCCACGTTGACGATCGTCGTGTCCAGCACGACCATCAGCTGCGCCGTGAGGATGACGAAGAGGAGAACGCTCGGGCTTGCCAGACGGCTGAGTCCCGCTCCGACCTGGGCTTTCGGGCAGTTCGGAGGCCGGCTCGCCGGTTCCGGGCCGCGCAGGGCTAAGGGTTGTTTGGGGCATTGACTTTCACCTTTCCGCTGGTATTCTGAGTCAAGCGGATGCTTCCTCCGTTTAGTATACGGAGGGTCCCTCCGTTTAGCAAGCCCCAATTTCGTTCGAGGTATGGAAGATGGAGTCGAACCAGGCAGTCGCAGAGAAGCGGACCGAACCCGCTGCCGACGACGCCCTCGACGACGACCAAGCCCATGCGGGCCGACGCCCGGCGAAACCGCGAGCGCCTGGTGGCGGCGGCCCGTGAGGTCTTCGCCGAGGAGGGCTCCAGCGTCTCCATGGAGGCCATCGCCAAGCACGCCGGCGTGGGCATCGGGACGCTCTACCGCCACTTCCCCAACCGCTTCGACATCGTCGAGGCCGTCTACCGCGACGACGTGGAAGAGCTCGTCCGGTCGGCCGAAGAGACGAAGAACCTCGAGCCGTGGGAAGCCGTCGAGGCCTTCTTCGAGGCCTTCCTGCGCTACACCAAGACGAAGCGGGTGCTCCTCAGCGAGCTGCAGCAGGGATTCGAGAAGAACCCCGAGCTGCGCTCTCGGATGCGCGAGCGGATCGACAGCGCCTTCGACCTGGTGGTCGAGCGGGCCAAGGAAGCGGGCGTGGTGCGCGACGACGTCACCGGCTCGGACCTCACCCAGCTGGTGAGCCCGATCTGCACCAACGCCAGCATCCCTGACGAGCAGATGCAGCGCCTCATCAACATGATTCTCGACGGCCTGCGCGTCACGGCGTCAGCCGCGGCGCGCTAGCCCAGACGCACGTCCGCCGCCCAACGGGCGGCCTTCCCTCTGCCGACGACGCACCATCTGTCGCGACGCGTTCGTCCGCGACCGGTTCCGCGCGTATGCCCGGTGAACGGTCGGACGTCAGACTTCGACGTGCCGACCGCCCACCGGGCGGGGACGCGCTACCCCGAGAAGGTGGTGCCGACGGCCGCTGCTCCGACCACCGGCTTGTTCAGCTTGAGGCTGCCGGAGGAGCCGAGGAACTTGGCGTCGCCGTAGTTGAAGACGCCACCATCGGCGGCGGTGAGCCAGTAGCCCAGGCCATCGGGCGTGGCCGAGATGCTCACGACCGGCTGGTTGAGCTTGAGGCTCCCGGCGGAACCCTGGAACGTGGCGTCGCCGTAGTTGAAGACGCCGCCGTCGGCGGCCGACGAGCCAGTAGCCCTTGCCGTCCGGCGTGGAGGCGATGCCGACGATGGGCGCGTTCAGCTTCATGCCACCGGTCGAGCCGTAGAAGGTGGCGTCGCCGTAGCTGAAGACACCGCCGTCCGAGGCCACGAGCCAGTAGCCCTTGCCGTCGGGCGTGGGAGTCATGCCGACGATCGGCTTGTTGAGCGTCGTCCCTCCGGCGGAGCCGAAGTAGCCGGCGTCGCCGTAGTTGAAGATGCCGCCGTCGGCGGCCACGAGCCAGTAGCCGAGGCCGGCCGGGCTGGCCGGGGCGCCACCGGCGCCAGGCACATACGGCGTGGACGCCATGCCGACGACCGGTGCGTTCAGCTTGAGGCTGCCCGTCGAGCCGAAGAAGGAGGCGTCACCGTAGTTGAAGACGCCGCCGTCCGAACCCGACGAGCCAGTAGCCGCCCTGGTCCTGGGTGGCCGTCATGCCCGACGATCGGTGCGTTCAGCTTGAGGCTGCCGGCCGAGCCGTAGAAGCCGGCCGTCCCGTAGTTGAAGACGCCACCGTCAGAGGCGACCTGCCAGTATCCGGTGCCCGGAACCGGGGTCGTGTAGATGGCGTGCCGCCGGGAAGGACGCTGATCGTGTTGGCGGGGTTGTCGTGATCCCGGTCACGCCGCTGATCCAGAGGCCGTAGAACTGCCCCATGATGGTGTTGGCGGTGACCGACGTGGTCGTGATCTGCGGAGCGATCGCCGCCGGAACCCCGAGCTGATCCACGCCGATGATGATGCCGGCCGTGGTCGGGCGGCCCGTTGGTCTGGCCCCAGTTGTTGTTCGGTCCGACGGTGTTCCCGGTGATCGAGACATTCGAGACGACGTCGCTGCGGTGCGTGGCTGTGCACGATGATGCCGCCCTCGAAGGAGTTGCTCACGGTGTTGGCCGTGACCGACACGTTCGCTCAGCGTCGCGCCGGCGGATGCCGTGGCGACGACGATGCCGCCCACGTCGGGACCGGTGGGCCTGGAAGACCCCGGGTGAACCCGTGATGGTATTGCCAGTGATGGTCGCCGCCGGTGATCTCGCCGCCCGAGTTATGGGTGGCGTAGACGATTCCACAGTTGCCGAAGTTGGCCGAGATCGTGTTGTTCTCGGTGTTGTTACCGGTCGCAGGAGTCTGAGGTACCAGAACCCGTGCCCGGGACATCCGGGTCGACCGGACCGTTGTCGTTGACGAAGACGCCGCCGCCGCCGTTGTTGGTGATGGTGTTGTTCTCGACCGTCGCGCCGTTCGTGCCGGCCAGCACGACGCCACCGAACGAGATGATCCCCTTGCCGGGGTTGACGCCGTTGCCCTGGATCGTGTCGTTCTGACCGTGAGGCCGCTGTTGTCCTCGGCGAAGATGCCGTGTCGTTGGCGCCCGTGATCGTCACCGCGTCCGAGGCGCTGGTACCACCGATCGTCACGCCGTTGGACCGTGGAGGGGACGTAGATCCCGATGTCACACCCGGTGGCATTGACGGTCGTTGCGACCGCGATCGTCGCACCGTTGCCGCGGCCACCTGCTCAGCCGTCAGTCCGTCGAGCCCGCAGCGGCGCAGCCGACGGCTGCCGGCCGGGCTTGCGGCAAGCAAAGACGATGCGGCAATGCCGGTGACGCTGAGCGCCCCGACAGTGAGCCATCCCGCGCCCAAGAGACGCGAAAGTCGATGATCTAACTTCATAGGGGTCCTCCTCGAATGGCGCCAATGATTTCGCCGCCGGTGCAGATGGTAGCCCCCGACCTGCATCCGAACGTCGTGTGAATCACTGTGACGTGACGGGCCAACCGTTTTGGCAGCCCCAGTGTCCGGACTCTTCTTTCGAGAGACGAATCGCAAGTCGGCACGCGGACTGCATCGTTCGACGCAAGAGAGCGAGCTATTGCATTTCTGTTTCGAGTGCTTGACAGACGGCCGACACTCATCGCGTGCTCGCAATCAGCTCCAACTCAGCTTCGTGAGACCGAGATGACAGAGCTTTGCCCAACTCGGTCATCCTGAGCGGGACCTGCCAATTGACGAGATCCGAACTGCGGGCGATGCCGATTCTGGCGTGTCCCCAGCCGCCGTACGCCGTGAGCTCGGTGCTACCGGCATAGGTGAGGTAGTCCTCCCCGGCGGGCCCGACGCAGAGGAAGGCCGAGTTGGCATGTTCGAAGCCCGACGCTCGAGATGCCTTGGCCCGTGTTGAAGGCCTGGCTCGGGATCATCAGCTCACGACCGGCTCGACCACTGCAGCCAGGTCTTCGGGTTCGTCGGATCGCCCGGAGCCAGC
Organism: uncultured Acidimicrobiaceae bacterium; assembly: GCA_963713375.1. Lineage (GTDB taxonomy): Bacteria > Actinomycetota > Acidimicrobiia > Acidimicrobiales > RAAP-2 > Bog-473. Next base: position 266,042 of record CAVQLP010000004.1, on the reverse strand, counting down.
GTGAAGAGGAAGGGCTGATCCAAGGTGTTGGACGTGGCCACGAGGTCCCATGCCCCGTCGACCGTCAGGAACTCGTAGTTCTCCACGGTGTCGCCGTAGACCACGATGTCCGGCCGACCCACGAGGTGAAACGTGCCGGTGAGGGACGGTGCCCAGGCGATCTCGAAGTGTTGTGTCGTCGTTCCCGCTTTGAACCCCAAGATGACCCCGTGGCCCGTGAAGGCCAGGGCCGCGTCGATCATGCGATTGGCCAGGCCGTGGCCGAGCGGGTGCGGCGTCGACCAGGTCTGCAGCGAGGCCTCCTTGCTCACCCGGTACTCCAAGCCGCTTCGGTGTCTGATAGGTGACGACGAAGTCGCCGGCCGGATCGCGGACGATGTCCGGAGAAGCGGCGTCCGTAGCGATGACCTTCGGGGCCGACCAGTGTCGGAGGTCGGTGCTCTGTGCGATGGCAACGTCGAACTTCACGTGCGGGGCAGCCTTGGTCTGCGTCATGTCGCTGAAGAGCATGTGCCAGGCACCTCCGGACCACTGCAGGGCCTGATCCTTGACTCCCACGCTCGGATACGAGAGCACCGGATTGGTCAAGGCAGACCAGTCGATGGTCGGCGGTGGTTTCCCCACGATGCAGGCGTGATCCTGACCCGGAGCCACCGACGCACCTGCGCTCGATGCCTCCGCAAGGGACAGAACTGTCACAGCAGCGACGGCGGCGCACGTACCGGCCAGGCGTAATCGTCGTCGCACGTGACCACGGTACAGGGGTCCGTTCCCTCGCATCCGGCCAGCTTCGAGCACGATGTCCGCGGGCCGCAGAACCAGGCGAACGAAGACGACGCCTACGAGCTGTGGACGACGACCTCGCCTCGCCGGCTGAAGGTGTTGCAATAGAACAGTCTCCCGCCAGGCGGCCGCCAGTCAGCCCATTCGGCGTACAGCTCGCTGTCCAGACCGCCGAGTCGAGGAGCGACGTAGTCGATCATCTGCGAGAAGGTTCGCTCGGCGTCCACATTGTCGAACTCATAGAAGTGCATGAAGCCCGGGTCCCCCCGCGACGTATTCTCGTAGACCGAGATCTGCGTGAATCCGGGTATGCCGGCGGCTGCGATGTGGCGGATGTGTACGAAGTCTCCCCAGTCGCGCAAGCCTTGGGCGAGTTCGGGCGTCCTCGGGCTGATCCAGACGATCATGAGTCCCAGGGTGGGCACGTCGGTGAGCACACCCTGACTCGGGCGCGGGTGACGACGGAAGCAATGCGCTTCCGAGACCCCCTCCGGCTTCGGTGGCGATCGGAAATCGACATCTGCCTCGACCACAACGAGACTCCGTCCATCGCGGATTCGCATCGGCAGATCCGTCCGCTCCGGAACACAGTTCTCCCACCAGGTGACCCGGTGCACGGCTGGGCTCAGTGCCAGTTCGTCCGCTCTCAATGCGTTCGCCTCTTCCGAGGCATCCCCAAGCTCTAGATAGAGCATTTCGCTCGAGCGATCTTCCACTGTCAGGCGGCCTCACATCGCAGAGCTGCTCTCTCTTCTTCCCTCACCGTTGTCATCGTGGCGGCCCTCCCCCATCGGTGACCCGAATCTCTGCGGATTCCCCGCGAGACGTCGTCGATCGAACTTATCCGCAGGATGCGTCGGACCTCAACCACTCGGTGTACTTGGATTGGACGATTTCCCGCACCGCGACCCCCATTCCATTTGAGACTCAGCGACAAACGAACTTTGACTAACGGATGGCCAGAAACGTGCCGCGCTCCCTGCTGTAAAAGCGGGGTTCGAGGTCCTTCTCCGTGGGTGGAAGGAACGTAGTCTTGTTGAAATTGAGGAACCTCAACATGTTCAGCACGGCTCGTTCAGTCGGTGTGAACTGGCACACGGAACTCTGTCGCCAAAGGCTGGTCGTTTCACCTCTCGTCTTACTGGCGCCAGCAATTTGCATCTCCCACATTGGGCGATTGAAGATGAATCGACCCCAGCGCTTCGGACGCAGCAACTTCGTATCGACCAGCATCGCATGAGACGCGAGGTCGGCCATTCGCCTCATTGCCTCCTACCGGATTCTCCAAGTGGTACAGGATTCCGAAACAGAGAACCACGTCGAAAGTTCCCCCGACTGTCTCCGGCGACAGGTCGTTGACGTCGACTTTACGAAACTCCAGGTTCTCATGCCCAAGTGCGTCCTTGATGAAGTTCGCTTGATCCAAGTAACGATCAACGATGTCGATGCCAAGCACGTAATCCGCGCCTGCCTCGATCGCCGCAACAGAGAAACCGCCGCAGTTGCACGCAATGTCGAGGACTCGCCGACCACGGAGCGAGCCTCCACAGGCCTCGAGCAACTGGGGCCAACCATGCCGCATGAGTGTGTCTACCCGAGTGCGCTCCACGTCACGATGAGCGGCGTCTGGCAAGTAGGTGCTTAGGCCGTATGGCAGCTCCACTCTGTGGTGAAATGGTGCGAGCTCGCGAAGTCGATCCTGCATTTCGTCCTGGGCCATATCCATGGCGAAGGAGGCTACCAAGGAGAGACAAGTCGAACCCCAAAGACTCACTGGACGATTCTGAAGAGGCTCAATACGCTCAAGGCTGGCGATTCGGAACTGGATTCTCCGGTGGGACGCTCGGAAGGTTCGCCGTCAACGAAACTGAGATGTGCGCTTGTCTGGAATCTGACCCCACTTGCTTCCGCTCAGTGCGAGTCTCCAAAGTCCGGCAAACAGAGCACGCTATCGGTAAGCAAGGACACAGGCGGAGCGAAGTCCCAGAGCGGCCTCGACGAGGCGGCCCAGCTCTGGAGATCAGACTTGGGCTGGCTGGCCCTCTGGCCGACCTTGTTGCGCCTCTCGCCAAACGATTTGTTCACCACTCCCAACGAGCTCATCAGAAGGGCTCGTGTGCAGACCGCCGAGAATTTGACGCCATAGTTGAGACAGCAATCAATCGTCAACTGTCAATATTGCACTATTGCTACTGATGGCTGCGCCGATAAAACGGGATGGTCCAAACTGAGTCGCGACGGTGACTTGTGCGCGACGGGAGTTGAAACCCGCTATTGAGGCGCTCCTGGGCGGAACTCGGTACCCACAAAATCCCACGGGGCGGAAGGACCGGACCCGTGAGATAATCCCGGCGTGGCGGCTGGTGGAGTCTCGAAACCAACCCTCCGGCGTCTTATCTTTGGCGACGGAAACCGATATCGGATCCTTGTAGTCCTGGTGGCCACCACGCTTGGGGGTGTGGGCGTTGTGCTCTACGCCTTTGAATCAAACGTGCGGTGGGTACAAGTCTGGGTGCCGGCAATCGCAGCGGCGCTTCTCGTCGGTGCATTGACGGTCCTCGCGCTGGACATCATCGTCGATAGTGCCGTCGAACAGGCGAGACTACGAAGACTCGAGCCTCTCCGGTCCGCGGCTAGCGAGGAAATGTACTCCTTGCGGGAGAAGGTCGACCGCTTCCTTGAGAAATGGCAACAAGTGATCGGCCAGCTTCGAGGAGACTACGCCGAAGTGGTGATGGACGAGACGGCTACCGGGCGGTTCCCGGACCGTCTCGTCACGAAGCTTCCTTCTGACACGCTCAGTCTCCTCTGGTCTGGCTGGGGCCAGCCATATCACGAGAGGATTCCCGCCGACGCAAGCTGGGAAGAAGTGGTACAGCTTGGCAACCAGGTGAAGAGACAGTCGGATCGCATTGTCGAATGGTATTCAGAAGCGCTTGATCCTTCAGTCCCAGCGGCTTTGGGCGGTATTCAGGAGTACCTCCTGTGTGTAGTGGAAAATGTACCGAGAACCGGCCGGACAGACTGGTTCAACGACGACGGTCCGCACGCGAACTTTCTTGTCGCCTATCGCGCAATCTGGCCGGACGATGATCCGAGGCTAGAGGAGGCCAGAAGCGAAGATCGCGGTATATGGCGGGCGATTTTCGAAGGCTTGCGCCAAGGGACCGCCGAACTGCACGCACAGGAGCGTGATCGTGAATACACGGATCCCGCCCTCGTGGCGCTCTATGACGCGGTCCATCCTGGAGGACAACGTGAGGATTGCTACATCGAACTAATCATGTCTGCGCGAGCCGTGCTCGATCTTGGCTGTGGGACTGGCAGACTTTTGAAACGTGCGGCCCAAGCCGATGACTCCCGCGTTTTGGTAGGCATCGATCGATCGAACTCAATGCTCCACGCGGCCGAATCGGCGCACGACAATACGAGCTATTCGGAGAGCCGGATCAATTGGCAGTCTGGCGACGTTCGCACGATTGACCTCGACACGCGATTTGACCTAATCACGATGACGGGTCAGACCTTCCACGAAATCCTGACAGACAGCGACATGCGCATGGTGCTGTCGAACGTGATTCGTCATCTCGATCCGGGTGGCCGGTTTGCCTTCGACCTGCGTCAAGGCGACGGTGGCCCGATAGAGGGCCTTGTCGCAGGCCTCAAGGAGGTTCAGGTAGAAACGGCGAGCGGGGGAAGCGTAGAGATTGCCAGGGTGGTGGAACAGACAACTGAACCCGGTGTGGTGGACTTCGTGACGACATATTCGCTTAAACCCTCACACTCTGTCGTTAGCCGAAGCTTCTGGCGTTCAATCGATCTGGATTACCTTCGAGCGCTCTTGGAAGACGTTGGATTCCGCGTGGATGGTTGGCTCGGCCATTGGGGTCGTGCTCCGCTCGTCGGGCCCAGTGTTGACGACCTTGTTGTTGTAACTCGCGTCCCATAAACCCTTTGCAAGATCCGCGGGATGGTCGTGAGCGCAACACAGACAAATAACAATCATCGTTGCATCACGACCTGAACCGCTTGGAGTACCTCGTACATCGCACCTCCGTGAGATGGGACCTCATGCAGGTTTGCGGTAGCCACCTGCTGTCTCTGATAGTGCTGGATCTACGCCCGCTGACCAGCGACAAGGACTAGAAAACGCTCCGGAGGAAACACTCGAACTCTCAACCTAGCGGCAGCCCCGGAGGCCTTCGTTTACCAGCACCCCTTGGATAGTCCCAGCTAGAGGACGATATGGGGTGTCCGCCGGTGACCGCTGAGACCCCATGAATTTCCGTTCACTCGCGCACGGATCGCGCACGAAACTGAGTCGTTCGCGCTCAACTTCGTTGAACCAACTCACTCGTCGGCAGTACGAGCCACGGGCAGGACAAGCGAACCAATCCACGCTCCACGAGCTACGCGGTCCACAGCACCTTTCGACCGGCAGTCCAAGCCTCGCAACCCGACTGGAACTGGGACTCGACCGGAGGGAACAGGCTCGTCCACAGGACGTTACATCTACGTCGGTTTCTACTTCGTTTGCAACGGTGTTTCCAACACCGTGTGTTGAGCCCCACCGATTCCCACCGTCGTGACATTGATGTGGCTCAGCGGCGCTTCGAGCCCACAAGGCTCTTGAGGTACGGCCGGCACATCGCACCCATTCGGTGCGGTTCTACAAAAGAGATGATGGGCAGTACCAGGTGAAATGAGAAAGGCAGTCGCGAGGAGCACGTCGACGCATCGGGCATTTCCCGGGTGGCGTTTGACCGGTATCTCGACCAGATTCTCAGCCCGACTCAAGGGATAACCTCCATCCATGTCAGATTCTGCGGCCATCCGCAGCATGAATAAGGCACTTGTCGGCACTCCCTATTCCCTACCGCTCGACGCTCAAGGGGTCGATGGCATTCGATTTCTACTGGAAGAAACTCGAGCGATCGAGGTCCGACATCAGGCGGTGGAGGCCGAGTTCGAAAACCAACGGACAGAAATTCGCGACCGCGTCAACTCAATTGTTCGAGTACGTGAGGTCTACGAAAGCAATGCCCTGGAGTCGGCCGGACGTGATCTTTCCGGAACCGAAGAGGCGATTTCCGAAGCACCGAGCTCCGTTGACGAACTTGGGACGTACATGGCTCAACAGGCAGTTCAACAAGACCCACACCTCATCGAAGTTCTTGGATTAGAACGCGCACTCTTGTTCGCCCACCAAATTGCTGAGGACTTCTACCGGACTTCTCGTCCCCTGCTTGAGATTGATATCCGGCAACTTCATAGGTTTACGCTGCCGAACGAGCGCCACGCGGGCTCGTACAAGCGGCAAGAAGTGCAAATCTCAGGTTCATCAGTAACACCGTCGACAGTCGTAGATGTTGAGGAGCACGTCCGGCAGTTAGTGGAATGGCTGAACAACACGGAAACGGATCCTCCGTTGGCCTCTGCGGTAGTCCATTCGTGGCTCACGATCATCCACCCGTTCGAGGATGGGAACGGACGAATGGCTCGGCTTCTTGCGAACATCGTCCTTCTTAAATCCGGTTGGCCACCCTTAATTATCAGAGCTTCTGACCGTCTCCAGTACCTCGACACCTTAAGTCACAGCGATGAGGCGGGCGACATCCTTCCGACATTCGATTTGTTCGTAAAGTCGATTCGGAGGGGGCTCAGGGAGTTAGAGAAACCCGATCTTGCGGAGAAGCTGTTCGTAGCGGACCTGAGGTCACAACCCGAACTTCGCTACGAGCTGTGGTGTGAATTTGTGACTCAGTTTGTAAATGAACTGCGAGGACCGCTGCGAGCCCGAGAAATCGAAATCCACCGGTTAGTCACTCCACCAGCCTCAACGTTTCTGCTACTCGAAGACCGCGACTCAGCCGGCACCACCTGGTTCGCGAAGCTTCATGGAACGGGCGGCGTCGATCTTCTCATCTGGCTGGGTCGATCAAGAAATGAAATGTACGACGGCACGTCTAAAAGCACGGGAGCCCCCAGCCTCTTCATCTCGGAAAGAAATCGGCGGCCCGCCTCACCGCATTCGTACATCCACCCTTGGAAACAGACTCGGCTCCGCCTCAGCGAAATGGCAATTCATCGATGCCGGGCGATCGCCAAGTCGACCTCCGATATGGAACAACCGTGCTCGAACGATCGATATCAGAAGCTGCGGAGCTTGTGGCGCAAGATGTCATTCGGGCGGCTGAACTGATACGCGTGGATAACGCCGCACCATGAAATGACAGTCCGCACGTAGACGATCAACTAACCCAGATCCATTCCTCGTAGTCGTGGAATATTGGTCGGTGTCGCCTGAAGCATTAACGGAGACCATGCCACACAGCCTGGACGTTGAAACTTAGACCGAGCTGCCTTCGAAGCCACGCAACGGGTTGGTTTTACTGGGGGTCTCAACCGGTGGCTGCAACAGCCTCGGCGAGGATGAGCGGGCCCCGATGAATGGTCCAGATGATCTGCACCTTTCGGGGATCAGCCCACCGACAACTTCACATTGCTCGACCAAAGTGCCAAACGAGCCCGCCAGCTTGTGAACTCAGAAGGGTTAAGCAGAATGTGAAATAGTCGCGGCAAATGGTTGAGGAAGCTGAGTCAAGCCAACGGCTGATTGAGGCCGCAACAACGGGCGTTCCGCTCAAATTGGGTCCTCCTCTGCGAGATACAAGCAATTGGACTGCTCAGCAGATAGTTTCAGCCACCGACCTCATTGAAGTTCTCCAGAGAGCCGATCTACATCCTCGAGGATTGACCCTGGAAGGTGCTCGTGTTTCAGGATCTTTCAATGGATCATTTTTGTCACTGCCGCATCTACATCTCAGCGGGTGCAACTTCGAAGAGCGAATCATTCTTGATGATGCTCATATCCGCTGCTTAGATCTGACAGGTTCGTCATTTCCGGGACTATCTGCCGAACACCTAAAGTGTCTCGGCACTTTGCGAATGTCGGGCGGCATGTCTAGCGATGCAATATCAATCGGGCGCGGCATATTCACGGTGACGTTCTTCTGGACAATGGTTTCCGAGTAAACGGTCAGGTGGATCTCTCAGGATGCCAGATCGAAGGGGAATTCATTGCCTCGGGATCCAACTTCTCACACTCGGGCCACTACGCGCTCATCATGGATCTCTGTCGGATCGAATGCGGCGTCACCTTGTCTGAAGGGTTTGAAGCCTCCGGAATGGTCAGACTGAATCGCGCTCACGTTCGCGGCCAACTCACTGCGCGTGGTGGGCGATTCTCGAACGGGACCGATACCGCTCTAAATCTGGATGGAATTTCCGTGGACGGAACGGTATTCCTCGATCACGAATTTATGGCTGATGGGCAAGTTCGATTAAACGGTGCGGACATCACCGGCCAGCTGGTCGTTCGAGAGGCCCACATTCAGAACCCCAAGGGTGTCGCCCTCTCCATGGATGAAGTCCGAATCGGAGCAGGAGCTTTTATCGATGCCGGGACGCGCATAGAAGGTGAAACACGAGTCACCGACGGACATATGGGTCTGCCCAGAGTTCGGTTGACTCCTAACCTGTCGAGTATCTACTCGCAGGAAGGATGTGCACCATGGCCAAGGCCTTTCCCGCCGAGTTCCGTCGCGACGTCGTCGCCGTCGCTCGCAAACGGGAAGCCCCGCTCAAGCAGATCGCCCAGGACTTCGGGATCTCCGACGCCACTCTGCAGAACTGGCTGAAAAGGGCCGACGTCGACGAGGGCGTCCGTGACGGCGTGACGTCTTCGGAGCAAAAGGAGCTGCGTGAAGCCCGCAAGCGGGTCAAGCTGCTCGAACAGGAGAACTACATCCTTCGGCGGGCCGCGGCCTATCTGGGGCAGCAGACCCTCCCAAAATGACCTACCCGCTGGTCAGCGATCTGGCTGCCGAAGGCATCCCCGTCGCGCTGACCTGCCGGGTGCTCGGCTTCTCCAAGCAGGCCTATTTCAAATGGCGGGCCAAACCGGTCTGTGATCGGGACCTCTCCGATGCCTATCTGATCGACGCGGCCTTCGACGCCCACCACGACGACCCCACGTTCGGGTATCGGTTCATCTCAGACGAACTCGAGCTCTTGGGCTTCGTGGCCTCAGAGAATCGGGTGCAGCGTCTGTGCTCGATGCAGGGGATCTGGTCGATCCATTCCAAGAAGCGGGGCATGAACCGCCGTCCGGGCCCACCGGTCCATGACGATCTGGTCAACCGGGACTTCACCGCGCCGGCGGCCAACGTGCTGTGGCTGACGGACATAACCGAGCACCCGACCAGCGAGGGCAAGCTCTACCTCTGCGCCATCAAGGATGCCTTCTCCAAGCGCATCGTCGGCTACTCCATCGACGATCGCATGCCCGCCGCCCTGGCCGTCGCGGCCTTGGCCAACGCACTGGTGAGTCGCGAGGTGGCCTCGACAATTGTCCATAGCGACAGGGGATCGCCAATTTCGTTCCAACGCATTTCGTCAAGGCACTGCGCGGGGCCGAGCTGCGCGGATCGATGGGACGAGTGGCCACGTGCGCCGACAACGCCGCCATGGAATCGTTCTTCTCACTCCTCCAGAAGAACGTGCTCGACACCCAACGCTGGAAGACACGAGAGGAACTCCGCTTGGCCATCGTCACGTGGATCGAGCGAACCTACAACCGACGCCGGCGTCAGCGCGTTCTCGGGCGGCTCACGCCCGTCGAATATGAGACCATCTACAGCGTTCCAACTGCAGCATGAAAACCCAAACCAGCAGAGTCAACTAAAAGCTGGGCAGACCCTATTGGTGGGCAGCTAGATCTGTCCTCGGGTGTCTTTTCAAATCCGGAAGAAACAGCGATGACCCTCACTGGCGTCTCAGTTCAGTCGCATCTCGTTGTGCACTCTGGTTTCAGCGCACTGGGTGAGGTGACCTTGCGCTCCTGCAGGATCGGTGGAGACGTCCACTTGGATGCGTGCACTTTTTCAAACTTGGGAAACCGCGCCTTAACGCTCGACGGTGCTCGAATTGATGGATCGATCGTCACGGGCGACGGCTTCTCATGTCTCGGAGCTTTCGGCATGCTTTCAGTGACAGTAAACGGATCCCTGTCACTGAAGGGAACCCTCGAAAACAGACAAGGCCGCGCCATAATTGTGGATGGATCCAAGATTCGGGGTGGTGTTGTACTTGCAAACACACTGACCGTTACCGGAGAAGTTCGCATGACTGCATGCAAGGTTGGAACCCAGTTTCAAGTTGATGGTCAGCTCTCAAATCGAGGAGCAGACGCGCTCGTTCTCGATTGGCTAGACGTCACAGGCGCACTGATATTTCAATCTGGTTTTGTCGGTTCGGGTGAGATTCGGGCGCCGGGCTCTTCAATCGCTGGTCAGGTTGCGGTCAATGGCGGTTCCTTCGAGAACACCGGAGGTATTGCTTTCAATCTTGAAGGTGCGAAGATCGGATCAGATCTGGTGTGGCGACCGAAATCAGTAAAAGGAACAGTTCGGCTAGCAGGAGCGCAGTGTCGAGGCTTAAGGGACAGTGGGTCCGCTTCCTGGCCACAGACAGCCGAATGGAATCTGGATGGATTCAAATACGGCCGCTTTTCGGATGGAGCGACTACTCCGGACTTTAACGTTCGTCGGGCTTGGCTCGCCGACCAGGTGCCCTACTCACGCTCAGCTTACCGCGAAATTGGCAACTGTTTACCGGGAGCACGGCGAGGACTCACTTGCACAACAGGTGCTGATGGAAGAGCACAACGTCCTCCTCCATCGTTCCGGCCCATTCTCTCGTCGCGCATATCGCTGGGTCACACGACTGACAATTGGTCACGGCTACCGCCCTCTGAGAGCACTTCTCCTGGGAGTGCTTTTAGTTGCCGTCACGGCCGCTGTGGTTTGCACTCAGGAGCGGTACCTGGCAACAACAACACTAACGCCTAGGGGGAATGTCGTAGTCCTGGCTTCCCACGGCTGCACTGCAAATCTCCCGTGTCTGGACCCGATAGCGTTCTCGTTCGATACCGTCGTTCCACTCATTACTTTGGGACAGGCAAATAGCTGGGATCTAGTGCCGACAGCTCCCACCTGGTTTCGGCTCTGGCTGTGGTTTGCGGCAATCCTTGGATGGGCTTTGGCAACGCTTGCAGCCCTCGGGTTTACGTCGGTCGTTAGGAAGGAATGAGCAATCCGAAACCTTACCCCGGGTGTCGCAAAAGCCGTCAATGTCAAATTAGTCATCACTCGTCACCAGTGGTAGATAGCGCTGCCGAGTAATCCCGACCTGAAGGGGCGCTCAGCGTTTGAAGGATGCTGCCCCGACGAATTCATCGGGCTCAAACGCAGTTGACGGTGGTCCAGGGGGTACTACAGCGGGAGCTGGAGCGAAATCTAGGAACTTCACACCAGCGGATAGGCAATCGGAAAGATATGGGTCCTTACGAATCTCGACGTCTGACCCCCAGCCCTGAGCCGCAAACTCATATGCGAGAAGCCAATCCGAATCTCGGAACACGTCAGGCTCGACCACACGCCCTTCTGCCGTTGACATATCCGGGGCGGCTGCTTCAAGCAATCCTCGGGTAATCAACTGACGCAGAAGGATCAATGACATGTTGTCGTTGATCCGGCTGATCTCAGCTGCCGTCTCTGGCTCCAGCTTCAAGTGAAGTTGGTGCATAAGGTAAAGAGACCATGCCACTTCATACCCGTGTTCGAGTCGTGCGTGAAAATGGGCGATCTCGTTGAGTGCATTCTGGAATGCAGGACGGTTCAGGACCGCTCCAGCGGCTATTGCGATCTGCGCCAGGTCCAAGGCGTAGGGCATGGTAGATGGCTCAGACAGCATCGCAGGGATCAAAAGGTCCAAGATGAGGGCCCTTGCCCATTCGTTGGCGGCGAGCTGTTGCATGATCGGTCGGCTGATTGCATAGGAAACAATCGCGTCACCTCGGTGAGCCGAAGCCAAATCAAACACGAGGCTGAAGTAATTTATGACATCGTCCCTCAGACGGGCGGACGCTGATATGTCAAAGCGATACTGCGAAAGCGTGATGGCCCAAGTAGATTGAAATTCGTAGGGTAACTCCTTAATGAAGGTCTTATCGATATTCAAAAGCAACTCAAAATGCGCTGCGGCTCGCTCCCATGCCAACAAGGCGTCTTCGGCTTCGGATCGGGAGCGAGCGTAATATTCGAAGTCATCGATCATCCGGAGTCCGGGAACTGGTGAGATGGATCCGCGCTTCAGCATCTCGTCACAAAATCGCACGTCAATAGACGTAAGGATCAATTCAGCCAGCGCAAGAGACGTATCCGGCCCAATCGGTAGTCCCTTCGTTTGTCCATCCTGCGCCGCTTGAACCGCCTTGTCCAAATCGTCCCCAGGGGGCGTGCTTCGAGGCGGCCGCAACATTGCCTTGACGGCTGAACGGCTTGACAACGCCCAAGGAAAGCTGTGCGTGTAGATGGAGCCGTAACACTGACTGAAGTCCGCGCAAACTACGAACCGCGAGCGCGAGCGTGCCTGTGCTCGGACGAAGGGCCTCGTGTAAAAGTCGAGCCTGCCTCGCAAGCTTCGCTTTCCCCAAGGTGCGGAGGCGTGGGGTGATGTATTCGTGAGACCGCTCTTTTGATAAACGGCTCCCACTTCCGACCAGTTCGCGACCAGCGCTTCGCAAATGCGGTGAAAAGAGCGCGGTTGGGGTATCGAGAGGGGGCGTCGAAATCCACCCGCTCGTCCCAAGTTGAATCGTGTGGGGATCGTCCACGTGGCGGAGTTGGGCAGCGTTGCTGTGGCTGCAAACGCTGCGAAGTGCCTCGTTGTGAAAGCTGGAGGAACCTCTCTCGGGAAGTAGCCCCGTCTGCACAGGTCGGTGACGTTGAGAGCCATGCAGAAATCCTTTAGTCGGAAGGCGAGACCCGTGGGTAGTCGCGGTTTCGTTCAAACAGCGCTCGAAAGATGCTAAATCCTAGATTCATTCATGGGTTCACAGAGGGAACTGTCACTCAACGCCCAAGTTCACTCAAGATCACTTCTTTTGCTTTTGAAGGATCTACGCCAGCCTATTCGGAGACGCCAATCGAACCCGAAGGGTCCGTGCGGCAGCGGGGACCGAAGGGCCCCGACCGCCCGGCCGAGGCGGCGGCGCAGCCGCCGTCCGAGGACAAGGGCGGCTTGATTGGGTAAAGAAAACCCCTGAACTTTTCATGCCCTTCATGCCCTTCACGCCCTTCAGCCCTTCATCCCCTGCCCTCCCCTTCAGCCTGCTCATGCCCTTCAGCTCACTTCAGCCCTTCAGGATCCCCCCTTCCCACTCATCTTCACGGCTGCCTAATCGCGTTCGTCGAACACGATCGGTAGGAAGCTTTGGTGGCTGGCACTCAGGCTCGTCTCTGCATAGGCCCCGGCAGAGTCGATCGGCGAAAACCGTGTCATTTTCCGTCCGAAACTGGCCCTGAAAGGGGGCCTCTGACCTCGATCTTGTTCGGTCCGGCCTTTCCCAGTGCCCCTCTCTAGGTAGGAGGAGAGTTACGAGAGGAGCTTGGACTTGGGATCAAAAGGCCAACGACGTGGCGAGGTTCGAAATAGTGCCAGTACTTCACGCACTGCACCGCTTTTGGACATAGACGCTGTCGCGCTCGCCCTTGGCGTCACTCGTCGCCACGTCCAGCGTCTTGTGAGTGAACGGCGGATCCCCTACCTCAAGGTTGGTCGCTTCGTGCGATTCGACCGTGGCGAACTTGATGTCTGGCTCGACCAGCACCGCGTCGAAGTTGTCCAGCGGGTCTCGAGAGCTGCCCAAACGGGCGGCCGCTAACCTGATCATGTACTAGGTGGCTTGGAGTTTTGCAACGGTGACGCAAACTCCGTCGGCGTTCGCCTTCCAGCTCGATGATTTCAGTCGGAGGGACTGAGCGATGACCGGGAATCGACGTCATTTCGGCAATGTGCGGCGACTGCCGAGTGGTCTATATCAGGCGAGCTACTGGCACGACGGCCGCCGGCACATCGCTCCGCAGACGTTCAAACAGCGAGCTGATGCCAACGCTTTCCTTGATGCCGCCTCGACATCCATTCGGAGAGGAGACTGGATCGATCCTGAGCTCGGCCGGATCTCGTTTGCGCGCTATGCCGAACTCTGGCTGGCCCAGCGCACCGATATTCGGCCGCGTACCCGAGAGCAGTACGAACTGCTCATCAAGAACAAACTCGAGCCCGTTTTCGGCCACCGAGAGCTCGCAAAGGTCACACCGCTCCACGTCCGCTCCTGGTACGCCGAGATCGCCGCCAAGACTCCCGGGTCAGCCCGTTCCGCCTACCGCCTGCTGAAAGCAATCTTCAACACCGCCATCCTCGACGATCTCATCGTGAAGAACCCCTGCCGGGTGAAGGGTGGCGGGACCGATCGAGTCACCGACCGACGTATTCCCAACATCGACCAGGTGGCAGCACTCACGCAATCGATGCCCGAGCAATACCGGGCTGCGGTGATGCTTGCGGCATGGGGCACTCTGCGACGGGGCGAGGTGCTGGGACTCAACCGAGAGGACATCGACCTGCGAGCCGGCACCGTCCGGGTCGAGCGTTCGCTCCATGAGTTCTACGACGGCAGGCTCGAGCTCGGTCCGACGAAGAACGGCGACCCCCGCAAGGTCTACATGCCGAGCTCGGTCATGCCGGCCCTCGAGAGCCATCTGCGCCGCTTCGTCGGCCCCGAGAGCGACGCTCCCCTCTTCCTCGGCGCCACTGGGCTACGACTCCGTCCGAGCAACTTCTGGGTCATCTGGGAGACCGCACGCCGGCGGGCGGGGCTCACGTGGGTGCGCTTCCACGATCTGCGCCACTTTGCAGCAACCATGTTCGCCTCTACCGGCGCCAGCACCAAAGAGATCATGAGCCGCGGCGGGTGGAAGTCGGTCGCCATGGTGGTGCGCTACGAGCATGCATCGGAAGAACGCGACGCGTTCCTCGCACAGGCGCTCAACCAGTTCGCGGAGCCGTCAAATGTGGTCTCCATCACCAACACTGCACCAGGAGATCGCGCACGTAGCGCGCACGACGACACTGGAACGGAAGAAGCTGAAGGAGAGGTCCTCGATTTACCCGCTCTGACCAGGGAGAACGAAGAGGAGTGCTCCGGGGGTGAGACTCGAACTCACAACCTAGCGGTTAACAGCCGCTTGCTCTGCCATTGAGCTACCCCGGAAGGGTTGGGAACAGCCCCCGCACGATATCAGCGGTCTCACCCTGCTTCGGGAAGGAGCACTTCGAATTCTCGGTCGGTTCGGCACGGTTCTAAATAGCCCCTGAGCAGGGTTATCTGCGTCCGACTCGCACAGCTTGGATCACGTCGGCGGAGATCCGAGAACGAAGAGCAAAGACCGAGGCGTACTCTGGGTAGTGAGATTGCTGGTCGAGGAGTCCATCTTGGAATCCGGTAGATGACCCTGCAACCGGGTAGGTCCTCTATATGGCTCAATCAACCGAGCACGCTTCAGCTTCATCCTCCCCAAGCACTAAGGCGACACGCCACAGAATTCACAAGCCAACGCGCACAAGTTGGGCGTGGGGCACGCTGATCGTTGGCGTAATTTTGGGCATTGCCTTGGTCGACTTCTTGGCGCAAAACACACGCTCGGTGCGTATCGAATTCTTTTCCGCGTCCGGACAGATTCCCATCGCCGTCGCGCTTCTCGTCGCTGCCCTCGCTGGAGGTGCGATCGTACTCATCGTTGGCGCAGCACGGATGGGTCAACTCCGCCATCGCCTCCGTAATCCCTCGGCCACGTCGACCGAGAAGTCGACGACGTCCGCCGGCGAAGCCAAAACTCCACCTACTGACCGAGCCGCCTGACCGGTCGTAGGAAACTCGCGGCGAGAATTCGAACTCGCTCCATACAGAGCTGCGCCGTTTGAGCGGCTCGATTGTCATTGGCTTGACCTGGGTCGCCATCGCAGCCACATCGCTCCCGAAGTAAGGCCAGCGTCTGCGCAGTGAGTCCTGTTGCGACGCACGTACCTCAGCGTCCGCGATTTTCTTGCATGTGCTGGAACAATTTCGATGAATGTGATGATCGCCGGTTGCACCCTGCCCTCCCGGGTATGACGTTCACAGACCGTTGAGGGGGTTCATGACAATGACTGCAAACTCAGACTCTCCACCTCGCGATGCCGATGGCCGCTTCGTAAAGCGCCGTCGACCCAAGGCATCGACAAACTCAAACCGCGTCAGTGACTCGAGTTCACTCGGGCGGCCCAGCCGCAGCGCTGGTCTCGGGCAAATAGCGACCCTGACAATCGCCATCATCCTCGGTGTTGCCGGATTTGCCTTCGCCGTTTTCTGGATCGGCTCGCTCGTGCTCTTGGGAATCCTGTGGGGCACGATGGCAGTCGAGCATCAGCAAAAGGCGGGACGAACGAGGGGCGTTCTCGCCGAAGTGGTTGAGGTGGTCGTTGGTGAGGCCAAGGACGTCGCCGGCAGTGCCCGCGACACGGCGAACGAAGGCACAGGATCCTGAGTGGAGTGAGACCGCGGAATGGTTGCTGACCTCTCGCCCCGGCTGGTCACGATTACGAGCGCCTTTTTCTGGGAAAGCTAGAAGCGGGGTCGGCCAGGTCAGAAATGGCCACCGACGAAGGCGCGGTAGAGCCGCGTGCTCGGCGTACGAATTCGACTCACCAAATGATCCGCACTGCATCCGCACATGAAAGGAACAGAGCATCCGCATGGACAAGGAAAGCTTCATCGACGCACTCAACGAGGACCTGCAGACCGAGTACCAATCGATCGTGCAGTACATCAATCACATCGCAACCGTGACCGGTGCAGAGTTCCTGAGCACTATCGCTGAGCTCAAAATCCATGTCTCACAGGAGCTCAACCACGCCCAGATCCTGGCCGAGCAAATTTCGTTCCTCGGCGGCGCCCCCACCACGAGCGTTCCCCAAGTGGCAGCGGCAAGTGGCCGGGACGCGCTCGCGGCTGACCTCCGCCTCGAGGAGTCCCAGCTCGATCGGTACCGGAATCGGTTCAGCCAGGCCATGGACCTTGGTCTCGCCGATGTCGCCGAGGCATTGCGCCCGTTGCTCGAGCAGACCCAAGAGCACGTCCGCGATCTCCAGACTGCACTCGGGAAGTAAGAAGGTCGAGCCTCTCTTCGGGCCAGATCTCTGCCGTCAGCCCGACTGACACTGAAGGGATTGCATCCCCGGTTACGATTCCCGGGATGGCGCGGGGCATCGGAACCGTCTGATGCCGCGTGGAACAAGGTCGAACGCGGCTGACTCGCTCGCGCTTCCCCGACTGACCTCCCCTCTAATGGGCGCCGTCGCCATTCTGACCATCAGCGTGTGCCTGCTCGGGGTTATCGTCCCACCGACCAGCGTGGGTGCCTCAACACCGAGAACCACGTCGACGTCTTCGACAGTCCCCCGAGTGCGGGCGGGACAGCCGTTGATCACGCCCGGTCACGACGCCACCCGGGGACCGATCGGTGTCAATCCGGCCAAGGCACAGGGCCTCAAGCTCACCATCCTCAGCGGCTTGCTCCACGGCGAACCGATCTACAACGGCGACTTTGCTGATCCCTTCGCCCTCTTCGACGGGAGCACCGTCTACGCCTACGCCACGAACACGACGGGTGGCCCCGGCATAAGAGCCGCACACATCCCGGTCATCGCGACCACCCAATCCACCGGCTTCGCCGGCCACTACCTGGGCGACGCCCTGCCCACCCTGCCCAAGTGGACCGTTTCGGGCTACCAGTGGGCACCTTCCGTCTGGGCCCGCCCCGACGGGACCTTCGTGCTGTATTACGCGACGCCTGCCACTAATCCGCTCAACTGCATCTACAAGGCGACGAACCCAGGGTGTGTCATGACAGCACACGGCCCGAACACGGCGATGTGCATCTCGCGGGCCACGAGCAGCAGTCCAGCCGGACCGTTCGTCGACGATTCCTCGTCAGCCTTTATCTGCCCCTCCCAGGAAGGCGGCGCCATCGATCCCAGCATCTACGTCCGGTCCGATGGCACGCCGTGGTTGCTCTGGAAGAGCGACGGCGATTGCTGCAATCTGCCGACATACATCTACTCCCAGCAGCTCTCCCCCGACGGGCTGTCCACCGTCGGACCTCCCCACGAACTCATCGGTGCCACCCAGGCCTGGGAAGGTGGTCTGGTCGAGGCGCCCTCCATGATCAAGGAGGGCTCGACCTACTGGCTCTTCTATTCGGCCAACCTCTGGGGCACACCCAACTACAGCATCGGCATCGCGGCGTGCGCCACGGTGATCGGGCCCTGCACCAAACCGCTCGACCGGGCCTGGCACGTGAGCACCAACAGCGCCAACGGGCAGGGCTACGGCGGGTCGGAGTTCTTCCAGACTGGAACCCTCATCTGGATGGTCCATCACGGGCTTGTCCCGGGCGAGGCCGGCAACTACGCGCAGCGACGCCTCTACGTCGACCTCTTGGTCTTCCCCCCAAACGGGCTGCCCGAGGTGGCAGCCAGGGCGCCGGCGGCTGCCATGGCCGAGGCGGAGCTCTTCTACGAGGACCCTAGCCTCCCGAAACAGCCGGACAAGGCCTACGGCCGCCTCGTTTCCACCATCCCTGTCCCGGGAGCATTCTCCGGAGTGAGCGCCAAGAAGGCTCTTAGCGATGGCGAACTCGCCTGCACCGGGCTGGCCAGGCAGGACGGTTCATCAACGCTCACCGCGTCGCTGACCCGACGTGGCCTGACCGAGTTCGAGTCCTACGTCGTGACCGTGCTGGCCGGCCAGTACCTCTGCCCCAAGGACTACCCGCGCGAGGCGTTGGACATGCAGACCGCGCTCCAGGGCGGTTCCTGACAGAGAAACGGGCGACCTGACAGTCGGATCAGGATTCTTCGAGGTAATCGCGCAGCAAGTGGGCGGCGTCGGGCCGACGCAACTTGGCGAGCGTCTTCGACTCGATCTGACGGACCCGCTCCCGAGTCACGCCGAATTCCTTGCCGACCTCTTCGAGCGTCCGGATCTTCCCGTCGTCGAGGCCGAAGCGCAGCCGCACCACATCCTGCTCGCGCTCGGAGAGGTGGCCGAGTGCCTCGCGCACCGCCGCGTCGAGGAGCGAGCGCGTGGCGGCGTCGTCGGGCACCACCGCTCCCCTGTCCTCAATGAGGTCGGAGAGGTTGAAGTCGTCCTCATCGCCCACCGGTTGCTCGAGCGACACCGTGTCCTGGTTGATGCGCAGGATCTCGCGCACGCGCTCGATGGGCAGCTCGACGCGTTGGGCCACCTCTTCGATGGTCGGCTCGCGTCCGAGTTCTTGGAGAAGCTGGCGCTGGGCCCAGACCACCTTGTTGATGGTCTCCACCATGTGCACCGGGATGCGGATCGTCCGGGCCTGGTCCGCAATGGCGCGCGTGATGGCCTGGCGGATCCACCACGTGGCGTAGGTCGAGAACTTGAAGCCCTTCGTGTGGTCGAACTTGTCGACCGCACGCATCAGACCGAGGTTGCCCTCCTGGATCAGGTCGAGGAAGGCCAGGCCGCGATTGCGGTAGCGCTTGGCGATCGAGACCACGAGGCGCAGGTTGGCCTCAATCAGGTCTTCCTTGGCCCGGAGACCTCGCTGCATGAGGCGGCGGTTCTTGCGCACCGACGCTTCGTCCAGCAGGTCCTGTGGGAGCCCTTCGCCTCGGAGGGCCATCTCGTGAGCGGCCAGCACGCCGGCGGCGACGTTGCCTTCCTCAATGGTCCGGGCGATCTCCACCTCAAGCTCTGCGTTGAGCAGCGGAACCCGGCCGATCTCCTTGAGATACGTGTGGACGGGGTCCTCCGCGCTCCCGCCGGACTCCGCCGAGGACGAGCGCTTCCCACTGGTCTCACGGCGACCGCCGGGACGCACGCCATTGCTATGTGTCGTCGGCTTGGACTCGCGCCGCGGCGTAGCAACGACGACCGGCTCGTCTTCGTCCTCTTCTTCAACGAGCACGACACCGGCCGCGGTGACGCGCTCAATGAGTGTGGTGAGTACTTCGGGTGTCAACTCGACCGCGTGCAGCGTCTCGATGACTTCGTCTTGGGTGAGCTGTCCCTTCTCGCGACCGAAGGCCATTACCGCGTCGAAGTCGCGTTGAGACACACCGGCCGGCAACGCGACATGCGCGATGGGCGCGAGGACCTCGGGCTCGTTGGCAGGCGGCGCGGTTGGCGCGTCGATCCCCTCGTCGTCGATGGCGATCGCCGAGTCTTCGTTCACGGGCATCCTGCCAAAATGCTCACTCCTCTACATCCCTTCCGACCAACCACGCTACCAACCGGTCGGCACTGTCGCGCCCGGCGTCCGGATCGTCGAGTTGGTCCAGCCAGAGCCGCACTTGCACCGTCTCCGCTGCTCGGGCCTGCCATGAGTCGCCACCGGCGCGAGATTCCATCCCGACATCGGCCAATGCACGCCGCACTGCCTCGCGTATGAGCACGCTGACGACGGAATGCACCGGATCGCCCAGTTCTGGGTCCCCGGCCACGGGTTCCTCGACGGTGACGCGACGGAGCACGCTGGCCACCTGGGGTGGCGCAGCTTCCACGGCTTCGTGGACGCTGTCGTGCTCTTCGAGCGCAACAAACGCCTGCCGTTGCACAGGGTCGACGAACAGCACTGCATGGACACGTTCCACGACCTCATCGGGTCGATGGACGGCGAACTTGAGGGCCTCGAGCCCAGGACCAGGTCGGAGGGTCAGCGCAGGCACAATGCCCGCCGGGTCGTCGGGACCGGGGTCGTCGTAGCCGTCGTGGTCTGGGGCGTCCCTGGGCGGTGCATCGTCCCGGCGGAACTTGCTCTTCTTGGCACCGTTGTCAAGCGGTTGTGGATGTGCCCGGGCATACTCGAGCCGCTCGCGCAGCTTGCTTACGTCGAGTCGACACCGGTCCGCCAGTTGCATCACGTACTGGTCACGAACCAAGTCGTCGGGGTGCTCGGCCACCGCAGCCAACGCGCGTTCGGCCGCCCGGGCGCGGCCCTCGGGCGTGGTGAGGTCGCCGGTGGACAGCATGCGATCGACTCGGAATTGGAGGAAGGGCCGCGCCTCCTTGACGGCACGGGCGAGGCCTTCGGGGTCGCTGCGGGCCAGATCGCCGGGGTCGCTCCCACCCGGGAGGTCGGCCACGACGATGTCGACCTCGTGTTTGCGCTCCCACTCGTAGACCCGTGACGCCGCGTTCTGTCCGGCCGAGTCCGCGTCGTAGGCCAAGACGATGCGTTTGCCGAAGTTGCGCAAGAGTGCGAAGTGCTCTTCGGCCAGCGCGGTGCCGCACGTGGCGACGGCCCACGGAACGCCCGACTCGAAGCAGCCGATGACGTCGGTGTAGCCCTCACAGACCACGACCTCGCCTTGGCTGATGATGCCCTGCTTGGCCCAGTTGAGCGCGTAGAGCGTGCGCCGCTTGGAGTAGATGGGCGACTCCTGCGAGTTCTTGTACTTGGGCTCGGGACGGTCGGGCGGCGCCTGGCCCGGACTCGGCGGCAGAATGCGCCCGCCGATGGCCACCGGCCGTCCCGACGGGTCGCAGATGGGAAAGAGGACGCGGCCGCGGAAGAAGTCCTGGGGCCGGCCCCGACGGTTGACGAAGCCAAGGCCCGAGTCGGAGAGCACCTTGACCGAGAGCTTGAGTGACTTCGCCAGCGCGTCCCAGTCGTCGGGCGCCCAGCCGAGACGGAAGCGACGGACGACCTCGCCGTCGTAGCCGCGCGAGCGCAGGTAGTCGCGGGCCCGCCCCGCGTCGGGCGCCCGCAAGAGCCGCTCGTGGTACCACTGCACGGCGCGCTCCATGGCGTCGAGCAGCTCGGAGCGGCGCTGATGGTCCCGGCCCGCCTCCTGGTCCTCGTGCAGCGTGACACCGGCCCTGTCAGCCAGCAGGCGCACCGCGTCGACGAAGTCGAGGTGGTCCATGGCCCGAACGAAGCTGATGGCGTCGCCCGACTGCTGGCAGCCGAAGCAGTAGTACATCCCCTCCTCGGCGTTGACGCTGAACGACGGGGTCTTCTCGGTATGGAACGGGCAGAGGCCGCTCCAGCGCCGGCCCACCTTCTTGAGCAGGGTGTGCTCGCTGATGAGCGCCACGATGTCAGTGGCCGAGCGGACCTGAGCGATCTCCTCGTCCGGTATCCCCACACCCGCACGGTACCCCGTGCCTGCGCCACTTCAGGCTGGCGTAGCGTCTCTGGATGGGAGTCACCATCTATGGCGTCTGTGCCCTGACCTTCATGATGGGCATGTACGCCCTCGAGGGACGCGGGCGCCGCTTTGTCCTCGCGTTTGCCCTGGGCTGCGCCCTCTCCAGCTCCTACGGCTTTCTCTCCGGAGCCTGGCCCTTCGGTGTCGTCGAGGGCGTCTGGACCCTCATCGCCCTCCGACGCTGGCAACAGGCCGGAAGGGGCGTCGAGGGCGAGCCGAGGCCCTAGCCCTTGGCCTTCTTGGGATCGGCCCCGTCGCGGGCAAGCACGGCCTGGGCGGCCGCAAGACGAGCCACGGGGACTCGGAAGGGCGAGCAGCTGACGTAGTCGAGCCCGGCGTCGTAGAAGAGGTCGATGGAGGCGGGGTCACCGCCGTGCTCACCGCACACGCCGACCTTGAGGGAGGAGTTGGTGGCCCGCCCCCGCTCGGTCCCGAGCCGCACCAGCTCGCCCACGCCGTCCATGTCGACCACCTCGAAGGGGTTGCGCGGCAGCAGGCCGAGCTCGAGGTAGGCGTCCATCATGCGGCCCTCGACATCGTCGCGCGAGAAGCCGAAGGTCATCTGGGTGAGGTCGTTGGTGCCGAAGGAGAAGAAGTCGGCCACCTCGGCGATCTCCCCCGCCCGCAGCGCGGCCCGCGGCGTCTCGATCATCGTCCCGATGGTGACCTCGAGCTTGCCGGCCTTGGCCGTGGTGGCCTTGGCCCCCTTCGACGGTCGCGGCGCCCGCTCCTTGTTCACGTCTTCGACGGCGTCCTCCACCCAGCCCCGGGCCAGAGCCAGCTCGGCCCGGCTCACGGTGAGGGGGATCATGATCTCGACGATGGGGTGGCCGCCGTCGGCCACCCGCTGGCGGGCCGCCTCCATGAGGGCTCGCACCTGCATGGCGTAGAGACCGGGCTTGATGACGCCGAGGCGCACGCCGCGGGTCCCCAGCATCGGGTTGGCTTCCTTCCACGACAGCGCGGCCTCGTAGAGGCGACGCTCTTCGCCGTTGAGCCCGACGGTGGCCTCCTTGATGGCCAGCTCCTCGGTCGAGGGCAAGAATTCGTGCAGGGGTGGGTCGAGCAGACGCACCGTCACGGGCAGGCCGTCCATGGCGGTGAGGATGGCCTCGAAGTCCTCCTTTTGGACGAGGCGGAGCTCCTCGAGGGCGTCGGTCTCCTCCTCGGGCGTCTGAGCCAGGATCATGCGACGCACGACGGGGAGTCGGTCCTCGCCCAAGAACATGTGCTCGGTGCGGCACAGCCCGATGCCCTCGGCCCCGAGCTTGCGGGCGTTGGCTGCGTCGTCACCGGTGTCGGCGTTGGTCCGCACGGCCAGGTGGCCCTTGCGGATCTCGTCGGCCCACGAGAGCACGGTGTCGAAGGCGGCCGGCGGCTTGGCTGCGGTGAGAGGCACCTGACCGGCCACCACGATGCCCGCGCCACCGTCGAGCGAGACCCAGTCACCTTCGACCAGGGTCACACCACCGGCGCTGACGGTGCGGTCGCCCAGGCGGAGCACCTCGGCCCCCACGACGGCGGGCTTGCCCCAACCCCGGGCCACCACGGCGGCGTGACTGACCAGGCCGCCCCGGGCGGTGAGGATGCCTTCGGAGGCCAGCATGCCGTGCACGTCCTCGGGTGAGGTCTCGTTGCGCACGAGGACGACCTTCTCGCCTCGTTCGGCTGCCGCTGCGGCGTCATCCGCGCTGAAGTAGATCTGCCCGACGGCGGCGCCCGGGCTGGCTCCGAGCCCCTTGACCCACACCGCGTAACCCGAGCCGGAGAACTGGGGGTGGAGCACGGAGTCGAGGTGGTCCTCGGTGATGCGGGTGACCGCCTCGGCCTTGGAGATGCCAAGGTCGTTGGCCCGCACCATGTCGACCGCCATCTTCAGGGCGGCCGCACCCGTCCGCTTGCCGACCCGGGTCTGGAGCATCCAGAGCTTGCCCTGCTCAATGGTGAACTCGGTATCGCACATGTCCGAGTAGTGCGACTCGAGCCGGGAGAAGATCTTGAGCAGTTCGGCGTGCACCTTGGGGAACTGCTTCTTGAGCTCTGAGATCGGCTCGGTGTTGCGGATGCCGGCCACCACGTCCTCGCCCTGCGCGTTGACCAGGAAGTCGCCATAGGCGCCCTTGTCGCCGGTGGCCGGGTCGCGAGTGAAGCCGACGCCGGTGCCTGAGTTGTCGTCGCGGTTGCCGAAGACCATGGCCTGCACGTTGACCGCGGTGCCCAGGTCGTGGGCGATGCGCTCGCGGATCGCGATATGCGATGGCGCGCGGGCCGTTCCAGCTGCGGAAGACGGCTTCGATGGCGCCGCGCAACTGGTCCGTCGGGTTCTGGGGGAAGGGCTTGCCGGTGTGGCGCTCGACGATCTGCTGATAGGAGTCGACCAGGTAGCGCAGCAGCTCGACCGGCACCTTGTGGTCCGACGAGGTCCCGGCCAACTCCTTGGCCGCGTCGAAGAGGGAGTCGAACTCCTCGCCCGGGAGCTCGAGCACGATGCGCCCGTACATGGCGATGAAGCGGCGGTAGGAGTCGAAGGCGAAGCGCTCGTCACCGGTCTGCGCGGCCAGTCCTTCGACCGACTTGTCGTTGAGGCCCAGGTTGAGGACGGTGTCCATCATCCCGGGCATGGAGAACTTGGCCCCCGAGCGCACCGAGACCAACAGCGGGTCCTTGGCGTCGCCGATGGCCTTGCCCATCGCCTTTTCCAGGCGAGCCCGGGCCGAGGCCACTTCGGCGTCGAGGCCCTTGGGCCAGCCGCCGGCCATGTAGGCCCGGCAGGCGTCGGTCGAGATGGTGAAACCCGGGGGGACGGGCAACTCGAGTACCGACGTCATCTCGGCCAGGTTGGCGCCCTTGCCACCGAGGAGGTCCTTGAGCTCCATGGGTGGGCGGGGGTGCTTGTGGTCGAAATCGAAGACGAACGGCATCAAGGCCTCCTTGCCCTGGAAGGGCGAACCGCACGGGAAAAGCGGTCACGAAAAAGTGGTCTCCCCTCCCAACCTGGGACGGGCCACCTCAGCCTACTTTCCCCTTCGGGCACCACCGACGGCGTGCCGGGGCTGAATTCAGTGCGGCGCGCCGTCGCCGGAGCCGATGTCGGAGGGCTCCGACTCGCCCCAACCGCCATCGCGGACCTGGCGCTGGAAGACCTCCTTGGCCTGACGCATGAAGTCGCGCACGAGGGCGAGTTCGTCGGCCTTGAAGTGCTGGGCCACCTGGCGCATCTCCTCGGCGATGGGCTGCTGCAAGCCGGCCAGGCGCTCCTGGGCCGCAGGCACGATCTCGACCCAGACCCGGCGCCGGTCCTCGGTGTCGCGCCGGCGGGTCACCATGCCGGCCGCCTCGAGACGGTCGAGGATGAAGGTGACCGCCCCAGTAGTCAGGCCGCTCTCCTCGGCCAGGCGGCCGGCGGTGAGCGGCCCTTCCCGGGCCACCAACTCCAGACAACGCATGTCGGTGCGGCCCAGCTTCAGCTTCTTGGCCAGGCGCTCGTCGAAGTCGCTGGCCGCGCCGAGGTAACCCATAATCTCGGCCCGGAGCTGCTGGGCCAGCTCGCTGCGAGACCACTGTCTTGACACGTAAATAACTTTATCACTAAGTTTCTTTGCTGATGGCTTATTCTTCCCCTTCAATCGCCATCGAGGCGCACGACCTCGTCAAGGTGTTCCCCCGCGGGAACGTGCGTGCCCTCGACGGCGTCTCGCTCGAAGTCGAGACGGGAACTGTCCTCGGTCTGCTCGGCCCCAACGGCGCCGGCAAGACGACCGCGGTCCGCATCCTCACGACCATCCTCGAGCCCGACGAGGGCCACGGCGCCATCCTGGGCCACGACGTGGCGAAGGAGCCCGAGGTGGTCCGGCGCATCATCGGCCTGGCCGGCCAGTACGCCACGGTGGACGAGAACCTGAGCGGCCGCGAGAACATCCGCATGGTCGCCCGCCTCTCGCACCTGAACCGCCGCACCGCCGGCTCGGCGAGCCGACGAGCTGCTCGAGGCCTTCGGGCTCTTCGACGCCGGCGACCGCGTGCTCAAGACCTATTCGGGCGGCATGCGCCGCCGCCTCGACCTGGCCGCGGCCCTGGTCTCGAGTCCTCCCGTGCTCTTCCTCGACGAGCCCACGACCGGTCTCGACCCTCAGAGCCGCCAAGACCTGTGGGCGGTCATCGAAGAGCTGGTGGCCGAGGGC
Organism: uncultured Acidimicrobiaceae bacterium; assembly: GCA_963713375.1. Lineage (GTDB taxonomy): Bacteria > Actinomycetota > Acidimicrobiia > Acidimicrobiales > RAAP-2 > Bog-473. The sequence continues at coordinate 239,886 of CAVQLP010000004.1, read as the reverse complement.
ACCACGGTGCTGCTGACGACGCAGTACCTCGAGGAGGCCGACCGCCTGGCGCGCGACATCGTCGTGGTCGACCACGGCCAGGTCATCGCCCAGGGCACCCCGGCCGAGCTCAAGGCCAACCTCGGGACCTCCGTGGTGTCGGTCACGCTGGCCACTCCCGAGGCGGTGACGGCAGCTCTGCCGCTGCTCACCCCGCTCACCGACAAGGAGCCGCTGGTCGATCACACCATCGTCGAGCTCACGGTCGAGAACGGCCCGGCCGTCGGGGCCGAGGTCTTGCGCGCCCTCGATGGCGCGTCCATCCCTGTCACCGGCATGGCACTGCGCGAGCCCAGCCTGGACGATGTGTTCTTGAACCTGACCGGTCACAAGACCGAGGCGGAGACCGAAGCTGATCGGGCGGCCCGCAAGGGCGCCGGGCGTCGACGCGGTGGCGCCGAGGAAACCGACGGAAAGGACGCCGCATGACGACCCTCTCGTTCCCCACCACCGTGCTCCACGACCGCCCGGCGGAGAAGGGCGGAAGGGTCAGCTGGACCCTCCAGGACATCCTGACCGTCACCTGGCGCAACCTGCGCGTGCTGACCCGCAATCCCGAGGCCGTGTTCTTCTCGGCCGTGCAGCCGATCATGTTCGTGCTGCTGTTCGTCTACGTCTTCGGTGGCGCCATCCACGTCCCGGGCGTGCCCTACGTCGACTACCTCATGCCCGGCGTGTTCGTGCAGACGGTGACCTTCGGGGCGGTGAGCACGGCGGTCGGACTGTCCGAAGACCTCCAGAAGGGATTGATCGAGCGCTTCCGCGCCCTGCCCATGGCCCGCTCGGCTGTCTTGGCCGGCCGCACCACGGCCGACCTGGTGCGCAACGTATTCACCGTGGTGATCATCAGCCTGGTCGGTTTCGCCGTGGGCTTCCGCATCGGGACGAACTTCGGCTATTTCCTCTGCGGCCTGCTGATCGTGTTGTTGTTCTCCTACACGTTGTGCTGGTCGTTCGCCACGGTCGGGCTCTCTGCCCCCAACGCCGAAACAGCACAGCTGATGGTCTTCCCCATCCTCTTCCCCCTGACCTTCGCGTCCTCGGCCTTCGTCCCGGTGGACCTCATGCCGGGTTGGCTGCAGGCCTTCGCCAAGCACCAACCCGTCACACAGGTGGTGGACGCGGCGCGCTCGCTCATGACGGGCGGCACGCTGACGGATACGAGCGCGATCTGGCAGTCCCTGGCGTGGTGCTTCGGGTTGCTGGTCATCGTGGTGCCCCTGGCCGTCCGCAAGTACCGCAAGGTCGCCTGAGCGACCAGGCGGTCAGCCCTCGCCGGTGCGCCGGCGCAACTCGCTCAACAGGTCGGCGATGGGGACGCGCACCTGCTCGGTGCTGTCGCGGTCGCGCACGGTCACCGCGTCGTCGTCGAGCGAGTCGAAGTCGACGGTGACGCACCACGGCGTGCCCACCTCGTCCTGGCGGCGATAGCGCTTGCCGATGCCCTGGGTGACGTCGTAGTCGCACATGAAATGGGGCTGGAGCGTCTTGAGCACCTGGCGGGCCAGCGGCTCGAGGGTGTCCTTCTTCGAGAGCGGCAGGACGGCCACCTGGTACGGAGCGAGCCGCCAGTGCAGGCGCAGCACGGTGCGCGACTCCCCGCCCACCTCGTCCTCGTCGTAGGCGGAGAGGAGGAAGGCCATCATCGTCCGGGTGGCGCCCGCCGCCGGCTCGATCACATACGGCGTGTAGCGCTCGTTGGTCTGGGGGTCGAAGTAGTCGAGCTTCTCCCCCGACGCCTTGGCGTGGGCGGTCAGGTCGAAGTCGCCCCGGTTGGCGATGCCCTCGAGCTCGTCCCAGCCCCAGGGGAAGAGGAACTCCACGTCGGCCGTGCCCCGCGAGTAGTGCGACAGCTCGCTCTCCTCGTGGTGGCGCAGGCGCAGCTGCTCGGCCGGGATGCCGAGGTCGAGATACCACTGCATGCGCTCGGAGAGCCAGTAGTCGAACCACTTGTCGCCCTGGTCGGGCGGGACGAAGTACTCGAGCTCCATCTGCTCGAACTCGCGGGTGCGGAAGACGAAGTTCTGCGGGGTGATCTCGTTGCGGAACGACTTGCCGACCTGGGCGATGCCGAAGGGCGGCTTCTTGCGCGTGGTGCCGAGCACGTTGGCGAAGTTGGTGAACATGCCCTGGGCGGTCTCGGGCCGCAGGTAGGCCACGTGGCCCTCGTCCTCGACGGGGCCGGCGTGCGTCTTGAACATGAGGTTGAAGGCCCGGGCCTCGGTGAGGTCGTGCGAGCCGCAGTTGGGGCAGACGCCCTCGATCTTGTCGGCCCGCCAGCGCTCGTGGCAGTTCTTGCAGTCGACCAGGGGGTCGGTGAAGGTGGCCAGGTGGCCCGAGGCGGCCCAGACGGCGGGCGGACCGAGGATGGCGGCGTCGAGGCCGACCACGTCGTCGCGCTCTTGGACCATGGCGCGCCACCACGCGTTCTTGACGTTGCGCAGCATGTTGACGCCGAGCGGCCCGTAGTCGTAGGTCGAGCGGAAGCCGCCGTAGATCTCGGCCGACGGGAAGATGAAGCCCCGGTGGCGGCACAGGCGCACCACCTTCTCCATCAGGTCGTCGCTGGCGGCGCCGCTGGTCTCGGTCATCGGTGCAGGATACCGGAGCGGATTCTGGCGCTGACCTCGTTGGCCAGCAGGCGGCCCCGCACGGTGAGCACGGCGCGGCCGTCCACGTCGACCACGAGATCGTCGAGCTCGTCGGGTCGCTCGAGACACGACCCACGGGACGCCGCGCCGGGTGCGCAGGGCCAGCGTGAGCGCCTCGAACTCGCGCTGATCGGCCGTCAGCTCCTCGCGCCCGCCCTCGGCCGGGCGCCCGCACTCGATGGCGGCCAGGTAGCGCTCGGGCGTGCGCACGTTCCACCAGCGCACTCCCGTGCGCGGTGCGAGTGGGCGGCCGAGCCGATGCCGAGATAGTCGCCCTGCTCCCAGTAGAGATGGTTGTGCCGGCATTCGTGGCCGGGACGGGCCCAGTTGGAGATCTCCTCCCAGCGGTAGCCGGCCGCCTCGAGCACGGCGTCGGCCCGCTCGTAGCGCCGGGCCAGCGCGTCCTCGTCGGGGTGGCGCCGGGCGTCGCTGGCCAGCGGCGTGCCCGGCTCGACGGTGAGGGCGTAGGCGCTCACGTGCGGCGGCGGGTTGTCGAGACCGAGGACGTCCTCGAGGGTGCGGGCCCAGTGGTCGTCGCTCTCGGCCGGGGCGCCGAAGATGAGGTCGAGGTTCCAGGTGCCGAAGCCGGCCTCCGCCACGGCGGCGGCGATGGTCTCGGCCGCGCGCGGCACGCGCCGGCGCCCCAGACCGAGCAGCACGGCGTCGTTGGTCGACTGCAGGCCGAAGGACAGCCGCGTCACGCCGGCCCGCTTGTAGGCACCGAGGTGCGCGTCGTCGGCGTCCTCGGGATTGCACTCGACGGTCACCTCGGCGCCGGGCCGGCGCGGGACGGCGTCGAGGATGCGGCAGAGGAGGTCCGGGTGGAGGCGGGAGGGGGTGCCCCCTCCGAAGAAGACGGAGGAGGCGGCGACGAGGCGGCCGTCGCCGACGGCGCGCTGGACTTCGAGGACGCACGCGTCGACGTAGCGCTCCATGAGATGGTCGCGGTCGGTGTAGGTGGCGAAGGCGCAGTAGTCGCACCGCTCCCGGCAGAACGGGACGTGGACGTAGACGCCGAAGGGGGTCAAAGGGTGGCCGTCGAGCGCACCGAGCGGATGCGGCGGTCGAGGTGGACCTCCATGGCCTCGGTCGCCAGCTCGGCCACCTCGTCGGCCGCGGGCGGGGGCGGCCCCGACAGCACGGCGGCCAGGTCGCCGCCGAGGATGCGGCGCAGCAGGACGCAGCGCCGGCGCGCTCATGGGGCGGCCGCTGCGGTGGGCCCGGCACAAGGTGCCCCCCGAGACGAGGTCGAAGGCGACCAGCTCCACCTCGCCGTCGGGCTCGCCGCAGGTGGCACACGCACTCAGCAGGGGGCCCGCGCCTTCGAGGACGAGCGCCTTCAGGAAGAAGGCGGGGGCCACCAGGGTGTGCACGCCGTCGTGGTCGCCGTCGACGTCGGCCAGGGCACCCAGGGCGCCGACGAGCATGGTGTAGAGCCGGGGGTCCGGGTGGCGCTCCTGGGCTATCTGGTCGGTGACCTCGAGCAGGGCCATGCCGCTGGGCAGGCGCTCGAGGTCTTCTCGGACCGCACGGAAGGAGCCGAGCACCTCGACCTGGTTGACGATGTCGAGGTCGCCCCGCCCCTGCCAGAGCAGGAGGTCGACGTGGGTGAGCGGCTCGAGGCGGGCGCCGAACTTCGAGGTGGTCTTGCGCACGCCCTTGGCCACGGCGCGCACCTTGCCGTGGCGCTCGGTGAGGAAGACGACGATGCGGTCGGCCTCGCCCAGGCGGTAGGTGCGCAGGACGACGCCCTTGTCGCGGAAGAGGCTCACCGGCTCAGCGGAGGGTGTCTGCGGGCGCGGTGCGCCGGGTCGAGCGGGCAGTAGCGCTCACCCCGCTTGGCCGCCTCGGCGGTGGCCCGGCGGGCCTCGATGGCCAGGGCGGCGGCCCGGTCGGCGGCCTCCTGGGCCGGGCGGTCGCGCTCGACGGCGGCGGCCCCGTGCGAGTCGCGGCCGTAGAGGAGGCTGCCCGCGGCGATGAGGGCGGCGATGGTCACGGCCACGATCAGGGCGGTCGTGGAGCCGAAGGGGCCGGCCAGCACGACGGCGACCACGAAGAGGGTGAGCAGGAGGATCCCGGCGGCGGTGGCGATCCGGGTGAACGACATCACCTTCCAGTCTCGCGCCCGGAGAGGGCGGGCGGTCAGGGCTCAGGTCAGGGGTTGACGGCGCCGAAGCGGCGGACCCGGCGCTGGAAGTCGATGATCGCCTCGTAGAGGTGGCGCCGGCGCATGTCGGGCCAGAGGATCTCGGGGAAGACCAGCTCGCTGTAGGCCAGCTCCCAGAGCAGGAAGTTCGAGATCCGGGTCTCGCCCGAGGTGCGGATGACCAGGTCGGGATCGGGCATGTCGGGGAAGTAGAGGTGGCGCCGGATCGTCTTCTCGTCGATCTTGTTCGGCGAGATGCCCTCGGCGGCGATGGCCCGCACGGCGTCGACGATCTCGGCCCGGCCGCCGTAGTTGAAGGCCATGGTCATCACCATGCGCCGGTTGTCCTTGGTCAGCTCGATCGACTCGTCCATGCGCTTGAGCACCCGGCGGGGCACGCGCCAGTCGCGTCGGCCGGCGAAGCGGATCTGCACCCCGTTGGCGTGGAGCTCGTCGCGCCGGCGCATGAGCAGCGACTGGTTGAAGTTCATGAGGTAGCGCACCTCGTCGGGCGGGCGCCGCCAGTTCTCGGTCGAGAAGGCGTAGAGGGTGATCCACTTGACCCCGATGGCGAGGGCGCCGTAGACGACATCGAGCAGGGCGGCCTCGCCGGCGGCGTGCCCTTCGGTCCTCGGGAGTCCCCGGGCGTTGGCCCAGCGACCGTTCCCATCCATGACGCATGCGACGTGGACGGGGACCTTGGTCAGATCGAGCTCCGGCGGGATCGGGATCGACGGCGGGCTGTTCGGCCCGGTCGGCGGCATCCTGTCCTCGGGCGGAGGTCACGGGGAGTGAACCCTACTGCGCCCTTCCGTGGCACTCAGGCGAGGTCAAGGTGGGGTGTGTGAGGATGTCACCGCAGTTGCCTGGCTTTTGCTCGTGCTGCGTGTCTGAAGGGAGCCCCTCATGACCCAGTCCCCCGACCACCGACGCTGGGTGCGCCCCGCCCGGACACCTCCGACATGTACGCCGTGCACGGCGTCTTCCGCGACACGCTGGGGGCGGCGACAGTGCTTGTCGGCGGGGTGGCCGGCCGGCGACGCCGACCGGTTGGCCGCTGGTGGCCAACTACTACGAGAACGTCCTGTCGTTCCTGCACGCCCACCACGAGGGCGAGGAAGAGGTCGTCTTCCCGTTGCTGCGCGCACGCTGCCCCGAGGCCGATGCGCTGGTCGACGAGCTGGCGGAGCAGCACGAGGAGGCGTTGGCCCTGCTGGCCACGGCGCGGCAGTGGCTGGCGGCGTGGCCCGGTGGCGGCGACGCCGTGCAGCTCGAGCTGGTGGGCGCGCTGGGGTCGCTGCGGACGCACCTGGTCGAACACCTCGAGGAGGAGGAGCGCCGCGGCCTGCCGCTGGCGGCCGAGTACCTCTCGGCCGAGGAGTGGGGCCAGCTGCCCGGGCCACGGGCTGCGCGCCTTCGACGGGGACAAGGTCTGGCTGATCCTCGGGTTGATCCGGGAGCGCATGAACGAGGCGCAGCGCGACGCCATGCTCGAACACATGCCCCCGCCCGTCGTCGAGATGTGGACGGGCTTCGGGGAGCACGCCTTCATGGAGCTGGCCTCCGAGGTGCCGGTGGAGGTGCTGAACCGGGTCCCCTGAGGTGGCGGGGACGGCGACACCCCTGCGGTAGCGTCGGCAAGCGATGACGGACGAGCCGGAGCACGGCTCCGAGGCGGACGGCGTCGCCGGGCTCGATCCGTACGACGCGGTGGACTTCGACGACCTCGAGGTGATCGGGGCCGTCGGTGCCTGGTCGGCGGCCGACGCACGCCAGTCGGGCGACGACGCCGTGAGCGGCCTGGACAAGATCACGGCGCAGATGTCGGGCGGCGAGCACCGGCCCGAGCAACAGGAGATGTGCCGGGCCGTGGCCGAGGCGCTGGCCACCAAGCGCCACCTCGTCGTCCAGGCCGGGACGGGGACCGGCAAGTCGTTGGCCTACCTGGTGCCGGCGGCGCTGAGCGGGCAGAAGGTCGTGGTGGCCACGGCGACCAAGGCGCTGCAGGACCAGCTGGCCGGCAAGGACCTGCCCCTGCTCGAGGCGGGGCTGGGTTTGCCGGTTCCGCTCGACTACGCCGTGCTGAAGGGTCGGAGCAACTACCTGTGCCGCCAGCGGGTGCTCGAGGTGGGCTCGGGCGGGGTGCAGCCCGAGCTCGGTGACCAGCGGCCCGGCGGCGAGGATGTCGAGGACAGCGGTGGGGGCGGCGGTGCGGGCGCGGGTTCGAGCGGCGACAGCGGCGCGCCGCCCGAAGGTCTGGTCGAGGAGGTGCGGCGCCTGGTGACCTGGGCCCAGACGTCGCCGACCGGGGACCGCGCCGACCTGCGCTTCGAGCCGTCCGATCGGGCCTGGAACATGGTGAGCGTCGGGCCGCGCGAGTGCCCCGGCGCCTTCAACTGCCCGTCCGGCGGGCAGTGCTTCGCCGAGGCGGCCCGCGACCGGGCGGCCGCGGCCGACATCGTCGTGGTGAACACCCACCTCTACGGGGCCCACCTGGCCAGCGGGCGGGTCGTGCTGCCCGAGCACGACGTCGTCATCTTCGACGAGGCGCACGAGCTCGAAGAGGTGATGACGGCCAGCCTCGGCGTCGAGGTCACGGCCGGCCGCGTGCGCGCCCTGGTGACGTCGGCCCGCGCGCTGGTCGACGAGCGCGACCGCGAGCTGTGCGAGACCCTGGGCGATCTCGGTGACCAGCTGGGCGATCTGGTGATCGACCGGATCGGGACGCGGGTGCTCGACGACCGGGGCCGGCTCTCGGCCGAGGACCGTTCGCTCTCCGACGTCCTGGTGCGGGCCGACGACGTCTGCCGCCGGCTGACCGAGGCGCTGCGCCGGAGCGGCAACCAGGGCTCGCTGCTCGACGGGGGCGAGGTCGACCCGGACCGGGCCAGCCGCAAGACGCGCACCGTGCAGGCGGCGGCCCACCTGGCCGAGGACCTGCACCGGCTGGTGAACCGCACCGACACCCACGTGGCCTGGGTCGACGGGACGCGGCGCAACGCGCGGCTGCGCCTCTCCCCCATCGATGTCGGCCCGGCGTTGGCCGGGCTCTTGTGGCCCGACGTGACCTCCGTGCTGACCAGCGCCACCATCCCGCCCCGGCTGGTCGAGCGGGTCGGCCTGGAGTCCTTCGCCACCGAGGAGCTCAACGTCGGGAGCCCGTTCGACTACCGGGCCCATGCGCTGCTCTACGTGGCCCGCCACCTGCCCGACCGGCGGGCCGAGGGCGCGCAGGAGGCGCTGCACGAGGAGCTGGCCCAGCTCATCGACGCGGCCGGCGGGCGCACCCTGGCCCTCTTCACCAGCCGGCGGGGCTACGAGGCGGCCGCCGAGGCGCTGGTCCCCGAGCTGCCCTACACCGTGCTGATCCAGGGCGACCTGCCCAAGGCCCGGCTGCTCGAGGAGTTCGCCGAGGACGAGACCTCCTGCCTCTTCGCCACCCTCGGGTTCTGGCAGGGGGTCGACATCCCCGGCCGCGCCCTCTCGCTGGTCACCATCGACAAGCTGCCCTTCCCCCGCCCCGACGACCCGCTGCTCCAGGCCCGGCGCGACCGGGCCGGCGGACGGGCCTTCCAGCTGGTCGACCTGCCCCGGGCGGCCACCATGCTGGCGCAGGGCGCGGGCCGGCTCATCCGCACGGCCGACGACCGGGGCGTGGTGGCGGTGCTCGACCCGCGCCTGGCGACGGCCTCGTACCGAGGGGTGTTGCTCTCGACGCTGCCGCCCATGCGGCGCTCGGTCGATCGCGACGAGGTCGAGGTGTTCCTGCGGCGGGCGCTCGACGAGGACGGCTAGTAACCGAGACGGTCGAGCATCTCGGCCCGGTTCTGCCAACGCCGCTCCACCTTCACGTGCAGATCGAGGTAGGTCCCTTCGGGGAGCTCCTCGCGCACGGCGATCCCGACCGCTTTGAGCACTTCGCCGCCCTTGCCGATGACGATCGCCTTCTGCGAGTCGCGCTCGACGATGATCTCGACGCGGATGTGCGGCCACTCCCACTCGGTGACCCGGCAGGTGATGGCGTGCGGCAGTTCGTCCCGGGTCTTGGCCAGCAGCTGCTCGCGCACGAGCTCGGCCACCCACAGCGCTTCGGGCGTGTCGGTCACCACGTCGTCGGGGAAGAAGGGCGGACCGTCCTCGAGCCGGCCGACCAGGTGGGCCACCAACGCCTCGACCCCCTTGCCCGTGCGGGCCGAGACGGGGAAGTACTCGACGTCGGGCACGGCGCCCAGCGCGTCGACCGCGTTCTTGACCTGGACCAGGCGCTCGAGCACCTGGGCGTCCGACGCCCGGTCGAGCTTGTTGACCACGACGACCAGGCTCGGTGGGGCGACGGCTCGTCGTCGTCGTCATCGTCGTCGTCGTTCTTGCTCGTCGTTGCGCCGGGCCGCGGCGGCCGTCCGCTGGACCTCGCGCACCGCCCGCTCGAGGACGGTGCGGTCACCCGGTCCGATGGCCGCGGTGGCGTCCACCACCGGCATGATCACGTCGACCTCGCTGAGCGCGCTGGTCGCCGTCTCGTTCAGCCGGCTGCCGAGCGAGGTCTTGGGCTTGTGGATGCCCGGCGTGTCGACGAAGACCACCTGGGCGTCCGCCTCGGGGTCGTGCAGGACCCCGAGGATGCGGTGCCGCGTCGTGTTCGGTCGCGACGAGGTGATGGCCACCTTGGTGCCGACCATCTGGTTGACCAGCGTCGACTTGCCGACGTTGGGCCGCCCCACGACGGCCACGAAACCCGAGTGCACGGCTGGACCTGCCGTCAGTTCCCGTTGCGGGCGGCGTCGTTCTCCCGGTCGCTGTCCCCGTTGCCGTTGCCGTTGGTTGACGCGCTCGGCCGTGGGCTCGATGCGAATCCGCTCGATGCGCCGACCCCGCACGTCGACCGCGGTGAGGCGGAAACCGTCCACCTCCACCGAGTCACCCGGGTCGGGCACCCGCCCCATGAGGTCGAGCATGAGGCCGCCCACGGTGTCCCACGGCCCCTGGGGCAGCTCGGCCCCGAGCAACTCGTCGGCGTCGTCCACCGAGTAGACCGCGCTCGACGAGCACCGAGCCGTCGAAGAGGCGCTCGACGGTCGGGCGCTCCATGTCGAACTCGTCGACGATGTCGCCCACCAGCTCTTCGAGCAGGTCCTCGAGCGTGATGAGCCCGGCCGTCCCGCCGTACTCGTCGACCACGACGGCCATGTGGAACTTCTCCTCCTGCATTTCGCGCAAGAGGTCCGAGACATCCTTGGACTCGGGGATGAACTTGGCCGGCCGGGCGGACTCGCGCACCGCCTGCTCAGCCTTGCCCACCCGCTCGGCCCGCACGAGGTCCTTGGCGTAGGCGATGCCGATGATGTCGTCGATGCCCTCGCCCTCGACGGGAATGCGGCTGAAGCCGGCGGCCAGCGCCGCCTCGAGGGCGTCGTGCACGGTGGCGTCGTCCTCCACCGTCACCATGTCGGGCCGCGGCGTCATGACCTCGCGGGCGACCGTGTCGCCGAAGTCGATGATGGAGTGGATGAACGTCCGCTCGTCCTTCTCGATCACGTTCTCCTCGTGGGCCACGTCGGCCATGGCCTTGAGCTCGGAGTCGGTGATGAACGAATGCGTCAGCTCCTGGCTCTCCTCGTCCTCCGGCGCCGATGATGCGATTGGCCAGCCCGTTCAGCAGCCGCGAGAGCCAGCGGATGGGCGGGAAGCGGATCAGCGCGCTCACGAAGCGGCGCGCTGAGCAACGCGGCGCGGTCGGGATTCATGACGGCCCAGTTCTTCGGGACCGCCTCGAAGAAGACGAAGATCACGACGACTTCGAAGACGATGCCGAGCACGACGCCCCAGGGGCCGAAGACGTCCTCGGTCACGATGCCGACCAAGGTGGCCGACACCAGCTGGCACACCAGCACCAGCAGCAGAATGGGGTTGAGGAAGTTGGACGGGTTCTCGACGAGCTTGGCCAGCGTGCGTGCGCCGTGGCGCTTGTCGTCGACCAGCGACTTGGCCTTGATCTTGCTCGTGCGCACCAGGCTCGTCTCGGCCATGGCCAGCACGCCCGAGCCGGCCAGGAGCACGGCGATGATCACGATGAGGATGACGTCCTCGATGTGGAAGCCCGAGGTGGCCAAGAGGGTGGGCACCCCCGCCGCGCTCACGCCCGTTTGCCCGCCCGGTAGAAACGGTCGAGCAGCTGTTGCTCCATTGCCTCCATGCGCTCGGCTTCGGCGTCCTTCTCGTGGTCCATGCCGAGCAGGTGGAGCAACCCGTGCACGACGAGCAGAGCCACCTCGTCCTCGAGCGTCACCTCGTGCTCCGTCGCGTTGACCGCCGCCACCGAGGGACAGATGACGACGTCACCGAGCAGGGTGAGGGTGCCCTGCTCGGCCATGGTGCCCGGGCCGGTGCCGCCGAAGTCGGGCGAGCGCCCGGTCGGCCCCGGCTCGTCCTCGATGGGGAACGACAGCACGTCGGTGGGGCCCTTCTTGCCCAGGAACTGCTCGTTGAGATGGGCGATGGAATCCTCGTCGACGAAGAGCAGCGAGACCTCGGTCTCACCCTTGACCCCGCGGGCTGTGAGCACCTGGCGCGCCAACTCGGCCCAGCGCGTCACGTCCATCGGATGCGCCTGCTGCTCGTCGGCGGCGAACACGTCGATGGTCACTGGGGCAGACCCGCCCGCCCTTCTGCCACCTCGTATGCGTCGACGATGTCGGCCACGATTTTGTGGCGGACGACGTCCCGGCGGGTCAGATGGACGAAGGCCACGTCTTCGATGCCTCCCAGGACCGGCTCGAGGCCGATCAGCCCGGAGCGGCCGCCCGGCACGTCGATCTGGGTCACGTCACCGGTGACGACGCACTTGGAACCGAACCCGATGCGGGTGAGGAACATCTTCATCTGCTCGGGCGTCGTGTTCTGCGCCTCGTCGAGGATGATGAACGAACTGTTCAGCGTGCGGCCACGCATGAAGGCCAGCGGCGCCACCTCGATGGTTCCCCGGTCCAGCAACCGCTGCGCCCCTTCGGGCTCGAGCAGGTCGTAGAGGGCGTCGTAGAGCGGGTCGCAGGTAGGGATCGACCTTGGCCATGAGGTCGCCGGGCAGGAAGCCCAACCGCTCCCCCGCCTCGACCGCCGGCCGAGTGAGGATGATCCGCGTCACCTGGCGCGACTGCAGCGCGTGCACGGCCTGGGCCACCGCGAGGTAGGACTTGCCGGTTCCGGCCGGTCCGATGCCGAAGGTGATGATGTTCTGCGCAATGGCGTCGACGTAGCGCTTCTGCCCGGCCGTGTTCGGGCGCACCGTCTTGCCGCCGGCCGCCCGCACGACCTCGGAGCGCAGCACTTCGCTGGGCCGGATGTCCTCGCGGACCATGTCGATGGTGCGGGCGAGAGTCGACGAATCGAGATCCTTGCCCGACTGCACGATGAGGATGAGCTCCTCGAAGAGCTGGACGACCATTTCGGCCGCCGGCCCCTCGACGGCGATGCGGTTGCCCTGGACCGTGATCTGCTCGTCGGGGAAGGCCTGCTCTATCTGGCGCAGGTACTCGTCGCGGGTGCCGAGCAACCCGGCCATGAGGTGGTTGCCGGGCACGTAGGTCTCGGCCCGCCGCGCGGTGGTCATGCGGTCGGTCACTGGCTGTTCACGTGGCCCGCCAGCGTGCCCCCGAGCACGTGCAGGTGGAGGTGCGGTATCGAGTTCATGGCGTCGGGCCCGACGTTGAAGATGAGGCGGTAGCCCCGTTCCGGCGTGGCCAGCCCGGCCTGATCGGCCACCGCCCGGGCCGCCATCAGCATCTCGGCCAGCACCGGACCGTCGTCGGCCGTCGACGACCGAGGCATCGTCGATGTGGCGGCGCGGGATCACCAGCACGTGCAGCTCGGCCGCCGGATGGATGTCCTTGAAGGCGACGGTGTTCTCGGTCTCGTAGACGATGTCCGAGGGCAGGTCACCCGCCACGATTCTGCAGAAGATGCAGTCGGCGTCGCTCATGTGCCGTCCCGTCCTCGGCTCACTGCGACGATCCTCCCACTGGGGCCACGGTACCCGTCCGCAGGGAGGCCATGAGCGCTCCCGCGGTCACGGCGGCGGTCTCGGCCCGCAGCACGCTCAGCCCGAACCCCACCGTGGGCAGGCCCGACTCCAGCTCGTCGCTGCTCCACCCCCCTTCGGGGCCCACGGCGATCACCCGCTCGGCCACCGTCGGCCGGTCCCCGCTCAGCTGGGCCAGCGCCACCTCTCCGGGTGCCCCCAGCGTGCCCAGGTCCTTGAAGCCGATGGTCTCGGCCACCTCGGGCAGCCAGACCCGCCGGCACTGGGCCGCCGCTTCCCGGGCCACCCGGCGCAACCGCTCGACGGTGGCCAGGCCCCGCTGGCCGGTCCAGCGCACGACGCTGCGCTCGCTGCGCAGCGGCACGATGCGGTCGATCCCGAGTTCGGTCAGCTTCTGCACCACCCATTCGGGTCGCTCGCCCTTGGTCGGGGCGAAGACCACGGTGAGCGCAGGCTCGAGGGCGGGCTCCACTTGGACCGAACCGTCGCCCCCGGGCCCGCTGGCCCCGGAGAGCGGCGCGACGCCGTCGCCCCGCCACGCGCGTGCGGGCCCAGCGGCCCCGACCGTCGGAGACCACGACCTCTTCACCGGGGCGCACGCGCAGCACCCGCGAGAGGTGGTGCACCTCCTCGTCGCCGAGCTCGGGCGCGCCGGGGTCCGGCACGAAGACCTGAGCCACGGCGGCGGCGCGCGCCGCGACGGCCGCATACGCGCCGGGACCGCTAGCCAAAGGCCGAACGCAGGCGCGAGAACACGCCGTCGCCACCCCCGCCACCGGGGGGCGACACGTCCTCGCCCCGCAGGGCGGCGAACTGGCGCAGCAACTGATCCTCTTCGGCGGTCAGGCTGGTCGGGGTCTGCACCGCGACGTGGACGAAGAGGTCACCGCGGCCCCGGCCGCGCAGGTGCGGGCACCCCGGCACCCCGGATGCGCTCGATGTGGCCCGTCTGCGTTCCCGGCGCCACCGTGTAGGGGTGGGTGGCGTCGAGCGACTGGATCTGGGCCTCGGTGCCCAGCGTGGCCTGGGCCACGCTGACCGTCAGCATGGTGTGCAGGTCGTCGGCCCGGCGCTCGAAGCGCGGGTCGGGCGTCACGGCCAGGTGCACGAAGAGCGAGCCGCTGGGGCCGCCCCGCTGACCCGCCGCCCCGCGCTCGGCCAGGCGCAGCGTCGAGCCGTCCTCGACGCCCGGCCGGCACCTCGACGGTGAACGTGGTGTCCTCGATGCGCCGGCCCTCGCCCCGGCATTCGGGGCACGGATGCGGAATCATTTCGCCCGAACCCGAGCAGCGCTGGCAGGCGACGCTGGTCACGACCTGACCGAGGAGCGACTGGCGCACCCGGCGCAGCTCGCCGGTGCCCTGGCAGTCCGAGCAGGTGGCCGCCGTGGTGCCCGGCGCCGTCCCCATGCCGGCGCACGCGGCGCACGTGACGGGCAGGCGCACCGAGATCTCCTTGCGGCAGCCGAAGACCGCCTCGGAGAACTCGAGGCCGATCCGCACCTCGGCGTCGGAGCCCTGCTGGGGACCGCGCCGGCGCGAGCCGGCGCCGGCCATGGAGCCGAAGAAGGCCTCGAAGATGTCGCCCAGACCGCCCTCGAAGCCGAAGCCACCCATGCCGCCGCCGGCCGACTGGCCGAACACGCCCTCGGCGCCGTAGCGGTCGTAGCGGGCGCGCCGGTCGGGGTCACGCAGCACCTCGTAGGCGACCGTCACCTCTTTGAAGCGGGCCTCGGCCTCGGGGCTGCCGTGCCCGGTGTCGGGGTGCAGCTCGCGGGCCCGGGCCCGGTAGGCCTTCTTGATCTCGTCGTCCGAGGCGTCGGGGCTGACGCCGAGCAGCTCGTAGAGGTCGCCGATGTCAGCGCCGGCCATCGTGTCCTCCTCCGATCCGCTCGCCCAGGCGCTCGCCCACCACGTGGGCGGCGGCCAGTGCCCGCGGGTAGTCCATGCGGGTGGGGCCGAGCAGCCCGACCGCGCCCAGGTCCTGCCCGTCGATCGACACGGGCGCCACCACCACGGCGCACGACGAGAGCGGCTCGAAGCCGTGCTCGGTCCCGATGGCCACCGTCAGGCCGCTGTCGAGCACGTCGCGCAGCAGCGTCACCACCAGGACCTGCTGCTCGAGAATGCTCAGCACCGAGCGCACCGTCTCCACCGCCTCGAAGGACTCGGCCAGCCGGGCCGGGCCGCCCACGAAGACCTGGTCGGCCTCGGTCTCCTCCTCGATCGACTCGAAGGCCGCCCGCGGCGTCGCGCCAGGAGCTCGTCCAGCGGCGCCGAGCCGGTCGGGGGCAGCGCGCAGCCCGCCGGCCAGCGTGCGCCCGACCAGGTACTCCGAGAGTCGCTCGCCGGCCTGCGCCAGCTCCTCGGCCGACGGCTCGGACGCGAGCTCCATGGTCCGCTTCTCCACCCCGCCGTCGGAGAGGACGACGACGAGCAGCACGTGGAGCGGGGCGAGGCTGACCAGCTGGACCGAGCGGATGGTGGCCCGCTCGTGGGAGGGACCCACCACCACCGAGGCGTAGGAGGTCATGGTCGAGAGCAGACCGGTGGCCCGCTCGAGCATGGTCTCCATCTCGCCGTGCACGGTGGCGAAGAACTCGGTCACCTGGCGCCGCTGGGCCGGGCCGAGGATGCCCCGCGGGGTCAGGTGGTCGACGAAGAAGCGGTAGCCCTTGTCGGTCGGGATCCGACCGGCGCTGGTGTGCGGCTGCACCAGGTAGCCCTCACGCTCGAGCGCCACCATTTCGGAGCGCACGGTGGCCGAGGAGACCTGCACCCCGGGTGCACTGGCCACGTGGGAGGAGCCGACCGGCTCGGCCGTGCCGATGTACTCGGTCACCACCGCCTCGAGGATGGCGGCCCGGCGCGCGTTGAGGATGCCGTCGTCGGAGGCGGTGTCGGCGTTGGACGTGGTGTCGGCGGGCGGGTTCATCAGGAGTGCCTGGCACTCAAGTCTACCGAGTGCCAGGGCCTCCCCCCCAGGCATGGGTCGTGGGCTGCCCGAACCCGGTCCGGCGGAGTGACTCAGTCGTCACCCAGGCGCAATGCCGAGATGAAGGCCTCCTGGGGCACTTCGACCCGCCCGATGTTCTTCATCTTCTTCTTGCCCTCCTTCTGCTTCTCCAGCAGCTTGCGCTTCCGGCTGATGTCGCCGCCGTAGCACTTGGCCAGCACGTCCTTGCGCTTGGCCTTGACCGTCTCGCGGGCCACGATGCGCCCGCCGATGGCGGCCTGGATCGGGACGTCGAAGAGCTGGCGCGGGATGAGCTCGCGCAGCTTCTCGGCCATCTTGCGCCCGTAGAGGTCGGCCTCGGTGCGGTGCACGATGGTCGAGAAGGCGTCACAGGGCGCGTGGTTGATGAGGATGTCGACCCGGACCAGGTTGGCCGTGGTGTAGGTCGCCGGCTCGTAGTCGAGGGAGGCGTAGCCCTTGGTGCGCGACTTGAGCTGGTCGAAGAAGTCGAGGACCACCTCGGCCAGCGGGATGCTGTAGACGAGCTCGACCCGCTCGGGCGAGAGGTACTCCATGCGCTCCATGTCGGCCCGCCGGCTCTGGCACAGCTCCATGACCGTGCCCGTGTACTCGCTCGGCGTGATGATGGTCGCCTGGAGCATGGGCTCGTCGATGTGGTCGATGCGGCTCGGGTCCGGCAGCTCGGTCGGGTTGTCCACGTCGATCTCGGAGCCGTCGGTCAAGAAGGCCCGGTAGGCCACGCTGGGCGCGGTGGCGATGAGCGAGAGGTCGAACTCGCGTTCGAGGCGCTCGCGCACGATCTCCATGTGGAGCAGGCCGAGGAAGCCGCAGCGGAACCCGATGCCCAGGGCATGGGAGGACTCGGGTTCGAAGGTGAAGGAGGCGTCGTTGAGCTTGAGCTTCTCGAGGGCGTCGCGCAGGTCGGGCAACTCGTCGCCGTCGATCGGATAGAGGCCACAGAAGACCATGGGCTTGGGGTCGCGGTAGCCGGCCAGCGCGTCGGTGGCGCCGTGCTGGGCCGTGGTCACCGTCTCACCCGAGCGGGCCTCGCCCACGTCCTTGATCCCGGCGATGAGGTAGCCCACCTCGCCCGGGCCGAGCTGATGCACGGGCAGCGCGTCGGGCGTGCGCACCCCGACCTCTTCGATGTCGTGCACCGCCTTGGCCTGCATGAAGCGCAGTCGGTCGCCGGTGTGCAATGTGCCGTCGACGATGCGGATGGAGCTGACCACGCCGCGGTACTGGTCGTAGGACGAGTCGAAGATGAGGGCGCGCAGCGGGGCGGTCGGGTCGCCCTTGGGCGGCGGGATGCGGGCGATGATCGCGCTGAGGAGCGCAGGCACCCCCTCCCCCGTCTTGGCCGAGATCTGCAGGATCTCGTCGGCGGGCAACCCGAGCACGTGCTCGATCTCGAGGGCGCAGCGCACCGGGTCGGCGGCGGGCAGGTCGATCTTGTTGAGGACGGGCACGATCTCGAGGTCGTTCTCGATGGCCTGGTAGCAGTTGGCCAGCGTCTGGGCCTGAATGCCCTGGCTGGCGTCGACCAGCAGGACGGCCCCCTCGCAGGCGGCCAAGGACCGGGAGACCTCGTAGCCGAAGTCGACGTGGCCGGGGGTGTCGATCAGGTGGAGGATGTGGCCCTCGTAGTCGACCCGCACGTTCTGGGCCTTGATGGTGATGCCCCGCTCCCGCTCGATGTCCATCGAATCGAGGTACTGCTCGCGGATCTGGCGGGGGTCGACCGCACCGGTGATCTCGAGGATCCGGTCCGAGAGGGTGGACTTGCCATGGTCCACGTGGCTGATGATGGAGAAGTTGCGGATGCGCTCGACGACAACGGGTCCACTGGCTGTTGCGGGGGGCGGCACGGTCCGTCGATCGTACCGGTCCAGGTCACCGTCCCTGGTCGGGGGCCCACCCGGGGTGGCGCAGGGGGAAAAGGCGGCGCGACCTGCTATCGTTGTCGGCTGCGCCGGTGGGCTGACGTCTCGCCGCCGGACCCCTTTCGAGCACTACCAAGGATCGACCTGTGGCCAACATCCAAAGCCAGATCAAGCGGAACCGCCAGAACGAGAAGCGCCGGCTGCGCAACAAGTCGGTGCGGGCCGAGATGCGCACCCGCTCCAAGAGCGCCGTGGCGGCCGCCGAGGCCGGGGCCGAGGACAGTGCCGAGGCGCTGCGCCTGGCTGTGAAACGCATCGACAAGGCGGCGGCACACGGCATCATCCACAAGAACACGGCGGCCAACCACAAGTCCCGGTTGGTGCGGCGGATCAACGCAATTGAGGCGGCTGCCGCCGAATAGGTGGTTCCCGGCGACCGGGTCGGTCGTCGGAGCTCGCGGGAAGGCCGGAGCGCTCCCGCAGGATTTCCCTCTCTCCTCTTTCGGAGGGAACTGGCGCGTCCAGAACCGACTCGTGGCGGACCTAGGAAGAGATCCGAAGGTGTCGGTGCCGCCGCTCACGGTCACTCGACCATCGCAAAGGTGAAGATCTTCTCGGGGATGATGCGCGCCCCGACGGCATCGACCTCACCCAACCACTGGGCGAACGACGGCCCCTGAAGGGGCAGATAGTGCTTTAGCATGGCCTGGCGCAGATCGGCGCACTCGTCTCCTCGGAGATCGAAACGCTGGGCAGTCCCGTGCACCGTCACCCCCAGTGATTCGTTGGGCAGGTGCGTAGCGCTGACGTGGGGGCGAACGGTCAGATGCCTCGTCCGGACCGCCTCGGATCCGAGGCTGAACCAGAAGGTGCCGTGGAGGAAGTAGCCGTCGACCGGCGCAGTGAGTGGGCGCCCGTCGGCCGTCACGGTGGCCAGAACGAGGAGGCGCATGCCCCAGAGGAGCTCGGTCAGCCGGCGGGCGTCGAGGCGTCGTTCCGGTTCGATGATCTCCCTGAGGTGCGGGCCGGCGGCGGCCATGGAGCGGTCGAGCAGGGCTTGGAGTTGGTCCAGTTCTTCGGGTGTCTCGAGCATTCGACCAGTCCAGCACCCGGTCGCGCGGCAGGCTCCGAGCGCCGAAGCGACTCGTTAGGCGGCGGTGGTGGTGGACGCGGTCGTTGTCGTGGTCGTCGTGGTCGTGGTGGCCGGAGGTATCGGGCGGGGGTGTCGAGGTGGAGCTCCTTTGGTGAGGCCCTCGACGAACTGCTCGGCCTGAGCGACGGGCACCCCCTGAGTCGTGACGCTGATGGTGTCGCCGTCCTCCACCCACGAGATGTCGACGTTCAGATTGTGAAAGATGCCCTGCATGTAGCTGGAGACCGACACCCTCCGATGATCGAGTGTCGTATTGGGGCGGCCGGGCAACACGCCTGACTTCGCCGGAGACGCCATGACCATGATGTTCTTCGATTCAGGATTGTGAAAGCCGTAGTAGTCGAGGGTGAAGAGAACGGGGATGGCTGTGGGATGCTCGTTTGCACCCGTTGTGATGAGCGAGGACGAGACTCCCGTGTAGGGATAGACGCGCAGTCCCCCCGATGGGGAGATGTAGCCACCACCCGAAACCGAAAAGCCGCTCGGCAGCCAGGTCGGCCTGAGGACGAACGAGACCCGGACGGGCGGGTGCCGGCCCGTCGCAGCCGCGGCGGATGGATCGCCGGAGAGAGCGAGGGCTGCCGGGACGAGTGAGAGCAGGAGCGCGGTGGCCCATCGGCGAGGCACCCAGCCAGTGAACCACACGCTCCGCTGTCCCGGAATGGTCGTTCGATCTGGTTGAGTAGTCGGTCATGGAGGTACGGAAGGTCCGTTTCAGCGACGCGGAGGTCGAGCCACTCCTGGCCGGGCTGACCGACGAATACGACAGGCGTTATGGCGAGAACATCGAGATGACGAGGGCGACCACGCACGAGTTCGACCCCCCGGACGGGCTGTTCATTGTGCTCATGGACGGCTCGACCACGGCGGCCGGTGGCGGCATCCGTCGCCAC
The DNA here is from genome assembly GCA_963713375.1 of uncultured Acidimicrobiaceae bacterium. GTDB lineage: Bacteria > Actinomycetota > Acidimicrobiia > Acidimicrobiales > RAAP-2 > Bog-473. The sequence goes on along the minus strand of CAVQLP010000004.1, from coordinate 220,110 downwards.
GACGCGGAGACCTGTGAGGTGAAGCGGATGTGGACGAGCTCGGAGTACCGCCGTCAGGGATTGGCCACCCGGGTGCTCCGGGCGCTCGAAGACGGCGCCCGGGAACTCGGGTACACCCGCGTCATCCTCGAGACCGGACCTCGCCAGCCGGAGGCCGAAGCGCTCTACCTGGGACTGGGCTACCAACGGATCGACTACTACGGCCACTACCCCGAGGCGCTCGGCTTCGGTCTCGATCTCTCCTGAGACCGACCTCACGGGCCGTCCTCTCTTGCGAGCTCTGGGTCAGGGCGTATCCCGAGGGGCCACGGGGCCGGCGTCGTGTTGAGCTGCGGGCACCGGACCTTTGTCTGAAGGCGCGGCGTCTGCTGTGGCCTCCCGCTTGGGGCGGGTCAGGATGATCTGAACAGACGCGAACACGAGCACCAGTGCCGTGACGATGCGCTCGCTCTTCCCGAGTTCCTTGAAGACGGCGGTGATCTGAATCGCAATCGCAATCGCCTGGGCGATCAGTGCGAGGGCAATCGCACGCATTCCGGTGACCTGTCGCTTGTCGTCGTGCACCGAAGGGGATCGGACCCAGGCGGCGTAGGCGATGAAAAGCGCTCCGAGCGTCCAGACGAATTCGTAGTGGCCGCCCCCAACCACGCCGCGGGACTCTTGGACGGCGAAGGCGGCGTCGGCACAGGTGCAGGCGGTGACGCCGAGGCCGATGAAGATCCACATGGCGTCGGGTCGCCAACCCAGGAGCCCGTAAACACCCAGGAGTGCACCGAGGAGCAGGACGTCGAGGACCGGATAGCTCCAGTCCACGACGGTGGCGATGCTGGAATGCGCAGCCTCGTCCGCCAGGGGTTGGACGACGAGTCCAAAACCGGCAACGAGCACAACGAGCATGACGCCGATGCCGTCCATCCAGCGGTGAACCTCGAAGCGCCGAAAGCGCACTTGGATCAGGAACGCCATGCCGGCGGCCATCAAGGGGTACCAAAGGAGCCAAAGCGCGTCCGCAAAGGTGGGATACGGCGGATTGGCGAGGCCGCCATAGACCACGCTCCACGCAATGGTGCCCGCACACCAGACGGCCATGGCAGATCCGAAGGACAACCAGGCTCGTCGGGCCACTGGCTCGAAGGCGGCGCGGGCGAAGATGAGCGCGGTCGCTCCGACGAGGACCGCATCGTGAACGCCATCTTCGAAGAAGGAGGACGGTCGAGCGATCCAATCGAGCTCGTCGACCGCCTCGAGCACCGTCAGCGCAAGGAGGACGATCCAGACGGCGAGGAGCCACGGGGGCCAGTTCGTGAGCTCGCCGTCGGCATCGACTCGCAGACGAATCCGTCTCTTCACGTGGGGACTGGTCATTTCGTTCATGTGCAGGGAGCTCGGCTGGACCAAACCTCCGGTCGGGATATCCAACCAGGCCAATCGTCATACGGACAATCAAGGCGGCTGATACGCCCAGCGTTGCTCCGCCGCTGGTGACGGTTTCTGTCGACTTCATCGGGCCCGAGACCAGCCAAGAGGATCGATGACACACGATCCAGCATGACCCGATGGTCCAATGAGCCAGGTGCTGCCTCCTCAACGCGCTGACAGCGACGACTCTCCGATGGCTGCCGCGCGTCACAGGCCTGCAGAGAAGGATTGCTTGAACTCCTTGATGGCGCGCCCGCCGTTGAACGTCGTGCAGCTCGAGGAGCGAGTCTCACACTTCGACGCTCTGGCGCGAGGTCTGCCTTACTCGGTTGACGAGGGTATGCAGACGCTGATGCCGTTCTCGTTCCATTCAAACTGCTGGCCAGCTGCTCCGATTTGATGCGTCACACCCACCAACTCTCTCGGCAGGATGTACCCCGAGTATTTGCCCTTGAGTGACGGCGACCAGGTCACCGTGAACTTGACGGTGCTGCCAGCGACCTCACCCTTCAGGCTTCCATCAAATGGAACGGCTTCTTCATGGGCAGTGCCGCGAATCTTCTCCCCGTGCTGGACGATGTCCAATCCGAGGACAGTGCCAGTCGACTGGTCACCCGACCATTCGCCTGCGATGTTCCAGGTGCAGTGCGCACGCTGAAGTGCCGCGCTCCCGGCGGCGGCAGGCGCAGCGATGAGTCCAGCGGCACCGAGGGCCGTCAACATGGTCACGGCGAAGAGCTGGCCAGCACGCGCGCCCGACCGACCGGGCGTATCCGGGATGTGACTCGGAATGGTCGATTTCATCGAAATCCTCCTCCTTCGCGTTGCCGCCCCGTCGAAGCCACGGACACCCAAAATCGTACGGCAGATGTGGATCACCAGCCCAGCGACATGGTGCTGGAGGCCCGTACAGTCGTCGGCAAAGCCGACCTCTTGTCTGTGGAGCGGGCCTGACCTCGCCTTAGGCGCAACCGATCCCGATACGCGGATGGTCGCAATCTCAATGCCGACCTTTAGGACGACTCCCGGGCCTTCCGAGCTTCCTCGAACCTTCGGTGCGCCTCGAGGATGTGCTCGTGCGTGGCGCCTCCGGTGGGTACGTGTGGGTGGTGCCTCCTGCACAAGATGTAGGGAGTGCCCTCAAGAGCGTGATGGCCGATCCGCCAACATCCTTTGGTATGGCAATTGACCTTTCGGACTCCGGTGTACACGCCCAGAGCGACTGCTGTAATCAGCGTCGCCTCACCAAGGTCGGCGCCAAAGCCTGACCAGAAGTTGTAATAGAGGTCGGGACCGCCGTGGAGGGTACCGGTGTGCAGCGCAATCCAGTGTCGTACCCCATCGAAGAAGGCGATGAGCAGCGCCAGTCCGACGACGCCAAGAATCAGCGCCAGCATCAGGACGATTTTCCTGGCGCGATTCGGCGTAGGGGCTTCGTAGACGGGCAATGGACCGGTTCCACTTGCCGTTTGCGTCTCAGTGGAACCTTGGGAAGGCGCTGGCGTCGGAGCAGCCTCAGGGTCGGACACGGATTGGAGCTTACGGCTTCGCCGATTAGCGAACTGGGACTACTCCGGACGCCTGCAATGAGCTCATATCGTCATTTCGACATCATCTGAAATGCCCCAAAGACGACCCTCCTCAAAGCGGGAACCACCGGCGGGCTACCCCGTGTAGGCGATGGTCACTCCAGAAAAGGTCGTGGTGCCGTTTGGACAGACGCCGAGTCCATATGCATCGGACGCGACGACCGCCTTGTGCGCGCCGATCGTCACCGTGGTGCTCGTATAGGTCGGGCTCCCGGTGGTGGTCGGCGTATCAAGACTGGCCAAGAGGAGGACTGTATGGTTGGCGAGGTCCTGTCGGTTCAGTTCCACATACATCGCGGTCGCGCCCTCGGTGTAGTCGAAGGTGACCGACGAAATCTTTGCTCCGGCCGGCAGGTTCACGCCGGTGTTGAAGCACCGCCCCGAGTCCGAGTTCGACAGTGTCGCAGGGTCCCACTCGTTGAAGTAGTCGTTCGTCGTCGTGTGGAGTCCATCCGGGGCAAACGCCGCGGCCGAGATCGAGAGCTCCTGGGTGCCGCTTGCCAGCGCGGCCGCGGGCGGGGCGCCGACCACACCAGTCGTGCCCCCAGTGTCGTTGCTCTGGGAGTTGGCGCCAGCCAACCCATCGACACCGAGGGCGCCGAGCCCCGCGAGAGTGATTGCTGAGATTCCGACATAGGTCCAGCCGCGACGCTGCATTGTGTTCCTCCTCGTTATGGGTAAGTCCAGGACAGAAGACTTGTTGGTGCGTGACGCCGAGGCAACACAAAATCGGGATTATCGGATGTAATGGTGTAACTATCACCCGCCCAAGTCGAGAACCAGCCGGGCAGTCAAAGGAGGACATCAACGGACGACGAGACAAAGGACGGGACCCAAGAAGGGCCGGGCCGAATCTCTCAGAAGATGAGGTGATCTCTCCCGTTTCCAACGCAACCTGCTCCAGAGGGGGGCGGTTCGATGTCATGACCTCTACAATGGGCGGCATCCGGAAACTCCGCTGATGGCTTGAACTCCGTCAGCTCAGCAGCGCCGCCACGGCCGCATCGTAGAGGGTGCGCAACCCGGCCACCGTCCGTTCGCTCCGCATCTGCGGTTCCCAGACGTCGTCCACAAGCAGGTCGCTGACGACAAAGGCCGATGCCGCCTCGACAGAGCGACAGGCGGCGACGGAAAACACCGCTGCCGCCTCCATCTCGACGCATTCAATGCCTTCATCTCGGTATCGACGAACCTCTTCGAGTGTCTCTCGGTACGGAGTGTCGATCGTCCACGCGCATCCGGTGGTATGGGAAATGCCCCTCCTCTCGAACTCCTCGGCCAGCTTGTTCGTGAGATCGACCGAGGCGTTGGCGTACTTCCCTGGCGCCACGTAGTGGTGCGAGACTCCTTCGTCCCGGATCGCCCGTTCGCAGAGAACGATGTCTCCCACTTGCCTGCCCTGCTGCAGACCGCCCGCCGTCCCGAGAGAGATGAACTTCCTCGTACCAAGGGCGATGAAGTCCTCCATCAAGAGGGTCGCCACAGGGGCCCCGAAGCCGAACCCACCCAGCACTCCGATTCGGTGGTCCGTACTCGGCAGCGTGTAGAGACCCCGGTGCAGAGGAAGCAGTTCAACGCTCGCTTCCGTGCTGCGGCTGTGTTCGAGAACGGATCGTTGGTAGCAGAGGATGATGCCCTCAGGCGCCTGGTAGCGGTCCAGCAGCCCGTCTGCTCGGGCGTAGGCCACGTTGTCCTCGGGATGGAACAGCGCTTCCAACGCATGCTTGCCGGGCAGATTGGGGTACGTGGCCCCTTCGCTGGTCTCCACCGACTGATCTTCTCATCCCAACTTGCAGGTGGATCACCAGTGGCAGGACCCACGACCTGGGAGCACACGGGGAGGTGATTGTGACGACGTGGTCGACGCTTGCCACGCCCAGGGAGACGGGTTTCGGCAGAGTGTGTGAACCCACCGCCACACTCGTGAAAAGCTTGAGCAATGATGGACGGTCTCGTCCTCACCCGCCGGGAGTCCGAACGGGGGACACATGAGACGGCACAGCGCGCCGCCGCCGGACCCGGCGGGGGCGCCGTCCGGGAGTACGTCGGCTACGAGGAGTGGGCGGGTGGCGGTTTCCTGCGCCGGGAGATGGCGCGCCACGGCGTGGCCCTCATTCTGGGGTTCGGCGACGGCATCGATGTCTACGAAGGCGAGCCGGACACAACCCGGCGCCGGCTATACGCCTTCGTCGTCGGCAACCAAATGTGCTCGAGCATGACCGGCGTTGTCGGCCATCAGCTCGGCGTGCAGATCGAACTCAGCCCCGGTGGTGCGGCCGCGCTCTTCGGAGACGTCTCGGAGCTCAACGACGTCGTCGTCACCGTCGAGGAGGCCTTCGGCGCGAGAGGCGAGCGGCTACTCGAACGCTTGGCCGAGACAGCGTCGTGGGCCCGCCGCTTCGATCTCCTCGACCACGAGTTCGGTCACCTGGCCACGTCCGCTCCCGGCGTCGTCGACCGCGAGGCGCCGGCACTCTCACCCGAGGTGGAGTGGCTACGGCGCCAGCTCCTGAGCTCCCATGGTGCGCTGCGCGTCGAACCGCTGATGGACGAGACCGGCTGGAGCCGGCGCCATGTCACCGAGCGCTTCCGGCGACAGCTTGGCGTCTCGCCCAAGTCGTACGCCCGGCTGCTGCGCTTCGAGCATGCGAGCGCGTTGCTCTCGGAACTCGCCACCGCACCGGATCGCACCCTGGCCGACGTGGCCATCGCCGCCGGCTACTACGACCAGTCGCACCTCACCCGCGACTTCAGCGCCATGAGCGGCATGACACCAGGCGCCTTCGTCGCCACCATGGATCTCGTCCCCGAGGTCAGGTTTGTCCAAGACCCTGAGCCGTCCCCACCCGCAGAGTGGGTGGCATGACCAGCACCAACGACACCACCACGAACGACGCCATCGGCAGCGCCTCGGTCATTCCGATCCTCGTCTACGAGGACATCGAGGCCGGCCACGACTACCTGGTCGAAACCTTCGGCTTCACCTCGGGCGGCCTCCACCGCATCGACGACGGCACCGTCGTGCACGGCGAGGTGCGCCTGGGTGACGCCGCTGGTCTGGCTGCACCGCGTCACCGAGGAGAGCGAGCTGACCTCTCCGAAGGGCTCGGCCATGGCGCACGGCGGCCTCGAGGTGATCGTGCCCGACGTCGACGCCCACTACGCCCGCAGCGTGGCCGCCGGCGCCCGCATCGATCGCCCGCCGACCGACCAGCCCTACGGGTTGCGCGAGTACGGCGCTCGGGACCCGGAGAACCACCGCTGGTGGTTCAGCTCGCCCCTCGCCTGACCGCTTACGAGTGCCGCGGGCCCCGTCACGAGCGCGCGCCGGGGCGCTCCATTCCTGGCAGCACGAAGTCGCCGGGGAGCTCGACCGCGACATTGAGGCGATTCCAGACGTTGATGAGGCTGATCAGATAGATGAGGGCGGCCAATTCCTCGTCGTCAAACGCCTGCCGGGCCGCCGCCCAGACCTTGCCGCTGACCCGGGCGCCGTCACCGAGCCGGGTCATGGCCTCCGCCAGCCCCAGCGCCGCCCGCTCCTGGCTCGTGAACTCCGGGGACTCGCGCCAGCCGGCCACGGTGTCGAGCTTGCCCTGGGAGACGCCCGTCTTGCGTGCGATGCCGGTGTGCAGCGTGAGACAGAACGCACACCCGGTGATCTGGGAAACCCTGATCTCGACCAGCTGGCTCAGTCCACCGTCGAGCGGACTGGCCCGGAGATGGCCGGACAGGGCGGACACGTCTTTGTAGTACGGGGCGGCGGCGCCGGAGTAGGGGTCGAATCGCATAGGACAACGACCCTGCCATGATCATCATAGACGGTGGTGGATGCGCTTCGACAGAGCGGTCCGCGACAGCCGTCGGGGGAATCTTGTGGCGCTCCGGCGGCTTCGTTCTTAGCGGCGGGCCCCGGCGCGGGGCCGGGTCTGGCGGGTCGGTCGCGTCTGGCGCGCCAGACGGGCCACGAGGATCTCGACCACCATCACCGAGTCGAGCCCGCTCGCCCCGCGCACGTCGAGGTCCGCCTTGGCGATGAGGTTGATGGCCTCGCCGATGCGGGTGCTGCCCAGGCGCCGTGACTGTTCGAGCGCCTTCTTGGCCACGAAGGGGGCCGAGCCCAGGATGGCCGCGGCGTCGCGCTCGCCCAGGACGTCGTCCCCGTCGAGCACGAGCATGTTGGAGAAGTGGCCGTGCAGCGTGGCCAGCACCTGAATGGGCACCAGCGAGCCGGTGTCGAGCATGCGGTGCAGGACGCGCAGGGCCTGACCGGGCTCGCCCCGGTCGATGGCATCGGTCAGCTGATAGCGGGGCACGTTGCCCCGCTCGCCGAGGTAGGGCACCAGGTCCGCCTCGGAGATCGTGGCCCCCTCGCCGTAGGCGGCGGTCAGGGCGGACAGCAGCCCCTCGACCCGGCCCAGGTCCTCGCCCACGTGCTCGGTGAGCAGGGCCAGCGCGTCGCGGTCGAGGGTGACCGGCGCACCCCGCACGTGCTCGTGCAGCCAGGACTGGCGGTCCTTGGGCTTCCCCGTCGTCACGTCCAGGACCTGGCCCGCGGCCTGGACGGCCTTGATCAGCGGCGCCGGCACGGTGCCGCCCCCGCCCACCAGCACCAGCACGGTCGTCGGCAGCGGGTTCTGCACCACCTCGACCAGGCGCGGCGCGTCGCGGTCAGCAGGCGGCCGGCGTCGCGCACGACGATGACCCGTTGGTCGATCAGAAAGGGCGGGCGTGAGGCAGGCGTCGACGATGGCCCCGACGTCGATGTCGTCGCCCGGGCCGCCGCCCACCTCCTCGACCACGAGGGCGTGGTCGCGCTCCCCCACCACGTCGGCCAGCAGATCGCGCACCTCCTGGGCCACGAGGGCCGGGTCGTCCCCGCGCACGAGGTAGGTCGAGGCCGCCGCGCCCTTGCTCACGACGCCTCGCCGATCGCCTCGAGCGCGTCGCGCACGCGCCGGGTGCCCAGCACGTCGTGCACCCGGAGGATGCGACAACCCCAGGCGATGCCGAGGGCCGCCGCGCCGAGCGAGGCCTCGCGGCGCTCGGTCAGCTCGAGGTCGAGGATCTTGCCGAGGAACGTCTTGTTGGAAGCGGAGAGGAGCAGCGGGAAACCGAGGCCGGCCAGCGTGCGCGAGGCGCGCAGCAGGGTCGAGCGACTGCTCGGCCGTTTTGCCCAGGTCGAGCCCGGCGTCGAGCACGATGCGCTCGGCCGGGACCCCGGCGGCCAGCGCGCCCTGTGCCCGCTCGCTGAGGAAGCGGGCCACGTCGGGCACGAGGTCGTCGTAGTGCGGCTCGGGGTCGGCCACCCGCGGCTTGAGCCGGATGTGGGTGATGACGACGGCGGCGCCGTGCTCGGCCGCGGCCGGCGCGTAGTCGGGGTCGCCCAGGCCGCTGATGTCGTTGCCCATCACCGCGCCCTCGGCGTAGGAGGCCCGGGCCACCGAGGCGCGCCAGGTGTCGACCGAGACCGGTGTGTCGAAGCGCTGCACCAGACCGGTGACGACCGGCACCACCCGCTCCATCTCCTCGTCCTCGGTGACCTCGGGACCGGGACCCGCCTTCACGCCGCCGATGTCGAGGATGTCGGCCCCGTCGCGTCACCAGCTGCTCGGCCCGGGCGTAGAGCTTGTCGAGCGCGTAGGTGGCGCCCTTGTCGTAGAAGGAGTCGGGCGTGCGGTTGAGGATGCCCATCACGAGCGCCCGCTGCGCGAGGTCGTAGCGCCGGCCGCCCAGGTCGAGCGTGGTGGCCAACGGCGCCGTGGCCGCGTCCGCCACGGAGGGCGCGGCCGCCGGGCCGGGCATCAGAAGAGGCGTGCCGAGAGTGCCCGCCGGTACTCGTTGGTGCGCGGGTTGTCCGCACCCATGGTCTCGAGCAGGTCGACGAACTCCTGGCGGGCGGCGTCGTCCTCGCGCACGCGCTCGAGCAGCTCGTCCAGCTTGGCCTCAATGCCGCCGTCGGACGACACGTCCACCCCCGCCTCGAGCAGGCGGGCCTCGGCGGCCAAGGCGCGGCCCGTCTCGGTCTCGGGCAGGCGTCCCAGCGCGGCCAGCGCGCCGGCGCCGTCGCCCTGGTCGATCAGGATGCGGGCCAGCGCCTCGGTGGCGCCGGCGTGGTCGGGCTCGAGCTCGAGGGCCTGGCGCACCGAGGCCTCGTCGCCCTTCTCGACCAGCAGGTCGGCCTCGCTCGGCGCCGGGGCCAGCCGCTGCACGAACGCGGTCACCTGGTCCTCGGGCAGCGCGCCGATGAACTGGTCCACCACCTGGCCGCCGGCGATGGCGAAGACGGCCGGGATCGACTGGACCTGGAAGGTCTGGGCCACCCGCGGGTTGTCGTCGACGTTGACCTTGGCCAGCTCGACGGCGCCGTCGGTGGCGGCCACCGCCCGTTCGAGCATCGGGCCGAGCGTCTTGCACGGGCCGCACCAGGGCGCCCACAGGTCGACGACGACGGGGACGGTCATGCTGCGGGTCAGCACGTCCTCTTGGAAGGTCTGGTCGGTCACATCCATCGCCACGACGCTAATAGCTGCGTCGGGTCGAATCGGCCGCAACGGGCCTGCGCAGGGCGGGCGCGCCAGCGCCCGGGGCCCGGCGTCCCGGGTCCGGCCGCCGCTCGCGGTCCGGCGGCATCGGGCGGCGAGCCGTCCGGCCACCGGGTAGTCCACCGATTAGCGTCGTACTGATGCCGGATGCGCCACAGGGGATCAACGAGGCCGAGGTCACGAAGTGGCTCGCCGACCATGTGCCCGAGCTGACGACGCCGCTCACGTTCACGCTCATCGCCGGCGGGCGCTCCAACCTGACGTTCCGGGTCGAGGACGGCGACGGGCGGGCCTGGGCGCTGCGCCGGCCCCCGCTGCACCACGTGCTGCCCACCGCGCACGACATGAGCCGCGAGTACCGGCTCATCGACGCGCTCGGTCCGGCCGGCATTCCCGTGCCCGGCACCGTCGGCCTGTGCACCGACGAGTCGGTGAACGAGCGCCCCTTCTACGTCATGGAGTTCGTCGAGGGGCACATCCTGCGCAGCGCGCCCGAGGCCGAGGCGGCGTTCGACGCTGCGACCCGGGCCGCCGTGGGCGACCACATGGCCGACACGCTCGCCGCGCTGCACGCCGTCGACCCCGACGCGGTGGGGCTGGGCGACCTGGCGCGGCACGACGGGTACATCGAGCGCCAGCTCAAGCGGTGGCGCTCGCAGTACGACCAGATGCAGGTCGAGGGGGTCGATCACGGCGGCGCTGGTCGAGCGGGTGAGCGACGAGCTGGCGCGGCGCATCCCGGTGCAGCAGCGCACCTCGATCGTGCACGGCGACTACCGCATGGACAACGTCGTGCTGGCCGACGACGGGACGGTGAAGGCCATCTTGGACTGGGAGATCTGCACGCTGGGCGACCCGCTGGCCGATCTCGGGCTGCTCATGGTCTATTGGGCCGACCCGACCGACGACGACGGCCGTGCTCGGGCTGTCGCGCGACGACGGCGCCGGGCTTCAGCACCCGGGCCCAGGTGCAGGCACGCTACGCGTCGGTCTCGGATCTCGACATCTCGGGCATCGGCTACTACGTGGCCTTCGGCTACTGGAAGCTCGCCTGCATCCTCCAGGGCGTCTACGCCCGCTACGTGGCCGGGGCGGGCGCCGGCGACCAGGGATCGGTCGACGGCTTCCCGGTGCAGATCGGCCACCTCTTCCAGATGGCGGCCGACGCGCTGGAGGCGGCGCCGTGAGCCCCGAGCTGACCGAGATCTTCGAGGTCCACCGCGAGCCCACGTTGACGAACCCGGTGCTGGTCGTCTCGCTCGAGGGCTGGGTCGACGCCGGGCTCGGGGCGACCACCGCGGTGGCCGCGCTGTTGGGCTCGGGGGAGACCGAGCCGGTGGTGACCTTCAACAGCGAGCACTTCTTGGACCAACGGGCACGGCGGCCGGTGGCCCAGCATTGTGAACGGGATCACCACGGAACTGAACTGGCCGCACACGATGGTGCGCCACGGGACCGACGAGAGCGGGGCCGACATGCTCTTCCTGGTCGGCCCGGAGCCCGACTTCCACTGGCGCGCCTTCTGCGACGCCGTGGTGGGGCTGGCCCGCTCCTGGCGGGTGCGCCAGGTGGTCGGTCTGGGCGCGTTCCCGGCGCCGGCGCCGCACACCCGTCCGGTCCGGCTGGCGGCCACCGCACCGGAGTCGTCGGCCCATCTGATTGAGCAGGTCGGGGTGGTGCAGGGCGAGCTCGAGGTGCCGGCCGGGGTGTCGTCCGCGTTGGAGATGGCCTTCGGGGCCCAGGGGACGCCGGTGGTGTCGCTGTGGGCCCGGGTGCCGCACTACGTGGCGGGGATGCCGTTCCCCGAGGCCTCGGCCGTGCTGATCGAGGGGTTGGCCAGCGTGGCCGGGCTGAGCCTCGACTCCTCGGCGCTGCGCCGGGCGGCCGACTCGTCGCGGCGCCAGGTGGACCAGCTCATCGCCGACAACGCCGAGCACGTGGCCATGGTGCGCAAGCTCGAGGAGTCGATCGACGCCTCGGAGGGCAACGCCATGGGGGTCGACGAGGTGCCCTCGGGTGACGAGATCGCGGCGGAGCTGGAGCGGTTCTTGCGGGGCGAGGAGCAGTAGGACGTGGTCGTGGTCCCGGTTCGAGTCGGGTCCGGGTTCAGATAAAGGAGATGGGCAAGCGATGAAGGTCGACGGCGGCATCGGGTCGGATCTGCAGACGGTGGCCGCCCAGGCCGCCAAGCGGGAGGCCGACGGCTACGACGGCGTCTTCACGGGAGAGACCTCGCACGATCCGTTCCTCCCCATTGCCGCGGCGGCCGGCGCCACCACCAACCTCGACTACGGCACCAGCATCGCGGTGGCCTTCGCCCGCAACCCCATGACGCTGGCCGTGGTGGCCAACGACCTGCAGACCGCCACCCGCGGGCGCTTCTCCCTGGGCCTGGGCAGCCAGATCAAGCCGCACATCACCAAGCGCTTCTCCATGCCGTGGTCGCACCCCGCGCCCCGCATGCGCGAGCTGATCCTGGCCATCCGGGCCATCTGGAAGACGTGGGAGACGGGCGAGCCGCTGGCCTTCCGGGGCGAGTTCTACACCCACACGCTGATGACGCCGTTCTTCAATCCGGGACCCAACGAGTACGGGAACCCCTCGATCCTGCTGGCCGGCGTGGGCACCGTCATGACCGAGGTGGCGGGCGAGGTGGCCGACGGCTTCCTGGCCCACGCCTTCACCACCGAGCGCTACCTGCGCGAGGTCTCGTTGCCGGCGCTGGAGCGGGGCGCGGCCAAGGCGGGCAAGACCCGGGCCGACCTGACGGTGTCGCTTCCCGGGTTCGTCGTGACCGGTGTGGACGAGGAGAGCATCGTGGCCGCAGAGAAGGGGACGCGCCAGCAGATCGCGTTCTACGCATCGACGCCGGCGTACCGCCCCGTGCTCGAGCTGCACGGCTGGGGCGACCTGCAGTCCGAACTCAACACGCTGTCCAAGCGGGGCGAGTGGGTGCAGATGGGCGAGCTGATCGACGACGACGTGTTGCATGCGTTCGCCGTGGTGTGCCCGCTCGACCAGGTGGCGGGCCAGGTGCTGCGGCGCTATTCGGGTGCGGTCGACCGCTTCAGCTTCTACACGCCCTACAAGGTGCCCGAGGACCAGTGGAAGGGCGTGCTGGCGGGGTTCAAGGACTGAGGTCGGCGGAGGCTACGCGGGCTGCGGGGGCCCGAAGTTTCCCTTTCCCTTCGGCCACGCCCGTAGGCGGCCGTTGCTCCTGAAGTACGCAAAGTCGTCACGGACGTACTGCAGTGCCTGGGTGGCCGAGAACGCGCCGAGGGCCTTGTAGGCGTCGAAGCGGTCGGCGGAGTAGAGCTGATCTAAGGTGGAGTCGCAGGGAAACTTCCAGTTCGAGTCGTGGAAGTCCGAGATGTTCTGGGGCGCGTTCAACGGAACCCCGGCCTTGATGATCACCAGGCGACCGCTGGGCTCGTCTCCGTCACCCGGGTAATAGATATTGCCGACGCAGAACGTGCTCTGGACGACCGGGGGAAGCTTCTGCTCGGCCCGTGCGTCGGTGATCTTGCTGTCGGGTGCCATCGCCTGCGGCTCGACGTCGATCCGGATCTGTGCCTCGCTGTAGGCCAGTGCGATGGCTCCGGCGATGGTCGAGAAACCGTTTTGCTGCTCCCCCGAGGCGTCGAGGCAGAAGATATACCGAGACCCTTGCCGGAGTTGCTCGAGCAGCCCGAGGTTCTCGTAGTGGCCCCCGTCGGTGACGTAGAGGTACTTGTCGGTCAGCTTGTTCTTACCGATCATCTCGAAGAACAATTGCTTCATCCTGGGCTTGACGAGCGACTTGCGGAACCAGTTCTTGTCCATCTGCTCCTTGAACCACTCCAGCCTCAAGGGGTTAGGAATCCAAACTCCGAGCCGCACGTTGGCCACCGTGAGGAGGAAGCGCAGCGGGGCACGGGTCATACGTCCCATCTCCGGTGACACGGCCGCGCCCGAGATCGCCACCGCGGCTGGGAATGTCACTGTCGCCCTGAGCGTCGAGAATTTCTTCACGACATCTTCGTACGTCTTGGCGTCGACGTCGTCTCCGAGCAGGCCGCCGCCGATCGTCTTATTGGAGAAGACGAAGCTGGTCGACCGGAATCCCGTCGGGGTGGCTCCGTAGGTGCTGACGTTCGCCGAGGCGCACACGATAAGGGTGGGCATCGTGTCGGGCTGAAACTCGGAGATCTCGTACCTGGGGGCGTACGGTCGATGATCGGCGAACTGGCCGTTGACTTCTGTCGGAAGCCAGGCCGCCTTGCCGGTCTTCTTGCCTTCTCGAATTTTAGCGATCGCTTTCGCGTCTTGGGCCTTTTCGTCTTCGGTGCGGCGATCCGCGTTCTGGTCACCTCGGACTGTGTCGCTTTCATCCGCGTTTTTCTCGTCGATGGCTACGATCAGTTCGCTCCGGTCCGCAATTGCTACGGAGCTTTCAGCTGCGTTCTGGACTTCTCCGGGTGGAGTGCGGTCGTCTGCGCTGTGGTCGGGTTTGGTGCTTTCGTCCGCCTTCTTGAGTTCGAAGCGCCGGAGGCAAAACGCGTTCGATAGGCGCTGCCGGTAAAACGGGTGGAGCGACCAATTGGTGACGTTGGCAAAGGTGTACATCACAAGCAACAGGACGAGGCCCCCGAGCGTGGCCCAGACCGCGTCCCACTCCCCACCGACTGCGGTCCCGACCGGGTAGAGCGCCCCTACGTGCGCGCCCAACAAGAACAGACAGAGCAGGGTGAACGGGCCGATGAGGAAGATGAGCAGGTTGATCAGGGGCACCCGGTATCGCAGGAGCAGGTTCTTTCCCTTCTGGAGCACGGGATTGCGAATTCCCTTCGGGACATCGCTCCAACCGGCCTCGACGGTGCGCGCCACCCTGGTCCCGAGGAGAGCAAGCAAGACCGACGCCGCTGTTCCGGCACCTGCCGCGGTCCCGAGTTTCGACGTGGTGCTGCTCGGAGCCGCAACTGTGGATCCGGATGGGGTTCCCACACTTCGGTGCAGCCACTCCAGGACGATCGGCAGCCCGGCCGCCACGAACAACCACGCCAGGACGACGCCCATGAGTGCAAGTGAGACCACCAGGAGGACTTTGTTCACCGTGGTGCTGGGCACGACGGCGATGACCCATACGAAGGCGAGGAGCAAAGCCATTCCTCCGGCGGCGATCGGCACCCACGGCCAGCCGACATTGCTGAAGGAGAAGTGGTACACGCGGCCGCTGCCTGCTTGCAGTGCCGGGATCAGGTGGCCGTACACCCAGCCGGTTGGGATGGCGACGACTGTGACGGCGAGGGAGAGGAGGAACAGGTTGAGAATGATGCTGACGAGCAGTTGCCACATCATGGCAACGGGACCGCCGAAGCCATGAGTCAGGTAGCGAGTGTGGTCGCGCAGGTAGCGCTCTTCGGGAGTTCCTGCGGCGAAAGCGTTCCCGGGTGCAACCGTTTTTGTCTCCACGCCGCCCGCTTGCGAGAACTCCAGCGGCGCTACGGTTTCCTGGGTAACCGGGTCAGCCTTGGCAACGTGGCCAGCCTTGGCAACGTGGCCAGCCTCGGCAACCGGGGCGGCCGGGAGAGGACCTTGCGCAACGAAGATCAGGGCACTGGCGATGTAGGACCCGCCGGAGACTGACGTGATGCATTCGGCGCGCCCAGGGGTGAACGTGCCATCACCGACTGGCTCAGCTCTTCGACCCTGAATCAAGCGATTCTTGGGGTCGAAAAGCTGCATCGCCTGGAGAACCCCCAAGCAGTACGACGCAGATCGGATACCACCGCCAGAGAGGCAGACTCCCCATTGTGGAACCTCTGGGTTCTCGTCAGCCATCGATACCCCCCCGGATCAGTGACGATCGAGCTCGCGCCCGGCGCTCAGCCGGTAAACATTCTCGACGAGCTCGTTACGGTTACCTTGGATGAACACGAACAGCCGCGCATGCGTTCTTCGTTTGCAATATTCACACAAGACTTCGCTGCGCGCCCGAGTCCACGTTCGCCCCTGTGACTGCTTCCGCAGGAAGGACGCACGCGTCTATCGAAATGGACGCGTGCTGTTGTCGCACCCGGGAGTCCGCCTCCGAACGCTCGCTGATGAAACAGAGAATTACCTGTGGAAGGGCGTGCCGGCCGCGGCGCGGGACTGAGACAGGTGGCCCGGTAGACGGCCTCGCGTCGTGGCCCAGCGTGCGGGCCTCAGACCCGCAGGTCCACCAGACTCCGGCCCGGGGCGGCGAACCATTCGGCCCGGCGGCCGGTCGGAGTTGACGAGTTGTTGATCCGAACCGAAGACGATGCGGGGCCGGCTCCGGGCGTGGATCCACTCGGCTTCGGTGCCCCGGCGCTCGATCGCCGATCGTGCAGGTGCCGCCGCTCCCGACGCCGCGGCTTCCCGTCGGCGCCCACCCGGTCGTCGTAGGCGTTGAGTTCGTTGGCCAGCAGCCGGTACGCCCGCTCGGCAAGCGCCGCCGCCTCAGCGTCGAAGGACGTGGCCTGCGCTTTGGCCAGTAGTTTTGTCGCCAGTCCGAGCGTTCCCTGATCCATAGTGCTGACTTACGATACGGGGAGCCCGGGAGAATGACACCCCTACGAACGGCCCATGTTGCGCAACAGGACGACAACAACCTGAGACTGGGAAGAAGCCGTGGACTGGGGTGGATGATCGCGAACCACCGGGACCGCCCCCTTTGCGGTGGCGCTAGCCGGACGCCCTTCTTCTCAGCGGCATCAGCGTCTCGGGATGCGGGTCCGCCGTGAAATCGAGCACGAGCTGGTTGAAGAGATCCGGCTTCTCCATCGGAAGCAGATGCGACGCGCCGGGCACGACGGCGAGCTGCCCGTGCTGGACGAGACGGGAGAACTCCTCCGCATGCCCGACGGTGATGTAGTCGTCGTCGCCCACCATGACCAGCGTCGGCGCAGCAATCCGCCTCAACTTGTCAGCCCAGTCGAAGGGCTCCGCCCACATGGCGCGCATCTTCTGCCACACCTCGGGGAAGTGTCCAGGACCGTCGGGTGAGGCTTGGGCGTACATCGCGGCGAACATCACCATGTCGTCGTCCTCCGGTGTCAGGTCCAAGAGATCCTCCATGGCTCCCGGGACGTAGCCCGCGGTGGAGAAGCCCGACCCGGTGACGGTGAGCGTCCGGACACGCTCGGGATGTTCGGCTGCGATCAGCGTGCCGACCATGCCCCCGTCGCTCCACCCGACGAGGTCGACCAGTCCGAGATCGAGCGCGGCGAGAAAGCCGAGGGTCTGGTCCGTCATCGCCTGGTAGCTCAAAGGGCCCGGCCGATCCGGGGTATGGCCCTGAGCCTGCCGCTCTGGCGCGATCACCCGACGAGACGGCGACAAGCCCGAAAACTGAGCAGCCCACGTCGAGTTGTCGGCCAGACCGCCATGCAGAAGCACGATGGGGACGCCATCGCCCTCCGTCTCGTAGAACACCCGAAGACCATCGATGTCGACGGTCTCGCTCTTGCGGGGCGTGACCATGCAACGAGACTACGGGCCGAACGTGAACGTGTCCTGTGCCCACTCCGGGCGGCCTCGCCAATTCCCGTCCACCACCGGCACCGCCACGGTCGGGATCAGGAGTTCACTTCGACCGCCCCGATGGTGCAGTTCCCCGTACTGGCCACACCGCGTTGGTCGTCACGGCCGCACAGCTGCGTCGAGCCCACCACGGTACCGACGGGGATGACACCCACCGCGGGACTCCCCGATGCCGGGAGCGCGGTGGGTGTCGGACCACCGTTCGGCCCCAGGGTCCCCAACTCAGGGTCGCCATTCACGTCCGTGGAGGCGGTCAGGCCGCACGACGTGTCGTCGGTCAGGTTGTAGCCGAGGTCGCGGATCGCACTCGTGCTCTGGCAATCCACCGCCGTCGACGACCCCGACGTGGGATCCGCGACGATGGTGGCCGCTAGGTGGAGAGGCTTGCTGCCGCTCGCAATCTGGGGTCCAGTGTTGTCCGAGATGGTGCTGGCGACGATGCTCGCGGCACCATCATCGTCGACTGCACCTCCCTCTGCGTCCCCACCCATGGCCCCGCCGGCGCCGAGCTCGACGACGTTGCCCGAGAGCGTGCTGTCGGTGATGGTCAGGGAGCCGACGCTGGCGATGGCTCCCCCGTCTTGGGCCAGGTTGTTGTCGAGGGTGCTGTCCTCAATGGTCAGGGTGCCATTGCTCGCGATCGCGCCTCCGGTGGCCGCGGTGTTGTTCTCCAGCGTGCTCGATGCGATGTCGAGGGAGCCGTCGCTCGAGATGGCGCCGCCACCCTTCGCCGTGCTCTCGCTCACCGTACTGTCGCTGAGCTGCAGGTTCCCCTTGTTGAGAATGGCACCACCGACGAAGGGCGAAACCCCGCTGATGGCGCTGTTTTCGAACATGGCCGTGCCGGCGGCGCCGTTCCAGATCGCCCCGCCTCCATTCGGTCCCGCGGTCGTCCGTTCGAACGACACGTCATCGGCCTGCAGCTGTCCCGTGTTCTGAATCCCTCCACCCGCAGACGACGCGCTGTCTGCGCTGAAAGTCGAGTCGTTCAGCGTGAGTGAGCCCTTGTTGAAGATCGCACCGCCGTCGTGTTGCGAGCGGTCCGAAGAGAAGGTGGTGTCGCTCACCGTGAGCGACGCGGCGTTGGAGAGTCCTCCTCCGTTCTGTTGGCCGGTGGCCAAGCCGTGCTCGAGCGTGACACCCGACAGACTGACGACGCCGGCAGAAAAGGCCAGGACCGTGCCGTGACGCCCGCCGTCCACCACCGTGCACGAGGCTCCTGCCCCCTCGATGGCCAATGACTCGAGAGAACTGGCGTCGATGGAGTCGGTCTCGTGGTAGGTCCCGGCGCCCACCATGATGACGACGTTGTCGCCGGTCTCCGTCAGTGCGAGCTCGAGGGCTTTGTGAATTCGTCGACACGGACTGGCCTCAGTACATGCACTCCCGGCGCCACTCTTCGCCACGTAGAGCACGACCGCCGTCGTCGTCGCTCCGGCTGGACGAGACCCAGAGACGGCCGCGATGGACAGAGCTCCGCCGGCAACGACGGATGCCACCCATGCACCCCGAAGCAACCTTGACGTAGCCGCCGTCACGGTCAGTACCATCCCACTTTTGCGACGCCTTGTGGGGCACTATTGCGCTCCGGAAACGCGCACTACGGCCGTGGCACGGCCGCCTCGATCGCGCAACCTCCGTGTCGCGCCCGCACGACAACGCAGCCGGGTGATGCCCCTCAGATCACCACGTTGACGAGCCGCGGCGGCTTGACGATCACCCGCTTAGCCGTCGCACCCGCCAGGGCCTCCACCACCTTGGGCGAAGCGAGAGCGGCGTCCCTGGCGTCATCTTCGGAGATCCCGGCATCGACCTCGAGGCGGTCCTTCACCTTGCCGTTCACCTGTACCACCATGGTCACGGTGTCCTGGCGCACGAGCTCGGGGTCGTAGGCCGGCCACGACTGGAGGTGCACCGAGGGCTCCCCCGGATGGCGGATCTCCCACAATTCTGCGGTCACGTGGGGCGCCAAGGGGGCAAGCAACTCGAGCAGGCTGTCGAGCGCCTCGGCCCACACCTCGCCGTGCGGTCCCTCCTCGCCCTCACCCCGGCCGTAGCGCTGGAGAAGGTTGAGCAGCTCCATGCAGTGGGCGACGGCCGTGTTATAGGACCAGCGCTCGATGTCCCTCGTCACGTCCGCGATGGCCCGGTGCAGCGCCTGGCGCACCGCGCGGTCGGCCTCGGTCTGCGGGCCGGTGCGCACGGTGGGCTCGGAGGTGCATGTGCGCCAGAGCCGATCGCAGAAGCGGCCGCACCCGTCAATGACCTGCTCGGTCTGGTCGGACCAGTCCATGTCGTCGAACGGCGGCCCCACGAAGAGGTGGAAGAGCCGCAGCGCGTCGGCGCCGACGGTGTTGAAGTAGTGCTCGGGCGCGATCAGGTTGCCCTTGGACTTCGACATCTTCGTCCCGTCCAGGCGGATCATGCCCTGGGCGAGGTAGTGCTTGAACGGTTCGCGCTCGATGCCCGGCGCCAGCCCCACGTCGATCAACGCCCGGGTGAAGAAGCGGGCGTAGAGAAGGTGCAGGATCGCATGCTCGATCCCGCCGATGTACTGGTCCACCGGCATCCACTTCTGCGCGGCCAACGGCGCAAAGGGTTGCTCGGTGTTCCAGGGGTCACAGAAGCGCAGGAAGTACCAGGACGAGTCGACGAAGGTGTCCATGGTGTCGGTCTCGCGCCGGGCCGGCCCGCCGTCGATCGGACACGTCGTGTGCAAGAAGCCCTCGTGCAACGACAGCGGCGACTGCCCTGTCGGCAGGAACTCGACGTCGTCTGGCGCCACGATCGGCAGCTGGTCCTCGGGCACCGGCACGACGCCGTGCGTCTCGCAGTAGACGGCGGGAATGGGGCAGCCCCAGAAGCGCTGGCGTGAGACCAACCAGTCGCGCAGGCGGTAGTTGACCTTGCGCTCGCCGATGTCGTTCTCCTCGAGGAAGTCGATGGCCAGACGCTTCGCCGTGGGGATGTCGAGTCCGTCGAGGAAGCCACTGTTGATCTTGACGCCGTCGCCGCTGTACGCACCGCCGACCGTTTCTGCCTCCCAACCGTCCGGCGGCTGGACCGTGCGCACGATCGGCAAGTTGTGCAGCGTGGCGAACGCGTAGTCCCGCTCGTCCTCGGCCGGCACGGCCATGATCGCCCCGGTGCCGTAGCCCATGAGGACGTAGTCGGCCACGTAGAGCGGGACGGGCTGCTCGTTGAAGGGGTTGATGACGTAGGTGCCGGTGAAGGCGCCGCGCTTGTCGAGCGCGGTCGGATCACCCTCGCTCATGCGCTCGATGTCGCTCTCGTGGGCCGCCCGCTCGCGCAACTCGTCGACCGCCTGGCGCTGGGCGTCGGTGGTGAGCTGGCCCACCAGGGGGTGTTCGGGCGCCATGACGGCGTAGGTCATGCCGAAGCTGGTGTCAGGCCGGGTGGTGAAGACCCGCACCGCGACATCGGGCTTGCCCTCGACGGCGAGGTCGAACTCGGCCCCTTCGGAGCGGCCGATCCAGTTGCGCTGCATCGTCTTGGCCCGCTCGGGCCACTCGAGGTCGTCGAGGGCGGCCAGGAGCTCGTCGGCGTACTCGGTGATGCGGAGGAACCACTGCTCCAGGTCCCGCCGCTCGACAAGGTCGCCCGAGCGATCACAGGTGCCGTCGGCCAGGACCTGCTCGTTGGCCAGCACTGTCTGGCAGCCGGGGCACCAGTTGACCGGGGCGAGGGCGCGGTAGGCCAGGCCCGCCTCCCAGAGCCGCAGGAAGATGGTCTGGGACCACTTGATGTAGGCCGGGTCGTGACTGCGCACCTCCCGCCGCCAGTCGTAGACGGCACCGAGACGGGTGAGCGACGAGGTCAGCTCGGCGATCCTGGCCTCGGTGAAGATGCGGGGGTGGGTCCCCGTCTTGATGGCGGCATTCTCGGCCGGCAGGCCGAAGGAGTCGAACCCGATCGGGCTGAGGACGCCCTTGCCCTGCATGGTCTGGTAGCGAACGACCAGGTCACCAAAGGTGTAGTTGCGCACGTGGCCTTGGTGGGCCGGCCCCGAGGGATAGGGGTACATGCACAGCGCGTAGAACTTCTCGCGGGGGTCGTCGTTGTCGATCTGGTACGTGCCGGCGTCGATCCAGTGGCGCTGCCACTTGGATTCCACCGCTTGAACGTCGTAGGCGCGTGCCATCCCTCCAGGGTACGCGAGGCGGGCTGGTGCCCTGAGCAGGGTCAAGAGAAATGTATGGCCGGGTCGCGGCCTCTTTCTCCGTTGCACACCGCTTGCTCCGTTACACACGCGGCGCTCGGTCGCAACGTGCCCCCGACTCCCCTACCCGCTTGATCCGTCCCCAGATCGGTCCCGCACCTCGGTCCCCGCCGCCGGTCCGTTGGCCGTGTCGCCAGACCCGCTCACTCCGCGCCCGCCCGGGGCCAGTGGCGCCGACTGCTATCTTGAGTCCCCACCACTGGGGGCGTAGCTCAGCTGGTAGAGCGCCTGACTGGCAGTCAGGAGGTTCGTGGGTTCAAGTCCCATCGCCTCCACCAAATTTCCTGGTGAGAGTCCCCTTTTTTGGGGGCACACCCTTGCCACGCGTTTTGTGGCTCATCGGAATCTGGCGGGGTCCGCGCCCCTGACCAGGATCCCCTCGACCGCGACGAAGGTGCTTCAAGCTTGAGGTGTGAGCCAACAATCAAGAAGCACCTTCGTTCTTCGCGACCATAGCGAGATACTCGGAGCCCTCGTCGGCCTCAAAGACGTGGTGGTCCTGCACTACGAACGCCGTGGGCCCGACGTCGAGCTGGCCATCGAACAGCTGATCAGGGATCCGGTGCGCTGCCCGAGCTGTGTCGGGGCTGGCCCAGGTCAAGGAGCGTCCGGTCGTGCACCTACATCGACCTGCCCGTCTATGGCACCCCCATGCGCCTCGGGCTGGAAGAAGCACCGCATGCGCTGCGTGAACCCGCGGTGCCCCAAGAGGACCTGGGTACTGCGGCGACCACCGCATCGCGGCCAAGAACTGCTCTGTTGACCACCCGGGCGGCCAAGTGGGCCACCGAGCAGGTCGGGCACCGGGCGCACGGTCAAAGAAGTGGCGGCTGAGTTGGCCTGTGATTGGCACACCGTCAGTGACGCCGTGAACATCTACGGCAAAGCGCTGCTCGAGGCCGATCGCAAGCGGCTGAACCAGCACCACGGCCATCGGCCTCGACGAGACCTCCTTCGTCAAGCTCGGCTCGCAGCACACCGACTACGCCACCACGGTGGCCGACGTGGAGAACCACCAGATCATCGACATCTTGCCCGACCCGCAAATACGCCGATGTGGCCGGCTGGCTGGACAAACAGCCCAAGGCTTGGAAAGAGCGCATCGAATACGGAGCGCTCGACATGTCGGCCACCTACGCGGCCGTTTACAGCGTGATGTTGCCGCGGCGGCCCAGGTGGTCGACCCCTTCCACGTCATCTCCCTGGCCAACCGATCCCTCGACGCCATCAGACGCCGGGTCCAGATCGAACAGCTCGGACATCGCGGCCGGCGCGACGACCCGCTCTATCGGGCCCGACGCCTGCTGCTCATGGGCGAGGAGAAACTGAGCGACGAAGCGACCGAGCGCCTGAGCTCGCTCCTCGAACTGGGCGACCCCGGCGCCGAGGTGGCCATCGCCTATCGGGTCAAGGAGCGCCTACGCGACTTCTATCGGACCGTCGACCCCGACGAAGCCAAGACGATGCTCGCCGAGCTCCAGAGCCACTGCGCCAAGTTGGCCATGCCGCCCGAGATCCAACGGCTCGGGCGCACCATCAAGGCACTGGTTCGACAAGATCACGCAACTTCCATCTGGCCCGGGTCTCCAACGGTCCCACCGAAGCGCTCAACAACCTGATCAAGCGCATCAAACGGATCGGCTTCGGGTTCCGCAACTTCGAGAACTACCGCATCCGGGCCCTGCTCTACGCCGGCAAGCCGAACTGGCGCGTCCTTGGCTCGATCGTCGTCCGGTGAGCAGGCAGACCCCGCCAGATTCCGATGAACCCGTTTTGTCCACGCGTTTCCCCGCATGCCAAAGAGCTCGGTCGGAGACGAGCGGCATGAGCCGTCCTCGCTTACCGGTTACAGGTGGATCTTGGTGTGGAACTGCAGGCTCAGCTTCCCACCGGTGCTGACGCAAACCTTCCAGCTCACGGTGTCACCAACCTCAGGGATTCCGGACCCTTTGCTCGATGCGGCTGTGACGGTGCCCGAGGAGTCCACGTGGTAAAAGGTCCCGGCCGGGCAGATGGTGCCCGCTCCGTCGGCGAAGTTCGACTGAGTGATCTTGCTCACTGTGGTCACGGCTCCGCCGTTCCAGTCGAGGTTCCCGAGGTTGGCCTGGGTCATCGAGTAATCGTCGATCAGCGCCTTCGCGTAGCCAGGACCTGCCGACGGGCTGCAACGACCGATATGAACACCGGGTGGAGTCGGCTTGTTGACGTTCCCATGGATCAGTGTGCAGGTGATCGTCGTGTGGGCGGACGCAATGCCGCCCCCGATCGTGAGGGTCGACGCAGTGACCGGAACGGAAATGGCCGAGGAGAGTGCGGCGATGATGAGCAGACGACGCATGAATCCACCCTCCTAAATTTCGCGGCCGCAGACCGGTCCGAAGCCGGTCGAATCCTAAGACGTCCGCGTCCTCCGAACAAGGGACGGCCAGAAGGCCGCTGCGCCCTCCGACGCCAAGATTCGGGTGCGATGCCACCGCGCCGTTGAAGTGGTTGAGGGATGGTTCGAGACGGGAGAAGGGGAGGTCTTGAGGGGACAAACCGGATGCCCGCGTTCCCTCAACCGCCGAGGGTCAGTTGTTCCCCCCGAAGATGCGGAAAAAGAACAAGAACACATTCAAGATGTCGAGGAAGATCGACGCCGCGATCAGCGGGGCCGACGCCCCGTCATGAGCGGGGCCGATGCGACGTCATTAGCGGAGCCGATGCGACGTCACGCGAGCGCCGGAGGCGCTGAAAGTCGAACATCGTGTTGACGGCGAAGATCACCAGACCGAGAACGGCATCGATGACTGTCCCGTTGGGAATGTGAACGAAGATCAGAACGATGCCGAAAACGATCAGGCCAGTAGAGCGAAGGACGCATTCTGGCCAGAGCGGTCAGATCGCGCCGGATGGCGTAGCCGGCTGTCCCGAAAACGGCGACGAGCCTCGACTGAAGTTTTGGGGAGCAACCTGCACCCGCGTGAACGCTGACGCCCGCGGGAACTCCGTGCTGCATGAAGCTCAGGTCAGGGACGCGGATCTCCGCTCTGGAAGGGGTCACCGCCGAGGGCGAACACACAGCAACTTCCCGCGGCAGTCCAGGTATTCGGTTCCGTCAGGATTTGCGGTACCGCGACCATTGGAGCGTCAAGCCGCACGGCGCCCATCGAACCAACGAACCTGGCATCACTCAACGCGGACACTCCGCCGTCCAGAAAATCAGCCTCGTCGCAAGCGAAAAGCGCTTGACATTGATTGCTTTCGAGATGAACAATTGCAATCTGAGTTGCCAATGTCTCCGGCGATCAGAGCGGGGAGGTTTTTCATGCCGCTACGTCCATCATTTCCTCGGGTTTCGTCGCGTCTGGCCAGAGTCGCTGTCGGAGTTTGCGCAGCCGTGCCGCTGACGCTGGTGGGGTTGGCGACCGCCGGCATTGAACCCTTGGCCGGTGCAAGCTCGTCACATGTCGGGCCGGTCTACCCGGCTCCCGGCTCAGGGAAGCTGACCACCACCGGTGCGGTGGGCCAGACGGGTGGCGTCACCTTTTCCTTCAGCAAGGTCAAAACGAAGAAATTCAAGTCGATGGTCTGGGGACTCTGGTATCCGAAGAACCCGGCGACGTGGTCGTTCGGACTGAACACCGCCACGTTGGCCTTCGACAGCACGGACTCCAACCTCGCGAGCGGTGAGGCCGTTTATTCAGGCTCGGCCGAGTTCCCCAATTTGGATGGCAGCACCCCATCGCTGCCTATCCGCCTCGTCGTGCAGGCCGAGGGAGGATTGGCCATGGAGACTTCGACCAGCGCTCACCTCGGAGTCAAGTCGAGTGTTGGGGCCGTGATCCCGGTCACCGGCAACTGGTCGGTGAACCTCACATTCGAGGTGTCGCCGGACAGCGGGACAACCTGGGAAGCAGCCGACACTTACTACGACAACACACCGCACCCCGAGGGCTCCACCAGCTCATCGGTGAACGGCGCCTTCTGGTACGCGCCGTAGACCCACTCGACGTCACCAGGTACACCTTGTCCTCGCGATAGCGAACGAGGTGAACCGTGATGAGCTTCACACACACCTATGTCGTCACTGCTCCGTTCCTCAAAATGAGGTAACGAAAGACAGCAAGTGGGAAGCGGTCACCAAGCTCTAAGCGAAGACGTCCAACGTTGCGGGCGGCGGCACCTTGAGGATCACGGCAGCCCGCCTGTTGCCCGCATTGCTGATACGTAGTACCCACGTACCCAGCCAGAATTCTTGGGCGGGCACCAGATTCCCACGTTCCCTCAACCGCGGACAATCAGTTGTTCCCCCCGAAGATGCGAAGAAAGAACAGGAATACGTTCAAGATGTCGAGAAAGATGGACGCCGCCATCAGCGGGGCCGATGCGACGTCGCGCGAGCGCCGGAGGCGTTGAAAGTCGAACATGGTGATGACGGCGAAGATCACCAGACCCAGAACGGCATAGATGAGTGACCCGTTGGGGATGTGAACGAAGATCAACACGATACCGAAAACGATGAGGGCCAGTAGAGCGAAGAAGGCAATTCTGGCCAGAGCGGTTAGATCGCGCCGGATGGCGTAGCCGGCAATGCCGAAGCCAGCGATGAACAAGGCGGTGGCCCCACCTGCCTGCCAAAGGACCGCGGGATCGGTCGCGGCGTAATAGACGAGCAGTGGCGCAGTGGCCAGTCCGATCAGAACGCCGAACGCTCCGAGAAGGAAAACCGTCGCTGGGACCGAACGCCGAGACGTGAAATTCATGGCGAAGAGGCAAAGAATCGCTGCGATGAACCAGACCCATCCGAGCGACTCGGAGAGGTTGCGGCCGGCATAGGTCCCAAGAGCAAAGAGACCGGCGGTGGCTGCGACATAGGCCATCGTCTGACCAAAAAGTGTGAGGCTTCGGTCCCGGGCCGTGGCTCCGGTGGCCCCAAGGCTCATTGCCTCGCTCATCTTGGTGCCCTCCTGACTCTCCGAGCTCCCGCACATCGTAGAACCGTGTCAGAATCTTCACTCCGCAATCGCATAGATCAACGTCACTGCGCTCGAAGCGGAGACACTCCCCGCCTCTACGGGTACGTCGGCGGCAGCGTAAGCCGACATCTTCCTGGCACGCCCAGCAAAGGTCGTGGGGGTGGCGTTTTCGTCACGGATTGACAGGATTGGACCGAGCCGAACTCCGACTTCGTCCGCAATCTCGGCGGCTCTCTTCTTGGCGTCTTGAATGGCCGATCGCCGAGCTTGGCTCTTCAGTGGTTCGGGGTCCTCGATGGTCAGGTTGATGCCTCGTATCTGCAGCGCATCACCAACCACTGAGGTCAGCGCGGCGAGGACTCGACCACTTGCTTCGATCGGACGAACGACAAGGTCGAGCTCGTAGGATGCCACGTGTGCCGTGACCTTTTGCTGTGTCTTGTCAAAAAAGTCCTGCACCGAAAGCCCCACCGTGCGCATCTCACAGTTTTCGGCTTGCACATCAGCGAGAGCAGCGATGGCTTGCGTCGCTAGTTCGGCCGTCATCTCCAATGCGGCCGCTGTGCTCTCCGCGAGATGGTTGAGTGAGATATGCAACCTGCACTGGTCAGGTGACCCGTTGGCGAGACCGGTACCGGTGACGGCGATCGTGGCCTGCTCGTCCATCCGCGCAGGCTACCGTTTTCGGGCTTCTGGAGTCCGCACTGGAGCGCCTCGAAATGCGCTCACGAAGAGGGTGTCGATCTTGGCAATGTGACGATCGGACGTCAGGATTCCTTGGGGATCATTGCTTGGGAGCGGCAGCCGCCTCACGGTCCTGTTGCAGCTCGATCGTGTTCCCGGCGGGATCGTTGATCCAAATCTGCACCGTGCCCGCCCCCTGCACGGCCCGCTCGTACGGAATCTTCCGGTCTTCAAGCTCGGCGATGGCTTTGTCCAGATCGTCCACTGCCACGCAGTAGTGGTTCCCCGTTGTGTCGATCGCCGTGCCCTGCGGTGGAGCACCAACGACGTGCAGCTCCTGATCGGAAACATTGAACCAATGGCCCGGGACGCCCGGGATCTCGGGTCGCGCTTTGGAGTCCAATCCGAAGAGGTCATCGTAAAACGTCACCATGTCGTCCAGTGTCGCGTCCTTGCAGTTCACTGACACATGGTGAAACCTTGTGACTTTCATTCGTTCCCTCCGACGTAACATGCCGACACGATCGATTCCATGTGCGGGAAACGTACCGCAGATGTCCGTTCGGTTCTATGCGATTGAGCGGCGAACCACCCCGGTTTGCGTTGCATTCAGCCGGTACGTCGCTCGACGTGCTGGAGCTCGATCCACAGTGGAAGCAGGAACCAGATGTACGCGTTGGAGAGCGTGTATTCCTTGTCCTGGTAGTGCGTCACCATGGCCCCGACATCGGTAACGCGGACGCGATCGTCCTTGCTCTGGTATGCCTTGGCTCGGTCCAGCAGTGTCACCATCTCTTCCATGGAAGAGACCTCCATCCCGAAGTGGTCCATGTTCGGCGTGACCATGAACTCGTCCTCTGCGGGCAGGAGATAGAGAAATTGTCCCAACGACCCCGTGTAGAGAATGAGGGGATTTCCCTTTTCTGTGCTGTTGTCGCCCTCGGTCCACCCGAAGACCTCGGAAAAGAAGTCAAGCAGTGCCGCCCGACCCTCGGCGTCCATCACTTCAGCATCCACGCTGATCGCCACATGATTGATCCGAGGTGCGAACGGTGTCGCCGTCATACGGGCAGTCCTGGTTGGACCATCACCTTGCTCGGAATCTCGCCTCGAGCGAGGCGCTCCATGGACACCATCACCTCACTGAGCGGAATGTTGTCGGGTTCGATCAGCGAGCCAAAAGGCAACGTGCCACTGTCAAGGAGGTCCACAGCCGGCTGGAACCCCTCGTCGTTGTAGTTGTAGGCCCCAATGATTTCAAGCTCGAAGATGATCATGCGGTTCTGGTTGATCCTCGGCGGTTCGAATCCGGTGCCGACGATCACGAGTGTGCCCGCGTAGTCGAGCTGACCGAAGCCTGCTTCCGCTGCGCTGGCGTGACCTGAGCATTCGAAAACCACGGCGTACGGCTCCGCCACGGGAAGGGTCATAGGTGGCGCTTCCAGCGTGTCAGGCGTCACAACTCGCGTCGCCCCGACATCGAGTGCCTGCTGTCGCCGAACCTCGGACGGTTCGCTCACCGTGATGTCGGAGACGCCATGGGCCCGCAACACGGCCACGAGGAGAAGGCCGACCGGACCAGCCCCAGTGACGAGGACACGATCCTCTGGGTGGACATCGGCCAAGCGCAACGCGTGCAGCGTGATGGCCATCGGTTCGGCGAGCGCGGCCACCCTGGTCGGAAGAGAATCAGGAATTTTGATCAGGCCGTCGCTCGCCACCGTCTTGTACTGGCAGTAGGCGCCTCTATATCCGGAGAAGTCGGCCGTGGCGCGATTGAGACACACCGAAGGGCGGCCGCGACGACAGGGCCGGCAGACGCCGCATCCGGGTGCCGGGTTCCCGACCACCCGATCGCCCACCGACCACCCAGAGCCACTCGGCGCCGCGGCGACGACGCCCGACCATTCGTGTCCGAGAATGGCACCGGGCTTGGCGTAGCGCTCCAGGACCATGTGCAGATCGGAACCGCAGATGCCGCATTCGGAGATCTCGACGAGCACTTCATTGGGTCCTGGCTCAGGACGGGGCACCTGCTCGACGGCGACTCTGCCGTCGCCCACATAGACAGCTGCTTGCATCAACGGCGATGGCACGACCGCCACATTACGTACTTGCCGTGCCCTCCGCCCTCGTGGTCAAGGGCACATCGCGCCCGGAAGGGCGACCATCAGTTCCCGTAAGCAGGCTGGGACTACGATCTCGCCACCTGCGAGCGAGGGAGGGGGCGTTCCATGCACCGCGGTCTCACAGCGCTGCGAAGCGCCTTGTTGGTCTTCTTGATCGGGGCCGGTATTCCGCTGACTACCGGAGGAGTGGCAGCCGGATCGGTGAACCCTCCCGGCCAGATCTCCGTTACGCCCCAAACACTTGTCGAAGGCACGGCGGGAAACAACATCACCTTCACCTACATTTCCACCGCCCATCGAATGGTTGACGGGACTGTCACGGTCAGGGTCCCGAGGGGCTGGACACTTCCCACTGTGGAGCCGCTCGGTACAGCCGGAAGTGTCCAGACGAACAACGGGAAAGTGACAGCCGCCAAGCGCCTCGTCACGGTGAAGCACGTGGAACTGTGCAAGTCCGCTTGCCCGCTGACACTCAGCTATTCAGACGTCTCCGTTCCTGCAGCGACGGGTACTGCGACCTTTTCGACAGAGGTGGCGAAGGAGAATCAGCCTTTGGAACCACTGGAACCCGCCCCGACCATCGGAATCGTTACGGCGACTCCGTGCAATGAGCCGTCGACGACACCTGGACCACCCAGTCTCACGGTGACGCCAAGCGAGTGCCTCAGTGGTGGGACCGTGGTGAGTGTCACCGGGGCCGGATTTGATTCCAAGTCCCTTGGACTCATCTTGCAGTGCAACGACGACCAGAGCCAGCCGACCGTTCATCTGCCCGCACCGATCGACGAATCGGTCCCCGTGTCCTGCACCGCCCCCAAGTTGGAGAATGCCGTCACGACCTCAGCCGAAGGCACGCTGTCGGCAAGCTGGACCGTCATCGCTGGAACCACTGGCCCCTCCTGCGGTCAACCTGGAGATTTGGCCTCGACATGCCCGGTCGACAGCCTGGGCAACAACGCCTCCGAGGATGCGGCCGACTACCCGTGTCCGCCGACTCCGGCACAAGTCGAAGCAGGTGTCTCCTGCACCATCTCCTTCGGGGATGAAGGCGGTGAGCAGCAGGTCGTCCATATCTCCTTCCAGGCTTCGGCCGCCCCCAGCTAACCCCGATCAGCCTGGGGTGCTTAACCCGTCCGTTTCGCGGCGCTCTCGGGCTCGATCGCCTTCCATCCACGACGTCGGAGCTCGCCGGCGAGTTGCTCGGATGACAACACCTGCAGGAGCTGCTCCTGCGTCGATTTTCTCCATGCCGGCGCCGCGACGACCGGAGCCCCATTGGACTCAGCCTCCTGAAGCTGAGTGATGAAAGCGGCGGCTTCGTCCCGGGTGAACTTGCCACCCGCCTGGCGCTGGGTGAACCCCAGAGGTCCTCGTGCATCGCGGAAGTCGGAGTGCCCAGCCTCCTTGAGCAGGGACAGAAGCTCCTGCACCTGAGTCGCCGAAGCGGGTGGACCCGATTGTTGACCGAATGCCATAACGAACAGTGTCGTCCACTTCGAGGCGAAGTGGTGTGATCATCACGCTTCGCCGGAATGACCTGGGTCGTTTCAGGAAAGCCCACCCTGTAGGTTGGCTGCATGGCCGATGACCTGCTGCTTTTCGCCGGATCAGCCAGCCGCAAACTGGGCAGAGCCATCGCCGACTATCTCGATCGTCCGCTCGGCTCGAGTGAGACGTTGAGGTTCTCAGAAGGGAATCTCTTCGTACGAATCCTCGAGAATGTGCGGGGACGCGACGTCTTCCTCGTCCAGGGCACCGGGTTTCCCGCCAACGACAACTTCATGGAGCTGTTGTTCTGGATCGATGCCTTCAAACGGGCGAGCGCCGCATCGGTCACCGCCGTCATCCCGTACTTCAGCTACGCCAAGGGCGACAAGAAGGATGAGCCTCGGGTCTCCATCCGGGCCCGGGTCTGCGCCGACGCCATCGAGGCTGCCGGTGTTGACCGTGTCGTCACGCTCGATCTGCACGCCCCCCAGGTGCAGGGCTTCTTCAAGGTTCCCGTCGACGATCTCTACGCACTCCCCGTCCTCTGTGCGGCGATCTCAGCCAAGACGCTCCCCGATCTGGTCGTGGTCGCCCCCGACGCCGGTTTCGCCAAGAAGGCACGCCAATGGTCCGAGCGCCTCCACGCGCCCCTGGCCATCGCCGACAAGCGTCGCATCGACCACTCCGAATCGGCCGAGGTGGTCGAACTGATCGGATCCGTCGAAGGCCGTTCGGCCCTCATCGTCGATGACTTCACCATTTCTGCCGGCACCCTCGTCGACGCGGCCCGTGTCCTGGTTGAACGAGGCGCCGCATCGGTCTCTGCGGTGGTCAGCCACGGGCTCTTGACTGAAACGGCCATGGCAAACCTCGATGCCAGTCCGATTCAGCGGCTCTTCATGACCGACAGCGTGGAGACACAGCCGGTCTCCATGTCAGCCAAGGTCGAGGTCATCTCGGTGGCCGGGCTGTTCGGAGAAGCCATACGCAGGATCTTCCGGCGCGAGAGCGTGTCAGATCTTTTCACTTGAACTGAAGTGATCGCCCGATGGCGCAAGAGGTCACTTCCCGGCTTCCAGAACCGATCCAGGCTGAGGAGATGCGAAGCGATCGCAGGATGACAATGCAGAGCCGCCCTTCGTCGGTGCCGACATCATCGCGACATTCCGACGTTCAGCAAGCATTGGTCAGACGGTTGTGACATGCTCACGCCACCGAAAAAATACTGATGGGTAACAAGCGTTCGATCCGGCCCGGAGAGGATGCGAAATGCCTGTCAGCGGGAAAACGACATCCAAATATGGGGAGGGAACACATGCTACGTAAGTTCATGTCAGTCATTGCCTTGAGCTCAGTGCCGGTACTTTCGTTCGGCATTGCCCAAGCAGCGACGAGTGGAAACGCATTTGCAGCGGGCAAGTCGACCACGTGCTCCGGGGGCGCACAGACGGTGACGTTCGCGGCACCAGGTCTCTCGACGCAGGGGAGCGCTCAGAAGAGCAAGAAGTCGACTGCGACGACCTCCGCTGCAACGTCGACCACGTGCACGGGAAGCGTGCCTGGTTCGGGCACCGTGGCCGGCAACAACATCACGACCACGAGCACTGAGAAGTGCAGCAAGGACAAGACCCCGCCATCAGAATGCACGGGCAACCCGAAGTTCTTCGTCTACGACTCGGCCGCTGAGTTCGCGGCGGGCGCCGGCACCCTGTACAAGGCCGTGCCGACCACGACGTTCACGGACGGCAGCACGACGTACACGACGACCAATACGAAGTCTGTCGAGGCGAGCACGTGCTCGAGCACCGAGGTCGGCTTCAAGCTTACGGGCACCCTGACGGCGCCGGCGTCGCAGAAGGGCAAGGCGACGACGATCATTGCCTGCCTCGACACCGACACCGGGCCGAACACCACGGGTAACTTCAAGACGGACATCACGGACGAAGTCCTGAACAGCGCCCCGGGTGTGGTGATCACCAGCGCCTCATTTGATCCCACGACGAGCTCGATCACGTTCAAGTAGCTCATCTGGTACACACCCGAGCGATCGGGCGAGAGGGGGACGGGGCTTCGGCCCCGTCCCCCTCTCAATTCACAGACCCGCCAGAGTCAGCTCCCTCGCCGGATCACCTTTTCCGGGGCGTTGGGATCAAGCCCCCAGGAGGCGACCCACGTCGGCGTAATCCGAATGATCTCCCGGCTCATGAACGGGACCGGGGGGTCGACGTCGGAGAGCGCCAGGGCGGTGCCGCGTACCTCAAGGCCGCGAACGGTCCAGGGATCCGTCGATACCAGGTCGTCGACGACCACGGCGACGTGGGGATTCGATTGCACGTTGCGGAATTTTCGGGTTCCGCCCATGGCGCCTCCGCCGACGACGATGTCGCCGCTCTCCTCGTCGAGAAACACGCCGACGGGGCTGTTCTGCGGGGCGCCGCTGGCGTCAACGGTGGCAAGGCGGCCGAGCGGCTGGTCTCTCAGGTACGCCCGCTCGATATCGGTCAAGGCAGTCACGGTGGCCATGCCCGCAGCTTAAGTCCGCCCCTCGAGAGGCCCTCCCTTAGATGTCTCGGTCCGCCAGCCTGCCGCCGCGGGTCAGCGTGCCAGGCTGCCCGTCAGAAGGTAACCGACAACCAGGCGGACGAGCTCGTCGGTGAAGGCGTCCCAATCGGCATCGTCAGGATGGGCCGAGGCGTAGCGATGCGTCACCGACTCGATCGTCGAGACCGTGATGGAGGCGGCCATGTGCGGATCGCGGACGTGGACCGCAGGATCATCGGCGATGAGCAGTTCGACCACAGCCACCGTGGCCGCCTCGAACTGCCGAAGCTCCTCGACGATGTCGGGCCGGCGTGGTGACTCCTCGAACAACACTCGATGCAATGCCACGTCCTCACGGTGCAGGGCGACCGTCGCCTCGACGAACATGCGAGTGCGCTCTTCCACAGTTTGCAATCCGATGTCGACCGAGACCAGTCGCTTGGCGATCTCGTCTGCGCCGTCGCGAATGTGGCGACGCACCAACTCGGCCAGCAGGGCGTCCTTGTTGGGGTAGTACTGATACAGCGAACCGATCGAAACGCCAGCCTCTTCTGCGATGCGGTTGGTGGTGCCCCGGGCGTACCCCTCGTCGGCGAACACTCGAGCCGCCGCCTCCACGATGCGATCGCACATCTCCTGCGAGCGACGCTGCTGTGGACTGCGACGAGGCATGTTGCGAGTCGAGGTCATCGGGTCACGTCCATGTGCAATGCAAAGAGCTGTAATGCGAACTATTGCTCATACTACGGGCCACCCGGGAATTCCTTGGTTTTCCACCGACGCAGAATGGGCCGACAAAGGGAGGCCCCGCCGACATCCGCATCGACAGAAGGATGGTCGATCCCTGGAGACCGACGGCCCGGAATTGGCAGAACGCCGGAGCCCGCCGAAGGCCATCGCCGAATCACCGCCATGATCGCGTCGTGACTGAACTTCGCGACGAGTTGCATCCGGGGGCCGCGCTCTTCGCCTCCCTGCGTCTCCACCCTCAACCCGGAATTCACCCGAACGGGTGACCGCGTCGATTTGCTCCCGGCTGCCCACGGAACGCATGGGCGAAGATCTCCGGGATTCTGTTTCTCGACTGGGGTAGGTTCCGAAGCCATGACTCCCGATGATCTGGCGGCGGAACTCCTGGCAGCGACACTCGACGCTGACCCTCTCGCGGGTTCGCTCTACGGCTTCCCCGGCTACGACGACCGTCTCCCGGATTTCTCGAGCACTGCGGAGCAGACGCACAGCGAACGGCTGGCCGCACTGGCGAAGCGCGCCGGACAGGTCGACGAGAGCGGGCTGGCCGAAGTCCACCTCCAGACACTCGACTTCGTCCGTCGCATGGCCGAGAACATGGCGGGAGCGGCGACGGTGCCGCTCGTCGAGTTCACCATTTCTGACACCTTCGTCGATCCGGTCGACAGCGTGCTGTCCCTACTGCCCAAACTCGCGCTCGACACGACGGAACGTCAAGACGGCTACGTGGCGCGTCTGCGCGGCCTGCCCGAGATGCTCGCCACCGTGGCCCAACGGCATCGCGACGGCACCGCAGCGGGTCGCACGGCGGTACACCGACTGGTGGAGTCGACGATGACCAAGATCGACCTTCTCACCACCGACGAGACCGTGGGTGGCATTGCTTTCACCGAGCACGGCGACGCCGCCTTCGTCGATCGAGTGGCCACCGAGATCGATGCGCACGTGCGGCCCGCGCTTGCCAGCTATCGCCAGAGCCTGGCGATTGACGTTCTCCCCGCCGCGCGCGACGACGAACATCCGGGAATCTGCTACCTCCCCGACGGCGACGCCATGTACGCCAAGTTGGTGCAGCTGCACACCTCGACCCGTCACACCCCCGAGGAACTCCACACCATGGGCCTCGAGATCATCGACCAGGTGAGCGAGGAGTTCCGCGAGACCGGATCGAAACTTTGGGGAACGACTCACTTGAAAGAGATATTCGAGCGGCTGACCAGTGATCTCGACCTGCGCTACCAGAGTCGGGAGGAAATGCTCGAGCATGCCCGCCGCGTCGTTGCCGCAGCTGAAGCCGAGGCGCCGAAGTGGTTCGGCGTGGTGCCACAGGAAGCCTGCGTCGTCGAGCCGGTGCCCGAGACCGAAGAGGCCGGCATGGCCGCGGCGTACTACCTGGTCGGCGCGATCGACGGGTCGCGCAAGGGCACGTACTTCCTGAACACCTCGAAACCCGAGGAGCGCCACCGGTATGCGGCCGAGGACGTTGCCTTTCACGAGGCCGTGCCGGGTCATCACTTTCAGCTGACCATCGCCCTCGAGGACACCGAGCTGGTCCCCGCCCGGCGGGTCCTGTTCGACACTGCGTCCGCCGAGGGTTGGGGCCTCTATAGCGAGCGCCTCGCCGACGAGATGGGCCTTTACACCGACGAGCTCTCTCGCATGGGCCTCTTCTCGGCCGACGCCTGGCGGGCCGGCCGCCTGGTGGTCGACACCGGGCTTCACGCCATGGGCTGGACCCGCGCACAGGCGGTGGACTGGCTGGTGGCCCACACGCCGATGCCGCGGATCGAGATGGAGTCAGAGGTCGACCGCTACATCTCGTATCCCGGCCAGGCGCTGGCCTACATGACGGGACGGCTCGAGATCGTCCGCCTGCGCCGCGAAGCCGCCGACCGACTCGGCGACCGTTTCGATCTGCGGGCCTTCCATGACGTGGTCCTCAAGGCGGGATCCCTCCCGCTTCCGGCATTGGCCAACACGGTTGCGCGCTGGGTGGCTCGCTCAGTCGCCTGACCCGGGGGGCGCCCCCCGAGCAAACCCGACGTCTTCACCACCACGTGCGTCAGAGGCCGAAGGTGACCTGTTCGCTGCGAATCGCCTCGTCCAAGGCGTCGAGCCACTGGCGGGGTGTCCACCGACTGGCTTGCGGGTGCGCCGCCAACTCGAGCTCGAGCGGGATCAGAACGTCCTGCTGGAGCTCCTCGAGCGGGGCACCGGCGTCCATGAGGTCGAAGATCTCAAAGGCCAGAATGGAGCGGGCCACGCTCCAGTCGCGGTCGGAGTGGAGGGGGTAGGTCGGCGCGCACACGCACTCGGTGATCTGCTCGGGTCGGCCGTGCGCCAGCAGATTGGTCCACGCCCACACGGGAACGACCAGGCCCTGCTCATCGAGATACTCGGCCAGCGTCCCGTCCAGGAAGGCCTCACATTCGCGCACCAAGAGACTGTGACCCTCCAAGCCCTCTTGCTTCTTCATCGGAATCTCCTCCTCGAGCACCTACATCCCGCGCCTACAGGTGTCCTCCCGTGATTGTGAATGGTCATGCAGTGCTCGCAGTAGGGGCGAAGGTCACCATCTCCGAACGAATCAGGCATTGGCCGTCACCGATCCACTGGCTTTCGCCCTCGCTCCCATGACCACGCCGAACAGGGCGAGCGCTGTCACATGCATTGCGGTGCACCACAGGCAAATTGCGCCGATACGAAACAGCTCGGTGTAGACGAGATAGACGACCACGAGCGCTCCAGCTCCCGTTGCGAGAAGCCGGGCGCGGTCGACCCACTCCGCCTGCGCGCGCCAGGCCAAGGGCAAACACAGACCCACGACCGCCAGGGACCAGACGAGCCCAATGACGGCGACCGGGATCCCGAACACCATCGACTCCGGACTCGTGGTGACCAACGTGCAGTTCACTACCCCCGTGTCGGGGCACGCCAGGGCGGACGGATCGGCATAGTGGGTCACCGTGAGGTACGAGGCGATTGCCACGGCGACCAGTGCGAGACCGAGCGACGTGGCGACCGCCCACGTCGGCGGACGTCGAAACGCAGGCCTGGACATGGTCACGCCCCGAGCTTCTTGGCGATGGCGGCAATGGCCGGTGCGTTGCACACACTGCTCGGCTGGTTGCCGGTGACGTTGCAGATGGCGGCCGTGATGTCGTTGGCCGTCCCATCGATCGCTTGCGCGACGGCGCTGGACGAGTCGCTCAGCTGTGCCGCGATCTGGTCACGGGAGAGGCCCTGCAACACCTGCGGCGAGTAGCTGGACCCCGTCACGACGTACTTGTTGGCAATGTCGAGAAAGGGGATGCTCCCGGCCGAGTCGTACTTGGTCAGCAGAGCGGTCTGGGCGGCCGTCGGGGTCTGCAGGGTCTGGTAGGACCCGTTCACCACCTGGTTGGTCGCCTCCTCCACCGGCTGGAAGTCGACGTAAGGACTCGAGTAGCTCGAGCCATAGAACGACAGCGTCTGGGTGTTGGGGTAGACGTCGTTGCTGGCGGAATGCGTCGCCGACAGGTTCGTGAACGTGCCAAAACGCGAGAGTGCCACCGCCATCGCCCATCGTTCAGCCGCGCAGTACGGGCAGTATTCCGCTCCCACATAGGTGACAATCGGTTTGCCGTCCTCGTCCTTGAGGATCGTTGACCCGCTGATGACGGTGGGCAGACTGTCGCCACTCGGACTGCCCACGGCATCGAGGGATGCAGCGGGAACCGAGAGGTCGGCTGCGACCGTCGATGACAGAGTCGTCGCCCCGGTCTGGCCGGACTGATTCGTCCCGGCCGACGACAGGTGGGAGGACGATGGACTGGCGGACCCGCCCGTGGCCTTGATGACGACCATGGTGGCGATCACCGCCAGGACCAGCCCGACGGGGATCAGGGCGGTCATGACCGGATGCCGCGCCCGAAACGACTTCGGTGCCGCTGCCTGAGCGGCGGGCTTCTTTGCGCCTGCAGCGCCGGATCGAACTGTGCCCTTCGAGGGGCGGTTGGCTGTTGGCCGCGTGGGCCCGGAATTGGATTTCGACATGTGTGGGTTCTCCTCAGAAAGCCGACGCAGCAACTGGGCGCGCTCGGCGGGTAGTGGTGCGGCGGCCGCGTCTGGGCAACCGCATGGCTCGGGAAAGGACACGCCTCAGGCCGTCACGTCCGCCCGCTCGAGAGCGAGGGGTCCGGCGAGGCGCAGTCGCGCGACTGAGCTAGGAGAACTGCGGAGGGTGGAAGAGCGGGTCGGGTCGGCCTCTGGGCAAAGCGCCGATCCACGCCGGCCGACGGCGGATCAGTGCAGCCGCGGCGGCGACGGCCACGAGGCCGCCCACGACGGCGGCCAGGGCAATCCCCGGCGTCGGTGCGGCTGGGGCCGGCGTGCCCTTGCCACAGGTGGCGTCGGTACACGTCGTTGGAAACACCAACGGCGATTCGGCCACCTGGACCATTGTCGCCCCGACACTCTCGGTCCCCGTGGCAACGGCGTGGGGCACCAGGCCGCCCAGGACTGCCGCGGCGACCACCGCGACCAGACCCATGCGCCACCTCATGCCCATGCACTGCAGGCTAGAAGGCCTACCTAAACGCCAGCTAAGAACTCCTGGGTCCCCGCTAAGAAAACCCGAATTGCCCGTCACACCGTCGGCACCATGAGCACTGCGGGCAGGCGGTGCAGCGAACGGCCAAGGGCCGGGGCGCAGATTGAGCAGATTGCGGAAAGGACGACGGACTACTCGGGACGAGCAGGGCCCGAACGCCGCACCCCGCCGCCGCGCCCGACCCGCACCGGGATCCGTCGCAGACTGGACTCCAACCGACGACGCCACCCGATGTGCCAGGCCACGAAGCCGACGGCCACGAGGCCCCCGACACCGGTCACCACTGCGAGCTCGGTCATCTGATCTCCTGCCCTCGTCGTTCCATGCCCATACCCGTTTGACACCCAGACCGAACCCCGGCGGAACGTTCCCCCACCGAGTCCGTCCCCGTCCCGCCTGCGTCGAGCCTCTTTGGCGACGACCCTAGGTTCAATTCGGCCCAGATCCCGGTCGGGTTGAGACCGTTCAAGATTCTCCCGCCGCCGGCGTGGCCGTCGGCGGTGCCACCTTGCGTGCCCACAGGTCCACCAGCTGCAGCAGGGCCAGGTACACCAGCAGCACGATCAGGATGATCACCAGGCCCCAACCACTCAGGTTCCCGCTGAAGAGCAGCACGATGGCCGCCACGGCGACACCCACGATGCGCAGACCGTTGATGTGCTCGACGATCCAGCCGCCGACGTGGCGCGCGCCGTCGGATCCCGCAGCCGCCCGGCCGGCCCCGGCGCTCAAGGACTTGCCTTGCCCTCCCAACCAACGGCCGGCTCGGGCCACGTGGGTGCGGATCCACACGGCGTAGCGGGCTGGGCCGAAGACCCAGGCCAGAAGCGCCACGATGAGAGCGACCAGCAGCATCCAGCGGAAGTCGGTCTTGAGATAGCGCAACAGGGTGTCCCACACCGCCCCCGCAACATCGCGTCGCAGGCTGAGGCTGGCGGCCTCATTGAGGAAGAAGTTCCGACCCGTGGCAAGCGCGGCCAGGAAGAGCAGCGTGACGAGGGAGATCCCCAGGGTCACCCGTAAGAGCGCCTTTCGCCGCTTCGTGGCCACGGCGATCGAGAGGATTCCGAGGACGAGGGCGGCAATGGGGACGGCCCATCCCAGGTCGACGATCGTATTGAACAGCCCCGAGTACTTGTGGACCTGCTGCTTGGTCACGATCGTGATCCCGAGCCCCTTACCCCCCTCCGACGTGATCGCCTTGACCGGATTGAACAGCGTGACGCCGCGCTGATTGAGCTGCTCGACGATGTTGTTGAGGGCCGGGCTGACATTGACGACGATGGCGCCGCCTTTCTCCAGTCTGTCGAGCGTGGGTGAGGACTTTCCTTCCAAGATGTCGACGACTGCGTCGTGGGTGTGGCGGTTGAGCAGGTCCCACAATCTGCCGAAGGCAGGACTCTCGTAGAACTTGAGTGCGAGGCCGTGCACGTACGACTTGACCTCGTTCGTGATCGGGACGACGAGGGGCTTGGCCTTGGCGGGCAGGAGGTCGGTCACCTTGTTCTGGACGGTGTGTGTGGAAAAGAGCGCGTCGGTGGTCCGATTGGCGAGCTGGTCGATGATGATCGGGTTACGGGCCAGCGGAGCCATCGTCGACACGTACTGATCGGTGTTGGTCACGGTGCGGATGGCCCAAACCGAGATGACCGAGATCGGGATGAGCAACGACGCGAGCACGATGAGTACCCAGGAGATGATTCCCCTCGTCCTGGGCGCCCGGGGCTTCTTGGGGGCGGTTTCGGTTGGCCCGCCGGGAGCGTCGGGATTCGCCGCCGGGCCCTCGAAGTACGTGTCGCTCATGTGTGCAGGTTCTCCCAGCGCCGATTGAGGCCAGAGGGTACTGGCGCACCAAGCCTCCCCAGGTGTAGCACTAAAAGCGTGGAAAGGCCCTCGAATCCGAAGAATCGAGTACGGATCATGGGCGTCAGCGCGATAGCCGGCTTCTTCGCTCCTCTCGTGTTCCTCGTGACCGTCGGGCTGCGCAAGGTGAACCTGCGAGCGAAGTTCGTCGCCCGCGGTTGGACCAAGCGGATGCAGCGCGAGATCTCTCGCTGGACCTGAACTGATGCTGACCGGCATGGCCCACTCGGCCATCTGCGTCCCCGACGTGCAGGCGGCGGTCAACTGGTACCACGACGTCCTCGGGCTCACCGTTCTCTCTCCGCCGTACCGGATGGACGGTGAGCAGATCGAGCACGACATGGGCGAGCTCGTGCCCTCCCCCGTCGTCGTCAATGCCGCCATCGTCGGATTCGGCAAGGACGATCGCGTGCTCGAGCTCATCGAGTACCCCGAGGCCGACGTGGCGGCGGGGCCCTCGGGCCGGCCCTCGGTGACCCGCGTCGGGCACACCCACGTCGGCATGGTGTGCGACGACATCGAGGCCACCCGGACCCGGCTCGAATCCCGCGGCGTCGAGTTCCTGACGACAGGAATCGCCGAGGTGGCCGGCCTCAAGACGACGTGGTGCTACGACCCTTGGGGGACTGTCATCATCCTCATGGAGAAGCAGACGAGCGCCAGTCCCTACTGGGGACAGTGGTTGCCGAGCGACCCAGAGCGAGGTCCGTCGCGCCGTTGACACCCCGAAATGACCATAATTTCGGTTAATTCCCATATATTTCGGCTCGAAAGATGTGCATTCGCGGGCGCGCGTCGGCCACAATGTCGCCATGAACAAGCGTGAACTAGCCAGAGCAGTCGCAGTCCAGTCGGATGTCGAGCTGAAGACGGTCATCACGGTGATCGACGGATTCACCGATGTGGTGACCGCCGTCGTGTCCAAGGGTGAGCCGATTTCGATCCCCGGCTTCGCAAAGTTCGTCAAGGTCGACCGGCCCTCCCGCATGGGCCGCAACCCGGCCACGGGCGAGGCGATCCGCATCAAGGCGTCGAAGAAGGCCCGCATCACACCGGTGAAGGCGTTCAAGGACGCGGTCCTGGCTCCCGCCAAGGCCCCCAAGCTGGTCAAGGGTGCGTTCCCGACCGACGACGCCGCCGTCGCCTCCGCAGGCAAGTCCGCCGCCCCC
The DNA here is from genome assembly GCA_963713375.1 of uncultured Acidimicrobiaceae bacterium. Lineage (GTDB taxonomy): Bacteria > Actinomycetota > Acidimicrobiia > Acidimicrobiales > RAAP-2 > Bog-473. Next base: position 178,599 of record CAVQLP010000004.1, on the reverse strand, counting down.
GTTGCGGCCCGGGCTACTGCAACGAGGAGCACGGCCAAGAAGGCTCCGGCCAAGAAGGCCGCCGCAGCACGCAAGGCTCCGGCCAAGCGGGCCACGGCCAAGCGGGCCCCAGCCAAGCGCACGCCAGCGAAGCGCACGACGGCCAAGAGGACCGCAAAGAGGTAGTCAGTGCCGCCCGGTCCCGTTCAAGCGGGACCGGGCGTTCTGGCCCGCGGCACATGGTGGAGCCGAGCCGCGGGCCTGATGTTCCGCTCGAGCCGCTGGCCGCCAGGTCCCTGAGCCAGCCGCACCCGGACCGTCTCTCCCCGGGCCGACCCGACTACGGCGAAATCCTCGCCGCACACCTGGCGGCATTGCGGGTTGGCGCCAGCACCTATATCGACCCGCAGTCGGGGCTGACGGTACTCACCGCCGGCTACCTGGCCAGCCGGGGCTACTGCTGCGATTCGGGTTGTCGACATTGTCCTTATGTGACCTGAGTGTGAGCCGCCCCGGTCACGGGCACCGTGATGCGACGACCCGTATGCTCAGCCTGGCAGTCGGCGCAGGGAGATCAGTCACGGCATGAGCGACACGTCACAGGGCCCCGGATGGTGGTTGGCATCCGACGGCAAGTGGTACCCGCCCGAGCAGTGGACCGGACCGCCCAACACGAGCCCGCCCATGGGTGGCGTGCCCGGCGCACAGACGACCGCGCCGACCCAGCCGTGGACGCCTGACCAACCGGGGCCAACCTGGCCGACGGGTTCGCCCGGGGAGGCCGGGCCGCAGGGCGCGCCCGGAACGCCGCCTTCCTACGGCATCACCCCCTGGCCCGGCTCGGCCCCGCCCGCTCAACCCGGTTACGGCACCAACCCCTACGGCGCGGCGCCCTACGGTCAACCCGGTTACGGCGCCGCCTACGGGCAACCTGCATCTGCCACCCCTGGCGGCGCCTCGACCAACGGGCTCGCCGTCGCCTCGCTCGTCTGCTCCATCGTCGGCTTCTTCTTCATCACCTTCATCGTGGCCATCGTCCTCGGCTTCGTGGCCAGGGCCCAGATACGGAACTCGGGTGGGCGGCAGAAGGGCGACGGGCTCGCAATCGCCGGAATCATCATCGGCTTCGCCTGGGTCGCCTTCTACGTCCTGATCATCATCGTCGATGCAGTGAGCAACAACTCCAACACCTCGGTCATCAGCCTGCTTGGAGCAGTCGGCCACATCGCCTAGACACAGCAGCACCGTCACTCGGAAGCACAACGGGACAAAACGAGCGCACTTCGGCGCGGAGGAGGAACGTGATGCAGGGTCTCTTGTACGGGGTCAAGCCCGAGCGCTGGACGCCACCGGACGAGTCGAACCATCTTCTGGTCGGGCTGTCCAAGACGCCCATGCGGTTGGAGGAGCTCGAGAAGCCGATCCCCATCCGTGACGACTGGGCCGTGGCCAAGACGCGGCTGACCGGCATCTGCGGGTCCGACGCCAAGATGGTTTTCATGGACTTCGGGGACGACTTCGGCGACAGCGCCCTGAACGGGTACTTCAGTTTCCCGACCGTGTTCGGTCACGAGGTCGTGGCCGACGTGGTGGAGGTCGGCCCGGCCGTGACCACTCTCGAAGTCGGCCAGCGGGTCGTGCTGAACCCCTGGCTCTCGTGCGGTCCCCGCGGCATCGACCCGATGTGCCCCTCCTGCCAGGCCGGCGACTACAGCCTCTGCTACCACTTCACCCAAGGTCCGATCGCGGCGGGCATCCACACCGGGACGTCGAAGGACGCGCCGGGCGGCTTCGCCGACTACTTCCCCGCCCACGAGTCGATGCTCATCCCGGTGCCGGACAACCTGACCGACGAACAGGCGGTGATCGGCGACCCCTTCGCCGTGTCACTGCACTCGGTCACACGGCACCCGCCCACGCCGGGCGGCAAGGTCCTCGTCTACGGCGGCGGTGCGCTCGGCAGCTGCGCCACCGCCATCATCAAGGCCCTCTGGCCCGACGTCGAGGTCATGGTGGTGGCGGCCTGGCCGGCCCAGAAGGCGCTGGCCGAGCGGTTGGGTGCCACCGTGGTCGACCCCTTCCCCGTGGAGCAGCTCCTCGAGGAAGCGGCCTCCTGGTCCGGTGGCGTGCTCCAGAAGTTCGGTGGCAGCGCGCTACCGATGGCGCACCCGGGCGGCTTCGACGTCGTCTACGACACGGTGGGCACGGCGCAGACGGCGGAGGTCGGGGTGCGTCTGCTCAAGCAGCGCGGCACCATGGTCAAGAGCGGCGTCCACGCGCCCGAGCGCTGGGAGTGGTCCCCCCTCTACTTCAAGGAGATCTCCTGGGTCGGATCGAACGCCTTCGGCGTCGAGGAGGTGGACGGCGTGCGTCTGCACGGCATCGCCCACTACCTGAAGCTGGCCTCCGAGGGCCGGGTCGACATGACCGGCATGCTGACGCACACCTTCCGTCTCGACGAGTGGCGCGAGGCGTTCATCGCCCTGGCCACGCAGAAGGAGAGCGGCGCCATCAAGGTGGCCTTCGACTTCCGCTGAGCCGACCCGCGGTGCGGCTTGGTCCACGGCGGCCGCCGGAAACTCCCTGGAAGCAGTCGACCCGGATCGACGGGGTGGTCTCCACAGGCCCGGATTCGGGACACGGAGTAGCGTGACGGGCGAGCAGGCGGCTGCTGCCAGCCGACCAACGGAGCAAAGGGGGGTCCCATGACCACCAGCCCGACCGTGAACGACGCGGATATGGCATTCGAGCCGAGATGGGGCATCGAGTCGCCGTCGACCACTGTGTTCGACTTCAACTACACGGGTGGGCGCGACCAGCTCCTGCGCCTCTACGACAAGGGGACCCGGCGGCAGTGGATCGGCAGCGACCGCCTCGACTGGACCCAAGAGGTCGACCTGAACAACCCGGTCGGCATGCCCGACGAGCTCCTGCCCATTTTCGGCACGAAGTGGTGGGACGACATGTCCGAGGAGCGAAGGGGCGAGCTCCGCCGCCACGTCGAGGCCTGGCGTTTCAGCCAGTTCATGCACGGCGAGCAGGGTGCGCTGATCTGCACGGCCAAGATTGTGCAGACGGTCCCCGACATCGACTCCAAGTTCTACGCGGCTACCCAGGTCATCGACGAGGCCCGGCACGTCGAGGTGTACAGCCGCTACCTGCACGAGAAGTTGCAGCTGGTGTACCCGCTCAACGTGCACCTGAAGGCCTTGCTCGACGACGTGATCGAGGACAGCCGCTGGGACATGACGTACCTCGGCATGCAGGTCCTCATTGAAGGGCTGGCGCTGGCGGCGTTCGGGATCATCCGCAACAACGCCACCGACCCCCTGGCCAAGGCGCTCAACGCCTACGTCATGCAGGACGAGGCCCGCCACGTCATGTTCGGCCGTCTGGCGCTGCGCGACTACTACCCGCAGCTGAGCCAGGCCGAGCGCGACGAGCGTGAGGACTTCTGTATCGAGGCCTGCTACCTGATGCGCGACCGCTTCTTGGGCGAGGAGGTCTTCGAGCGGCTGGAGCTACCGGCCGAGCTCACGACCTACGTCGACCAGAGCGAGACGCTGCGCGAGTTCCGCAACTTCCTCTTCATGCGCATCGTGCCCATCCTGCGCGACATCGGCCTGTGGGGTCCGAAACTCCGGAGTGCCTTCGAACAGATGGGGGTGATCGCCTGGGCCGACGCCGACATCGACGCCGAGATGGCGAGCGACGAGAAGGCGGCGGAGGCTCTCGACGAGGAGCGTGACATCCGGCTGGCGCACGTGCAAGCGGTCGCCGCCGAAGGTAAGGCGGCCGGCTAGCCGCCCTCGATGGCCCGCTCGAGCCCCTTCTGGATCTGCTGGGTGGGCTCGTTCGTGTCGAGGTAGTCCCGCCAGGCGGTGACCTTCCCGTCGGCGTCGACGTCGATCACCGTGGCACCCGTCATGGCGATCGGAATGCCGCCCTTACCCTCGCCGGCATTGAAGGTCGCCGTGCCTGTCCATTCGAAGACAGCCCAGTCCTCACCGCCGCGGATGCGATCCACCCGTTGGTTCCAATCCGGGAAGATGGCGTCGGTGTCGTTGGCCACCTTGTGCAGGTCGGTCGTCCACGGGGTCACGGGGTCGCAGAACCGGCCGTCGGGGGCGAACAGCGCGGCGAAGTCGTCCGGCCCGTCGATGGACTCGAACGTCCGGGCCCACGACTCCCAGTCTCTGGTCGGACTCATCACTGCCTCCCCTGTCCTGCGCTGCGCAGACTCTCGGCCTCGAAGGTGACGACCGCGTCATCGAGCGGCAGGACCATTTCGGGCTGGACGAATTGGTGCTCTTTGGCCACCAGTTTGACCGCAGTGCCCCAGGCGGTGAAGCCGATGGAGTGGCGGGCGAAGGCGACCGGGCCCTCGGTGACCTTGACCTCGACCACGCCCTCTCCCCCGGCCTCGAGGGCGGAGCGCTGCATTCGTTCCATGGCCGACTCGCGGGCGGCGTACATGGCCTGGGTGTAGTTGGTCAGCTCGACGTTCTGGGTGGACTGGCGCATTGCGGCGCCCGCCGTGCGCCGGGGGGCGTAGACGAAGGCGGTCCCGAAGGCCAGACCGACGGGCATCCAGCCAGCCCGCAGCAGCAGCGTGAAGTCGCGCGCCGAGAGGTCGGCCACGAAGGGCATGGCTCGGGCGGCGTCATCGCCCCGCGCGTTGGCGCGCATGGGGCGCACGGCGGTGCCGACGAGCTCCACGTCGACGTGATGCTGGCGCAGGGTGACCTCGACGTCGATGCCGACGACCCCGTGCCCCTTCACCTTGCCACATTCGGCCCGGATCTGGGCCACCGCCTGCGCCATGGCGGTGTTGTTGGCCTCCGAGGCAAGGTTGATCGAGGACCCCGCGGCGCCGGATCCGCCCCAACTCCAGACCCCGTAGGGAATGGAGCAGACGGCGACGCCACTGACGAGGTCGAGCGGCTCCCAGCCGCCGCCATGGAGGAGGAGCGCCTCGTCCACCGAGAGGTCCGACGTGATCCCCCGGGCTTCGGATGGTGGCGCGGGCTGGGCGATGGACTGGGCGCCACGGAGCATCTCGGCCCGCGGATCCGGAGCGGGGGTGGTGGCGGTGGTGGCGTTGGCTGGCGTCACGGCGTCGGGGGTGCTCATCCGAGGCGCACCGTGGGGCGGGGGGCGGGGATCTCGTCGTAGTCCTTGAAGCGGCGGACCCGGTTCCCCCGCAGCGTGCAGTCGATGACCTCGTCGCCCTGCGAGAGCTCGCGGCCGGACACGTCCATGCGGGCGCCGTGGAGCTCGTCCCCCACCAGCTGCTCGCGCACGTGCTTGCGGGCGAGCTGGCGCACGGCCATGTGGGCCTTGCTGACCTGCTCGACGACGACCGGTTGGTTGGAACCCCAGCCCATGGAACCCTCCATGAGGTACTCGGTCACGCAGTAGGCCCACACCCGCACCGAGGCGAGGGAGGCCACGATGGCGATGGGCATGAACCCGGCCTCGATCGACTTGGTCAGGCGTTGCCCGGCCAGGTAGGTGCTCCACGGCACTCCGCCGGCGGGAGGCGGCCCGTCCTCGACGACGACGGCCGTGCCGAGGAAGTGGAACTCGGTCGTGCCCGTGTCGGCCACCGGTCCGATGCGGTCCACCACGCCGATCACGCCGTGGGCACCATGCAGCCGGGCCTCTTCCATCATGCGGCTGTAGGCGGTCATGTAGCCGGCCGACCAGGCCTGCTCCACCCAGGGCTGCTCGAAGTTCTGGCCCCACATGCGGTGCTCGGCGCTGACGTAGCCGTGCGGGCAGCGGTACGACTCGCTGTAGGCGCCCGGCGTGCTGGCACCGCCGTAGGGGTTCATGCCGCGCATGTAGGAGGAGCCGGGTCCGTACCAGCCCCACTGCATGACGCAGAAGCCCTGCACGAGCGCGACGGGTTGAAGGCCGAGATCGAGACAGGCGGCGAAGTCGGGCACGGTGAGGCCCGAGGAGAAGGAGTCCGACTGCAGCCGGCGCAGCGCCGCCTCGGGCAGGTCGCCCCGGGGGCCGCCGGCCGTGGCCGTCCCGGCATCGGGCGGCGAGCCGCCCATGGCAGTCGTCGGGTCGTCCCCGTCGGGCATCAGTTGTCCAGGGAGATGATCGTGGTGGGCTTGGGCAGCGTCACTTCGCCGCTCGTCTTGGTCACTGCCGTGCCGAGGGCCAGGAACTCGATGGTGTGCGAGCCCCACTGGTGCGACTTCTCCTCGAGGCGCACGCCGACGATGCCGCTGGCGTTGAGCTGGCTCGCCTCGTCCTGCATGCGGGTCATGGCGAGCTCGCGAGCCTCGTAGAGGGCCTGGGTGAAGTTCGGGAGCTCGACGTTCTGCCCCATGGAGCCGAGGGCCTGGGTGAGTTTGCGGTGCGCGATGTGGAAGACGCAGGTTCCCATCACCAGTCCCTGGGGTACGTGACCCGTCTGCATGAGCGTCCAGAAGTCCTGCCCCGAGAGGTCAGAGGTGAAGGGCTTGCCGAGGGCGTTGAGGTACGAGGTACCGTCCTCCGCCTTGACGGCGGTGCCGAAGGCGATGAACTCAGCGGAATCGTTGCCCCACTCGTAGTAGTTCACATCGAGCCGCACGCCCACCACGCCGTCGGCCCCGAGCTCCTGTGCTTCCTCCTCCATCCGGGTCATGGCGAGTTCCCGCGCCGTGTACATCGCCTCGGTGAGCTTGCTCAGCTCCTGGCTCTCGCCCCACTTCCTCGTCTGGATCCCGATGTGGTAGATCGACGAGCCCATCACGAAGCCGAGTGGGTGGAAGCCGGCCTCCTTGACGAGGAGGAACTCGTTGACCGAGAGGTCCGAGGTGAAGAGGCCGTGCTCGAGCTCTTCGAGGCGGTGGGTGGCGTCCTTGGGAAGGTCGGCCGGTTGGGCTACGGGTGGTTGGGGCTGTGGATCCGTCACGATGATCCTCCGATCACGATGTTCTCCAGTGCCTGGCGGGTCTGCTCGCTCGTCTGCGCCTCGGCCTGGAGGGTCGAGAGCAGCCGGGTGAGCCAGACGTCCATCCCGACCTGTTCACTGCGAATGCGTATGCCGCCCGAGGCGTGGCCGATGTTGCAGCGCACCGAGGGGCCTTCGACTGTCGCCTCGAGGGTGTCGTCACCCAGGGTGATCCGCACCGACTTGATCTCGTCGCTCTTGCGGAAGCGCCCGCCCGCCCGTTCGACGGCCAGGCGCTCGCCCAGGGCGTCTTTGAGTTGCTGCACCAGCAGCTTGAGCATGATGCGCAGGTCGGTGCTGTTCGAGGCCAGCTGCGAGACAGCCATGCTGAGGTCAAAGGCGGCGTCGGCGGCGTCGGCGCCACCAACGGCGTCCCCAGCGGGCTCGAGCGACATTGAGCGCATCGTAGTGGCCTGGTCGGAGAGCTGGTCAGGCGCCCGGAGCGGCGTGCGAGGGGTCTGGGGCGCTCGCCTCCGACCTCCCGTTGAGGCTCAGACTCCGACTCAGACAGAGGCTCAGGCCCGAGGAGGCGCCGGGAGCGGCTCGCAGATCACGACCGGGATGTCCCGGCTCGAGCGCTGCTGGTATCCCTCGTAGGACTTGTAGACCGCGACGATCTCGGGCCACAGGGCGGCCTTTTCCTCCGCCGAGGCCGTGCGGGCCCGCATTTCGCGGGTCTTGCCGTACATGGTGACCTTCACGTCCGGATTGGCGGTCAGGTTGATGTACCACGCCGGGTGGTGGTCAGCCCCACCCCTGGAAGCCACCAGGACGACCCGATGCTCATCGTGCAGGGGTGAGGTCAGCATGGAGGTGCGGGCCTGGCCGGTCCTGCGCCCTATGGTCTCCAGCTCGACGGCGGGCATCCCCCGGAGGGTGGCCGGCCAGCGGCCGCCGGTGATCCGGAGGGCACCCTTGTGGAGCCCGTTGAGGATCTTCCATCCGATGGTGGCGGAGGGTTTGCGGTGGGGCGGCGGGGTCGATGGCGATGTCGATGCGGGCGTCTGTGGGGGCGGTGTCGGCATGGTCGGTTGCTCAGTCCGGGTGTGTTCGGGTTCGTTCGGGCTTGGTCGGGCTTGGTCGGGCTTGGTCGTGCTTGTTCGGCGGGTGCCTGCGATCCCCGTGTGGAGTCGAACGCGGCGAGGGGCCACGGTATCGGCTGCAGCCGAAGTTGGACGCAAGGCCCGGTGAATCCGTAATGAGACGTTCACGCGTCGCGCCTACTTCGGACACACAGGACCCTTGTACGATGACGCGCTGGATCATTGCTCGTCCGGCGGCATGAGCGCTGCGGCCCGGTGTTCGTGCCTCATGTCGGCGGCCATCAGCCACCAGCAGGCACAGCTGGTCGTCGCCCGCACTCGATACGCATCCGCTACCGACCGCCACCAACCACCCCACCTCGCCCAAGGAGAAGGAGGACGGTGACTCGCCCAGGCTCACGCTCATCGTCGAACTCTCTCCGGCGACGTCTCCGCTCGGCCGGTCGGGACTGGAATCCACGTCTGGCTCTGTCCAGTCGAGGCGGGTCGCTGCGTGGTGCCATCCGGGCATTGACGGCGGCCCTCGTGATCGGCGTCTTCGCCGCGAGCGCGGCGGGGCTGATGCCGCCGAGCGCGGCAAGCGCATCGAACTGGGCCCCGGTTCACAGCGGGGACTTTCCGGATCCGGACATCCTCCAATACCAGGGTGACTACTACGCCTTCGCCACCCAGAGCACGCCTCCCAAGGGGGGAGTGCAGATCAACATCCAGGTGTCGTTCTCCACGGATGGGGAGACGTGGAACAACTCGGGAGCCGATGCACTGCCCGACAGCGACCTCGGATCCTGGGCCGAGCCGGGTGACACCTGGGCTCCGAGTGTGGCGGTGTATCAAGCGCCCTCATCGCACGGCGTGACGCCACCGCCAGTCTTCGTCATGTACTACACGGCCACCGAGCGCTCGACGGGCGACCAGTGCATCGGCATGGCGACCGCCTCCACTCCGTTCGGGCCCTACCAAGACACTGAGTCTCAACCGGCGGTGTGCGACAACGACTTCGACGCGCCGCCTACCGTCGACGATGGTTACGACGGCGGGAGCATCGACCCCGACATCTTCACTGATCCGAACGGCAACTCTTACCTTCTGTGGAAGACCGACGGCAATCACATCGGTGAAACCTCGACCCAGATCCTGTCGGCGCCGTTGTCGCAGAACCTGCAGTCGATCAACCTGAGCGGCCAGGCCAGCGTGCTTCTCTCCGCCCAGGAGAGCTGGCAGAGCGGCATTGTCGAGGGTCCCGACATGTACGACAATCAAACCGGGAGTGGCTCCAACACCACCAACAACTACGTCCTCTTCTATGCCGGCAGCGACGAAGGTGCGAACACGTACAGCATTGGCTGGGCTGCTTGCCAAGGCCCGCAGGGCCCCTGCACGGACACCCCCCAGGGCGGCCAGAACCCGTTGCTGACGACACAGGCCGGGGTTTCTGGACCGGGGGGGCCCGACGTGTACACGTTGCCGCCAACACAGAGCAATCCGTCCGGTCAGACGGTGATGGCGTTCGCCGGCTGGGAAGGCTCCACCATCGGCTACCTGCAGTGCGGCATCAGGCCGATGTACCTGGCGACCCTGAATTTCTCGGGTGGTGGTGTCCCGGGTGTGGGACCGGTGCTCACTACAGCCGCGGCCGTCGGGCCTACCTGCCCCGCACCGCCCATCCCCGCTCCCGGGTACTGGCAGGTCGCATCGGACGGCGGGGTCTTCACGTTCGGCGCCGCCAACTTCTACGGATCCACCGGTTCGATCAAGCTGAACCAGCCCGTCGTCGGTATGGCGCCCACTCCCGACGATCAGGGCTACTGGCTCGTCGCGTCGGACGGCGGCGTGTTCGCCTTCGGTGACGCCGGTTTCTACGGATCGACAGGTGCCATTCGGCTGAACAAACCGATCATCGGCATGATCCCGACCCTCGACGGTCAGGGCTACTGGCTCATCGCTTCGGATGGCGGCGTGTTCGCCTTCGGTGACGCCCACTTCTACGGCTCGGCCGGAGGCGAGAGCCTGGCCTCCCCCGTCACCGCCGCCGCCGGCTCCTATCTCGATGGCGGCTACTGGCTCGTCGACTCGGACGGACAGGTCTACAGCTACGGCGATGCCAAGTACGAAGGACAACCGATCGACGCACCAGGCGGCTACCGGATCACCGGGATGGCGCCGACGCACAGCTCGAACGGCTATTGGCTCACCAGCGCCAACGGGAACGTGGCGACGTTCGGCGACGCCGCTCCTTACGGCGACGTGGTGGGCATGAATCTCAATGCACCCGTCGTCGGAATGGCGACCAGCCCCGATGGCGCCGGCTACTGGCTCCAGGGCTCCGATGGCGGCATCTTCACGTTTGGCGATGCACCGTTCTTGGGCTCCATGGGTGGGCAACATCTGAATGCGCCCATGGTGGGGATCGCCTCGACGTAGGCGGGCATTCGGTGTGACCCGGCATTCGGTCGGGGCAGGGATTTCTGCCGGCGAGGGGTTGGCCCTCGACGGCTATGCCCCAGCCACGCCGACGGGCTTGGATTGGCTCTCCGACCTCGATCCGGCACGATCCTGCAACCACGACCGGATCACGAGGACCAGGAGCACGGCGGCGGAGAGCACCTCGGCCACCAGCGCCTCGTAGGCCCATGAGGTGACGACCGGCAGCTTGAACCCGAAGATGCCCACCGTGTCGGCCAGCACGAAGCCCACCACGGTGCCGAGCATCAAGACGATGCAACCGATCGCCACGACGGCCCAACGGAGGACCGCCAGGACGACGGCACCCACCAAGGCCGCCACGGCCTGCACCAGGAAGAGCGGACCCAGGGTGGCCACGTGGCGGTAGGCGATTTGCCACAGGTGGATGTGAATGGCGGCCGAGGTCACCATCAGAACAGCGGCCAAGAACACCGCTACCCACGTACCGGCCGAGCTGATCACGGGTCGCACCATCCACCAGCGGATCATCGAGTTATTCATTCCTGGTCACCCTCACCTTCACGAGCGCCGGCTGCAGGACGGGCCGCAACACCGGGTGGATACTCGGTCGCTGGGAACCCGAACCCCGCCGCTCTACCGGTTCGGAAACGCCATTTCCCCGGATGGGGGCGGCCAGCTGACGGGCCATCACGCGGCGCCACGCCCCTCGCCCCTCACCCTCGACGCCCTGCTCCACCGGCTGCGGCCGCCCGCCCAGACCGGTCGGCACCGGAACGGCGCCCCGCTCGGGGAACACGGCCAACCCGGCCAGCACGTCCCACAGGACCAGCACCGTGCCGAGGTTCACGCCGCGCACGTCGGTGCGGTCGTGGTGCAGCCGGTGGTAGGCCGGCGTCACCAGGACGTAGCGGAGCGGGCCGAGGCGCCAGTTCACGTTGGCATGGGGCAGCGTGCTCAGCACGATGTACCCGATCAACACCGACGCAGGCACGGCGCCACCGGTGCCCAGCACGATGAGCGGCAGCGCGGCCAGCTGGAAGCTGGTGTGCACGACCGGATGGGCCCGGAACGAGGTCAGGATGCTCATCTCCTCCTGCGAGTGGTGCAGCGCATGGAAGCGCCAGAACGTGTCCACCCGGTGGTTGAGCCAGTGCGAGGCCCAGTTGGCCCCATCCATGAGCACCAGCACCGCCGCGACGAGCGCCCATCGCGGCAACCCGTCCAACGGGTGCAGGGTGAAACCGCCGTCGATCCGGGACAGCGAGACGGCGGCGCCCGTGCCGATCAGGGTGACCGCGGGCACCGCCACGAGGACGTAGAGCGCGAGGTAGGCCAGATCCTGGCGGTGTCCGGCGGCGCCGAACGGTCGGCGCTCGGCGGGCCACAGCCGCTCGGCCGCCAGGGCGACCAGCACGAGGGTCAACACGGCCGGCCCCACCAGCACCACACCCTCCACCCACATGGCGTGGATGGCGAGGGCAGCGCCGCCCGGCTGGCCCGACAGCGCATGCCAGCCGGCGACGACAAGCCCGGCGGTGACGACCAGGAACACCCAGACCCGGGCCGGGGCCGGGGCCGAGACCGGGGCTGGGGCTGGGGCTGGGGCTGCTACCCCGAGACCTCGCACGCTCAGTAGCCGTACCCGCCAGCCATCGTCGTGGTCGTGCTGGGTGGCTGCGTGGTCGGGGTGGTGGTCGGAGGCGGTGGCGGTGAGGTCACCGGCGGCGTCGTCGGCGTCGGTGCGGGAGCCGGCGGCGCGGTGGCCGGCGAGGTCTGCCCACCCGACGTGCTTCCGGATGGGGCGCTCGGCATCACAGCCCCGCCGGGGGCCTGCGTCGTCGAGGTGGACGGCGGGGAGGTCGTGGTGGTCGCCGACGCAGACCCAGTCGCAGACGAAGACGCAGATGCAGCGCCGCTCGCCGGGATCCCGCTCTTCAGAACCGCGAACCACACGTGCCCGACACCCTGGCCGTGCGCCTGCCCCTTCTTCGTGTCACCCTCGAAGCGGTAGAGCGCCACGTCGTGGAAGGCCACCTGCCAGTGACCGTGTCCGACGTTGATCACCGAGAGGCCCTTCATGCCCTTGGGTCCCTGCACGTGTTCACCCTTGGCGGCGGTGAGCGGCGGCCAGATCTTCGCGCACGCCCCCGTGCAGACCGACTTCCCTTTCGGGTCCTCGGTGAAGCGGTAGAGCGTCATCCCCGACGCCGTCGTCAGCACGGTCCCGACATGCGAAACCGTCGCCGTCGACACCTTGACCGTCTTCGCCTTGCCTGTGCTGGCCGCCAGCGCGGCGCCCGAGACGTTCGCCACCCCGACGGTGACGCCGGTCAGCACCACCGCCGCGGCCAGGCCGTCGGCGACGAAGCGCGCCCGTCGGTCCCGCCTCGCCTCTCCAACCCGCGGTGCGCTGCTCATCCGTCTCGTTCCAGCCATGGCCGTCGTCCTTTCGTCTGGGTGCTGAGACGGCCTGATGCTGAGACGGCCTGGTGCCGAGGCACCGTGGTGCGCTCGAGGCGCCCCAACTCTCGTCCGCGCTGCGATCCGTTCAAGGATCGATACGGGACTGCCGCCCGGATGCACCACCCGTCGCGTGACCGGTCATACGGGCCAGAGCGAGGACCGGATTGCCACGTAGTGTGGTGGGACCGACCGAAGGTGGGTCACAGGGAGGGCGCAGACGATGACTGACCATGCACGAGGCCCGTTCGAGTACCGCGGCATCAACCACCTGGCGCTCGTCTGTCGGGACATGGAGCGCACCGTGGACTTCTACACCAACGTGCTCGGCATGCCGCTGGTCAAGACGATCGAGCTTCCGGCGGGCATGGGTCAGCACTTCTTCTTCGATTGTGGCGGCGGCGACTGCCTCGCCTTCTTCTGGTTCCCCGATGCGCCCGACGGCGTCCCCGGCGTCAGCGCGCCGCGTGGCCGGCCGGACCAGGGCGAGCTCACCAGTGCTGTCGGCTCCATGAATCACGTGGCTTTCAATGTTCCCGCCGAGAAGATCGACGAGTACCGCGATCTCCTGCGCGCCCGCGGCATCGACTGCACCGAGGTGGCCAACCACGACGACTCCGAGTGGGGCATCAGCGACGAACTGCACCCCGGCGTGTTCGTCCGCAGCGTCTACTTCCAGGATCCCGACGGCATCCTCCTCGAGTTCGCCTGCTGGATGCGTGACTTCGTGCCCGAGGATGTCGCCCACGCGCCCGCCCATGCGGTCGGATCGATCCCAACTTCGACCAACTTCGACCCCGACCTCAACGCCGACACCGGCACCGGCACCAACGCCGGCCAACGCCTGACTCGACGACGCACACCACGAATGCCCCGCCTCCGCCAGGTCCCCAAGGACGAAGCCACCGCGCCCATCGTCACCACCATGTACGAGTGGCTCTTCGAGGGACGTGACCCCGTTGCCGAGCCGGGCCGCTGGGACGGAACCACCGGTGACTGGTGGACCGTCTTCGCCAACAGCCCCGACATCCTCGATCATTGTGTCAAAGGATTCGGCCTCTACCAGTCCCCCACGCGCACGCTCGACCCCAAGCTGCGTGAGCTCGGGCAGATCCGGGCCGGGTGGGCCGCCGGCAGCCAGTTCGTGTACAGCCAGCACGCCAAGTCCATGCGCGAGCTCGAGATGCCCGAGGAGCAGATCGCCCACGTGCCGGCCTGGTCCGTCGCACCCGCAGGCACCTACGACGAGGCCGAACGCGCCGTGCTCGCCTACACCGACTGCCTCGTCTATGACCACGGCCGCGTGCCCGACCAGCTCTTCGCCGAGCTGCGGCGCCACCTCGACGACGTGGCCATCCTCGAGCTCACCTACATCACGACGCTGTATTTTCAACATGCCGTCATGTCCAAAGCACTCCGCACCGAGTTCGACGACCGGGAAGATCCCATCGTCGAGGTGCCAGGACCCGAGGGAGCCAGCGCAATGCATCCGGGAGAAAATCGGTGACGGCGCCTCACGTCGTTCTGCCCGCAGACGAACAACGTCACGAGCCGGACGACGAGGCGCTCTGGAACGAGTCGTACTACATGGACTTCGTCCAGGCCGACGGCTCACTGGGCGGGTGGATCCGGCTCGGGCTCTATCCCAACCTCGGCGTGGCCTGGTGGACGGCCTGGCTCGTGCGCCCCGGGCAACCCGGTGTCTGTTCGGTCGACTACGCCATGCCGATCCCGCCCGGCTCCGAACTGGCCACGGCATCGGCGGTCGATGCCGCACACCCAACGACCGTCGAGTTCGAAATCCGCCATCCCCTCGAGGCCTTCCGCGTCGCCTTCGCCAGCACGTTGGCCCAGCAGTTCGCCAAGCCGGAGGATGCGTACACCGATAGCAACTGGGAACCGGTCCATGCCCGCGTCGATCTGACCTGGACGACGGACGGCGCGCCCTACCACTACGACGTCACCACTCGCTACGAGATCCCGTGCCTCGTGTCGGGCACCGTGACGATCGGCGACGAGACGTTCACCGTCGACGGCCAAGGCCAGCGCGATCACTCGTGGGGTGTACGCGACTGGTGGGCCTTCGGCTGGTGCTGGAACTCCATGCGCCTCGACGACGGCACGCGGGTGCACGACGTCGACATCCGCTTCGACGGATTTCAAGCCTTCTTCGGCTACGTGCAGACTCCAGATCGCGCTCCGGGCGTCGCACACACCCTCACCGCGCTCAAGGTGAGTGAGGATCTGGGCGAGCACGGGTTCCCGACGACAGCCAGGATCGAGCTGACCGCAGGACTCAATGGCGAAGGCGAGCCCGCGTCACCGCCGGTGCATGACATCGGTCTCGACGTCACACCGGTCGCCTTCGGACCGGTCCTGCTCCGCAACGATCAGGATGGTCGGGTCAGCCTGTTTCCGCGGGCAATGGTGCAGTGCCGCAGCGACGACGGGCGGACGGGCGCCGGCTGGATCGAGTGGAATCAACCCCAGTCGCCGCCATCCACCTGACGCAGCGGCGCAAGGGAAACTGACCCATCCCATCCGTCCAGTTGAACCGGTCCGCACCTGCGCACCGGCGACGCCCATTGCCCCACGAGGCCGCCTTCGCCCACTGCGCCCCTACGCCATTTTCGCCGTTGCGCCCACTACCCTGGTACGCAGTGGCAGCGCGCATCGCATCAGCTTGCGCAGACCGGCGTCACAACTACTTACTCGGTCTCTTGAGGATCGTCCTTTTCGCACTGGCCCTCACCGCTCTGATTGCAACGGCCGCCGCGGTGGTCACGGGAACAACATCGGCGAGCGCACAGAACTCATCCACCACGACCACCGCGCCCGGCTCCGGAGCCGGGATCCTGCCCAATCGCGAGTCCCCGCCCGCGCCGGCCGCCGAGAACAGTGCGGCGACCACCTTGGTCCTGCGGGCCATCGCCGCGGAAAAGCTCATGGGCAGCGTCCACCTCGAGGGCACCATCAAGCAGGGCAAGTCGGTCGTCAGGTTGCACCTCGTGCTCGATGGCGACGGCGACGGCACCGGCCAGTTCACCCAAGCGGGCTATCCGATCAAGCTGAGCCGCACCGGCCAATTGCTCTACTTCAACGCGTCCGAGAAGTTCTGGGCCAGCCATGCCAGCAAGGCCCTGGCCGCCAAATACGGCGGCCGATGGCTCGAGTTCTCTGCCCTCGACGCCAACCTGGCCTCCTTCGACCGTTTCCTCAACGCGTCAGACCTCGTCGCTGCCACCTTCACGGGCCACCAGACGCCGCTCACGCTGAGCCAGCCCACCACCTTCGACCATCACAAGGTCGTCGTCGTCAAGGACGTCTCGACAACCGACGGGCACACGGTCACGAGCACGATGGACATCGCCAGCAGGGGCCAGCCGTATGTTTACCGCATTGTCGACAATTCGCCGACCGAAGTCAGCACGCTCGTCCTCAGCAAGTACGGCAAGGCGGTGAAGGTCACGGCCCCGGCACATGCGCTGAACCTGACGTCCTCCGCAACCACCACGACGACGACCTCGCCCTAGGAGTACCTCACCCCGGGAGTACCTCGTCCTAGGAGTAGATCGCCCTAGGAGCACCCGGACTCAGCGCAGGAGATCACCGATGATCTTGGCGCCACCGACCGCAGCACCGGCATCGGCCATGCCGTGGTGGTCGTCCCGGTCGTCGTGGGGCAGGTTCTCGTAAATGACACCGGCCAGGATCGGCGTGGGCATCGACTGCAGCCAAATGCGGCCGGGTCCAGTCAGCACGGCGAAGTGGTGGCCGTCCTTGCCCATATACCGGTTCGCCATCCCCTGCACCCGTTGCACCGAGAAGGTGACCGAGGCCTGGAACAACCCGGCGTGGCCCGGATGCACCCGCATCGTCTGTCCGGGTTGGAGGTCGTAGACGATGACCTCGCCCTGGAGATCGATCCAGGCCGCGGCCCTCGCCAGCTGATCTTCTGGAGGATGAGACCCTCGCCACCGAAGATCCCGCCGCGCAGCGATTGCTGGAACCCCATGGCCAGTTGGATGCCGGGCGTCCCGGCCATGAACCCGTGACGGTGCACCATGAACTCGTTGCCCGGCGCCACGTCGATCGGCAGGATGTGTCCCGGCACCTTCGACGCGAAGGCGATGGATCCGGGTCCGCCCTGAGCGGTGTAGGTGGTCATGAAGACGGAGGCGCCGGCAACGGCGCGCTTGACCGCCCCCATGATCCCCTTGCCTCCCATGCCGCCGCCCGTGTTGGTGGCGAACTGGATGGCGTCGGACATCCAGCTGAACTCGCCGGCCTCGGAGACGACGGACTCGCCCGGCTGCAGCGAGATCTCGAGTACCGGCATCGTCGTGCCATGGATGGTCTCTTCCATTGTGGGTGTGCCTCCTCGGTTGGTGTTCCCGCTTGGATCGATGTTGCTCTTCGGATCGGTGTTGCTGTTCAGATCGGCCTGATGCTCGGTGGCCCTGAACGCTCGACGGATCGGCTGCGGAGGTGGGCCTGCAGATGCCAGAGGATCTTGGCTGAGCGCGGGATCTCGGACGTGGATCCCAGACCGCCAGATCCGATGGGCATCCCCTCCCCTACCCGAGGAGATCGGGTAGCTCGATGTCCCCCGAGCGTACGTCTTGACCCGGGCCCTGCGCTCCCCGAACCAGCCGCTCGGCCAGGGTCACCTCCATCAGGCCCAGGGCCATGCCGAAGAGGTCGCCCAGGAAGAAGTTGGAGAGGAAAACGAGCCAGATCTTCTCGTGCGGGATGAGGTCTGCCACCAGCACCAGGACCTCGTGCTCAAGGGCCAAGGGCAGCGTGATGAAGCAGAACACGAGGAAGAAGTGGGGCCAGACCACCTTGACCGAGCGGCGCAGGGCTTCGGGCACCGAAGCATCCAGGAGGTTGATGAGCGGTCCGACCAACGCGAAGAGGGTGCCGACGACCAGACCGGGCACGACGACGAGGAGGGCGGCGACCCCGTCGATGAAGAACAGGACCACTTCGGCCAGGAGCAAGCGACCCCACGGCAGGGAGCGCAGGACCTGACCGATCGCCTGGGGAGGCTCTCGCGCTCGACGGAACCGACGAGCCGCTCGAGCATGCCGGCATAGAAGGTCAGCCCGAGGCTCGAGACACCGAACACGGCGGCGCCAGCGACCGACTCCCAGCCCAGGTGATCGCTGGAGATCTCCGTATAGAAGGTCCCCTGGAGCGCGTCGAGGCCGAAGATGACGAGAGCTGGCACGATGACTCGAGCCGGCTCGGTGCGGGCCGTGCGCCAGGCCATCCTTCCCAGCTCGAGCGGGTGAAGCGGATGTCGAACCCCCTCATCCACCTGGGTCCCCCCCGCCTGGCTTCCACCCGCCTGGATTCCACCCGCCCCGGCCCGGTCGTCACCAGGCGCCGGATCGGACGGTGCCGACGAGCCGCCGGCCACCTGGTCGCTCATCTCGATGCGGTCACGCCGGAGCGAACCCGTCGCCCACGAAGTCGAAGAGGCGCCGCTCCGGGTCGAAGGGGCCGAAAATCCCTGGATCTCCATCCAGGCGATGACGGCCGGTGCCGAGGATGAAACCGTCGGGAGCATCGAACGCGACCTCGGTGAACCCGGCCTCGGCGAACTCGGCCCGGATGCCCGGCGTGGCGTCGGGCGGCCGCCGGTGCCGGGTCCAGACGACGTTGCCCCCCGGACGGCAGAACGCCGGCAGTGCACGGATGGTGGCCGAGATGTCCTCGCCGCTGATGTTCCCGAAGATCCCACACACCAGCACGAGATCGGCCGGCACGGACCCGGCGTACCAGTGGCACAACGAGGCGTCACCCTGCTCCACCCGCACCCGTTCCCCCAACCCGGCCTCCGCCGCCCGTTGCCGGGCGAACTCCGCCAACGCCGGATCGAGCTCGACGAGCAGCGCCTCGACCTCGGCTGCCCGTGGATGGGTGGCCAGCACGTCGATCACGTCTCGCCCCTGCCCCGCACACAGGCTGATGATGCGGATGGGCTCCCCACGGTCTTGCCCTGGCGCCGTGTCGTCGAGCGCCCCCCGCACCATCGCCTGCACGAGGCGCAGCCGCTCCGAGAGCGGCGACGCCGGATCGTCATAGGCGCCATGCCACCGCTCCCAATGCGACGCGCCAGCCTCATTCGCCGGCTCGCCACGCCCGCTCGCCCCGTCGGCGGCCGCCTCTCGATGGTCCCCAGGCACCATGAGTGCCCATCGTAGGGTGGAGGCCCGTGACCGCACGATGACCAGCTGCCGCCCCGGGACCGGCCGCCCGAGCAGCTGCCGAACAGGGACGGGCCGCTGCCGAATCCACCCGGATGGTGCGCCCCCGGATGGTGCGCCCCGGATGGTGCGCCCCCGGATGGTGCGCCCCCGGATGGGACAGCCCGAGTGATCAAGTACATCGGATCGAAGCGCCGCCTGGTCCCGGTCCTCGCACGGATCTGCCAGGCCGTCCGATGCCCGCACCGCCCTCGATCTCTTCACCGGCACCACCCGCGTCGCCCAGGCCTTCAAGGCCCAAGGTGTCCACGTCACCGCCGTCGACAGCGCCCGCTACGCCGAGGCCTTCGCCCGCACCTACATCGAGACGGATGCCGCCGCCACCGATGCCGGCGAGCTGCGGGCGGCCATCGACCGCCTCAACGCCGTCCCCGGAAAGCCGGGCTACGTGCACGAGACGTTCAGCCGGCAGGCCAGGTTCTTCCAACCCGAGAACGCCGCTCGGATCGATGCCGCCCGGGACTGCATCGAGTCGGAGTATGCGGGGTCACCTCTGTATCCCATCCTGTTGACTTCGCTCATCGAGGCTGCGGACCGCGTCGACTCGACGACGGGCGTGCAGATGGCGTACGTGAAGCAATGGGCGCCCCGGTCGTTCAATCCGTTGGAGTTGCGGGTGCCCGAACTCTTGGTCGGGCCGGGCCGTGCCATCCGTGGCGATGCGGTGGCCCTCACCGGCGCCCACTCGGCCGCCAGCGCCAGCACGCCACCGCCACCGCCACCGCCACCGCCACCGCCACCGCAGATACTGCCGGCGGATTGGGCCACTTCGACCTGGCGTACTTGGATCCGCCGTACAACCAGCACCGGTATTTCACCAACTATCACGTGTGGGAGACCTTGGTGGCGTGGGATGCGCCCGAGGCCTACGGCGTCGCTCGCAAGCGGGTGGACTCCCGCGATCCGTCGACCCACTCTGCCGTTCAACTCCAAGCGCACGATGCCCGAGGCGTTGGCGGCGGTCGTGTCGTCGGTTTCGTGCGACTTGCTCGTGCTGTCGTACAACGACGAGTCATGGCTCGACGTCGCAGAGCTCGAGGCCGTCTGCGCCGGACCCGATGCATCCGGTCGCAGCCGCTACGTGGCCACCTTGGCCTTCGACTCGGCTCGATACGTGGGCGCGCGCATCGGCATCTTCGACCCATCCGGTCGCAAGGTGGGGCGGGTAAGTCACCTGTCGAACCGGGAGTTGCTGGTGATCGCCGGCGCCGAGGACGTGGTGACTCACGTCGTCGAGGCATGCGACGACCCAGGCGGCGGGCAGCTGGGCGGCGGGCAGCTGGCGGCGGTTGCAGTCGGGCGGCGGTGAGCCAGCTGTGAACGCATACGGCGCCGACGCGGCAGCTCCTCCGACCCGGATCGGCGTGGGCACGGCGGATCGACTACAACAGGCGACGTGAGCAAGCACGATCACGACGGCCACCACGACGGCGACCACGGCGACAGTGCTCACGACGAGCCCAGTCACCATGACGACAACGGTCATCACGACGCGTCGCACGCTGGTCACGACGCGTCGCCCACCGGCTACAACGCGTCGCCCACCGGCTACGACGTTGAGCATGGCGGAGGCCACGACAGCCGGACACGTCGACCACGCCGGGCACGGCGGACCTGTCGGCGGCGATCTCGGCGGCAAGCACGGAAGCGACGCCCACGGTCGGGGTTACGCCCGCCTCGAGGACGCCGACCTCACGTTGCGCATGGGCAAAGACGAGGAGGCCAAGCGGCTCGGCAGAGGCGCAACGCCGCCTGTTGCACCTGAGGCTGATCAATGGCGGTCAGCTCAACGAAGGCAAACTCGGACCGCCGGTCTGCATCGTGTTCGAGGGCTGGGACGCCGCCGGCAAGGGTGGCGCCATCAAGCGGTTGGTCGAGCCGCTCGATCCGCGCCACGTGCACATCGCTCCCTTCGCCGCGCCGACGCCCGACGAGTTGCGTCACCACTTCTTGTGGCGCTTCTGGCCGCCGCTGCCCGGATGGGGCGGCATGACGATCTTCGACCGGTCCTGGTACGGGCGTGTGTTGGTGGAGCGGGTGGAGGATCTCGCCACCGAGGTGCAGTGGCGGCGGGCGTATCAGGAGATCAACGACTTCGAACACACGTTGGCCGAAGAGGGAATGATCGTCATCAAGCTGTGGATGCACCTGTCGCACGAGGAACAGCTGCGGCGGTTCGTGCGCCGGCGGGACGATCCGCTCAAGTCGTGGAAGTTGACCGACGGAGGACTGGCGCAACCGTGAGAAGCGCGGTGCGTACGAGGCGGCGGTGTCCGACATGTTGCGGCTGACCTGTGGGCCTCTGGCGCACTGGGACGTGATCTCCGGTGAGAACAAGCGCTACGGGCGGGTGCAGGTGATCGAGACCGTCATCCGGCGGATGGAGCAGGGGATGCGGCGTTGGGGGATCGATGTGCCGTCGCATGAAGCCGAGCGACGAGGAGACCGAGTTGGCTTTGGTGATCGATGACGCGGAGTACCAGCCCGATCCGGCGGCGGTGGCGGCGAAGGCGGCTGCGGATCAGGCGGCCAGTGCCGCTACGAGTACAGGTCCGGGTGCGGGTGCGGGTGCGGGTGCGGGTGCCTCAGCCGTTGCAGGCGGGGGCGGGCGGCGGCGGCGGCGGCAACTCGGATCGTCGACGGATGGAGGCCTGAGGTGAGCCCATCTTCGGACTCGGGCGCACGCACCCCGGGCACCCCTCCGGCCCGGCCCGGGATCACCGTCCCTTTCGACGGCATCCCGCTGCACGGGCACAGGGAGTGGTTCGCCCGCCTGCGCGAGCTGGGATACACCGATATCTGGTCCGCCGAGGTCGATGGGGCCGACGGGTTCACGCCCCTTGCCCTCGCCGCGGCCTGGGAGCCCACCCTCAACCTGGGCGTGGCCATCACGCCGGCGTACACCCGGGGGCCGGCGCTGCTGGCCCAGAGCCTGGCCGCCATGGCCGACGCCGCACCCGGTCATTTCTTCGTGGGCCTGGGTGCCTCCTCTCAGGTGATCGTCGCCGATTGGAACGGTCTCCTCTTCGAGAACCAGTACAAGCGGGTGCGCGACACGCTGCACTTCCTCCGGCTGGCCTTCACCGGCGAGAAGGTGACCGAGGAGTACGACACCTTCACCGTGAAGGGCTTCCGGCTCGCCCGCATCCCCGAGCAGCTGCCCCCGATCTACCTGGCCGCCCTGCGCCCCGGCATGCTGCGCCTGGCCGGACGGGAGGCCGACGGCGCCATCCTCAACTGGCTGAGCGCCGAGGATGTGGCGACATCCGTGGCCGAGGTGCGAGAAGGCTGCGGATGGTGCGGCCCGCGAAATCGTGGCCCGCATCTTCGTCATCGTCTGCGAGGACGCGGACATGGCCCGCAACATCGGGCGCCGGATGATCACGGCGTATCTGAACGTCGAGGCGTATGCCGAGTTCCATCGCTGGCTCGGCCGGGGCCCGGCGCTCCAGCCCATGTGGGACGCCTGGGCGGCTGGCGACCGCAAGGGTGCGCTGGCGGCCATCCCCGATTCGGTGGTGGACGAGCTCATCGTCCACGGATCCGTGGCCGAGTGCCGGGCGCACATCCAGCGCTATGTCGACAACGGGATCACCGTGCCGGCGCCGATTGTGATCCCGATCGGGATCGAACTGGTCGATGCGGTGGCTGGGTTGTCGCCCTCCGCCGGATAGGCGGGGCCGGCGGGTCGCCGGGTCGGCGGGTCGGCGGATCGGCGGGTCGGCGGGTCGGCGGGTCGGCCGGATCGCAAGAGCAACAAAGCAGCACGCACATCGAACGGGCGCCACTCCGGCGAACCCACCAGGGAGGGACCAAACGACGTGACCGACGTGGACATCGACTTCCGGACCACCCCCCTGGCCGACATCGCCAGGGCCGTCCGCACCAAGCAGGTCTCGGCCAGGGAGCTCACCCAGGAATCCCTGGATCGGATCCAGAAATACGACCCCACCTACAACGCCTTCGTCGCCGTGGATGGGGAGAAGGCCCTCAGCCGACGCCAAAGCCCTCGACGACCGCATCGCCGCCGGCGCCGACCCCGGGCCACTCGCCGGCATCCCCCTCGCCGTCAAGGACCTCCAGGATCTCGCCGGCTACACCACCACCTTCGGATCCGCCCTCCACCAGGACGATCCCGCCGGCCACCACCGACAGCCCCTTCGTGGCCAGGCTCCGGGCCGCCGGATGTATCCCCGTGGGCAAGACCAACACACCCGAGTTCGGCTGGATGGGCAACACGACCAACGCCATCTTCGGCCCCACACTGAACCCGTTCGACACATCCAGGGGCGCCGGCGGATCCTCCGGCGGGCGCTGCGGCCGCCCTGGCCGCCGGCATGGTCCCCCTGGCCACGGGGTCCGACGGCGGGGGCTCCATCCGCATCCCGTCCGCCTGCTGCGGCCTCTCGGGGATGAAGCCGTCCCTCGGACGGGTCCCGGCCGGCGGCGCCACCCCGCCCGGCTGGATCGACCTCTCGACCAACGGCCCCATGGCCCACCGCATCGCCGACGTCACCCTGGCCCTCGACGTCAGCGTCAGCCCCGACCCGACCGACCTGCGCAGCCTCCCCCGCCCCGAGGCCTCGTGGCTGGCGGCGCTCGAGGACCCCCACGTGCCCGGTCCGCATCGCCTACGCCCCCACCCTCGGCTACGCCGACGGTCGACGCCGAGGTCCGGGCCGCCTGCGACAAGGCGGTCGAGCTGATGGCCTCCATGGGGGCCGAGGTCACCGTGCTCGATTCCGTTTTTGAAGCCGACCCCGTCGGGGATTTCCTCACCATGACGGGGGCCTGCACCTTGCGCACCCTCCAGGAATACATGGACCACCCACGCTGGGAGGAGGTCGATCCCCTCCTGCGCCACCTGCTCTCGCTGGCCGAGTCCACCAGCGCCGTCGAGCTGCTGCGGGTGATCGACCGCTTCCACTTCATGAACCTGCGCCTGGTCGAGCTCTTCCACACGGCCCGCATCCTGGTCACCCCGACTTGCTCGGCCGTGGCTCCGTTCGCCGGCGAAATGACGAGCTCGGTCAACGGGGAGCCGACGGTGAACTGGGTCCAGTTCACCTACCCCTTCAACATGACCCGCTCCCCCGCCGCCACGGTCTGCGTGGGCCAGAACAGCGAGGGGCTGCCGATCGGGCTGCAGCTGGTCGGGCCCCAGCACGCCGACCTGGTCGTCCTGCGCACGGCCGCCGCCCTCGAGGCCGCCATCGGCGGCCAGACGCTGGCGACCCTCCCGGCCTGAGCCCCATCCCCATCCCTGACCCCAATCCGCCAGGGCTGACCCCAGCCACCAGTCCACCGGTCTGACCACCAGCTCATGCCGGAGCCGAACGAAACCTGATCCAATAGGGATCAATCCGCCAATCAGCGAGACCGAGAGGAAGCACGAGCCATGTCCATCGACACCCCCGTCAACCCGAGCGACCTCGTCCGCGTCGTCGGCGAAGAGGACGCCGCCTGGGCGGACACCGGCACGGGCGTCCTGCTCAAGGTCGTGCGCTTCGACACCCAACGCGGCACCTGGGTCATCCTCAACCGCTTCAAGCCCGGCGTGCAGCTGCAGAAGCACCGCCACACGGGATCGGTCGACGCCTACACCTCGGCCGGACGCTGGCACTACCTCGAATACGACTTCTACGTCACGCCGGGCTCGTACCTCTTCGAGCCGGCGAACTCGGTGCACACGCTGCACGTGCCCGAAGACAACACGGTGGACACCGATGTGTGCTTCATCATCGAGGGCGCGCTGTTGAACCTGGCCGAGGATGGATCCGTGGAGTACGTCTCGGACGGGCCGAGCACCCTCGCCGCCTACTTCGCCATGCTCGAGGCGCAGGGCGATCCTCGGCCCAACGGCATCATCGCCTGAAGCCCACCTCCTGAAGCTGAACTGCCTGAATCTGAACTGTCTGAATCTGAACTGTCTGATCTGAACTGCCTGAATCTGAACTGTCTGAATCCGAACTGTCTGACTCGAACCGTCTAATCCCTACCGCCGAAATCTGAACTGTCTGAGTCCGTACCGTCCGAATCGAATCGATCCACCATGACCACACCCGATGCAGGCCGCCTGCTCGACCCGACGCTGTATTCGGGCGGTGACCCCTTCGAGCTTTATGCCGAGCTGCGTCGCACGGCGCCCGTGTGTTGGGTCGAGCGGGAGGGCGGCGGCTTCTGGGCCGTCACGACGCACCCCGAGGTGTCGTCGATCGGCGCCGACCCCATCACCTTCTGCTCGGCTCGGGGCATCCTGACCGACGAGATCGGATCGAGCTACGACAGCCCGCCCACCATGATGCACACCGACCCGCCGCAGCACACCCGCTACCGGCGTCTGGTCCAGCCCGGGTTCAAGCCGTCGATGGTGCGGCTGATGGAAGCCGGGGTGACGGAGAAGGCGCTGGGATTGCTCGGGACGATTCGAGGCGGGGGTGGCGTTCGAGGTCGTGCAGGACCTGTCCATCCCGTTCCCCCTCCAGGTCATCTGCGAGCTCCTGGGTGTGGATGGCTCGCAGTGGCCCCGTTTCTTCGAGTGGTCCGAGGCGGTGATCCCCGGTGAATCCGAGCAGACCGAGGAGGAGCGGGCGGCGCTGCAGGTGGAGATGTGGGAGTACCTGATCGGGGTGGCCGAGGAGCGGCGGCGGGCGCCGGCGGACGATCTGGTGTCCGTGTTGGCCGGCGTCGGATCAGATCCAGAGAGTGGCGGTGAGGAGCTGAGTGAGGCCGAGCTGGCGATGTTCCTCATCCAGCTGCTGGTGGCGGGGAACGAGACGACCCGGAACTTGATTTCGGGTGGGTTGGTGGCGCTGGCCGAGAATCCTGCTCAGTGGGCGGCGTTGCGGGCCGATCGGTCGTTGATCCCTCGTGCCGTGGAGGAGTTGTTGCGGTGGACGACGCCCGTGATCTCCTTCATGCGGACGGCGACGGTCGACACCACCATCCGTGGTGTCTCGGTGGCGGCCGGTGATCCGGTGCTGCTGGTGTACGCCTCGGCCAATCGTGACGAAGGGGTGTTCGGGGCCGACGCCGGTTCGCTTCGGGTCGATCGGCACCCCAATCCACACGTGAGCTTCGGATTCGGTCCTCACTTCTGCCTGGGTGCGGCGCTGGCCCGGCTCGAGGGGCGGGTGGTGCTGGGCGAGTTGCTGGACCGCTTCGAATCCGTGGAGCTAGCTGACGGTGGTGGTGTCGAAAGGACGGCGAGTCCGGTCATCGCCGGCGTTCGTCACGCCTCGCTCGTTTTCTCCTAGCCGCAACCAGGGGGTCGGCGTCTGGGTCTGGGCGCCAACGGTCCTTCACCCGTTCTGGGGTTCAGGGGTTCTGGGGTTCAGGGGTTCAGGGGTTCCGACTTCAGGCGGGGAGGGGTGTGAGATCGCCTGGGCAGCCATCCACCTGGGTTCCTGCATCCGCTTGAGAGCTTTGCCGGTCGAGGCCGGCCACGGATTCGGGCAGGTCCGCCGGAGCATTGCGTCCGGGCAGCAGCATCCAGGCGCCGAACGCACCGAGCGCTGCCACGACGGCGCCGGCGATACAGGCCGTGTGCAGGCCGGCGTGGAAAGCATCGAAGGCCACCTGCTGGAGCAGCGGCTGCACGCTGTGCGGTGCGCGCTTCACCACGGCGAGGGCCGCCGCCATGGACTGGTGCGCCTCGGTCTTGGGACCGGCCGGGATGGGCAGCGGACGGAAGGCGGCGATGATCTTGGGCGCGTAGGCCGAGGCGAAGATGGACCCGAACACGGCGACGCCGAGGGTGCCGCCGAGCTCACGGGTGGTGTTGTTCACGCCCGCCGCGGCGCCCCGCTGTTCGTCGGGCACCGAGCCCATGACAGCCTCGGTCGCCGGCGCGCTGATGCTGGATAGCCCGAGAGCCAGAAGCACCATGGCCACGATGATCGGCCCCAAGTAACGACGTGTTCGCCTCAGAGTTGAAGGCCGCCACGACCAAGCCGCTCGCCATGAACACCAGTCCGGCGGCCACCACGACCCTGGTCCCGATCCGCAGGGCCAGCAGGGCGGCCAACGGCGTGGCCACGGCGGCCACGATGGCGAAGGGCAGCGTGTGCACGCCGGCGGACAACGTCGAGTAGCCCTTGACGAACTGGAAGTACTGCGTGATGAGGAAGATGAAGCCGAAGAGGCTGAAGAACGCCACCGAGACGGAGAGTGCTCCGCCGGTGAAGCGAGGGATGCGGAAGACACGGACATCGAGCAGCGGGCCCTCGATACGAAGTTCGTAGAGAGCGAAGGTGCCGATCAACACGGCCGCCAGGGCGAAGCAGGCCAGCGTCCCGGCCGAGGTCCAGCCCCACTGCGGTCCCTCGATGATGGCCAGGACCAGGCTCGTCACTCCCGCCGTCGAGAGGAACACGCCCCGCAGGTCGAAGCGATGTGCGTTGATCTTCGGGATGCTGGGGATCAGGGCCTGACCGGCGATCAGCGTCACCACGACGATGGGCACGTTGACGAGGAAGATCGATCCGTACCAGAAGTGCTCGAGCAGCGC
Source organism: uncultured Acidimicrobiaceae bacterium (assembly GCA_963713375.1). GTDB lineage: Bacteria > Actinomycetota > Acidimicrobiia > Acidimicrobiales > RAAP-2 > Bog-473. Next base: position 150,954 of record CAVQLP010000004.1, on the reverse strand, counting down.
CCCGCCGACGACCGGTCCGAAGGCGACGGCGATCCCCGATGTGGCGCCCCAGATGCCCAGCGCCTTCTGCCGCTCGGATGGATCCGGGAAGATGCTGGTCAAGATGGCCAGGCTGGCCGGGAAGATGAAGGCGGCCGCCACGCCCATGAGCGCCCGTGCCGTGATCAGCGATCCCGTCGAGTGCGACGCCGCCGCCGCAGCGGAGAACAGGCCGAAGAAGACGAGGCCGACCTGCATCGTCCCCTTGCGTCCCAGCCGGTCTCCGATGCCGCCGCCGGCCAGCAGCAGCCCGGCGAAGGCCAGGCTGTAGGCGTCGACGATCCACTGGAGCGACGTGATGGAGGCGCCGAGCTGGCGATTGAGGGTGGGCAGCGCCACGTTGACGATGGTGTTGTCGACCACCACCAGGAACACCGAGAGGCAGAGGACGGGAAGCACCATCCAGCGGCGCGCGTGATTGCGGGCATCGGCGTCGCTGCGATCCCCATCCGGGACGGTCACGAGCTCAGATCCAGGCTTCATCATGGTCCTTCCTGACGTAATAGAACGCTGTGCTATTGTTATAGCACGGTGTTCTTCAGTACGCTAGGTACGTGACGAAAAATCGTCCGACCAGGAGTCAGGACCCCGAGTGCCGACATGGTGGAGGTGCTGCTTGCCTCCGCGGTCGAGATCCTGGAGGCCGAGGGACCCGAGGCACTCTCGGTCCGCCGCATCGCTGCTGCGGCCGGCGTGGCCCCGATGGGCGTCTACAACCACTTCGACTCGAAGAACGGGATCATCGAAGCCCTCTTCATCCAGGGCTTCGAACGGTTACGCGAGGCGCTGACCACGATCGCCGACATCGCGGATCCCTACGAGGCTTTGCGGGAGGCCGGCCGTCGCTACCGCGCTCTCGCCCAGGCGCACCCGATGGTGTACCAGCTGATGTTCCTGCGCACGCTTCCGGGCTATGAGCCCAGCGAGGCCGCGCTCGAGGTGGCGGGTCGGGCCTTCGACAGTCTGGTGGCCGCCGTGCAACGAGCGATGGCGGCCGACGTCATCGCCGAAGGGCCGCTGACCGAGACGGCGCAACTCATCTGGTCGTCGATCCACGGATGGGTCTCGCTCGAGCTGCTCGGCATCGGCATGGTCGAAGACCAGGACTCCGGATTCGACCGGGTCTGTTCAACCATGCTCCGAGGGCTCCGGCCGCCGGAGCCCTAACGAGGATCTGGTCGGTCCAGGTTCCAGTGGCGGGCCACCGACGGATACCAGCGGGTCTCCTCATCCTCTCCGCATGGGAATCATCCCGAACCGGCTGATCGTCCGCTGGCCACCTTCGGCGTCCCCATAGAGCAGCTCGATCGTGAAGGGTGCGGGCTCCGTCACTGACCTGGTCAACCATCCGTAGTCCCGGATCGTCGCTCTCCCGGATGGCGGCGTGCCAGAAACCCATGTCGCTGGGCGCAACGTAGAGGTCCCGCGTCTGCGGCCGAAACGAGTCGGGATCGTCGTGCGGCATGTCGCTGCGCCGGGCCGCCTTCGGTTCAACGACCACCCAATGGGGACGGCGAGGCCCGACCCGACGTTGCGCACGGAGATCGCCAAATAGATGGCATCCGTCCACCAGCTCGGCCGACGCCATGTCCCCCGTCGAGGTGAACCCAATGGTCGTCCATCCAGCGGATCTTTTGCATCGGGTCCTGGATACGGGAGGTGACCAGGACCGGACGGAGATTGGCCTGAAACGCGGCCTCCGCCACCCGGGCCGCCCGGTTGGCGGACCGCACGGACGCAAAGGTCGCCACGGCGAGCACGAGGGTTCCGATCGCTGTGGCCAGAGTGGCCGCGGTCGACCAATCGAGGTTGGCGATCATCGGCGTCTGCCCGTTCTACCTGGCCCGGCCAGCCCCGTGATCCCAGCAAACACCCCCAGCAGCACGGACGCACATTACGACGCACGGTTCGAAGACCGGTACGATTGCCTCCGCCTCACGATCCCCAGGGACTGCAAAAATCAGCTCATGCTCGCCCACGTATCGATCCAGTGCGCCAATCTTCGAGGAGAGCGCCGCCTTCTATGACGCCGTCCTCGCTCCCCTGGATGGGGCGACGGATCATGGAGGATGGGAGCACGGCCATCGGCTACGGCATCCCGCCCGTGGCCGACGTTCTGGATTGGGAGAACAGCAGAACGGGCGACGGCTTCCGGGAGACCCACATCGCCTTCACGGCCGACGACTCGGGACGCAGTCCGCGGATTCTTCGAGGCGGCCTACGTCGATGGGCGCCGAGATCCTCAACGAGCCCAAGCTCTGGCCCGAGTACGACCCGCAGTACTTCGCCGCCTTCGTCCGGGATCCCGACGGCAACAACGTCGAGGCGGTCTGCTTGGCCCCCGAATAGCGCCACGCACGGCGCCGTAAGGCATCACCGGAGGCCAGCTCACCCCCCGCCGGCTCCGGTCGCACCGACCCGACACCGACACGGCCATGGATTAGGCGTCGATGGTCAGGTCCTCCAGCAGGTCGGCGAACCGCCGCTGCGCATCGACCCGCCGGGTCGGGATGTGCTCGGACGGCACCTCGTGCACCGAGTACCCCTTCAGCACCTGCCGGGCCACCGTCTGGCGATGCACCTCGTCGGGGCCGTCGTAGATGCGGGCCGCCCGCGCCGCCCGGTACATCGACTCGAGCGGAAGGTCACACGAATACCCCAGCGAACCATGCACCTGGATGGCGCGGTCGATCACGTCGTAGAGCACCTTCGCCCCGAAGTACTTGATCATGGCGATCTCCACCCGGGCCGCCGGCGCCCCCTCCTGATCCATCTTCCAGGCCGCCTGCAGCGTCATCAGCCGGGCCGCCTGCATCTCGGCCATCGAATCGGCCACCCAGTTCTGGATGGTCTGCTTCTCGGCCAGCATCGACCCGTGCGCATAGCGGGACACCGCCCGCTCGCACAGCATGTCGAAGGCCCGCCGGGACTGCCCGAGCCAACGCATGCAGTGGTGGATACGGCCCGGACCCAACCGCTTCTGGGCCAGGACGAACCCCGACCCCTCCCGACCGATCAGATTCCCCACCGGCACACGCACGTCGACGTAGCGGATCTCGGCGTGGTTCCCGAAACGACCGAACGGCGTCTCCGGATCCTCCATCGTCGCCACGTCCCGCATGATGTCCACGCCGGGCGTCGTCACCGGCACGATGATCATCGACGACCCCGAGTACGGATGGACATCCGGATTGGTCACCGCCATCACGATCAGAAAGTCCGCCACGGATCCGTTCGACGTGAACCACTTGTGCCCGTTGATCACCCACTCCTCGCCGTCGCGCACGGCCGTCGTCGCCAGCAGCGTCGGATCTGATCCAGCGGTACCGGGCTCGGTCATCGAAAACGCAGACCGCAGCTCCCCATCCAGCAACGGCTGCAACCACTGCCGGCGCATCTCCTCATCGCCCGTCTCCTCGATCCCCACCGCCAACAACTCCGCATTGCCCGAATCCGGGGCATTGTTGCCAAAGACCACCGGCCCCAGCGGCGACTGCCCGAGGATCTCGTGCATCAGCCCGAGGCGGACCTGGCCGAACCCCATCCCGCCCAGCGACGGAGGCAGGTGCGCCGCCCACAGACCCTCGGCCTTGACCCGCTCCTGCAGCGGCCGGATCACCTGGCGGACCTGGTCATAGGTCAGATCCAGGGTCTCGAGCGGGAAGACCTCCTCCCGCACGAACTCGCGCATCCACGCCAACTTCTCCTCGAACTCGGGCTCGGTCGAGAAATCCCAGGCCATGCGCTCTTCTCCCTCTCCCCGGCGCCCCATCCTCGGCTACCGGGGATCCTCACCCTGCCACTACCTTGGTCGCCGTGACCACTACGAGCCCCGTCTCCTTCCGATCATCGGGAAACGCCGGCCAGAACCGGACTCCCCAGGACGGCCCCGAGGCCAACGCCGCATCGGCCGCCGCCGCCGAGGGCAGCCCACCGCCCCCTCCCCAGGTCGCCCTGAGTCCGGCGGACCGAGCCGTGATCGCCGCAGCAGAAAAGGCACTCCTCGACGAGCGCCGCCTCCTTACCGCCGACGAACTCTCCGCCCTCGCCGCACTGCCCGACGGCGCGGTCATGAACCTGGCCGCATTGGCCCACCAGGTTCGCCTGGCCTGGTGCGGCCCTGAGGTCGAGATCGAAGGCATCCTCTCCGCCAAGACCGGCGGATGCCCCGAGGACTGCCATTTCTGCTCGCAGTCCTCGCGCTTCGAGACCCCGGTGAAGGCGACGCCTTTCCTCGACCAGGACGAAGTCCTCAACGCGGCCCGCGAGACGGCGGCGCTCGGAGCCTCGGAGTTCTGCATCGTGCTCGCCCTGCGCGGACCGGACGAGCGAACCATGCAGCGCATCCTCGACCTCGTCCCCCTCATCCAGGAACGAGACGGGACTCAACGTGGCCGTCAGCGCCGGCATCCTCACCGAGGACCAGGCTCGTCGTCTGGCTGAGGGCGGCGTCCACCGCTACAACCACAACGTCGAGACGGCGCGGTCCTACTTCCCCGAGATCGTCACCACCCACACCTGGGACGAACGGGCCGACACCTGCCGGATGGTCAAGCAATTCGGGATGGAGCTCTGCTGCGGCGCTCTCATCAACATGGGCGAGTCCGATGCCCAGCGGGTCGAATTGCTCGTGCAGCTCCAGGAGCTCGAGCCCACCGAAGTGCCCCTCAACTTCCTCAATCCTCGCCCCGGGACGCCCCTCGGCGACCGACCCATCCTCGGCCCTTGGGAGGCCGTCCGCTGGATCGCGCTCTTCCGCCTCGCCCTGCCCTCCGTGATCCTCCGCTACGCCGGCGGACGCGAAGTCACGCTGCGCGACCTCCAGGCGATGGGGATGACGGCCGGCATCAACGCGCTCATCGTGGGCAACTACCTCACGACGCTCGGACGCTCAGCCGACGAGGACATCCAGATGCTCGAGGACCTGCGCATGCCCATCGGCGCCCTCAGCGCAGCCATCTGAGCTCAGGTCCCTCGGTCTCTGCGCGACCCCGCGCCAACTTCCCGGCGGACGGCGCCCAACGGGTCCTGGTCATCCTGGTCATGACCACGGCTACCACGCATTGCACGAGCTGCGGCCGACCGACCGCCGAATGCTCCGGGTGCGGCCGCGACCTCGACCCACCGCGCTTCTGCCCCGACTGCGGCCGGCGCATGACCGTCTCCGTCACTCCCACCGGCTGGATTGCGCGCTGCCGTGACCACGCCGAACTCCGATCGGCCTGACCACCCGCCTCGTCCCCTACCGCAGCCCCAGCCCCAGCCGCAGCCGCAGCCGCAGCCGCAGCCGCAGCACCGCAACAGCTCAACGCCGCATCACCGTGCCGCCACCACTACCGCCACCTCCGCCAGCCCCGCCATCGGGACCGGACGCTGATTCGGCACTGGAGCCGATCCACCCTCCCCCACGCTCCCGGATCCACGACGGCCCCGCCGCACCCCGCCAGCGCCCGACGACTTCGATTGAATCCGCCACGTCGGCGACGGCACCGAAATCATCGTCTGACCCGTCGGGGTAACGAACGTCACCTCTCCGTTTGCATCGCCGCCGCATCGACCAACCGAGCTCGTGCACCGCATTGTGATGACGTCCGCACAGCGTGATCAGGTTGTCCAGATTCGTCAGCCCACCGCTCGATCCAATGTCGCATGTGATGGACGTCGGTGAACTCGCAGTAGGGGCAGCCGGGTACCCGACACCCCTTGTCCCGCCGAGCGATCTCGATCCGCTGCGCCGTCGTCGGATCCCGACGAGCCCGTCCCTGGTCGAGGATGGATCCATCAGGACCCTCGACCGACAGGGTCACCCGGGCGTCACATGCCAGGCGCCGAGCAACCTCAGCCGCCACCGGACCCACACCCTCGAGTTCGGCCACCCCGCTCTCGATCCCCATCAGCAGACTGAGGGGCGCGTGAAGGACGAGCCGGGGACGCACCGCACGACTCCGACTCCGACTGCCACGGCCACCGCCACCACCGCCATCGCATCGCGCCGGATGCCGCATCACCGCCAGGACGCCCGATCGCTGACCACCGCCTCGGCCGCCCCATGAAACAACTCGATCAGGATGTCGTAGAGCCTCTGGTCGTACGGAACGTATGGTCCATCGGCGTCCACCCGCCGAGGCCGATCGATCCCGGGCCCTTCCGTCATCGCCGAGCCACCCGACCCACCAGAGCCGACTTCGCCAGCGCGTATTCGTCACGGGTGAAAGCCACCCACATCGTCCGCCGGGCATCGTTGAAACGCAGGGTCCGGTGCTCGAACTCCCGCTCCGGCCGAGCGGGCCAGCGCCTCCTCGGTCGCCTTGTGCCACTCGGCCAGATCCCGAGCCTGCTTGACCGTCCAGTGAGCGGCGGCCGACCGAATCTCCGCCTCCGTCTCGGGTGATGCCACCTCCGCCAGCGGGGCCACCTTGTCGAGCGACATCTCCCCCGAGGCCAAGCTCTCCGACAGCGCAGGCAGCTCAGCAAGATCCGCCGCCGCCCTCACCCACTGCCGAGCCGTCGACGCCGACACTCCGCACTGCTCGGTGACCCACACCATCATCGACCCCGCGCCGTCGCCCCGCCAGGCCTCGGCCCGGTCGAACTCGGCGATGTCAGCCAGCTGCTCACGGAGCAACGCCGAGATCTGGCCCGCCCGGGCCTGCATCTGCGCCGCCAACTCCCTCGAACGGGCGTCCCGCCCGAAATCCCGGCACGGCGGCCGCCGCCGCATGGCCCGCGCCGCCGACGGCCGGCGCCCGACCCGAACGATCCGTGCTCACGTGAAAGAACGGTCGCCGTTGCCGCGCGTCGTACGCGTCACAAGATTTCTCGACGAATATCTTTGTGTGAGCCGACCCCGTCGCCCCGCCGGACCCTCGTCCGGGGGACATCGCCCCGCCGTGCGTCGGCCGGCGCGAGCCTTGAGCGGTGAAGCTCGTGCTGCTCCATCCTCTGCCGCTCGACGCATCGATCTGGTCCGACCACGTCACCGGCTTGGCGGACGAGTGCATCGCCCCGGATCTGTACCCCTTGGGGGATGACATCCGCGACTGGGCCCGCGCCGTGCTCGACCTGGCGGGCGACGGACCGATGACGCTGGTCGGCAATTCGGTTGGTGGCTCCTGCGCGATCGAGATGGCGCTCCTGGCTCCCGACAAGGTCACGGCCATCGTGCTGAGTGGCGCCAAGGCGGGTCATGATCCAGACCCGGCGCTGCGAGACGAGGCTCTCCAACTCCTTGATGAAGCGGGCGTCGAGGCGGCCTGGGACCGCTACTGGCGGCCTCTGTTCGGTCCGGGCACCGACGACGCCATCGTCCGGTTCGCCCACGACGTCGCCGTCGCGCAGGGTTCCGCAGCTCTGGCCAATGGGGTTCGAGCGTTCCACGGACGCCCGGACCGCGATGCCTTTCTTGATGAATGGCCGGGACCCGTCTGGGTGGTATCCGGCGCTCACGACATTCGGCCCGACCGGGCACGGGCCTCGGCGACAGCGGCTGCGTCGGGGGCACTTCCGAGAGGTCTCCGCTGTCGGGCACTATGTGCCGCATCGAAGCGCCCGAGGAGTTCACTCGCATCGTCGCCGAGGCGATTCAGCTCTCATTGAGCGCACGACCAGAACCGGAGCCCAGGGCTCGAGACCCATTACTCACGTCCCAGAACCCGAACCTAGGACCAAAAACCGGAACAGGACCCTGAACTCAGTGGCTCAATCCTGGCGAGTGCGCCTCGTTCAACCCTCGACGAGATCGACCAGTCGATCCATTTCGCCCGGCATGGTCACCACGGCGAACTCGTCCCGATCACGCAACCAATCCAGATTCCTGCACGTGCAGGTCGCTGTCCGGCTCGAAGCGATTCAGCACGACGATGACCGGCACCGCCAGCGGAGCAAGCGCATCCACCGTCAGGCGAACCGAGTTGATCGTTCCCAGCTCGGCGTCGGCGACCACCAGGACCACATCGGGCGAGATCGGCCGGCAGAAAGCAAGGCAATCACCGTCCGCCGCCAGTGGTGATCGCAATCCGCCCGCCGTCTCCACCAGACCGATGTCGCCTCCGCGCCAGACCAACTCGTCCACCAGGTTGCCGATGGTGAACCAGGGCCGGCCCAGGGCCTCCGCCGCCATCGGCGGCGCCAAGGCCCTCTCGTACCAACGATGTGGCGCGCACACGATGTCGGGTGCCTCCCCCGTGGCGTCGCCCAGGATCGCCGCATCGAAACCTGCGGGATCGTCGTCGGGATCGAAGGACTGGGCCGGTTTGCGGGCCGACACGGACAGGTCGGCCGCGCGCAACCCCATGAGAAGGTGCGCACTGACCCACGTCTTGCCGATGTCGGTCCCGGTGCCGACGACGGCGACGACTCGACGAGGACGAGCCACGCCGGTCAGCGAACGCCGGCGGATGCGGGCAGAGAAGGAGGCAGGCGTCGAAGCGGAGGGACTGGACGAGGAGGGGCCGGACGACGAGGACGCGACCGACCAAGAAACGACAGGAAGCGCAGACAGCGCATCGAGCAGCCGGTCCACGTCGGCATCCGAGTGGGCGGCCGACAACGTGACCCGCAGGCGACTGGTGCCGACAGGCACGGTCGGTGGACGGATGGCCGGCACCCAGAGGCCGGCTTCGAGGAGTGCTGAGGAGGCATCGAGCGCCGCCTGTTCCGATCCCAGAATGACGGGCACGATCGGGCTCGGATGGTCCGGCGGCACGATGCCGGCCTCCGCCAACCGGTCGATCAGGGTGGCGAGGCGTCCCGTCAGGGCCTCGCCTTCGTCGGACCGCAGGATCCGGAGCGCCGCCAGGGCGGCGGCGGCGTCGGCCGGCGTCAGCGCGGTCGAGAAGATGTAGGAGCGGGCCCGGTTGACGAGGAGATCGATGACGTCACGGCTGGCGGCGACGAAACCGCCGAGTGCGCCGAGGGTTTTTGACATCGTGCCGACGCGCACGACCGTTCCCCCTTGCGTCCCGACAGACGCAACGCCGGCCCGGTCCCCGCCTCCCTTCGCCTCCCCGCCATCCCTGGTTACCGGAGGGAGGTGGGGGCCGAGGACGGCGTGAGCCTCGTCGAGGACGAGGAGCGCATCGTGGCTGCGCGCATAACGGAAGGAGGTGCTCGAGCGGGGCGGCGTCGCCATCCATGGAAAACACTGAATCGGTGACGACGATCGTCGGCATCGGCCCGGCGCCGGCGGGTGTCGGCTCGGCGCCGGCGGGTGTCGGCTCGGCGCCGGCGGGTGTGGCTCGGCGCCGTTGGGTGCTGGCGCGCGCCGGCGAGGAGTTGCTCGAGGTGCCCCATGTCGGCGTGGCGGTAGATGGCCAGGTCCGAGCGGGAGAGCCGGCAGCCGTCGATGATGCTGGCGTGGTTGAGCTCGTCGGAGAGCACCCGCACGCCGCGGCCGCCGAGCGCGCACAGGGTGCCGAGGTTGGCCGCAAAGCCGGTGGGAAAGCAGATGGCGGCCTCGGTGCCCTTCCACTCCGCCAGCTCGCGCTCGAGTTCGCTGTGGACGGGCCGCGAGCCGGTAACGAGGCGGGAGGCACCGGCACCGGCGCCCCACCGATCGAGCGCATCGTGGGCCGCACGGACGACCTCGGGGTGCGCGCTCAGGCCCGAGGTAATCGTTGGAGGCAAAAGACACGACGGGGTGCCCCTGGAGGGCGCCGGCCGGGCCGCGGGCGTCGAACTCCCGGGGAGCTCGCCACCGATCCTCGGCGACCACCTGGGCCAGCTGCCCTCGGATGCGGTCGGGCCAGGTCATAGGGGGCTGGGCTGGGCTGGGGGTGGCGGGGCTGGGGGTGGCCGGGCTGGCGAGGTCGTCGAGGCCGCCGCTCAGCGCGTCGACGATGCGGACGATCTCGTCCTCGGTCGTGGTGAGTGGGGGCATCAGCACGACGACATCGCCGAGCGGACGCAACAGGACGCCCCGCTGGACCGCGCCGGCACAGACCCGTCGGCCCCAGCGCAGACCGGGGGCGGGCGGCGCCAACTCGACGCCGACCATGAGGCCACGCTGACGGACTTCGAGTACCTCGGCGCGTTGTGCGACGCGCTCGGTCAGCAAGGCATGGAGCTGGTCGGCCCGCGCCCGCACGTTGGCGAGCACGTTCCAGTCGTCCACCAGGCGCAGATGCTCGAGCGCGACGGCGGCCGCCAGAGCATTCCCGCCGTAGGAGTGCCCGTGGTAGAAGGTCTGCGGACCGAGGTCGCACCCGAGGAAGGCGTCGAACACCCGGCCCGAAGCGACCGTGGCCGACATGGCCAGGTAGCCGCCGGTGATCCCCTTGCCCAGACACAGCAGGTCGGGTCGCACCCCGCACTGCTCGGAGGCGAAGAGCGTGCCGGTGCGGCCGAAGCCGGTCGCCACCTCGTCGCAGATGAGCAGCGCGCCGGCCCGGCGGCAGGCCTCGCCCACCTCGCCCACGTCGGCCGGCGTGGCGCACAGCATCCCTGCCGCGCCCTGCACCAGCGGCTCGATGCACGACCGCGGCCAGCTCGCCGGCATGGGCATCGATGGCCGCGCACGCTTTGGCGGCCCATCCGGGATCCGTGTAGCCCGGAGTGCGCACGACTGGGAAGCAGAGCGGCTCGAACACCGCGCTGAACACGCCGCCGTCACCGAGCGAGAGCGCCCCGATGGTGTCGCCGTGATAGGCGTCGCCCAGGGCGAGAAAGGCCGTGCGCCCCGTCTCGCCCCGGTTGGCCCAGTACTGGAAGGCGATCTTGAGGGCCTGTTCCACCGCCACCGCCCCATCCCCGGCGAAGAGGAAGTGGGGATCGTCGACCGGGACCATTCGGAGCCAGCGCCTCGGCCAGCTCGACCACCACGGTGTTGCCGTTGCCCAGCATGGTGGTGTGGGCGACCTTGGCCGCCTGCTCGGCCAGGGCCCGGTCGAGCGCGGGGACGTGGTGGCCGAGGGTGTTGACCCAGAGGGAGGAGATCGCATCGAGGTAGCGGTTGCCCGCGGCGTCGACGAGTTCCCGCCCCTCGGCCCGCTCGATGACCAGCGGGGCGTTCTCGGCGTAGGACGCCATCTGGGTGAATCCGTGCCAGACGACGGCGGCATCCCGCTCGACCCAGGTGCGGCCGGGTGCGGCCGGGGTCGGGGCGGGGGTGGCGCTCTGGGTGGGGTTCTCGGGGAAGGCGGAGGGAAACGGCCCGGGAGTTCCTGGAGGCCCAGGGGACTCGGGAGGTCCGGGGGACTCTCGAGGTCCGGGTCGGACTCTGGCGTCAGGCTGCTCACGCCCCCGATTCTGGACGCGGCCGGGGTAGGAGGTCCATTGCGCGAAAATGGTCCATGGACCTCATCGGCGTCGTCGACACCATGTTCGCTCGCTATGACATGGGGGGCGAGGCCCTCGATGAGCTGGCCCAATGCCCTGGATACGGGACCGTCTTCACCACCATCCGGCGGACGGTGCCCGGATTCAAGGATCTGGCGGTGCAGGCCAAGAAGCTGATCGAGGAGGACGGCTGCCGGATTGTGGTGGCGCTGGGCATGCCGGGGCGGGAGCAGGTCGACAAGGTCTGCGCCCACGAGGCTTCGACCGGGATCATGACGGCCCAGCTCATGACCAACACGCCGATCCTCGAGGTCTTCGTGCACGAGGACGAGTCCGACGACCCGGCCACCTTGGCCATGGTCTTTCGGAACCGGTCCCGTGACCATGCCCGCAACGCCTATCTCATGCTCTACGAACCCGAGGAGCTCACGGCCCGGGCCGGACAAGGGGTCCGGCAGGGCTTCGCCAATGCGGGGCCGCTCGAGGTCTGATCCGGTCCCCCATCCGCGGAGACCGTCGATTTCGCGCCTATCCAGAAACCAAGGTGCGGCAGAGGGCGGCAGACCTCAGCCCCGATGGCTGGATCCATCGGACGAGCCGTGACCTCGGATACCGGGTCGGCTACCTGTAGGGAAGGACCGACCCCCAGGGGGCGAACCCGATACTGGGGAGTTCGGGAGAGTGCGCCCGCCCCGCTGAGGGTCGGCGACCTGCGAGAGCGCCGAGACGGAGCGCCGAGACGGAGCGCCGAGACGGACGCCGACTCGACGCAACCTTCGACGCAACGTTCCCTTGGATTGCCCACCGCGGGGCTCACCGGAGGGAGGAGATGAACAGACTCCCTCCGGTGAGCTCGCCGCGAAACGAGCAGACCAAACGCCGCCCGCTCGTTACAGACCGAGACCGAGGCCGTCCAAGGTCAGCCCGCTCAGTCCACCACCGCCCGAAGACTTGTAGGTCACGCTGAAGGCAGAGCCGTCGGACGATAACGCACTCGGCTGGGCCTCGACGGTACCGGTCGTGCTGTCGGCCATGGTGATCTCCTGCGCGTCGAAGGCCGAGAGTCCGCCGCTCGTCCCCGAGGCGTTGTAGACCTTGGCGCCGGTGAAGTTCACCTGACCAAAGTTGGTCAAGGGCACCTCCGAGCAGAAGAGCGTCGTGCACTCCTCAGGAGCCTCGGCGATGACCTCGGCCGAGGAGCGGGAGAAGCTTCCGGTCTCGGGCTGCGAGAACGTCCAACCCTGGGTGCTGTCCTGGATACTCAGCGTGAACTGCGAGCCCGAGTACGACGTCCACGCCGTGATGGAGTCTCCCGGCTTCACGGTGTTGGGCAACGTAACGGAGGGATTCGGGTACATCTCGTACCAGGCGTAGTAGCTCGGGCTGGAGCCGTTGCAGTCCGAATCGGTGCCCAGCTGCTCGACGCTGGTCGAGTTGTAGCCGTCGAGTCCGACCCAGAAGGCACCGGCACGTGCTCGGACCACCGAGCAATCCGCTCAATCCCCCGCTCGTCGATCAGCAGCTCGCCTTGGGCTCCGCCCAGCTGGCCGCCACCGAGTTGAACGTGTCGTCGATGTCGGCGTAGCCGGACCAGTTCGACGACTCCACGGCCGTGGCATGGCGCACACCCCCGAGCGACGAGCCCAATCCGGGCAACGTGACCTTGCCGACGATGGGCAGGTGGTACAAGCCCGGCGTGATGTGCCGCGTCGCCGCTCCCGCCTCGCCTGCGCCTGCCGTTGCCGCACCGGCTTTGGTTGCCGCTCCCGCCGCCGGCGAGCTTGTCGCCGCCGTGAGCACCGGGGCGACCGTCGCCGCCAGACCGATCAGTGCAAGCGCACCGGATCGAAGCACCTTCCGCATGGGACCTCCTGCTCTCTGGATTCGGCTCGTTCCTGAGCCCTCTACCCACCCCCGGGCGCGCCAATAGCGCGGTCCCGTTGCATGGGAAACGGGGCTCGGGTGCGCATCTCGCGCCCGATTTGGAGAAATCGAGGGGCCGAGGCGTGGCTGAGGTAGCTATCGGATGACCGGTGCCGGATGGCTGCCGGATGGCTGCCGGACGGCTGCCGGACGGATCCCCCGGATGGGGCGCGGGGTGATGGGTGGCCGCCGGATTGGTGCCGGATGGGCGGGTGGATGGACGCCGGATGGCTCAGGGATCCCGGGGCAACCCGAGCACCCGCTCCGCCACGATGTTGCGCTGCACCTCGGCCGTGCCCCCACCCACGGTGAGGGCGGGAGCAAACAGAAAACCCCGGGACCAAACCGGATCCTCGAGCCCGCCTGCCGCCTCCGACAGCGGCCCCGCCCCGGACCCCGCCGCCACCTCGGGCAGAGACCCCACCCCCGACCCGGGACCGGACCCCAGCAGCATCCCGAACGCCCCGGCCAGATCCCGAGCCACCCCCATCACATGCTGCCCGTGCGCATCAGCCAACGCCTTGCGCACCGACGCCTCGGCCCCCGGCTGGCGCCCCGCCAACACGGCCGAGACCATCCGCAGCCGCAGCACCCGCAAGATCCGACTCTCGACCCACACCTCCACCAAGCGATCACGCAGCACGGCCGACGGCGCGCCCCCGGCAGAGCGGATCAGCGCCACCAGGTCTTCGGCCGTCGGGCCCATCCCCCACAGCGCACCCTCGCCCGACAGCGAGACCCGCTCGTTGCCCAGCGTCACCTTGGCCAGATCCCACCCGCCGTGCTCGGGCCCGATGAGATGGTCGGCCGGGATGCGCACATCGGTGAAGAAGACCTCGTTGAACGCGTGCTCTCCGGTCATGTCGATGAGCGGCCGAATCTCGATCCCCGGAGCGTCCATCGGGCACACGAAGTAACTGATGCCCAGGTGCTTGGTGGCCGTCGGATCGGTCCGGGCCAGCAAGATCCCCCAACGGGCGATGTGGGCGTAGCTGGTCCACACCTTCTGCCCGTTCACGACGTAGTGGTCGCCGTCGCGCTCGGCCCGAGTGCGTGAGCGAGGCCAGGTCCGAGCCGGCGCCGGGCTCCGAGAACAGCTGGCACCAGAACTCCTCGCCGCTCAGCAGCGCCCAGAGCCAGCGTTCCTTCTGCTCTGCGGTGCCGGCGTACATGCAGGGTTGGCCCCGCCCAGCCGATACCTATGGGGTTGATCGGGCGTCGCACCCCTGCCCGCCGGAGTTCCTCGTCGATCAGGAGTTGCGTGATGGGATCGGCATCGAGCCCGTACGGTGGAGCCCAGTGGGGGGCCACGTAGCCGGCCTCGGCCAGCTGGCGGCCGCTGGGTTGCGGATGCTCGGCCAGCCACTGGCGGACCTCGTGCCGGCGGGGGTCGTCGTCGCCGGGGAGGCCGAGGTCCACGGCGGGAGCGTATTCTCGGCATCTCGCTTCGTGCACTTCGGTCCGGGGGCGGGGGGTTCTCGGAGAAACCGGGGGGTTGTGGGAAAAGCGGGGCCTTGTCGAACGGCAGTTCGGACGGCAGTTCGGACGGCAGTATCGGATTTGATCCCCGTGGCGGATGGGATGGGAGCGTGGTCATGACGAATTGGAATTACGCAGACGTCTGGGAGACGGTGGCGGACCTACAACCCACGCTGCCGGCGGTGACCCAGGGCGCCCGCACACTCAGCTGGGAGGAGTTCGACCGCGGGGCCGACGGCGTGGCCCAGTTCCTGCTCGATCTCGACGTGGCCAAGCAGGACAAGGTGGCCATGTACCTCTACAACTGCCCCGAGTACCTGCAGAGCACCTTCGCCGCCATGAAGGTGGGCCTGGTCCCGGTCAACACCAACTACCGCTACGGCGACGACGAGTTGAGCTACCTGTGGGACAACGCCGACGCGGTGGCCGTGATCTTCCACGGTGTGTTCGCCGAACGGATCGAGGGCATTCTCGACCGGGTGCCACGGGTCAAGGGCTGGCTCTGGGTCGACGACGACAGCGGACCGTGCCCCGAGTGGGCCACCCCCTACGACGACGCGGCGAAGTCGGCCATCGGCCGGGTGCAGCGCGCCGTGGGGACGCAGCGGCGACGACCTCTACATGCTCTACACCGGCGGCACGACCGGCATGCCCAAGGGCGTCATGTGGCGCCAGGACGATCTCTTCGCCCGCCTCATCGACAGCGCGGTGCGCCACTACCCCGTCGACGGCGGGCTCGAGGCCGTGCGCGCCGCCGTCGAAGCGAGCCCCGGCGGCGTGACCCTCCTGCCGGCCTGCCCGCTGATGCACGGGACCGGCAACTTCCCCTCCAACACCGTGCTGGCCGAGGGCGGCCGGGTCTGCCTGCTCGAGTCGCGCCGCTACGACCCCGTCGAACTGCTCGACACGATTGAGCGCGAGAAGGTCAACGGCCTCGTCTTCGTGGGCGATCCGTTCGCCCGCCCGCTGCTCGCCGCGCTCGACGAGCATCCGGGCCAGTGGGACCTGAGCTCGCTCCTCATGATCATCTCGTCCGGTGCGATGTGGAGCGAGCCGGTGAAGGAAGCGTTGCTGCGCCACCACCCGGGCATGCTCCTGGTCGACGCCTTCAGTTCCTCGGAGGCGCTCGGCATGGGCGTGTCCGTCTCGGCCAGCGGTGCCGCGGCCAAGACGGCGTCGTTCACGCTCGGTCCCGACGTGAAGGTCCTGACCGATGATGGCCGCCAGGTGGAGCCCGGGTCAGAAGAGATCGGCGTCCTCGCCCTCGGCGGGCGCAACCCACTGGGCTATTACAAGGACGAGGAGAAGTCGGAGCGCACCTTCAAGGAGATCGACGGTGTGCGCTACTCCATCCCCGGCGACTTCGCCCAGGTGGGCAGCCGACGGCACCATTCATCTGCTCGGGCGGGGCTCGGTCTGCATCAACTCGGGCGGCGAGAAGATCTTTCCCGAGGAGGTCGAGGAGGCGCTCAAGACGCACGCACGCCGTGCGCGATGCCGTGGTCGTGGGGATTCCGCATCCGACGTACGGGGAGCAGATCGTGGCGGTGATCGAGCCGGCGGACGGGACCGATGTGCCGGCGGAGGCGGACCTGATCGCGCACGTCAAGGAGCGGCTGTCCTCGTACAAGGCGCCCCGTCGGGTGCGGGCGGTGGCCACGATCGGGCGGGCGCCCAACGGCAAGGTGGACTACAAGCGCCACCGGGCCGAGTCGATGGAGGAGCTCGGCGTCGCCGCTGAGTGAGTCGCCGTCGGCGACTGACGTGAGTGCGGCGCCTTGACGTGAGCGTGAGCCAGACTGAAGCGATGTTCATCGCCCCGGTCGATGCCACGCTCGGCGAGGCGGAGTGGCGCGCCTTCGTCGAGACCCACCCCTTCGGCCACCTGGTCGCCGGGGGCGGGCCCGAGCGCCTGGTTCCGGTCGTGGTGCCGACGCAGTTCGTGCTGGCCGGTGAGACGGTATGGCTGCATCTTGTGCGGGCCAACCCGATCTTCGCCGTGCTGGCCGAGAACCCCATGGTGGTGCTGAGCGTGGCGGGCGATTGGGCCTTCATCCCTTCGGCCTGGAAGGCCATCGACTCCGAGGATCCGGCGCTCGGCATCCCGACGACCTACTACGGCGCGGTGCAGTTGGAGGGGACCGCGTACGTGCACGACGAGCGCACCGCGCCGGGAACGGTGGCGGCCATCCTGCGTCGCCAGCTCGGCGCGTTCCAGCCCGACGTCGACGTGGCCGATCCGGCCGAGGCGCACGCGGCCAAGCTGCTCGGGATCCTCGGGATCGAAGTGCGGGTGGAACGGGTGAGCGCGAAGTTCAAGTACGGCGGGAACGTCGACGAGGCGCACCGGCGGGCCGTGGTGGAACGCTTGCTGGCCCGGGGTACGGCACGACGACGTTGCGGCGGCCGATCACACCCTTCGGCGACTCGATTCGGACGGCTGACCGGCCGATCGATCCATGGCTGTCCGATGGTGCGGATCGGGCCTAGGCCGAGGGCGGGGATGTGGCGGGCGGCGACTCCACCGCCGTGGCCAGGCCGGCCAGTGTTCGTTCCATCTCCTGCTCGGCGTGCTCGCTGCTGTGGTCGCCCATGACGCGGGCCACCGACGCGAACCAGGGCTTGCGCCGGTCCTCGAACGATTCGGTGACCCGGCAGCCCGACTCGGTGTCCTCGAAGTCGTAGCGCCAGTGGGCCACCTCGAGCGGGTCCCGAGGTCACGGCGATCTCGAAGAGCTTGCCGGGATCGAAGCCGGTGACCGTCACCGTGGTCGACCAGCGCCGGACTGCCGTTGCGATTGTTGCCCCGGAAGACGGAGCCGAGCGCTGGTCCGGTGGACCCCTTGATCCACGCCCCACCGGTGTTCTCCGGCGACCACTCCCCCATCCGGGTCAGGTCGGAGACCAGCGCGAACACGGCGTGGGCTGGCGCTTCGATGTCGCGGCTCACGGCGGTGGGGTACGGCATGGCATGACGTTAGGTTGGAACCATGACCGACGTCATTTCTGACACCCACAGCGAAACCGAAACCCCGAGCCCACGCCAGCTGGTGGCTCCGATGCCACCGGCCTTTTCGAGCATCGAGGACGAGCGCCTGCACCGCAAGCAGCGGCTCGCCGGCGCCCTGCGCCTGTTCGGGCGTTTCGGGTTCTCCGAGGGCGTGGCCGGGCACATCACGGCGCGCGATCCCGAGCTGACCGACCACTTCTGGGTCAACCCCTTTGGCATGAGCTTCCGCCACGTGCGCGTTTCGGATCTCATCCTCGTGAGCCACACGGGCGAGGTCGTCGAGGGCAACCGCCCGGTGAACCCGGCGGCCTTCGCCATCCATTCCGCCGTGCACGCGGCCCGGCCCGACGTCATCGCGGCCGCCCACGCGCACTCGGTCTACGGCAAGGCGTGGTCCACCCTCGGCCGTCTGCTCGACCCCATCACCCAGGACGCCTGCGCGTTCTTCGAAGATCACACGGTGTGTGCAGAGGGCGGCGGCATGATCGTGCTCGAGGAAGCGGCCGCCAAGGCGCTGGCCACTTCGCTCGGGCCCCACAAGGCGACCATCCACCGCAACCATGGGCTCTTCACCGTCGGGCACTCGGTCGACGAGGCGGCGTGGTGGTTCATCACGATGGAGCGCTCGTGCCAGGCCCAACTGCTGGCCGAGGCGGCCGGTGAGCCACTGCTCATCGCCGACGAGGGAGCCCGCTACACCCGCGATCACACGGCGAGCCACTTCGCCGGCTGGTTCTCCTTCCAGCCCATGTGGGACGAGATCTCGCGTAGCGAGCCCGATCTGTTCGAGTAGCCGGCCTCGGGCCGGACTTCGTGCGATGCGCGATGCGCGATCCGCGATGACCTACACGTTGTGCGTCGTGCGTTGCGTGTCGCGCCGGTCTCAAATCAGGGAATGGAACTCCCGAAGCGAATCACGTTTCCATCCGGGTCCGTGACGGATCCCTCCCGCTTGCCGTAGTCCTCGTCGCGCGGGCCATCGACGTCGATCTCGGCTTTTCGCCATGCCTCCGCCACCTGCTCGGCATCTTGACAGTGGAGGTAGAGCGCGCCGCGACCCGGCAGTTCGTCCCCGACCGCCTGGGCGAGGTGAATGGTGAGATCCCGATCTCGGTGAGCGAAGGCATAGGTGTCGCCGTGAAAGGACACGTCAAACCCGGCGCGCTCGAACCAGGCAACTGAGCGAGTCACGTCGGCCACCTTGAAGATCGGCTCGAATCCCCTGACCACCCACGAGCCGGTCATGATCTGTAGCTGTCCGTCCCGCTGACCGTTCAGACCGCCGAGGCAGTCGTGGCAGATCGGCAGTTCAGGGTGCGAACGCAGCCTGACCCACCAATCGACCGATGTTCCACAACACTCGCAGGTGACTGCCATCCAGGTCCTTCTCCTTCGAGGCGGAGGCGGCACGGCCGGCACGGCCGGCACGGCCACGGTGCACGGCCGAGGTGCCAGAGACATCGCATCACCGTCTCGTCGAAGCTGCCAATTGCAAGCGGTCGGGAGAGGTCTATCCCGGCGGATGTGCAGACGGCGCCCCGGTTCCAGCTCCTCAGCCGGTGCCGGGTGACGCTGCCGACTCGATGCCGCACAGAACAGGAACGTGTTCTAATCTGAGCCCGATGGAGTTCAACCTCGCCGACCTGTTCGAAGCCGCCGTCGACGCCTACCCCGAGCGGGAGTATCTAGTGGCGAACGGTGAGCGCCGCACCTACGCGCAGATGGAGGCCCGGGCCAACCAGCTGGCCCACTTCCTGGCCGACCGGGGCATCGGCCCCGGTGACCACGTGGGCATCTACGCCTACAACTCGGTGGAGTGGGTGGAGACGGCCTGGGCGGTGTTCAAGCTCCGCGCCGTCTGGATCAACATCAACTATCGCTACGTCAAGGACGAGCTGCGCTACCTATTGACCAACGCGGACCTCAAGGCGATTGTGCACCAGCGCGAGTTCTCCCCGCTGGTCACGACACTGCTGCCCGAGCTGCCCGACCTGCGCCATGTCGTCGTGGTCGAGGACGGGACGGCTGTTGAGCCGACGCCCGGTGCCATCGCCTACGAGGACGCGCTGGCCGGACAGTCCGAGGCCCGCGACTTCGGTCCCCGATCGGGCGAGGACCTCTACATCCTCTACACCGGTGGCACCACCGGCATGCCCAAGGGTGTGGTCTGGCACCACAAGGACGTGTTCTACGCGCTCGGAGGCGGCACCGATCCTACGACCAACACACGGATCACCGACCCCGCGCAGATGGTGCCCAAAGGTGCCGGCGGGCCGATGGTCCATCTCCCCATCGCCCCGTTGATGCACGGCGCCACCCAGTGGTCCGTCATGGGGCAGAGCTTCGTCGGATCGAAGATCGTGCTCATGGCCAAATTCGACCCGCACGAAGTGTGGCGCCTGGTCGATGAGGAAGGCGTCAACTCGGTCATGATCACCGGCGACGCCATGGGCAAGCCGCTGGTCGAATCGCTCGACGATCCCGGCTTCGACCACAAGTTGACCTCGCTGTTGGCCGTGGTGTCGTCGGCCGCACTCTTCAGCGCGCCGGTGAAGGACGATTTCTTCGCCCACCTCCCCAACATCGTGATCACCGATGCCATCGGCTCATCCGAGGGTGGCAACAACGGCCTGACGGTGATCACCGCGGGCAACACCGCGATGAAGAGCGGGCCAACCGTGCACCTTCTGGGCGGAACGGTCGTCTTCGACGAGAACCTGGTGCCAGTCGAACCGGGATCCGGCGTCATCGGAAAGATCGCCCGCTCGGGCGACATCCCGCAGGGCTACTACAACGACCCCAAGAAGACCGCCGAGGTCTTCCGCGAGGTCAACGGGACGCGCTACGTCATGCCGGGCGACTACGCCACGGTGGAGGCGGACGGGTCCATTACCCTGCTCGGGCGCGGGTCCATCGTGATCAACTCGGGCGGCGAGAAGATCTTCCCCGAAGAGGTCGAGTCTGCCGTGCGCTCGCACCCCGACGTCATGGACGCCATCGTGTGCGGCGCGACCGACGAGCGCTGGGGTCAGACCGTCGCCGCCATCATTCAGCCGCGGGTCGGGCACGAGGCGCCCTCGCTCGAGGCGATCCAGGAACACTGCCGGGAGGCCATCGCCGGCTACAAGGTGCCTCGCCGCCTCCATGTCGTCGAGACCGTCGAGCGCTCTCCCAGCGGCAAGCCCGATTACCAGTGGGCCGCCACCATCGTGAATGCCGGGGCGCAGGCGACTCTGCCCTAGCTCGTCATGGCGATCCCGGTCGGCTCGAAGGCAGTGCCCAGGTCGATGTTGCCGATCTGGCGGGTCGACGTTTGGAAGACGCCCAGGTAACCCGAGGCCTGACTCCCGACCCAGAGCTCTGACCCATCGCCGGTCAGGGCGAGCATGTCGGGGTCTCCGCTGACGGCGATCGTCGAGGACGCTCGATCCGTCGCCGAGTCGATGACCGAGACCGAGTTCGAGTCGGGGTTGGCCAAGCAGGCCGTGGGCCCGTCGGACGAGAAGATCACATGCCATGGGAGCTGACCGACGGGAACGAAGCCGAGGACACGGTCGGTGGACGTGACCGTGATGTCCCTTTGGTGATTGCTCGGAACGTCACGTGAATGCTGCGACAACGGTCGCAACGACGATTTACGTCAGTCGAAATGGTCGTGCTGTGCACCGATGAGCGCTACCGCGATGGCCGCCGGCACGGTGCCCCTGTTGGACCAGCGATGGCGCGTGCCGTTCTGCACATAGGTGTCGCCCGGTGAGAGCGTCACGGTGGCGCCGTCGTCGAGCTCCATGATCGGCTGCCCAGAGAGCACGACGCCGTAGTCGATCGTCGCCGTCGTGTGCATTCCGGGATTGTCTGGCTCGAGGTGCTCCATCATTCCGGGCAGCTTCTGCTGGAATTCCTCGAGGGCGGCACCGACATCGACACCCTCGGGAACTCCCGCTCCGCCATCGGGCGGAATGACGAAGATGGCGAAGCGCGAGCCGCCCAACGGCGGGAAGTACTTGGGCCCGTCCGGCTTCGACCCGTCGTCGGGGAAATGGGCTGGAGTGTCGGCCCCCCACAGGAGGTGGAACTCCATGCCCGGAACCAGCGAGAGCGTCACGGGTTGCACCTGCTCGTCACTGACGAAGACGGCCTTGCCGGCGCCGTCATGACCGGTGACCACGCGTCGTGCTGACATAGCGCTGTCCTCCTCGTTGAGCTGATGCTCTCTCGTTTCGACCGGACGCAGCACGCGTGCCGCAAGTCAACGCGGGCTGCAGAGCCTTTTGCGGACTGTACTCGCCGAGGTGCAACTGGACCGAACGAAACACTGGGTTCTCGGCGGCTCAGGTCCCATCGACAGATCGGCGACCGAGGCGTTAGCCTGCCGTCCACCATGACCAACAGTTCGCTTCCAATCCGCGTGTGGCAGCAGGTGATGATGCACCGCGTCGGCAAGGTGGGAATCGGGATCGTCTCGACCATCGTGTTGGTCGGCTCAGTCTTGGCCGTTCTCGCGTTGGCTGCTCCGGTGGCCATGTCGAGCGCCGCAGGAGTGGCCCATGTCGACGCCGGGGCCTCCTGGACCGTGTACCACGGTGATCCGCTCGGCAGCGGTACCGACACATCGGGCGTGACCTTTTCCCCGGCCACCAGCGCCTGGACCACGCCCGCTCTCGACGGACAAATCTACGGCGAACCGCTCGAGGCAACGGGGCGCGTGTTCGTGGCCACCGAGAACGACACGCTGTACGCATTGGCGGCCAACACGGGACAGGTGCTCTGGTCGACCCATGTCGGCACCGCCGTGCCGGCGAATGCTCTCCCGTGCACCGACATCAGTCCGACGGTCGGCATCACGGGTACTCCGGTAGTCGACGCGGCGCGGGGCGAGATTTTCGCCGTGGCGGACGAATTCGTCAACAACTCGCCAGCCCACTTCCTGATCGGTCTGAACATGTACTCGGGAACGGTCATGCTGAACCAGGCGGTCGATCCTCCGAGCCAGTCCCCCGCCGCCATCCTGCAGCGCACCGGGCTGAACTTGAGTGACGGCAACGTCGTGTTCGGCTACGGGGGCAACTTCGGCGACTGCTCGACCTACCACGGCTACGTCGTGGCCGTACCCGAATCGGGCGGTGCGATGAAGGTCTACAACGCGACCCCCACCGGAACCCAGGGGGCCGTTTGGATGGGCGGTGCGGCGCCCGAGGTTGACTCGGGCGGGAACATCTGGGCGTCCAGCGGCAACGGATCCTCATCAAATCCCTACGACGGGAGCGACTCCGTGTTCGAGCTCTCGTCCTCCTTGACCCAGAAGGGACTGTTCGCGCCGAGCGATTGGCAGTCGGACAACTCGAACGACCGGGATCTCGGATCGACGGCTCCCGCACTGCTCTCCAACGGCACGGTCATACAGGTCGGGAAGTCACAGACCGCCTACCTGTTGAGCCAGGGCAACTTGGGCGGAATCGGAGGCCAGCAGGCAACGGCCACCGTCTGCAACGGAGCCGACGCCGACGGCGGCGACGCCGTGTCAGGCTCGGTGGCCTACGTGCCTTGCGAGAACGGGCTGGAGGCACTGCAGACGTCGAGCGCGCCGCCTTCCATCACTCCGCTGTGGACCGCCCCCAGCAGCTCACCCGGACCCCCGATCATCGCCGGTGGCTTGGTCTGGACGATCGACGGCAGCACGCTGGAGGGACTTCAGCCGTCGAGCGGCACCACGGCGGAATCTCTCTCCCTGGGTGGGCAGGCCAACCACTTCCCCACACCTTCGGTAGGCGACGGGCTCCTCCTCGCACCGAGCGCCGACCAGGTGCACGCCTTTTCGGGCTCGGCCGGGATCCCCGGGCCGCCAAGCCCGCCGCCGCCTGCGCCGCCCAACTCGTCCTACTGGGAGGTCGCTTCCGACGGCGGCATCTTCACCTTCGGCAACGCCGCCTTCTACGGCTCCATGGGCGGCAAGCCGTTGAATCGGCCGATCGTCGGCATGGCGGCGACACCCGATGAAAACGGGTACTGGTTGGTGGCGTCGGACGGGGGCATCTTCAACTACGGCGACGCCGGGTTCTTCGGCTCGACCGGAGGCACGCCACTGGTGGCGCCCGTGGTGGGCATGGCACGCACGCCGGACGGGGGCGGGTACTGGCTGGTGGCCTCCGACGGCGGCGTCTTCTCCTACGGCGACGCCCACTTCTACGGATCGATGGGTGGTCAGCGACTGAACAAGCCGATCGTCGGCATCGCCGCGACGCATGACGGCCTCGGGTACTGGCTCGTGGCGTCCGACGGGGGCATCTTCTCGTTCGGCGATGCGTCGTTCCACGGATCGATGGGTGGCCAGCGACTGAACAAGCCGATCGTCGGAATGGCGGCGACACCAGACGGCCTCGGCTATTGGCTCGTGGCCTCCGACGGCGGCATCTTCAACTTCGGCGACGCCGCGTTCTTCGGATCGGCCGGCGGGGCGCCACTGAACCGTCCGGCTGTCGGCATCGCTGGCACGCCCGATGGGCTCGGCTACTGGATCGTGGCATCGGACGGCGGCATCTTCAACTATGGCGACGCCCGATTCGGGGGATCCTTGGGTGGGATTGTGCTGAACAAACCAGTCGTTGGCGTGGCCTCAGCCAGCTGAGCGCATGCCGGTGGCTCGGCTATCGGACCGCCGCCGCCGGGTCAGGTGATCGACACTCAGACGACCGACGCGGAGCGCTGCGCCAGCAGGTGGGCCTGCCCGCTCGCCGACACCGAGATCAGCACGCCCTCGCCGGGGCGGTGTTGGCAGCGTCACGAAGCCGCGCTCGTTCGCCTCTTCCCACACGGGCAGACGGGGACACGAGGTCCGCCAGGCATCGAGCACCTCGCCGTAGGGACGCGGAGTGGAACCGATCCATTCGAGGAGGTCGAGGACCAGCGCATCGACGGTCTCTGTCTCAGGCATCACCAGCTCCCGTTCTCTGCGGCTCACGCATTCGGCCCGAGCCACTGCCGGCAATCGTACCGGGGGTTGCGTCGCACGCGATGATGCTGGCCATGGGGAGAGGACGGCCTGGCACCCTCCTGCTGCTGACCGGCTCGCCGGGGTGCGGCAAGACAACGGTGGCGCCGCTCGTGGCCGACCGTCACGAACCCTCGGCCTGCCTCGACCTCGACTGGTTCTTCGCCAAGCTTCGCCGCGGCGCCATCGAGCCCTGGAAGGCCGAGGCCCATGAGCAGAACCGCACGGTGCTGACCGCGGCCGCCGCTGCGGCAGCCGAGTTCGCCCGAGGCGGCTATTTCACCGTGGCCGAGGGCATCCTGTACCCCTTCATGCTCGACCTCTTCGAGGCGGCCTGCGTACCCCTGGCCATCACCCTCAATTACGCCGTGCTCCGCGCGCCCATCGACGTCGTCCAACACCGGGTTCAGGCGCGCAAAGCGGAACCGCCACATGCGGGAGCCCTGGCCGACGCCTCGGTGGTCGACGACCTCTGGGCGCAATTCGAGAGCCACGGTGTCGAGGAGCGCCACCGGGTGGACTCGGGGCGACGCACGCCGGAACACGTGGCCGCCGAACTCGACCGACGTCTGGAGGCCGGCGACTTCAGGCTTTGATGATGGGGCCGAACTGTCCGGCGGGCCAACGAGAGACCACGCCAGGGCTTACTTGCCTCCAGCCGCCAAGCGCTGCTTCGTCGTGCTGTGCACGGGGTCCTTGTCGAACTGCGGCAGGACGTGCTTGCCGAAGGTCTCGACGGCTTCCTGGCACGCCTCGATCGGCATGGAGGTCGACAGCATGCCGAAGGAGATCTGGTCCGCCCCGGTCGAGGTGAAGTTCTCCATCGCCTTGACCACCTCGTCGGGGTCACCGATGGCCACGGCGCCCATGCCGATGGCCGCGTCGAGCGTCTCGGGATCCATGGGCGGGACGATGTCGGGCCACTCGGGCACGCCCGGAGGCTTCGGGAAGGTGTCGAGATACCGGAAGACCAGACTCAGGTGATAGTTGGACTCAGAGTCGAGAAAGGTCTGGCGGGCCTTCTTGCCGTCCTCCATGCAGATCATCTGCGTGGTGATCATGACGTTGTTGTTCACGAACCCACCGACGGGGTTCGTGCAGTCAGCGATCTTCTCCTTGTACCGGGCCACCAGCGGAGTCAGCTGGTCCGGGGTGGAGAAGCCGAAGCAGAGAACGCCGACGCCGAGCTCGGCCGCCAGGTCGAAGGTGGACGGGCTACCGGCCGCCATCCAGATGGCGGGGTGCGGCTTGGAGTAGGGCTTGGGCAGCACGTTGCGCGGGGGCATGGAGAAGAACTTGCCGTCGTAGCTGTACTCCTCGTCCTTCCACATCCGCACGATCTGGGGCAGCGTCTCGGCCACCATCTCGCGGGTGATGTCGGGCTCGAGGATGCCGAAACCCTTCTGCTCGGTCGTCGACGAGCCTCGGCCCGTGCCGAACTCGAAGCGCCCCTCAGAGAGGTGGTCGAGCATGGCCACGCGCTCGGCGATCCGGGCCGGGTGGTTCACCGGCGGGGTGATGTTGAAGATGCCAGATCCGATGTGGATGTAGTCCGTCTTGGCCGCGCAGAAGGCGAGGAAGGACTCCGAGGCCGAGAGGTGCGAGTAGTCCGTCAGGAAGTGGTGCTCGGAGGCCCAGGTGTACTTGAAGCGCGCCTTGTCGGCCGCCACGATGAACGCCACCTCGTCCATGATCCGGTCGTGTTCGGCCGCTTCACCGTGTGCGGCGCGGTATTTGGGAAGCAGGCACGCGGCATTGAAGATCCCGAATTCCAACGGTCTCATCCTCTCGTAGGGTGGCCGCGGTCCGTGCCCGCTGGCGTTTCGAAGCGAAGGTAACACGGGGAGGTCTAAAGTGCAACGTGTTTCAATAATGGCCCTTCCACCCCAGGTCAGAGAAGTTTGGAGATGCAGTGAACCCAGCTGAGGTGCCGCCGGACGAGGCCCGCGTTGCGGGCGAGAGCCTTCCTTCGACCGAGACGATTGCCCGGGCAATTCTCGAGCGGGCGGACGATCACCATCTCGGTCTCGTCGCCGGCGAACTGCGACTGACCCACGCCGAGGTCGTGACCCAGGCCGCCCAGCGAGCCGCCTGGCTCCGAGCGCGGCGGCTCGACGGCCCCTTCCACGTCGCCGTCCTGCTGGACAACGTCGCCGAGTTCGTCTTCTGGCTCGAGGCGGCGGCGCTGGTCGGCGCGGTCGTGGTGGGAGCGAATCCGACGCATAGGGGCGACGAGCTCGCCCGCGATCTCACCCACACCGAATGCCAGCTCCTGGTGACCGAGTCACCACACCTCCCCCTCGTCGAGGGGGCAGAGCTCGCACCGGCGCTCGGCACCGTGACGCTCGACAACGACCGGGTGCTGGTGCTCGACACCGAGAAGGCACAAAGTGCTCTTGCTCCGTTCGTCGGCAGCACCGCCACCGAAGTGGTCGAGCGCAGCATCACCCCTGCCACCCTCGGCTACCTCCTCTTCACGTCCGGCACCTCAGGCGCACCGAAGGCCTGCCTGTGCAGCCAGGGCCGCCTGGCACGGATCGGCAGCATCGTGGCCCAGATGTACTCGTTGGTCCCCGAGGACGTCTGTTACCTGTCGATGCCCCTCTTCCACTCCAACGCGTTGATGGCCGGTTGGGGTCCGGCACTCATGGCGGGAAGCGACCTTCGCCCTGCCGTCGACGGGACGGTTCTCGGCCTCACGCTTTCTGCCCGACATCCGGGCGACCGGTGCCACCTACTTCAATTACGTCGGCAAGCCGCTGTCCTACATCATGGCCACGCCGGAACAACCCGACGACGCTGACAATCCACTCGTGCGCGCCTTCGGCAACGAGGGCTCGGTCGACGACGTCGCCCGTTTCGCCGAGCGCTTCGATGTCGTGGTCACCGATTCGTACGGGTCGACCGAGGGCGGCGCCACGGTGGTCCGCACGCCCGACACGCCCCCGGGCGCCCTGGGCGTCGGCACCCGAGGGGACCGTCGTGCTCGACGCCGCCACCGGCGAGGAGTGCCCGCCGGCTCGCTTCGACGACCGCGGTCGCCTCCTCAACGCGGAGCAGGCCATCGGCGAGCTCGTCTCGAAGAGCGGTGGCGCCGGCTTCGAGGGCTACTGGCGCAACGAGGAAGCACAACAGACCCGCCTGCGTGAGGGGTGGTACTGGACGGGCGACCTGGCCTACCGAGACGAGAAGGGATTCTTCTATTTCGCGGGTCGCGACCACGACTGGCTGCGGGTGGACGGCGAGAACTTCGCCTCTGCGCCGATCGAGCGGATCCTCCAACGCCATCCCGACGTCGCCCTGGCCGCCGTCTACGCCGTGCCCGATCCCGTCGTGGGCGACCAGGTCATGGCGGCCGTGCAGTTGCGCCCCGGGCTCGACCGGCTCGACGGCGACGAGCTGCCGTCCTTCTTGGCCGCGCAGGGCGACCTGGGCACGAAATGGGCACCGCGCTTCGTGCGCATGACGGGCGAGCTGCCCATCACGGCGACCAACAAGGTGCTCAAGCGCGGCCTGCGGGCCGAGCGATGGAACTGCGTCGACGGCGTCCTGTGGCAGCCCGAGAAAGGCGGTGCCTACCGGATGCTCACGGCGGAGGATGCGGCCGCCCTCGAGACTGCCGTGGGCGATCGGCCGATGTGAACAAGATGCCCGCTCGTCCCGGCGCGCTCACCGCCGCGGCCGCCGTCCTCGTCGCCACCACCGCGCTCGGCCTCGGGACGCTGCTGCCCGGCGTCACGGGCCCTCGCCCCGCCGCCGCCGCCACCCCGAAGCCGTCCTCGGGCGGGCCGACCTGGACGTCGTACTTCTACCCCCTCAAGGTCGGCTGGACCTGCCACGAAGCACTGACCACGGTGACCAGCGGCAACGAGACCCTGACCGTGGCCGCGGTCACCAAGACGAAGAAGGGCGAGCGATCACCATCGACGAGGGCAGCTCGACGAACGTCAACGGCACCAACGTGCCAACCAACGCGGCGCTGCACTACCTCATCACAACGGGCGGCCAGCTGATCTCGGTTCCGTCAGCCGGTCAGCTGGGCGGGCAGGCGTACCACTAGTGGGCGACTACGGTCTTCCCGAGCGTGCACACATTGCTGGCCGGCGGGTCGGGCCTGTCCCGGGTGCACATCTCGGCGCCGCTCGGCAAGAGCGAACTGGCCCAGGTCAAGTCCATCCTCACCCCGCACTCCACGTCCCTCGAGATGGCTCTCGTCCTCAAGCAATCCGGCACCAAGGTCGCGCAGCTGCAAACGTCGGCGGGGACTTACCACGACGTGCTGGCCGTTCGGTCCACGCTCAAGTCGCTCGACATCACCAACGCGTTGGCGAGCGCCCGCCGCAGCCTCGACCGGGAGATCCAACCGACCGAGGCCAAGTCGGTGGCCAACACGGTCTGGTACGCGCCCGGCTACGGACCGGTGAAGGTCGTCGTCGGCGGCGTCACCGGCATCGTGACGGGTTGTGGGACGAGCGCCAGCGCAAGTTCGACGACCACAACGGCGGCCCCACCGTCGACCTGATCACGACCAACCGTCGACTGGCATCCAACCGGCGCGGCCCCCGGGGACGCCGACTGCCCGCCAGCGACGGATCAGCGATCGACGCCCAGGACCAATCCGCTCGTCGGCACGCCCGTGCCTGCCGTCACCACGACGTGCTCGACGTCGGGCACCTGGTTCACCGACGTCCCGCGCACCAGGCGCACGCCCTCGGCGATGCCGTTCATCCCGTGCAGGTAGGCCTCGCCCAACTGGCCGCCGTGCGTGTTGATGGGCAGCGCACCGCCCAGCTCAATGCGGCCGTCGCGCACGAAGTCCTTCGCCTCACCCTTGCCGCAGAACCCCAACTCCTCGAGTTGGTAGAGCACGTACGGGGTGAAGTGGTCGTAGATGATGGCGGCCTGCATGTCGTCCGGGCCGAGTCCGGAGGTCTCCCAGAGCTGGCGGGCCACCACGGCCATCTCGGGCAGCCCGAGCAGGTCGTCGCGGTAGTAACTGGTCATCATGTCCTGACCGGCGCCCGAGCCCTGTGCCGCCGCCTGGACCACGGCCGGAGCCTGGCGCAGGTCACGCGCCCGCTCCAAGCGAGGTGACGACGAGCGCCTGCCCGCCGTCGGTCTCCTGGCAGCAGTCGAGTAGGTGCAGCGGCTCGACGATCCAGCGGCTGGCTTGATGCTCCTCGAGCGTGATCGGCTGCTCGTAGAACCAGGCCCTGGGGTTGGTCGCCGCGTGCTTGCGGTCGGCCACCGCCACCCGGCCCAGGTCCTCGCTCGTGGCGCCGGTCATGTGCAGGTAACGCTGGGCGGCCATGGCCACCCACGAGGCGGGGGTCAGCAGGCCCACCGGCAGGTACGACGCCATGTGCGCGTTCTCGGCGTTGGGCATTGGCGGTCGTCCCTGCACGCCCATACCGAAACGGCTGCCCGAGCGCTCGTTGAAGGCGCGGTAACAGACGACAACGTCGGCCACGCCGGCCGAGACGGCCAGGGCCGCCTGCTGAATGGTGGCGCACGCCGCACCGCCCCCGTAGTGGATGCGGCTGAAGAAGGAGAGGTCACCGATACCGAGACTGCGGGCGATGTCGATGTCGGGGTTGGTGTCGGAGCTGAAGGAGACCATGCCCTGCACCTCGGCCGGCGCGATCCCCGCGTCCTTCAGCGCCAGGTCGACCGCCTCGACGGCCAGGCGCAGCTCGGAACGACCCGAGGCCTTGGAGAACTCGGTCGCCCCGATGCCGGCGATGGCCACGTTGCCCGCGAACGAGTGCGCCATCAGGCCTTCCCCCCAGAGCCAGAGCCAGAGCCAGTCCCCGCCGGCAGCATCACGGTCACCGTGCCCGTCACGTGGTCGCCCAGCTCGTTGGCGCCCCGCAGCGAGACGGTCACCGAACCGCTGGCCCCGTCGTCGGCTCAACGGACCCTTCTCCGTGACCGATCCGGTCAACGTCATGGTGCCGTCGGGGTGGTTCGGCGCGCCCAGGCGGATCTTGATCTCGGTCAAGCGACTCCGCGGCCCCGACCAGTCGGTGACGTAACGACCCACCAACCCGTTGGTGGTCAAGATGTTCATGAAGATGTCCTTGGAGCCGCGGGACTGGGCCAGCACCTGGTCGTGGTGCACGTCCTGGTAGTCCCGGCTGGCGATCGCCCCCGACACAATCAGCGTGCGGGTGATCGGCAGCACGAGCGTCGGCAGCGCGTCACCGACGGCCACTTCCTCGTAGGTCGGCCCCGCCGCCACCGTGCCCGACGCCGACTCGACACGGCGCCGGACGCCGGACTCGCCGTCACGACGCCGCCTCCGCCAGCGCCCGCTCCGCAATGGAGGAACCGAGCTTGGACAGCTGCAGGCTCGGCCCGCCGAGCAACAGCTCAATCTGCTTGCCCCAGAGGAAGTAGCGGTGGATCGGGTACGTGATGTCCGCCCCCATGCCGCCGTGCAGGTGCTGGGTGGCGTGCACCGAGCGCTGGCCCCGCTCCCCCGCCTGCCACTTGGCCACCCGCGCCGCGTCGGCGGCGTCGCGTCCGGTGTCGAAGCGCCAGGCCGCGTTCTGCCACGTGACCCGCATGGCCTCGATGTCGATCGCCGCGTCGGCCGCCCGCAGCATCGTCCCCTGGAAGGTGGCCAGCGGCCGGCCGAACTGGGTGCGGCCGTTCAGATAGGCGGCCGTCTGGCGCAGGGCCGACTCGCACACCCCGACCTGGAGGGCGCAGAGCGCAATGGTCGACGAAGCCAGCATGAACTCGAGAGCCGAGCGACCGGCCTCGGGGCCGACCAGCACGTCACCCGCGCCGATCCGCACAGCCGACAGGTGCAGGTGCGGATGGATCTCACGGTTGGTGGTCACCGTCCCCTCCATCCGCACACCCGAACCCCGCGGATCGACCAGCGTGAGGATGACCCGGCCCTCCTCGGTCAGCGCGGGCACCACGACGCGATCGGCCACGTGCGCCTGGGGCACCGCCAGCTCGGTGCCCTCGAGCACCCACCCGCCGTCGTCACCGTCACGCTGGGCCCGCACCGCCGGCGACGAGGTCGGGCTGAGCGCGCTCGCGCTCAGCGCCCCGGTCAGCACGACGTCGCCGGCCACCACGCCCGGCAACCACGCCGTCTTCTGCGCCTCCGAACCGAAATGGCCCACGGGCAGTGCCCCCAGAACCAAGGTCGGCCACAGCGGGACCGGGGCCACCACGTTGCCCTGCGCCTCGAGCAGCAGGCACAGCTCGAACAAGCCGAAACCCCCGCCGCCGACCTCCTCGGGCACGGACAGGCCGAGCAGGTCGGCCGCCGCCAGCGCCGCCCACAACTCGCGGTCGAAGCGCTCCTCGGAGCACTCCACCATGGCGATGCGCTCGGGATCGGCCAGGCCGCCCGAGAACACCCCCTCGGCCGCCTCCGACACGGCGCGCTGCTCGTCGGTCAATGCGAAGTCCATCAGGCTCGAGCCCCTCCTCCGGCCGGCACGAACACCGGCAACGACAGGTCCTCGTCGAAGTCGATGAACTCGGCCTGCAACGCCATGCCGATCTGAATGTCCTCGCGCTCCACGCCCCCGAGGTTGGCCACCACCCGTGTCCCCTCCTCGAGCTCCACCAGCCCGATGGGCAGCGGGTACTCGAACGACGGCACCTGCGGGTAGTGCACCACCACGTAGGAGTACAGCGTCCCGTTTCCCGACGACTCGACGACGTCCCACTCGAGCGAGCCGCACACCGCACACGCCGGCAGCGGCGGGTGGCGCAGCGTCCCGCACGACGTGCAGTGCTGGATCAACAGCCGGTGCGCCTGCGCTCCCTCGAACCAGAAGGCGTTGTCCTGGGTCAGCGCCGGGCGCGGACGCGGCGGCCGCGCCGCCGCTCCGCACGGGAGGCAGGAACTTGAGGATGCGAAAGTCCATCGTCGCCACCGGCTCGCCGGCGTCGAAGAGCGCCTGCACCTCGGCGTCGCTCAACGACGAGGCATCGCCCGACGGACGACTCGGGCACGGCGACGAAGCTCAAGCCGCGTCGTGACAAAGCGCCCGGTGCCCAGGGCCGTTCGCTTGGGATCGCTGATCGACGAGATCACCGACTGCACCAGCACCCGGTCCCCCACCACCAACGGCCGCACATACGTCTGGTCGCAGTTGGTGGCCACCACCGAGGTCAATCCCTCGTCGTCGAGCAGCGCCATCATGCGCTCGTTCGGGCCGTTGCCCTGCGATGCGCCGGCGGCACGGGCCGCCTCGATATCGTTGGAGACCTTCAGCCCCCGCATGATCCAGGCCTGGAGCATCGACGGCGGGGCGATCAGCTCGTCGTACCCGGCGGCCTGCGCCGCCTCGTCCGACAGGTACACCGGGTTCTCGTCGCCCATGGCCTCGACCCAGTGCCGGATCATCGGCACGTTGACGGCGTCCCACGAGAGGTTGGGCTTGCCCGAGATCTGCCCCACCAGGCGCCGCCAGCTCCTCGGAGTGGTCCGGCAGATCGGCCAGCTCCTCCAGACGCGGCGCGCGGCGCTCACCGTGATCCCCGCGTCATGCCCAACCCGGCCGTCGCCACGATCTCGCGCTGCACCTCGTTGACCCCGCCCCCGAACGTGTTGATCTGGGCCTGGCGTCCCGACGACTCGATCCGCCCACGCAACAGCGCGCCCGGCGAGCCCGGCGTGAGATAGCCCGCCGCCCCGATGATCCCGGCCAGCAGCCGGAAGACATCGAGCGTGCGCTCGGTGCCGAAGACCTTGATCGACGACGACTCGGCCGCCGTCAGCTCGCCCTCGGCCACGTGCACGGCCATGCGCCAGTTGAGCAGCCACATGGCATCGAGCTCGGCCTTGCACTTGGCCAGGTCCATCTGGACCCAGGGCTGCTCGATGAGCGTGCGCCCGTCGTCGGTCGGCTGGCTAGCCGCCCAGGCGACCACGTCCTCGTAGAGCGAGATGGACAGTCCCGACCACGCGGCGAGGCCGACCCGCTCGTGGTTGAGCTGCGTCGTGATCATGCGCCAGCCCTCGTTCTCCTCGCCCACCCGGTTGGTCACCGGCACGTGCACGTTGTCGTAGAAGGTCTGCGTGGTGGTCAGCCCGCCCACCGTGTTGATGATGGACCACTCGAATCCGGGCGACGACGTCGGCACGCACAGGATGGAGATGCCCTTGTGCTTGGAGACGTCCGGGTTCGGTGCGCACGGCCAGCCAGACGTAGTCCGCGTTGTCGGCACCCGACGTGAAGATCTTGGCGCCGTTGATGACGTACTCGTCGCCGTCGCGCATGGCCCGCGTGCGCAACGAGGCCAGGTCCGTACCGGCCTCGGGCTCGGTGTAACCGATGGCGAAGTTGATGTCGCCCGACAGGATGTTGGGCAGGAAGTACGACTTCTGCTCGTCGGTGCCGTAGCGCATGATGGTCGGCCCGACGGTGTTGACGGTGACGAAGGGGAACGGCGCGCCCGCGCGCCGCGTCTCGTCGAAGAAGATGAACTGGTCGGTGGCCGGACGACCCTGCCCCCCGAACTCGGTCGGCCACCCGATGCCGAGCCAGCCGTCCTTGCCGATCTGGCGTACGGCGTCGCGCCAGGCCTCGCCGCCGTCGCCGTCCTCGACCAAGCCCGGCCCGCAGCTCGTCGGTCAGCAGGTCCTCGTAGTAGCGACGCAGTTCGGCACGCAGTTCGCGCTGGTCAGGACTCTCTTCGAGAAACATCGTGGGGCAGCCTCGCGCACCTTTTGGCGGTCCCTTCCATCAAGGCCGCCCTCCGACGAAAACTGTAACACGTTCTCGTTTCTGGCAGCCCTGAGCAGGCAGCCGCCCCAGAGTCGACAGTGCGCTTCCGGCGGCCGGACCTGGCTTCGCCGGACCTGGCTCCGCCGGACGCGGTCCGCATCACCAAATCCACACAACCGAACCGGCATGAGTCAGCCCGCAGGACTCAGTGCACAAGAGTCAGGGCGCCACCACCGTGCCCAGCTTGCCGACGTACTCGGTCCAACCCGATTGATGCGAGGCCTTGAAGTCGTCGGGCAGATCCCGATGCGTGAGCGTCACCACCGTCTCGTCGCCCTCGGCCACCAACTCCACCTCGACCGTGCTGGACCCAGGGGGCAGGTGCTCGTTCCCGTCGATCCCCCAGGTGAAGACGACGCGGCGGGGCGGGTCCAGCTCGACGAAGGCCCCTCTGGCCGGATTGCCGTCCACCACGATGTGGAACAGCCCGCCAGGTCGAGGGTCGAGCTCCGCCGACTGCGCGATCCACTTCGTGATGAGGAGCGGATCGGTGAAGTACGGGAACACGACGTCGGGCGCGGCGGCGATGCGCACGCTGGCGACGACGGGCTGGGCCGATGCGGGCTGGGCCGATGCGGGCTGGATGGATGTGTTCTGGGTGGGCGGCGTTGCTGGCGTGGTCATGTCGATCCTTCTCGGGGGTGGTCGCGTTCGACGGCCTGCTTGAGCTTGGCCAGGGCATCGGGCCAGAACTCCTCGAGCAACTCGCGCACGGGCTCGAGCGATTCGGAGCGGAAGCGATAGAGCCGGCGGGTTCCGTCGCGCCGCTCATCGAGCAGCCCGGCCCGCTTGAGCACGGTCAGGTGTTGGCTGACCGCCTGCTGGGTGAGCGGGAAGTTGGTGGCGATCTGCCCGGCGGGCAGTTCGGCGTCGCGGACAAGGCGGATGATGGCTCGGCGATGAGGGTCCGCGAGCGCCCGCAGGACCGCGTCGGGTCCAGCGGGGCTCTCGGGCTCCTCGGGTGCCGGCATCACGGGCCCATTCTCGTGGACGTCCGCGACGCCGTCGTGCTCACTCGCCGCGGTACGGCTGGCCCTCGCCCCGGTCGACGTAGTCCACCAGGCTCGCCAGGTAGTGCGTCCAACCTTCGTGGCACATGTCGAAGCATTCGAGCTGGGGGGTGAGGCCCCGGTGGCGGAACGTCAGCTCAGTTCCCGCCCCTGCCCGCGCCAGCTCGAACACAATGGACGTGCCGTGCCACTCGGGGGTGGCCGGCGACGTGTGGACAAGCCATTCGACCCGGCTCGGGCCGTCTGCCATGACCTCCATGTCGATCAGCCTCACGCTGCCGAATCCGACCTCGAAGCGCTGGCCCTTGGTCGGGGTTCCGACGGTGACCCCCCACCAGTCCGCGATGGCCTCGTCGCTCGTCAGGGCGGACAGGACCTCCTCAGGTGGGGCTTCGAAGGTCTTGACCGACTCGAAATCCCTGGTCGTTGCTTTGCTCTGCGTGGTGGACATGCTCTGGCATCCTTTCGTTCGTATTTCACAAGTAACTCTTTGTACAAGACTCTACTTGTGAATACGGAGATGTCAACCCTCATCAGTCCCTATCGATCCCGTCCGCAAATGCGGGAACGAGCCGTCGATCCCGGGGAGGGATGGAGATCCGGGAAGAGCGGAGGAGGAGGAGGAGGGAAGGGGGAAGGGAGAGGAAGGGAAGTAGAGAGGAGGGGGGAAGGAGGAAGGAGAAAGGAGAAAGGGTGACCCCGCCTACGAGGCGGGAGTCGTGGATGGGGCGGCCAGCGGCGCCAGCGGCGCCGAGGCGAAGAGGTTGAGGCCGAGGTGCTCGGACAGGTACGTCGTGATGCGCTGGCCGCGCACACTGTTGCCGGCCTCATCGAGCGGGGGTGAGTACGTCCCCACGCCGCCCTTGCCGGGCGACACGGTGACCAGACCGCCGCTCACCCCGCTCTTGCCCGGAAGTCCGATGTCGTAGAGCCAGTCGCCCGAGCGCTCGTAGAGGCCCGCCGTGGCCAGGACCGCCAACACCCTCCGGCAGCAACCCGGGGCAACGGCGCGCTCGCCCGTTAGCGGGTTGACGCCGCCGTCGGCCAGCGTGGCACCCATGACGGCGAGGTCGCGTGCCGTCACCCGGAGCGAGCACTGGCGCGTGTAGAGATCGGTGACCACGTCGGGGTCGCAGTACAGGCGTTCGTAGCCGTGGAGCAGGTGCGCGATGCCGCGGTTGCGGTCGTTCGTCGCGCTCTCCGACTCGTAGACCTCCTCGTCCATATCGAGCCGGCGTCCGGCGAAGCACGACAGGACATCGACGATGCGGGCGAACTTCTCCTCGATCGTGACGCCCGGCACCAGGCTGGCCGTGGCGAGTGCGCCCGCGTTGACCATCGGGTTCATGGTGCGGTCGTCGTTGAGCTCAATGCCCATCACCGAGTCGAACGGCATCCCGGTGCTGTTCACCCCCAGCTTCTGGCGCGCCTCTTGGTGGCCGAGCACATCACACACGAGAGCGAAGACGAAGACCTTCGAGATGCTCTGGATGGTGAACGGCACCTCGGCGTCACCCGTGGCGAAGAAGCGGCCGTGCACGCCGGCGATACACACGCCGAACGCGTCGGGGTCGGCGGCCGCCAGGGCGGGGATGTAGTCGGCCACCTTGCCCGAAGCGTCGCTCCGGAAGAGCTCGTAGCCCTCCGTCACAGCGTCCCGGACCGCGGCGTCGCCCGGCAGGGTCCCCGTCGAGATGCTCGGGAGCACCGCGCCGGTCTGATCCGACGATGTCGCCCCCGCCCCTGTCGCTCGCCATCACCATCGCGGCGGCCAGCACCGATCCGCTGCCATCAGGCCAGCTCGTCGACGTCGGTCAGGTCGTCCTGGGTGATCGGCGGGAGCTCGGCGATGCCCCGCAGGAGGTGCTGCTCCCACGTGTGGCTCAGCTTCTCGAGCAGCGGCGAATCGCTCTCGATCCGGAACTGGCTCAACGTCCGGCTCTCGTTCAGGTAGAAGCCGATGTCGTAAGGCGGTCCGACCGAGAGGTTGGCCCGGGCCGTGCTGAGCATGGAGCCGAGGGCGATCTTGGCGGCGGTCACGACGTCGACGTGCGCCTCCACCGCCAGCTCCAGCATGAACTTGCCGTACTTGCTCTCGCCGATCTGGAGGAAGGGACGCTCGTCCGAGGCCCGGATGTAGTTGCCCTCGGGGTACACGAGCAGGAGGTCCGGCGGCTCGGATCCGACGTGGCCCCCCAGGATGAAGGTGGCCGTGCCATCCGCGCCCACCTGGCTGAGCGCCTGGTGGTGCGACGCCGCCACCTCACGTCCCAGGCGTCCGAGGTAGAGGGCGGCCTCGGACAGGTGGCTCACGGTGGCCAGGCTCTCGGTCGCATCGCCGGCCTCGAGGTCGTGGCCGATCCGGTCCAGCACCTGCTGGGTCGTGGCCAGGCTGCCGGCAGACTCGATCACGAAGAGCCGGTCCGGCGCCGGCTCGAGCACGTGCATCTTGCGGTAGGTGCCCACGTCGTCGACGCCGGCGTTGGTACGGGTGTCAGCCAGGAAGACCATGCCTTCGTGGAGGCGAAGGGCCAGGCAATAGGTCACGTCGGGTAGGTCCCTCTCTCGCGGCGCTCGCACGGCGAACAGAGGCCGGCAACCCGGGACCCTACCGCCCGCGGGATC
The DNA here is from genome assembly GCA_963713375.1 of uncultured Acidimicrobiaceae bacterium. Lineage (GTDB taxonomy): Bacteria > Actinomycetota > Acidimicrobiia > Acidimicrobiales > RAAP-2 > Bog-473. Next base: position 112,842 of record CAVQLP010000004.1, on the reverse strand, counting down.
GGGGCGACACGAGTTCGACCCGAACTCGACTCGAGTCCGACTCGAGTTCGACCCGAGTCACCAGGGGTGTTCTAGATGGGACCGGGCCCGCCACCGCCTCCGAACGGCCCCCGACCCCGACCCCGGCCGCCGCCACGCCGACGCAAGCGCAAGTACATCCTGCCGCCGACGACGAGCAACACGATCGGAACGGCGTAGTACCACGGGGCCGTGGAGTGCGTGGCGAGGAGCACGGGCGGCGAGCCTAGGGGTCGGATCCTGTGGCTTTCGGTCAGACCAGCCGAGGAACCGGTCCCAGTATCGGGGGATTGGTCAGGCCGCATTCGGCGGATTGGTCAGGCCGCGCAGTCTGCCTAAGATCACTGACACACGTTCTAAAAATTGCCCGAAAACGCTGGCCTCGCCGTTGGAGCCAGGCGTTGGGAAAGGGGGGGCCTTGAGCCTCGAGGAGATCGACCTCGTCGACGGGCGCAACTTCGTCGCCGGCGTGCCGCACCAGTGGTTCGCCGAACTGCGCCGGGAAGCACCCGTCTACTGGCACAAGGAGGACGTCGCCCCGCGCGGTGGCTTCTGGGCCGTCACCCGCTACGACGACTGCGTCACCGTCAACCGGGACTGGGAGCACTTCTCATCGGCCCGGCGCGGGTCACTCTTCAACGAGATGGAGGACGACCAGCTGGCCCAGCAGCAGCTGATGATGGTCAACATGGACCCGACGATGCACACGCGCTACCGCCGCCTCGTCAACAAGGGCTTCACCCCGAAGATGGTGCGCGACCTCGAGGCGCAGATCGTCGGGTACGCCGACGGCATCATCGACTCGGTGTGCGAGCGCGGCACGGCCGACTTCGTCGAGGAGATCTCGGCCGAGCTGCCCCTCCTCGTGATCGCCGAGCTGCTCGGCGTCCCCCAGGAGGACCGGCGAATGGTCTTCGACTGGTCGAACCGCATGATCGGTTCGGAGGACCCCGAGTACCAGATCCCCGGGGCCGATCCTGGCGAGGCAGCCATGCAGGTGTACAGCTACGCCGAGGAGCTGGCCAACAACCGCAAGCTCGCGCCCAAGCAGGACCTGGTCTCGACGCTCATCACTGCCGAGGTGGAGGGCGAGAAGCTCAACGAGCTCGAGCTCGACCTCTTCTTCCTCCTGCTCATCGTGGCCGGCAACGAGACGACGCGGAACCTGATGTCCGGCGCCATGGCCGCCTTCTTCGAGCACCCTGAGCAGTGGCAGAAGCTGCGCGACGACCGTTCGCTCCTGCCGCAGGCGGTCGAGGAGATGCTGCGCTTCGTGACCCCGGTCATGCACTTCCGCCGCACCGCCGCGGCCGACATCGTGCTCCACGACCAGGAGATCCAAGAGGGCGACAAGGTGGTGTTCTGGCACACGTCGGCCAACCGCGACGAAGGCACCTTCGAACGGCCCGACGCCTTCGACATCGCGCGCTCGCCGAACAACCACATCGCCTTCGGCGGCGGCGGCCCCCACTTCTGCCTCGGGGCGAACCTGGCCCGCATGGAGATCATGGTGATGTTCGACCGCCTGCTCGAACGCATCCCCGACATCCGCCAGGCCGGCGAGGTGCAGCGCCTGCAGTCCAACTTCATCAACGGGACCAAGCACCTGCCCGTCGCCTTCGCGCCCTCGGCTCCCATCGGCGGGACTCCCGTGCCGGCCCGGGTGGGCTGAGATGGGCTTCGTGATGGGAGGCGGTGCCAAGAGCGCCGCCAAGAGCACCGCCGCACGGAGCCTGGGGGGTCGCCTCGGCAGCGACGTGCGCTTCCACCAATCGGTGGCCTTCCTGCCGACGCGCCAGATCGTGCCCATGGCCTTGCTGAGCGAGGAGCTCGGCTACGGCGGCATCTACGTGTCGGACCACGTCTTCAATCCCCGCAGTCGCGAGTCGCGCTACACGTACTCCAAGCGGGAGGACGGCCATCCGGGTTGGGAGGACGAGACGGCCTGGCCCGATCCGATGTGCGTCATCTCGGGACTGGCCACGTTGACCGAGCGACTCGTCTTCACGACCGGCATCTACATCGCGCCGCTGCGCGACCTCATGACGGTGGCCAAGACGACGGCGACGGCGGCCGTGCTCTCCGACGACCGCCTGCGCCTCGGCGTGGGCGTCGGCTGGAGCAAGGAGGAGTTCGACCAGACCGGGCAGGACTTCGACACCCGGGGCAAGCGCCTCGACGAGATGATCGCCGCCCTGCGCGCCCTGTGGCGCCCCGGCTATGTCGAGTTCCACGGCGACTACTACGACGTACCCGAGTGCCAGATGGAACCTTCACCGTCGGCGCCGGTGCCCATCATCGGGGGCGGGCACTCCCCCATCGCCCTCCGACGCACCGCCGCGCTGTGCGACGGATGGATCGCCGCCGGCGCCTACAGCGAGGAGGAGGCGTGGGAGCATCTCGGAGATCTCCGGGAGGCACTCGAGAAGGCCGGGCGGAGGACCGACGGGGACTTTGCCATCTACCTCTCCATCAACGAACGCCCGACTGTCGACCTCTACGGCCGCTTCGTCGATGCGGGGGTGACCGACTTCGTCTGCGCGCCCTGGATGGGTGTGCGCGTGACTCCGGACATGCCCGAGGAGCAGGCGCTGGCCGCCCGGCTCGACGCCGTGCGCTGGTTCGCCGACGAAATCGTGTCGAAGTTCTGAGCAGAGGAGTCAGTCGATGAAGGCGATGAAGATCGGACTGCAGCTCGGCTATTGGGGCTCGGGACCACCGCCTCACGCGCTCGAGCAGGTCCAGGAAGCCGACCGCCTCGGCTTCGACTCCGTCTGGACGGCGGAATCCTACGGTTCCGATGCGCTGACCCCGCTGGCCTGGTGGGGTTCACGCACCGAGAAGGTCCGGCTCGGCACCTCGCTGTGCCAGCTGTCGGCCCGCACGCCGACCGCCATGGCCATGGCGGCGCAGACCATGGACCACCTCTCGGACGGGCGCTTCGTGCTCGGCCTCGGCGTGTCGGGTCCCCAGGTCGTCGAGGGCTGGTACGGCCAGCCGTTCCCCGCTCCGCTGGCCCGCACGCGCGAGTACGTCGACATCGTGCGCCAGGTGTGGCGGCGCGAGCAGCCGGTGACCAACGACGGCCCGCACTACCCGCTGCCGTACCCGGGCGGGACCGGACTGGGCAAGCCGCTCAAGTCGATTGTGCACGCGCTGCGACCCGACATCCCGATCATCCTCGGCGCCGAGGGCCCGAAAAACATCGCGCTGGCCGCCGAGATCGCCGACGGCTGGTTCCCCATCTTCTTCTCGCCCCGCGCCATGTCGGCCTTCGAGGCGTCGCTCGACGAGGGCCACGCCCGGCCGAACGCCCGCCACTCGGCCCACGACTTCGAGGTGCTGGCGATGGCGCCGACCGTGATCTCCGACGACGTCGACGCGGCGGCCGACGGTTTCCGGCCGTATCTTGCGCTCTACATCGGTGGGATGGGCGCCAAGGAGATGAACTTCCACTTCGACGTGTTCGCGCGCATGGGGTACGAGGAGGCGGCCACGAAGATTCAGGACGCGTACCTCGACGGGCGCAAGGACGACGCGGCCGCCGCCGTCCCGACGTCGTTGGTCGAGGAGATCTCGCTCATCGGCCCGGTCGAGAAGATCCGTGACGACCTCGAGGCCTGGCGTGCCTCGCGGGCGACCACGATGCTGGTCAATGGCGACGTGCCGACGCTGCGCACGCTGGCCGAGCTCATTCTCGGCTGACGGGCTGGCCCCGATCGACCAGTGGGTCAGCCGGGACTGATCAGTCGAGGCTGAACGGCGGGTAGGAGTCGGTCATCAGGTAGGTGTACATGCTGACCCGGTTGGCCCAACGGATCACCCCGATGACGAACGTCCGCAGGCTCTCGGGCCACTTCCCGGTGATCAGCACGGCGAAGAACGCGATGATGTAGATCACGTAGACGGCGATGAAGAGGAAGAAGAGCACGAAGTAGTGGGGAATGGCCAGGAGCCATTTCACGAAGATGAGGCCACGGCTCAAATGCGTGGCCGGCTCGACCGAGAGGTGCGCCGGGTCCGTACCCGGATCCGGCCCTACCGTTTCGAACTCGAACGGGGGGTAGGCCTCGCGCATGAAGAGCGAGAACGTCGCCACCCGCCACTGGTAGCGGTGCGTCATCGCCATGAACCCGAAGAAGCTGTCGGGCATCCGTCCGGTGAAGAGGATGGCGAAGAAGGACAGGATCCAGACGACGTTCTGGACGATGCCCAGCGCGTAGATGACGATCAGCTGAGGTATCGCCAGCAGCCAATGGACCAGGGGGCGCCACCGGGCGATCGTGTCGGGCGCATTTAGGTCGAGCTGGAGCGGAAAGCCACTGGTGGGGTACACGGGAGTGGTCACAAAAAAGGGTATCCCTTACCTCTTCCGAAATCGGGGATCGGGGATCGGGGATCGGGCACCCTGCCTTTGGCGTGCTCAGTAGGAGATGGCGCGGCGGGCCGCCGGCGGACGGACCGGCGTACTGCGCCTGACCCCAGCCCAGGATCGGGATGAAAATGAAGCTCAACAGCCACAGCCCGATGCCGAAGCCCGTGCTCTTGGAGAACGACTTGGCCAGGTCCTGGCCGATGATGATGCCGAGCACGAGATCGACGATCCAACCCACGAACGGGACGATGCCGATCAGGAAGAGCAGCAGCCACCACCAGGGGCGTCCGATCACCTTCAGCAGGATGTAGATGTTGTAGATCGGGATGATGGCGGCCCAGCCGGGTTCGCCCGCCTTGACGAACACCTGCCACAGCGCTGCGATCTCGAAGACGATCACGACGATGTAGACGACGATCAAGATTCCGAACGCTCCCGATGAAGCGAGCATCGCGTGCATGGCAACCCTCCCGTTCGGCCCACCCTCCCGAGCAGGCGGCCAGATCGTAGGTGCCTGCAACCCCCAGAACAGGGATGGAGCGTCCAGATGCGCGGACGCGTCACACGACTGGGCCACAATGCCCGGCGTGACCCTCTTCGACCCCGTGCCGTTCGCCGGCGACCAACCCGAGGAACGCCCGGCGGCCTGGGATCTGGTTGAGCCGTCCGAGCCCATCGATCCGCCGCCGCACGCGGTGGATCCCGCGGCGAACGGGCCTGAGATCGAGGTGCGGATCAGCACCCGGCGACGCAAGACGTCCGAGGCGAAGTGGGTGGGCGGGAAGATCGTGGTGTCGCTCCCCTCCCATCTGAGCCTCGAAGCCCGGCGCAAGACGACCGACTGGTTGGTGGAGCGCCTCATGACCCGGCACCGCCTGCAATCGGTACACGGTGACGACGAGTTGCTGGCCCGGGCCGTGGAACTGAGCGAGCGCTACCTGGTCGGGACCCGACCCGCCTCGGTGCGCTGGGTCACCAACCAGTCAGCACGCTGGGGCTCGTGCTCGTGGTACTCGGGCGAGATCCGCATTTCGCACCGGCTGCGCGTCGTGCCCGGTTGGGTGCTCGACTCGGTCCTGGTCCACGAGGTGGCCCATCTGACCCACCACAACCACTCGGCCGCGTTCCACCGCCTGGCCGACGGCTACCCGCGCCACGCCGAAGCCGGACTGTTCCTGGCCGGCTACGGACTCGGCCTGGCGACGCCTCGCTCCTGAGGCGTCGCGCCTCGATCAGACCGGCTCGTCGGCCAGGATCTTGCCCAGCCGGCGCAGGCTGTCCCCCGCGCCACCGAGCGTGAGCTCGATCTGCTCGGTCAGGAGGAAGTAGCGGTGCAGCGGGTAGTCGCGGTCGACACCGACGCCACCGTGCAGATGCGAGGCGGCGTGCACGACACGCTGGCCGCCTTCGGCCGCCCAGTACTTGGCCACCGCCACCTCGGCCGTGGCGGGCAGGCCGCTGCTCAGGCGTGAGGCCGCCTGCCAGGCGGTGAGGCGGATGCCTTCGGTATCGACGTACGCATCGGCGGCGCGCTGACCGACGGCCTGGAACGTGGCAATCGGCTTGTCGAACTGCACCCGCGTCTTGGTGTACTCGGCCGTGAGGTCGAGCGCAGAGGCGCAGGCCCCCGCCTCCATGACGCACAGAGCGGCGATGGCGAACTCGGTGATGGCGTCCACGATGGCGGCCCCGTCGGCACCGTCGCCCAGGCGGCGGTCCGCCGCGACGGCGACGTCGGAGAGCTCGACGATGGCCTCGGGGCGCCCGGTCGTCGTGTTCTGCCGGATGAGAGTGACGCCGGGTGCGGCCGAATCGACGATGAAGACACCGACGCCGGCGCTCGACCCGTTGGCGGCGGTCAACGTCGCCGGGACCAGGATGGCGTCGGCCACCAGTCCCGCCGGCACGCAGGCCTTGGTGCCCGAGACCAGCCACGACCCGTCAGCCTGCTCGGTCGCGGTGGTGGCCGGCTCGGTACTGCCGGGGACGATGACCTCGCCCACCAGCTCGGCCATGGCGGCGGTGAGAATGGTCTCACCACTGGCCACGCCGCTCAGCCAGGTCTTGCGCTGGGCTTCGGTGCCGAATTGGGCGATCGGCTCGGCGCCGTAGACCATCGTCTCGACGACCGGCACGTAGGCCGCGGTGCGCCCGGCCGCCTCAATGACGAGACAGGCAGCGACGAAGTCGAGACCGGCGCCGCCGACGTCCTCGCTCAGGTGGATGCCGAGCAGGCCGGCGTTGGCCAGCTCGCGCCACAGGTCACGGTCGATCGGACCCTCAGGGCCTGCCGCCGCCTCGATCGCCTTGAGCGCTTCGTGGGTGGCGCGCTCGGTGAAGATCTGGCCCGCCAACTGGCGGACGGCTTCTTGCTCTTCGCTGTAGGTGAAGTCCATTTGCTGTCTCCTGATTTCGTCCGGCTCAGCGCAGCGAGCGCGGCATGCCGAGCCCGAACATGGCGATGAGGTCCCGCTGGATCTCGTTGGTCCCGCCGCCGAAGGTGAGGATGATCATGGAGCGGGCGTACATCTCGAGGCGCCCGGCGATCACGGCAGCCGGTGAGCCCCGCGTCAGGTAGCCGGCCTGGCCGATGATCTCCATCAGCGAGCGGAAGGCCCGCAGATAGAACTCGGTGCCGAAGACCTTGATGCTCGACGCGTCGGCCACGTCCAGGTGACCCTGCGTGGCCTGCCAGGCCACCTTCCAGTTGATCAGGCGGAGGAACTCGAGCTCGGCGTGGACGCGGGCCAGGTGCTCTTGCACCCACTCCTGGTCGACCACGCGCCGGCCGTCGGGCAGCTTGGTGTTCTGCGCCCAGGCCCGCACGTCGCCGAGCACCCGCTCGATGATCCCGGGCGCGCACAGGGTCACACGCTCGTGGTTCAACTGGTTGGTGATGAGGTTCCAGCCCTGGTTCTCGCCGCCGACCAGCGCGGTGGCGGGCACGCGCACGTCCTCGTAGAACGTGTAGTTGATGTTGTGGTCGCCCAGCAGCTTCATGGGCACCACCCGGATGCCAGGCGTGTCCATGGGAATCAAGAACATGGAGATGCCCTTGTGCTTGGCGACGTTGGGGTCGGTGCGGGTGGCCAGCCAGATGTAGTCGGCGTCGCCGGCCAGGCTGGTGAAGATCTTGGCCCCGTTGATCACGTACTCCTCGCCGTCGCGCACGGCGCGGGTGGTGAGCGAGGCGAGGTCGGTGCCCGAGTTCGGCTCGGTGTAGCCGATGCAGAAGTGGATCTCGCCAGCCAGGATCTTGGGGAGGAAGAACTCCTTCTGCTCCTGGGTGCCGAAGTTCATGATGGTCGGGCCCACCGTGTTGATGGTGAGCATGGGGACCGGCGCGCCGCTGCGCATCGATTCGTCGAAGAAGATGAACTGCTCAATGGCCGAACGCCCCTGGCCGCCCCACTCCTCGGGCCACCCGATGCCGAGCCAGCCGTCGGTGCCCATCTGCTTGACCACCTTGCGCACCACCGGACCCACGCCGTTGGCGTGGGAAAGCTGCTCCTCGAGCTCGGGCGTGAGCAGGTTCTCGTAGTAGGTGCGCAGCTCGCTCTTCAGCGCCTGCTGCTCCTCGGTGTAGGCAATCTCCATGTGTCCCTCCCGACTCGCGCGGCGGCTTCGCCCCCACGTCAACGCCGCTGTCGTCGCCCGTCCCCACCAGGGGCTCGGCGCGCTAGAACACGTTACATTCCGCCCCGCTCGAGCGGCCAATGCTGTGCTGATGAGGCCTTCTGTACCGAGGGGTAACCTGCAAACCCGCCCCGGGGCGGACTTTCCCCGAGTGCAGGATCGAAGTGAGGAGCGAATCACCATGCCCGAAGCCGTCATCGTCGCCACCGGCCGCACCCCGATCGGGCGCGCCAACAAGGGCTCCCTGGTCGAGTGCCGCCCCGACGACCTGAGTGCCCTCGTCATCAAGACGGTGCTGGCCAAGGTGCCCGAGCTCAACCCTTCCGACGTGGAGGACGTCATCCTCGGCTGTGCCCAGCCGGCGGGTGAGTCGGGCTACAACATGGCACGGGTCGCCGCCATTCTGGCTGGGCTCGAGGACGCGCCTGGTGTGACGGTGAACCGCTATTGCTCGTCCTCCCTGCAGGGCATCCGCATGGCCGCTCACGCCATCAAGGCAGGCGAGGGTGACGTCTTCGTGGCGGCCGGGGTCGAAACGGTGAGCCGCTACATGAACGGCGCGTCGGACACCGGTCCGCACAACGCCCTCTTCGCCGACGCCGAGGGCCGCACCGCCGCCCGCACCCCCAAGGTCACCGAGCCCTGGACCCCGCCCCAGGGCCTGCCCGACGTGTACATCGCCATGGGCCAGACGGCCGAGAACGTGGCCGAGTACGAGAAGGTGACCCGCGCCGAGATGGACGAGTTCGCGCTGCTGTCGCAGACCCGGGCCGTCGAGTCGCAGGAGAACGGCTTCTTCGAGCGCGAGATCATCCCCGTGACGTTGGCCGACGGCACGGTTGTCACCAAGGATGACGGCCCCCGGGCCAACACCACGCTCGAGGGCCTCTCACAGCTCAAGCCTGTCTTCCGCGAGGGCGGCACGGTCACGGCGGGCAACGCCTGCCCGCTCAACGACGGCGCCGCGGCCGTGATCGTGATGAGCGACACCAAGGCCAAGCAGTTGGGCATCACCCCGCTGGCCCGGATCGTGGCCAGCGGCGTCACGGGCCTCAACCCCGAGATCATGGGCCTGGGACCGATCGAGGCCTGCCGCCAGGTGCTCAAGCGGGCCAACATGTCGATCGACGACATCGACCTGGTCGAGATCAACGAGGCCTTCGCGGCGCAGGTGGTGCCCTCGGCCAAGCACCTCGGCATCAGCTGGGACAAGCTCAACGTCAAGGGTGGCGCCATTGCACTGGGGCACCCCTTCGGTCAGACCGGCGCCCGCATCATGACCACGCTGCTCAACGCGCTCGAGGACACGGGCAAGACCATCGGCCTCGAGTCGATGTGCGTCGGTGGGGGTCAGGGCATGGCCATGATCGTCGAGCGCCTCAGCTGAGCTGACGGCTCGAGCGCGCTGCGAGGGTGATCCGTCTTTTGACGGCTCGCGCGAGGGGGCCCGGTCAGCCGCGGACGAGTGAGCCCCCGACGACAGACACCGACACGAGTCCCTTCTTGGACCCCGCTGCCGCATCGATCTGCTGCAATGTCTGCCCAAGGGTGACCGTTCCGGCGAGCGAGTCCGAGACATACGAACCGGAAACAGCACCCACGATGCTGAAGGTGACCGTGCCGTTCTTGTCGACGGTCGCTTCGAGACCGGTGTGCGCAGTGCTCGCGAGGACACGCTTCGTCCGATACGTCGCGACGAGAGTAAGAGATCGGGCATGAAGGAGACCGGACACTGCATTGCCGGACCCGCTCACCGTTCCGGTGACGAAGACTCTTTGGACCTGTGGTACTCCGCCCATGCAGTCTCTTGCATGCACCTTGATGGTGGCACTTTCGGACTGCCCGCCAGACGAAGTCAGGGGCGGATCGAATCGCACCGTTCCAGTGATGGCGCCGCAGTTGTAGTAGCCCGTTCCCGTTCGAGACGGGAGCGTGGCACTGCTTGGACTCGAAGGGAGACAAGCGGCGAAGCCAACCATCAGCACCCCCACGACAGCCACCTGTTTCACGAAGCGAGGCAACATCGAACACTCCCCGCCCCCATGGAACCATGGATCACCCTTCCCGGCAACGGATTCTTCGAGGGCGAGACATCCCGCTGACCCGGGCCGACGGCACCGTGGTGACCGAGGACGACGGGCCACGGGCCGACGCAACGCTCGAGGGCCTCCCACGGCTCGAGCCCGTCTTCAGCGATGAGCCATGGTCAGGGCAACGCCTGCCGCTCGAGAATGGCGACGTTACGCAGCTGAACCGCAGTAAGTGGCATCGCCGAAGGTGAAGACGCCGCCATCGACCTTCCTCAACAGCGACGGAATTCCTCGCCTGCCATCGTTTTGTCGATCCGCCGTTGTCAGGTCGGGGCCGCGCCCGAGCGCGCGTCGTCGAGCGCGGGAGTCGGACCCGGATCCACACCTTCTTGCGCCGCGAGGTGCAGGGAGACGAGCTGGCCCAAAAGGGCCAAATCGAAGAAGCGAGTGAGTTCGTCGTCCCCGATGGCTTCGACCTCGAAGATGTCAGCCATCACCTCGTCGGTGGCAGCGGTCACGGCGGCGAAGAGATCACCCGTGCGTTGGCTCTCGCCGCCATGTCGCAACTGGATCAGTGTGAGCACCTGGCGCGTCACATCGCCGCTCTGGCCCCAGCCGGCCAGCTCGCCATAGGTCACACCCGGCAACTCGCCCGCGAAGGCCGGTGACTTGGCGTTGCGGTTGACCTCGTCCTTCCACCATGTCGCCGCGATCGCGCCGATCCCCGACGAGCCGTACACGAGCGGGAAGGTACGCCCGATGTGGCGGGCCAGGACTTCGGGCAGCCCTCCCGGAGTCATGAGGGCGTCGCGCCGCTTCGCCAGGGCAGCCGAGGCGGCCTGCAGATCAGCCGTCCAGTCGCGACCGAGGCGGAGGCGCTCCAACGCCACGAGCACCGGGACCACGAGACCGGCCAGCGTCACCCGGCCCGACCTCGCACCAGTGATGGCCGGGCTGCGGACGGCGTCCTCACTGGCGGTCGACAGGACGAAGGAGGCCCGGCCATCCCCCACGTGTCCGACGGTGAGCACGTGCGCGCCGACGGCGTGCGCCGCACGGACCGCGGCGTCGGTCTCGGCAGAGCCGGGAGAAGCCGCGAGGGCGATCACCAGCGAGTAGCGGTCCACGAACGCGGGGAGCTCGCTTCCGTGGCCGACGGTCAGGGGGACGGCCAGATCGGGGCCACCAAGGGTGGCGATGGCCTCGCAGGCCGTACCCGCCACGCCGAGTCCGACGGCGACAACGGAGCGGATGGCGTAACGGGCCAGGGACTCGATGACGACGTTTTCTCGGCTCCAGTCGAGCACCTCGACGAGCTGTTCGGGCAGCGAGGCCGCCTCGTCCCAGGCCCCCAACGTGTCCAGGCTGGACGCCGCCCTCACCCCTCGGCGGGACCGGTGGCGCGCACGTTTCCCCGCTCGGCCTTGGCGCTCAAGCGTTCGTGCTCGGCATCACCCACATCGGCCGCTTCGTCCACCAGCAGCACCGGTACGCCGTCGGTGACGGCATAGCTCTTGTGCAGCCGGGGGTTGTAGAGGACGTCCTCGTCCTCGAACCAGAGCAGCGGACCTTTGTCGATCGGACAGGCCAGGATGTCGAGCAGCAGCGGGTCGAGACTCACGGGGTGGCTCCTTCCTCGAGGGTGGCATTGGCGGCAATGAGCGCGCGCACCTCGTCGACGTGGGCGGCGCAGAACTCCTCGGTCCTGGCCTCGACGTTCAAGCGCAGTAGGGGCTCGGTGTTCGACGGGCGGACGTTGTACCACCAGTCGCCGTGGTCGATCGTCAGCCCGTCGAGCAGGTCGATGGACGCGCCCGCGGCCTGCTCGTGTTCGGCGATCGCCGCGACCGTGGCCTTGGGGCTGGACACCTCGGTGTTGATCTCGCCCGAGTCGGCGTAGCGGCGGAAGGGGTCCAGCAGGACCGAGAGTGGTTGGTCGCTCTTGCTCAGCAACTCGAGCACGAGGAGGGCCGTGATGATTCCCGAATCGGCCCGGAAGTTGTCCCGGTAGTAGTAGTGACCCGAGTGCTCGCCGCCGAAGATGGCGCCGGTCTCGGCCATCACCTGCTTGATGATGGAGTGGCCCACCTGGGTGCGAATAGGCGTGCCGCCCATTTCGGTGACGACCTCGGGCACGACGTGAGAGCAGATCAGGTTGTAGAGGATGGTCTCGCCCGGATGCTTGGTCAGCATGGACGCCGCCACCAGAGCGGTCGTGAGCGAGCCCGACACCGGCTCGGCCCGCTCGTCGACCAGGAAGACCCGGTCGGCGTCGCCGTCGAAGGCCAGACCGATGTCGGCCCCTTGGGCCAGGACGGCCTCCTTCAAGGGCACCAGGTTCTCGGGTTGGATCGGATCGGCCGGATGGTTGGGGAAGTTGCCGTCGAGCTCCGGGAAGAGGATGTCGATGGAGAACGGGAGCCGCTCGAAGATGATCGGCACGACCAGGCCACCCATGCCGTTCGCCGTGTCGGCCACCACCTTGAGCGGCCGCAACGCCGACACGTCGACGAAGGAGATGACGTGGTCGGCCCACTCGTCGAGCAGGTTCAGCTCGCGGCGAGCCCCGGTGAGCGGGCCCGAGGGCTCGTCGAGCAGCTTCTCCGCCTCGATCTCGATCTCACCCAGCCCGGTGTCGCGCCCGATCGGACGCGCGCCCGAGAGGCACATCTTCAGCCCGTTGTACTGAGCCGGGTTGTGCGAGGCGGTGAACATGGCGCCCGGAGCATCGAGGTGACCCGAGGCGAAGTAGAGGAAGTCGGTCGACGCCATCCCCAGATCGGTGACGTTGACGCCCTCGGACCGCACCCCGTCCGAGAAGGCCGCCGCCAGCTCGACGCCCGACTCACGCATGTCGCGACACACCAGTACCTCGGGGGCGCCGGCAAAGCAGGCCATGGCACGCCCGATGGCATTGCACATTGCCGCATCGAGCTGGTCGGGCACGGTGCCGCGCACGTCATAGGCCTTGAAGACCTTGTCCATCCGATTCACGGGCCCAACCATAGGGCCAGCGCATGGCAGGTCCCGGCGGGCCGGCTCAGTGGATGATGGCGCTTCCCTGGGCGACCAGGGCCAGGATGGCCACGCCGTTGAAGGTGGCGTGGGCCAGGAAATTCATGCCCAGGCGGCCGGTCCGGTACGAGATGGCGGCCAGGATCATGCCGAAGACGGCCAGACCAGCGAGTTGGACCCATTCGCCGTGGGCCAGGCCGAAGAGCAGTCCGTCGACGATGACCGCCAGAACGATGGTGAAGGCTCGGACGCGGCCCTTCGCCGCCAGCGGGGTGAAGGCGCGCACCAAGCCCTTGAGAAGGAGCCCGCGGAAGAACAGCTCCTCCATGGCCGGGGCGAACACGATGGTGGCGATGGCGATGACCACGAAGCCGCCGCCGTGGGCGCTGCCGGTCAGGCGGGTGGTCGGCCCGTTGAAGTCGTGGATGTCGTGCTGGAACGGCGCGTACATGAGGACGACGAGGAACTGTCCGGCCAGACCGATCGGGATGCCGATCAGGTCGATCCACTTCATCCGGATGCCGAGGTCGCGGAAGAAGTGGCGCGTGCCCTGGAAGAAGCTGGCCAGCCAGGGGGCGCCGATGAAACCGATCCACAGACCGAGGAGGGTCACGACGACGTACCACTCCGGCGGGACCGAGGCCGTGGCGATGGCCTGAAGCTGCGCACCCGTGTCGCCGGCGATAGCGCCGCCGATGGCGGCGAAGATGACCGCGCCGATCTGGCCCACCAGGAACCCGATGACGCCGAAGAGGAGCCAGAACCACGCCTGGCGCTTCGTCCATCGGGGGAACCCAGGGCGTGTCGAGGAACGGCGTGCCCCAGCGAGGACTCGAGGGGAGGCGGCGGGGGCGGTGTCGCGAACGGGACGGCGTCCCAAGGTCCGCCCGCGTCTGCCGGCGGCGGTGGAGGCATGGTGGCCATTCCGGGCATTCCCGGGGCGGGTCGCGCCGTCAGGGCACTCGGCGGGGGTGGGGGCCGGTGGCGACCCGGCCGACTGGGTGACGCCCTTCTGGATCCTCCGACGCGGCTGCCGCCAGTCCACGCACGTGGGCATGGTGGGTCTCGACCCACTCCCTGGGCACGAACCCGTCGGGAGCCGGGCCCGGCGGACGGGCTGGTGGCCCCTCGGGCGGGGGTGCCGGCGCGCCGGAATCGCTCTCGGGCATCGCCAAGACGTTACCGGCGCCAAGGTGGTCCCCAGCTGGCAGGGCTCTCGAGGGGGCCCTGGTGACGGGGCGGTCACCTTCGGAGGGGGTCGGCGCCTAGCATGGCGGGGTGACTCCGCAGCGTACGGACAAGCCCGGCCGGGGCCCCAACGCGCCTTCAGGGAGTGAGGGAGGCCAGCAGCCGGGCACTCCCGGTGCAACCGGAGGTCAGAGCTGGCGCTGGCTGTGGGGCGTCCTGGCCATCGGCATCGTGGCCATCCTCCTGGCCGTGGGCACGATCAAGAGCCCCAGCCCCAAAACCATCACCTACACCAAGTTCATGTCGCAGGTGGCGGGCAAGGAAGTCTCCACGGCCCAGATCTCGAACGCCAACGGCGAGATCACCGGAAAGCTCAAGGACGGCACGAGCTACCAGGTCCAGGGTCCGAGCCCGTCCCTGCCCAACGACGTCTCCGAAATGCGCAACGACGGGGTGGCCGTCTCGTTCCCGACGCCCTCGAGCAACATCTTCGAGGCCCTGCTCCCCTACCTCTTCATCGTCGCCCTCGGCGTCGGCTTCATCTACCTGATCGGCCGCCAGACCAGGGGGCAGATGTCGGGGATCATGTCGATCGGGCGCTCCAAGGCCAAGACCTTCAGCAGCGACCGGCCCACCACGACCTTCGACGACGTCGCCGGCTACACGGGCGTCAAGCAGGAGATCAGCGAGGTGGTCGACTTCCTCAAGACCCCCGCTCGCTTCAAGGAGATCGGCGCCAAGATCCCCAAGGGTGTCCTGCTGGTCGGCCCTCCCGGGACGGGCAAGACCCTGCTGGCCCGGGCGGTGGCCGGCGAAGCCGGCGTGCCCTTCATGTCGGTCAGCGGCTCGGACTTCATGGAGATGTTCGTGGGCGTCGGCGCCAGCCGGGTGCGCGACCTCTTCCAGACGGCGCGCAAACAGGCGCCGGCCATCGTCTTCGTCGACGAGATCGACTCCATCGGGCGCAAGCGTGGGGCCGGCCTGGGCGGCGGCCACGACGAGCGGGAGCAGACGCTGAACCAGATGCTCTCGGAGATGGACGGCTTCGACACGTCCGAGGGCGTCGTGATGATCGCGGCGACCAACCGGCCCGACATTCTGGACCCGGCCCTGCTGCGGCCCGGCCGCTTCGACCGCCAGATCGTGGTCCCGCTGCCCGACCTCGACGAGCGCCTGCCGATCCTCGAGGTGCACTGCAAGGGCAAGCGCATGGCCGACGACGTCGACCTCGGCGTCGTCTCGCGTGGGACGCCGGGCATGAGCGGCGCCGACCTGGCCAACCTGGTCAACGAGGCCGCGCTGCACGCCGTGCGCCGGGGCAGCGTCGACATCGCCATGGCCGACTTCGAAACGGCCCGGGACCGGGTGCTCCTCGGCCAGCGACGCGACTCCATGGTCCTCTCCGAGGAGGAGAAGGAGCGGGTGGCCTACCACGAGGGCGGCCACGCCCTGCTGGCCTACGTCCTCGAGCACGCCGACCCGGTGCACAAGGTGACCATCCTGCCCACCGGCATGGCGCTCGGCGTGACCCACCAGCTGCCCATGGAGGAGCGCCACATCCACTCGCGCGACTACATCGAGGACTCGCTGTGCGTGCGCATGGGCGGACGGGTGGCCGAGTTGCTCGTCTACGGCGACCTCTCGACGGGTGCGGCCAACGACCTGGTCGGCAACACCGAGCTCGCCCGCAAAATGGTGCGCGAGTGGGGCATGAGCGAGGCCATCGGCCCCATGGCCTGGGGCTCGCAGGGCCAGGTCTTCCTGGGCGAGGACCTCATGCACACGCGCGACTACTCCGAGGACACGTCCAAGGTCATCGACGACGAGGTCGAGCGCATCCTGCGGGCCCAAGAGGAGCGGGCCACGGAGGTCCTGGGCAAGCACCGGGGTGGCCTCAACGCCATCGCCCGCGCCCTGCTCGACAACGAGATCATCGACGGCAGAGAGGTGGCCCGCCTGGTCGACGAGGCCCACGGCTCGCCCGTGCACGCCGAGGGATCCAAGTCGGTGCCGCACTTCAGTGGAGCGGCCGTGCGGCCGCCCGTGCTCCCGAGCTCCAACGGGGGCAACGGGAGCCGACGCCGGTGCCGCCAACGGGCACGGCAACCCGGCCACCAACGGCGAGGTCGACCCGGTCGACCGTGCGCTCGGACACGGACGCGTGGCCTCCGCCGCCCTGGCCGCCGTCATCGGGTTCCGACCCGACCTCGGGCCCGCCGCCCGAGGGTCCCACCCCCCACTAGGCCCGCCGCACCCAGAGACTTCGAACCTGATTTCGAACCTCTTCGGGCCGCGCGGCGTCATGAAGGGGGATGGTGGAGCAGCAGCTCGAAGAGTGGCTCGAGGAGGGGTACGCCGGCTCGTTCCGCACGGCGTGCCTGATCCTGGGCAACCGGGCCGACGCCGAGGAGGCGGTCCAGGACGCCTACCTGCGCGCCTGGCGCTTCCGCGACTCGCTGGCGTCGGTACCGAGCATCAAGCCCTGGCTCTACCGGGTGGTGGTCAACGCCTGCTACTCGAAGCTGCGCACCGAGATCCCCCACCGCGACCGGCGCGCCCCTGACGAGCCGCTGTCCGGCCTCGCCGGGTCCGGACGAGGGACCCGAGGACGGCGCCGTGCACGACGAGGTGGCGGGCACCGTGCTGGCCGCCCTCGCCCGCCTTGCCCGTCTCGCTGCGCGTCCCCGTCGTCCTGCGCTACTACGCCGACCTGAGCGAGCGCGACATCGCCCTGGCCATCGGTCGCCGGCCGGGCACGGTCAAGTCCCGCCTCCACGAAGCCCGGCGCCGCCTGGCCGCCGACCCCGCCCTGAGCGCCCTCGTCGACCCCGAGGCCTCCCGAACCATTCAGGAGACCGCACCATGACCATGATCGACGACGACCAACTCGCCTCACTCCTTACCCGTGCCGCGGAGGAGTTCGAGGTGCCCGCGGCGGGTCCGGACGAGATTGTCTGGCGGGCCCGGACGGTCGGCGCCGGACGGACCGCAACCGAGAACTCGGCGGGCCGATCGCGCTCGAAGAAGGCGAAACCGACGCCGAGGCGACGGAGACGAAGGTGGCGCGGGTGCGCCGTCCCGGTGGCGGGAGGGTCGCCTGCGCCGGGCCGGCGCGGCGGCGGCGCGCCACCGCGTGCTCGTCGGTGGCGGCCTGCCTCGTCTCCTGCTCGTGGCGGTGGGGATCGGCGCTGCTCTGGCCGCAGCACGCCGGGCCGCGACGCCGACCTCGAGCCTGCGTCCCGGTCCGAGCGACGGCTCCGCACGCGGGCCGGGTCGCCCGCGACGACGACCGTGCCCCCGACGTTTCGGCACGGCCCACGCCCCGACCGCCGGAATCCCGACGAACGCAGCCGCGGGCACGCGCCAAGTCGACGGCCGGGCAGCCCAGCCTGACGCGTCCCGTCCACGACGGTGCCCGGCCCGTTCGCTCCCAACCGGAGCGGTGGGCCAGTCGGCCAAGATCGAGCAGACGGGCACGCTCGGGCTGACGGTGCAACCGCGGCGCGCTGAGCAGCACGATGACCAAGTTGTCGGCCATCGCCACCGGGGCGGGTGGCTTCGTGGCCAGTTCACAGACCCAGACGGGCAGCGGCTCGAGTGGCCCGCCGTCGGGCACGCATCACCCTCCAGGTGCCGGTGACCGGCTTCTCCAGCGTGCTCACGCAGGCCGAGGCGCTGGGCAAGACCTCGAACCTCACGACGAAGGCCACCGACGTCACCGGGCAGTACGTCGATCTCCAGGCTGCGCATCGACGCACTCCACGACCACCCGCCAGCAGTACCTGACCATCATGACCAAGGCGACCACCATCGGCGACATCCTCTCGGTGCAGGAGGAACTCGACTCGGTGCAGTCGCAGATCGAGCAGCTCCAAGGCCAACTGCAGCTGCTGACCAGTCAGACCGCCTACTCGACCATGACCATCACGGTGAACGAAGCGAACGCACCGCCCAAGCCGGCGCCGGTGCCCGAGTCCGGAGTCGTGCAGGTCCTGGCACGACAGCATCAATGGATTCGGCGACGGGGTCGAGGGCATCATCCGCTATGCCGGACCCGTCCTCTTCGCACTGCTCTGCCTCGGCTCTGGTCTGGCTGGGCGGTCGGGCCTTGTGGCGGCGTTACCAGCGGCACAACCTGTAACGACAGCGCCGAGCTCGGGTCCGGCCGTTCGTCGCCGGCGCGACTGTACGCGGGTTCAGAGACCGATGTCAGCCGACAGCGGGATGCCCGGCATCGTCACCACGCCGACCATGCCGCGTCGGTCCGACGTCCTCGCTGATCGCCATCGTGCCCGTGGAGTGGACGAGCACCGGATTCAAGCCGACTGGGGCCAGCGCGGTGCCGGTCAGTTCGCGGTGGCGCCAGGGGCGAGCGAACCAGTGACGAGCACGGTGTTCTTCGTGGCAGAGACGGCGGTCGCGCTGAAGTGCTCGGTCGCGCCCGAGGTGTTCATGAGGGCCAGGCCCTGGGCGGCCACATTGCTGACCGGCGTCTGGGTGGAGTTGCCCGGCGCCGGAACGATCCACTCACCGCTCGACGACGCAGTCGAGAGCCCCTCGAAGGCGCCGGCAATGCCCGCCTGGGGCGACTGGGCGGTAGCCGGGGCCGCCACGGCCCGGCTCACCACGACCCCGGGGCCTCCGGTCGCCTCGATGCTCGTGGAGTAGAAGTGCTGGCCGGGATGCGGGTCTGCGTGTTCGTCGCCAGGCGTCCAGGTGCTGCCCGGGGCCACCGTGTGGAGCAGGGGCGCCAGAGGTCCCGACGGCAGGCGCAGATGCACGGTGACCGACTCGGGACCTGACCCGGGTTGTAGACGTCGATCTCCGACGTGGCGCTCGCGATCTCCTCGCTCTGGGGGATGAACCACGCACTTTGCGCGGCGTTGGATCCCGGCAACGAGAGAAAGGCCGGCGCTGGTTCCGGCATAGACCTGGACCTCGGACGCCACGATGCGGCCGGTCCGGGCCGTGACCGTGGTGCTGACGGTGCCCTGGTTCTGGACCTCGGCGCCGATGTTCTCCGCGACCACCTGGTCGGGCTGCAGCACGATCCCCTGGAAGTTGATCGGATGGACGACCCCGCTCGGCGGTGGCGAAGCTGAGGTCGACCACGACGGGCGTCGAGGTGGGGTTGAGCAAGGACACGTAGAGGCCGTTCGATCCAGCGGTGGAGCCGCCGGCGAAGATACCAGAGGCCGACGTCGTGCTCTGGCACGGGGAGACCGACCACCCTGTCGATCCGGCCACCACCTGGCTCACCGCCACGCCCCCGCCGGCCACGGTCACAATGGCCGAAAGCCACGCGCCGGCGGCCGGCGTGGGCACCGTCGGGACTGACGTCGCCGTGGGCGGGAACCGACACCGCCGCGTTCTCCACCGAGCCGCTGTCGGTCGCCTCGCTCACCGTGGCGGCGACCGGCGCGGCCGGTGGTGTTGGTCATGAGCAGGAAGCCCGGAGCCCCGCCGGCCGACGTGGTCTGGCCCGTGCAGTACCAGGCGGAGGACTCTGCGTTGGCCGGGCTCACCAGTGCGGCCGGGACGACCAGCGGGCTGACCGGCGCGGGGTTCCCCCGAGCCCCGGCGGCGACGCCGACGGCCGCCACCACGACGACGACGAGCACGAGCATCCGCCAACGGTGCTCCCGGCTCTGGTGGGCCGGCGTCATAGCGCGCCCGTGCTGGGGGGCCGTGGTCCGCCGGGACCGTCCGAGCAAGCGCGAGCAGGACGGCCACCCAGGCCAGCACCTCGAGCAGGACGACGAGGGGGACGAGCGGGAACTGCGAGAGCTGCAAGGTCGCCGTGCCCGCGGCGACCTGGTACTGGGCGGCCCAGCCGAAGGCCGGCCTGCGCACGGCCGTGTGTCCGGCCGAGGTGACCGCGAAGCTCCCCGCCGGCGCATAGCCCGCATACAGGGTGCCTGCGCCCGACGGCGGCCGTGGCCGGTGCACCGCTCGTCAGCGAGGCGAAGAGGGGCTGCCAGCCGGCCACGTCCGCCGCGCTCGGGTACGACCACTGCGTGGTCGACGGCAATGGTGTGCCGCGCCCGGCGGTCACCGGCACGAACTCACCGTTGGCGAAGACCTGCACCCCGAGGACGCCCGGCACCACCTGCAGGTCGTCCTGCTCGAGGAGATCCTGCTCGAGGCCGGCGGGCGGCGGTGCGCTGACCGAGGGTGGGCCCGTGCTCTGTCCCGAGGCCGAGAGTCCGTCGACCACCACGACGTAGCGCACCCCGGCCGAGGCCAGGAGGCGCCCGAGGTGCACGGTGCCGCCCGACACGGCGAGCTCGACCGCGTTGCCGACCAGGCTGGCCGGGCCCGGGCCGGCCGGGGTGAAGACCTGGGTTGCGTCGGGCAGATCCTCGGGGGTGAGCGCGTAGGCCAGGCCGGGGCGCACCGTCCAACCGCCGACCGGGCAGGGCGCGCGGATCGCCCAGCCAGAGCACCCGGGAGACGCCGGTCGTCGACGGGCGACCGAGGAAGGCGAGTGGCTGTTCCGCGCCCTGGGCGGGAAGGCCCCAGCGCCCGTTGACCGCACCGGCCACCACGGGGAGCAGGCCGAGGCCCACGAAGACGAGGGCGGCCACGCTCAGCAACTGGCGCCAGCCGAACTCGCGACCCGAGAGGTCGCTCTCGAAGGCCGAGATGCCAAGACCGACGCAGACGGCGACGGCCAGAGCGGCGGGCGCCAACACCACCGACTCCGACGGGGCGAATCTGCCCAGGTCGCCGTGGGTGGCGGCCAGCGCCAGCCCCCAGCTGCCGAGCGCCAGGACCCAGAGCCGAGCGGCCCAGACCAGGCGGAGACCGCGGCCGACCGCGAGCGGGCAGCGCGGCGGCCAACACGATGCACCAGACCAGGGGGGACCGGGCGACGGGACCGATGGCGAAACGGAGCACCTCGCCCCAGTCGGGCGCGGTCGCTCCGGTCAGGGGCAGTCCGAAGATCTGCACGCGCCCCTTTGCCGGCCAGCGCCGTGCCCACGACCCAGGGCGCCAACAACGCCAGGGAGACCCCGACGCCCGGCGCAGGCCACGACGAGGACGCGCCCGCCGGACTCGCGCACCCCGACGATCAGGGCACCGAGTGCCCAGGCGACGGCGGCGACCAGCACCATTGGTTCGACGGCCGGGGCGAACGCGGCGGCCAGGGCGATGACCGCGCCGAGGGCGGCGATCTGTCCGGAGGGACGCGATCGCCAGTGCGGGCCCGGCTCGAGCGGCGAACGGAGCGATACCGGCGGCCCGGGCCAGGCGCAGAGCGATGAAGGGGAAGAGGGCGTAGGCCACCAACCCGTCCCAGCGTCCCGTCCCCAGCGCGCCGTAGGGCAGAGGCAGTCCGAGATAACAGATGACCGCCACCACGCGCGCCCGCGGCCCGACCAGAGGACGCATGAAGCGCGACACGCCCCAGGCGCCGACGGGAATGCAGCCGAGCAGCAGGACGCGCTGCAGTGTGCCCATGGCGCCGAACAGCACGGTGCCGGTGATCCCCACGAACCCGAAGAGCGGCGATGCCGGGGCGGTCGTGCCCACGCCGGCCTGTTGCCAACCCGAGAAGAAGTGGTGCCAGGCCCCGGACCACGAGGGCAACGGCGCCAACTGGCCGACCAGGGGCAGTGTCCCGAAGAAGAGCTCGCGGGTGCCCAGCACGATGACGAGCGCCGCCACCAGGACGGCCAGGGCGCGCTGACGTCCGGTGCCGAGCGGAGCAGAGCGCACCCGGCGGCCGAAGCGGTCGCGCCCGGCGCGACGGCCCAGGTCGTCCAGGTCGTCGAAGTCGGTGTCCTCGCTGAAGGCCAGCCCGACGCTGCCGGTCAGCTGGGGCACTTCGTCGCGCTCGCTCGTCGCGCACCCGGGCGACGGTGGCGGCGTTGGCCGCCTCGAGTCCCTGGTGCGAGAGCCGGCTGAAGTAGCGCGAGAGCCGCGCGCTGCCGCGCAGCTGGAGGCGGCGCACCTCGGAATCGGGAAACAGCCGGTGCGCGGCCACCTCGCCGCGCAGCGGAGAGATCTCGGTCAGCCGGCGGGCGTTCCAACGCCACGCCCCGGCCACGGCGCGGGCCCGTTCCGGGTCGCGAGCCAGCAGTGCCACGAGCACCTCGCCCAGCGCGAGCAGTGCCGCCTGCCAGAGGACCCGGACGAGGGTCAGGCGGGAGTAGTTCTTGAGCACGGCGCGCAGCTCGTGGCGCCGCTGCAGGTCCTGGAGTGTGACCGGGTGCCGCCCGCGCCGCTCCCCCGCCAGGTCGAGCGGTTGCAGCCCGCTGGCGACGGCCTCGCGGTGACGCACCCGGGCGTCGGGCGCCACCACCACCCGCGAACCGGCGACCTGGCTGCGCCACGAAAGGTCGAGGTCCTCGCCCATGGCGACGATCCCGGGGTCGAAGCCCTTCAGCTCGCGAAACAGGTCGGCCCGGACCAGGATGCAGCCGCTGGGGGCGACGAAGACGTCGCGCACCGCGTCGTGCTGGCCGTGGTCCACCTCGCCCTCGAGGATGCGGTCGACCACGGCACCCGGTCTTGTCGCAGCTCATGCCGACGTGGAGCAGGATCCGCGGGTCGTCCCAGTTGACGAACTTGGGCGAGACGACTCCGGCGTTGGAACGGAAGGCCTCCTCGACGAGCCGACCCACCGCATCGTGGTCGAGCGCCACGTCGTCGTGGCACAGCAGGAAGAAGGCAGCCCCCTCCACCATCTCGAGGACCTCGTTCGACGTCGGGCCGTAGCCCACTCGGCCGGGCAGAGTGGCGCACGAAGGCGTCCGGCAGGACCCGGCCCACCCGCTCGGTCACCTCGTCGGACTGAGCGCCGTTGGACAGCACCAGGATGGAAAGTTCCTGGTAGTCCTGGGCGGCGAGCGCCGAAAGCGCCTCTTCGAACCAAGGGCCGGGCTCGGTGGTGACCATGACGGCAACCACGGCCGGCACTTGGGCGTCCATCAGGGAGCCGAGGCTATCCGGTCCGCTCCGGACCCCTCAGGCACGAAATTCGACGTTTCCGACTGCTTGCTACTGTTTAACAAATGTGATACTCTTGTACGAAGTACGCGGAGACCGGAGACGGTCCTCCGAGCAGATCTTCATCACCGGAAGACAACGACAGGAGGCCCCCAAATGCCTGACGTAACCAACAATCTGACCGCACTCTCCAAGGGTGTCACCGACCTCGCCCGCGACACCGCCTACGTGGCGGTCGGCCTCGGCGTGCTGGCCTACCAGCGAGCCCAGGTGCAGCGGGTCGAGCTCCAGAACCGGCTCTCCCACGACTTCGACATCGACCTCGACAAGCGCATCGGCGACGTCCGGGGCGGCGTGGCCAAGGGCATCCACCAGCTCGACGACCTGGCCGAGACCGCGGTGCAGTTCGTGGAGACCACCTTCGAGCCCATTGAGGAGAAGCTGCCCCCGACGGTGTCGCAGCTGACCATCAAGGCCCGGGAGCAGGCCCGCGAGGTGCGCTCGCAGATCCGCCAGCTCGTCAACGCCTAACGCGCACGTCCGATTGGACGTCGCAGACCGACGCTCGCCGTCAGTCCGCCTTCCCACGAGGAGAGGACGTCGGCGAGCGTCGTCGCGAGCGGGATGGTGGGCTCCCAACCCGTGGCACCGCGCAGCAGGGACGCGTCGCCGCGCAGCACCGGGACGTCCACCGGGCGCACGAGGGCGGGATCCGTCTCGAACGTGAGATCGGCGCCGGCCAACTCGAGCAACTGGGCCGCGACCTCAGACATGGCGACGTCGCGCCCGGAGCAGACGTTGTAGACGGTGCCCGGCTCGCCCCGCTCCACCAAAAGGCGGTAGGCGCCGACGACGTCGCGCACGTCGGTGAAGTCACGACGCGTCGTGAGCGTGCCGACCGAGAGTGAGTCGGCACCCGATCGTTTGGCCTCGACGATGCGCTTGGCCAGGGCGGGCACGAAGAAGTTGGGCGACTGTCCGGGTCCGATGTGGTTGAAGGGTCGCACGACGAGCACCGGTTGGCCGAAGCCTCTCCAGGCCTGGAGCGCGACCGCCTCCGCCGCCAGCTTGCTGGCGGCATAGGGGCTGGCCGGGGCGGCAGGCGCCTGTCCTCGCCCAGCGGCAGTTGTTCGGGTCTGACGACGCCGTAGACCTCGGCCGAGCTCACCACCAGAACCCGGGGCGAGCCGGGCAGGGTCCGGGCCGCAGCGAGGACTTCGGCCGTGCCGAGCACGTTGACCCGTAGAACCCGGCTCGGATCGTCCCAGCTCTCGCCGACATGGGTCATGGCGGCCAGGTGGTAGATGGCGTCGGGCACCACGTCGGCCATAACCCGCCGGACGGCCGCACCGTCCGCCACGTCGGTCTCGAGGTCGATCACCGCGACCTCGTCGCCGCCGTCCTTGAGATGGGCGGCCAGCCAGTGACCGACAAACCCCTTCCCCCCGGTGATCAGCGCCCGCATCCGCGGAACCCTACTTCGGGGCCGCCATCGCCATGGCATACGCCTCGCGGTGACGGGCGACGCTTGCCTCCCAGGTGTACCCGCCGTGCCACCTCGATGCCCCGGCGCCGCCGCTCGTCGACTGAGTCGGACCTGAGGGCGCCCTCCAGGGCATCGGCCAGGTCGGTCACGCTTCCGGGCGGCACCAGCATGGCCGCTCCTTCGGCCACCTCGGCCATAGCGGTGCCTTCGGTCGTCACGAGGGGTGCGCCGCAGGCCAAGGCCTCGAGGGCGGGCAGGCCGAACCCCTCCTCGAGGGCCGGGCAGGCGGCGACGGCAGCCGGCGCGCAGGAGCGCCGGCACCGTGGCGTCGGGCAGATAGCCGGTGCGCACGATGCGATCGGCGTGGCGGGCCGAGGCCAGCGCGCGCTCGGTCTCCTCGAGGCCCCAGCCCGGCTGGCCGGCCAGGACGAGTACGGCGTCGCTCTCGCGCTCGGCGAGGCGGTCGAAGGCACCGATCAGTGGGACGACCCCCTTGCGGGGTTCGAGGGTGCCGACGAAGACGACGAGCGGGCGATCGAAGCGGCACCCCGGCCGCTCTCGAGCGCCTGGCGATCAGCACCGGGCAGCGGTTCGGTAGGCCGGAACCGTTCATGGTCGACCCCGTGGTGCGCCACGACGATCGGGCGCCCGCACGGGGCACGAGGCGTGCAGCCGTTCGGCCGTTACCTGGCTCACGCAGATCAGCGCGCCCGCCCTCAGCGCGGCGCGCCGGATGGCGCGCCGGAAGAAGACGGCCTTGGTCCGCACGTGCCACTCGGGATGATCGAAGAATGTGCAGTCGTGGATCGTCACCGCGCACGGCACTGGCGCCCGGCTCGGCATGGTGTAGTGCGGCCCGTGATGGACGGCGAGGTCCAAGGAGCGCAGCAAGGACGGCAGGCCCACCTGCTCGAACGCGAGCCGGGCCGGGCGCGCCGTCGGAACCGCGGCGCGGACCCGGGCCGCCGGGCGCCAGCTCCGTCCACCGTGTCTCGTCGTCGCGCCGGCTGATCAGCGTGAGGGCCACGTCGTCGCCGGGCGACCAGGCCGGAGGCGAGCGCCATGGTGTAGTAGCCGGCGCCGCCCGGCCGCGGCGGGACGGCGGACACGTCGAGCGAGAGAGCGAGCGGCGCGTCATCGGAGCCTGCTTCCACAGCGCCACGTGCTCGCGGGCGGCGGCGGCCCAGGTGCGGGAGAGGGCGTAGGCCGACCCACGGGACGCCAGGTCGACCCGCAAGGCGTCGTCGGTCAGGACGGCGTAGAGCCCGCGTGCGATGTCGTCGATGTCGAGCGGGTCGACGATGCAGGCGGGCGGCCGGCCGGTCGCACCCAGGTCGTGGACGCTCGGCACCTCGTTGGCGACGACCGACGGCGTCGCCCATGCGCATGGCCTCGAGCGGCGGCAGGCCGTAGCCCTCCGTCAGGGGGACGTAGGCAAAGGCCCGGGCGCGCTGGTACAGCCCGGCCAGGACGGGGTCCGAGACCGCACCGGTGAAGACCACCCCGTCCGCCAGCGGGGGGTGGACGGGCTCCTGTCCCCAGCCCGACGGGCCCACGATGACCAGCGGCCAGCGCCCGGGCAGCGACGGCCGCACCTGCCCGAACGCACGCACCAGCCGGTCCAGGTTCTTCCGCGGCTCGAGAGTGCCCACGGTCAGGAGGAATTCGCCGGACACGCCGACCCGGCGCAACAGCTCGGCCGTGGCGTTGGGATCGGGATCGGCCATGTGCTCGGTGCCCCCCGGCACCAGCACCAGCCGGGCCGGCTCCACGCCGCTCGCTTCCAGGTCGGCGGCCACCAGGCGCGACGGCACGACCAGTGCCGACGCCGTGGCAGCGGCGTGCTGGAGCGCCTGCTCGTGCCAGCGCCTGCCCCGGGGCGTGGTGGCGTCGGGATGCCGGCGCCAGGCCACGTCGTGCACCGTGACCACGAGCCGGCTGCGGCTCCCCCGACGCAGCATGGGCGCGGCGAGGGACACCGAGTGCACGACGTCGAACCCGTCGGGCGCGCGCAGCCAGCCGCGGTCCCATGCCCGCGTCATGAGCGGTCCTGGGAGATGCGACGCCATGATCGGTTTGCCGAATTGAGCCAGAGGATCGGACGCCGCTCCGGCGCGCCCACCCGGCGCCCGGCTGGCCAGGAGGGTCAACGCGATCTCCTGTCGCACGGCGGCCTGCGCTTCGAGTCCGGCCAGCAAGCCCCGGGCGTAGGCCCCGATGCCGCCGGGCACCCGGCGCCGCAGTTGCTCGACCGCGACGAGGACCGAGCGGGTCGACTCAGGCATCGCGCCGGGCATCCCGGTACAGCTGTTCGAGCTCGGCGCCGCAGCGGGCCCACGAGAAGCGACCGACCCAGGACTCGCCTGCGGCGATCAGGCGCGATCGCAGCTGTCTCGTCGTCGAAGCAGCCGTCGAGGGCGCCGGCCAGGCCGTCCTGATCCTCCGGATCGACCAGCAGCGCGCCGTCACCGAGGACCTCGGGCAGCGAGCCCACCGCGGTGGCCACGACGGGGATGCCGGCCCGCATGGCCTGGAGGGGCGGGAAGCCGAATCCCTCGTAGCGCGAAGGGTAGGCCAGGACGTGCGCACCGCGCAGCAGCGCGGCCAGCTCGAGTGGCTCGACCCACCCGGTGCGGACGATGCGGGCACGGACCGGCGACGCGTCCAGCGCGACGCGCAGCTCGTCCTCTCCCCAACCCTCGGGGCCGGCCAGGACCAGGGCCACGTCGGGGTGCCGCACGTGCGACCGCGGCAAAGGCGCGCACGAGACCGGGCAGGTCCTTGCGCGGTTCCGCCGTCCCGATGGCCAGGCAGTAGCGCGCCGGCGCCGTCGGGGAGCAGGCGCCGGCGCACCGCTGCCGCCTCGTCCTCGGCGCACTGCGGGCAGATCGGGCACCCCCGGTGCGACGGTACGGACGCGGGCGGGGTCGGCCCCGAACGCCTCCACCACCTCGCCGGCGACGAACTCCGAATCGGTGTGCACCCACGCGCCCCGGGCCAGGGCCCGCCGGATCAGGCCGGGATAGGCCAAGGTCGCCGGGTTGCACAACTCGGGATGGTGCACCGGCGTGAGGTCGTGCACCGACACGACCGCGGCGGCGCGGGCCGTCGGGCGGCACGACGAAGTTGGTCCCGTGCACGACGTCGACCGGCCCGACGAAGCGTTCGATCGAGGGGTGATCGCCCCGGCGCCAGAGGGCGTGCAGGGGCCGGGCCGGCATAGGTCGTTGGCGGGCGCGCACGCCCGGGGGCAGGAGCGCATCGACGAGGCGGCGCCGGCGCCAGCTCACCGCGTAGGCCTGCGTCGCGAGCCGGGGTCGGCCGGCCAGCGCGCCGAGTGCGCCCTGGCAGAAGACACCGATGCCGGTGGGCTGCCCGAGCAGCGGCGTCGCATCGACGCGCGACGCGGAGCCGTGTGGGCTCGGCGCCCCTGGTCGCGTCGAGGTTGCTCAGGTGCTGATCGCTCCGTCCATGGAGAGGATGGCGCCCGAGATGTAGCCGGCCTCGGCGGACCCCAGGTAGGCAAACGCCCCGGCGATCTCGTGGGGGAAGGCGAAGCCGAAGGGCGTCATGATGCGCTCGATGAGCTTGAAGTCCGCGTCCTCGGGCGGGCCGAAGTTGTGGATGATCGGCGTGTCCACGCCGCCGGGGGCGATGCCGTTCACCCGGATGCCGCGCGCCATGTACTCCACCGCGAGGGCCTTGGTGAGCAGCTTGACGCCGCCCTTCGACGCGCAATAGGCGGCCGAGTACGGCTGGCCGACGACCCCGGCCGTCGAGACCGTGTTCGTGATGGCGCCACCGTGCTCGAGCATGCCCGGCAGGACGGCGCGGCACATGAGGAAGGTCCCCGTGAGGTTGACGGCGATGATCCTGTCCCAGCCGGCCAGCGACTGCTCGGGTGTGTGGGCGAAGCCCCCGACCCCGGCGATGTTGCACAGGTAGGCGATGTGGCCGAGCTCCTCGCGCGCCTGGGAGACCGTGGCGGCCACCGCGTCCTCGTCGGTCACGTCGCAGGGCAGCGCGATGGCGCGGCCTCCGGCTGCGGCCGACTCCGTGTTGATCTCCTCGGCCACGGTCGCGATGGCGTCCTCGGCCATATCGAGGCAGGCCACCGCTCCCCCTTCGGCGGCCAGGCGGCGCGCCGTGGCCCGGCCGATGCCCGAGCCGGCGCCGGTCACCAGGGCGACCGTGCCGACGTAGCGTCCCGGGGTGATCGCCTCGGGCGCCGTGCCGCGGGTGGGGTCGGATTCGCCGACTCTGGTGGTGGGGCTCATGCACGCTCCTTCTTGTCCGCCGCCCGGGTGGGGTCACTGCCTAGCACCTGGGAGCCCGGGACGCGAGTCCGGGCCAGGCCGGCGCGCCGTTCGGCCGCCCCCTGCTCGGCCAGGGCGGCCAGGGCCGCCGGATCGACCTTCATCATGGGGGTCAAGGGGAGCTCGTCCACCACGACCAGGGCGTCTGGCGCCTTGTAGTCCGAGAGCGAGCGGGCGCAGTAGGACCGCAGCTCGGCCAGTTCCGGCTGCGGCTCCGGCGGCGGCCACGACCACGGCGACGCCCACCTCACCCAGCACGTCGTCGGCCACACCGGTCACGGCGACCCGGGCCACCGACGGGTGGGTGGCCAGCACCTTTTCGACCTCGGCCGGGTAGATGTTGTAGCCGCCGCGGATGTAGCGCTCGTGCGCCCGCCCGGCCAGCTGCAGGTTGCCCGACTCGAGGCGCACGCCGAAGTCTCCCGTCGTCAGCCATCCGTCGGCCGCCAGGACGGTCGCCGTCGCCTCGGCATCGATCAGCTCGGCCACGGTACGGCCGGCACCGGGCCCCTGGCCCCAGTACCCGCGCATCACGGCGTCCGAGCGCAACAGCACCCGCCCGACGTCCCCGTCGGGCAGCGCCGCGCCCTCGTCGTCGACGATGGCCAACTCCACGCCAGGGACGGGGCGGCCCACCGTCGTCGCCACCTCCTCGTCGCTCGAGTCGAGCGTCGTCCCCGTGCCGAGCGAGGCCTCGGTCGAGGTGTAACGGACGACGACGGGCACGCCGAACCGCTGGCGCATCTCGGCGATCATGGCGGCCGTCGTGCGCGCCGGCACCCGTGCTGACGATGCGCAGGGAGCTCAGATCGGCCCGCTCGAGTTCGGCGCTGGCGAGCATCAAGGCCCACTGGGTGGGCACGCCCTGACCCACGGTGACGCGTTCCTCGGCGATGATCCGGATGGCGTCGTCGGCCTTCCAAGGCGTGGGGGTGATCACGGTCGTGACGGCGTGCGCCACCTCGTCCCAGGCGCGGGTCATGTAGGCGACGTGGGCGAAGGGCAGCGGGGAGAGACGGCGGTCGCCGGGATGGCTGAGCAGGTCGGTGCCGCGGGCGACGGCGGCCAGGTTGGCATGGTCGAAGACCGCCCCCTTGGGCCGGCCGGTCGTGCCGCTGGTCCACACCACAGCGACGGGATCGTGGGAGTCGAGCTCGGGCCAGCCACCGGGCGGCGGACCGCCCCACGCGGCCGCTGCCTCGGCGCGGCTGAGCGTCGCGACCGAGGTACCGGGGGGCAGCGACCCCGCGTCGGGGTCGACGACGGCGAGGACCGGGGCGGCCCGTTCGACGATGGAGGCCACCTCTGCCGCCCCCATGCGGGGGTTGATTCCCGAGGTCATGGCGCCGAGGCGTTGCAGGGCCGCGTAAAGGACGGCGTAGTCGATGGAGGACGGGCAGGAGCAGGCAGACCACGTCGCCCTTCCCTACCCCGTGGTGGGCCAGGAGACCGGCCACGCCGTCGGCGGCACGGTCCCAGGCCCCGAAGGTCAGGCTGCGGCGGGTGGTCCCCCGAGTGGCCGGCTCCACGTAGGCCTCGACGTCCCCGTTGACGGACGCGGCCTCCCGCAGGACGGAGACGACGGTGCGGTGCCGGTCCAGGGCGATCTGCTGCGGCATGGCGGGCGGCGATCGTACCAGGGCCGCCCGCGCCGACCGCCCGAGCCAGCTCTCTATGCTCACCCCGTGTTGGTCGCCCTGTGCGGCGGCGTCGGCGCCGCCCGGATGCTCTCGGGCCTGGTGCGCGTCATGGACCCCGCCGACATCACGGCACTGGTCAACGTGGGTGACGACATGGTGCTGCACGGCCTGCACATCAGCCCCGACATCGACACCGTGACCTACACCTTGGCCGGCATGGACAACCGCGAGACCGGCTGGGGGGTGACGGGCGAGACCTGGAACGTCCTGGCCGAGCTGACGAGCATCGGCGGCGAAGACTGGTTCGCTCTGGGTGATCGAGACCTGGCCACCCACCTCTTTCGCACGGGAAGCCTGGCCGCCGGAGCGACGCTGGGCACCGTCACGGCCACGCTGGCGGCGCGGCGGGGCGTCGCGATCCGGCTCCTGCCGGTCACGGACGATGCGCTGCGCACGCGGGTGACCCTGGGCGACGCCCAGCCCGCTTGGTCCAGCCGGGACGGAGGTCAGCTTCCAGGACTACTTCGTCCGGCTCCATCACGAAGTGGCGGTGCGCGCGGTTCGCTTCGACGGAGCGGACGCCGCCCGGCCTGGTCCCGGGGTGCTCGACGCCCTGGAGGGGGCCGAGACGATCGTGGTCTGCCCGTCCAACCCGATCGTCTCCATCGGCCCCCTCCTCGCCGTTCCGGGTGTCCTCGACGCCGTGTCCGCTCGACGCGAGCGCGTTGTGGCCGTCTCACCCATCGTGGCGGGCGCCGCGTTGAAGGGCCCTGCCGACCGGTTGATGGCCGAGCTGGGAACGGAGCCGTCTGTCGTCGGGGTGGCCCGCCTCTACGCTCCGTGGGTGGGCACGTTGGTCATCGACACGGCCGACGCCGGGCGGGCTGAGGAAGTCGAGGCCGAGGGCGTGCGCTGCGTGGTGGCCGAGACCGTCATGAGCTCACCGGAGCGGGCGGCGGCACTGGCCCGGAGTGTGGTCGATGCCGGAGGCTGAGGGCCTGCGCATCCTGCCCGTGGCGGGCCTGGGCGAGGTGCTTCCGGGCACCGACCTGGCGCGGCTCATCGCAGAGGCTCCATCGGGTGGGGCGGCGCTGCGCACGGGCGACGTCGTCGTGGTCACACAGAAGATCGTCTCGAAAGCGGAGGGGCGGCTTGTCCCGGTGGACCATGGCGACCCCGCCGCCAAGCTGGCGCTGGTCGAGCAGGAATCGGTGCGCATCGTGCGCCGCCGGGGCGAGCTGGTGATCAGTGAGACCCGGCACGGCTTCGTCTGCGCCAATGCGGGGGTCGACCTGTCCAACGTGGACGATGGGATCGCGGCGCTCCTGCCTGAGGACTCGGACCGCTCGGCTCGCCGGATCCGGGCGGGTCTCCAGGCTGCGCTCGGGGTGGACGTCGGCGTGATCGTGAGTGACACCTTTGGGCGCCCCTGGCGTCGCGGCGTCACCGATGTCGCAATCGGCTGCGCCGGTGTGGCCGCGGTTGTGGACCTGCGCGGCACGCGCGACGCAGGGGGCCGGGAACTCGTGGCCACCGAGGTCTGCGTGGCTGACGAGATCGCGTCCGCCGCCGAGCTGGTCATGGGGAAGGACCGCGGGGTGCCGGTCGCGATCGTGCGCGGCGTGCCCTCCGAGTGGCTGCGGACCGCGTCCGTCCGGGCCGAGGTCATCCGCCCCCCAGCCGAAGACCTTTTCCGCTGAGCGGTCCCCGCCTGGGTGGTACGGCCCCAGACCCGGTGGCGCCTACTGCGAACGCTCGCGCAGGAACTCGACCACGGCCCGGGTGCCGTCGTGCAGATTGGTCCATGGCCGCCAGCCCAGTTGGATGGCGGCCCGCTCGATATCGAGGCTCGAACGCAGCACCTCGCCGGGGCGGGCGGGCGCGCTGATGGCCGTCACCTCCTGCCCAACCACGCCGGCCAGGGTGGACAGCAACTGGTTGATGCTTGTCTCGCGCCCGGTGCGCGACATTGCAAACGAGACCCCCGCCGCGCGTGGTGGCCCGCATGCACGCGTCCACCACGTCGTCCACGAAGACGAAGTCGCGCGTCTGCTCCCCGTCGCCGTAGACCGTCACCGGCGCATTGCGCACGATCTGTTCGGCGAACGCCGTGACGACGCCGCCCTCCCCTCGTGGGTCCTGGCGCGGTCCGTAGACGGAACCGAGGGCCAGGGCGCAGAACTCGACGGCGTGGAGCTCGCGATAGACGGCCAGGTAGTCGATGACGGTCTTCTTGGACACGCCGTAGGGCGTGCGCGGCTTGTGTGGATGAGACTCACGGACGGGCAGGTCCTCGGGATCGGGCTCCCCGTACAGGGTCGCACCGCTCGCCGTGAAGACCACCCGCTCGGACTCGGCCTGGCGCGCGCCCTCGAGGATGTTGAGGGCCCCGACGACGTTGACCGTGGCATCGAGGGTCGGGCTCTGCACCGAGGCCATGACGTCTGGCTGGGCAGCCAGGTGAAAGACCAGCCCGGGCCTGCGACGCACCATGAGCTCGACCACCGTGGGGACCGAAATGTCGAGATGGTGGATGGTCAGGGCACGCCCGGCGCTGCCGCGGGCATCGGCCAGGTTCGAGAGCGACCCGGTAGAGAAGTCGTCGACGACGTCGACCTCATATCCCTCGACGAGGAGCCGGTCCACCAGGTTCGACCCGATGAAACCCGCTCCTCCTGTCACGAGCGCGCGCATGCGCGGGTCTTTCTACCCTGCGACGCGCTCGCCGTCGACCACCGTTCCGGACGAGACCACGGCGTCGGCACCGAGGACGGACACCGGACGAACATCGGCGCGCTGCCCGACGATGGACCGTGGACCCATGATGGAGCCCGCCACCTTGGCGTTGGCGGCCACGTGGCAGCCATCCATCACGACGCTGTCACTGACGATCGCTCCCGGTGACACGGTGACCCCGCGACCCAGCACGGAGCGTTCCACCCTGGCACCGGCCTCCACCACGCAGTCGGCGAAGATGACCGACCGACCGATCATGTCTCCCGCCAGGTCGCTCCGCCCCTCGACGAGGAGCTCCCCCTGGGCCACCAGGTCGGGCGCGACAGGTATGCCGCGCCGGCCCGAGACGTAGTCGAAGTTCGCCTCGAGGAAGGCGGCCGGAGTGCCTGTATCGAGCCAGTAGCCCTCGTCCGCCAGGGCGAAGAGACGGCCATCGCGCACCATGGCCGGAAAGGTCTCCCGCTCAATGGAGACGCGACCTCCGTCGGGTATGCGAGCGAGGACCGAGGGTTCGAGGACATAGGTACCGGCGTTGATTTCGTTGGTGGGGGCCTCGTCGCGTGGTGGTTTCTCGACGAACGCAGTGACTCGGCCCTCCTCGTCGGTTGGCACGACGCCGAAGGCCGAAGGATCGGCCACCGGGTGAAGGGCAATCGTGCCCTCGGCGTTTCGAGCCCGGTGGAACTCGATGAGGGCGCTGAGATCGAGGTCCGTCAGTACGTCCCCGTTGACCACGACGAAGGTCTCGTCCACTGCACCGAAGGTGGCGGCGTAGCGGACCGCACCGGCGGTGTCGAGCGGCTCGGGCTCGACGGCGTAGGTGAGATGCACACCGGCCACAGTCCCCTCGGGGTAGGCCTCCATGAAGGCATCGGGGAGGTATCCGAGCGAGAGCACCGCCTCGTCCACGCCGTGAGAGGCCAGGTGGCCCAGCACACGCTCGATCATGGGCACGCCGACTATCGGCAGCATCTGTTTTGGCGCGGTGAGGGTCAGGGGCCGCAACCTCGTCCCCTCGCCGCCGACGAGGACGACTGCCTTCATTACTTCGTCGTAGTCGTCGTTGACGGAGGCTTGGTGGTCGAGGTGGTGGTGGCCGCGGTCGTGCTGGTCGTGGTCGCGGCCGTCGTGCTCGACGTCGTCGTTGAGGCGGCGGCAGTGGTCGAGGTGACCGGGAGGGTCGTCGTGGTGGTCGCCACCGGCTGCTCTCCGTTGAGCACCTGGACCAGACCGAGGATGGTGGAGCCCGGAGGCTTGGGCAGCTCCGTGCCGGCCGGCACGAAGCCGAGGGTGATGAGCTGGCGGTTCTCGAACTTGAGGCTGGCCGGCTTCAAGGTGGTCGCCCCACCGGTCTCGGTCTGCTCCTGCCCGCTCTTCACCGTCTTCGTCGTGAGCACCCACGACCGGGCCTTCACGTCGGCGACCTTGCCGGCGTCGGGCGTGCCCGCCGGGCACTTCTCGCCGTTGGTATAGAGGGTCGCCTTGCCCACGGGGTACTTGATGGAGGTGTTGGTGAGCGTGAAGCCGGTGTACTCCGAGGCGAACTTGCCGAGGGTGGCGTTGTTGCCGGCTTCACTCGAGCTCTTCGGCGCGATCAGCAGCACACCCTGGCCCGTCGTGATGAGACCGGTGGTGCTCGACGCCGGCGATGCGGGCAGCGTTTCTTGCGTCTTCCCGCAGATGTCGACGGCCAGGCCGGCATGCCAGGTCGTGGTGGTCGAGGGCTCGACCGCGGCGGCAGTCTGGTTGTAGTGGTACTTGGCGAACGCGACCGAACCCAGCCCGATGATGACGATGACGACCAGCGCGGCGTACCAGTTGACCGGCATCTGGCCGCGGTAGGTGGCGCCGCCGCCCGTGGCGGCGGCGCGAGCGACCGATTTTCCCGAAGAGCTGCGCGCCATGGCGGGACGAAACCCTACAGCCTGGCGGGACGCCCTCCGGTCGCAGGCCGGCGGCCCACCAGTCGGCGATACAGCGCCGTCGTATCCGGGTGGAGGGCGCTGACCAGGGATGACTCTTGCCTCGTCGATGATGGCAGGCCCAGCGTCGCCCGTGCCTCGCCCGCTCGGGCCAGGAGCTCGGCCATGGTGGAGCCGAGAGCCACCCGATTGCCCTGGGCGGCGGTGGCCTCGAGGAGAGCCCGATAGAGGCGTTCGTCGTAGGGGCTGACCACGAGGGCCCTCCGCAGGGCCCAGGCGGCACGGTCCGGCCGACCGGCGGCGACCAGTGCGAGCGACGCCCGGAGCGCCGTGTGGACGACGAGGCTCTCGAGTGCGGCCTGGGTGCCGTCGAACACGGCCCAGTCCCCCCGACGCAGTCCGGTCAGCAACGGACCGCGCACGAGAGCGAGCGCACCACAGAGACGGTCCGGGTCCCGGTCCGAGGCCAGCCGGGCGAATCGCTCGACGTCGGTGGTGACGTCGTCGGACAGCCGGAGGGACCGCCCTCGGGGGAGGCGGGCTCCGCCCGACGGGTCGGCGCCCAGGGCCCGTCGCGCATCGGAGGCGGTGGAGTGGATCGTCGCCGGTGACACCGCCCGATCCGGCCACAGAGCCAGGGACCACTGGGCGTGGCTCGCTCCTTCCCGATGCAGGGCCAGGTACGCCACCAGGTCGCGGGCGGCGGGCCTTGCGAAGGGCGCGGCGCAGCCGCGGAGAGAAAGAGGACCGAGAACGGCAATCTCGACGTGGGCGCGCTCCACGCCGGAGAACGGTCGCGTCCGGCGGGGAACAACCCGGATGAGCGGGTGCGGCTCGCTATATCCTACTATCCCGATAGAATTAGTTGTAAACCAACCGAACGGGAGGCTCCCCATGAGTGCCACATCCGAACTGCTGGGCAACAACGCCGACTACGTCGCCACCTTTGACAAGGGGCACCTCGCCCTGCCGCCGGCGAAGAAGGTGGCCGTGCTCGCCTGTATGGACGCCCGGCTCGACCCGGCCAAGGCACTTGGGCTGGAGGAGGGGGACGCCCACGTCATCCGCAACGCAGGCGGGGTGGCCTCGGAGGACGCGTTGCGCAGCCTGGTCATCTCCCAGCGCCTGCTCGGGACCGAGGAGATCGTCCTCATCCACCACACGGACTGTGGGATGGAGACCTTCGTCGACGACGCCGTCAAGGATCAGATCCTCGCCGACACGGGCCTGCGCCCCAGCTTCGCCCTCGAGGCGTTTCCCGACGCGGACGAGGACGTGCGCCAGACCGCGGCGCGCATTCGGGCCAACCCGTTCATCGCCAAGAAGGAGATCCGCGGCTTCGTCTACGAGGTCGAGACGGGGAAGCTGCGGGAGATCGCTCTCGACTAGGCAGCGCCGCGGAGTCGAGGTTCGTGCTTCGCATGCCGGGATCGGCTGACCCCTTCTAGGCGCGACTCCCCCGCATGTCGGCCAGCAGTGCGTCCAGCTTGTCGTAGCTCGCCTGCGCGCCCGCGTTCTCTTGGAAGTGATCACCGAGGTGCTCTGGAGCCTTGAAGTCGAGGATTTCGGTCATCGTCGTGATTCCGTCCTCCTCGGTCAGGGTCACCGTCTCGATCGCCTCGTCGTCCGGCCACCCTTCGAACAGCCAGGTGCGGACGAACCCGCGGGCGATTCGATTTCGAGGAAGGCGCCCCGGAATGAGCACGCAACGCCGCCCGGGGCGTACCAGGCGAAGTGGTAGTTCCCGTCCACGCGCAGGTCGATTTCGCAGATGTGGAGCGGCGCGTCATCCGCGGGGAACCACACGCTGATGTGCTCGGGCTTGGTCAAGGCCTCGAAGACCAGCGTCATCGGCGCTTCGAACGCTCGCGTCATGGTGACGGTGCGGTCGGTGAATGCGAAGGTCGCCGAGCCGTGCCGAGTCGCGGTCATGGTGCTCCCTGTGCGTGCTGGTCCGGCCCTTCCTCCTGATGCTGCAGCTCGCTCAGGTAGTCGTCCAGCCTGTCGAGCCGCTCGTTCCACAACACCTCGTACTTCGTCACCCAGTCGTGGAGCGGCCGCAGGCACGCGGGATTCAGGTGGTACAGACGGCGGCGCCCCACCGCCCGTGACTCGACAAGCCCCACGTCGCTCAGCACGCGCAAGTGCTTGGACACCTGCGGCTGAGGGATCGCCAGGTCGTCGACGATCGCCCCGACCGGCTTCTCTCCGGCAACGAGCACATCGAGGATGTCGCGACGGTGCACTTCGGCGATCGCGTTGAAGACGTCGGAGGTGGTGGCAGCCCGGGCCATCCGCAAATCGTATGTCTATATCGGAATATGTCAAGTCCGTCGACTCTTTGGTCGGCCGGATCGGCGCAGCGAGGGGGATCGGCGTGCTCCCCCGTCGACGGCAACGTGCGACACGAGCGCATCGGGTGCCGCTCGCTTGCCGTCTCCGCTGCGGGTGGGGGCGGAGGGACTCGAACCCTCACTTGGGACGGTTTAAGCGCCCTGCCTCTGCCGATTGGGCTACGCCCCCGTGCCGCCCATTCTTGACCGCCAAGGGTCGCCTCGTGAGGATTGGGCCGATGGGCGAGTCGCTGGACGGCATGGATCTGACCGACCTCGACACGTTCGCGCAGGGGTTCCCCCATGACCTCTTCCGACGCCATCGTGCGCTGGCGCCCGTCTGGTGGCACGCTCCGACCAGCCACACTCCCGACGGCAGAGGGATTCTGGTCCGTGGCGACCTACGACGAAGTGCTCCGGGTCCTGAACGACCCGGAGACGTTCTCTTCCGAGACAGGTGGAGACCGGCCCTACGGGGGCACGATCATTCAGGACCTGCCAGTGGCCGGGATCGTGCTCAACATGATGGACGACCCACGGCACGCCCGCATCCGAAGGCTGGTCACCAAGGGCCCTCACGCCCGCCGCCGTGCGCGGGCTGGAGGACGAGTTGCGTCGGCGGATGCGACAACTGCTCTCCGGCGTCGACGCAGAGTGCGACTTCCTCACCGATGTGCGCGGCGGAGCTACCGATGCAGGCCATCTGCGTGCTGCTCGGAGTGCCCGAGGCCGACCGCCACCAACTCTTCGCCGCGGTCGAACACATCTTCGACATCCCCGACGAGTCCGATTTCCTCTCCATGAGCCCGCAGCGACAGCAGGCGGTCGACTTTCTCGCCCGCTACGGAACGGACCTCATTGCCGAAAAGCGCGCCGATCCGGGACCGGACATGTTGTCGGTCGGTGATCCACGCCCACCTTCCTGACGCCGATCCCCCGGTCCTCAGCCAGGACGAGCTTGCGGCCTTCTTCTCGCTGCTGTTCTCGGCGGGGGCCGAAACCACCCGCAACGCGATTGCCGGATCGATGCTGGCCTTTGACCAGTGGCCCGACGAGCTGGTCCAGCTGCGGGCGGGCCGGGCGCCCATGGCGCTGGCCGTCGAGGAGATCCTGCGCTGGACGACGCCGTCGCCGTCGAAACGCCGGACGGCCACGGTGCCTTGCGAGCTGGCCGGTCAGCGCATCGCCCCGGGCGACAAGGTGGTCGTCTGGGAAGGCTCGGCCAACCGGGATCGCGCGCAGTTCGAGGAGGCGGATCGGTTCATCGTCTCACGCGATCCCAACCCCCACCTCTCCTTCGGTCACGGCGTGCACTTCTGCCTCGGTGCCCACCTGGCCCGCCTGGAGATCCGCGTCTCGCTGGAGGAGACTGTTCCGCGTCGTCACGTCGTTCCGGCTGGCCGGGGCACCCGAGTGGACACGCAGCAATCGCCACACCGGCATCCGCCATCTCCCCCTTCGTCCTCGAGAAGGCGGCGCCTTAGGCCATCGGCACGAGTGGCCGATGCCGCTCCAGCACGGCGAGCTCGTCGTTGCGCGGTGCGGGCACGATACCCGTGTGCGGCCCGAACATCATGGTCATCCGGGACTCGGGCTCCCAGGCCGACCACTCGCCGATCCCGTCGTGTGACGGATCGCCGTCACGGGCGAAGGCGAGCCAGGCCGCCTGCATGTTCCGCGACAGCGTCTCGACCTCGGGCCCGCTGCCCGAGAACATCTGGACGGCCGGCTCCTCCACGGCAACCGAAGACGAAGGGCAACTCGAGTGCGTGGCACGACCCGAGGATTCCCTCGAAGGCCGGTGAGTCCCAGTCGAAGAGGTAGGCGAACGATTTTGCGCCGTGCACTCCGTGAGCGGCGGCCAGTTGCAGGCTGGGCCAGCGGAAGACGACGTCGGTGCCCGCGGCCACCCAGAGATCGCGCGGTTCGACCGGCTCTCCCCGGCCGCGCCTGGCGGCGCGGTAGTCGTCGAGCAACTCGTCGGCCGACATGTCGGGTACGGCATTGACGAACCAGCGCCGCACGCCATCCGCGTCGAGCGCCGCGAGGGCGGGATTGCCCAGACCGAACAGCGTGAGCTCGTCGCGGTTCGTTCCGATGAGCAGGTCGACACCGGCCGCCGCACCGTCTGCCACCGCGGCCAGCGGATGCCGGGGCAGTCAGGCGCCCGTCGACGACCGGAAGGTGGGGCAAGGGCAGCATCCCCGGGTCAGGCCGCCGGCGGCCGAGCTCCTCGGTGGCCGCGACCAACTCGGATGCCGGTACCCCTTGGAGGAGTGCGCGGCTGGGGCGGGCGACGCCCAGGACCGCGGCCAGCCGCTCCGCCGTTCGCTCCGCCTCCTCCACCGTGTGGACCCACGGGCCGCCGCTCTGCACGATGGCCCGGCGAAACAGGCCCGGAGGCGGCGGGAATCCCGAGCAGGGCCGAGACGCTGAAACCACCGGCGGATTCGCCGAAGACCGTCACGTTGTGGGGATCGCCCCCGAAGGCGGCGATGTGGTCGCTGCACCCAGCGGAGGGCGGCCACCTGGTCGTGAATGCCCCAGTTGCCCACCAGGCCGTCGGGGTCGGCCAGCGCTCGGTGGCCGAGGAACCCGAGGGCGCCCAGCCGGTAGTTGATGGTGACGACGACGGCGTCGCCGTTGCGCACGAGGCTGCCGCCTCGGTAGAGGAAGACCGAGCCGCTGCCCGAGGTGAAGCCGCCGCCGTGGATCCACACCATGACCGGCCTGCCCTGCCCCGGCGTCGACGTGGGCGTCTCGGGAAGGTCCGGCGTCCAGACGTTGAGGGACAGGCAGTCTTCGCTGTGTGGCTCCGTCGCCCCGGGATCGGCGGGCGTCGTGATCCCGGGCACGGCCGCCGACTGGGGTGCGATGGCGCCGAACGTCGAAGCGTCCCTGATCTCGTCCCAGGCCTCGGCCGGCAGGGGTGGACGCCAGCGCAACTCGCCGACGGGTGCCCTGCCATAGGGGATGCCGGAAAACGACCAGTGATCGCTCCTCCACACCCCGCGCAGGCGACCCTGGGAGATCTCGACCACGCCTTCCACGCCCAGGCACCCTACGAACGGAGCGCGCGACGGGTCAATCGATCCCGCTGCACACGAGTTCGGCTCGTGCGTGAAGAGCACGCGAACTGGGCCTGCAACCGGACGGCAACCGGGGGGTGACTGATTTGCCACCGGGGAGCAGTTACGATTTCGCAGGTGGGTGCAGTGGATTGTCGGAACACTGTGCGCGGGCGGACGCGGATCGCTCGAGCGACGCTGATCGCAGGAGCCCTGGGCTCATGGCTCCTTCCTCTCGGCGCGGCCGGAGCGGTGACCTCCACCACGCTCCCTGGACCGGCGCCCAACCAGTCACAGATCAACTCGACGGAGTCACAGGTGGCGCAGATCGAGTCGACGTTGGCCCAGGAGGAACAGCAGACCTCCATCCTCGACGACAAGTACAACACGGCCGTCCAGACCCTGCAGAACGACCAGAGCGAGGAGCAGTCC
This sequence comes from uncultured Acidimicrobiaceae bacterium, assembly GCA_963713375.1. Lineage (GTDB taxonomy): Bacteria > Actinomycetota > Acidimicrobiia > Acidimicrobiales > RAAP-2 > Bog-473. Next base: position 71,692 of record CAVQLP010000004.1, on the reverse strand, counting down.
CTCGCCGCGCAGCTCGTCGAGCGCGAAGGCGGCGGTCAAGGTGGACAAGCACCTCGTCGCCAACGATGCCGTCCAGGCGTACATCTACGGCACACCCGAGACCGGGTTCGCGTCGTACTTCTCCCAATCGGCCAGCCAGAGCGTGGCCCGCAACCAGTACACCAACCAGATCGTCGGCAACCTCCAGAGCGACGAGGGTGCGCTGGAACGCTCCGAGTCCAAGCTCGTTTCGGAGCAGGCACAGGAGCAGGCCGACGCAGCGCAGGCGCAGACCGAAGCAACACAGGCCAAGTCGCTCGCCACCGCCAACGAGCAGGAAGCGGCGACCACGAAGGCGACCCTCGGCCAGGTGCAGGGACAGCTGGCCGCAGAGGTTGCGCAAGCCGCAATCCAAGAGGCACAGCAAGAAGCAGCTGCCGCGGCCCAGGCGGCCAGTCAGGCGGCGCGCCAGCAGGCTGCCGCTGCAGCGGCCGCTGCCGCCACCGTGGCCGGCGCCGTCGGAGGGTCGTCCAGCGGCGCCGCGGCGACCGACGCGGCGAACGGTGCCGCCGGCTCGTCGGGCTACCAGGGCGAGATCGCCGGCTCGTCGCAAGGCAACTCGACGCAGATGGCAGCCGTGGCGGCGGCCGTCTCACAGCTCGGGATCCCCTACGTCTTCGGCGGCGAGACACCTGGCGTCGGATTCGACTGCTCGGGGCTGGTCCAATGGGCCTGGGCCCAGGCCGGCGTCTCCATCCCGCGGACGACCGAGACGCAGTGGCCGGCGCTCCAGCACGTCTCGCTGGCCAATCTGCAGCCCGGAGACCTCCTCTTCTATTACAACCTCGACGGCGATGACGCGGTTGACCACGTCGTCATGTACACGGGCTCGGGGCCCTATGGCGCGGCCACGGTGATTCAGGCTCCCTTCACGGGCTCCACCGTCTCGTACTCCCCGATCTTCACCGAAGGCCTGATCGGCGCCGCCCGCCCCTAACGGCGAAGGCCACGCCCGGCGGGCCACCGCCGGGACCACCCGAACGACGACGTCGGGAACGGAAGACCCGGCGCTCGGTACCATGGCGCCGATGGCCGACGGTCGCGCGGTGGCGGGCGAGAAGAACCAGTCGACGACGGCGGTCGTGCCGATCCGGATCCCCAAGGACGACGGCGAGGATCTCGAGGATCCGCGGATGTCCGACGTCGACGAGTGGGGTCGCTCGGAGCGAACCCGGGCCGTGGTGCGGGCGCTCTACGAGCCCATTTACTCCAAGTGGTTCCGGGCGGAGTGGGAGGGACTCGAGAACATCCCGAGCGAGGGCGGCGCCCTGCTCGTCGCCAATCATGCCGGCGCCATCCCCTCGGATGCGCCGGTGATCATGCACGGGGTGGAGAAGGAGTTGGAGCGCCCGGTGTACGGCCTGGCCGAGTACTTCTTCCGCACGCTCCCAGTCGTCGGGACGCTGTGGGCCCGAGCGGGCGGGGTGCCGGCACAGCCGCTGAACGCTTACCGGCTGCTGCGGGAAGAAGGCCAGCTGGCGCTGGTCTTTCCAGAAGGGACGAAGGGGCCGTCGAAGTCCTACACCGACCGCTACCAACTCCGGCGTTTCGGGCGTGGCGGTTTCGTCGAGATCGCCATGCGGGCCGGCGTTCCCGTCGTGCCCATTGCCGTCGTCGGGTCGGAGGAGGCCATGCCGATCGTCTTCCGGCTCCCCAACGTGGCCCGAGCGCTGGGTGTGCCCTACTTGCCCATCACGGCCAACATGCTCGCCCTGGGCCCGCTCGGCGTCCTCGTGCCCTTCCCGTCCAAGTTCAAGCTGCGCGTGCTCGACCCGGTCTCCTTCGATGTCCCGCCCGACCAGGAGCGCTACTCGAAGAGCCGGATCATGGACGAGTCCGAGCACATTCGCTCTCGCCTTCAAGAGGCGGTCTACGACATGCTGCGCGACCGCCGCAGCGTCTGGTTCGGCTGATGGGCCGGCGCATCCTGGTCACGGGGGCCGACACCTTCTGGGGTGGCCGGATGGTCCAGGCGCTCGAGTCGGACCCCAGCATGGATGTCATCCTCGGCACCGGAGCCCACGCGCCGTCCGTCCCGATTCGAGCGGGCCGAGTTCGTCCGCACCGATCAGAACTACTCAATCCTGAGCAGGATCGTGAACGCAACCCAGGTCGACACCATCCTGCACACCTTCATGATCACCAACTCGGTGACCGTCCCGCGACGGGCGATGCACGAGATCAACGTCATCGGCACCATGAACCTGCTTGCCGCAGCGGGCGCGGCCGGCTCCTCGGTTCGTCACGTCATTGTGAAATCGTCCACCCTGGTCTACGGATCGTCCGCCACCGATCCGAACACCTTCCACGAGGACACGGCACGGACCAGCCCGGTGAAGAACTCCGTCGAGCGTGCACTCGTCGAGGCCGAGGGGCTGGTGCGAGACTTCTCCGAAGACAACCCGGCGACCCGGATCACTGTCCTGCGGTTTGCCAATGTGCTTGGCACGCACCTGTCCACCCCGATCAGCCGTAACCTCGCACGACCAGTCTGCCCTGCCATCTTCGGATTCGATCCGCTGGTGCAGTTCGTGGAGGAGGACGACGTGGTGCGCGCCCTCCTCCACGTCACGCGAGCCGGTATTCCAGGCCTCTACAACGTTGCCGGCGATGGTCGCCTGCCCTGGAGTGAAGTGGCCACGATCTGCGGCACCCGGTTGGTCCCGCTCTCACCGTTCAGCCCGCTGAAGATCCGGCCGCTGGCTCGTCTCTTCGACCTCCCGTCCGAACTCGAGGACCTCCTGCGTTACGGCAGGGGTGTCGACACCCGGCGGTTCGCCGCCACGGGCTTCGCGTACAACGCCACCAGCGCCGGCGCGGTTCGGACGTTCGTCCGGTCGACCCGGCTGCGCCGACAGACGGGGCGCCCGCAGAGCTCCTACACCTACGAGCACGACATTGAGCAGTTCTTTCGGCACTCGCCCTCGGTGCTCGGCACGGCGGACACCTAGTCGATCAGGAGCCGATCCATTCGGCTACCAGCCCGCTGCCCCGGACCGCCCACTCCTCGGCGGTGATGCCGTAGCGCACGTGGTCCTCCCAGACGCCGTCGATCTCGAGGTACCGCTGCGCGATCCCCTCCTCGCGGATACCGAGCTTCTCGACCACCCGGCGGCTTGCGGTGTTCCGCGGGATGATGGCGATCTCGACCCGGTGCAGCGAAATCGCCTCGAATGCGAACCGCAACGTCACGACGACTGCTTCGGGCACCAACCCGCGCCCGGCCAGCGCCTCGTCGATCCAGTAGCCGATGACCCCGCTCTGGAAGGGTCCGCGTTGGATCGACGAGAGCGTCACCTCGCCGCCGAAGCGCTCACCGACGAAGATCCCGAAGCCATACCCGGTGCCCAGGTGGCGTTCCCGTTCGCGGATACCGCAGCGCGCCGCGAAGCTGGGACGGTCCTCCGAAGGGACAGGTGCGCCCTTGGGTCGGGGTTCCCAGCGCAGCAGCCAGTCGGCACATCGGGTGCGGACTTCGTGCCAGGCCGTGAAATCGTCCTCGGTCAGCGACCGCAGCAACACCCGGCGGCCTCGCAGCTGCAGCGGTGCGTGGCGCACGGCGCGAGCCGCACTCACCGGTCCAGCACCTCCCCCAGCGCGCCCAGGAGGGCGAGCACGTTGCGCCGGCGCGCCGTGTGGCCCATGCACCCGATGCGCCAGATCTGGCCGGCGAGCTGACCGGCGCCGGCGCCGATTTCGATCCCGTAGTCGTCGAGCAGACTGGCCCGGACCGCCGCATCGTCGACCCCCTCGGGGATGCGGACCGTCGTGAGCTGAGGCAGACGATGCTCCCTGGCCACCAGGAGCTCGAGCCCCATCTGCTCGAGTCCATCCCAGAGGAGCTGGCCACACACTGCGTGTCGCCGCCTGACCTCTTCCGCTCCCTCGTCGAGCAGGGCCCCCAGCCCGGCGTGGAGCGCGGCCACCATCGCTACCGGAGCCGTGTGATGGTAGGTGCGGCCCCCGCCGGCAGGGCCGCTGGTGTAGCTTAGCGATGAGGTTCAGGTCCAGGTACCAGCTGCTGGGCCGCTCGACCAGCCGATCGACCGCCCGCCCCGACATGGTCAGCGGCGCCAGTCCCGGAGGCACGCCCAGACACTTCTGGGTCCCGCTGTAGGCGATGTCGACGCCCCATTCGTCGACCGCGACCTCAATGCCGCCGAGTGACGTCACCGTGTCCACGAGAAGCAGTGCGTCACCCTTCTGGCGACCGACTGCCTCGACGTCGTTGCGCACCCCGGTCGAGGTCTCGGCGTGGACGAGTGCTATGACCGCAGGCGCCGGGTGCGCAGCCACGAGCCGGTCGGGGTCGAGGGGCTCACCCCACGCGGCGTCCACCCGGACCACCTCGGCTCCGAGACGGTCTGCCACTTCACACATGCGTTCACCGAAGACACCGTTCACCCCGACCACGACGACATCACCGGATCGGACCACATTGACGAACGCGGCCTCCATGCCGGCCGAGCCGGTGCCGCTGATGGGGAGGGTGAGCGCGTTCTCGGTCCCGAAGACCCGGCGCAGGCGGTCGCACGTCTCGTCGAGCTCGGCGAGGAAGTCTGGGTCCAGGTGGCCGAGCAGGGGCGCCGGCGAGCGCCATCGTCACGGCCGGGTACGGATTCGACGGCCCGGGGCCCATGAGCAAGCGGTCTGGATTCCGCATCGGCGCATCGTGGCAGGTCTCCCCTCACCTGCGCCAACGCGGCGTTCCGCCATGTGGTGTCCGGTAGATTGCCTGCGTGGAACGGGTGCTCTTCGCCCCCCGAGAGCTCCCCCCGCTGCCCCCCGACGTGGCCGAGGATCCCTCCGCCTACTCGGCTTGGATGGCGACGCGGCCGCGCACCCGCACAAGGGCGTCGCGACCACGCTCAGTCCCCCTACTGCGCCTGATTACCGTGGTCGCAGGAGCCACAGCACCAACGGCCGATCAGACCCTTCAGGCGCTGGCCCGACAGACCTCGCTGGGGTGGCGCCTCGAAATCTCGACGACGCCGCCCTGGTTGGACGGCGTCGCAAAGCTCCTCCGGTCGAACCGCACGACCAGGCTTCGAAAGCGCGTACAGGTGGTAGTGCGCGAACCCGACACGCCGATCGCTGCCCAGATGACCGCTCTGTTCGCCGCGAGAGGACCGGAGAGCGTCGCGCTCATCGAACTCGGGGATATCTGGGAGCCGGACACCGTGGCAACGCTGGCGACCGTCGGTCCCGACGATGTCCTCTACGCCGACGAAGACCTGCTCCTGTCTACGGGCGAGCCGGTCCATCCCGTGCTCAAGCCCGATTTCTCGCCGGACTTCTTGCTTTCGACGGGCTACATCGGTCGTCCCATCGCCATCGGCTCCTCGGTCGCCGGAAGATTGCCGGAGCTCGTTGCACAGAACGTCACGGAACTCGAACAGGACGTCGCTCTTGCGGCGTGCGAGCTTGCGCAGAGCGTCGTGCACGTCCCTGAGGTGCTCTGCCACAGGACGAGGGCCCGCGACGAGAGAGTGCGCGGCACCTTCCACGTAGAGGAGGCTCTCCGTCGCCGAGGTGAGCCCGGAACGGTGACAACGGGTCCGCACGGCTCCTATCAGGTGCTGCGCTCAGGAGACGCGGATCAGCTGGTCAGCATTCTGATTCCCTTCCGCGACCAGCCCGTTTTCTCCGAACCTGCGTCGATTCCGTCAGAGCGACGACCCGAACGCAACGCGTCGAGTTCGTCCTGATAGATAACGGATCGACCGATCCGGAGATGCTGACCCTGATGGAAGAACTCAGCACTCATCCCGATGTCACGCTGCTCTCCGATCCCAGTCCTTTCAACTGGGCTCGCCTGAACAACATGGGTGTCTCCGCCGCGCACGGCAGCATATTGCTCTTCTTGAACGACGATATCGAAGCTCAGCGCGACGGGTGGTTGTCGCAACTGACCGGCCATGCCGTCCGTGCGGGTGTGGGTTGTGTCGGAGCTCGGCTGCTGTACCCCAACGGACGCCTGCAACACTGTGGCGTGGTCGTCGGGCTTGGCGGAGCAGCCGGACACCCACTCGTCGGGCTCGCTGGCGAGAAGTCCGGCTACCTCCGCATGGCAAGTGCGACACGCGAGTCCGCTGCCGTGACGGGGGCATGTCTGGCCAGTCGACGGTCGGTCTTCGAGCAGCTGGAAGGATTCGACGAGTCCCTCGGCGTGGACCTCAACGACGTTGACTACTGCCTACGGGCCAGCGCTGCTGGCTACGCCACCGTGTTCGAGCCGGGTGCGGAGCTCATCCACCACGAATCTCCAAGTAGGGGCACGGCTGGTGGCGTCGGAGACATTCTCAAGTTCATTGAACGTTGGGAGTCCTGCATCCGCGAAGGTGATCCCTACTTCAGCCCTCACCTCACCCGGACCAGCCCGTCATGTGGCCTGGCCAGACCTGACGAGGAGGAGATTTGGAACGAGTGGTACGTGACAGCGAGGGCCATCTCATGAACGACGGGCAAGCTCCGGGCATGCTTTCAGCGCCGGCGGAATCGCCCGCCCCGCTGGCTCACACGCGTGAGATCCCGGCCCTCCAGGTGCTCGGCCAGGTAATGGCCGCGCGGCAGATCAAGCACACTCCGAGCTTCCGCCGACGGCTCCGCGCCTGGGCTTCGCACATCTCGGGCGCGCGCCGACCGGAGGCTCCTCGAGGCGCTGACCGCGGCGTCACAGGCGCTGGCAGACCACAGTGATCAGCTCGTTGATCGACTGAGGGCACAGGAAACAGTCACCGCAGACATCAACAGGGTTTACGGAGAGGAGCTGGCGCGGTTGCGAGCTGAGGTCTCACATCTCTCCCGAAGAGTCTCGACGGCGCCCGACGACCCTCGATGAGTCACGTCGGCACCGTCGTGATCGCCCGCCATTGGCTCGAGGAGGGATCCGAGCTCCGCTATGTCACGCGGCTGTTGGCGGGAGCAGCGTCACGCTGCGGTCCGGTCTCGGTCCTCGTGCCCGGTCCGCCGGGAACCTGCTGGTCGGATGGCGCCTTCACACTCGAGGGCATTGGCGAGGAAGCGGACCTGCGCTGGCCCGCACGCCTGCCCGGCGGCCAAACAGTCATCGTCGACGAGCTCACACCCACCATTGAGGCGATGGTCACGCAGGTCGACCCCAAGCAGGCACTGTTCCTCTCTGCCCCGAAGGACACGATGCCGGATGGCGACGCCTCGGTCTCGTCGGCACAGCAAACAAAAGCGACGATGCGACTGTCGATCTCCATATTCCAGTCAACCGCCTCGCTGAACGGCATCATCATCATGGCTTTCGGGTTCACCGGGTACCAACTGGTGCTCTCCGACCGGATCGGGCCGGACTCGGCACCGCCGGACGCCGCTGCCTGGGTCACCGCGGCTTTCGTCGACCTCGAAGTCGTCGTCATCGAAGCCGCCACAGCATCAGCCTGGAAGGGCCGCTCGCTCAGGGGACGCGTGGCCATCGATACCCGCATGGACCTCTGGCGACTCATCGCCCATGCGGCGGTCTGCATCGACCTCGGCCCGGGCCCCTACATCGGCCGCGAATGCATCGAAGCGCTGCGATTCGGTACGCCAATCCTTGTCGCATCGGATTCAGGACCTGCCGCTGTGCATGCCGGTTACGCCGGCGGTTCCACTTATCGCGACGCAGCCGAGCTGCTCAACAGCGTCTCATTGCTCAGCGATCCATCCCATCACGAGGCGGCATCGCTCTGCGGGGCGTAGATACGCGGACACTCACTTTGGCGACTCAGAACGGTCCATTGTGAGCATGCACGCTCCCTCCATTCCAGAACCTGAAAGAGCGCTTTCAAACGAGTGGACCGCGGGGGGGCCAGGCGAGCGAATAGTCCTCTCCGTCCAGCGACAAATTCGGGTTGTAGTAGGGATCGCGGCGCAGGATATCAAATCCCCAGCGGGACTCCATGTAGTCGACTTCGCGGTTGAATGCTTCCGCCCGAGGCCCCGTATCCGGGCCTCGAGTTGTCGACTCGTGGTGGTACATCTCGGCGTAGGGTGACCAGACGATCTCCCAACCCGCCTCGCGCAGGCGGAGACAGAAATCGACGTCGTTGAAGGCGATGGGGAGATTGTCTGCATCCATTCCGCCCACCTGGTCCCAGGCCTCGCGCCGGACCAGCACGCAGGCTGCGGTGACGGCAGACATCCGGCGGGCGAGCTGCAGGTTGCCGAAATACCCAGGCGAAAGGCGGTCGAACATGCCGAAAGACGTGACCGGCGACGCCGTAGATTCCGAGTACCACGCCGGCGTGCTGAATCCGGCTCTCGTCGTAATACAGCTTGGCGCCCACTGCGCCGACCCCGGGTCAGTGACCTGCGCGACCATTTCGGTGAACCAATCGGGAGATCACCTCGGTGTCGTCGTTGAGAAGGCAGACGAAGTCGCCGGTCGTGCGATTGACCGCTTCATTGTTGAGTTCCGCGTAGTTGAAAGGCCGTTCGTCACGGAACACCGTACCCGGTCGTCGTGACCTTCGAGATACTGCAACGTGGCGAGCGTCCCGCTCGAGTTATCGATCACCAACATCTCGAAGTCGGGGTACGGTCGTGAAGGACAGCACGCTGTCCAAGCACCGCTGCAGCAGACGACCGTCCTTGGTCGGGATCACGATACTGACCGACGGCGGCGATTCCGGCAGATCCCAAGCGACCCGGTTGTGGCCCGACTTGCCGATCCGGGCCACCCGGCCCGGCCGGCCCGTCCGCGCCAGATGATCCACCACGGCCCGACGCCCGGCATCGACGGCGTAGGGCTTGGCCGAAACCAGCGAGGCCGTCGAGTTGGCGTGTGTACGCCAGTGATACAGCACATGGGGAATGTGGACGACCTGGGTCCTCGACGAGCTGCTCGCTCACCCGGAGCGTCAGATCCCAGTCCTGGCTGCCCTCGTACCCGCGCGGTATCCGCCCGACCCGTCAACCAGGTCCTTTCGGAATGCGCTCAGGTGGCTGACATAGTTCTGGCCCAGGAGGAGCAGCGGGTCGAAGTCGGGCTTGAAGAACGGATCGCGCCGGCGTCCCGCCTCGTCGATCTTGTCCTCGTCGCTGTAGACCATGCCGGCGTCGGGGTTCTCGGCCAGCTGCGATCGCCATCAGGGCCAGCGCGTGTTCGGCCAATAGGTCGTCGTGGTCGAGCAGGGCGACCCATTTGCCCGTGGCCAGGTCGAGCGCGGAGTTCGATGCCGCAGAAATATGCCCGTTCTCGTCACGCGAACGACTTTGATTCGCGGATCGGCGGCCGCGTATTCTCTCGAGGACGTCGGACACCGCGGGTCGGTCGAGCAGTCGTCGGCGATGCACAGCTCCCAGTCCTGGTAGATCTGGGCCCGCACCGACTCGATGGCCGTGCGCAGGAGCTCGATCGGGGGTTGTAGGTCGGCATCAGGACCGAGATCGTGGGACGTTCCGAGAGCTCTTGCACCTCGGCTCGCGAGCTTCGCCGCCCTCTCGTCGTCGAGCGTGTCGAAGAGTTCGATCCATGTCTGATACGAACCGTCGGGCGGCAGAACGGCACACCGACCATTCCGGTGGCGATCGTTCTCTCGCCGGAGCCGGGCGTAGACGCTCCGCAGCTTCGATCCGTAGCGGAAGATTCTGGTGTTGTAGACCGCCGTGATTTCGTCTTCCCGGGCCTTGACCAGGGTGGCAAGCCTTTCTGATCCGCCTCGACGCTCGCGCACCATCTGGTAGGCGGCCAGTTTCTCAGCCGTTCTCCTTCTTTTTGGTTGGCGACCTCACGTGTTCTCCGTCGTTTCCTGTCTGAAGCTGATTTCGCGCTGTCTTCCAGCGTGTTCGACTTGACCCTCAGGTTCTCGAGATCGTCAGCCAATCGCCGATGGTCGGCCAACGTCGATCGCAGCTCGGTCTTGGTCTCCCACAGCGCACGCTCGTAGTCAGCCACCAGAGCTCTTCGCGTCATGGCAGCTCGACGGAACAACATGGCGTGCGGAGCGACGTAACGACGCATCGTAATCGACGTCGTGCCTGAAGCCGTGTCGCAGGAACTGCTGGGCCCAGTAGCCCACCGGGCTCGACGTTGAGGTGGGTCGGCTCGTCGAAATCATCCGGGCGTCGAAGCGAACAACACGCTGTCCGCGTGTCGACAGAGGTTGCCGATGCGCGGCATCGGCCAGTGACGGCGGGAGATGTTCGAGGACCTCGAAGCACGTGATCAACTCGTACGAGCCGTCGATCTCGTCCGTGGCCGAAGCCACCGTGCAGTAGGGCCGCAGAGCCGGGAGGGACCTGCTCGATGGCCCACGCCGAATGTCGATGCCACGGGCTTCGACTCCCTGCCCGCGCAGCCCTTCGACGAGCATGCCGACCGCGCACCCGACGTCGAGCACCGTCTCGGGGTGCAGCGTCGACACGATGGACGTGGCGAGTCCGCCGAAGTAGTCGAGCCATTCCCGATGTGTCCCTCGAGTAGGGGATGCCGGATTGGTCGTACGAGGTTCCGTAGTAGTCCTCGTCATAGAACTGGGAGGTCACGTCGATCAGGCTCGGCGTCATCGTGGCCGCCCGTGACCGCTTGAGTCGCCGAGCTCGTTCAGCAGGTGGTGCAAGGTCCTGTGGCGTGCGTCGATGTCACGAGACTGGTCGGCCGCCTCTCGGCACGACGGACTCTGCGCTCTCGATCGCCTCAACGGCGGTTCCGATGTCGCCGGAAGCGACAGTCCGAGTTGGTCGAGGAACTCGACGATCCGGGCCAAGGCCGACTTCGGCTCGCTCACCATCTCGTCGTAGTTGACGACCAAGGAGGGATAGGTCGAACAGAGCAGCAGCGCGGAACGATTGCAGCGGTCCCACCACGTTAGGGCGTCCGTACGATCACGAAACTCCGAGGTACTCGCTCCGACGACTTCGCCCGGTTCCCGATTGATCAGGATCACCGCCGGACGCAGATCCCATGCGGCGGACCAGAAGGGAACGAGGAATGACAACCGCCAATCGGCCCAGAGCCATGGTCGCCCGCCTGATTTCGGATTGACTCGCCCTGAACACGTCGGACTTCTGCGGTCGGGCCTCGTCCAGCCAGCTCGCCGCCAGGCTATGGGCCAGCTCGATGGGAGCGGGGTCCGGCGGGTCGCCTGCGGCGGCCATCAACCGCCCGTTGAATTCACCCAGCCGCTCCGCCTCGCCGGGCCCCTCCCCCTACGGGGTCCGCTCCGAGACGGAACAGGGCTTCGGCCAGAAGGTCGATTCCACTGGCGGACATCCCGACGATGGACACTCCGTCCACGGCCGGTCGGAGAGATTCCGCCACGTTGCGGGGCGCCCGGTTCGTTGGGCGTGGACCCTCGTACACGCAGGCAGAATAGCACTCCACCCTCGAGGCGGCAGCGCACCGTTGGACAGATTCCAATGAGGCTCTCACGTCGTTAAGTAGTCAAGACGGCCGACTCCGACCCAGCCTCGAAATGGCCCGCATGACGAAGCCAACAGGAGACCACGACCGCTCCGGAACACGCCGGCTGAGCAGCACGGCTTCCTGGCCGATACCCGATCCGGAGGTTGCCGGGCTGCGGCCTTGGGAATTGTTAGATTCGGGGCACTGATCGGCAACTTGCCGATGAGACCGCGCGGGTCCGGAGGAATCTCATGGGTGCGACCGAAAACAACAAGGCGACAGACCAGCCCCTTCAGTGGCGTTTCCTCGTTGCCGGATTCTCGCAACAGCCAATTTGCGTAGGAATTCATCGCCGAGTCGATTGCCGTGCTGTCGGCGATCGACCCTGAAGATGTCGAGCGATGCGTGGCCGAACTGGCTGCCATCCGCGAGGAGGTGGGCGGCTGTTCATCCTCGGAGTCGGGGGTTCAGCCGGCCATGCGTCGCACGCAGTCAACGATTTCCGGAAGATCTGCAACTTTGAGGCGTACGCCCCCACGGACAACGTTTCGGAGCTGACGGCTCGGACCAACGACGAGGGCTGGGAATTACATTCGAAGCCTGGCTGAGGGTCTCGAAGATCGGGCCCGAGGACTGCGTTCTGGTGTTCTCGGTCGGCGGTGGCGACGCCGAACGACTGGTGTCGGTGAACCTGGTTCGAGCCCTGGATCTCGCGGACGGAGCGGGGCCGCGATCGTCGGCATCGTCGGACGTGACGGCGGATATACCGCAAGCGTGGCCAACGCCTGTGTCGTGATCCCGCCGATCTATCCCGACCAGGTGACGCCCCACACCGAAGGACTCTGCGCCGTGATCTGGCACCTCCTGGTCTCTCACCCCCCCCTCGCCATCTCGGAGACCAAGTGGGAGTCCGTACGGTGACGCAGCCCGTGGACATGAACAGCCCAGAGAGTGACCGCGGAGAAGTGCACCCCCTCCCGGGGATGGCAGGAAGGAAGTGACCAGCGTGCAACGAGACAGCCTTAAGGTCAAGATCTTTGCGGATGGCGCGGATCTCACGTCGATCGTCGAGGCTGCCAAGGATCCCCGGATCGCTGGGTTCACCACGAATCCGACGCTCATTCGAAAGGCCGGGCCTCAGCGACTACGAATCGTTCGCCAAGGAGTTGCTGGTCCACGTCGAACGGCAACCGGTTTCGTTTGAGGTCTTGGCCGATGAGCCCGCCGACATCGTCCGACAAGCACGGGTCATCTCCACCTGGGCCGAGAATGTCTACGTCAAAGTCCCCGTGACCAACACCAAGGGCCTCTCCTTGACCAAAGAGGTGGCGGCCCTGTCCCACGACGGAATCAAGGTCAACGTCACAGCCATCTTTACGCCGCGCCAGGTTGAGACCATGGCCGAGGCCGTCCAGGACGGCGCAGCCTCAAACCTCTCGATTTTCGCGGGCAGGATCGCTGACGCCGGTGTCGATCCCATCCCGGTGGTGAAGGAGGCGCTTGCCATCACGGCGGACTTGCCTGACTGCGAGTTGATCTGGCCTTCTCCGAGAGAGGTGCTGAACGCCGTGCAGGCCGATGCCGTCGGTTGCCACATCATCACCATGACTCCCGATCTCATCGCAAAACTCGGCTCGTTGGGAAAGGATCTCGAGGAGTTCTCGTTAGACACCGTGAAGATGTTCCACAATGATGCCCTCGCTGCCGGCTTGAACGTCTGATCAAGAAAGTCGAGACGAAATGAACCCGTCCTTCGCGGCGCCCGCACTCCGCGGCGGTCACGCTTGATGAATTGCCTCGGTATCACAGGCGGAGGCGGCTTCATCGGCAGCAACCTTGCCGACGTGATCACCGCTGCCGGTATATCCGTCGTTGTCGTCGACGATTTCCGGACAGGCCACCGAGAGTTCCTCGAATCGTTTCTGGATAATCCGGCCAATCGGCTCGTGCAGGGCGACATGCTCGATCTCGAGGTTCTCGTCGATGCCATGGATGGGTGCGACTGGGTCTTCCACCTGGCGGCGAACGCCGACGTCAGATACGGGCTCGACCATCCGACCCTCGACCTCGAACAGAACACCATCGCCACCTCCCGAGTTCTGGAGGCGATGAGGGTCACCGGCGTACGGCGGATCGGATTTTCGTCGACGGGTTCGGTCTACGGCGAACCAAACGTCTTCCCGACACCAGAGGACGCCCCGTTTCCCGTGCAGACATCTCTCTATGGCGCATCAAAGCTCGCCGCTGAGGGTTTGATCCCAGGCATACACAGCCGGGTTCGGGTTCACGGGCCTCATCTTCCGGTTCGTGTCCATCCTGGGAGAGCGCTATACGCACGGGCACGTTTACGACTTCTTCCGTGCGCTCAGGCGCGATCCTGATCACCTGTCGGTGCTCGGTAACGGCCTTCAACAAAAGTCGTACCTCTACGTACAAGACTGCGCCGCGGCGATCCTGCATGCCGCCAATCATCACGCCGACGAGTCCGGCACGTTCATTTACAACCTCGGACATCAGGAGACACTGCTCGTGCGCGATTCCGTTCAGATCATCTCAGAAAAGCTGAGTCTGCATCCGCAGATCCTGTACGGCGTCGAGCAAAGGGGGTGGGTGGGAGACAGTCCTCTCATTCAGCTCGATACCTCCAGGATCCGAGCGCTCGGTTGGGAACCAACCAAGACGATCCGGGAGTCCGTGGAGTTGACCGTGGAATGGCTCGAAAAAAACCCGTTCGGTGTGGGACGGAGCGCTCTCGCAATGAGCCCGCTGTGAGCGTCATTCTGAGCCGGGCGCCGCTGAGGATCTCCCTTGGCGGCGGCGGTACCTACCTACCCTTTACTACAGCAACCATGAGGGCTTCGTCTTGTCGGGTGCCATAGACAAGTACGTCTACATGTTGATGCACGACATCTTTCAACGTCGGTATCGCATGAAGTACTCCGCGATCGAGGAGGTCGACACCCCGGAAGAGATTCAGCACCCCATTCTGCGCGAGGTCCTCCTCCGCCACTGGAAGGGCAACCCTCTCGAGATCGCCTCCGTTGCCGACGTGCCCGCCGGAACTGGCATGGGTTCGTCTGGCGCCTTCACGGTCTGCCTGCTGCGGGGCCTGTCCTACGCTCGCCGCACGACCATCGCCCCAGGGCCCCTCGCCGAGGCTGCGTGTGAAATCGAGATCGACGTCCTGGGTGAGCCCGTCGGCAAGCAGGATCAATACGTCGCGGCACACGGGGGCATCTGTGCGTACACCTTCCACCGCGACGGCAGCGTGGTCGTTGAACCGCTGGCGCTAGAGGCTTCGACTCTGCGCCACCTCAAGGATCAGCTTCTGCTCTTCTACACAGGCATGGCGTGGTCCGCTTCGAAGGTGCTAACCGATCAGCACGAACGGTCCCTCCAAGGGCGACGAGGACATGATCGAGAATCTCCATCACACAAAGGCAATGGGCCTGACCGCCCGGAATCTCCTGGTGGCGGGCGACGTCGAGAGTTACGCCGAGCTGATGCACGAACACTGGATGCATAAGCGGGAGCGATCTGCGGAGATCGCAAATCCGCGGATCGACTCCCTGTATGAAACCGCGAGAAAGAGCGGTGTCATTGGCGGCAAGTTGGTCGGAGCCGGTGGTGGCGGATTTCTTCTTCTCTATGCGGCCCGACCCGAGGACACGCGACTGGGCAATGGAGGAGCAGGGTGCCCAGGAACTGCCGTTCGACTTCGAGTTCAACGGTGCCTATGCCTTGGAATACGCATGACGGAGCGCTCGACCCTTCGTGTCGGGATCGTCGGATGTGGCTTGATCTGGGACGGAAACGAGCCGAGGCGCTTGGACAGGACCAACTCGTGGGATGTTTCGATCTGCTCTCTGAATCAGCAGAGACGCTGGCGGCAGACTTTGGTGGAGTCGCTTGCCCCTCGGTGGAGGAACTCTTCGGGCTGCGGCCAGACGTCATCGTCGTGGCGGTGACCCACGATCAACTCGCCGACTTGGGTTGTCGGGCACTCGAGTCAGGGTCCCATGTCCTCGTTGAGAAGCCGGCGGGGATCGGTGTTACACAGGTTGACCAGCTTCTCGAGGTCCAGGACCGGGTGGGCCGGCTGGTCAAAGTCGGCTTCAATCACAGGTTCCATCTCGGCATCGCCCGGGCAATCACCGAAGCACGCTCGGGCCTCTACGGAGACGTCCTGTACTTGCGTGGTCGCTACGGTCACGGAGGCCGACTCGGCTACGAACGAGAGTGGCGTGCAGATCCCGCTGATCGGGTGGCGGCGAGATCATCGATCAGGGAATGCATCTGTTGGATCTGAGTTACTGGTTGCTTGGAGCGGTTTCCCTGCACAGCTCCTTGCTCAAGACGCAGTTCTGGCAAGCGCCCGCTCGACGACAATGCGGTGCTGATCCTTTCTGACGGGGGCGGCGTGGGCGACATGTCGCCCTGGGCTCTCCTCCATGTCAGCTGGACCGAATGGAAGAACATGTTCTCCATGGAGGTCACGTGTGAGCGAGCCAAATGGGTCGTCGAAGGACTGGTCCGCTCCTACGGGCCACAACGGCTGACCACGTACCGCATGAAGCCGGAGCTCGGACCGCCCGAGACCGAGGAAGTGACCTTCTCCGAGCAGGACGAGTCCTGGGTACGCGAATGGAGCCATTTTGCCGAGGCCATCCTCGCCGCGGGATGGCCGGGCGTTGCTCGGGGACCTTGCTTCGGCGCATTATGCCTGGACGTGTGTCGAGCGTGCGCAGAAATCATGAACGAACCACTTCTCGGTCACAGGATCCGACGATCAGTGGTTAGTAGAGGCATCGGGTGAGCCGTTGTGGTCAGGCCTCGCCCGTGACGGGGCAGAGGTTGTCGCTGTCGCGGAACGAACGGCGCCGCGGTCGAGTCACTGATCCCCCAGCTCGGGCCTCGTGCACATGCTGCGGTGACCCTCGACGTCAGAGACGAGTCGGGCTGGCGGCGGGCTCAAGAGCGCGTTGCGCCAAACGGGTTCCTCTCGGGCGTCGTCACAGCCGCCGCGACACTCACCCCGATAGGACCGATCGGGTCGTGGAACATCGAGGACTTCCGTGAGACCCTCGACGTCAACGTTGTCGGAAGTCTCCTGGCGGTCGAGGCGAACCTGGCCCTGCTCAAGGAGAGCCATGGCTCGGTCGTGATGTTCTCCGGGGGCGGTGCCACCGGTCCCTTCCCGAGATACGACGCCTATGCCGCCTCGAAGGCGGCAGTGGTTCGACTAGCAGAGAACCTCGCGGCCGAACTCGTCTCTGATCGCTGTCCGTGCCAACACCGTTGCGCCGGGGTTCGTGATCACCGACATGCACCAGTCGACCTTGGCAGCCGGACCTGAGCAGGTCGGGGAAGCATACTTCGACCGCACCGCCGGTGACGAGCAGAGGGGGAGATTCCCCGGAATTGGCAGCCTCTCTCGTCTCGTTCCTGATGTCCGACGCATCGAGTGGCATCACCGGGAAGCTCTTGAGTGCCCGTTGGGACCCCTGGGAGGACGTGTCATTTCGCAACCGTCTGGAAGACGATGCTGACTTTGCGACGTTGCGGCGGATCGACGGCCAATTCTTCGCAAGCATTCCGGCAACGTCCGATTAGGCGGGTATCTCCCAGTACGTTCGTCACCTGAACGATCACTTGTGGTTGAACGGCCCGTCCGCCGTAGGGAGTATCGCTAAAGTGAACTCGGAATGAGGCTCTTCCGACGTTTACCCCCGACCCACCCCCCGGGAGCAATTGTCCCCGAGCCCCGCCACAGGAGCGTCCGGTGTACCGGCGGGATCCGACGCAATCAGCAATTCCGAGACCACCCCCGAACCACCCGTCGATGCGCTGACCGTTCGCCGACGATTCGCCGCACATCTCTCGGGCCATGGGGTGGAGATGGGGGCCGGCCACGCTCCTTTCCCAGTACCCCCTGGCGTGCAGGTCAGCTACGTCGATCGATGGGATCCCGGGAGAACAGCCGACTCTTCCCAGAACTGGCCGAGACACCCGACTTCCCGAAACCGGATGTCGTGGCCGACCTCGACGTCGATCGCCTCAGCGCGCTGGAGGACGAAAGCCAGGATTTCGTCATTGCGAGCCACGTGATCGAGCACCTGGCAAATCCGCTCAAAATGCTCGTGGAAATGTACAGGGTCCTGCGACCGGGGGGGCTCCGTACTTCTCGTCCCCGATCGGCACCTTACCTTCGACAGCCTGAGAGAGCCCACCCCTCTGGCGCACCTGGTCCAGGAGTACGACAGCGACATTCGAGAGGTCGACGACGCGCACGTGACCGACTTCATCATCGGCCTCCTCCGCAGCAATGGCGATCAACGAGAGTTCAGCGAGCTCGTCGCAGAGCGGACGCCCGATGAGATCGAGCACCACAGGCGACGCTCCGTGCACGCGGACGTCTGGAATCGACAGGAATTCGAGGAGGTCCTGACCTTCGCCGGAGACGAACTCGATGTTCGTTTCGAAGTTGTCGACATCATGGAGTCAGGAGCCGCTGGAACGCACGGAAACGAGTTCGGCTGGCTGTTCATGCGCCCAGCCCTCATACCATCCGGGAACTGACTTTCCCCCAAGTGGTGGGGTCAGATACCGGTTGTTCCGCGGGCTTCCCAGAAATGGGAGCGAATCGGTACTTAAAGCAGGCGCGCACCCACGAGAGGGGGTCGCCGAACATGGCGATCTTCTTCCCCTCCGAGAACGATCGGGACTCGTAGTGCACGGGGAGCTCGACCGGAGTGTGACCCCGTCGGATCAGCTTCGCCGTCAACTCCCAGTCGAAATCGAACCGGTCGCACTCCAGGTACATGTCCGTCAGGCAGTCACGCCGAAACACCTTGTACATGGTGAAGGGGTCGCTGAGTCTCTGTCCATAGACCGCATTGAAGAGACCGAGAAATGCCACATGCCCGACGTTCATCACGCTGCTCGTGAACTGATCCCGTTCGAAGTGACGCAATCCCCAATGGCCGTCGTGGCCCATCCGGCTGCCGAGGACGAAGCTCGCCTCACAGCGTCGCAGCGGACCGAGAAGCAACTCGTAGTCGTCCATGTCGTATTCGGAGTCAGCATCTTGAATCAGAATGACGTCGCCCGTCGCCCTCCGGAGACCCTCCCTGACGGCATGTCCCTTGCCCTTTGCCTCGCTCTCGAGCACCACGCTCACGCGGGGATCGTCCGCGAAGGCCAGCACGTCGTCCCGGGTGCCGTCTGTCGAATTGCTCTTGACGATGATGATGTCGATCTCGGTGTCTGGGAGCGACTTCGCAAGCAGCTCTTCGAAAACGGTGCGAAAGGTCTCTCGCTCGTTGTAGACGGGCATCACGACGGAAAGGCGGAGTGGCCTCTCCGTCGGAGGCAGGTCTTTACCGCGGGATTGCGCGCGTGACGATCCCCTGCCGGACCTCCAGCCGTGTATCGATGAAGCCATGCTTGAAGAGCAATCGGCTCAGCGAGTCGACCGTGAACGTGCCCGGGCCGGGGCGACCGATCAGCCGACGACGACCCCTCCGCTCAGGGGAAGCGATCGGTTCGACCACCACGAGCTCCCAGCCGGGCTCGTTGGCCAGGTACAGCGAAGACAGGACGACGGACGGGTCTGGTTCCTCGCTCAAGGTTCGGTACAGCACATGGCTCGTGCCGGCCACGCCGCCGGTTGGGACGTCCTCGAGGGACCCGGTCGCCCGGATACCACTTGGAGCTGAGCTGTCAGTGGTGGTCATGGGCCTCCCAACCTGGGTGATGGCGCCGTTGCGGGATCGTGGCCGTCGACCGGAAACCCCCGTCGAGCAGGGCTCAGCGAGCCCCCCTGCATCGTGGCTTTTTCCAGCCTCGCGGCGTCCGCCGATCCGGTCCTGAGAACAAGGATGTCGGAACGGGTTGGTGCACTGGGGTTCATGAGGGATTCGCCGTAGAGGAGGGCTTGTGTGGATGACGGGAACAACACGATTGCCGAACTCTACGTCCCGTGAGCGGCGATTTGGATGATAGTTTGCCTGCAGTGCCGCGGCAATTGTGCTGGTGGCGGCGGTGCTGTAGCAGCGGCCGAATAAGGGGCACTCTTGACGGTCCGTTCTGGCAGACCTGCCGGGCCGACCGATCGACTGTCGCTGGTCCCCTATTTCTCCCGGGAGCGACCTCGAAATCAGGGATCCGGTGGTTCGTACATCGCAAATGTTGGATGCCTGACAGGGAGAAGTCGGTTGCAGGCTGATTCCGAAAACAAGCTCCTACCGGTCTGCATTCTTGCCGGTGGATTGGGCTCTCGCTTGGGCAATGCGGTCAGGGACACACCAAAACCCCTTCTCCTGGTCGCTGGTGAGCCATTTCTCATGCACCAGCTCCGCCAGCTCGCCAACGCCGGTGCTGAGAAGGTCGTCCTCTGCGTCGGCTATCTGGGTCACCGCATCGAAGATGCGATCGGTCATGAGCAGTTTGGCGTCAGCATTGCTTACAGCGACGATGGGCCTGAACTCGCGGGCACGCTTGGTGCGATCCGTCGAGCACAGCCCCTCCTCGGGGATCGCTTCTTAACGCTGTACGGCGACACCTATCTGCGCGTCGACTACCGGGCCTTCGAACAGTGGTGGACGTCGAGCAGCCTTCCTGCGGCGATGACGCTCCTTCGGAATCGTGGGAAATGGGGAACCTCGAATGCCGTCTACGCAGACGGCATCGTGACTCGCTATGACAAGCTGCAGTACTCGCCGGGGATGGAATGGATTGACTACGGGCTGGGTGGGTTGACGGCTGAGGCGCTGGCCGAGGTGAGCAAGGAGACCCGTGATCTGGCTGATCTTCATCAGGCACTGGCCCAACGAGGGCTTCTTGGCGGCTTTGAGGTAGACCAGCGCTTCTACGAGATCGGGACGCCCGAGGCTTTGCGCGAGACCGCGGCATTCCTCCTCGAGCACGGGCCCGGACATAGCCATGAACCAGCAGATCGGTAACCATTCGCACCCCGAACCCTGGACCAGGACAGCCACTGGCTCCATCGAACCGGGCCTGACTCCGAAAGTGCATTGATGAACGATTTCAGGACATGTCCAATCTGCGGCGAGCCGCCGCGCCGGATCGAGCCCTTGACCTCCGCCTTCTCATCGAAGCGATTCGAACTCGGGAGCTGTGATCGATGCGAGCTGAGTCTGGTGCTCAACCCGCGAACCGATTTCGACCAGCTCTACGGACCTGACTACTACGCCGGAAGGGGTGCGGATCCCCTCATCGACTACACCGCGGACGAGACCAGCGGTTCGTTGCGCGAGATCGAATGGAGCGGACTTCTCGATACCGTCAGCGCCATCGCCGCACGCAAGAACCCGCCGGAAGCGCCGCTCCGACTTCTCGACTGGGGTGCTGGACTCGGCGGCCTGGTCCGCATGGCCAGAGCACGTGGCATGGCGGCTGATGGACTCGACGCAGGGTATGCCGCCGGCGTTTTAGACGAAAAGGGACTGAGTGCTCCTCCGGTGGGAGACACCTCTTCCGGGTACGACGTCATTACAGCCATTGAGGTCGTCGAGCATTTGATCGATCCCATCGCCGAGTTGCGTTCAATGGGAGCCTTTCTCAAACCCGGTGGCTTCTTGTTCATCACCACAGGAAACGTCGCCAAAGCAAGGGGCCCGCTGAAGGACTGGTACTACGCCCAAATCCCTGACGTGCACGTGACCTTCTGGTCTCCGAAGGCCTGGAGCAAAGCGCTCCAGATGGCTGGATTTGAGCCCGCTCCCCTTCCTTTCCCGCGCATCGATCCGCGTGTGATCCAGTACAAGGTGATCAAGGCACTGCCGAAGTATCGTGGGCCGCTGGTCGCATCGCTCCCCATTTGGAGACCACTAAGCAGAATCGTCGACGGTCGCTATGGTGTCTCGGAGTTTCCGCTCGGGTGGAAGGCGCAAGAGAGCTGAAGACCGTGCCACGCAAGAGGCGAGCCCGATTCTCGGCAGGCTTCAGACCTCAACACAATCAGCAACTCGTGGATCCCGGCCCGTCGTGACTCGATTTGTGCTCTTTGATCTCGACAACACGCTGTTCGACCGTAATGCTGCTTTCAAGAACTGGGCCGCATCGTTTGCCGAGAGCAGAGGTCTGGAGCGTCCGGCGGTTGACATGCTGTGCGAGGCTGACGATGACGGCTTTGCTTCTCGGGAAACCCTCTTCGGGGCTGCCCGAGATCGGCTCAAATTACCGGACTCCACCGAGGCGCTCATTGCCGAATATCGGCGCGACTACATCGAGTTCGTACACCCGGATACATCTACCCTGCGCGCGCTGGAGAGGCTTCGCGCCAGAAACATCCGTGTGGGCATCATCACCAATGGCCCCTCAACTCAACATCAGAAAATCGAGCGATTGGGTCTCTCGCCGCTCGTGGATGGAGTGTGCGTCTCCCACGAATTCGGGGCGGAGAAACCCGACCATCGGATCTTCGAAGAAACGATCCGCCGCTGTTGCGGCGAGATCGCCCCGGCCGAAACCGGATGGATGGTCGGAGACTCGGGCCCACACGACATCGCTGGCGGCCACGCAGTGGGCATGCCCACAGTGTGGCTTTCCCGGGGCCGCATGTGGTCCGAGCCTGGGTACCGCCCAGATCTCATTGCGTCGGGCGCCCCCGATGCCGTCGATCAAATCATAAGGAAGGCAGATGCCGGCGACTGAGGCGACACTCCAGGGTCCTCGAAGCAGGCCTGATTCGTCACCCGCGGGCCAGGTGGGAGGACGGTTCCCCGCTCTGGCAGTCGGCCGACTTGCGCCGGGGCCCCAGGTCCGTGCACCACTTTCCAGCCGTTTCCGGAGCATTCAGCTGCTCGGGAAACTCTCGTGCCAGTAACTTCGTGGAGTGGACCCGACGCTCTCGATGCTCGACGTCGAGTCGATGCGCGGCATCGAGGTCGGCCCGCTTAGGAGTCCCCGCATCTCCAAGGAGCGCGGACCGGTCCGGTACTTGGATCACACCGACACCGCACACCTCCGAGAGAAATACGCCGACAACGCCCCCATGCAGGATCGGCTCGACGAGATCGTCGAAGTCGACTATGTGCTCAATGGTCGGTCGATTTCAGACACCGTTCGTGACGACGCCCCCTTCGACTACGTGGTCGCGTCCCACGTCATCGAGCACATCCCGGATCCCGTCGGCTGGATGGCCGACATCAGTTCAATCTTGCGCCTGGGCGGCATCTTGTCGCTGGTCGTTCCGGACAAGCGCTACTGCTTCGACGTCAACCGCACTCTGACCGGGCCGGGCGACCTGGTGGACGTGTATCTCATCGGGCGCACCCAGCCGACATATCGAGACATTTATAATTTTCACTCCCAGATCGTCACCATGGAGGGCTTCGTCGATACCGCTGGACTCTGGGCGGGAACGGCGGACTACGAGAATGTCGTGCGAGACGACGTGAGTGACCCCGACGTCGAAGCCTTTCGGATAACCACGCACGTGGCCCGTTCGGAGGACTACGTCGACGTGCACTGCCACATCTTCACCCCGACCTCCTTTCGGGCCATCGTCGATGTGCTCTCTCGGCTTGGACTGATCGATTTCGACGTTGTCTTCGAGGTCCCAACGCAACCGAACACGCTCGAGTTCTTCGTGAGCCTCGAGAAGGTTAGAACGTCGGCTCAATCCCGGAATGACGTGCCCATCGATCTCCACCTCAGCGATCGGGAGCGCTCGATGATCCGGCTCAAGCGACGTGTCCTAAGACGGTCGGAATGGATGGCGTCCCTGAAAGCCTGACGTGTCGGCACTCGGCGTCTTCGATCCTGCTCCTTGTCGAATCCGGCCCGATCCTGGGCCACTGGTGGCCGCCGGGAACTTCGGCGAACGAACAGACAGCTCCGCCTTTTCCTTCCGTGACCCGATCCACGCGACCGCTGCGCCTGCCGTAATCCCATGGTGTACCCATTGTGTCTCCCGCTGGAGGGACCTGTCGCAAGGGATAGCCGACGATGGCCATTTTCGCTGGTCATAATGGGTCTCGCTGCACCCAGAACTTTGATCTGGCGCATTACAGTTCATCGATCCGTCCGACCCGAGAGGTCTCCGAATTTACCGAACGCGACCACCATCGACTCCGATCACGGCGTCGCGGCGCACCCCGTCGCATGCTCGTCAGCGCCGGAAATTGCTCACAGGTTTGGCGGACGACGTTGCGGATCGCCCTGGCCATCGGAATCGGCGCCGGAATCACCTATCTGCTCTGACTCAACATCCGTACCCATCTGACCGTACGACGACATTGTCGGGCGCACGACCTTTGACGATTTCGACATCTACCGCTACCTCGAACGGTTCTATGACATTGCGTTCGTCCTTCCTGCGTCCTCGGCTATCGCCTACCTGCTCCTCCATTACTTCGGCCCGTTAAGGGCGACTCCGCCCGCTCGACCATCGCCTCCGGTACTCGAGTCGTCGACTTGGTGGAGGGTCACGACGCGCTGTCACCGCTGCGACTGAGAGCGACATCATTTTTCCGAGCCGCCAATTGGTCTGGACTCTGGTTCCCGTCGGCCTTGTTGCGCTTGTTGTGGGCATAGAGGCCAACATCGCGCGCTCACCGCACGAAGCCGTCGTGACGCAATTCCGCTTCGCCACTGCAGGGCTCTACATCGTCGCAGTCGCTCTCGGAACATTCGTCCTCGACCGGTGGCGACGATTCACTTCGCCAAAAACGTCCGATCCCAAAACGACGTCGGGCCACCGCTGGTCGTCTTCCGCGGTGATAAGGGATGTCTCGGTGGTGAACGCGTTCGCCTCTCTCGTGGTCATACCCCTTCTCGTTCTTGTCTCCTCGTCGACAACGGTGACGGTTACCAAGAACGGAGTGTGACCCACTACCCGTGGTTCCCAGCCTGGTTGGGCGCCATTGCGACCGTCGTCGTCCTGCTGTTCGTAATCAGGGCGGTGCGACGCGCAGGCAGTGACTCCGAGCGGCGTCAAAGGGTTGAGAGGCGAGCCCTGCTCATGGTCGTCGTTCCCATCTTCCTCTTCGTCGTAACCGGGAGTCTGCAGTCTGCCCAGGGCCAGTTCTTCGCCTTCGACGACGCCCAGGGCATGGTGGGAGCAAAACTGAGCTTCTGGCACGGTCTGTGGCCCTGGCGCGACCTCTTCCTCCTGCACGGGTTCTTGGCCGACACGCTCTACGGCGCGGTCGGCATGTGGGTCCTCTCGGCGACCAGGTGGGGGTCGAACTCCGGTCTGACCCTGTTTATCGCCCCCTTCACAGTCGTGATGCTGTACGCGTTCATCGTCTACTTCGCACGAAAGAACACCTTCCTCATCGTCGCCGGAACGCTCGGGCTCTTGCTGGGGCTCTTGCCCGGATGGTCCGGGACGCGTTACGTCCTGATGCCCCTCGTCTTCATTTTCTTCGACCGCGTGCTCCGCCGGGTAGCTGGGCCCGCTGCTTTCTCCTGATGGCCGGCGTCGTTCTCGTCTCCATCGTGACCCCCGAAGCGACCTTGCTCATGATCGGCGTCCTGGCGACCCTCATCGCCGCCGAGTTGATGCATCGACCGCGCCGGCAACCGCTGGTCACAAGCTTCGCACGCACCATTCGCTGTGCCGTCGCCGGAGTGGGGCTCGTTGTCGTGTGGGTCATTTTCCTGGCGACCACCCACACCTTGTCGGGCTTCATCGCGTATTACCAGACGACTATCGCCGGCCATGAGCTCTGGGGCGCCTACTCGCCTCTGTGGTCGCTCACTGGAGATCCATGGGTGACGATCCAGTTTGCCTTGCCGGTCGCGCTCTTCCTCGCCACCGTGGTGAAGATCGTGGTGAAGTTGATGCAACGCTCTCCCTGGCGCCCCATCGAGTGGGTCCTGGTCGCATCATCAACACCGGTCCTGCTCTTCTACCAGGTCGTCCTGGATCGCATGGATCCCGGGCACGTAAGCGAGGTGTTCCAGACCCTCATCCCCTTCGTTGTGCTCTGGGCGCTGGAGATCCTTCGATTCGCCGACCGGCTCGTGGTGCAAGTGGCTTCACAGTTCGCCGGCCGGGGGTCGCTGACTCGAATCGGCTTCACGGTCCCGGTCACGGTGCTGAGCATCATTGTCATTGCGCTGTGGTCGCCGGTCTCCATCTCGAGCTGGAAGGACGCTCCCTCCGCCTTCCACGTCGTCGTGCCGGACCCCGCTCCGTCCAACCTGCCCTTGGGCTACACGCAGCCTGGCGCTATCGACATCGACCAGATCACTGACCTCGGGAAGGTCTTGGACCGCTACGCCCCGAAGAACGCTCCGGTTTTCGACTTCGTCAACGAGATGGGCATTACGTATTTCCTCCTCAACCGTGTACCTGGCGCCCGCTTCTACCATGTCGAATCGGCGCAAACTGCGGGCGCCCAGAACCTCGAGGTGAGCGATCTCCGGAAGAGTCGGCCTCCTGTGGTGATCTTCTTCGATACGTCATTCGGCCTTCCCGAGTACGACGGCATTTTGAGCATGGAGCGGAATTACATCGTTAGCCAGTACATCCTGGACCACTACAGGCCGCTCCTCGACACCCATGGCCAACTCATCATGTTCCGCGACGATCTCTTCAATCGAGCTCGACCCCTGCCCAAGCTGAGTACTCCACCCGTGACGACTGACCTCTACTTCGATCAGAACGTGCTCCCATGCGACTGGGGAGACGTCCCGAACTCCCTGATTCGCCCCTCCGCCGACGAAATCAAGGCAGGGAAGCCGGTGGCTGTACGGGGACCGGCCGACGACAGCGTGATTTCCACCTACGGCTGGGCCTTCGATTCGGTCGACCAGCAGCCCATCTCCCAAGTCCTGGTGGTCAGTGGCAACCGGGTGGTCCGTTCCATCACCGTGAACCAGTCCAGGCCAGACGTCGTTGCTTCACTCAAGACGGACACCGCGGCGAGCAGCGGGTTTACCGGGCAGTTTGCGATACCCGCAGGCGCCACCTATCGGATCTATGCCGTCAATGCCGACGGCAGCGTCTCGCCGCTCCCGTCGATCGCCGGCGCCGACCAGGATCACTCGCCGAATCCTGCGACGATCACGACTCCCGACGGCGTCATCCACCCCGTGAACCTGATGAGATCGGAGGGACACGTAGATGGAGCCTCGGCGAAACCGAGCAAGGTCTTCACGCTGTCGATCCCGCCGGGCACGAACCTCTCTTCGTACGAGTGGATGGAGGTGAAAACTCCCTCGGGTCTCGGCAACTCCCGGATCACGGTCACCGATTCGACCTCGTCTGGGCCATCCCATGCCATCGCCTGGAATACACTGAGCAGCTCCGGCTCGACGATCTACACCCGGGTCGGCAGTTGCCTCCAGTGGCACGGATACGGGTCATCCACCTTGAAGATGATCGTGAACGGGTCCCCGAATGCGGTCTCGGTGCGTCTCCTCAAATGACTCGGCCCGGCGAACTCCGACTCGTGGACTGAGCACCTCAATCGGGCTCCCCCTCTCGAAACGGCGGCCGGGAGCGATCCAGAAGGACGGCGGCCAGACCGTCCAGGATGTCGCTTTCCGAGACGAGGCAACGCTCACACCCGAATGCGGCCATCACGACGGCCAGGATGAGGACACCTCCGACGATCACATCCTTGCGGCCTTCGACCATCCCCGCGTAGGCCATGCGGTCCGCAGCCGTCCGAGCGGCGAGCCGATCGAGCCAGGTGTCGACCGCGTCGCGGGTCACGGTGGCATGGTGGATCTTTCCGCGATCGTAGGTCTCGAG
Source organism: uncultured Acidimicrobiaceae bacterium (assembly GCA_963713375.1). GTDB lineage: Bacteria > Actinomycetota > Acidimicrobiia > Acidimicrobiales > RAAP-2 > Bog-473. The sequence continues at coordinate 44,564 of CAVQLP010000004.1, read as the reverse complement.
CCTCAGCTCCAGGCTCGCCAGGGTCGATACGGTCCCGGCCAGCCCGATGAGGGGCCCATGAGGAGCGAGCGGAGGCAACTCACCGCGAGCCCGAACGATCTCCGATTCGACGTGCTCCCTGGCCGCCTCCATCTCGTCGGCATGCGGTGGATCATGCCGCAAGAAGCGTTCAGTGACACGCACACAACCGATGTCCAGAGATAGCGTTGCCACCTCGGGCCATGACGCGCCCGACCAAGTGGGACGGCCGACGGTGAGCTCGGTCGAACCCCCGCCGATGTCCACGACGACCGTCGGCCAAGGAATGGCCGGCAGGCCCGCCATGGCCCCGCGGTAAGACAGTCGCCCTTCCTCTTCACCGCTGAGGAGCTCGGCCTCGACGCCGGTGACCTCTGACGGCTGCGGCCAGGAACTCGCTGCCCGTTCTCGGCGTCACGCACGGCCGAGGTGGCGACGAGGCGAGCGCGCCGGACCCCCTCGCTGTCCATGAGCCCGCGGAACTCTCGCAAGGCCGCGAGGGTGCGCTCGATGGAGTCCGCCCGGAGCTGACGGGTCGTTGTCCACGCCCTGGCCCAGTCGGGTGATGCGCATCTCCCTGACCAGCGGTCGACCACTTCCGTCGCTCACGAGCAGGCGAGTGGAGTTCGTGCCGCAGTCGAGGGCAGCGTAGCGTGTCAGTCATCTTCGAGAGCCGCTGCCGCAGCGGTGGTACGTCGCTCATGCGACTCAGCTTGTCAGCCCGAGCTCCGCCGCGACCCACAGACCCACGGGATCCACGCCCCCGGCCAGCCACCACGCCAGGTGGGCATGGAGACACTTGACGCCCTGGCGCGTCCCCCCGACGCCACCGCTCGGTCTCGGGCCGGCGAAATCGGATGGGATCAACGTGTCCCGCTCCTGGGCGTAGCGGAGATGACAGGCGGCGAGGGCCGCCCCATCGACCTCACGTTCTGCCCGCGCGACACCTCCGGCGGCCTCGAGTCGGCCGACCGCCGCACGCAATCCCGGGTCCACCAGCCAGAATCTCGTCGGCATCGGCGTGCCGTCGCGCAGAAAGGGGTCGTTGCGGATCACGACCGGGGCGCCATCGGAGCCGCGCACCGCCACGGTGAACGACCCTCCCGGTTCCCGGCCGAGGAGGACGGCCACCGCCTCGATGTCGTCGGGCGAAGGGCCGCTGGAGCTCGGCTCCACCGTCGTCAGCGCCAGAATTCGAGCGTGTGCAGCATCCGGCCCACCAGCCCCGACGGGGCCGCGGCCTGGTGCGACGCCGTGCGACCGGTTCGCCGGCAGCGTCGTGGTCGTGACCCCGCCCGGCGGGAGTTCGGACGCCGCCGAAGGCGCCGCCGGGCCAGTCGGATCCCGGGTCGCCCGCGTACGGCGTCCCGGCCGAGGTCGAGCCCGCCGGCGGAAGCACCTCGTAGGCCGCCTGGGTCGGGCTGACCAGCTGGTACTGCTCGCGGGCGATCCGCTCGATCTCGTCGGTGTCGCTCAGGTTCTTCTGCTCCTGCGCCAGCGCGGCGTCCTGGGCGTGCAGCGAGGACAGTTGGGTCTGGGTCGCCTTCAGGTTGGAGTGCGCGGAGAGCAGCGACGACGCGGGAAACCAGGCGAAGAGGATCACCGCCGAAAAGAGGACCGCGCCGGCCAGCAGGAGGCGGCGCGAGCGCACCCGGCGGGCCTCCTTGGCCGCCACGCCCGGGCGGCGCGCCGGCGTCGGCTTCCGTTTCCGCTTAGACCGCGCCAACGCGGGTGCCCCCTGCTCCCGAGAGTGCGGATGCGCCCGGGTACGAGGCCGACTGGCCGAGATCCTCCTCGATCCTGAGCAGCTGGTTGTACTTCGCCACGCGGTCCGACCGGCACGGTGCGCCCGTCTTGATCTGCCCGGCGTTCACCGCAACCGCCAGGTCGGCGATGGTCGTGTCCTCGGTCTCGCCCGAGCGGTGCGAGATCACGGTGGCGTACGACGAGCGGTTCGCCAGCGCGACCGTCTCGAGCGTCTCGGTCAGCGTCCCGATCTGGTTGAGCTTGACCAGGATCGCGTTGGCCACACCCTCTTCGATGCCGCGGGCCAGGATCTCGGCGTTGGTGACGAAGATGTCGTCCCCCACCAACTGGATGCGCCCTCCCAGGGACTTCGTGTGGGCACTCCACCCGTCCCAGTCCTCCTCGGCCATCCCGTCCTCGATGGACACGATCGGGAAGCGGTCGACCAGGTCGACCCAGTAGTCGGCCATCTCGGCCGGCGACAGCGTCCGCCCCTCGCCCGCCAGCACGTAGGAACCGTCGGACCACAGTTCGCTGGTGGCCGGGTCGAGCGCGAGCGCGATCTCCTCCCCCGGCACCCGGCCGGCCAGCTCGATCGCCTCCATCAGCAGCACCACCGCGTCCTCGTTGGTGGGCAGGTCCGGCGCGAAGCCTCCCTCGTCACCCACGGCGGTCGAGAGGCCGCGGTCGGCCAGCACGGAGCGCAGGACGTGATAGGTCTCGGCCCCCCAACGCAGCGCCTCGCTGAAGGAGGCCGCGCCGATCGGCATCAGCATGAACTCCTGGAAGTCGATGGAGTTCTTGGCGTGGGCGCCACCGTTCAAGCACGTTCAACATCGGCACCGGCAGCACGTGCGCGTTCGAGCCGCCGATAGCCCGGTAGAGCGGGATCTCCAGGTCGTCGGCCACCGCCTTGGCGCTGGCCAGTGAGACGGCCAGCGTGGCGTTGGCCCCGAGCCGCCCCTTGTCGGGGGTCCCGTCGAGATCGATCAGGGCGAAGTCGACCGCCCGCTGGTCGAGGGCGTCCAGGCCGCAGGAGCGCCCCGGCGATCTCGCCGTTGACGTTGGCCACGGCGCGTTGCACGCCTTTGCCGCCGAACCGGGCTGCCGCCGTCGCGCAACTCGACCGCCTCGCGGATACCCGTCGATGCACCGGAGGGAGCGATGGCGCGCCCGCGGGCACCGGAGTCCAGCAACACCTCGGCTTCCACGGTCGGGTTGCCACGCGAGTCGAGGACCTCGCGCCCGATCACGTGCTCAATGGTGCTCACGAGTTCTCTCCCTCGGCGTCCTCCCTGAATGGACACCGGTGCAAGCAGACTAGCGGTTTGCCCTGCCGGGTTCGGGGACGCCCTCCGCCGCTGACGATGGCGTCGCGGAGGTGCAACGCGCGCTCGCGCAGCACGTGCTCGGCGTCGATACCCAGCCGTTGGGCCAGGTTCGCCACCACGTAGAGGCACTCCGCCACCGCGTCTCCGAGACCCGCCGCGTCGTGCGACAGCGGGTCGTCGGGCTGAGGCGCCGGCCCTCCCCGCGGCCTCGGCCAACCGTTCGAGGGATGCCACCGCGGGATCGACCTCGTCCGCCCCGGGCGGCTCCAAGCCGACCGAGCGCGCCTTGCGGGCCAGCTTTGCCGTCAACATGAGGGCAGGCAGCCCGAGCGGGATCCCTTCGGTCACGCTCTGCCGGCCCTTCTCCTCCCGCTTGATCTCCTCCCAGTTGGCCACCACCTGTTCCGCCTCGGTGGCCTCGACGTCGCCGAACACGTGCGGGTGGCGGTGGACCAGCTTGTCGTGGACGCCCCGGGCCACCCCGGCCAGGTCGAACCGGCCCTCCTCACGGGCCAAGCGGGCGTGGAACACGATCTGGAAGAGCAGATCCCCCAGCTCCTCCTCGAGGTGGGTGTAGGCGGCCGCCGAACCCCCGCTCTCTTCGAGTGCCGCCAGGGCATCGAGGACCTCGTAGGACTCCTCGACCAGATGGGGCATCAGCGACGCGTGCGTCTGGGCCTGGTCCCACGGGCACTGCTCGCGCAACGTGTCCATCAGTGCGTCCAGGCGTGCCACCTCGGTCGCCGTTCGCCCCTCCCCGAGGCGCAGGGACGTAGATCGAGGTGAGGTGGTCGGGCTCGATCGTGCGGTCGAGCTCCCACCAGTCCACCGGGAGCACCAGCTCGTCCTCCAACCCCAGATGATGCAGCAGCACGGGTCGCGGCCGGGACGCCCTCCCCCGGTTCGCCGAGGCTCAGCTTCACATCGGACAGCAGCTGGCGCGACCAGGCCTGTGCGACGAGGAAGGGTCCGTCCTCTTCCCCGGCCACCCGCTCGAAGTCGGCCGCGTCGACCAGGCGGACGCCCCGGGCCAGCGGGTCGATGCCGAGCGCGGCCCAGGCCAGATCGAGGAACGAGAGTGCGGGGACGAGCGTGATCTCGACCCGGTCGTCCGTGCGCAGGAGCTCCACCGTGCGCTCGGCCACGCTGGGCGACCCCGGCACCGCATAGACGACGGGACCGGCACCGGCGGCGGCGACCAGTTCCTCCACGATGGCGGCGTACACCTCTTCGAACGTGTCCTCCGTCTCGTAGAGGTCGTCGAAGGTCCGCACCGCCGTCCAACCCGGCCGCCGCCGGGTGGCGCGCCGTGCGCAGGAACACGGGGGCGGGCCCGGCCAGCAACGCCGAGCCGCCGTCGTCCGAGAAGATCGCTCCCGGCGGGCCCGAGACCCACCACCGTGATGTGGGGGCGGTACGGGGGCACCGTCAGCCGCTGAACGGGCTCGCCGAGGCAGACGCGGATGACGACGGCGACGACGTGGCCGGCTCGTTGGCCTTGGCATTGGGCACGTCGGACGGCCGCCGGGGCCAGCGGGACCAGGATCCGGCCCGGGCACGGACACCCAGACGCCGTACTGGGGATTGACGTTGATGTCGGAGTGTCGGTTCGTCGCGGCGACGGCGACCTTCTGCGCCTTCGTCGCGCCGGCCTGCTCAACCGCATCGGCCACCAGCGACTTCACCGCGCTGAACGCCGTGTGCGTGCGCTTGGTGACCTCGACGAGGAGGTAGTTGCCGTTGACCGTCGATGGGGTCGGACACGGTGTTGAGCGGAAGGCTCCCGAGGTGCACGCTCGACGGCAGATCCTGGCGGTACATCGGTAGAGCACGGCGCAGCCCTGCGGGCCACCGCCCTGGGTGCGCCGAGGCCACGGTCGAGAACGGCGTGCCCGACGCCACCGACGCCTTGGCCGCCGTGGCGTCGCTCTGCGAGGTGAATCACGGCCACCGTGAAGCAGACGGTGTCGAAGCTCGAGAGATGCGCCTGGAAGTACCGCAGCTGGCCGGCCTCGCTCGACCCGTAGCCCGAGAGATCCACCGCAGCGCCGTCGCCGTGGCCACGTACTGGACCTGCTGGTCCACGAACGACGGCGGCAGCGTGCTCAGGATCTCGCTGCCGGTCAACGGCTTGCCCGCGGCGCCGCAGGAGAAGGCCGGGTTCTCGCCCTGCGCCGTCTGGGCCACCTCGGCCATGACCGCGCTGATCTGGGCTTCGTAGGTCTTGCGGGCGGTACTGAGCTGGGACTCGGTGACGACGGTCATGCGCCGCTTGGCCGCCAGCTGGTGCGACCGCCTCCTGGCCGATCTCCTGCTGCAGGTATTGGAGACGAAGACGCTGGTGGCCGTCGGGTTGTCCCCGGGGTTCTGCCCGGTGCCGGCCCCGGTCACCGGGGGCGCCTTCGCTGCCCTTGCGACGACAGGTACGCCTCGGAGTTGAGAAAGCACTGGTAGTCGGGACTGCCGGCCGACGGCGTGCACGTCGGAGTTGAGCTGCGACTGGCTGATGGCGGCGCCGTTCACCTGCGCCGCGTTCGTCGGAATGGCCAGCGCCGCCGCGACGAGACCGCCGGCGAGGAGGACGAGGAGGACGATGAACCGCTTCACGCGCCGCGCACTTTACCGGGTGCTGCCCTCGGCGCCCGAATCGGGGAGGGGAATCATGTCCTCGAGGATCCCGAGCACCGCGACGGCCGCCGGCTGCCCTTCGGGCACCGGGACGAGGAGTTGTCCCAGGTCCTCCCGGTAGGTCGCGTCCGGTGCCACGCGACGCAGCCGCACCTGCGCGCTGGCCGGCAACACCACCGGTGACAGGCGCACCACCGGTCGCCGTGTCCCGCCGGGCCGCACCGAGCTCACGACCACCTCGCCGATCCCCCGGGCCATGGCGCCGACCCGCAGCCGGGCCACGGCCAGCAGCCCCTCGGCCGCCGGTGGCAACGGGCCGTAGCGGTCCAGCCACTCGACCCCGATGTCGTCGACGTCCACCGTGCTGGTGGCGGCGGCCAGGCGGCGGTAGGCCTCGAGGCGGGCGTCCTCGGCCGCCACGTAGTCCTTGGGCAGGTGGGCGTCGCCGGGGACGTCCACCGACACGGTCGGCGGGGCGGGGCGGGCCTCACCTCTGGCCTCGGCCACCGCCTCGGCCACCAGTTGGACGTAGAGGTCGTAGCCGACCGCCGCGATGTGTCCCGACTGGTCCGAGCCGAGCAGGTTTCCCGCACCACGGATCTCGAGGTCGCGCATGGCGATCTTGAAGCCCGAGCCGAGCTCGGTGTGCTCGCCGATGGTGCGCAGCCGCTCGTAGGCCTGTTCGGACAGGATGCGATCGGCCGGGTGGAAGAGATAGGCGTAGGCCCGCTGCCCGCCGCGGCCGACCCTGCCCCGGATCTGGTGCAGCTGACCGAGACCGAGCATGTCGGCCCGGTCCACGATGAGCGTGTTCACCGAGGGCATGTCGATGCCCGACTCGATGATGGTGGTGCAGACCAGCACGTCGTAGCGACGCTCCCAGAAGTCGAGCACCACCGTCTCGAGGCTGCCCTCGTCCATCTGCCCGTGTGCGATCGCCACCTTGGCCTCGGGCACGAGGTCACGGATCTCGCGGGCCACCCGGTCGATGTCCGAGACCCGGTTGTGCACGTAGAAGACCTGGCCCTCGCGCAGCAGTTCGCGCCGCAGCGCCTCGCTGACCGCCGAGGGATCCTGCTCGCCCACGTACGTCAGGATCGGGCGCCGGTCGGCCGGCGGGGTGTTGACCATCGACAGGTCGCGGATCCCCGTGAGCGCCATCTCGAGCGTCCGGGGGATCGGGCTGGCCGTCAGCGTCAGGACGTCGACCCCCTCGGCCATGCGCTTGACCGTTTCCTTGTGGGAGACCCCGAAGCGCTGCTCCTCGTCGACCACCAGCAGGCCGAGCTGCTTGAACGCGACGTCCTGGGCCAGCAGGCGGTGGGTGCCGATCACCACGTCGACGCTCCCGTCGGCCAGGCCCGCCACCACCGCACGTTGCTGGGCCGGTGAGAGGAAGCGGCTCAGGAGCTCGACCCGCACCGGATAGGGCGCGTAGCGGTCCGCGAACGTCTGGGCGTGCTGGCTGGCCAGCAGGGTCGTCGGCGCCAGCACCGCGGCCTGGGCGCCGTCCTGCACCGCCTTGAAGACGGCGCGCACCGCCACCTCGGTCTTGCCGAAGCCCACGTCGCCGCAGATGAGACGGTCCATCGGCCGCGGCTCTTCCATGTCGGCCTTGACGTCGGCGATCGCCTTGAGCTGGTCCTCGGTCTCGACGAAGCCGAACGACCCTTCCATCTCGGCCTGCCAGGGCGTGTCGGGGCCGAAGGCATGGCCCTCCACGGCCAGGCGGCGGCGGTAGAGCTGCACCAGTTCGGCCGCCACCTCGCTGGCCGCGGCCCGTGCCTTGGCCCGGGTGCGCTGCCAGTCCGCCCCGCCCATCTTCGAGAGGGTGGGCGACTCGCCGCCCGAGTAGGGCGTGATGGCCTCGATCTGCTCCACCGGCAGGTACAGGCGGTCCGAGCCGCGGTACTGGAGGATCAGGTAGTCACGCGTGGTGCCGGCCATGGTGCGCGACGTCACACCCTCGAAGCGGGCCACCCCGTGCTGACGGTGGACCACGAAGCTGCCCACCTCGAGGTCGTCGAAGAACCCGTCCGCCGCCCGGGCCCGGGGCCGGGCCCGGCGGTGCGGGACCCGGCGACCGGTCACGTCGGTCTCGGAGAGCACGGCCACCTTCGCCTCGGGCAGGATGAACCCGTTCGCCAGCGGTGCGGCCACGACCACCGGACCAGGCCGGCCGGTGGCGCGCGTCGAGGACCGGTGCGTGCACGCCCTGTTCGGCCAGGGCGGCCGACAGCCGTCCCGCTCCCGCCGCGTGTCGCCGCGCACAGCGTGACGGTGTAGCCCGCCCCGACCAGGCGGCGACACGCCACCGGCCAGGCGGGCGGGATCGCCGGCCACCTGCTCGAAGCGGCCGACGGCCAGGGCGGCGGTCGAGGGCCCCTCGGGAACGGTGGGCAGGGCGACCAGGCCGGCCCGGCTCTCGCTCAGGAGTCGCTCGAAGGGGACGTGCAGGCGCGGGAAGGGATCCTCGTCGCTGTCGCGGGCGCCCCAGGTGGCGGCCAGCGTCTCGGCCAGCGCGGCCTCCTCGTCGAGCAGCTGGGCACCGCGGTCGCGGATCCGGCGCGGCTCGACCAGGACGATCTGCGCCGCCGGACCCAGCAGGTCGGGCAGCACCCGGTCCTCGGTGTCGACGAAGGGCAGCCACGACTCCATGCCGTCGAACTGCTCGCCCCGGGCCAGGCGGTCCCAGGTCGAAGTCCCCCAGGGCCGGAGCGCGACCAGGCGCTCGGCCTCCGCCCGGAGCGCGTCGGTGAGCACCAGCTCGCGGCAGCCGTAGAAGAGTGCGCCGGCCAGGTCGCGCGACGAGCGCTGATCGCTGATGGCGAACTCGGTCAGCCGGTCGACCTCGTCACCCCACAGGTCGATGCGCACCGGCGCGTCCGCCGTCGAGGGGAAGACGTCGACGATGCCGCCGCGCACGGCGAACTCGCCCCGGTGCTCCACCTGGTGCTCGCGCCGGTACCCCTTCGCTACGAGGTCGCGCAGCAGCGCGTCGACGTCGACCTGCTGGCCCGGCCGCACCACGAGTGGTGCCGTGCCGCGTCAGGGGCCCGACCCGCTGGAGCAGGGCCCGGACCGGCGTCACGATGACACGCGGCGGAGCGGGCAGGGCTCCGTCGGGCTCGGCCGTCAGCGCGTGCAGGAGGGCCAGCCGCCGACCCATCGTCTCGGTCTCGGGGCTGACGCGCTCGAACGGCAACGTCTCCCAGGCCGGCAGGACGACGACCGGCCCGCGCAGGGCTCCGGCGAGATCGGCTCCCGTGCTCCTCCTCTCGAGGAGGCAGGCCAGGTCGTCGCCCAGCCGGTCGGCGTCGAGACCCGTCGGCGTGACCACGACGATCGGGCCCCGGTCGCCCAGCGCGGCCAGCGCGGCGGTGGCCACGGCCTGCGCCGCCTCGGGCACGGCCACGGTGGCGTCTGCCGCCCCGATCAGGCTGGCCAGCGCGGGCTCGGCCCGCAAGCAGCCGGGGCAGCGCGCGCCAGGCTGCCGGCACCGGGCGACCGACCCGTGCGCTGCCTCCTCGTCCTCGGGGGTCGGGCCCGCTGGCGGGCGGCGCGGTGTCGGTGCTCATCGGGCTCATGGCGTGGGCAGCGAGTGGCACCAGAGCATGGCCGCGTCGATGCCATCCGCCGCGATGCGCTCGATCGAGTCGGCCGCCGTCTCCAGCGACGTGCGCAGGACCTCGCGCACCGCCTTGGGTGGGCGCCGCAGGACGTGCGACGCGCCCTGGGCCGCGCTGGGTGGCTTGCCCACGCCGATGCGGACGCGCAGGAAGTCGTTCGTGTGCAGGTGCGAGGAGATGGAACGCAGACCGTTGTGGCCCGCCAGTCCCCCACCGGCCTTGAGCCGCACCGTGCCCGGCGGCAGGTCGAGCTCGTCGTGCACGACACGATGGCCGCCGGGTCCTCGATTCCGAAACGCGTGGCCAGCCCACGCACGGCGAGACCGGACTCGTTCATGTAGGTCGTCGGGACGGCGAGCGCCACCCGTCGGCCGGCCACGGAGGCCACGGCCACCTGCGCCGCCACACCTTTCTCGGCCCGCAACGAGACCCCGTGGCGTTGGGCCAGCAGGTGCACCGCGTCGGACCCCGCATTGTGCAGGCTGCCGTCGAACTCGGGGCCCGGGTTGCCCAGCCCGACGACCAGCAGGTCGGCCGGGGTGCCCCGGCGCTCGGACCGGGCGAAGGGTTTGCGCAGGACCTAGCCCTCTTCGGACGCGGCCTCGGAGGTCTCCCCGCCTCCGCTCGCCTCGGCGGCGGCACCCTCGCCGGCCTCGCCCTCGGCACCCTCGCCTTCTTCCTCGGCCGACACGACCCGCGGCGGCTGGCCGATGGCGATGGCCGCCTCGGGGTCCACGTCGGTGGTGACACCGCTGGGCAGCGTCACATCGGACACCCGGATGGCGGCACCGATGGTCAGCTCGCTCACGTCGACCTCGATCGACGTCGGGATGGCGGCGGGCACCGCGTTGATGGAGAGCGTGAACAGCTGCTGGTCGACCAGGCCGTCCCCGTGGTGCACCTCGAGCGCCTCGCCGACGAGGATCACCGGCACGTCCGCCGCGATGACCTCGTCACGCCGGACGATGATGAAGTCCACGTGGGTGACCGTCTGGGCCACCGGGTGGCGCTGCATGTCGCGGGCCAGGGTCAGGTAGGTCTCCGAGCCGGTGTCCAGCGAGAGGAGCTGGTTGGCCCCGGCCTCCCCGTTGAGGGCGATCCGCAGCTCGCGGGCGACCACGGCGATGGGAAGCGGATCGGTGCCGTGCCCGTAGATGACGCCCGGGATCTTCCCCTCGCGGCGCAGGCGGCGCACGGCGCGCGAGCCGATGGGGCGCCCAACCTCGGCTGCAAGAACGACTTCGGCCATAACGGAATCTCCTCGGGTGGCGAGAACGGTGTGCGCGGACGGCCGACGGGCCTCCGGCGAACGGCCTACCAGCGTAGTCGGCCCGCGAGCTGGTCTCCAACGCGCCCGGCAGCCCCGCCACCCGGCGCCAGAAGCCCGGACCAGGCCTCCGGCCCCGGACGGGCAGCCCTCAGACCAGGTTGTCGCCCCCGAAGAGCTCGGAGACCGAGGTGTCCTCGAAGACGGCGTCGATGGCGTCGGCGATGATCTTGGCCACCGAGAGGACCTCGAGCTTGTCGAAGGTGCGGTCCTCGGCGATGGGCAGGGTGTCGGTCACCACCACCCGGGAGACGGGCGCCGCCTTGAGCCGGTCGACCGCCGGGTCGGAGAGCACACCGTGGGTGGCCATGACCGAGATGTCCGAGGCGCCGGCCTCGGAGAGCAGCTCGGCCGCCGCGCACACGGTGCCGGCCGTGTCGATCATGTCGTCGATCAGCACGCAGGCCCGACCCTCGACGTCACCGACCACGTGGCGCGCCTTGACCTCGTTGTAGGTGCCCCGCGGGCGGGTCTTGTGGATCAGGGCCAGGTCGCAGCCGAGATGCTGGCTGTAGCGCTCGGCCACCTTCACCCGGCCGGCGTCGGGCGCCACCACCACGACGTCGTTGCCCATGTGCTCGCGCAGGTAGCTCTCGAGCACCGGCGCCGCCACCAGGTGGTCGAACGGGCGTGTCGAAGAAGCCCTGGATCTGCCCCGAGTGCAGGTCGACGCTGACCACCCGGTCGGCCCCGGCCGCGGAAAGCATGTCGGCCACCAGCTTGGCCGTGATCGGCTCGCGTCCCGTCGACTTCCGGTCCTGGCGCGAGTAGCCGTAGTACGGGCAGACCGCGGTGATCCGCTTGGCCGAGGCCCGCTTGGCGGCGTCGATCATGATGAGCTGCTCCATCAGCGAGTCGTTCACCGGCGAGGCGTGCGTCTGAATGATGAAGACGTCGCAGCCACGGATGGAGATGTCGTACTTGCAGTAGATCTCGCCGTTGGCGAACTCGCGCAGGTTGGCCTCGCCCAGCTCGACCCCGAGGTGCCCTGCGATGTCCTTGGCCAGTGCCGGATGGGCGCGGCCCGGAAATCAGCTCCAGGCGCCGCCGGGGGATCAACTCCACACCGCCAACGCTAGTGCGCACCGGCCCCGCCCGTCTCTGGCCCGCTTTGGCGCTCGGACCCGTCTCGGGTCTACCCCTCGGGCGCCGCGACGAACGAGTGCGGCGGCACCACGGCGCCGGGCGCGACCTCCGCCCCCGGCTTCGAGGACGCTGTAGGGACCGATCTGCGCCCGCTCGCCGATCACGGCCTGGGTGCAGACGCTCTCGCGCACGATGGCGCCCTGCCCCACCACCGTGTCGGTCAGCACGGCGTTGGGCCCGATCTCGGCGCCGGCGCCGACGGTGCAGGTGCCCCGCAGGATCACGCCCGGGAGGAGGGAGACGTCCGCTTCGAGATGCGACCCGGCGTCCACATAGGTCCGCTCGGGGTCCCACATGGTGACGCCGCGGCGCATCCAGCGCTCGTTGATGCGGTCCCGCAGCTCGGCCTCGGCCACGGCCAGCTGGGCCCGGTCGTTGACGCCCGGCCGCCTCCATGGAGTCGGGCAGGACCAGCGCCTTCACGCTGTAGCCGGCGCTGCTCAGCACCGCCACGGCGTCGGTCAGGTAGTACTCGCCCTGAGCGTTGGCCGGGCTGAGCCGGCGCAGCGTCGGCGCCAGGATGGAGCGGCGGAAGCAGTAGATCGCCGTGTTGACCTCGTCGATGGACTTCTCCTCGTCGGTGGCGTCGGCCTCCTCGACCACCCGCACGACGTCGCCGTCCTTGCCGTGGACCACCCGGCCGTAGCCCGACGGGTTCTCCACCACGGCGGTGAGCATGGTCGCCCCGGCGTCCTCGAGCCGGTGCGCCCGCACCAGCGCGGCCAGGGTCTGGGGGCGCAGCAGCGGCGTGTCGCCCGGCAGCACCACCACGTCCTCCACCTCGTCGTCGTCGTCGGGCAGCCCGGTCAGCCCGACGGCCAGGGCGTCGCCCGTGCCGGCCTGGGTCAGCTGCTCGACGAACTCGATCTCCATGGTCGGCGGGGCCAGCTGGACCAGCGTCTTGGTCACCCATTCGGCCCGGTGACCCACCACCACGACGACGCGGCGCACGTCGATCTCGGCCATGGCGTCGAGGACGTGGAGGATCATCGGCCGGCCGCACAGCAGGTGCAGGGGCTTGGGGCGCTCCGAGCGCATCCGCGTCCCCTCGCCGGCGGCCAGGACCACGGCGGAGAGGCGGTGTTCGGGCATCGGCCTCTTTCTTAGCCCGCCGGGCCGCCGGACGTGCGTATGGGAAACTCGTGGCGTGCCGGAAATGATCCCCTACGACGAATTCGGCCTGTTCCACGAGAACGCGGCCGAGTACGGCCTGCCCTACGCCGGCCCGCCCGACGTGCGCCGGGTCGAGGTCGAGGTCGAGCCCGGGCGACGCGTCTCGAGCCTGCTCTGGGGTGCCGACACCGGGCCTCCCGAGCTCGTGCTGGTGCACGGCGGGGCGCAGAACGCCCACACCTGGGACACCGTCGCCCTGGCGCTCGGCCGCCCCCTGCTCGCCGTGGACCTGCCCGGGCACGGCCACTCCGACGGCGGGCCCGAGGGCATGGTCTCGGCCGGGAGCAACGGGCGCGACCTGGCCGCGGTGGTGCGCCAGCTGGCCCCCGACGCCCGCGGCGTGGTCGGGATGTCGCTCGGCGGCATGTCCTCCATCGCTCTGGCCGCCGAGGCACCCGAGCTCGTGCGCGCCCTCGTCCTGGTCGACATCACCCCGGGGGTCACCGCCGAGAAGGCCGCACCGGTCACCAACTTCGTCAACGGTCCGGCCAGCTTCGACAGCTTCGACGAGCTCCTGGCCCGCACGATTGAGCACAACCCGGGCCGCTCGGAGTCCTCGCTGCGCCGCGGCATCCTCCACAACGCACTCCAGCGCGAGGACGGGAGCTGGGTCTGGCGCTACGCCCGCTTCCGCACCGGCGAGGCGGGGACGGGGACGGCGAGGTCAAGCACCCCGAGTTCGGCGACTGGTGGGCGGCCGTCTCCGACCTGGCGGTGCCCGTCATGCTGGTGCAGGGACTGGCCTGGTCCGTGGTCGACGACGCCGACATCGCCGAGCTGCGCCGCCGTCAGCCCGGCGTCCGCGTCGAGGGCGTGGAGGGCGCCGGCCACAGCATCCAGGGCGACCGCCCGCTCGAGCTGGCCGCGCTCATCGAGGACTTCCTCTTCTCCGGCGCGCCCTGATGGACACGAAGGTCTGGTTCTCTGCACGCGCCCTGAAGCTCCATGCGGTCATCCTCATCGTGGTGCCCGCCTTCATGGCGCTGTGCATCTGGCAGATCTACCGGGCCACCGGCGGCAACGAGCTCAGTTGGGCCTACGTGTTCGAGTGGCCCTTCTTCGCCGCCTACGCCATCTACATGTGGTGGCGTCTCCTCCATGCCGTGCCCGAGGGCACGGCGCCGCCCGCCACCGCCGGCGCGACGACCGGCGGTCGGACCGAGGCCGGGTCCGGCGCCGGGGACACCCCGGCCGAGACACCCGAGCAGAAGCAGGAGGACGCGGATCTGGCCGCGTACAACGACTACCTGGCCCAGCTGGCCGAGCAGGATCGGGCCAGCGGGCGCTGAGGCTCCGGGGGGAGGGCTCGAACCTCCAACATCCGGCTCCAAAGGCCGACGTTCTGCCGATTGAACTACCCCGGATCGGACGACCGCGGGGTCGCCGACTAGAGGTTAGACATCCACCCCGCCCGTCCACGACCAGGTCACGGCGGTAGGTTTCTCGGCGTGCGCATCCTGGTGGTCGACGACGATCAGGCCGTGCGGCGGTCCATCGACCGTGCGCTGCGCCTGGAGGGCTACGACGTCGTCACCGTGCCGACGGGGGGCGAGGCGCTCGAGTCCTTGGCCCAGGCTCCACCCGACGCCCTGATCCTCGATCTCGGCCTGCCCGACGTCGACGGGCTCACGGTGTGCCGCCGCATGCGCAGCGCGGGCGACGACACACCGGTGCTCATGCTGACGGCCCGCGATGCCATCGACGACCGGGTCCAGGGGCTCGACGCCGGGGCCGACGACTACCTGGTCAAGCCCTTCGCGCTGGCCGAATTGCTGGCCCGGCTGCGGGCCCTGCTGCGCCGGCGCTTCGAGGGGGAGGGTGGGCTCCTGCGCGTCGGCGATCTGGTGCTCAACCTCTCCACCCGGGAGGGCCAGCGCGGCGACCGCAACTTCGCCCTCACCCGCATTGAGTTCGACCTGCTCGAGATGTTCCTGCGCCACCCGCGCCAGGTCCTCACCCGCGAGGTCCTGTTGAACCGGGTGTGGGGCTTCGACTTCGACTCGGGCACCAACTCGCTGGCCGTCTACGTCGGCTATCTCCGCCGCAAGCTCGAAGAGGGCGGTGAGGCGCGCTGCATCCAGACCGTGCGCGGCGTGGGCTACGTGCTGCGGGACACGTGACCTTCCGCACACGGCTGGTCCTGGCCACCACCGCCGCCGTCGTCGTCGCGGTCGTGGCCTCGTGCGGCGCGGCCTTCGTCGGTGGCCCGCAACACGCTGCTCAACGCGGCCGACAACTCGCTCACCACGGCGGCCACGAAGATCGTCGGCGGCGAGGAGAACGGATTGAGCACGGTGACCTTGGGCCAGGTGATCGAGACCAATGGCGCCGTGGTCTATGGCGGTGGCCTCCCCGTGACGGGCCAGGTGCGCCTCGTCGCGGTCGGGCTGGCACCGTCCTTCTTCACCACCATCGACGTCGACGGCAACGAGTTGCGTGAGTTCGTCGAGCACCTGCCCGTGAACACGCAGGTCCCATCGGGCACCCTCTACGACGGCGGCGCGCTGCAGATCGCCACCCTGCTCAACGCGGGCACCGAGCTGAAGAAGTTGGCGGTGTTCCTCGGTGCCGTCGCCGTCAGCGGCGTGGTCCTGGCCGTGGTGCTCGGCTACCTGGTCGCTCGAACGGCGCTCGTCCCGTTGAACTCGCTCACCGACACGGTGGAGGACCTGGCCGAGACCACCGACGTCACCCGGCGCCTCACTCCGGGCGGGCCCGACGAACTCGGTCGATTGCGCCGCACCTTCAACCGACTGCTCGAGGCGCTCGAGTCGTCGCGCCGCGCCCAGAGCCGCCTGGTGCTCGACGCGTCACACGAGCTACGGACACCGCTCACCTCGCTGCGCACCAACCTCGAGGTGATCCGCCGGGTCGACGAGCTCAGCGACGAAGACCGCTCGGTGCTGGTGGACGACGTCCTGGTTCAGCTGCAGGAGCTCACGGACATCGTCGGCGACCTGGCCGAGCTGGCCCGGGGGGACCAACTTCCGGTCGCCGGCCGAACCGCTGCGCCTCGATCTGCTCGTGCAGGACGCCGTCGCGGTCGCCAGCACGCACGGGCGAGCCGACGACGTGACCTTCGAGCTCGAAGCCGAACCCTGCTGGGTCGAGGGGCATGCGGACCGGCTGTCGCGCGCCGTCGGCAACCTGCTCGACAACGCCCGCAAGTGGAGCCCCCCCGGCCGCCCCGTGGCCGTGCAGTGTTCCGAGGGGAACGTCATCGTGCGCGACCACGGTCCCGGCATCGCTCCGGACGACCTGCCGCACATCTTCGACCGCTTCTACCGCTCGTCGGCGGCGCGCGGTCTGCCCGGTTCGGGTCTCGGCCTGGCCATCGTCGCCCAGGTGGTCAAGGCCGAAGGCGGCACCATCACGGCCGAGAACGACCCGACGGGCGGGGCCCGCATGACCATGCGACTCCCCACCGTGCCGACCCCGACCGACGCCGAGCAGTTCGACTGACCTGGCATTCCAAAAACCATAAACATTTCTTATGGCTTCCCAACCTGGCCCACAGGCGGGCGGTGCAGACTTCTATCAGTAACCCCCCGGTGGCCCTCGAGTCCGCAACTCGGCCGCCGGTGGTGCCGACGAGGGCGGTCCGCCTCCGCCCTCGTCGGCACCTCCCCCCTCTCCCTCAGTGCAATGGCCCCGGCTGTCGCCTACCCCTCGTGGCCGGCGGCCATGAACTCGAGCCGGTTGCCGAACGGGTCGTCCGCGTAGGCCCCCGTCCCCGCCGGCCGGTCCGCATTTGGTCGGACCTCCACGCCGGCGGCCAGCGGAGCGCGGCCTCGAGCGCAGCCAAGTCGTCGACCACCAACGCGGGATGTGCCTTTCGTGCGGGCCTGAAGTCCTGCTCGACCCCGAGGTGCAGCGACACCGGACCACGGGCGAACCAGCAACCCCCGCGGGCAGCCAGCGCCGGGGGTTTGGGCAGGCGTTCGAAGCCGAGCAGGCCCGAATAGAACGCCTCGGCCTCGTCTTCTCGGCCGGGCGGCATCGCCAGCTGCACGTGGTCCAGACGCACGATCTCGAAGGTCACGCCCACCTCCTGGCCTCGGGGGCGATCTGGCCGTCGGGCCCCCGGACCGCTAGCCTGCCGCACGACATGGGATCACTGATCAAAAAGCGCCGCAAGCGGATGCGCAAGAAGAAGCACAAGAAGATGCTGAAGGCCACCCGCTGGCAGCGCCGGGCCGGCAAGTAGTTCCGGCCCTCTTCAGCACTTCCGCCTCACGCACCCAGCCACCCCGCGGGCACCGTTCTGGTCCGCAGCAGCCGACCCGTCGTCCTCCCCACCTCGAGCAGCGGTTGATCCTGCGTGCCCACGTCGGGGGGACCACCCTCGACGAACCAGGTCGAACCGCTCCCGGCCAACGTCGGCACCTGCCCGGACAACTCGCCCAGCGCGTCGCGCCAGGCGGCGAGTCGTGGCTCGGTGGCCAGAGCGGCGGCTGTGAGGGTGTTGGCGCCCTCGTCGCGGTGCCCGGCGTCCCAGGCCCCGAAGACCGCGGCCGTGTCCACGCCGAAAGGCGGCAGGAGCAGCAGGTAGGAGCGCTCCACGAACTCGAGCGGCGCTACCCGCTCGCCAATACCTTCGACTCGAGCCCGGCCGCCCACGAGGCAGAACGGTACGTCGGCGCCGATCGACGCGGCCACGGTCAGGTCGCGACACCCCGCCCAGCGCAGGATGGCGCCGGCATCAGCCGAGCCGCCACCCAACCCGCCGCCCAACGGGATCCGCTTCGTCAGATGGACATGGGCCGTTCGCCCGCACGCGGCCAGGGCTCGGGTGACCAGGTTGTTCGACGAGGCCGGCAGGTCTGACCCCCGGGTACCAGGGGCGGCCTCCACGACGAGCCCAGACCCGGTCTCGTCGACCTCGAGCACGTCGGCCAGGTCCAGCGTGACCATTTCGGCGTCGAGCTCGTGCATCCCGTCGGTGCGCACGCCGGTCACCCGGAGCGAGACGGTGAGTTTGGCCGGTGCCACCAAGGTGGTCATGTGGCGGCCAGCCTGCCCCAGGCGGCCACGTCGAGCTCCTCGGCCCGGGCGTCGGGTCGCACGTCGGCCCGGGCGAACGCCTCCGGTTCGACCACTCCGGCCAAGGAGCGTCGCAGCATCTTGCGGCGCTGGGCGAAGCCTGCCCGCACCACCTCGGCCAGGCGTTCATAGGAGACCAGGGCCGGATCGACTGCCGGTTCGGGACGTCGCTCGAGCCGCACCAGGACCGATTCGACCCGGGGCCGGGGCACGAAGACCGAGGCCGGAACCCGCCCAACGACCTGGGCCTGGGCGAAATAAGCGATCCGGACCGAGACCGACCCGTAGGCGCTCTGCCCCGCCCCGGCGGCCATGCGCTCCCCCACCTCCCGTTGCACCATGACCAGGATCTGGGTCACCGCCGGCACCTCGGTCAGGGTGCGCATCACGAGCGGGGTCGCCACGTTGTAGGGAAGGTTGGAGACCAGGCTCCAGGGGCCCGAAGCCCGCTCGGCCAACAGCTCGGCCAGATTGAGCCGCAGGGCATCCCCCTCGACGACCTCGACGCCGACGGGCTCGACCACCGACCGCAGGACCGGGAGCACGTGGCGGTCCGTCTCCACCGCCACGACCCGGGCGCCCGTCTCGGCCAGAGCCAAGGTGAGTGAGCCCAGGCCGGCTCCGATCTCGAGCACGTTGGAGCCCGCCCCGGCACCCGAGAGGCGGGCGATGCGCCGCACCGTGTTCGGGTCGGCGACGAAGTTCTGACCGAGGGCTCGACTGGGGTGCATTCCGTGCGCCGACAAGAGGTGAGCGATGTCGGCGCCGGAATGGGTCACCAGGAGATTGTGACCTCCGCCACTCCCTGACCCAACGGGGCGATCTGCTCGAACCCCGCGGGCGACATGTCGACCACCCGCGGATAGCCGGCATCCTCGCGGTCGTCGACCGTGCACGAGGTCGACGCGCCGGTGGCGTTGTTCGTCACCGTCATCACGGTACCGAAGGGCAGCGTCGGGCTGGCGCAGTACCCATCAGGTGCCTCCGAATACCACGTGGCCTGACCGGCCTCCGAGCTCGTCGGCGCGGGAGGCGTCGTCGTGGTCGTTGTGGTCGGCGGCGGGGGCGGCGACGTCGTCGGTGGTGGTCGTACTCGGCGTGGGCGGCGGCGTCGTTGTCGTCGGGGCCACCGTTGTCGTCGTCGCGGGCGCGGCCGTCGTCGTCGTTGTCGACCCGGACGCGTGCTGATACGAGGCGAGATGCGACTTCAGATCGACGCCCGCGAGGTGCGTGGCCGGTGACACCTTGTGCCGGGCATGCAGCACAGGTGATGCCGTCCGCACGCGCGATGCGTGGGCCGTCTGGTTGTGTAGCAAGAGGAGAGGCAATCCGAACAGCACGCCGCACAGCACAGCTGCGACGCCGAGACGCCTCCCCCCAGTGCTCTGGTTCCGCAGGGCTCCACCCTTCTCCGGCGACACAGTGCACCCGCGCCGACTCACGGGGGCGGGGGGTTTCGGGAGAAACTAGGAGACCGTCCCACCCTGCGCAAATCCGAAATGGGGAAGGGCGTTTTAAAGTTTTATTTCCGCAGGTCAGGTACGTGAAGTCACGCGACATTTATCTGAAATCCCTGCTCAACCGCCTAATCTGGCCGAACTGAGACCTAAACATGCAGGTCACAAGGTTCTCGAATTTTCTAGAACAAGCTGAGATTAGGAACCTGTGGAAAACGCGAAAGCCGCCGCGGCGGCCGACTGTTCCATCACGTCATACGGGGTGCAACCCTTGACCGCCGCGATCGCTTCGCCGACGTAGGGAAGGTACGAAGGCTCGTTGGTTCGACCCCGGTACGGCACCGGCGCGAGGAATGGGCTGTCGGTCTCGACGAGCAAACGGTCGAGCGGGCAACGGGCGGCCGCGGCGCGCACGTCGGCCGCATTCTTGAACGTGACGATGCCGCTGAACGAAACGAACATCCCCGCCGCGAGGCAGCGGTCGACCTCGTCGACACCGCCGGTGAAGCAGTGCAACACGGTGCGCGTCGGTACGCCTTCGGCAGCGAGGACATCGAAGAGATCCGCCCACGCGTCACGCGCGTGGATCACGAGCGTCAGGTCGTGTGCATGCGCCAGCGCAATCTGCGCAGCAAACGCAACACGCTGTGCGTCGCGCGGCGAGTGCTCGTAGTAGTAGTCGAGCCCGCACTCCCCGACCGCGACGACGGCACCGTCGCCGACGGCCAACTCGCGCTCGAGCAGCGCCGCCACGTCGTCGACTCCGTCGGCTGCCTCGTGGGGATGCAGGCCCACCGAGGCCCACGCCTTCGGTGCATCGCCGCCGCTCCGGCGGGCCACGCGCCACCGCCTGGGCCGAGGTGGTCGGCCCGGTGCCGATGCAGACCAGCCGCTCGACCCCGGCGGCCCGGGCCCGGGCCAGCAAGGGCGTCGAGCTCGCCGCCGTCCTCGCCCTCGCGGAACTCCTCCTGCACGTGGCAGTGGGAGTCGAACCAGCCCGTCATCAGGCCTTCCGCCGAGGAAACAGCGGATCGCCCTTGATCACCGCGGCGCCGCCGGGGTAACCGCCCCAGCTCGCCGCGGCCGGCAACCGGGCCGACGCCGGGTCGCCGGGGACACCGATGCGCCGCCAGATTTCGGCCGCCGTCGACGGCATGGCAGGCCAGCAGAGGATGGCGACGATGCGCAGGACCTCGAGGGCGTCCCCCAGCACCGCGTCGACCTCGGGCCCCGGATCCATCTTCCAGGGTTCTGCCGCCTCGAGGCGGGCGTTGGTCGCTCCGATCAGGCGCCAGGTCTCCTCGAGCGCCTCGTGGGGCGCCCAGCGCTCCCAGGCGGCCGTCGCCGCCTCGAGGACGCGGGCCGCCTCGAGCGCCAGCTCACTCTGGGGATCCGGGTGCCGGGCCGACCCCGCTCGCACTTCGACTGGACCACGGTGGTGACGCGCGAAACGAGGTTGCCGAGATTGTTGGCCAGGTCGCTGTTGTAGCGGGCGACGATGCCCTCGTAGGAGAAGTCCCCGTCGCCGCCCAGGGGAACCTCCCGCAAGAGGTGGTAGCGCAACGGATCGACACCGAAGTCGTCGGCCAGGGCGAGTGGCGAGACGTCGGTGATCTTGAGCGGGCGCGCCGTCGCCGCCCTGCCCGGCCGCGATCATCGTCTTGCCGAGCTTCTGGCCCCCCATCAGCAGGTAGCCGTGCACGAAGATCTCGGCCGGCGGCTCGATGCCGGCTGCCATGCACATGGCCGGCCACCAGACGCAGTGGAACTTCAAGATGTCCTTGGCCAGCAGGTGGTGGGCGGCGCCCCAGCGTGCGGCGAAGGCGGCCTCGTCGCTGCCGTAGCCGGCCACCGTGAGGTAGTTGATCAGCGCGTCGTACCAGACATAGAACACGTGGCCGCTGTCCCAGGGGACCGGCACGCCCCACGAGAACGAGGTCCTCGTGATGGAGACATCGAGCAACCCGCCGCGAATGAAGCCCAGCGCCTCGTTCCGCTTGGACACCGGGCGCACGAAGTCGGGATGCGCCTCGTAGTAGTCGAGGAGCGGCTGCTCGAAGGCACTCAGCTTGAAGAAGTAGTTGTCCTCCTGCATCTCGACGACGGGCCGGCCATGCAGCGGGCACTTGCCGTCGATCAGCTGATCCTCGGTGTAGTAGTCCTCGCAGGAGATGCAGTAGAGGCCCGAATAGGGCGCCAGCTCAATGAAGCCGTTGTCGTAGATGCGCTGGAGGAACTGCTGGACCACCGCATAGTGCCGCGGCTCTGTCGTCCGGATGAAGTCGTCGTAGGTGATGTCGAGCCGGTTCCACGCCTCGACGAAGCGAGCCGACGTCCTGTCGGTCCACTCCTTGGGGGTCACGCCGTTGGCCTCGGCCGCCTCGACGATTTTGGCGCCGTGCTCGTCGGTCCCCGTCATGAACCACACGTCGTCGCCCAGCAATCGGTGCCAACGGGCCAGGGCATCCGCGTTGACCGTCGTGTACGCCGTGCCGACGTGCGGCGCGTCGTTGACGTAATAGATCGGCGTGGTCAGGTAGTACGGGGGCACCGCCGGTAGCGTACCGGCGACCTCAGCTGCTTCCGGACCCCGCCCCGCCACTGCGCAGGCGCAATGCGGCCTCGTAGGCCCGCCGGCGGGCCACGCCGAGCGTCGCCGCCACGCGGTCCGCCACCTGGCGCGGGCCGGCCGAAGGATCGTCGGCCCATACGGCGCGCACTGCCACCTCGAGGGCGTCGTCGTCCGCCGGCGCCGGCGCCGAAGCGCCCCCGATCACCAGGACGATCTCGCCGCGCACCTCGCGCTCGCCGAACTCGGCGGCGGCGTCGGCCGCCGTGCCCCGCCACACTTCCTCGTGCAACTTCGTCATCTCGCGAACCACCGCCACCGGACGGTCCGGTTCCGAGCGCGGCCAGCTCCTCGAGCGTGGCGGCAAGTCGCCCCGGCGCCTCGAGCACGACCGAGGTGCGCTCGTCGGCCAGCAGGGCCGCCACCCGGCGCCGCCGCTCGGATCCCTTGCGCGGGAGGAAGCCCTCGACGACGAAACGATCCGTCGGCAGGCCGCTGACCGTCAGGGCGGCCACGACCGACGAGGGCCCGGGAACCGTGGTCACCACCTCGCCCTGCGCGGCCAGGCGCGCCGCGACCAGCGCGCCGGGGTCCGAGATCCCGGGCGTCCCCGCGTCGCTGACGACCGCGACCAGGGCGCCGGCGGCCACCGCCGTCGCGATCCGGTCCGCTCCGGCGGCCTCGTTGTGGCGGTGCAATGACACGAGCCGGTCGCCGGCGCCGATGCCGAGGGCCGAGAGCAGGGCACGGGTGCGGCGGGTGTCCTCGCAGAAGATGAGCGTGGCCTCGGCCAGGACCTGGCGAGCCCGTGGGGCCAGGTCACCCAGATTGCCGATCGGCGTGGCCACGAGCACCAGGCGACCCGCTCCGGCCACGTCCGGGCTCAAGGCGGGCCGTTCGAGCCCGGCCGTGCCTCGCGCAGCTCGAGCTGGTCGCCCACCCGCACGCTCCAGCGCTCGAGTGAGCCCGAGCCCATGGCCAGGGCGCTCCGGGTGCCTCGAGCCGCCCAGAGCCAGCCGCCACGGCTTGAGGTGGGCGACCCGCAGCACGGTGTGAGTCGACCGAGAGGAAGGCGACGTCGATCGGGAATTTCATGCCCAGGGTATGCAGGCTGTGCACCCCCTCCAGGTGCAGGGCACCATCGCATCCGGCCCGTTCACGCAGGATGCGCCGCTCGGCAGGCGTCTCCGCCATCTCGAGTGCGCAGACCACGTCGCCGTCCCGCAGCAGCCAACCGGACCGCATCGTCGGCGAGGCTACCGGACGGCCTGTGGCGCACCGTCTAACATGTCCACCCCATGTCGAAGCGAACGGTCAAGCGCAAGCTCAGGACGAAGAAGAAGGCCAACCACGGCAAGAAGCCGAACTGCGGCCGCGGCTGAGCCTGCTCCCCCTCAGGACCGCAGAGAACCGTCCCAGGCAGTTCGGGCGGCAGCGAGCACCGAGCACAGGACCGTCGGCACGTCGGAGATGATGCCGTCCACCCCCAGGGCGAGCAGGCCATACATCGATTCGACCTCGTTCACCGTCCACACGTGCACGGCCTTGCCGGCGGCGTGGGCGGCCGCCACGAACGCCTTGTCCACCACGACCAGATCGCCCTGGCGCTCAGGCACCTGAAAGGCCACGGCCGGGATCTCGGGCATTGCCTCGCCCGCCTGGACCGCCCGCCAAGCCTCGGCAGTGGCCACGGTCCCGGCTGAGGTCGGAATCTGGGGTGCGAAACGCCGGAAGGCCTCGGTCGCAGGATCGAGGAAGGAGGCCACGATCACGTCGTCGGTCCGCCCGAACTCGGCCAGCAACTTCGCCAGCGACTCCTCGTAGGGGGTCACCACCGGAGCCGTCTGTTTGATATCGAGGTTGAGGACGACGCCGGGGAACTCCTCGAGCACCTCGCGCAGAGTGGCGATGCCGAAGCTCCGGTCCGCGGGAGCCCGTCCCCGGAAGGGGTAGTCCTCGGCCGCCCGACCCGGCGTGACGTCCGCCCCGGGGATCCACCAGTACGAGAAGTCCATCGACCGCAGCTGTTCGAGTGTGAACGAGGCGATCGTCCCCGACTGTGCCGTCGTCCGGTCCACGGTGGCGTCGTGGCAAACCACGAGCTCGCCGTCGGCCGTGGCGTGGACGTCGAGCTCGATCCCGGTGGCCCCGGCGTCGATGGCCGCCCGGATGGCGTGGAGGGTCGAGGAGGGCGATTCCCACGCGCCGCCCTGGTGCGCGTAGGCAACCACCCGCCGCTCCAACCAGGTCGAGGTCGTTCCCATGCAATCGACCGTAACAGCCGGCCCGGCCCTCACCCCCGTCCCGACACGGCCCGAGGCCTGGTCGGTCCCCGGCCGCCCTATCCTCATGGGGCGTGCTCGACCATCTGCTCGTCGACGTCATCGGTACCATTCGTGCTTCCTTCGACCGGGCGCTGCTCCAGCGCCAGGCGGTCGAGGAGCGCTTCCAGGTCGACGTCTTCCTCGGTGACGTCTCGTGGGAGACCTCCTACAGCCTTCCCGGAGAGGAGCAACCACCCCGGGTACGCGCCGACGTCTCAGTGGACTGGCCCACCTGGAGCCAGACCGCGTACCGCAGCTGGTCCATCGGCGAGCCGCCCGACGAACCGCCCGAGGTGGTCATTGAGGTGGCCCTGCGGGTGCAGCGCATGGCCGAGGCGCCGGACACCGAGAAGGTGCTGGCCGTCCTGCCTCCCTTCGGACCCCTCTCCGATCCGATGGACCTGGCCCGCACGGCGACCACCATTGAACAGGTCCATGCCGACGACGCCGAGCTCGCGCCCGACGGCGCGGACGCCAGGCGCGCCTCGCTGGGCCGTCGAGGCGACATACGAGGGATCCATCCGCTTCAGCGAGCAGAACCTCGAGGAGCCGGCGTCGATCACGCCCATTTTCGACGGGCTCACCCGGTGGATCGCCTCCACCCTGATTTCGCTGGCCGACCTCCCTTTCAGCTTCCTTCCACCCGGCGAGGAGGACTGACGCGCCGCTGGGCTCGGGCGCTGCGCCGCCCTGACTGGCAATCAGGGTCCGGACGCCCACTAGGGATTGAGCGTGCATATGGGCCCCTCCCCCCGCCGCCCGGCGCGCCTGCTCGTCACCCTGCTCGCCCTCGGCGCAGGTTTGCTCGCCGCGTGCGGAGGCCCGGCCGCACCGGCCCAACCCCCGGCCAACCAGGGGCTGGTCCTCAACCGGCCCACACCCCAGCAGGTGGGCTTGACCAACCAGGAGGGCCAGGCCGTCTCCCTGGCCTCGCTGCGCGGCAAGGTTGTGGTGCTGGCGCCGTTCCTCTCGCTGTGCCAGGACGAGTGCCCGCTCGTCACCGGCGCCTTCATTGCCCTCCAGCGCGACGTGCGTGCCGGCGGGCATGGGGAACAAGGTGGTGTTCCTCGAGACGACGGTCGATCCCGGCCGCGACACCGTGCCCCGCCTGGCGGCGTACCAGAAGGAATTCGGGGCCGACTGGGATCTGTGGACGGGCTCCAAAGCCGCCATCGCCGCCTTCTGGAAGCCCTTCGGCGTCTCCTACCAGATCGTCCCCGAGGAGCAACCGCCGAAGACGGACTGGTACACCGGTCAGCCGCTGACCTACGACGTCGACCACACGGACGGCTACATCCTCATCGACCCCGAAGGCCGTGAACGCTTCGTCGACGTGAGTGCACCGAACATGTCCGGAAAGCTCGACCAGAAGCTGACCTCGCTGCTCAACTCCGGCGGCGTCTACGAGCTGCAACATCCGCAGGGCCCGTCGTGGACCGTGGCCGACGCCCTCACGTCCATCAGCTGGCTCCTGGGGACGACCATCAACCCTGCCTCGTGAACGGCGTCCGCCGGCGCCGCCTCAGTCCGCATCCTCCCCGTGGTCGTGCTCGTTCTCGCCGCGGTCTCTCGCCGCATGCAACAACCAGAACTCGACGACCCTCTCCGCCACCCCCACCACCAACGCCTCCCTGACGCTCACGCTGCAGAAGTCACCTGTCGGGTCGATCCTCGCCACCGGTGGCGGCGACACGCTCTACGACTTCGTCCCCGACACGCCGACCCACTCCGCCTGCCTGAACGACGGCTGCGTGTTCCAGTGGCCACCACTGATCAAGTCGGGTCCCATCCGGCTAGGCCCAGGTCTCGATCCCTCGCTGGTCGGTACGTTGCGCCGACCCGACGGGTCGACCCAGATCTCCTATGGCGGCCACCCGCTCTACACCTACAACCTCGACGTCACTCCCGGAATGGTCACGGGCCAGGCGATCGACCAGGACGGCGGGCTGTGGTTCGTGATCAACGGGAAGGGCCAGCAATCACAACATCGTTCTCGGTCACCAGCCCGAACCAGAACGGCAACCCCGCCGGCTGACGCAGCTGCCGGACGCGGGCCATCCTTGCGAGAACGACCCATCCGATCACCTCGATGTCGCCGACGCGTCACCATCGCATCGACCCGCGACGCAGTCATGTTGCAGTGCCAGATCACATTTCCTATCGGAATAGTGGAAATACGGCTAGAACAAGCGCATGGAATGGCTGCCACGCGGCCCGCCGGCGAACTCGAGCCTGGGGCATCCCGAGGAGTGATTCGGAGCGAATCCAAACATTCACCCGGTCGGGTGATAACTCTCGTCGGCGTTGTGTCGAAATTGAGAACGGCGGAACGGATTTCGCGTGCGAGCAATGGCTTCACCCTCCCGTACGTGAGTCCCGAAATTCGATCCGTTGAGTCAAGCGGCCAGCCCCACCAGCGGGATAGGTGGGGCTGGTTCGCGTACTGGACCTGCGGGACAAGCAGGAGACCCCGCGCGGGGCCCGGGAAGGTCTCGCCGGCCGGCGACTCAGACCCTCCAAAGGAAGGCAAGGTGGCGCACTCCAGCCTGCCACCGGGTGCTCGAGGCGAGGGAACCGTTGCCCGCCGGGGCGATTCGGGGCGAATCGCAACAATGTCACCCCGGCGACATCTCCAGCGTCACCCGGACGACAGACGTGCGACCCAATAAGGCGCATCCTGGGCTTGGGCTCGTTGGAGCTCGACTCAGCAAAGGAGCGAGCCATGAAAAAGACAGTCACCATTTCCGAATCGCCGCACTTCCGTCCGGATGGGGCAGTTAGTCCCCGTGTTCTCGATCGGCAGATCGCACGCGATGACGGGATCCATCCCAACGGCCGGAGGATCCGCAGGATTTTGATGTTCTAGGCGCAGTAAGGCGTGAAGCGTGAGGTCGGGTCTGGCCCCCTGCGCTGGTCTGTCCCCCTGCAGACTCAATGAGTAGCCGGACCCAGTCTTAGGGGTGTGCTCACCGTTCGGGTTCCCCTCTCCGCCGACTTAACCTCCGCTTCTGTTCAGCGTTCACCAGCCGTTTGCCCGGTTTCATGTGTTGAAGCGGAACTCCACGACGTCACCGTCGCGCATGACGTAGTCCTTCCCCTCCATCCGGGCCTTCCCCGCGTTGCGCGCCGCCACCACGGAACCGGCAGCGACCAGGTCCTCGAAGGAGATCACCTCTGCCTTGATGAAGCCGCGTTCGAAGTCCGTGTGGATCACTCCGGCCGCCTTGGGAGCGGTGTCGCCGACATGGATTGTCCAGGCCCGGGCCTCCTTGGGACCAGCCGTGAGGTACGTCTGCAGACCGAGCGTGGCGAAACCCACGTGGACCAACTGCTCGAGACCTGATTCCTCCTGCCCGTAGCTGCTGAGGAGTTCCTTGGCTTCGTCGGGCTCGAGACCGGCCACCTCCGCCTCGATCTGGGCGCAGAGCACGATTGCCGCCGCGGGCGTGACACTGCCGGTCAATCCGGCTACCACGCCGGCATCGCCCAGCGCGCCTTCCTCGATGTTGAACACATAGATGAAGGGCTTGGCCGTGAGCAGGTGGAGGTCGTGCAAGAGCCCGGCGTCCACCTCACCGGCGGCAGCCGCGGCTGAGATGGTCCGGCCCTCGCCGAGAATGGCCTGCGCCCGTTCGACCGCTTCGAGAGTCGGACGAAGGGCGGGCGTCGTCTTGGTTTCCTTGACCAGCTTGGGCAGTCGGTTTTCGACCGTCTGGAGGTCGGCCAGGATCAGCTCGGTGTTGACGGTCTCGATGTCGCCCGATAGGGTCGACCCGGGCGTCGACATGGACGACATCGTCGTCGTGAAAGGCCCGCACCACCTGACAGATGGCGTCGGTCTCCCGGATGGAGGCGAGGAACTGGTTGCCCAGACCCTCCCCTTGCGATGCGCCCCGTACCAACCCGGCGATGTCGACGAAGGTCACCGTGGCCGGCACCACCGGCGCACCTTCGTACATGACCGAGAGCACCTCGAGTCGGGCATCGGGAACGGCGACGACGCCGACATTGGGATCGATCGTGGCGAAGGGGTAGTTGGCCGCGAGCACCTCGTTGTTGGTGAGCGCGTTGAAGAGGGTCGACTTGCCCACGTTGGGCAGGCCGACGATGCCAATGGAGAGACTCACGGCGCGGGCGAGGCCGGCAGCAAGCCGGCTGCCGCCGCCAGCACCTTCAGATCGGCCTCCGGACGCGCTCCGGTGTGCGAGATCACCTCGGCTGCACAGAGTCCGCCCAACCGGGTGCTCTCGACCGGGCCCATCCCGTGGGTCAGTCCGAAGAGCATGCCTGCCGCGAAAAGGTCGCCCGCGCCCGTGGTATCGACGCACGCGCTCGACCGGAGCGGCCGCGACCTCCTCCGGTCCCCGCGCCGTCAGCACGGTGGCGCCCCGCGCACCGCGCGTCATCACGACGAGAAGACCCGTCTCCTCCGCTGCCTCGAGGGCACTGTCATAGGAGGACGCGCCGAAGAGCATCGTCACCTCTTCCTCGTTGCCGAGCAGGATGTCGACGTCGTCGAGGAGCAGATCGAGGAACTCACGCTGGTGCCGCTCCACGCAGAATGGATCGGACAGCGACAGGGCCACCGAGCCATCCGACCCGTGAGCGGTGGCCGCGGCATGGCGCATCGCCTCCTTGGCGGCCGGCACGTCCCAGAGGTAGCCCTCCAGAAGCACGACGGAGGCACGAGCGACGAAAGGCGTGGAGACGCCGGCGGGCGACAGGGTTGAAGCGGCACCGAGGTACGTGCCCATGGTGCGATCGGCGTCGTCCGTGATGAGGACGACGCAGCGACCTGTTCCGAGACCGTCGCCGGCCGCCGACTCGCTGAGGCTGGGTTCGAACTCGACGCCAGCCTCTCGCAGGTTGCTCGGTGTACGTCCGGCCCACCTCGTCGTCGGCGACCGCGCCCACAAAACCGGCCCGACCACCCAGCTCGGCGATGCCGGCCGCCGTGTTGGCCACCGATCCCCCGGAGACGAAGCGGGGCGCGGCCATGGACCCCTGCACGGCGTTCGCCTTGACCAGGTCGACCAGGGTCATCGACCCCTTCTCCAACCCCACCTCGGCGAGCTGCGCTTCGGTCGCCATGTCGATGACGTCGAGCAGGGGCGATCCGATCGCCACGACGTCGAGATCGTGGGCGGAGCTGGACAACGGAGCCGGTTCTTGCACGATGCGAGAACCTACTCGCGGTGCCGCGGGTAGCCTGCCCGGATGGATTCAAGCGCCACCATGACAGCCGGCGGGGGTGGCACAGAGGCGTTTCGCCTACCCCGTACGGTCGAGCCGGAGACCTACCACATAGAGATTGAGCCCAATATCGCCTCGGCCACCTTCTCGGGGACACTCGCCATCGACGCCGTGGTCCACGAGCCGATCGACGTGGTGGTGATGAATGCGGCAGAGCTGGCGGTGAGCGATGTCGAGATCCGGACAGCCGATGGCAGTGCGCTGGCCTGTGCCGTGCACTTCGACGACGACCTCGAACAAGTGTCTTTCCGGCCCTCGGCCCCGCTTTCGCCCGGCGCCTGCGTCATCACGTGCCGCTTCTCCGGGACCCTCAACGACAAGCTGCGCGGCTTCTACCGCTCGACCTACACCGGTCCCGACGGCGAGAACCGGACGATGGCAACGACCCAGTTCGAGTCGGTGGACGCCCGCCGGGCCTTCCCCTGCTTCGACGAACCCGACCGCAAGGCCGTCTTCGACATCACGCTGACCGTCGACGCCGACGTGGAGGCCATTTCGAACTCTCCCGTCATCGCCACCGAGTCCCTGGGCGAGAAACGTCGGGTCCGCTTCTCGCCCACCATGAAGATGTCGACCTACTTGGTGGCCTTCGTGATCGGCCAGCTCGAGTCGACCGAGACGGTCGACGTGAACGGTGTGCCGCTCCGGGTGGTGACCACGCCGGGCAAGAGCGCGCTCGGAACCTACGCACTCGAGGTCGGTGCGTTCGCACTGCGCTTCTTCACCGAGTACTTCGACATCCCCTACCCCGGCGAGAAGGTCGACCTCGTCGCCATTCCCGACTTCGCGGCCGGCGCCATGGAGAACCTGGGCTGCATCACGTTCCGCGACACGGCGTTGCTGGTCAACCCCGACGAAGCGTCGCGCACCGAGCTCGAGCGGGTGGCCGACGTGATCTCGCACGAACTGGCCCACATGTGGTTCGGCGACCTCGTGACCATGGGTTGGTGGGAGGGCATCTGGCTGAACGAGGCCTTCGCAACGTTCATGGAGATGCTCTGTGTCGACGCTTTTCGGCCCTCCTGGGACCGCTGGGTCGGCTTCGCCCCTTCGCGCGAGGCTGCGCTCGCCATCGACGCCGTGCACTCCACCCGGCCGATTGAGTATCCGGTCGGTCCGCCGAAGGAGGCGGAGGGAATGTTCGACCTTCTCACCTACGAGAAGGGTGCCAGCGTCCTTCGCATGCTCGAACAGCACATCGGCGCCGACGTCTTCCGCGACGGTGTCCGCACCTATCTGAAGGCACACGCCTATGGCAACACCGTGACGACAGACCTGTGGGACGCCCTCGAAGACGCGAGTGGTGCACCCGTACGTGACGTGATGAACACCTTCATCCTGCAGGGCGGTCATCCGCTCCTCACCCTGCAGGGCGATGTTCTCCGCCAGCAGCCGTTCGCCCTCGGGCCCGTTCCTCCGGGCACGACGTCGTCGATCGGCAGCTCCTGGAAGGTTCCCGTTGCTGTGCGCGCGCTACCCGCCGAGGGCCAGCCCGGCGCTCCGACCCGAAACCTCATCCTCGATGACGATCCCACCACCATTCCCGAGGCAGGCCAAGGATTGGCCGTCGTCAACGCGGGTGGCTGGGGGGTCTTCCGCGTCGGGTACGAGACCGCCCACCGCCTCGCCTTGGCCGAACACCTGCCGGAGCTGACCGCCATTGAGCGGGCTGAGCTCATCGCCGACACCTGGGCCACGACGCTGGCGGGGCATTCGGGCCTTCGGGAGTTCCTCCTCCTGGCCTCGCGCCTCGGGCTCGAGCCCGATCCGGTGCCATGGATGTCGGTCTCGGCGGCACTGGTGTTGAGCAACCGCATTGCACTCGAGGACCAGCGGCCGGCGCTACGCGAGGCAGTTGCCGCCCTGTTCGGCCCCACCCACGCGCACCTCGGGTTCGACGCCCAGCCCGACGACAGCGATCGCACGCCGGCCCTCCGGGCGATGGCCATCAACCTTCTGGGCACCATCGGCGCCGACGAGGCGGTCCGCGCCGAGGCCGTCCGACGTTTCGACGACTCGCCGATTGGCGGAGGCTCCGGCGACCCCATCTCGCCCGACATCGAGGCGGCGACGCTGGCGGTGGTGGCCCAGCTCCTACGGGCCGGCGACTACGACGCCATGCTCGAGCGTTACCAGGCCGCCCAAACGCCACAAGAGGAGATGCGGTCGCTGGGAGCACTGGCCGTCTTCCCCGACGTGGACCTGTGCCTCCGCACGTTCGACCTCGCCATGACCGAGGTCCGCAGCCAGAACGGCTTTGCCGTCCTCAGTTCGCTCCTGGTGAACCCGGTCGGGTGCCAGGCGGTCTGGACCAGGATCACCGAGACCTGGGACCAGATTCTCGAGCGGTTCCCGAAGAACGCGCCACCACGCATCCTCGAGTCGATTCCGGCCCTGTGCGCCGACGCGGCGTTCGCCGAGAGTGCCATCGCCTTCCTCGACGCGCATCCCCTTGCATCCGGACCTCGCCGGGTAAATCAGTCGATCGAACGACTGCGGGTCAACGTGGCCTTCGCAACGCGCGAGCGCCCGGAGCTGGTCGACTCGCTGCGCGCCCCGCTCTCCGCTTGATGGCGGAACTTTTCGCGCTGGAGGAGGACGGCAGCGAGCGGACCGAGTTCCTGATCGCGGCCGCCCGGCGCACCCGCGGCTTCATGCCCGACGACGAGGGTGCTGCGCTCTACCGCGCCGCCCTGCGTGCCGGACAGGCGGAGGTACCGGGCGCGACCCCGCCAACCTTCGTGGAAATCGGCGCCTGGTGTGGCAAGTCGACGGTGTATCTCGGCGCCGCAGCAGAGGCCACGGGCGCTGTGGTGCTCTCCATCGACCATCACCGTGGATCCGAGGAGAACCAACCTGGGTGGGACCACCACGAGCCCGATCTGGTGGACCCCGATGTCGGGCGCATCGACACGCTGGCCCATTGGCGACACACCATCTCCGAGACTGCCCTGGAAGCCTCGGTCGTCGGCATCGTGGGTGACTCCCCCACCATGGCCGCGCGCTGGGACCGTCCATTGGCGTTCTGCTTCATCGACGGTGGCCACGGCGAGGAGCCGGCATGGGCGGACTTTCGGGGCTGGGCACCGCACGTTGCAGTGGGCGGCTGGCTGGCCATTCACGACGTCTTCCCCGACCCCGCTGACGGCGGACGGCCACCCTACGAGCTCTACTGCGCAGCCCTGGACTCAGGAGAGTTCGTGGACGACGGAGCGTGCGGCAGTCTCCGAGTGCTCCGGCGGCTGCGCTCGGCCTAGCAACGCGGCTCGGTCAGCGGCGGCCGGCGGGGTCGTCCGTTGCGGTGCAGCCGGCAGTGGCGTCGCCGCAGTGTGGCTCGGCCAGGTCAAGCGGGGCGGGCAGGCCCTCGCCGCGGAACAGTCCGGCGGCGGGCGAGGTGTTGGAAAGTGCGTCGGCGGCGAGCACCATGGCGGCGAAGGTGTACGTGGTCCGCTCGTTCTTGGGAAACGTCTCCTTCTCCGGGTAGACGACCCCAGTCCAGTACGAACCGTCGCCCAAACGGAGATTCTGTCCCCAGCTGAAGAGATCGAGGGCGGAACGGTCCATGCCCAAGGCGTCGAGCGTGAGCACACATTCAGCCGTCTCCGCGGCCGTGACCCAGTCGCCCGTCGACACGCAGCGCACACCCAGGCCTTCCATGACGAACTGGGACCAGCCCTGGGCAATGCGCTGTCGGGCGGGCTCACCCTCGAGTGCGCCTGAGAGCATCGGGTAGTACCAGTCCATGGCGAACTCCACCTTGGGAGCGAAGGCGCCGGGGTGGTGCGCCACCGCGTGACCCAATCGTCCCGCCGCAAGCTCCCAGTCGGGACGATCCTTGGCCAGGCATTCGGCAATGGCAACAGCACAGCGCATGGAGTGATAGATGGACGAAGAGCCCGTCAGGAGGGCGTACGCCTCGGGCCGCCCCGAAGAGTCGAGTGACCAGCGCACCGAGCCGTCCGGCTGCTGCCAGCGCAAAATGAAGTCGATGCCCCTCTCAATGGTCGGCCAGAGTTCGCCCAAGAACTCGACGTCACCCGTGATCAGATGGTGATGCCAGGCGCCGGCCGCCAGGTAGGCACAGACGTTCGTGTCAAGGCGCGGATCCTTGACCGTGTCGCCCTGGTAGTAGTTGAACCAGCTGCCGTCGGGTAGTTGGCGCGAGGCAAGCCAGCGATAAGCATCCATCGCCTCACTGACCAGCCCACACACGGTGAGAGCCATCGCTGCCTCGACGTGGTTCCACGGATCGCAGTGACCGCCCTCGAACCACGGGATCATCCCGTCGTGCCGCTGCACCTCGGCGATGGCATCCGCCGTCGCACGTACGTCGTCACTCGTCAGGATTCCGGACACCTCGGGAACCGTGATCTGAACCGAGCGAATGTCCTCTGTCGTCATGCAGCTGCTCCCTGGTTCGGCGTGTCGGGTCCGCCGCGCCGTCCCGGCACCCCCCGGGGGACGTTCGGCCGTGAATCGGACAGTCCTGACACCTTTGCTTCGGGCTTGGTCAGGTAGACCACCAAGCTCTTGCCGATCAGCGGGCTCAGGACGCGGTCTGCGGTACGGGTGACCATCGGTGCCTTCACGATGTCCCACACGAGTACCTGGTGATAGGCCTTCACCGCTGGGTGGGCGTCGTTGCTTGGTCCAACCAGGCAACGGAGCCACCAGTACGGCGAGTGCAGGCCGTGGGCGTGATGGAAGCCGGTTGGTTCCAGCCCGGCAGTGCGCAGACGCCGTTCCAGCGTCGAGCGTCGGTAGATGCGCACGTGGCCGCCCGGCGTGTCGTGGTACTCGTCTGAGAGAACCCAATTGATCGCTTCGGGCGCGCAACGAGGCACGGTCACGGCCATGGTCCCGCCCCGCTTGAGCACACGGGCCAGCTCGCGCATGGCTGCAACGTCGTTCGGAATGTGTTCGAGGACCTCGGAGGCAATGACGCGATCGAAGGTGCCGTCGGCAAAGGGCAGCCGCAACGCGTCGCCCTGGACGGCTGTTGCCGGGTGGTGGACGTCCAGCTCTCCCGCTTCGATCATGGCGCCGAAGGTGGCCCGTACTTGTGCAACCTCTTCGGGACCGGCATCGAGGGCGACGACTGCTGCTCCGCGCCGCGCCGCTTCGAAGGCGTGCCGACCAAAGCCGCACCCGAGATCGAGCACCAGATCGCCCGGCGCAACGCCGAGTTGGGCGTAGTCGACGGTCAGCATCAGACAGGCTCCTGGGGGCTCAGCCCGCTTTCCCCTGCTCCGGGCGCGCCAGGCAGGGGCCTTCCCTCGAGCAGCGCCTCGTAGCACGCGGCCGTGCCCGCCGCCGTCACCTGCCACGTGAAACGACTCACCACGCGCTCACGACCGGCGATTCCGAGGCGTGCGCGCAGCGCAGGATCGTCGAGCAAACGAGCGATGCCCCCGGCCAACGCACCGGGATCGTCGGGCTCGACCAGCAGCCCCGTCTCGCCATGCGTGCCGACGACCTCTGGGAGGGCGCCGCCGGTCGTGGCCACGACGGCGACTCCGCATGACATTGCTTCGATTGCCGGCAGCGAGAACCCCTCGTAGAGGGAAGGCACGACGGCAACTTCGGCTTCGCCGTACAGGCGGGCCAGCGCGTCGTCGCTGATGCCGCTGACGCAGTGCACGACATCGGACAGCCCAAGGGCCGCGATGGCCCGGTCCACCCGACCACCTTCCTTCGGACGGCCGATGACGGTCAGCTCGACATCGCGCTCGGTACGTAGCTTGGCGACGGCCTCGAGCAATGGGACCAGACCCTTCATGGGAACGTCACTGCTCGACGTCACCATGATGCGGCCCGGCACGGGCCTTACGTCCTCGTGTGGGCGGAACACCGTGTGGTCGACCCCAACCGGGACGACAGTCATGCGTTCCGGCGCGACGTCCATCTGCGCGACGATGTCGCGCCGCGAGTTCTGCGACACGGTCAACACCGCAGGGAGAGCCCGAGCGACCCGCACTTGCATCCCGAGGAATCCGAACCAGCGCTGTGTCGTGAAGCGCTGCCAAGGATTGGTCGTGTGCGAAAGGGCCAGTTGGCGGTCAACCGTGATCGGATGGTGCAACGTCGTCAACAGGGGCCAGCCGTCCTCCACCATGCCGAGCATCCCGCTACCCAGACATTGGTTGTCGTGCACGACGTCGAATTCGTCACGGCGCTGGGCCAGCAGCTGGCGGGCCCGGAGCGAGTACGTCAGCGGCTCCCCGAAGCCGGCGGTACACATGATGCCGAACTCCATCCAGTCCTCACGCGAGTGGAATTCCCGGGGGTGGGGGATCCGGAACGGATCGGGGTCGCGATAGAGGTCCAGGCCCGGCACCGGGGTGAATCCGACACCGGGGTCCAGCTCGGGCCACGGAGGGCCCGAGAAAACCTCGACCGAATGGCCCAGGGCAACCAGCTCACGGGTCAGATGGCGCGTGTACACCCCCTGCCCCCCGCAGCGGGGATTCCCCCGGTAGATGAGGAAGGCGATACGTCGACCCCCGGGTCGAGGTGGGGCGGCCGGGACCCGGTCGGGCACCACGACGTGACGCGAGCGCTCCCAAGAATCCTTGGTTTCGATCCACTTCTGGCGGGGGGTCTTAGGCAACGGATGTCTCAACTCGACCCAGCATGGCCGCATAGCCTCCCCGAATGCCCTGCTCCTGCGCAAACGACGCCATGAAACGAGGCCGCAGGCCACTCACCCGAGCCCGAACCAGCCGAGGACGGTGAGCAGGACGTATACGGCGGCGACAGCGGCGACGGAGACGATGGCCAGGCCACCCACCCAACGAGCGACGGGGCCATTGCTGGCCGAACCGAGCAGGGAACGGCGGTTGGCCAGGATCAGGATCAGGATCAGCGTCATCGGCGTGATGACGCCCTCGAGGACCTGGGTGTTGAGGATCAGGGTGATCAGGTTCCCCGGGACGAGGACCACGGCCGCTCCGGCGACGATCTGGAAGGTGAAGATCCCCAGGAAGACGGGAGCTTGGCGGAAGCTCGAGGAGACGGAGCGCTCCACCCCGATCGCCTCGGCGATGGCGTAGGAGGTCGAGAGGGGGACGACCGCGGCCGCCAGGGCCGAGGCACCGAGCAGTCCGAGCCCGAAGAGGGTTTCGGCTGCGGCGCCCGCGACTGGCTTCAAGGCCTGGGCGGCGGTCGTCGCCGAGGTGAGCGGGCCGCTGCCACCGATGGTGGCTCCCGTGGCCACGATGATCGACATGGCAACGAAGGCCGCCAGCGCAGCGCCGGCGATGGCATCGAAGCGTTGATAGCGGTATTCCTCCGGCTTGACCCCTTTGTCGACGACGGCACCTGCCTCGTACAGCTGGATGTAGGGAGTGATGGTCGTGCCGATGAGAGCGACCGAAAGAAGAAGGAACGACTTACTGGCGACGAAGTGGGGCCACACGGTATTGACGGCCACCTGGTGCCAGTTGGGGTGCGCCAGCACCGCGGCAATCGGGTAGGCAATGAAGACGACCGTGAGCAGCAGGAAGACGCGTTCCGCGTAGCGGTAGGAACCGAAGAGGACGAGCGACCAAATCGCCACCGCGGCGATGGGTACCGAGAGGTAGCGCGAGACGCCGAAGAGCTCGAAGGCGGTCGCGATGCCGCCGAACTCGGTGACCATGAGCCCGAGGTTGGCGATGGCGAAGGCGGTGATGGCGAACGCCGTGAGTCGCAGGGGGAACTCTTCGCGGATGAGCGCAGCGAGTCCCTTGCCGGTGTACACCGACAACCGGGCCACCATCTCCTGCACGATGATGTAGGCGACGGTGATCAGCACCATCAAGAAGAGGGTGCGGTAGACGAACTGTGCGCCGGCGGAGGCGTACGTGACAACCCCTCCTGCGTCGTTGCCGGCCGCCGCCGCGATGAGGCCCGGGCCGGCCGCCGCCAGGTAGATCAACCACCTCCGCGAGGCGGGGGGTTTCACGAAAGCAGGCGCGGAAAGTGGAATCGGCCCTTGGTCGGAACCAAGGCGTCCAGAACGTCGTCCACCATGATGCGCCCGATCGGGCTGCCGTCGTCGTCCACCACGACCAGGCTGTGCCGTCGAGCCTCGATCAGGCGGCGCGCGACTTCTTTGTTCGGTGTCTTGGCATGCACGGTCAGCACGTCTTCTTGGAGCAGCGCGGAGATCCGGGTATCTCTGTCGTCGCGCAAGGCCAGCAGGATGTCGAGCACGGGCACGTCGGCGATCAGGCGGCCGTCGCTGTCGACCACCGCAACGGCGTCGAGGTCGTTCCCGTGACTCCGCGCCTCGGAAAGTCGATCGACGACCCTCTTCACCTTCTCCCCCGAATGCGCTGTGACCAGGGCAGTTGTCATGATGCCGCCGGCCTCGTCCTCTTCGTAGCCGAGCAACTCACGCAGGGCCAGAGCCGTGGACTGCGGGATGTGCCGCAACACCTCCGCCCGAACGGCCAGGGGCAGATGGCGCAAGGCGTCGGCACCCTCGTCGGGCTCCATCACGGCGACCAGTCGTGCGGCCTCGACCGGATCAGACTCTCGCAACAGTTGCTCGAGGTCGTCACGCTCCATCTCCTCGAGGGCGTCGGCCGCCTCGTCCGGTGACAATGCAGCGAGGAGCTCGCGCCGCTCGTCGCGACGGAGGTCCTCGAGAAGATCGGCCAACTCAGCCGGCCGCAGCCGTTGCAGGCCTTCATTAGTCGTCTTCAGGCGCACCTGCGTGGCGGCCTGCGCCTCGCCGGTCGATTCGGCAAAGGTCTGAATGGCTGCCCAGTCGATGACGCGGTCCGGCGTCGGGCGCGGTCGCCACCGCCGCGGTCCGAGCCGACGCAAGAGGGTGGCGTTCGACACGTCCGCACCCACT
Organism: uncultured Acidimicrobiaceae bacterium; assembly: GCA_963713375.1. GTDB lineage: Bacteria > Actinomycetota > Acidimicrobiia > Acidimicrobiales > RAAP-2 > Bog-473. Next base: position 6,075 of record CAVQLP010000004.1, on the reverse strand, counting down.
AGCCGGATGCGGCCGATGACTTCGGCCAGATACAGGTCGGCTGCCCGGATCACCTGGACGCCCTCCACGTCGACGAGCTGGTGGTCCAGCACGTCCTTGGCCAGAAGGACCTCGCTGGGACGCCGCACCACGTCGCGCAGGTCCAGCCGACTCGAGCGCAGCAACACCTCCGCGTGGCCGATCCGGTCGATCAACGAGGCGGGAACAAAGGCCTCGCGACGTCCGACCTTGATGATCAGACCACTGACGGGAGGATAGACCTGCCCGTCGGCCCAGCGCGCCACGACGTCTTCCAGTCGACCGATCTCCTGCCCCCGCTGATTGCGTACCGGGCGACCGAGCAGTCCCGCCAGGGACACGATGGAATCGAACACGCCCTCGGACGCGAGGATGCGGCGCGTGCGGCGGCGGCGCTGATGGGGGCCGCGTCCAGGGACGCGGGGACGGCCGTTGAAAATGCCGGAGCGGGCTGGTGCGCTCGTCGGTGGTGGCGTTGCCATGGAGCTCCCTCCTGCGTGACGCCCACTGTGGGACAGGGTCGGTCGGACAACCGGCGGGCTCGGGCCCGGCCGGGATGCAAATCCGGCGCCTGCGTCCGTGCGAGAGCCCCTACGGGGTCACCGCGAGCTTGTGGCGAGAATCAGCCGATGCACGGAGCAGAAGACGCGCCGGCAGGGCTACTGGGGGGTTCGCCTCTTGACACGGCCGCACCTCCTTCTGCTCAAACACGCAGGGATGGTGCATCCCTGCTTTCAGCGGGGCAGTTTACTCGGGCATCGATGTCCGACCCCGGTGTCTGACCGGTTTCACTCCTCACGACCGTGCCGGGTACCGTCGCGTCATGGACCTCGCCTACCCGCCCGAAGCAGAGCAATTCCGTGCGGAGATCGCTGATTGGCTCAACGAGAACCTGCCCAAAGGGTGGGGCGAAGAGGACTTCGTGATGACCCCCGAAGAGCGCAAGGAGTTCAACGAGGAGTGGACGGTCAAGCTCTTTGACGGGGGTTGGATCTGCGCCAGCTGGCCATCGGAGTACGGAGGGAAGGGCCTTTCCCTGCTCCAACAGGTCGTCCTGAACGAGGAATTCGCCCGGGTCGGAGCACCTCTTCGGGGAGATTTCTTTGGTGACACGTTGGTTGGTCCGACAATTCTCCAGTGGGGCACCGAGGAGCAGAAGCAGCATTTCATCCCAGGCATCCTCAAGGGCGAGATCGCCTGGTGCCAGGGCTTCAGCGAGCCCGACGCCGGGTCCGACCTGGCCAGCCTGAAAACGCGGGCCGAGCTGGACGGCGACGAGTGGGTCATCAACGGCCAGAAGGTCTGGACGACGCAGGCGCAGTACGCCGATTACATCTTCTTGCTGGCCCGAACGGATCCCGAGGTGCCCAAGCACGCCGGGATCTCGTATCTCCTGGTCCCCATGAAGCAACCAGGCATCGAGGTGCGACCGATCGAACAGATCGACGGATCGGCGGAGTTCAACGAGGTCTTCTTCACGAACGTGCGCTGCCCGAAGGACAACGTGATCGGCGGGGTCAACAACGGGTGGAAGGTCGCCATGACCACGCTGGGTTTCGAGCGTGGGACCTCGGCTACGACGGGACACCGGCGATTCCAAAAGGAGTTCGACCAGATTCTCGAGGTGGCGCGCCAGAAGGAGCGCACCGGCGATCCCCTCATCCGTCAGCGCCTCGCCAGGTCGTGGTCGAACATCAAGATCATGCAGATCAATGGGTTCAGAACTCTCACGGACGCGCTCAACGGGACACATACCACGGCCAAGCTCAGCGCTTGCAACAAGATGTTCTGGTCCGAAGCACACCAGGCGACCTTGTTGTTGGCCATGGACATCTACGGCGTGGAGAGCCAGATCCTGCTCGGCGACGACGGGGAGGACACGGTGTTGCCGGGTGCGCGACGGGCCAAGGCGAACTACCCAGTGAACAATCTCCAGTCGCTCTTCTTCTTCTCCCGCTCGGAATCCATCTGGGGTGGTGCCGCGGAGATCCAGCGCAACATTGTGGGCGAGCGGGCCCTCGGACTGCCCAAGGAGCCCCGACCGACCTGACCGTCTGCAACCCCAGGTGGCGGCCATGATGAACCTGGACCTCGGGCAGATCTGCAAGCCTGGTGACATGCTGCGGATGCAGTTGCCGGATGTCGGCGGGCCACTGCGCTGGGTGACCGGCCTCCTCGCGTCGGTCCTCCGGCCGCCAGGAGCGTCGGCGACGGTCATGGTCGTGGCCGATCACGCAGTCTTCGCCGAGGCGCTGGCCCTTGCCATCGACGACGCCGGTTCCATGTCCTGCGTCGCCGTGGCCGACGGCGCCCAACAGGCGCTCCGCCTGGCCGCTCACACGAGCCCCGATGTCGCCGTCATCAATCTGGATCCCGACGACGAGGAAGACTTCAAGACGATCCGGGCGCTCCTCGAGGCGCGACCCACGCTGCATGTCCTTCTCCTCACCGAGCAGAGCCCGAGCCCCCGTCTCGTCCAAGGTGCCGTGGAGGCCGGCGCCGCAGCCGTCTTCCCGAAGACGACGAGTCTCGGTGTCGTGGTCGCCGCCATCCCCCGCCTCTCCGATCACCTCTTCACGACGGACCGTCGGACGATCACCGCGCTGTGCGAGACAACCGAAATGCCAACGTCAACGCAAACTCCAACGAGTATCCCGTCCGACAATCACCGCCCCTCGAATCTCCTCACACGACGCGAGCGCGACATCCTCGCCCTGCTCGAGCGCGGGATCGACCTGCCCACGGCCTCGGACCGCCTCGGCATCTCGGTCAACACGACGAGGGGTTACGTCAAGAACCTCTATCGCAAGCTCGACGTCCACAGTCAGGTCGAACTGCTGGCCGTCGCCCGCGACAAGGGCTTGTTGGACGAGACGCCGGACTGAGCACTCAAAGGGATCGCCGGTACCGCGTCTCGACGACGGTGGTCCCGACCATCTCCTCGGTCTTGACCGCCTCATCACAAGCCCAGCCCGCCGCCTCGTAGAACCGGCGGGCCCTGGCGTTGGTCACGAGCACCCACAGCACCGCCTCGTGGTGGCCGTCCTCGGCCAACTGGTCCACGCAGGTCTGCATGAGGGCCCGTCCGAGGCCGGTACCCCAGACCTCCGAGACCAGGTAGATGGAAGAGATCTCCCCCGTGCCGGCCGGCGCAGTCGGATCCCGACAGACGCCGGCATGCGCGAACCCGCTGACCGAGCCCTCCTCGACGACCACGAACAGGTGCTCACCGAGCCGCCCGGCATCGATGAAGGAGCGCCAGAACAGAGCCCGTCGCTGCACAGACAGTCCATCGAGCACGGGGTCGGGCAGGTGGCCGCGGTAGGCCGCCTGCCAGCTGCGCACGTGGACCTCGGCTACGCCGTCGGCGTCAGCGGCCGTGGCCAGGCGGATGGTCACGCCACCAAGTGTGACCGCTCGGGCTTCCGCATGGCACGGAGACCCTGAGGGGAGCTCCGCTGGCCTGCCGTCTCGGAGGTCCGAGGGCAGGCTGTTCCGCTAGAGACTGGGGACGTAACCCCCGGCGCCCATGGCTGAGCTCTCGTCGAAGCTCAACGACTCGTCGACGCCGCCGAGGACCTCGGTTACCCAGGGGAGCCGCTCCTTGAGAATGCGCTCGACGCCTCCCGAGAGCGTGGCCGAGCTCACGGCGCAGGAGCTGCAGGCGCCCTGGAGCTGGACCTCGACCACTCCGCTGTCGACGTCGGCCCGGACGAGCACGAGGTCGCCTCCGTCAGCCTGGACGGCCGGTCGCATGAGATCCATGATCCCCTGCAACTTCGTCAACCGCTCCGCCCGCTCGGCGTCGCTCAGCTCCGCTTCAGTGTCTGGCACCCCACCATTCTGCCGTGCCAAATGCCGGACGTGACCACGCGGGGGCTCGCGCTGACCGATCAGTCCAGCCCCACCGGCTCGGGAGGGCCGCCCTGGACGACCGGATTGCGCAGCTCGCCGATGCCCTCGATGGCGATCCGGACGACGTCGCCATCCCGGAGGAAGCGGGGCGGATCGAACCCCGCGCCGACGCCGGCGGGGGTCCCGGTGGCGATGATCGTCCCGGGTTCGAGCGGAAACGCCGCCGTGAGGTACTCGATCATCTCGCGCAGCCCGAAAATGAGGTCCGACGTCCGGGAGTCCTGCCGGAGCTCGTCATTCACCCACGTGCGGAGGGCCAGATCTCCGGGGTCCCCGAGCTCATCGACGGTGACCAGCTCTGGCCCACAGGGCGCATGGGTGTCGAAGGACTTGCCCATGGTGAAGGTCGGGGTCCGCCACTGCCAATCACGCGCGCTGACGTCATTGACGATGGTGAAGCCGGCCACCGCTTCGAAGGCGCGCGCCGCCGGGACGTGCTGGCAGCGCCGGCCGATCACCATGCCCAGCTCCCCCTCGTAGTCGACCATGTCCGAGACGGCGGGCAGCACGATCGGGTCGTCCGGGCCGGCGATGGCCGTGCGCTGCTTGTTGAACCAGTACTGCCATTCGGGCTGCTCGCGCCCCAGTTCGGCGATGTGCGCGTGGTAGTTCATGCCGATGCCCAAGATGGCCGGCGGATCGGATACCGGCGCGTGCCGGCGCACCTCGTGCAGGGGGTAGCGCACAGCGGACGTGCCCGGCGCCGAGACCAACTCACCCCGAGCGAACGACCCCAGCGCCAGGACCGCCCGCATGCTCGCCGGGAGGCCGATCGCCGGGTCGCTCAGGTCGATGATCTCCTCACCGACCACGAGCCCCGGTCGTACCGCGCCGTCATGGGTGGAGAAGCAGGCCAGACGCATCGCTCCCCGCCCAGCCGATCAGCTCAGCTGCTTCTTGTAGCGGTCCCAGTACCTCGTGGCGTGGCGCGCCGAGAGCGCGCCGATGATTTCGACCACGCCGAAGAGGATGGCGAGGATGCCCACCATGACGATCACCGTGGCCAGGGTTCCCCCGGGATGGCGGATGCAGAGGAAACCCAGTCCCAGAGCGATGACACCGCGAATGAGGTACAGCCACCAGTACGGCAGGTGGTGGTACTGAATGGACGAGACGATGTCGAAGATCCCGAGCACCAGGAAGGACCAGCCGATCAGCACGGCGATCACGAAGATGGTGATGTGGGGCCAGACGAACCCGACGATCCCGGCACCGACCCACAGCACGCCGAAGACCAGGTGCATCCAGCGCTGGCGGGCCATACGGAACGATCCGAAGATCTCGAAGAGCCCTCCCACGATGAAGAAACCGCTGGCGAAGTAGATGGCGGCGTAGACGGTGGCATGACGCCAACTGATGACCAGGAATCCGAAGATGACGGAGATGATGCCGCCCGCCAGATACCAGCCCCACATCTTCTCGAGTTGCGCGGTGACGGCGTCACCGACCGTGATGTCGTCCGACGTGAGCGTGTAGGTCATTGGTCATCCCCTTGGCGAGTAGGAGTGGACTGCGTTTCCGCAGCGTACCGTCGCCGTTGACCCGTTTAGGGGATACAGGATGTGAGCGTGTGCAGCGTGCGGGCACCCCACGTGCCGGCTACCGAGGGCCAGCGGTCGGGGCGTTCGAGCACCTCGTCCGCCTCGGACCAGATTTCGTCCTCGACGGGTTGGAGGATGGCGCGAACCGACTGCAGAGCCTCGGGGTCGGCCTCGACCCGCCGGCGCACGGCATCGGCGGCGAGCCACAGCTCCTCGCCCGAGAGCTCGATCGGCACGAACGGCGGAGGGCCCTTGCTGCTGAGCGGAAAGGCCGGAACGTAGATGCTGGCGCATGGACTGCCGGGAGCGACGTAGACGCGTAGCGGGGCCCCGTCACTCAGAGCGTCGGGGAGCTCGGCGATCATGGAGGCCGCGGTGACACAGAGGTCGCGCAGGTGCATGCAGACGGTGACCCCGGCCAACTCGCCACCGACCCGCGCCAGCGGTGGCTCGACGACCCCCGACGTTCCCGGGGCCCCCCAGGGTCCGGTGCCGTGGTCGCGCAGGTGGGCGGCGGTGGCGCGGGCCGTGAGCCCGCCAGCAGGAGTCGAGTCAAGAAGGCGGCGGCTGGCCGCCAAGCGGACCTCGGCCTGGAGCGTGT
>CAVQLP010000003.1:0-714937 GCA_963713375.1 uncultured Acidimicrobiaceae bacterium | reverse complement strand
TTCATCGGCTCCGGCGCCGCCACCCAGCCGGCTGCACAACGATGTCATGGCGGGCAGCCCCGAGGCCGTCCGGGCCGCCGTGACGTACGTGGCCGGCATGACCGACCGCTTCGCCTTCCGCCAGGCCGTGGCCCTCCTGGGCTGGGACCCGGGCAAGCTGCCGGCCGGCGTCGACAGCTGACCAGCGGCGAACCCCCAAGTTCGAGGCGACGCCTCGCTCAGGCCGGATCGGGAAACGGGGCGACCGCTTCTCGGTCAGCGCGGCCACTCCCTCGACGAACTCGGCTCCGCGGATCATCTCCTCCATGCGGGCCGCCGCATTGTGCACGGATGACACCACGTCGCCGTGGAGATCCCGGTAGAGCTGCAACTTGGTCACGGCCAGGGACGTGGGCGCCACCTCGTTGGCCAGTTGTCGGGCGTAGTCGTAGGTGCACCCGGCCAGCTCGTCACGTGGGACCGTCCGGTTGACCAGCCCGATGGCAGCCGCCTCCTCGGTCAGCACGACCCGGCTGGAGAGAAGGATGTCAGTGGCGCGGGTGATACCGACCAGACGCGGCAACAACCACGACAACCCGTACTCGGCCGGCAACCCGAGGCGGCCGTGCGAGGTGGTGAGTTTCACCCCGGCGGCGGCAAAGCGAAGGTCGCAGTAGCAGGCCAGGACGAGGCCGACGCCCGCCGCAGGTCCGTTGATCATGGCGACGATCGGCTTCGGTACCCCGAAGTGGTAGGCGAAGTCGGCGTCGAACTCGGGCCGCACACCGTAGCCGGGTCGGGCGACGTCGTCACCGAGCCCAGCGTCGTAGCGCCCGCGGGCACGTGGCCCTCGAGGGCCTGCGAATCGGCCCCGGCGCAAAAGCCTCGGCCCGCACCGGTGACGACGATGACCCTGACGGCCTCGTCGTCGGCCGCGTGTTGCAGCAGGAACCGGTATTCGGCGTGCATCCGCCCAGTCCAGGCGTTCAGCCGTTCGGGCCGGTGCAGCGTGATGGTGGCCACCCGGTCGCCCACCTCGTAGCGGGTGACTTTCAGCTCGGGCAGCTCCACGTCAGTCCAGGGTGTCGAAGCGCGCCGTGCGCACGCTCTCCGCGGCGACGGCGGCCTCGAAGGCCCTTCGGACCTCGTGCCCCGTGGTGTCGGTCTCGAAGGAGACGGCGTGGGCCTCCGTGGCCCACAGCGTGATCACCACCCAGGCGCCCGCAGCGGCGCGCCGTCGTCCGGCGCACGAAGCCATCTCGGTTCGGCACCAGCTCGGTTTGCCAGCGGCGGTCCACGGCCAGGAATTCGCCCTCGTCGGCGCCGCGCAGCAAGGCGGAACGTGGTGACGTCGACGACCACCGGTCAGGCCTGGACCAGCATGAGCGGATTGCCTTCCGGATCGGTGATGCCGGCCAGGGTGGGCCCACCGGGAAGGTCGAAGGGCTCTGCCACCACGGTGGCGCCAAGAGAGACCGACTTCTCGAGTGAGGCCCGCAGGTCGGCCACCTGGACGTAGAGGGTCACCCCGGATCGTTCGCCGCCCCGGATGTGGCCCGCCGGCCCGGGCTCGGGCCCGCCGATCCCCGGAGGGATCGGCATGATGAACCCCTCGCCGATCTTCCAATTGAAGAGGTCGGCGTAGAACGCACGCTGAGCCTCGGGATCCCTCGCCTCGATCTCCCAGTGCACCACCGGCCGCGCCCAGTCCTGGGTCATTGCACTCCGGACCTCATCACATCCCTCACAGTACCGAGCGCCCATCAGCGGGCCGGGCCACCAGGGGTCGGGCCGGGCCGACGCGTCCAGGAAATTGGGCGCACGTGGCCCTCGGCGTTCCCCCGTCGGGCGGGGTAGAGTTCGCGGCCGGAGGACCTGGGTCGGTGGAAGCCCGGGGAAAGGGTTCCGCTGTGAGGCTTGGCGAAGGCAGCGGAGTAAGGGGACCAACGCATTGACACACTGGACCCAAGTCCTTTCCGACGTCTCCATGGTGGAGTTCGTACTGCTGGCGGTGTTGACCGCCCTGCAGTGGGCGCGCCATCACGTTCGCGGCGGCGGATGGGTCGCGTTGTCGTTCGCCATTCTGGGTGGTCTCACGTTGGCGGTGCGCATCGACCCCTCCATCGTCCTGAACGAGACCGTGGCGAAATCGCTCATCGCCCTGCTCCTGCTGATGCCGTACTGCCTCTTCCGCTTCACGGCCTCCTTCCGCCAGCCGAGCCGCCCGGTCCGCGCCCTGGCCGTGCTGGTGACCGCGGGCATCATCGCCTTTACCTTCTCGCTCCAGTACCTGCCGGTGCCGGGATCGCCGGCACCACCGCACTACCTCGAGTACCGCATCGCCTTCGCCGTGGCGTTCGGATTCTTGTTCAGCTATGTGGTGATCCAGCTGTTCCTCGCGCGGACGGGGTGAACCCCCGATCGCCAGGTCCAGAATGCGCCTGCTCGCCATCGCGGTGGCCGGGCTCGAGGTCCAGGTGGCCGTCGGCGCACTCGGTCTGCACAGCGACCGGATCACGCTGGGCAGCCAGGCCCTGACCGTGCTCATGGGGATCCTCTTCCTGGTCGCCCTGGTGCTGCCCTCGTTCGTCCGGGTCTTCCTGATCAAAAGAGAGGATGTTGCCTTCCGCCGGGCCATGGGTGACCTGGTGTCGGCCCGAGAGTCACGCGACGTGGCCGAGCGACTGCTCCCTCACGTCTGTGCACTGGTCGGAGCCTCGAAAGCCGCGCTCCTCGCCGGGGACGGGATGGTCCTGGCCCAGTACCCGTCCTGGGAAAGGGATTCGCTCCCCGACGACTGGTGCGAACAGGTCGACAATGCCGAGCAGCGGATCCTGGTGCGGGCCAAGGCCGGCTCCAACCACTGGTTGGCCGTCCGCATCAGCCCTTACATGCCCTACTTCGGCCGCGAGGAGTTGCGAAGGCTCGACGAGCTGGCCGGCATGGTCGGCGTCGCGATCGAACGCTGCGAAATGGCGGAGCAGGTTGCGTTCCAGGCGTCGCACGACAGCCTCACCGGTCTGGCCAACCGCACCATGTTCATGGAGCGGCTCGACGAGTCCTTGCGCCATGTCGGCCGGAGGCGCACCGCGCTTTCGGTGATGTTCGTCGATCTCGATCGCTTCAAGCTCGTGAACGACCGGGCCGATCACTCCGCCGGAGACGTCGTGCTCCAGCAGATGGCGAACCGGCTCACGGCGATGACCCGAGGGGTCGACGTGGTGGCACGCTTCGGTGGAGATGAGTTCGTCCTGTTCGCAGAGGTCGATCACGAGCGCGATGCGGTGGAGATGGCCGAGCGGATCCGCCAGGGCCTCTGCGTGCCGGTGGTCGTCGAAGGTATCCGCCTCACCGTCACCGCAAGCATCGGCGTCGTTGTCACTTCCGAGGCTGGTTGCACCGCGGCAACGCTGTTGCGCGAGGCCGACAACGCGATGTACGAGGCGAAGCGCAGTGGCCGCGACCAGATTTCGCTCTATCGCTTCAACGCCCGGGACGCGGCCAACGTCAAGTGGGGCCTCGACACCCCCCGCGACTCCCAGCTCACCGCTGGCTGAAGCCGCCCTCCCGGATCTCGCGCCGTCGGGAGGGACCTGGCCGTTTCGAAGTGCTCCTCTCCGACATCAGGCCCTGGCCGGGCGCCGCGATCGCTGCTGATGCATAGGCTCGGCCCGTGTTGAGATCCTTGGGCCTGCGGCTCGGCTATGGCGCGGGTACCGGCCTCTCGAGCGTCGCCGCCGTCCGGGATGAGGCGATCTGGGCCGAGGGTGCAGGTTTCGACAGTTTCTGGGTGTCCCAGGTGTTCGGTGTCGATCCCATCGTCGCCCTCGCCGCCGTGGGCGATCAGGCTCCGGGTTTCGTCGAGTTGGGTACGTCGGTCGTTCCTCTTCCCGGCCGGCACCCGCTGGCGCTGGCTGCCCAGGCCCTGACGACACAGAGTGCCGTCGATGGTCGCTTCACCCTCGGCGTCGGCGCCTCACATCAGGTGGTCTCCGAGGGCTTCTACGGCGAGCCCTACTCCCGAGCCTTTACGCGGACCTCGGAGTTCCTCGGCGCACTGGTGCCCTTGCTCGCCGGGCAGCCCTGCGATGCCGACGGCGACCACGTCTTTGCCAAGGGTTGGCTCAACATCGACGCTGAACCGGTCGGGCTCTTGCTGGCCGCCTTGGGTCCGCGCATGCTCGAGTTGGCAGGCCGCATGACCGACGGCACGTCGCTCGGCTCGTGCGGCCCGCGGACCATCGCCGAACACATCGTCCCGACGATCACCGGCGCGGCGGAGCGCGGTGGCCGCCCACCTCCCCGGATCGTTGCGCTGGTTGGCGTCTGCATCACCGATGAGGTCGCTGCACTCCGCGCCCACGGGCGGGCGGAGAGCGTGATGTATGACTCCTTTTCGAGCTACCGCTCCGTCCTCGATTTCGAGGGCGTCGAGAGCGGAGCCGATCTCACCGTCGCCGGCAGGCCCCAGGAGGTCCTCGAAGGACTCGCCGCCTACGCCGAGGCCGGCGCCACCGATCTGCGGATCGCCATTACCAGCAGGACGGAACACGAGCGAGAAGCAACGAGGGAATTTCTCGCCTCCTCACTCGCCGAGGCGAATTGAAATGTCATCGGCGGAGAAACAAGGCTGATCCCGATTGCCGTGCGCGCGCTTTCTTTGCGGCAGAAGGACCCTCCTCTTGCAGGTTTCTGCGCAAAAGTTCCGGGGCATCTGGCAGACAGGGGAAGCGTCATGAGGCTTCGTTGGTTGGCGGGAGCCGTGGCTGTTGCAGGGATTGGCCTCTCACCGCTCGGCGTCATGGCGTCGAGTTCGGCTGCAGCGCCTGCAACTTCGGGCACGGTGAAGGTGAAGATCGAGGGGAACAAGAGGCCGCACTTCGTGCCGACCACGGCAAGAGTGGTCGGATCGACGACGTGCGTCCCCGACCAATAAGCATCAAGAACACTACGACGATGGGTGTCTCGCTCACCCCCAACAACGGAGTGATTCAACCTGGACACAACATTACGGGTTGCTTCAACCCGGCGCCGAAGGCAAATACAAGTTCGTGTACGGCATCGTCGGGTACAAGAGCACGCTGACCGTCACCGTCGTTTCCTAGCCTGGAAGACCCAAACGCCCGAGATGCGGCGTTGCGAGGCCCGTCGGGGCGACGTACCTCTCAGGCCGTGATCTCCAGCTCGTGCTTGAACTGCTGGAACGGGGAACCGGGCCGGTAGTCCTCCGGCACGTCGTTGATGCTGTCGTAGAGCGCGACGTCAAAGACGTTGGAGGAACGGATGTCCTCTTCGATCGCGACCCCGCAGAGACAAAGCTCGGTCGCCGTGTCGAAGCAATGCTCCAGTCGCACCACCTCGTCGCGCAACTCCTCGTAGCGCTGCCGCGTGACCCGACCCATCAGCGTGTACTCACAGCCACTGGGTGAGGCGCCCACGCGACGCCCGATCATGGCGTGGTGCCGCCCGTCGTCGATGCAGTAGACGGTGTAATCGTCGAGCTCGAGGCACTCGCGGATCCGATCGTGGCGTTCGTGGACTGGGAGGAGGTGCCACTGAATGTGTCGCCGCTCCTTGAGGGCCCACAACGTGCCAGACGGAATGGTCCCTTCGGGCTCATCCTCTTCGAGTGGGGTCGACACGTCGTGTCCGACAAGGGGACCCGGGGCGATGGGATAACCGGACTCGGTGATGATGTCGCCCGGCTTCGGGTGACCCTTCGAGGCCGGCACGGCCTGTCCATACTCGTGGGCCTTCTCATCGTCGTGCTCGTCACCCTGGCCCGTCATAGGTCTCTCCCGTGGTCGCTCGGTTCGGTCCGTGACCCTACCGGGACTCCAGCCCCCTCGGGGAGTCGAGACCCCGATTGCGGATCCGACTCAGGGAACTGATGTCCGGGTCGTGGACAGGCGCGCTGGTCGGACCCGTCGGTTCCCTCCGGCGGCCGTCAGTGCCAACCGGATCGGAAAGCAAGGCTGTCCTTCGCAATACGGTTGCCGCTGCGGACCGATCCCCTTCGCTCGCGGAGGAGCATCGATGTTGGACGAAGTCGAGGAAGGTTGGTACACCGTCCCGTACCAAGCGAAGGATCTGAAGACATCGCGACGAAATTGGACCGTCGACAGCCAAGGACTGACCGGACTGCGAAAGGTCACCCCCGAGGCGGAATCCTCACGACCTCGGGTTGAGCGCCTCAATCACGGCCGCGAAATCGGGCCACGAATCACTTGCTTCTATGACCGCTGACAAGAGCGCTTCCGTGGCCGGACCGACACGCACCGCCGCCTCGCTCTCCGCGGCAAGTCCGACGGCCAACCGCACGTCCTTACGGGCCAGCGTCGGAGTGAACCAACCTGGATGTGAGGGATCGAACAGACTGTCCAGCCGTACCTTGCTGGCTGGGCTGACGACAAGGCTGTCCGCAAACATCCTCTTCAGTAGATCGTCGGGTATCCCCTGCCCGCGGGCAGTCGCGATGGCTTCCGCCAGGGCGGTTACTCCGGTGATCAGGAGAAGGTTCGAAACCACCTTCATGGTCGCTCCGGATCCGACGTCGCCGCAGTAGGTATAGCCGCTCCCGAGGTCGGTCCACAGCGAATCGAGGCTGCTCACGGTCGACAGCGGCCCTCCGACTAAGAAGCTCCCGTGGCCGGCCGCAACCGCCGAAGGTGAGCCCATCACGGGAGCATCGAGCACTCGGCCGGTGGGACCAAGTTCGGCCAGCCGGCGCACCGTCTCGGGCGCCACCGTGCTGACAATGGCGAGAACCCCTTGAGGCGAGAGCGCGTTGAGAACACCGTCTCCGCTCCGACAGATGCTGAAAACAGCGTCGTCGTCAGCTACGACGACCAGGGTCACATCGCTGTCGGCCACCGCCCCTTCGGGCGTCGCCGCTTCAATGGCGCCGCTTGCGATGAGGTCGACTGCCCGGTTCGGTGATCTGTTCCAGACGGAGACCTGGTGGCCCTTCTCCAGTGCCACCGCGGCAAAAGCCCGGCCCATATTGCCCAGTCCGAGGACGGTAATTCGCATCCGCTCAGCCTATGACGGCTATCGGCCGTCGCTTTGCGCCCTAGGCGAGAACAGCCGTGCGGGCGTAGACCAGCGTTGTACGCCGGTCCCTCGAAACGTCGAAGAGTTCGACCTGAATTGGCGCGTCCGGTCCGTCCCCGAGCATGCGGCACTCCGTCCGAACGGGGCCCGCGCCGGTTTGTGCGAGATATCGCAGGTCGAGATCAGTCACCACGGCGGGCACGTCGAACCGCGCAGAAGCCATCTCCTCCGCCGCGGCCTCGGCGAGAAGGGCAACCATTGCGCCCTGAAGCGTTCCAGCCGGATTGCGCACCGCAGGCGTCAGTGGCATTTCGACAGCACCCCTTGTCGAGTCGAGCACGCGAATGCCGGCTTCCTCTCGCAGAGGGTGAGTCAAGGTGCTGGACCCGTCGAACATCTCGGTGACGCGGTCGAGTGCGATGGGCGGCTTCGGTGGATCCCCCTCACGACGTTGAACCTTCGAGAAACCAATGGCGCCGGTGGCCACGAGATCGCCCTGCTCGTTCACCAGATCAACCATGGCAGCGGCCGAGCGCTGGCCTCGCCTGAGGATCGTCGTTCGGGTATCGATGCTCTCAGGCGCAGGAATGGGTCGCATCCGCACCGAGAGATCCGAGGTCAACGTCCACACTCCCGGATCATCGTCAAGCACAATGCCGGCCACCACGTCGATCATGAGCGCCAAGACGCTGGCCCGGACGGCGCCGTAACGCAGGATCTCCGGGCGAGGACGCACCTGCATGCGGAGCTCGCCTTCACCGAATTCTGCGGTTACGCCCATCCGAAACGGGACGGACGCACCGTCATCGAGAAGGTCGGTCATTCAGCTATCGGCCTGGACATCGGGCGGTGACCCTAGTTGTGGAACTCCGGAAGCGGCCAGTCGTCAGTCCACACCGAGGTGGGCCGTAGGTCGTGAGCCCAATGGGGTAGGGCGCGTTTTAGGCGGTGCAGACCCGTCAGACCAGTGAGCGTGAGGACGCCACCTCGAACAGCGTGATCTGGACATCTCGGGGCGCCGGTCTGTCTTGTCGTCCCGAGGCATCCCGCTGTTGAGCAAGGTGCTGACTGAGGTGGTCCATTGACTCCCACCGTTCAGACAAGATGACACGTTCCGTGTCGAGTGGGTCGGCTGCCATCACGTATTCGAGGCAGCCCGCCTCCTCTCGCGACGAGCTCATGCCCCCTTTGCTCGCCTCAATGAACCGATCCCGCTCTTCCGGATCAACCGTAAACACTCCCTGCACAATCACTATGGCCATACGCCTTTATAGGCGATGCCACGCAACTTGTTCTCCGAGGCTGAAACGCCGGGTGCACGCTCTTCGGCGCCCAGGGGGGGTACGGTCGTCGCCTCCATGGCGCTCTCCTTGTGAAGCGGAGATTGCCAGCTCTTAAGCCAATCGCTTGGCCCGTTCGAGCCCAGCGGCGCTGTAGACGCCGTCGGGAAAAACGGCGTCCCAGGCATCCCGCACTCCTCGGAAGTCTTCGGAGGGACCGTAGGCGGCTCGTGCTGCCGCGACCACTTCGTCTCGACGGGCGGCAACAGCGACCCCAGAGGCATATTCCAACTCGTTGTCGATCTGAGCGATTGACTCGGCAAAGCGGCGTTTGTGCCCGATCAATCGGACTGAGTTGGCAGGAGGCGTCATGGGGTTTCCTTGTCGTCGCGGGTAGGGGCGGACTGGTCCTTCCTGGGAAGGGTACAAAATGGCAGACGGCTTCCACGAATACGGCCGTCTTCAGCACTTTCACCGCAATCGCTCCGTTGGCCCACGTCCCGGGCCAGGTCGTCTCGGCCGGACTCGCCGGGTTACGAGCGTCTCAAAGGGACCGTTTCGACAGAGCCCCACGCAACCGCGATTTGGAGCTGGTTCCAGGCTCTTCGGGTTGGGACCATCCCGGAAGCTCCGGAGCACGCGCCGGGATTGAACGGAGCATCAAAGCCTCAGTAGGCACGAATGATGTGATCGCCTTCGCGTCCCGCATCGCGCGTGGAGACCAGAGCGCCAGGATCTACAAAGCGGGACCCAGTACAGGCGCGAAGCGCCGGGCTCAGCGCAATGGGAACACGGGGTGATCGTCTCGTGACAAATCAGTATCCCCAGGTCGATCTGTGCCTGCCGAACGGTACGTTCTCGCCATGCCCGAACCCCGAGCAGTGCGACCGTTTGGCGAACACTACGAGGAATGGTCGGCCCATCTCCGCCGCCACGTTGTAAGTCGGCGCACGCTGTTCAAGGGTGCCATCACGGGCGTGACCGCGGCCGCCCTTCTCGGAGAACGCGCCTGGTCCGAGCCGGCCATCGCTTCCGCATCCACCGGCCTCGGCACCGTTGCGGGTGGATTTCTCGTGAACGGACGACACCTTTCGTTCGGACACGACGCGACGACGGAAATGTGGGTCGGCGGTCAGCTGTTCAACGTGAACCAGTACAACGCGGTTCCACCGAGTTCGATTCGGGTCTGGCTCGATTATGGAAATGGGCCTGGCTATGGAAGCTCGGTAGAGGCCGAAATTCGCGAGCTGCTTACCCACGTCCCAGTGTGGAACGGACAACCAGGCATCCTCAAGGCATCGCGGACACTCAACGCTGATCAGTTCTTCGTGCATGCCCATCTCACCGGTCTCGATCCGGGTCAGACGTACCACTACCGGTTCCGTTATGTGGCAGGCCGTCAGGTCGGGATCACGCCTGATGCCACCCTGCGGACTGGACCGGCCCATTCGTACGAGCCGTTCACCTTTACTGCCTTCGGGGATGAAGGTATCCCCGGCCCTTCGCTCGATCGTGATCCATCCCTGTTGCCCGAATCGGACTGGGGCATGTGGAACGACGGGAGCTACTCCCCCCAGGATCCCGACAATCCCAAGGCAACCGGGACCGCAACGACCTCTGCTGTGGTCACGCAGATCACCAATGTGCGCAACCTCTCCAACGGCTCCCCGTCACGATTCAATCTGGTGGCAGGAGACCTTTGCTATGCCCAGGCTCAGGGCGACATCCAGCCCATCATCAATCCCGACGGTCCCAATGGACGCCAACCGCGATCAGGCAACACGCCGCAGCCTGCTGCTCATAGCGGAGGATGGGACTACTACGACCCGTGGGTCTGGACCAGCTGGTTTCCGATGATCGAGCCGAGTGCAGCGACGATCCCCTGGATGTTCGCAACCGGCAACCACGAGCCCGAGCTCTTCTCGACGACGGTGGCAGCGGACACCCAGACTGTCGCCAACTACGAGCCCATTGGCTACGGCGGCATCGTGAAGCGTCTGGACCTGCCGACGAACGGACCTTCGGCCTGCCCTTCGGTCTACAGCTTCACGTACGGCAACGTCGGAATCATCAGCGTCGACGCCAACGATCTCAGCTGGGAGATCCAGGGACTCCTCGACTACAGCAATGGCGCGCAGACCCGGTGGCTGGAGAACCAGCTCCAGAGCTTCCGCTCTGATCCCGGAGTCGACTTCATCGTCGCCTTTTTTCACGAGTGTGCCTTCTCCACCTGCAACGGTCACAGCTCCGATGGCGGAGTTCGGTCCACGCTGGCGCCACTGTTTGCCCGCTATCAGGTGGATCTGGCCGTGCAAGGCCACAATCACGTCTACGAACGCACCAACCCACTCGTGTACGACCCAACCACCAACTCCGCGCAATCAAGCAAGCAGGCCGTGGCGACGTCGCCGAGCGAGCCCGCCGAGGTTGAGCCCGCGACCGATGGCACGACCTACGTGGTGGTGGGCACCGCAGGAACACCGCGCTACGGATGGACGGGCAAGGGAGAGACGGAACGGAACTTCTTGGTCGGAGCCGGCAGCGGGTCGACGGTGGTCGGACACGAAAAGACGGGCAAAGGGCCATACGTCAGTCAGCTCGACTTCAGCGAGACCCTCGAGACGATCGACTGGTCACAGGTCAGATATCGCGACTACGGCTTTATCGCCCTCGATGTGGTCCCAGCACCGGCTGGCCGGCCCACCACCATGACGCTTCGCTTCATCAATGAACAAGGTCAGGAACTTGATCGGGTCGTCTTCACACGGACAGCCGGAGCCTGAGTTCCCTACGCGCTGCGCACTGACCAGTTCGCCCGGTAAGCCGGATTCACACTCTTCCCATCCCTTACGCGGCCACCATGCTCAGCCACACCTCTCCCGACGGGCGGCCGATCAGGGTGCACTGACGTCGGCTCGAAACGGAGGAGACGACGCTTTCCCCGAGATCAGCTCGGAGGCACCGTGAAGCTGTACGTCGGAATGCTCGGGGAGCTCTGGGCGCCCGTTCCAAGGGCGACACAGACACTTCCGGAAGGGCAGTCGATCCATCCAATGCTCAGGTAGGACTGATCGTCGTAGTTCGGTGCACCTGTAGGCACGCTGAACGTGACCTTGGACCACGTTGACCCGCCATCCGTCGTGCCGAGGACCACCGAGGAACCACCATTGGTCGAACTGCCGACCTGCTGTGGCACGGCCTCGGAACCAGTAGCCCAGCACTCGTCCTGCGTGGGGCACGAGAGGCCGCCGAGCTGCGGCAGCGGCACGTCGGCCGGCAACGGATCTGGGCTCCACGAAAGTCCGCCGTCCGTCGTCGACGCGATGTCGCTCACCAGCGTGGAGCCGGATGAACTACACGAGAAGGAATTCGAATTGCCCTGATTGACGCTGTTCGCCGCCGCCGCTGCGATCTGTGCGACGCGTTGGACTCCAGGCTCCGGAGCGCTCGTCGAAGTCGTGGTGGTGCTCGCTGCGTGCTGGTCGAATGGAGGAAGGGATGCGCATTGAGGGGGATTCTGAACCGCGATGTTGATCAGCCCGATGACCGAGCAATGAAGGGCATCTGCACACGCGACCGGTGAACTCCCGCTAATGCCGAATCCAGCAGGAATTGCTCCGACGGTCCAGGAACGGCCCCCGTCGGTCGTCCTGGCCGCCACGCCCGCACCAGTCTGGTTCGAACTCCCAACGTCACTCGTTCCTACGGCAGTGCAATCTTTGCTCGACGAGCAGGCGAGTGACTCCATCGAATCGCCGGCGATGATTGAGCTGTCGTTGAACGTCCTCCCGCCGTCGCTCGTCGAGAGAAACGTTGCGTCGGTGGTCCCGTCACCCAAGAATTCGCTGTCCGCGGCAAGACCCGCGCAGTACCCGTCCGAGGGGCAGGACAGTTTGTCCAGATGACCGAGCCCGGTCGGCAACGGGGTGACGGCGAACGAACGGCCGCCGTCTGTGGTAGCCACGAACACCGATTGACCGTTGTCGGTACCGCCGGCGGCGCAGTCCGAAACCCCGCTACATGAGAGCGGGCTCGTCGGATCGAACCCTTGTGGCATTGGAAGCGGTGTCCAGCTCGCACCCTCGTTTGTGCTGAGGTAGAGGGACTCGGACAGAAGCGGTGATCCCGCCATAGGAGACGCGTACTGGCCGCTCATGGCATAACAGGTCGACGGACTCGGACAGCTGAGAAAGCCCGGCGGAGGTCCTCCCGTGGTGGTCTGCTGCCATGTCCCGCTCAGCGCGTCGTCCATGAGCTTCCACGTCCCGGTCTGCACATGGCTGTTGGCACCCTTCGCCACTTGCGGCTCGAGCTGACCGGCATGTGCGCCAGTTGTCGGAGTCCTGGACGCCGTCCCGCCGCCAACCAGTACAAGGGCTCCGGCAATGATTCCGACCACGCAGATCACAACGAAGACGGCCACGGGTCGCATGTGGCGCGAGTGGTCGCGGAGCGTGATCGACGCAGGGCCACCGAGCGGTTCGGAGTCGGACGCCGCCGAGACGATGTCCGAATACAGATCGTCAAAGACTGGGCTTGACGCGATGCGCTCAACATCCGTCTTATCGAGGGGATCGAGTCGGGCAAAAACATCGGTCTGCTTCATTGTTCGAGTACCTCCTGTGGGGCGTCATTGCTCCCTATGCCTGCGTCCTGTCCATGTCCGAATCCTCCGAGTTGTTTCTCGAGAGGAGAACTCTCTGCCAGAGCGGCCTTGAGCCGTGCTCGTGCTCGATGGAGACGAATGCGTGCCGCGGTTGGTGAGCACCCCATCACGCGGCCGATCTCCGAGGCCTTGAGGCCCTCCCAGCCGGCGAGCATGAGAAGCTCTCGGTCGTCGGAGGGCAACGAGTTCAGACACGACCGCATGACGAGGCTCTCTTCGTCAGTGGCCTCCGTCCGCAGAGGTGTCCGGCCGAGCTCGTCAGCGAGCCGGGCCGTCGTCTCACCGTTCCTGTGGAGCCGGCGCCGCTGGTTGGCGATGACGTATCGAGCCGTTACGTAGAGCCACAGGAGTCCCGAGTGGCCGTCTGGAATATCCTCGAGCCGGCGCCAGGCGATCTCGTAGATGTCCGAGATGATGTCCGCCGCATCTCCTGAAGATGCGGTACGTCGGAGCACGTACGCGACGATGCGAGGTCGCGTCTGCTCGTAAAGCGCGCAGAACCGATCTTCTCGTTTGTCGGGCATTGCTCCCTCACCAGCCGTCTAGCTAGTTTGTGTCCAGAGCGAGCCCACTGTTTCACACGAGTTCTTGGAAATCGTCGAGGGATGTGGAATATAGGGCTGATGGCAGTTGGGCTGCCTTCGGCATTCGCGGGCGAGGCATGGGGACCGGATAGCAGAACCTCGCGTAGGAGCGTGCGACTCCTGGCCGCCCGACTTCCGAACGGTCCGGTTGAGGGTTCTGAGTGCGATCCCTATGGACGATGAGCCCTGCCATGCTGAGCACACTCACCCGGTGTGAAACAGCTACTTGACTGACCCTAGCGCCGGTACGAGAGTAACTCGCCCATGGAGATGACTGCTTCGCGCCAGCAGCTCCCAACGGTCACAGATCCGAGGACTTAGTGACTACAGTCCAGCAATCGCCACGTCCCGCTCGCTGGCGACGCAATTCCTGTTTGGTTCGGCGAAAAGGTGGAGAGCCGTGAAGAAGAGGTCCGCTCGTTGGATAGGGCTCTTCATGATATTGGTTCTGGTTTCGTTCAGCGCACAAGCCTGGGTCCCACTGTCGAACCATTCCTTTGCAGGGGCATCCACGTCTCATCAAGCCGACGCCGGTTGCTCGAACTACGAGATGCTGGTGGCTCACGCCGACGGCGGGGTGCGTGTCTACCTGCCATCTGAAGGTTGCCCATCTGTCTTTTACGGTTCGGCCTTTTCTGCTGCCTTGAACCAGCCGATCGTTGGTATCGCCTCGACGCCCGACGGTCAGGGCTATTGGCTCGTGGCTTCCGACGGTGGTGTCTTCTCCTATGGCGATGCGCACTTCTACGGGTCGACCGGCGACATCTCGCTCAACAAGCCCATCGTCGGCATGGCCAGCACCTCCGATGGACGTGGCTACTGGTTGGTCGCCTCAGATGGAGGAGTCTTTGCCTTCGGTGATGCGGCGTTCTACGGGTCCATGGGTGGAACTCCACTAAATCAGCCCATCGTGGGGATTGCCGACGATGGTGCGACCGCGGGTTACTGGGTTGCCGCATCCGACGGTGGTCTCTTCGTGTTTCACGCGCCGTTCTTGGGCTCGATGGGAGGAACACACCTCAACGCGCCAATCCGCATCATGTCCGGTACCCCCGACTTCGGCGGCTACCGCTTGATTGCCTCGGACGGAGGCGTTTTCAGCTTCGGAGACGCTCCGTTCTACGGATCAGCTGCCGGGCCGGGCACCAGCGGATGGGAGGCGCTAACCAGCGTCCCGAGTGGGGGCTACTGGCTCGTTGCCAACGCTCCCGGCTGCGGTTCCTATATCTGCTTGACGCCGACTGGGCCACCTCCATCGCCTATAGCTCCGGCGAACCTCGTCGTGCAAGGTTTTGGCAACGTCCAAGAATTCGCGGACAGTGGTCAAGGTGATATCACCACAGCGAAGGTCGTCGGAGCGGTGACGATCGCTGCGCCATAGCCACTCGCCGGTCCGACCGGACCAGCCGTTTGGATCTACTCACCTACAGCTCCGAATGCTTGGAACGGTGGATGTGTCGCACGCGAGGGACGAGGGAACCCCATTCGACTTCGACTCAACCTCGCGTGCGTCCGCTTGGCAAGTACGGAGCAGCCACTTGTCGCAGATGATAAAACGATTGTGAGCGGGCACAGCTGGCGCACGTGTCGTTTCACCGTTGATGCGAACAGGAGAACTCCATGCGATCACGAACGTTCCGACCCTGTCTGGCAGCAGCACTCGCCATGCCCATCACGTTTGCCGTCCTGGCGTTTCCGGCCTCTGGTGCTCACGCGGCACCCTTGGCGTCTCCGACAACATGTAGTTCGTTGAAGGGAACCTCCGCCGCGCCGACTGCAACACTGCGTGGCTGCACGGAGGCGACGACAGGCGGAGGGGGCACGATCGCAGGGACCGGCCCGAACACAGACGTCGTCACCTGGACGAACACCGGGACGACGACGTTCACCTACACTCACGTCCAGTTGGCGAAGGATGCCTGTCCCGCGGGATCCGTCGAGTACAAGTGGACCGGAACGGTCACGGCAAGCACGGGGCCAGCCGCACAAGTCAGCGGATCAGTGAAGGCCCTGATCTGCATCACGAACAACGTCAAGGCCAAGGCAACATTGCTGAAGGGGACGGTTTGGAAGTTCTAGAGCGCTCCTTCCGTCCTGAGTGGCAAGTCAGAAATCGAAGTCCTCGGGTGGAGAACGTTCTGACCAAATCCCGGGATACCTGGAGGTGCGACGGCCGTTCGGCTCTTCGGCGCCCGAAGCACAGTCGCCAGATGACTTCAACGTAGCCACCCCCAGTCTGACGGCCCATCCCGAGCGAAGCTGCGATCTCGGGCAGGATGGGAACGTGGGCCAACCGGACGACATCAGGCGTTCGTTCAACCAAGTGGCCGACGTCTACGACAGGATCCGACCTTCGTATCCCGCCGAGTTATTCGACCATCTCTTCTCCATGCTGCCCGCTCGGCCCAAGATCGTGGAGGTTGGTCCAGGAACGGGCCAGGCAACGAAGGACCTGCTTGCACGAGGAGCATCGGTACTCGGCGTCGAACTCGGTCCGGCGACGGCTGCCAAACTGCGTTCGAACCTGACTTCGGATCGCCTCCACATCAGCGTCGGCGATTTCGAGTCGATCGACATCGTGGGAGGTGGTGCCGATGCCGTGTTCTCGGCCACCGCGTACCACTGGATCTCCCGGAGTGCGCAGACAGATCGCCCCGCTTCGCTTCTGCGACCAGGCGGCCTTGTGGGAATCGTCGATCTGATCCAGGTCGACTCACCGCGAAGACGCAGGTTTCTTCGCCGCGTCCCAGCCGATCTACAGACGGTACGGCCAGGGCCACACGGGGCCGCCGGCGCCGCCTCGAGGT
This sequence comes from uncultured Acidimicrobiaceae bacterium, assembly GCA_963713375.1. Taxonomy (GTDB): domain Bacteria; phylum Actinomycetota; class Acidimicrobiia; order Acidimicrobiales; family RAAP-2; genus Bog-473. The sequence continues at coordinate 698,568 of CAVQLP010000003.1, read as the reverse complement.
CTTGTTGATCCCGCGATTCGGACTGCATTCGACGCGGATCCTCGTTTCGATTCCGTTGCCGTCCGCCGGTACGACTGGAACCAGACGTACACCGCTACTGCATACCGGGACCTGATGCTCTCCTATTCCGGGACACAGATGATGCAGGACTCAGACCGACGAGGTCTGCTTGATGCAATCGAATCCTTCATCCGGAGTGATTTCGGTGGTGTCGTCACAAGACCCCTCGTCGTCACGCTGACCACGGCCGTCCTCGCATAACGCGAGTCGCGCGCACTGCTCCGGTCGACTCAGACCAAGGTGTTTGAAGCGATCGCGCGTAGGGATTGAGCTGCGGACCACCCAGCGGGGTGATCATCGAGGTGTGACACTTGGCGTAATGAACGATCACAAAGCAGATGGTCTTCACCACGTCGTTGCTGGCCTCCTCGTTCACGCCGACATGGTGCTGCTTTGCCACCGGTCGCCCAGCCGCCGTTGGCATCCAAACGTCTGGGACCTTCCTGGCGGCCATATCGAAGAGGACGAGCGTCCGCCGCGTGCCCTCGTCAGGGAGCTAGGCGAAGAGCTCGGGATCGTGATTCCCGAACCGGTCGACCCTCCCCTCGCTCATTTGCGCCATCCGGACTTCGATTGCCGCATTTGGGTAGTCAGGGAGTGGACCGGCAGCCCTCATCTTGCCTCTGACGAACACGATGATTTTGCCTGGTGGCCTCCGGGCGCAATCGTTGACTTGCCCCTCGCAGCGGAGGACTACCGGCCGCTGCTACGACACGCTGTATCGGGCGGCGAGAGATGAAGGCGGCGGGTCGCCGATACGAAGGGCTGCACGCTGCTCTCAGAGATGGCGGGCGAAGAAGTCTTCGGTCCGGGTCCACGCCTGATCCGCGGCGGCCTCGTTGTACATCGACGGGGCGTCCCAGTTGCTGAACGCATGGCCCGCGTCCGCGTAGCGGTGGAACTCCACTCCGGGACAGCCTTGAACTGCCGCTTCGACCTGGTCGATCATTTCGGCGGTGATATACGGGTCGACCGAGCCGTAGTGGAACATGCTCGGGCACTGCAGGGCATCGACCTGACCGAGCATGTCGTTGATGGCCGAGCCGTAGTAGCAGACAGCGGCATCGATGCCACGCCCGTCGACCCGGCTCCGGGTGGCCGCCACGAAGGCCAGCGCCCCACCTAGGCAGAACCCCACGGCACCGATCTTCCCGGTGCACTCGGGCATCCCGACCAGATGTGCGTGGGTGGCCTGAATGTCCTCGGCGGCCTTCTCGAAATCGAGCTGCTGCACGATGGCAAAAGCGTCGCCCATCCCGGATTCGTCTTTGCGCTCGAAGCGTCGTTCGATGCGCCAGAACATGTCCGGCGCAAGGGTGACGTAGCCCGCCGCAGCCAACCGGTCGGCGATCTCCCTGATGTTGTCGTTGATGCCGAAGATCTCCTGGAACAGGAGCACGCCGGGCCCTGAACCGGATTCCGGAACGGCGCAATAGGCGTCGAACTGGTCGCCTCCGACGGAGACTGATTCATATCTCGAAGTCACAGCCATCGCATGACGGTACTCGTGACTCCGGAAGGCGAGGGTGATTCAGAACGGTTGGACGGGGACGCACAAAGGGCCGGCGAGGGCCCGGCGCGAAACGCTGCTCCCACCTCACCGATCGGCGGCGTTCAGCGCAGGGTGAGCTCCCGCCGGTAGACCCGGGCCGGGCCAAGGGCAGCCAGCTTGTCGGCGATGGCCCGGAAGGCCTGCGCCGTCTCGGCCTGGGGGTCGACCGCGGTGACAGGATGACCCTCGTCGCCCCCGAGCCGCACGGCATTGACGAGCGGGACCTGGCCCAGGAGGGGCACGCCCAGGTCGGCTGCCAGGGTGGCTCCCCCGCCGGACCCGAAGAGCTCGTAGCGCGTGCCGTCGTCGCCGGTGAACCAGCTCATGTTCTCGACCACGCCGCGTACCGACAGCTTCAGCCGGCGCGCTGCAAAGGCCGAGCGCTGAGCCACCCGCTGCGCCGCCGCCTGCGGCGTCGTGACGACGATGATCTCGGCCTGCGGCATCACCTCGGCCAGCGTCAGAGCGACGTCACCGGTGCCCGGAGGCATGTCGACCAACACGAAGTCGGGCACGCCCCAGTACGCATCGGTCAGGAACTGCTGAATGGCCTTGTGCAGCATCGGACCCCGCCAGATCACCGGCTGGTCGTCGGGCACGAAGTAGCCCATGGAGAGGCAGCGCACGCCGTGCGCCGTTGTCGGGATCACGATGTCGCCCAGGATCACTGGGTCGTGATCGGTCCCGAGCATCTTGGGAACTGAAAACCCGTACACATCGGCATCGAGCAGGCCGACCTGATTCCCCGCCTGGGCCAGGGCGATGGCCAGGTTCACGGTCACCGTCGACTTGCCGACGCCGCCCTTTCCCGACGAGACCCCGATGACCCGGGTCTTGGAGTCGGCGGACAGGAACACCGGCAACGGTGCGGCGGGCGCATGTCCGTGGCCGCCATGTTCGTGGCCGTGTCCGTCGTCGTCAGGCTCCTCGTCCTCGTCGATGTCGGCCACGCCGAGCATGTCCGCCCGCAGGCGTCGGCGCAGGGCGAGGCGCTCCTCCTCGTTCATGACGACGAACTCGAGCCCGACCTCCTCCACGCCGGGAACCGCGAGAGCGACCCGGTGGATCTCGTCGGCCAGGTCGTCGGCACTCGGCCAGGCGGCCACGGGGAGGGCGACGTCGACGAGCACGCGGCGACGGCGGGCCCGCACGAGGCGAACGAGGTTGAGATGTCCGAGGGTCTGGCCCAACTCGGGCTCGACGACCGCGTTGATCGCGGCCTCGAGCTGCAATTGATCGACTGCCATGCACTCCCTCGTCTCGGGTGGGATCCGGGCCGGGACGTGCACGCTCTGGCGCGTCACCCCAGCTGACGGCCGGATCGAACGGTAGACTACCTACCGTGAGCACTGCTCCGAGCATGGTGGAGCCCGAGCGACCCGTCGGAGGAGACGACGGCCGCTTCAGCGCTGCTGTCGCTGCGGTGGCCGCAGCTTTCGGCGATCCGACGCGCCGCGATATCTTCCTCCACGTCCGGGCCGAACCGGGAGCCACGGCGACCGAGGTGGCGGCTACTTTCTCGCTGCACCCGAACGTGGCCCGTCATCACCTCCAGCGCCTCGTCGACGGGGGGTACGTGCGGGTCGAGACCGGGCGGAACCCCTCTGGGGCCGGCCGGCCGTCCAAGCGTTACTTCTGCGTCGAGGAGGAACTTTCCATCGGCTTGATGCAAGGGCGCGACGACCTGCTGATGCGTTTGCTCGGCGAGGCCATGCGCCGGCTCGGACCGGACGAAGCCGAGGAGATGGCCGCACTGGTCGGCGAGGAGTACGGGCGCTCGCTCGCCTCGCGCATGACGCCGGGTGAGGGACAGCGCACCATACGGGCCGCCATGCACGTCGTGGCCGAGACCCTCACGGCGCACGGCTTCGCGGCCCACGCGGAAGACCGGGGCGAGACGACGGCGGTCGTGGCCGAACAATGCCCGTTCGGCGACGCCAGCAGCACCAACCCCGTGCTCTGCGCGGTCGACCGGGGCATGGTCAAGGGCCTGCTGGCCGGTTTGTGCGGCGACGGCTCACGCCACGCGCTCCCGGTCATCCTGTCGTCGCGGGCCCGCGGCGACGACACCTGCGCCGCCTCCGCCTGAGTTCCCACCCCTCCGTGGCCCGCGCCTACCTCGACCACGCCAGCACGACGCCGCCCCGCCCCGGGGCACTCGCCGCGCTCACCGGCTGGTCTGCCCTGCCGGCGGCCGATCCCGGACGACTCCACGAGGAAGCCCGCGTGGTGCGCGACCAGCTCGAAGTGGCCCGCCAGCAGGTGGCCGAGCTCGTCGGGGTCACGCCGCGCCAAGTCGTCTTCACCTCCGGTGGTACCGAGGCCATCAATGCCGCCGTCTGGGGGGCCACCCGCGCCCAGCCGGGAGCCCCGGTGCTCTGTGCCGCGGTGGAGCACTCGGCGGTGCGCGACGCGTCGGCCCGCGCCGCCCCGACCGAGACGATCCCTGTCGACGGCGAAGGGCGGCTGGTGGTCGACGCGCTGCGCGCCCGGCTCCTGGACCCCGACCGGCCCCGCCCCGCCCTGGTCCACTGCCAATGGGCCAACCACGAAGTCGGAAGCCTCCAACCCGTCCACGAGGTGGTCGCGCTGTGCCGCGAGCTGGAGATGACCGTGCACGTCGACGCCGCCGCGGCGTGCGGGCACGTCTCGATGGACCTGGCCGCGCTCGAGGCCGACCTGGTCAGCGTGAGTGCCCACAAGCTCGGGGGTGTCCCCGGCGCCGGGGCGTTGATCGTGCGACGTGGCACGCGCTTCGAGCCGCTCCTCGTCGGAGGGGAGCAGGAGCGCGGTCGCCGTGCCGGCCTGGAAGCGCTGCCGGCCCTCCTCGCCTTCGGCGGCGCTGCCGCCGCGTTGAGCGAAGAGGGGCAGCGCACCATTGCCAGTGAGGAGGCGACGGCCCGCATCCAGGTCGAGGGGATGGTGGAGGCGGCCCGCGCCGTTGACGGCGTCGAGGTGATCGGGCCGCCAGCCATGGAGCGCCTCCCCCACCTGGTGTGCCTCGGGGTGGAGGGCGTGGAGGCCGAGCCCGTCCTGATCGGACTGGATCGGGCCGGCGTGGCTGTGCACTCGGGTTCGGCCTGCTCGTCGGAGAGCATCGAGCCCTCACCCGTGCTCGAGGCGATGGGCGCCGACCCCAGCCACTCCCTGCGCCTCAGCGTGGGTTGGACCACCTCGGAGGCCGACTGCGCCGCCTTCGCCCGGGCCTTCCCCCGCGTCGTGGCCGATCTGCGCGCCCTACGGAACTGAGGTCGTCGTGGTCGTCGTTGTCGCCGGCAGCGCGTCGACGAAGTCCATGGGCAATGGTTGCCCCACCGCCTTGTAGGAGAACGCGGCGTCGGCCGCCGCCTGGGGCAGTTCCCCGATCGGCGGGTTGTCGGCCAGGTACTCGTTGAACTGCGCGACCGCCGCCGCGTAGTCGTGATCCTGATTGGCCAGCACGAGGCCGTCGAACAGATGGGCCTCGTAGTTGCTCGGCGCCACCTGCAGCGCCTTCTCAATCTCGGCTCGCCCGATCTTCATCAGGTTGGCCACGTGTGACTTGGCGCCGACGCTCCATTGCAGGTAGCCGGCGTAGGCCAGTGCGTCGTAGTTGGACGGGTCTTCGATGAGCACCTTGCCGTACAGGTTCAGCGCGGTGCCGACATCCCCGCTGTTGTTGGCGGCCAGAGCCTGGTTCAGTTGCTGCGCAATCAGTTGCTGGCGGGACTGGGTCACGCTGCCCGACAGCGGTTGGCCGGCCTGCGCCGACTGGAGGACGTGGTTCAGCAACAGGCCGACGCCCAACAGAATCAGAAGGCACGAGACCACGATGCCCACCTTGCGCCATAAGGCCATGGGGGCACGGGTGGCGGCGCCCGCTTCGGGTGCTCCGTCTCGTTCGTCGTCTCCCGGGTCCTCGGCCCCACCGTTCCGCCCCGGCGTGGACTCCGGCCCGAGCGCCGCCAGTTCGGCCTCGACCTCGGCCAGCCGGGCGCTGTCGCGGGCCAAGAGCACCGCGTAGTCCTCGTCGGAGAGGTCACCGGCGTCCCGTTCACGCGCCGCGTCGTCGAGCGAACGCTCCAGGAACTCGCGCTGGTCCGTCAGGAACCAGCGTTCGTCGGCTCGGCTCCCGCCCGACTGCTCAACGTCGGTCACACCGGCACCTGGTCGTCGCTGCGCTCACCCTGCTTGAGCTCGCCGAAGTCGCGGCTGCGCCGCCAGAAGAGCACCCCCACTCCTCCGAGCGCGCCGACCAGCACGACGAGGGGCACGATCCACAGCACGGGGATGCCACCGGCATCGGGCGGGGTGAGGAGCACCGTCTGGCCGTACTCCGACACCAACGTCTGATCGATGTCGGCGGTCGAAGCGCCCGACGCCACCATGCTCTCGATCTGGTGCCGCACCGCGATGGCCGTCGTCTCGTTGGACTGGGCAACCGAGAGGTCGTCGCACGAGGGGCAGCGCACGTCGGCCTCTATGCCTGCCGCCCGTTGGGCCACCGATTCGGGTGCCGAGTCGAGCGCGCCGCTGCCGATGATCAGGGCCACGGCCAGCACGGCGAGGGGAAGGGCCACCCTGAGCCAGAGTGGAAAGCGATGGGCGCGCATGCGGATCAGGCGCGCGTCGAGCGCGCCGCGGTCTCCCGGGCCGCTTCGAGATACGTGTCGAGGTTCTTCTGGGTGGCCGGGCCCTCGAGGACGGCGGTCACCTTGCCGGCCGGATCGATGACGAACGTGGTGGGCGGCGCCGTCACGCCGTAGCGCTCGGCGATGGCGCCACCGGGGTCGCTGACCGCCGGCCACAGGTCGCCGTTCTTCGACAAGAATCCCTTCGCGGTGGACGTGGTGTCGTGAAAGACGACGCTGACCACCTGGGCGCCATTGGTGGCGTGGCTCTGCTGGTAATAGAAACGCGACAGGTCGGGCGCCTCTTCCTGGCAGGGGATGCACCAGCTGGCGAAGAAATTCACGACGACGTAGTGCCCGCGCAGCGCATGGAGCGACACGGGCGTCCCCTTGGTCAGGCTGACGCCGGTAAAGGCCGGCGCGGTCTTGCCCACGAGCGGGCTCTGCACCTGCGTGGCCTCCTGGGGCGTGCGCGTGGCCAGCACGATCCCCACCACCACCAGGACGACCAGCACGGCACCGGCCAGCCAGCGGGCGAGGTGCCCGCGTCGGCGCGGGCTCATGCCGGGCCGGCCGGGCGGGCGGTCAGCACGCCCACCCGCTCGGGCGCCTCCTGGCGCTCTCCGTCATGCGACGCGCCGTTCGACGGTGGGGCGTCGGTCACCAGGGCGGAGGGGGCCGAGACGGGATCGGTGGCCCGGCGCCGGCTGCCGGGGACCAGGGCGAGCAGGCCCCCGACCCCGATGAGCAAGCCGCCGGCCCACAGCCAGGCCACCAGCGGCTCGATCACCACGCCGATGGCCACCGAGTTGGCCGGCAGGTTGGCGATGGCCGAGCTGCCCGAGGTCGCCCCGAGGCCGCCGACCTCGTCGAAGGTCAGGTAGATGTCGCCGGTGAAGCCCGAGTCGATGGCCGGCGTGCCCACCTCCGACAGCTCGCTGCCGAAGCTCGTCGTGGCCGGGGCGAAGACGGTGCCGTCGACCTTGACCAGCGCCTCTTGCGCCGTGCGCGACGGCGTGGTCACCGTGTGCAGGCCCTCGAATTCGAAGGTGTGCCCGTCGTAGGTCACGACCGTCCCCTGGTGCAGGGCCAGCTCCGCCGAGTGGCGGTACGACGTGGCGGCGATCACACCGACGGCCAGCAGCACCACGCCGAGGTGGACCACCATGCCGCCGTTGGCCCGGCCCACCAGGCCGCGCCACCAGCCGGCGTGGCGGGTGTGCGCCGCGCGCACCGACAACACCAGGGCGCGGCCCGCGGTGGCAGCCGCCATGGCGCCGAGGCCGAAGCCGATCAGCGTGGCGAAGCCGCGCAACCCGAAGGCGACGCACAGCACGACCGTGCCGACGCCGATCCAGACCGGGATGGCCAGGCGCTGCCACAGGACCTGGCCGCTCATTTTGCGCCAGCTGAGCACCGGGGCCACCGCCATGAGGAACAGCAGCATGAGGCCGGCCGGGATGGCGACCGTGTTGAAGAAGGGCGCGCCGACGTCGACCTGCTGCTGCGTCAGCGCCTCGTAGAGCAACGGGTAGAGCGTCCCCACCAGCACGACGAAGGCGAAGCCGACGAAGAGCACGTTGTTCAACAAGAACGCACCCTCGCGCCCGAGCGGCGCGTCAATGCCGCCGGGCGAGCGCAGCCGGTCACCGCGCCAGGCGATGAGCCCGAAGCCGACGATGACCACGGCGAAGAAGAAGCCGATGAGGATCGGCCCGAGCGTCGACTCGGAGAACGAGTGCACCGACGTGATGACACCGGAGCGGGTGAGGAAGGTGCCGAGAATGGTCAGGGCGAACGTGGCGATGGAGAGCGAGAGGTTCCACACCCGCATGAGGCCCCGCCGTTCCTGCACCAGCACCGAGTGCAGGTAGGCCGTGCCACAGAGCCACGGGAGCAGGGCGGCGTTCTCGACCGGATCCCAGCCCCAGAAACCACCCCAGCCGAGCACCTGGTAGGACCACCACGCGCCGAGGACGATGCCGACCGAGAGGAAGGTGAAGGCCACCAGCGTCCAGCGCCGGCACTCGATCTGCCAGCGGTCCCCCACCCGCCCCGTCGCCAGCATGCCGATGGCGAAGGCGAAGGGCACGGTGAAGGTGACGAAGCCGATGTAGAGGAGCGGCGGGTGGATGGCCACGAGGGGGTTGTCCTGGAGAAGCGAATTCGGACCGAGACCCTGGGTCACGCCGGGCGCCGTCTGGAACGGGTTCGACGGGCTCGTCATGAGCCCGAAGAAGAAGGCCGAAACCAGGTAGAGGACCAGGGTGGCCCAGCGGATGACGGGGTCCGCCGCCTGGCGCCGGTAGCGCAGCACGAAGAGCGTCGAGATCACGGCGAGCACGAAGCCCCAGAGGAGGATGGAACCGGCCAAGGCCGACCACATGCCCGTGACGGAGTAGAGCAGCGGCGTCACCGTGCTGTTGTTCTGGGCCACGAAGACGATGGCGAAGTCGTGGGTGATCAGCGTGTGCTCCATGGCGATCACGGCCAGGAGCGCGCCGGCCGCCATGACCACGGCGAACCAGCGGCCGTCGCCCACCCCGGGTCCCCGCACCGCCCCGGTGACCGCTGTGGTCTGCTCCGAGCCGTTGGCGGCGACGGCGGCGACATCGGCCCGACGGTGGGTGAAAAGACCGACGGCGATCACCGCCGCCCCGCACAGGCTGGCCAGGAAGGCCAGCCACACCCCGACCGTGCCGATGTGGGCGTCGAGCATCAGCAGACCGGTCCCGCCGACTTCACCTTCACCCGACCCGGGTACTGGGCGCTGTAAGTCGACGAGTGCTTGACCATGATGGTGTTGGACTCGAACGCTCTCGAGGCGTCCGAGGCGAAGTGACCCACCACGACGACGGGAATGCGGCCCTGGAACAGCTGGGGCGGGCTGCCCGTGTTTGTGACTGGTACGGACTTGGAACCCTGGCAGATGAGGAAGTTCGTTCCGGTGGCGGTCGGGCGGATGGATCCCGGCACGACGGTTCCCTCCAGGCGGAAGGTCTGCGTGCCGAGCGAGGTCTTGTGCGCCAGCGCCTGGTCAACCGTGTCGAAGTAGTCGAGCGAGCTACCCAGACCCTCGACGAGGAGGAAGACCAGCGCCACGACGAGCAGTGCGAAGACCACGAGCACGCGCCGGCTCATCTTGCGCCGCTTGACCGGCGGCATGGCCGGACCCGGGTTGACGTCGGACGTCGGCGGGGTGGGAGGGGTGGGGTCGGTGGTGGTGTCGGTCACGACCGCTCGCCGGGGACGGCCGCACCTTCACGTTCGCCGGCCTGGACCTTGGCGGCCTGCAGCGCCCGCTCCCAGCGGCGGCGCCGCAGGACCAGGCTCACGGCGTACAGGAACGAACCCCCCAGCGCGGCCACGTAGCCGGCATCGACATAGCTCATGCCCCACCCCCCGACACGGGGCCCCCGACGTCGGCCGGGGTCGGCGGACGGGCCGGAGCCCCCAAGCCGTGCGACGGCCCGTTCGACGGCCCTGCCGCAGTCCCGGCGCCGACCAGGTCGGTGTCCTCACTCCAGCGTTCGGCCAGCGACACCTCGAGCTCCTCGTCGCCCACCGCGTCCTCGAGCACCTCAATGCGGTAGCGCATGCCCAACAGCCACACGAAGATCAACGAGAACGCGATGAAGCTGAGCAGCATCGTCCAGAGCATGGAGCCGTGGACGTGGAGGGCGAATCCTGGATCGAGAATGGTCCCGCCCTGGTGCAGCGTGTTCCACCAGTCGACCGAGAAGTGGACGATGGGGACGTCGACGGCGATGAGCAACGCGGCCACGGCGCAGCGCCGGGCCCGGATGTGCGGATCGGCCGGCACCCGGCGCAGCGCCAGATAGCCGATCTCGAGGATGAGCAGGAGTGCGGTGGAGGTCAGCCGGGCGTCCCACGTCCACCAGACGCCCCAGACCGGGCGCCCCCAGAGCGAACCGGTGATGAGGGTGAAGGCGGAGAACACGGCCCCGACCTCGACCGCGCTGGCGGCCAGGCGGTCCCAGAAGAACGAGCGCGTGCGCGGCCACAGATAGAACAGGCTGCCGACACAGGCCACCCCTCCGGCCCAGTAGAGGGCGACGGTGGCGACGGCGGGATGGATGTAGAGCAGGCGGGCCAGGTTGCCCTGCACGACGTCGGGCGGCGTGACCCAGAGCCCCAGCCAGACGGTGAGCGCGGCGGTCACGATGGCCAGCACGCCGACGACGGTCAGCCAGCGGGGACGCCAGGTCGTCGCCACGGGCGTCGTGCCGTTCCCCATCGTCGGCGCGGGGGTCGGCGCCGGAGTGTTGTCGTCGATCGCGGTCATGCGGTCTCCTGGAGCGGGCCGTAGAGCACGATGCCGACGACGAAATAGATGACGGCGAAGGGGACGAGGATCTTCAACCACTGCTCACCAGACGAGACGCTGCCGCCGAGTGCGGCCTGCCAGACCTTGGATCCCGCGAGCAGCACCGGGGCCAGCACGGGCAGCACGAGCAGCGGCAGGAGCGTGTCGCGCACGCGCAAGCCGGCGGAGAGCGCGCCGTAGAGCACTCCCGCACAGGCCAGGCCGACGGTGGCCAGCAGGCAGGCCACCACGGCCAGCCAGACCGTGTGCACGCGCACGTCGAAGAGGAACGTCACGCCGGCCCACAGCACGAGCTGGAGGCCGAGCAGCTGGAGCCCGACGGCGGCCGCCTTGCCGAGAAAGATGCCCGCGGGATCGATGCCCGAGAGGCGCAGGCCGTCGCGCGTGCCCTCGCCCGACTCGACCGCCACGCTGCGCTGAATGGCCAGCACGGTCGAGAAGAGCAGCGCAACCCAGAAGATGCCGGGCGCGGCGTGCTGCAGCGACGACTGGTCGGGCCCGATGGCGAAGGCGAGGAGGACGAGCACGAGAACGGCGAAGGGGACGATCTGCCACACCCCGACCCTCGAGCGGGCCTCGATGCGCAGGTCCTTGCCCGCGACGAGGACGGCGTCATGCAACATGCGAGGCCTCCGCCGAGCCGGGGTTGGCCGAACCCGGGACCTGGTCGCCGGTCGGGACCGCGGTCAGGCTGGCGCGCCGCCCGCCCTTCTCCTCGCCCGTGACGCGGCCGCCGCCCATGGTCACGACCCGGTCGGCCAGAGGAACCGAGAGCTGGGGCTCGTGGGAGGACAGGAGGACCGACGCGCCGTCGGCCACCGCCTCGCCGATGAGCTGTCCGAGGAGCTGGCGCGATGGCGCATCGAGTCCGGCGTGCGGCTCGTCGAGCAGCCAGAGCGCGGGGCGGCGGGCCAGGAGCGCGGCCAGGGCGACCCGGCGCCGCTGGCCGGCCGAGAGCCGTCCGGTGGGGGTGGTGCGCAGGCGGCCGGTGAGGCCGACCCGGACCAGGGCCGTCTCGGCCCGTTCGCCCGGCAGGCCGAGGGAACGAACGGCGAAGCGGACGTTCTCCGCCGCCGTGAGGTCGTCGTAGAGCGGGGCGGCATGTCCCAAGAGGCCGACGTAACGACGGACCGCAGTGTGGTCCACGGTGAGATCGACCCCGAGGACGGTGGCCTCGCCCGAGGTGACGGGCAAAAGCCCAGCACAGGCGCGCAGGAGGCTCGTCTTGCCGGCCCCGTTCGCCCCCACGACGACGGCGACCTCACCTTGCTCGAGGCAGAGATCGACCCCGGCGAGGGCGGGGAAGCGGCCGGCGAGAGCGACAGCGGCGCGGAGTTGGACAACAGGGGCCATGGCCTTCGCCCCCATGGTAGGGGGGGTAGGTGCCGGGGTTCCAAGCGGGGTCGGGGCGCCTCAGGTGCCGCCAGCCGTCGCGGCGCTGCTCAGCGCATGTGAGCCAGGGCCTGAATCGGCTCGAGGGAGGTCGACCCCAGGCCCGCCAGCTCGGCCCGGGCGAAGGCAGCGAGCGCCCGCTCGTGGGCGACCAGCAGCTCGGAGATCTCCCGCTCGGCCGGATTGAGCTCGGCGATGCGCTGGTAGAGCGGGATGTACTGCGAGGTGATCGGCTCGAAGGAGAGCATCAGCTCCTCCCAGCCCATGGCCACGGCGTCGGGAACGAGCGCCTGGGCGGTGCCGAGCATGTCGGGGTCGGGAGCGGTGTCGACGCCGGCCCGGACGAGGGCGGGGGCGGCCGCCTCCTTGGTGCGACGTTCGAGCTCGGAGAGGAAGTGCATTTTGGCGGCCCGCTCCTCGTCGCTGAGCTGCTCGGCAATGCCTCCGAAGAGCGCCTCGCCCAGGACCTCGCCCTGGTAGGCCTTGGTGAGGACTTCGCTGAGCGGTTCGTCGGGGCCGAAGATCGGGACGAACGCTGCGCCCGGGTCGGTGGCGCTTTCCGTGTCGGTCACGTGGGGGACGCTACCCCTGGGCTGGTGTGGATGCTCGGGGCTCGTGTGCCGTGGCAGTGGGGCGGGCTGGGCGCCGTCTCCTCGGTAGTGTCCCTCGGGCTGATGGCGACCGTCCTGATGCCGATTCCGTCGCGTGACTTCGACCCCACCGAGGTCGCGGTCACCTGGCAGGTCCTCACCGCCGCCGGCCACCGCGTCGTCTTCACCACGCCGGCCGGACAGCCGGGCGCGGCCGACGACCTCATGGTGACGGGGCAGGGGCTCGATCCGTGGGGACTCGTTCCCGGCGTGCGCCGCCTGACACTGGTCGGTCGGTTCCTCCGGGCCGACGCGGCCGGGCGCGCCGCCTACGCCGCGCTGCAGTCGAACGCAGGTTTCAGGGCGCCGCTGTCGTGGGGGGCGGGCCGGCGCAGCGAGTACGACGCGCTCGTGCTGCCGGGCGGGCACCGGGGCCGCGGGATGCGCGACTACCTCGAGAGCCTCGAGGTGCAGCAGATGGCGGTCGACGCCTTCGCCGCCGGCAAGCCAGTCGGTGCCATCTGCCACGGGGTGCTGGTGGCCGCCCGGGCGTGCGACCCGCGGACTGAGCGCTCCGTGCTCTACGGACGCGTCACGACCGCCTTGACCTGGTCGCTCGAGAACAAGGCCTGGGGCATCGCCCGCTGGACGCGCTTCTGGGACGCCAACTACTACCGCACCTACGTGGAGGAGCCGGGACAGCGCGCGGGCTTCATGTCGGTGCAGCAGGAGGTGACGCGGGCCTTGGCCGAGCCGTCGGACTTCAAGGACGTGGCCAAGGGCACGCCCGACTGGCGACGCAAGACGAGTGGGCGGGCGCGCGACTCGCTCTCCGACGCCCGTCCGGCCTTCGTCGTGCGCGACGGTGTGTACGTCTCGGCGCGCTGGCCCGGCGACGCCTTCACCTTCGCCCAGACGTTCGCCGGGGTGCTGGCCGAGCGCACGTAGCCCGCGCTCCGAGCACGACCCATCGGAGGGAGGAAGGATTGGGAGGATGGATGCCGCGACGGGACACCGGGACGACTTCATCGTCTACACCGCAGCAGACCGTTCCGACCTCTGGGAGTCGTGCCGAGGGAGTTTTCACGGGGTTTGGCCGGAATACAACCGTCATGGCGAGACAGCGGGCAGGATCTTCGACGCCCTGCTCCCTGACTATGCCGACTTCCAGGTACTGATCTACGACACCGCCCGAGAGGAGGTCGTGGGCCGAGGCAAGACGATTCCGATGTCCTGGGACGGGACGCTCGAGGACTTGCCTCCCGGCCTCGACGTTGCTGGGACACGGGCGCTCAACCAAACGACGAGGGCCGACACACTGTGTGCGCTTTCGGCCGAGGTGACACTGTCGGCGCAGGGCCGCAACATCTCGCGCCTCGTCATTGCGGCCATGGCACACCGGGCGAGGTCAGCCGGTCTCAAACGGTTCGTCGCACCAGTTCGGCCGAACCGCAAGGATCTCTACCCGACAATTGACATCGAGGACTACGCCGCGTGGCAGCGGCATGACGGACTTCCATTCGACCCCTGGATGCGCGTGCACGTGCGACTCGGAGCGACAATCCTGCGCACCGAGCCCCGCTCCTTACTGATTGAAGGGACAGTGCGCGAGTGGGAGTCCTGGACCGAGATGGCCTTCCCGGCTCCCGGCCGCTACGTCTTCCCCGGCGGGCTGTCTCTTCTCGAGGTGGACAGGGACCACGCGACCTATTGGGAGCCAAACGTCTGGATGAGCCACCCGTTGTAGGTGTCGACCGCGCGTGCTGCGTACCCTCAGGCCTCGCCGCCCGCGTCGTCCAGCACCAGGTCGAAGGCGTGGGGCGGCAGGAGCGCATCGAAGTAGAGATCCTCCGCCTCGCCCCAACGGGCTTCCCACTCCGCTCGGTACCGTGCGCCCTCCCGGCGAAGGAGCCCAGCCCGCCGCGCGTCACGCGGGACCTCCAGCAGGACGCGCAGGCTCAGGAGATCAGCGAGCTCCGGTCGCCCGCTGTAGGCGCCCTCGAGGATCACCACGTCGGCCGGTCCACCAGAGATGGCCCCGCCGAAGCTCCCGTCGTCGGCCTCCCAGTCGTAGGGAGTCCACGTGGCGCGTCCGCGCCGGCCGAGGACCTCGAGCGCCGCACGCTGACGGCGCCAGTCGATGACCTCCTCGACCTTCGCCTCGGCGGTCATGGCATCCCAGGACGCGTCGGTTCCCCCGCAGTAGAAGTCGTCGCCGTCGATGACGAGGGCGCCCAGCCTTATCCCGGCCGCCCCGGCCAGGGTCGACTTGCCGGCGCCGGAGCGGCCGTCGAGGGCGACCAGGACGGGGGCATTCGTGTGTTCGTGCGCCCGGGTCAGGTCGCGGATACGAGCGGTCAGGATCCCGACGGCGTCATCCACCGCCCGAACACACCGCCCGCATCAGCTCGTGGTCAGCCGACCCAGACCGACGTCGTTCAACACCGAGGAGACGTGGTTGGAGAGCCAGCCGACGTTGTCGGTGAGGAGGAGCACGCCGAAGCCGATGAGCAGGAGCCCCGCCACCAGTTCCACCGCCCCCATGAAGTGGCGGGCGCGGGCCAGTGCGGCCGTGATCCGGCCGAAGGCCAGCCCGACGAGGATGAAGGGCAGCGCGAGGCCGAGGAGTAGGCGAAGAGCAGCACGACGCCGCCCGCCAGCGTGCCGTTGTGACTGGCCAGGCCAAGGACCACGCCCAGCACCGGCCCGATGCACGGCGTCCAGGCGAAGGCGAAGGCCATCCCCATCACCGGAGCGGCCCAGCCACCGAGCTTGGAGGGCCGGACGTCGAACCGGTGCTCCCCGGTCAGCCGGGAGACGGCGCCCAACGTGCCCGAGCCGGCATGCACCCAGACCCGTTGTGGGAGCGAGCTCAGGACCATCACCGCCCCCAGCAAGATGATGATGGCGCCGCTCGCATACACGAGCTCGATCCGGTTGTTCTTCAGCACCTGACCGATCGTCGAGGCCGTGGCACCGAGGGCGACGAAGACCACGGTGAAGCCCAGCGACGAACAGGCCGATGCCCTTGAGCACCGGGCGCAGCGCTTCTGCGGGCGTCGTGCCGTCCTCGTTTGCCTCGAGCTCGGCGGCCGACAGGCCCGAGACCATGGAGACGTACCCGGGGACGAGCGGCAGCACGCAGGGCGAGAGGAACGACAAGATGCCGGCCCCGAAGGCGACGAGGACGCCGGCCGGATCGGCCGAGATCGCAGCGGGAACGGCAGGCGAAAGGACCGCAGCCCCCCAGTTAGCGGAGGCTCTTGCGGATGAGCTCCATGTCGGCTTCCACCATCATGGTGACCAGACCGGCAAAGTCGAGCTCGGGCGCCCACCCGAGGACGTCGTGCGCCTTCTTGGGGTTGCCCGACCAGGAGATCGACCTCGGCCGGGCGCAGGAAGCGCTCGTCGATGACGACGTGCTGCTCCCAGTCGAGCCCGGCAGCCTCGAAGGCGAGGCGGCACAGCTCACGGACCTCGTGGGTCTCCCCGGTCGACACGACGTAGTCGTCGGGCGAGTCCTGCTGGAGCATCAGCCACATGGCCCGCACGTAGTCGGCGGCGTAGCCCCAGTCGCGCTGGGCGTCGAGGTTGCCGAGCGAGAGCTTGTCGTCGAGCTTGTGGGCGATCCGGGCCACACCGTGCGTCACCTTGCGGGTGACGAACTCGAGACCGCGCCGGGGTGACTCGTGGTTGAAGAGGATGCCCGACGAGGCGTGGAGGTTGTAGCTCTCGCGGTAGTTGATGGTGAGCCAGTGGCCGTAGACCTTGGCCACCCCGTAGGGGCTGCGCGGGTAGAGCGGCGTCGTCTCGACCTGCGGCACCTCCTGCACCTTGCCGAACATCTCGGAGGAGCTGGCCTGATAGAAGCGGATCTCGGGGTCGACCAGGCGGATGGCGTCGAGCAGCCGGGTGACGCCGAGAGCCGTCGTCTCGCCGGTCAGCACCGGCTGGCTGAAGCTGGTCTGCACGAAGGACTGGGCAGCCAGGTTGTAGACCTCGTTGGGCCGGTGGTCGCGCAGGATGTTGATGAGGGACACCTCGTCGAGGAGGTCACCTGCCACCAGTTCGAGCTGATCCTGGATGTGCGCGATCCGCTCGAAGTTCAGTGTGCTCGAACGCCGCACCATGCCGATGACGGTGTAGCCCTGTTCGAGCAGGAATTCGGCCAGGTAGGAGCCGTCTTGACCGGTGACACCGGTGATCAAAGCTCGTTTCGACATTTCCGAAACGCTAGTCCACCCGCACCCGGCCGCAGCCTCGGCGGCGCCCCGCCCTACAGTGCGGCCGTGCCCCGCGCCTGCCTCGTCTCGTTCCGCCTCGGCGGGGGTGACGGCGTGGCGATCGAGGCGGCCAAATGGGCCGCTGCCCTGGGACTCCTCGGCTTCGACGTGGTGACGGTGGCCGGCTCGGGGCCGGTGGACGTGGTCGTGCCGGGCCTGGCCATCGACGCCGCCGAGGCGCCGCCGGCCGCGAGGTCGAGCGGGCGCTGGCGGCGGCCGACCTCGTGGTGGTCGAGAACCTGTGCTCGCTGCCCCTCAACCCGGCGGCTTCGGCGGCGGTCGCGGCGGCCTGCGCCGGTCGTCCCACCGTGCTGCACCATCACGACCTGCCGTGGCAGCGGGCCCACCTGGCCCACCTTCCCCCGCCGCCCGACGACCCGGCGTGGGCGCACGTCACCATCAACGAGCTCAGCCGGCGCGAGTTGGCCGACCGTGGTTTGCGCCACGTGGGCGGGCGCAGCTACCGCCGCCTCAGCACCATCTACAACACGTTCGATCCGAATCCCCTGCCGGGCGACCGCGCCGGGGTGCGGCGCGCCTTTGCGCCTGGCGGACTCCGATCATCTCCTCCTCCAACCAACCCGCGCGCTGGAACGCAAGAACGTGCCCGCCGCCGTGGCCCTCACCGAGGCGGTCGGCGGCGTCTACTGGTTGCTCGGTCCGGCCGAGGACGGCTACGGACCCGAACTGGCGCGTGTCGTGGCCAAGGCCCGCTGCCCTGTCCTCTTGGGCGAGCCACCGGGCGGGTGCACCGATCGCCGATGCCTACAGCGCGTGCGACGCCATTGTGTTGCCCTCGTCGTGGGAGGGCTTCGGCAACCCCTCGGTCGAGTCCGCCACCCACCGGCGTCCGCTGGCCGTCGGGCCCTACCCGGTGGCCGAGGAGCTGGCTGCCTTCGGCTTCCGCTGGTTCGACGCGCTCGACCCGTCCGGACTGGGTGCCTGGTTCGCTTCCCCCGACGAGGGGCTGCTCGAGCACAACCACGCCGTGGCGGCCCGCAGCTTCAATCTGGCCGATCTCCCAGGGCGCCTGGGCCGTGTCCTCGACACCCTCCCTGGACTCTGAGACCACCGTTGCGAGGGCCCTTGGGACCGCCCCGGGGTGGGCACCATTCGACCGTTCGGTAACGTGAACCTCATGGCAGGAGCGATACAGGCGTCCACGCGGCGCTTGACGGCGGAGCAGCGACGCCAGCAATTGTTCTCGGTGGCCCTCGAGCTCTTCGCCCAACGGGGCTACCGGGCGACCACGATGGACGACATCGCCGAGGCGGCAGGGGTCACCAAACCGCTCCTCTACCAACACTTCTCGTCGAAGCGCTCGCTCTACCTCGAGCTGGTCGACTCCATCGCCACGGACCTGCTCACGGCCGTGAGCAAGGCGGTGGCCCACGCCGACGGGCCACGCCAACAGGTGGAGTTGGGCTTCGCCGCCTACTTCCGCCTGGTCGTCACCCGCGAGGCCGAGTTCCGGCTGCTTTACGGGCGCGACCACGCCGACGACCAGGAGCTGGGCCGGGCCCTGCGGACCGTGGAGGACGCCATCGCCGAGGCCATCGATCCGCTGATCGCAGCCGGGTTGGACGACGATCACCGCCGCCTCTTGGCCTACGGGATCGTCGGCATGGCCGAGGGGGCGAGCCGGCGTTTCATCGCCCAGCGGGCGGAGTCGGGCCCCGGCGTCGACATCGAGGAGCAGGCCCTCCGGCTGGCCCAGCGCATGGCCGACCTGGCGTGGGCCGGGCTCCGCTCGGTCCACGCCGACTGAGCGCGACCACGCGGCCTCCCCTGGCGGCGGGGCGAACGCTGCTCAGAGTCGAGTGATCAAGGCCTGGCAGAGCTCCCAGAGCTCGTCGACCACCTTCTCGTAGACGTCCCCGTCGTGACCGGCCGGGTCGAGCACGTCATCGCGATCGTCGATATCGACCGTGGCGAGGCCGAGTGCGGCCACCCGAGCGGAGAGGTCGGGCGGGGCGGGCGGAAGGTCGACGCAGAGGCGTCGCAGCATGCCGGTCTTGTCGGCGTACAGCGCGAACTGCCGGCGGACGAAGCGGACGTGGTCCGCCTCCATGACGACCACCAGCTCCGCCCGGCGGAAGTCCTCCTCGTAGACCTGCCGGCTGCGATGCCCGCGAAAGTCCGTCTCCGCCAGCTCGGGGATGCGCGACAGCGCCGTGCGCGTGCGCATGCCCATCGGCTGTCCGTCAATGGTGTGGGTACCCGCCGTGACGACGTGGAGCGGATCGGCGCGGCCCTCGGCCAAATGATCGAGCATGAAGCCGGCCATGACCGACCGCGCCGCGTTGCCGGTGCAGAGCACCAACAGCTCGGTCATGTGGCGGCGAGGAGCAACGCGGGCGCGTCGACGTCGAGCGCATGCTGCGCGTGGCGGGTGGCCGTGGTGAGGAACATCAGGTCGCCGCGCTCGGTGCGCTGCACGACCATGGAGGCGACGATGGCCATGATGAGGCCGGCGAATGTCTCGCGCCGGACATCCGCGCCCAGCTGCTCGAGCGAGTAGTCCACCACGCCCCGGCGGCACAGCGCGTCGTGGTAGTGGACCAGGAGGTCGGACTCGTGCCGGCGCCGCTCCTCCGTGGTGACAGATCCACCGACGAAGTAGGCGACGTCGGCCGCCGCACTCCCCCAGATCAGGGTCTGCCAGTCGACGACGACCGGCCGGGGGTCGCCGGATTGAAACAGGAGATTGTCGAGGCGGAAGTCGCCGTGACTGGCGGTCCGCGGTCCGGTTCGCAGCGCGACATACGCGGGCATGTGGGCCGCCAGGAAGCGGCAGAGCTCTTGGTGCTCGGGCGCCATGGAGTCGGTGTAGCGCTCGAGGAAGCCGGGGAGCAGCATCTGCACCATGGTGGTCAGGAGTTCGTTGGCATCGGGCGAGCCACGGTTGAGCCAGTCCAGCGCGGCCAGCTCCGGAGACTCCCAACACGGAGCGTGGAGTCCCGCCATTTCGTCGAGAACGGCCGCGGCGACGTCCGGACGGCAGGCCGCCATCTGGTCGCCCTGGGTGCCGCCGACGATGTCCTCGAGCAGGAGGGTGAACCACCCGGTCTCGGGTTCGATCTCGGCGACATAGGCGGCCGGAACGCGGGCGTCGACCCGGGCTGCCACCTCGCGGTAGAAGCGGACCTCGACCTCGTAGGCCCGGAGGGCGAGACCGGTTCCCCGGCTCTGGTCGTCGGCCGACGCGAACTTGCCCACCACAGTGGCCGGGCCGGACGCGCCGGCGTCGCCGGCATAGGCGAGGGTGAAACGGGTCGTGTCGGCCATCTGGCCGGTGCCGATGGGTACGCCGGTAAAGCCCTCGACGCGGGTGCCCGGCTTGGTGGCGCCGGCTTCGATCAGCGCCTCGGTCAACCACTCCGGCGACACGTCGGCCGCGGTGCGCAGCAGGGGAACCGGGCTCATGGCGGCACGAGGTTACGTGCCGCGGGGCCGGTCCGCCTCCGCCCTCACGCCGTGGCGGCCGCCGCGGGGAGGCTGGGTGGATGGCGCAGTGCCCGGCTCCCGGTGCCCCACAGGGCCAGGCCCAGAGCCCAGACCGCGTAGACGCCGACGGTCCAGCGCGGCGTCGTGTGCTGCAGGAGCAGGCCGGCGGCCAGCGGCGACACCGAGCTGATGGACAGCGCGATGGCGGTGCGCACCGATTCGGAACGGCCGAGCAAGCGGTCCGGTGTGATCGCGATGCGGTAGCCGTTGACCACCGAGTCGGTCGAGGGGATGGCGATGCCCACCGGGACGAGACCGGCCGCCAGCACGTACACCGAGGGCCACACGAGGAACGCGCCACAGGCGCACCAACACCAGACCTCGAGCAAGAGCACGGCCCGCACGGAGAGCAGCTTGCGCAGCGATGGTGACACCAGCGACCCGAGCAACACGCTGACGGCGAAGACCGCGGTGAGCAGGCCGAGCGTCCCGCCGCGCAGCCCCTGCCCCTCTCCGATGACGACGAGGCAGAAGAGCAACCCGGTGGCGGAGAAGTTGAGCAGCCCGTAGAGGAAGGACGTGACGCGCACGAAGGGCTGATGCCAAATGAATTGCATGCCCTCGCGCATCCGTTCCCGGATGCTTGCGGTGTCGTGCACGCGCTCTTCCTGGAATCGGACGCGCATGAGAAGCAGCGAGATGGTCGAGAAGGCATACGACACGGCGTCGGCCACGAAGGGCAGCGAGCGCGCCACCTCGAAGAGTGACCCCCCGATCGGCGGGCCGATGATGCGCACGGCGGCGGCCCGGCCGCTCTGGGCACCGGCCGCCTCGGGGAGCTGTTCGGTCGGGACGACGGCGCGCACGGCTCCGGGTTGGGCGGCACCGAAGATGGCGGTGCCCGTGCCCTCGACAAAGGCGATGCAGGGGATGATCCAGAAGGGAGGGTCGAAGGCGACCAGGCTCACGGCCAGGGTGCCGATGGCGACGGCACGCACGGCGTCGGCGACGATCATGAGGGTGCGCCGGTTGAAGTGATCGGCGGCCACGCCGGCCGGAATGGAGAGCAGGGCAAAGGGCAGCGTCCGAGCGAAGGAGACCAGGCCGGCCTTGATCGCCGAGTGGGTCAGGGCAAGCGCCAGGAGGGGATAGGCGATCGCCGTGGCCTGGGAACCGGCGCTCGAGAGCAACTGCCCCACCTGGAGCAGCATGAAGTTGCGGTTGCGCCGGAGCGGCACGGGGGGCATTGGACCGAAGCTACCGACTACATGAGGGCGGCCTTGGCTGCGAGTCGGCTGACCGATTGCGGTACGCCTTGGGGTCGGTGCGTCCGAGCATGGGCCGTCTGGGTGTGCGGCCCTTGGGGTCCGATAGCTGTGAGCCCGCTGTGGGTTTGGTTGCAATCCCTGGCCAGAGGGATGGGATTCATTCTCTGGGGGAACAGAATCAGCTTGTCCTTGTCGTCGAGGACGCCGACGACGTCCGTGAACTGGTCCACTCCGTGCTCGAGAACGCGGGGTTCGGTGTGGCCGAGGCAGCGGATGGTCACGCCGCACTGCGCCAGTTCCACCGATTGCGGCCCGACGTCGTCGTTCTCGACGTGGGGCTGCCCGAGCTCGGCGGCTGGGAGGTGGTCGAGCGCATCCCCGTCATGACCGAGACCCCGCTGTTGATGCTGACCGCGCTCGGAACCGAACGCGACAAGATCCGGGTTCTCGACGGCGGGGCGGACGACTACCTGGTCAAGCCGTTCGGGACACGGCGAGCTGGTTTCCCGGGTCCGCGCACTGAGCAGGCGGACTCGTGAACGCCCGGATCCGGCGGCCTCGTTCGACGACGGCCCACTGCACATCGATTTCGCCGGGCATCGCGTGGAGCAGTACGGCGAGCCGGTCCGATTGACCCGCATCGAGTTCAACCTTCTCTCCTTGTTCACCTTGCACGAGGGTCAGGTGCTGTCACCCGACCAGCTCATCGCACAGGCCTGGGCGGACCCGAGCGGACTCGCACCGGGCAAGGTGAAGTTCGCCGTCCTCCGTCTTCGCAAGACCATGGGATGGGACAAGGATCTCGGACCGCTCGAGACCGTGCCCGGGTTCGGCTACCGCTATCGGGGCATGGCAGCCTGAACCAGCTCTGGTCCAAGCCCCCTGTCGTCGGCCCGCGCCATGGCGTGGCTGCCTGAACGCTGCGACGAACGGGGGCCTCGTGGAAGTCAAGGCCCATGAAGGAGCAGTCTCTGGGCTCAGAGCCGTGGCGAGGTGCGTACGCTCCAGGAGATGGTTCAGCCAGTGCGCGCGCTGGCACACCGACGGACGGCCCGGCTCAGCTCAATCGCCCGAGTGTCGGCTCCCCCGGGGAGGGGAATACGCACGACGGTGTACGCGAACGCCACGTCGTTGAACGGATCGGCGTAGGCGAGGGAGCCGCCGAGCCCGTCGTGCCCAAAGGCCTGGTAGCTCCCCCACGGGTGGTGGTCGGTCGGCTTCTGGAAGATGATCGCGAACCGGCTGCGCAGGGCCTGCGTCTGCGTGAGCTCCCGGCCCCAGACCTGGAGCTGGCTGACCTGCCCCACCGTCTCGTCGTCGAGGAGCCGAGCGACGCCGCCCACCTCGTGCCGGACGGCGGCGTACATGCCCGCCAGGCCGCGGGCGCTGGCCAAACCCCCGGCGGCCGGTGATCCGGCGCGACGGAAGCGGACTTCGTTGCATTCGATGTACATGGGCTGCCCGTCGCGCGGGCCGGCGAGGGACGCCAGGCTGCCCCTTCCCACGCGCGGCACGCTGTCGGGCAACGCCGCAAGCTCCTCGGCCGTCGGCAGCTGGACGGCGCGCACGCGGTCGTCGAGTGCAGCAGGCGTGCCCAGGTAGACGTCGAGTGCGCGGGGAGCGGCGACCTGCTCGCGGAAGTACTCCCCCAATGGCCGGCCGGTGATCCGGCGCACCAGTTCGTCGGCCAATACGCCGATGGTGACGGCGTGGTAAGCGAATGCACTGCCCGGCAACCAGAGCGGTCGTTGCGCCGCAAGCAGGGCGGCGAGTTCGGTGTGACCGTAGAGCTCGTCGTAGGTGTAGCCGCTGTCCACTCCGAGGAGCCCAGCCTGATGGCTGAGCAGCTGGCGCACGGTGACGCCGGTCTTGCCCCGCTGCGCGAACTCGGGCCAGTACGAGGCAACCGCGTCATCCAGGTCAAGGGAGCCGTCGCGGACCAGGCAGGCGATCGCCATGGCCGCCGCACCCTTGGAGCTGGAGAACACCGGCAGCAGATCGTCGAGCCCGAGGACCGGTCCCCAGCTGGTGTCGACCACCACGCGCCCACGGTGGTAGGCGCAGAGCGCTCCCGAGTACGTCGCATCACGGCCGACCAACTCCTCGAGGAGGTTCCCGACCGCGGCGAAGGCGGGGTCGACCGTCCCCTGAACGCCCGCCGCGCCCCGCTCGTTGCCTCCGTCCGGCGCCATGTGCGCACAGCATACGGAGACCGGGAAGCCCGACATACTTAACTCCCGTGCTGCTCCCCGCCTCGTGGACCGAGGGAGATTTCGTCTTCGCTGGCGACATCCTCGGACCCGCCCCCGACGCCGTCTTCGCGTGCCCGATCACCGGCGGCCAGGTGCACTGGGCCGCCAAGGACCTGTTCAACCCGGGGGCGGTCGTCCGCGACGGGCGCATCCATCTGCTGGTACGGGCGGAGGACGCGGTCGGGCAGTTCGGCGGCACGTCGCGGATCGGTTTGGCCGTGAGCGACGACGGCGGCCGGACTTTCGCGTTGCACCCAGAGCCGGTGCTGTTTCCCGACCGGGACCAGTGGTTCTCCTGGGAGTGGCCGGGCGGTTGCGAGGATCCCCGTGTCGTGGAGTCGCCCGACGGTGGGTACGTGTGCTGTTACAGCGCCTTCGACGGCAAGGCGAGCTGCCTCATGGTGGCGACGTCGGACGACCTCGTGCAGTGGCACAAGCACGGTCCCGCATTCGGCGGGACTCGGCACGCGCGACGTTGGTCCAAGAGCGCTTCGGTAATCACTGAGATGCACGAAGGCCGGCTGCGGGCGGCCCGGGTCGACGGGCGGTTCCTGATGTACTGGGGTGAGGGCACGTGTTTCATGGCGACGTCCGACGACCTCGTGCACTGGGAGCCGGTCGAGGGTGGACCGGAGGACGACCGCTACGTGACCCGAGACGCTGCTGCGCCACCGGGATCGCTGGGGTTGCGGATCCATCGAGTGCACGGGAGCCGCGTGCTCCGGCCGGTGCTCGGCCCCCGCCCGGGGCGCTTCGACGCCCTGCTGACGGAACCCGGTCCGCCGGCCCTGCTCGGCCCGAATGGAATTGCGCTCGTCTACAACGGAGGCGCCCTCCGGCCCGGCGGCGTGACCTACCAGCCGGGGTGCGCTGTCTTGGACCCTCGGGAGCCCGGTTCGGTCATCGCCCGCTGCCTGGAGCCCTCGCCGCCGACCGGGCTGGGATCCCTGGCGGGACAGGTCGACGACGTCTGTTTCGCTCAGGGTCTCGTGTTCCACGAGGGACGCTGGATCCTCTACCTGGGCCTGGCCGACTCCCGGGTGGGCTACGCCACCGCTGCGGCCGTTCCTTCGTCGGATGCCGCTCGGTCCTTGCCGGCGAGATGAGACCCGGGTCCCTCGAGCGACGGTGCCGGCCTGAACGGGTGTTCCCGTCACAAGGAATTTCAGCGGCCAGGCAGGAGGGCGCCCCCCTCTCGTCGCATCGTGGACTTAGCGTGCAGTGATGGCCGGGGACGGCAAGGAAAAGCGCAAGGTTCCGGCTCACGCTGTGGGCGGACACTGCCGAAGGCCAACGAAGAACGATTGGCCGAACTGGGCAAGCACCTCCCGCCGCCCAGCGAGGAAGAGCTCGAGATCGTGGCTGGACTCCGCGCGTCGCAGCGGCGACGGCGATTCCTCGGCTGGGCGATCTTCGTGGTGGTGGCGGCCCTTTGCGCCGGCGCCATCGTCCAGTGGGTGCGGCCGATTCCTACTGCCACTGTGCAGGTGGCGGCGGCCCGCATCCCCGGAGCCGCTCCGACCCTGGCCTGGCCCAGCACGGGCAATGCCGCAGTCGCTATCGAGGGAATCGGCCTCTTGGGCCAGGTCCGTGGGACCCAATCCGTTCCCGTCGCGGGCTTGGCCCAGATCCTCACCGCCTACGTGGTCTTGTCCGACCATCCCCTGGCGACCGGTGGGGCCGAAGGACCGTCGATCCCCGTCGATGCCACCACGCTGACGTCGTACCAAGCCGGATTGGCGAACCAGGAATCCGAGGTGCCGGTGTCAGGCGGAGAATCGCTCACCGAACTCCAGGCCCTCGAGGGGCTCCTCATCGACTCCGGCGGCGACATGGCAACGCTGCTGGCCGATTGGGACGCGCAGAGTGTGAACGCCTTCGTGGCCAAGATGAACACGGTGGCGGCAAAGCTCGGACTCACTTCGACCCACATCACAGATCCGAGCGGGGTGGACCCGGGAACGACGAGCAGCGCCGAGGATCTCATTCGCCTCGGTGAGGCGGCGATGTCGATCCCGGTCTTGCGTCAGATGGTCTCGCTGGGACAGGCCAACGTGCCGATGACCACTGTCGTCTACAACCTGAATTTCGACCTGGGTCAGGACGGAATCATCGGCGTGAAGACCGGCTCGGACTCGAGCGCCCAGGGGTGCTACCTCTTCGCCGCGCGACAGAGCATCGGCGGCAAGCAGGTGACCGTCGTCGGTGCGGTGCTCGGACAACCCGGCGGGTCACTCGGTCCCAACACCACCGCCGTGAACGCGGGCGACGCCTTGGTGAAGAGCACGTTCGCGGCACTGCACAGCGACACCGCCTTCGCCCCCGGGCAGAACGCGGGCGAGGTCACGGCTCCGTGGGGTGGCTCGGCCCCCCTGACCGTGGCCGAGCCAGTCAGCGTGGTCGGTTGGCCGGGTCTTGCCGTGACCGTGACGGCGCACACCAAGTCGATCAAGGGTGCCCTGGCGTCTGGAGCGACCGTCGGAACGATCCGGACCGGCGCGGGGAGTGGCGCGACATCCGTGACCTTGCGCACGGCCGCTCCCCTCTCGGGTCCCGGGTTCTGGTGGCGCATCACGCGCTCGAGGTCCGCACGGAATGGGCCGCAGTGTTCGCCGCGTCGCGGCGGGCAACCTTGACTGCGGCCGTCCCACCTCATCGGTCTGCAACCTCGGTCCAGACGCCGAGACCGGTCCCTGGGCGCCCCAAACGTCTCAAACCTCCGCATAAGACCGGCCCGAACTCCCTCGTCGACGCAGTCGACGATCACCAGGCCGGGGTGAAAGATGCGCCGGGTCGCGGCCAATTCATGTTGGAGAACATGCGGAGAAGAGTCGTGGGTCAACAAGATGAAGAACGTTTCGAAGCTCTCTACAGGGAGAATGCCCGACGTGTGCTTGCCTACGCTTTGACCAGGACCGCTCCCGAGGGCGCACACGACGCAGTCGGAAGCACGTTTCTCGTCGCCTGGAGGAGGCTCGACCAGGTCCCGGAGGACGCGCTTCCCTGGCTCATCGGGGTCGCCAGGCACGTCCTCGCCGACCAGCGACGATCCGAAGCTCGGCGAGCCGCACTGGGAGACCGATTGCGGAGCCTCGCAATCCCGAATTCTTCGCCGATCGACGACCTGCCCGATTCGATCCTGCTCAGGCGATCCATCAGAGATGCGCTGCGAGGACTTCGCCCGCAGGATCGCGACGCGCTCATTCTGTCGGCCTGGCATGGCTTCGACATCGCACGGCTTGCCGTTGCCTTGGACTGCTCCAAACCCGTGGCGTCGCTCAGACTCCATCGGGCACGAAGACGGTTCGCCAACTTGCTGCAAGGTCATCACGAGACCACAGCACCCGTTCAAACGTCGCCTCTGCGACCCGCGAAGGAAACGCCATGAAGCAGACAGACCTCGACGCCATCGAACAACTCGAGGCGGCCAATCCCTTTCGTGGAGAAATCCCAGTCCCCGAATGGACTACAGAGGACGAGGTCGCACTCTTGGCGCGGGTGCTCGAAGAGCAAAGGGCGTCGTCCGAAAGCACGGACGGCAGTGAGCGAACGATGTCACGTTCCGCCGCACCCCGTACGAAAGCAGAGCGCTTCAGACGTCCCGCCCTTCTCGTGACCGCCACGTGCGCCGCCGGGGCCGCGGCGTTCGGGATCGCCCTGGGCACATCGGGATCGCCCGGCGCGTTCGGCGCCTGGACGGCAACGACAACCGAGCCCCCGGCCGCGCAGCTCGCCGCCGCCACATCGGGATGCCAATCCTTCTATCGCCACGCGACTGTGCTCTTGCCGAACGCCTCATCCGCGGTGAGCCCCGCCCTCACCACTCCTCTCCGCCTGACGGACTCTCGCGGTCCCTTCGAGATGCTCGTCTATTCGGGACCGTCGGGTGGTGACGTCTGTCTCTGGGATGGCGCAGTCTTGAGCGTCACGGGCGGCACCAATGGCGACGCCCTTCCCGCGGGGACCGAGAGCTCGGTCGGGGTGCCTGCGGTCGGATTCGTCAGAGACCGTCAAACGCCTGTCACCTATGCCTACGGGAATGTTGGCACCCAGGTCACCGCGGTCACGTTGGAGCTGACGAACGGGAATCAGGTCGAGGCCACGGTGCAGAACGGCCTGTACGGGGCGTGGTGGCCATCACAGACCGATGTCGAGTCCGCGACCGTCATCAGCACGAACGGACCCTCCCATCAGGACTTCGGAGACATCGGTCCGAACAACCAGGCTCCGCCCGAAAACTAAGCCGCCGGCGACCGGAAACTCCCTCATCGACAGGGGGTTCTGACTCCCGTGGGATGTTCTGTTGCCGGTTCCTGTATCCCACATTTGTGATGTAGAGAATCACCTTTTCGCTACGATCCCTCCCTATGAGCGATCGAGCGTGGGGGTTCCGCACCCGGGCCGTCCACGCCGGCAACCGACCTGATCCCACGACGGGCGCGCGAGCTGTGCCGATCTACCAGACCACGAGCTTCGTCTTCGAGGATGCGGCGGACGCGGCGGACCTCTTCGCCTTGCAGAAGTACGGGAACATCTACACCCGGATCGCCAACCCCACCGTCGCCGCCTTCGAGGAACGCATAGCCAGCCTTGAGGGCGGGATCGGAGCCGTCGCGGTCGCGAGCGGCCAGGCAGCCGAGACGCTGCTCTTCACTTCTCTGGCGGGCACGGGTGATCACATCGTGGCGAGCGCGGCGCTCTACGGAGGCACGTTCACGTTGCTCGACGTCTCCCTGCGGCGTCTGGGAATTGAGACCACGTTTGTCCCACCCGACGACCCCGAGGCTTTCGCTCGGGCGGCGAGGCCGGAGACCAAGGCCTTCTTTACCGAAATCGTCGCCAACCCTGCAGGCGTGGTGGCCGACCTCGAAGGACTGTCGCAGGCCGCGCACGCCGTTGGCGTCCCGCTGGTCGTCGACTCGACGGTGGCCACGCCACATCTCTGCCGCCCGTTCGAACACGGCGCCGACGTCGTGATCCACTCTGCAACGAAATTCATCGGCGGACACGGGACATCCATGGGTGGTGTCGTCGTCGAAAGTGGGCACTTCGATTGGTCCAACGGCCGCTTTCCTCGCATGACCGAGCCCGTGGAGAGCTACGGCGGTCTGCGCTACTGGGACAACTTCGGTGAATACGGCTTCTGTACGCAGTTGCGGGTGGAACAACTGCGTGATTTCGGAGCCTGCCTCGCTCCGCTGAACGCCTTCTTGCTCCTGCAGGGACTCGAAACGCTCTCCCTGCGTATGGACGCGCACGTGTCGAACGCACAGGGTCTGGCTGAGTTCCTCGATGGCCACCCGGCCGTGGAATGGGTTACCTACGCGGGACTTGAAACCTCGCCGTTCCACGAGCTTGCTCAGCGCTACCTGCCCCGCGGACCTGGCGCAGTGTTCTCCTTCGGGGTGAGCGGCGGGAGGGCGGCCGCCGAGGCGTTCGTCGAATCGGTCGAGTTGGCCAGCCATTTGGCGAACATCGGCGATACCCGCACCCTGGTCATCCACCCGGCGTCGACGACTCACCGACAGCTGTCGGACGACGCCCTGAGGGCAGCGGGAATTAGCCCCGACCTCGTCCGTGTCTCCGTTGGGATCGAAGATCTCGAGGACATCGTGTGGGACTTCGACCGCGCCCTCGCGGCTGCCAAGGCAGAACGATGAGCACGACACCGGAGCAAGGGGAATGGCACCCGCCGTCGGCTCGGGAACGGCTGCAAATACTGGAAGCCACACGCAGCATCGCAATCGTGGGCGCGTCTTCCAATCCGGCCAGAGCCAGTCACTTCGTGGCCACCTACCTCTTGAGCTCGAGCACGGACTACGAGGTCTGGTTCGTGAATCCCCGGGAGCACGAAATTCTCGGTCGGCCCGTCTATGCCACGTTGGCGGATCTCCCTGAACCACCTGACCTGGTGGACGTGTTCCGACGATCGACCGAATTGCCTGGCGTCGCCGCTGAGGCGGTAGCGGTGGGAGCCCGAACGTTCTGGGCGCAGCTCGGCCTCCACAACGACGAGGCGGTTGCAATCGCTTGGCACGGCGGGCTCTCGGTCGTCATGAACCGTTGCGTGAAGATCGAGCACGCCAGGTTCGCCGGCGGGTTGCACCTCGCCGGGTTCGACACGGGGGTCATAAGCGCCAAGCGCCCCGTCCGTCCCAGCACCCGTTGATTAGACGTCGTCGGTCACTTGGTCGAGATGGTCGGCCAAGTGTCGCGAGAGATCAGCTGCGTCGTCCCCGGCGCCGTCGATAAGACTGGACTTGCGCCGCCGTAGGACTGCGCCGCCCATGAGATAGAGACCCGGTACCGGCGTGACACCCCCGTCGTGACGCACGTGACCCTTGGCATCGAGGACAGGGACGTTGAGCCAGGGGTAATCGGAGCGAAATCCCGTCGCCCACACCACCGTCTTGATCTCGCCCGAACGGAGTGAGAGCAAGAGTGGAGAATCCCCCGGGACCCGTGTCGCCTCGAATCGCTCTGGGTCGCCCACCTCATGAGGGAGGTCACTGCTGGTGGCCCACGTATCGAGTGTGTCGAGCAGCCGGTTCAGCTTGAGATCAGCCAGGGTGCACTGGTTGAGGAGGGATCCCGAGAACTGGGCTACCCCTTCGTTCGTGATGCCACCCAGGCGGCCGACGATCCGCACGCCGATTCGCTGCAGCTCGTTGAGGTCTACGGTGATCCTCTTCGGGGACCCGACGAGCTGGAACGAGGCGACGTGACGGGCGCGAACGAGGTCGTCCACTTCGTCGAATCGTTCGGCAAGTACCCCAGCCGCATCGAGCCACCACATGATGTCCATGCCGCGGTAGAGACGAGGGAGCCGTACATGGCTTCCCACCGCCAGCGTGACGGGGCGACCAGAGGACTGGATTTCGTGGGCCAGCTGCACGCCGGTGGCCGCAGCGCCGACAACGAGGACTCCCCCATCGGCGAGCTGGTCAGGGTTGCGGTATTGGGACGGTGTCAGGCACGTGACCTCCTGCGGCACGGCCCCGGCGATCGCCGGCACATCCGCCCGGTTGTAGGGCCCGCTGGCCAGGACCACGGTCCGCGCACGCCACTCGTCGTCGGCTGTTCTGACGACGTAGCCGCCATCGCGGGCATCGACTTCGACGCCCTGCACCTCGGATCCGGTTCGTACCGGCGCGGCGATCGCCGCACCGTACCCGGCGATGTAGTCGGTGGTCTCGGGCATCGTCATATACCCGTCAGGGTCGTTGCCCTCGTAGCGGTAGCCGGGGAGCCGGTTGAACCAGTTTGGAGTGAGGAGACGCAGCGAGTCCCACCGGCCCGATCGCCACGCTTGCGCGACGTCATCCTTTTCGAGGACGACGTGGTCGATAGAACGCCGGGTCAGGTGCCAGCTGGTAGCGAGGCCACTTTGCCCTGCGCCAATCACCACCGTGGTGACGTTGGGCATTCGGGATCGATCAGTCCGCCGCGTGCGGACTCTCAGCTCGGGAGATGCAGCGAATTAGTTGACGTCGACCGTGACGCTTGTTGGATTCGTCACGACGTCGAACACAGCCGAACGCTTCTGCGACTGAGCCACCAACGCACGGATGTCCTCTGGCGACGCGTCGGCATCGATGTCGTAGTGCACCGCTATCTCATTGAAGCCGTTCCGCACCTCGGGGTCGGCGCCGAGGATTCCACGGATGTCCATCTTCCCCTGCAGGGATGCCGTCACAGAGCGCAGCTGGATCTCGCGGTTCTGGGCCACGGCGGCGACGCCGGCGGTGAGGCAACTGGCCAGGCTCACGAGCAGAAGTTCGACCGGGGTCGGACCGTTGTCCTCGGACGAGAACACGGCGGGGTGGTCCCCGTCGAAGACGAACTCACGCTGATGGGTCTGCTCCTCACCCAGTCCGAAGAAATCGTGAACACTGCTTCGACTGTGCGTGCCGTTGACCCACGTATTACTCACGCGCCAAGTGAAATCCGCTCCAGCCGGTGCGTCGGCCAAGGCATCCCGTGCTGTCAGCAGGAACCCGACATTCACCCCATTGTCGACCGGAGTCGCGGTACTGGTCACTGTGAATCACCTCCATGGCAGCCGCGCACTGCGCGCGAACTCTCGACAAGGGGGAAGTTAACACAGAACTCCGATTGTTCAAGTCACTTTTCCCCGCTACCGTAGCCGTGTGACCAGGAGGTATGACACGCGGTGACCGCCGTCGGCACTCCACGGGCACCGGACGATCGACCCCATCAGCCCTCGTCTGAGGAGCCCGGAAACCGCAAGTTTGAACAGGTCTTCGAGACCGTTCCCCTGTCCCTCGATCTCGGCGGTTCCCTCGGACCGATCACTGTGGCCTACGAGGCTTGGGGGACCCCGTCGCCCGGTCGTGACAACGCGATCTTGATCGAACACGCTCTCACCCTCGACAGCCATGCCGCCGGTGCGACGGGACCTGGACACCCGACGCCCGGATGGTGGAACTCGCTCATTGGGCCCGGAGCCGGCATCGACACGGACCGTTGGTGGGTCATCTGCCCCAACGCTCTCGGAGGATGCCGCGGCACGGTAGGACCAAGCTCACCCTCGCCAGATGGAACCCCTTGGGGCTCTCGGTTCCCGACCGTGACGGTGCGGGACCAGGTCGCGGTCGAGGCAGCTTTGGCCGACGCGCTCGGCATCAGGCGATGGGCGGCGGTTGTCGGGGGCTCTATGGGCGGCATGCGGGCGCTCGAGTGGGCTGTGATGTATCCCGACAGGGTGGAACGGCTGATCGTGTTGGCGTGCGGCGCGGCAGCCACAGCGGAACAGATAGCCCTGTGCGCCGTTCAGTCGCAAGCGATCCGCCTTGATCCGGCCTTCCACGGCGGTGACTACTACGACCTCCCACCTGGCCAGGGTCCCGAGCGCGGACTGAGTCTGGCCAGGCGCATCGGCCACGTGACCTACCGCTCCGAGCTCGAACTCGACGAACGCTTCGGTCGCAAACCGCAACCGGGTGAAGATCCCCTCGCCAGTGGTCGCTACGCGGTGGAGAGCTACCTCGACCACCAGGCAGAGAAGCTCGTCCGACGATTCGACGCCAATAGCTACCTCGTGCTCAGCCGCGCCATGGATCACCATGACGTCGGCCGTGACCGCGGTGGAGCCCCGGCCGCACTGGCGACCGTCCGCGCCGTCACGACCGTGGCCGGGGTGGACTCAGACCGGCTCTACCCGCTGCGGCTCCAGTTCGAGCTGGCCGCAATGCTGCCGGACCGACCGCAGGTGGAACTCGTGACCTCACTCCACGGACACGATGGCTTTCTTGTCGAGCAGCAGCAGGTGACACACGTGATCAGGCAGGCGCTGAGCGGCTCGAGAGCAGACTGAACGCGGGACCCAGACTGCGGCTCGTTCATCGTGAAGCCCACCTTCCAAGGGTGACTACGGGATCGCGAGCTGTCTCTCCTCGCTCAAAGGCGAGGTAGCTCCAAGGTCATCCTCAGAGCCATGACCGGACCATTCGTGAGCCAAGAGAGCGTAGGACCGCACTCGATCGAGGTGCCCGTGCGTAATAGTCGTGACCATCACCTCATCGGCGCCGAACGCGTCTCGCAAGAGACCAAGCTGACGTGCCACCGAGCGTGGCGACCCGGTGATCTGTGTCGCCACCCGGTCGCGTACCAGTGCCCGATCTTCTTCACTCCAACGATGGTTCAGCGCGAAGTCCGGATCAGGAAACGGCATGGCGCCTTCGCCGCGTCGGATGCTGAGAACCCACAACCCGTAACCGCGCGCCAGCAGCTGAGCAGACTCATCGTCCGGCGCGACGACCACATCCGCCGAAACAGCGACGTACGGACGCTCGAGTTCTTGGTTGGGCACGAACGCCTCCCGATACGCTTCTGCCGCCTCGAGCGCCGAACTCGGACTTATGTGGTAGCTCGCGGCGAAGCGCAACCCCAGGCGGCCGGCCAGCGTGGCACTCTCTCCGGAACTCGACCCCAGTATCCACGGCTCGAACGCCGCCCCCGTCCCCGGGACGGGATGAGGGTCGATGCCGTCGCTCGAACGAAACGTCCCGTCGACCAGCCCGAGAATCTCCGTGACGAGTTCCGTGTAATTGGCCGTGTTGGCCCCATCTTGTTGAAGCATTTGCGCCGTGAGGGCCAGCCTGGGGGCATCCACGAGGTGACGGAGTGACGGCGCAACGGGAACAAGCACCCCGTTTTCGGTGTAGCGATCAGTCCTCTTCGGGCGGGCTTCCCCCTGCGCATGCGTCTCGCTTCCGCTCTTGGCCAGCTTCTCTTTGAAGAAGCTGCGGCCACCCGAGCGCCCAAGTCCGAGGTCGATGCGGCCGGGGTGCATCGCGTCGAGAAGGCCGAACTCCTCCACCACCGAGAGTGCGGTGCGGTGACCGCTCTGGACGCCGCCCGACCCGAGCCGGATCTTCTGGGTTGCGGCGCCCGCCATGGCGATGAGCAAGGCCGGCGTTGTTCCGGCCACCCCCGGATTCAAGTGGTGTTCCGCGAACCAGTAGCGGTGGTAGCCCAACTGCTCAGCCACCTGGACCAGGTCCAGTGCGTTGCAGAGCGCCTGGCGCCCATCCGAACCCGACGCGATCGGCACGAGGTCCAAGATCCCAAGCGGCGTCTTCGCTTCGGGCGTCATCGCACCACCATCGATTCGGTCCGGGACGCACGGGACGACCTCGGAGGTCCAAGTTCCAAATGGTCGCGCAAGGTGCTCCCTTCATACTCAGTGCGGAATCGTCCCCTTTCCTGGAGAAGCGGGACGACCGTGTCGACGAACTCGGTCAAACCGCCGGGCGTGACATGGGGAACCAGAATGAAGCCGTCCGCCGCGTTACCGTCGACGCGCTCCACGATCTGATCCGCCACCTGCGACGGCGTCCCGATGAACGAAGCCGGGTTGGCGACCTCGATCATGAGTTCGCGGATAGAGAGGCCCTTTGCCTCAGCTCGTTCTCGCCACTGCTGGGCCGTCTTCATCCGATCGTCGGTCAGAGGCACCCTTCCACGCGAGATGTCAGGAGCCGCGAGGTCTGGATCGAAGGGGGGCAGGGGGCCGTCAGGATCAAGGTCCGACAGGTCTCTGTTCCAGACCTGCTCCAAGAACACAAGGGCGGTGGGTCCGCTGACCTGCTGCTGCCTGATGACCGCGGCCCGTTCCAACGCG
Source organism: uncultured Acidimicrobiaceae bacterium (assembly GCA_963713375.1). Classification (GTDB taxonomy): domain Bacteria; phylum Actinomycetota; class Acidimicrobiia; order Acidimicrobiales; family RAAP-2; genus Bog-473. Next base: position 663,620 of record CAVQLP010000003.1, on the reverse strand, counting down.
TCGGGCTCTGTCTCTCCTAAAACGAACGTGGCCGCAGGCAAGATTTTCAGATCCTGGGGTGATCGCCCGAAGGCAGCAAGCCGACCCTTGAGATCCGCATAGAACTTTTGACCGCTGTCCAGCGAGCCGTGCCTCGTGAAGATGCAGTCGGCATCCTCGGCGGCCAGAGCTCGCCCTGCCTCGGAATCTCCCGCCTGGAAAATCACCGGATGCCCTTGCGGTGAACGTGGCACGTTGAATCGCCCGGCGATGTCGAAGTGTGTTCCGGCATGTCGAAACTCGCCTTGCGACGAATCCCGGAGGAAGTCGCCGGTGGTCCTGTCCGCGATCAACCCGTCGTCGTCCCAACTGTCCCAGAGCTCCCGCGCCACTTCGAGAAACTCCCGAGCCCGGTCATAGCGGTCGTCGCGAGCAAGAAACCCGCCGCGACGGAAGTTTTCACCGGTGAAAGCGTCCCACGAGGTCACGACATTCCAAGCAGCGCGACCATGGGACAGGTGGTCGAGCGTCGCGAATTGCCGCGCCACCTCGTACGGCTCATTGAAGGTTGAGTTGATCGTGCCCGAGAGCCCGATTCGGTCGGTGACCGCTGCCAATGCGGCGAGGACCGTGAAGGTGTCCGGCCTCCCCATGACGTCGAGGTCGTGAATCGACCCTCGGTGTTCTCGTAGCCGCAATCCCTCGGCCAGAAAGAAGAAGTCGAACTTCCCACGCTCTGCTGTTTCAGCCAAGGTCACGAAGGACGAGAAGTCGATGTGGCTGCCCGCCTCCGGATCGCTCCACACCGTGGTGTTGTTGACACCGGGAAAGTGCGCGGCCAGGTGAATCGGTCGAGGCGTCAGACTTCCTTGGTCGCTCATACGACGGCGTACCTGTTGAGAGGAAGGTCTAGTCCCAGCCGCTCCCGCAACGTGACTGCCTCCGAGGGGTCACGAGGAGATCGCGCACCTCGTGTCAAAGGAGCGACCTCGTTCACAATCGCCTCGAAATCGTGGGGAATGTCGGCGGGACGAAGGCGGAAACCATCAACGCCTGCCGAGTGCCACGTAGCCAGCCGCTCGACGAGGTCAGAGGAAGACCCGACGAAAATGGCTGCATCGGACCGGAGCGGTCTTCCATTCAGCTGGTCCAGCCGCTGCTTCCGGGCACTGGCAGCAGCCGCTGACTCGCCGAGGAAGACCACCAGGTCGGCGACGATGCGGAGAGGGGCCAGGTCTCTCGAGACCGCCTCTTCGTGGCGACGCACGGTTTGCACGATCGTCTTGACGTCCTCCCTGGTCTGGGGGGTGACGAAGACGACATCGCCGGCCCGTGCGGCCAGCCTGAAGGCGCCGTCGACGTGGGCTAACACAGCGACGACCGGTTGGCCCTGGGGAGGCCGCGGAGTGATGGAAGGTCCGCGGACAGAGAACCATCGTCCACGGAAATCGATGTAATGCAACTTGTCGCGGTCGACGAAGCGACCGCTTTCGACATCCCGGATCTCCGCGTCATCGTCCCAACTGTCCCAGAGTCGGCGAGCCACCTCTACGAAATCCGCAGCCTCCTCGAAGAGGTCTTCGAGCGAGTCAGATCCATTGCCGGGACCGATTCTCTCGGTACTCCCGGCAAGGTGGCGTCGACCGAACTGAGCGGCTTCAAGGGTCGTCGGCGAAATCCGTATTTGCATCCCGGCTCGCCCGTTCGTGACGAAGTCGAGGGTGGCGAGGGCTTTCGAGATGTGAAAGGGCTCGGTATGCGTCGTCGTCGCAACGGGAAGTATTCCGATGCCGCGTGTCTTTGGAGCCACACGGGCGGCCAAGAGGACCGCATCGAGCCGGCCCCGGACCTGATTGGTCTCATCGTCGTGGTCCGATCGGCTTGTCGATTGCATTCGGAGTGAGTCCTCGATGGTGACGAAGTCGAGTCCACCGCGGTCAGCCGCAGTGACCAGACTCACCCAGTACTCGGGTGAAAAGACTCCAGACGCATCGTTCAGCTCGCGCCAGGACTGCGGATGCCAGCCGGCGCCGTCGAGCGCGAGCGCAAGGTGAAACGGCGCGGTCATCGGCCGTCGCTGCCGCTTCCGACCGACGCGGCCCGTTCCGAGACGGCGAAGGATCCGGTCGGGAGCTCTCCATCAGCGGTCGCGCGCCGGTGCTTCGACCGACTCTCCTCCCCCTCGGATCCGGCCGTGGAGAAACCGTTGCTCTGCAAGATCGGAAGGACGTTTTCCCCGAAGGTGTATGCCTCCTCGAGATGAGGGTGGCCCGAAAGAATGAACTCGTCCAACCCGAGATCGTGATACTCCAAGATCCTCTCTGCCACCTCTTCGTGACTGCCGACAAGAGCCGTGCCGGCCCCCGGGCGGACCAGACCAATACCGGCCCAGAGGTTTGGGCTGATCTCGAGATTCTCCCGCCGTCCGCCGTGAAGCGACAGCATCCGTTGCTGACCAACCGACTCGCTGGAGGACAGTATCTGCTGTGCTCCAGCAACAAGGGCCGGGTCCAGGACGTCGAGCAATCGCGCCGTCTCACTCCACGCTTCGCGTGCTGTGTCGCGGCTGATCACGTGCAGCCTGATGCCGAATCGGAGACTTCTCCCCGCCGCCTCCGCTTTGGACCTGACACGCTCAATGCGTTCTCGCACCATTGCTGGAGTCTCGCCCCACAGCAAGTAGGTGTCGACGTGGCGCGCGGCGACATCCTCGGCAATGCTGGAGGCTCCGCCGAAAAAGACCTCGGGCACAGGGTCCGGTTTCTCCAGAACGGTTGCACCTGGACACGGAAGTACCAGCCGCTGTAGTCGAAAGGAGCTCCGCTCCACGCGCCTCGGAGGACAGCGAGAAACTCGTCGGTCCGGGCATAGCGCTCGTCATGGGACAGCCAGTCCCCGAATCGTCGCTGCTCGGCGGAGTCTCCGCCCGTGACGATGTTGATGAGCAATCGGCCGCCCGTCAGGCGCTGGAAGGTCGCTGCCTGCTGAGCTGCCAGGGTCGGATTCGTCACACCAGGCCGGAAAGCCACCAGGAAACGAAGCCGGCGAGTGTGCTGACTCAAGGCGGCCGTGACAAGCCATGCATCCTCGCAGTGCGTACCTGTGGGAGTGAGGACGCCGTCGAAACCCAGCTGATCCGCGGCCCTGGCCACCTGGATCAAATAGTCGAGGGAAGCCGGCCTCGTATGTCCGCCCAAGCCGGGAACGACGTTCCGACTGTCACCCGAGGTGGGCAAGAACCAGTGCACGTTGGCAGGCATGATCATTCTCCTGACCTGGGCGAAGCCCCGATCCGCCCACTTGGGAGGCAGAGGCCCGACTCTAAAGACGACTTATCTTATCGGTTTTGTCGAAATAGTGACACCGCCAAGCCGCTCCCGGGAATGCCGCACGGCAACGTTCCTTCAGCGCTGGCTGTTGACTCGGATCAGCTCGCGGCCAGCGGCGTGTGCCGATGGTTTTTGCGCAACCCGTTCGGCCAGCAGAGCCTGCGCAAAGGAGACGCTGCCTGACCTTGCTGCGGCTGAGATCAATGTCTGCTCGATCACGTCTCGCTGGGCATTGCTGCCCCCGACGACGTGCGACCTCGGCCGGATGTCGACGATCCGGTGAAGGGCCCGGTTGGTGTCCCCGCGGGCAAAGGCGGCGAATCCCTCCAGAAGCTCGAGCCCGGCCCGGTCAATGGCGCGAGCGTTCGTCCCGTTCGTCACATGTCGGTTGAGGTCGATCAGCCGGTCACAGAGATCAATATCGCCGGCGAGTCCGGCCGCCATCACGGCATGCCAGTCATTGAACACGTAGACCGGCTCTGAAAGGATCCCGGAGATGTCGGCGGCCAACGTCGCGGCACGATCACGCACCTCGACTCCGAAGAGGTGCAGACGCCAGAGCAACGACGCCGCATCGACCACGTCGAGCCATTGCATTGATCGAGTGCCTCGGAGAGGGCCGTCGTAGAGCGCAACGGCCTCGTCGACATTCAGCAGGTCGAGATGCCAGAGGGCCAGGTGCCACCACAGATGGATTGCGAAGTAGCTGGTCGACCAGGATTCGAGGCTTCGCTCCAAAAAGTCGATTCCCTCTCTTGGGAAGCCGCCCATTTCGAAGACATGTGCCTGGGCGTGCACAGCCCACACATCGCGTGGATTCTCCTCCAGGGCAACGCCTGCCCGCTCTCCCGCCGCCCCGAGTTGCCCGTTTTCCTCCAGGCCGAAGGCGTGCATGCCGATGACGAATCCGTAGCCGGGGCGATGCATCGGCCAAGCCCGCAACACTCGTTCCACGACCTCCCGGAGCTCGCGCTGCCGACCCATGAAGAAGTAGAGGTCCTGAGCCACCTTCAGGGCGAGGAGATCGTGTGGATCATGGAGCAGCGCCCGCTCGAGAAAGCTTGCGGCGCGCTCCCATTCTCCGTTGGCCCACGACTGTGCGGCCAGGGTGTGCAGAAGTTCACGTTCGCCCGCTCCGAGACTCCATGGGTCGAGATCGGCCAGAAGGATCTGGGCCCTTTCGAACCCGGCGGCACCTGTTGAGTAAAGCGCGAGATACGCCTGAAGCACGCGGGCGAGAGCGAAGCCTGGATCCGCCGCTACTGCCTCGTCAGCAAGTGACACCGGATCACCGGAGAGGGAGACGAGTTGTTCTACGGCTCGATTGAAGGTGGTTACCACCGAGGGACGGCTCGCGAACACACAGCTACCCCACGCGTCGTTGTGGGCCTGAAGCCGGTGTGTGATCGTCATAGGTTCGTTCACCGCCGAGATGGGTCGGCCCATCGCACCATGAGCCTGAGGCAGGTATGAAGAGAGAGTCCAATGAGTCCGATAGCGATGATGCCACTGAAGGCAAGTGAAGTCTGGAGATCGTTCCCAGCCTGCATGATGAGGTAACCCACTCTCGCCGTCACGGCGATCATCTCGACGCAACAATCCTGGTCCACGAGATTGCTATGGCAATGCGCATGCGAGTCACGATCCCGGGCACGGCGGCCCGGACCTGGGCTCTCAAGAGCCGGTAGCTCCGCGAGGCACCCAGCGTTGGATCGCACAGCTCGAGATCTCGCGGAACCCCATCGAGTGCCGCAGCCGTGGCCACGACCATGACCGGCAACGCCCCGACGAGGATCAAGACGATCTTCAATCCGCTCCCTCCTGCTCTTAACCCTGTAATTCCGATTGGATTAGTCATAATTGACAGCGGACGCACTGTCAAGCTTTCTGGTTGTTTTTTGCAATAGGGGCTGAACCCTGCTGCAACAACCGCGTCGCAGGTTGTGACGTGCGGACCGACCTCAGCAGCGAGATTTGTGAGCAGTCCGCTGTCAGATGCGAAAAGAGGCTGCGGGCGCACTGCCACACCGTCAGCCGTAGGGATCAATACGGAAACGCAGGCGTCAGGACGTCTGACTTCAGCGGCAGGCGACCCGTACTCGGCAGACGTGCGTTCGAGGCTCTTCGTTGACTGGTTCGCGCACCGCCGTGCTAGCGGTCGCAAGTGCCGCCAGGCCGCCAGGCCGGAGTACCAATCCGGCAACGACGGCTCCAGCAACGAAGATCAGTGCGGACCACAGGAACGCCGTCGTATAGCTGTGGAGCAGGGCCGCTTGGAGATTGGCGGGGGTCGGTGCCAGACCAACCAGGTACGACGTGGCTGCGCCGGCGGCCAGGGTATTGAGCAACGAGGTCCCGATGGATCCCCCGACCTGTTGCGCCGTATTCAGGGTCGCCGAGCCGACGCCGGCGTCCTGAGGCGCCAACCCCAGGGTGCCCGTACTGAAGGCGGGGGAGACACTCATCCCGAATCCGATACCTAACGCCAAGAGATAGGGGAGCACGTGACTGACGTACGAAGAGTGGAGACCCACGAGATGCAGTCCGAACAAGGCAGCAGCGGACACGAGGAGACCGATCGGCACAATCGGTTTGGGGCCGAATCGAGGTAGAAGGACTCGATTGGACACCTGGGCCATCGTGGCCAACGCCGCGACCAGCGGGAGGAAGGCGATGCCGGTCTTCACCGGGCTGAATCCCAAAGTTCCCTGCAGGTAGTAGGTCAAGAACAAGAAGACACCGAAGATCCCAACGCTGGCAAAGAGCATCACCAACATTGACCCTCCTCGTGTTCGGTTGAGCACGACCCGAGGTGGGAGAAGCGGATATCTCGTTCTGGTCTCGAAAGCGGCAAACACGGCAAGAAGCAGGACCCCTGCGACGAGGAACCCGATTGTGAAGGGATTCCGCCACGCCGTGGTTTCGGCGTGCGAGAACCCGAACACCAGCGAGAACAATCCCCCGGCTACCAGGAAGAGTCCCGGCAGGTCGAGGGGATCGTGGTCAGCTCCTTCGTCGTTCTTCAACCAGAGCAGGGCGCCGGCCGTAGCGGTGAAAGCAAACACGAGGTTGACGAAGAGTGTCCATCGCCAGGACGCGTACGAGGTGAGGACTCCCCCGAGGAGAAGTCCCAGCGCACCGCCGGCTCCGGCGATGGCTCCGTAAATTCCGAAGGCTTGGCCACGTTCATCGGGATCATCGAAGGTGGTCGTGAGGAGCGCCAGCACCGATGGGGCCAGCAGGGCTCCGAACGCACCCTGAACCGTCCGGGCGATCACGAGCATTGCGAAGTTGACCGAAGCACCGCCGATGGCTGAGGCGACGGCAAAACCGATCAATCCAGTAATGAGTGCTCGCTTGCGTCCCACCATGTCTCCGATACGGCCACCCAGGAGGAGCAGGCTGCCGAAGGCGAGTGAGTACGCGGTCACGATCCACTGGCGGTCGGCGTTGGAAAAGTGCAAATCATGCTGGGCGGTCGGCAGAGCGATGTTTACGATGGTGCTGTCGAGGATGACCATCAACTGGGCGATTCCCAGCACAGCAAGAATCCACCACCGCCGGTTGTGGTTCGCCTCATCGACTGAGACGGATCCACCCGCGTGCTCCATCGTCATCAACGAGGTCATCGGGTGCTCCCCGCAGAGCGGGAGGGATCCTGGACTTCGTGCTCGTTCGGACTTGTTGCGATCATTTTGACCACCCCACTCCCCGACGCCCGTCGCCGACCTTGCGCATTGTCGCACTCCTTACGTCCTCGGGCACGGCCGTGGCTTTCAGCGAGAGGCTTTCTGCCCTGCGGATTTAGGGCTGCAGACCCTCACGCATCGTGGTTCATTCCGGAGAGGACTCCTTGGGTCGGCGTCCCAGGAGGGCCCACCCCGACGCCGAGACGCCCAGCCCGACGAGAATGGCGAACACGAGCACGGTGTCAGGGGCACTTGCGCCCTGGTCGAGTGCGATGCCCGCTCCTATCACCGGAACTGACAGCCCGACGAAGAGGGCGATCAAGAGCGCCGACGTCATGGCCACGCGGTCCTCGGGCGCGCTGGCTTCGAGCACAATCCCCGTGGTCCCCTTGAAGACCGCACCAGCGCCGGCGCCAATCAGTGCACCCCCGATCAGGAACGATGCCAGACTCGGCGTCGAAAGACGCACCGAAACCACGAGCAGCACCAGACCGAGAAGCATGGAAGCCGTGCCCAGCGCGAGCACGCGCGACGCTTGCAGCTTGGCGGTTGCGAGTTGGGACAGGACGCCGCAGGTGAAGACCAGAAAGAGGGTCGCACCGGACAGCGCATGCGAGGGACGGCCAAACTTCGTGGCCAGGAAGAGTCCCGACAATCCCGCAAACAAACCATTCGCCGAGAACGCGGACAGCGTTGCTGCCGCGGCCGGAACAGGAAGCCTGGCCGAGCGTCGCGCCTTGGTCGGCTGCTTTGTCGGAGGTCGATGGGTCGGTGTTCCAGTCTCGGGCACAATCCAGAGACCGAGCAGGGCGGCGGCTCCGAGCGCGAGGAACACGAGGTACGGCACGGTCAGCAGGTAGCTCACCCACTCTGCAAGGCAGCCGGCGACCAAGGGGCCAACGCCGAGTGCACCGACATTCACAGACGTGCCGATGGTTCGGGCGCGGATCACCGACGCATTCGGATCCGCACGGAGACGCAACTCGACCAGGTACGTAATGGCTGTTCCCGCAGCCAGCCCGACCGACACGCCGGTGAGCAGACGTCCGATCAGGAGTCCAGGGAGGTCTTTCCACGCTGCGAGCACACCCGTCGCCGCCATCATCATCGCAACGGAGCTGAGCATCATGCCCCGCCGTCCGATCCGTGTGGCGACCGAGGAGTCCCTCAGGAGGGTCAGGATCGTCCCGCCCGCGAAGATCGCGTAGATCACGGTGATCATGAGCGCCGAGAGGTCGTCCCGTGTCCGGTACAGGCCATAGAGAGGACTGGGCAGTGTGGCGACCGCCATCACGATCAGGAAGGCAAACGCCACGATCCAGAAACCCGAGCGGTGTCGGAGCCCATGGACCGTGGGCGTCGACGAGGTGTCGATACCGGGCGCCTCCCCTCGACTCGGCTGGGCCACCCGCCCGGTCACCAGACCTTCATCCCGCCATCAACCACCAGGTCGATGCCCGTCACGTAGGCGCTGTCGTCGGACGAGAGGTACAGCGCGGCGTTCGCGATGTCCTCAGCCTGACCAAACCGGCCCAGAAGCGTCCGGTCGCGCATCTGTTTGCCGAATTCCTCGTCTTCGAGTTCCCCCCGGGTCGAATTGGTCTCGATAAAACCGGGTGAGATCGAGTTGACACGGATCCCGTACTCGCTTCCCTCCATGGCGAGCTGGCGAGTCATACCGATGATCGCCGCCTTGTTCGTCGTATGGGCCAGCGACGGGAGCAGCTTGAAGCTGAGAGATCCGTTGAGAGAGGCCATGTTGACCACCACCCCACGACTGGCTTTCAGGTGAGGCCACGCCGCACGGGTGAGGTAGAACACCAGGTCGACTTCGTCCCGCCGGGCGGCATCCCAGTCCTTGTCGGTGAAGGTTTCGAGGCGACTGAAGTGGGATCGGGCGGCGAGATTGAAGAGCACGTCGATCCGACCGAACTCTGCAACAGCCAGCTCGACGAGCTTCGCGGATTCGGAGGGATCATCGAGCAGGCAGGGCTGCAGCGAAATCATCTGGCCTCCTGCGGCATGCACGATCTCGACCGTCCCTTTGCGCCGTCCACCGTCACGTCGCAGCCAACGACGAGGGCACCCTCGCGAGCGAACGCCAGTGCTGTCGCTCGGCCCATGCTCCCGCCCGTCCCCGTAACGACGCAAACCTTTCCAGCTAGCCGATTCGACATCTCAGCTCACGCTTTGAGCTGCTGCAGCAAGCTTCTCCGCCTCTGCCACCCCCACCTCATCGGTGAGTTTCGGCACCTCACGGAAGTACCAATGGATCGTCTCGAGAGCCGGCCCGGCCAGCGGACCCGCCCAGTCCCGGAAGAGTTCCGTGGTCACGGCCAGCGCCGTTGTCGGGACTGCGCCCGCGTGTGCCAACCGTTCAATGGCCGTCCGGTGTGCGGTTTGGGACCTCCCACCAACAGCGTCGGCGACATACAGCACCTCGTACCCGTCCTTCAGTCCCTGCACCGTCGCGAAGGTCAAGCAGATTTCCGTGTGGAGTCCACCAATGATCAGCCTCTTGCGCCCTGTCGCCCGGACGGCGTCACGAAACGCCTGGTCCTCGAATGCGTTCATGGAGGAACGATCGATTGGTTCGAGACCCTCGAGTTCGGACAGGACCGCGGGAACGGTGGGCCTGTTGAACCCGTACCCGACGCCCACCGTCGAGAGGACGATCGGCACGCCGAACGCCTTCGCCGTCTTGGCCAACAACCGGACGTTCAGCTCGACCAGGTCGGGACTCGTCTCCGATCGTATGACCTCGAACATCTCCTTTTGGTAGTCGATCAATACCAGGGCGCAGTCCTCAGCGGTCCAGACACCCAGTTCCTTGGTCATCCCCTTCTCCTTCTTGTCTGAGGCCCACGCCACCGACCTACACCCAGGGCGAGCACTCGGCACTGGGCCAGGTCGGTGGCGCTCATGCTTCGATTGCCCAGACACGGTACAAAATAGTATTTGCGTTGGCAAGCAATTTCTTCGAAATGGTCGAGACGCCGTGCACAAGGAAGCGGACCCGCTGGTGACGAGACTCTGTCCGCACCGGCGCACAGCCCAAGAGGGCCGTACCTCAGGAAGGACGCAGAGCGCCTTCTGGATCATCTCGTTGCAGCAAAGCAGTGCTTGCCGACGCAATGACATACTTCTCTCACGGTCGAAGGGGGATCCGAGATGACCCAAAAGGGCAGAGTCCTCGCAGAGCGCGACCAGGGTGCTGCCGTCGGCGGGCGCGGCGACGGCCGAGGTCGAGTGTCCGCACATGGTGACGCGAACAGTGACGGACGATCTCAATGACGAAAGCCGCAGGGCCTGATGCCAACGACCGGGCGACTCGCCTTCGTGCCGCCCAACGCCACCTCCGCGAAGCGGATCCCGTGATCGGACATCTGATAGAGCGCAGGCCTGACTTCGATCCCCACGCTTGGCTGGACGAACTCCCGCCCATGAACCTGTTTGGGTCGCTTCTCTTTCAGATTGCCGGTCAACAGTTATCGGTCGCGGCAACTCGGCGGACCGTGGCGCGCGTCACAGAACTCTTCGGGGGACATTTGCCCTCGCCCGAGGAACTCCTGGCCGCGGCGCCCGATGACCTGAGAGCTGCCGGATTCTCGTGGCGAAAGGTCAACACCCTGCGAGATCTTGCGGAACGCTTCTCGGACGGCCGGCTGGACATTGAACGGCTCACACAGCTACCGGATGACGAGTTCATAGCCGAACTGACGGCCGTTCCGGGGATCGGGCCTTGGACAGCACAGGGCGCATTGCTCGTTGCCCTGCGAAGAGAAGATGTGGTCTTGCCCGGCGATCTCGCCTTGCGGAAGGCAGTACGCAACGCCTACCAGCTGGACCATCTCCCGAGTCAAGAGGAGGTCCTCGAGATAGCCGAGAGGTGGCGGCCCTTCCGTAGCCTCGCCACGTCATATCTGTTCTCCGCTTCCTTCGATCCCACCGAGGAACTCAAGGTCACACCTGAATAGTCGAACTCGCGACGCTAAGGGGATGCCCGACGCTCCACTGTCGCCTCTTCAAACGACACGTGGCAGCTCGCGGCGGTCGCGGGGTCACCCCGGTCACGACTGCAACTCGCTCAGACGCCAGAGCCCTCTTCGCCCGGATAGCGGAACTCCGCTCGCCACGGACCATCGAAATGGACGACCTCCCAATAGCGCTTCGCGATGTTCTCGGGGTCGAAGGTGGTGCCGGCCACGATTTGTCCGTCGATCGTCAACGTCGCCACGCGGATGCCATCGGGCTCCAGATCGGCGCCGAGCATGGTGGCGGAGGATCGGAGTGCCGCTTTGCCGAGGGAAACGGTGGCCAGAGCAGGGATGGGTTGATCTGCGAATCCGCCGCCCGTCACGATGATGGTGCCCGAACCCGCTCGCCGCATGGCTGCGGCGGCGACCTGCGTCACGACGATTGCGCCGACGACGTCCACCGTGAAGGCCGTCAACAGGTGCTCGACGGTTGCGCTCAAGAGCGTGTCCGGCGCTCCGATGACGGCGTTGTAAATGATGAGTCCCGGCGCGCCAGTCTCGTTGTAGAGCTCAGTCATCCGAGTTCGCAGGCCTTCGGGATCGCTGGCATCGGCGGTGGTCGTGTCGATCTGGGCCCCGGTGTCAGCCAGGCTGTCGGCCAGGTCGCGGAGTCCGTCCGTGCTGCGGGCCACCAAAGTGACTCGATAGCCGCCTTCGGCGAAGCGACGGGCCACCGCCATGCCAAGGCCCGGCCCGGCGCCGACCAACAGAAGGTGACGATTGTCGATCGAAGAGTCAGGATTGCCTGCTGAGTCCTCCGGCATGAGCGTGCTCCTCTCGCATGAGCGGCCCGGGACGACGGCCTCACAGATGTACGTGCTAACCCTGCCAGAAAGAGCAATCGCTCGCTACAGGACCCACGGGAGCGGAATGCAGAAGAGAACATCGGACCCAGAGGACACCAAGGTGCGCGAGGCGTTCTACGCCGCGTACGGGTCCAACCTCTGCGCCGATCGCTTTCGCTGCTACCTCAGCGGTGGATGCCCTCCCGGTGCGACGCGTGCACACAGGGGGGCGCGGGATCCCCGCCCTGCTTCGACATGGCGGACGCTCTCAGTGAGCGGGACGCTGTACTTCAGCGGAACGTCTCGCCTCTGGGGTGGAGCGCCCGCCTTCCTCGACCTCGATCCCGCCGCGGAGACCGAGGTTGCACTCCGCGCCTACAAAGTGACCTGGGAACAGCTCGAAGACATCATGGCCCAGGAAAGTGGCCGCGCAACCGCTCCGCTCGACCTCGAGCCGAGAGCACTTGTCGAAGGATTCAGCACGTCGGTTGGTCCCGGCCGCTATGACCAGCTGGCCTGTCTGGGCACCATCGAAGACATCCCCGTCGTGACGCTCACCGCCCCGTGGCGCCTCGCCGAGGTCGTCCCGGCCGCCCCGTCGCTCCCCTACGTGGCGACGCTCGTACGCGGCTTGCGTGAGGCCTTCGACATGGACGCCGATGCCATCGTCGCCTACCTGGCGAGGGCACCAGGTTGCACCAAGGAGCGCGCCACCGCGGCGCTCACCATGTGAACCTCCCTGACGTGAGAGGGGCTCCCTCGAGGCAGATCCGTTCGCACGGACGCCCTTGCCGGGCCCAGGCATCCGCTGCTACACCTGAGGAAAACGATCGCCTCGCGACCGGAGAGAGGAGCCTGTCATGGTTTCACGGTCCGTGATGAAGCGTCGCATCCCCCTTGCCACCGCTGTCATCGCTGCTGGCGCTCTCTGTGCTTTCGGCATCGCGCCGATGAGCGTCTCGGCAGCGACAGGCAGAGCAGCCGCTCGCACATCCGGCAAGGTGGTGTGTCAGACACTCACTCAGAACGGCGACGCGAACTCGTACATCCTCGGCGACTGCACCGACAGGGAGGCCACGGGCGGATCCGCCCGGGTGAATATCGCAAGGCTGGCCGAAGGCGCGTCGAACGTCACGTTTCACTGGGCATCAGGGAAGATGACGTCATTCCGGGACTCCGCGTATGACGATCTCGGCGTGTGCGGGTTGACCCCGACCGTGGACTCCCTCGCCATTGTGTCGGGTCCCATCATTAAGGACACGACCGGAAAGATCACCGCTCCGGTGAGCATTGCCATCTGCACGCAACCCAGTGGCTGGACCCTGAATCAACCGGCCAAAATCTGACGTAGAAGCTCGCGAACCTGAGCGTGAGCGGCCGCGACGAGAGAGTGGTTTGCTACCCGGCAGGCGTCAGTTGATGTGGATGCCCGAGATCGCCCGCGAGATCACCAGTCGCTGAATCTCCGACGTCCCCTCGAAGATGGTGTAGATCTTCGAGTCCCGGTGCCACTGCTCCACCGGGTTCTCCCGGACGTAGCCGTAGCCACCGAGGATCTGGATCGCCTGCTCGGTCACCCACACCGCGTTCTCACCGGCGTAGAGCTTTGACATCGAACCCTCGCCGTTCTCGAACTTCTGGCCCGTCGATGCCATGTTCGCCGCACGATGCACCAGCAGCCGTGCCGCGTCGGTGTGCATCTTCATGTCGGCCAGCTTGAAGGCGATGGCCTGGTTCTCGATGATGGCCCGCCCGAACTGGTGGCGTTCCTTGGCGTAGTCCAGCGAGTACTCGTAGGCGGCCCGCGCGATCCCCACGGCCTGCGCACCGACGATCGGGCGGGAGGCCTCGAACGTCGCCATGGCGGCCTGGGTCGAGGTCTTCTTGCCCTCCTTGGCCCGGGCCAACCGCTCGTCGAGCTTCTCCTTGCCGCCGAGCAGGCAGCGCCCCGGCACCCGGCAGTCGTCGAGGACGACCTCGGCCGTGTGCGAGGCCCGGATGCCCATCTTCTTGAACTTCTGCCCCTGCGAAATCCCGGGCGTCCCCTCGGGCACCACGAAGCTGGCCTGGCCCCGGCTCCCGAGGGTGTGGTCCACCGAGAGCACGAGCACGTGGGTGTTGGCGATACCGCCGTTGGTGATCCAGGTCTTGGTGCCGTTGAGCACCCACTCGTCCTTGGCCTCGTCGTACTCGGCCCGCGACTTCAGCGACGACACGTCCGAACCGGCGTCGGGCTCGGACACACCGAAGGCTGCCAGCTTGATGTCGTCGGGCGTGCCGAAGCACTGCGGGATCCACTCGCCGATCTGCTCGGGCGTCCCGTTGGCGAAGATCCCCGCCACGGCCAGCGTCGAGCCGAAGATGGCCAGGGCGATACCGGCGTCGCCCCAGCTCATCTCCTCGTTGACGAGGCACATCATCAGCCCCGTCGGATCGCTGAAGGCCTGGGCGACGAAGTCGAAGGAGTACAGCCCGTTCTTGGCCGCCTCCTCGATGATGGGCCACGGCGTCTCTTCACGCTCGTCCCACTCGCGGCCGGCCGGCCGCACGACGTTCTCGGCGAACTCGTGGACCCACTTCTGAATCTGCAGCTGGTCCTCGTTCAGCGTGAGCGAGAAGTCAGACATGGTGTTCCTCCTTGGGCCGGCCCAATCTCATGCCCGGGCCGGCGTCCGTCAGCGACGACAAACGACAGATACCCTCGAAGCGACCACCGACGCCACCGATGACACAGAGGTGACGCGTCCCCGACCGCTCTTTGGTTACTACACAGTAACCTGCGGGCTCCACATCGTCTAGTCACCGCCGTGATCCCGCTCCTGACCTGGACTTTCGTCTCCCAGTCACGACCTCAGTCGCGGTGGATCGCCGTCCCCGCCGGCGTGTCCTCCACCGTCCACCCCAGCGCCACCAGCTCGTCCCGCAACGCGTCGGCCCGGGCGTAGTCCTTGGCCTGACGGGCCTCGTCGCGCTGCGCCACCAATTGGGCCGACGCCTCGTCGATCTCGCCGGACTCCCCCCGGAGGGACACACCCAGCGCCGCCACGAGCACGGCCGCCGTGTGGGCCAGCTTCTCCGCCCCGTCCTGGTCTCCGGCGTCGGCCGCCGAGTGGGCCGCGCGACACCAGCTCGAAGATGCCGGCGAGCGCACCCGCGGTGTCGAGGTCGTCGTCCATGTGGGCCCGGAACGAGGCCAGCGCCCCGGGTTCGAGGTCGACCGCCGGTGCCTCGCCCTCGACGACGTAGCCGTCGGGCGTCTGCTCGAGCAGCCCACCGACGGAGAACCGTCGGGCCAGCGCGTCGAGTCGTCCCAGCGCGCCCTCGGCGTCGACGATCGTCTCGGGCGTGACCTCAATGGGTGAGCGGTAGTGGGCCCGCAGCACGAGCAGGCGGTAGGCCCGGGCGTCGTGGCGGGCCAGCAGGTCGGGCAGGGTCGTGAAGTTGCCGAGCGACTTGGACATCTTGGTGCCCTCGACCTCGACCCAGCCGTTGTGCATCCAATGGCGGGCGAACTCCTTGCCGTCGGCCACCGCCTGGGCCCGCTCGTTCTCGTGGTGCGGGAACCGGAGATCCTGCCCCCCACCGTGCAGGTCGAAGCCCTCGCCGAGGAGGTCGAGTGACATGACCACGCACTCGGTGTGCCAGCCGGGCCGGCCGTCACCCCAGGGCGAGGGCCAGCTCGGCTCGCCCGCCTTGGCCTTCTTCCAGAGCGCGAAGTCCAGCGGCGAACGCTTCTCGTCGTTGGCCTCCACCCGGGCCCCCGCCTGCAGCGACTCGAGGGGCTGCAGGGCCAGCAACCCGTAGCTCGGCACCTTGGCCACCTCGAGGTAGACCCCGTCGGCCGTCTCGTAGGCCACGCCCTTGGCCTCGAGCTCGCGCACCAACGCCACCATGTGCTCGATGTACTCGGTGGCGTGCGGGATGTCGTGCGGGCGCAGGTCGCCCAGCGCCTCCATCGACTCCCACCAGGCGGCCTCGAACTCCGCCGCCACGTCCGCTTCGGTCCGTCCCAGCTCGTTCGCCCGCTTGATGATGTTGTCGTCCACGTCGGTGATGTTCGCCACGTGGTGCACCCGCAGGCCCTCGAAGCTCAGATACCGGCGCAGGATGTCGAAGGTCAGGTTGGCCCGGCCGTGCCCGATGTGGGGCAGGTCGTAGACGGTGGGGCCACACACGTACATCGACACCTGTCCCTCGATGCGCGGCACGAGTGGGCGCACGGTTCCCGTTGCGGTGTCGTGGAGGTGCAGCATCCAGGTACGGTAACGCGATCATGTCGACCCCCCCGAACAGCTCGCCCCGGGTGCCCGAGAAGCCCACCCTCGACGGGCTGGAGGACCGCTGGTCCGCCAGCTGGGAGGCGGACGGCACCTACCGCTTCGATGCGGCGACCACCCGCCCGGACGTCTTCTCCATCGACACCCCGCCGCCCACCGTCTCGGGCTCGCTGCACATGGGCTCGGTCTTCGGCTACGTCCAGACCGACGCCATCGCCCGCTACCGGCGCATGCGCGGGCTGGAACGTCTTCTACCCCATGGGATGGGACGACAACGGGTTGCCGACCGAGCGTCGCGTCCAGACCTACTACGGCGTGTCGTGCGACCCGTCGCTCCCCTACGACCCCGACTTCGTGCTGCCCGACGAACCGGGGAAGGACGACATCCCGGTCAGCCGGCCCAACTTCATTGCGCTCTGTCACGATCTGACCTCCCAGGACGAGCAGGTCTTCGAGGACCTGTGGCGCCGGGTCGGGCTCTCGGTCGACTGGACCCACACCTACGCCACCATCGACGACGACGCCCGCCGCACCAGCCAGCGCATGTTCCTGCGCAACCTGGCCCGGGGCGAGGCCTACATGTCCGAGGCCCCGACCATGTGGGACGTCGACTTCCAGACGGCGGTGGCCCAGGCCGAGATGGAGGACCGGGAGCGCAACGGCGCCTACCACCGCCTGCGCTTCGACGACATCGAAATCGAGACGACGCGCCCCGAGCTGGTCGCCGCCTGCGTCGCCCTGGTGGCCCACCCCGACGACGAGCGCTACGCCGCCCGCTTCGGGACCACGGTGCACACGCCGGTCTTCGGCGTCGAGGTGCCGGTGCTGGCCCACCGGCTGGCCGAGCCCGACAAGGGATCGGGCATCGCCATGATCTGCACCTTCGGCGACGTGACCGACGTCGTGTGGTGGCGCGAGCTCGACCTGCCCACCCGCTCGATCGTCACCCGCACCGGGCGCATCAGCGAGACCCCGCCCCCAGGCGTGCCCGACGGCGAGGCCTGGCGCGCCATCGCCGGGCGCAGCGTGAACCAGGCCCAGCGGGCCATGGTCGAGCTCCTGGCCGCCTCGGGCGAGATGGTCGGCGACCCCCGGCCCATCACGCACCCGGTGAAGTTCTACGAGAAGGGCGACCGGCCGCTCGAGATCGTCACCAGCCGCCAGTGGTTCATCCGCAACGGCGGCCGCGACGACGCGCTGCGCCAGGAGCTGCTGGCCCGGGCCAACGAAATCGACTGGCACCCCCCGTACATGAAGGTTCGCTACGACGACTGGGTCAACGGGCTCAACGGCGACTGGCTCATCAGCCGGCAGCGCTTCTTCGGCGTGCCCTTCCCGGTCTGGTACCCGCTCGGCCCCGACGGCGAGCCCGACCACACGTCGCCCATCGTCCCCGACGAGTCGCGGCTCCCCGTCGACCCGACCACCGACGTGCCCGAGGGCTACAGCGAGGACCAGCGCGGCAAGCCGGGCGGGTTCGTCGGCGACCCCGACGTCATGGACACCTGGGCCACCTCGTCGGTCACCCCGCAGATCGCCTGCGGCTGGGAGGACAACCCCGAGCTCTTCGCCGCCACCTTCCCGATGGACCTGCGCCCCCAGGGACCCGAGATCATCCGCACCTGGCTGTTCTCCACGCTGCTGCGCTCGCACCAGGAGCACCACACCGTGCCGTGGAAGCACACCACCATCAACGGCTGGATCCTCGACCCCGACCGCAAGAAGATGTCGAAGTCGCGGGGCAACGTGGTCACGCCCACCGAGATGCTCGAGCAGTACGGCTCCGACGCCGTGCGCTACTGGGCCTGCAACGGTCGACCCGGCACGGACACCGCGCTCGACGAAGGCGTCATGAAGATCGGGCGGCGCCTCGCCATCAAGATGCTCAACGCGTCGAAGTTCGCGCTGGGCCGCTTGGGCGACGAGCCCGCCCCCAGCCTCGAGGCGGTGCACGAGGCGCTCGACGTGGCGCTGCTGGCCCAACTGGCCCGCCTGATCGACGCCGCCACCGCCGCCCACGAGGCGTTCGACTACGCCCGCGCCCTCGAGGTGACCGAGGGCTTCTTCTGGTCCTTCTGCGACGACTACGTCGAGCTGGTCAAGGCCCGGGCCTACGGCGAGGACACCGAGGCCGGCGCGCACTCGGCCCGGGCCACCCTGGCCCTGTCCCTCTCGGCGCTGCACCGGCTCTTCGCGCCGTTCCTGCCCTTCGTGACCGAGGAGGTCTGGAGCTGGTGGCAGGAGGGCTCGGTGCACCGGGCGCCGTGGCCCCACGTGTCCGAGGTCGGCCCGCACGCCGGTGCCGAGCCGCACGTGCTCGATGTGGCCACCCAGGTGCTGGGCGCGGTGCGCCGCGAGAAGACGACGCAACAAGCGCTCCATGCGGTCCCGGGTGGCCCAGCTCACGGTGATCGGACCGCCCGACGTCCTCGAAGCCGTCTTCTGCGGCCCACGGCGACCTCACCGACGCCGGCGGGGTCGACAACCTGGTCACCGAGGAGGACCCGACCCTGCGGGTCGAGGTGGTGCTGGCCGACGAGGCCGGCTGACCGTATGAACTACAGGTAGGCGGACTCGGCCACGCGGGCCATGTCCTGGGGCGTGCCCTCGTGGGCGACGCGGCCGTGCAGCATGATCGCGGCGCGGTCGGCGATGCCGAGGGCGGTCTCGGCGAACTGCTCGACCAGCAAGACGGTCACGCCGGTCTTGGCGATCTCGGCCACCAGCTCGTAGAGCTCGGCCACAATGATCGGGGCCAGCCCCATGGAGATCTCGTCGAGCAGGAGGACCTTGGTCTCGCCGGCCAGTGCCCGCGAAATGGCCAGCATCTGCTGCTCGCCGCCCGAGAGCGTGCCCGCCATCTGGCGGCGGCGCTCCTTGAGCCGGGGGAACTGCTCGTAGGCCCGGGCCTCCACCTCGGCCGTCGACACCCCGCCGCGGTAGGTCCACATGCGCAGGTTGTCCCGCACGCTGAGGTTGGGGAAGACGCCCCGGCCCTCGGGGATGGCGATGACACCGGCGTGGGCCAGGACGTCGGGCGTCCAGTGGCGCGGCTCGACACCGTCGACGCGGACGCTGCCCGCCGTCGTGCGCAGGCGGCCGTTGAGCACCTTGAGCAACGTGCTCTTGCCGGCGCCGTTCGGTCCGAGCAGGTGAAGACCGACCCGCCGGCCACCTCGAGGTCGACGCCGTGGAGCACCTCGATGCGGCCGTAGGCGGCGCGCACCCCTTCGATGTGCAGCGCGGTGCCGGTGTCGGTGACCGGCGGTCGTGGTCGTGGTCGACGACGGCGGCCGTCACGATTCCTCGGCGCTCCGCAACGGCCGGCTCCACGGCCTCCGCTGCCTCTGCTGCGTGACCCAGGTACGCCTCCTGCACCGCCGGGTTCGTTCCGGATCTCGTCCGGCGTGCCGCTGGCGATCATCTGGCCGAAGTCGAGGACGTGCACGGTGTCGCAGACCCGGAGCACCAGGTCGGTGTCGTGCTCGACGATGACGACCGCCCGGCCCTCCGCGGCCAACGAGGTCAGCAGGCGGCCCAGCGCCTCGGACTCGTGCTCGTCGAGGCCCGAGCACGGCTCGTCCAGCAGCAGCACCTTGGGGTCGGTCGAGAGCGCCCGGGCCAGCTCGACCAGGCGGGCCGAACCGGTGGGCAGCGACGACACCTGGGCGTGCGCGCTCGTCGCGCCACGCCGACCCGCTCGAGCAGCGACACCGCGGTCGTGGCCTCGGCCTTGCCGCCGGCCTCCAGGCCGACGCGCACGTTGTCGGTGGCGCTCAGCGTCGAGAAGAGCTCGAGGCGCTGGAAGGTCCGGGCCAGGCCGAGCCGAGCCCGCCGGTGGGTCCCCTTGCGGGTGACCTCGGTCCCGGCCAGGTGGACCGAGCCGCGGTCCGGGCGCTGCAGCCCGCTGATCACGTTGAACAAGGTCGTCTTGCCCGCCCCGTTGGGACCGATGAGCCCGGTGACCTGGCCCGCCTCCGCCCGCAGGGTGACGTCGGACAGCGCGGCGACGCCGCCGAAGGTCACGCTGACCTCTTCGACCACCAGTGCACAGTCGCCCGAGCCCAAGCCCGGTCCCGGACCTCAGTCACGGCGTCGGCCTCAGGCGGCACGGGCCACCTCACCGTCGAGCACGAACGGCTGGCTGCCGGGCACCTCGTCGGCGAACGGCAGCGAGACGCGGTCGGTGAACCAGGGGATGCCGAGCAGGCCGTCGGGGAAGTTGGCCAGCACGATGATCCCGATGCCGGCGGCCAGACCGGTCAGGTCGGCCAGCGAGGACGGCAGGTGCGTCTGCAGCACCGGCAACGCGGCGGCCGTCATGCCCCCGAGCAGCGCCCCGGTCACCGTGCGGATGCCCCAGATGGCGACGAAGAGCAGCAGGGTCAGGCTGCCGATGAACTGGACGTCGTTGGCGCCGATGCCGCCCTGCTGGCCGGCGTAGTAGACGCCGCCCAGACCGGCCATGGCGGCCGAGAGCGAGAAGACGATCATTTTGGTGCGCACGGAGCTGAGGCCGACCGTGGCGTAGGCCGCGGGCGAGTCGCTCATCGCCACCAGCCGGCGCCCGAACGCGCTGCGCCGGACCAGCCCGACGATCACGACGCACACGGCGGCGGCCACCGCCACCTCGACGAGCATGGCCCGGTCCCCCACCGAGTGCATGAAGGGCAACGGGACCCGGCCGACGTTGATCGACTCGCCGTCGGGGATGACGCTCGCGTTGTCGAAGAAGGCCGAGTACATCACCTCGCCGAAGGCGAAGGTGGCCAGGGCCAGGTAGAGGCCGCGCAGGCGCAGGGTCGGGCAGCGCCACCAGCGCACCGACGGCGCCCGAGATCACCACGGCCAGGATGAGGCCCCACCACGAGTCGCCGCCGAACACCTTGCCCATGGTGAAGGCGCCGATGCCCATGAAGGTGAGCTGGCACAGCGAGACCTGGCCCGCGTACCCGACGAGCAGGACGAGCGAGAGCCCCACGATGCCGAAGGCCAGCCCCTGGGTCAGCGTGGAGAGCGCCGTGTCGCCCACCATCGACGGCCAGGACGACCATGCCGGCGATGAGGAGGATGGCACCGGCCACCGACTGGCGGGCCGTCACCACCTTGGGCGCGGCCCGCACGGCCAGGCGCCCGGCGGGGGCCAGGCGGGCGGCCGGAATGACGAGCAGCACGAGGAAGAGGAAGGCCACCGGGACCACCTCGGTGAGGACCGAGGCCAGGCCGGCGTTGATGTGGCCGGGCAGGTAGCCGACGCAGTACTGGGTGATCAGCCCGAGGGCGATGGCGCCAACGAAGGTCATGGGCAGGCTGCGCAGGCGACCGACCACGGCGGCGGCGAAGCCGTTCAGCGCCAGCAGGGTCAGCTGGTCGGCGGTCAGACCGGTCTGCCCGACCACCGGGGCCAGCAGCACGCCGGCCAGGGCGGCCAGCATGAAGCCGAGGACCCAGCCGGCCTGCGACATGCGGTACGGCTTGGCCCCGGCCATGGCCACCAGCTGGGGGTCGTCGACCACGGCGCGCATGGCGACGCCGAGGCGGACCCGGCGCAGGAAGAGGCCGAGGCCGATGGAGACCACGGCCGCCACGACGACGAACATGATCTGCTGGTACTGGATGGTGACGCCGTTGCTCCCGAAGAGGTGCACCGAGAGCACGTTGCCGTCGGACTGGGTGAAGTAGCTCGGGACCGAGCGGATGACGTCGGGACTGCTCCAGAAGATGGTGGCCACGCCGAGCAGGATCACCAGCAGGCCGAGCGTCACCATCAGGAGCGCTCGACCGTCGCCCCGTGGATGCGCCGGAAGAGGACGAACTCGACCACGATGGCCAGCAGCGGCGCCTCGATGAAGACGATGACCACGATGGCCAGCAGGAAGGGCCAGTGCCAGTCCTGCCACAGCTGCCAGTACGAGAAGGCGGCCACCATCCCGACCGCACCCTGGGCGAAGTTGAAGACGCCCGTCGTGTTGTAGGTGACGACCAGCCCCGTGGCCAGGATGCCGTAGATGGCGCCCAAGACGATGCCGAGGACGGTGAACGAGAGGAAGACGCTCACGTCAACGCCTCATCGTGTCGTCACGTACCTCCTGATGCCCCACCGCGGCCAGCCTATGAGGAGGCGGCTGCGCTGGCCGGAGCGTCGAAGTAGGTCGTGTCGCACGAGAAGCCGCTGCCCTTGGGCTGTACCCGCACGAACTGGCCGTTCTTGATGGTGGCCATCACGTAACAACCAGACGGTTTCTTGGTCGCAGGGTCGGCGTTGGAGAGCAGGCCCGATGCATTGAAGTTGGTGATCTTCTTCAGCTGGGCGATGACCGAGCCGCGGGTCGGGTGCGGGCCGGCGGCCTGCAATGCCTGGACGAACAGCTGGGCCGAGGCCCAGCCGAAGAGCGTGTAGAGGTCGGGCGTCCACGACGGGTTGACCTGCTTGACGTACTTGAGGAAGAGCTTGTCGGCCGGGATGCTGTTCTGGTCCTGGCCGAGATAGAGCGACTGCATCTGGCCCAGCATGATGCCGTCGGTGGCGGCCGGGCCGCCGGCGTGCGAGATGAACTGGTCGGCGTAGACGGGCCCGCCCGAGAAGATCAGCCCGGGCTTCCAGCCCTGGGTGACCGCGTTCTGCACGAAGATCGCCGCGTCCTGCCAGTCGAGCGCGGTGAGGTCGACCGCGTTGACGCCCTTGCTGCGCATGTTGATGACGTCGGTCGTGAAGTTCGACGCCAGCGGGTTGACGTCGTCGACGTAGGCGACCTTGTAGCCGAGGTGCTCCGCCGCGGCCTGCTCGCCGGCGAACTGGGCCTTGGCCGAGGCGGCGTCCGAGACGAGCGCCCCGATGGTCGTGTCCTTGGGGAAGTGCTTCTTGTAGTACTCGAACGGCCCGAGGCTGGCCCCGAGCACCGTCGGCTCGGCGCTGAAGTCGTTGGGCAGGGCCTCGGCGCTCGGGTCGAGGGTGACCGAGACGTCGGGCACGGCGGGGTCGGCGGCCAGCGACTTGCAGCCGTAGCCGTCGAAGAGCGAGAAGCTGCCCACCATGGCGAAGTCGCTCGCCACGGCCTGGGCCGTCTCGGTGGCGTTCTGCTGGCCGCTGAAGGCGTCGTCGGCCGAGTTGAGGATCGAGCTTGCGCCCGTTCACCCCGCCCTTGGAGTTGATGTAGGCGAAGTAGGCCTTGGCGCCGGTCGGGGCGCCCTCGAAGAGGCCGGGGACCGGGCCCGAGATGATGGAGACGTTGCCGACCGTGACGGTCTTGGCGGTGATGCCGGTGGTCGACGCGTCCTGCGCCGCCGTGGCCGGCGCAGTGACGGGGCAGGTGTTCGACGAGCTCGCCGCAGCCCCCGCCGGTGCGGCGGTGGCCAGCTCGGCCACTCCCACGCCGCCGCCGATGCACCGTCCCGGCCAACAGCGATCCGCCCAGCAGCAGTCCCCGCAGCGACGACCTCCGTCGACAACCTTGCCCACAACCACCCCTGACCCCGGTTCGCTCTGTAACCAGGGATCTGACGGGTTGTCAGATTCAGGGCTGGGACTCTATGTCAGAAAGATTTCGCTTGGGCATCGCGTCGTGACGGTCCTGGTCACCGACGGTTTCCGCCCGAATCGGCCCGGCGGCACCGGCGCGGTGGGCCGCCACGGCGGCCTCCAGGAAGTCGGCCACCCCCGACGTCGTGGCCAGACAGCGCAGCGAGGCCAGGACGTCGAAGGCGTGCTGGGCCAGGGGCAGCTCGGCGTAGGCGACGGGCTGCTGCGGAGACCGCCCGCAGGCGCTCGACGAACGTCCGGGCCACCTGGACCGGGACCAGCGTGTCGTTGACCCCCTGGAACACGTAGAAGGGCGGGGCGCCGGCGTGGACCCGCTCGGTGGGCGACGCGGCCACGAAGACCTCGGGATGCGCGGCGAACGTGGTCTTCATGACGGACTTCTCGAGCATCTCGAGCAGGCCCGGGCCGTAGGCGCCCGAACCCTCGGGCGAGCCCGTCATGTCCATGACGCCGTAGTAGGGGGCGGCCGCCTGCACCGACGTGTCGACCTCCTCGAAGCCGGGCTGGAAGGCCGGGTCGCCCGCGGTCAGGGCGTGCAGGGCGCTCAGGTGCCCGCCGGCCGAGCCCCCGCTGATGGCGACGAAGGTCGGGTCGCCGCCGTACTCGGCGATGTGCGCCTTGACCCAGGCCACGGCCCGCTTGACGTCGACGATGTGGTCGGGCCAGGTCGCCTTGGGGCTGAGGCGGTAGTTGATCGAGACGCAGATCCAGCCCCGGGCGACGAGCTCGTACATCATCGGCTTGCCCTGCTCGCGCTTGTCCCCGATCATCCAGGCGCCGCCGTGGACGTAGACGATCACGGGGGCGAGGGGGCGGTTCGGGCCGCCGGCCGGGGTCGGGGTGAGGCGGGAGCTGTAGATGTCGAGGCGGTGGCGGGACTGGCCGTCGCCGGCGTAGTCGATGTTGCGGATGATGCGGACGGCCCGCGACTTGAGCGGGATGGCCCTGGTCAGGCGCCACCAGCGGCCCCAGGTGGGTGCGGTGGGCTGCTCGGGGACGGGGAAGGTGTCGGCGTCGCGGACCTCGTCGAGGGAGGCGTTGACGACGCGGGAGGCCCGGTGGCCGGCGACGCCCAGCCCGACGAGGCCGGCCCAGCCGACGACGGCCAGGGCCAGGCCCAGGTAGCCGGCCCAGTTGCTCGAGCGCCCCGGCCCAGATGAAGAGGGCGGTGGCGATCGCCTGCCACACGATGTTCTGGAACGCCAGCTCCCCGGCGATCCAGGCGGTGACGAAGGCGAGGATGGTGCCGGGCTCCCGGCGGATCGGGCCGGTAGGCCATGAGGACGGCGAAGCAGCCGACGACGGTGACGGCCAGGTAGGCGTAGGGCACGACCACGACCTCATTCTCGCCCACGTCCGAGCGGTGGCGGGCGTGGTTGCCCAGGTCGGGCCGACAATTAGCGCGAGACAGGTCTGGGTGCGAGGTTATGGAGGTCATGTCACCCGAACGCTTGACCGGGCTCGATGCGAGCTTCCTCTACATGGAGACGCCCACGCTCCACATGCACGTGGCCATGGTCGCCGTCTTCGACCCCTCGACCGTGCCCGGCGGCTACTCGTTCCGGCGCGATCCGCCAGCTCATCAACGACCGCATCCCCCAGGTCCCGGTCTTCCAGCGCCGCCTGGTCGAGGTGCCCATGCGCCTGGGCTTCCCGGTCTGGGTGGACGACCCCGAGTTCGACATCGACAACCACCTGCGGCGGGCGGCGCTGCCCTCGCCGGGCGGGATGCGCGAGCTGGGCGACTTCGCGGCCGACGTCATCAGCCGCCAGCTGCACCGGGACCGGCCCCTGTGGGAGATGTGGATCGTCGAGGGGCTCGAGGACGGGAAGGTTGCCCTGGTCGTCAAGATGCACCACAGCACCATCGACGGCGTCTCGGGCGCCGAGTTGCTCGGCGTGCTCTTCGACCTCGAGCCCGAACCGACTGCGGCGGGTGCCGGCGGGGGCGGTGGCGGTGGCGCCGGGGGCGGCGGTGGTGGTGGCGCCGGCGGTGGGCACCCGTCGGCCCGCCAACTCGACTCGCGCATCCCGTCGGGCTTCGAGTTGGTGTCCCAGGCCGTGATCTCGAGCCTGGTGGCCCCCTTCGACGTCGGTCGCATGCTGGTGCGCACGACGCGCAGCATCTTCGGCATCCGGGCCATCCGGCGCAGCGAGCCGGCGGGCAAGGCCGCGCTCCCGCTGACCGCGCCGCGCACGTCGATCAACGTGGCCGTGCACGCCCGGCGCCGGGTGGCCTTCGCCGCCGCGTCGCTGAACGACGCCAAACGGCTGAAGAACAAGATGGGCACGACGGTCAACGACGTGGTGCTGGCCATCTGCACGGGGGCGCTGCGCAACTACCTGCTGGCCGGCGACGAGCTGCCCGAGATCCCGCTGGTCTCGGTGGTCCCGGTCTCGGTGACGCCGGACGTGGCGGAGCTGAAGGGCTCGAACAAGGTCTCGGCCATGTTCGTGCAGCTGCCCTGCCAGGTGGAGGACCCGCTCGAGCGCCTCCAGATCATCCACGACGGCACGAAGGGGGCCAAGGAGGAGCACAACGCGCTCGGGGCGACGATGCTGCAGAACTGGGCCGAGCACGCGACGCCCAATTTGTTTGCGGCCGCCGCCCGTCTCTACACCGGGATGAAACTGGCGGACCGGCATCGTCCCGTGGCGAACCTGGTCATCTCGAACGTGCCGGGCCCGGACTTTCCTCTGTACCTCGGCGGAAGCCAGATGCTCGGGATGTTCCCCTTGGGCCCGGTCATGGACGGCATGGGGCTGAACATCACCATCATGAGCTACCGGGGCGTTCTGTACTGGGGCTTCGCCTCCGACGCCCGGGCGGTGCCGCGGTTGTGGGACGTTGCGGCGGCGGTGCCCCACGCGTTGAACGAGCTGCTCGAGGCGGCCGGGCTCTCGCCCGAGCCCT
The DNA here is from genome assembly GCA_963713375.1 of uncultured Acidimicrobiaceae bacterium. Taxonomy (GTDB): domain Bacteria; phylum Actinomycetota; class Acidimicrobiia; order Acidimicrobiales; family RAAP-2; genus Bog-473. Next base: position 637,070 of record CAVQLP010000003.1, on the reverse strand, counting down.
TCGACGTGCCTTTGCACCTGGGGCCGGGGATGCCGGACAACGCCAACTGGATCCGGACGGCGGCGACGGCGACCGACCCGACGCCGACCGCCGGGCCGGAGGAGGCCGGTAGCGTAAGCGCATGACCGTACGAGTACGCGAACTGGGCCACATCGTCCTCTACGTACGCGACGTGCGCCGCTCCGCGGCCTTCTATCGGGACGTCCTGGGCTGGCACCAGATCCTGCCCGACCCCTCGGAGACCGGGCCCGCAGCCTCCATGGTCGCCGGATTCTCCTCGGGCCGGACGCACCACGAGCTGTTGCTGATCCAGGTGGGCGAGGACGCCGCGCCGATCCCGCCGGGGCGCCGTATCGGCATGTACCACTTCGGTCTCAACGTGGGTGAGACGGACGACGACCTCCGCGAGGCTCTGGCCGCCGTGGTGGAGGCGGGTGGCACCGTGGTGGGCGCCTCCGACCACACGGTGACGCACAGCCTCTACGTCCTCGACCCGGACGGGAACGAGATCGAGCTGTACGTCGATGTGCCCGGGGTGGACTGGCAGTCCGACCCGGCCCTGGTGGCGGCTCCGATCCGGCCGCTCCGACTCTGAGCGTCGACGTCCAACTGTCGGTTCGTCGTCTGCTCGTGATGGTGGAGGAAGGTTCGTGACGACGGTGCTGCGCGCCGATGACGCTGCTGCTCTGGGCGCGGCCCGCGACGCCCTTGCTTCGGGCGGCCTCGTGGTCGTACCGACAGACACCGTGTACGGACTGGCCGCCCGCCCGATGGATCCCGAGGCGGTGCGTGCGGTGTATCGAGCGAAGGGGCGTCCCGAAGGAATGCACCTGCCCGTGCTCGCCTCCGACGTCGACCAGGTGCGGGCGTTGGGCGTGTCCTACGGTCCATTGGTGCACGAGCTCGCCGGGCGCTGGTGGCCCGGGCCTCTGACCATGGCCTTTGCCTTCGATCCCGAGTCCGCTCGGCCGGAGTGGCTGGCGCGGCGGGACGAGGTGGCTGTGCGCATTCCGAACCACGCATTCCTCCGCTCGCTCTTGGCGGAGACCGGGGTGCTGGTCGTGACCAGCGCCAACCCGCACGGGTCGCCGACACCGCGCACGGCCCAGGACGTGGCCGGCGGCGAGCCTCGGGCAGTCCGTCGACGTGATCATCGACGGCGGTCCTCTGACGGAGGTCCCCTCCACGTTGGTGAACGTCGCCGGGTCGACCGCCGTGGTGGAGCGCGAAGGCGCCATCCCTGCCGACGACATCGCTCGAGCCCTGACGGGAGTGCAGTGAGTCGCCGACCCGACGGCGACCGTGGGAACGAGGGCGGCGACGACGGCGGCGGCGGCGGCGGCGGCGAGGGCGGCGGCGAGCGGTTGTTGCTGGCCATCGAGACCTCGTGCGACGAGACGGCGGCAGCCGTAGTCGACGAAAACCTCGAAGTTCGCTCGTCGGTGGTCGCGAGTCAGATCGACCTGCACGCGTCGTTCGGTGGTGTCGTACCCGAGTTGGCCAGCCGAGCCCACACCGAAACGATCACGGCCATTGTGGAGCAGGCCCTGTCGGAGGCAGGGGTCGACCGCGGCTCCGATCTCGCCGGTGTGGCGGTGACGTGCGGACCGGGTCTCGTGGGCGCGCTCCTGGTTGGGATTGCGACGGCCAAGTCTCTGGGTCTCGGTTGGGGGATCCCCGTCATCGGCGTCAACCATCTCGAGGGGCATTTGGCCAGCGTGTACCTGGCTGACCGCGAGGTGCCGTTCCCTCAGACCGCGCTGTTGGTGTCGGGAGGGCACTGCATGCTCACCCGGGCCAGCGCTCCAGGGCAGTACGCGCTGTTGGGCGAAACGGTGGACGACTCCATCGGGGAGGCCTACGACAAGGTCGCCCGCTTTCTCGGACTCGGCTATCCCGGTGGCCCCATCCTCGATCGCATGGCCGGGGCCGACGGCGCAGCCGACACCCTCGGGTTCCCGCGCCCGATGCTCGACCAGGGCTATGCGTTCTCGTTCTCGGGTCTCAAGACCGCCGTCGTCAACTACGTGCGGGCCCATCCCGACTTCGATGTGCAGGAGGTGGCGGCGTCGTTCGTGGCTGCCTGCATGGACGTCCTGATCGCGAAGTTGCGACGGGCCCTCGACGAGTTTCACGATCCGGCCATGGCCATAGTCGGTGGCGTTGCTGCCAGCCCGGTCCTGCGCCTGCGGGCCCAGACGCTGGCGGACGAGTTCGGGACACGCCTGCTCATCCCGCCCCAATCGATGGCCACGGACAACGCAGCGATGATCGGCGTGGCGGGGTGGCAGAAGCTGGCGGCGGACGGACCGACCGATCCGGCGTTCGGACCCGAACCGGATCTGCGGCTGACCTTCGCCTGACCCGGACTTCAGTCCTCTACGACATCGTCGAGGTTCTCATCCGGGGAGCGCTGCACTTTCCAACCCGGCCCCCTTCCAGCCTTTTCCACCGCGTTCGCGTAACGCCAGCATCGGGCCGGACCATTCACCCAGTGCATGGCACCCACGACGACGACCGGCAGCGGCGATCCCGCTCAGCCACGGCGGCCCCGACGGCCTGGCCCGGACTCCTCGGCCCCGGACTCCTCGGCCCCGATGGACGCGAGCGAGGTGGCCCGGCTCTCCGACGAGGAGATCTTCTCGCTGGCCGAAGAGGCGTTCGCCCTGCGTTCTCGCCAAGACGCCCTGCTCTGTCTCCTCGGTGGTGAGCTCGATCGGCGCCAGACCTGGCGCGACAGCGGAGCGACCTCGCTCGTGGCCTGGCTCGAACAGCACCTGGGGCTCTCGGCGTGCGAGTGCGCGGACCTACGCCAGTGTGGGCGAGCACCTGATCGATCTGCCCCATGTGGCCCGAGCGCTCGGCGATGGCCAGGTCTCCTTGGACAAGGCGCAGTTCGCTGCTCGGCGTGGCCACCCCCGAGAACGAGGCGGGCTGGGCCGAGGCCGCCGCTGAGTTGTCGTATCGGGATCTGGGCGAGCTGGTGCGTTCGAAGAAACTGCCCACCCGGGCCTCTGATGCGCGTTGAGCACGAGAAACGCTCGCTTCGTTTCAACGACGCCTTGCGCACCATCGTGGCCCAGTTGCCCCCGGCCTCCTATGCCCAGGTGCGCTCCGTGCTCGAGAAGCGGGCCAAGAAGATCGGTTCTGACGCTGAGACCCCCTTTGACCAGCGCCTGGCCGATGCCCTGGTCTCGCTCACGCGCGATGGGGGTTCGGGGGGCTCTTCGTCTCCTTTGGTGGTGGCCCACGTGCCCTACGAGGTCGTGGCCGATCCCGAGTCAGAGCTGGTGGGCGAGCTCGAACGCGCTGGATTGATCTCAGCGGACGTGGCCCGGCGCCTGGTCTGTGACGGAGAAGTGATCGTGGCCCTCGACGACGAGGTTGGCCACACCATGTACGAGGGGCGGGCCCAGCGCCTGGCCACGCCCACCCAGCGGCGCGAGGTCTGGCGTCGTGATCGCCACTGCGTCTTTCCGGGCTGTGCACAACGTGCTCTTCACCATCTGTCACCACCTCGATGGGTGCGAAGACGGCGGCTTGACCGATCTGGGGAACCTGGCCCTCCTCTGTGAGCACCACCATCACCTGATTCATTCGAAGGCCTGGTCGCTCAGCGGTGACGCCAACGTGGAGCTGACCTTCCTCGGCCCGAGCGCTGAGGTCATGACCTCGCGGCCCTCGAGGCTCTGGGCCCAGGTCAGCGACCCAAAAGTCCTGGCCGAGCGGCGGGCGGCGCTGCGTCGGGAGGGGGCGGGCGGGACTCCGAAGGCCGGGCGGCCGAAGGGAAGGCCGGCGGAAACGGGAAGGGTGAGACAGCGTCGGGGCGGTCCGGGGCGAAGGAGCCGACGGGGCGAGCACGGGGCGTGCAGCTCGAAGTCCGGACCGGGGCGGTTAGGACGCCTGTTCGACCCGGCGACGACGGCGACGCTCGGCCCGAGACCCGAACAGATGTGACCCCAGGTCAAGCAGGACCCCGCAGGCGACGATGACCCACCCGAACGCGTCGACACCCTTCACCGGCGCGTACACGAGCGCGTAGAAAAGCGTCGTATAGGGCAGGAAAATGAACCCGAGGATGCCCTCCCAGCCAGAGCGGAAAGCAATCGTCAGCCTGTCCGAGAACAGCCAGACCAGGAACAAGGCGAACCGAGCCGAGAAGGCAGCTATGAGAGCGAAGATGCAACCCATGACTCAGAGGGGGAGTCCGCAAGTAGCGGCATTCGAGAGACCTTGCTTCTTGGCCTGCTCGCGCAGTTCGAGGATCGTGACGAGGTGTTCATCACGCCATGTGACCCCGGACTGATCGTCGAAGCGTTTGATGCGGGGCTGCACCGTCTCCTGGATGAGGGCGCGGATACGGCTCCGAATCACCTCGTGTTCCGGAGCCAGCGTGAAATCGATAGCCACTGCGCCTCCCTGGTTGAAGGATCATCGGCCGTCACCATGGCGCTGGAGCCACGCCGTTCAGTCCTCCCGGCCTAATACAGACCTACCACGTTGCCGTCTTCGTCGATGTCGATTTGTTCGGCGGCAGGGTGGCTGGACAGACCGGGCATAGTCCGCATGTCGCCACTGACGAGGTACACGAAGCCGGCTCCAACATTGGCCCTGGCCTCACGCACCGGGAGCCGCCAACCGCGTGGCGCCCCTTTCAGCGCTGGGTCGGAAGAAATGGACAGATGCGTCTTTGCGATGCAGACCGGTAGGCGGCCGAATCCGGCGCGTTCGTATGTCTCGAGCTGCCGAGAAGCCGCTGGCAGATAATCGACTCCTTCGGCTCCGTAGACTTCGCTCGCGATCGTCTCGATCTTCTGGCGGAGCGTGGCATCGTCCTCGTAGAGCATCCGGAATTGGCTCGGCTCCTCACAGGCCTCCACGATCGCCTCGGCGAGTTCGACTGCGCCCTTGCCGCCCTGAGTGAAGTGGCGGCACACGGCCGAGCGTGCTCCAACCGATGCAGCGATCTCACGGATTGCGGCGTGTTCGGACGGGTAGTCCTCGTCAAAGGCGTTGATGGCAACCACCGGCACCACACCATGGCGCCGCACGATCTCCAGATGAGCCAGAAGGTTCGCTCCTCCCAGCTGGACCTCTTCGGGATTCTCCTCGAGCATGGCCTCGGGGAGCGGCCGGCCCGCGATGACCTTATGGCGACCTGAATGCAGCTTCAGGGCTCGCACCGTGGTGACGACGACGGCGGCATCGGGGACGAGCCCAGAAGTCCGGCACTTGATGTTGAAGAAGCGTTCGGCGCCCATGTCGGATCCGAATCCCGCTTCGGTTACAAGGTATTCACCACCGTGGATGCCGATCAGATCAGCCACCACCGAGGAGTTCCCGTGCGCAATGTTCCCGAACGGTCCGGCATGCACGAGGACGGGCGTGTGTTCGAGAGTTTGCAGCAGATTCGGCTTGAGGGCGTCCCGCATGATCACCGTCATGGCCCCGGCGGCCTTCAGTTGGTCGGCCGTAACTGGTTCACCCTGCCGCGTGTAGCCAACGACAATCCGTCCGAGTCGCTCGCGGAGATCCCGGAGGGACGTAGCGAGCGCCAGTACGGCCATCACCTCTGACGCAGCCGTGATGTCGAAGCCCGTCTGTCGCGGGATCCCGTCTTCCCGCGTGCCAAGACCACTGACGATGCTGCGGAGCGATCGATCGTTGACGTCCAGAACGCGTTTCCAGGTGATCGCACTGGGGTCGAGCTCGCGCTCGTTTCCGTTGTAGAGGTGGTTGTCCACCATCGCCGAGAGAAGATTGTTAGCGGCGGTGACGGCGTGGAGATCGCCCGTCAGGTGGAGGTTCAGATTCTCGAATGGGACGACTTGGCTATACCCCCCGCCCGCGGCGCCACCTTTGATGCCGAATGTCGGTCCCATTGAGGCCTGTCGGATGGCGATCGTGGCCTGGCGACCGATACAGGCCAGGGCCTGCCCGAGACCGATGGTCGTCGTGGTCTTCCCCTCCCCGAGCGGGGTCGGTGTCACTGCGGTCACGACGACGTACTTGGCCTTTGGTCGATCCGCCAGCTCGGCAACCGCGTCCAGACTCACCTTGGCGACGTGGTTGCCGTAGGGCTCGAGCAGCTCTGGTCCGATCCCCATCTGTGCAGCCACCTCGGTGATGGGCAGCAGCGACGCGTGGCGTGCGATCTCAATGGCCGGGGGCACGGACATGGGTTTGGATCATGCCAGACCAGAGGGCATCGTTGTCTCAGAGACCGACCCGGTCTCTGGCACCGCTCTTGTCCACCTGGACAAGGCGACCCCTGGAACCAACGAACCCTCGGTGCGCTTCTCCCAGGTCCAGCCGGCTGAGCGGCGGCGCGAGGCCCCGCAGGTGACAGCCCCTTCCCAGGCGACCCGGCGGTAGCGTGAGCTCGGCTCAGTCGTTCCGAACCGAGCCAAGGAGAGGTGACATGTCCAAGACAGACGGAGTGTTCATTTACGTCGGGACCTACGCCAGCGAGGTCGATGCCCGTACCGACTACGACCTGGTGAAGGACCTTCACTCTCAAGGAGCCGTCGGGACCTACGACGCCGCAGTGATCACCAAGGACGATGCTGGCAAGGTCCACGTCAACAAGGACGAGACGACAACACGCCACGGTGCGTGGGGTGGCGCCGGGGTAGGCGCACTGGTCGGAATTCTCTTCCCGCCTTCCATTATCGGTTCGGCCATCGTCGGCGCCGCTATCGGAGGGGTCAGTGGTCACCTCTGGAAGGGCATGTCACGCGCCGACGTGAAGGAGTTCGGCGACGTCATCGATGCCGGTGAAGCAGCGCTGGTGATCGTCGGGGAAACCAAGATCGAGGCCTATCTCGAGAAGCTCGAACTCAAGGCAACCAAGCGAGCCACGAAGGAACTCGAGGTCGACAAGGGCAAGATCGACGAGGCGGTGCAGGAAGCCGCTAAGTCGGTCTCCTGAGCGACGCCAACCAAGTTCCCAACTCCAATTCGGAGCGCCGTCGCGTACTAGCTTGAGGCGATCAGTTGCCTGTGTGATCTATTCAGCCGATGATCGCCCTGCGTGTGTTGTCGCTCGTCGCCGGGTCGGTGTTGGCGCTCGCGGTTCTCGGGTCCGCGCTCAAGACCGTCGTACTGCCCCAAGAAGGCTCGCCCAGACTCGCCCAGGCAATATTCGCCTTGGTGTACCGGGTCCTTGTCCCGCGCTGGAGCAGCGAGAGACGCACACAGCAAATGCGCCGGATGTATGCACCGGTGGCCCTCGTGAGCTTGCCGCTGGCCTGGATGATTCTCATGGTCATTGCATTCACCCTGATCTTCTGGGGCACCGGGAGTCTGATTTGGCAGAAGGCGTTCGAAGACAGTGGCTCGTCTCTGACAACTCTCGGATTCAGCGAGCCAGACACGACGAGCCGTATTTGGCTTGCCTTCATTGAGGCCACGATCGGGCTCGGGCTGGTCGCCCTGTTGATCAGCTATTTACCCAGCATCCTGTCGGCCTACAACGGGAGGGAGAAGGGAGTCGTTCGCTTGCGCCCTCTCGCCGGGTCCCCTCCCTCCTCTGTCGACCTCCTTGTCACCCTGCACCGGATCGGCGCCCTTTCAGGTCAGGATTTCTGGCGCAACGAATCGGACTGGTTCCTCGATCTGGAGCAGACTCATGCGGCGTTTCCGATGCTGTCATATTTTCCGGAAACGCATTCGGGCCATTCCTGGGTTGCCACGACGGGCACCCTCCTCGACGCCGCAGCACTGGTGATGTCGGCTAGTCCATCAAACGAGGGAGACCGCTTTCTGGAGCTCGAGAAGGGACCGTTGATGGTGCTCGTCTACGGGATGCCCGCGTTCGTCCGAGTTGCCCGCTCGGCTGGTATCCCACTGCTCCGAGCCGACCCGCTTCGAGGACATCCGGCCTCGTCTCGACGAGCCGCCGCCATCCATCACGATCGAAAAGGACGAGTACCTGAGCGCACGAAGCACCTTGGATCCGATCTTGGGAGACGACCTTTTGAGTCCCGAGGACGGCTGGCAACATTTCGCTTGGATGCGCTCGGCCTACGAGCCTGCACTGCGGGCCCTGGCCGGACTCACCAAAGCCTCACCGGCGCCGTGGACCACCGACCGTCCTGCGGTCGTCGGACGACCGCGTTTCTTGCGTCGGCGGCCGCTCAGCGTGGATTGGTCGGTGCCGGCCATCACTACGACAGCGCCGGCTGGCTGAGGGCCGACGGCTACAGGTGGCTGAAGCCGCCTGACTCCTCCTTGGTCATCGGGACCGGGGCGGGATGCTTGGCGAAGTGGGCGATGGAATCCTTGAGATCGTTCAGGAGACATCCGGCCAGGTCTCGGCTGACACCCTGACGCACGAGGATGCGCTGGACGGCGACATCGGAAACGGCGCCGGTCAACGGATAGGCCGGCACCTGCCACCCCTTCACCCTGAGCCGGTCGGCGAGGTCGTACAAGCGTGTAGCCCGGATCTTCGCCCTCCTTGATTCTCCAGGCCACCGAAGGGATGCCCTTCTCCGGGTCGGAGTCGCAGAGAAGCTCGAACGGACCGAGCTTGACGATCTCACGGGCCATGAACTTTCCGGTGTTGTAGCAAGCGTCGTGCACGTTGCGGTAACCGTCGCGGCCGAGCCGAACGAAGTTGTAGTACTGGGCGACCACTTGCCCTGCCGGTCGAGAAAAGTTGATCTGGAATACGGGCATGTCGCCCCCCAGATAGGTCACGTGGAAGATGAGGTCGTCAGGCAGCTCGCTGGCATCCCGCCAGAGAACCCATCCGACGCCGAGCGGGGCGAGCCCGAACTTGTGACCTGACGTGGAGATCGATTTGACCCTGGGTACCCGAAAATCCCACTGGATGTCGGGAGCGCAGAACGGTGCGAGAAAGGCGCCGCTGGCCCCGTCGACGTGGATGTCGATATCCAATCCCTTTTCGGCCTGAAGCTTGTCGAGCGCTGCCGAGAGTTCGAGGACGGGCTCGTAGGAGCCGGTATAGGTCACCCCGAAGGTAGGGACCACCATGATGGTGTTCTCGTCGACTCGGTCCAGCATCTGCTCGACGTCCATGGAGTACCGGCCGGGAGCCATCGGGACCTCACGCATTTCGACGTCCCAGTAGCGGGCGAACTTGTGCCACACCACCTGGACCGGCCCGCAGACCATGTTGGGTGTGGCGATTGACTTGCCTTCAGCCTTCCGCTTGGCCCGCCAACGCCATTTGGCCGCCATCCCGCCCAGCATGCACGCTTCGGATGATCCGATGGCCGAGCAACCGACCGCGTCCGCCGTTCCCGGAGCGTTCCAGAGGTCGGCAAGCATCTGGACACAACGACGCTCGAGCTCCGCCGTTTGGGGATATTCGTCCTTGTCGATGAGGTTCTTGTCGATGGAGATGTCCATCAGACGATGAACCTCAGGTTCCTCCCATGTCTGACAGAACGTCGCCAGGTTCTGGCGCGCGTTGCCGTCCAAGAGAAGCTCGTCCGAGATGGCCTGGAAGACCTCGTCGGGACGCATCTCTCTTGTCGGGAAGTCCTTCGAGGGCAGCGTCGACAGCAGATCCCGGTCCGCGTAGACAGAATCGAGTAGTCCCTCGCGCACGGATTCACGCTTGTGCAGTGGCATGGCACGACCCTCCTGGTTCAGTCCAGTCTCGGGTCGTACCGTACTGGTCGTCTGCTGAGGTGCGTGCGACGGTCTTCCTGAAGGGCGCCGACCCCGGATCGGGGGCGACCAGACCCGAATGAATCAGCTGGCGAGAAGCTGCAGCCGTGCCTTGTCCGCGCGCTGGTGCGTCACGACACGGCGACGAGGGGCCGGCCGAGTCATCACCGGGGCAGCCACCCGAACGCTCTCGGTACGGTCAGCCAGCTTGGAACGCAGTTGCCGCAGCGCCTTCGTGTGGATCTGGCAGACCCGGCTCTCGGTCACTCCGAGGAACTCACCGATCTCGGTGAGCGTCAGACCGTCGTAGTAGTACATCATCAGCACCGTCCGCTCACGCTCCGGCATGGCGTCGACGGCAGCAACGAGTGCCTCCTTCGACTCCTTGGCCTCGAACGTGTCGACCGGACCGTGCGACTTGTCGGGCAGAGTCTCGCCCAGAGTTGACCGCTCCGACCGCTCGCCGCCACGGAGCACCTCGTCGAGGGCCATCATGCCGACAGACGAGATCTTTCGCATCGCCTTGTGAAAGTCACCGACGCTCATCTCGAGCTCGGTGGCCACCTCGGTCTCGGTGGGCGTCCGGCGCAGCGTCGACTCGAGGTGCGCGAAGGCCTGCTCGACCGCCCGAGCCTTGGTGCGCACGGACCGGGGGACCCAGTCGATGGAGCGAAGCTCGTCGATGATGGCGCCCTTGATGCGAGGAATGGCGTACGTCTCGAAACGCAGGTTGCGGTCGGGCTCGAAGCGCTCGATGGCGTCGATGAGTCCGATGATCCCGTAACTGACCAGATCCTCCTCGTCGAAGTGACGAGGCAGACCGGACAGCACCCGCCCGGCGACGTACTTCACGAATGGCGTGTAGAAGATGATCAGTTGGTTGCGAAGGTCGGTCGAACCGGTCTCCTTGAACTCCAACCACAGACCATCGATGCCATTCTCGATCGGCTCTTGCGCCATCGTGGTCTGACGCGATGTCGATCCCACTGGTTTCCCCCTCACTGGCATCATCCGACTGATGCCTCTCTTTGACACCGTCCGACCGGTGCCACTCCCCTCTTGAGATCACCCATTTTGAACAGGCCTCCATGGGTCATTCAGGAGTATCAACCACTCTAATTACCAGCGTTCTTGCAGGTCGGTGGCCTGTTGGTTGTTAGCCGGTTGCAAAGGGGATGAAACGATCATCTGAGGCCTTGCAAGGGCCATTTGCGGGACGTCGAAGCCCCGACCTCGCGAATCGGACCCATCGATGCTGGACGCGCCGCACGCGAGCGACACGCGATTCGGTCGTTTCGACACCCCGAGACGACGGGTTGACGGCACGTCCCCCGGATTGACGAGAGGTAGCCCATTCGGTGCGACCGGGCCGGGCATTCGGTCACGGCGTCGCGGCACAGCACTCCGATTCGCACAACGCGACGACCTCGGCCGCGCCGGCGACTCCAAAGTTGCAGAGAAATTGGCGGCGGACTCGCGATCGGGAGGGAATCGTGAGCCCGCTTGCGCCCGAAGGCACACCAGATCCGACGGGCGACAGGACCGACGACTACGTCGTGCAACGGATGTTCGACCTCTGAGGCCTGTCTCGACCACGGGCAGGGATCGCCTGGACCCGCAGCGCGTTCGGGCGCGTAGGCGCGCCGAGAATCGGCGAACGCGACCGAAGGGCCCAGACGAAATCGCTCCGGAACATCAACTCGACCGCTCGATTCCCTCAAGGCCGTGCCTGGCGAAGCCGACAAATTCCAAGGTAGGGCGCAGTGTCCCGACCTCTCGGACTCATGTTCGCAGGCGGTCGACGACGCGACCCGCGTTGGAGCATCGATCCTTGGGGACGGAGGTCACCCGCAGCAATGAGCAGCACGAGCAGCCAGACCTCCGCCTCGGCCCGTACCCACGGCCCGGCCGACTCCGAACCTGCTCCCTTCGCGTTCGACGCGGTCTCCCTCGCCATGGTCGAAAGCGCACCCACGAACATGATGTATTGCGATCGCGACCTGGTCATTCGGTACATCAACCCGTCGGCTCTCGCCTCGTTCCGCGCCCACGAATCGCTCCTTCCCGGTCAGAGCCGACCAGATTGTGGGCTCAAGCATCACCGTCTTCCACCGCAACCTTGCCGAAGGCTCCGGGACCTCCGGATGCGTCCGCCGACAGGCCCAGGTGCACCTCGGTGGCGAAGTCCTGGACCTCCTCCTCACTCCGATTCCAGACGCTCACGGCGAACCCACCGGCGCAGTCGTCACGTGGACGGTGTACGCCGACCCTACCGGCATCGCCATCCTCGCTCCTCACGCTCCGAACGAGTCCATGGGGTCGTTGCTGGCCGAGATCACCGAACACGCCACGTCCCTCGCCGGAGCGTCGGAGGAGCTGACCGCGACGGCCACCCAACTGAGTGGCGGAGCCGACGACACGGCAGCGCAAGCCGCGCTCGTGGCGAGCGCCAGCGAGCAGATCGCCGCCAGCATCGAGAGCGTTGCGGGCAGCACCGAGGAGATGACGGCGTCGATCAACGAGATCGCCCGCAGTGCCGCGGATGCGGCGGCGGTCGGCTTGGAAGCCGTCCGAGAGGCGGAGCGCACGAACGTGACCGTGGCCAAGCTGGGCGAGTCCTCGGCCGACATCGGCAAGGTGAGCCGGGTCATCACCTCGATCGCCCAACAGACCAACCTGCTGGCTCTCAATGCGACGATCGAGGCTGCCCGCGCCGGCGATGCGGGCAAGGGCTTCGCTGTTGTGGCCAACGAGGTCAAGGAACTGGCCCGGGAAACGGCACGGGCCACGGAAGAGATCTCGACGAAGATCGAAGCCATCCAGCAGGACACTGCCCGTTCGGTCGAGGCCATCGGCCGCATCGGCCAGACGATCATCCGCATCAACGAGATCCAGACCACGATCACCGCCGCCGTCGAGCAGCAGCTGGCGGCCACGAAGGAGATCGCTCGCGGCGTCTCCGAGGTCTCGCAGGGTGCCGGTCAGATCACCGAGAACGTCTCGGCCACGGCCGAGATGGCACGGACGAGTGCCGGTGGCGCAGCCGACACGGAGAAGGCTGCGACGGAACTGGCCCGCCTCGCCGCAGAGCTCGAGCAACTCGTCACGGACTTCAACGGGCAGTAGATGACTCCCGTGCATCCTTCCTCAGGTCGACCTGTCGCCCGATCAGGTGAGTCCCATGACTGACGAAATCGTCGGCGAGTTCGTGGCCGAGAGCTACGAGGGACTTGACCGAATGTCCACGGATCTCGTGGCGCTCGAGCAGGATCGGACCAACCCCGAAACGCTGAGTTCGATCTTCCGAACGATGCACACCGTCAAGGGAACCTGCGGATTCCTGGGTTTCGCGAAGCTCGAGGCGATCGCTCACGCAGGAGAGGACCTCCTGTCGCTCATTCGTGACGGCGTGCTCGGACATGACGCCCGATGTCGTGACGGCCCTGCTGGACACGTCCGACGCCATGCGAGAGGTGCTGGCCCACGTGGAGAGGGACGTCACCGAGGGTCCATACGACTATCGGGTCCTGGTGGCACGTCTCGAAGCCCTGGCTCAGGGCCAGCGGCCTGTCGCCACCAGCCCAGTCGATGACGTCGAACGGCTCGTGCGGGCCGCGGCGATCGGTGCCGGAAGAAGTCTCACCGGCGCGGCGGAGCTGAGCGTCCGCGTCGACGTCAAGCTGCTCGACAGCCTGATGAATGTCGTGGGCGAGCTGGTCCTGACCCGCAATCAGATCCTGCAGCAGGCAGAGGCGGTTGGTGACAACGGCCTCCTGGCTTCAGCCCAACGGCTGAACGTCCTGACGGCGGATCTCCAAGACACCGTCATGCAGACCCGCATGCAGCCCCTCGGACACGCTCTTGAGCGGTCTGCCGCGTCTTGTGCGTGATCTGGCCATGGCCTGCCACAAGCAGGTGCAGCTCGACGTCGAGGGCCACGAGACCGAGCTCGACCGGACCCTCATCGAGGCCGTCAAAGGACCCTTTGACCCACCTGGTTCGCAATGCGTTGGATCACGGCATCGAGGCACCCTCGCTCCGGGTGGCGAACGGAAAGCCCGAGCAGGGTCGCCTCACTGTCCGTGCCTTCCACCAGGGCGGACACGTCAACATCGAGATCACCGACGACGGTGCCGGCATCGACCTGGACCAGGTGCGGCGGTTGGCCGTCGAGCGCGGGCTGATCGAGGCCCAAGCAGGCGCAGGCGATGTCGGATCAAGAGACGGCGTCACTCATCTTCGTTCCGGGGATCTCGACCGCGCCCTCGATCACCATGGTGTCCGGGCGGGGCGTCGGTATGGATGTGGTCAAGACCAACATCGAGAGAATCGGCGGCACGGTCGACGTCTCGACCCAACGAGGCGTCGGGACGACCATCCTGATGCGGATCCCCCTGACCCTCGCCATCATGCCGGCGCTCATCGTGACCTCCGGGGGTGAGCGGTACGCCATTCCCCAGGTGAACCTGCTCGAGGTCGCCCGTGTCGATCGAGAGCATGCGAGTCCGGTGCATCGAGATGCATTCGGGCGTCCCGATGTGCCGCCTGCGTGGACGTCGCCTTCCCCTGGTGGAGCTCGGCGTCGAGCTGGGTGACGCCAGCCGGCTGACGACTGCGCTCTCCAACGGCGACGCCGATCGACATCGTTGCGCTGCAGGCTGGCGAACGACAGTTCGGACTGATGGTCGAAAGCGTGCTCGACACCGAGGAGATCGTCGTCAAGGCGTTGGGCCGGCTGTTCAGCCAGCTGTCGACGTTCGCGGGCGCAACGATCATGGGTGACGGCCAGGTGGCGTTGATCCTCGACGTGGCTGGACTCGCCCAGCGGGCGAAGGTTGCCGCCTCGGCGCAGGACACGTCCCTCGATTCGAATGCCCCGGTCGAGCAGGACGCGGCCGCGGCCGCGGCCGACACGACTTCCGCAAAGGCTGCTCGTCATGGGGGTCGGCAGTGGGCGGCGCATGGCACTTCCGCTCGAACTCGTCGACCGGATCGAGGGCTTCTCTCCTGGGGTGATCGAACGCACTGGCGACCTCGAGCTCGTGCAATACCGGGATCGAGATCGTTCCCCTGGCCCGACTGTCGGGATTTCTCGGGGTGGAGCCGGCCCGCGGCACTGACGAGGTGATGCCGGTCGTGCTGGCGAGGATCGACGAGCAGACGATTGGCCTGGTGGTCGACGAGATCGTCGACATCGTCGAAGGTCAGGTCTCGATGTCGGACCACGACGAGCGGGCTGGCGTCGTCGGTTCGGCGACTATCTCGGGCCGCGAGACGGCGGTCATCGATCTGGACCAGCTCGCGGAGCGGTTGCACGACATGCAGATGGAGCGTATGGCGCCATGAACGGCCCTTCTCAGCTCTGCACGTTCACCGTGGACGATCTCACCTTCGGCAGTCGATGTCAGCCAAGTGCAGGAGGTCATCCGCTTTCAGCGCGTGACTCCGGTGCCGCTCGCCGACTACGCGCTGCGCGGCCTGATCAACCTCCGGGGCCACGTCGTGCCGGCCATTGACTTGCGACGGAAGCTTCATCTGTCCGACCGCGAGCAGGACCAGCTGCCGATCAACATCGTCGTTCGCACGAACGACGGACTGGTCAGCCTCCTGGTCGACGAGATCCTCGACGTGGTGGAAGTCGACCCCGACAACTACGAGCCGCGCCCTGAGACGGTCTGCGGACCGGTATGGCAATTTGATCGATTCGATTTACAAGCTGCCCGAACGGCTGCTGCTGGTGCTCGAGACCGAGCGCGCGGTAAGCGTCAACTGGGCCGAACGGGAAAGCGCATGAACAATGCTTGACGCACCTGAAGGAAGCGCCGCCCATCACGGGGCCAGCGCCGCCACGACCCACGCACCGACGGCGCCTCCGGCGGCACCCGCTGCGGCCCAGCGAGGGCAAGTCCAACTCGCCTCGGCCGTACCACGTCCTCGAGGGCGGCAATGAGCGCACGATCTTGGTGGCCGAAGACGACCACAGTTGCCGCTCCGCGCTCCACCACTACTTCGAGCGCAGTGGCTACCGGGTCACCGAAGCGGCGGACGGCCCGTCTTCGTTGCGAGCGGTCTTCCAGCACTCCGCCGACCTCGTCATCCTCGACTTGGGCCTGCCCGGCGTCGACGGCTCCGAGGTTCTGGCCAAGATCCGGCGTCACAGCGCGGTGCCGGTGATCGTCTGTTCGGGGCGTGACTCGGAGGAGGAGCGAATCCGCATGCTGAACCTGGGCGCGGACGACTTCGTCGTCAAGCCGTTCTCCTTTGCCGAGCTGGAGGCACGGGTACGCGCCGTGCTGCGCCGTGGCAACAGCGAGCCGACGGCCACCCGCATGGAGCACGGTGGCCTCATCGTCGACCGCGACACTCGCACCGTGGTCATGGACGGTGAGCCCATCCCGATGACCCGGAAGGAATTCGACCTTCTGGCCTTCCTCGCCGCCTCGCCGGGTCAGGTGTTCTCTCGTGAGGACCTCCTGGAGCGGGTCTGGGGATCGACCGAGCAATGGCAGGGGCGGTCGACCGTGACCGAGCACGTCCGACGAGTCCGGCTCAAGATCGAGCCCGATCCGGATGCTCCCCGGTGGATTCTGACCGTGCGTGGAGTGGGCTACCGGTTCTTCGTCCCAGAAGACTGAGGCATAGAAACCCCTACACGGGGGTACATCCACCCCGTAGATAAACAACTCGGCGTCAACCCCCCGGAACACCCGCATTCGCACCGGCATTGCACCATATCGGCACAACGAAATAGGCCAAAGGTCCTATGGAGCGGATATGGCCTCGGGCCGACATTGAATATGTCAGGATGCGCGCCCGCCGGACCATGAGGGAGGTCACGCACGGGGTTGCCCGGTGTCCTGACAGCCCGCAGAGGGGGCGGGGAAACATGAGCGGGACGAACACGAACATAAGGGTTGACCTGGCAGAACAAGCCGGACGATCAACCGATGGAGACCGGAGCGACAATGTCCGCGCCGGTGAAGCCGCCAGCCCAACTGGGCCTTCGAGCACGTCATTTCGAGTGCTTCGCGCCTGACGCCGGGATCAAGGAGGTGGGTCTCCGATGACTGCACCGCCTGTCGATATCGACGTTCGCCGGGACGAGTTCCCCGGCGGCGCACGGACGTTGGAGTCGTCCGACACACGGCCTGAGAACGTCAACGGTCGCACGATCCTCGTCGCCGAGGGCGACAGCCAATGCCGGGTCGCTCTTCGTCACCATCTGAAGCGCGCCGGCTACCAGGTTTCCGAGGCCCACGATCCCGCATCGTCACTCCAGGTCGTCTTCGCCCAATCGGCGGACCTGGTGATCCTGGACCTCGGCCCAGCCGAGATCACCTCTGAGGTGCTGGCTCGGATCCGCCGACGCAGCACGGTGCCGGTGATCGTCTGCGCGGCACAGGCTTCAGAGCGGGATCGCGTCCGACTGCTGAACCTCGGGGCCGACGATTTCATGACGAAGCCCTTCTCGTTTGCCGAGCTGGAAGCTCGGGTACGAGCCGTGCTCCGCCGTGGCAGCAACGCTCCGTCCACGACGCTCGAACACGGGGACCTCGTCGTGGATCGCGGCACTCGCACTGTGACGGTCCGCGACGCGGCCGTGACGATGACCCGGAAAGAGTTCGACCTCCTCGCCTTCTTGGCGGCGTCGCCGGACCGGGTCTTCTCCCGGGAGGACTTGCTCGAGCGAGTCTGGGGTTCGACCGGCCGCTGGCAGGGACGATCGACGGTCACCGAGCACATCCGGCGGGTCCGCCTCAAGATCGAGACGGATCCCGAGAACCCGCGGTGGATCACCACCGTGCGTGGAATCGGCTACCGCTTCTGCGCACCCGCGGCCTGACGTACGTTCTGAACTTGCCGGACCGTCAACCCGATCGGTTGACGCCGGCAGGCCGGATCGAACGCATTGGGTGAGGGGGGGCCGCCCCCTGCGCCTCTCTGACGGCGACGGTCGCGAGATTGGCATTGCCTGCTCGGAGTCCTCGGAGTGCGGGGAGTACCCGGAGTGTTGATCTGGGTGGCTGACCACCAGCTGGCTGAGCCGGCATGAGTCAGGCCGAGTGCGCCTCACTCAACTCAAGGCGCGTGCCCCGTCAGGACGCGCTGAACGTGAAGTCGGCGTTGGTGCAGTCACCAGGGTAGGTGGCAACGACCAGGTACTCGCTCGAACTCCCGCTCACCTGCCACACGGCCAGCGACGGAGACTGAGAGAGGCATGCCACGGAGGGATCGTCGCTGGCGAAGCTCGTCAGCTGTCCCACCGCAGATGAACCCTGGGTGGCAGGGACACCAGCACCGGTCACCTTCACGAGGGCGGTCTTCGTCTGGTTCCAGAGGCCGGTGTACGCGTACCCCCCGGATTGTCCCAGGGTGGTCGTCGTGGTCGTCGGGCCGGAGGTCGTCGTCGTGGTGGTTGTGGCCGGAGACCCCGTCGTCGTGGTCGTCGACGCCGGTGGGGACGACGTCGTCGTGGTCGAGGAGGACGAGGTCGCGCCCGCCGGAGTGGCAGAGAACGCCAACGTCGGTCCAGTCGGAGCAGTGTTGGCGGCAGGAGGGAAGCCGTCCAGGGCCGCCAAGTTGTCCGCGTCGTTGTTGTCCATGCCCAGCGCCCAGATGCCAACGCCGGCGAAGTTGCAGAACCTCGCCAACTGGGAGGCGTCATAGAGCGACGTGGGGTCCTCGAAGAACGTCTCGTGCCACTGGTTCCCCACCTGGTACGAGGTCCACCCTGTCTGGGTGACCGGATCCCAATAGAGGGGATTCCCGCTGGTCAGGATCTGGCCCAGCGCGACGTCAGTTGCCGGGCCCGTGGCCGCCGCGGTCAGCGTGCCGTTGGTCGTCGGCCAGTCGATCCCGAAGTAGGGCAAACCCAAGATGACCTTGGAGGAGGGGACGGCGGAGGCGTACTCGTCGACGGTGGTCTGCGTCAGAGAAGAGACCGCTGGTGAGGGGCGACGAGGCCGAGGCGCTGGCGGACAGATTCGGGCTGTACTCCATGACAAAGAAGGCATCGACGAGGGGAGCCAGCGCGGAGATGTTGTAGAAGCCGCCCGAGTCGGTGGCCGAACTCGCATAGGTGTCCATGGTCACCTGATAATGCGCATTGGCCTGGTGCAGCGCTGAGGACACCGTGCCGACCAGGTGGGTCAGTCCGGCCTGATCAGCCGAACCTTCCCCCTCCAGGTCGAGGTTGACTCCGTCAAGGTTCTTGGCCGCAACGGCGCTCACCAACGCGGAGGCGAGCGTCGATGCAGCCGTCGGCGACGAAGTCAGAGCGTTGAGCGACGACTGGCTGAAGTCGGTCACGGTCAGGACGACCCGATCATCGGCGGCATGGGCGCGGGTGATCAGGTCGGCCAGGCTCTGGCTCTCATAGCCGTTCCATCCGGGGCCGGATTCGAGGAGCGTCCCGTCGGGGTTCACACCGACCGAGAAGTAGGCCAGCGTCGTCAGGCCCTGGACGTCGAAGCCGGCGCTCGAGGGCAACGTCCAGTATGGAGCGAAGCCGAAGACCTCGTGCGGCCGCAGGGGCGGAGCCGCGGCCAGATCGGCCGGCGCCGCGACCGGTGCGGTCGTGGCGGCGGGGAGGTGGCCGGCACGCTTGAAGTGACCGAGGAACCCCGCCATGTTGCCCTGCGACCCAGAGCGCAGGGCTCGCTCTTGTGACCAATGAGCGGCCGTGTCGCTGGAGCCAACCGTGGCAGCCGCGCCGCCGTGGAGAGCGACCCAGCCAAGCACCGTGACCGCCAGGAGGGCGGTGCACAGCGCACTCAGACTCACGATCCGGATGGCACCGACGGTCCGGAGGCGGTGCCGGGCGCGGTGCCGTGCTCGGTGGCGGCCGAGACGCTTCCGTCGTTGGGGCGTGCTGAGTGGAGCGCCGACCGTCGCAGGTTGGTCCGGCGAGCCGTGCGTAGCCTCGCCCGTCTGGTCGTCGATGTGGTCCACGGTGATCCGTCGATCGCTGGCGGGGAGAGGGTCGGAACGGGGGCCCGCAGCAATGTGGGGTTTCGACCTCATGAAGGCCTCGGGGCACCAGTTGCGGTGCCCACGGCCACAAGACTAACCCGCACCGGCTCTGCAAATTTCCGGCGTGTGACGAATCGGTAACCTCCGTGACCGCCGAACGGGCCAGCTCGGACCATGAGGCGGGCGAGAGCTGCCGTGGGGTCCCTCCCGGGGCGGGCACCCCGGTTCGGGCCCCAGTCTGGGCTCCCTTTCCCGTTCAGGTCGTCACCCAGAAGGCAGCGGACCGCCGTTGCCCCAGATCGACCACGCGGACGGGCTCGTCCATCCAGGACAGCTGCACGTCGACCAGCAGGTCGGCGCCGGCCTCACAGTCCGTGCACGTTGCCGTCGGTCACCGAGGGCAACGACAGCCCGGTCGGCGAGGGAAGCATGCCCTTGAGATTGCCACCCACGATGTTCACCAACTCCCCAACCGCATCGACGGACGTCCGCCTGACTGACCTTCTCGAGCTCGGCATCGAACATGAGGGCCGCGGCCCTCGTCGCTGCGACCGACGAGCAGGTCAGGCTGACGAGCCCGTTCCACTGGCCGCTGATGGACACCGTGCCCGTGAGTGAGGGGTCGGAGGGCACCGACCGCAACCGGGATGATGTCGTCGCTCTCGGACAGGAACGCCTTCCAGACCGAGGACGTGATCTCGGTCACCACGTCTTCGGTGAACAAGACCTGGGTCATCGTCGCCCGCACCTCCGTGGCCGATGGGTCTTCCTCTTCTCCGAGGCCCATGAGGTTGAGCTTCTCGGCCACCGCCTCCTGAGTGAACGGTTTGATCAGGTACTCGTTCGCGCCCGCCGCCAGTGCGGCGCTGATCTCGTCCAGCTCGCACTCGGTGGTGACCATCATGATCGACATCGGAGCGAACCGGCCGTCGGCCCGCAGGGTCGAGACGAGTTCGAGCCCGTTCATGCCAGGCAGATGCCAATCCACCAGCGCCAGGTCCGGCACTCGGTGAGCGGCGAAGTACTCGAGCGCCTTGGCGGCATCCTCGACCTGCGCGACGTCGGCACCCAAGCCGTGCAAGATCCTGGTCAGGATGGTCCGCATGGCGCGCGAGTCCTCGACGACCAGTGCCCGCATCACGCCGCTCCCTTCTGCCACACCGTCATGCCGGCGACCGAGTGACCCGTCAGCCCGGTCGACATGCTGAAGACGCTCTCGGCCGTACCGAGCACCAGGTACCCGTGGGGTGCCAGCTGCTTGCTGATCAGAGCGATGATGCGCTCCTTCGTGTTGTTCTCGAAGTAGATGAGGACGTTGCGCAGGAAGATGATGTCGAACTTGGGGAGCAGCACCGGCCATTGACCGGCCAGGTTCAGCTGCGAGAACGACACCATGCGACGGATAGACTCGTCGATGACGTAGTGCGCTCCATCGCGAGTGAAGAACCGCGTCAGCATCTCGACGGGCAGGCCGCGGTTGATCTCGAGCGTGGAGAATCGGCCGCTGCGGGCCTTCTCGAGCACCGTGGCGCTCAGATCCGTCCCGACCAACGAGCAGGTCCAGTCGTCGAGCTCGGGAAAGTCCTGCCTGAGCAACATGGCGACGCTGTAGATCTCCTGACCCGTGGAGGCGGCGGCACTCCACACGGAGAGGCGCCGGCGTGCCTGGTTGCGCTCGATCACGGCGGGAATCAGTTCCTCCCGCAAGGCGCTGAAGGGCTTGAGATCGCGGAACCACAGCGTTTCGTTGATCGTCATCGCTTCGATGACGCTCGTGGCGACGTCGGTGTCCTGGGTCTGGCGGATCTGCTGGACCATCGTCGAAATGGAGTCGATGCCGTAGTGCCGGGCGACGGGCGCCAGACGGGAGGCGACGAGATAGCGCTTGTCCTCCCCGATGACGATGGCCGACCGTTCAAGAAGGAAGGTGCGCAGGAACTCGAAGTCCTGGCGCTCCAGCTCGGGAGGAGGTGTCGTGGCGACGGTGGTCATGCGACCGCTCGCAGGACTGGGAGGGACCGCAGGACCGGGCGGGTGGAAACGCCCGCTCGGGCGAACCACCGCGGACCGACCGGCGCCGGGCGGGTGACGACGTGCGCCGACGCCGGCGCGGCCGGCGGTGTGGGGGAACTGTGGGCGTGGAGCCAAGGCGCGGCGGCGACGATCCGGAGCGGAGTGAGCGCGGCCATTGGGCGGTCGGCTTCGACGGTGTGGAGTGTGCGCTCGCTGATCATGCGCATCGCCCTGCTGCCGTCGACGACGAGGACTCGCAACGCTCCACCTCCTTGTGTCGGCCTACGTCCCTCCACTGCGGTGCCGGACGGTTGGGTACGACCAGTGGTAGCAACGCCGTGGTCTACGAGCGGATTTCCTCCCGATCGCCTTGATGACCCGTTTCCTATATCGACGGCGCTCGGGGGCATCTTGAGCAAGGCCCGGGCCAACCAGCCCAACGGAGCAACAACGTCGTCGCGGCGGCAGCAACTCGTTCGAATCGGCTTCAGTTCTGGACTGACCGTTCCGATTCAAACGGGGTCAACGTCACGTCATGGACCGTCCAGCAGGCCGCGTCTCTGGACGAGCAGGAAAGGACTCCGCCAGTCGTGACCAGGGGGAGAACGAAGCAACACGAGGCGCCGAGATGGTGGATCTGAGCGAACGCACCATTCCGGCAACGGGCTCTGAGCTGATCGTCGCGCGCCAGCCGGTCTTCAACGAACGGTTCGACGTCGTCGGCTACGAGCTCCTGTTCAGGCCGACCAAGCACGCGCTCTCGACGGGCCAGCCCGAGGACCACCTCCAAGGTGACCTCATGACGGCCCAGGTCCTCTTCAATTCGGTCGAGATCGGGGTGGACCGCCTGGCCGGCGACCGACTCGTCTTCTGCAATGCCAGCCGGGGCGTGTTGGTGGGTGACATCCCCATTGTGCTGCCGCCGGAGCGCACCGTGATCGAAGTGCTCGAGTCGGTAGTGATCGACGACGAGGTCGTCGAGGGCTGCGAGCGGCTGCTCGACCAGGGCTTCACCCTCGCCCTGGACGACTTCACGTGGTTCGACGGCGCCGAACGCATCCTGGAGATGGCCTCCATCGTCAAGGTCGACCTCACCTTGGTGCAGCCGCACGAGATTTCCGAACTGCTCGAGCGCTGCCGGAAATACGGCGTGACGCTGCTCGCCGAGAAGGTCGAGGACAAGGCGCAGCTCGAGCACTGCAAGTCGCTCGGCTTCGAATACTTCCAGGGCTACCTGTTGTCACGGCCCCAGATCGTCCAGGGGCGCGGGCACCGCCTCGAGGGCTCGCGCCTCGCCGTCCTGCGGATCGCCGAGCACCTGTGGGACCCCGACGCCCGCATCGACACGATCGAGCGGTTCGTGCGGTCGGACCCTGCGCTGTGTGTCCAGATCCTCAAGGTGGCCAGCATCGGGGGCTCGCACGGGATGCGGCGCACGGTGCGCTCGCTCTATGAGGCATTGATCCTGGTCGGTTCGCGCCGGCTGCAGGCGTGGGTCACCCTCATGCTGGTGATGGGCCACGACACGGCACCCGAAGAGACGCTCTCCACGGCGTTGGTGCGTGCCCGGCTCTGCGAGCTGCTGGCCGAGCAGATCGAGCCGCGGCTGTCCGACGAAGGTTTCGCCACTGGGTTGCTCTCCTGCCTCGATCTCCTGCTCGGAGTGCCGGTGGCGGTAGCCCTCGAGGAGCTGAACATCGACGCCGAGGTCGAGGCCGCCATCCTCAACCACGAGGGGCCCCTCGGGGAGGTCCTCGTCGAGGCGCTCTTCCTCCAGACGGGCGAGTACCGACGGGAGCGGCGGGCCGGCCTCGATACGTCGACCTTCCAAGTCAGCTATCTCGAAGCGGTGGCGTGGGCCGACGAGATGGTCCAGTCGCTCTTCGGCTCACCGGTCGAGACCACGACGTCGTTGCGGCGCTGACGCAGTCCGCCGCGCCGAGTCCGGCGGGTGAGGGGCGGTGAGCCGTCAGGCCACCAGCGCCGAGGCACCCCGGCGGTGGATGGGCCGCACCGACTTGAGCGCCGGCGACAGCGAGTAGACGAAGGCCAACAAGCGGGCGACGGCCATGTAGAGGGCCTCGGGGATCTCGTCCTGGAGATCGCAGGCCCCGTAGACGGCCCGGGCCAGCGGCGGGTCCTCGACGATCGGGACCCCGTGCCGGGTGGCCTCCTCCCTGATGCGGGCGGCCACCTCGTCGCTCCCCTTGGCGACGACCCGGGGGGCTGACGAGCGGGTGCGGTCGTAACGCAGGGCGACGGCGTAGTGGGTCGGGTTCGTGATGACCATGTCGGCCCGGGAGACCTCGGCCATCATGCGCAGCCGGCTCATGGCCCGCTGGCGCTTGCGGATCTCACCCTTGTGGCGGGGGTCACCCTGCGTCTCGCGCATCTCCTCCTTGACTTCGTGCTTTGTCATCTTGAGGTCGGCCGACAGTTTGTGGCGCTGGAACGCGAAGTCGGCCAGCCCGAGCAGGAACCCGATGATGGCCAGGACGCGGACGAAGCCGAGCAGCTCGGCACCGGCGTAGTCGATCAGCGGTCCCATGGCCACGGGCTGCGCGCCCATGAGTGTGTGCATGAGGCCGATGATGTCCCGTGTGGCGAAGAGCGCGATCACGCCCAACTTGATCACGGTCTTGCCCAGCTCCCACAGGCCGCGGGCGGAGAAGAGCCGCTTGAGCCCGTTGATCGGGTTGAGCTTGGAGAACTGGGGCGTGACGCCCTTGGCCGAGAACACGAGCCCGACCTGGGCGACGGAGGCCACGGTCCCGATCACGGCGATGATGCCGGCGAAGGGCAGGATGATGAGGATGGCGTCCTCGAGGCCCTTGGTCAGGACGGTCAACGCGCCGGGGATGGTGGGGTGCGCCATGACCTGGGCCGCCATGGCCTGGACGGCGAGGACTTTCGACTCGGCGTAGCCGAACGCCACTGGCATCACCATGGTGAGCACGAGGAGGGAGAACCAGCCGCCGATCTCGGGCGAGCGGGCGACCTGTCCCTTCTTGCGGGCGTCCTTCTTCTTCTTGGGTGTCGGCTTCTCTGTCTTGGAGTGCCGGTCGCCGGACGAGGGCACGGTCCCCTACCCCCCGACCCCGACGACGCCGGCTCCGGCTTTCGCCCCGGCCAGCAGGACGGCGCCGTCGTGCACGCCGGCGTTGACGAGGTTGTTGACGTACCCCGGGAGGACGGTGACGCTGGCGCCGATGAGCAGGAAGCTGAGCATGATCTGGAAGGGAAAGCCGAGCCAGTAGACGTTCATCTGCGGGATCGCCTTGGACACCATGCCCAGGACGACCTGGGCGGCGAAGAGGACGATGATGACGGGGGCGGCGATCTCGACGGCGGCGGTGAAGAAGGTGGCCACGTTGGACGTGACCATGTGGGCGATGGCGCCGGACGACGACAGGGTGAGGCCGACGGAGCTGAAAGAGCGCAGGAAGCCGTCGACGATGAGGAGCTCGCCGTTGCCGGCAAAGAGGAGAACGACGGCGACCTGCTCGTAGAACTGGCCCAGCATCGGCGTCTGGTTGGTCGACAGGGGGTCGACGGACGGGGGCAGGACGATGCCCCCGAAGAGGTCGGCCAGTGAGCCCGCGGCCGTGACGGCGCTGAGCAGGACCGAGACGATGAAGCCGAGGACGGCGCCGGTCAGGACCTGGACGGCGACGGCGCCGATGAGCGCAGGCAGCGTGAGGGGGACGTTGTTGCCGGCGACGTGGGGCGCAGCGACGAGGGCCAGGCTCATGGCCAGCCCGATGGTGACGATCGTCGGCATGACCGTCCGGTTGCCGAAGGGCGGGACGATGAGCAGCCAGGCCAGGGCACGGATGAGGGCCAGGATGAATCCCACGAGCAGGGGCGCGCTGATGTCGACCACCATGGTCGATCTACCCCCCGAGCAGTTGTGGGATCTGGTTGAACAAGGTGTCGACGTAGGTGATGAGCGTGTCCATCATCCAGTGGCCGGTGAAGAGGAGGACGAGGGAGACCGCCGCCAGCTTGGGCACGAACGTGAGGGTGAACTCCTGGATCTGTGTCACCGACTGGAACATGGAGATGATCAGGCCCACGGCGAGGCTGACCCCGAGGATGGGGGCGACCAGCTTGAAGGTGGTCAGCATGGTCTCGATGGCCAGATGGACGACGTCGGCTTGTGTCATGTCGACGTCACGTCAGTGGAAGCTCGTCAGGAGGGAGTGGGCGATGAGCGTCCACCCGTCGATCATCACGAAGAGGAGGATCTTGAAGGGGAGGGACACGAGCGTCGGTGGCAGCATCATCATGCCCATCGACATCAACGTGGCCGAGACGACGAGGTCGATGATGAGGAACGGTACGAAGATGACGAACCCGATGATGAAGGCGCTCTGGAGCTGGCTGAGCACGAAGGCCGGGATCACGGCCACCATCGACACGTCCTCGGGCTTCTTGGGGTTCTCGTGGGCGGCGCCGGCCATGAGCTCGAGCTCGCTCGAGTCCGTCTGACGGAGCATCCACGTCTTGAGAGGGACCTCGGCCCGGTTGACCGCTTGCGAGGTGCTGATCTTGCCGTTCATGTAGGGCTGGAGGGCGACGTGGTTCATGGCCGAGAGGGTCGGGGCCATGATGAAGAGACTGAGGAAGAGGGCCAGACCGGCAATGACCTGGTTCGGCGGGATGGTCTGGAGCCCCAGGGCGTTGCGGGTCAGGCTGAGGACCACGACGATGCGGGTGAAGCCCGTCAACATGATGATGGCGGCCGGGGCGATGGCCAGCAGGGCGACGGCCAGGATGATGAGGACGCTGTCCGAGGGCTTGGACAGCGAGTTCTTGAAGTTGATCTGGACCGACGACCCTGTCGCCATGAGGGCGTGGATCATTTGTTAGTGCCGAACTGTTCGGTCACGGAGACGGTCGAGCCGTTGGTTCCACGAGAACATGGTCGAGGTCATGGAGGCGGCGGTGGACGAGGCGGACGTCGACGACGTGGTGGTCGACGGGAGCGGGCGGACCTGGTCGAGCTCGTCAGACGTCAGCGGCGGCGGGCTCGAGTTGCCGTCGGCGGCGGTGGTGGTGGCTTCGGCAGAACCGATGGCGGCGATCGCCGGGCCGGCTGCCGTGGCAACGGCCTCGAGTTCGAGGACCTGGCTCGTCCCCGGGACGATCCCGTAGGCGGTCGGGTCGAGCTCGCTCAGCGTCGTGATGTTCTGTGCCGTCACGCCGAGCAGGACGACGCGGTCGTCGAGACGGACCGTCACCAGGGTCTGGCCCTTGCCGAGCGATTGGCGGTTCAGGACGTCGACCTGGCGCCGGGCGGCCCGGCCGGCACCGCCGCCACGGGAGCCGGGCAGACCCTTGCGGCGGACGATCTGGGCGAGCACCCAGAGGACCATGAGCACGATGAAGAGTGAGATGAGGAGCCGGGCCAGCAGACTGAACACCGACACGTGCGCGTCGGTGTTCGAGGCCGCGGCCGTCGCCGCCAGCAACCCTGAGTGTGGGAGCATCGGAAACGCTCAGTGGGGAGCAGGCTGGCCGTCGGTCATGACGATGTCGAGGATGCGCACGCCGAACTCGTCGTCGAGCACCACGACCTCACCACGGGCCAAGAGGTTGTCGTTGATCAGGACGTCGACGGGGCTCCCTGCGGCCCGGTCCAGCTCGATCACGCTGCCCGTCTGGAGGGCCAGGAGGTCGCGCAAGAGCATCTTGGTGCGGCCGAGCTCGACGGTGACGGTCATTTCGACGCCGTGCAAGAGGTCGAGCGAGCGCTCGCCGCCCACGGCGAGACCGGCCATCGGCTGGGCCGCCGCGACCGACGGTACGCCGGCAGCGTCGTCAGCGGACGGTGCGTCGATGTCGCCGTTGCGTCGACTGCGGCCTCGGGCGCCGTCATCGGAGGTGCGGTGTCTGTCATTGATTCTCCCCGTGGTCTACGACGACGCAGGCCAGGCGCTTGCCGCTGGTCGTCGGGAGGACTTCAAGATGGTGTTGGTCGCCCACCACAAGGGAAAGCGACTCCCCCTGGTCGTACGGCAGCCCGACCACGTCCCCCACCGCGAGGTGGAGGAAGTCGGCCGGGGTGAGTGTGGTGGAGGGGAACAGGACCCGGATGTCGACCGGCGTCTCCAGCAGGCGCCGGTACACGGCGGCGGCGTCGCCGATGGCGCCCGTCATCTCCTCGTCCGCGTTCTGAATGTCGAGCATGTCGACCAGCGGCTGCACGATGCTGTAGGGAAAGCACAGCTCGAAGGTGAACCGTTCGTCCTCGTGCAGCTCGAGAACGAGCGGGACGAGCAGGGCCATGTCGGTCGATCGCACCGGCGGCAGGAACTGCGCACTGTTCACCTGCATCGGCGTGCCGATCTGCAACGCCATGACGGGAGCCAGGACGGACGGCAGCTCGCTGAACACGGAGTCGACCGCGTCGGCCACCAGGCGCTGCTCGATTTCGGTCAGCGCCCGATCGGCCTGGAAGCGACCGTTCCCCTTGCCACCCATGCGCAGCTCGACGACCGTCATGGCCAGCGGCAGCGGCACGTGCAGCACCACCCGGCCCTGCAGGGGGGCCAGCGTCGCTGCGAACAGACAGGTCGGTTCGGGCAACTTGTTGGCGTAGTCGCCCCACGTGTGCTGTTCGAACTCGCCCAGCGTCAGCGTGACCGGGGTGCGCAGGCGGTTGGTCAGCAAGCCGCTCGCCCGGTGGGCCAGTGTCTCGTAGAGGACCTGGAGGCCGCGCAGGCGGTTGCGGTCGAGCAGTCTTGGGGAGACGGAAGTCGTGGATACGGATGTTGGTGCGCGCCGGCTTCTCGGGCGCGCCCCCTCCCCCACGACAGCCGGCCGCTTGCTCGCGCCCGCATCCTGCACAGCCAGGTCCTCGGCGGTCATGCCATCTGGACCAGCGACTGGGTCACTGTCGAGTCAGTGTTCACGACCTTGGTGTTGGCCTGGTAGGCCTCCTGCGCCACGACGAGGTCGGTGAGCTGGTCGGCCAGGTTCACGTTGGACGACTCGAGCTCGCCCCCGACGAGCGTGCCTCGGCCACCGCTGCCCGGCGTGCCGATCTCGGGTTGGCCCGAGTTGGCCGTGGAGGTGAAGTCGAGGTTCCCGATGTTGTCGAGACCGCCGGGGTTGGCGAAGTTGGCCAGCGCCAGCTGGGCGATGGTCGCCGTCTCTCCGTTCGAGAACGACCCCACGATGGTGCCGTTCGAGTTGATGGAGTACGAGGTCAAGGTCCCGGCAGCCGCCCCGTCCTGGTTGACGGCCTCGGCCGTCGAGCCTCCGGCGAACTGGGTGAAGGACGTGGCCATGCCGCCCGGAGGGAAGTCCAGGTCCCAGGTGTCGCCCGTGGGGAACGAGAACCCGGTCGGCATGGTGCCGACCGGCAGCGAGAAGGACCCGTCGGAGTTGGCCGTCACGCCGGTGATGGAGGCCACCTGCCCGGTTGTCGGGTCGAACGTCATGGTGGGCTCGCTCCCGGCGGCGAAGAGGTTCTGCGACGCGCCCGAGCCGTTGGTCACCGTCGCCTGGACGGTCCAGGCGTTGGGCGTGCCCGCCACCTGGGTGAAGGTCATCGTGACCGGGATGGCGTCGCCCAGCGAGTCGTACGCCGTCACCGTCGCCGTCACCGGCGTCGACGCCCCCGAACCACCCCAGGCCGGCAGGTTGCCGCCCATCGTGATCTCGGTGGTGGCCTTGGCCGGGATGACCTGGCCCGTCGGGATGGTGATCGCACCGATGGGCGCGTTCGTGTCGATCTGACCGTTGACGGCCTGCCAGCCCTGGACCAACCCGCCGGTGGCGGTGTCGAGATTGCCGTTGGCGTCGACGGAGAGCTGGCCGTTACGGGTGAAGACCTGCTCCCCGCCCTGCTCGGCCACGAGGAACCCGCTGCCGCTGATGGCCACGTCGTTGGACTGGCCGGTCTGCTGCAGGACACCCTCGCTGAGTTCGCTCGAGATTCCACCGACGCGCACCCCGGCACCGACGGCGAGTGGGTCGACGCCCGAGCCGGTGTTGCCGCTCGACGGTGGCGCGGTGGCGCCGGCGATCTGCTCGGACAGCAGGTCGACGAAGTCGACGTCCTGCTGCTTGTAGCCGTCGGTGTTGACGTTGGCGATGTTGTTGCCAATCGTGTCGAGATACGTCTGCGTCGCGTCGATGCCCGACACGGCGGCGAGCAGTGCTTGATCCATCTCTTCGGTTCCCCTCCTGGTTGGTGTTGCGTGTTCTTCGAATGCGAATGCGTTACGAATGCGACAGCGACGGTCGCGTCGGCCGTCGGCGTCGGCGCGCGTCAGCGTCCGTCACGAGCTCGACGGCGCCGCCGTCCCCACCGACTGCACGTCACTGAGCGGCACCGCCGTCCCGTTGACGTTGAGCGTCGGTCCGCCAGAGGTGTCGAGCGACACGCCCTGGACCACACCCGACACGGTGGTGCCGTCGGAGAGCGTGGCGCTGACCGTCTGGCCGATCATGGAGGTAGAGGCCACCTGTTGCGACGTGGTGTTCTCCTGGCTCACCTCCGACTGCAGCTGGTTCATCGTCTCGACCTCGGTCAGCTGCGCCGTCTGCGACAGGAACTGCGTGCCCGAGGTCGGGTTGAGCGGGTCCTGGTACTTGAGCTGGGCGACCAGCAGGTTCAAGAACGTGTTCGGGTTCTCCAGGCTCTGCAGCGGGTTGGTCGAGCCGGCGGCCGACGACGTCTGGCTGGTGGCACCGGCACCACTGTTCGAGTTGACGGCTCCTACGGTCATGGCTGGGTACTCCTGGTCTTCGGTCGTGATCGGCGGTCGGCGGTCGGCGGTCGGTGCGGGCGGCGGAGAAGGAGGGGTCGTCGGCGGGAGAAGAGGAGGAGGTCGAGGTCGGCGGTCAGGTGCCCAGGGTCAGGGCGGACTCGTACGCGGTCTTGGCCTGGTTCACCACGGAGACGTTGGCTTGATAACTCGTCTGCGCCATCACCAGGTTCACCATCTGCTGGCCCAGGTCCACCGAGGCGACGCGGACCATGCCCTTGCGAGTCCGCCTCGGGATTCCCCGGGTCGTACTCCTCGGTGCCCTCGCTGCTGCCGAGCTCGATCCCGGTCGTCACGCCCTGGCCCGCCCCGCCCGGCTTGCCCCGAGGGCAGCGGCACGGCGTCGACGTACTGCGTCTGGTAGGCACCCTGGCTCGTCGGCCCGGTGTCGTCGGCGTTGGCGATGTTCCCGCCCGTCGCGTCGATCCACTCCTGCGCCGCGTCGATGCCCGAGTTGGCGATGGGCATGGCCCCGAAGAGGCTCATGAGAAGCTCCCGCCGGCGGCGCCCTGCACCAGCCGGAACTGCGCGTTCAACAGCTCGACCACGCTCTGGTACTGCATGGTCTCCTGGGTGGCCTGCGTCATCTCGGTCGGCAGGTCGACGTTGTTGCCGTTCGTACCGGGAGCCCGGGTCGAGTTGGTCACCGTGGTCTGCGCGGTGGCGCCGCCCGGCGCGTCCATGGCGTTCTGCAGGCTCTGCTCGAAGCTGACGTCCTGCGCGGAATAGTTGGGCGTCGTGTCGTTGGCGATGTTGTTCGCCGTGGTCTGCTGCTCGAGCGACACGCCGTCGACTGCGAACTGCAGGACACCCATGATGCCGTCGGACACCGTCACCCCCCTCGGATGGTTCACTCGGTGTCACGAACACGCGAGTACGTGTTCCTGACTCCTTCCTTGTGCCCATCCTGGGCGGTTCGTGCCGGCAGTCCCTGCCCGCACTTGGACTATCGGACTACGGCCGTTCCACCTTTAGTGTTGGCTCGCCGCGTCACACTGCGTTGACTCGGATTTGGCGGCGTCCATCAATTCCGCCCCGGCCAGGAGGCCCCAGCCCGACGCTGTCGAGGTACGCGGCCAGGCCGTCGAGGAACGGCTTCTCGCCGCCGAAGCGCGCCGGCACGTCGCCGTAGCGCCGCACCGTGCGCCGCTTGAGCGCGGCGCCGAAGTTCTCGGTGCGCGAGCAGAGCGCGTCGAGCGTCGGCGCGCTCCACCGCCACGACGCAGAGGCAGGGCACCGGGCTCGATGTCCGCCGCCGATCCTGTCGCCGCGTCGAAGGTCTCCAGTGCGACCTTGGACAGCACGTCGTGCCCGTCGATCACCCGGATCTCCAGATTCCCGTCGGTGGCGCCCTCCGCCAGCTCGCTGCCCCCACTCCCCCAGTGGGCGTCGACCTGCTGGTAGCCGAGCATGGCCAGCAGCTGATTCATGGAATCGCGGACGGGGATACCGAGGCGGTCGGGCGGGATCCGCGCCCCGCGACCGATGGACTCGGCGTGGACGGAGCGCGTGTGCCAGATCTTGTAGTCCGCCGGAGCCAGTGGGTCGTGAGGTCCGGCGAAGGCGTCCGACCGCTGCGAACCGTCGACTCCGAAGAGGTCCCAGACCTCCTCCATCGACTCATCGGTCCTGGTCACGAGGTCCTCGTAGCGCAGCCGCAGACAACGACCCGGGTGGCGGGCCTCGAAGTCCACCATGGCCGCCGTCCGCTCGATCCAATAGCCCGCCACGGCGATGACGGCGTTGGTGGGGCTCATCTGGGCGTAGTGGCCCAGACCGAAGCTGTCGAGGCCCCACTCGGAGGCCTCGAGCGCCGAAGCGATGACATCCATGGCGTGCCGGTGCAGCAGGACGAAGCGGGCGTCCGGCCACGCCTCGGCCAGGCGGTCCATGACGTTCACGTTCGAGAGCGACTTGTCGCACCAACGTGTCTTGTCGCCGTCGGTCCGGGCCAGATGCAGGCCCATGAGGTCGTCGACGACGTCGCGGGCCCGCACGCAGGGCGTCGTCGATCGACAGGCCGATCGCCTGGGCCGAGTCGACGTAGGCCTGGAGCAGTGCGGCGACATCCGTCTCCCCGGGACACGAGATCTCCTCGTGCGCGTCGATCAGCCAGCGCAACAGCGTGGACCCACTTCGCGCGTTGCAGACAATGAAGACCGGCGGCGCCGCTGCGTGCCGCCGCTGGCGCTGCCCTCATGGTCACAACCGCAGGTCGACCCGGCGGCCGCCCGTCAGGGCACCGGCGCGACGGCCTGATCCTCGTCGGGCACGTAGTCGTGCGATGCCGGGCCGGTGTGGCCGGGCGTTCCGGCGCGCCTGGCGCGCCCGGCGTCTGCCTCTGGCGTGCGTCGGGCTGCGCAGACCCGAAGTCGGCCAGGTCCACCGTGACGTGACGGTCGGTCCCGTCGCTCAGCTGGCTGTGGAGTTGGCTCATGGTCTGCGACAACGCGGCGTGCCCGGTCGCCGAATCCGCCCACAGGCTGACCGAGACCTGCTGACCGGCGATGGTGACCGTCGCCTGCACGTTGCCGAGGCCTTCGGGCTGAAGAGCCAAGGTCACGAACTGGCTGCCGTCGTCACTGGTCCGCAAGGGATTGAGCACCGTCAGCATCTGGTCAGGCACCGACGCCTCGGGCGAGCTGGCAGCGGCCGTCGCCTCGGCCGCGGCGGCGGCGCCCGACCGAGCCAATCGGCACGTTGGGGTTGGACATCGCCGCCGGCCGGCGCGGGACCGGCTGCGTCGGCCGACGCCAGGCGGGTCGCACCAGCCGGGACGGATCCGACGGCCGTGCTCGAGCTCAGGACGTCGGCCCTCTGGTTCGAGGCCGCGGCTGTTCGACCTGCGTCCGGCGAGCTCTGTGCTCCCGACGTCGCCAGTTCCGGCCGATCCGTCACCTGTGCCCTGCATCGGCGCCACGACCTTGTCCTTCGTTGCTGTCCGACGTCGTCGACGCGGTCGACGCGGTCGACGTGGTCGCACCCTCCGTGCCACCTCCGAGACCGGGCGCGGGGCCACCCCTGGCCCCATTCGTCGTGGCGGTCGCAACGGCCGCACCGGCCGAACTGGTCGAACCTGCCGTTCCGCGTCACCGGTGATGGCGACGGCAACGACGCCTCTCGGTCGTTCCGTCCACCGGCGGCGACCCCAGAGGCAGGCTCCCCAAGCTGCCCGTCATCGCCAGCCTGCACGGTGGCTCGGGAAGCGCCATCCGCAGCGGACGGCGACACCGAGGAACCAGGCGTCGGCTGATGGGCAGGCTGTCCACTCGACGTGGGAGCGCCGGCCGCGGGTTCGTCGACGGCGGGTGACTCCGCAACAGCTTCGGGCGTGACGTCCTGGACCGATCGCAGCGGTGGCGCCAGCGCCCGGCCCTCGGTTGACCCTCTCGCATCTGCCACTGCGGCGGCGGTGGCGGTGGCGGTCGCGGCGGCGGTGGCGGTGGCGGTGGCGGCGGCGGTGGTGGCGGTGGCGGCGGCGGCAGCGGAGCCGGCGTCGATTTGGGCTGTCGCCGACAGATCCGACGGAACACTCGTGCGCCGACGAGCCGGCCGAGTGCGTCGCCGACACCATCGTCCGTCGCCATCTCCATCGTCGTGGCGGCCGCGGGCATTCGGCGCTGCGCGACAGAGCCTTCGCGTTCCGTCAGTGGAATCGGTCTGACTGCGAGTTCTGCGAGTTCTGCATGTCCGAGGAGGCCGAAGTGTTCGACGCCGGAGCCCGCGTCCTGGGCGCTCCCCGTGGAAGCGGACTGTTGCGTCGCCGCCGCGGCGAGGGCGTCGGTGAAGCTGGGCGACGTACTCGAACCATGGCACCGACCGGCATTGAAGCCGGGATTGGTCGTGGCGGTGGCGGCGATGTCCGCGGCATTGGTCCCGGGCGCGGAGCCAGCCGCTCCGTCCGGGCCCGCGGCTGGAGCCAGCCGTCGGGCCGTCGGACGGGGGCGCCGGCATCGGGGGGGATGCCGAGAGCACGTCGGCCATCACCGGAGCGGCTGCGTCATGTGGTGCCTCCCACGAGATTCATGATCTTGTTCACGTATGCCTGCGTCTCGGGGTAGGGCGGGATGCCGCCGTACTGCTCGACCGCACCAGCGCCCGCGTTGTACGCCGCCAGCGCCAGCGGTACCGATCCGAACTTGGCGATGTCGCCCGAGAGGATCTTGGCGGCGCCGTCAATGGCCTGTTGCGGGTCCATGGGGTTCACCCCGAGACCGCTGGCGGTCGACGGCATGATCTGCATCAACCCTTCGGCGCCGGCAGAGCTGACGGCGGACGGGTTGAACCCGGACTCGGTCTTGGCCACCGCGGCCAGCAGCGTGGGCGACACGCCGTAGGTCGCACCGGCCGAGAGGAACATCGGCGCCAAGTTGGACGGCACGTTCGAGGGAGGCCGAGACGCCACCCCCCGAGGAAGAGGTTCCGGAGAACGACGAGGCGGTACCCGATGCGGACGAGGGCAAGCACCCGGCGGATGGCCACCGGTTGGCCCGCTGCGGACACGGACTGCACCTGGACCGAGGTTCCCGTGTGGGGCGCATCGATCATCTGGCCGTTGCCGATGTAGATGCCGACGTGACCGGGCGACGACGCCGTGCCATCACTCCCGGCGAAGAAGACGAGATCGCCCGGCTGCGCCTGCGCCAGCGAGGGCACGGCCTGGCCGACCGTCGCCTGCTGCTCGCTCGTGCGGGGCAGCGAGACGCCCATCTGGCCGTAGACGTACTGCACGAGGCCCGAGCAGTCGAAGCCCGACGGGCTGGTGCCGCCCCAGACGTAGGGCACGCCGAGATACTTGGAGGCGTCGGCGACGACCGCCTGACCGCTGGTCGTGCCGCTGCTGCCGTCGGCGGTACGCACTGACGGAGCTGCCGAGCGTCGACGCCGCGGTGGTCGCGCTGGTGTCGGCTGTGGCCGAGCTGCTCGACGTGGGCGACTGGCCCTGGACGGCGCCCTGGATGGCCGTGAGGATGTCGCCGAAGTCGCCGTGCTCGGCGTCGGTCTGGATGGTCTGGCCGAGACCCTGCACCGCCGAGCGCACGGACGAGACCTGCTGGACGATGGCCGGGATGGGGACCTGGTCGGTGGTGGCGGTGGGGGCGACCGACGTCATGGCCGGTCCTCGGGGGGCTGGCGGGCGGGCGTCCTCGTCCAGTCGGGCACGGGCCAGTTGGGCACGGTCCTGACCTCTTGCCCCGCTGCGATGTAGCGGGCCGTGACGAGGTCGTCGACGGCGGCCGACTCGTGGCGGGCGTCCTCGGCCCGCGCCTCTTCGAGCCGGCGCAGCTCGAGGCGCTCGAGTGCCTCGACGCGCTGGGCCGCCTCGCGCCAACGGCGGAGGGCGACGGCCGCTTCGGCTTCGGCGAGGGAGAGGTGGGATCGTGCATCGAGCAGGCTGGCCGCGGCGAGGTCGGCGGTCGCCGCCTCCCGCTGGAACACCGACGCCGCGACGGCACCGCTCGAGACGGGGACCTGCCGGTAGCGCTGGGCGGCGTTGTCGACCTCGGCCGTCGCCGCCCGGACCTCGCCGTTCTCGCGGGCCAGCTCGGCCCGGGCCGTCTCCTCCTGGGCCTTGCGCACCCGCAGGACGGTCTCGAGGCGGAAGCTGCGCTTGCTCACGAGGCCTGACGCACCAGCGTCGACGTGGTCGAGGTCGTAGACGGACTCGGATCGGATCGTCGGACTCGGACTCGGGGCGACGGCCAGGCTGAGGTCAGGGATGGAGGCGTCGAGCAGTGCGGTCAGCAACGCCCACGAGCGTTCGGCCGCCTCGGTGACCTGGACGTCCTGGCAGAGGAAGGCCTCGATGAAGTCCGACAGTGCGACGGCCCGGTCGACCACCGGGTTGGTGCCCGAGACGTAGGCGCCGATCTCGATGAGGTCCTTGGCGTCGCGGGCCGCGGCCAGGAGCTTGCGCAGCTCGCGGGCCATGGCCCGGCGCTCCGGGGTCGTGATGGCCGGCTCGACACGGGAGACCGAATCGAGCACCTCGATGCTCGGGAAGTGCCCCGCCGTGGCCAGGCGGCGTGAGAGGACGATGTGCCCGTCGAGGACCGAGCGGGCGGCGTCGGCGATCGGCTCGTTCATGTCGTCGCCCTCGACCAGCACGGTATAGAGGCCGGTGATGCTCCCCCGGTCCGACGTGCCGGCCCGCTCGAGCAGCTTGGGCAGCAACGAGAACACCGACGGCGGGTAGCCCCGGGTCACCGGAGGTTCCCCGGCGGAGAGTCCGACCTCCCGTTGGGCCATGGCGAATCGGGTGAGGCTGTCCATCATGAGGACGACGTCAGTGCCCTGATCGCGGAACCACTCGGCGATGCGGGTGGCGGTGAAGGCGGCCCGGATGCGCACGAGAGCCGGCTCGTCGGACGTGGCCACGACGACGACCGAGCGGGCCAGACCTTCGGGTCCCAGATCGTGGTGGATGAACTCGTTGACCTCACGGCCGCGCTCACCGACCAGTGCCAGGACGACGACGGGTGCGTCGGTGCCCCGGGCGATCATGGAGAGCAGGCTCGACTTGCCCACGCCCGAGCCGGCGAAGATGCCCATGCGCTGGCCCCGACCGCACGGCGTCATGGTGTCGATGGCCCGCACGCCGAGGGCGAGCTGGCGGTCGATCATCTCGCGGCGCAACGGGTGCGGGGCCGAACCCTCGACCGTGACGGTCTTGGTGTCGGTGAGTGGGGGGCCGTCATCGATGGGCCGGCCCAGGCCGTCGAGGATGCGACCGAGCAGGCCGGTGCCGACCTCGACCCCCATCGGCTTGAGGGTGGCCTCGACGGGCGCGCCGAAGTGGACGCCCTTGAGGTCGCCGAAGGGCATGCAGGCCAGGCTGTCGCCCTGGACGGCGACCACCTCGGCGTCGAGCACGCCACCGTCGCGCCAGACGCGCACGGCGTCGCCCACGGCGGCTTCGATGCCCTCGACCTCGAGCCGGAGCCCGACCAGGCGGCTGACCCGGCCGGTGCGCCGGGGGGCGCAGGCCTGGCGGGCGGCGCTCAGCGTCGAGTCCTCCCAACTGGTCATGGACGATCGTTCCGTACTCGGCGCTCGCCGACCGGGCCCTGGGCGGGTGCGGGTGCGGGTGCCGGCGCCGGCTGGGACGACGACTGGTCGCCCGGGTGCGTCGCCGAGAGGAGCGCCCAACGGACACGGCCCAGGGCGGATTCGATCTGCGCATCGATGCGGCACGGTCCCGAGTCGATAACGCAGCCGCCGGGCTCGACCGACTCGTCGGGCACGACGGTGATGCGGCAGTCGGTGACGTAAGCCTGGAGCTCGGTCGCCTCGATGATCTCGTCGGGGTGCAGTCGCACGACCAGGTCCTCGCCGGGTGCGGTCAGGCGCAGAGCCCGTCGGATGGCCGCGGAGACGGTGCTGTCGACCTGGGACAGTTCGTGGTCGAGCAGGGTGCGGGTCAGCTCGACGGCCAGCGTCGCTGCGTCCTCCTCGACGACGGCGATGGCGTTGGCCCGGCCGGCCTCGATGGCAGCGGCGGCCTGGTGCAGTGCGTCGGCGCCCTTGCGCAGCGCCTCCTGGCGCGCCGCCTCCCGGCTCACCCGGGCGGCTTCGAGCCCGGCCCGGTACCCGTCCTCGTACCCTTCAGCTCGAGCGGCGTCGACCCGCTCGGCCGGGGTCTGGTGCTTCGGCTTCGACGTGACGGTCGATCCACCGTGCTCGACGTGCAGGGCGGCGGGCTGGGCGTGCTCGACGGCGCGGCCGCGCAGGACGCGGGCGGCACGTCCGGGGCCCGACCCCGTCCGGCCGCCGCCGGCGGCGGCTGCGGCGGCCCTGGGCTCATACGACAAGGTCATCGTCACCTCGCATGAGGACGATCTCGCCGGCCTCTTCCATCTCCCGGACCGTCTTGACCAGCTGCATCTGCGCCGTCTCCACGGTCGACAGGCGGGTCGGGCCCAGCATCTCGATCTCCTCGACCAGATCCTCGGAGGCTCGCTCGGACACGTTGCGCAGGAACTTGTCGCGCACCGAGTCGTCGACGCCCTTGAGGGCGACGGCCAGGTCCTTGGGCACGACGTTGCGCAGCACCCGCTGGAGCGTGCGGTCGTCGAGGGCGACCACGTCGTCGAAGACGAAGAGC
Source organism: uncultured Acidimicrobiaceae bacterium (assembly GCA_963713375.1). Classification (GTDB taxonomy): domain Bacteria; phylum Actinomycetota; class Acidimicrobiia; order Acidimicrobiales; family RAAP-2; genus Bog-473. Next base: position 598,559 of record CAVQLP010000003.1, on the reverse strand, counting down.
TGGTTGCGGATCTTCTCGGCCACCTCGGGATCGAGGGCGTCGAGCTCGGTCAGGATGAGCTTCTCCGAGGCGCGGTCGACGTTGTTGAGGATGCTGACGAGCGCCGGGATGCCTCCGGCCGCCATGCGGGTGACCGAGCCCGGTTGGAGCAGTGTGGCGAACTTGCGCTCGAAGACGGCGGCGATGTCCTGGACGACCTGCGGGTCGATGCGACCCATGGTGGCGATGCGGTCCGCCACGTCGACGCGCAGCTTCTCCTCCATCCGGCCCAGGATCTCGGCCGCGTGGTCCGAGTTCAGGTGGACGAGGATGACGGCGATCGTCTGTGGGTGTTCCTCGGCCAGGAACGTGTTCACCTGCAGCGGGTCGAGCTTGTGCAACAGCATGAGCGGCCCGTCGACGCCGCCGTAGACCTGCTCCATGACCTCGTCGGCCCGGTCCGCGCCGAGACGCTCCTTGAGCAGGGCGCGGGCCGTCTCGGCGCCGCCCTGCTGGACGGCCACCATGCCGCTGACACCCTCGAGGAACTCGCCGATGACGTCGGAGACGACGTTGGCGTCGAGCTGGGGCAGCTTGGCCATCTCGGTCATGAGCATGACGACCTCGGACTCGCTCATGGACTTGAGCGCCTGCGCGGCGCGAGGGGTGTCCATCTGCGCCAGCACGGTGGCTGCCTTCTGCGGTCCGGTCAACGACGGCACGATGCGCCCTCTCGTCAACGGCCTACGCACGACCGGCGGAGGCCGTCTCGCGCTCTTTGGTCCAGGCCCGGAGCAACGCCGCCACCTCGGCCGGCTGGGAATCGATGAACTTGCCCACCTCGGCCGTCCGTTCGCCGACCTCGGGATGCTCGCCGCTGATGGCGGCCATCTGGGAGGTCGCCTCGCCGGCGGCGTCGTAGTCGAGCGCCACCGCCATGGGGGCGGGCACGAGCACCGGAGTACGCCGGGGCACCCGGTTCTTCTTGGCCGAGCGCCAGAGCAGGAAGAGGACGGCGGCGATGACGAGCACGACGACCGCGGTGCGGATCAGGGCGCTCATGGAGGCCTTCGACTGCTGCGCCTGAGCCGCGGCGGCGGCCTTGTTGGCTGCGGCCTCGGTCGCCGTCGAGAACGGCGCCTCGCTCATGACCAGGGTGTCGCCCCGCGCCGTGCTCACGCCGGCCGCCGCGGCGACGCCCTGCTTGAGCGTGGCCAGGCTGACGCCCTTGGGCACGCTCTTCTGGTTGACCAGCACGGCGATGGACTGGCTCTCCACCGCGCCCGGTGCGTTCTTCTGCGTCTGGGTCACCGTGCCGGTGGCGTAGTTGGTGGTCGACGACGAGTTCGAGTAGTTGCCCGAGCCGGTGTTGCCGGTGGCGGTGGCCGTCCCGAGGGTGCCGCCGGCGGTCGCGCCACCGGCGGCCGTCTCGGTGCTGGTCTGGGTCTCGGTCGGCGTCGAGACGGGCTTGCCCGACGTCGGGTCGGTCTGCAGGCCGTTGGTGACGGTGGAGACCTGGTTGAAGTTGAGGAGGGCGTTGACCTGGATCTCGGAGTTGCCCTGACCGAGCACGCTGGCCAGGTAGGACGCGATCTTGGCCTGCTGTGACGTCTCGTAGGCGCTGGTGGCGCTGTCGTTGGAACCGGCCGAGGTGTCCACGCCGGGTCCCGACAGCAGGTCGCCGTTGGCGTCGGCCACCGTCACCTGCGACGAGTTGAGGCCGGGCACCGAGCTGGCCACGAGGTGCACGATCGCCTGCACCTCGCCTCCCGAGAGCGACTCGCCCTGGCCCGTGTCGACCAGGACGGAGGCGCCGGTCGGCGTGGCGTTGTTGACGGCGAAGGTGTTGGCCTCGGGCATGGCCAGGTTGACCTGGGCCCCGGTCACCCCGTGGATCGACTCGATCGTCTGCTGCAGCTCACCCTGGAGCGCCTGGAGGTAGTCGGCCTGCTGGGTGGTCTGCGAGGTGGTGATCCCCTCCTTGTCGAGGATCCCGAGGCCGACGTTGGAGCTGGAGGCGGGCAGGCCGGCCGAGGCCATGGCGATGCGCTCCTGGTCGACGTCGTTCTGCGGGACGAAGATCGAATCGCCGCCGTCCTGGAGCTGGTAGGGGACGTGGTCGGACGTGAGCTTCTGGGTGATGGCCGCGGCGTCGGAGGGCTGGAGGTTGGTGAAGAGCGGCGCGTAGCTCGGCTTGGAGACCACGCTCATGAAGAAGTAGCCGCCGATCACCATGATGGCGACGGCGACCAGGGTGACGGCCTTCTGGCCCGGGGTGAACCCGTCGGCGAAGCGGCGGGCGCCGGCCCGCCAGCGGTCGACGTCGGCTGCGGCGACGAGCGCCACTAGAAGCTCATGTCCATGATGGAGTTGAACGCGTCAAGGGCCTTGGTCGTCAGCGCCTGGGTCACCTGCGTGTCCACCGAGGCCTGGGTGGCGGCGATCATGGCGTCGCCGATGTTTCCCTGGCCGGCTGCCACCTGTGCCGCCTGACTCGAGGCGTTGGTCTGCGCGCTCTGGAGCTGGTCGACCGCGTTGAGGACGCTGTTGGAGAAACCGTCGGACGCCGACGAGGTCGAGGAGGCGCCGGCGGATGAGGCTCCGGCCGGAGCGGTCGGTGGCGCCGGTGGAGTCGGCGGGATGGGGGGGATCACCATGGGTGAGCCTCCGGTCCTGTGCGGGCGTCGTCATTCGCCCTGCCGGTACTGCTCGGGGACACGGTCACCACCTCTTGGATGTCACGTCGACGGCGTCGCCCCGCGCTGTTACGCACGTGCGTCGCACCTCCGTGCCCTTCCTGGGCGATTACCGCTGGCAGTCCCTGCCCGCACTCTCTTCTTCGGAGAGATGCGGATTGACCTTTAGCCGCAGCGCGGGGCGTTGATCGGTTCGTGAAACTCGACGAGTTCGATCAGACGCGGGCGTCGACGTAGGCGGCACGCGTGCGTCGCCCTCGCTCGGCCGAGCGCAGCGCGGCCGCGACCGACGAACGGGCGTCGACGATCTCGCCCTCGAAGGCACGGGTGGCCCGGAGGAGCTGTTCTGCCCGTGGCCGCAGGGACTCGGGCAGCGGGCCGAGCTGGTCCAACGCGCTCGGTTCGCGCAGTGGCGGGCGTTCGACGTCGCGATACGAGAAGGCCTCACGTTGCGCGCTCAGGTAGGCCTCCATGGCCTCGAGTTCGCTGACCCAGGCCGCATGGTCCGACGGCGTCTGCTGGGCCGGGGCCTGTCGCCCGGGAGCGGTCACGCGCCGACCGCCGCCGCACTCGCCGTGGCGGCCAACTTGCCGCCGGTCTCCTGCTCGGCCGCCCGGCGCCAGGCCTCGGCCAGGTCCTGGACCACCGCGAGGACCCGCTGCGCCTTGTCACGGTTCTTCTGCATGTTGGCCTCGAGCAGCTCCTTGTACAGGGCGAAGTAGAGCTGTGACAGATCGTTGGCCCCCGACCACAGGTCGGTCCGCAGGGTGCCCCGCAGGGCCAGCAGGATGTCCTGGGCCCGGCAGAGCCCGTCGTTGATGGCCTTGAGATCGTTCTGCTCGAAGCCGTTGTCGGCCTGGCCCAGCTCGAGGATCATCTTGTCGAAGAGCATGTTCAGGCGCGCCGCCGGCGTGGCCGTGATGACGGCCTCGCGCTGGTAGCGCCGCTTCATCTCCTCGGCCTTGGCCGCCGGTGAAGGCAATGGTCCCCCTCAGCCTCTACGTCGTCGTTTCGTTGCTGCGTCGTGCCGCTCAGCTCAGGCTGGACAGCGCGCTGGAGAGGGCCGAGCTCTGGTTCTTGATCGTCCCCAGCGTCACCTCGAGCTGGCTGTACTCGGCCTGGAGCGACTTCTGCTCGGCCGCAGCCAGCTGTCTGGTCGAACGAGATCTCCGTGTTCATGCTGGTGGCCTGCGTGGTGAGGCCCTGCGCGGCCAGGGTGATGGCGCCGTTTACCGGGCTCGACATCGCGGTGGTCAGGCTGTTGAGGCTCTGGGCGATGCCGGGCTGGTAGTCGAACGTGCCCAGGTCGGTCGACGAGGTGATCCCGCTCACCGAAATCTGCAGCGAAAGCCCGCCCAGTGTCGGATCCGAGACCGGAGCGCTCAGGAACTGTCCCGACCCGGTGGCCGCCACCCCGTTGATGGTCCCGGCCACGTCGGTACCGGCGAAGGATGCCGCGGTCCCGGCCGTCGGCCCGGCCAGGCCGGTGGTCCCCGCTCCGGTGTCGCTGGAGGTCACGGAGAAGGCGGCCGCGCTGCCGAAGTCCGACGACGTCAGCTCGAGTTGCTGGCCGTTCAGCACCTGCGCCGAGAGAGAAATCCCGGCGCCGGCGAGTGCGGCGTTGATCCCGCTGGCCACGTTGGCCAGGCTCTCCCCGGCCGTGGTGGCGTAGTTCACGCTCAAGCCGTTCGCCGCGATGCTCAAGCGTCTCCGCTGCGCTGACGGCACCACCGGCCAGCGTCGACCCGGCATCCGTGGCCTGGGTGGCCGAGTTGGTGATCGTGACGTCGTAGCTTCCGGCCTGGGAGGTCGGCGACGCGTAGGAGAAGCTGACCGCGCCGTTGTACGACGGCGAGGACGGGGTGAAACTGCCGCCTTCGGTGAAGAGGTCGGCCACGCCGCTCGGGTTGGCGGTGAAGGCCGTCTCGAACTTCGACTGGTCGAAGCTGATCTGGCCGTTGCTCGAGCGTGACGCCGACGCTGGCGCCGTTGCCCAGCGTCGACGACCCCGCGGTCGAGGCGAACGTGCCGAGGATCTGGTTCTGCAGGTTCTCGAGCACGGCCGAGCCCATCAGGGGTCCGGCCACCTTGGTGGACGCGTTGTACCCGGCGTACTGCTGAATGTCCGACAGGACCGTGTTGGCCGCGGTCACCAAGCTGCCGACGGCGGTGGACATGGCGTCGGCGTCGGGCGCCACGGTCACGGTCACCGGGGTGGTCGTCGGCGACGCCACGGTCACGGAGAGCCCGGGCAGAAGCCCGGAAAAGGTGTCGGTCTGCGAGTTGAGCGTGTAGCCCCCGGCACCACCGACCTCGATCTGCGCGTTCGAGCCCGCCGTGGCGGTCCGCAGCGCCCCCAACGAGGACGACGAGAAGGCCCCGGCGTCGACCGAGAGGTCGGCCGCGGTGCCGGTGCTCGAGGACGAGAGCTGCATGATGTACTGGTTGGTGCCGGTCTGGACGGCCGAGGCGATGATGCCGGTCCCGGCCGAGTTGATGTTGGCCACCATGTCGGCCAGGGACCCGTTGCCGGTCGAGATGTTGGTCGCCGTGACCGTGCCGGTCGAGAGCAGTGAGCTGTTGACCGTCGGCAGCGCACTCAGCGCGTTCAACGTGGCCGAGATGGTGCCGCCCGAGCCGGAGTTGAGGCTCACCGTGCCTCCGGCCGTCACGTCGGTCAGCGTGTTGGCCGTCCCGTCCACCGTGACGACGCCGTCGACGCCCGTGGATGCGGCTGGCCATGGTGCTCAGCCCCAGCGTGGCCAGGGCGGATCCGCCGGTCACCTGCAAGTTCTGCGAACTGCCCTGGTCGGCCGTGGAAAGGATCAGATTGCCGTTGTTGTCGTAGCCGGCCTGCAGAACGCCGGACGCGCCCGCCGCGCCGATGGCCGACTGCACGGCGGTCAGGAGGCCGGCGCCCGTGTAGCCCCCCGCCGGGCTGTCGGCCGATGTTCAGTGTGTAGGCGGTGCCGTTGACGCTCACGTTGACCGTGTCGTTTCCGGCTCCGATCGTCACGCCGGTCTGGTTGCCCACGCCGCCCGTGCCCGTGGTCGAGGCGGCCGCGGAGGCCTGGGAGACGACGATGGAGTGGGAGCCGACGGTCAGCCCCGTCCCGGCGGCCAGATTGGCCAGCCCGTACTGCCCGCCGCCCTGGGCCAGGAGGAACGTCGGATTCGGTGTCGACGACGTCCGCGGTCGAGGCGACCGTGCCGGACGAGACCAGCGAGTTGGCCGCGGCGAGGGACAGGACGTTGAACGACACCGATCCGGACGGCGTGCCCGAGGCGGCCGTTGCGGTGACTGCGCTGGCGTCAGACGAGGTGGCCTTGACCGCTCCCCAGCCCGAGGTGGTGGTCAGGGCCTGTGCTGCGGTCTCGAACGTCAGGAGATCCTTGTTGATCGCCTGGTAGTCGGCCGCCTGCGAGTTCAAGTTGCTCTGCTGGTTCTGCAGATCGGTGATCGGCTCCTGATAGCTCGTCATCAGGGCCTGGATGATCGCCTGGGTGTTGAGGCCAGAGATGAGGCCGTTGTCGACAATCGACGGTGTCCCACCTGCACTGGAGCTCGAGGAGGCGGCGACCGTCATGAACTCGTGCTCCTTTCGTGCGTGCGGCGGGGGGTCAGAACGACTCAGTGGGCGGCAGTTGGCGTCGGCCGTCCTGCGACATCAACAAGGCGAAGAGCGACGAATGCGCCGCGTCCCCGGAAGCGGTCGGGACCACGTGGACCACTTCCGGGGACGACGGACACAACTGGTTACTGCAGGAGCTTCAGGACGAGCGAAGGCTCCTGCTGCGCCTGTGAAAGCATCGACACACCCGACTGCATCAGGATTTGGTCGGTGCTGAACGTCGCCGTCGCCTGAGCGAAGTTGACGTCGACCAGGCCGCTGTAGGCGGACTGGAGGTTCTGCTGACCAACGGTGAGGTTGGCCACGATGGCCGTCAGTTGGTCCTGGACCGCACCGACGTTGGCCTCGATGGACGCCACGGTGTTGATGGCGGCCTGGACAGCCGAGATCGCGGCCTGAGCCGACACGGCGCTACCGACCGAGATCGACGTCGTGGACACACCCAGGGACGCCGAGGTGGCGGCCTGAATGGTGATCGTCAGCTGCTGGTTCGTGTTGTCGAAGGCGCCGACCTGCAGCACCTGACCCGAGAACGAGCCGTCCAACAGGTTCGGTGGAACCGAACGACGTGGTGTTGGCGATCTGGTCGATCTGGTTCTGCAGAGCCGCAAACTCCTGCTGGTTGGCCGACAGCGACTGCGAGCTGTTGGTGGCACCGTTCGAGGAGTTGATGGCCAGCGAGTCCATCGTCTGGAGAAGCGACGAGATCTGGTTGAGCGCGCCGTTCGCCGTCTGAATCATCGAAACGCCGTTCTGGGCGTTCGACACTGCCTGCTGGTATCCGTTCGACTGGGAAAGCAGGTCCTGAGAGACCACGTACCCAGCCGGGTTGTCGGCGGCGCTTTGGATTTGAAGACCTGACGACAACTGTGAGATCGCCTTCGACATCGCCGTGTCGGTGGCGTTCAAGTTGTTGTAGGCGTCAATCGCCGCAATGTTTGTGTTGACTACAAGGGAAGACATCCGTTCCTCCTAGTTAGGCCCCCTCCATGGGGCGCTTGTCCTAATGTCGGTTCCCTTCACCGAGGTCAACGGGTTCCCCCTCCTCGCCCGAATCTGGGCACCGATGATTAACTCGGGCCTGGCCCGACGCAGCTTGAGGACCGAATTCGGCGATGTTGTCGCGGCGTTGTCGGATCCGGCTCCGCTCAACCCCTCACGGCCGGACGCCCGATACCAGAGCATGCGCCGACCCCCTGCCACTGTCGTGGTGCCGGCCTGGAACGCCTGGGATCAGACCCAGGCGTGCCTGGAGTCGCTCCGTCCCACGCTGGGCGTCCAGGACCAGGTCATCGTCGTGGACAACGGTTCGACCGATGCCACGGCGGCCCGACTCAAGCTCTTCTCGTGGGCCGAGGTCGTGACCAACGAGTACCAACCTGGGCCTGGCCGAGGCCTACAACCTGGGAGCGGGCCTGGCCCAGCACGGCCTGATCGTGTTCCTGCACAACGACACGGTCCTGACCGGGCACTGGCTCGACACACTCCTGGCGCCCGTTCGAGGACCCGGCGGTCGGTGCCGTCGGCCCGCGGTCGAACTTCTGCTCGGGGCCTCAGGCCGCCGACGGGGCGTCGTACCTCGACGGTGACACCCACGCCATGCGCCAGTTCGCCCGGGACTGGGAACGGGCCCACCGCGGCGACGTCTCGAAGGCCGAGCTCCTGGGCTCGTTCTGCCTGGCCGTGCGCCGCTCCGCGCTCGACGAGGTCATGGGCTTCGACGAGGACGACGCTGGTCGGCGGCATCGAAGAGGACGACCTCTGCCGGCGCCTGACCGCCAAGGCCTGGCAGCTGCGGGTGGCCAACGGCTCGTTCGTGCACCACGCCGGACACCGGACTTACGCAGCCAACGGCGTCGATTGGTTCGACCGGCGCGAGGCCAACCGGACCCGCCTCGAGGAGCGCTGGGGTGCGGCCGTGCCCGAAGCCGTTCCCGCTGGTCTCGGCCTGCCTGATCGTCAAGGACGAAGAGGACAACCTGCCCTCGTGCCTGGCCTCGCTCGAGGGCCTGGCCGACGAGATCGTCGTCTACGACACCGGCTCGACGGACGGCACCGTGGCCCTGGCCAAGGAGTTCGGGGCGACGGTCCTCGAGGGCTACTGGGACGACGACTTCTCCCGGGCCCGCAACGAGGCGTTGGCCGCCTGCTCCGGCGACTGGATCGCCTGGCTCGATGCCGACGAGACCCTGCGCTGCCCCGACGTCCCTGCGCTCCGGGCCTCCCTGGCCCGGACCGGGCCCGAGGTGGACGGTTTCAGCGTCGTGATCGAGAACGCCACGGGCGCCGTGGGCTCCATGTTCGTCCACTCGGCCTGCCGCTTCTTCCGCCGCTCGCGCTGCGAGTGGGCCGGCCGGCTCCACGAGCAGGTCGCCGGCCGGGGCACGCACCGCCCCGTGGCCACCACGGCCCTGATGCGACGCGGTGCGGCATCCACCACACCGGCTACACCTCCGAGGCCATGACCTCGAGGGGGAAGGCCGAGCGCAACCTGCGGGTGGCCGAAGCCGAAGTCGAGCGGTCCGAAGGCTGGGACAAGGGCTTCTCGCTCACCAGCTTGGGGCGGTCGTACATGACGGCCGGCAAGCCCGAGCAGGCCCTCGACTACTGCCGGCGCGGCGCGGAGTCGACCACGAACCTGATCACCCGCCGCCTGGCCCACCGCACCGTGGTCGACGCGCTCGTCGCCCTGGGCCGGTTCGACGAAGCACTCGTGGCGCTTAACGATCTACGCGAGATCAGCGACAAGATGGTGCTGGTCGAGGTGCTCGAGGCCAACATCGCCCGCCAGCAGGGCCGCCACGAGGAAGCCCTCGCCCTGTTCGAGGTGGTCGACCAGTCGCAGTTCGACGACGACGGCTTCGAATACGACGCCACCATGTTCGCCCAGCAGCGGGCCGAATCGCTCTCCGCCCTGGGCCGCTCCGGCGAGGCGGCCGACGCGCTGCTCAGCGTCCTGGCCGACCGGGGCGTCCTCGACTCGCACCTCGGCATCGTGGTCGAGTACCTCGACCGGGCCGGTCGCTCGCTCGAGTGACCTCGCCCTCGCCCTGCCGGCCGATCAACTGCCTCAGTTCCTGGCCCAGGTGTTGCAGCTCCGCGAGGACGTCGCCGACCGTGTCCTGGAGGCCTGCTTCGAATGCCGCCCGGCCGAAAGCCTGGCCGTGCTGGCTACGGCGGCCACGCTGGCCCGGCGCCTGCCGCTCGAGCGCGCCCTGCAGTGGTCCGCCCGTCTGCGCGAGCTGCGGCCTGGAGGGCTCGTGCCCGCTCGTCTTCATTGCCCGCGACGAGCAGCGCCTCACCGTCGAACGGGCCCGGACCGTCGCGGCGGGCTTCAAACTCTTCGGCGATCCTCGGCTGCCCGCCTGCTTCGGCGACATCGTCAACGCGGCGACCGAGGAGGAGCGGGCGACTATCGCGGCCGAGACCACGATGCTCTGCCCGGCGTTGCTCGAGGAACCGGGCCTCGCGCTCTCGGGCGATCCCCGCTGACGCACACCCGCTGACGCGCCGTCGCCGCTGAAGGCTGACGACGAGGTGGGTCGACGGCACTGCCTTGATCCTCAAGCAGGACCTTCGCTGTGACGTCCGTCGTCGCCGGCCGACGCCTGGATCGGTTTGTCTGGGTCAGTCGGTGTCGCCGCGGCCCGTCAGAGCCAGCAGGCGTTCGGACGCGATGGCCGCCGCCGCGTCCCAGGTGTAGTCCGAGAGGATCCGCGCGCGTCCCGCCGCCCCGAGGCCGTCGAGGACCTCCGGCTCGTCGACGACGCGTCGGAGGATCCCGCCGAGCGCGTCGGCGTCGGGTTCCGCCCACCAGTAGCCGATCGGCGAGGGCCCTACGTCGGACATCTCGATCGGAGTCTCGGTGGCCGGCACGAACAGTGCGTTGTCCTCGTCGCAGAAGTCGAGGCAGGCGCCGTAGCCGGTGACGACCACGGGGAGGCCGCTGGCCATGGCCTCGGCGATCGGCAGGCCGAACCCCTCGCCGCGGTAGGGGTGCACCAGCACGTCACAGCTCCGGTAGAGCATGGGTACCTGCTCTTCGCTGAGCTCGTCGTCGATCAGCTCGACCTCGGCCGAGTGTCGGATCCTCGGCCACGGCGCGCAACTGGTCGTCGATGGTCGAACCCTTGTAGACGTGGCCGGAGCCGAACGCCTTGACCACCAGGCAGACGTCGTCGTCCGCGCTGAATGTGTCGAGGTACGAACGCAGGAGGACGTCGATGCCCTTGCGCGGGATCGTCCCACCGACGAAGAGCAGGCGGCGCGACTTGGTCGTGGCCAGCGGATAGGCCGGTCCGTCGGGCGTGAAGCGGTCGGTGTCGACGCCGAGAGGCACGACAGCCACCTTCGACTCGGGTACCCCGCTGCGCACGTAGCACTCCTTGACCCACGTGCTCGAGCACCAGACCTCGCTCACGTGGCGCTGGATCTGGGGGATCCAGGCAGAGGGGATGCCTCCGTACTCCCAGGGCTGGATCAACACGAGAGGCGTCGACCCCGTGGAAGACAGGTCGGGCGGCCAGCGAAGCCGCACGACTACGTCGGCCTTGCTCTGGCTGGCCAGTGGCGGCAGGGAGCGAATGATCCGCTCGACCTCGACCGCGGTGTCGGGCGCGAACGGAGGTGCCTCCCGGCTCAGCGGCGTGACGCTGATGGCCCCGCTCATGGCCAGGCGGGTGGCCAGGGCGCGGTTGACCCCGGCCAGGCTGTGGTGGGCATAGAAGTCGCCCTCCCAGTTGACGTGGAGCGGCCGGACGTAGGCCGGCTCCGCTCCGGATCCCGCAGGCCGTCGTCGCACCAAAACCGGAGTCCTTCGCCAGAGCCTCGACTCGATCGGCCACAGCCTGGGTCACGTGCTTCCACTGCCAGTGACGCTCCACGTCGCTTCGGGCCCGCGCCCCGATGCGCTTGCGCAACGCCGGGTCGCCGGACAGGCGCACGAGCACCTCGCTCAGGTGGGTCTGCGAGGGCTCGGCCCAGCGGTGGCCGCGGTAGAACGCGAACTCGGCTCGGCTGTCGATCTGCGCGTAGCCCCTCGATGTCGAGCAGGAGGCTGTTCTCGTCGTTCATGAAGGCGAGGTTCCCGCTCCAGCGCGTCGCCACGACCGGGAGCCGGCAGGCCATGGCCTCGAGCAGTGGGCGGCCCCATCCTTCGCCTCGTCGACGCGCTGACGTACACGTCGGCGGCCGCATAGAGCCGGGGCAGGTCGGCCGGCTCAGGGGACGCTCGAGCACGATGATCGGCGCCACGTCGGTACGCCCCTTGCCGAGGACAGCGAGATGGTCGTCGATACGCTGCTCAATCGGTGCGGGCGTCCCGATGGTGCCCGTGACCGCTGCCGTCCGCAGCACCAGCGACACGTCGTCCTCAGGGCTGAAGGCCTCCGCCCAGGCCGAGAGCAGGACGTCCCAGCCCTTGCGGAATGCCCACTCGAAGATGGAGAGGAACACCGTGCCCCGTACGCCCGGAATGCGCAACGGGCGCAAGGCGGGCCGGAACAAGCGTGGCGTCGACTCCCCCGGGCACCACGTGGATGGGCACGGTGACCCCGGCCGTGGCAAAGGTCTCGGCGTTGAAGGCTGTCGGCGACCCAGACCTCGTCCATCTGGTTCATGCGACCCACCCAGTCCGGCGGGATGGAATCGGTCTCGAACATGGTGCGAATGACGTTGGCCGAGGCACCGTGAACCCGCGTGGCCGCGTAGCCCGGCACGTGCAACACGGAGACGAACGGATGTCCGAGCGGCAACTGGGTCGCTCGGTGCAGGGCGATAAGCCGGTCCGGGGCCGACGCGGCCATCTGGTCCACGAACTCGGGCATCGTCGGTGCCCCACGAGCGCGCCGTCACCGGGTAACCCCGGTGCTGCATGCCCAGGATCATGGCCCGAGCCTCGTCCCCGTAGCCGCTGAAGTTGAAGAGCGGTGCCTGCCAGAGCAGCGGCATGTGTGCCGTGGGCGGGGCGCCCTCGCTGCGCCGCCGACCGCTTGTGTTCGCACCCTGGGTGGTACTGGCTCGCCGGAGGCGGCGCCGCTGGTAGCGCCAGACGCGCCTGCCGCTTCAACCCGGGTGGCCGACCCGCCGCCGCGGTGGCTGCCGCCGCCGCCCGGAGCGCGTCGCGGCGTCACGCGCCCGCCGGCGCGCGCTCGACTGCCGGACTTACGACTTCCGCCGTGGGGCACGAACTGGATGGTCGTCGCGATCGAGCCTTCTGTTGAGGACCTTTTTGTAGGCGGCGGACGGCCGACCGTCGTTGCCGGAACGACGCCGCCCTGTGCCCACGAACTCTCAAGGATTCGTGAAACTTCGCCGATACCAGGCCTCGAGGTGATCGAAGCTCTCGACGGGCAACGAACAACCGTCCGGCGCCGGCGTCACGAACTGAAGGAGGACCACCGTTGCAGTTCTTCGTGGCATTCCACCAGCTCGACGTCCTCGAGGGGATCGAAGGGCGCTGCGTCACCGGGCTCTTCCCGCACCTGCGCCTCGTGTCGCTCCTCCCGGGCGATGTCACGGCGCAAGCCGCCGCCCGCCTACCCCTCCACCTGCGCGACCGCATCGTCGTGGACCCCGCCCCCGAACTCGTGGGCACCGGGCTCCACGGCGTGCTCAGCACGTGACAGTGCCGAGACACAGCAGATCCTGACCACCGTCCCGCCCGACTTCATCTTCGACTGGGGCGGTCTCGGTCCCGGCCTACGAGCGCTGGCTGCACGGGGTCTACCTGCCCCACTGCGCCACCACGGCCCTCTACAGCCCCGAGAACCTCTACCCACGCGGCTGGACCAGCGACTCCATGACGCTCGAGATCGTGGGCAGCTGCGAGGCCTACTTCATGGAGCAGCAGGTCCAGGCCGTGGCGGCCCAACTCGGGCGTCGTGATCTCCTCGTACCACACCCTCCAGAACCACCCCATCTCCTCGCCGCCGTCGGGGGCCGCGCGGGCCACAGCCCGGCTGGTCGTGCCGCCGCTCCGCTACATGCACGCCGACACGCTCGACGACATCGTGGTCCATCCCGACCACCGGCGGCTCTTCGAGGAGTCGCGGGCCCACCTCGTGGCCTATCTGGACTCGGTCCTCGTCGGCCACGACGACACCCCGCACTTCGTGACCGGCTTCGTCGAGCCCTGCATCAACCCCATGGGCGTCTCCTTCCACACCCCGGACCTGTCCAACCTCAAGTACTTCGTGCGCTGCCTCAACGACGTCATCATCGAGTGGTGCGACGTGCACGCACAGGCCTGGTACATCGACGCCAACGAGACGGCGTCCATGATCGGCAAGAACTACGTGGACGATGGCCCGATCGCCCACTACGCCCACCGCATCCCCTTCGACCCCTACGACGACTGGGTCGAGCGCGACGAGCCGGTCGCCACGATCCCCCTGCTGCGCAGCTTCGACATCCGCTCCGCCCATTTCTACGAAGCCATCGTCCGCGAGGTCTGCACCCGACTCGTCGTGCTCTCGGGCCGCGGGCAGGTCAAGGCGGTCATCGTCGATCTCGACAACACCCTGTGGCGGGGCCTGGCCTCCGATCAGGTGGTGGGCTCGTGGAACGGACGGCCCCAGGGCCTCGTCGAGGCCCTCAAGATCCTGCAAGAAGCGCGGTGTCCTCCTCGCCGTTGCGAGCAAGAACGACGAGGCCTACATCCGGACGCACTGGGACCGCATCCTGCGGGACTACGCGGAGGTGCCGCTCGGCTGCTCGCTGAGCCTGGACGACTTCGACGTCGTGCGCATCGACTTCCGCCCCAAGTCGGTCACGGTCGGCGAGATCCTGGCCGAGCTCAACATCGGAGCCGACGCCGCCGTCTTCGTCGACGACAACCCGCTCGAGCGCGAGGAGGTCCAGGCTGCCTTCCCGACCATGCGCATCCTCGGGGCCGAGCTCAACTACGTGCGTCGTGAGCTGCTCTTCAGCCCTTTCACACAGCGGGCCCGGGTCACGGCCGAGGACGCGAACCGCTCGGCCACGGTGCGCCAGCACGCGCTGCTCGAGCAGCACGCCGCCGCCGGGACGGCCGACGACTTCCTGGCCACGCTCGGGCTGTCGTGCCGGGTGAGTGAGGTGGACGACGCTCGCTCGGCTGCCGCCGCAGCGGGCCGTGCAGCTGATCAACAAGACGAACCAGTGGAACCTCAACGGCGGCCGCATCAGCGAGGGCGAGCTGTCCCGGGCGCTGGCCGCCGGACGTCGTCTCGTCGTGGCCCACACGCGGGACGCGTCCAACGACTACGGCCTGGTCGCGCGCGGCGCTGCTCGACCCGGCCAGCCACCGGATCACGCACATGGTCGTGAGTTGCCGGGTGATCGGGATGGGGATCGATGATGCCTTGGCCCACTGCCTGCTCGACCGCTTCGGGCCGTCGCTCGCCTTCGACTATGCCGACAGCGGGCGCAACATGGCCGTGCGCAGCTTCCTGGCCGGCCACGGCGCCAGCGGCGACGACGACCACGCGTTCGAGCTGCGGGACGGGCCCGTCGACCTGAGCCGCGTGACGCCGCCGCCGCACGTGGCGGTGATCGACGTGACGGGGTCGGGGATGGTCACGGGCAGCGAAACGGGTGTCGGCGCCAGGTACGGGCGCCGGAGATCGGCGACGAGCGGCAAGGCCAACGCCGTCGACCGTAAGGCCGCCGGGACACTGTCCCGAGCCGGCTAAAGACCTGTTCTTCCTGCGCCGATACAGCAGGGGAGAACGAGAGAACGAGCAGCCACCGGACGGCGCTCACACCTTCGGCCAGGGACCGGCCGACCAGCATTCATAGAGGTGTGATGACGCGCAATCGGATCGGCCTGATCGGCATCCCGGCCGGGGTGGTCGGGATCGTCGTCATGCTGATCGTGCCGATGCCGCCGTACGTCCTCGACGTGCTCATCAGCCTGAACATCTCGGCGGCCGTGATCGTGATGCTCATGAGCATGCACGTCAAGAAGCCGCTCGAGTTCTCGGCCTTCCCCACGCTGCTCCTCGTGGCCACCATGTTCCGGCTGGCCCTCAACGTCAGCGCCACCCGCCTCGTCCTCGAGCACGGCTACGCCGGCGCCGTCATCGAGTCGTTCGGCAGCTTCGTCGTCGGCGGCTCGCTCATCGTCGGGATGGTCGTCTTCCTCATCCTGATCGTCATCCAGTTCGTGGTGGTCACCGCCGGTTCGGGCCGCGTGGCCGAGGTCGCAGCTCGATTCACCCTCGACGGCATGCCCGGCAAGCAGATGGCCATCGACGCCGACCTGAACTCGGGCTCCATCAACGAGGCGCAGGCCAAACGCGCGCCGAGCGGAGATCGCCAACGAGGCCGACTTCTACGGGGCCATGGACGGTGCCTCCAAGTTCGTCCGTGGCGACGCCATCGCCGCCATCATCATCACCCTGATCAACCTGCTCGGCGGCTTCGCCGTCGGCATCCTCCAGCAACACCTCACGCCCAGCCAGGCCGTCCACACCTACAGCCTGCTGAGCGTGGGCGACGGCCTCGTCTCGCAGATCCCGGCTCTCCTGCTCTCCATCTCGACCGGCATCATGGTCACCCGGGCCACCACCGAGGACGACTTCGGGACCGACGTTCTCACCCAGTTGCGACGCCAGCACAACGCGGTGCGCGTGGCCGCCGTCGTCATGCTGGCCCTGGCCATCATCCCCGGCCTGCCCCACATCGCCTTCCTGATCGTCGGGGGGCTGCTGTTCTTCGCATCGAGCCGCTTCCGCCGAGCGGCACTGGCCCCCACCCCCGTCGACGAGCTGATCGAATCGGCCCCCGAGGTCGACTCCCCCGCCGCCCTGGCCGGCGAGGTGCGCGTCGACCCCCTCGAACTCGAACTGGCGCTCGACCTCATCGACCTCGTCGGCGACGGGGGCGACCTGCTGGACCGGGTCAAGGGCCTGCGGCGCAAGGTGGCCGGCGACCTCGGCCTGATCGTCCCGCCCGTGCGCACCCGCGACAACCTCGACCTGGCCCAGGGCACCTACAGCATCCGCCTGCACGGGGTCGAGGCCGGCCGCGGCATGGCGCCTCCGGGACGGCTGCTCTGCATCGGCGACGGCATCGAGGCGTTGCCCGGCGAGTCGACGGTCGAGCCCGTCTTCGGTCTGGCGGCCAAGTGGGTCCCGACCGAGCTGCGCCAGCAGGCGCTCATGGCCGGCGTCACCGTGGTCGATCGCTCGTCGGTCATCACGACGCACCTCGGCGAGGTCATCGCCGACAACGCCGGCCGGCTCCTCTCGACCCAACAGCTGCGCACGCTGCTCGACCTCGTCAAGGAGCGTGAGCCGGTCGTCATGGAGGAGATGGCGGCGGCCAACCTCGGCCTGAGCGAGCTCCAGCGCGTCCTGTGCGAGTTGCTCAACGAGGGTGTGCCGATCCGTGACCTCGGCCGCATCACCGAGGCGGTCAGCGAGCGGGCCCGGGTCACCAAGGATCCGGACGCGCTGCTCGAGGCGGCCCGGGGCGCGCTCGGCCCGGCCATCACCGCGCTCTACGCCGAGGACGGGACGCTGTTCGTCATCACCATCGACGCGGTCGACGAGCGCATGTTGCTCGATGCCGTGACGCCGGGCGATCTCGGTCTCGTCCTCATGATCGACCCGGGCCTGGCCGAGCGCCTGGCCCAACAGACGGCCACGCTGGCCGAGCAGGCCGAGCAGGCCGGCCACCAACCGGTGCTGCTCTGCTCGTCCCGCCTGCGCCCGGCGCTCCAGCGCATGCTGCACGGCCCCGTGCCGCGCCTGCACGTCATGGGCGTCAACGAAGTCGCGACCAACGTGAAACTCGAGAGACTGGGGACGGTGCACCTTGCCCACGAAATCGTTGCAGCTTGACGGACCGGACCTGGAGGAGCTCCTCGCCCGGGCCATGAACGAGGCCGGCCCCGGCGGGCGGGTCGCCAGTGCGGACCGGGTGCGGCGGGGCGGCGTCGCCGGCTTCTTCGCCCGTGAACACTTCGAAGTGGTTATCGAGTTCGACGACGAGGTCGCCGCCGCGTCGGGCGCGCCGGACTCTGTGTCGGCGGACGGACCCGGTGCCCGGGCGCCCGCAGCTGGTCGGACCTGGTCGACGTGACCGAGGACGTGCTCGAGATCTCCGGGACGTCGACCGATGCTGGTGCTGACGTGCTGGTGCTGGTGCCGGTGCCGGTGCTGGTGCGACGCCCGTGGCCGCCGCGTCGACGCCGCCTCCGAGCCCGCCGGCCCTGGGCTCGGAAGCCCGGATGCCGTCGACGCAGAAGGCGTCGTTCGCCGCCATGCTCTCGGCCATCGCCCGCGACACGGTCACCGGCGACGGAGTAGCCGTCAACACGGTGAACACGGACAACGCCGCTGACATCGCCGACCTCGCCGGACCGGCCACCAGTGACACCGCGACCAACTCGACCCGGTCGACGCAGATGACGCCGGCTGCCGCGGAGACGCCGCAGCCCACCGGCGACCACATGGCTGTCGCGGCGACGCCACCGTGGCCGGTCACCGCCGGAGGAACCCTCAGCGGTGCATGGATCGACGCCATCGCGGCCGCCGCCCCCCAGCCGGCAACGCCGCAAGCAGCGCCGTCGTCGCACGTGCTCGCGGCAGACCTCTTCACGGACGAGGCCGTCCACGCCTCGGCGGCGTCACCAATCGCCGACTCCGGGTCCACGATCCGACCCGCCCTGTCCGCCCTTGGCCTGCCCGCCGGACTGCTACCCGAGTCCACCGTGCTGTCCTGCCTCGAGGCGCTCAGCACGTCGGACGACGCGCAGACCTACGTCGAGGTCGCGTTGACCTCGGCCCTCCAGCAACTCGCGGCCGCTCCCGTACCCCCCGATCGACCGGGCAGCCTGCTCGTCATGGTCGGTGACCTCGACCGCACCCTCGAGTGTGCCGCCGCCCTGGCCTACCGCGAAGGGATCGACCTCGAGACCATCGTCGTGGCCTCGCAGGCCCGTCATCGCCGCGGCGTGGCGGCGCGCCTGCTCGTGGCTGCGCCGGACGAGGCGGCCGACCTGGCCGAGCGCAGCCGGCGCCTCCCCCACCCACTCGTCGTCGCCATGCACGCGCCGGTCTCGGCCGAACCCGACCGTTGGGCCACCCAGATGCTGGCCGCCCTGGCGCCGACCGCCGTCTGGGGTGTCGCTCCGGCGACGCACAAGTCTGAGGACCTCGCCGCCTGGGCTGAGGGTCTCGGCGGCCTGGACGCGCTCGCCCTCGAGGATCTCTGGGCGACCACCAGCCCGGCCGACGGTCTCGCCGCCGGCATCCCGGTGGCCAGCCTCGACGGGCGCCCCGCCACCCCGGCGCTGTGGGCCGCACTCATTGCTGCCCGTCTCCTCCTGGTCCGTGCCGCGGGCCGTTCCTCGACCGGCGCGATCGAGGGAGCCTGACCCATGGGCGTGCGCCGACCCGAGTGGGTATTGGCCGCCGCCGTCGTCGTCTGCCTGCCGATGGTGCCCGACGTCTTGAGCGGGGCTATCGGCACCACGGCCGCGCTCGTTCGGTTCCTGGGCGCCATCCTCGTCTGCTGGGTCCTAGCCTCCATCGTCCAAGCCGTGCTCGATCGCTACGCCGATGCGGTGACCCGCCGCGAGTACGAGGTGCAGATGGCGAGGATGCGCACCCAGGGCCAGCCACCGACCCAAACCCAGCACAACGACCCCGGAGGTCCCTCAGACTCGCGGTGAGCTGGACATATACTCGCTGCTTGACGCGAGATCCCCGAGGAGGCGGCGCGTGCTGGTCTTGAGCCGCCGGTCCCATGAGAGCATCCGGATCGGTGACACCATTGTCGTGACGGTGCTCGAGGTCCGTGGTGACCACGTCCGGCTGGGCATCGACGCTCCCCACGACATCGAGGTACACCGCCAAGAGGTCTACGAGGCCATTCAGTCGGCCAACGTCTCCGCCGCTTCGCCCGCGCCCGCCGCAGTGGCGGCTGCGGCCAACACGCTGCGCCAGCTCATCGGAACCACCTCAGCGGAGGCCGCCGCGACTGGCACACCCGAAGCCGGGTCCGATGTCGAGAGTGAAGGCTGAGAATCCCTCGACGCTCGGCTGATCGACCGGCCGATTGGGCGAGTTCGACCCGATGAGCCGACTCGCACCCTCTTGATGTTCCCTGCCCCAATCCCGGCGTACCGAGGCAGGCTGGTCACTCCCCAAGCATGCGACACTCGGCAGCGTGAACGAGTGGCAGAAACTCGGAGCCGAGAACAATGCTCAATGGTGCGATCTTGTCTTGGGGACTCACCGGGGCCAGGGTGTCTTCACACAAGATGCATGGACGAGTCCAGCGCGGACTCCTCCACTGTTCCCCGATGCAGTCACGCTGATCCCATTGCCGAGCGTTACCGACCTGCTCTCACGTATCGACTCCTCGCCCGGCTGCACGATCAAAGACAGCTTCGCCTCTCTCGATCTCGCGTCCCACGGGTTTGGCGTCCTCTTCGATGCCCAATGGATCATGTCGCCAACTCCGCCGGCCCAAGCTTGGAGTGTCTCCGCGGATTGGACCGAGCTCACGGACCCCGATGGCTTGAGACTCTGGGAAGAGGCTTGGTGCCAGGACGACCGGCCCAGGGGCCTCTTCCTGCCGGGACTGCTTTCTGAGACCGTTGTCGTCCTCGGTCGAATAGCGAACGACCGAATCCTGGCTGGCGGAATCGTGAACCGAGGCCCAGACGCGGCTGGAATCTCCAATGTCTTCTGCGAAGCAGGTCATGGATCAGAGACATGGTCCGCGTTGGCGCAATGCGCCCGGGCATCCTTCCCCGATCTCCCGCTGATTGGCTACGAACGTGGTGATGCACTGGCTGACGCTCAGAACAGTGGGTTCAAAGCCGTTGGATCACTCCGGGTGTGGATCGCGGAGGCCTGATCGCAGGGCGCCCCTCGCCGGCGAACGCGGACGCTCTTGGGCAGGGCAACAAGGCAACGGAGAACGGCCTAGATTTGGCTTCAGCCCACCGAGCAGCGATCCACGAATCCCGTCAGAAAAGCGAGCTGCCATGCAAGCCGTCACCGTTCGAGACCACGATGCCGGCGTCGGTGCGCTCTCGTTGACAGATGTGCCCTACCCGCACGCTGCCCAGAACGATGTCATCGTACGAGTGCATGCCGCTGGGTTCACCCCCGGCGAACTGGACTGGTCATCGACCTGGGTCGACCGCACCGGGCGTGACCGGACGCCGAGCGTGCCCGGCCACGAGCTGTCGGGAGTCGTCGTCGAGCTGGGGTATGGGACCACGGGCCTCAGCGTCGGCCAGCGGGTCTTCGGCCTGTGCGACTGGACCCGAAACGGCTCCCTGGCCGAATACAGCGCGGTCGAGGCCCGCAACCTCGCTCCCCTCCCGGCTGACATCGACCACACCGTGGCCGCCTCTCTGCCGATCTCCGGGTTGACGGCATGGCAGGCGCTCATCGACCACGCTCATCTCACAACAGCCAGACCGTCCTGATCCACGGGGCCGCGGGCGGTGTCGGTTCGATCGCCGTGCAGCTCGCCCGGGAGGTCGGAGCCGTCGTCATCGGCACGGGCCGGGCAACTGATCGCGACACCATCCTGGACTTGGGAGCACAACGCTTCTTGGACCTGGAGGCCGACAAACTGGAGGACGCCGGGGAAGTCGACGTCGCGTTCGACGTGATCGGCGGCGAGATCCTCGACCGCTCGGCTGCGCTGGTGCGCGCCGGCGGCACTCTCGTCACCACCATCAGGGAGCCTACGGTCCTGCCAAAGGACGGGCGCGCCATGTTCTTCGTCGTCGAAACCTACCGTTCCCAACTCGCGGACCTCGCCCAGCGGCTCAGGGACGGGCGACTCAAACCGATCGTCGGGGCAGTGCGGCCCCTCGCCGAAGCGCCTGCTGCATTCATCCCCGACCGGCACACTTCCGGCAAGACGATCATCCGGATCACCGAAGGCGGATAACAGCCCGAAGCGTGTCTGACTCCGCACTGCTGGGTGGCACCCCGTCCCGGTCTTCTGGGGCGGCGGGTCGGGCGTTACACAATTTCTAGACAAGTCCATTCGGTTGGCTCCATTCAGTATCCACTGGTTGGAGCGGCTCTCTTTACTGTTGACGGAATTGGCGGACCCACCTGAGGAGGAAAATGGCGGTGAACCGAGCGCGACGGCGATGGCGACTGTCGGGGACCTTGCTGTTGTCTCTCTCGGCCGGGCTCGTCGGATTGCTTGTGGTGCAATCACCCGCAATTGCGGCACCTGATCTCTCTAGCGTTGTTGTCTCGGAAACCTTCCCCGGAATGTTCCCGGCATCGCCGGGCCCACAGAACGGTCCCGTCAATGACGCGAATATTCAGTCCCTGAACGAGAGCCCGGCGGAGAACTCGGCGCTGCTCGGGCAGATCAACAAGGGCGACGTCGCTGGGTATGTTCGCCTCTGGTCTCGTGAGCCACCGAATGGAGATGGCGTCATCATCACTGCGCTCCGATTCCAAAGTTCTGCGGCCGCGAACGAACAGTTGCTCGAACAAGACGCATCGCTCAAGCGTAACCCTGGCTCGTCGCCATTCTCGGTTCCGAGCATCGATCTTGCTGTCGGCTACACGGTACCGACTAGCACGTCGACGGGTATTTCGGTGTCAGCGCATGTTGTGCTGTTCGCTGAGGGCAATAACTTCTTCCAAGTGGGAGTTATGTCGGAGTCAGGAGACTTGACGAACGCCAACGCGATTGCCTTGGCCAACACGCAGTTCTCCCGCGTAACGGCGAGTGGAACTGGATCATCGAGCAGCACCAGATCGACCGCCTATCGCGCAGGCGAAATCTTCGGTGTCGTGGTCTTGGTCCTCCTGGCGATCTGGGTCATTTCCGCACTTATGCGACGTAACCGCAAGGGTCATCCCGTGAAGGCTCCACAACGATCGGACGGAGCGACACCTGTCATTTCCGTCTACCCTCCCTCACCTCCGAGCGGAGCCGCGCCCGGTTGGTTTCCGAGCCGTGCCAATATGAACGTGCAGTTCTTTTGGAACGGAACAGAGTGGGCAGGGCGGAAACAGTGGCAAGGGGCCGGAGTCGGATGGGTTGAAGAACAGCCCGTCGCTGCTCACTAGAGACCATTTCACCTTCGGACGTATGCCCCAGAATCGCGACCAGCCTTAGAGCTAAATCGATCACCTTCCCGGCCGACTGGGGCACCCCCTTCACAGGCAGAGACCGCATCGGAACGTACCGAGTCGAAGCGGGCAGACTTACCCTGTGAACGAAAACCACAGGAAGTGCGGCAGCGACGAGTGGAGGTCGGTGGTGCGTGACGCCATCCTCCCGTGGGCGTTAGGAGATATTGACCTGGGCGACGACGTGCTGGAGGTGGGACCCGGCTATGGGGCCACCACCGATGTCTTGGGTGAGCGGCTGTCGAGTCTGACGGCAGTCGAAATCGACCAGGAGCTGGCGGCCATGCTGAAGGAAAGGTTCGCTGGCAGTGCCGCTGTGACCATCGTCGTTGGTGACGCCACGGCCCTCGACTTCCCCGACAGCCGCTTCAGCGGCGCAGCCTGCTTCACCATGCTTCACCACGTGCCGACCCGAGAGTTGCAAGATCGATTGCTCGGAGAGGTGCTTCGAGTACTCCGACCAGGCGGTGTCCTGGTGGCCGGAGACAGCTTGCCCAGTGCCCAGCATGCGGCAGGCCACGAGGGCGATACCTACAACCCGATCGATCCGAAACACTTGCCGGACCGCCTGGTGTCAGTCGGGTTCCAAGGCGTCGAGGTGAGGACGAACGAATTCGGTTGGGCGGCCACGGCGAGTAAGGCGTAACGGTACCTGTCGAAGTGGCTTACAGAACCGGCGGACGGGGCTAGGTCTCTCTACGATTGATGATCTGCGTCCTCTTCGTTGTGGAGGGTGTAGGTGTGTGCCTTGCCGAATTCTTCTTCAAGTTTCCTGCCCAGTCTCTTCACTGGATCAAGCAAGAACGCTGACCCGTTGACCCGGCCCGTCCCCGATCCAGATCACACCCACGTATTCCTTGACGGCTGGCGATTCGTTCTCCACGACGGCATCGTACGCCCGAGTCATTGTCTCCGATGTGGCGCAGGGTGGCTTCACACCCGGCGTACGGTGGGCAGTCGCCTATGCGTTCAGGATGACTCGATTGGTCTCTAACGCAAATAGAAATAGGCCAAGGCCGATGTTGACTCTCAGCTGATTGGCTCACCGTATATCTCCTCTGACAAGGCACCGCCGGTACCGGGCTCCGGCGACACAGATCGCTGCGAGGATCGCTAGAAGGGCGACGTAACCGATCCATTCGGGTCCGCCAAGGAAGCTGGCCGTTTCCAGCACAGCCGAATCGTACTGCTGGGACCCCAACCCGAAGCTTGGTGAATGAGGTCAACGTCCCGGCGCACGGGGGCACTCATCGGATGTCAACGGATTAAGACCCTTGTACGTGAAAAGAATGGTGCGACGACAATTCCCTGCGTCGGTGACCACCCCGGCCGTGTCGGATCAGGTGCAGACTCCGCCATCCCCAACAAATACGCCCCAGCGGCTGCGGCAGCAGCCGACCAATCCCAAATCACTGACACGGTGAAGTTCTACGATTCGAAACTGGTGGCATGGCGACCCGTGTTGGTCGTGGCCCTGATGACTTTCGGCATGGCCGCTTGCTCGACGAGCGACCCCCAGTCGTCGGCGATCAAGGATTCGACCAGCCCTAAATCGCCAGGGTTAACGACCACCACTCTCGGTCCCGTATCTCCTGGCCAGCCGCCCACAACTATCGCCGGCGGCGTGCCTCTAGCTCCGATCGCGCCCACCACGACGCTCACGACCGCCCCGATCGGACCGCCGTGCGGCAACAGCGAGCTAGCCGTCTCGATACAGACCGGCTTCGAGGGAGCGGGAAGCGCGTCTGAAGAGCTCGGATTCCGCAACGTAGGTCAGTCTCCGTGCACCCTCTACGGGTATCCGGGCGTTGCTGCCCTTAACGCTCAGGGACAACAAATCGTCCAGGGCGATCGAAATGGCGATCTGCCATCTGCCGTGGGCCTACAACCGGGAGCCATCGCCGCGTCGTTGGTTTCGGGGAGCGACGGGTCCTTGCCGCAGTGCGCGGGCCTCCACACTGATTCCTTTCTCGTAACACCACCGAACCTCACCCACTCCGTAGAAGTTGCGGCAGCCAACTCTTTCGGTTCGATTGCAATCTCGTGCGGCATCGATATTTCGCCCATCACGCCTGAACCGCCGCAGCCCATTCCTGCAGGAGCGTCGTCAACCACATCAGGCTAATTGTGTGTGGCTCGCTTGGCGACCCCGTCGTCGTGGCGACTGTCTCACCTTCCTGGCGTACGGGGATACTCGCTCCCACGAACGCCGTTGGGTCAATCAAAGGGTGCAGATGGTCCTAGTTGGCTAGCTGCGGGTCCAGTCCATCCACGTGCATCTCGATGTACTCATTGTTTGCCCACGGTCCGACCGCACCTTCGACCACATCTTTGACGCTTTCGATCGACTCACCTTCCCAGATGCAAATCCCAAAGGTCTGATCGTCGTTTGATGCGTGGATGGGCAACGCCACATGTGACGGAAGTCCAGCTTCGAGTGCCTTAGCCTCAGCGGCTTCAAAGCCCTTGGGGTCATGGATGCGGTCGATAACGGTTACAAACACGGATCCCCGGTTTGATGGTCAGTCTGCGTTTCCCAGTTCCGTCTTTCCCATAACATTCTCCGAATCCGCCGTTACAGATGCGTGTCACCTTAGGAATGTCCCGTCGTCAGCTCCCGATAACGCAGACTGGGCGCCGAGATGAAGTACTCATATCCGGCGAACTGGGTCACGTGCGAAACGGAGGTGCGACGTGGCTGAGACTTACAGCCAAACCTCAGGATCGGCACGTCTCTCCCCGGTTCTCCTCGATTCCAAAGCTGAGATTACGAGGCGGCCGCAGTGGTCACCAGCACGTAGAACTGCCCGGCGAACAGCACCACACCACCGACTTCGGCGGCCAACGCGTCCGCATCAAAGTGTCTGCGGAAGACTCTGTAGCGGTGTCCCCCGGGCAGGGTCCGCTCTTGCCACTCTTCGGCGCTCACTCCCCGGGGGCGACCGGCGTCAAGGATTACGACCTCGGACGCTACCCGGCGCGCCTCAGCAAGAAAGGATTCACGCTCGCCTGGAAGAAGCAAGCCATAAAGATGGGCGGAGAAGCAGCGGTCGACGGCGTGGGGTCCTACGGGTAGGGCTATGGCATCTGCCTGAATCACAGGTACTCCCGGAGCTTCGGCGCGAAGAACGTCGAGCGCCTTTCGACTCTGGTCGATGGCAATGCCACTCCCTGAGAGGTATCGGGTGAAAGTGCCTGGCCCGGCACCTACCTCGACGAAGCGGACTGCAGAGAGTTCACGAAGTAGGCGTTCAAGCTGCGCAGCTTCAGCGGCGATGTCTTCGAGCTCGACAGTGACGCCTCGACGCGTCCAGTAGTCATGGGCGTTGTCCAAGCCCGGCAAGCGTCCGGCCACCCGCCGGTCGTAGTACGCCCAGAGTGACCGACGATGCTGCTCTCGTTCGTGGGACGATTTTCGGATCATCGACGAAGCGCCATCATCCGGATACCACGCATCCATGCTTGCAGACTGTTCCTGCCGCGAATTCGCACTGACCCCGTTGTACCGGACTGCCCCACCTTCCTGGCGGACGGGGCACGCTAAACCAATCCCCGAAGACGTCCGATCCACGAGGGTGGGTTCAACCTCGTTCACCCTCAAACAACCGAAGCGTGAGGTTCTTCTCCGCGTCTGTGGCGTGATCGACCTCTGCGCGGGAGCCGTTCTGGTGTTGTTGGGACTCGCATTGTCGCTAGCCAGAGTCTGGATCGGTGGCCTGGGCGTCTTGCTCGGTGGATTCCTCGGCCTCTGGGCTGGAAGCATGATGACCTGGGGTCGGGTACACGTGAACTCCAAGCGGCTTGTTACGACGCAGAATCGACCACATCGCGCAAAACGCGAAGACATTCTCTCCATTGACATCTGTCGGAGCGACTTCGGCAAGATCTAGCAGGTGCTACCGATTGTCCGCTTAAAGGACCGCAAGACATTCAAGCTGCCGCCGCTGTGCCTGTCCTCGGGTCAGGCAATCAATCCTCAGCTTCAAGACCAGCGAACGTAGCTCTTGGGCCAGCAAGCGGCGCTGGTCCGAGAAATTCGGTCGCTGTTTGTCGTGAGCGGCCGAGACTACGCCGAGGAAACTGCGGCGAGATAAGCGCCAACCACCCGGCAGTATGGGCACCCGAAAGAGGGCTTGATTGCCTGTTCTTCTGGCGGGAGGATCTCGAACAGAGCTGTCGACGACTCAAGCACCCGTCAGCTTCATCAAACCCTCAGAGCGAACAGACCGAGGAGGACCAAGATGCGTGCCGACATCGTGCCTGGCGGAACGTTTCCCGACTATGAGTTGACGGATCACACGAAGACTCGGAGACGATTGAGCGATCTGCAGGGGGTGGACCCGATGATTCTTGTACTTGCGCGTGGCCACTTCTGCCCGAAAGACCATCAGCAACATCTCAGGTTGGTGGAGTTCTACTCCGAGATAGTCGCCGGTTATAGCCGGATCGTCACCATCGCTACCGACAACATCTTTACGGTGAACGACTTTCGAGCCTCAGTTGGTGCCCAGTGGACGTTCCTCTCCGATGCTGGACGCAAGGTGCAAAAGGACCTTGACATTCAGGAGTACACGGATCCGCACGACGACCCCATGGTCCCGCACACCCTGGTTCTCAAGCCTGGACTCGTCATCCATAGCGTCTATAACGGCTATTGGTACTGGGGTCGGCCATCGACAGAGCAGCTTCGTCGCGACCTTTACGAGGTGACGCGAGAGATCCGAACTGATTGGGACCCGAGCGCCCCTGGGCTACACGAGAACTGGGAGACCGGTGACCGGTCATTGCATTACGCATACAAAGAGGCAGACCTTCGTGCAGGACCTCCTTGAGCACGCGGGCCTGCAAAGAGATCCTGATCCAGTAGCGGCCGATGTGCCGGACTGCCCCGCCGTCCCGACTGACGGGGGCCGGGGTGTAATGGGACTGTGGGGAGCTGAAGAAGCGGCGTTTCTTCGCGTCGAAGCCAACCTCTGTCATGGTGTGCACCACTACGACAAGGGAGTATGGCAATGGCGGTTCTGATTGAGGATGTCTTTCCGGTCGGGATAACCATCGAGTTGCTCGATGCCGTCACCGACGAACTGGGCGTCGACGCCAAACTCCCTCCCGGTGGGATCGTGCATGTGCACTTCGAGAAGCACGGCCTTGCTCACGGCGTCGACGTGTGGGAGTCGGTTGAGGCTTTTGAGCAGTTCCTCCAGTCAACACTGATGCCAGCCATGGCCAAGGTTGCTACGGCAAGAGGCCTCGACCCGTCAAGGATGGGCGAACCCGAAGTGACGATCACCGAGGTCCATCGCCTCGTTCGCTAGGTAGCGACTCCGGGGCGGACCCGCGGTTTGGGCCCGCACCTACCGGCGGATTGGGGCACCCCCAGCTCGGGTCTGCACTCAGGAGGCAGGTGCCTCGTGGAGCAAGTCCCAGATTTCGGAAGCGATCCCTTCGTAGTACTCGCCGGTCCGGCAATAGACTCGCCAAACCACGTGACAACCCTTCATAGATGATTCGAAGTAGTTCGAACCCCGTGGAAGCCTCTGGCGAACGGAGGATGATCGTTTCTGCCTCGGGGCGGTATTCGTCAGCATTGCATTCAAAGTTGATGCCGATTGGGTCTCGATCAAACAGCAGACGCTCAATGCTGGCAACCTGGTCTTCGCGACCGACGAGCCTCCTTGCCCGCTCTTCCTGGGCTGCCTGTATCTGCGGAGCGTGTTCCCTCCACTGTCGCTCCGTATCGGTGAGCGGCGGCTTGCGACGGCGCCAGAACGGCATGCGTGGATTGTGCCAGCAGGGGCTGCCTACCACCGAAGTGCTCAAGGAACAGGATGACTTTTGGAGTTGCTCGGTCAACCAATCCTCACCGGGATCCTTCACGGGCACCTTTGAGGTCTCCCTGACGGACGCCAAGGATCGGACTACCCCCATCGTCGACGTCAAATGGACCTGTACCTGGGGATAGCTCATCCCTTATTTCCCACAGTTTCCCGAAGTCTTTCTCAGGTCCACCGTTGCCATAGACGTTCTTCCAGCCCCGGCGAATGGAAACAGGCTCTCTCCTAACTGGAACTCAGACAACTTCTCTTGCGTTCGGTTCAGTTCCGATCCCCTTGGTCGCCGTGTTGGCGCAGCCGATGCAGACCCGCCCCGCAGGTAATGCGACCAGACGTTCGGCCGAAATCTGGGAATGACATAGTTCGCATGTCGAATAGGTTCCCGCGGAAAGGCGGCTCCGGGCGCAGTTAAGATCCTCCAAGTTCGATTGAGCTCGCACAAGAAGCGCTGCCACCTGAGCTCTCTCATAGGCGAGAGTTGATCCCTCCGGATCGTGTTCGTCGTCGGTGTTGGCGTTGGCCGATCCGGCGTCTATCGCCTCAAGATCGGCTTGCATTGCCCGGATCCGAGCCAGCGTGGCAGCTCGCTCCACCTCGAGCAGGTCACGAATCATTGATTCATCCATCTGTGAAGATCTCGCCTACTTTTCGACGTCATCCCGAGTTCTCGGAAGCACGACTTCCAGGCTATGACCTTGCGGTCTCGAATCGGCACCAAGCCGGCCAAAGGGGGCACGTCCAACCTACCTAGCAGGGCTCGGCAAGACGAGACGGTTGGTGGGACACTCACGCCTTCTAGATCTTTACGCCTCAGGCGCCATCGGCCTCGGTTAGTCCGTCGGCATGGGTGCCGGCCGCAAGACCATCACCGGGATGCGACGGCTTCCGGCTCGCTGTGCGTAGCTGTTGCGTGGCGGGTACACCGACACATCCAACTCCCATAGGCGCTGGCGTTCCTCGCCCTCGGCCTCATAGGCCTCCATCTCGTACCGCTGACCTCGAAAGACGGTGCTGCACCGCGGATTGGCTTTGAGGTTGTAGTACCAAGCCGGATTCTGCTGTTTGCCGTAGTTCGAAGCAACCAGCACGAGCCGATCACCGTCGGGCACTCCGACGAGGGGCAAGATCCGTGATTCGCCGGAACGGGCACCGACGGTTGCGAGCTCGATAATGGGTAGCCCGGTCAGAGCGGCCGAGACGGAGTGACGCCCGGCGCTGCGTCGCATCACCGGACCATCGAGGTGGTGCAGCACCCGTGCGAACAGCCACGCCATTGGTCGCGTTCCAGCCAGAAGCCGCATACCGCGCTGCACAACATTGGCTTGGTCGAACCGCACCGCGCCAGCGATTTCCTCAACCATTGACGGAATGTAGCCCACCGTGTGGTGTTCGGTGGGCGAAGGAGCCCTAGCTCCGTTACACCGAACAGTGCGCCCACCCCCAGCGGCAGGGGATGCCTTCTCGACGTCCAAGCACACTTCCCCGGTAGGTCACAGCTCCTGTTCGCTCACTTCGACCCACGTATCCTCTGCAGGAGTGGCAGGCGCACACGGGATTCGGATCGGGATTCACTTTTGGGATCTCCCCACGTCGTCGTGGAAGGACCGCGTTCGTCGATACGAGCGTCTCGGGTTCTCCTCCATCACCTTCACCGACCACCAGGTGGTGCCCCAATGGGAACCGATGGCGGCCCTCGGTGCAGTGGCGGCGGTCACTGAATCGATCAAAGTGGGCACGCTCGTCCTTGATATGGGTTTGCGCAACCCCGTGTTGACGGCGAAGGCCGCGGCCACCCTCGAAGTCCTCTCGAACGGCCGGCTGGAGCTCGGTCTCGGTGCCGGATATGCCGCCCAGAACTTCGCGGCAACCGGTGTCCCCTTCGAGCGAGCAGGCGACCGCATCGCCCGGCTCGAAAAGAGTCTTATGCTCATGCGCCTTCTGTGGTCGCAACCCTCTACCACGATGCAGGGACGCTTCTTCGACGTGACCGGAGTCCCAATGGTGCTTCGTGAGGCGGTCACGCCAACGGTGCTGATCGGTGGCGGGGGCCACAAGCTTATGCACCTGGGTGGCAGAACGGCCGACATTGTCTCGATGATCCCCAGACAAGACACGGGAGAATGGTCCGTCAAGGCGTCAATCGCAGATTCCACGCTGGACCGTATGACCCAGAAGGCGCGCTGGGTGCGTGAGAGTGCCGAAGAGGCCGGTCGGGATCCGTCTGCCGTGGAGTTGCACACCATGGTTGTGCGAACCATCGTGGGTGACCACGTTGGTGACGCCATCGCCAAGGAGTCAAGAGACACCGACGTCCCCGTGACCTCGATGGAGGACTCAAGTCTTTATCTAATGGGGACCGGCGCGCAGATCCGAGATCGCCTGCGGTATTGGCAAGCGCAGACGGGTCTTCGTTACATTTCGATCTTCGATCCGGGGGAGGATCAGATTGACTACCTGGCCCAAGAGGTGCTCGTTCCGCTGCGAGAAAAGTGAAACCCTCGGCGCGACGACTGCTGCCAAGAAGCGACATCCATCCGGCGACAGGTGGCAGGGCTGAGGGCGGCTTTTGGAAGTCCGTTTTCAACTTCCACGGATGTGGAAGCGACTGCTTGAGTTCGGAGTGGTCCAGGTTGTTCGCAGCAACCGGGATCGATCACCCACCACGGAAACGGGACGCGCCGTCTATCAGCGTGCGGCTGGACGAGCTCGGCCGACGACACCTCACGGTGTCACGGGACTTCGAGTCAGGCCGAACCCGCCAGCAATCCCGAACTTATTAAGGACCAGCAGTCAAGCGGTGGACTCGTAGAGAAGCATCAATGAGCTGAGGCACCTCTTCGCTGACGCCGACAACTAACGAGGTGATCGTGGACCTTGCGGGTGGATGGTCTCGCCTCGAGCCAGCATCTCCACAAACTGCTCGATACGTCTGGCTCGGGTCTCCAGCTTCTTTGCGCTTCCGATCCGATAGAGGATGGAGTACCGATTCGAACTCGTGAGCGTCTGAAACATTGCCTGAGCACGAGGATTGGCAATCAGGGCGTCCGCCAAATCCTTTGGAACCTCCACGCTCGCTTGTCCGGCGTAGGCAGTAGTCCACCGACCATCCGCTTTGGCCTGCCGAACCTCGGCTTCTCCTGACCGATGCATTCGGCCCGACGCGCTCAACCTCTCGGCGATGGTGATGTTCCGTTGAGACCAGGGGCTCTGAGCGTTTCGGGGTGTGAATCGACGCCGGTACGTTGCGTTGTCACGACGCCCCAGCTGCCCATCGATCCAACCAAAGCAGATCGCCTCGTCGAGGGCCTCGTCGTAGGAGAGCGTTGTCGGATGCGTCGTGCCCTTCTTGGCCAGCACGAGCCACACCCCTTGTGACTTGGAGTGGTGGCCCCTCAACCAGGTCCGCCATTCGACAGAATCAGCGACCACAAGCTCCGGAAGATCCACGGTTTCACGGTACCCCGCTGTGTCGGACTGTCCCGCCGCTCCGGCGGATTGGGATACCGGCCGCCAGCAGGCTTATGGCGGTGGACCATCACCGCGCAGTTCATTGTGGTCGACAGAGACGGAAGTACCGGAGCGGGCCATCATGTCGGCATACGGGGGCATCCACGATACGGGCAGAGCTGCTCGGAATCGGCACTTTGTGGGCGGTTCAATTTGAGTTTGGAGGGAGGTCAAACAAGGCCAACTCGGCCGCATCGGGCGCCTGAAAGACGCGCAGCCACCCGTCGAGGTCTGCATGGCGGATGGGGTGGCCCTCCCAGGGCGGCTCCGTGTTGCGTGCCTCTATGCGTCGCCAGAGTTCGTCGGGAGCCACGTCGAGGTAGTGCAGTTCGACGCCGACGCCAAGGTCGCGAGCCGCTGATCGCATCTCATCACGTTCGATTCGAGCCCACAGCCCAAAGTCGAGAACGACGTTCACGCCGAGGAACAGGATTTCCCGGGCAAGGCGCCAGAGCTCGCGTTCGATCCTCTCCCGGGTCGGCCCGTCCCAAGGAGTGGAGCCGAGAGCCCAAAGCCATTCGTCCTTCGTGAGGCGAACCGCGCCCCGGACCGCTGCGAGGCGCTTGGCCAGTTCGGTCTTACCTGCTCCAGGCAACCCGCAGGTGAGAATCAATCGGGCCTCGTTCACGGTTCTCAGTCCAGCAGCTCAGCGACCTCCGTGCAGACGAATGCCGGTCCCGGCGGACGGCCGGCACGCGCCCGAGCCGCACCGTGTCACTCTGCCGTCCGCCGGGGCGTAGCTGACAGAATCGAGCGTATGCCCGCTATTTCCGGCCGTGTCGAGATCAATCTGACTGTCCGTGACCCTGCCAACAGCGCGGCCTGGTACTCGGAACTATTGGACCTAGAGGAGCTGTACGACTTCACTGCTGAGGACGGTCGGATGCACTACGTTGCTCTCGTTGAGCCGAACACAAGGTTCGTCCTTTGCCTCGTCGGTCACCGGGAGCATTCTGGGGAACCGTTCAGCGAGTTCCGTACAGGCCTTGATCACCTGGAGTTCTTGGTGGATCGCAAGGAAGACCTCGACGAATGGGAGGCGAAGTTGAACCGGCTCGGGATTCCGCACTCAGGAGTGAAGGCGCCCGAGTACACCGGCAACGCAATGCTCACTTTCCGTGATCTCGACAACATCCAGCTCGAGTTCTTCTGGAGGGCTCCCACGCGGTAGGTGGTGTCCACCTTCCGGCGTACGAAGGTACCTCACCGGTTGGAGTCCTCGTCAGCGCTTGAGCGCAACGACCAGTAGTTGGCCGGGCGAATCTTCTATGGCCAGTGACCGCAGACCGACATTCGTCAATTCATGGAGAAACTCGACATTCGTGAACCGATCAGGAGGGTGCAAAAAGAGATGACGAGACAGCCAGTCGTGGTTGGCAACGTCATGATCCTGCGAGAACAGTCTCCCCCCAACCTTTAGAACTCTTGCGATCTCTCGTAGTCCCGCTCTCCAGTCAGGCACATGATGCAGTACCGCGAAGTTAAAAACCGCATCAAACGCCTCGTTCTCGTATGAGAGATGCGTGACGTCACCTTGTACAACAGTCGCTCGATCGCCATACTCGGCAAGTCGGTGACTAGCTCGGTTGACCATCTTCGGATCTATGTCGATCGCAGTAGCGCGACTTGCACCGAACTCCTCGATCTCTCCTGCTACACATTCTCCCGGTCCACTACCGATATCGAGAACCTCGAGTCCCTCGGTACGTCCGCCCAATGCGATGAGCTTCGGGACAACGCCCCTTCGTAGTCGCTTGGTTCGCAATCCACTGTTGATATAAATGGACTCTGCCCAATTCATCCGCACCCTCGAAACTCTATGACTTCCGTGTGCCGCGAACCTGCGAAGTGGGGCACCCATCAGATGGATTCGCTGACGGCGCCTATTCGTTGAGGAAGTCACGGGCATCGCGCTCAGAACAGAGAACGCATGGCGCAATGTGATTCCCGTGTCGCGACAGGATTCCGAGCTCTAGCTCCCGTTCGGATCGGCGGCCTCGGCAGATGCGCCAGACCAGCAACCATTCTGCGCTCAACCGTCGCAAAGGCGACTCGTCGCAGCCTTTGGGCAACTCGAAGCCAGCCGGACGCTTGCGAATCCCGCGGACGAACGCTCGCCGTGCACACACCCACCATGGCGTATCGAGGAACACGACCGCGTCTGCGCGGTCAAGCCGAAGGTCGAGCGTGGCGTGGTAGTTGCCGTCGGCGATCCACTTGTCGCTCGCAAGCAAGCCGCGCTGGGTCTCGCGCCACTCGTCCTCGGACGGCTCCACCCAGCCCGGTTTCCAGAAGTGGACATCGAGATGAATGACGGGAATGCCAGTCTTGGCCGACAGTGCTCGCGAGAACGTGCTCTTGCCCGCTCCGGCCATGCCAGTGACCACGACGCGTGAAATCCCGGGTGGAATGTCCCTTTCGTCTCGAGATTCCGTAGAGCCCTCATGCGGCACCAGCGCATATTGCCAGATACCAGGTGGACGACGACCGAGATGGCAATGCCGTTCAAGGCGTTGTATGACACCTTGCCAGAGACCACAAAAACGGTACTAGCACCGCCAGGCGTTGAGCGCTCAGGGCGCCCGAGTGTCTTACCCTCCCAGCGGTTGAAGGCCGCACCCTTCGACTCCCGGAACCTATCTGTGCGGTAGGAAGGTGACCGTGACGGCTCCGCTGGAGGTCCCCGAACTCGTTCGCCAACGGGCCATGGCACATGGCATCCTCGGGCGTCGGTGGCTCGAGGAACTCCCCTTAGTGGTGGCCACATTGGCCGAAAAGTGGCAACTTGAGATCGGGCATGCTTTCCGAGGCGGGACGGCAGCGTTCGTAACCTCCGCTACTGAGTGGTCGGGTCGCGCCTGTGTGTTGAAAGTGGCGATGCCGCACGAGATCGATCCGGTCGAGTCGTTCGGTCGAAGCGTGCTCGTCCACCAGCTAGCCGCAGGTCGAGGATGTGCTGAGCTCATCCGTCACGACGAGTCAATACCAGCCATGCTGCTTGAGCGCCTCGGAGCGAACCTCGACGATCTCGGCATGTCGATTCATCAGATTCTCGAGACAGTCACGACAACACTTCGCACGTTCTGGCAACCCTTGGACGAGAACTGCGGGCTCCAGTCCGGACCCGAGAAGGCGGCCTGGCTGGCCGACTACATCACAGCCTCATGGGTTGAGCTTGGACGACCCTGTGAGCGCGCGGGTCGTCGACCGCGCAGTCCGATACTGCGACGAGCGAGCGGCGGCGTACGATTCGGCGGAAGCGGTCTTGGTACACGGCGACGCTCACGGCTGGAACACGCTCGACGCCGGTGGAGGCAGCTACAAGTTCGTAGATCCCGAAGGATTGAGATCTGATCGAGCGCATGATCTCAGCGTGCCAATGCGCGAGTACAACCACCCACTCCTCATCGGAGACACGGCGCGCTTGGTCCGCGAACGGGCTGAGCTGCTGGCTTCATGGTGCGAGATTGACCCCGAGCCGGTATGGCAGTGGGGGTTCATCGAGCGGGTATCCACGGGCCTTGCGAACGTCCGCGACTTCGCGGGCGACGAAGGCCTGGACTTTCTCGAGGTCGCAGCCCGCTGCCTATAGACGGTTAAACCGACGGGACCTAAGCACAGGCAGTGAGTGTGAGCCCCAAGGGCGATCGAAGGCGCCCCACGACAACGCCTCAGAGCCGGCGTTCGGGTCTAGGCCAAACCCAGCTCGATCGCTTGACGACTGACACATAATAGAACTAGAACAAGTAGCACTATGAACGCCGTAAGGATTGACTTTGCCGAGGACACACCGCTCTACCAGCAGGTTGCGGCCGAGATCCGTCGGGCCATCGCCGAAGGTGAAGTGCGGCCCGGTCAGCGCATGCCGCTGGCCAAGGATCTCGCCAGCGTGCTCGGGGTGAACACCAACACCGTTCTGCGAGCGCTGCGCGACCTTCGCGACGAGGGCATGGTCGAGTTCCGACGCGGCCGGGGCATCACCGTCGCCGGGACGCCCGAGCGCGGCGTCGTCATGGCGCGGGTGAAAGACCTCGTCGCTTTCGCTCGCCAGCAGGGTTACCAGCCTGCAGAGGTCATCGCGATGATCGAAGCTGTGTCGTGACGCTGCTCCACCCCAGGACCCACCCGGATTCGGTGGAAGCGAGGGATGCTGAGGCGCTCATCAAGGAGGCCCGCCGGCTCCGGAGGCGGCGCTGGAGCGTTGGCCTCGTGACGGGCGCCGTTGTCGCGGCAGGCATCGGCTGGATCATCGCTGCGGGCGCCCATGGACCGACACCTCGGGTGACGAGGGCGGTCCGGCACGGTGTCATCAGTCGTGCTTTCGGACCGGGGCTGCCCGAGGGCCCCTACGCCAAGCTCACAGTGGCGGGTCCGCTCGCTGTGGCGTCGACCGGCGCTCTCTACGTCGCCGACGTCAACCGTCAGCGAGTACTGGTCCGCCTCCCCGACGGACGCTTTCGTATTGTCGCGGGCAACGGGACCAAGGGTGTGTCGGGTGACGGGGGGCAGGCCATTGACGCAGAGTTCTTGGACATCGAGGACATGGCGGTCGGGCCCGACGGGAGCCTTTACGTCCTCGACGGGGACCGGGTCCGGGTGGTCAGCCCGAACGGCCTGATTTCGACTGTGGCCGGCATCCCCGGGATGGGTACGCCTCCGCCATGTTGTGGCCCCACCACGCTGCCCCAACCGATCGCGAACGGGACGCCGGCTCACTCCGTATCGATCGACCAGCTCAACTCGGCGGCGATCGCCCTGAGCAAACAGGGCACGCTCTACATCTCGACCGGGATGCAACTCCTCCGTGTGGATGCCGGCACCCTCGAGGTCATCACCACCAAAGCCGTCGGTCCCCCTTACAACGGCCAACCTTTGGACGATCCCGGACAGATTGCCGTCGATGCAGCGGGCAACCTCGACGTCTCGGGGGGCAACGGCTGGGCGATCTGGCAGGTCGCGCCCAACGGGATCGCCACGGAGGTCAGTGCGCCGAACGCGCGGCGCAGTGGCGGCAACACGTCGGTTCTCGAACGTGCCCCAGATGGGCTGGTCTACGGCGAGTCCGGGTCCACCTTCCTCGAGCTCAAAGGCGGGCGTGCCATCCCCGGCTATTCATTCCCCCAGAGGCCGCGCTCGGGCTTCTGGCTCACCTACTTCGCCTTTGGACCGGACGGAGCGATCTACGCCGACGAAATTCCCGGCTTCGGAGCTTGGGAGCAGTATCAGCAGCTACGAATCGTTCACGACAACCGCTCTTCTGTGCTCTGGCAACAGACATCTGCCCCTTCTCCTGGCAACCATCTCCCGTAAGCCAAAAATGCCGCACGGTGCACCGTCCTGGCGGACTCGGGCACCCGCAGATGTCGTCAAGGGCTCAGCCAGCGATCACGATCCGGTGCCCAAAGTCCAGCTTTTCTTCGGCAAGCAACTCTCCATAGGTCTCGTGCCATTTTCCGGTCTCGAGATCCCGTCGCAGGCGTTCGATGCCAGGAAGAACGAGGCTCGACGACAACGATGCAAACGTCGAGCTGGCTGCCCGGACTTCTGAATCAAGGTACATCTCGGGTCGCCGCCAGAATGCCGCCTGGAATCCATCGGTGAAGTCGTGAGGGATCTCGAATGTCTCAACTGTATGAGCACCAAGCGCATCGACGATGGACCTCAGCGAGGTGAAGCGATTGGTCTCCAGGTCATCGATTGCAGGTACATAGTCCGTTGTAATCCAGAGCTTGCGGAAGTGGTCGGGGTCCCAGGTGAAGAGGACCTGTCGTGTAGCTACTCGACGCAGCTCCGCCAGTCCGGCGTTGAGATCTTGCCAGTGGTGCACGGTGAGAATGGCTAACGCGACATCAAAAGTTCCGTTATCGAAGGGCAGGTGCTCGGCGGTGCCTCGGACTCGCCGGTGACCCGAGTGCTGAGCCAGCATGACGCCCGAGGGCTCAAGGGCAACCACCGGACGATCTGACGGTTCGTAGGATCCTGCTCCGGCACCCACGTTGAGAATCGTCGATGCCGGCCCGATCGCCTCATCTATGGCGGCACTCAGGCGTGGATCGGGTCGCCGCTTCGATTGGTATCCGAGGCCGATGACGTCGTATTCGGGAACGTTTCTTTGACCGTCGGTCGTCACGTACCCAGTTTCTCGCATTCCGCCAGGACCCTGGACGGTACCCAGGTCCGACGTTTAGGGAACCTACGATCTGGATGTCGACGAAAGGCCCTGCGGGGAGAGGTCACCGTTGACGTGCGGCTGGATGGCGCGAATGTGATCGTCTCATACGCGCCGACCGGTTGCGGGGTCAAGGATTTCTGTCACGGCCCCGGCGGATTCATAACGCGATCCTGCGGCCACACATCGGGCCGTCGAGTGGCACACCACTGCGTTGAGGGCGCCGGTTCCTGCCAGTGTCTGAATGCTGTGGTCGGCGACAATCGTGGCGGTTATCGGATCAATCGTCACCGCCTGTCCATCGGAGGGGTCACCAGTGTCGTTGCCCACCGCGAGGCAGAGGGAAATGGACGGACAGCTCACGGCGGTCAACATTTCCGCCCGCGCCGATATGGACCGATCGCGTTGAGCCTTTGACCGCGCGCCCGTTCTCGGGTTAATCGGCACAGCCACCGAGGGTTGGCCGGCGCCCCAACCCACCGCCAGGCACACAGTTGTCGACGGACAGGACAGGTCAAGCAGGATGCCTTTGTGGGTGACGTTTTGGACGCTCTGTCCACGCCGTATCGCTCCGGTGGCCGGATTCAGCGCTACTGCAACCCCCGCGGACCTTCCAGAGTTCTCCCCGACGGCCACGCAAAGGTTCGCCGATGGACAGGCCACTCCTTCGAGCCCGACGCCACCCGTCCCCGGAATGGTCTGCACCCTCTGGCCGCTCAAGACGGCTCCTGTAGCCGGACTGATGGCGGCCACGACACCCGACCCACCGGAACCGTGTCCCACCGCGAGGCACCGTTTTCTTGACGCACATGCCACACCGGACATGAAGATGCCTGAGACGGTATGGAGTTGTTGACCATTCCGTACCATCGCGGTAGCGGGGTTGAGCGGTACGGCGACGCCCCTGGTTTCATTGGGAGTTTCCCCCACAGCCACGCACACCGAAGCGGATGGACAGCTCACTCCATTGAGGAACCCACTCGATCGAATCAGTCGGAGCGATTGCCTGGCCGAGAAGCCACCAGACACCGGATTGAGAGACGCCGCTGCTCCCGAGTTCACCCTCGAGGCCACGTTTCCGACGCCGATGCAGTGGCTCGCCGAAGTACAGGCGAGGGCGTTGAAGGTGGCCATCGGTGCGAACCCTTGAGCGATACCGCTGGCCGAGGTCGTCATGGAAAAGGCTGACCCTGTTGCCAAGCCGACCAGAGTCAGTGCCAGCATCGATGAGCACATTCGAATGACTCGGGTACACGAGTTCATCATCACCTGGTTACCCCCGCCTGCCCATCTAGACCGATGCGCAATTGCCAAACGTAATGCCTTGTCGCAGCCTTGGTTCCAAGAACGAGATGATCATGTTGAGCGAGAGACCGTTCGATACATGACATGCCCTTAGCTCGTTCATCGGGCAGTGTTCGTCAGAGTCTCGGTCGCCCGAGGGAGCTGTTTGTCTGTCCACGCCCCCAAGCGCCACAATCCCTCCGTTCGGGCGTGGCCGGGGCGAACGGGGGCAGTGATTGCCTGACACCTAAGCTCGGGTGAATGGCTCGCACGGGCAATGACCGGCCGGTTCCGCCCCGCCTCCCTCCTGAACTGCCCTCGGACGCGAAGCTGAATCTCTCCGCTGGCTGCGAAATCATTGGCCTCACCGTGAAGGGCGACTTCTCTGGTGCGCACCTCCAAGGCCTGGCGGTCGAGGAGTCACACATCTCCCGGTCGTCCTTCATTGCGGCTGAACTCAGCCATCTCAGGATGGTCGACGTCTTGGTGGAGGGAAGCGACTTCTCCGGCTCAGACATGGAAGAGGCGACTTTGACACGAGTGACTTTCAAGGGATGCCGAATGTCGGGTGCACGGCTCTCCCGGTCGCAGATGCGTGATGTCATCTTCGATGACGTGAAGCTTGACGACGCCAACTTCCGAATGAGCACCGGCGAACGACTTCTCTTCGATCACGTCAATCTGGGGCGAGGCGACTTTTACTCGGCCCACCTCACCAGTACGCGGTTCTTTGACTGCGACCTGACCCACGCCGACATGGCGAAAGCAACGCTCCCAGGTGCCCGTTTCCACGGATCAGCGCTCACCGACCTCAAGGGCGGCGAGTACTTGAGAAGGATCGTCATCGACAGTGCCCAGGTTCTCCCTCTGGCCATCGGTGTGTTTGCTGGTCTGGACATTCGCATTGAAGACGATCGGGAGGTCCCAAATGCCTGAGGCCTCGCAATGGCCCAATGACGTCACCGACCTGGCGAACGGAGCCCTGAGGGCTGGTCGATCGATGCATGGAGAGTTCCGGTGAGCACCAATTTGAACGAATCACCGCGAGCGGCGCTCCGGCGCATGCTGGCCGAACCCGGACTCACCGTCTTACCCGGCGTGTACGACGCTTTCTCCGCAACACTCGTGGAGCGCAGCGGGCTTCCAGGTGCCTATATGTCAGGTGCGGCGGTCTCCATGGCCGTGGGGGGTGTGCCGGACCTGGGACTTCTCACAATGACAGAGATGGCCACACAGGCAAGTCACCTCGCCGGAGTTCTGAGCGGTCCCCTTGTCGCCGATGCCGACACCGGGTTCGGCAACGCTCTCAACGTCCACCGGACGGTCCTGGCATATGAAAGTGCCGGCGTGGCCGGGCTTCACCTCGAGGACCAGACGTTTCCGAAACGCTGCGGACACCTCAGTGGAAAGTCGGTCGTTCCGAGTGAAGAGTTTGTCGAAAAGATAAAGGCCGCGGTCGATGCACGGACGGATCCAGAACTGGTGCTCATCGCCCGCACTGATGCTCGCGGCCCGCTCGGATTCGCCGAGGCGCTACGGCGCGCCAACGCTTACCTCGATGCCGGCGCAGACCTGATCTTCGTCGAGGCTCCACAGACGATCGACGAGATCTCGATCCATCCCCGCCGAAGTCGCTGGGCCCGTCATGTTCAACATCGTCGAGAACGGATCCTCGCCCGACGTGGAGCTCGACCAGCTCGCGGCTTGGGGCTACCGGCTTGCCATTCGCCCACTGGCCCTGATCACCCCGGTTGTGAGAGCCATCATCCGTGCGCTTACGGAGATGCATGCGCCGACACCTCTCGAGGAGCCGATATCGACGCCGGGCGATCTGTTCGAGACGGTCAACCTGAAGGCGTGGCTCGAAGTCGGCAATCGCTTCGGGTCGGGCTCTCTCGAGCCATAGCCAGCACCTCCGCGACCACCTTGACGTGACGCCGGTGGGGGGGAACGGGTCTCAGCCGCATGCGCTCGGTTCGACTTCCCCCCAGGTGGCACGGACTGGCACGCCGCCGGCTGGCGGAGCAAAAGGGGAAGCCCTTCGATCGCGTCCTACACAGATGCGGTCGAGGCCGTCGCCGGCGGCACGAGCGGCGCCGCCACCTGGTATTCCGAGCCGTGCAGCACGACCTGGGCCGCCGCCCCATTACGCCGGTTGACGATGATCGGCCCCAGCAGGTTGGCCGTCGGCGCGCTGCCGTCGTCGGACAGAGTCACGATGGACAGCACGGAAGCGTCTTCGGCCCGAAGCTCCAGCCGGTCGACCGTCTCCTCGTCCACCTCGACCTGGTAGTCGGGGAACAGCGCTCCCGGGGGGACCACGATGAACTCGACTCCGGGCGGGTCCGTCGCCCGCAACCGGCAGAACGGCGCCAGGTCACCGGGCATCGGCTCAATGACGAACGAGCGCAACCGATCGAACCCGGGCAGCCCGCCGGCGAACGTCACCTCGAGGACCTCGTCGGCCTCGGTGGTCCGGTCGAGCATGACGTGACGTCGCCGGGGGGGTCACGTCGCTCGATCCACTCATGAGAGGAAGCTCACGAGCGACGGTTGCACGAGTTGGCCCGTCGCCCACAGAGCAGTCTGGTAGGAGTTCTGCTGCTGGGTCAGATTCGTCATGGCCTGCGGCAGGTTCACGCTCTGGATCCCCGACAGCTCGGTGTTGAGAGCGGCCGACGTGCTGGTGGCCTGCGTCTGCAGCGCCTGCATCTGCTGGTATTGCGCACCCAGCTGGGCCGCCTGAGTTCTCGACGGTGCTGATGGCGTTGTCGAGATTCTGCAGGTCCGGTCCGCTGGCGTTGGCCAGCGAGGCCGGCGTCCCGGTGCTGATGTCCTGGGCCAGCTGGGCCAGCACACCCAGGCTTCCGGGCGTCGTGCTGAGCAGCCCGGTCGTTCCGCTCCCGAACACCGCTGTCGCCGGTCACCGACACCGAGACCGACGTACCAGGCGCGACGGTGCGGGTAGGGGCCGAGCCGCCGCCGACGTAGTTGCCGTTCGCATCGAAGGCCGTGGTCACGTTGCCGGTCCCGGCGAAGATCGCCTGGCCGTTGTAGCTCGTGTTGGCCAGGTTCAGCAGCGTCTGCTGGGCCTGGTTCACCTGGTCGGCCAGGGCCTGGAGTCCCGCCTGCGAGCCCGCCAGCGAAGCCGAACTGACCGAAAGGACGTCCTGGCGCACCGACTGGAGCGTGCTGACGATCTCGTTCATGGTCGAGTTGCCGGTCTGGAGCCAGCCCAGCCCGTCGCTCGCGTTGTTCGAGTAGCTGGTGGCCCGGCTCAGCGCCGAGTTGATCTGCATGATGTTGGCGGCCAGCGCCGGATTGTCCGAGGGCTGGTTGACCACGTTGCCCGTCGAGAGCTGCTCCTGCAGCTGGGCGATCGACGTCTCCTCGCTGTTCAGGTTCGAGATCATCTCGCCGTTCATGACCGACGGCGTCAACTCAATCGAGGGCATCGACAACCCATTCATGGACACGGTCATCGGGTCACACCTCCCGTTCCGTCGGCCCGCATGAGCTGACTCAGCGTACCGCTCGCGCTCGGTCCGGACGCGACACCATCACGCCCGCCCCAGGTCCATGGCGCCGTCATCGCGGTGTCGAGCCTCATACCGCCTGCAAGAGCGACTGGACCATGGTGTCGATGGTCGAGATCACCTTGGCCGAGGCCTGGTAGGACTGCTGGTAACCGAGCATCTCCACCGTCTGCTGGTCGGTGTTCACCCCGGTG
Source organism: uncultured Acidimicrobiaceae bacterium (assembly GCA_963713375.1). Lineage (GTDB taxonomy): Bacteria > Actinomycetota > Acidimicrobiia > Acidimicrobiales > RAAP-2 > Bog-473. The sequence continues at coordinate 555,610 of CAVQLP010000003.1, read as the reverse complement.
ACCGACTGCAGCGAGGCCGACAACGACTGGCTGAGCGACGACTGAGCATTCGCCTGGTTGGTCACCGTCTGCACCTGGGACCCCAGGTTGGTGATGAAGGTCTGGTACGACTGGTCCGGTCCCGTCGACGAGGTCCCCAGTTCGGCCATGGCCGAGGCGTTCGACCCGTCGTTGGCCCCGTTGGTCGAAGCGGTTGCGGCCGCCAGGAGCGCCGGGTTCGTGACCACGGCCTGGTTCACCGAGATGGTGGCCGCCGCTCCCGACGCGTTGCCGATGACGAAAAGCGGGGCGCTGTTGTTGGGGCCCACACCGGTGCCCGCCGCCACGTCGGTGTTGCCCGAGGCGTCGTACCCCTGGCCCAGGGCGCCGTTGACGGTGTTGGCCAGGTTGGTGGCCACCGTGTTCAGCTGCGACTGGTACGACGGGATGTTCACGTTGACCGCGGTCAGCAGTCCGGCCATCGTCCCGCTCGAGACGGGCACGGCCGCGCCCGTGTTGTTCGACACGATGGAGACCGTGGGCGGCGACCCGGTCGTCTGCATGGTCAGCGAGTCCGCCGTGCTGCCCTGCACGAGCTGCGCCCCGCCCACGTAGACGTTGATGGAGCCGTTGGACTGTTGCGACGGTCGTGATCCCGATGTCCTGGCCCAGTTGGCTGACCAGGTTGTTGCTGCTGATCGATGAGCGAGTTGGGTTGGCCGCCCGCGGCCACGGTGGAGACGATGGACTGGTTCAGGGCGGCCACCTGGCACAGCAGGGAGTTGACCTGGGTCACGGTCGAGCCGATCTGGGTCACGGTGTCGGCCGACGTCTGCGTCAGCTGCGTCGTGGCCTGGTTGAGCGTGCTGGCGATGTTCTCCGCCTGGTCGATGACCTCGGTGCGCGGCGCCGTCTCCGAGGGGTTGGTGGCGATGGCGTCCCACGAGGACCAGAAGGTCGAGAGCTGTGACTGGAGCCCGTTCGATCCCGGCTCGGGAAAGATCGACTGAATCGACGAGAGCGTCTGCTGCAGAGCCGAGCTGCCCGCCGCGGCGGCCGAGGCCGACAGGTTGTCTGCGCTCAGCACGGCGTCGGTCGCCTGGGTGACGTTGAGGACGGTGACGCCGGCCCCGATGCCGAGGTTGTCCCACGACGGCGTCGTCGTCAGGAGCGGCGACTCGGCGGCGTAGCCCGGCGTGTTCACGTTGGAGAGGTTGTCCGCGATGGTGTCCATCGCGGTGCGGTCGGCCTCGAGGCCGGAGGCCGCGATGGCGAAGCCGGCGTCAGTCACGCGTCCCCCTTTCCTGCGCCACGATCAAGCGGTGGCGTTCACGAGTTGCACGCCGTTGCGCGACCGGCGGGTCGGCGCGCCCGAGGCGGCGTAGGCGACCGCCGGCTGCACGCCCAGATAGGACAAGGCGTCGGCCGTGGCGGCCATGCGCCGGGCCAGGATCTCGCGGTTCGCCGCCGACACCTTCTCGATCTCCTCGAAGTGGTCGATCATGGACTGACGGTGCCCCGCCAGGATGTCGTTCCACGGCTCCGGGGCGGCGTCAACCAATTGGGCGAGCGTCGGCGCGGTGCCGAGGCCGAGCTCCTGCCCCACGACTGCGACGGCCTCTTCCCGCTCCGTGTCGGCCAGTTCGAGCATCTCCACCACCTGCTCGACCTCGGCCGTGGCGCGGTCGAGCCACGAATGATGCCCCGATGCCAGAATCAAATGCTCCTCGGCCAGCTTGAAGCGGAGGAGCTCCAACACACAGCGCTCGCGCCACAAGCGAGTCGACAGTTCGTCGAAACCCATGCGTGCTGTATCGGCAGCTCAGCGTGCCCGATAAAGCAATTTTTGGCCGGCCAGGGCCGCCGCGGGCGCCCGGAGCGGGTGCGGGGCGGCACCGCGGCAGGCGCCCCGGCCCGCCGCTCGCTCGCCGACTGGCAGGTCCAGACGCTTACTGGGTGACGAACTGGGTGAGGTAGATGGCGCTGACCTGCTGCGCCCCCTCGGACAGGCCGGCGATCTGCTGGCACGCGGTCAGCAGGCTGGCCTGGGCCGCCGTGCGTCCCGCCGGGTTCAACAGGTCGGGCATGGTCAGTGCGCTGAACACGTCGATCTCCGCGTTGAGGAACTTGGGATCGTCTTCGGTCAGCGTCGCCTCTTGCGCCGGTGCGGTGAGCTGCAGTGCGACGGTCACCTGCAACAGATGGCCGTCGGAGAGGTTGATGGTGTTCTGGGGCAGGCTCATGATCTTGCCGGCGGGCACCTTTTGACCCGGCTTGTAGTGCGGCGGGAACAGCATCGGCTTGAGCACCATGGTCCAGGCGGCAAAGCCCACCAGGAGCGCGCCCACGACGATGATGATCTTCTTCTTGGCCCCACCCTTCTTGGGCTCTTCCTCTTCTCCGCCGTCGGCCGCCGGCGCCTCGGCGGCTGCGGCCGCCTTCCCTGACATGGTCGCTGTCACGATCCCTCACTCTCCCCCGGGGCCAGAATCACGACGTCGACGCGCCGGTTCTCCGCCATATTCGCCGCAGTGGTGTTGGGGGCGGCCGGACGGGTCTGGCCGAAGCCGACCGCCTCGAGCCGGTTCGGGTTGATGTTGTCCACCGTGGTCAGCCGTTCGACCACGTGCACTGCCCGCTCGGCCGAGAGCTCCCAGTTGGTGGCGTAGGGGCCGCCGTAGATCGGCGCGTTGTCCGTGTAGCCCTGGATGGCCGCGTTGTTCGTGTCGGTCTGGAGCACCGAGGCGATCGTGTCGACCACCTTGTCGCCCGTCGTCCCCAGCGACGCCGAATCGTTCGCATAGAAGACCTGGTCGCTCAGGATCTGCACCACCAGCTCGGAGGTGGTCGGCGTGGGCGAGGTCTGGCTGATGGAGACGTCGCCCCCGAGTCCGGCCGCGGAGAGGGCCGCATTGAGCTGTGCGTTGATGGTGCTCAACGACTGGCTGCCCTGCGGTGGCGGGACCATCGCCGACGTGGTCGTCGTGACCCCGGGCGACGCCGCGGTGTTCTGGCCCGCTTGCTCCGGATGGATGCCCGGCGTCTGGCCCGAGTGATCGACCAGGCTGTTGTGTTGCAGCAGGCCGGTGTCGTTCTTGACCACCGTGGTGTGCCCAGAGAAGGTGTTGCGCAGCGCAGTGGCCAGCGCGGTGAACTTCTTCGTGCTGATGGTGCTCAGCGCGAAGAGCACGACGAAGAGCGCCAGCAAGCAGGGTGATCATGTCGGCATAGGTCAGGAGCCAGCGCTCCATGCCGCCCTCGGCCTCCTCGGGCTCCTCGTGGTGCTCCCGCCGGGCCATCAGGCTGCCTTTTGCGTGCGGACATCTTCCCGATCCTTCGGTGGCAGGTACGACACCAGCTTCGACTGGACCATGCGCGGGCTGTTGCCGGCCTGGATGGCCAGGACGCCGTCCATGACCAGGCGGCGGCCCTGCGCCTCCTGCTCACTGGCTCGCTTGAGCTTGTTGGAGATGGGGAGCCAGAACAGGTTGGCCGTGAGCACACCCCACAGGGTGGCGGTGAAGGCCTCGGCGATGGCCGGTCCGAGCACGGCGGGGTTGGACAGGTTGGCCAGCACGTGGATCAGCCCGATGACCGTGCCCAGGATGCCGAGCGTCGGTGCGAACCCGCCCATGTCGGAGAAGAACTTGGCTCCCGCCTTGTGACGCTGCTGGAGCGAGTGGATCTCGCCCTCGAGGATCTCCCGGATCTCTTCGGGGTCGTTGCCATCGACCGTCATCTCGATGCCCCGCTTGAAGAAGGGGTCCTCGACTTCGGTAGCCGCCTTCTCCAGGGCCAGCAGTCCCTCACGACGGGCCACCTCGGCCAGCTCGACCAGGCGCGCGATGTGCTCGTTCATGTCCTGGGCGGTGCCGCCGATGGCCTTGGAGAATGCCCCCTTGAAGTTCCCGACGTCGCTCTTGAGATAGCCGGCGAGGGCGACGCAGGTCGTGCCGCCGAACACCAGGAGCAGCGGTGCCGGCTTGAAGAGCACCATCGGGTTGCTGCCCTCCAAGAACATGGAGACGAACACGCACCCGAGGGCTCCGAGGATGGCGAAGAGTGTGAAGCGATCCTTCACGGCCGGACCTCGTCCGCCGCGTCGGAGACCGAGGTGGCGGGCGGCGCGGTGGGCGCCGACCCGTCGTCACCACCACCGTCGACTGCACGCAGGTTCACCGGCCGGGTGGCCTTGATGACCTCGTGTGTGTCCACCACCGTGCCCGAGGTACCGCCGCGCACGACGCGCAGGTGGCCCTCACCGGAGGGATCGTCGCCCTCGAAGACGAGGCGGTGGGAGAGCGCGAGGACGGAGGCCCGGAAGAGGCGGATGCGATCGATCAATTCGTCGAGGGTCTCTGCGACGACGAACTTGGAACCGTCCGTCATCGTCAACACCACGTCGGGCGTGATGTCAGCGCGCTCGATCCGGTCGGGATTGATCGCGACCTTGTCGCCGTTGAGCCTTGTGAGTGGAATCATGTGTTTGCGTCCATGCCTGTTTGGTTATGCATCCGTGCCAACCACCGGCGAAGCGCGCACCCGCTCTGAACGATTGGGGCGCCCCGTGCCGCTGCGGTGGTATCGGAGGCACGAGGAAACGACTTGAGGTACGCCGGGGACCGGGCGCGCGACGGGACCCGAAATTGTCCCCGGCTTGTGACCTTGTCCCGAAACGGCGGAAGGGACCGCCCTGCATCCCCTATGTAACCTTTCGGACAAGAGACGGCGTGGACAACAATGAGATTCTCCGAACCGAATTCCATAGGGACCACCACTGATGGCGATTGACGTCGGCGACGCGCGTGCAGGTCGGCGCGCCGAGGGAGACCGCTGGCCCCTGGTCGGCCGGTCCCGTGAGATCGCCGTGCTGCGCGGCGCCATCGCCGAGCGCCAGGGCGCGGTGATCACCGGCCCGGCCGGCGTCGGCAAGACCGCCCTGGCCGCGGTGGGCGTCGAATTCGCACGCGAGCAAGGCATGGCGGTGGCCGCGGTGGCGGGGACCGAGTCGAGCCGGGCCTTCGCCTTCGGCGCCTTCGCCTCTCTCCTCCCCCACGGCCTGAAGCCTGGGGCCGTCGGGCCCGAATTCCACGCCGAGCTGTTGCGCCAGTACACGCGCGAACTGCTCGACGAGGCGTGCGGGCGTCCCCTCCTGGTCTTCGTCGACGACGCCCACCTGCTCGACGACGGTTCCGCCATGCTGGTCCACCAGCTCTCGCAGACCGGGTCGGCGACGATCCTGACCTGCGTGCGAGCCTCCGGGCGCACCCTGGGGCCCGCGCCCGATCCCATGGTGGTGCTGTGGAAGGACCACTCGGCGCGCCGGATCGAGCTGGGGCCGCTGGGCGAGGCGGCGGTCGTCGACCTGCTGCTGGCCGTGCTGGGCGGCCCGGTCGACACGGCCACCGGGCGTCTCATCGTGGAGCGCACGCTGGGCGATCCTCTCTTCCTGCGCGAGTTGGTCGACGGGGCCCGGGAGTCCGGACTGCTGGTCGACGACGGCGGCGTCTGGCGCCTGCGCGGACCCCTGCAGCCCACTCCTCGGCTCGTCGAGCTGGTCACGGTGCGGCTGGGCCCGGTCTCCGAGGCGGAGCGCCACGTCCTGGAGCTGATCGCCCTGGCCGAGCCGTTGGCCCAGTCGACCCTCGACGAGCTGGCCGATCCCGACGCCGTCGCCACGCTCGAGGACCGCGGGGCCATCGCCAGCCGCAAGGACGGCCGACGCCTGCAGGTCTCGCTGGCCCATCCGGTCTTCGGCGACGTCGTGCGCCTGGGGATCAGCGCCCGCCGTGAACGGACCCTGGCCCGCGCGCTGGCCGACGCATCGGGCGGGCGGCGCCGGGAGGACACCTTGCACCTGGCCTCCCTGCGGCTGGTGGGCGGCGGCGGAAGCCCAGAACTGCTCCTGGCCGGAGCGCAGGCGGCGCGCGACCAGCGCGACTTCGAGCTGACCGAGCGCATGGCCCGGGCGGCCGTGGACAGCGGCGCGGGCTTCGAGGCCAAGCTGCTGGCGGCGGAGGCGGCCCATGCCCGTGGCCGCTCCCGGCAAGCCGAGGAGGAGCTGGCCGCGCTGGCCTTGGGGGCGACCGCGGTCTCCGAGCAGGTCCGCGTGGCGCTCCTGCGCTTCGACCACGCCTTCTTCAGCACGGGCGGCGCCGATGTCGGCGCCCTCGACCACCTGCTCGGCGTGGTGGGCGACCCGGTCTGGCACGACGAGCTGCTGGCCCGGCGACTGCTCCTCGAGGGACTGGTCCGTGGTCCGCGGGCCGTTCTCGACGACCTCGGCACCGCCCCCACCCGGAACCCGGGCGAGCCACGTTCGAGCCTGCACGCCGTCGTGGGCGACTCCCTTACCCAGGCCGGACGGCTGGAGGAGGCGCTCCCCCTTCTGGCTCCGGCCCTGACCGTGCTGTCCGGTTCCCCTCCGTCGGCTGTGGGCGGGGGCGGGCCGGATCACGCCGAGCGGGCCGAGGGGTCGGCCGTCCGTCCGCCGGTGCGGGCCGAGCTCTGGAGCCCGGTCGGGAGCTACGACCTGGCCCTGATCGGCCTGGGCCGCCTGAACGAGGTCGACGAATTGCTGGTTGCGGCGCAGGGGGAGGCGGTCCTGCACCCGGGCTCCATCGAGAGCGCGGTCGTCGCGGCCGACCTGGCCGCCCTCCGTCTGGAGCAGGGCCGGGTCCAGAGCGCCTTCCGCCAGGCCACGAGCGCGGCCGCGATCTTCATGGATCTCGGGCTCCCGGTGTCTGCGCGCCGCTGCTTTGCGGTCACGGCGCTCGCCCTGGCCTTCGCCGGCGTGGCCGACAAGGCCGCGGAGACCTTGGCCGAGCTGGACACGCTGGGACTGCCGACCGACATGGATTACGAGGTCGAAGTCCTCCAGGCCCGGGCCTGGGCCTGGGCCGCAGCGGGCGACATGGCCACGGCCCGCAAGAACCTCGAAGTCGCCGTCGACCTCGGTCACGAGGTGGGCGATCTGCTCGGAATCACCCGGGCCCTTCACGGCCTGGCCCGGATGGGCCGGGCCCGCCAGGTGGCCGCACAGCTGGGCGAGCTGGGCGAACAGGTCGAGGGCGAGTTCACCCAGGCCCGCCTGGCCTACTCCCTGGCCGCGGCGGCCAGGGACAGCCACCTGCTCGAGGCGGCGGCGGGCCGCTTCGAGGAGATCGGCGCCCTCCTCTATGCCGCCGAGGCCCTGGGCGAATCGGCCGTGCACTCCCGCCGCGAGGGCCAGACCAGGGAGGCGGCCGCGGCACAGCAGAGGGCGGCCCGCCTGCTGGCCCACTGCGAGGGTGCGGTGACCCCGTTCGTGCGGGCCATCGGCGCCCGGGCGCAGCTGACCCCGGCCGAGCTCGACACGGCGCTGCAGGCTGCGACGGGAAGCACCGACAAGCAGATTGCCGAGTTGATGAACCTCTCCGTCCGTACGGTCGAGAATCGGCTGCACCGGGCCTATCAGAAGCTGGGCGTGGCGCACCGCCGCGAGCTGGCTGAGGCCCTGCGCGACCTCCCGAGCACCTGACGAGGCGAGCGCCCGACGCCGGACATCGTCCGAGCGGGGCCACGCGCCCGGACCGGTGCCGCCGTGCCTGGAGGAGCTCCGATCCGGCACGTCCGCCGTCGAAGTGAGGACCTTGTGCCCTACGCTCGGCAGCACATTCACCGGATACTGAAGGCCGTGACCACCCAGGACTACCCCCATCTCCCCGCGGAATCGGACTGGCGTCGGGATTTCGTGGAGGACATGGGGCGCCTGGTCCTCGCGTACGGGGCTCCCCGTGCGTTGATGCGGGTCCTCGGCTGGATGGTCGTCTGTGAGACACCCGAGCAGACGGCGACCGACGTCCAAAAAGAACTCCGTCTCTCCGCCGGCTCCGTGTCCACCTCCCTGCGGTACCTCGGTGAGATGGGCCTGGTCGAGCGGGTCAGCCGGCCAGGCGACCGGCGGATCTTCTACCGTCTGAACACCGAGGGCTGGGAGCTCTTGCTCCAGCAGCGATTTCGGGCCTTCAACGAGATCCGCGTCGTCGCCGACAAGGCCGTCATGGCGGCCGCGGGACGGGCGAACGACCGGCTCCATGGCATGCGTGACACCTGGGCCTTCCTCGAGGCCGGCGCAGCCGAGCTCTTGGCGCGCAGCCGGGCCCGCCGCCAGCGTGCCGCGGCATCCCAGGGCGAAGCGTCGCCTCGCCCGAACAACTGACGGGACTCCCTCGGGCGCTCCGTCGCGCCAGCGTCCGCGCTGCGGCCCCGCTCGAGTTCAGCGCGTCGCTTCGAAGGCCGCCCAACCAGCGAGAGCGAAGAGCACGACGGCGGTGACGATGCGCACCGTCGCGATGTTCACCACGCGCAGCAGGCTCTGACCGCTCACGACGGCCAGCCCAGCCACGGCCCACAGCGCCAGCACGAGCACCGACGGCGACCGAGAGGGGGTCGTGATAGTGCGCCGCCAGGTTTGCCGTGAGGATCTGGGTCAGGTCACCCCACTCGGCCAGGAAGATCACGAGGAAGGCAGTCACGGCGACTCGCCGATGTGAGGCGGCCTCTTTCTCGACCAGTTCCTCCTCTTGGCGCTGCTTCATCGCCTCGCGGAGGGCGAGCACGCCCCCAATGGCAAACATGGCGGCAACGATGATTTCGAGGACGCGGTGCGGCAGGAGATGGAAGAGCGCCACACCGATCGTCACCGCGATCGCCACGTGGACCGCGAACGCCGCGGCCGCGCCCAGCCAGACCTGCAACGGTCGCCCCCTGGTCGACATCACGAGAGACGCAAACATCGTCTTGTCCGGAAGCTCGCCGATGAAGATGATCGGGAAGACGGCAATGATGACGTCGAACTGCAAAAGGCGCCTTTCTCCAGGGCCACCGAACGTAGCGCGCCGGGTGCCGTCTCTCGGATCGGGCCTGGCCTGCGTGGCTAGGAGCCGGCATCCCCCGCGGCGGCGGCGTCGAGCAGAGACCGTCCTGTGAGCTCGTAGACCGTCTCGTCGTCGTGCTGGCGCCAGAGGTCGAGCAGTTCGTAGGAGACCGGGTCGCAGCCGTAGCGCATCGGTCCATCGCTCTCGAGGATGGCATCGACGATGGCGATTGCAGCGTCGGCGGGCGTGACCACACGGGGATCGGCGTGCTCTTCGCGCAAGCGAGCTGCGGTGGATCCGAGCGAGCGATAGTGCTCGTACGCTTTGGCGTCCTGCTCGCCCGAACTGAGGCGGAACATGTCCGTGTCGACCGGGCCGGGCAGGATCTCGACCACTCGGATGCCGAAGGACGCCACCTCGGTCCGCAAGCTGTCGTCGAACGCGGAGACCGCAGCCTTCGAAGCCCGATAGGCCGAAAAGAACGGTACCGAGGCGAAGATCGAGGACGAGCTGACGGTGCAGACCACGCCCGGTGCGTTGGCACGCAGTACGGGGATGGCCGCGGCGGTCAGTGCGACCACCCCGAACACGTTGGTCTCGAAGAGCCGGCGCCAGTCGTCCACGTTGGCGTGCTCGACCGGCAGGTAGTCGACGTCGATGCCGGCGTTGTTGACCAAGACCCGCAGGTCGCCGGGGAGCTCGAAGGTGGAGGGATCGGTCACGTCGAGGCGCCGTACCTCGAGTGCGCCCATCGCCTCCTCAGGCATGGAGGCTCCGGCACCGGGGTCGCGCATGGTGGCCACCGTGTCGAACCCGCGGGCCGCCAGCTCGAGGGCGATGGCCCGGCCGATGCCGCGGCTCGCACCGGTGACGAGGGCGCTGCCGTGGACCGGCAGCGCGGCGGAGGGACTCATCGGGTACGTCCGGTGGTGTCGTGGTGCAGACCGTGCACGCTGGTTGTCATCGCCCCGACACTACGGGCGGCCAGGTCCGATCCGCATCCTCGGGCTCAGTTCGCACGGTCCTCGGGCCCGACCCGGCCAAGCAGATGGCGGAGACACACCTCGAGGGTCGGGTGCCGGAAGGTGTGGTCCACCGCACTGAGGCGCTCCGGGACGACCCTCTGGCCGGACAGGGCGAACTCGCGCGCGCCCTCGTCACCGAGCAGCAGACGAGGTCCGAACGAGGGCACCGGCAGCCGCGCGGGCCGCCGGAGGACGTGGCCCAGCGTGGCGGTATACGTACTGTTGCGCACCGGGTTGGGGGCCACGGCGTTGACCGGGCCGCGCAACTCGGGGTCGACCACGCAGCGAGCAAAGACGTCGAGGACGTCGTCGATGCCGACCCAGGGCACCCACTGGCTGCCCGCCGCCGAGCGTCCCGCCCAGGCCGGCGCTGAAGAGCGGCCGCAGCAGCCGAAGCATCCCGCCGGCCGGGGACTGCACAATGCCGTTGCGGACCTGCACCACGCGCACCCCGGCCTCGGCGGCCGGCTCGGTTGCCGCCTCCCAGTCCGTCACGAGATCCGCCAGGAAGCCGACGCCTGGTGCGCTGTCCTCGGTCAACACCTCGTCGTGGCGGTCGGGCCCATAGACACCGACGGCAGAGGCGGTCACGAGCACCCGCGGCCCCTCCCCCATGGCGGCCAGGGTCTGGGCCAGTCGGCGTGTCGGCTCGATCCGACTCCGCCGCACGAGAGCCTTGTGCTCGTCGGTGAAGCGGCCTGCGATGGACGCGCCCGCCAGGTGCACCACCGCGTCGACCCCGTGGAGCGCGCTCGGGTCTGGTGCCTCGGGGTCCCACGTCCGCTCGTCCGGAGATCGGCCCCGGCGGCGCACCAGCTTGATGACCGTGTGCCCGCTCGTCCCCAAGAACGCAGCCAGCGCAGACCCGATCAGCCCCGAGGAGCCGGTGACTGCGATGGTCATCGGGTCGGGTTGCAGCGCCCGCAGGGTCCGTTGCGAGTCCAGGTCACCGACCAGCTGGCGATGGCGATAGCGGAACATCTCATCGAGCAGCGATCCCGGGACCGGGGTGTCGACGACGTCGGTCAGCCTGGTGGTCGACGGGGAGACGGCCTCGAACAGGTGGCGGTGACGCCAGTGCAGGGGTAACGAGACCAGCGTGTCGACGAATTGGTGGGGTGGCTCGTAGTCCCCGTGCTGGGCCACCCAGCGGACTCCACCGGGCAGGCGCAGCACGGCGCGGCCGTCGCGCAACGACGAGGCCTCCTGCACGACACGCACCGGCTGCCAGGGTGGCGTCAGGCGGCGGATCGCCCCAGGCCTCTCGTGCCAGGAGAAGACTTCGTCGATCGGTGCGTCGATGATGTTCGACGTCCGCAGAGCCACGGTGCCGCTCCTCCCGCCGCAAAATGCGATCTTGTGACGTAGACCCTGGCACCCCGACACCGAACGCGCCAAGCTCGTGCACGATTCCCGCGCCGGCGCACGCAGTCGAGCCGTTCTCCCGAGCCTTGGGTCGCGCCGCGGAGGGGTGAGGCCCAGGCCCACGGGCAGGACGGGCAGGAGCGGCGCCGCCGGACACAGGCTCCTCAGGGCGCTCTCCCTACGGGGCCAGCGGTTGGCCGCGCCGCGACCCGCTGGGAAAGGATGGACCAGCCGAACGGAGGAGAACCTCGATGTCCACACTTGTCGTCGATCAGCCCGCAGAGGGCGTCACACGCATCACCATGCAGCGCCCGGAGCGTTTGAACGCCATGAACGCAACGCTCGTCGCCGAACTCCACGACGAGTTGGAGTCCATCGCACGAGACCGGTCGTGTCGGGTGGTCGTCCTGACCGGAGCCGGACGCGGGTTCTGCGCGGGCATCGATCTCTCGGGGTACGGCAGCGCGCCGAGCGCGGACGGGCGCGGCCGAGTGGAAGACACCTTCGCCACGCAGACCCACATCGCGGCGCTGGTGCCGCGCCTGCGCAGCCTGCCGCAACCCGTGATTGCGGCCGTGAACGGAGCCGCTGCAGGAGGAGGACTCGCCCTGGCCCTGGCCAGCGACGTCCGCATCGCCGGGGCGTCCGCCCGGTTCAACGTCGCCTTCGTCCGGCTGGGCATCTCGGGCTGCGACATCGGAGTCAGTTGGCTGCTCCCCCGGCTCATCGGCGCCTCCCGGGCGTGGGAGCTCATGCTCACCGGGCGCATCATCGACGCGGACGAAGCGGACCGCATCGGGCTCGTGCTGCGCGTCGTCCCCGACGACCAATTGATGGAGGCGGCGCTGGACACGGCTGCGCTCATCGCGGCCAACAGCCCCTGGGGCATCAGGATGACCAAGGAGGTGATGTGGTCCCAGCTCGAGGTCGGCTCGCTGCAGGCCGGCATCGACCTCGAGAATCGGACACAGGTGCTCTCATCGATGACGGGCGACATGCAGGAGGCGGTGGCCGCCTTCTTGGAGAAGCGACCGCCGCGTTATGGCACCGGGGCGACACGACAGGATTCCTGAGGACGCGACCAACTCGGCTCGGGTGAGGTCTCCGGCGAGGCGCGGTCTGGCTACGTTGGAACAACTCATGGGGGCCTCCGACCACAGCACCCGCCGCACCGGTGCGTCCAGACGGGCTGTGGCATCGCTCGCCCTGGTTGCGGCGCTGTGTGCGGCATGCTCATCGGAGTCCGGAGCCGCCAGCAACCTCGCTCGATCCTGCGAGTTCGGTACAGCCCGCACCCAATTACACGGACGTGTGCGCCCCGCTTGGGTGGCGACAGCACGAGCACCTGCCTCCGCGTCACCCTCGACGCCATTGACGCGGCGCGGCCAACTCGAAGGCGTGGGCCCGATGGTGCTCCCGGCCAACTTTGCCCAGCTCAGTGTCCCCGAACAGCTCTTCGTTGCCGTCGACGAGGAGCGGGTGGACCGAGGGCTCGCCCCCTTCCCAGGACTTTCCCCGGCCCTCGACCGCGGCGCCCAGCAAGCCGCCGAGTCGGCGCAGCTCCCCGCCCGCCTGGGCCGCGGCATACTCCGAGGTGAACCAGGAGTGGATCGGTGCCGTCGACAACGGCCTCGATGCCGATTACCAGTGGATGTACTTCGACGGTCCGGACAGTGGCGTGCCGCAGTGCTCGAGGTCGCAGACGTCTGGCTGCTGGGTCGACCGCCGGATCGTCCTGCACCGATTCGGAGCGGGCCACCTCGTGATGGGAGCCGGTTGGGACCCCTCGGGCGATAATTCACCAGGAGATCGTGGCGGGTCATCGCTGGCGGCGACCCTGGCCGTGGCGTCTCCCGGCGACGGCGGTCCGTACTCGTACACCTGGAAGGAGGCGCTGGCGGCGATGGCGGTCGGGACTCTCCAGCCATTGCCGCGCCATCCCGTCGTCCGAGTCGGACACCGGGATCCCCGATCCGTCCACCAACATCGAACCGGTCCCCGACTACACCGAGATCTGCGCGTCCGAGCGGGCTGGACGATTCGGCCACTTGCCTCGACGCCGTCCTGGCGGCCGTCAACCATGCCCATGCCCTCGAAGGCATCCGACCGATGGTGTTGCCACTCGACTTCGGACACCTCACCGTGCCCGACCAGCTGTTCGTCGCAGTCAATCTCGAACGGGTCGACCGCGGACTGGCGCCCTTCGTCGGACTCACCGCCGCCCTCAACGACAATGCGCAACGCGGGGCCGACGACGCCAACGACCCGCCCGACCCGGGCCGGGACTACGCGCTGGACGATGCCGAATGGGCCGGCGGGTCGTCGAACGGTCTCGACGCCGTCTACGGGTGGATGTACGACGACGGCTACGACAGTGGGAACCTGGACTGCATCCGGCGCGACGCATCAGGCTGCTGGGGACACCGCAAAGGGCATCCTCGACGACTTCGGCTCGGGGGCCAATCTCGTCATGGGAGCTGCGGTGGACACCAGCGGCGATACCCACAGCGGGGACAACGGCGGCACGTCGATGGCTGTCACCCTGGCCGTCGCTGATGCGCCCGTCCACACCTTCACCTACCGCTGGAGCCAGGTCGCGTCGACGCTGCCCGCGTCCGGCCTGCTCCGCGTAGGGTGACGCAAATGTCCTCGCAGATCTACTTCAACCCGTCGTGTTCGAAGTGCCGGAGCGCGCAGGCGATCCTCGACGAGCACCACATCGAGGCAGACGTGCGTGCGCTATCTGGACGTCCCGCCGACGCGGGCCGACCTCGAGCGCCTCATGGAACGTCTTGGGAATCGACGATCCTCGGCTCATGATGCGCACGGGCGAGACGGTGTACGCCGAGCTCGGCCTGGACGAAAAGGGATCGGCGGCGTTGCTCGACGCGATCGCCGAGCACCCCATCCTCTTGGAGCGGCCGATCTTCGTCCACGACGGACGCGCCGTCATCGGCCGCCCGCCCGAGCGAGTGCTCGAGCTCCTCTGAGCGGCCGTCCTGCGATCGCCAATCCCGGTGATCGACCCCCGACGTGACTTAGGGTGAGCCGGGCCGCGCTCGCCTCGCAGGGCGCGGCCGGACAAAGGGGGACGGATGACCTCGCAACTGCTGATCTTCGGCATCCTCGGCATCGCCACCACGATCGTGGCCTTCTGGGCCAACTGGGCACTCTTCACCGGCGGGCGAACCGGGCCGGCCGGGCCGGTGAGCCTCCTCGAAGGCGTGTACTACGCCGTCGGCGTCTGTTCGGTGGTTCTCGGGTGGTACTTCAACGTCCGCTACACCCACCTGTATCCCAACGCCAACTACGTCAACTACACGAAGATGCTCTTCACCAACTGGGCAGCGGACTCCGCGGCCCAGGACTACGTCATCGTCAACGTGGTGCTTGCTCCCGCTGTGGACCATCGTCGAAGGGCGGCGGCGCGGCCTGCGGTGGGCCTGGATCTTCTTCGTCATCAGCCTGTTCACCAGCCTGGCCTTCTCCGTCGCGCTGTTCCTGGCGTTCATGGAGCGCCAGTTCCGCTACAACCGCGCGCCGGTGGCCTCCAGCACGTCGTAGCCGCAGTTGTAGCCGGGAATGAAGGTGACGCCGGGACCGCCGTGGCATCCGGCGCCACAGAGATAGAGACCCTCGCACCGGGACCGGGTTGTCGGGCCAACCACGAGAACCCGGCCGGAACGGGCCCATGAACTCGGGCTGGAGCAGACCGTGGGTGAAGTCCCCGCCGGTGCAACCGAACATCAGCTCGTAGGTGAAGGCCGGATAGTTGAGCTGACGTTCGATGAGATCCGGGAAGTTCGGTGCCGCCGCGGTGATCTTGGCCACGATGCGCTCGGCCATCTCGTCACGCAGACGGTTCTGCGACTCGCGGTCGGACGTCACCGGGAGATAGAAGGCGAAGCTGCTGGCCGCGTGCATGCCTTCGGGAGCGAGGCTCGGATCGTCGAGCGAGGGGATCTGGAGGTTGAAGGAGGGCGACCGGGGCACCTGCGCCGCGCACGCAGCCCTCGAAGTCGGCCTGCATCTCCTCTGCGGTGCCGAAGAACGTGACGTTGCGACCGAAGGTGGTGTCGTTGAGCTCCTCGTAGGGGCTGCGGTACTCGGGCAGGCCTGACAGCGCGAAGTGGGCCTGGAAGTAGGCGGCCCGGTGGTCGATGGCCGCCACGCGGCGAGCGAACGCATCGGGCAATGACTCGGGGTCGACGAGGTGGGCGAACGTCGCAGTGGGATCGAGGTTGGACACGACGACGGGCGCCGTCACGACGGTCCCATCGCTGAGTTCGACGCCCTGGACCGCGCCCCCGTCGACGACGATCCGCGTCACCTTGGCGTGCCGCCGGAGCTCGCCACCGTTGCGCTCGAACAGGGCGCACAGGTGGTCGGCCATGGTGCCGAGCCCGCCGCGCACCTTCGACATCGTCGCCGTGCCGGGAGAGGCCAGTGCAAAGGCGAGACAGCAGCGCGCTCCCGGGCGAAGCCGGCCCGCGGAACGTGGAGTTGACGGAGAGAAAGCTCAGCATGCTGCGGACGGGCGCGTGCTTCGACCTTGTCGGGCAGGTAGCGGTCGATCACGTCCATGACGCTGCCGAAGAAGGCGATCCGGAGCGCCTCTCGCTCGGTCTCGTTGGTGGCGCACGCCCACATCTCGTCGAGCGAGCGTGGCCCTCGCCGCACGTCGAAGCGGCCGATGGCCCGGGCCGGCGCGTCTGCCCACCCGGCCACCTCGGCCATGCCGAGTACGGCCTCGATCCCCAGCGTCTCGCCCAGGTGCTCGAGGAGTCGCTCGGGGTCCGAGTACAAGAAGAGCGGCGGCTGGTCGCCGGGCCCGATGCTGGCCGACTGGACCTCGGGCTCGTAGATGGGACACGACCCCAGCTCCAGGTCCTCGAAGACCTCGTTGGGGACGGGGAACTGGATCGACCCGGCGAGCTCGAAGCGGTAGCCCCGGATCAGCTCGGTCGTCGAAGCCATCCCGCCGATGAAGTGGTTCTTCTCCAGACAGAGCACCCGCATGCCGCCGCGCGCCATGACGGCGGCGGCGGTCAGGCCGTTGTGCCCTGCTCCGATGACAATGACGTCGTAGTCCGGCATTGGCACGGGACTGTAGCGACCGGCTCGGTCGCCTGCCGAAATTGTTCGTGAGAGTGCAAGTTCCTCGTCGGACAGGGCGCGGCCGGCCTCGAGCTGTCGGATGCCTCGACAGACCGCGTCCGGGTTCAGAATGTCTGTCACGCGTTGGTGCCGAACTGCTCGGAGAATTGATTCAGCCGTTTGTTGGAAGGCGGCAGCGTCCAGATACGCTCCGGCCCGTGCCGACGGATCAGCAACTCGTCGGGCGGGACTCGGAATTGTCGACGATCGCGCGCGCCCTGGCCGACCCTGCGTCCGGTGGCGTGGCGCTGATCGGTCCGGCCGGCGTCGGCAAGAGCGCGCTCGCCCGCCGCGCCGCCGAACTGGCTCGCGAGACGCGGCCTCGTCGACCTCGGTGGTCCGCGCCACTTCGAGCGCCTCCGAAGTGCCCGTTCGCCGCGCTGTCGCCGTTGCTCGCACTGCTCGAGGTCCCGCTCGAGGGTGAGCGGACGATCTTCCGCGCGGTGAGCCAGGCGCTCGACGGCGCGGGAGAACGAACGCTTGGTCGTGGTCGTCGACGACGCGCACGAGCTCGACGATGCGTCGGTGGCGCTGCTCGACCAGATGGTCGACACGGAGGCCATCTTCGTCATCCTCACCGTGCGTCTGGGTGCCCCGAGCGTCGGCGGCACGCTCGACATGTGGAAGGACCTGCGGGTCATGCGTGTCCAGGTGGACCCGCTGCCCGCCGGTGCCATGCGCGAGATCGCCTCCCAGAACCTCGGCGGCCCCGTCGAGGCGGCGACGCTGCGCCAGCTGGTCAACGCCAGTGCAGGCAACGTCCTCTTCCTGCGCGAGCTGATCCAGGGTGCGCTCGAATCGAAGGCCCTGAAGGCCCGCTACGGCATGTGGCGGCTCGAGGGTTCGCTTGGCCTCCTCGGCCCGGCTCCGCGACCTGATCGAGGCCCGCCTGGCCGGCCTGGATCACGAGGAGAAGACGGCCCTCGAGCTCATGGCCATCGGCGAGCCACTCCCGCTCTCGGTCCTCGAGTCGATCGTCTCGGTGGCGGCGGTCGAGCGCCTGGAGGAACGGAGCCTGCTCGAGGCGGGGACCGACGGTCGTCGAACCCGAGCTGCGCCTGGCCCATCCCCTCTACGGCGAACTCGTCCGCGACACCTTGGCGACGGTGCGCCGGGCCCGGCTCAGCCGCGCCCTGGCCGACGCGGTCGAGGGCGCCGGAGAGGTCTCGGGGGCCGACGTCCTCCGCGTCGCCGTCTGGCGGCTCGACGGGGGCGGGGGGCGGCCCGACTTCATCGCCAACGCGGCGCGCAGCGCGTTCCGGGCCGACGACTACCGGCTGGCCGAACGGCTGGGCCGGGCCGGGTGGGAGCTTTGGCAGCGGGCCGATGCCGCACTCGTCCTGGGCGAGGCGCTCGACCTCCTCGGTCGGCAGCCGAGGCCGACCTGATCCTGGCCGAGGCAGCGCCGCACGCCACCACCGATCAGGAACGAACGAGTCTGGCCGTGCGGCGTGCCTCCCTGCTCTTCCGCTCGCTCGACCGCTCCGTCGACGCGCAGCGGGTGATCGAGGACGCCACCGCCGTGGTGAGCGATCCCGCCTGCCTGCGCGAGCTGCACGCGCTCGAGGGTGACCACCTTCTTCTCGCGGGCGACGTGGCCCGGGCCATCGAGGTCGACCAGCCCCTCCTGAGCGGACCGGCCGACGCTGCCTTCGCCCAGGCCTCCCTCGACGTCGGGACGGCTCTCGTCCTGGCCGGGCGGACGGCCGAAGCGATCGAACACACGTCGGCCGCGCTGGCGGTGCGCCTCGACCTCGACGACGAGCTGCAGCTCTCACGCACCGGCGTGTACGTGGTGGCGCACACCCTGGCCCTGGCCTACGCGGGCCGGCTCGAGGAGGCGGCCGCGATGGCCGAGGTCGGCTACGAGGTGGCGGTCGAGCGCGGCATCGTGGACGGCCAGGCCTGGCTCGGATCCGTCCTCGGCATCATCCGCCTCATGCAGGGACGGCTCGTGCGCGCCGTCAATCTGTTCCGCGAGGTGTCCGGGCTGTTCGCCCAGCTCAACCATCCCGGCCAGCGCTGGGGCCTCGCCGGCATCGCCCTGGCGGCCGGACAGATGGGCGACCGGGCCACCGGCGATGCCGCAGTGGCCGAGCTGGTCGCCATGCCCGCTGCCGTCGGTCCGCCTGATGGACGTGAACGTGCTGCGGGGCCAGGCCTGGGCCCACGTGGCCGCAGGCGATCTGGCCGGCGCGTCGCGAGTCGCTGTGGGAGGCCAAGCACCTGGCGGGCAAGTGGGGGCAGCTGGCCGGCGCAGCCGACGCGCTGTTCGACCTCATTCGGATCGGGGACAAGGACGCGCTCGACGAGCTGCGCGGCCTGGCCGGCCAGGTGGACGGCGACCTGATGTCGGCCCGCGTCACCCACGCCGAGGCGGTCGCCGAGCAGGACCCGCTCCTGGCCGCCCGGGCGACCGAGCAGTTCGAGTCGATCGGCGCACTTCTCCTTGCCGCCGAGTCGGCCGCGCTCGACCACCGCTTGTCCCGCGGCCGCGGCCTGCACCGACGCGCCGCCGCGGCATCGGCCACGGCCGAGCAGCTGGCCGCCCAGTGCGAAGGGGCGAACACGCCCGCCCTCTCCTTGACCCAAGACGTCGAACGCCTCTCGTCGCGTGAACACGAGGTGGCGCTCCTGGCCGCCAACGGGCTTACCAGCCGCGCCATCGCCGAGCGCCTCTTCGTCTCGAAACGCACGGTGGACAACCACCTGCAGCGCATCTACACCAAGTTGGGTGTGACCGGCCGCCACCAACTCGCCACCCGGCTGCGCGACAGCGGGGAAATCAGCGGTCCAGCCGTCGAGCGCTACGCCCGCGACGGCGACCCCACATCCGCGGCCGGCCGGCCCCGCCTGAGCGGCCGGCCGGCAGCGGTGCCAGCCCTCAGGCCGGCGCGGACCAGTCGATAGCCAACGCATCCGGATTGGACGCGCTGAGTTTGACCGGCACGGTGGCACCGGTTGCCAGCCGGTGCAGCTGCGTCAGAGGTACGACGACAGAAGTCGAGACCGGACGCGGGGGGCCACCTGGTTGAAAGATCAAGAGCTCAATCGGCACGATCGGATCGTTGTTGAACCGGCCCGTCGACGCTCCCGTCGAGAGCACCTGCGCGCTGGCCTCAATGGCATCGCCGGGCGGAGCAGAGAGGGCGGCGTTCATCTGCGCCAGCTGCCCGTTGAAGGCCTGCATACGCGCGGTGCCGTTCTGCATCGCCTGGGCGGGATCGGCACCCTGGGAGAGCTCCTTGCCCGGCTTGTTGATCGTCGTGATGCCCTTGAGGAATCCCACGTCAGGCCGCCGTGTAGAGCAGGTTGAACCGTTGCCCCACGCTCGGGTTCGAGCGCAAGCGGGCGTTCCATCCATCGACCGCAGCCGTCCACTCCGACTGGGTGACACCCTTGGAGGCCGCGACATCCGCCGCCTTGGACAGGTCGTAGTTGAAGGCGGCCAGTCTCTTGGAGATCTCCACGTAGAGCTCCAGGCTGACGCCGGCAATCGGCTCGAAGTCCGGTCCGGCGGCCCTGCTCTGCTCGGCCAGCTGGTTGGCCTGGTCGATCATGTCGGGGGCGGCTGCGACGGTCGCCTTCATGTCCTTCATCTGCTTGAAGATCCCCATACCGTCTCCTTGCTCCATCTCCACCCGACTCAGTCATGGCAACGCCCCCTCGGACCGGGGGTTTCCAGGGGGCGAGCCGACACCAGCATGAGCGGGAACGGCCGTGAAGTCGTGAGTATGGGGTGCTCAATCCCCCTGGGCCGCGGCTGGGAAGGACGGGTGTTCCAGGCGCTTGCGCAATCCCTGTGCCCGGCCGCGCCGTATCCCTGATGCCGAATGGGCCTCGCGCCCTGACGCGGCGACGGGACCACAACCCTCGAGGAGGTCGTTATGGCAGTCCGGCCGATGCTTCGTTCCCCTTCCCCCCGGGTACGCGGAGGATTCCACCGCCGGGCTGTGACGGTCGGAGTCACGCTTCTCGCCGCGTCCGGATTCGCGACCCTCGGCAGTGCGGGAACCGCATCCGGGACCGCCGGCGCCGCCGCTCCACCGTTTCTCTCCCACTTCACCTCGGTGGCGACGGTGGCGTCGACGGTCCCGGCCAACGGCGATGTCAACCCCTACGGCATCGTGTCGGTGCCCATGAGCACCGGCAACCTCGTCGCGGGTGACACCCTGGTCTCCAACTTCAACGCGACGTTCGAACCTGCAGGGGACGGGCACGACGATCGTTGAGATCTCGCCCTCGGGCACCCAGACCGTGTTCGCCCACATTCACCGCTCCCAGCTGCCCGGACGCTGTCCCGGCGGTGTCGGCCTCACCACGGCACTGACCGTGCTCGGAGACGGCTACGTGGTCGTGGGCAGCCTGCCCGTGACCGACGCCGGGTCGGGCACCCCCGAAGCGGGCTGCCTGATCGTCATCAACCCCGACGGGCAGCCGGTCGAGACCTGGGCCAGCAACCAGATCAACGGACCCTGGGACCTGGCGCTCGTCCAATCCGGGCACCACCGACGAGCTGTTCGTGACCAACGTGCTGAACAAGACGGTGGCCGCGGCGGGGCAGCCGGTCAACGGCGGGACGGTCGTGCGCCTCGACGTGAGCGTGCCCAACGGCAAGCCACCCGTGCTCATCAGCTCGACCACCGTGGCCCAGGGATTCACCGAACAACTGAACTCAGCGGCGCTGGTGCTCGGCCCGACGGGTGACGCCGTCAATCACGCCGGCACGCTCTACGTGGCCGACACGATCAACAACCGGATTGCGGTCATACCCGACGCCACGACCCGCACCACCCCCATGCTGCGGCGGTGGCTACACACTGAGCTACGGCGGGTCGCTCAACGCCCCGCTCGGAATGGCCCTGGCTCCGAACGGCGACATCCTGACGGTCAACGGGGGCGACGGCAACGCGGTCGAGACGACGCCGTTGGGCAAGCAGGTCGACACCGTCGAGATCGACCCGCTCAACGCCGGCGGCGATCTCTTCGGGTTGATCGTGGCGCCCGAACAACGACGGCGTGCTCTTCGTCGACGACGGCGACAACACCCTGAAGCTGTTCGGGCCTTGCCTGACCCGATCGCGTTGACGACCCGGTGCGGTCGGCCCGCTCGTCAACCCGTTGCGATGGGCGTAGAGCGCGGCCTGGGCACGGTCGCGGCTCTGGGTCTTGGCAAAGATCCGGTTGATGTGGGTCTTCACCGTGGTCTCGGCGACAAAGAGCCGGTCGGCGATCTCGGTGTTCGACAGTCCCTCGGCGATGAGCGCCAGCACCTCGGCCTCCCGCTCGGTCAGCCCGTCGGGCAGGGGCCCGGCCCGGGAGGCCGCAGGGTGTGGCACGCCGTGCTCGCTCCGCGCTCGCTCCCGTGCTCGGCCGCCCGCAGCAGCGTGGCTTGGACCCGCGAGTCGAGGACGGCCTGGCCGGCCACGGCGGCATCGAGGGCGCGCCGGATGTCGTCGCGGCCGGCGTCCTTGGTCAGGTAGCCGGCCGCGCCGGCGGAGAGGGCGGCCAGGATGGACTCGTCGTCGGCGTAGGTGGTCAGGACGACCACGGCGACGTCGGGGTGCTCGGCCCGGATCGCCTCGTGGCCTCCACCCCGTCCATGCGGGGCATGCGCAGATCCATCAGCACGACGTCGGGTTGCCCGGAGCGGACCAGCTCCAACGCCTGGGCGCCGTCCTCGGCCAGCCCGACCACCTCGGTCTCGGGGAAGGCCGCGACGATGGTGGCCAGGCCCTCGCGCACGACACGCTGGTCGTCGGTGATGAGGACCTTCACGCCTCGACCGCCTGCGCCTCGACGGCCGGGTCAACGGCACCACCGCCTCCACCCGCCAGCCCTCGGCCGTCGGGCCGGCCTCGACGTGGCCCCCCAGCAGGGCCACCCGCTCGGCGATGCCAGGCAAGCCGTAGCCGCCGCCGCTCAGCGCCAGGAAGCCTTTGCCGTTGGGCGAGGCGTTCGGCACCGTTGGCGATCGCGTTCGTTCGGCCGTTGCGCCCCCGCATCACGGGGCGCCACGTTGTCCACGCGCAGCGCCACCCGGTCCGGCCCGTACGCCAGCCGCATCGAGGTGGGCGTGCCCGGCGCGTGCTTCATCACGTTGGTCAGCGCCTCCTGCGCCACCCGGTAGAGGCTCATGACGACCGGCGGCGACAGCGGGCGGAGCGGCCCCGACACCGTGAAGTCGGCCTGATGGCGGGCCGCCAACCGCCGCAGTTGGTCGTCGAGCGGCGCCGCGTCGTCGCGCAGCGCCTGCACCGCGCCCCGGGCCTCGTTGAGGCCTTCGCGCACCAGCAGCTGTGTCTTCTCCAGTTGGGCCCGCACCGCCGGGCTCGTCTCGGGCTCGCCGTCGACGACGGTGGCGAAGGCCTCGAGCTGCACCGACAAGGCGGCCAGGGTATGGGCCAGCACGTCGTGGATTTCGCGGGCCAGGTGGTTACGCTCACCCAGCAGCTCGGCCCGGGCCCGCTCGACCTCGGCCCGAGCCGTCTCCACCTCGACCCGGGCCGCCTGGCGCGTCCGTTCCACCACCTGGCGACGCATGTAGCCGACGAGCGCGCCCGCCAGGATGGCCGCGATGCCGCCGAGGGCGATCTCCCACGATTTGTCCGCGGCTCCGACGGTGATCACCATAGCCAGCCAGCCGCCGGCGCCGATGGCGATGGCCACCTGGACGCGCCACGCCGTGGCAGCGCCGAGGGTGGCCACGGCGGTGAAGATGATGGCCGTCGGGGCGAAGGCGGCCAAGGCTCCGCCCGCCAGGGAGAGGATGACCAGAACCGGGGCGGTGGCCCAGCCGATGCGTCCTCGCACCAGCACCCAGGTCAGCCAGGCGACGACGGTGACGCCGAGGAGGACGAGGCTGGCTGTGTGGTCGACAC
Organism: uncultured Acidimicrobiaceae bacterium; assembly: GCA_963713375.1. Taxonomy (GTDB): domain Bacteria; phylum Actinomycetota; class Acidimicrobiia; order Acidimicrobiales; family RAAP-2; genus Bog-473. Next base: position 532,345 of record CAVQLP010000003.1, on the reverse strand, counting down.
CGTGCTCGTAGCGGCGGATTTCCGTGAGGGTGCTCGAGGTGAGCAGCGCCAGGCAGGCGATGGCGATGGCGTTGGCCAGGCGTGTCTGGGGAATCGGGAGGGGATCGGGGTGCGGGAGTGGATCGTGCTGCGGGCTCACTGTGTCCATGATGGTCCCTGGCGAGGTGGGCGACGGCTGGTCCAGCTTGGTGACGCGGCCGGGCGGCCCGGGCATCGGAGGCCCGGACCGCCCGTGGGGGCGCCGCATCTGGGTGGAGTCGGGAGATCGGGGGAACGGGGAATCGGGGGATCGGGGATCGGGGGTGACGTCGGTCGATCGGGCGTCGGTCGATCAGGAGCGCCCGGCGGAGGCCAACAGCGAGACCTCGGAGACGTTGGCGGGCGACGCCTCCACTGCTCCGAGCGTCGGGGCCGGCTGGCCGAACTGGTCGAGCTGGCCCAGCTGGCCGAGCTGGCCCACCTGGTGCTGGCGGCGGACCGCGTGTCCCCGCCAGGCCAGCACGCCGGTGCGCACGGTGGCCTCGCTGATGGCCATCAGGATCAGCGCGGCGGTCCAGGCCGTCGCCGTCGAGATCGAGTGGGCCACGCTGAAGTGCTCAATGGACGGCCCGCCGCCGTGCGACGCGTAGAGCTGGAAGGCCAGGCGGCCGCCGGTGCCCAGGATCCAGAGGCCGGCGGCCAGCAGTCCGGCCTTGGCCACCGGGATGCCGTCGCCGTTGACCCGCACCGTGGTGAAGCGGGCGGCCAGGCCGCCCAGCGTGGCGCCGACGGCGGCGCACCCGACGATGAGGAACAGGTTGTTGCCGTTCGTCGGGATGGCCTTGAGGTAGGTGATCGCCACGTACGCCACGATCCCGACCGGGAGCAGCAGGGAATGGAACGTCAACTTCCGGCCGCGCATCTGGAAGAGGACGATCGAGATGAGGGTGATGTCGATGAGGTAATCGGAAAAGGTCATAGCGCCAGTCTCCGGATTCGGGCCCCCGGCGGCGTCCACCCACGGGTGGATCGCCGGGTGGATTACGCGGGTGGACGCCCGGGCGGATGGCGCAGGGTGGCCGCCCCAGGGTGGCTGAATGACCCGTCCGTGACGACCGCCGGCCGTCCCTTCTACGCTGGTCGCCATGGCAATGGGGAACCGGCCGGGCGTCGAGACCGCCCAGGCGCCGATCGCCGCCCTCGACGTCGCCCTCCTGGCCCAGCAGCTGGCGGCGGCCATGGTCCGGGTCCCCTTCCGCCGCCCCCTGCGCCAGGGCGGCTCCAACCCGGCGTCCAACTGGGCATCTGCATCACCCGCGAGGTCATCCGCAGCTTCATGGGCTACACGTCGTCGCTGCCGATCCCCGAGTTCCGCAGCGTCGAGCTCGTGCTCGATGACATCTGCAAGGTCATCATGCCGCCGATCGTCCGCTCGCTCGACGTCGTGGGCCATCCCGGCCGAGCTGGGCGGCGTGCCCGGCATCCTGTACCGGCCCGCAGAACGCGAGCCGATCGGCGTCGATCCTCTACCTGCACGGCGGCGGCTACATCGGCACCTCGCCCCAGATGTACGCCTTCTTCACCGCCCGGGTGTGCCGGGAGACCGACTGCGCCGTCTTCGTGGCCGACTACCGCCTGGCCCCCGAGTTCCCCTACCCAGCCGGCGACGAGGACGCCACCGCCGTCTACGACGCGCTGCGCGACCTGGGCGTGCCCAACGAGCGGCTCTTCCTGGCCGGCGACTCGGGCGGGGGCGGCCTGGCCAACAGCATGCTGCTGGCGTGTGCGGGGGGCCGCCGCCAGGCGATCCACCCGGCCGGGCTCATCCTCTTCTCGCCCGAGGTCGACCTGCGCCTCGACGAGCCCTCGGTCACCGAGAACGCCAAGCTCGACATCCTGCCCTGGAACATCCCGACGGCGAGCTACCTGCACGGCGAGGACGCCAGCAGCGCGTCGATCTCGCCGCTGATCGCCAACCTCGACGGCTTCCCGCCCACCTTCGTGGCCTGGGGCGGCGACGAGATGTTCCGCGATCCCATCCGGCGCTACGCAGCACGCCTCCAGGCGGCCGGGCGTGCCCACCCACGCCCACGAGTTCGAGGGCATGTTCCACGTCTTCCAGATCCTCATGCCCTGGGCCGAGAAGAGCCGCCTGACCTTCGCCCACCTCCAGACCTTCGTGCAGAAGCAGGTGGCCGGCGCCCCGACGTTCGACCCGGCCGTCCTGCGCGACCTGCCCGCTCCGTCGACGCCCTACGGCAGCTGACCTCGCCCTTCCCGCCCCGGCCGATCCCGGAGGCCCACAACTGGAATCACTCATTCCGCTTCTGCTAGGAAACGGGGGTGAGCGAACGGCGCACCCACTACGGGGTCACCTTCGCCGTGCTGGCCACCGCCGCCCTGGCCTTCAGCCTCCTGCAGTCGCTGATCATCCCGGCCATCCCCCAGCTCGAGCACACGCTGCACACCTCGGAGTCCGGGGCCAGCTGGCTGCTCACCGCCTACCTGCTCGAGCGCGGCCATCGCCACGCCGGTGCTGGGCCGGGTGGGCGACACCCTCGGCAAGGAGAAGGTCATCGTCGGCGTGCTGATCGCGCTGAGCGTGGGCACGCTGATCAGCGCACTGGGCACCAGCCTGAGCGTCATCCTGGTGGGCCGGGTGATCCAGGGCGTGGCCGGTGCCATCTTCCCGCTCGCCTTCGGCATCATCCGTGACGAGTTCCCGCCCGAACGAGTGGCCGGCGCGGTCGGCTTCATGTCGGCCATCCTGGGCGTGGGATCGGGCGCCGGCATCGTGCTGGCCGGGCCGATCCTGGCGCACCTGAACTACCACTGGCTGTTCTGGATCCCCCTCGTCATGTCGGCCGCCGCCACCGTGGCCACCTTCTTCTTCGTCCCCGAATCGCCCGTGCGCGCCCCGGCGGGCATCAACTGGCTCGGCGCCGTCCTCATGTCGGGCTGGCTCACCACGGGCCTGATCGCCGTCTCCTACGGGCCGAACTGGGGCTGGCTCAGCACGACCATGGTGGAGCTCTACGTGGCCACGGTCGTGCTCGTCGTCCTCTGGGTCGTCTCCGAGCAGCGCTCCAAGTCGCCGCTGGTCGACATGCGGGTCATGCGCATCCGCGCCGTGTGGGCCACCAACCTGGCCGCGCTGCTCTACGGCTTCGGCTTGTTCGCCATGTTCATCACCGTGCCCCAGTTCGTCCAGACGCCGACCAGCGCCGGCTACGGCTTCGGCGCCACGGTGACCCAGTCGGGGCTCTACCTCCTGCCCTTCGCCCTGGCCATGGTGGTGGTGGCGCCCTTCACCGGCTGGCTCTCCCTGCGCATCGGGTCCAAGCGTCGTGCTCATCATCGGATCGCTGATTTCGGCCTCCTGCTACCTCGTGCTCGTGGTCGGCCCACGACCAGTCCTGGGCCATCTACGTCGCGGCCGGGCTGCTCGGGGTCGGGCTGGCCCCGGCCTTCGCCTCGCTGGCCAACCTCATCATTGAGAACGTGCCGGTCGACCAGACCGGCGTGGCCACCGGCATGAACACCAACGTCCGCACCATCGGGCAGGCGCTCGGGGCGGGCATCGCCACCAGCCTGGTGGTCAGCGCAGCTCCTGCCCGACGGCTACCCCAAGGAGTCGGGCTACGTGCTGGCCTTCGCCGTGAGCGGCATCGGCCTGGTGGTGGCCGCCCTGGCCGCCTGCCTGATCCCGACACGGGGCGACGAGAAGGTGGTGCGGGGCGAGTCCCATCCCGGCCTCACCGCCGAGGGCGAGGCCATCGTGGGCGCCATCGCCTACGTACCCGAGGAGCCGGCGTGACCCGGTCCGCCACCGACGCCGCCCGCCGGCCCCTGCGCCGCGACGCCGAGGTCAACCTGGCCCGCATCCTCGACGCGGCGCGCCTGGTCTTCGCCGAGCAGGGCTACGGCGCCTCCATGGAGACGATCGCCGAGCGGGCCGACGTCGGCGTCGGCACGCTCTACCGGCGCTTCCCGCACAAGTCTGCTCTCTTCGAGGCCGTGGTCGACGAGGCCAAGCGGCGCAACCGCGAGATCGCCGAGGCGGTGCTCGACGAGGTGCCCGACGGCGAGGCGGTCTTCGAGTTCGTGCGCCGTTGCGTGGCCGCCCCGAGCTGCTGGCGGGCCACCACCGAGGCCCCGCCCTGGCGCTCCATGGGCACGGGCCTCGATCTGCTCGCCCCGCTGCTGGCGCAGATCCTGGACCGCAGCCAGCGGGCGGGCACGGTGCGGGCCGATCTGGCCGTCAGCGACATCGTGGTCGGGCTGCTCTCGGTGCGGGCCATCGCCGACGTCTGCGACACCCCGGGGGCCCGGCCCTCGTTGCGCTTCTTGGAGCTGATGCTCGACGGGTTCCGCCCCGGCGCCCCGGATGCGCCGGCCGGCCCGGCCCTCTCGGTAGGCCAGCTCGACCGGCTGTTGCGGCAGCGCTAGCGGGGCGGGGCGGGGCGGGAGCCCCGTTCAATGGCCGAGGATGCCCAGCCGGTCGTCACGGATGCCCTTGGCCCGCGACTCGGCGAACTGCTCGAGCCACTGGCGCAGCTCGACGCTGCCCGTCTCCTCGGCCCAGCGCCGTGGCATGGCCGGGAAGGAGTAGCCCGGCGGCAGGACGGGCGGCGGCGGCTGCTCGGCCTTGCGGGCGAAGGCCGCCTCGAGCGCGGGGGCCAGGCGGTCGGCCTTGGCCTCGGCCCTGGTCTCGTCTCGCTCCTTGAAGGCCGGGAGCACCTCGCGCCCGAACAACTCGAGGGACTCGCAGATGTGCTCGTGGCGGTTCTTGCCCGCCTGGAGCACGAAGATGACCTGGTCCACGCCGGCCTCCTCGAAGCGCTCGAGGTACTCGCGCACCTGGTCCGGGGTGCCGGTCGCGCCGCGCAGGCCGGTACGGTCCCCCGCCGCCAGCCTGGCCCCGAGTCGTTCCTGGCGCAGCGCGGCCTCCACCTCGGGCGAGTAGCCGTGATCGCCCCGGCGGCTCGAGGAACTCCTCCCACACGTCGGTCGACCCGGGCTCGTGCTCGCCGAAGACGTAGTAGTGCCCGAGGGAGTACCCGAAGAAGTTGCCCCCCTCGAGGCCGCGGGTCAAGGCCTCCTCCTCGTCGGCATGGCACATCATTTGGGTCACGCAGGCGATGCTCGGATTGACCGCCTGCCCGACGGGGACGCACGACTCGGCCAGGGTGCGCTCGTAGTCCGACACCCACTTGACCGCCTCTTCGGGGTCGATGAAGGCGAAGGTGAGCGCGCCGATCCCCTTCTCCGCCGCCAGGAGGATGGTGTCGCGCCGCGAACAGGCCACCCACAGCGGCGGGTGCGGCTTCTGCATCGGCTTGGGCACGACGTTGCGCGGCGGCATCTGGACGAAGGTGCCGTCGACGCCCGTGAAGGGCGTCTCGGTCATGCAGCGCAGCGCGACCTCCAGGCCCTCGAGCCAGGCGGCCCGTTTGGTGGCCGGGTCGACCAGGAAGCCACCGAGCTCGGCCTCCGAACCCGACTCGCCCGAGCCGAACTCGACACGTCCGCCCGAGAGCAGATCCAGCGTGGCCACCCGCTCGGCGGTGCGGGCCGGGTGGTTGTAGCCGGGCGCCGTCTGAATGATGCCGTGCCCGAGACGGATGTTCTTCGTGCGCTGGCTGACCGCCCCGAGAAACACCTCGGGAGCCGACGAGTGGCTGTACTCCTCCAAGAAGTGGTGCTCCACCTCCCACACGACGTCGAACCCGAGCCGGTCGGCCAGCTCGACCTGTTCGAGCGCGTCCTGCAGGAGCCGGTACTCGTCGCCCTCCTCCCACGGGCCGGGGCAACTGGTGCTCGTAGAAGACGCCGAACTTCATGCGTCGCCCAACGCGTTGAACTCGGCCAGGATGTCCGCCCCGCCGGTCCGGCTGGCGCACCAGTGCTCGACCTCGCCGCGGGTGGCCCGGCGGCCCTCCTCGCGGGCCGGGCCCAGGCTCTGGGCCAACAGCGGATCCCAGATGCGCCCGACCATGTCGGTGCCGGCGTGCTGGCGGCCGGTCTCGCCGATCCAGGTACGGTCGCGCATTTCGGAGAGGGCGGTGCGCAGGTAGCCGACGTGCGGCGTCTCGTCGGCCCGGATGTAGCTGACCAGCCGGGCGGCGGCGCCGTCGCCCGCGACGAGCTCGGTGTCGGACATCCAGGCTTCGGCCCAGGCGAAGGTATGGAAGGCCGAGATCTCAATGAAGAGGACGCGCACCATCAGGCTGACCATCATTTCGAGGTCGGGCGAGATGTCGTCGGGCAGCAGGCGCGCCCCGCCGGCGCCCGGGCCGGTTGACCCCGAAGCCCATGCGGGCCAGCATCGCCTCGATGTCGAGCTCGTCGGCCGGGCGTTCGAACGCGAGGTCGCGGGCGGCGAACCACATGTCACGGTGGCCCGCCTCTTCTTCCCAGCCCGCCTCGTCGCGACCGTGCGCCTCGAAGAGTCCACCGCCCAGATGGTCGATGGCGGTGCCACGCACGTCCTCGACGAAATGGCGCTGCATGTCCTTCGGCTTGAGCAGCCGGATGTTGGCGCCGTAGCCCTCCACCGTTCCGATGCGGGTCAGCGTGGCCATCAGCGGCTCGGGCACCCCGGCCCCGATCAGGAAGCGCGCCTGCTCGACGTTGGGGTACGAGCGTTCCCATCGTTCGAGCGGCACGTCGATCAGCTCGGTGCCGAAGCGCGCGCAGTTCTGCTCGCCCCAGGCCGCGATGGCCGGGCCGCGGAAGCGGGTCCGAGGCGAGACGTAGGTCCCGTCGGCGTCGAAGCCGCCGTGGCAGCGCACGCCGCCGGCCAGCGAGCGGCTCGCTCACCGCCAGGTCGCTCAGGAGCTCGTCCTCGGTGAACTCCACCTGTGCCGTGCCCATGGCCGGTCCTCCCCTGCAGGTTCCCTCTGTCGTGTACTGCGAAGTGTACACTCGCACGTATACAGACCGAGAGCAAGCTCCTGCCGCGCGCCGAGCGACGTGCCGCCATCCTCGAGAGCGCGGCGCGCGCCTTCGCCGCGGCTGGTTTCGCCCAGACGTCGATGGACGACGTGGCCTCCCGCTGCGGCGTGACCAAGCTGATCGTCTACCGCCACTTCGCCTCCAAGGAGGACCTCTACCGGGCCATCCTCGAGGAGGTCTTCGAGCATCTCGGCCAGGAGCTGCGGACCGAGTTGGCGGAGCCCAGCCACAACGGTCTTGGTCCGCGCACCCTGCTCACCGTCGCCCGCGAGGACCCGGCCGCCTTCACCCTCCTGTGGCGCCATGCCGCCCGGGAGCCCCAGTTCGCCGCCTACGCCTCCGAGCTGCGCGCCATCTCGGTCGACGTGGTGCGCCGGCTGATCGGCCTCGACTCGGGCGATGCCCTCTTCGACGCCTGGCGGGCCGAGGCCCTCTTCGGCTGGCTGGTCGAGGCGACGTTGACCTGGCTCGAGCGGGGCGATGCCGCGCGCGACGAGGAGTTCGTGCGGGAGGCCTCGGCCGGGTTGCGCGCCTTGCGCGACGCCCTCACGCTGGCCCGCACCTGAGGGACGGCGATCTGGTTCAGCCGTCCGTGCCCGGGGCATGGGCGGGCGCCGACCTCACTTCTGGCTGGGCCGCCGCGGATCCATCCTGTTGGCCAGGTGGGAGAAGGCACGCGACGCGCTCAGCGCCGTCCTCGTCCCGGCCAGTCGCACCTTGGCCAGCGACGAGTCGACGGACAGGCTCCCGTCCTCGTACCACTTGGGCCAGCGTTCCCGCGTGATCACGTCGTCCGCCTCGGCCGTGTAGTAGTACACCCCGATGGTGCGCCGGTCCGCCGAGGAGTCGGCGATGGGCTCCACGCTGTGCACCGACCACGGGTCCGTGTTGAAGATGACGCAGGTGCCGAACTTCGGCGAGATGGAGATGGCCGGCCGGTCGTCGCCCACCCCGTAGAAGCTGAGCTCCCCGCCGTCGCCCTCCTTCCAGTGCGGGTTGAGATAGACGAGGACGTTGACGCGGCGGCACAGCGGGGCGGACGGGTGAAATGGAAAGTCGGTGTGTGGGATCTGCTCGCCGCCCTTGCCCCACCACTGGAGGCCTCCCCCGTGCAGGTAGGGATCGGGCAGCAGGTTCGTGAAGCCGCTCAGGGCACCGAGGGCGCGTAGGAACGTGGGCTCACCCAGCTCGTGCACCATGGTGCGCAAGAGCGGTGGCATCACCTCGACGGAACGGCAGCTCGACTTGGCCGGTTGGAAGTCCGAAGCACGGCTCCTCCAGTGCTCCCATTCCGGTCCCGGAAATGCCGCCTCGATTTCACCGGGGGCCACGAGCACGAAATCGTCCAACACGACGTGCGGGAAGGGCACAGCCGCCCTATAGCGGCTGGTCAGGTCCGAGATCGCCGGCTCGGAGAAGCGGTCCACGTCGAAGCAGGACACGGGACAACTATGGCATGGGTCCCTCGCCCCCCGACCATTGTTGCGTGAGCGTTGCATGAACCTGTTCACCCGGGGGGACGGCCCGAGGTGCTCAGCTCTCCTGCGGCTCGCGGGCACCACCGCGGGGACGACCCCGTCTCGGGAGATCGGCGGCCGCCTTGGGCATGCGCCCGGCGTCGCTCAAGGCGCGGCGCAGGACGATCTCGATCTGCGCATTCACGCTCCGCAGCTCGTCGCTCGCCCAGCGGGCCAGCGCGTCGTGGACGGCCGGGTCGACCCGGAGGAGAACCTGGCGACGCTCGCTCACTAATAGAGACTGCCCGCGTTGACGATGGGCGAGGCCGGCTGGTCGCCGCAGAGCACGACCATGAGGTTGCTCACCATGCTGGCGGTGCGCTCCTCGTCCAGCGAGACCACACCGTTCTCGGTGAGGCGGTTGAGGGCCAGCTCCACCATGCCGACGGCGCCCTCCACGATGCGCGAGCGGGCCGCCACGACGGCGTTGGCCTGTTGACGCCGCAGCATGGCCTGGGCGATCTCCTGGGCGTAGGCCAAGTGCGAGATCCGGACCTCGACGATTTCCACCCCCGCCACGGCGACCTTGTCGGCCACCTCGTGTGCCAGCTCGCCAGCCACCACATCGGTCGAGCCGCGCAGCGACGTGCCCGCTCCGGTGGTGTCGTCGTAGGGGTGACTGGTGGCCACGTGACGAAGGGCCGATTCGGCCTGCACGGTCACGAAGTCGTTGTAGTTCTCGACGGCGTAGGTCGACTTGGCCGTGTCGACCACCTGCCACACGACGATGGCGGCGATCTCGACCGGATTGCCGTCGGCGTCGTTGACCTTCAGATGGTTCGTCTCGAAGTTGCGCACCCGCAGGCTGACGGACCGGCGCACCGTAAGGGGGAACACGCACCAGAAGCCCGGCTTGGCCACGGTCCCGACGTAGCGGCCGAAGAACTGGACGACCGAGGTCTGGCCGGGTGCGACGATGACCAGCGTTGTCGCCACCAGTGCGAAGACGACGATGGGCAACCAGATGATGCCCGGGTCGTTCTTGGCACTCAGGTACACGCCGTAGCCACAGGCGGCGAGGACCACGACGGCGAACCATCCGTTGAGGGAGGCGGCGGGGCGCTGGGTGATGTCCACCCGGGCCCCCTGGTGGCCGCCGGGCTCTGCGATGTCGACTGCTTCGGTGACGCTCATGGGAACTCCTTCAAAATATGATATTGAACTGATATCACATTTAGAGGCGGTTGCCTAGAGGTGTTTTCGAAGTCAGCGCGGCGCCGGGCGAGAGAGTCCACCCAGCCAGGCGGCCACGATGGCGGCCACCTCAGCCTCGCTCCGACGGAGTGAGTGGTCGCCGTCCACGAAGGACACGGTGACCCGCCCCGGGATGGCAGCGACCTCGTGCTCGAGCTCGGCCGGTGTCGCAAAGGCGTCCTTGCGGCCCGAGACGAAGAGGCACGGGACGTGCAGCAGGGAGAAGTGCTCGGTGCGCAGACGCTCCGGCTTGCCCGGCGGGTGGAGCGGGTAGCTGACCAGGACGAGGGCGGCGACGTCGAGGCCCTCGGCCGCCGCCATGGAGCACATGCGGCCGCCGAAGGACCGGCCGCCGATGGCGATCCGCGTGGTCTTGACGCCAAGCTGGGTGGCCAACGCCACGGTGGCGTTGCGCACGGTCTCGATACAGACGGCGGGCGGGTCGGTTCGCCGTTTGGCCGAGGCCTGGCCCGGGAACTCGATCCGTTCGACTGCGCGGCCGCCGGCGGTCACGGCGTCGTCGATGGCCACCAGGCCCGACTGATCGCGGCGCGCACTCGCTCCCGGCGTCAGGATGAGGCCGGCGGCTCCACGGGCGGGCATGGCCCCATTGTGCTCGACCGCCCCGGCCCCCCGGATGCCAGAGTGACGCAGTGCACCAGGACGACCCACCGGCCTGGACGGCGCGCCTGGCTGCGGTCGCCGGCCCGCTCGGCCGGTCCCGACGCCTCAGCGAAGCGGTCTGGATGATCGACGCGGGCGGCCGCGCCCTGGTGGCCAAGGTCGGTCCCGGCGTGGGCGACGAGGCCACGGGCCTGGGCGCGCTCGGTGCCGTGACGGGCGCTCCGCCGGTGCCCGCCATCGTCCTGGCCGAACCGGACCTGCTGGTGACCGCCGCCGTCGAGCAGAGTCCCCGGGCGCCCGACCACGAGGTGGCGCTCGGGCGTGACCTGGCCCGCCTGCATGCGCAGCCCCACCACGTATGGGGCGGTGGCGCCGCACTGATCGGCGCGTGCCCGGTCGATCCCACTCCGGCCGCCGATGGTCCGACCTTCTACGCCGACCGGCTGACGGGTCTGGCCGAGCGCTGCGGAATGAGCCGCGCGCTCCGTCCGGTGGTGGCCCGGCTGACCGACCTCCTTCCTCCGGGCGGACCCGCGCTGCTGCACGGCGACCTCTGGTGGGGCAACGTGCTCTGGGGCTCCGACCGACGGGCGTGGCTCATCGACCCGTCCGTGCACGGCGGCCACCCCGAGGAGGACATGGCGATGCTCGCCCTGTTCGGCCCGGTACCCGAGCCGACGCGACGTGCGTACGCCGAGGTGCGTCCACCGGCCGACGGCTGGGAAGACAGGGTGGGCCTCTTCCAGCTCATCCCGCTACTCGTGCACACCGTGCTCTTCGGAGGCGGCTACCGCGCACAGGCCGAGTCGGTGGCGCGCCGCTACGCCTGAGAACCGACCCGCCCCGAAGGCGAGAGCAGGCGACTATCCCTGGCCTCGGTATTCCGCGTCGGTGACGTGCGCACCCCAGTCGGTCTCGGGCTTCTCGCTGTCCCCCACTCCTTCGGTGACGGAGAGATGGGTCATGAGATGGTCCGGTGTGGCGCCATGCCAGTGCTCCTCGTCCGCCTGGGCACGGACAACGTCGCCCGGATGGATCTCGACGATGGCCTCGCCGCGGGACTGGACGAGCCCGACACCCTCGGTCACGTACAAGGTCTGCCCCAGCACGTGCGAATGCCAGGCCGTGCGCGCCCCGGGGGTGAAGTGGACCGCATTGACCCGCACCCGGGACGGTTCCTCTCCCCAGGCGATGATGTCGACGTACACGTCGCCGGTGAACCACTCCGAAGGACCCTTGGCGGACGGTTGTCTTGGTACGAGTTCCACGTTCACTCCTCGCCTTCTGTCTCGTTTCCCCGGGACATCACTATGACGTCTGCGGTGCACGTCCACCGCCGGCAGGCGACTGAGCCGACTGAGCCGACGACCTGAGGACCGCCGCCGCTGCTCCACTAGGTTCGCCCTATGTCAAGCCCGTCGGCGTCGGCGCCATGCGCGGTGGCGGGAGGACAGCCTTGAGCGGCGCCGGCAGCGTGTCGACGGGGACCTCCGGCGCTGTTTCGGAACCATCCGTGGCCGACGACCTCGAACTGATCGCCTCGGAGGGGCTGGCCGACTGGCTGGTGTCCCAGCACGTGAGCTTGGTGTTCGGCACACCCCCACACAAGTTGTGGCTGCTCGGCACCGACGAGCAGGGTCAGCTCTCCGTCTTCGACCGCGTCTTCGACAAGGTGATGGGGCTGGCCAGCGACGGGGCCGACCGGCTGTGGATCGCCACCCGTTTCGAAATCTGGCGCTTCGAGAACGTGCTCGGCCCCGGACAACGTACGGCCGACGGCCATGACCGCCTCTTCGTCCCCCGGCACTCGTCCGTCGTCGGGGACCTCAACATTCACGACCTCGGACTCCAGGCCGACGGGCGCGATCTGTGGGTGAACACCCGTTACAACTGCCTGGCCTCGGCCAGCGACACGTCCAGCTTCGTCCCCCGCTGGCATCCGCCCTTCCTGGCGGGACCGCAGGCCGGCGACTGCTGCCACCTCAACGGACTGGCCATGGTGGACGGTCTCCCCGGCTACGTCACCTGCGTGAGTCGCAGCGCCGAGGTCGACGGGTGGCGCGACGGCCGGCGGGACCAGGGCGTCGTGATCGACGTGGCCAGTCGGGAGGTCGTGGTCGATGGGCTCTCCATGCCCCATTCGCCGCGCTGGCACGACGGCTCCTTGTGGCTGGCCAATGCGGGCACCGGCGAACTGGGCCGGGTCGACCTCGAGCGGGGCTCGTTCGAACCGGTCGTCTTCGGTCCCGGCTTCCTGCGCGGCCTGTGTTTCGTGGGCGACTACGCCGTCGTCGGCTCGTCCAAGCCTCGGCGGGGCGACATCTATTCGGGACTCGCCCTCGACGACGCCCTCGAGCAGCAGAACCTCCAGCCACACCTCGGGCTGTTCGTGGTCGATCTGCGCCGGGGGGAGCTGGTCGAGTGGTTGCTGATCGAAGGGGCGGTACGTGAACTCTTCGACGTGTGCGCCCTCGGTGATGTGCAACGTCCCGCCGCCATCGGGTTGCGGACGGACGAGATCCGGACCGAGTTGTGGTTCGACGAGGAGCTCCCCCTGCCCACGAGCGGCGCCATCGGGATCCGGAGCACCTGAACGGTGGTCGACGTGCAGACCCTGCATCGTCACGAGCTGCGCTGCTCCCCCGCGCTGCTCGAGTGGCTGGCGGACGAGGCGGTCTCGTTGGCCGTCGTGGCGGGCGGGCGCCTCGTCGTGGTGAGCGCGGCACCGACCATCGGAGACACGACAGAGGTCGTCCTCGACGGCGTCGCCGTCGTCGCCTGGAAGGACGACAGCCTGTGGGTGTTCGACCGCTGGCAACTCTGGCGTTTCGTCGATGCTCTGGCCGGCGCAGCGGATGGCGCGCTGCGACGCCTCCTCCTCCCCCGCGCAGGGCACACGGTGGGACTCGTCGGCGCCTGCGACCTGGTGATGACGTCGACGGGACCCCTCCTCGCCTCGTCGCTGTTCGGCTGCCTGGCTGTGCCCGATGAACGGTTGGCCTTCCGAGCCGTGTGGGCGCCACCCTGGCTGACCGCCCTCCGGCCCGAAGGTCGATCTGGGCTCAGCGGCGTGGCCGTGCGCGACGGGTTGGCCGACGCCGTGACGCTGACCACCAAGAGCGACGAGCCCGGGTCCGATCACGTGCTCGAGGGTGAGGGACTCGTGCTCTCCATGGACGGGGAGGAGATCATCGGCGGGCTGACAGCGCCGCGGCACCCCCGGTGGTGGCGCGACACGCTGCTGGTGGCCGAGGGCGGATCGGGACGGTTGCTCGCGGTGGACCCGGCGCGCCACACCGCCGAGACGGTGACCGAAGTGCCCGGGGTGGCGGGCGGTCTCGGCGTGTACGGATCGCATGCGGTCCTGGGCTGCAGCGCCGTTGGGCGCGGCGGCACAGCCGGCCTCTCGGGCGGCCGCCTTCCAATCGCTGCAACACCACGGGACGGGTTCTGCCTGGTGGACCTCGAACGTGGCGCGGTCATCGGAGAGGCCTGGTTCGCCGGTCACGCCGGGCCGGTGACGTCCATCGCCGTGATTCGCGGCGCACGGACAGCGTCGATTGCGGAACCGAGGAGCCGCGTCTCGCAATCGACGATCGTGGTGGAGTCAGCCGAGGCTCTCTGACCATCGCAATCGCGACGGTCTGCATCGCGTACCGTTGGAGGCCTCGCGACGACCAGCAGGGAGCTACTGCATGTCCAGGCATCATGCTCGCACCGCCTCCGTGCGCACCATCCGGAGCGAGGCGCTGAGCGCTACGGCCTGGGTGGTGCTGCTCGAGCCGGCCGACGTGGTCGTCGGCAGTGCATCGGCCCAGCTGCCACAGCGATTGCTCGCTCAGGGGTTCTCGGTCCTCAGCCTTCGTCCAGGATCCGCCTGTCGCGCTGCGGCGCTCGGCACGGCGATTGCCGAATCCGTTGCCGAGGTCACCGAGAAGAGCGACGGCAGGCTACCCATCCTCTTTGCCGGAACGGGTCGCCTGGCCGGCGTCGCAGCGCGGGCGGCCATCGACCACGACGGCGCGGGATTGCTGTCGATGAACGGGTCGCTCCTCCGGGCCACGTGGCAGTTGTCCCAGCTGCCGGTCCCGATTCTGCTGCTCGGTTCACCCGACCTGCCCTGGACGAGGACGAGCGTGCTCCGTCTCTCGGCCCGTGCGCTCGGGAACCGGGCCCGGCTCGTCCGCTCCGGCGAGGGCGGAACCGCACGTGCGTTGGCCGACTGGGGACGCGCCGTAGACCGAGGCAGTTGGCCGGCAACGGCGGCACGGTCACGCCGTCTCGCCCTCCCGATCGCCGCCGCCCTCGCGGTGACACCGGCGGCTGGGATCCTCCTGAGCGGGACGCCGGTCGGCGCGGCGCAGCGCGCCGGCGACGGCGTCGTGGCGGCAGTATCGTCCGTCGGCGCCCAGGGGAGCCTCTCGGGGGTTGCCGTGAAGGCTCATCAACGGCACGGAGACGGAACGTTGCGCAACAACCTGTCCCACAGCCTGAGCACAACCAGCCTGACCGACGCCGCGGGATTCCGCTGGGTCGTGAACACCGACGTCACGACCACCACGGCGGCCAGTTCGGCCAGCGGCGCAATCAACGACCAGGCCGCCTTCAACCACTCGGTGACCGTCAGTACCTCTTTGGGAGGTACTGCGCAGTCGGCGATGGGCAATCCCTACGACGGCTATGGGGGTCTTCTGCTCACCCTCAACGGGACCCCCTGCACCGGTGTCGGCTCCGGATGCGTCGCGTACAACGGTGCAACAGCCGCGCAAACCGACTGCGACGGCCGAGAGCTGCTCTTCAAGAGCACACCCCTCTTGGGTCTCAATGTGTCCCGTCGGGTCTATGTCCCGACGGACGACCACTTTGAACGGACCCTGAATGTCTTCAACAATCCGACGAGCAACCCCATCACGGTCACGATGTCGACGGCGAACTTCTTGGCCTCGGGCAGCACCACCGCGGTGACCGGCACATCGGCGGGCGGAACGACGCGCGACGACCGCAGACGAGTGGGTGACCACGTCCGGGGCGTTCACCGGGCCCAACATCACCCCCCGCCTCGGACACGTCCTGCAGACGATGGGTGCCGCCGTGGGTCTCGCCGGGATCGACATCACGAATGGGAACGCAGCACCCCTCCTGGGCCTACACCTTCACCGTGGGCGCCGGCCAGACGGTGATCATCGGCAACTACGCCGTGGCCGACGGCACCGTCGCTGCTGCCCAGGCGGACTCGGCTCGGCTCGCCGCGCTCCCGTCAACCGCGCTCGAATGCATGAGCGCGACCGATCAGGCAGAACTGGGCAATTTCGCATCGGCACCAACCGTGACCGCCCAACCCCAAAACGCCGTGGCCGAATCGGGCGCCACGGCAAACTTCTCGGCCTCGGCCACCGCCGCCGGCATCGGCCAGGCTCCGAGCGTGCAGTGGCAGCAATCGCTCGACGGTGGCGCGAACTGGACGAACATCGCCGGTGCGACCTCACCCACCCTGTCCGTCGTGACGCCGGCCGGGGGCGCCGAGTACCGCGCCGTCTTCCATAACGGGATTGGCACCGTCACGAGTCAGCCGGCGAGCCTGACGTTGTCTCCCCCCACTCCTCCGACACCTCCGAGCCCACCCGTTCCCCCTCCCGGATTCTGGTTGAGCGACACCGCTGGCGGTATCTACAGCTACGGCGCGCCCTTTGAAGGCTCGCTGCCCGGTCTGGGCGTCAACCCGGCCAAGCCCGTGGTGGGCATGGCCGGGACGGCCGACGGGGCGGGCTACATGATGGTCGGAGCCAACGGTGGCGTCTACGCGTTCGGCGACGCGCACTTCGCCGGCTCCCTCCCGGGTCTTGGCATCGCGGTCGACAACGTGGTCGGGCCTTGCCCTGAGCCCTGGCGGCGACGGGTACTGGATGGTCAGCAACACCGGGGCGGTCTTCGCCTTCGGCGACGCGCCCTTCCTCGGCTCACTCCCCGGCACTGGACGTGACGCCGAGTGCGCCCATCGTCGGCATCGCCGCCACGCAGGACGGGCGCGGGCTACTGGCTGGTCGCCGCCGACGGCGCCGTCTACGCCTTCGGCGGACGCGCCCTACCTGGGTTCTCTCCCCGGCCTGCATGTGACCCCTGCGCAGCCCATCACCGGGATCGCTGTCACCCCCGACGGTAGGGGCTACTGGATGGTCGGTGCCGACGGCGCCATCTACGCCTTCGGTGACGCGCCCTACGAGGGCTCGTTGCCGGGCCTCGGCGTCCGGGTCAGCAAGCCGATCATCGGCATGGCCCCGGCCGGCCAGAACGGGCTACTGGTTGTTCGGGTCCGACGGAGGGACGTTCGCCTTCGGGAGCGCGCCCTACCTGGGCTCTGCCGTCGGCTTCACGAGCGGCCGGTCCATCGGAGGCACCGCGGCCAGCTGATCAAGAAGCGGCTCGGGCGGGCGGACCCATCCTTCGTGTGAAGCTCAGACCGACAACTCGACGATGAGGCGATCGAAGTACGCCTCCATCGCCTCGCGCCAAGTCGACCCGGTCGGGGTCGGCGAGCCACTGGATCTCGAGACCCATGAGCACCGCGATGACTTCGCGGGCGATCTGCTCGACATCGAGGTCAGCCCGGAAGTTCCCTTCGTCCTGTTCGCGTTCGATGACCGAACGGACGAGTGCGCGCGCCGTTTCGTACCGATCGATGAAGAAGTCGTGCAGCGGATCGTCCGCATCGAGGCTTTCGGCACCCAGGACGACGTAGAGCCGGGTGAGCGATCGCCGTCTCCGCGTTGTGGCGCCCGAGCTCGCGAAAGCTCGACAGGGTCAGCGAGTCGAGGTCGAGCACGTCACGCCGATCGCGCTCGGCCACCACCTCTTGGAGCAACCGCTCCTTGGAGCCGAAGTAATACAGCATGCCGGTCGCCGTCATGCCGACCCGCTCGGCCAATGCGGCCACACCGGTGCCCCGGTAGCCCTTCGCGCCGAAGAGGGCCACCGCGGCGTCGAGGATCTGCTGGCGGCGGCGGTCGCCCCGCGGTTGGCGATTGCGGGCATCGCCACCCGCGACCGGCTTGTGCTTGCGGCTTCCCGACTTCTTGGACACTTTCGTCCGGCGCGGCGCGCTGCGTTCGATGGACTCAGTCATAGGGCCGTGGCCCAAGTCTCTCACCCCGGCGGCCGCACCGGTCCAGTCCGCCTGTCTCAGTCGACGAACTGGGGGGCTGGCTCGAAAACGGCCCGCCGGGCGGCCCGGCGCAAGGCGGCCAGCACGGGACGCCCCAAGACGAGGATCAGGACCGCGCAGGTCACGGCCCTCGTCAGGTCGAACCCCATCGACGTCGTCAGGTCGAAGAGGAGGAATCGGTGGAGATTCGAAGCGACGCCGGCGCCGGGGACGAACGAGTACCTGGTCTCCGACCCCACGAAGGGCCAGAACCAGAAGTTGGTGAGCATCCCGTAGACCAGCGCGCCAACGGCGCCGTAGCCGGCAAGGAGGAGGCGTTCGGAGAAGCCACGCAGCAGCGGGGAGACACCCGGCACCGAAGCCGATCCAGGCGGCCGCGAGCATCTGGAACGGGAGCCACGGACCGATGCCCCCGGTGACGAGTGCCGACGCGAAGAGCGCCACTGCTCCGAGTACGAAGCCGAACCCTCGCCCGAAGACGCGTCCGGCCAGGATGAGCAGGAACCACTCCGGCTCGAAGCCGTCGATCCCCGGACTGGCGATGCGCAGGGCGGAGAAGCAGGCGGCAAGGATTCCGAGCAGCGCGATCGCCTTGGCGTCGATGCCGCCCTCGGAGAGCTCGGCCATCACGATGGCGATCAGGAGCGGGACCAGCGCCACGAAGATCCATGGCGCATCGCTGCTGTGTGCCGCGTTCTGGCTGCGAGGTCTGGTGGATCAGCAGGGGCCAGCCGAACGCCGCGATGCCGAAGATCGTGGTGACCCCGAGCAGGAACGACGACCGATGGCCGAGCCGTATGGCCGGCGCGTGGCGATGCCGTCGGCTGCTCCAAGGACAGCGTCACGACGGGCTCCCTGCCAGGGCGCGCTCGACTTCGTCCAAGCGTCAACCATTCGTCAGGTGCGAAGCACCTTGGCGATCTGCGGAGCGAAGACGGGCGAATGGCAGACCACCTCGTGGGCCGGTCCGTCGGCGATCACCTCACCCTCCGCCAAGACGATGGCCCGATGGGCCACCCGAGCGGCCAGTTCGACGTCGTGGGTGGCCAGCACGATCGCGTGCCCGGTCTCGGCCAGCTCCTGGAGCATGGCGACGAGCCGGTCCTTGCTCGGGTAGTCGAGGCCCCGAGTCGGTTCGTCGAGGAGAAGGACCGGAGGTTGCGGCGCCAGCGACGATGGCGAGCGCCAGCGCCAGTCGCTGGCCTTCCGAGAGGTCCCGAGGATGGCGATCCTGCGGCATCCCGGGAAGAAGCCGGTCCAGGGTCTCCTTCGTGGTGCCTTCGTCCAAGCCCGACGGCCCGGTCAGCGTTGCGACACTCATCGGCGACCGATTCCCCGTAGAGGAGCAATCCCGGGATCCTGGGGCACCAGGCCCACCGCACGGATGAGCTCGGCCGAGCTCATCCGCCGCGGGTCGCTGTCCGCCCACCCGCACCGAGCCACGAGTTGGGTGCGCGCCCTCCGGCCAGCGCGGTGAGGAGCGACGATTTGCCCGAGCCGTTGCGCCCCATGAGCACTGTGATCTCACCGGCGTGCAGCGTCGAGATCGACCGAGGCCAGACGCCACCTGGGGTCCGTAGTGGACTGCGAGCCGGCTGCGCCGACGCCGCCTCTGCACCGGCCGGCGCAAGCCGAGCATCCATCGCGAGCGGGATTCTCGAGGCGCAATGCGGGCACGCAGGTCCGGTGCCAGCCGGCGGGCGTCGCGCACGGTCGAGCGGAAGCGGATCCCACCCGACGGCCCGGCCCAACTCGATCAGTGGCGGCGCCACCGGTGCGGAGCGCATGACGGTCTCGGGCGGCCCGACCTCGAGAGGACGCCCACCACCGGGCACGAGCACGAGCCGGTCGGCAAATGGCAAGACCCGCTCGAGCCGATGCTCCGCCATGACCACCGTCAGACCGAGATCGTGGACGAGGCGAGCCAACGCGTTGAGCACTTCCTCGGCCGCAGCCGGATCGAGCGCGGAGGTCGGTTCGTCGAGCACGAGCACGCGGGGAGATGCGGTGAGCACGGCCCCGATGGCGACCCGCTGCTGCTGGCCGCCTGAGAGGGCGCGCAAGGACCGATCGCGCAATTCCTGAATCCCCAGGAGATCGAGCGTGTCCTCCACCCGGCGGCGCATGGCGTCGGGTGGCACTCCCAGGTTCTCCATGGTGTACGCCAACTCGTCCTCGACCCGCTCGGTGACGAAGCTGGCCAGCGGGTTCTGACCGACGAAGCCGACGACGTCGGCCAGGTCCCGTGGCCGGTAGTCTCTCGGGTCGACCTCCCGTCCACCGTGACCGTGCCGCCGAGCGTCCCACCGCTGAAGTGCGGGACCAGACCGTTGATACAACGCAACAGGGTCGTCTTGCCCGATCCGGTCTCGCCCACCACGACACAGAGCTCGCCCTCGGGGACGTCGAGGGACAGCTGGTCGAGGATCGGGTCGGTGGACTCCGGGTAGGAGAAAGACACCCGTTCGAAGCGGATCACGCGGCCACCATCGCTTCGAGCTCCCGGCGTGGCGACGCCGGTACGAGCGCGTCGGGCCGGCACCACGAGTGCCGGAAGGGCGGCCACCAGGATGCCGACGACCGGGAGGAGTGGCAGCGGAGGCACGGCCAGCGGCTACGAACGACACCACCATGCCGGGAATCTGGAGGGCACGTGGCGAGCGCCATCGCCCCGAGCGCCACCAAGTCCCGAACCGACGATGAGCCATTCCGCCCCACCCCAGTGATCCGGCCGGTAGCGCGATCGCTGCAGTCGGCGACCCCGGGCGGCAAACCCGACGGCACACAACACCGCGGCAGTCGCCATGAGCGGCAGGCCCAGCCCGAACTCCGAACCCGCGTCGGTGACTCCGTATACGCCGACCGCAGCCAGGAGGAGGCCGGCCACGGTGGCACCCGTCGCAAGCCTCTGCGCAGCGCCCCGCGCGTCGCTCCGGCGGCCGTACCCCCGCGCGTCCATCGACGTGGCCAATTGCGAGAGAACGATCAAGCGCGCCCTCGAGGACCGGGACGGCGATGCCGCGCAGACCTCTCAGACCGCTCGTCGGAATGCCACGCATGCGCCGGGCCCGGCGTACCGACCCGATCGTCTCGACCAGCTCGGGCGTGAAGGAGAGCGCGACCGTGACCGCGACGCCCGCTTCATAGAGCACGGCAGGCAGGCAGCGAAGCAGCCGGTAGGGACTGACGAGCGAGTTGGCCGCACCGAAGCACACCAGGATGACGGCGATCTGCAACCCGAGCACCGCTGCGGTGACGATCGACTCCAAGGTGACGGCGCCGCCGATGCTCACCGCTGCCGCCCAGGACGGCAGCGGCACGTGCGGCATGGTGAAGAGCACGTGGCCCGGGTTCCCACGGCTCGCCGAAGAAGATCTCGATGACGACGCGGATGAGGATCACGACAAGACCGAGCCGAAGGAAGAAAGCCAACGACCGGGACCAGGGGTCGTTGCCCCGGCAACTGGCGACGACGAAACACGCCACCGCTCCGATCAACAGGAGGAGGAACGGGTTGGGGCTCGATCGTCTGCATGGCAGACACCGCCAGGCAGGCCGCCCAGGCCCACCAGGCCAACGGATGCACCGGGCGGTTCGGCCGCGGGCGGCTCATTCCTCGGCCGGTCTGCGTCGCCACCTGAACCAGGCCACGCCACCGAGCAGGCCATGATGACCAGGCCACGATGACGATGGGCAGCGCCGGATCGCCACCACTCTGGCCGTGCGAGGCGGTGTCGGACGCGGCCAGCTTGGTCGGGCTGGTCTGCGTCTTTGGATGAGACGCCGACCCGTCCGCCGCGCGCTCGTCGAGTGCTCGTGCTCACCGACGGTCGACGGTGGAGCGGTGCTCGCGACCGACCTCGATGGTGTCGTCGTCGTTGCGACGGCATGGGAATGTCCTGTTGCCGCCAGCCGGAGCGGCGCCAGACGAAGCCGCTGTGGTCGGTTGGGGTGGTGGGAGCAGTCGTGACGACGTCGATCCGCCGCCACCGCCTGACGAGCCTCCACCTCCCCCTCCGCTCGTCGTGGTCGTCGTGCGTCGCCGTGCACGCCTGGGCGAACGCTGCGGCCGGGGAAACCCTCGGCGGCGGGGCGCGTGGGATTGTCGGGTCCTGGGTCCTGATAACGCCAGCCTTCGACGTACTCCTGGCCGGCACTGACTTCGTGCGACGCCGGACCCACGCTGGCGTACGTCCACGTGTTCGTCGTCGGGGTCACCCTGCCAGTACGACCAGTAGTAGAACTGCCGCCCTTCTTCGCGCAGGCAATTCGTCAGCCCGTTCGCCGGGTAGTTGTTGATTGCGCAGACCAGTCCCGGAGTCGTTCTGGGTGCGCGGACATCGCCGGCCGCGCTCATCGCTTCGAGATCGGTCGTACTGCCCGGAGTCACGTCGGCCGCCTTGGACCAGGGTGCGAGCCGGTGCCGGAACCGTCGTCGATCACCACTCCCATGCATCCTGGCCGCTCGCCGCGCCAGCAGGCATGGACAGAGGCCAAAGCAGTCAGCCCACCAACAAGACAGGCATGAGCGCAGCGAGCAGACCTGCTATGCCGACGCGATCGCATGATCATCGGCGTCCACGACGACGGCAGGTGACGGGATCGTGCGTCGTGAAGACCGCCGATTCGGAGGGCGGTGTCCATTCGTGCTCGCTTCCCGGACTTCAGCCCGGAAACTCCGATTACACGGGGTCACACCGAGCCCCGGTCCATGTGTCTCGACAGATGGGAACTCTGCTGCCTTCGAGGTATCCCGGCTGCACGACCCACTCAAACGGTGAGCCGCTCACGGTTGCGGACCAGCGCCGGATTCCCACCGGCTTCCCCTTTCGGGCAGTTACTGCAGCGCCATACAGGCGTGTCCCACCGTAACACGGGTCCCCAGATCGGAGAGCCCCGATCTCGATGTCCCGAACGCACGAGCGAGCCCGCCCACGAGGAAGGATAGGGGGGTGAAGATCGTGTCCCTGCTCCCCTCGGCCACCGAAATCGTGTTCGCCCTGGGCCTCGGTGACCAGCTCGAGGGCGTCAGCTTCGAGTGCGACTACCCGGCCGCGGCGCGTCAGGTGCCGATCGTGTCGGGCACGGTGCTGTCAACAGAGGAGACCCAGGACGCCGCACAAGTCGATGCCGAGGTCAGCGCGCTGATTGCCGCCGGGGAGTCGATCTACACCCTCGACGACGCGCGGATCAGATCGATCGCCCCCGACGTGATCCTGGCCCAGGACCTCTGCCGGGTCTGCGCCGTGCCCTCGGGCGCGGTCGAAGAGGCGCTCGGCGTGATCGGGTGTCAGGCCGAGGTCGTCTCGCTCGACCCCGAGGGGCTCGACGAGGTGATCGCCTGCGTGGGCCAGGTCGGGCGAGCCACGGGGACCGAGACGCGGGCGGAGACGTTGATGGACGAGCTGCGCAGCCGGGTGGAAGCTGTCCGTGCCCGGGTGCACGGGCGGGCGCGTCCCCGCGTCTTCGTCCTCGAGTGGCCCGATCCCCCGTTCAATGCCGGCCACTGGGTTCCTGAGATGGTGGAGGCCGCCGGGGGCGAACCGGTGTTGGCTGAGGCACGAGCGCGCTCGGTCCGGCTGCGTTGGGATGAGATCGCGGCGGAGAACATCGACGTCACCATCTTCAGCCCATGCGGCTTCGACCTGGCCGGTGCGGTCGAGCAGGCGGATGCTTTCCTGCACCGACCCGAGGCCTCTGGACTCGGGCGTATCGTGGCGGTCGACGCCAATGCCTTCTTCTCGCGTCCCGGTCCGCGCGTCGTCGACGGCGTCGAGCTATTGGCCGAATTGCTCCACCCGGAGTCGCCGGGAGACAGTCCTTCCGGCGCACGCGAGCTACAACCAGGTTGAGATCGGCCCACTGAGTGCCAGACCGACTTGGCTCGGCTCGGCGTCCGGCAGGCCAAGGAGGGTGGGGGACAACCCAGCATCTAGGTATTCACTGAGTGAGTACCTAGATGCCAATGCCTCAGAACCCGACCTCCGGAATGGAGAGGGCACGGCAGTGCAGCGACGCGCCTGGCCGGGTCACGACGACGTCTCCGCCGGCCCCTCTGACCGCGGAGCGTCCGGAGTACGACCGGTAATGTCTCGGCGGAGCCGAACGGCTCGTGGTGCGCGCGGAGCGGAAGAGGTGAAGATGGGAAGCGAGGGATTGCACGAGCCGGCAGAGCTGCTCGGCGAGCCGACGATCGACCGCCATCGAGCGTTCACGTCGCTGATCGAAGAGCTCGAAGCCGTCGACTGGTACGACCAGCGGGTCCACGCCACCAACGATTCGAGCCTGGCCGACATCCTGGCCCACAACCGCGACGAGGAGAAGGAGCACGCCTGCATGACCCTCGAGTGGCTCCGTCGCCGCGACCCGGCGCTCGACCGCAATCTCCGCACCTACCTCTTCACCACCGAACCGGTGACCGAGGTCGAACACGAAACCGAGGCCGGCACGGGCGGCGCGTCCGCCAGTGGCTCACTCGGCATCGGCAGCCTGAAGGGAGGCGAGTGATGGACCACCTCTACCGAGACCTGGCACCCATTTCGGAAGCGGGGTGGGAGCAGATCGAGTCCGAGGCCAAGGGCCGCCTCGTCACCCACCTGGCCGCCCGCAAGCTGGTGGACCTGGTCGGGCCGCACGGCTGGAGCCACTCCTCCACCGACCTGGGGCGGGTCGACGAGGTGGCCAGCCCGGCTGAGGGCGTCGCCGCACTGCGTCGCCGCGTCCTCCCGCTGGTGGAGCTGCGGGCCGACTTCTCCGTGGCGCGCACGGAGCTCGACGACGCCGACCGCGGCTCGGACGACATCGATCTGCCCGAGCTCGACGAGGCGGTGCGCCAGATCGCGCTGGCCGAGAACTCGACCGTCTTCCACGGGTACGCCGCAGCCGGGATGCTCGGCATCACCGAGTGCAGCTCGCACGAGCCCCTCACGCTTCGTCGAGGACATGGAGCAGTACCCGAACGTCGTGGCCCAAGCCGTCAACGTGCTGCGGGGCGTCGGCATCGGCGGCCCCTACGGGCTGGCCATCGACCCGGAGATCTATACCGGGATTGTCGAGACGGCGGAGCACGGCGGGCTGCTGCTCTTCGACCACCTGCGCCAGATTCTCGACGGGCCGTTGGTGTGGTCGCCCGGCGTGCAGGGCGGCGTCGTGCTGAGCCTGCGCGGCGGTGACTTCGTGCTCGAGAGCGGCCAGGACCTCTCCATCGGTTACAGCAGCCACGACGCCGATGTGGTGCGGCTCTACATCGAGGAGAGTTTCAGCTTCCGGGTGCTCGAGCCCGACGCCGCGGTCGCTCTGCGCCGCAGCTGAGCCAGGGCGGGAGTCTCCCGCCCTTCAGTCCCGCTCGGCCGCCGTGTCGAGCTGGTCCAGAATCCGCTCGAGCTCTCCGAGGTCGTCCGGGCTGAGCGTGCGCAGCACGTGCGGTGGCGTGCTCAAGATGGCGTTCGCCCGCTTGGCGATCTCCTTGCCCTTGCGCGTCGCCTCGACCACCTTGGCCCGGCGATCGGTCGGATGCGACTGGCGGCGGACCAAACCGAGCGCCTCGAGCTCGTCGACGATCACCGTGGCGTTCGGCGGATCGATGGTCAGTTCGTCCGCCAGTTCGCGCATGGACATGGAGCGCGCAGCCACACGGCGGACGGCCTTGATGCGGCCGAAGCTCATGCCGATCGTCTCGGAGACCTCGCGCCGGCGCACGTTGTCGAGCACCAGATCGCACATGCGGGCCCACACCTCGCGGGCGGCCTGGTCGGTCGCGTCGGACGCTCGCGGCAGCAGTAGTCGCGTCCGGGGTGGCGCCGGTGGCGCGGGGCGGGTTCATGCCGGCGACGACTGCGGCGTCAGGTTCTCCGGATTGAGCTCGGCCGCCGTGCGTTGCGCGGTGGCCAGCGCCCAGCGCGACGTGGCCACGAAGCCGAGGAGCAGGACGACGGCGCCGCAACCGCCCAGCGTCCACCAAGCAGCGTGGCTGGCCGAGGCCAGCCCGGCGTGCACAGACCCGCTCACCCGGGACGTGACGAGCGCCCCGACCACGGCCACACCGAGAGTCTGGCCCACCTGGCGCGAGGTGGAGGCGATGGCCGAGGCCACCCCGGCCTGAGCCCGCGGCATGCCCGAGACGGCGGCGTTGGTGATGGGCGCGTTCACCAGGCCGAAGCCGACACCGAAGACCACGTAGGCCGCGAACAGCCAGGTGAACGGGGTCACCGGATCGATGCCGGTCAGCATGAGGCATGCCGTCATGAGGCAGGCGCCCGCGACGACCAGGGGCAGGCGGGGGCCCCGGTGGCCCACGATGCGGCCGGACAGGGGCGACGCCAGCATCACCATCAAGGCCATGGGCAGGGTGTCGAGCCCGGCGCGCAGGGGCGAGAGGCCGCGCACCTCCTGGAGGTAGAGCGTGTTCATGAAGAGGAAGCCGCCGAGCGCGGCGAAGGCGGCCACCGCGGTGATCGTGGCCGCGGCGAAGGGGATGGAACGGAAGAACCGGATGTCGATCAACGGGTCGCGCCGCCGGGGCTCGTAGAGGAGGAAGCCGACCAAGCCGACCAGCGCGGCGACGAACGCACCCATGATCACGGGCGAGGAGATGCCCTTGCTCGGCAGCTCGATGATCCCGTACGTCAGCGCGGCGAAGAAGACCACCATGAAGACCTGGCCGACCGGATCGAAGCGGCGAGCCCGGGGCGCTCGCGACTCGGGCACGTAGCGCAGGGCCAGGACGATGGCGGCGAGGCCGACGGGAATGTTGATCCAGAAGATGGAGCGCCAGCCAGCCGCCGACACGAGGATCCCACCGAGCACCGGACCCAGGGCCATGGAGACACCCACGACAGCTCCCCACACCCCGACCGCCTGCGCCCGCTCCTTGGGGTCGGTGAATGTGTTGGTGATGATCGACATGGCGACCGGGTTGAGCATGGACCCGCCGACGGCCTGCAGCATGCGGAAGACGATGAGGAGGCCCAGACTCGGGGCCAGGCTGCAGAGCAGCGAGCCGGCCGAGAACACGGCGAGGCCGACCACGAACGTGCGCTTGCGGCCGAACCGGTCGGCCGTCGAGCCCGACAGCATCAGCAGGCTGGCCAGCACGAGCGTGTAGGCGTCGATCGTCCACTGCAGCCCCGACACGCTGGCCCCGAGGTCGTGACCGATGGAGGGCAGGGCCACGTTGACGATGGTGACGTCGAGCCCGACGATGAGCAGGCTCATGCAGCAGATGAGCAGGATGCCGATGCGCCGGGGCCGGCTCAGCTCGTGCATGGCCAGGCCGCCGGATCCGGAAGCTGGACTGAGGGAAGATAGTTTCATATTCATAACTATGATAGAAGTATCACGAACTTGATCCGTTCCGTCAAGGGGACATCCACCGGAAGCGGCTCGCCACCATGTCCGGACCGAAGGGCCTCTTCCTCGCGGCCTCGTTTGTCTTCGGGTGGGTTGCCCTCGCCATGCCGGCCATGACGACGTTGACGGTGCAGAGCGTGCCGCCCCACCAGTCGGGTCTTTGCAGCGGGGTCCTCAACGCTGCGCGTGCCGCTCTCGGTCACCGCCGGGCGCCTTCGCCCTCATCGCCGTCCTGGCCGTGCTCTGGACCCGGTCCGAGGCCGGGGAAAGGAACTGACCGACCGGCTCAGGACTCGAGGGGCTCGCCGCCAACCGAGCGCCGCACGGTGGCGTGCAAATCGTTCGGGGTGATGACGCCGACATAGCGCTCGCCGTCGATGACCGGGATCCAGCTGACGTCGTGCTGGAGCATTTCGCCGAAGGCCGCCCGCAACGACGTGCCCAAGGGCACCTCGACTTCGAAGGGCACCAAGTTGTCCTCGACCGAACCGGTGCGTCCCGGTTCGAGGTCGATCCATCCGCGCAGGTGCGTGCCCTCGTCCACCACGACGGCCCAACGGCTGTCCGCCCCGGCCGCCGAGGCGCGCGCCTCGACCATGCTGATGTCGGGCCCGACTTCGGGCGGATGGAACAGCGACTCGGCCTCGATCGGCATGACGGCGAGCCGGCGTACCCCGCGATCGGCCCCGACGAAGTCC
Organism: uncultured Acidimicrobiaceae bacterium; assembly: GCA_963713375.1. GTDB lineage: Bacteria > Actinomycetota > Acidimicrobiia > Acidimicrobiales > RAAP-2 > Bog-473. The sequence continues at coordinate 504,869 of CAVQLP010000003.1, read as the reverse complement.
GCCACGAAGGCGGTGGCCGGCCGGCCCAGGACCTGGTTCGGCGTGTCGTACTGCTCGAGATGGCCGCCCTTGGAGAGGACGGCGATCTGGTCGCCTAGCGTCGTCGCCTCCTCGATGTCGTGGGTGACGAACACGATCGTCTTGTGCAGCTGCTCCTGCAGCTCGAGCAGCTGTTGCTGCAGGCGCTGGCGGGTCACGGGGTCGACCGCGCCGAAAGGCTCGTCCATCAGCAGCACCGGCGGATCGCCGCCGAGCGCACGGGCCACGCCCACGCGCTGGCGCTCGCCGCCCGACAGCTCATGGGGAAAGCGGCGGCGGTACTGCGCGGGCTCGAGGCCGACGAGGTCAAGCAACTCGTCGACCCGGGCATCGACGCGCCTCTTGTCCCATCCGAGCAGGCGAGGCACGGTGGCCACGTTGTCGCCCACCCGTCGATGAGGGAAGAGGCCACCCTGCTGAATGACGTAGCCGATGCTGCGGCGCAGTTGAACGGGGTTCAGCTTGAGGACGTCGGTGCCGTCGATGAGGATCCGCCCACCGGAGGGCTCAATGAGGCGGTTGATCATCCGCAGCGTCGTCGTCTTGCCACAGCCCGACGGGCCGACCAGGACGCAGATCTCCCCGTCGGGCACGTCCAGGCTGAGCTCCGCCACGGCCACGTAATCGGCGCCGTAGCGCTTGCTGACCGCGTCGAGCGTGATCACTGCGCACCAGGTTACCGACCGGCCGCGCCACCATTGAGGGGCCACCTCGCCGGCCGCCCGCTAACGTCGCGTCGATGCTGCTGGGGACCGACAACCCCTTCTTCCGGTGGAGCTACGTCACCAGCAACTGGGACCAGATTCAGGGCGACCTGGTCCAGCACATTTTGCTGAGCGTGCTGGCCATCGCCATCGGCACCGCCATTTCGATTCCCCTCGCCGTGCTGGCCTGGCGCTTCCGGACTCGTCCGCGCCCCGGTCTTCGGCGTCGCCAGCACCCTCTACATCATCCCCTCGCTCGCGCTCTTCGCCATCCTCGGACCGATCACCGGCTTCGTGGCCTCCTACACGACGGCGGAGATCGCCCTGGTCGGCTACACGCTGCTCATCCTGATCTGGAACACCGTGGCCGGACTCGACGCGGTCCCCCAGGACGCCCGGGAGGCCGCGACGGCGCTGGGCTACTCCCCGACTGCCGCGCTGATCAAGGTCGACCTGCCGCTGGCCCTGCCATACATCTTCGCCGGACTGCGCGTGGCCACGGCCACCATCATCGGCCTGGTGACCGTCACCGCGTTGATCGGCCTCGGAGGGCTGGGCCAGCAGATCACCTACGGCTTCAACATCGCCTACAACACGCCGATCATCGTGGGTCTGGTGCTCTCGATCGCCCTGGCGGCGGTGGCGGACCTCCTCCTCGTCGGTGCACAGCGCTTGGCCGTGCCCTGGGCCCGGACGCGACGCGGTCAGGACGGCTGAGATGTCCTTCATCGCCCACGTGTTCGGCTGGTTCACCTCCGAGGCGAACTGGACGGGACAACAGGGGATCCCGATGCTCTTCTGGCATCAGCTGAAACTCTCGGTCGCCGTGGTGGTCACCGCCATCGCACTGGGCGGCGGGCTCGGCGTGGTGCTCGGGCACACGGGACGGGGTGGGCTCGTCGCCGTCAACGCGGCCAACGCGTTCCGGGCCGTGCCCACGCTCGCCCTCTTGACGCTGCTGGCCATCCAACCCGCCATCTCGCTCAAGTGGAGCGGCTTCCTGGCCTCCTGGCTCGCCCTCACGGCGCTGGCCATCCCGCCGATCCTGACCAACACCTACGCCGGGATGCGCGAGGTCGACGCCGACGTGCGCGACGCCGCCAAGGCGATGGGTCTCACCGGAGGCCAGGTGCTGCGCACGGTCGAGGCGCCGCTGGCGGCCCCGTTCGTCATGGCCGGCGTGCGCACGGCGTCCATCGAAGTCGTGGCGACCTCCACCCTGGCCGCCTACGTCAGCTACACCGACCTCGGCACGTACGTGATCACGGGCCTCAACACCAACGACGCGGTGGTGGCCTTCAGCGGAGCCTTGCTGGTCGCCGCCATGGCCGGCCTGGCAGCGGTCGTGCTCGGCCTGCTGACCAGGGCTTTGACCCCGCTGCCGCTGCGGCGCCAGCGCGGCGCACGGGGCGCCGGCGGCGGCGGATTGCTCGCCCTGCCGACCACCTCGGCAACCCCTACTTGAAATTGTTGATGGGATAGGTCAGGATTTGCGTTCCCCGTCCACCGGAACGGCCGGGCTGCGTCACTCCGACGAGACGGCCGTCCGACGAACAAGCAGGTATCCCTCATGCGGTTCACGCGTCCACTCGCCTTCGGAGCCCTCGCTCTGGCGGCCGCCACTTTCGCCGTCCCGGCCGCGTCGGCGTCTGCCTCGAGCAGCAAGCCCTCCATCGTGATCGGCTCGACCAACTTCGAGGAGCAGGCGATCGTGTCGAACATCTGGGCCGACGTGCTCCAGAAGGCGGGCTACCCGGTGAAGGTGGAGCCGAGCTCTGGGCACGCGGGCGATCGTGGTCCCGGCCATTGAGAAGGGGCAGATCAACCTGGAGCCCGACTACGCCGCCTCGCTGCTCGGGTTCCTGCACGGCGGGACCCCGCAGGCCGCCGGGGACAACATTTCCACGGCCATCCCGGCCGACAACAAGGCGCTGGCCTCCCACGGCGTGACCGTGCTGCCGGCCGCCAAGGCCCTCGACACCAACGTGTTCGCGGTGACGTCGGCAACGGCCAAGAAGGACCACCTCACCACCATCTCGAGCCTCAAGCCCGTACGCCTCGAAGATGACGCTCGGGCGGGCCGCCCGAGTGCCCCACCTTCGCCGGCTGCGAGCCGGGCCTCAAGAAGGTGTACGGACTCAACTTCGCGGGGTTCAAGTCGCTCGACGAGGCCGGCCCGCTCAGCGTGGCGGCCCTCAAGAACGGTGAGGTTCAGGTGGTCGAGCTGTTCTCGAGCGACGGCAACGTGGTGTCGAACAACTTCGTCGCCCTGACCGACAACAAGCACCTCGAGGGCGCGGACTACATCGTGCCGGTCATCCGCAAGTCCGTGGACACGTCCGGTGTGGCCAAGGTGTTGAACCAGATCGACGCCAAGCTGACGACCGACGCCATCTCCAAGTTGAACCTCGACGTGACGGCCAAGCAGGAGCAGCCGGCCGCCGTGGCCCAGTCCTGGGTGAAGTCCGTCGGCGGCTGAGCAGGGAGGACGAACCGGCGCGGCGCCCCCGCCGCACGGGGAGGGAACGACCACATGACCGTGGATCTGACGGGCGGGTTGGGCGACGAGCGTGAGTTCGTCTTCGCGCGAACAACCGGACGACCCCGACATGCGCGAGTCGGTCAACGCGTGGCTTTGGGACGACGCCGGTGGCGCCGTGGGCCTGCCCCGGATCGGCGTCGAGGCCGTGGCCGATCAATGGGAGACCCACGACCTCCAGCTGAACGTGGCCACGACGACCGGCCGGAACTTCAACCTCTTCGGCTCGGGCGCCGTCCACGACCCCGTGGGGTCCGATGGGAAACCGCGGATCTTGGGTGCGGGCCCACTGGCCTTCGAACTGGTCGAGCCCTTCCGGCATTGGAAGATGCGGTTCGACGGTCTGGCCATGCCGTCGACGGTGGCTGACCAGATCGCCAACCGCCCCGGCGAGGACGAAGCCGTCGCGGTGCTGATCGACATCGACATCCGCTCGGTCGTCCCCCCGTGGGAAAACGGCGGCCTGCTGCCCGAGGCTCGGCGCGTGCTCGACGAGCAGGACGAGGGCGCGCTGATGGGTGGGCCCCGGTTTGAGCAGCTCTCCCGTGCGACCGGCACCGTCCGCGTCGGCGGCGAAGAGCGCCCCTTCGACGGTGGTGCGCTGCGCGTCCGCCGCCAGGGAGTGCGCCGCCTCGGGACATTCCGCGGTCATGCCTGGCAGTCCGCCGTGTTCCCGAGCGGGCGGGCCTTCGGCTACATCACCTATCCCCCACGCGAAGACGGATTGGCCACCTACAACGAGGGCTACCTCTTCGAGGGAGACGGCGCACTGATCCCGGCCTGGGTCGTCGAGGCTCCGTGGCTCCGGCGGCTGCGGCCGTCTGGGGAGGACGTCTCCGTCGTGCTCGAGACGGCACGGGGCACCACGCGCATTGCGGGGCAGTCGCTCATGTCGAATTTCAAGGTTATGGGCGGCGTGGGGTCGAACCCGGACTTCCCCGTCCTGCAGCAGGCCATCGCTTCTTACACGTGGGACGGCGAGTCGGCCCACGGCATGATGGAACGTTCCGTGCCGGGAAATCAGGTCATCCATCCGTGAGCGTCGGAGCGGCGAACCGGGTCAACGACGTCATTGCCAAGGCGAGGGCGGAGACCGGGTTCGAGGACTTCGGCGGAGACGGCTGGCGGGAGGGACTCGAGGTCCTGGTCCGTTCCGCCCTGAGGGAGTCGAACTTCAACGACTTCGGCGAGCAGTCCTTTTACTCGTCCCTCGTCAGGCCTCTGGTGAACCGCTTGCAGGTGGAGCACTGGTACGACCTGCACCCCGAGATCGACGAGCAGGCGGTCGAGGTCGAGCTCTTGGGCGTCGGCTTCCCCCGCACCGGCTCGACGGCCTTGTCGTGCATGCTCGCCGAGGACATCAGGTTCCGCAGTTTGCGCACCTGGGAAGAGACGTCCCCCTGCCCACCGCCGGGCCTGTTCCCCGACCAGGACGCGGCACGAGCGGAAGCGGCGCGGGCCATGGTCGAACGGAGTCACGGCGCAATGGCGGCGCGCCTGCGCTCCATGCTGCCCCGGTCGTCGACCGGGCCCATGGAGGATCACGACATCATGGCAATGGAGTTCAAGGCGCAGTACTTCCTGGTCTCTGCCCACATCCCCTCGTACGCCGAGTGGTTCGCCAACTGCGACATGGAACCGACGTACCGCTACGAAAAGCGCGTCCTGAAACTGTTGCAGTGGAAAACCCCCGAGAAGCGGTGGCGCCTCAAGAGCCCGACCCACACCATGTTCCTCACGGACTACGAGAAGGTCTTCCCCCGGGCGCGGTTCGTGCAGACCCACCGGGACATCTCCAAGGTGCTGCCGTCCGTTTCCGACCTTTACTCGACCATGTTGAGGGCCGGGAACCCGGACACCGATCCCCGCGACGTCGGCGCGCTCAACCTTGAGCAATGGAGCATCGCCCTGGACCGGATGCTCGAGTTCCGACAGGACCCCGACCGCGACGCCAAGTTCTTCGACATCGGTTTCACCGAGTTCCAGGCCGACCCGATGACTCGCATCGGGCTCCTCTACGACTGGCTCGGCGACGAGCTGGGCGACCAGACGATCGTGCGCATGCTGGACTGGCGGGCGGGCAACCCGAAGGACGAACACGGCCGGCACCAGTACGAGGCTGAGGACTTCGGTCTGTCCGACGAGGCGCTTTCCCGTCGCTTCGCCGCGTACGCCCGACGTTTCCGGGCCTTCCTCGACTGACCTGGCGGCGTGCTCACGACCGAGCAGATGAGGGAGTTCGGGACAGCGGGGTTCCTGCTGCTCCCAGGCGTCGTTCCCGACGCGCTCCTGAAGGCGGCGGACGCGGAGATCGACGCCGTCATGGAGGCGGACCCACCGGCGATGGGCAGCTGCGGCCCCCATTTCTCCTTCCTCCCCGTTGCCCGACTTCGGGCCGCGGATGCTGCGCTACGCGAGTCGGGTGCGCTCGAACTCGCCGAAGAACTCGTGGAGCCCCACGGACTCGAACATGCCTTCGACCACATTCAGATCGCGCTCAACATCCCGCGGTTCGCTCATCGGCCGGGAGGCCCTCATGTCGACGGTCACCGGCCCGAGCTGGCGTCACCGGGATCGTTCACCATGCTGGCGGCGATCTACCTGGGCGACGAATCCGTGCCGGACTCGGGCAACGTGTGGGTCTGGCCGGGCTCCCACCTCGTGCACGAGTCCCTCTTTTCCACCCGGGGACCCCGTGCCCTCCTCGACACCAGCGGACACATCGGGCTGCTCGAGGACCCGCCTCCACTGGCCACAACCCGGCCCGTCCTGGCTCGGCGGAGTGACCTGCTGCTCGCCCATTTCCTGCTCGGCCACAACACCGGAGGGAACACCAGCACCCGGACCCGTCGGGTCCTCTACTACCGACTCCAATGCCCCGGCCATCCCGGCCGCTGGGAGGAGACCTTCCGGCGGGCGTGGACCGAGTACGCGCCGGTCCAGCGCGCGCTGGACTCGGGTTGACCCGACGCCCGGGCGAGGCGGTGGCGCTCCCGGGGGCGGGCGCGGCCATCTCCGCCACCCCTGTTGCTACACTTTTCGATGCATCGGCCGCGGCGGGCCGAGCGGGCACCGGGAGCAGGACGTGACCACCGACCGGATACGAGGATCGTCGGACCGGAGCACCTTGGTGCTGACGAGCTTGGCCGGCGGACCCAAGCACGGGTACGCGCTCATCAAGGACATTGAGGACTTCGCGGGAGTCACCCTCGGCCCGGGGACGCTGTACGGCTGCCTCTCCAAGCTCGAGCATGCCGGGCTGGTCGAAGCCCTCCCCACCGACCAGCGACGCCATCCCTACCGGATCACTTCCGACGGGCTCCATGCGGTCGAGCAGCGCCTGAACGACTCGGCCCGTATCGCCAAAATAGGACTGCGGCGCATCGCAGCAGCACCGTGAATCGAACGCATGGGCCTCCGACTGAGCCCGAGGATCGGATCTGATGGATCTGCTCGAGACGGGACGCCGCCCCGTGCCGGCCGTCCGACGCGAACGGCCGCAGCGCCGGCGGAGCCTGGTGCGTTGGGGCGTCGCCTTGGCGGCCGCGGCACTCTTCCTCTCCTCCCTCGGCTGGCTGATCGACGACCAGGTCCAGGCCCGGGACCAGGCCGAGCGCGCGCAGGCGGCGCTCAGCGCGACGCGACACACCGCAGCTCAGGTGGCGCGGCAACTGGCGAAACTCCGCCACGACCTCGAGGTCCTGGCCACCCAGGTGGGCAGCGATACCACCGCCTTCGACCAGGACGCCGCCGAGCTCAAAGCCGCCCAGTCCGACCTGGCGGCGACCCAGGCGGACGTGACCCAACAGACATCGATGATCACCGCGCTCCACACCTGCCTCGGCGGAGTCGAGCAGGCCCTCAACGCACTGGCCGTCGGCAACCAGGCCAGCGCAATCAGCGAGCTGAGTTCCGTGGCCACGAGCTGTTCGACGGCGTCAGGTGGCTGACACCGCGCGCATCGCCCGGCGCAGGCGGCGAGTGCTCCTCGTCTTCGCGGCCTGCGTCTGCCTGCTCGTGGCGGCGATCTGGACCGACGTCGACGCCCGGACCCGGGCTCGGCACAAGGACGCGGCGCTCACGGCCGCGCGCGTGCACCTGCACGCACTCAGGCACGGGGTCGCGGCCACCTACGCCACCGACCTGGCCACCCAGACCAAGCGAAGCCAGCTCGAGTCGTTCCTCGCGGTGACGCTCGGGCACCTGGCGAGCACCAACGCGTCGCTCAATTCGACGAAGCAGACCGCCTTTTTCCTCGGCGTCAACATCGGCACCCTCGAGACGTGCCTCGGGGGAATCCAAGACGCGCTGGGCGCCATCGGCAACGGAAACAACAACAAGGCGACCAGCGACATCTCGGTCGTCTCCGACGCCTGCACGCAGCTCGCGGGCGGCTCGAGCTCGGGCCTGGTCTACCCGTTCGACTTCCCCGATCCCGACGTGATTCTGGTGGGCAAGACCTACTACGCCTATGCCACGAACTCCGTCGCCGGGAACATCCAGATCGTCGATTCGGCCGATCTACAAAACTGGACCGCCGTCGGCAACGCCCTGCCCCATCTTCCGTCCTGGGCGAACACCGGCTACACCTGGGCCCCGTCGGTGACCCACCTCGGGGGGCGCTACGACATGTACTACGCCGTGGACCCGACCGGCAGCTCGACGGAATGCCTTTCGGTGGCGACCGCATCCTCACCGCAGGGTCCGTTCGCCGACTCGTCGAGCGCGCCGCTCGAATGCCAGCCGTCCCTCGGGGGCTCCATCGACCCTTCTGTCTTCGTCGACACGAACGGAACCCCCTACCTCCTTTGGAAGTCGGGTGGTCCTGGGACGTCGCGTCTGTGGTCCCAGCAACTCGATCACCTCGGGGAAGTCGTTCGTCTCGGGCTCGACCGCGACCAGCATTCTCTCGCCCGATCAGGGCTGGGAGGCGGGCACCGTCGAAGCTCCCGACCTCGTGGAGAGCAACGGTCGCTACCTCCTCTTCTATTCGGGAAACAACTGGGGAACGGCGAACTACGCCGTGGGAGTCGCCACCTGCGCGACACCTCTGGGACCCTGCACCGATACCTCCCCCACCCCCATCCTCTCGAGCGGCAACGGGATGGCCGGGCCCGGAGGCGAGTCCGTCTTCCAAGACGCACAGGGCAACAACTGGATCGCCTTCGCGGCATGGAACCCCGGGGCGGTCGGGTTTCCCAACAGCCGCGGCCTCTACATCCGAAGCCTCAACCTCACCGGCACAGTGCCGAGTGTCGGCGGGCCGCCGTAGGACACCTTCTCCGTCGCGAGGTGTCACGGCTCGTGCTGCTGCGGTGTCACCACCCTGAAGACACCGATGCGAAGGAGCTACGCGATGGAAGCACGACTCGACCTCCACACCGGCGGCGCCGCCAAGACGTTCGCCAGCTTCTCGAAGCACATCAATTCGGCCGGGACGGTGGTGACGCAGTCGTCCTTGCCGGCGGCCACCCAGGAACTGGTGAAGATCAGGGCGAGCCAGATCAACGGGTGCGCCGCCTGCACCGACATGCACACCAAAGACGCGGCACACAGCGGAGAGACCGCGGTGCGGCTCAACCTGGTGGCGGTCTGGAAGGAAGCGACCGTCTTCACAGAGGCCGAACGGGCCGCACTCGAGCTGGCCGAACAGGGCACGCGGATCGCGGAGAGGCCGGGAGGGGTCAGCGACGAGGCGTGGCAGAACGCGGCGCGGCACTACGACGAGGACCAGCTCGGAGCACTCGTCAGCCTCATCGCCCTGATCAATTTCTACAACCGCGTCAACGTCCTCGTCAGGCAGCCGGCGGGCGACTACGTGCCCGGGCAGTGGGACTGAGCATGGAGAAGCCGCGAGGTCGAAGACATGAACCCGCGGCGGAGCCGCGCCGCCAGAGCGTCCTCTACCAATCGGGAAGGACGCCGGTGGGCCGTGCCTGCGATGACCGAGCCGGGTTCGGTCGTTGCCGAATCACTAACCTACGCCCATGTCGCCAGGCGAATCGACGCTGAGACGCGGCAGTCTTTGGCGACTGCAGCGACCGGGCGTGCTCATTGTCGGCTACTTCATCATTCTGGTGGTCATCGCGGCCTCGACCATTCCCACCCTGGTCGGCACGCTGCAGGCCCTCGATCGCCAACAGGCCACCTTCGACGTCGCCTCAGCCGGCGCATCAGACCTCCTCGTCAGCGCCCTGAATCAGGAGACCGGTAGCCGGGGCTACATCCTGACGGGGAATCCTTCGTTTCTCCAGCCGTACCAACTGGGGCAGACGCAGTACGTCGAGGCCATGGCGGACCTTCATTCGGTCTCGCTCGATCCACCATTCAACGAACAGGTCGCTGCCACCCTCCGGTCGCTCAATGCCTGGCGCGATCTCACGACTCAGGTGATCGCCGACGTCAGGCTGCACGACTACGCGGCCCTTGGTGCGGTTTCCCTGCAGACGAGCGAAAAATCCCGCTTCGACAGCTTCCGGCACGACCAAGAACTGCTGTCCGCCACGGTGCGAAACGACCTCCGCCAAGGGCGGCAGACACTTCACAACCAGGTGATTCGTTCCATCCTCGTGCTCAGCATCGCCACGGCCGTCGGCCTCCTCATCGGGCTCCTCCTGTGGCTCTGGTGGCGCCTGTCGGGACGCCGTTCTGCCGAGAGAGAGCGCGAGTTGGCCGAACGAGCTCGTGCTCATGCAATCGGCGATCGACGCATCCTCCGACAGCCTCTATGCGAAAGATCTCGAGGGTCGACACATTCTTGCGAATCGCGCCCGCGCGGCCGCCTTGACGGGCGGAATCCTGAGGCCGACCTCATCGGTCATACCGTCGAGGAATTCGTCGGATCGGATGCGGCGGACGACATCCGTGAAAACGAGGACCTTGTCATTCGGACAGGGCACGAGCGCCAGTTCCAAGAAGTGCTCGCTCTTCCCGATGGTCCTCATGTCTTTTCCATTACGAAAAGTCCCATGAGGGGCTCCGACGGCGAGATCACCGGTGTCATCGGCATCGCCCGCGACGTCACCATCGAAACGGCCCTCCTGGAAGACCGCGAACGGCTGTACCGGCTCGAACACCGTCTGTCCGAAGCGCTGCAGGAATCGCTGCTCGGGAGCGGCACACTCGATGACCCCCGATTGGAAGTCTGCGCGCGTTACCTGCCCGCGGCGGACGAGTATGCGGTGGGCGGCGACTGGTACGACGTGTTGCCCATGGCGGACGGACGGATCGCGCTCGTCGTGGGTGATGCCGTCGGGCACGGGATCGAATCCGTCACGGCCATGGGCCAGCTCCGGAGCGCATTGGCCGCGCTGGTCAACCTCCCGTCCGATCCGGCAGCCATCCTCGAGATTCTCGATCCCTTTGCGGCCACCTTGCCCCGTGGGCGCTCGTCCACCTGCATCCTGGCCTTCGTCGACCCCGAGAGGGAGCAGGTCACCTATTCGTGCGCCGGCCACATGCCGCCGATCTTCGTCTATCCGGGTCGCAGCCCCCAGGTCTGGACGGAGTACCAGGATCCGCCCCTGGCTGTGAAGCGGTCGTCGGGAAGGACGAACACCGTGGTGTCGTTCCCGGTCGGTTCATCCCTGGTTCTCTACACCGACGGTCTGGTCGAACGACGCAACGAACTCATCGACATCGGTTTGCGCCGGCTGGTCGAAATGATCGACGAGATGGACTATCCCCCCATGGACGAACTGTGTGACCGGGTCATCAAGCGCCTCGTGGCGACCGACGACCAAGACGATGACGTGGCGATCCTCGCCGCTCGGTTGATCGGCAATCGGTTGCCCCGACCACCGTCGTAGGGGATCAGCCAGGCCGGGGCGGCTCGTTCAGGTTCAGGTCGAACCAGACGGTCTTTCCGTTCTCGTTCACCGTCGTTCCCCACTCCGAGGAGAGCTCGCGCACGAAGCGGAGGCCCCACCCATGATGGGAGCTGGCGCTTGCGGCCGCCATCGCAGGGAGGTGTTCGTCGTAGTCCGTCACTTCGACACGGAGGCACGGACCCTCGAGACTGAGATCGAGCGTGAGTGGGGTGTTGGCGTGCCGGACCACGTTGCTCACCAACTCGGTGACCAGCAACAGGGTCGTCTCCTCGACAGCAGCCAAGCCCCAGTCGTCCAAGACGCGACTGGCCATTTGCCTGGCCGCCGCCGCGCTCTCGGGGACCGGGGGAAAGGTTGCCTGAACTCGCAATTCGTTGATGAGACAACCTACCTGAGAGATTTGACACGGTGACCGACGAAACAATCGACGTCGGCTGCTCCAGCCCTTCAGGTTGCGCATACCCCGGTTGGCCGCTGGAAACCAAAAACTTGGGCGCCACGGGGGCGGGCTCGTCCGGGACCGGACACGCCATCATCGATCTCACCGCCCTGACACGCATCGATTGGTTGCCCTCGGAGTGCTGGCGTGTGCCTCAGCCTTGCGCCGCACGCTGCGCTCGCCGGTCACCTCGGCGAATCCGGGATTGCCCCCTGACGCTTCCATCTCTTGCCGGTGCTTCGAAGGGAACGAACCGGGCTTGGCTGTCGATTCCGAGATGGCCGGCATGACGACGAGGGGTGTCCGGCGGGCCTCGATTCGCGGCTAAACAACGTTCTGTGCGCTGCCGGATCGATCACTCCGCGGCGGGGCAACCTGCGCTGGAGTTGCGGGACCCACAAGGGGAATTGGAGGCGCACGGCATTTCGGAGGTCGTGCCGTTGCTCGCCGAAGTGGAGGCGGCGGCGCGGCGGGGCCTGTACGCAGCGGGCTTCGTCACCTACGAGGCCGCTCCCGCCTTCGATCCGGCGTTCCGGGTCCACGCTCCCCTGGCGGCAGCGCAGACCGGCGCGCACCTTCCGCTCGCCTGGTTCGGACTCTTCTCCGATGCGTCTCCGGCGGCGCCGCTTCCCCGAAACCCCGCCAACAGCTCCGGCAGGTGCGCGGTCCGAAGCAGGTGACTGGGTCTGTGAAGTGAACGAACAGATGCATGCCGACGGCGTGCGCCGGATCCGCGACGAGATCGCGGCGGGAAATACCTACCTGGTCAACCTGACCACCCGATTCCGTCGCGCCTGGAGCCCTGCCGACGATCCCTTCGAGCTCTACCGCGGTTGGTGGGAAGCTACGCCAGCGGCTATCACGCCTACCTGGAGACACCCGACTGGGCCGTCGCCTGCTGGATCACCCGAGCTGTTCTTCGAGTGGTCGCCGCCGGACATCGTCACCCGCCCCATGAAGGGGACAGCGCCGGCGCGGACGTTGGTCGGGCGAAGACGAGTTGCTCGCCCGAGCGCTGTCCACGTCGCCCAAGGAGCGGGCGGAGAACATCATGGTGGTGGACCTTCTCCGCAACGACCTCGGCCGCATCGCCGTGCCGGGAGGCGTCACCGTGCCGACGCTGTGCGAACTCGAGCAGCATCCGACCGTCTGGCAGATGTCGTCGACGGTTCGGGCGACGACACCGGCCCACGTCGGACTGCCGGAGATCTTCGGCGCCCTGTTCCCCTGCGCCTCGGTCACCGGGGCCCCAAGGTGTCGACCATGTCGGTGATCGCCGACCTCGAGACGATCACCACGCGGGGTGTACTGCGGGGCCGTCGGGCTCGTCCAACCGGCGCCACCCGGCGCGGCGGCCTCCCCGTCCGCCCGCTTTGCCGTCGCCATCCGGACGGCTGTGGTCGACCGATCCCGGCAGACCGCGAGCTACGGCTCGGGTGGAGGCATCACCTGGGATTCGACCGGCCACCGAGAGTGGGAGGAGGTGCTCCTCAAGGCTCGGGCGCTCGAGGCGGTGGCCGAGAGCCAGGTCGTCGACGGGCTGATCGAGACCATGGCCTTCGATCCGACCGCTCGGCTCGGGCGGCAGCCATTCGCCACCTGGGCGATCACCTGGCCCGGCTCGGCGCCTCGGCCCGCTATTTCGGCCTGCGCGGGCCGGACGGTGCGCCCGAACTGCTGGCTGACGCCGTCGCCGGGCTGGAGGCACCGGCCCGGGTGCGCCTGGTCCTCCGATCGGGCGGAGCGATGGAGATCGAGACGTCGCCGCTCCACGAGCCGGATCCGACGTCGGTCCTTTCGCTGTGTCTCGATACCGAGCCGGTCGACTCGTCAGAAAGGACGCTGTTTCACAAGACGACGGACAGAGCTCGCTATGACGAACGGACGCGTCGGCATCCGACGGCCGATGACGTCATCCTGGTCAACGAACGAGGTGAGGTCACCGAGACCACGCGGGCCACGTTGGCCGTGCGTCTCGGCGACCAGTGGTGCACGCCCCCGCTCCGCTGCGGTCTGCTGCCGGGGATTCAGCGGGCGAGGGACCTGGCCGACGGTCGTCTGGTCGAACGCGTGATCACGGTGGACGATCTGCTCGGTGCGCACTCCGTGGCGACGCTGAGCTCGCTCAGGGGCTGGCGGGCCGCCCGTGTCGTCCCCACCTGCGTGTGCCAGAGCGCACTGCTCCCGCTCGTCCTCTCCCGAACCGACACTCCTCGGCTGATCCGCCAGGCCGAGCTCAGCGGCCCGCGGCACCGGCCTCGTACCCGGCCGCGCCGGGGTCGACGAGCGGCAGCCGGAGCCACGACAGCATCTGCGACAACTGGGTGTAGGCCTCGAGGCGTGCCTCGTCGGTCCCGGCGGCCTCCGCCTCCTCCACCGGCTCGCCACGACTCGGTGGATCATCGTTGGACCGAGCTCGAGCAAGCCACCGCTGCCCGCGGTCGCCCACTTGGCCAGGACATAGCGGACAATCGCCCCCTCGGGGATGTCCAGAGCCTGGGCCAGGTTCGCGATCGTGGTCATCGGATCGACATGTGCGTACAGCGCGACATCGGCCTTGAAGTTCGCGTCGGGGTCGTCATCGGACCAGGGACCGGACCACGGCGTCAGCTCGACCGATCGCACCGGATCCCCGTGGGGTGCCGGTTCAGTCACCGGCGGTGACGGCACGGAGCTCGCCATGGCCGCCCGCATGATCGCCGGGGAGATCCCGCTCGTCGTCGCCCGTCGCCCACCGCTCGAGGGCGACGCGGAGCACCGTCATCCCAGCTCCGGCGGCCAGAGTCGCCTGCGGTTCGTCCACGCCACGTTCGCGCAGCGCGGCCGCGACGGCGGCGGAGTAGTCGGCCAGCTTCGACAGCTCCCGCTCGCTCAACTCGGGGTTCGCCACGATGACGGCGTGACGCTGGGCTGTGAGGTCCCGGCGCCCTTCACCGAGCATCGACGCGGCCGCGTCGAGACCGCCGGCGACGGCGTCGAGCGCCCTGGCTCCTGGCGGCGCGGCCGGCGACCCCCTCGACGATCCGCTCGCGCAACAGGGCGGACCCACCGAAGAGCACCTCTCGCTTGTCGGCGAAGTGCCGGAAGAAGGTGCGCTCGGTCACCCCGGCGCGCTTCGCGATCTCCGCGGCCGTGGTCTGGTCGAAACCTCGCTCGGAATACAGCGCGAGCGCAGCCTCTTGCAACCGTCCACGACTGTCGGGCTCCCATCGACCCATACCGTGATCTTAGGTGTTGACAGTTACTGACATCAGCCCTTAGAGTGATGTCAGTAACTGACGTCACAAAGCAGGAGGTCGCACCATGAACGTCTTCGTCACCGGCGCATCGGGTTGGATCGGTTCGGCCGTGGTCCCCGAGCTCCTCGGGGCGGGCCACCAGGTGGTCGGCCTCGCCCGTTCGGATGCGTCGGCGCAGCGGATTGAGGAGATGGGCGCGACCGCCTGGCGCGGCGACGTCGACGATCCCGACGGTCTCGCCAAGGCGCGCGGCCGATGCCGAGGGCGTCGTTCACCTGGCCTTCCAACACGAGGTGGCCTTCGGCGGCAACTTCGCCGCTGCCGCGGCGGCCGATCGGAAGGCGGTGGAAGCCATGGGCGCCGCCCTGGCTGGTTCCGATCGGCCCTTCGTGCTTGCGTCGGGCATGCTCGGGTTGTCGGTCGGGAGGCTGGCCACCGAGAACGACGGGCTCGTCCCCGATGCGGCGGTCCGCACGAACCCCGCCGGGCTCCGGGCGGCGACCGCCCTGTTGACCCTGTCGCTGCGGGGGGTCGGCGTTCGCTCGTCGGTACTGCGCTTTCCGCCGACCGTCCACGGCGACGGGGACAACGGCTTCATCGCCACCTTCGTGGAGATCGCCCGGCAGAAAGGCGTCTCGGCCTATGTCGGCGAGGGCACAAACCGCTGGCCGGCCGTCCACCGATCCGACGCCGCCCGCCTGGTCCGCCTCGCCGTCGAGGCAGCCCCGGCCGGGTCGGTCCTCCATGCAGTGGGCGACGAGGGTGTCCCGTTCCGTGACATCGCCGAAGCCATCGGCCGCCACCTCGACATGCTCCACCACGTCGGTCACGCCAGCCGATGCGCTCGAGCACTTCTCGGTCCTCGGCCACTTCGCCTCACTGGACAGTCCGGCCACGGCCGGGGTAACCCGAGAGCTGCTCGGCTGGCAGCCCACGGGTCCCGGCCTGATCGAGGACCTCGACCAGGGTCACTACTTCACCCCCACTCGTGACGGGCTGAAGGAGAGCCCTCGTCAGCTCCGATTCGACCGCTCGCTCAGGCGACGGCGTTCCTTCGGGGCAGCACCCATCCCGGCCGCGGGAAGTGGCAGGTGTAGCCGTTGGGATACTGCTCGAGGTAGTCCTGGTGCTCGGGCTCGGCCTCCCAGAACGGCCCGGCCGGGGTGACCTCGGTGACGACCTTGCCGGGCCAGAGCCCGGACGCCTCGACGTCGGCGATGGTGTCCTCGGCGACCCGGCGCTGCTCGTCGTCGAGGTAGAAGATGGCCGAGCGGTAGCTCGCCCCCCTGTCGTTGCCCTGACGGTTCTTGGTCGTGGGGTCGTGGATCTGGAAGAAGAACTCGAGCAGGTCGCGATACGAGGTCTTCTCCGGGTCGAACGTGATCTCGATCGCCTCGGCGTGCGTTCCCGTGGTTGCGGTACGTCGCATTGGGGACTTCGCCACCCGTGTACCCCACGCGGGTGGACAGGACGCCGGGGCGCTTGCGGATCAGGTCCTGCATGCCCCAGAAACATCCTCCGGCGAGGATCGCCTTCTCGGTGTGCTCGCTCATGTGGCAACCTCCTCTGTGTGCTTGGGCTCGTCGAAGAGCCCCTTGTACTGTCCGTAGCCTTCGGCCTCGAGCTCCTCGTAGGGCACGAAGCGCAGGGCGGCCGAGTTGATGCAGTAGCGCAGACCTCCCTCCTCGGGAGGGCCGTCCTCGAAGACGTGGCCGAGGTGGCTGTCCCCGTGGCTCGAGCGGACCTCCGTGCGGGTCATCCCGTGGCTGCGGTCTGCCTTCTCGAGCACGTTGGCCGGCTCGAGCGGAACCGTGAAGCTGGGCCAACCGCAGCCGCTGTCGAACTTCTTGGTGGAGGCGAAGAGTGGCTCCCCGGACACGATGTCCACGTAGATGCCCGCCTCCTTCTTGTCCCAGAACTCGTTGTCGAACGCCGGCTCCGTCGCCGCCTCCTGGGTGACGGCGTACTGCCGCTGGTTCAGCTGGGCAACGGCCTCAGGGTCCTTCCGGTACTCCTCTGTCATCGCAACCTTCCTTGACCTCGGTCTCTGGTTCAGTTTCACACCGAATCGCCCGTTCCGTGCCGGCGAATCGCTGGCAGCCGGCTCCCACGGTCAGCCCGACACCGGATCCCGGTCGGCACCGACCCGGCGGCCTGAGCTGGACGGATGGGCTCCCGGCCACGCCCGCCGTCCCGGCCGTCCGCACCGAGGTCCCGGGAAGGGTCACACCGGGCAGCTCATTCCCCTACGTGGTGCAACGCCGAGGAGGCACCTCACATTCCAGAGGGCTGCGTCGTCGTACCAGTGAGAAGGACGGAACATCTCGAAAGGAGTCCCACCATGGATGCTCGCATAGCCCTGGCCAATCCGGTGGCCGGCAAGGTCGTGAAGTATCTCGTTTCGGCCGACAGGGCGGTGGCGGAAACGACGGTGCCGGCCAGCACGCTCGAGCTCGTGAAGCTCCGGGCCAGCCAGATCAACGGCTGCGGGTTCTGCACCGACATGCACACGAAGGACGCCGAGGCCGCCGGGGAGAGCTCCACCCGCCTCAACCTGGTGGCGGCCTGGCGGGAGGCCACGGTGTTCACGGACGCCGAGCGCGCCGCCCTCGAACTGACCGAGCAGGGCACCCGCATCGCCGACGCGGCGGGCGGCGTGTCCGACGAGGCCTGGGCGACGCGGCCACGTACTACGACGAGGACCAGCTCGCCGCTCTGGTCTGCCAGATCGCCATCATCAACGCCTTCAACCGGGCGAACGTCATGGTCAAGCGGCCCGCCGGCGACTACCAGCCCGGCCAGTTCGGATGACCAGCCCTCCCGGGACACCTACGCACGAGCACAGGAGAACACATGAACGAGCACCTCGGCACCGGCAGCGCACGGTGGCTCCACTCGGCACGGATCCCTCGTCGGCGACCGACCTCCCCCTGGCCACCGGCACCTGGCTCCTCGATGCCAGCCATGCCGGCGTGGACTTCAAGGTCCGCCATCTCGGCCTCTCGAACGTGCACGGGCGGTTCAACCGCTTCGACGCCACGCTCACGGTGGGCGAGACCTTGGCCGACACCGTGGTCGAGGCCGCCATCGACATGTCGTCGGTCGACACCAACCAAGCCGTACGCGACACCCACCTCCTCGGCACCGACTTCTTCTCCGCCGAAGAGCACCCGCTGACGACGTTCCGCTCCACCGAGGTCCGGGCCACGAGCGAGGGTGAGTATGCCCTCGTCGGCGAACTGACGCTGAACGGCGTCACCCGACCCGTCACCCTCGAAGTCGAGTTCAACGGCGTCGAGTCATTGCCGCTCGACGGTTCCACCCATGCCGGTTTCTCGGCGATCACCACGGTGAACCGCGACGACTTCGGCATCGACTTCAACATGCCGCTGGGGGTGGACAAGGTCGCCATGGGCAAGAAGGTCGTCGTCGAGATCGAGCTCCAGTTCGTGGCGCCCGAGGCGTGACGTGCTGCGCACACTGCTCGAATGACACGCGGCGTGGCGCACGCCACCGGGCTGTGTGGTTCGTCGGATCGGTGAGGCACCATGGAGCGAGAGGAGGCCGCGGCGCATGAGCTCTGGAAACCACCCCGCAGTCGCTCGACCCGACCCCGACCTGGGCGCGGTCATGAGCGAGCGGCGTCAACTGATCAACCTCGCCTACCGGCTCCTCGGGTCGCTGACGGAGGCCGAAGACGTCGTCCAAGAGACGTACGCCCGCTGGTACGCCATGTCGCCGCTCCCAGCAGGCGGCGATCGAGTCCCCCGGAGCGTGGTTGACGACCGTGGCCAGTCGCATCTGCCTCGACCTGCTCGGCTCGGCGCGGGTCCGGCGCGAACGCTACGTAGGCGAGTGGGTTCCCGAGCCGCTGCCCGACGCGGACGAATGGACCGGCGGCCCGGGAAGCGCCCCGCCGGGCCGACCCAGCCGACAGGGTGACCCTCGACGAGTCGGTCGGCATGGCCTTCCTCGTCGTGCTCGAATCGATGACCCCGGCCGAGCGCGTCGCCTTCATGCTGCACGACGTCTTCGGCTACCCCTTTGCCCAGGTGGCCGAGGTCACCGGCCGCACCCCGGCGGCCTGCCGCCAGCTGGCCTCCTCCGCCCGCCGCCGCCTCCGCGCGGCCCAGACCCCGACCGTGCCGGCGGCCCGCCACGCCGGCATCATCAGGGACTTCAAGGAGGCCTGGGAGGCCAAGGACATCGGCGCCCTGATCGGCCTCCTCGACCCCGACGCCATCGCGACCGCCGACGGCGGCGGCCTGGTCCAGGCGGCGCTGCACCCGATCGAAGGCGCGGAGCAGATCGCCCGCTACTTCGTCGACCTCTTCGTCCGGGCGCCCGCCAACCTGCGCTCTCGCCGAAGCCACCGTCAACGGCGAGCCCGGCCTGGTGGCTCGCCAGGACGGCGTCACCGTGACGGTCTTCGCGTTCGATGTCGCCGGCGAACGGATCAAGCGGATCTGGGCCGTGCGCAATCCAGAAAAGCTTCGCCCCTGGACCGCCGGCTGACGCGGCGCCGCCCGCCGGCGTCCGCGTCCTCAAGGGAGGACCGATGTCCCCGAAACCGAGTCAGGACTAGCCGACGGGAAGCGAGTAGGCGCCGACGACCGTGGCGTCCATCGCGATCGGCCCCTCCTCACAGCGGTCCGCGATCTCCGACTGGAAGCG
Source organism: uncultured Acidimicrobiaceae bacterium (assembly GCA_963713375.1). Classification (GTDB taxonomy): domain Bacteria; phylum Actinomycetota; class Acidimicrobiia; order Acidimicrobiales; family RAAP-2; genus Bog-473. Next base: position 485,406 of record CAVQLP010000003.1, on the reverse strand, counting down.
ACCGAACGCAGCCGACGACGCCAGCGGATTGACGTCTCCCTTCGATCGTGGCGACGTGCACGAAGGTCACGCCGTCGCTCCAGGCGGAAGGTGGCATAGCGCAAGCCACCCGGGTCATCCGCCGCGAGCTCGGCGAAGACGGCCCGCACCAGCTCGGCATTCTCCTCCGCATGCTCCGGCTTGTTCCGGTAGCGGACCACCTTGACCGTGCTCATGACTTCCCGCTCGCCCGCATCCGGTTGTTCCGTGCATCGTGGGTCACCTCGGCCAGACCGAGCTCCTCGAGGAGCGGCGGCAGGTACATCCCGAAGCGACCGCGGTAGCCCTTGCGCGTCCCGTACCAGCCGCCCACGGGGTTCGAGTCGGAACGTCCGAACTCCTCGACCGTGCCCGGCGCCGGATCCTTGCCCTCGTCCGCCGAACCGAGCGGCACCCAGTCGGCCTGCTCCCCGAGCCAGGAGGCCAGATCCTCGACCGCTCGGGCCAGGTACGTCAGCTTCGTCGAACCGACCTGGCAGACGATGAGTGCGGGATCGGCCTCGTCATCGCGGAACATCGTGTACTCCGACGTCCCCGGAGGTGTCTTCAGGACCCATGGATCGTCCTTGGTGCCGGCTGCCATCAGCTGTCTCCTCTCGCAACTGCCTCGACGAAGTGGGGGAACACCGATGTCCAGCCGAGTCGGTTCCCCTCCCGGCGTTCGGGCGCACGCGCACCGAGCCGTTCCCAGCCGCTGTGTCCGATTTCGACTCGGGTCCGGTCGCCGCCGGCGTCGACGAACCGGATCTCGACGTCCGTGGCGTCCTCTGGCGAGAAGCGCAGGTGCCAGGTGTAGGCCAGGCGGGACGGCGGCTCCCAGGCCGTCACCCGCCCCCACTCGTGTTCGACGCCTCCCGGCGTCCGCTCGTAAATGCGGCCACCGACGCGCCTCCTCGAAGACGACCTGCAGACCGCGCTCGCCGCTCACGGAGTGATCGGCCGGCCACCAGGTCGAGACGCGCGTCGTCCACATGGAGAAGGCCGCGGCAGGCGGGCACGCCACCTCGAAGGTGAGCTCGAGCGGCTCGGTCACGCGGCTCTCCGGGTCCACGTTCTCCGCCACCATGCGAAACCGCGTCGCCGCCTCGCCCCACACCGCTTCGAGGTAGCGGCGAATCGCCTCGACCCCTTCGTCCTTGAGGTGGTACAGGCGGCGGGTCCCGATCGCCTCCTCCTCCACGAAACCGGCCTCCTTCAGGAGGCGCAGATGCCGCGACACCGCCGGCCGGCTGATCGGAAGCTCATCGGCGATCTCGTGGACCGCCCGGTCACCCTCGCGGAGCATGGCCAGGATCTCCCGCCGGTAGCCGTCGGCCAAGGCGTCGAAGGCGGCCGACTCGCCCGTCATGCCTGAAACCCTCGGTCCGGACGGGCTTCGGTAACATTCTGGTTACCGTAACGCGTCAGTTACCGATGCGCAACGGCCCGGCAGTACTCAGCGCTCGATCCAGCGCATCTGCTCCTCGTTGTGGTGGTCACCGGATGGCGGGCGCAGTTTGTCGAGCCGAGAGAGCTGCGCCGCAGTCAGCTCCACGTCGTCCGCGCCGGCGTTCTCCTCGAGCCGGGCGACCCGCTTGGTCCCCGGGATCGGGGCAATGCCGTCTCCTTGGGCCAAGAGCCAGGCCAACGCGACCTGGGCTGGCGTCGCCCCAGCCTCGCGGGCCACCGCCTCGACTTCCTCCACGCTCTCGAGGTTGGCGTCGAAGTTCGCCCCGGAGAACCGGGGGTTCGACCGTCGGAAGTCGGTGGGGTCGAGTTGGTCGACCGAACGGATGGTGCCCGTCAGCATCCCGCGGCCTAGCGGTGAATACGGGACGAAGCCGATGCCGAGCTCGCGTAACGCGGGGAGCACCGTGGCCTCGGGGTCGCGCGTCCACAGCGAGTACTCCGACTGGAGGGCCGTGACCGGGTGGACCGCGTGGGCCCGGCGGATCGTCGCCGCCGACGCCTCGGACAGACCGATGTGGCGGACCTTGCCCTCCGTGACCAGCTCCGCCAGCGCACCGACGGTCTCTTCGATCGGCGTCTTCGGGTCGACGCGGTGTTGGTAGTAGAGGTCGATGTGGTCGGTGTCGAGTCGCCGCAGCGATCCTTCGACGGCGATCCGGATGTTCGCGGGCGAGCTGTCGAGGTGTCCCGGGCCGCCGTCGACGTGCGAGATCATGCCGAACTTGGTGGCCAGAACGACCTGGTCGCGCTCGACTCCCCAGAGCGCGCCCGACCAGCTCCTCGTTCGCATAGGGGCCGTAGACCTCTGCCGTATCGATGAAGGTGACGCCCAGCTCCAGGGCGCGATGGATGGTCGCGATGGCATCGCTCTCGTCGACGCTCTTGTCGACGTAGGCGGTGGACATCCCCATCGCCCCCAGCCCGATCCGTGACACCTCGAGATTTCCGAGCGTGACGTGTCGCATCGCTACCTCCTCTTGGCCCGCAAGCGCCGCTCGATTGCCTAGTGAAGCTGATTGCGGATGAGTACGTCACCCGCCATGGCCACGAAGAGCACGGTCAGGTAGGTGATGGAGTAGCCGAAGACTCGCATGGCGTCGCGGTTGGTGACCTTGCCGTTCTGGGCCAGCCCCCACAGGCGCGTCACGAGGTAGAGGAAGCCCCCGCCCAAGAGAGCGGCGGTGACCATGTAGATCCAGCCGAGGTGGGCCACGGGCCCGAAGAGGAACGAGACCGCCACCAGCGCCACGGTGTAATAGACGATCTCGGTGGTGGTGCGCTTCATGGAGGCGACGGCTGGGAGCATGGGCACGTCGGCGGCGCGGTAGTCGTCCTGGTAGCGCACGGCGAGGGACCAGAAATGGGGCGGGGTCCAGATGAAGATGATGGCGAAGAGCACCACGGGTGCCCAGGCCAACGAGTCGGTCACCGCGGCCCAGCCGACGAGGACGGGCACCGCTCCGGCTGCGCCGCCGATCACGATGTTCTGGCTCGAGCGGCGTTTGAGCCAGAGCGTGTAGACGAAGACGTAGAAGAGGGTGGCCGAGACGGCCAGCGCGGCCGAGAGCAGGTTCACGGCCAGCCAGAGCTCGACGAAGGCGCCCACCTCGAGGGTGAGGGCGAAGACCAGGGCGGCCCGCGGTGTCATCACCCCGGTGACCAGGGGCCGGTTCTTGGTCCGCTTCATGAGGCGGTCGATGTCGCGGTCGACCACCATGTTGATGGCGTTGGCACCCCCCGCAGCCAGCGCCCCGCCGGCCAAGGTGGCCACCATGAGCCAGAGCGGCGGCACGCCTCGCTGCGCCACCACCATGGTCGGCAGCGTGGTGACCAGGAGCAGCTCGATGATCCGGGGCTTGGTCAGGGCCACATAGCCGGCCACCGTGCTCTTGGCCCGGGCCGCGGCGCGGGGCTCGGGAGCGGCGGGGGCCTGGGCGTGGGCGGACATGACCAGAGAGACTACGACCAGGGTGACGGCGGTGCTCGGGACGTTGGATGGGTAGCCGGTCGCCGTGACGATCCCTCACTCCCTACTGCGGCCGCACTGGCAGTCCTACATTTGGCGTCCGTGACCTCATCCGAGCACGAGCCTGCTCGTGCCGAACCGCGCCCGCCGGGCGAAGGTGCCGGAGGCTCGGTTTCGGACCCGTCGGCACCACCACGCGTAGTACACGTCGGAAGGTGGGTATGGGGGCTCATGATGATCGGCGTCGGTGCCGAGTTCCTCACCGGCGTCGCCGCATTGCTCACCGTACCGGTGGATCGCCCCAACGTGTGGCTCCCCGTGCGGGGCGAGGTGGTGTACCTCGTTCACGCAAGCCTCGGTGGCGTGCTGACCCTCGCTGCCCTCTGCTTGGTGCGCCTGGCCCCGGGAGAACGGATCGGCCGCGCCGGAGTGCAGATCGGACTTGCCGGCCTCGTCCTCGGCGCGTGCGGCGGCATGCTGACCGCCTACCACCCCTCTCGGTGGGCGGGGCTCCTCCTCATGTTGGTGGGAACGTTGGTGGCGTTCCTCGGTTACCTCTTGCCCCTCGCTGATCCCGACCAACGGATGAATACCGAATAGCCCGAGCTCACTGCGGACTCAGGGGCTCGCATGCCCGGCAGTTGCCAACGACTGCGGCGCTTCTGCCGCAGTCGAGTGCACGGAGTCCCCGCTGACACTTTCGAGGTGTTCGATGCGGAGGAGGAGGGCTCGTGCCTCGGCGCGAGTGTCCCGGAGCGCGAGGTGCAGATCGGACTGATGCGCGCGGTGCGTCCACGGAGTCGATGACCTCCCCGGAGCGCTGGCGCTCCTTGCGGGTGTCCTCTTGGCGGTCCCAGTGCTCATGCTTCAGGGTTCCGTACAGCACCGGAATTACACCGATTGCGACTGCAACAAGGATGAGTGGGACGAGAATCAACCAATACATGCCTGCCATGGATTTCGGGCGGAGGGCCCGTCACCTCCTCTCGGAATGGATGCAACTCGTCCACTCTCCCGACCGGGCCTCACAACCCCGTGGGCGTGACCTGTCTGCATCCTGTGAACTCGTTACAGAGTCGTATACCCGTCAGACATCGACACGACTCGTCGACCACGGGTTCGCCCGCCGGAATCCAATCGTCCGTGCCGTGCAGACTCGACGTCCCCGCGATCCCAGACGTCGCCGGGCCCGAGTCCACACCCCTATTGATGGCGCGCGCCACCCTCCCGAGCGGCCGTCGCGCTCGAGGCCCGAAGATCTAGCATTTCGGAGGTATGCAACGATGGCTGGGTTGGCGCGCCCTGCGACTTCACGTCGAGTTCTTCGTGCTCGTTGCCGGGTGCGCCGCAGCGACGTGGTGGCAAGCCATGAGGGCGCTCAGCGGCAACGACCTCAGCTGGTTCTACACGTTCGAATGGCCCATCTTCGCCGGGATCGCCATCGCTGCATGGTGGCATCTCATTCATGAGGATCCCGCCCAACGCGCCGCCCGGACGAAGGAGCGAACTCCTGATCCCGCCGAACGGGCGGCAGAATGGTGAACCGGGCCTCCGTCGCTGCCCCTGCCCCCGGATGGAACGGATTTGTCGGCGGCGGTGACCAGGGAACGCGAAACGAGGCTGACTAGCCTGACCGGCGTGAACAGAGGGGGGGCCACGAGCCAGAGACAGGGGGTCTCGTTCGGCCGGGGAGCCCCGGAAAACCCGATGAGAAGGCCGGACCGAGCCTTCAAGAGGATCGCCCTGGTCTCCGCGGCATGCCTGGTCGGCTTCATTGCGTTCGTCGTCGTGCGCGGTCCGACGCATCCCGCCCCGGTCGGGTCGTCGGCGCTCGAGGCAGCGCCACCATCGCTTCTCGCGCCCGGAACCGTCGCACCGCCCTTCTCACTGCCGAACCTTCAAGGTGGGGATCCCGTCATACTCTCGGCCTTCCAGGGCAGGCCGGTCGTGCTGAACTTCTTCGCCTCGTGGTGCCGCGATTGCCGCGCCGAGCTGACCGCGGTGGCCACCGTGGCCCGGCACGACACGGGGCAGGTGGCGGTGCTGGGCGTCGACTCCAACGACACGTCCGAAGCGGCAGCCGACCGGCTGCTGTCCGCCGCGCACGCCGCCTACCCCGTCGCCGTCGACGCGCACGCCACCGTGGCCACGCAGTACCTCGTCCAGGCGCTGCCCGTGACCTATTTCCTCAGTGCCACCGGTCATGTGGTCGGGGCGGCACTCGGCCCACAGACCGTCTCCTCGCTCGAGCGCTGGGTGGCCAGGCTGAAGGCTCGTCGGTGAAGGATCTCCCCGGCGCGGAGAGTCCAGCGACATCCGGTCCAGAGCCTGGGGCCGGGCAGGACCCAGCTCGCCTCGATCGGGCGGCGGCCTTGGCCGAGGGGGCGCCGGGAATCCCGGCGAAGTTCGGCTTCTGGGTGCTCGCCGCCGTGCTGGTCCTGAGCCTCGGAGGGCTCCTGGGAGAGCATGTCTTCTCGTCCGCCGGCCTCAACCCCGTGCCCACCACCGTGCCGAAGTCGCCGGTGCACGTCGATCCGGCGCTTGTCCCGCAAGCCCCCGCACCCGTCAGATCCCTCGGGGCGCCACTCTCCTCGTTCATGGGAGTGCGTGTGCTGAAGCGTCATGCCGCTCCGGCTTTCACGCTGACCGACCAGCACGGCAGTGCCACGTCCGTGCCCGCCCCGGCGCCGACCGTGGTGGTCCTCACGTTCTTCGACGCCACGTGCAACGACATCTGCCCTGTGCTGGCGCAGGAGATCGAACAGGCCGACCAAGACCTGGGATCGACCGGCGCGCGACGTCGAGTTCGTCACCGTGAACACCGATCCCTCCGCGCTGGCCCAATCGGACGAGACCCCGGCGCTCGACGGGACCGGCCTGGGTGCGCTGCCGAACTGGCACATGGTGACAGGCCCGCTGGCGTCTCTCGACCCGGTATGGCGGTCCTACGGCGTGTCGATCACGGTGGCCCAGAAGACAGGGCTCGAGGCGCACACAGACGTGATGGATTTCATCGACGCCCAAGGCGACCTGGTCTACGAAGCCACGCCCTTTGCCGACGAAAGCGGTACCGGAGGATTCAGCCTCCCGCCCGACAGCGTCGAGCGCTGGGGCCAGGGGATCGCCACGTACGCACGTCGTAGTCTGCTCGAGCCATGAGCGAGGCCACCCCGGTGAGCAGACCCCCCATCTGGCAGCGCCACCGCGGTCTGCTCGTCGCCGCCGTGGTCCTCGTGGTGCTCCTCGTCACGGTGATCTCCGACCTCCCGGTCAGCACCTCTCGGGCGGACGACATCAGTGAGGAACGCAGCGTGATGACCGAGGTCAACACCGACCTGGCGGGCTGTGCCCTGGCCGTCCACCAGGCGATCGGGATCTGGGACCTGCAGGCAGCCCACAAGCTGACTGCCGCCGACCGGGCGCCGACGCCCGGCCTCTTGAGCGACGATCAGACCGCGTGCTCGTTCACCAACGAGGACATCTTCGACCTGACCGGCATTCAGGTCCCCGGAACGCCCGCCGGCAAGCAGCTGGGCCAGATGGTGGCCACCGCGACGCTGTGGACCACCTCCGATGCGCTGAGGACCATCGAGGACGTGCAGACGCTGATGAGCGATCCGACCAACGCGGCAGCGGAACGCAACTTGGCCAAGGAGGAGCGACAGATGGCCGCCGATCGTCGAACTGCGCTCTCCCAGGAGGCAGCCGCTGACCGGGACCTCGCGACGCACCTGGCGACCGTCGACCTGCCCTCCGAGCAGAGCGGGGCTTCGGGCTGAGCTACGAGATCGGCGCCCCTCCACCTCCCGTCATCCCCGTGAGTGGTGGCGTCCCTCGTCTCCGCTCATCCCGCGCGAGGGCCTGGAGCTCCGTATCGGGATCCTCCGTCTTCAGCCACTGCAGGGCGTTCCAGAAGACCAGCGGAGCGAAGGCCACGGTGGCCACGAGCCAGAGCACTGCAGAGGCGATCTGTTGATCTGCGGCCGAACTCAGGCCGCCTGGCGCGTGGTGAAAGCTCCTATAGAAGCCGTGGGTGGAGAGACCAGACACATAGGCCATGATCCAGAACACCCACATGGCGATCGCGGTCAGGACGGCGCGCCGCAGGTGGCCCGAACGCGGGACCAACGGCGGCGAAGCAACGAGCTCAAGCCACAGCCCCAGCCCGAAGAGGAGCAGGCTCGCGGCCTCCAACGGGGCCAACCAGCCGTGTTGGGCGGATGCCGCCACTGCGGAGGGGGTGTGCCAGGCCACCGCCACTGCGAGGTCGCAGGCGACGAAGCCCAGCGAGCGTGACAACTCGCGTCGGTGCCTCCTCCGGTCGGCCAGCCGGTGGGCGAACGTGAGCGGAGCGCCCTTTCGTTCCGGCCCCCAGCGGCACCATGGCGCCCCGAGTGCCGTCAGAGCGGGGATGACGATGGCCAGGAGGGAGAATTGCAACGCCTGGGCGTACTCCGTGTGACGCGCTGCCGTCGCCAGCGGCGGCAGCAGCGCCACTGCGAGGGCGGCCAGCGCGCCAAGAAGGCACCAGCTGCGCCACGCTGCGCGGGGCCGCACGGCGGCAGCCCCGGTACTCACTGCGAAGGGCGACGCTGGAAGAAGCCCCAGAGCAACACGGCGCACAGAACCCCGAGGGGTATGGCGAAGGTCAGTGCCTGGGTGCCGGCTATGTCGGAGATCACACGTTCACCTCTTCCGACTCAGATCACGTAGAAGAGTACCCAAAAAAACGTTCCCACGATGGCGATGAAGCCCCAGAAGTACGTACACCCGTTGAGGTTGGCCCGAAACAGCCTGGCCACGGGGAGCGTCGAGCTCGGTGCACCACCGTCCTGCGCCATGGCGCGACGCAGCCGGATCTCCCTGGCCAGAATCGTCTCGAGCCAGTAGGTCCCGGCCAGCAGAACGGCAATGTTCATGGCGGCCCAGCCGATGAAGCAGGAGGCGTAGCCGCTCGATCCCGGGAAGAACGGAAGCTGGGTCAGCTGCCAGATCTGGAGGCCGATGGCCAGGAGCCCACCGAGGACTGTCGTCCATCCCGCCACCTGCCAGTCGAGCGTCTCGTTGTTGCGGAAGCGCCTCTCTCCGAACTGGACCAGGAGCGCACCGGCCACGGTGATGGCGAAGATCGCGGCGCCGATCCCGGTCGGAGCGGTGATCCCGCCAGGCCGCCAGAGTTCCTCGTCGTTGGCCGAGCGGAGGTAGAAGTAGGCGAAGGCCAGTGCAGCGAACGCGAAGACCCAGATCCCGATCAGGAGCCGCCCGCCGGTCCACAACGCTCCCTCTTGAGCCCTCAGCTCGAACGCGATCTCCTCGGGTGTCTCGTGAAGCTGGGGGAATGTCTCGAATTGTTGATTGTCGACGGAGTTCTGCGTCATGTCTTCTGGCCTCACAGGATGGGGGGACGAGGGTCGCCGTCACCCTCCACGCCGGTGCCGAGCTCTTCCCGGTCGACCGAGCCGGCCGGCGCACCGACGACCGACATTGCCCTCCCGAGGTCGGCCACCGGGGCAGCGTCGGGCTCTCCGTAGTGGTAGGGGTCGTTGAGGACGACAGGGATGTGCTCGAAGTTGAACCAGGGCACCGGCGTCGGCGTCTGCCACTCCAGCCCGAGGGAGTTCCACGGGTTCTCGGGCGCAGCATGAGGCGTCAGGTAGATCGACCAGATGAAGTTGATGATGAAGAAGATGAACGACGCACCGAGGAGGTAGGCGCTGATGCTCGAGATGTCGTTCAGGGTCTGCAGGTTCGACGCGTACTCGAAGACCCGGCGGGGTTGGCCGAGCAGGCCCACCAGGAAGAGCGGGAAGAAGGTCCCGTTGAAGAAGATGAAGAACGTCCAGAAGTGCCACTTGCCCAGCTTGCGGTTCATCGTCTTCCCCGTGATCTTGGGGAACCAGTAGTAGAAGCCGGCGAACATCGCAAAGATCAGCCCGCCCATGATGGTGTAGTGGAAGTGAGCCAGCACGAAGAAGCTCCCGTGCACCGTCACGTTGACGGGCACGTCCGAGAGGAACACGCCCGTCACTCCGCCGATCAGGAAGTTGAACAGCATGCCCAGGCAAAAGAGCATGGGTGTGTCGAAGCGGATCTTCGCTTTCCAGAGGGTTCCGAGGGTCACCAGGTAGAGGAAGCCGGTCGGGATGGAGATGAGCTCCGTGGTCAGCATGAACAGTGGGCGCATGTCCGGGTTGATGCCGCTCTGGAAGAGGTGGTGCTGCCACACGAAGAAGGAGAGCAGGGCCACCCCCAGCATTCCGGCGGCGGCGACCCGGTAGGCGAACAGCGGCTTGCGGGTGAAGACGGGCAGGATCTCCATCACGATGCCGAAACCCGGCAAGGCCATGATGTAGACCTCGGGGTGGCCGAAGAACCAGAAGAGGTTCTGCCACAGGAAGCTGCTTCCCCCGTGCTCGTTGACGAAGAACGCCGTCTCCGCGGTGCGGTCCAAGACGCCGAAGAGGCCGGCCACCACCAGCGTCGGGGTGGCCAGGGTGAGGAGCGCCGTTGTGGCCAGGACGGCCCACACGAAGATCGGAACCCGTCCCCACGTCATCCCTGGCGCGCGGTAGTTGATGATGGTGGCGGCCAAATTGAATCCGGCCAGAATCATGCCGATGCCAATCACGGCGAAGCCCACGAGATACGAGTCCATGCCGCCGGCCGCCTGGGTCTGCAAGGGGGCGTAACCCGTCCAGCCGGTCGGGAAGCCGCCGAAGAACAGGGCACTGACGATGACCAGATAGCCGGCCATGAAGATCCAGAACGAGAACGACTCGACCCGTGGGTAGGCCATGCGCCTCGAACCGATCATCAATGGCACCAACCAGTTCCCCAGGGGTCCGACGATCGCCGAGGAGGCCATCATCATCATGATCGTGCCGTGCTCACCGACGATGGCGATGTAGGTGCCCGGGCCGAAGACGTGGTTGGTGGGACTGAGGAGTTCGGTCCGGATGAGCATGGCCAGCAAGCCGCCGGTGAACAGGAACAGCAACACCCCAACGGCGTACTGCCAGCCCACGACCTTGTGGTCGTCGGTCATGCGGAAGTAGCGAACCCAGCTCTTCACCGGCGGGGTCGGTGACAGCTCATAGCCGAGGATCTTGGCCAACGGGTAGTTCAACCCCCCGATGCCCGCCATCCAACCCGTCACACCCAGGCACAGGCCGAGGACGATGGCGACGTCGTTCTGGGCGGTCGAGACCTGGGCGTAGCCGCTGGCGATGACGTTGCCGAGCCAGTGGCCGATGAGGTAGCCGACGACGGCACCAACGGCGGCCCAGCCGATGTGCGGGCGCAGCCACGGGGAGCGGCGCCAGGCTGGAATGTCATGGTGAGGCACACCGATGTCCTCCTCGCCCGGGAAGACATCCCCGCTCTGTGTGGTATCGATGGCCACGTCACCCACCTCCCTTTGGCTGGGGCGCACCGTACGTTTCCACCTTGGAGTACGGGTCGACGTTGTCCGGGTAGTAGCCACCGTCGGCTCCGTTGGCGTCGGGCGTGTATGTGAGGGCGTATGGCGGGAGCAACTTCGTGTTCTGGCGCAACCGGAGTTCTGTCAGCTTCGCCCAGCTCACGAACTGCCGGGGGGTGACTACCTCGCCCGAGTTGTACATGGCACCGTGCCAGATCCCGCACAGCTCGGCGCAGCGCACCTCAAACGACCCCAGCTGCTGAGTGGTGGTGTAGGCCACGTTGTTGTAGTCCGGATTGGCATCGGCCTTGACCCCGAGCTGGTAGGCCCAGAAGCTGTGGATCACGTCCAGCGACGTGACGTTGAACTCGATTGTCGTGTTGTCGGGCACGACCAGCTCGTCGGTCTCGAAGCCGCCGAACGTCGGGTAGCGATAGGTGAACTTCCACTGCTGGCCGATGACCTGAATGGGCAGGATCGTCTTGGACGTCGGCGTCCAGATCGGGCTGGAGCCCTGGCCGCCGCCGGCCCCGCCCGGCTGGACGAGCTCGTAGGTGCCGAAGCCGAACAGGAACAGCACGATCACGGTCGTGACGATGATCCATCCGAGCTGTATCCCATAATGCCCGGCCACCGCGGCGCCGCCGACCGGCTCCGGTCCGCCGCGCGACGCCCTCCACATCACGATGGCGTAGATCATGTAGATCCAGACGGCGAGGAGCACCGGCAGGGCGATGACGAAGAGGACGTTGAAGTCGAACTGTGCGCCCTGCGCCGTGTCGGTCATCGTCCCGGGCGGGATGTGCGGTCCGGCCAGGAAGTAGAACAGCGGGTCCAGGATGGCCGAGAGCACGACCCAGATGGTGATCAGCCGCCACCAGTGATGGGTCACCTCGCCCGGCTGTTCGGCGTCCGATCCGGGGGCAACGGTCGCGGCCGGATCGGCTGCCTCCGCGTCGCTCACGCGACCACCTTCATGAAGCCGCCCATGTAGCCCAACGTCGACATCGGGCCGCCGTTGCCGTAGAGGTACCCACCCCCGCACGGGACGAAGCACTGCCAGCGGTAGCTTCCCGGGCCCGGACTGGTGAAGGAGAACTTGATGACCTTGTACGGCGACTTCGGCGTACAAGGGGCAGCAGCGCAGAGGTTGGCATTGCCGTTATTGCCGTAGAGGGGCACGTTGAGGCCGATGGAAGGCATGGAGAACGTGTGGCCGACCCCGTTCCCGACGTTGGAGTTGATGACGCGGAAGGGCTTGCCGTTGAGGGTAGCCACGTCCCCGTACGTTCCGCTCACCTGGCCGAGCTGCTGGTTGCGCAGGGGACTGCCCGAGTCGTATTGGTAGATCGTCACGTTGACCCGCACGTGCTGGGGCAGCTGGAAGACGGTGGTGTGCACCCACTGCCCGTCGGGCGAGCGCACCAGGTACGACACCCAGGACGCATGGCTCCCCGAACCGTAGGTGCCCACCGTCTGCAGCGCGACATCGACCTGTCCCGCGCTGTCGGTAGAGAAATTGACGGTCGGCGGTGTGCCGAGGAGGTTGACGATGAGGACGACGGCGGCGACGGCGGCGACGGCAAAAAGGACCGCCGTCACGCCGACCTTCCAGGCCAAGCTCACCGACTACCCCCGATCCGAAAGCCCCGAACCTCTCAGGCATCCTTCAGAGAGGACGTTACGTTTTGGGTGCAACCGCGTCAATCCTTTCTGAAATTCCCGGTGTGGACCCGGCCGGGCGACCGCCGTGGGCGAGTGCATCGATCTGACCCGGGCCGTCACGGGTTCAGGTTCGGGGTCCCCCTTCGACCACCGAGGACCGGAACGTCTCGAGCGATGGCACCGGGTCGCGGTGGAACAGCCGGTCGACGCCGAGGGAAAACCCGCCTTCGGAGTCGATGGCACGGCGGATGGTGACGGCCAGGGCCGGCACGGCCCAGAAGTCCCCGCAGATCCACAGGATGGCCGCACCGATCTGCTGATCCGCGAATGGCGAGAGGCTGACCCCGGGCACGTGTGCATACACCGTGTACCAGCTGGCCGAGGAGAACAGCGAAAGCGACATGGCAAGGATGAACATCACGACGTTGGTCGAGATGATCGCCCCGACCTGCCACAGGGGTGACGCCTTCTGGCGGTACGGGTGGGAGGGGATGATCTGCAGCCAGAAGAGGACTCCCGTGAGGAAGAAGCTCGTGTGCATCAGGCCGACGTGGATCAGCTGGTTCTCCTCGGCCGCATCGAAAAGGGCCGGGAAATGCCAGAGCACCATGACGGCGTTGAACGAGATCAGGGCCGTCCACGGATTCACCACGAATCGGCCGACGCTCCGCAGGCCCTTCGACCAAGGCCGAAGGAGGAGCCCGCGCAGCAGCCAGCGGCGCAGCCCCACCGGCAGCCCGTGCAACAACGGGATCCAGGGTGCCCCGGCCACGATCAGGATCGGCGCGAAGAAGGCGATCATGATGTGCTCGATCATGTGGACGAAGAAGTAGTCGCTGGCCCAGTAGTCGATGGGAGACATCACGGCAAGCAGGAGCATGGCCAGCCCGCCGTAGAAGAGAAGGGATTTGTGCCTTCGCACACGCGTGTGCTGGGGAGACGACCGGCGCGCCAGATTGGCGAGGCCGAACTCATGGAGGACGACGATCACGGCGACGCCGATGGCGAACGGGTCGAAGCTCCAGTTGTCCACCAGATAACTCATCGAGCAGTCCCCTTGCGCCCGGGAATTGGCCTAACCGTAGCGCGGGCCGTCAACTCGAGGAGCCGTAGGCGATTGCAACCTGGCTCGATTGCACTCGAACCCACCTGGTCGCCGATGGCGTGAGCGCGTAGACCCCCAGAACGCCGCCCTGCACCGTGAAGCAATCGATCGTCCCCGCCACCATCGTCGTCGAACCCGTCGGAACCGAAATGGCGGTCGTGTGGCTGGGGGGTGCCGGCAGCCGTTTCCAGGCGCCGTTCGGACCGATGGCGTAAGCGGACAGGGCGTCGCCCCAACCGGCGACCACGGCCAGCGTGCCGTCGTCGCCGACCGCGCTGGCCCGGATGGTCGCCCGTAGCGGAAGCGACAGCGGGGCCGAAGACGTCCAGGTGCCGTTGGGCCCCTGCCAGGCGCCGACGAAAGCCGGATGGCCGCCGCCGGTCTGCACGAGCGCGGTCGCTGTCGCACCGTTGGCCTCCAGGCGCAGGATCTTCGTGGCGGATCGCCAGGCCCCGCCCAACGCCGTGCCGTACGTGCTCCACTTCCCGTCGGCCTCGGTGAAGATGCCGATGCCCCCGCGATCGCACCCGGTTGCCACCAACGGTGCACCGCTGGGGAGCACCGCCACTGCGCCGAGTGAGCTCACACCGCAGCGCGGGAAGAGGCGAGCCAGACGAGAGACCGTCACAAGTGAGGTCCAGTGCGACAGACCCGACGACGCGGTGAGAACCTTGCCGCCCACGGTCGCGGCCACCGCGCTGCCGTCGGGGCCCGAGGCCAGCGCGTCGGGATCCCTTGCCAGTGCAGTGGGCAGGAGTTGCGGACTCCAGCTGCGACCCCCGTTGTTGGTTACGGCCAGAGGAGAGAACCGGAGCAGTTGGCTGGGCAGAAACCCGACGACGACCGAGCTCGCGGTGGCTCCGGTCACCAGTCCCCCGTTGTCGGCGACTCCCCGGGGGGTGACGACCGACCAGTGCGTCACCCCGGGTACTGCATGAAGGACCTGCCAGAACGTGTTGGCCTGGACCGACAACTCGCCCATGGGCAGGACCACCCACGAGCCAGCGCTGGTCGCCACGCCGCTCGAGAGCAGCGTCGGAGCGGCGGCCGCGGTGCTCGCGTCCACCGTAAGGCCGAGGAAGAGCCCGACCACGGCGGCCAGCGTGCTGACCGCGACGGCCGCACGGCGTCTCAACTGGTCGAAACCCTCTGCACGGAGGATTTCACGTAGGCAGGACGGCCTGAATTCGGCTCAACAGAAGCGACGAGAACGACGACCCAAAGGCCTGAGTGGGGCCAGGGTCGTCGATGAGAGCGTCGCGCTCACGACCGCGCCCGTCGATCACGAACGCGAGATCGCTGTGGGCCACCATGGCACCGTTGGCGACGGTGTCGACCAGGACCCCGTAGGAATTCCAGACGCGCTGGAGCTCGTGGAGCGATCCGGTCAGGTAGTACCAGTTGGAGACACCGGCGAGGCCCTCCTCGTCGTCGAACTGGTCGGTGAACGAAGTGGACCGGTAGATGGGGTTTGCCACGACCGCGACGAAGTCCACACCCCTCCTCTGCCCGGCGAGACGTTCGTCGGTGTGGAGGAATTCCTGGGCGATGAGCGGGCAGTCCGACGTGCAGACAGGGTCGAGGAAGGTCAGCGCCAGGACGTGGCCCCGCAGACTCTCCAGGCTCACCGTTCGGCCATGCTGGTCGGTCAGGCTGAAGGATGGCGCCGGTGTGTCGAGCGCATTGGGGGTGCCGTCGAGAGCCTCGGTCAGGATCGGGTCGGCGTTGCGGTTCACCGCAGCCATGGCCATTGGCGCGGTGCCCACCAGGACGACGCCGATGGCGGCCAGCGCGGCGAGCCAGCGGCCGAGGTACGCGGGCGAGCTCCGCTCCCACCAACGATTGCCCACTGGGACACCGACCTCGTCGTCCACCCGGAGCGGAGCGGATGCCGGAGTTGCCACGCGAGCCGGGAGCCGAAAGGCGGCCACGTAGCCCCCGACGAAGAAGAGGAGCATCGGCAGCATGGAGTTTGGATCGGTGCCCGTCCCCCCGAAGACGCCCAGGTCTTCGACGAGAACCCAATCGGCCAGGCAGAGCACGACCAACCCGACCAGACCGCCCAGGACGAGGCGCCGACGGCCGCTGAGGAAGAGGCCACCGATGACCGCGAGGGCCACCACGACGAAGAGGTTCACCGCCCAGCCGTGGGCCGTGTCGAACGCGGCGAACGCACGCAGCGACGCCGCCAACGCGCGTGGCTGGGATGTCTGCGCCATGGTCTGGACCATGGCCGACAGGGAGCCCCCGCGGCCCTGCCAGATACCCGCGACCGGGCCACGCCTGCAGGACGGCCATGCCGAGTAGGAATGCGCCGCCGAGCCTCAGCATGATCCGGCCGAGGCGAGGTGTCTCGAAGGAGCGCTCGGGGAGGGCGACGAGGGCGCCCCCGATGCAATAGAACAACACCGCTCCGGGTGCGCCGAAGAGCCATGTGAGTCCCGGCGCGAAGATGCCACCGAAAGCCTCGCCGAAGCCCCACACGGTCAGCCCCCACCCGAGACTGACGACACCGGCGAGACGCGACCAGCGGCCGCGGGGCGCCACGAGAAGCCAAACACCGATCCCCACCTGGATCCACACCGTTGCGACCGCTGCCTGGATGGGATGGTCGGTCCAGGCGGTGGCACCAATGTTGACGAGGTGCTGCACCCACTCCGGTGAGCCGGAGGCCGACGGTTGGAGCACGTTCGAGGGAAGCCCGAGGGGCATGGACGACTGCAACTGGAGGAGGCCGTCGAGGATCCAGAAGCAGCCAAAGCCGATGCGGACGATCCGGCGCGCTGGCGCCTCCGCAGCGACCATCGTCGGATCGGCGTGGGAGAAGGCACGTCCCCGTCCGTGCCCGCGCCGGTACTGGATCGTCCTGATGACGTTGAAGGCGATGGCGCACAGCGTCGCTATGAGGAAGACCACCAGCAACTGGTGCAGCAGCGAGGTACGGAACGCTGAAACGATGACCGAGTTCCCGGACTGCAATGTCCGGTTCATCCCTGGCATCGATTATCTGCCGATCTCGACCGCCGGTGCGGGCGCGCGCTCGTCCATCAACGAGCAACACTATCGGCGAGCGTCGGCGGGCCCGCAGTCGCCCCCGGACGAAGATTGGGCCCGGTCCAGGGCCATGGGAGTCCACCGCCTGCGGCCAGAGCGGCTCATGCCTTCTCGCCCCTCTCTTGTCCCCGGACCCACGATCTAGAGTTCCCCGCACAGTCCAACCACGATTGAGGAACTCATGGAAAACGCAAAGGCCAAGGAACTGCTCGCTGCCGAGCGCCTGCGTCTCGAAGGCCTGCTCGCCCAGATGGCTCAGGTGGGCGGGGACGATCGAACGGCCGCGGATCAGGACGGCGACATGTTCGACTCCGCCGAACCTCTCACCAGGGAAGGGACGGACGACGCGATCCAGAGCGGACCTTCAGGACCGGCTGGCCGCCGTCGGACGGGCCGAGCAGCGGCTTGCCGACGGGACCTACGGCCTCTCGGTGCGCAGCGGGCAACCCATTCCCGACGAGCGGCTCGAAGCGGACCCCGCCGCCGAACTGACCGTGGACGAGGCCCGACAGAGCGCCTGAGCCGGCTCCCCATCGGGACGCAACTCACAGGACCTCGCTGGGCGCGAGCTCGGCCTCCTGCTGACCCGCCTGGCTGCCGGGCCGCCGGCTTGACCGGGATGCACGTTGATCAGCACCGCGGCCAACACGGCGGCGAGGACGAAGATCCCGGCCACCCAGGCGCTGGCCGTGGCATAGCCGTGCACCGTCGCCGTGGCGACGACGCCACTCCCCCGTGCGTGCGTGGCCAGGTAGGTCGTCGTGGCGGCGGCCGCGATCGTGTTGAGGAGGGCGGTCCCGATGGAAGCCCCGATCTGCTGTGACGTGTTCGTCATGGCCGACGTCACCCCGACGTCCTTGGGCTCGGCGTTCTGGGTGGCCGTGCTGATGCAGGGCACGATGGCCAGCCCCAGACCCAGGCCGAGCAGGAGCTCGCTCGGCAGCACGTGGGTCACGTACGACGGCGTCGGGCGTCAGGCTCGTGAACAGCGCGGCGCCGACGGCCGCCAGCAGGAGGCCGGGCACGATCAGCAGGCGGGTCTGCACGCGGGTCAGGAGGCGGCTCGCAATTTGCGTCGCCGCCAGCGCGTTGAGCGCCAGCAGGGGAAGGAAGGCGACGCCCGTCAAGAGCGGCGAGTAGTGCTTGACCGTCTGCAGGAGGTAGGTGAGGAACAGGAACGTGCCGAACATCCCCGTCACCGCCAGCAAGATGGTCAGGAACGACCCGGCCCGGTTGCGGTTCCGCAGGACGCGCAGCGGGAGGAGCGGGTTGGGCCCCTTGCTCTGCCAGACGACGAAGGCGGTGAGCAGCAGGCCGGCGAGGACGAGGGCGACGATGACGTGGGTCGCACCCCATCCGCTCGTGCCCGCCTCGCCCAACCCGTAGACCAGGGAGACGAGGCCACCGCAGCCGAGGATCACGCCGAGCACGTCGAGCCGGACGCCGTGGACTCCTTCGCGTTCGGGAATCATGGTGAACGCACCGAAGAGGACGAGCGCCGCGATGGGCAGGTTGACGTAGAGGCACCAGCGCCAGTCGACGTACTCGGTCAGGAAGCCTCCGAGGATCAGCCCGAAGGCCGAACCGGCGATGGCGATGGTGGCGTAGATCCCGAAGGCCCGACCTCGCTCCTTGGGATCGGTGAAGGTCGAGGTCAGGAGGGACAACACCGACGGGGCCAGCAGGGCGCCGAAGAGACCCTGCAGCCCACGGGCGCCGATCAACATCAGGGTGGTCTGGGCGGCACCGCCGAGCGCCGAGGCCAGCGCGAACCCGAGGACGCCGGTCATCAGCGTCCGCTTCGGGCCGAACATGTCGCTGATCCGCCCTCCGAGGAGCAGGAATCCACCGAAGGCCAGCGTGTAGGCCGTGACGACCCACTGCCGATCGGTGTTCGAGAAGCCCGAGCGCGTGCTGCGCCGACGGCAGGGCGATGATCATGATGGTCGAATCGAGCACCACCATCAGCTGGGCGCCGGCGATGACGACCAGGATCCACCAGTGGGCCCGGATGCTTCCCTCGGAGTCGGAGCTCCGGGCGCTGTCCTGCAGCGTCGTCATCAGTCGTCGCCGTTGGACGGTCGCCGACGGACGGGTCGTGCTTGGAGAGAATCCGGTCGACCTGGTTCTGGCTCAGGGGACGGTGCGGCAGTGCGGCGTCCGCCGGGCCGCATGCCGGCGATCAAGAGATCGAGATGCCGCCGCCACGCCTCGGGGACGTTGGAGCGGGTGGTCTCGAGCACGCCGCGCATCGACCACATCACGAGCGAGATGTCGGTACTCGTCAGGTCGGGGCGAACCCGGCCGTGCGCCTGGGCGTCGGCCAGGAGTCCCGCGATCAGGTCCCGCGCCGTCTTGACCAGGTGGTGATCGGTGTTCCAGAGCTTGGGGAGACAGCCCAGGTGTTCGGCCTGATAGGAGCCCGACACCTCCAAGAAGTGCTCGAGCCCCGTGCCGTCCGGCCACTCCGCCGCCTCGCGGGCCATGGTGATCGTGGCCTCCAGGACCTCGGAGACCAGCGCCTCGATCAGGGCGTCCTTCGAGGGGAACCGTCGGTAGAGCGTGCCCATCCCGACGCCGGCCACCCGGGCCACGTCGGCCACGCTGGCCTCGAGACCCTTTTCCTCGAACACCTGGCCGGCGGCCACCAACAGGCGCTCCCGGTTCTTCAGGGCGTCACTGCGTATGCGGTCTGGCCGCCGCCGTGGGCGGCCCGCTCCGCGCCGCCGCCGGGCTCTTATCCGGAGATTTCACTCCGCTTACAGTACAGGCGAAACGGAGCGATCAGTCCACTTAGCGGTGGCCGCCGGCGGTCGATCCGTCCACCTTGCTCGAAACTTGGCGAGAGACCCGGTGCTCGTCCTCAACGGGCTCGTCAGCCGTGCGCCTCCGCGCCGTTCCGGGTCCGGTGCGAATGCGTCAGGCTCTGCGCCGTCGGCGGTGTCGTGGGGTCGCTGGCCGAGACCTGGTCCACCGTGTTGACGACCGTGCCCTCCGCCGGTGGCACCGGTCCGTCGAGCAACGGGTCCGCGGTCCGCACCATCCAGTCCTGCAGTCGCCGGCGGAGGTCCGCCAGGATCTCGGCCAGGGCCGGGTCATCGAGGCGGTTGGTCCCCTCCGCCGGGTCGAGCCACAGGTCGAAGAGCGCCTCCCAAGGTGGGTCCACGTCGGCCCAGCCCGCCGCCAGCAGGACGTCCTTGGTCAAGCTGTCGTCCAGGTTGGCCAGCACGCGGCCGGGATGTTCGTCGTTGTAGCGGCGCATGTACTTGTACCGCGGTGTGCGGACCGCCCGTTGGGGCTCGTAGGCGGCGTGGTACGTCACCTCGGCGAAGATCTCGTCGTGGAGTTCGCTGACCTCACCGCGCACCAGCGGGAGCAGTGACGTTCCCTCGAGCCACGACGGATGCGTCGAGCCCGACAACGTCACAGATGGTCGGGAACAGATCGAGGTGGCTCACCTGCGCGTCGAACACCCGACCGCGTTCGAATCCCCCCGGCCCGCGCAGCATGAGCATGACGCCGATGCCCCGGTCGTACATCGTGCACTTGGCATCCGGGAAGGCGAGCCCGTGGTCGGTCGTCAGGATGACCAGCGTGTCGTCGGCCAGGCCGTGCTCCTCGAGCGCGTTCAGGACGGTCCCGACCCCCTGGTCGAGCGATCTCGCGCTCGCCCGGAAGGACGCCATGTCCCGTCGGGTCTGCGCGTTGTCGGGGACGTTCTCGGGCGGTCGGGAGTACAGGACGTCGCGGATGGAGGACGGCTCGAAGAACTCGCGATGGGTCTCGAAGAAGCCGACCGAGAGGAAGAACGGCTCGGACTCTTGGGCCCGCTCACCGATGAGCTTCGTCGCGGCGGGAGCGACCTCGCTCACCCGCGTCGAGCCGAGGTCGGCCACATGGTGGTACCCGAGGTCACCCGGATCCTCCGAAACGTGCTGTTCGCCCACCAGACCGGTCCAGTAGCCGGCCTCCCGCAGGACATTGACGATATGGCGCTCCGGATGGAGCAGCCGGTAGCCGCGGTGCGCCAGGCCGAGCATTCCTGTCGCATGGGTGCACTGGCCGGTGAGCAGGGCGGCGCGTGAGCCGGAACAGACCGGGGCGGCGCAGAAGGCTTGGCGGAAGAGGACGCCTTGGTCCGTGAGGTGCTGGATGTTCGGTGTCGGGACGGGGTACCCGTAGGGCTGCACGTAGCGGCCGGTGTCGTGCGAGTGCAGATAGAGGACGTTCGGTCTCATTCGTCCCGAGCGTAGCAATCTCGACTGTTTCGCTCGGAAAGATAGGATATGACGATGGGAACGGACTTACGTCTCGAGGGTGTCTCCTACCTCGTCTGCGCCACGCAACGAAGTGGCAGCACGCTGCTGTGCGAGCTCCTGCGGGCGACCGATGTGGCCGGCGTGCCCGACGAGTACTTCGAGAGGCTGCGCCACACGGGTCTGGCCCGCCAACCTCGGCAGTACTTCGAAGAGCCGTCCGTCGAGCACATTGCGCAGCGACTCCCGCCGACCCTGCCGGGAAGGCCCGAGGAGCCCGGGGAATTCGAGCACTGGTTCCGCTACGTGCTCCAACGAGGAACCACCCTCAACGGCGTGTTCGGCGCCAAAATGATGTGGAACTACCTCGACGACTTCAAGGTCAGGATGGCGGAACTGCCGGGTCTGGGCAATCTGTCGTTCAACGAGAGACTCGACGCCGTCTTTCCCCGACTGAAGATCATCTTCATGCGGCGGCGCGACAAGGTGGCGCAGGCCGTTTCACTGTGGAAGGCCATCCAGACCCAACAGTGGCGGACCGAATCCGAATCGGATTCCGAGCAGGTCGACGTCGACCAGGAACCTGGGGTCGAGTACGACTACGAGGCCATTGAGTACCTGCTCAACCAGCTCCACCAGTGGGACGCCCGCTGGGAGGAGTGGTTCCACGCCACGGGCCGGGAACCGATACGCGTCTTCTACGACGAGTTCACCGTGAGCCGGGCCGCCACCATCGGCCGCCTGCTCGATGCGCTCGGGATCGACCCGCCCGCGCCCGACGGCCAGAAACCGATGCAAGCGCCAGGCAGACGACCGCTCCAGGGACTGGGTGGCTCGGTTCCGCTCTGACAGCGAACACCGCCAGCGCATCTGAGCCGACCCGAGCACAGCGCTCGGGTCCGCGACGCTCGAGCGACCCCGGCTCGGCTCACGCCGGTCGGACTCCTCATCACGCGGGCGAGCCTGCGAGCTCTTCGGAGACCGGCGTCGGTGGGCGTGCGAGACGACGAAATCCCGGGATCGGATCAGCGTGACGGCGCAGACCGCCCCGACGAGGGCGAGGGCGGCGCTGACGATGAGCAGGATGTCGAGGGTGTGGCGAAGCTCGAGTGAATGGCCGCGACCAGCGGCCCTCGGAGCGAGTCCGGCACCGCACCGATCACCTGGCCGGCGTTGCCCTGCTGGACGGCGCCGACGATTCGGGGCAGTTCCGCATGGAGTTGGGGAGATACCCGCGAGAGCTTGACCCAGCTTGCTCTGCAGCGAGGCGGCGAAGATCGAGCCGTAGGCGGCGATGCCGGTGGCGATACCGATCTGGCGAAAGGTCGTGTTCACGCCCGAGGCCATGCCCGAGCGCTGGGGGCTGACCACACCGACCGCCGTGGAAGCCAGCGGGGGATTGACCATGCCGGCCCCGGCGCCGGCCACGATGAAGCCGGGAATCAGGTGGGTCCAGGTACTGGCTCCGTCGAGTCCGGACATGAACAGCAGCCCGACGCCCACCAGGAGGAGGCCGGGCCCGATCAGCCAACGGACGGGCATGTGGGTACTGAGTCGGCCCGCGATCGTCGCCGTGACGAGGGTCACCCCGCTCATGATCAGCAGCCGCAGACCCGTCCCGAGGGCCGAGTAGCCGAGGTCGTCCTGCAGATAGAGAACGAGGTACAGCAACATCGCGTAGAGCGACCCGTTCATGGCGAAGGCGGCGGCCAACCCACCGCTGAAGGTGGGTATCCGGAAGAGCGACAGATCGAACAGCGGATGTTCCGCTCGGCTCTCCACCAGTACGAACAGCCCCAGGAACACGGCGGCCAGAACGAGGCAGATCACGACGCCACAGTCGCTCCAGGCAATCTCGCCGGCGCGGATCAGGCCGTAGACCAAGCTGACCAGGCCGGCGGTCAGCGTGGCGAAACCCGCCCAGTCCGGTCGCGCGGCATGCGACGTCTTGGACTCGTCGACCTTCCACCGGGTGACCGCCAGCGCGGCCACGCCGATCGGCAGGTTGACCAGGAAGATGCCCCGCCAGCTGATGGCTGTCGTGATCACCCCACCCAGCACCGGCCCGAGTCCGACCGCGACGCCGGTCACGGCACCCCAGACGCCGAATGCGACCCCGCGCTCGTGGCCGTGGAACGTCTGGGCCAGAAGAGCGAGTGAAGTGGCGAAGAGGATCGCACCACCGACGCCTTGGGCGCTGCGGGACAAGATCAACATCAGCGGGGACTGGGCCACGCCGCAGAGCAGGGAACCCAGTGTGAAGACGATCAGGCCGATCGTGAAGAGGAGTCGCCGCCCGTAGCGGTCGGCCAGCGATCCTGCGGTGAGGAGCACCGAGGCCAGCGTGAGGGCGTAGGCGTCGACCACCCATTGCACCTCGCTGAAGCTCGCGTGCAGTCCCGACTGGATCGTCGGCAGGGCGACGATCACGATGGTGATGTCCAAGAGCAACATGAAGGTCGCTGCGCACACCACGACGAGGGTCCACCACTTCTTTTCCATCGGCCACAGACTGCCTGCTTGGCCTCGCCTCCACCATCATTTTCCCAATTTCTGCTGATTTACGGACTGAAGTACGGTCCTGAACGTGGGATCTTCCACCATAGATTCGCTTGATCGTAAAATCATCCACGCCCTATACCTCGATCCCCGAGTGTCCTTCAGCCGGTTGTCCGAGGTCCTCGGACCCTCCGAGCAGACCATCGCTCGTCGCTACCGGAGGCTCTTCGACGCCCGGGTCGTCCGTGTTGTCGGCCAGATCGACTCCCAACGGCTCGGCCAGTCCGACTGGGTCGTGCGGATCCGCTGTGCCCCCGGTTCGGCACCGACCGTCGCCAACAGATTGGCGGAGCACCCCGACACAGCGTGGGTGCAGCTGACCTCGGGCGGCACCGAGATCTTCAGCACGATTCACTCCCGCAATCGTGAGTTACGGACCCCTCTGCTGCTGAGCCAGCTCTCGGTCGGCCGTCAGGTCGTCGCGCTCGAGGCGTACTGCCTGCTCCACATCTTCGCTACCGGTACGTCTCCCCCACCGGCTTCGAACGATCTCTCGCCCGCGGAGATCCACGCAGCTTCTCTCACCGGCACGGAGCAAGGTCGCGGCCGAACGCTCGGCGGCCACGCTGCAAGACGCAGACTGGCCACTCGTCGAGGCGCTCGCCGAAGACGGCCGAGCCGCCTACCGACAGCTGGCGGAGCGAACCCACTGGCACGAGTCGACCGTCCGGCGGCGCGTCGAGGAACTCGTGACCGCAGGCGTTCTCTCCTTCGACGTGGATCTCGACACCGAGGCGTTTGGACTCCGTTCCCCGGCTCTCCTGTGGATGTCCGTCGTCCCCGCCAGACTCGCGGAGGTAGGGCAGGCGCTGGCGCGGTCGTCCCGAGATCAAGTTCGTTGCCGCCACCACGGGTTCGACCAACCTTGTGGCCGCCGTGGTGTGCGAAGACGACCGCTCACTCTACGAGTTCATCACGGGCGAGATTGCCGCACTCGACGGCCTCACGCATGTCGAGACAGCCCCCGTGATGCGAGCAGTCAAGATGCACGCCACCATCGCCCCGTTTCGTTCATGACCACCGGACCGAGAGGGCCAGCCCAGGTCACTGCGGTCGTTCCCGTGCGACCTCTGAGAAGTTCTTGTCGTCGCGCAACCCGAGAAAGCGGGGTTGTCGCAGCCGAGCATCGCTTGTCCATTCGGCAAACCCGATCTGGGCGACAAGCTTCGGCTGTGTCCAGTGTGTGCCCCGTGGAACCGGCCGCGCGATCGACAAAGGGTGGCTCGCTCGTCCCCAGTTTCCTCAGGCGGAGCCCGAGTTCGTTGAGTGTCGTCCTGGTGAAACCGGTGCCGACCTTGCCGGCGTAGCGGAGAGAACCCTGCTCGTAATAGCCGACGAGCAGCGCACCAAAGTCCGTCCTGCTGCCGGTCGGATCGGTGTAGCCGCCGATTACGAACTCCTGCTCCCAGACACACTTCAGCTTCAACCAGTCCTTCGAACGGCCAGAGGCGTACGGGGCATCGGCCCGTTTCGCAATGAGTCCCTCCCAACCAAGTCGGCACGCTTCCTCGAAGCGCCGCTGTGAGTCGCCTCGCCACGCTTCGGCATGCTGCAACGCCGCGTCCAAGGTGATCGTGCTGGTCAACCGAGCGCGACGGTCGACGAGTGGCTGGTGCCGCAAATCCTCTCCGTCGACCTCCAGGAGATCGAACACGCAGTAGACCACGGGATACGTGGCCACCTGTGCTCGGGAGACGGTGCAGACGAGCCGAGACGTTGCTGGAGTCGGGTGAAGGACGTCTGGTCCCCGTCATAGGCCACGACCTCGCCATCGAGCAGAAGGTCCCGGGACGGTTGCCCCGCCACCGCAGCGCGTGACCTCGGGGTAGGTGGAGCTGAGATCCTTACCCGACCGCGACTCCAGACGCACCTCGTTGCCCGCCTTCCGGGCCACGCAACGCTCCCCGTCGAACTTGCGCTCCAGGAGCCAGTCGCCGCCGAAATCGCGACGGTCGGTCAACGTGGCCAGCATGAGCGGGATCACCATCGCATCATCGTTTCACCTCGACATCGAACCGAGGACCACCAGGAAGTTCCGGACCTCATCGCTGGGATCGACGCGTTCGCCCATCGGTGGTGCAGTGCGTACTCTGGACGGGACAGCGGAGGCAGAGCTCGTCAGGGGACGAACACGATGCGGTCGTCACCAACCGCCGCCGCTGTCCATACCTGCTCGACCTCGGCGAGCGGCACCGCCCTGGCGCGAATGTCGAATGCACCCTCGGCGACGGCCTCGGCCAGTTTCGGCAGCTCTTCGACGAAGTCTCGTCCGGGTACTGAGCCGATTCCACTGCCCACGATTTGCAAACGAGCCGAGCGCAACGCTGCCGCGGGAATGGACGTCTCGGGTCCCGCGATTGCACCGACCTCCAGCCATGTCAATGGTCGGCCGCGATCGTCGCGGTTGGTCAGTATCTCCCTCATGGCGGTACCCGTCGCCTCGCCCCAGATGTAGTCGATCACCACGTCGACATCCGCCGCCAGAGCCACCTGGTCGAACGTGCAGGTTTGATCTGCGCCAAGCGCAGGCAGTTCTGCCAGCTTGGCGGTGTCGCGGCCTACCGCGATCACCTGAGATGCCCCGAATCGCTTGGCGACCTGGATCGCCATCCGTCCGGCATTGCCCGTTGCGCCGAGGATCGCCACTCGCTGACCCTCGCTGAAGTCGATCCGCCGACGCAATGCCACCCATGAGGACATCGCAGGATTCATGGCCGCCGCCACCGCCACAGGGTCGATCGTGTCCGGCAAGCACCACGCTGCGATCAAGTTCGATAACCGTATGCTCGGCCATCGTCCCGAAGGGCGTGTCGTCGAGAATCGTGTAGCGGATCTTCCCGCTGGGGTCACGCACGACAGCGTCGATTCCCGGCACGAGCGGCAGCTCACCGCGGCTCGTGTAGTGGGACCCGTCGGCCTGGGAGCGCACCCGCTGATGGAGTCCGGCAGCAAGGACCTGCACGACGACCTCGCGGTCGCCCTGCGGGACGGGGTCAGCGAAGTCCTGATAGCGGGGAGGCCGATGCGAAATCGGTGACGACGGCAGCGTTCATGGCGTGTCCTCTTTCGTTCTGGCCAGTCAGCGCAGCGACGGCGTCCCCACCGACTCAGGAGGCGAGCTGCCGGTCCACGACGCCCGGGTGGATGCCGCCTGCTCACGACACCGTCAGCTGTTCCTGCCAATCGCCGGGGACTCGGCCGGCCGGCCCAGGCACCGGTTGGTCGAGAGGGTGATGCTCCGGGGGTGCGAGCTCGGGTCCTTCCGTGTAGTCGTCGGTGCGGTAGTTCCAGAACCAGTCCTCCCCCGGCTCGAAGCTACGGATCACCGGGTGTCCCGACGAATGAGCGTGCGCAGTCGCATGTTTCCCGAGCGAGTTGTCGCAACATCCGATGTGGCCGCACTCGGCACACCGTCGCAGGTGCAGCCACCAGCCCTCCATCCGCGAGACACTCCACGCAGCCGGTCCCGCTCGGCGCCACCTCCGGATCGACGGAATTCGTCATCTTCAGACCTCCCAGTAGCTCTGTGCGAATGGTATGGCCACGACGCCCTCGAACGTGCTCGGGTCGACACACGCCACGTGACGTGGAGCACACCAGTTCCGCGACGTCGAGGGGGAAGCGGGAAGACCGAGTGTCAGCTACGAACGTGGAAGCACGGTCACGAGCGTCTCGGACCCGTCGGCGCCCACGATTTGGATGATGAGGGGCAACCTGGGCGACTGTGCGTCCGTGAGGATCGCTGTGGGGTGCGGAATGGAATGACGCAGGACGACTGGGTAGCGGCCGTCCCGGCCGCCAACGGCGACCGACGCTTCGTCTGCATGCTCGTCGTACTCGACATAGGCGAGCGGGATCCGTTCCGCCTCGAATGCGTCACCGAATTCGGCGTCCAGCAGTTCGACCGTCACCTCGTCACCAGTGCGAACCTTTGTCACCTCGTCGAGCAGGCTGTGCCATTCCCCTTTGGGTCGCTCGTGAATGACGTCTTTTGCTCGTTCCCTCGGGTGCGTTGCCACGGGCGCAGTTTCGCGCCTCGCGACTCCTGACACAAGCGGCTCAGGGCAGCTTTCATGAGACTGTGCTGCGCGCCGCCGGTGATCTGGGCGCACCCGTCATCGCGGAGAGATGAGCGGAGGGGCGGGCGGCCGAGAGCGGCTGGGCGATGTCCTCGAGGGACTTCTGCTCCGCATCGACGCCCAGGAACGCGGCAACGACTCCCCCGGTCAGCATCACGCCGGCCCCGATGAGGTAGCCGATGAACAGCCTGAAATGATCCTGGCCGTTGCCGATGAGTTCACCGTAGAGCCACGGCCCAAAGGCCCCGAAACTCTGGGCGATGGCGAAAAAGACTGCGATGGCCTTGGCTCGGACCTCGACCGGAAAGATCTCGCTGACCGTGAGATAGGCCGATGACGCGCCAGCCGAGGCGAAGAAGAAGATCACGCACCAGCACGCTGTCTGGGTCACAGCGTTGAGCAGGCCCGCGTTGAACAGGAACGCGCTGAAAGCCAGAAGCAGACCCGAAAGGATGTAGGTGCCGGCAATCATTTTGCGACGGCCGATGGTGTCGAAGAGATGGCCGATGGTCAGTGGGCCGATGAGGTTCCCGAGCGCGAAGAAGATGAAGTAATAGGCGGTGTCTGTGGCTGGGACGTTGTAGATCTTCGTGAGCACGAGCGCGTAGGTGAAGAAGATGGCGTTGTAGAGAAACGATTGGGTGATCATCAGCGTGGCCCCGAGGATGGCCCGCTTGGGGTAGTGGACGAAGAGCGTCCGCGCCAGCGCCACAAAGCCGATGTCGTTGGCCGGAGTGATCTCAATGGCCTTCGATTCATCAACGTCACCGAGCGTGCCACCGCTGCGCTCGGCCCATTGTTCGATCTCATGGACCGCGCCTTCGGCCTCCTGTTCCCGGCCGTGCATCAGAAGCCAGCGAGGGCTTTCGGGAAGGTTCTTGCGCACGAAGAGGATGACGAACCCGAGCGCCGGGCCGAACAAGAACGCGACTCGCCACGAATAGCTCACGGGCAGGTTGTTCACCACGAGGATGGTGAGAACGGTGGCGATGAGCGCGCCACCCCAATAGGTGCCGTTGACGGCGATATCCACCCGGCCCTCGGTACTTGGCCGGAATCAGCTCGTCGATGGCCGAGTTGATGGCCGCATATTCGCCACCGATGCCCATGCCAGCGATGAACCGGGAGGCCCAGAGCCAGTAAACCCAGATTCCCGAATGCCCGAACGTGCAGGCAGTCATGAGTCCACCGAAAAGATAAACACCCAGGGTGATCATGAAGAGGTTGCGCCGGCCGAACTTGTCGGACATCCGGCCGAAGAAGAGGGCGCCGGCCACCTCACCCAGGAGGTAGACGGTGCCGACGGCGAAAGCGACCTCGGAAGAGGAGAGGTTCAGGGCCTGCTTCTGGCTGATGAGACCTTCGGCATTGCTAGCGATGGTGATCTCGAGACCGTCGAGTACCCATGCCACACCGAGGGCTATGACCAAACGCGTATGGAAACCCGACCAACCCAGCCGGTCCAGGCGGGCAGGAATGAGGCTGCGGATCGTTCCTTCGGGTGGGTCACCTCCGTTTGACTGCCCATGTGTTTCGACGCTGCTGATCGTTGCCATAGCCCCTCCCCTCAGACGAATTTCCTCACGAGTTGCCTACCCAGCGAGATTTCGAATGACGCAGATTTCGTCACGACTGCCGAAAAGACGCAAGCTCCCAACGGCGTGCCCACCGCCACTTGGACGAAATCCGGTGCGTCCGACGTAGTGCGACGCAAACGACGGGGGGTGGTCTGGGCGGCCATCGTCGCCGAGGCGCTCCGGGATCCGAACGAGGAACGGATCCCCGGATCCGCGCAGAACCCTCTCGTGAACAATCCTCAGCGCCGGCTGCTCTTTCGGCTCCCGCTCCGTTTTCCTCGCCTGGCCGGCGTGCACCCAGTTGTGAACCCCCAAGACGCACCAGGTGACGGAACCCATTGCCCAGGAACTTTCCACGCCTCCCTTGCTGGGCGTCTCCAATGCGTGTAGAACGTGGCCAACTGTTTCGGTAGAACGTCGTTTCATTCGGTATCGATGACACCAGTCCGGGGGGACCATGAAGAACCGGTTTGGCATGCTCACTATCGCGGCACTGGTGCTCGGCGGAGGCTCGCTGGCTGCACTGAGCCCCGGCTCTGCCTCGGCTTCTTCGTCAAAGGCACCGATCACGATCGCTCTCATCACATCGGAGTCGGGTCCTGCCGCGTCCGAGTTCTCCGATGCACCGATCGGCTTCAAAGCGCGCATTGCGCTGCAGAATGCCGAAGGCGGCGTCGACGGCCACAGGCTTGTGCCGCTTGTCGTCGACGATCAAACGACCAATGCCGCGCTCGCTGCACAAACCGCCATCTCGAAGGGTGCGCTCGGAATCGTCGCAGATAGCCCGCTCTTCACTGCTGCTGCCAAGTATCCGGAGCAGGCGGGTGTGCCGGTAACTGGCGCGAGCGTCGACGGACCCGAGTGGGGAACTCAGCCCTACACGAACATGTTCGCGTCCGATACCGGAAGTCTCGACCCCAAGTACCCGGCCAACACCGCCTTGGGTGACTTCCTGAAGTCGCACGGAGGGACGGTCTTGGGCTCATACGCATACGGAGTCGTGCCGTCATCCGTGCGCTCGGCCACCGGGACCGCCCTGTCCTTCGAGCGTGCTGGTGGCAAGCAGGGCGTGCTTGATACCTCAATTCCGTTTGGCAGTGTGGCCATGACCTCGATCGCCCTCGCGGCGAAGCAGCAAAACGTCAACGCGGTGTATGCCGGAATGGACAACGACACCAACTTTGCCTTGGCGACCGCGCTCAAACAGGCGGGGGTGAAGGTGAAGGCGCTCGTGTTCCCGACCGGATTGGAACCCGACAGCGTGGGATCGCCGGAATGGTCGTCGGTCCAGGGCGACTACTTCGACACCGAATTCCGACCCGTGCAACTTCCCAATGCGGGCACCAGGGAGCTCGTCTCTGCGCTTCAGAAGTACGAGGGCCGAGCTCCCTCGCAGTTTCCCGACCCTGAACATTTACGAAAGCTGGTTGGGCGCAGATCTCATGATCAAGGGCTTGCAGCTCGCTGGCCCGAATCCCACCCGAGCCGCCGTCATCAAGGACCTGCGCAACGTCAAGTGGTATAACGGCAACGGCCTGTTGCCTGAGTCGATCAACTACTCGACTATCTTCGGGCATGACCTCCCGCAGAGCTGCGGATGGTATATGCGCGCAGAGAAGACTGGATTCGTGCCGTCATCTAGCAAGCCAGTGTGCGGTCATGACCTCCCCGGGACTTCGACCGCAACCTCCTCGTAGTACGCCAGGTGCCGCGTCCGATCTGGGCGGCTGCGCCTCCGATGTACGAGACCGAGAGCACTCAGCGAGCAAAGCTGGCTCGCACCTTGGGAAGTATGTCTTCGGCCAGGCTCCGCGCAATCAAATCGAATCCCCCAGTCCGCGTCGTAGCGGGAAGAAAGATCAGATGTCGCGCCCCTGCCGCCACGTATTGCCCGACCTTTTCGACGACCTCGTCGGGCGTACCCGCCGCAGCGACGTTGTCGACCAGGGGACCAAAGTCCTGGTCGTAGGTTCCCCCCATCATCGCCGCCGCCTCTTGGCGCGCTCGACGACCGTCTCGATCGATGTTCACGAAAATGAACGCGTACCAGCCGAACTGACCAAGATCTCGCCCCGCGTCGTCTGCAATCTGTCGGATTCGGGCAACAGACGAGGCATATCGACGTGGGGAGTACAGATATGGCATCCATCCATCCCCCAGCAACGCAGCCCGACGCATTGCCGGCTCCTTTCGTCCAGCAACCACAATGGGGGGACCACCTTGCTGAGCAGGCGCAGGATGAATCTTCACCTCGGTCATTGAGTAGTACGTTCCGTCGTGCGAGATCTCTTCACCGCTCCAGAGTCTCCTCAGAAGCGGGATCGCCTCGTTCGTCCGCTGCCCTCTTTCGCCGAGCGTGACGCCGCATGCCCTGAACTCCTCTGGATATTCGCCGCCGACGCCGATCCCGAGGATGACACGTCCGCCGCTTGCTCGGTCCAGGTCGGCAACCTGCTTGGCGATGATGGCTGGAGCGTAAAGGGGCAGGAGAAGAATCGACGTTCCGATCAACACTCTCTCCGTCACGGCCGAGAGCCGAGCAAGAGCGATGAGCGCCTCTGGGGAAGGATTTGGCGAAGCCACGTGGCCCCCAACCCACAAGGAATCGATTGCCCATTCTTCGAGAGCGGCCGCCCGCGCCAAGACGCCGGGCGCCACCAGGCCAATCTTCAGCGCCGCCTGATCCGGGCTGTCGCTCACCAGTCGTTACGGTCCCGGCACATAGACGATTCCCATCTTGACGAGATCGTCTGCCCGCTGGGCCGACATTTCGTCAGCTTTCTGATTCCGCCCCGGTTGGATTGACAGACGCTCAAGGTGCCGAGGCCGGCAACTAACCACAACCGTCAAATTGTACATATCGAAACCCGGAGCAAAGTTCTCGTACGAGCAGGCTCGGCGCACGCAAGATCCACGAGGCCCGGCCTTTCGTGCGGACAGGCGTCCGTTGTCGAAGATGATGGATACGCTCGCGCCGTGCCACCGGTCGGAACACGCTTGACGAAATGAACGTCGTCGCAACGATCGCAGGATTGATCGTCGTCGTCGTGACGGTGACCGATGTCGTGTTGACCATGGTCCTTCCGCGCCGACCGTCAGGCGTCGAACGAATAAGCCTCCAGGTCAACCGGAGCGTGCGGGTGTGCTTCGTCCTGGTTTCCCGTCTGGCCAACACGTACGAACGCCAGGACGCGATTTTGGCCCCGACCGGCCCGGTCGCACTCATCGTGCAGCTGTTGTTTTGGGCGGCCTGCCTGGTGCTCGGGTTCGGATTGCTCCTCGTTGGGGCGGGCACCTCGTTCACCGACGGTTTGGTTCAAGCACTGACCGCGCTCTTCACGGTGGGAGCCGTCCACATCGGCGGAACAGCCGATACTGGCGTGGACATCGCAGTTGGCGCCATATGGGTCGTCATTGTCGCCTTGCAAATCGCGTACTTGCCCGCCCTCTACAGCTCGTTCAACCGACGCGAGAGCCTTGTTGCCTTACTCGAGAGTCGGGCTGGTGTTCCGGCCTGGGGTCCCGAGCTCCTGGCGCGGCACCAATTGGTCGGAATCACTGACACTCTCCCGGACCTCTACGCCGGCTGGGAAGCGTGGGCGGCCGACGTCGCCGAGAGCCACACCACCTATCCCGTGCTGCTTCTCTTCCGGTCCCCCGAGCCCTGGTATTCGTGGCTGCTGGGCCTGATCGCCGTTCTCGACGCCGCGGCGATGCAGCTGGCGCTCGCTCCAACTGAGGCGTCTTCACAGGCCCGCCTCTGTCTCCGTATGGGTTTCACGCTGCTGAACAGGATCGCGACCACGCTCCGATGGGAAATCGACGAGGACCCCAATCCGGAGGGCCCGATCGACTTGACGTTCGCCGAGTTCGAGCGGGCAGTGAGCATGCTCGTCGGTGTGGGTTTCGCTACCGAGCGAAGTGCCGAAGAAGCCTGGGCTGACTTTCAAGGATGGCGAGTGAACTACGAGTCCGTTGCCTACCGACTCGCTGACCGCCTGACCGTTCCGCCGGCCCCGTGGTCCGGACAGCGCAGCCACATGCGATCCGGCCCGGTCGAGCCGCGACGGCCACCCCAACGTCGTCCAGGGGGCGCCGAACCCTTCACGTACGACCGGCCCCAAGTGGTCATTCAGTCCCGGCCGAACTTCATTCGTCGCGCACGCGGCAGGACCTGATCGCCCATCAGTTCCTGGCGCATCGTTCTCGGTGGCCGGAATCGAGGTTGCAGCCCCGTCTGACCGATGGATCGGCGGATTGCTCTCGACCTCGGTGCTTGCCAGCGCGTTATTAGTTAGCACAAGTAACTATACTGGTGGTCATGAGTGCATCCCGTTCATCGGCACTGGCTGACCCGCAGGAGGCCGATCTCCGACCAGTCATTGAAGAAGAGCTGGCTGCCCGTCTCCGAACGGCTGTGACCCGCCTCAACCGGAAACTTCGTCAACAGGCGCTCGCCGGATTGTCCCCCGCTCAGGCGTCCGCCCTGGGCACGGTCAACAGGTTGGGCAGGCCCACCTTGGGCGAGCTGGCCGCCGCCGAACTGGTACAGCCACCGACGGTGACGCGGTTGGTGGCCTCGTTGGAGGCTGCCGGCCTCGTGGCGAGGGAGGCCGACGTGGCCGACCGGCGGGTGGTCAGAGTGACGATCACCGCAGAGGGAAGGCGCAATCTCCAGCGAATCCGAACCCTCAAAAACGCCTACCTCACCCGTCGCCTGGCTGCCCTCGATGCAACTGAAAGGGCACAGGCCGAAGGCCTGACCCGCCTCTTGGAACACTTGGTGGCCGACGAATGAGCCCCCTCACCCGGGCAGCACGACAGACCTTCATGGCGCTGAAGGTCCGCAACTACCGCCTCTACTTCATTGGCCAGGTGATCTCGGCCTCGGGCACCTGGATGCACGCGGTTGCCCTGGGCCTCCTGGTGCTCTCAGACCAGCTGCACGGGAACGGTGTCAACGTCGGTATCGTCACGGCCCTCCAATTCGTGCCAATGCTGCTGCTCGGCAGTTGGGGTGGACTCATCGTCGACCGAGTCGACAAGCGTCGGCTCCTCTATGTCACCCAGACCGCCTCGGGCGTGCTGGCGCTCGTCCTCGGACTCCTGGTGGCGCTCGGCACGGTCACGATGTGGGAGGTCTATCTGATCTCAACGCTCTTTGGGGTGGTCAACCTCTTCGACAATCCGGCTCGTCAAACCTTCGTCTCGGAGATGGTGGGTCGCGATCTCATGCCCAACGCTATCAGCCTCAACAGCGTGGTCATGAACTCCGCTCGAGTGATCGGCCCGGCCATCGGAGGGATCCTCATTTTCGCGGTCGGCCTTGCGGCCTGCTTCCTGTTCAACGCCGCGTCGTACGTGGCTGTGCTGGTTGCCTTGTTCATGATGCGTCCGACTGAGTTGTACAAGCGTCCCGTCGTGGCCCGGGCGAAGGGACAGGTCCGTGAGGGCCTTCGCTATGCGTGGTCGAATCGCGCGCTACGAGATCCGTTGCTGGCGATGGCCGTGGTGGGCATTTTCGCCTTCAACTTCACGACCACCCTCCCGCTCCTGGCAACGCGCACGTTCCACGGCGGCGCCGGCACCTACAGCGCGCTCATGGCGGCAATGGGCGCCGGCGCTGTGGTTGGTGGTCTGATGGTTGCTCACCGAAGCAGGCCCAGTATCGCCATGCTCAGTGCCATCGGTTTGGCCTTCGGCGCCATGCTCCTTGTCGTCGCCGCCGCCCCCACCGAGGTCGTTGCCCTGGTGGCCTTGGTGTTCATGGGTCTGTGCAGCATTTCCTTCATCTCCACGTCGAACGCGACCATTCAAATCACTGCTGATCCTGCGATGCGCGGTCGGGTGATGGCACTCTTCGCCATTGCATTCCTCGGCAGCACACCCATTGGAGCTCCCCTCATGGGCTGGATCGCTGACGTCACGAACCCCAGGATCGCCATCCTCATCGGCGGGGTGGCCACCCTGGCCGCATGTGCACCGCTGGCCCTTCGCTATTGGGGTCGCAGGAACTCCGAATCGGTCGTGGAGGTGACGTCCGAGGTCTCGGATGCCGAACCGGGCGAGGTGGTGGACTTCGCTCCGGGACCGATCATCGATACCGGATCCGACGCGAATCCCTCTCGAATCCCTCGAGTCGGCACGGCCTGAGTCGGAATCATCCGGCTCTGCCCCGGGACTCGTCAGCCGCCAGAGGGGGCGTCGCCCTTTTCTTCCCGGAGAGCGTCCACTTCGGCCAAGAGGCTGGCTGCCATCCACGCAGGCAACCTTGTTCCTCGCATGTCGGCTCCCTTCAAAGACCGGCGTATCCGGTCCTCTCGATCGGGAGTCAACCGAGGGTTCTCCCAGGTAAACGGTTCGGGGGATTGGCTACCGCTCGCTCCAGGCCGATCAGCACTGGAGTATTCCTCGATCAACCTGCGGTAGCGGTCGGCGATGACATCGACCGCTCGGTTGCGCTCGACGTGTCCGGCCAGGAAATCCTTCGAGCGCGTCTTCCCAAATGCTGCGACCGACCGCGAATCCGGCAAAGCCCGGCAGGGGCGCGGCCACATCAAGCCAGTGTTCGACCTGTTCCATCGGAGCGTTCCGGCCGAGGACTATGCATTCAGCGGGCCAAGCCGTCTCTGCGGCGACCGCACGCAGCACCTCCTGCGCGCCCTCAGTCGTTTCGTACCCTTCGAGCTTCCAGATGGTTGGATGGACACCGCCCTCGTTGAACGCCTTGATGGCTTGGACCGTGAGGCCCGGTCGAACTTCACGGTCGTAGGTGAACTGGTCCTCGCTCTGCGCCAGCTGCTCGCTTGTTCCTGGGACCAAGAGTTCGATGAACCAGCGGCGCCTTGACGTCGTGGCCCACTCAGACACCTTGGCCAGACGCTGGATCTGAGTCGCCCGCACGCCGGCATCGTCGTCCGGGTTGAAGCGGACGAGAGCTTTGAAGAAGTCGGGGTCGAACGCTTCCACATGCTCAGCGAATTGATCGCCGTACTCCAGTTCGAAGAGCTTCGTCCCGCTCTTCTCGATTGGCATGGCCAGGACGAATCCGTCGGCCTTCGCTCGTCGAGCCACGTCGGCGCCGAGCTGTTCATCAACGAGCACTCCAGCCCGACCCGTTATCGATCCATTCTGAATCACCTGGCGAGCACCCTCGTACATCAGCTGCTTGGCGTCCCGCATCTGGGCTTGCTCCGCCTCGGTCGGAATACCCCTTACGGAGAACAGGTCGCGGGCATAGGACGCCCGGTGGTCCATCGCGAAGATGAAGAGGGGCGCCCGCGCTGAGGGCTCGTAGCGGGTTGGTGTTCCTTGCGCGCCGGTACTTCCGCTCACGGAGGAAACGCCCTCGAGCAACTCATCACCGCCTCAGTGAACCATAAGAAGGCCTCGGGAACAATCGTCAGACATCACTGCCTTCGATGCGGAATCACCTGGTCGCTCGACGACTCAGTCGGCCCACCACCTGGGAGCCGGAAGCTTGAGAGGGCCGCGACGGAGGTTGCGGGTGCGGGCTTGGGCCGCTGTCAGGAGCCCTTGACGTTGTCCCAGTAATTCCCCTCGATCATGTTTCGGAGGTGCACATGATGAAGGATTGCCTCGTCGGGATTTTCGGGCATTTCGGCCTCACCGAAGGTTGCCTGGCGGCGGGAGATCCGGAACATGACGATTCCGTGGCGGAGGGCGGCGTAGAGGGTGAAGAAGTCGAGATCGTGTGGCGTGTAGCCGGTGAGCTGTTCGTAGTAGCTCGCCACGGCCGTCCGGCGCAGGACGTGTGGCAAACCAGGCATGCCCAGATCCTCCACGAGATCCTGGAAGAACCGATGGATGTAGATCATCCAACCGAGGTCGATCTCACGGGGACCGACGGACGCCATCTCCCAGTCCAAGACGGCCACGGGCGAAAAATCCTCGAACATCATGTTCCCGATCCGCGCGTCCCCCCAGCTGAAGACCGGATCCCCTTCGTGAGCTGGCCAGTTCTCCTCGAGCCAATCGAACCCGAGTTCGATCAGAGGCGAACGCGTCCCGTCCGCTGCCACCCACTCGTAGTAGTCCCGCTGGTCGCTGACGTGACGGCGGAGAGCAGAGCGTTCGTCCCCGGGAGGAACCAGAAAGCTGGCAGGCCCTTCGGGCGTCAACTCGTGCAGCGCGGCGAGAACCTCGATCGCCCGGTGCTCCAAGAGCTCGTGTTGTTCGGGGCTCGCATCGAAGAACCAATTGTCGCCGAAGGTGTACGGCATGACGTCGGGCGGAACGATGCCCTCGATCCGCTCCATCACGAAGAATGGCGCGCCAATGGCGGACGCATCTGTCTCGAGCCAGTGAACGACGGGCACGGGTACGTCAGTGTGTTCTTGCACCATTTGCATGGTGCGAAACTGCAGCTCCATGTCGTAACGCTGGAAGACCGGATCCGCTGCCGCATCGGGGGCAATGCGCGCCACGAGATTGCGAGTCGCCTCTCCGGGTACGTCGACGTCGAACAGCACAGTCTCCGACGACATTCCATTGCTGGAAGGAACCGTCAACTCGCTGATCTTCGCGCCGGGGAGTCGCTCCTGTAACCACGCCTCCATACTCGTCGCGCAACACCCCGTAGTCCCGAGTTGACGTCTGTGGACGATCCACGACGTAGTCGGGCTGTTCCGGTGTGTGAGTTCTCATCGTTGGTCATCTGAGGGCCTCCTGCGACCGGTTCGCGTGCAAAAACCGGCGGATTCCGGTCGCACTCCAATTGTCGTGGTCCTCGCCGAAGGCGGTCACCCCATCGAACTCCCACTCTGTCAGGCAATTCACTGTGTAGAGATTCGGATTCAGAAAGAAACCCAACCCATTGAGGCACTTCCCTTCCGCCTGCACCCGCCGGCCCAGCTCATCGATCAGGTCGAGCTCGACCCGATCCGGGTGGCCGGTCCGCTCGTGCCTCTTCGTCACTCGTCTCGATCCCGACTGCACCTTTGACCACACGCCATCGCGCACAACCGAACCGTGAATTGCGACGCATCCCTCACCGAAATCCATCGTGATGGCGTGGAAACGAGTCCCTCTCCGATGCCGTGGCGTAGCTGTAGCCACCATGAACGGACAGAAGTGCCGTGAATCCCCTGACCGAACTGGGAGCGAGGACCCCAGGACCGGTCACGAAAGCCGAAGGAATCGACAGGATCTCCTCGCCGAAGAGCCTGATCACTCCCTGGAAACGGCCCGGTTGATCGAGGTGACTTTCTCCCAGGTAGTTCGGCTTGCTGGACACCGGTGAAAGTCAGGTCAAGAGACACTCCGAGAGAGGCGTCGTCGGTATCGGGATCCCGATAGGAGATCTCCCAGCTCCGTTGTGGTTCCGTACAGCGGAGCGCGATGCCGTTCGGCAGCTCGATGTCCGAGAGGGGTTGGTCCGGAATGCGGAGGTGCCAGAACTGGCGTGCATACGTCGCGTCCGGCGCCGACATGCCGATCTCGTCCCAGAAGTAGGCACCGCTGGCGAGCACTCCCTGGTTCGGACGGAAGAAGGGGTACAGCTGTCCCGGACAGCCTTCGCTCAGGCACGGTGAATGTGAACCAGCACGTCTCGGTCCAATAGGGATCGTCGCTTGTCGGCTGATGGAATTCGTCGTCTGGGTGCTGCGCGGGCACCGGAGCCTCCCCCGATCTTCAGACTGGCTCAAATCTGGCCTGACCTCCGAACTTAGTGGACCGGCGTCCGGCCGGCCTACACGAGTCCCCGGCGAGCGAGCGTGAAACGAGCATGCACGTTTCTCTGGCACCGTTCGTGACGGACGTTCGTACTCGCATGTTCCGAAAGCGGCAGCCCAGTGCATCGCTCGATCGATAGGCTCCGGCCGTGTCCAAGTCCAATTGGGTTGAGCCGGCCCGCCGAGTCGAGAAGCCATGGGGCTACGAACTCCATTTCGCCCTCGTTGATGGCAGGTACTGCGGCAAATTGCTCCACGTAAACGAAGGGCACGCTCTGTCACTGCAGTACCACGAGCGCAAGGAAGAGACGATCTGCGTGCAGACGGGTCGCCTGTTGTTCGAGGTAGGCACCGGCACCGACGACCTTGAGTCATTTGAGCTGCTCCCGGAGGAGTCGGTTCACATCCGTCCCGGAGTTCATCACCGGATGACGGCGATCGTCGATACCGTGTCTTGGAGGCGAGCACGACTGAACTGGACGACGTTGTTCGCCTGCAGGACCGATACGGCCGGTAGCCGCGTCCCGAGTTCACGGGGAGATCGTCAGGACTCACTCTCCCATTCGAATTCTCGATCGGAGAGCCATCAAGGCAAGCGCAAGACCCACGACTGCGAGCCCAGCAACTGCAGCGAACCCCTCAAGCAACGGTCGAGGCTGCCAGCCAGAGCTGATGAGTGCTCGAAGCGCACCGAGCAGATAGGTCACCGGGTTGTAGGTTGCGATAGCAGAGAACCAGCCCGTGAGCTGCTGCTTTGGTACCACGGCGTCGGTAAGAAAGAACAACGGGAAGAAGACGACGTAGCACGCATTCACGGCAGCGGGACTGCCCGTCTTGAGTGCGACGGCATACGGAAAGCCCGTGAAAGCCAGACCCCATAACGCGGAAAAGCCGACGAAAACGAGGACACCGGGCAGCCCAGTCGCAAAGCGAACGCCGACGATCGCACCAATGGCCAAGACGGGCAGACACAGAGCACTGATGACTGCCACATCGGCCACCATCAACCCCAGCAAGAGGGCGGATCTCCTGATCGGAGTCATGCACAGCCGGTCGAAGTAACCGCCTTGGATGTCGCTCACGAGCGCAGGGGCCCTCGACATCCCGGTCACGGCAAAGGCGATCGCCATAGGCAGCAGGAAGGCCTTGTAATCGATTGACGAGCCGGCCAGTTTCTCGAGGGCGCCGAGGTTCACGGCATAAAAGAACGCCGGAACGAAGACGGCAGGAATGACTGCGGCCGGCTCGCGCGGAATCTGACGGAGAGCGCGCCCGGCAATCGCCCGGACATCGTGCAGGAAGCCGGCTTCTCGCCCCATCACTTCCGACATCCGCAACGATGGTCATGAGCGGACCTCTTCCTTCTCGATCCGAGACCCCGTCATCTCCATGAACACGTCGTCCAGGGTCGGGGTGCGTAGGGTCAGGCTCTTGATGTGAAGGCCCTCTTGGCCCAAGAGCCATCGCAACTGGGCCGAGAGCAGCCGGCCCATCCGAGGTATTGACTGTGAGGGTGCCTTCGGCAGTCCAGGCACAGTCGAGTCCCTCGAACGAGGTCAGAGCATCGATGGCTCCGAACGTTCGCACCCTCGACTTCAGCCACGATCACGTCATGTCCAACCGAATGCTTGAGATCGGTGGGCGAACCTTCCGCCACCAGCCGTCCTGACGAGATGATGCCCACACGGTCAGCCAAGGAGTCGGCTTCGTCGAGGTACTGCGTCGTCAAGAAGATGGTCATCCCGAGTTCTGCGTTCAGCCTTCGGACCTCCGACCACACCGCCATCCGGCTATGTGGGTCGAGACCGGTTGTCGGCTCGTCAAGAAAGAGCACCTCGGGGTTGTGGACGAGGGCGGCGGCGAGGTCGAGACGACGCTTCATTCCGCCCGAATAGGTTCCGATACGACGGTCGATGGCGCTTCCGATGTCAACCAGATCGAGGACCTCGCCGAGTCGGCTCCGGATCTGTGCCGCGTGCAGGCCGTAGAGCCGCCCTTGAAGCGTCAGCAGCTCGCGCCCGGTTTGTCGGTCGTCGATCGCTGCATCCTGCAGTGCGACGCCGATGCGTATTCGCACGGCCTGCGGATCCGTTACGACATCGAACCCCGCCACAGAGGCCGACGCCGGCGCTGGGCCTGAGCAACGTACAGAGGATCCGGACGACGGTTGATTTCCCGGCACCGTTGGGTCCGAGGAATCCATAGATCTCGCCTCGCCGAACGCTGAGGTCGAGCCCATCGACCGCCACGATGGAATCGAAGCGGCGGATGAGCCCGACGACGCGAACAGCCGCATCGTGATCTCGAGCAGCGGGGCCCACGGCCGGTCCATACCGGCTGGAATCACTCATACTCTTCAGTATTTACTATACTTGTCAGTAGCGCAACCCTATGTCCGTACAACCCCTGACCCCCGAGCGTCGGCGACAGCAGACCCGCGAACACCTCTTGGCCGCTGCAGCCGAGGTCTTCGCTGAACGGGGATTCCACGGTGCTTCGCTCGACGAGGTGGCCGCTGTCGCCGGCTTCACGAAGGGC
The DNA here is from genome assembly GCA_963713375.1 of uncultured Acidimicrobiaceae bacterium. Classification (GTDB taxonomy): domain Bacteria; phylum Actinomycetota; class Acidimicrobiia; order Acidimicrobiales; family RAAP-2; genus Bog-473. The sequence continues at coordinate 444,004 of CAVQLP010000003.1, read as the reverse complement.
GCCGTCTATTCGAATTTCAAGAACAAGGAGGACCTCTTCCTCGCCCTGTTCAAGGCGAACTACGAACGGGAAATGCAGGCGCTCCGAACCACCCTCGAAGACTCCGAAGTACCGCCCGAAGCCCGCATCTCGGACTTTGTCTCACTGATCCGAGACGAGACTCGTCGGACTCGGAACATGGGCTTGCTCTTCCAAGAGTTCTTGCTCTATGCCGCCAGGAACGCGGCGGCCCGCGAACAACTCGCACAGATCGAGGAGGAAGGCGTGCGTGCCCTGGCCCAGATCATCGAGGCAGAGAGGGCGCGCCAAGGCATTGAACCCCTGGAGTCAGCCGTTCAGATGGCGAGGTTGATCAACGTTCTCTTTCGCGGCATTGGACAACTACGCCTCCTCCAACCCGACCTCGCCGGTGACGATTTCGTCGAGGCGGCAATTGCATTCGTCGCCCGCGGGCTCGGTGCTGCCATCGACTGAGGGGCCCCATGGTCGAACAGGACCTCAAGGTCGGTCTTGGGTGAGTCCCGGGAACAACGGCCTGGCCGCTCTAGGCGGTCGCCTCCCGCGCCAACTGCCGAGCGAGCCAGTCCTCCTTGCACTGCTCGGCGAGGATAACTGTGGGAGCAGACGCAGCCAACTGGTAGGCGTGTGGCATGCCCGAGAGGACGTGGAGCTCGCACGCCACCCCGGCCTGGTTCAGACGTTGCGCATAGTCGATGTCCTCGTCACGGAAGCCGTCGATCGCGCCAACCACCACACAGGCCGGCGGGAGATCGGACAAGTCCGTGGCGCGCGCGGGGGCTGCGTAAGGCGGTACCTCTTTCGATCCATACAAATCGCCAAGGTAGGAGCGCCAGCCGAACGTGTTGGAAGCACCAGTCCACACATAGAGGCCATCAGCACCGATCGACGGGGTGGTTTGGCGGTCATCGAGCATTGGGCAGTCGAGCAACTGAAAAGCGACGGGTACCTCGCCGCGGTCGCGCGCAACCAGAGCCAGTGCCGCCGCAAGTCCCCCGCCGGCGCTGATGCCCTGGATACCGATGCATGCAGGGTCAATACCGAGTTCGTCGGCGTGCTGCTGAGTCCAGCGCAGTGCGGCGTAACAGTCCTCGACCGCTCCCGGATAGGGCGTCTCGGGCGCCAGGCGGTACTCCACCGAGACGCCGACCACCCCGAGGTTCTGGCACCAGCGGTCGAGCAGGGCGTCGTCCATGTCGTAAGAACCGATGATGTAGCCGCCGCCGTGGATGGTGAGGATGGCGGGCAACGCACTGTCGGAGCCAGCACAACGATGCACTCGCACTGGGACCGGGGGCTCGCCAGGAACCAAGTGATCGGTCCGCTCGACCCGCCCCGAGAGTTGCGGTGCCGGAAGGGTCGACGAACGGATCGTCATCAGGACTTCAGCGTTCATGTCGGGCAATTGGAAGGTGCCGAAGGCGTCGCGCATCGCCGGATCGAGGAGTGGTCCCACATCCACACCAGAATTCGTGTTTCCCGATGCAGCCGCGTCACTCATGGCGTACCTCCCCCTGTTGTCCGCTCTTTTCGCGGCATTCCAGTTCCCTGAATGTACTGCCCGCCGTGATCCGGGACTGCAGCGCCGTGTCGGCGTCTGTGTCGTGCTGGTGGCAGAAAACTCAGCGGTCGCAATAGATTGGCGCGTGCGGCCTGCCGCAGGGCAAAAGGAGGAACCACATGACTGCGCTGCAAGACATATCCGTCGACTCGATCGATGCCGAATCAACCTCTCTCGGCGAGTTCGCCGGATCGGTGGTGCTGGTCGTCAACGTCGCCTCGAAATGCGGGCTGACGCCGCAGTACGAGGGCCTCGAATCCCTCTATCAGCGCTATCGCAAGGACGGATTCACAGTGCTCGGTTTTCCCGCCAACAACTTCGGTGGTCAGGAGCCAGGCACCAACGACGAGATTGCTGAATTCTGCTCAACGACGTACTCGGTCACCTTCCCGCTCTTCTCCAAGATCAGCGTCGTCGGCGAGGACCAACACCCGCTCTACGCCGAGCTGACGTCGAAGATACAGACGGCGGACGGCAAGGATGAGTTCCGAGCCAACCTGCGCAGCCATGACATGACACCGACCGAAGACCCCGACGTGCTGTGGAACTTCGAGAAGTTCCTTGTCTCCCGCCAAGGCGATGTCGTCGGCCGGTTCGCACCGACCGTGAGGCCTGACGACCCCTCGCTCTGGGAGGCGATCGAGGCCGAGCTGTCGAAGTAACCGACCCGAGCCAGGGCGGATCCTCGCCTCAGCACGGCGCAGAGAACCGAGGCGCCTCCAGTGCCATAGTGACGTCGTGAGTACTCCACAAAGACGAGAGCTCGAGACGGTGATCTACGAGAAGGAAGGCAGTGTTGCTCGCATCATTCTGAACCGACCCGAAAAGGCCAACGCGCAGAATGCGGCGATGGTCCACGACGTAGACAACTGCCTCGACGACGCCGAGGCTGACTACGGCATCAAGGTCGTTCTCATCAAGGCCAACGGCAAGGGCTTCTGCGCCGGCCATGACGTCAGTGGCTTGGGAGGTCCGTCCGACCCTCTGCCCGAGTTCACCGCTGCCAACGAGGCGGGCCACCCCTGGAAGGGTCAGGCGGATCTCTTCCTGTGGCCGGTCCTCCACCTCTGGGAGTTCCAGAAGCCGACCGTGGCGGCTGTGCACGGCTATTGCCTGGGAGCGGGCACGTATTTCGCCTGCATCCCCGACATCGTCATCGCGGCGGACGACGCCATCTTCCAGATGCCGCTCGTCCAGGGTCTCGGGTTCCCGGGCGGCGAGACGATGATGGAACCGTGGCTGTTCATGAACTTCCACCGCACCTACGAGTATCTCTACCTGGCGAAGACCGTCGACGCGGGCGAAGCCGAGCGTTTGGGAATGATCAACCGCGTCGTGCCTCGGGACGACCTCGATGAGACCGCCGAGGTGGTGGCTGCCCAGATCGCCGAGGCACCGCTCTCGACCCTGATGGCGACTAAGTCGCTCGTCAAGCGAGCGTGGGAGCAGATGGGTCTTCGCCTGCACTGGCAAGCAAGCACCCAACTCATGGAGCTCGTCGGCAGAGCCGGTGACGTCGCCGCATGGCGCCAGGAGAACGCGGCACGCGGTTACGGCGCACCGCGCGATGTGGCCAACCGTCGGGCCGCCGATGCGACGGCTCGTATTCGTGGCGGGAAAACCTCAGGTGAGGGGGAAATGCCGGGCCCCTCTGGAGAGGGCGACGTCGGTTCCTGAACAACGAAATCGGCACGGTTGAGAGGAAGTGACGCAGGGGCATCGACGCTCGTCGTGGTTCAACTTCGGGTCACGCCCCAGGCGCGGAGCTGCGGCAGGATTTGCGGGGCCAACCAGAAGTCGCCGGCCCAGGTGAAATGCACCCCGTCGGACGAGCGGACCCTGACTCCGTCGATCACCGCCTGGTAATGACCTGCGGGATCCACGATTCTGTTGAGGTCCAGGACACGCGCCACTCCAGGGTGATCTGCGGCCACGTGGCGCAGCATGGCGTTGAAGTCCCGCACCCTCCACGGAGCGTCCTCGGGCCACGGACCGCCGTTGAGTGTTTCCCCGCTCGAGTAGTACGGCGTCGTGGCCAGCACCACTCGGGCACCAGTCGAGGAGAGCAACGTCACCGCGCGGTCAAGGTCCACGCGCAGAGAGGAGTCGAAGTTGGGCTCACCGATATGAACCCAATCTCCGAGCTGCAGGCGGTCGACCACATCGAGCCGGACCAGCAACACCACGACCTGAGGTTTCTCGGCGTCGAGCTCCAGCTTCCACGCGGCCTGACGATCCGCGCATTGTGGCGTCGGGCTTACGGCCGCGTCGTGGACCCGGTAGGTGGAATCCTCGAGAGAGCACGCGGACAGACCCATGTTGTGGATGGCGACGCCGTATTGATGGCTCACGAGCTCAAGCCCGTTGCCCAGCATGAGCGCCATCGAGTCGCCGACAAAGAGGACCCGGGCTGGTGGACCCGGAGGCGGAACCGCCAGCTGTGGGGTCGGTCCTGGGTAGAACGCCAGCGAGGCCGCCTGGTCGATATACGGGGCAGGTGCAGCAGGCGTCGATTGGAAGAGTGCCGCCACCAAGACGGCGAACGCGACGAGGATCGCTTCGATTCGCATTTCCTTCGAACGGCGCAGAGCGCCGTGGCGGATCGGCATTTCGATCAGGTGGAAGGACGCGACTGCCACGGCGAACGTCGCGGTGAGCCGGACGATGAAGAGGGCGGGCCCGTCGAGACCCGTGCGTGCCCCATCGAGGCCCACGAAGATCGGCCAATGCCACAAATAGAGGCCATAGGAGATCCGGCCGATGTAGCCAATCAGCCGGAGCGAGAGAAATCGAGCGACGGGTGAGGAGGCGGCAAGAGTCACTCCGACGACGAGCGCAGCTGCGCTCAGAGCGGCAAGTGTCAGACCGCCTTCGTACGTAAACGGCCCATCGATCGTCATGGTGACCGAGAGCACCACGAGGGCTCCGGAGCCGATTGCCGCCACAGCGCTCCACAGCGTTGCGCCCAGCCGGCGGACGGCGAGACCCCACCATGAGACCACGAACGCCAAGGCCGCACCAACGAGCAGCGCCTGGGCTCTCGTCGCAGTGTTGTAGTAGATCGCAGTCGGATCCTGATTCGGGTCGTAGAGACACACCATCAGCGCCGCGGACCCGGCGGCGGCGAGCAGCGTGAGCACCAGAACCTTCGCCCGCGACAGCCCGAGCTTGAATGCCCCGAGCAAGAGAAGCGGCCACACCAGGTAGAACTGCTCCTCGATCGCCAGCGACCAGGTGTGGAGGAACGGAGAGACCGAGCTGCCGATGTCCACATAGCTGGACCCACTCGAAAAGTGCCAGTTGGCGAAGTAGAACAGCACACTCCGCGCATCGCCGCCGAGTCCCGGATAGTCGTATCGGGCAAAGAAGTGGGCCCAGAGCAGGACGACACCGACCATGACGACGAGGGCGGGGAGGAGTCGTCGGACCCGCCGGGCCCAGAACGACAAGAGCGCAATGCGACCAGAAGTGTCCTGTTCACGCACCAAAATGCTCGTGATCAAGAAGCCCGAGAGCACGAAAAAGGTGTCGACCCCGACGAATCCCCCAGGCACCAAAGTGGGGCCGCCGTGGTAACAGAGGACCAGCGCAATGGCCACCGCCCGTACCCCGTCGAGCGCGGGATTGTAGGGAAGCTCGCGTTCGGGAATGTCCCCGCCGACGCCCTGCGCCGTGCTCAAGGCCCGGGTGGAGTCGGCTCCTGACGACGGCGCTTGGGCTTCGACCATGTCGCGCATCATTCTGTCCCACCGTCTCGTTGTGGACGGAGCGGCATACTCAGGGTTCGCATCCCGCCTGGACCGGGCCAAACCGGACGCTCTGAACGAACCGGCATACATCCATGCCGTGGTCGCTCTCTGGCGATCGGGACTCGAGTCTTGGCTGGGATGGAAGCTGTCGCCCGCGGATATCCTCCAGCTGAGTGACACCTCATAAGCCAGCCCGGCAGGGCCAGCCGGTCGTCATCGAGTGCGCCATAAACGGGGCGACCTCGAAAGCGACCAATCCCTACGTGCCCGTGGAACCCTCAGAGATCGCTGCGGACGCGCTCGCGTGTCTCGAGGCCGGCGCTTCCATCGTCCACAACCACATCGACCGCTACGAGATCGACGAGATCGAAGCAGCAGAAAGGTACCTCGAGGGTTGGCGCCCCGTGCTGGCTAGGCGTCCCGATGCGCTTCTCTATCCCACGGTCCACTTCGGGCCCACGATCGGCTATGAACATCTGATCCCGCTGGCTGCGGCCGGACTCAGGGTCGGCATAGCCGACCCGGGATCCGTGAACCTTGGCGGAACCGACGCCCGAGGGATACCGCAGGGTTCCTTCGTCTATGCCAACTCGTTCGACGCAGTTTCGCGCGCTTTCGACATTTGCCGCGAGCACAGGCTTGGACCGAGTCTCGCCATTTATGAACCGGGCTTTCTGCGCGCCACGCTGGCATGGTGGCGAGCAGGTCAACTGCCTGAAGGCTCAATGATCAAACTGTATTTCTCGACCGAACGCGGGTACCTCGGTGCTCCCTTCGGACTCCCTCCGACCGTGCGCGCCCTGGACGCGTACCTGGAGTTGCTCGACGGCTGCGATCTCCCCTGGGCGGTCTCGGTGGTTGGGGGCGACGTCGTGCACAGCGAGATCGTTCGACCGGCCCTGCAACGGGGTGGACACCTGCACCTCGGGCTCGAGTTCTTCTTTGGTGACCGAACGCCGCGCAATGTCGACCTCGTGACGGAGGCCGTGGCGTTGTGCCACACGATTGGTCGTCCAGTGGCAACGCCCGACGAAACCGCGGTCATCCTCGGACTACCACGGCACCAGCACTGCGGCGCCTTGTGAGCCCAACCATGCGCCCGCATATGAACCCTTCGCGCACCAGCTGTCAGTTTCCACGGCCCTCGCCTTGAGGGCCGAATAGGCAACCCGATGCCTCTGGTCGAATCCGCTGGTGGAACCCTCGGGCGAACGGCGGGAAAGACGCCACTGATGGAGCGCGAAGAAGCGTCGGAGCTGACGGATGCCTGGCACATCGAGGTCTCGCTGACCCAGCCGGATGCCTTCGCGATCCTGTTCGAGCGTCACGCTGGTTCAGTTCATCGATACCTGGTAAAGCGGGTAGGTCCTCGGAACGCAGAGGACGTGGTCGGCGAGACCTTCGTCGCGGCCTTTCGTTCGCGCACCAACTATGACCTGGGCCGTGCCGACGCCCGGCCCTGGCTTTTCGGCATCGCAACCAACCTCGCCCGCCATTTCTGGAGATCTGAACTGCGACGGCAAGCGAGAAATCTGGCGCCTCTCACCAGCCCCACCGCGTACGACCACAGCGATGACGCGACGTCGAGGGTGTTCTTCACATCGCAAGAGGGAGTTGTCGCGGAGGCCTTGTCGCAACTCGACGACGCCCACCTCGATGTCTTGCTCCTCATCGCCGGGCCAGGATTCACCTACGAGGAAGTGTCCCTTGCCCTGGGAATTCCCATCGGCACCGTTCGCTCACGCATGTCTCGAGCCCGAAAACGACTGCGAGAACTGCTTGGCGACTCATGGCAATACCTAGAGGGAGGCCAACAGAGACAAGGGGCCTCGACGGGCCTGGAGGGCAAGTGAGCACTGAAATCGATCTCGTCCGCGACTTCATGAACGCTCCCGAGGTGTCCCCTGATCTCCGCGAAGCGCGGTTACTCCTCGACGACGCGATTGCGCACGAGGAATCGCTCGCGGCCGAGGCACCTTTCGTTGGAGCCCCTAACCTCTCGCGCAAACCGAGTCATCGATCTCTGCGGTGGGGATTCGCCATGGCCGTGGCCGCCGTGCTCATCGCCGCCGCGGTCTTTGTGGCCGCGCCGTCGACACAGGAGCCGAGCGCGCCGGCGGCAGCGGCTGAGATCGCTCGGATCGCGGACGACGTGTCGCCCGTGCCGCCTTTGGAACCTGGTCAGTGGTACCAGTACCAACTTCAAGGCGCACTCTCTGCCAACGTCACCTCAGGGTCGAAGGCATCGCCGATTTCTGCCACGGCGATCATCCCACTCGACATCGGGGAGTGGTCCAACTCCACTGGCGCCGTGTGCACCTCGGAGCAATTCGGTACCGCGAGTTTCCCCACCGGGGGCAGCGCGCAAGCCTGGCAGAGCATGGGATTGGTTCCCACGCCTGCGAATCAGCCAGCCACCGGCTGCTCCGCAGGCGAGGAGGCGGAATTCGGGACGACCCTGGGGCCGATCGACGTGTCGAATGTCACGCACGACCCAGCAACACTTGCGACCGATCTGGAGAATGGAACGACAGGGATCGGGCAAATCGACAATTACGCACACGGTGCACCGTCGCATGTCGTCGCGTTCCTCCGCCTCACCGATCTCCTTGTGGGCCCGCTCAAAGGGCAGTGGACCGGGTTTGGCCAAGAGATGCTCCAGACGATGGCGCTCCTGCCGGGGATCGAATCCCTCGGAACGATGACCAGCCACTCGGGGACGCAGGGGCTTGGTTTCTCCATGTCGACCCAGGTCGTTCTCAGTCCGAGCGACGGTGCGGAAGTCTCTTCATTGACGCCGCCGACAGTGATCTTGGACGCCCAAAACGGAGACCTCCTGGAAGCCCGAGACTTCGACTATCCCGTTCTCGGGTCCGCCGCTCAGGACTTCGTCGGGAGCCCGACTGCGCTCGTCTACGCCGACGGTGTCAGTTATGGCACCACGGCCGAGTGGATCGATCCCGACTCGGGCCTTCAGGTCGTCGATCAGAGCTCAGTCCCGGGCTGGATCAACACGTTTCACATCATCGAAGCGGTGACCGCTCCATCGACGACTCCGTCACAGTTGGCCAGCCTGGTGAACCCATACCTCGGTAACGGGAACATGGACGCCAGCGACATGAACGTTCCGGTCGAGGGCGAGGACACCGAAGACATAACGATCATGGGCTCTTTCGCGGCGGCCCAAACCGTGGCCACGGCACTCACCAGCTCTGGTCTCTTTGTCAGCGTCTCGTTGAAGCTGTGAAACATCCGGGCTTGCCCTGCGCCGGCAAGCCCATGTGGCAGATGCCTCGGTTCGCTCGTCGCCCGGACGTCGTCGGGAGCGCCTGTTCCTGTTCCTCCCCCGGGGTGGCATTGTAGGATCGCTCGGCGTCTGAGCTGAGGGGCCAGTGGCACGCGGTCTGTGCTCGCGGAGCATGATCGACGACAGCGTCGGACTCCGCTCAGCGTCGCAACCAACCGCAGAAAAGAGGACACGGAGTGACGGGAGCGATCAGCGCGAGAATGCGACGTCGCCGGTTCGCCTGCGGGCGGGCACTGGCCGTCGCCGCCTTCGCGGCGGCTCTTTTCGGGGTCGGAGCGGACCCCGCGACCCGCTCTTCGCTGCCCGCGTTGTCGGACGCGCCGGCCGCAGCTGCAGAGAGCTGTCAACCACCAACTGGGTGGCAGTCGACCAAGGCGACTCCCGTGTCCGGCATCCCGTCGGACTACGACCTCACCTCCTTCGACGGCACGACCATCCGTATCCACTGGTTTCCCGATCCAATGGGCCCGGCCAGCCACTCGCATCCAACTGTGCTCATGGGTCCCGGGTGGGGCTCGTCTGGAGATACAGACACGTCACAGGCCGGGATCCAAGGAGCGCTGAGCATCGCCCAGCTCTGGCAGGGCGGGTTCAACGTCTTGACCTGGGATCCGCGGGGCTTCGGCCATTCGGGCGGGGAGGCCGAGGTCGACAGCCCGAACGACGAGGGGCGGGACGTGTCGGCCATACTCAATTGGGTCGCGCAAGAGCCCGGCGTCGAGCTGGACCGGCCGGGCGTGCCCCGGGTGGGGATGGTCGGCGAGTCCTACGGCGGCGGCGTGCAGTTCGCGGCGGCCGAACGGGACTGCCGGATCGACGCCATCGCCCCGACCATTGCCTGGCATTCGCTCGGGACGAGTCTCGACAAGAACCAGACGCCCAAGACAGGGTGGGGCAACATCCTCGCGAGCGTGTCGTCCACCGCGAAACTCGACCCCGAAATCACCGCCGCCGACAACGAGATGAACACGACCGGCACCATTGACGCCCGGGCCGTGTCCTTCTTCGAAAGCCGTGGGCCGGCGCAGTTCCTGTCGCGGGTGAAGGTGCCGACCTTGATTCTGCAGGGCACGGTCGACGATCTGTTCACCTTGGACGAGGGGATCGAGAATTACCAGGCACTCCACCGCCAGGGGACCACGGTCTCAATGGCTTGGTTCTGTGGTGGTCATGGCATCTGCCTGACGAACCCGGGTTCTGCCCTGGAGGTCGGTCCGCTCTCGCTCGCGTGGATGCAGCACTACGTTGCGCGCGACGCGTCGGTACCCGTGCTCAAGGGATTCGCGTTCGTCGACCAGAACGGGACTTCATATGCGGCCCCTGGCTACCCGCTGCCCGCAGGGGCCCCGGTCGTGGCAACCGGTTCGGGCACGCTCGCCCTGCAGGCCGGTGGCGGATCGGGCCCGCCGGTGGTCGCCGCCAACGCGGAGGCGGCCAACGTCGTCGATTCGGTGGCCCTGCCCGTCACCCCGGGCCCGGCGAAGAACGCCCTGAACATCACGGTTCCTCTCAGCCGGGCAGCCGTGCTGGTCGGCCCGCCGACGCTCTCCATCACCTACTCGGGCACCGTGGCGCCCGGCACGCGGCCGACCCGGGTGTTCGCCCAGTTGGTCGACCCTGCCACGGGGATCGTCGTCAACAACCAGATCACCCCGATTCCGGTGACGCTCGATGGGAAATCCCACAGCGTGACCATCCCACTCGAGAGTGTCGGCTACACGGCCAAAGCCGGTTCGTCGCTCGAACTGCAACTGGTGGCGACCACGGTGGCCTACATCACGCCGCGCCTCGGTGGGACGATCACCTTCGAGCGGGTCAAGGTGGAGGTGCCGACCGCGAAGGGCTTGCACGTCTTGCAGAGCGGCTGACACCGTCCGAGGCAGCCGTCGCGTGAGACCAACGTCCCTTCGGGTCAGCTACGCGATGGGTTGACCCAAGTCCTGTGACTCAGGCCGTCGAGGCGAAAGCTGCAGCAGTGACGAGACTGCGGGCTAAGGCTGGACTGAGAAGAAGCGATCAAAGGCTGCTTGATCGCTGAAAAAGGCTTCAATTCTCGAGATCCGATGGGCCCCGTTGCCTTCGGCCACGGAGACAAGGTAAATGAGCCGGAAACTCTGCTGCTGGCCTTGTCGTTGCAGGTGAATCTTCGCAAGCCCGGCGACATTGTCGACTCCGGCCATCCAATCCTCCCATTGGAGGACATCGATTGGGTCTTCCGTGAGTCGGAGAACGGTTGAAAGGTGCGCTTTCACCGCTTCGACGCCTTGAAAGACCCCTGAGGCGGCCTGTGTTCCAGGTACGACGAACACGACCTGAGGATCGAGGAGTTCGCAGGCGGCCGAAACGTTGCCCCCAAAGAACTGCTGAAAAAAGTCCTGGGCCACCGTGACACGGGAATCCTGCTCCATTCCATTCCCTCCATTCCAAGCGTCTGCCCGAGCGAACCCTTGTGGCTTCCGGAAGGTGCCCAGCATCGCAGATTCCCAATCAGGTAGCCGTTGCAACAGCCTGGCACTCTCGTTCACGGTGCGGCACTCGCCGCCCACGGCTGCCGCGCCACCACCGGGCGCGGTCCCGGCATGTGCAACCCGGCGGCGACCAGCGATCCCGGCCAGGTCGTCCCGGGGTCGGCCGAGGCTGATGCAGCATTGTCGAGCCAGGTTCGCAGCCGTGGCCCCGAGCGCCGAGCTCCTCGATGGCTATGGCCGATCTGGCCGAGGGCATGAGTCTCGGAACCACCGACTACGACACGGTCGGAACGAGGAGTTGAGTCGGAATCAAGTTCAGCCTGATCAGGCACGCCGTGGGGCGGGATCAATCCTGTTGGCGGCCGAGCTGAAGCTGGTCGTCATCCCGGGTTCACGAGCGGGGTGTCGGGCCCAATGACTGCTGCGAGTCGCGGCCCCGAGAGTGCGTCGGAGGGCGCGCCACGGCAAGGCAACGGCGTCATCAAGAGATCAGTGTTGTAATGGAGCAGTGGAACAGATCTGGTTCGTCACTGGTTCCTCACGCGGCCTCGGCCGCGCTCTCGTCGACGCCGTTATGGAAGCCGGCGATCGTGTCGCTGCCACTGCCCGCACGCCTTCACAGCTCGAGGACCTTGTCGCCGACTACGGCGAGCGCGTTCGCCCCATCGCCCTGGATGTCACCGATGCACGTGCCGCCCGCTCAGCGATCACCGAAGCTCGCCGGCACTTCGGACGCCTGGACGTCATCGTCAACAACGCAGGTTATGCCAATGTCTCGCCTATCGAGACCAGCGACGACGACGACTTCAGAGCCCAGTTCGAGACCAACTTCTGGGGTGTGTACAACGTCACCAAGGCGGCTATCCCAGTTCTGCGCGAACAACGCAGTGGGCTTGTCGTACAGATTTCCTCGGTCGGCGGACGGGTCGGGGGCTCTCCCGGTATCGCCTCCTATCAGGCTGCCAAGTTCGCAATTGACGGCTTCAGCCGAGTACTCCAAGCTGAGTTGGCGCCATTCGGCGTGAGCGTGATGGTTGTCGAGCCCAGCGGGTTCCGTACCGATTGGGCAGGTTCTTCCATGACTGTCCACCCCATCCCTGAGGCGTATGCCTCTACGGTCGGCGCCATGAACAGCCGCGTGCGTCAGAGCACCGGCGGTCCCGCGGGTGACCCAGCTCGCGCTGCGGCAATCCTGGTGAAGGTCGCCAAGCGACACGACATTCCCCACCACCTGCCCCTCGGCGTCAACGCCGTCGAAGGATCGATTCGCCTTGACGAACAACTCCTCTCCGACGACCGTAAATGGCGCGACGTGAGCCGCTCCGCCGACTTCGGCGAGCCCTATCCGGTTGACTTCCCCACCGATACATCGACGTAACACCTGCAGAACGTGGACCGCATGTCGAGACCTTTCAACGCTTCACCGTACGCTCCTGAGCAGGAATGGAGGATCTGTGTCACCCAGCCCGATTCGGTTGTTCCTGGCCGACGTCGACGGCACCCTGGTCACCCAGGACAAGGTCCTGACCGATAGGGCCATTGCGGCGGCGCGGCGGCTGAAGGAGGCTGGCATCCTCTTCGCCGTAACGAGTGGCCGGCCGCCGCGGGGAATGTCGATGCTCGTGGAACCGCTCGAGCTCACGACCCCTATCGCCGCCTTCAATGGCGGGCTGTTTGCTCATCCCGACATGTCGGTGATCGAACAGCGCACAGTGCCGGACGACATCACCCCACAGGTGATCGACTTGCTCAACGCGCACAAGGTCGACGTCTGGGTCTACAGGGGCGCGGACTGGTTTCTCCGTAATCCGAAAGCCCCGCACGTGGATCGGGAATCCTGGACCGTCAAGTTCGATCCGACCGTGGTCGCGGACCTCGGATCGGTGTCGGAAGGAGTGGCCAAGATCGTCGGTGTGAGCGACGACTACGACGCCGTGCAGAAGGCGGTGGACGTCGTGCACGAGCAGTTCGGCGACCGGCTCTCGGCGGCACGGTCCCAGCCCTACTACGCCGATATCACTCATCCCGACGCCAACAAAGGGGCGGTGGTCAAGTACCTGTCAGCCACGTTCGGCATCGACACCAGTGAGATTGCGACGATCGGGGACATGCCCAACGACGTGCTCATGTTCAACGACTCGGGGCTGAGCATCGCCATGGGGAACGCCAGCAGCGAGGTCCAGCGAGCCGCCAGCCGGGTCACAACCTCGAACGAAGAGGAGGGCTTCGCCAACGCAGTGGAGCGGTACATCCTTCAAGACGGAGACGGGAACCAGAAGAGCCGTGGTTGAGAACGCAATGAACGAAGCCGACGTCCTGGTGATCTTCGGGATCACGGGGGACCTGGCCAAGAAGATGACGTTCCGGGCCCTCTACCGCCTGGAGCACCGGAAGATGCTCACGTGCCCCATCATCGGGGTGGCCCGCACCCAGTGGTCGCAGGACCAGCTGTGCGACCACGCCCGCCAGGCCGTCATCGACAGCGGGGAGCAGCTCGATGAGAAGGTCTTCGGTCGCCTCTGCGCTCGGTTCTCCATGGTGTCGGGCGACTACGCCGACGACGCCACCTATACCGCCCTGGCCACCGCCATGGCCGGGAAGCACCGGCCGGTCTTCTACCTAGAGATCCCGCCGTCGCTGTTCGGACGGGTGGTCGAGGGCCTGGCCGGAGCCGGCCTCACGGCTCAGGCCCGGGTGGTGGTCGAGAAGCCCTTTGGCCACGACCTGGCTTCGGCCCGCGCTCTGAACGCCGAACTACGCAAGTTGCTCGAGGAGTGGCAGATCATGCGCATCGATCACTTCTTGGGCAAGGAGCCGGACATGGACATCTTGTTCCTCCGATTCACCAACTCCATCTTCGAGCCGCTGTGGAACCGCGATCACATCAGCAGCGTGCAGATCACCATGGCGGAGAACTTCGGCGTGGAGGACCGCGGGAGCTTCTACGATCCGGTGGGAGCGTTACGCGACGTGGTGCAGAACCACTTGCTGCAGATCATCGGTCTCGTCGCCTCCGAACCCCCGGCAACCTCCGATGCCGACGGCATGCGCGACAAACGGGTCGAGGTGTTCCGAGCCATGCCCGCCGCGGACCCGGCGCACTACGTCCGCGGTCAGTACGACGGGTACCTGTCGGTCCCTGGGGTGGCCCCCGGATCGCAGACCGAAACGTTCGCTGCGCTGAGGCTCGAAATCGAGAACTGGCGCTGGTCGGGTGTCCCCTTCTTCATCCGGGCCGGCAAGGCGCTGGCCGAACGGGTCACGGAGGTGAGGGTGATCTTCAAGCGACCGCCCCGGAGCGCCTTCACATCCGGCCTGACCCTCGACGCCGACGAGCTGGTACTCCGCATCGATCCCAAGCCAGGTGCGGACCTGGTGGTGCAGGCCAAGAAGCCGGGTGCCGACACCACGCGGTCGGTGGATCTGTCCCTCGATCTTTGCCGATGAACTGGGCGAGGCCCCCGAGCCGTACGAACGGCTGCTGGGCGACGCGCTACGCGGCGATGCCAGCCTCTTCACCCGCGAGGACGGTGTCGAACAGACGTGGCGGATCGTCCAGCCGCTGCTGGACGCGCCCCCGCCGGTCCAGGCCTATGCCCAGGGATCCTGGGGCCCCGAGAAGGGCAGCGGGCTGGTGGACGGGTATCCGAGCTGGCGTCTGCCTTGGCTGTAGGTGCGCCGATCAGACAAGGGACCGTACATGAGCTCAAGTAGGACCGTCGTTGTAGCGCTCAGCATCGACGAGTACGTACGCGACTCTGACTATCAGTGAAACCAACTACCAGCCGCACTCTCCAAAGCTGACAGACTGCTTGGACATTTTTGGGTCTCCCAAACTCCGCATCGCGACGGCAACCCGTTTCGTTCACGATCTCCAGTGCCCTGAGGACTGAGTTGACGAGTCGTGGCGCGACCAGCCGGTTCGTCAGAGTTGAGACTTGAGGAGTGCGTCGTTCGCATTATCGGGGAGCCGGTCCAGTGGCTCATCCAGCTCCGTGACCGTGGGGCCGAACTTCACGGCCAGGGGGGCCAGCTTGGCCAGGTCGAAGTCGTAGAGCTTGGCGCAGTTCTCCCCCAGGATCCGCTGCTTCTCATCGGGTTCGATCCCGGGCAGCACCTGGCGAAGGGTCTCACGGGTGAAGGGGTACGTTCCCTCGTCGTGGGGGTAGTCGCTCCCCCACATGAACCGCTCGGCTCCGATTTGCTCTCGCACTGCGACATCGGCGGGCCGGGGCTGGCTCACGCCCATCCACACATTCTGGGCGAAGTACTCGCTGGCCAGATGGTCGAGCCTGTGCTCGTCCCCATAGCGGATCTCTCCCGTCTGGCCGGTCTTGCGGATCCGGTCGATGGTGGCGTCCAGGTCACCGAGGAGCTTCGGCACCCAGGAACACTGGGTCTCGGTGATGACGAACTTGAGGTGGGGAAAGCGTTCGAATACCCCGCCTAGGACGAACTGGACGAAGGGGCGCTGCGAATAGAAGCCCACCTCGTTGATGTAGAAGAGCATGGCGAAGGGGTAGTTGCCGTAGTCGGGTGCTCCGGTGCCTCCGTGGATGTTGATTGGCATCTCGAGGTCTTGAATGACCTCCCAAAGCCGGTCATAGGCCGGGTCATAGAGCGGACGGACCCACTTGACGTCGGGAGGGACGTTGGGCAGCAAGAGCCCACCGCGCAGGCCGTGCTCCTTGATCCAACGCACGTCGGCAATGGCGTCGTCGATGTCGTTCAGGAAGATCTGGCCTATACCGGCGCGACGGTCGGGAAACTCGCTGCAGAAGTCCACCAGCCAGCGGTTGTGCGCCCGCACGCCCGCGAGACGGTGCTCGTAGTCCTTCGGCTCGGGTGGGGCCGCGAAGAGCACGAAGCTTGGGAAGAAGGGTGGGATCGTGTTGGGAAAGATGACCTCGCCCACAACGCCATCAGCTTCCTGTTGGCTATTGCGCATTTCGTTGTCCCAGTTGCGCAGGCGGCGGTCATCACCGAGATCCTTGAAGGGGTTCTTGTACTTCGCTCGCCAGGCGTCAAAGTCCTCGAGATAGCTGGGATCGAGATACTCCCGGTAGGCAGCATGGCTGCCTCCCGCATGGCTGTCGGCCGTGATGATGGTGTAGTGGCCGTCCGCCTGATCGATGGTGTTATTCCCGGTCTTCATCGGAGTGCTGGGCCCCCTATCCATTCAGACTCATTCCAATGCCAATGGCTTCAATCGCACCCGCGGCCATCGTACAGCCGCTCCACAAGTCCAAATCCCTCATCTGCCTACCTCTACTGCGGCCTTGATCACGACATACCCCGCTGCGTGAGTTCAGCCGGAGGGCATACGTATCACCCAGAGAGTCAGTTGATGTCCTGCCGAACGGACCGGGCGATGCCGACGACGGTTAGTGCGCCGGCCCAGACGATCAACGTGATCGCGCCGCCGGCGGGCGAGAGGAGATGATCGACTCGGAGGCCCATGAGTGCGTCCGAAGCACGGGTTGGCGTGAACCGCCCTACTGAGGGGACGAGGCCGAACAGGAGGTTGTCGACAACAAGGCCCCAGGCGAGAAGCGTGATGATGCCGCCGACCTGATTGTGGATGATCGCTCCGAGGCCGGCGCCGATCGCGGCCCACAGGGCCGCGCCGGCGAGCCCGCCGAGCGTGAGCAACAGAATGTCGCTGCTGCCGAGCTCGACGGTGATGCCGCGCCCGTCAAGGATGGCGTAGCTGATCGCCCAGCCGACCGCCTCGCCGAGGATCCCGAATGCGAGTCCGGCCAACACGCCGGCGACGGCCTTGGCGGTCAGGACGCGTGAGCGTACGGGGTTGAATAAGAACGTCGGACGGATCGTGCCGAAGCGGTACTCGCTGGTTACCAGCAACACTCCAGCAAGTGCGGAGAACACGGCGGTGAAACTGCTCACGCTCAGCAGCTGACGCTGGTCCTCTTTGCTGGCAAGTCCGCTCGGGTGGGTAAGCAGCCCGGTGAGCAGCGTGAAGAGCATAATCAGCGCGATCATCCCGAGGATCAGCCCGACCGTGGTCCGAGTCGTGCGAATCTTCAACAGCTCTGCCCGGAGCTGCGCGATCATGCCGGCGCCTCCGAAGTCAGTTCGAGGAAGATGTCCTCCAGCAACCCTGCATCGTTGACCAGCTCGTGCACCGGGACGCCGGCGGCGAAGGCGATTTCACCGATCCGCTCGCTCGATGCTCCCTGGACGAGCAGCGCGTGGTCGGTACCCGTCGTCACCTGCAGCGCCTCGTCACGTAGCGCTTTGGTGAGTCGCTGCGGGTCGCCGCTGCGCACGCGAACTGCGCCGCCGGCACGCGCCGTCAGCTCTGTCAGTGAGGACGACAGCACGAGCCGCCCGCGGCTGATAATGAGCACGCGGTCAGCCGTCTGCGCAATCTCGGCGAGCACATGACTTGAGATGAGGACCGTGCGGCCCTCTGAGGCCAGCCTGTGCAGGAAGTCCCGCAACCAGCGCACGCCCTCCGGGTCAAGTCCGTTGGCGGGCTCGTCGAGGATCAGTAGCTCCGGGTCGCCAAGCAGCGCCGCCGCGAGTCCGAGCCGCTGGCGCATCCCCAGCGAGTATCCCTTCACGCGCCGGTGGGCGGCGTCACCGAGCTCGACCAGGCGCAACACCTCGTCCGCACGCGAGTCAGGAACGTCGACGGCCTGCCCGAGCATCCGCAGGTGGTCGCGGCCCGAACGGCCGGGATGGAAGTCGGTCGCCTCGAGCACGGCACCGATCCGCAGCGCCGCACGCGGCAACGCTCCGTAAGGATGATCGAACACCAGTGCCCGTCCACTCGTCGGCGCTACCAGGCCCAGGATCATCCGCAGCGTGGTGGTCTTACCAGCGCCGTTCGGGCCGAGAAAGCCCGTGATCGTCCCCGCCTCCAACGCAAACGAGAGATCCGTGACCGCTGAGACCTCACCGAAGCGCTTGGTCAGCGACTCGGCTGTGACGACCGTCGTCATCCGCGTCGCCGAACGTCGAACGGGACCGCGAAGTCTTGGTAGGTACCCTGCTCCAATTCGCTCGGGAGATACGTCATCCGCAAACCCAGAACGGCCGGCAGCATGTCTGGCTGCTGATCGCTCCACGCGTGTAGTGATTGCTCAACCAGCTGCCACTCGGCGCCGTCGATCTGCCCACTGCCGATGTTCACGAACGCCTCCTGGTGGGCGGGCTCGGCACGCAGGGTCAGCTCCGGGCAACCTGCGGCGAGCGCTTCCGCCTCGTCGGGTGGCACGGGGCGGCACCACTCCAGAGGGCCGTCGCTGTCCTCGCTGACCTCACCCCAGTAGATACAGAAGAACGCGCCCGCACGTCCCGGTATCTGCGGCAGCTGATAGTGCCGGAGCAGGCCGATGAACTCCTTGCCGAACGCCCATGCCTGGTCCATCCCGGCGACGTTGCGCTTCACGCACAGCAGCGCGCGCTCCGGAATGTCCCTCGTGCTGACCTCGTACATGACGGACCTCTTTCCGCTCAGCTCGTCGATCACGTATGCAGCGAGCGCACGGCGGGTCGTGTGGCCGGCCTCGGTGGCGGCCCAGAACTGCCGGACACGCTCCGCCGCCTGGAGCGGCTCCAGCGCCAGGATCGCCTTGATCTCCGCCAGCGGAACCTGCAGCTGGCGCAGCGCCGCGATCAGGCGTGCCTGCTTGAGCTGCTCGGGCTCATAGAAGCGGTAGCCAGAGACCTCGTCCACCCGTGCCGGCGGCAGCAGACCCAGCTCGTCATAGAGCCGCAAAGCCTTGGCGGACAGTCGCGAGTCTCTGGCGAACTCTCCGATGCTCATCTGATCCACGTGTGCGCTCGCTCCTCATCGACCTGACATCTGCGGAACAAGTCTGCGGCTTCCCCCAGGGTCAGAGTCAAGTCACCCTGGCCGTCCGTGCTCATCGCAGCCACCTGCGCCATAGAGTGGGGCCGGTCGTTGGTGCATCCCGCACTGGCCCGCTAAGAGCAAGGACCGCGGTGGCCGAGCCGACTCACGGAACATCCCGATCACCTTCGCCGAGTTGGGCCTGCGCCGCGAGTTGCTCGACACGCTCGCCACACTGGGCTACGAGGAACCGACGCCGATTCAAGCGGCGGCCATCCCCGTCCTGCTCCAAGGGCACGACATGCTCGGACAAGCCGCCACCGGAACGGGAAAGACGGCAGCCTTCGCCCTCCCGATCCTGCAACGGCTTGCCGCCGGAGAACGTGGCCGAGAGCCCGTGGCATTGATCCTCGTGCCAACCCGTGAGCTCGCCATGCAGGTCTCCGAGGCCCTTCACCACTACGGCCGCCAGCTCGGGGTCCGCGTCGTCCCGATCTACGGCGGCCAGCCCATCGGCCGTCAGTTGCGGTCCCTCGAGGCCGGCGTCGACGTAATCGTGGCCACACCCGGCCGTGCTCTTGATCATCTACGGCGCCGCACGCTGCGGCTCGCGTCGCTCCAGGTGATGGTCCTCGACGAAGCCGACGAGATGCTTGACATGGGCTTTGCCGAGGATCTTGAGGCGATCTTCGCCGAGACGCCACCAAGCCGCCAGACGGTGCTCTTTTCGGCCACGCTCCCCAACCGCATCGACGCCATCGCGCGCAAGCACCTCCGCGACCCGGCCCGCATCCGCATCATCGACGAGGTCCAGAGCAGCGATGAGTCGCCCCGGGTACGCCACTCCGCCTATGTCGTCCAACGCGCCCACAAAGCGGCCGCCCTCGGGCGGATCCTCGACGTCGAGTCGCCGACCGCGGCACTCGTGTTCTGTCGAACCCGCGAGGCCGTCGACGGTCTCACCGAGACACTCAACGGCCGCGGCTACCGCTCCGAGGCCCTGCACGGCGGGATGAGCCAGGAGCAGCGGGACCGGGTGATGGGGCGCCTGCGGGGCGGGACCGCCGACCTCCTCATCGCCACCGACGTGGCCGCACGTGGCCTCGACATCGAACAGCTCTCCCATGTCATCAACTACGACGTGCCCTCCTCTGTGGACACCTACGTCCACCGGATTGGGCGGGTGGGCCGTGCCGGGCGAGAGGGCGTGGCCATCACGCTGGCAGAACCACGCGAGCACCGGATGCTCAAGACAATCGAGCGGGCCACCAAACACAAGATCACGGTCGAGAAGATCCCCACAGTGGCGGACCTTCGTGAGCGACGTCTCGACCTCACCCGCGCCGCACTGCGCGAGAGCCTCCTCGGAGACGACCTGGACGGCTTCCGGGTGGTCGTCGAGTCGCTCGCCGAGGAGTTCGACGTGATGGAAGTGGCGCTCGCGGCCGTCAATCTGGCGCATGCCGCAATCGGGGGTCCCGACGATGGGGAGGACATCCCAGACGTGGTCTGTCTCGGTGCCGCCCAAGGAGCGAGCCCGCAATGGCCGCCCCAACCGAAACCAGCGCGCCACCGGCGGCGGTGGACCCGGTACGACTCGGCTCTACGTCAGCCTCGGGCGCGAGGCGGGGCTGCGGCCTCAGGACCTCGTCGGGGCGATAACGGGCGAGACAAGCCTCAGCGGCCGGAACATCGGCTCCATCGAGATCTCCGGGCGCTTCTCCCTCGTCGATGTGCCGGAAGACGCCGCTGACGAGGTGATCAAGTCGCTCCGCGACACCAAAATCCGAGGCAGACGGGCCACGGTACGCCGGGAGCGCTTCTAAACGGCAGGGAGAACGAGCGGCGACCGTTGTGGATTGCAGTCGCGATGGATTCCGGGAAGCAGAGGGGCCGACCCTCTCGGATCGGCTCGTTCGTGCGAGCACTGAGTTGGTGGCGGGGACCCGAAACGGCATCGTGTGTGGCGGGTCGGCAGGGTTGATCGTCCAGTTCCCAGCGGCCAAGAGTGGGGCTACCGTTCCAGGCAGGCCAGGACGGCGAGTACTGGCCGATTGTCGTCGTCGGACGGTGCTAGGTCGAGCTTGGTGAAGATCACCGAGGTGTGCTTTGCGTCGGCTCGCTCACCGACGACAAGTCGCTCGGCGATCGCAGCATTGGAGCGACCCTCTGCCATGAGCGTGAGCACTTCGCATTCTCGGGGCATAGCCGCCCGAGCGGTTGATTGCGGGAGCCTCGTCCCGGGTAGTCGGGAGACCACTTCAGGGTACAGAGCCGTGCCCCCCTTTCGAGACACGCGCCACGGCGTCGAGGAATTGATCGCCTTCGAGGACCCGGTCTTTGAGGAGATAGCCCACACCCCCAGAACCGTCAGCGAGAAGCTCTCGCGGGTAGAGCTGTCCGACCTCCTGCGACAGTACCAATACAGGCAGCCCGACATAGTCCTGTCGCACCTGCAGAGCAGCACGAAGGCCCTGGTCCGTGAATGGACGCCAGACGAGCTATTGACTGGGTCTATACACTCAGAGTATTCTCTGAGGTATGAGTGTTCCCATGGCCCTGCTTGGCCTCCTTGATCGCGAACCGAGCCACGGCTACGACCTGAAGCGCGATTACGACACCTACTTCGGGCGCGGTCGGCCGCTGCCCTACGGCCAGGTGTACGCCACGCTCTCGCGCCTGGCGCGAGACGGGAAGGCGATGGTCGGCAATGCCGAGCCAGGAGCCGGACCCGATCGCAAGCGATACAACATCACCGAGAACGGCCGGAACGAGGTCGAGGCGTGGCTCTCCGAGCCCATCCCCGCCGAGCCTTACCTGCAAACCGATCTGTTCGTGAAGGTGGTCCTGTCGCTGATGCTCGGTCGCCGGGCCGAGGACTACCTCGACGTCCAGCGCGCCGCTCACCTACACCGGATGCGCGAGCTCACTGACCTCAAGCAAAAGGGAACCCTGATCGATTCGCTCCTCGCAGACCACGGTCTGTTCCACCTCGAGGCTGACCTCCGCTGGATCGACCTCACGACCGCTCGCCTCACCGCTCTCGCCACGGAGGTTGCCTCATGACAACGCCCAACCGTTCTGCCGTCATCCCGCCCGGGGGCACCATCATCGAAGCACAGGACCTCGTGTTCTCCTTCGGCGAGACCCCGGCGCTGCGCGACGCCAGCCTGTCTGTGCAGAGGGCCGAGATCGTGGCAGTCATGGGCCCGAGCGGGTCGGGCAAGTCGACGCTGCTCCACTGCCTCGCCGGCATCCTGGTCCCCGCGTCTGGCCGGGTGATCTTCGATGGGCAGCGCATTGACGCGCTGCGCGAGGAGGAGCGAAGCCGGCTTCGCCGAGACCGTTTCGGCTTCGTCTTCCAGTTCGGCCAACTTGTCCCGGAGCTCACAGCCGAGGAGAACGTCGCCCTCCCGCTCCTTCTGGGCGGGATGCGCCGCCAACAGGCTCTGGCCCGAGCGCGGAGCTGGTTCGCCCGGCTCGAGCTCGACGGGCTGGAAAGCCACCGGGCGGGCGAGATGTCAGGGGGCCAGGCCCAGCGGGTCGCCCTCGCCAGGGGCATGGTCGCGCAGCCCGACGTGCTGTTCGCTGACGAGCCCACCGGCTCACTCGACTCCTTAACCGGTGAGCTGGTCATGAACTTGATGACCAGCGTGGCCCGCGAGGAGGGGATCACCGTCGTCCTCGTCACCCACGAACCTCGCGTCGCGGCCTACGCCGGCCGCGAGGTGATTGTGCGCGATGGCCGGGTTGCCAGCCCGGTGGCGGTCGGCGCATGATCCGGCTCGGCCTCCGACTGACTTTTGGGAGTGGTCGTGAAGCCCTCCTGCGAGTGCTCGTCACCGCTGCTGCGGTCGCCCTCGGCGTCGGCTTGTTGCTGGCTGCGTTGGCCGGCATCAATGGTCTCCACGCCCAGAGCGATCGGGGTGCCTGGCTGAACTCGGCGGTGCAGCCGACGCCGCCGACCTCGCCCGCGAGCGGACTGTGGTGGGAACCGAGCACCGACTCGTTCGGGAGTCAGCTCATCGACCAGATCGACGTCGCGGCGGCGGGCCCGGGAGCGCCCATCCCTCCCGGAATGTCGCGCCTGCCTGGTCGGGGCCAGTACTTCGCCTCGCCCGCACTGGTGAGCCTGCTTCGCTCTCAACCTCCCGACGAGCTGCGTGATCGCTACCCCGGTCGGCTGGTGGGCACCATCGGCAGCGCAGGACTGCCGTCGCCGAACTCGTTGATCATCGTCATCGGTCACAGCGTTGACCAGCTCTCGAAACAGCCCGCTGCCATCGAGATCGGGGCGATCCAAAGCGGCCTGGCGAATTGCTACGGCTGCCAGAGCGTGGCCGGGAGCGGTCCAGTTCTGGAATTCATCCTGGTCGGCGCTGCCGTGGCGCTCGTGCTGCCGATTCTGATCCTCATAGCGACGGCGAGCCGACTGTCGGCCGTCCGGCGAGAACAGCGCTTCGCCTCCATGCGGCTGATCGGCGCCACTCCTCGCCAGATCTCGACGATCTCTGCCGCCGAAGCGGTCATCGCCGCCCTCGCCGGAGTCGTCCTCGGTTTCGGACTCTTCTTCGCCTTCCGTCCACTGCTGTACCACGTGCCGATCACCGGCGCCCCGTTGGCACAAGGGGACCTCTCTCTCCACGCCATCGACATCCTCATCGCGGTGGTCGGAGTCCCCATCGCCGCTGTCGTCTCCGCTCGTCTCGCGCTGCGCCGGGTGCAGATTTCTCCGCTCGGAGTGACGCGGCACGTCAGGAAGCGCCCACCAGGGATCGCCCGGATCGTTCCCTTGTTGGCCGGCATCGCCTTCCTCGCCTATTTCGACGCGGCCGGAAAACCGGGCGCCATCCAGAGGCAGCTCCTCGAGCTCCTCGTTGGATTCGCTCTGCTGATCGTGGGTCTGGTTCTGGCTGGGCCGTGGTTCACAACGGTTGGGTCGCGGATCATGGCCGAACGAGCGAGTGGCCCCGCCACGCTCATCGCCGGTCGCCACCTCCTCGACAACCCGAAAGCTGCCTTCCGCTTTGTCAGTGGCCTCGTGATCGCCCTCTTCGTCGCCAGCGCGGCCATCGGTGCCCTCAGCTCGGTGACGCAAGTAACCGGAGGGTCCAGTGCCGACGCCAGTCTGAGTACCCTCGCGGACCCGTTCTGCACCTATTCGACCACCGACTGCCCCACGGCGGCCGTCGTGGCTTCCGTCCCTCCTTCGGTCCTGCACCAGCTGCGGGCGACGCCGGGTGTGCAGGGGGTGGCGGTGATCCATGACGCTCCCAACCAGACGCAAGGAGAGCGATCGTTCGGGCTCGTCGCATGTGGCGCCCTCGCCAAGACCCCGGCCATCGGCCGCTGCGCACCCGGGGCCACCGTGGCGTCCGTCGGATACTTCCTCTCGAAGGTGCTGGGGCACACCGCCAACGCGGCAACCACGACGTGGCCTTCTCAGAGTCTGTCGACGGCGCAGCTCGCGTCAATTCCTGTGAGCGCGGTCGTCGTCGCGACGAATGGGTCCTCGAGTGCGATCGAACGGGTGCGAACAGAGCTCGAGCGCGCATTCCCGCTCCAGGGCACACCGGTGACCGTGGAGGCACTCGGTCCCTCGACGGAGCGCTTGCTGACCATGATCCAGGCCATGACCGACGTGATCATCGTGGCCAGCCTGATCATCGCGGCCTGCAGCCTGGCCGTGAACATCGCGGCCGGTCTCGCAGAGCGGAGACGGCCATTCAGCCTGCTCAGGCTCACGGGGGTCCCGCGAAAACTCCTGCACCGGGTCGTAACGCTGGAGAGTGCGCTGCCCCTGCTGCTCGTCGCTGCGGTCTCCATCGTCGTCGGACTGCTGGCGGCTGCCCTCTATTTGCGTTCACAGGTAGGGCTCGCATTCAGCCTTCCGGGATTCTCCTATTGGGCCACAGTGATCGGAGGGCTGGCCGCGTCGATGGCGATCATCGCCGCGACGTTCCCCATCCTCGACCGGATCACTGGGCCCGAGGTCGCCCCGAACGAGTGATCACAATGGCCATACCGAAGGGTGCCGTTCGTCGGACCTCATCGACCATCTTTATCGCACTCGCTGCGCTCTGTGCAGCGATGTCGCTCGCCGGCTGTTCGTCGCCTCCGGACGAGGGAACTGTTGACGGCACCCTTCAGGCTGTCGGTAATCCGGCTGGGACAGCGCCGCGACCGCTCAGAGGCTCCGTCACGTTCCATGGGTCGGATGGGAACATTGCCACCATCGACGTCTCGAGCAACGGCCGGTTCTCAGCCCACCTGCCCGTCGGTAGCTATACCGTCGCAGGGCGGAGTCCCCAGTTCAAAAGGGCTGCCGTCGGGTGTCAGGCACCAGCGCCGGTGGCCGTGACCAGCGACGTCACGAGCCGCGTCGAGATCGATTGCCAGGAGAGCTAGGGCTGTTCGTACGGGCGAGCCGGGGACAGGGCTCGTGACAGCGAAACCGTGGGATTTTGTGGGATCTCAGGGGATCGGTAGCGAGTGCGCGAGAGTTGGGTCCAGGTCATCACCGGTCCGCTGTGAGCTCGGACTCAGCGAGCGGAACACGAGGCAGGCTCGTGACTGCAGACTGTCCGCGGCCCTCAGCGGGCGAGCACGGTGACTGCTGCAGTGCCAGGAGCCCCGTAGACCTGGGCATAGCCGACCCGCGGGTCACCTTGGACTTGGCGGTCGCCAGCCTGGCCGCGGAGCTGGAGCACGAGTTCGTGGACCTGGCGGAGGCCACTGGCTCCGATTGGCTCTCCGTTGGCGATGAGGCCGCCGTCGGTGTTGATCGGCATTGGGCCCGTGATCTCGGTTGCGCCGTCGGCAAGAAGCTTCTCCTGATCGCCGTCAGCACAGAAACCGTTCTCAGCCATATGAATGACCTCAGCGCCGGCGTCGGTGTCCTGGACCTGAATCACGTCAACGTCCTCGGGTCCGATCCCTGCTTCTTCGTAGGCGGCGCGCGATGCGTAGACGGTCGGGGCAACATCTTCGTCAACAGGCGCCCAGGTGGTGTTGACCTCGTACGATCCGTAGTTGCGTGTGCGAATGGCAGTCGCCTTCACGTACACCGGCGTATCAGTGAAGCGGTGAGCTATCTCGGCGCGACAGAGGACCACCGCCGCGGCGCCCTCGTCAGGAGCACAAAACATGTACGAGGTGAGCGGGTAGTTGAGCATCGGGGAGCTGAGAATCTCTTCCTCGGAGATCGGCTTTCGGCGGAAGGCCTTCGGGTTGAGGGCGCCGTTGCGGTAATTCTTCGCTGCCACCTTGGCCAACGTCATCGGGGAAACGCCATGGTCGTGCATGTATTTGTTGATCTTCATGCCAAAGAACTTGGTGGTGACGTACTGCCCGTTGTCTCTATACCAAGCGGGCACGTTGGTGGTCGTCGGATCACCCTTGAACGAGCCACGAGCGTGCTTATCCGTGCCGACGGCCACAACGATGTCGCCGTTGCCGGAGCGAATGGCGTTTGCGGCCTGTTGGATCGTCGCCGCCCCGGTCGCGCACGCGCTGAACACGTGAATGAACGGAAGGCCGCTGAGGCCGACCAGACCGGTGAGGGGGTCGGTCCAGACCCCCCAGCTCCCGCCGAAGGCGCACTGGACGTCGTTCCACGTCACACCCGCGTCGGTCAATGCCAACTCGACGGCGTCGGCGGCCATTTCGTACGGGGACTTGTCGCCGTGCCGACCGAAGGGGTGCAGCCCGACACCGATGATCGCGACGTCGTCCATTTAGCGCTCCTCACTATCCAGCGCGCCGACGGGCGCGAAGGCGAAAGTCATGACCTCATTACCGTCTTTGTCGACATAGAAGGGGACGATGCGGAGCACGACCTCCATGCCGAAGTCGAGCTCTTGGGGATCGCACGTTGTGAGCCGCGACTCGACGCGCACCACATCGTCGAGTTGGACCAGCCCCATCCCGTATGGCTCGAAGGACTGACCCGTCGGATCGTCCCTGTAGTCGACGCTTGGCGGGAACTCCTGGGTCGTCCAGGACACGAGGGTGCCGCGGCGAGGTAAGGGGAGTTGAGCCATGCTCTGGGTGCCGCAGCGAGGGCACCTCGCCTGCACTGGGAATGTGACCGCCCCGCAGCCCTCGCATTGGCCACCGAGCAGCTCCGGATCATCGGCCGGCCACGTGAACACGTTCGCGATCGGATTTTGCATCAGTGTCCCTGTCCCTCCACCGTCGGACTCAGCGGGCTCAGGCTAGCCAACGCTGGTACGAATACGCTTCAGATTTTGAGCGCGAATGGTCCATTCCCGCCCGAGACAGACCAAAAGTCCCGGCGCTCGGACCATGGGTCCGTCATTCCGGGCCTTCAGGGAACGCGTTCATCGACCTTCTGCGAACAACTTTCTGAGTGGCGGAGGCTCAGGACCATTGCGCACCCTTCGGGTTACAGACCCGACGAAGTAGCCGGTCAGGGCAGCGTGCATACGCACTGCATAGGGCACACGCCTGCTCAATATCGGCGCGCCGCCTCCTGAGTCCCGAGAAATTCCCCACTTTGGGCGACCTCCGGGTTCGCCACCCGATCGACAAGCGACTTCAAGGGTCGAGTATGGGAGCGATGATGTTCATGGCCCGCCGCAGCGTGGGCGCCGGCCCCCCGCGCCCGGGGTTGCTACCCCACATCTGGAGGGCCGTTCGAATTGTCCCCACAATCGTCGCCGCGATCACGTTGGCTCGCAGGTCGTCGGAGGCGATGCCCAGACGCTTCGCTATCACTTCGGCGAGCTGGCTCTGTTGGAGGTTCCCTCGTTCGTGCAGACGGGCCCCGAGCTCCGGATTGCGAGCCAACAGATTCTCGAAGGACAGAAGCGGCCCTGGGTCAGCATCTGCGATGGTGGCCATGAGCACGGATTCGATCGACGCCAGCAGCGGCTCCTCCTCGGGCCGATCCGCGAGAGCGGTCACGAAGTCGCCGAACCTGGTCCGTGCCATATCGACGACGACATCGGCTTTGGCCGGGTACAAGCGGTAGAAGGTCCTCGGCGAGATCTCTGCGGCGTCGGCGATGTCCTCCACCGTTGTGTCGTCGTAGCCCCTCTTTGCGAACAGGTCTTCGGCCGCCGCCGCCACCTCTCGACGGACTCGTTCGGTGCGGCGGGCGACCAGGTTCTTGCGCCTCACCGGGGCGTCTTCTTCATCCATGAGCCGCCATAGTAGCACGATCTGCCGTTTAGCAGAGTCAGTCATTTTGGCGGGTTGCGTCATCTGGCAGCCTCTGCCACACTGAGGCGCATGACGATCACCACCGTTTCCAAGGCGCATCCGACCCATGGCCGAGCCAGGGTGCAGAGTCCAAACCCAGCGAATCGGGGCCCGCTGTTGTCTCGACTGGGTCGCTGGTGCTTCACGCATCGGAAAGTGGTGCTGGCCGGCTGGCTCGTGGCGCTGGTGGCCGTGGTGGCGATATCGGGAGCAACCGGCACCAGCTTCAACGAGAGCCTCAACCTGCCCGGCACCGATTCCCAGGTTGCCGTGACCCTGCTCGAGACGAACTTTCCGGCCGCCTCGGGTGAGAACGACCAAATCGTCATCCAAGCGACGCACGGGACAACGGTGCGCTCCCCGCAGGTGCGGGCCGCGTAACGGGCGCGCTCGCCAAAGTGGCGCGGGTGTCTGGCGTCGCCGCGGTGAGCAGCCCGCTCAGCCCGAGGGGAGCATCCCAGATCAGCCGGGACGGCACCGTGGCCTTCGCCACAGTGACCTGGGGCAAGCAGACATCGTCGATCACCACGGTCGAGGCCGGCCAACTGGTCCACGCCGCAGAGTCCGCCGACGGGGCCGATGTGCACGTCTCGTTGGGCGGCCCGGCCATCAGCAACTGGGAGCGGCCCAGTCCCGGTAGTTCCGTCCTCGTCGGTGTAGTCGCCGCCCTTTTGATCCTTTTGTTGGTCTTCGGCGGAGCCCTCGCAGCATCGCTCATGCCGCTGGCGGCAGCGGTGCTGGCCTTGGGAATCGCTACCTCGGCGGTTGACATCTTGTCCCGGTTGATGGCGGTCCCGAGCTTCGGCACGGACCTAGCTATCCTCCTCGGACTGGGCGTCGGGGTGGACTATGGGCTGTTCATCGTGAGTCGACATCGCAGCGCGGTCAAAGCAGGACTGTCGTATGAGGACGCGGCCGCCCAGGCGGTGAACACCTCTGGGCGCACGGTCGTCTTCGCCGGGCTGACGGTATGCATCGCCCTCCTCGGTCAGTTCGCCCTCGGTGTCAGCTTCCTCTACGGGCTGTCGATCTCGGCCGCGGTCACCGTTGGGCTGACCATGCTGAGCGCGCTCACCTTCCTCCCCGCCATGCTCGGGTTCCTCGGGGCAAAGGCACTCGCCCGCAGGGAGCGGGCTGAGTTGACAACAGGCGCGGTGACCTCAAGCGAGGTCAGCAGGTTCTGGCTGCGGTGGGCCAAACTGGTCGAGGCCCACAAGGTCCTCGTCGCCGTCGGCTCCCTTGCCGCGGTAGTGGTGCTCGCCCTTCCCATCTTCGGGCTGCGACTCGGATCGTCCGACGCCGCGACCGACCCGGCATCATCGACAACCCACCAGGCCTACGTCGCCCTGGCCCGGGGGTTCGGGCCGGGGTTCAACGGCCCGCTTGAGCTCGTAGGTGAAGTCCGCTCGAGAAACGATGTCGACGCCTTCGATCGCCTGCTCGCCGCGGCGGCCCACACCCCGGGGGTGGCGTCCGTCACGCCTGCGGTCAGCGGTCCCAACGGGACCGTGGTCTTGGCGACCCTCTATCCAAGCTCCAGCCCCGAGGCGCAACCGACGGTGGACCTCGTCAACCATCTGCGCAACGACGTGATCCCCCAAGCAGAACAGGGCAGCACGCTCTTGGTCCACGTCGGCGGTTCGACCGCCACCAACATCGATTTTGCCCACGTCCTTTCGATCAAGCTCCCCCTCTTCATCGGCGTGGTTGTGCTCCTGGCCTTCCTGCTCCTCATGATCGTCTTTCGCAGCCTGGTTATCCCGCTCGTGGCATCGCTCATGAACCTCTTGTCCATCGGAGCTGCCCTCGGGGCGTTGAACGCCGTGTTCAACTGGGGGTACGGTCACTCGCTCCTCGGCCTGTCAGGGACCGGTCCCGTCGACGCCTTCATCCCGGTGCTCATGTTCTCGGTGCTCTTCGGCTTGTCGATGGACTACGAGGTCTACCTGGTTTCCCGGATCCAAGAGGAATGGCACCGCCTCGGCCACGGAGTCCAATCCACCGCATTGACCAACCGAAAGTGGGCAACACGACGCAACCACCTGGCTATCACGGCCGGTCAGGCCAAGAGCGGGCGGATCATCGCTGCCGCCGCTGGCATCATGATCTTCGTCTTCGGCTCCTTTTTGCTCGGCGGCCAGCGAGGCATCGCCGAGTTCGGATTCGGCCTGGCCTTCTCGGTCCTCGTCGACGCCCTGGTCATCCGAAGCATGTTGGTGCCCGCTCTCATGCACCTCATCGGGCCGATCAACTGGGCCATGCCAAAGTGGCTGGACCGCTTACTGCCCCATCCCTCGATTGAACCCGAAGCGTCCGTCGTCCCAGTTCACGGGTAGTCAGGTTGGAGGTATTGAGGCATCGCCATCGGATGTCTTTGGACTCGATCGGGACCCCGCCAGTTGATGGCGGTCATCTCAAGTCGCGACGCGCATCAACCTTCGGGTTTGGGCACCCGAAGGTTGGAGAGGCTTTGGCCGTCCGCCGTATCATTCGTTCGCCGGGACACCGTTCGCCGGCACGCGCCACTACACCGCGGCAAGTCATCGAGCTAGAGCTTGTACGGCGGAGCTTCGCCCCAACCCCACCGGGGAACCGGTGCATGCTCGATCACCACCGCACCAGGCTGGGAGTTGCCTTGCGCCAGTCGAGTCCCCCACTCGAGGTAGGCGACGAGAGCGGAGCGAAACTCGGGGTCGGCGGGCATCCCAGCGTCATCGGCGGCGAGGCTCATAAGGGATGCAAACCGGAATCGCTGCTCGTTCGTGATGTCAAGATCGATGTGCTTGTGAAGCATCCGTTCGTAGCCGCCGAGTTCCTCGGTGTAGGCCGCCGGGCCTCCGAAGACCTCGCCCCACCACATTGCCACGTGTCGGCGATGTTCCCGGTGGACGCCACCAGGGAAGAATGGCGAGAGGAGTTCGTCAGCTTCAACCCGGTCGTAAAAGGCGTTGATCAACCGGTCGAAGGCCGCCTGCCCGCCGGCCCACTCGTACAGCGTTGGATCGTCGCCGGCCACACAAGCACGGTACTCGTATGGACATCGCCGACGATCCGATCCCCGAGTCGGGCAACGAGATCGGGTCGCGATCGCAAGTCGCGTCGATTATGGGCGGCGACAACCGCATCGGTGAGACCGCGGCGCTGGGGGCTGCGCTCGTAGTGAGCGCCAAATGCGCCAAGGTGACAAGTCACGCCGTAAAACAGGCGAAAGCGGGTATCGTCGGGACAATATACGCGGTCATGCTCGAAAAGGCGCGCAATAGTCCGTGGTGGCGAAGGCCGTGAGCTCCAAGCTTGCAGGGTCCGACCACCGGCAAGACGGCGCTCATCGCGGATACTGTGTGCTCGTCGTACGCATGGGGGGCTCATGGCAGAAGACGGGTTCGTTGCTTCCGTTCAGAGGGTGTCTGACTCTGGTCGCACTGCATGCGAGTCGGTAGAGGCCGCGGTGCGCCCTCTTCATAGGGCGCGGGAGGCCCGGCTAGCGGGCCGGCCTATGAGCGAGATTGTTGACCACCTGATACGCGGTGGCGGCCGGGATATCCGGCTCGGTGCGGCAGAAGCATTTCGCCAGTTCGAAAGAGAGATCCAGTCGATGCGGGTCGGAGTAATCCGCGCCATGATTGATGAGGAGGGTCTTTCAATCACGGACGCGTCGGCCCGGCTGGGGATCTCGCGACAGGCGGGCGCCCGCCTGTATCGCTCGGAAGGAGACCACCGGGCTGCAACTTCCCCAGAAATTTGAGCATTGGCGCTAAAGGTACCCCCCAGGTGCGTCCCGACTCTCCTGTAGTGACGTCAAGATTGCGCTCAGTCTCCCGCTTTTCGCTCGAAGAGTCGACGCATTCAGTCGGTCGGACTGATGCGGACGCTCAGCTGATCCTCGACTCGGTGCCCCATGTGGTGTGGACGGCGTCGGCAGACGGGGTGACCATCTCGATGAACCCTCGCGGGACCGCCTATACGGGTGGGCGCCCGGCTCCCCACTGCGAGGCAGGATGGCTGTGCTCGACTCATCCCGACGATCTGGAGCTGGCTAGGGGGGCTTGGGCCGAGGCGGTTGCCGCGGGAACGGAGTACGCCGTCGACTGTCGGCTCCGCCGATTCGACGGGGTGTACCGCTGGCATTCGTTCCGGGCCGAGCCGGTGCGCGGCTCCGACGGCAAGGTGGACTTCTGGATCGGAACGGCGACCGACATCGACGACCAACGGACCCTGGAGCTGTCCCTGCGCGAGTCGGAGAGGGAGGCGGTGCAGGCGCTCAGCTTTCTCGAGACCATCGGAGACGCCGCTCCGGTCGGCTTTAAGCTGGTCGATCACGATCTCCGGATCGTGCGGATCAACAAGCGGCTTGCCGACATCGATGGCCGGACTGTTGCTGAACAGATCGGACGCACCGTCGCCGAAGCGGTTCCAGATTTGTGGCCCGAACTCGAGGATATCTACCACCGGGCGCTGGCGGGCGAGCACGTGTCCAACATCGTGTTGAGCCGCACCAGCATGGACAGACCGATGCGGGTGTCCCACTTCCTGGCCAGCTTCTATCCGGTGCGGGTCGACGGCGAGGTAATCGGCGTCGGCAACGTCGTCATGGACATTACCGAACGCAAAGAGGCAGGCGCTTTCCGCCAGGTAGTCATGGACAACATGGCCGAAGGTCTCTATTCGTTGGACGCGGATGGCCTGGTCACCTATGTCAACGCGGCCGCCTCCCGCATGCTGGGGTGGAGCGAGGAGGAGCTGCATGGCCAGCCGATGCACGAGACCATCCACTTCCAGGACGCGGACCACCGGCCGATCCCAGCGGAGGAGTGCTCACTGCTAGAGGTCCGCGTGCTGGGCCGGACCCTGCGCAGCTCTGACGCCACGTTCACCCGCAAGGACGGGACAACCTTCCCGGTAGCGTTCTCCTCCGCGCCTTTGCAAAGCGACGAGACCATCGGAGGGGTGGTCGTGGTCTTCCGGGACGCCACCGAGGAGAAGAAGGAGGAGGAGGCGCTACGGCGCGAACTGGCCGCTCTCAGCTGGGTCGGTCGGATCCGAGACGCCCTGGACGAGGACCGCTTCGTCCTGTACTCCCAACCTATTGTGCCGCTCCGCCGGGCTCACGCTGCTGAGGAGATCCTTCTGCGCATGGTGGGCCGCGACGGTGAGATAGTCCTGCCGGGCGAGTTCTTGCCAGCCGCTGAGAAATACGGATTGATTGCCGAAATCGACCGCTGGGTCGTCGGCCGGAGCGTCGAGCTTGCGGCTCAGGGGCGAACCGTCGAGTGCAATTTGTCGGCCGCGTCCTTGGAGTCGCCGGGCATGTTGTCGTTCATCGAGCAGGAGATTCGTAGAACCGGGGCTGATCCAGCTCACCTGGTGTTCGAGATAACCGAGACGGCCCTCATGACCGACCTGAGGGCCGGAGCGGAGTTTGCCCGGAGTCTGGCGGGTCTGGGATGTGGGCTGGCCATCGATGACTTCGGCACCGGATTCGGGAGCCTCGTCTACCTCAAGAAGCTGCCAATCACTCAGCTCAAGATCGACATCGAGTTCGTACGGGACCTGGCGACCAACCAAGCCAATCGCGACGTGGTCGAGGCGATCGTCCGCCTCGCTCGGGCGTTCAACGTTCGCACCGTGGCCGAGGGAATCGAAGATGATGCCACGCTCGAATGCGTACGGGCCGCCGGCGTCGATTTTGGTCAGGGTTTTTACCTCGGTCGCCCCGCCCCAATCGGACCATTGCCGGGACCCTGTGCGAACTCATCGCTGTTACCGACAGCCGATTCGGTGTTGAAAGACTGAGACCACCCCCCCTCGCTGAACGCGCCGGTTTGGGGATCAATGCCAACCGTGCCCGAGCAGGAGACAAACCCGTTCGCGACGATCGCCTGACTGTACGGACCAAGCGCCGCGGGCGCGTTCTCCGTCGAGACGCGGTGCCTGTCCTTCGGAGGTTCATCGCACAACGGACAGCGGCCAGGCGCGCACAGGCCGGCCGATTCAGTCGGAGACATCATCGGACGTGTGTCCAGACCGTAGACGGAAGACTCCAACCAAGAATGATCGCTTTGGGGTTTGGTGACAACCCGCTCGCCTATTGAGTTGGGAGCCGTACCTCAAAGACGGGAACCGGGTCGGCGAACCCTTTGAGGTCGAATGATCCCATCGAATCGAAGTCAAAGAGCTTCCCAACGCAAAGCTCCCGTACGGCTGTCGAAACGGCGATGCCACCTGGGGAGGCCACTCCGCATAGTCGTGCCGAAAGTTGAACTGCCGCCCCGAACAAGTCGCCACTTTCCGTAACTGGCTCCCCGACGCTGATGCCGACACGGACGCGAATGGGCCGCTCTGCGTGGTCATTCCGGTTGCGCAACGAGAGCTGAATGTCTATGGCCGACGCAACGGCAGCCGACACGGACGTAAAGGACGCCATGATTCCATCGCCCGTATGCTTTACCTCGCGTCCATGCTGGTCCTTCAATGCGGCTCGCACGATGTGGTCGTGTTCGCGAATGAGCAGCATGAACCCTTCGTCGCCTAGTTCCTGGGTCTGCTGCGTCGAGTCACAAAGGTCAGTGAACAGAATTACCCGAACGGCAGAGTCGATGTAAGGCTCCCCCGCTGGGTGTCGGGGGATCTCCCCAAGGAACGCATTTATGGGTCCGTTGCCCACCTCGATAATGTTGTCCGCAACTAAACCGTGCGCCTCGCGATGCACAGTTTCCAGGGACTGTCGGTCGGGCCCCTCTGCGAGACAAAACACGGTGCCTTCTTCTTCGTCGAACCAGTAGGTGACGTAACGGACCTTGTACCTTTCCTGAACGGACAGGTCCAGTTCGTGCGCAGCGGCGATGTCGGCAGCTGTTGCACCGGGCGCCCTGTGTCGATCAAGGAACAAGGTCATGCCATTACGCTAATTCAGAGGCCGTAGAGCGGGAAGGCCATTGGCTGATGTGAAGGCCAGGTGGTGGTCGGAACTCAGATCTGGCCGGCAGGCTGCGTTGCTCTGGGCTCGTGATATCGAGAGGATCCGCAGCGGGGCGAACAGATCGATAGGCCTATTGCGACCTGGGCGGGAGGAAGCTCCGCCCCAATAGCCACGGTCGATCGATCATTCCGGCGACCCGGCGACGCTTTCGAACATCCGCATGCGCTCGGGGGGTGAAGCGTTCGCCGCCATCGTCTCAAATCCTGCCAGGGCCGGGAACAGTGCGGTCAGGAATCTGCTTTGCAGGTCCGCCACAGCCAGCTTGTCAGGGCTCTGATCGAGGCCCTTCATAAGATTGAGGCGGGAGGATTCGACCCATGCCACCACGTCAGGAGCTTCCCGCCACTCCAGTTCGGTCCGCATCCCGGTTAACAGATGCCGTATCCAATCGAAGGGCGTATCGAACCACATGTTCGGCGGGCAAAGCCGATTCTTCTCGGCCGTTGACCGTCCCGATGCTTCGACAAAACCGATGAGCCCTGCGGAAAGGCTGAGGCTGACGCGAGTGATCGGCTGCAGGACGATCGTGTCATCGGCGAAGATCGGTCGGGGCGGGTTGTCGCTCAGTCCGGCCGAGGCGCAGTGAACGTGCAGTTGGCCGGAGCTAGTGGAGGCCGAACCCTCCTCGAGAGTGATTCTCTCCGGATCGATCCGATTGACGTGTCCTAGACGGATCACCTTGCCTATACTTCGCAAACGATCGAGCTCGCCGAGACTCACCGTTGCTCCCTTGATCATCGCAGGCTGGATCGTGGGGTCGAGACGCAGCATCACCCGGTGCTCCTCGAGCCGATCGAACACGTGCTCGATCGATTTGCACTCGGCAACCGCCTCCAACTCCAGGACGATTCCTCCGAACGTCGTGAGGAGACGCTCTCCGGGTTGGAAGAAAGCACGGTTCAGAATCCATGGATCCCGGGGTCGGATCCAACGGATGACCTCGGTCGGCGTCCCGTTGTCGATCAACCAGCACACGGCGTCCATTGCGGTCTTGCCGGCGCCGATGATCACGTAACCGTCGGGGGGCGTCACAACTCTCGGGAGTGCCCCGATCGGGACGCACATCGCCCCTTCGGCCACCTCGAAGGGTGGGGCATCGGTTGCCGGGACGCGAGAGGCCATAAAGGTGGCATCGACGACGCTCTTTCGGATCGATACCTCCGTCTCGACGCCCGTCAGGCGGGACCGAAATCGCCGCTCTCCGAGGTAATCGCACATAGGGAAGAACCGCACTCGACCCGACGCCAAAAATCGGTAGCGCATGATCTCGTCGTAGTAGCTGCAGATTTCTGGCCCACTGGCTCGCTCGAAGAATCCTGCGTCTCGCCCATCCAGCTCGACCCGACTCCGACCCAGAGGCACGGAGTTCACTCCATAGTTCATGGATGGCTGGTGCAGCTGGACGAAGGGATACGAGTCCAGCCAGTGGCCACCGGGGCCGTGCCGCCGATCGATAATGACGATCTCGGCATCGGAATGCTCAAGCAAGGTGTCGACGAACCCCATCCCGAGTGCGCCTGCACCGATCACGAGGTAGTCAGTTTCCATGTCGCCCGCGACTATTTCACGAAACTTCGATCCGCGCCCCGGCAACTATGGGACTCGGGATTGCCGCGCATGAGGCTTCATGACCTTCGCCACACGCACGCAACGCTGCTCCTCAAGGCCCGAGTACCGATCAAGGTCGTGAGCGAGCGATTGAGACATTCGACACCTGGGTTCATCATGCCGAGGTATCAGGATGTCCCACCTGGCTGCAGGCAGACGCCGCGAAGACCTTTGCCGCCCACTGCTCGAACACCCCTGCGGGTTCCGCGCGGTGAGCGAGTCTGAACGCTCCCACGGTTCTCCCCGTGGAGTCGGGCACGGGGAGCCGGCGCTCTGAACGATCCAAGCCCGTGACCAGGCTCACTGAGTGGCGGGGGTTCCAAGCCATCATGCGACCGTCGGGTTTCACACCTGACGAAACAGCTGGCAGGAGCGCTGTGCATCGGGTGCGGCATAGGGCGCCGCAGTTGCTCAATGTCGTCACCCCGAACGCAAAGTCCCGAGAAAGTCACACCTTCGTCGGCACTCGAGAGCTCCGGGGACGATGGCAGGCGGACATCGGGAAGACCACGCTACTGATCGAGTCCACTCAGCCTCAGCCGCGACGCGCGAGCACCAGCTGTACGACGTCCAGGTAGCCGCTTCGGAAGCCGGCCTCGCTGTAGGCCAGGTAGAACGACCACATTCTCCCGAAGGTCTCATCGAAGCCCAGCCGACCGACTTCATCGGCTCCCTCGCAGAAGCGTTCCCGCCAGAATGCCAAGGTGGTGGCATAGCTCAGGCCGAACGAGAGTCGATTGACCACAGCCAAATCCGTATGCGTGGCCATGGTGTTCTCCATGGCCTGTTCGGACGGAACGATGCCCCCCGGGAAGATGTACTTGTGGATCCAGGTCCACGACGACCTCGTTGCGAGGAGCCGCTCATGAGCCATCGTGATGGCCTGGAGTCCCACCCGGCCTCCAGGCGCCAGGCACCGGTCAAGTGTCTGGAAGTATGCGGGCCACCACCGCTCCCCCACCGCCTCAATCATTTCAACACTGACGATGGCGTCGTAGGTTCCGACGACATCTCGATAGTCCTGCACTCGGACATCGGCAATGTCGCCCAGTTGTTCGGCCGCTATTCGACGCCGCGCCAGACGTGCTTGCTCATGGGACAGGGTCACGCTGGTCACCCGTGCTCCCCTCCGAGCGGCCCGCCGAGCCAGTTCACCCCACCCGGTTCCGATTTCGAGCAGACGAGTGCCCTGTCGGACGCCGGTCGCATCAAGCAATCGCTCGATCTTGTGAGCCTGGGCCTGTTCGAGCGTCGTGTGTGCATCGGTGAAGAGGGCTGCCGAGTACGTCATCGCCCCGTCCAGAAAGATCGCGAACAAGTCGTTCGAGAGGTCGTAGTGCCGGGCGATATTGCGCGCTGCCCCGGGGCGGTCATTCTCTTCGGAACTGGGCTGGCGAGCTTCGTACCAGCGCCGGATGTGTTGGAGCGGCCGAGGGACCAGCGAGTCGACCTGGCGAGCGAGCGCCTCCAGCAACGCAACGAGGTCGACGGAGTCCCATTCCCGCGCCATGTAGGACTCGCCGAAGCCGATCTTGCCGTCCAAGCCCAGCCGTGCAAGAAATCGCTCCGGTTGAAGCACCTTCAACTCTGGGCCATTGGCGGGGCCGAGACGAGCGCCGTCGGGAAACTCGACTCGAATGCCAGTCTGCTCGGCTACTCGTTTGAGGAAACGTCGGGCGAGCGCGGCTCGAAACCGGGCCGGCTTCGGCGGGGCCAACGCGGCCCATCGCCGCAGATCAACGACGGCAGATGGCTCGGGATCATGAGAGACGACGCTCATCGTGGCTGCACCTTGAGTCCGCGTGCCCAGAGTCGCACCGCCTGCCAACGGATCAATAGAGCAATGCGCAGGGACGGGTGAAGGAGGGATGCGCGCAACACACCTCGTCTGCTTGCGACGCGCCGTTCCCCCGTTAGCGATGCCACAAAGGGTGCACCGCGGTCTCGATGCAATGTCACAGT
The DNA here is from genome assembly GCA_963713375.1 of uncultured Acidimicrobiaceae bacterium. GTDB lineage: Bacteria > Actinomycetota > Acidimicrobiia > Acidimicrobiales > RAAP-2 > Bog-473. Next base: position 405,305 of record CAVQLP010000003.1, on the reverse strand, counting down.
GACGGAGAGAAATGGACCGGGCTCACTTACCCGAATCTCGTAGTGACCATCGACCGGATAAAACGGGGACACATAGAGTTCCTTGATCGCTTCGGAGCGTCCGTTCCCGTCAGCTCGCAGAAGATAGGTGTGACGCTCGCCGTAGGTGTTGTGCACTTCAGCTAAAGCGGCGACTTGCACCCCAGCTGCGTCGTAACACCAGAACACGCTGATGGGATTGAAGACGTAGCCGAGCGTGCGAGGCATCGCAAGCATCAGAATCCGGTCCACCGTCACACCTTGCTCGGTCAAGAGTGCACGCACGTCGCTGTGGTCAGAGCGCTCGAACCGTGCAAGGTGCCGGATCAGGCCGGTGAACTCTGGCCACTCGTCGTAGTCCACCAACCAGTAGCTCGCTTTGTACCGAAACCGACTCTTGATCGGATCCCGGCGTGTGTGGGTCACCACGGACGCATAGAGAACCGGCGGTGGCAACGGAGACAATGAAGCCGACGGCACGGCCTTGCTTGTGGTGGGCCCAGGCTGCATCACCAACGGACCCCCAACGACTTCGCAGCGGCGACTCCCGACCGGCAGCCGTCCTCATGAAATCCCCAACCGTGATACGCACCGGCGAAAGCAAGGGCCTCGCCGTTGAGCTCGGAGAGACGCTTCTGGGCATCGACCGAAGCACGGGTGTAGATCGGGTGTGCATACCTCATCCGAGCAAGGACTTGCTCAGGATCGATACGGTCCGTCGCGTTGAGGGTGACGATATGCGCTTGGGTAGAAGGAATTCCTTGCAGACGGTTCATGTCGTATGACACCAAGGCGTGCTCGATCGGACCGACGCACCCAGGCAAGAGGAAGTTCCAGGACGCCTTCGCTCTCTCGGCCTTCGGCAGGAGGGTGGTGTCAGTGTGCATCCACGTGTCGTTGCGCGAGTATCGGAATGTACCGAGAACGGCTTGCTGTTTCGGGTTCGGGTTGGCGAGTAGGGCCAGCGCCGTGTCGGCATGCGTGGCCACCACGACGCGCTCGAACAAGATTGCGTCGCCATCGGCGGTTCTGATCTCGACACCATCACCCCGCATGGCGACCGCTGTGACCGGCGTCGAGGTGGCGACAGCGCTCAAGTGCTTAACCACTCGGTCGACGTAGGTACTCGATCCACCGACGACGGTGCGCCAGATCGGCGAACCAGCAAACGACAACATCCCGTGGTTCTCCAAAAAGGCAAACAGATACCGGGCCGGGTAGTCCAGCGCCACATCGGGAGCGACCGACCAGACACAGGAGACGATCGGCACGACGAAGTGCGACACGAAGTAGGTGGAATACCCTCCGTGCTTCAAGAACTCTCCAAGTGATATCAGATCGTCCCCTTGGACCAGAGCGCGGGTGGCCTGCCGGTAGAAGCGATGAATCTGGGCGAGCAGCCGTAGGAAGGCGATGTTGGTGAGAGATCGTGGTTGGGCAAACACACCACCGAGACCCTTGGCCCCGGCGTATTCCAACCCACAGCCGTCGCAATGAACGGACATACTCATCTCGGTCTGACGCGTCACCACCTGCAACTCCGAGAACAGCCGACAGAGCAACGGGTACGTGCGCTGGTTGTGCACAATGAAGCCCGTGTCGATGGAGACCGTCCCCGCGTCCGAAGTGGTCACGTCGTGGGTGTGGGTGTGGCCGCCCAGACGACCGGCAGCTTCATAGAGGGTGACGTCGTAGCGCTGCTGCAAGACGTAGGCCGCCGTGAGGCCCGCTATTCCGGACCCGACAACCGCTGCACTCTCTCGCCGTGCTTGTGACAAGCGACACTCCTGAACCGTCTCTTCCGAGCGTGACGATGGGAGAGTTTAGTGCTAAAAAGGACCATGGCCGCAAAGCCCCCGACCGTCACGCTGCAAGAAGCCGCCAAACAACTCGGATTGCACTACATGACGGTCTATCGCTACGTGCGCACCGGAAAGCTTCCGGCCACGCAGGACGGGCTGATCTGGAGGATTCGAGCCAGCGATGTCAAAGCACTGAAGGCCGGAGGGGCAACTGCCAAAGGCTCTCGGTCCCGCCGCACGACCACGACTGGCACCAGCCGAGCGCTGGAAGCGCGCTTACTGGCTGGGGACAGCGCTGGTGCATGGTGGCTGATTGAGAGCCGTCTCGGTAGTGGCCTCGACCCCACTGGCGTCCTCACTACGCTCCTCGCTCCGGCGCTTCGATCCATCGGAGCGAAATGGGCCGACGGCGATGTGAGCATCGCCGACGAGCATCGAGCGACCGCCGTGTCTCAACGCATCATCGGTCGCCTCGGACTCCAGTTCGGGCGACCGGGCCGAAGTCGTGGCACAGTCATCGTTGCTGCTCCAGCGGGAGATCTGCACACACTGCCCGTGGCCATGGTGGCAGACCTCTTGCGCTGGCGAGGCTTCGACGTGGCCGAACTCGGAGCGAATACCCCAGATGATGCGTTGGCTGAGGTTGCCGGCAGAACGGACCGATTGCTGGCCGTTGGCATCGCCTCGACAACGTTGGGCCTCGACGCCGAAGTCACGCTGGCGATCGAGAAGCTGCGGACGACGAGCAGAGGCGCAGCGACCCTCCTCGGTGGCAGCGCGATCCGGTCCGGGGCACACGCTCGGACATTGGGAGCCGACATCTGGACAGGGCGGAACGGGTGGAAAGTAGTCGAGACCGTGGAGAGTCTCGTGGATGCTGGACGCATGATCGAGACCGAGCATGTCTAGTGACGCAGCGAAGGCCTGCCCGCACACCGGGTTCGAGAGGGTGGTCGACACCCTCCTTGAGCTCTCAATCGGCGGCAGCTTCTCTCGGCTGGGCTACGTCATTCGTCGGCGCGTCGAACATTGGAGCGACCCAGGCCGACTCGACGGAAAGGTGATGATCGTCACCGGAGCGTCTTCCGGCATCGGGCTGGCGGCTGCCGTGCAGCTCGCAGCGCTGGGAGCTGAGGTGTGGCTCGTGGGTCGGGACTCAGAACGGCTACGGGGAGCGGGCAGGATGGCGGAAGCTGCAGGGCGTGGCCCAATCCATGCAGCCGAGGTCGATGTGGTCAATGCTGCGGCCGTGTACGCCTTCGTCGACCAGGTGGCGACGTCGCACGATGAGGTCCACGCGCTCGTCCACAACGCCGGCGCGCTCTTCTCGGAATATGGTCTTTCGGACGACGGGACGGGGTCGTTGACAGAGCGCACACTTGCTCTCCACGTGCTGGCACCATTTCGCTTGAGCTCGCTCCTGGCTCCGCTTCTCCTCCGTGCGGAGCAATCGGTCATCACGACGGTGACGTCAGGGGGCATGTACACCCAGCGATTCGATCCTGGCCACATAGAGGTCGGACCAGAGGGTTACCGCGGAGCCGTTGCCTACGGCAAGGCCAAACGGGCGCAGCTTGTGCTGTCCCACGAATGGGCCCGCCGTTGGTCCGGTGGCGGCCTGGCCAGCTACGCGGTCCATCCCGGGTGGGTGGATACGCCCGGCCTTTCTGCTGGGCTGCCCTCATTTTCCAAGCTGGGTCCGCTTCTTCGCACCCCGGCGCAGGGTGCCGACACGGTGACATGGTTGGCAGCTGACGAGCCTCGGCGGACCTCGGCGTCTGCGCCCATCGACGGTCTCTGGCACGACAGACATCTGCGTGGGGAGAACTACATCCCGACAACTCGGCGGTCCCAGACCCAAGGCATTCACGATGGCTGCGCGCTCTGGAACTTCTGCGCCGACCGAACGGAAGTTGGACGATGAACCTTCCGGAGAAGCCGCGTGCCGACCGGCGCCGACCACACGAGCGTGTCGTCGCGCCCGAGGTCACCCCATGAAGGTCGCAATCGCGGGGGCTTCGGGGTTCATTGGCTCCAGATTGGCTAGCCAGCTGACAGAAGAAGGGCATCACATCACCGCTTTGACTCGAAACCCCGAGAACTACCGGGGCGCTGGTTCGGCCGTGCGAGCCGATGTGAACGATGCCAGGAGTCTGTTGCCCGCCCTTGAGGATCATCAGATCGCGTACTACCTCGTCCATTCCTTGGCGAGGCCCGACTTTGCAGAGCGCGACAGAGCGGGAGCCCGTGCCTTCGCTCGGGCAGCCGTGCAATCCGGCGTGACCCAGGTCATCTATTTGGGTGGACTGGGCGACGAGAGCCAAGATCTCTCCGAACACCTTCGCAGTCGACGAGAGGTCGAAACGATCCTCATGGATTCTGCGCCTACGACGGCGCTCCGAGCGGGAATCGTCATCGGCGAGGGAAGCATCAGCTGGGAGATCCTCCGCCAATTGGTCCTCAGGCTCCCCGTCATGATCACCCCGCGCTGGGTCGAGACGAGGACGCAGCCAATTGCACTGAGCGATGCGCTGTTCAATTTGACTGGGTCGCTGGGTCGCCGGGACATGGTGGGCCAGTCATACGAGATCGGCGGACCAGAGCCTCTCACCTATCGACGCATGATGATGACTGTCAGCCGGCTCATGGGTTGTCGGAGGGTGATCCTCCCGGTGCCACTACTCTCCCCGAGGCTCTCCTCGCATTGGCTGCGCTTCATCACCGACGTCGACCTCATGACGGCTCGAGCGCTTGTCGACTCGATGTGCAACGAGGTCGTTGTGCACGACCATCGAATCAACGGCCTCTTGGGCCATGAGCCAATGAGCTTTGAAGCCGCCGCCGCCTCAGCGCTCCAGTCCGCAAAGCATCGCTCGGACACCGGCGGACGGACGCGTGCACAGCCATAGGGGAACGGAAGGGAACGCCAGGCTCACCGAGAGCATCGACCAGAGCCCACGGCGATCTCTCACAGTAGTCGTCACGCTTGTGGTCGGGTCCGTCTTGCTGGCGGCCACGTTGCGCGCACCGTCAGGCTCGACAAGCTTTTTCGTCGTCGGGTTCTTCGTCGCCGGCACCTGGATCGCGGGTTCGCTGATCTCCGGGCCCATTCCGCTCGAAGCGATCCGATCGTCCCGGCTGGGTCTTGTGATCGGAGGGCTGGCGCTCGGAGGTGTCGCCTTCTTGGCGTTCCTCATGGCGGATCTCCTCGGCCGACATCTTCCGCTTATCTCGAACGCCCTTCGCACGGTCCTCACCAAGGCCGATGCTGGTCCGATGGCTTTGGTCTTGGCAGTCGCTTTGCTGAATGGATTGGGGGAAGAGCTGTTCTTCCGCGGCGCGCTGTTTGACGTCTTGGGATCTCGCAATCCCGTCGCAAGCTCTCTCGTCGTGTACGTCGCTGTGACTGCTACCACGGAGAACGTTGCCCTCATCGTTGCGGCCGTTGTCATGGGAAGCATCTTCACACTGCAACGCGCACGCTCTGGTGGGATCTTGGCTTCGACAATGACGCACCTTTGCTGGACAACCCTCATGGTTCTCGCATTTCCGAGATGATGACGACCCGAAATGGCCACAGAGGCCGGCCAGCCGTAGTCGGGCGTCGGTGCAGTCGATGACGTCCCGTGCGGTGGTGTGGTTTCGTCGGGACCTTCGGTTGGCCGACAATCCGGCTTGGGCCTCAGCCAGCGAACACGCCGATCGAGTTACTGCCCTCTTCGTGCTCGATCCAAGCCTCTACGGAGCTTCCGGTCCGGCCCGGCGCCGCCAACTCCTGGCCCACCTGCACGGACTGGACCAGAGCCTGCAGTCTTACGGAGGGCGGCTTCTGGTACTCCAGGGCGATCCCACTCACGTGGTGCCTCAGGTCGCTAGGGCGTGTGGCGCTGCCGCCGTCTACGCCAATGCCGACGTCACACCGTACGCCCGCCATCGAGACGACGCCGTGCGGAAGCGGCTCGGTGTCGACTTGCACTTGTGGTGGGGTGCGCTCATGCACCCTCCCGGATCGGTGACTACAGGGAAGGGACACACATCCCGGGTCTTCACGCCCTTCCATGTCAAATGGCGTGAGCGGACTCCATCACATTGGCCCGAGGAGCACCAAGTCGAGATCGACGATACGGCCGGAGACGGGTTGCCTCCACTAGAGCACCCGACCTTTCAGGCTGGTGGCGAGCAAGCAGCCATGGACCGACTCCTTGAATTCGCTAAGCGAGTTGACGACTACCAAGCCAACAGAGACAGGCCGGATTTGGTGGGAACTTCGTGCCTCTCGGCGGACCTCCATTTTGGGACGCTGGCGCCGCGCACAATCGCTTCAATAATCGGTATATCCACTAAGGGACGGGCCGCCTTCATGCGACAACTCGCCTGGCGGGATTGGTACGCCCACTTACTTTGGGAAGTGCCGGGCTTGGTGGATGTCCCGCTGCGGCCAGACACCCGCCGAATGGGATGGAGGCACGATCCAGGCGACATTGAACGCTGGAAGAAAGGGTTAACGGGCTACCCGCTCATCGATGCTGGCATGCGTCAGCTGGAGAGCATTGGGTGGATGCACAACCGGATTCGCATGGCCGCGGCGTCCTTCTTCGTCAAGGACCTACTGGTCGACTGGCGGATTGGAGAACGCTGGTTTCGTCGACTTCTCGTGGACGGCGACCTTGCTCAGAACGTTGGGAACTGGCAATGGATCGCTGGAACTGGACCTGATGCGGCCCCCTACTTCCGTGTGTTCAATCCGGTCCTGCAGTCTCGCAAATTCGATCCCGAAGGCAACTACATCAAGCGCTTCGTCCCTGAACTCTCGGGACTTGCGGCTCGCTGGATCCACGCACCCTGGAGTGCGCCGCCCGAAGAGTTGGTCCAGTCGGGAGTAACGCTCGGCGACACATACCCTTTTCCAATGATCGATCACGCCTTCGCCCGCGGCCGGGCCCTTGAGGCCTACGCCGCTGCTCGGCAGGCTCTGAGGAAATGAGATCGCACGGCTGGGCCGCTGTGACGTCACGTCTGGTTCATTCCGCCACGAAGTCTTTGAACTCACACGAAAAGACCTGGTGACTGGGACCGACCGGCCTGGTCAGTGGCGGGCGGACGATTTAAACTTTCGACCTTCGGCTGATGAGACCTAGACCCTCCATCTAACTGGACTACCTCAGACCGCTGAATCAGAATCCAATGGTGAACTATGGATCCTGACTCTTATCGATAATGGCAGCGTACGACCCGCTGCCCAATAGCGATCCAGCCGAAATGCGGCGATCGCCGATTACGAAATCCTCGAGCGATCCAGAGTCGGAATCGAATGTGACGTCGTCGATAGCTCCGAGCTCGTTGCCCAATTCGCTGAGGGCTCGCTTTCCCACAAGCTCGAGTTTCCCCTCGGCGGCACCTCGTTCTCGGTCGTCTGCCGGCACCCTTAAGGAAGTTTCGTCGGCGACCATGACTGCATCGGGCCCGAAACCACTGAGTTGGCCCCAGTCCACGAGCTGCGCCTTCCTCCCTCGCCCTACGACAACCGAAGCGACCCGTCGCTGTTGGTCATCGATGAGCAGGTGGTCGACCGCGCCTAGTTTCTGCGCACTGGAGCGACTGACGACCTTGCGGCCAATGGCATTGCGGAAGGATTCGCTCATTTGAGACCCAACCGGTCTCTGAACTCATCGACCGCAGCGCCAAGGCCGACGAGGTCGTCCTGCACGAACTCCTCGGTGATATCTGGTACGACGAGCGCATCGCCGGATACGGAAAGCTGCGCAGGGAGGGGTATGTAGCCGTGTCCTCCGCCTGCCTTGTCGATCTGATAGCCAACGACCTCCCCGTTGCTTCCTACCAGCAGAACCAAGTCAACAACCGCACCGAGGCTCGTTCCTCCTTCGGTCAGGACATCGTCGCCGAGCACGTTTCGCTCTGTGTCGGGGTGAGCAACATCGTCGGGTGCATCCTCCGGTGCCACGAGCTGGGCCTCGTCAGTCACCATCACGGCGTGCTGGCCGACGGCGTGGATCATGGTCGCAGGAAGTACCTCGCGGCGCCGTCCAGACAGAAAGCCCCTCTTGTTGAGAGAGAGACCGACCAGGCGTCCGGCTTCGGGGCTGTAGATCACGTCACGCACCTCCGCGATGTCCTCTCCGCCTTGGACCGTTACCACGGGAAGTCCCCGAATCTGCGAAGCGGTCATGAGCAGCTTCATCGTTTGCCTCTGGTCGCGATGACTCCTCCTCCTCGCCTCCTCCTCCGAACCATGACGAAGGCTACGGCGGCCACTATCAGAACGACGATCACCACGATCAGCCATTCGATCACGCCCACGTATGCGATCTTAACGCTGTTGGCGGACGGACCTCAAGGCTCTACCGTGAGCTGATTGTCCCGGCGCTACGCGTGGTCGGTGACTCTGGGTCACGACTCCATGCCGTCAATGATGAGGGCGAGCCGTGCATCGAATCTGACGGATCACGCAGCCGTCTGCATGGCCCCTCGAACTTTGTCAACGACGGTGAGGGCGCGAACGTCGGGCCGCGGAAATTCTCGAGTGGCGCCCAGCGCAGTCAAGCCAACCATTACGAGCAGTGGACCGGTACTCGGGTCCGTGGCCTGACCACTGAATAGTTGTCCGAAACCCTGCCCAACTCCCCAGTAGAGGACCGCCACCACGATGCCCGCCCACAGCGCCACGGTACGAAGAACGCCGCCCTTCACGACGAGGAGGCCGATGGCCAGCTCCAAAGCCATCGTGATCACGACGGCGCCGAAGCCCAACGTGTGCACGGCTGAGGAGGACCCCCGATCGATCACTGCGAGCCACGAGGGAACCATGGATGCGTTGGTTGTCAGTTCGCTACTGATCGTCCGAAAGGAAATGTTCGGCGGCAAGACGTTCAACAGGGCAAATCCGGCCCAGAGCGTTGCCCAGACCCCGAGGATCCATTGCGGAGGGCGCAGGCGGCGGTCCGGATGCTTGTGAGACGAGGGGTCTCGTGGACCGGGCCACGCCGCGAGGGCCAGCACCATGTAGAGAACTGCGGCACCGGGGGCCCCGAGCAGCGCGGTCATGTGCCCACCGGCGAGTCCACCGAGTCCTTCACCGAGATACCAGACACCGCCTGCCCACAGAACCGAACTCACGATCGCCAACCGGGCCGACCGTCGGAACAGAAAGCCCAGTCCGAGCAGGAGCTGGATGGAGGCGAAGAGTCCGTTCAAAAGCGCAGGATGCCCGGCGATCAACCGGGCGTTCCACTCGACGGGCCCTGCAACGAAGAACGGCTGACCGCTTGCCGAAGGGGCAATGATTCCGTGGGCAAAACCCTTTGTGAACATGAAGGGCTGGAGTTGGAGGGCACCGTCAAGCAGCCAGATGCATCCGAGCACCATGCGAATGGACCGCCGAGACAATCCGATCTGCCTTGCCGTTGAAGAGCCAGATGAGACAGGCCGGCCATGGACCGTACGCGTTCGCGTCAGTTGGGCGCTGAGGAATGTCATTGGATTTTAGATTCGATGTAGTCGGAACGAAGAAAGGTTCTTGTTTGGAGGACTTTGCAGGGTAGGGGCCGGCGGAATCCCTACCCTGCAAAGGTCGGAGGTTCGTTTCGTCAGGCGGCCGACCCGTAGAACGGCATGTTTTCGTTAGGCGGGCTGTAAGTGAAGACACCACCATCGGAGGCCACCAACCAGTAGCCGTCGTAGGAGTTGTTGTTGAAGCCCCCGACTACCGGCTTATTGAGTGTGATACTCCCGGCCGATCCGTAGAACGGTGCGTTGTAGGAGAACACTCCCCCATCGCTGGCGATCAGGCGGTAGCCGCTCCCGTCGGAGACTGGGGCAATAGCGACCACTGGCTTGTTGAGCGTGATGCTCCCGGTCGATCCGTAGAAGGGTGCGTTGTAGGAGAACACCCCCCCGTCGGATGCGACGAGCCAGTAGCCACCGGTGGCACGATCAAGGCTCATACCCACCACCGGCTTGTTGAGATGGATACTGCCGGTGGAGCCTTGGAAGGGGGCATTGAAGGAGAAGACGCCGCCGTCCGAGGCGACCAGCCAGTAGCCGGTCCCATTTAGCGTGGCGGTCATTCCGACGACCGGCTTGTTGAGCGCCGACCCGCCCATTGACCCCAGATAGGGCGCATTGAACGAGAAGACGCCGCCGTCCGAAGCGACCAGCCAGTAGCCACCGGTGTTGCGATCAACGGCCATTCCGACGATCGGCTTGTTGAGATGTGTACCCGTCATGGCGCCATAGCAGGTGGCACCACCAAAGGCCGCCACGTCGCCCTGGGCGTCGGTCTCGTAGTAGCCGGTGCCATCATCGAGAGCGGCACCACCGACCACGGATCCAGACGGAAGAGTAGACATGCAGTTGGTTTGGGTCGGGCCCGGTGTGGGCGAACTCCCACCGGGAAGCGTCTGGAACCACAGGTACGCGTTGGTGGGCACTTCGCCGATGCCGTTGACGCCTATCCCACTGCCCGAGACATTCTCGAGTGCCTTCACCGCGGCGTAGCTCTTGGCGCTCTCCACCGAGGCAAGACCCGTAGGCGAGGTCACCGGGATGACGATGACGTTCCACCATTCAGGCTGATCGCCGTTGCGGGTGGTCAAGAGATGATCGTGTCCTGGCAGCCCGACGTTGTCCAACGAGGCTGCCGGTGCACCGAGCACTGAGGCCAGCTGGGACAGGTCAATAGTCGACGGATGGTCGATGCATGTGTTGGAGGCAGAGCACTGCACATAGGGCACCGGAGGACTGGCATAGAGCGGGACCGGAATGTAAAGCGGATCGATCTGGCTGTTGGTCACGGTCGGGGTTGGCGGAGTGGTATCGGCCACACCAGGCGGAACCGACGTCGGATCCGAACCCGCCTCACACCCAGTCGAGGAGTGAACCGCGACCGACGTGGTTCCGCAGTAGTACTGCTCCGTGTAGAGCGCCTCCACGTCCTGTCCGCCGATCCAGTCTCGGCTGATACCGACGTTCTGGCAGTTGGGCGCGGTGGCCCCGCAGTCGTTCATCAGGTTGTTGAACGTCGTTCCGGGTTCAACCTGGCTCGCCGGTGGTGCCGCCGGTGCGGCAGGCACGGCGGGTCCAGGAGGAGCGGTCGCTGTCAGGTTCGCAGCCATTGAGGCAGACAGCGTTCCGGGGAGCACCTGGAAGAACAAGAAGGCGTTGGTCGGTGCGGTGATGGCCGTCCCGGCCGTGACCGCCGCGTTGATCGCGCTCACGCTCGTCAGTGTGCCGAACGTCGCTGGGTTCGTGGTGGCCACGACCTCGACGTTCCACCATTCGGGAGCGCCGCCGTTGCGAGTCCCCACAACGTGATCATGAGCGGGGATCGGGACGTTGGATACGCTGGCTCCCGAAGGGTTGCCGGGGAGATCAGCTGCGATGCGTGAGAGGTCGATGGTCGGAGGGTGGTCGATACAGGTCGCACTCGCCGTGCATTGGGTCGGCGGCGGGTTGTTGAATAGCGGCACCGGGATATACAAGGTGTCGCCATGAGTGGTATTCCCAAGGGAAGTCCCCGAGTTGCCGGCAGAAGTAGCGCTTGGCGTGGGTGAAGGACCCGCCCCAACCTCGCAGCCCGACGTGGCTGCGGACGACACGTTGGCGTCGCAGTAGTAGTTCTCGCTGTAGAGCAGGTCGACGTTCGTCCCGTTGTAGTAGCCGTTGGACTCTCCGACCTGGCCGCACGTGGGCGCGTCGTTGCCGCAGTTGTATTGCAACGGGTCTATGGTCGTCCCGTTGTCCCCGTTTGGGGCGGGATCCTGGACCGTATGGGTCACCGCTGGCGCCGGCGCTGCAACGCCCGCAAGTCCGACGACCCCGAACGTCACGATGAAGAGAGAGGACAAGAGGGCGACTCCGATCCCGAACTTCCGGCGCAACTGAGTTTTATGCATATTGATTTTGGACCCTTCGACATTGGACGCCTATGTGCGCCGCTTCTCCAACGCCGTATTCGTCACTGGGGCACCGACGGATGTCATTTCTGAGAAATTGATCAACATTTCTCGCTATGGCTGATCACTCTCTTCTCAGAAGACTGCACGAGTCCCACGCTGAAGCACTCCATTCCCCTAGGCCAATTCCACCCGCTCTAAAATGTCGGCTGGAGCGTGAATCCGGCGAAGTTCTGTCGCCAGCGCATCGACGAACTCGCCCTCTCGTCGTCCACCCACCTGATTCTCGACCTCGCCAGGATCGGTGTCCACGTCGAACAGATACGACCCATTCGAGGAGCCCATCGCCGCCCAGAAGGGGAGGGCGTCTCCAGGCTCGAAGGGTTGCCGAATGACGGGGACCTCGGTGCCCGGCATGAGGCACAGTTCGGCCCGCTGATCAGGGCGGGGCAGCAGGCGGAGCTCCGGGAACGCGTGCACTGGCATCGTCGACCATCGGTTCGACCACATGGAGATCGGGAAGTCCGAACCGCCGGATCCACGGAGATACCGGTGGTGTCCGTCGGTAATCCCCACGTGGCTCCCCCAGTAGCCGAAGAGGGCCAGCTCCCGCACCGCTGTCGCCCCGCCCTCGATGAGGGGCAGGAGCGATCGACCATGGGTGGGGTGCTCGACGGTCACGCCAAAGAAGTCAGCGATGGTGGCGTGCAGGTCCACCGAGGTCGTGAGAGCATCGACATCCCTGGGCGCCGCGCCGGGCCAGCGAATCAGCAGCGGGATCCGACCCAGCTCGCTGTAGACCGGCGCCGACGGCTTGCCGAACAGGTCGTGCTCGCCGAGATAGTGGCCGTGATCAGTGCACAGGATCACCGCAGTCGAGTCGCGCAGTCCCGCATCCTCGATGGCCTCAAGGAGACGACCCAGCCAATGGTCGATCATGGTCAGCTTGGAACCGTAATTGGCCCGGATATGCCGGGCCTCACGTGGCGTGACCTGGCCGCTGGCTACAGCATCAACGAGGTAGGGAGGCCAGATTTGGAGCGGTCCGTCCCAGTCAGGGTCGTAGCGACCGACATAGGGCTCGGGAGTGTCGAAGGGCTCGTGAGGGTCGAACTCGTCCACAAAGAGAAAGAAACGGTCATGGCGGGTGGCTGCTGAGCGGACCCACTCGGCCGCGGCCGCCATCGTCTTGGGGCCGGGGAAGTCCTCCTCGCTGCGGAAGTACGTCCGAGAGTCGTCGTAGTACATGTGCATGGGGCGTCGTTCGGCCAGCAGAGCTGGCGCTCCCATCCAGGTCGGGTCGGGCATCGTCCGCCAGGGGTCGTTCTCGTGGCCCCGCGCGTAGGCCCAGGCGGTGAAGTCGGTGTGATAATTCTCGCCACCGGTCTCGAAGAGGTGAGGGTGGTCCGAGACCAACATGGAGGTCACCCCCTCGATGCGGAGAGCGCGGGTGATCGCCTCCTCCCACACTTCGATCGACCCCCAGGGTCGCCACAGGAAATCGAGCGCCCCGACCAAGATGTCGTGGCGTGCGGGCATGCACGGGAGCGAGCCGACGTGGTGCCGCTGGAAGCGCAGTGCCGAGCGCCCAAACTCGGCCAGCACCGGCGTGTCGAACTCGGTACCCCCGTACGACTCGAGCATGTGTCGGTTGAGGCTGTCGAGCAGCACGACCACCAGGTTCTTGGGACGTTGGCGTGGTATGTCTTCAGCAGCCGTCACGCGTCACCCCGGGTCGATACCTGCGCAGTCCACACCGAGAGCTGCGCCCAAGAGGTCGGAGAGTCATGTTCACGTCGAGCCGTAGGATTTCGAACTCACGACCCACTGCTGCTTGGCGACATTCCAGCGGTATAAGTAGAGGGGAAAGGCACCAGCCGGCTGCGACTTGCTGTACACCGCGGTACCCATACCCGGGACCTCGACGGCGCCCAACGAGTTCCCGGCCGCAGCAAAGCTGGCGTCCGTCAGGTTCTTACCCGCTTTGGCGAGGATTGCGGTGAAGAGCGCCATTACCTGGCACGAGACTGAAACGGCGGCGTACGAGTCGTCCTTGGCATTGGTGACAGTGACCGGGTTGGAGAACTTCACCCCGGCCGCCTGGTCGATCTTGACGCACCGCTGCAGGCTCGGGTCGGCCCATCCGACCGCCTTGTCCGCATTGACCAAAGGTTTGGTATAGATCGACACCGCGTTCGCCACCACCGCCGCATTGGCCTTGGCGCCTCCCGCAATGGCCGCAGTCATGTCCGGATAGTTGGTGCCGACCAGCAGCGGGTGATACGACCCGTCCCCCGTAGCGTCCACCCACGTCGTCGATGCCTCTCCGATGGCAACGAGCACGTTGACCCCGTCCGATTGGAATTTGGGGACGAACACGCCCGAGACCTGTTGGAAGGTCGCTTCGGGGTCACCGGGATTTGCCTGTGCCGTCGCCGTCACCTTGGGCGTGACCCCCGAACGCCTCAACGTCGCCACCACGTCGGCAAAGACCCCCGGATTGGCATCGGACGAGGAGAGGACCCCGACCGTCTTCCCCTTGAACACGCCCGCCTTGGCGGCGGCGGCCACGGCGGCAGGTTCGAGGACGTCGGCGTTGGGGGCGGCCGTAAACCACGGCGCCTTGGCCGCTGCTAACCCTGCGTTCGTCATGGTGCCGCCGACGACCGGCGTGGCGTGCTGGGCGACATAGCACTGGGGATCAGTCGAATAGAACTGCCCAATTACGGCGAACACGTTGTCGTCTTCGGTGAGCTGGGTGCAGGCCGCCGCGGCGGACGAGGACTGGAGGGGGTTCGGGTTGACGAACGTTGGGACGATCTTGCGGCCGTCGATCCCCCCGTTCTTGTTGAGATTGGCGATCAGCGCGGTGAAGGCGCCCTGGAAGTCGCCCTGGGTCAATCCACTGGTGTACTGGACAACGGACGAGAGATCGATCTGGCTGACGCCGACCTTGATCGTGGTCTTCGTCACGCCGGGCGTCGACACGCCGGCTGAGGCGGGAGCATCACTCGCCGTGCCGAAGAGCACGACCGACAGGAGAGCCACAGCAACTGCCACCACGACGATACCTAGCAGCGAGTGACCGGAACTTCGTGCCTTCATGCTGGTCCTTTCATCATGAGCTTCCGCTCGTTGCGTTTCCGTATTTATCGAGGCCGCCGCGTCACAGGCTCCCTGTCCGATCCACCGAGTGAAGAGGTGCCCCCTCGACCGATACCGTGTCGGCGACCTCGGGGGCCCCGGTTACGGAGTCGTGCTCAGCAGGATCCTCGGATTCGAACAGCCGACTGTCGGTCCCTAGGTAGCTGGCGATGACCAGCGGATCATCGCGGACTTCGCCCGGAGTGCCCTCGGCGATCACTGCTCCCGCCTCGAGGCAGTAGATGCGGTCGCTGATCCCCATCACCAGGGGCATGTCGTGCTCCACGAGAAGCACCGACGCCTTGAGTTCACGACGGATCTCGACGATGAGGGGGGCGAACGCCTCGGTCTCCTTCTGGGCCACGCCGGCGGTGGGTTCGTCCAGACAGAGGACCCGTGCTCCGAGGGCGAGCAGACCGGCGAGCTCGACGATGCGCCGCGTCCCAGTCGACAGATCTGCGATGTAGTGGCCGCTGTAGCGCCCGAGACCGAGGAAGTCGACGAGGGCGGCCGCGTCGGCTCGTTGCGCGCGGGTCTTACGCCGCGCTCCGGGCAGACACAGGCCCGTCGCCACCACTCCGGTGTGGCCACGGGCTTCGAGGGCCAGCTCGACCGTCTCGTGCACGGTCAGCTCGGGGAACAGGGCGGCACTTTGGAACGTGCGCCCCAGACCCAGCTGGGCGCGCCCTGCAGCGGAAACCCTGCTCACATCGCGTCCCAAGAGGGTCACGGTCCCGATGGCGGGCAGGTACCCACCGACGGCGTTCATGATGGTGGTCTTTCCCGCTCCGTTGGTCCCGATCAGGGCGACGATTTCACTACATCCGACCCCGATCGAGGCGTCGTCGACCGCGACATTGCCACCGAATTGCACGCGCAGGCCGCGGGCGTCGAGCGCCGGGCCACTGTCGGCCGCTGCGGTGGTGGCCGCTCGCGCCGGGGTCACCGCCGCGGCAAGCACGGTCGCGTGCTTGACGTCGCTCGGCGGGTGGCGACGTTCGGCCCAGACCACGATGTGCTGGCGCAGCCTCACGCCGATCTGGGCGAATCCTCCTGGGAAGTACAGCAACATCACGAGGAGCCCGATACTCGAGCTGAGGAGGGGGGCGAGCTGGTTGCCGGGAAAGAAGGCAGGCAGCCCGATGACCCAAAGCGATCCCAACAACGCGCCGCCCACCGAACCCATCCCGCCGATCACGACGATGGACACCAAGACCAACGAGTCGTTCACGGTGAAGTACTGCTGTTGGTAGAGGATCGATTCGACGGCCCCAGCCAACACTGCACCGCCCAATCCGGCGATCGCTCCCGCCAGAGCGAACGCCTTGAGGCGTGTGGCGGCTGAAGCAACGGTGTAGCCGGCAGCCGCATCGGGGTTGTCGCGGACGCCGATCATGGTGCGACCGACTCCAGACCGGCGAAGACGGCGCAGCATGAGCATGACGAGCACTAAGACGACCAAGACCACGTAGTAGTAGGTGCGCTGGGACGAGACGTTGAGTCCTAGCAGACGACCGCGGGTGAAGGGGACCGTGCCCGAGCCGGCGCCCGAGAGCACGGGGAGCTGGTACAGCTCGTTCTGCGCCGCCAGGGCAAAGGTGAAGGTGGTGACGGCAAGCAGCACCCCTCGGACGCGAAGAGCTCCCAGCCCCACGATCACCGCGAGCAGGGCGCCGACCGCCGCGGCAACGAGCACGGAGGCCCAGAACGGCAACGGATGCATGGACCAGTTGATGAGCTGTGTATTGCGCACGCTCACATTCAGGTGCAAGCCCAGGGTCAGTTGAGCCGCAAAGAGCGCGCCGATCCCGGCGAAGGCCATCTGCCCGAGTGAGAGCAGGCCCGACCACCCGGTGAGCACGGTCAGGGACGAGGCGCAGATGGCGTAGGCCAAGATGGTCGCATAGAGGAGGTTCTTCGAGGGCTCCGTCACCACCAGTGGCAAGAAGACTGCTCCGAGGATCAGGGCAGCGATTCCGATCCGGTCGAGGTTGCGCACCCACGTCAGGGCACCCACGTGAGCGGGTAGAGGCTGGCTACGAGGCGTCGTGGCATACGCGGCACCGGCATCGCTCGTGCGACGTTGGCTCTGCATCCACACGGCAACGAGGACTGCGACGAGGAGTAGGAGGTCGGTTAAACCGGGTTGGTTCAAGAAGTTGAACTCAATGAGCGCCTGGGCGACGCCGATGGCGATACCGGCGACCATCGCCCGCGGGAAGGACGCGAGCCCGGCGATGACCGCGGCGACGAGGGCCCGCGCCAAGGTGTCCGGACCGAGTTGGGTCACCAACGACGCCTGCTGGCCCTGACCGGCCACGAGCACCAGAGCCAGCGTGCCGATCAGACCGGCGATGACCCAGGTCAGTGTGGAGACGTTCTTGGGACTGATCCCCGACAGCGCAGCCAGGTCTGGGTTGTCGGCCGAGGCCTGGACCGTCTTGCCGACGGTCGTTCGGTTCAAGAACCAGGCCAGAGCGAACGCCACGATCGGGACGGTCACGATGATGGAGAGCTGCGCACCGCTGAGGCTGATCCCGAACAGGCGCACCGTCGCCGTGGTGACCACCGGGTAGGGGGTGCTGTAGTCGTTGAGCGACGGAAGTGCCGTCGACACAGCCAAGGCCAGCTGGGCCAGTCCGATAGTGGCCACGAGGACGATCACCCGGGGTGCGCGGAACAGCCGGCGAATGACGGCCAACTCGGCAATGCCGGCGACGGCCACCCCGGCGACGAGGGCGAGGGGGAGCGCGACCCAGAACGGGACGTCGTAACGGACGACGAGGACGGCCAGCAGCGTGGCCCCGATGACCCCGATGTTGCCGACGGCGAAATTAATCACCCCGGTCGCTCGGTAGACGAGGACGATGCCCATGGCCAGCAGGCCGATGACCAGTCCCGCCACGATGCCGTTCGCCGTGAGCTGTGGGGTGATCCACGACACCCCTCAGCCCCCCTCGGTCCCGAGGAAGACGGCGCGCACCAGGTCGTCACGTTGCGCCAGCTCTTGAGCCGGGCCCTCGAAACGGACCCGCCCTTTCTCCAAGAACACTGCTCTGTCCGCAATCGACAGCGCCACGGAGACCGACTGCTCGACGATGACGATGGTCAGCCCCTGGGCGCGGAGCGCTTCGATGACTCCGAGAAGCTCTTGGACCAAGATGGGTGCGAGCCCCAAGGACAGCTCATCGATGAGGAGCACTTCGGGGTCATGGAGGAGTACCCGGGCCAGCCCCAGCATCTGCTGTTGGCCGCCCGAGAGCGTCGCGGCGCGGTCCGCTCCCTTGGCGGTGAGCACGGGGAAGAGGTCGAGGACGCGTTCGATCCGTCGTCGCCGTTCGGCGGGATCGTGGCGGTACGGGTAGGCGCCCATCTCGAGGTTCTCCGAGACCGTCATGGAATGAAAGACGGCTTTGCCGCCCGGAAGTAGGTGCATGCCCATGGCCACTCGGTCTTGCGGAGACACGTAGGTGATCGTCTGTCCGTTGAGCCGGACCACGCCACGCGAGGGTGTCCCGAGGCCGGCGACGACCCGCAGGATCGACGACTTGCCCGCTCCGTTCGTGCCGAGGAGGGCCAACACCTCGCCTTTGCGCACCTCGAGGTCCACGCCGAAGAGGACCTGGACGTTGCCGTAGGAGAAGTCGACATTGCGTACCTGGAGCACCGGGGTTCCGAGCGCGTCGTCGAGTCGGCGCTGGTGCTCATCGAACTCCTCCTTGAGCTCGGCTGTGGCGAGGGCCAGATCGGTCCGGATCGACGACGCGCCTCTGATGATGAACAGTCCCCCAAGGACGGTCGAAGGCACGAGCAAGACGATCACCGCCGTGCGCACGCCGAACTCGTTGGTGAGGAAGGCCGAGGCCAGCGCGCCGCCGGTCGCACCGATGAAGAAGACGTAGATGGCGGCAAAGGCGACACCGATCCCGCGGAGGCGGTAGGGAACGATCGACATGACGACCGGTCCGGTCATGGCGTAGGCGGCGACCAAAAGGGTCACGTGCGGGATGCCGAGGACGGCGAAGAGCTGCCAGTTCGGCATGAAGTACTCGGCGGGAACCAGGGCGGCGGCCGGCAGAATCACCAGTCCCAGCAGGCGGAGCCCGCGTGCGGGATTTTGTCGGTAGAGCCGGTCGTAGCGACGCCCGACGAAAGGCAACAGGGCCAGCGCGGCGGCGTTCTGGATGGTGGCCGCTACCCCGCGGTCGAACGTCCCCAAGTGGTAGTGCTGCTGCAAGAAGAGATTGGAAAGGACAGGCCCCGTGAAAAGGCCAAAACCAAGAGCGGCGAAGCCCAGCACCACGGTCTTCAAAGTGCGGATCCGCTTCAGCCGCTCGAACGCCGCCTCGATCGATATGGGAGCCGGATGATCATCGGCGAAGACCTCGCCAAGCACCGAACCTTTCTCCTGGCGACCTCGCACCGGCTCGGGCAACCGGAAGGCGATGCAGGAGGCGACGGCCACCGGCACCACCATGACGAGGAAGGACCAGCGCCAACCTGAGGCACCACCAACAAGTGCGGCGATGCCCGCCATCACGAGCGGGCTGAACGCGTTCGCGCTCTGGTTGGCAAAGTTGGTGATCGCGCTCAGCCGGCCCCGCAGCCCGATGGGATATTGGTCGGCCAAAAGCGACCCGTGGACCGAGATGCTGCTCGACTTGGACACCCCGGCACCGAACTGAGCGAGGAACAACATGAGGGCGTTGACCGACAAGCCGACGAACGCCAGCATGGCCGAGAGAACGAGACCTGCCCAGGCGATGATGGGTGCACGGCGGTAGTGGTCGGCTAGCCAACCCATCGGCACCGCACCGAGGCAGATGAACCCGCCGGCCGACGCCGCGATGAACACGATCACCCCGTCGCTGACGTGCAGACTGTCCCGGATGTCGGGAGCGAGCACCGCCAGTCCCCCGGTCGAAAACTGATCTAGGGCGCTCAGCGTGGCCAACACGATCACTGTCATGGCGCCCGCCCGGCGGAAACCATCCCGGAGGGAGAGCGAGGTGTCTCCGACCCCGGGCAGGAGGTCCTCAGGGAGCCCGACGTCCTCGTTGGCCTGCTGGCGCTCGGACTCGAGGTCGAGGATGCGTCCCGCTATCTCGCCAGGAAGGGCAGGACCGAGCGGCGGCTCGACCGATGGGCCCGGCGTCAAGAGATCCTGCCGTGGCTCGTGCTCGCGGATACCGGTCGGCAATAGCAAACCACCGGGGTGGACGAACTCGACCACCAGTGAGGGACCAATCGGCTCGGCCCGGCGCCGCAGGCCCCCCTACGCATATCGTAACCCTACTAAGTACTCGGTAAGGATTCAACCGGCTCCCTCTGCCCAATTTTCGACTGACAGAGTGCTCGGTCAGGTAGAGATGACCTGGTAGATTGTCGTTTCGTGCCACCGTCTCACCCTCCTCGTCGAAAAGCAACCAATGGCCGCGGGGATCGAACTCGGGACGCCATTCTCCGAGCCGCACAGCGCCAGTTCGCCGATCGCGGTTACCGCGGGGCCTCGCTGGCATCGATCGCGGAGGAGGCGGAGATCAGCGAGCCCGGGCTCGTCCACCACTTCTCCTCCAAACCCGACCTGCTCGGGGCCGTGCTGGCCCGGCGTGACGACGAGGACGGCAAGCTCTTCTTAGAGAGCCTCAGCCAAAAGCGCCTCGATACTGTCGAGGCCTTCGAGACGATCGTCGCCCACAACCAGTCGGCTCCTGAGGGCGTGCGGCTCTACTCGGTTCTCCTGGGTGAGTCGCTGGAGGATGATCATCCGGCTCACGATCATTTCGTCACCCGCTACGAATTCGCACGGCACTACGTGTCCCAGGGCTTGCGCGATCGCGTGGCTGGACGACTCCCAGAGGATGTCCCCGTCGAGACGCTCGCCTCGATCCTCATCGCGGTGATGGACGGCCTGCAGTACCAATGGCTCCTCGACGACAGCATCGACATGGTCGAGAGCTATCGGGCCCTCGCCCGGCTGCTGTCCGCAGCGCTGGGTCAGGATCAGACGCCAAGCAACACTGCCGAACCTGTGACTCAGACCACACGAAAAGGTCATCTGAGCGACGCCGCTACGGACGCCGGGTCCGATCCGATAGGAGGGGCGACCGCAACCTAGTCGAGCGGCGTTCGCCTCAGACCAACGAGGAACTGTGTCGCTCTGGCAAGTGTCTCGTCGTACAAGGGATTGCCATCGGGCCGGGCATTGAAGAACCCGTGCTCGGCACCGGCGAACTCGACGAGCTCGCAGCGGTTCCCTGCCTCCTCCATGCAGTCACGGAAACGCCGGACCGAGTCGAGCGGGACGACCACGTCGTCGGTGCCGTGGAACATGATCGTGGGAGGGACACCGGGCCGGACGAACTGCACCGGTGAGTACTGGGCCAACTCGTCCGCGGTCATGCCCGAGCCTCGGCGGAGTAAATCCGAGAAGGGCGCGGCTCAACGCGCCGAGGTCGACCACCGGGTTGAAGAGAAGGAGAGCCCCGAGGGCGCTGATTGGCTCACCTTCCTCTCGTGGAAGAGCAGATCGCGCTGTGGAATCAAGTTCGGCAGCGGATTTTTTCGGGCTACCGTCGTGACCGATCCCAGGAAGAGACAACGCAGCCGAGAGGGCGAGGTAGGCACCCGCGGATCCCCCGCCGGCGGCCACGCGGGATGGCCCCAGGTCGTGATCAGCCGCAACGTCGAGAAACCTCTCGATCGCAGCGCGAGCATCGGCAACGCAGTCGGCGAGCTCCGATGCCCCTGAGCCCAACAGTCGATACCTTGCGGTTGCCGAGAGGACGCCGGCGTGAGCAAGGGCGTGGCACTGGGGAAGGAACTGCTCGGGCCCTCCAGCGATCCACCCGCCGCCGTGGAAAAAGATGACACCAGCCTGTGGTCGGTGCTCTCTCGGCACCGCTAGGAGGATTGGCAACGCCTCCCCGCTCCCGCAGATGTACGTCGTCGATGTCTCATCCGACCCAATGTGCATGACTACCTCACTCCATGTACGTATGCCTTGACAAAGGCACGCTTGGCCCGAGCGTCAAAGCACCGGGTGTGGGCGCAGACTTGCCAATACAGCCGAGTACGGAACGCAGTTGGACTGGGATTGACGATGACGAGGGTCGGTGGCCCATGAGATGTCAGCTCAGGCCACCGAGCCTGCCGTGTGCCGAGTCAACAACGGCTCCACCCACTGGGACCGACCGGTCTCTTCCAAGCGCCGCAGGTAGTCGTGCAGGTGGCCGCGGACATGGTAGGGGCCGCCTTCCGCAAGCACGATGTCCAACGGGTCGCGCTTTGGATCAAGTGCACGGTTGAGTTGGGCGGTGACCCACTCTTCCAGGATTGCCCGTCCTTGGTTGAGCATGGATTCTTCGGTGTTGGCGAGGTTCGACTGTTCATGGGGATCACGGACGATGTCAAAGAGCATCTCATCGGGCCAGGCGGCGTGGAAACCGTCGTGCGTCGTCCGCAGGTAGAGATTGCTCCCGAATCGCACCCCGCGCTGACAGGTCCAGGCCCCTTGCGTGAGCACCAGGTGGTCCCGGCCCAGGATGCTCGTGCCAGCTTCGACGTCAGCCCGCAGTGAGACTCCGTCCCAGTGATCGGGCTGGCGAACCCCCGCCAGATCGGCGACTGTCGCGGCCACGTCGAGGTGATAGTGGAGCCCGCGTTTGACGCCCGAGGGCACACCCGGCCAAACGATAAGAGCCGGGATGTGCGTTGTCACTTCGTCTGCGGCTTGGTGGTCCGCATAGACGCCCAACTCGCCGAATGCCTCGCCGTGATCGCTGCTGAGCCAGACGGCGGTCTCGTCGAGTACGCCGAGATCGCTGAGCTTGGAACACACGGTGCCGACGGCGTCGTCCGCGTAGCGCACACCCACGTCGTACCCGTCGAAGAGCTGCTTCACTTCGGACGGGGATGAAAGGTTCCAGGGCTGGCGAGGAGGGGGCGTGCCCCACTCGTCGGGCCGGAATCCCCAAGGCTCCTGCGCGGAGTGTGGTCCGGGAAGTTCCCAGTTCCGCTCTCGTACTTCTTCGCGATGCCAAGCCGGTATGGGATCGCCGGCAAAGGGATTGCCGTATTCTTCGGGGGTGGTATAGGGAGTATGGGGGTCCCAGAGGTGAACGTGGAGAAACCACGAGTCCGACCTTCCCTTGCGCTCGAGCCAGTCGAGCACTCCGGGAAGCACTTCGTCAGCCCGCTCACCCCCAAAACCGCGGACGAGGTTCATGGTCTCCAAGAATCCCGAAGTCCACCACGGCGCGCTGTGACGCAGCGGAAAGCTCGAGATCGACACGGTGTGATATCCGGCGAGCATGAGCGCCCCTGCGAACGACTGGAGTCCGAGCGGAGAGAAGAACTCTCGATCGGCTCCCCAGGCTCGGAGGTCGGCGGCCACGCCGCCATGGTTCGCCACGCCGTTGCGGATGCCGAACATGCCCGAGATCAGCGCCGTGCGGCTGGGAAGACAAGGGACGTCGGAGGCGTATACGTCAGTGAAGCGCACCCCGCGCTCCGCCAGGGCATCGATATGGGGGCTCGTGGCTCGGTGGTAGCCGTAACAGCCAAGGTGGTCGGGGCGCAGTGTGTCGATGTCGAAATAGACGATCCTCACTGAGCCGCCTGATCCGCCGCCTCATGACCAACGGCTTTTCTTGTCCTTACCAGCTCGACCAGCGTGCGAAGGTCACGGCTCGAACGGCCGACAGCCGCACGGAACTCCCCTTCGCGCTCGACCCATGCGTGCTCATTGACGTCCCACGTGGAGAAGGCGCGCGATGCGAGAACCAGCTCCACCTGTCGTGACTCGCCGGGCTCGAGGTGCACGACCGCCAACGCCGCCAGCTCCTGGGAAGGTCGTGGTACGTGCGGCGACAATTCGGACAGATAGAGCTGCACCACCTCCTTGACGCGACGAGTGCCGACGTTGGTGACCACGACAGAAGCGTGAGCTGCCTCGCCACAGCACGTGTCTTCTACCATGAGGTCGCTGTAGGCGAATTCGCCATAGCCGAGCCCATGGCCGAATGCGAAAGCCGGCTCGATCTTCTCGGTGTCGAAGTGTCGATACCCTACGAAGAGCGACTCGTCGTAGTGCAGCTGGTTAGCCGTGTCGGGCTCCGTCGATGTGGCCGGGTAGTCCTCGAGACGTTCACCGATGGTGAACGGAAGACGGCCGCCCGGCTCGCGCGCACCGACCAGCACGTCGGCCAGCGCCGGCCCGACCTCTTGTCCGGCAAACCAGCCGTATAGGAGTGCTGAGGCGCCCCGGGCACACCCCAGATCCACCGGCATGCCGGCGTGCACCACCACGACCGTGCGAGGATTGGCTGCGGTGACCGCCTCCACCAGTCGGGCTTGGTCTCCCGGCAAAGAAAGGTTCATCCGGTCCTTCGTCTCGGTCTCTTGCTCCTCGGTATTTCCGACCAGGACGATGGCGACGTCCGCGTCCGAAGCTGCCTGAACAGCTCGGGCGATACCGTCAACGGGCAGACACTTGCGGCCGCAGACCTCGATGAGCATCAATGGAGCGAGATCGAAACCAGCGATGACTTCGATGGTGTGCGACCCTGATCCGAGTATGACCGTATCCGTCACGTGATCAGCGGAGTTCAGTAACTCAGCGGGGTCGCTCCGGTAGTCGCGGTAGGGCTGACGGAGCACTTCGTCGTCGTCGATGAGGAGCCGGATCTCACCACAGCCTCGGAGCGAGAACTCGTACGCCGCTTCGGTCCCCGCCTCGAACGTTCCGCGCATGCGGACGCCCGCACCGCTCAAACCTTCCTCTTGAAGCGGGAAGTCGGTTAGCCAGACGAGCCGCCCGCTCCGCCGTGGCTCGACGTGTCGTGGGGACCCAGTGCACGCCATGTTGTCGTAGTACTCGACAGTCAGCCCATGATGAGCCGATTCCTTGTCTACGGGGTAGGCGGGCAGCGCATCGACCAACGGAAGCGTGGTGCCCGCGGTACACCCCACCTCGTGTAGAACCTCCACACCATCGAGGGCGTCTCGAATCGCGTCAAGCGGGATCACAGTCGGGTGGAGCCCGAGCTGGGCACTGCCCCCGCCCTGGTAAGCAGGTCGTGTGGCATGCGGGCCAATCACCGCAACCCGCTTCAGCTCCGATCTATCCAGGGGTAGGAGTTGGCCTTCGTTGCGCAAAAGGACCATCCCGGATGCCGCAGCCTCTCGCAGAACGAGACGCTCGTTGGTGTCGCCGGGGTCGACGAAGGCGGCCCGGGTGGACGTGCCCTCGAGTGCCCCGACTCGATGGGCTAGACGAACTAACCGTCGTACCTTGTCGTCGAGAAGCGACTCATCGAGAGCCCCGGCGGCGATCGCCGCCGCGAGGGCTGGACCGAAGAAGCGGCCAGGACCAGGCATTTCCAGATCCAGGCTCCCGGTTGCGCAGCGATTCGTGTCGTTGGTCCCAAACCAATCCGACATCACCAGACCGTCCCACCCCCACTCCCCCTTGAGGACTGCGCCCACGAGCTCTGCGTGCTCACTGGCATAGGTGCCGTTGACCTTGTTGTAGGCCGTCATGATCGCCCACACTCCGGCGGCGGCCAGGGCCTCGAAAGGGACGAGATAGAGCTCGCGTAGTGCTCGCTCGTCGACCACCATGTCGGCGGTCATGCGTGAGGTCTCCGATTCGTTTGCGACAAAGTGCTTTGCGGTTGCGGCCACGCCCTGGCCCTGCACACCGGCGACCCAGGCCACTGCAATTTCTGTGGTGAGTAGCGGATCCTCCGAATAACACTCGAAGCCACGGCCCCCGAGAGGCGACCGGTGGAGGTTGACGGTCGGTCCGAGCACGACATCGAGATCCTTACGCCGAGCATCGCGGCCCACCGAGCGCGCCCACACGCTGGACCATGGCTGCATCCCAGGTCGCAGCCAAGGCGGAGCCGGACGGTGTGCAATAGCTCGGGTCACGGTCGCCGAAACTTCGGCCGCGAACCCCACTGGGTCCGTCGGACACCCACATCGTCCGAAGGCCCAACGTCGCGTCGGCTGCGGTCGACCAGATCCCTGCGCCTGCCGTCAGATTCGCCTTTGCGGCTGCGTCGATGGACGAGATCGCGGCGTCTGCTGCCCGCTGAGTCCCCTGTTCCGGTGCCATGCACCATTATTTACCAAGTACTCGGTAAGTAAGCAACTGTGACCACCACGATCATCGAATCGCCAGGAGCCCAGGAATCCCTCAGACCCTCGGACCGTTCGTCTTGCCGCACGAGCTCACGCGGGTCACGCCAAATCACGCCCCCCGCCCCGGTCTGCGGGGACTCCGCCAAGTGAAGGTCCGCCGCGAACCGCCTCACGTCATCGGCCACGACCAGTCACGCCACTTCCATGCCACGGTGTTAGATGTCATAAGCCTCGATGGCGCGTCTCCGAGGTCCACAGGAGCCACCGCCGTTCAAGGAGATCGGCGTCCTTCCCCCAAGACCTGCGCCGAGGTCCAAACGCACTTGCGCAGCCTGGGCGGTGAAGCGCTCGGTGTAGCCGAACATCTCGGGCGTCTCGAAGACCTCGACGCACTCGTTGGGGAAACGGTCGAGACCTTCGGTGGCATCGACGTCGTGGTCAACAATGCGGCGACCGCTCTCGCACAGCCCATAGCCGAACAGACCCCGGAGGCCTGGGCCAAGTCCTTCGAGGTCAATCTACGAGGTCCCGTCTTTCTCACCCAAAGGGCTTTTCCTCACCTGATTGCCAGCCCATATGCGGCCGTGCTCAGCGTTGTCTCAGTAGGCGCTTTATTTTCTCGCCTTACATCTCGATGTACTCAGCTGGCAAAGCAGCGCTGATGTCCTACACCCGATCGATGGCAGCTGAGTCTGCCCCACACAGCATCCGCGTCAACGCATTAGCTCCTGGTTCGGTCAACACGGACATGACACGGGCCAACCCGGCCGAACGCCAAGAAGCGATGGCCAACGCCTGTCTGCAGAAACGGATAGCGGAACCCGAAGAGATGATCGGCCCAGCGCTCTTGTTGACGTCCGATGCCGGCGGCTTCATCACCGGAGAGGTGCACATCGCCGACGGTGGCATGACGCCTCGCTGATACAACGCGGGCGCCGGCCGGGAGCGTATTCGCCCTGAGTGGCGGATACGCCCGGACCTCAAGGCTCTACCGTGAGCTGATTGTCCCGGCGCTACGCGCGGTCGGTGACTCTGGGTCACGACTCCATGCCGTCAATGATGAGGGCGAGCCGTGCATCGAATCTGACGGATCACGCAGCCGTCTGCATGGCCCCTCGAACTTTGTCAACGACGGTGAGGGCGCGAACGTCGGGCCGCGCAAATTCTCGAGTGGCGCCCAGCGCAGTCAAGCCAACCATTACGAGCAGTGGACCGGTACTCGGGTCCGTGGCCTGACCACTGAATAGTTGTCCGAAACCCTGCCCAACTCCCCAGTAGAGGACCGCCACCACGATGCCCGCCCACAGCGCCACGGTACGAAGAACGCCGCCCTTCACGACGAGGAGGCCGATGGCCAGTCAAAGAATCGTGTCCTTTGTCCAGGCCTATCGGGCAGTCTGGGATCAGCGCGACGTTTAATCCGAGCCGGCGTACGCAGCGATCGGTCAGCCCTGTCACATATTGCTGGTCCAAGGGGTCATAGTCGTTAGAAAGCCAAACATCTAAGGAGATCTGAATGGACGCTCGAATCGACTTGTACAGCAATGAGGTTGCCGGACAATTCACCAAGCACATCAACTCGGCGGCCGCAGTGATAACCGGCTCGACCTTGCCCTCCGCGACCCAAGAGCTGGTCAAGATCCGAGCCAGCCAGATCAACGGCTGCGGCGTCTGCCTGGACATGCACACCAAGGATGCCGAGCACGCCGGAGAAAGCTCGGTCCGAATCAACCTTGTCGCCGCGTGGCGAGAGACGACCGTATTCACTGAAGCTGAGCGGGCTGCGCTCGAGCTCACCGAGCAGGGAACAAGAGTCGCCGATGGTGGCAGTGTCTCCGACGAAGCCTGGGCCAACGCGGCCAAACACTTCGACGATGACCAGCTCGGCGCACTGGTGTGCCTTATCTCCCTCATCAACCTCTACAACCGCCTCAATGCCATTACCCGTCAACCCGCAGGTGACTACACGCCCGGCCAATGGCGCTGAAGGTCAACGCCCCACCTTTCGTGTCGGATCGGGCGAAGGCGGTGGGGTCACTGTGGTCACCGCTTAAGCGAGGATGCGCGTGATGGAGGAGAACGACTGGCTGGTAGAACGCTTCGAAGAGCAGAGGACACAACTTAGAGCCGTCGCATACCGGATGCTGGGCTCGCTCGCCGAGGCTGACGACGCTGTCCAGGAGGCCTGGGTTCGAGTCAGCCGGGCCGAGACGAATGACATCGAGAACTTTGGTGGATGGTTGACGACGATCGTCGCCCGCGTCTGTCTGAACATGCTCCGAACACGCAATAACCGACGCGAGGAGCGCTTGGAAGTGCATCTCCCTGATCCTGTCATCAGCCCAGTGGGAGAACTTGGACCCGAGGGCGAGGCGCTGCTTGCCGACTCGGTCGGTCTAGCTCTCCTGGTCGTACTGGACGCGCTGACTCCCGCTGAGCGTTTGGCCTTCGTTCTCCACGACATGTTCGAACTCCCATTCGAGGAGATCGCTCGAATGCTCGACCGATCCCCGAGTGCGGCCAGGCAGCTCGCGAGCAGAGCACGGCGCCGCGTCAGAGGGGCCGAAACCCCAGATTCCGACCTCGCTCGTCAACGCATCGTTGTCGACGCCTTCTTCTTGGCAGCTCGCAGTGGTGACTTCGACGCACTGGTCGGCGTACTGCACCCCGACGTGGTCCTGCGGGCCGACTTCGGGCCCAGTCGGCCGGTTGCGTCCACGATCGTCCGTGGCGCAGCGGCTGTCGCTCGGCAAGCGCGCCTCGGTGCCAATCCGGCGGCGGTGCTCCTTCCTGCGCTGATCAACGGTGCCGCTGGTGTCGTCATCACGCTCGATGGGCAGCCGCACGGCGTAATGGCCTTCACTGTCGTTAATGACCAGGTCGTTGAGCTTGACATAATCGGCGATCCCGAACGCATCCGCAGAGTCGCGTCAGCTGTCCTCAGTGACCGGTAACGCCACGTGGGCGCAGACGCTGGGATCGCTAATGATCAAGTGGATCGTTTGCGATGTTGCGCCGACAAGGCGAGTCGAGTTTTCACGGGCCCAAGAGTTGTGGGCGGTCTTGAGGGCCGAGGATGGGTTCGTCTGCCAGGTTGGTGGCTGGGACGAGAAGTCGCCCGACGCGGCGGGTGTCCTGGCGGTCTGGACGGACGCAGAGGCCTACGAACGGTTTATGCGCGATCACCACGACGCGATCGTTCGCGTGTCTGGGCAGCAGGATACCTATCGTTCCGTGCGAGTGGCCACGGGCCCGTCGATTCTTGAGATGCGCGGCGATCGCAACGGGGTCGAGGCACTCCTAACAGCCGGGGTGCTCAGGGTGGCCGATTGTGTCGTGCGATCCGGCCACGAGGACCATTTCAAACGGGTACAGGAGCACGTTTGGTTGCCGGGCATGGCCGGCGTGGATGGGATGCTCGGCGGTCTTTTCAGCCAGGTCGGCGAGCGGCGTTATCTCACTACTACTGCGTGGCGAGACGCCCGGTCCCATGAGCGCTATGTGCACGACCGGGTGCCTGCGCTTCGTGTGACTGCCGGCACGGCCGGCGATTTGCTGCAGATCGAGAGTCATGTCCTGTCGCTCACGCCCGCTTGGACGGTGTGTACCGATGGAAACGATCCTCAGAAAAAGTCAGGCCACAGGTGACGTCACCGAGCTGCCGCAAGTCCAGCGGGTGAAGGGCATCCGTATCGCCTCGTCGCGGTTGGCGCCACCAGGGATGTTTCCCGCTGTTGGCCTGACGCTCACATTGTCGTGGAGCAGCCGCCGAATCTGGGGCAGCGTGAGGGCCACTCCCTAGGAGTGCCCCTGAACTGCACTTTCTTGAGTGGCGGGGGGAGGATTTGAACCTCCGACCTTCGGGTTATGAGCCCGACGAGCTACCAGACTGCTCCACCCCGCGGCGAAGGAACCACTCTACACGAGCTGTCCAGTACCGCTCACGGCGACCCGGGAATGACCAGCCCACATCCCCGTGCGCCGGCCCGACAGCTACAGGGTTTGTGCGGTCGGTGGCGGGGGTGGTGGTGAGGCGGGGTCTGCCGCCGCCGGTGGCGGGGGAGGTGCCGGGGTCGAGCCGTCGGCCGGGACCGCCGTCGGGTTGGCCGCCGCCGACTCGGGAGCCAGCGTGATCTGGCCGTGCTCGGACTCGTGGGCCTGCAGGGCCGCTACGAGGCGGTCGATGTCCGCGTCCGTCGTGTCCGTGGACCGCCCCGTCTTCGTCGCGTAGTACGCCGCGCCGAGGTCGCGCAGCAGGCCGTCGGCCGCCCGCTTGGCCTGTGCCCCGTCCAGCTTGGCCTGGCCCTTGGCCGCCGCATCCTTGGCTGCCACCGTCGCGTTCTGCGCCGCATCCTTGACCTTGTCGAGCAGTCCCATGGTTCCCGTCCCTTTCCTCGGCCCCCGCTGTCGGGCTCAATCATGCGGCGCCTGGCCCCGCAGTGCAACCGGCGATCGCTCGCCGAGCGGCTGGTCGGGCGGCACTATCCCCCGCCGCCGCCCCGGCCGGTCCGCACTGCGGACACCAGCGGGGTGGTCGTTGCGGTGCTGCCTGCCGCCGAGGTCGTCGTGGTCGATGTATCCGGCGACGTTCCCGAGTTCCCGCTGTTGCCCGAACCGCCCCCGGTGGGCGTGCTCGACGTCGCCGCCGTGGTGCTGGTCGTGGTCGCCTTCGAGCCCTTGACCTTCGAACTCGGCGCCGTCGTCGTGGTCGTCGAGCCGGAACCCGTGGCCGTCCCCGGCGCCTTCCCCAGCGCCTGCTGGGCCAGCGTGATCTGCTGGGCCATGGCGTCGATGTCCGACTGGTAGCCGGCCAGGTTGCCCGCCTTGAGCGCGTTGAGCGCGTTCTGGTACTGGGTCTGCGCGGCCGCCAGGTAGCCTGAGACCTGCTCGGGCACGGTGGTGCCGCCCGGCGTCGACGCCGGCGGCGGGGACGACCCGCCGGTCGACGGCACCGAGGTGCCGAACACGTCCATCAGCACGTTGGACAGCGACGTATCGATCTCGACGTTCTTGCCCAGCACCGCGATCACGTACTGCAGGTTCGGCTGCGGCGTGCTCGACGAAGCCACATAGAGCGGGCGCAGGTAGACCATCGAATCCGCAATGGGCACCATCAGCGTCTCGCCCAACAGGACCGAGGAACCGCCTTGGTCCAGCAGCGAAATGTCCTTCGACACCGTCGAGTTGGCCGAGATCTCCGCGTCGGCGTTGGCCGGACCCAGGGTGCCTCGCGGCGTCTCGTACACGTCGAAGTCTCCGTAGTGCTCCGGATCGGACTGCGCCACCATCCACGCCGTCAGGTTGTAGTTCTGGTTGTTGTTGGTCGAGAGCGACCCCTGCGACGCCGGCACGAAGCCGTCGGACACCGTGAACACCTGTTGGTTCGTGTTGGGCAACGAGTACACCTGGTACTGCGGTGCCATGCGGGCCGGGGCCGTCGAGACCAGCTGGCCCTGCGAGTTGTAGGTGTTCTCGCGCGAGCAACGCCTGCGACTTGGGACCTGCGCCCGCCGTGGGCGAGAGCTGCCACGCGTTGCTCGCCGCGTAGAAGGCGGAGGGAGTGGTCAGGTGGTAGCGGCCGTAGATCGCAGACTGAATGGAGAAGATGTTCGGGGGGTAGCGCAGGTGGGCCTGCAGCGATGCCGGCATCTTCGACAGCGGTGTGAACATGTTCGGGAAGGCGGCCTCGTAGGCCTGGATGATCGGGTCCTTGGGGTCCACGTCGTAGAAGGTCATCTTGCCCGAGTAGGCGTCGATGATCACTTTCACCGAGTTCCGCACGTAGTTGTAGCTCGACGGGAGGCTGCTGCCGATCGCCACCTGCTGGCTGTCGGCGTTCTGGGAGTACGCGTAGTTGGCCGTGGTGGTGTAGCCGTCCACCACCCAGTCGATGTGCCCGTCGTTGACCACGGCATAGGGATTCGAGTCGAAGCTCAGGAACGGCGCCGCCTTCTCGGCCATGGCCACGGGGTCGCGCACGAACATGATCCGGGACTTGTCGGTGATCTGGCTCGAAATCAACAGGTTCAAGTCGCCCAGACGCAGCGCGAAGGCGGCCCGCTTGAAGAGCGACGACAGCTGCACCCCGCCCGAGCCCGAGTAGTGGCTCTCGACGCTCGAGTTGTCCGAGGTCTGGTAGTCCACCTCGAGCTGCTTGCTGTTGGCCACGACGTAGCCCGTCTCGCCGAGCCCGAAGTAGATCCCCGCCTGTTTGATCTGGGGCAATCCGGGCGACGACGACGGCGGCACCCCTTGGATGCCGTAGACCGGGTTGTTCGACTGGGTCTGGTTGGCCAAGGCGATGACCGCGCCGTTGCCGTGGGTGTACTGCAGGTGGGTGTTGACCCAGGACTGCGACGGCAGGTTGCCGCCGATCTGGCGGGCGCCGATCAGGACCGGCGTGAGCTGGTCGTTGATGGTGTAGCGGTCCACCCCGATGGACGGGAACGTGTAGTACGAGAAGATCCCCTGCTCACGCTGGAAGGCCTGCAGCGAAATCGTCGGGTCGGGGTCCCACTGGCGGACGTTGGTGATGGTCGGGGCCGCGCCGCAAGACCTGGCTCGCCGTGATCGACGTGCTGGCCGGGAACGAGTGCACGGCGACGTTGTTCAACCCGTAGGCGTCTCGGGTAGCCGTGATGTTGCGTTGGATGTACGGCGCCTCGAGCGAGCTCTGGGCGGGTGTGACCTTGAGGGCCTGGAGCAGCGCCGGGTAGATGATCCCGACCACCAACGCGACGAAGGCCCAGATGCCGATGGCCAGTACCGGCAGCGTCCACCCCTGGCGGCGGATGTTGAAGAGCAGGATGCCAGCCGCGAAGACCGACACCCAGATGAGCAACGTCTCGGCCGGCAGGCGGGCGTGCACGTCGGTGTAGCCGGCGCCGTTCACGTAGCCGTCCTGCGCATTGACCAGTGACCAGCGCTGCAGCACGTAGCCGACAGCCTTGGTCAGCGCGATCAGCGCCAGCAGCACCGACACGTGTGCCTTCACCGGCGGTCGCACCCGTGGCAGTCCGCGCTGGGGCTGAATGCCCCCGTTCAGGTAGTGGAACACCACCACCACGGCCAGCGTCACGATGAGGATGGCCAGCGTCCAGTCGACCACGAAGGTGAGGAAGGGGAGCTTGAAGACGTAGAAGCCGATGTCCTTGTGGAACTGCGGGTCCGTCACGCCAAAGTTCCCGCCGTGGAGGAACAGGATCCAGCTGTTCCACTGCCCGATCGTCCCCGAGGCCCCGATGAGGGCAAGGATGAAGGCCAGCGCCACGTAGATGCGCCCGGCGTAGGGCCGCACGAACTGCTGGTAGCGCCGCACCAGCTCGTCGTCCTGGGCCAGGACGACGTCGTGTCCGGCGATGCGGTCGCACACCACCAGGTTGATCCACAGCACGGCGAAGAAGATGGCGCCGAAGACGCCGAAGAGCCCGAGCTTGATCACCAGCAGCGTGGAGAAGACGTTGTGGTAGTTGACCGAGTCGAACCAGAGGCTGTCGGTGTAGATGCCGGCCAGCGAGCGCAGCGACACCGCCAGGATGATGATGACCACCAGCAGGCCGAGCAGCCACCAACGGGCACGCCGGCGCCGGGTCGGCGGGGGGTCAGCGGTCAGGTCGCGGGGGACACGCACGGGGGGAGCCTAACGTCCACCAACCCGGCCAAAACGGCCAGGGCCCGGGCGGATCGCCGAAAATTCCTGCTCAGCCGTCCGCCGGTGCGACGAGGCAGCGGCAGCCCGAGTGCGCCGGTGGGAACGCATGCCCGGTGGGGAACACCTCGGTCGAGGCGAGCGCACCGGCCAGGGCGTTGT
The DNA here is from genome assembly GCA_963713375.1 of uncultured Acidimicrobiaceae bacterium. GTDB lineage: Bacteria > Actinomycetota > Acidimicrobiia > Acidimicrobiales > RAAP-2 > Bog-473. The sequence continues at coordinate 371,472 of CAVQLP010000003.1, read as the reverse complement.
CCTCGCAGTCCGAGCAGCCGCCCGTCGAGGTCACGACCCAGCGCACCTTGCCGTCGGCTCCGTGGGCCGCCGCGGCGGCCACCCCCGCCGAGAACGCGTGCGTTGCCGCGTCCCCGGCCAATCGCTCCACCCGCTGACCCCGCCATTCACGGAAGGCCGCACCGACCCGCGCCCCGGGCTCCTCGCTCCCGTCCGCGATACGCCGGCGCAGCATGGCCACGACCGCGCGCGCCAGTCCCGTCGCCGCCTGGTCCACCGCGTCGCCCTTTGGTGTCCCGGCTGCCGTGTTCCCGGCGAACGTCGCCCCGGCCACGTACGCCTCGCCCAGCTGCTCCTGCACCGCATCGGCGAAGAGCGCCAGGTGCGCATCCTCGGGTCCGAGCAGGCCGTCGGCGTCGATGCTCGGCGTGCTGCGAAGCAGGTCGAGCATGCGGTTCTGGTCGTCGCCCAACGTGCGCTTCACCGTCCGGTTCAGCTTCCCCGCGATCGGCGTGAACAGCTCGTCGCGCCGGCCGATGATCTCGGCGTCAGGACCGGCAGGCACGGCCGTCTCCGCACCGAGCAGCGCGTCGGGAGCCTCGGGCGCCTCCACGGGCTCTCCGTCGCTGGCCGTCGCCTCGGCGGCCACCTCGGCCCCGCCCTCGGAGCTCGGGGCCGACGGCGCGCCCGCCCCCGCCCCACCCGGGTCCGTGTTCGAGCCGGCGCGGATGCGGGCAAAGAGCTCGTCCACCGAGGGCGCGTTGGCCGGCACGCCCGGATCGGTCGGCGCATCGACCACGTCCGCGCCGCCCCCGCCCCCGCCCCCGACAGCAGCCACCTCCGCCGTGACCACGGCGTCGGACTCGCCGTCGCCCTCGTCCTGACCGTGGAGGCGGATGTGGTCGCCCACGGCCAACGCGGCCGCCCGGGCCTCGTCCTCGCTGCGGCCGAGCTGGTCGAGGATTCCGTCGACCTTGTCGCGCACGCCGTGCACCGACGCTGCCATCTCGTCGCGCGCCGCGCGCAACTGCTCGATCTGCGTGCTCAACGCACGCCTCCGTGCGGAGAGGTCGGCCAGGACGCGCCGCCGCGCCTCTTGCACCTGTTCGAGGAGCGCTCGCCCCTCCTCCTTGGACCGGGTCACCACCTCTTCGCTCTGGGCGCTCGCCTCGGCGCGCATCCGGTCCTGCTCCGCGGTGGCCTCGGACAGGATGCGCTCCTGTTCGGTCCGCGCCTCCTGCTCGGCGCTGGCCACCAGTCGCTCCACCTCGACCACCCGCTCGGCGGAGGCCGTCTCCGTGCGCATCTGGAGCTCCTCGGCCTGGTGCTGGGTCTCGCGGATCAGCGTCGCCGCCGACTCCTGGGCTTCCGCCACGATCCGCGCCGCCTCCTCGTGGGCGTGGTGCAGGATCTGTGCGCTGTGCTGGCCCAGCGACGAGGTCAGCGTGGCCTCGTCGACCACGGGATGGGCGGCCCGCTCCTCCGCCTCGGCCACGGCCGCCCGCAACTCCTGCTCCTGCTCTTCCATGCCCTCGAGGGCACGGGCCACGGTCTGGAGGTAGGCCCGGACCTCGTCGGCGTCGAACCCCCGCCGGACGATGGCGAACGAGTGCCGGGCGATGTCACCGGCGGCGATCCGGGACGATGAGATGGGGGCGAGACCTTCTGCCATGCCCCAGAGCCTATGGCGCCGCCTGGACCGGGACGGGATGGCTGGGCACGCTGCCCCCCAGGCGCTCCAGGTCGCGCAGCACCTGGTCGAGGTTGTTGACCCCGTAGACGTGGAGCTGCGGGGTGGCCTTGGCCTCGGCCGTCTTGTATTCGACCGTGGGCACGAAGAAAACGCTGGCCCCCTCCCGCTCGACGGCGATGGTCTTCTCGGCCACGCCGCCGACGTCCCCCACGACGCCGTTGGGGTCCATGGTGCCGGTGGCCGCCACGACGTGGCCGCCGGTGAGCTTGCCGCTGGTCATCTTGTCGATGATGCCCAGCGTCATGGCCAGCCCGGCCGACGGGCCGCCGATCTGAGGTGTGTTGATCGTGATGTTCACGGGGAAGTCCCAGTCCTGCTGGGTCTGGGCCAGGACACCGAGAAAGGCCGTCGGCGGCCCTCCGCAGTCAGAATCGGTGACGCCCTTGGGCGGCGTGCCCAGCGTCACCGCCTTGTCGGTCGTCTTGCCCGGTACGAACTCCCCCTCGTTGTTGATGGAGGAATTCTCCACCCGGAGCGTCACCGAGGTCCCGGGTGTGTAGCCGTGGAGGGCTTCGGTCAGCGCGCACACCGTCGGGGTGGGTTTGGCATCGACCGCCTCAATGATCTGGGCCACCTGGAGCGTCCCCATAGCGGGCGACTTGGCGGGGATGCCGTAAATGAGGGCGCCCCCGTTGCTCGCGTGCACGTGGTAGCCGAGGTGGGTCAGCGCCGCCGCCGTGGCGAAGTTCTGGGCCTGGGCCATTTGCAGGTAGCCCTGGTTGAGGAACTGGCCCTGGGTAGGCGCACCCTCGAACAGCTCCCCGCCCGGGAAGATCTCACTGTTCGAATCGAAGAAGCGGTATTGGAGGTAGTTGAACGCGTTGAGCTGGGTGACGTAGACGTCGGTCAGCAGGATCTTGCCGGTGAGCGGGTGCCGGTACTCGGCGGGCACGGTGATGTACTGGGAGACGGGCGAAGCCTGCCCCGGCGTGATGACGTAGTAGTTGATCTGCCAGTGATCGGCCACGATGCCCGCCACCAGGACGAGGACCAGGACGATGAGGACGATGATGCCTGTGACGCCACGCCACCGTCGCCGCCCGAGGGACGCGAGGGAAGGACGCCACGAGAGATCCCCGAAGGTGTCCGTGTCGCTGGAGGGGGGCGGTGCCTGCGCCGGGTCGGCGCTCGCGTGAGGGTCAGACATACTCGAAGTCGGTGATCAACGATCCTGCCACGGATCAGGCGCGAGACCAGGGCGCCCGGCTGCGCCGCCGCGTCGCCGCGGCCGGGCACCGTGGGGACGAGGTGCTGGCCCGGCGTGGGCTCGAGGATCCCGATCCTGGCGTCCGGGTGGCCGCGTTGGGCGCCTTGCAGCGCATGGGCCGCCTCGAGGTATCCCTCGTCGTGCGTGCCCTGGCCGGCGACCATGCGGCGGTCCGCCGGCGGGCCGTCGATGCCGCACCCGCGGTCGCCGGCAAGGGGTCTCGCTCGGTGCTGCCGGCTGCCCTGACGGACGCCCTCACCGATACCGACCCGCTGGTCGTGGTGGGCGCCGCCTGGTTCCTCGGGGAGCGCCGCTACCGCCCGGCCACATCCGCCCTGGCCCAGGTGGCCCAGTCCCACGGCGACACCCGCTGCCGCGAGGCCGCCGTCGCCGCGCTGGGCGCCATCGGCGACCCGGCGGGACTCCCGGCCGTGCTGGGTGCGCTCGAGGACAAGCCGACGGTGCGACGGCGGGCCACCGTCGCCCTGGCCGGCTTCGACGATCCGGCGGTCGAGCCCGCGTTGCGCCGCGCCGCCGCCGACCGCGACTGGCAGGTCCGCCAGGCGGCCGAGGAGTTGCTCGACGAGCCGACGGAGCCGGCGCCGGGCCCCACCGCCCCCGAGGACGCGGGGCCCGCCTAGTCGTCCTGGGTGAAGAGCCGGCGCAACTTGTCGAAGGACTCCAGGCAGATACCGGCCCCCTGGACCACGCACTCGAGCGGCGTGTCGACCAGGTGCACCGGCACCGCTGTGGCATCGGCCAGACGCTGCGTCATGCCGCGCAGAAGTGCGCCGCCGCCGGTCAGATGGACGCCCTGGAACATGATGTCCTGGGCCAGCTCGGGCGGCGCCTCCGAGAGACAGTTGGCCGCCGCCTCGATCACCGAGGCCACGTTGTCCTCGAGGGCGCCGCGCACCTCGAGCGGCGACAGCACCACCGTCTTAGGCCGGCCCGTCGCCACCTCGCGTCCGCGGATCTCCGCCTGTTGCTCGTGCTCGTAGGGATGGCCCGAACCGATGGCCATCTTTACCGCTTCGGCCGTGCGTTCGCCGATGGCGATGCCGTAGGTGGCGCGCACGTAGTTCTGGATGGACGCGTCGAAGTCGAAGCCACCGCAGCGCAGCGCTTCGACCGCCACCACGCCGCCCAGCGAAATCACGGCCATCTCCGCCGTGCCGCCGCCCACGTCGACCACCATGTTCCCTACCGGCTCGTGGATGGGCAGCCCGGCCCCGATGGCCGCGGCCATCGGCTGCTCAATGAGAAAGGACGCCGATGCGCCGGCGCGCCGGGCCGCTTCCTTGACGGCGCGCCGCTCGACCGCGGTGATGGCCGAGGGCACGCAGATGAGCACCTTGGGCCGGTTCAGCCGCCCCACCCCGACCCGGCGCAGCAGCACCGCCAGCATCCGCTCGGTCACCTCGAAGTCGGTGATCGCGCCGCCGCGCAAGGGGCGCTCGGCCACGATGTAGCCCGGGGTGCGCCCGATCATCTGCCAGGCGTCGGTCCCGATGGCCAGGACCTCGCGGCTGCGCGAGTCGAGCGCGACCACGGTCGGCTCGTTGAGCACCAAGCCCTTTCCTTTCGCGTAGACCAGTGTGTTGGCCGTCCCGAGATCGATGGCCAGGTCGCGCGACATGGGGCCTCATGGTACGGCCCGCCCCGTGAGCGACCGCACAACCAGGGCCGATCTCGGTAGCCTCGACCAGGTGAGCGACCCGCCCGAGGAGCCAATCGACGGCGAACCGGGTCCGGGCGAGCGTGGCGGCGGCGACGACCCCGAGAGCCCGCTCCGGGGGTGGATCGACCCCGACGACCGGCTCTGGCGCCACCCGAGCGAGGTCGCGCCTGCTGCCGAGAGCGGGCCCGTCCTGCTCCACCCGCCGACGGGCAAGAGCCACCGCACCACCCTCATGGTCCTCGTGGGAGCGGCGGCCGTCGTCGCCGTCGCCGCCTTCGTCATCGTGCTGCTCTCACCGGCCTCGGACCATCCCCCGACCGGAGGACCCCCCGACACCAGCGTCGCCGCCTCGGTGTCCACCTTGCCCGGATTGCAGAACGCGGTGCCCGCCGTCGCCCTGGCTGCCGGCCGCTCCATGGTCGAGCTGCAAGCCACCACCCCGCACGGCCTGGTCGCGCTGATCGGCATCGCCGTGGCCGAGGGTGGGCTCGTGGTCACCACGGCGGACGCCCTGGGCGGACTCGAGCACCTTTCGGTGGTCGGCCCCGGTGGAAAGCTCCAAGACGCCAGCGTCGTCGGGCAGGACCGCGACTCGGACGTGGCGCTCGTCCAGGTGCCCGAGGACGTGCCCGTTGCCCCCTTCGCCGACGACAGTGCGGTGAGTGCCGCCACCGACTACACGTTGACCCTGCGCCCGCTCGGGACACACCTCGTGCTCGGTTCGGTCCCCGGCGCCGTCACCGGGGTCGGCACCACCATCACCTCCGGCCCGGCCGACGGCATGCCCGCCATCACCTCGGGCGTCGCCCCGACCGCCGGAGGCGCGGCGGGCATCGTCGCCGAGGCGGGTGAGCCCCTCCTCGACTCGACCGGTCACATTCTCGGCATCCTCTACGACCCTGAGCACGCCGGCAGCACGCAGTCGTCCAACGCACCGCTCGCCCCGTCCTCGACGGCGCCGGCCTCCTCCACCACCTCGACGGCATCGCTGCTGACTGCGACCTCCTACCTCCCGACCCAGCTCGTGCTCGGGGTGGCCGGCGACATCCGCGCCGGCACCAATGCCAGCCACGGCTGGCTCGGCGTGACGGGGACCGATCGGCCCGCCGGCGGAGGCGCCGTGGTCGCCCTGGTGGACCCGGCCAGCCCGGCCAGCGGGCGCCTGGCCCCCGGCGAGGTGGTGGTCGAGGTCAACGGCACGGCCGTGCAGACCATGGCCGAACTGCGGGCCCGCCTGTACGTGCTGACACCGGGCACCTCGGTTGCCCTGACGGTCGAGGGCGTCCCCGGCGCCAACGGCGACAAACTCGTGAACGTGAAGCTCGGCCGCTCCTCGTAGGCTGCCTGGGTGAGCATGTTCGGTTCCAGCGACCCCGACAATCCGATGGGCGGTCTCCTCGGCGATCTGCTCAAGGTGATCGGCTCGGGACAGGGTGCCGGCGACAACTGGTTCGAGGCGGCCCGCACGCTCGCCTTTGGCGTGGCCACCGACGACGGCCAGGACGAATCACCCGACCCCCTGGTCCGCATCGCCTTCGAGGACCTCTCCCGGGTGGCCGAGCTCCACGTGGCCGAGGCCACCGGCATCACCGCAGCCTCGGGTGGCGGGTCCGGGGTGTCGTTCGAGGCCGTCGGTCCCGGGCAGTGGTCTTTCCGCCTGTTGGAGGCCTACCGCCCCATCCTCAAGTCGATGGTCGAGGCCCAGCAGCAGGGCGCGGCCGCCGTGCCCACGATGGACCTGACCGAGCTCGATGTTGACGGGGGCGCCGGCCTCCAGGGCCTGCTCAGCCAGTTCGCGCTGACCCTCGGGCCGGTCTTCCTCGGCATGCAGTTCGGCTCCGCCGCCGGCCACCTGGCCCGGCGTGCCTTCGGGCAGTACGCGCTGCCGCTGCCCTGGCCGCCCGAGACCAACGCCCTCCTCCTCGTGCCCGGGAACGTGGCCCGCTTCGCCGAGGACTGGAGCCTGCCCCTCCAGGAGGTCCAGCTGTGGATCTGCCTGCGCGAGCTGACCATGCACGCCGTGATGACGCGGCCCGGGGTGCGCTCGTCACTCACCACGTTGCTGGCCGACGCCTCGACCCATGCCGCAGCCGCCCAGCGCAACATCGTCGAGCGCCTGGGCGAGGGCATGGGCGACGCCACCTCCATCGAAGAGGCCCTGGGCGACCCCGAGGCGCTGCTGGCCGACCTGATCAGCCCCGAACAGCGCAACATCTCGAGCACGCTGACCGCCCAGACCACGGCCCTCAGCGCATATGTCGACCACGTCACCGCCTCGATCGCGCAGAGCCTCACGTCGTCGCCCGCCGCGCTCAGCGAGGCCTGGTACCGCTACCGGATCGAGGAGGGCAAGGGCGAGATGGCCTTTGCCGGCCTCTTCGGCCTCGACGTGGGACAGGACGAGGTGGACCGCGGCCGCGCCTTCGTCACCGGTGTCGTCGAGCGGGCCGGCGAGAACGCGCTGACCCGGCTGTGGACCGACGAGATCGACCTGCCTACGCCGGCCGAGGTGGACGCGCCGGGTCTGTGGCTGGCCCGGATCGGGCTACTCGACTGAGCAGGGCCCAAGCCGAGGCGAACGCCTGATCGCGGCTCGACCGGCCCCACGCCCGCATCTGCTCCCTCATTTCCTCGGAACCCAAGCGGACGCCGAGGCAGAAACCGAAGCGCGAAGTGGAGACCCGGAACATTCAGGCGGCCGGGACGAGGACTCGCTGCTCGAGCTGGTGGTTGGTCAAGATGGTCGTCACCTTGGCCCCGAGCAGCAGCGACTCGATGGTGCCGTCCCAGTGCGGGGCGATGGCGAAGACGTAGTCAGCCATCGCCTCGTCGCCGCGCATGGTCTCGAGCAGCTCGACCAGGTCGAACTTGTGCTCGGCCAGGGCGGGGGCGTTCAGGGCGGCCGGCGTCAGCATGCGCACCAGCGCCGCCTCGTCGTCGGTCAGTCCCCCCGCCAGCTCCCGGACCTGCCGGACGATCGAAGCGTCATCCATCGTGAACGTCTGTCCCACGTGCTCTCCCCCTTGTCGGCGCACCCTCACCCGCAATGCGTCTACCGCCGTCGCCGCACTTTCTAGTGGGGGGGAGTCTCCGGGCCGTGGCACCTCGGATGCAGTTTGGGTGCAAAAGTCCAGGCGATTTTACCGGCGCCTCGCGCCGGCCTACGGCCGCCGCGAAGAGAAAAGCCCAGTTCACAAGCGCAATAGCCGCACCACGGCATTTCGGCCCAGGCACGGACCGGCCCGAGGGCCGGACGGCACCCGAGGCTCAAGCCTCGACTTCGTCGCCCCAGTCGAGCACCCATTCGAGGGCCAGTTGCTCGCGCTCGGCGTCGCGCACCACCCGCTCGGAGTTGCGCCGGAACTGGGGATCGTGAGGGGGCAGCAGGACCAGGCGGGCCAGGACGCGTTCCCTGAACTGGTCGATCACGTCGGCCGGGCCGTAATCGGACTGGACCTCCCAGTGCGGGGCCACCGGTCCGAGATACACCACCCGGACGTGCCCGATGGGCTCGATCGGCTCACCCTCTTCCTCGACGACTTCTTCGGTCTCCGGGGACATGGCACCTCCTACGGCCCGCTCAGACGACATGGACACAACCTTGGTTACAGCCTTGGATTCGACCTTCGATACGACGGCGGCGCACGTTGCGAATGCGTAACGATCGCGAGCCCCGTGGCGTCGGGCGCCAGCGTAGCCCTGAACGCCCCGGCTGGATTGCCCCTGGTCGCGGCGTTGTCCCCTTATGGATTCTTACGATCTTCCTAACCAAAAACGCAGGTAGGGGGCCTAAAATGTCTGCAGAAAGGGAGTCGGGTGATGAATAGCGATTGGATGGCGCAAGGCAAGTGCAAGGAAGTTGCACCGGACGTCTTCTTCCCCAACGACGGGATGGGCGTGCTGGTGGCTCAGCGGATCTGCGCAGAGTGCCCCGTGGCGGAAGCTTGTCTCGAGTACGCGCTCGAGCATCACATCGACCACGGGGTCTGGGGCGGCGCCTCGGAACGTGAGCGCCGCCGGATCCTGCGGCGTCGGCGCCTGTCGCACGCGGTGACCTCCTCGCACTGATCGACCCTCCGGGCCCCCACGGGACCCGGGCCGGCATCCTCCCCCACGCTCTCCCCGGGGTGCCGGCACACCAGCGCACCGACACGCTCGGGACCGAGGCCCCCCAGGTCCCGCCAGCGTTGGTTCCCCGGGCCTCGGGGCTCCGAGCGGGGACCCCGAGGCCCGTGGCGTGCCACGCTTGAGGGGTGCCGCCGGAGCTGATGGAGTGCGTGGTGAACGTCTCGGAGGGTCGGGACGAACGCGTGCTGGCCCAGCTCGCTGACGCGGCGTCGCCCGTCCTGCTGAATCAGCACCGGGATCCGGACCACAACCGCACGGTGCTCACGCTGGCCGGCCGGCCCGACACGGTGGCCGACACCGCCCGCGCCCTGGCCCGCACCGCGGTCGAGCTGATCGACCTCCGCCACCACGTTGGCGTGCACCCCCGGCTGGGCGCGCTCGACGTGGTGCCCTTCGTCCCGTATGCACTGGGCGACCTGCCGCCCCGCGACCTCACCACGGCCGCCGAGCTCCGCGACAAATTCGCCGACTGGCTCGCCGCCGAATTGGAGGTGCCGAGCTTCCTCTACGGACCTCTGCGGGGCGGTGTCACCCGCAGCCTGCCGGAGGTGCGCCGCCTGGCCTTCGCCCCGCCCCAGGAGGGCGGCCTCGAACCCGATGCCGGGCCTGCCAAAGCGCACCCCACGGCGGGCGCCACGGCCGTGGGCGCCCGGCCCGTGCTGGTGGCCTACAACGTGTGGGTCTCCTCGCTCGAGACCGCTCGGGCCATCGCGCCCCGGGTGCGCCACACGCACGTGCGCGCCTTGGCCCTGGCCGTGGACGGGCGGGCCCAGGTCTCCTGCAATCTGGTCGACCCCGCCTTCTACGGCCCGGCGCGCCTCTACGACGCGGTGGCCGAGCTGGTGGAGGAGGTGGGTGGGGAGATCGAAGGAGCCGAGCTCGTCGGGCTCATCCCTTCCGCCATCCTGGCCAAGGTCTCGCCCAGCCGCTATGTAGAGCTCGGGCTCTCGCCCGAGACCACAGTCGAGAGCCGCCTCGTTCTCCGCTGACCCGCGCCGACCTTTAGGAGGCGCTGGCCACGTCGCCCCGTCGGGCCATGGCCCGGGCCCGGCGCAACCGGCGGCGCTCCCGCTCGCTCATGCCGCCCCAGATACCGAACTTCTCTCCGTTGGCCAAGGCGTACTCGAGGCAGTCCTCGCGCACCACGCAGCCGCGGCAGACCTCCTTGGCCTCGCGGGTCGACGCCCCGCGCTCTGGGAAAAACAGATCCGGGTCGACGCCCATGCAGTTCGCCTGCAACTGCCAACTTCGTTCTTGGCGACCGTAGAGCGTGGTCACGATGTCCACCGCCATTCGATTCGCCCCCCTTCTTCGCCACAGGTGGCATTGATGTAACTACAACGATGTAGTCATCATCTTTGACCACCCTTCCGGCCGTGCGCAAGACCAAATCCCTGATCCCACACAAAAAACGAGTGTTGCCGGCGCCTGAGGCGGTGTGGATAAGTGCACGAAGTTGCAGATCAACCCTCGTTTCGCCGCGCCGGACTCAGGTGCATTGATTTTTCCTGCGTTCACCACCTGGATTGGCGCGCAAAAGGCTCTCCTCGAGCAGAACGGGCTGCGACCGCCGGCAAACGGTCCCGCCGGGCCGGGGCGGCGGTCTCTCGGGCGACCACGGCCTGTACGGCCAAGGAAACGGTGAAAGGCCGGTTCACGAAACCGTCGCAATCCGACGGGCGGAGCGCCCACTCCACAATTCTGGCGACCCGTGGCCTCACGTCGGATCTTCTGCGGGCCCCTAGTATCCCCGTCGTGCGGAACTCGAGGCCGAACGAAGGCGACGGTCTGAGTTCCGGAGAACCCGAGCGACAATCCGGGCTGCGCGATCTCGCTCTGGGCTGAGTCGACATGACAGAGACGACGCGTAGAGCCTCTGCCGCTCCTGACGGAACGCCCAACCGGGTATGGATGTACTGGGAGAAGCGTCGACCTTCGACCGTCCGGGCGTCCTATCTCGATCTCTGCCTGGAGACGGTGGAGGCCCACCTCGACGGTCTGAGTCTGGAGGTGCTCGACGAGCGCACGATCTATGACTGGCTGCCGGACCTCGACCGGGCCACATGGGAGGGCCTGCCCCGCCCGGCGTCGCGCTCGGACTACGGCCGCAGCCGGCTGCTGTGGCGCTACGGCGGTATCTATCTCGACTTCGACTGCATTGTGATCGACTCGCTGCGCCGACTCCTCGAGCCGCTGAAGCACACGTCTCTGGCCGGATGGGGCGACGAATCGGAAGGCCTCTTCTACCCGGGTCTGCTCGTCGCACGACCTGGGTCTGCCTTTCTCGAGGAGTGGATCGTCGCACAGGACCGTCTCCTGCACAGTTCGGACGACATGCCGGGCCTCGGCTACGCCGGCCTGGGCCAAGGAGTGTTGGGTGACATCGCCGAGCGTGTCGAGCATCACAAGTTTCCTGTCGAACAGATCGCGCCGATTCCCTGGCACCAGTCAGCACGCTTCTTCTCGACCACTGCGTCGCCGGCATCACTGCTCTCGTACCAGCCCATCACCGTCATGCTCTGGAACCGTGCCATGGGCGAGCGATTGGAGAAGCAATCGAAAGCGCAGGTGCTGCAGGACAAGACCCTCCTATCGCGCCTGTTACGCATAGCGTCTGGCCGCTCGACCCTGGACGAAGAACTCGATCTTCGAACCCATCTGCACGTGGTCTCCGAGCTCTCCTTTTCCGATCCGGCGATGAAGCTCCGTGGTTGGGTGCACCGCACGAATGACTTCTGGTTCAGCGCGGAGCAGAGGGAGCGCAAAATGCGGCACGCGAACCGAATGCTGCGAGAGGGCAAGGACCTCGACGAGGTCCTCTCGGTCCTCAGAGTCCGCAAGTCGGTGTGGAAGCGGTGGCAGGTTCGCTACAGCAATGGCGCGGACCACGCCGCAGCGGCCGGCGCCAACGTTGACGGTCCCGCGTCACCGCATCAGGGAGAGGACTGACCCAAGGTCGTTGGCTCCTCGACGCAGGTGGGACGAGGCTGTCGGCGTGACTCTCCCGCTCGCAGCGCGAAGCGGTGTCAGTTCGGGGACGGGTGCTCTGGACGAGTGGAAGCGAGCCGAGTCCGAATGGACAGACGCAGCCTCCCCAACGTGAGACGCGAACGTCGGTAGGCGAGCACCGAGGTCGTCTCCGAGGCGGATCGGACCGAGGCCGGCCACCGGTTCGAATCGTTGGGAATGGCGACGACGTCGAGCAGTGGGAGCGGGAGGACGAGCCGCGAGGCCAGGTTCCGGCGGCTCGGACTCGAGAGGCGGCCCGCCTCGAAGATGTCCTCGTGCCCACTTCGTTGATGGAGGTTGACGAGGAACGAGTAGTCGAGCCCCGCGAACTGATCGGTGACCTCGCGAATATCGCTTCCGGTACCGGTCTCGAAGACAACGACGGGTCGGTCACGGTGGAGCAGCTCTCGTGCCGACCGCAGCACCTCCGCCTCCATGCCTTCGACGTCGATCTTCACCAATGCCACGCCGGACGGAGCGATGTCGTCGACCTTCACGCCGGGAACCTTCTCCTTGCGGCCCCCGCCCTTGTCGCCAAAGCGCGCCGAACCGGAGTTTCCGGGCGCGCGCCCAAAAGACTTGGCCGCGCCACCCGCCAACGCGCGAATGGCTTGGACGCGATCGGTGAGGCCATTGCGCTCGAGGTTGCGCTCGAGCAGCACGTAATGCTCTTCCACGGCCTCGACCGCAATCACCCGTCCCGCTGCACCAACTGTCTGGGCGATGGGAACGGTGTACGTCCCGACGTGAGCCCCCACGTCGACCGCGGTGTCGCCGGGCCGGAGCAACGACAGCAGAAAGGCAAGATCGGATCGCTGATGCGCGCCGTAGTCGTGGAGCTGCTCGGTGATCAGATCACCGGCGAAACTCTCGAGTGAGCCCCACGGGGTGCTGAGAATCACAGTTTCCACCGTTGGGCCGCTCCCCCGTTGCGCTGGGGCGAGGGTATCGGACTCGGGCCTCGGTCGCCATGTACGGCGGCAAGCCAGCCCCGCGTTGGTCGTCGCTCGTGAGGGCTCAGCCGGCCGGGCGCAGGACGCGGCGGTGCTGGAGGAAGTCGACCAGCACGTAGCCGCCCAGAGCGTCGGGGGTCGTGTAGAAGGTGCGGCCGCCGTTGACCCGCGCGATCTGCTCCACGAAGGGGTAGTGGGTGCGCTGGAGGTCGAGGGCGAAGGTGTTGATCACAATGCCGGCCCGCGTGCAGCGGATGACCTCGGCCATGGTGCGGCGCAGCGTCTCGGGGACGGGCGGGTAGTTGAAGAAAACCTCGCCGTAGTCGTCGACGTGGGCGGTGGGCTCACCGTCGGTCACCACGATGATCTGCTTGGTCCCGTGCTCGTGGGCCAGCAGGCGGCGCGACAAGGCCAGCGCGTGCTGCAGGTTGGTGCCGTAGACGTAGTCCCACATGGCGCCCGGGATCTCGTCGGGGCGGATTTCGCGGGCGACCTCGGAGAAGCCGATGATGCCGAGGTAGTCGCGGGGGAACTTCGACGAGATGAGGGTCTGCAGCGCCATGGCCATGCGCTTGGCCGGCACGAAGTTGTCGCGCATCGGCATGGACATGGAGAGATCGACGCAGAGGACGGTGGCCGAACGAGAGAGAGCCTCGACCTCGACCACCTCGAAGTCCTCGGGGGTCAGGCGAACGGGCACACCGCTGCCACCGCGGCGCACCGCGTTGTGCACGGTGGTGGAGAGGTGGAGGTTCAGCGGGTCGCCGTACTCGTAGGCCTTCGTCGTCTCCTCGCGGTCGTGGCCGGTCCCGGTGCGCAGGGCGGAGTGGTCCCCGATGCGGTCCTTGTTGATCTGGCCGAAGAGGTCGGCCAGTGCCTTCTGACCCAAACGGCGCACGCCGCGGGGTGTGAGCTCCGTCTGTCCCCCCGACTGCTCGATGAGGCCGGCGTCGGCTAGCGACTTGGTCAGGTTGGCCAGCTTGTCGAGGGCGCGCGCCGCGTCCTCACCCATGTGCTGGCGCACCTGGTCGAGGTCGATCTCGCCCAGGGCGGCCGGGCTGGAGGCCGACTGGATGACTTCCTCCATGCGATCGAGCTGGCCCAGCTGCGTGGCCAGATCGGTGGCCCGGTTCATGCCCATCGGGCCCTCGCCGTTGAAGTCGTAGGAGCGCTGCCAGCCGGCGTCGGGTACGGCGCGCTGGAGGTTGCGGCTCAGGCGTTCGACCTGCCAGCGCAGGTCCATGTCCTCGAGCACGGAGTCGGCCAGGGCGCGCAGCTGGGCCTGTTGTTCGGGGCTGAGCGAGTTCCACACGGCCTGGGCGGCCGCCATGCGCTCCGCCAGCTGCTCGAGCAACTCGTCGAGCGTCTCGGGGTTGCCAGGGAACATGTCGCCGTACTGGGCCATGAACTCCTCGAAACTCGGGTCCAGGTCCTCGCCGGCTTCGCGCTGCTCGAGCATTTTGTTGAGGGCGTCGTACGCGTCGCGCATGCGCGCCATCTGCTCGGGGCTCATGTTGGAGAGCGCGTCGGACGCCCCCTCGAAGAAGGTCTCGGCCATTTCGCGCCGCAGCTCCTCGACCAGCTCCTCGAAGCGCTCACGTGCCTCTGAGGAGACGAAGTCGTAGCTCTGGAGCGCGTTGACGCGGCCGGCCGGGTCGTCGGGCTGGAGGTCGAGGGCCATGCGACGCTCGGTGGCCACGTCGCCGGTAACCTGCTCGCGCCGCTCGTCACCCGAGGCCTGGGCCTCCTCGAGCAGCTCGTCGATGGCGGCCCGTTCGTCCTGCTCAATCTCATCGAGCTGGCGGCTCAGCTCAGCCAGGCGCCCGTCGGGGTCGCCCTCGGACAGCATTTCGGCCCGGCGGCGGCGCAACTGCTCCAGCAGGTCGCGCAGTCCGGGCACCTGCTCGCCGTCGGCCGTCTGGAAACCCGAGCGCAGCAGGCGCCGCAGCGCGTCGTCGAGGTCACCGCCGGCCAGCAGGTCGTCGGTCAGGCCGGCCAGCAGGTCGTCTGGGTCGAGGTCGGCGAACTCCTGGGTGCCGTCCCACTCGGAATAGTCGTAACTGACGCTCATGTGTGCGTCTCCGTTCGGGTCGGGACCGCTACTTGCGGCCCCGGTAGAGGGCCCGGGCGCCCGAAGCGTCCTTGTTGAGGCGCTTGGTCAGGTGCAGGCCCTCGAGGAGGAACTCCATGGCCGAGGCCATGAGCGCGGGTGACTCGGCGTCGACCGCCTCGGGTCCGGCCAGTTTGCGGGTGGCCGGTTCGAGCTCGGGGATGTCGGCCAGGACGGCCAGGTAGGACGAGCTGGGCAGGTCGTCACCCACGTGGACCACGACCTGGTCGTGAAAGGCGGCGACGATGGCCTGGGGGTCATCGAGGGTGACCCGGCGCCGGAAGACCGACAGGGTGGCGGCGGCCACCAGCTGGGCCACGACCTCTTCCTCGTGGCCCTCCTCCATCGCCTCGACCTCGATCTTCCCCTGGGTGGAGGGGACGAGAGCGGCCAGGTCGCTGATGCGGGGCACCGCCACGGGCTCGCCCGTGCGCAGGGCGCGGCGTACGGCCGAGGCGATGAGGGTCTCGTAGTTGGCGATGGACAGGCGGACCGAGACGCCGCTGCGCTGGTTGAGGTGGGTGCTGCGCCGGGCCAGCTGGCTGACCTCGGCCACCACCTCCTTCATGAAGGGCGGCACGCTGACCGGCACGCCGGCCGTGGGGAAGTCCGCCTCGTGCTCCATGATCCGGACCTCGGTCATGGTCTCGTAGGGGTAGTGCGTGCGGATCTGCGCCCCGAAGCGGTCCTTGAGCGGCGTGATGATCCGGCCGCGGTTCGTGTAGTCCTCGGGGTTGGCCGTCGCCACCAGCATGATGTCGAGGGGCAGGCGGATCCGGTGCCCCCGGATCTGCACGTCGCGCTCCTCGAGGATGTTGAGCAGACCGACCTGGATGCGCTCGGAGAGGTCGGGCAGTTCGTTGATGGCGAAGATGCCACGGTTCACGCGCGGGATGAGGCCGTAGTGGAGAGCCAGCTCGTCGCTGAGGTAACGGCCTTCGGCGATTTTGATGGGGTCGACCTCACCGATCAGGTCGGCGATGGAGGTGTCCGGCGTGGCCAGCTTCTCGCCGTAGCGCTGCGAGCGGTGGGTCCACTCGATCGGCGTGGCCTCGCCGAGCTCCTCGACGCGGTCGAGGGCGTAACGCGAGACCGGGTGGTAGGGGTCGTCGTTGATCTCGGTGCCGGCGATGACGGGCATCCACTCGTCGAGCAGGCCGACCAGGGAGCGGATCACGCGGGTCTTGGCCTGGCCGCGCTCACCCAGGAGGATGAGGTCGTGGCCGGCCAGGATGGCGTTCTCCAGCTGGGGGACGACCGTCTCCTCGAAGCCGAGGACGCCGGGCACCAGCGTCTTGCCCTCTGCGATGAGCTTGGCCGTGTTGCGGCGCATCTCCTCGGCCACCGAGACCGACTCCCACCCGCTGGACCGGAGATCGGCCAGGGAGGTGGGGAGGCTGGTGGGGGGCTTGAGGCCACTGGGATCGGGGGTGGCCGAAGGATCGAATTGGTGCGTGTTGCCGCTCATGGGGCGAGCCTACGCCTCGTGCCTGCGTTCCGGCGCGGCGGGAACGGGGGTATGCGGCGCTGGCGCTTCGCCCTCCAACGTGGGTTTCCGCTTTGAGCGGCAGCGTCCTTCACCGACCATCGACCGGGAACTGTGACGGGCAGCGAGGAGGCCGGCTTCGGGGCTGACGCGACCCGGCCGGCGCCCGAGGAGCGCCAGAACTAGAGCACCTGGACGGGGAGGGCCGAGCCGTTCGGGTTCGTGTAGTACTGCCCGTTCCCGAGCTCACCATCGGGGGCGTAGCCCCAACAATCGACCTCGCTCGAGTGGAGCACGGCACAATAACCGTCGCCCCCTCCGACCAGACTGGCGACAGAATCGAGCGCGCCGACACCACCGACGCCGAGGACCTGGACCGGCGACGCGGACCCTCCGGTGCCCGGGTAGTACTGCCCACTCCCGAGGGCGCCGTCTTCTCCCTCGCCCCAGCAGGCAACCTCACCGGAGGTCGCCTTCAGCACGACACAGAACCCGTTGCCATCGCCCGTCAGACTGACGGCCCGGTGGAGCACGCCGGCGGCGCTCGACATCCCCCCGACCTGGACCGGGGTGTCCGAACTCGAGAACTGCCCGTTCCCAAGGATGCCGAAGGTTCCGTTGCCCCAGCAGTCGACTGCGCCCGCATCCACGAGCGCGCAGTAGCCGTCTTCGTCACTGGTGAGCGTCGAGACACCGGTGAGGTCGCCGGTCCCATTAACGGCTTGCACCTTCACCGGACTCACGGAACTGGCGTCCTGCCCGTCCCCGAGTTCGCCACCCACGCCGTAGCCCCAACAATCGACCGCCGTGGAGGTGAGCACGGCGCAGTACGTCCCAGTCGAGTCGCCCGTTATTCCCGAGACATTGGAGAGGAGGCCGCCGTCATCGGACACGTCGGGAACCTGGACCGGGACCGCGGAGGTGGCATCGCCCCAGCAGTCCGCTCCGCCCGAGGCGAGCAGGGCGCAGAAGCCGTCCTGCCCGCCCGTCAGACTCGAAACGCCCGAGAGGAGACCGCCGTCATCGGTCACGTCCGCCACCTGGACGGGAGTGGCGGAGCCGAAGGGGCTGACGGTATAGAACTGCCCGTTCCCGAGCTCACCATTGGGGCCGTAGCCCCAGCAATCCACTTCGCCTGAGGTCAGCGCAGCGCAGACGCTGAGACCGTCACTGGCGAGGCTCGCCACACCGGAGAGCGCGCCGCCGTCCCCCGCGACGTCTTGGACCTGGACCGGCACCGCCGAATCCGAGAACATCCCGTCGCCGAGCCCGCCGGTCTGGCCGAAGCCCCAGCAATCAACCTGACTCGATTGCAGCAGGGCGCAATAGCCTTCGCCGTCCACGCCGAGAAGGCTGGCCACGCCGGTGAGCGTGCCGGTCCCTCCCACTCCCTCGACCTGGACCGGGGTGGCGGAGCCGAGGGGGCTCGAGGTGTCCACCTGGCCGTTCCCCAGCTGGCCGTTCATGTCATAGCCCCAACACTCCACCCCACCGTCGGCGGCAGACAGCGCACACGAGCCATCCGCGTCGGACGCAGTCGATTGCACACCCGCGAGCCCTCCTCCCCGGCCGGCACCAACTTTGACCTTTATGGTCCTGGACACGGTGCCGCCCGGTCCCTTCGCCATCACGATGATGAGATAGGTGACGGCCGACGGATCGGTGGGAAAGAGCAGCGCATCCTTCAAAGAGCCGCCGCCACAAGAGACCGAGCCGGCCCCGCTGAGCAGCGACGGCAACGACTCGACCTTGCACGTCGTCGTCGCCTGCACCTTCGCCGAAATGGTTGTCGATCCACCGACTGTGTTGACTTTCTCCGGGGCGGCGGTCAACCCGGTGATCACCGGTTTCTTCGCGGCGCTCACCGCTGACGCGCTCTGTGCGGCGAGTCCACTGCCGACGACAGCCAGCGTTGTGGCCAATGCTGCGCACAGCAGTCGGCTCCGTACCGCCATCGTCCATCCCCCCCCGGCTCGAAGGCGGAACGGTAGCAGTGGCGTTGCATCGCGCGCACTGGCTGCCACACGAATGTCAGCGAATGATGGGCAAGTGTTCACGCTCGCTGCAGCGAATCGCGCTGGCGCATTCGTACGCGTGATTGTGTTCCTCTCGGTGCAACGAGTCTGCACTCCGGCACCCCACGATGAGCTGAATCGAGACCCGCCACCGTCGCACCTCGCGTCGGGATCGCCACCCTGGGCGCGGCTGGGGTGATCAAGCGTGAGTCGAGGGCGGCCCGCTCTGTGCGCGACCAGCACGCTGCGTCACTGGACGACGACGACGCCCAACAGCTGGTCCGCCAGTGCACGGGCGGGACGGGCCAGGGCGCGATCGCCGCGCTGGGCCAGCGCGATGGTGCGACTCAACGTCGGTCCGGTGAAGGGGAGATCGACCAGTGACCCGTCACCGGGCAGCGCGATGGCCGGGACCACGGCGGCCCCGAGGCCGGCCGCCACGAAGGAGAGGACACCGGCCATTTCACCGCCCTCGCTCACCAGGTGCGGTTCGACGCCGGCGGCCAGGCAGGCGGCCAGTGTGACCTCGCGCAGGTCGTAGCCCTCGCGGAACATGACGAGGTCGAGGCGGTCGAGGTCGCGCACCTGGACCCGGCGCCGATGGGCCAAGGGGTGATCCGGCGCCAGGGCCAACACCAGAGGATCGTCGAAGAGCGGGGTGGTCTCGACGAGGGGATCGGTCACCGGCAGCACGACGAGGGCGAGGTCGACCTCACCCGAGGCGACTTGAGGCACCAGCTGGTGCGAACCGGCCTCGACCACCGACAGGTCGATGCCGGGATGACTCTGGTGGAAGGCGACCAGGGCGGGCGCCAGCACGCTGGTGATCAAGCTGGGGGTGGCCCCGACGGCCAGACGTCCGCGCGCCATGCCCGAGAGGGCCCGGGCCTCTGCGCCAGTCGCCTCGACGTCGGCCAGCACGCGCGAGATGAAGGGTAAGAGCGCGCTCCCGTCGGGGGTGAGGCTGACCAGTCCCTGCCCCGGGCTGCGGTTGAAAAGGACGACGCCGAGCTCCTGCTCGAGCAGGCGGACCTGGCGCGACAGCGAGGGTTGGGCCAGGTGGAGTCGGGCGGCGGCCCGGGTGAAGCTCTGTTCCTCGGCCACGGCCAGGACGTAGCCCAACTGGTGCAGCTGCATGATTCAGAGCTTATCGCTCTGAATTTCATGCTCTTTATGTCTTTGACGTGCGATCGGCGTCGCCGTATGGTCGCAGGGTTGTCACGACTTGCGACTGCGCAAGAGTGGTCTGGAATGATTTGGCGGCCGCGGCGCTGAGCCGGGCCTGAGGAGGTCGAGTGACAGCGACGGTCGACAACGCAACCGCGACTCCGGTTGCCATCGGGGGTGCCCGCGGCGGGCCCGACGTGCCCACCCTGCGCAAGGACACCTGGTGGATCGAACCCGTGACGACGGTGGTGATCCTGACCGCCTTCGTCGTCTACTCGACCTGGGCTGCCTTCGTGGGCAAGGACTACTACGCCGGCATCGGCTTCAACCGGGACCTGATTTCGCCCTTCTACTCACCCTGCATCGCGCAGAGCTGCGTGACGGGCAGCCACACCTTCGGGACACTCCCCTTCTGGAGTTGGTCGCCCGCCCTGTTGATCCTGATCTTCCCGCTCGGTTTCCGCCTCACCTGCTACTACTACCGCAAGGCCTACTACCGGTCCTTCTGGTGGTCCCCGCCGGCCTGCGCGGTGGCCGACGCCCACGGCAGCTACACCGGTGAGTCCCGCTTCCCGCTCATCCTCCAGAACATCCACCGGTACTTCTTCTGGCTGCTGCTGATCTTCAACTGCATCCTGACCTACGACGCCATCCTGGCCTTCCGTCAGCCCTACCTGGTCAACGGGGTGGAGCACGTGCACATCGGCATCAGCGTCGGCACCGCGGTGCTGTGCGCCAATGCGGTGTTCCTGTGGCTCTACTCCCTGTCGTGCCATGCCTGCCGCCACTTCTGCGGCGGCCAGGTGAAGTCCTTCGCCAAGCACCCGACGCGGCACAAGCTCTGGAAGTTCGTGACACCGCTGAACGCGCGCCACATGCGCTTCGCCTGGATCAGCCTCTTCGGCGTGGCCATCTGCGACCTCTACGTCCGCTTGGTGGCCAGCGGCACCATCCACGACCCCGGCTTCCACTTCTAAGGGCGACGCATGGCCGACTACGAGATCCACGACTACGACGTCATCGTCATCGGGGCCGGCGGTGCCGGACTCCGGGCCACCATCGAGGCCAAGGAGCGCGGGCTGCGCACCGCCGTCATCTGCAAGTCGCTCCTCGGCAAGGCCCACACGGTCATGGCCGAGGGCGGCATGGCCGCGGCCATGGGCAACGTGTGGAAAGAGGACAACTGGCAGGTCCACTTCCGCGACACCATGCGCGGCGGCAAAATGCTCAACAACTGGCGCATGGCGCAGATCCACGCCATGGAGGCCCCCGACCGGGTCTACGAGCTGGAGCGCTGGGGCGCCCTCTTCGACCGCACCAAGGACGGGCGCATCTCCCAGCGAGACTTCGGCGGCCACCGCTACGCCCGCCTGGCCCACGTCGGTGACCGCACCGGGCTGGAATTGATCCGCACCCTGCAGCAGAAGGTCGTCTCCATGGGGACCGACGTCTTCATGGAGACCAAGATCCTGCGCCTGCTCCTCGATGCCGAGGGCCGTGTCTCTGGGGCCGTGGGCTACCAGCGGGCCAGCGGCGAGATGATCGCCTTCCGGGCCAAGTCGGTGATTCTGGCCACCGGGTCGATCGGCAAGTCCTGGAAGTACACCTCGAACTCGTGGGAGTCGGTGGGCGACGGCCACGCCATGGCCATCTGGGCCGGGGCCGACGTCATCGACATGGAGTGCGTGCAGTTCCACCCGACCGGCATGGTCTGGCCGCTGTCGGTGCGCGGCATCCTCGTCACCGAGGGCGTGCGCGGCGACGGCGGCGTGCTGCGCAACTCCGAGGGCACCCGCTTCATGTTCAACTACGTGGCCGACATGTTCCGGGCGGAGACGGCGGACACCGAAGAGGAAGCCGACCGCTGGTACGAGGACCACATCAACAACCGGCGCACACCGGACCTGCTGCCCCGTGACGAGGTGGCCCGGGCCATCAACTCCGAGGTCAAGGCGGGCCGGGGCACCCCGCACGGCGGCGTGTACCTCGACATCGCCAGCCGGCGCTCGGCCGAGTACATCCGCCGGCGCCTGCCGTCCATGTACCACCAGTTCATGGAGCTGGCCGGCGTCGACATCACGGCCGTGCCGATGGAGGTGGGCCCGACCTGCCACTACATGATGGGCGGGGTGCGGGTCGACGCCGAGACGCAGGCGGCAA
The DNA here is from genome assembly GCA_963713375.1 of uncultured Acidimicrobiaceae bacterium. Classification (GTDB taxonomy): domain Bacteria; phylum Actinomycetota; class Acidimicrobiia; order Acidimicrobiales; family RAAP-2; genus Bog-473. The sequence continues at coordinate 349,824 of CAVQLP010000003.1, read as the reverse complement.
CGGTGCCCGGCCTGTTCGCCGTCGGCGAGGTGTCGGGCGGCATGCACGGCGCCAATCGCCTCGGTGGCAACTCGCTGTCGGACCTCATCGTGTTCGGGCGCCGGGCCGGCATCGGGGCCTCCGACTTCGCCGAGGGCCGCACCGGCGAGGCGCAGGTGGACAAGGGCACCATCGACGGCGTGATCGACGAGGCCTTCGCCCCCTTCGGTCGCGAGGACGGGCACAACCCCTACGACGTCCAGCACGAGCTGCAGGAGACCATGCAGTCGCTGGTCGGCATCATCCGCACGGGGCCCGAGCTCGAGGAGGCGCTGACCAAGCTCGAGGATCTCAAGCAGCAGACGGCCAAGGTCCAGGTCAAGGGCGGCCGGGCCTACAACCCCGGCTGGAACCTGGCCACCGACCTGCCGTCGATGATCACGACGTCCATCGCCGTGGCCCAGGGCGCGCTCAACCGCAAGGAGTCCCGCGGCGGGCACACCCGCGAGGACTACCCCGGGCCGGACGCCGAGATGGGCAAGATCAACTTCGTGCAGCACCAGACGGGCGAACACGGCTACCTGGCCCCGATCGCCATCGCACCCGAGCCGCTGCCGGAGATGCCGGCCGAGCTGAAGGTGCTCTTCGAGGAGGGACACTGATGGCCGACACAGTGACGATGCGGGTGTGGCGGGGCGACGACCAGGGCGGGCAGTTCACGGACTACGTGATGCCCGCGGTCGATGGCGAGGTGGTGCTCGATGTGATCCACCGGATCCAGGCGGCCGACGCGCCCGACCTGGCCTGCCGCTGGAACTGCAAGGCCGGCAAGTGCGGCTCGTGCTCGGCCGAGATCAACGGCCTGCCTCGCCTCATGTGCATGACGCGCATGGACACCCTGCCCGAAGGCGAGCCGGTCACGGTGGCGCCCATGAAGACGTTCCCGATCATCCGCGACCTGGTGACCGACGTCTCGTTCAACTACGAGGTGGCCAAGACGATCCCCGCCTTCAAGCCCGGTCCCGAGCCCGAGGGCGGCTATCGGATGATGCAGGTGGACGTCGAGCGGGGCCAGGAGTTCCGCAAGTGCATCGAGTGCTTCATGTGCCAGGACGTCTGCCACGTGATCCGCGACCACGAGGACAACAAACCCAAGTACGCCGGCCCTCGCTTCTTCATCCGTTTCGCCGAGCTCGAGATGCATCCCCTCGACGTGAACGACCGGCGCGAGCTGGCGCACGACAAGGGTCTCGGCATGTGCAACATCACCAAGTGCTGCACCGAGGTCTGCCCCGAGCACATCAAGATCACCGACAACGGCATCATCCCGATGAAGGAACGGGTGGTCGACGCCCGCTACGACCCGGTGGCCTGGCTCGGCCGCAAGATCACGGGGCGCAAGAAGAAGACCGCCGAAGAGGCCGCCGCCGGCTGAGCCGGCGTGCCCGACCCACCGGGGCCGGGCGCCGGCCCAGCGGTCGCGTCATCGCATGGCCCGTTACCTCTCGCCGGAATGGGTGCAGTCCTTCGACGCCGCGCTCGGCGCGTTGGACCTGCACGACGCCATCGCGCAGGCCGGCGCTGGTTCGCTGGCCGCGGCCGACGGCACGTTCAGCGTCCTCCAGGTGATCACCGGCGCCCCCGGCGGCGGGGAAGACCGCCGTCTCGTGCTCACCGTGGCCGACGGGCGGGCCCATCTGCGCCTCGACCTCGACGGCACCGCCTCGGGCTCGGCCACCATCGTGCTCGACTACGAGGACGCACTGGCCCTGGCCCACGGGCGCCTCGACCCGGCGGACGCACTGGCCGAGGGCCGCATCCGCGTCCGCGGTGACCTGGCTGCGCTGGTGGCAGGCCAAGAGGTGCTGGCCGCCGCGGCGGCCCAGCTCGGACCGGCCCTGGCGGAGCTGACCGATCCGCCGGACCCGGCCTGAGCCCGACGGTGGCTCCGGCGCCCTCATCGCGTCCACCCGCGTTCGCTGGGCGCTACGCCGGCCGGGTGGCCGTCGTCACCGGGGCCTCACGCGGGCTGGGCGAACAGCTCTGCCGTGACCTGGCCCGGGCCGGGGCGGTCGTCGTCGGGCTGGCCCGTGACGAGACTCGACTCGCCGCCTTGGCCTCTGAGCTCGCGGCGTCCTCGCCCGGTTCGCGCACCGAGGTCTGCGACGTGGCCGACACGGCAGCGCTCTGCGCCATCCTCGAGCGGACCGGACGCGAGCTCGGGCCGGTCGACGTCCTGATCAACAACGCGGCGACCGATCCCGGCATCCGGCTGGTCGACATCACGGAAGCGGACTTCCGCCGCACCTTCGACGTCAACTTCTTCGCTCCGGTGGCGGCGACGCTGGCCGTCCAGGGCGCCATGGCCGCACGGGGCCGCGGCATCATCGTCAACGTGTCGTCCGACGGCGGCCGGCTGCCCTCGCCCGGGCCCGGCTCCTACCCGTCGTCGAAGGCGGCGCTCTCCGCCTTCAGCGAGTCCATCTCGTTCCGCCTCGGACCCAAGGGCGTGCACGTGCACGTCGTGTACCCGGCCTTCATGGCAACCGACCTCGGCCTGAGCGCGCTCGGGCGGGGACTGCGCCGGCCGCCGCGTCTCATGACCCGCTCGGTCGAGACGGTCTCGCGGCGGATCCTGGCCCGGGCCGGCAGCCCCTCCCTCGAGATCAGCGTGTCGGGGCTGATCGACGCCGCCATGGTCTTCCGTTCCCTGCTCCCCCGCCTCTACCACCGCCTGCGCCGGAACTGGTAGGGCTGGCCGCTGGACCAGGGCAGGATGGCCCGAATATTGCGATTGGCCGACAATTCGGACCCAGTCGAGGGGCTTTTTGGCCCCGCTCCTATGCGAACAAAAGGTGACAGGAGTAGGTTGTCGGGACCGGCTCGCAGAGGTCGGACCGGTAGTAGGAGGTACGACGTGCATCAGCCGATCGACGACCACTTCCTGTTGAAGTACCGCTCCCTGCTGGACGCCGAAGACGTGGCGTTCGACGAGCTCGAGCACGCGTGCGAGGACGGCGATCGCATGCAGTTCGACAAGGACATGGTCGATTGGCAGAACGCCCTCGAGCACAAGTTGGCCTTCTTGGCCCACAACGGCATCGAGGTGAAGCTGCCCGTCCTGGGCTGAGTCACACCCCCAGGCCCAGCCCACCAGCGGCTGGGCCTCAACCGACGGCTTGGCGGAACCTGTTGCCAGGCGCAGGGCGCGGTGCTCAAATGGCGCGCGTGCCCGCCTCCATGTCACCCGCCAAGTCTGAGGGATCCAAGAAACCGGCCAAGCCGGTCAAGGCTCCGAAGCTGGAGAAGGCCACGCCCGCGGTGAGCGACGTCGCCCCCGGTGGCTCGAACGGGGCCGACGAACCGGGTCATCATTGCGCTCCCGTTCTCGCAGATCCGGACACAGGAGCCCAGTGGGGAGCTGGCCGACCTGGTCGCGGTCGTGGGCGAGCTGGTGACCCGCCCTGGAGGACCTGACGCCGCCCGGTTCGAGGACCTCCAGGCCCAGGTCGACTCGCTGCGGGCCCGGCTGCGCTGAGCGGGCTGGCCAGGCGTCAGACCAGGCCGAGGGAGCTCGCCAGGTCGGCGATCGTGCGATCGAAGTACAAGCCTGGTTGAAGGATCGTCTCCCGCCAGTGGCCGAAGACCTCGAGGCTGACGGCCCCGATCATGGTGGTCCAGGCCTGCGCCGCGAGCAGCACGTTCTCGGCCGGCATGCCGGGGAAGAGACCCTCGGTGATCGGGGCCATGGCCTGGGCGAGGTCATCGGTCACCGGCGCTCGGTGCTCTGGCCGGCCGAGGCGCCCGGCCGCCTCGGCTTCGACGACCGGGCGCACCATGGCCGCCGCCATCCGGGCGTAGGGGACGACCGTCTCCTCGGGCGCCTCGTAGCCCGGCACGGGCGTCCCGAAGACGAGGCCCCACTCGTGCGGGTGCCCCAGGGCCCAACTGCGCACGGCCCGGGGCACCTCGGCGAAGCGCTCGGCCTCGGACGCATCCGTGCCGGCGGCCCGATCGGCCGCCGCTTCGGCGCACTCGGCCAGCGACTCGTAGGCCGCCAGGATGAGGGCGCTGAGGAGGGCGTCACGCCCGTCGAAGTACCGGTAGAGGGCGGAGGGGGCCATGCCCAGGTCCCGGGCGATGGAGCGCAGGGAAAGGGCGGCAGCCCCGTCTCGAGCCAACTGTTCCCGGGCCACCGAGAGGATCTCCCCGGTCAGCTCCTCCCGGACCCGTTCGCGGGCGGTCCGTGGTGCAGAAGCGGTCGGCATGCCCTCCAGTCTGGACGTTCTCATTCGAGAACACAAGTACTTGACAAGAACAGTGTTCACATTTAGGATCATTGTTCATGGAGAACAGCACCGAGGAGGTCACCATGAGCACCATCACCATCAGCCCCGAAGACAGCGGCCACGGCCCACTACAAGGACCCGGACTGGTTCACCAAGCACGTCTTCAACAAGGTCGTCGCCGGCCTCACCCGCATGGGCGTGAGCGTCCTCGGGTCCCGGGTACTCGAGCACCGGGGCCGCACCAGCGGTGAGCTCCACCACACTCCGGTCAACCTCTTGCACCCTGGACGGAACCCAGTACCTCGTGGCGCCCCGGGGCGAGACCCAGTGGGTACGCAACGTGCGCCACGCCGACGGGCACATGGTCCTGATCCTCGGGCGGCGCCGCCAGATCTGCCGGGCCACCGAGATCGCCCCCGGCCGACGCCGTGCCGGTGCTGCGGGCCTACCTGCGCAAGTGGAAGTTCGAGGTCGGCATGTTCTTCGACGGCGTCACCCCCGACGCCACCGACGAAGAGTGGGCGGCTGGCGGCACCGAAGCATCCGGTCTTCGAGATCGGCTGACCACGTGGATGCATCGACGGCTCGGGCGTCGTGCAAGCCGCCGGTCGCCAACCTGATTGGTGGGATGGCGACCGGCGGGCAACTATTGCCCTCATGGCGCACGAGCCCGAGTCCACTCCGCGCAGCACGTCTCCCTGGTCCACCGGACGCTGGTCGCGTACAGCCGGGCACTGACGCACTTCGGCACCCGAGGCGCGCTCGAGGAACACGACGGCATTGTGTTGTGCGCGGGAGGAACGTGGATTCCCATGATCGCCAACACGGCCTTCCGCCTCGAACCGGACGTCTCGCCCACCGAGCTGGTGGCCCGGGCGGACGCCTTCTTCGGCGGACTCGGAAGGGGCTACACGGTGCCGGTGCGGGACAACGGCGAGGACGAGGACCTGCGGGCCGCCTGCCTGGCGGCGGGACTCGAGCTCTTCGGGTCCGAGACGCCCGACATGGTGTGCGCTGCTCCCCTTCCCGAACGTTCGGCACCCGCAGGGCATTTCGCTGCGCGAGGTGGAGGACGTCGGCGGCGTGCGGCAGTTCGTCGAGGTGAACTCGGCCGCCTATGCCACCTACGGCATGCCGCCCGAGGTGCACCCCGATCTCTTCGACGATCCCGACGCCGTCCTGGCGGACCCCGCAGCACACATCGTGCGTCGCCTCGAAGGGGGACGATCCCGTCGCCACCGCGCTGGTCTACGAGAGCGACGGGGCAGCCACCGTGCAATGGGTCGGCACGCTGCCCGGTGCACGCACTTCGGGCCTCGGTGCACTCGTCACCGTGTGGGTCACGAATCTGGCCTTCAGGAGAAACGCTTCGTCCGTGTCACTCCAGGCGTCACCGATGGGTGCGCCGATCTACCTCAAACTCGGCTACGAGACGGTCCACCATCACGTGGAATACGTCCGCATGCCCACGCGGGCGGCCGAAACCGGCTGACGGCCGGTCGGCGTTGCTCAGTCGCCGACGGTGGCGACCGCGATGAGTGTGTCCATGGCCAGGCGAGGCGGGAAGATGTGCTGCGCCGAGTAGCTCGCGATCTTGCGCAGACGGGTCGGGCTGGAGTGCCCCATGAACGAGATTTCGACGCTGGCGAAGTCGTTGCGCTCGATGATCTGACGCAGCGTGTCCTCGCAATACCAGCAGGTGTGCTCGGGGTGCACGGTGCCGTGGCCACCCCAGCGATAGACGAAGTTCCCGACGTAGAAGACATTCGGACGTCGTGAGGACGAGCTGCCCACCGGGCCCGAGATGCCGACGGGCGCTGGAGAGAAAGCCGTCGACGTTTCCCAGGTGCTCGATGAGCTCTCCCGCGAAGACCGTGTCGAAGGTGCGCCCGAGGTCGAAGTTCTGTGCGTCCGCCAGGCGCACGTTGAAGCCCTTGGTCCTGGAGCTGGCGGATGACCCCCTCGTTGATGTCGATCCCGACCAGTTCGGGCACCTGGTCGCGGAGGAACCCGTGCAACCAGTCGGGCTTGCCGTAGCGCGAGGCGCAGCCGACGTCGAGCACCGAGTTCCCGGTGATGAGCGGGCTGACCACGTCGAATCGGTCCCGCAAGCGTTCCCGTGCCCCAGGGGGCGTTGCCCCACTTGGGTTGGAGGAAGTGGCCGGTGGCACCGCCGTCGGACGGAATCCTGGTGGCAGTCTGCTCGGCTTGTCTCGTCACTGCGCACCCACTTTCGCCCCTGACCCCGCGATCCGGGCCGGCCCGAGGGCCCGCACCCTGAAATACGACCACAAGGTTCCCTGAGGGAAAAGCTACCCGTTCGGGCAGAAGGACTCCCTCCTCGCAGCACCCCGAGGTGGGGACCAGGCCTCAGCCCTGTCGGAGCAGCAGGCCACGGACGTAGGCCGCCTGGCCGACGTGCTGGAGGCAATCATCGGCCACGCTCACCAACCGGACGCCGAGGGTCACAGGCGGCGTCCAGCGCCGATCCACCACCCGCTCGAGATCCGCGGGGCTCAGGCCCTCAGAAAGTCGGAGGTCCGGGCGTCGACCGCCCCCAGGTAGTCGACCAGCACGTCGGGTCCTCGGGACGCACCGAGCTGACCTCGTGCGGGCGTGTGCCCGTATCCGGTGTTCGTCGGATCGGGTTCGAGCCCGACGCGGGCTGCCCAGTCCCCGCCCACCCAGAGCTGATCCGACTCGAGCACCTCGGCGATGTGATGGTCCTGGACCCGGGTGAGGTGCCAGATCAGCCACCCGACCGAGTTCGACTCAGGCCGATGGCGCCCAGGCCAGTTGCGCGGCGTCGAGCCCCTCCACCGCGCTTGCGGCCAGCGGTGGCACTCGGCCGTAGATCTCCTGCAACAGCGCGACGATGTCCATGACCTCAGACCCTAAAGACCGGAAGCTCACGCTGCTGCACCGGGAGAAGCGTTCGCACGTCAAGTAATGCGAGATCGGATCTCCGCTCGGCGGCCGAGCGGTAGGCGGCGTCGACCAGGCGGTGCGCCTCCACCGCCTCGGCCAAGCTCGGCTCGGGCGCCGTGCCCGCCGTGCACGGAGTCGACGAAGGCCCGGTCCGCCTCCACGTACGCCCGCACGGCCAGGCCCACCTCGTCGTTCGGCCAGCGGCAAGGTCGTCGACCCACGCCGGGGAGGGGCAGTCGCGCACCTCGGTTCCGTCTCCGGTCTGTATGTGCAGGGGTCCGCGAAACTCGTTGTCGAGCCACACCATGGCGTCTCGGAAGAACACCTCGATGCGACGGGTCGAGCCACGGGTCAAGATCTCGTGCCACACGCTCGTGAGCTGTGCTTCGAGTCCCGACTCGAAGCTCATCGTGACGGCGGCGAGGTCCTCGATCCCCTCGAATCCGGCGAAGTTCGCCGTGCGGGCCGAGACCTGGCGCACCTCGCCGAAGCAGAAGCGCAGGATGTCGACGTCGTGGATGGAGTGCTCAATGAGGCACCCACCGCCGGCCTGCGTCGACGTCGGACCGCCACCTGCGACGCGTAGTGACCCTGGATGGGGAAGAACTGGTCGTCCCGGAAGATCGGCGGCCATGGGCGCGCCCGAACGTCCCTCCGGCGACCAGGTCACGCAGCGCACGGAAGACGGGGGCGCTGCGCAGCACGAGCCCGCACTGGGTGGCCAGCCCGGAGGCGGCCGCCGACTCGGCCATCGACTGGGCCCGCGCCAGATCGCGATCGAGCGGCTTCTCGCAGAAGACGGGCCGCCCGGCGGCCAGCGCGGCGTCCATGGCCGGGCGGTGGGCCGACGGTGGGCGTGCAGACCCAGACCACGTCGGCCCGCTCGGCCACCTCGCGTCGCGTCGGCCGCCAGCTCGGCACCGTCTCCGCCGACGACGTCGAGGAAGCCCTGCGCCTGGCGCTCCCGAGGATCGTGGACCGTGACGATGGAGGCGTCGATCACGCCCCCGTCGATCATCGCCTTGAGTCCGAGCCCGTGGGCCCACGCAATGAGGCCCGAACCCACGAAGCCGATGCGCATCATGGCCCGGGAGATTAGAAGGTGCGCGCCGGCGCCGTCAGAACGCAGCCGTGGCCCGCCCCGCCCAACGCCAGGACGAAGCGGGCCGCCACCATGACGAGCATGGCAATCTCCCGGCGCTCCCTGCGCCGGATGGCGACGGGCCGGCCACCGCAGACGGTGAGCCCGGCGTCGGGGACGGGTTCGACGAAGACCCCCGAACGGATGGTGTCGTTGGCCGGGTCGGCCCCGCTGCGCGAGCCCTCGGCGAACGCCGCCACCCACTGCACCGATGGGACGTCCTCGCCATGGGTCTCGACGAACCCGCTGCCACTCCTCGTCGGCCAAGGCCAGCCAGGACAGGTCGAACAGCGAGATCAGGCGGCCGGTCAGCGCGGCCAAGGCCGCTGTCGGCGTGGCCGCGGCCACGATGGCGGTGGCCGCAGTCAGCACCGTGTCCTCCCGATCGGGAGCCTCGGTGAAGAGCTCGGTGACCTCTTCGACCCCGACCCCGGGCACGTTGCGCACGCCGCGGCACACCGCGTCGACCGCTCCCGCCTCGTCGGGCAGCTCCACCACCAGTTCGTCGATGGCGACGCCGGCTTCGCGCTCGAGCACCTCGAGGCCGACCACGTTCCCCTTGCACCGCGCCGATCTCGGCGGCGACGGCGCCCAGCACGCCCGGAGCATCGGGCACCCAGATGCGCATCCGAGTCAACACGGTCAGTGGGTCCTTGTCATGCGCACCACGACCCGCATGGCGTTCTCCGCGTTGCCGGCGTAGATGCCCTTGACCGGCGGCACGTCGGAGTAGTCGCGCCCACGCCCGACCGCAACGTGGCGCTCACCCACCTCGAGGTCGTTGGTGGGGTCGTACCCCCACCACTTGCCGGTCCACACCTCGACCCAGGCGTGGCTCTCGCCCGTCACCTCCTCGCCGATGGCGGCGTCGGGGTCCGGGTGGAAGTAGCCCGAGACGTAGCGGCTGGGCAGACCGACCGCGCGGCACAGGGCAAGCCCGAGGTGGGCGAAGTCCTGGCACACCCCGGCGCCATCGGCATAGGCCTCGTTGGCCGAAGTGTGCACGCCGGTGACACCGCGCATGTAGCGCAGCGCACCGTGGGTGTACTCGAACACGGCCCGGGCCGTGTCCAGGGGCTTCGCCCTGCGCAGTTCGGCCGCAATCGCAGCCAGTTCAGGGCTCGGCTGGGTGTAGAGCCTGTGTTGGAGGTGGTCCGCCATGGTGAGGGCGGCATCGCCGACGTCGTCCCAGGCGCAGTCGTCAGGCTGCTCGGATGTCTGTGTGTCGACCAACGCGTTGCCGGTGATGGAGAGGACCTCATGGCGGCGGTCGACGTTGAAGGCGACGACGTGGGTTCCCCAGTAGTCCACGTAGGAGTACTGCTGGGCACCGGGCATCGTGGTGATCTTCGTCTCGAGCGCGGTCTGGCGCAGCTCGGTGCGCGGGGTCAGCCGGAGCTCGTTGTAGGAGGCCCGGGCGGACGAGTCGTAGTCGAAGCGCGTCTCGTGGACCACCCGCAGGCGCCAGCCCTCGGAGCGGATCATGGCAGCGCTCCCCCGCTGCGCCACTGGGTCGGCAGATCCTGGGCGAAGTAGCGCGCCGTCACCGCGTCGGACACGGCCGAGATGGAGGACTGCAGGCGCTCGAGGCGGGTCTCGAGCCCGCGGGCCAGGGTCGCCGGAGCGGAGTACTCCAGCTCGGCCCGGGCGAGACCGACCAGACCTCGGGCGTCCTCCCAGGTTCCGTCGCGCCCGGCGTTGATCTGATCGAGACACTCCTCGGCCAGCGTGAGCGACGCAAAGGCCGAGCGCGGGAACAGGCGGTCGCGCAGGAGGAAGTCGAGCACCCGACCGGGCTCGACCACGCCCTGGGACAGGCGCAGATAGGGCTCGTATCCCCCGCAGGAGCGCAGCAGCATGACCAGCCCGCTGTCGTGGACCTCGTCGAAGGCCACGGTGGTGAGCTGGCGGGCCACCACGTCGGTGCGCTCGAGACAGCGACCGAGGGTGAAGAAGAGCCACGTCTGGTCCCGGCTCATCATGGTGTCGGCCAAACCCATCATCCCGGCGCACTGCGTCTTGACGAACGAGAGGTAGAGGGCGGGTCCGGCCACCCGGCTCACCTCCCACTGCTGGGGCAGTTGGGACCAGGTGGCGTTGATGTGCTCCCAGAACTCCACCGGCACGACATGGCGAACGGCCCGGGTGTTCTCGCGTGCGGCAGCCAGTGCGCCAGCGATGGACGAGTGCTGGTTCGGGTCCGTGGCCAGACGCTCGGTGGCCTGCCAGAGCGTATCGGTCCCGCTGTCGGGCAGGCCCATGACGGCGAGCAGTCGCCGTGCCGCGTTCGAACCCTCCACGTCGCTCTGTTCGAGTGCCTGGTAGACCGAGACGTCGAGGATGCGAGCAGTGCCTTCGGCCCGCTCCACGTAGCGGCCGACCCAGAAGATGTTCTCGGCCACCCGGCTGAGAAGGGCTCGAGTCACGGCTCGGCCTGTTGCTGCTGCTGTTGCTGTTGCTGTTGCACTCCGAAGTCGGAGTCGGGCAACGGGCCGGGATCCATCGGCGGGCCGGCGACGAGCGGAGTGGCCTGGCGGGGAGGCAGCACGGGCATGGTGAGCCCTCCCCCCACGACCCAGGTGTCCTTGGAGCCCCCGCCCTGGCTCGAGTTGACGACGAGACCGCCCTTCGCTCAGCGCCACCCGAGTCAGGCCGCCCGGGAGGACCCAGATGTCCTCGCCGTCGTTGACGGCGAAAGGACGCAGATCGACGTGGCGCCGCACCATGGAGTTGTCGACCCAGGTGGGCGACGTCGAGAGCGCGACGACTCGCTGGGCGATCCAATGACGGGGATCGGTCTCCACCTCGAGCGCCAGCTCGTCGAGTTCGGCCCCGGTGGCCGCCGGTCCGATGACAAGCCCCTTGCCGCCCGAGCCGTCGACCCGCTTGAAGACGAGCTCGTCCCGCCGCCCTAGCGCGTCCTTGCGCACCGAGTCGTCCTCGAGGTGCATGGTCTCGACGTTCTGGAGGATCGGATCCTCCCCGAGGTAGTAGCGGATCATGGCCGGCACGTACGTGTAGACGAGCTTGTCGTCGGCCACCCCGTTGCCGACGCCGTTGGCGATGGAGACCCGTCCGGCCCGAGCCGCGTTGATGATGCCGGGGCAGCCGACCAGTGAATCGGGCCGGAACTGGAGCGGGTCGAGGTAGTCGTCGTCGATGCGTCGATAGATGACGTGGACCGGCACTTCGCCTTCGGTCGTGCGCAGGAAGACGTCCGTGCCGTGGCACACCAGGTCCCGTCCCTCGACCAGGTGCACACCCATGAGGCGGGCCAGGAGTGCGTGCTCGTAGAAGGCCGAGTTGTGCACGCCTGGCGTCAGGACCACCACTGTCGGGTCGGCGACCGACGACGGTGCAGCCCGGCGCAGTGCGTTGATCAGGCGGGCCGGGTAGTCGGTGACCATCTGAATGGGCTGACCCCAGAAGAGCTCGGGCAGCACGCGCGCCATGGCAGCTCGGTTGGCCAGCACGTAGCTCACCCCGGAAGGGCTCCGCAGGTTGTCCTCCAAGACGCGAAACTCGCCGTCCTCGTCCCGGATCACGTCGATCCCGGCCACGTGGATCCGCACTCCGTTCGGCGGCGAGAAACCGTGGGCGGCCCGGATGAAACCCGGGGAGCTCGTGACGACCTCGTGGGGGATCAGGCCGTCGCTGACGATCCGCGCCGCGCCATAGACATCGGCCAGGAAAAGCTCGAGAGCCCGCACCCGCTGGGCGACCCCATCGGAGACCTTCGTCCACTCTGACGCCGTGAAGATCCGGGGCACCACGTCGAGCGGGAACGGTCGCTCCTCGCCATCAAGGTCGAACGTCACCCCCTGATCCATGAAAGCCCGGGCCAACCGCAACGCTCGGGCGGACACGTCGTCGGGACCCATCTGGGCCAGCGAGGAGGCCACGCCGCCGTAGGGCTCCCGGGTCCGACCGGCGCCATCCACCATTTCGTCGAAGGCGGCCAGGGTCAGACCCTGGGCCTTCGCTCCATAGCCTTCGAACAGGTCTCCCACGGGCCTCAGGGTGCCAGGCATGTGTTTCGCCGTGATTTCACGGCTGCGAACAGCCGGTGACGGCGACGTGTGCGTGCGGGGTTGGCGCGGGACTTCTCAAGCCCCGCATCGTACCGGGGGTACTACCCGATCAGCCCAAGCCCCTTGACGTCGTTGCGCTCGGCCTCGAGCTCGTCGGTCGTGACCTTGATGCGGTCCTGGGCGAATGCGCTGTGCGAGAAGCCCTCGACCACGGACCAGCCGCCCTTGCCGTCGGAAGTGACCGGGAAGCCGAACTGGAGGCCCTCCGGAGCCCCGTACTGGCCCGAGCTGGCGACGGCAACGGAGAAGGAGTCACCAGGTGCGGTGGCGGTGCGCAGACTCACCACCGTGTCGATCGCGGCCGAGGCGGCCGAGGCGGCCGAGGACGAGCCGCGGGCGTCGATGATGGCGGCACCCCGCTTCTGGACCGTCGTGATGAAGTCGCCCTCGAGCCATTCCGTGTCGGTGATCACCTCGGTCGCAGCCTTGCCACCGATTCTTCGCGTTGGCGAAGTCCGGGTACTGCGTGGCCGAGTGGTTGCCCCAGATCGCCACATTGCTCACGTCGGCCACCGGCGCGTTCGCCTTGGCGGCCAACTGAGCCTTGGCTCGGTTCTCGTCGAGGCGGGTCATGGCGAACCAGCGCTCGGCGGGCACCTCGGGGGCGTTCGAACGAGCGATCAGACAGTTCGTGTTGCACGGATTGCCCACGACGAGGATGCGTACGTCGGAGGCGGCGTTCTCGGCGATGGCTCGTCCCTGCGGCTTGAAGATGCCGCCGTTCACGCTCAACAGATCACCGCGCTCCATGCCGGCCTTGCGCGGGATGGAGCCGACAAGGAGGGCCCACGAGGTGCCGTCGAAGGCGGTCTTGAGGTCGGAGGTCGGCACGATGTCGTGCACCAATGGGAACGCGCAGTCGTCGATCTCCATCACCACACCCTCGAGCACCTTCAGGGCCGGCTCGATTTCCAGCAGACGCAGCACGATGGGCTGGTCCTGGCCCAGGAGCTGGCCCGAGGCGATCCGGAACAGGAGCGAGTAGCCGATCTGACCGGCGGCGCCGGTGACGGTGACGTGGATTGGTGACTTGGCCATGAGGGCTGACCTTTCTCTCGCGTGAAGTGTCGGTGGTTGGGAATCGCCGGGAGTGGTCCCGGCTCAGAGCCGGTCGACGATGGCTGAGGCGAACTCCGAGGTCTTCACCTCGGTCGCTCCCTCCATCAGTCGGGCGAAGTCGTAGGTGACGATCTTGTCCGCGATGGTCGCCTCGAGCGCGTGGACGATGTCGGATGCGGCGTTGTTCCATCCGATGTGCTCGAACATGAGAACACCCGAGAGCAGAACCGAGCCGGGGTTCACCTTGTCCTGGCCGGCGTACTTGGGCGCCGTGCCGTGGGTGGCCTCGAAGATGCCGTGGCCGCTGACGTAGTTGATGTTGGCTCCGGGCGCGATGCCGATGCCGCCCACCTGGGCGGCGAGAGCGTCGGACAGGTAGTCGCCGTTGAGATTGGTGGTGGCGATGACGTCGAAGTCCGATGGTCGGGTCAGCACCTGCTGCAGCGTGATGTCCGCGATGGTGTCCTTGACCAGCAGCTTGTCCCCGGGATTCCCGTCGCAGTCGTCCCACCCGACGGCCACATCGGCGAACTCCTCGCGGACCAGGTCGTAGCCCCACTCGCGGAAGGCGCCTTCCGTGAACTTCTGGATGTTGCCCTTGTGCACGAGGGTGACCGACTTGCGCTTGCGCTCGAGGGCGTAGTTGATGGCGGCCCGGATGAGTCGCTTCGAGCCCATTTCCGAGATGGGCTTGATGCCGATGCCCGAGCCCTCGCGGATGGGCCAGCCCATTTCGGCCCGCAGGAAAGCGGCCAGCTTGTCGGCCTCCGGCGTGCCCTCCTTGACCTCGTAGCCGGCGTAGACGTCCTCGGTGTTCTCCCGGAAGATCACCATGTCCACCAGTTCGGGGTGCACAACGGGCGAAGGGACGCCCGCGAACCAGCGCACCGGTCGCAAGCAGACGTAGAGGTCGAGGATCTGGCGCAGGGCCACGTTGAGCGAGCGGATGCCGCCGCCCACCGGCGTGGTCAGCGGGTCCCTTGATGCCGATCAGGTGCTCCCGGAACGCGTCGACCGTCTCGTCGGGAAGCCAACTCCCTGTCTCGTCGAACGCCTTCTGGCCGGCCAGCACCTCCTTCCAGGCGACCCGGTGGCCATGCTTCGCCGCGGCGGCGTCGAGGACGAGCTTGGCGGCGGGCCAGATGTCGACGCCGGTGCCGTCGCCCTCGATGAACGGGATGATGGGTTCGTCGGGGACGACCAGGTTGCCGTCGTCGCCCATGCGGATGAGATCTGCCATGTTCCGGATGCTATGGGCCCGAGCCGGGACTGCCGAATTGGCGTGGTCAGGCGACGTGTCTGGCGCCACGTCCCGTTCACCCACGAGCCGGAATCGTTGGCGTCCGCAGGGTGGGTGTGGGTCGATTTCCCGAGGTGTGGTCGTCGACAACCTCGTTCCGGGTCAACACGATGCTCTGATAGGCCGGTCCGGCCAGAACCGCCTCCCGCTCGCCGAAATCCGCGATCTTCCCCTCGCTCAGGACCAGGAGCAGGTCGCACTGCGCCGTCGTCTCGATGCGGTGCGAGATGATCACGACGGTGACGTGCCCTCTGAGCGCGGAGAGGGTCTGGCGGATCAGCTTTTCGGTGCGCCCGTCCACCGCGCTGGTCGGCTCGTCGAGAACGATGAGCTTCGGGGTGCCGATAAGCGCACGTGCGATGGCGAGGCGCTGCTTCTGCCCGCCCGACAGGGCACCGCCGCCCTCGCCCACGAACGTCCCGTAACCCTCGGGCATCCGGGCAACGTCCTCGTGCAGGTGTGCCAACTTCGACGCCTCGATGACTTCGTGTTCTTCAAAATCCCGAAAGAAATTGATGTTGTCCGTGATCGAACCCTGCAGGAGCACCGGTTCCTGGGGCACGAGTGCCACCGTGTTGTGTGCATCGCTCTTCGAAATCGCCGCCGCGTCCACCCCGCCCATCGTGGCTATGACCGCTCGAGGGCTCGCGTAGACCCAGCAGGAGCTGGCTGATTGTCGTCTTGCCGCTGCCCGACGGCCCGAGCATGCCGACGATCTTTCCCGCCGGGATGTGCATGGTGGTGCCGCGAAGGGCCAGCGTCACCCCGTCGTAGGAGTACTCCACGGAGTTGAAGTCCACCTCGAATGTCTTGGGCGGCGCCGCGTCGGCCACCACTCGAGCGTCATCGTATTGATGGACGTCGATCATGAGGTCCTCCAGCATGCCCTGGGAGCTCCGTATGCCCTGGATGGAGCTCTGGACGCCCGCGCCGTAGCCGATCCCTCGCATCACGAGAATGAGAACGAATCCGTTCTTGGCGAACTGCGCGTGCCCGGAACCAATGAGGACGATGGCGACGACGATTCCGAGCGAGAAGGTCTGGTAGAGGATGGGAGCGATGCTGCCGTTGATCGAAGCCCTGCGGTAGATGCGCCCCGTGTCCCGGACCATCCCGCGGAGCATGTCCAGGATCCGGTCCTCCACTCCGAACAGTCGGAAGTCCCGGGCCAAGCGACTGTATTCGGTCACTCGAGTGGCCATGGCTCTGGTGGACTGGGAAAGTTCGCGGTTCATCCGCTTGGCACGCTTGTTGAGCGGCCGAAGCAGTTGCAAGAGCACGAATGCCGATAACGACCACAGCGATGGCCGCAGCGGGATCGACCGCCAGGGCCACCCCCAAAAGCGCGAGCATCATGAGGAGCGATTGGATGCCGCCAGTCAAGCTCGACGATGACACCGCCCGCGGCCCCGCTGTTCTGAACGAGGAGGTGTTGGAGGTGCCCGAGGCGTTGACTTGACTGCAATGCCCAGTTGGACTTGAAGTATCCCGTCGATGAGGCGTGTGCGGGTCGTTCTCAGCGCCTGCTCCGAGATCGATGTGTTGACCAGCGTGCTGAGATGCTGACGATAAAGGAGAGTGGAAACACCACGCACAGCACGACGAGCGCTGTCCTCGGCGTGAGGGTGGGCCCAAGACCGTGGAACGCGTGCTTGCCCTCGACATCGGCCAGCGCAACCTCTGAAATGACCAACAAGAGGACCGCCTGGCTGACAGCGCCGATGAGGGAGAGGACGATGTATAGGGAGATATACAGACGCAGAGACTTCAAGCCGAGCGACCGAAGGACCGAGCGCACCGACTCAGACTTCCCGCTCTTTGGTGCCGGAAGGCTTGGTTGCTGCGTGAGCCGGTTTGGTCGCTGAGAAGGGTCTGTTCACTGGTTCCGTTTCGGCGACAGAGGAGGCTCTTCAGTATCGGTCATGCTCGGCCTTCCCTCCCAGACAACACGTCTTACCGGTCCCGGGCCGATCGTCAGGACTCGGGCCGGGGCGGCGGCCCACTTCGACCCTCAGGCGCAGCCTGAGGGCACAATGTGAGCGCGTCCGCGCACAATAAAATAGTCCGATTCGGCCCAGGGTGCGAAAAGGAGCACTGGACCGCGAAATCGGGACACTCCCTGTTCGCGTGGCGATCGGCAAGGGTTCACGTCGAGTGCAAGGAGACACTTCGCGACGTGCCCGCCGGCTTGGCGTACTGTCCACGTGGCGTTGCGGAGGGCCGAAGCGTGCAGCCAGCGAGCAGCCATATGGAGACAGTCGGAGGCGCGCTGATACCAGCGGTGGTCAGGCGGCGTCGCATCCTCCTGTTCATCAAGTGCATGGGCTACGGCGGCGCCGAACAGCTGCTCGTTCACATGGTGCGCCACGGCGATCGCGACCGCTTTGACTACGAGGTTGCCTACATGCTCGAGGACTTCGACGCGCTCGTCCCCCAGCTGACCGACGCCGGCGTACCGGTACACTCGCTCGGGGCGGCATCGAACCGCGATCTCGGCTGGACACTCCGGTTGCGCGGCCTTGCTGCGGCAGGGCGACTTCGATGTCATGCACTCGCACCTGCCCCACGCGGCAACGCTCGGGCGCATGGTTGCTGCCGTCAGCACGACGCCGAGGACGCCGGCCGGCACTCGTCTACACCGAGCACAGCATGTGGGACAAGATGTCAGTCGCTCGTCAAGGTGCTCAACCGGGCGACCATCGGGCTGGAC
This sequence comes from uncultured Acidimicrobiaceae bacterium, assembly GCA_963713375.1. Taxonomy (GTDB): domain Bacteria; phylum Actinomycetota; class Acidimicrobiia; order Acidimicrobiales; family RAAP-2; genus Bog-473. The sequence continues at coordinate 332,327 of CAVQLP010000003.1, read as the reverse complement.
GACCGCCTCGTCGATGGTGTCGCAGGCGGCCAAGGAATCGCTGCCACCGTCTCTGCGCCGCCGCGCCACGGTCGTGATTCACGGGATAGAGATGGAGCCGGTGCAGCAGGCTCGGGCGCGCCGCTGAGATCGCGCGCCGCGAGGTGCGCCAAGAGTTCGGGTTGGCCGACGGTGAGCTGCTCGCGCTGACCGTGGCCAACCTACGGCGCGAAAAGGGTCACGACGTCTTGCTCCAAGCCGCGGCGATCGTCGGCGCGCGCGGCGTGCCCGTCCACTTCGTGGACGTGGGCCAGGGGCCGCTCCGTGAGGAACTCGAAGCGCAACGCGCCAGCCTTGAGCTCGGGCGACCGGTTCCGCTTCACCGGTGCGCGCTCTGATGTGCTCCGCCTGCTCGCAGCGGCCGATTTCTTCGTCCTGCCCTCGCGCCATGAGGGGCTCCCGGTGACCTTGATGGAGGCGTCCGCGATGGGCGTGCCGCTGGTGGTCCCGGCGGTGGGCGAAATCCCGAACCTCTGGACCGACGGCGTGGACGCCCTGATGGTCCCGCCCGAACAACCCAGACGCTCTGGCCGACGCCATCACCGCGCTGGCCCGCGACGACGAGCTCCGAGAGCGGCTGGCGGCGGGTTCGCTGGCCCGGGGAACCCTCTTCGACGTGACCCGCTCCGTGAGCGAGGTCGAGGCCATCTACGACGAGCTGGTGCCGGTATGCCGGGGCCCGGTGCGAGGCGGTGACGTCCAGGAGACGTCGGGAGCGGGTTGCACGGGCGCCGGGTAGTGCACCTGGCGACGACCGACATGAGCCTGGCTCTCCTCCTGGGCCCTCAGCTGCGTGCCTTCGCCGATGCCGGGCATGGAGGTTATCGGTGCCTCAGCCCCCGGCCCCTACGTGGGTGAGCTGACGGCATGGGGTATCCGGCATGAGCCGGTGCAGCATGCGACGAGGTCCAACTCGGTCGGACAGGACGCGCAGGCCTTGGTCGAGCTGGTCCGGATCTTTCGGCGGCTGCGGCCTGACATCGTGCACACCCACAACCCGAAACCAGGGGTGTACGGGCGGATTGCGGCCCGTCTGGCCGGGGTGCCGGTCGTGGTCAACACCGTGCACGGCCTCTACGCCACGCACACCGACCCGCCTCTCCGCCGGACGCTGGTCTACTCGCTCGAGCGCGGCGTCTCGGTGTGTTCGCAGGCCGAGCTCATCCAGAACGAGGAGGACCTGGTGACCCTGGCCCGCCTGCGAGTGCCGGCACGCAAGTTGGTTCTGCTCGGGCAACGGAGTGGACCTCGAGCGATTCAGACCCCGACCCGAGCTCGCCGCTGCGGCGCGGCGCTCAATGGGCGTGGCCGATGGGAAAGTGGTCGTCGGCCTCGTCGGCCGGCTCGTCTGGGAGAAGGGGTTTGCCGAGCTCTTCGAGGCAGCCCGGCGGCTGCGGCACACCCATCCCGACGTGGCCATCGTGGTGGTTGGACCAAGTGACCCCGCCAAGAGCAACGCTCTGTCCGAGGACGACGTGCGGGCGGCCGAGAACATCGGCAACGTCGTCTTCTTGGGGGAGCGCAAGCGACGTCGAAGACCTCTATCCGGGCATGGACCTCTTCGTCCTGCCTTCCTACCGGGAAGGGTTTCCACGCTCGGCAATGGAAGCGGCGGCCTGTGGCGTACCGGTCGTGGCCACCGATATCCGCGGCTGCCGGCAGGTCGTCGACCATGGCGTGACCGGCCTGCTCGTGCCGGTCCGTGACGCCGCCGCACTGGCCGACGCGTTGGGGACACTGGCACAGGACCCGGCGCGGCGGCGGGAGATGAGCGAGGCGGCTCTGAACCGGGCCCGGGCGGAGTTCGACGACCGGAGGGTGATCCGGATCACCCTCGACGTCTACGAGCGCCTCTTGGCCGGAGCCGGAAAACCCCGGCACCGATCGCCCTCGGCGGGATGAGGGAGCGGGGCATTGCCCCGCAACCGAGGTGACCGGAGCCGGGTGGGGGAATCAGACGCTTCCGGAGCGTCGTCGGGGTCGGCCGAGCAGATCCTCCACCGAGTGGGCAGCGGGGACGACGTGGACCCGCCGGCGCCGTCGCACCTCGAGGAGACCGAAGGCGATGGCTCCCGCGCCCAGGTCGAGGGCGATCGTTGAGCGAGCCAGCGGGCTGGTCAGGGGATCGTTGCGGTCGGACGTGAGGACGGTGGCCGTGTTGGGACCTCCGGTCGACAGCAGCGTGCCCTTCTGCTTGTGGTGGTGATCGAGCGAGGTAAGGCCGGCCGGTTGGTTCGTGGTGCTCGTGGTGGTGCTTGTATCGTGCTCGAAGTCGTGCTCGACGTCGTTGAGCTCGTCGAAGTCGTTGAGCTCGTCGACCCAGTCCCGCCTGCCACGGTCGTGCTCGGTGGTGGAGGCGCCATTCGGCCTGTCCTGACCGATCACATACCCCGTGTACGGCACCCACTGCCCGCCGGCGATGGCCACCGTGCTCGTGTTGTCCTTCCAGCCGTTCGTGGTGTACCCCGAAATCGAGTCACCCGAGAGGCTGAGGCTGCTGTTGTTCAAGAGGTGGAAAACCGGCTCGCGGATTTCTCCCCCGGGCCAGATCACGTCGGAGTTGGTGACGGTGAGGTCCGCCTCGTTCGCCTGGATGCACGAGACGTAGACGCTGGCACCGCATCGCAAGGTGTCGTTCACAAAAGTGAAGGGTCCCCGGGGACGCGGCACCGAGGTGGGTCCTTGGATCAGGATGGGGTCCCCACCGGCAGCACTCATCATGGTGCAGTTCTCCACCGTGATGTTGCCGGTGCGCCAGCTGCCCTCGGCGCTGGATCCGCCGTTGGCAAAGAATCCACCGACTTCGCCGGTCTGGCAGCCATTGATCGTGATGTTCTTCGCGCCCTCGTCCCACTGGTCGGCCTCCACGTCGAAGCTGTTGATAGCGACGTGCCTGAGCTTGACGTCGGTCAGCGTGGCGCCCAGTGACACTGACCAGACTCACCCCTTGCCGTCCCGCGCCGTTTACACTGAGTCCGTTGACTGAGACGTTCTCCGACGGGTTGATTATCTGGCTCGAGATGTCATTGGCCGCCCGCAGGGGGGCCAACTCCAGGCCGTCACCCCACACGTTGTCGACGTGGACGTGGTTTATCTGCAACCCGATCACGCCGTCGGAGCGGATTCCCGCAGCGAACGCACCCGCCGGGTTGTAGCCACCGGGGCTCGAGCCGGCGATGATGAGGTTCTCGAGCGTGATGTTCGATCCCCCTTGAAACCAAAAGATCGGCATCCATGTCATCCGGACTGGCGCCCTGCTGCGGCGCTGACTCGTCCTCCCAGGTCCCACCTGTGATGGTCAAGCCCTTGAGAGCCGACGAAAGTCATGCCACCATCGACGAGATAGCAGGCGCCCGCCGGAGCCACCACCGTCGTGTTCGCCGGCAGGGACTTGAGCCAATGTTGCATGTGATAGTCCACATTTGCGGAGCAGTCGGCCGTCATGTTGGACGGCGGTGACACGGTCGATGGTGTCGTCGCGCCGGCAGGCAAAGCGACGACGCCGATGGCGACGAAGAAGACGAGAGCAACGAGATATCTACGCACAGCCAATGCATCGGCGCCGTCGACGTCGCGGGATATAGGACCAATTGGCCATTGACGCTGTGAAACGGGCGGGAGGAACGCCGGTTTTCACAACTCGCGGTTGCCGTCCGCTCATCGCAGTGCTCTGTTGTCTCCATGTTGCGCGGTTGTCGCTCGTGTTGCGCGACACGTGCGCCGCGTCGTCGCCACCGACGCTGCGCGCCAACTGAGGACGATCAGGTCACTAGGTGTCCGGTACCCACTCGGCCGGAGACCAGTCCGCCGTCTGCGTATCCTCCACAGAGTCCGCCGACCATTCCTGCGCGCCGGCGCCAGCAGCGTCGTCCACGACCGTCCACTCCCCATCGTCGTCCCGATCGGCCGGAGCGAGCTGGTCCGATCCGGCGATCGGACGTCTTTGATTCCGCGGCAGCTGCCACGGATAGGGGTGCTGACCCTCGGGCGCCAGGGGGACGCACAGCAAGACGAACAGGAACGGCAAGAGCAACGTGCGCTCGCGTGTGATCAGACCCAAATTCCCCAGCGCGGCGAATGCATACATGAACATCACGCTGTAGATCAGGCAGACAAAGACGTAGGGCCGCTGCAGCGAGACCCGGAACAGGCAACGCAGCTGACGGAACGACAGCAAGATCACGACCAGGATCAGCGTGTTCTCGGCCGCTGCGGCAAGTTGAGTCACGCTGTGAGCCAGGAAAGGCGGGGGGTCGAACAACACCGTGTACACGTCACGGAGGTAGTAGAGGGGGTTGCTCGAATAGGGCACCGCACTGCTCCCGAAGCCGGCCCCCACGCCCTGGTTGTTGGCACCCACCTGGTTCAATGTCCCGCTGAGTCCGTTGCCGCCGGCAGCGTGCACGAAGTGAGCTGCCTCGGTACCGGTCAGCACCACGAACCCGACGACCACGACGACCGAGGCGGCGACCCGAAGCGGGCGGAACGCACGACCCTGGCGGAAGAGACCCCGCACGACCATTGCCAGTGCGAAAGCGACAGCCAATATGACCAGTTCGTCGGGTCGGATCACCAGAGCAAGGGCACCTCCGACGATCGCGTAGACGTAGCCGAGAGCCCGACCGGACAGGATCAACGCCACGCCATAGGCCGCCAAGCCCAGGCCCACGAGCATCCCGGTCTCCTTGCTGATGTCCGCCGTCCAAAAGAGCATGGAGGGGAACAGGAACAGGAGCAGTGCGTAGCGGCCGCGATTGGCTTCAGGAAACGTGACTTTGAAGGCCAGGTAGAGGAAGACCGATCCCACGAAGGAGAGGAAGCTAGCCACGAAGAAGGCCGCCAGCTTGTTGGGCCCGACGACCGTCATGATGACCCCGCCAAAGATGGACGTGGCCCCGTCGCCGATGATTTTCCCTATGCCCGTCCCAGAGGTTGTGAAGTCCCCGGCGCGCAGGTTGTACGACAAGGCGGCTCCCTGGTTGACGTAGCGCACCCAGTCTGCGACGCCGTGGTAGAAGCGATCGGTGACGAGGATCTGCAGCGGAGCGCACACCAGGTGCAGGATGAGGCTGGCCCGCATGACCTTGCGTAGGTTGGCATAGGAATCTCCTTGGGCCACCCGGTCGAGGATCAGATAGCCCAGGTACGCCAGGATCAAGGCGGTGAGGATGGCCACCGGATAGTCCGTACCGACCCCTGAGTGCGCGGCGGGATTGGTGGCGGCGGGTGCGTCACTGGCCAAGAGGACGTTGATCATCGCACCACCGCGGAGGCGAAGTTGGGCCAACGATCGAGCTCAAGGTCAGGGTGGTTCTTGGCCAGCGCCGTAACGTCAGCGGCATACAGATCAACCAGGCGTCTTCGCACGTCCTCGGGCAGGGGGGCTCGATGCTTGGTCGCGCTGACCCGGCGATCCCGGCCCTCGGGCTCAAAAGGGTCCAGGCCGAGGAAGCGATAGGTGCGGGCCAACTCTCCTGCAGGATCCGACATGCACCGCTCGTACTGGAGCACGAGGAGCCGATCAGCTGGAAAGACGGAAGCCCAACCACCAAGTTGGCAGTCGTAGAAACCTCGGTCGACCGCGTCCGTCCATACCTCGGCCGTCACTCGACCCCGCTGCGCCCTGTGGTGCGAGAGCCCTGAGCGCAACCGCTCGACCGGGTCGCGGAGGAGAACGAGGAGCTTCGTTTTGGACGCGGCCTCGGCCATCAGGGCCGGGACCCAGGGCATGTGCATGTAGTCGGGCGTCCACTCGCCAGCGATTGTGCCGGGTCGGCGGGGGAACCAGCCGTGGTACCCCTCCACCTCGGCGGGACCGAACGCCTTCATTGCGAAACGGTCGAAGTAGTGGCGCTCCTTGTGCAGGTCCGGACGAGCCGTTACTTGCGGGTGAGCTGCAATGAGTTCGTACCACCAGGACGTCCCGGCTTTCTGCACCCCGATCCCCACGAAGTCGGGTGCACCGGCCACCTCACCTGCGCCGAGGGTGGGCGGAGTGAAGTCGAATCCCTCCTCCCAGGGTGCGTAACGTCCCCGCGCGTGCAGGACGGCCAACCGAGCCGGGGGCGGGAGCTTCGAAAAGGCCTGCACGCCAGTCCGGCGGAGCCTGGTCACCATCTTCGAGGCGGGACTGTTTGCTGCCACCCCACCTGCCTCCCTGCAACTCGGAGAACGGCGCGCGGAGGATCGCCGATACCTCCCGAAATCTAGATGGAATTGCACGTCGCTGGCCATTCAGCCCCCAGTCCGAGCAGAATGCGCATCACCATGGGCCAAATCCCGCCAGTCCGGCCCGATCCCTCGGCACGACGCGACACGAGGGTCCTTCACGTCATCCCGACTGCTCTCGGCCGGGGAGCCCAGGTCTTTGCCCGGGCCCTGGTCGACGAGTTCGGCGGCACCGCGGGCGGGCACACCCTGGTCAGTCTGTTCGACGGGGAGAACGGAGTCCGCGTCGACCGTTCCCTGGCCCTCCCGGGCGGCCCGGCGGCAGCCAGCGGACTCCATCCGCCCGCCCTGGCCCGCCTGGCCCGTGTCCTGCGGGACCTCAGCCCCGAGCTGGTGCTGGCCCATGGCGGTGACGCTTTCAAGTATGTGGCTCTGACCACCGGCGCGCCCATTGCGTACTGCGTCATCGGCACCTGGCCGGAACGCCGCCCGACGGAGCCCCCAGAGCCTGTTGTGGCGGGCCCTGATTCGGCGGGCCTGGGTCTGCGCCGCCGTCTCCGACGACGTCGCGGCCGATCTGCACGACGTCCTGGCCGTGTCCCGTGAGCGCATCGTCGTCATCCCGAACGGGCGCGACGCCGAGCACTACCGGCCGGCGCCGCGTGCGCCCGAGGCCGATGGCGTCTCGCTCCTCTTCGTGGGCGCGTTCACCGAAGGCAAGCGTCCCGACCGCTTCATTCAACTCGTGCGGCGCCTGCGCCACGATGGTCTACCCGTCTCGCGCCACCATGGTGGGCGACGGGCCTCTGCGATCCGCTCTCGACGCAGACGCGAAGACTGCGGGAATAGAGGTCACCGGGTTCCAAGAGGACGTGGTGCCTTTCCTCCAAAAAGCCGATGTGTTCGTCTTTCCGAGCGCGCCCGACGGTGAGGGAATGCCCGGAGTGCTCATCGAGGCCGGACTGTGCGGGCTCCCTGTCGTGGCGACCCGGGTGGCCGGCGCCTCGACGGTTCTCGAGGACGGACGCACTGGACTCCTGGTGGGCATCGACGACGCTGATGCGCTGGCCCGCGCCGTGTCCGGAGCTCGTCCGGGACCCGGTACGCCGACACGCCATGGGGCAAGCGGCCCGCGATCGATGCACGGCCAATTTCGCTCTGCCTGTCGTTGCCGACCGCTGGGACGCGCTCCTCACCCTCATGGCCTCGGCCCGGGACATGCGCCTACCGCGGTCCGCCGCACTCGAACCGATGCGGGTCGCCTGATGTGCGGGATCGCCGGACTTCTCGACACCCGCCGGGACGCTGGTCCGGATGCTCTGCACCGACTGGCTCGGGACATGGCCTCCACCCTGGCTCCATCGCGGCCCTGACGCCGCCGGTACGTGGGTCGACGCCGAGAGCGGTGTGGGATTCGGCCATCGCCGGCTCGAAGTGGTGGGGCGAGGAAGCCAAGGTGAGCAGCCAATGTTGTCGCCCAGTACCCGTTGGGTCGATCAGCTTACAACGGCGAGCTCTACAACACCTCGGCGTTGCGTGAGGAGCTCGAGGGCGCCGGGCTGATCATCCGGGGCACATCGGACACCGAGGTACTGGTCGGCGGATTCGACCACTGGGGTCTCGAGCGCACGCTGGAGCGGATAGAGGGCATGTTCGCCTTCGCCGCCTGGGACCGGCGCGAGCGCCGGCTGCACCTCGCGCGCGACCGATTCGGCGAGAAGCCGCTCTACTACGGATGGGCGGGCCCCGTCTTCGCGTTCGCTTCGGAGCTGAAGGCGTTCCACACGCTCCCGACGTTCGAGGCGCGGGTCGACCGTGATGCCGTGGCGCGTTACCTCCGCCTCAGCTGTGTCCCCGCTCCGGGCTGCATCTACCGGGGTCTGGCCAAGCTCAGCCCCGGAGCCCGGGTCATGCGTCGAGCCCGGCTCGCCATCCGGGCGCCTGCCCGAACAGGTGGCGTACTGGTCGGCCAACGATGCCATTGACGCAGCATGCCGGCTCCGGCCCCTGGCCGACGATGCTGAGGCAATCGAAGTCGTGGAAGGCGCGCTGTCCGACGCCGTCGGCGCCCGCACGGTGGCCGAGGTGCCCGTGGGCGCCCTGCTCTCCGGAGGTATCGACTCCAGCTTGACCGTGGCCTTGATGCAGCGCCACAGCAGCCACCCGGTTCGCACGTTCACGGTTTCCTTCGAGGACGAAGCATTCGACGAGGCGGCATCGGCTTCCGCCGTGGCCGCGCATCTCGGGACGGAACACACGACGGTCGAGATGACCGCCCAGGACGTGTTCGATCTCGTACCTCGGGTCCCCGAGATCTGGGACGAGCCATTCTCCGACAGTTCGCAGCTTCCCACGCACCTGGTGGCGGCGGTGGCCCGGCGAGCGGTGACGGTCGCCCTTTCGGGCGACGGGGGCGACGAGCTCTTTGCCGGTTACAACCGCCACGCCTGGTTGGATCGTGTCTGGCGTGCCGCCGGTCCCGTGCCGTCGCCGCTCCGCCGCGGTGTCGGGAGCGCTCTGCGGCGCCTTCCACCTGGCGCGGTGGATTCGGTCGGCCGGCTCGGCTGCCGGAACGCTGGCAAGTACGTCTGCCCTCGAACAAAGTGGCCAAACTCGGCCGAGTGCTCGAGGCCCCGAGCATCGACGGCGCGTACGAAGCGCTCGTCTCGCATTGGGAGGATCCGATCTCGCTCGTGCCCGGGGCGACTCCGATGCCTCCGACGTCGGGCAACGGGCACGGCGAGCGAGGCGGGCACGATGTCATGGACCAGCTCCTGCGGACCGATCTGGTCACCTACCTTCCCGACGACATCCTGACCAAGGTCGACCGTGCGGCCATGGCGGTTTCGCTCGAGACGCGCACCCCGTTCCTCGACCGGGGTGTGCTCGAGGCCGCATGGAGGCTTCCCCCGACGTTCGAAACGGCGCGACGGGACAGGCAAAGTGGATGCTGCGCCAGATCCTCTACCGCCATGTGCCACAGGCACTGGTCGACCGACCGAAGATGGGATTCGGGGTCCCCATCGGCAGCTGGCTACGCGGCCCGCTGCGGCCTTGGGCCGAGGAGCTTCTCTCAGAGAGCACGCTTGCGACGCCACGGCCTGCTCCATCCCGAACCGGTCCGCAAGGCCTGGGAACTTCACCAGGCCAAGCGCCGCGACCTCAGTGCCGAGCTCTGGGACGTGCTCGATGCTCCAGGCCTGGCTGGATCGCTGGCCCGCCACCTGACCTGGCTGGATCTAAATGCTCACCTCGGGGTGAGCGCCGCCCTCCAGGGCGCGCGTCGTTCATCCGCTGGTTCAACGATCCGAGGTCGTCCGCCCCGGTGGAGCTCGTCCCCGGCCCGAATGAGATCGGCCCCGTCGTTGGCCGCCACCTCGGGCTCGATACGCTCCGGCACTGACGTCGGCTCTTCGTCGGGCGGCTCGTCGTAGGACTCGACGTCGCCGTCACGCACCAGCTTGGTCGGCGTGCCGAAGGACAGCCACCGAGCCTCGTGGCGGCCGAACGGATCGGTGAACCAGCCCTCTTCTTCCTCGTGAGGCTCCATGGGGACTCCTTTCCGCACCCGCACCGCACGGTACCGGACGAGATCGGCGCTGATGCCTTCCAGTCCGGATCCCGGCTGAACGGGACGTGTCCTCTCGTGCGACCGGAAGACCAACCGGGCCCTCCGACCGGTTCGTACGGCTGCACTAGCCTGCTACTTCTTCCTTTCCCTCGACGAGAACGGGAACTGTCGCCCAGTGCGGATCTTGACCACTGCGAACCACCTGGACTCGGCGGGTGGCCTCGAGCGAACACACCTGACCAATGCCCGGGGCCTGGCCCGGCGTGGGCATCGCCTCGACCTGGTCTACGTGGAGGGCGGGGCCTTTGCCGACAGCTGGCGCGACATCACCGTCACCATGACCCGCGTCCCCACCACGCTGCCCCGGCGGGCCCACCCACTGCACTCGACTCGGACGGTGGTCGAGGCCATCCGAGCCGCCCGGGAACTCGAGCCCGACATCGTCTACGCCTACCGCTACTGGGATCTCCCGTTCGCCGTGGCGGTGGCCGCCGGACGTCCGACGGCCGTCGTCTACCACCTTTGCCTTCCCGCACCCGAACACCTGCCCCGCTGGATGCGGCCTGTGCTGGCGCGGGTGGACACCACGGTTTCCGTGTCCGAGCACACCCTTGGCCTCTGGCGCGACACGGGGCTGCGCACCGACCGGGCCATCGTTGCGCTCACCTCGGTCGACCTCGAGACCTATCGACCCGGCGCACGCAGTCCGCCCGCGAGGAGACGAGGCGGGAGCTCGGGATCGACCCTGAAGACCGGATGATCTTCTTCGGAGGCCGGATCGCACGGGAGAAGGGCGTCGACGTGCTGCTCCGTGCCTTTCGATTGGTGGCCGAGAAGGTTGGGCGCTGCCACCTCGTGGTCCTCGGTTCAGCCAGCGCCGGGGCAGACCCGGCTGAGGCGGCTCGCTACGAAGCGGAGCTGCGCGCGTTGGGCGACGGCCTCCCGGTGACGTGGCTCCCCCGACGCGACGACGTGGTCTCGCTTCTCCAGGCGGCCGACGTGGCGAGCGTCCCCAGCGTGTGGCCCGAACCGCTGTCGCGCTCGATCATGGAGGCGCTGGCCTGCGGTCTCCCGGTCGTGGCGACGGCCGTCGGCGGATCCCCCGAGATCCTCACGGGCTGGATGTCGAGCCTGCTCGCCCAACCCGACGATGCCGACGACCTGGCCCGACACCTCCTGGAGGTGCTCGATTGGCGCGACCGCGACCCCGAACTCGGACCTCGTTGCCGGCAGGCCGCCGAGGAGCGGCTGTCCCTCGACGACGAGGTCGACCTGATCGAGGGCGCCATGCTGTCCGCCCTCGATCGGCAACGACGTTGAGCGGCGCCGGCGCCCGCCGCTCGGTGGTGCTGCTGGGAGATCGCGGAGCACCGACTCGAGCCGTCTACCACGGGCTGGCCGCCGGGCTGGGCCACGACGTCGAGCTGCGTGCCTTCCTCGAAGCTTCCCCCTCCCGCCTGACCCTGGCTCGCCGGCGGGCCCGACGCCTGGGTTGGGGCACCGTCGCCGGCCACGTGCTGTTCATGGGTGCGCGTCATGCCTGCACTCCGACTGCAAGGACGCCGCCGCATGGCCGAAATCGCGACGCAACACGGGCTCGACTTCCGCCCGATCTCTCGGGGCGCATACGTCGAGTCAGTGAACGACCCGCGCACGCTGGAGCTGGTGGCCGAGGCCAAACCGGACCTCGTCGTGGTGCACGGGACGCGGATCATCGCCGAGCGCGTCCTGCGCGAGATCGCCGTTCCCGTCGTCAACGTCCACGCCGGCATCACGCCGCGCTACCGCGGCGTGCACGGCGGCTACTGGGCCTTTGCCGACGGGCGGCCGGAGTTGGCCGGGACGACCGTGCACCTGGTCGACGCCGGCATCGACACCGGCGGCATTCTGGGCCAGGCCACCTTCGAACGGGAGCGCGGGACGACACCATCGCCACCTATCCGTTGCTGCACCTGGCCTGCGGTCTGCCCGTGCTCGTCGAGGTGGCGTCAGCGCTGTTGAACGGAGAGGAACCCTGTCCTGTGCCCGCCACTGGTCGGGGCCGAGGAATCTCACCTGCGTTGGCACCCCACCGCCTGGGGCTACGTGGCCACGAGACTGCGCCGCGGGGTGGCCTGAGGATCCGACCCGAGTCGGTGGCGGGCCCCGATGGCACCGGCCCTGAACGTTCTGCGGTCCTCGACCGGCAAAACCGATTGCTAGCCTTTGCCCCGTGTCTGAGCAGGCCGGCGCGCTCGTGATCTCCCTGGACTTCGAGCTGCATTGGGGAGTACGCGATCACTCTGCCCCTCATGGTGCCGTAGCTGGATTCGTTGATCGCCAGCAGAGACATGGTGACGACCTTGGCCGATCTCTTCGTCGCACGCGACGTCCGGGCGACCTGGGCCACGGTGGGCCTGCTCTTCGCCTCCACCGCGGCCGAGGCGGACCGGCACATGCCAAGTGTTCGCCCGGACTACGACCGGCCCGAGCTCGATCCCTATCGGGAGCCGATCGGCCAGGACGAGCGTCAGGATCCGCTCCACCTGGCCGGAAGTCTGGTGGACCGGCTCTGCGGCCTCGAAGGACAGGAGCTGGCGTCCCACACGTTCTCCCACTTCTATTGTCTGGAGCGCGGTCCCGGCGAAGCAGCGTTCCGAGCCGACCTGCTCGCGGCGCAGGAGGCCGCTTCGAGCCGCGGCCTCCGACTCAAGTCGCTTGTCCTGCCGCGCAACCAATGGCGCGACGACTACGCGTCGGTCGTCCTGGAGACGGGCTTCGAATGCATTCGGGGTCCCCAACCGGGCTGGGCCAACCGTTCACGCCGCGGCGAGGAGACGGGCCTGGCCGTGCGGGCGGCCCGCCTGGCCACGACCTACGCCGGGCCGGCCCTGCACACATTCGGCTGGGACCAGGTGGTCGAGACTTCGGGTCTGTGCAACATTCCCGCCAGCACATTCCTCCGTCCGCTTTCGCCTCGGACCCGCTCGCTCGAATCGCTCCAGTACCACCGAATCATCGCCGGTCTGCGTGACGCGGCGCGGCGGGGACGCATTCTGCACCTGTGGTGGCACCCGCAGAACTTTGTGGCCGATCCCGGCGCGAACATGGCGCTCCTGGAGCGAGTGCTCGATGAGCTGGACCGTCTGCGTTCGGCCGACGGCATGCGGTCGCTCTCGATGAGCGACGTCAACGACTCCGTGAGGACGGACCGCCGAGCCGCCTGAATGAGTGGGCGGCGACGTCGTTGTCGCTCAGGACGAGGTCAGCGACGTGATGGGGACGGCGCCCGTCGGCGCCTTGGGATCGACCTTCTCGTTGTACTTCCCGTACACCGAGGCGACCCGCTCAACGTTCTGGCCGGTGTTCTGGTTGACCTGGACTGTGGCACCGAGCGGCAGATACGGTGCCGTCGTCGATACGAACATCGTCACCGTGGCCACGGTGCCGCCGGATGTCGAGGCCGGACTACCCGTCACTGCGACAGCGCTCTGACCCTGAAAGGTCGTGGCGCCCGCGACGCGGAGCTTGGGCTCCTCAGGCACGAAGGACACAATCGCCTCCCCCGCGCTCAATGATTGAGTGATGGTGGAGTAGCCAGGGTCCCCCTTCTGGAACGAGATCCACTGCCCGGAATGGGCCGCGGCCTGAGCAGTCGACAGGCTGAGCTGCTGCTCCAGGAACTGAGTCCCGGCGCGCAGATAGACCGACCCGTCGACGAGGATTGCCTGGAGAACGGGCAACGTCGACGAGCTGCACCGACTCGGATGCCGCCTTCTCGCTGGTCGCGCCGACCTGCACGGTGCTGGTCTTGCCGGCGACGGTCTTGGTCACGAAGCTCACCGACTTCTGGTGATGGTAGGCCTTGACCGAGATAGACAGGATGGCTGTGGCCGACTTTCCGGCCAGCGCACCCTCCGAAGGCCCGCTGTTGCCACAGGCAGATGCCGCCACACCCAGTACGGCTGTGAGTGCGACGAAGACATAGGCGACCCGGCGACCACCACCCATGGGCGCGCGTCGTCCTCGCTCGGTCCCACGTCCTCGCATCACTGGGAGGTCGCCGTGGCGGTCGTGGTACTTCCCGTGCTCTGCGACTCGACACCGGCGGAAGTCGTCGAGGTGACAAGAGCTGGGGCAGTTGCCGTTGTTGTTGTTGCTGCCGTTGTTGTCGTCGTACGAGCTGCGGTCGACGTGGTTGTGCTTGAACTGGGCGTGGTCGTCGAGCCGTGTCTCTGACTTCTCCCACTCCCGCCTGGTTGTACCGCCGTGGTTGTCGTCGACGTCGACTGCGCCGACCTGGCGTCACCACCCCGCGCCTTTATTCTTGGCCTTTCGTGCCGATGCTGGCTAGCCGCGCTGGACGTCGTCGGTCCCGCCGGCGGCGTCCGAAGTGAGGCTGAGCCGCCGTCCAGCAGACCGAGCATCGAGTTGTCCGTACCCTCCATGCCAAGGGCCCAGACGCCGACCCCGAGAAGACCCGACTTCGAAGCAAGTTGCACCTTCGCTTCGATGGTATTGGCGTTGTCGAAGAAGACCTGATGCCACTGCCCACCGGACTGATAGGAGGTCCATGCCGTATCGGTGGCTGCATCCCAGTAGGTGGGCCCGGAGGCGAGAGCCTGGGCGTACGTCACCGGCGCCGCCGGCCCGGTTGGCCGTTCGCCCAGTGCCGGCCCCTTGGTCGGTTCGTCGTAGCCGAACAAGGGCAGCCCGAGGATGACCTTGGACGCACCGACCTCCGAGACGTACTGGGCCACATACGCGGCGTCATCGTTCTCCGCCTGGGATCCGATGGCTCCCTGACTCACGTCATACGCCATCACGAAGAAGGCATTGACCCATTTCGACAGCCCGGGTATGTCGTAGAAACCGTTGGGATCACCCGCCGATGATGCGTAGGTCGCCATCGTGAGCTGATAATGGGGGTCGGCGCTGTGCAGCATGAAATCGACCTGGCTGACCAGGTGATCGAGTCCAGCCTGGTCCCCGCTGCCAGTCCCTTCGAGATCGAGATTCACACCGTCGAGACCCTTCGTCTGCACCAGCTCGAGCAACTCCGTGCCGAGCACGATCCCCGCGTTCGGATTGTGGGTCAGGGTATAGAGCGAAGCCTCGGAGAAGTCGTTGGCGGTGAGGACGACCCGGTCCCCTGCTTGATGGGCCGCGTTGATGAGATTGACGAAGTCCTCGCTGTTGTAGCCGTTCCATCCCGGCCCAGACTGCTCAATCGAGCCGTTCGGGTTCACGTTCACGCTGAAGTAGGCCACGGTCGAGAAGTCACGGTAAGGGAAGCTCTGCCAGTTCGGCAGTGACCAGTAGGGGACGTACCCGAAGACCTCGTGGGTCGATGTGGGATTGGCCAGCGCCACCAGCGGCTTCGCCGGTATCGGGGAGGTCCTGGCCGGGCTCAAGTTGAAGTTGCTCGGGCTCTCGACGAGTCGGTGAGCCACGCGCCGAGCCCTGCGTGCGCCGTGTCTGTGGGTGTGGCGCCGGTCGAAGTCGATCATGGTCGCCGGCCACGAGACCGCCGGTGAGGAGGACGAGACTGCCGATGACCATTCCCAACTTCCGCACGGAGATGTCCTGACGGCTCGGGATGCGCTGGCGCACGACGTCCAGGGGGTTCGCCGTTCGGTCAGCCAACCGACCTGTTCCTTGAACTCCCCGTCGGGGCGCACGACGCCGAGCAACTCGTTGGCCCCGCCGTGTTCGGGCGGAACCGACCGTGGCGTGGGATCGGTCATGATCGCCGTCAGCTGCATGGTGTCGAGCATCGACACCGAACCGCGGGACGCGGTCCGGCGACGGCGCCACGAAAACGGCCAGCGGTGTCCACGATCTCGCTGTGTCGTCATGCTTTGACTGCCCTCCGCCCGGATACCGCCCTCTCGGCGACGTTGCGTTCGCCGGACGGTCCGGGGTGCACGGACCCGATTGGTGGCCGACTGGTTGCTGCTCCCGGCTCCATGTCAGCCGCTGAGGCTAGGTGGAGCAAATGAACCACCTGCAACATCGGCGTAACAGGTAGAGTGAACTATAGAGCCCCTGGTAGGCGCCGCAGAACGCGGGCACGGATCAGTGCGTCGGGATCCAATCCAGACAGCTCGGTCAAGAGAGCGGCGAAGGCGGCCTGGTCGACATCGAGGGGTGGACGGAGGGCCCCGGCGGCTCGGCCCAGATTGAGTGCAGCCTCGATGTCACCGGATGCCGCCGTCAGCAGGGCCAGCGTGAGTACGCCCAGGCTGGCCGCACCCTGGCTCTGCCCGCTGCGTTCGTTGTCGGGCAGCACGGCGAAGGCGTCCACGGCGGCCTGGGCCAGACTGAGTGCGTCCTGGGAGCCCTCCCAGCGGTAACGAACGAGGGCCTCGGTTGTCAGGACTTGGGCTCGCTGGACGTCGCGTCGTCGCCACGCTCTGAGCGAGCTCGACGTGGCGCTGGGCGTCCGCCGAGGACGATGGGATCGTCGCGCCGGCCACCGTGCCCGAGGTCCGAATGCACGACCAGACACCAGGCCCGCCCGTTGGCCAGGAGAAAGCGCTCGTCCTCGCTCAGATCGACCCGAGGATCGCCCGTTGCGGGCGCTTCGAGCGCCTGACGGGCCAGGCCCATACCGTCGATCCGCTGCCAGGCATGCTCCCCGAGCATCAGCATTGCGGCAAGCGGGGCCTCCTGGCGCGCCGCATAGGCCTCCTCGCCGGCGTCCGGCGGGGCAAACCAATCAGGCTCGACGCCATCGGCCTCTCCCGAGGGCTCGGGGACTCGAAGGTCAGTCTCGAAGCGGCTTTCGTCGCTCCAGCCCCGATCGCCGGGGCCCGGGGACTTCCGGCGGCGCTTGGCGTGCCTGGCCACTCGAGCGACTGTACTTCCGTCCGTCGTTGCGACATGACCCACGGCGGTTCGGACCCGACCGCACGGGGGACGGGTGAACTCCAGAACGTAGGAGGCCCGGTCTTTCGACCGGGCCTCCTCGTACATCACATCACTCGGCTCTCCGGAAGCCGGCTCCGGGCTGCGGGAAGAAACCCCGCAGCCCGGAACGCCGGCCCTTGAGTGCCGTACTGCGTGGACAGCTAGTCGGTGGAGTTGCCGTCCGTGCTCTCGGTCAGGCAGTACCCGATCGGGGTCGGTCGCCGTGGCCGTCTTGGTAGCGGTGGCTGCCGTTGAAGTAGACGCCCGTGTAGGTGCCCGAGACCGCCGAGTTGTCGGTGTCCTGGTCACCAGTCGGGAAGTTCCAAGGGCTTCCAGCCTCGACCGACGGCGTCGTAGTGCGAGCCGGAGAGGCCACCGGTCCATGCGGGGTGCGGGATGCCCGTACCCGTCGTGCCGTAGACACCGGAAGTCGGCGCCCTGGCCGTCCTCGACCATCAGCGGCAGCGGGAAGAAGCCCTGTGCCGTGATGACGCTGTTGATCTCGCTCCGGTACGTCGCACCGGTGTTGGGGTCGACGTCCGTGGCGCTCGAGGGCTTGCACAGGAACCCGTCCTCACTGACCGCGTTCAGCGATGCGTTCGAGGAGATCGGGATGTCCGGGTTGGACCCGTCCGAGTACACGTTGAACAGCAAGCGGTCACCCGGGAACGGAGTCCCAGTCGAGCCAGGGAGCTGGGCTGCGATGGTGGTCTTGCTGGCCTTCACTCCACCGATCGAACCGAGCGCCGTCTTGCTGCTCGAAGCGCCCGAGCAGAGCGACGGGTCGGGCGCGCAGATGGCCTGGTACTTGCCGTACGAGAAGAAGAAGATGGCGTTGGCCTTCGTCCTTGTTGTTCAGGATCGATGCCGTCTCGTTCTCGAAGATGACGTGGTTCGGGTCCTCGTGGCCGAAGGGGAAGCTCGCCGGTGCAGACCGAGCAGCGTCGCCCAGGTGGACTCGGTTCCCGAGCCGTTCTGTGCCATGTAGATGGCGATCGGCGCAGCCGAGCCGCCGTAGCAGGCCCAGTTCGGCGTGGTGTAGTTCGTGCGCACCGGCGCTGCAGGGCTGGTCCTCGTAGATGGAGGTCAGCTCCGGAACCGTCAGGTTCGAGACGGCCGACGAGGCCGTGGCCTTGCCACCCACCGAGGTCCAGTGGAGCCAGGTCACCGCGTCCATGGCGTAGGCCACGAAGTTGAGGCCCTTGTCGTCACCGGCGGATGCACCCGTGAGGTTCGGCGCACGGGAGGAACGGGCGACGTCAAGCGGCGACACGTTGATTGCCACACCGTCAGACTTCGCGGTTGCCGGCGTGCGTTCCCTGGTCCTCGAGTTCGGCGATCCCGTTGGACGAACCGATGGCCGGCTCTTCAATGAGCAGGTCGTTGAAGGGGTTCTCCTGGGCGAAGGTTGTGAAGCCATCCTCACCGACTGCCGGGGTGGTCGTCACGGTGATGTTGTCGCTCGCGTCGCTCGCCTTGGCCTTCTTGCTGATGACGAACTGCGTGGTGTTCGTGACGCTCGACGATGACCGAACCGGCCGGGATATCGCCCGCCGAGTCGCTCACCGCGTCGTTGGCGAAGAAGCCACTCGTGCTTCCGCTCGTAAGCGTGACCGTCGTCTTCTTCTTCGTCACGCTGCCCGGGTCCGTCGTCGTGATTGGCGCCGACAAGGTGGTACCGGCGTCGTTGAGGCCGGGGCAGCCGTAGTCGAGAGGCTGAGGCGTGCCGCTGGACGAAGCCAGGTCACATCCGGGCGCCTCGTTGAACAGGCTGGCCAGCTGGTTCATCATCAGGTACGTGGTGTTCGAGCCACCCTGATAGATGTTGTAGTTGGCCGAAGGCGCGTTGCCGCCGCTCGACTGCGTCGCGAAGGCCGGGCTGGCAAAGCCCACGGCCAATACGGACGCCCCGAGCAACCCTGCGCCAAGCCTCAGCGCGCGGGGCGCGCCATCAGCTTCTTCAGCATGTGTTGGGTCTCCTTTTGGTTGGTTCATCTCCGTACCGGCATTCCACCGGCTGTCGGCGCATCGTCCCGAGAGACTGAATCCGTCGCGCGCCCTCTTGCGCAGGCGTTTCGGGACCCATCGCCGTGGAGCACGTTAGGAAGGCAACGTAAACGTTTCGCGAAATCCACACACCGGGGTGAAGAAATGTTGGTGATCGATTGCTTATCCCCTGTCGTCTTTGCCGAAGGGGCAGCAGCTACTCGCGAAAGACCAGCTCGGGTCCACTTTCAGCAGTAAGTGCACTCGCGATGCGAAGACCACCTGGGCACCCGAGTGCATACCTGCACGGCAGGTTGGTGGACGGCAGATGATGTCGAGGTAAACGGCGCGCGAACGTGGGCGTCAGTGCGCCTACGACTGCGCTGCGTTCATCAACAGCTTGCACACTTTCCCCGACGGTTCGAGCTTGTATGCCATCGCGACCGCGTCCCTCGTCGACCAGGTGAAGGTTCCGCCGGCGGGAATCGTCCCCGAGTCGATCGGAAAGCCCACGAAAATGACTCGCTGTGGCTTTCCGGAGAGGTTCGTCCACACCACTGGGGCGGTGACGCTGGCCTCGAGCGTCTGGGGTTTGCAGCCGGACGACGCGATGATGATGTTCTGGCCTGGGGCCAGAACCGGAGTGATCGTATTTCCCCGCTCGTTCGGCACGGTGGTCGTGGGATCCGGTTGGCCAATAGATCCCGTACCGAAGGTGACTTTCATCGGCTTGTCGACGGCCGATATGCCAGCGGGCGGCCTCGAGCTGTGATCAGCGGTGGCACTGGGTGACGAGCTGCAGGCGGCAAGTGAGAGCGCCACGGCTCCGAGAACCAGGAATGCGGCGCCGCGGTTCACACCGCGATGGTATGACCTCATTCTGCTCAGACGGTCGCGGGCAACGCACCCATGAAGCCCTCACAGGCGAAGAGTGCGACCAGCAGAAGGACCGGGACGGCCAGGAGGACCACAACGACTGGCTGCGTCCAGTTGCGCAGGAGCCACACCGTGCAGACAAGAATCACGAAGAAGAGGAGGCTCCACAGGACGAAGAGCACGCCTGATCCCGCGTTGCCCGCCAGGCCGAGCTCCGACGCTGGAGCCGCGAAATGAGTCGCCCGCAGCTTCGGGAAGGGCTTCCCCTCCAGCGCGGCGATGACGGCCAGCCTTCCGCTCGGCCAGTACCCTGACCCCGCCGTGACCAAGGTGAGCCGATTGTCGGCCGATTGGGTCACCACGTCATGCCGGCCGCTCTCGGCGTAGACCACGCTCGTGACCCTGTAGTGGAACGTCCCCAGACCGTCGACGACGGTGATTGTTTTCCCTCTGCGCAGGGAACCGATCGAACCAAAAGGAGCGCCGTAGGTGGCGCGGCGACCGGCGATGACTGCGTTTCCCCGCTGACCAGGAAGCGAGGAGGTGGGCATGTGCCCGGGCCCCTTTTGCAGGTCAGTAACGCTCGTACCTTGCACGACCACCTGGTCCACGTTGATCGACGGGATCTCCAGAACAGCCAGCGGGCTGCCCTCCGTCGGAATCTCTCCCGTCGCGAGGTTGTAGGTATCGATCGGCTGCGCCTGAATCTGCTGCAGAAGCGCGTGTTGTGATCGGGAGGCGCTCACCGGTGTGAAGACGTAGATGTAGCCCAAGAGGAGGATGATGAGGACACCGAGCCCACCGATCAGGACACCGGCGACCCGTGGCCGAGACAGAACGGACAAGGCACGCCCGATCGCCCTGAAAAGGGACGCGAAGGACTCGGCCACGCCCGGCGGCTTCGCCGTAGTGGAGTCGGTGCCCAGCACTTCACCGATACCGGGAGTCTCTGTTTCAGGGCGCGCCAACTCGTCCTCGGGCGATCCTGCTCCCGTCTCTTCAGACCCCGGGTTGGCGTCATGCGCCGAGGTGACGGTCTCCATCACTCTTCAGGCGGCGGACTTCCGCCCTCTTCCCGCGCCTTCCCCACCTCCGTCCGCGGTGGCGTTCGCCGTTTTTCGTAGCGACGGAGACAAATAGAGGAGTGGGCCCGCGACCAGACAGAGCAGCGCCAGGAGCAGCAGACCCGGCACGAGGTAGCGATTGTCACCCAGGGTCACGGCGATGAAACGCCCGATCGGGTTCTCAATGCTCCCTCCGCCTTCGGGCGAGTTCGCGGCGGCCTTGGCCCCACTCCCCGACGACTTTGCCAGTCCTGCGACACCGAACGGCGCGCCCAAGGCGCCAGAAAACGTTGAAAAGCTGTCACCCGACGAATCGAACGAATTGGAGGCGCCGCTGGAGCTTGAGGTCGAACTCGCAGCGAGGCTTGCCGCAGCGGCTGACTCGCCGCCAACGGGTTGGCCGTTGGGCGCAATGACATCCTTGGTGATTTCGCTCAGCGCCTGCTGTTGCAAGCTCGCGGGGAGCGGGGCGTAGCCCGGCGGCAGCGGGTCGCTCGTTCCGGAACCACCCGAAGCCGAGTAGTTGACCAGATTGGTGAGCAATTCAGTCAGCTGGTCCGCCTGGTCCGTACTGGACTGCGGGCTGGTCGAGATCAGTGCGTAGGTGACCATGGGCATCGGATAGGCGGCCGCATCCTTGGTGTTGTCGAAATTCGGTACCAGCGTGCCGTTGCCGTTCGGGGACGGCGACTCGTCCGCCAGCGCCGCGTCGATCGAGGCAGCCGACGGAGGCACGAAGGCGCCGGCCGCGTTTTGAAGGTCAGCGGGAAGAAGCCCGAAAAAGTCTGCTTCTGAGCTGTCCATCGCGCTGAACGCAAAACCCAAGAGATTGTTGCTGATCGCGGCCTGAATGGCGTGCGCAGCGGTCAACGGCTCGCTCGAGGGGGCGTACGTCACGTCACCCGGCGCGCCGAAGTCCGTCGGCAAGGTCGACGTTGCCTCGCATCCACTGGGAGAAGCCGTGAAGTACTGGGTAACCGTGCTCTGCTCGGTCAAGACGCCCTGCTCGTTCGGCGTCATGAGGATCGGATCCTGCTCGCCGTTCGCCAGGACCTGCTGGCCGCTCTCCAGGTCGCTGAGCACTGCGTTCCCACCCCAGGGAAGAGCGACGGTAAACGGGAGATCAGGCGAGTTGCAGATCCAGTCCGTTGTCTCGTACGAGGCGCCGCTCCCCGTCGAGGGGAACATAGCGTCGAGGTTCTCCTCGGTCGTCGGTGTCGAACCGCTGTCTCCGGGCCATGGGTTGAGCAGCGCATAGCCGGTGTCATTGGTGTAGTTCTTCTCAGCGTTGGTGAGGCTCGAATTACTGAAGGTGCCGGTATATGTGACCGCGGGGAGGCTCACCGGATCGGGTTGACCGCCCCCCTCGAGGGATACGTCGATGTTGGCTGTCTGACCATTTACCTCGTAGGCCGTCGCATTCTGTGTCGAGGTGGTCGCCGTTTCGGTGCACTGTGCCACTCCAGTCAGCTGCGAGCAGAGATCGTCAGCGGGCGCGAAGATCTGGGCGATCGGCGTGTGCCAGTTTTGGGTCAAGATCCCTGCCGTCTGGGCCGGGGTGAGGTTGTAGCTGCTCAACGGATAGGTGATCGCGCCGACTCCCGTTCGACCGGTTTGGCCTTCGAATGCAATCTCGGTCGACGACACCGCGATCGGTATGTAAGCGAATTTCCCGCCCGCAGCCTTGAGTTCGGCGACAGTGGTCGGGTCGTTGGGGTCGTCGGTGAACGAAGCCGGTTGTGTGCCGTTGATCACATCGGTGATGGGACAGTGCCCGGTTCCCGATGACTGACAGGAGCTGTCATCGACGGAAGGCTCGGATACGGGCAGGATGCCGACACCGTCGGTGCCCGTGCACGTGGCTGCTCCGCCGGCAGGAAGGAACTGGGCGACGCTGTAGGAGGCATCGACCGTCAGGTCCGGAGCCGATCCGCACCCGCTACCCGTCGCGGCCCAGTTGAGCGGGAACATCACGGTATTGCTTGGTTGTGAATTGAATTGGCCGCTCGCTCCGATCGGAGGGTAGCCGTCCCCCTTCACGTACCCAACGTCTTGACTCAACCCGAGATCCATGACTTCTACGCCACACGGGCTGGCGGGCCCGTTGTCGCAGAAAAACGATCCGTTCGGGTTCTGCGTTCCGTACTGCTGGGTTGATTGCGAGAGGATGGGGGTGGCCTCGGGACCATTTGGGTCGTACTCGGTACCGATCGAAAGGACCGTGTCTCCGCTGCCCGAACCCGTGACGTATTGCCACTCGAGAGGGGTGGGTGTGGGGTTACAACTGTCGCCGCAATCCGGGCCAGCCGGAAGATTGGAAGCACAGGATGGGGAGCCGTAGGTCGGTTGCCCTGCAGATGTCAATGGACACACGGCCAGGGCGATTTGTTCGCCGTTTTCAAGTCCGGTGACGTTGACGTACACGGCCTGCCCCTGCCCGAGCTCGCTGATCGGACCTGCGGTGACGGTGCAGGCTTGTGCCCCAGCAGCACAGGGCATCGTCACGGTCGGCGCGCAGGAGTTGGCCTCGGGCGGGCAGGACGTTGACGTGGCGTGCGATATCGATGACCCAGCCGCGATCGATGTCCCAGCCGCGGAGGCCGAGGCGTTGCTGTGCGCCGGCGCGAAGACGACAAGAAAGAGCGCGCCGATGGCGAAAGCCACGGCAAGGCGGACCGGGACGCCAATTCGTTTCGTCATCACGTCACGCTCCTTGATCTCTCCGTTTTCGTTGCCAGAACCAGGCTGCCAACGGAACGCCAATGAGAACAACGGCGAAGATGACCGTCCACAGAGCAACGACGGTCGGGGACCACTTCAGCGCTGAGTCTGCGGCAGCGCTGGTCAGGTGATCCTGACGGGCGTAGGCCAGCGCAGGATCGGTCAGCGCATTCTGTTGCTTCTTCTTGGCGACGGCCGCGGCACCTCCCTTCGACGCCGCGGCGGAGGACCCGGGACCCGACACGCTCTGCGTGGAAACGAGGCCACCCCCGCTCGAGCCATGGGCCGATGCGGCGGCGCTCGCACTGGCGGCGGTCGCCGCAGCCGAAGCAGCGCCGACGTCAGACGCCCGGATTCGCTGAACCGACGACGGTCGGACCGCCGACCGGTTGCAGGGCTCCGGTGATATAAGGGTTCTGGCAGTTCTGCGCGTTGGGTGCCGGCGGGGTCGTTCCACCGGGCAATCGGCCGGCCGCCTGAAAGTCGTCCTCCACCAGGTTGGCCGGTATCGGTGAATACCCAAGGGTGGCCATCGTTTTTTGCCCCAGACAGGCCACGAAGGTGATGAACTGCGCGAGTTCGGCGCCTTGCGCAGTGCCCATGGTGATATTGCCCGAACTGTCACAGGCAAAGTTCTGGGCTGCGGCCTGCGACGGTACGCACTGAGCGATGAAGTAGCTGTACGCCGACAGCGGATACGCGTCGGGATTGGTGTTGGTGTACACGCCGGCCAGGTTCTGCGTCAGGTCCTGGTACAGGATCGCCCCGGTCAGGGCCACGGCGACGTTGTACGACGAAGGTTGGACGGCATTGCCGGCCGCGTTGACGACAGAGGCAACGGGCAGCCCGACGTTCTTGGCATAGGCAGTCTCGACGAAGGAGATCCCGCCCGGCTGGTGCACCGGGCCCTGCGAGTCGGCGTCCGCCCCGCTGACCGGTACCAGGCCCTGCGAGATTCTGAGGTGTGCCGCTCGGGAACACGGCCCACGTGGCCGAGGGCTGGCCCGGCGCCGTCGGGACGCCTGCCTGCTGCTGGAACGCAGCGAGCGTCGAAGGGTTCGTCGTGTGCAGGAAGTAGTCACCGAGCAGGTAGTTCTCCCCCGACGGGTCGCAGCGGTAGTACGCGGTGATCGGCTCGTTCGGCAAACGGAGCGTTCGGGTTGAGGGCAGCAATCTGGGAGTTGTCCCAGTTGTTGATGGCGCCGGTGAAGATCCCCAACAGGACACTGGAGTTCAGGATGAGGCTTCGTCACCTGCTGTCCGTTCTGCCCGGTCAGGTTGTACTCGAAGGCCAGACCACCCGCGACGGTCGGCATGTACTGGAACGGGTAGGGAACCTGGCAGGTGCTGCAGACCGACTGGCCAGTGCTGTAGGCGATGTCTGTCGCGCCGAAGTCCACGGTTTGCTGGCAGAACTCGTTCATTCCGAGGACCGAGCTCGAGACCGCGAAGTTGATGTTTCCCCCGTCCAGCTCGTTGAACTCGCCCTGCCACTGTGTGATGGCCACTCCGGCGAAGCTCGAACCCGTCGAGGTCATCTGAGGTGCAGCGCCTGCAGCCAGCACCGAGCGAGCCGAGGCTGAAGGTCGCCACGGAAGCCGCGAGCGTGAGTAGGGCAAGGAAGCCGGCGAACCTAGACGCCGGTGTGTCTCATCCGAACCTCCCGTGGACGTAGTCACTGGTGCGCGGGTCAGACGGGTTACCGAACATCGTTTCGGTGTCACCGAACTCGATGACTCGGCCCGGCTGACCCTCCTCGGCGAGGAAGAAGGCGCACGTGTGCGACACGCGCTGCGCCTGTTGCATGTTGTGGGTGACGATGACGACCGTCACCTCGCCGGCGATCTCGCGGATCGTCTCCTCAATCCGATTGGTCGAGGTGGGGTCGAGCGCGGAGCAGGGCTCGTCCATCAGCAGGACACGGGGCCGCACGGCCAGCGCCCGGGCGATGCAGAGCCGTTGCTGCTGGCCTCCCGAGAGGCTGCCGCCCAGCTCGTCGAGGCGATCCTTGACCTCGTTCCACAACCCGGCCTTGGTCAGCATCTCCTCGACCAGGAGTCGCTTGCCCGCACCGCTCAGCTTCGTCCGAGAGAACTT
Organism: uncultured Acidimicrobiaceae bacterium; assembly: GCA_963713375.1. GTDB lineage: Bacteria > Actinomycetota > Acidimicrobiia > Acidimicrobiales > RAAP-2 > Bog-473. The sequence continues at coordinate 306,914 of CAVQLP010000003.1, read as the reverse complement.
CAGCCCCGAGAGCACGTTCTCCTCGATCGTCATGGCCGGGAACGGATTCGGCTTCTGGAACACCATGCCGATGTGCTTCCGCGCCTCGGTCGCCCGCAGACCGCCACCGTAGATGTCGGTCCCGTCCAGCTCGACCCGCCCGGCGAGCTGGGCCCCGGGCACCAGCTCGTGCATCCGGTTGAGGATGCGAAGGTAGGTCGATTTTCCGCAACCGGAAGGACCGATCAGGGCCGTGACCTGGGACCGCTCCATCAGGAGGCTGACCGACTCCAGGACAAGCCGCCCGCTGAACCAGGCACAGACGCCATGGGTCTGGATCTGAGCCGACGCCTCGACTGCTACCGGCGCGACAACGCGTTGTCCCTCCTCGGGAGCGACGCGGACGCGGGTGAACATTCCCATCAGATGCTCCTGACCAAGCGCACGGGCGCTGTAACGAGCTTGCGTAAGCGGTGCTTCCGGGTGGACCGGCGGCCGAACAGCCGTGCAACGATGAAGAGGATCAGAACCAGTGCCAGCAGCACGAAGGCTGCCGTGAAGGCCAGCTGGATCACGGGCCGCCTGCGCCGTCTGGATGTTTTCGTAGAGCACCAGCGGCAGCGCGCCCTGGGGCCGCATGGAAGACGTCCCAGTTCATGTTGGTGTTTCCGAACGCGGTGAAGATCAGCGGCGCCGTCTCGCCCGCTGCGATGGCGATACCCAGCACGACGGCGGTGATGAGACCCGAGCGGGCGGTGGGCAGGACCACCTGGCGCACGGTGCGCCATTCGGATGCGCCGAGTGCCAACGACGCCTCACGCAGCCCACCGGGCACCACCCGGAGCACCTCCTCGGTCGTTCGGGTGACTGAGGGCAGCATTAGGACGAAGAGCGCCATGGAGGCGGCAAATCCGGAGTATCCCAAGGTGTGCGACTCGATGAAGACGGCGTAGATGAACACGCCGGCGACGACGGAAGGGATGCCGCTCATCGCGGTGACGATGGTCCGGACGAACCGGGTACCCCATCCACCGACCTCATTCAGGAAGATCGCAGTCAGGAAGGCCAACGGCACCGCCATCAGTGCGGCCAGGCCGACCTGCTCGAGCGTCCCGACGATTGCCTGGCCGACGCCGACGTCGCTAAAGAGATGCGGATCAGCCGGCTGGTAGTAGGCCAAGGTCTTGTACAGGAACCCGATACGTGAAATGCGCCGACACCCTTCACCACCACCCAGGTGATGATGTAGAGGAGGAGACCGATGATGGTGGCGGCGCATGTAGCGACGACGGTGGTGACGAGGCGGTCATAGGCCGCCGATCGATCGACGGTCAGGCTGGTAACGATCCCGTAGAGAAGAAGGAAGACGGCGTACCAGCAGACAATGAAGCCGAACGCACCCGAGAGCAGGGTGAGCTCGTAGAAGAAGATCCAGACGATTGCAAAAGATGACAAGAGCCGAGCCCGCCAGCATGGCCAGACCCTGCGCGCCGAAATCGCGGGTTCGCCGTGGCGCGGGCAAACTCGGCGGAGAAACGCCCCCCAGGAGGACGCCGCTCTGACCAGCGCCGTTCCCATTGGTCGTCGTCCCGGTCGTCGTCGTAAGGGTCACAGCTCGACCCCTTTGCCGCTCCGAGAGCGGTTCACGACCATTGACGCGACCACATTGACGATGAGCGTGAAGACGAAGAGGACGAAGCCCAGCATCAGCAGATCCGACGTGCCCAGCTTCCCTCCCGACCCGAACACCGAGGCGATAAAGGAGGCGACGGTCGTACCGCCGTGCTGCATGATGCGCGGTGAGATGACGAAGCCGCCGCCCAGGATCAGAGACACCGCGATCGTCTCGCCCAGAGCCCGGCCGAGACCGAGCATTGACGCGCCGATCATGCCGCCACGGCCGAAGGGCAGGACAACGGTTCTGATCATCTGCGAACGGGTGGCTCCCAGAGCCAGCGCCCCCTCACGCTCGCCCGGCGGGGCAAGGCTGAACACCTCTCGGCAGACCGACGCCACGATCGGCACGATCATCATTCCGACGATGAGACCTGCGACGAAGAAAGATCCGTTGAAGGGCGCTCGTTGCGCCTTGAAGATCGGGATCCACGCCAGATGGCTCACAATCCAGGTGTTCGTTCCGGTGATCTGGGGCTGGAACTCCTTCAGCGCCCAGATCCCGAAGATGATGCTGGGGACGGCCGCACCTAGGTCGACGAGCGCGATGAACATTCGCCGCGTCCGCACCGGCGCGTACTCGGTCAGGAACAAGGCCGTGCCGATGGCGACCGGCACACCGAGGATGACCGCGATCAAGGAGACGATGACGGTCCCGTACATCTGAGCGGCGGCCCCGTAGTGATAGGGCTTGCGCAGGGTGCTGTATCCCGAGGTGGTGAAGTACTTCCATCCTTCGGCTCTGCAGGGCAGGGAGCCCCCGGAGCAGCAGGAAGAAGCCGATGAGGAAGAGGATGATGAAGGCCGTGAAGCCGGCCCCACGCGCCACGCCCCGGAAGATCTTGTCCTCAATTGAGCGATCTTTCGGAATGACGATGGGCCGCGGCGCATCGGTGCTCGCCCGCACCAAGGTGTCAGTAGTCACGGCCGTTTAATTGATCGGGGTGGACTCTGGCTGGAGCACCCGCTCACGGTATCGGTCGTGAGTTACCGGAATCTGTCTTGTCAGTAAACTTTAGGTTACCTACTAATTACATGAATCCTGCTAAATTCATGGATTTTGCGTGTTTCGCCAGATCGACGCAATAAAGAGGCCGTTTGAGCGGATTCGGGACTCGCCAAACTTGGCGTCCTGAAATGGCCCCCGAGCCGAGGCTCGAGGGCCTCCATCGCTTCTGCAATCGGAGTTGTGCACGGTCCACCGGCGATGATTGGAGGTTCGCCGGCGCAAGCGAGCGGAGGGAGGAACGAAGGAGGAAACCCCCTCAACAGCTCGAGGCGCGAATGAAGTCATCCCACCAACTTGGGAGAGAGGGACGACCCGTCCCACGAGTCAGTTCCGTCCTCGTCCCAGATGCTGGGTGCGAGCGGGACGCGAAAGAGCCCCGCCCTGGCGAGAGTTGCGACCATGGCGGGGCTCTTCCAAATACCCAACCCGACGGCACCTAATCCCTGCGAACGACCGCCTAGGGAAGAAACCGCCGGGTAATGGCTGACACGATCGGTGGAGGTGTCACACCTCCACCGATCGTGCCTGCCGTTGTACGACGCTCAGGGGAGATTCTTGACGACGACCGCCGTGCTGCCAGAAACCGAGTCATAGCTGCTGTCACCCGAGTACTGCGCCTGGACTTCATATGGCGAGTCTGTAGTCGTCAGAGTATTGGTCGGAATGGTGCAAGAGGCGAACCCCTGGTTCTGCGGGCCGGTGCTGATCTGAACCACGTTCGATCCGGTGCTGCAGGTGAGGCTGTCCGCCGACGCTCCCACGATCGAGAACGTCACAGTGCCCGAAGGCGCACCGAGGCTAGGAGACGCCTTCGAGTTCGAGATGATCGACGCCCGGATAACGAGGCGGTTCTCGTTGCGAACGGGGTTGCTGCTCATTTGCAATCCCATGCTGGTGGGAACCTTCTGGACCACCATGGTGCTCTGGTTCGATTGGAAGCTGTTCTGGTAGTTGTTGCCACCAAAGAACTGTGCCGTCACGCCGTAGAGGCCAGGAGTCCTGATGCCACCGGGCACCGAGAAGTGAATCACCATCTGATTGTTGGCGATGTCACTCGGGGTCGGAGTCGGCAGTTGGTACGTTCCTCCCGCAGGGCACTGGGTGGTGTCGTGGACGTTGCAGGCCGACCATTCGATGTAACCCGCAGGAACACCTCCGGCCGGCGCCTGCGTCTGAATGGTGACGTGCACGTCAAACCGCTCCGAAGCGATGACCGAGACCGGAACACCACTCACGGTTGTGGAGGTGGGCGCCTTGGTTACCAGTTGCACCAACGAGCCCGCGACCGGCGACTTGTAGTTCGGGTCCTGCAGCGTTGCCGTCACGGTGTAGCTGAGCGGCCTGGTCAACAGCCCGCCAGGGATATTGCACGTCGCCGAGGAGCCCGAGAGCGGCTGTGTGTTGCCGCCCTGGCAGTTGGCGGTGTCGCCGCCACCCACGACACTGAAGACGATACTCCCCGTCGGAGTGCCGGCCCCCGGGGGCGTGATCCCCGTGACGGTTGCGGTGTAGCTGACCGCCTGGCCGGTGTAGAGCGTGCCCGGCACCGAACCCGTGACCGACAGAGTCGCAGTGGCCTTCGCCACCGTCTGGGAGAACGATCCGTTACTCGTCATGAAGTCCGAGTCACCCGAGTAGCTCGCCTGACACCGTGTAGGGGCTGAACTGCGCCTCGAAGCCGGCCGCAACGCTGCACGTGGCGGTATTTCCTGTGAGCGGAACAACGTCACCGGTGGTGTCGCAGGCCACCGAGCCGCCGCCGGTTCCGTTGATGGAGAACGTCACTGAGCCCGTCGGGGTTCCCATGGCCGGGCTCACCGGAGAAATCGTTGCCGTGAAGCTCACCGGCTGTCCCGTCACGCTCGGAAAGCTCGCCGAGGACACGGTGGTGGTGGTGGAGCCCTTTTTGATGGTGGGTGCTCAGCATGCCCGTGCTGGTGTTGAAGTTGCTGTCGCCCGAGTACACCGCCGTGATGGCGTAGGGCGAGTCGCTGGCCTCGAGGCCCGCCGCGAACTTGCAGGTCGCCACGGAGCCCGGACCGCTCATGTTCGGCGAGAGATTGGCGACATTTCCCCCATCACACGTGTAAGACGTGCTGCTCGCACCAGTCACCGTGAAGGTCACCGTGCCCGTCGGCACGCCAGAGGCGTGCACGACTGTCGCCGTGAAGGTGACGGGACTACCCGATACCGCGGCAGATCTGGTCACCGTTGTCGTGGTGTTGGTCGCGGCCGACGCTGGGCTCGCCAGCAACGCTAGGCCTGTCAGCGCGAGGATCGGTACGACCGCCAGGCGCACAAGAGTAAGAAACCGTCTCGCCATGTTTGCTCGTTTCCTCCGTGGTCCCGGACGCGGCATCGCTCGCACCGCCATCCCCCGTTGTTTGGAAGCTGCTTCTGTCGCCCAAGCGGATGAAAATCGCCGTTTCCGCCAGAGTGCAACTATGAGTCGCGATATCGGTCATTTCCTAGGGCCGATCGACACTTTTTGCGCAATTCGACAAAAAGTAACCTACCGTTAACCTCACGTTCACTTAGTGGCACTTGTTCGCCCAGGCCATCGCTGCAATGCACGGTGCATCTAAGTGCGAACCATACCTGATGCGACCGGGAACCGCACTCTTCGTTCGGAGCTATCGTGAGCGGCGTTCGGCAACCTCCGCGGGGTCAGGGTCCATGTTCGAGGGCAGTGGTGCGCCCCCCAGGAAGATCGCCGTGCGGGAAGCCGTCAAAGGGGATGCCGCCCGGGCGGCGCAGCTCCACGTCGCTGGGATCAACGAGGGCTACTTGGCCACGCTGGGACAGCGATTCCTGTGTCGGCTCTACGCCCGCATGGTCGCATCCCGGCATGCCTTTCTGATCGTCGCCTACGAACCTCAAGAGGGTGTCGCGAACGCCGCTCGACAGGCGATCGGGTTCGTCGCCGGCACCGAATCCGTCTCTGGTCTCTACCGGGAGTTCCTGGTCAAGGACGGTGTCATCGCCGGCATCGTGTCGGCCCCTCGGCTCCTGCGCTCGATCCCCCGCCTGCTCGAGACCCTCCGCTACGGCGCAGGGGAATCCCAGTCCGAGGGTCCGTCCCATGACGGGGAATCCGAGCTCCTCTCGATTGCCGTCGCTGCGGAAGCCCGAAACCGGGGTGCCGGTGCCCTCTTGGTCGACGCCTTTCGATCGGCCGCCATGCGCTCGGGCTCGCTCTCGGCGCGTGTCGTCGTCGGGGCGGAGAACGACGCGGCGATCCGGCTCTACCGAAACGCTGGATTCGTCGAAGCCGAGCGCTTCGAACTCCACCCGGGAACTGCATCGCTGCTCCTCCGAGCGGACCTGACCGATCAATGCCCTCGCTAGGCACGACCGTGGCCGTCGGCGCCGCTGCATGTGCGCTGTCGCTGCTGGCGACACCTCTCATGGCGCGGCTGGCCACGCGCCTGCGATGGACAGACCGCCCCGGACCTCTCAAGCCACAGTCTGCGGCGACCCCGTACCTGGGCGGATTGGCGGTGGCGTTCGGCGTGGCCGTCGGTACGGCGGCGTACCGACCCGTGCTACTTGTCCCACTCCTGATGGCGCTCGCCGTCGGAACCATCGACGACGTGCGGCCCTCTCTCGCCGCTGCTTCGCATCGCCGCCGAGGTGATCACCGCCGGCGTGGTGGCCGCACTGGTCTCGACCCGGTTCCCCTCCGGCCTCAGCTTCGTCCTCATCATCATCGCCACCATCGTCTTGATCAACGGGTTCAACCTGATCGACGGCATGGACGCCCTCTGCGGATCGACCACCTTCGTCTGCGTGATCGGCTTCGCCATCGTTCTCACCGGCGAGAGCCGGTTCATCGCCGTCGCCCTCGCTGGTGCGATCGGAGCCTTTCTCGTCTTCAACCGGGCTCCAGCACGTATCTATCTGGGCGACGGAGGCTCGTATCTGATCGGAACGAGTGTGGCGATACTTCTGGCGCTGAGTTGGGGTCCTGGTCAAGGTCTTCCGATAGGAATCGCCTCACTCCTCCTCGTGACCATGCCGGCCGCCGAGCTCGGCCTTGCCGTCATCCGGCGGGTCGCGTGCAGGCACCTCGCTTCTCGCTGGCGATCGCGATCACCCCTACGACCAATTGCTCCGAAGAGGTTGGACGCAGAGGGGCACCGTCTTGGCCTACGTGGCCGTCGCCACGCTGCTGGCGGTGGCGGCTGTTGTGGCCAGCCGGACACAAACGGTGATCGCACTGGCGCTCATGGCGGGGTGCGTAATTCTGATCATTGTTTTGGGATTCGAGCTGGGCTTTCATGTCGCCCGGATACCAGAGAGAGGATTGACCATGGAGCGCATCTACCTTTCGCCGCCGGACACGACCGATGCCGAGCGTGAACTCCTGCTCGATGCGTTCGATTCGAATTGGATTGCACCGCTTGGTCCGCACGTCGACGCATTCGAGCGGGAATTGGCGGACAGGGCTGGCGTCGCGCATGCGGCCGCACTCTCGAGCGGCACCGCGGCCCTGCACCTCGCTCTCCTCTTGGTTGGCGTCAAGCCCGGCGACGAGGTCATCGTGCCCACACTCACCTTTGTCGCGACGGCAAACGCTGCCGTCTACCTTGGGGCGGAACCGGTTTTCGTCGATTCGGATCCAACGAGTTGGAACGTGGACGCCAGCCTGGTGGCCTCGGAGCTCTACGACCGGACTCGCCGCGGACGCAAACCGGCAGCGGTGGTCTCGGTCGATTTGCTCGGCGGGTGTCCGGATTATGACGTCCTCGAAGCGGCGTGCGCAGATCTGGAGATCCCTCTGGTCGAGGACGCGGCCGAGGCGCTCGGGGCCTCGTTCCGTGGACGAAAAGCCGGATCATTCGGTACCTGCGCGACCTTTTCGTTCAACGGGAACAAAATCATCACCTCGAGCGGCGGAGGGATGTTGGTCTCGAACTCCCTCGAGCTCGTCGATCACGCGCGCTATCTCGCAACCCAGGCGCGAGAACCGGTGGCTCATTACGAGCACGTAGAACTCGGCTACAACTACCGCTTGAGCAACCTGCTGGCCGCACTCGGTCGAGGGCAGCTCCAGGGACTCGATCGACGCATCGCCAGTCGAAAGGCCATTCGGGAACGCTACGCCGAGGCGTTCAAGGCGGTCGAAGGGGTCGAGATGATGCCGTTCGGCGATGGCGTCACTCCGAACTACTGGCTTTCCTGCATTCGCATCAACCCCGAAGCATTCGGTAACGGGGCCTGAGTCGATCCGCCTCGACCCTCGAGCACAGCAACGTGGAAGCCAGGCCGATCTGGAAGCCCCTGCACCTCCAGCCGCTCTACAAGGGAGCGCAGGTCGTCGGAGGTTCCGTCGCCGAAGATCTGTTCGCCGAGGGACTCTGCCTTCCCGAGCGGGTCTCGCTTGCGACCCGCAGATCAAGACCGGATCATCGAGATGGTCCTCGACACCCTGGGCGGCCTGAAGCCTTGACGGACCAAACGGATGAGTCCGCCACGCCAAGCGCCGCGTCGACACCTCGCTTTGCCTATCTGCTGCTGACACACGCACGTCCCCGCCAAGTCGAGGAACTCGGAAGACGCATTCTCGAGCTGAGTCCCAACGCCGACCTCGTCGTCCATCACGACGTGTCGTCTTCGGACATGCCGTGGGAGGGCCGGACGGAACCCCCGATCCATTTCGTCCCTCGGGGCAGGGTCCTCTGGGGTGACTGGTCGATGGTGGAGGCGACACTGCGCCTCCTGCGCTATGCCGTCGACAACCTGTCCAGTGACTGGTTCGTTCTCCTCTCGGGCGAGCATCGACCGGCGACCAACCTGCAGACGTGGGAGCGATCCGTGGTTGACTCGCCTTTCGATGCCTACCTGCCAGCGGAGAAGTTGCACGGGCCGATCCGCTTCGGTCGCTCCCATATGGAGAGCAACCTCTACCTGACGCGGACCCGCCATCACTGGAGGTCCTTTCAACGACCACGTTCCGGGGTCGTGCATCGTGGCGTCGGTGGACTCATGAAGCTGAGCCAGTGGGTGCAGCCATTCGTCGCCATGGAATTCGTCCATCGTCGCGACGCCTGGGTTCTGGGCTGGCGGCGCGGTACGCGGCCCCTGGGGGGCGGCCGATCTACCGGGGTTCGCAGTGGATCGCGCTGAGCCGCAGGGCTGCACTCGACGCTCTCGCCATCGAGCCGCAGCTGACCTCATGGTTCACAGAGACCTGGATTCCAGATGAGTCGTTCTTCCACACCGTTCTGCGAACGTCGGATCTGAGAGTATCTGATGCACCAACGACGTACGTCCTGGAGACGCCCGAACAACCGACTACAGGGTGGATGCAATTGACTCTCGAGGACCTTCCGGGAATGTGGAAGTCGGCCACGCCGTTCGCCCGGAAGGTGGACATCGTCAGCCGACCCCAGGTCGCTGCGGCGATCGATGAGGTCGTCGACCGGCAACGCGGCGTCGGAACGAATCGTCGCTCCCCGTGAAGTCGGTGAGAGAGGCTCACCCTCTTGATCGGACCATATCTGGCCGCGTCTACACTCCGTGCCTTCAGGATCGGATCGGCCAAGACGAGGGGTGCGTGCGCCAGTTCATGACAACGTCACGCATGCCGCGCAGCTGACGGGGCGATTCGAGGTCTTCGAGTGCACTCGAGCACACCCGTCGGGAGGAATCCGGGCGAACCCGCGAAATCAGCGGTGGTCGCGTATCTCCTCCTGACCCACAAGGACCCTCACCAGGTGATGGCGCTCGCTGACCGTATCCATGCGCTGAGCCCGACGAGCCACGTCGTGGTGCACCATGACGCAAAAGCCGACACCCTTCCCTGGGACGGCGTCCCACCGCAGTGGGCCCACCTGGTCGAACGCGTCCCGGTGGAGTGGGGTGACTGGTCGATCGTCGAAGCAACGCTGCGCATGTTCCGGTTCGCTCACGAGGAGCTCGACGCTGCGTGGTTCGTGGTGATCTCCGGGGAGCATTGGCCGGTGGTCAATCTCGAGTCATGGGAACGAGACGTGGCCGAAAGAGGCGTCGACGCCCTTCTGCCCGCTCAGGAGCTGCCCCGCCGGCTGCACTTCGGCCCGTCCGACCGCGACCCGAACCGTTTCCTTGCGCGTTGCGTGCACCGATGGTTCCACATCAAGCGGCCACGATCCGACCTTCTCCACAAGGCCCTGGCCGGTTTCTCGAAGATCAGCTTGTGGACGCATCCTCTGGTCAAGCTCGAGTTTTCCCTCCGGAGCGATGCCTGGTTCGTGGGTGTCCCGCGCCGCAGAGGTCCGGTGCGCGAGTGGGACCTCTACAAGGGATCCGAATGGCTCGCCTGCAACGCACGCGCCGCCGCTGCCCTCCTCCATGCTGACCCGGCGGTGACTGAATTGCTTCCGGCGCAGCCATATCCCCGACGAGTCGTACGTGCAGACCGTCCTGCGGCGCGAGCCGGGGCTCGTCGTCGAAGCCGACGATGTGACGTGGGTACCACCTGAGCCCGAACAGTCCGCAGCCGGCTGGATGTTGCTCAAAACCGAGCAGTTGGCACAGATCAGGAAGGCCGGAGTTGCGTTCGCCCGCAAGGTCGACCCATCGAGGAACCCCGAGGTGATCGTCGCCCTCGACGCGTCCATCGATGCCGAACCCACGCGACCCAGCCCCACTGGCCGGCCCGTTCGGGCCGAGCCAATCGACTCACCGCCACGGCATTTCTGAACGATGGTGACGACGCACACCGGCGAGGAGCACGCGGGCACGCCCCCGGAACCGCGGTTCGCCTACATGCTCCTGACCCACAAGGATCCGCACCACGTCGAGGAGCTGGCGGGGCGTATCCTCGACCTGAGTCCGACGGGCCACGTCGTCATTCACCACGACCTTGCGTCAGAGCCGCTGCCCTGGCAAGGACAGCCGCCCGACAGGGTTCACTTTGTCGATCGACGCCAGGTGTTGTGGGGAGACTGGTCGATCGTGGATGCCACTCTGCGCATGATCCGTTTCGCGCACGACGAGCTCGACGCTGACTGGTTCGTCATGCTCTCGGGCGAGCACCGCCCCGTCGTCGACCTCGAACAATGGGAAGCGGACACGTTGGCGTCCGATGCGGACGCATTCGTCGAAGCCAGCTCCCTTGCCAGCCAAACTGCGCTTCGGCCGCTCGAATGAGGACGCGAACCGATTCCTCGCTCGTTGTCTCCACCGTTGGGTCACCGTCAGCGAACCGCGAGCTCACAGCATCGGTCAGAAGGGTTTTGCGGGGCTCTGGCGTCTTTCCCGCTACGTCCTCCCGCTCGGCGCCATCGAGTATTCCCACCGTCGGCGAGCCTGGTTCCTCGGTTCCCCGCGTCGACGGCCGCCCCAGCGAGCTCACGTTCTACAAGGGAAGTCAGTGGATCGGCTTCAACCGCAGATCGGCTGAGACCATCCTCAATACGGATCGGTCCGTGACCGAATGGTTCATGCAGGGGCACATTCCGGACGAGACGTATCTTCAGAGCTGTCCTCTACAACGCTCCCGGTCTGACCGTGAGGAGCGACCTCGTGACCTATGTGCCTGAAGGACCGGAACGACCAACCGCGGCCCGGTGGATGGTCCTCGATCAGGACGATCTTGGAGACCGTGTGGCAGTCCGGCGCCGCGTTTGCCCGCAAGGTGGATCCCGACGAACGACCAGAGGTGCTGAAGGCCATCGATGAAAAGGTGACCAAGATCGCCGGATTCGACACACCAGCGAGCGAGGGAGGGTCGGTGCCGTGACCAGTGGCGACAAGAGCCGAGACCTTGAGCCGTGCATCGCGGTGGTGGGTATGCACCGGAGCGGGACTTCGGCTACCGCTGGACTTCTGATCGGACTGGGTCTGGCCGGCCCGCGCAGGACGACCTGGTGGCGGGTGACAGCTCCAATGAACGGGGGCACTGGGAGAGCCACGAGGTGCAACTCTGCAACGCGCGACTTCTCGCGGCGGTCGGGCGCCACGACCTACGCACCGCCGCCGTTCACAGAGGACTGGAGTGACGTGGCCGACTACGAGTCGGTCAAGGCACGAGCGAATCACTGGTTCGCCGCCACGTACGCCGGGCGTGCCCATCGTGATGAAAGATCCCGCGCCTCTGCCTCACCATGCCCTTCTGGCGTGACCACCGTTCCTGCCCCGATGGCGGCCATCTTCGTGTTGCGCGATCCCATGCACGTGGCGAGGTCGTTGCAGGCCCGCGACGGCATCCCCATCCTGCTCGGATCTGGCCCTCTGGGACCGGTACATACGGTCCGCCAATCGAAGGTCTGGCGGGGCTCCCCACCATTGTGGTCGGAATACGATTCCATGATCGAGGATCGAGCCGAGCCAACGGGCCGATGACGCATATTCCTCGAGCAGATGGGCATCCACCCGAAGGCGGGCGCCTCGGATGATCCGGCTGCTGAGCCTCGACCCCCGGTTACGCCATCAGAGCGACCGGACCTTCGAGTACAGCGACCTCGACTCGGCGCAACGGGCAGTGCTCGAGTTGCTGACCGAGCGCCTGGGACCAGCATGCATCGTGGCAACCACCCGCCCTCCCGCCGCCGCCAGCCTGGGTCGATGACGTCCTTGCGACTCCGTCGAGACTACGCCGGCAGCAGCCCGCGAGCTTCATTGGATCAAGGCATCCCGCACCTACAAAATGGCTTCCTCGCTGTGGCGATTGACAGGACGGGGTCCGACGACGCTCGGACAAGCTGGACCTGAAGAGGAGAATGCTCCTGTGATGGCGCCCACGGATCAACGTCACGTGTCGTCGTCGGAATGCACCGAAGCGGAACATCCGCCATGGCGAGCGCGCTGGCACGGCTGGGGCTTGCCCTGCCCGACGAGACGGATCTGATCACGGCTGGACCGGCAAACGAACGCGGCTACTGGGAGTTGCGGAGGTTCGTCACCTTCAACGATCGGGTGCTGACGTATCTCGACGGGAACTGGTTCATGCCACCGAAACCCGGAGCGGGGTGGGAACTCTCACGCGATCCTGAGCTGGTTGATCTGCGAAGCGAAGCGCGCGATTTCTATCTCCGGGAGTTCCGGGAGCCGCACATGGTCCTGAAGGACCCTCGGCTCTGCATCACACTTCCGTTCTGGCGCCAGATATTCGACCAGCAACCCGTTGCTGTCCTGACACTGCGGGACCCGCTGGATGTTGCTCGCTCACTTCGGACCCGGAACAATTTTCCGCTCTCGCTCGGATTGGCGCTGTGGCGACGCTATGTGCAGGAATCGATCCGCTCGGTTGAAGGGCTTCCCGTCTTCGTCGCCCAATACGAGGATTTCCTCGCCGAGCCGAGGACGCCGATCGACGAGCTCAGTGCGTTCTTGAGTGCGCACGGCGTCGCTGCCGCTTCCACCGCGCGAGATCGAGCGATGCGGTGGAGGCCTTCGAACCCGAACTGAGACACCATCGATCCGAGCCGACCGAGGCGACGCCCAGCACCGACACTCTCGTCCCTTGCGCTCGAACAGGACGAGTTTCTGGCCCTGCTGCGACAGCAACCCCAGCGCGCAGGAGCAGTGGTCGATCCGGTGCGTCCCAGAAGAACCGCCCTGGGTCGGCGACACCATCGAGCTGGTGGCGGACGGGCAGATGGTCGCCTTTGCCCATGCCGCGGCGAAGACGAGAGCTCCGATGGATCAAGCGCTCCCGATTGTTCGGCGCCACTCGACTCCTCTGGCAGGTGACGTCGAGTGGACCTCAGCTGAGTCAGATGAGGTCTCGGAGGAAGGAGCGACCGAAAACGGCCACGGTGAACGCCCGCCGTCGTCAGCTGAGCGTCTCGGCGGCATGGACCGGTACGGCCAAGCGGCTTCTCGACAAACGAAGAGCGCACGGCCGCGAACCAAGACCATTTGGGACAGGAACAAAACCCGGCCGAACCCTCCGGCTCGATGATTTCCGCCTGTTCGCCGTCATCAAGTCCTGGATGGACGAAGACATCATCGAAGCAACCGTGCGCAACGCTCTTCGCCCAAGGAGTCGACCGGGTCTTCCTGGTTGACAACGCCAGCACTGACGCCACCGTCGCCACTGCGGAAGCCGCCGGAGCCACCGTGGCCGAGATCTACGAGAGCGATGCCTTCGACGGACGACTGGTCCAACCCCTCGTCAACGCCGTTGTGGCGCGCGAATCCCTTCGCTCGGATGCCGATCACGTGTGGTGGATGCTGCTCGACAGCGACGAATTCCCAGAAGGCCCGGACGGTCTCACCGTCCGGGAGTACCTGGCCGGCTTGGACAACCGCTTCCGCATCGCAGGCGCCACGTTCATGAACCACCTGCCCGATCGAAAGCCCGAATACGTATCCGGTTTCCATCCCACTCGACTTTCAACCGCTGTACTACACCTTCGAACCTCTCAATCACGCTCCCTGCACCCTCGGACACTGGAAGCACCCGCTCCAACGATTCGACCGTCACGGCCAGTTCATCGTCAGCAACGAGGGTGCCCACCACGCCTTTGCCTCCGAGCGGCTCATTGAGCCTACGGTCGGCATCGTGATGCATCACTTTCAGTACCGCGACGAGGCTCGCACGAGAGATCGCCTCCAACTGATCCACGACACGGGCCGCGACGAGCTGCACTCCTCGGCCGGATGGAGCTCCTTCGAACGGCGTCGACGGTCGCTCGAGGCCGTGTACGCGCAACGCTGGGACGAGGTCGAGACGCCGCCGAATCGTCGCGTCGGACGAGGCTCATCGATCCGCAACCGTGGCGCGGCACCGCTTCGGCCGCGCTGGTACGCGAAGGAGGGTGGCTCGACCGCTGAGCGACAGGCGGCGGTCGACAACGTGCACGAGTAACCCGACCCGATGCCGACGCGTTCACTCCGGAGACGGCTGACACCGCACTTCGACGCCGCCCAAGGACCGATCGTCGTCGGAGGGGTCGGTGGGAGTGGAACGCGAGTCGTCGTCGAGGTGCTGCGCCAGCTCGGCATCTATACCGGCGCTGAGCTGACCAAGGCGGGCGACAACGAGTGGTTTGCGTTGCTCTGCAAGCTTCCCCGCTGGGATCTCGACCAACCGGGTTCGATGACGCAAGCGTTCGACCTGCTCGAACGAGCGATGCAGGGGGTGCTCGTTCCCACGCGTGCGGACCGGAAGGCGATCGCACATCTGGTCGACCGCTGCGTGAGCTGGACCCAGCAGAACGATCTCACCGACGACATGTCCGAAGGCTGGCTCCGAAAGATCGAAGCCAGCCTGCTGCGTTCGAGACACATGGTGCCCGAAGGAGCCACGCGCTGGGGCTGGAAGGAGCCCAACAGCCACATCTTCTTGGACCCAGCTGCACGACGCACTTCGGAGATCGGCTGCACTACGTGCACGTGATCCGCAACGGCGTGTACATGGCCCACAGCGCGAACCAGAACCAGGTGCGCCGGTGGGGACCCAGGTTCGGCATCACGAGGCGGTCGAGACTCCCGGTCGCCTCGCTCGACTATTGGATCCGCTCGAACGAGCTCGCGATCGAGCGGGGCCGAGCCATGAAACAAGGGGCATTCCTGCTCGTCAACCACGACCGCCTGTGCGACGTCACCGCGAGAAGAGGTGACGAAGCTTGTCGAGTTTCTTGGTGTCCCGACGTCCGATGCAAGAGCTCGAGGAGCTCGTCGCCCTGCCCCAGCCGCCCAAGCCGCTCGGGATCTCCCACCACAAGATGGTCAAGGAGTTCGGCGAGGAGCGCCTGGCTCGGGTGCGGGCGCTGGGATTCCCGCTCGGAGACGAAGCCGCTCCGCTCGGCCAATAATCTGCTAGTTCGCGGCGAGGGAACCTGCGTCCGCCGATTCGAATTGGCGGAAGAACTCCGGGTCAGTACAGATCTGCTCGTAGATCTCGTCGGAACGCCTGGTCTCGTTGCGGATGTAGGCATTCAACCTTCTCGACCGCACCGAGTCGAGGGCGAGCCGGGCCAGGCGCTTCGCGTGACGAGGCCGAAGCTCACGGAGCGACTTCCCGTGAGCTCGCGTCTTCCAGTAGAGATACTCCTCGTTCTCCGCGACGGGAACGTTGTCCTCGATCCGCCCGGGCGATCGGAGGACGGAAGCCGGAGCCGTGGTGGTAGACGTGCCGCTCGTAGAGCCCGTAGAACACCGGATGGAGATTGACGGCGTTCGAACGCAAGATTGGTCGCCACGCAATCGACCGCGCATTCGAGGATCGCGAGCAACGTGCCACCGACATCGCTGGCCATCGTGCCCTCGGCGGTCAGCCACGAGCCATTGCGCCAGTCACCCTCAATCTCGTTCCAGAAACCGACTGTGGTCACGCAGAAGCAGGGATGCGGCTGGATGTCTCCTGCGTTCTCGTCACGTCGAACGGCAGCCAGTGGCGCGTCGGCGAGGAGCTCGGTCAACCACGTGTCCAGCCTCGCGCACCGGAAACGCGTCGCCGTCGAGGAACACGATGAGGTCCTCGGGATCGGCGTCCTTCGCTGATGGCAGCCGGCCAGCTCGTTCAACTTCTCCGGATGCGTTCCCATCGCTCCGAGTCACCGCAGTCGAAGTACTCGTCGTAGCGCGGCATCGATGCCCTGCGAGGTTGGCGAACACCCGAAACGGCTGCTGGAGCTGCGCGGCCAGAGCGCGCTTCGTTGCGGCACGATCCATTTCGGGATCGACCCAGTGGACGGTGGCGATGTAGATCATTCGGCCGAAACGCCGACCGATCATGCTCGTCCAGCAAATCACGCGGGCACGCTGCGTGCGGCGGGATCGACCGTCGACTTTGCTGGAACCACGCCACCGTCGAGCGCAGCCCCTCGCGCGAGCGGCGTCGGCGTGAGCGAGGGAAACAGGGCCTGGAGTCTCGAGCAATCGGCCTGGGAGTCGTGGACATCGCCGCCCCGCGGTGGACCGTGCTCGCGCTCGAGCGGACGACCGAGCAACGCTTCGAGCTCGGCG
This sequence comes from uncultured Acidimicrobiaceae bacterium, assembly GCA_963713375.1. GTDB lineage: Bacteria > Actinomycetota > Acidimicrobiia > Acidimicrobiales > RAAP-2 > Bog-473. Next base: position 290,350 of record CAVQLP010000003.1, on the reverse strand, counting down.
ATCAGATCGAGCAGCGAGGTGTTCGAGCTGAAGGCCAGATTGACCGGTGAATCCGGTAGTCACCTCCCGACGACAGCGCGTCGGCAATCACCGCCGATGACGTCACCGACGTAGGTGAAATCGCGGGTCTGGGTCCCGTCACCGTGGACCGAGAGCGGCTTGCCCTCGAGCGCGGCCGCAATGAAAGGCGGGAATCACGGCGGCATACGCGTGATCAGCCCGCTGGTAGGGCCCGAACACATTGAAGAACCTGAGGGCGAGCACCTTCGTGTCGAAGGACCGCACGTAGGACATCGTGTAGGACTCGGCGGCGAGCTTGCTGGCGGCATAGGGACTGGCCGGCCGGGTCGGATGGTCCTCTGACGTCGGCAGGAGGCGTTTCGCCCGTAGACCGACGAGGACGAGGCGACGATCACGTAGCGGGAATGATGCCGGGCCGCCTCCAGCACCACGACGGTGCCCGTGGCATTGGCATCGTGGCTGCCTCGTGGGATTCTGCAGTGATCGCGCCACCGCGGGAACCGCAGCCAGGTGCACCACGGCGTCCACCTCGCCGACGAGGGTCGCCCACCAGCGCCTCGTCGAGCACGCTCCCTCGGTGGATCTCGACCCCCTCGATCCCGTCGCAGGTTGGACTCGAGCCCGGTCGAGAAGTCGTCGAGCACCAGGATGCGCCCGGCCACGACCGTTGCTGCGCAGCGAACGGCAGACGTGCGAGCCGATGAAGCCCGCCCCGCCCGTGACGAGGACGTCCACCTAGAGCCGCTCCACGTTCGGACCGGAGATCCGGCCCCGGGTGTCGAGCACGTAGGCGGCGCGGGCAGCCACCCGCTCGAGATCGAAGGCGTCGTGGTCCGTCACGAGGACGACGGCATCGGCGGCGTCAACCTCGGCGTCGGTCAGCGTCACCAGAGCCGCCGGCGTCCCATCCTCGAGCTCGTCCTCCAACAAGCCCAACCCGCCGACGTGAGGATCAGCCACCCGGACCACGGCCCCGGTACGCCGCAGCAGCTGGACGATCGTGCGACCCGGGCTCTCGCGGGCGTCCCCGGTGTTCCGCTTGTAGGCGAACCCCAGCACCAGCACCCGGCTGCCGTTGAGCGGCTTGCGCATCCGGTTCAGGCCTTCGGCCAGCCGCTTGACGACGTAGTTGGGCATGTGCTCGTTCACGTCGTTGGCGAGTTCGACGAAGCGGAAGGTCTGTCCGAGCGAGCGACGGACCCGCCAGGAGAGGTAGCTGGGATCGATCGGGAGACAGTGGCCGCCCACACCGGGGCCCGGCTTGAACGAAAGGAACCCGAACGGCTTGGTGGCCGCGGCGTCCAAGGCGGCCCAGACGTCGATCCCGAGATCGCCGGCGTAGACCGCCAGCTCGTTCACCAACGCGATGTTGACGTGACGAAACGTGTTCTCCAGCAGCTTCGTCATCTCGGCCTCGCGGGTTCCGGCCACCGGCACCGTCGTCTCGACCAACGAGTCGAAGAAGCCGCGGACGGCAGCCAGGGAGGCCTCGCTCACCCCTGAGACGACCTTCGGCGTATTGACGAAGGTCCAGGTCTCGTTCCCCGGATCGATCCGCTCCGGGCTGTAGCCGAGATGGAAGTCGGTGCCGGCAATGCAGTCCGGACTGGGATTCGAGGATCGGTCGCGACCAGCTCCTCGGTGGTCCCCGGATAGGTCGTGGACTCGAGGATCACGACCGAACCAACCCGGAGGTGCCGCCCGAGCATCCGGGTGGCCTGCTCGACGTGCGACAGGTCGGGTACGCCCTCGCGGAGCGGAGTCGGGACGTCGATCACCGCGACATCGAAGCCGCTGAGCTCGCTCTCGTCGCTCGTGGCTCGGTAGCGACCCGTGGCCAGCGCGTCGGCCACCTCCTCGGAGGTGACATCGGTCACGAAGGACTCGCCGTCGGCCAGCGCCTTGACCCGGGCCTCGTCGAGGTCGAATCCGACGACGTCGTAGCCGACCTCGACGGATCGCATGGCCACTGGCAGCCCGACGTAGCCCTGACCGAGAATGGCCACCTTGCGCGGGCGCTCGGTGCTTCCGCCGTGCCCGGCGCGGTTGGGAAGACTGTTCGACATCGGCCGTGCGTCCTTCACGGGTCGAGCCGCTGCGGCGCGGCATCGGCAGCGCTGTAGTCGAGGCTGGCCTCCCGACGGTGCGTCGCCGGGAGCGGATGGGCCTCGAGCTTGCGCTGGTCACGCCGGTAGGGCTGGTAGAAGCCGCTCCAGGCCGAGATCGGCACGACGTCGGGCACCGAGAACGTCTCCCAGGCCCGGCGGACCGCATCGGCCAGAATGGCTTCGACCCGCCACTCGCCGCGCAGCTGCTCGACCCGGCGCATGGAGAGATCGTCACGCAGGACCAGCTGCACGACATCTCGCTGGACCAGCAGATTGGAGATCGAGCGGTCGAAGCGGGCGTGGATGCACGCGGCGATCATCCGCTCCTCGGTTCCCAAGCGCGCTCAGGGCGGCCCCGTCGGGGTCGGTCCGTGGGGTGAACCAGACCCGGTTCGCCAGCAGGTCCTTGGACTCGATCGCCCCGCCGAAGCGGCCCGGCGTGACGGCCCGGTAGAGACCGACCTCCACCCCGCTCGTGGTCCGATGCCACACGTCACGGCGGCGGCGAGCCCGCGAATGAACGTTTGGGGGGCGGAGCACTCCTTCCGCCCGGAGGAGGTCGACGGCCTGGTCGTGCTGTGTGTGGTCCACGAGCACGTGGACGGACTCGTAGAGCCGCAGATGGGTCTGCGGGTAGTCGAGGGCCGAGGTGGCCGCACCGTGGAGCACACACGCGTCCAGGCCGTGGCGATCCAAGGTCGTGACGATCTCTTCCAGACTGCCGGCCGCCGCCTTGCAACGCTCGGTGGCCTGGGCGGCGCGCACGCCGCAGGTCTTCGCAGCTGTGCGTCGGTGACGGCGAGGGTGCCCTGCTCGCAGGCCGCCACAGCGAAGGTCGACAGCATCAGCTGATCGAGCTTGGTGACGAAGGCCTGCCAGGATTCGGCGTCGAGCGGCTGCTCGAGCAGGGGACGAAGCGACGGGTTAAGCCCGTTGCCCGCGATCCCGACAAGGATCTCGGTCAGAGTCACGCCGAGATTTCATTGTCGACCGCGAAACCGATCGGCTCCCGCCCCCTGACGTCGTTCACGTCGGCGCTCTCGCCGGCTGTGTGCTCGGACACCATGTCGAAGAGGATCCGCCGGGCCCGGACCTCGTTGCGATCCTCGGCGGCCTGGCCGAGCTCGGACACTCCCGTATTGAATTTCTCCGAGGTGTCGATCTGGGGAGAGAGGAGGCGAAGGATCGAGGGGTGCAACGTCGGGAGAAGGTCCTCGGCCGACGTGTGCAACTGCTCGTGGAGCTTCTCCCCGATCCGGGGCCCCGTGATCCGGATCCGGATGTCGAGCCCGGGCTGGAGTCCGGAGAGCCGGATCATCCGGTGTGCCAGGTCCAGGATTGAGATGGGCTCGCCCATCTCGAGCATGTAGATGTCGCCGCCCTCGGCCAGGACCGACGACTGGAGGACCAGCTGCACCGCCTCCTCCACGCTCATGAAGTAGCGGGTCATGTGGGGGTCGGTCACGGTCACCGGACCGCCGGCGGCGATCTGGCGCTGGAAGGTCGGGATCACGCTGCCCCGGCTGCCGAGGACGTTCCCGAAGCGGACGGCGCAGAAGGCTGACCCGGCCGGAGCACGGTCGAGCAACAGGCGCTCACCCATCCGCTTGGTCGCACCCATGACGCTGGAGGGTCGGACCGCCTTGTCCGTCGACACGAACACGAAGCGCTCGGTGCCGACGGAGGTGGCGGCGTCGAGCACGTTCCTCGTCCCCAGCACGTTGGTGGTGACCGCCTCCACGACGTGGGTCTCGAGGATCGGGACGTGCTTGTGGGCGGCGGCGTGGAACACGACATCGGGCTGCCAGCGGGAGAACGCGTCCATGACGGCCTCGCGGTTGGAGACATCGGTCAGGACCTGCTCGACCTTGCAGTTCGGCGAGGTCGTGGCCGACGCTTCGTGCAGGTGCGTCTCGTCGTGGTCGAGCATGACCAGGACATCGGGCCCGAACCCCGACACCTGCCGGCAGATCTCCGAGCCGATCGATCCTCCCGCCCCGGTGACGAGAACGCGTCGGCCGTCGAGCGCGTTCCTGCACCGCAGCCAAGTCGGTCACGGCCTCGCGCCGGCCGAGAAGGTCCTCAATGCGCGGCTCGCGCGCGGACCGGATGGACACCGAGGGTTCCGCGATGGAGCTCATGATGTCCGTCAGATCGGGCACGATCTTCATCACGATCTCGGCGTCCTCGCTGGCCCGGACGCAGCGCTCGACCACCGACGTCGTCGGATTGGGAATGGCCAAGAGCACCTGTTGGATCTGCAACTTCTCGATCGCCGCCGGCAGGTCGTCGATTGAGCCGACGACCGGCACCCCCATCAGCGAGAGACCGTGCGTGCGCTCGTCGTCGTCGATCACGGCAACCGGGAACATGCCGCCGCCGGGATTGCGCAACATGCCGCGAATCACGGCGGCTCCGGCATCCTTGCTGCCGACGACGGCCACCCTGATGCCCATGCCACGGTTCGCTCGTTGCCAGCCGAGAAGGCGCGAATGGAAGCGCAGGAGTCCGATCCCGAGGAGCGTGAGGGCGCACCCGAGCGGGATGACCTGGAGCGGCACCCGGGTCAGGTGCATCTCGAACCCGATGGGATAGAGCGCCAGCAGCACGGCCAGGGTGACGAGACAGGCCATGGCGATGTTGCGGGCCTCTTCGATGCCGGCGTGGCGCCAGATCCTGCCGTACAAACCAAACACGCGATTGGCGCTCAGTTGCACTATCAATGTAATTAATAGGAATAGGAGGAACTTGGGCCAATAATCAGCGGGAGCCCGATCCCGTAGCGACACCACCTCGGCAATTCCGAAAGCAGCAACCACGACCGCGGCGTCCATGAGGAAGAAGACCATCCTCGACCTGACCTTCGTGGCCAGGAGACTGAGGCGCACGGTCCCCGACACAGGAGCGTGGTTCGCGTCGGAAGTCATCAAAATGCCTGGTGAGACGCGGGGAGGGAGCGCGGACGTTCCCCGCCAATGGGTCACCAGCCGACATGTGCCACATCACCACGAACCTCCTCCACCCCTCCGTCATGGTCCGCACGGGCTTTCACATTGCATTGAAGTAGCAGGGACGGTCAAGTGTCATTGAAGTGGTTATGCAGGAGAAATGTGCGGGACATCAAAGATTAACTCTGCGGTATCGCCGTGTTCACGGCCGGTTCGCACAACAAGACGATCACCTTTCGGCTTAAATCGAACGGATTTCACCCGAATCACGAAATCATCACGGGCGCGCGCCGATCGAGCCCTGCAAAAAGAAAATTCGCCGTATCCCGACACTGCCACTCTGACCGCCACCACCTGTTTACACCGCCACTCACCGCAGATCTGCCCCCGCGGTCACACAGCTACGTTGACCCGATTGCGGCGCAGGAGGCGAATAGTCCCAGGCAGATCGGGCGATTAGTATCCGCGGCCGTGCCCTTTCCACATATGAGGGCTGTCGGACTAAAGGGGTGGCTCTCCTCACACCCCGTTCTCGGAGGCTGAGCGTTGGAGCCGATTTCGTATTTGCGAGCGCCGATCCGTCGCTGGCCCGTCCTGATTCCCTTCGTGCTGGTCGGCCATGGTGGTGGCCGTACCTCATTCCGGTGACGCACCAAATCCACCTTTCCCAATCCCACCTGGTTGGCCACCGCACAAGTGGGGTTGAGCCCAGGCGGCAAGGGCAACAGCTCTGGGAGCGAAGCTCGGCTCAAGCAGCTCGTGTACTACGCCCACGTGCCGGCCGTGATCGACGCCGCCGCGACCGCGGCACGGGGTGAAGGTGACTCCGAAGCTCCAGAACGACGTGGTCATCGGCAAGGCCAAGAAGAACAAGCAGGCCAACGCGGCGGCGAAGGCTGGCGGAGGCGGCAAGGGGAAGTCCGCCCCATTTCTGGAGGTCGGGGTCCTGCAGCCGACCAAGGCGAAGTCGGTCAGCATGAGCAACGCCTTTGCCACCGCGCTCGGCGAGCTACGCCCAGCTCCAATTCGACGACGCAGCAGAAGCAGAAGGTGAGCAACCAGCAGGCGTACATCACGAATCTCCAGAACGCGACTCGCCGCGCTTCCCACGAAGTCGACGACGCCGACGACGATCAAACCGGGGACGACGAAGAAGGGCAAGGTCAAGCGCACCGTGATCAGGCCTCCGGTGACCACGACGCCCACGACCGCGAAGACCACGTTGGGCGCTCCGGGCCACTCGGCCCAGCTGACGGCATTCCGTGCCGTCGCCGGTGACCCCCACCACCGCTCCCCCGACCTCTCTTCCCGGTACTCACCCAGGGCGATCCCCGAGCACCGACGCCCCTGGTTCCGGGAGCGACCGTCACCCCGACGACCGCGAAGATCAGCAAGACGGTCAAAGAGCGAGAAGGACCGTCCTCACCAACGAGCTGGTGCACGCGTTGGCCAAACTGCAGGCCCTGCAAGTCCGCAGCCCGCCACGCAACTCCGGCTACAAAGTCATCAACCCAGCCAAGAAGGCCAAGAAGCTCAACGCCAAGCCGTCGACCCTGCTCGACCGCCGCTCGGTGCGCCTGGGAATCGGTTTCCTCGTCGGCCTCATTCTCGGCATTCTGGCCACCTGGCTGCTCGACGGCCTCGACCGCCGGCTGCGCACCACGAAACGGGCCGAAGAAGTGTTCCGGCTCCCCGTCGTCGCGGAAATCCCGGCCCCGACCTCCAAGACCGTCTCGACCATCCCGGTGGTCGACATCGTCGTCGACCCCTACTCGCCCATCTCGGAGGCCTACCGCAAGCTGTACGTGGCCATCCTCACGGCTCCGCCGGTGACGTGGGTGAAGCGCGGCGCGCGCGGTGGGATTCGAACCGCCCGAACTGATCCAGGCCCGGCCCCTGGTCGCGTCGCCGGCGGGAGCCGCCGCGGCGGGTACGCCCGACGCCGGACCGGTCGGCGAAGGCCACTATCCGGTGGCGGTAGGAACGACGGACCTGGTCAGCCCGCGCCGCCATCGCTTCGCCATTCTCATCACGTCCCCCACCGACGAACCCTCACGCTCGCTCGCCGTGGTCAACCTGGCCACGGTCTTCGCCGAGGCCGGCGACCGCGTGCTGGTGGCGACGACGGGCGGCATGCGGACGGAGTTCGAGGGCGACGGGAAGGGATTCCGAGGGTGGGAGGGCGAGATGCCCGACACCGACCCGGCCGAGCTGGTAGCCAACGCCCGGCCCTCTCAGATCCCCGGCGTGTCGAGCCTGGCCTTGGGTTCGGTGTTCTCGAATCCGGCACGCCTCGCGCTCAAGGCGGGAAGCCTCATCGAGGCGGCCCGCGACGTCGTCGACGTCCTCCTGATCGAAGCACCCCTCCTCTCGACGCAGGACGGGGCCGCGCTCCTGCCGGTCGTCGACCTGGTCGTGGTGGTGTGCGAGAGCTGGCAGACGACCGTACAGGACGCGGTCCGGACCCAGAGGCTGCTCACGCAACGGCGACCGCCGGTGCTCGGCTTGGTCATGACGAACATGGCGAAGGACCAGCTGTCGAAGTCGTCGAGGTAACGCACGCCCACAGACGGGCGTGACCCGGGCTCCGACAGTCAGACAGTCCCTCCGAACTCGCCCGTCTGGCGCTGGTAGCGAGGGTGGGCCCCCAGACGGCCCCGCATGCCGTCGACCAGACCATGGACGGTGGCACGCCGCTCTTCGTTGCTCGTCGCCAGCTGCAATCGACGGGCTGAGTACGCGAAGTGCCACGCCGTCCACGACGGCGACCCGTGGGCTCGGGCCAGGTGCATGAAATTGCGGGCGACGTAGTAGGCGCGCCAGGGTTCGTCCGCGTCGTTCGGGCGCACTCCGGCCATCGCTCCGTCCCGCCCTTCCGTCGTCTGCACGTGCCGCGGCCACCCGTGCCGTCGTGGGATCGACCAGCACCTGGAGTCCTGCCGCTCTCACCCGGCAGAAGAAGTCGAAGTCCTCGTAGCCGAAATACCACTCGGTGTCGGGGAGGACTCCCCGTTCGACCACCTGGCGACTGAGCAGGGTTGCACCCCAGGCGGCCACGTCGACGGGGACCAGTGCGAGCTCGTCGTCTCCGGGAACCACGTTCTCCGAATGGCCTCGACCGACGAACCGGCGTCCGTAGGCGACGACGGCGCCGGTCTCGGCCAGGGTGGCGTCGGCCTCCAGGCGCTGGACGAGACTGGCGACCCGGGGGAACGGGAGCCCGAAGAGCCCGATGTCGTCCTCGCAGAGATACGCCCATTGGGTATCCGGATCGGCGAAGGCATGCAGCATGCCGGCACCGAACCCTGCGGCAGGCCCGAAGTTCTCCGCCAGCCACACCATCTGCACGGAGGCCTCGAGCTCGGGATCGTCGAGTCCCCCGCTGCCGTTGACGACGACCACGACCCGTTCCGGCGGGAACCCCTCGTTCTCCAGAAGGCCGCGCACGACGTTCCCGGCGAGGTGGGGCCGGCGGTGGGTCAACACCACCGCCGTCACGCCCAGGGAATCGAGGTTCCCGGATTCCTCCGACACGGACAGGAACCCTAATTCGCCGATCCTGTGCTCCAGCGCTGAACGGCGAGCGACGCCGGCCGAGCGGCGGCGCGGCGCAGTGCCTCAGCCCGGGCCGGGTGAGAGGCCCAACGCGGAGTAGATCTCCCGGGTCGCGTTGGACGCATTGAAGGTGTAGAAGTGCAGGCCGGGAACGCCCGAACCGAGCAGTCCCGCGCAGAGCTCCGTGGCCAACTCGATCCCCTCCTTGCGGACGGCGTCCGCGCCGCCGCGTCCATCGGCGGCGCGCAACCTCTCCTCCATCCAGGCGGGAGCGGCCGCGCCCATCGCCCCCAGGCGGGTCATGGTGGAGAGCGAAGTCACCGGCAGGATCCCGGGCAGCACTGGCTTGTGGACGCCCCGCGCCGCCAGGTCCGACACCAGACCCTCGTACTCGGCGCACCTCGAAGAAGAACTGGGTCACTCCGAAGTCGGCCAGCTCGAGCTTGGCGGCCAGGAAATCCCGGTCGCTCTCGCAGGTGAGGCGAGCGGGGATGGCCCGCCGGGTGGGCGGCGACACCGACCGAGAAGCCTCCGATGGCGTGAGCCAGTTCGACCAGCTCGGCCGCGTAGGCGAGCTCCCCGGGACCGGCCTCGGGGTCCTCGGGCGGATCGCCCCCGAGCGCCATCAGATTCTCGACGCCCGCCTTGCGCAGCGACACCAGGATGTCGGCCAGCTCCAGGCGGGTGTGGGCCACGCAGATGAGATGGGCCATCGGATTGAGCCGGGTCGTATGCAGCATGCCCGAGACCAGATCGAAGGTGCGCTGCCGCGACTCCGCCCCGCCCCGGTAGGTGACCGAGACGAACGACGGTTCGAGCGGTTGGAGCTCACCGATGGTACGGGCCAACGTGGCCAGCTCCTTGTCGTTCTTGGGCGGGAAGAACTCGAAGGAGTAGGTCGGCCCCGCCGCCAGCAGCTCGGCGATCCGCGTCATGGCGTGGGTACCCGGCCGTAGTCGTCCTCCAAGCGGACGATGTCGTCCTCGCCGAAGTAGGTGCCGTGCTGCACCTCAATGAAGACGACGTCCACGTCGCCCTCGTTGGCCATGCGGTGCGCACCCTCGAGCGGGATGTCGATGGAGTCGCCGGGATGCAACTCGGCGACGACCCCGTCGAGGGTCACGGTGGCGGTGCCGGACACGATGAACCAGTGCTCGGCCCGCTTGGCGTGGCGCTGGTAGCTCAATCGCTTCCCCGGGATGGACGACGATGCGCTTGACCTTGTGGTCCGCCGCGTCGTCGTCGAGCACCGTGTAGTTGCCCCATGGGCGTTCCGCGTATTCACCGTCGGCATCACGATGCGCCTGCCTTCTCCGGCCTCCGCCGGCCGGTCGTCATCGCGCCGCGAGCTCAGCCGCGCGCACCGCATTGCGCAACAGCATGGCACGCGTCATCGGACCCACTCCGCCGAGCCTCGGCGTGATGTAACCGGCCACCTCTGCCACATCGGGGTGCGCGTCGGGGATGAGCTTGCGGCCCTCGAAGGTCGTGCCGGCCGACACCACGGCCGCACCCGGCCTGACCATGTCGGGGGTCAGCAGGTGAGGCCGACCGGCCGCGGCGACGACGATGTCGGCCGTGCGCGTGATCGCCGCCATGTCCTCGGGCGCCACGCCGGTGTGCACGACCGTGACCGCGGCGTTGCAGCCCGGGCGCTTCAGGGTGAGCATGTTGGCCAGCGGCCGCCCGATGGTGACGCCGCGACCGATGATCACGACGTGACGTCCCTCGACCGGGACGTCGTAGGCGTGCAGCAGCTCGACGATGCCGAACGGCGTGCAGGGCATCGGTCCGGGTGTCCCGAGCACGAGGCGACCGAGGTTGACCGGATGGAGCCCGTCCACGTCCTTGTCGGGGTCGACGGCGAGGAGGGCAGCCTCCTCGTCGAGCCCGTCGGGCAGGGGCAGCTGGACCAGGAACGCGCTGACCTTGGGGTCGGCGTTCATGGCCGCGATGGCCTCGAGCACCTCGGCCTGGGTGGCGGTCGACGGCAGATGTTCGCCCGGCCGAGTACATGCCGACGCTGGCGCAGTCCTCGTGCTTCATGGCGACGTAGCGCGCACTCGGTGCGTCGTCGCCGACGAGGATGGTGCCGAGCCCGACGTGCACGCCCTCGGTGGCCAGGACGGCCACCCGGTCGGCCACCTCGGCGCGGATACGGGCGGCGACCGACTCGCCGTCGAGAACGATGGCGCTCATCAGTGCTTGAAGTGCCGTTCGCCCGTGGTGACCATGGCCAGACCGGCCTCGTCGGCCGCGGCGATGACCTCGCCGTCGTTGACGGACCCTCCGGGCTGCACGACCGCCGTCACGCCTGCGTCGGCCAGGACGAGGAGCCCGTCGGGGAAGGGGAAGAAGGCGTCGCTGGCGCCGGCCCCGCCCTTGGCCCGCTCGCCGGCCTTCTGGACGGCGATCTCGGCCGCCACGACCCTGGACTGCTGGCCGGCACCGACGCCCACGGCTTGCCCGTTGGTCACGACGGCGATGGCGTTGGAGGTCGTGCGGCCGCACACCCGCCAGGCCAGCACCAGGTCTCGCCACTCGTCGTCGGTCGGCTGACGCTTCGTCACGACCTGCCAGTCCGGCGCGGCGACACGAAGGCGTCGACGTCCTGGACGAGGACGCTCGAGCCCGAGACTGCGCAGCTGTCGCAGCACCCGCTCGGGTGCGGGTCCCGAAAGAAGGCGCGTGGCCTTGCGCCGGCCGATCAGCGTCTCGAGTGCCTCGGGGGTGTAGGACGCGGCGATGATGACGTCGGCCTGCGGGCCGGCCGCAATGGCCTCGGCCTCCCGGGCCGTCACGTCGCCGCCGATGGCCACCACGCCTCCGAAGGCCGACAGGGGGTCGCGAGTCGAGCGCCCGCTCGTAGGCGGCCACCAGGTCGCCGGCCACGGCGGCCCCGCACGGGTTGGCGTGCTTGATGATGGCCACGGCCCGCTCGCCCGAATCGGACGCCAGTTCGTGGACCAGGCGCCAGGCGGCGTCGCCGTCGAAGAGGTTGAGGTACGACAGGGGGCTGCCCCCGTGCTGGATCATGTCGTCCCACCAGCTGCGGGTACCGGCCGTCCGGTAGCGCGAGCCGCGCTGGTGGGGGTTCTCGCCGTAGCGCAGGACCTCGGTGCGCTCGAGGGTCAGGTGCAGGGTCCGGGGCAGGACGGCGGACAGCGCCGCCTCCTCGAGGTCGGCGTCGGTGACCCCGTCGAGCGTCTCCACCGGGCTGGGGCCCTCGCCGTCGAGCCAGGCGACGATGGCCGCGTCGTAGGCGGCGGTGTGGGCGAAGGCGGCCCGGGCCAGCCGGCGACGGGTGGCCGCGCTCAGCGTGCCGGAGCGACGCAACTCCTCCAGGACGACGGGGTAGTCGGAGGGCGAGGTGACCACCCCGACGTGCTCGTGGTTCTTGGCCGCGGCCCGCACCATGGTGGGACCCGCCGACGTCGATGAGCTCGATGGAGGGGTCCGAGGAGAAGGGGTAGAGGTTGCACGACGACCAGGTCGATCCCCTCGATGCCGTTGGCCTCGAGGTCGGCCAGGTGCTCGGGCTTGGAGCGATCGGCCAGGATGCCGCCGTGGATCTTGGGGTGGAGGGTCTTGACCCGGCCCCCCAGCATTTCGGGCGAGCCCGTCACCTCGGCCACCTCGCGGTGCGCGATGCCCGCCTCGGTCAGCTTGGCCGAGGTGTTGCCGCTGGCCACCAGCTCCCATCCCAGCTCCGCTCAGGCCCTGGGCCAGCTCCGACCAGCCCTTCCTTGTCGTAGACCGAAAGCAGGGCCCTCACAACACCATGTCCTCGTCAGCTCCTTCACGCTTCGGCGTCCGTCCCGGCGCCCAGCCCGGCGCCGACTACGCCACTGCTGTGGCTGACCTGACTCCGCACCGGATCGAGGTTGCCGCTCCGGCCAATCTACGTGGCTGGCCAGCGGGTCCACGGGCCCTCGGCGGCCCCGGACCGGCCTCCGAAGCAGGCGCCCCGGATGCCTCGACGCCGAGGGACGGTCAGGCGCTCCCAGAGACGCCAGCCCGAGGAGGTCGAAGAGCTTCTCGTTGTACGGCTCGTACCACCCGCGCAGTTCCTCGAGCGCCTCGAGTCCTCCGCGCGTCGGCTCGGGAGAGGCGTTCAGGGAGGGAAACGGCTCGGTCTCGACGGGCAGGCCGAGCCACTGGAGAAGATCACGGGCCACCGCGCGCTCCTCGTAGAGGCGCTCGCTCTCCACGACCTTGACCCGGTCGGGCCCGACGGCCCGGTACCAGCGATCGATCTGCTCGGCGTACAGCCCGCGGGCACGGTACGACTGGAACTGATGCGGGCAGGCTCAGTCTCGCCCCGCAGCCACCTTCTCGCCTCGTCCGCGGAGGCGCTCGTCCTCCGCGGCCAGCGCCTCGGCGAAGGTCAGGCGCTCGCGCCCCTTGGAACGCTCTCGCCGGTACTGGGAGAGGGCCCGGCTCGGCCGGCTCGCGGAGCAGCACGACGAAGCTGCGTGCTCGGCGGGAAGATCGCTGCGCCGCCCGCTGCGGCGCCAGCGGGTGGAACAGCATGTAGGGAGAGGACTCGACACGGCGCTGGCGCCGCAGCCCGGTCGGGAACTGGCCGCGGTACCAACGCTCGCCGCGGTCGTAGTAGTTGTCGAAGTAGTGCACCTCACCCACCTGGAAGACCCGCTCCGCCGGGGTGGGCGCCGAGCCACTTGCGCATGGACGTGGTGCCGCCTCGCTGCGCGCCGATGATCATGATGTCGGGCCAGGGCCGGAGCTCGGCCGTGGCCCGGCGCCACGACGTGTCCGCGCTGCTGCCGGGTCCGGGTCGAGGGCGCCGGGAGCGGCGGCGTGCTCCGGCTGGGCAGACTCCGGCCGCCCGTCTGCGTGCGGTGGCGCGAGCGGCGATTCGATCTCCCGACCCGCCTCGAGCTCGCGCAGCGCCCAGGCGATGGTGGCCGGGTAGAGCTTGCGCTCGACCACCTTGATGCGCTCGTGGAGCGACTCCTCGGTGTCGCGGAAGACGATTTGCACCGTCTCCTGCGCCAGGATCGGACCGGCGTCCATCTCGAGCACGGCCAGGTGCACGGTGCAGCCGGTCTCGCTGGCCCCGGCCGCCAGGGCGTCGCGCACGGCGTGCCAACCGGGGAAGGCGGGGAGGAGCGACGGGTGCGTGTTGAGGATTCGCCCGGGGAAGGCGCTGTGCACGGGCTCGGTGAGGAGCGTTCCGAAGCCGGCCATGGCCACCAGGTCGATCTGGTGGGCGACCAGGGTCGCCGCCACCGTGGCCGCTGTAGCCGTCGCGGTCGAAGTCCGACACCGAAGCCCCCGTAGGCGTCACGGCCGACCAGCTCGGCCGGCGACGCCGTGCGAGCGCGGCGATCTCGAGACCCGCGCACGGGCGGTCGGCGAGCACGACGGTCGACCGGAAGCCCGGCGTCGATACATGGCCTGGAGAATCGTCCCGGATCCCGAGACGAGCACGGCCAGACGCACCCGGCCAATCTAGTGAGTGCAGGCCCTTCTCAAGGTCCGATGCCGGGCCCGCTTCGCTGGACCACCGCTGTGACTCGGTAGCATCGGTGACGGCCCAGCGGGCTTTGCCCGCCTTGGGCATCCCGATTCCTCCGATCAGGAGACGCCTTGTCACCTCGACGACCGGCTGCGACCGGATTGACGGCCTGATGCCCGACGACGCCGAGCGGAGCGAGGTCGCTCGGACCCCGGTACCGGATCGTTCGGCGTCCCGCGACGACGACGGAGACCGAGACGAAGTGTCGGAGGCGCAGCGTCGCCTCTTGACCGAGCGCGAGATCGACGCCCAACTCGGGCAGCCCACCACCCGGGTGCAAATGGCGAAGTTCCTCGGGCGGGCCGCCGTCGAGGGATTCAGGAAGCGACGGACCTTCGACGAGGTCGAGCGGGTCTTCTTCCTCATCGGCTACACCCGCAGCGGCAGCACGCTGGTCGGCACCATGCTCAACTCACATCCGGACATGGTGATCGCCCACGAGGCGAACGTGTTCCGCTATGTGCGTCCGGGCATCACGCGCAACCAGCTCTTTGCCATTCTGCTCATGCGCGACCGCCAGTTCAGCGAGGTCGGCCGGGAATGGCACGGCTTCGACTACCGGATCGACACAGGGAGCCAGGGGCACTATCGGCGGCTGCGTGTGATCGGTGACAAGCACGCCGGCCGCACAGCGCGGCAAGCTGCACCGGTACCCGGATCTCCTCGATCGCTTGCGGCATCTGGTCCGCGTGCCGATCCGAGCTCTGCACGTGACCCGGAACCCCTACGACAACATCGCCTCGATCGCCCGGAACGTCGACAGCCCGCTCCCCGACGCGATCGCGGTCTACCGGCAAGTCGGCATGTACGTCGATGAGGTCGCCGCGCGCCTCGGGCAGGACGAACTTCTCGATATCCGCTACGAAGACTGCATCGCCGACCCTGAAACGGCGTTACGGCGTGTCTGCGATTTCATCGGCGTCGAAGCCACGGCGGACTACCTCGCCTCGTGTGCCGCGCTGGCGGACCCGACCAAGCGCCCCGCCCGCGCCCACTTCGACTGGACCGCCGCTCAGCGGCGGGAAGTGGACGCCATCATCGAATCTCGGCCGGTGCTGCACGGCTATTCCTTCGAGAGCGACACGGAAAGCTGACCCGTCGCCGAACGGCGACATTGCGATCAGAACTGGATGAATCTGCGGACACGTCTCCGCAGTCTCCTTGCCTTGCGGACGACCCATGGACGCTTCCGTGAGGGAGCCGTGGATGCCGCCGGATTCATACGGGCATCGATCGCCCCTGCGGGGTTGGCATGAGGGAACGGCACATCGGGCTCGGGAACGGCCATGAATGCGCACAGCTCGGGCCAGCCGTCGCCCTGCTCCCAACACAACTCGATCAGGCGGTCCGAACCGGCGAAGAAGGCGCGGACCTCGGACGTGTGGCGTTCGTAGAACTCGATGAACATGTCGCGATCGTTGGCCGGCTCGGCGGAGCCATAGACCTTCTTGTACATGCCATACCCACCGATGGCGGCGACGTGTTTGATCATTGATTCGAGCCACACATCGGTCGACGCGCGGAGCGTCAGTGCGAACTTTGCGTCCGGGAACGCCTCGGCCATCTCCCGGTAGACCAACGGCCAGGGCAGATCCTCGAGGACGTCATAGTCTTTCGCCAGCTTCTCCAGGTGTGCGATGTGACCGGTGGACCACGCCCTCAGGAGGTAGTGATTGTCCGATCGATCGCGCGTGTTCCACCAGCCCCGGCGCGTGAAACCGAGCACCTCGCACGCGTCGCCGAACGACGTCGTGCCGGTACGCGTGAGGCCGATACAAAACACGGCGGGCACGGCACGATGCTAGCTGTCTCGGCCCGGCTTCTCCGTGCTCGGGTTCCGTCGTTCCGGCCCTTCGCACCAGCGTTCTTGCATTTCGAATGTGCAACGAACCGTTCGACTGCTTGTCATGACGACTGCAGCATCCGGCCTCGCGCGACCTTTCACACCGACTCGCGCGCCTCCGTTGCTCCGGTGGGGCCCGGGGCGATCCGGTTCCGTGCAGCGCTGAACAGCAACCGGACGACGGCGCCGATGAGGACAAGGTCCAACAGCATCTGGACCGAGACGACCAGGCGGGACGGATCGGTACGGGGCGTGATGTCGCCGAAGCCGACGGTCGAGAAGATGGTGATGGTGAAGTAGAGCGCCTGGACGTGATCGAGCTTGCGGGTGAAGGTCAAGGCCGCTTCGTGCGACATGGCGAGGTAGATCGACGAGAAGGCGACCAGGAAGACACCGATGATGATCCCCAGGGCCTCGATGGCCCGCAGCTCGGGCAGGACCGCTCGCGAAATGCGCCGGACCTGCCACAACACCACCGCCGCCACCAACGCCAGATCGACCCCGAGTCGTAGTCCGGCTCGCAGTCCCGACTCACGCCCGATCGGCAACACGAAATAGGCCCCGAAGATGAAGACCCAGGAGAAGACCACCGTGACGCCGAACCGCGCCAGGGCCCTTCGCCGTTCGGGCTTCTCCAGTTCCGTCAGCCGGATGGGCGTCGCAGTCATGGCTCTGACGCTAACGAACGATCAAGCGGAATTACCGGATCGCGGGGTCGCTCCAGTTCCCCGAAAGTGACGAGGTGGGAGAAGGCGCCTGGACCTCAGCCCAGGCTGCGCACGATGGCGACCATCTTCTCGCCGCATTCCGTCGGGTTCTGAGCGCCACCTCGACACCGGCGGCCGAGAGGGCGTCCATCTTCGCCTGGGCCGTGCCGGAGGAGCCAGAGATGATGGCACCGGCGTGGCCCATCTTGCGTCCGGGCGGCGCGGTGACGCCGGCGATGTAGGCGGCGACGGGCTTGGTCACGCTCTCCTTGATGAACTCCGCCGCCCGCTCCTCCTCGGAGCCCCCGATCTCGCCGATCATCATGATCGCCTTGGTGTCGGGGTCCTCCTGGAAGGCGCGCAGGCAGTCGATGAAGTTCGTGCCCGGGACCGGGTCACCGCCGATGCCGACACAGGTCGTCTGCCCGATGCCCTGCTGCGAGAGCTCGTGGAGGGCCTGGTAGGTCAGCGTCCCCGAGCGCGACACAATGCCCACCGGTCCTCCGGGCATGGCGATGTCGCCCGATGTGATGCCGATGTTGCACTTGCCGGGACTGATGATGCCCGGGCAGTTGGGCCCGAGCAGCCGGGTGTTCGGGAACTCCTCGACCAGGCGGTTGTAGGCCACCGCCTCGTCCTGGGCCGGGATGCCCTCGGTGATGCACACGATGAAGGAGATGCCGGCCTCCGCCGCTTCCATGATGGCGTCGGCCGCGCCCCGCGGCGGCACCGAAATGAAGGAGGCCGTGGCTCCGGTCTCCTTCACCGCTTCGGCCACGGAGGCGAACACGGGGATACCCTCGATCTCCTCGCCGCCGCGCTTGGGGTTGGTGCCCCCGACGATCTGGGTGCCGTACGCCTTGTTGCGCTTCCCGTGGTACAGGCCCTGGCTGGTGGGGCTGATGCCCTGGATCACGACTTTGGTCGTCTCGTCGACGAAGATGCTCACGTTCTTCTCGGTCCTCTCGGTGGAAGGGGCGGTCGGCTCAGGCGTTGGCCAAGGCCACGGCCCGGCGGGCGGCCTCGAGCATGGTGGGCTCGGCAATGAGCGTGTCGGACAGGTGGTCGGCCAGAAGGGCCCGGCCCTCTTCGGCGTTGGTGCCGTCGAGCCGCATCACCACGGGCGAGCTCAGCTTGACCCGGCCCATGGCCTCGATGATGCCCTTGGCCACCTCGTCCACCCGGGTGATGCCCCCGAAGATGTTGACGAAGATCGCCTTGACCGCCGGGTCGGCGTTGATGACCTCGAGCGCGGCCGCCATGACGTCGGCGTTGGCGCCGCCGCCGATGTCGAGGAAGTTGGCCGCCGTGCCGCCCACCTGCGTGACGACGTCGAGGGTCGACATGGCCAGGCCGGCGCCGTTGGCGATGATGCCCACGCTGCCCGAGAGCCCGATGTAGTTGAGACCCTTCTCCTTGGCCATCTTCTCGCGTGGATCGATGCCCGAGTCGTCCTCGTACTCCTCCCACTCGGGGTGGCGGAAGGTGGCGTTCTCGTCGAGCGTCACCTTGGCGTCGAGCGCGTGCACCTTGCCCTCGGGCGTGAGGATCAGCGGGTTGATCTCGGCCAGGTCGCAGTCGCCCTCGACGTAGCAGTGGTAGAGCCGCACCAGGAGCGTCGCCGCCTGCTCGCGCGCCTCGGGGTCGAGCTCGGCCCGGTCGACCCATTCGCGGGCCGCTTCCTCGGTCAACCCCAGCACCGGATCGACGTGGATGCGGGCGATGGCGTCGGGGTTGGTCTCGGCCACCTCCTCGATCTCCACCCCGCCCTCGGCGCTCAGCATGCCCGAGGTGCAGCTTGGCGGGACGGTCCAGGGTGAAGCTGGCGTAGTACTCCTTGGCGATGTCCGAGGCGTGCTCGACCCAGAGGCGCTTGACGACGTGGCCCTTGATGTCGAGGCCGAGGATGTTGCCGGCGTGCAGCCGGACCTCGTCGGCGTCGGCGGCCAGCTTCACGCCGCCCGCCTTGCCACGACCACCCACCTTCACCTGCGCCTTGACCACCACCGGGTAGCCGGCCGCCTCGGCCTGCTCGACCGCCTCGTCGACGGTGTCGGCCACGCCGCCCGGGGAGACCGGGATGCCGAAACGGGCGAAGTACTGCTTGCCCTGGTACTCGTAGAGATCCACTGTGGGTACTGTCTCCTTCGTTGCGTTGGTGGTTCGGTGTCGCGGTCGGTCCGCTCCGTGCCGTGTGGGTGGAGGTGCGGTGGGCTGGGGTCCCGCCGCTGGCTGCGACTCAGGCCTGGAGGGCCTCCTCGCGTGCATCGAGCGCGTCAGCCAGCCACGAGCCGATGGAGTCGAGCGGCGCACCGGGCGTGAAGACCGCGGCCACTCCCTCGTCCTTGAGTGTCGGGATGTCGCGCCTCGGGAATGATGCCCCCCACGATCACGAGCACGTCAGCCCGGCCGCTCTCCTCGAGCAGCTTCATCACCTTGGGCACCAGGGTGAGATGGGCACCCGAGAGCAGCGAGAGCCCGACGGCGTCGGCGTCCTCCTGGACGACCGCCTGGACGACCTGCTCGGGGGTCTGGTGCAGGCCGGTGTAGACCACCTCGAAGCCGCTGTCGCGCAGAGCGCGGGCGATCACCTTGGCCCCCCGGTCATGCCCATCGAGCCCGGGCTTGGCCACGACCACCCTGTAGGGACGTTTCATGCTCCGCCCAGGATACGGAGGGCCTGGTCCCGACGCCAGACCGGCTGTCCGGCCCGTCGCCCTTCGCCTGGCGTGCCCAGGCCGGCGGGCCCCGGAGCCGACAGCGGCGGGACGCCGGTCCAGCCTCAGCCTGGCCCGGCGGCCCCGCGTGCCGCCTCGAGCTCGGCGGGGGCGTACCAGCGCCGCAGCTCCCCGGCTCCCTCCCAGCGTCTCGACGGCACCGTCGGCGATCGTCAGGCCACCCGTCGTCTCGACCTCGTCCCAGCGCTGGCTCGTAGACGGCGTCGAGTGAGCGCATGCGGACGTTGAAGCCGGTCAAGGGTCGGGTCGGAAGCGCTCTCGATGCGTCGGGGTCGAGGACCCGCCGGAGCTTCTCCCGCGACGCCTGCTCCTCGCGGTACTGGAAGTGGTGGACGATGATGGCCCGGTCCGGCTCCGAGCGCTCGCCGGGGAGCCCGCCGATGGCGTAGTGGGCGCCCCCTTCGCACCGGATGAACGGCGCCTCGGCGTCGAAGAGCTGGAGCGGATGCTTCCAGTGCGTCGCGCTGACCGCAGATCGGCGTCCACTGCGGCCGGTAGGCGTAGTAGAGGGGTTGAAAGTCGAGCGGATGGAATCCGCTGAGGTATTCGGGCTTGCCGCTCGGCAGGTGGTTCAGGAATTCCGCTCCGACGATGCGGAACCGGCGATCGAGGGTCGCCAGGTACTCCCTGACGGTGAGGCCGTCGGGCCCTCGGGGAACTCGTCACTGTCGAGGTGGAGCCACCAGATGTAGCGCTCCC
This sequence comes from uncultured Acidimicrobiaceae bacterium, assembly GCA_963713375.1. Taxonomy (GTDB): domain Bacteria; phylum Actinomycetota; class Acidimicrobiia; order Acidimicrobiales; family RAAP-2; genus Bog-473. The sequence continues at coordinate 270,189 of CAVQLP010000003.1, read as the reverse complement.
CGCAACGCAGGGACTCGCGGGCCACGACGCCGTTGATGAGGACCTGGGCCAGGCGTGGATTGAACTGCTTGGTGTGGTACACGTCGGAGATCACGGCGCCCGCCGCCTCCGCGCGGGCGACCGTGCTCGTCGTCGCTTCCGTTGTCGATCACGTACACCTGCTCGACGCCCTGGGCGAACGCGTTCCGCACCGTCGCTTCGATGATGTCCTCGTCCATCCAGGACTTCACGACGGCGAAAAGGCGGAAATCTCCCAGGAGCACGCGGGTTCAGGGGGTTCGGCGACGGTGCCGTCGGGCATGGCCTCGGGCGTCGACCGGACGCGCACCGGTCTCGTCGGCCGGAGGCGAGGCGGCACGCTTCGCCGATCGAAGGACGGATCGAATGCTCATAGCGGAGAGCCGGCGCCCACGACGGAACGCCGCTGCTCAGCACACGACGCTGCGAATATCGCACACCGAGGACGCAGCGCACCACTCGACCCGGGTGGCGGCGCAGGCCCGTCGTCGATGCGTCAGGCCCGGCGCAGCGGCGTGGCCGAGAGCAGCAGGTTCTTCTTGCCCACCGTGTCGAAGTCCACCGTCGCCTGGGCCCGCGCCCCTTCGCCCTTGGTCGCCACCACGATCCCGCGGCCCCAGTGGTCGTGGACCACCTCGTCGCCCCGCGTGAGGCCCAGGTCCTCGGCGCCCGTACTGCCGCGGGGGCCCTGACGGGGCGAGCCGGACGGGCCGCCGGTGCTGGCCGCCACCCGCTGGCGGTCGGCCAGCGGGATGGCCGGCGAGAACGTCGCGCCCTCGAGGTGCTCGTCGTCGTAGCCGGTCCCCCGCCGGGGCGAGCCCAGCCCGACGTCCTCGACCAGGTGCGAGGGCACCTCGGTCACGAAGCGGCTCGGCATGGCGGGCTGGGTGCGGCCCCAGGTGGTCCGGGACCAGGCGTGCGATATGGCCAGGTGCTGGCGGGCCCGGGTGATCCCGACGTAGAAGAGCCGGCGCTCCTCCTCGAGCTCGCTCGGCTCGGAGAGCGAACGGAAGTGGGGGAAGATCCCCTCCTCGAGCCCCACGACGAAGACGGCCGGGTACTCCAGCCCCTTGGCCGTGTGCAGCGTCATGAGCGACACCCGGGTGCCGTCGGAGTCGATCTCGTCCGAATCGGCCACCAGGGCGACCGTCTCGAGGAAACCCATCACGTCGTCGAAGTCCCCGGCCTGCGTGGCCAGCTCGGCCAGGTTCTCAATCCGGCCGTCCGCCTCGTGGGTGTGCTCGGCCACCAGCTCGGCCAGGTAGCCGGTGCGGTCGGCCACCAGCTGCACGAAGTCGGCCGGGTTGACCGTCTGCACCAGGGGGCGCAGTTCGGCCAGCGTCTTGGCCAGTGCCTCGGCTCCCTTGAGCGCCTTGCCGGTGAGCCCGGCCTCGTCGGCCCGGTCGATCGCCGCGCTGAAGGTCAGCCCTTCGGTCTGGGCCCAGGCCGCCATCCGGGCCACCGAGGTGTCGCCGATGCCGCGCTTGGGCACGTTGACGATGCGCCGGGCGGAGACCTCGTCGTCGGGGTTCGCCAGCACCCGCACGTAGGCCAGGATGTCCTTGATCTCCTTGCGGTCGTAGAACTTGGCCCCGCCCACCACCTTGTAGGGGATGCCGCTGAACTTCATGGAGGTCTCGAGCGGGAGCGACTGGGCGTTGGTCCGGTAGAAGACGGCCATGTCGCCCCACGTCAGACCCGCTCGATGCGTGCAGGCGCAGGATCTCGCCCGACACCCACGAGGCCTCGTCCCGCTCGTCCTCGGCCCGGTACCGCTTGATCGGCTCGCCGCGTGTCGCCCACGGTGAAGAGCTCCTTGGGCTGGCGGCCGACGTTGTTGGCGATCACCGCGTTGGCGGCGTCGAGGATCGTCTGGGTCGAGCGGAAGTTCTGCTCGAGCAGAATCGTCGTCACGTTGGGGAAGGCCCGCTCGAACTCCAAGATGTTGCGGATGTCGGCCCCGCGCCAGCGGTAGACCGACTGGTCGGAGTCGCCGACCACGCACACGTTGCCGTGGGCCTCGCCCAGCAGCTTGACGATCTGGTTCTGGGCGTGGTTGGTGTCCTGGAACTCGTCGACCAGGACGTGGCGGAAGCGCTCCTGATAGGAGGACCGCACGTCGTCGAAGGCCTGGAGCAGGTTGGCCGTCACCATCAGGAGGTCGTCGAAGTCGAGCGCGTTGGCCGCGTGCAGGCGGTCCTGGTACTGCGCGTAGATCTCGGCGATGCGCTTGCGGAAGGGGTCGGGACCGCTGCGCGCCTCCTCGCGGAACGACTCGAAGTCGATCAGCTCGGACTTGGCCTGGCTGATGACGCCCTGCACCGCCCGCGAGGGCAAGCGCTTCTGGTCGTAGCCGAGCTCGGCCGTGATCATCTCGATCAGCCGGCGCGAGTCGGTGTCGTCGTAGACGGTGAAGGCACTGCGGTACCCGAGACGGTCGGCGTTGGTGCGCAGAATGCGCAGGCAGGCCGAGTGGAAGGTCGAGACCCACATTTTGTCGGCCGCCGGGCCGACCAGCTCGGCCACCCGGCGGCGCATCTCGTCGGCCGCCTTGTTGGTGAAGGTGATGGCCAGGATGCCCCAGGGCGGGGCGTCGCCTGTCGCCATGAGGTGGGCGATGCGCCGGGTCAACACCCGGGTCTTGCCCGAGCCGGCGCCGGCCACGATCAGCAGCGGCCCGCCCCGGTGCTCCACCGCCGCCCGCTGCGGCAGGGTCAGGTCGTCGACCAGGGCGGCCGGGTTGCCGGCGAAGGCTCCCTGCTTGGTGGCCGAGCGCTGCCGCCGGCGCCGGCCGTCGTCCGCCCCGTCGACCGCGACCGCGTCCGACGTCCGCGCTCGGCCGAGCGACGTCGGCGCTCTCGGCCGTCTCGACCTCCGACCGCGGCCGCGGCCGCCGCCCCGAAACCCTCGTCGGAGGTGTCGAAGAGCTGCTGGGTCCCGCCACCGCCCGACCGCGAAGTTGAGGCTGCGCTCACTCCCACTCAATGGTCCCGGGCGGCTTCGACGTGACGTCGAGAGCCACCCGGTTCACGCCCTCCACCTCGTTGATGATGCGCGAGGCGATGCGCTCGACCAGGTCGTAGGGCAGGCGGGCCCAGTCCGCCGTCATGGCGTCGTCGCTGGTGACGGCCCGGATGACGATCGGGTAGGCGTAGGTGCGACCGTCGCCCATCACGCCGACGGTGCGCACGGCCGGCATGACGGCGAAGCTCTGCCACAGCTCGCGGTAGAGGCCGGCCCGCCGGATCTCCTCGACCACGACGGCGTCGGCGTTGCGCAGGATCTCGGCCCGCTCCGGCGTCACCTCGCCGATGATGCGCACTCCGAGGCCGGGACCCGGGAAGGGCTGGCGCCACACGATCTCGTGCGGCAGGCCGAGCTCCTCGCCGACGGCGCGCACCTCGTCCTTGAAGAGCAGGCGCAGCGGCTCGACCAGCTCGAAGGAGAGGTCCTCGGGCAACCCGCCCACGTTGTGGTGCGACTTGATGTTGGCCGCCGTGTCGCTCCCCGACTCGATGACGTCGGGGTAGAGCGTCCCTTGGACCAGGAAGCGTGGCCCGTCGCCGTGCCCGGTGGCGCCGGCCTCGGCCGTACCGCGCCGCCGGCACCCAGGTCCCGGGCCACCTCCTCGAAGATGCGGATGAAGAGCTCGCCGATGATCTTGCGCTTGCGCTCGGGGTCGGTCACCCCGGCCAGCGCGGTGAAGTAGCGGTCGGCCGCCTTCACGTGCACGAGGTCGACCTTGAACTGGCGCCGGAACGTGTCCTCGACCTGGTCCGCCTCGCCCGCCCGCATGAGCCCGGTGTCGACGAAGACACACGTCAGCTGGTCGCCCACCGCCTTGTGCACCAGCGCCGCCGCCACGGCGGAGTCCACCCCGCCGCTCAACGCGCACAGCACCCGGTCCGACCCGACCTGCGCCCGCACCGCGGCGACCTGCTGCTCGATGATCGACACGTGCGTCCACGCCGGCAGGCAACCGCACACGTCGATGAGGAAGTGGTCGAAGACCTCGCTGCCCCGGTCGGTGTGCACCACCTCGGGGTGGAACTGCAGACCGAAGAGCCGGCGCTCGGGGTCGTGCATGGCCGCCACCGGGGCGCCGGGCGTGGTCGCGGTGGCCACGAAGCCGTCGGGCACCGCCGTGATGGCGTCGCCGTGGCTCATCCACACCGTCGAGTGCGCCGGCCAGTCCGGGCACAGCGGCGACTTCGTGGCCCTGGGTGAGTTCGGTGCGCCCGTACTCGCCCTGACCGGTGCGCGACACCGTGCCGCCGAGCTGGAGCGCCATCAGCTGGGCGCCGTAGCAGAGCCCGAGGATCGGGATCCCGAGCTCGTAGATGGCCGGGTCGATGGACGGGGCCGGCGTCTCGTAGACCGACTTGGGCCCGCCGCTGAAGATGATGCCCTTGGGTGCCCGGGCCCGGACCTCCTCGACGGAGATGCTGGCCGGGACGATCTCGGAGTAGACGTGCGCCTCGCGCACGCGCCGGGCGATCAGGCGGGCGTACTGGGCCCCGAAGTCGACGACGAGGACGGTGTCGGTGTCGGTCGTGCTCACCGGGTCGAGCCCATCGGGCTCAGTGACCCATTCCGACGCCCTGCGAGCGCTGGAAGAACTTGCCCTCGGTCTGCAACGACGGCGCCACCATGACCTCGGCCTTCTGGAACTCCTTGACCGTCTCGTAGCCGCAGGTCGCCATGGCCGTGCGCAACGCGCCGAACAGGTTCATGCGGCCGTCGTTCTCGTGGGCCGGGCCGAGGAGGATTTCGCGCAGGCTGCCCCGCACCGACGTGCGCACCCGGGCGCCCCGGGGCAGGGTCGGGTGGAAGGTGGCCATGCCCCAGTGAAAGCCCCGGGCCGGCGCCTCGACGGCGGAGGAGAAAGGGCGAGCCCAGCATGACGGCGTCGGCGCCGCAGGCGATGGCCTTGGCGATGTCGCCGCCCTTGGACATGCCGCCGTCGGCGATGACATGCACGTAGACGCCGGTCTCGTCGAGGTGGCGCATGCGGGCGCCCGCCACGTCGGCAATGGCCGTGGCCTGAGGGACGCCGAGGCCGAGCACGCCCCGGGTCGTGCAGGCGTTGCCCGGGCCCACGCCCACGAGCACGCCGACCGCTCCGGTGCGCATGAGGTGCAGTCCCGCCTGGTACGAGGCGCACCCACCCACGATCACCGGGATGTCGAACTCGCGGATGAAGCGCTTCAGGTTCAGCGGCTCCGACGTCTTGGACACGTGCTCGGCCGAGACCACGGTGCCCTGAATGACCAGGATGTCGAGCTCGGCGGCCAGGCAGGCCTGGGCCAGCGACTCGGTCCGCTGCGGGGTGACCGAGGCGGCCGTGGTGATCCCGGCCTCCTTCATCTGCTTGATCCGGGCCGTCACCAGCTCGGGGATGATCGGCTCCTGGTACATCTGCTGCATCCGGGCCGTGGCCTTCTCGTCGTCGAGCTCGCGGATCTCGTCGAAGAGCGGGGTCGGGTCCTCGTACCGGGTCCACAGGCCCTCGAGGTTGAGCACGCCCAGGCCGCCCAGGCGCCCCAGCTCAATGGCCGTGGCGGGGCTCATCACCCCGTCCATGGCGGCACCGAGCACCGGCAGCCCGAACTTGTAGGCGTCGATCTCCCAGGAGATGTCGACGTCCTCGGGGTCCCGGGTTCGCCGGCTCGGGACGATGGCGATGTCGTCGAACCCGTAGGCCCTGCGCCCCGACTTGAAGATCCCGATCTCGATGTCTGCCACTTGCGCCTCCGGCATTCGTGGGGCCGGTACGGCACACCCACCACACCGGCATGTCTCAACGACTGATTGCGAACGCCGGGCCGACACGCCGACGATCCCTCATCCTACTCTGGCACACGGCGACTCACCCAGGCGCGTCTCACCCGTTTTCGTAGAGGTCGTCCAGGTGGTCCAGGACCTCGTGGAACGCCGCCCGCTCCGACTCGGCAGGTCGTGCCGGGCCGCGGTCTCGGAGCCGGCCGCCAGGATCTGCTCCCGCTCCGCCCTCGGCCAGGCCCAGAGCGGTCTCGGTGGCCGCGAGCAGCGCCTCCTCCTCGAACGCCGGGCGGAAGCAGTTGACACCGTCGATACAGAACGACCTGTTCCCGACCACGTCGGGACACACGACGACCGATTGCAACGCCATTGCCTCGAGGGCCGGCAGGAAGAATCCCTCGGTGGGTTTCGGGAGGAAGACGACTCACCCGGGCCTGGTTGATCGCATCGAGAAATTCCGCCCGGCGACATCAGGCCATCCAGCACTCGGATCGCGACGCCCAGGGCGCGCCAGACGCTCGCCGAAAGTCCGGGCCAGTTCGGGCGACTTCTTCCCGGCGATGAGGAGATCGAACTGACGTTCCTCGCCATGGAACGGGCTCGGGTAGCGACCCCAGGTCGATGGCATTGGGAATGGTGATCACGGGACCGTTGCACATGCCGGTCGCCGCGACGGCCTCGGTCACCTCGGGACTCGACGCAGATTCGCACGGCGCGATTACGGAGGCCACCGCCTTCTCGGCTCTTCGGCATGGCGCACGTGCTGGATGATGTTGATGATCGGAATGGGGCTGTCCTCGCCGCTGGCGCTCGGCAGCAGGTTCCACGTCATGTCCGCCGAGGAACAGCGCTCGGCCGGGAATCGATCGCGTTCGAGATGGACCACGCTCCCGGGCTGTCGAACCAAGGATTCGTGTCGTCCCAGACCGACGGTCGGTGAACTGCGCGACCGGCGTAGAAACGAGGATGCTGCCGGACGTGCTCGAAGTAGTCCCAGGTCTTGAGGTGTCCGCCGGTGAAATCCCGGAAGTCACGGATGAACAGGACGGAACGGGGATCGCTCGCGGCACGCACCGGGCGAGGCGTCCCCAGAACGATCTGGGGACGACCTTGGGGCCGGCGCCTCAGGGAGAAGGGCTTCACGTCGCACACCCTTTGGGTCCCATCCGTGAGGACGGTAGCGCGACGAGGCGCGACTCAGCGCAGCGTCTCCTTCTCGCACCCACCTCGGCGAGCGAGTCCCTGCGTATGGGGACGCCTCTGGTCCGTTCGAACGCGGTCTCATCCCGCTTCCTCGGACTCGAACGACTAGGAGATCCTGGCCAGGAGATCGGACACGGTCTCGCGTTCATAGAGGTTCCACCACGGTCCAGGAGTGGCGAGCAGTCGCTCCCCCAGTCGACGCAGGAGGTCGTGATCCTCGTCCCGCGGTCGGTTGCTGTTTCGATCCGACAGGGAGTGCTGGAGGGACGCCGCCTCGGACACCACCCTTCCGAGCGCCTTTCCCCCGGTGGCGACGATGTCCTCGTAGCGAATCACCGATGTCTTTGGCAGGAATCGTTCGAACTCACCGAAGAACCAACTCAGAATGTAGAACTGGCGATCAATCCGATCGTCGATGCCATTCAGCGCCTCGGCCAGGTCAGGCCTGAGACTCTCGGCGACAGGGAGGCGGCCCTCCCGAATCGGCATCGGCACGGCCTGCCACGAAAGCAAGAGTGACAGTGGATTTCGCACCAAAGCGAAAACGGGGAAGTCCTCGGTCAGCACCTCGAGGGGCGCGGTGAAAGCCCCGCACTGTTTGATGATCAACGTGAAATCGTCGGACAGTGGCTTGCCAATGGGCACGTCGCCGATCTCAGTCAGGCGCTGGCGTATCCCATTCTCGTCCAACTCGTCGCTCACCTTGCTTCCAACCACGGCGCCGTCGACCGAGTTGGTACGCACGACACCTCGCGTGAGCGCAGACGTGCGTGTGTCCAAGGCGAACCCCCGCACGCGATCTGCCACATCCTCGAGCCGGACGGAGGATCTCGACGCTCGAACGTCGGGCGAACGGCGCCCTCCGATGCGGGTCTTGACGCGCGTGAGCACTCCGGCCGGAGCTGGCTGGACGGCCGATTTCCCGGCGAGATAGGCGTGGCCCATGGGCTCGTCGAGGGCAATCGTGTTGGGAAGGCCACCCAGGAGTTCGCAGGTGAGGGTGGTTCCCGACCGCGGCGGCCCCGTAAGCAGAATGGTCGGCCCCTCCATGGTTCCTGACTATACGGGCCCTTTCCGTCCGTTCAGAGAGGAATCATCTGTCGGTCTCGATGGGCCTCGGGCGCCGCCTGACGAGTCGCGCGGAACGAGAGAAGGGCTGCTCGGGGTTGGGTCGCTCGTGTCGCGTCGTGAATTGACGGAGGTGCAGGTCCCCAGCAATATGGACCTGGCTGCCGGCGGGATGACGCACCGGTCGGGTCGGAGCCGGGTCGCCATGACCACGACTTGCGACTGCTTGGCCGAGAGGGAGACTTCATGAAGGGCGTGCAGCGGCTCCGCCAGGGTCTGCGGGGGCGACGGCGCCCCGAATCTCCTCAGCTGCTTCCGCCACCCTCGAGCGTCCCCGAGGATCCGCTCAAAGACCCGTCGGAGGCGTCAGGCGTCTTCTCCTGCGTCATCGACGCAGGTCCCAGATTCCAACGTGAAGCGCTGCGCTGGTACGCCTCGCTGAGCCGTTGCGTCGGGGTCGAGCCGCACAACCTGATCCTCCACGCCGTTGGCGGCGTCGATTCGCCGGTCCTGGACTACCTGCGTGATCAGGGCGTGATCGTCGTCGGGGTCGAACCGTTCGACCCGCGTTCGCCGCACTGCAACAAGATCTCCGGCGCTCTCAGTCTGGCGGCACGGGGCACCGACGGGATAGCCGTCCTCACCGATGCCGACTTCGTCTTCCTCGAGGACGCCCGGCGGATCCCACTACCGCCCGATGCCTTCGGCTACCGCGTGGACGGATACGGGAACCCACCGGCAGAGATCCTGGAGAAAATTTTCGCCGCCGCCGGTCTCCAGGCGCCTGAGCGTGTGCCGTGCGACTTTGCGCGCAAGCCGGGCAAGTGGACCCTGACCGGCCACGCCAACGGCGGTCTCTACCTGGTGCACGGTTCGCGGTTGACCGAGCTCGCTGATCGATGGTCCGTCTGGTCCCGCTGGCTGCTCGACAACCGCGAGCTCTTGGAGCGGTGGAGCACGTTCGTGGATCAAGCGGCCATGACCCTCTCCGTCGTCGATGTGGGTCTCGAGCCGTACAAGCTCGGGCTCCGCTGGAACCTGCCCTCGCAGAATCCCAAGCGGATTCCCGAGGACCCCCCGTTGCCCTTGGGCATCCACTACCACGGACACGTGTCCGAAGACGGTCCACTGCTCCCCACCGGGTCGGAAGTCGTCGACCGCGAGATCGAGCGCGTCAACGAGGCGATCGCGGACGTGTGGCGAGAGGCTCAGCCGCAGCGCGCCTGACTGGTGCAAGACTTCGCCCGTGTCCGATGCCTCCACCCAGCCGGTCGCCCGGGGCATGCGAACCCAGCTGGCCCGCCGCGACGCCGACCTGGCCACTGGAGCGCGCCAGGTCGGATGGAAGATCGGGTTCAACACGCCAGCCATCCAGGACCACTTCGGCCTGGACGAGCCCGTCGTCGGCTATCTGCTCGACCGCAACGTTGCCGCCGACGACTCCACCGTGTCGCTCAACGGTTGGGTCAGTCCGGCGGTCGAGGTCGAGGTCGCAGTCCGCGTCGGTGAATCGGTCGGAGGGACGCCGACGGTCGCCGGGCTGGCACCCGCCCTCGAGCTGGTCGATCTCGGTATTTCCTTTGACGACATCGAAGTGGTGCTCGCCGCCAATATCTGCCAGCGCGGGGTCGTCTTCGGTGACGAGGTGCCGCTGATCGACCCGTTCTCCATCCGGGTCACTGTCACGAAGAACGGTGAGCCGGCGGGCGAGGGAGCCTTGGCCGAAGACCCAGCGGCAACCGCGGCATTCGTGGAGTCATTTCTGGCCTCGCACGGCGCCGCGCTCGAACCGGGGCAACGCATCATTGCGGGCTCGCTCACTCCCCCGGTGGCCGTGGCCCCGGGGGACGAGCTCCTGGTCGGCTTTGGGCCTCTGGGCAGGCTGTCGGTTCGCTTCGGCTGAGTCCCTGGTGTCCTCCTGGTCAGCGCGGTTCGGGGCCGACCAGCACGACGCTGAGCAGTTCGTAGAGCATGCGTGCCGTTGCGCCCCAGATGAGCTCTCCCGACACCTCGAAGAACCAGACCGGGAACGAGTCGTCGTCGGAGCCCGGGATGTGGCGCCCGGGAATGCTCCACCGCTCTTCGTGGAAGACAGCCGGGTCAGCGAGCTCGGTGAGGGCGACGTCGAAGACCCGCTCGACCTCGGCCGGGCTGGGCGTGAGTGACGGTCGCGCCGGGACCGTGGCCAGCACGGGCAGAATGAGCGACGCCGAGACCATGGTCATCACGGGATGCATCCATCCCACGACCGTCACCGTCGAGGGGTCGAGGTCGACCTCCTCGAAGGCCTCGCGCAGCGCGCCGGTCGCTGCATCCTCGTCACCTTCGAGCCGCCCGCCCGGGAAGCTCACTTCACCCCGGTGCGTGCGCAGTGCGGTCGAACGCCGGGTGAAGATCAGCCGGGCTTCGCCGGCTTCCTCGAAGAGCACCCCGAGGACGGCCGAGTTGGCGCGGCGCACGTCGAACGCCGTCTCGTTCAACATGACCGTCGGACCAAACATCGGATCGGGACCCAGCCCCTCGGGCACTGGCCCGAGCTGACCTGCGGTCTCCAGCGCGTCGAGTACCCGGCTGATGCCTAAGCCGCCACGCTGGTCTTTCGTGATGCCAGACCACGGGGCGGCGCGTCCTGGACGCCACCCCGACGGGCGGGGGACCACCTGCGGGGGAACCGGGCGCGCCATCGGTCCTCACGCTACCGGCACGGTGGCGCTCAGCTACCGAAGTGCCACCGTCGCCGCCACTACGCTGTCCGCCCGTGACGACTCCCCAAGAGCTCCAAGAACAGGCCGACGCGATCGGGTGGTACCACACGATCGATCTCGGCAACGGGGTGGTCACGAAGGGGATCAGCGTCCAGGAGACCTCCCATGACGTGATCCCCGACGTGACCGGTCGGAGCGTTCTCGATATCGGGGCCTGGGACGGGAAGTTTTCGTTCGCCGCCGAGAAGGCCGGCGCCTCGAGGGTCGTCGCCCTGGACCACTACGCCTGGGGTGTCGACTTCGTCGCCCGCGGTGCCTATTGGGCGGAGTGCATCAACAATGGCACCCTGCCCGACCAGTCCCGCGACGAGACGGACTTCTGGCGCCCCGACCTTCCGGGACGGCGGGGTTTCGAGTTCGCCAAGGCGGCACTCGATTCCAAGGTCGAACCGGTGGTGGCCGATTTCCAGAAGGTCGATCTGGAGGAACTCGGCCAGTTCGACGTCGTCCTCTACCTCGGTGTCCTGTACCACATGAAAGAGCCACTCACCTGCCTGGAGCGCCTGCGAGCCGTGACCAAGGAGGTGGCCGTCATCGAGACCGAGGCGGTGCACATCCAACATTTCGACGACGAGGTGCTCTTGCAATTCCACGCCGGGAGTTCGCTTCGCACCGACTTCGGGAACTGGTACGTGCCGACCATCGCCGCCCTGCACAACCTGTGCCGCGCCGCCGGTTTCTCCCGGATTGAGACGGTGGTCGGACCTCCACCTCGCCCGGTCGAGACGCCTGAGTCGGGGCTGCACAAAATGGGACGGCGCATCGCAGGGGGCTCAGCCCCCACGCCCTCCGCTCCGAGTCAGAACTACCGCGCCGTCGTCCGCGCGTTCGCCTGAGCGACCTCTTTCACCAACGACGTAGTCATTCTTCCCGCGAGTGGAGTTCGGCTCCCAGCGGCGGACCGAGCCGCCTGGACGGCGTCTCGAGCTCCCGGAGCCGGTAAGCCGTCTCAGGGTCAATCGATAACATCGGTGCCCATGAGCTCATTCCAACGAGCGACATGAGACCGCATCGACCTCCCCCCTCCGAGCAGCAGGCGTCGCGATTCGAATCAAGACCGTGACCGCGGCAACCGACACTGGTTCTGGTTCGGTCGCCGACCCCTATGTCGCGGTCATCGGGCCGCACAGAGGAGGCACGTCGGCCACGGCAGGACTCCTGGTGCATCTCGGACTTGTTGGCCCGCGTCCCGAGGACCTTGTTCCTCCGACGAAAACCAATGAGCGTGGTCACTGGGAGAGCCGCTCTGTCATCCGGTGCAACAATCGCCTCTTGCTCTCTGTCGAGAGTTCCGGCTTCGGACCACCGCCGGTGACTCTGCATTGGGATCAGGCACCCGACTACGAGGCGAGGAAAGTCGAAGCCGAGAAGTGGTACGGCGAAGCCCACTCCGGAAGCCCAATCATGGTGAAGGATCCCCGCATGTGCCTGACTTTGCCGTTCTGGCGCGATGCCGTACCGGCGCCCATGGCATCCATCTTCGTTGTGCGGAACCCATTACATGTCGCCCGATCGATCGAGGCGCGAAACCGGCTCCCGATAACACTTGGGTTGGCGCTCTGGGATCGGTACATCCGTTCGGCTTCGTGGGGGTTGGCAGGTGTGCCGACGCTCGTCGTCCACTACGACGACATGGTCGCGCAGCCGGATGCAGGAATTGCGACGATCGTCGCCTTTCTCGATCGGCTTGGTATTCACACCTCAGCCGAGGCACAGAGAACGGGATCGACGTGGTTCGATGCCAGTTTGCGCCATCAGCAGTCCGAAGCAGACCCGTTTGCCGAGGTCGCCGGTGCCCAGTTGGCGATGTTCGAGCAGCTATTGCAGTGTGCCGGCATCCACGAAGCGTGGGATCCTCCAGATGACTTTCCTGAAGAGCCTCTCTGGGTCCAAGACTTCATCCGGATGCGCCGCGAGGCTGAGATAATTCGAAGCGAGTTCAAGCTGTTCATGAAGTCTCGGCTCTATCGAACTGCATCGACACTGAGGGGACTCACAGGTCGGAAATGAAGAGCCGAACTCATCAGCTTCCCCGGTGATCGTGGGCGCAGGGAGCGGCTTGCACTGATCCGGACTTCGCCTTTGCCGATCGGACCACGCGAGACTGCGACCTGGACTTTCGCCATCCTTCGTCGCGGCTCGTTGCCGGCGAAGTGGTCTCGCTCTATCGACGTGTCACCTTCCGGACGCCCGATGCGATGCGGTAGACGCGCGTTGCGCGAAGCGCCCGTGCTTCGCGCTGCACCCGGTCCTTGTGCTGTTGCATTCGGATCATGTCGTCAACCCAAAGGGGCGCCGCAGGAAGATTCGTGGGCGGGCTCCATGACTCGTGCACGCCGGCCAGGGCCGACATCTGCTCAAAGATCTCCCGCTGCACCACGGCCTGTTCGTCGTAGACATCGGTCGGTTTGTCCTGGTGACGCAGAGACGAATCCAGCCAGGTCGAGGCTTCTTCTTCCAGTTCCGGCGCGACGGCGATGCCGAGTTGACGCAGGAAACCTACGACGTCGGCGTTCGCCCGCTTCGGATTCGCCAACATGCTGCCAAACTCCATGACCAGCGTGGGCAGTCCTTCGAGACCCACGGCGAGGCATCGCTGGTATCGGTCCCAGATGGACAACCCCAAGGTCATGGGAACCCCATCTCGGGCTTCACGAGAACGCGCATTTTGAATCGGGTCTCGGAGAACCAAGATCGCCGCGATCGGTGCGGGCAGCACCTCGCGCCAGAAACCCAGCGTGAGCGACATCCGCGGGTCCTTCAACGCAACCGGCTTGCTGCCAAAGGTGGATGGGATCCAGCGGTCGGTGATGGCTCTTACCTCGTCGTACGCACTGACGTCTTTCCAGCTCTGAGCGGGATCGGGCGGAGCGTACGTGCTACAGCCCACGCTGCGCAGCAAGCGGTTGTTGCACTTGATCATGGTCCTGCTTTCCCAGTGACCCTGTTCGTTGGAGTCGCTGGCGGGTACGAGGTCATTGCCTGCCGGAGGAGCCAGACCCAATTTGACCAGCAGTCCCGAAGTTGCAGACGTTCCGCTCCGCCCCACGCCGACAACCGCGAGACAGGTGGGAACCGCTGAGCCGATCATGTGTGACCCTGCTTCCACAGGTTGCTACCCGGAAGCCGAGACTGATGGCCAGAGGGACAGGTCGAGGTCAGGCCAGTCCTCTGCCAACAGCTTCATCTCATCGTGATAAATCTCGAGGACCGAGTCGAGCATCTCCCCACCTACCTTCAGGGGTTCGCCGGCAGCGACCCCCCTGGGTCGGTGGAGTCCCTCGGGAACGAAGTGGGGATCGAGACCAACGAAACGATACGTGCGCGCGAGCTCTGGTTCAGGATCCTTCATGCAGGCCTCCATCTGGAGGACGAGTACTTGCTGGCGCGGGAAGTGCTCCAGCACGCGACGGAGTTGTGTTGCATAGCGCCCACGCTCTATCGCCTCAATCAAGAATCTGGGGTGCAGTGCACCGTAGCGATAGATATTGTGACGGAAGTTGGACGTCAACCGGGCGATGGGATCGCGCAAAATAACGAGCACGCGCGCGTCGGGCGCAGCCTTTCGGAGTCGAGCGGGAGTCCAGGGGTCCAGCATGTATCGGGTCGTCCACTCGCCGGTGACGACACCGGGACGTCGGGGGAAGTATTGGTGGTACCCACGAACAGCTTCCTCGTCGAACTCAGCGTTCCAGTCGTGCTGAAAGTAGTGCAGCTCCTTACGGACGGATTCGACGCAGTTGGGATGGGCGAAGAGCTGATGACTCCACCATGTGGTGCCCGACTTCATCGCGCCGATCCCGATGAACGTCGGAGGACCCAACTCGGAACCGGGCGGGCATGGCGGCGGCGTGGGCGGCGCGAGCACAAGTTGCCTTTGCCTCTCCGCGGCACGCCGTTTCCAGGCGTCTTCCGCGGACTCCCTCCTCAGGACGCGCTCAACCCGTCGCATGGAGCGACGTACCGGTCTCCCTGCCACGAGCGGGAAGATTAGCAGCAGCCGCGACGACGACCTCAGTGACTACAGCCGCGGTGCGGGAAGACCTGCGACCCTTGTTCTTCCGCGTCCGGGGCCGGTCCGGCGGCGCTCGTTGTACGAATCGTCAGTCGTTCTCGACCGTGTAGTCCCAGTAGGCGACGACGTGCTTGTGGTCTGGCGCCCACTGCATCATCCCCTCGCCCACCAGTTCGTACGACCTGATCTTGAAGCTCAGCGTCTGGCCCGGATGCAGGACGGTCGGTGGTGCGTGCTCGCCGGGAATGAGTCCCATCAAGAACACCGAACCGAGGTGGTCCACGGAGTGGAAGTCGGCCAGGGACACCGGCACGTTCGGCGGTGGCGTCCTTCATCGTGACGGTCCACGTCGAGGTGGTCGCCGCCGGTTGATCGGGGAGTCCCTCTCCGGGAACCACCGGCCCGCTCACGGTGACCTTGACGTGGAAGTGCTTCGTCCTCACGTCGACGGGGAGCCCTTCCACCTGGAGTGCCGGCCTCGCCTCCGTGCCCACCAGCGGCGCGTCGACGTCGGGGTCCAAGGTCTTCTTCGGGAGGAAGGACGGGTAGTGCGGCACCCACTTCTTCGGCTGCGCTGCCGCCTGAGCCGGGCCGGCCCAGCCGGCCGTCACCACGAGGACGGCGATCAGCGTCAGGAGGGCGAGCAACGTGGGACCGGGCCGCATCGCTGCCCGGTCCCGACGTCCGATACGCATGCTTCATCGTGAAGCCCGCCTGATCGCTCTCGACATTGCTACCCCTTTGTCCCCGGCGCACCGTTGGTGCCGGGCGTTCCCGGCGACCCGTCGCCGCCGTTCCCGCCGTTGCCACCGGGGGTCGAGCCCTTGCCGTTCCCACCGGCACCACCCTTGCCGCCGTTCCCACCGTCGCCGTTGCAGGGCGGGGTGTCGGCGGGCGAGGTCGGCGCACCGGTCGAAGTGAGCCAGGCGCCGTTCACCCATTCCTCGGGTGGGCAGGCGCCGTTGCCGCCGTTGCCGCCGTTGCCACCGTGGCCGGCCGCCGTCTGACCGTTCCCACCGTTGCCGCCCTTGCCGCCGCTGCTCCCGCAACCGGGAGCTCCGGCCGCGCCCCCGGTCCCGCCGAAGCCGCCGTTCCCGGGCCTGCTGCTCTTGACCCCGTTCCCGAGGTTGACCTTCTTCGGGCAGTAGAGAGCGTTGGAACCGCTGAGAGCGACGGTTTGGTAGCCGTGGGGCGCGCTGACCGGTGTGTAGTGCTGTGCGGTGAAGACGTCGGGGCCGAAGTCGCCCAGACCGGCCTGCGCCGCGTAGCCGATGTGGCCCAGTCCGTCGAGGCCGCCGCAGACCGTGCCGTCAGGCAGCGGGGTGTCGGCGTTCGAAGGGTTGGTGCAGGTCTGGCCGGTCAGGAACAGGTCCTCGAGCGTCCGCAGCGTGCTGTAGTGGTTGTAGTAGTTGCTCGACACGGTGCCGGGCTTGATCAGGGGGCTGATCAAGACGGTCCCGGTGTCACCACCACCGGGCGTGAAGTCGGTCGGGTCGAAGAGCGGGTCGTCGGTCACGCAACCGCTGGTCGTGGCCGCCTCGCTGCCGCTCGGGCAGGTGCTGGACCCGACGGTCGACGTCGCGCCTTCGGCGCTGAGCGTCACGTTGCCGTTGTAGCCGGCCGGCAGGGTGACGGGCTGACCGCTGTCGTTGAGCAGCTGGTAGGTCCCGATCCACGGCTTGGCGTAGTTGTTCGATGCCGACGTGTTGCTGGCGTTGCCCGACAGGGCGAGCGGGCCGATGTCACTGACGGCGCCGACGAAGGTGTCGGGCGGGATCGTGTTGCCGTTGGCGTCCGTGCCCGAGACCAGCCGGCCCGTGTCGTCGGCGTTGATCTTGGAGTCCGTGACCAGGCTCGAGTTCGGGGCGACGACCGCCGGCTCGGTGGCTGCGCCTGGCGAGCCGGTCACGTTCGTGCTCTCGCCGGCCAAGCCAGTCGGCCGGTCGATGAAGCCCGCAGCGCCCGGTCCGGGCTGCAGCTGTTGACCCGAGCTGTTGGTCACCTCGGGGTCGTTCGGACCGGTCGGCTCGGTGTTCACGTTCTGGCCGTTGATGTTCTCGCCGGCGGCGTCGGCCAGGATCCCGTAGGCGCCGTAGAGGGAGTTGGCCCCTGGCGCCGTGGTCCCGGCCGATCCGAAGGTCGGCTGATCCTGTCGGCGCAGAGTAGGTCGTGCTGTCTCCAGCAGCGGGAACGTTGTTGAAGCTGTTCCCGACGGTGAACGGCGGGTTGGCCTCGTCGAAGGTGATGTCGATCATCCCGCCGTCGGCGAAGGCCTGCGACTGCTCAATCATCGGGATGTAGTAGCGGAGGAACAGGTCTGCCGCGTAGAGCCCACCGGTGTAGTTGACCGGCGTGGTCGCCTCGGGGTCGTCGGCCGGCAGGCCCGCCGGGGTGTAGTTCGGCGATCCCGTTGGCGTTGAAGGCACCCGAGAGGTTGTTGCCCTGGCAGGTGGCGTCGTGGGCGTCGCTGCAGTTGTTGGGCGTGATCCAGTTGAAGGCCGGCACCTCGTTGGCCGGGAGGCTCAGGTCGTGGGCCAGGCCGTAGGTGGGGTCGTCGAGGTTGGCCACGTGGTTGGCGTCGCAGTTGTCGTCGCTCGTGCCCGTCGTCGGGGCGCCCGGCCCGTCGTACTCCGGCGTAGTCGGCTCGTTGAGCGCCGGCTGGGACGGGTAGGTGACGCCGTTCTGGGTCCCGGCGGACTCGCCGGTCAGCGAGGTGAACCAGCCCGTCGGGAAGTGCTTGGCCACGTACTGGTCGGCCGGGTCGCCGTTGTTGTTGGCGTTGGCCGGCTGGGCCCCGGTGTAGCTCGTCACGTCGCCTGTGGGAGCGACCAGGTTGGTCGGGTTGGTCACCGGGTCGGCCGTCGAAGATCCGGGGTAACCGCACATTCCGTCGTCACGACCCGGAACCGTGTCGCTGACACCAGGAGTCGAGCCGGTCACGTAGGTGGTGGAGCCGGTGGGCTGGGCGCCACCGAGGTCCTGGGCGTAGCCCTTCCACGAGACGCCGGCCGCGTTGAACTGGTTGAACAGCGTCGTCACGTCGGTCGGGTAGACGCAGCCGTTGTTGCCGAGCGTGGCGTCGATCCCGCCGTGCGTCAGCAGCTGGCCGTAGTTCCCGTTGCTGGCGGCGGTGGCATTCGGGGGCGTGGTGTAGGTGCCCGAGCCGTCGGCCGTGCCGTCGGTGTCCGTGCCGGTGCCCGACCGTGCCGGTGGTGATGATCCCGCTGTTGTTGTTCGTCATGTTCGCCGTGGTCGAGCAGTCGTCCTGCACGGCGTACGAGGGAGCCTGGCCCGACACCAGCGAGATGTAGTTGTCCATGCTGAAGTGGCCGGTGCCGTAGTAGTTGGTGAGCAGCGCGCCCTGCTGGGGGAGCGTCTGCCACAGGTAGCTGTTCTGGTTGAGCCCGGTGAACGTCTCGTCGTAGGACTTGTTCTCCAGGATGATCAACCAGACGTGCTTGACGGCGCCGACCGGGGTACCGGTCGACGTGATCACGCATTGGGCCTGAGAGTTCGAGCCACCGTTGGGCAGCTGCAGTGAGCTACCGGCCGGGCAGGTCGTCGAGACTCCTGCGGCGGCGGACGGCGGTGCGTTCACGATCGCGGTCGACAGCGCTCGCGCCCGAGAGCGCAATCAGTCCGACGGCAGCCGAGAGCAACGTTCCCGTCCGAACTCGGTGTCGCCTGATCTTTTTCGAGATCCGCACCAGTCTCCTCCTCAATAGGCCCTGAGATCCGCAAAGGTTCGGCGCAAACCTACGGTTGGCGGGTTACGTGGCCGATGACATTGCGCTACCAGTGCCTTATTTCTGTGTGACGGAATCGCGAACCACCAAGGGCTCTCCAACATGGGCGTTTCAGCAATGCGCGGTGAGGTGCGGCACCCTGACCGCCGTGCGCGCGCGGTGTCGCGGACTCGGAACGCCGCCGGGTCAGCTCGATCGCTTGGCGAGAGCCTTCCCGAGGTTGCGAATTTTCGTCCGCACGGGGGCCGGAAGCAGTTTCTGCTCAGAAGGGCAGAGCCGCAGCAGTGCGACGGCCTCAATCGTATTGAAGGTCGTGACCGAGAGGGGAAGGTGTGTCTGCGACTCCGTGCTCGCGCGCACCGGTTGCCTCCGCGACCAGTGCGGCGTCGATCCCTCCCTCTCGTTTGAGCAGCGCACAGAAGGCCGAGCCATCGGTCAGGAGGGCTCGGAGCGCGACATTCCCCCGTTTCCGCTCGTAGGTAACCAGCGAGGGATCCGCCACCGTCACGTCGCTCATGTACCGCGTGTCCTGGGCAAACGTCGTCTTCGGAGGCGAAAGCCGACCCGAGACCGAAGAGGAGGTCGTGGACGCAGTCGACGCTGCGCCGGCAACTCCCGTCGCGCCCACCCAGCAGCACGTCACCGACAGGACGGCCGCGACGATGGCACCCCGCAGTGCAGCGTTGCTTCGCAGACGTGAGTTTGCTCCCGCCACGTCGTCAGTAAAACACAGCTCCTCGCCGCAACTCGTTGGTAGGTGGTCCACCGTGAACGGAGACCGAACTCCGTCACGTCCGCGTCACATGCCGAATTCGTAACCGTGCCGCGAGATGATGAGTGCGTCGCGCTCAGCCACACGTTCGATCGAGTCGTCGTCGTAGTAGGCGGTGTAGGGAAGGTGCTGCGAGCGATTGACCCGGAGCTCGACCCGTTCCCTTAGCTCGTGCTCGGTGCCATCGGCGATGTCGTAGCCCGCGCCGCGCAGGGCGGCCAGAAGGTCGTCCGACACGCTCTCGGTCCGGATCATTGCGTCAGGCAAGAAACTCTCGGAGAGGATTCGGCCCATCTGGGACGTCGTCGTCGCCGCAGCCAGGGAACCGAAGTCGTCGACGTAGAGGCGGCAATAGCGATAGGTGGCGTAGCCGGCGAAGTGACGGAACTCACATGCGCCATAGCGCGGCTCGAATTCGGCGGCCCGGTCCGGGTCATGGACCCGCTGAAGCCACTGGCGGAATTGCTCGGGCGTGTGGGGCTCGGAATATACGTCCCGCCACCACGGCGCGGGCTTCCGCAGCTCATGGAGCAGTGGGGCCACCTTGGGCAGCTGCCGAGCGGTTTCCCTGAGCTTGCGGTGCGTCGCTCGCCGGTGCATCCCCCCTTCGCCCTGGCACCCGAACGACCAGAGCGAGACGTAGTAGTCCCAGGGATTGCGTACCGACCCCACCACGAACTTGGAGCGGCAATCCTCAGGAAGAGACCCGTGCTTGGGTGCGCGGACCTCGGCGTCGATGACGTCGGAAAGAACAACCCCGATAAGTGTTGAAGCGGTCTTCTGGAGCTCCAAATAGACGAGCTTCTCCGAGACCACCGGCACGCACGTAGTACAACACAAGAGGCTTCATTCGAAGTCGAAATTGAGATCGCAGCCTGCCCCGGCCCTGGTCACGCCCTCAGACGTGCCCCTCCCGGTCCCAGTTGGCGTGGGGATAGTCTTGGTTTGCGCTGGGATTTGACTGGGAATTTGACTGAGTTGCTGAGTTTTTCCTGAGTACCTGGGTTTAAGCTGAGCGCCGGTGCACGAGGCTTCCTTCGAAAAGATGCGGGCCTTCCGCAACACGTACGTGGCGCCCCGAGGGCGCCCGATCCGGGTGCTCGACGTCGGTTCGGGGAACAATCCCGGGACGGTCAGCTACCGCGATCTCTTCGGGACCCCGGACTTCGAGTACGTCGGGCTGGACGTCGAGGCGGGCCACAACGTCGACGTCGTCCCCGAGGACCCGTTCTGCTGGAGCGGCATCGCCAGCGAGAGCTTCGACCTCGTCATCTCGGGCCAGACCTTCGAGCACAACCCCTACTTCTGGATCACCGCGGCGGAAATCGCTCGAGTGTTGGTGCCTGGCGGCCTCGCGGCGGTGATCGCACCCTCGGCGGGTCAGGTGCACCGGTTCCCCTACGACTGCTGGCGGTTCTATCCGGACAGCTGGGCCGCCACGTCGGCCTACGTCGGGCTCGAGCTGGTGGAGAGCTTCACCGAAGAGTCGGCGCCCGACCGGCCCATCGGGGGCACACGGCAGTGGCTCGATGCCATGATGGTGGCGCGCAAGCCCGAGGTGTGCGGGGCCGACTTCTACGGCCGCCTCGGGGCCATCGTGGCCACGCGGCCTGCCACGTCACTGGTCGAGCCCAAGGCAGGGCCCGCCGCCCAGGCCTACATGGACGCCCACACGCTGGCGCACCCGCTCTCGGCACGGCTGCAGCACGGCTTCGTCCGCCACGCCCCGCGCTGGCTCGCCCCGCTCCGCCGGCGGGTCATTGTCCACCTGCGCCACCAGAGCGATGTGCGAGGCGACGCCGCGCTCCCGTGGCCGCCGCCGCACCCACCCGCGAAGCCGGTGGCAGCGACCGCACCAGCGGAGACGGCCAAGATCGGAGCCCCCGGAGGCTCATGAGGTCCCGTCCACCCACGCCTGACGCGCAGCGACCGGACCCGAAGGCCCGGCCGCAGCACCCGACACGATCCGTGTCCCGGTTGTATCCCCAGGTCACGCGATCGTAAACCTCGCTCCGAGCGAGGAGTTACATCATCCCGCCCATGCCGCCCATGCCACCCATGCCGCCGGCCATGGCCGCAGCCGCCGCCGCGGCGTCGACCTTCTCGGGCTTGTCGGCCACGAGGGCCTCGGTGGTCAGCAGCAGCGCCGCGATGGACGCCGCGTTCTGCAGGGCCGAGCGGGTGACCTTGGCCGGGTCGATGATGCCGGCCTTGACCAGGTCCTCCATCTCGCCGGTGGCCGCGTTGAGGCCGATGTTGCCCTTGGCCGCCTCGACCTGCGAGACCAGCACCGCACCCTCGAGGCCGGCGTTGAAGGCGATCCAGCGCAGCGGCTCCTCGAGCGAGCGGGCCACGATGCGTGCACCGGTGGCCTCGTCGCCCTCGAGCGTCGCCGCCAGATCGTTGACCGACTTGCGGGCCCGGATGAGGGCCGTGCCGCCGCCGGCCACGATGCCTTCCTCGACCGCAGCGCGGGTCGCGCTCGAGCGCGTCCTCAATGCGGTGCTTCTTCTCCTTGAGCTCCACCTCGGTGGCGGCCCCGACCTTGACCACGGCCACACCGCCGGCCAGCTTGGCCAGGCGCTCCTGCAGCTTCTCGCGGTCCCAGTCCGAGTCCGTGTCGTCGATGGCCCGCTTGATCTGCGCCACGCGGCCCTTGACGTCCTCGGACGTGCCGGCGCCCTCGACGATGGTGGTGTCGTCCTTCGTCACGATGACCCGGCGGGCGCTGCCCAGCAGGTCGATGGTGGCGTTCTCCAGCTTGAGGCCGATCTCCTCGCTGATGACCTGGGCGCCCGTGAGCACGGCCATGTCCTGGAGCATCTCCTTGCGGCGCTCGCCGAAGCCCGGGGCCTTGACGGCGACCGAGGTGAAGGTGCCACGGATCTTGTTGACCACCAGCGTGGCCAGGGCCTCACCGTCGACGTCCTCGGCGATGATCAGCAGCGGCTTGCCGGTCTGCATGACCTTCTCGAGCACGGGCACGAGGTCGTGCACGGCCGAGATCTTCGAGTTGAAGAAGATGATGAGCGGGTCGTCGAGGACGGCCTCCTGGCGCTCGGGGTCGGTCACGAAGTAGGGCGAGAGGAAGCCCTTGTCGAACTGCATGCCCTCGGTGAGCTCGAGCTCGATACCGAAGGTGTTCGACTCCTCGACCGTGACCGTGCCGTCCTTGCCCACCTTGTCGATGGCCTCGGCCAGCACGTCGCCGATGGCGTTGTCGGCGGCGGAGATGGAGGCGACCTGCGCGATCTCCGTCTTGCCCCCGACGTCCTTGGACTGCTTCTTGATGTTGTCGACCGCGGCCTGGACACCCTTCTCGATGCCCTTCTTCAGCCCGGTCGGGCTGGCGCCGGCGGCCACGTTGCGCAGGCCCTCGGTGATGAGCGCCTGGGCCAGCACGGTCGCCGTGGTGGTGCCGTCACCGGCCACGTCGTTGGTCTTGGTGGCTACTTCCTTCACCAGCTGGGCGCCCATGTTCTCGAACGGGTCGTCCAGCTCGACCTCACGGGCGATGGACACGCCGTCGTTGGTGATGGTCGGCGCACCGAACTTCTTCTCGATCACGACGTTGCGGCCTTTCGGGCCGAGCGTGACCTTGACGGTGTCGGCCAGCTTGTTGACGCCGGCCTCGAGCCCGCGCCGGGCGGACTCGTCGAACTTCAGGATCTTGGGCATGGGGAAAATGAACTCCTCTCGAGTTCTCGATCGATTCTCGAGCTTTGGTCTCGAGCTCTGGTCTGGAAAATGTGGTGGAGGCCGCCGCGCCGATCCGGACCCGGCCGGGGCGGCGGGCTGACCTCAGTGCGGGAGGACCGGCGGAGGCCGGCTCACCGCAGGCGACGAATCGACTCAGGCCAGCTTGGCCAGGATGTCGCGGCTCGAAAGGATGAGGACGTCCTCACCCTCGAGGATGTACTCGGTGCCGCCGTACTTGGAGTAGACGACGGTGTCGCCCACCTTGACGTCCATGGGGATGAGCTCGCCCGTGTCCTCGGAGCGACGGCCCGGACCCACGGCGATCACCTCACCCTGCTGGGGCTTCTCCTTGGCCGTGTCCGGGATGACCAGGCCAGAGGCGGTGGTCTCCTCGGACTCGCCGGGACGGACGACGATCCGGTCATCGAGCGGCTGCAGCTTCGACATCGTGAAGGGGCCTCCTTGGCACTTTCGGGGTAGTTAGCACTCTCGGGGTGCAGTTAGCACTCTCGGGTTGTGAGTGCCAGAGTAGCGGGAGTCGACCGGGTTGGCAACCGGGACCCCCGAGTGCTGACCGACTCCCGGGCGGGCTGCGACAGCCGGGTGGCGGCGGGGGGCCAGTACGGTCTCTGCGGTGCGCTCGGGTGACGACCGTTTCGGGGGACGGGCCCGACGTGGGCTCGGCGAGCCCGGACCAGTCCGGTCGGCCAGGGTCGGCGGCCGGGCCGGCCTGTCCGGCTGTTCCGGCTTGGCTGCCCTGGGACTGGGCCTCCTGGGACTCGTCCTGCTGGCGGGTGCCGGGCCGGCCGGCGCGACGGGCACCGGCCACGCCTCGAAGCCGCCGACGCCATCGCAGGAGGCCAAGGCCGTCTTGCTCACCCTGGCCGAGATGCCGGCCGGCTGGGTCGCCACCCCCGTCGGCAGCGGGCCGAGCCACACCGCACCGCTGTCCGAACCGATGGCCAAGTGCATCCGGGTCAGCTCCTCGGTGGCCACGGTGAAGCCCCTGAAGGTGAGCAGCCCCGACTTCACCGCCCCGGACCGCACGGCAGCCGTCGAGGACAGCGCCTCGGTCTACGCGACGGTGGCCCAGGCCACGTCCGCCTACAAGGCCATGGCCAACCGGCGCACACCCGTCGTGCATGGCCTCACTCGGTGCGGCAGCGCTCCAGACCAGCATTCAGGCCGAGGCGGGACACGGCGCCGTCGTCGATTCCATCAGCATCGGACCCCTGCCGACGGGGTCGCTACCCGCGCACGAGACAGGCTTCAGGGTGCACATCCCGCTGACCCTGCACGGCAAGAACCTGACGATCGACAGCACCCAGGTCGACTTCCAGAAGGGCACGGTGCTCCAGCAACTGACCTTCAACGGCAACGGAGCGCCGTTCACCCCGCTCGAACAGGTCCACCTGCTCCAGATCGCCACCGGCCACCCTTGAGCCGTCGGGCTCGACGGGCCGTCGGGCGCACGTGCTCCGCATGCAGGTGGGTCAAGTGTCGTCGCGGCGACAGGGTCGGTACGCTCCCCGACGGCTGCACGACAGCACGGACCGGTCGGATGGCCGCGTCCCGCACCGGTACGACGAAGGAGAGGCCGCCGATGGCGCCTGCAAGTCCGAAGAGCCCGGCGTCGCCCGGCACCACGCGGCGGCGACCCCGCACGTCGCCCCGTTCACGGACGAGCGCGGCCAGACCGCTCGGGGCCACCGGCGCCTCCCGGCGGGCACCGCGTCCGGTCCGCCGGCGCACGCACAGCGGCGGGGCGGCCTCACCCGGCTCGGGCGTGGTGGTCACCGGCGGTGGTTCGGGCATCGGCGAGGCCACGGCGCTCGCCCTGGCCGAGTCCGGACGCGGCGTGGCCGTCTGGGACCGCGACGGCGCCGCGGCGCGCCGGGTGGCCGGGCGCTGCGCCGAGGAGCACGGGGTGCGCTCGCTCGGCATGAAGGTCGACGTCACCAAGACGGCCTCCCTGCGCTCGGCGGTGAAGCGCTCGCGCACCGAGGTGGGGCCGCTGGGCGGGCTGGTCCACTCGGCCGGCATCGGCGGCCCGGTGCCGGTGACCATGATCGACGACGACAGCTGGGACGAGGTGCTCGACGTCAACCTGCGTGCGGCGGCGACGCTCGTGCGGGCGCTGCACGACTGCCTGCTCGAGGCCAACCCTGGCTCCGCCGTCGTCTACATCTCCTCGATCGAGGCCTCCATCGGCAGCCCCTTCCTGCCGGCCTACTGCGCGTCGAAGGCGGGCCTGCTGGGACTGACCCGGGCCGCCTCGGCCCAGCTCGGGCCCGAGGGCATCAGGATCAACGCGGTGTGCCCGGGCGCGGTCGACACCCCGTTGCTCGCTCCACTCCTCGAGATGCCCGGGGCCCAGGAACGCCTGGAGTCCCATACACCGCTGGGCCGGCTGGCCCGGCCCGCGGACGTGGCGGCCGTCGTGCGCTTCCTCCTCTCCGACGAGGCGGCCTACGTGACCGGCACCAGCGTCGTGGTCGACGGTGGCATGACCGCGGTGGGAGCAGTCTGATGGCGAACGAAACCAGCACGACGATCGACCCCGACCGCTGGTGGCACGGCGGCGTCTTCTACCAGATCTACCCCCGCTCCTACGCCGACTCGAACGGCGACGGCATCGGGGACCTGCCCGGCATCATCGCGCAAGCTGGACCACCTGGCCCGCCTGGGCATCACCGGCGTCTGGCTCTCGCCTGTCACCTGCTCGCCCAACCGTGACTGGGGCTACGACGTCTCGAACTACCGCGACATCGACCCCTCCTACGGCACGCTCGACGACCTCGACACGCTGGTGCGCGAGGGAGCGGCCCGGGGCATCCGCATCCTCATGGACCTGGTACCCAACCACACCAGCAACCAGCACGCCTGGTTCGTCGACGCGCAGAGCGGACGGGACTCGACGCACCGCGACTACTACGTCTGGGCCGACCCCAAGCCGGACGGGAGCCCGCCCAACAACTGGGTCAGCATCTTCGGCGGCCCGGCCTGGGAGCTCGACGAGGCCAGCGGCCAGTTCTACCTGCACAACTTCGAGGCGCAGCAGCCGGACCTGAACTGGTGGAGCGACGACGTGCGCCGCGAGTTCGACGACATCGTGCGCTTCTGGTGGGACCGCGGCGTGGCCGGCTTCCGCATCGACGTCTGCAACATGATGATCAAGGACAAGGAGCTGCGCGACAACCCGCCGGCCACCGAGGACGATCCCATTGAGCAGCAGTTCATGGGCGTGCGCTACGTCTACAACTCCGACCGCCCCGAGGCGCACGACATCCTGCGCCACTGGCGCACCATCGCCGACACCTACGAGCCGCAGCGGCTGCTCATCGGCGAGACCAACGTGGAGACGCTCGAGCGCCTGTCGTTGTTCTACGGGGGCGGGCGCGACGAGCTGCACGGCGGCTTCAACTTCCAGTTCATGCACGCGCCGCTCGAGGCGGCCAAGATGCGCGAGGTGGTCGAGGGCACCGAGGCCCTGCTGCCCGAGGGCTCGTGGCCCACCTGGCACGGCTCGAACCACGACTTCTCCCGCCTGACCACCCGTTGGGCCGGGGGCGACCCGGCCAAGGTCAAGGTGGCGCTGCTGATCCTGCTCACCCTGCGCGGGACGCCGTTCCTCTACGCCGGCGACGAGATCGGCCTGCCCGACGCCGACGTGCCCAAGGACCGCCTGCTCGACCCGGTCGGCGTCCGCTTCTACCCGTACGCGGGGCGCGACAACGAGCGCACGCCGATGGTGTGGAACGGCGAGCCCAACGGCGGCTTCAGTGCGCCCGGCGTGCGGACGTGGCTGCCCATGACCGATCCGGCCGCCTGCAACGTGGCCGACCAGGAAGGCGATCCGGCCTCGGTGCTCGAGACCTGCCGGCGCTTCATCGCGGCGCGCACGGCGTCGGACGACCTGGCCGTCGGCTCCTACACCTCGCTGCCCTCGCCCGAGGACACCTGGGCCTTCCGGCGCGGTGCGGGCACGACGGTGCTGCTCAACATGTCGGACGGCCCCGCCACGTTCTCCGACGTGCGCGGCTCGGTGCTGGTGGCCACCGACCACGCCCTGGAGGGCCAGCCGGTCGACGGCGCGCTGGAGCTGCCGGCGTGGAGCGGCGCGGTCGTGGCGGGCTGACCGTGACGTGGGGGGCAGCGAGCACCGGTCCACCGGCGCTACCTGCTCTGCACCACGCCGGCCCTCGGGCACACGGCGCCGTTGCTGGCGCTGTCCCGCCGGCTGGTCGAACAGGGTGACGAGGTCGCGTTCTACACGACCCCGCACTACGAGGAGCGGGTGGACGGCGACGGGGGCGGAGTTCCTCCCCTTCGAGGAGGCCTTCGACGCCCACGACCTCATGGTGGTCAACCCCGAGCGCGAGGCCTCCGCCAAGCGGGGCGTGGGCGGGGTCAAGGACGACCTGCGCCGCATCTTCGTCGGCCCGGTCCCGGGCCAGGCCCGCGACATCGACACGATCCTCGAGGCGTATCGCGGCCGACTGCGTGGTGGTCGACAGCATGTTCCTGGGCGCGATCCCGCTGGCGCTGCGGCCCTCGGGCCTCCCGCCCGGCGGTGGCCTGCGTCGGCGTCATGCCCTACAGCCAGCCCAGCCGGGACACGGCGCCCTTCGGCATCGGCATGCAGCCCGGCCGCGGGCCGCTGGCCCGGCTGCGCAACCGCACCCTGAACTGGCTGGCCGTGCACGGGGCGCTGGCCGACATCCAGCGCTTCACCCGGGCCCGGTTGGCCGAGGCGGGTGCGCCGGGCGTGAAGACCTACCTGCTCGACCTGCAGCCGACGCTGACCGACGCCTACTTCCAGGCGACGGTCAGCCGGGTTCGAGTATCCGCGTTCGGACCAGGCGCCGACGGTGCGCTTCGTGGGGCCGATCCTGGGGCCGCGCCGTCGGCCTCGTCGGCTCGTCCCCTCATCTCTTCGTCGGCCTCGACCCCCCCGACTCCCTTCGTGGTGGCCCGACCTGTCCGACGACCGCCCGGTGGTGCACGTCACCCAGGGCACGCTCGACAACGCCGACCTGGGCCGGCTCCTGCTCCTGACCATCGACGCGCTGTCCGACGACGACGTGCTGGTCGTCGCCACCACCGGTGGCCCGGACCCCGAGCCGCTCCGCGCCTGGCCTGCCGGACAACGCGCGGCTCGAGCGCTTCATCCCCCACGACATCCTCTTGCCCCGGGTCGACGTCATGGTGACCAACGGCGGCTACGGCGGCGTGCAGCAGGCGCTGGCCCACGGCGTGCCCCTGGTCGTGGCCGGGGACAGCGAGGACAAGCCCGAGGTGGCGGCCCGGGTCCAGTGGTCCGGCACCGGCATCAACCTGCACACGGGCCGGCCGTCCAAGGCGATGGTGTCCCGGGCCGTGCGCCGGGTCTTGGCCCGGCCCTCCTACCGAACCCGGGCCCGGGCCTTGCAGGAGGAGATCGCGGCCAGCGACCCGCTGGGCGACATCACGGCAGGGTTGGCCGAACTGTGCGCGGCGGCGCAGCCGGCCCCCCCTTGATGGCGGGTCTGCCCAGCGGGGCTTGCTCAGCGGTTGACCGGCGACATGTCGGCGTAGCGGTCGCCCCGGGCCGGCGCCACCGCGTCGAGGGCGGCCCGGTCCTCCTCGGTGAACTCGACGTCGAGTGCGCCCACGTTCTCTTCGAGGTAGTGCCGGCGCTTCGTCCCCGGGATCGGGGCAACGTCGCGGCCAGCCGCGTGGACGAAGGCCAGCGCGATCTGACCCGGCGTGGCTCCCTTCGCCGCGGCCAGCCGGTCGATGGCCTCGACGATGGCGATGTTGTCGGCCAGGTTGTCGCCCTGGAATCGCGGCTGGTAGCGGCGGAAGTCGGACTCGTCGAGGTCGTCGAGCGAGCGCAAGGTGCCGGTGAGGAAGCCGCGACCGAGCGGGCTGTAGGGGACGAAGCCGATACCCGAGCTCGCGCAGGGTCGGGAGGATCTCGGCCTCGGGATCACGCGACCAGACCGAATACTCGGTCTGCAGCGCCGAGATCGGATGCACGGCGTGGGCCCGGCGGATGGTCGCCGGCGCCGCCTCGGACAGCCCCAGGTAGCGCACCTTGCCCTGCAGCGACCAGCTCGGCCATGGCGCCCACCGTCTCCTCAATCGGCGTGTCCGGATCGACCCGGTGCTGGTAGTAGAGGTCGATGTGGTCGACGCCGAGACGGGAGAGCGATCC
This sequence comes from uncultured Acidimicrobiaceae bacterium, assembly GCA_963713375.1. Classification (GTDB taxonomy): domain Bacteria; phylum Actinomycetota; class Acidimicrobiia; order Acidimicrobiales; family RAAP-2; genus Bog-473. The sequence continues at coordinate 240,923 of CAVQLP010000003.1, read as the reverse complement.
GTCACAGGCCTCACGCACGTATTCGGGACGGCCGTTGATGCCGCGCTTCGTCGGATCGTCGGGGTCGCGCACGATGCCGAACTTGGTGGCGATGACCGCCTCGTCCCGGCGCCCGGCCGAGCGCCTTGCCGACCAGCACCTCGTTGGTGTGCGGGCCGTACATGTCGGAGGTGTCGAAGAAGGTCACCCCGAGGTCGAGCGCCCGGTGGATGGTGGCGATGGACTCGTCGTCGTCGCCCGGCCCGTAGAAGTCGGACATGCCCATGCAGCCGAGACCTTGCCGCGACACCTTGAGCCCCTGGTTGCCGAGTTCGATCGTTTCCATGTTCCTGGCTCCTTCCCGCGTGGGTTGCCCGCATCCGACGGCGGCAACTCGTCGCCACCCTACGGGCCGGCCCGGCCACCGGGAGCGGCTGCGACGAGTGGGCCGGCGGCCAGTCCGTAGTGGTCGGCTGCCCTGGAGTGACCAGTCCCCGGGCAGCGTCCACAACCCGGCGACGGAGGGAGGACCCGGGGTGGCCCCCCCTCCCGACCGAACCCAGGCAATAATGGTTGCCGGGCGGGCTCCTGCGAGATTTCATCGCTCGGAAAAGCCGTCCTCCGCCCAGGCGAAAGGTGCCCGCATGATCCGTCCGAAGCGACTGCGTCGGGCCGGAGCGTACGGAGCGATGGTGGCCGCTCTCGCCTTGTCCGCCTGCGGGGCTGGGAGCGATTTGGGATCACCAGCTGCCGGCGCCTCCCTGCCAGCCAGGACGGCTCACCTGCTCTCCGTCACCGTGCCACAGGGTCCAGCGGGAGCGCAGCTGACCTGGTTCTTGAGCGCTCTACCCGAAGTCCCCTTGTCACAGCAGGACATCGCCGCCCACTTCGACGCCTCCTTTCTCGAGCCGATCAGCGCGGCCCAGATCAACGAGACTCTTGCTGGGCTCCCCACGTCTTCTGCGCCAGAGGTGACCCGACTGCTTTCGTCTGTGCCTAGCGGCCTCGTCGCGATCGTCCGTTTCGGCACCGAGAGCTTCGACCGATCACGCTCTCCGTCGACGGATCCGGCCTCATCGCCGGTCTCGAGCTCACCCCTTCTGCGTCGGCCACGAGTTGGTCGCAGATCGACCGGAGCCTGGCCGCTCTCGCTCCCGACGTCAGCTTCCTCGCCGCCCGAGTCACCAACGGATCGTGTCAGGCGATCAACCAGTTGGCGTCCTCGACACCACGCCCCTTGGCGTCAGAGTTCAAGCTCTTTGTGCTGGGCGCCCTGGCTCATCAGATCGCGGCCGGACGCGTGTCGTGGGACCAACAGCTTTCGGTCGAGGCCCAACTCAAGAGCGAAGGGAATCCCGTGGGCTCGGGGTCGCTCCAGTTCGTTCCCGTCGGTACGAGAGTGTCGGTGCGCGAGACGGCGACCAAAATGATCTCGATCAGCGACAACACCGCAGCCGACATGTTGATCAACCTGGTCGGCCAGCCCGCCCTCGAGTCGGAGGTGCGGCAGTGGACCAACGATCCGCACCTCGATTCTCCCTTTTTGACCACGCGCCAAATGCTCCTGCTGCACTACGTGAACTTTCCTGCTCTGGCGAAGATGTATTTGACGCGGGCACCACAGAAGCGGGCGGCATTTCTGAAGTCGAGTGTGGATCCGCTCCCGCTCAGCGAGGTCCAGGGGTCCACCGAGCCACGCGACATCGACAACATCGAATGGTTCGGCTCACCCGACGACATCTGCCACGCCTTCGCCGGGTTGCACCAGCTGGCGCGGCAACCCAAGCTGTCGCCGATCGGAACCGTCCTCTCGACAAACACGGGTGACTTGGGACTCGACCCGTCGAAGTGGCCCACGGTGTGGTTCAAGGGCGGATCGGAACCGGGAGTCCTGACGCTCGGCTACCTGGCGACGAACAGCAAGGGTCAGACGTTCGTCGTCTCCGCCATGCTGTCGGATGCCAAAGCCGCCCTCTCTCCCTCATCGACGCTCGCAGTGTTGGATGAAGTTGTGAGCGCCTTCGGACTGATGCGGCTAATTCTGCGTGAAGCCTGGGTCAGCGGAGGGGATTGCTCGTGACTTTCGCCGCCCCGACGAACACGGCGCAGCGACACTCCTCCGCCATGACCCGGTCGAACTCGTCCCAGTCCTCGTGGGTCCCACCGGCTGCCCGGAAGACCGTTCGGAGGAGTTCAGGCACGTCGAGCCCGAACTCCGTCCCGTCCTCGGGCCCGATGAGCCGTACCGGGCCGCTCACCGCGGCCCACTCGAAGCCGTTCTTGAAAACGACGCTGGCCGTCCCGGATTGGCGGAGCAGAGTCAGCTTGCGGGTGGCGCCGCCGACCACCGCGCCGACGCCGGCGTGCCCGTCGATCGGATCGTCAATGACGCCGGCGCTGACGACCGAGGCGTGCACCGAACCATCGAGCGCGGCGGTGCTGAAGACGGCCAGGTGGTGATCACCGGCGGCCAGCCGGCTGACGAGTTCGAGGTCTGCCATCGAAATTCCTCCCCACGATCGGATGACAGTAGTTCTACCCGTGGGTGGCGTTGGGCGTCGCAGGGGCAGCCCAGCTGGACAACGGGTGAACCTCGGTTCCGCTCGTCAAAACCAGGATTCACCACCGACCCCATGGGGCGATCTGGCGCGCTCGGCTGCATCCCAAGCTGAGACGCTGGTTCGATTCCCGTCGCCCGCTCTCGCAATGACTTCGATCTTTATCTGGTCGGATTGGGCCTATTACGACGGTCTGCTGTCGGCTTGGAGAAGGCTCCAACCAGGTTCCAGAAGTCGAAGTGACCATCAGCGCAAGACAAACCTTCTGGCCGGGTCTCGCCTCCGAAAAGAGATGCCACCTCCATTGAGCGCATCTCGTCGGTTTCGAGGTGGCGTGGTACGCACCCGGAGTGGTCAACAACGCCGCGAGTCTCAATGCGGCGATCTTCAAGATCTCGGATGGCATATCGGGAGGACGCGCGGGTCTCCCTGTCCGCACTGGACGCCCTCGTTGGCTACCGACAGGACGGCCTCAGCGATAGCCACCCGATGACTGACTACGGCGGCGCTTTCGTCGATGAGATCCAACTCCTCGTGGAGCTGGAGCCACGCCGAAGCCGTGATCCACTCGCTGCGCGTAGCCCGGTCGTCCCTAACCGAAGTTGGCGGATCCCGAGCTCAAACGAACCGTTGCCAGGCCGGTCGCGGCGTAACACGCATCATCGAGAGCCGACCACGAGTCCTTGGACAGGTTCATCATGGTCGAAGACGTGCCGCCCTCAGTCCCAGGGAAGGCTCCTGTGACAGTGACTGAGCCAGCACCCGGATAGGAATAGGTCTCGTATTTGGTCCCGCTTACTGTCATGATGCCGACCGCAATCGAGTCATACTTGATGGTCGACGTGGAAGGCGAGAGCGTCAATCCGTTCGGACCCGTCCACACGACGGTCAACTTTCCCTTGAACGTCCCGCCGGCCGGCGGAACGTCGTTGCTGTAGAAGCCGCAGTTGTAGAAGTCAGCCGAGGACTCGGACGGTTCGGTGATCGTCCCTTTCCCAGAGACAAGCCCGGTGATCTTCACATTGGGAACCTGAGGGCTGGTGCAGCTGAGGTGAATGTTGCGCACGGTGATGATCTCGCCCTTATTCGTAGCCGGCGCGACGTAGTCGCTCGCTGAGTCCGAGATGCCGATGGGATATTCGAAGGTTTCCTTGCCACCGCTCGCGTTGCAACCCGCAGTGGCGGGCGCTCCCACCAAGAGCGTCGTTGCTGACGACGAGGCGGTGATTCCCGCCAACTCCACGGCCGTGAACGAAAGAGCAAGGATGGCAATGCTCGAGGCGCAGTGGGCCGCCCTCCTTAGGTAACCGGTCTTGGCCGGGTGCACGGTGTCCCGATCGCCACACCTCATAAGATCACCTCACCTTTCGAGGCGCCTCCGCGGCTTACGCTTGGGACGCGGCTGGCGTGTCCGCGGGTTTCCCGCGAACTCCGCCACCCGCCAAGTTGGAGGAAGCTGGACGTGGCGCCGGTGGGAAACGGGGTGGGCAGCGGCGGCCTCGGCGTCTCGAGGACCTGGGCTCCAGAAGTCAGTTCTAGTGCGAGGCCCTCGAGGAGGCTCTTGACGTGGCGCTGGTAGCGCTCCGAGCCGACTGGCCAGGAGAGGCAGCGAGGCGACAGGCCGATCTCGGACTCGGTGTCGGACCACTGAGAAAGCTCAAGGACCATCGGCACCGGGCGCCCGCAGTCCCACAAGGTACCGCGCACTTCGTACATCTCGACGTGCTCTGCGCTCCTGGACACACCTTCGCGACTGAGCCAGAGACCGTGACTGGCTCGGAGGAGCCGCCGGGATGCGCGGGAGCTCAGGGAGACCCCGGTGCCACTGGGTCGCTGTGGCCACCAGCTGCGCGCTTGGGATTCCAACGCGCATCGAAAGATAAGCGGACTGCGTCACGAGTCCTCCTCGGTCGCTCCACCCGGCCATTCGCCGGGAGCGGCTGCCCCGTTTGGACCGCCGGAGTCATGGTCGATCCGCCTGCTCCAGCGAACCTCCAGCGCTGCTCCAGTACAGAGACCGAGGACGCTGCGCTCGCGTACGTCAGCGAAAGCCCAGGTTGGGTAGGCCCACGACGTGGAATCCCCTGCCGGTTTGTCCTGGGCCGCCGCCAACCGGGCGTTCCTGCGTAGCTTCCTGAAGGCCTAGCCCTGAATCGAGTTCGCCCAGGCTCGGAAGGTCGCAGGGTTGAAGGATCGATCATCTACCAGTTTCGATGAGGTGGCTCTTTTCCCAGTTCAGGGATCATGCCTACTCGCTGGTGCGGCGTTGGAGCGCCGCTGGTGCGGGTGCGCTCAGCGTGGTCAGTGGAAGGACCACAGAGGTCGGTCCACCAGAACAGGGAGGAGCATCGAGATGCAGGCCGAAACCAGCAGAACGGTCGATTCCGCAGCAAGGTCAAACCGGGAGATCCGTCCCATCCGTGGGCGCGGGCTGGGGTCAAGGTGACCCAGCTCTGTTCGCTCGGCGCATTCGTCGGGATCCTGACGCTCGGAGCCTGCGGGGTCGCCGGAGCGCAGACCCGCTCCGGCGTGTCCACAACTACGGAACCACCCACGACGACCACCACCGTGCCGACGGGGACCACCATTCCGCCCAGGTCCACGTGCACGGCTCGGCACTCGCCACTCGGTCGGGATCACCTCCACCGACGCCGGCTACTGGGTCGCCGAGACCAACGGTGTTGCCAAGGCCTACGGCGACGCCGCGCAGCAGCCTGGCGTCCCCTACCGCTATGCCCCCATCGTGGCCATCGCCGGAGTTCCGGGAAGCACGTCGGCTTACTGGTTGCTGGCCGCCAACGGCGCGGTGCTCCCAGTCGGCGGCGCCTCTTGGTTCGGTGACCCGACTGATCTCGAGGGACAGGGCTGCGAGTTCGTCTCGATCAGCGCGGCGCCAGGCGGTCGAGGCTACATCCTGGTCACGAGCACCGGGGGCATCTACACCTACGGAACAGGGCGCTACTTGGGCTCGCCGCTGAATCTTGCGGCCGGATCGATCGATGGCTTCGCCGCCAATGCCACAGAGACCGGCTACTGGGAGCTCGGCAAGCACGGACCGACCTATCCCTTTGGCTCGGTTCCAACACTATGCCCCTTCGAGACCACGAAAAATCTCGTCGCCATGGCAGTCACGCCAGACGACCAGGGCATCTGGATCACGACGGCGGCCGGCGGCATCTACAGCTGTGGCACTGCGGCCTACTACGGCTCGCCAATGGGGCAGACAACCTCTTCGATCGTGGCGATGGCGGCGACCCTTCCCAATCAGCCTCAGGGCTATTATCTGCTCGAGAAGTCTGGGACGGTCTTCGCCTACGGCTACACGCACACCTACCCGCTGAACTGACGCGCGCTGCCTGGCTGTCAGCCACACATGGCACAACGAGTCCGCAGGCGAACTGCAAGCTCGAACTGCTGGGTCGGCCTCCGGGCTGCCCAGCAGTTCTTGCATTGGCACGCGGCACGGCGGCCTCGGGCGTGCACGCTCGTCTCAGGCTAAGGCGGCTAGGTGTTCTGCCCAACCAGGTTGTTGACTCCACTGACGAGGCGGGCCTTCGATGGGGGCGTGGTGCCGGTGATGGGTCTTGATGGCCCTCGTCCGCATTCGCCTACGTGCGATCCACGTTGCCGCCACCTCCGGAAGGGACGAGTTGACGACCGCCGCGAGGTGGCACGCTGGCTACGCGAGCTCGTCGAAGTCCGACTTCCACCGAGCAGCGGACCTAACGGCTTCGAGCTGGTCCTCGAGGTCGGCGGCCTCGGGCTCCCTCCTCCGAACTCAGCGAAGGTGTCCTCGCGGCGCCTGATCCCGACAACAAGCACATCTAACTCCACGGCGAGCCGGTTGGCTCGGCGTGAAGGTTTCCTACACGGCGGTGCTGGCTCACGCGTGGTGCCTCAGGACGAGAATCTTCCCGGGGCTCCTCGTTCTCCTACTGAGCGTCGAGCACGGAAAGGTTTGTGGTTTGAGTCAGCTTCCCTGTTGAAGACAGGCAGAAGTTCATCGAAAGATCTGCTCCGGGGCCACCAATGCTGTGATTGTCGTTCGCTGTAACTTTGCCCGAGATGACGTAAAACTGTCTCGGCTTCGGGCATTCGGTCTTGCTAGTACCCGACGACCAGATAGTAGAGAAAGCGGTAGTTGTACCGTTCTCCCAGGTGATCTTCGAAGCGGATCCATCGACGCTCAACGGGAGCTTGCCCGCACCACCGGTATGGCCGCTGCAGCCCGAGATCGTCACGGTGGGATGGCTGGCCTTCCCGGAGATGGTTGTGCACTTGACGGGCGCGCTGGCCGCTCCCGAAGGTACAACTGGTCCGACCACCAGCGACAGTGAGGCCAGTGCCGGAGCAAAGACGCTTACCGCCAGGGCGCCACGAACCAACCTGAAGCGCTTCGAGAAAGCCAACAAGGCCCACCACTCCCCTCGTCACTGTTCCGTACCCGGTCAAAACGCTACTCCGATTGCGATGCTGCGCATAGGGGTCTTCCCCAGAATTTCAAACGCCGGGAAAAGTAAACGAAAGGTGACAGTGAAAGGCGACAATTCAGCCGAAGCAGGACGCTCTACTGCATATGCCCGGCATCAAGCCGGTGTAGACGGGTCCTCGAGTAGCTCGATGTACTGGCAGACGAAGGTAGTGGCCTCGATGGGTGTGAGTGAGTAGCCGGCGTCATATTCTTGGTCGAAGCGGGCCTCGCCCAACAACTCGAGCAGAGCCATCCGGTCACTTGACCGCTGCTCTGTTTCGGACGGTTCGAGCTTCTCGTCGTACTCCTCGAGAAGGCGATCGGCGGCTCCGTAGAGCTTCGCCGCATCACCATGGGTCTCGGCGGTGGCCGCATAGGCCAGGCCAAAACATGCGTAGGCGACCACCCTGCTGTCGTCGACCCGCAGTGCGTTCTTCAGACATTCGTGAAAGCGCTGACGAGCGAGCTCGGGCTCCGCGTCGAGCATCGCGCAGTGGCCCAACGCCGCCCAGACAAAGGGCAGGATCCCGTCATTCCCGAGGCGAGCAGACATCTTGAAGACCGTGTCCAGGTGCTCCTTTGCGGCCTCGCGATCGCCTTGTTCGAGTTCATGGATGGCCAGACGGCACAGCGCACTACACACTCGCTCGGAATTGCCGGTTGCGGTGAATTGCTCGATCGCCGCTTTGAAGTCTGCTCGACCGGCTTCTTGGTCCGTCGGGAAGACGAGGCTTCCACGCAAACTCAAGGCGAAGCCTCTCAGATCGAGATCATCCGACTCCTCCGCGGCGGCCAGGCCCTCGGTGGCCAGCGCGATCCCTGCCGCGGTGTTGTCGGCGTTGAACTCGATCCAGGCCATCTCGCAGAGCGCATCGGCGAGGAGCTGGCGGTCCGATAGGTCCCACGCGAGCATCCTGGCCTCGGCGAGTCTGACCTTGGCCAGCTCGCGATCGGCACGGTTGAGCTGGCCCGACGCGACCAAGACCTTGGCTCTCGAGGGGGACGGCTTCTTGAGGCAGTCGAGCTCGAGGGCAGCGTCGAGAGCGCTCGTCGCCTCCTGGTAGTACCCCTTCATGGCCCAGAACGGCCGCAGACCGATCACGAGGAGGACCGCGTATTCGTGCATCAGGTCGTTCTGGAGGCAGAAGCCCACCGCGGCCCGAAGGTTCTCGTGCTCGAGCTCGAGCTGCGCGAGCCATCGGGACTGTTCGCGCCCGGCGAGCTGGTCGCTGGCGGCCATCACGAGCGCCAGGAACGTCGAGACATGGGCACCCTGTACCGCTTCAACCTCGGCATCCCCCTCGGCGTCCAGTTGCACAGCCGCATAATCCCGGATCGTCTCAAGGGCTCGATACCGGATCGCCGCGCTTCCGGCCATCTCGGTGTAGACGAGGCTCTTGTCCACGAGAGAGCTCAGCGCATCGACGACGTCGATCCTGGACGGTTCGGGGTGGGACTTGGTCAGGGCCGCACAGAGGGACTCGGCTGCTTCGAGGGCCCACCCGCCGCGAAAGACCGAGAGCCGGCGAAGCACCCATTGTTCGTCGGGATTCAAGAGGTCGTATGACCACTGCACGGCGGCGGCGAGGGTGCGTTGGCGGACGGACGCGGTCCGAGGTCCCGTGGTCAGGAGGGCGAACCGGTCACGGAGACGCTTGTCGATGTCGGATACCGAAAAGGAACGTAGCCGGGCGGCAGCGAGCTCGATGGCGAGTGGCATGCCGTCGAGCTGGCAGCAGATCGATGCCACATTCCGAGCGTTCTCGTCGGTAAGTTCGAAGTCGAGCCTGTTCTCGCGCGCCCTCTCGACGAAGAGTTGGACGGCCTCAGATCTGCGCATCGCGCTGCTGATCGAACTGCCGGCCAAGATGTGGCCGTCGAGGTTCGGTAACGAGAGCGGCGTGATCTGGAAGACGCGTTCGCCGCGGACGTTGAGCCGCTCGCGGCTCGATGCCAGAAAGTGAACGTCCGGGCAGCTCCGGATGACTGCCTCCGCAAGCTGGGCGCTGCTCTCGACGACGTGCTCGCAGTTGTCGAGAACAATGAGGGCTTTGCGCGTCCGTAGTGCATCGAGCAGCGTGTCGACCAGTGGGCGACCTGGCTCCTCGCGAACACCGAACACCTGGGCAACGGCATCGATGACGTGCTCCTGGTCTGATAGCGGAGCCAGATCCACGAACACGCTCTGGTCGAAGTCGGACGCCAGCTCAGTGGCGACCTGGACGGCGAGGCGGGTCTTGCCCAGCCCGCCCGCTCCGGTGATCGCGACAAGGCGCGAGGCGGAAAGCAGTGCTGCGAGCTCGGCGAGCTCGACTTCGCGTCCGACGAAGCTCGAGATCTCTATCGGCAGATTGCTCCGATTCTCAGGCGGGGTGGATCCAGATGGGGCGTGCTCAGCGCCCGAAGGTACGTCACCGAGTACGGGCCTCAAGGAGGGCAGAGGAGCCGAGAGCTCTGGGTCGTCGCGGGCGATGGCCTCTTCGAGGGCCGAGAGTTTGCCCGAGGGCTCGAGGCCCGATTCGTCGAGGAGCTCACGCAATCTCTGGTAGGCGCGCAGAGCTTCTGTTTGGCGGCCCGAGCGATGCAGCGCCTTCATGAGCGTGGCCCAGAGACCGTCGCTATAGGGATCGGCTTCGACGGCCGCCTCGGCCTCGGCCACGGCTTGGGTGGATCGGCCGAGGTCGATGAGCGCAATCAGCCACGACTCGAGTGCTCCGATGCGGAGGCGTTCGAGGCGAGCCGTCTCGCCGAGCGCCCACGAGTATCCGGCAACGTCGGCCAACGCCGAGCCCCGCCACCGGCCGAGAGCGGGCCAGAAGGGCTTCCGAGCGCTCAAGGTCTCCACGTTGGGTCTGCACCTCTTGGAGGTCCTGCTCGAACTGCAGGGCGTCGAGAGCGACGTCCTTGAACTCGAGCACGTAGCCGCCGCTCACCGAACGGATCGTCAATCCTGGAATCTTTTTGCGCAGGGAAGAGATATGGGTCTGCTGCGCGCCGATCGCCGACTCGGGTGGGGAGCCGTCCCAGGCGTCTTCGGCCAGCTGGACGGCGGAGATCGGGTGGCCTCCGGCCATCAGCAGCCGGATCAGGATGGCCCGGCCACGCTCACCGGAGATGTCGATGTCGGAGCCGTCGGCCACGACGCTCAGGTATCCCAATACGCCGAACTCGAGCACCCACCCTCCTCAGGACACAGCGGGGACGGTAGGCCGTGATGTTACTTCCTATAAATGTCTTCGTTCAGCCGTATCCCTGAGCTGAACACCTCGCGCTGGTCCGGTAGCGGCGGGCACGGTTAAGGCTGAGGCCAGGGCTGTCGACGCGACTTCCAAGCCATTGCCATTCCGCCCACATCGAGGTCGTCCATCCCACTCGTCCTATCGCTCGTCGCGAAACCGACCCGATCGAACTCGGCCGGGCCAGCTCCTCTGGACTGCTAACTGTCTTCTACGAAGCGGGGTTACCCGTAGGCCACAGTCCCGGACTTCGAGGCGCCTGCGACGCTCACGGTGTATGTGTTGCCCTTGTGCAGCACCCAGCCTCCTGGGCTGTAGCCGCGCAGGCCATAGTCGCTGCCGAACCCGAACGCGACCTCTGTGTTGGTGTAGGAGAGCAGCTCGAGCCCGACGCAATTGCCTACGTCACCGGCCATCCATCTGTCAGTGGTGTCGGAGATGCTCAACTCGTCGAGTGGGTGGACGAGGCCCGTCCCGGTCCCAATGGAGCAGGTGGGCAGCGCAGCTAACGACGCCGCCGCTGGCCCAAAACCGCTCCCGTGGAGCGTCACCGTGGGGTCGGCACTCGTCCCGCTGAAGGCGACCGAAGAAATGGTCGGGTACTCCACGGTGGCCGAGGCGGTCGCGCCCCAGACCCCAACGGTGAAGGCGTCGCCCGGGCTGAGGTGCAGGTCGCCCTCGTTGTAGTAGCTGTGGTAATAGCTGCCCAACGTGAACTCGATCACGGTGCTGGTGTCATTCTCGACCACCAGACCGAAGCAGTCCTCGTTCTCTCCGGCCTGCCAGCCTGTGGCCTGATCGGACAGGTAGAGATCCCTGTTGACGTAGTTCTCACCACTCGATCCGCAGCCGGGAGTGATGGTCGCCGGCGGCGCGGGGAAGTTGGTGCCGCGGATGACCACGGTGGGATTGGCCGGTCCGCCGGTGAAGCTGACACTGCTGATCGAAACGGGTGAAGGCTCTCCGACGAAGCTGAGAGGCGCCGCCACGTCTTGACCCTGAACAAGGCCCAGGGAGATGGTGCAGCTGAAGCCCTCATCGATCTGGTTCTGCGTGGGTGGGCAGGGATAGAGGGCTGCGTCTGCGGCGGCTGGGTCCCCGGCCGAATCAGTGCCCGTTTCAGGCGGCCCGACCGTCCCAGTCTTCACCGTGAAGTTGCCCGGAGGCAGTTCTCCAGCCGAGTTGGTCGACCTGAGGCCGTTGAATGGGTCGCTGCATCCGACCGGGACCTGGGTCCCGGTCACCGCCACCGTGGGCTCTTCTGTGGTGTCGTTGCACTCCACGAGTGCTCCGATCGAACTCGGATCCCAGCCGGTACCCGTCACGGTGACCGTCTGACCATTCGTCAGATCTGCGCTGGGCGTCACAGCCAACGTCGGAGCGAGGGCAGCGCTGGCGACCCCACCAGGGAAAGCGCACCCCATGGCAAATGAAATCGCCGCGGCTACGACAAGAGTGTATCGAAGCATCGTACTCATCCTTTGGTCCTCCAATCTCGCCCCCACAACCGCGAAGCTGCGGGTTCGTCTCTCGGAGATCAGGATGGAAGCGATCGCTCCAGCGCCGATCCAGCCGTGGTCCAAGGAGCGCACGGGCACGCCGCCGGACTTCACCCCGCCACTGCTGGAGCGTGAACCCCCCCAGATCGACTGGCACAGGGCGTGTCGGCGCTAATTTTTTCCTCACTGTCGGGCGGCGGTCTCGTCCTGGGCCAAAGCTCAACGCCGCCTGACCACACGGCTACGTGCGGACCGCGATGTGTCCGCGCATCCCGTGGAGGTGATGGTCTGCTCGCGGAGTGGTCACTGACGAGAGCAAACTCGGCCTCATGCCTCCCCGCCCGGCCGATCGCCTTCCGACGTACCCTCCACGGTGCCGCCTACCTGCGCAAAAGCCTGAACGCGGATTACTACAGAGGGTACCTGCGGCCGGAAGGCCCCAAGTCGCGGCCGCCGTGACCAAGTAACCGGTAGTTGGAGCCGCCTTTGGAGCCGCCTTTGGAGCCGCGTTGGAGGGCCGCTGGAGGGACTGCCTGCAAGATCTTCATAGGTACTCAACCAAACGGAGGTAAAGCCATGAAGATGCACGTTCCCAACCCAAGCCGGTACGGCCATCTCACAGCAGCCGCCCTGTGTGGTGGCTCCGCCCTTTTCGGAGCCGGGCTTCTCGGGGCGTCTGGCGCAGGTGCGGTCACGATCAAGCCTCCTACGCCACCCGTTCACCTCAACGTCACCTACGTTCCGACGACGACCGAGATCGTGTCGATCCAAGAGGAGCCAGTCCCGACTGCGGACGTCAATGTGACAGCCGAGGTCGTCGACGCTCAGACCGGAGCACCCGTGGCGAGCGGAAGCATAACCATCGACTGGACCAACACATCGACCAACACGACTTGGGCATGCATCGATCCGCCGATAACGAACGGCGAAGCGACCTGCAGCTTTTCGAACATCCTTGGGACGGCCAACGGGCCCCTAGCACCCCAAGAGGTTGGATTCGCGAACTCTGTGCAGGCGAATTACGCTGGTGCGAGAGTTCCCGGCTACATCGGCTTGGTCTACGACTCGAGCCAGAGCCGGGTGTACTACCCGGTCATCGACTTCTGCGCACTGCCGGGGTACATCTTCTGCTGACGGAGGCTGCGCTGCCCGAATCTACGTGTGGTCGGCGGTGCTCACTGAGGACAGACCGAAATTCTCGGAGCGGGCCTGACCACCACGGTCGGGCTCGCTCCGCACGTTTCTAGCTGGCAGCCTTTCGTGTGCGGCGTCTTGAAATTTCAGTTCGTGGTTCGACTCGTTGGCCCTGCTGGTTGATGGCCGGAGACACTGCGACGTCCGTCGGATCAGGTTGAGATCGGGCCACCACGAACGGAGCTCATCGCCGACCGGATTCCTACCCCGGTTTGTCGGTGGCGCGCTGATGGCTCGCCGCCAGCTCCTCGAGCCTCCGGCCGTAGTCCTCGCTGTCGATGTCGTAGGCCCACATCACCATGGCATCCTGGCCGGTAACCGGGTAGTAGTTCCGGCGCACGCCGACCGGCGCGAAGCCGAAGCGGCGGTAGAGCGCCTGGGCCGGATCGTTGTTGGCCGCCACCTCGAGCGAGAGGTGCTTGACCCCCTGGCCGAGCAGCGTGCGGATGCAGTCGATGATCAGCGTGCTGGCAATGCCGGCTCGCTGGTGGGAAGGAGCGGTGGCGATGGTCGTCATGTGTGCCTCTTCGTCGACGATCATGAAGCCGATGTAGCCGGCCATCACCTGGCCGTCCCAGGCGGCCCGGTACAGCCGGCCCTTCCGCAAGGCCAGCTCGGAGTTGAAGACCTCGACCGACCACGGCTCGGGGAAGACGGTGGCCTCGATCCGCAGGACCTGGCGCAGATCGCGACGGCGCAACTTCTCAATGCGCAACGGCACGACGTCCATCTCAGGACCTCTCCGCCCGTGCAAAGTTGCTCTTGGCGTCCGCCTCGCGCATGTAGAGAGGAACGACGCAGCCGGGCTCGACTGGCGGTCGCCCATCCTCGAGCTGCTCTAGGGCGAGGGCGAGCAGCGTGGTCGGTGGTGGAAACGACAGGGCCGGCGCGGCGACGTCGACGCCGTCGACGGCCCGGAGCACGCTCGGCGTAGCGCAGCGCACCATCACCGACCGCCTGCACGGGCGTGGCGCCTCCGAGTGCGCCGAGCGCCTCGGCCAAATCGGGCGGCGTAAAGAGCCCTGCGGCGACAACCTCTGCCTTCACGGCGCCGGAAGCATCGACCTCGCTGGCGGACGCGAAGACCTCCCCGCGCCGCGCGTCGACGCAGGCGACCACGATCCCGCGCACCGCACTCCGGGCGGCGGCCGCGGTCAGGATCTCGAGGCTGGTGAGCCCGATCACCCCCAGGCCGAGTGACTGGGCCAGACCCTTGGCCGCTGCGACGCCGACGCGCAGCCCAGTGAACAGTCCCGGACCCACGTCGACCGCGACGGCATCGATCTGGTCCGGGGTGAGGTCGACCCGTGCGAGCAGGTGCTCGAGGGCCGGCGTCAGCGTCTCCACGTGGCGGCGCCGGCCGGTCAGGGTGAAGTCGGCTTCGACGCCGGCGGCCGTGCGGACGGCCACCCCGACGGTCTCTGTTGCCGTCTCAATGGCGACGATGTTCAGGTGTCGGGCGTCGCTCATCGCGCCTCGGACCGGCTCGAGCGCGGCAGCCACCTCGTCGGCCCGAGCGGTCCAGCGCCCGCGCCCGGTGACCGTCACCGCGCGTTCGTCGGGCGCACCCAGAGGATCGGGCACGTCGAGGGTGACGACCAGCGTGCTCTCGTCGAAGGCGAGCGCGGCCCGGTCCCCCCATTCGACGAGGGCGACCGCATCCTCCTCCACCAGCTCGGCCAGTGCGAGGTCGGCCACCTCGGCCACCGACTCGGTGCGGTAGACATCGGCGTGGATGAGCGCCCGCACGGGGCCGCCCTCCCCGCAGCGGTAGTGGCGCACCAGAGCGAAGGTCGGGCTGGTCACCGGACCCTCCACCCCGAGGGCGGCGGCGAAACCCTGGGCGAAGGCGGTCTTTCCCGCCCCGAGGTCGCCGACCAGCAGCACCACGTCGCCCGCGCCGGCACAGTGCGGCCAGGCGCGCGGCCAAGGCGCGAGTGTCCTCGACCGAGCGCGAGCGCAGCTGCAGCGGCCAGCTCACGACCGGGCCGCCATCAGACGCTTGGCCCGCACCAGGTCGGCCCGCATCTCGGCCATGGCCTCTCCGCCCGCCCGCAACACGTAGGCGGGGTGGTAGGTCGGCACGACGCGGGCCTGGCCCCGCTCGAAGACCTGGCCCCGCAGGGCCCGGATCCCTTGCGTGCTCTCGAGCAACAGCTTGGTCGAGAAGTTGCCCAGGGTGACGATCACCGAAGGATCGATCAGCTCGATCTGCTCGGTCAGGTAGGGACGGCAGGCCGCGATTTCGTTGGGAGCAGGGTCGCGGTTGTTGGGCGGGCGGCACTTGACCACGTTGGCGATGTAGCACTCGGCCCGGGTCAGGCCGATCTCCTCGAGCATCAGACGGTCGAGCAGTTTGCCCGAGCGGCCTACGAAGGGCTCGCCGGCCAGATCCTCCTCGCGGCCCGGACCCTCGCCGACGAACAGCAGCTCGGCCTCGGGGCTGCCCACGCCGAAGACGACCTGCGTGCGCCCCTCGGCCAGGGGACACTTGGTGCAGGTCGAGGCGGTGACACGCAGCCGCTCGAGGGCGGCGGGGTCAGTCACCGGGATCGTCGGGGCGGTTGACCAGAATGCGCGGCATGCGCGGCCCGACGCCGCAGACCACCTCGTAGCTGATCGTGCCCAGCAGGTCCGCCCAGTCGTCCGCCGTGATCGTCTCGTCGCCCTGCCGGCCGAGCAGGACGACCTCGTCGCCGGGCCGCACCGAGTTGTCGGCGCCGCAGTCGACGACGATCTGATCCATGGTCACCATCCCGGCCAGCGGCCGCCGCACCCCGCCGATCAGGACGTCGTAGCCCCCGGTGAACAGCGCCCGCGGGACGCCGTCGGCGTAGCCGATGGGCACGGTGGCCACCACCGAGCGCTCGGGCAGCGGGCGCAGGCGCCCGTAGGAGGGTCGCTCGCCCGCGTCGAGTGTGCGCACCGCGACCACCTGCGCCTTCAATGACATCGCCGGACGCAGCGCCTCGCCCACGGCCTGCTGCCGCGAACGCGTCCTGCACCGCAGGTCCGGGCAGGTAGCCGTAGAGGCCGAGGCCACAGCGGACCATGTCGAGTCGCGCCTGGGGGAAGACGATGGTCCCTGCCGTGTTGGCGGCGTGGCGCATCGGCACCGCCACTCCCTGTGCTTCGACGCTCGGCCACGAGGCGCTCGAAGAGCTGCAGCTGGCTCTGCGGTGAACACGCGGTCTGCCTCGGCCAGCCCGTCGGCCACCGGGAGGTGTGTCCACACGCTCTCGAGCTCGAGCATCGGTTCGGCTACCACCGCAGCCACAATGTCGGCCAGCGCCTCGGGCGGCGCACCCACCCGGTGCATACCCGTGTCGACCTTGACGTGCACGGGGATCCGCCGGCCGGCCGCCCGGGCCGCGGCCGCGAAGGCGGCGATCGACTCGGCCGAATACAGCGTCGGGGTCAGGCCGTAGGCGACCGCCGTCTCGACCGCATCGAGTCCGCACTCGCTGAGCAGCAGAACCGGTGCGCTCACCTCGTGCTGGCGGAGCTCGACTCCCTCGTCGACCAGCGCCACGGCGAGGCGGGTGGCGCCACCGGCGAGCGCCGCTCGGGCGACGGCTGGCCCGCCGTGTCCGTACCCGTGGGCCTTGACCACCGCGCACAGTTCGGCCGGCGCGGCCAGCCGGGCCAGCACCCCGGCGTTGTGCGCAACGGCACCGAGGTCGATCTCCGCCCAGGCCGGACGCGACCGACCCTGGGCCATGGTGACTTCGTCGTCGTCGGGAATCACGAGCCGCATCGGCACGCCGTCAGCCATCGCTCGTCGCGCCGGCCGCACCTTCGGCCGCGGAGAGTTCGTCGGCCACGAGCTCGGGCAGGTCGCCGGCCACCAGACCCTCGACCGGTCCCCGGGCCGCCGCCCGGCCGTGCACGTGCGCGCCCAGTGCAGCCGCCTGGTGGGCCTCGAGGCCCCGGGCGCAGAAGGCCCCGATGATGCCGGAGAGGACGTCGCCGCTTCCGGCCGTGGCCAGAGCAGGGACCCCGGCCGCCGCCAGCAGCACGTCGGGCGCCCCGTCCCCGGGGGCGGCCACCGCGGTCAACGCCCCCTTGAGCAGGACGATCGCTCCCGTCGCCGCCGCCAGGCGGCGGGCCGCGGCCAGACGATCCGGTCCCGGGCGGCTCTCCGGCCAGCCTGGCGTACTCGCCGTCGTGGGGGGTCAGGATGCTCGCGGCGCTCCGCTTCCCCAACAGTTCCCGCGCCCCGTCGGTCCGGCTGAGGGCAGTCAGTGCGTCCGCGTCGATCACGAGCGGGACGGGCACGGCGGCGATCACCGCCCGGATCTCCTCGGCCGCCTCGTCTGAGGTGCCGAGCCCCGGCCCCAGCACAACCGCCTTGCACTTGGCTGTCGCCTCCAAGAAGGCATCCGCCCACCCCGTGGGGGGCAGGTGCATGCGGACCGCCTCGGTGGGCCAGGCCGCCGTCGGGTCGCCGGGCGAGCCGAGGCGGATCATCCCGGCGCCGGCCGCCATGGCCCCCCGCGTGCACAGGATGGCGGAGCCCTCCATCCCCGGTGAGCCGGCCGCAACCCCGACCGCGTGGACCCACTTGTTCCCGTCGCGGGCCCGGCGCGGCAGGAGCGCCGCGATGTCGGCGTCCTCCATGACCATGGCCTGCGGCGGACTCGGGAACCCGATGCCGATGTCGACCACCTCGACCGGGCCGCACAGTGTCGGGCCGCCGCCTTGGAGCAGGCCCGGTTTGGCGGCGGCAAATGTCACCGTCCGGTCGGCCCGCACCGAACCCGGCCCGGCCTCGCCCGTGTCGGCGTCGACGCCCGAGGGGATGTCGATGGCCAGCACCGCGGCCCCCTCCGGCACCTCCGGCGCCTCGTAGGTACCCCGGAACCCCGTCCCGTACGCGCCGTCGATCACCAGGTCGCAACGCGGGAGCAGCGGTGGCGGTGCCGAAGCCTCGACCACACCGACCCGTGCCCCGCGGCGGGCCAGCACGCCGGCCGCCACCCGCCCGTCGGCCCCGTTGGAGCCCTTGCCCGCCACGACGACCACGCGCCGGCCGTAGGCACCACCGAGCATGTCGAGGGCGCGCAGCGCGACGGCGTTGCCCGCCCGGCGCACCAGCGTCTCGTGCGACACATCGGCCAGCGCCGCCGCGTCCGCCGCCTGCATCTCCTCGCGGGTCAGGACGGGGCGCACGTGGTGCTCTGCTCTGCCACGACGAATGCAATGGCGACGCTGTCGGTGTGGGTGAGCGAGAGGTGAAGGCTGGCCGCGCCCTGGGCGCCGGCCAGCTCGGAGGCGGCACCGTGGAGAACCAGGTAGGGCGCGTTGCGCGTGGCGCCGGTGCCCGAGGTGCGGCGCACCTCGACGTCAGTCCAGGCGAACGCGCCCAGGCCACTGCCCAATGCCTTCATGACGGCCTCCTTGGCCGCGAAGCGAGCGGCCAAGGACTGCACCACGTCGGCCGACCCCGAGGCGTCCGAGCGCTCCGTCGTCGTGAAGCACCGGGAGGCCACGCTGGGCCGGCGGTCGAGCACGCGCCGGAACCGGGCGACGTCGACCGCGTCGACGCCGACGCCGACGACCGGGCTCACTCGACGGTCACCGTCTTGGCCAGGTTGCGCGGCCGGTCCGGGTCGTGCCCGTGCAAGCGGGCCAGGCGGTAGGCCAGGAGCTGCAACGGGACCACGCCGACGACGGGCGACAGCAGTGGGCTGGTGGGCGGCACCCACAGCACGTGATCGGCCACCTTCTCCGAATCCGCGTCACCGTCGTCCGCGACGAGGACCACCGTCGCGCCGCGGCTGCGGACCTCGGCGATGTTCGAGAGCATCTTCTCCCACAGTGGGTTACGGGTGGCGATACCGACGACGACGGCGCCCGGCTCGATCGAGCGCGATCGGTCCGTGCTTCAGCTCGCCGGCCGGGTACCCCTCGGCCCGCAGGTAGGCGATCTCCTTGAGCTTGAGCGCGCCCTCCATGGCCACCGGGTGCCCGACGTGGCGACCCAGGTAGAAGAAGTCGCGGGCGTCGGTCAGCTTCTCGGCGATCTCGTCGACGTCCGAGGCACGCTGGAGTGCGTTGTCGACCAGCTCGGGGAGGTCCTCCATCGCGTTGAGGATCTCGTTGATCTCCGCTTGCGGCAACGAGCCCCTGATCTGGGCCAGGTAGAGGCCGAGCACCTCGAGCGCCACGATCTGGGCCAGGTGGCACTTGGTCGAGGCGACGCCGATTTCGGGACCGGCCCGCGTGTAGAGGACGCCGTCGGCCGCCCGCGCCATCGACGAGTCGACCACGTTGGAGACGACGAGCACCTTGGCGCCGAGGCGAGACGCCTCGCGCATGGCCTCTGCGGTGTCGAGCGTCTCGCCGGACTGGGACACCCCGACGCAGAGGGTGCGCTCGTTGAGCACGGGGTCGCGGTAGCGGAACTCGCTGGCGATGTCGACCTCGGTCGGCAACTTCACCCAGCGCTCAATGGCGTACTTCGCCACCAGGGCGGCGTGATAGCTCGAGCCGCAGGCGACGATGAAGACCTTGTCGACCCCGCGCAGGTCGTCGGGACCGAGGCGCATTTCGTCGAGGATCAGCTCGCCGGTCGGGGCCGCGCCGGTCGAGCAGCGTGTCGGCCACGGCCTGGGGCTGCTCGTGGATCTCCTTGGACATGAAGTCCTCGTAGCCGCCCTTCTGCGCCGCCTCGAGGTCCCACGTGATGGGGATCTCGTCGGGCAGGACCGGCGTGCCGTCGAGCGAGGTGACCTCGATAGAGCCCGGCGTCAGCACGGCCAGCTCGTCGTCGGAGAGGGCGAAGACCTTGCGGGTGTGCCCGATGAGGGCCGGGATGTCCGAGGCCAGAAGGGCCATGCCGTCGTGCAGTCCCGAGGACGAGCGGCGTCGAGCCGCTTGGCCGCCACGATGGTCTCGGGGTCGTCGGCCGAGATCACGGCGATGGAGAAGGCGCCGCGCACCTCGTGGAGCATGGAGCGCGTGGCCTGGACGAGCGAGGCCCCGCCGGCCATGTGGTGCTCGATGAGGTGGACCATCACCTCGGTGTCGGTCTCCGACGCGATGACGTGCCCGTCGGCCAGCAGGCGGGCGGAGATCTCGGCGTGGTTCTCGATGATCCCGTTGTGGATGATGGCGATGCGCCCGGTGCAGTCGACGTGCGGGTGGGCGTTCTCCGCCGTGGGGCTGCCGTGCGTGGCCCAGCGGGTGTGCCCGATCGCCGCGCCGTGACCCTTCGGGTGCCGGCCTCGGTCAGCTCGGCCAAGGCGGCGACCGAGGTGGTCCCACCGGCCGCCCGGGCCCGCCACAGCTCGCCGTCGGCCACCATGGCCAGACCGGCAGAGTCGTAGCCGCGGTATTCGAGCTGGTGCAGGGCTCCGAGAATGAGGGGGACGGCATCGGCCTCGCCGGTGACGCCGATGATGCCGCACATGAGAGCCCAGGCTACCTGGGCGCCTCGGGTGTCCCGGGCGGATCCACCTGCCCCAATGTCGTTTCGACCACTTCCGGCCAGCTGGGCGGCGATGGCGTCGGCCTGGGCCTCCTGGCGGGCCTCCACCATGACCCGCACGATGGGCTCCGTCCCGCTGGGCCGCAGGAGGACCCGGCCTTCGTGCCCCAGCTCGGCCTCGGCTCGGACCACGGCCTCCCACACCTCGGTGGCGCCGGACAGGCGCTCGGGCTGGGGGATGCGCACGTTGACCAGACGCTGGGGTACCCGCTCGACCAGGCCGGCCGAGAGGTCGGCCAGCGCGCGGCCCGAGCGCAACAGCAGATCGGCCAGCGCGATGCCGGTCAGCACGCCGTCGCCCGTCGTCGAGAGGGCGCGGAAGATGATGTGCCCCGACTGCTCGCCCCCGAGGCTGAGCCCGCCGGCGTCGAGCGCGGCCAGGACATGGCGGTCACCGACGTCGGTCTCGCGCACCTCGATCCCACGCGCCTCCATGGCCAGGCGGAAGCCGAGGTTCGTCATGACGGTGACGGCCACCGTGTTGCGCCGACAGCCGCCCCCGCTCGGCCAGGTCGAGCGCGAACAGGGCCAGGAGGACGTCGCCGTCGACGATGGTGCCGGTGTGGTCGACCGCGATCACCCGGTCGGCGTCACCGTCGAAGGCCAGGCCCAGGTCGGCCTGGTGCTCGACCACCGCCAGCGCCAGCTGGGCCGGGTCGGTCGAGCCGCACCGGTCGTTGATGTTGGCGCCGTCGGGCACGTCGTGCAGCGCGGTGACCCGGGCCCCCAGCTCGGCGAACACCCAGGGCGCCACCTCGCTGGCCGCGCCGTTGGCGCAGTCGAGCACGACGCGCAGGCCGTCGAGCCGGCGATCGTCGATGGTCGACACCAGGTGCTCGCTGTAGAGCTGCAACGGCCGTCGGGTCGCGCGACATGCGCCCGACCCCGTGGCCCGTGGGTCGCGCCGGCGGACGGTCGGGGTCGGCGAGGAGCAGCTCGAGCTCGCGCTCGACCTCCGCCTCGACGTCCACCGGCAGCTTCGTCCCGAGCAGGCTGAACAGCTTGATGCCGTTGTCGCCGAAGGGGTTGTGCGAGGCCGAGATCATGGCCCCGGGCACGCCGCGCGACGCGGCCACCGCGGCCACACCGGGCGTGGGCAGGACGCCCAGGTCCACCACGTCGGCCCCCTCGGTGGCCAGCCCGGCCGAGAAGGCGGCCTGGAGCAGGGGCCCGGAACGTCGGGTGTCGCGACCGACCACGAAGGTCGGTGCGGGCAACGTCCGAGCCGAGGCGCGTCCGAGAGCCAACGCCAGTTCGGCGGTCAGCTCCTCGTTGGCGACCCCGCGCACCCCATCGGTGCCGAAGCGGGCCGAACCCACTGCTGGACCGTGTACTACCGCTTGGAGTACTGCGGAGCCTTGCGAGCCTTCTTCAGGCCGTACTTCTTCGACTCCTTCTCCCGCGCGTCGCGGGTGAGCAGGCCGGCCCGCTTCAGCGGAGGCGCGGTGCTCGGGGTCCATCTCGCAGAGGCTGCGGGCGATGCCCAGGCGCATGGCGCCGGCCTGCCCGGAGATACCGCCGCCGTCGATGGTGGCGTCGATGTCGTAGGACTCGACCGTGTTGGTGATGCGCAGCGGCTCGGTCAGGAGCATGCGGTGCGTGGCCGAGGTGAAGTACTTCTCGACGGGCAGCTTGTTGACGGTGATGGTGCCCTGGCCGGGACGGAAGCGCACCCGGGCGACGGCCTGCTTGCGCCGTCCGGTGGTTTGGCTCAAAGGAGCGGGCATGGTTCGGTGATGTCCTTCCTGGCGTCCGTCAGCCCACGCGCCGGGCGTGGGGCAACTCGAGCGGCTCGGGCTGCTGGGCCGCGTGGGGGTGTTCGGGGCCGGCGTAGACCTGGAGCTTGCCCAGCATCTGGCGTCCGAGGGTGTTCTTGGGGAGCATGCCGCGCACGGACCGGCGCACCAGCTCGGCGGGCTTGTTCTCCAGCAGATCGGCGTACGAGGTCGAGCGCAGGCCACCGGGGTAGCCACTGTGGCGGTACGCCATCTTGGCGTCGGCCTTGCTCGATGTCATCACGACCTTGTCGGCGTTCACCACGATGACGTGGTCGCCGGTGTCGACGTGAGGGGCGAAGTAGGGGCGGTGCTTGCCACGCAGGATGGCGGCCACTGCCGAGGCCAGGCGGCCGAGCACCAGGCCGTCGGCGTCGACGACGTACCAGCTGCGCTGGATCTCGGTGACCTTCGGTGAAAATGTGCGCACAAGACCGATCTTTCGCATTCCGCGTGGTAGGCGGGAAGCTTGCTCCGAGGAGCGCTCCCGAGGCTCCCGGGGTGCCGAGAGCCGACGTACCAGGATAGGGCCTCCGGGCACCGCCAGCAAGCCGCCGTCCGCCTTTGGCCAGGTGACCGGGCGATTCTGCTCCCCTTCGGGTCGGCGGCCCCCGCCGTCAGCTGCCCCCGGGCCCGCCGCTCGTCGTAGGTCACCGAGACCAGGCACAGGCCCTCGGGCGGCGCCGGGTCGGGCATGCGGTGGCGCGAGACCGCCCGGAGGCGCGCCATCAGGCCGGCCGTGTTCTCCCGGCCCCGGCCCACCTCGACCAGGGCGCCGACCAGTGAGCGCACCATCTGATGGCAGAACGACCCGGCGGCGATGTCGAAACGGAGGAGGCGGCCCTCTGCGCCCCCGTCGCGGACGTCGCGCACCTCGGGCGAGTCGTCCACGCTCCACTGGGCCCGGGTGACCCGGCGCACGATCGGCTCCGTGCCGTCGCCGCCCGGACGATGCCGGCAGAACGAGCGGAAGTCGTGGGTGCCGAGCAGGACGTCGGACGCCGTGCGCATGGAGACCAGGTCGAGCGGGTCGCGCACGTTCCAGGCCACGGCGGCGAGCAACGGATCGGCGCGCCGGCGCATTCCAGACCAGGTAGCGGTAGGCCCGACCCGTCGCCGAACGCCGGGCGTCGAACTCGGGCGGTGCCACCTCGGCCCGGACCACGACGACCTGGGGCGCCAGCTGGCGGTTGAGCGCCCGGGCCAGACCCGTGCCGTCGTAGGCGATCGGCGGCAGATCGACGTGGACCACCTGGCCCCGGGCGTGCACCCCGGCGTCGGTCCGGCCGGCGCAGGTGATGACCGGCGCCTCGCTCATCCGGGCCGTGCGCTCCAGGGCCAGGCGCAGCGCGCCGGCCACCGTGGGCACCTCGGGCTGAGGGGCGAAACCCCGGAAGGCCGCCCCGTCGTAGGCGAGCAGGAGCCTCCAGCGCTGGAAATCAGCGCCGGCGGATTGCTCCACCCCTAGACGAACTCGATGCGCGCCATCGGCGCGTTGTCACCCGGGCGCGGGCCGAGCTTGAGGATGCGGGTGTAGCCGCCGGGCCGCTCGGTGTAGCGCGGACCGATCTCCTCGAAGAGCTTGTGCGCCATGTCCTTGTCGCGGATGAGGGCCACCACGTTGCGGTGGTTGGCCAGGCCGCCCTTGCGGGCCGCGGTGACGCACTTCTCGGCGACGGGCCGCATGGCCTTCGCCCGGGCCTCGGTCGTGACGAGCGACTCGGCGGCGATCAGCGACGCCACCAGGTTGCCCAACATGGCCTTCTGGTGTGACGCCGAACCGCCCATCCGGCGGCCGCGCTTGGGAGTTGCCTGCATCGTCGAGTCCTCAGTCCCTCGTGCGCAGCGACAGGCCACGCTCGTCCAGGCGCTGGACCACCTCGTCGGCCGACTTCTGGCCGAAGTTGGTGATGGCCAGCAGGTCCTCCATGGTGCGCTCGACCAGCTCGCCGATCGTGTTGATCTGGGCGCGCTTGAGGCAGTTGCGGGGACGCTCGGAGAGGTCGAGCTCCTCGATGCGCAGGTCGAGGTCGGGCGACCCGCTCGTGGTCGTCCCGGTGTCGCCCAGCTCCAGGCCCTGCGGGGTCTCCTCGAGGTCGGCCACCAGCGAGACCAGGTTGCGCAGCGTGTCGCCGGCCGAGGCCAGCGCCTCACGGGGCGAGATGGTGCCGTCGGTCTCGATGTCGAGCACCAGGCGGTCGTAGTTGGTGGACTGCTCCACCCGGACCGGCTCGATGTCGAAGGTCACCCGGTGCACGGGCGAGAAGATGGAGTCGATCGGGATGACGCCGATGGTCGACGACCGCTTGTTCTTGTCGGCCGAGGCGTAGCCCCGTCCCCGCTCCACCGTGACGTCGACGGCCAGGCGGCCCTTGGCGTTGATGGAGGCGATGTGCAGGTCGGGGTTCAGCACCTCGACGTCGGGCGTCAGCTGCAGGTCGGCCGCCGTGGCGTCGGCCGGGCCCCGCACGTCCAGGCGCAGCGTCACCTGCTCGTCGGAGTGCACCCGCACCAGGAGGTCCTTGAGGTTCAGGATGATGTCGGTGACGTCCTCCTTGACCCCGGGCAGCGTCGTGAACTCGTGCAGCGCCTCGTCGAAGCGCAGCTGGGTCACGGCGCCACCGGGAATGGACGAGAGCAGCGTGCGGCGCAGCGAGTTGCCCAGCGTCGTGCCGAAGCCCGGGTCGAGCGGGCCGATGGCGAAGCGCTGGCGGTTGTTCAGCTCCTCGTCGACTGTTTCGACGGTCGGCCGTTGGATGATCAGCATGGTGGGTACTCCTGTGCGGGGGTGAGGGCGGGACTACTTCGAGTAGAGCTCGACGATGAGCTGCTCTTGGACGGGCTCGTCGATGTGCTCTCGCAGCGGCGGGTTCAGCACGGCCACGGAGAAGCCGGCATCGCCGGTCTCCAGCCAGGCCGGGGTCTGACGCTCCAGGGTGTCCATGTTGCGGCGGACCAGGAAGTTCCCCCGGGTCGACTCGCGCAGCGCCACCTTTTCGCCCGTGCGGACGCGGTAGCTCGGGATGGTGACCCGCTTGCCGTTCACCGTCACGTGGCCGTGGCGGACGAACTGGCGGGCCTGGCGCCGGCTGGCACCCCACCCGGCCCGGAACACGACGTTGTCCAGGCGGAGCTCGAGGTTGCGCAGGAGGTTCTCACCCGTGATGCCGGGCTGGCGGTTCGCCTCCTCGTACATGTTGCGGAACTGCTTCTCCAAGATCCCGTAGATCCGGCGCGCCTTCTGCTTCTCACGCAGCTGGGCCAGGTACTCCGAGCCCTGCCGCATGCGGTCGCGGCCGTGCTCACCCGGTGGGTAGGCGCGGCTGTGCCGATCGGTCACCGCCTCGGAGACGGGACACTTCAGCGAGTAGCAGCGCTCGCCCTTCAAGAACAGTTTGGTCCGCTCGCGCCGACAGAGTCGGCAAACGGGACCGGTGTATCGAGCCATGCTTCTTCCTTCTTCGAGACCTAGACGCGACGCCGCTTTTTAGGGCGGCAGCCGTTGTGCGGGATCGGGGTGACGTCCTTGATGCCAACCACCTCGATGCCCACCGCAGCGAGCGAACGGATGGCGGTCTCGCGGCCTGAACCCGGACCACGGACCAGCACGTCGACCTTGCGCACGCCGTGCTCCATGGCACGCTTGGCGCAGGCCTCGGCGGCCAGCTGGGCGGCGAAGGGGGTCGACTTGCGCGAGCCCTTGAAGCCGACGTTGCCGGCCGAGGCCCAGGCGAGGACGTTGCCCTCGGGGTCGGCGATGGAGACGATGGTGTTGTTGAACGAGCTCTTGATGTGGGCGACGCCGTAGGCGACGTTCTTGCGCTCCTTGCGGCGGGGACGCCGCTGCCCGGGCTTGGTGGTCTTGGCCACTACTTCTTCACCTTCTTCTTCCCGGCCACCGTCTTCTTGGGGCCCTTACGGGTGCGGGCATTGGTGTGGGTGCGCTGGCCGTGGACCGGCAGGCCCTTGCGGTGGCGCACGCCCTCGTAGCAGTTGATCTCCATCTTGCGCTTGATGTCCTGGGAGACGTCGCGGCGCAGGTCACCCTCGACCCGGAAGCTGGTGTCGATGTAGGTGCGGAGCTTGGCCACCTCTTCGTCCGTCAGGTCACGGACGCGGGTGGACGGGTTGATGTCGGTGGCTTCGGTGATCTGCTTCGACAGCGTCGGACCGATGCCGTAGATGTAGGTCAACGCGATCTCGAGGCGCTTCTCGCGGGGGATGTCCACCCCGGAAATACGGGCCATGTGCCTTCCTCTCCTAACCCTGCCGCTGCTTGTGGCGCGGGTTGTCGCAGATCACCCGGACCACGCCGCGGCGCCGGATGACCTTGCACTTCTCACAGATCGGCTTCACGCTCGGGCGAACCTTCACTGACGTCCTGTCCTCTACTTCTTGGTCCGGTACTACTTGTACCGGTAGGTGATACGACCTCGGGTGAGGTCGTAGGGAGTGAGCTCCACCTGCACTTTGTCGCCCGGGAGGATGCGGATGCGGTGCATGCGCATCTTTCCGGAGCTGTGGGCCAGCACCTTGTGCCCGTTCTCGAGTTCGACCCGGAACATGGCATTCGGCAGCGGCTCGACCACCGTGCCTTCGAGCACGATGGCGTCTTCCTTGGGCTTGGGCAGGTGACTCTCCTCGAAATTCTTTGTGCTGATGTTGACCCGGGCAGAACCGAGCGACGCGACGGCCACACGGAGGATGCTCGGACATGCGGCGCAGGGAGTGGCCCGCGAGGAGCCCCGGCTCTGAGCCAGCGAAAGATTCTACCGCACTGGGAGACGAATTCCAGCCGAGATTTCCCGCTCAGCTGGGACCTTGCCCTCCGGACCCGCCGTGACGGTGGCTCGGGGGCTCTCAGAGCGTTCTTCCAGCGTACCCGCCGAACACCGCAGGTTCGACCCCGGCTCCAGCGGGACCGTTCTCCGGCAGCGGGCTCCGACCCGTCGGTCCCCGGCGGACCGAAACGCTATCCTCATACCTAACTGTTAGGGAGAGAACCCGCTGATACACCGAGAAGTCGTACTGGCCCTGCTGGCCCAGGGACCCTCCTATGGCTACGAGCTGCAAACCCACCTCGAGGCGGCGCTCGGGCCGTTCGGCCGGGAGCTCAACGGGGGCCAGGTCTACGTCACCTTGGCCCGGCTGGAGAAGGCCGGGCTGATCCAGGCCGAGGCCGGCGGCGCCGCCCGGCCCGAGCGCAAGGTGTACGCCCTCACCCCGCGGGGCGAGGACCGGGTGGCCGAGTGGCTGGCCGAGGTCAGCTGGCCCAAGCCCGATCTGACCGACTTCCACCTGAAGTTGGTCACGGCGGCGGCCGCCCGCCTGGCCGACCCCATCGCCATCATCGACGACCAGCGCCGTGAGCTCCTCCGCCGTCTGCGCGACGCCCAGCGGGCTGCCCCGAAGGAGGAAGCAGGCTCCGACGCCGCCCTCCTCCTCGAAGGGGTCGTCCTGCGCCTCCGGGCCGACCTCCGCTGGCTCGATGCCTGCGAGACCGCCTGGACCAACCGCCGCTACGCCGCACTGCTCGCCCGCCGGCGGGTAGCAGCGAGTCCGGGCCGACCTCAGCGTAGCGGGAGCCGTCTTCGCCCACGACCTGCTCTTTAGGGCACCACTGCTGCCGCTTCCCTCGCCGTGCTGGTGATGTGCGTCGCACCAGTGAGCACCTTCACCGGCGTGGCGCTCTTGCCGCTCGTGCTGCCTTGACCGAGCCCGCCCTCGCGGTTCGATCCGCAAGCCCACATTGTGCCGTTGGAGTCGAGCAGATAGCTGTCCAATCCTCCTCCGGCTACCTCGGTCCAACTTCCAGCGATGGCGGTCGGCGTCGAGATGCTCGAGGCCGTCGTCCCGTTGCACAGCTGTCCCGAGGCGTCTCCACCCCAGACGTACGTCGTGCCGTCCTTGATCGCCATGTTCGACCCGTCCTTGTTGCCACCGCCGCCTTCTGTCGCCGTGGTCACTCCACTGCTGAACACTTTGTACGGGCTTGTGGCGTCGGTCATCGTCCCGTTGCCCACGTTCCCGTACTGGTTGAATCCCCAGGCCCAATAGCTGCCGTCGCTCAGGATCGCTCCACTGTTATGCCAGCTGGCATCGAGATACACCGGCGTGGCCTTGTCACCTTCGAACGTCACCGGCTGTGGCGTCGGATACGACGTCCGCCCTTGGCTGCCAATGCCCAACTCGCCGTTCACGTTCTGCCCGCACGAGTACAGGTGGCCTCCGGCGGCGATCAACGTGTGGCTCCCGGCACCGGCCATGGCCGTCACGTCGTTGAACGGCATCTTGATAGGCGTGTCC
This sequence comes from uncultured Acidimicrobiaceae bacterium, assembly GCA_963713375.1. Lineage (GTDB taxonomy): Bacteria > Actinomycetota > Acidimicrobiia > Acidimicrobiales > RAAP-2 > Bog-473. Next base: position 212,413 of record CAVQLP010000003.1, on the reverse strand, counting down.
TGCTCGGTTTCGTTCCCGCTGCAGAGTTGGCCGTGGTCGTTGTCTCCCCAGCCCCAAGCATTGCCGTTCGTATCGATGGCCGTCATGGTGTTGTACGCCCCGCTCGTGGCCAGCGTTGCGATGGTGACGCCGGAGGGGAAATCGACCCTCACGGGCCCATTGGTCACGGTGTTGCCGCTTGTGCCGTTGCCCATTGCCCCGTTGTGCTCGTTGCCATATGCGAAGAGCACTCCCTTCGTGTTGAGGATGAACGTCCCCGCGTTGCTCGATGCGATCTGCGCCACGCTCCCGCCGAATATCTGCCCGGGGCTCGTGCTCGATCGGCGTCGTGCCATATTCGCCCCACCCCTGCACCGTCGGTCCATCCGCCGCGGCCCCCACGGAAGCCGCCGCAGCCGGGGCAGCTCCGAACCAGGTCACCGCCGCCGCGGCCGCCAAATACACCAGTCGCTTGATCATCTCTCTGCTGTCTCCGCTCCGCTCGAGTTCTCTGCTTCGTCGCCAAGGTCGTTCGACAGCACAATGTGGATGTCAGTGAACGTCGTCGTCCCGCTTATGACTTCCGCCTTTGCGCCGCCATCTGCCTCGGTGGTGCCAAATCCACCTGTCGCCGCCTCAGGGCAGCCACCTGGCGTTGCACTCTAGGTCGCCCAGGATCCTCTCAGCGAGACCCATGTTGTCGGGGGTGCAAGGGGTGCGGCGTGAGCCGGACACTCCCATGGCGCCGGCTCCGACGCCGCCCTCCTGCTCGACCCCTTCGAAAAGACGGTGGCCAGCCCGGGCGCCGCCTCAGCTGTAGCGGACCGCCCTCGTGCCGGGCGGGTTGAACACGCCCGGCTGGGCATCGGGGTTGCCGACGCAGACCTCGCATTCGAGCCCGTCGGGATCCCGGAAGAACATGGAGAGCACGGGCCCGAAGTCGGTGACGAAGTCGTCCGCCGCCCCCCGCTCCATCAGCCGCCGCCGGGCCTCCTCGAAGTCGGCCAGCGAAGCCGCCTGCAGGGCCAGATGGTCGAGGCGGCCCCGCCCGAGCATCGGCGTCTGGCGCTCCCACTCGGTGTTCCCGTTGACCTCGAACACGTTGAACTCGGCCTGCTTCCCCCACCTTGACGAAGGTCAGGCGGCCCGCCTCGCCCAGATCCTCGTGGCCCAGTTCCTCGGCCTCGAAGACCTCGGCATAGAAGCGGACGAAACGCTCGGTGTCCGACGTGAGCACGGCCACGTGGTTGAACCCGTTGGTCAGCACCTTGTTCTCCCTTCACCCCGGCCGGCCAACCAGGAGCCGCCCGCACCAAGCATCGCGCCCCGGTCAGGGCAGCGTGAAGACCTCGGGCCCGTCGGGGGTGACGGCGATGGTGTGCTCGAAGTGGGCCGACAGGGAGCCGTCCGCCGTCACCACGCTCCAGTTGTCGTCGAGGGTGACCGTCTCGGGTGAGCCCACGTTGACCATCGGCTCGACGGCGAAGACGTTGCCCGTCTTCATGATCGGCCCCTTGTTGCCCGGCCAGTAGTTGGGCACCTGGGGCTGCTCGTGCATCGCCGTCCCGATGGCATGGCCCACGTACTCGCGCACCACGCTGAAGCCGGCCGCCTCGGCCACGTTCTGGACGGCCCGGCCGATCTCGTGCAGGCCGTTGCCCTTGACCATCTGGTCGATGCCCGCCCACAGGCTGCGCTCGGTCACCTCAATCAGCTTCTGGGCCTCTTTCGAGATGGTCCCGATACCCATGGTGAACGCCGCGTCGCCGTGGTAGCCCTCAATGATCGCCCCGCAATCGATGGAGAGGATGTCGCCTTCCTCGAGCACGTAGCCGCCGGGGATCCCGTGCACGATCATGTTGTTGGGCGACGTGCAGATCACGGCCGGGAAGCCGTGGTAGTTCAGGAAGTTCGAGGTGGCACCCCGCCGCTCGAGCACGTCGCGGGCCACCGCGTCGAGGTCCAGCGTCGTCACGCCCGGCCGGGCGGCCTCCCGCGTCTTCTCGTGCATCTCGGCCACGACCTTGCCGGCCCGGCGCATCTTGTTCAGCTCGTCCTCGTTGCGTCTCACGCCGGCACCGTCCCTCGTCCGTCACCCCGGCCCTTGCGGCGCAGCGCGTCGATGGCCCCGACGACCCGTCGGGTCACGGCGTCGGGCGACCCGGTGCCGTTCACCTCCACCAGCAGTTCACGCTGCTTGTACCAGTCGAGCAGCGGCGCCGTCTCGGCCTCGTAGAGGTTGAGCCGGCGCTCGATCGCCTCCTCGGTGTCGTCCTGGCGCTGCACGACCTCACCGCCGCAGACGTCGCAGGTCCAGTTGACCAGCGGCGGGGCGGCGGTCGAGTAGTTGGCGCCGCAGTCCACGCAGACCCGCCGGCTGGCCAGGCGCTTCATGACCAGGGTGGTCGACACCTGCAGGTCGATCACCAGGTCGAGGCCCGTGGGCTGGACGAGCTTGTCGAGCTTCTCGGCCTGGTAGGTCGTGCGCGGGCAGCCGTCGAGCACGAAGCCCCGGCCGGTGGTGTCGCGCTCGGAGAGGCGTGAGCCCACCATCTCCATGACCATGTCGTCGGGGATCAGGTCGCCCTGGTCCATGAGCTCGCGGGCCCGCTTGCCCAGATCGGTGCGCGACTTGACCTCGCTGCGCAACATGTCCCCGGTGGAGACGTGCGGCACGACGTAGTGATGCGAAAGGCGCACGCATTGTGTGCCTTTCCCCGCCCCCTGCTTGCCGAGGACTACGAGTCTGACCCCGGGGATCACCGGGCTACTTGAGGAAGCCCTCGTAGTTGCGCATCATCAGCTGGCTGTCGATCTGGCGCATGGTCTCGAGGGCGACACCGACCGAGATCAGCAGGGTCGTCCCGTAGAAGGGGAACCGGTTCAGGCTCCAGACCGCCATCAGGAGAGAGGGGACCACCGCGACCGAGCCCAGGAAGATGGCGCCGACCACGGTGATGCGGCTGAGGATGTGCGCGAAGTACCGCTCGGTGGGCGGCCCGGGCCGGATGCCCGGCACGAAACCACCCTGCTTGCGGATGAGGTCGGCCTGCTGGTGCGGATCGAAGGCGACGTAGACGTAGAAGAACGTGAACATCACGATGAGCAGGAAGTAGGCCGCGATGTAGAAGAAGCTCGTCGGCGTGAGGCTGTTGCGGACGAAGTTCTGGAACCAGGTCCACGGGATGATGTTGGACAGCAGGACCGGGATGTAGAGGACCGAGCTGGCGAAGATGATCGGGATCACGCCGGACTGGTTCACCTTCAACGGGATATAGGTCGAGCTCCCGCCGTACATTCGTCGGCCCACCACCCGCCGGGCGAAGGTCACCGGAATGCGCCGCTGCCCCTGGTCCATGAACACGATCACCACGAGGAGGACCAGCGAGACGACGATAATTATCCCGAATTTCGCCTTGCCACCCTCTTCGTAGATGGCCTTGAACCCGGTCGGGATGGCGGCCACCACGTTGGCGAAGATCAGGATCGACATGCCCTGACCGATGCCGCGCTGGGTGATCAGCTCGGCCAGCCACATGACCATGGCCGTGCCGGCCGTGAGGATCAGCACCATGAAGAGGGCGAGCGGCCAGCTGAAGGTCGGGATCAGGTCGACGCTCACCCCGAGCAGGGCCGAGTCGTGCCCGTGGAAGGCGTAGACCAGGCCGGCCGACTGCATGACGGCCAGGGCCACGGTCAGGTACCGGGTGGTCTGGGTGATCTTCTTCTGCCCCACGGCGCCCTGGTCGCGCCACTCCTCGAGCTTGGGGATGACCGTCGACAGCAGCTGGATGATGATCGAACTGGTGATGTACGGCATGACGCCCAGGCCGAACACGGCCAGGCGCACCAGCGCGCCACCGCTGAAGAGGTTCAGGAAGCCGAGGACGCCCGAGGCCGAGGCCTGCGACTCGAGGCTCTGGAGGCGGCCCCAGTTCACCCCGGGCACGGGGATGTTGGCACCGATCTGGTACAGGGCGATGATGGCGAGCGTGAAGATGACCTTGTTGCGAAGGTCGGGGACCCTGAAGATGTTGGCGAGCCGGGAGAGCATGCCCTTCCTCTTCTGTAGTTGGTTGTCGACCTAGCGGTTCATCAGGGCGTTGCCCGATGCCGGCGGCCGCCCGTGGCCGAACGGCAACGGCACTTTCTCCACGCTACCGCCGGCCGCGGTGATGGCGGCTTCGGCCGACTTCGAGAAGGCATGGGCCGAGACCTTGACCGGACGGGTCAGGCTGCCCTGGCCCAGGACTTTGACCAGGGCCTTCGGCCGCGCCAATCCGGCTTCCACCAGGACGGCGGGGGTCACCTCTTCCTTGCCCAGGGCCTCGAGCGCGGCCAGGTTGACCGGGGTGTACTCGATCCGGAACGGGTTGGTGAAGCCCTTGAGCTTGGGGATGCGCTGCATCAGGGGCAGCTGGCCACCCTCGAAGCCCGCCGGCACGGTGTTGCGGGCCTTCTGGCCCTTGGTCCCGCGGCCGGCCGTCTTGTGGCCCTTGCCGCCGGTGCCGCGACCGACGCGGCGCTTGGCCTTGGTGGCGCCCGCGGGGGGCGCCAGGTCGTGCAGCTTCGTCACTTCGCCACCTCTTCGACGCTGATCAGGTGTGGGACCCGGGCGATCATGCCGCGGATCTCGGGGCGGTCGGGCAGCTCGTTGGTCTGCCCGATGCCGCGCAGGCCCAGGGCCCGGAGCGTGCCCCGGTGCTTGGGCTTGGTACCGATGGCCGACCTGGTCTGGGTGACGACCAGCGTCGGACCCGTCGTACTGCTTTGCAGGAGCGGCCACGGCTTACTTGGCCTCCGTCTGCGCGTACAGGTCGGTCTCGCGCTTGCGCTCCCGGTAGGCCCGCAGCACGCCGCCGGGGGTGACCTCGTCGGCCGACTTGCCCCGCAGCGCGGCCACGTCGTCGGGACGGCGCAGCATCTTGAGGCCGGCGATGGTGGCGTGGGCCACGTTGATCCCGTTGGAGGAGCCCAGCGACTTGGCCAGGATGTCGCGGATGCCCGCCATCTCGAGGATGTGGCGGGCGGCGCCGCCGGCGATGACGCCGGTGCCCGGTGCGGCCGGCTTGAGCAGCACCCGGCCGGCCCCGCTCTCCCCGATGACCGGGTGGACGATGGTGCTGCCGGCCAGGGGCACCTCGAAGAGGTTCTTGCGCGCCTCTTCGATCCCCTTCTGCACGGCCAGCCCGGCCTCCTTGGCCTTGCCGTAGCCCAGGCCGACCTTGCCGTTGCCGTCGCCGACCACCATGAGGGCGGCGAAGGAGAAGCGGCGGCCACCCTTGACCACCTTGGCCACCCGGTTCACCTTGATGGTGCGCTCTTCGTACTGTGTGTCGGCCATTTAGAACTCCAGTCCCTCGGCCCGCGCCGCGTCAGCCATGGCGGCGACCCGCCCGTGGTACACGAAGCCCCCGCGGTCGAAGACCACTTGGGTGATGCCTGCCGCCTTGGCCCGTGAGCCGAGGAGGTGTCCAACGGATTCGGCGCCCGTGACGTTACCGCCGCCGCTGCCGACCCAGTTTCGTGCGCAGGTCGGGCTCGACGCTCGAGGCGGCGGCCAGGGTGCGTCCGGTGGTGTCGTCGATGAGCTGGGCCGAGATGTGCCGGTTGGACCGGTGCACGGCCAGGCGTGGGCGCTCGGGGGTGCCCGTGACCTTGGCCCGCACCCGGTCGTGTCGCCGGATGCGCAGGCGCGTGCGGTCGCTCGTGCGTGCCATTACTTCGCTGCCTTTCCTGCCTTGCGGAGCACACGCTCGCCGGCGTACCGGACCCCCTTGCCCTTGTAGGGCTCGGGCTTGCGCAGCTTGCGGATGTCGGCGGCCACCTGGCCCACCTTCTCCTTGTCGATGCCCTTGACCACGATGCGGGTCGGCACCGGCACCTCGAAGGTGATGCCCTCGGGGGCGTCCACCAGCGACGGGGTGCGAGAACCCGAGCGCCAGCTCGAGCGCGCCCGGCCCCTTGGCCGTGGCCCGGTAGCCCACGCCGACGATCTCGAGCTCCTTGGTGAAGCCGTCGGTCACGCCCGAGACCATGTTGGCCACCAGCGAGCGCGACAGACCGTGCAGGGCACGGTGCCGGCGCTCGTCGTCGGGGCGGGTCACCACGAGGGTGTCGCCGTCCTGGGCGATGGTGATGCCCTCGGGCAACGTGCGCTCCAGGCTGCCCTGGGGCCCCTTCACGCTGACCGTGGGACCGTCGAGGGTCACGGTCACGCTCGAGGGGACGGTGATGGGACTGCGTCCGACGCGTGACATCAGGCCTCCCTCCGTCCTGCGTTCGTCATGCCCTTACCAGACATGGCAGAGCACCTCCCCGCCCAGGTGCTTCTTGCGCGCCTCGCGGTCGGTCAGGAGCCCCTGGCTGGTCGAGACCACGGCCACGCCCATGCCGCCGAGCACGCGCGGCATGCCGTCGGCCCGGGCGTAAATGCGCAGGCCGGGCTTGGAGACGCGCTTGATGCCGGCGATGGTGCGGGTGCGGTCGCCCGAGTACTTCATGGTGATCTCGAGCGTGGTGCCGGGCTTGCCCACGTTGGGCTCGACCTTGTAGCCGGCGATGAAGCCCTCGCGCTCGAGGATCGAGGCCAGGGCCTCCTTCAGCTTGGAGCCGGGCATGCGCACCGTGTCGAACATGGCGGAGTTGGCATTGCGGATACGGGTGAGCATGTCCGCGATGGGGTCAGTCATCGTCATGGCGACCTACCAGCTTGCCTTCGTGACGCCCGGCACCTCACCGGCATGCACCATGACGCGCAGGCAGATGCGGCACAGCCCGAACTTGCGGTAGACGGCCTTGGGCCGGCCACACCGCTGGCAGCGGGTGTACCCGCGGACCTTGAACTTGGGGGTGCGCTGCTGCTTCTCGATCAAAGCCTTCTTCGCCATGGTGTTAGCGGTTCTCCTGTCGGAATGGAAAGCCGAACGCTGCGAGGAACGCCCGTCCTTCCTCGTTGGTGCGTGCGGTGGTGACGATGGTGATGTCCATGCCGCGGGTCGTGTCGATCTTGTCGTAGTCGATCTCGGGGAAGATCAGCTGCTCGGTCACGCCGAACGTGTAGTTGCCGCGCCCGTCGAACGAGCGGGGCGAGAGGCCCCGGAAGTCACGGATGCGGGGGATGGCCAGGCTGAGCAGCCGGTCGAAGAACTCCCAGCCCCGGTCGCCGCGCATCGTCGCCTTGACGCCGATGGCCTGGCCCTCGCGGAGCTTGAAGCCGGCGATCGACGTCTTGGCCCGGGTCACGATCGGCTTCTGCCCGGTGATGGTCTCGAGGTCGCGCTGGGCCCCCTCGATGAGGGAGGCCTGCTGGGTGGCCCGGCCGACGCCCATGTTGACCACGATCTTCTCGAGCCGCGGCACTTCCATGATGTTGGCCAGACCGAGCTCGGTCTTGAGCTTGTCGCGCACCTCGGTGAGGTAGCGCTCCTTGAGCCGGGGACGTGTCGGCGCGCTGGTCGTCGTCATACGACTCCTCCGCACTTCTTGCAGACGCGCACCTTCTCGCCGTCGTCCTCGATCCGGTAGCCGATCCGGGTGGCCTTGTCGCAGCTCTTGCAGACCAGCGCCACCGTCGAGACGTGCACCGGCATGAACTTGTCGATCACGCCGCCCTGCTGGGTGGCCCGGGTGGGCTTGGCGTGGCGCTTGGCCACGTTCACGCCCTCGAGGATGACCCGCTCGCGGCTGGGGATGGCCCGCACGACTTCGGCCTTCTTGCCCCGGTCCTTGCCTTGGAGCACGACCACGGTGTCGCCCTTGTGAATACGCATGGCTAGAGCACCTCCGGGGCGAGCGAGACGATGCGCATGAACCGCTTGTCACGCAGCTCCCGGCCCACCGGGCCGAAGATGCGCGTGCCGCGCGGCTGCTGCTGGTCGTTGATGAGGACGGCGGCGTTCTCGTCGAAGCGGATGTAGCTGCCGTCGGGACGGCGCTTCTCCTTCTTCGTGCGCACGACGACGCACTTGACGACATCACCCTTCTTGACCGCGGCACCGGGGATGGCGTCCTTGACCGTGGCCACGAACACGTCGCCGATGCTGGCGTAGCGGCGACGCGACCCACCGAGCACGCGGATGCAGAGCACCTCGCGTGCACCGGAGTTGTCGGCCACCCGCAGCCGGGACTCTTGCTGAATCATCGGGCTCGCTCCACCACTTCGGTCAGGCGCCAGCGCTTGAGCTTGGACAGGGGGCGGCACTCCTGGACCCGGACCCGGTCGCCCACCTTGGCGCTGTCCTCGGCGTCGTGCACGTAGAGGCGCTTGGTCCGCTGCACCGTCTTGCCGTAGCGGGGGTGACGCACCCGCTCCACCACGGCCACGATGACGGTCGCGGTCATGGCGTCGGACACCACGATGCCCTCGCGCACCTTGCGGCGGTTGGGACGCGTGCCGTCCTCGCGGCTCCTCCACCTTGACGGCGGGTGCAGCCGGCGCGGCGGCGGTGGCCGCAGCCGGCGTCGCTCGTCGACCGTCGGTGCTGTCGCCCGCCGGCAGCTCGGTGGCCGCCTCGGCTTCGACGGCCTCGAGCGCCTGCTCGGCGTCGGCCGCCGCGGCCTTGGCCGCTGCGTCTTCTGTGGTCTCGTCGTCGGCCATCAGGCCTCATCCTCTTCGTCGTCGTCATCATGGTCGTGGTCGTGGTCGTTGTCGTCGAGGTCGATCGCCCCGTCCTCGCCCTCGCCCTCGGCCTCCAGCGCCGCCTTGCGGGCGGCGGCCTTCTCCTCGCGCTCGGCGTCCTCGGCCGCCAGCTTGGAGCGGGCCGCCTCGTGCTCCGCCGCGCTCGGCGCCACGTAGGCACCCTCCGCCTCGAGGATCTCGCGCTCGCGCAGCACGGTCAGCATGCGGGCCACCTCGCGGCGGACCTGCCGGACCCGCGACGGGTTGTCCAGCTGCCCGGTGGCCAGCTGGAAGCGCAGGTTGAACAGCTCACGGCGTGACTCACCCAGGCGGGTGGTCAGCTCGTCGCCGTCGAGCATGGAGAGATCGTGTGCGGTGGGCATCAGACGGCCACCTCCGGGTGTCCGTGGGTCCCGGGGCGCACCACGAAGCGGGCCTTGAACGGCAGCTTCTGAATGGCCCGCTCCATGGCCGCCTTGGCCAGGGGCTCGTCCACGCCGGCCAGCTCGAAGAGCACGCGGCCGGGGTGCACGACGGCCACCCACAGCTCGGGGTTGCCCTTGCCCGAGCCCATGCGGGTCTCGGCCGGCTTCTGCGTGATCGGCTTGTCGGGGAAGACCCGGATCCACACCTTTCCACCACGCTTGACGTGACGGGTCATGGCGATACGGGCTGCCTCGATCTGGCGGGCGGTGAGCCAACCGGGCTCGACGGCCTGGATGCCGAAGTCGCCGAAGGCGACGGACGCGCCACCCTTGGCGGCGCCGTTGAGCCGGCCCCGCTGTGTCTTGCGGTGCTTGACCTTCTTGGGCATCAACATGTCAGTCCGACTCCCTGCGGAAGTGGGGCGCCTCGTGGTGCTCGTGGTGCTGGCGCTCCATCTCCTCGTCCCGGGCCAGCTGGCGCTCGAGCTCGTCGTCGGCCGACGGCGTCGGCAACAGGTCGGCCACCGCAGCCTCGGTCTCCTCTTCGACCTCGGCCTCGGTCTCGGTCGGCGTTCGCGGCGCTCACCGGCTCGACGACGTGCTCGACCACCTCGGCGGCGGGCTCGGGCTCAGCTCGGCGACCTCGACCGCTTCGACGAGCTTCGCCTCGACCACGCCTCGGCACCTCGACCTCTGGCCTCGACGTCTCCAACTCGAGCTCTGCGTCGCCCTCGTCGGGCAGCGCCTCGGCCCGGCGGCGTCCGCCGCCGGCCGTGATGAGCCGGCGCGGGCCGCTCTGGCCCGACGTCTCGCCCACCGCCATGGCGGCCTCGCGGGTGATCTTGTCCTCGACCGAGACCTTGTAGGGCAGGATGTCGCCCTTGTAGATCCAGACCTTCACGCCGACCCGGCCCGAGGTCGTGCGGGCCTCGCGGAAGCCGTAGTCGATGTCGGCCCGCAGCGTGTGCAGCGGAACCCGGCCCTCGCGGTACTGCTCCTTGCGCGACATTTCCGAACCGCCGAGGCGGCCCGAGCACTGGACCTTGATGCCCTGGGCACCGGCCTTCTGCACGGTCTGGATGGCCCGCTTCATCGCCCGGCGGAACGCCACCCGGCGCACCAGCTGGTCGCAGATGCCCTGGGCGATCAGCGCGGCGTCGAGCTCGGGCTGCTTGATCTCCTGGATGTTCAGCTGAATCCGGTTCTGCAGCCCGGTGATCTCCTCGAGCTTCTTCTTGAGCCGGTCGGCCTCGGCGCCACGCCGGCCGATGACGATGCCGGGGCGGGCCGTGTGGATGTCGACGCGCAGGCGGTCACGGGTGCGCTCCACCTCAATGCGGCTCACGGCGGCAGCTTCGAGCTGCTTCATGAGGTAGTCGCGGATCTTCCAGTCCTCGACCACGAACTCCTTGTAGTGGCGCTCTTCGAACCAGCGCGACTTCCAGTCGGTCGTGATGCCGAGCCGGAAGCCATAGGGATTTACCTTCTGGCCCATCTACTCGCCCTCACCCTTCTCGCCCTCGTTGTCGCCATCTGCATTCGTGTCCTCCACGTTCTCGTCGGCGTCCGTCTCGGCCGCCGCGTTGGCGACCACTTCGTCCTCACCGGCGGCGTCGACGGTCTCGACCGCCTCGTCCTCACCGGCGACGTCGGTCGTCTCGAGCTGGTCGGTGGTCTCTTCTTCTGCCTCTGCTGCTGCGGCCTCTTCGGCTGCGGCCGCCTCGGCCCGGGCAGCCCGGCGCCGCGACAGGCGTCCCGTCTGGTCGGCCCGGCCCCGCGAGGCGGCGACCCGCTGCGTGCGGTTGGAGCTGACCGCCTCCATGCGCCGGCGGCGCAGCTCGAGCCGCTCGGCCGGGAGACGGCTCACAATGATGGTGATGTGGCAGGTCCGCTTGCGGATGCGCGTGGCCCGGCCCCGGGCCCGGGGACGCCAACGCTTCATGGTGGCGCCCTCGTCGGCGTAGCAGGCCGAGACGTAGAGGTCCTCGGGGCTTCTGCTGGTCGTTGTGGGCCGCGTTGGCCACGGCCGACGTCAGGACCTTGCCGATGACCTCGGCCGCCTCGCGCTCGACGCCCGAGAGGATCTCGGCCGCCCGCTGCACCTCCTGGCCCCGGATGAGGTCGAGCACCTGGCGCGCCTTGGAGGCCGACATGCCGCAGTAGCGGTGGACGGCCCGGGTGCCCGGACGCTCGTTCGTCTTGGTGGCGGTCATCGCCGTGCTCCGCGTTCCTGACCGGCGTGGTAGCGGAAGGTCCGCGTCGGTGCGAACTCGCCCAGCTTGTGGCCGACCATGGACTCGGTGACGTAGACCGGCACGTGCCGGCGCCCGTCGTGGACGGCGATGGTGTGGCCGACCATGTCGGGGATGATGGTCGAGCGGCGGGACCAGGTCTTGATGACCTTCTTGTCCCCGCTCGAGTTCAGGACGTCCACCTTCTTGAGCAGGTGGTCGTCGACGAAGGGTCCCTTCTTCAGGCTACGCGGCATGTCTTCCTCAACCCCCGCCCTATCGCCGTGCGCCGCGGGTGCGGCGTCGGCGGACGATCATCGAATTGGACTTCTTGTTGCGAGCGCGGGTGCGGCCCTCGGGCTTGCCCCACGGCGACACCGGGTGGCGACCACCCGAGGACTTGCCCTCGCCACCACCGAGCGGGTGGTCGACCGGGTTCATGGCCACGCCTCGGGTCTGGGGGCGCTTGCCCTTCCAGCGGTTGCGGCCGGCCTTGCCGATCTTGATCAGCTCGGCCTCCGAGTTGCCGACGACGCCGAGGGTGCCCCGGCAGTCGATGGAGACCCGGCGCATCTCGGTCGAGGGCAGGCGCAGGGTGGCGAAGGCGCCTTCCTTGGCCACGAGCTGAATGCTCATGCCGGCGCCGCGGGCCATCTTCCCGCCGCCACCGGGACGCAGCTCGACGTTGTGGATCACCGAACCGACCGGGATGTAGCGCAAGCGGCAGGGCGTTGCCCGGCCGGATGTCGGCACCCTGGCCGCTCTGGAGCTTGTCGCCCACCTTCACCCCGGCCGGGGCCAGGATGTAGCGCTTCTCGCCGTCGGCGTAGTGCAGCAGCGCGATGCGGGCGTTGCGGTTCGGGTCGTACTCGATCGCCGCCACCTTGGCCGGGATGCCGTCCTTGGTGCGCCGGAAGTCGATGATGCGGTACTGCTGCTTGTGACCGCCGCCGCGGTGGCGGGCGGTCTTGCGGCCGTAGCTGTTGCGGCCACCGCTCGACGGCTTGGGGTCGAGCAGCGACTTCTCGGGGCGGCTCCGGGTGATCTCGGAGAAGTCCGAGACGGTCTGGAAGCGGCGACCGGGGCTGGTGGGTTTGCGAGAGCGAAGTGGCATGGCGGATCCCCTGATCAGCGCTCGAAGAGGTCGATGGAGTCGTCGGGGTGCAGCGTGACGATGGCGCGCTTGGTGTCGGCCCGCTTGCCACGCACGTTGGTGCGGCGGTTGCGGGTCGACTTCCCCTTGCGGTTGAGCGTGTTCACGGCGGTGACGCGGACGCCGAAGGCCTGCTCGACGGCCAGGCGCACGTCGATCTTGGTGGCCCGGGGGTCGACGATGAAGGTGTAGACGCTGCGGTCCATGAGGGCGTAGCTCTTCTCGGAGACCACCGGGCGGATCAGGACGGACATGGCGTCACGCATCGGTGCCGGCCTCCTCGTTGTCTGCGCTGTCGTCGGTGGCGGCCTCGTCGGTCGCGGGCAACTCGATCTCCGCCTCGGCCTCGATCGCTTCGAGCGCCTTCTCGGCGTCGGCCGCGGCGGCCTTGGCCTTGCGGGTGGCCGCCGCCTTCTTGGCCGGCGACTCGGCCGCAGGCTTGTCGGCTGCCTTCTTGGCCGCCGGCGCCTTGCGCCGGCGCCACCTCGAGCTCGTCGGTCGTCCTCCACCACGTGGGTGCCCGAGAAGTCCGCCGGACCCGCCGGCAGCGTGCGGTCCGAGAAGACCAGCCAGTCGGCCCGGATCACGTCGTGGGCCGAGAGCTCGCCGAACGTCGTCGTCTGCACCGCGGGCAGGTTGGCGAACGAGCGCTCCACGGCCAGCTCGTCGGCGGCCACGACCACCAGCACGGTGCCGGTGAGGCGCAGCTTGCGCACCACGGTGGCGGCGTCCTTGGTCTTGGGCTCGCTCGATCTTCCAGTCGTCGATCACTGTGATGCGCCCGATGTCGGCCCGGTCGCTCAGGGCGGAGAGCAGGGCGGCGCGGACCATCTTCTTGGGCGTGCGCTGGGCGTAGCTGCGGGGCTTCGGGCCGAGGGCCACGCCACCACCGATCATGGACGGCGAGCGGCTGGAGCCCTGGCGGGCCCGGCCGGTGCCCTTCTGGCGGAACGGCTTGGCCCCACCCCCGCGGACCTCGGAGCGGGTCTTGGTCGACTGGGTGCCCGAGCGGGCGGCGGCCAGCTGGGCCGTGATCACCTGGTGCAGCAGCGCCGGGTTGGGCTCGAGCCCGAAGACGGTCGGCTCCAGGTCGACCGTGCCCAGGTCGTGACCGGCCGCGTTGCGGTGCGGGGCGGTGCGGGTCACCGGCTCCGGGCGCTCCCGCTTCTTGGTGTCGCCCAGCACGGTGCCCGTGCGGGGCGTGTGCAGGGTCTCGGTCTCGGTCGCGCTCATCGCTTGCCCGCCTTGCTCGGTGCCTTCACCGAGTCACGCAGCACGACCACGCTGCCCCGGGCGCCGGGCACGGCCCCCTTGACCAGCACGAGCTCGCGCTCGGGGTCGGCCGAGACGACCACCAGATTGAGCGCCGTCACCTGGTTGCCGCCCATCTGGCCGGCCATCCGGGTGCCCTTGAAGACGCGGGACGGGGTGGCGCAGGCGCCGATGGAGCCGGGGGCCCGGTGGTGACCGTGGTTCCCGTGCGACCCGCCCTGGCCCTTGAAGTTGTGGCGCTTCATGCCGCCGGCGAAGCCCTTGCCCTTGCTGACCGCGATGGCGTCCACCCGCTCGCCGGCCGACCAGAGGTCGGCCGCCAGCTCCTGGCCCACGGCGTACTCGCTCACGTCGTCGAGGCGGAGCTCCACCAGCTTGCGACCGGGGTTCACCCCCGCCTTGGCGTAGTGCCCGATCTGGGGCTTGGTCAGGGTGGAGTTACGCCGGAAGCCCCAGGTCACCTGCAGGGCGGAGTAACCGTCGCTCTCGGGCGTCTTCACCTGGACCACGCGCACGGGCGCGACCTTGAGCACCGTCACCGGTATGGCGCGGTTCTGGTCGTCCCAGACCTGGGTCATGCCGACTTTCTCGCCGACGATGGCCTTGGTAGCCACGTGTCCTCTTTCTGCTCTTCCGCGTCGCAGGTCTCCCTGCGCACGCCAACGCTCCGCCCGGGAATCCCGAGCGGAGCGCTCGAATGGTTCGGCGTGAGGTACCGGCCGGAGCCGACGTTCACGCACGTCTGTTGTCGCTGCAGCACCGAAGTACCGCTGAAAACCCTGGTGGGCTGCCCGAATGGGCGGCTCGCGAGGTTACACCATTGGCCCGGCCCCCTGCCAGGCGTCCGGCGGGGAGACGGGGTGGCCCGCCGTCAGGCGGTCTGGATCTTGATCTCGATGTCCACGCCGGCGGGCAGATCGAGGCGCTGGAGCGAGTCGACCGTCTTGGGCGTGTGCTCGACGATGTCGACCAGGCGCTTGTGCACCCGCATCTCGAAGTGCTCGCGCGAGTCCTTGTACTTGTGGGGCGAGCGGATGACCGTGTAGCGGTGCTTGTCGGTCGGCAGCGGGACCGGCCCCAGGACCTTGGCCTGGGTGCGCAGCACCGTCTGCACGATCTTCTCCGTCGACTGATCGAGGATCTCGTGGTCGTAGGCCTTCAGCCTGATGCGGATCTTCTGCTTCGGGCCGTCGGCCATGTTCGAGTTCTCGTTCCTGCGTCGGGGGTCGGGACTACTTGAGGATCTTGGTGACCCGGCCCGAGGCCACGGTGCGGCCACCTTCGCGGATGGCGAAGCGCAGGCCCTCCTCCATGGCGATCGGCTTGCCCAGCTCGACCGTCATGTCGGTGTTGTCACCGGGCATGACCATCTCGGTGCCCTCGGGCAGCGAAATCGTGCCGGTGACGTCCGTGGTCCGGAAGTAGAACTGCGGCCGGTAGTTGGTGAAGAACGGCTTGTGACGGCCGCCCTCGTCCTTGTTGAGGACGTAGACCGTGGCCTCGAACTGCGTGTGCGGCGTGATGGAGCCGGGCTTGGCCAGGACCTGACCGCGCTCGACCTCTTCCTTCTTGGTGCCGCGCAGCAGGGCGCCGATGTTGTCGCCGGCCCGACCCTCGTCGAGGAGCTTGCGGAACATCTCGACGCCGGTCACCGTGGTCTTCTGGGTGTCCATGAGGCCGACGATCTCGACTTCCTCACCCACCTTGACCTGGCCCTGCTCGACCTTGCCGGTCACGACCGTGCCACGGCCGGTGATGGACATGACGTCCTCGACCGGCATCAGGAAGGGCTTGTCGATGTCACGCTCGGGCTCGGGGATGTAGTCGTCCACCGCGTCCATCAGCTCGACGATCTTCTCGCTCCACTCGGGGTCGCCCTCGAGCGCCTTGAGCGCGGAGACCCGCACGACCGGGGTGTCGTCACCGGGGAAGTCGTACTGGGTGAGGAGCTCGCGCACCTCCATCTCGACCAGCTCGAGCAGCTCCTCGTCGTCGACCATGTCGGCCTTGTTGAGGGCCACCACGATGTAGGGCACGCCCACCTGGCGGGCCAGCAACACGTGCTCCCGGGTCTGAGGCATGGGGCCGTCGGCGGCGGAGACCACCAGGATGGCGCCGTCGATCTGGGCGGCACCGGTGATCATGTTCTTGATGTAGTCGGCGTGGCCGGGCATGTCGACGTGCGCGTAGTGGCGCTTGTCGGTCTCGTACTCGACGTGGGCGATCGTGATCGTGATGCCGCGCTGCTTCTCCTCCGGCGCCTTGTCGATCTCGTCGAACTTGGTGAAGGAGGTGTTCGGGTTCTTTTCCGAGAGCACCTTGGTGATGGCAGCCGTCAGCGTCGTCTTGCCATGGTCGATATGACCCATCGTCCCGACGTTTACGTGGGGCTTCGTGCGCTCGAACTTCTGCTTGGCCATCGCCTCGCTACTCCCTGCTCTTCGAAGGGATCACGGTGATCCCGACTCTTTCTTTCTCTGTCATTGCGACCGGTGTGTGGTCGGTCTTGTCGTGTGGTCTCTGCTCGGTGGTCGGTCGGGTCAGTGGTCCGCTGGGACCGTGACCGTTGCGTCGCCGTTGCGTCATCCCCGACTATTCCCCGGTGGCCCGGGCGATGATCTCCTTGGAGATCGACTCCGGCACCTGGTTGTACGAATGGAACTGCATCGTGTACGTGGCGCGGCCCTGGGTGCGCGAACGCAGGTCAGTAGAGTAGCCGAACATATCGGCGAGTGGGACAAGCGCCCGCACCACGTGACTGGTCCCCTGCTGATCCATGCCTTCCATCCTGCCTCGCCGCGACGAGAGGTCGCCGGTGACCGCACCGAGGAAATCGTCGGGCACGGTGACGGTGACTTCCATGACCGGCTCGAGCAGCACGGGGCTGGCCGCCCGGATCGCCTTCTTGACCGCCATGGAACCGGCGATCTTGAAGGCCATTTCCGATGAGTCCACGTCGTGGTACGACCCGTAGGTCAGCGTGACCCGGACGTCGACCGTCGGGTACCCGGCCAGCACGCCCGAGGTGAGCGCCTCTTGGATCCCGGCGTCGACCGAGGGGATGTACTCCTTGGGGATGACGCCGCCGCTGATCTTGTCGATGAACTCGTAGCCGCCGCCCGGGCCCGTGGGCTCGGCGCTGATGACCACGTGGCCGTACTGGCCACGGCCACCGGTCTGGCGGACGTACTTCTCCTCGATCTTCTCCACCGCCTTGCGGATGGTCTCGCGGTAGGCCACCTGGGGCTTGCCCACGTTGGCGTCCACGCTGAACTCGCGCAGCATCCGGTCGACCAGCACCTCGAGGTGCAGCTCGCCCATGCCCGAGATCACGGTCTGTCCGGTCTCCTCGTCCGAGCGGACGCGGAAGGTCGGGTCCTCCTCGCTCAGCGCGTAGAGGGCGCGGGACAGCTTGTCCTGGTCGGCCTTGGTCTTGGGCTCGACGGCGACGTGGATCACCGGCTCGGGGAAGGTGAGCGACTCGAGCTGGATCGGGTGACCGGCGTCCGAGAGCGTGTCGCCCGTCGTCGTGTTCTTGAGCCCGACGACCGCGACGATGTCGCCGGCGTAGACGGCGTCCTTGTCCTCGCGGTGGTTGGCGTGCATCTGGAGGATGCGGCCGATCCGCTCCTTCTTGTCCTTGGTCGTGTTGGTGATGGAGGCGCCCTTGGTCAGGGTGCCCGAGTAGACCCGGATGTAGGTGAGCTTGCCGACGAAGGGGTCGGTCATGATCTTGAAGGCCAGGGCGGCGAACGGCTCGCCGTCGTCGGCCTTGCGCTCCATCAGGTCCTCGGTGTGCCCGGGACGGTGCCCCTCGGTCGGGGGCAGGTCGAGGGGTGAGGGGAGGTAGTCGATCACGGCATCGAGCATGGGCTGGACACCCTTGTTCTTGAAGGCCGAGCCGCAGAGCACCGGCACCACGGCGGCGGCCAGGGTGGCCGTGCGCAGGGCGCGCTTGAGGTCGTCGGCCGTGATGGGCGTCTCCTCGAGGTACTTCTCCATGATGACGTCGTCGAAGTTCGAGACCACGTCGATGAGCTGGTGGCGGGCGTCCTCGGCCTCGGCCGCCATGTTGGCGGGGATGTCGAGGGTCTCCCACTCCTCGCCCATGTCGTTCGCCCAGACGAGGGCCTTCTCCTCGAGCAGGTCGATGACGCCCTGGAACTCGGACTCGGAGCCGATGGGGAGCTGAATGACGGCGGGGAGCGCGTCGAGGCGGTCCCGGATCATGGACACGGTGCGCTCGAAGTCGGCGCCGATGCGGTCCATCTTGTTGACGAAGCAGATGCGCGGGACGTTGTACTTGTTGGCCTGGCGCCACACCGTCTCGGTCTGGGGCTCGACGCCGGCGACGGCGTCGAAGACGGCCACGGCGCCGTCGAGGACGCGCAGCGACCGCTCCACCTCGACGGTGAAGTCGACGTGGCCCGGGGTGTCGATGATGTTGATCCAGTTGTCGCGCCAGCTGCAGGTCGTC
This sequence comes from uncultured Acidimicrobiaceae bacterium, assembly GCA_963713375.1. Taxonomy (GTDB): domain Bacteria; phylum Actinomycetota; class Acidimicrobiia; order Acidimicrobiales; family RAAP-2; genus Bog-473. The sequence goes on along the minus strand of CAVQLP010000003.1, from coordinate 194,256 downwards.
GCGGCGGACGTGATCGTGATGCCGCGCTCTTGCTCCTGGACCATCCAGTCCATGGTGGCGGCGCCTTCGTGCACCTCACCGATCTTGTAGTTGCGGCCGGTGTAATAGAGGATGCGCTCGGTCGTGGTGGTTTTGCCCGCGTCGATGTGGGCCATGATCCCGATGTTGCGGGTCTTGGCCAGCGGGAAGTCGCGTGTGGGAGGGGCTTCAGCCATGGTCTGGTCCTGTGACTACTGCTGTGGGTGTTGGTGTTGGTGTTGTGGTACGGGAACGGTCGTGTCCACTACCAGCGGTAGTGGGCGAAGGCGCGGTTGGACTCGGCCATCTTGTGCATGTCCTCGCGCCGCTTCACCGAGGCGCCGACGTTGTTGGCCGCGTCGAGGATCTCGTTGGCCAGGCGCTCGGCCATCGTCTTCTCACGCCGCTGGCGCGAGTAGGTGGTGAGCCAGCGGATGGCCAGCGTGGTGGCCCGGCGGGGACGCACCTCGACGGGGACCTGGTAGGTCGCCCCACCGACGCGGCGGGACTTGACCTCGACCTCGGGCCGGGTGTTCTCGACGGCCCGCTTGAGCTGGGCCACGGGGTCGCCCCCGGACTTCTCCTGCACCTGCTCGAGGGCGTTGTAGACGATGCGCTCGGCCAGCGTGCGCTTGCCCCTCGTGAGGATCTTGTTGACGAACTGCGTCACGAGGACGGAGCGGTAGACGGGGTCCGGGGCGAGCTCGCGCCGGGTGGCGGGACCGTTACGGGGCATCGGCTATGACTCCTTCTTCGCGCCGTAGCGGCTACGGGCCTGGCTGCGCTCGCGCACGCCCGAGGTGTCGAGGGCGCCGCGGACGACCTTGTAGCGGACACCGGGCAGGTCCTTCACACGGCCGCCACGCACCAGGACTATGGAGTGCTCCTGGAGGTTGTGCCCGACACCGGGGATGTAGGCCGTGATCTCGACGCCCGAGCTGAGGCGGACACGGGCCACCTTGCGCAGGGCCGAGTTCGGCTTCTTGGGGGTAGTCGTGTAGACGCGGGTGCAGACGCCGCGCCGCTGGGGCGCGCCCTTCAGGGCCGGGGTCTTGGTCTTCGTCACCTTGGCCTCTCGTCCCTTGCGGACGAGCTGGGCAATTGTGGGCACGCGCTACCTCTCGATACGGAAAAATGTGAACGCCACGTGACGCAGTCGCGCCGGGCCGAAGCCCGCACATGGCAGGAAGAAGATTGTAGCGGCTACCTGGGCCTCTCACAATCGCGCCGGGGTTGCCCGGCCGCCTAGCGGCGGCTCGCCGCCCTGGTTCGGGCTGCCCCGACGTCCGGCGGGCACCGTCCTGGCCCCCCGGATGGTCTTCTCGGGCCCCGAGATCCGGGGTTTTCCGAGGCTCCCAGTGTAGCGGGAGCGGACGATTTTCCGACCCCCCCGTAGCGCTCGATCGCACCGCTTCTGAAGAATCCTTTGCACCGTGCGTGGGGCATGGGACACTCCCCGCGTGACCAGCCCTCAGGGCATTGGCGACGTCGGGGGTGGCGACGAAACCCTGGCGATGGTGTTGACCCACAACGTGCCGGAGTCCCTGCAGCGCTGCCTGAGCGCCATCGCCAGTCAGAGCCAACCGCCGGCCGCCGTACTCGTGGTGGACATGGCCAGTACGCCAGCCGTGGACGCCTCGACGCTGATCTCCGCGGGGTCTCTGCCCGTCAGCGTCCTGCGCTCGGACGAGAACCTGGGGCCGGCCGGGGGCTGGGCCATGGCTCTGGCCGAACTCCTCAAGGGCCCCCACCCCTACGCCTGGGTCATGGACGACGACATCGTGCCTGAGCCCGACTGCCTCGAGCACCTGTGGATCAAGGCGGCCAAGCACGAGGAGGCGCCCTTCGTCTTCCCCCTGGCCGAGCAGCGCGACGGGACGATCGGTCAGTGGGGGTCGTGGTGCGGCTTCCTCATCGACTCGTCGATCGTGCGCGAGGTTGGCCTGCCCAACGCCGACCTCTTCTGGTGGGCCGAGGACAGCGAGTACTGCCAGTGGCGTATCCCCCAGGCCGGGCACCCACGCCGGGTGGCCCGGAAGGCGCTGGTGCACCACGACGGGATCCGCCAGCACGCTGCCACCCCGACCTGGAAGTACTACTACGAGACGCGCAACAGCATCTACCTGCACTTCTATGTGATGCATCGGGTGGGCCTGTTCCCCCGCAACTACGCCCGGCTTATCGGCCGCGCCTTGTGGCGGGAGCGTACGGGCCACCTGAAGCGGGCTGGAGCCATCGCCCGGGGCACGGCCGACGGCGTCCGAGGGCGCCTCGGCATCCGCTACCCGGTGACGCCGATGAAGGAGCGGGCGTCGCGCACATAGCGCCTGGTCCCTAGCCCTTCGCCTTGGCGCCCGAACCCTTCGCCGGCTCCGAGCCCACAGCGCCACTCACTGACACCCAATGGCCGCCGGTCACATGAAGCGCCGAGTTCCTGGCCAGATGCCCGGTCTTGCCGAATCCTTGGACGGCGTCGTTGGTGAAGACGCAGCTCGATCGGTGCACCACGTGGTACACCGCCTCGTTGACGGTTCCGGGCGAGAAGTCCAGCACCGAATTCTCGATGGTGACCGACGCCCCGACCAGCTGGACGCACGCCGACGGAAGCGCTGTGGCCACACTCGAGCTTGTCGGCCACGAAGTTGATGGGGCCGCGCGGGATGGTCCCTGTGTCTTGCCGATGTCGTGGACGAGGATGGGATCGCCGGCCGTCTGCTTGCCCGTGGCGCAGTGGGCGACGGTGATGTCGCTGGGTGTAGCTCCCCGCCCCCGCGCCGCCGTTGGCGAAGAAGAGCGCCCCGCCCGACGCGGTGCAACCGTCGATGGTGACGTTGGTCGCCCCCTCGTCCCACTGGTCCGCCTCGAGGTCGAACGCGTCGAACGCCGGGATTTTCGACGATGAGGTTGCTGATCTGGGCCCCGTGCCACCGAGGCCAGCGTGACGCCCTGGCGGCCCGCTCCCGTGATGGTCACGCCGGCGATCGTGCATGTCTGGTGGCCGGATTCAGGATCTGGCTCGACTTGTGGTCGCCGCCGCCTCGCAGCGGGGACAGCGAGATGCCGTCGCCGTAAGGGCTTCGTGATGGTGACGCCCTTGATGGCGGCGTCCTTGGTCCCCTCCACGTCGACGGCGCCGGCGAAGGCCAATGGCGGCGTGGTAGCCGCCCGGGTTCTTGCCGTTGATCTTCATGTTCTCGAGCGTGACGTTGGACCCGCCCTGCACGGTGAAGGCGGCCGTCCCCGCGAGGCTTGGCCTTCCGGGTCGGATGGCGGCACGATGTCGTCGGTGAACGTCCCTCCGTAGATGGTGAGGCCCTGCGGGTTCCTGCAGCGTCATCGCCCTTGGTCCACCTGGTAGCAGGCCTGGGCGCCCACCAGCACGATCGAGTTGGCCGGGAGCTTGTTGAAGAAGTGCTTGAGTTGGCCGCTCACGTCGGTGGAGCAGTCGGCCGGGATGGACGCCGGCACCGCCACGGTCCGGCCGGTGGGCGCCGGAACGCTCGCCGCCCCGCCGGTCAGCGTGCCGACGGGCCCGACGGTCGTGTCGTCGGGCACGCTCGGCGGCGCAGGGGGCAGGGTGGGTGGCGGTGGCCGGGGTGACGCGTGCGCTCGGCCGCAGTCGTCGGCGCTGCGTGCTCGGCCCGCGGTCGCTCGGCGCGATGTGCTTGCCCGAGGTCGTCGGCGGCGACGAGGACCGGGTCGAGGGCCCGCTGCTGCACGATGCGGCCACCAGCGCCACGGCCCCGACCAGGGTGACGAGCGCCAGGGGGCGGCGGCCTCGACCGCAGGCATGGCGATCGACGCTAGCCCCGCCGGGTTCCGCAGCAGCCGCACCACGTTCACGTTCCATCCGGGTCCGACCCCCGGCCGGCTCCCCGCAGGTCCGGCGGCATCCCCGGGGTGGCCGCCGCCCGGCGGCGGCTCACCGAGATCTGTCTATGCAACCCTGGTTCCGGCGAGCCTCCGGGCCCGCTCCTCCGGACCGCCCGGCCCGGGCTGCCCATGCGCCGGCGCCGGGGTATGGCGAGGGCCGGCGTGGTCGCATGGTCGGCGTGGCCGGGGCGGTGAGCCCGGACCACCAGCGGTGGAAGCGGGCGAAGAACAGGGGCAGCACGCCGTCGGAGTAGAAGGCCAGGACCACGGTGCCCGCCCCGATGAAGATGTCCTCGGCGTTGCCGGGCAGGAAGCCCAGGGCCAGGCCGCCGGCCAGGGCGCCCGAGCAGACCGAGGCGCCCCCGATGGCCACGACGGCCAGGATGAGCAGGCTCTCGAACATCTCGAAGTCGGTGCCGCTGGCCACCGAGGAGGCCGCGCCGAGGAAGGCGCCGGCCAGCCCGGCCATGGCGGCCGAGAGCGTGAAGACGAGCAGCTTGGTCGTCGTGAGGCGAGAGACCGAGGGTGGCGCAGGCGGCCTCGGAGTCCTTGGTGGCCGACGAGGACGCGGCCGAAGGGGCCCCGGCGCAGGGCCAGCATGCCGATGGAGAAGAGGGCGAAGACGACGGCCAGGAAGATGGTGAAGGCCTTGGGCGAGCTGAGGTCGAGGCCGAAGAGCGCCGGTTTGGGGACGACGACCGAGCCGTTGAAGCCGAAGATGGCCGACCAGGGGAAGATCACGTTGTCCATGGCGGCGGCGAAGGCCATGGTGGCCAGCGCCAGGTAGAGGCCGCGGATGCGCAGGACGAAGAGGACGACGATGGCGCCCACGGCGCCCGGGAGCGCGGCGGCGACGAGCAGGCCCAGGACCGATCCGTGGTGGCCGAAGCGGTACATGGCGAAGGCGCCGAGGCCGGCGAAGGTCAGCTGGCAGATGGAGGTGTAGCCGCCCCAGCCGGTCAGGGGGACCAGGCTGAGGCAGACGAGCCCGAAGGCCAGGCCGATGCCCGAGCTTGATGACGCTCGAGGGACCCATGAACGAGACGGCCACGGCGACGGCGGCGACCAGCAGGACCCCGCCCTGGATGGAGCGGAGCGAAGCTGGCCGGGGCCAGCGGGGCGTGGCGCTGGGGCGTGCCGCTGCGCAGGCGGTGGGCCGGGACGAGCAGGAGGGCGACGAAGAGGATGATGCTCGGGCACCGACAGCGCCAGGCCCTGGATCGGCGTCGAGGTCCAGAAGAGCCGGCCGCGGGGATGTAGCCGACGACGTAGGACGAGGCGAGCCCGACGAAGAGGGCGCCGACGAAGGTGCGGGGCAGGTTGTTGAGGCGCCCGATGACCGCGGCGGCGTAGGCGTCGATGACGAGCAGGGTCAGGATGAGCGGCTGGAGCTGGAGCTTGGGGGCGACCAGGATGCCGGCCACCGAGGCCAGCGAGGCGCCGATGGCCCAGCTGAGGGTGGAGAGCCGGCTGGGCCGGCCGCCGAAGAGGCCGATGAGGCTGCGGTTGTCGACCACGCCGCGCATGGCGATGCCGGTGCGGGTCCGGAACAGGAACAGGCGGAGACCGATGGCGATGGCCAGGGCGGCGCCGACCGTGATGACCTCCTCCCAATCGACGTGCACGCCCAGGAAGTTGAAGCCGCCGAAGCCGAAGAACTGCGGGACCACCCGGGCCGTGGGTTTCCAGATCACGTTGTTGACCAGACCGAAGAGGAGCAGGGTCAGGCCGACGGTGACGGCCAGGGCGGTGGCGACGTTGGTCGGGTCCATCCACTGGATGACGGCGCGTTCGATGACGGCGCCGAGGAGCGGGGCGAGGACGAAGACGGTGAGGGCGAAGCTGAGCGCGGCGTTGATGTGCCAGCCGACCGAGAGCTGCCAGTAGACGAAGGCCATGATCATGCCGATGGCGCCGTGGGCGATGTTGAAGATGCCCGACGTGGCGTAGGTGACGACGAGGCCGCTGGCGGCGACGGCGTAGGCGGCGCCGAGGACGATGCCGATGATGGTGAACTCGAGGAACTCGTGCATGGCAGTGCGTCGGTCCTCAGTACTGGAGAGTAGCCGCTGTTGCAGTCGTAGGTGTTGGGCGCGGACGGGATAGACGCGCTGGAACGCCCCGTTCTCGATCTTCATGTAGAAGAAGCACTTGCGACGGGATCTTCTGGCCGATGTTCACCGGCGGCGTGACCCCGTCGCCCGTCCAGTTGGTGATGCCCTGGAGCTGGCGTGATGACGGCGGCCCGGGTGAGGTCGGGGCCCGGCCGCCTTGGCCGCCTGCTCGAAGGCCAGGCCGGCCGACCAGGCCAGGATGGCGAAGATGTCCTGGTGGTAGCCGGGGGCGACCCGGTTCATCCAGCTCTCGATCAACTGGAGGCCCGGGTTGGCACTGGCCTCCTCGTAGGCCGCCGTGGCCGACATGAGGACGAGGTCGCCATTGGACTCGGGCGCGGTCTGCTGGGCGAACTGCGGGCGAGTACTCCTCGGAGAACCAGTCGACCACCTGGGGCGCGAAGTTGGCCTGCTGCATCGCCTGGAGCAGGCGCTCGGCCGAGGACGCGTCCGAGTACTCGGTGACGTACTGCGCGCCGGCGCTCTGCATGGCCTGCACGTTGGTGGCGTAGTTGGCGTTCGGTCGGCGTCGTCGACTCGTCGTAGACGTAGTGGAAGCCGACGCTCTGGTACGCCGCCACCTCGTGCTCGGCCTGGGTCTGGGTGGCCGAGACGTTGAGGTAGATCATGGCCGCCTTGGAGATGGCGTTCGGGATACGTGCGACTTGAGATAGTTGGCCGGGCCGAGCGGCCAGTAGTGCGCGTTGCCCGGGCTGGCGCCGAAGATGTCGGCCGTGTTGCCGGCCGCCGCGGTGGAGACCTCGGCCGCCATGGTGGGGATGCCGCAGGCCGACACGGCCTGGGCGCTGCCGTCGTCGAAGCCCGACGCGTTGCCGACCATGGCGAAGTCGCTGGAGCAGGCCTGCTGGGCGTCGGCGTAGTTCGTGCCCGAGTCGTTGCCGTCGTCGAAGGGCTGGACCTTGATCTGGCGCCCGCAGATGCCGCCGGTGCTGTTGACGTAGGCCGCCCAGGCCTCGGTGGCCTGCTGGGCGCTCTGGGTCAGGCCGGGGGCGACGCCGCTGATGCTGGCGATGTTGCCGACGGTGATGGTGTTGGCCGTGACCCCGGTGGCGGTGGCGCCGCCGTTCCCGCCGGCGGGCATCTGGTTGCCGTTGGTGCCGCAGGGCGCGGTCGCGCTGGCGGGGCCGGTCCCCGCTGCGCCGGGGGCCGCGGACGGCTCCGGTGGCGATGGCGGGGTGGCCGCCGGTGCCGGCGGTGGCCCGGCCGGTGCCACCGCTCGGCCGCCGCCGCCGGCCCCGAGGGCGAGGGCGGTGGAGCTACAGGGCGCCGTCGTTGTCGTGGTTGTGGCGGCGGCTCGCCGTGGTGGTCGTCGACGAGCCTTCGCCTTGACGGCGGTGGTCGAAGTCGTGGTGCTGCTGGCGCTCTTCCCTGGAGCGCCGGCTGCGGTGGTGCGTCGTGGTGCTGGCGCAGTTGGAGTCCGCCCCGAGAGCCTGGGCACCCGTGGCGGTGCCCGCCCGGCGTTGCCCGATCCGTTGGAGCCGTTGGCCCCCGCCGCCAGTGAGGCGTCGGTGCCGGTGAGCCTCGATCCGCAGGCCGAGGCGGTGAGGGCGAGGACGGCGACGGCCAGGACGACCGCGAGGCGCTGACGGCGCTGAAGGCGCCGGCGGGTCCAGGCGGTGGGGATCCGTCCCTTGGACCCGTGGTGATCCCGGATGGTGATGCCGGCCGGGGATCACAAGACCCGCTGCTCCTCTTCGGACCGGCGCGTGTGTTCCATCTCCTTGAGGACGCGCTCGAGCCGGTCCACCGAGCGGACGATGGCCAAGGCGTTGCGCCGTTCCTCTTCGAGCAGGCGCATGCTCCAGGCCGTGCGGAGGAGGACGCCGCCCGCGATGACGAGGGCCACGCCGAGCAGCCCACCCGAGATGAGGTAGGGGATCTCCTGGTACTGGTACGCGCTGTGCGCGGCGCCGTACCAGCCGAGCAGGATGCAGACGAACCCGAAGGCGATCATCGCCATGCCGATGATCTCGAGCCAGCGGCGCATGTTCGGGCCGCCGCCCTTGCGGCGGGTCCGCTCGACGACGGCGGCCAGGCGGCCGAGGCGGGTGTCGACGGGCGTGGCGCTGGCGTTGGCGGCTCCGTCGGCCTGACCGCCGCCGTTGGTCGGGTGCAACGGTGCCGTTGCTGTTCCTGGCCCGACCCAGGACGGGCCGCACCCGACCCGGGTCCTCGGGCGAGGATGCTTACCGAACAGGTTCATGCGGATGGACCTCCGAAGTCGGAGAGCTCGTCGGGGTTGGCCGCGAAGCGTTCGAGCAGTGGGTCGCCGTCGGCGCAGGACGACGAGCCGAGGACGCGGGCCGCGTCGTCGATCCGCCGGTAGGCGAGGGCCAGCGCCGCCGCGGCCAGGAGGCCGAGGAGGACGAGTGCGGCGCCGATGCCCTTGAAGGCGGGCGCGATGGCCGAGGTGGCGAGGCCCGACTGCTCCGACGGGGTGGCAGCGGCCGCCGCTCGTTCCCGAGGGCGACGACGAGGACGACGAGCCCGACGGTTCGAAGGAGCCTCCGCTGCCCGAATCGCCGGTGAAGGACCCGGCGGCCGTGCCGGTGTTGCCGGTGAACGCGCGCCGAGCCGCCCGCGCTCGATGAAGACGACGGCAGAGGCGGCGGACGAGCCCGACCCGCTGTTGCCGGTGTTCGCCGTGAACGGCGGCGAGGCGGTCGAGCTCACCTGGACGGCAGCCAATTCGAGGGTGAGCTGCTGGTCGTCGGGCAATGCGACCGGGAGCTGCGACGTGAAAGAGGACGGGAACAGCGAGGCGAACTGGTTGGCCGCGCTGTCGAGCGTCTTCAGGTCGATGGTGAAGGTGAGGCCCTGGAGCGTGCGGCTGGCCGACGGGCCGTTGGTGGTGTCGGTGGCGTTGGTGACCGACACGGAGATCCCGAGCTCGTTGAGCAGCGTGTTGATCGTCGAGATCGGCAGGACAGCGGCGCCGCGTTGCCGTCCGCCTGCGATCCCGTTGGCGTTGACCGTCACCGGCACGCCGGCGATGGCCATGTTCTGGATCTCGGTCGAGCCGGTCAGCGTGCCGGTCGTGCCGTCCGAGCTCGCCGTCGCCGTGGAGGTGACCGAGCCGATGGTGATGAACCCGCCGAGCAAGCGAGACGCCGCTGTCGGTGGCCGTGGCATCGGCCGTCGCCGTGGTGCTCGGCGCCGACGAGGACGAGGTGGCCGACATGGTGCCCACGCCGACGAGTGAGGAGGTACTGGCGAGCGGGTTGCCCGACCCGGCCGGCGCCGTCGGCGTCGACCCGCTCGATCCGCCGGTGGGCGCGTCGTCGCCCAGGGTGGCGCTGGCCGTGTTGCCGTTGGCCGTGCTCTGGGTGTCCATGTTCACGCCGACCTCGTCCGTGTTGGCGGTGTTGGGCGTCTGCGGGTACTCGCTGGTCGCCTGCACGGGCCAGACCGGGTGCCGGCGGCAGCGGCACGCCGGGCACCAGGAGCGAGAGCTCGGGACCGGCGTTGGCCACGACCTGGCCCGGGTAGAGGCTCGAAGCGGTGGCCGAGCCGGTCGGGCCCGAGTTGTCCGACGTCGAGGCGTAGCCCTCGTCGAACTCGAGCGATGGCGTCGCCGGGAGGGGGAAGTTGGGTTGCTCGTACTGGGCGGTGACCGCCTCGGCCAGCGAGGTGATGGTGTAGCCGCCGAGGGTCGGGCGTGCCGCTGCCCGAGTTCCCGGTGTCGGCTCCCGGCCGGGCCACTGCTGGCGGCAAGCGGCGAGCAGGCCCGACCCACCGGCGAGCAGCAAGAGGCGTGGCGACGACGAGCACCGGCAGCGGCGCCCGACCGCTCCGGGAGTCGTGGACTGCGGCCTGGCGTCGCGCGACGGTCTCTGGCTGGTCATGCGGCAGCACCTCCCAGGTAGGCGTCGGCGAGGTCGTCGGGCAGCTCGCCGGGTTTGCCGGCGGCCACGATGCGGCCCTGGACGACCACGGCCACGTCGGTGGCCACGCCCATGGCCGTGGCGGCGAACTGCTCGGCCAGGATCACGGCGACGCCCTCGGCCGCGATCTGGGCGACCAGCTCGTAGAGCTCGGCCACGATCATGGGGGCGAGACCCATGGAGATCTCGTCGAGGAGGAGGACGGCCGGCTCGACGCTCAACGTGCGGGCCATGGCCAACATCTGCTGCTCGCCACCCGAGAGCGTGCCCGCCACCTGGCTGCGGCGCTCGGCCAAGCGGGGGAAGCGGTGGAAGGCGAGCTGCTCGACGTGGCTGCGTGACGGGCCGCCGAACGTCATCAGGCGCAGGTTCTCGGTCACGGTGAGGTTGGGGAAGATGCCGCGCCCGTCGGGCAGGGTGCACAGGCCGGCCCGGGCCAGCTTGTCGGGCCGCATGCCGTTGACGTGGCGGCCCATGACGTGGAAGCAGCCCTTCCTCGGCTCGATCTGCCCGCTCGCCACCTTGAGCGTGGTCGACTTCCCCGCCCCGTTGGGACCGAGCAGGGCCAGGACCTCGCCCCTGGCGACGGCCAGGTCAATGCCGTGCAGGACCTCGATCTGGCCGTAGCCGGCGTGGACCCGGCGGAGCTCGACGACCGGCGGGAATGGCGGTGGACGGTGGCTGCCTCAGCCATGGGCGCTCCCGGACGGCCGCCCCGCCCCGATCAGGCCATCGCCGTCCTCCTCGGGGTCGTCGGCCGACCCCAGGTAGGCGGCCCGCACCCGCTCGTCGGCCCGCACCTCGGCCGGCGTCCCCGTCATCAGGACGGCGCCGAAGTCGAGGACGTTGATGCGCGTGCAGACCCGCATGACGAGTCCCATGTCGTGCTCGACCAGGAGCACGGCCATCCCGCCGGCCGCCAACTGCACCAGGAGGTCGCCGAGCTCGTCGCTCTCGCTGTCGTCGAGCCCGGACGAGGGTTCGTCGAGCAGGAGGAGGCGGGGCCGGGTGGCCAGGCAACGGGCCAGCTCGAGCAGCCGGGCCTGCCCGGTGGGCAGGGTGTCGGCGGGTTGCCGGGCCAGGTGCACGAGTCCGACCTCCGACAAGGATTGGTCGGCCACCGACGAGGCGTCAGAACCGATCACGGGACCAACGCCGACGGATCTCGGCCGCGGCCAGGACGTTCTCCCGGACGGACAGGGAGCCGAAGATCTCGAGGCGCTGGAAGGTGCGGGCGATCCCGAGGCGGGCCCGCTTGTGCGGCTTGATCCCGGTCACGTCCGCCCCGTCGAAGAGGATGCGGCCGGCGCTGATGGCCTGCAGGCCGGTGATGGCGTTGAAGCAGGTGGTCTTGCCGGCGCCGTTGGGACCGATGAGACCGGTCACTGTGCCCGCTTCGACATCGAGGTTCACGCCGCGCAGCGCATGGACGCCGCCGAACCGCACCTCTGCTTCCGCCACTTCGAGCAGCGGCATCGTCATCCCCCCAACCGGTCCGGTTCTCCACCCCCGAGAACGGGACCTGGGATCTCGCTCCTGTATTGCGTACTGCGTGTTGTGTTGCGCTTCTGTTGTGTGTCGCTGGCGCTGAGCGCCTTTTCCCTGGTCAGCTCAGGGTTTCTTCCCGTCACAGTGAGAACACGTTCTCGTTGGCCGTCTTACGGGGGAATTTCCGGGGACGTCGTGCGACGGCGGGCGGCGGCGGGCGACCTTTCAGACGAGCTCGGCTCGTCTTTCGGGTGCCGGTCACGGAGCGTTAGCCTCAGCCGGTATGGAACATTCGATGGCCGAGCGGCTCGCCGAGCTGGAAGAACGCAAGAACGAGGCCCTCCACGCCGGCAGTCCGGCGGCCGTTGAGCGGCACCACGCCAAGGGCAAGCTGACGGCCCGGGAGCGGATCGACTACCTGCTGGACGAGGGTTCGTTCCAGGAGCTCGACATGCTGGCCCGGCACCGGGCCCACGGCATGGGCCTGGAGGAGAACCGCCCGTATACGGACGGCGTGGTCACCGGCTTCGGCACGATCGACGGACGCCGGGTCTGCATCTTCAGCCAGGACTTCACCGTCTTCGGCGGGGCTCTGGGCGAGGTCTTCGCCGAGAAGATCCACAAGGTCATGGACCTGGCCGCCTCGACGGGCGTGCCCATGATCGGGCTCAACGACGGTGCGGGAGCCCGCATCCAGGAGGGCGTGGTCTCGCTGCACTCCTACGGCGGCATCTTCCACCGCAACGTCGCCGCCTCGGGGGTGATCCCGCAGATCAGCGTGATCCTCGGGCCCTGCGCCGGGGGCGCCGTCTACTCGCCGGCGATGACGGACTTCATCTTCATGGTGCAGGGGACGTCGCACATGTTCATCACCGGGCCCGACGTGGTGAAGACGGTGACGGGCGAGGACGTGACGCTCGAGGAGCTCGGCGGGGCGATGAGCCACGCGACCAAGTCCGGTGTGGCGACGTTCGTGTCGCCCGACGAGAAGGCCTGTTTCGACGACGTGCGGCACCTGCTGTCGTTCCTGCCGTCGAACAACCTCGAGGAGCCGCCGATTGAGGTGTCGGGCGACGAGCCGGACCGCCAGGTGACCGAGCTGATCGACTTCCTGCCGACGTCGCCCAACCAGCCCTACGACATGAAGCGGATCATCGCGGCGGTGGTCGACGACGGCGAGTACTTCGAGGTGCACAGCCACTGGGCCATGTCGATCACCTGTGGCTTCGCCCGGATGAACGGCCGGGTGGTCGGGATCGTCGGGAACCAGCCGGCGGTGCTGGCCGGGGTGCTCGACATCGACTCGTCGGAGAAGGCGTCCCGCTTCGTGCGGACGTGCGACGCGTTCAACATCCCGCTGTTGACGTTCGTCGACGTGCCGGGGTTCCTGCCCGGTACCGACCAGGAGTACGGCGGCATCATCCGCCATGGAGCCAAGTTGCTCTATGCGTACTGCGAGTCGACCGTGCCTCGGATCCAGATCATCACCCGCAAGGCGTACGGCGGGGCGTACGTGGTGATGAACTCCAAGTCGATCGGGGCTGATCTGGCCTTTGCCTGGCCATCGGCCGAGCTGGCCGTCATGGGTCCGAACGGTGCGGTCGACATCGTCTACCGGCGTGAGCTGGCCGACGCGGCCGACCCGGCTCGGCGGCGGGCCGAGCTGATCGACGAGTACACGGAGCGCTATGCCAACCCGTACATCGCAGCGGAGCGTGGGTACATCGACGACGTGATCTCGCCGGCAGACACCCGGCGGGTGATCTGCCGGAGCCTCGACATCCTGGCGTCGAAGCGTGAGGAACTGCCGAAGCGCAAGCACGGGAACGTGCCGCTATGACGGACGTGGTCGACGGCGGCGACGTCGACGTTGTCGTTGCCCGGCCCGCCGTCGCCCGACCCGGCCGTCCTGGCCGCCATCACCGCCGCCGTGCAGCTGGCCTGGCCCCGTCCCGCACCGCCTGACGAGCACGATCCGGTCCACGAGGCCTGGCGCTTCAGCGGTCGCTGGTGGAACAAGCCGTTGCCCATGCGGCGCGACCGACCCTGGGCCGGACGCCGCTGACCGTCTACGTCGACGACTGGCGCCAGCGGGCCACGGTGCGAGACCGGGCCGATCGCTGGTCCCACCTGCTGGCGGACGACCCCGAGGAGCTCCACGCCATGGCGGCTGCGCTGGGCATCCCCCGGCGCGGCTACCAAGAGCACCGGCGCTCGGCCGCCCTCAACCACTACGACCTGCCCGAGAGCCTGCGCCAACGGGCCATCGCCCTGGGGGCGGTCCCGGTGACGTGGCGGGACATGGCCCGCCTGGTCCGGGAGTGGCGCCGGACGGGGACGGGGACGGGGACTGCAGCCGGAACTACGTCTCCGCCTGCGCCACCGTCTGCGCCGTCCCGCAGCCGTTCCGCCAACCCGACCAGGTCCTCCATGATCTGCTCGAAGGAGTAGTCCTTCGGCGTGTAGACCGACGCCACGCCCTTCCCACGCAGGATCTCGGCGTCGTCGGGCGGAATGATCCCGCCCACCACCACCGCGGCCGTGCTGCCCTCGAGGCGGAGGCGGTCGAGCACCTCGGGCACCAGGTCCAGGTGTGACCCCGACAGGATCGATAACCCCACGATGTCGACGTCCTCGTCCCGGGCGGCCGCCACGATCTGGTCCGGGGTGAGCCTGATGCCTTGATACACCACCTCGAACCCCGCGTCCCGAGCGGCCACGGCGATCTGTTCCGCGCCGTTCGAGTGCCCGTCGAGGCCGGGCTTGGCCACGAGCAGGCGAGGCGGCCCCCCGGTGCGCTCGGCCAGGGCCTTGACCCGCTTGATGACGGCGTCCATGTCGTGGCCCCGCCGGCCCACGCCGCCCCCCACCCCGGTCGGCGCCCGGAACTCGCCGAACACCTCACGCAGACGCGTTGGCCCACTCGCCGGTGGTCCCGCCGGCATGGGCCAGGGCGATGGTCGCCTCCATGATGTTGCCGCCAGGCCCGTGGTCCTCGGCCACCCGGCGCAGCTCGTCGAGGGCCCGCCGCACCGCCGCCGCGTCCCGCGACGCACGCCACCGCTCCACGTCCTTGATCTGCTCCGCCTCGACCTTGGGATCGACCTTGAGGATGTTGCCCGCCGCGTCGTCGCCCACCAGCGGCGACGGCGCCGTCTCGGTGAAGCAGTTCACGCCGACGACCTTCTGCTCCCCCAGCTCGATCCGGCGCACCCGCTCCGCCTGGCTGCGCACCAGTCGCCGCTTGAGCTCGTCGATCGCCGCGAAAGCGCCACCCATCTCCAGCACGTCGTCCAGCTCGGCCCACGCCGCCTCGACCAGCGTCGGCCGTCTTGGCCTCGACGACGTGCGAGCCCTCGAAGATGTCGTCGTACTCGAGCAGGTCCGTCTCGAAGGCCAGCACCTGCTGCATGCGCAGCGACCACTGCTGGTCCCACGGGCGGGGCAGGCCCAGCGCCTCGTTCCACGCCGGCAACTGCAGCGCCCGGGCCCGTGCGTTCTTCGACAGCGTCACGCCGAGTTGCTCGAGCACGATCCGCTGCACGTTGTTCTCGGGCTGCTGCTCGGTCAGGCCGAGCGAGTTGACCTGGACGCCGTAGCGGAAGCGACGCAGCTTGGGGTCGTCCACCCCGTAGCGCTCGCGACAGATGCGGTCCCACAGTTGGGTGAAGGCCCGCATCTTGCACGTCTCCTCGACGAAGCGGACGCTCGAGTTGACGAAGAACGCGATGCGCCCGACGACGGCCGGGATCTCCGAGGCGTCGACCTTGCCGGACTCGCGCACGCCGTCGAGCACGCCGATGGCCGTCGCCAGCGCGTACGCGATCTCCTGCACCGGCGTGGCCCCGGCCTCCTGCAGGTGGTAGCTGCAGACGTTGATCGGGTTCCACTTGGGCACCGTGCGCACCGTGTAGGCGATGGTGTCGACGGTGAGCCGGAGGCTCGGTCCCGGGGGGAAGATGTAGGTCCCCCGGCTGAGATACTCCTTCACGATGTCGTTCTGCGTCGTGCCCGCCAGCGCGCCAGGCGCGACACCGAGATCCTGCGCGTTGGCCACGTAGAGGCCGAGCAGCCACGCCGCGGTGGCGTTGATCGTCATCGACGTGTTCATCGACGACACCGGGATCTGATCGAGCAACTCGTGCATGTGTCCGAGATGCGCCACGGGCACGCCGACCTTGCCGACCTCGCCTGCCGCCTCGACGGCGTCGGGGTCGTAGCCGGTCTGCGTCGGCAGGTCGAAGGCGATCGACAACCCGGTCTGACCCTTGGCCAGGTTGGTCCGGTAGAGCTCGTTCGAGGCGCGGGCGGTCGAGTGGCCCGAGTACGTCCGCATCACCCAAGGCGCGTCAGGCATTCGGGTCACACCTCCTCCTGCTCACGTCACGGCCTTCGCCGACCACTGCGCACGGCGGGTCGTACTCGCCACCGATCTGCGTCCCGCGGCCGGTTCCGCTCCGACCATTCTGCCCGCCTTTTTTGGTTCCCCATCGCCGCCCCGTTCTGCGCCACCCTGTGTCCGGCGGATCCACGACCGGACCTGACCGCCGTGTCACGTTCGGGCCGTACCGCCAACCTTGCCCTGCGGGTGGACCTGACGAGGTACGGCCTTGGGGTCGACCAGACCAGGCACGGCGGCCAGACGACGCCAGCTCAGCGCTTGTAGTCGTAGAACCCCTGCTTGGTCTTGCGACCGAGCTGTCCCGCGGTGACCAGGCGGCGCAGGAGCGGGACGGCCGCGTAGTTGGGATCGCGGTACTCCTCGTAGAGGGCGTCCAAGATGGCCAGCGACGTGTCCAGGCCGACCAGATCGAGCAGCGCGAACGGTCCCATCGGGAAGCCGCAACCGCCCTTCATGGCCGCATCGATGCCCTCCTTGGAGGCCATGCCCTGCTCGAGCAGACGCACCGCATTGTTCAGGTAGGGGAAGAGCAGCGCGTTGACGATGAACCCGGCCTGGTCCTTGACTTCGACCGGCTCCTTGCCACACGTGGTGGAGAACGCCGTGACCGCCTCGATCGTGGCGTCGCTCGCCGTGATCGGCCGCACGACCTCGACCAGTGACATGGCTGGGGCGGGGTTGAAGAAGTGAACGCCGCACACCAGGTCGGGTCGGCCGGTGGCCATCGCCATCTCAATGACCGGCAGCGTCGACGTGTTCGTGGCCAGGATCGTGTCGGGCTTGCAGACGCTGTCTAGCTCACGGAAGAGGTCCTGCTTGATCGCCAGGTCCTCGACCACCGACTCGATGACGAGGTCGACGTCGACCAGCTCGCCCAGGTGGGTGGTCGCCCGCACCCGTCCCGAGATCTCAGCCGCTTCGGCCTCGGTGCGCTTGCCCTTCTCGACCTGCTTGGCCAGCGACTTGCTCAGGCTGGCCAGCATCGCGTCGGCGCCCTGCTGGCTCCGGCTGCGCAGAATCACCTCGTGCCCTGTGGCCGCAGCCACCTCGGCGATGCCCGAGCCCATGATGCCCGAACCGACAATTCCCACCCGTGTGATCGACATGGGGGCGAAGTTTACTGGCCGGTAACCAGTGGCGTCGAAGTCGCGACAGTGACACTGCAGCCACCCTGGTCACGCCCACTCTCGGCGGCTCCCCGCACCCGCTCGCTGCCCGAACCGACTCCGCTCGCTGCCCGAACCGACTCCGCCCGACCTTCGCCCCACCTCCACCATCACCGCCGGCTCCCTCACGCCGGCTCCCTGTCGCCGTTGCCACTCGAACGTGCATCGTCTGCGCCCGTGTGGCCTCGGCCGGGCGTGCAAGAGTGGCGCCATGGACACGACCGGCACGCTGGCCCTGGTGGGAGGCGACGAATGGACCGACGGCTGCACCTTCGACTCCTCGCTCCTCGCCGCCTCGGGTGGCCCCGACGTGCTCGTCCTTCCGACTGCGGCCGCCTACCAACACCCTGAGCGGGTCGTGCTCCGGGCAGCAGAGTGGTTCGGTCCGCTCGGCGGCCAGGTCGAGGGGCTGATGGTCGTGGATCGGCCGTCGGCCAACGATCCGGGCATGGCTGCCACCGCGGCCAAAGCTCGTTTCATCTATTTGGCCGGAGGATCCCCGCTCCATCTCAGGGCCGCACTCAAGAAGTCCGCCGTCTTTGAGGCCCTTCGCGAGGCCTATCTGAACGGCGCAGTGATCGCCGGCGCCGGCGCCGGCGCCATGGTCCTGACCGACCCGATGGTCGACCCCCGAGGTGGAGCGCTGACCCTTGGCCTCGGCCTGGTCGACAACGTGACCGTGGTGCCGCACTTCGGGGACGAGCACGACGACGCGCACGGACAAAAGCTGGAACGGACGGTGGCCATGGCGCCGGCCGCACTGCCCGTCGTCGCGTTGCCCGCCCGCACGGCGCTGATTCGTCGCGGCGATGGCGCCTGGAGCTTTGCCGGCGCGGGCCAGCCCGTCGTCTTCGTGGGCGGGGCCCAGACCGACGGCCTCTCCGCCCTCAAGGGCTGATCACCGTCTCCCGCCTCACCTTCTCCTTTCAAATTCAGGCGCACTCGGACGGACGGGGACGACCGTTCTCTCCCTGCGATGACGACGGACGGACGGGCGTACGGCGAAGGGGCGAGGACCGGCGAGCGGTGCGGGTGTCGCTGCGTCGGATGCGGCCCCGCTCACACCGGTCGCCCCGATGACCACGGCGCAGGTGTCTCGCCTCGAGACCGGCGAACTGATGGGGCTGGCCTCCCAGGCCTTCGCCGGTGCGCTGCTCCCAAGACGCCGTGCTGGCGACGGTGTGTGCCGAGTTGGAGCGGCGCGAGGACTGGCGGGCTGAGCGGGGCGACCTCGCTCGGGGCGTGGCTGGTCCAGCACCTCGGTGTCTCTGACGCCACGGCTCGGACCTACGCCCAGGTGGCAGAGCAGGTCGATGACCTGCCCCATTTGGCTGCGGGGCTCTCGGCTGGTCGCCTGAGCCTCGACAAGGTGCGTTCGCTGCTCGGCGTGGCCACCCCCGAGAACGAGGCGGGCTGGGCCGAGGCCGCTGCTGAGTTGTCGTATCGGGATCTGGGCGAGCTGGTGCGTTCGAAGAAACTGCCCACCCGGGCCTCTGATGCGGTTGAGCAGGAGAAACGCTCGCTTCGTTTCAACGACGCCTTGCGCACCATCGTGGCCCAGTTGCCCCCGGTCTCCTATGCCCAGGTGCGCTCCGTGCTCGAGAAGCGGGCCAAGAAGATCGGTTCTGACGGCTGAGACCCCCTTTGACCAGCGCCTGGCCGACGCCCTGGTCTCGCTGCACGCGCGATGGGGGTTCGGGGGGCTCTTCGTCTCCTTTGGTGGTGGCCCACGTGCCCTACGAGGTCGTGGCCGATCCCGAGTCAGAGCTGGTGGGCGAGCTCGAACGCGCCGGATTGATCTGCAGCGGACGTGGCCCGGCGCCTGGTCTGTGACGGCAGAAGTGATCGTGGCCCTCGACGACGAGGTTGGGCCACACCATGTACGAGGGGCGGGCCCAGCGCCTGGCCGACGCGCCACCCAGCGGCGCGAGGTCTGGCGTCGTGATCGCCACTGCGTCTTTCCGGGCTGTGCCAACGTGCTCTTCACCAACTGTCACCACCTCGATGAGTGCGAAGACGGCGGCTTGACCGATCTGGGGAACCTGGCCCTCCTCTGTGAGCACCACCATCACCTGATCCATTCGAAGGCCTGGTCGATGCAGCGGTGATGCCAACGTGGAGCTGACCTTCCTCGGCCCGAGCGGCCGAGGTCATGACCTCGCGGCCCTCGCGGCTCTGGGCCCAGGTCAGCGACCCAAAAGTCCTGGCCGAGCGGCGGGCGGCGCTGCGTCGGGAGGGGGCGGGCGGGGGTCCGAAGGCCGGGGGCGAAGGGAAGGCCGGCGGAAACGGGAAGGGTGAGACAGCGTCGGGGCGGTCCGGGGCGAAGGAGCCGACGGGGCGACCGGGGCGTGCAGCTCGAAGTCCGGACCGGGGCGGTTAGCGGCGCATCTCTGCCCCTCTGAGGGCATATTCACCGCATTTCGGATTAAGCTCCGCTCAGTCCTTCTCTTCGATCGTGACGCTCTCGATGACGACGCGCTCTTTCGGCGTGCCCGAACGGCTGCCCAACTTGTCGATCTTCTCGATGACGTCCAGTCCAGTCACCACTTCGCCGAACAGCGCGTACAGCGGTGGCAAGCGCACGCCATCGGGGCCGCTGATCACGAAGAACTGGCTCCCATTGGTGTCGGGTCCGGCGTTGGCCATGGCGAGCGAGCCGACCTTGTACTTGCCCGATTCCGGCAACTCGTCCGGGAAGCGATAGCCGGGACCGCCGGACCCGCTCCCCGTGGGGTCGCCGCCCTGAAGGACGAAGCCCGGGATGATGCGGTGGAACACGATGCCGTCGTAGTAGTGGTAGCGCGCCAGGAACACGAAGCTGTTGACGGTCCGAGGCGCCGCGAGTGGGTCGAGCGCGATGACCATCGTCCCGTGCGAAGTGACCATGGTGGCCACGTAGCGCTTGTTCGGGATCGATGTGCATGTCCGGCTCTTCGTCGAACTTCCGCTGCTGCGGGCTCGAGCCGTCGGCGTTGGGCGGGGTGGGCTTGGCCATGATCAGATCAGGTCCCTTACGACTCGTTGATGGTTAGGGTGAGGATTCGCTGCGTGACGTTGGGTGGGATTCCTGAGGAGGATCCCTGTTGGCCGATGGTGTTGACCACGCTCAGGCCGGTCGTCACCTGTCCGAAGAGCGAGTACGTGTTGGGCAAGGCTCTCGCCCTGGGTTCCAGAGACGATGAAGAACTGGCTACCCCCGGTGTTCGGCGTACCCGGTGTTGGCCATGACGAGCGATCCCAGGGGGTACTGCTGCGCGGGGTTCGATGCCTTGGGGGGAAGTTCGTCGGGGATCGTGTATCCGGGCTCGTTTCCAGAGTTGGTCTGCGCGGGATTTCCTGTCTGCAGAACGAAGCCGGGGATGACCCGGAAGAAGCTGCCGCAGTTGAAGTAGCCCTTGTTGGCAAGGAAGACGAAGTTGTTGACCGTCTGCGGTGCGCTCGATGCGTCCAATGTCGCTACGAACGTCCCCGTCGTCGTCTTGAAGGTCGCGGTGTACGTCTTCGAGGTGTCGATCGTCATGGGCGGCGCGCGCGGTGTACGTCTGTTTCGCCGCGGCGGTCGGCGTGGTCGGGGATTTCGGGCAGCCGGCCTTCACGGCGACCTCGTTGGCCTTGGTCTGGAGGGCTGCATTCGCCTTCCCCGACGCCGTCGTCGTCGTGGTGACCTTCGACTGCGACTCCACGGGCTTGTTGTTGTGGTTGTTGGACAGGAGGAAGGCGATCAGGACGACCACGCCGGCGATGACCACGACGATCGCTCCATTGCGGTACTGTCTTGCGGCGCTTCTGCGCCTGACGCTCGGCCTCGAGCCTGGCATCTCTGGCCGCGCGTTGACGGGCTCTCTTCTCGCTGGGCACGGCGGGAAACCCTACCCAATCCGCCAGGGGACCTCCGATCGGCCCTGGGTCTGGCCCCCGGGCCCAGGGCCAGGGACAAGGGAGACCTGCTCCCAGTCAGTAGCCTCGGCCCGATGCCACTGGTGGTCCAGAAGTTCGGGGGTACCTCGGTCGGCGACGCCGACCGGATCCGGGCCGTCGCCGACCACATCGCGCGGACCTACCGCGAGGGGTCCCAGGTCGTCGCCGTCGTGAGCGCCATGGGCAAGACCACGGACGAGCTGATCCACCTGGCGAACACAGTCAGCCGGACCCAGCCGCCACGTGAGTACGACATGCTGGTCAGCACCGGGGAGCGCATCTCGATGTCCCTGCTGGTCATGGCCCTGGCCGACCTGGGGGTCGAGGGTCAGTCCTTCACCGGGAGCCAGGTCGGCATCATCACCGACAACGACCACACCCGGGCCAAGATCCTCGAGGTCAAGGGCGACCGGCTGCGTGATGCGCTGGCCGCAGGGAAGGTGCCCGTGGTGGCCGGCTTCCAGGGGATGTCGGAGGAGCGGGAGATCACGACCCTGGGCCGGGGCGGCTCCGATGCCACCGCCGTCGCCCTGGCCGCCGTGCTCGACGCCGACGTCTGCGAGATCTACACCGACGTGACCGGGGTCTTCACGGCCGATCCTCGGATCGTCCCCGAGGCCCACCGCATCAACCGGATCTCCTTCGACGAGATGCTCGAGATGGCGGCGACCGGCGGCCGGGTGCTCATGCTCCGCGCCGTCGAGTTCGCCCGCAACCACAACGTCCCGCTGCACGTGCGCAGCAGCTTCACCTGGGAGCCCGGCACCTGGGTGGTGGAGGAGGATGCAGACATGGAAGAAGCCGTCGTCACCGCGGTGACCCACGACACCTCGGAGGCCAAGGTCACGGTCAGCGGGGTGCCCGACAATCCCGGCGTGGCCGCCCGGCTCTTCCGAGCGCTCGCCAACAAGTCGATCAACGTCGACATGATCGTCCAGAACACGTCGGTCCACGGGACGACCGACATCTCGTTCACGGTGCCGACCGATGATCTGCCGGTTGCGGTGGAGACGTCGGAGGCCCATGCGAACGAGCTCGGTGCGACAGGCGTGACCGCCGCTGCCGAGGTGGCCCGCGTCTCGCTGGTCGGGGTCGGGATGAAGTCACACCCCGGCATCGCCGCCCTCATGTTCGAGACCCTGGCCAACGAAGGGATCAACATCGACATGATCTCGACCTCGACCATCCGGACCTCGTGCATCGTCGCCGAGAGCGACGTGGACCGGGCCGTACGGAGCCTTCACCGGGCCTTCGACCTGGCCTGATGCCGTCTCAATCGACCACCGCCCGGATCCTTTGGCTGCTCCGGCACGCCAAGACGGTTGCCGATCCCCCGCCGGGCGGCACCGACTTCGACCGGGTGTTGGCGCCTCGAGGTCGCCGTGACGCCACAGCACTGGGGCGACTCTTTGCCGGGTCAGGCGAAGGGCTGCCCAGCAGGGCTCCGGCGCGTGCCTCGGCCCCAGGTCGCCCTCGTGTCGCCGGCCGCCCGCACCACGGCGACGGCCGAGCTGGTCCTCGAGGCCGTGAGCGACCCACCCGAACTGCGGTTCGAAGAGGGTCTCTACCAGGCCGATCCCGACGATGTGCTCGGCTATCTCCAGGGGCTGTCGGATGAGCTCACCGCGGCCATGGTGGTGGGCCACAACCCGACGGCCCACGCGCTCTCCCAGGGTCTCATCCGCGCCGGCGACAAGAAGGGTCACTCGCTGGCCGTGCGGGCGGGCTTTCCCACCTGCGCCCTGGGCGTCTATTCGTTCAAGGTCGAGACCTGGTCCGAGGTCGAGGCCCACGGCGCCAAGTTGGTCGCGCTCTTGACGCCACCCTTCGGCGGCGAGAAGTAGCCCGACGTCGGAAGCGCTCAGCGCCGCCCAGCGTTGGGCCGCCTAGAGAGCGCGCAGGATGGCGGCGTCTCCCTGACCGCCCCCGCCGCACAGGGCGACAGCCGCAGTCGAAGCGCCCCGCCGGCGCAGCTCGAGCAGCGCAGTCAACGCGACCCGGGTGCCGGACATGCCGACCGGGTGCCCGAGGGCAATCGCCCCGCCGTTGACGTTGACCTTGTCCTCGTCGATGCCCAGATCGTCGACCGAGGCCAGCCCGACGGCAGCGAAGGCCTCGTTGATCTCGAACAGGTCGATCGAGCTGATGTCGATTCCGGCCTTGCCCGCCGCCTTGACGATGGCGCGTGAGGGCTGGGTCATGAGCGAGTTGTCGGGGCCCGCCACCATGCCGTAGCTGACGACCTGCCCGAGCGGGGCAAGCCCCAACTCCTTCGCCTTGTCGGCCGACATGACGATGACGGCGCAGCCGCCGTCGGAGATCTGGGACGCGTTGCCGGCCGTGATGGTTCCGTTCTTGTCGAAGGCGGGCTTCAAGGCCCCCAGCGATTCGGCCGTGGTGCCGGGCCGCACACCCTCGTCGGTGTCGACCAGCAGCGGGTCACCCTTGCGCTGGGGCACCTGGACCGGAACGATCTCCTCGGCCAGACGACCCTCCTTCGCCGCGGCGGCGGCCTTCTCGTGGCTGGCCGCAGCAAAGGCGTCCTGGCGCTCGCGGGTGATGCCGATCTTGGCGTTGTGCTGCTCGGTCGAGAGACCCATGGCGATGTGGTCGAAGGAATCGGTCAGGCCGTCGTACATCATCGAGTCGATCAGCTGGCCGTCGCCGAGGCGGTAGCCGGCCCGGGCGCCCGGAAGCAGGTAGGGAGCCTGCGTCATCGACTCCATCCCACCGGCCACGACGATCTCGGCGTCGCCGGCCCGGATCATCTGGTCGGCCAGGTAGATCGTGTTGAGGCCCGAGAGGCAGACCTTGTTGATCGTGTTTGCCGGCACGGTCATCGGAATACCGCCCTTGACGGCAGCCTGGCGGGCGGTGATCTGACCCTGACCGGCCAGGATGCACCTGACCCATGAGGACGTAGTCGACCTGGTCCGGCGCAACGCCAGCCCGCTTGAGTGCCTCGGCGATGGCGAATCCCCCCAGGTCCATGGCCGAGAAGCTGGCCAACCCGCCCGACAGTTTCCCAATGGGGGTTCGAGCTCCTGCGACGATGACGGCCTCAGCCATTCCCTGCACCTCCGGATTCACGCCGGTCTGGTTACCAGCCGGAAACCCCATCGTACCGGCCAACTATCGTCGGGTCACATGAGCGACATCCTCAGTGCCGTAGTGGCCGGCGTTCCTGCCGATGAGCTGGCCCAACTCAAGATGCCCGAGACGTATCGGGCCGCCGTCGTCCGACGGAGCGACGTGGACATGTTCGAGGGCCTGGAGTCCTCCGAGAAGGATCCCCGCCAGTCCCTGCACGTCCAGGAAGTGCCGGTCCCCGAGCTCGCTCCGGACGAGGCCTACGTGGCCGTGCTGGCGTCGTCCATCAACTTCAACACGGTCTGGACCTCGATCTTCGAGCCGCTCCCGACCTTCGGCTTCCTCGACCGCCTGGCCAAGGAAGGGGTGTGGGGAGCTCGCCACGCGCTCGACTACCACGTGGTCGGATCGGACGCCGCAGGGGTGGTCCTGGGAACCGGTTCGGCCGTGCGCAACTGGAAGATCGGCGACAAGGTCACGGTCCACTGCAACTACGTCGACGACCAGGACCCTTCGGCTCATGACGATTCGATGCTGGCGGCCAACCAGCGAATCTGGGGCTTCGAGTCGAACTTTGGCGGCCTGGCCGACATCGCTGTGGTGAAGGCGAACCAGTTGATGCCCAAGCCGACGCACCTCAGCTGGGAGGAGGCGGCCATCAACGCGCTGTGCAACTCGACCGCCTACCGGATGCTGGTTTCGCACAACGGCGCCCGCATGACCCAGGGTGACAAGGTCCTCGTGTGGGGGGCGAGCGGCGGCCTCGGCAGCTACGCCGTCCAGCACGTGCTCAACGGCGGCGGAACGCCGATCGGCGTCGTCTCGTCAGCCGAGAAGGTCAAGTTGCTCAACGACCTCGGTGTCGAGGCGGTCATCGATCGGAAGGTGGCGAACTACCGCTTCTGGGCTGACGAGCACACGCAAGACGAGTCGGAATGGCGGCGCTTCGGCAAGGACATCCGTTCGTTGGTCGGAGGCGAGCCCGAGATCGTGTTCGAGCATCCGGGACGCCAGACGATGGGAGCTTCGGTGTTCGCCTGCAAGCGGGCGGGGACGATCGTCACGTGCGCGGCGACGTCGGGCTACATGATCGAGTACGACAACCGCCACCTCTGGATGAAGCTCAAGACGATCAAGGGCTCGCACTTCGCCAACTACCGGGAGGCCTGGGACGCCAACCAGCTCATCTGCGACGGCAAGGTGCTCCCACCGCTGTCGGCTGTCTACCCGCTCGAACAGGTCGGCGAGGCGGCGTACCAGGTCCACCACAATCTCCACGAAGGCAAGATCGGGGTGCTCTGTCTGGCGCCCGGGGAGGGCCTGGGCATCGACAATCCCGAACTGCGGGCCAAGGTGGGCGAGGACCGCATCACGCTCTTCCGGAGGCACGGCGTATGACCACCGCCCCGCTCCTGACCGAGATCGACCACGTAGCCATCGCGGTCAACGACCTCGAGGCGGCGATCGCCTGGTACGCGGAGGTGTTCGGCGCCACCGTCGACCACCGCGAGAAGGTGGAGTCCGACGGGGTCGAGGAGGCGCTGCTCAAGGTCGCCGACTCCTACATACAGCTACTCACCCCGATCAGCGACGACTCGCCGGTCGCGAAATACCTGGCCAACAAGGGTGAAGGTCTGCACCACATCGGCTACCGGGTCGACGACTGCGCTGTCGCGCTGCAGGCCGTCAAGGACGCCGGCGGCCGGGTGATCGACGAAGCCCCTCGTCCCGGCTCACGCGGGACAACCGTGGCTTTCGTCCACCCCAAGACGTCGTTCGGAACGCTGATCGAACTCGTCCAGGAGTAGCCCGAAACCGCCGGGCCGACGCATGCGTGCCCGGGCCGCACTCAGATGGACGCGGTCAAGCGAAGGAGGCACCGAAACGATGGCTGCCACTGAGCCGCACGGCCGACCGAGCGCTGCCGGGATCGATACCGAGTACCTGAGGAACCACCAGTACAAGGACCCGACCAACCTCCATGCTCGTGTCGCTCTGCACGCCAAGCACACGGTGGCCGAACAGCCGTGGTTCGAGTGGCTGGCGGACCAGATCGACTGGCCACCCGACGGTGATGTCCTCGAGGTCGGCTGCGGATCAGGCTTGCTGTGGGCCAACATCGCGCCACTGCTGCGGGAGCTTCACCTCACCCTGACCGACATCTCGGCGGGCATGCTCGACGCCGCTCGGGCGGCGGTCGCGCCGTTCGCAAATATGGATCTGGTCGAAGCTCGCACGGCGGAAGCGCAGGAGCTGCCGTTCGAAGACGACAGCTTCGACGTCGTCGTCGCCAACCACATGCTGTACCACGTACCTGATCGACCCCGGGCTCTCGACGAGTTGGCCCGGGTCCTTCGCCCCGATGGAGTTCTCATGGCCGCCACGAACGGTCCCCGGCACCTCGAACAGGTGTCGAAGGCATCGAGAGAGGTGTTCGGCTGGGCCACGATGGACTTCGTTGATCGCCGGTTCGGCCGGTCCAGCGGAGGCGATCTCCTCCAAGTCTCGTTCGCCGACGTGGAATGGCGCTCGTACCAAAGCGCGCTCGTCTGCGACGAGCCCGAAGACGTCTACAACTTCATTGCCTCGTCTTCTAGTGCGCAGCAAACCACGGCAGAGCAGATGCAGCTCGTGCGCGAGGTCATCGCGCGAATGTTCGACGAGGGCGACGGCGTGTTCAGATCGCCGACCGACACGGGCTGCTTCCTGGCGACTCGGCCGCTTCGCTGACGGGGCGTCGTCAGGCTGGGCCCGCAACAAAAACGGCGTGTGCCAGACCGTGGTCCGGCACACGCCGTCTTGCTCTGTCCTGTCAGCCCTCACCCGAGGCCGAGGCCGAGCCGAGGGTGGTGGTGATGATGCCAGCTGGCGGTTAGGCGCCGGCCTCCGCAGCCCCGGCGGAGGCGGACCCGTTGGTCTCCTCTAGCGGCGAAGGGTCGCTGACGATCGGGTTCCCGAACGCGTCCTCCGCAGTGGGAGTCGCACCGAGCCAGCTGGCGTCGATCGATGACTCGAAGGGGTCGTCGTTGATCCCCTCGCCCATGTCCCGCAGCCAGTTGGCCAGGTCCTCGGTGTCCGACTCGCCCGAGCCCACGGCCCAGAAGGGCATCGCTTCGGCATCGGGCATCTCGAGACGGATGTTCCGATAGTGCTCCATGCCCGAACCAGCGGGGATGAGCTTGCCGATGATGATGTTCTCCTTGAGTCCGAAGAGCTGGTCGCTCTTGCCCTCGATCGCCGCCTCGGTCAGCACCCGCGTCGTCTCCTGGAAGGAGGCGGCGGAGAGCCAGCTCTCGGTGGCCAGCGAGGCCTTGGTGATCCCCATCAGCTCGGGGCGTCCCTCGGCCGGCGCCTTGCCGTCCTCGACCAGCATGCGGTTGACCTCGGCGTAGATCTGGTTGTCGACCCGCTCCCCAGGGAGGAACGGTGCTTCACCCGGCTCGGCCACCAGGACCCGGCGCAGCATCTGTCGCACGATCAGCTCAATGTGCTTGTCGTGGATCGACACACCCTGGTCGCGGTACACCTTCTGCACCTCTTCGACCAGGTACTGCTGCGTCTCGCGGATGCCCTTGACCTCGAGCAGCTCCTTGGGGTCCTTCGGACCTTCGACCAGCGCGTCGCCGGCGGAGACTTCCTGCCCGTCGGTCACCTCGAGGTGCGCCCGGGCGGCCACCAGCGTGGAGTCCTCGGTCCCGTCGTCGGCGATCACCGTGATGCGCCGGCCGGTCTCGTCGTCCTCCACCCGGACCACGCCCGAGTGGTGGGCGAGCACGGCGGCACCCTTGGGGGTGCGGGCCTCGAAGAGCTCGACGACACGGGGCAGACCGTGGGTGATGTCCTCACCGACCACACCACCGGTGTGGAAGGTTCGCATGGTCAGCTGCGTGCCCGGCTCACCGATGGACTGGGCCGCGATGACACCGACGGCCTCGCCCAGCTCGATCATCGACCCGGTGGCCAGCGACAGCCCGTAACAGGCAGCGCAGACGCCCTGGGGCGACTCGCAGGTCAGCACCGAGCGCGTCCGCAGGCGCGTCACCGAGGGATCGTCGCGCATGAGCGCGATGTTCTCGTCATCGAGCAGCGTCCCCACGGGGAACGTCGTCCCATCCGCCAGCGTCACGTCCTCGGTCAGAAGACGCCCGAAGGCACGGGTCTCGAGGTAGTTCCGGTGCCCAGGACCGTCGGGCTCGACGCCCTCGATCCAGATGCCACGGGTCGACCCGCAGTCGTCGATGCGGATGATGAGCTCCTGGGCGACGTCGACCAGACGCCGGGTCAGATACCCCGAGTCGGCCGTGCGCAGGGCGGTGTCGGCCAGTCCCTTGCGGGCACCGTGGGTGGAGATGAAGTACTCCAGGACCGAGAGGCCCTCACGGAAGGAGGACTTGATCGGCCGGGGGATCATCTCACCCCGCGGGTTGGACACCAGGCCCTTCATGCCGGCGATCTGGCGGATCTGCTGCGAGTTCCCTCGGGCACCAGAGTCCACCATCATGTCGAGCGGGTTGAAGGCGATCGTGGCCAGCTGGGCCTCCATGGCCCGTCCGACCTCGGAGTTGGCCGAGGTCCAGATCTCGATCTCCTTCTGGCGCCGCTCGTCGTCGGTGATGATGCCCCGCTTGAACTGCGTCTCGGCCTTCTCGGCCTCCTTCTCGTAACGGTCGAGGATGGCCTGCTTGTCCGGCGGCGTCTGCACGTCGTTGATGGAGATGGTCAGACCCGACTGGGCGGCGAAGCGGAAGCCCACGCGCCTTGATCCGGTCGAGACTCGCGGCCACCACGTACTTGGGGTACGTTGGCCGCCAGCTCCTCGACGATCACACCGATGGGCGTGTTGCGCTTGCCCACCACGTCGTTGACGAAGGCGAAGCCTTCGGGCAGTGCCTCGTTGAAGAACACCCGGCCCGGCGTGGTCTCGAACGTGAGGACGCCGTCCTCGTTCGGAACGACGCCAGCCGCCGACAAACGGCCGGCCAGGGAAGACCCGGCGGCCGGCCGAAGGACGATCGGCACCTGCAGCCCGACATCACCCGCGTCGAAGGCAGCCTCGATCTCGTGGATGTGGCGGAAGACCCGCCCGGCCCCGGTGCCCTCGTCGACCCGCAGCGTCAGGTAGTAGGCGCCGAAGACCATGTCCTGGGTGGGCACGGTGATCGGGCGACCGGTCGCCGGCGAGAGGATGTTGTTGGCCGAGAGCATGAGCACCCGGGCCTCGGCCTGGGCCTCGGCGGACAGGGGCAGGTGGACGGCCATCTGGTCGCCGTCGAAGTCGGCGTTGAACGCCGTGCACACGAGCGGGTGGACCTGGATCGCCTTGCCTTCGACCAGGACGGGCTCGAAGGCCTGGATCCCGAGACGGTGCAGTGTCGGGGCGCGGTTCGAGGAACACCGGGTGCTCCCGGATGACGCCCTCGAGCACGTCCCACACCTGGGGACGGCGCCGCTCGACCATGCGCTTGGCCGACTTGATGTTCTGGGCCAGCTCGGCGTCGACCAGCCGCTTCATGACGAAGGGCTTGAAGAGCTCGAGCGCCATCAGCTTGGGCAGGCCGCACTGGTGCAGCTTGAGGTTCGGACCGATGACGATGACGGAACGGCCCGAGTAGTCGACGCGCTTGCCGAGCAGGTTCTGACGGAACCGGCCCTGCTTGCCCTTCAACATGTCGGAGAGCGACTTGAGCGGACGGTTCCCGGGACCGGTCACCGGACGGCCACGACGGCCGTTGTCGAACAGCGCGTCGACGGCCTCCTGGAGCATGCGCTTCTCGTTGTTGATGATGATCTCGGGCGCGCCGAGGTCGAGCAGCCGCTTCAGGCGGTTGTTGCGGTTGATGACACGACGGTAGAGGTCGTTGAGGTCCGAGGTGGCGAAACGGCCACCATCGAGCTGCACCATGGGGCGCAGGTCGGGCGGGATCACCGGTACGGCCTCGAGGATCATGGCCCGGGGGTCGTTGATGCGGCGGCCGTGGTCGTCGCGCCGGTTGAAGGCGGTGACGATCTTCAGGCGCTTGATCGTCTTCTGGCGGCGCTGGGCCGACAGCGGACGGCGGCCGTCCTTGGCGTCGATCATGTCGCGCAGCTTGATCTCTTCCGCGTCGAGGTCGATGCGGTCGATGAGCTTGAGGATGTACTCGGCACCCATGCCGCCCTCGAAGTACTCGTCGTAACGCAGCCGCAGCTCGCGCCACAGCATCTCGTCCTCGATGATCTTGCGGCCGTGCAGGTTGCGGAACTCGTCCAGCGAGCGCTGGGCGATCTCCGCGTCCTCCTGGGCCCGCTCGCGGACCGTCTGGATCTCCTTCTCGACGGCGCGCTGGCGGGCCTTGATCTCGGCCTCCTTGGCACCCTCGCCCTCGAGCTCCTTCAGCTCGTCCTCGAGCGCCTTGAAGCGGCGGTCGATGTCGAGGTCACGCCGCTTTTCAATGTCGGCGATCTCCTCGGCCATCTCGTTCTCGAGCGACGGCAGGTCCTGGTGGCGCTTCTCCTCGTCGACCCAGGTGACCAGGTTGGCGGCGAAGTAGATGACCTTCTCGAGCTGCTTGGCCTTGAGCTCCTCACGGGGCTCGGTGCCCATGAGCAGGTAGGCCAGCCACGACCTGGTCCCGCGCAGGTACCAGATGTGCACGACCGGGGCGGCCAGCTCAATGTGGCCCATCCGGTCGCGGCGCACCTTGGAACGGGTGACCTCGACGCCGCAGCGCTCGCAGATGATGCCCTTGAAGCGCACCCGCTTGTACTTGCCGCAGTAGCACTCCCAGTCCTTGGTCGGGCCGAAGATCTTCTCGCAGAAGAGTCCGTCCTTCTCAGGGCGCAGGGTGCGGTAGTTGATGGTCTCGGGCTTCTTGACCTCGCCGTTGGACCAACCCCGGATGGAGTCGCCGGTGGCCAGGCCGATGCGCAGCTGGTCGAACGTGTTGACGTCCAGTGCCATCAGTTGAAGCTCCTCTCTGCGGCGCGCCGCTCGTCTTCCTCGTCGGACCCCCGCTCATTGCGGCTGATGTCGATGCCCAGCTCCTCAGCGGTGCGGAACACGTCCTCGTCCAACTCGTGCATCTCGATTTCCCGACCGTCCACCGCCAGCACCTCGACATCGAGGCACAGCGACTGCATCTCCTTGATGAGCACCTTGAAGCTCTCGGGGATGCCCGGTTCGGGAATGTTCTCTCCCTTGACGATCGCCTCGTAGACCTTGACCCGGCCCAGGACGTCGTCCGACTTGATGGTCAACAGCTCTTGGAGTGCGTAGGCGGCACCGAAGGCCTCGAGCGCCCACACCTCCATCTCACCGAAGCGCTGGCCACCGAACTGCGCCTTCCCACCCAGCGGCTGCTGGGTGATCATGGAGTACGGGCCGGTCGAACGGGCGTGGATCTTGTCGTCGACCAGGTGGGCCAGCTTCAGGATGTAGACGAAACCGACCGAGATCGGGTTGTCGTACGCCTCGCCGGTGCGGCCGTTGTACAGCGTGGCCTTGCCGTCGTCGTGAATCTGGACGTCGCCGTTGGCCGAGTCCGAGTTCAGCGTCCCGAAGACCTGCTTGATCGTCGGGTGCGCGCCGGCGTCCTCGACCTCGTCCCAGTGGGCGCCGTCGAAGACCGGGGTGGACACCCAGGCCGCCGGCTGGGTGCGGGGCCGCGTCTTGCGCTCCGCCCCGTCGCCCTTGGCCGACGTGCCGACGCCCTCGTTGACCTCCACACCCTCCCAGCCGTGGCGGGCGGCGTAGCCCAGGTGCGACTCGAGCACCTGACCCACGTTCATCCGGCTCGGCACGCCGAGGGGGTTGAGGATGATGTCGACCGGCGTCCCGTCGGACAGGTACGGCATGTCCTCGACCGGGAGGATCTTGGAGATGACGCCCTTGTTGCCGTGGCGGCCGGCCAGCTTGTCGCCCTCGGAGATCTTGCGCTTCTGGGCCACGTAGACCCGGACCAGCTGGTTGACACCCGGCGGCAGCTCGTGTGACTCCTCCCGCGAGAAGACGCGGACGTCGATCACCTTGCCGTACTCGCCGTGGGGCACCTTCAGCGAGGTGTCACGCACCTCACGGGCCTTCTCACCGAAGATGGCCCGCAGCAGGCGCTCTTCAGGCGTCTGCTCCGTCTCACCCTTCGGCGTGACCTTGCCCACGAGGACGTCGCCCGGCTCGACCTCGGCCCCGACCCGGATGATGCCCCGGTCGTCGAGGTCGGCCAGGATCTCCTCGGAGAGGTTCGGGATGTCCCGGGTGATCTCCTCGGCGCCCAGCTTGGTGTCACGGGCGTCCACCTCGTGCTCCTCGATGTGGATCGACGTGAGCACGTCGTCGCGCACCAGGCGCTCCGAGAGGATGATGGCGTCCTCGTAGTTGTAGCCCTCCCACGGCATGAAGGCGACCAGCAGGTTCTTGCCGAGCGCCAGCTCGCCGTTGTGGGTCGAGGGACCGTCGGCCAGCAGGTCGCCGTAGACGACGCTCTGCCCCTCGGCCACCAGCGTGCGGTGGTTGATGCACGTGTTCTGGTTGGAGCGGCGGAACTTCGAGAGCCGGTAGACCTTGCGCGCCAGCGGCGTGCCCAGCCGGTCCTTCTGACCCGACTGGTACTCCACCGTGATGGAGTCGCCCGAGATCTCGGTCACCGTCCCGTCGCCCTCGGCCAGGAGGACGTCGCCGGCGTCGCGGGCCGCACGGGCCTCGACGCCCGTGCCGATGTAGGGCGCCTCGGGCACCACCAGCGGCACGGCCTGCTTCTGCATGTTGGCGCCCATGAGGGCCCGGTTGGCGTCGTCGTGCTCGACGAAGGGGATCAGCGCGGTCGAGACCGACACGATCTGCTTCGGCGAGACGTCCATGAGGTCCACCTCGGAGGGCGGCACGAAGTCGATCTCCGACGTGGTGCCGTACGAGCCCGGCGGCCGCACCCATGCGCACGCCGGTCCCTTGCGGGCCACGGCGCACCAGGACGCGCTCCTCGGTGAAGTTCCCGTCGGGGTCCACCGAGGCGTTGGCCTGGGCGATGACGTGCTCCTCTTCCTCGTCCGCCGCCAGGTACGAGACCTGGTCGGTGACCCGGCCGTCGACCACGGCCCGGTACGGCGTCTCGATGAAGCCGTACTCGTTGACCCGGGCGTACGTCGCCAGCGACCCGATCAGGCCGATGTTCGGGCCTTCGGGCGTCTCGATCGGGCACATGCGGCCGTAGTGGGACGTGTGCACGTCTCGCACTTCGAACCCGGCGCGCTCACGCGACAGACCACCTGGCCCGAGGGCCGAGAGGCGGCGCTTGTGGGCCAGCCCCGACAGGGGGTTGTTCTGGTCCATGAACTGCGACAGCTGCGACGTGCCGAAGAACTCCTTCACGGCGGCGACCACCGGGCGGATGTTGATCAGCGTCTGGGGCGTGATGGCCTCGACGTCCTGGGTGGTCATGCGCTCGCGCACGACCCGCTCCATGCGGGACAGCCCGACCCGGACCTGGTTCTGGATCAGCTCGCCGACCGAGCGGATGCGCCGGTTGGCGAAGTGGTCCTGGTCGTCGATGCGGTACGTCGAGTCACCGTCGGCCATGTGCAGGGCCAGGTGGAGCATGTAGGTGGCCGAGGCCAGGATCTCCGACGGCGACAGCACGGACTGGTCGGGCGCCGGCTTCTCGATGTCGATGCCGAACAGGTCCGACAGGCGGTCGATCTCCGGCCCGAGCTTGCGGTTGAGCTTGTAGCGGCCGACCCGCGTCAGGTCGTAGCGCTTCGGGTTGAAGAAGGCGTTCTCGAAGTAGACCCGGGCGGCCTCGGCCGACAGCGGCTCACCCGGACGGGCGCGCTTGTAGATCTCGAGCAGCGCCTCCTCGCGGGTCGGCGCCAGGTTGCGCTCCTTCTCCCACTGCCCCTCGAGGAAGTCGAAGTGGCGCACGAAGCGGTCCAAGAAGGCCTCGTCGCCGTACCCGAGGGCACGCAGCAGCACGAACAGGGACAGGCGACGCTTGCGGGCCACACGGCAGCCGGCGGTGACGTCCTTGCCCGGCTTCGCCTCGATGTCCAGCTCGATCCACTCACCCCGGTACGGGTGGATGGTCCCGGTGAAGACCGTCTTGACGTCACGGCCGGGCTGGAAGATGACGCCCGGCGAGCGCACCAGCTGCGAGACGACGACACGCTCGGTGCCGTTGACGATGAACGTCCCACGGTCGGTCATCATCGGGAAGTCCCCCATGAAGACCGTCTGCTCCTTGATTTCGCCGGTGGTGGCGTTCAGGAAGCGGGCGCGCACGAAGACGGGCGCGGCGTAGGTCATGTCCTTTTCCTTGCACTCCTCCACCGAGAACTTCGGCGGTGGGCGCAAGTCGGCATCGGTCGGGTCGAACTCGAGCTCCAGGCTGAGCTGCCCGGTGAAGTCTTCGATCGGACTGATGTCGTTGAATGCCTCGGCCAAGCCCTTGTCCAGGAACCACTGGAATGAGTCGCGCTGAATGGCGATCAAGTCAGGGAGAGGCAAGGCCTCGCTGATGTTGGCAAAGGAGACGCGTTCGGGGCTGCGGGACCGTGAGGACAACGGTCAACACCTCCAAGAAGAAAGACGGCGGAATGAGGAAACTGCGGTGCTGCTGCAGGTGAGGCTGGAAAGACAGGAGAGCGAGGGACGGGTGGTCCAGGTCCGAGTCGAGACCTGGGGTCGACGGGTGGGTCAGGGCTGCGCGGGCGCGCGCCGACGCCGGGGAATTACGGAATCGGAGACACGAAGACGCACGGCAACCCGGCATCCTACCGTGAGGCGTGCCTGAATACAACCCCTCGGCCGCGCCAAACCGGCCGGGCGAAGCGCCCAGGGTCCGAGACAGTATGAGGGTGCCCCGTTCCCCCGTCAAGGATCCCCGTCCAGGGACTGGCGGACACGATGGCCCACCAGCCCCTGAGCAGGGGATTTACTTGATCTCGACGGTGGCGCCGGCGCCCTCGAGGGCGGCCTTCGCCTTGTCGGCGTCTTCCTTGCTGGCCTTCTCGATCACCGGCTTGGGCGCCGCTTCGACCAGGTCCTTGGCCTCCTTGAGGCCCAGGCTGGTGAGGGCGCGCACCTCCTTGATGACCTGAATCTTCTTGTCGCCGGCCGCGGTGAGGATGACGTCGAACTCGGACTTCTCCTCGTCGCCGCCACCGCCGTCGCCGCCGCCCGCGGGGGCCGCTGCAGCCGCCACGGCCACCGGGGCCGCCGCGGTCACGCCGAAGCGCTCCTCGAAGTCCTTCAGCAGCTCGCTCAGCTGGATCACCGAGAGCTCTGCGATCCCGTCGAGGATCTCTTCCTTGGTCAGGGTTGCCATTCTGGCTTCCTTTCTTCCTACCGGTCTTGGTGGTGTGTCGGTCTCGAAATTCGGGTGTGACGTGCTACTCGGCCGCGTCGTCGGACGTGGCCGCCGCCTCGGTACTGCCTTCCGGCTCGCCGGCGGCCTCCGTCTCGGCGGCCTCAGCAGCTGGGGCCTCGGCGGTCTCAGCGCTGCTGGCGCTTCGGCGGCTCGGCGGCGGCGGCTTCGGCTTCGGCGGTCTCGGCGGCCGGGGCTTCGGCTTCGGCGGCCTCAGCTGCCGGGCCGTCCGTCTCTGCGGCCGGCGCCTCGGCCTGCTCGGCCGGCGTCTCGGCGG
Organism: uncultured Acidimicrobiaceae bacterium; assembly: GCA_963713375.1. GTDB lineage: Bacteria > Actinomycetota > Acidimicrobiia > Acidimicrobiales > RAAP-2 > Bog-473. Next base: position 158,672 of record CAVQLP010000003.1, on the reverse strand, counting down.
CTCGGCGGTCTCGGCGCCGGAGCAGCCTCGCCGCCCTCGACCCGCTGGTCGATCAGGGCCTGCATCGCCGTAGGCCAAGTTGCGGGGCAGGGCCTGGAGGAGGCCGGCCATCTGCTGCATCGGCGCCGCAATGGCACCGGCCAAGCGGGCCAGCAGCACCTCGCGGGGCGGCAGCTCGGCCAGCGCGGCCAGGTCCGAGGACGACAGGAGCGATCCGTCGGCCAGCCCGCCCTTGATCACGAGCAGCGGGTTCGCCCGAGAGAAGTCGCGGAGCGCCTTGGCCACGGCGCTGATGTCCCCGTCCACGAAGGTCAGGGCGGTCGGGCCGCTCAGGTACTCGGACAGCGGCTGGTACTCGCCGCCGTCGATGGCCAGGCGGACCAACGTGTTCTTGAAGATGCGGTAGTCGGCGCCGACCCCCTCGAGGGCGGTCCGGAGCTCGGCCAGCTCGGCCACCGAGAGGCCGCGGTACTCGCTGACGATCTGGGCCGAGGCCGCGCCCATGCGCGTCTTGACCTCGTCGACGATCTCGACCTTCTTCGCTCGTGCTGCGTTCTGCGTTGCCATCGATGTCCTCCACCGGGATCAACCAGCTGTCGGCCAGGATCTCCAGTGTGCGACGGCGCAGCACGGCGTTTGCCGTGTGCTTCATGTCGTCGCCTCGTCGGGCGGGCCTTGCGGCCGCTTCTGCACCCGAAGGTGCACCGGAGGTCTGTGGCGTCGGATTCAGTGCCCGTCCGTCTGGGTCGGTCGGCGGTGCCGGCCGGGCGGTGGGCTGTTCGGGAGATGCTACTTGCTCGGCCGGAGGTCCTCCGACCGGGGATCGGTCAGGCCGAGACGGCCAGCTCCTCGTCGGTGTAGCGAGCCTTGGCCGGGTCGATGTGGATGCCGGGGCCCATGGTGGTCGACACCGTGACCGACAGGAAGTACCGGCCCTTGGCCGCCGGCGGCTTGGCCCGCTGGAGCTCGTCGACGACGGCCCGGATGTTGGCGACGAGCTGCTCGTGGGTGAACGAGGCCTTGCCCACCCGGATGTGGACGTTGCCCACCTTGTCCGTGCGGTACTCGACGCGGCCACCCTTGAACTCGCCGACCGCCTTGGCGACGTCGGTCGTGACGGTCCCGGTCTTGGGGTTGGGCATGAGGCCGCGTGGTCCGAGGACCCGGCCGAGCGTGCCCACCTGACCCATCAGGTCTGGCGTGGCGATGGCGATGTCGAAGTCGAGGAAGCCGCCGTTGATCTTGGCGACCAGGTCGTCCGCACCCACCTCGTCGGCCCCGGCCGCCCTGGCTTCGGTGGCTGCCTCGCCGGCGGCGAACACGGCCACCCGGACGGTCGTGCCGGTGCCCGAGGGCAGCGAGAGCGTGCCCCGCACGATCTGGTCGGCCTTGCGGGGGTCGACGCCGAGGCGAACGGCCAGCTCGACGGTCTCGTCGAACTTGGCGCTGGCCAGCTCCTTGACCAGGTCGACGGCCTCGCCGAGGCCGTAGAGCTCCTCGCGGTCGACCTTGCTCAGGCTGTCCTTGTACTTCTTCCCGTGTTGGGCCATCGTCCTACTCTCTTCCTTCGCGTCCTGGTCTCGCTCGTGCGCCGTGTTGCTCTGCCGGCGGTCGGCCGACGAGCTCAGCCGGCGACCTTGATGCCCATGGAACGGGCGGTGCCGGCCACTTGCTTCTTGGCCGCCTCGAGGTCGCTGGTGTTGAGGTCCTTCATCTTGGTGTTGGCGATCTCGGCCAGCTGGGCGTCCGTGATGGTGCCCACCTGCTCGCGGCCTGCCGTGGCGGCGCCCTTCGCCAGGCCGGCGGCCTGGCGCAGCAGCACCGGCGTGGGCGACGTCTTGAGCACGAAGCTGAACGAGCGGTCCTCGTAGATGGTGATGTCGACCGGCACGACCTGGCCCCGCATGCTCTCGGTGGCCGCGTTGTACTGCTTGCAGAACTCCATGGTCTGCACGCCGTGTGGGCCGAGGGCCGTGCCCACCGGCGGGGCAGGCGTGGCCGAACCGGCCTCGAGCTGGATCTTGACGATGGCCAGCACCTTCTTCTTGGGTGGCATCTGGGTGTCTCCTTACCTTCGATCTCGTACGTGGGCGCCGACGCCGCCGGACCGGTGGCCGGGGCGTGGGTGCCGGATTGGCGTGCTAGAGCTTGGCCACCTGGCTGAACTCGAGCTCGACCGGGGTCTCCCGGCCGAAGATGTTGACCAGCACCTTGAGCTTGAGCTGGTCCTCGTTGATCTCGGCGATCTGGCCGGAGAAGTCGGCGAACGGACCTTCCTTGACCCGCACCGTCTCGTCGACCTCGTACTCGAGCCGGGGACGGCTGCGCTTGGGCGCCGCTTCGGTGCCCTCGACCTTGACCTGGAGGATGTTCTCGACCTCGCGCCGGCTCAGCGGCGTGGGCTTGGTGTTCGGTCCCACGAACCCGGTCACGCCCGGCGTGTTGCGGATGGCGCCCCAGGTGTCGTCGTTCATGTCGCAGCGCACCAGCAGGTAGCCGGGGAAGACCTTCTTCTGGACGGTGACCTTCTTGCCACCCTTGAACTCGACGACGTCCTCCATCGGGATGACGACCTCGAAGACCCGGTCCTCGAGGCCACGCGACGTCACGACGTTGGCCATGTTGCCCTTCACCTTGTTCTCGTAACCCGAGTAGGTGTGGACCACGTACCAACGGCCCGGACGGTCGTAGGGGCTCTCGACGGGGACGATCTCCTCTTCCTCGCCGTCTTCGCCCCAGCCGCCGAGCTCGAACTCGCCGTCCTGGGCATCGGTGGCATCGAGCACGAGGTCGGGTTCGCCGTGCCCCTGGACCCGCTGCCGTTGGCGGCGGGCGCCACCTGGTCGGCCACGTCCTGGGCCAGCTCCTCGACAACTGCTTCCTCGATGATGGCCTCCTCGATGGCCTCGACAACCGCCTCTTCGACGATCTCCTCCACGATCTCTTCGACGATCTCCTCGGCGGCTTCTTCGCCCACGACCTCGGCCACGGCCTCGGTCACCTCCTCGATCGCCTCTGTCGAGGCCAAGCTCCTCGAGCTCGGCCTCGTCCTCTGCTGCCACTTCGTCGAAGACGTCCTCGACCGAAGCGGTGCTCATGGCCGCCACTTCGGGGGCCTCTTCGTTCTCCGCGTCCTCGAAGGCCAGGGCCTCGGTGACGTCTTCCTCACCGCTGGCGTTCGCCAGCTCTTCTTCTGCGCTCTCGTGCGACATATCAGTCATTGCTCGCCTGCTTCTTGTTGGTTACTTGGTGAAGAGAAGCGTGATCAGCTTCCCGAAGGCGAGGTTCAGCACGAAGATGAGGCTGATCATGATGATCAGCGTCGTCAGCACGACCGAGGTGTAGTTGATGAGCTCGGAGCGCGAGGGCCACGCCACCTGGCGCATCTCGTCGCGCACTTCGCGGACGAACTGCACGGGGGTGGCCCGCTTGCGGACGGGGGCGCCGCCCCTCGTGCTGGCGTTGCGTCTTTGTCGCAGTGCCCGCGGGCGCGCGACGAGTTGACGGAGAGCCGTCGGCCTCCATCTGCCCTTGGCGCTGCATCATGCGCTTGGTCTCGCGGTTCACGGCTCTCGCCTCACAAAGTCACGTTCGAATTGGATGATCACGTCCGGGGCAGGGCAGGAGGGACTCGAACCCCCAACCGCCGGTTTTGGAGACCGGTGCTCTACCAGTTGAGCTACTGCCCTCGGTGGGGTGCCTTCGGTTGCCGTCGGGCAGGTGGTTCTTCCCCCTGACCTGGGGAACGACCTGTCAGAGTAGCACCGGCCGAGCCTGGTCGGCTCGGCGGCCTAGCGGGTCTCCTTGTGGAGGGTGTGCTGGCGGTCCCATCGGCAGAACTTCTTCATCTCGATCCGCTCGCGGTCGTTCAGCTTGTTCTTGGTGGTGATGTAGTTCCGCCGCTTGCAGACCTCGCAAGCCAGGGTCACCTGGACCCTCTTCTCGTTCTTCGGCATCGCAGTTCCCTTCTTGTGTTCCTGGTGCGTCGTTCCTGGTGGCTGCCCGGATCCTGTCGACCCGGGCCTGGTAGCGGCGGCGGGACTCGAACCCGCGACAACACGATTATGAGCCGTGTGCTCTGACCAACTGAGCTACGCCGCCATGGGCGAGCCCCCTGTCGGAATCGAACCGACGACACCAGCCTTACCATGGCTGTGCTCTGCCGACTGAGCTAAGGGGGCGCCGCGGGTACCTTCCGCGAGCGGTCAATGATAGCCAGGGGACGGCACGGGCTGCCTCCGCTCCCTCCCTGGGTTCGCCCACCTCAACAGTACCATCGCTCGATGCGGATCCGACTGGCCGAGTTGGCCGACGCCGAGGCCATCCGGGCCATCTACAACGTCGAAGTCCTCGGATCGACCAACACCTTCGACATGGTCCCCCGCACGAAGGCTGAGCAGGAAGCCTGGATCCTCGAGCACAGCGGGGTGCACCCGGCCATCGTGGCGGTGGAGGACCGCGCGGCGATCGGGAGCGGAGGCGGGTCGGAGCGTCGGGCTGAGGCGATCGGGGTCCGGCGGGACCGGGGACCGGTCCGGCGGGCGGGGTCCGACCCCGGGCAGGAGTCCGGCGGGCAGATCGGGGCCAACGGAGAGATCGTGCTCGGCTTCGGATCGCTCTCGTCGTTCCGGGAGCGCTCGGGGTATTCGGCCACGGCCGAGAACTCGGTCTACGTGGACCGGGCCCAGCGTGGGAAGGGGGTGGGGCGGGCGTTGCTGGCCGAGCTCCTGGTCCTGGCCTCGGCGCACGGGTTCCACTCGCTGATCGCCCGGATCGCTGGGCACAACGAGACGTCGATCGGGTTGCATCGAGCTGCGGGCTTCGAACTGGTGGGGGTGGAGCGCGAGGTGGGGCGCAAGCACCGGCAGTGGCTCGACGTGGTGGAGCTGCAGCGGCTGCTCTGACGCGGCGGCCGGCGGGACGGTCGGCGGTGCGGGGTCGGCTGGCGGGGTGGCCGGGGTGGCGGCTGGGTGGCCGGGCGGCCGGGGGCCGGGGCGGGCCGGGGGCGGTACGGAGAGGCTAGGACTCGAAGGCCGAGACCTGGCCGGCGTGGGCCGGGTGGTTGGCGTGGGCGGCATGGCTGGGCAGCACCGGCAGGCGGGAGACGTCGAGGCGCCACGAGGTGGTCCAGCGGCCGAGCGGGATGACGGCGATGACCCAGAGGATGCCCACGTAGAGGACCATCGAGGCCGGCTGGGTGTGGACGAGCTGGGTCAGGAGTTCGGCGCCGCCGGTCAGGCCGATGAAGGGCACGATCATGGACAGGCCGAGCACGAAGTAGAGCATCCGGCCGGCCACGACCGGGGCCACGAGGATGATGCCCCAGGTCAGGTACCAGGGCTGGACGACCGGGCCGAGGAGCACGAAGGCCAGCAGGGTGATGCCCAGTGCGTTGAGCAGCCCCATGCGCTCGTGGTTGAGCAGGCAGTAGACGGCCACGGCGGCGGCGGCCAGCAGGCCGATGGCCCTCGTCATGGTCAGCACCCCGCCCAGCCCGACGCCGATGCCGAACACGTGGGCCGTGCCGCTGATGAGGAGGCCGACGCCGGTGGCGGGGGCCATCCAGCTGCGGACGGTGCCGGGGGTGCCGAGATTGGCTATCCAGCCCCAGCCGAGACCCGAGACCAGCGAGAGCACGCCCATGACGGCGATGGTCACCAGGCCGGACCGCACGGCCATGCGGAACCGACGGCCCCAGTCGGCGTCGACGCCCGCCCAGTCCCAGGCGATGTAGACGATGCCGATGGCCGCCGGGACCTTGATGGAGGCGGCCAGCGCGCACAGGACCACGCCCCAGACCGGGTGCTTGGCCCGGGCGGCGGTGATCCCGGCCAGCAGGAGGCCGACCATGAGCGAGTCGTTGTGGGCGCCCCCGACGAGGGCGAGCAGGGTGAGTGGATTGAGCACCGCCATGACGAAGGCCGGGCCGGCGTCGTGGCCGAAGGAGCGGGCCAGCTTGGGGATGCAGTAGGCGATCAGGGCGAGGCCGGCCACCGACTGGAAGCGCAGCAGGATCGACGGTGATGAGCGCGTGGTGGAAGCTCAGGCTGGCCGACCAGCCGGCGAGGAGCAGGAACAGCGGGCCGTAGGGGGCGGCGGTGTTCAGCCAGAGCGGGTCGACCGGCGATGACGTAGGGCCCCGAGCCGAGGGTGCCCGGGCCGTAGTGGTACGGGTTGATGTGGTGGCTCATCATTTCGCCCTGGGCGGCGTACGAGAACACGTCGCGGCTGAAGAGCGGGGCCACCACCATCAGCGGGACGAGCCAGAGGGCCAGCATGTAGGCCAGGTGCTTGATGGGCACGCCCGGGCGGGCGCGCAGGGTCCGATACAAGCCGAACCAGACCCGCACGAAGAGGACCATTCCCCCGTAGACGGCGACGACGCCGGGAAGGAGGAGCCAGGTCGAGCCGGAGCTGGAGGCGCCGAAGAACCAGGTGCCGCTCATCTCGAGCTTGAAGGGCGAGCTCGGGAGCGAGGCGCCGATGCAGATGGACAGGACGGCGATGAAACCGAGGAGCGCGGGCTTGCGCAGGAAGGTCCAGTCGCCGGGGTCGACCGGCTCGGCCTCGACGCGCTCGGTCAGCGACCGGGTCGAGCTGACGCGCAGGCGCAGGGCGTCGCCCCGCATGGAGAGGCGGCTCAGGCGCGACGAGGCGCGGTCCAGGACGGAGGTGGGGCGGTCGGTCGCGCTGTCGTCCACGGGTTCGGGGGTGTCGGTCTCGTCTGGTCGGTCCCGGCTGGACTCGGGGGCGGGTCAGGTGCCGGGAGGGGGCAGGCCCAGAGACAGGCGCCACCCGCAATCGATCTGCAACAGCATTGTAACGGGCAGGCCCAGGGGGGCAAGGGTCAACCCGACAACGCCCGTCCAACGGTGGGGAGCCGCCGGATTCTTGCGTGGGCCGGGAAGGATTCGAACCTCCGTAGGTGTTAACCGACAGGTTTACAGCCTGTTTCCTTTGGCCACTCGGACACCGACCCGCAGAGGGGTGAGATTAGCCGGGAGCGGGGGACCCGGGTTTCCCCCGGTGCCACCGGTACGCTGGGCCTCATGCCCACCTTTGACATCGTTTCCGAGGTCGACATGCAGGAAGTTCGCAATGCCGTCGACCAGGCCAACCGGGAAGCGGCGACCCGCTTCGACTTCAAGAACACCGACTCGGCGATTGAGCTGGGCGACAACGAGCTGACCCTGCGCTCCTCGACCGAGGACCGGCTGCGGGCCCTCCACCAGGTGCTCGACGAGAAGCTGGTCAAGCGCCAGGTCTCGTTGAAGGCCTTCGAGGACCAGAAGCTCGAGGAAGGCCAGAAGGGGACGGCCCGCCAGAAGGTGTCGATCCGGGCCGGGATCTCGTCTGACCATGCCAAGAAGCTGAACAAGTTCATCAAGGACCTGGGACTCAAGGGCGTGTCCTCGCAGACGCAGGGCGATCAACTCCGGGTGACCGGGAAGAAGCGGGACGACCTGCAGGAAGTCATCGCCAAGTGCAAGGCGGAGGACTTCGGGATCCCCTTGCAGTTCGAGAACTTCCGGGACTGAGGCGGCGGGCGGGCGACCGTTCGACGACGGTCTGTTCCGTGCCGGTGCGTTTCGGACGGCGGGTCGCTCGGACCGGGGTCGGCCGGATCTCCTAGTTGGAGTGGGCCGACTCCTCTTCCTCTCCTCGTGGGCCAGGTGCTCGTCGAACTCCTCGAGCTCGACCTGGTGATGGAAGAGCTTGTTGAAGGCGAGCAGCTTGAGCACCCAGAAGATGGCGAACGACATCACGTTGGCGAAGAGGACGAGGACGGTCGTCTCGAGGTGGCCGAGCGAGTACTTCACCGAGATGTGGCGGGCGATCGAGGCGCCGACGATGGAGAAGGCGATGCCGGCGGCGGCCATGACCCAGAAGGGCACGACTTCCTTCATGAAGTGCGACCGGCCGTGCTTGCCCCAGGCCCACTTCCGGTTCAGCCAGTAGGACGGGAAGGTGGCGACGAAGTTGCCGAAGACGGTGCTGCCGACCTCACCCCAGACGTGGAAGACGCCGTAGACGATGGCGATGACGACGAGCGACACTGCCGTCGAAATGACCGACACCATCGTGTAGCGGAAGATCTTCTTCCCCTCGTGGGTGTGCAGCCAGGCGTACAGACGCTGAAGCCGTTCAAGCACCGTGACACCCTAGCCCGACGGGCGTTTGGCCCCCTGGCACTGGGGCTAAGACCCCGCTGTGACCAACCGCCCCGTCCGGGCCACCTCCCCGTACCAGTGGGCGCTCGGCTTGGGCCGCCGTTCGAAGATGCCGGGCGCCACCGCGACCAGGCCGAACTTGGGCCCGTAGCCGAGGTGCCATTCGAAGTTGTCCAGCAAGCTCCAGACGAAATAGCCCCGCAGGTCGATCCCTTCCTCGAGGCAGCGGTGGGCGCTGCGCAGGGCCTCGGTCACGTAGGCGATGCGTTCGGTGTCGTCGGCGGTGGCGATCCCGTTCTCGGTCACGACGACCGGACAGCCGCTGAGCGTGGCGGCCCGGCGGACGCAATGTTCCACGCACTGGGGCCAGTACTCGTCGCCCATCTGGGTCAGCGGGACGTCGGGATCGTTCGGGTTGAGGCCCTCGGGGCCGAAGTGCATCCGGGTGTAGCACTGCACGCCGACGAAGTCGTCGCCCTCGGTGGCGCGTAGGTAGACGTTCTCGAGCATCTCCTCGGCCCCGTCGCGCAGGGCCTCGCCACCCTCGTCCGCCACGATCTCCGCCATCGACAGCGTGAGGCCGACGGGAAACGAACCGGGTCCGGCCCGCAGTTCCTCGACGGCCAGGCGGTGGGCCCGGATCATGGCGTCGTTGACCGCACCGAATCGGAAGAGATCGTCCTTGACGCCCGGCGGGTACTGACCCTGGAAGTACCCCATCACGGCCACGACGTTCGGCTCGTTGATGGTGCAGGCCGAACCGATGAGATCGCCCAGGTACGCGGTGGCCCGGGCCACGTAACGGGCGAAACACTCGGGCGCGTCGGGCGACTCCCACCCGCCCCGGGCCGTCAGCCAGAGCGGGGTGGTGAAGTGGTGGAAGGTCACGACCGGCTCAATGCCGTGGCCCACCAGCGCGGCGCATATGCGCCGGTAGTGCTCGAGCGCGGCAACCGAGAACTCGCCCTCGGCGGGCTCGATGCGGCTCCACTCGAGCGAGAAGCGGTACGAGCTCAACCCCATGTCGGCGACCAGCTGCACGTCTTCACGCCACCGGTTGAACGAGTCGCAGGCGTCGCCGCTCGGTTCGAGCGTGCCCGACTCCGGATTGTGCTCCCAGGCCCACCAGTCGTTGTTCACGTTCCCGCCCTCGATCTGATGAGCCGCCGTGGCGACGCCCCAACGAAAGGCGGGTGGGAAGAGGAGCTCTGTTTCGCCGCTGGCCACGCTGGCGCAGGGTAGTGGGGGTGACGGTGAGGTGCTCGGACACGGACCCGGCGACGGCCTGCGAGGATGGATCCATGAGCGAGTCCCTGAAGTTTCTCGTCAGCCTCCTGGACCTCGAACCCATTGAGGTGAACATCTTCCGGGGCGCGCAGCTCGACGAGGAACGCCAGCGCGTGTTCGGCGGTCAGGTGGCTGGGCAGGCACTCATGGCGGCGGGGCGAACGGTCGAGCACGGTCGCGTGCACTCGCTCCACTCGTACTTCCTCCGACCCGGCGACCCGACCGTGCCCATCCTCTACGAGGTGGATCGCATCCGCGACGGTCGCTCCTTCACCACGCGCCGGGTGGTGGCCATTCAGCACGGGCGGGCCATCTACAACATGGAGGCGTCGTTCCACGACCTCGAAGAGAGCAGCATCACCCACCAGTTCGAAATGCCCGAGGTGCCCGACCCCGACTCGTTGCCGACACTGTGGGAACGGCTCCAGCCCTACCGCGAAGAGCGGGCCGAGTGGTTCGAGAAGCCCCACCCGATCGATCAGCGCCACATCGGTGAGCTGCCCTGGCACAACAAGGTCGCGGCGGCGGGGCCCTACCACCGGTTGTGGATCCGGGCCGACGGCGAACTGCCCGACGACCCGCTGCTCCACGCCTGCGTGATCACCTACGCGTCGGACATGTCGCTCTTCGACACCGTCCTGATGCCGCACACGGTGAGCTGGGACGACCCGGACTTCATGGGGGCCAGCCTTGACCACTGCATGTGGTTCCACCGGCCCATCCGGGCCGACCACTGGATGCTCTACGACATGGACTCACCGGCGGCGGCCGGTGGGCGTGGCCTCGCTCGGGGCTTCCTCTACAACCAGGAGGGCGAGCTCTGCGTGTCGCTGGCCCAGGAGGGCCTGGCCCGGCTGATCACGGACCAAGCCCGAAACTGACGACGAGGGCTTCCGCTCTCGTCCCGGGCGGGGCCTAGCGGGACCCCATCGGGACGTAGTCCCGGGTGTCGCGGCCGATGTAGAGCTGGCGGGGCCGGGCGATCTTCGAGTCCTGGTCGAGCATCTCCTGCCAGTGCGCCAGCCAACCGGCCGTGCGGGGGATGGCGAAGAGCACGGGGAACATCTCGAGGGGGAAACCCATGGCCTGGTAGATCAGGCCGGAGTAGAAGTCGACGTTGGGGTAGAGACGGCGCGACGTGAAGTACTCGTCGTTGAGGGCGATCTCCTCGAGCTTGAGGGCAATGTCGAGCAGCGGGTTCTTCCCCGTGACCTCGAAGACATCGTCGGCCGTCTTCTTGATGATCTTGGCCCGGGGGTCGTAGCTCTTGTAGACGCGATGGCCGAAGCCCTGGAGGCGACCGCCCGAACCCGACTTCACCGAAGCGATGAAGTCCGGCACGTTGTCGATGCTGCCGATCTCGGTCAGCATGCGGATGACCGCCTCGTTGGCCCCTCCGTGGCGCGGGCCGTACAGGGCCGCCGCGGCGGCGGCCGTGGCCGAGTAGGGGTCCGAGTGCGAGGAGCCGACGACCCGCATGGCCGTGGTCGAGCAGTTCTGCTCGTGGTCGGCGTGGAGGATGAAGAGGACGTCGAGGGCCCGAGCGAGGACCGGGTCCGCCTCGAAGCGGGGCTCCGCCACCTTCCAGAGCATGGAGAGGAAGTTCGGGGCGAAGTCCAGCGAGTTGTCCGGGTAGACGAAGGGCATCCCCACGCTGAAGCGGTGGGCCGCCGCAGCCAGGGTCGGCATCTTGGCGATGAGCCGGATGATCTGCTTGCTACGCGATTCGAGGTCGAAGATGTCCTTGGCGTCGAGGTAGAAGGTGGAGAGCGCGGCGACGGCCGAGACCAGCATGCCCATCGGGTGGGCGTCGTAGTGGAAGCCCTCGAGGAAGCGCTTTCGCACGTTCTCGTGGATGAACGTGTGGTACGTGACGTCGTGCTTCCACTGGGCGAACTGCTCCTCGTTCGGCAGTTCGCCGTTCAGGAGGAGGTACGCCACCTCGAGGTATGTCGACTTCTCCGCCAGCTGCTCAATCGGATAGCCCCGGTAGCGCAGGATGCCGGCGTCGCCGTCGAGATAGGTGATGGAGCTCTCGCACGCCGCGGTCGACATGAATCCGGGATCGAAGAACCAGACCCCGGGAAGGAGCTTCGCCCACTCCTCCGCCGATACCCCCCCGTTGACGAGCGGGATCTCCATGGACTCCCCACTGCGATTGTCCGTGATCGTGATGCTCTCGGCCACGTGAGAGGCCCTCCAATCCCTGGTCTTCGATGCATCTCGATCCTATGGCCACCATGCGCAGGCTGGTCGACACGAGGCCGTCGCCACGAGCGCCGCCGTCCCACCTCACCAAGGTCAGGTTGCTGGTGCGACCTGCACCGTCAGCTGGATGGCGGTGCCCAGGGCCGACGTCTGCCCGGGCGGCAGGACGATCGAGACGGTCAGCACGTACGTCGTCCCCGGCTTGACCCCGAAGTTGGCCATGGGCAGGGCGACCGTGCCGCCCAGCGCCACCGCCCCCGTCAGGGTCCGAGTCTTGGTCGCCGCCGTCGTCTGGTTGGCCAGGGTGATGTGCACCGTGGCGTGGGGCTCGTCCACCGAGCCCTGGTTCGCCAGCACCACGCTCACCCCGAACTGGGTGACGGGGCTGATCACCAGGACGCCGGCGGCCACACCCTGCGGGGTCGGCAGCGCCGGCGGGTTCAGCCGCACCGGGCGCAACACAAGATCGTGGGTGACGGCCAGCGTGCTCGACGTGGCCATCAGGTCGACGGTGGCCGCGACCGTGCCCACCTGCCAGTCCTGTGGGTCGCTGACCCAGACCGATGCGGGAAGCCGGCCGTGTCCGGCCGCGGCGGCGAGCGACCGCCGGACATCGCTGTACTGCGCGTCAGCCTGGCGGAGCAGCGCGCCGGCAGCGGCGATCCGGTTGCTCGCCTGCCCCGCCGACAGGGTGGGTGACGACGAGGCGACGTTGGTCGCCAGTGCCTCGGGACTGCCGGCGGGCGGATTCGGGTGCAGCCCGAGATAGCCGTCGAGTGCGGCCCGCAGTTCGTCCATGGACTGCGCCCGTTCGGCGAAGACTTCGGCGAACCGGCCATCGAGCGACTGCGACGAGGGGCTGCCAGCGGCCAGGTTGGCCTTGGCGGAGTCGTCGGACGTCTGACGCACCGCGCTGTCGAGATCCTCCTGCAGGACCTGTCGGCTCTGGCTCGGAAGATCAGCGATCAGCGTGCGGATCTCGCCCGCCGTGGCGTTGGACTGGTCCGCCACGACCGACCCGAGAGAGGCCAGGGTCCGGTTCGAGTTGGCGTCATAGCCGGCTGACTGACGCGAGACCTGGGTCAGTCCTCCGATCAGCGAGGGCGACGACGATCACCCCGAGGACGAGCAGCACGACAGGCCGGGTGGACGATCGACGACGCGCGCGCCGATGTGACCTGCGTGGCGACATCGCCACGAAAAGCTACTGCCAGTGGTGCTTGCTTACACCGCGAGGAACGACGAGTCCGACGTGCTGTCGGCCGTCGTCAGGGTGCTGGCGCTCGAACGCCACTGCACCGTGGGGGCGATGGCCCGCACGTCAACGCGGTCCCGGTGGCGCTCGACCAGCTCGAGGATGCTCCGGATCACGTCGTCGGTCAGCAGGTGGGGGTGCAGTCCCAGGTCCAGCAGCTTGGTGTTGGCCGCGTGGAAGTAGTGCTCCTCGTTCTCGACCCGGGGGTTGGCGAGGCCCTCGGCGATGTCCACCCGGCCGGGACAGACCCGCTTGACCATCTGGGCCATGTCGCGAACAGAGAAGGACTCGGTGAACTGGTTGAAGACGCGGAACTCACCGCGATCGGCGGGGTTCTCAATGGCCAGCGTGACGCAGGCCAGGGTGTCACGGATGTTGAGCATGCCCCGGGTCTGCCCACCGGCGCCGTAGACGGTCAACGGGTGACCGGTCACGGCTTGCACGCAGAAGCGGTTGAGGACGGTGCCGAAGACGCCGTCGTAGTCGAAGCGAGTGGCCAGCACCGGGTCCAGGTCGGTCTCATCGGTGGACTGGCCGTAGACGATTCCCTGGTTGAGGTCGGTGGCCCGCAGACCCCAGATGCGACAGCCGAACATGATGTTGTGGCTGTCGTGCACCTTGGACAGATGGTAAAAGGAGCCAGGCTGCTTGGGGTAGGGCAGCACGTCGGTGCGCCCCTTGTGCGTGATCTCGATGAAGCCCTCTTCGATGTCGATGTTGGGGTAGCCGTACTCCCCCATCGTCCCGAGCTTCACGAGGTGAATGTCGGGATTGATCTCCTGAATCGCGTACATGACGTTCAGGTTCCCGACGACGTTGTTGACCTGTGTGTAGACCGCGTGCTCGCGGTCGATCATTGAGTACGGAGCGGAACGCTGCTCGCCGAAGTGGACGATGGCGTCCGGCTGCGTCTCGGTGACCACCGCGTAGGTGAAGGCGGCATCGGTCAGGTTCCCGACCCGGACGTTGACGGCGTGACCCGAGATCTGCTCCCACTTGGTCACTCGTTCTTGGAGTGAGGCGATGGGCACGAGACTGTCGACACCCATTTCCCGGTCGTACTCACGGCGCACCATGTTGTCCACGACCGTCACCTGATGTCCGCGAGCGGACAGGTGCAGGGCAGTGGGCCAACCGAGGTAGCCGTCTCCTCCGAGAACCAGAATTTTCATCCCTCACCTTTTTTTCACTCAGGCTCCGCTTGTGTTACGGAGTTATTTCAGTCCAAATCATCCTTCAAAAGTCTGAATACAAGCTGTGATGATCCTGTAATTTGCGTGAGCGGGCAAAAAATTCTGCAAAGAGACGCTCAGGAAGCCTCCTCTACCATCATTTGTTGCGTCAATTCTGACCAAACGCACAAAATGGCGCGTCCCATCCCATTTCTGCAGCTCACACGGACCAGAGGGACTCCCGGAGGCCTGAGGCCCGGGTGATCGGACGCTCGACCGCCGCCCGGATGGGCTCTTCGGTCCCGATGAGGATCAGCCGTTCCTGGGCTCGTGTCACCGCCGTGTACAGCAGTTCCCGGCTCAGCAGCCGGGAACCGGAGCCCGGGACGAGGAAGGCCACCGTGTGGAACTGGGAGCCCTGGCTCTTGTGCACCGTCATGGCGTAGACGGTGTCGACCGCGGCAAGCCGGGTGGGACTGACCTGGGCGATGGTCTCCCCCCGCTCGAACGCGGCGACCAGGCGTTCGTTGCCGGCGTCAACCACGACGCCGGTGTCCCCGTTGAAGAGCTGCAACCCGTAGTCGTTCTCGGTGACGATCAACGGCCGACCGACGTACCAGTCCGCTCCGGTGGCGAACCCGAATCCCTCGACGTCAGCCCGGAGCCAACTCTCGACATGCTGCATCCATGCGGTGACGCCCTCGGGTCCGCGCCGGTGCGCGCACAGGAGCCGGAACCGGCCCAGCGCCTCGATCGCTGCGTGGGCCTCTCCCGCCCTGGCCGCTTCGATGACGGCTCGTCCTCCCTCGACGGCGAGGCGGCGCACACCCCGCAGGGCCTCGAGAGCGGACGGCTGGGTCGCATCCACCGGGATCCATTCCACGTTCGAGTCGCCGTGCCGGAGCACCTTCACCACGGCATCGGCATCCCCCCGCTGGATGGCCTCCGCCAGCTCGGCGATGGCGCCGGCGTAGCGGTGCACCCGGCGCAGGACGACGATGCCGTCGCCCACCGGAGCGGGTTCGGCCACGTTGGGCGGTACCGACTGGCCAGTCACCGCTGCCAGCTTCGTTTCGGGCGGACTCGCCCATGCAGACGCCCCGCGAGGCCGGTCCGACGATGTCGCCCAGCACGGCGCCCGCCTCCACCGAGGCCAGCTGCTCGGGGTCCCCGACCAGGATGAGTCGGGCCTCGGGCCGCACCGCCTCGACCAGCCGGGCCATGAGCGACAGCGAGACCATGGAGGTCTCGTCGACCACCACCACATCGTGGGGCAGACGGTTCAGCCGGTTGTGCCGGAAGCGGGTCCGATTGCCCGGGTTGAAGCCGAGGAGCCGGTGCAGCGTCACTCCGGTCAGGGCACCGAGCCGTTCCTGCACATCGGCATCGACCGGCATGGATCCCGCGCCCGCTCGGACCGCCTCCTCGAGTCGAGCGGCCGCCTTGCCGGTCGGCGCGGCCAGCGCAATCAGCGGAGGGCGACGGCCCGCCGCCGACGCCTGTTCGTCCAGCAGGGCCAGCACTCGCGCCACCGTCGTCGTCTTCCCCGTGCCGGGCCCTCCGGCCACGACCGACACCGACCGGAGCACCGCCACTGCCGCCGCCAGGCGCTGCAGATCGGGGAGGTCGTTCCCGTCGAAGAGGCGGTGCAGGCCCGAGGCCAAGCGATCCGGGTCGACGTCGCCCGCCGGCGTCGCGGCGCGTGCGCGCAAGTCGCGCGCCACCTGCTGCTCGTCGGTCCACAGCCGGTCGAGGTACAGCGTCGTGTCCACGAGGTGCAGCGGGCGGTCGTCGCCCACCAGCGGGCTCTCGGCCAGAGCCGCCAGCCACTCCTCCGGATCGGGCCATGGCAGTTGGTCGAGGTCGCCTGGCATCGTCGACATCGGCATCCGCGGTGGCCCGGACCGTCGCCAGATCGACGCAGACATGGCCCAGGCGGGGCGCCCGCGCCGCCAGGGCGGCGGCGAGCGAGACCCGATCGTCGGCCACCGCGCCCAGCCGGCCCAGGCGCCGCGCCACGTGGACATCCGACGTCGTCAGGACACCGGCGCGATTGAAGATCGTGCAGCAAGCCCGACGCACCGAGGGCCAGCGTGGCGTCGAAGGTGTCGGTCCCCTCGACGATCGTCACGGCGCGCCCCGGTCGAAGAGATCGCTCAACGCGGTCACCAGCGCGGCGGGCGGGCGCCACGACCACACGCCACAGGGTTGATCGTCGAAGAAGGTCGGCTCGACGGCGCTCATGCCGCGGACGAACAGGTAGAGGACGCCGCCGAGGTGGGTCTCGGGCTCGTAGCCGGGCAGGCGCCAGCGCAGGTAGCGATGCAGCGCGACCGAGTAGAGCACGGCCTGGAGCGGGTAGTGGGCGGCCACCATTTCGGCCTGCAGCGCCTCGGGTCGGTAGTGCCACGCCGTGAGCGTCTCGTCGGCCGCCGCCAGCCGGTTCGTCTTGTAGTCGGCCAAGACGTAGCGGTCGCCCGGCAAGCCGGAACACCAGATCGAGGCTTCCGGTCAGATAGCCGCGCAGCATGGCGTGGAGCGACGGATCGCGGAGGCGGCTGGCGTAGCGGGCCACCGGGTCCTTCGCCGGCAGGTGCGATTCGAGCAGGTCGGCCAGCACGCCCGACGTGCAGCGTGGTGACCGGCGTGTCCCCGCCGACGAGCGGGATCTCGAAGGTCAGCTCGTCCAGGCGATCCCGGCGGGTGATGTCACGCAGGGCGATGCCGTCGGCCAGAGGACCGAGCGGCGACGCGAGGGCCCGGCACAACCCGGCCACCGCCGCGCCTCGGTCCCACCGAGATCGACGTTGCGCCAGGTCGTCTCGCGCTCGAGCGCCTCGCCGACCGCCGAGGGGAGGTCGGGCGCATCGAAGTCGAGCCGCTCGAAGACGCTGTGCACCACCGTCCCCACCAAGGCGCCGCCCGGCATGTCGGCCAGGCCGAGCGCGACCGCTCGCGCCCCTTCGGCCAGGAGCGTCGGGGCCACCTCGTCGAGCACCGGAGGAGCAAGGACCTCTTCGTCGGAGGTGAAGCGCTGCTCGGGCTCGCTGCCGATGGCGGGTTGGTCGTGGGAGGCCGCGGTGATGCTCGAGTACGACGCTCGTCGCCACTCGGTATCGAGCGTGCGGTCGAAGTGTGCCGCCTCGAGCCGCGGCGGAGCGCCGCGATCGACGTGCCAGCGCACCGTCGGTGGTGGCCCCACCCGCTCGACCGCCACCCGAGGACCGAGCGCACGGGCCGCCGCCTCGACCTCCTCGTCGCTGCGCACCTTGGCCCCGTACGGGGGGACGAGTCCATCGGGGTCGCGGTCGAAGAGCAGTCGGGCCAGCGGCGAATGCTGGCTGTCCATGGCGCCGGCCCACCACACGATGGCCTGGTGACAGGCCCGGGTCAGGGCGACATAGAGCAGGCGAAGGTCCTCGCCCCGACCCTTCCTCGAGCTCGAGCTTCTGGTGTTTGTTGAAGTCGTTGCCCTCGTGGGCCACGTCGATCGTCCGCCGGTTGCCCGTGGCTCGGGTCATGGAAGACGGGCACCTCCGACGTGCTGCCCCGGCCGTCCCAGGTCGCCGGGCAGTAGACGATCGGGAACTCCAGGCCCTTGCTGCGGTGGATGGTGATGACCTGGACCGCCTCGGCGTCGGACTCGAGTCGCCGCGCCCGTTCCTCGTTCTCGGCGTCGCGTGCCGCATCGTGGATGCGACGTCCCAGCCACGTGGCCATCGCCGTCGGTCCCAGGCCCTCGGACACGCCCGCTTCGTGGAGGAGCTGGGCGATGTGCCGGAGGTCGGTCATGAAGCGCTCGCCCGAAGAGCGCTCGAGCACCCGCCGAGGCACGTCGCGGGCGCTGCTGACCGTCTCGAACAGCGAGGCGACGCCCTGGTCGCGCAAGAGGGCCGCCCATTGGTGGAGGGACCAGTGCAGATCCTCCCAAGCCTCCTCCGACGCCGACGCCACCTCTTCGGCCGTCCAGCCGACGAAGTGCGTCAGCGCGACGAGCGAGGCCCGGTCGCGCGCCGTCGGGCGTTCGAGCGCCTCGAGCAGCCGCAGCCACTCCTGGGCCGGCGCCGGTCGCGAACACCGAGCCCGAGCCGCCGATCACCGCGGGCACGCCCACCGCCTGGAGCGCGTCACGCACCATGGTCGCGTGCGAGTTGGTCCGGACCAGCACGGCGATGTGGCCGGGGTGCAGCGTGGTGCGCTCGGCCTCGCTGCCGTCACGGCGCCGGGTGACGAGCTGCGGACGGGCCTCGAGCATCTGCACCACGTCCGCCGCCAGGTCCCGGGCGATCAGGGCCCGGGTGTCGGGCATTTTGGGCTGTGCCTTCCTGGCGGTGAGGGGCACGAGGCCGTCGCTGGCGTGCACCATGCGGAAGCGGAGTGGGGCCGGTTCGGGTGCGCCGATCGAGGCGCGACTCCTGGTGGGCGTCCGCGGCACGGATCGGCCGGTAGGCGATGTCGGCATAGCCCAGCTGCGCGTCGGCGAAGAGCGCGTCGTAGGCCTCGAGCAGCCCTTGGTCGCTCCGCCAGTTGACGTCAAGCGTCCACTCGGACTGGACCACCTTGTTGGCGTCGAGGTAGGCGTGCACGTCGGCGCCGCGGAAGGCGTAGATCGCCTGCTTGGGGTCGCCGATCAGCACCAGCGTCGCCTCACCCTGGCCGAAGGCGCGGTGCATGATGTCCCACTGCACCGGGTCCGTGTCCTGGAACTCGTCGACCAGGACGACGTCGTACCGCTCGCGCAGGCGGGCGCAGGCCACCGGGCCCCGCACTTCGTCGAGCAGGGTGCGCCGCAGCCGGAGCAGGACGTCGTCGTAGGTCATGATCTTGAGCGTCTTCTTGCGGCGCTCCATCTCCTCGCGCACCGCTTCGGCGAAGCGCCGGCGGATGGACGGCAGGTCCTGCTGCTGCGAGAGCGGCGGCACGATGTCCGCGTCCGGATGGTTGAGCACGAACTTGGCGATCTCCATGGCCTGCTTCCGGCTGAACTGCAGCGGGTTCGGCCGCGTGGCGAACTTGCGGAGGTAGAGGTCGTCGACGACCTCCTCCCTGAGGTCGCTGACGTCCTCGACCAGGGTCACCTCCCGATCGACGTCCCCCGCGGTGCCCAGCCCGTAGAGGACCTGGAGGCAGAAGCCGTGGGTCGTTTCGATGGTGGCGGCGTCGAAGTCGGCGATGGCCTTGCCAAGACGGTCACGACGGGCCTCGACCTCGGCCCGTTCCCCCCGGGCCAGGAGCAGCACGATCTCGTCGTCTTCGTGACCACCCGCACCGTCGAGCATGTCGACCAGCCCGTCGAAGGCACGCACCAGGCGGTCGCGCACCCGCTCGCGCAACTCGCCGGTCGCCATGCGGGTGAAGGTGATGACGAGGAGCCGGTCGATCGGCAGAATGCCCTCGGCGACGTAGCGCGTGGTCAGGGCGGCGATGGTGAACGTCTTGCCCGTGCCCGCGCTGGCCTGCAGCAGCGTCATCCCACGGGGCAGCTCGCCGCACACATCGAAGGGCTGCGGAGCCGGAAGGGGCGGCACCAACGCCAGCGGCGCCGTTCACTGGTCGACCACCTGCTCGTGGTCCAGGAGCCCTCCCCACAGCCGGCCGGCGTAGACCCCGAGCCGGGTCGTCTCCCCGGGTTGCCACGACAGCCTCGTCTGCGCGCGGCGCGCCCGGCAGACGCGAGCAGGTCGTCGAAGAGAACCTCGCTCGCCGAGCACCAGCTGGTGTTCGGGATCCCTGTCCTCCTGGTCGAAGTTGAAGCCCGAGGCCCAGCAGTCCCGTGCCGCGGCCATCGGGTCTCCGCCCGTCGCCACCGCGTCGGCCCAGGCGGCCGAGGTCTTGGCGTAGAGCGGCAACGGCTCGGTCATGCCCCGCTCGAAGAGGTCGACCAGGGTGTGCAGGTGCAGCGTCGCCGTCGCGCGACGACTCTCGCGCGTCCGCCCCGAGGGCTTCGATCCGGGCCGTGGAGATCGTGAACTTCCTGCTCCGGCTGCGCCCGATGGTGCATGCCTCGAAGGGGCGGTCGGGGTAGGTCGCCGTCAGCGCGAGCAGACGAAGCCAGGCGATGAGGCGCGGTGCAGGACCGAGTTTCGAATAGGTCACCGTGTGCACGACGTCGCCGCGCAAGCCCGCCACCGTGCCGACCAGGGTGCGCCCGCCGGGCAGCTCGACGTGCACGTCGAGCGACGACGGCGCCTCAGTGCCAGTGCTCTGGCCCGCCCGAACCAGTTCGTCGAGCGGATCGGTGATCTCGTCGAGCAACGCGTCGGCGAGCCGCCCCGGCGGGAGACCACCGCGGGCCACCTCCGCCGTCAGGCATGACTCCTGACTCGCGCCCTCGAGCTGAGACTGCAGGACACGGTCGGCCACCTGCCAGCGATCGAGTGCATCGAGCTCAATGGGGATCGCGTCCTCGAAGTCCCGCGTCTTGCTGCGCAGCGACACCGTGAGCCGCTCGCGCAGGAAGGCCCGGACCGGGTGGCGCAAGAAGCGCTCCAGCTGGTCCAGGCCGAGGGAGTCGCCCTCGTAGGGCGGCAGTGGGTTCTCCAGAAACGAGGGGCGGGCGCTGGCGCGGGGTCGAGTGCGGCCTCGGCCCCAGCCAGCTGGAGGGAGTCGAAGCTCCACGGCCGGCCGGCACCAGCGCGTCGCGTTCGAAGTTCCGCGGGTCGAAGGGCTGGAGCGGATGTGCCACCACGATGTCGTCACGTGCCCGGCCCTTCGACCCGCAGACGGTGTGATCGACGACGTCGAGCAGCTCGCCGACGGGCACGGCGGGCGGGCGATGCAGATTGGAGCGCTCGTCGCGACCCGAATAGGTGATGATCAGGTTGTCGCGGGCGGCCAGGAGCGCGTCGAGCAGCAACTGGCGATCTTCGCTGCGCACGTCGCGGTCACCGACCCGTGGCGAGAGGCTCGTCAGGTCGTCGCCGTCGCGTTCGATGTGGCGAGGGAAGCTCCCGTCGTCCAGACCCAGCAGACAGACGACGCGGTGGGGGATCGACCGCATGGGCACCAACGTGCAGACGGTGAGGTGCCCGGTGCAGAAATTCGCCCGGGTCGGCTTCCCCCTGAGGCGGTCCGTCATGACCGAGCGCACGTCGTCGCACGTCAGATCGACCGGCACTCACCGTCTCGTCGACGGTGGCCTCGCCCACGAGCTCGTCGAGGAGCGTGGTCAGCTGGGCCCGTTGCCACGCATCGCGCGGCGACGTGGCGGTGAGGGAATCGGAAATGCGGGCCAGCGTGTCGGCCCACGCCTTGACGTCGCGGGTTCCACTCGAGAAGGTCGAGCGCGACCTGCAAGCGCTCGAGGAACTCGGCCACCCGCCCGGCCAGCTCGATGTCGCTGCTGTCGACGTCGTCGAGCGGGAGCGCGCCGCCGAAGAGCCGCTGGCGTTCGTCGGCCATCGTCACCCCGAGCAGCACACGGTCCAGACCGGCTTGCCAGGTATTGGCCCCGAGGTCGGCCAGCTGGAACGAGCCCCGGTGCTCGGCGTCGAAGCCCCAGCGCACGAAGGCCCCGTCCACCCACTCCTCGAGCCGGAAGAGGTCGTCGTCGCTGAAGCGGAAGCGGCGCCGCACCGGCTCGCGCCCGGCCAAGTCGAGCACCTCGGTGGCCGTGATGCGAGCGGTCGCCAGCTCGAGAACCTCCGCCAGCACCCCCATCACCGGGTTGGTCTGGCGCAGGGAGCGGTCGGCCAGTCGGACCTCGAGCGAGCGCGAGGGGTCGGACCCGCCCTCGTTCAGGTCATGGCCACCGAACGTGGCCTGGATGAGCGGGGCGAAGTTCTCGATGTCCGGACACATGACGATGATGTCCCGGGGTTCGAGGGTGGGATCGTCTTCGAGGAGATGCAGGATGGCATCGCGCAAGACCTCGACCTGACGTCCCCGCCCGTGACACGAATGCACGCGGATGCTCTCGTCCTCCGGGTCGAGCGTCGGGCGGGGATCGGCCCCGACGGCCACCACCGCTCCCGCCCCGACCGGAGCGCGGTCGAAGCGCACGTCCTCCTGGAGCCGGCGCAGCAGAGAGTGGTCGCCACCGGAGCCCGACGCAGACTCGACGCCCGACGCAACTCGACACCGGAGCCGCATCGGGGCCCACTTCTCCGTCCGTCCGTCGACACCGACACGGTGTCGCCGTGGGCGACCGCGCCCCCGAGCACCAGCTGCATCTCCCGGGCGTCGCGTCCCCACGAAGCAAGGAGCGGATTGCGTGGTGCGCTCGCCGTCGGGTCCTGGCTGCGGACGATGAACCGGGACTCCGGACCGGCCTCCTCCGAGAGGCGTTCCCAGAGAACGGGCGACGGGTGCAGCAGGAAGAGGTGGACGTCGCGGCCCGCCGCCACCGCAGTCGAGCACGTCGAGATAGCTCGCCGGGAGCCGGGTCAGGCCGAACAGCGACAGGCGCGGCGGAAGGTCGAGCAGCTCCGGCTCGGCCCGCAATTGGTCGCAGGCCGCCAGCAGGCGCTCGGCCGGGCTCGGCCGCCCGATCCGCTCTCGCAACAAGCCGCCACAACTGAGCCTGCCAGAACGCATCGCCGCCCGGCTCGTCCACGCCGGCGGGGAGATCCAGCGCCGCCGCCTTCGGCCCACTCCTGCAACATGGCCGGCCGGTGCACCGCGTAGCGATCGAAGAGATCGGCGACGTGGCGGATGCTCGAGAAACGCTTGGACTCCTCCACCGTCTCGGAGTTCCTGATGTGCTGGGCCAGCGGCGCCAGCCAGACGTCGTCGAAGTGCTCCTCGACCACCTCGATGAGCGGCCACACCGCTCGCTCGGGCAACCAGGGGTCGGCCTTGGGGTCGGTGCCCGAGGCCAGAGCCAGCGCGCTCGAGACCAGAGACCCCGGAAACGGGAAATCGACGTTGGCGCAGATTCCGTCGTGTCCTCCGGGGCTCGCCCCCAACGTCGAGGACAGGCGCTGGGTCAGCCAGCGCTCGATGCCCCGGGTCGGCACGGACACGACTTCGGGCGTCATCGGGTCGTCGAGCGGGACGGCCACCAGGTCCGCCAGCATCGACACCAGCGCGTCGGCCCGATCGGAGCGGTGGACGTGCAGCACCCGGGCAGAGTACGTCGCGGGTGTTGCCTGTCGGTCAGCCGCCTCGCGGCCCAGCGTGAGGGCCCAGACGGTCGGGCCTACGAGCCGGTGCTGGCGTTCCCCTCGGGCAACGACAGGATCGTCGGAGTCCCGAGGTCGTCCTCGTCGTCGATCAGCTCGACCGCCTGGAGGCGCCGGGGCGCCGACTCGATCGGAGTCAGCTCCTGAATCTGGGCCGAGGTGCCGTCGATGACGCCGAGTCCGGGCAGCTTGCGCGCGGTGACCAGCACACGTGACTCGAGCGAGCCGACGGCCTTGTTGTAGGCCTCGACACTGGAAGCGAGGCTCTTCTGGAGCGACTGCATGTGACCGGTCCAGGTGCGCAACCGCTCGTAGAGCTCTGCCCCGAGCTCCTTCACCTCGCGGGCGTTCTCGGCCAGCGTGTCCTGACGCCACGACAGTGCGATGGTGCGCAGCGCCGCGACCAGGGTGTTCGGGGTGGCCAGCACGACCCGCTTGTTCAGGGCGTACTCCTGCAGGGTGGCGTCGGCCTCGCAGGCGGCGGCCAGCAGCGGCTCGCCCGGGATGAAGGCCACCACGAACTCCGGCGATCCGTCGTACTGCTTCCAGTACTCCTTCTTGGCCAGCTGGTCGATGTGGGTGCGCAGCTGGCGGGCGTGCTTGGTGAGGAAGTTCTTCCGATCCTCCTCGTTCTGGGCCTCGGTGAAGTGGAGGAAGGCGTCGAGCGGAACCTTCGAGTCGATGACGACCTCACCCCCACCCGGGAGGTGCACCACCATGTCGGGGCGGAGCACACCGCCCTCCGACGGCGGTCGACTGCTGCTCGTCGAAGTCGACGTGCGCGAGCATGCCCGCCGCCTCGACGGAACGGCGCAAGGTCATTTCGCCCCACCGACCACGGGTCTGCGGCGAGCGCAGCGCCGTCACCAGGTTGTGCGTCTCCTGCTGCAGGCGATCGTGACCGTCACGCAGCGCGGCAACGCGCTCGTTGAGGGTCGAGTACGCGTTCTGACGCTGCCGCTCCATGTCCTGGACGCCCACGCTCGTAGCGGGCCAGGGTCTCGCGGAACGGGTGCAACAGCTGCTCGATCGCCTCCTGGCGCTGCGACAGGTCTCCCTGCGCCGCCGTGCGCGCCTGGCCGAACCGAGTGTCGGCCAGGGCGAGAAACTGCTGGCTGGTGCGGGCCAACGCCTCTTCGGACAAGCGCGAGAACGTGCCTTCGAGCATGCGTCGCTCGGCCTCGGCCCGCGCCGCCGCCTCTCCTTCGTGGTCACGCAGCACGCGCAACTCGTTGGCCAGGACGGCCCGCTGCGTCTCTGCCTCGTGCGCGGCGGCGGTGACGCTGGCCAGACGTTGCTGTTGTTGGACGGCGACGGCTTGCGCTTCGGTCAGGCGCTGCTGCGCGTCGGCGAGACGACCGGCGACGACCCGCGCCTCGCCCGAGACTCGGGCGTTCCGCACGACGGCCCACCCGAGGCCGATGGCAAGCCCGACCGCCAACCCGATGACGACACCGATGATCATGAAAGCCAAGGTAACGAGAGGGTGTATCAGGGTCGTGGATGGTCTTCTACCTGGTCACGCCCCGTTCTTTGCTCGGGAGGAACCCGGGGTGAGCACCTTCGCTGACCCTGCGCGGACCCTTCGGAGGCTGCTCCGTGAGGGTTCGGGGCACCGGTGAAGGAGTCCGGATCACCGGCGGTAGCGTGAGGCGATATGGCCTTCCGGCTCGGGACCAGCACGAAGATCGGCAAGGCGCACTCCGAAGGCGACGCCGAAGCCAGGGAGAACGACCAGCGCAGCAGCGAGGCCCAGGATGAGCCCCAACTCCAGATCGGCCCGCTGGCCATGGAGCAGCCGACTGTGGCCTCCCACGGTGCCCGAACCGCACGAGATCGACCGGCTCTTCGCCCAGGTCTTCGCGCTGGTGGGCGAAGGCATCGCCGGCGCCACCCATGCCCTGCTGACTGGCGATCGGGACGCGGCCAAGCTCCTCGTCCAGCGCGACGAGGTCGTGGACAAGCTGATCGGGCAGATCCTCAACACCGTGCAACAGCAGCTCGTGCACGGCGACACCACGCCCGACGAGCGGCGTGAATACGTGGCGATCCTGCGCATGCTGCCCGACATGGAGCGCAACGGCGACCTGGCCGAGCA
The DNA here is from genome assembly GCA_963713375.1 of uncultured Acidimicrobiaceae bacterium. GTDB lineage: Bacteria > Actinomycetota > Acidimicrobiia > Acidimicrobiales > RAAP-2 > Bog-473. The sequence goes on along the minus strand of CAVQLP010000003.1, from coordinate 133,359 downwards.
CATCGCCCGTCGTGCCGCCCGCGGGCTCGGTGCCGAGATGTCGGCCCGCAGTCGCGGCCTGGTCGAGCGCATGGGTGAGGTGGCCACCACCATCTGGCGCGAGACAGCCGACGCGTTCGCCGAGCGTTCACCCGAGGCGGCCACCTCCATCGACGACATCGACGACGAGCTCGACGACCTGCACGTCACGCTGACGGCCGAACTGGTGGCCGGCACCATGTCCCTGCCCGTCGCCATTGAGCTGGCGATGGTGGCCCGGTTCTACGAGCGCTTCGGCGACCACGCCGTCAACCTGGCCCGGCGCCTGGCCTCGCTCGTGACAGGCAGCCCCGAGCCCGTTTCGCCCGGGCCCGACTGAGCAACGCACCTCGCAGCAGCCGGGCGTCCTCTTCGCAACGCTGCTGCCGGAGGCCGACCGAGCCGTTTCGCCGGACTCCGAACGGCGGATGGACCTGGGTGCATCGGTTCAGCGACGGTGCGACCCAAGCCCGAGCGAGTCCTCGAAGGGCCTGGCTCCGTCCACGACGACGTCCGCGAATGATTGCGGATCGTCCCGCGCCATGTACCCGACCTCATCGTCGAACCATTGGTTCCAGCGCGCAACGATCTCTTCCTTGCTGCCCAACGCTGCGTCGCGCGCTGTCCCCCGAGCAATGCAGACCTCGCGCGGCGCATCGACGAAGAGGGCAACGCTCAGGTACGGGCGGAACTCGCGGCGCAACGAACCCACCCCTTCCAACACGACAACGTCAGTCACCGGCTGATCGACCACGGGTTCGGGCCGATGACCCGGCCACCACTGCGAGCGCTGGTAGCTCAGCGTTCGTGCTCCCGTCCGGATCGGCTCCAGGACCTGCTCGATGACCAGTGGCCACCAGTCCTTCGGGTTGTCCCAGCTGGCGAAGTCGTCCGTGTGCACCGTCTCGATCTGCATCCGGTCGGCCACATACCGGGCCAGCGTGGACTTGCCCGCACCACCGTGACCGTCGATCCCGACGATCTTGGTCGAACCACCGATTGCGCCGCGTTGTTCGAGAGCTGCATCGAGGTCGAACACGGGCTGGTCCAACAGGCTGAACGTCGGGAGGTCGGGCCCCGGGCGAGACGGGGAGCGCTCGCGGTCTAGGCGCGCAGGTCGCGCAGCGCTTCGGCGATCTGCACCACGTTGAGCGCGGCGCCCTTGCGCAGGTTGTCGCCGGCGACGAAGAAGGCTAGTGAGTTGGAACCACCCTGGGCCCGCCGGATGCGGCCGACGTAGGACACGTCGCGGCCTGCTGCCATCAGCGGCGTCGGGACGTCGGCCAGCTCGACTCCCGGCGCGGCACGTAGCACCTCAGTGGCACGCTCCGGAGTGATGGGGCGTTCGAACTCGGCGACGATCGCAGCGGAGTGACCGGTGAAGACCGGCACGCGCACGCACGTCGCCGTGACCGCGAGGTCGGGCAGGCCGAGGATCTTGCGCGATTCGTTGCAGTACTTCTGTTCCTCGTCCGTTTCGAGCGAGCCGTCGTCGACGATCTCGAACTGCAGCGGGATCACGTTGTATGCGATCGGCACCGGGTACACGGACGAGGGCGGGAAGTCGACCGCCCGGCCGTCGAGGGTCAGATCGGCCGCCCGGTCGGCCGTCTTGGCCACCTGCTCGGCCAGCTCGCGCACGGCGTTGACGCCGGTGCCCGAGACGGCCTGGTACGAGGAGACGATGAGGCGCGTGAGCCCCGCCTCGTCGTGCAGCGGCTTGAAGACCGGGATGGCCACCATGGTCGTGCAGTTCGGGTTGGCGACGATGCCTTTGGGGATCGAGCGCAGCGCGTCGACGTTGGCCTCGGGCACGACGAGGGGCACGTCGGGGTCCTGGCGCCAGGCAGACGAGTTGTCGATGACGATGGCGCCGGCGGCGGCCAGGCGGGGGGCCAGCTCACGGGACACCGAGGCGGGGGCGCTGCACAGGGCGAAGTCGATGCCCGAGAGATCGGCCGTGGCCGCGTCCTCGACGACGATGTCCTCGTCGCCCCAGGGCAGGGTCGAGCCGGCCGAGCGGCCCGACGCCAGGTATCGCATGGAGGTGACGGGGAAGTTGCGCTCGAGCAGGATCGAGCGCAGGACCACGCCGACCTGGCCGGTCGCTCCCACGATGGCGATGCGCATCTGCGAATTCTACGAGATGGTGGCGGGGCCCGATTCCGCGGGGTCGTCGAAATCGGGCAGGGCGACGATGGCGCCCATCCCGCCCGACTCGCTCTCCCAGACGCCCGTGAGGGTGGTGAGCACCTGGTCGGCCGCGGCGAACTCGCCGAGGTGGCTCTCGCCCGGCCGCACCACGAACTCCACGTCGGGCAGCAGCGAGGCGGCGCGGTAGGCCTGCTCAATCGGCACGAAGGGGTCCGTGTCGCCGTGCCACCAGTAGACCGGGACGCTGACGTCGGCCAGACGGAAGCCCCAGGGGCGGCCGAAGAGGATGAGGTCGTTCATGACCGCCCGGCACTGGCGGCCGGTGCCCGTCACGAGATCGTCGACGAACATCGACTCGATGTCGGGGTCGCCGAGCACCCGCTGGTCGCCCGGCGGGAGGAGCCGGGCGAACGCCCCCAGCGCGAACTTGGCGAACGGCGTGGCCACCCGCACCAGCCCCGTCAGCCCCAGACCCACGGGCACACGTACCAGACGGAGCGTGTCGTTCCACTGGCGGGTCAGGGCGACCAGGCCCTCGGCCAGCTCCTCGTCGTCGACCGTCGGCACCACCGAGCCCATGAGGGCGACGGCCACGACGCGCGACGGCAGGTCGTGGGCGCAGGCCAGCGCGTAGGGGCCGCCGCCCGAGAGGCCCACGACCATGAAGCGGTCGTGACCCAGGAGATCGGCCACCAGCGCGACGTCGTCGCTGATATCTCGCACCTGGGGGTACATGTAATCGGTCGAGTCGCCGACACCGGGGCGTTCGAGGCAGACCACGCGGAGACCGAGGCGCTCGGCGGCGCGCCGGCCGACGAGGGGGACCTGGCGCCGGGCGCCCGGGGTCCCGTGGAACCACAGGACGAGGGGGCCGGTGGGGTCGCCGAACTCGGCGTACCCGAGGCGGCGGCGCCCCGGAAGCTGAATCGTCCCCTCAATGGGGGGCGGTGGGCAGGGCGCGATGCCGATCATGACTGTCGAAGGGTGAGTCTACGAACCAGCGCGGCGCCTGTCGGCGACCCGTCGTTCTGCGACCACCTCGGGTCAGCCACCGCTGACGTCGAAGACGAATGCGGTCAACGAGGAGCGACTCTGCACCCCGACCTTGCGGTAGATGTTGTCGAGGTGTTTGCGCACGGTGCCGGGCGACACCTCGAGCCGCCGGGCGATCTCCTTGTTGGCCAACCCGGTGACGACGAGATGTGTCACCTCCGCCTCACGGGTGGTCAAGCGCAATGACTCGAGGTCGCGGGCACCGGTGGCCACCGGTACGCCGACCGTGATGGCATCGGGATGCGTGCGGCCGGCGGGCAGGTACCGCAGGACGACGCGCCGGCCGTCGGCCGCCTGGGCCGAGAGCGGGCGCAGCAGAGTCAGCGCGTCGTCGCGGGCCGCCACCGCCCGCTGGTCGCACAGCCACCGCTCGACCCGGGCCGGGAAGGGCGAGCGCGCCGAGGGTTTGCCGAAGTGACGGTAGAGGGTCACGAACGCGCCCGGCGTGAGCTCCTCGGGGGTGTCCCAGAGCATGATCACGCCCCACCCCTGGTCGAGCGAGACCTCCTGGGCCGTGCTGACGAGGGCGCGCAGCCGGTCCAGGTCGCGCACGTTGCGCCACATCTGGGCCAGGTGCGGCCGGATCCGGTTCAACACGGCCCGGTCCCGTTCGGAGAAGTCGCGGTCGTGGTCGGCCAGGACGAGGGCGAAGATCATCGGGGCCTGGGCCGGGAGGGTCACCGACATCTGGTACTCGATCCCCATCGCCCGGTAGAGCTCTTGGTACAGGTGGGTGTCGTGCAGCTCATCGCGCGTCACGAAGTCGCTGAAGCGGAGGGCCGAGCCGTCGCCGGTGGTGTTGTAATGGGCGATGAGCGGGTTCTCGTCGCCGTATTCGAGCAGGAGCTCTGACGTCTTCGGTGGCATCGCGTAGGACTCCGGCTCGTACCAAACAGCGAACCGTCCCGCGGCCGGGTCGACCTCGTTCACCGCGGCGATCATGCAGGGGATCAACTCCTGCGCGGCTTCCACGGCGCAACGGAGGAACTCGTCGCGGCTCTCGGCCCGCGACACCACCTGGAGCACATCGAGCGCTCGCTCGAGATCCTTCACTCCCAACCGCACCGCCATCACCTCGAAACGAACACCGGTCGAATCGCCAAAAACACCGGATCGCCTACGTATATTGACGTATTGCCGCCCACGAGGCACATCGTTACCGTCGCTCCGGTCGAAGCGGGACCGGTTCAGGGAGTGACTCAATGCAGTCACGCGGCAACAAGTCGGAAGCTCGAAACGCCCCCTAGGCCGGAGCACGGTGGTCACGGCGGGCGGCCTTGGTCGTGACCACTGTGCTCATGGCAGCGAGGGTGCAGTCATCGGAGCGACGCTGTCCTTTACCTTCAGTTCGCGGTCAGGTCACCTTGAACGAGGTCGGGCTCTTGACAGTTCCCCCCGGCGTCACCACTTTGATCTTTCCGCTCTTGGCCCCGCTCGGCACCTTGACCTTCAATTTGGTGGCCGTGTCGGAGACGATGGCGGCTGCCTTTTTGCCGAAGCTGACCGTGATAGCGCCCGACAGGTTCGTGCCCTTGATGGTCACGGTCTTGCCGACCGGTCCGCTGGCGGGACTGATGGACTTGATGGTCGGCGCCAAGGCGAGACAGTCCGCTTCGCTGGTGGAACCCGTGCCGACTGTGTAGGTCCCGGCCGGGCAGGCGATGGGAGCGGTCGCCCCTGTGGAGTCCACGTACGTGTCGACCGGTGCGGGCAGGCAACTGGCGGCACCGGGATCGGGGCTGTAACTGCCGACGGCGCACTCGGTGGGCGCGGTCGCCCCCGTCGTCCCGACGAAGCTGCCGGCCGGGGCCGGGGTGCAGGCCGACGCACCGGGGTCCGCGCTGAACGTGCCCATGGCGCACTCGGTGGGCGCGGTGGCCCCCGTCGTCCCGACGAAGCTGCCGGCTGGGGCCGGGGTGCAGGCCGACGCACCGGGGTCCGCGCTGAACGTGCCCATAGCGCACTCGGTGGGCGCGGTCGCCCCCGTCGTCCCGACGAAGCTGCCGGCCGGGGCCGGGGTGCAGAACTGCTGTCCCGACTCCGCGCTGAAGGTCCCTTCGGAACACTCGATGGGCGCCGTCGCCCCAGACCCACTGACAAAGGTCCCCGCCGGGGCCTCGGTGCACAACGCTTCTCCCGGGCTCGAGGAGTACGTGCCGGGCGCACACAACATCGGCTCGGCCGACCCGGGGGCGCTGACGAACGAGCCGGCCGGGGCCTCGGTGCAGGATTGCTGACCCGGGTCCGCGCTATAGGTGCCGGCGACGCACTCACTCTGCGTCGTCGCTCCGATCGCGTCGACATAGAAACCTGGTTCGGCCAGGAAGCAGGATGCCTCGCCCGAGTCAGGGTTGTACGTACCGTAGGTACACGAGGTGGGCTCGGCCGACCCGGCCGCTGCGGAGGTGCCGGGCGGCGCCGGGATGCAGCTGGCCTCGGTCGCTGCGCCCGAAATCGGGTTGTAGGTGCCCGCCGGACAGAGATCGGTCGAGGTCTGGCCTGCGTCGGGCACGTAGGTCCCCGGCGGCGCCTCGAAGCACGGTGTCGTGCCGGTGGAGCTGTAGCTCCCGGGTTCGCAGAGTTCGCCGGCCGAAGGTCGGGCGTGGTGGGCGTGCGCCGCCGAGGCGGGCGCGGCGGCCACGAGACGCCGAGGTGGCCAGCAAGCCGCCGAACAGCAACGAGCCGGCAAGAACGGTCCAGACACTGCGGTGACGTGTACGCATGGTGCACCAGTACCTTCCGCATCGGGGGTTCACTGCGTGAGGACCCCGAGGAACGGGCACTGTTTACCATCCCCCGTTGCAACCTGCGCAGGTCCGCCAGAGCGCCGGCGGTCACCCCGTCCGACCTGGGCGGGAGTGGCTCCTGTGGGAACTCAGACCTCGAGCGGACGCCGGCCCTCGAGGGCACGCCCGAGCGTGAGCTCGTCGGCGTACTCGAGGTCGCCACCCACCGGGAGGCCGCTGGCCAGGCGGGACACGATGATGCCCCGGGGCGCCAGCTCCCTGGCCACCAGCATGGCGGTGGCCTCGCCCTCGATGGTCGGGTTGGTGCAGACGATCGCCTCGCGGATGACTCCCTCGTCCACCCGGGTCAACAGCTCGGCCAGGCGGAGCTGCTCGCGGCCGATCCCGTCGAGCGGGCTCAGCGCGCCGCCGAGCACGTGGTAGCGGCCTTTGAAGCCGGTGCGTTCCACGGCGACGATGTCGCGCGGGTCCTCGACCACGCACAGCACCTCGGGGTCGCGGCGGTCGTCACTGCACACCGCGCACAGCGCGCCCGATCTCGGCCACGTTGAAACACGTTGCGCACAGTGTCGTGCGCTCCTTGACGGCGATGATGGCGTCGGCCAGCCGGCGCGCTTCGTCCGACGGCACCTTGAGCATGTGGAAGGCGATGCGCTGGGCCGACTTGGGCCCGATCCCCGGTAAGCGGCCGAGCTCGTCGATCAACGAGCGCAGCGGGCCGGTGTACATGCTCAGCCCGCCACTTCACTGGCGCCGGGGAAGGCCTGGAGCAGGCGGGCCTCGGCCTCCTTGGCCTGGTCGCCTGGATCGGGGGCCGGCGCGGCGAAGGCGGACGGGTCGTAGTCGTCCTCGGGCTCGTAGTCGCGGGCGCCGCTGCCGTCGCTCGCACTGGCGGGGGCCGGCGCGCCCGACGGGCGGGTGCTCGGACCGCTCCCACTCCCGCCGCCGCTCCCTGCGTCGCCGCTCCCCGCGCTGCCGCGCCCGGCTGCCGGCGGAGCGTCGTCGTCCACCTCGAGCACCAAACGGACGGGCGTGCCGAAATGCTCGCCGAGCCTGGACTCGACCGTGGCCGTCATTTCGACGCAGCGATCGCGGTGCGCCGCGTTGGGCAACGCGAAGTGGGCGCCGCCTTCGGCGTCGACCGAGACGAAGCGGCCCGCGCTGTAGAGCGCTTTGGCCCGCGCCGGGAGCCCCTTCAGGATGGTGTCGCCCCACGCCTCGGTGAGGCTGTCCCGATCGACCGGGCGCGCGGCGACAGGTGCAGGCGGCACCGTCGTGCCCGGGTCGGCCTGCGAGACGTTGGCCGGCTCGGTCGGTGCGGAATCGGCCCGCGCCGCCACTTCTGGTACAGCAGTCGCCGGTTGTGGTGCAGCACCCGCCGCACTCGCCGCAGGAGCCGGTGCACCGGCCTCCGCCGCCGCCTTGCTCCGCCGGAGCGCCCCGAGCGACGGACGCTTGCCCACGTCGGCCGCAGGTGGCGTCGGTGCCGGCGCCGCCGCGGCTGGAGCCGCAGTCGCAGCCGCGGGCGCCGGGGCAGCCGCCCCACCGCCACCGCCCGCCGCCGCGCCCGGGCGAGGGAAGGCCGGCGCCCCCGCCACCGAGCGCTCCAACACGGCCACCCGCTCGGACAGCGCCTCCATCCCCGAGTCGAGGTCGGGACGCACGGCACGCACCAAAGCGATCTCCAGCACCACCTGCGCGTCGGGGGCCTCGCGCATGTCGATCAGGGCCTGCCCCAGGATCTCGATACTGCGCACGACCCGCGGCAGCCCCATCGCCTCCGCCAACCCCGTGTAGCGGTCCCGTTCGGCCCCCGCCACGGCGCACAGGTCGGGCGCCAGCGCAGCCAGGAAGACCTGGCGCAGGTCGTCGATCAGCTCGGTGGCCAGCGGCTGGGCGCCCCAGCCCCCCGACAGCAGGGCCGAGACCGCCACCAGCACCTCGGGCGCCGACCCCGCGGCCAGGGGATCGATCACCTGGGAGAGCTCGGGGCGGGCGGCCTCGGACGACCCGGCCGCCATCACCTGGTCCAGGGCCGACAACGCATCACGGGCAGACCCACGGCCCCGGCGCACCGCCGCCGACACGGCGGTCTCGTCCAGGCCCAGCCCGGCCGAGTCGTTGACCGACTCGAGCAGGCCGGTCAGCGTCTCCGCGCCGAGGAGCCGGAATTCAAGATGCTGCGTCCGACTGCGGATGGTGGGCGGGACCTTCTGGGGGTCGGTCGTCGCCAGCACGAACACGACGTGGGCCGGCGGCTCCTCCAACGTCTTGAGCAGCGCGTTGGCCGCCGCCGTCGAGAGCATGTGCACCTCGTCGACGATGTAGATCTTCCAGCGACCGGGCGTGCCGAGCCCGGCGTGGGCCACCAGGTCGCGCATGGCGTCGACGCCGTTGTTCGACGCCGCGTCGAGCTCGTGCACGTTCATGGAGTTGCCCGCGGTGATCTCGAGGCACGACGCGCAGACGCCGCACGGCTCACCGTCGACCGGCGCCTCGCAGTTGAGCGCCTTGGCCAGGATGCGGGCCGACGACGTCTTGCCGGTGCCGCGCGGCCCGCTGAAGAGGTAGGCGTGCGAGACCCGGCCGTCGCGCACCGCGCTCTGCAGCGCGCGCACGACGTGGTCCTGGCCCCGCAGCTCGCTGAACCGGCCCGGCCGGTAGCGCCGGTAGAGAGAGACGAAGGGGGCGGAGGCCATGTCGGCCGAGCCTACCCACGGGCTCAGACAGCACGTCCCGCTGCTCGGTACGGCGGCCAGGTTGACTACGGCACCCGACCAAACCCGCTGAGAGCTGCTGCCTTCCGACCCTGACTCGATTCACGAGCGGCCGTTGCGCAGGACCCGGCCACCGCACCGAACATCGGGACTGTGCTGGCGTCCACGCTAGTGGGTGACGCCGCCCGGGTTCCCCCGGACCCACTCCCGGCGGGGTGACGACCGGAGCCGCCGGACCTGACCGTGACGCCGGATCAGAAAATCAGGCGGTGCGGCCGGGTCCGGCGACCAGAAAGCTCAGACGACCAGGACGGCGCAGTCGGCCCGGTCCATGACGGCCTGGTCGACGCCCGGAGAGCTGGCGGTCGTCGCCGTGGTGGCCACAGCCGACCACGATCAGGTCGGCCCGCTCGTCCGCCGCCACCTTGGTGAGGGCCTCGGCCGGGTCGGCCAGCACGGGATGGGTGGTGACCCGGACCTGCGCCTCGCCCGCGTGGGCCCGAGCCTGGCTCAGCACCCAGTCGGCCCTGCCCGGCGCCGGCGTCGGTGTAGCGGAACTCCTCGGGGACGTCTGGTGCCGGACCTTCCTTGGGCGCCAGCGCGGCGACGACGTGCAGCGTGCCGCCCGAGGCCCGGACGAGCTCGAGGGCCCGTCGCACGGCCCGGGTGCCGCTCTCGCTGTCGGTGGCGCCGACGACGACGTGCTCAAACACGGGCGTACCGCCCGCTGCACCCGAGCCGCCGTCGGCCGACAGCAGATCGACGTCGGCGTCGCTGCGGCGTTCCGCTGGCTGGTCGGTGTCGCCCCAGGCGGCCGGGGCCAGCAGGACGGGCACCTCGGTGGCCTGGGCCACCAGGGAGCGCAGGCTCGGGGCCACGCGGTGCCGGGCCAGGCGCGAGCGCGACAGGCCGAGCACGACCACGTCGGCGCCGAAACCCTCGGCCGCCCGGGCGACCTCCTCGGCCAGCGTGTGGCTGCGGGCACCGACGGTGGGGCCGCTCACGGCGCAGGCCGTGACGTCGCGCCCGCGCCGGGTGGTGCCGCTCAGATGCCCCGCCCGCTGCCGGGCCTTCGCCTCGGTGACCGTCAACGTGGCCACCGTGCCGCCGAATTGGCGGGCCACGTCGTCGGCGTAGCGGGCGGCGGCCCGGGCCTCGCTGCTCTCGTCCACCACGAGCAGCACCCGGCGGAATCCGACCGTCTCGGGGCCCTGATTTCTGTCCTTCTGGTTGACGTTCTCGGTCGCCAGCTCGTCCGCCGTTTCGTTCGCCTCTTCGGTCTCGTTCATCGCTCGTCCTCCCTCGCCATGGGCCGCCCCCGGCCCCGCTCGAGCCCCGGCTGTGCCGTTTCCGGGCTTTCGAGAAGGTTACACGAAAGTGAACGAAATGGAAGCTCCAGATGAACGAAAAGTGATCTCCGAGTGACAGGTTCTGGCCATATGGCCTGCTCACGGGCCAGAGTCCGGTCCTCGGGGCGGCGGCGACGGGAGCCACCCCGGAATCCGGCCGATCAGGGGGCGCGGGGCCGTTAGCCTGACCAGGCTGCAGCACCAGGAGGAGTGCGAGAGCGGCCGAATCGGCACGACTGGAAATCGTGTGTTGGGCAACCAACCGTGGGTTCAAATCCCACCTCCTCCGCCAGGCGGGTTTCGCCGAAAGATGGCTCAATGCGGTCGGGTTCGCGGCCGATGACAGCAACGTGGACCCAATTTCCGGCCGCTCGGCCGACCAAGCCTCTTGGCGCAGCCTTGGGCGCGCCCGGGCCGGCGGACCGCCCCGCCCCGACCGCGCGGGCGCCTCGGACTTCGCATCCAGCGGCGCTCGTCGCCGCCGGCGTCTTCGCTCTCGCCGTCCTGGCGCTCGTCGGGCTGTGGACCCGCGGCGGCGCGGGCGTGGCCGTGGGCCCGAGCACCATTCTTGCCGAGCACGCTCATCGCGGTGCTGGCCGTGGCCGCGGTCGCCTCGACCTACCGCCTCGGTCACCACGCCCGCCCTGCGCTCGTGCGCAACAGCGAGCCCGCATCGTCGGCCGCCACCGTGACCGCGCTGGCCCGGGCCAACGCGGCGCACATGGCCGGGGTCAGCCATATCCGGATTATCGAGAGCGAGCGCCCGTTCGAAGCGCGGGCCGTCCCGGAGTCGGGCAGCCCCGCACGGGCGGAGCGCATCGTGACGACGGGCCTCTTCACCCGCGTCACCGAGACGACGCGCGACACGCTGCTGAGCGGCAAGACGACCCGCACCCCGGTGGCCCTGCCCACCGACGTGGCCGACGCCAAGCGTTCGGTGACCGTCGGCCAGGCCACGCCGGGTCACGCCCGGTCGGGTCGAACCACGCCGGGTCACGCCCAGCCCCGCACCGGCATGTCGGCCAGCGACCGCCGCCGTCTCGGCAAGGCCATCGGCGGGCTTGGCCGCCATCTTCCTGGTGCTCACCATCGCCGGCGTGGCCGCCCGCCACATCCACGTCACCCCGGTGAACACGACGTCGTCGACCTCGACCGCGGCGGCCGGCGCCACGACCAGGCGCCTCGGCCGCCGACGTGGCGCCGCCTGAGCGACGCCACCACGGCCACGGCGTCCGCCACGGCCGCGTTGCCGGCGCAGATGGCGAACATCCCCACGTTGCCGACGCCCCAGCAGGTCTCGACGGTGACCGGTCCCTACGTGGACACGCTCCAGCTCTACGAGACGGTGCTGGCCGGCACGACCGTCGCCGGCGGCCGCGACCAAGCCGATCCACGCCCTCGACGGCCAGTTGCGCAGCGACATCGCCACCTTCGGCGCGGCGCAATCGGTCAAGCCCGAACGACCTTGGCAACTTTCCTCAGATCGTTCGGGACCCGGGTCACCGTGCTCCAGGCCGACATGACCAAGCTCCAGCAGGTGCTCCACCCGGCGGCGGCGCACGCGGGCTCGCACGCCGGCGGCCACTGAGGCCCACCTGTCGGCGCTGAACCGGCGGGGCCGCCGATCCCTCCATACTGGGGCATCGCCCTGCCCGATTCGCCCCCGCGCTGACCGACGAGGACGCCATGGCCCTGGCCCTGGCCGAGGCCCGTCGCGCCGCCGAGGCCGGCGAGGTGCCCGTCGGCGCGGTGACCGTGGTCGACGGCGTCGTGGTGGCGGCCCGGCACAACGAGCGCGAGGCCAGCCACGACCCGACCGCCCACGCCGAGATGCTGGCCCTGCGCGAGACGGCGGCCCGGCTGGGGACCTGGCGCCTGGGCGAGGTCACCCTCGTGGTGACGCTCGAACCCTGCCCAATGTGTGCCGGTGCCCTGGTGGCGGCGCGTGTCGGCCGCCTCGTCTTCGGGGCCGTCGACCCCCGGGCTGGAGCCTGCGGCACCCTCTACAACCTCTGTGTCGACCCCCGGCTCAACCACGAGCTCCCGGTCACCGCCGGTGTGGCCGCGCAGGAGTGCAGCACCCTCCTGACCTCGTTCTTCGCCGGCAAACGGGGCGAGTACAGCGCCTTCCGCAACCGCCGGAACTGGCCAGAGCGACTAGTCTCTCCTCCGGAGGAGTGCGAGAGCGGCCGAATCGGACGGTCTCGAAAACCGTTGTGCCTTCATGGGCACCGTGGGTTCAAATCCCACCTCCTCCGCTCTGGGTCCAGAAGGCCCTCGCATTGAGGCGAAATGCGATGAAAATGGCAGGGCCCCACGTCCTGCCTGCAGCAGCGTCTGGTCGTCCCCGCGACCGGAAAGGAGTGAACCGATGGCACGCGCACGTTCCACATTCGGAAAATTGCAGCGCGACCAGGCCAAGAAGGATCGGGCCAAGGCCAAGATGGACGACCGTCTGGCGCGCAAGGAGGACAAGGCAGCGGCGGGCGATCAGCCCGACGGCCCGTCGGCCGACGACGTCGACCAGACCCGCCTGCTCGAGGAGTTCGCGGCGCTGCACGAGGATCTGGCCGAAGGCCGCATCTCCCTGGACGACTTCGAACTCCGTCAAGAGGAGCTCCGGGCCAAGCTCGTCGTCTAAGCGCGGCCGGCGCCCACGCCCTCCGGCGGCACTTTGGCCAGCCTCAGGCGAACTTCAGGACTTCGGTGCGTCGCGCCCTTCGAGCCAGCGACGGAACCCCGCCGCGTTCGAATGCACGCCGTTCAAGGTGTCGAGCTTCTCCTTGTGGGCGGGATCGACGTCGCCCATGAGCGGATCGAAGCGCGCCGCCAGCGCATCGGCGATGTCCGTGCCCTGCCGATAGGCCGACTCCGCCGTCTCGGCCCACAGGGTCAACGTCTCCTCCGCCTCGGCCAGGAGCTCGTCGGGTTGCTCGAGCAGCCCGTAGTGGGCCAGGGCGATCGCGCTGGGCCGGCGGGCCGCGAACTTTTGCATCGAGGTCAGGGCCTGGTCGAGGTCGAAGTCGGGCGGCGGCGTCGACGGGCGCAGGACGCCGCCGTCGGGCAGCTTCACGCCCACCGCGTCGCCGGCGAAGAGGACGCCGCTGAGCGAGTCGTGCAGCCCGAGGTGATGCTTGGCGTGACCTGGTGAGTCCACCGCGGTGAGCGTGCGCCCCGGACCGACATCGATCTCCTCGCCGTCGCCGAGCACGTGCAGGCGCTCGGGCGGTGTGGGGTCGAGGCGCCCGTAGAGCGAATCGAGCAGAGGGCCGTAGACCCGGGCGGCCGACTCGATCAGCCGGGTCGGGTCGGCCAGGTGGCGCGCCCCCTTCTCGTGTACGTAGACGGTGGCCGTCGGGAAGGCGCGGGCCACGTCGCCCACCCCGCCGGCGTGATCGAGGTGGATGTGGGTGACGGCGACCCCGGCCAGCTCGGCCGGGCCCACGCCGATCTGGCCCAGCGCGGCGAGCAAGACCGGGACCGAGGACTGGCTCCCCGTCTCGATGAGCACGGGCGCGCTGCCCTCGATGAGATAGCCCGCCGTCACCCGCTCCCAGCCACCGAGCAGCGTGTCGATCTCGAGCACGCCCGGGGCGATAGCCCGGGGCGGCGGCACGGCGGGTACGGCGTCGCCGCTCTCGGGATCGTGCACGTGCAGCCCGGCCTCGGCGTGGCGATGGCGGTGCCCGCCGTGCGAGTGGCCTCCCGCTCACCGAGGTGCGCCCGCCCGGCGTCTCGCATTGATGCGGCCCATCCGCTTCATGCGCTCCATGACCGGCGCGGTGACGGACTTGTTGTCGAGGCCCGGCGGGGACTCGCCGGCCGGGACGAGCGGGTCGGCCCCGCTCAGGCGGAAGGCCGAGTTGATCAACGACACGTGGGAGAAGGCCTGCGGGAAGTTCCCCACCATGCGCCCGACGTAGGCGTCGTACTCCTCGGCCAGCAGCCCGAGGTCGTTGCGCAGGGCGAGCAGCCGCTCGAAGATCTCCACCGCCTCGTCGGTCCGCCCGATCATGTGAAGGCAGTCGACCAGCCAGAAGGAGCAGGCCAGGAAGGCCCCCTCCCGGCCCTGCAATCCGTCGACCGCGCCGTCGTCGCTCGTCTTGTAGCGCAACACGAAGCCGTGGTCCACCAGCTCGCGCTGGATCGCCTCGACCGTCCCGACCACACGGGGGTCGGTGGCGGGCAGGAAGCCGACGAGGGGGATCATGAGGACGCTGGCGTCGAGCAGGTCGCAGTCGTAGTACTGGGTGAAAGAGTTGATCTTCTTGTTGAAGCCCTTGTCGCACACCTCGTCGAAGATCTCCTTGCGCAGCGAACGCCACCTGTCCAAGGGGCCCTTGAGCTCGGGCCACTCCTCGAGCGTGCGCACCGCCCGGTCCACGGCCACCCAGGCCATGACCTTGGAGTGGGTGAAGTGCCGGCGCGGGCCCGCGCACCTCCCAGATGCCGTCGTCGGGCTCGCGCCATCCCTTCTCGACGAACTCGATCAATTTGCGCTGGAGCTCCCAGGCGGAGCGGCTGTGCACGCCCTCGGAGTGAGCCGACGAGTAGAGGGCTGACATCACTTCTCCGTAGACGTCGAGCTGGTACTGCTCCGAGGCGGCGTTCCCGATGCGCACGGGGACGGATTTCTCGTAGCCGGGGAGCCAGTCGGCCTCCCACTCATCGAGCCGGCGCTCGCCGGCCGCGCCGTACATGATCTGCAGCTTGGTCACGTCGCCCGCCACCGTCCGCAACAGCCAGTCGCGCCAGGCCATGGCCTCGGTGTAGAAGCCGCCCCGCATGAGCGACTCGAGGGTCAGGGTGGCGTCGCGCAGCCAACAGAAGCGGTAGTCCCAGTTGCGGTTGCCGCCGAGCGCCTCGGGGAGCGAGGTAGTCGGCGCGGCCACGATGCCGCCGGTCGGCTCGTAGGTCAGCGCCTTGAGCGTGATGAGCGAGCGCACGACCGCGTCCTTGTACGGACCCACGTAGCAACAGAGCGCGGCCCACTCGGACCAGTAAGCCTCGGTCAGGTGGACGGCGTAGTAGCTGTCGAGCGGTGGCGGCGGCTCCTCATGCGACGGGTACCAGACCAGGGTGAAGGGGTAGCGCTGTCCCTCGGTGACGGTGAACTCGGCGACCGAGCTCAACTCCTGGCCCACCACCTCCACCCTGTGCCACAGGGCCAGCGAGTCGGGGCCGGCCGTGAGGCGGGTCAACCCGTCGTGCGTGGTGACCCAGGGCACCACCTCGCCGTAGTCGAAGCGCACGGTGAGGTCCATTCGCATGTCGACGCTTCCGCTCACGCCTTCGATGGAGCGGACGAGGTGGGGGTGCTCGTCGCGTACCGGCATGCAGTCGGTGACGCGCACCGTCCCCGTCGGTGTGTCGAACTCGGTCTCGAGGACGAGCGTGTCGGGCCGGTACCAGCGCCTGGTGGCCACGATCTCCTTGGCCCCGCCGGCGGGGGCCAGGCGCCAGAAACCGTGCTCTTCGGCGCCCAGCAGGCGAGAGAAGCAGGACGGCGAGTCGAAGTGCGGCAGGCAGAGCCAGTCGACCGACCCGTCCAGTCCGACCAATGCCGCGGTGTGCAGGTCTCCGATGAGGGCATAGTCCTCGATGCGCTGGCTCATGGCCTCATTCTTGCCTTAGCCGGAGATGCACGGTCCGGTTCCCACCGCCGCGTGGCGGGTTTCGGCCTGTTGCACCCGGGCGAGCACACCCGGAGAGGTGAGGGCGTAGCCCACGTTGGGATAGACGGTCGAGCGCGAGAACACGACCCCGATGACCTGGCCGCCCGGCCCGATGAGGGGACCGCCCGAGTTGCCCGGCAAGACCGAGGCATGGAGGGCGTAGACGCCTCTGGTGACCGAGTTGCTGTTGTAGATGTCCTTCCCGATGGCCTCGATCTCCTCGGCCACGCCGGCCGGACCGATGCTCAGACCGCCGTCCTCGGGATAGCCAAGAATGGCCGCCTGGGTCCCCGCGGTCACGACATCGGGGCTGATGGTCAGGGCGGGACCGAGCGGCGCACTGGTGCGCAAGACGGCCAGGTCGAACTCGGGGTCGAAGAAGACCGGTCGTCGCGCTGTACGCGTTGTTGCCCACGAGTACCTGCGTGTTGCCGGCACCTTCCCCGGCGACCACGTGCGCGTTGGTGGCCACGAGACCCTTCCCCACGACGAAGCCCGAGCCTTCCTGCTCGTTGCTGCAGGCCATGCCGAGAATCTTGACCGTCGAGAAGACGGCAGGGTCGGCCAGGCTCCTCGTCTGGGCGTTGGTCGGCGTGGAGACGTTGGGCGCCGACGGCGGGGTGAGGGACGAGAAGACCTGCGGGAAGCCCTGGTCGTTGAGGAAGGTCTGGAGGTCGCCGAAGATCGAGGGGGCCTGCGGGAGGATGTCGTCGATGGAGTGGAGGATGTCCGAGCGGTTGACCGCGGCATCGAGCGAGGTGAAGCGGCTGTTGGGCGAGGAGACGACGGCGGCGACCAGCCAGACGGTGAAGAGCACCGCCACCACGGCCACGCCCACGCCCAGGGCGGCGTCCACGTGGCCCAGATGGTGCCGGCGCAAGCTGACATTGGAATACGTCCCGAGCACCCGACCCACGAGACCGAAACTGAAGGCGGTCGCCAAAATGAGGCTCACGATGAGGACGGACCGCGTGAGGTCGTCGTGGCCGGTGTGGAGAACCGCCGTCCAGACAAGCGTGCCGAGGAGGAACCCGAGCAGGAAACCACCGAACGTCAGGATCTGGACCAAGCGCCCCGAGCCGCAGGCCGTGGACGGCGGCGAGCAGCATCAACCCGATGATGATGATGTCCACCAAGTCCACCGTGCGAGGGTAGTCAACGGTGTCGGTAGAAATGCGGCCCCCACCGCTATTGTCATGCGCGCCGTGCTCCCACGCTCCAGGCCCCCACACCGGCGTGTTAGGCCACGTCTTTGCGGTTTGCTGGCCCTTCTCGCCGCGGTGGCTCTGACAGCGTCGGCCTGCACCAATCAGCCCCGTCGCGCCCGGACCGGCGGACGTGCTGGGGCAACCGCACGGCACACCCCTCGTGCGGGGCGAACCGGCCCCTGGGCTGGTGGGCGAGCTCGGCGCCGTCGCCTGCGCCGACAGCCAAAAATGCTGGGCCGTCGGCGTGCCCGGACCCAACGCCACGATGCCGGCGGGCGACAGCACCGTGATCATCGCCACGACCAACGGCGGCGCCACCTGGTCGGCGCAGAAGGTGGCCGGCGGCTACACGCCCGAACTCAGCGGCATCGCCTGTCCCACCAGAACGGACTGTCTGGCCGTCGGATCGAACGGCTCGTCGAGCGGCGTGGTCGTGGTGACCCACGACGGCGGTGCCCACTGGGACTCGGCCACCACGCCGACGGGCGCCATCGCGGTGGAGAGCCTGCTCTGCGACGGACTGACCGAGTGCACGGCGCTCGTCAGCAACGGCACCGGGGTGTGGTCCGCCCGCACCACCGACTTCGGCCAGACGTGGACCCAGTTGGGGAACCTCCCGTCGTCCTTCGTGGCGGACGGTGCGCTGTCGTGCGTGCCCGGCGGGGCCTGCCTCGTCCCCGGGTACACGCCGACCAGCGCGGGCCACGGCCAGGGCGCGCTGGCGGTGAGCAGCGACGGGGGCCAGACATGGGCCGACGCCACGGTGCCCTCGAGCACCGGCGTGCTCCAGGTCGCGGAATGCCCGACCACGTCGCTCTGCCTGGCCTCGGGGTCGACCTCAACGACGGTCAGCGACGTCTCCGCCGCGCAGGGCGAGTTGCTGGCGAGCACCGACGGGGGCATGACGTGGACGGCGGCCAAGGCACCGCCGATCGACGACGCCTTCGGGATGGCCTGCCCAACACCGCAACTCTGCGCCCTGGTCGGGGCCAACTGGTCGGGCAATCCGGCCGTGGCGTCCGGTGCGGTGGCGCAGAGCCACGATGGCGGCACGGCCTTCTCGCTCTCCTCGGCGGCCTATGCCCCGATCACCCTCACCGCGGTGGCCTGCCCGAGCAAGGCTGCCTGCGTGGCGGTGGGGGGCGACGTGGTCGCCCGGATCACCCTGGTCCAGCCCCCGAGGCCGCACACCCACTCGACCAGCACCTGATCCAGCCGGCGGAGCCAGGGTCCCTCGTCAGCGGGGTTCAACCCCCGTAGGATTGCGAGTGCGGGATCGCACGTGCGATCGGACGGTCTGGACCACAGCGCTCGGGCCGCCAGAGGATGGAGGACCGTGATGCCCAAGACCTGTCCCCAGTGTCAGAACGTGACCACGGATGACGCCAATCACTGCCCCAGCTGCGGTGCGGCATTGAACCCGGCGCAGGAGGCGCAAGCGGTGCCGACGGCCGGTCCAGCACCCGCCGCCGCCGGCGGCGCGGCTCCGGCTGCAGCAGGCGGATCGAACGTTCCCGCCTTCCGCTTCGATCTCAATCGCTTGACCCTGGCGGATCGCATTGCCGGCATCGCAACCATCGTGCTGTTCATTTCGCTCTTCTTGCCCTGGTACACCGCGAGCTACAAGGGCATCGGCGGCATCTCGGCCTCGACGTCCGTCGATGGGCTCTGGCACGGTTGGATGTATCTCTCGTTGATCGTGTGCCTCGCGATCGTGGCGTATCTCATCGTGAAGGCGGGATGGGACAACGTGCCGATCAGCGGTTTTTCTGTTCCGCACCTGACCTTGATGATGGTGGCCACGGTGGTGAACGTCGTCCTCGTGCTCATCGCCTTCATCGACAAGCCCAGTGCCGGCGTCGCCGCGTTCGGGGGCCTGTCGATCGGTTGGGGATTTGGAGCAGTCCTCGGCTTGATCGCCGGGGTCGTTGCGTGCGCCCCCTATTTGGTGCCGCAGCTCCGTGCACGGACCATGTAGCGCCTCGGCTGCGCTGGCGGTACCCGCTTCCGGGTTCCCCCTCGGCGCCCCGAACACTTTGTCGATGCACGCCGAGGCGAGCCTTGGCGGACTTCAGTGCCGGACCGCGGAGAGGAGCAGGCCGGGAATCTTCGCGGCGGACGGATCGGCCTCGAACGCGACGAAGCGGCGCATGACCTCGTAGGAATTGGGCGCCGTGGCGAACCAGGGCGGCTTGGGACGGGAACGGAACGGCGCCCGCACGACCGACTTCTGCGGCCGGTCGAACATGGCCGCATTACCCACCACGCCGCAGCCGGACTGGATGTCGGTGCGCGGGTGACCGGGGTAGGCGCCCCAGGTGGTGCAGCCCAGGGCGAAGGACACCCCGTGCCAGACATTCAAGCCGATGGAGCCGTAGCGCAGGTCCGCGATGGCCCGCTCGACGGCGTCGGCCACCTCGGGCTGCTTCAGCGAGGCCGGGCTGGCCAGGATGGTGCAGCCCAGCGTGCCCCACACGACGTCGTTGCAGAAGGCCACCGCGGTGTCGACAAAGGCGGCGGGATCGGGGGCCGTCAGGGCCGTCTCGGCCACCTCCCCGAAGAACGACTCGACGTTGAAGCAGATGTCGTCGGTGCGCCCGGGCGGCACGCTGCGGATGAAGGTCCAGGGCAGCGCGTCGGCGGGGCCGCGACCGAGTTCCTCGGCCTCGGGATGCGCGGCGACGAAAGCGTCGTGGCGGGCCTGCGCACCGGGGTAATAGGCGCGGCGGGTGGTGACCTCGGCCAGCGTCTGGGTCAGCGCGCCGAGGAAGGCCTCCCGTTGGGGCCAGGCCGAGTGAGTAACGACGAGGCGGGCCGAGATGCAGTTGAAGCCTGCGTTGTTCACCAGCATGGTGGCCACGTGCTCGGCCTGATAGCGCAGATCGGCCACCGACCACTTGCCCGGCACGACGATGATGGGCGACACGCTGCCGAGCTCGGCACTCACCGGTTTGGTGAGCGCAGGCTCGTCGGCCGCCTTGCGCCGGGCGCCCTCGGGTCCGGTACCGAAGACGACGGCGTCGTAGGTCTTGTCAGAGCCGGTGATGTGCACCTCGTCGACGAGGGGATGCCGGGTGAGGTACTCGCCGTCGCAGCACCGCCGTCGACGATGCGCAGCACGCCCGCCTCGACCAGCGGGGCCAAGGCGCGGTTCCAGTGCGGCACCAGGTAGTCGTTGACCGGATTCGCCTTCATCACGACGACCTTGCCCTCGACGAAGAGCTTGGAGAGCGCGTCGCGCGGGCCGAGCGAGGCCACGTTCCCGGCGGCGAGCACCAGTGCCGTGCCGGCATGGCCTTCCGGATCGACGTAGGCCGCGGCCTGGCCCTCGACGAGGGAGGCGCGGGTGACACCCGGCTCCATGATCACCTCGGCCGTCGTCTGGGCGAAGGTGACCTTGTCGAAGGTGCTGGCGGGCAAGACCTGGACGCGCAGGCGCCCGTCTGCACCCTCGCGAATCGGTCCCGGGATCTCCGGCTTGCCGTTGCGGGCGATGGAGCGCAACGAGTCGCGGAGGAGCCGGGCCATGCGCACGAAGGTGCCGATGCCGGCAAAGAGCTCCTCGCCGGCTTCGGTGGAACCCGGAGTCGAGACCCTTGGCGGCACAGGCGTCAGCCAGCCAGGCGTCCTGCGCGGCCATGGTGTCCACGATGACGCGCGACAGGAGATCGGCCCGGGCGGCGGCGTCGGTCTTGGCCCAACCCGGGGCGTGGTCAGCCACCAGAACCACCACCTCGTCCAGCGCGGCCGGGTCGAAGGAGGGTTCCTCGCCCGACGGTGTCGTGCCCGCCGCCCCGTGGGATCGGCTGGGCTGATCGCCCGTCGGAGCCACGGCCCCCCGGCTCGTGATGGTCATTGGGGCCAGCGTACCGACGCAACGTCCGAGACCGTCCGGCGAGCTTTCCGACCTGTTGGAGCGCCAGAAATGGCCCAGATGTTCGGTCACCCCCCGCCGTTCGCGCCGGGTCGGTCTGTCGTTTCGGCGCCCTCCGGGGCCCCGGCCAAGAGCACGGAATATGCACAACGGCACGGGTCGCCTCGCCGGTAGTGCGCGATCGGTGACCCGGAGCGAGGTGATCGGCCCGACGTGGCACGAATCGTTCGCACCTCCTCGTTCAACCATGCGTCAGCTCCTCACAGAGCCTCGGAAGTACGTGCGCAACCGTGGTCGTTTCGCTGGTCGTCCAACTCCTCGAGGACGCGCGCGGAGGCTCACAAACGCCTGCTTCGCCGAGCGCGGCCCGCAGCTCATCCTCGATCTCCTGCGCCGCCGCTCGTTGTGCCTGCAGATAGTCGACGCCTCGGGGAGTCACCATGACCGACTTCTCCCTCTTGCTCGTCACCGAGTCGGTGACGGTGACAAAGCCGCTGTCCCGGAGCTGCCCGACAACCTTCCTGGCCCCCTGCCGGGTGATTCCGAGCTCGCGCCCGATGGCCGAAATTGTCGAACCGGTCTCCGCCGCGCACAACCTGCAGCACCCGCCCGTCGGGAAATCGTCGTTGGCCGAACCCGGCCTCCGCCATCGCCACGTCAAGTCGGCGCTGATAACCGAGCCAAGCACGGCGCAGCGCCGACCCGAGGCCCCCCGACGCCCCGGGCTCCTCGCCGTCGCTTCCGAAGTCGCCCTGTGCGTGGACCAGGTCCGCGGCCATGTTCGGAATATTAGCGAATTGTAAACCCGGTTGACAGTCGCCGAGACTCGACCCGATACTTCGAGGGGTGTCACCGATCCTGAAACGTCGCGTGCGATCCTCGGAGCGATCACGTTGACGGTCGGAAGTCTGCTGGGGGCAACGTTCGCTGCCGGCCGCTGTGGCCGCGCCGATTCTCACGTGTCCGTCGGGCCGTACGGAGTGCCGGCTCAGCGCCAGCCCTTGACGACGGACGCCAAATCACCCGTCGCCCACGACACCGAAACGGTGGCGCTTGTAGCGCACTCGGGGCGCCTCTTCGCGGCCACGGACCAATGGGAGTATCCAGGACCTTCAGCCTTCGGACAGGTGCTGGTGAAGAAGTCCAGGACAAGTCCGTGGACGATCTTCCAGCAGACACAGTCGCTCCGAGTTCAGGCGCTGGACTCCTTTCCCATCCCGGGTGATCAGGGACTGGGGTCCGGTCATTCCCTCCTGGTGACGCAAGCCATCGTCGCTGGGCGCTCCAGGATCGAGTGGTTGCTCGACGGCGCCAACTCGTTTTCGGTGCGCAACTCCTACGTGCTCCCGGCCGGCGCCGACATCAGGGCGTTCGGGGCGCACGAGTCGGGCGGAGTCTGGGCCGTCTACGCAGGCGTGCGACCTACGGGAGTTTTGCAGGGAATCTGGTCCCCCGCGCTGGTCGAACGCTGGACTTCAATCCCGGGCCCGAACTCACCGTGGCCCCGCCGGGGTCGCCAGGCGCGGTGACACAGAAGGTCACGGGCTTCGCGGATTGCGCCGGAGCTCTCTACACCACGATCAACACGACGCTCTACCGGCGAAACGATGGCGCCCTGCCTTCCGGCGCTTCTCGCTGGGTCCCCGTCTATCGGGCGCCACCGGTAGGACCACACAACAGCGGGCTCCGGGGCATCACCTGCGTCACTCACGACCACTCCCCGTCCCTCCTCCTTTCCACAGAGGGCAACGGCAACGTGTACCGATTCGACGATCTGCCGGCGGGACGGCTCACCTCGACATTGGCACCGGGTCCGGGTTCAGTTGCGGACGGACTGGTGCAGACATTGGAGTTCCAACCCACCCCCGCGATCCGTCAGATGCTGGCGACCCAGGGCACGAGAGTTCCGGCAACGGGGAGAGGGTCGATCGCCTACGTCATCGCGGCCTACAACAACGGCGACTTCCAGACGATCACGGCAGGCGGAGTCGGGGATCAGGTCTTCGGGTTCGAATGGGGCTATCAGGGCGCCTGCCCCGCCTCGCAGAAGTGTGGGCCGATCGCCTCGGGAATCGTCCATTTCAATGCAGCCGCCTGCTTCGCCGTCCGTTCGGACCAGGCCCAATCGCCAACCTATTCGCTGCGCTGTCTCAGTGGACCGACGCTGACGCCCTCGTCGAGCGTGTCGAAGCCGATCCGCTCGGGCCAGGCCTTTGTCTCCATCCGGAGCATTCTTCCTTCACCCTTCGCTGACGGGAGGGTTTACTACGGCGGTTATGACTGCAACTTCTATCCGGCTGACGGAACGGCGTGGGTCGCATCCTCGACGCTCGCTTCTCTGCACCTCGTTCCTTCGTCGAAGGGAAGGCATCGATGACACGTGTATCAAGGCCCCACTCGTGTGCCGACAGGCACAGGCTTATCAGCGCCGCCGTCTCGGCCACCATCGCCGCGCTCATTCTCGCCGCGTGCAGCAGCGCTCCGTCGGCACCGGCCTCGGTCGAACGCGTCACGGGCGGCCCGACAGGGCACTACATCGTCGCGGCCGGAATCCACAAGATCAAACACGTCATCGTCATTGAGCAGGAAAACCGGTCCTTTGACAGTTATTTCGGCACCTACCCCGGTGCCGACGGCATCCCCATGCAGAACGGCGTGCCGACCGTCTGCGTGCCGATGCCGGCGGGCGGCTGCCAGAAGCCGTATCACGACACGGCCGACGTCAACGGGGGCGGGCCGCACGGTGAGCGCAACGCGACATTCGATGTCGACGGAGGGAAGATGGACGGATTCATCTCCCAGGCGGCGAACGCCAAGAAGGGCTGCGGCGCAAACGTCAGCACGGTGGACAACCCTGAATGCTCGAACTCGGCGACGCCCGACGTGATGGGGTACCACACGGCCGCAGAGATACCGAACTATTGGACCTACGCCAAGGACTTCGTGCTCAACGACCACATGTTCGAGCCCGTCGCCTCATGGTCCCTCCCCGATCACCTGTACCTGGTGTCGGGCTGGTCGGCCAAGTGCTCGAGTCCCGCGCCGTCGAGTTGTGTCAACGAGATCAAGGGTCCATATACGCCGATACAGATGCAGAAGTACGTGGATCAGGCCATCGACACCGGCACTGCGGACATCACCAATGCCTGGACCGATGTCACCTGGCTCCTCTACAACAAGCACGTGAGCTGGGCTTACTACGTGCAGACAGGAGACCAGCCCGACTGCGACGACGACTCGGCCGTCTCCTGCCCACCCGTCGCCCAGGACTATCTCACGCCGGGAATCTGGAACCCGCTCCCCGTCTTCGAAGACGTCCAGAAGGACCACCAGCTCCGGAACATTCAGCCCCTGAACAACTACTTCGCCGAAGCCAAGACCGGCAACGCTGCCCTCGGTCATGTGGGTCACGCCTTCCCAAGCAGACAGCGAGCACCCGCCCGCCAGCGTTCACCAGGGCCAGGCGTACGTAACGGCCGTGATCAACGCAGCGATGAAGAGTCCCGATTGGGACTCGACGGCCATCTTCTTGCAATGGGACGACTGGGGCGGCTTCTACGACAATGTCGTTCCGCCACCGGTGGACCAGAACGGCTACGGGCTTCGGGTGCCGGCGATGGTGATCTCGCCCTACGCCAAGGCGGGCTATATCGACCATCAGACGCTCTCGAGCGACGCCTACCTGAAGTTCATCGAGGATGACTTCCTCGGAGGCTCGCGCCTCAACCCCAAGACGGACGGACGACCCGACCCACGGCCCGACGTACGCGAGAACGAGAAGATCCTCGGCAACATGACCAACGATTTCGACTTCAACCAGTCACCGCGAGCGCCGGTTCTGCTGCCGACCAACCCACCGACGGACTCGCCCAGCATCCCGGCTTGGTTCAACGGCCAGGGCCCGTGCGTCGGCTGCACGGCTACGCCGCCAAGCACGTCTTGACGCGCTGACTTCAGGAGACCCGAGGCAGGACCTCGCGGGCCAACAACTCGATGTGGTCGAGGTCGTGGAGGTCGAGCACCTGGAGGTACGACGGTCTCAGCACCAATACCAGCGAACGCTTCGAGACGCGTCACCACCTCGTCGGGTGTGCCGGCCGCCCCGTTGGCCCGCAGCTCGTCGGGCTTGCGCCCGATGGCGGCGGCGCGGCGCTCGATTTCCTGCTCGTCGCGCCCGCAGCAGACGACCTGGGCGGCGGAGAGGTGCAGCGTCTTCGGATCGCGGCCGCGATCCTCGCAGGCTGCCTGCACCCGGGCGAACTGCGCTTCGGTGTCGGCCAGCGACGAGAACGGCAGGTTGAACTCGTTGGCGTAGGTGGCAGCGAGCCGGGGGGTGCGCTTGGCCCCACCTCCCCCCACAATGAGAGGCGGGTGCGGGTGCTGGGCCGGTTTGGGCAGGGCGGGGCTGTCCTTGAGGTGGAAGTGACGCCCGTCGAAGCTGAATTTCTCGTCCACGGGCGTGCCCCAGAGCCCGGTGAGGATGGCGAAGGTCTCCTCGAGCCGCTCGAAGCGCTCACCGAGAGGCGGAAACTCGAAGCCGTACGCCGTGTGCTCGGCGTCGTACCAACCGGCTCCGAGGCCGAGCTCGACCCGGCCACCCGACATGGCGTCGACCTGTGCCACCTCGATGGCCAGGAGACCAGGCGCCCGGAAGGTGGCGCTGGTCACGAGCGTGCCCAGCCGGATGCGCTCGGTCTCCCGGGCGATGGCGCCCAGGGTGAGCCAGGCATCGGTGGGTCCGGGCAGACCATCGCCGCCCATGGTCAGGAAGTGGTCGGAACGGAAGAAAGCGTCGAAGCCGGCGGCCTCGGCCGCCTGGGCCACGTTGAGGAGGGTGTCGTAGGACGCGCCCTGCTGAGGTTCGACGAAGATTCGGAGCTTCACGACGGCCAAGGTAGTCGGGCGTCGCCGGCTGGCGTCCGACTGGAACGGCATGCGGACGCTGAGGTGGCAGGGCAGACTGCCTGGCCATGGACATCGGAGTGATCTTTCCGCAAACCGAACTGGGCCACGACCTGGGCGCCGTGCGCGCGGTGGGGCAGGCCGCGGCCGACCTGGGCTACGCGCACTTCGCGGCCTACGACCACGTTCTCGGGGCCGACGTGAGCGTGCACGGCGACATCGGTGGGCCGTACACGATCGACGACCCTTTCCGCGAGCCGCTCGACTATGTTCGCCTACCTGGCGGGGTTCACCGATCTGGCCTTTGCGACGTCCATTCTCATCGGGCCCCAACGCCAAACGGCGCTGCTGGCCAAGCAGGCGGCCGAGGTCGACATTGTGAGTGGGGGCAAGTTCCGGCTGGGACTCGGCGTCGGTTGGAACAAGGTCGAGTACGACGTGCTCGGAATGCCCTTCGAAAAACGCGGTCAGATTCTCGAAGAACAGATCGCCGTCTTGCGGGCGCTATGGACGGAGCGCAACGTGACGTTCGACGGGCGCTTCCACCGGATTGAGGCGGCGGGCATCGCGCCGCTTCCGGTACAGCAACCCATCCCAATTTGGATCGGTGCCTTCGAACCCGGCGGCGTTGCGGCGAGTGGGCCGACTGGCCGATGGCTGGTTCCCCATGGCCCGACCCCGGGGCGGCCTGGAGGAGGCGCTCGAAGAAGTGCACGCGGGGGCGGCAGAGGTGGGACGTGACCTCTCGAACTTCCAGTTCGAGGGCCGGCTCGAATACTCCATCCGGGACCTCGAGCGGCTAGCCGACCACGCCCGGCGCTGGGAAGAGGCCGGGGCCACCCACCTGTCCGTCAACACGATGCACTCGGGCCTGGCCGACGCCGACGCACACATCGCCGCGCTCAGCGATGTGGCCGGGGTGCTCCTCTGAGGAACGGCGCATCCCTCTGTGCCTCGGACGGGTGCTGCCCGGGCGGGGGCGTCAACGACACCTCCGTGACTGGGCCGTCCCGATACTCACCGCTCGGTTCAGGCTCCGACCTAGCGGAGGAGCCGAGATCGTCACCGGGAGACCGAAGCCCGAGAAGCGCAGCGTGGCGATGGAGTCGACCCTGAGCCCCTTGGTAAAGTTGCCAAACGCAGGATCCGTCCCGGCGGGCAGAGGCCCGTAGGTCTCTTGGACCCGAGAACGCACTTGCACAATACGGCCCGACCGTTCGAGCCAGACGGTGGTGGGCAACTGCTTGGCAGTCAGCGTCGGACTGTCCTTGTGCTGTCCGGGACACAGTGGCGGTACCGCTGTGGAGACGAGATATCTCGTGGTTTCGATGCCACCGATGGCGGCCGGGCCCACGTCGCGGACGGCGACGACGGGTTCGTACCCATTCAGTCCAGAGATGGGGACGACGGTCCCGAGCGGGTCGGCAAGTCCGAGACTGCTCTGCGGTTCGCGAGGAAGCGGGAGCTTCACCCAGTGCGAACGCAATACCGCGTCGAGTTCCACATACTCGGAATGGCGGATGGTGATTGTGCGAGTTGTGACGGCGGAACCCGGGACATGCTCGGTTGCTGTCATGTCACCGCTTTTGAAGGCGACCAGCCCGGACCCCCGCACCTCGGTCCACGCGGCCGAGTTCGAGTGGGTGAGAACCAAGGAGAAGGTGAACCGCGCCGTGCCGGCCTGGGCCGTGGTGGCCAACGCGCTGGCTACCCACTGTGCCGGCGTCTGGCTGGGCTGGTCGGCGACGCCGAGCGCGATACCGGCGGCTGTACCCACAGTGAGGAGTCCCAGGAGGGCCCAGGGAACGACGCGGCGCATCCGTTCATTCTGCCGCCTCAGGGCCGGGCGAAACGCAGCAGAGCTTCGCCGGCGTCAGCCAGCCGGTCGCGCCCACCGTGCTGGTGTGGGCGAGCCAGGCCCGCCGCCTCCAACGAGTCCTCGCAGCGCGCGGTGTAGGCCAACACGTACGCGGCGGCCGCGCCCGTGGCGCGCCACTGCACCTCGTTTAGGCTGTGCCGCGGCTTCCTCTTCGTACCGGAGCACGAACTCGGTGATGCTCTCGAGCGAAGGAAACTCGCAGCCGCCCGGTTCGCTGGTGACGCACCATGTCGCCGCCGCTTGCCCAATGGCAGTGCTCTCGGGCACCAGGGCGAGGCTGTCCCAGTCGTAGGCCGCGACCAGTCCGCGCGGCCCGATCCGGACGTTGCGGGCCGACCAGTCCATGTGCGCGACGACGGGCGTCGAGTGGTCGGCCCCACGAACGACCGACGCTTTCGCCGCGTAGCCGTCGATCCAGTCGGCACGAGCCGAGGGTCTTTCGAAATCGAAGAGAGGACTGTGGGGCTCCGGGTAGAGACGACCGGGCGCGACATGGAGAGGATGTTCGACGAAGGGACGTTCCGGGGGAACGGAGCGACAGAGCGTGACCTGGCGGGCCAGACCGGCGGCGGCGTACCCACAGGCCTGCGACCCGTGCAGCGGCTCCATCCCGGGATCGGCCAGGAACGACTCCCCAATCGCCAGGTTCGGTCGGCCAGGCTGGAGAGGCCTCGGAGGCGCAAGGGGGCAGGGGCACGGGAACCCTTCTCCTGAGAGATACGTCTGCACCGATTGGACCGCCGAGAGGTAGGGCCCCGACCAACGATCCTGGTAGGCCTTGATCGCTATCTCGTCGCCCGATTGGAGACGAATGCCGACGGCACATCCGGCCGAACCGAGATAGAAGAGGCCGCCGACCGGACGGGCGCCGAGGTGGAGACTGCAGTAGCGGTCGAGGATCGCGGCCATCACCTCGGGATCGGCCGTTCCGAAGATCGACTCCTCGATCGCGCCGAGGTTCCAACGACTCAGTTCTCGGCGGATCGTCTCGGCCAGCGGTTGCACCACCGAATCCTCGCCGACCACGGTGTGAACGGTCACCCGATGCCCCTCCCGCCAGAGCCCCAAGCAGGGTCACCGATTGCACCGGTGCCGCCGACCACGAAAATCCGCAGCCAGCGGAGGCGAGGCGTAGGCGGCTGGCCAGGGAATTGGGGTGGGTGTGTGTGGTTTCGCACCTGGTCTTTGACAGGATGTGGAGGTGACCGACCAGAGCGGCTACCCGGGCGCGCCCCCGGGTTGGTATCCCGACCCGGCCGGAGGCCCGGGTCAGCGCTGGTGGGACGGGTACGCCTGGACGGAGTCGACCGTGCTCCCACAGCAGCCGCCTCCGCCCCCTTGGGCGACTGCCTCACCCCCGCAGGGTCCGCCGACCACCATTGCGCCGTGGGCCGAGGCATCCCAACGGCTGTCGACGTTCAATACGGCAAGCCTGGTCGACAACGAGTTGCGGCTCGCGTCGCTGGCCCGGTTCGCCATCGTGCTGCCCGCGGTCTACTGGTTGTTCACCCTGATTGAGAACCGGGTCAACGCCCGGCGCTCCTCAACGTCGGGCACCAGTTCCGAGTCGATTTCCACGATGCCGAGGTGGGAAAGACGGCGCCGCCTTACCACGGTCTCACCCCGGGCTACGGCGCCCTCTTCTTTCTCCTCTTTGTCCTGACAACCGCCGCCTTGGTCGTCTTCTACGTCTGGCAGCACCGAGCCGCGTCGGCGGGGCGTGCCCTCGACATCCCGTCGCGGCAGTCGCCCGCCTGGGGAGTCGGTGCTTGGTTCGTCCCCATCGCCAACTACTGGATTCCCTACTGCGCCATCCGCGACTGCCTTCCCCCAGGCGACCCACGTCGTGCCCACATATTGCGTTGGTGGATCGCCTATCTGATCGCAGGGAACCTCCTCGGTGCGGCCTGGTTCGCCGCCTTCCTCTCCAGTGGCGCCGCACTGGTGCTGTCCATCCCTGCCGCGGTTGCCTGCATCGCCGTGATCGCCTGGGCGCCCGGCGTTGTCACCGCCATTGCGGCCGCCCATCGGGACGCCATGGCAGCAACTCCGAAATCGGATGCCCTGACCGGCTGAGCCGGGCCCCATAACGGGCTGGACCGGCCCTGAGGCGCACCCAAAACACTACGAACTGTTCACCTGGAGATTGCACGGCTGTTCCCCTGAATTCACCTCGCCTCGCTACGGTCCAGCAAGTGGCTGATGCAGATCCCACCAGGACTCGTAACGAACCCGTTACGACTGCCGAACAGTCCGCGATAGAAGAGTCTTTGCGCTCCCTCGATCCCGACGCCACCCGGCCGGAACACGTTATGGAATCGAAGAAGCTGTCCCTCGGCTTCTCCGGCCGGATCGTGCTGTCCGACGTCAACGTCTCGCTTCGGCGCGGTTCGATCACGGCGCTGATCGGTCCGACCGGTTCGGGAAAGTCCACGTTCCTGCGGACGCTCAACCGCATGAACGACCGGGTGCCCGGCTTCAGCCGCGACGGGGACGTGACCTACGACGATCTGAGTCTCTGGGCGCCGAGCGTCGACCTGCTCACCTTGCGACGCCGCGTCGGCATGCTCTTCCAGCGACCCAACCCGTTCCCGATGTCGATCAAGGACAATGTCGTCGCGGGCGTGAAAGCGCACCGTATCGCCAAGGGCAAGCAGCTCGACGTCGTGTGCGAGCGACGGCTGACCGAGGTTGGATTGTGGGACGCGGTCAAGGACCGGCTCAACGATTCGCCGTTCCGCTTGTCGGGTGGTCAGCAGCAACTGCTCTGCCTGGCGCGTGCGCTGGCCGTCGGGCCCGAGGTGCTCCTGCTCGACGAGCCCACCTCGTCGTTGGACCCGGTGACGACGGAAGCGATCGAGGCGCTCATCAAGACGCTGACTCCGGCGCTCAGCCTCATTGTCGTGACCCACAACCTAGGCCAGGCCACTCGCATCTCCGACGAAACGATGTTCTTCTACCAAGGGGCATCTGGTGGAGCACGGTCCGACCGAGGACCTCTTCAACCGGCCTCAGCACCCCGACACTGAGCGCTATGTCACAGGACGGATGGGTTAGGGGAAACCCGGGAGGGGGCCGACGCGGCAGATGGCAGCGAACTGGTCAACCGGATCAACAAGAGCAACACCAACAACCACCATCACAAGGAGAGAACCTGTGACGAAATTCATGAGTACGACGCGACTGCGGCGAGGATTTGTCGCCGCTGCGGTTGCGGGGCTCGCGCTGAGCTCTGTCGTCCTCAGCACCGCTGCTTCGGCGGCAACCATCAAGCTGCCTTCCGGCGGCGTGGAGAAGCCATCCGGCGGCACGGTGACCGAGACAGGGAGCACGCTGCTCTACCCGCTCTTCAATCTTTGGGCGAGCGGTTACAACGCCAAGTACTCCAACTTGACGATCCAGACGGCCGGGACCGGTTCGGGCACCGGGATCTCCGAGGCGCAGACCGGCACCATCGACATCGGGGCCTCAGACGCCTACCTGGCACCGAGCGTGAACCAATCGGACCCCCACCTGAAGAACATTCCACTGGCGATTTCGGCACAGCTGGTGGCGTACAACATTCCTGGGGTCACCGCGCACCTCAAGCTGAGCGGCAAGGTGCTCTCCGCCATCTACCAGGGACAGATCACCAAGTGGAACGCATCGCAGATCGCCAGCGCGAACCCGGGCGTGACGCTGCCCGCCACGCCGATCGTGACACTGCACCGATCGGACAGCAGCGGTGACACGTTCCTCTTCACGAGCTACCTGTCCAAGACGGACCCGTCAGGCTGGGGCAGCAAGATCAGCTACAACACGACCGTCCCGTGGCCCAACGCGCCGGGTGCCCTGGGCGAGTCCGGCAACTCCGGGATGGTCTCGGGCTGCAAGGCCACCGTGGGCTGCGTTGCCTACGTCGGCATCAGCTACCAGACACAGGCCCTCCAGGCTGGTCTCGGCTACGCCGCACTCCAGAACGCCAAGGGTCAGTACGAACTGCCCAACGCGTCGAACATCGCGGCCGAGGCGGCGTACTACGTGAAGAAGACGCCGGCGAGCGGCACGATCTCGTTGATCTACGGACCAGCCAAGAATGGCTACCCGATCATCAACTACGAATACGCCATCGTGTCGAACGATCAACAGTCCTCGTCGACGGCCAAGAACATCCGCTCCGTGTTGGAGTGGGCGATCAACTCGAAGCAGGGCTCTGCGTCCTCCTACCTCTCGCAGGTGGACTTCCAGCCGCTTCCGAAATCGGTCGCTGCGCAGTCGATCAAGCAGATCCTGGGCATCAAATAGATGACCACCGTCGGCGGTGTGGCGGGGAGCGTCCCCGCCACACCGCGGCAGGCGGCGCTGAGCAAGCCTCCGTGGCACCGACGTGCCGCTGACAGCATCCGACGCAACGAGGAAACCGGTTGGCGCAGCGTGGCCTGGGTGGCGGTGCTGCTCCCGCTGGCCGCACTCGTCTTCGCCATCACGGTCCTGGCCATAAAGGCTTGGCCGGCGGTGCGCCTGAACGGCTGGTACTTCCTGTACGGCCGGACGTGGACCGATGGTCACGGCGCCTACGCCGCCACCGTGACAACTGACGGCGTCCAGCACATTCAGGGTGCTCAGTTCGGCGCCTGGGCGATCATCTGGGGAACGCTGGCCTCTTCGGTCATCGCCATCGTCATTGCTGTGCCCCTCTCCCTTGGCGCCGCCTTCGCCTTGACCGAACGCATGCCCACCTGGATCTCTCGACCCCTGGGGTTCACCGTCGAGATTCTGGCGGGGATACCGAGCGTCGTCATCGGGCTCTGGGGCATCCTGACCTTCGGTCCGTGGCTGGCCAACAACGTCTACCCCGTCGTCGCCAACAACATGCCTGACGTGCCGATCCTGCGGTACTTCGGCAATCCCCACGGATCGGGAGAAGGATTGCTGACCGCGGGCATCGTGCTGTCGCTGATGATCGTTCCGATCATTGCGTCAACGACCCGCGACCTCTTCTCGCAAGTGCCGCCGCTGCCCAAGGAAGGGGCGTCGGCGCTCGGCATGACCGACTGGGAGGTCGCAAACAAGGTGACCCTGCCTTGGGTTCGCTCGGGCATCATCGGCGCCTCGGTCCTCGGGCTGGGACGGGCGCTGGGCGAGACGATCGCGGTGGCCATGATCGGCGGCGCCATTCAGCAGATCCCCCACACGATCTATCAGCCCTTCACGACCGCGGCCGCAGCCATCCTCACACAGCTCGACGGCGCGCAGACCGACGGAACGGGCTTCTACGTCGCAACCTTGGCCGAGCTGGCGCTGGTACTCGCCGTGATCTCGGTGGGCGTCAACCTGGTTGCCCGCCTCATCGTCAACCGGACCAGTCGGGTGGCCGCTCCACTCGGGGGGGCTTGATGAGCACCCTGGTCGCGGCGACGGGGGCACGACGGCGACGCGCCACGACGCAGGTTTGGCGTGCACTGACGTATCTGGCGCTCGTGCTGATCATGGCGCCGGCCGCCTGGCTGTTGATCGGCGTGGTCGCGCGCGCCTGGTCGCACTGGCGCTGGAGCGTGTTGTGGACCCAACTCACCCCGACTGGAGGTGGCCTCCGCGACCAGATCCTCGGGACCCTGATCCTGATGGTCGCGGTATTGATCGTCGCCGGCACGATCGGCGTGATGGCCGGCATCCACCTCGCCGAGTTCACCCGCAAGGGGAAGCTAAGTGGTTGGCTCAGCATGCCGCTGCGCACCGCATCAGACGTCCTTTCCGGCTTCCCCTCCATCGTGCTTGGTTACGTCGGTTTCACCGCCCTGGTGGTCGGTCTCGGCTGGAAGCTCTCACTGCTTCCGGCCGTCATCATCCTTTCCATCATGGTCATCCCCTACATTGCGAAGACGACGGAGAATTCGCTGCGCCAGGTACCGACGGGCTACCGGGAGGGTGCGGACGCCCTGGGCATGTCCGCTGGCTACTCCCTCCGCAAGGTTGTTCTGAAAACCGCTCTGCCGGGTATCGTCACCGGCCTGCTCCTGGCCCTGGCCATCGCCTGCGGGGAGACGGCACCCCTCCTCTACACGGCGGGGTTCTCCAACACGTTGCCGCATTCGCTCACGCAGTCGCAATTTCCCTATCTCACCTATGTGGTCTTCACCTTCTACAACGACCCCTCGGTGCAGAAGCACTATCTCGCGTACGACGCCGCCCTCATTCTCGTCGTCATCGTGATGCTGCTGCTCATCGCCAGCCGCATCATCGTCGCTCGAACGCAGCGGTACTCCGAGAGTGCGCGTGTCGCAGCCACCCGCCGACCGTTCGGCCGGTTCCGCAACGACCCCACCCTCGCAGCCATACCGACGCCTGTGGTCGGTCCGGATTCCCAAACCGGGCTGGGGCTGGACGACCTTCCGACCTCCTAGCTGGGTACACCTCGGAGGCGCAGACTCTAAGGTGGCCCTCGACGCCCGAGATCAGCTCGGAGACGTCGGAGAGAAGGGACGGACCGTTGAGCGCAGGACCTGAGTGGGGGCCACTGGCCCGGTTGGCGGGCATCTGGGAGGGCGAAAAGGGCGAGGACGTGGCCTACGCCAACGACAGCGGCAAAATCGGCCTGACCCCGTACCGCGAGCACATCGATTTCAAGCCGTTCGGACCGGTGGAGAACGGATCGCAGGTGCTCTACGGCCTCGACTACCGGATGGCCGCCTGGCGCGGCGACGAGGACAGCCCCTTTCACACCGAGGTGGGCTACTGGATGTGGGACGCCCGCGACGGCGAAGTCGTCCGCTGCTTCCTCATCCCCCGCGGTTCGGCCATCGTCGCCGGTGGATTGGTGAAGGCCGATGCCACCTCCTTCACCCTTTCGGCGCACGTGGGCAGCCAGACCTACGGAATCCTGGCCAACAACTGGCTGGACAAGAACGCTCGCTCGGTGAGCTTCGAGGTCACCATCGACACCAGCGTGGATGACGAGTTCACCTACTCGGAGACGACGGTGATCAAGCACGCCAGGGTGGCCGAGGAAGTCATCCACACCGACGGCAACACCTTGCGTCGGATCGGCGACGCCTGAGCTACCTCCGGTAGGGTCGTCCCGGCGGGGAAACCCAGGGAGGCACCTTCATGTACGAGTGGTCGGACGAGCAGCTGGCGATCCGTGACGCGGTCCGACGGTTCGTGGAGGACGAGGTCAAACCGAACGTCGAGGAGCTCGAACACGGGGAGACTCCGCCCTACGACATCATCCGGAAGCTCTACCGGACCTTCGGGCTCGATGTCATGGCCCGGGAGGCGACCAAGAGGGCGATCGAGCGCAAGACCAACGGCGCGAACGCGCCCGAGCGCGCCGAGGGCGGGGGCGGCGGCGCCGCACTGATGTTGATCCCGATCATCGAGCTCTGCCACTACTGCCCGGGCATCGTCACCGCCCTCGGCGTCTCGACGGGTCTGGCCGGCGGAACCATCATGAAGAGTGGTACCCCGGCTCAGATGGAGCGTTGGGGTCTCGACCTGATGACCATCGACAAGGTCGGCGCCTGGGCCATCACGGAGCCCGACTCGGGGTCGGATGCGCTGGGCGGCATGAAGTCCACCGCTTTGCGCGACGGGGACGAGTACGTCCTCAACGGGAACAAGACCTTCATCACCAACGGTCCCTATGCCGACACCATCGTCTTCTACGCCAAGCTCGACGACGGCAGTGAGACCCCGTTGCGCCAGCGACCCGTCCTCACATTCATCCTCGACTCGGGTATGCCCGGGCTCGAACAGTCGAAGCCTTTCCGGAAGATGGGGCTTCACTCCTCGCCCACCGGCGAGCTCTTCCTCACCGACGTGCGGGTCGGCAAGGACCGGCTGCTCGGCGAGTCCGAAGGGACGCCGGGAGGAAACGAGGGTCGCGAGAGCGCGAAGGGAAACTTCGTCACCGAGCGTGCCGGGGTCGCCGCCATGTCGCTCGGGCTCATTGAGGAGTGCCTCAAACTCTCCGTGCAGTACGCCAAGGACCGCATGCTCTGGGAGCGTCCCATTTCGGAGTTCCAGCTCATCCAGTTGAAGCTGGCCAAGATGGAGATCGCCCGGCTCAACGTGGAGAACCTTGTCTTCCGCCACGTCGAAATGTCGGGTGCTGGCAAGAGCTTGACGCTCGCCGAGGCCTCGGCCATGAAGCTCTACTCGGCCCAGGCGGCCTCCGAAGTCGCGATGGAGGCAGTCCAACTCTTCGGTGGCAACGGCTACATGTCCGAATTCCGCGTCGAGCAGTTGGCCCGTGACGCCAAGGTCTTCCAAATCTACGCAGGAACGGACGAGATCCAGGTCACCCACATCGCCCGCGACCTCTTGAGCCGATGAGCCAGGAGCGACCTCTTCGGGGCGGTCCCCGCCGACTCTGTCTTCGACGACATGGTCGACAGGCGGCGAGCCCTCCACCGCCTCCCCGAGCTTGCGTTCGCGGAACACGAAACGACTGCGACTGATCCGCGACCACATGGCAGCACTGGGAATCGCGGAGACGCTACGGACCACCGAAACGGGCGGCATCTTCGCCTTCGAAGGAGGCCGACCTGGTCGCAGCGTGGTCCTGCGAGGAGACATCGACGGCCTGCCAGTGCAGGAGGACGAGGCACGCGCCGTTCACTCGGAGATCGAAGGTGTGATGCACGCCTGCGGTCACGACGTCCACGTGGCCTCCATGCTGGGCGCGGCTTCGCTCTTGGCGGCGCGACGCGAGGACCTGCCCGGCCGCTACATCTTCCTCTTCCAGCCCGGGGAGGAAGCTCTGTGCGGAGCAAAGGCCATGCTCGAGCGCGGCGCGCTCACCGCGATGGAAGGCGCACGCATGGTCGGATTCCATGTGACGTCCCAAGCGCCCTCAGGCTTCGTGGCCCTACGCCCGGGCATCGCGATGTCGGAGGCCAACTCACTGCGCATCACCCTGACCGGGCCGGGCGGACATGCTGCCGTGCCCTCGGCCACGGGCGACGTGATCCGGGCCACCGGCGAGCTCGTGAGCCGGCTCGGCCAGGTGGCATCCGGGCTGCGCTACGAGGAGACCGATTGCGTGTGCAGTGCCGGCACCGTCCACGCCGGGACCGCGCCGAACGTGGTACCGACATCGGCCCGGGTGACGGGAACGCTGCGCACCTTTACCGAAGCCCAGCACGAGGAGGCGCTCGTCCGCCTGCAGGACCTCTGTGACCAGATCGGCGACGACCAGGGTGTCCACGTCGAGCTCGAGCTTCCAGAGCACACCCGGGCCGTGGTGAACGACGCCGACGCCACCGCCCTCGTGGAAGCCGAGGCCAGCGTGGTCGTCGGTCCCGACCAGGTCCTGCGCATGCCGCCGGTGTCGCCGAGCGACGACGTGAGCGAGTTTCTGCGTCACCTGCCCGGTTGCTACTTCTTCGTCGGTGGCGGTGCGGCGGACGGGTCGAGTGGGATGCACCACAGCCCCACGTTCCTCGTCGAGGACGAGTCCCTGCGTGTCGGGGCCAGCGTCCTGACGCGCAGCGCCGTGGCATTGGCTGCCCCATGAACCTGGCGGGCACAATGGGCCGATGACAGCATCGGACCTCTTCGACATCGCCGGCAAGACCGCCCTCGTCACCGGCGGGAGCCGTGGCATCGGGCTGATGATCGCCGAAGGCTTCGTCGATGCCGGCGTGAAGGTCTACATCTCGTCGCGGAAAGCAGAGGTCTGCGAAGAGGTCGCGGCGCAGCTTTCGCAGAAAGGCACCTGCATCGCGGTTCCCGCCGACCTGTCCACCGAGGCCGAGTGCCGCCGCCTGGCCGACGAAATGCAGTCGCGAGAGAATTCGCTCGACATCCTGGTCAACAACGCCGGAGCCACCTGGGGTGCACCACTGGAGGACTTCGACGAGGCCGCGTTCGAACGGGTGCTCGCGCTCAACGTCAAGGGTGTGTTCCATCTCACCAAGTTCCTGGTGCCGCTGCTGCAAGCGGCAGGCACGGTCGACGCACCGGCCCGTGTGATCAACATCGGATCGATCGACGGGATTCAGGTGCCGACGCTCGAGACGTACTCGTACTCCGCCTCGAAGGCGGCGGTGCACCAACTGACCCGGCACCTGGCCAAACGACTCGCCCCCCTGGTGACGGTGAATGCCATCGCACCGGGCCCCTTCGAATCCAAAATGATGGCGGCGACGCTCGAGGTCTTCGGCGAACAGATTGCGGCCAGTGCACCGCTCAAGCGCATCGGCCGTCCCGACGACATGGCCGGCGCCGCCATCTACCTTTCCTCACGGGCGGGGGCCTACCTCACCGGTGCCATCATCCCGGTCGACGGGGGAATCGCGACCACCCGCTAGGACGTAGTACTCGCTAACCGTCAATCCAATCTCCGTGGATCACACCGATCCCGGCTACAGGGGGAACGAACCATGCTGCTGCTGCACCAGGTCCATCAAGTCGCCGGTGCCCAGGAAGACGCGTTCGACGACGCCTTTCGCGACGAGTACATGCCGGCCCTCGGCAAGTCCGACGGCTCGCGGCTGCTCTGGTACCTGCGGCTGGCCCACGGCAGTGGCCAGGCCTACACCGTGGTCTCCATCACCGGCTGCCGCGATGCCGACGCCTGGGAGGAGTTGGCTGAACGCGTGCGCGGCGGCGACCTGGCGGAGTGGTCGGCCAAGGTCGATGCCATGCGCCACTCCACCACGGCCAAGGTGATCCAGCCGGTGCCCTGGTCCCCGCTCCAGGAGCTCGACTTCGCCGCCGTACCGGTCGACGGGACGACGCACAAGAACTCGCTCTTCATGGAGGACACGGCCTGGCCGTTTGCCGGAGGACTGCAGGCCTACCTCAACAAGGCGGGCACCCTCTACGACCACACGCTGAGCAGCCAGAAGGAGGAAGGCACGGGCATGATCGAGCTCGAGGCCGCCTTCCAACCGGTCTTCGGGACGCACATGACGACCGAGGTCATCCTCTGGCAGCGCGTGGTCAACACCAAAGCCGTCATGTGGATGCTGGGCCACGACCTCCCGCCGGAGGCTTCCGCTCCCGGGACCTGGTTGCACGACGCGCTCGAGGTCCGCGACCGCTGGGAGAGCCGACTGCTCCGCAGCGCCGCCTGGTCGCCTCTGTTCTGATCGTCATGACCCAGACTCCCTTCGACCTGTCCACGACCTTCGTCCACCTCGGTCACGGCGGGCGGGCCACCCCGCTCGAGGACTTCGACTGGGCGCCGGCCGCCATGACCAGGTACCGGCAACGGTTCGCCGAGGACGGTGCCGACGGGTCGGTTGGTCTGTGTCATGGCCCAGGAGACCAGCTGGAGCTCCTGGGAGCGACACCCCGCCGGCGAGGAACTGGTGGTGTTGCTTTCGGGCCGGGTGGACCTGATCCAGGACATCGACGGCACCGAGCACGTGGTGGCCCTGCAGCCGGGCCAGGCCGTGATCAACCCGCCGGGTGTCTGGCACACGGCCACCGTGCACGATCCGGGCTCCGCCCTCTTCATCACCCCGGGCGAGGGGACGGAGGTCAGACCCCGCTGATCCTCAGCGAATCGGGGCGAGGTCGTGCGGACCCTGGGACGGATAGGCCGAGCGTCGCGCAGGGCCAGACCCCAGGGACCGAGGATGTTCAAGCAGCTCGTCGAACCCATCACCCAGGGTGTCGACGATGACCTGGCATTGATTGTCCGTCGCCACCTCGACTTGCTCGCGCAGGGCCCGGCCCTCGGGGGTCAGCGCGCCGTCGGACAGGAGTCCACGTTCCAGCAACCGACCCTCGGCGTCGTCCAGGTCGGCGTCGGACCAGGCCCGCGTGCGAATGTAGGTGCGAAGCGGCATGCGCCAGTACAGCTCGGTCAGCAGTCCGACCTCGGTCGCGTCCAGTCCGGCCGAGGTCCACGCCGCGATGTGGGCGTCGCCTCGGTACTCGCGCAGCGTGTCGGCCAGGCGCCACATGTCGCCCACCGGATCGCCGGGCAGCCCCAGACCGCGCAGACCGGCGAAGAGCGGTTTTCCTTCAGGCCGCAGCGGTTCGACCGCCCGCGCCAAGAGCTCGGTGGCCCGGACCAGTCCGTCGGGCCTCGGGCCCAGCACCCGCTCGAGTTGGGCCGACACCGCCCCGGGTGCGGGCGGCGCAGATCGTCGCCGCGTCCACCTTGGTCCAGGCCCACGTCACCGCGGGCACCACCACCGCAGGGTTGAAGACACCGAAGGCCGCCGCGACCACCTCGCCCGGGGACCTGTCCCAACAGCGAGCCGCGGCTGGCGAAGTAGGCCGGTCCGTCGGGCAGCGCGACACCGTCGCGGGTGGAGCCCGGGCTCGGGTTGAATCCCAGCTCAGCGTAGGCAGCATGCGCTTCGGGCGAGAAGTAGACCTGACCGGCAACCGGCTCGAGTGCCATGGCCAGCTGCCTGGTCCGCGCCGCCAACGTCGCCACAATTGCCACCCTATGCGAGGGCCGGTCGCTTTAGCCTCTTGTCCATGACTCCCGGACGAACATCCGTGGTTGGTGCCGTCCCCTGGGCTCTGGCGGATGCGGCGGACCGAGGTGATGGTGCTCACCGTGGTCCTGGCCGCCTTCTGGGGCCTGGTCTTCCTGGCCGCGCAGGGTGCGCTGGCGGGGTTGATCAGCGTGCTGGTCGTGCTCGCCCTCGGCGGCCGCGCTGTCGTGGTTCTCCCATCGGCGCTTCCGGGCCTGGCGCTATCAGGAGCGC
Source organism: uncultured Acidimicrobiaceae bacterium (assembly GCA_963713375.1). Lineage (GTDB taxonomy): Bacteria > Actinomycetota > Acidimicrobiia > Acidimicrobiales > RAAP-2 > Bog-473. The sequence goes on along the minus strand of CAVQLP010000003.1, from coordinate 93,127 downwards.
AACGAGGACCTGCTCGTCGCCCGCGGTGTCATGGTGCGCCGCCTCTCGGTCGTGCCGTACGGGCGCATGCAGTTCGTCGAGGTGACGGCGGGCCCGGTCGAGCGCATCTTCCACCTCTCGACGGTCAAACTGCACACCGCGGCGGCGGCCAGCGACGCCCGCATCCCGGGCCTCGAAGTCGAGGAAGCCGCCCGCCTGCGCGACCGGCTCACCGAGCTGGGTGAGGCGATGGCGGCGGGCATGTGAGCGAACTGCCGGCCAGCGAGGGCTGGCGGCGTCTGCACCCGGCGTCGCCGGTGGTGCGCATCGGCCGTCTCGTGCCCGCCCTCTTCCTGCTCCTGGTCATCTCGAACGCGCATTCGGCCGCGGAGAACCAGACGGCGGAGACCGACTACCTGATCGTCTTCGCCGCGGTCACCGTCGTCTACGGCTACATCCACTGGATGGTCACCCGCTGGCGCTTCGAGGGCGACACGCTGCGCATTGAGACGGGGCTCATCCGCAAGGATTCCAAGCGCCTGCCCCTCGCCCGCATCCAGGCGGTCGACATCGTGCGCCCGCTGCTCGGCCGGATGCTGGGCGTGTCGGAACTCCGCATCCGCCTGGCCGGCTCGGGCGCGACCGACGGGAAGCTGGCCTACCTCGGCGCCGCAGAGGCGGCGGAGCTCCGGGTGGCTCTCCTCGCTGGGCACCGCGCTCCCGAAAGCGTCGGCTCGGAAGCGACGGGTCTCCCGATGGCCACGGTGACCGTGGGCCGGTTACTCGGATCGGTGCTCCTCTCTCTGGTCAGCACCATTCTGCTCGGGACCATCGCCGCACTCGTGATCCTCGACCAGTTCAACCCGAAGACCGCCGCGCTGCTGGCCGGAATCCTGGCCGTCTACCTGCTGGGCTTTGCCGGCATCATCTGGCGGCGCCTCTCGGGTCAGTACAACTTCATCGCGGTCGAGGGACCCGACGGGGTGCACATTCAGCGGGGCCTGCTCCAGACGATCTCCGAGACCATCCCCTACACCCGGATTCAGGCCGTGCGTCAGGTCGAACCGTTCCTGCTGGCGCCCGTTCGGCTGGTGCCGGCTCGAGGTCGACATCGCGGGCTCCACCGGGCGCAACCAGCGCAGCGAGGGGACCGCCGTGGTCCGCAAGGCGCTGTTGCCGGTGGGATCCCAGCAGGACACCTGGCACCTGATCGCCCGGCTGCTCGGCGGCCCCGACCCGGCCCGCACCCCGCCGCCCCGGCGGGCCCGGCTCAAGGCTCCCCTCAGCTTCCACTTCCTCTCCGCCGGCTACGACCAGACCCATGCCGTCTGCGTCACCGGACGCATCAACCGGGCCACCACATGGGTCCCGCTGGAGAAGTCGCAGAGCATCCGCCGGGTGCAGGGTCCGCTCCAGCGCCCGCTGGGCCTGGCCACCGTCCACGTCGACGTGGCGGGGCGGCGGACGCGGGCCGAATTCCGCGACCGCACCATGGAGGAGGCGGACGTCCTTGTCGAGGAACTGACCTCGCTGAGCCGCGCGGCGCGCCGTCACGGGCCCCCTGGCCCTCCCCCGGCGTCGTCTCCCGACACGGTTCCGTCGGGCTGGTACCCGGATCCCTCAGGCCGTCACGAGCAGCGCTACTGGCACGACGGCCGCTGGACCGCGCACGTGGGCGACGGCGGCCGCCGGACGACGGAGGTGCCTACGACGGCGCTGTGAAGCGCATCGGGAAGTGCTCGATGGAGCGGATGCCGGCCGTGTACTCGAGCGTCTGACCGGCCTCGATCTCGTACTCGGGAATGCGCTTGTGCCATTCCCGCAACGCCACCCGCAGCTCCATCCGGGCCAGGTGGGACCCGAGGCAACGGTGGATCCCTCCCCCGAAGGCCAAGTGGCGATTGATCTCACGATCGAACCGCACGACGTCGGCGTCGGGGAACTCGGCCTCGTCGGTATTGGCCGAGCCGATCATGATCATGACCTGGTCCCCGGCGCGCGATCGGACACCCGTTGAGCTCCGTGTCCTGCACGGCCACCCGGGCGATACCCATGACTGGCGTCTCCCAGCGCAGCATCTCCTCAATGGCGTTGGGGATGAGTGATGGGTCGTCGACCAGCTGCTGACGCTGCTCGGGGTTCTGCGCCAGGAACGAGAACATGCAGTCGAGCGTCGCCGTCACCGTGTCCAGCCCGGCGATGAGGAAGAGGAAGCAGATGTCGAGGATGTCTTCGCGGGTGAGGCGGTCCCCCTCCATTTCGGCGTCGAGGAAGTGGGAAAGCAGGTCGTCCTTGCGCTCCACCTCACGCTGATCCAGCACCATGTCGAAGTAGTCGTAGACGGAGTCGGCGATCTTCTGCTGATAGGCGCTCGCCTCGGGGGAACCGAAGTGCTTGCCGGTGACGTGGTCGGGACGGATGATCCCGTCCTTCATGGTCAAGAAGGTGTCGAGCTCATCGAGCGGCAGGCCAAGCAGGGTCAGGAAGACCTGCGAGGGAAACGGGACGGAGAACTCCTTGGCGAAGTCGACCTCGCCCCGGTCGACGAACTGGTCGATGAGGTGATTGACCAACCTCGCCACCTCGTCCTCCATCGCTGTCATCTTGCGTGGCGCAAAGATCGGGTCGAGCAGCTTGCGGTACTTGCGCTGGTCCGGCGGATCGATCTGCAGCGGGATCATCGGCCGCTTGTTCTTCAGGTCGACCGCGTCCATGCTCGACGAGAAGATCTCGGGGTGGCGCAGTGCCTCGTCGATCTCCTCCTTGCGCGAGAGGAGAAATCCCTTGCCCGAAGGCAGGTCGACCGACATGACCGGCTCTTCGCGCATCAGCTTGAAGACCGGCTGCGGATTGCGGGCCATCTCCGGATCCATGCCCGAGAGCGCGTCTTCGCTCGCCGTAACCCCCACCCTCGCCGGCGGCAGTCGTCGTTTCCGTTTCAGTTTCCATCGGTGTCCTCCGGCTCTATCTGAAGAATGCGGTTTACGGATTGCACGAGCGATGCGTCATCGGTCTCGGGGATGATCCAGCTGCTTGCGAACAAGCGGACGATCACGTCGGCCAGTTGTTCGCGGTCGAGTTCGCCCCGTGCCACGGCCGGAACGGTGTCGAGGGCATCGCCCAAGCTCTCCACCAATTCGGTGTGGAGGGCTGGCAGGTGGTCGAGCAGGAAGCTCAGCACGAAGCCCGGCTCGGACTCGAAGAGTGAACGGGCGGGGTGCGAGCGGATGAAGTCGAAGGCGTACGCCATGAAGTCGCTGATGCGTTGCTGCGGCGTCCGAAGGCGGCGGCCAGCAGCCGGTCCACTCCATTGCTGAAACGGCGCTCGTCGTAAGCGGCGGCCGCGGTCAAAACCTGTTCCTTGCTCGGGAAGTAGCGGTAGAGGGTGCCCCGGGACACCCCGGCCGCCTCGGCGATCTCCTGCATCCCGAGCCGCCGGACCCCCGCCGGCCGATCAGCCCGAGCGCGGCCACCAGGATGCGCTCCTCGGTCGGGCTGAGCTCGCGCGCCGCCTCAGTGTCGACGCCCGCCTGCCCCTCCAGCGTCACTGCCATTGTCGGACATATTAGACACTTCGTGTCCTATTTGTCTCATCAGAGAAGTCGACCCTGCCCCGGAACGTGGCCTGAGGACTCCGGCGCGGGTTCAGCCGGGGGCGTGTCGGGGCCGCGCCGCGGCACGCCGGGATCGGAGGCGGGGCCAGGCGAAGAATCCCGACCAACCCGACGCACCGATGACGGTGAGAGAAGGCCCAGGTAGTTGGCGGACGTCGCCCCGTACGTCAGCTGCACGTCGTGACTGGTCGGTACCACGACCATGAGGTTCGGAGAGACCCGCCAGGGTCCGAGCGCACCGCTGGCGTGCCAGTTGGGGAAGTACGAGATCTTCACCAGCACGGGCGTGCCCACCCGCGAGACGTGGAATCCGATGCTCGAGTCCGTGGTGGTGATCCGCGAAACCGTCGTCGAGGGCACGTGGTGACCGTCGGCACGATGTGGTTGACGGAGGTTCGGGGCCACGTGGTCGGGCCGCTCTGCGCCAGCTCGACGTTCCAGCGGCTCGGGTCGAGGTACCAGGCCTCCGACGGCGTCAGCCAGTTCGACGGACCGGAAGGCCCCGGCTTGACGCCCGAGAGCACGACCGGGTCGTTGTGCAGCGGCGTGACGAGGGTCGAGTCGCGCACGACATAGATGTTCCACGTCGTGTGCGTCGTCGCTCCGTCGTAGTCGTAGGTCCACGGTCCGGTCTTGGCCACCAGCTTGAGCGCCGGGTCGGCGTTGGCCTCTGCTTCGACCGTCGGCGTCTCGGCCATGAAGTACTTGACGCCGAGGAGCTGGAGGTGCTGGACGCCCTCGGTGACGTCGAGCGGTCCGTAGTGCAGACCCACCTCGGGCTCCGAGGGCCCGGCGGACAGCTCGGCCTGGTTGAGGAAGTGGTACGGCGTCGTGGCCGACGACTCGAAGAGCAGCCCCTCCATCGAATCGATGCACCCGTTGGTCCAATAGGGCAGGAGCATGAGGGCCTCGGGCGTCCCGAAGCGGTTCTCACTCGCGCTGTATTCCCACATCGCCCGGCCACACCCGTACCTCTTGGCCACGTCCTGCATGGTCAGCATGATGGAGCGGTACTCGGGATACGAGCTCTGGCCCTCGTAGCCGATGTAGTTGTACTGCGACCAGTTGGACACCTCGTTAGGGCCGGTGTGCACGCCGGGGATGGACTGGACCATCCACGGGATGAACGGGGGCACCACCACGAGCAATGCGCCCAGTAACCCCAAAATGGCGCCGCTGACGGCGGCCGGCTTCCAACGCGGCGCAGGGGGACGGTGCGGCGTGAGGAGATCGAACGATGGCTCGCGCTGGTCCGATCTCTCGGCCGGCACCTCGCCGTTCGGCACGCGAATCCGGCGGTCGTCTCGGGCGTGAAGGAGGGTGGCAGGGCGGTCGTCCGTTCCCAACGGCGCAGTCGCAGCCGGCGCCACCACATGGCCACGGCGATGCAACCCGTGCCGAAAGCCCAGGCCGCCATGAGGTACACCGAGATGAACCAGAGTGGGAGCAACCGCACGTTGTAGAGGCTCCCCTGCGGGTCGATGGCCGTGGCCACGCCCGAGGCGATGCCGAGGAGTGTGATGCTGATGCCAAAGCGGCTCCGCACCACCACCGCTGTGATGGCACCCAACCCGGCCAGGACCAACGCCCACGTGTCGGCCTCCCGGAAGTAGAGGGCCCACCCCTCGACGTTCGTGTAGCCCATGGAGATGGAGTACGCATGTTCGAGCCCGAACGGTCCGAGCCAGACGCCGGTCAGCAGGATGCCGACGAGCACGGTCGAAGCGGCCCACCACAACGTGCGCCACCACGGGATCCTGGCCACGATGGCGCCGCTCCCGCCGACACGCAGGATGCCGTCGTCCCGGATGCCCCAGCTGTTCGGCAGCAGCTCGACCACCGTGATGATGGCCGCCCCGCCGAGCGCGTACATGCCGCCGACGATGTGGGACATGACACAGACGGCCAGCACGACCGCCGCCCAGCCCCGGTGGCGCCCCTCGCGCACCGCACAGGCGAAGAGACCGATGAACAGGATGGCGAGGGACAGGCTGAACGAGTAGGCGTACTCGCCGGCCAGGGTCGAGAACAGGTTCCCGCCGTAAATGGTGAAGGTGTAGTCAAAGAGGAACGGCAGGGTGACCGCAGCCATGATCGTCGGGATCGGCGGGCGTAAGCGGAAGAACCGACCACAGGCCCAGGCGCAGATCGGCAGGCTGACCGAGCCGAGGATGGTGCCGAGCTTGAAGGCGATGTCGTAGGGGATGATCCAACCGCCGATGGCGATGAAGAGGTCGGGGATCGTGAAGTAGAAGGTGTAGAGGGGGAAGCCGTCGTACCAACCCGGATCCCACCCCGTGATGTGTCCGTGGCTCAGGAGGGACTCGAGGTACTTGGGCATCGCGATGTGCGCGCCCGTATCGCCCCCGGTGGTTGTCGTGTTGGTGAAGAGCAGGTTGAGGTGCATCTGCCAGACCGTCACTGCGATGACCGCACCGATGGTGAGGACGGTGATGACGCCGGGGACCCACCACAGGTTCTGGCGACCCCCGGCGTCGGAATCGGCGTCCTTCTCGGGGGCGGCGAAGGGCGCGTCCGCGTGACCCTCTGACCACTCTTCTTGGTCAGCTGGCACGGCGTCGGGGGCTATGGGTGGGGGTGGGGGTGGGTACAGGCTCACAGTTTCAGGGTCGGTACCGTGCGGATCGGTCACAGGCCGAAGCCGAAACGGCTGAGGGTCGACTGGTGCACCCTGCTGGCGCCGTCCCTCGGCATCGTCGCTACGTTACCGGCGCACGCCTGGCTGGCTGGGTCGCCCCGGAAAACGCAACGCCCGCTCAACTCCTGACCCGGGCTGAGGTGGGGTCGTAGAGCGCCCCGAGCTGCACGTCGATTTTGGCCGCGTCGCCGGCCACGACTTCCCAGGTGCCGCTGGCCAGGTCGGCCGCTCCGACGGGACCGCGGTCGCCCCGCCACACGTAGGCCAGACCCACCGCCGTACCGCAGGTCGAGGACCAGGCCGCGGAGGTGACTTGTCCCGCGGGCACGCCGTCGTGCAACACCAGCTCACCACCCCACAGCATGAGCTCGGGATCGGTGACTCGAAGGGAGACGAGCCGGCGACGCGGCCCTTCGGCGATGGCCGACTCGAGCGCCGTCCGGCCGATGAAGTCGATCGGCGTCTTGAGCTTGCAGGTGAAGCGCAGGCCCGCCTCGAGCGGCGAGTAGTCCGGGCTGAGGTCGGAGCCGAAGGCTCGATACCCCTTGTCGAGTCGGAGGCTGTTGATGGCGTAGTAGCCGGCGTCGGTAAGGCCGAGGTCGACACCAGCGGCCAGCAGGTCCTCGTACACACCCACGGCAAATTCGGTTGGCACGAAGAGTTCCCAACCGAGCTCCCCCACATAGGTGAGCCGGGTGGCTCGCACCGTTGCGTAACCCACAGAGATCTCCCGGCTCGTGGCGAAGGGGAACGCCGCGGTGGACAGATCGGCCGAGCTGAGCCGACCCAGCAGGTCGCGCGAGGCGGGGCCCATCACCCCGAGCACGGCGTAGGCCGAGGAGACGTCGACCACGCTCACGTGCTCACCCGGGCGAAGATGCCGCTCGATCCATGCCTTGTCGCGCACCGGCGACGCCGCGCTCGTCACCAGCAGGTAGCGATCGTCCGCCAACCGGGTCATGGTCACATCGGCTTCGTACCCGGCGTGTTCGTTGAGCATGCCGGTGTAGACGGTCCGGCCCACTTCGACTGCGACGTCGGCCGTGCAGAGGCGCTGCAGCACAACCTCGCTGTCCCGGCCGACCACCAGCAGCTTGCCAAAGGACGTCTCGTCGAACACGGCCACCCGCTGGCGCGTCGCCTGCTGCTCGACGCTCGACCATTCCAACCAGCCTGGGCGGCCCCAGGTGTACTCGAGCTCGGCCGGCACTCCCGCCGGGGCGAAGACGTTGGGACGCTCCCACCCCATCTTCGAACCGAAGACGGCGCCCTTGTCCGCCAGGAGCTGATGAAGTGGTGACCGGCGGAAGGGCCGTGCCGTGGCGAGCTCGCGGTTGGGCCACGGCACGGCGTAATGGAGGCCGAGTACCTCGCCGACCCGGTCGCGCAGCCAGCGGTTGTTCGCGTTGAACGGGGCGAAGCGCCGGATGTCGACGGCGACCAGGTCGCTGGTGGGCTCACCCTCGACGATCCACTCGGCCAAAGCGCGCCCTGCTCCGCCGCCCGAGGCGATGCCCACCGAATTGAAGCCGGCTCCCACGAAGAAACCGGCGAGGTCCGGTGCCTCACCGAGGACGAACTGGTTATCGGGTGTGAAACTCTCGGGCCCGTTGTAGAGCTTCTTGAGCCCGGTGCGCTGCAGCGCGGGTATCCGGTGCAGCGCGGACTCCATGAGGACGCTGAAGTGGTCCCAGTCCTCCTCGAGCAGCTGGAACTCGAACGGGTAGGGCAACGCGTCGGGGGCCACCCAGGGCTTCGCCACGGGCTCGAACCCGCCGACGACAAGGCCACCCACCTCCTCCTTCACGTAGGTGTACCCGTCGGGGTCCCGCAGGATCGGCAGGTTCGGATGGACGCCGTCGATGGCCTCGGTCACCACGTAGAAATGCTCGGCCGAGTGGAGGGGAACGTCAACGCCGCACAGGAGCCCGACGGCCTTGGCCCATTGGCCGGCGCAGTTCACGACGACGTCCGCTTCGACCGAACCGCGGTCTGTCGTCACGCCGGTCACGCGGCCCCGTTCGGTGGTGACGCCCGTCACCCGGGTGTGCTCGGCGATCCGTACGCCGCGCTGGCGGGCCCCGCGGGCGAGAGAGGCGGTCACGTCGACCGGGTTCACCGTGGCGTCGCCGGGCAACCACAGGGCGCCGAGCAAGTCGCCCGTCTCGAGGATGGGGTAGTGCTCGAGGGCCTGCGCCGGGGTGAGAAGCTCGCACTCGAGGTCGTACGCCTCGGCCGTCGCCGCCGTCCGACGCAGCTGCACCATCCTGTCGGGGGTGCGGGCCACCGTGACGCCGCCACAGTGCTTGAGGCCCGTGGCGAGGCCGGTCTCCGCCTCGAGTTCGCCGTAGAGCCGGGCGGAGTACTGCACGAGTCGGGTGCCCGATTCCGTCGCCCGCAGCTGACCGAGGAGGCCGGCTGCGTGCCAGGTCGTACCGCACGAGAGCACGCCCTGCTCCAGGAGCAGGACGTCGGTCCAGCCCAGGCGGGCCAGGTGGTAGGCGGTCGAGGTCCCGATCACGCCTCCACCGATCACTACGACGCGTGCCCGGCCGGGCAGGTCGCTCCCCGACGGCGCTTCGGTCGGCTCGTCTCCCACTTCGTCCTCCTCGTCGATCCCGCCGGGCTCAGTCTGCCCGGGTCACGTCGTCGAGAAGGCGCTCCAGGTCCCGGTGGCCGAAGGTGGCCTCGGCCCGCTCGTACTTCTCCATGCCCCAGCTCCAGAAGTCGAAGTCGATGGTGCTGGTCGAATCCTGAATGGAGGCCCACAGCGTCCAGCCGTACTGCGACATGAGCGCCCACAGGCGGGCCCGGGCCAGGTGGCTCCGTGACGACGAGCCGTCGTAGGCCACGACCAGTTCCTCGAGCTGCTCGGAGTCCAGGTGACATTCGCTCCAGAGGTTGCCGAGCTCGAAGTAAGGGTCGTTGTTGCCCGAGTACTCGTAGTCGATGATCGACACGGTTCGGCCGTCGTCGATGAAGTTGGCGGCCAGAAGGTCGTTGTTGCACGGCACCGGCGCCACGGGCCGGACGGCGAACGCCGCCCGGATGCGGCCGACCGTCTCCTCGTGCTCCTCGTACCCGGCGGGAAGGCGAAAGCCCCCGCGCCTGACGCGCCCGAGGTAGTCCGGCTGCAGCTCGAACATGTCGAAGCCGTTGACGAACGGCTCGCCGGCGTGGAGCCGGCGGCAGGCGTCGGCCACCCGGGGCAGCATCCCCGGCCGCTGCAGGTGCTCGTCGCTGACGGTCTCGCCCTCCAAGAACCCGACGACCAGGAGGCCGTCGTCGGGCAGGAAGTCGACCACGGGTGCGCCGACACCCGCCCGGGCGGCCCGGACGCTGTTCTCGTACTCGGCGCGGCGGTCGACACCGAGCCCGTTGGCGGGCGAGGGCGTGGAATGCCGGACGACGTAGGTCCCGTCGGGCGTCGTGACCTTGTAGTTCTTGTTGGTCAGGCCTCCGGGGAGGTGCTCGACCCGGCGCGGCCGTCCCCGCAGCACGGCGACGCGGTCGAGCAGGACCGGATCAAGACCGGCGTCCTCGCCGGTGTTCACCGCGCGCGGGCGGTCCGGCCGCTCAGGGCAACGACGACGCGGGCGTGTCGGGACCGAGCAGATCGATCGTCTCCAACTCGATGGTGTGCTTCGGTCCGGTGAACCAGTTCTTCACCGAGACGTGCCAGTAGATCCACAGGAAGATCAGGAACGCCGGGAAGACGAGGATCGTGTAGTTCACGTATTTGAAGGAGAACCCGTTGGTCCACGGCACGCCCAGGTTCGACGTCGGCATGAAGGCCATGAACGTCACCAGGACGATGTCGATCAGCGCGATCACGGCGATCACCTTGTACTTGCCGCCCAGGTTCCACTGGCCCGGTTCGAACCGCGAACCCATGCGCAAGCGGTGCCAGATCGGGATGGCGAAGCACCAGTAGAGGCCGATGACGCCGATCGACACCACGGCGAAGAAGGCCACGGGCGAAGGCACGCCACCGATGTCCACCTTGATCAGGGCCGGCAGGGTGAGGATGACCGAGACCGCTGCAACGAGCAGCACACCGAAGAGCGGCACCCGGTTGCGGTTGAGCCGCGACCAGAGCTGGTGGCCCGGCACGGCGCCGTCCCGGCTGAAGGCGAAGAGCATGCGGCTGCAGCTCGTGAGGCAGGCCATGGTGCAGAAGAGCTGGCCGATGGTGGAGATGAGGAGGACGGTCCCGCCCCACTTCGAGGTGAGGGCCTGGGAGAAGATGAGGGCGACGCCACCGCCGCCCTTAGTCACGTCGCCTTCGTTCTGCACGGCGAAGAGGAAGGCCAGGAGCAGGAGCCAGCCGCCGATCGCCGAGTAGAGGATGGAGCGCCAGATCCCCTTGGCCGCCGAGTTGGCCGCCGAATGCGTCTCTTCGGAGAGGTGGGCCGAGGCGTCGTAGCCCGTGATTGTGTACTGCGTCAGCAAGGCGCCGATGGGCAGGATCACGAAGATGAACCCGAACCCGCTCGTCCGTCCCCCGAAGAACCCGGTGTTGTTTACGGTCGAGGTGAAGACCATGGAGGCGCTGGCGTGGTGATGGGGCAGGATCACCAGGATCAAGATGATGGCGGCCGCGCCCAGCACGTGCCACCAGACGGAAATGTTGTTGAAGATAGAGAGCAGGTGGCTCGAGAAGATGTTGATGATGGCGGCGATGGCCAGGACCGCGATGAAGTAGAGGAAGATCCTGTCGAGGTCCCCCGAGGTGTAGCTCCCCGGGAACAGGAAGCCGAGGGTGAGGTCGAAGAAGGTGGCGCAGCCGTAGGCGACCGACGCCACAATGGCGAGGAGTCCGATGAGGTTGAGCCAGCCGGTGTAGTAACCGGACTTGGCGCCCCCGAGCTTGGAGGCCCACCAGTAGATGCCCCCCGAGGTCGGGTAGGCGGACACGAGCTCGGACAGGCACAGGCCGATGCAGAGCACGAGCGCGGCCAGAATCGGCCAACCCCAGGCGATGGCGGCCGGTCCGCCGCCGTTCCAGCCGCTGCCGAACGTGGTGAAGCAACCGGCCAGGATGGAGATGATGGAGAAGCTGATGGCGAAGTTGGAGAAGCTGGACCAGCTCCGGTTGAGCTCCTGCTTGTAGCCGAGGCTGGCCAGAGTCTGTTCGTCAGCCGTCAGCTGGGACGGGTCGGAGACCTCGTCGACGACACCTTCAGGCACGAGTGCCCCCCTTTTGTTCGGCGACCCCGGGGACGAGGACCGCATCCGCTATTGCGGATGCCTGTGGACGATAGCAAGGACCATCGCTCCGTGACGGGAATGTGCTCGGAGGGGCCGACGGATGGCTGAGAGGGTCTTGAGCGCGGCAGATGGCGGCGAAATCCGCAGCGCGCTCGGGCCCGCCGGGTCGACGTCGCGGAGCTTCGCCCTGACACAATGAGCCCGCATGCGCGTCCTCGCTCTCGACCAGGGGACCTCGGCGACAAAGGCGGTGGTCTTCGAGGAGGACGGCGCCCTCGTGAGCTCGGCCGAGGCGGCCGTGGCGCCCGTGGCCGTCGTCGGCGGTGGTGTCGAACAGGACCCGGAGCAACTCTGGGCGTCGGTCTGTCAAGCGGGACGAGAAGCGATCGCCCGGGCCGGCGGCGGCGTGGGCGCCATCGGCTTCGCCAACCAGGGCGAGACGGTGCTGGCCTGGGATCGCCGGACCGGTCGGCCACTCGGTGCTGCGGTCTCCTGGCAGGATCGGCGGGCGGCCACGGTCTGCGCCGACCTGGCGGACCACGCATCGCAGCTGACCGCGATCACCGGCCTCCCGCTCGATCCCTACTTTGCGGCGCCGAAGATGACGTGGCTGCGCCAGCACGGAACGAGCGACGGCGTCGTGACCACGAGCGACAGCTGGCTGCTGCACCGCCTCACCGGCGCCTACGTGACCGATGTCACCACGGCATCGCGAACGATGCTGCTCGACCTCCGAACGCGCACCTGGTCCGAGGACGCCTGCGCGCTCTTCGGCCTCGGTGTGTCAGACCTCCCCGCGGTCGTCGGCTGCGCAGAGGAGATCGGGCAGACCGACGCGTTCGGCCCGTCCGTGCCCGTGACCGGTTTGAGCGTGGACCAGCAGGCGGCGCTCATCGGTGAGCACTGCCTCGAGGCCGGCGACTCCAAGTGCACCTACGGCACCGGTGCCTTCCTGCTGGCCAACGCCGGGGCGCAGCCGTTCACCTCCTCGGCCGGGCTGGCCGTCTCGGTGGCCTGGCAGGTCGGCGATCTCGCCGCGTACTGCATCGACGGGCAGGTCTACGCCGCCGGCGCCGCCATCGCCTGGCTGGTGCGGTGGGGCTTCCTGGCCAGACCCGAGGATCTCGATGCGGTCGCCTCGTCGGTGCCCGACGCCGGGGGCGTCACGGTGGTCCCCGCGCTGACGGGCCTCGGTGCTCCCTGGTGGGAACCCGACGCCCTCGGGGCCATGGAGGGGATCGGCCCGGCCACCCAACCGGCCCACGTGGTCCGGGCGACGGTGGAGGGACTGGCCGCCCAGGTGGCCGTGTTGGCCCGCGCCGCCGCCGCCGATCTCGGCCGGCCGCTGACCCGGCTCAGGGTCGATGGCGGCCTGACCAACTCGCGCCTGCTGATGCAGACACAGGCCGACCTCCTCGGGGTGCCGGTCGAGGTGGCCTCCTCGGCGCACGCGACCGCGGCCGGAGTCGGGGCCCTGGCCCGCCTCGGCGCCGATCCCGGCCGGACGCTCGAGGGCGTCGTGGGACGGACGGAGTCGCCGACGTCCTACGAGCCGACGATGCCCGCCGACGAGGCGGCCGAACGTCTGGCCCGCTTCGAGCGCGCGGTTGCGTTGCGCGTCGACGCGGCGCGCGGCACGGCACCGTGAGCGACTCCCGTTCGTACGACGTCGCCATCATCGGCGCCGGAGTGGTCGGCACGGCGATCGGGCGCCAGCTGGCGCGCTACCGGCTCCGCACGGTCATCCTCGATCGAGCGGTGGACGTGGGCACGGGCACGTCCAAGGCCAATACGGCGATCCTGCACACCGGTTTCGACACCGAGCCCGGGAGCCTGGAGTCGTCCTTGGTCCGACGGGGTCACCAACTTCTCGGCGCCTACGCACGCGCCGCGGGCATCGCGCACGAGGAGACGGGGGCCGTCCTGGTGGCCTGGGACGCCGAGCAAGAGGCGCGGCTGGACGACGTGCTGTCCAAGGCGCAAGCCAACGGCTACCAGCGCGCCACGCGGCTCGCGCTCGACGAGCTCCGGCGGCGCGAACCACACCTCGGAGACGGGGCCACCGGCGCCGTCGTCATCCCGGACGAGTCGATCATCTGCCCCTGGAGCACGAGCATCGCGTTCGCCACCGAGGCGGTGCGGGCCGGGGTCGAGCTGCGACTCGGCACGACCGTTACCGGCGTCGCCCGCGACCACGAGACGAGCGGCTGGGTCGTGCAGACCGACCAGGGCGCAGTCCGGACCGACTGGGTCGTCAACGCGGCCGGGCTCTTCTCCGATCGGGTCAACCGCTGGTTCGGTCACGACGAGTTCACCGTCGCGCCGCGGCGGGGCCAGCTCATCGTCTTCGACAAGCTGGCCCGGACGCTCGTCTCGTCGATCGTGTTGCCCGTCCCCACGCAGCGGACCAAGGGTGTCCTGGTAGCGCCGACCGTTTACGGCAACGTGCTGCTGGGTCCCACGGCCGAGGACATCGACGATCCGGAGGACACGGCCACGACCGGACCCGGTCTCGAGGGGCTCATGGAGGCGGGTCACCGCATAGTGCCCGACCTCGTCGGCGAAGAGGTGACGGCGACCTACGCCGGCGTCCGCGCCGCGACCGAGCATCGCGACTACCAGATCGCCGTCGATGAAGAGCAGCACTATGCGTGCGTCGGGGGGATCCGGTCGACCGGGTTGACGGCGTCGCTCGCCATCGCCGAATACGTCGCCGACCAGATGGGAGCCGCCGGTCTGGCGCTGGTCGAGGCGGACCGAGGAGCCGGTGATCCCCCGCATGCCCGAGCTCGGCGAGCTCGGCGCTGCGGGCCTTCGCCGACGCGGACAAGGTGCGCGGCGATCCGGCGTACGGGCACATCGTGTGCTTCTGCGAGCGGGTCACCGAGGGCGAGGTCACGGATGCGTTGGACGGCCACCGTCCCCGCGGTCGACGTCGGGGGTGTGCGCCGCCGGACCCGGGCCACCAATGGGCGCTGTCAGGGCTTCTTCTGTGGCGCAGCGATCGCCGCCCGCGCTCGCCTCGCGGTGAGCGGATGAGCCGCACCACCCTGGAGGTCGACGCCCTGGTGGTGGGTGCGGGTCCGGCCGGCCTGGCGGCCGCCGTGGCGCTCAAGGGCGGCGGCGCGGGGACCGTTCTGGTGATCGAGCGGGAAGACGAGGCGGGCGGGATACCGCGCCTCTGCGCGCACACGGGCTTCGGGCTCCGTGATCTGCACCGGGTGCTGAGCGGTCCGGCCTACGCGCGTCGTTGGGTGAAGCGAGCCCGCTCGGCCGGCGTCGACATCCGGACCAGCTCCATGGTGACGGGGTGGGCCGCGCCGGGCCGGGCCGAGGTCACGGGACCCGACGGCCTGCTCGAGGTGCACGCCCGCGCCGTCGTGCTGGCCACCGGGGCCCGGGAACGGCCGAGGGCGGCGCGGCTGCATTCCCGGGACGCGCCCCGCCGGGGTCTTCACGACCGGCCAGCTCCAGCAGTGGGTGCACGCGCCAGCACCTGCCGGTGGGCACGCGGGCGCTGATCGTCGGGGCCGAGCACGTGTCCTACTCGGCGGTCCTCACCCTCCGCGAGGCCGGCGTCCACCCGGTGGCGCTCGTCACCGATCTCCCGGCGACCCAGACGCTACCGCGCCTTCGACGCCTTCACGCGCACCGGCCTGCCGTGTGCCCCTCTGGACGCAGACGTCGGTGGCCGGCATCGACGGCAAGGAGCGGGTGGAGCGGGTGCTGCTGCGTGGGCCCGACGGCGAGCGAGCGCGACGTGGCCGTCGACACCGTGGTCTTCACCGGGGACTTCGTCCCGGACAACGAGCTGGCCCGCCAGGCCGGCCTCGTGATCGACCCGGGCACGGGCGGTCCCGCCTGTGACGCCGACGGCCACACCACGGCCGATGGCGTCTTCGCCGCGGGCAACGTCGTGCATCCGGCCGAGACGGCGGACGTCGCGGCCCTCCGGGCGCGGACGGTGGGTCACACTGCGGCGCGCTGGCTCCTGGGTGCAGGCGAGGCATCGGAGCGGGGAAAGACCAGCCTGCGGGTCGCCGACCCGTTGCTCTGGGTGGTCCCGAACCTCACCGGTGCGACATCCACCCAAGGGTGACGCGATGCTGATCAGGTCACGGACGTTCCTCGACCGCCCCCGCCTCGAGGTGACCCAGGGTGGCCGGCCCGTGGCCGCCTATCGGCTGCGCCGCATGATCCCCAACCGGTCAGCAGGCCATTCCCTCCGACTGGCAGGGTCAGCTCCGGCCGGGCGGAGGAGGTGTGGATCACGGTGGCCCCACCCGAGTAACGGACAGGGCCCCGTCGATCACATCTGGGCCAGGATCTTCGCCTTCTGCGCGTCGAACTCGGCCTCGGTCAGGATCCCCTGGTCCTTCAGCTGGGCCAGCTCCTTGAGCTTGTCGATGGCGTCGTCGGACCCGTCCGGCTGCCGGAGCGGCGCGCCGGGGCCTGCTGCACGGGGGCCGGCTGCTGGGCGGCCTCCTGCTGGGCGTACTTCTGCTGCTGATGGCGGTTCACCCCGCCGGCCACCACGGTGGCCGTACCGGCGATCACCGCGGTGCGCCCGACCGTGCGCAGGACTGGACGTCGTCGCATCATTGGCATTGCTGCCTCCTTGGCTCTCTCAGATCTCTTCTCTGTCTGGACTGTCGGTGCGTCAGGTGGTGAGGGCTTCGGCCAGCTCGGCCATGGCCGCCTCGACCAGGTCCCGCGGGACCGAGGCCCGCTCGATGACGACGCCGCCCGACTCCAGCACCGCCTCGACGAACGGGCGGGCCCAGGCGTCCTCCCACACGATGATGAGGGCGGAGTTGTTCTCGGGCAGCGAGGCGGCCACGTGGTCCAGGTCCTCCATGTTGACCAGACCGCCCACCTCGCCGTCGATGTCGTTGAACCCGGCCAGCTCGTCGAGCTGGTCGAACTCGAGGCTGACGGTGTTGCCGTCGTCGTCCTTGCCCACGAACACCAGGTCGAGGATGCGCACCGTCCCGTTCGAGACGAGCCGGGCCACCTCGGGGGCGATGTTTCCCTGGAAGTGGTTCCCGGGAAACGCGATCACGGTGTAGCTCACGGGTCCCATCGTCATGGCGATCCTCCTCCGCTCTGCGTGTCGTCGAACTGATGCTGCGGTGCGGCTGACCCTACCCGGGTTCAGCTGGCGAGGATCTTGGCCTTCTGCGCCTCGAACTCGGCGTCGGTCAGCACACCCTGGCTCTTGAGGTCGGCCAGCTTGGAGAGCTGCGACGCGGTGTCCGCCCCCGGCGTCCCTGCGGCCTGGCGCACGTACTGGTCGAAGGCCTTCTGCTGCTGGGCCGCCTGCATCGGCCGCCCGCTCGTGCATCTTGCCGCCGCGGGCGATCAGGTACACGAAGACACCGAGGAAGGGAAGGATGATGATGAAGATCACCCAGAGCGCCTTGGCCACCCGCCCATGTCGTGGCTGCGGAAGACGTCCATGAAGACCATGATCAGCAGCCAGATCCAGATGATGAAGAGGAAGAAGTACAGCATCGTCAGGAAGGCATCGAGGATGGGATAACTCGAGGCAAGCATCAAAAGCTCCTTGTGTCATACGGGGTGCCTGCACCCGGCACCGTGGGTGTGACCATAACCAAAACGCCGGTGGGGCGCACCGAAAAGGAGTCGAATGTCACGTTTCGCACAATTCCGGACGCCGCTGGGCCGCGTGCGACAGCATCGGCGCGAGCTCACTGTGCCGCCACACAATGCCCACCCAGGACCGGCCCAGGTCGGACGCAGGACTCAGACCCCTTCCTCGGCGTGCAGCCGACCCGACGCGGCACGCCTGCGCGAACGCCTCGTAGTCGCGCTCGTTCTGGTCGGCGTAGCGCTCGGAGAAGCGCACCAGCGCCTTCTCGAAGGACGGGTTGTTGCCGAGGTAGGACGCGATGGCGATGCGGTCGCCCGAACGGGCGTGGGCACGGGCCAGCACGTTGGCGCACATGGCGCCGTAGGCCGCCACGCCGGGGGGATGGCGTTCTCGACGTCCACCGAACCCTTCCAGTCCGGAGCTGGCGCACGTAGTAGTCCCGGCTTACCCCGTCGATCCCGTCCGTGCGCTGCCAGCCCAAGAAGATGTCGCTGCTGGCCTGCATCAGCCGCTGGCCGGCCACGACACGCGGGCCGTGATTGGCGTAGGCGCTCTTCTTGGTGAAGCGCTCGAGCACCGAGGCCTCCGCCTCCTTGGCCTGGAGGAAGAGGACGTCCTCGGGTCGCGGTCCTTCGAGCAGGATGATCCAGCAGCGGGTGCCCACGCTGCCCACCCCGACCACCTTGCGGGCGATCTGGGTCACCTGGAACTGCTCGAGCAGGTGCTTGCGGTCGGTGGGCAGCGTGGCCCGGTACTTGCGCAATAACTCGTGGAACTTCTCGACCATGAAGTCGCTCTCGAGTCCGGGGAAGAGTTCCTCGATCGGGACGATCAGCGGCGGGTCGCTGACGATGCGGCGCACGCCGTCGACCACGGTGGTCAGCTTGTCGAGCGCCCGCGTGCTGTCCTTGGTGTGCGCCTTGGCCACCACCTTGTCGACGGTGGCCGCCATGTGCTGCCACGTCCTTGGCCTTGGTCCGTCCGCGCCTGTTCCTTGAGCAGGGCTGAGCCCCGACTCGACCTCGATGTGCGAGTACCACACCTCGAGGTTGGACTGGGCGGCCATCTGGCGCATGCTCTGGCGGTAGGCGAGCCCCAGGGCCAGGATCGATTCGTTGCGCACGCTCTTGGAGAAGCCCCGCCCCCGCGCCGCCACCACGATGCTGGCGGCCAGCCGCTTCACGTCCCACTCCCAGGGGCCGGGCAGCGTCTCGTCGAAGTCGTTGCAGTCGAAGACGAGCTGGCGTTCGGGCGAGCCGAAGACGCCGAAGTTGGAGAGGTGGGCGTCGCCGCAGATCTGGGCGTTGATGCCCGAGCGCGGCGTGCCCGAGAGGTCCGACGCCATGACGAGGGCGGCGCCCCGGAAGAAGGTGAAGGGCGAGACCAACATGCGCCCGTAGCGGATGGGCACCAGCTCGGGCACCCGGCGTCGGCGGCCTGGCTTTCGAGCAGGGCCACCGGGTCGGGGCGGTCGGCACGGGACTCGAAGACGGCGTGGCTGTCCCGGGGCGCCGTGTCCCTGGCCTCGCTTTCCCTTCGCCTTGCTCTCGTCCACGCTCAGGTGGGTGACCACCCGCGGGACGCCAGCGGTGGCCGTTGCGTCCGCGTGGACTGCAGCGTCCTTGGCCTCGACAACAGCCATGGTGGATCTCCTCCCCGGTGCGCCCTGATGCACCGTTCCGCCGCGAGGCTACGCCCAGCCGGGCCCCTGCGTCACCGGGCGCCCGACGGGCGCCCGACGCTCGCTTTGTCGCTCCCGTCTTTCGCCTCCCGCGCCGGGACAGTCACAATGGCCGGACGGGACCCCGCCCACCCGGACCGGGCAGGCAGACATGGACGTTCGACGCAGCGAGGGAGAGATCGGGTGACGGTGGGCTACGAGGACCGCAAGGCGGAGGGACCGGACCCCGCCGCGCCCGATGAGGGCAGCGCGGAGGCGGCGGCCCGCACGCAGCGCCTGGTCGCCACGCTCGTCAGCCTGGTCAACCTGATCCGGTCCAGCGACGAGGAGGCGGTGGAGCGGGGCATCCTGGCGCTGAGCGAGTCGCGGCGCTGGCTCGCCCCCCTGGCCCTCATCATCGGCGCCTTCCTCCTCCTGTTCCGGGGACTCAAGCTGCTGGTGACCAACTGGCGCCTGACGCTGGTGCAGATCGTGCCGGCCATGTGGATCTGGGCGGCCATGCTCGACATCAAGATCCACCTGCTGCACGGCCGCCAGTTCCACGTCGTCCGCGGCCCCATCCTCATCCCCCTCGCCATCGCCATCACGGGGATCACCGCGGCCAGCTTCTACCTGAACGGCGTCTTCGCCTTCGCCATCTCCGAGACGACGGCGAACCCAAGATCCGCCCGGCCTTCACCCTGGCCAACAAACACCTCGGCACCATCGTCGCCTGGGGCGGCGGCATCGGGCTGGCCCTGTCCTTCTCGACGCTGATCTCGTCGCGCTGGGGCCACCTGTGGTTCGCCCTCGCCCAGGGGACCGTCGTCGGCGTCATGATGCTGTGCTACCTGGCGGTGCCGGCCCGCATGGTGGGCGTGAGCAAGACCAAGAACCGGCGCGACGCGCTGGCCACCACCGCCATCGGCGGTGCCGTCGGGGCCGTCGTGTGCTCGCCGCCCTACCTGATCGGGCGCCTCGGCATCCTGATGCTCGGCTGGCACTACCTGTTCTGGCCGGGCATCCTCCTCATTGTGATCGGGGCGGCCCTGCAGACCGGCGTGACCAGCGCGGTCAAGGCGGTCAAGTTCTCGGCCAAGCTCGTCGGCGACCCCACGCTGAGCGCGTCGGCCCCGGCGAAGACCGCTGCCGGCTGACCAGGACGGCGGCGGCGCGGGGCGAACGCACCCCTTACCATCGACGGGCATCGGGCGGGTGCGTGCGGCTGCTGGAGGGAGACGACGGTGGGGGCAACGATGGAGTGGTTCGGGACGACCACCTTCCGGGTGCACACCGGCGGGCCCGTCCTCTTCTTCGACGCCTACCTCGATCGAGTCCCCGGCCTCGACCCCGTCGGCCTGTCGACCGCCGAGGTGAGCGAGGCCGACTTCGTCTTCGTCAGCCACGCCCACTTCGACCACCTCTACGGTGCCGACGCCATCGCCCTGCGCACCGGGGCCACCGTGGTGGGCTCGCCCGAGGCGGCGCGCTGCCTGCGCGCCTGCGGCGTGCCCGAGGAGCAGCTGCTGATCGTGACCGGCGGCGAGACGGTGCACTGCGGCGGCGGCGTCACGGTGCGCGTCCTGCCGGCGTTGCACTCGTGCCTCTTCGCCCACGGCGAGAGCGACACCGCCCTCCCCTGCCTGGGCGACCTCGGCGTGAGCGCGCAGGACCGCATCGCGGCGCGCCAGGTCTTCTTCGACCTGATGGAGCAGCTGAGCGGTCCCGAGGGCGACGCCTTGCGGGCCATGAACGCGAAGTGCTCGGCCCACGACGGCGGCCAGCTCTCCTACCTCCTGCGCACGGGCGAGGGCACGGCCCTGGTCAGCGCCAGCGCCGGCTACTGGAAGGGCCTCTTCACCGGGCTGCGGCCCGACGTGGCGCTGCTGGCCATCGGCGGCCGGCCCAACGTGGACGGCGAGCCCTTCCAGGGCTCGGGCGCGCAGTACATGCTCGAGCAGGTGGAGCTGCTGCGGCCCGGGCGGGTGGCCTTCTGCCACCACGATCCGCTCTTTCCGGGGCTGCCCTGGGTCGACGTCGGCGCCGCGGCCGACGCGCTGACCGTTCCGGGGGCGCCGAGCCGCCTACTTCACGCTCGAGTACGCCACGCCGAGGCCGCTCTTCGCCTGAGGCGTGCGCCGGCGCTCCGGTGACGCCCGGAGCCCGCGGCACGACGTCGACCCAGCTCAGCCGATCAACGGAGCGTCAACGCAGGCGCAGCGTGCGGGCCCAGATCTGCACGAGCACCGCCGTCGGCGTCTCGATCGGCACCCGGTCGTCGGACCGGTACACGTCGAGCAGGTACTGGTCGGTCATCACCGAGAGCGCCCGAACCGTCTCGGCCGGGTGGGCCACGTCGACCCGGCCCGACTCGGCCAGCGCCTCGATGTAGCTCTCCACCGGGTCGACGAGCTCGCCCAGGGTGCCGCCCCAGAGCTGCTTGAGATCCGGCCCTGTACCGACGGCCTCTGTCGAACGCCTGCATCAGCCGCCCGTGGTCGCGGTAGACCGCGGCGAAGTGCAGCAGCGCGTCGTGCAGCTGTGTCGTCGGGGTCGTCGGAGAAGAGCCAGAGCCGGGAGGCGGCGCGCAGCTCGTTCACCAGCGTCTGCATGAGGCGGGTGACCACGCTCTCGAGGTCGGGGAAGTAGCGGTAGAAGGCGGTGCGGCTGAGACCCGCCGACGCCATCACCTCCTCCACGCTGATGTCGCGGAAGGAGCGCTCCTCGAGCAGAGCCTCGGTGGCGCTGAGAATGGACCGCTCGGTGGCGGCGCGGCGCTCCTGCGCGGCAAAGCGGGTCCGCGTACGCGTGGGTGTCATCGCTGCCCGCAGAGCTCGGTGCTGTAGCCGGCGGCGGCCCAGCGCTGGGTGTGGGGCAGGTGGTCGTCGAGCCAGTAGGCGTCGTCCTCGGTGACCACGAGCAGCTCCTCGAACTTGACCCCGACCCCGTCGCGCCCGATGTGCGGAGCCACCGCCCACAGACCGGGGGCAGGTGGCTGGTCGGCCAGGGTCCGGTCGTTCCAGATGGGATACCCCGAGCCGCCGCGCTCGAGCGCCCCCAGACTGGCCGCCACCAGTCCCTCGGCCGCCGCGGTGCCGAAGCCACGCAATGGCGTCGGGCGCGGCGGGTCCGCGGCTCAACGGGAAGACGAGGTGGCCGAGCGCCCCGTCGGGGTAGTGCTGGTGGCAACTCACGGCGTCGTGCTCGGCCAACAACTCGTCGAGGCCGCGATAGATGGCACGCAGCGTCTGGCCGGAGCGGACACCCTCGAGCAAAATGGTGCGGATGCGGGCGAGGCCGCGGTCGAGCTCGGCGAAGACGGGGTTCGAACCGATGGTGCACGAGTAGCCGACGTCGGCGCTGAAGCCGCGGGTGGTGGGGGCCAGGTCCAGGATCAGCGGCATGCCGTAGGAGAGCGCCGTGTCGGTCGGGAAGAACCCGGACCCCGAGCCCGTGCCCGCGACCGGCTGCGGGAGGCCACCATCGTTGGCGATCCAGTCCGGGCCGAGCAGGGTGCGCCGGCCGAACCAGGCGAAGGGCTCGTGGAAAACCTGGTCGACTCCGCTGGCGACCTGGGCCACCTCGAGCAGGGTGCAGACCTCGGCCTCGGTCATACCGATTTGGAGCTGCGCCTCGACCTCGAGAGCGATGTCGTAGGCCAGGCGTTGCACCTGGCGGAACTGATCGAGCTCCGCGGCCGAATAGGGAAAGGGGGCGTGACGCGACAAAACAGACCTCAGTCAAATGTTGGGAATGCGGTACGTGCGCCGCGTCTGTCCGGGGGAACATGTGACACGGTGTCACCCATTGTGTCACCCCGATTGGCCCCTTCGAGCACTCCGGACGAGCGGTGGTCCAGGTTGCGTCAGAAAGAGCTGGTCAGGGCACCGACGAGGGCATCGGTCAGCCCGCCGATGGCGGCCAACGGCGCCAGCGTCCCGGCCGGCACGCCGTAGCGGGCACCAAGGATGGCGGGGTCGGTGTAGCTGACTTCGCAGCCCTCCTCCCCGCCGTCCCAGACGAGGACCTTGAGCGGGAGGTCGAGTGCCGCCAGCGGCGCCGCCGTCCATGACCGGGGTGCCGCCGGCCGGGTTGCCGAAGAGGACGAGCGTGGTGGCCCGCAGGTCGAGGCCGACCTGGCGCGCCGCCGCCTGCTGGTCGATGACGGCGAAGACGGTCATGCCCTTGGACTCGAGCAGTGCGAGGAGCCGGGCCACTGTGTCGGCCACCGAATGCGGGCTGTGCTTGGTGATGGCGCCCGGACTCGGGGGACGGCGCCGCCGGCAGACGAAACGACTGACTAGGACGCGGCGAGCCGCGGGGCGCGCCCGGCGTGGTTTTCCCGCAGGCGCTCGGCCGTCTCGCGGTCGCGCAACGGCATGCCGATGCCGATGGGGAGCTCGGCGAACGGGTCGTTCCGACACTGGGCGCAGTCGACGACCCAGCTCCGGTCCGGACGCTGGGTGATCCTGGGCTGGTGGTTCTGCACTCGTCCCTCTCCTGCCGCGACCCCCTCCGGCGGGGCATCAACTTAGTGAGGAATCATCGCCCGTGAAAAGTCCAAATTTCCCAGCGCGGCACCGCTCGGCACCTCCCGTTGACCCACACCGTTCGGCCAGGTCGGGGGCCTGTCACCCGGGCTGCCGACCCAAACGGTCGTTCAGGTCGTCAGCTGCGCGTCGGCGGGCCGCAGCGCGATGTAGACGATCGATCCGAGCACGGGAATGAAGAGGATGACCACCGTCCAGATCGCCTTGGCCGCGCCGTGGTGGTCGCGCCGCCGGAAGTTGTCGACGAAGCACCACAGGATGAAGAAGACGAAGAGGAACACCACTGCGAACTCCAGGAACGTCCAGAACAGGCCGAGCAGCGGCCACGAGTACGCGAGCATCGGTGCACCTCCGCGCTGTCCGGCTCCGGGGCGCAACGTAGCCCTCGCCGCTGCACCCCCGGTGGATGCCGGGGTCGCCCCGAGCCGGCTCGCCGCCGGGCCAGGGAACGCTCAGCCCGCGCTGACCAGGCTGAAGATGCTCTTGGCCATCAGGTAGAGACCGAGCACCAGCGACAGGATGGCGATGGCCTGGTCCCGGTGCTGGTTGATCCACTCGAGCAGCGCCCGCAGCCTGGTCTGGACGGCGACAGGGCGCACCACGGCGTAGATCTCCATGGTCAGGTAGCTGGCCGTGCACCAGAGGCAGAAGGCGAAGACGCCGAAGTACTCGAGGCCGTTGCTCAGCTTGGCCTCGGCGATGGTGGAGACCCCGGCCGCCACCAGGACCCAGGGCTGCACGATGAAGGCCAGGCCGGCGGCGGCCAGCGGATTCACCCGGTCGATGCTGGCCATCCACTTCGGTTGCTTGCGCGGCGCGGGCTCCGCCGCCGCCGTATCGCCCGCACGCGTTGACTGGCGGCGCAGGCTGTCCCGGCGCCGGTAGGCGAAGAAAACCAGCACGACCCCGCAGGCCAGCTTGGCCGCCAGCACGGCGGTCGAGGGTGCGCTCGCCGGGGACGGGGGACGCCCGTCGGTGATCAGGACGGTGGCGGCCACGATGACGACGAGGGTCAGCATCCAGCCGAGGACGAAACCCACTCCCTTGATCACACCGCGGTCGGCCGCCAGCAACAGGATCATCGCCGTGACGGGGATCGGCTCGACGTTGACGACCAGCCCGATCAGGAAGAGATCAAGGAGCATGCGTCGCCGTCGAGTCGGCCAGGCATCTCCGCACGTATTCGGGAAAGCTTGTCGGCCGTCGCCCCAGCAGCCAGGTGAGCACGTTGGCGTTCCCCCGCAGTCCGTAGCGTTCGTAGTGGTCGAGGAGGCGGATCACTGCATCCGCACGGTAGTCCTCCAACTCGGTGGAACCCGGGCCCGCCTCGGTGCCGACCACCATCTTCCAGCGCGCCGCCGCGCACCGGGCGTCCGGATTCGGCCTCGATCACCTCGGCCAGCTCGAGACCCGAACGCAGGTCTCCCCCGCACAGCTGGTAGGTGGCGTAGGCGTGCGACGCCGGCGCCGCCACCACCTGGCCCACGATGGTGGCCACGTTGCGCAGGTCGACGTGGGCCACCTTGGTCTCGACCGCGAAGGGCTGGCGCATCACGCCGTCGCGCACGGCGTCGGCCACGAACACGTTCTGCATGTAATAGGTCGGCTGCAGCACGGTGTAGGGCAAGCGCGACATGAGCAGGTGCCGTTCGACCTCGAGCTTGACCGCGTGCATCGGCATGCTCTGGAGCTGTGGGTGGGCGATGGAGAAGTAGACGAAGTGCTCGATCCCGGCGGCCCGGGCCTCCGAGATCGCGGTGTGTCCCATGTGCCCTTCACGCGGGTCCAGCGGCGGCCCGATGTAGACGACGATGCGCACCCCGTCCATGGCCTGGCGCACGTCGGCGGCGTCGGCCAGATCGCCCACCAACGCATCGACCCCGTCGAGCTCCTCGAGCTCCTTCACCTCGGGCGCGACATCGAAGGCACGCACGCGTTCGCCCGCCCCCGCCAGTTGGTGGACCACGGCCCGGCCGGTCAGCCCCTTCGCTCCGGTGACGAGGATCACGCCGCCGCCTCTGTCGCCACCTTCGGTCCCCTGTCGTCGGGCCCGGCGTCGTTCGCCGCGTTCCGCGATCACCGACAGCTGGCCGCTCGAGGCGGCGCGGACGCCGAGATCACACCGCACTCTCGCGTGCGGGCCCATGGCGACAGCGGAAGTCAGCGGCGGGCGCTGCGCACGCGCCGGGTTCCCGCCCGGGCACACAGGAAGTAGTGGCGCTCCCGGTTCAGGTGGATGGACGAGCGACCGTCGAGGGAGGGCGTCCCGTGTTCGACCGTGAAACGACGCTTCCCTCTGCAGGTTCGTGCCGGATTCTGCGATCGTGCCCTACAACCCCGACGATCGTCGTCCATAGAGGGATCATGGCGATGGCCCGCCGCAGCCACTAGGGCCATTGGTCACCCCAGGCGGGCGCGACGGCCAACGGGTGCACAACTTCGTAAGGTTCGAAAACCATGACCGACCGCGACCCGCCCGCCACCGCCGCTCCCGTCGCCACGGCCGAGGGGCTGGCCCAGGCCATGCCCTTCACCCGCCTTCTCGGGGCGGTCTTCACCCAGGTCGACCCGGGCGAGGTCCGGGCCCGGCTCGACTGGTCGCCCGAGCGCTGCACCGCGGGCGGCGTCCTCCACGGCGGCGCGCTGATGGCGCGGCCGACAGCACCGGCGGGGCCTGCGCCTTCGTGAACCTGCCCGCCGGGGCGACCGGCACGACCACGGTGGAGTCCAAGACAAACTTCCTCCGGGGCGTGCGCCAGGGCTTCGTCGAGGCCAGTTCCCGGCCGCTGCACATCGGGCGCACCGTCATTGTGGTGGAGACCGACGTAGACGACGAGTGTCAGCGCCTCGTCGCCCGCGTCGTGCAGACCCAGCTCGTCCTGACCTGAGTCGGCGCGGTCGCGACCGCATCGCTGCACGGCGCTGCGTCGAAAGATTGCGGGCGGCGAGGTCGTGGCCCCCCGGTCCGACCCCGCCGCCCAACCAGACGAACCTGATGCCGGGGGAGGGGCAAAGCAACGACCAGTTGGAGATCGTTGCCACCTCGGCACTGCCCCGATCCCCTTCGATCGATGGTGTGCTCTCCCAGCGGTGTCGTCCTGTGCACGACATGATGCCCCGCGCGCAACGCGCCGTGCCAGTGTCATTTGTCACGGATTTGTCTTGCAGTAACGGTTTCGACGAACCGCCAGGGCGGCGCACCGGCGAACCGAGGAGTTTCAGGGATCTCTGAAACCAACCTCTCCCTCCCGAAGCGGGGGGCTAGCCCACCCGGGCCCGCACGCCCTGCCCCAGATCGAGCGCGGTGACCGACGCGTGCGGCAGACGCTCGGGCAGCGTGACCGCCAACGACCCGTCCTCGTCCGACCACTCGAGGAGGTCGTTGGTCCCGACCAGGCGCACCCGGGCCACCCGCGAGCCGTCGATGGCGCGGAGCACCAGCCGGCGCGACGACGGCTCGCCCATGACGAGGCAGTAGACGCCGCTGCCCGACAGCGTGAAGCGCAACGGCGTCCCCTCGACCGTCTCCGACTCGGCGATGGCCCAGGGCCGGCTGCCGTACACAGCCTCGCCGTTGGTCCCGAGCCAGCGTCCGAGCCCGAGCAAGGGTGCCTGCTGGGCCTCGGGGATGCTGCCATCGGGTCGCGGGCCCACCCCGATGAGGAGGTTGCCGTTCTTGGCCACCACGTCGCAGAAGAGCCGGATCAGCTCGGTCGCGCTCACAATGTCCTCGGGCCGCTCGTGGCGGTTGGCCCCGAAGGAATGCCCGACGCCGCGGGCCAGCTCCCACTTCTGCTCCGAGCGCGAGTGCACCATTTCGTATTCGGGGGTCCGGAAGTCGCAATGGCGCGGCCGGGCGAAGGTCAGGCGCTTGCGGTGGGCGGGGATGAGCGGCCAGAGCAGCTGCACGAGGTCGCCCGCGGCCAGCACCATTTTGTCGCGCCACCACGTGCGCGGCGAGCGGTACTCGAGCCAGCGGTCGTTGACCACCCCCTCGGCCACCCGGTTGTAGTAGTAGGCGAAGAGCTCGGGCACGCTGCCGCCGCGCGGCCACGAGATGTCGTTCCACAGCACGGAGGGCTCGTAGCGGTCGATGAGCTCGCGGACGTGCGCCGTGACGTACTCGTTGTAGGGCAGGTCCTGGGGGGCGGCCAGCACGGCGTCGCCTGCCCGGGCCAGCACGGCGTTGTTGTACGGCCAGTCGTACCCGCCCGAGTAGTAGAGGCCCATGCGCATGCGTCGCTCCCGCACCGCGGCGGTGAGGTCGCCGACGATGTCGCGCCGGGCGTGATAGGCGCCCTTGACCGGGTGCGCCACCGCTGAGGGCCACAGGGCAAAGCCCTCGTGGTGCTTGGTCGTCAGCACGACGTAGCGGGCGCCGGCCGTGCGGCAGAGTTCGGCCAGCTCGTCGAGGTTGGCGCCGGCGCTCTGCTCGTCGAAGGTCTCGACGAAGTTCTCGTAGGGGTAGTGCTCGCCGTAGACCTCGCGGTGGTGGAGTTGGGTCGGGCTCCCCGGGAGCTGCATGGAGTTGAGGTACCACTCGGCGTAGGGATTCTCGTAGAGCATCCGCCTGGGCCCGTGCTCGGTCAGCATCTGCTGGATGTCGGGCACCCGCGGCGCCCAGCCCGGCACCGAGTACAGGCCCCAGTGCACGAAGACGCCCAACTTGGCGTCGTCGTACCAGTCCGGCACCACGTGGGTGCTGACCGAGTCCCATGTCCCCTCATACATGGTCGTTGCCGTCTCCCGTGTGCTTCATGCCCGCGCACCGGTTGGTGCGCATTTCCCGAAGCCGGAGCGCTGCCTCGGAGTCAGAGCGGCTCCGTGCGCATCAGCACCAACCGTTTCGCTCTCGTGGCGCACCATCTTTGCAGCTAAAGGCGGAGGACGGCCGACCGAGTCCTTCTGCGCCAAACGCGTCCGGCGGCCTTCAGGCCGCGGCGGCCGCCGGTGTCTCCGGTGAGCCGCCGTGCCCGGGCGGCCCGTAGCGCGCCCGGAAGAGCCCGTAGGCCACCGGGCCGGCCAGCGCCGGCAGCCAGTACGAGATGATCCGGTAGGCCAGGGTCGCCAGGACGGCGGCACCGCCCGGGATGCCGGCCAGGATGAGCATGCCGCTCAGCCCGGCCTCGACGATGCCCAACCCGCCGGGGGTGATCGGGATGAGCCCGAGCAGCCCGGCCACCGCGTAGGCCAGCAACACGAGCGAGGGCTGCGGCTTGGTCCCGGTGGCCCAGATGCACGCCAGCAACGTGATGAAGTCGAAGGCCAGCCGCCCGCTCGAGAGCAGGAGGGCGGACTTCCACTGGTGGCCGAGCACGACGCGGATGCGGTTGCGCTCCGTGACGAGCTTGTCGGGCAGCCCGGTCAGGGGCGTCCGCTTGCGCAGCACCTTGTTGCGCACGGCCTGGATGACCCGCCCGGCCCAGTGCATCGGCCCGTCGACCACGAGCACGACGGCGCTGAACCCGGCGAAGAGGAAGAAGGCGCCGATGCCGAGCAGCGCGGCGTGCTCCAGGCCGCGGTCGATCGGCGTCCCGGCGATGATCGCCGGCAGGACGAAGATGGGCAGGGCCAACAGGCCGCCGATGCCGAGGATGGAGATGGCGGTCAGCCCACCGACGGCGGTCGCCGGGTCGCTGCCCGAGGCGGCCAGCATGCGGAACTGCGTCGCCGCGCCGGCCGCCTGGCCGCCCGGCACCACCAGCGAAATGGCGTTGCCCGCCAGCTGCGAGGTGGCCACCGAGAACCAGGCCTTGGTGCGCAGGGCGAGGCGCTGCAGGGCGATGGTGCAGGTGAAGTGGGCCACCTGGGCCACCAGGGCGACGAGGAACCAGAGGGGGTTGAGCGACTTCAGCTTCGGCCAGGAGCCGAAGACCGCGATCAGGGTCGGGAAGACCAGGTAGATGGTGATGCCGGCCACCAGGGCGGCCACCGTCGCCTTGAGCACCGTGCGCCAGGCGGGCGGCGACTCGACGTCCTGCTCAATCCGGCTGGCCAGGCGCTGGGAGTATTCGTCGTCACCGCCCACCGTCGCCTGCTGCGGTGGCGGGCCCGCGGAGGGCGCGACGCCACCCGGCGACTCGGTTTCCTTCTGCTCGGTGTCCTTGTCCACGCCACTGGTCCCGGGCTCAGACATGGACCTTCACGCTCCCGGCATACCCGGTGAACGCCGGGATTAGGCCAGGATCTTGGCCTTTTGCGCCTCGAACTCGGCCTCGGTGAGCACGCCCTGGTTCTTGAGGTCGGCCAGCTTCGAGAGCTGGGAGGCGGTGTCGTCGCCCGAGGACCCGGCGGTCTGGCGCACGTACTGGTCGAACGCCTTCTGCTGCTGGGCGGCCGCCTGAGCGGCCCGCTCGTGCATCTTGCCGCCGCGGGCGATGAGGTAGATGAACACCCCGAAGTAGGGGATGACGATGATGAGGATGCACCACAGAGCCTTGGCCATGCCGCCCAGGTCGTGACTACGGAAGATGTCCCCGAAGACCACGATCAGCAGCCAGATCCAGATGAAGAACATGAAGAAGTACAGGATCGTCAGAAAGGCGTCAAGCACCGGGTAGCTGGAAGCGAGCATTGCGGGAGTCCTCCACTCAGGGCAGGCGGCGGCCTGCAGCCCTCATGTCTAGCCCGTCAGCCCTGGCGAGGGGTGTGTTTTCGTTTGGTCAGCCCGCTGCCGGCCCGCCGCACGGGCGATGCGCCGCTGCGGCCGGGCCGCTGAGCGTTCGGTTCCCGCGACCACCTCGGGCCCGGAGCGGCGGTACGCCGCACCTGCCACTTGGGCCCCGTGAGGATCACATGATGTCCTTGAACACCGACGTGCTGTTCGCCGTCTCCTTGGCCACGGGGAAGTTGAAGCCGCACGTCGGGCACGGCTCGGAGAGGACCTTCTGCTCCGAAGCAAGGTCGTACTCCTTGTCCTGGAGCAGCCCGCAGGTCGGGCAGATGCGCAGCAACCTCGTGGCCCGCAGCTCGAAGTTGGTGATGATGTCCTCCATGATGGCGCCGTTGGCCGCCCACTCCTTGGCGTGCTTGTGGTACGTGTCCATGTGCCAGTCGTTGACCGCCTCCTTGGAAGCCCACATGGAGATCTCGTTGTACCAACCGGGCTCGTCGGGATGCTCCCACCACGTCAGGTGGATGAAGCCGGGCTTGGTCATAAGGTGATGGCGCACGTCGCTGAACACGGTGCGGAACTTGTCGTAGGCGTCGGGGCTCGAGAAGCGGACCCGCTGCATGCTGAGGTACATACCTGCTGTTCTCCTTGACGTTGAGCTAGTTCTTGCAATGACGGCACGTCCCGCGCTTACGGGCTGACCCCCTCGACCTCGACGTCGGGGCCCAGCTTGTGGGCGACCTCCTTGACCAGGTCGCCCTCGACCGTCCGCCGCCAGCGCGCCGGCTGCACCGGACGCACCACGATCACGTGGCCCACCCCACGCGCCCGGGCCGCCTCGGCGATCGTCTTGGCCGGTCGGCGCGAGATGGCGATCTGACCCCAGGCCTCCGAGCCGCTCTTCTCAAGCGACGACACGGCGCGCTCCACGATCTCGCGCTGCTGGGCCATCTCCTTGCGGGTCGGCATGAGCCCCGGGTTTTGCAGCCCGAGGCCCGAGCCGTAGAGCCGGGCGATGCTGACCACCGCCACCGGTTCGCCACCGCTCACGCGCCGCGCCAGCCGGAGGGCCGCATTGGGCACGGCCACCCCGTTGGACGCGATGAGCACGGCGGCGGGCTGCGCCGGCTGCTTGTCGAACTTGCGCCGGCCGAACCGTCGCCGGACGGGACCGCCGGGCGGCGGGGAGCCCGCCGTGTCCGCCTCGGCCACCGTCACAACTCGGTCTCCGCCTGCATGGTCGACATGGTCGGCAGGCCCTCGGGGACCACGGTCGGGCCGGGCATGCCGTCGAAGTCGATGCCGCCCGGCGACCCGACGACCAACGGCACCTCGTCGGACGGCGCAATGCCGTGGCGCTTGTCGCTCATCTTGCGCCACCAGTAGAGGGGGACATAAGCGGCCACGATGACCAGGCCCAGGATGTAGAGGAAGTGCCCGGAGCCGGGGCCGACCACGATGTCCGGCGAGTTCCAGCCGCCGACGAAGTAGTCGAAGGTCAGGAAGAGCGCACAGGCCAGGGCCACCCAACGGAACCAGGAGGGCATCCGGAAGGGGCTGACCCGTTCGGGCTGGAACTGGCGGATGATGAAGTAGCCGTAGAGGGATGCGGCGACCGCCACGATATAGCCGACGTTCGAGAAGATGTAGATGCGCACCGGCGAACCGAAGAGGCTGACGATGATGGCGCAGACGACGTTGAACGCCATGGCCCGGTCCGGAACGTGGTGCTTGTTCTTGTGCTCGAAGAACTTCGGGAGCAGCCGGTCCTCCGCCGCCTGGAAGAGCGACCGAGCCACGCCCATGATGGCGTTGAGCACCGACAGCAGCAGGGCGAGGACCAGCGGGATGCCGATCAGGTACTTGACCCAGCCCGCATTGCCGAAGATGTGGTCGCAGAAGCTCGTGTACAGCGTGAGCGGGTCGGCCGTCTGGAGCGACGCCCCGAGGACCCCGACGAAGACGATGGCCGTGCCGATATAGACGAACACGCCGTACAGGCCCTCGGCGGTGAGCGCGATCTTGGCGTCACGGGCCGGGTCACGGCACTCGCCGATGTAGCAGGCCGCCGCTTCCATGGCGATGGCGTTCCAGGAGATCACGAAGATCCACGCCATGAAGAAGATGAAGCCCGACGTCTTCGGATCGGCGAAATGGAAGCCCGAGATGTTGGACCAGTGGAAGCTGCTCGGCTTGAAGGCCGGCAGGAGGATCAGCAGGGTCAGCGGCACCATGGAGGTGACGCCGAGAACGGTGGCGAAGGTCGCCCCCAACCGGATGCCGAGGTAGCAGGGCACAAAGAGCCCGACCAGGCCCACGATGGTGATGAGCAGGACGCCGATGGAGACCGGGGTGCCCAGGCTGCCCAGCGGCGAGAAGGTCCGCCCCAGCGGCACGTGGAAGAGGACGGCGATGTAGCCCGCCGCCAGCAGCATGTTGATCGGGGCCACCGGGAACCAGCCCAGCCAGTACCCCCACCCCGAGACGCCGCCGATGTGCTTCGCCGTCGTGTGCCCGAGCGTCTCGAAGCTGTCGTTGGCGTAAGAGGGCATGCCACCGGTCCGGTGGGGCAGCAAGGCGGCCAGCTCGCCCATGCAAAGGCAGACCATCATGCCGATGATCACGACCAGCGCGATGGCCGGGATGGCCGCCGCCCCCATGGACGAGACGGCAAAGGGGACGATGCCGGTGACCAGGATGGTCCCGGCCAGGCCGATGACGAAGGCTCCCCACCAGTTCGTCCCGCGGCTCAGGGAGGTGGCGACCTCCGGCGTGCTCGTCGTGGCTCCTTGTTCACTCATGGGCTGGTCTCCTCGTGTCGGATCGGGAGGGTCACGTGTGGTCTCTTTCTCTTGTCGTCGGTTCGGTTGTCTCGGAGCGCCACCGAGCGCGGCGCCGGGGTCAGAAGGCCTGCAGGTAGCGGTCGAGCTCCCAGGGCGTCACCTCGGCGTGTGACGCCCGCACCTCGTCGCGCTTGGTCGTGACGAAGTAGTCGACGTAGTCGCCGTCGGGCGTCTTGCCCAGCCCGTCGCGCACCGCCTCGTCGATCTCGAGGTGGTCGAGCGCGTGCCACAGCGTCATCGGCATGGTGCGCAGTCCGAGCCCCGAGGCCTCGAACGGTGACAGGCTCAGCAGGTTGAACTCGCAGGGGTCGCCCGGGTCGAGCTCCCGGCCGATGCCGTCGAGGCCGGCCGCGATCAGCGCGCTCAATGCCAGGTACGGATTGGCCGAGCCGTCGATGCAGCGGTCCTCGACCCGGCCCGGCTCGGGCACCCGCAGCATGTGGGTGCGGTCGTTGCCGCCATAGGTGGCGTAGGTGGGTGACCACGCGGCGCCCGAGTTGGGTGCGGGAGCCGCCAGCCGCTTGTACGAGTTGACCGTCGGGCAGGCCACCGCGGTCAGGGCCTCGGCGTGCTCGAGCAACCCGGCGATGAAGGAGTAGCCGAGTGAGCTCATCCCGAGGCCCCGCCCGTCGGTGGAGTCGGCGAAGAGTTCGGCCCCGTCGCCGTCCCACAGGCTCAGGTGCATGTGCAACCCGTTCCCCGTCAGGTGGGTGAAGGGCTTGGGCATGAAGGTGGCGAGCATCCCCGCCTGGGCGGCCAGCGAATGCACCATG
Source organism: uncultured Acidimicrobiaceae bacterium (assembly GCA_963713375.1). Classification (GTDB taxonomy): domain Bacteria; phylum Actinomycetota; class Acidimicrobiia; order Acidimicrobiales; family RAAP-2; genus Bog-473. The sequence continues at coordinate 59,611 of CAVQLP010000003.1, read as the reverse complement.
TAGCGGAAGACGATGACCCGGTCCGCAGTGGTCAGCGGGTCGGCGTAGCGGAAGTTCTGTTCGAACTGCCCGTTGGCATCCTCGTGGTCGTTGGCGTAGTTGGCCCACCCCAGCGCGTTCATGTGCCGCGACACGCTGGTGAGGTGGTCGAACATGCGGGTCAGGGCCCGGGCGTCGTAGCAGGGTGCCTTGGCCTGGTCCATCGGATCGGCCACGGTGATGCCGCCGTCGGGGGTGCGCCGCACCAGGAAGTACTCGGCTTCGGCACCGACACCCATGGTGTAGCCGCTCTCGGCCAGCCGCTCGATCTGGCGGCGCAGGATGACGCGGGGCGCGTAGGGCCACGGCTCGCCGAGCACGTAGGGATCGCACTGAATGATCCCGAGCCCCGGCTGCCACGGCGCCGGCATGTACGAGCTCAGGTCCGGCATGGCCAGGATGTCGGGCGACGCGGGCGTCTGCCCCATCGGTCCGGCCGCGAAGCCGGCGAACCCCGCCCCGTCGGCCAGCAGGCCCTCGATGGCGGAGACGGGGACCATCTTGGCGCAGGGTTTGCCGTGCATGTCAACGAACATGGCGAAGAGGAACTCGACGCCGTCCCGCCGCGTCGCCTCGGTCAGCTCCGCCGCGTTCGTGATCGATGTCGCCGCTCGCTCCAGCGTGCTCGTCAAGGCCGGTCACCTCCCGTGTGTGGGTTTCGTCTCAGTGGCTTTATGTCAACGATGTTGCCCCACGGGAAACGAGCGATGGTTACTGGATCGTTTCGCAGTGTTGCGTGCCGGTTAACAGATTCACGCAGGTCCAGCACGTAACAGAGCGGTAATCCAGCCCCACCCCGTTGTTGCCTATTTCTCTACTGAGTTTCTTGACAGGCAACAGGGCCCCGTCATAATGAAACGCAGCGGCGGACCGTCGGGGCCCCGCTCCTCCCCCGAAGAAAGAGAGCGCAGTGAGCGAGCCAGCCTCCGAGCGCAGCACGTTGCACCGCTACGCACATCGTGCCGCGTACGACCGCGAGACCATCGACGCCATCTTGGACGAGGGCTTGGTGTGCCACGTCGGCCTGTGCACCGACCAGGGCTTCCCCGTGGTCATCCCGCTGGCCTACGGCCGCGACGGCGACGTCGTCTACCTGCACGGCTCGGCCGCCAGCCGCCTCTTCCGGGGCGCGCGGCCCGAGCAGGTCGAGATCTGCATGACGGTCACCTTCGTCGACGGCCTGGTGGTCGCCCGCTCCACCTACAACACCGACATCAACTACCGGTCCGTAGTGATCCTCGGCAGCGCGTCGGAGGTGAAGGATCTCGACGAGAAGGCGCGCGGGCTCGAGGTCATGGTCGACCACATCATCCCGGGCCGCACCCCCGACGCCCGGCCCCCGACCGAGAAGGAGCTGCGCAGCACCATGCTCCTGCGCCTCCCGCTCGACGAGTGCTCGGCCAAGGTGCGCACCGGCTTCCCGCTCGACGAGGAGGAGGACTACGACCTCGAGATCTGGGCCGGTGTCATCCCCTTCACCACCGTCATTGAGGCGGCCCGGCCCGACCCCGACCTGCGCGTCGCGGTCGACATGCCCCCCTACGTGGAGCGCTACCGGCGCCCCGTCGCCGTCGGGGCGGCCTGACCATGTGCGGAGTGATCGGGCTCCTCCTCCGCGACCCCGCCCTCGAGCCGGAGCTGGGCTCTCTGCTCGTCCCCATGCTCGAAGCCCTCGACGAGCGGGGCCCGGACTCCTCGGGCATCGCCCTCTACGCCGACCACCCCGCCGGGCCCGGGTCGGACGATCCCACCGTGCGCCTGTCGCTCGGCGCCGACGTGCCGGTGGACTGGATGTCGGTCGGCTGCGCCCTGCTCGATCTGTGTCCCGGCGGCGCCGACGTGCAGCGCTTCGGTGCCGGCGCCGTGCTCGACGTGCCCGAGACGGCGCTCGAGCGGGTCGAGGCCGGGCTGGCCGAGGACTGGCCCGAGGTGCGCGTGCTCGGCACGGGCTGGAACCTCCGCGTGCTCAAGGACACGGGCCGGCCCACCGACACCTGCGCCCGCTACGGGGTGCGGGACTGGGAGGGCTACCTGGCCATCGCCCACACCCGCATGGCCACCGAGTCGGCGGTGACCGTGCTGCACTCACACCCCTTCGTCCCCGACCGCGACCTCTGCGTCGTGCACAACGGGTCCTTCTCGAACTACGCCACCGTGCGCCGCAGGCTGCAGGACGAGGGCATCGTCTTCGACTCGGACAACGACTCCGAGGTCGGGGCGCGCTTCCTGGCCACCCGGCTCGCCCTGGGCGACGACCTCGAGGAGGCCACCCGCTGGGTCATGAAGGAGATGGACGGCTTCTTCACCCTCGTCATCACCAGCGCGGACGGCATGTCCGTCGTCCGCGACGCGTTCGCCTGCAAGCCGGCCGTCGTGGCCGAGACGCCGGGCTACGTGGCGGTGGCCTCGGAGTACCGGGCCCTGGCCGAGCTGCCCGGCATCGCCGACGCCGTCGTCTTCGAGCCCCACCCCGAGGAGGTCTACACGTGGACACGCTGAACCCCGAGACCCTGCAGCCCGAGACGCTGGCGCGCCCCGCGGTGCTCGACTGCGACGCCCTGGGCACTCCGGGCCGTCAACCAGGCCCTGCGCGCGCTGGAGCCGGGAGCCCACGCCGCGGTGGCGGCGCCCCGCGGCCGGCACAACCTGGCCGTCGGCCTCGATCGTCCCGTCGCCGTGCGGGTCGAGGGCAACGCCGGCTACTTCCTCGGCGGCCTGTGCGGCACCAAGGACGGCGGCGGTCCCGACATCACCGTCGACGGCTTCGTGGGGTGGTCGGTGGGCGAGAACCTGATGGGCGGCACCATCCGGGTGCGCGGCAGCGCCTCGCAGAGCGCGGGTGCGAGCGCCCGGGGCGGGCGCATCTTCGTCGAAGGCCACGCCTCGCTGCGCGCCGGCATCTCGCTCAAGGGCGGCACCGTGGCCATCGCCGGCAACGCCGGCGCCATGACCGGGTTCATGGCCCAGGCCGGCACCATCCTCATCGGGGGCGACGCCGGTCACGCCCTGGGCGACTCGCTCTACGAGGCCGTCATTTACGTCCAGGGCACCATCGCCTCGCTCGGCGCCGACGCCATGATCGAGGAGATGACCGACGACGACATCCTCGCCGTCAAGCAGCTGGTCGAGGACAGCGGCTTCGACCACATCGAGCCCGAACGGGTCACGAAGGTGGCCTCGGCCCGCCAGCTCTACCACTTCGCCACCCACAACCACAGCGCCTACTGATGCCCGAATCCGAAACCGCGGCGGCGCAGACGCCGGAGAACCACAGCTTCCCGCCCGAGGTCATCGCCCGCATCCACGAGATGGCGACCACCGGCCACTACCCGATCCGGGGCCTGGGGGCGCGGCGCAAGCTCCCCACCTTCGACGACCTCGTCTTCCTGACGGCGTCGGTCAGTCGCTACCCGCTCGAGGGCTACCGCGAGCGCTGCGACACGGCGACCGCACTCGGCACCCGCCACGCGTCCAAGCCGATTCAGCTGCAGATCCCCATCACCATCGCCGGCATGAGCTTCGGCGCCCTCTCGGCCTCGGCCAAGGAGGCCCTGGGCCGGGCGGCCACCGAGGTCGGCACCAGCACCACCACCGGCGACGGCGGCATGACCCCCGAGGAGCGCAAGGCCTCCGACCAGCTCGTCTACCAGGTGCTCCCGTCGCGCTACGGCTTCGACCCCGCCGACCTCCGCCAGGCCGACGCGGTGGAGATCGTGGTCGGCCAGGGCGCCAAGCCGGGCGGGGGCGGGCTCCTGCTCGGCCAGAAGGTCAACGACCGCGTGGCGGGCATGCGCACCCTGCCGCCGGGCATCGACCAGCGCTCGGCCAGCCGGCACCCCGACTGGGTCGGTCCCGACGACCTGCGCATCAAGATCGAGGAGCTGCGCGAGGCCACCGACTGGGCCATCCCGATCTACGTGAAGGTCGGGGCCACCCGGGTCGACCACGACGTGAAGCTGGCCGTGGCCGCCGGCGCCGACGTGGTGGTGGTCGACGGCATGCAGGGCGGCACCGCGGCGACCCAGGACGTCTTCATCGAGCACGCCGGCATCCCGACCCTGCCCGCCGTGCGCATGGCCGCCGAGGCCCTGCGCGAGATCGGCATGCGCGACCAGGTGCAGCTCGTCGTCTCGGGCGGCATCCGCTCGGGCGCCGACGTGGCCAAGGCGCTGGCCCTCGGGGCCGACGCCGTCTCCATCGGCGTGGCCGCGCTGCTCGCCCTCGGCTGCAACAGCGCCACCTACCGCGACCACACCGGCGCCGCCGTCGACGTCTCGCGCCGACTACGCCGCGCTGGGCACCCGGCCGGGCGCGCTGCGCCCACTGCCACACGGGGTCGTGCCCCGTCGGCATCACCACGCAGGACGCCGCGCTCGAAGCGCGGCTCGATCCCGTCCACGCCGCCACCGCGGTGGCCAACTACCTCCGCGCCCTCACCATGGAGGTGACCGCGCTGGCCCGCGCCTGCGGGAAGTCCAGCGTGCACCACCTCGAGCCTGAGGATCTCGCCGCGCTGACGGTGGAGGCCGCCGCCATGGCCCGGGTCCCTCTGGCCGGCACCGGTTGGATCCCGGGCTGGCCCACCTGAGGCGCCGTGAGTTCTCCCCGCACGGCCGAGGTCGTGGTGATCGGTGGCGGCGTGGCGGGTCTCAGCACGGCCCGCGCCCTGGTCGAGCTCGGGCTGACCGACGTGCTCGTGCTCGAGCGCGACACCGTGGGCTCGGGCGGCAGCGGCAAGTCGAGCGGCATCGTGCGCTGCCACTACGGCATCCCCTCGCTGGCCGCCATGGCCTGGCGCGCCCTGCCCGTGCTCGAGCACGCGGGCGAGATCCTCGGCGCCCCCTCGGGCTACACCAAGACCGGCTACCTGGTCGGCGTCGGCCAGGAGAACCTCGGGGCGCTGCGGGCCAACGTGGCCATGCAGCAGGCGCTCGGCATCGATGTCGAGCTGATGGGCCACGACGAGGCGCGCGCCCTGTGGCCGGCGGCCCGGCTCGACGACTTCGCCGAGTTCGCCTACGAGCCCAACGGCGGCTTCGGCGACGGCCACCAGACGGCGCTGGCCTTCGCGCGTGGCCGCCCGCCGCGGCGGCGCCCGCCTGCGCCAGCACGCGCCGGTGGCCTCGGTCGAGGTGCTGGCCGGCCGCGCCATCGGCGTCGTCCTGGCGGACGGCAGCCGCATCGGCGCCGCCCACGTCGTGCTGGCGGCCGGGCCCTGGTCCGCCACCCTGGCCGCGGGCGTCGGCATCGACCTGCCGGTGCGGGCCCAGCGGGCGCAGATCCTCCTGGTCGACCCGGGCCGCCCGCCCGGCCCGCTCCCCGTCTTCTCCGACCTGGTGTCGCTGCAGTACGTGCGCACCGAGGGCGGCGGGCAGATCCTGCTCGGCGACTCCGACCACTCCGACCCCGAGTGGGCCGACCCCGACGCCTACCGCGAGCGGGTCAACGACGACGAGCTGGCCCTGGCGGTGCCCAAGTTCACCCACCGCTTCCCCGGCTTCGACGGCGCGTCGCTGGCCTCGTCCTACGCCGGCTGTTACGACGTCACCCCCGACTACAACCCGATCATCTCGGCCTCGCCGGTCGACGGGCGTGTGGCTGTGCACCGGCTTCTCGGGCCACGGCTACAAGATCTCGCCGTCGGTCGGCAAGCTCATGGCCGACCTGATCACCACGCGGCGAGAGCCGCCACGCCGACATCGACCCGCACGACTTCCGCTGGGAGCGCTTCGCCGAGGAGGATCCACTGGTCAGCCCGCACCCCTACGTCGGCGCCGGCCAGATGCGCTGACAGCGCTCCTTGCCTCGAGCGCAGACCCGACCGGGGCCACGCAGCGCCGCCGGGCCCTCTCACCTGGGGCCTAGAGTGAGCCGTCGTGGCCACTCGCCGGACCGCAGCCGCCAAGAACACCCGCGTCCGCCGCGCCACGCTCCACCTCGGCCAAGTCCGGCGCCAAGCCGTCCGCCACGCCGGCCCGCAACGGCCGCGCGCCGCCTCCGCGCACCAGAGCGAAGAGCGGCGCCTCCGCGCCAGAAGCCCGTGGCCATCGATAACGCCGGGGCGATCGAGGCCGAGGGCCATCTCGGGCAGGTCATCGCCAACCACGTGCGGGCGCGCCGCCTGGAGATCGGCCTCAACGTCGGCCAGCTGGCGGAGCGCACCGGCATCTCCAAGGGGATGCTCTCCAAGATCGAGAACGCGCAGACCTCGCCCAGCCTCTCCACCCTCGAACGCCTGGCCGGCGCCCTCGACATGCCGGTCACCTCGCTCTTCCGGGGCCTGTCCGAGGAGCGCGACGCCGTCTTCGTGAAGGCCGGCAGCGGCCCCGAGATCGTGCGCAAGGGCACGCGGGCCGGGCACACCTACGAGTTGCTCGGCAGCCTGCGCGGGCCCTACAAGCGGGTCGAACCGCTGCTGGTGAAGCTCGACGACGAGACCGAGGTGTTCCCGCTCTTCCAGCATTCGGGCATCGAAATCCTCTACATGCTCAGCGGCGTGATGGAGTACGGCTACGGGCGCCAGCGCTACAAGATGGAGCGGGGCGACACGCTGCAGTTCGAGGGCGACATCCCCCACGGCCCCACGCAGCTGGTGAAGCTGCCCATCCGCTTCCTCTCCATCACCATCTACGGCGGCGAGCGCAGCTGAGCCGGGCACTCCCGGCGACGCAGCAGTGCCCGGTGGAGCGGCACAGTTAACACACTGGCCACACGGGAACGCCTTGCCCACGCCGGGTCCGGTTGTTCACTATGGGTGAACAACGTTTCCCAGACCGGCAGGAGCACGCGTGACAGACCTGGAGCGATTCGTCGAGCAGCCCGGACGGGCCGAGGCCATCGCCGAGGTGGCGCGGCGCATCGAGGCCGAGGGCATCACCTACGTCTACTTCCAGTTCGTCTCGGTCACCGGCCGCGTCATGGGCAAGGGCATCCCGGCCGCCCACTGGTCCTCGGTCGCCGTCAAGGGCTTCCAGCTCGTCTACGGCGCCACGGCCAACCTCTTCATCGACCGGCACGGCGAGTACATCGGCTACGGCCCCGAGGCCGCCGAGCTGGTCGGGCTGCCCGACGTCGACACCTTCTGCCCCCTCCCCTGGGACCGCAAGGTGGCCCGGGTCTTCTGCACGCTCTTCCGCGGCCGGGAGGAGACGGTCGACGGCGGGCGCCTACCTGACCTCGGACTGCCGGGGCAACCTGCGCCGCCTCCACGACGAGTTCACGCGCCGAGACCGGACTGCACCTGCGGGCCGGGTGCGAGCCCGAGATGATGTGGCTCAAGACCAACCCCGACGGCACGCCCTCGGTCGAGGGCGTGACCAAGCCGTACTGCTACCACATCGACCAGTTCTCCGAACTCCAGCCGGTCATCCACAAGGTGATCGAGTACTCGACCGCCATGGGCCTCGACATGATCCAGGGCGACCACGAGGACGCACCGGGTCAGCTGGAGCTGAACTTCACCTTCGGCCCGGCCGAGGACACGGCCGACCGCCTCACCACCTACCGCCAGGTCTGCCGGCAGGTCGGCCGCGAGTTCGGCCTCTTCCCCTGCTTCATGCCCAAGCCGTTCATGGGCGTCTCGGCCAACGGCTGCCACCACAACATCTCGCTGTGGGAGGACGACGTGAACATGTTCCTGCCCGACGGCGACGACCCGCGCGCTGCCGTCCAAGACCGGGCTTGCACGCCATCGGCGGCGTCCTCACCCACCTGCGGGCGCTGACCGCCATCACGGCGCCGACCGTCAACTCGTACCGGCGCTTCGCCGACGCCGGCTTCTGGGCCCCGATCTTCGCCGACTGGGGCTTCCAGAACCGCACCACCGCGCTGCGGGTCAGCGCGCCCGGCCGCTTCGAGTACCGCTCGGTCGACTCGGCGGTGAACCCGTACCTCTCCATGGCCGGCCTGCTCGTCGCCATGCGCGACGGGCTGGACCAGAGCATCGACCCCGGGCCGCCCGAGGAGGGCAACATCTACGAGGCCATCGAGGCCGGCAAGTCGGTCGAGCGCATCCCCGTCCACCCTCGGCGAGGCCCTCGACGCGCTGGAGGGCGACCCCGTGGTGCGGGCCGCCCTGCCCGGCGAGATGTACACCGTCTTCATGGAGTACAAGCGGGACGAGTGGGAGCGCTTCATCGGCACCGTCACCGACTGGGACGTCAAGGAATACCTCGACATCCTGCCGTGAGGAACCCGCAGCCCACCGGCAGCCGCGGGCGCGTGCTCGTGCTGCAGCACCATCCCGACGAGCACCCGGGCTCGCTCGGGCCGTTGCTCGAGGACGCCGGCCTGGCCCTGACCACGGTCGAGCTCGACGCCGGCGAGGCCATCCCCGCCCTCGAGCCCTTCGACCTGATGCTCGTGATGGGCGGCCCCCAGCACGTGTGGGAGGAGGACGAACACCCGTGGCTGGTCACCGAGAAGGCGGCCATCCGCCGCTGGGTGGGCGAGCTGGGACGCCCCTACCTCGGGGTGTGCCTGGGTCACCAGCTCCTGGCCGACGCCATGGGCGGCACGGTGGCGCTCATGGAGACGCCCGAGATCGGCGTCATCGAGGTGGAGCGCACGCCCGCCGGCGCGGTCGACCCGCTCTTCGGCCGCCTCCCGGCGCAGTGCCCGGCCTGCAGTGGCACGAGGCCGAGGTGGTCGAGCCGCCGCCCGGCGCCGTCGTGCTGGCCGAGAACGCGCTTCTCGCCGTGCAGGCGCTGCGCGTCGGCCCGCGCGCCCTCGGCGTGCAGTTCCACGTCGAGGTGGGCGCCGACACCATTCCGAAGTGGGCCGCCGTGCCCGAGTACGAGCGCACGCTCTCCGCGCACTTCGGCAGCCCCGACGCCTTGCAGCGCGCCGTGACCGAGCAGCTCGCCGCCATGACGGCCACCGCGGTCACGCCTGGTCGACGGACTGCTCGACGACCTGCTCGACGCCTCCGTCGCGCCATGAGCGACGTCCGAAGCGACTGCACCCGGCTGAGCCGCTCGCCGGTGCGACCACGGTCCACCTCGGCCTGGTCGACGCCTCGGGGACGCTGCGGGAGAAGCGGCTGAGCGCAGCGGCGGCGGAGCGGGCGCTTCGATCAGGGTTGGAGCTTCATCGACGCCATCGACTGGTGGGGACCCGACGACACGGTGTGGCGTTCGGGCGGCTCGCGCAGCAGCCGGGCCATCGTCGACCTCGAGTCGGCGCGCCCGTACCCCTTCGGCGACGACGCCGCGTTCTTCCTGGCCGACTTCGCACCGCCGCTGCGCGACCTCTCGCCCCGCGCCCGCGCTCAGGACCTGGTCGAGCGGGCCGCGGCCTCGGGGCTCGAGGCGCGCGTGGCCTGGGAGTTCGAATGCCTGGTCCTCGAGCCGGGGCACGGGTGCACCGACGCCCGGCGATGGCGGACAACCGCTGCTGGTCCGCGCTGACCATGGCCGTGCGAGGACGAGCTCCTGGCCGGGCTGGTCGACACGCTGACCGCGGGCGGCGTGCCCGTCGACCACCTCTGCGCCGAGCTCGGCCCGGGCTGCCTCGAGATCGCCACCGCCCCCGAGAGCGCGCTGCGCTCGGCCGACTCGGCGCTCCTGGCCAAGCTCTACACCAAGGCCTACTTCGCCCGGCGACGGCCGGCAGGCCACCTTCATGGCGCAGCTGGGACCGCAGTTCCCCGGCCTGGGCGGCCATCCCGAGCCTGTCGCTCCGCTCGACCGTCGACGGCGCGCCGGTCCTGTGCGACGAACCGGGCGTCCTCTCCAAGGTCGGGGCGGCCGCCGTCGCCGGCGTGATCGCGCTCCTGCCCGAGCTGCTCGCCCTGGCCGCGCCCTACCCGAACTCGTACCGGCGCTTCGGGCCCGGGCAACTGGGCCCCGTCCACGGCCACCTGGGGCCTGGACAACTACAGCTGCGCGCTGCGGGTGGTGGCCGACGACCCGGACATCGGCGCGCCTGGAGCTGCGCATTCCCGGCGCCGACGTGAGCCCGCACCACTGTGCCTGGCGCTGTTCCTCGGCGCCGCCCTGTGGGGCATCGAGGAGCGGCTCGAGCCTCCGCCGCCGGTGCGAGGCGCCCGCAGGACGGCCGCGCCCAGCACCGGCGCCGCGCCGCTGCCCCGGGACCTCGTCGAGGCGGCCGAGCGCTTCGAGCGCCAGCGCGGCGGCCCGGGACCTCTTCGGCTCCGCCTTCGTCGAGCACTACGCCGCGGCCCGCCGGGTCGAGGCGGCGGCCTGCCATCGCTTCGTCTCCGACGAGGAACGCGCCCGCTACCTGGCCCAGGTCTGAGCGGCGACGGCACCGAACACGAAAGGAGCAGGGCGCTGAGTCGACCCGGATGCAGTCGCAGTTCGAGCTGAGCGACGAGCAGGCGGACACCTTCGCCCGCGACGGCTTCGTCGTGGTCGAGCAGATCATCGATCCCGGCGCTGGCCCGGCGCGCCCTCGAGCGCTACGAGGACCTCTTCGCCGGCCGCTTCGAGACCGGCCTCTACCCCGACGAATGGAACTGGCGGGCCGGGGTGAGCCCGCCCGACCTGACCCGCCAGATCTGCAACGCCTGGAAGTCCGACCGCGACATCGCCCGGGTCGTGCTGCGACCCGACATCGGGCGGGCCTGCGCCCGCCTGGGCGGGTGGCCCGGAGTCCGCCTCAGCCAGGACAACGTGCTGTGGAAGCCGCCGGGCGGCAAGGCCGCTCGGCTTCCACCAGGACTCGAGCTACGAGCAGTGGGCCGAGCCCGCCGAATGGGTCAGCTGCTGGATCGCCCTCGAGGACACCACGGCCGCCCAGGGCACGGTCGAGTACGTGCGCGGCTCGCACCGCTGGACCCGGCGCTGGGGGATGATCGACGAGTTCCACGGACCCGACGACCCCCACCGCGAGCTGCGGCAGGCCGCGGCGGTCGAAGGCGTCGAGCCCGAGCTGGTCCCGGTCGAGGTCCCCGCCGGCGGCGGTGCCTTCCACGACGGCTGGACCTGGCACGGCTCGCCGCGCAACACCTCGTCGGCGCCCGCGCCGCTCGCTGGTGGCCCACTGCATGTCGTCGGAGGCCCGCTTCCACCCCGAGACGACGGGCTACCTCTACAGCCGCTACAAGCGGTTCGGCGACGACGCGATGGACGAGTCGTTCTTCCCGATCACCTGGCGCGAGGACGGCTACCGCTCGCCCTTCCTCGACCCGTACCTCGAGGAACGGGTCGGCTGGGGCGGTTCGCCCGAGCGCCGGTCCGGTGGCGGAGGCCGCCACTCGTCAGCTGACGATCAGTTCCTCGAGCGGCTGTGAGCGCCGCCGGGTCGAGCTCGCGACGGGCCACCCGCCGGCCGACACGCAGCGGGGCCGGCGCGACCAGGGTGGGCAGCCCGGTGAGGGCGGTGACCCGCTCGCGCAGACCCCGCCCGCTCAGGCGGGGAAGCCAGCGCCGGCGCTTGGAGCCGAAGACGATGACGTCGGCACCCCACTCGAGGGCGGCCTCGGCGATGCGATCGGTCGATGGTGAAGCAGTTGGCCAGGAAGTGCACCCCGTCGGCGTCGCACGCCGGCGCCACGGAAGCGGGCCACCGCGCGTGTCGACGATGTCCATCGCCTCGAGCTCGGTCTCGGCGGCGAAGCCCCGCCCGCCGACCAGGAGCTCGTTGACGTGCACGACACGGACCTGGGCGTCGAACCGGCGCGCCAGGGCCGATGTGAAGCTGACGGCGACGTCGCCGGATTCGGTCCCGTCGACTGCCAAGAGGATTCGAGTGAACATCGGGTCCACCTCCTACCGCCTCCCAGGCGGTTGCAAATGAATTGTTTCCAGCAGGTTAACAGGTTTGTCTACAGAAGGGAATCACTGTTTCCTGTCAATAAACAGTTAACGGCACAATTCCGGCTCGGCTTGAGCCGACCGTTCCTCATCGACGACGCGGACCCCGTTCCCCGGCACCGGCCCTTGGTCGACGGTCGCCCTCCCGGCGCCACGGCTCGACGAAGACCGCCACGGGCGGCGTCTCCGGCCGAAGAATTCGAGCGGTAGCGCCGGCAACAAAGTGCCTCGTCCGGTCGGGTCCGGTCGCGCCATCCAATTGTGACACCGGCAGAAACACCATCGGACAGCAAATGTGACACCGATGGAAATGGCATGGGACAGCGGGCAAGCAACGCAATATGGTGGCGAAATGGCGACGGCCTTTCCACCTCCGTGCACCACCGCGTCCACGTTGGACGGCGCCATCGCCGTCATGGAACAGATCGACCGTTCGCTTCCGAAGCGGGACGGTCTGGCCTGCTTCAACCGCATGTACCTCGGCGTGACCCGCCAGGTGAGCGCCCGCATCGAACAAGGCTTCTTCTACGACTCGGAGTTCATGAGCTCGCTCGAGGTGGTGTACGCCAACTTCTACTTCGATGCCGTCAACGCCATGATGACGACACCCAACGCCGTCCCCACCGCCTGGCGTCCGCTCTTCGATACGCGGGCACGCCACGACGTCTATTCCATTCAGTACGCGCTGGCCGGCATGAACGCGCACATCAACCACGACCTGCCCATGGCGCTGGTGCGCACCTGCGCGCAGCTCAGCACCGCACCCGAGAGCGGAACCAATCACCGGGACTACCACCGGGTCGATGTGCTCCTCGACGCCGCCGAGCTCTCGGTACGCCACGCCTTCGAGTCGGGCGAGGTGCAGAAGGCTGACCGCTCGGTGCAGACAGTCATCGACCTGGTCGACAACTGGAGCATCACGGCCGCCCGCACCATGGCCTGGTCGACCGGCCTGGCCCTGTGGCGCTGCCGGGGTGACACGACGGTCGAGGACCTGATCATGAGCAGCCTGGCCTCGACGGTCTCGCTGTCGAGCCGCTGCCTGCTCACCGCCCCCGAACGCGAGGTCCAGATCCCGATCACCGCCCCGTGCGATCGGCTGCGCAAATCGGTCGGCGCGCTGCTGCACGGCTGAGCCGCCCGTCCGCTCCCGCACCCGACAGCCCCGCCCTCCGAACGCCCGCGGTAGGGCACCATGGGGGGATGCGGACATCCATCCTCGCCATTGCTGCGCTGCTCGTCGCCGGCTCCACCGTCGTCATTCCGGTCGAGGCCGGGGCAGCCACGAAGTCGCCGACCTACTACGTGTCGCTCGGTGACTCCTACGCGGTGGGCTACCAGCCGACCAAGGGCTCGACGAACGGCTACACCGTGCCCGTGGCCAAGGCGACCCACCTCACGCTCGTGAACTTCGGCTGCGGCGGGGCGACCACCAGCTCCATCCTCAACACCATCGGCTGCCCCGACGTCCTGCCCCACACGACCGGGGGACAGACCTACCCGACCACGACGCAGATCGCCGCGGCCGATGCGTTCATCACGGCGCACAAGGGACACATCGGGCTCATCACGGTTTCCATCGGGGGCAACGACGTGACCAGCTGCGCCACCCAGGCCAACCCGATCGCCTGCGTCGGCACTGCGGTCCAGTCCATCAAGACCAACGTCACCACGCTGGCCGGGGACCTGCGCACGGCGGCCGGCCCCAAGGTCCCGATCATCGGGTCGACCTACCCCGACGTGATCCTGGGCAGCTACGTCTACCCGACGAATCCGGGTCCGCCCGCGGCCATCACCCTGGCCAAGGAATCGGTCGTCGCCTTCAAGTCCCTGATCAACCCGGCACTCTCGAAGGCGTACGCCTCGGCCAAGGGCAGCCTGGTCGACGTCACGGCCGCAACGGGCGCCTACGGACCCGCTGACCAAGACAGTCAAGAGCAAGAAGTGGGGCACCATCCCGGTGCCGGTAACAAGGTGTGCCGCCTCACGTGGTTCTGCTCCAAAGGCGACATCCACTCCAAGACCCCGGGCTACAACCTCATCGGCAAGCTGATCGTGACGAGGTACAACGCCGTCAAGCCGAAGTAGACCAAAGGGTGGTCCTGATCGACCACGAGCTCAGCCGGCGCCGAACCCACCTCGTGAGTTCCCGATGAGGTCGAGCTCATAGGTCTGGCCGACGAGGTCGACCCCGAAGCTGTGGTGCGGCTCCTCCTCCACCAGCGTGAACCCGGCCGCCAGGTAGATGCGCGCCGCCGAGACCAGCGGGTCGTTCGTCCAGAGGACCATCCGCCGGTAGCCAGCTTCACGGGCGAACTCGATGCACGTGTCGACCAGCTGGCGGCCCAGGCCGAGTCCCCGTGCCGCCGGGTCGACCAGAAGAAGGCGGAGTTGCGCGGTCTCCCGGTCCTTCTCGACGCAAAAGATGCAGCCCACCCGCGTGCCCTCCACCTCGGCGATCCACGCCGCATCCCGCCCCTCGACGCGAGGCCGGGCCGAATAGTCGGCCACGATCCGCGCCACGAGTGCTTCGAACGAGCCGTCCCACCCGAGGTCGCGTCCATACGTCTCCCCGTGGGCCATCACGACCCAACCCAGATCTCCCGGCTGGCCGAGCGGCCGCAGCACTCCCTTTCTGCCCATAGCGAGCGGCCTCCACCTTCTCCCGATAACTGAACCGACTGTTTCAGTGCCAAGATAGCCGCGTGTCCGAGCCTGACGCACCGCCCTCGGCCCGCAAGACGGAGCTGCTCGAAGCCGCCTACGCCTACGTGCGCCTCCATGGCATGACCGACCTCTCGCTGCGCCCTCTGGCCAGCGCCATCGGATCGAGCCCCCGCGTGCTGCTCTTCCTCTTCGGGTCCAAGGACGGTCTCATCCAGGAGCTCCTGGCCCGGGCTCGCCAGGACGAGCTGGAGCTCCTGCGCAACCTCCGCCGCGATCACGCGGACGCCGACCTGGCCCGAGTCGTCACCGCTCTCTGGAGCTGGCTGTCGGATCCCGACAATCGCGACCTCCTCGTGCTCTGGGTCGAGGGCTACGCCCGTTCGCTGGTCGACCCGGCCGGACCGTGGGGTGACTTCGCACAACGGACGGTGACCGACTGGCTCGACCTTCTGGCCGCCGCCCAGCCGTCCCGGCTCCGGCGCACCGCGGCCGCCCGGGCCGAGCGCACCGTGGCCCTGGCCCTGCTGCGCGGCGCCCTGTTGGACCTCCTCGCCACCGGCGATTCGGCCCGTGTGAGCAGCGCGCTCGATGCGGGAACTCAGCTCGGCGCGCCTCCGCTGGAGCGGAACTTGAACAAGGACTTCCGGGCGGCCTTGGCCAGGTTCTTGTCAGGATGGAACTCGCCCAGGTTCATCAAGACGGCCTCGGTGTCGGGCTGGCGGACCCGCCACATGGAGTCGACGGCCGCCTGCGCGCCGGTGGCGCCCGAGGCCGGGCCGAGCCAGGCGGTCATCACCTCTGGACCCCACAGCATGAGCACCCCATTGAGAACACGTACCAGGAGGTCACCATCGCCACCCACGTCGAGCTCTTCGGGCGCTGCGGCGAGGGTATGGCCCCTCCAGATCAGCGCGTAGTGGCTGAGCTCCGGGTTGTTCGTCAGCCGTGCCACCTGTTCCTCCGTCGGAGGGCCGAGGCGAAACAGCGCATCAAAGGCGACGCTGCGACCCGTTTCCCCCGCCTGGCCCAGCGCGTCGATCAGCAGGTCCGTCGCCGCGTCGCCGTGCGCCTGCAGCCAGACCTCGAGCTCGAGCCCGGCGATGTCCTCGGGCAGATCCGCCGTCCGGACCAGGAGCTCGTCCGCGCTGACCTCCGCCAACGACCCAGCCACCGGCACGTCGGCCACCGTGGACAGGATCCCGTGGACCAACCACCGGCCCAGCGGGGTGAGCGAGACCGTGCCGCCGTAGTCGTCGGTGCCCCCCCAGTCCCTCCGGACGGACTGGACCGCCGACATCCTCGATGACCCCGAGGCCGGACAGCTGGCGCAGGGCGCGGCGGGCCGAAGACTCCATCAGGTTCAGATGCAGGTCGAGCTTGTCTTCGTCGACGTCGGAGAGGTCGTAGAGGTCGTGCAGGTCCGCCCAGACCTCCTCGATGAACTCCTGTATCGGCAGGGGCTCGGTCTCCACGTAGAGATCGAGGACCAGTCGTGTCAATCCCTCGTCGAGGTCCTCGGCGTACCAGCCGAAGCCGTAGCGGTCATCGCCGCGATCGTGCGCCACCAGTCCCACCGCAATGAGCGCGGCCTCGAGGAGTTGGCCTGTCGCTCCGAGGGGGTCACTGTCGAGCAACCCGGCCGCGGGTCCGGGACGGACCGTCGCGCGCACTCGGCGTCTCGAGAAATTCACCCGCCAGCGCCAGCCGGAAGAGCAGGTCCAACTCCCGGAGATTCTTGGAGCTTCGGACCCGCGGGCCGCCCTCTTCCTCGTCGCGTGCCCACCCTGGACGTGGGTCCGTGCCGAGCAGCGCCTGCAGCGCCTTGGCATCCACCACGGTCAGGTTTCCCTTGTCGGTGAGTCTGCGCCCCTCTCCCACGAAGCCGACCAGGTCGCGCACCTGCACGAAGACCTTCGTCTCGCGCGCCGCCGCACGGACCTCGTCCTCGGATGCGAGAACGACCGGCGGCAGCCGGGTGCGCTCATCACCCGCCTCGGCGGCTCGGCGGTTCCGTTCGAGCGCTGGCCCCACGACGCGATCGCGCTCCTCGTAGCTCCGCTCGTTGAAGCTGGTGATCCATTCGTTCATCGCCTCTTGGTCTGTCGGATCGACGCCGTCCGCCACCATCTCGGCCACCAATCGCTTGCCGAAGCTGAAGCGCTCCTCGTCGTTCATGGCCGCCTCGAACGCCGCCTGCGCCGCTTCGACCCGCTTGGCCAGACGCTCTCCGGTCCCTTCGGACAGGAGACGCTCGTGGGAGAGAAAGCGCAGGAACGCCGCAAAGCCGGCAATCACCGCAGCCGAATCGTGGGGGCCGAGCGTGACCTTGGCCGGGAAGATCTCGAACAGGAGGGCCTCGATGTCGTCCACCGACCACCCCACCAGATCGCCGTCGAGGTACTGCCACTTGTACTCGAGGACGTCGCGGGCGGCCCAGCCCTGCTCGCCTCCGGTGGCCGCGTCGAATCGCCGCACCAGGTCCTCGCGCGCCGCCTCGAACTCGTCGTACTGCTCCGGACCGAACCGCAGTCCCACGGCCCGACCGTAGCGCTCGACGCACAGGGTATGACAGGGAACGGTCGCCTCAGGTCGACAACGTCCCAGGTGGTGGAGTTTTCGCCCGAATGGTCCGATCTGGACCAGCAGTGGTTACAATTGCACCGGTGGTGAGCATCGAACTGGCCCGTGTCGAAGCGTTGGAACTCCTGGCCATGACCTTGGCCCACCTCAACGTCGCCGAGGCCCGTGCCGACATGACGCCGCGCGTCCCCATGCTCATGGGGTTGCGCGACAAGCTCGCCTTCGCGTTGCGGAAGGAAAACGACACATGAGCTACAGCGAGTCAGATGTGCACGCGGCCGTGACGGCCATGGAGAAGTACCGCGTCGACGACGACGCAGAGGTCAGCGCGGCACTGGCCGTTGTCGGCCTCTCTGCAGAGCGGGCTGCGAAGGAAGCGCAGATCCGTGACGACATGATCCGGGTCGCGCACCGCGCCGGGCGCGTCCCTACGCCAGCTCGCAGAAGTATCGGGCCTCGGTCGTAAGACGGTGACGGCGGTCGTCTCGTCCGACCCGCACGCGACATCGACCTGAGCCGCCGCCGAACCACCCCGGCGTGCGCAAGAAGGCCACTGCTGACAAGAGGGAGGACCTTGCTCAGCTCGCGGAGTCGTGCTCCTCGTGCTCCTCGAGCGCCTTCAACAACAACCGTCGCAACTCGCCCCGCTCGGCCACGCTGAGCCCACCGAGGATCTCCTCCTCGATGCTCCCCTGCGCCACCTCGGCCGATTCCAGCGCCTCGAGGCCGGCGTCGGTGATGTCGACGATGTGGCGGCGCCGGTCGGCCGGGTCCCGCCGCCGCTCCGCGTACTCGAGGTCCTCGAGGTCGTTGAGCACCAGCACGCCGGTGTTCGAGTCCATCGAGAGCTGCTCGGTCATCAGCTGCTGGGACACGCTCGGGTGGTCGCGCAGGTAGGCCAGGACCACCATGTTGCGCAGGTTCATGCCGACCAGCTCGACCGACGAGCGCAGGTAGACGAGCCGGGCCAGCCGGTTGAGCAGGACGATCGTCCCGGTCGTCCCCGTCCTGGTGGAGCCCCCCCGGGCCTTCATCACGTTGCTGCCTCCCCTATGTCGTACCTGCTCCGGGCACTCCCCGCGCCCGTCCGAGCACCCAGCTCGACACCAGCGTGCACGGTGTCAGAAATCATACCTCTATGATAGTCCCGAAACCATGACTATCCCCGCGACCATGACCATCCCAGACGTTGGGACCGACCACAGCGACCGCCGGCGCTGGATCGCCCTTGTCGTCGTCTGCCTGGCCATGTTCATGAACTCGCTCGACGGCTCCATCGTCAACGTGGCGCTGCCCGACATCCAGAAGAGCCTGCACTTCAGCCAGTCCGGCCTGACCTGGGTGGTCGACGCCTACCTCATCTCCTTCGGCAGCTTCCTCCTCATGGCCGGCCGCCTGGGCGACCTCGTCGGCCGCAAGAAGATCTTCCTGTCCGGCGTGGCCCTCTTCACCGTCGCCTCCATCGTCTGCGGCTCGGCCCAGGACCAGTCCATGCTCATCGTCGCCCGCTTCGTCCAGGGCATCGGCGGCGCCTTCTCGTCCTCGGTCATCGTGGCCATCATCGTCACCGAGTTCCCCAAGCCGCTCGAGCGGGCCAAGGCCATGAGCGCCTACGTCTTCGTGGCCGTGGGCGGTGGCTCGGTCGGCCTCCTCGCCGGCGGCGTCCTCACCCAGGTCCTGGACTGGCACTGGATCTTCTTCGTGAATGTGCCTATCGGCATCGCCACGCTGGCCGCCGGCTACTTCCTCCTGGTGGACAACGTCGGGTTGGGCATCAGGCAAGGCATCGACTGGCTCGGCTCCATCCTGGTGACCGTCTCGGTGATGGTGATCATCTACGCCATCGTCACCGCGGCCACCGACGGCTGGGTCTCGGCCCACACCCTGCGGCATCGGCGGCGTCGGCATTGCGCTGTTCGTCGCCTTCCTCGTCCTCGAGTCGAAGATCGAGAAGCCGATCATGCCGCTGCGCATCCTGAAGCTGCGCACGCTCACCGGTTCGGCCGTCATCCGCGGCCTGCTCATCATCGGGATGTTCTCGACCTTCTTCATCGGCGCCCTCTACTTCGAGCACGTGCTCGGCTACAGCCCGATCAAGACGGGCCTGGCCTTCCTGCCCCAGGCCGTCGTGATGGCGGGGATGTCGACCGGGCTGACGGCCAAGCTGGTCGACCGCTACGGCAGCAAGCCGGTGATGTACCCGGGCATGGTCCTGGCCGTCGTCGGCCTGTTGCTCTTCGCCTCAGCCGGCCAGCACGGCCAGTACTTCCCGAAGATCTTCATCGCCTTCCTCATGCTGGGCCTCGGCGCCGGCGTGTCGTTCATGCCCCTGCTCCAGATCGGCATGTCCGAAGTCCCGAACGTGGATGCCGGCCTCGGCTCGGGCGTGGTCAACGTCTCCCAGCAGCTGGCCGGCGCCGTCGGCCTGGCCGCGCTCAGCACCATCGCCGCCAACAGCTCCAAGTCCCTGCTGGCCGCGGGCCACAGCACCATCTCCGCCCTCACCCACGGCTACCAGCTGGCCCTGCTCATCGCCGCCTGCTCGGTCGCCCTCGGACTCATCGCCTCCCCGTTCCTGCTCCGGACCGACGAGTCCGCCGAGGAGCAGGCCGCCCACATCCGGGAGAACATGGCCAACCCCGAGTCGAAGGAACACCTGATCATCTAGCCCCGCCCTCGCCGGCGCACTCTGCGCCCTGCGTCGCGCAGCCGCTCAACCGTGCCGGTCCGGTGAGGCGGAACCCATGAGGTCTTCCCAGCTTTTTCTCAGGAAATGGTGCGGCTGACCAGGACATTTACCCGAAGAGCTCCCCTTCGGAGCACCGATCCCACGCTCACTCGGCCTCGTCCGTGAAGTGCCGGTGGGAACCTCGCCCCAGATCCCAGTCCCCCCAGGTCAACGGGTGGAACTCGTTCTCGTTTGTGCCGGTTATTGCGGAACTATGACAATGCTGACACAAGTGTCAGGAAACTCCGATCTCATGCCACAATGAGATTGTCCCTGCCCCGACTGGTCCCCCCGACCTCTCCATGACGCCGACACCACTCGACACCAAGAACTACGACCCCGAGGCCGTCCGGGCCAAGTACCTCGCCGAGCGCGACAAGCGCCTGGTCGCGGGCCGGGCCGACATCCGCGACCTGGGCCACGACGAGTACTTCGCCAAGTTCCGCGACGACCCCTTCACTCCGGTGACCGAACGGGAGCCCGTCACCGACGAGGTCGACGTCGTCATCCTCGGCGGCGGCATCGCCGGTGTGACCACCGGAGCCCACCTGCGCCGGGCCGGCGTCGAGCGCATCCGCATCATCGACCAGGCGGGCGGCGTCGGGGGCACCTGGTACTGGAACCGCTACCCGGGCGTCATGTGCGACGTCGAGTCGTACATCTATCTCCCCATGCTCGAGGAGCTCGGCTACGTCCCGAGCCAGCGCTACGCCTTCGGCGAGGAGATCCTGCACCACCTCCAGGCCTTGGCCGAGCACTTCGACCTGGTCGACGACGCCCTCTTCCACACCGGCGTCACCCGCGCCGAGTGGCGCGAGGAGGAGTCGCGCTGGCGCATCCACACCGACCGGGGCGACGTCGTCACCTGCCGCTGGTACGTCGTGGCGCCCGGCATCCTCAACCTCATGAAGCTGCCCGCCATCGACGGCATGGAGGATTTCGCCGGCCACTCCTTCCACACGGCGCGCTGGGACTACGCCTACACCGGTGGCGGCGCGCACGCCCCGCTCGAGAACCTCAAGGACAAGACGGTGGCGCTCATCGGCACCGGCGCCTCGGGCATCCAGTGCCTGCCCCCGCTCGCCGAATCGGCCAAGCACGTCTACGTCTTCCAGCGCACCCCCTCCGCCATCGGGGAGCGGGGCAACCGGCCCACGCACAAGGAGTTCGCCGAGACGCTCGAGCCGGGCTGGCAGCGGGCCCGCATGGACAACTTCCAGGCCATCATGCTCGGGCGCCGCGACGAAGAGGACCAGATCGACGACGGGTGGACGCACCACTACGCGTTGGTCAATAACCCGCCCCGGCAGAAGGGCATGAGCCTGGCCGAGTACATCGAGAACGCGGAGGCCCTCGACTACGGGGTCATGGACGAGCACCGGCGCCGCGTCGAGGAACTGGTCGAGGATCCCGAGACGGCCGAGATCCTCAAGCCCTACTACCGCTACATCTGCAAGCGACCCTGCTTCCACGACGAGTACCTCTCGGCCTACAACAGCCCGAACGTCACCCTGATCGACTGCCCGGCCGGCATGGAGCGCATCACCGCGGCGGGCCCGGTCGTGAACGGCCAGCAGTACGAGGTCGACTGCATCATTTACGGCACCGGGCTTCGAACCCGAGCGCACCCCCCTCTACCGCCGGGCCGGCCACGACATCGTCGGGCGCGAGGGCGTGACCCTGGCCGAGAAGTGGGCCGACGGAGCAGCCAGCCTCTACGGCGTCATGACGCGGGGCTTCCCGAACCTCTTCCTCATGCCGGCCCCCACCCAGCAGGCCGTCGTCACGGTGAACTACACCCAGCTGGCCGTGGCCGGCGCCGAGTTCGTCACCGGCGCCATCTCGCTCCTGCGCAAGCAGGGCGTCGAGGCCTTCGACGTCAGCGCGCAGGCCGAGGAGGCCTGGACGCAGAAGGTCGTCGACTCCTACATGCCCGGCACCGCGGTCATGACGGCCTGCACGCCGTCGCGCATCAACAACGAGGGCCATCCCGAGACCCTCAACCCGCGCGACGGCAACTACGGCGGCGGGTTCGGCGACTGGTTCGGCTACCGCGACCTCCTCGAGAGCTGGGTGGCCGACGGTCGCTTCGAGGGTCTCGAGCTCGAAGTCCCGTCCAGCACGTCATGAGCACGCGCCAGCGCGTGGCCGTCGTCACCGGCGGCGGGGGCGGCATCGGGGGCGCCATCGCCGAGAACCTGGGCCGCCAAGGGTGGTTCGTCGTGACCGTGGACCCGCTCGTCACCCTGGACGGGACCGAGCAGTTGGCCCAGACCGAAGAGACCACGGCCGGGCGCATCAACGCCGCCGGTGGCTCGGCCCGGGCCTCCTCCGCCTCAGTCACCGACGGCGATGCTCTACGCACCCTCTTCGCAGAGCTGGCCGACGAGCGCGGCGGCCTGGACGCCGTGGTCAACGTGGCTGGGATAACCAGGCAGAGCTACTACGCCCGCGGCACCGAGGAGGACTGGCTCGCCCTGCTCGACGTGCACCTCGGCGGCTACCTCAACGTGCTCGAGGCGGCCCTGCCCCTCATGGCGGCAGCCGGGCACGGTCGCATCCTCGGCATCACGTCGGGCTCGGGCTGGCGGGCCGCCGACGCCGGCGGTTACAGCGCGGCCAAGCGCGTCGTGGCCTCCCTGACCTGGCAGCTGGGTCGGATGGCACCACCGGGCGTCACCGTGAACGCCATCTCACCCATCGCCAACACCCGCATGGTGCAGGCCGCCTTCGCGCGGGCCCAGGCCGAGGGCCGGACCGGCGGTGGGGGCGGGCTGACCCTGAACTCCATGCCCGGACCCGAGGACATCGGGCCGCTCGGCGCCCACGTCGTGGGCGACGGCTTCGGCTGGTGCAGCGGCCAGGTCCTCTTCGCCGGGGGACCCGAGATGGCCGTGGTCGACCAGCCCCGCCTCATGGAGGTCGTGCGCACGTCCGACGCCGCTTCCTTGGCCGGCGTGCTCGATACGGTCGTTCCCCGCGCCTTTGTCGCCGCCGAGACCAAGCAGGCCAGCGACGGCGGCAGCAACCCGCGCTTCGCCGGGATCTTCGACACGGCCACGCCGAGCGACCACGCTGCCGCGCCGGTGCAGTCGTGCGCCATCGTGAGCGACCGCCCCGAACTGTCCGCTGTGCTGACGGCTGCCCTCGAAGCGCGCGCCATCACCTGCCACCGCGCGGAGACGGCCCACGGCTTCGACGGCACGGCCAAGAGCCTGCAGGCGGTGGTCGACGGTGCCGGACCACTCGACGCCGTCGTCGTGGCCCTCGAAGGCCACCCGCGCACCTCGAGCGCGCTCGACGGCTGGGAGCACGTGCTGGCCGACCACCGCGGGCTGCTCGAAGCCCTCCATGACGATGCCTCGTGGTCGCGCGCCGTGGCCGACTACGCCGGCACGGCCGAGCGCCCCGTCCGCCTCGTGGTGCTGACCGACGCCACCAGCCCGGCCGGTCGCAGCCGGGCGCAGTCCTCGGCCCAGCTGGCCCGCGTCGCCGCGGCAGGGACGAAGAAGCGCGTGACCGCCCTCACCGCCGGCTGTCGAGGCGTCCGGACCCGCCGCCGCTCAGGCCGCCGCCGAGCTGGCGGCCCACCTGCTCGCCCATCCCGACAGCGCGCCGCTGGCCGGAGCGGAGCTGGTCGTGCGCGACGAGTGGCTCGGGCTGCGCAGCCACCCCCGCCCCATCGGCACCGTGACCTACGGCGGACCCGCCATTCCCGACTGGCTCGACGACAGCCTGCGCGAGATCGTGGGCGCCACCAACCCGCTCGCCTCGAAGGACGCCTGATGGCCGACAAGCCCACCCGCATTGTTGACGCCCACGTCCACCTGTGGGACCCCGCCAACACGAGCTGGTACCCCTACCTCTCCATGGCGCCGTCCCACGGCGGCACCGGCGACGCCGTCGCGGATGAACCGGCGCTTCGACGTCGAGACCTACCGGGCCGAGTCGGCCCAGTGGAACGTCGAGAAGTTCGTCAACGTCGCGGCGGCGACCGGGCCCAACTCGATCGAGGAGACCATCGAGCTCGACCGAACGGCCGAGGCCAACGGCGGGCCCGACGCCATCGTGGGCGGGCTGCCGCCAACCGAGACCGTGGCCGATGCCGTCGCCCTGCTCGAGCGCCAGATGACCGCGCCCCGCTTCCGCGGCGTGCGCCCGATGGGGCCGCTGAGCCATCCCGTCCCCGAGCCCGTTGTCCTCGGCGCACTGGCGGATCGCAACCTCGTCTTCGAGCTCATGACCCATCCCGACCTGCTCGACACGGCCGCTTCGGACCTGACCGGCTTCGATGACCTGACGATCGTGGTCGAGCACACCGGCTGGCCCCGCTCGGATTCCGACGAGGAGTTCGACCTCTGGAGGGCAGGCATCGACACCCTGGCCGCGCTGGGCGACAACGTCGTGTGCAAGCTCTCCGGACTGGCCATGCCCCTGGGCTCCATGGAGCCCGAGATGATCGCCCCGTGGATCAACCACGCTCTCGAGGTGTTCGGCCCTGGTCGCTGCATGTTCGCCAGCAACTTTCCCGTCGACGCCATGGCCGGCACCTTCGACGAGCTCTACACAGGGTTCAGCGAGGTGACCGCGGGCCTCGACGACGCCGCACGAGACCTGCTCTTCGCCGGCACGGCCGAGCGCATCTACCGCCTCTGAGCGCGACCCTTCCCACCTGATTGTCGACGACCCCACCGGAGACCAAGCGTGAGCACGACGTCGACCGAACCTGACGTAGATCGGTTCCGCAAGGAGCTGCGCAGTTGGCTCGAGGACAACCTCACCCCCGAGGTCGTCGAGGCGGGCCAGCACGCCGATCGAGGGCAACCTCGACGTGCTGCGGGCCTGGAACCGCACCCTGGCCGACGGCGGCTGGGCCGCCCCGTCCTGGCCGGTCGGAGTACGGCGGGCGCGACGCCGGCGTGCCCGAGCAGCTGGCCTACATGGAGGAGACCAGCCGCCTGCGGCGCGCCCGGGCCCGGTGAACGTGATCGGCGTGTCCAACATCGCCCCGGCCATCATGCAGTTCGGCACCCCCGAACAACAGGAGCGCTTCCTCCAGCCCATGCTCCGGGGCGACGAGATCTGGTCGCAGGGGATGTCCGAGCCCGATGCCGGCTCGGACCTGGCCTCGCTGCGCACCGCCGCCGTCGAGGACGGCGACGACTTCGTGATCAACGGGCAGAAGACCTGGAACTCCCTGGGCCATCTGGCCGACTGGTGCCAGCTCTACGTGCGCACGGACCCGTCGGCCAAGAAGCACGCCGGCATCACCTGCTTCCTCGTCGACCTGCGCACGCCCGGCATCGAGGCGCGGCCGCTCACCACCATCACCGGGGCCGAGACCTTCGCCGAGCTCTTCTTCACCGACGCCCGCATCCCGCGCTCCGCCATGCTCGGGTCGCTCCATCAGGGATGGTCGGTCGCCATGACCACCCTGAGCTTCGAGCGGGCCGGCGTGGCCCGCCTCCACCTCTCGCTGGCCAACCGCCTCGACGAGCTCCTGGCCGACCCCCGGGCGCAAGAAGGCCTGCGCGACCCGGTCCTGCGCCAACGCCTGGCCGCCGTCTTCGCCGGCATCCGCTGCATGCGCTACCTCACGGAGCGCTCGTTCGCCGATTCGTCGGCCGCCGGATCGGCCGGCAGCCTGGCCAAGCTGTCCTGGGCCCGCTGCGACCAGGAGCTGGCCGCGCTGGCGGTGGACCTCATCGGGCTCGATGCGCTGCTCGCCCACGACCGCTGGGCCTTGAACCTGCTCGGGGTGCGCCAGGCCTCCATCGCCGGCGGCACCACCGAGATCAACAAGACCGTGGTCGGCGAGCGCGTCCTCGGGCTGCCCCGATGACTCCGCGCCGGCGTCCGCACGCGCCCAGTCGGCCACCGAGACCCGTATGACAGACTCCCGGCGCACCCAGACCGCAGCTGAGTACTAACGCTGGACCCGTCGACCTGACGGTCGACCAAGGCACACGAGAGCGAGGACCACATGGCGCGAGTTCCCATTGAGGAGGGGTTCTTCCGGATCCCCGAGGACCCGGCCGAGCCGCCCCGCCTGCTCGGGAGCCGCTGTCCGGCCTGCGGCGAGGTCTTCTTTCCCCGCCGCCTCGTCTGCGCCAAGTGCCTGCACGAGGGCACCGAGGACATGGAGCTCTCGACCCAGGGTGTGATCCACACCTGGACCTACTGCCACGTCCCGCTCTTCGGCAAGAAGGACGCCGATGTCGCCGGCTACGGCGTGGCCCAGGTGGACCTCCCCGAGGGTCCACGCGTGCAGTCGATCCTCTTCGGCGAGCGGGACGACTTCGCCATCGGCATGCCGGTGCAGATCGACCTCGAGACGCTCCGCACGAACTCCGACGGGGACGACGTCGTGATCTATCGCTTCCGACCCGCCAGCGATGCTGCCCTGACCTCGGGCGGCCAGTCGTGAAGCGCGGCCTGCGCTTCGACGGCGTCGCCGTGGCCGGGATCGGCATGGTCCGCTTCGGCATGTTCCGTGACATCCCGGGCGCCCACCTGGCCCGCGACGCCGGGCTGCTGGCGCTGCACGACGCCGGCATGACCCTGGCCGACGTCGACGAGGCCTTCGTGGGCTACATCCAGCCCGCCTCCATGTTGGGCATCAAGGCCATGAAGGAGTTCGGCCTGACCGGGCTCCCGGTCACCCACATCGAGAATGCGTCGGCCACCGGGCTCGTCGCCTTCCGCGAGGCCGCCTGGGCCGTGTCGTCCGGGCGGGCCGACGTGGCCATGGCCCTGTGCTTCGACAAGTTCACCGACATGACCGGCACCGGCGGCCGGGGAGCCGGGCGCGACCAGATCGACGCGCCGATCCTGCCCGCCGCCTACTTCGCCCTGTGGGCCCAGCGCCGCATGCACGACCGGGGCACGACGCCCGAGACGTTCGCCACCATCGCGGCCAAGAACTGGAACTACGGCGCAGCCTGCCCGTTCGCCCACCGGCGCTCCGACCACGTCGTCACCGCCGAAGAGGTGCTGGCCGCCCGGCTCGTGGCCGAGCCGCTGACCACCATGATGTGCTGCCCCCCCGACGACGGCGCCGCCTGCATCATCGTGGCCCGCGAGGACGTGGTGCGCCAGCGCCAGCCCGGCCGACCCCTCGTCCGGGCCCTCGCCTCGGCCCTGACCTCGGAGACCTATTCGCCCGGCCACACCTTCGTCGGTCCGGTCGTCGGCCCCTCCACCATGACTCGCGACACGGCGAACCTCTGTTACGAAGCGGCAGGCCTCGGCCCCGAAGACGTCAGCGTGGCCTACTGCCACGACGCCTTCGTCAACGAGGAGCTCGAGTACTACGAGCTCCTCGGGCTTTTGCGCCGAGGGCGAGGGCGACAAACTTGTCGCCGACGGCCAGACCGGACCGGGAGGACGCATCCCCTTCAACACCGACGGCGGGTTGATCGCCCGCGGCCACCCCGGCGGTCCGACCGGCGTGGCCCAGCTGCACGAGGCCGTGCTGCAGCTCCGCGGCGAGGCCGAGGGCCGCCAGGTCGACGGCGCACGCATCGCCTTGGCCCACCTCGTCGGGGGCGGCAGCATCTGCACGGTCAACCTATTGGGCGTTGACAGGAGTGCAACATGACAACGAGTGACGAGCGCCGGGCCGCCGGCCGCGAAATCCAGGGCCAGCTGTGGCCGGCCACCCTGAAGGGACCGACGGGGCAGTTCCCCGCCGCCAAGTTGGCGCCCGACTATTACGACCACGTGCAGCAGAGCGCGTTCGGCGACATCTGGACCCGCCCCGGACTCTCGGTACGTGACCGCTCCATGATCACCGTCGCCGTCCTGGCCTCACTCGGCCAACCCGAGGAATTGCGGGCGCACCTCGCCGGGGCTCTCAATGTCGGGATCGACCCGCGAGGAGATCGTGGAGATCCTCATGCACATCTCGATCTACGCCGGCGTGCCGGCGGCCGGCTCCGCCATGCGCGTCGCGGCCGACGTCCTCGGCACGGACTGACGCGAGGTCGGTTCAGTCCTCCCGGCTCACATCGACCCACAGTTCGGCACTCGATCCACACTCGGCAATCTTCAACTCGCCATTTACTTCTTGCGCGGATCGTCTACCAATCGTCATCATCGTCAGGTCCCGTTGATGCGGTAGCAGAGGACGCGTTTCCTTCTGAGGCCGCAATCTTGCCTGCGAGGAGATCTTTCTGCCGCATCAGTAGATCGTTGATCTTCCGTTGCAACTCTTCTTCATGATTGCGGAGTACCCTCCGGCCTCGCGACATTCGGCGATCCAGTTCCTCAGACTTGATTGCGTTTTCCGTATCAAGCCTTACAACTCTTTCAGCGACTTCGGCCAATCGTGCCGCGTCAAACGTTAGAATTTGTTGGACATCGCTGCCGAACCCG
This sequence comes from uncultured Acidimicrobiaceae bacterium, assembly GCA_963713375.1. Classification (GTDB taxonomy): domain Bacteria; phylum Actinomycetota; class Acidimicrobiia; order Acidimicrobiales; family RAAP-2; genus Bog-473. The sequence continues at coordinate 31,444 of CAVQLP010000003.1, read as the reverse complement.
GACCACGAAGCCGCCAACGCTTCGCAACTCTTTTGATTGTTCCGGCTATCTAGGAATGCCGCGGCAGCGCTGACACCGGCCGATGCGAGAGCGATGATTCCCGCCGCCACGCGGGATGTCGTCGATGCGAGTGCCGTGACGCCTGCGACGGCTGCAAGAACCGCAGCTGGAAGACCCAAGGTGAGATAGATCCTCGCCCACCGGTTAGCGCGTAACGAGTACCACGCTGCTCCATTTCTAGCTTCAGCATGAAGGCGTTCTAAGAGCGAGACAATTCGGTCAACGATCCGACTCTCCACTGACTTCGAGGGCTCGACTGGATCAGGGCTTTTCGTCCCGTCCGACGCATTTGCTGCATCGAACCGGACTGGATCAACCGGTTGGAATGACCCTCTCCCAGATATCAGTCGCACGTTGCGTCCAACGCTGCTCGCTAGAACTTTGTTACGTCAGGTTCGCCCGATGACACTACGAGCCGACATTAGCAACTTCGGTTGGAAGAAGCTGCGGCGGCACTCGGACAACCTGGAACTGGCAGCGGATGTGGATGAACCGAGTCCCCAGGCATCTTGAATGCCCGAGGAGGAATGATGCATCCTCGACACCCTGCGAGGGCAGTCAAATGGGCTCCCAGCGCAATGTTGTGTCGCTCTGTTGCTCGGCGAACGTGACGAGTTCACTCCAGTCGGCGTCTCCCAGGCCCTGCTCGACGGCGCGGTCGAGCACTCCTCGTACCGCGGCGGCTACCGGTGTAGGAACGCCGAGTTCCTCGCCCGAAGCGACGATGAGGCCGGCATCCTTGGCCGCCAGTTCCAGAGCGAACTGCGTCGGTCGCCCCCGACCGTCGATCGTCTCTACCTGGCGATCGATGAAGAAGTTCGACGCGCCAGCCGTGCGCAGGATCTCCACCGCATCGCGCACCTCAATCCCCGCCTTGGTGGCAAACGACAATCCTTCGAGGCTGACCCAGGTGGTCGTGAACGCGATGAGGCTGTTGAGCAACTTCATGGTGTTACCGAGACCCAGTTCGCCGACGTGGAAGGTGGCGCGTCCCAACGGCTCGAGTACCGGCAGGACACGCCCGACAGGCTCGTCCTCGCCGCCCACCATGAAGACCAGCATGCGTTTCTCAGCTCCAATGGCCCCACCGGTCAGCGGCGCCTCGACCAGGAAGTGACCGGACCGACCCAACCGTCCTCCGAGTTGTCGCACCTCGGCCGGGCTGTTGGTGGACAGGTCGACCAGGATCGAGCCGGGTGGGGCCGACAACGCCCAGGCCTCGGCCACCGCGTTGACCACGTCGGGCGTGGGCAGGGAGAGCAGAGTGATTTCGGTCTGGGCAGCCAGGGACTGAACGTCGGGCGCCACTGACGCTCCCGTGACCGCGCCGGCGGCCCCCGCGTCGAGGTCGTAGACGACCACCTCATTGCCGTCGGCGACGAGGTTCGTCGCGATGGCCCCGCCGATGTTGCCCAACCCAATTACGCCGATCGGCATCGTCCCTCCCTCAGCTCCAAATGTCCTGGCAGAGGCCCCTGAGCCCCCGCCGATCGAGAGCGTATAGTGAAAGCTGACTCGAGTGTCAGGGATCCCGGGGGGTCAGTGATGGGACTGCGCGAGCACGTCATCTGCGACAGCGATCTGCATGTCATGGAACCACCGGATCTGTGGGAGCGCTACATCGATCCGGCCTACGCCCATGCCGCTCCACGCGGGCTCTCGGAGATCCAACGCGACATGCGGGTCCGCGTCAAGAACCACACGATGCTCCGGATGGGAGCCACCCGTCCGCAGCGAGTCGAGGGGCGGAAGACCGGCTGGCAGCCGCACCACGACAACGTCTACGCCGCCTCGGAAGCCCGGGGCTGGGATCCGCAGTCTCAGGTCGACGCCATGGACGCCGAGGGCCTCGACCTGGCCGTCCTCTACCCCTCACGTGGCCTCTTTGTACTCGGCCTCGACTCCACCGAGCAGATCGGCAGCGATGGACTCGAGCCTCCGTTCGCCAGCGCCATCGCCCGGGCCTACAACGACTGGATGAAGGACTTCTGCGATTTCGCACCCGATCGAATGTTCGGTGCGGGCATGGTGGCGGCCCACGACGTGAGTGGGGCCGTCGACGAGGCCCGACGCTGCGTCGAGGAGCTCGGCTTCAAGGCCATCTTCCTGCCTCCCGCCGCCGTGAACCGCCGACCTTGGTACCACAAGGCCTACGACCCGCTGTGGGCCGAGATCGAGCGACTCGGTGTGCCCCTGGCCTTCCACGGTGGGGGCCAGACCTATCTGACGCCCGACTTCGGGCTGGAGGTGCTGGACCGGCTCATGCTGTGGCACACCTTCAGCCAACCGCTCGGCATCCAGTTCGTCACCGCCTGCCTCTGCGGCGGCGGCGTGCTCGAGCGCTTCCCGAATCTGAAGGTGGCGCTTTTGGAGGGGAACTGCTCCTGGGCCCCCTGGTTCCTCTACCGGCTCGATGAGCACTGGGAGTGGACCGGATGGTACGAGGCACCCGAACTCACCATGCCGCCGTCGGAGTACTTCAAGCGCAATTGCTGGATCTCAGTCGAGGCAGACGAGGTCACCGTGCCCCATTTTGTCGAGACGTTCGGTGACGAGCGCGTGATCTTCTCGACCGACTATCCCCACGGCGACTCCAAGTTCCCGCACGCCGTGAATGCCTTCGACAAGCTCCCGCTGAGCGAGGAGAGCAAGGCCCGGATCGTCAGCACGAACTGGGCCGCGCTCTACAACATTGAACTCGCCAAGAAGGTCTGACGACCGGCCGCTGAGGCCAACGAGAAGCGTCGAGGAGGACTTGCGGAGGTCTACAAGTATGGCCTTCCGAGCGGTGCCTATGGGTGATTTGTAACCTCCTGGCTTAGGACCCAGTGCGGGACAACCGTCGTCGAATTTGCAGGAACGTCGTGGGATTCGCTCCGGGCCTTTAGGGGAGCTGAGCTTTCGCGGGACCCAGGGCCCAGAAAGGGAGGCCCACCAGGAACATGGGGAATGGACAGCAGTTTCCATCTGATTCGACGGAGCGAGTGGCGCTCAAACCATCGACAATTCGATTGACAATCTAGAGGTATGCGCGCCATTTGACGTTGGTACCTGTACCCTGCTAGGTGTGCAACGCAGGGCGATTGCGCCAGACCCTGAACTTGATGTTCAGGAGCACACGAGCATCGAGCTCGCTGACGGATCTCGGGTCGATGTCGAGCTAGCTGTGGATAACGGGAGATGGGTGGTGTGGGTACGGGGATCCCCCGGACTCATCTCGGAAGCCAGCAGCCGGGCAGAGGCCCTAAGGATCTTGCGCCAAAGTCTGCGATTGGCGAAGGAACTAGGCCTACTCTGACCCTGAACTTGATGTTCAGGAGCACACGAGCATCGAGCTCGCTGACGGATCTCGGGTCGATGCCCAGCTAGCTGTGGACAACGGGAGATGGCTGGTGTGGGTTCGGGGTTCCCCGGACTCACCTCCGAAGCCAGCAGCCGGGCAGAAGCCCTAGCGATCTTCCACCAAAGTCTGCGATTGGCAAAGCAACTAGGCTTACTCTGATTTAGCTGAGGAGCCTGGGGAGGCAGAATGAGGTGGTATTTCGAGGGTGGGTGTAACGCGGACTCTTGTACCCTGCACAGACTCGATTTCCGGTGTGAGGGAGAATCGGACGACGTTCGGATGATGGTGCATATCCACACGAGGAAGACGATTTTTGTGCCAAAACATCGGAAGCTCTCCCACAAGACGCGTCGGCAGATCATCGAAGCAAGTGGCGTGGGCCGGGAACGGTACACGATCGCCTGGAACACTAGGCCGAGGTCAATCAAGTGCCCAAAGCTTGGTAACTGAACCTAGTGAAGCCAACAGGCTTGAAAGCGGCACTAACCCCCAGCACGGCGGAACCGTTCCCAGCGCCGAATGGAGCGTGTTCGCGGAAGAGAGCCTGCGGTAAGTCTCGTCTCGGAGTTCCTGGATCAACGTAGATGGGGCCCATTGGTCCTCGCGGCGGACACGATCGCGATGCGGAAGACGGCGAGGAGTCGGTCTTATTCGATACAACTCGCCTCGGGAAGCATCTCACGCGCCGAATTAGGACCGGCGTTGAACTGAAAGCCTCTACCGGTGAGACTGTCGATCCTGAGCAAGCTGGGCGAATATCCCTGACGCCGCCCGTAATCGCAGCCTTCGTGATTCTCGGCACCTTTGCCCTTGCGGTTGCCATTCAAGAAGAAGTGAAGTCTCATTCTGGCGTTTATTACTGGAGCGTCATGTCGGATACAAGGCTCCCTCGCAAGTTCGCCGTCCCGGCTTACTCAGACGCGACTGCCTGGTTCATTGTAATTTCGATAGCGCTCTTGCCTCTGCTCTACGTTCGATTGTGCCGGCAGATCGAAATGCTTCTTGACGTTGGCACGATTGAGCGAATGACTTCTGAGCGCGCCGAAGCCTTCTCGAAGCTGTGTTCCGGGTGGGAGACCCGTTTCAGAAAAGTGTCCAACCGAAAAGGGACCGTCGTGCTCGCGGTGTCGAGTGGACTATTGGCTCTGGGAGCTCTTGTGTCGGCCTATCGAGTCGGGCCAGTTCGAGGACTCTTGCGAGCCTCACTCTCCACCATGGCGCATATGAGGCTGCAGAGGCACTGGTGGCTAGACCCGTTCCATGAACCGATTGTCAGTATCGCCTTCTGGCTGATTCTGAGTTTCGGAGTGTTTCTCCTCGCAAAACAACTTCTTGTTCTCACTGCCACCTATCACTTGTTCGGTTATCTTCGGCAAGCGGAGGTGAAGGCGACAATCGACATCAACAACAGTGATGGTCACTATGGCCTTGAGCCATTCCGTCAGTTTCTCAAGAACGTTCTGATCCTCGGCATCATCTGGATCCTTATTACGTCAACATTCCTTTTCGTTTGGATCGGTCCAGATCCCGTTTCGGTTTCTATGGGAATCGTCGCGACCGCAGCGTGCGTTGGCGCACTAGCTCTTCCGATGGGTCTGATCGCGGATAGCATTCGGAAAGGAAAGGGTGAATGCCTTGCATCGATCGAGAACCACCAGCATGTGATCGAGCAAAGTATCCATCGGCGTCTGACCCTGTGGGCAAGCACAAGAGCGACCGCAATTGAGACGAGCGACGACACTGTGATCGTCGAGTACTGGAAATTATTGCAATCGCAGCACGCAGATGTCCTCGACATCCCTTCCACGGGATTTCGATACCGCGAGTTCTTGTACTCAACCGTGACGCTTCTACTTGTGCCAGTAACGCTTCTCGTGATCGGCGCATTGATTCGGTAAACCAACACCCCGTGGAGTAGGCAAGCCCCATGGTCTCGCTCAGACTCCACGCTGACCGGCCTGACCCAAACTCTTCTAGCGAGGGCCCGAGACTTCCTCCGAAACCAATTTCTCTCGCCGAGCGGGTGGGAAGCGCGAGGCGACCATTTCGAGGCTCGCTCCTGCGCCTGTACCAGCGAAGGAGACACACGGCGCTTCAGAGGGCCCAGACCTCGCCTCTCCCGTTTGCCTCGAATCTCCCGCGCAGGGCAGCTTCATCCTGCGCGGTAAAGCGACGAAACTCAGCGACTGCCTCGCTCTCGCACGTAGATGGGGTCGCCGTTCACACGATCCGAGCGGAACTTCTCGTGCACCAGGGTGCGGGTGAGCACCTTGTTGGTCGGCGTCGTGGGCAGCGTTGCGCACACCCGCACGTAGCGTGGCCGCCACTTGGGGCTCAGGTCGGGCTGGTCGTCCAGCCACTTGGCGAACGAGGCGCCGTCGAAGGTCTCGCCGTCGCGCAGGACGAGCGCGCACATCACCTGGTCACCCGAGTCGGGCTCGGGCACGCCGTAGACCGACGCCAGGAGGAGGTCGGGGTGCCGACCGATGATCGCCTCGATCGGCGTCGCCGGGAAGTTCTCGCCGTCGACCCGGAGCCAGTCCGAGGTCCGGCCCGCGAAGTAGACCCACCCGTCGTCGTCGACGTAACCGAGATCGCCGCTCCAGTACCACCCGTTACGAGTTGTCCGCTGCATGGCGTCCTCGTTGCGGTAGTACCCCTCGAATGGGCCGACGCCCAGCGTGTTGACGATCTCGCCGACACAGCGGTCCGCGTTGGTCAGCCCGCCGTCGGCGTCGAAGACGGCCCGGGGGGCTTCCTTACCGTTCTCGTCGACGACCTTGATCCCTTCTCGTAGCCGCCCGATGGAGGTGGGGGGCCGCGCACCCGTCCGGTCGAGGGCGATGCCGCCCTCGGTGGAGCCGAAGACGTCGATGATCCGCACGCCGAATCGGGTCGCTGCCGCCTCAATCACCGCCGGGCGACCCCTCGTTCCCGAACGCCACCCGCAAGGAGTTGTCGGCGTCGTCAGGGGCAGCCGGCGTGGCCAGCACGTACGTCAACACCTTGCCGGTGTAGTTGAACCACGTCACCCCGTAGTGCCGGACATCGGGCAGAAAGCGCGAGGCGCTGAAGCGGCGGGCCAGAGACAGTGATGCCCCGGCGACCAGCGCCGGAGCCAGTCCGGACATAAGCGAATTGGTGTGGAAGAGCGGCATGGCCGCGTAGCCGACGTCGTCGGGCGTCAGCTCGAGCATCATGGCCATCCGGTTGCCCGTGGTGAGGAGCCGGTACTGCGTACAGCGCACCGCCTTGGGTGCAGCCGAGGTCCCGGAGGTGAACAGCAGGGCCCACAGGGTGTCGACGTCCGGTTCGACCGAGCCGAGCCCTCCCTCCGCCGTACCGCTCAGCGCCGCCGCATCGTCGAGCGCCCGACCGAGTGACTCCCCACTCGCCGCCGGGTCGTCCTCGTCAGCGAAACGATCCGAGACCAGAACGCCGCCCGGCAGGTCGAGACCTCCGATGGCCGCATCGAGCTGCGCCTGGTGCCGTGGCTCGGTGATCACGAACTGCACGTCGGTATGGACGATGTCGCGAGCAAGATGCTCCCCCACCCTGGTGTGGTTCAACCCGGCCACGGCCACGCCGGCCAGACCGGCGCCGCACAGCGCGAAGACGTAGTCGGGCGTGTTGTCGAGCAGGAGGCCGACATGCGGCGGGCGGTCCGGATCGAGGCGGGCCCGGAAGAGAGCGGCAAAGCGCTCGGCCTCGGCCAGGAGCTCGGCGTGGGTCCAGACCCGGTCGCCGAAGCGCAGCGCAGGCCGATCGGCGTACCGGGCATCCGTGCCGTTCCGGCGGAGCAGGGCGGCCGTGTTCGGAGCCGGGAGCGGCACTTCGGCCAGCGCAGGAGCGAAGGTCTGCTGCGCTTCGTCCGGCACGGCCGGCAGTATACCGAGGAGCGGCAGCTCGTCCACCGGCCCGGAGCGACGCGCCGTCAGGGGTTCCGCCTACGATGAGATCCGACGACTCGACTCCCTGGGATGACGTGATGTTCCGATGACCGACGGCAATCTGGACAAGCTCTTGATCGGCGAGGACGACACCATTCCGCGGGCCCGCTACACCAGCGCCGAGTTCGCCGAGCTGGAGTTCGAGCGCCTGTGGTCTCGCGTCTGGCAGGTGGCCTGTCGGGAGGAGGAGGTCGCCGAGGTCGGCGCCTTCCTCGAATACCTGATCGGTGATCAGTCCATCCTGATCGTCCGCTCGGACCCCGACTCCATCAAGGCCTTCCACAACACCTGCCTGCATCGAGGCACCCGCCTGGCCGACGGAACCGGCTCCTTCCCCGACGCCTGCATTCGGTGCCGCTACCACGCCTGGCGCTATGACCTCGACGGCAAGCTGGTCGAGGTCGTGGACGAGGACGAGTTCGATCCGATCCCGCCGGGCACCGGGCTCAAGTCCGTCCAGATCGAGCGCTGGGGCGGCTTCGTCTGGATCTGCCTCGATCCGGGCGCGCCACCCCTGCTCGAGTTCCTCGGTCCACTGCCCGAGCTCCTCGCGCCCGTACCACCTCGACCGCCTCCGCATCCGCACCTATCTGTCGACCGTGCTCCCCGCCAACTGGAAGGTGGCCGTCGACGCCTTCAACGAGGGCTACCACGTGCAGGGCACCCACCCCCAGCTCCTGCCCTGGACCGACGACGTCAGCCTCGAGTACGAGCCGCTCGGCCTCCACGCCCACTACGGGCGCCTCCCGAACGCCCGGCGCCAGCTCCGCCCCAGTCCCCGCCTCGGGCTCACCGAGGACGACTACGACGAGGGCGAGATCCTGGAGAACTTCGTCCGCGGCCTCGGCGGCCTCTTCTACCGCGACGAGAGCGCCTTGGTGGAGGAGATCCGGGCCACGCCGCGTGACGACGAGACCATGCTCAGCCGTTATCAGAGAGGCCGCCGCGACCTTCTGATCGGCCGTGGTGTGGCGGTCGACGGTTTCACCGACGATCAACTGACCAGTGCGGACGACGTCTACTTCTTCCCCAACATCGTCGGACCGATCTATCCCGGCATCGCCATCCTCTTCCGCGTCCGGCCCAACGGAACCGACCCCGACAGCTGCATCAAGGACACCTGGTTCCTGCAGTGGCCGTCCGACGACAAGCCCTTCGAGCGGGCCGGGCGCCGCTTCTTCCCCGAATGGACCGAGCGCGACTGGGGCGAGATCACGAACCAGGACTACGCCAACATGGAGCACGTCCAGATGGGCATGAAGTCACGGGGCGGGCCGCCCCTCCGGCTCAACCGCCGGCAGGAGAGCAACCTCCTCCACATGCACCGGATGATCGACCGCTATCTCACCGGCGGCTGAACGGCAGACCTGAGGCTCCGAGTCTCGGCTTCAGACACGGCCGGGTCACTCGCCGCATCCTCAAAGCGAGCGGTACAAACCCCCGTCGACGGGGATCTGGGCCCCGTTGACGTAGCTGGCCGCCTTGCTGGCCAGGAAGACGCAGGCCCCCACCACGTCTTCGGGCTGACCCATCCGTTTCATCGGGTTCCCTTCGGCGATGCGCGTCTTCACCTCATCGGGCCAGCGGCGAGTGAGATCCGTTTCGGTGGCGCTCGGGAGGACGAGGTTGGCGCGGACCTTCGGAGCCCAGACGCCGGCCAGCCCGAGGGTCAGCGCGTTGAGGGCCGCCTTGGCCATGGCGTAGGGCAAGTCCCCCGGCGTCGGGCGGAACGCACTGACCGACGACACGTTGATGATGGAGCCGCCGTCGCCCTCGGCCATCCGGCTGCCGATCAACGCGCTGAGGCGGAACGGTCCCTTCGTGTTGATGGCCTGCACCTTGTCGTAGAGGTCCTCGCTGATGGAGACCAGGTCTGCGTACGCCGGAGACATGCCGGCGTTGTTCACCAACACGTCGCAGCGACCGAACTCGCCATAGACGGCATCCGCGAGGTTGTCGCAGTCCTCCCATTGCCCGACGTGGCAGGCGACCGGCACGGCTCTCCGCCCCGTCGCGGCTGCGATCTCGCCGGCTGCCGCCTCGCAGTTCTCCAGTTTGCGACTGGCGATCACGACATCGGCGCCGGCCGAGGCCAGCCCCTCCGCGATGGCCCGCCCGATCCCCCGGCTACCTCCGGTGACGACGGCGACCTGGCCACGGAGGTCGAAAAGCTCTTCAGGCGTCTGCATCGCCTCATTGTTGACGGTCACGCCGACCCGCTGCGAAACCGAGCCGGTGGCCCGTCGTTCGGCCGTTCTAGAGAGAGCCCCTCTGTCTCATGGAGAACACCGTGGTCAACAGCGCGAAATCCCTGGGCCGTCCGGCAATTGCCATTGCAAGTCAAGCCTGAGCGCCGTTGTGCCGATTCTCAGTGAATGGAGGCCAAGTCGGCGGAACACCACATTTCGGGCGTCTACACCAAGATGCTCGTCGATCTCTTGGTCGAGACCATGTCGACGGGCACCATCCAAGACCTGCTCCGCCGAGCTGGTGAGACGAGGACGCTCGATGAGCTGTCCGACGTCGGGTCGTGGAGTTCCTACACCCAGTTCCGGCGCCTCCTCGAGGAGCGGCATCGACTCGATCGGCAGCCTTTCGTCGAGCAGGCCCACGTTCTGATCAAGCCGCAACACGACTGGGAGATGTCCCAATCAGCCCGGACCATGGGTTCTCCGGGAGACCTCATGGCCGGTGGCACCGAGTACAACCCCCTCGTACCCATCCGAAGCTACGAGAAGACCGAGGTCGCATCCAACGAGTGGATCATTTCGGAGCGGTTCAAGGACGGCTTCGAACCATACCCTGAATTCTGCGACTTCGTCGCGCTTCAGCTCCGCCTCGTTCCAGTGATCTTCCGGCTCCCTCCAGGTGATGTCGTCGAGGAGCAGTGCCAGTGTCGCGGCGACGAAAGCTGCTCCTTCCGGATTCGCTGGGAGGAACTCGATACAGAAGTGAACAAGATGGAGCAGTACCGAGCCCGCGCCGAACTGGCTGAGGTCCGGCTCGAGCAAGTCCAGGACATGATCACCGCCCTCGCGTCCAACGAACGACACGAGGAGATCCTCAAGGGATTCGTCGGCTCGCTGCTGCGCACGGCGGTCGGCGCGAGCGGGGCACTCCTCGTCATCGAACCCCGGGCGGGAATGCCGAAGAGCGGTCTATTCCGAGGGGTTCGCATCAATCCGATGTCGAAGCCATCGCCGACGACCTGCTGGCTGGCGGTCCTGGCATGGCCAACGTGATGGCCGTCGAAGTCGCCTCTGCACGCCACCACTATGGGTACCTGGCCGTCGACCAGGACGGTGGCGTCTTCCTCGAGCTCGCGCACGCCACGCTGCAGACCTATGGTCGCTTGGCCGCCGCCGCGCTCGATACGGCCAACGCGCTCGAGGAAGCCCGGAGTCAGGCCAAGACGGCGCAGGTGTTGCTGGACCTGGCGACGTCACTCACCGAGATCGTGAGCTCCCAGGAGACGGCCGCCAGGGTCGTCCGCGCGGTGCCCGACATGATCGACTGCGATCGGGCTGCGATCTTCCTGAACGAGGTCGATGCGCAAGGGATCCGAGGCGACAAGCTCAGCCTGGCCGGATCAATCGGGCTGAGCGACGAGGAGTTGGCCAAGATCAAGGCGCAGCCGTGCAGCACGCCGCCGCCCGACCTCGTGCAGGAACAAGGTCTGGAGCGCACGACCACTTCCATGCTCGACAGCGTCGCCTCGGTCGCCGCTCCCATTGTCGTCGCCGGTGAACGCATCGGCTTCATCGTGGCCGGCGTCACCTCGGATCCCGAGCGCTTGGCCATCACGCCGCGGCTGGCCACTCGACTGAAGGGCCTCGCCGCCCAGGCATCGACCGCCGTCGCCAACGCCCGCCTCGTGGAGCAGATCCGATTCCAGGCGATGCACGATGCCCTCACTGGGCTGCCGAATCGCTCTCTGATTCTCGATCGCGCCGAGCAGATGCTGGCTCGGGCTCGGCGAGCAGACATTCAGGTGGCTGCCCTGTTCATCGATCTCGACGGATTCAAGGACGTCAACGACGACTTGGGGCATGAGGTCGGTGACCAGTTGCTGCAGGTCGTTTCGGAGCGCCTCCAGGTGGCCATGCGCGGAGGCGACAGCATCGGACGCCTCGGTGGCGACGAGTTCGTCGTGCTGGTGGACGGCAGCAGCATGGATGTCGGCCCGGAGATGGTGGCCGAACGGCTGCTCGAGCTGCTCCGGATCCCGTTCGAACTGCCGACTCTGCCCGGGCCACTCACGCTCACCACCAGCATCGGCATTGCGACGGGCGTGCGTGAGTCGGCGAGCGAGCTTCTCCGCGATGCCGATATCGCCCTCTACCAAGCGAAGGCGGCGGGCAAGAACCGCGCCGTTGCGTTCGAGCCCGAAATGCACACCGCCGTGCAGGACCGCCACCTGCTCGAAATGGACCTGAGAGACGCCCTGGCGCTTCGCCAATACCACCTCGTCTACCAACCCATCTTCAACCTCGTCGGGGGACAAACGACGGGGTTCGAGGCCCTCCTGCGTTGGGACCATCCCGAAAGGGGCTTGGTCCAGCCCGACAACTTCATTCCCATCCTCGAAGACTCCGGGATGATCGTCGAGGTTGGACGGTGGGTGCTCGAGGAGGCGTGCCACCAGGGCGCCCAGTGGCACGCGAGCGGCCACAAGATCGGTGTCTCGGTCAATGTCTCGTGCCGACAGCTCGAGACGGACGAGTTGGTCAACGTCGTGCGGATGGCGCTGGCGTCGTCCGGATTCCCGGCCTCGTCGTTGACGCTCGAGATCACCGAGACGGCAATCATGAGGAACGTTGGAGCCGTCGTCTCCCGCCTGGCCGCGCTGAGAGGCCTTGGGGTCCGCATCGCAATCGACGACTTCGGGACTGGATACTCGTCGCTGGCCTATCTGCAGCAGTTCCCCGTTGACACCCTCAAGATCGACCGGTCCTTCATCTCGACCATGGCTGGCTCGTCAGAGTCGGGGACGCTCATCCGCACGCTCGTCCAACTGGGCAAGACCTTGGGACTCGAGACGGTGGCGGAAGGGATCGAAGAGACCGAGCAGTACGCCCAACTGGAGCGGGAGCACTGCGACAGCGGTCAAGGCTTCCTCTACGCACGACCTCTCGAAGTCGACGCCGTCGAAGACTTTCTGCGCTGCTGCACGCACGACACCACCCGAGCTCGCCGAGCACGGAACGACGCTGACGTCGAGATCGATCTATCCGTCCGCTGAAGCCATTTGGGATCTCAGATAGTCACTTCCACACCTTCTGATCCGTAGCTTCCGGCCGCGATTCCACCATCGTCCGTATAAGTCCGTGACGTGCACATATTCGTGCGACACAATCCAGTGTCGTCCGCACGGATGCGATTGGATCCGCCCTCTTGGTGGTCAACTTGGTGGTCGACCTGAGGCTACAGGTGATCGCTAATCCCTTTGAGCCAGACCGGCCGTATACGACGCATCAAGCGGACAGCACTGCCTCCACGTTTGACCATGTTGGAGGCCAATCAACAACGATCCCGAGGTCACTGCACAAATGCAGCCAACGACTGTCTGTTGGTCGGCGTTCAACAGCGAGACTCCACCACAGGAGTGTCGCTACGTTCCGACGCTACCTGTCGATAACGAAGAAGCTGACCCAGCCCAAGTCGGAGCTGTCTTTCTTCGTTGCGTTGATTACAACTCTTTACCTCGCACACAAAGAGGGTCTCTTCTTGCCACCAGGCAACATCCCAGTCGGGATCCGCAGGAAGCGGTGACACGACGCTCAAGCCCTTTGCAGCGGCGAAGCGGGCCAATAAAATTCTGAATAGTCCGATGACTTCTAAGTCCTCGCTCGACCAATGAGGGGTCTCGGTACATCGATCGCCACCGAAACGGCAATATCCTCATCGGCCCATCGGTACGCCGTTCCCCCAACGCCACCCACTCTGTCATGAACACTTGCCTGAATTTGATCTAGGCCTTACTTCCGGTTTTGCTGGTAACAACACCGATATCCAGGATCGCCGACAATTCAACGGGGAGCTTCAAAAAGTATCCCTGCGTGGGACGGAACGCCTGACTTTGAAAGGCAAACGGGTAGTAGATGGGTTTCCCGTGCCGTGCTTCCAGTCGATCTCGAAGAGCCAAGACTTCATCGAATTCGCGCGGATATCATCCAGAGACACTGGCCGATCAAGAATCGCGTAATCCTGAATCACACGCCGCCACCCAGCACGGGGATACGGCAGGACATTATTTCGTCGAGCACTCGTCCCCTGCACTCCCCAATAACATCATCCATGCGTCCTGACGGACTACTGAACTTGCAACGATGCTGTCCGCCGACTTGAGGTAGTGGAAGACGACGTCCCCATCGCGAGCCGCACATGAGTTCGTAGCTCCAGCGCACCTTCCCGGCCTCATCATATTTGGGAGCGTTCAAGTCGGCCCCCGATCCGCACGATCGGTAACTTCAAGCCAGTAGTGCTCTCCGGGTATGCCGTCCCACCAGCGATGCACGGCCATGGCTATCCGCTCTAACGCCGACACTGCTTGGATGCCATGCCAGGCACCCAGAACCAACTTGATCGCAGATTCGATCTGATCCTGATCCGTTACCACGATGGAGTTCAGACCTGGAGTGGCTTTGGCATTCCATCCAACTACCAGCGCATGGGGTTCCGGGAACTCACTCAAGACTGTGCCAGCGTCGTGTATGTACGCCATCGCCTCGACGAGCCCACGCCGCTCTGGTTCAAACTCGACCTCAGACTGCTTCACTTCGACAATGAGGAGTCCTGGGGGGGAGGTCGAAACGAGGAGAAAGTCGGGTCGAAGAGAGGACGAGGACATGTGCGACGCATTCAGAGCACTGTTGAACCGACTTACATCCGATGGCGAGACGACCGACCAGATGGACTTCTGCCACCACAACGTGAGATGGCCAGGTCCGTCCAAGCGGGCAAATGGAACAGGACCCTGAGTAATCAGGGCCACGCGGCGTCGATAGCCAAGGGCTTCTAGAGCATCAACTATCGCAAACCCCGCCAACATCTCGAACAGGGTGTCGTTGGACGATGGCGAGAGCAGTTGCGAAGCAACCACTGAGATGACGCTCGCCGGGTTAAGAAGATCGACAGTCTCTCGCCAGAGTTTCGCAAACTCGATAAGCGGCTCCGTGTGCCGAAACCGCCTGAGGCCATCGAGAGTCCGTACTGTCAGATGGTCGACGTGCAGGACCTCGGCAAGTTTCGCGTGATGGAGCGAATGAGTCGCTGCTTGGATACGGGTCTACGATCTCTGCACCGATCTGGCCGGACTCCTTGAGTTCCGTCAGGTTGGCCAAGTCAGCAATCTGCGTCAGAACCATCACTAGCAATCGGGCCAGAGGCGAATCGTATCGACGTTCCGTAGGCCGACATATGAAGCGAGTCGGATCGCCGGTGGCGAGTTAACGTTGGGTGATGCGCTGCCAGTTGATCCGGGCCTCGCACTGAACCGACTAGTTCCAGTTCGGATCGAATCGCAGAGCTTGGCAACTCTTTCAGGAACCCGCTCTGCAGAATCGAGCGCTTGCGCAGTTCCGGTCCACAGGGCCAAGTGTGCCGCCGTCAATCGGCGCAGCTGTCCCCGAGGAAGGCGGAATAAGTCTTCCGCCAATTGCCGCGGGTATTCTCGACTTGAGCTGAAGCGCTCAAGTACTGCCACAAGCGTTTCTGGACTTCGACTAAAGC
Organism: uncultured Acidimicrobiaceae bacterium; assembly: GCA_963713375.1. Classification (GTDB taxonomy): domain Bacteria; phylum Actinomycetota; class Acidimicrobiia; order Acidimicrobiales; family RAAP-2; genus Bog-473. Next base: position 16,360 of record CAVQLP010000003.1, on the reverse strand, counting down.
GTTTTTAGACTCCAAGTCGTCGCCATTTACTTCGGAACCTTCCTCGCCGACGACCCCCCTCAACGGAGTCCGAGTTATCTTTTTGGTCGGATGTCCTTCGCATCCAACTGCAAAGCACTAGCCAACAGTCGCGCTACCTCCGTGACCGAAAGAGAGGGCAGAACCTTCGCGTGGATGTAGGCCACGATCTCTTGAAGTTGCGATCTACTCAGGTCGTCGAGCTGCGGTAGGACGAACGAGAAGAGCGCTTCTTGGATTAACTGGATTGGATCAACTGGCAGGGACGCTTCTCGGCCACCACGCGTCTTGCTGAGAGATAGCGTCCGCTGTCAATGAGGATCGCAGGCGAGACCGGGCGATACGGCAATTGATCAGTGCCGCAATAGCTGCGTCGAGTTCGTTGTCTCCGCTTGAAGCCTTCTCTGCGAGAATCGAAATAGACACTGCCGGTAAAGGATTCGGGATATCGACGATTGCGAATCGACGGATCAAGGCATACGACATGTTGAAGAGAAGATCTCGGTCCCGACTGTTCAGCGTCGCAATGATGCGCCATCTCTCATCGATCTCGTGAAGCAAAAGGATGCGCCAATCCGGGTCCTCTTCATTCCTTGCCGGTGTCGCCGATATCAGGGCAAGCACGACGCCAAGGTCCGCCATCGCGATCGCGACTCGCCGGGCGACATCCAGCCCGGCCCCGAGCGAAGCGTCGCCAAAATACCAGAACGCTCTCGAAACGACCGCGGCTATCGCGATATTCGCGCTGTTCGAGTACCAACGTTGCTGCGTCAGAAAGCTGACGCCGGTATTGACGAAGCCGATCCCGTTCCTGATTCCCAGGAGACCCAACGTGATCATCCCACCGGCAATCAAGCCGCCCGCCAAGAAGCCGAGGACGCGCCAGCGGCTTCGAAACGCCAGGTAGAATATCAGCAGCAGGGGAAACACTCGCATCAAACCGGCAATCGCCAGGAAGATCCCTGCCCATCCGTCGTATCTCCGCTCCATGCATCGATACATCGCCACCAGCAACAGGAGGACCAGGATCTTGTTCTGCGCAATCGCGAAATTGTTGCCGACCGGCGCATACACCATCGCGAGACCCGTCAACGTCATCGCGAGGGGTCGCGGCAGACCTGAAAATTTCGGAGCAAACAACAAGACGAGTGCGACGACAAACGCCGCCAGATTGATCGCCTGCCATACCCAGTACGATTCATGGACCGGCATCAGGGTGAGCGGCTCGAACATCAGCAAAAAGGTCGGTGGATCGGTCGCCTGGCTGATGTATCCCGTCTCCAAACCCAGCCGATGGGCCGTGGCGGCAAGGTCGGCCATGTAAGGATTGACCCCATGCCGCAACAGAAATCCGGAAGCGTAATAGACGCTGAAGTCTTCGGGAGCGAAGTTGAGATAGAGTCCGTAATAGAGGAAGGCAAGCTTGATAGTAGCTATGCCCAGGATCACGAATGCGATCCACGGCTTGCCTAGCGCATTACCGAGACCTCGAAGAGAAACCCTTGGCTCTGTTTTCACGCGGCAGCTCGTCCATTCCGGGCGCCGCCGGTGCGCCCCCCACCACTCCACATCGAGTAAATGATCCAAGGTGAACACGAGTTAGGCAAGTGGGTGTTGCGCAGCTATCTTGAGTCCGATAACTGCATGAGGGTTGCGAAATGAGCAGGCGGCTGGGGGTATCTGGACGGAGAGCCATATGCGCGATTGTGATGGCGATCGCCTTTTCGATTGGGTTCGCGCCCGGATGCTCGCTTATGCGCCCCCACCATCATCCGTACACGACTTCAGCCGCCACGCCCCTTCCGACCCCAACTCCAACCCCGGCGCCGACACCATCGCCAATGGCGCGGGCGACCCCGGCGCTCCCGCTCGGAGCCACCGCCGCCGCTCCCACCGGACCCGCGCCCTTCGCCATTGCGCTCGGACCCGACCGCAATATCTGGTTCACCCAATTTCGCGCTAGCCGTATCGGCCGCATTACCCCGCTCGGCGAAGTGAAGATTTACGACCTTAGTTCTGGCGGCCTCCCCGAGCGGCTCACCGCCGGACCGGACAACGCGATATGGTTCACGGATCCGGCCGGTAATCGTATCGGACGGCTGGATGCTTCCGGCTCTACCGTCTACGTTCCCTTGCCAACCGCAGACAGTGGCCCAGCGGCGATAACTGCCGCCCCTGACGGCAACCTCTGGTTCACGGAGCACAAGGCAAACCGCATTGGCAGAGTCACCCCCCTCGGCACCGTCACCGAATACGTTCTATCCAACGGTGGCGGTCCTGCCGGGATCGCTCCGGGGGCCGACGGCAATCTCTACTTCGCGGAAAATCGGGCGGCTCGTATCGATCGCATCACTCCCGACGGGCGTGTCGACGAATTCGCACTACCCAATTCGTCCGCAGTGCCCAACGGCGTCGTTATCGGACCGGACCGCAACATTTGGTTCACCGAAATCTCGGGCCGTAAAGTCGGGCGTCTCACCCCTGGCGGAGACACGACGGAGTTCGCATTGCCAGTTGACGGGCGTCCATTGGGCATCGCGGCCGGTTCCGATGGCAACATATGGGTGACGATTCCGTCCGACCATGCCCTCTGCCAAATCGGTGCCGACGGACATTCGAGCGCGTTCTTCCTGCCGGCTACGGTGATCCCGACCTTCGTCACGAGCGGGTCCGACGGCAATCTCTGGTTCACCGAGCCCACCGGCAAGATTGGGCGCTTTTCCACGACCGGCTTTTTGACGGAGTTTTCCGCCGCAGAGACGATTCCACCCGTGCAGCCCACCGAAGATCCCGCGTCCAATCGCCAGTTACTGATCGGGCCGCATTGACCCACGCCCGGCTGTCGCCCGCGGCATGTTTTGCGCTATAAGCTCGACAACACGCATAACGATTCAATCTGTAGCGCCGCTCGGCGCAGTAAGGGAGACCTTAAACCATGGCTCTTCATCTTGAAGGCAAAGTAGCCGCCGTAACCGGTGGCGGACGTGGAATTGGGCGCGAAGTCTCGAAGGCGCTGGCCGCACAGGGCGCCGCCGTTGTGATCAACGATCTCGGCGTCAGCGTTGCAGGGCAGAAAGAAACCGTCTCGCCCGCCGATGATGTGGTCAAGGAAATCAAGGCTAAAGGGGGCTCCGCCTCCGCCAACCATATGGACATCTCCACCCCGGAGGGAGGTGAAAGCCTCGTCAATCAGGCGATCAAAGACTTCGGGAAGCTGGATATCCTGGTCAACGTCGCCGGTATTCTGCGCGACCGTATGATCTTCAACATGTCGATCGAAGAATGGGACGCGGTGATTAAGGTCCATCTTCGCGGCCATTTCTGTACGATGCGTCCGGCCTCGGCCCACATGCGCGAGCATAAATTCGGCCGCATCATCAATTTCTCTTCGGGCTCCGCGATGGGCAGTCCAGGACAGCCCAACTATGCCGCTGCCAAAGCCGGTATTCTCGGTCTTTCCTACAGCGCCGCCAATTCGCTGCAAAAATACGGCATTACCGTCAATGCGATTATGCCCGGGGCCGCAACCCGCATGACCGATACCATTCCCGCGGGTAGGATGCCCGGGGCGCCCTTGATCACAAGCGAAACCGCCGCCGGTACGCCGATGGATCCCGCAAATGTTGCGCCGGTGATCGTATTTCTCGCCAGCGACCAGGCCGGTGAGGTCACCGGTCAATGCTTCGGCGCGTCCGGCTATCGCATCACCCGCTACACGCATATGAAGCCCGAGCGCGTGATCATCAACAACGGACCCTGGGACATCGACCAGCTATTCAAGATCTTCAAGCAGACGCTCGGCTCGGGTCTCGAACCGGCGCGGATGTTCTAGCGTCGACGCTTGGGTTCGATCCGATTAGTTGGCGGTGTGTCGCCAGTCGCGGCACGCCGCGTTTCTCCTGGTGAGGCGCTCCCGGGGTGAGGCTTCCCAGAATCACCGTCGCTCTAATAGCGATTGTGCTGGCGGCGAATTTGCGTTATGTCCGCCCAAGCTGCAGACCCTGTCTCGACCGCCAAGGTCGTTGCCGCCAACAACGGCTTCGGCTTCCGCCTACTGCATGCCCTGCGCGCAGAGGGCGACAAAGACAACGTCATCGTCTCGCCCTTGAGCGTTTCGCTCGCGCTCGGGATCGTCTTCAACGGGACGGGCGGCGGCACCAAGGAGGCGATGGCAGGCACGCTGGGATTCGCTTCGCTCAACGATCAAGAGGTTAATGGCGCGAGTCATCAACTGCTGGATACGCTCGCCAACGCCGATCCCGCGGTGCAGCTCCAAATCGCCAACGCCCTCTGGGTGAAAAGTGGCTTTGCGCTGAACGCTGGATTCGTTGAGCGCGCGCGCGACTATTTCGAGGCGACCGCACGAAGCCTCGATTTTTCAGGCGATCCCGATGGATCGGTGAAGACCATCAACGATTGGGTTGACGATCGCACCCACGGCAAGATTCCCAGCATTATCGATAAGCTCAACGCGCAGACACGCCTGGTCGTGACCGATGCCGTCTGACTTCAAGGGCCGTTGGCGCGATCCTTTCAAAAAAGAGATGACCCGGCCGCATCGGTTCACCCTTCCCAGCGGGGTCCATGAGATGACCCCGATGATGGATCAGCGCGGCAGATATCCTTACCTCGACACGCCCGATTTCCAAGCCATCCGCCTTGCGTATGGCAATCGCCGGTTCGACATGTACGTCTTCCTGCCGCGCGAGTCGCCGGGTCAATCGGGTCAGGGGGACGGTCTGCCACGATTCCTCGATTCGTTGAATGAGTCGAGCTGGAACGACTGGACCAATCGAATGAGCGGCGGCAATGAGGGACGGATCATGTTGCCGAAATTCGAGTTGAACTACAGCAAGAGACTCAACCAGTCGCTGGACTCAATGGGGATGGGCGTGGCGTTCGACCCTAGTCGCGCCGATTTGTCCGGAATTCCCGCGCAGCCGGCCAAACTCTGGATCGATTTCGTCCAGCACAAGACCTATATCAAGGTCGATGAGGAGGGCACCGAGGCCGCCGCGGTGACCGCTGTCGGCGTGGTCGGATTGGCGGTCATGGCCCGGCCGCGTCCCTTCGAGATGATCGTCGATCGCAGTTTCTTCTTTGCGATTGCCGAGCGCGACTCGGGGGCGATTCTGTTCGCTGGAATAGTCACGAATCCCGCGGCGGTGAAATAGCCCGCCTTCGTGGGTCGTTATCGGCGAGTCATTGTTGGAATCAGCGGGTCGCGCGTCGTGCTGCCGGGGTTGCTCGCACAGGCGTCTGCCGCGCGAATGCTCCCGCGGCGTTCTCCAGAAATCGGCGTCCGTTAGTTCCGCTGACCAGAATCGAGGCGATTTTCGCCAGCGCTCCCAGGTCGCGCACCCCCACCTCGACCTCGGGAACCACCGCGATTTTTACCCGCGCGGGCACTTCGCGGGCGAAACGCGCCGCCTGTTCGATCATCGCCTGCTGATTTGCCATGTAACCCTCTAGGTAGCCGATCAGCGGCTCCAGCCGGCGATCTTCGGGAGATGTGGTCGCAAGGGCCTTGCGCATGATCCGATCTCCTCGAGATGAGGAGGCAAGCGCCGTGGCGCTGACGCGAAGTCGTCGAAGGTGGCCGCATCGAGCGTGCGGTTGAGGACGATCGCGCGCAGTTTCAGTCCCGCGTCGTCCATCTGCTTCATGACCGCGCGCGCTTCCTTCAGGCGATCCTCGCGGGGCGTCGTCACCAGCACAAAATGCAGGTTCGGCGACCGCAGCATCATTTCGGTCGTATGAAAGCGCTTGCTGACCGCGCCTGTAGCTTCGGCTGCGGCCGAGAAAAACTCCGAGATAGACTTTAGCGTCTCCAGCCCGGTGAAACTCTCCAACTGGTTGACGACGAAGCGGGCGGCCCGCCCCGCGATGCCTGCCACGCCCTGGCTTGCCGCCGCGTACGGCAAGAAGAGCCATCGCGCGGCGGAAGAATCGAGCAGACGCACCAGATGAGCCGGGGCCTGGATGAATTCGAACGCATGCGTGGCAGGGGGAGTGTCGACTACCTCGAGGTCGAAGCGCCCGCTGCTGTGCAGGTCATAAAGCTGTTCGAGCGCTGCATACGCCTCGGCTCCAGCGAACTGCTCGGTGAGATTGCGATAGAAAGAGTTCTCCATGATCATCCGGCGCGCGCCCGGATCTTTCACAAATCGCTCGACCAGGCCGTCCCAGGTGCGCTTGACGTCGAGGACCATCGCGGAGAGCCGCAATCTATGGTCGAGTCCCGCCGCGCGCAGTCGCTGCCCGTCGATCCTGGTGGGGCGCACGGATAGCCGCTCGATTCCCAAGGCGTCGCGCAGGCGGCGGGCGGGATCGACCGTTATTACGACAGTGTCGAGTTGAGTCATCGCCGCCGCCATCCCGATCGACGCGGCCACGGTGGTTTTGCCGACACCGCCGGCGCCGAGCAGGATAAGGGTCGATCCAGGCTTGAATAGTTCTTTCACGAAGCCACGCAGTCTCTGAATTGGCGGGAAAGGATAGCATCGCAGCAGACGCGACGCATTTCCCCCTATTTTCCTGTGGACAGCGGTGTTTACTTGGGGACAGCAACGCTCAGGCCAGTTCCCGCAAAAGCGTAAGCGGCCTAAGATGGGTAGTGGAGGAGCGGTGGTAGATGTGGAGTACGTGATTATTCCTCTTATAGTCGGCAACGTCGTACTTGCGGGCTGCCTCGTTTGGCTGATCTTTCATCTGCGGTCGCAACTCCGATCCGTTGTGATCGCCGTCGCCGAGGCCTTGCCAGGCCGTCTCGACATACTCCGCGGCGGCTCGAGGAGAAATTTCGCGCTGCGACCACGGATATGGCGGCGCGCCTTGCCGATACCAAGGGTGATTTACGCCAGCAGACTGTCGATCGGCTCAACACGGGGTTTGGTGAGCTTCGTGACACTTTGGAGCGGCAATTGTCGGCGGGGCGCCAGGAGCAAGCCAAGGCGCTCAAGCTCGAAATCAGTGACCTCACGAGACAGACCGGCGAAAATCTGGGAGCGATCCGCGCCGAACTCGACAAAAAGCTGCTTGCGATCAGCAATCAGGTCACGGAAAAGCTTGATCAGAATATCAAGGAGGGCTTCAAACAATTCGAAAAGGTGCAGGAGCATCTGCGCGCCGCCGAAGAGCAACTGAAAAACGTCAGCACGATCGGCAGTTCGATCAATGACCTGAATAATCTGCTCAAGCTGCCCCATCTGCGCGGGCGTTTCGGCGAGGCCAGCCTGCAACGCCTGTTAGCGGATTTTCTGCCCGCGCAGATGTATGAGCTACAGGCTTCGGCGGGATTAAACGGCCAGGGACGTGCCGACGCGATCATCAAATTTCCCGAACGTTCGTTGCCGATCGACGCAAAATTCCCGCGTGAGCAGATTCTTCCGTTGTTTGAGACCAGCGACCCGGCGTTGCTGACGGCTGCGCGCGAGCAATTCGCCCGCGTAATCAAGGAACAAGGCCGGCGTATCGCCTGCTATATCCGTCCCGAGGACGGCACGACTGACATGGCGCTGATGTACCTGCCGAGCGAGACGCTTTACATGGAGGTGGTTTTAAACGGCGAACTCAGCGAATGGCTGAACAAGCAACATATCTTTCCGGTTTCGCCGAATACGCTGATCGTGACCCTGCAATCGATTCAGATGGTTTTCAAGATGTACGAATTTGCCAAAAGCTTCGAGCGCGCGACTGAAGAATTGCGAAAGCCCAGACCGCATTTGGCCACTTCGAAGGCCAATTCGACTTAATCGGAAATTCGTTGGGAAAGCCCAGCAGTCCTATGAAGTCGCGCGCAACCATTTGAGCCGATATCGCAATCGCGTGACGAATCTGACTGGCGAGATGCCGCCTGAACTCACCGCAATGGCAATGGCTGCCGCCATCGGCAACGTAAAAAAAGCGGGGTCCGCGAAAGCGATCCCGCTTTCGACATTCACGTTATTCCAGTTATGCGGCGCGGGCGGAGCGGGCGCGCTTGGACGGTTTCAAGTTGGCATTCGACGAACGCCCCGCCCTTCATGACGACGTCCAGATTTTTACGATCCTGCAAGACCGTGATATCCGCGACCGGATCGCCGTTGACGACGAGCAAGTCCGGCGATCTTACCGGCAGTCGATCGTGCCGAGGTCATCGCTTCATGCCGAGCAATTCGGCGCCGTTGTGGGTCGCCCATTTGATGCACTTCGAGCGCCGGAATACCTGCGCCCTTGACGTAAGCTTCGAGCTCGCGGGCGTAGTCGCCATGCGGCATCGCGGCGGTGCCGAAATCGTCGCCGATCACGAACTTGACGCCGGCGGCTTGCGCCTTGGGCAGAGTCCGGTAGGAATTCTCCAGTCCGCGTTCCATCTCGTCGACGCCGGCCCAATTGCTCTAGCCGGTGCGCCGCTTCTCCTCCACCACCATGTAGGGGAAGTAGAGGCTCGGGACGACGAAAGCTCTGCTGCCGCACCAGCCGCTCGATACATTCGTCGTCCATCATGTCGCAATGGTCGATGACGTCGATCTGGGCGTCGAGGCCCGCGAGGATGCCGCGTTTCGAGATGATATGGCCGCGGATCTTGCGTCCGCGTTCGTGCGCCGCGTCGGACGCCGCCTTCATCTCTTCGAGCGGTCATGGTCATCACGTCGGCCGGCCACGAAAGCCCGTGACCGCCGGTCGGATAGAGCTTGATAATATCGACGCCGTCTTTGATTTCTTGCCGCACCGCCTTGCGGAATTCGTCCGGGCCGTCGCAATACGTGGCCCAACCCTCCATCCCGAGCCGCCACCAGCTCGGATGGAAATCCACGGAATCGCCGGTCGTCACGACGTCATGCCCGCAAGCGAGGAAGCGCGGCCCCGGAATCAGGCCCTTGTTGATCGCGTCGCTGCAGCGTCACGTCGATATTGTGAATGCGTGCCCGCGCCGACCGCGCCGGTGAAGCCGCAGCGCAAGAGCAATTCGGCGTTCTTCGCCGCGATAAGTCAGCATCGTGGCCGGATGCTTCATGTCGAGTTCAAACATGATCGCGGACGTTGTCGTAAGCGACATGGTAGTGGCATTGCACCATGCCCGGCATCAGCGACCGGCCGTTGAGATCGTAGACCATATCCTTGGCCGTGGGTGTTGGGCGCGTCGCCATTGGTGCCGACCGCGACGATACGCTCGCCCTCGACCACGACCGTCGCGTTGGTTTGGGCGTTGATTCACACCGTCGATAAGATTTGCCCGCTGAAAGAAAATCCGCGTCATCGCAGATACCTCTCGAGTCTGGACGGGCTCCCAAATTAGTCCCGCGCTTGTTCTGCCTTATCGAGTAAGCAGGCGAGAATTCATAGGCCTCGTTAGCAAGGCCAGTGAACGCGCGGATTGCTGGACCGCTCGCAGCTATAGATTCAGGAAAGCAGTTCAGGCGGTTTCGACGTTCGAGGGAGCCGGCGGCTTGAGCTGGCTGCGTTCATTGCCCTTCGGCGATCCAGGCTTCGACTTCGCGGCGCTCGCGCGTGACGAAATTCGCGATCGCCTTGCGCAAGCCGTATGCGTGATGAAGTGCATGCTGCGGGTGATCGCCGGATCGAAGCCGCGCAGCCATTTGTATTCGCCGCCGGCGCCCGGCTCGAAGCGCGCGATCCCTTGCTCGATACAATGCTCGATCGCGGCGTAATAGCAGACATTGAAATGCAGGAATTTGACGTCCTCGAAGGCGCCCCAATAGCGGCCGTAAAAAACCCCGGCGCCTTGCAGATTCACCGTCCCGGCCACCAATTCGTCGCCGCGAAAGGCGCAGACGAAACAGATGTAGCGTTTGAGATCGCGGCGCGCCAGTTCGAAAAATTCGCGGGTGAGATACTGCCTGCCCCAATAGAGCTTCTCGATGGTCGATGAGTAAATCTGGTACATCGGCGGGAATAATTCGTCGGGAATCGCGTCGCCCGCGATCGCCCGAATCGTGATTCCCTGACCTTGCAAGCGCCGCCCGCTCATGCTTCACGGCGTAGCGGCGTTTGCTTTTCAACTGCGCGAGATAATCGTCGAAAGTCTGCGAAGCCGGTATTGCGCCAATGGTACTGGTAGCCGAGACGTTCGAGGAAACCGAGATCCGGCAGCGCCTCCGCTTCGTCTTCGCGCAAAAATTGACGTGAACCGACGAGAGCTTGTTCTCCGCGCATAGCTGGACCAGAGCGTCGCCCGAGCGCTTCGGCCATCGCCCGCCGGTCGATGCCGGGCGCGACCAGGAAGCGCCGTCCCGTATGGGGCGTGAACGGTACGCCGACCAACAGCTTGGGATAATAACTCAGCCCCGCGCGTTCAGCGGCGTCGGCCCAGCCCTGATCGAAGACAAATTCGCCCATGCTGTGGCTTTTGAGATAGAGCGGGCAGGCGGCGACGAGCTTCTTCGACGGCCCCATCCGCACCGTCAGATGGCATGGCGACCATCCGGTTTTGCGCGCCGCGCTGTCGCGACTCCTCCATCGCATTCAGCCAGTCCCAATCGACGAACGGGGTGTCGTCAGGCGCGAGCAGGGAGTTCCATTCGTCGCGCGAAACATCGCGAATACGCTTAAAACCTCATTGACGCGTCATTCGGCAGCGGCTGCGGCGACTTGGTCGGTTTGATTGCCATCGCTAGCTTGCGTAGCTCCTGCGCCTGACGGCCTGCAGAGCTTAACCGCGGCCCATCGCCGTGCAAAGTGCCGCGATCGGCATTGCAGATTCTGTGATGACTCACGCGTGATCCGTGCCCGTTCGTGATTATTTTGGTAGAGTGGTTGCGTATTAGCTGGTTAGGATGCCGATGAGGATGAGCGACCCGATGCCAAGGCTGAGTCTATCACCGTCCGGTTCCGTCCGCGGATGCCGCTGGCGCGCCGCGCTGGCAGACTCGGTAATGGCAATGGCAACGGCAGGACGATACGGTCACCGAGCGGCGTACCAAAGAGCAGGTCAAGACCCGCAAGCCGCCGCTGTATAAATGTATCCTGCTCAATGATGACTACACGCCGATGGAATTCGTCGTTGAGATTCTCAAATCGGTTTTCCATCGATCACAGGCCGACGCGACCCGCATCATGCTCCATGTGCATCAGAACGGAATGGGTATTGCCGGCGTGTTCCCTTACGAGATCGCCGAGACCAAGATTCAGACGGTCGAGGAACTCGCCAAAGAGAACCAGTTTCCGCTCAAGTGCGTGATGGAAAAGGAGTAGAGCGGTTTGTTCAACTCGTTAACTATTACTACTGGTCCGCGCCTGGACGCGGCGGGAAAGCTGATCCGATGGCTTCACCTGGCGTAATGATCAGCCGCGAACTGCAGGTAACGCTGCAACTCGCGATGTCCGAAGCCTTAAACCGGCGCCACGAATACGTCTGTCTCGAGCATTTGCTGTACGCGATGCTCCACGACGTCACCACCAGCAATATCCTGAAAAATTGCGGCGCCGATATCGAACAGTTGCGCAAGCAGCTGCAGAAATACCTTGATGAGGACGTCGAACGGCTGCCCAAAGGCGGCGCCTTCCAGCCGCATTATGCGGCGGGGGTACAGCGTGCGTTGCAGCGCGCGGCGCTTCATGCGCAGTCGGCGGGACGTGCCGAAATCAACGGCTCGCAGGTGCTGGTCGCGATTTTCCATGAGACCGAGTCGCACGCCGTCTATCTGTTGCAAGAGCAAAGCGTCACCCGCTTCGATGTCATCAACTTTATCTCGCATGGCGTCTCCAAAATGGGCACCGACGAAGATCGCGAGGTCCGCGGCGCGCACGATGACGAAGGCGACGACGCGACGGAGACGCTGAAAGCGAAGGCGACGGCGAGGAAGGCAAGGTCTCGCCCTCCAAGGCGTTACGCACCTACGCGATCAATCTCGCCGAACGCGCGGCCAAGGGTCAGATCGATCCGCTGATTGGGCGCAAGAACGAGGTCGAACGCGCGATCCACGTCCTGCTGCGCCGCCGCAAGAATAATCCCGTATTCGTCGGCGAAGCGGGCGTCGGCAAGACCGCGTTGGCCGAAGGCCTCGCGCTGGCCGTGCATGACGGCCATGTCCCGGCGGCGCTAAAGATATCCAGATCTATGCGCTCGATATGGGCGCGCTGCTGGCAGGCACGCGTTTCCGCGGCGATTTCGAGCAGCGGCTCAAAGCGGTCATCAAGGCTGCGACCGGCGATCAGGCGCATCGTCCTGTTCATCGACGAGATTCATACGGTCGTCGGCGCCGGTTCGGCTTCCGGCTCGACGATGGACGCGTCGAACCTGCTCAAGCCCGCACTGGCATCGGGCGAATTGCGCGTGATCGGCTCGACCACCTATCAGGAATACAAGCGCTCGTTCGATCGCGATAAGGCCCTTGCCCGCCGCTTCCAGCGGATCGACGTGCCGGAGCCGAGCAAAGAAGAGACGATCCAGATTCTGAATGGCCTCAAGAGCCGCTACGAGAAGCATCATAACGTCCGCTATACGGCGGCGGCGATTCGCTCCGCCGTTGACCTTTCCGCCCGTTACATCAACGACCGCTTCCTGCCCGACAAGGCGATCGACGTGATGGATGAGGCCGGCGTGGCGGGTCATCTGCGCGCCCGCAACGGCGATACGGTCGTCGGTCGGCGCGCGCGATGCTGAGCGTACGGTCGCGCGGATGGCGAAAATTCCCGAGCGCACGGTTTCATCGACCGATCGCGCGCGGCTGCAGACCCTCGATAGCGAGTTGAAAGAAGTCGTTTATGGCCAGGACCCGGCGATCGACGCGGTTGCGCGCGCGATCAAGCTCGCGCGGTCCGGCCTGGCGCATCCGGATCGGCCGGTCGGCGCGTTCCTGTTCGCCGGTCCCACTGGCGTCGGCAAAACCGAAGTCGCGCGCCAACTCGCCAAGGTGATGGGCGTCGAGTTCATCCGCTTCGACATGAGCGAGTACATGGAGCGGCACACGGTCTCGCGGCTGATTGGCGCACCCCCGGGCTATGTCGGCTTCGATCAGGGCGGACTGCTGACCGACGCGATCAACAAGACGCCGCATTGCGTGCTGCTGCTCGACGAAATCGAAAAGGCCCATCCGGACCTGTTCAATATCCTGCTGCAGGTGATGGACCATGCGACCCTGACCGATAACAACGGCCGGAAGGCGGATTTCCGCAACGTTATCCTCGTGATGACCACCAATGCGGGCGCACAGGAACTGTCGCGCGCGATGATTGGGTTTCGGCGCCGGTATCACCACCGGATCGCCCAAGGCGGTTATCGATCGGATGTTCTCGCCGGAATTCCGCAACCGGCTATCGGCGATTATCGAGTTCGCGCCGCTGCCGCCCGATGGTCATCGAACGCGTGGTGGATAAATTCCTGCTCGAACTTTCGGAGCGGCTCGAAGGGCAGCAAGGTCACGCTCGAAGTTTCGCGGCGGCGAAGAAATGGCTCGCCGATCACGGCTATGACACTCGCTTCGGCGCGCGTCCGCTCGGCCGCTTGATCGAGAATGAAATCTCGCGAGTGCTGGCCGACGAAGTGCTGTTCGGCCGGTTGGTCAAGGGTGGCAAGGTTGACGTCGATCTCGCCGACGACAAGCTGCCTTCGCTTATCCGGAGAGCCTTGACGCCTCGATCATGCTGCTCGCCGACGAGCCGGTGAAGGTCAAATAGACGCCTGGCGTTATGATGAAATGCGGTCGCCAGTATCTCGGTGACTGGCCGCATTTGTGTAATTTCGATGCAGGCTTCACGGACAACCGGCCGGCTACGACTTAGGATTCGGCCGAGCGAGTGCTGCGCGCGAGGCGCATCGCCCCGGACTGATGCATCGTGTCGCGCAGCCAATGCGTCGTCGTCGCGCTCCAGATGATCGATATTGTAGTGCAAGCCGCGCGATTCCTTGCGCGCCATCGCACAGCGCACCACCAATTCCGCGACTGTCACCAGGTTGCGCAACTTCGATCAGGTCCGAATCGATCAGATGATCCCAGTAGTAGCCGTGAATCTCCTCGTTCAGCATCGTGATGCGCCGCAGCGCGCGTTCCAGCCGCTTGTCGCTGCGCACGATGCCGACGTAGTTCCACATCAGGCGGCGAATCTCGTCCCAGCTATGCGTGATCAGCACGTGCTGCTCGCTCTTGATCGCGTCGCCCGGGATCCCATTCGCGGAAGTCAGGCGGCGCTGCCCTCGTCATGGCGTCAATTGCTCGCGCGCGGCGGCGAACGCCCGCCGTCCCATCACCGCCGCTTCCAGCAGCGAGTTCGACGCCAGCCGATTGGCGCCATGCAGGCCCGTCATCGCGACTTCACCAGCCGCATAGAGCCGCGGTATCGGCGTCCGCGCCATCAGATCCGTGACCACGCCGCCGCACATATAATGCGCCGCCGGACCACCGGAATCGGTCCCTCGGTGATGTCGAAGCCATACTTCAGGCAGCGCTCGTAGATATTGGGGAAGCGCTCGCGGATGTAACCGCCCTTGTGATGGCTGATATCGAGATAGACGCAATCGAGGCCCAGCCGCTTCATCTCGGAGTCGATCGCGCGTGCAACGACGTCACGCGGCGCCAACTCGGCGTCGGGATGGTAGCGCTTCATGAACGGAGTGCCGTCGGGCAGCCGCAAAATCGCGCCCTCGCCACGCAGCGCCTCGGAAATCAGAAACGACTTGGCGGCAGGATGGTAAAGGCAGGTCGGATGGAACTGGTAGAACTCCATGTTCGCGATCGGCGCGCCCGCCCGATACGCCATCGCGACGCCGTCGCCCGACGCGATATCGGGATTCGTCGTGTAGAGATAAACCTTGCCCGCGCCGCCGGTCGCCAGCAGCGTCGCGCGCGCGACGATCTTGCTGACTCGCCATCGTCGCCTTATCGAGCGCATAGACGCCCCAGCATGCGCCCGGCTGGCCGTTCGCGGTCCGCTCGATCAGCAGGTTGACCGCGACGTGATTCTCCAGCACGTGGATATTCCGCCGCGCCTTGGCCACCTCGCCGAGCGCCCGCATGATTTCGCGTCCGGTCAGATCCTGCGCATGCAGCACGCGCCGATGGCTATGGCCGCCCTCGCGCCCGAGGTCGTATTCGTCCTCGCCGCCCTCTTCGACGCGCGTGAAGTTGCGTGCCGAGCGCGATCAGCTCGCGCACCGCTTCGGGACCGTCGCGCACGATCGTCTCGACCGCGGCGCGATTGCATAGGCCCAGCGCCCGCCCGCAGCGTGTCATCGACGTGCGATTCGAACGAATCGTCGATGCTCCATACGCTGGCGATGCCGCCCTGCGCGTAGGCGGTATTGGCCTCGTCGCTGGCGGCCTTGGTCAGCACCGTCACGCTGCCGAGCTCCGAGGCCTTGATCGCGAAAATCAGGCCGGCGATACCGCCGCCGATCACCAGAAAATCACTGTTATAGCGGATGTCATAACTGCTATGGTCCTGATCGACGCTACTTCGACCCTCGCAGCGAGCATAGTCAAGATCGATTCGCCGGAGAGCGTCGAACGCGGACGATCCGGCAAGGCATCGTGATTTGCCACGCACGGCGGCAGTCACCTATTGTCGAACGGCTCATGCTAACGGCTTTAGGCAGCCGGCCGAGGGTGATAGCATGGCGAAGTAGAGCGGTGACTTTCACGGTTACCCAACGTCCTGACCTTAATCAGCGCATCGCCACGGTGCCGCTGCTGGTCTATCTGCTGATGTTTCCCGGCCCGATGCCGGCGGCACTCGCGGCGGGGGTCTTTTTCTCGGCGACCATCACCGACTTTCTCGACGGCTATATCGCGCGCAGTTATGGCTCCGGCACCGATCTCGGCAAATTCCTCGATCCGCTGGCCGACAAGCTCATCGTTACGCGCGGCGCTGATCATGCTGGCCGGAATGCCGCGACTGCCGCACGTCCCGCCTGGATGGTGGTGGTGCTGGTATCGCGCGAAATCCTCGTGACCGGCCTGCGGGCGGTTGCGGCGGCGGACGGACGGATCATCGGCGCCGAGGAATTGGGCAAGTACAAGATGGCGCTGCAATCGATCGCGATGCAGGGCCTGCTGATCCACTACACCTATTTTCACGTCGATTTTTTCGCCGCCGGCATGTTCGTGCTGTGGATCGCGACTGGTGCTCAGCGTGTGGTCGGGCATCGAGTACTTCGTCAAGCTGTGCGGGCTCGCTCGGGCCATCGGCTGCAATGCGGCGCGTCGCGAACACGCGCGGCCGGATCAGACGACTCAGACGATGCGGGCGGGTTCGGAATCCCGAGACGATTGACAACCTCGGGAACGACGTTAGACCTCAATGATCGGCCCTCGATCGAGCGAAGCGGGCGGGTGTAGCTCAGTTGGTAGAGCGTGTGCTTGCCAAGCACGAGGTCGTCGGTTCGAAACCGATCACCCGCTCC
>CAVQLP010000002.1:0-1132125 GCA_963713375.1 uncultured Acidimicrobiaceae bacterium | reverse complement strand
GGCCAAGCGCCAGGGCGTCGAGGTAGCGGTGGCCTCGGTCTCGGGCGACGACATCACGGCACGCCTGGGTGAGCTGCAGCAGGGCGGGGAGCGCTTCGTCAATCTCGACTCCGGCGAGGACCTCCCCGCCGGGGCGCCCGTCGTCACCGCCAACGCGTATCTCCCGGCCCGTCCCATCGCCGACGCGTTGGCTGCCGGTGCCCAGGTGGTCGTCACGGGACGGGTCACCGACGCCGCGTTGGTGGTCGGTCCGGCGCTGCATGCGTTCGGCTGGCAGGACGACGATCTCGACGCCATCGCCGGCGCAGTCGTGGCCGGCCACGTCATCGAGTGCGGCGCCCAGTGCTGCGGCGGCAACTACGCCTTCTTCGAGGAGATCCCTCGGCGCGAGCGCATCGGGTTCCCCATCGCCGAGATGCACGCCGACGGCTCGTCCGTCATCACCAAGCACCCCGACTCGGGGGGCGCGGTCACCGTCGGCACGGTCACCGCGCAGCTGCTCTACGAAATCGGGGGACCGCGATACCTCAGCCCCGATGCCGTCGCCCGCTTCGACTCCATTGCGCTGACCCAGGAAGCACCCGACCGGGTGCGCATCGCGGGCGTGCGGGGCGAGGCGCCGCCGACCTCCCTCAAGGTGACGGCCAACCTCGACGCGGGCTGGCGCAACGCCATGACCCTCGCCATCACCGGCGCCCAGGTGGAGGAGAAGGCCCGCATGGCTGCGGCGGCGGTCTGGGCCGGTATCCCGGGCGGGCAGGCGGCCTACGCCGAGACGGCGGAAGACCTCTCGGGCGACCTGACCGGCGGGGGCATGGCCTACCTGCGCCTCGCCGTGCGCGGTGATGACGAGCTGGCCGTCGGCCGCGCCTTCTCCGGCGCGGTGATCGAGACCAGCCTCTCGAGCTACCCGGGAACGTTCTTCACCTCGGCCCCGTCGGGGGCGCAGGGTGTGGCCCACTACTGGCCGACCACCGTCTCGGTGTCCGCCGTCGCAACCCCGCGTCGAGTGCGAGGGGCGCCAGGTGCCCACCTCCATGCCGTCGGTCTCGGGCCAACCGCCGACCCCCGACCCGAGCCCACGAGCCGGACAGCGGCGCCGCGTCCGAATCGAGCCGCGCCACGGCAGACGACCGATCTCGTCACGGTCCCGCTCCACGTGCTGGTCGGCGCCCGCTCGGGAGACAAGGGCGGCGCGGCCAACGTCGGGGTATGGGCGGACACCGACGTCGTGGCCGAATGGCTGCTCGACGAGCTCACCGTCGACGCCCTCAAGGCGCTGGTGCCCGAGGTGGCGGGCTTCGAGATCGAGCGTCACCCCCTGGCCAATCTGCGCGCCGTGAACTTCGTCGTGCACGGGATCCTGGGCTGGGGCGTGGCCTCGAACCTGCGCCTCGACACCCAGGCCAAGGGCTTGGGTGAGCTCCTGCGGTCGCGCTCGGTCGAGGTGCCGTCGCTGCTGGTGTCGGACGGGCCCGCCGGCGGCCCGCTGGGCTGCGCTGGCCACCGGTAGCCGAGCGGTGGACGCGGTCCGCATCGTCGCCTTCGTCGTCGGCGTCGTCCTCGTCCTGAGCACGGTGTGGAGCGTGTTCACCGCCCTCGTCGTCCCCCGGGTGACCTCGTCGCACGTGCAGCGTGGCGTGGCCCGCGTCATCGGCGGCGGGGCACGCCGCCTGGTCCCGAAGCTCCCGACCTACGAGGTGCGCGACCGGGTGCTCTCCTTCGTCGGCCCCGCCGCCATGGTGTTGCTCTTCGCCATCTGGCTCTGCCTGCTGGTGCTGGGCTTCGGCCTGCATCATCTGGTGGGATGCCGGCATCGACTTCGCGAGCGCGCTGGGGGTTGCCGGTTCGTCGGTCTTCACGCTGGGCATCGCCTCCGAGCATTTCGCCGGACCCGAGACGCTCGAGATCGTCTCCGCCGGCATCGGCCTGCTGGTCATTGCGCTCGAGATCGCCTACCTCCCCGCGCTCTACGGCGCGTTCGCCTCCCGCGAGACGCAGGTGACGTTGTTGGCCGGCCGCTCGGGGACGCCCGCCTGGGGTCCCGAGATCCTGGCCCGCAGTCACTTCCTCGACACCATGGACGAGTTGCCGCCGCTCTACTTGGAGTGGGAGCGCTGGGCGGCCACCGTCTCGGAGAGCCACGCCAACTACCCCGCCCTGATGTGGTTCCGCTCACCCGTCTCGACGCGTAGCTGGTTGCTCGGCCTCACCGCCATGATGGACTCCGGCGCGCTGTACCACTCGGTGAGCCCCGAGCTCGCCCCGCGCGAGGCGCGGCTCTGCCTGTCCATGGGCACCACCTGTCTGCGCTCCATGGCCGGAGCCCTGAACATCCCCTACGACCTCGACCCGCTGCCGACGGCCGGCATCCGCCTCACCCGGGCCGAGTTCGACGAGGGCTTCCGTCGGCTCGAGGAGCGTGACTTCCCCCTCGAGCGCGACGCGGACGAGGCGTGGCGCCACTTCCAGGGCTGGCGGGTCAACTACGAGCCGATCGTCGACGCCCTGACCATGCTCGTGGTCCCCCCGCCCGCCCCCTGGTTCATCGCTCGCCCGGAACTCGGTGCGGCCGAGTGGCCGATCGTGCTGAACCGCACGCCCGACGAGCCCGAGGGATCTCAGTTCTTCGGGTCCAAGAGGACCTTCAAGACACCGTCGGACCGGGAGTCGAAGAGCTCGTAGGCCCGGGATGCGTCGCTCAGACCGAGGCGGTGGGTGAAGGTCTCGGCCAGGGTGAAGCGACCCGACTGCACCAAGGGGACGAGGTCCCGCCACGTGCTCGGGATGGGGGCGAAGA
Organism: uncultured Acidimicrobiaceae bacterium; assembly: GCA_963713375.1. Classification (GTDB taxonomy): domain Bacteria; phylum Actinomycetota; class Acidimicrobiia; order Acidimicrobiales; family RAAP-2; genus Bog-473. The sequence continues at coordinate 1,129,325 of CAVQLP010000002.1, read as the reverse complement.
TCGTGCGCAGGGTCATGCTCTTGAGAAAGACGAGGCCCATCGGGAACGGCAGGTCCATGGTCAGGTTCACCCCGACGACCGAGATGGTGCCGCCGGTGGCCGCGCAGTTGACGGCCTCGACGATGGTGGCGTCCGCGCCGACCGCCTCGATCACCGACTCGGCGCCGCGGCCCTTGGTGGCCTCCATGACCTGGACGTAGCCCGGGCGCGGTCCGGGCGTCGATCGGTTCGGCACCGAGCTGCTCGGCCCGGGCCAGCCGCTCGGGCACCATGTCGATGGCCAGGATGCGGGCCGGTCCGAAGAGGGCGGCGCACTGCACCGCCATCACCCCGACCGGGCCGAGGCCGACGACGACCACCGTCGACCCCGGTGCGATGGAGGCTCGGAGCGCACCGACGTAGCCCGTCGGCAGGATGTCGGTGAGGAGCACGGCCGCCTCGTCGGACACCCCTTCGGGGATCGGGAGGACGAACTCGTCGGCGAACGGCACGGCGACTGCTTCGGCCTGCCCGCCCGGGAGATCGGGCGTGGTGCCGAACGCGGTGGCCTTGTTGGCCAGGCACAGGTTCGGGAGGCCCGAACGGCACGGTGCGCACAGACCGCAGCCGACCACGCCCGACACGAGGACGCGGTCACCGGCCCGCACGCTGTGGACGTGCGGGCCCACCTCGGCCACCGTGCCGATGGCCTCGTGGCCCAACCGGATGCCGGCTCCGGTCGGGGCGTCGTGGTACAGGTGGAGGTCCGAGCCGCAGATGGCGGTGTGTTCGACGGTCACGATGATGCCCTCTGGACCCGGCAGGACCGGATCGGGGACGTCGTGCACTGCGACCTGTCGTGGCCCTTCGAGGACGGTGGCTCTCATGCCCGCACGCTATCGGGCGGACTACACTGATCCGGGCCCAAAACGCCCCCGCCTATGACCTCGATCCCCTCCACCATCGAAGCCCCGGTCATCGCAGACGAGGACATCGACGCCTTCTTCGAGCTCGAGGACCTGTGGGCCGTCATCGTGTGGAACGACGACGTCACCACGTTCCAGACCGTGATCGAGGCCTTCGTCGAGATCTTCGGCCACACGGTGGAGCGGGCCGACCAGCTGGCCTGGAAGATCCACCGGACCGGCAAGGCGGTGGCCGCCGTCCGACCCAAGGACGAGGCCGAAGCCGCCGTGCACGCGCTCCACGAGCGCAAGATCTCGGCCACCCTCGCCCGCGCCTGACCGACGAGGATGTCCGTCGGCCACGCAGGACCGCCGGCTGACGTCAGCTCGGCTTCGCCCCGGCTTCCAGGCGCGCCGTCAGCCGTGCCTTCACCGCCGGCCACTCGTCGGCGACGATGGAGAAACGGGCCGAGGTGCGGACCGTGTCGTCGGCGCCCGGGACGGTCGGCCCGCATGATCCCGTCGAGCTGGCCGCCGATGCGCTCGATGGCCGCCCAGGACCGCTTGTTGCGCACGTCGGTCTGCAGGGCGACCCGGTGCACCTCCCACACCTCGAAGGCGTGGGTCATCATCAGCAGCTTGGCCTCGGTGTTGATCGGAGTGCGCTGGGCCGATCCCGCCAGCCAGGTGTAGCCGATGTCGAGGACGTCGGGCACGCCGTGACGCTGGTGGCTGGCCCCCGGCGGCCAGTGCCAGTAGGCGATCTCGCAGAAGCGGGTCGCACCCACGACCCTGTCGGGCTCGCCCGAGCCGCTGCCTGAACCCTTGCGGATGGTGGCGAAGGCGACGTGCGCGCCCGAGGCCACCTGGGCCAGGGCGTCGGCCACGTACTCGGTCATCTGGTCCACCCCCTCGGGGGTGTAGGTCCACTGGTAGTTCGAGCGGTCCTCGGCCGCCGCCGCCACGAGTCCCGGGATGTGGTCCTCGCTCAGCGGCTCGAGGCGCACGTAGGTGCCCTCGAGCGTGAACGGCTCAAGCATGCACGGCGGGCACGGTGGCTGTCCGGCGCCGCGCCGGGTGCTCCCGCCGGAGGTCCCGCTGGGCGGCCCGGTGGGGACGACGAAGTCACCCTGGCGCACCAGGGCGAAGCCGCACAGCGCCCCCACGAAGGCGACGATCGCCCCGATGTCCATGAGGTGGTTCAAGGTGGCGGAGAAGCCGACGTGGTAGGCGCTGAGCAGGGCCTGGCGGGCGGCCGGGATCGGGATGGCCGGGAGTGCGCCTCGGCACCGCTCCGGCCGACATGGCCGCCTGGAGCTGCGCGCCGCCGCGGTGAAGGATTTCCGAGCCGTACGGCGACTTTGCAGCGCCGACGTGGTGTGGTTCACGATCTGGCTCTGGAAGACCGCGCCGAGCACGGCGATGCCGGTGGCGATGCCGACCTGGCGGAAGGTGTTGTTGGCGCCCGACGCCATGCCGCTGCGCTGGGGTTGGACGACCGAGACGGCACCCGAGGCCAGGACCGGATTGACGATGCCGACGCCGAAGCCGCACACGATGAAGCCGGGGAGGAGCACGGTCCAGGTCGAGTTCGGGTGGGTCGTGCCCATCAGGAGCAGGCCGCCCGCCACGAGGACCATCCCGACGCCCAGGAGGAGGCGTGAGGGCACGCGCACGGTCAGGCGCCCCGCGAAGAAGGAGACGACGAAGATGAGCAACGTCATGGGAAGGAAGCGGACCCCCGCGGCAAGGGGCCCGTAGCCGAGGTTGTCCTGGATGTAGAGGGTCAGGTACAAGAACATGGCGAAGATCGAGGCGGCCAGGCAGAAGGCCACCGATCGAGAGGCCGACGAAGGCCGGGATCTTGAACAGGCCCAGGTCCAACATCGGATCGGCCACGTAGTGCTCGTTCACGAAGAACGCCGACCATGAGGACGGCCGCCGCCGGCGAGGAGGCCGATGGTGGTGGCGCTGCCCCAGCCGAGATCGTTCCCCCGCACGAGCGCGAAGACGAGTGCGAAGAGGCTCAGCGAGAAAGTGAGGAAACCGACCCAGTCGATCCGGCGCTGCCGCAGGTCCGTCGACTTGGCGATCTGCGTGAAGGTGATGAACACGGCGATCGCGCCGATGGGCACGTTCACGAAGAAGATCCAGCGCCAGCCGATGCCGCTCGTGATGGCGCCACCGATGAGGGGCCCGATGGCGACGGCGCCGCCGATCACTGCGCCGTAGATGCCGAAGGCGGTGCCTCGATCCTTGCCCGTGAACGCGGCGGCGATCAGCGCCAGCGAGGTGGCGAACATGATGGCGCCCCCGACGCCCTGCACGGCGCGGGCCAGGTTGAGCATGAGCGGTGTGGTCGACAGGCCACAGACCAGTGACGAGACCGAGAAGACGACCAGGCCGACGGCGAAGATCTTGCGCCGGCCGTAGATGTCGCCCGCGACACCAGCCGTGAGGAGGAAGGCGGCCAGGGTCAGCGAGTAGGCGTCGACGACCCACTGCAGGTCCGAGAAGCTCGCGTTGAGGGAGCGCTGGATGTCCGGCAGCGCCACGTTCACGACCGTGATGTCCAGCAGCAGCATGAAGGTCGCCGTGCAGACGGCGATCAGGGTCCACCACTTGCGGTCGAGTGCGGCCATTTGGCGGAGTGTACCCAGGGGTTCTTCTCGCCCGTACAATGGTGTGTGATCGTCGGATCGGGACTCACCATCGAAATCGGCGACCGCACCCTGCTCTCGGATGCCTCCTTCGTCGTGGGCGCGGGCGAGAAGGTGGGCCTGGTCGGGCGGAACGGGACCGGCAAGTCGTCCTTCATCTCGGTGCTGGTGGGGGAGACCTCCCCGCAGCTGCGGCACCAGGGCAACGTCCGCCTGCTCGGCTCCTTCGGCTACCTGCCCCAGGCCCCCGTGCCGGGCGGTCTGGGGCTCGAGCCCACCGGGTTCTCCCACATCCTCTCCGCCCGCGGCCTCGACGTCCTCGACGATGCGCTGGGCGATGCCCGCCGGCGCATGGCCGACGACGCCTCGACGGAGAACATCGAGCTCTTCACCGACCTCCAGGAGCAGTTCCAGCAGAACGGGGGCTACGAGGCCGAGTCGGTCATGGCCCGCCTGGCCGACGGCCTGGGCCTGCGCCAGGAGCTCCTGCTCGAGGACATCGAGTCGCTCTCGGGTGGCCAGCGCCGGCGGGTCGACCTGATGCGCGTGCTCTTCCAGGAGCCCGAGCTGCTCATCCTCGACGAGCCGACCAACCACCTCGACCGCTCGGCCAAGCGCTGGCTGCTCGACGAGCTGGCCCGCTTCCCCGGCGCACTGCTCGTGGTGAGCCACGACCTGAACCTGCTCGACCACGCCATCACCAAGGTGCTGCACATCGCGAACCAGCACCTGACCGAATGGAAGGGCAACTACACGAAGTTCCAGGCGATGCGCGAGGCCGACCAGTCCCAGCGCGAGCGGGCGTCCGAGCTCGAGAAGCGCGAGATCGTCCGCCTGAGCCAGCTGGCCGACTCCATGCGGGCCAGCACCGAGAAGCGGGCCCGCAAGGCCAAGGCGTTGGACCGGCGGGTCGAGCGCATCGAGTCGACCCGGACCCAGGTCGAGAAGCGCGACAAGGCCAGCTCGTTCAAGCTGCCGACGCCGTCACGTTCGGGCGCCATCCCGATCGAGGTGGCCAAGCTCGGCGTCCGCTACGGCAGCAACGAGGTGCTGACCGAGCGTGACGTTCCACGCCGGGCGGGGCGACCACATCGTGATCATCGGGCGCAACGGCGCCGGCAAGTCCTCGCTGTTGCGCTGCCTGGCCGGCGTCCAGGAGCCCACCAACGGAGTGGTGGAGCTCGGGGCCAACGTGGTCATGGGCTACTTCGCCCAGGAGCACGAGCAGATCGACCCGACCCTGCGCGCCCTGGACAACGTGAGCGACGCCGTGCTCAAGCAGGAGACGGAGCGCCGGGCGCTGCTCGGCTCGTTCGGCCTGCCCTCGAAGGCGGCGGACCAGTTGCCCTCGACGCTCTCGGGCGGCGAGCGGGCCAAGCTGGGTCTGGCCATGCTCTCGGCCGGGGAGGCCAACCTCTTGCTGCTCGACGAGCCGACCAACAACCTCGACCCGTCCTCCATCACCGCGGTCGGCCGGATGCTGGGCAACTGGCCGGGCACCATCATCGCCGTCAGTCACGAACGAGCCTTCGTCGAGGCGCTCCAGCCGACGTTCTGCCTCCGGCTGCCCGAGGAGCGCTACACCCACTGGCGCGAGGAGTACCTCGACGACGTCGAAATGCGCTGAGCCACGACCCGGGGCGGCCGGGTCAGTCTGGGTTCAGGACTTCCAGATCTGCGTCGGCCACAGCACGCCCTCGTCGAAGGCGACGGCCTTGGCGCCGGTGAGCGTGGTCGGATTGGCGAAGTTCTGCACATCCGGATTGGCCACGACGGCCCAGGTGTCCCGGGCCAGCCACAGGTACGGGATGTCCTCGGCCAGGTACTGGTTGATCTTCTGGTAATCCTTGATCCGGTCGGCCTTGTTGCTCGTCGTGCGGCCGGCGAGGAGGGCGCTCTGAATGCGTGGGTCAACGTTGCGGGCCATGTTGAGGGCCAGCGGACCCGACGCCAGCTGGCTGGTCCACCAGACGTAGTTGAGGTCGGGGTCGACGGCGCCGAACTGGCGCCAGAGCGTGGCCTGGTACGTGCCGGCCAGTGCGTCGCTGATGATGGTCGACTGGGCCACGATGGTGATCTGCACCTTCATGCCGGCCTGCTGGAAGGCCTGCTGCAGGAACTGCGCCGCCGCCAGCGTCTCGGGATCGCTCGTCGAGTTGAGGGTGAACGAAGGCTGCTTGCCAGTCTGTTGCTGCACCTGCTTGACGAGCTTGGCCGCCTCGGTGGGGTTGTACTTGGGGTAGGCGGTCTTCGTGTAGTAGGGGCTGCCTTCGAGGAAGAGCCCCGTGACCGGTGCGTCGACACCCTTGTCGATCACCTTGGAGTATTGGGTCTGGTTGACGCACATCGCCATGGCCTTGCGCAGGGTTGCGTTGTTGAAGGGAGCGGCCGACGTGTTCAACATGACGCATTGCACGGTGGGCTGGCCGACCACCTGGCCGCTGTTGTCGTAGTACGACCACTTCTTGTTGCCGCGGAACTCCAGCAGGTTGTCGGGCGAGTTCGAGTGCATCATGTCGATCTCACCCGTCTGGAGCGCGTCCGCCCGGGAATCGGCGTTGATGATCGGCTTGTAGGTGATGGAGTTCAGGTACGGATAGCCCGAACGCCAGTACTTCGGGTTCCGGGTGGCGGTCATGTGGCTGTTGGGCGTCCAGTCCTGGAAAACGAAGGGTCCGGTGCCGACCGGGTTCGAGGTGCCACCGTCGGCGGCCTTGAGCATGGACGGTGCGGCCACATAGCCCGTCTGGGCCTGGGCCAGGTAGTAGGGGAATGGCGCCCAGGGGTTCTTCATGGTGATGGTGACCGACATCGGCCCACTCAGCGATGCCTTGTTGATGTTGGTGGCGAAGGCGGGCCCGGTCAGCTCAGACGTGGCCTGCGCCTCGATGTTGGTGTAGAGCGCCTGGCCGTCGAGCGGCGTGCCGTCGTGGAACACGATGTCGGGCTTGAGGGTGATGGTGAACGAGGTGAAGTCGTCGTTCGACGTGATCGACTTGGCCAGCCAGGGCTGCACCTCACCGCTGGCGGTGACGATGGCGATCGGATCGAAGACGGTGCGGCCGTAGAGGAAGCCACCCTCGTCCCAGCGGGCGGTGGAGGGGTTGAACCCGCTCTCCTCGGTGTCGATGCCGAAGGTGAGCGATCCGCCTCGCTTCGGCTTGGCCGTGGTGATGCCGTTGCGACCCGCACCGTTCGTCTGGGCGCCCCGGCGAGGCCACCACCGCCGAGGGCGCCGGCAGCAGCCACCCCGGCCCCCAGGGCCACTCCGCCCGCCAGGAAAGATCGCCGATCAAATGACTGCGACATCGCAACCCCCCAAGGTTTCGATCCCAAGAAACTGCTTCGACTTCGTGTCACCTGAGGCGACGGCGGCAGGTTACAACTCGGTGACCGTTTTGGGGTGGCAGCACCCGTATGCCAACCTTGGCCCGCCGCCTGGGCGACGGGCGGCTCCAACCCCCGGAGGAGACCACACATGACGATCGCAGTGGGCGACAAGGTGCCGGACGTGAAGGTGTACACGTTCAGCGACAAGGGACCTGAGGCCACGACCTCGGCCGCAGTCCTGGGACAGGGCAAGGTTGCGCTCTTTGCGGTGCCGGGTGCCTTCACGCCGACGTGCTCGGACCACCATCTCCCCGGGTTCGTGATGCGGGCCGATGATCTCAAGGCCAAGGGCGCCGACAGCATCGTCTGCGTCTCGGTCAACGACCCCTTCGTCATGGGCGCCTGGGGCCAGGACCAGAACGTGGGCTCTTCGGTCGTGATGCTGGCGGACGGGAACGGCGAGTTCACCGAGGCCATGGGCCTGACGATGGACGGCAGCGGTTTCGGGCTCGGACCACTGCGCTCGCAGCGCTACGCCGCGATCATCGAGGACGGCATCGTCACCTGGCTGGCCGTGGAGCCAGGCCCGGGACTCGCAGTGAGCTCAGCCGAAGAAGTACTCGGCGCGCTCTAGTTCGACCGCCGCGGCACGGCCCGTCGCGGCGCGATTCGCACAACATCTGCGCGCCTGACGCGCGGGTGTTTGCACTCGTCATGGGACGACCCGGGCGGGCGCGCCGCCTCGCGTCAAAGGGCGGACAAATACGTCTCACCAGGCACGAAATTGCTTCAGAAATTCGGTCCCGTGCCGTAGCGTGATCCGCATTGGCGACGTCCGCATGGCGGACAAGGGCGGTAGTGATGATGGGTGTTTTTCGTCGGAATTGGCGCGCCGGCACAGCCGCGCTGCGTGGCGCTCGGAGCGAGCACGGCCTGCCTGTTCTGGGCGCTCCCCGCGGCATCGGCTGACCCAGCACTTTCGTCGCTCGTGCTCCCGAGCACCTTTCCCAGCATGGTGGCGGCACCGCCCGGCGCCGGCAATGGTCCGGTCACCGCGGGCGATCTCGACCTGTTGGGCGTGAACCCCTCCGCCGCCTCCACGGCGGCGGCCCAGCTCGGCGACGGAAGGATCTCGGGCTATCTCCGCACGTGGTCACGGCCGTCCAACGGCGACGTCGTCGCCATCGGCGCATTTCGCTTCCTGAGCCCGGCCGCCGCCGAGGGCTTCGTGGCCGGGGCGAACCACGCGACCACGACGCAACCCGGTCTGACGGTCGACGGCTCGCAAGGGATCCCGGGCGCTTCGGTCTACACGATCGGAAGCCTGGCCAATGGGGCGACACAACTGGTCAACTTCGATCAGGGGAATGACGTCTTCATGATCGCCGTGCGCTCGCCGTCGGTCGACTTCACGCTCGCCGACGCCGTGACGCTGGCGAACCGACAGGCGGCGTGGTCGTCGGGGAAGCCCCTCGGCGTCGCTCCAGTTCGTCGTGGGCGTACCGGGTGGGCGAGATCTTCGGCGCACTGGCGGCAGCCACCCTGCTGATCTGGCTGCTCTCGCTCTGGATCTCCCCCCGACTCATGGAGGGACGGCACACACGGGCGGCGCGGCGCAGGCGGGTCCCTGGCCAGGGCGCCGGCGCCTACCCTCCGCCGCCGAGGGGAGGCAAGGATGCCGGTTGGCTTCCGAACCCGGTGCACGTGAACGAGCAGCTGTTCTGGAATGGGAGCGAGTGGGCCGGGCGTCGCCGCTGGATGCCCGGATCCGGTTGGGTGGAGCAGACCCCCGCCCACGCCGCCGGCTGATCGCACCCGAAGCACCCCCTCCTTCGGCATCCACTCCACCGACGTCGAACACCGGAACGGGCCACCCCATCTTGACATGCAACCATCCGGCTGCTTAACTGGAACAGGCAACCAAAAGGTTGCATGAACCGGAAAGCACCAGCACGACAGACGTGATGCCAGACATGGATGCGGTCTTCAGGGCGCTCGGCGACCCCGGCAGGCGACGCCTGCTCGATCGGTTGAACGAGCACAACGGCCTCACCCTCACCCAGCTCTGCGAGGGCATGGGGATGACCCGCCAATCGGTGACCAAGCATCTGACCGTCCTCGAGACGGCCGGTCTTGTCACGACCCTGCGGCAGGGGAGGGAGAAGTTGCACTACCTGAATGCCGCTCCCATCAACGACATCGCCGACCGCTGGATCCACAGCTACGACCGGACCCGGGCCGAGGCCCTGTCCGATCTCAAGACGGCACTGGAGGCCACGACGCCCATGGATACGACCGCGCACACCGGCGAGGGGACCACCTTCGTCTACAGCACCTACATCCAGTCGACGCCCGAGCGCGTCTGGCAGGGACTGACCGACCCGGCGTTCACCACCCGCTACTGGCGCCACCCCACTTCGGGCGGCGTCACCATGGCGACCGACTGGAAGAAGGGCTCGACCTACGACCTGTCCTACGAGGAACACGACACGGTGATCAGCCACCCCGACCAGGTCGTGCTCGAGTCCGACCCCTACCGCCGGCTGGCCTACACCTGGCACACCTACTCGCCCGAGTGGGCCGAGCTCCACGGCTTCGACCAGGAGCAGGTCGCCATCTGGGCCGCCGAGCCCCGCTCGAAGGTGGCCTTCGACATCGAGGAGTTCGGGCCCGGCGTGGTCAAGCTGACCGTCGTCCACGACAGCGCGGCCCCCGACAGCGTCGTGCTGCAGGGCGCCTCGCAGGGCTGGCCCGCCGTGCTGGCCAGCCTCAAGACCCTGCTCGAGACGGGCTCGCCGTTGCCGTCGTGATCCATCCCGGAGCCGCCGCCGGGCGGTGGGAGCCCGCCGCGACCGGATGCAGGAGGTGAAGCCGATGCAGCACGAGACCGGCTTCGAGTACGTGATCTACATCGCGGCCACGCCCGAGCGGATCTGGCGGGCCCTCACCGACCCCGAAGACACGTCGCGCTATTGGCGCCACCGCGACGCCGGGGGCAAGACGTTTCCCTCCGACTGGCAGCCGGGCTCGACCTGGAGCCTGGTTCACGGCGACATCGGGCTCGTGGTCAGCGACCCCGCCATGGTCATTTTCGAGTCGGATCCACCGCATCGCCTGTCCTACGCCTGGCACACCTTCACCGGGGAATGGGCGGACGCCGTCGGGGTCGACCCCGCGGCGGCGGCGGCCTGGCGGGGCGAGCCGCGCTCCCGTGTCCGCTACGACCTCGAGGCCACCCCCCAGGGCGTCACCCGCTTGACCGTCGTCCACGACGGCTTCACCCCGGGGAGCGTGGTGCTGCCGAACATCGCCCAGGGCTGGCCGGCCGTCTTCTCGAGCCTGAAGACGATGCTGGAGACCGGGTCTCCCTTGCCCTAGTTCGGTCCGGCGGTCGGGCCGCCGTCCGCCGGAGCGCAACCAGCCCTGCTGGGCCTCGACACCAGCCTTCCGGGCCTTGACATTGCTCGAGGTCGAGCTAACATACTCAGTATGCTACTTCGAATCGAGAGTTGGGCGTGAGCGTCCGCCACGCCCTGTTGGCCCTGCTCAGCGAGGGTCCCAAGTACGGGCTGCAGTTGCGCCAGGAGTTCGAGGCCCGGACCGGCGAGGTCTGGCCCCTCAACGTCGGCCAGGTCTACACCACGTTGCAACGGCTGGAGCGCGACGGCCTGGTCGAGGCCGACGACGCCGCCGAGGAGGGACCGCAAAAGGGGTTCCACATCACCGAGGAAGGCCAGACCGAGCTCGAGCGAGTGGCTGCGCACGCCACCCGACTTCTCGGCGCCACCGCGTGACGAGCTGGTGATCAAAGTGCTGGTCGCCCTCGGGTTGCCGGGCGTCGACGTCCACGAGGTGATCCAGGTGCACCGGCGCTACGTGGTGCAGCTCATGCAGCAGTGGACGCGCCTGAAGGAGGACGAGGCCGGCCTCGACCTCCAGTTCGCTCTGGTCGTCGACGCAGAGCTCTTCCGTCTCGACTCGGTCATTCGCTGGCTCGACAGCGCCGACGGTCGCCTCAAACGGGCGTCAGTCCCCGGGCCCGCGCCGGCACCGACCGAACAGTTCCCGCTCCCCAAGGCTCGGCGAAAGGTGGGACAACGATGAGTTATCTCGAATTGCGCAACATCACCAAGACCTACGGCGAAGGCGCGGCCGAAGTCCACGCCCTCAAGGGTGTCGACCTCACCGTCGAAGCCGGCTCGCTGGTCGCCGTCATGGGATCGAGCGGCTCGGGCAAGTCAACGTTGTTGACCATTGCGGGCAGCTTGGAGGAGCCGACGTACGGTGAGGTCTCCGTGGACGGCACGCCGCTGTCGGGGCTCTCGCGCAATGGCAAGGCCATGCTGCGCCGGCGCTCCATCGGCTACGTCTTCCAGGACTACAACCTGCTGGCCGGGCTCAGCGCCCTCGAGAACGTCTCCCTCCCACTCGAGCTCGACGGCGTGCCGGCGCGCAAGGCACAGAAGGCCGCGCTCGAATCCCTCGAAGACCTCGGTCTGGCTGACCGGGCCGCCCATTTCCCCGACCAGCTCTCGGGGGGCGAGCGGCAGCGGGTGGCCATTGCCCGGGCCGTGGTGGGCGAGCGCAAGCTGCTCTTGGCCGACGAGCCCTCCGGCGCCCTGGACTCCACTCAACGGGGAAGCGGTGATGCGGATGGTGCTGGCCGCCTGCCGACGCGGGCTGGCCGCGGTCGTCGTGACGCACGACGCGCAGCTGGCCTCGTGGGCCGACCGCGTCGTGTTCCTGCGTGACGGTGCCGTGGTCGACCAGACGTTGCCCCTCGACACCCCTGAGTCATTCCTCGCCACCTCGGCCCCGCGGTGAGCGCCGGCGTCGCCGTTCTCGAGCGACCCGCGTCCCCACCGATCGTCCAGAGCACCAGTGGGGGAGTACCTGCCCGCCGGGCCATGGTCCGTTGGGCCTGGCGCCTCTTCCGCCGCGAATGGCGCCAGCAGATCCTGATTCTCGCCATGGTCACCCTGGCGGTGGGCGCCGTCGTGGTCGGGGCGACCGTGGCGGTCGGGAGCCAGTCCTCGGCGACGTTCGGCTTCGGGACGGCGGGTTACATGGCCACCTTCCACGGGCAGAGCGCGGGAACGGCCTCGCAGATCGCATCGCTCGAGCACCGCTTCGGGCCGGTCGACGTGATCGAGAACCAGACGCGCGAGTGTCCCCGGTTCGATCGATACCTATGACCTGCGCGGCGCAAGATCCGTCGGGCCCCTACGGCGGACCCATGCTGTCGTTGCTCTCGGGGAGCTACCCGGCCGGCACCGGTCAGGTAGCGCTGACACCCCGAGCTGGCCTCCGAGCTGAACTTCGCGCGTCGGCGACGTCTGGCACACCCAGGGCATGACGCTGCGCGTCGTGGGAACGGTCGAGAACCCCCAAAGCCTGCTGGACGAGTTCGCGCTCGTCGTGCCCGGTGACGTGGCCAACCCGTCGCAGACGACGGTCCTCTTCGACGCCCACGGTGTCTCACCGACCTCCCTCGGGTCCAACGTCACGACGCCCGCCATGGTCGCGAGCTCCAACGTCCTCAACCCGTCGACCATCGTGCTCACGCTGGCCACCCTCGGCATGCTGCTCATCGCACTGGTCTCGGTGGGTGGCTTCACCGTGCTGGCCCAGCGCCGCCTGCGCGCGATCGGAATGGTGGAGTCCATGGGGGCTACGGACAAGAACGTGCGCCTCGTGATGCGGGCGAACGGCGTTTTCGTCGGCGTGGTCGGGGCGCTGGCCGGCTTTGTCCTCGGCTTCCTGGCCTGGCTGGCCTACCGGCCCCATGCCGAGTCGAGTGCCCACCACGTCATCGGGGTCTTCGCCCTGCCCTGGAACGTCATCGGACCCTCTTTGGCCCTGGCCGTCCTGGCCACGTTCTTCGCCTCGGGCCGGCCCGCCCGCAGCATCACCAAGGTGCCCGTGGTCTCCGCCCTGGCCGGCCGGCCTGCGCCGCCCAAGCAACTGCGCCGCTCGGCCGTCCCGGGGGTCGTCGTGTTGGTCATCGCCTTCTTCCTCTTTGGCGTCTCCGGGGCCTCGCACAACGGTGGAGCATCGCCCGCGCTCGCACTGGGCTTCGTGCTGCTCATCGTCGGCATCATCCTCTTCTCGCCGCTGGCCCTGGCCCTCCTGGCCAGGGTGGGTGCGCACGCGCCCATCGCCAGCCGTCTCGCCCTGCGCGACCTGTCGCGCTACCGGGCCCGTTCGGGCTCCGCGCTCTCCGCCATCAGCCTCGGCATCCTGATCGCCGTGCTCATCTGTGTCGTGGCGGCCGCGCGCTACAGCAACGTCCTCGATTACGCCGGGCCGAACCTGGCCTCGAATCAGCTCATCGTGTACACGCCGAACGGGCCCTACGGACCGAGCGGGCCCGGCGCCGGCAACGGCAACACCGTCTCGACCCCCTCACTGCACGCCATGACCACCGGCGTCGCTGCCCTCGGCCGCGAACTCGACGCCCAGCACCTGGTCGCCCTCGACACCACGAGTGCCACGCTGAATCACAACGGACCCGGGCGCTCCTGGTCTGGCCCCGTGTACGTCGCCACGCCGGCGTTGCTCACGGCCTTCGGTATCAGCCCGTCGACCATCGACGCCCACGCCGACATCCTCAGCATGCGATCCGGATTGTCGGGCGTCAGCGACATGCAACTCCTCTACGGCACGTACTTCCAGCAGCAGCAGGCACAGCTCGTCACGCCCACCGGGCCGCCTCCTCAAACCAGCGCCGGTTCGTCCTCGCCGGGACCGCGAGCCGGGAATGACAGCGCCTCCGAGTGCCCCGCCGGCTCATGCCTCAACAACCCGGTCATTCAGGAGGTGGGCAACCTGCCCTCGGGCACATCCGCCCCGAACACCGTCGTCACCGAGCACGCCGTGCGCACCTTGGGCCTGCAGACGTCGCCGGCCGGTTGGCTCATCCAGACGCCTAGGCCATTGACCGCGGCCCAGATCACCGACGCCCGTCAGGCCGCCGCGGCCGCCGGCCTGACGGTCGAGACGAAGAACTCAGCTCCGACATCGGCGGAGATCACCGACTGGGCCACCGTGTTCGGTATCGTCCTCGCCCTCGGCGTCCTGGCCATGAGCGTGGGTCTCATCCGCAGCGAGACCGCGGGCGACCTGCGCACGCTCACGGCGGCCGGAGCCAGCGCGTTCACTCGGCGCAGCCTGACCGCGGTCACGGCCGGCGCACTCGGGCTGCTCGGCGCCGTCCTCGGCACCGCGGCCGCCTACGTTGCCGCCGCCGGCTGGCTCCGCAACAGCTCGCTCAACGGCGGGCTCTCGTCGCTGGGCCAGGTGCCCTGGTTCAACCTCTTTCTCATCGTGGTGGCCATGCCGGTGGTGGCGACGATGATCGGCTGGCTCCTGGCCGGCCGCGAGCCCTCGGGCGTCGCCACCCGGCCGTTGGACTGACGCGCTTCGGCACCCCGCGGTGCCCGCCCAGGCCGGCTCGGCCTACGTTCCGACGAGGTGCTCGTCCCCGGACGGGGCGGAGAGGACGCCCCAGCGCGCGCCGTGCGACATCACGGACAGGCGTGAGCGAGAGGACAGGAGCCCCAGGAGGGACCCGAAGGATCCGATCGACAGAACCGAGAGGCACGAGCCGATCGAGCCGATCGACAGCACCGAACCCACCGAACCGATCGAGAGGACGGATCCCTTCGAGGCAATCGACAGGAACGAGTTCTCCGACGCCCACGACCAACGAGACGACTGCGTTTTCGCCATGACGCCATCCTAAGGAGTGACGGCACAGTCGGTCCCGCCCCAGGGGTCAGCTCTCGAGCGTGACCCCGAAGTGCTCGGTGTAGAAGGCCAATGGCGGCACGCAACTCGGCTCGGGTCGAGGCCGAACTCGGCCAGGTCGTACTCCACCGTGCCGAACTTGCCCCGCGGGTGGGCCGCCATGAATCCGTTCATGGCCGAACACGCTCGCTCGTCGAGCGGCTGGCCGGCCAGGTCGTAGATCCGCTGGACCATCGCCATGTCGTCCCGCATGAACTCGTCGAAGTGGACGTCGATGGTCTGGCCATCGGGAAGGGCCGATCGCTGCTCGGCACAGCGCCCCAGCATGCGCTCGAGGCGGTCCGACCAGTAGGCGCCCATGGCCTCGAGGTCGACCCGGTCGCGGGTGAGCCGGGCCGAGTAGGCCACCATCGTCGTCATGGAGGCCGTCACCGACACGGGGTCACGGTGGGTGACCACGAAGGTGGCGTCGGGAAAGATGTCGGCCAGGACCGGGAACTGCTCGAGATGTTGGGGGGTCTTCAGCACCCAGCGGGTCCCGCCGCGCAGCCACTGCAGGACCTTGAGCACCTTGACCAGGTAGGCGTAGCTGGGCCGCTGGTCCCGGGCCAGGTAGTCGTCGCGCCACAGCGGCATGGGGGCAGCCGTCTCGAAGAGCATGCTGGAGAAGTCGATCGCCAGCAGCTGGATCTCCTCGTGCGTGTGCTCCACCGTCATCTCGTGCATGCGGTTGAAGTAAGGCATGGCCACGTCGAGGAAGGAGAGGGCGAGGGCGGTCCGCTCGACGCGGGGGTCGGGCGCTCCGTCGGCCGGCTGCTCGCCCTCGGGCAGAACGGGCTCGAGGCTCTCCCAGTAGGGGATGGAGCGCAGCGCAGGGTCGGCCGACATCAGGTTGTGCAGGTGGGTCGTCCCGGTGCGGGGCAGTCCGCAGATGACGATCGGCGCCGTGATCTGCTCGTCGAGGATCTCGGGGTGGCGGCCGACAAGGTCCTCGATGAGCAGGCGGTTCTTCAGGAGGCCCAGGATCAACGTGTGCTGCTGGAAGACGCCGGCCGCGTTGAAGCCACCCTCGTCCCGCATGGCCCGGCACAGGACGTCGAGCCGGTGCTCGAAGTCGGTCGGGCCGAAGTCGTGCAGACCCGGTCTCGGCCTCCGCCTGCGCCATCAGGCCGGCGGGGTCGAGTGTGAGCTGCGACCCCGCCTCTCCCATGAAGTCGAGGATGGCCCGGGCGTCGTCGGAGAACTGCGGCTCGGCCATGTCCTCGATCCGGATCGGCGCCGGGCGACCGCTCATACCGTTGCCACCGGCAGCACCTCGACCTGGGGCTGTTCGGGTGTCTCGGCCGGCAGGAACCAGCGGAACCAGATGCGGCCCTTGCGGTGCCCGGCCGTGGACACCCAGTTGGGGTGGGCCGGGCGCTGGGACGAGACGACGATGATCCAGGACCCGTCCGGCTCGTAGTGCACCTGCGCACCGTTGATCGTCACGCGTTCGTAGTCGTAGTTGTACGTGTGCAGGAACGGATTCCACAGGCACATGTTCCAGAAGACGCACTCGGGCGAACGGCCCCGGATGACCATCGCCTCGTCGTCGGCCAGCTCGTAGGCGCCCATGGCGTAGGCGGCGTCGCCGGCCGCCCACCCGAAGGTCGTGGTCGGCACCGGGTACGGGGGATCGATGGCGTTGGGCGTCCCCAGGGGGATGGGCACGATGCTGGCCTGCTCGCGGATCCACGTCGTCGCGGCGCGGAAGCGTCGGGCCAGGTCCGCATCGTCCTGCCGGAACGTCTCCGGCGGGTCCTCGGCTTCGATGTGCCACGAGGCCCGCCGGCCCGTCTACGGGTCCTCGAGATAGTCCCGGGTGATGGCGGCGACGGCGTCGGGCTCGAGGCGGATCCACGCCACGCCCGGTTCCGACGGCTCGACCTGGGAGAGCACGATCGCAATGGAGCCGTCGGCCCGGCGCGGCGCGTCCTGGCTGTTGACGCTGCCCACGATGCGGGTCGAATAGCGGCCGTCGTTGGGGCCGCCGTACACGGTCAGCGACATGTAGACCGCGTCGCCGGGCTCGAAGACGATCCGGTAGGTCCGTTCGGGGTCGACCGGGGAGAAGAAGTAGAAGGCGTCGGAGTTGTCGCCGCCCCATTTCTTGTAGGGGCCGACGATCTCGACGAAGCGGGGGCGGGCGGTGTCGGCCCAGATGTTCACGTCGGCCGCCACCTGGAGTATGGAGAGGAGCCACTTGTGGGCCTCGAGGAGGCTGTCGAGGTCGCCGTCGGCCGAGAGCTGCTCGACCAGCCGCCGGTGGGTGGCCCCCACCTCCGCCAGCAACTCGGTGAATGCCTGCTCCGTCTCCGTCGTCATCGTCCCCCCGGGGTCTCGCCGTGGGGGCCGATCATAGGAAGGACACTCGTCGTCGCGCTGCGCGTCTGTCGATGGCCACGAGGGACTGCGGGCGCCGGTGGGCCCGGACTGCGGCGTCCACCGGAGCGGTTCTTCTGCTCCCTACGCCTCGGTCACGCGTCGGCTGCTGAGGGGCCGGGCCCGAAGCAGCGCGTCGGAAGTGTCGATGAGGACTGGTGGCCTGCGAGAGAGAGGCGCCGCTCCCGTGACAGACACGCCGCCGAGAGGGGAGGAATCTTCCACGTGGGTCTGGGCAGCGTCGGCGTGGTCCGACGGCGGGAGGGTGGCTGGGCGAACTCGACGGCCGTTCGGCCGCGTGCCCGTAGTGGGGCGATGTGTCGGTTACGGCCGGGACTTGCGGAGAAAGCGTCTCTTGGTGGCGGCTTGATCCAAGCTCCTCACGGTAAGGCCGGATTCCTGCCAGCCGCGCATGGCCCAGACCCGCTGTGCAGACCACCGCGTTCCGTCCCAGTACCGCTGCACGTTGGGGTTCGAAATATCCGGGTACCAGCCCGGCACCCTGTCGCAACCACCGCTGTGTGAGTTCCGCCGCTATCGGTCGCCATGCGTGAGAAATTTAGCGGTTGCATCGACAGTTTCACCGGCTTAGACCAAAGGTTGTGTGCTCGTTGTGCGAATGCAGTTCGCTACGGACGGAGGTGAGTCGCCCCGTCACTACCCTGGCAGCCGATTCTCCGCTCGGTACTCGGTGAAGTAGCCCGAGCCACACTGTGGACAGTGCGACGGGGCTTCTCGTACCTCCATGTCGTCCTCGGTGCCGGCCACGACTGATCTCGAATCGCACGCACCGCTGGGTACCGAGGCACCTTGAGGTCGGGCCCATCGATCAGATGTGACCTGGCATGTTACCTGTGCGGCATGGGCCACGTGTACCCGCACTCCGTGCAGCGACGCACGCCGGGACCGCGTGTGCATGAGCTGGCGCGTCTGGTCGAGTCGGACTGCTGCCGCCCGCGGTCGTACGATCTGCCGTGCGGGGTTCCGGAGGCGTCGGCGGCGCTGTTTGAATGGTCCCATGACTCTCTATGCGTTGGGCGAAGAACGGCCGCGGATTCATCCTGAGGCGTACATCCACCCGCAGGCGGTCCTTATCGGCGAAGTCCGCATCGGCGCGGGCTCCAGTGTCTGGCCCGGTGTCATCATCCGTGCCGACAATGGCCCGATCGTCATCGGCGCTCGGACGTCGATACAGGACGGCGCGGTCATCCATACGCAATGGAAACTGCAGACTCGGATCGGGGACGACTGCGTGATTGGCCACCTGGCTCATCTCGAGGGCTGTCTGCTCGAGGACCTGGTGCTGGTTGGTTCGGGCTCGGTCGTCCTCGAAGGGGTGATCTGCCGATCTGCCTCGCTCGTAGGCGCAGGCGCCGTCGTCTCACCGGGGACAGAGGTGCCGGCCGGCGCGATGGCCCTCGGGGTTCCAGCCCGTATCCGGCCAGGAACGGTCGAGCCCGAATCAGTGAGGATCAATGCCGAGGCTTATTCCACGAGGCATCTGCCCCAGCATCGCGACGGCAGTCATGAGGTGTCCCTGGCGGAGTGCCTCGAGGCGTGATGCTGGCCGTTGGCGTCGTTGCCGAAGAACCCTGGACAGCGAGAACGCTCTGACGCCCGACCTCGTTGCCATCCGTCGATTCTTCGGACCCGAGAATTCTACGATCGTCCGGTGAGTGAAGCCCTCCAAGGCTGGTACGCGGATCCCTTGGGCCGCCACGAAGAACGGTGGATGTCTGAGGGCAAGCCAACAAGCCTGGTCCGCGACGGTGGGGTCGAGGCGCACGAGCACGTGGGAGACGCGCCCGTCACTCCCACCGGGGCCCAATCGTCAGGAGAGATCGATTCTTTGCCCGCCGCTGGCCCGGCGATCTGGCTCTCGTCCCATTCCGGTTGGGCGAAATGGTCCCGTTGGAGCTACGGCGCTCCGCTCCGGTCGGTGTACCAGGAGGGAGCAACGGAGCGCCGCCGGCTCGTGAGCCATCTGCTCGATCCGGGTGAAGAGGTCGTGTCGGACGGACCTGCCTATCGCGTCGGTGGACCAGACGTGGACGAATCGGACCAACCCTCAGGACATCTACTCGTGGCGACGAAGCGGCTCATTTTTGTGCCCCAAGGCGAAGGCACGTTGTCGCTTCGGTATTCGGAGTTGACTTCTGTCAGTTTCGTGAAGCAGAAGAGCGGTTGGATAACCGTCGAGTTGAGCACGGACGCCGGAGAGAGCTGGGCCATCGTGGCACTCCCGAGGACGGTGAGAGCCGTCCGGAGATGGCTGGAAAAGGTCCATCCCGCGGCGCTTCGATGAGTGCGACCGAAGCCCCGCGACCGAGATCCTGCAGACGGTGAGAGGCGTGGCCTCCGTCATTGCGCCCTGGTCTGGCCTGCCGGTGTGCTCACTCGGAACATGAGCACGTCTCCGAGAGCCGGTATGTCGGCCCGGCGGACCAGGGTCCCGCTTACGCCCTCCGGCCCAGGAAGTAGAGGAACTCTGTCTGCAGGTCAGCCCCCGCTGGCGGTTCCAGCTTGGGCCCGAAGACCTGTGGCTGGCGAATCATGGCGTCCATCGGCTTGAGAGTCTCATAGGCCTGGCGGACGAACTCCTCGTCGAGGTGCTCATCAGCGCCGATCGCCCGTGCAAGGTCCCACGTGTGGACCAGCACATCCATCGTCATGAACTGGCCAATGGCCTGGCCCGCTGGGATTTTGCCCGTTGGTCCATCCACTTCCGTGGCTGCCGCCTCCGGGTCTGCCGTGATCTCGATGATGGCGAGAGAGGCGTTCTCCCAGGCTTGCTTCGGATCCTCGTCAGCACCGAGTGGCCGGGAGTCGCCGCCTCTGACGCCGGCGATCACTCCTCGATGATTCTGGACCACGTGCGTCAGAAGGTCGCGGGCCGTCCAACCTTCGCAAGGAGTTGCGGCCTCCCACTGGCCTGGGGTCACCGCCCTCACTCTGTCACCGAAGCCCCTCGAAACGATCCCGTAGCTCTCGCGGACATCACTCATTGATTGAGACTATGTCGTCGCACTCGACCGCGCCGACAGCGTTGCCATCAGCTCCAGAGTCCTGGCTGGCGCTCGCAGGCTCGCTCGTACCGTGCGGCGTGGTCGGAAGACGTCTCCCTGTGGGTTGCGGTCTCGCCAGAACGGTCCGCTGTCTATGGCCAGCGTCGGGCCGGGTCGATTCGGTTTGTCGAACCGCCGTAGCGCAGCATGACCTGGCCGCGCTCGGGGTCGAAGCGCGCGTTGGCGTTGGGCATCGGGCGGTTTTTCCCGAAGGGAAACGCGGGATACTCGATCGCACCTCGGGGACTGCGCTGACCGTCCCCGTACGCCATGAGATCTACGTTCCAGGAGGGCACGTCGCTCCAGCGTCCGACACCGCTGTAGACCTCCACGAAGGCCGTCGACGCCTCTTCGATCATTGCCGGCGTGGAGTGACGTCGTCGTGGAAATGCCAGGCTCCCGATCCATGTCCGAGTGCCATCGGCTTGCGGGCGGCCTTCGCCGATGCCTTGGGGCGCCGTCGCCTCGATGTACAGGTCGAACCAGTCGGCGGGAACGTCGAGCTGGCCCGCCGTCTCGGATCGGACCAGCGTGACCCGATAGCTCCCGACCACCCAGTCGTAGGGCCGACGCACTCCGACGAATCGACCCTCGTGGGTACCGAGTTCCCGGAAGCCTCCGGGGGCGAGCCGGGTGGCCCGGGCGTCAAAGGTCCACCATGTCGAGAAGATGAGGCCCTTGCCGACTCCGTGACCGCGCCCAGGGTCCGAGATGTCAGTCTGAAGCCCGAGATAGAACGCCGAGTCGTCGATGCTGCCCTGGGCCAGGGCAAGGTAGATCCCCACCGAGCTTGTCGGGTCCGTGAGAATTTTCAGGTCCCACTCCATGGTCGCCACGGAAGACTCGAGATCCCAGCGAACGTAGATCCCCGCCAGAGGGAGACGGATCGTTCGATCCAGGTCCCGACTCCGTCCGAGGCGCTCTGGATCCGGCGCACCGGGCCCCCCGCCGACCACTCGCCCAAGAATCCCTTGCAGTCTGCGCTTCGCCGGCACGGACCCATCATGCGCCAGATGGTCGAGCGGTCGCCTGAACTTCTTCGCGGAATGACGCACGGGCCCGGCTCGACATGGATCGGACACGTGTAGTGGACTTCGCAGTGTGAGCAAGAGGCTCGAAGTTTCCCGGGACATTGCGGCTTCGCCCGAGGCGGTGTACGCCGCCATCTCCGACGTGACACGTATGGGCGAGTGGTCGGAGGAATGCCATGCCTGCGAGTGGCACGATGACTGCGATGGTCCCGTCGTCGGCGCGAGTTTCGACGGCCACAATCGCAATGGCGATCACCAGTGGACGACGCAGGGCAGAGTCATCGAAGCACGGCCCGCCCGAGCATTCGCATTCGAGTGCTCCATGATGGACTTCCACTACTCGACCTGGGGTTACCTCATTGAGCCCACCGAGTCGGGCTGCCGCGTCACGGAATGGAGCGAGGATCTGCGGCCAGAATCCGTTCTGGAGTTCAGTAGGCAGACCTCGGGAGTGGACGACCGAACGGAGCGAAATCGCGATGACGATGAGCGTCACTCTCTGCCCGCCTCGCCGAATCGCTGGAGAACGAGCCACTCCTGTGATGCTGACCGGATGAGGGCGTCCCGATGTCGTCCGCGGCTGCCCGGAGCAGCTCGCGTTGTCCTAAGGGCCGGGAAAGCGCGAGAGAAGGACCGGGCGAATGCCATGTCGCCCGCAATGACCAAAGGAGTCTGAAGCGATCTGCCCAGCAGGAGCGCCAAGAGGTCGCGGCTCGAGGTCTGGATGACTGCCCTTGACGGGTTGTCGGGGCCCGCCGGACGAGCGGTGACTGTCCACCCATCCACCTCGACTTTGTAGGTGGGCCCGTCGGTGGCGACGAGGAGCCAGGAGCCCACGAGCTCAGCGTCGAATGCTCGGTGGTTGACTCGACGAACGTTGAGCCACTCGAGCCGCAGGGGGAGCACCGTCTTCACGAAGATGGTGCTCCAGTCCGGCCAGGTTCAGATCCCAAGTCGCCCCGTGCACCTCGACCTCCGTCAATCTCAGGAGCGGAAGTGTGGGCAATGGGAGGGGCCCAGATCCGGGTTCTCCGGAGGTTCGACAACCTCTCGATCCCACGCCGTGGGCGGCAGGGACGACCACTGCTCGACGAGTGCGTCGCTGAGGCGTGCGAGTGACTCCACCACTTCCTGGGGAGATTCGCCCGGTTTGGGGACAAGAGTCTGAGGACGCTGTCGTTCTCGACCCTCGGGGTAGTAGGCCACGGGCCGGTCTTGGATGGCAGATCGGGTCATTCGAGCGAGAGCTTCGGCGCCAAATCGAAGGTGACACACGATGTTGAGCCGGCTCCACTCGGGCAGCTCAGAACGATGAAGTAGCTCGTCCTTGCTGAGTTCACGCAGGCTGGCGGACGATGCTTCGTGATCTCCCGTCGATCGCGGCAAGTATCTCTCTGGTCGTTCCACCACCGGCCGTCATGAGGGCAGTATGGCCAGCAGTGCACCCGGAAGCCAGGTGTGCCGGCTTGCGAACTCAGGTAGTTGTCGAGCGCGGGCGCTCGGCCCATTGTAGAGACTGGGCGCCGCCGACCCCGAGCGGGGGTCGGATCGACCGGAAGATGTTGAGCGCGCGCCTCAACAGGCACCTTCAGAGAATTGTGGCGTCACCGCGAGAATCTCGACCTGTCGCTGTCGGTTTCGGCCGTGGTTCGAATGGGTCAAGCCACACTCTCAGGACCGATAACCTGAGCTGCGCGTCGTGATGGCAGGAAGGAGGTTGGTCGGATGCCCGCATGTTCTCGCTGCCTGATTGAGGTGCCCCTGGGCACTGCAACGTGCCCGAAGTGTGGCTCTGCGATTCGGCCGCCTGTCATTGCGCGGCCGAAACCCAAACCCGTTCGCAAGTCGCGGCAACGGGTCAAACAGGTGAACCGCAGAGATCGAGTCATCGGCGTCGCCACGCTGGTCCTCTTGGTCTCGTTCTGGCTGCCCTGGTACAGCATCGGTCCCTTTTCGGTCGACAGGGGTCGGCGCCCACGGCTGGCTCTTCTTTGCTGTGATCAACTCGCTCGTGCTGGTGCTCTACGTGCTTATCGTCGCTTTCGAGCGTCGGGAGACCTTGCGGATCAGGGCCGCCTCTCAAAAGAACAGCTGCTGGCCCTCCTGACCGGAATCAATCTGGCCCTCGTGGTGCTGGCGTTCCTCCTCAAGCCGACGCCCTTGAGTTGGTCATGGGGCGCCTTCGTGGCCCTGGCCGCCGCGATCGTGGCCTTCTTGCCGTTTGGTGTTCCCCTTATTCAGGCTCGCCGCAGACGCTGAGTTTCCATCAAGGCTGCGTCCGTTGATGCGGAAGTCGGATCCAGTCCTCCCAGCTGATGTCCAACCCAATGAATCGAGGTTCGCGGAATGGCCAGGACCGCGGCGATCCACTGAGGGACGATCTCGTCGAGTGATAGTGCCAGTGGGCTCTCGGCTAACTCGTCCACGACCCACCAGCTGATATCGGCGTCTGCTCCTACTCGCTCCGGGGGATCGATATAGACGCAACCCAAGAGCATCGATTCTCGCTCATTCAGCAACGCGTAGTTGAAGGATCGATTCTCGTTCATCTCTCCCGCCACTCCGTTGGTCGTCGTGCTGAGCCGCAAAGGCCTGGGTCAGCAAGACACTGGCGCCTTCTTCATCTCTCGGGACGAGCACGTTTCAGGCACGACTGGACGCGCAGCTTGCGTTCCTGAGACAAAAGCGACTAAATGTTTCACGATCGTGACCGGAGCCGAGGAGTGTCCGACGACAAGGCCAAGGATCCGAAGTCGAGTGGAGCGACTCGTCGGCGTTCGAGCTGCGACGGCGGGCCTGTTCCTCGCCGTCGCCATGCTGGCGACGCTGTCGTCTCCTCGGTGCCCGTCGCCGCCGACCAAGTATCGAGTCTCAAAGCGCAGGCGGCCCAGATCGCCCAGGACCTCGTGCTCGAGCAGCTCCAGATCGGCACCTACCAGCAGCAGTACGACGTCGATGTTGCGAAGGTCCGGCGCGATCAGGTGGGGATCGAATCGAGCCAACAACAAGTCCAAAACGATGTCAATCGTGTAAAGCGCGATCGTCAGCGGCTGCAATCGGAGGCGGTGTCGGCCTACATCAATGTGGATCCGGAGGTCAGCGGGATCGAAGCCCTCTTCCAGAGTCAGAAGGAAGCGCCGACAAGAACTGTCTATGAAGAAGTCGCCAGCGGCGACATCTCGCTGGCCATCGATTCGCTTCACACCGACGAGAACGGATTGCGGGCGGAGCGTGTCACGCTCGAGCAACAAGAGACGAGAGATCAAGCCACCACAAACGAAGAAGCAACGGCGGCGAATGCCGCGCGCCAGACCGCGACCCAGCTGGCATCCAAGCAATCGGAGATCACGGGTGAACTCGCCGTCGCTGTGGCGCAGCAGCAAGCGGCGCAGACGGCGGCAGCAACCGCTGCAGTGCAGGCCGCACAGGCCAAGGCTGCGGCTGTCGCAGCAGCCCGCGCGCCTCGTCCGTCCCCAGTCAGCTCGTCGTCGCCAGTTGCAGCGCAGCCGTCCCCAGCAGCCAACTCGTCGTCGGCCGACCCGACTCTGCCGCCTTTCCTTCAGTGCGTCCTGCAGGTGGAGTCGGGCGGCAACTACGGCGCTGTCTCACCCGGCGGTACGTATATGGGTGGGTTCCAATTCAGTCAACCGACATGGAACGAAGCGGCCGAGCTGGCGGGGATGCCCCAACTCATCAACGTTCCTCCGAACCAGGCGACACCAGCTGAACAAGACGACCTTGCCATCGCCCTGTACGACGCCGATGGTCAACAGCCCTGGGACGATTCTTGTCGTAACGGCTGAGACGGGTCCCCGAGGCGCCACGCTGCGACTGTCGTGAGGTTCGCTCCCTGACCTGGTTGAAGCTGTTCGGCAGACAACGGCGGAGTCAGGATTCTGAGCTCACGTCGCGTTCGGACGGGCTTTCTACGTCGTCGCTTCGTTACCAGTGCTCAAGAGAGAAAGCGGGGCTATCGTTCCCCTCCATTGCCGCACAAAGGAGGCCAACGATGCCTGAGTTTCCTGCGATCACCCACGTCGCTCTCACTGTGAGTGACCTGGGGCGTAGTCGTCCCTGGTATCGCCAGTTGTTCGGCTCCGAGCCAGTGATCGATGAGGACACGGGTCCTTTCCATCATGTCGTCTGGCTCATGGGCGGGACGCTCGTCGGCCTTCATCAGTTTCCCGATCCCGACGAGTACGGACCCGTTCAACGAGCGTCGCCCCGGCTTGGATCATCTGGCCTTTGCCTGTGCTTCCAGGACCGAGCTCGAGGACTGGGAGCGTCGCCTCAACGAGTTGGGCGTGACCAATGGCGGCGTTGTCGATGCGCCGTACGGTTCGGGACTCTCGTTTCGCGACCCTGACAACATTGCACTTGAGTTTTTTGCTCCACCCGGGTGAACGGGAGTCGCCAAGGGCGAGCGCGAGTTCCGTCTCTCAGGAAGGCTGGCCATTCTCGGACGAGCGACCAGCCGACTCCTTAGCGAGGAGCGCGGGGCATGCCCAGCCCGATCATGGCGATGATGTCGCGTTGCACCTCGTTGGTGCCGCCCCCGAACGTGAAGATGGTCTGCGTGCGAGCCTGCTGCTCGAGTCGACCCCGGAGCACCGCCCCCGGTGAGCCCTCGAGGAGATAGCCCGCCTGACCGACGACTTCGAGCAGCTGTCGATAGACCTCGAGGGCCAGCTCGGTTCCGTAGACCTTGGTGGCGGATGCGTCAGCAGGATTCAGTCCCTTGTCGGCGGCCCAGGCCACCTTCCAGTTGAAGAGCTTCAACACGTCGACCTTTGCGTGCACTTTGGCCAGGGCGATCTGAACCCATTCATGATCGATCAGGCGGCGTCCGTCCGAGAAGCGATGTTCTTGTGCCCAACGCCGCACCTCGGCGAGGCTGCGCAGTAGACCTGAGGCAGGGCAAATCGCCACGCGCTCGTGATTGAGCTGATTGGTGATCAGCTTCCAGCCCTGGTTCTCTGCCCCCACGAGGTTCTCGACCGGGACTCTGACGTCCTCGTAGAAGGTTGTGCTCGTGATGTCGCCGGCGATCGTGGCGAGTGGAGTCCAGCTGAATCCGGGACTGTCGATGGGCACTATGAACACCGAGAGGCCCTTGTGCTTTGGTGCGTCGGGGTCGGTGCGGGCGGCCAACCAGACATAGTCGGCGTACTGGATGGCGCTCGTGAAGATCTTCTGGCCATTGATGACGTACTGGTCTCCGTCGCGTACGGCCCGGGTCTTCAATGAAGCGAGATCCGTTCCGGCGGAGGGCTCGGTGTATCCGATGGAGAAGTGGACTTCGCCCCGGAGAATGCCGGGCAGGATTCGGTTCTTCTGCTCGGGGGTGCCGAGAGCCATGAGGGTTGGGCCCGACGCTGTTCAAGGTGAGGAGCGGCAACGGCACGCCCGCCCAGTGCGATTCCTCGACGAAAATCATTTGGTCGATTGCTCCGCGGGCTTGCCCGCCGTATTCAGTAGGCCACCCGATCCCCAACCATCCGTCCTGGCCCATGCGCCGGATGTAGTGGGTGTAGTTCGACCCCTCCCGGTCGGAGACCTCGACCTCGGCGACCAGGTTCTCGAAGTATTCCCGGAGCTCGCACTGCAGATTCCGTTGCTCCGCCGTGAATTCCAACTGCATCATTGCCTCCGTTGGGTACTGCTAGGTCAGACAAGTCAGCCATTATCGCGACGATCTCATCTCGTCGTTGGCCAGCCGGGATGCCGGGTCGTCACGGACCGAAGGTGACACTGGCGACGTCGGGCTGCTGGCTCCCGGGTCAACTCTGGGCTATCCGTCTTCTAGAGCTCCCGCAGGGCGCTGGCCAGCGGCTCGAGCACCGCGGGATTCAACGGCGGCCGCAGATAGACAATGCCCAGCTCGGCGCCGACATCGGAGAGCGCGGCGGCTTGTTCGGCAGTCGCGTGGGGATCGCCCATGAAGATCACGTGGCTCGAGAGCAGGATCTCTTCGGGGTCGCGGCCAAGGGCGTCACAGTGCTCGTGGAGGACACTTCGCTTGCGGGCGAACTCCTCGGGTGTGCCACCCACAAAATTCCAGTGTTGGGCGAATCGGGCTGCCGTGCGCAAGGTCCTTCTTTCGCCGCTCCCGCCGACGCAGATCGGAGGATGCGGACGCTGAACCGGCTTGGGCTCGTTTCGGGCATCAGTCAGCTGGTAGTACCGGCCTATGAAGGTCGTCGTCTCCTGCGTCAGGAGTCCGACGATCAGCTCACAGGCCTCCTCGAAACGATCGCTGCGTTGGGCGGGCGTACCCAATTCGATCCCATACGCCCCCGATTCCTCCTCGTTCCAACCCGCTCCGATCCCCAGTTCGAGACGACCGCCGGACACGATGTCGAGCGTGCTTGCCATGTTCGCGAGAACCGCCGGGTGGCGGTAGTGGATGCCCGTGACCAGCGTCCCCATGCGCAGACGGCTCGTGGCCTGGGCCAGCGCCGTGAGAGTGGTCCAGCCCTCCATGCACGGGCCGCTGCTGTCCGAAAAGATCGGGTAGAAGTGATCGAAGGTCCAGCCCGACTCGAAGAGTTCGATGTCGTCAGCCGCTTTCCAGACGGCGAGCATCTCGTTCCAGGTGGTGTCCTGGGGCGAAGTCTTGAAGGCGAAGCGCATCGGCACACGCTACGTCGCAATTCGCTGGCCGGACAGGGGAGCTGCCTTCAGACGAGCGGACTCGAGGGTCTGGAATCAGTCGTCTGATCGGAGCGACGCATCGGGCGATGTAAAACCTGAGCCAGAATCCTCGCCCGTGGGCCGTCAGGTTCGGGGTTTCTGTCGGCGAGCTAGCTGGCTACCGTACCCCTATGACATCTCCCGTCTTGTTGTGCACCGACGGATCCCACCATGCTTTGCAGGCGCTTTCCGCCGGTCTCGAGCTCGTCGGCCGCAACCATGATCTTGTTCTCGTCACGGTGATGGACGCACCCGAGGAGGCGTCGCTCGTCGGTGGCGGACACGCTGGTCCCGACATGACTCCCGACGAGTACGACGACCAGGTCGTCCGAGCTCGCGAGGCGGCCGACTATGCGATTGAAGAGGCGGAGAGCGAGCTCCTGCTCGTCGGGGCCAAGGTGTTCGTCCTGTCTGGTCACCCGGGCGAGGAGATCTGTCAGCTTGCGTCTGAACTCTCCGCCAGGGCGGTTGTCCTCGGTTCTCGAGGCAGGGGAGGCTTGACGCGTCTTCTGTTGGGTTCGATTTCGGATTACGTCGTCCGTCACGCTCCATGCAGCGTGGTGGTAACCAAGTCCTGACGTCCATCGGCGACCGGAACCACGCGTTTCCCAACCCCGCAGAGCTGGTCCCGCCTTCGACGGGCATCGCCGAAGGCGGTTCGCAAATCCCACCACGCAACTCCCCGCGGGACGACTCGTTCGCGCTCGACAATCGAGCGAACGTCCGGGTTTGTCCTATCGAAAAAACGCGGAATGAAACCGTAAGGGCTGCCGAAATCAGTCCACCGTTCTCCGAACGAGCTTCGGCCAACGGCCAAGCGCCAGCAAGAACTCCTTGATCGCTCCCGGCCCCAGCACGACATGAGTGAGGCAGGGCGTTCGGCATCATCCCAACGCAGGCGGTCCTTTCGCCGGTGCAGTTCGCGACCATTGGTTTGGGTGTCGCCACGTTGACGCTCCGTTCGTCGTCCCGGCGACAGACAGAGCGTCGGCGGAGACGCACGATCACAGTGCAGTCATTCGGAGGTCATCTCGAAAGCCCGAAGGCAGTGCCGAAGGGCACCCGAACACAAGGAGAACATCATGAAGAAGGAAAGCACCACGCGTGGTTCTGCTCGTGCTGTCCGTCTGTGCCTCGGAGGGACCCTCATTGCGGGGTTGAGCGTCATCGGCGTCGGCGTGGCTGCCGGTAGCGCAGGGGCCAGTGCTACCCAAGATGTAACGGTTCACGCGATCACGGTGCCCGTCCACTGCATGGCTTGTCTCAACCCTCAGCCGCTGCCTCCGTAAATGCGTCGACTCGCCGCCCATTCCGAATATGTGCCGAGGACTTCATTCGGGTCGGATGTCGACATCGGCGATCGGGGAGAGCACGAACTCGAGGGTGTGCCTGGAAACAGTTCGCCATGAGCCGGAATCAGCGACCGAAAGGTGCCATATCGGAAGGACGCACGTATCCCACTTGGCCGGGAGTGGGCTCCACCGTGCGGTATATACGAGCTGGTGCGTTAAGGGAAGTCTGAGCTTTCGGTCACGTTGTCACGCAAAGTCCGCGGGAGTCGATTGCAGAATGCCGTGAGCGGGACTATTACAATTGGAGTGCAACAGGTATACGCTTTTTAGCGGTGCCCATCGAGTTCGATATTCTCAGCCGAAAGCAGAGAGCGCACCCAACTTGGTACCGGGGAGAGCACTGCAATTACAACCCCAATGTGGCGAACATGCGTTCCACTCACGCAGTCGAAGATTTCATTCTCAGTGGGTGGCTACCGCCGGAGCCCTTCATTTCGCCCGAGACGAAGGTAACTGCATTCGGTAGTTGTTTCGCGGGACACATCAGCAACTACCTGAACGAACGTAGCTATACGATTCTGACGAAGTCGAATGCGAATGCGTATGTCGTCGAGATGGGCGAGGGGATCGTCAATAGTTACGCGGTGCGCCAACAGTTCGACTGGGCGTTCCGGGGCGTCACTCCCACGACTGAACTCTGGCACGGCTATACGGCGGAAAGCCACGGATATGACGAGGCTGTTCGCCTGACAACCCTCAAACTGTTCGAGCAGACGGATGTCTTCATCCTGACCTTCGGACTTTCCGAAGTGTGGTGCGACGACCCGACCGGGGAAGTGTTCTGGCGCGCTGTGCCATTCGAGGTCTTCGATCCTGAACGGCACAAATTTCGTGTGACGACGGTGGCCGAAAACAAGGCCAACATGCGTGCAATCTACGACACCATCCGTGAGTTTCGACCCGAAGCGAAGATCATTTTCACGCTGTCGCCAATCCCGCTCGTGACCACATTCCGCCGGGTGTCGTGCATTACGGCAAACTCCGTATCCAAGGCGGTTCTTCGCTCGGCGATTGACGAGCTCTATCGGGATGTTGGTTACGAGGGGAGGCTCTTCTACTGGCCCTCGTACGAAATAGTGGAACAGGCATTCGGTGCGGGGAGGTACAAAGAGGACCGGCGTCACATCAAGACACCGATTCTTGACTACATCATGGCTCTCTTCGAGTCGCAGTACTGCATGCACTCAGCGCCGACCAAGTCTTTAAGCGAGGCTCGCCTGATGGCCTTGGAGGCGGCCGGCGAGATTCCCGAGGAAGCTCTCTGGGTCGCGCGTGCCCACAATCCGAGGGCCATATCTTTGTGGGTAAAGCTGCGGTTGGCGGAGGATGATCTCGAGACCGCTCAACTGGTCCTGTCATGCGCAATCGAGATCTATCCCGACGACGGCGTCCGACAGCGACTCATGGACCAGGTCCGTAATACCCAACCGGGCAATGTCGATAAAGCAAGCCCGCTCTCCATGGGACTCTTGCGAAGAGCACTTCGAGTTGCCTACCGGGTTCAGACCTTTACCCATCGATGACTCAACGCGGGGCCCCGCTCGCGGGTCCGTTGACGTTTCCCGGACGCCGGGGAGGCAGGACGGTGGGATGCCTTGTGAGGGAACCGGAACAAGGAGCGACTTAGGCTCTGTTGCCATGCCAGCTCATGATGTAGCGATGAACCTGTCTCACCCCATCACGGTAAAGAACGTGGACGTGGAGTTCGAGGTCCGCTCTGACGGCGAGTTGATGGGGAAGGTCCAGATCAGCAAGGGCGGAATCGACTGGACGCCGTTCAAGTCTCATCCACGTACAGCGACCTGGGAGCAGTTCGCCGCGTGGATGGAGGGATCCGCCTAGCTCACTTCAAACTCGTTCGCTGAGTGAAGCATCGGCGAGAGCGTCATGTGGCAGACGGCCCAATCCGCCTGGCTGGCGTCAACTGACCGCAAGTGCGCTCCCTATGATCCGGTCATGCGAATGGTGCGCCAAGTTTTAGTGTTCGACGCTGCCGATATACATGCAGAGAGTACATTCTGGGCTGGGGTCCTTGGAGGGCGCGTCTTCGAGGATGAGGGATGGCACAGCGTCACTGACGCGACCGGTGAGTGGCGGATCGGGGTGCAGCTCGCACCGAACCATGTGTCCCCTGATTGGCCAGATGGCAGCCCCCAACAGGTCCACCTCGATCTCCACGTCGAAGATCCTCGGGGAGCGCACGGGGAGGTAACGGCTCTCGGAGCCCGACTTCTTCAGGCAGCAACCGACCTCGATGCCGACGAGGGTCACCAGACATACGCCGACCCTGCTGGACATCCGTTTTGCATCGGATGGGGCCATCCGTCTCGAGATGCGCTGAGGACATTCGTCGCGAAGCGTGCTTGACGATTGGATTGCGCGGCCTTGGTCCAGCACGGCAGGCAGGGGTGCCGCCCACCCTGCAGTACCGGGGGGCAATTGTCCGCGGCGTTGAGGCATACGCCGGATCACTCTTGCCCCGTCACCCCACGTGCCCACGATCTCCGGGCATGGATTGCACCTTGATTCCCGCGGCAGTGAGGAATTGGCGGATCTGGGCGGCGTGCTCAAGCACGTGCAGCGGCATTCGGCCGACGATCACTCCGTAGAGCATGCCGTGGTATCGATGGGTGCGGGGGAGTGGCCGGGCAGCCGCGTCCTCGGTGAGCGCGTCAAGGGTTTGGCGCACCCTCGCGCGGCAGTAGTCGGTGTAACCGAGGAGTTCAGCCTTGGTGAACATACGATTGGGAGAGGCGTAGGCGTTCTGATCGAAGGGTTGTGGCGGCTCCCACGCCTCGAACTCGGCGCTGAGGTCGTAGTCGAGGGTCAACAGCGCGTGGTATCCCAGGAACCAGGGGGCTGAGCCGTGCAATCCTCCGTGCGGCGTGGGGCCCGTGGGCGCCTCGCCCGGCCACAGGTCCGTCTCCCAGAGGTCGTCGGGACAATCCGTCAACGCCGCCTCCATCAGCCGCAGCGCTTCCTCGAAGTTGCTGGCCATGCTCAGCACGAACGGGTTGGGCACGCCCTACGTACTAGCGCATATCGACGGATCTGGGAGACGGTGGCGGCCGCTTGATGCGGGGTCCGTTACCGGCGTCACCGAGCTCGCTCCGGTATATGGCACGGTCACTCTCAGCGGGTTGGGATCGCCTCAGGGCGAGTGCAGAATCCTTGCCAAATCCCAATGATGGTGGAACGCATCGTGAGTATTGGAGGCCACGACGTCTGCGAGTTCCATGGCCCCGCGCTCTGAGTGCAGCATCACGACTCCGGCAGGCTCCGCCTCCTCCACGGCGGCCAGCCAGTTCGCAACCGCGATGCGGAACGACCAGGTGGCACCCCCGAGAGCGATCTCGTTGTAGTGCCTTGCCTCGGCAAGGAGATCGGGATCGTATGGAACCACATGTGCATCCGCTCCTCGGGCGACCGCAACCAGCCGTTCCGCCCAGATCCGGGTGTTGTCGGTCATATGTGCGATGTAGCCGCACACGTTCCACCCGAGGTCAGGAACCCGTTCTGCTCCAGTGGCGTCCGAAACAAGCCCTTCAATGGAGCCTGGCATGTCGCGGATCAGCGAGACCCAGCCCGCGTGCCCAGTGGCCCACGTAAACCCGCATTCGCGACATGGGTCGCCGTAGAGGGGAGCACCCCACTCATCCACTTCGGAAGTATCCCATTTCGAGGCTGGATCGAGGCCTTGCAAAGGACGTCAGGTGTCTCCCAGGCCGACGGGAGGGAGAACCCTTGGATGCGGTGTTAACTGGACCAGTGAAGTCTTGTGCCAGCGACAGAGACCACGGAGTCACCCTCGAGGCGCTTCGGGTCGCGATCAGGGCATCTTGGAGTCTCGAAACTTGCGATCCGGTCGACGCGGCGCATTGGACGCATGACAACCCTTCTCGGGGCCAGTGCGCAGTGAGCGCCATGGTCGTTCACGACTTCTTCGGTGGCCAACTGCTCGAGGCTGAAGTGCTCTTCGACGACGGTTCACGACAGGGCTTCCACTACTGGAATCGCTTGGCCAGTGGCGACGTCGACCTCACATCGGAGCAGTTCACTGACGACGAGACTGTTCAAGAACCGCGGACGGTCGAGCGCCTACCCGAAGCCCCGTGGCGTGCCCAGGAGCAGTACCTCCTCTTTCGAGAGCGTGTTCGGGCAGCCTTGGAGAAGCAACCACACGATCAGCCCTGACGCAACCCCGTGCCCATCCGCTGGATCGACGTGGCCAATCTCGGAGACTCAGATCGACTGCGCAGTGCATCGTGCGATCAGACGCTACGGTTCGAACTTAACCGAGGTGCTAAAGATCGGAGAGTGCTGAATGACGTCAAAGTCCCAATTCACGGCTGAGGAATGGCGGCTGATCCTCGAAGCACCGCCGAGTGCCGGAATGATCGTCGTCACTGCCCAACGGGGCGGATCATTTCGAGAGACCATCGCGATGGCGAAGGCTTACGCCGAGGCGCGCAAACAACATGGCAAAAGCGAACTTCTCGACGACATCGTCGCGGCAAAGCCCGAGCGCGACCATACGCACTATCACTCGTTTGAGGAACTCAAGCAACATGGACTGCAATACCTGCGTGATTCGGTCGCTCTCCTTGAGAAAAAGGCGACTCCGGAGGAAGTTGATGAATATCGTCGGTTCATCGTGACCCTCGCCCAGGAAGTAGCTGCCGCTCACCGTGAACACGGTCAAGAAGTGAGCGACGCCGAGCAGACGGCAATAGACGACATCACGAACGCTTTGAACGAAGCTCCCGGTTAAGCCTGTCGCAGAGGTCGGCGTCGGGGAACTTCTATCCGGCGCCCGAGGTGCCCGTGTGCCTGGTCGGTGAACTCACTTCGTCACTTCGAGCTTATGCCCCGCTTGGATGTAACGACGTCAAACTGAGACAACTAGGTCATCCGCGGTTGGGAGGCGTTCGACCTCATTGGTGTTTGACGGGGACGATGACAGGGCAGCGGCATCCGTGCCAGCTGGGCGACACCGCGTTTCTCCACCATCACGCGGCGCAACTTCGCAACTAGTGTTCCGCTCACAGGTTGGGGCGGGGTGAGATGTCCACCAACTGCAGACTGGGAGACTCACCGGCACGAAGCGGGAGGATCACTGAATGCGTAGCAGAGGACGAAACTGGTGGTTGGCCGGAACGATGACGCTGACGATGGGAGCGGGTTTCAGCGCCATTGGAGCTGGTTCGCCCGCGGGCGCCTCGCACCCGCTAGCGGGAACCTACGACCTCTTTGTGACGATAACGAGCGACGTGCCCGCCTTTAACTACACCTGTCCGATGATCCTCAAGTCGGGTGGCAAGTCGGTATTTCCGGTCAGCGCCGAATGCCCAGACAAAGTCACAGGCCACTGGTCCGTGACAGGCTCGGCCATCCGGATCAGCAACTACCACAACGAAGATGTCTTCACCGGCAAGGTGACATCGAAAGGATTCAACACTGCGTTCCACCCTGGGACCTACTCCCAAATAGATCCGACAGCGACAGGGACCTGGTACGCGAAGTATCAGTCGTAGTCGAGCGACCGTGTCCCAGGTCAGCTCCCGCCGTGCGGGTGTCCAGCAGTGACTCAAATACCGCATGGGCGTGTTCCGCTCCCGTGATCTGCGGCGCTTGCATCTGTCCTGGACAAGCCTGTGAGGCTTTCATGTTGCGTTTCACGACCACTAGGGTCCAACTGTGATCGCCCGGGATCAGGCGCCGCTGGCCTTCATGGCATGGGACGAGTTGATTGGCGCGGTTGCGTCGTCCACGCCGAGCGGCCTCATGGAGCAGGCTCGCGCCATTGCTCGGGCCAGCCTCGACCCGGCTGTTCCCGGCGTTCCGAGATCTGACGCGATGGTCTTCGCCGAGCAGATGGTCGTCGATGTGGCATCCATGACCACCGATGTTCGAGCGGCTGGGCTGGCCGAACTGGGTGCCGGTGCCCCAGCGTTCATCCTTGCCGTATGGACGGAAGACATGATCATTCGCGCCGATGCCGCTTGGCGCGAGATGTTCGGCGAAGGATGGCGTCCTATCCCGACTCCTGCCCAAACTGATCCCTGGGTAGCCCACGAGAGATTCCTTCTCGAGGTGGCCAAACTGACGGCCCTCGATCCAGTCACCTCCGAACTGGTAAGACTCCGCGGGGCGAGAGCCCACAACTGCCGGCTCTGCCAATCCCGCAGGAGCGTGAGTGCCATCGACCTGGCCGGTGGGAGTGATTTGTTCGAGGAGTGGGACCCGAGCGCAGTCTCCGACGCCCAGGCCCTGGCCCTCCAGGTCGTGGATGCCTTCGTGTGGCAACCGATCCGATGGCCCCCCAGGCTCGGTGACCAGGTCGTGGACGCGCTGGGTCCTGCCGCGGCAACCGAGTTGACCCTCGATATCATCCGCAACGCCGCGAATAAGATCGCGGTGGCGTTTGGCGCGGACACCCCGCAGGTGGAGACGGGTGTCGAGTACTACGACATTGACGTGTCGAGCGGGGAATTGCGCTACGACGTCAGCCCGGTGGTCACGCCCGGCACCTGAACCACCGGCTCGCTTTGGGGTGGAATCCAGACGGGTGGCAGAAGGCAACCAAGAACTGTGGAGAGCCGCAGGCATGCCCGCCAGCCGGCGCACGCAAGGCGCCTTCGTACAGCGCCGAGCCATACCTCGACCGGGACGACTCAAGGACTCATCGTGGCCAACCAAATGGCGTCCCTCACCGCCTGAGGACAGGCGACATTCGACCACGGGCTCCACTGCACCGCACGCGTCCTTGGTCGGGTTCAGACCCAAGGAGATTTCCTCAGGTACCTATCGAGGGAGGTGGATCACGAGTAGAACCGGAGGAAGGGGGCGCTCTCGTCGCAAGACCCGCGAGTAGCTTCCGAGCCATGAATTCCGCCGACCTCTACGCCCCGCCCCGTCACGTCGAGAATGGCGCCGATTGCCACTTTTACCACCGGATGGACATTCCCGGGTACGGAGTGACGGGCGGAGGGATGTGGGACCTACGGGGCAACACCGAGGCTTACCTCGGGGACGTCGACCTCGCAGGCAAGCGCGTGCTCGAGATCGGGCCCGCCTCTGGATACCTGACGTTCTACATGGAATCCAAGGGCGCAGAAGTGGTATCCGTGGAACTTCCGCCGGATCATCCTTGGGACGTGGTGCCCGATGTGCACCTTGACCTCGACGCCTTCGTCGCCGAGGTGAGCGACGGTATCGAGCACGTTCGGGATGCATATTGGTTCGCCCACGAGCGATTCGCCAGCAAGGCGCGCGTGTTCTACGGAGACATCTACAACCTGCCCGAGGACCTGGGCCATTTCGATTACGCCGTCATCTGCGCCCTGTTGCTGCACGTCCGAGACCCGCTGCGTGTAGTTGAGGGCTGCGCGGGTCTCGCGGACAATCTGGTGATCACCGACGTGCATCAGCCTGAGTTACCTCAAGACAAGCCGTGCATGAGTTGGTTCTCAACGAATGAGGAGCCCGCCGCTCATGTCTGGTGGAAGTTCAGCCCTCAGTTGTTCGTTCGATTTGCCGAGGTGCTTGGTCGTACCGAGACCAACGTCACGTATCACGAACAGAGCTATGTGGCGGAAGGAACGCCCCGTCCGGGCTCGTTTTTCACGGTTGTCGCGAAGAGGCGTCCAAACGATTCACTCTGACGCCATGGCCTCGCACGAGTGTCTCGCACTGACCCATCGTTCAGACG
This sequence comes from uncultured Acidimicrobiaceae bacterium, assembly GCA_963713375.1. GTDB lineage: Bacteria > Actinomycetota > Acidimicrobiia > Acidimicrobiales > RAAP-2 > Bog-473. Next base: position 1,092,429 of record CAVQLP010000002.1, on the reverse strand, counting down.
AACGGGCGCACTGCCAGGAACACTTCACTCCGAGTTTGTTTGTCGATGACTTTGGATTTCCGGTATCACCTGCTTGAAATATGTCTGTCGCAACACTGCATGGATGAGCATGACCACAAGAATGAAGATGGCTGCTGCCAAAGACGCGAGAGACCTTGTGGCCGGTGAAGAGGTAGATGAGTCCACCGATCATGCAGGCCACGAAAATGGTGTTTTCGATGAAGAACAGCTTTCGTCCAGTCGTCCACGGGGCATTGATGCGCGCCACCTGTAGAGCGTATTCCGTTGCGTCCTCCCCGGCGAACTGTGGCTGAGCCCCGGGGGTCGGAGGCGCCCGCCCGGTTGTGCCGCCGCGCCGCCACTGAATGACTCGCATTGATCCTCTGGCGAAGTGTCACGCGGGCGGATGCGAAGGGATCCCATCTGGCCGCGTGTTCGCTCTCACGCCGATCCGCGAAAGCAGACTCTCTGCAGCGCCGCAGGCCCTCCCCGCGGACTTCTATGTCATTGAAGCGCCTTTGGACGTGGGAGCTGGAAGAAGCAGGTGCCGCGGACGAGAAGCTTGCCGTCCCCGTCCAGGATGCGAGCATCGGCAATAGCGATCGCCCGGCCCTTCCGCACGATCTCGCTCCGGATGGTGTAGGTGCCGCCGATTTGGACCGCGTCGAGATACTCGACGTTGAGCGAGACCGTAGGTGCGGACGGGGTTTCGATCAGTGGCATCAGTGCGGCTCCGCAAGACTCGTCGATGACGGTGGCGATGATGCCGCCGTGGACGCTCCCAAAGGGGTTCGCCATGTCGGGAGTCGGCGTCCAGGACATTTCGGCGTGGCCGTTACTCGACGTGAGGAACTCCCATCGACCCGGGCTGTCGGCGTATGGCGCTGGCATAGATGTCTTTCGCTCCTGATTTCTCAACCGGTCTTGACTCTGGTGCACCCTGCATACTGCCGTCTGCGGGATTCGGATCACTATTCGAGTGCGTGGGGAGCAGGGAGACGTCCAAGTGTTGGACCTGACATCGGGTCTCCGACACGGGCAGGAGCGGCTTGAACCAACCACCGAGGCGGCGCGTGAGGACGATACCTCGGTTGCCTGCCAACGGGATTATCGATCTCGCTGACGGCGATGCTCACGTTGTAGACGTCTTCCAACCATCACGTTCCCGGGGGCGCTGGGACGCCCTGGATCTGCTCGAGGCATCGGAGGGATCGTCAGTTGGCAACCTCGGCCCAAGGGCCCACGCCGCCGATGCGGTCGATCGAGTACCGCACGATGTACCCGGTCTGAGACTGGTCCGGGTACTCGGCATCGTGTCCGACGTAGGCCTTGGCGAGTCGGGTTAGCAATGGCCCGGTTGGACCGAGGGGCCCGATGGTGGCGGTTGCCCGGATGATGGCGTGCGGGCTCATCCAGTCACCGGGCCGCTGGGGCGGGGCGAACGACAGCACAACCCGGGGATCGCGCTCCATGTTGCGGAGCTTCGCGTTGTACCGCATGTGGGTGCTGATGAGGTTGTCTCCGTCGAGACCGATCCAGATCGCGGTCACCTGAGGGCTACCGTCGGCGTTGATGGTTGAGACGTACGTAAGCGGGCCCTGTTCGACTAGATCTCTGAGTTCTTGGGGCAGTGCGACGGTCACTGCCCGCTCGATTCGACGTCGAAGTGGGACCGTCCGCTCGACCACACCGGTCGGAGGTTCAGCGTCTGGAACCGCCATCCCTCGAAGGTACGAACGGCATCGGCTTCGAACACGTTGGCGATGACGTACGGCTCGGGCGGGGTCGACGCCGGATGTACGTGGATGGCTAGTAGCTGAGCTCGGAGGTGGGCCCTGTCGCCGTCGAGTTCGACCTGAGCGTTGGTGCTGATGTGGAAGGTGCGGTCCCAACCGTCCCGGACGAATCGGTTGCCGACGGCTAAGTCGTCGATGCCTTCGAGCGTGAAGCCCCGGTGCTCGACGCGAACATCTTCGCTGAAGATCGAGCGCGCCCATTCGGCATCAAGGCCACTCGCGTCGTCGATCGAGGCGAAGTAGCGATTCATGAGCGCCACGATGCGATCCCGGTCAAGGAGCCCCTGGAGCTCGATTTCTGTGATCTGGTCCATCTGGGCAGTTCCTTCTCGTGGGGTGGGGGGACATCAGGTTTGCATGCGTACGGACGAGCCCGAAAGTGCCGAAGTGTCCCACCTTTCAGGCGGACGGGAGGACTGTCTCGATTACCTCTTGACATCGTGGATGGGGAGAAATCAGGCATCAAGGTTCATTGTCGAGTCACGTGGCTCTCTCCACTGCTCCTCACCGCGAAGGGCGGAGTCACGGTCTGCGGACGTGCGTTCCACCGCGGAGCGACACACAACGACGCAGCCGGTTTGTGTCACCAGGGACTTCAAAGAGAGCGGCCGACCAGGATCGAACTGGCATCATCAGCTTGGAAGGCTGAGGTTCTACCATTGAACTACGGCCGCGAATCGAGTGGGCAGTCTAAAGCCTCTACTCTCGACCCCGTGGACGCATTGTTCGAACGGGTCGGCGGCGAGCAATTCTTCGTCGATCTGGTGGAGCGGTTCTACCTGGGTGTGGCGGGCGATCCGTTGCTCCGGCCCCTCTATCCGGACGATCTCACCGAGTCGTCCGAGCATCTGGCCCTGTTCCTGATCCAGTACTGGGGCGGTCCCGGCACCTACAGCCAGGAGCGCGGCCACCCCCGGCTCCGGATGCGCCACGCCCCCTTCGTCATCGGCCCGCCCGAGCGGGACGCCTGGCTGCGGCACATGCTCGCCGCCCTGGTCGAGCTGGAGCAGGGCGGCCGGATTGAGCCGGCCGATGCGGTCGAGCTGCGGGACTACCTGACCATGGCGGCCAACTCCCTGGTCAACTCGCCCTGACGACCCTCCTCAGTCCGTGAAGTGCGGCGTCCGCCCCTCCTTGCGGGCGGCCACCGACTCCTCGAAGTTCCGTGTCGTGATGCGGACGAAGAGCTGCGAGGCCCCTTCCGCGTCCATGTGCGACTGCAGGCTGCTGGCGTCGAGGCTGTTCCACAGCTGGCGCTTGGTCAGCTCGACGCCGGCCCGGCTCCACCCGTTGATGCGGTCCGCCAGTTCGAAGCAGGCCGGCAGCAGCTGGTCGGGTGCCACCACCCGCGAGACCAGGCCGATCCGGTCCGCCTCGGTGGCGTCGATGTCCCGACCCGTGAGCATGATCTCGGCGGCCCGGGAATGGCCCACGCTGCGCGGGAGCAGGAAGCTGAGTCCGAGCTCGGCCGCGGTCAGGCCGTTGTTGATGCCGGCGGCGCGGAAGTAGGCCTCCTCCGAAGCGATCGCGGACGTCGGCGGCCAGGGCGAGGCAGAACCCACCGCCGATGGCGGCGCCGTTGACGGCCGCGATGACCGGCTGGTGGAGGCGGCGGATCGTCGTGATCACGTCGTCGAGCATCTCCATGGAGCGCAGCGCAATGGTGGGCAGGGTCAGTCCGTCCAGATTCGGGATCGAGCCCGGGTTCTCGTGGTCGGCCCCCGAGCAAAAGCCCCGTCCCGCGCCGGTGATGACGACGACCCGTACGGAGTTGTCACTACCGATCTCCCGCAACGCGTCGCGGAAGGGGATCATGACGTCGAAGGCCATGGCGTTCATGCGCTCGGGCCGATTCAGCGTGACGACGGCCACCTGCGGGTGGGGCCGGGTGATTTCGGTGAAGGACATGGCGGCATCGTAGAGGCCGCCATGCGCTCCTCAGCGGGGTCGTGAGCGACTGCGAGGCCGGGCGCGGCGAGGGTTCCTGGCGGGCCATCCAGCGCAGGCGCGCCGCCCGGGCATCCCACGAGTAGACGACGGCGGTTCCGGCGATGGCGTCGTCGAGCCCTCGGCGTTCCCGCGAGTACACGATGCCCAGGAAGCCGATGCCCAGGGTCAGCAGGGTCAGGCCGAGCCCGATCGTGCGCAGCAACGCCTGGCGCGGTGTGATGGGCGCACCCTGCCGGGTCACGACCTGGATCCCGAAGACGGCCATGCCGAGCGTCTTCCCGCTGACCGCCCACTGGTAGGCGAAGTAGATGAACTCCCAGCCGAGCAGGACGATGCCACCGGCGATCCGGTGGTTGGAGAGCGTGAAGCTGTGACCCGAGGCCAGCTTCACGGCAGCGTTCAGGAGCGCCACACCCAAGGTGTAGAGGCCCCAGGACGCCCCGACGTCGCCGGCGAAGGCAACCAGCCGGCTGACGGCGCCGGCGTAGTGCCCTTGCCGACCGACGGTGAGCTCGGCGGAAGGAACGGGGACCGTACTCACGTCGGCACCGGCTGGCACGAGGAGGGGCGGTCCGTCGGGCCAACTCTTGATCTTGCGCCCACGCCCGACGACGCGGTTCCCCCAGCGGAGGACGAAGTCGTCCAGGCCGACGCCCTGCGCTCGGATGACGTCGAGGATCTCGGTGAGGACGCCGGTGGTGGAGCGGGCGATGATGGAGCCGAGCTCGGTCTGTTCGACGATCTTGTCGACATCGACCTGCTCGATGATCGCGTTGATGTCGACCCGTTCGATCACCTTTTGAATGTCGACCCGCTCGATGATCTTGTCGATGTCCACGCGCTCGACGATCTTGTCGATGTCGAGGCGGCCGATGATGGCGTCCATGTCGACCTGGCCCACGATGGCGTCGATGTCGATACGGGAGACGATCTTGTCCATGTCGATCGACTCGACGATCTTCTCGATGTCGACCCGGCCGACGATGCCGTCGATGTCGACCTTTTTGACGATCCCGTCAATGTCCACCCGGTCGATGATCCGCTCGATATCCACCTTGTCGAGGATGGCGTTCATGTCGATGGCGTCGAGGACCAGGGAGATGATGCGCTCGGCGATGCCCTGCGCCATCAGCTCCATCCGCGAGCCGATCGGATTGAGGCTCATCGGGTCTTTCGGTTGCGTGACACTCCTGTGATCTTCTCATCCCGACCAGTGCAGGTGGGCGATCGATCGGATACCGTCGAAACGGACGGGGGTATCCGAACGAAGGAGAGGCGTGATGGAGATCGAGCGCTACGACGACGGAGTCCCCTCGTGGGTGGACATGAGCAGCCCCGATTTGGCTGCCGCCAGAGCCTTTTACGGAGGCCTGCTCGGATGGGACTGCCCTGAGGGACCCCCCGAAGCCGGCGGCTACTCGGTCTGCGAGCTGCGCGGCAAGACGGTCGCCGGTTTGGGCCCTCAGATGAACCCGGATTTCCCTGCGGCCTGGATGACCTACGTCAACGTGGACAGCGCCGACGACACGATCGCCAAGGTCAAGGCGAACGGCGGCGCCGTCTTCGTCGAACCGATGGATGTGATGGACGTCGGCCGGATGGCGATCTTCGCCGATCCGGCCGGAGCTGTGCTGGGCCTGTGGCAGCCCGGGTCGCATATCGGCGCTCAGCTGGTCAACGAGCCCGGCACGTGGTGCTGGAGCGAGCTCATCACGACCGACGTCGACGGCGTCGAAGGCCTTCTACGGCGCGGTGTTCGGCTGGGGTGCCGAAGAGCAGGGGGCGGGCGGAGCCCACCCCTACACCGAATGGAAGGTGCAGGACCGCTCGGTGGGCGGCATGATGCCGAAGCCGCCCGAAATGCCGGCGGACGTGCCACCCAACTGGGGCGTCTACTTCGCCGTCGACGATGCCGACGCCGCGGTGGCCAAGGACGCAAGAGCTCGGCGGGACGCTCTTCATGGGCCCGATGGACATCGAGCCCGGACGCATGGCCGTGCTGGCCGATCCGGGCGGCGCCTTGTTCAACATCCTCAAGCTCAAGAGCTAAGGGGGTCAGGGTGGAACGTCGACGCTTGGGCAGGACCGGCCACGAGAGCAGTGTGGCCATTCTCGGTGGCGCCGCCTGCTGGGACGCCACCGAGGCAGAGGCGGGCGAGTGGTTGCGCCAGGCCATGGCCCGTGGCGTCAATCACCTCGATATCGCGCCGCAGTACGGGGCGGCCGAAGCCGTGGTCGGTCCTCACCTGGCCGCATACCGTGACGAGATCTTCATCGCCGGCAAGACACTGCGGGCCAACCCCGACGGCGTGACCGACCAGTTCGATACCACGCGGCGGCTGCTCAACGCCGAGGTGCTCGACCTCTACCAGGCCCATGCCGTCACCTCGCTGGCCGAGCTGGACCGCCGCTCGGCCGCACTGGAGCGGATCATCGCCCTGCGCGACGCGGGTCATACCCGCTTCGCCGGCATCACCGGCCACGACCTCGAAGTGCCGCGGTCCCATCTCGAGGCTCTGCGCCGCTTCGATCTCGACACGGTCATGTTTCCGGTCTATCCCGCCCTCTGGTCCCGGCCCGAGTACCGGGAGCCGGCCGAGGAGTTGCTGGCCGTTTGCGCCGAACGCGACATCGGGGTCATGGCCATCAAGGCCGTGGCCTGGCGACGTTGGGCCGACGGACGAGCCCTGGCCGACGGGCTCGGGGAGCGCTGGGCGGCCTCGTGGTACGAACCGGTGGCCACAGACGACGCCATCGACCGTGGCGTGCACTTCGCGCTGTCGACACCGGGCGTGCACGCCTTCTGTACGCCCGGTGACATCCCGCTCTTGCCGCGGGTGCTCGACGCGGCAGATCGTTACGCCGGCCTGGACGAGACGCAACGGGCCGCTGCGATCGAGGCCATGGCAAGCGAGGACGTCATCTTCCCCATGGCCGGCTGAGCCGTCGTCAGCCGGCTCGCACCGCCGCGACCACCGCACCGAAGGCGTCGTCTTCCGCCGGGTCCGCGGGCACCGGCGACGAGGATGCCCTGGCCCAAGCCGGCAAAGCGCTCGAGCAGCAGGCCCGGCCAGCTCGTCGAAGGTCGCGCAGGGGACCAGGGTGTCGAGGACCTCGTCGGAGAGCACGTCGCCCAGGTCGTCCCAGCGCTCGCGGCGTATGAGGTCGCGCAGCCGGGGCCCGAGGTCCTCCCAGCCGTAGAGGCGCAGCGTCGGTGCGTAGGCCGGCGTCGAGTACAAGAAGGCCAGGAGCCGCCGCTGGCGTTCCCGCTCGGCCAGGAGGCCGGCCGGCGTTGACGACGAGATCACGCTGGTTCCCACGACCGTCTCGAAGCCGGCGGCCCCCAGGTCGCGCCCAGCGCTACGAGCTCCCTCGAGCGAGCGCCGGCAGGCAGGTCTCGGTCAGGTAGCGCGGGTTCGAGTTGGTCGGGTGGCTCACGAAGCCGTCCGCCACCGCCCCGGCCAGGGCGCAGGCCCGGCGTTGCACGCCGCCGAGGTAGATCGGCGGAACGACGGTGTCGCGGTCGGGGCCCGGGTTGAAGTACGGCTGCATGCGGGTCACCCGGTAGTGGGCGCTCTCGTAGGAGGGCGGCGTTCCCGTGGCGAACGAGGCGAAGGCCGCCCGCACCGCGCCGACGTAGTCACCCAGGCGGGCGATCGGATCGTCGCCGAAGGGCACCCCGTAGCGGTCCTCGATGTTCTGGCGGATCTGGGTGCCGAGACCCGAGATGGAAACGGCCGCCGCTCATCCTCGACAGGTCCCAGGCCGCGTAGGCCAGCAGGGTCGGGCTGCGGGTGAAGGCCAGCGTCACGCTGGTGCGGACGGTGATGCGCTCGGTGTGCTCGGCGGCCAAAAGGGCGACGGCCAGTGAGTCGTGCACCGTCTCGGCGACGTGGAGCCCGTCGTAGCCGAGACGCTCGACCCGCTGGGCGTGGGCGATCGCCTCGGCCAGGCTGCAGCGCGGGTCCATGCCCGCGTAGACCTTCACGCCGAGGCGCCGTCGAGTCCCACGGTCTGGGCCCGCCCCCGGGCCATGATCTTCTCGCGCTCGGCGGCCAGCCGGGACTGGTCGAAGCGCTCGGCCATCCAGCGGCGGGACCAGGCCGACTCGGCCTCCCATGCCTCCTGTCCCGACAGGGCGCCGATGTGGTCGTACATCCGCCGGATCTCGCGCACGGACTCGCTCGGGATGGAGACGACGGCCGCCGCGATCTCGTGCGCCCGGGCCAGCAACGACTCGTGGGGCACCACCTCGGTCACCAGACCCCAGACATAGGCCGTCTCCGCGTCGATGTAGTCGCCGGTGAAGCTCATGCGCCGGGCCCGATCGGGCCCGATCAGCTGGGGCAGCCGTACCGTGAGACCTCCGCCGGGCATCACGCCGACCCGGGCATGGGTGTCGGCGAAGCGGGCCCGGTCCGAGGCGATGAGGAAGTCGCAGTTCAGCGCGATCTCGAAGCCGCCGGTCACCGCCGCACCGTTCACCGCCGCGATGATCGGCGTCTCGTGGGGCGGGATCATGCCGACGTGCTTGGCCGGGTTCGCCAGGCGCTCCCTCTGTTCGGAGCGATCCTCGCGTGACAGGTCCTTGAGGTCGACGCCGGCGCAGAAGGCGGGATCGGCACCGGTCAGGATCATGCAGCCGACGTCGTCGCGGTGGTCGAGTTCGGTCACGGCGCGATGCCAGCTCGCGGTTGAGCTCGCCCGAAATCGCATTGCGGGCCTCGGGACGGTTCAGCGTTACCGTGGCCACTCCATCGGCCACCTCGACCAACACCACCATCTGCGTCCCTCCCGTTCAGTCTTTGCCGGCGCGGCGGCCGGGCTGGAGTCCCTCGAAGACGACCAGGCGGCGGATGGCGCCGGCATCGTCGAGTGAACCGATGGCCCAGCCTTCCACGGCGGTCCGGCCGCGCTCCATTCTCGCCCAGGTGAACCGGAACCAGCCGTGGTGCTGGTCGACCGGGCTGGTGCGGCGGAGGACGGCCCCGAGGCCGCGGTCGTGGCGGTAGCGGGCGAACGCTTCGCTCAGGCCGTCGGCGCCGTCGAACACGGCATCGGGCCCCACGTAGACGAAGTCGGGGGAGAGGCGGGCGCGCAACCCGCCGAGTCGCTCCCGCTCGTCCGCCAGCCAGCACTGTCGACCATGAGGCGATCGAGCCGTGCCGCCAGGTCCTCCTCGTGTTGGTCCCGCCGGAACATCGTTCAGCCGCCCCGGGCCGTCCGCCACTCCCCGGAAAGCAACGCGAAACAGTCGGCGTCACGCTGCTCCCCGTCGATGCGCTCCCAGCCCCGCAGGGTGGCCTCGCGGACGAAACCGGCCGCCTCCGCGGTGCGGGCCGACGCGACGTTCCACGGCTCGACGAAGAGGTGGAGGCGGGGGATGCCGGGGCCGCTGAAGGCGAAGTCGACCAGGGTGCGCAGGGCGTCCGTGGCCAGCCGGCGGCCCCGGAAGCGTTCGAGGAGCCAGTAGCCGACCGAGGCCCGGCCGCTCTCAATCTCGTGGAGCCACAGTCCCATCGAACCGATCCCCAGCGCGGGCGCCGACTGCTCGGCGATCACGAACGAGATGCCGTCGCCCTCGGCTGGCCCGCCGGTGCTGGCGCTCGATGAAGGCGCGGCCCGTGTCGTCGGAGTAGCTGGCGGGGGATGGACGAGATGGATGGGACGAAGGCATCGGCCGAGCCCTGCCGCACCAGCGAGAGGTCCGAGATCGACCAGGGACGCAGGACGACGTCGCGGCCGTGGAGGACCGGGACGCGCAGCGGCGGCGCCAGGGCGGTGGGATCGAATGACGCTCATTGCAGTGCGAAGTACCCCGGGACGAGATGGTGTGGTGTGTCGAGGTAGCCCTTCGCCTCGGGCGGCCCGCCGAAGCGCCCGTGGCTCCAGCGCACCTCGATGTGACCCTCGAGCTCGACGATCTCGGAGGTCGAGCGATCGCGCACCACGGCCTGCCAGCCGACCCGGGGCTGGCCGCCGCGCTGCTCGGTCGAGCGAGATGGCGCCGAGGGAGAAGTGCTCGCGCCAGTCCCAGGGCGTGGCGATGCGCAGGCGCAGGGAGCGCGTGGCCGACGAGCCGAGCACGAAGTAGGGCGCGCTGCCCATGCGGAGCAGCCGCCAGAGCATGGCCTCGCCGCGGCCGCCCCGCTCGTCCATGGCCTGCTGCCATCGATGGACCGAGACGAACGACACCCGGTCGGCCAGGCGTTGATAGGCGGCGCGGGCCTCGCCGGGCCAGCCCGCCTTGAGCCAGTCGCCCAGCGCGTCGCGTTGCTCGGCCGTGAGGTCGACCGCACGCGCCGGGCAGCGTGCGCAGGATCCGCGGCGTCGGCCGGCGGTCGCCGCCGGCCCGTCGGCTGCCGGGCGGACTCCGCGCCGTTCTCGAGGCCGGGAAACGCCGAGGGTGCGAAGGACGGTGGGCGCGTCCCTGCCCGCGGCGAGCGCGCGGATCCGGAGCCCGCCAGGACGCGGCACGCCGTCGCCGGTCGCCGCCGAGTCTTCGAGCAGGGCCCGGTGCACCTCCTCGTAGAGCGCTTGGTACTCGGCCGGCGCCACCTCGGCGTACCAGTCGCCGCTCAGGCCGGCGCTGGGTGGGCCGAGCCCGCTCGGGTCAGCCGGGCCGCTGGGTCGGCGCGCCGGCGTCGCGGGTGCTCGGGCGGGGACGGGACTGCCGCCCGACGAGCAGGTCGTCGAAGATGTGCGCCGGCGAGACGTTGAACAGGATCTTGGAAAGGTACTTGCAGCTGACGAGGTAGACGTGGTCCACCCGCAGGTCGATCGGCGCCACCTCGTCGCCCGGCGCCCGGCCCGTGCCCTTCCACTCCACGATCCGGGGCAGCCGACCGCGCAGCCCGTCGTCGGCCAGCGAGGAAGGCCCGCCCGTTCTCGAAGGCGGCGTGGAACTCCGCGTCGTAGGCGCCGCCGGCCCGCAGCTGGCCGAGCCGTTCCCACAACTCGGGCGAGACGCTGTGCATCACCGGCGTGCGCGAGCGCAGAGCCTCGTCGACGTCGGCCGCGCCCAGCATGCCGAGCGCCGTCCCGAGCTCGGTCACCGTCGTCCGGTCACTCGGCATGGAGGCATCCTTCCACGGGCGAGCGGCGGGCCAGGCACGACGCCTGACGCCAGCACGCGGCGGGCTCAGTCGGTGAACAGGGGTGTGAGCTGTAGCTCGAGCGGGCCGACCGCGGCGTCGGCCGCCAGGTGCAGCTCCGTGCTCTCGTAGACGTCGACCGCCACGCCGGTACGGGCGATGAAGGCGAACACGGCGTCGCCCCAGCGCTCCTCGCGCAGCGCCTGGCGCAGCGTCTCGCGCTCGCCCGGCGGCAGATCCCGCCCCGGCGTCGTGGCCACGAGCTGGCAGGCCAGCACCCAGTGCAGCGTCTCCATGTTCTCGGCGACGAAGATGCGCGGCGGGTCGTCGCGCACGACCGCGCAGGCGACGACCGTCCCCACGGGATCAGACCGCGCCGGGCGCCAGGTCGGACGTGGACCAGAACCCGGGCAGCGGCGTGCCGGCTCCGTCCCTTGGCGTAGGTGGCCAGCCGCTCTCGTGCCGGAGGGGACAGCAGGTCGACGGCGTCGAAGATGGCGCCGGGACCCGCTGCCCGCAACGCCCGGTCCGGTTCGGTGCCGGCCCGGGGCAGCTGGGTGGTGAGGACGACCAGGGGAGTGATGTCGTTGGTGGACATGACGTGGGCCCGCCCCAGCGTCCGCCAGACCGTCTCGGACCGCGCCATGCCGCCTCGATAGGCCGAGTGGGAGCCGGCCAGATCGAAGTACCACGTGCGCCCGACGCGGTCGAGCGGCGGTGAAGCTGACGGCCAGGCCGAGCCCGCGCAGCCGCCGGTCGGCCCGGACGTCGGTGAAGCCGGCCGCCTCGATGGTCTGGCGGGCCAGCGCCGCACGCCGACACCCCGTCGGCCACGGGTGGTCCCGGCCCGACCGGGCGCAACAGCAGGAACGGCCCCGCCGTCCTGCCCCTCGGCACGCTCTTCGGCCAGCCGTCTGCTCGGCCAGGGCCACGTACGTCGGGGTCCAGGTCGTAGCCCACGGCGTCGCGGCCACAGCGCAGCGCGGCGACGAGCGTCGAACCGGACCCGCTGAACGGGTCGACCACGAGGTCGCCCTTGAAGGTGTAGAGCTCCATGAGCTTCTGGGGCAGCTCGACCGGGAAGGGTGCGGGATGGCGCACGCGCACCGCGCTCTCGGGCGGGATGTCCCACACGTCGAGGGTGAGGGCCATGAAGTCGTCGGCCCCGATGCTGCTCTCGTGCGGCAGCCCGGCCGCCTTGCGCGCCTTGGGACTCAGCGCCCGGCCGAAGCGACCCTTGCTGGCCACGACGACCCGCTCGGTGACGTCGCGCAGGACGGGGTTGGCGGCCGAGCGGAACGAGCCCCAGGCGCACGAGCCGCTCGCCCCCTCGCCCTTCTGCCAGACGATCTCGCCCCGAGGCAGCAGGTGCAGGTCGTCCTGGAGGATGGTCATGACGTCGGCGGCCAGGCTGCGGTAGGGCTTGCGCCCGAGGTTGGCCACGTTGACTGCGATGCGACCGCCCGGCTCGAGCACGCGCTTGCACTCGGCGAAGACGTCGCGCAGCAGGGCCAGGTACTCGATGTAGGACCCGGGCACACCCTCGCGGTCGAGCTCCTCCTCGTACTGCTTGCCCGCGAAGTAGGGAGGTGAGGTGACGACGAGGGCCACCGAGTCGTCCTGCTAGCGCATCCATCCGGCGGGCATCGCCGTGCAGGGCGACGACCCCGGCCTGGTGCGGGCTGCACCTGCTCGTCTGCGCTCAGCTCCGGAGCTTCGAAGCGGGCGTAGAACGCGTCGGCAACGTGTGATTCGCGCCGGCCGACGCCGAAGTTCGAGGTGGAGGTCGCGTTGCGACGGCGGGGGGCCATGGGTTCGGGCGAAACGCTACCGGCAGATCCGCCGGGCCCCGGTGACCACGCCACGGGGGAGCCGAACGGTCGGGCTGGGGTGGTTCGATTGCATAGAGAAAGGACCGTAAAGGTGCGCTGTGACAGCGACCGTTCCGGTGTGCCTGGGCCACGACCGGCCGGCTCACATCTCGTAGACGACGAAGGAGGTGGGGCGCCCACGACGTCGTAGAGGGAGCGGGCCCGGCCGTTGTACTGCTGGGTGTGCCAGTAGACGTCGGGCGCACCCCGGTCGGTGGCCGCCTGCTTCACCGCCCTGAGCAGGGCCTGGCCCAGCTCGCCGCCCCGGGCGGCGGGCGAGACGAAGAGGTCCTCGAGGTAGCACTTGGGCCGCCGGGACCAGGTCGTGGCGTGGACGACGCAGTTGGCCAGCCCGACGGCCGCCCCGCCCTCGTCGAGGGCGAGCAGTCCGAAGAGACCCTCCGTGCCGGTCCAGAGCCGCTCGAAGGTGGCCCGGCTGGTCTCCTCTGACAGCTCGGCCCGGTAGAAGTGCCAGGTAGCCGCCCCACAGGGCGCTCCAGCCCTGCCCAATCGGCGGTCTCCAGCGGTCGGATGGTGTGCATGGGCGTAGCTTCGCATTGAGCAGGCGAGCGTGCGCCGGCCCGTCGGACGACCTGAACGGGGAGGTGCGCTCAGGAACGGCCGCGGCGCCGGCGGCGGAGTCCCGGACCACCCGGGCCGCCGTCGTGACCCTCGAACTTCTCGCGCACCTGGGCCCGGCGCTCCTGGATTTCGCGGTGGGTCAGGCTCTGGTGCGACTCGTCGAGGCCGAAGCTGGCCTTGACCGACGTGAGGTCGGGCGCCCAGTCCGCCTGGGCCTCGAGGCCGAGCTGGGACATGATGCGCTCGCCGTGCTTGGCGGCGAAGTGCAGCGCAATCGATTCGAACTCGGCGAACAGGTCGAGGTCGGGCGCCAGGGTGGCGATGGCGCCGTCGAGGAACATCATGTTCTTCACGAAGAGCATGAGCTCCTTGGGCATGCGGGCCCCGAGGGCGAGCAGCGACTTGATGGAGCGCTGCATTTCGGCCACCAGCTCGTCGGGCGTCATGGTGGTGGGGTCGATCGGCGGGCGGTCGAGGCCCAGCTGCTCGATCACCTGCGTCGACGGTGAGGTCGTCGGGGAAGGCACCGAGGTCGCGCATGGCGGCCACCTGGGTGGGGATGTCCCCGTTGGAGGCGCCGACGATGAGTGAGAGCAGGGCCAGGCGCTTGGGCTCGGTCAGGCGGCCGGTGATGCCGAAGTCGAGCAGCGCGGTCTTGCCGGAGGGGAGCACGAAGAGGTTGCCGGCGTGCAGGTCGCCGTGGAAGACGCCGTGCAGCATGGCGCCCTCGAGGAAGCCGATCATGCCGGCGCGCACGACCTCCTCGGTGTCGATGCCGGCCGCCCGCATGCCGGCCACGTCGGCGAAGTTGAAGCCGTCGACCCGCTCCATGACGAGCATGCGGCGGGTGACGAGCGTGGGGTGGGGCCGCGGGACGACGAACGAGCGCTGCCCGAGCTCGGCGAAGACGTGGGCGACGCTCAGCATGTTGTCGGCCTCGAGGCGGAAGTCGAGCTCCTCGAGGATGGTCTCGGCGAAGAGCTCGACCAGGGCGGGCGGGTTGGCCAGGGCGGCCACGGGAATGCGGCCGACGAGGTGGGGCGCCACCCAGGCCATCACGGCCAGGTCCTGGCGCACCCGGCGGGTCACCGTGGGGCGCTGCACCTTGATGACGACCGGGGTGCCGTCGCGCAGGGTGGCCGCGTGGACCTGGGCGATGGAGGCGGCGGCCAGCGGGGTGTGCTCGACCGAGGCGAAGACCTGGTGGAGCGGGCGCCCCAGCTCCTCGCTCAGGACCCGCTCGACGACCGGCCAGGGCTCGGCCGGGACCTGGTCGCGGCACCACTTGAACTCGGCCACCAGCGCGGGCGGGAAGACGCCGTCACCGGAGGCGACGATCTGGCCCAGCTTGATGTAGGTCGGGCCGAGCTTCTCGAAGGCGGTGCGCAGGCGGCGCGACAGGCCGGCCACCGAGGCCTCGCCGCCCCGGCGGCGGTCGGTGACGGCCCAGAGGGCGAGGGCGCCGCCGAGGTGGCGCACGGTGGTGCCGACGCGGGCGCCGGGCGGCAGGGCGCGCGGGCGCACGAGGTAGGGGATGGAGGCGCTGAGCGCAGCCCGGAGGACGGCCTGGTGGCGGCGCCACGGCGAGGTGCTCGGGGTCGACCACCCAGGGCCCGGCGTCGGTGAACACGCCGAACGCCGTGTCGGGGGACACCGAGTCGCCCAACGTCGTGTCAGGAGACACCGAGTCGGGGGACACCACAAAGGGCGAGTGTAGGGGCGGGTCGTCGTGGGCCCGCCGGGACGGCCGTGTCAGCCGCCGACGCGGCGAGCCGTCTCGAGGCAGGCGTCGAGGTCGTCGAAGGCCTTGGCCACGTCGTCGACCGTGAAGGCGAAGAAGAGGGCGGCCACGGCGTCGGCGCCGGCCTCGGCGTACTGCTCGACCCCTCGGGGGTGAGCGGCTTGAAGTAGGGGCACACGGTGATGCGCACGTCGGAGCGGCTGCGTCCGGCCGCCTCGAGGTGCCCGTCCAGCTCGGCCAGCCCCGTGGCCAGCTCCTCGGGCGTGCGGTTGAAGGTGTGCCAGCCCTGGGCGGCGCGGGCGACCCGGCGCAGGGCGGCCGGGGTCTCGCCCCCGATGTGCACGGGGACCGGCTGCTGGAGGGGCTTGGGGAACATCTCGCAGGGGTCGAGGGTGTAGGTCTCGCCGTGGAAGGAGGACGTGTCGTCGACCCAGAGCGTGTGCAGCACCTCGAGGTACTCGTCGGTGCGCCGGCCCCGGCGCTCCCAGGGGACGTTGAGGGCCTCGAACTCCTCCTTGAGCCAGCCGACCCCCACCCCGAGGTCGACCCGCCCGCCCGAGAGCCAGTCGAGGGTGGCGACCTCCTTGGCCACGTAGACCGGGTTGCGCTGGGGGAGGAGCAGCATGGCGGTGCCCAGGCGCACGGTGCTGGTGCGGGCGGCCAGGTAGGTGAGGGTGACCAGCGGCTCGAGCAGGCCGCTGCCGGGGGGCGCGGGGATGCGCCCGTCCTCGGCGTAGGGGTAGGAGCTGGCGTACTCGGGGAAGAGCACGACGTGCTCGCCCACCCAGATGGTGCCGATGTCGCGGTGCTGCGCGCCGCGGGCGACGGCGTCGAGGAGCTCGGGCGTCGTCATGGGACTCGCAGTGGGCAGCCAGAGGTCGAATTGCACGTCGGTCAGGCTCCAATTCCCCGCAGGACGAAGGCACAGATGTCGTCGGCGGTCTTGTCGGCCGGAATGGGATCGGGCTCGCCGGCCCGCACGGACAGCGCGCCGTAGACCTGCTGGCCGATGAGGGTCACGGTGCGCTCGGGGTCGAGGTCGGCTCGGAAGTCGCCCGAGGCGATGCCGGCGTGGAGCAGGTCCTCCATCAGGCGCATCATGTCGAGGCCGATCAGCATCAGGGCGCCGCCCACGGCGGCCGAGCCGGCGGCGCCGGCGGTGGCCTGGGTGGCCATGGCGAGACGGAAGAAGGCGGGGCTCTCGTCGATGCGCTCGAGCAGGCCGAGGACGAGGCCCCGCAGGCGCTCGGCCGGGGCGGCGTCGACCTCGACCACCGTGGCGATGGTGTCCAACATGGCGTCGTACATCGACTGGAGGCAGGCGCGGAGCAACTCGTCGCGGTTGGCGAAGTAGACGTAGACGGTGGAGCGGGCGACGCCGGCCTCGGTGGCGATCTCGTCCATGGAGACCTCGGTCGTGCCGCGCTCGCCGAAGAGGCGCCGGGCCGTGTCGAGGATCTGGTCGCGGCGGAAGTCGCGGATGACGTCCT
The DNA here is from genome assembly GCA_963713375.1 of uncultured Acidimicrobiaceae bacterium. Taxonomy (GTDB): domain Bacteria; phylum Actinomycetota; class Acidimicrobiia; order Acidimicrobiales; family RAAP-2; genus Bog-473. The sequence goes on along the minus strand of CAVQLP010000002.1, from coordinate 1,075,905 downwards.
TCAGCGCAGTCGGGCGAGCGCCGGGCCACGTGCCTGTTCTGCTCCGCGCCGACGCTCGCTCAGGCCGCCGGTTCAGGAACCGACGGGAGCGGCGGGGGTGAAGGTGACGGGGAGGTGCTTGACGCCATTGATGAACTGGGACTGTAGGCGCTGGACGTCGCCGGCCTGGGCGATGTCGGGCACCCGGTCGAGCAGGTGTTCGAACATGACCCGGATCTCCATGCGGGCCAGGTTGGCGCCCGAGGCAGAAGTGCGGACCGCCGCCGCCGAAGGCGATGTGGGGGTTGGGGTCGCGCCCGATGTCGAAGGTGTCGGGGTCGGTGAAGATGTCCTCGTCGCGGTTGGCCGAGGCGTGGAAGAAGACCACCTTGTCGCCGGCGGCCACCTTGGTGTTGCTGAGCTCCTGGTCGAGCATGGAGGTGCGGCGGAAGTTCATCACGGGGGTGACGTAGCGGAGCATTTCGTCGGCGGCGGTGGGCAGGAGGCTGCGGTCGGCCAACAGGCGCTGCCACTGCTCGGGGTTCTGAAAGAAGGCGTGCATGGCGCCCGACATCAGGTTGCGGGTCGTCTCGTTGCCGGCCACGGTGAGGAGGAGGAAGAAGAGCTCGAGCTCCAGCTCGCTCAGCTGCTCGCCGTCGACCTCGACCGTGGTGAGCACGCTCATGAGGTCGGTGTGGGGGTCGATGCGCTTCTTGCCGAAGAGCTCGGCGGCGTAGGCGTAGAGCTCCATGGCGGCGACCATGGCCTCCTCGGCCTGGCCCTGGTACTCGGGGTCCTCGTTGCCCACCATGCGGTTGGACCACTCGAACATGCGGTGGCGGTCCTCCTGGGGCACGCCGAGGAGCTCGGCGATCACCTGGAGGGGGAGCTCGGCGGAGAGGTCGGTGACGAAGTCGGCCTCGCCCTTCTCAATGACGGAGTCGATGATGGCGTCGGCGGAGCGGTGGATGCTCTCCTCGAGGTCGCGCACCATGCGGGGCGTGAAGCCCTTGTTGACCAGGCGCCGGTAGCGGGTGTGCAGCGGCGGGTCCATGTTGAGCATCATCAGGCCCTGCTGGGCCTTCTCGTCCTCGGACATCTCGAAGGGCATGGTCCCCTGGGCGGACGAGCTGAAGCGCTCGTAGTCCCGGTTGACGGTGACGCAGTCGTCGTACCGGGTGACGACCCAGAAGCCGGGGCCGCCGGGCTCGTCCTGCCAGTGCACGGGGTCGTGGCGGCGCAGGTAGGCGAGGTAGGCGTGGGGGACGCCGGCCACGAAGGACCGGGAGTCGGACAGATCGACGGGGGCGACGTCGGCGACGGTGCTGGACATCGGACAACTCCTCTAGGGCATCGGACAACATGTCCGATTGACTGCATGGTAAGTCCAGCGGGTCAGGGAGTCAACGAACGGGGGTCAGCCCTGGTCGGGACGGTCGGGGAGTCGCGGTGGTCAGGGGGGCGTGTCGGGGTCGGGGGCTTGGGGAGGATGGCCACCGACTTGGTGGGGTCGTCGGGGTCGAGGACGACCCGCAGCCGCTGATCGGCGTCGGGTGGTTCGCCGGGGACGGAGGCAACGATGACGACCTCTTGCTGGGTGGGGGCGAAGATGTTGCGCAGCCCCTTGGCGATGCTGGTGCCGACCTCACCGAGGGCGGACTCGCGGCGCCAGCGGTCGAAGCCGCCGGCTTCCTCGGGTGGCTCGGGTGGTTCGCTGGAGCCGCCGCCGGCCGATGCGTCGTGCTCTTCGGGTTCGTCGGTGATCGCTCCATGGTGCCATCGGGGTGGGCGGTGGCGGCGCGGGGCGCTGAACAGGGCGTTCGGTGAGGGGCGGTCGCGGCTGGGCGTGGGGTGAGCGCGGCCTGTGGTTCCGGGGCGGCGGCGACATTTGGCAGGCTGGGGCGATGACCGTTCTCGTGACCGGCGGAGCCGGCTACATCGGATCCCACACCGTCAAGCTCCTGCGCGAGCGGGGCCGCGACGTCGTGGCCTTCGACTCCATGGAGTTCGGGAACGCGGCGTCGGTGGGTGAGGTGCCGCTGGTGGTGGGCGACGTGGGGGACCCCGAGGCGGTGGCCGGCGTCGTCGATCAGTACGGCGTCGACTCGGTGGTGCACTTCGCGGCGTACAAGTCGCCGGCGGAGTCGATGACCAAGCCGCAGCGCTATTTCGGGAACAACGCGGCCAAGAGCGCCATCCTCATGGAGACGCTCCAGGGCAAGGGAGTCCAGCATCTCGTCTTCTCGTCGACCTGTGCCGTCTACGGCACGCCGGACCAGGTCCCGGTCCGCGAGGACGCCGCGGTGCGACCGGAGAGCCCCTACGGCGAGAGCAAGGCCATGACCGAGACGGTGCTCTCCTGGTACGGCCGTTGCCTGGACCTGCGCTCGGTGAGCCTGCGCTACTTCAACGCAGCGGGGGCGTGGCCCGACGGATCGATCGGGGAGGACTGGACGGTCACGATCAACCTGATCCCGCTCATGATGAAGGCGGTGCTGGGCCGGCGTCCCCCCTTGGAGGTCTACGGCACGGACTACCCGACGCCCGACGGCACGGCGATCCGGGACTACGTGCACATCGTCGACCTGGCCGACGCGCACATCCGGGCCCTGGAGTATCTCGAGGGCGGCGGCGAGACGACGGTGCTGAACCTCGGCACGGGGCTGGGCTCCTCGGTCCTCGAGGTGCTCGGTGTGGCGGAGCGGGTCATGGAGCGACCCGTGCCCTACACGGTGGCGCCGCGCCGGCCCGGGGATCCGGTGGCGCTCTACGCCGACACGGCGCGCTCGCAGGAGGTGCTCGGGTGGAAGGCGGAGCGGACGCTGGAGGAGATCCTGGCCTCGGCGTGGGCGTGGCACTCGACGCATCTGGACGGGTACGACAGCTGAGGCGCGGCGAACGACAAATCGGCCGTCGAGCGGAGTCCGGTCCGACTCGGGATGGGTGGCGTTAGGTGAGGACCGGCGTCGGAGTGTCGAGCGGTTCAGGCACGGGATCAGGTTCTTTCGTGGCGCCCTTGACCATTCTCTGGAGAGGCCCGATCGCCAGGGCCATGCCGATGCCCACGAGGATGATCTGCCAGGCCCACAGCTGCGTCAGCTTGCCGTTGAGAGGATCGCTGCTGATGGGCCAGACGAGAAGCGTCGTGACCACCGCGGTCGCCCACACGACCACGTTCCAGCCGACCCGGTGACTCAGCACCGCCCGGATGATCATGAGCAAGGCGACGACCATCACGACGAGGGGTAGGAATTTCCGGGCGTCATTGCCCCAGCTCTGACGCCACACCAGGAACGAGTACTCGCTGTAGACCAGAGTCACCATGGCGATCCAGGCCACCACGGTTTCTCGGATCCGTCCGCACAGGACGTCGAGCACGATGAGGGAAACGACCATCGCCATGAAGTAATACGCGAACAGGTTGTCCTCGAAGACCAGTCGAGTGCCGAGGCACGCGGCGAGGAGCGCCATGAGGAATGGAGCGTGCAGGATTGCCGCCCTCCCGCTGCGGCGGACGACGTACCACGCGATGAGGAATGACACCACGAGAGGCAGCACCCTCGACAGGGTGATCGCAGTCGTGCCTCGAAGGTGGATCGCCCAGAGGACGGTCGAGCCACCACCGACAACGGCATTTCCTGAGCCGATGAAGATGTCGTGAGCGATGGTGCCCCTGCCCAGTGCGATGAGCGGGATCGAAACGATGGCAACGGCGGCAACGGCGCTGACGATGTAGTGCATGCGCCTTCGTCCCGGCGGCACGACCACCAGGAGCGGTAGGGCGACCAACATGCCGAATGGCTGGCACAGCACGGACAAGGCCACCAAGACTCCCGCGCCTACCCATCTGTCTCGCAAAGCACAGCCCGCCGCACCCAGGGCGAGACCCATCGCAACCAGATCCTGTGGGTGGGTGTACATCTCGATGCAGAGCCATACGGGCGGGAGGATGGCGACCACGGCGAGTGTCGTCGGTTCCCAGCCGGTCCTTCCCCGGTCGGACGCACGCAGGAAGACGATCAGGCCGACCATCAGGATGATCCACCCGACGTAGCCCGTATAGATCGTCGGCCAGACGGCATTTCCCTTCTCCGACCAGTGGACCATGGCGGTGATCGCGTGGTCGCAGTTGGTTCCCATGGCTGCGGTGGTGGGAAAGTGGGCACTGTCTCCGAACTGAAAGACGGCGCCAATGGCACCGGCGATGATCGGATAGACGGGCGCGGCGAATGCCGGGATCTCGGTGTGCGGGTGTGGTGGGTAAAAGCACGCCAGCTCCCCGTGTGACACGGCCCAGGTGGGATAGATGAGCTCTCCTGCGTCGCCGACTGCAGGTCCGCCGGAGAGCGACACGACACCCAGAAACAACCCGGAGGCGATGATCCACCCGACGACGAGCTTCCAGCCCGGCAGCGGACGGGTGAACCAGGACTGAGGTGTTGCCTCCGGGCTACTCGGGCTCGATGCCATGTTCTCTCGGTCCGGCGGCAGATCGGCAGCACCACTGCGGGGAAGAGTCGGGAGGCTCATACGCTGAAAAAAGGTAGTTGATAGGTGCTTCGAAACCGCGGTTATTCGTCACCTTCCCTCCCATACCCCGAAGGAAAAATGGCCATGCGGGAAATCCGTTGGTTTCGCGCGCCTTTCGGACCCGAGCCCGGATCCAACGCCCGCGAAGGGCGGCGTATTAGCTTGGTCCGGTGATCCGGTTCACCGCGTTGGCATAACCAATGCTCGGTGTCCTCATCGGATTCTGTGCGGTGCTGGGCCTTGCCGTCGGCTCTTTCCTCAACGTCGTGATTTACCGGGTGCCTCGCGGCGAGTCGATCGTGCGGCCCCGGTCGTCGTGTCCTTCGTGTGGCTCCCCGATTCGCGAACGGGACAACATTCCGGTTGTCTCGTGGCTTGTCCTGAGAGGGAGGTGCCGGGACTGTCAGGCGCCGATCTCCGCTCGATATCCGCTGGTGGAGCTCTCTGGTGCCGCCCTGTTTGCCGGAGCCGCCGCCCGGTTTGGCTACGCGTGGGACCTTCCGGCCTTTCTCGTCTTCCTGGCGGGGCTCCTCGCGTTGTCCTGGATCGACGTCGAACTCCTGGTGTTGCCGAAACGGATCGTCTACCCGATGTCGGTCAGCGTTGCCGTGCTGTTCCTTCTCGCAGCCGGCGTGACGGGTGACTGGCACCCCTTGCTGGTGGGGGCGATCTGTGCGGGTGCCTGGTTTGCCCTTTTCCTCGCCATGTACCTCGTGAGCCCACGCCTCATCGGGTTTGGGGATGTCCGGCTGGCTCCGGTCCTCGGCCTGGCTCTGGGTTGGCTCGGAGTGAGGTATGTGATCCTCGGTTTTTTGGCCGCGAACCTGATCGGCGCGATCGTGGGTGTGACGCTGATCGCTCTGAAGCGGATCGAGCGGGCGCAGCGCGTCCCCTACGGGGTCTTCCTGGCGGCGGGCTGCGCGGTCGCGATCTTCGCCGGACCCGAACTCCTGAGCCCCTTCAGCGGCTACCACTTTTGAGGGTCGGCGAAACCGCACTCTCAGCGGATGAGCTCCATCCGGAGTCCCTCGTCGTCGCATTCGGGATCGACAGGTATGCGAACGCTGGTCCGGGTGGGGATGCGGCGGGCGGTGGACAGGATTGCTGCGTCACGCGCAGGGGCTCCTCGAGCGCTGGGGCGATGCCTCCTCGTGGATCCGACCTCATTTGGATCCGACGAGCGCTCCTCTATGACTGAGCAGCCGGTCGAGTTCCTTGGGATGTGTCGAAATGGTCATGGAGTCCTCGTAGCTGATCACGTTGGATCGGATCAGGTCGACCAGGCTCGACTCCATGGTGCACATGCCCTCTTGCTGGCTCGTCGTGATGACATTGAGCAGTTGATTGGTCTTGCCCTCGCGAATGAGGTTGCGGACGGGGTGATTCGCCACGAGGATCTCGAACGCAGCGACCATGCCACCTTCTATCTTGGGCACCAGCCGCTGAGCGATCACGGCACCCAACGAGGCCGCCAACTGGACCCGGATCTGCTCCTGCCGGTAGTCCGGGAAGACGTCGATGATTCGGTCGATGGCCTGAGAGGCGTCGTTGGTGTGGAGAGTGGCGAAGACGAGGTGCCCGGTCTCGGCCAGGGTGATGGCAAGCTGAATCGACTCGATGTCGCGCATCTCACCAACCAGGAGGACGTCGGGGTCTTCTCGGAGAGCAGAGCGAAGCGCTCGTTCGAAGGACGGACTGTCGACGCCGATCTCCCGCTGGTTGATGGCGGAAAGGTTGTGCTGATGGACATACTCGATCGGGTCCTCCAGCGTCAGGATGTGGAGGGCGCGCGTCTCGTTGATTCGGCTGATAATGGAGGCCAGCGTGGTCGACTTCCCGGATCCGGTCGGGCCGGTGACGAGCACGAGGCCGCGAGGAAGTCGGGCCACCCATTCGGCGATGGGCGGCAGGCCCAGTTCGTCGAACGACGGGATGCGAGAGGGGATCATGCGCAGTGCAAGCGCCATCTCGCCGCGTTGGTGGAACGCGCTGCCACGTAGGCGAGCTCGGTCGAGCCAGGTGAGCGAGAAGTCGACGTCCATGTTTTCGTCGAGGACCGACTGCTGGTCGGGGTTCAACATCCCCTCGACGATGTGAGTGATCTCGGCACCGGTCAGCACGGCTGTTCCCTCGAGGGGCTGCAGGCGACCGTCGATGCGCACCCGCGGGGCCGAGCCGGCGGTCAAGAGCAGGTCGGACCCCTGGTGCTCCCACAGAACCTCGAGCCAAGGATTCAAGGTCTCGTTCACAAGCGTTTCCATCGGGTGCTCCCTCGGTGATCCGTCCAGCGCTTCGAAAGATTGGTGTTCTCAAACCCGAAGTGCCCGGTCAGCAGCGACCGGGCACTTCGGGTTATGAGCAGAGCTCCTTAGAGGCCGGAGCAGCCGCCAGCGCCGTCATAGTTGACGAACGACGTGGCACTTCCAGTCTCCACCTGCACCGTGCTCGCCCCGCTGTTCAGCGAGAACGAGTATCCGTTGCTGGTGACGGGCCACGCGTGCAGGTAGCTTCCGACCAGCTGGCTGGATGCCGACGGGTAGGAGCCGACACTGGCCTGGTAGGCGTCAGCCGCCACCTCAATGGACTTGCCGTCGGATGTGCACGCAGCAGCCTTGCTCTGGCCGCTGACTCCGCTGAGGGAGAACACGACGATGGCAGCAAGGATGCCGAGCACCACAATGACAATGAGCAGTTCAATCAGGGTGAAACCGGATTCAGTCTCCCCGTCCTGCCTGCGCATTTGAATCTCGCGATAACGCTGAAACACGCGCTATACCGCCTTTCTATGTTTGGGCCGTCCAGAGAGAGAGGACCCTCGTTTTGGTGTAAGAGGTCCCCTGATTGAGTCCCCCGCCCGTCAAAGCGCCAACCCTTAACGGGTTAATAGCCTGACGATTTCGTCTTCAAACTCGTCGTGACCACAAGACCTCGACCACTCGTTGTTTTCCTACGAAACTGCCTTTGTTGGGCATTTAGAGGATCGGCAAAATCGGTCCAAAACTTGAGGTCTAGTTCGTCAGAATTTGTCGAACCGGTGAGAATGTGCAACGCCAGTTAGAGGTGGATTCCGCTCGTGACCCAGTGGGCAAACAGGGGCAGAACATGCAGGGTGCTCACGTTGACCTGTTTGTAGATGCCGTACATGGCGGTGACAAGAGCGATGGCCACGAAACCGACGACAACTCCCATAAAGATGATGACGATCGGCTCGAACAGACTCGTGAAATGCTTGACCTTGATTTCGAGTTCTCGATGATAAAAGGCAGCAGCGGTCTCGAGCTGCTTGTCCAATGTTCCCGTCTCCTCACCGACTCGAAACATCTGCCGGGCGGCAGCAGGAAACAAGCCCGTTTCGGCCAGAGGTTGAGACAAACCGGCACCCTCCATCATCTGTTCCCTGACTCGATTGAGGCCGGCGGAATACACGGCATTGTTCGATGATTCCGCAGTCACAGTCATGGCTCGCGGAAGGTCGACCCCGGCAGTGACGAGCGAGGACAGCACGCGGCAGATCCGTTCGACGATCGCAGCCTGGATGAGGCTCCCGACGACTGGAAGCTTGAGGAGCAGTGCGTCGATCTGCGCCTTTCCCGCACCGGTTCGCCGGATGACGGTGACCCCCACGGCAAAGAGCACGACGGCAATGGCAATCACCCACCACCACTTCTCGACAAACCCCGAGGCACTGAGCAGCATTCTGGTCGGGAGAGGCAGTTTGGCACCCAGAGAATCGAAGAAGGATTTGAACTTCGGCAGGACGAAGGTGGCGAGAATGATGACAACTCCGACGGCCATACACGCCACAATGGCCGGGTAGATCAGAGCCGAGGTGATCGCGGACCTCGCTTCGACATCGCGTTCGATGTAGTCAGCCAACTCGTCGAGGACCACATCGAGGGTCCCCGTGAGCTCAGCAGACTCGAGAACTGCCACGTAGTAGCGCGGAAATGCCTCAGGATGTGCCGCCGCTGCATCCGCGAATGTCTCACCCTCGCGCAGCTGCATGATCATGTCGAGAAGCACCTTGCGCAGGAGCTTGTCTTTGGTTTCTTCCGCGAGCGTCTCGAGGGCTTCCATGATGGGGATACCCGCCTTGACGAAGACACCCAGTTGCCGCGAGAAGTGCATGACCTCCTTGCGCTTCACCGACTTCTTGGTGACCTCGAACTGGAGAAGGCTCCTGTTCTCCTTGATCTCCGTCGGCTGGATTCCGCGTTGGAGGAGAGCCAGGTGCGCGGCACTGACCGAAGCCGCCGACTCGACGCCCTTGACGGTTTTCCCATCCTCGTTCGTGGCCGTGTACTTGTAGGACAGCATGGTGTTCATCGGTTGCTCCTCACAGCGCGTAGATGCTTTCTGAGACGGGTCTTTCGTTCGGCTCTGCGACTAAGTGCCATCGGCCGAACCTTGTGGGGCGGGCTTTCCCGAAGCGTTGACGTGGTCGGACCGTGGGCGTGACACGAACAGCGTGGTGCCGCCGCGCCAGGAGAACGGCCGCATCACGTCGACGAGCCGGTTCTCCGAGGAAGCGATGTCCCACAGGAGGAAGGGTCCTTGTCCGAGCCACATGGCAGTAGGTCCTGGCTATCCGGTGTAGGTGAAGATGTCGGCGGGCTGGCTGTAGGGCTGTGAGCAGTACTGCGTGCCGTTCACCGTCGTGGCGACAATGATGTAGTACGCCGTACCCTTGACCAGGCCCTTGGTTCCGGAGGGCAGCGTCGCGGTGAGGGCGGTCGAACTCGTGACGTTGGGGGTCGATGCGTTGACGCCGCTGGAGAACAGGGAGCAATAGTTGGTCGACGTGATGGCCCCCGTGTAGAACGAGACGGCCGTCGCGTTGGCGAGGAAGTTGCTGCCAGTGATGGAGACCGAGGAGACCGCAGGTTTCGAGCTCGGACCACCCGTCGTCGGAGTCGTATTGATCACGAGCGGCACCTGGGCGCCATAGTTGAAGTTGAAGCTGGTGCTCGAGCTGCTTCCGCCGATAGTGGAGACCACCACGTACCAGTTGCCGGTCGACGTGACCGCCGGCGACGTCGCCGTCAGAGAGGTCTCGGAGTTCACCACCACATTGGTCGCTTGGAAGCTGGTGCTCCCTGACCAGAACGACACCTGCGCCGCAAAGTTCGTCGCGTTGAAGAATCCGGTTCCGGTCAAGGTGATGGTGCTGCCGCCGCCCACGGATCCCTGGGGCGTGTTGCCGGTCATGTTCGGTCCCGAAATGGCCGTGACGGTCGGCTGAAATGTCGTGTACTGCAGGTCGTCGAGGTCGGTGGTTCCGACGGTATTGACGTACGGACTGGTACCTCCGGGCGTCGAGACGGTGACGAAGTAGTCGGTACCGGATGTGACCGCAGGCGTGGTGACGGTGAGCTGCGTGCAGGTGTTGTTGGGCAACACGGTGACGCAGGTTGCCGGCTGCGCCGGGATCACGACGTTGGCACTACTCGGCACATTGTTGGACTCCTGCACGAAGTTCACCGACGAGCCAGGGACGAACCCGGTTCCCGTGACGGTCAGCGTCGTTCCCCCCGCGATAGAGCTGGTCGTCGGCGAGATCGAGGACACCGCGGGGACAGTTGGATTCCATTGCCAGCTGTTCACGGTCATGCTCTGACCGCAGAGGCCGGTCACGTTGCACGGGACAGGGGTCGGTGCAGGGGCGACGACGGGTGTGGTGTAGTCGTCGAACGTCACCACGGCCTGGAGCAGGGGCTGTGATGCGCAGGTGGCGGCGCTCACGGTAGATAGGCAAGCCGAGTAGATGATCTGCCTGGTGTTCGTGCTCGACGGCTGCCAGAACATCGAACACCACACGTCGACATCGATGTTGCTGCTGGGGTCGGGCTGAGGTTGCTGGCCCGTGCCGCCCGAGTTGTACCAGCAAGCCGACGGCGGGCTGTTCACCAATTGAGCCGCGAAGGTCGTTCGGGTGTTCTGAATGGCGAGGTTGACGGCGTTCGTCGCCGCCGCCTCGAGCGAGCGCTGCTGTCCGACGTTCGCCGTGGCAGTGAGGCTCGTCCCGAGCCAGGACAGCAGGGACACGACGATCACGCTCACGACCACAAGGAAGATGAGGGCCAGAATGAGCACTGAGCCCGATTCGTCCGCGCGACCCCCACGTAGCGATGCCGCAGGACGGAGTCGCGTGTTCTGGTCTTGGTGGCGGGTGGAGCGCCAGCGTTGGAAACGGGCGTGCAGAGAAGTCATGTCGTCGGATCTTCCTAAATGACCGGCACGTCGAGTGCCATGGTCGCCCACGGCGCGGAGCTCTTGATCGTGAAGGTCTGGGAGGTCCCGGTGTTCGTGCTGGTGTAGTACGACGCCGTGCCGTAGGCCGGGTTGCTCGCCTTGTTGGCGGACTCAATGAGTGTCCATCCGGACGGCGTCGTTTGGCCGCCGCTGTTGCCCTGGGTGCCCAGGAAGGCCAACTCGAGATCGCCGGCCGCCGGTGTGTTCGTCAATGTTGCGATGGGCGAGGTCCCAGAACCAGTAGTGGCCTGTCCGGTGGCATTGACCGCGGTGTTGTCACCCGTGACCGCAACGGCGTCGAGTCCGATGTCGCTGACACTGCCGCTGAACGTGACCTGGATCGTCTTCGAGCTTCCGGACGCGTTCGCCGAGAAAGCCCATTCTTTGTAGGTGCCGCCCGGTGCTGCGCTGGAAACCAGCGCAGGGGTGCCCGAGATGCCCGCGCCGGCAACGGTCGGCTGGCTCGGCACCGAGGCCAGTCCCTCGGCGTAGACGAAGACGAGAATCGTCGACCCGGCACTCGGGGTCGTGGAGCCGATCGACGTGATCGTCGCGGACGTCGCGCTGCCGCCCGTATTGGTGGTCGCGCTCTCGAGGACCGCGACCGGGTGGACGATGGAGAACTGGCTGGTGGCGGCTGAGGAAACAGACGTATGCGTGGTGTCCGATGCGGTGATCGTGTAGTTCCCGGTGGTGCTGATCGACAGGTTGGAGAACGTGGCCACACCTGCACTGGCCGTCGCCGTGGTGGTCGATCCGCTGACGAAGCTGCCGGAGGACAATGTGACCTTGAGGCTGTCGTTGCTGCCTGTCCCGGTGGTGATCACGTTGCCGTACTGGTCTTCGACGCTCACGCCAACGGTGAAGGTGGTTCCGCTCAAGATCGACGACGAGGGTTGTGTCGTGATGGCCAGCGTCTTCTCGGACGTGGGGACCATGGTGAAGCTGCTGTTGGTCCCGGTGACCAGCACGCCGTTGATCGTGCCTGAGGCGGCGATGGTCGGAGAGCCTGCAGCCTGATCGGAGTAATAGAAGCTGGGCGAGGAGGAGGACCCGTTGGGGATGGTGACGGTCACGCCCGTGGTCCCACCCGAGGTGGTGGTGAAGAACGGGCTCCCGCTCGAGGAGCTCGAGAGGGTGAGAGTCACGGCCGACGGGCCTGAGTTGGTGACCGGGTTGCCGAACTGGTCCTGGGCCTGGACCACGAAGGGACCGACCGAGGCGCTGGAGTTCACGGTCTGGTTGCCGGTCGGGCTCGATGTGAACACGAAGGTATTCGGCGTCGCCGCCACGATGGCGAAGCTGTTCGTGCTGGTTCCAGTGACCGTGCCATGCGTCGTGTCCGAAGCGGCAATGGTGTAGCTACTACCTACGTTGTTGATCTTCAGGCCCGAGAAGCTGGCCACACCCGCACTGGCCGTCGCCGTCGCCGTGTTGATGCCGGTGGAGAACGTGCCTGAAGACAGGGTGAGCTTCAGGGCGTCGTTGTTGCCCGTCCCAGTGGTGATCACGTTGCCGTATTGGTCCTCGACGCTGACGCCGACGGTGAAGGCCGTGCCGGCGGTCACCGACGACGAGGGCTGGGTGGTGACGGCCAGGGCCTTCTCGGCACCCGCCACCATGGCGAACTGATTCGTGGTCGCTGTGCCGACTCCGGCGGTCGTCGAATCCGAAGCAGTAATGGTGTAGTTGCCCGCAGTGTTGATCTTGAGGTTCGAGAAGCTGGCCACGCCGGCACTCGCCGTCGCCGTTGCCGTGTTCGAGCCGGTGGAGAACGTGCCTGAGGAGAGCGCCAACGAAATAGTGTCGTTGTTCCCCGCGCCGGAGACCACGACGTTGCCAAACTGGTCCTCAACGCTCACACTCGTAGCGAAGGCCGTGCCGGCCGTGGTCGACGATGGAGGTTGGGACGTGACCAGCAGCTGATTTGGCCCCGCCGCCACGATGCTGAAGCTGTTCGTGATGGCGGTGGTGAGTGTGCGCGAGCTGTCAGACGCCGTCATGGTGTAGCTGCCGGCTGCGTTGACGAGCAGGTTCGAGAAGTTGGCCACGCCACCAGAGGCGCTGACCGTGCTGGTCGAGCCGCTGGCGAAGCTGCCCGACGAGAGGGTGAACTTGATGCTGTCGGTGCTGCCCGTCCCGGTGGTCACCACGTTGCCGTACTGGTCCTCGACGCTCACCCCGGCGCCGAAGGCAGCCCCGGCCGTGATCGAAGAGGAGGGCGGTTGGGTGGTGATGATCAACTTGTTGGGGGTGGTCGCCACGATGCTGAAGCTGTTCGTCATGGCGGTGGTGATGGTCGAGGTCGTCGTGTCCGAGGCGGTGAGGGTGTAGCTGCCTGCGTTGTTGACCTTGAGACCCGAGAAGCTGGCCACGCCGGCACTGGCCGTCGCCGTCGCCGTGTTGATGCCGGTGGAGAACGTGCCTGAAGACAGGGTGAGCTTCAGGGCGTCGTTGTTGCCCGTCCCGGTGGTGATCACGTTGCCGAACTGGTCCTCGACGCTGACGCCGACGGTGAAGGCCGTGCCGGCGGTCACCGACGACGAGGGCTGGGTGGTGATGGCCAGGGCGTTCTCAGCACCGGCCACCATGGCGAAGCCGCTGTTGGTCCCAGAGATGGCGGTGCCGTTCACGGAGCCCGTGGCGGTGATGGTGGGGGAGCCCGCAGCCTGATCGGAGTAATAGAAGCTGGGCGAGGACGAGGCCCCGTTGGGGATGGTCACGGTCACGCCCGTGGTCCCACCAGAGGTGGTGGTGAAGAACGGGTGCCCACTCGAAGAGCTCGAGAGGCCGAGCGTCACGGCCGAGCCAGAGTTGGTGACCGGGTTGCCGAACTGGTCCTGAGCCTGGACCACGAACGGGCCGACCGAGGCGATGGAGTTCACGGTCTGGTTGCCCGTCGGGCTCGAGGTGAAGACAAACTTGTTGGGGGTCGCCGCCACGATGCTGAAGCTGTTCGTGATGGCCGAGGTCACCGAGGTGTGGGTCGTGTCCGAGACGGTGACGGTGTAGCTACCCGAACCATTGACCTTGAGGTTCGAGAAGCTGGCCACACCCGAGCTGGCCGTCGCCGTGGTGGTCGAGCCGCTGGCGAAACTGCCCGAGTTGAGCGTCACGCTCAGGGCGTCGTTGTTGCCCGTCCCGGTGGTGATCACGTTGCCGAACTGGTCCTCGACGCTGACGCCGACGGTGAAGGCCGTGCCGGCGGTCACCGACGACGAGGGCTGGGTGGTGATGGCCAGGGCGTTCTCAGCACCGGCCACCATGGCGAAGCCGCTGTTGGTCCCAGAGATGGCGGTGCCGTTCACGGAGCCCGTGGCGGTGATGGTGGGGGAGCCCGCAGCCTGATCGGAGTAATAGAAGCTGGGCGAGGACGAGGCCCCGTTGGGGATGGTCACGGTCACGCCCGTGGTCCCACCAGAGGTGGTGGTGAAGAACGGGTGCCCACTCGAAGAGCTCGAGAGGCCGAGCGTCACGGCCGAGCCAGAGTTGGTGACCGGGTTGCCGAACTGGTCCTGAGCCTGGACCACGAACGGGCCGACCGAGGCGATGGAGTTCACGGTCTGGTTGCCCGTCGGGCTCGAGGTGAAGACAAACTTGTTGGGGGTCGCCGCCACGATGCTGAAGCTGTTCGTGATGGCGGTGGTGAGTGTGCGCGAGCTGTCAGACGCCGTCATGGTGTAGCTGCCGGCTGCGTTGACGAGCAGGTTCGAGAAGTTGGCCACGCCACCAGAGGCGCTGACCGTGCTGGTCGAGCCGCTGGCGAAGCTGCCCGACGAGAGGGTGAACTTGATGCTGTCGGTGCTGCCCGTCCCGGTGGTCACCACGTTGCCGTACTGGTCCTCGACGCTCACCCCGGCGCCGAAGGCAGCCCCGGCCGTGATCGAAGAGGAGGGCGGTTGGGTGGTGATGATCAACTTGTTGGGGGTGGTCGCCACGATGCTGAAGCTGTTCGTGATGGCGGTGGTGATGGTCGAGGTCGTCGTGTCCGAGGCGGTGAGGGTGTAGCTGCCTGCGTTGTTGACCTTGAGACCCGAGAAGCTGGCCACGCCGGCACTGGCCGTCGCCGTCGCCGTGTTGATGCCGGTGGAGAACGTGCCTGAAGACAGGGTGAGCTTCAGGGCGTCGTTGTTGCCCGTCCCGGTGGTGATCACGTTGCCGAACTGGTCCTCGACGCTGACGCCGACGGTGAAGGCCGTGCCGGCGGTCACCGACGACGAGGGCTGGGTGGTGATGGCCAGGGCGTTCTCAGCACCGGCCACCATGGCGAAGCCGCTGTTGGTCCCAGAGATGGCGGTGCCGTTCACGGAGCCCGTGGCGGTGATGGTGGGGGAGCCCGCAGCCTGATCGGAGTAATAGAAGCTGGGCGAGGACGAGGCCCCGTTGGGGATGGTCACGGTCACGCCCGTGGTCCCACCAGAGGTGGTGGTGAAGAACGGGTGCCCACTCGAAGAGCTCGAGAGGCCGAGCGTCACGGCCGAGCCAGAGTTGGTGACCGGGTTGCCGAACTGGTCCTGAGCCTGGACCACGAACGGGCCGACCGAGGCGATGGAGTTCACGGTCTGGTTGCCCGTCGGGCTCGAGGTGAAGACAAACTTGTTGGGGGTCGCCGCCACGATGCTGAAGCTGTTCGTGATGGCCGAGGTCACCGAGGTGTGGGTCGTGTCCGAGACGGTGACGGTGTAGCTACCCGAACCATTGACCTTGAGGTTCGAGAAGCTGGCCACACCCGAGCTGGCCGTCGCCGTGGTGGTCGAGCCGCTGGCGAAACTGCCCGAGTTGAGCGTCACGCTCAGGGCGTCGTTGTTGCCCGTCCCGGTGGTGATCACGTTGCCGAACTGGTCCTCGACGCTGACGCCGACGGTGAAGGCCGTGCCGGCGGTCACCGACGACGAGGGCTGGGTGGTGATGGCCAGGGCGTTCTCAGCACCGGCCACCATGGCGAAGCCGCTGTTGGTCCCAGAGATGGCGGTGCCGTTCACGGAGCCCGTGGCGGTGATGGTGGGGGAGCCCGCAGCCTGATCGGAGTAATAGAAGCTGGGCGAGGACGAGGCCCCGTTGGGGATGGTCACGGTCACGCCCGTGGTCCCACCAGAGGTGGTGGTGAAGAAGTCCGGACCCTTGGAGCTGCTGGTCAGGGTGAGGGTCATCGGTGAACCGGTGTTGTTCGCGATGGCATCCCCGAATCCGTCCTGAGCCTGGACCACGAAGGGGCCGACCGAGGCCGACGTCCCGACATTTTGGTTCCCGGTCGGGCTCGAGGTGAAGACGAACTTGGCCGGAGCACCGAATCCCACCGTGAACTGATTGGTTGTGGCCGATGTCACCGTCGTGTGCGTGGTGTCCGTCGCGGTGATGGTGAGATTGGTGCCCGCCGAGTTGATCATCAGGTTCGAGAAGCTGGCTACGCCTGCACTGGCTGTCGCGGTGGCGGTGGCCGACCCAGTGGAGAACGTGCCGGTGGACAATGCGATCTTCACGGCGTCGTTGTTGCCTGTCCCAGTGGTGATCACGTTGCCGTACTGGTCCTCGACGCTCACGCCGACAGCGAAGGTCTGGTGGACGGTGATTGAAGTCGGCGGCTGGGTCGTGATGGCCAGAGTCTTTTCCGGACCGGCGCTGATCGCTCCGTTTGCGGTCGCCGGCGCCAGGCCGCTTGTACTTGCGGTGATTGTGGGGGAACCCGCCGCGGTGTCCCCGTAGTAGAAGGACGCGGAGTTGGAACCCGCCGGGATCTGAATGGAGGTGACTGCCGGGCCACCGGAAGTCAGCGAGAAGACACCACCAGGCGAGGTAGAGACGAGGCCGACCGTGACGGAGCCGTTGCTCGCCGGATTGCCCCAAGCGTCTTGTTCCTGGACGGTGAACTTGCCCAGGGTCGGGCTCGAGTTGGCCTGACCCGAGAAGCTGGGAGGACTGAGGGTGGGGGCTGCGGTGAAGACGAGCTTCGCCGGCGGGGCGAGCGACACGGTGTAGGGCGCATTGGACGTCGACACGATCACCGCCCCCGAAGAAGTGGTGAGCGAGTCAGTGGCCAGCAGGTTGTAAGTGCCGGTTGCGCTCAAACTGCAGTTCCCGAACGAGAACACTCCATCGTTTTCTGTTCCCGCGCAGTTGCTCGAAAGCGTTCCGGTGCCGGTCCCCCCCGGAGCCACGGAGAGCGTCACCGATGACGCGTCGTTGTAGACGATGTTGCCCGAGCTGTCCTCGACGGCAACGAGCGGCTGAGGACTGAGAGCTGAGTTGATCGTGCCCGAGCCGGGGGTCGAGGCGGTGGGCTGTAGGAAGACCAATTTCGCCGGCGTGCCGTATGAGGCCGTCGACGGTGCGTTGGGGTCAGAGACGACGGTCGTGACAGTTGAGGTGACGGTGCCATCCGTGACCGTCAACGTCCACTGCTGCGGTGCGTTCTGGCATTGCGGGTTCGTGCCTCCACTGGCGAAACTCGTACCGTTCCAGTACAAGACCGACGTGCTGACCGTGAAGTTCGTTGGAAGGTTCGAAAAGGCCGGCGGCACAGGGGTCGAGGTGGCGCAGTTCGCCGCGTTCACGAACAGGTTGTTGGAGGCATTCTGAATATCCGCGATCGCCTCGGCCGTGGCCGCCCGGATGGACGTCTCCCGATTCACCAGCTCTCGTTGGGTTGCCGTGTTGGTCAGTGCGGTGGCGAAACCGGTCATCAGGGCCACACCGCCGATCGCAAGGATGACGATGGCAAAGAGCACTTCAATGAGGGTGTCGCCCGCCTCTGAACGGTCGTCATCGACGGGTCCCTCGGTGCACCGCTTGGACGGGCTTCTCACAGGAGAACTCCGAGGAACATGGCTTCGCCGTAACCGGTGCCGTACGCGGTGACGGTGATGCTCATCGAATTGGCGGTCGAAGGAACGGCCGCCGAAAGCATCAGCGTCCCGGTCTTGTTCAGCTGCTGGCTGGCCTCACAGAGAACCGATGTCGTGCCGGTTTGGGGGAACGTGGCGCCGCTTGCGGGAAGCGTGCTCTTGTCCTGGGTGGGAATCGTGGACCCGGCCACCAACGGATACTTCGCGTTGGCGGTGTACTGCATGAAGCCGACATTGTTGGGGTCGCCAGTGTCGTAGCAGGAGTTGCCGTAGGGGTCCGACAGGCCATTGTTGTCGAGCACGCTCCAGTTCACGCCCGAGTTGTTCTGGAAGATCATCCACTCGTTCGTGTCCGTCGACTCGGCGTCGCCCGTTACCAACGTCCAACCCGTCGCCGGCTGGCCAGAACTGTTGAGAACCTGGAAATCGGTGATGTAGAAGGTGCTCAGTGTGCCACTGGTAGTCGTTGGTTGGTACTGGTACAAGGCAGGCAGGCCACCAATTCCGGTATAGAAGCCGTTGTTCCCCAGGAACGCCTCGCTGCTGTAGGTCTGGTTGTAATAGGTGGGAATCGCGAACGCCGTGTTTCCCTGATAGGGCGTCCCGCCTGTGGCGTACTGGTTCTTGGCGTCGGAAACGCAGAAGCTCAACGTGTACGACGTACCCGGGATGAGCCCGCTCATTGGCTGACCGGGATAGCCGTTACAGGATTTGTCCGTGGCGGAGTAAGTCGTGTTGTTGAATCCGGTGAAGTCAGCGAAGCAGAGCTGCGTGGCGTAAGCACCACTGCCCGCTGCTGCGAAGTTGCAGCCGTAGCTGGACGGCACGGTCGTGGTCGTGACGGCGGGCGACGATGAGCTGTTGGTCGAGACGCCGACCAACGAATAGCTGTAGTTGTAGTTGCCGGTCTGGGACTCGGGCTCGGCGATGGACAGCGTGACCTTCGTGACGCTGGTCGGATCTTGGGCGCATCCGGCCGGGTTTTGGACATTGGCCCAGGTCGAGAAGCAGCTGGTGATATCGGAGAACTGATTTGCCGATGTCCCCGATCCGTTGATGGTCAGTGCTGGGCTCGTTCCGAGGTTCTTCGAGAGCGTCTGCGTGGAACTGGGCGTGGCCGATTGTCCGCCGTTGCATTGCTGCCGGAGGAGGGTGTAAGTGGTCGCGTTGGTCTGGGGATTCGTAACTTGTTCCGATATGTACGAGACCACCGTTTGGAACCCACCAGCGATCTGCGTCGCATTGTTGGGACCCCACGCGAGTCCGAGCACCTGGGTCTCGGGATTTGCTTGCGTCGTGGCGCCGCAACCGATCGTGGTCGACTGCGTCGTCATCTGGGCGGCACTTTGAATGTCCCGGCCGAAATAGGCCGAACCGATCAGCGCGTCATTCGAGTCACTGAGGTGGGTCGATTCCTGTCCCTGCAGGCCGAGCACCGAGACCAAACCGACCGCAATTCCCCCGACAACAATGGGAAGGACGGCCACGACGACGATGAGCTCAATCAGCGTGAAGCCAGCCTCAGACTCGGATCCTCCGCGCGCAGCGGCGAGGCGACTCCGCATCGCCTGTCGAGCCAGAACGAGGGGATGGCGAACGGGATCGTGTGACTTCATCGGGGATCTTTCGTTTTCGCGAGCAACCTCCAGCGCGCGGCGCGCGACGATGCCGGCTCACCGTGCATCAATGAAGCGTCGTGGTCTCGCCGTGTCGCCAAAGGGTCCTACTTCCCACAACAGACCGCCTACACACACCCAGCGATGCCAGGCGAGGTCCGTGAGATAGAGAGCGAACTGGATCATCCAGGTGGAAAGTGCCACCCAGAGTGGATCTCGGCAGGTTGGGTCCCTTTTTTGATGAATTGTTTTTCTTGTTGATCGATGGCCAACACGTCAGCGGCGACTCATGGCGCCAGATATGGGAAAACAGGCTCATTGAGCTGGGCAAATGCTGAAGAAAGCATGGAATCGCCAGGAAGCGATCACCGAGTTGCCGCCGGGTGGCAACGGCGTGGCCAGCGCAGTGCGAGGCGGGAGGAAACGGCTATGTAAGGTCTGAAAGACCGAACAACAATCGCACAACTTCCGCGAAGAGTGTGACGTGAAATCCTGAAAAACAGATGCTCTTTAGGTGCGCTGAATATCCCAAAGATGGTGGCTAACTTCGTGCGCGTTTCGCTGCACGATGTCGAAGGCACTGATGGTCCCCGCCTCCGGATGCGGCGTGGTCACGTCACGGGGAGCGTCGAGCGCGGCGTCCTTCCATGTGTTCGCAACGTCGATCAGGGCGATGAGCCCGACGATGGGGGAGAGGTTGTCGTAGGAACGAACACCGGCCATCACATTCTCGTCCCAGACGGGGACGCCGTACGAGGGATCGGAGCCGAGGGTCCAGAGCCGCTCGGTGCCGAAGCGCAGGACGTCGACCGTGTGCCAGACGTACCGGCTGGCCGACCACAGCCCGGGTGCAACCGGGTCCGCCGGGTCCGTGCGCACCAGCACCGCGCCGAAGAGTGCCACCTCCTGCACGCAGCGGCCGACGAGCAAGTCGTACGAGCTTTCCGACCAGTCGAAGTTGCACTCGAGGCAGTGGCCCTCGCGCACCTCCCATTCAGACGAGGCAGATTCGGTGCCCGCCTCGAGTTCGCTCACGAGCGCCGCCGTCCCTCGGTATTGCCCAGGTGCCAGGCGGAGCAGTAATCACAGACGTAGACGTTGAGTTCGATTCCCGAGTCCTGTCGTCGCTCGTCGGCCACGGAGAGTGCTTCTCCTTGGCTTCGATAGGCCGTCTTGGGCGCCCCGTCGGCTCTCCAGTGCGCTCCGAGGCGGGGAGCGGGATCGCTCGGTGGCGGCTTGCGGCCCTTCCTTCGAGCCTTGCGTCCATGAGCCACGCCTCATTGTGGCGCCCGCCCGCACCGGTCGTGACCCATCGGAGTCAGCAACAAGGAGCCCCGGCGCGCCGTGGTTCGACGGAGGGGGAATAAGGGTCAAACCGGGCGCGTCGGGGCTGTTTCGGAGCCTACTTGTGCCGTTGTTGTCGAACCCGGTTATTGCAGATGGGGAGGACGGAAGGTCGGATTCGGCCCTCCCGACGCAACGTTCACGCCCGGCACGAAGCCTGGAGCAGGCCAAACGTTGTCTCGCCTGACAGCGCTCTGCAACGATGGCCCAATGGCCAAGACCGTTGTAGTGAAGCTGACCGACGACATCGACGGGGGTGATGCGGACGAATCCATCCAGTTCTCCCTCGACGGGCGGTCCTACGAGATCGATCTCAACTCGGCGAACGCCGCCAAGCTTCGTGAGGCGATGAAGCCCTTCATGGAGAAGGGCCGGACGGTCGGTGGGGCCGGGTCGGCCCGTTCTGGTTCGGCGAGCCGGCCGAAATCGGCGGACAAGACCCTTTATTCGCAGCTCAGCGACGACGAGAAGACCAAGTTTCGTGCCTGGGCCAACATGGCCACCGCCCGCCGCATCAGCGATGCCCGTGTGAACGGCTGGATCGCCGCCGGCCGCCCGTAGCAACTGGCGTCGCGCCGCATTTGGCCCCGCTCATCGGTCAACCGGGTGGGCAGTAAGGCCGATGATCTCCAGAGACGTTGAGCCGGAAGCCGTTCATCGACCCGGCGTGAGGGCGAAGAGGAGTGGGTCATGTCAGAACCTGACCCGGACACATTGGGTGTTTCCGTGGCCAAGCGACGGCTCGAGGGATTCTCGGACGAGAGCGCTCCCGGTTGGTACGCCCTCGGAACGAATCCGAACGAACAGTCGTACTGGGACGGGCAGAGTTTTACCGGGGTCCGTCACTGGGTCGCCGGCCGCGGTTGGATCGAGGACGACAAGGCACACCATTCGAGCGCGCCGGCTCCTGGCTTAGAGCCCAGCGGGGTCTTCCGGGCCCAGCAGCAGATGGTCAATTTCGGTCGCCGGGCCACGGATCATCCCTCCTTCACCATCGGCGTCCTTCTCCTCATGGCCTGTGGCATCGCCCTCATGTACGGGTCACTGGGAGCCTGGATCAACGAAACGGCCGCGTTCGGCGCCAGCAGTCTTCACGCCAACGTGATCGGGACCGACCCGGCGATCTCGACCCTCATCGGCTGCAATGGATGGGTGACGTTCGTCGGGGGCGTCGTCCTCCTCGTCTTCGGCGGGCTCTCTATCTCCTCCAACGACGCCGTCTTGGCCAGGATCACCCTGCTGATCTCAACCATCACCTTGATCTTCGCCGTCTACGACATGTTCCGGACGGTCCAGAAGATTCACAACCAAGCTGGCGTCGGCATCGGTTGGGGCCTGGTCTGCGTGCTCAGCGCTGCCATCGTGGCCATGCTCATCTCACTGACACGGTTCCTCAAGGCCCGCTAGACGTACCACGAGCCGGCCGGGAGACCCGGCCGGCTCGTTTCGGTACGGAGATACCTCCCGAGGGAGGAGTGTGCAGGCCCTACTGCGGCGGGCCCGAGCTCAGTTGCACGGTCGACGTGTGCGTCTGGCCCGAGGAGTCGGTGTAGCTCACGCTCACCTTGTCGCCGGGGTGGTACGCACTGATGTCGTTGGTGAGGTCGTTGACCGAGTTGACGGTCTTGCCGCCGATGGCCGTGATGGTGTCGCCCTGGGCAAGGCCGGCCTCCTGGGCCGGGCCGTTGGTGACCACGCCGGCGATCTCGGCGCCGCTCGTGCTCGAGGACCCGTTGCCGGTGTTGCCGGTGTTGCCGGTGCTCCCGGTGTTGCCGCCGAAGAGGCCGCCGAAGCCGCCGTCACCGGACCCGCCGAACGGGTCGTTGCCCGAGCCCGTGCTCGAGCTGCCGGCCTGGCTGACCTCGACGCCGAGGAACGCGGTGGTCCCGATGTGCACCGTGGACGACGCAGTTGCCGGCCACGATCTGGTGGGCGAGAGTCAGTGCCGTGTCGATCGGGATGGCGAAGCCCTGCGTCCCCGAGGACTGGTCGTTGGACTGGAACGAGAAGCCGGCCGAGGCAGCAGTGTCGATGCCCAGGACCTGGCCCGACGTGTTCACCAGCGCGCCGCCGGAGTCACCGGGCTGAATGTCGGCGTTCGTCTCAATGAGGCCCGAGAGCTGCTCGGAGGTCCCGTCACCTTCGTCGCTGGCCGTGATCGACTGGTTGAGCGCGGTCACCGTGCCGCCGGCCGCGCTCGGCGTCCCGCCGGTCCCGCCGGCGTTGCCGACGCCGACCACGTCTTCACCGACCGAGGCGGTCGACGAGTTGCCCAGGTTGGCCGTCGTGAGCCCCGAGGCGTTGTGGAGCTGGAGCACGGCGATGTCCTTGGTGCGGTCGTAGCCCACGACGCTGGCCGTGTAGGTCTTGCCGTTGCCGACGTCCGTCACGCTGATGGTGGTGGCGCCGTCGATGACGTGGTTGTTGGTCAGGATGAGACCGCCAGCCGAGAGGACGATGCCGGTACCGGCGGCCTGCTCCTGCTGGTAGCCGAGCGTCGTGTCGATGTCGACCAGACCGGGGTCGATCTTCGACGCAATGGCGTTCACGTCGCTTGGTCCCGACGAGTTCGACGAGCCGGAGTTGCCCGAGCCCGTGTTGCCCGAGCCACCCGAGGAGCCGCCGCTGAAGGGGGAGTTCCCGAAGGGGTTCGTAGTTGGAGCTGCCGCCGTTGCCGCGTGCTCGAGTGGGTGGGGGGCCTGGAACGAGTTGCCCGACGAGAACGCCGAGAGGTTGGAGTCACCGTTGCCGCCCCAGGCGGCGTGGCCGATGCCGACGCCCGCGGCGAGCAGGAGGGCGGCGGCGCCACCGATCAGGACGCCGGTGCGCAGCTTGTGGTTGCCCGTCTTGGCGACCCGTCGCGCCGGGCTGCCCGCCCGGAGGCGTCGGCGAAGCCGGCCACGACCACGTGCCGGGGTCCGACGGCGGACCGCCGGGCACACCGCCCTGGCCGAGAGTCGGGCTGCCGCCCAGGGCTCCCATGGCGTAGCTGCCGCTGAGCGGCATCCCCTGCGGCGGGGTCTCAGGCTGCTGGGGGGCTGCCGCTGCGGCGGCGGGTGCCGGCGGCGTGGCTGCCGTGTCGGCCGCCGGGGCCGGGGGGGTCACCGCCGGCAGGGCGATGGCCTGCGCCGGGTCCTCGGGGACGGCTGCGTCGTGGCCCGTGGCGGATTCCCACGCCCCGGTCCGACCCGCCGTCTCGTCGTTCGTGTCCTCGCTCATCTGATCCTCCGTCCGAGCCCACACCTTCTGCGGGCTGATCACGGAGTCCATTTGACAACCACCGGCTGTCAGCCAGGTTGGAGAAATGTATGAGCCAAGTAAATGTTCTCTGTGCAACCTGGGAAGCCAGGTCTACGCTGGTCAGCGAGCCGCACGACACTGCCGGGGGGCACCATGACGCACCGCGATCTTCGACGCTGACAGTCACCTGATGGAGACGCCCGAGTGGCTGGGCGAGTTCGCCGACGCCTCGGTGCGCGAGCGCCTGGCCCCCCTCGGGTTGGGTGGAGCGGGGAGCGGGGCGGACAAGCTGATGGCGAGCCTGCCCGACCTCTGGGCCGTCCCAGCGCGAGGCCGACATCGGCCCCGAGGTCCTCAAGGGTCCCAAGGGCTGGATGGCGCCGGGCGCCCTCGACAGCGACGTGCGGGCCCGGGTGCTCGACGCCCTCGGCATCGCGGCCCAACTCGTCTTCCCGACGTTCTCCACCGGGCACTTCGCCTTCAGCAAGGAGCTCGACGTCCTCTACGGCGGAGCCGACGCGCTCAACCGGGCCATGGCGTCGTTCTGCGCGTCCGACGAGCGGCTCAAGGCCGTCGGCTACCTGCCGCTGAACGAGCCCGAACGAGCCGTCGAGACCCTCGAGGCCGCGCTCGACGGCGGCGTGGCCGCCCTCTGGGTGCCCTCGGACGCGCCCGGCTCCTTCTCGCCCACCCACGTCGACCTCGAGCCGGTCTGGGCCCGGCTGGCCGAGGCGGGTGTGCCCTTCGTGCTCCACGTCGGCGGGGGCAAGCTCCTGCCCAAGGCCTTCCACAACAACGGGCGGCCCCGGCCCAAGGACTGGTTGGGCGGCGGCGAGAACCTGCGCTCCAAGGACTTCCCGGTGCTGCACCACTCGCCCGAGCGCTTCTTGGCCTGCATGGTGCTCGACGGGGTGTTCGAGCGTCACCCCGAGCTGCGCGGCGGCGCCATTGAGCTCGGGGCCAGCTGGGTTCCCGGCCTCCTGCGCAACCTCGATCACGCGTTGCGCTCCTTCCACAAGTTCGAGCCGGCGCTGGGCGAGCTGTCGCTCCTCCCCTCGGACTACCTGCGCCGCCAGGTGCGCTTCACGCCCTTCCCCTTCGAGGACACGGCGTGGTTGGTCGAGCAGTGCGGCCCCGAGCTCTTCATGTTCTCGACCGACTACCCGCATCCCGAGGGCGGCAAGCGGCCCTTCGAGGCGTTCGGCGAGGCGGTGGCCGGCTTCGACGAGGCGACGCAGGAGCGCTTCTTCTGGCGCAACGGCGCCGAGCTGCTCGGCCTGGCGTGACCGCGCCGGTGGCGCCGTGACGACGACCCGCTCGGCCCGCCTGACGCGTGGAGCCGGTGGCCGGCGCCCTCGGCGCGACGGTGACCGGTCTCGACCTGACCGCCGTCAGCGATCCGTCGCAGCTCGACGGCCTGCGCCAGGCCCTGGCCGATCACCTGGTGGTGTTCCTGCCCGACCAGCGACTCGACCTCGACGGACTCGAACGGGTGACCGACCTGCTTGGGCGGGCGCGACGTCACGCCGTTCGTCGACCCGCTCGAGGACCGGCCCTACGTGATCCGGGTGATCAAGGAGCCGACCGACGTCCTCAACTTCGCCAACGCCTGGCACAGCGACCTGAGCTACCTGCCCGAGCCGCCCGCCTACACGCTGCTGCACGCCTGGGAGGTCCCGTCGCACGGCGGCGACACGCTGTGGTCGAACCAGTACCTGGCCTACGAGGCGCTCTCGCCGGGACTCCGCGCCACGCTCGACGGACTCGAGGCCGTGCACTCGGCCGGCCTGGCCTACGGCACGGGCGGCCTGCTCGACCGGGTGCAGGACCTCACGTCCATGGCCATCGCACCCTCCGCGGAGGCCTACGCCGAGCAGGTCCACCCGGCCGTCGCTCGTCCATCCGGTGACGGGCCGTCGCGCGCTCTTCGTGAACCCGATCTACACCGTGCGCTTCAAGGGGTGGACCAAGGACGAGTCACAGACCCTGCTCGACCACCTCTACCGCTGGAGCGTCAACGAGAACTTCACCTGTCGCCTGCGCTGGTCGGTGCACACGCTGGCCATCTGGGACAACCGCTGCACCATGCACAACGCGCTGAACGACTACGCGGGCGAGCGACGCGAGATGTACCGCACCAGCGTCAAGGGCTCGACGCCCCGGGGACCGGCGCCGGCTGCACCCCGCTGAACGCAACCCTGCGGCGCTGCGTTCAGAAGAAGCGGGGGCGGCAGACCATCGAGGGACCGCCGGCCACGCTGGCAGTGACGGCGCTCACGTCTTGCCGCAGAGGCGGCGCATGTGGCCCTTGCGGTTGCTCGGAGAGCTCGCTGTGCAGGGCGACACCGAGATCGCCGGGGTGCGCCTGCATGCTGCGCACCTCGAGGCGCCACTCGTAGTCGGCGTCCTCCAGCGCGCCGTCGGCGCTGAGGATGGAGGCGTCGGGGCAGGCCCGCCGGGCCTTGGAGAGGAGTTCGAAGCGAGCGTCGAAGGAGTCGCGCCCGGCGTGACGGAGCCGGAGCGCGCTGCGGACGCGGGGCGACTCGATGATGACGACCCAGCGCGTGCCTTGCCGGCACAGGTAGAGCGTCGCACTGTCGACCACCAGCTGCTGGTGCCTTGGAATGTGCGAGGTGCTGTTCGGTTCCATCACTAGGAAAACGCCTTCCTGCTGAACCTCTTGCTGGGCCGAAAGGACCATTTCTGGTCGGCCGTGATGACGCCGGCCGCCGCAACGTCGTCCGGGCACACGAAGGCGGTGGCAACCGCACACGAGGGCGCTCTGCGCCGGGAGTTCCTGTTGCCACGTCCGCATTGCCTCCGTTCCGAGCCGCGCCCCGGATGGAAGCGACGCGGCCGGGGGAGGACCGCACGCCACGTGCCGGGGGAAGGCACCTTTCAACGCCAGTTTGCTTCGCAGCCCCCGATGCTGGCCAGTGAATTAGGTACCGAAACGCACAACATGCACCCAACTCTGCTCAAGTGCGTGCTGAGTAGGGTGACGTCGTGACCGGGGACGACGTGCGCGCCGCAGCCGAGCTGTGCCGTCGACTGCTCGAACCGGCACTCGGGGCCGACTGGAGCGCGCCGGTACCCGGACTCGACTTCACCGTGGCCGGCGTCGTTGCCCACGCCGCCGGCGCGCCGCTCTGGTACTCGGTCGACATGTGGAGCGGCACTGAGAATGCTTCGTTCGAGGTGCAGGTACTCGACGACACGGGGAACGAGCGATTGCTCACGAGCGTCCTTGCCGCATCGGCCGCGTTGGCCGCCGGCGTGGACGCCGCACCGCCGTCGTTGCGGGGCTTCCATCCCTTCGGCTCGCCCGACCCCGCGGGTTTCGCGGCGATGGCATGTGACGAGTTGCTGGTCCATGGGCGCGACGCCGCGCTGGGTTTGGATCTGGAGTTCGGTGGGGACGCGCGGCTCGCCGCGGACCATCCTGGCCCGGCTGTACCCGTGGCACTCGGTCGGCGCGGGTGACGATCCGTGGCAGGTGTTGCTGTGGGCGAACGGGCGCCGGCCGCTCGAGGGGCGGGCCGATCAGGAACGGTGGCGCTGGCACTGTGCGCCGCTGTCGGAGTGGGACGGGTCCGGGCCCTAGCCGGCCGGGGAGCGCCGTCGCTCTCGATCGCAGCCGATCGTGATGTCACGTACCTTGATGATCGGTGAGCCACCGGGTGTCGTGCGTTCGCCTCAGCTATGGGAGGGTGCCCGATGCGCGTCAGTGGACCGATCACGGAAGGGACGCACGGGTGGCCCTTCGCTGCTCCGGTGCTGGCGCAGTTGGAGGCGCACGGCTACCGGCTCGACGAATACTTCCTCGAGGGTGAGGCCACCCGGTACCGGCCGGCCGACGGTAGCGACATGGGGAGCGACGGACGGTGGCAGGTCGAACCGGCGGGGACGGCGCCGTACCGGACGCGGCTGCTCGTGGTGCGGCCTGAGGACCCCGCCCGCTTCAACGGCACGGTGCTGGTCAACTGGAACAACGTGTCGGCCGGCTACGAGAACCTGGGCGGGGGAGACAGCCCCGAGGTGCTCGAAGGCGGGTATGCCTTCGTCGCCGTGTCAGCCCAGCGCGCCGGTGTGCACGGCCTGCCCGATCACCCCCAGGGGTTGGTGACCTGGGACCCGGAGCGCTACGGCGCACTCTCCGTCGCCAGCGACGACGATTCGTACGACATCTTCAGCCAGGCGGCGCGCAGCGTGGGGCCCCGTCGTGCCGCGGACGACACCATCGAGGGTCCCGATCCGCTGAGCGGGCTCGAGGTGCGCCGGCTCGTGGCCCAGGGGGCGTCGCAGTCCGCGGCCCGCCTGGCCACCTACCTCAACGCGGTGCAGCCTCGTGACGGCCTGTTCGACGCCTTCTTCCTCCTCATGTATTTCGGAGGTGGGACACCGCTCGAGGTGGGCGACGCCCTCATGACCGTGGCCGCGGCGAACGAGGGAAGTGGGCCGCTCATCCCCGAGGGGCTCAACGTGTTGCGCGACGACCTCGGTGTCCGCGTCATGGTGGTCAACACCGAGTGCGAGGCGACGGCGTGCTACGGCGTGCGCCAGCCCGACACCGACCACTACCGCTACTGGGAGGTCGCCGGCGCCTCCCACGTGACGCTGCAGGGGATCATCTCCTCGGGGCCGCGCCTGGAGCGTGACTTCGGCTTCTCCCTGCCCATCGACGACGCCATGCGGGCCATCAACCAGGTCTCGCCGGCGCCCGTCGTCGATGCCGCGCTCCATCATCTCCAGGCCTGGCTCACCGACGGCGTGGCGCCGCCGGCACAGCCGCTGATTGCGTTCGGGGGCGAGCCTCCCGCCATCGTGCGCGACGCCGATGGGATCGCCGTGGGTGGCATCCGCCTGCCGGCGGTGGCGGCGCCGGTGGCGCTCAACAGCGCAGAGCAGCGGAGTCCCGACATCTTTTCCCGGCTGGTCGGGCGCAGCGAGCCGTTCACCGTCGACGACGTCCGCGCCCGCTACGGCAGCCGGGACGGGTACCTCGACCGCTACCGCACCACGCTCGATGCCGCCGTCGCCGCCTCGGTCGTCCTGCCGCGCGACGTCGACGGGCTGATGGACGAGGCGCGCCAGGGGTGTCCCCTCTGACCATGGCCCCGGAGGCCACACTGCGCTCGAGGAGACCGCCCTGACCGTGTTGCAGCGCCGTGGCGTTGCGCACGACCCTGACCGCCGGCGAGCGCAACCCGCACCCGACGGATCAGGGGCGGAACACCACCTTGATGGCGCGTGACGTGGTGCGGTCGATGGCCGCCCCGACCGCCTCCTTGTAGTCCTCGAGCCCGAACTCGTGGGTCACCACGACCGAGTCGGGCAGCAGCCCCGCCGCCAGCACGTCGATGGCCCGGTCCACCGAGTGGCGCCCCGCCCCGCCGCCCAGGCCCGGCGCCGATCCGGCGTCGGCCGTATGGTCGATGGATCCCACCAGAGCGGCCTCCTTGTACCAGATGGGCGTGAGGTCGACCTCGCTGATCCCGGCCGCGCCGAGCAACAGGACGGTCCCGCGGTGCGCCACGGCGCGCAGCGACTCGGTCACCGACTGCGGCGCGCCGACCGCCTCGACCACGTAGGGGAAGCCGCCCATGAGCATCTGGTGCTGCTTGCGCCCGACCACCCGTGAGCCCGAAAGCTCGCTCAACTGCTCCCAGTGCGTCCAGGCCGTGGGGTCGTCGAGCACCACGTGGTCGGCCCCGCACGCCGTGGCGGCGTCTGCTTGATGCTGGTGGCGAGCCAGCACCGTGACCTCGCACGCCGGGAACAGCCCCTTGAGCGCCGCCAGCGCGGCCAGCCCGATGATGCCCGCCCCCACGATCAGCACCGGGTCGCCGTCGGAAGGCGCGGCACGCAACAGCCCGTGGCAGGCGATGGATACCGGCTCGTAGAGCGAGCCGGCCCGGTCGGGTACGGCGTCGGGTAGCGGATGGATCATGGAGGAGTGGGCCAGCACCTGGTCGGCCCAGCCGCCGCCCAGATCCTGTGTGAAGCCCAGCGAACGCCCCGAGCTCACGATGCCGCTGTCCAGGTTGAGGCACGACGAGGTCCAGCCCCGGGCGCAGTTGGCGCACGGCGGCGTGATGCCGCGGGGGAGGCACGGGATGCACGGATCGAGCACGACCCGCGTCCCGACGGCGACGTCGCACTCCGGCCCGGCCTCGACCACCCGCCCCGCCGTCTCGTGCCCGAGCACGAAGGGGAACGTGCCGAGGCCCATCAGCGTGGGCGACGGTCCGGTGTTGTGGGCGAAGAGATGGAGGTCGCTCCCGCAGATGCCTCCGGTCAGCACCTCGATGCGGGCCCACGACGGATCGGGCAGCGTGGGTTCGGGCACCTCGGAGAGCGAGGCGGGGAACGAGGGATCGGCAAAGTCGAAGACGACGGCGCGCATGCGGCGCAGCGTAGGGCCGAGGGCGCCCGGCGCGCACAGACCGGCCGCGCCCCGCCGCGCACCCACCGGCACCCTGCCGCGCACCCATCGACGTCCCGACGTACAGTGCGCAGCGTGCGGGTTCCCGACGCCACCCTCGACGAGCTTCGCACCCGAGGCTTCTCGCTGCTGCCCGGTTTCCTGGCGCCCGACGAGCTCGCCGCGGCCCAAGCAGGCGCTGTGGCGCCACTTCCCGCGTCCCGAGGACTACTTCGCCGACCCAGAGGCCGAGCCTCACCGCGCACTGGCCGGCGACCAGTTCGCCGGCGTGCTCGAGTTCCCCTACCGCTCGTGGGACCTCAACCGCCTCGCCGTCCATCCCGACCTCGTCGACATGGCGGAGCGCTACCTCGAGACGCCCGAGCTCCACCTCTACAAGGTCGAGCTGTGGGGCAAGTACGCCGGCGCCGTCAACTACGACCAACCGCTGCACCGCGACTACGGCAGCCACAGCCTCGTCGTGCCCCGCCCCGAGTCCCGCTACCAGCAGATCACGACGTTCATCTACCTCTCCGATGTCACCGAGGACGACGCGCCAACCGTCATCGTCCCCTACGACGACGGCAAGGACGTTCCCTTCACCCCGTTGTTCCTTCCCTTCGGGGAGCTGGCCGACCGGGAGGTGCGTTGCGTCGGACCGGCGGGCTCACTCCTCGTCTACCGGACCGACGTGCTGCACCGCGGCTCGGACTTCGGCGCGCCGGGACGTTCGCGCTTCTCCATCCTGGTCGACTTCCAGGTGCGCGGCACCACCTGGGGCGGCAAGATGGCGTGGCCGAAGGCGTCGCCGGACCGCTGGGCCAAGTTCATCCCGCAGTGCACGGTGCGCCAGCGCGACCTGTTCGGGTGGCCACGGCCCGGCGATCCCTATTGGAACGACGCCACGCTCGAGGGGGTGGCGGCGCGCTATCCGGGCATCGACCTGGAGCCCTACCGCGCCGCGGTCACGTCGCGGCCTCGCCGGCCATCTGACGCCTTGCAAACCGGCTGACGCCAGAGACGTACCGGCTGATTAGAGGCCGCCGGCGCGGAGCCGCTCGTCGAACTGGTCCAGGCGGCGCATGATCTGCTCGAGGCGCTCGGTCAGCCTCGGCTCGGTCGTTCCGCCACTCTGGCTGAAGCCGAGCGCCGCGCCGGCCAGGGCGGCGGGGATGGCCTGACGTGACCGCCGACGAGGTGATGCCGCGTCCGCGCAGGAGCGGACCGGCCGCGCCCTCTTCGTCGTCACACAGCGCGGCGACCAGGTGCTCGCAACCGAGGAATTCGTGACCGAGCTCGCTGGCCACGTCGATGCGACGACGCAACGACCGAGGCGGGCCGCGAAGGAGAGGCGCTCGAGCAACTCCTCTGCCAGCGGGGCCCGTTCACCTGGTGCCGCACCGTCCGCGTTCGTCGTGTTCGCCCCACGCGGCGGTTTCGTTTGCGTGATCTTTGTCGCGCCCGACGCGAAACCGAGCCGTCGCTCGCGCGCCAGGCGAGCCTTCGCTGCGCGCGCCACGCCTCGTCACGGAGCGCCGCCAGGTCGACGTCGAGGGACTCCGAGCACGACGACGCCCAGGTTGCCGGGTTCGTCGAGGACCCCGACGAGCAGGTCTTCGGTCCCGACGGCGCCGGGAGGCTCGACGAGCTCGTGCGCCCGGCGGATGACGCGACGGAGGCGCGGCGTCATGTGCTGGGCGACGTGCCGAGCTGATGTCGGGCTGTTGCCCCGGGTCGAATCCGCGGGCGCGGATGGCGCTGCTGGCCTCCCGGGAGGCCCGGACCGCCCGCACGGCCTCGGCCAGCGCCTGTTGGCAGACGGGGGACACCGAGATGCCGGCCTCGCGCACCGCCGCGGCCAGGTCGTCGGAGAGATAGACGTTGATTTTGGGCACGATTCCTCCTATAACCCTTACTATACCCCTATACGGGGGTATATCGAAGGGTGAGCCGACGTCGCTGGCTTCCTCGGACCGATGAGCAGCAAGGGAGGCAGGCGTGAGCCGAAACGCAGGGTGTGCAGGGCGAGTGGGGTGTGTCGTTCGGGCTCGACGCGACGCGTTACGACCGGGCCCGTCCGGGCTACCCCACCGCCATGGTCGACCGAGTTCCTCTCCGCCAGTCCGGGACCTGACTGTCCTCGACGTCGGGTGCGGCACGGGGATCTCGACGCGACTGTTCCTCCAGGCCGGAGCCAACGTGCTCGGAGTCGAGGTGGACGCGCGGATGGCCGAGCTGGCGAGGCGAGCGGGCTCGCGGTCGAGGTGGCGGCGTTCGAGGCCTGGGATCCGGCGGGGCGACGCTTCGACGCGGTGGTGGCCGGACAGGCCTGGCATTGGATCGATCCTGACGCCGGCGCAGCCAAGGCGGCGGAGGTGCTCCGGCCCGGCGGGCGGGTGGCGCTCTTCTGGAACGTCTTTCAGCCTCCCCCGACGTCGCCCGGGCCTTCTCGCGGGTCAACCAGCGCGTGCTCTCGGGACCGCTGGCCACCATGTGGGATCGTCCGGCCCTCGACGGCTACGCGGCACTGTCGGCCCGGGCGGCCAAAGGCCTGCGCGAGAGCGGATCGTTCGATGCCGACGAGGAGTGGCGCTACGCCTGGGAGCGCTCGTACTCGCGCGACGAGTGGCTCGACCAGGTACCCACCTTCGGCGGCTTCGGACACCTGCCGGCCGAGCAGCGTGGCGCACTCCTGGCGGGGATCGGCGAGGCGGTGGATGCGCTGGGTGGG
The DNA here is from genome assembly GCA_963713375.1 of uncultured Acidimicrobiaceae bacterium. Classification (GTDB taxonomy): domain Bacteria; phylum Actinomycetota; class Acidimicrobiia; order Acidimicrobiales; family RAAP-2; genus Bog-473. The sequence continues at coordinate 1,042,947 of CAVQLP010000002.1, read as the reverse complement.
AACATTCGTGATGCCGTACACGACGGTCGTGGTGACTGCCCGCGCGTCGCCGTGAGCCTCGGCTCGGATGGCCGTCGAGCCCCCGGTCCGAGCGGTCTGACGCGTCAGGCCGGCGGCCGGCGCAGCGTCACGGTCACAGAGTGCACGGTCGGTCGAATCGTGACGATCCCGGCTGGACTGAGCCACGGTGCCGCTGGTGGTGGCGGCCACGTTGTGCGACGAAAGAAGGGAGCTCGAAGAGGACCGGTCCTGGGGCCGTGCCGCGCAGCGGACAGGGTGACGCGTCGACCCGAGGCGACGATCGTCGACTGCGAGGCGGCGGCCGCCGGTCGTCGGGGAAATTGCCGACCGAGATCGGGCGCCCCGTCGCAACCAGGCCGGCGGGATCCCGCGGCCGACCACGAGGGCACCTGAAGCCTCTTGGGCCACCAGTGAGTCGAGCAACACCTTGTTGGCCCCGGCGATGCCCCAGGCGTGCGGCGATGAACCTTGCCCGCCTGCGGGGTGCAGTCCGACCCAGGGCGAGGCGGGGTCCGGCGCGCTCGAGCTCTCCCACCAGGAGAAGGGCCCGCTCTGCGTGTTGGCCAGCATGAACTCGTAGTCGAGGATGCCCTGGTCGCGATGGCCCTGACTGGCCAGACCCGCCATGCCGTTCTCCGCGTTGTAGGCACTGGAGTAGAAGTCATCGGGGAACCCGCCCGTCGTGTCGGCCGGGAGCAGTCCCTCCAGGCGCCCGAATCCGTAGGCGTAGGTGGCGTCGATCATGGTCAGGCCGGGACCGTCGACCGGCGCTCCCAAGAGGCCCGCTTCCCACGCCCACGCACCAAAGCCGAACGGTGACGTCCAGTTGGCGTCCATCGGGTTGCTGCAGCGATTCGCGGTGTTCGGCTGGACGAGTGAGCACGGCAGGTAGTCGAGATGGTTCTCCGCGATGGTTGCGGTCAGCTCGGCGTTGGTGGCGGCCAGCAGGCTCGCGTACTCCTGGCTGGCCCAGGTCGCCTCCTCGTGCTCGCCGAGACGCGACGCGATGTAGTGGTAGGCGGCGAGGCCGAGCAATGCCTCGTAGTCGTCGACCGTCCAGGTGCCCTGCGTGTCGATGTCCTGGGTCGGCCTCCATGGTGCCCATCGGTCCGGTGCGATCTGCCGCGATGGCGTGGGCGGCGTCCTCGAGGCTGGGCTCGGCCGCCGCTCCCGCCGGTCCGGGCGTGGCGAAGTTCTGACCGGACGAAGGACGATGTCGCCCGGTCTTGAGGAGGTAGACCGCCCAGGGCAGCGGATAGGTCCACAGGCCGTCGACGTAGCTGGCCTGGGCGCCGACCGCTGATCGAGCGTCGGTGAGCAACGCGTGCGCGTCGGTGAAGGAACCCTGGGTGAACAGATTCGTCAGGATGCCGATGACGTCGTGGCTGTACTCGCTCTCGTAGCCGTTGACGCCGGTGTCGAGGTGGTTCCCACTGCGCGTGATCTGCGTCGTGATGAAGCCGCTCTTGTACGCGTCGACCAGTGCGGAGTTCGGCAGGCTGACCTGTGCGATGGCACTGAGCTGCTTGTTCCAGAAGGCCGCGCATGTGCTCGAAGTGGGCGTCGAAGCCACCGGAGGCGGCGAGGGCATGCGGCACTGGGCCAGGGATACGACCGCGCCGAAGCGGTCGGAGGCGACGACGTAGTCGTGGTCGACCACTTTCCCGGGTTGGACGGTGTCGGGGCTCGTGTCGAGCGGAACGAGGGACGGGGAGGGTTGGGGGTCGACGGTGATCGGGTGTGCCGTCGGGTTGGCCACGCGGACCCGGCTGTAGACGGCGACGTAGGGATGGCCGCCGACCACGATCCGATCCGCGAATTCGGTGATGGCGACGTCGGCTCCGTCCGTGTCGAAGGAGGTGACCTGGGCGGGCAGGTACCCGTCGGCATCGTTCCAGGTGGTCTTCTGGCCGGCGTAGAGGCCGAAGCCGTAGTTGACGAAATATCCTTGCGGTCCGTCCTGGATCAGGAAGGTGCCACCGAGGCAGGTGATCACGCTGTTGTGGTCGCCCAGCCAGCCGATGGCCGACGCCGTGCCGAAGGCGCCGGTGAAGGCTCCCGTGTCGACGTTGAGGGCACACCGATAGGCCGGCGCCGGACCCCCGGAACTCGGGGACGAGGCAGGGGAGGGGGCGGGGTCATTGGCGGCCTCGGCCGGTGTGGCCAAGGTCAAGGTGGCGAGACCGAGGCAGAGCGCTCCGGCGAGCGGCAGAGCCGAGACGATCGCCCGTCGAGCCGGGATGGAGGTTGGCCAGGCGTTCGGGGCGCACCACCGGGCTCAGCCGCACTACCCGAGTTTGCAGCAGGCAAGCAGGGGCGTCCAACGGCAGGTGCGGTAGCAGCTGAGCCGGACGCCGCACGAAGCGGTCCGGCGGCAACGCCCGGTCATCATCGTCCGTCTGCAGACGCGGCGGCACCGAGAGTGCACCGCGTGCGGCACATGCGTGCATCAATTGCCGTTGTCGAAACGGGGCTACCGCGGGTTTACTGACCGGTCACTTCCGGGAATAGGACACATGTCCCTAAACGCACCAGGGAGGTGCGTGCCGACATCTGACCGCGTTGCGGCCGGTCGTCGGACACCGGCGGGCTGAGGGGGCGGGGTGTTGTTGCAGTTGTCAGAGAACAAAGACTTCCTTGACTCGCTCATTACGAGCGGGATCACGGAGAGCATCGGCGTTGCGGTCGTCGTGACGGATGACGAGCGGGGTCATCCGCAGTTGGAACGGCGCGGCCGAGGAGCTCTACGGATGGACTGCTCTCGAAGCGCTGGACCAGGAGATCCACGTGTTGCTGCCCTCGCGGTCGCACGTCGATGGGGCTCGGGTCACGCAGTACACCTCTCGGCAGACCAATGCGCAGGGGACGTTTGTCGTCGAGGACAAGTTCGGCACTCTCCGCTACGTCGAATCGCGGACGCACCCGGTCAGGGAGGATTCGGGGCGGGTCATCGGCACGGTGGGCGTGAGCTGGGACATCACGGACCGGGTGCGGGCCACCCAGCGACTCGCGGACTCGGAGTCTCACTACCGGTCCAATTTCTCGGCCAGCCAGGTGCCGCAAATGAGCCTGTCGCTCGACCGCCGGATTGAGTCGGTGAACCCGGCAATGTGCGAGTTGGTGGGCTACAGCGAGGCCGACCTCGTCGGCTGCTCGGTCCTCTGCTTCCTACACCCGGCCGACATGCAAGCCTTCCTGGTCGATCTGGATGCGATCTGGCGCGGTCGGGAGGACCTCAGGTCCACCGTCTACCGCTGTCTCCACAATGACGGCCACACCCTCTGGCTCCAGATCATGCCGTCGGTGGTTCGCAATGCGGATGGGGAGCGACACTCGGTCTCGGCCATCGTGCTCGACGTCACCGAACAGCGGCGCGCCCAGGAGCACCACGGCGTCGTCATGGGCACCATGTCCGATGGGCTCTTCGCCGTCGACGATCGACGGACTGATCACGTTCATCAATCGGGCTGGGGCTCGCATGCTCGGATGGTCCGAGGAGGAGCTGCGAGGTCGCGACTCCCACCAGACGTTCCACTACCAGCGGCGGGATGGTTCGACCTATCCGGGCACCGAGTGCCCGCTGGTCCGAGTGACGGGTGAGCACCGGACGGTGCGGGTCACCGACGAAGTGTTCTGGCGCCGCGACGGCAGCATGCTTCCCGTGGCGTACTCGGCGGCGCCCATCGACGTGGACGGCGAGAATCAGGGCGTCGTTGTCGTGTTCCGGGACCGCACGCACGAACTCGACGAGGCCGATCGTGCCCAGCGGGCCATCGACGAGTTGAGCTGGGTGGGCCGGATTCGCGATGCCCTCGACGGCGATCGACTTGTGCTGTACACCCAGCGTGTGGCGTCGTGCCGCGGCGATGACGACACCGAGGAGCTCCTCCTTCGCATGCTCGGCCCCAGCGGCGAGACGATCGCGCCCGGCGCTTTCCTTCCGGTCGCCGAGAGCTACGGGTTGATCGGCGAAATCGATCGGTGGGTGCTCCGCAGAGCGTGCTCCATCGTGGCGGACGGGCGCCGTGTCGAGGTCAATGTGTCGGCGGTCACCGTGGGCGACCCGGGCATGGTCGAGTTCATCCGGCGCGAGTTGGAGGCCGCTGGGTCCGATCCCGCCAACCTCGTGCTCGAGCTCACGGAGACGGCGCTGATGAGCAACGAGGACGCCGGAGAGGAGTTCGCCCGAGCCGTGACCGACCTGGGCTGTGGGTTGGCGCTGGACGACTTCGGCACGGGCTTCGGAAGCCTCACCTATCTGAAGCGCCTCCCGCTGTCGTATCTGAAGATCGACCGCGAGTTCGTGGGCGGGCTGGTCGGCAACGAGGCGAACCAGCATGTGGTGCGGGCGGTCGTCAACCTGGCACGCGCGTTCGGGCAGAAGACGATCGCCGAGGGTGTGGAAACCGAGGAGACCCTTGAGTTCCTCAAAGAGGTCGGGGTCGACTACGTCCAGGGCTTCTACATTGAACGGCCTCGGCCCTTCCAGTTCAACAACGTCGCCGCGCCTGAACGTCGCCGCCGGCAGATCCGCTGGGGCTCGGCTTTGGCCGGCGCTGAGGTAGGCGGAGTTCAGATCGCGCCCGAAGCCATCAGGAACTCGGTGACCTGAACGGCTCCGATGCGTCGCCGATGCAGACGGCAACGCACGTGGCGAAAGCCCGTGTGACGGCCAGGACTCACGACTTGGGTGAAATGCTGTCCAGGCAGATCTGGCAGCGCCGTTCTTCGGGCGTCTCGCTCCATCGGCGGCGCGGATTGTCGAAGCCCACGTCGATGCCACACCACGTTCGGGCTCGTTCGGCGTCCGCCACGTGCCACAGAGACGAGTCGGTCCCCGGCTCGCTGTCGGCTGCTCGGGTCATTGTCGAGCAGGTGGAGGAGGATGCCCTCAGGCTCCATTTCCACGGCCATGAGGCCAGCGTAAGCCCCTCTCGGCTTTGCCGGGTCGAGTGAATTGGCCGGCCGATTCCGCCTCGAAAGGGCTCGCCAGCGGCAACGAACGTGAGTTGCCGGTCCGAAGCACTAACGTCTTAGGCAGTCAAAGGTGGGGTCGAGCGCCGCCCGGAGGGACACCGACAGCCAAATTCATGGCACATCCTGTCGATGCTCACCGGAGCGAGTGTCTGGGACAGTGCCGAAGTGGAAGAAGGTTTCATGCAGAAGTTGGCGAAGTTGTCGTGGCGGACCCGGGGTTCCGGTGCTACCTGCACCGCTGAGGTCGACCAGCCGCTTCGCGGTTACAAGATCAACCCCAGGAGCCGATCCAATCCCTTCGCGGCGGCCGGATCGGAGGGGTCGACCCCGACGGTGTCATGGATCTCCTTCGACGGAGACATCTACTGGGTCCGGCTCTCGACCTCCCAAGGTTGGCCTCGCACGATCCGGGTGACCCAAGGTGATGTGGACGGAGCAAAGACGTGACTTCGCTTCGCGCGTTGCACAATCCCTGAGCGGCCGAACGAGCGGGCAGTTCGGCGTTCCGGGTCTCTTTGGTCGGCGAATCGGGCTTCGAGGTCGCGTTTTCCGGGCGCGAGTGGCCAAAAGAATCCTGTGGTGACTATCGATAACCGGGTTTCGTGGTAAGATCGCCGTGCTGATCGGCATTTTGCCGACGTGGGCCCGTTCGAATTCACACCCCGAGTTGGCCTCTTCAACTCGAACGGAGTTTTCGACATCTCTTCCTTCCTCGACCTCGGGGTTGGCGCGCCCCTTTCGGAGCGCATTGCCCGTCTCGGAATTACCGAGCCTCTGCCAATTCAGACCGCCACTATTCCTGACGCCTTGGCCGGGCGCGACATCTGCGGACAAGCACCGACCGGATCGGGCAAGACGCTCGCCTTCGGTATTCCACTGGTCACCAAGGCCACTGGGGCCAAGCCAGGGCAGCCCACCGCGCTCGTACTGGTGCCGACCCGCGAGCTGGCGGAGCAGGTCCGAGAGGTGCTGGCCAGCCTGCTGGGCCCGAAGGCCAATCGGGTCGTTGCCGTGTACGGAGGCACGGGGTACGGACCCCAACGCCAGTCGTTGCGACGTGGCGTGGACATCGTCGTCGCCTGTCCGGGGCGCCTCGAGGACCTCGTTGAGCGGCGTGACATCAACCTGAGCGCGGTCCGCACCGTCGTGCTCGACGAGGCGGATCGCATGGTGGACATGGGATTCCTCCGCCCGGTGTGCCGCTTGGTCGATCAGACCTCACGAGATCGGCAGATGCTCTTGTTCTCTGCGACCATGGGCAAGGAAGTAGAGTCGATCAGTCGAAAGTACCAACACGACCCGTCGCGCTACGAAATCCAGGCCGAGGCTTCGCAGGTGGCCGACGTCACGCACCACTTCTGGCGGGTCCCCCGCACGGATCGGGTCAAGCTCACCGCGCAGCTCATCGCACAGCACGGTCAGGCCTTCGTGTTCTGCCGGACCAAACGTTCCGCCGATCGGGTGGCGCGTCAACTGGGAGCGGCCGGCGTCCTCGCGGCCCCGATTCACGGAGATCGGTCGCAGCAGCAGCGAACTCGTGCACTCGCTTCGTTCTCCAGCGGCAAGACCCACGCCCTCGTCGCTACCGACGTCGTCGCGCGAGGGATCCACGTCGATGACGTCCCCTGTGTCGTCCACTTCGACCCACCCGCTGATGCCGAGAGTTACGTGCACCGGTCGGGCCGCACCGGGCGGGCCGGCAACACCGGAACCGTGGTGTGCCTCGTGCCCGAGGAGCAGCGCGGTGAGGTACGGGCGCTGCAGCGCGAGCTGGGGTTCCCAGCTGAGCTCACGGCGCCCTTCGAGAGCGCCCGCAGTGGCGGTACCCGATCGGCCGGCGAATGGTTCGAAGGTCGAGACGGCTGTGCGCACGAAGAACCCGGAGCGCGCCGCCCGCCACAAAGCCACCGCATCGAGATTGAACGGCACGGTCAAGTTCTTCGACGCCAAGCGCGGCTACGGCTTTCTTGCTGCGCCGGACGGCAGCGATGTCTTTGTGCATCACTCCAAGCTCGACGATCGCGGGTCCGGGCGACCCTTCCTCCGCAAGGGCGATCGAGTGGTGTTCGAGGTGGCGCCGGGCCGCCGTGGCCAGGAGGCCCGCAACGTCAAAGTGTCGCAATCGGTGGCTTCGTGACGACGGGCGCCGTGGTAGCTGAACTCGAGCCCGACGGGCAGGAGCAATCCGAGCCGACGTCGCCGGTTCGCTGGTGGGACCAGATCATCACGGCTGTCGTCGTGGTTCTGCCCCTGGTCGTGCTGGGCCTGGCGGTGTGGTTGTTCTGGCAGTCACGGGATCGGATGGTTCGATCTCGGACTGGCTGCGGCGCTCTATGTCATCACGGGACTCGGCATTTCGCTTGGTTTCCATCGCCTCTTCACCCACCGGAGCTTTCACGCCCGGCGTGCCCTGCGGATCGCCCTCGGGGTGGCCGGATCGATGGCGGCGGAAGGTTCGCTGATCAGTTGGGTGTCGCATCACCGCCGTCACCACGTGTACGCCGACCAGATAGGCGACCCCCACTCGCCCTGGACGGTCGAGAAGGGCGACTTTCGCCGGTTGCGGGGGCTCTTTCACGCCCACGTCGGTTGGCTCTTTTCGGGCGCCCAATCCAGCCCGAAGCGTTGGAGCAGCGACTCTGCTCGGTGACCGCGATGTGGTCGCCATTTCGAGGCTGGCCCCGCTCTGGATGTTCCTCACGCTCGCCCTGCCTTTTGGGCTGGGGTGGGCCATCACCGGCTCCCTCGTCGGAGCGACGCTGGCGCTGGTCTGGGCGGGACTCGTCCGGATCGCCCTGTTGCACCACGTGACGTGGAGCGTCAACTCGCTCGGACACATGTTCGGCAAGCACCCATACAAGAGTGGCGACAGGAGCGGGAACATCGCGCTGGCTGAGTGTCGTCAGTTTCGGCGACTCCTGGCACAACTCGCATCATGCTTTTCCCGCCCTGGCGCGCCATGGTTGTGACCGCGGCCAACTCGATCCTTCGGCCAGCGTGCTTCGAATGTTCGAAGGTCTGGGCTGGGCCACTCATGTGAAGCGGCCGACCAAGGGGTTGCTGAACCGGCGTTCTACGCCTTAGGGCTCCAGCCAGACGGAGGACGCAGCGTTGCACGTCGTCCGTCGTGGCATAGTCACATCGATCGAGAGCCAGACCATTCGCAGCCGCGTTCGAGCGGCGCCACAAGAGCGCAACAGCGCATCAAGCAATGAAATGAGAGAATAGAGATAGTTATGGCAACCGGAACAGTGAAGTTTTTCAACGGTGAAAAGGGGTTCGGCTTCATCAGCCCCTCCGATGGAGACAAGGACGTCTTCGTCCACTATTCGAACATCAGCGGCGGCGGGTACAAGTCGCTCGACGAAGGGCAGCAGGTCGAGTTCGATGTCGCCGAGGGGCGCAAGGGCCCAGAAGCGCAGAACGTGCGGGTCGTGTAGCTGTACGAGCTCGAGAGACGCGGGAGTGTTGGAAGGTCAACACTCCCGCGTTCTCGCGAGCGGACGCAATTGACACCGAGTTCCGGATGCCGTCCAGACCGCGCAGGCCAGCCGTTGTGCGTGATTCAGCGGTGACGTGTCAGGGTGCGGCGGCCTTGGGAGTGGCGGCCTGCGCCGGACTCGGGCTTATCCAGATGGCCGTGACGTAGGAAACAACGACCGCCACGATCACCACGGGCATCAACTGCAATGCATCGGATAGGAAGAGCAAGCTCGGGAGCAAGACTGCGGTCAGAGGCAGTTTGAGTGCTCCTGCGGTCATGGCGCCGACCCCCATCGCAGCGGCCGCAATCATGGGCAACCCGGGCAGGTGCGAGAGAGCGATGCCGCCAGCCGCGCCGATGAACATTGCCGGGAAGATCGGTCCACCGCGGAAACTGCTGAGGGAGATGGAGTAGGCCAACGACTTGAAGAGCAGGAGGAGCACCAATGCTCCGGCTGTCCACTCGCTCGCGTGCTGCACGAGTGTCGGCAGCTCGGACTGTCCCGAGAAGAGCACGTCCGACGAGCTTCTCCCGGTGGCCGAGTCGAACGCGATCGCCAACCCGCCAACCGCCAGGCCGACCACTGGCGTGAGCAGCAACCTCTGCTTCTCGACGATGGGCCGGAGCAGTCGGGCGGCGCGGAAGATGTTGGTCGCGAGGACCGCCGCGGCGAGACCGATGCCGATGGCCCAGAGAAACTCTGCTCCGGTGGGCGATCCGGCATGGGGAATCTGGGGGATATTCAGCGAGAAGGTGCCGAACCCGGTCAGTGCGTCCAGGCCGACGAAGATGAGTGAACCCACGCCCGCCGCGAGCAGACCCGGCATCAACACGATTTCCATGGTGGCTCCGCCGAGACCGATGACCTCCATGAGGAGGAAGGCGCCCACCAGGGGCGAGCCGAGGAGTGTGGCGATGGCGGCGAAGCTTCCGGCTCCGCCGACGACGACACTGGCCATGGCCGGGGCGTCCTTCTTCAACAGGTGCACGGCCAGTACACCGAGACCGCTGCCGATGGCGATCAACGGAGCCTCGGGTCCCAGGACCACCCCGAGGCTCAGTGTCGCAAAGGCCGCCGCGAAGATGCCGAACAGGTCGATCGGACTGACCGGACCACCGGACTGGAAGCCTTCGGACGGCTCGTGACCCGCAGTGCCGGGCAGGTAACGGATCGCCGCCGCGACCAGGAGGCCGCTGAGCGCGAGCCAGGGCAACGGCCACCAGATCGGTTCTCCATGGAAACCAAGGGTCGTTGGAAGGTCGCTGTAGATCTCGGTCTGGACCCTGCTCACTGCCTCCAAGAAGAAATAGGCGATGGTGGCCACGGGGAGGCCGACGACGGCACCGACCAAGAGGAGTGTCAGATAGCTCCGAGACTTGAGGAGCTTGAACGGATCGGCAGGCGCCGGCGCCTGGTCCGGTGAAGCTGCCGCATTCGTCATGATGACCTTGCGGAGGAGTCGGAGCGACTCACCAACGTCTGCGAGCCCGCCGACCCGCGGATGGGCCAGCGATGGCTATCCGCGAACGGGCTGTCCGAGTGTCCCTCCACGCGCTTCGGACTATAACGTCGCCCGTCTCTCTGGGTGTGGGTAAGGAGAGCGGATTCGGGTTCTGCCGCTCACGGAGGCCACCAAACCGAAGAGCCTCAGGCCAGGTGCAGGTTCTCAAGAGGTGTCGCCGGCTTCACTCCGCATTCGGAATGAGATTGGTCGGCGTGCTGGCGGCCCGCCGCCCGGGGAAGGCGGCGATCGGTCGTCACGCCCGTACCGCCGTGAGATCGGAGGCAGAGGGGACGAGCGGTGGGGTACCGACCACGTGGGCAGAGGGCGCCCGGCGTGTGGCAGGGGATCAACCCTCTACGACGCGACCCTCGTGAAACATGTTCTCCGATCATCACCCGAGCTCGCTGAGTGCGCCGCCGGCTCCATGGGTACCTCGTGTCGGACTCTCGTCCTCTTGGGTTCCGCCGTTGCGTCGTCGTGAGCGGTCCGAGCTCCAGACTGCGTCTCACGTTCGAGAACGAAGGCGGAAGGACGCCACGTCGAGATGGTTATGCCGCCCGGTTGCGACGCTGGGTCGACGCGACCCGCGTCGCGGCGAATGTGAGCGCTCCCTACCGGCAGGAAGGCGACGCAGAACTCCCTCCGCGGCCGAGCCGACGACTGGGTGGCTCTGAACATGCCGGTTCCGTCTGGCACGCACCTGACAAGGCGGCGCCCAGGGGCGTCGTGACGCTCCCGCATACTTGGCGGTCCCGAACGTGTGCGGGTGGCACCGGCGGCGCCGGGACGAGGCCGGGGGTTATCGTCGGGTGAAGGGACGGTGACATCTGTGAGACGGCGCTCGGACGGCTCACGTGGCTCCCGCCTCGTCGGGAAGCGACTCTGCGTGCGCAATCCGACCTGATGGCTCTGGCTGCGGCGCGGTCTGGGTCGAAGGCCATGGCATGGGATCGATGATGTGGGCGCACCAGCCGAGCCCGGCCTGTTCCCCCGTCTAGTGTCAGCGGTGGCGAGCCAACCCACCGAAAGACGAGCGACAGGTGACATTGAATCGAAGGCAGTTCCTGGGTGGCGGATTGGCCGGGGCATCATTGCTACTCGGCGCGTCTGGCCAATTTTCGTTCGCAAGCAGCGCAGGCGCCACAGGAGCACTCGAGGACAAGGGTGTCCGTGAGGCTGGAACACTCCCGAACCCCAAACACCCCGCGGGCACTGACCTCGTGCCGGAGATCGATCACTTCGTCGTCTTGATGATGGAAAACCATTCGTTCGACAACATTCTGGGCCTCATCGGGAGGGGCGACGGCTTCACCCTCGGATCAAACGGTCGACCGACGGCCAAGAACCCGGATGGTCAGGGCAACTACATCCACGCGTTCCACATGCCGACGGAGTGCCAGACGGACGGCGTGGGGAACGACTGGAAGGTGACTCACGAAGCGTATGACGGTGGCACCTGCCAAGGGTTTGTCACCAGCACGACGCCCGAAGCTATGGGTTACTTCACGAAGGAAGATCTCCCTTTCAGTTGCGGCATGGCGGGAGTCTTTCCCATCGCCGACCGCTACTTCTGTTCGGCTATGGCCCAAACAGACCCCAATCGTCGGTACCTGATTGCCGGCACCTCTCTCGGTCTCATCGACGACTCGTTCCCTTCGGCGCTTCCGCCGAACGGCGTGATCTTCGAGCAGTTCAACAAGCACGGCATCAGCTGGAAGGATTACTACTCGAATCTCCCGACTCTCGGTGTCTTTCTCCCGCTCCTGACCGACCCGTCACTTCGTAGCGGTGTGGTCAAGATCGACCAGTTCTTCGAGGATGCCGCTGCGGGAAACCTTCCCTCCTTCAGCCTGGTGGAGCCCAACTATGACGAACAGTCGGAGGAGAATCCTCAGGACATCCAGTACGGCGATCAGTTCGTGGGCAAGGTTGTCAACGCGGTGATGTCCAGCCCCAATTGGTCGAAGACCATGCTGATCTGGACGTACGACGAGCACGGCGGCTACTACGACCATGTACCTCCGCCGGCGGCCATACCACCCGATGACGTGCCTCCGGCTTTGCTGGCAGGCGATCCTCCTGGAGGCTTCGACCGATACGGTTTCAGGGTTCCGTGCGCCGTGGTCAGCCCCTATTCCAAGAAGAACTACGTCTCGCACACGGTGTACGACCACACCTCGATCCTCAAGACAGTCGAGGAGAAGTGGAACCTTCCTGCGCTGACCCGGCGTGATGCCAACGCCAACAGCTTGTTCGACATGGTGGACCTCCACAAAAAGCCGGCGTTCTTGAAACCGCCCAAGCTGCCTGCACCTCCGGACCCGGCGATCAAGGCAGGGTGCCTGACCACCGGCGCCGGCACCATCCCCCCGCCCTCGGCCGTGTCGAAGGCCTGACGGAGGATCGGCTTCCACGGGGACGCATGCGTGATCCTGTCTCGATGGTGCGTCTGTCGCAGGGAGTTCAGATGGTCAGCCAGGTAGTCAGGGAGAGACTCACCGTGAACGGAGTACCGCGATGAGGGCCGCGCACGGGGTGGGCTGGCTCCTCCGGATCGGCAGCATGGCGGGCGTTCTGTCGCGGGAGCGTTCGCGGCGATCATCTCGATCGATCCATCGACAGCGGCGACGAGCGCCACCAGATCGATCACGGTGAACGGGTTCACCTGTGCCGACCACTGGCTCCCACCCCGTTCGGGACAGCGGGAGATCTCAGTCACCAACGGCGGCAACTCAATCGTGGATGTCAGGCTTCTGGGCGCGAGGAACTCGCTCATCTACGGAGAAGTCGAAGCCATGGCACCCGGCACGACCCGCACGATGACGGCGATCATTCCGCCAGGAAGGTTTCGGCTTGGGTGTACGTACTCGGAGAACGCCACCGTGTATTCGCCGATCGTGACGGTCTCGGGTCCTGCGGTTCACGATGCGCACCCCTATCAGCAGGTCACCTACGCGGAGCTTGCCCCTCTGGTGGCGAACTATCGGGCCGAGGTGTCCGCTGGCCTCGATGTCCTGGCCACGGACACCGATCGCATTGCGTGCCGCAGCCGATGCCGGGCAGCTCGCTGCAGCCAAGCAAGCCTGGCTGGTTGCGCATCTCGACTATGCCCGTTTGGGGGCCGCGTACGACACCTTCGGGAACTTCAACGACGAGATTGATGGGCGTCCCAACGGCTTGCCGCTGGGGGTGGAAGATCCGAGCTGGACCGGATTCCTTCGGGTCGAGTTCGCCCTGTGGCAAAACCAGCCTGCAGACACCGTCGCCGCCACAGCTGACCAACTCGACGCGTACGTTCATCAACTGGTCGCCGCGTTTCCAGAAGAGACGATTCCGTTCAACGATGTCTCACTTCGCACGCATGAGATCTTGGAGAACACTCTCCAGTTCGAGCTCACGGGCGAAACTGATCAGGGCAGTCATACCGGGCTGGCCACTGCGGAAGCCAACGTGCAGGGAACGCAGATGATTCTGGGAGTCATTACGCCGCTGCTGGAGAACGGGACTCGCGGCTCGTTGGCGACCTTGAACTCCGACCTCCGCAGCCTGGCCTCGCTCATTCAGAGCTACGAACAACCCGATGGCACCTGGACGCCCGTCCAGTTCCTCACGACGACGCAACGTGAGCATCTCGATGGCGCGGTGGACTCGTACCTCGAGGCTGTGTCGCCGGTCCCCGATCTCCTCGAACTCCCGCCAGAAGCGTCGAACCCATGACGGATCATGAGAAGTTCCCGGATGCCCATGGACCACCGTCGTCCGGTGGAACTGGTGGATCGACCCCGGGGATAAGCCGGCGGGGACTGTTTCGAGCTGGAGCAGCGGCAGCCGCGGGCGCGGCCGTCGTACCCGCTGTTGGCGGCGCGTCAACTGTGGAGGCCCAGTCGCCACAGTTCCATGGTCCGCACCAGCACATCGTGACTTCGCTGCCATCGCATGCCGGCTTGTTCGTGTCGTTCGACGTCATTGCTGATTCTCGAAACGACATGGAGGGACTTCTCCGCACGCTCACGGACCGTATTCGGATCCTCATGGCCGGAGGAGTGCCGCCCTTCGCGGGACCCGCCACACCGACATCCGACAACGGCATCCTTGGACCGGTCATCCCGCCACACCAGCTGTCGGTGGCAGTTGGTGTGGGATCGTCATTGTTCGATTCGCGTTACGGGTTCGCCACCGCAAAGCCGGCCGTGCTGAAACCGATGACGTCGTTTCCGGATGACAACCTCGATCCGAGTCAATGCCACGGCGACCTCAGCCTTGTCCTGTATGCGGCCGATGCCGATACCGTCATACACGCACTCCGCGACATCACCAAGTACACGCGTGGAGTGATGCAACCGCGTTGGCGCATCGACGGCTTTGTGAGTCCTCCGAGACCGACCGGAGTGCCCAGGAACCTCCTCGGCTTCAATGACGGAATCGCCAATCCAAACGTCAAATCGGCTGTGGCGATGGATGACCTGGTCTGGGTGCAGTCAGGACACCCGGAACCAGCATGGACGGCTGGAGGGACATATCAGGTGATCCGTGTCATCCGGATGCTGGTGGAGTTCTGGGATCGGGTCTCTCTGAGTGAGCAAGAACTGATGATCGGCCGCAAGCGAGATAGCGGTGCGCCGCTCGACGGCAATCGCCAGTCCGACATTCCCGACTACGCCGCGGACCCGGAGGGTGCGATCATCCCGACGACAGCGCACATCCGGTTGGCCAACCCTCGCACGCCGAAGACAAATCCCAGCCGAATACTCCGGCGGGCATTCAACTACGACCGAGGCATCGACGTAAACGGAAACCTCGATCAGGGCCTTGTCTTCACGTGCTACCAGCAGGACCTCGAACGGCAATTCGAGGCGGTGCAGACCCGGCTCATCGGCGAGCCGTTGGTGGACTACGTCAGCCCGACGGGTGGGGGCTACTTCTTTGTGCTCCCCGGTGTGACCTCGACGTCGGACTACGTCGGGCGATCGCTGGTCGAAGCGACGGTGTGAACACGGTCGACGGCTTCGAGGGACGTCCCATCACCAGGATCTTCGCGACCTTGTCGGCCGATCAATTGCCAGCGTGCGGACTTGTCGCCGACCCCATAGACGGATGGGTGGCGCGGTCGTATGCTCCCCGGGGAACCACCCGGACGGCTGGACGGGACGGAGGAGCGATGAGCGGTCAGCGGCGAAGCTGGAAGCGGTTGCTTCCGCTCATCACCACGACCGGCGCGATGGTAACCGCTCTCATTGGAGTGGCGTCCCCCGCCGGCGCCACCACGGTCACCCTCACGACGTGTTCGGCGCCGGCCTTCGTGGCTGCTGCCGGCTCGAGCGGCACTGTGACCATTGACACCTCTGCGTCCTGCACGCTGACCCTGTCCAGCCCGGTCAAGATCCCGTCGTCGGTGCACCTCACCGTCGTGGTCACCGGGTCGCCCGTGGACATCTACGGTGACGATTCGTCGCAACTCTTCGAGGTCACCGGTGGGACTCTCGCCACTGACCGGACTCACGCTCTCGGGCGGCTCGGCCCGTGGGGCGACCGGGGCGGACGGGAAGAACGGCGTCGACGGCACGGTTGCTGCCTCCGGCACGCCGGGAACCGGAACCTCGCCTGGGGGACCTGGCGGACCGGGCGGCTCGGGTACTGCCGGCAAGCCCGGCAAGGCGGGGAAGCCGGCGGAGGGCGGCGCCATCGCCGTCACGTCGGGGACCCTGGACCTCACCTCGGTGGTGCTGACCGGTAACTCCGCCTTCGGGGGTTCGGGCGGTCAGGGCGGCACCGGCGGGGTCGGGGTCACCGGCGGCGTTGGTGGCAGTGGCGGCATCGGTGCGGCCGGCGGTGCAGGGGGTAACGGCGGCCAGGCGGGCAAGGGCGGGAAGGGCGGCGCAGGGGCGGTCGCTCTTGGCGGGGCGATCTACAGCGCCGGTACCGTCGACCTCGATCGACTGCACGTTCACGTCGAACGACGCCTACGCCGGCGATGGCGGCTCTGGAGGCGCTCCGGGTTACGGCGGCTTTGGGGGGAGCGGAGGCGAAGGTGGCTTCGGGGCGACCGGCGGGACCGGGGGAGCCGGGGGCAAGGCGGGCGCCGCCGAGCCTGGAGGCACACCCGGCGCGGCCGGGCGTCGGGGGTATCGCCGAAGGCGGTGCGGTCTACAGCACCGGAACGCTCAAGGTCTCGGGCACCACGAGCTTCGACGCGGACGCAGTCCGGGCCGGCTCAGGTGGAGGCGGAGGTGCCGGCGGACTCGGGGGCGAAGGGGGGATCGGGGGGAACGGCGGGCCCGGCGGCCAGGGTGCCACCGGTTCGAGCTCCCCGACCGGACCCGGGCGGCAACGGCGGGACGGGTGGTGGAGGCGGCGCGGCGGGTGCAGCCAGCCCAGCCGCCGCAAGTGTCAATGCCGAAGCGGGCGGCGCCGGCGGCCTCGGCGCGGGCGGCGCCATCTATCTGACAGGCACCGCCACGGTCGCAGGAGCCACCTTCAGCGGCGACGTTGCCGAAGGTGGCGGAGGTTCCAACGGCGGAAACGGGTACCCGGACTTCGGGGGCGGGCCCAACGGGGGACAGGGTGGCGGCGGCGGAGGGGGCGGGCCCGGCGGAGGGGGCGGGAGCGGAACACCACCCGGTCAGACGGGAACCGGCGGCCAGGGCGTCGTGGCGGCCGCAGGGGCGGCAGGCACTCCGGGGCCAGGAGCCGGCGCGGGCGGCGCAGGTGGCGCCGGGCAAGGCGGAGCCATCGCGGACGACGGAACTCTCACCGTCACGGGGAGCAGCTTCGAATCAGACACCGTCGCCGGCGGCGATGGCGGCCTTGGTGGAACCGGTTCCACCGGTGGCATCGGCGGGGGTGGAGGCACCGGCGGGGACGGCGGGATCGGCCCCGGCTCGTCCGGACAGCCTGGTCGGGTCGGCGGCAAAGGGGGCGACGGAAGCACCGGCGGTAGAGGCGGCGCCGGCGGCGCAGGCGGAGCGGCTGAAGGCGGCTCTCTCGCCGTCCTCGTCGGGACGGCCACTGTGACCACGAGCACCTTCACGGGCAACACGGCCGAGGCGGGTACCGGCAACGAGGCCGGATCCGGCGGCCCGGGCGGCAGTGGAGGTGCGGGCGGGAATGGGGGCGAGAGCCTCGTGACCGGTGTCTCCGGTGGGACCGGCGGCAACGGGGGCGACGGTGGCAACGGCGGGCATGGCGGAAACTCCGGTGCCGGTGGAGACGCCATCGGCGGAGCGGTGTGGACCGTCCACGGAGGATTTGCCGGCTCGACCGACACCTTCACTTCCAACACGTCGAAGGGCGGTGCCGCCGGGACGCCTGCAGGGAGCGGCGGCGCACTCGGAAGTGGGACGCGGGGCGGTTTCTACGGCGGCCCGGGATCCGGATCGAACGGGAGTCCAGGTGCCAACGGCTCAGCTGGGGCTGCCGGCAAGCTGGGCGCAGCCGGAACCGGGACGTTTCCAAACTCCAACTGAGTCGGGGGGACATCGCATCCCGCAAGGTCGAAAGGTGGAGGCAGTCGAGCCCGAGCGGCGAGCGCGACGGTGCCGGCGTTGGCTCGGGCCCCATCGTCTGGCGCTGGCAACCCGTGACATCCGTCCATCTTCGGAACGGCCGGCTCTCAACCCAAGGCGGAGCGACCTTCTCCTCCTGTCATGCGGGTTCGACCGGGAGGTCAGGGCCAAGCGCGACGTCGGACCGCAATGTGTCGACGTCGGGGACGCCCCGACGTCTTCGTCGCTCTGGTCCTGGACTGTCGACAGCAGAGCAGTCAGAGCTGGGCGTTTGACGTAGGTTCATGTCGGCCGATTTGACCGGGAGAGCCACGGAGGGGAAACAGTGACATTCGTGTCGTGCAGTGGACGACGGGAAACGTCGGCAAGCAGTCGGTCGAGGCGGTCATGAAGCGCCCTGATCTCGAGCTCGTGGGTTGCTACGCCTGGTCGGAGGACAAGTCAGGCAAGGACATCGGTGAACTGTGCGGCTTGCCGCCGATCGGGCTCACAGCGACGCACGACATCGACGCGCTGCTGGCCCTCAAGCCGGATTGCGTCATCTACAACCCGATGTGGTTCAACGTGGACGAGATGGTCCGCATTCTCGAGTCCGGTGCCAACATCGTCGCCACGGCGGCATTCATCAATGGCCAGTCGTATCCTGACGACGGACGGCAGCGGATCCTCGACGCCTGTGCCAGAGGTGGCAGCTCGATGTTCGGCACTGGCGTGAGCCCGGGCTACATCGAGCTTGTCGCGGTCGCGTTGGCCAACGCCTCGGATCGAATCGACTACGTGCTGATCAGCGAGGAGGCCGACACCACGGCGTACGACTCGCCGCCGACCGAGATCCCGGTCGGCTTCGGCCGGCCGCTCGACGACCCTGCGCTCCCCGGCATGACCGCGGCGGCGACCGTGGTCTTCAGCGAGGCGGTCGCCCTGGTGGGAGACGCTCTGGGGGTCGTCTTCGACGAGATCGTCTGCGAGGCCGAATACGCCAAGACCACCAAGGAGCTGGACCTCGGGTCGTGGACCCTGGCCAAGGACACTGTCGCCGGCGTCGCGATCCACTGGCTGGGCAAGATCGGCGGCAAGAGCATCGTGGAGATGCGTGTGCGCTGGCGAAAGGGCGACGCGCTCGAGCCCGATTGGCAGGTCGGCATGGGATGGACGATCGAGATCCAGGGTCGGCCCACCATCACGACGAAGATCGACATCCTGCCGCCCCCGTACTTCGAGGCGACGACCATGGAGGAGTTCATGGTGCTCGGTCACATCATCACGGCGCTGCCGGCCATCAATGCCATCCCGGCCGTCGTGGCCGCGCCTCCCGGGATCGTCACCTACGAGGACATCCCGCTTCCACTGCCGCGAGGCTACGTCCCGGCCTAACCCATTACCTCCGCGTGTCCTGCGGCAATCGAGTCCGTCAGTTCGTCGGAGAACGTCGGCGTGACGATCTCGGTTCCGTCGAAGCGGCGATGCCGACTTCGCACCGGGCGGTTCAGTCCGGGATGGTGACGTCGTGGCCAAGCCGGCTCCGAGGCCATCACTTCGGCCACCACCAGGGGCAGAATGTGGTCATCTTCGGCCGTTTCAGTAGCTCGGTCGTCCGACTCCCGATCCCGGCGAGTGCTGTGGCCAGCTGCGCTCGGCTCCAGCTCGCTCGTTCGGCATGGATCTGGATGACGCCGCCGGCGTTCGAAAGGAAGTCGGGCACGTAGGTGATGCCACGCTCGGCCAACAACGTCGCATGTGCCCTGTCGGCGAGCACATCGTTGGCTGCACCGACCACCACAGTGCAGCGCAACTCGGAGATCGACTGTGCGTCGAGGACACGAGCCGAGGCGCAAGGCGCGAACACGTCGCACAGTTGGGCGTGGGCCACTTCGGACTCCACGGTTGTGGCGCCGATCCGCGCGGCCACGCCCGCAGCTCGATTCGTGTCGATATCGGCGACGGCCACCAATGCGCCGGCATCGACCAAGCCGGCCGGCCAACGCCGCCCCGACGTGACCGGCGCCCTGAACCACGACGCGGACACCGGCGAGCGGGCGGCGGAGCGAGTGGCGCACGGCAGCTTCGAGTGCAAAGAACACGCCCTCAGCTGTCGCTGGTGAAGGGTCCTTCTGGGCGCAACTGGCCCATGGCGTCACCTGAGCGATGGTGGCCAGATCGCCGACGGAGGTACCCATATCAACGCCGGGGACGTAGGCCCCACCTAAGCGGTTGATGAAACCGGCAAAAGCCAACAGCTGCGCGGTGCGTTGCGGCGAATTGCTCTGACGGCATCATCGGCTTCCTGTCGCATGATGACCGACTTGGCTCCGCCGAAGGGGATCTCGGCCAGGGCGTTCTTCAGGGTCATGACCCGGGAGAGCCGGCACGCCTCCTCCGTGGCGACGTCGAACGAGGGGTATGCCATCCAGCGCACCCCGCCGAGGCCGGGCCCCAGCGTGGTGTCGTCGACCGCGATCGCCGCGGAGAGCCCACTGTCTCGGTCGTGGCAAAGCAAGAGGTTCTCGCCGAGAACCGAGTGTGTACCGGGCACGAGTACGGGGTTCGGAGCGGTCGTCGTACGCCGTTTCGCCGCTGGGTGACTGTCGACGTCGAAGTCGTGTGCCCCTCTGCGCAACGTCCTGGTGCTCGACCCAGCTGACTGCGCGGAAGTTGTCACGCATCAAACCTAACTGGATCGACGATTCTGTAACGTCAAAATTAGGGAAATCGTCCTTCGGACGCACTGAACTCTCGCCAGAGTTGCATCTCGCACACCGAATCACGACTCCGGTGGGAGGCCGTTTTCAAGGCCCCGCTGAGGCGGAAGTCAGCGGAAATTGACGGCGAGGGCTGCAGTCACCGAGGCGGTCGCGCTGGGCCGCGGCGGGACGGATTCCCTCGGGCATCGCTCTGCCACCAGGGCCAGCGGTATCGCCTGACGGTGGATCAGAACGTCCCGGCTTCCGAGAACGGGACTGGATCGACTTTCGAGAACGAGTGGCATCAAGCGCGGGAGATCGGCTCGTTATCCGGCACACATTCCATCGTGGGCCCGAGCTCCGTCTGGGTTCCGATGTGGAGCACGCAGGCGCTATCCCAGTTCCTCGCGGCGGCGTCTGAGATAGGCGGTCTCCGCGCTGTTTCCCGCGAGCGAGATGGCGTTGTCGTACGCCTCGCGTGACTCACTGTTGCGACCCAGTCGGCGCAGCAAGTCGGCGCGGGTCGCGTGGTAGGCGTGATAGCCGATCAGTTGCTCCTCGAGGCATTCGACAGAGCGCGAGCGCCACGTCTGGCGCCATCGAGCTCGGCGACCGCGACAGCTCGGTTGAGGGCGATGACGGGCGAAGGGTCAAGTCGGACGAGCTGGTCGTAGAGAGCCACGACCTGCGACCAGTCGGTGTCGTGGATGTCTCTGGCAGAGGTGTGTACTGCGCTGATTGCTGCGAGGATCTGGTAGCGACCGGGCGCCGCCCCAGCGGCGAGCCGCTCACGCACTAGCCGGTGGCCCTCGGCGACGAGTGCCGCGTCCCAGGAGCCGCGGTCCTGCTCCCCGAGGGGGACGAGCTCTCCGCTCGCAGAGACCCGGGCGTCACGGCGGGCCTCGGTGAGCAGCATCAGCGCCAACAGCCCGGCCACCTCTCCGTCATCGGGTAGAAGGTCTCGGATCAGGCGGGTGAGCCTGATCGCCTCGGCGGTCAGGTCGGTGACGCACGGGATCGCTGTCGGCACCGGTGGCCAGGTAGCCCTCGTTGAAGACCAGGAAGAGGACGGCGAGCACGCTTGTTACGCGTGCTGGGAGGTCCTCGCGGGACGGTATCCGGTACGGGATGCGGGCCGCCTTTATCTTCGCCTTGGCACGAGTGATGCGCCGCCCCATGGCGGCCTCCTGCACCAGGAAGGCCCGTGCGATCTCGGGCATCGTCAGACCACCGACCATTCGCAAGCGTGAGAGCCATTCGCGACTCCATGGAGAGGGACGGGTGACAACAGGTGAAGATCAGTCGGAGCCGGTCGTCGTCGATGGCGCCGCGACGTCCGAGCTGTGCTTCGACCGTGCAAGAGCTGAGCCTCCTTTTGTTTGTCGTCGGCGCGTGCTCTCGCGTCGCATGCGGTCGATGGCTTTGCGGCTGGCGGTGGTAGTCAGCCAGGCGCCGGGGTTGGGAGGCACGCCGTCGCTGGGCCATCGCCGAACGGCGATGGCGAACGCCTCGGCCGTCGCCTCCTCGGCGACGTC
Organism: uncultured Acidimicrobiaceae bacterium; assembly: GCA_963713375.1. GTDB lineage: Bacteria > Actinomycetota > Acidimicrobiia > Acidimicrobiales > RAAP-2 > Bog-473. The sequence goes on along the minus strand of CAVQLP010000002.1, from coordinate 1,021,242 downwards.
GAGGTCGCCGAAGCGCCTGGCGAGCGCGGCGACCACCCGCGCCCACTCCTGGTGGTGGGCCTGGGTGATCGCCTCCTGGGCGTCGACATCGCTCACTCGGCCAGAAATCGGCCGCACCTCAATTTTCCGATTGCAGGCTTTGGACCCATCGGCGGCGAGCTTGAGCGCCATGTCGAGATCGGGGGCCTTGATGATCCAGAATCCCGCGAGGTACTCCTTCGATTCCAAAAACGGCCCGTCGGTGATCACCGCATCCTCACCCCGGTTGTCGATGACAGTGGCGGCGTCGGTTGACCCAAGTCCACCGGCGAAGACCCAGTGGCCCTGGGTCTGAAGACCCTCGTTGAAGGCGTCGATGTCAGCCTCCTCGTTTGCTGTTGCCCGGCCGGCGCCATCGTCGATCACAGAAACCAGATACTGCATCCCAGGTCATCTCCTGTACTCGGGGACCGCCCTCGTGGGTGGTCGCTCATCCCTTCTACGAACGCCCTGTCCCTCATCCGACAGTACGGCCTGATTTTCTCACCGCCAATCGTCCTGAGGGGTCCGATCCGTGGACGCAGATTCAGCCTTCTCCGGATCAGGGCCGGGAACTTCTGCGGGCGTAGAGGCCCGGGAGATCACCTGCCTGAACGAACCGATCCTCCGCGGACTGCGTCATGATTTTTGTATGCGACACCGATGGAGCTTCACGCCCGTTCTGCTTCTTGCCGTTGGTTCGCTCGGGATGATGTCTCCGACTGGAGCTGCCGCGGTGGCAAGGCCCGGGGTGGCGACAGGCCGGGCAGCTCCTTGCGCCGGCCCGATGGCCGAGCTGGTCGCTCACCTCAGCGTCTACCGCGCGGGCGTGCTCGTCGACAGGATGTCCGTTCCTGCCGGATCGACATTTCGATTCCGTCTGGCTCCGGGCATCTACATCATTTCAAATCAGGGTCACCCAGGGCGATTTGTGGGAAGCAAGCCCTTCCGTGTTCGTTCCGGGCGTATCACTCGTGTCGTGGTGAGAAACCTCTGCATGTAAGTGTGCGAAGCGTTTGGCTGCCCAGACACCCAGGCGCGCGACCTCCGACGTGGCTGCCGCGTCATGCTCGAGCTGCTCGATCGTGACGTAGAGTTGTCGTCGGTCGAGCGCCCATCGAACTGTTCGGTTGCGGGCGACGATGAAGGGAGGGTCGGGATGAGCGTGGACATGCGCACGCGGTCGATCAGCGCGGAGGGACCGAGCGATCCCGAGTCCTTTTTCGAGGTCGACTGGCGAGAGGCCGTTGCCGTGAATGGCCGCCGTGCCGCATCGGATGCGGCCCGGCTTGCACTTCGTCCACTCACCATCAGGATTGAGGGTGCCGGTGTCTGGACGATCACCCCCCGGGACGACACCATCGACGTCGTACCTGGAGACGCCTTCATCGAGGCATGCGTCACACTCGATCGTTCCGCCTTCGCCGACCTGTTTTGTGAACGACGAACGGCAATGGGATTGATCGTCGGAGGACGGGTCAGTGGGGATCCCGTCCCTCTCGAACTCTTCTATCGAGTGGGATCCAGTGTTTCGCTCTCTGCTCGACGGACGGCCCCTGTACCGGTCCGGTGCTGTGACGCTGCAATCTCTCGACGGATCTCCGCTCGAACTCGACCAACAGTTCCGGCTCGGCGAGCGGACCAGGGAGGCAGCTCATTTTCTGGCCGAGACCGGCTTCCTGCTCCTCCACAACGTTTTTACCGATGCGGAGATGGACGAGGTCGACGCTGACCTCACCCGAGCCGTCAACTCGGCCCGGATCGACGATGGAACATCGTGGTGGGCGAAGACTCGCGGTGGCGATCACTATCCCTGTCGGATCTTGGACTTCGCGTCCAAGTCGCCCGCGCTGCAGGCGCTTCTCACTGACTCCCGCTATACAGCCATCGGGGAATTGCTCGGCGATGGCCACCGGCCGGGCGATCCCTTCGGCGAGCACTTCGCTGACGTGACCGCCGAGGGGCTCCTCAAGCGCGTTGATTCTGTCGACGGACTGGTCTGTCTGCCCTGGCACAAGGACTGTGACCGCGGGGGACACTCGATGTTCTGTGCCGGCCTCACGACTGGCATCTGCCTGACGCCGGTGGACGAGGCGCACGGCGGCCTCGACGTCATGGCCGGCTCTCACCGAGCGAACATCGCGCGATCGCAGATCGACGGATCTCTCGACTTGCCAGCCGTAACCCTTCGCGCACTGCGGGGTGATCTGACCGTGCACATGTCCTGCACTCTGCACCGCTCAACCCACCCGACGAGGCGAGAGCGCCGCGTCGCGTACACCGGCTTTGCGCTGACCGCCTCGGACGGGCGACTCGCATGACGAAGCAAGGCAGCCGCAACTCCGCAGCGAACGGGCCGCCATCGGGGGATCGAACCGCTCACCGGGAGTTGTCTCTCATGTCGAGACGTGAGGCTCTCCGGAGCGGAGGCACGGTCCGGAAACATCCAGCCTGTGGCTTGCGTGGGAGCGTTTCTCTCACTTCACTCCTATCCGGTTCCGCCAGCCGGAAACCACGAGATCCGGGTCACCCTCGGCGTGTCATCAGCGCCAACGCCGAGTCTGGGTTGAACGATCGTGGATGAGGCCTGGAAGATCGTGGACGAGGGCTGGGGCAGGAAAGCTGTCGACTTCGCCACCCTGAGCGAACCAGCCAACTGCCGCGAGTACGTCGGCACGCATCACCGACTCGGGATAGACGATTCTGACCGCCTTCTCGATGTGGCGTGTGGGTCGGGGCTCGCGTTGGAGTTGGCGCTGTTGAGAGGTGCTACGGGCGCAGGCATCGACGCGTCGGAGCGTTTGGTTGCCATCGCCCGGGACAGGAATCCCGGTGCCGAGATCGTGGTGGGCGACATGAACGACCTCCCCTGGCGGGAGTCGGCCTTTACGGTGGCGACCAGCTTCCGGGGCATCTGGGGAACGACTCCTTCGGCTCTCGCAGAGATCTATCGCGTTCTCTCGCCCGGCGGCAGGATCGGTCTCACTGTCTGGGGCCATATCAAGGCTTCCCCCGGAGCGTGGGCGCTGGCGCCGTTTCGAATGGCCGCACCACCGAAGGTCCAGAACCAGGCTGCGATGGTTGCGCTGGGCCGGCCAGGGGTCGGGGAAAGCATTCTCTCTGAGACTGGATTCATCGAAATCGAGCGATTCGATGTTCCCTTCGCGTGGGAGTTTGCCGATCCGGAGACCTATGCCCGGGCCCTGGCATCGACCGGTCCGGCCTACGAAGCCATTCAAAACGTCGGAGAGAAAGCGTTCCTCGAAAACGCCATCGAATTGGCGCGCGCCGAGATGCGGGACGGGCTTACCTTGCGAGCGCAGATCAACCTCGCGGGATTCATGGCTTACAAGCCCCAGCAATAGAGGAGATAACGATGAGCACGATCGGGTTTCTCGGGCTTCCTTCGATCACTTCGGAGGCCCAAGCGCTATTTGATGAAGACGTAGCAGAAGACGGCTACGTCATGAACGTCACGAGATTGTGGTCCCACAACGCTCCGCTGGTCACGAACCTCTTCGAATTGATGAGTCAAGCCCTCGCCGATCAACACCTGAGCTTCCGCCAGCGCGGCATTCTCGTTGCCGCCTGCGCTTCGACGCTCGGTGATTCCTATTGCGCGCTCGCGTGGGGCTCCAAGCTGGCGGGGGTCTCTGACCCTGAACTTGCCGCTGCGGTGATCCGGGGCACCGACGAGGGTCTGAGCGATGACGAGCGCGAGCTGGCCTCATGGGCTCGGAAGGTCGCAGGTGACCCCAACCGCACGACGACCGAGGATGTCGGAAGCCTCCGCTCAGCCGGATTCAGTGACTCGCAGATTTTCGCAGTCACGGTCTTCGTGGCGTTGCGGCTTGCATTCTCCACAGTCAATGATGCGTTGGGTGTCGGGCCTGACACTGCTCTTCGAGGGGCAGCCCCAAGGGCAGTCGTCGAAGCAGTTGGATTTGGACGGGCTACTCAGAGTTGAATGCGCAAGCGTCGCCTCAGAACGCCTGAGGCTTGCGACCGTGGAGTGAGCTGTGTGCCTGTGTCGTATCGCCAAGGGCTCTTGAATCGTCCCAAACGCTGAGGCCGCCTGGGGCACGCCGAGCGTGCAGCACTGCGCCCATCCAACCGGGATAGGCCGGGGCTCGAGTCGGCGTGAATCGAGGGGCCGCCTTCTCGTGGTGACGCATAGCTGAGGCGCCCTCCTGGCGGCGTACGGCTGCGAGAGAATGGTGTGGTGAACGAAGTCACCTTTTCGAATGGCGCCCCCGTCATTGCGGTACGCGACCTTGACCGCGCTCTGCGCCGCTACCGCAAGCTTGGTTTCTCCGCGCATGCCTACGAGGGGCCGGATCGGTACGGCTTTGTCGAACGCGACGGGGTGGAGCTCCACCTCAGCGAATCACCGGAACACGACCGAACGCGAGACGGCGCCGAGATTTGCCTGTACGTCTCAGACGCCGACGCGCTCTTTGAGTCCTGGTCTTCCTCGGGCATCAAAGGCCGCTTCATCGCACCGCACGACACGCCGTACGGCTTGCGCGAGTTCGCCTTCGTAGACCGCGACGGGACCGCACATCGAGTTGGATCACCGCTCGCGGAGAAGTGATCGAGCGTCGCGTTCGTCGGCTCGAGGCGATCGCGTGTCATCTCAGAGGAAGGGTGCCGCGATTCTCGTTAGGGACCGCCGCATACGTCGGAAAGGAGTTCGCTCCGGCCGGAGATGGACTCATTCTCCGCGGGTCGAGGGTTCTGGTACATGTGGCCGTCGAGAGCGGCGCGTAGTATCCATTCCCGTCGGGATAAGTCCCGCCTAGAGCGCGGGGGTCGGGTGGCAGTCCACAGCCCGTTGCCTTCATTGAGGAGGGGAGCCATGGAGGACGTAAGCGAGCTGATCTCAAAGATAAGTCAGGAGCTAGGTCCGGAGGCGTCTGATGAGCAGATCAGCGGGAAGGTGCTCGAGGCCATCAAGGCGTTGCCTGAGTCGGATCGAGAACAGTTGCTGGAACAGCTCGTGAAAGGGGCCAGCTCTGGCCGGCTTCGACATCTCGATCAAGAAGCGGATGAACACCACGCGGACAGAGATTGAGTCTCCCGAGAAGACAAACTATTTCGTCGTTGGCCGCGCCGTCGAAGGTCAGTCGAGAGGCATCGGCATCTTCGCATGATGACCGTCGGAAAGCTGCCACGAACGGCGGCGGCGTCAAGCACGCACCGGTAGGTATGTCCGAATGTACGGCGGAATGCCGTCATGATGGCTTGCACTGATCCGCCCCCGCGGCCGGCGCGAGGGCTGCGACCTTGTCGAGACCTCCTTCGCGGAGTCGCGCTGTCCTTCGTGCTTGTGGTGGCGCTTGTCGGCGTCAGCGGTTTGTCCGCTGCTCTCGCCGAGGGCAGTACGGCTGGGGCGGCCACCGCGCAAAAGTCGACGTTTCTCCCCATCCGACCCTGCGGGAAACTGACCTCAGAGCGCCTCCTGTCGCCGACACGAGTGCCGGTGCGGCTCTTCACGGCACGACTTTCTGACTTCACTGGCGCGGAGTACTGCCACGTGATCGGGGAAATCGGCCCCGATTTCTATTTCGACCTTCGCTTGCCAAGGTCGACGTATATGGGGCAGTACGTGCAGGAAGGGTGCGGCGGCTTCTGCGGCTTGCTGTCTCCTTCCATACCGTTGGTAGCTCACGACTGTCCGGCCGTGACTGGGAACACCTTGGCGCTCGCTGTGGACAACGAGGGGCATGCGACAACGTCGAATACGGACGCTCGTTGGGCGGCGAACAACGCCAAGAGCCGCGTTGTCTTCGGCTCAACGTCGGAACATCAGTTGGCCCTCGTGGCGAAGGCGCTCATCGGCGATTACTACGGGCGGAAACCCGCCTACTCGTACTTCGACGGGTGCTCCGACGGCGGGCGAGAAGCACTTATTGAGGCCCAGCGTTATCCGCACGACTTCAACGGGATCCTGGCCGGGGCGCCGGCCAATATTTTCTCGGAGCAGATTGGTGAGGTCGGTAGTTGGAACATTCGGGTCAACACCGGGCCCAGGGGTCGAGAGATCCTCACCTCGGGGCAGCTCCCGGCGCTTCATGCGGCCGTGGTGCGGGCATGTGGCCAGGGCCGGGGATACGTACTCGATCCCCGGACCTGCAACTTCTCCCCGTCGAGCATCGAGTGCCACGGGCCAGTTACCGATGCTTGCCTCACGTCGGCGCAAGTTCGAGTGGTGACGCTGCTCTATGGCGGCCCGAGGGATCCGGCCGAACAGTCCCTCTACCCTGGCGGCGAGCCCTACGGCTCAGAGCTCTCGTGGTCCACATGGTTCGTCAAGCCGGCGAGTGATCGGGACTGGCCCCAAGACACTTTGACGTACCAGTTCGCCACCAATTTTCTCCACTACCTGGCGTACCAGACCGATCCGTCGAGCTCGTATTCCCTCTCACAATTTCAGTTCACCTTGTCGGCCTACCAGAGGTTGACCGTGCTCTCCGATCTCTACGATGCAACGGATCCTGACCTTTCGTCGTTTGCCGCGGGTGGGGGGAGGTTGATCATCTATCAGGGATGGGCCGACGAGGTGATTCCGCCGTTTGGCACCGTCGCGTACTACAAGGCCGTGGTGCAGGACGCCGGGGGATACCAGGCGAGCCAGGCCTTCTCTCGCCTCTACATGATTCCGGCGCAATACCACTGCTTGGCGGGAGGGGACCCGGACCTCGACGGCGCGAACCTTCTCTCGCCGCTCATCGACTGGGTCCAGCACGGCACGCCGCCCGGAGCGCTTTCGTTTCGCCTGGTGGCGACGAAGACCTCTCAGGACGAGACCGCGGATGGCGGATCGATGACCGTGGCACCGCTTGATCCGATGACGCCCTTGCCCTCGGGCTCGAATGGCCTGAATGCCGACTACAACTGGGTCGGCTCGTTTGGCTCGAAGGGGACCGGGTGATCGTTTCTCGAAGAATCGAACGTTCGAAGGTGGCCTAAGGCCGTGGTCACTTCCGGTGTTGCCCGCGCGCTCGACGCCGCCCTAGCATCGCCCTGACGCTCGGTGATCCGTGAGGAGGTGGGAACGATGAAGTCTGAACCACATAGTTCCCAACCTCCACAGCCGTACCCCGACGTCGTCTCCACGTCACTCTGATCCCCGCTACATCACAGACGGGTTCCAGGGGATGTCACGGCGTCGGGGAGCCGTTTCCCGCCGCTCTCAGCAGCCCTAAGCACTCATCAGCCTCCTGCGGGAGGCATGCTCGATAGATCCACGCGAACCCGCGTGACCGAGAAGGGACACGAGTATGTCGGTACGCCCGACCCTCCCGATACGAGAGGTGTTGCGAGGACGCCGCATCAGCTGGGTTGACGTCGTCGTCGGTGCGGCGATCATCGCTCTTCTCTATATCGTCGTCCGGCTGGGCCAGTCCCTGTCCGTCAACTTCACGCCGGGCCGAACTCCCGTCGTCATCTCCACTGACATCTCAAACGTCCCGTACTACGCAGCGCGCTCGTTGCTTCGGATGTTCATCGCCCTCGGGCTCTCAACTGTCTTTACTCTCGTCTACGGCACTGCGGCGGCGCGGCTCCGGCGCGCCGAGAAGGTGCTCGTTCCGATCCTCGATATTTTGCAATCGATTCCCATCCTGGTCTTTCTTCCTATTGCTCTGACCTTCTTCATCAAGGTCTTTCCGAACAACCTGCTCGGGCTCGAGTTCGCCTCGATCTTCGTCATCTTCACTTCGCAGGCCTGGAACATGACTTTCAGCTTCTACCACTCCCTCATTTCGCAGCCGACGGAACTCGATGAGGCGGCCCGGATGTATCGGCTCACCAAGTGGCAAAGGTTCTGGAAACTCGACGTGCCGAGCTCCATGATCGGGTTGGTCTGGAACATGATGATGTCGATGGGGGGCGGGTGGTTCTTCCTCACCGCCTCAGAGGCCGTCACCGTCTTTGTCAAGGGCAGAGGTATCACCGAGAGTCTGCCGGGCATGGGCAGCTACATGGCCGCCGCCATAGCTCAGGGCTCGTACACGGAGGTGTCGATCGCGATCGTGGTCATGGTGATCCTGGTGGTTGGAACCAACTTTTTCGTGTTCCGACCGCTCGTTGCCTGGTCCGACAAGTTCCGCCTCGAGAGCTCGGAGGGGACGGACAAGCCGAAGAGCGTTGTGCTTGGCATGTTGCGGCGATCGTCGATCCCCAAGCTGGCCGGTCGCCTCACTCGCCCGATTGGTCGGGTACTAGAACGGCTCACCCGACCTTTCGGGCTGGCCGAGTACCCCCTCCGGACGGATCCGCACAAACGCCAGGTAGGTGACGTCATCTTCTGGTCGGTGATCTTCACCGCCTCGGCTGCGGTCGCGGTCGCTCGGGATCATTTACCTCAACGCTCACCTCGGATTCGCCCGCTTTCCGAGTCTGATCGGATTCGGTTTGGCGACCTTTGCGAGGGTGGTTGTCCTGCTGGGCATCTCCACTCTCATCTGGGTGCCCATAGGGGTGAAGATCGGCATGAGCCCGAAGCTGTCCCGATTCGCTCAGCCCGTTGTGCAGGTTCTGGCCAGTTTCCCGGCCATCCTTCTCTTTCCTTTTGCGACGCTGATCTTCATCGACCTCGGGATTCCCCTCGACTATGGGGCGATTGTGCTGATGATGCTTGGCGCGCAGTGGTACATCCTCTTCAATGTCATCGCCGGGGCGAGTGCGATTCCCAATGACCTCCGCGAGATGATGGTGACGATGCGCCTCACCCGACGGCAACGGTGGCGGCCGCGTCATCCTGCCCGCAATCTTCCCGGCCTATGTCACAGGCGGGATCACGGCGGCCGGTGGCGCCTGGAATGCCTCAATCGTCGCCGAGCTCGTGACGTGGCACCACAACACGCTTCACGCGTACGGGCTCGGGAACTACATTGCGACGGCGTCGATCCAAGGGAAGTTCGCACTTCTGATCGCGGGAGGCATTGTCATGAGCGCCTTCGTCGTGCTGGTCAACAGGCTGTTCTGGCGGCGCCTGTACGCCATGGCCGAAAGGAGGTTCACCTTGTGATCATCTTGAGGTTGAACCAGTCGCCCGCGATGAGAAGGGTGGTCACTCATGGTGACGACGAGTCAACTCAATGCCGGTGGCGGTCTCGACGCTACGACCATCATCGAGGTCTCGCATGTCACCAAGACGTTCGTCTCGCCCGACGGCAGCCCGCTGCCCGGTGCTCGACGACATCTCGCTCGATCTCCGCGAAGGGGAGATCGTGGCCCTGCTCGGACGCTCCGGCTCGGGGAAGAGCACGCTTTTGCGCTGCATCGCGGGGCTGATCGCCCCGACTCGAGGGGACGGTCAGTTACCGGGGTCAGGCCCTCAACGGCGCAAATCCCGGCGTGGCCATGGTGTTTCAGAGCTTCGCGCTTCTTCCCTGGCTGACCGTGCGTCAGAACGTCGAGCTCGGCCTCGAGGCCCTCGGGGTCGCAGCCGACCGAGCGGCGCGAGCGCGCCGAGCGGGCGATCGACACCATCGGCCTTGACGGCTTCGAGTCCGCCTATCCCAAGGAGCTCTCGGGCGGGATGCGCCAGCGGGTCGGATTCGCCCGGGCCCTGGTCGTCGAGCCGGACGCACTCTTGATGGACGAGCCCTTCTCGGCGCTCGACGTCCTCACGGCGCAGAACCTGCGAGCCGAGCTGCTCCGGCTGTGGCAGGAGAAGGACTTTCCCGACCAAGGCCATGCTGATCGTCACGCACAACATCGAAGAAGCGGTCATCCTGGCCGACCGGATCTTCGTGCTCGGGCGCCAATCCGGGCCGGATCCGCACCGAGATCACCGTGCAACTTCCCCAACCTCGGAACCGCCACGACGAGAGCTTCGCGGCTCTCGTCGACCAGATCTACGGCCTCATGACCGGCCGGGACACTCGTCCGCCGGCGCACATCTGGACCGCAGGCGACGCCGGGGGAGGGATCTCCGGTCGACACGCCATTGCCCGCAGGCCACCGTCGGCGGCATGTCCGGTCTTCTCGAGATCCTCGTCGCCCACGGCGGGCGCGAGGATCTGCCGAAACTCGCCCACGATCTGACCTTCGAGGTCGACGACCTCCTGCCGCTCGTCGACGCCGCCCAGGTGCTCGGGTTGGCCGAGGTCGATGACGCCGACCTCCAGCGTCACCGACGACGGCCGGACGTTCGTCGCCGCCGACATCTCGAGTCAAAGCAAATCTTTGCCCGCCAGGCGCGAGAACGAGCGCCACTCGTTCGGGCGATCTGCAACGCCCTCGAGGCCACCAAGGACGGGAACTCTTGGCGAGGGCTTCTTCCTGGATCTGCTTCGTCGCGGTTTCTCCGAGGAGCGAGGCTCGAGAGCAGCTCAGGATCGCCATCGACTGGGGCCGCTACGGCGAACTCTTCGACTTCGACGCCAACAGCGGGCAGTTGGCACTCGACCACACCCGGACACGAAGACAGCTAATTGCCGTGTGATCGGATTTCGACCGCCCTCAGCTGCCCGTTGATGTTCTCTTAATTCCCAGCCCGAGAATGTTCACATTCTGTTGCTTTCTGACGAATGAAAATCGCGTGAGTAACGGAGGTGCGCTGGTGTGGAATCGACTGCTGTGCGCAATAGACCAATTCGAGTCAGGCCAGTCCGGCTTGGACTTCGTGGCAGGCGTAGCCGCCACGAACGACGCCAGCGTCAGGATTTTGCACATACGTGAGCTCTCCAGAATGGCACGCGCCATCCCACTCGAGACGCCGATGAGGCGGACCTCTTGGTGCGCGACGCGGTTCACTCTCTAGGGCGATTCGGTATCGCGGCCGAGGGTCGCTCCTGCTCGGTGCTGCAGGAACACGTGGCGCGACGAATCGGTCAGGAGGCGGATATCTGGGAGTGTGAGGCGATCGTCCTCGGATCCCGCAGGCTTCGCGGGATCGCAAGGCTTTCGGGTCGCGGCGTGAGGGAGCGGCTCCTGAGGCATTCGACCCTCCCTGTGCTCGTGGCACCCGCCGCAGAGAGCAACCGGATCTACTGGCCACCAAGGTTCAGATCCGAACAGGTGAGCCCACAACCGCTCTCGATCGGCACCCGACCGACAACAGCGACGTTCGTGGAGCCGGCTAGGCGATGAACGCGGCAACGGTCGGGTCAGGTGCAACGACACTGCTCATCTATGGCCTTTCCTTGATCGTGGTCATGTGGTGCGTGGCCGACGTGACGAGGAGGCCACCGGATGAGCTGTCACGAGGCAAAAAGGCGGCGTGGGTTCTTGCATCGCTCGTGGGCTGGCTGTTGCTCGGGATCGTAGGTGCAGCAGTCGCTGCGTTCTACCTCGTGGGCCCGCGCCGAAATTGAACGCTCAGAGGTGGTAGCCCGCCGAAGGCGGCACTGAGGTCGAATCGCCCGGCCTCTCTGTGGGTCGTGTGGACTCGAGCCACCATAGATCCGCCGTCTCTGTCTGGCGTTGCCCGCGGGTCGTGTTCACCGGAGCCTGGTCATGGTGCCGAAGCTATCCATCACTTAGGCGTTGTCCAGCGGGGTCCGTTACTGCTTCTCCCAGACAGACACGTGAGAACCACTGTCGCTCGTAAAGGGCTTCTTGTTCCACCACTCCCAACGCTCACGAAGCTTCATTCCCGCAAGCTCAGCCATGAGGTCAAGTTCGGATGGCCACACATATCGAAAAGGAATCGACCTACCCTTCAGGGCACCGTCAACTCTCCGGTAGTGATGCGAGATCAGTCCTTGTGACGCAACGTCGTATTCGTCGAAGTCCAGCTGGTCGGGGCTCACTTGCTGGAAACGAACGGTTACGCCCGGGGGCAGGAGCCGCAGCTCTGGGACGAAGGTCTCAATAACAAAGCGGCCTCCGGGTTCAAGGTGGTTGGCCACGTTTCGGAAGCATTCGACCTGCGCCCTCTGCGTGGTGAGGTTTGTGATGGTGTTGAACACGAGATAGGCCAACTCGAATGTGCCCTCGACCTGCGTGCGTGAGAAATCACCGATTGTCACCTCAATCGCCGCGGATCCCGGTTTGGCCCGAAGTTGATCGACCATTTCTGGGGAAAGCTCGATGCCGTGGACGGGAATGCCTCGCCTACTGAGCGGCAACGCAATTCTTCCCGTTCCGATCCCGAGTTCGAGAACTCGGCCGCCAGCCGCGAGTTCAGCAAGGAAGTCAACAACTGGCTGGATGACTCCCGGATCGAACGCGACGGTCTCGTCGGAGTCGTACCTCTCGGCAACCCCTTTGCCGAAGTAGTTGTTCGTCATACGCGGTCTGCTAGTTCGCCGGCTTGCTGGCGAAGACCAACGCTTTGGTACCCGCGTCGTAGTGGACCATGTAGACGGGACCGAGCGTGTACGGTCGGTTGGGCGCGAACGAAATGGGGGCGTTCGTCCCCGGAAGAAGGACGTTCCTGAGTCCGTAGCCAGCCTTGACGAAGGAGCCAACGGTCAAGTTCTTCCCGGCCGCCTTGGCGATGTCGGTAAAGAGAGCCATGTCGGTGCATGCCAGCTCAATCCCCATGAAGGTGATCTCGGACTCGGGCAGTGTCGCACTGTAGGCGTTGATGCGATTGGACGGGTAGTCCTTCCGGTCGAGGGCGACGCACTTCTGGGTCCCGGCGCTACTCCAGATGGCGGCTGGCGGTGTGAGCGGGCTCGAGGTGACGACATTCTTGAGGTAGATCGGGTTGTAGTCAGCACCCACGTCGCCGCTGAAGTCACTTTCGTTGGTGGCCACCCAGGGTGGGTTGTACGTACTCTGAATATCCGAGAGCCCCTGGGCCCAGGTGGCTGAGCCGTCACCGACAGCGACCACCTCGTTGACCCCGTCGGACTGGAACTTTTGCGCGATCGCCTGCACCTGCGAGTCGGACGCGGGAAGGTCGCCTTGCGGCGCCGAGTCGATGGCGGTGGTGACAACGGGGACGTGAAGCTTGGCCAGCGCCGACTGGACGAGCTGTGCTTCATGTTGATCGCTCGGGTTGCCCCCGAAGACCGCCACCTTCTTGTCCTTGAACAAGCCCTGATTCTTGAAGACGGATAGCTCCAGCGGGTCATAGGCATTGTCGGGCGGGGTCGGCGTGAAGTCCTGGGCCACGCCCGAGCCGTTGCCCGAGGGGAGCACAGCTCCGACCACAGGTACGTTGTCCTGCAGATAGCACGTGGCCATCAACGGGGAGATGGCCACGAAGACGTCGTCGTCTTGGGTCAGCTGCGTGCACGCGGTGGCGGCTGGTGCCGTCCCGGTCGGATTCACCGCCACGATGTAGGGGACGATCTTGCGCCCGTTGATCCCACCGTGGGCGTTGATGTCCTTGATGACGGCGTCGAACGCGTCCGGCACACTGCCCCAGTCGATGTCGACCCCGACAGCCTTGACCGCCGCCACATCGACATAGGGAATCCCGACCCGGATCGTCGCCGCCGTCACTCCCTGAGTGCTGCTCGACGCAGCCGAGGCCGGGGCAACGCCCAGGACTCCGCACATGCTGACAGTGACCGCCGCAGCCGCGAGAGCCGCCTTGCCCTTCACCATTTCTCGTCACCCCCGTGAAGAGAGTCGATGTCGCCGTCCCCTGACGTTGAGCCGGGAGGCCATACGAACCGAACTAGTGGGTGAAACTCTGACACAGGTGTCCCGGTCTTGGCCGCTGAGGGCGGGTGGATTGCCGGGATGGAGCCGGCAAGGTGGTCGAGCGCGGAAGAATCGGTGGACCCGGTGCCGGTATAGGTGTAAGGAAGGCGCGCGGGTTGGCGCCGGCCCGCTCCCACGGTCAAGGAGGAGTCCCATGACGGTCGTCCCCGCCACCCTCGTCCACCCGCCCGACGTGGGCCCTCCCGTGTGGTTCGTCCCGACCGGCGCGTTCCGGGGGACCCTCGACCAATTCGACTACGTCGAGGAGGAGTGGTTCGCCACGGGCCAGGCGGATGGCCACACCTATACCACGGCGCTGACCGTTCGACGACCACGGGAATCCTCCTGCTTCAGCGGGACGGTCATGGTGGAGCCGGTGCACGCAGCGAGCGCCGCCCCCGTTTGGATCTACACCTCGATCTATCAAATGCGGGCCGGGCACGGGTGGGCGGCCGTCTGCTCGCAAAAGACCGTCCTCGATGGTTTCGTGAAGCCCACCAACCCCGAGCGCTACGCATCCTTGGACATCTGGTCCGACGCGCCACCCCTCGAGACGTTGGGCATCGAGGGAATGCAGGTCCCCCGGGACCCCGCCGGGTTCCAGGCCCGGATGGAGCGGATGCGTCAGGTCAACGTCTTGTCGACGCCCGTCCTGGCCCAGGTCGGAGCCGCGCTGACGGGCGATAGTGGGCCCTTCGCCGGGATCGGCGTGCGCGATCTCCTCCTGACCGGCCACTCTCAGACCGGCGCCGTGGTGACCGACTACATCCTCAACGGCCACGGCGCCCAGCGCCACGAAAACGGCGCGCCCATCTACGGCGGATTCTTTCCGAGCGGGGCGCCCTCCGTGCGCCTCGAGCATGTCGACGTCCCGATCGTCCAGGTGCTGAGCGACGGTGACATCGCCGACCCCAACCGGGCCGGCCGGGAGGGACGCCCGTATCGCCGCGACGACAGCGACGACCCGGCCGACCGCTATCGGCTCTACGAGCTGGCCGGGGTCGGTCACATGGGCACCCGCTACCCGCCCTACAACGACAATGCCATGTGGCAGAACGACCCCCTGGGCACGGCGGGGAGGGTCCCCCCCGGCGCGGCGATGAACAGCTTGCCGCACGACGAGCTCTTCTCCATGGGGTTGCACCACCTGGCTCAGTGGGTCTCCACTGGCACGATGCCGCCCAAGGCCGACCGCATCGAGGTGGGGCCGAACGGGCTCTTCGCCAAGGACGAGTTCGGCAATAGCCGGGGCGGTGTGCGCTGCGTACAGATGGACGTCCCGAGGCTGCGCTACTTCTCCAACCCCGGCGAGCAGGAGGACGGGACGCCTGCCTTCGGCGTGGTGGGAATTTCAGGAGCCGCTGCCGGCGGAGACTCTGCGTCACCTCTACCGGGACCACGCCGACTACGTCGACCACTTCAATCTCCGGTTGGACGAGCTCGTCGAGGAGGGTTGGTTCCTGGCCGAGGACTCCGAGGAGATGCGCGCCGAGGCCAAGGCGGCTGCCGTGCCCTGAGCCGGGGTCCGGGCTCAGTTCAGTCCGATTAAGGCCGCCTCTACGGACACCAAGCGGGGCACCCGGATCGCTGTTACAAATGGCTTCTTCGAAGTCCGTCCGATCAGCCACCCGAAAGGGGGTTCAGGCATGAAGCGCTGGATCCCGGTTCTCGTCGCCATCCCTTGCATCGTCGCCATCCTCGGTGTCGAACCCACCGGCGCAGTTACGAACCCCCGAACCGCAGCACCGGCTTCATCCGGCTATTGGCTCATGACGGCCAATGGCGCGACCTATGCCTACAACGCCCCCTACCTCGCTGACGTTGCGACCAACAGTGCCGGAAACCCGCTCGACCACATCGACTTGTCCGATTGCGGGAACGGCCCTGGGCCTCCGGTTCCCCAGGTGACACACTGTGTCGGAATCTCAGCAAACGCAACGGGCCAAGGCTACTGGGTTGGACAGTCTTCCTCCTTCGTTCAAAATGGTGCCTTGCGGTACGCAGACTCGGGAATACCGCAGGGATATGTCGATGGTGAGTGCAACGGACCCGAATCGGTGGGTGCGTACCAACCGACAGCGCTCGTCGGAGTTGCCGCCGCTCCAACCGGTGCGTGGCTCGCGACGGCCAATGGGGGAGTGTTTGCGGTCTGTGGCGCCAGCTTCTTCGGATCCATGGGCGGCAGCCCGCTCAACGCTCCCATTGTCGGAATAGCGGCGACGCCGGACGGCAACGGGTACTGGGAAGTCGGCGCTGACGGCGGGGTCTACGCCTTTGGCGATGCGGGCTTCTACGGCTCAATGGGCGGCAAGCCGCTGAATCGGCCGATCGTCGGGATGGCTCCGAGCGCTGATGGAGAGGGCTACTGGCTCGTGGCGTCCGACGGCGGGGTCTTCGCCTTCGGCGACGCTCGATTCTCCGGTTCGATGGGAGGCAGAGTCCTGAATGCGCCCATGGTGGGAATCGCGGCGAATCCTTCCGGAAGCGGATACTGGACCGTGGCCGGCGACGGGGGCGTCTTCGCCTTCGGCGATGCCCCGTACCTTGGCTCAGCACAAGGTCAGATCTTCGATACATCGGTGGTGGGTATCACGTCCCGAGGCTGAACACGCTTGGCTCCCACGACGAGGGTGTTCCCGTGCGGCATGGGATGACGCCGTGCGGCCCGACTGAGGTACCCGAACCATTTCGAGCGGGACGGGTCAGATATAGGGACCGATCCTTCGGGATGCCTCGAGAGGAGCGCAATGTCGTTCAGAACATTGACCGGGTACCTCATGATCGGTGTCCTCGCAAGCGTCGCAGCGCCTTCGTCGGGTGCGTCCGCCGCAGGGCTGAACCATCAGCCTCGCAGTTATCCGCTGCCGAGCGATGGCTGGAAACCGGGACAAGGTGGGATGGAGGCCATATCCTCTGCGCCGTTTCATGCCACCCTCACTCGGTCGGGAACCTGCACGTCGGATGGATCGATCAGCTATCTGTGGCCTGCTGGGTACCGGGTCAGGTTCCACCCGACGGTGTTGCTCGATCCCACGGGCAGGGTCGTGGCGCGCCAGGGCCAGTACGTCACCGCAGGGGGCGGATTCGTCGAGACCGCCTCTTGGCCGCGCGCGGCGCGTTGCGACAAGGGTGGCAGCGTGTTTGCGATTCAGAGCCCTGTCCAGTTGGGCAGAGCCGTGCGCATCCCGGCAGACCCTCCCTCCTCGTCCTAAGCGTCGGCCCAATCGCCAGGTTGCCGCCCAGCGCGGCGTCTCAGCTCTTGTCGATAGCCTCGGCTCGCCGAGTCTTGGCGCCCGTGAAGTCGGGATCCTGGCGCCAGCGCTCCAGATACCCGATGTAGTCCAGAAGACTTCCCGAATAGGTGAGATTGCGCGCCGCCCGAGCATCGATCGCCTGCTGCTCGCTGTTGTAGAAGCTGGGCGTGCAGTTCGCGAAGTAACGGGCGCCACCGAAACCAACGGTGTGGAGCACCGAAAGCCACTCCTCCTCAGCTGCCTCCTCCGGCTCGAGAGAGACGATCCCCTGTTCGACGCAAGCTTCGACGATGTGCGCCACGTGCTTGGCCGACTCGGAGAGGAGATGCGAGAAGTTCGTGCCGAACCCACCTTGAACGAGGCTGATCAGGAGCAGGTTGGGGAATCCGCTGGCCAGCACGCCGTGCAGCGTGTGGGCGCCCTGGGCCCAGCGTTCCGAGAGAGCAACGCCGCCGACCCCCTTGGGGTCAAAGCCGAGCCGGTGGTGCAGGTCCGTGGTCACCTCGAAGCCGGACGCGTAGATGAGCAGGTCGATCGGGTACTCGACACCGTTCACCATTGGCCCGCGCCGAGTGATCTCGTCGACGCCACGTCCCTCGGTGTCGACCAGGTGCACGTTGGGTCGGTTGAAGGCGGAAAGGTAGTCGTCGTGGAAGCAGACGCGCTTGCAGTGCTTCCCCCAGTAGGGCTTGAGCTTTTCCGCCGTCTCGGGATCCTCCACGACATCCTCGACCCGCCGTCTGATTCCCTCCATGACCTCGAAGTCGATCCGTTCGAGGGCCGCGGCCTCCTCCGGGTCGACTGCCTTTTGGGTGTCGACCCACATCACCTGGGTCCAACCATCGCTCACCAGGTCAACATCGGGCTGTGCGCCGGTCACCGCCTGGGTGAAGTTGACGATCCGCTCGTGCTGCCAGCCGGGCTCGAGGTTCTTGAACCACTCGACGTCGGTGGGCTGCTGGTTGCGAACCCCAACCGCGCCCGGGGTGCGTTGGAAGACATAGAGCTCCTTGGCGGCACGTGCGATCTGTGGCACCACTTGCACGGCGGTGGCACCGGTACCGATGACGCCGACTCGCTTGTCGGCGAGCCTGTCCATGGGGTCGGTGGGGCTACCACCCGTGTAGCCGTAGTCCCACCGGCTCGTGTGGAAGGCCTTACCCTCGAAGTCGTCGATGCCGCGGATTCCTGGCAACTTGGCCTTGTGCAGGATGCCGCCGGCCAAGACCAGGAAACGGGTCGAGAGCCGATCCTCCCGGCTGGTGCTGACCTGCCAGCGCAACGCCTCTTCGTCCCACTCGGCGCCCGTGACGTCGGTCTGGAAGAGCGCCTGAGGATAGAGGTCGAACGTGCGGCCCAGCAGCTTGGAGTATTCGAAAATCTCCGACGCGCTGGCATAGTGCTCGGTCGGCATGAAACCCGTCTCCTCAAGGAGCGGCAGATACACATAGGACTCGACGTCGCACATGCAGCCCGGGTACCGGTTCCAATACCAGGTGCCGCCAAAGTCTCCCGCCTTCTCGACGATCCGGATGTCGTCGATCCCGTGCTTTTTGAGGTCGATCGCAGTCAGCATCCCGGCGAACCCGCCGCCAACGACGACGACGGTGGTGTCCTCGACGACCGGGTCACGGGTGAAGCCGGGCTCGACGAAGGGGTCCCGGTCCAGCTCCTCTCCGAGCTCACGCCACTGGGCCATGCCCTCGGGCCGGAGGCGCTTCTGCTGTTCCTCCCGGTACCGCTGGCGTAGCTCCTCGATCGACGCGTCCGAGCTCTCGTTCTGTCCCATCACCCTCGCTCTTCCCTCAGGACTGCCCCTGCCGACGGCGTTATGCAGCGCGACGCTCGGGGGACGAGCTCTGCTCCGCGGCTTCTGGTTGGCCCCGTCGTTGCTGCCGCCTCCGATTGGGCACTGCAGCGAAAGAAGTAAAGAGACTCGTCTGGCACTATCGAGACTTTCTGCGAGTGTACGAAAGTAGAACGGGTTCTAGTTTCTCACACTCCAGCAGCTCGCACGAACGGACGTCGATATCTGACGGCGTCGGCCTTGTTCGCAGCACCCGCACCAGCACCTGCGCCGGAGTCAATCGAATTCAGGGAAGAGACAATGGCGAACCCGTGGGGAATTCCTCTCTCTGCCCAAAGAGGAG
The DNA here is from genome assembly GCA_963713375.1 of uncultured Acidimicrobiaceae bacterium. GTDB lineage: Bacteria > Actinomycetota > Acidimicrobiia > Acidimicrobiales > RAAP-2 > Bog-473. The sequence continues at coordinate 1,002,206 of CAVQLP010000002.1, read as the reverse complement.
CGCTCGACCAGGCCCGCCGAGATCTCCTGGGTCAGACGGTCACGTCTGCGCCAGGACACGAATCCGGGTCTGCCGTGTCCCGATTGTGTCCTGCGAAGTGTCGGCGCACCTCCAAAGACGTTCGGACCTGCCTATGCAGCCGAACCATTCTTGGAGGTGGCGGGAATCGAACAGGCCCAAGGATGAATGCAAAAGTCGACGTTGCCGCCCTCTACATCCCCCGGGCAGGGAAACGCGCTGACCGCCTCTCACCACAATTGACCACCAATCGCCACAATGTGGTGTTTTTTCTGTGGTCTTGTGTCTTTTCTCGTGTCGCGAAACGAGTTCAAGATCTACTTGCATTCCCTCCGGTCGGCTTACCGACGACGGGCGGAGCGCGTTCGACTCCGACGGCCCCTGGCCAGTAGCAATACGCGCCTAAGAGCTCAAGATTCGCGATCTTTGAGCTGCAATTCGTCCATTCTCCTCTTCATGGATTCGATGTCACTCGCAAACCGTTCTCGCAGCTGACCAACCTGCGAACGGATCTCGGGTGACTCTTGGGTCTCCAATTGTTGGAGCACCCAATTCAACCTCTCCTGAGTCCTCTCGAGTCCAGAAGCGGGTACGCCCTCAGATGACCGCCGGAACTGGCGACTGATCTCCTCGGCAAGTGCCTGCCTGTCGGACTCGTCCAGGTCGCTATCCACTTCGACGAGCCACGCGTCAACCACCCGTGGGTCGCTGAAATCGATCTGCTGAGAGCCGCCATCTTCGTGGTGTTTCTGCTCGGTCATGGGCTCCTCTCCTTGTCGCCCAGTCGGGGCCAACAGCCGATTATCCCACCGCGGTGCGCCCCGAGTCGTGCTCTGAGCGTCCGGATCGATTGGTCCGAAGTTCCGTGGTTGCCCCGAGGCGGACGTTTCGTGCTCCGCTATCTCCGGGTCTTGGGGATGACGCTCTCACGCTGGCTGCCATGGTGTGAACGCCACAGACCGGAATTCATGTCTTTCCTGTGCGTCTTGATCGTGTCTCGAGGACGGCAGGAGCGCGGCAGACTTGGACCGGCCACGACTGCCCTTGCACGACGGTTCAGCCGGTGCCGCATGGCAAACCGGGCAATCTGTCGTCGACCCGAAGTCCGAGTGTGTGAGTTCCGAGGGGGATTTCTAAATCACTGAATGGGTGCCGGGCGCCCCAGGTAATAACCCTGTACGAAATCGACGCCGAAGTCCTTCAGCAGCAGCAGGGTCTCATGATCCTCGACCCCTTCGGCGATCGTCTCGCAGCCAAACCCAGCAGCAAGATTCACGATTGCCTTGACGACATGTTGATTCGCCTGACTGCCGAGGAGATCTCGCACGAATTCGATATCGATTTTGAGGTACTTGATTGGCAGTTTCTTCACATGGGTGAATGTGCCGTAGCCGGTGCCAAAGTCGTCCAGAGCCACGCTGCTTCCCAACTCAACGATCCCCTGCGCAAACGCATGGCCCTTTTCGATGTCAGCCATGAGGGCTGTCTCAGTGATCTCGAACACGAGATCACCCGGATTGGCACCTGAGACTTCAATTTCGCCTCTGATGTAGTCAAGTAGGTCGGACGCCGCCATCGACTCTGCGGAGATATTGAGGCCCACGTGGCGGCCGGCGGCAGCGACGCGTACGGCCTGGGCGATAACCCACCGATCGATCTCGGTGATCATCCCGTACTGCTCGGCCACTCCCAAGAAAGATGCGGGGCCGATGACCTCGCCGTTTCGACCAATCATGCGGATCAGAAGTTCCACACTGGGACGGTTGTCCGTCAGAGGGACGATCGGTTGGGCGTAGAGCACCATCCTGTCTTCATCGAGTGCCTCGCGGATCTTGCCCAACCACGTGAGCGAATCCAGTTCACGCTTGACCCGCAGTCGTTCGGCCATCTCGTCCGAGATGTCTCGGAAGACGATCACGGTGCCGGTACCTGCTGATCCGCTCGCGATCGGAGCAGCAGAATAGGCAATCGGGAGGAGGGATCCGTCCTTACAGGTATAGACCTCGTCGTCCCCTCGCATGTGGATTCCATCCGATCGGACTCTGTGGTGGTCACACTCTGCTTCCGAAAGAATGGGGCTCCCGTCGGCTCGGCGGGTGTGGATCAGATCGTGCAGGTGCTTGCCTCTGAGGTCTTCTTCGGTCCAACCCAACATCTTCGTCACGGCGTTGTTCATGTAGGTCATCTCGCCGTGCTCATCCGTGATGAACATGCCCTCGGCCATTTGGTTCATGGCAATCGAGCGGAACTCCTCGGCTTGGAGCCGCTCAGTGACATCGACCACAACGATGCCGATTCCGATCACTTCATCATTGAGATGGACGGGGTAGTAGCTGGCCAGCCAGTGGTCCGATTCAGTGTGGCGATTCGGACCGGAGACATCGACATTGAGGACCGCTTCGTCGTTCTCGAGGACGCGGTGGTAGACAGATTCGACTTGTGGCCAAACCTCGGGCACCAGCTCGGCCACGGTTTTGCCGATGAAGCTGTCGGCGTCGTTGCCCGAGAGGGACGCCAGCATCTGATTGGCGTGGATATAGCGGAACTCGCGGTCGACAAAACCAAGTCCGATCGGGGCTGAAGCTTGAAGAGTATCCAAGGTGCTGAGTGCTTCATCGGCTCGTCGCTCTGCCTCGAACAAACGCGACAGCTGCTGTTTGTACAGGGTCAGGTCCTGGGCGATGGTGGAAGCGCCGAGGATCTGACCGTCAGGTCCGACAACCGGCGAGACCGTGATGGCGACCTCGACGATGGTCCCGTCCTTGCGGAGGCGTTCGGTCTCGAGATGCCTAACCGTCTCTCCGTTTTTCACCCGCGCAAGGAGGCGAGACAATTCGTCTTGCCGGTCGACCGGGCAAAGAGCCGCAATGTCGCGCCCGAGCATTTCGTCGGCGCCGTAGCCATAGAGCCGCTCGGCAGCCTGGTTCCAAAAGACCACGGTTCCATCGAGCGTCTTGCCAATGATTGGGTCGTCAGAGGAATTGACGAGTGCAGTAAGGAACGCGGTGGCTTCGAGGTGCTCGACGCTCATAGGCAGAGTCATCGAGCTCACCAGGGTCATATCGGCATATTGAGGACAATGCTGAGATCTGGATGAGAATTCTTCATCCAGACCGGCATTCTGCCTGGCGACACCCGGATGAAGGCACCCGCAAGCCGGAACCAGGCTTGGGAAGCCAAGTCGCCGATGCCGTGGGGGCACTCTCGGACCTTGCTTTCCCAGGTCCCAGTCATATGAGCCCGGACGCGCAACACCGGCCCGCTTGAGCGGGCCGGTGTTGCTTTCTCACTGGAGGTTGTTGCTCGGTTATGCCGTGACGAGTTTCCCCTGCTGGGCGTGGCCTGGAAGCAGCTCCTTGCTGTCGTCCGTCCGCCGGGCGTGGAGGAAGCCGAGTCCGACCAGCACGGCCATCACACCTGCGAGGCAGAATGCTGCGATGGCACACCAGAGGGCTATGGCGGCGATCAGGCTGTAGCCGTAGGCCTCGAGCAGCAGGCCACGAAGTGTGGTGCCTTGGAAGACGGTCTGAACCTTGGCTTCAGCCGCCGTGTAGGCCGGCGAACCCTTCGGCAGGGCCATGGCTTCGGCGCTCAGCTGGGAGTACGTCTTGCCGCCGCCGATCTCATTCAGGTGCACGTTTATGAAATCGTTGGCGTAGACCTCAGCCTGCTGGCCCGTTACGAGCTGTTGACCCGCGTACTGCGACACCGACGGGATCATCGACTTCGTGATCTCCGTCCCGTCGGGGTGGGCAAACGCCGCCGCGGTGGGAAACGTGATCTGCTGCTCAGCCAACTGGGTGTGCACGTAGTCGTTGGCGAAGTTGTAGCCCACCAGCAAGAGCGAGCCGGCAACCGCCAGCACGATGACCACGACCACTCCGCCCACACTGGCCAGCATGTCAAAAACCTTGCGTCGCATATCGGTATCTCCTTGTCACTGATCCCTCCCAGTGAGGAGATCTGTTGCCATCCTGCGGGCATGAGGTTCGGCTGAGATGAGCGCAAACGTCCTACTGACTAGGGAGGAAGGTCCCACGGACGGGACACGGGCACTTTCTGGGTGCCCAAATGGGACGAACCTCCGTAGTTCTCACTTCGCTCGCGCCGACACACTGGAGGCGTGAACATGTACGTCACCATCCTTTCGGGCGTTTTGGAGGCTTGGGATACGGACCTTGATGACGAGGCCCTCCTCGACTATGTACGCGACTGCCGTGCCGCACTGCCGGTGCACGACCTGGGTGCGGGCCAGATGTCAGAGATGGCCCTGGTGGCTGAGCTCACCTACGACCGGGGACTCGTTGCTTTAGCCGCACAGCACGGCATCGATGTGGCTCCGACAAACTTCGTACATCCGAAGATCGAAAGGGAGCGCCTCGAATTCGAACTATTCCGCCGAGGCGTCGATATCGAGGTCCAGGCGCATCAGCCAAGAGCGGAGGCGACGCCTAACCCTGATTCTTGAGCCTGGTGGCGTAGATAGCGGCTTCGGTGCGACTTGCGACCTTGAGCTTTCGGAGCATGCCGGTGACATAGTTCTTCACCGTGTGCTCCGAAAGGAACATCGCCTCGGCTATCTGTTTGTTGGTCTTGCCATCGGCAATGAGGTCGAAGATACGAGCTTCCTGGGGCGACAGGGACTCAACCGCCGGATCCACCTGAGGCGGGTTGGCGATGCGCTCGACCACCCGAGCCACAGCCCTCGGGTCCATCAGGGACGCCCCATTCGCCACCTTCTTGACGTCCTCAATGAGGTCATGTGCCTTGATCTGCTTGAGGACATAGCCGGCCGCTCCTGCCATCACGCTGGCATACATCGCCTCGTCGTCTGCGAAGCTCGTGAGCATCAGGCAGACCAGCCCGGGCATGGCCGAGCGCAGATCACGGCACACCTCGATCCCATCTCCGTCTTCGAGGCGAACGTCAAGGATGGCGACGTCGGGTTTGGCCAAGGGCACCCGGGCAAGCGCCTGGGCGCCGGTCGAGGCCTCCCCGACGACTTCGATGTCCTCGTCACTCTCAAGGAGGCTCCGAATGCCTTCGCGGACGAGTTCGTGGTCATCGAGCAGGAAGACGCGAATGGCCACGGGACCATTGTGCCAGGGTCCCCACGCCTCGGCGAAACCCCCGTGATTCGGCGGTACTCTTCGCCTGGTGCCCTACACGCGGGTGGATGATCCGGAGAAATTACGGCGCCTCATGGGGGCAGTCCTCATGATTACGGCCGATGTCGAACTCGCCGACTTGCTCACTCACCTGGTCGAGGAGGCCAGGTCCCTCGTCGGCGCCCACTACGCCGCTCTCGGGGTGCTCAACGAGACCCGCACCGGCCTCGAGCAGTTCATCACCGTGGGGCTCAGTGAAGCCGAGGAAACACAAATCGGCGACCGTCCGGCAGGTCGAGGGGTGCTGGGACTCCTGATCACCGAACCGGAACCGCTGCGGCTCAGTCACCTCGAAGAACACCCAGGCCGCTATGGCTTTCCATCTGGCCACCCACCGATGACCTCCTTCCTGGGGGTGCCGTTGCGGGTGCGCGACGACGTCTACGGGAACCTCTACCTCACCGACAAGGAAGGTGCGCTCGAATTCACCGACGAGGATGAGGCGCTTGCCGAAGCGCTGGCGTTGGCCGCCGGCATTGCTATCGAGAACCAGCGCCTGCATAACCGTGTTCGCGTCATGAGCGTGCTCGACGACCGCGACAGGATTGCTCGTGACCTGCATGACCAGGTCATCCAGCGCATTTATGCGGTGGGCATGAGCCTGCAAGGCGCCGCCAGGATGCCCGAACGTGAGCAAATAGTCGACCGCGTCTCTCGGGCCATCGATGAGCTCGACGAGACCATTACCCAGATCCGCTCGACCATCTTCGAGCTCGGGGATGCGGCGCTTCCGGGCGGACTGCGCCAAGCCGTGCTGCAGCTGACCGAAGAATTGGGCGTGACTTTGGGAGTCCGGCCCGTGGTCCGCTTCGATGGGGCTCTGGACAATTCCGTCCCGCAGCACCTCGGTGACCACGTCTTGGCAGTCGTTCGAGAAGGGCTGACCAACGCAGGAAAATATTCTCACGCCTCGCGCTATGAGGTAATCCTGAGTGTAAGTGACCGAGTCGTTCTCGAGTTGCTCGATGATGGCGTGGGCATCGAGTTACCGCTGACCAAACCAGGACTTGGATTGATCAACATCCGCGATCGCGCCGAGAAACTTGGTGGGTCGTTCGAAATCCACCCCAGGGACGGAGGGGGTACCCGGTTGGTCTGGGTCGTACCGCTGGGGTAACGGCACGGCAACAGATCACAGCCGACAAAGGTCCTTGAACGATGGGAAGTTCGTCCCTAGTCGATGCCGCTGCTCGAAGCGCACACTCGCAGCATGAAAGACGCCATGGACACTGAGCGCGGAGACCTTGCTCGACGAATCACCCATCGGTGCCATGAGCTCGGATTGACCACTGAGAATCTCGCCCGGCGAGCAGGCGTCGCTCCGGATTTCCTTGAGTATTTCGAACAGAACGCAAATGTGCAGTTACGAGAGAAGACACTGACCGCGATTGCGCGCGTCCTCCTGACGTCTCCGTCGAGCCTCCTTGGTGGAGACTGGGACTCGACCCCTGGCAGGGCCGCTTCGGTACCTGGATCCATTCTTGAAGCCTTGACACCAGCCGAATGTCGAGCTCACCTCGAGTCTGGGCGCGTGGGGAGGGTCGTGTTTTGCACAGGTCGCGGACCTATTGCGCTTCCAGTGAACTTTCGGTTCGCGGGCGGCGAAGTTCTCTTTCATACGACGGTGAAGCAGGCAGTGGAACTCGAATCTCACGGCAAGGTTGGTTTTGAGATCGATCGCATTGACGATGCCTTCAGCGAGGGCTGGAGTGTGATCGTGACGGGCAGTGCGCGCGTTGTGGATCATCCGGATCAGCTCGTCCAGCACGCCGAGCATGGGATCGTCGCCTGGGCTGGAGGAAATCGAAACGCCGTTGTCGCGATCGCCACCGAGGAGGTCACGGGACGAGTCATCCTTCACGACGGAGCCGGCAATGATTGACGCAAAGGCGCCCGCCGCAACGTGTGTCGAATTCGGAGGGCGCGACAAGTGCCATGAACGGAAAAGCACAAGTTATGACTGAAGTACCGCCTCTCAGGGTTGACATGCGAGACGCTCCCGACGCCTATCCCGTCCAATTGGAATTTGAAGCCGTCTCTCTGGAGCAGTTCCGTTTCCGGGTGCGTCCCATCCGTCCGGACGACATGGACGCGCTTGTTTACTTCCACGAACACCTGTCCGATCGTTCGTGCTACCTCAGGTTCTTCAACCTCCATCCTCACCTGATGCCGGGAGAGGTCGAGCGATTCACCCATGTGGACTATCGGGACCGCCTGGCGCTCGTGGCTGAGCACGACGGCCGGCTCATTGCCGTCGGACGGTACGACAGGAACCTCGGCACCGATGAGGCCGAGGTTGCCTTCGCTGTGGCCGACGAGTGCCAACATCATGGGATCGGGTCACTGCTGTTGGACGAGCTGGCCAATGCGGCCCGTGGACACGGTCTCAAAGCCTTCGTGGCGGAGACGCTCGAGGACAACGTCACCATGCTGCGCGTATTCGCCAACTCAGGGTTCCCGGTCACGCGGCACTGCGCCTGCGGAACTGTCTCACTACGCTTTCCCATCGCGCCGGACCGGTGTTACCGGGACGCACTCGCTCGGCGTCGAGCGGGCTGGCAGATTTCGACCCATGGTGACGCCCTTCCAGTTGAGGCGGCATCGATAAACGGCGAGCGTTGACATACGAGGCATCGAGGCCTACTGACGGCGGGGTCGTGCGAGCGTCCGGAGGCGGAGATCGTATTTCTGGAGTTGCGGCGGGGAGGGAGGGTCAGAGCGCCCTCCATCGTGGCGGTGAAGGCCATCGCCCGCATCGTCTGGTACGAGGAAGTGGCCTGCCGTGGAACCGCCTTTCCAAGTGAGCCAGTTGTCCAAACGGAGTGAGGGGTCTTCGAGATCAGCTCGCCCAAGGTTCAGGTCGCTCTCTCGACCATCAGTTCTTTAGTTCGTCGGGCGAAGCACTCTCGCCGCCGCCTTTGAAGCACGGACGTTTGTCCCGGTCGTTCGGGACCTTTCTCCGTAGAGCAAACCTCACGCACGGTCTTAGATGACTGTCGGAACAACATCGCCAACCGAGGAGTCGCCATGAAGGCAGCAGTGGTTCGTAGCTTTGAACAGCCGCTCGAGATTGAGGACGTTCCGATCCCCGAGCCGACCCATGGGCAGGTACTCGTGAGGGTCGAGACGTCCGGTCTGTGCCACACCGACATCCATGCCGCGCACGGCGACTGGCCTGTCAAGCCGAATCCGCCTTTCATTCCCGGACACGAGAGCGTCGGCATTGTCGAACGTCTCGGTGTGGGCGTCAAAGGGATCTCCGAGGGAGACCGCGTGGCAGTGCCGTGGCTCGGCTGGGCTTGTGGAGCGTGCGAGCTGTGTGCATCCGGTTGGGAGACGCTCTGCCCCAGTGCCCGCTACACGGGCTATACGGTGAACGGCGGATTCGCTCAGTACGTCGTGGCCGAGTCGGCGTTCGTGGGGAGAGTCCCCGACGCGGTGGACCCCCTCGATGCGGCCCCGCTCACCTGCGCGGGCGTGACGACCTACAAGGCTGTCAAGGTGTCGGGTGCCCGGTCCTCCGACCTCGTGGCCGTCTTCGGTATTGGCGGCCTTGGCCACCTTGCGGTGCAGTATGCCCGTATCGCCGGTGCGACCGTGGCGGCGGTCGATCTCATCGACACCAAGCTCGAGGTAGCCAAGAAGCTTGGATCGTCCTACACCGTGAATTCGTCCCATCAGGACCCAGCCGCGGAACTACAGGCGTTGGGCGGGGCTGATGTGGCCATCGTGCTGGCCGCCTCGCCACGGGCGTACGAGCAGGCGTTCGCCAGTCTCCGACCCAACGGGACACTCGTGGGAGTTGGCTTGCCGGCGGACAACACGATGCACTTGCCGATCTTCGAGACGGTCCTTCGTGGCATCAAGATCGTCGGCTCTCTGGTGGGGACTCGCGTCGATCTCAAGGAGACGTTCGAGCTCCATGCCGATGGCCGCACCGAGATCGTCCGGGAGACGAGGCCCCTCGACCAAGTCAACGAATCCATCAAGAGCGTGGAGCACGGTGACATCGAGGGACGGATTGTCTTCGACCTGCGGGACTAGTTCGCCCATCTGTGGGTCGCTCGGCCACATTGCGTTGTGCCGTCGATGGCCCGCTCCAGTTGAGGACCAGCACGCGCCCAAGTCCGGAAAACAGGAATTCAACTCGAAGCTTGTTCCGCGACTATCGGTCGGCCTTTCCGGAGAGGCGGATGGAGGCCGCGGGGCCCAGATTCAGATCGACCAGGTTGGCGAGACCGGGAGCACCTAAAACCGCTGGAAAACCCGGGGTGAGTGAGGTCATTTATTGTGCGAGACCCGCTCGCGACGGTTCGTGTGTCCAAAGCCGCATCCGATCGCCGGTCTTAAGCAGATACAGGCCCTATGAGCGCCAAGACGACTCAATTTGCACCCGGACGATTTTCCGGAGAGGGCGATAAGGTGCCGCTTTAGCTGACCGGGGATGGAACTCGCCGGGACCGGTTCACCGGTCGAACTGCCTGATGGGCTGATGGCTCCAACTCCGGAATCAGGTGATCAACGGAGAGGAGTTCCATGATGAGCCAAGACACAAAGACGCGGAGTCCGAAGATCGTCGAAGCGACGGAACGCCGATCGGCTGGCCCCTCCAACGTCGCCCCCTCCTCCCCTTCGACTACCAAGCGTGAGTCTGCGTTACGGGGTGGCAGGGGGCTGACGGGAGTGGCAGAAGCACTCGCACCGCTGATGAACGCGGTGCTGGCCCCCCAGACACCTGTCCATTTCGAGTTCTGGGACGGGAGTGGCCTGGGTCCAGTCGAGGGTTCTGGAGTCGTGATAGTTCGATCGCCCGAAGCAATCCGCCAGATTCTCTGGGGTCCAGGAGAACTCGGGCTCTCACGTGCATACGTGGCCGGCAACCTTGATATCGAGGGCGATATCTATGAGACGCTCCGGGCCCTCGGGGATTCAGCGCGGGATGTGAGAATCGGCATCAAGGCGATGCCCAAGCTGTGGACCGGGGCGATCAGAATCGGGGTCGTCGGTTGGCCGCCAAATCACCCGAGCGAAGAAGCACGACCACGCGGGCGCCTGCACTCGCGATCTCGTGATTCAGAAGCCGTGTCGCATCACTACGACGTGGGCAACGAGTTCTACCGGACGGTGCTCGGTCCTTCGATGACATATTCATGTGCCCGGTTTGTAAATGACGAGGCGACACTTGAAGCAGCTCAAGCCGCCAAGCACGACTTGATCTCCCGAAAACTTGGGCTTAGTGAGCGCTCGAACGTGTCATTGCTCGATGTCGGTTGCGGATGGGGTTCAATGGCCATGCATGCCGCGTCCCGATACGGGGCGAAGGTTGTGGGCATCACACTCAGCAGGCAACAGGCATCGATGGCGCGTAGGCGGGTCGAGGATGCGGGTTTGAGCGATCGGATCGATATTCGCCTGCAGGACTATCGTGAGCTCAAAGGGGAGCAATTCGATGCCATTTCGTCGATCGGAATGTTCGAACACGTCGGTTCAATCCGCGCGAGGGAATATCTGGCCATTTTGTGGGATTTGCTCGCTCCGGAGGGACGCCTTCTCAATCACGCTATTTCGACCCCTGGTGGTTCCAAGATTGGCAGCCGCAGCTTCATCGGTCGCTACGTTTTCCCCGACGGCGAGTTGATGGATGTTGGCCAGGTGATCTTGGACATGGAGAAGGCCGGCTTCGAGGTACGTGATGTTGAGTCGCTCCGTGAGCATTACTCGAAGACGCTGCACGCGTGGGTCGAGAACCTCCGAGCTGGTTGGGCTGAGGCTGTCTCGACAGCGGGCGAAGCGAGAGCTCGTGTCTGGCTGCTCTACATGGCCGCATCAGCGAATCGCTTCGATGATGGAGGGCTCGCCGTCCATCAGATTCTGGGCCTGAAGTCTTCAGCTGGAGGTCGGAGCGGAATGCCATTGACTCGTCGAGACTGGGGCTGAGCGCACTCCACCCCGGACAGGCACAATTCGAATTCGTTCAGGCGGATCGTTCAGGGAGGCTGACGATGTGGCCAAGTCCGAGGTCAAGTTTTCGGGTCGCGGACGATCATCAATTGGATGACCGGTGGCTCAACCTCGTCATCGGACGGCTGCTAGCTGACAGTGAGGCCATTGTCGATGGTATAGATGGCGCCGGTCACCGACCGAGCCTCGTCCGATGCGAGGAAGGCGAAGAGAGCCGCCACCTCCTCGGGCTCGGTCATCCCCCTGGGCCCGAGCAACCGCCCTACGAGGTCCGGGTCCGTGTCGTCGGGAAACGAAGCGCTGGCGGCGATGTTTGTATTGGTCCCAGCGGGGGCGATTGCGTTGACCCGTAGGGCCGATTTGAGGTATTCGACGGCGAGAGACCTGGTGAGTTGAACGATGCCGCCCTTGCTGGCCGAATAGGCGGCAGAGTACGGAACGCCCTGGATCCCCGAGTTGGAGGCGATATTGACGATGCTGCCTCCGGACTTCAGGAGGTGCGGAATGGCAGCTTGGGAGAGGAAGAACGGTCCGTCGAGGTTGACGCTCATTACCCGGCGATACTCGTCGCGTGCCATGGCGGTCGTGTGGGCCGCCCGATAAATCCCTGCCACATTGCCCAAGACGTCGAGCCGGCCGAACCGGTCGAGGCAAGCATCCACGGCAGCGAAGCAAGAATCGGGGTCCGCAACGTCGGCGGGAAAGCCGGCGGCGGTTCCCTCGACCAGGGCAAGGGTCTCGTCCAGGCGTGTCGAGTCGAGCTCAACAGCGAGAACCCTGGCTCCTTCGTCGCACAACCGGCGCGTAATGGCCCGTCCGATTCCCGATCCGGCGCCCGTTATCAGAGCCACTCTGTCCTCAAACCGGTTCATGGTCGGTTCTCCCTCCTTCAGCCGCCTCTGGCACCAGGCTTTGGCTAATTCGTCAAGTCACTGTGCGAGATAGGGGAGCGTACGACTTTCTTCGGCTCGTCTCCTTCCGTTTCGGCCTCACACGTAGAGGCCGCCTTGACGTTGATTTGCTGGCCGGTGATGAATCAGACGTAGGGATGACCGAGCCTCTCGGGTCGGCATCCTTAGAGTTCTTGCGTGATATCCGCTTCAGTTTGGCGAGGCCCGGGCCTCCTCGACCCGATGTTTCCATACGACGGCCAAACCAAGGACCGCTACAGGGTCTGTCCGATATGGGTGGTTCTCCCTATAGATGCGTAGGCCGGACGGTCACATCCTTCAGGTGGGAGCATGCGAGACGAACGAGCATGGGATCAGATCTATGCGGGCGACAGCGGAGGTGAACGGTGTTCCGGGCCCTTGGTCGAGACCCAGCGGTACGATTATGTCGATGGGCGTGCTGGAGCGCGACAGTTTCCTGGCACAACTCGATGACCTGCTAGGCGAGGCCGCCTGGCGAGGTGGGCGGCTAGTGCTCGTACGGGGCGAGGCGGGGATGGGGAAGAGCACTCTGGTGCAGGCCTTCTCGGTGGGTAGGTCAGGGCGCGTGCTGTGGGGCACCTGCGACCCCGTCGAGCCACCGAGGCCGCTGGCGCCAATAGTCGACATGGCACAACAAATTGGCGGAGACCTCCGAACGGCTCTTGAGGAAAAGGACTTCCACAGGGTGTCTGCGGCGTTCCTTGCCCTCGTGCGTGCGGACGGCGGGCCATGGGTGGCCGTGCTGGAGGACATGCAGTGGGCCGACGACGCCACCCTCGAGCTGCTCAAAGTCGTTGGACGTCGGGTCGCCCAGATCTCGGCCCTGGTTGTGGTTACCTTCCGCGACGACGAAGTCGGCCCCGACCATCCGCTTTCGGCGACCCTCGGGGACATCCCGGCCGCGTCAATGGTCTCTCTGCAACTGCCGGCGTTGTCAGTCTCTGCAGTCGAGGAGCTGGCGACGGGAACGGGCATCGATCCAAGTGCCCTCCACGATGCCGCTCAGGGAAACCCTTTTTTCATCACTGAGGTGTTGGCGTCGGGAGGCAGGGAATTGCCCTCGACGGTGCGGGACGCCGTATGGGCGCGCGCCCGGCGGCTGACCCCCGACGCGCTGGCCGTGCTGCGAGCCGCCGCGGTTCTCGGACCCCGCTGTGACGTGGAAGTCCTGGGCCGAGTGGCCGTGTCGAAGCCGGAGCACATCGACGAGTGCATTTCCCGTGGCATGTTGCGTCGAGACCGATCGACCGTAGAGTTCCGCCACGAGTTGGCACGGCGAGGGGTGCTCGACTCCATGTCCGGGCCGCAGCGCAGGGATCTCCATGCTCAGGCCCTCACGGTCCTGAGTGAGCGCCCGGGTACGGTCGAGCTGTCGGAGCTCGCCAACCATGCCGCTGAGTCTGAGGACGCCGATGCCGTCTTGAGCCTGGCTCCTCGGGCCGCCGCACAGGCAGCAGCTCTCGGTGCACACCGCACAGCGCGCGCGGGGTACGAGAATACGCTGCGGTACCTCGGTCGCCTCTCAGTTGCGGCGCGTGCTCCGCTGCTGGCCGCGCACGGGCATGAGTGCTATCTAACTGACGACCTCGAGAGGGCCATCTCGTCACAGGAGGAGGCCGTATCGTCCTGGCGCGATGTTGGCGATGTTGACGACGAAGGCCGCGCGCTGAGCGACCTCGCTCTTATGTACTTCTGGAAGGGCCAGAGCGAACGGGCCAGGGCGACGTCAGCCGCCGCCGTCGACTTGCTGGAGTCGATCACCCCCGGCCCCAACCTTGCGCTCGCATACGCCCGGCTGTCACAGCTGTGGATGATGGCCAGCCATTTCCGCCAGGCAGTCGAATTGGGCGAGCTGGCGTTGGCCCTTGGCGAGCGGCTCAGCGAAGAGTCCGTTGTGGTGCACGTCCTCAACACCATTGGCACCGCTGAGGCATGTCTAGGCAGTGACGAAGGATTCGAGAAGATAGAAGAAAGCCTGCGCCGCGCCCGTGCCGCCGACCTCGAGGAGGATATCGGCCGCGCACTGAACAACTTGATGGCGGTGGCACGCGAGACCAAGCGCTACGACAGGTTCGACCACTATGCCGCCGAGAACGAGGTCTTCATGGAAGAGCGCGACCTCGAGGCGCAACGGCGATGCCTGGTCGCCGACATTGCGGAGGCGGACATGGAGCGCGGGCGCTGGGAGGAGGCGGTAGCGCGCGCAAAGGCGACGGTCGATGCCGGATGGCGCAATGGTCGAGTGCAGAGCCTCTGGGTGTTGGGTCGGGTGACTGCTCGACGAGGCGAGTCGGGAGCGTTCTGGTTCCTCGATGAAGCTTCGTCGACGGCCGATCCCGGGTCATCCGACGAGTTCGTTCTCGCGCTCAGTGCCGTCCGCGCGGAGGCGGCGTGGCTGGCCGGCGAGCCGAACCGTGCGTTGGCGGAAGCCACACGGGGTCTACAGATCTCCCATGGGGATCAGAATCCCTGGCAGCGGGGCGACGCCGCCTTCTGGGCCCGCCAAGCAGACCCGTCGTTCGCGCCGCCGCCGGACGTGGCAGAGCCGTACGCCCTGTATTTCGCCGGACACCCGGACAAGGCGGCGGCGGCGTGGGTATCCATCGGATGCCCTTATGAAGAAGCCATGGCACTGCTGGGCTGCGACGACGAGGCTGATGTAAGTCGGGCGCATCACATCTTCCAGACCCTTGGGGCCGTTCCCGCGGCGGCAATGGCTGCGGATCGGTTGCGTTCCATGGGGGCACGACGTATTTCGAGGGGTCCCCGAGCGAGCACGCGGGCCAACCCAGCTGGACTGAGCAACCGCGAAGTCGAGGTGCTGTTGCTCGTCGCCGATGGGCTCCGCAACGCGGAGATCGCTGAGCGCCTCACCCTCTCGACCAAGACCGTCGACCACCACGTCTCCTCCGTATTGGCGAAGTTGGGGGCACGTGACCGCTATGAAGCGGGCCGCCGGGCGACCGTCCTCGGCCTCACAAAGTAGGTAGCCCCGTTTCCAAAATGGGTGCCCATCACCCATGTGAGCAGGGAGTGTCATCCGTACCCTTCCAATCAGGAGCGGAACCCACCGCACCGAGATTGAAGGAGGACACCAATGCAGACCATCACCCCTCTCGCTGTTGGCAACCTTCAGCGGCTGGCCGCCATCGTCGTTGCTGCCGTTGCGGTGACAGTGATCGTCCTTTTGTTGACGATGCACGTAGGCGGCGGCTCGAGCTCAGGCACTGGCTCGGTTCACTTCGCGCATCTGTCCAACCCTGCAAGTAGCCAAGTCGTCAACTGTCTTCCCGGGCGCCCATGCTGAAGGCACACGGATTCAAAGCACACCACCGGCGGAGTCGTGATCGACCATCCGGCCTTAGGTCCAAGGAACCAATGAACAGAGGAGAACTGTGATCATGCCCCTTTACATGGACGTTCATAACATTGAGGGAGGCGTCTCGGCGCAGAACGTTGCCAAGGCTCACGAGGCCGATTTGGCGACTCAAGCCGCGCATGGAGTCGATTACAAGCACTACTGGGTAGACGAGAAGGCGGGACGGATCTTCTGCTTGGTAGAAGCGCCCAGTGCCGACGCGGCGAATATCGTTCATCGAGAGGCTCACGGGCTCGTCGCCGACGAAATATTCGAAGTCAGCGAGCATTGAGAGTCCGGTTCAGGGATAGGCGCTCCCAGCCTGAGATTTGAGGGCCGGACGTAAGCGGCTCATCGGCTTCGGGTTCCGCATCTTCAAGAACTACCGAATCGGGCTGCTCTACGCCGGCAGACCGAAGGCAGTCCTGTGCTCGATCTCATTCAGTGAGCGCGACCCCACCAGGATCCGACAAGCCACGTAAGCCGGTAACAGAAACAGGAGGTATTCGGCCAGCCGCACGAGTGGGGTGCAACAGTTGTGGCAGCTTATGAAAAGGCACGAACGCGCCGATAGGTAACACCGTGAGCACCGGGTCGAAGACGAACGCCCCGGACGGGTGGAGGTGGTATGCACCCCATCGAGCCCTCGTCCTGCTCGGCGTCGTCCTGACCCTGATTGCGCTCGCGGGGGCCTTCCTCGGGGTTGCCAACGCGTCCCAAGCCGAGTCGCTCAACGCGCAACTGAGGCAGCGGTACCTCGTGCTACTCCCGCCGGTAAGGGAGATGCGGGCAGCGGCATCGGCGTTCCAGGTGCTCGCGACAGGAGCGTTCGACAGCTCCGTGCCGACGTCCACCACGAGTGTTGCGGAAGCCGAAACTGACGCAAACGCCGTCAACAAGTCCTATGCGACTCTGCAGCATCTCCTCACGGTGCCGGGCAACGACGAGCTGGCGCCTCGTCTGGCCAGCCGGATGTCGGCCTACCTCGCCGCGACATCGAGTCTCGGTGCATTCCTGGCCGGCGGGACGCACACGCCGCTGACCGCGCAACTGGCTGCCGCAGAGACGACGGCAGCAGCAAGCCTCGATGCAACCCTGGCCTCCCTGCAGACGACCGTCACCAACCGCCTCACCACGACGGCCGAGGAGGCACAGGCGGCGGCCGAAGGGGCCCGGGTCGATCTCCTGTGGTCCATTGCCATCGGCCTGGCCATCGCCGGCACCGTGATCGCGGTCCTCACTCGACACGCTCTCAGGGTGGAGCGTGAGCAGTTTAGGCGTGAGGCCATTCAGTCCGACGTTGCACGAGGGATCGCTTTCGAGGCGAGCCTGCAAAACGCGCTGGAGATGTCGAAGGCGGAAGCATCTGTCTTCGATATCGTGGCGGAGGCCCTCAGCCAGGCTGCTCCGGGCATGCGATCCGAGCTCCTGCTGGCCGATTCAAGCAAAGCCCACTTTCGACAGGTCCTCGTCAGTCATGCGCAAAGTGACGACGCCGGTTGCGGGGTCGTGTCTCCTGACGACTGCCCAGCTGCGTCAAGGGCGCGGAGCATGCTGTTCCCCGACAGTACGTCGCTCGATGCCTGTCCGAACCTTCGGGGCCGACATTGCTCCGCGCTCTGTGTTCCCATGAGCATCGGCGGCAACTCCTTGGGGGTCTTCCATGTGACCACGGAGGACGGTTTGCCTCCCTCAGGCGTAGTCGAGAAGAACGTGGAGGCGGTGGCACGAAGGGCATCGGAGCGGTTGGCGATGCTGCGTGCCTTCGAGGTATCGCAGACCCAGGCCAACAGTGACTCCCTGACGGGGCTCATGACCCGAAGGAGCTTGGAGACCGCCGTCCGGGAGCTCCACGCCACGGGCACGCCGTATTGCGTGGCCTACGGCGACCTCGACCACTTCAAGAATGTGAATGACGTCTTCGGGCACGCCGCCGGCGACCGCGCCCTGAGGACCCTTTCGCAGGTACTCCGAGACTCTCTTCGGCCCGTCGACATCCCGGGTCGCTACGGGGGAGAGGAGTTCGTGATCGTTCTCCCTGAGTGTCCTGTCAACGAGGCGCGCCAGGTCCTGGAACGAGTCCGCGAGCGTCTGGCCGAACGGATCGTCATCGCCGAACTCCCGCGGTTCACCATAAGTTTCGGCCTTGCCTCCTCGGCCCAGGCCGGAGATTTCGATCAGGTGGTCTCACTGGCCGATGCCGCTCTCCTCAATGCCAAGGCTGGGGGCCGGGATCGGATCGTCGTTTCAGCGGGTCCTGACCGGCCGGCGACGAACCCTGTAGCCGTCAGTATCCGGTTGGACCCGACCGTTCATACCAACGGAGAGTCCGTTAACGCCGCCTACAGGGAGCCGCAACACAACTGATGCCCGGCCATTTGCGAAGCGCGACAGAACCGGGCGCTGCTGGCATACCTCTCTCTGAAAGGCGGGTCGACACAAAGCAGCATGTGCGCCAGCCCTGGGCGGGCCTTTCGTATTGATCTCCGTGACGGAACTAGTTGATCAAACGTCGGTGCTGATGAACCGAAATCGACAGCCCTTCTCGGAGTGCTGTCGGCGGTTCACAAAGGGCACCGTTGGAAGTCCTGTGTCTGATTCGTGGCTCTGACGCGAAACAGGCCGCTGATCAGGCAAAAATCCCTGGTCTGCGGCCTGCAATTCGTGGAAGTGGCGGGATTCGAACCGACCGGATCGCGAGACTAAATGCCGACGTCAGACGCGATATTTGCCTCCGACAGGAAGAGGGCTGTCTCCGTCGAACTCCATGACTGACCGCCACTGACCGGAATTTCGTGTCTTTTCTGTTTCCTGGCGTCCTGTTCGCGTCGCGAGAGGCCCAGGACCGCCGGTGCGTGGCAGTGGCACGCGGGCGACGCGCGACTGAACGGCCGAGGGTCGGAACGCCGCAAGGTTCACGGACTCAGGCACCGGACGCGAGCGCCTCCAGCTCCTCGACGGTGCGGGCGAGAAAATGCGGGGCCTGCATGGCCCGTTCGACTGCGAGGGCCTTCTCGAGACGCTGAGCCGCTTCGGTCTGGCGACCGAGCAGGCGGCAGAGGGCACCCAAGTGATGGTCAACCGGCCCCCACCAACCCAAGAGCGGGCCACATCGGACCCCGGTCGCAACGCTGGCAGCGAGCACGTCGTACAGCGGCGCCGCGTGCTCGACAGCCCCGGTGACCGAGCAGGCATGGGAGTAGAAGGAGACGACGGCCAACCACTCGACGTCGGGACGGATCTGGCTGAAACCGGAGCCAGCCACACGGTCGAGGAGCTGCCGAGCGAGTTCGTGGTCACCAGCGAGGGCGGCGGTGAGCGCCAGACCGCCCTGAAAGGTCGCGACGTTGGCGAAGTCATCGGCCAACGACGTCATGAGTGGTAACAGTTCGCGGGCTTGACCGTCGTCCCACCCGATGAGAACCGACCTGGCCAGGTGGAGCATCTGGGCGCTCGGGTGACCGGCCCGGGCGAGGTCGTTGGCCGCCTGCTCGGCCAGCGTTCGTGCCTCGTCGAGGCGACCCGTCACTTGGGCGGCCGTGCTCCGCAGCGAGGCAGCCAAACCTGTCTGCGCTGGCAATTGCAGTTCCTGCGCTATCTGGTCGTAGCTCGAGACGGCGATGGACCAGTCCTCGGGGTTGGCCCGCTCCAAGGCGGACCACGCCTGGCCCCACCACGCGTTGGCGAGGGCAAAGAGGTCCCGCCGGTCACGAGCCACGGAAATGGTGCGGCGCGACACCTGGTCCAAGGGTTCGGGATCCGAAACCGGGAGGAACTCCTGTACCGAGGCCAGTGTCATCAGGAGCTCGGGGGAGACAGCCTCGCTGGTCACGATGCGACCGACCTCGCTCCAGAGCTCGTCGCGCCGTTCTGTAGCTTCTGGCGATCTGTCAAAGAGCATCTGTCGCACCAGCAACGCCGCCACGGCGGGTCGGAGCACCTCGTCGTCTGTCGGCAGCCGGCGCAAGGCGGACTCGAGAGCCGTCACGCGTTCGTGATCGATCTCGCCAGTGGCGAATGGCTTGCAGAGCCCGAGGGCCGCCCGGGCAACCAGTTCGTCGTCGTTGAGTCCCTGGGCCAGTTGGAAGGCTTCACGGAACCGGTCATCGGCCTCGGTCCCACGCCCGCACGAGTACAGGGCGTTGCCAAGCCGGATCAGTGTGTCGGCGTGCTCGGCTGTGGACTTGGCCCAGAGTGCGGTGGCACTTTCGTAGCGAGCGATGGCCTCTTCGGCTGCCGCTGAAGCCAGCGCGGCGTCGCCGGCCCGAACCGACCAGTAGGCCGCTGACACGGACGCCGTGCCGTCGATCTCGGCGACAACCATCCAATGGCGTGCGACCTGGGCGACCGTCTCCGCTCGCGATAGGTCGTCGTCCGCCAGCGCCATGGCGGCCCGCCGGTGGAGGTCGACACGTCGCAGAGCCGACAGGGAGTCGTCCACGGTGGCCTGCACGAGGACGTGGGAGAACGAGACCGACGGCGGGGCAGCCTCGTTGATCAAACCAGAGAGGAGCGCATCCTCGGTGGCGGCGATCGCCTCGCCATCGGAGAGTCCGGCCAGACGCGCAGCGAGGCGGGGATCGAAATCGCGGCCCAGCACCGCTCCAGCCCGCAGCAGGGTTTGCGCTTCGAGGGACAGCGTTGCCACCCGTCGGCCGACCATGTCCCTGATGCGCTCCGGCAGCGGTACATCGTAGGTCACGCTGACCGTCGACCGTTCTTCGGTCAGGTGCAAGAGGTGCTCGGTGAGCTCTTCGGCATAAAAGGTGTTGCCTTCGCTGGCCGCCTCCACGGCGGCCAGCAGCTCGGGAGTAGCCGCGTCACCGGCGATGTGACGGACCAGTACGTCCAACTCCGACGAAGGAAGCCGCTCGAGATGGAGCAGGTCGACATCACACACCCGACCCAGGTCGGCCAGGGCACCCGCGGTCGCCGGGGGCAGGTCGCCCGAGCGCAACGTGGCCAGCATCACCATCTCGTGCAGGGGCTGGCCACCCAGATAGGCAAGGAGCGCCACTGAATCGGGATCGGCCCACTGCAGGTCGTCCAAGAGCAACAGGACCGGGCCCAGCCGCTGGAGCACCCCGGCCACCGCCTCGAACAGCAGGCGGCGCTCGACTCCACCGTCGGCGCGGCTCGGCCCCTCTTCGGGAGCGAGCCCGCCAGACAGTTCGGGGACCAAGCGCACCAATTCACCGCGGCCTGAGACCTCGGAAGGGTCCAGCATGTTCAGTGCCTGACGCAAGGGTCCGACGAAGCCGGCGTAGGGTCCCAACCAGTCCGAGGTCCATCGACCCGACACCACTGTCGTGGCCCGTTCACGCAGTGTCGTTGCAAATTCATCGGTGAGCCGGGTTTTGCCCACGCCAGGTTGCCCCGAAATGAGTACGAGGCGCCGCTGCCGAGACCATGCCGTTTCGAGTCGGGCCAACTGGTCTGCTCGCCCGACGAAAGGGGTCTGCCAGCCGCCAACCGGGCCCAAGGGCGAGGATCTCGAGGCTCCGTCGGTGCCCGGTGGAAGCCGACTCCTCGGAACATTCCGGATCGGGGCGTCCACGCCGACGGAGGTGCCTGTATGTTCGGGAACGCCACCGGCGGCCGCGACAGCCAGCGCGGCGCGTTGCGCCGCGTCGAGGTTGAGTGCGTCAGCCAAGAGGCTGATGGTGGTCAGGCGAGGCGCACGTCGCCGGCCGGACTCGAGGGCAGCCACGCCGGCCGAGCTGATGCCGGCCTTTTCAGCCAACCGTTCCTGGGTCAGGGTGGCCGCCAGCCGGTAGCGGCGAAGTTGAGCGCCGAGGGTCTCGGTCCCGTCCCGAGGATGGTCGGTGGCTCCCGGTGCAGTCACGGCCCGCTTCGTCCCACTCGGACCTTCCAGGCCACAGTGCAACGGTAGTGCAAGACCCCGCAAGCGGCCCCCAACAACCTGACGGAGGGCTGGTTGAGCGCCCTTGACTCGGGCAGACACTGCGCCTGTCGCACCCCGTCCGTAGGTATCACGAGCCTTCCTTTCGCGGTCGGCGTCGGCACCGGCAGCATCGAGGCCGAGCGAACACGACTGGGACGTGAAAGCGAGACGTCAGGGCGATGTGAGGGTGGCGTGAGTGGTGGGTCGGTCGTGCACTTCTTCACGATGGGAGGAGCGTCGGCGATCGGGCCGGCCCAATCGAGAGGACCTCCCATGTCGAAGTTGCCCGTGAACCGAATTTGCCGTCGAGCTGGCCTTTTGGCAGCAGGTTTGTCCCTCGCCCTCCCGTCGGGACTCGCGATGAGCGCCCTGAGCGGGACCTCGGCGACCTCGGCGGCCGAGGTTCTCAGCCAGACCTTCACCTTCAACGACACCACGCAGTACTTCACGGTGCCAGCCGGCGTGAGCAGCGTCGACCTGACAGCTTCGGGTGGCTCGGGTGGGAGCGGTACGTCTGCAGGAGCTGGCGCCCAGATCACCGAGACGGTCCCCGTCAGTCCCGGTGACACCCTGGTCGTCGAGCTCGGAGGCCAAGGGGGAGACGGGGGCGTCCAAGGTCCCGTGTCCCAATCGCCCCAGGGAGGGGCCGGTGGGTTGTCGAGCGGCGATGGGATGAATGGCGGTGCGGGCGGTAGCACCAACTACCTGGTCGACGGGAATGCGGGTGCCGGCGGGGGAGGTGGCACCGAGGTCGTCGATGCGACGACGGGGGCGATCCTTGTTGTCGCGGGTGGAGGTGGCGGCTACGGCGGGACGTCCCAGAACCAGTCGTCTGGCGGGGGCGGAGGCGCGGTCGACAGTCTGTACCACGACACCGGCGAGAACGGTTACTCGAACTACGGGTCAGGCGGCGCGGGAGGGCTTGGCGCGGCCACCGGCGTTCCGGCGGGCGCGAGCGGTGGTACGCCGATGACAGGCACCTTGAGCGGAGGCGGAGGCGGGGGCGGGGGCGGTTATGACGGTGCCGGCGGGGGCGGCGGCGGCAACGGCGGGGCTGGTGGCGGCTGGGCCGCCTACGAAGGCGGCGGTGGTGGCGGGGGTGGCGGGGACAGCTACATACCCTCCGTGGCGACCGGCGTCGTCAATGGCAGCAATCTCTCGGGGAACGGCGACGTCACCGTGAGCTGGACGGCACCGAAAGTATCCACCACTACCTCGCTCTCGGTGTCCCCGAAGGCGGTGACGGTCGGGCAGAGCTACACGCTCAGCGCCACCGTGACCGGTGGCGGTCCCGTTCCGCCCACCGGCAGCGTTCACTTCGCGAGCGCTGACGGAGCCACCGCGGATGGCACGCTGAGCGGTGGGACTCCCGACGTGGCCACCGCTACGGTCACTGCGCCGGACTCCGCCGGCCTCGTGACCTGGCAGGCGGAGTATCAGGGTGACGCAGCGGCGTCCGGAAACCCCGGCGACGCGCCGAGCAGCTCACCATCGGTGGGAGAGAGCGTCAGCGCCGTCACCCCGACGTCCACGACGCTGAAGCTGAGCAAGGATCCGCTCACTACCGGGCAGCGCTACACGGCCACGGCCACCGTGACGGGCACCGGCCCGACGCCGCCCAGGGGTACCGTCGACTTCACCAGCATTGGGGGCCTCACCCTGGTCGGCACGCTGAGCGGAGGCAGTCCCGACGTGGCGACCGTCACCACAACCGCCCCGACCTCTCCGGGGACGATTGCCTGGGTTGCGCAGTATCAGGGCGATGTCGCGGACGCTGGCAGCGTGGCTCGCACCGTTGAGGCTGTTGTCAAGGCCCCAGTCCTCAAGCCCTCCCTGACAGCGGCCAGCCCGTCCTTGGGCGGCGTTGGCACCAAGGTGATCCTCAGCGGAAAGAACCTGAGCGGGACAACCGAGGTGCTGTTCGGCACGAAGACAGCCAAGGTCTTCAGCTGCACTTCGGCCACGAGCTGTAATGCGGTGGCGCCCAAGGGTGTGAGCGGCACCGTCGACCTTCAGGTAATCACGTCTGCGGGTAAGAGCACCACCAATCGGTCAGTGACCTTCACCTACGGTGGCCGTCCGTAAGGGATGTGTCGGCTCTGTATGCGTGTCGCCCAGAGCGGGTAGGAATCACTGAAGTGAGCGGGGGATGGCGGGGTTTCGGTCCCTCCATCCCCCGTCGTCAGTGGTCGGTGAAGCAGCTATGGGAGGTCGTGTACCTCAAATCTCTTTGGCTAGAGGGGGCGTGAAGATCGTTGCTCCCGAGCGCGCCATGCGAATGCAAAGGTCCGTTGACGATGTTCGGAACGGCCGAAACCGCGAAACGGCCGCTGTTCTTAGAGCCGAGTCAAGCAATCCTTTCGAGAGCGCGACCTGTGCGACCCGTCTTGAATCCCACGCGAGAGGCGTTTATCGCCCTTGGTTACTGAAGCGGACGCTCATTTGTCTCTCGGAGTTTGTCCGGTTATTTCATGTTGTCGTCAGGCTTACGACGCATAGTGGCCGCATGGCCAGTGGCTCCGATGATCTGTTGCTGGCGTAGTGCCCAGCGTCCCTTCAAAATGGACAAGAACGAACGAGGCTGCAGCACCCAAGGTGGGGTCCGGGGGTGGTTCTTCCGTATCCGGCCCTTCGCCTGATCTGACGTCTTCTGAGGATCCAGACATCGCAGTGCAAGTCCGCAACCCTGTGAGGAGACGAAAGCGGAGGTGGAGACTCAGTCGCCGGGGCAAACTCGTGCGTGCATTGATCGTGGTACCGCTCGTGGTCGTAATGCTGTGGGCGACCGTTTCCTATTCGGTCTGGATGCGGCGGCCCACCAGCCTCTCCTGGCAAGTGAATAGCGTTGAATGGGTGAGGTACAACGTCCCATTCGGCATAGGCAACTGGTTCGCCGACCACGTCGAGCAGGTGTATTACAGCAACCAAGCGCCCAAAAAGGGCGGGCCGCAGTTGAAAAGCCTGCCGAAGGTAGGGGTGAAGCACACCACGACCCCAACGACGTCAGTATGGCCGCCGGCCATCACTCCGATTTTCTCCAGTCCGCTTCCCGGCGAGGGAGTCTGGCAGCCGACCGGGCCACCGATCGATGGTGGTGCACCTGTACTCGTGACGACGTACCGTCCTGACCCCAGCTACCCACAGATCGTGGCCTACGTCGCCTGGTTCGATCACACGCGTACCGAGCTCGGGTATTACCCCGGCCGCTATGAACCGCCCAATGCAGCCGTACGGGGGCCGACGATGGTCCCATACAGCCAGCGTTCCCGTCTCCTTGCGACCTTCAACGGCGGCTTCACCTATGTCGACGGCGACAACGGCTCAGCCGACAACGGCCAAACCAACGAGCCGCTGAAGGACGGCAACGCGACGCTCATTGGCTATACGGATGGTCGCGTAGACATCGTTGATTGGAGCGGGGGACCGAACCCGGGCCCGGGCGTCGCATGGGCCCGACAGAGCTTGGCGCCGATCGTCTGGAACAGCCAGTTGAATCCCACATTGGACACGAATCCGGACAGCCCGCAGTGGGGATACACGCTCGGCGGCGTGACCCAAGTGTGGCGCACGGGCGTTGGCATCGATGCTCGAGGCAATCTCATTTACGTTGCAGCGAATTATCAAACGGTGGTCAGCATCGCTCAGATCCTGCAGCATGTCGGAGCCGTGCGGGCAATGGAGTTCGACATCAATCCTGAATGGCACACGCTCAACACGTACAACCCCCCGGGCCTCAACCCCACAATGGTTGGACCCAACCCGAATCAGTCGCCCGACCGCTATCTAGTCCCCGATGACCGTGACTTCTTTGCGGTCTACCGACGGGTTCCCGGCCCGGTAACTGTCCCCTTCGGGTAAGGGATGTACAGCGAGAAGCGCCCAACGACAACGAGGAGACTGGCCACGCCAGCCACAGTTTGAAGCACCGTGGAGGCAAGGTCAGCCAGGCGATGAGAAGCCGTGGCGTGAGGCAACCCTTCATCGAACTGCTCAGACAACGTTGCGAAGCTGGCGCCAGCGAGTACGAATGCAACCCGGGCGACGAGAACCAGGAGGGCTCGGCACAAAGCTGGCTATCTCATTGTGCGCGCACCTGGCCATCCTCGAGCCACCAGTGGGCCGTATGTATTCGAGCACATTCTCGTGGCGGAGGACCTACTCGGCAGGTACCTGCTCAGTGGGGAAACCGTTTCACCATCGAAGTGGCGTCAGGGATGACAACCGTCGTGAAAACCTCGAACTCTGGACGAGCCCGCAACCGTCGGTCATCCGGGTGTGCGACGCCATCGAGTGGGCGCGCACCGTCATCGAGCGATACGAGGGACCAGGCGCACCTCCAACGACGCTCACGGTTTCCCCATGAGCATCCTTGGAGGTGGCGGGAATCGAACCCGCGTCCTCCGGCACCGCAGTAGGCCTTCTCCGAGCGCAGCCGACAGAGGATTGTCGGGGGCGGCACTACTGCCGGCGGAAACACCGCCCCGTAACCAACGAAGATGTCCTCAGTGACCAGTTGGTGTAATCACTGAGTAAGCCCCACTGAATGACGCCCCTATACCGATCCGTGAGGCGGGGACCGGGGGGACGTCGCTACCTAAGCAGCGATCGCGAGCGAAGGCTCGGCGTTTGTTTTTGGTTCCGGCTCTTTAACGTGGCTCCGGAGACCACGGCTCGCTTCTCCTACCTTGACGACCGAAGTCGAAGCCAATCACCCCCATGTTTGGGTCACCCGGCCACCATGACCGGGTCCCGACATTCTAGAGCCGACCAGGGCGCCCACAAGCGACGACCGATTACGTCTCGGCCCAGCGCCCGATCTCCTTGGTGGCCCGGGCGGCCTCCCGCTCCAGCTCACGGGCCATGAGCAGGTTGCGCTTGTCGTAGAGCCGCCGGCCCTTGGCCAGGGCCAGCTCCACCTTGGCTCTGCCGTCACGGAAATACAGCGAGGCGGGGATCAGCGTGAGCGACTGCTGCTGCGTCTTGCCCACGAGCTCGTCGATCTGCGCTCTGTGGAGCAAGAGCTTTCGCTTCCGGTCCGGATCGTGCCCCCCGAAGCCGGTGGAGTACTGCCAGGGCGGGATGTGCATCTGGAAGAGCCACATCTCGCCGTCGTCGACCCGGGCGTAGGCCTCGTTGATCTGCGCCTTCCCCTCCCGGAGCGACTTCACCTCGGACCCCTGCAGCACGATCCCGCACTCGAACGTCTCCAGGAACTCGTATTCCCTCCGGGCGCGCCGGTTCGTGGCGACCGTCCGGTCGACCGTGCGCTCCTCCCGGGCCGCCGCCCGCTTGGCGATCTGTTTCTTCGCCCTGGCCATAAGGGGTACGAGGGTACCCTTCACCGGTGCTCCGCCTGTCCGCCAGCATGTACATGGAGATGGTGGCCCATTGCCTGGCCGGCCTGCCCGACGAGGCCTGCGGCCTTCTGGTCGGGCCCTACGGCGGTGAGGAGGCCACCCACCTGTTCCCGACGGCCAACGCCGCCGCCTCGGCCATGGTCTACGAGATCGACCCCAAGTCCATGCTCAAGGTCGATCGGGAGGCGCAGGCCCTGGGCGCCGACATCATGGGCGTGTTCCACTCCCACACCCACACCGACGCCTACCCGTCACCCACCGACGTGCGCCAGGCCACGCGACCCCGGCTGGCACTACGTGCTGGTCTCGCTGCGCGACACCCACCCGGTCGTGCGCAGCTACGCGATCGTCGACGGCGAGATCACCGAGGAGCCCGTCGAGGTGCCCGGCCTGACCCTCGACGTCCCCGGCCTCGACCCCGACGCCCGGCAACCCCTAACCCGCACCGCCCGGCCGAGCCCCGCCCCGCCGGACCCGCCGCAGCCACCCGCCGGGGCGCCCAGCCCCGCTCTGTAGAATGGTTACCAAGTCAGTCAACAATCGACCGACCACGCCCCGGCGGCTGGTCAGCCGGCATTTCACCCGAACGCACGCCCTACGAGGAGGCCCCGTGGCCGTCGAAGTCCGCCTACCGACCGTCCTGCGCACGCACGCCGGCGGCGCCTCCGCCATCAGCGTCGATGGTGCCACCATCGGCGAAGTGCTCGGCAAGCTGGTGGCCGAGTACCCCGGCATGACCGACCAGGTCTTCCAGGGCGACGGCTCCCTCCACAAGTTCGTGAACATCTACGTCAACGACGACGACGTCCGCTATTTGCAGGGCCTCGACACGCCGGTCCCCGACGGCGCCGAGGTGTCCATCCTTCCCGCCGTGGCCGGCGGCTGAGGCGGGCAGGGGAGCGGAGAGCGCGCTCGGCGATGTCGACGGAGACCGGTGTCGGCGCGGGTCCGGGGGCGCCATACGCCTCGGTGCTCGACCTGATCGGCAACACGCCGCTGGTCGACATCAGCGCGTTGAGTCCCAACCCGCGGGCGCGCATCGCCATCAAGCTCGAGGGACAGAATCCCGGTGGTTCGGTGAAGGACCGGGTGGCGCTGTCGCTGATCGAGGACGCCGAGCGCACGAGGCGTGCTGCGACCGGGGGAGCCGGACCAGATCCTCATGGAGCCGACCTCGGGGAACACCGGCATCGGGCTGGCCATGGTGTGCCGGGTGAAGGGGTACCACCTCAAGGCGGTGATGCCGACCAACGTGTCGGTGGAGCGGCGCCAGCTCCTCGAGTTGTGGGGGGCCGAGATCATCGAGTCCCCCGGCTCGGAAGGGTCCAACGGCGCCGTCCGCATGGCCCGCGGCCTGGCCGAGGACCATCCCGAGTGGGTCTTCCTGTACCAGTACGCCAATCCGGCCAATCCTCGTGCCCACTACGAGGGCACCGGCCCCGAGATCCTGCGGGACTGCCCCGACATCACGCATTTCGTGGCCGGGCTGGGGACGTCGGGAACGTTGCTCGGCGTGGGCCGTTTCCTGCGGGAGAAGTTGGGCGACGCCGTGTCGATCTGGGCTGTCGAGCCGCCGGCCGGCGAGATGGTCGACGGGCTGCGCAACCTCGACGACGGGTACATCCCGCCCATCTTCGAAGACCTCGGCGGGGCTGAGCTCTCGAATCGCAAGACGGTGGTGCGTCCCCGCGAGTCGATCGAATGGACCCGGCGGCTGACCGAAGTCGGGATCTTCGCCGGGATCTCGACCGGCGCCGCCCTGGCCGGGGCGGTGAAGTGCGCCGCCTCGCTTGGGCGAGGACGAGTCGGCCTCGATCGTGGTGGTCTCGGCCGACGGCGGCTGGAAGTACCTTTCGACGGGCGCCTGGACCGACGACCTCGACGAAGTCACCGAGCGGGCCAAGGGAATCATCTACTTCTGACGGCCGCTGCGGCGCCGTCCCGACCCGACGTCACCCCGGTTTCGGCCTCCAGCCATGACCTGACCGGGGTATTTGCCCACGTCGGGCCCATGGAATTGCCTCAAGCGACGAGCAATTCGGGCCGACATTGCCACGGAGAGGGATGCGGGCCTCAGAGGGTCCGTCCGCTGACATGGCAGGGGCCGCAGAATGAAAATCCGACGCAACCATCACCACACCGGCGCGCCCGGTTCGGATGGCGATCTTCTCGTCGGGGCAGACCATGGGACTGAGGATGCGGCCCCGAGGCCGACGACCACCTGCCGAGGCCGCGGGCCCGGCGGACGTGAACGGCTCGGGCTCGAGCACCAGCGACGCACGTCCCGCCTCCAGCGAACTCTCGAGATTCGAAGTCCGACAAGGGCGCCGGCGCCGGCGCCGGCGCGACCAGCTCGACCGCGAGGGCTTCTCGGTGAGGTCCTGGTCGCCCGGGGTCTTGTGACTCTCGATCAGGTCAGCCTCGCCCTGCAGCTCCAGGCCACCTCGGGCAAGAAGCTGGGTGAAGTTCTCGTCGACATGGACGCGCTCGACGAGCGCACGCATGGTCGATGCCCTTGCCGACTACTTCGGTCTGGACGTGACGGACCTGCGCCGTGACGTGCCCGACCCCGCCGCGCTGGCGATGATCCCCGAGGACGTCGCCCGCGAGTACCTGGCCATCCCGGTCCGGCTCGAGGACCGCACGCTCCACGTCGCCGTGGCCCAACCCAGTGACGATCTTCGGTTCCTGCTCTCCGAGACGAGCGGCTGTTCCGTCCGCCTGCGCCTGGCCCCCATGAGCGACATTCGCTGGGCCATCGACCGCACCTACCAGGCCATCGGCCAGCCTGGACCAGTACGTCCAGGCCTTCGAGGCCGTCGAGACGACCCGCAAGAAGAGCAACGCGAAGTCCGACTCTCCCACTCAGGTCGCCGAGAACGCCCCCGTCGTCCAGGTGGTCGACCGGATCCTCACCCAGGCGGTGCGTGACCGTGCCTCCGACGTGCACATCGAGCCGTCCCAGGACGCCGTCTACATCCGGTACCGCATCGACGGTGCGCTCAAGGATGTGCTCGAGCTTCCCGTGAGCATGGGCACGGGTCTCGTGAGCCGTATCAAGATCATGGCCGGCATCGACATCGTCGAGAAGCGCCGCTCCCAGGACGGACAGTTCTCCACCGAGGTCGACGGCAAGGGCACCGACGTCCGCGTGGCCACCGTCGCCACCATCTGGGGCGAGAAGTGCGTGCTCCGGATCCTCGACAAGAACCGTTCGGTCCTTCGCCTGAACGAGCTGGGCATGCCGTCCGACACCTACGAGACCTACTCGAAGTTGGTGCGGGCCCCGTCGGGCATGGTGCTGTGCGCCGGGCCGACGGGAAGCGGCAAGACCACGACGCTGTACGCGACGTTGAGCGAGGTCAGTGACCGCGCTCGCAACGTCATGACCATCGAGGACCCGGTCGAGTTCATCTTCCCGAGGATCAACCAGATCCAGACCAACGAGTCGGCCGGTCAGACGTTCGCCACGGCGCTGAAGTCGATCCTCCGGCAGGACCCCGACGTCATCCTCGTCGGTGAGATCCGTGACATCGAGACCGCCCGCATCGCGGTGCAGTCCGCGCTCACCGGCCACTTCGTGATGTCGTCGGTGCACGGCAACGACGCCGCCTCGGCGCTCCACCGGTTCCTTGACATGGGCATCGAGTCCTTCCTCATCAGCTCCTCGGTGGTGGCCATCGTCGGCCAGCGCTTGCTGCGCCGCATCTGCCCGTCGTGCAAGACCAACTACACGCCGACACACGACGAGCTCAGCTTCTATACGGCGAACGGTGGTTCGTCGACCACGAAGTTCTCGTACGGACCGGGTTGCAACTACTGCGGGAGCACCGGCTACCTCGACCGCGTCGGTGTGTACGAGCTCCTGCGCATGACGCCTGAGATCAAGCGCCTGATCGTCGAGCGGGCGTCGCAGGACGACTTGCGTGACCAGGCCCAGGCGCAAGGCATGCGCACTCTCTGCGACGAGGCGATCAAGCTGGTCGACCAGGGCTCGACGACCATCTCGGAAGTCGTGCGCGGCATCTACACCGCGAACATCTGACCCTGATCCCACGCGAGGCGGCCAAGCCCCGCCGATTCCGGTTGAACCGAACGCGGCGGGTGGCGCTACCCGGCGTCCGCCCCCATGCGCTCCCTGATCCACGCCGACAGTTGGTCCACGATTTCGTTCGTCAGCGGTTCCGCCGCCAATGCGTTGCACCACGCGGCGGTCTCCTCGCCGTCCTCGTCGCCGGCCGGCGGCAACCACGGATGGCCGTTGCGCTGGCAGAACTCGATCGTGGCGATCAGCGCCACCGGCGCGTTGCCGTCCTTCAGGGGATGGTTCTTCACCAGATGGGCGCACAGCACCGCCGCCTTGGTGGCGAAGTCCGGGTAGGCCTCGATGCCTCCGAAGCCAGCCATCGGGGCGTGGAGCGCCGAATCGGCCAGGTGCAAGTTCGAGTCCTCGGCAACCTTCTTCGCGGGGATCTCCAGCACCGCTTCGGCGATCAGGAGGAAGTCCGCCAGTTCGAGCGGCGCGCACCACGTCGACCTCGGCCTCTGCATCGACGCTGCGTCCCATTTCGTCGCCTTGCCTCGGCGTCATCGCTTGAGGCGCTCCAGCGCTCGCTCGTTCTGGCGGATCGCACCGGCCAGGCGGATGTAGAAGGCGCGGTCGGCTCGCCGCTTCCGCACTGAGGCGTTGAGGGTGGGGCCGTCGGGCACCTCGCCCCTGGGCTTGACCGCGTCGGATTCACCTTCGTTCCACTCGGCGCTCACGGCCTCGATTCTAGAGGTGAGGTCCTCAGCGCCCGGCCAGCTCGCACAGCTTCTGGACCGTGTTCCAGTTCCTCGTGGTGCTGACCAGACCGAGGCGGCGCTCCAGGAAGCTGCCGCTGTACTTGGTCTCGTGGTAGCCGTCGGGCGTGTGCACGTACACCTCGCGCCCGTCGACGACCAGTTCGTCCTTGCGGCTGGGCGGCAACGGCGACAGCGAGGCCAGGGCCGCCTTGCTCGGCGTCGTGGCCAGGAACGTCACGTGATGTCGGGCCGGGTTCGCACCGGCCTTGGCGTAGGGGCTGGAGCGACCGACCCGCTGGAGCTCGGCCACCGTCCGCAGCAGCACCGCCGGCGAGTCACCGAAGTCCTCGGCCAGCTGCGCCTCGATGGCCGCCGCCACCGCGTTCTCGCTCTTCGACGACGTCGAGAACAGGACGTTCCCGGTCTGGATGTACGTGCGCACGTCGTCGTAGCCCAGGGCATCGAAGGAAGCCCGCAGGTCGGCCATGGCGATGCGGCCGTGACCGGCCACGTTCACGCTGCGCAGGAGGGCGACGTAGCGGGGCATGGCCCAATCAACCTAATGGTGCTGGCCAACGTGCCTGGCCACGGGGCCCGAACAGGCGCCCCCGCATCTCGTAGGCGCCGTCAGCCGGACCGGGTCGATGCGAAAGGGCGTGAGGTCGACCGGTGGGGGCACGTCCTCCGCCAGGTCGGCCAGGATCCGCCCGAAGAGGGGACCGAACTTGAAGCCGTGCCCGCTCGTGCCACAGCCGACCACGACGGGCCCGACCCGATCCAGCACGAAGTCGGTGTCGTCGGAGTTGTCGTAGACGCAGCGCTCGGAGGCCACCGGTGTGGGGTCGAGGCCGGGCAGCAGGCGGCGTACCGCCCCGCAGAGGGATCCGAGCAGCTCGTCGTCGTCGGGCATCGGCACGGGATCGGCCGGGTCGTAGCGCTCGAGCGCGGCCCCGGGCGTGTGGTGCGACACCTTGAACAGGCCGGCGTGAGGCCCGTCACCGAGGACCGGCAGTCCGTACGTCATGTCGTCGCCCCACTCGATGAACACCGGCAACTCGCCACCACCCGCCGCACGGCCGTCGACACGGTCCCGGAAGTATGCGACCTGGGGGAGTGAGGGCGCCGCGCCCACCGAGCCCGACGACCGACCGCCCTGGCCGCCACCGCCACCAACACCCCCAGCCACACCCTCGAGCAGCCCCAACGACGACGGCCCCGCGCACACCACCGCCACATCGGCCTCGAGCACCTCGCCGTCCGTCGTCCGCACGGACACCCCCGACGTCCCCGATCGCACGGATGGCCACCCGCCGACCGCACTCGACCCGCAGGTCACCATCCGAGACGAACGCGCCCAGACACGCATCGGCCGCCAGCACACCGGACTCAGGCTCGGAGAGCACCGGACCGTGCGTCACCAGCCCGGGCGCCAAGCGGCGGACCGAGGCCGATCCCTCGAGCAGCTCGCCCGGCACGCCGTGTAGCGCCAGCGCCCGCGCCACGTCGGAGACCGACGCAGCGTCACCGAAGCTCAGCTGCCCGGTCACCCGCAGCAGCGTCCGCCCACACGACGACTCCAACGACCGCCAGAGATCCCGGGCCAGCAACGCCATCTCGACGTAGCGCGCCTCTCGATACCCCAAACGAAAGATCCGTGCGTCACCCTTCGAGCCGCAACGTTCGTGTCCGATCGACGGCCCGGCCTCGAGCACCCGCACCGACCAACCCCGCCGTGACAGCGCCCAGGCTGCCGACAACCCGAGCAGCCCGCCGCCCGTACCACCACACGCCGACGGCCAGACCCCACCCCGGCGATCATAGGGAGCGACCCACCGCGCCCCGCAGCCCCCACAGCGGCCCCACAGATGCCGAAGACCAGGTCGGCGAGGGTGCGCGCACTACGATTCGGCGCGGTTATGCAACGGACGGACGCGGCCACCGAGCCACCGCGCCGAACTGAGCTCGAACACACCCAGGACCCAGCCGACCCGTCTGGCGCGCCGCGCCCCCGCCGCCGCCCAGCCCGCCGACGCGGGCCGCCGCCCCGGCTCCAAGGCCACACGCGCCCTCAAAGCGATCGCCTTCCACGCCGGCGCCATCGTCCTCTTCGCCATCCCGGCCATCGTCCTCTGGTGGCACGTCTGGACCGCGCACCCGAGCGCCACCCTGACCTGCCCCTGCGGAGATCCGGCCCAGCAAGTCTGGTTCACCGCCTGGCCGGCGTACGCCCTCGCGCACGGACACAACCTCGTGTTCTCGCAATGGGTGAACGTCCCCAACGGCGCCAACCTGCTCTCGAACACGTCGGGCACCCTCGTCGCCGCGGTGCTCGCCCCGGTCACTTGGGCCTGGGGCCCCATCACCGCCACCAACGTCGCGCTCACGCTCGCCCCCACCCTGAGCGCGTGGGGCTTTTTCGTCGCGCTGCGCCCGCTCGTCAAGTGGAAGGCCGCGGCCTTCCCGGCCGCGCTCGTTCTTCGGCTACTCGGCCGCCATCGTCACGTCGCTCGTCTTCGGCCACGTCTCGGTGACGATGCTCGTGATCCCGCCGATCCTCTTCACCCTCCTGCACGAGGTCATCGTCCGCCAGGAGCACTCGGCCTTTCGCGACGGCATGTGCCTGGCGGCCCTCCTCGTCGTGCAGTTCTTCATCTCCCCGGAGGTCCTCGTCATGTGTGCCCTCTTCGGCGTCATCGGCATCGTGCCGGTGCTCGTCGTGGGCTGGCGCCAGATTCGGGTCCGGGCCTGGCACGCGCTGCCGGCGCTCACACTCGGCCTGGTCGTCGACCGCCGTCATCCTGGCCTACCCGGTCTGGTTCGGCCTGGCCGGACCACAGGCCGTGACCGGCGTGCTCTTCGCCATCGCCCCGCTCTCGGGCGTGCCCCTGGCCGGCGTTCTCTCACCGGGCGACTACGGGGCACGCGCCGGTGCGTACGTGCGCGTCGGCGGCTACCTCGGCCATGTCGGGCCCCAGCCGGACTACCTCGGGGCAGGCGCCGTCGCAGCCGCAGTGGCCTCGTTCATCCTGGCCTGGCGCCGCCTCCTGACCTGGCTCGTCGTGCTGCTCGCGGTGGCTGCCGTCTGGCTCTCGCTCGGCCCGTACCAGTTCGAGGTGTCGCCCTGGCTCAGCCATCTGTGGTTGCCCTGGCACTCGCTCGCCAATCTCCCGGTGCTCAAGGAGATCCTGCCCGACCAGATCACGCCGTTCATCTCGCTCTTTGTCGCCTTCCTCCTCGCCCTCGGCCTCGATGCCCTCTTCACGCTCCCCACTTCGCCCACCCCCGCCCCCTCCACCTCGTCCAGCCCTCCCACCCCTTCCACCTCGTCCACCCCTCCCACCCCGTCACGACCCCGCCCGACCCCGTCCACCCCGTCCACCCCTTCCACCCGGACTACCTCCAGCTGGTTCGACCGCCACCGCGCTGCGGTCACTCTCATCGCCACGGCGGTGGTCGGCGTCGCCGCGCTCCTCCCGCTCTTCCTCACCTTCGACGTGCCTCTCACCGTCTCCAAGGTCCGCCTGCCGCAGTACTTCACCAAGGTCACACCCACGCTCCCGCCGCGAACTGTGCTCCTCACCATCCCCTTCGCCGTCTCGGGCGTGGCTCAGCCGATGCTGTGGCAGGCGGTCGACGGCTTCGACTTCCGGCTGGCCGGCGCGGCGCTCAAGACTCCGAACGCCAGCGGCGGACCGGTGCAGCACGGCGCTCCCGGGTCCGCCCGCGACATCCTCACCAGCCTCAGCGTGGCCGGCGAGGCACAGCCGACCGGGGCCGCAGCCGAGCTGCTGACCGTGCGCCAGGCGCTCGAGCAGTGGCACGTGCAGCGCGTGGTGATCGCCGGCAACAGCCTCGACCCGATTTACGCATCGGGCTTCTTCACCGAGGCTGCTGGGTGTAGCCCCGGTGTTCGAGGACCGAGCCTGGGTCTGGACGCTCCAACCCGGTTGGACATCGGTCCAGCCGGCCTACGGGGCGCAGCTCGAGGCCTGCCGCGCCGCGGCGAACGCCCCGGCCGTGAAGGAGCAAGCCGCTCTTCATGTCGTCCTGCGTCCTCTTCGATGCCGGCCGCGCCTCCTGAGCCTGGGCCCGTAGCGGCGCGGGCCGTAATCTGGCCACCATGCAGCCGGTGCTCCACCTCTCCATCCCGGTGCGCGGACATGGACGAAGCCCGCGACTTCTACGTGCGCACGCTCGGCTGCACAGTGGCCCGCACGAAATCAGACTTCACCGACATCTGGTTCTACGGCATGCAGGTGACACTGCAGGACCGCCCCGACGAGGCGACCGGACTCCAACCAGGTGGCTCCCGGCACTTCGGGGTGACCCTCGACCGCGCCGACTTCGACACGGCCGTGGCCCGGCTCGAACAGGCCGGCGTCGCCTGGGTGTCTCCGGTCTCCACCGACGAAGCGGGGAGCGCTCTCGAGCAGACCAAGTGCAAGATCGCCGACCCCAGCGGCAACGTCATTGAGCTCAAGACCTACCGCGACATCGGCGCCGCCCTCGAGATCGACCTCGACGACCTCGCACCCCGCACCTGAGGCGGCGCCCGCCCCGACGTCCCCCAGCCGCCGCCCTCTCGGCCGCCCGCCCAGCCACTCTGGCCTACGGTGTCGCCTGAGGAGTCTGTGAGAGGAGTGCAGTGGCAGCAGACGATGAAACAGCGCCCGGACGGCGCGCCAGGACGGCCGAGCGGTCGACCAGCTGCGGCCGGTGCGCTTCGAGCGCGACTACACGGTCATGGCCCCGGGGTCGGTGCTGGTGACCTTCGGCGAGACCAAGGTGCTGTGCACGGCCTCGGTCGAGGAGCGGGTGCCACCCTGGATGCGAGGCAGCGGCAAGGGCTGGGTCACGGCCGAGTACTCGATGCTCCCTGGCTCGACACCCGAGCGAGCCTCCCGCGAGGCGGCGAAGGGCAAGCAGTCGGGACGCACCCAGGAGATCCAGCGGCTCATCGCCCGCTCGCTGCGCGCCGTCTGCGATCTCGTCGCCCTGGGCGAGGTGCAGATCACCGTCGACTGCGACGCGTTGCAGGCCGACGGCGGCACCCGCACCGCGTCGATCTGCGGCGCCTACGTGGCGCTGCACGATGCCTGCACCCGCTTGGTGCAGAAGGGAACGATCCGGACCAACCCGCTGACCGACTCGGTGGCGGCGGTCTCCGTCGGCATCATCGACGGCGTGCCCATGCTCGACCTGCCCTACGTCGAGGATTCGCGGGCCGAGGTCGACATGAACGTCGTCATGACCGGGGCCGGTCGCTTCGTCGAGGTGCAGGGCACGGCCGAGGGCATGGCCTTTACCCGCAGCGAGCTCGACAGCCTGCTCGGCCTGGCCGAGGCGGGCATCAAGGAGCTGACCGGGATGCAGGCCGCCGTCCTCGCCGAGGCGCCGCCCGCCCGGTGAGCGACGCCCCGGACTGAGGACCCCGGTGCCGCTGCGACTCGTGCTGGCCTCGGCCAACCCCGACAAGGCCAAGGAGATCGAGGCGATCCTGTCGGCCGCGCTCGAGGTGACGCTGCTGCCCCGGCCCTCCGACGTGCCCGACGTGGTCGAGGACGGCGAGACCCTGCTCGACAACGCCCGCCTCAAGGCGCGCGCCCTCGTGGCGGCGACCGGCGAGGCGTCGGTGGCCGACGACACCGGCCTGGAGGTCGACGCCCTGGGTGGTGCGCCCGGCGTGTACTCGGCCCGCTACGCCGGCGAGGACGCCACCTACGCCGACAACGTGGCCAAGCTGCTGCGCGAGATGGCCGCGCTGCCCGACACCGGCGGCGAGCGCCGGGCCCGCTTTCGGACGGTGGCCCTGGCCGCCTTTCCCGACGGCACCGAGGTCTGGGCCGAGGGCGCCGTCGAGGGCTCCATCTCACTCGAGGGCCGGGGCGACGCCGGCTTCGGCTACGACCCGGTGTTCGTCGTCGCCCCGTCCGAGGGCGGTGACGGGCGGACGTTCGCCGAAATGACGGCGGGGGAGAAGGGTGCGGTCTCCCACCGTGGGCCGCGCCTTTCGCGGGCTCTGGCCGACCTCTTGGCTCAACGGGGGTGAGGGGGGCCGGAGGTCCCAACTTCGTCCCGAAAGTCACAGGCCGCTAAAGAATCCCCGACCGGCCGCCGATTGCCCGGTGTGGTTGCAACGAACCCCGGCTCCGACACCGCGGCCTGGACCGACTGGGCGGCGCGTCCCTTCGGCTCCGCAGGACGACTGGAGCCGTCTCGTGGTCGCCTGGGGCCCCGACGCCGAGGTCCTCGACATGCTGGGCGGAGGCCTGCGGGGCGACGTGCGCCAGGTCCGGGTCGAGCAGCGCATGGCGGTGGGCCGCCTGAGCAGCCGGTCCCGAGCATCGCTGGACTGGGAGCTCCACCTCCTCCACGAACTGGCCGGCGCCGGACTGCGGGTGCCGTCGGTCATCCCGACCGCCTCGGGCGCCCGGCGCAACGACCACATGGTGATCACCGAGTGGATCCCGGCCCGGGGCGTGACCGCCGACGACGACGCCCGCCGGGCCCGCTACCTGCACCGCATGCACGAGCTCACCGCCGACTGGTCGCAGCGGCCAGGTTCGCGGACGGCCCGCGAGCTCTTGATCATGGACATCGGCGGCGACATCAACATGGCCGCGTCCTACCCGAGCAGGTGGCTGCGGCGTGCCGGTTCGCCTGGGAGGCGCTGCCCGCCGGACCGCTGTGCGCCGTGCACGGCGACATCGATCCCGAGAACTGCCTCGTCGCCTACGACGGAGACGTCGTGCTGATCGACTGGGACAAGTCGCGCATGGACCACCCGTGGTTCGACCTGGCTCCGCTCTCCATGGCGGCGAGCGGCTTGACCGAGAAGCAGTACCGCATCGCCCGGCGCGCCTCGTGTGCCTGGGAGGTGGCGGTGCACTGGCCCACCAACGAGCCCTACGCGCGCCAGCGGCTGCGCGAGCTGCAGCGACTGACCTGAGCGCGCTCAGGCAGACGGTGTCTCGGGGCCCGCCCACCGCGGCCGTCAGTGCCTCGAGCTCGGCGACGGTGACGGTGAGCGCCGAATGACCACTTTTGCGCAGTGCCGATGGCACTTTGTCGGCGAAGTGGATGCAGACGCCCGCGTCGCGGTTCGTTCCAAAGGTCAACCCGTCGTCGACGTGCGACATACGCACACCGAACGACGTCCACCAGCGGTAGTGCCGGGTGATGTGGGCACCGGTGACATTCGACAGCGGTGTCGTCACCTTGAAAGGACCGAAGGTAGCGACGAGGGCACCCTCGTCGGTCAGCGTGACGCCGTCGTGGCTCGGGCGCAGCAAGAAGGGCAACAACACAGGAAGGTAACGCTTGTCGACGGCGTAGCCGAAATGTTCGCTCACGTCTCCACGTTATGCACAGCGTCCCGTCCGATCGACCCGGCGCGGATCTACGCTCGGCCGCATGAGAATTCCGCGAAGGAAGGGTGCCACCTCCCGCTCCGGACTCCAGGGCCTGGGGCTCGAGAGCGTCCGTTTCGACACTTCCGGCCTGACCCGACGCCCCGATCAAACACCATACGAGCGCTATTGGCTGGGCCCGAACGTGGGAATCTCGCAGCACTGGTTTCCGAGCGAGCCGGAAGTCGTCAGCCTGGAAGAAGGCGAGATCCGTGGGATGTACCAGGCGCTCCTGGCGGAACAAGGTGAGGTCGACGGTCGCACGCCCCGGCTCTTGGATGTTGCCGTCTATCGGGAGACTCCGGTGCCCGTCGTCGGCACGCTGATCCGAGGCGTCATGCCCGATGGCGACCGCTACACCTTCATCGGTGCACTCACGCTGCTCCTCGCCGAATGCAGCTGGGTCGTCAAGGCGCAGAGCAGCGAAGGCCCGATCACCGGCACGCGCGAGGCTCTGGCGTTCGATCGGTTCGCCGGGGAACAGCGTGCGCCCGGCCAATCCATCGAGGAGACGATGTCGGTCTTCGATCCCTATGAGGAGCAATGGGACCTCGACCACCAAGACCCCTTGACTGCGGTTCGCCAGACAATGATCAGCATCCTGGCGAGCCTTGAGGTCGATCCCGAGGTTGAGGGGGCGACTCCGTTCGGTTCCTAGGTAGAGGCTTCAACCTTGATGTGGAAATCTTGTCTGGTGAACGACCATCAGACGCAACCTGACTACATGCACGGCTGGAGATGGCAGGATCCTCGCTGGCGAGAATGGACGGGGAACGATCCTGCAAAGATCCTCGCCGAGGCACTCAGGCGGGCCGTCGACATCCGAGACACGAATGCACAGCGGATGGCACTCGAGGCTCGACCCCTGGTCCTGGTGGACGTCCTGAACGCCCTGAGCGCCGCACTACACGTCAGTGGATTCGACATATGGGATGGATCCGAGCTGTGGAACGCTCCTCGACTCAAGGAGAACGATGACGAGGCTGCGTTCTGGAAGCGCCACAACCAAACGTAGAGGTCTCAGCTCGGGCGTAACCGTCACCTCGACCTTCGGATGTCACCGATCACAGGTGATAAAGCAGGATGCCGGCCTCTTCACGACGCTGCAATGCACCTTTCGCCCGCAGATGCTCCAGGTGTGCGAAGGTCTCAGCCTCGGCCATGGAGCCCCACGACCGCGGAGCGAACAGCTCGTGCGACAGGTCGACGACGTTGGACCAGCCCGAGGCGTCACAGATCTCGAGCAGCACGTCCAACCGTTCGTCGTGGTGGTGCTTGATCTCCTCGGCTCGGCCGGGCAGATCTTCGAACGGTTGGCCGTGCGCCGGCAGCACGGTGGACACGTGAGGCAAGTCGGCCAGGCGGTCGAGTGATTCGAGGTACTGCAGGAGCGGGTCACCCGCGATCAGCCCCGAAATGTGTGGCGTGATGGTGGGCAACACCTGGTCGCCAACGAGCAGCACACCGCCCTCCTCGTCGTAGAGGCAGAGATGGTCGTCGGTGTGGCCCGGAGTGAAGAGGCCGACCCAATCCCGGCCGCCCAGTGTGATGTGATCACAGTCGGCCACCCGGTGCGACGGGCGGGGGGGCTTGAACCACTTGAAGGCATCGGCCTGATGGGCCAGCATTTTTGCTCGGGCATCAGGTGGCGGTCCGACCGTTGATCCGCCCCAGGGTGCAGGCCGCTCGATGCGGATGCTGGGGATCGGACTTTCGTCCGGATCGATGTCGTCGGCCGCCTCGAGCTCGCGGTCGTCAATGTCCTCGGGATCGAAGAACGTGCGAAAGCGGTCAGATGCCACAATGGCGCCTCCGCTCTCCTCGGCCAACAATCCCGCGCCGCCGAAGTGGTCGGGATGCGAGTGTGTGACCACGATGGTGTGGACACGCTCCAAGGGGATCCCCGCGGCATTCATGCGACTCCGGAGGGCCATCCACGACTCTTCGCCCGGGAGCCCGGGATCGACGAGCGTGAAGCCCTTGTCATCCTCGAGGGCATACGTGTTGACGTGGCCCAAGCCGGTGAAGTCGATGGGAAGCTGGAGCCGCAAGATGCCGGGCGCGACCTCGACGATCTCTGGCGAGGCGTCCATCTGCTCCTGCTTGGGCGTGCGAGGGGTCGGTGCCTCGGTAGGTTCGGATGTCGCCATCGCTAGCAACTTACCTGGGCTCGAGCACTACACGACACGGTTGGCCTCCAGGTGGCGGCTCGAAAACGGCCAGAAGCGCTACGAAACTCTTTCAGCCGAGTTCCAGCCCTGCTGAGCAGGCGACGGTGCTTGAGAGCACGTGACAGCGAGAGGCCCGCCATTGCCGAAATTGAGGAAACCCGATATCAGCCATGGTCTCGTCTATGCCGCAAGCACGCAGACTGAGCGACGAACCAGGATGCGCAGGACGCAGCTGGGACCTCGTCAGGCGCTCGCGTGTGGTGACTCCGACTCCTCACGCACCGCCTCGATCCGCACCTCCGGGAGCAGCCGCTGCAGGCGCGAGACGATCGAGCCGTGCACGATCTCTCCCAGCCGGGAACGGTGCCGCCCGACGACGAGTCGGGAAGCGCCGTGCTCCCGCACCGCTGGGCCAACCCCTCGGGCACCGACTCCGCGGTCAATTCGACGTAGACGCCTCCAATCTCTGCGACCAAGTCGAAGTATTCGGTCTGGGTCTGCGATCGCCGATCGGTCTTCGCATCGTCAAGGCTGACGTGGACGACGAGCAGGTCGGCGTCGTCCTCGAGCGCTCGTTCGCTGGCGCTGAGAATGACGTGCCGGCCCCAGCTCGTATCCGAGACCCCCGCAACGACGGTCGGGCGGGACGCAGTGACGATCCCGCGCGCCTCGAGCATCTCCGCGGCCGCCCCCTCGAGGGTCCCGTTCATCCAGGCCTGTCCAAGAGCACTGAGCGCCTCGAGGTTGGACACCCGGAAGTAATCCGCCAGCGCACCTCCGACCTGGTCGGCCGAGTACACCTTTCCGTTTGCGATGCGCCGACGGAGCGCATCGGCTGGGAGATCGACCAGAACGGTCTCCCCGGAGCGCACGAATTCGTCGGGAATCGACTCCACCGTCCCCGCTCCGGTGAGTTGCGCCACGTAGTCGCGAGCCGACACCAAGTTGGCCAGGTTGGCGGTCGTCATGACGTCAATCCCCGCCGCCAGGAGATCCGCCACCTCCTGCCACCTGCGCCTGGTCGTGCCCACCACGGTGTGGGCCAGCTCGTCGACCAAGGCCACGTCGGCCCCGCTGGCCATCACGGCCTCGACATCGAACTCGTCGAAGGTCCCGCTCCCGTGGGCGACCGGGCGAGGTGGCACTACCTCCAGATCTCCGAGCTGGGCTTGGGTCTCGGCCCGGCCATGGCGTTCGACCCAGCCCACGACGACACGCTGTCCCGCCGCTGAACGAAGTCGGCCCGCCTGCAACATGGCGTACGTCTTTCCGACGCCGGGAGCAGTGCCGAGGTATGTCGTCAGGGCGCCGGATCCTCCCACCGGTCCAGAGTGCCACCTCGACCGATCCCTCGCCGCGTCGACAACATGGGGCGGGGTCCAGGTCGACATGCAGACACGCTGCAGTCCCCTTCGGACCCATGGCGCATGAACCGATTGCTCGATAGAAAGTGAGCCTGGTTCGGACAGTGACGCAGGTACATGGAGGAAGCAGCCTCCGAGGTGCCAGAGGCGCTCTGGAGAATCGTGAGCTACGCACACGCCTGGCTCGGTGATGGGAGGGACAATGTCGAACAGGGTTGCAATCGTCACCGGCGCCTCGGCAGGCATCGGGTTGAGCGTGGCCTCTCGGCTGCACGGACGAGGTTGGGTGGTCGTCGGATCGAGCCGTCGAGGCACGGGCTCGAACGGATGGACGTCCGAGGTGATGGATGTCGATGACGACCAATCGGTCACCGCCGGGG
Organism: uncultured Acidimicrobiaceae bacterium; assembly: GCA_963713375.1. Classification (GTDB taxonomy): domain Bacteria; phylum Actinomycetota; class Acidimicrobiia; order Acidimicrobiales; family RAAP-2; genus Bog-473. Next base: position 959,398 of record CAVQLP010000002.1, on the reverse strand, counting down.
TACAGGGCGTGGTCGACAAGCACGGGCGCATCGATGCCGTGGTCGCCAGCGCCGGCTGGGGATTGGCCGGAGCGGTTGAGGAGACTCCGATCGCAGAGGCGAAGGCTCAGCTGGAGACGAACTTTTGGGGCTCTGTGCGGGTCGTGCAGGCCGTGCTGCCGACGATGCGTCGCCAGGGATCTGGTCGGATCGTCCTCATCAGCTCCATAGGGGGTGTCATCGGCCTCCCATTCCAGGCCTTCTACAGCGCCAGCAAGTTCGCGCTCGAGGGCTACGGTGAGGCGCTGGCCTACGAGGTCGCACCGTTCGGCATCCAGGTGAGCATGGTGCAACCGGGCAACGTCCGGACGGATTTCACGCAGAGCAGGCGCCGGGTCAGTACGCCCGCGGATGATGTTCCCTACGGCAAAGCCGTTTCCAAGTCGATCGGCGTCATGGAGCGCGATGAGGCGAACGGGGTTCCACCGGACAAGGTGGCCGTCGTGGTCGAGAAACTCCTTGATTCGGCTCGTCCGCGCCGGCGTGTCTCGGTTGGCAAGGTTGGGGAACGGGTCGGTCTCCCAGCCAAGCGCCTGTTGCCCTATCGCGTCTTCGAAGGGGCAGCCAAGTCAAGCCTCGGCGTGTAGTCGAACAACTCGCTTGCCAGAGAGCGTGGTCCAGTTCTCGCGAGCCCCGGCATGAGCCCGCGAGCAGTGTCGAACGGAAATCAGATCCCGGTCAGCGCCGGTGCCAACGTGCGGTACTCGTCGAGCGGGAAATCCTGGCGATCCGCCACGACCTGGACGCAGACGTGGTCGGCGCCCGCCTCGAGATGCTCGCGCAGTCGCCCGGCGATGGTCTCGGCGTCGCCCCACGGGATGACGGCGTCGATCAGTCGGTCGCTGCCACCATTGTCGATGTCGTCGTCGCGGTAGCCGAAGCCGCGCAGGTTCTCGGTGTAGTTGGGCAGTCCGAGGTAGAGGCTGGCGTAGGTGCGAGCGAGCGCCCGTGCCTTGTCCGGGTCGGTCTCGAGGACGACCGCCACCTCGGTGGCCAGGAGCGGATCGGGGCCGAGGACGTCGCGGGCGAGCACGGTGTGTTCGACGGGGACGAAGTACGGGTGCGCTCCCGCGGCGCGCTCAGCCGCCAGCTTGAGCATGCGCGGGCCCAGCGCCGCGAGCACACGCTGCTCCGGCGGGACGGACCTGCCGCCGGCCTCGAGCGCGCGTCGAGCCCGTCGAGGAAGGCGACCATCTTCGAATAGGGCCGGGAGTAGTCGGCCACGATGGCGCTGTGGCTGGTGCCGAGGCCGAGCAGGAACCGGCCCGGGTGCCGGGCCTCGAGATCGGCCACGGCGGCGCCGATCACGTCCGGCGTGTCGGCCCAGATGCTGACGATGCCGCTGGCCACGTTGGCGGTGCGGGTGGCGTCGAGGAGTTGGGCGAAGCGGGGCGAGAGCCCGGGGTCGAATCCGCCCGACGACCACAGCGTGGCGTAACCGAGATCCTCCATGGCCGCGGCGGTGTCGAGCTCGGGCTGATCCGCCACGGTCCAGCTGCCGCTCCACCAGGCGCCCACTCGGCCGAGACGAATGCGCTGATCGGTGCCGTCATGCATGGCTGCACCGTACCGGAGCAGGGCCGTGCAGACCCAGGTCTGGCCGTGCCCAAGCGGGGTGCGCATCCCCGGTGACCAGCGAAATCAGCTCAAGATTGGCCGACGGCTGACGATGTAGTTGGTAGCCGGTTGGAAGGGACCACACCGGTGACGCACGTGCGGTGCGTGCGCTGGTGCGATGCGCCGGAGCGGGTCCCCCCATCGACAGCGCAGGACCACGAAGCAACGGCCAAGAGTCGCCCTGAACCCAGTCGCGGTAGATCAGTTCAGGTGCAGGAGGCGGGTAGCTGTCCCGCCCAGAAAGGCGTCGGCCGCCGCGTCGGAGAGTGGCAGCTCCCTCGCGGCGGCCACAGCCCTTTCCATCGGCAGGAAGGGATGGTCCGACGCGAAGAGGACCCGTCCGAGGCCTCTCGACGAATTCATGAAGGCGACCAGCGCGCTGTCCATGTACTTGGCGAGATAGGCCGAGTTCGACAGATAGAGGTCGGGCCACTTGAGCATGTACTGCATGAGCAGACCCTCGTAGGGGTGGCCCATGTGGGCGCCGATCACCGTCATCCCCTTGAAGTCGATCAGCACGTCCTCGAGGCGCTGGGGATGCTGGCACTCCGAGCGGACCTGGGGCCCGGGGACGCCGACGTTGACGGACACCGGCAGGCCGAGCTCGGCGGCGGTGGTGTAGATCGGGTAGTACAGCTTGTCGTTGAGCGGATATTGGTGGACGAGCGGCGTGATTCGCACCAGCGCGACTGCGGGGTGGCCGGCGTACTCACGGAGCAGCTTGCAGTTGCGGACGGGGCGGTCCGGCCGGTCCACCGTGAGGGCGACGCGGAGGCGGGAGGGGTGGGCTCCGGCCTGATCGAGCAGGCTTTCCGTTTCGTGGGCGCTCAGGCCCGCGGCGATGACCCCGACGTCGACCTGGTTCACGTCCATCGTGGCGATGAGGTCGTCGATGGTCTTGGCTGCGTCGAGGTCGCTGCCCAGCATGTCGGTGACGCTCTCGTTGCCCGTCTGGCCGAGGAAGGCCTGGGCGGCCCTGGGGGAGAGGGCGTTGACCCAGAGGTCGACGACGGTCATCCCTCGGGTCGGTCGGCGGCGCGGGCTTGGGTTTGGGCTGGGGCGGTGGCTCCCGCTCCGGCTTCTTCGGGTGCGGCTTCCTTGGCGGCGGCCTTGGCCTTTGCCTTGCGCAGGTACTGGACGCCCGTGGTGAGGGACGACTTGATCAGCTGGTCGTTGTCCTTGGAGATGAAGGCATGGACCCGCTTCTCGAGCAGGATTCGGAGGAGCGGGTTGAAGGCGTGGTAGGTCTCGGTGAAGTGGACCCGGGTGCGGTCGTCGGCGATGGCCTCGAGGCGGGTGAAGCCTTCGGCCTGGGAGAGAAGGGGACGGCCCACTGCGCTGTACTTCCATGACTCCTTCGGCTTGACCTCGGTCAGCCATTCCCAGGACTGGCCCTTGCCGCCGGTGAGGAGGTACTTGGGGACCCGGAACCAGCAGTGGCGGATGAGGCCGTCGCCGATGTCGTTGCCCGGGTAGAGGATGTCGATGGTCACATCCCCTGATTGCGTGTGGGGGATGCGGGCCCAGAAGAGCTGCCAGAGCTCGTCCACGGTGGCATCGATGTCGACGTAGTAGTGGTGCTCCTGCACGGGGGTCACCCTATCCGCAGAGCTGACACCGGTGTCAGGTCCGGAGCGACGAGCGGGCTGGGCCACGTCGGTCTCGGTCGGCGGGAGCGGCCGGGGTCCGCCGGGGTCCGCCGGGTCCGCCGGGGTCCGCCGGGGTCGGCCTGTAGGGTCCGGGACCTGTGAAGGTCGCCTTCGTGGTGCCCCGCTATGGGCCGGACATCCGAGGCGGGGCCGAGGTCGGGGCGCGCATGCTGGCCGAGCGCCTGGTCGCTGACCGCGGCTACGAGGTCGAGGCCCTGACCACGTGTGCGCTCGACGCCATCACCTGGCGGGACGAGCTGCCGGAGGGGACGTCGGTCGAACGGGGAGTGACCGTGCGCCGATTGCGCTCGGTCGCCGGGCGCAACGAGCACTTCCACCCGCTCTGGGCGCAGCTGATGGGGGACCCGGGTGCAGCGTCGGCGGAAGACTGCGCCAAGTGGGTGGCTTGGCAGGGGCCGCTGGCCCCCGATCTGGTCGAGGCGGTGGCGGCGAGCGACGCGGACGTGGTGGCTTTCTACCCGTACCTGTATTACCCGACGGTGTACGGACTGCCGTTGGTGCGGGAGCGGGCGGTGCTGCATCCAGCGGCGCACGAGGAGCCGGCGCTGTACCTGCCCGTGTTCGACGAGCTGTTCCGCTCGTGTCGTGGGTTTGCGTTCCACAGCCGGAGCGAGCGGGCGCTGGTCAACGCCCGCTTCGGGGTGGCGTCGACCCCGCAGGTGCTCATCGGCCTCGGGGTGGAGGAGCCCGAGCTGCCGGCAGGTGCGGCGGGGGCGGGGGTGGCGGCCAGGGCCGAGGAGGCCTTGCGGGCGTCGTTCGGGGTCGGCGACGACGGTGAGCCGTACCTGATCTGTATCGGGCGGGTCGACGATCAGAAAGGGACGGGCATGTTGTGGCGCTGGTTCCGCTCCTACAAGGAGCGCCATCCGGGGCCGCTCCAGTTGGTGTTCGTCGGGCAGGTGGTGAACGCCCCGGAGCCGGCCGACGACATTGTGCTGACCGGCATGGTCGACGACGCGACCAAGTGGGCGCTGTTGCGCGGGGCGCGGGTCTCGGTGTCGCCCTCCCCCCACGAATCGTTCTCCCTGACGGTGGTCGAGGCGCTCACGGCGGGCGTGCCTGTCGTGGTGCACGCGCAGTGCGGTGCGACGCGGGAGCACTGCGAACGGTCGGGGGCGGGACTGTGGTTCCGTGATTTTTCGGAGTTCGAGTCGGTGATCGAAATGCTGACCACCGATGACGCGTTGCACGCCCGGTTGGCGGCGAATGGGATCGGCTACGTGGATGCCAACTTCCGCTGGGCCGTGATCCTCGACCGTTACTGCGCCTTCTTGGACCGATTTACCGGCGGTGTGACTGGCGGCGTGAATCAGGCGCGAGGGAGGGGCGGCGTCGGCGGTGGCGGTTAGGGGTTAGGAGTTGAGGTTCGGCGTTTACGGGAAGGGGGTGCCGTAGCGGTCGCGGTGGGCCTTCTCGGAGACGGGCTGGCGGCGGGGTGGGCCGAGCGGCTTGGGGAGGTGGCCGATCGGGATCACGGCGACGGGGATTACCTCAGGAGGCAGTCCGAGCGGTTCGGCGAGGCCGGCTCCCCCGAGCACGGGCAGTGTGGTCAGGGTCGAGCCCAGGCCGAGGGCGTGGGCGGCGAGGAGCAGGTTCTGTACGGCCGGGAACACCGAGGCGTCCATGGCCGCGGGGAAGGCGAGACGGGTATCGCCGCAGACGACGATCAGCACGGGGGCGGCGGCGATGCCGCCCATGGCACCCCGGTCGACCTCGGCCAGGAAGGCTGGGGCGAGGCGGTCCTCCTCCATCGCCCGGGCGCCGCCCTGCCAGATGCGGGCCGTGATGTCGCCGATGGTGGCCCTCGTGGCGGGGTCCCGGACCACGATGAAGACGAAGGGCTGGGCGTTCTCGGCGCTGGGGGCGTGGGTGGCGGCTTTGAGGATCTGCTCGATGACGGCGTCGGGGACGGGGTCGGGGAGGAAGGATCGAGCGGCGCGCTGGCTGTGTACGACCTCGAAGAAGTCCGGTGGCATTGGCGGGTGATGGTAGCGAGCGTGCGGTCCGGGGGTGCGGGCGCTGGCGGGGGGCGGATTGGGCGGCGCTCGGGGGTGGCCGCTACCTTTGGCGCTGCGTCGGCTCGGGGCCGGCGTTCCGTCTGTCCCGGCAAGGGGCGTGGGATGCGGGCTGTGGTTTGGCTCGGTGGCGGATGGGGTGGCCCGGAACAGGAGGCAGAGGGTGGCAGACGACGCCGTAGCCATTGAGGACGTGCTGAAGTCCGTCATCGGCCAGTCCATTGGCAACTCGAAGGTCGTGGTGGAGCGTGGTCCGGTGCAGCACTTCGCCGACGCCGTGTTGAGCTCGAGCCCGATCTACCACAGCCCGGCTGCGGCCGAGGCGGCTGGGTTCGCCAACATTCCGGCGCCGCCGACGTGGCCCTTCGCGATGGAGTTCTCCGGTCGTTTCGCCGAGATGCAGCCTGCGGGCGAGGCCCAGGGCAGCGCGATGATCAAGGTCATGGGCCCTTTGATGGCCAAGGGCGGGCTGATCCTGCACGGCGAACAGGAGTTCCTGTACGAGCGGGCGATCGAGGTGGGCGACGTGCTGTTCGGCGAGGGCACGATCACCGATGCCTACCAGAAGGAGTCGAAGGGCCGGACGATGACTTTCATCGTCTCGGAGACCAAGTGGACCGACGAGAAGACTGGTGATCTGGTGGCCACCTCTCGGGTGAACCTGATCCACCGGGCGTAGGTGAGGGCGAGCGAGAGTGGGCGTGGGCGTGGGCGTGGGCTGAGCGAGACGGAAGCGAGACGGAGAGGTTGGCTGGCGATGAGTGAGCAGAAGCTGTCGTATGACTCGGTGCAAGTGGGTGACGAGGCTCCGGTGATCTCGCACACGCTGACCCGGACCGACCTGGTCAAGTACGCCGGGGCGTCGGGCGACTTCAACCCGATGCACCACGACGAGGTGGCGGCACAGGCGGCCGGGCAGCCGAGCGTGTTCGGGCACGGGATGTTCTCGATGGGGATCTTGGGGACGGCGCTGACGGACTACGTCGGGATTGGCAACGTGCGGCGTTACCAGGTGCGTTTCGCCCGGCAGACGTGGCCGGACGAGGTTTTGACATCGAAGATCGTGGTGACGGCGAAGCGCTCGTCGCCTGACGGGGCTCAGCTGATCGACCTCGCAGTGACCCTGTCCAACGCCGACGGCGAGGACAAGCTGGTGGGGGAGGCCACGGCCGTCCTGGACTAGCTCGGCGTTGACTTTGGCTTGAGCGCCAGTGCATCTGGCGCTTTGGTCTTCCCGGTTGCACTGTCACTGGGGCGCACTACGTTCGCTCTTCTGTTGGGTGTCGTTGGGCGTGATGGCCCGGCCGACGGGAGGTGTTGGGGATGGGTACTGAGCTGCTGTCGCAGGCGTTCACGTCGACCAGCGGGGTGTTGGCCGGCGTTTCTGCCACCGACTTCGAGAAGGCGACGCCCTGCGCCTCGTGGCAGGTCCGTGATCTGATCAACCACGTGGTGGGTGGGCCCAGGTGGTATGCCTCGTTTGCCGTCACCGGCGCTCCGCCCTCGGATGGATCGCCCGAAGACGCAGAGGACTTCAGTGCGGGTGATTTCAAGGCGGTGTTCGCCTCGGACTCGGCCCGGTGCGTAGCGGCCTTCTCGGCGGACGGGGCCATGGAACGGACGATGCGGCTGCCGTTCGGTGACCTGCCGGGGAGCGTGTACGTGAACATCGCCACCGTGGACACGTTTGCTCACGGTTGGGACCTGGCCAGAGCGACAGGGCAGTCGACAGATCTCAATCCTGAGTTGGCGGCGCAGCTCCTGGCCTTCTCTCGGGCCGCCCTACCCGATGCGTTTCGCGGTCCCGAAGGCGAGGCGCCGTTCGGGCTTCGGGCCTCGGCGTCTGCGGGCGCGCCGATGGCCGACCAGCTGGCCGCCTTCCTGGGGCGCCAGGTTTAAGAGGGATCGAAGCGCAGGGGGAGCCTGGCCGGCCCACCGATCCCGAAGGTTGCGGGCTTCCATTTGATGGGGCCGGTCAGCGACAGGTTGGGTAGGCGCCGAGCCAGGAGAGGAAGCGCCTCTTGGAGCTCGGCCCGGGCTAGGGCCGCTCCCATGCAGAAGTGGATGCCGGCGCCGAATGTCAGCTGCGCGGTGGCTCGTTCCTGGGTGATGTCAAAGGTCTCGGGTCGCTCCCATGCTTCGGGGTCTCGGTTGGCTCCGGCCAACGAGGTGGAGACGAGGGTGCCCTGCGGGAAGAGGATGTCGCGATAGACGACGTCCTCTGCAGCGAAGCGCATGGTGCCGCGGATGGCGCCGAGGTAACGCATGGATTCCTCGACGGCTCGTGGGGCGAGTTCGGGGCGCTCGGCGAGCAACGTCCACTGGTCGGGATGCTCAGCGAAGAGTGCGACGGAGCACGCCAGTTGGTTGCGGGTGGTGTCGGTGCCGGCCATGAGGATTGCCTCGGCCAGCATGGTCATCTCTTCGGTCGAGAGCCGGTCACCCTCCTCCTCGATGGCGATCATGTCGCTGAGGAGATCTTCCTGGGGACTGGTTCGGCGTTCCTCGATCATGTGCTGGACGTAGGCCTCGAGCTCCGCACCCGCCTGTTCGATGCGCGGCATGTCCTCCACCAGGTTGGAGTTGAAGATGCGGAAGATATCGGTGGCCCAGGCCGAGAAGAGCTTCCAGTCTTGTGGCGGAGCGCCCAGGAGCTCGCAGATGATCGGGATCGGGTAGGGCTCGCAGACGTCTGCGACCAATTCGCACTCACCCTTGTCGACAATCTGATCGACCAGTCCGTTCGACGACCCTGCGCATGGTGGGTCGGAGGCGGTTCGCCGACGCCGGGGTGAACGCCGGGGCGACGAGGCGTCGAAGGCGGGCGTGCTCGGGACCCTCCATGGAGAGGATTGACTGTCGCCGGCCCCGAGGGAAGTCGTCGTCGTCGATGCCTTCGATCTGGGTGATCATCGAGAGCGCGGAGTGGAAGCGCTTGTCACGCAAGATGGCGGTGACATCGCTGACGCTGGTGACCGCGTACCCCATGTCGGTCCGAGCCAACCAGTGGTCCGGGCGCGGCATCTTCGATGGCGGCTATGGCATCGGTTCGGTCGAGACCGGTCATATCGAGGTAGGGGAGGGTGAGCTCGGTGACGAGTTGCGCCATGGCGATTCCGATCTGGTTTCTGTCGTGTCTCGTGATGTGCGGAGCGCTTCGATTGCAGCGTGTGGTTATGGCCGACGCTGCTGCGCTAATCAGACTTCATCGCTGGGTGGCGCTGGGCCAGCATCGGCAGGAGGAGAGACTTGGGCGCCAAATGGGCGAGGACAGCGGCAGTCCGGTTCACGGCGCCTGGGATCACGACGGAGCGCCCGGTCGCCAGACCTTCCACTGCGACCTTGGCGACCTCTTCAGCGGGGATCCACATGACTTTGGGCAGGGACTCACTTGCTTCCGCGTCCGTCATCCCGGCCGCCTCGGCGAATCCGGTCTCGACGGGGCCCGGGCACAGCGTGGTCACGGTCACTCCGGTGCCTCGAAGCTCGGCGCCGAGGGCGCGGCCATAGGAGAGGACGAAAGCCTTCGACGCGCCGTACCCGGCTTGCGCGGGGAGCGGCTGGAAGGCAGCGGTGGAGGCGGTGTTCAGGACGGCGCCTCGGTGGCGGGTCACCATGCCGCCGACGAAGAGGGTGCACAGGTCGACCACCGCTTCGACGTTCGTGCGAATCATGGCGAGCTCGTCGCTGCGGGTCGCTCGAGACACCGGACCCATGGTGGTGAATCCCGCATTGTTGACGAGGATGTCGACGGTGAGCCCTCGTTGCTCGATCAGCTTCGGCAGCTCAGCCCTGGAGTCGGCGTCCGTCAGGTCGGCGGCGATGACCTCCGTGCGGACGTGATGCAGTTGCGCGAGTTCATCGGCGAGGGTCTTGAGGCGCTCTTCGCGCCGGGCAACCAGTGTCACGCCCTGACCCCGGCGGGCGAGTTCTCGAGCTATTTCGGAGCCGATGCCCGACGACGCTCCTGTCACCAGCGCTGTCGTGTTGTCCTTTGGGGTAGGCAGAGTCATGCCCGAAGCGTATTGGAGCTGGAACGGGCTGACTATTGCGAGCGACGTGGTGCTTTCGACACCTGAGGATGAAGTTCACGTAAACGGGCGGGCCTTTACCTGGATGTTCGCGAATTTCCTGTTCGCGTGGGGTTCACACGACGGAGGCGGAGGCAGATACTGAACTCAAGAGACGCGGCAACCGGAGCACCCGCAGTTGCCCAGAGTGGAAAGGAGCTGCCGATGGCATCGACACGCTCGACCGAGGAGGCAGATCCGCCGGGTTGAACCTGCGTCACCGATGTCGGTTTCGGTGACGCCCAAGAGCGACGACTTGGTGTGAAGTCCGGCGCACGATATGTGGCCGCGCTCGCGCCGGTGCGTGTGCCGGCCGGCCGACAAGGCGGCCCCCGCACCTACTGCGCTGCAGGCTGGAGCCAAGGAAATCGCCTACAAGATTCAATACAAAGCGAGTGAAGGACCGGCCGTGAGGCCGGTCCTTCTCGCTTCTACGGGCCGACGTTCCGTGCCAAGGTGGGGACATGGCTCGCCGGCGGCTCCCGATGTTTCCGCTGGGTACCGTCCTCTTCCCTCACGCCGTGATTCCGTTGCACGTCTTCGAACCTCGGTATCGAGCCCTCATGCGGCATTGTCTCGATGCGGATCGGCGCTTTGGCGTGGTGTTGATCGAGCGTGGCTCCGAGGTGGGCGGGGGTGACCAGCGGGCGGACGTGGGCACCCAGGGGGTGATCAGTCGAGCTGGTGAGCTGCCCGATGGGCGATGGGTGCTGGAAGTGGTCGGCGAAGTTCCGGTGGTGATTGAGGAATGGTTGCCGGACGACCCCTACCCGGTCGCCTTGGTCAGCGACCACCCTGGGGATGGTCCGAGCGCTGAGGAGAGCAGTGAGGCGGAGACCGAACTCGAGGCGCTGTGCCTCCAGGCGATCCCAGCGCATCAGACGCACACGGGCGGTGCTCGCCGAGCACGGCGGGGCACCGGCCCTTCCACCCGGGCTGCAGCTCGACGGTGGGGGCAGCACCGAGGTGGCGTCGTGGCAGCTCTGTGCGGCCGCGCCTCTGAGCACCTATGACGCACAGAAACTCCTCAGCGCAGGCAGTGCGGCCGCACGCCTCGTCCGCCTGACGCAGTTCATGGAGGACCTCGAACTCGATCTCGAACGGATGCTGACGGCCGAGTAGGCCTCGGTCCTGTTGGGCCGCTCGGGGGGCCACGAAACTATTGACAGTCTCCCTGCCAATGGCGATACGATCGTGCTCGTGGCACCGATACTGGCCCTTGAAAGCATGTCCCAAACCGACGACATCGTGGATGGGCGTAACCGACGGAGACTCAACTCGTTCGAGCGGGCCGTCGACGCGCTCTTGGACCTGATCGAATCAGGAAACTCGTCACCGACTGCTCAGGACATTGCGGATCGATCCGGTATTTCGGTGCGGACCATCTTTCGACTGACCGAGGACATCGAGTCGCTGCATGCAGCGGCGGTCACTCGCCAGATCGAGCGCACGGCGCATCTCTATGTTTCGCTTTCGAGCTCGGGCACGGTCACTTCCCGGGCCCGAGCCTTGGTGCGGAACCGGAGCGCCATCTTCGAGACGATCGCGCCCGTTCGCCGAGTGGGCGATCGTCTCGCGGATACCTCGCCCCAGATCGCGGACGCCCTGCAGGTCCATCACCTGGTTTTGCGGATGCAGATCCAAGAGTTGTTCGCTGTTGAGCTGAAGGCGATGTCGCGAGGCCGGCGAGAGACGGTGCTCGATGCGCTCGATGTGGCTGCCGGCTGGGAGACCTGGGACCAGCTGCGCCGGCTCAGGGAACTCCCGGTCGCGGACGCGGTCCGGGTCATGAACCTCTTGGTGACCGCCTCGCTTGGCTCGCGGCCGTCGGGCGAGCGGTAGCACGTCACCCCAACAACGAGCACCGACGGACGAAGCATCGAAGGAGAGGGATCATGGCCATCACGCCAACGAGAGAGCAGTTCACCGAGTTCGCCCAGGGTCGCCAGGAGGGCGAGGTGGTCATGATCAACCTGCTGCACTTCGATCGCTCCGGTGCGTCAGAGGGTTCTGACTCGGGCGAGACCCCGGCGACGCCCACGACGACGAGACTACGGGCCAGGACGCCTATCGGGACTACAGCGTTCAGGTGATCAAGATGGTCGAGGCCCGGGGCGGGAAGCTGCTCTGGACGGGCCGGCCCGAACAGGTGCTGATCGGCGACAGCGATGCAGACGCCTGGGACATGGTGGCCCTCGTCTCCTACCCGAGTCGGGCTGCATTCATCGACATGGTCACCTCGCCTTCGTACGGCGACGCCCATGCGGACCGTGAACGGGGGCTCGATCGCACTGTCCTCCTGGCCTGCGAGCCGATGTCCACCGCATTGCCGCATGGGGACGAGGGCGCTGTCCGTGCCTGAACCGTCGTCGAGCGCTGCGGGCGGGCGCAAGCGCAACATTCTCTTCATCACGACCGACCAGCAGCGCTACGACAGCCTCGGCTGCAACGGTGGCACCGTGGCCCGGACGCCGGTGGTCGACCGGCTGGCCGCCGAGGGCATCAACTACCGACGGGCCTACAACCAGAACACGGTGTGCATGCCTGCCCGCTCCACCATGCTCACGGGGCAATACGTGCGGACACACGGGGTCGTGGCCAATGGCATCGCCCTGCCAACCGATGCGCCGTCCATCGCGCAGTATCTGCACGACAAGGCGGGCTACCGCACGGCGCTCCTCGGCAAGGCGCACTTCGAGCCAGCTTTCGACCCCCAGCTGCGATTCGAAGAGAACGCACGGGTGGCGCGCGGGGACAGCGGTCCTTGGCGTGGCTTCGAACGATCCGAGCAGGCGATGCATGCGGCGGCCTTCCGGGGGCATCCCATTGCGCACTATGGGCGATGGCTCAAGAAGAACCACCCCGAACACCTCGAGAGTTTTGCGGGCCTGCTCGGCGGATTGCCGGGAGGCGACACAGGGGCGCCCGAGACGAAGAACAATCCAATCCCGCGGGAGTGGTACCACACCGACTGGGTGGCCGATCTCACGGTTGACTGGCTGGCGTCACTGGGCGCCGATGACCCCTGGTTCTGCTGGATGTCGTTTCCGGATCCGCACCACCCGTGGGACCCGCCGGCATCGGAGCTTCCTCGAGTGCCCTGGCAGGACCTCGACTTGCCGCCGGGCCACCCCGGCTCGGAGGAAGAGATCCGCAAGGTCCTTGCCCGCAAGCCAGCCCACTGGCTCGCCTATTGGGACGGCACGTTCCCGAACATGGAGGGCGGACCGGCCACCTTCGTTCCCTCGAAGCTCTCCGACGACCAGATCCGCGAGGTCAACGCCAAGGTTCACGTGATGAACGAGCTCATCGACGAGGCATGCGGACGCGTCCTGCGCACGATCGAGGGCCGGGGCTGGCTCGAGAACACCGACGTCGTGTTCACCACCGACCACGGCGAGCTCCAGGGAGACTTCGGTCTGCTGTACAAGGGTCCGTACCACACTGACGCTTTGATGCGGTTGCCCTTCGTGTGGCGACCCGCACCAAGCGCCGGAGTGGCCCCCGCCGTGGTGAGCGATCCGGTGGGCCAGGTCGATCTGGCACCGACGTTCTGCGCCATCGCCGGCATCGACCCCGCTCCGTTCATGCAGGGTCGCGCGCTGCCGACGTCCGATGGCGAGCCGGGACGGGAACGGGCACTCTGCGAGTGGGACAGCCAGTTCCCGGGCTACGGCATGCACCTGCGTTCGGTCTACCGGGACGGGTGGCTCTGCACGGTCTACGAACCCTCGACGGCCGGGCAGCCCAACGGGTTGGAAGAGGAGTGGGGGGACAACGTGCTCACGCCGTGTCCTGTCGTCTACGAACAGACCGAGACCGGGCCAGGCGGTATCGGTATTGCCACGGGCGAGCTCTACAACGTCGACGACGACCCGTACCAGTTCGAGAACCTCTGGGACAGCACGGCGCACCGGGCTCAGCGAGATGAGCTTGTCGCCGACCTCTACGCCAGCTTGCCCGAAGAGGTCAGACATCTGAAGGTGGTCTCACCGGCCTGACGGTGAGCGCGGCGCACCGCACCCGGCACGGTGAGCGCGGCGCACCGCACCCGGGCGAGCACGTACTACGACAGTTCAGGGCATGCCCCGCCCCCGACCTCATTCTCGATCGACTTCGCCACGGTCGCACCGGGCTGGACCTCAGCACCTGGCCGTGCGGGCTGGTGAATCTGACCTCGCCCTGGGCGTCGCCCTCCATCGTCCATCCCAGTTCGTGCACCCGGCTGTGGTGGGGGACGCACATGGTGATCAGGTTGGACAGCTCGGTCCGACCGCCCTGCTCAACCGGTTTCATGTGGTGGACATCGGTCAGGTTGCGTGTGCCGCAGTCGGTCCAACGGCAGCCGCCGTCACGGCGGTGGACGGCGATGCGCTGCGCCGGGGTGGGATCCCGCTCGAGCGGCTTCTGGTCGAGCACGGTTCCGCCTGGCGTCTCGAACGACAGGGTGATGTTCGCATCGCAGGCCAGCCGGCGTGCCACGTCAGCCGAGATCGGGCCGACCCACTCGATCGCCGCCTCGCCGTACCGGTCGCCGTGGAGCAGGCGATCGAGGTCGACGTGCACCACCATGGTCGCCCGGGCCTCGCCGAAGTGGGGTCCGTCGATCGATCCCGGGCCAGCTTGGCGGCCCGGCTTCGCCGAAGTGTCCTTCCGGGCGCCGCCGGTCACGGCCACTCTGCTGGCGGGGCGGGCACAGAGTTCGACGAGGGCGTCGGCGCAACGGCTCTGGAACTCGGTGTAGTCGGGATCGGTGGCGCTCGGGTGGTCGTGACGCCGGGCCCGGCTCACCAGAGCCGACTTCACCAGGGCATAGGAGTCAGGTGTCAGCTGCGCCCAGAGCGAGTGTCGCTCGTCGTTGAAACGGACGCAGCGCTTGCCGAAAGCCGCAATCGAGTCGTCCTTGGTGGCCCCGCGGAGGTCCGCCGCGGCCCGACGGGCCTGCTTCGGAGTCCATTGGGACGCCCTCTCCGAGAGCGTGGCCTCGTTCGCCGGGGTGGCCACGGCGGCGAGCGGCGCCGCGACGTCGAGGGTGAGCCGGCCGTCGGTGAGGGCGCCGGCCATCGCCGGCAGGTCCTCGGTTCGGCGCGCCGTCGAGACCAGCGTGCGAGCCCGGCCGGCGGAGATGCGGCACCGTCCGGCCAGCCAGGCCTCCATGGAGAGAAAGCCCTCGCCGCGCCAGGCTTCGGCCCGGTCGTACTCGGCGATTTCACGGAGCATGGCCCCCTCGTTGGTCGAGATGACCTCGTGCCGGGCGACGATGGAATGGGCCAGCTCGAGCGAACGGGGGTCACCGCCGTAGTCGCGGGACTTGGGTCGGGCACGACGGGCGGAGTCCGCCTGTAGGGCTCGGTTCGGGCGGAGGGCGGCGGTTCGCACGGAGGGGAACGGTCGGCGGCGGTCGGGAACTCCGCGGAAAGTTCGGGGGCTGAGGCGGTGCGGGGGCGGAGGTTTGGTGGTCGGGTTAGGAGAGGAAGGGGAGGACCGCATCGAGGAAGCGGGCGGGGGCCTCGACCATCGGGTAGTGCCCGACGTCGGTGAGGCGCACGACGGTGGCCGACGGGCGGGCGGCGGTGAGGGTGTCGACCATGGCGGGGACGGCGATGGGGTCATCGAGGCCCCAGACCACGTGCACGGGCGAGGGGTCCGCCTCGATCGCCCCCGTGAAGCGACGCTCGTTGGCCCGGCGTTCCTCGATGTAGCGGATGAGGCGGGGCAGGACGCGCTGGCCTTCGTCGTGCACGATCTGGGCGGCGGCCGGGGCGACCGGGTCCTCGGTCCACGGCGGCGGCACGGTGCGGGGTGAGCGGGCTGAAGGTGGCCCGCAGGCTGGCGGCGAGGCCGTCGGCCGTGAGCGGGAAGGCCTCGGGCAGGCGCTCGTCGGGCAGGCCGAGCAGCATCAGCTGGCCGTCGGTGAGGTGCGCCTGCTCGATGTAGATGCTGCCGTTCGTCAGCACCCGGCGGGTGATGTCGACCGGCCAGGCGGATCGGGCGGGGGGGTCGGCGGGGTCGGCCCGGCGGGCCAGGAGCTCGCCGCCGACGGTGTCGCCCATGTCGTGGGTGAGCAGGGCCAGGCGATCGACGCCGAGCGTCGGCCACGAAGGCGGCCGCGATGTCGGCCTGGAGGGCCATCGTGTAGTGGCGGTCGGGCTTGGCCGAGAGGCCGTAGCCGAGCATGTCGAGGAGGAGGACGCGGCGGTTGCGGCGCAGCGGATTCAGCACGGCGGCGTAGTCGTACGACGACGTGGGGAACCCGTGCAGCACGAGCAGCGGCTCGAGCGTCTCGGGGCCGAGCGGGGCGGCGTCGATGGTGAAGATGCGCTCGCCGCAGAGCTGGCGGTGGGTGCCGAGGGCGGCCCAGGCGTCGGCCGAGTAGGGCGTGCCGAGGCGCCGCCGCCGTCGGCGCCGGTGGCATGGCGCAGGCGTCATGTGCCGGCCAACGTGGCCACGATGGGCCCGAGGGTCTCCCAGGCGTCCGACTCGATCGACCAGTACGAGATCCCGTACTCCTCTCGCCGCCAGCGCAGCTCGTCGGCCATCTCGTCGAGCGTGCCGATCAGGGTCATCGGGACGTGCAGCGCGTCGTCGGGGTCGATGCCGAAGGCCGGCGCCATCTGCCCGGCCAGCCCGGCGGCGTCGTCGGTGACCAGGACGAAGCCGATGAGCGCATTCAGCTCGAGGTCGTCGAAGCGGTCGCCCGCCGCCTCTTTCACCCAGGCCACCTTCCGGCGGGTTCGATCGGGCGTCGCATCGGCCGCCGTCTCCACGCCGCCCGTGCCTTCGCGCAGGTTCACGTTGATGCTGACGATGTCGGCCTGCTGGGCGGCGAAGGAGAGGACGCGCTTGCCGCCGCCGCCGATGATGATCGGGGGTCCGGGCTGCTGGATCGGCCGGGGCGTGAGGGTGTGGCCGAGCACCTCGTAGTGCTCGCCGTGGAAGCTGTAGGGGCCGTCGGTGCGCAGCAGGCCGTTGACCATCTTGACCGCCTCCTCGAAGCGGTCGACCCGGACAGCCGGGTGGTCGTAGGTCAGGCCGGCCTCGTCGTAGTCGCTGCGCATCCAGCCGGCGCCGAGGCTGAGTTCGAGACGGCCGTCGCTGAGGACGTCGAGCGTCGCCGCCTCCTTGGCCAGCACGAAGGGGTGGCGGTAGTCGTTGCAGAAGACGAGCGAGCCCAGGCGCAGCGTGGTGGTGGCGGCGGCCACGGCGGCCAGGGCGGGCATGGGGGCGAGCTGGTCGCCGAAGTGGTCGGGCATGAGGAGTGCGCTGTAGCCGAGGTCCTCCGCCTTGCGGGCCTGGTCGGCCCAGCCCTTGGCCGTGCCGTCGGGGGCTTTGCTCAGCTGCGCGGCGAAGCGGAACTTGCGATCGTGTGCCATGCCGCCATGGTGCCGCATTTGGAGGGGGCGTGTTTGGAGCTGGCGTCAGCGTGGCCGGTGCGTCGCCCCACCTTGCGCCTTGGCCGTGCGCTGGTCGTGCGCCGTCAGTTCCTCGTCTGTTCGACCCTCGGCCAGACCAGGACGCCGCCCTTTTGTTGTGGCGGGCCCAGGGCCTGGGTGAACAGGTTCTCGGCGCAGGCCGCGCCGGGCGCGTCGGTACGACGACCACGGTGTGGGTCTGCCATTGCTTCAACTGATCCAGTACTTCGCGCGGGCGTGAAGCCGGTGACGAAGTTGACGCCACCGTCCTGCAGGTGGCCAACGCCGCTTGGAGTGGGGATCGCTTGCCCGTTGAAGGTGTTGGCGCCGTTGGGGCCGGGGATGACGGCGAAGCCACCGGGCATCCTGAACTCCATGTTGGCCATGGCCTGCCAGAGCATGGACTGGTCGTTCGACGAGCTGGCGATGGGATAGACGAGCGCCGTGGATCCCCCGGGCAGGCTTTGGGCACCACTCGAGCTGGTGAACCAGGCCGGGACGGCGGCGGCTGCGGCCGAGTAGGGCCAGGCCGGTACGAGCGGCAGGAGGACGACGACGGCCAGCACACCGGTGAGGGCCGCGGCACGCCCTCGGCTGCCTCGGCGATCGGCGGCGACGGCCTTGTAGACGGCGTCCAACACGAGGGCGAGGAGGAGCGCGGCGAACAACCAGAAGTACGTGATCCATCGTGAGGCCACGCTGCTGTTGAGCAGTGGGAGGTGTTCGATCACGATGAAGGGGAGCGGGAAGCGTGTCCGGTGTCCGTCGAAGTGCAGGTGGGAACCCAGGGACAGGACGAGGGCGATGACGGCCATGGCGGCACAGAAGAGGGCGAGCCGTCTTCGGCGCAGCGCCACGGCGCCGACCACCAGGGCGATCAGCAGCGGGACCCCGACGTAGGAGCCGTTCTCGACCGGCGTGTCGGCGACGATCTGCCAATTCGGTGCGCGGATCGCCACGAGAGAGTTGCCCAGGGTGGTGTGTCCGAGGGTGAAGCGCTGATCGAGCGTCGGGACGACCAACCCGACCGGATCGTTGGTCACGCCGGCGATCGCCGTCGCCGGTTGCGCCGGTCCTGTGATGTGGTGAGGCCCGGCCACGGCGAGCCAGGCGCCGTAGCCCACGCCCAAGGTGGTCACGATGACGGCGCAGCCGGCGAAGGTCAGGAGTCGCTTGCCGTCCAGCGGTGTGTGGGCGCGCCACAGGTAGAGGGCACCGAGGACGAGCGCGATGGCTGACATCACCACCAGAGAGGCGAACACCTCGGTCGACACGTAGAACTGCACGACGAAGCAGAGGCCCACAATGAGGCCGCCCCATTTCGGGGAGGTCTCGGGAGTCCGGAACAGCCGGTCCACGAAGAGGATCACCAGGGGCGGGACGGCCTGGAAGAGCAGGAACAAGTGGGCGTTGGCGGTGGCCGAGGTGAAGGGGGAGAACCCGTAGGCCAGGCCGCCCACGAAGGCGGCCGGCCACCAGGAAACAAAGCGCCGGGCCATGAGGTAGAAGCTCATGGCCGAGGCGAAGATGGCCAGGTCGATGAAGATGTTGAAGGTTGCGATGGGGCCGAGGAGCAGCGTGATCGGGAACCCCAGGATCCCGAAGAACGGCATGGTGGTGTTATCCATCAGGTCGATCCCAGCCGGGTAGTTCAGCCAGTTGTTGACCAGCGGGTTGTGGCCGTGCAGCAGCACCCACGGGGTCTGAGCCAGGAACCAGATCTCTTCGGGGACGTCGTTGCCCCCCGACGTCTGGATGCTGTGGGCGATCCCGTGCGTCCAGGCGCTCCCGTTGGCGAACACCGAGAGGCCCAGGTAGACGACGGCGACGCCGGCCGTCACGAGCCATTTCGTGCGGCGGGCGTGGGTGTCGGCGGTGCTGTGTTCGGCGGTGTCGGTGTCCGTGGTGCCGCTGGCGCTGCCGGTGTCGGACTCGGGTTTGGCCCGGCGCTTGATGCGGGCGTGGCGCGGTGCTGCGTGGCGCGGTCCGCGCTTCTGCGGAGCCGCTCCGCCGTCTTCGGTGAGTGACGCCGCAGGGTCGTTCACGTCGTCCACGTTCACCATTGCGAGCACCAAAGCTGGAGGCCGGGCGACGACCAGGCGGAACCCGTCAGCATCGCTGGGCAAGGTAGCAGTCGAGCCCTGTCGGCCCCCAAGCTCCCTTGGGCTCCGGCGTGGTCCGGCTCCGGGCGCCGGCGACCGGCGAGGGGGCGCCTGGCTGGAGGGCGAGTCGGCGGGGGTTTGGCCTTTGGCTAGCTACTTCTCGATCGTGCGGACCGGGCGCCCTAGATGAAGCTGAACGGCGGAACGCCCGAGCTGATGCCCTTGAAGAGATCGCCCTTGGCGGCGATCAGCTCCGACGGCGTCCAGTAGTCGTCGCGGGTGACCTCACCCACGGCCTGGAACGCGCTCATGGCCCAGATGCTGGCGCCGAACACGACGAAGATCTGGCCCGAGACGTCCTGCGACTCGGGCGCAGCCAGGAAGGCGACGACGTTGGCGATGTTCTTCGGGTCCCACTCGTCGTACCCCTCCTTGGCGGCCATCTGGTCGCCGCCGAAGAGCGTTCCGTCATCCGGGTCCGGGCCCGGGGCGCGATGGCGTTCGACGTCACGCCGTAGCGGCCGAGCTCGCGCGCCTCGACCAACGTGAGGGCGGCGATGCCCGCCTTGGCGGCGGCGTAGTTCGCCTGCCCGGCGTTGCCGAAGAGGCCCGCCTCCGAAGACGTGTTGATGATGCGCCCGGTGACATCCTCACCGGACTTGGAGCGGTTGCGCCAGTAGACCGCGGCATGGTGCGTGGCGGCGAAATGCCCCTTCAGGTGCACACGGATGACCTCGTCCCAGTCGGACTCGTCCATGTTGAAGGACATCTTGTCGCGCAGGATGCCGGCGTTGTTGACGAGGATGTCGAGCGCGCCGAAAGTGTCGATGGCCTGCTCGACCAGGCCCTTGCCGCCGGCCCAGATGCTGACGTCGTCGCCGTTGACGGCCGCTTCGCCGCCGTTCGCCTTGATGAGGTCGACGACCTCCTGGGCCGGGTGGGCGTCGCCGCCGCCCTCGCCGTGGAGGCCGGCCCCGAGGTCGTTGACGATGACCTTGGCGCCCTCGGATGCGAGGACCAGTGCCTCTTCACGGCCGATGCCACGGCCGGCGCCGGTGACGATGGCCACCTTTCCATCGAGCAGTCCCATCGTGTCGCCTCCTGTGTGCGTCGTTGTGTCGTTCGTCGTCTGCGTGAGCCACGTGCGGGCGGCTCGGTGTTGGCTTGGTCTTGCCTGACCTGGCCTGGCCTGGCCTGGACCTGTGGTGGTTCGACCCTCGGGCTGTGCCCGCTGTCGCCCCCCGGTCCGGGGGCCGGTTTCGCGGCGCATCAGTGTGGCCGATGGGCTGGTCTCAGGGGCAAAACCGGGGCAGCAGGCGGGTGGTCACCTCGGCGATGAGCTCGAGGGTGTCGTTGCGGGCCCGCTCGGGGCCGTACTCGGCGGTGAGGCTGATGACCTCGAGTCCGGGCGGGGGATCGGCCAGGACCGAGCGGTCGGCGCCGCCGCCGATGCAGACGACGGGCACCGGTCCCGGGTCGCCGCCGGGGACGTTCGAGGTCCCGGCCCCCCGGGTGCGGGCCAGGTGGAGGACGCCGCCGGGGACCTTGCCCTCGAAGCTGGGCGGGTCGACGTGGCCCTCGCCGGTGATGACGAGGTCGGCCTCTTCGAGGCGCTCGGCCAGATGCACGATGCGGGCCACGAGGTCGAAGCCCGGCTCGATGTGGGCGCCCAGGGCCACGAGACCACCGGCCAGCCCTCCGGCCGCGCCGGCGCCGGGGATGGTGGTGACGTCGACGTGCGGCGAGGGCGCGGTATGTGCGCGGCGATCTCGTCGAGCCGGGCGGTGAGACGGATGATCTGTTCCTCGGTGGCGCCCTTCTGCGGACCGAAGACGGTGGCTGCCTGGAGGAAGAGGGTGGTGACGTCGCAGGCGACCACGAGCTCGATGTCGGCGAGCGGTTGCGTCGGTGGTGCGTCCGGTGCGGTGGCGGTCACGGCGGCGAAGGCACCCCAGCCACCGTCGGTGGTCGCCGAGCCGCCGCAGCCGACGACGATGCGGCGGGCCCCGGCGTCGCGTGCGGCGAGGAGGAGCTGACCGACGCCGGTCGTGTCGGCGTCGACGGGATCCTCGTCGCTGGGGGTGGGGGACGAGGGCTCGGCCGGAGGCCTTGGACATCTCGATGACGGCGGTGAGCGGGGCGGCTGGGCTGTCGGCGAGGAGGCGCCACTCGGCGTCGACCGGCTGGCCGAGGGGTCCGGAGACCGTGGTGTGGCGCGACCGACCGCCGAGCGCGTCGACCAGCCCTTCGCCGCCGTCGGACATGGGGACCTCGTCGGCCGTCCAGCCGGCCCGGCGGGCGGCCCCGGCTGCAGCGGCCGCGACGTCGCCCGCGGAGGCGGTACCGCGGAACTTGTCGGGCGCGACGACCAGGTGTGGCACGGTGCGGGCGAGAGGACTCGAACCTCCACCCCCTTTCGGGGACCGGGACCTAAACCCGGCGCGTCTGCCAATTCCGCCACGCCCGCAGCGGTCCCGCAGTGCGGGTGATCAGGGAGTGTACGGCTCTGTGCCCACGGACGCCCCCTCTGGCAACTAGCCTGTTTGCTCATGGCTAACGCATCAGACCTCCCCACAATTGTGGGCGCCAGCGGGGCTGGAGACCCCTCGGGCGACATCTTCCAACGCCTGCTCAAGGAGCGCATCGTCTTCATCGGCAGCGCCATCGACCAGGTGACCGCCAACCTCGTCTGCGCCCAGCTGGTGCTGCTCGAGGCGGAGGACCCCGAGAAGGACATCTCGCTGTACATCAACTCGCCGGGCGGGTCGGTCACCGACGGCCTGGCCATCTACGACACCATGCAATACGTCCGGCCGGACGTCTCCACCATCTGCGTGGGCCTGGCCGCCAGCATGGGCCAGTTCCTGCTGTGCGCGGGTTCTCCGGGCAAGCGGTTCGCCCTGCCCCACTCGCGCATCCTGATGCACCAGCCTTCGGGCTCGATGCAGGGCCAGGCGGCCGACATCGCCATCCAGGCCGAGCAGATCATCTACCTGAAGCGGATGATGGCCGAGCGCATCGCCTTCCACACCGGACAGACGGTCGAGCGCATCGAGACCGACTCCGACCGCGACCGTTGGTTCACCGCCGAGGAGGCCCAGCGAGTACGGCTTCATCGACCAGGTGATCGACCGGTCCGAGGCTGTGGCCGCCGCAGGGACTCCCTAGGCGTGGCAGTCGACGTCCCCGCCTCGTCGTCGGCGCAGACCGGAGACTCAAGGTGGCCCAGGAAGAGGAAGGGGTGGCGAACCAGTCACCCATGGCCATGGAGGCCGGGGGTCGGCGCGGCAAGCAGAACCATCGTCACCCGGGTCGTCACGCCGACGATCAGCGTGCGCCAGCGCCTGCGCGAGATCTGGCTCTCCCGTGAGCTGCTGATCTACCTGGTTCGCACCGAAATCAAGGTCAAGTACAAGAACTCGGCCCTCGGCATCGTGTGGTCGATGGTGTCGCCGGCCATGACGCTGGCCATCTACTTCGTCGTCTTCCAGCTCGTCCTCGGCAACCACACGCCGAACTTCGTGATCTTCCTGTTCGCCGGGCTGCTGCTGTGGAACCTGTTCTCAGCTCGGCGTGCTGACCGGGACCGGGGTGGTGGTCAACAACGCCGGCATCGTGAAGAAGGTCTCGTTCCCCCGCGAGATCCTCGCCCTGGCGGCCGTCGGGTCGGCCTGCGTCTTCTTCTTCTTCCAGTCCATCGTCATGGTGATCTTCATGGTCGTCCTGCACGCGGCGCCGGACTACGGCCTATATCCCGGTGCTGCTGCTCGCCCTGCTGGCCGGTGTCGTCCTGGCCGTGCGCCTTGGCGGTGTTGCTGTCGGCCATCAACGTCTACCTGCGCGACACCCAGCACCTGATCGAGGTGCTCCTGACGGCCTGGTTCTGGGCCTGCCCGATCGTCTACCTCTACCAGCAGCAGATCGGGAACCGGCTGGGCCCGGAAGGCAAGAGCTGGATCTACTTCCTCAATCCGATGGTGCCGCTTGTCCTGTCGTTCCAGCGCTGCATTTATGCGCACCCGATTGCTCACAACGTGGTCAACGGGTGTCCCGATGACCTACTACGTCCTGCCCGACAAGGGGATGGTCTGGTACGTCGGGCTCGATCTCGGCGGTGCTGGTCCTGGGCGTCGTCCTGTTCATCATCGCGCTGGCCGTGTTCGGCCGGCTCGAGGGCAACTTTGCCGAGGAGCTGTAGATGAGCGACTTCGCCGTCGACGTCCGTGCCGTCTCCAAGCGCTTCCGGCT
This sequence comes from uncultured Acidimicrobiaceae bacterium, assembly GCA_963713375.1. GTDB lineage: Bacteria > Actinomycetota > Acidimicrobiia > Acidimicrobiales > RAAP-2 > Bog-473. The sequence continues at coordinate 936,225 of CAVQLP010000002.1, read as the reverse complement.
GGCCCACGGTCAGTACAACACGGTCAAGGAGCGCCTGATCCACGGCGGCCGGCGCAAGTCGACCGAGGACTTCTGGGCGCTCGACGACGTCTCACTGACCGTCAAGGAGGGCGAGACGGTCGGCATCCTCGGCCGCAACGGCTCGGGCAAGTCGACCCTGCTCAAGTGCATCTGCGGCGTGCTCCAGCCCACCAAGGGCGAGGTGGCGGTCCGGGGCAAGATGGCCGGGTTGCTGGAGTTGGGGGCCGGGTTCCAGCAGGACCTGACCGGGCGGGAGAACATCTACCTCAACGGCTCGTTGCTCGGGATGACCAAGAAGGAAGTGGACAAGGTCTTCGACGCCATTGTCGACTTCTCCGAGCTCGAGGAGTTCATCGACGGTCCGGTGAAGTTCTATTCGTCCGGCATGTACGTCCGGTTGGGCTTCGCCGTGGCGGTGAACGTCGACCCGGACATCCTGGTCATCGACGAGGTCCTGGCCGTGGGCGACGAGCGCTTCCAGCGCAAGTGCATCGACCGGATCAGCCAGTTCCAGGACGAGGGTCGGACCATCCTGCTGGTGACGCACTCGGCCGGACACGGTGCGCTCCATCTGTGACCGGGGCGTGGTGCTGAGCCACGGGCACAAGGTGGCCGAAGCCGAGCCCGGCGAGGCCACCCGCATCTTCCGCGAGGGCCTCATCGCCGAGGGGGCCGGCATGGCCGTGGTGGATTCGACGTTCGTCGCCGTGCCCGCGATGCCCGGCGCGCCCGGGTGCCGACCTGATGCCCGACGCCGAGCGCCCGGTGCGGTTCCGCTCCGTCCACCGGGTGTATTCGGGCGACAACAGCGTGCCCTACATGAGAACGGGCGACGACCTGACGATCCGGGTCGAGTTCGAGGCCTCGATCCCGACGGAGGACGTGGTGTTCTCGCTGGAGATCCGCGACGAGGTCGGCTACCAGCGTGATGCGGACCGACACCTCGATCATCGGCATGCGCATCGACGCCCCTCGGGGCACCAGCGTCATGCACTTCGGCATCGTCGACATGCCGATGCTCGACGGCTCCTTCTCCTTCGCTGTGGGGATCCAGAGCCGCAACGGCCTCCTCTACGACTGGCAGGAGAACGCGGGCACGTTCGAGGTCATGAACCCGAGCAAGGTGACCGGCGCGCTGCGGTTGGAAGTGCACGCGGCGCTGATCTCGACCGAGAGCGATCTCGGTACCGCTGCGCTGGCCTGAGGCCGGCTCACGTGATTGCGACGGGGAAGGGCCGATGAGCGAGAGCACGACTGACGGCGTGGCTGGGCTGAGGCCGGGATGCCGGAGGACCCGCAGGCGTACATCGAGCAGGTGATGGCCGAGATCGCCGAAGAGGTGCGGTTGCGTCGGGCCTCGGGGGACCTGCCGCCGCGTCTGGAGCGCGAGCTCGACGAGCTGTTCTTGGCCCACTCGCCGATCGGCGTGCGCGGGGGCGACCTGGCCGAGGCGCTGCGCCAGGTCGATGCGGCCACCTTCATCGACCCGGTCGTCCCGGTGGAGTCGGAGCGGGCGGCCGGCGCCTTCGTGAAGAAGGGCATGCGCTCGCTGCTCATGTGGTACGTCGGGTGGGTTACCCACCAGATGAGCCAGTCGGCTTCGGCCATGAGCCGGGCCCTGCACATCGTGGACGACCGGCTTGAAGGAGCTGGAGCGAGCGGTGGAGGCGCAGAAGGCTTCCGGGGCCGGCGTGGTCGAGTTCGCCGCGCTGTCCACGGTGCCGACAGCTGGTGGGTCGAGCCGGCGCTGGCCGCCCTGGCCAAGGCGCCGGGCCGGGTGCTGCACGCGGCGTGCGGCGACGGCTGGCTGGTGCGCCGGTTGGGCGCGGCGGGTATCGACGCCTACGGGGTCGACCCGCGGTCCGCGCTGGTGGACCGGGCCGAGCTGGGCGTGCTGGACCTGCGGGGTGAGGGCGTGGCCGACCACCTGCGGGCGGTGGCGGCGTCCGCTCTGGGCGGCGTGGTGCTGAGCGGGGTGGTCGAGGGCCTGGCCGGCGGCGAGCGGACCCAGCTGCTGGCCGACGTGGCGAGCCGGCTGGCGCCGGGCGGGACGCTCATCGTGCACTCGGTGACCCGGGCCACGTGGGAGTCGTCGGACGCTCCCGTCGAGGCCGACCTGGCACCGGGGCACCCGTTGCGGGCCGAGACCTGGTGCGAGCTGCTGGGGCCGCGGCGGCTACACGGCCTCGGCGGTGGCGGGGCCGGGCGGGCCGTGACTTCCTGGTGACGGCGGTGCGGGCCGACATCACGCCCTTCGCGGCGTCATCGTCCACGCCGGTCCGGTGAGCGCCGCCGCCGGGCGGGGCCGGTGGCCATCCACCAGTTCGTCCCCGCCCTCAACCCGCACGATGCCACCGGTGCGCACACGCTGCGCACCCGCGAGGTGCTGCGCCGGGCGGGGTGGCGTTCGGAGATCTTCGCCGAGGCGATCCACGACGACCTGGCGGGGGAGGCCTACAAGTACTGGACGTATCCGAGAGCATGCGGCGGCCGGCGACGTCGCCATGTACCAGTTCACGACCTCCTCGTCGCTGGCCGGATTCCTGGTCGAGCAGGAGCTGCCGCTGATCATCGACTTCCACAACTTCACCGGGCCCGAGCTCTTCGCCGGATGGGAGCCCGCACAGCGTGGTGCGGGCGGCCCGGGCCGTCGAGGAGCTCGACCTGCTGGCGCCCGCGGGCGTTGCTGGGCCTGGCCAAGAGCCGGTTTCAGCGAGCGAGACGTTGCGCGAGGCGGGATGCGTGCGCACCGCGGTGGTGCCCGTGCTGGCCGACTACGGGCGGGTGACGGCCGCGCCCGATCGAGCGGGTGGCTCGACGAGCTGGACGAGCTGGACGTCGGAAGGGGGCACCGACATCCTCTTCGTCGGGCGGGTCGTGCCGTCGAAGGCGCAGCACGACCTGGTCAAGGCGCTGTGGGCCTATCGGCGCCTGTACGACCCACACGCCCGGCTGCACCTGCTCGGGGGGACCTCGAGCTACGAGTACAACAAGTCGCTGCAGGAGTTCGTGGACGATCTCGGCCTGGCGCGGGCCGTGCGCATCGCCGGCGAGGTCTCCGACGCCGCGCTGGCCGCGTACTTCGCCGTGGCCGACGTCTTCTTGTCCCTGTCGGTGCACGAGGGTTTCGGCGTGCCCCTGGTCGAGGCCATGAGCGCCGGCATGCCCGTTGTAACGCTGGACGCCGGGGCGGTGAGCGAGACGGCCGGGGACGCGGCGCTGGTCCTCGAGTCGACCGATCCGTCGTACGTGGCGGCCGCCCTGCACCGGGTCTGCACCGACGACCTGCTCCGGCACCGCCTGACCGAGGCGGGCCGGGCCCGGGCGGCCTCGCTGCAGGGCGACGGTGTCGCGACCGCAGCTGGTGGAGGCCATCGCCGCGGTCGTGGGCCGGCCGTGAGCACCCGCCCAAGCGGGTTGCCTTCGTCACCCCGCGCTACGGGATGCAGGTCATGGGCGGGGCCGAGACGGCCGCCCGCCAGCTGGCCGAGCACCTGCGGGCCTCGACCTCGTGGGAGAGCGAGGTGCACACGACGTGCGCGCTGAACCCGCACACCTGGGCGGACGAGCTGGAGCCCGGCACGTCGGAGCTCAACGGTGTGCCCGTGCACCGGCACCCCTCGCTCGCGGGGCCGGGACGAGCTCTTCTACGGGCTCGACGGCCTGCTGCGGCTGGCGCCGAACCTGACGACGCGGGAGCAGGCGCAGCGCTGGGTCGAATACAACGGGCCGGTCTCGCCCGAGCTGATCGATGCGGTGGCGGCGTCGGACGCCGACGTCATCGCCTTCTATCCCTACATGTACCACCCGACGGTGGCGGCGATCGGCAAGGTGTCGGCGCCGGCCGTGCTGCACCCGGCCGCCCACGACGAGCCGGCGTTGTACCTGCCGGTCTACCGGGGCACCTTCGGCGACGCCGACGGCTTCTGCTTCCACACGGCGGCGGAGCGGACCCTGGTGGAGCGGATGTACCCGGTGGCGGACAAGCCCCAGATTGTGCTCGGGCTCGGCGTGGGCGAGTCGCAGGGTGCCGGCCGGTCGGGGGCGGAGATCCTGGGCTTGGGCGACCGGCCGTACATCGTGAGCGTGGGCCGGGTCGACGAGCACAAGGGGTCGAAGATGCTGGCCCGCTTCTTCGCCACCTACAAGGAGCGCAACCCGGGCCCGCTGGCGCTGGCGCTGGTCGGGCCGGTCTCCTTCGACCTGGAGCCGCATCCCGACATCGTGGTGACGGGTGCGGTGTCCGAGCCGGACAAGTGGGACATCGTGCCGCGACTCGCTGGTGGCGGTGTCGCCCTCCGCGCTCGAGTCGTTCTCCCTGGTCGTCGTCGAGGCCTGGGTGGACCGGGTGCCGGTGCTGGTGAACGGGTGCTGTGGCCCGACCCGGGAGCACGCCGAACGGTCGGGCGGCGGGCTGTGGTTCACCTCGTATCCCGAGTTCGAGGTGGTGCTCCGGCGGCTGGTGAGCGACCCGGTCCTGCGGGCGGCGCTGGGGCAGCGCGGGCGCGACTACGTGGACACCCACTTCGAGTGGCCGGTGCTGATCGCCCGCTACGCCGAGTTCCTCGACACGGTGGTGGAGCGGGGGCGGGGGCTGCCGGGGATCTTCTGAGGACGGCTGGCCGACGGTTCGGTCACGTCCGGTTTTCTGAGGGCGGCGGCGTGCGGTCGCCCCACACCTCGCCGAGGCGTCAGTAGCCGTCCATCCCGACCATCGGCTGGTTGAGACGCTGGCCGCCCATCGATCCCCGGAAGGGCGCGTCGCCGTAGGCGAAGATCCCGCCGTCGGAGGCGACGAACCAGTAGCCACCCCCGTCCCGGGTCGCCTGCATGGCCACGACGGGCTCGGTTGAGGACGATGCCGCCGGTGGAGCCGAAGAAGGGAGCCCCGAAGGAGAAGACGCCGCCGTCGGAGCCCACCAGCCAGTAGCCGCCGGTGACCGGGTCGGCCGCCATGCCGACGATGAACCCGTTGAGGTGCACGCCGCTGGTGTCGCCCGAGAACTGGGCGTCGCCGAACGAGAAGACCCGGCCGGTGGTGCTGACCTCCCAGTACCCCTGACCGTCGGGGCTGGCGGCCATGCCGACGATCGTCTGATTGGGCACGCTCGGCCGCTGATCCGTAGAACTGCGCGTCGCCGAAGCTGAAGATGCCGCCGTCGGACGCGACGAGCCAGTACCCCCTGCCGTCGGGGGTGGCCGCCATGCCGACGACCGGTTTGTTGAGGACGAGGCTGCCGGTCGACCCGTAGAACCCGGCCTCGCCGTAGGAGAACACCCCGCCGTCGGACGCGACCAACCAATACCCGCCCTGGTCCGGTGCCATCGCCATGCCCGACGACGGGTTTGTTGAGTGTGATGCTGCCGGTGCTGCCGCAGAAGTCCTGCCCGAAGCTGAAGATCCCGCCGTCGGACGCCACCGTTTGATAACCGCTCAAGGCGGCCGCCGGTCGGTTGCAGGTACCGGGCGTGCCGCCCCCACCCACGAAACCGGTCAGCTGGGCATCGTGGTGGAACTGCGGCCAGCTGCCCGGAGACGTTCACCTCGGACCCGCTCGAACCCGAGACCTCGAAGTGCTGGACGATCCCTTGGACGTCGGAGCAGGACGGAGGGTTGCAGATGGCGAAGTAGCCGGCCACGGTGATGCCGATGGTGCCATTGGGGTCAGCCGTGATCAGCGGGGCGTTCTGGAATCCGTACGTTCGCCCGCGTGACCCCGCCGCGGAACCGTCGTCGAAGTGCGCGACCTCGGCCCCGGTCTGCCCGTCGAGGATCTCGATGCCGGCGATCGTCGGAACGATCACGTCCTGGTAGCCCGCGCCGAGATTGGCCGTCGTCACCGAGCCGTAGACGGAGTCCGAGGACGTTGGTCTGCCAGAGCACCGACCCGTTGCGTCGCGTTCAGCGCGTAGACCGGTGCCGGCCTGGGTGCCCTCGACGACGGCCAGCTGGCCATTGCCCTCGACGTCGGCCAGGGCGGGGGAGCCGCCGGTGTAGCCGTTCAGCGTGTCGCTCCATACCTGGTTGCAGTTGGTGTTGAAGACCTTGACCGTGTCGTCATCGGGCTGGGTCCCCTTGGTCATGCCCCAGTAGCTGCCCGTGCCGGTGGCGATCCCGTAGGCCCCGCCCGGAAGGATCGGCCCGATGGCAGGCGAGGAGTCGATCTGCTCGGTGGTCTGAGCGGCGCAGACGAGGCCGCCGTGGTCGTTGAAGATGCGCAGCTGCCCGCCGTCGGAGTAGTGCTTGCCGTAGGCGAAGCCCGCGGAGGAGGCACCGCCCGAGACGAAGTCGTCGGTCCCGGTGCCGTAGAGGTCGCCGACCGCCGCGGTCGAGAAGACGCTGTCGGCGGAGAACTGCGGCCAGCCGGTGGCTGGGACGCCGTTGGCCGGGTTGAGCCCGTAGGTCATCTGGCCGAGGGAGCCACCCTCGACGATCGACGCCGCCGTCACCGATGGAGAGTGAGGCCTGCACGCCCACGTCGTTCTGGGTGTCGGTGCTCGGGTTGGTGACGACCTGGTTCCAGGCCATCGCCCCGCTCGGACGTGTAGGCGTAGTAGCCGCCCGTCCCTGGAACCGCCGCGTTGCCGCCACCGAAGTACAGGCTCCCGTTGTTGGGGTCGACGGACGCGGTGGAGTCGATCGGCGGCGAGCCGGGCACCGATGAGCCGTTCAACAGCAGGCTTCCGCCTCCGGCGCTCTTGGGTGTGCCGCCGCCGGCGTTGTTGTCCTCGCACCCCTGGCCGCTGCCGATACCGGGGCTGCCGGCGTTGGACGTCCAGCCTGGGAGGGGTGCTCCGCTCTGGAGGGCCAACGCGTAGCGCATCGCCCTCGCGGTCGCCGACCTCGACGGCCGGGACGCCGCTGTCGTTGAACTCGGTCGGGCGAGCGACATGGCGACGCCGCAGGGCGCGTCGTTGAGATAGTCGGACCAGGTCTGCGAGACGTTCACCGTGGGCAGGCGCGGCAAAGGCGGTCGGGGTGGCAAAGACGACTGGCGGCGCCGAAGCAGGCCGAGGAGGGGGACGCAGGCCAATAGGGGACGCGTCAATTTGGAGAAGGGGTTCATCAAAAGTTTCAGCTCTTCGGTTGCTGGGTCCGCCGACGAGCCAAGTTAACCGCCCGTGATCGCCTGCTGGAAGGCGCCCAGGCGAATCTTTACGTTGTCGTAACCATCTTCCAAGCAAACGCCCTCGAGTTGGTCCACATGCTCCCAGCGTGGTCACCGAGGGACCTGCCGAGGTGCCCCGCTAGCATCAACCGCCGTGTCCGGAGCGAGCCCCCCGCCCCGAGGGACCGAGCGCGGCGAAGCCGACGGACCCGACCCCGACGAGGTCAGCGCTGGTGAGGCCAGGAGTGCGACCATGGCATCCATCGACGACGTGACCCCCGACGACCAACGCCGAGCCGGCGAGGCCCTGCGCGCCTCCTTCGCCCGTCTTGCCCCCCAGGGCAGTGACGAGTGGAACTTCATGGGCGCGTTCACGCTCCTGGGCGACCGTTTCGGTCCGTACCAGCCCGGAGCCTCCGAGCTGGCCGAGTGGAGGCGGGTGCGGCCGGACCGGAGCAGGCCGGAAGGGCGGCGGACGTCTCGGGCCGCCTCCGGGCGGGAGGCGCCACTCGGCCCCGGCCACGGGACCCGAGGCCGAGAAGTCGGACTTCGACGAGGCCATGGGCCACATCATCGAGGCGTTCCGTTTCCTGCACGCGCGAGTGAGCACGCTCGAGGCACGGCTGGCCACCGAGGATGTGCCGCTCGACGGCGCGGCCTGGCTGGCCCCCGCCCGGGAGCTCGGGACCTGGGTCGACCCGGTGGCGGCCTTCGTCCGCGACCCGCACACCCGGCGGCGAGGTGGTGCACGCCGACTGCGGCGACGGTGGCCTGGTCCTCGCCCTTTCGCAGAGCGGCACGCCCGCCCGTGGCGTCGAGCCCCGGGGTGCGGTCGCCCTGCGTGCACTTGAGCACGGTGCGGACGTGACCATCAGCGAGGTCAGCGAGTATCTCGCCGACCTGCACCGAGGGCTCGCTCGGCGGCCTCGTCCTCAGTGGGGTCATCGACCGCCTGCCCCTCCATGGCGTCATTCCGCTGCTGGCGCAAGCCCGGCGTGCGCTTGGCGCCCGGCGCCCCTCTCGTCGTGGTGTCGGCGGCTCCGCCGGGCCCGCCGCACGGCGAGCCGATCACGGACGATCTGGTCGACGGGCGCGTCTCTCCACAGCCAGACGTGGGGCCTGCTCCTCGAGCGCAGCGGGTTCGTCGACGTCGACGTCGACGGCCTCGCCGCCCAGCCGCCCAGGTCGACGAGCGACGACCAGCGCTTCGGCGTGACAGCGACGACGCCGTCCACGTGAGCGGGATCCATCACTTCGTCCCGGTCCTGCACCGGGGCGACGCGGTCGGCCGCCATACCCTGCGCCTGCGTGACGCCACCCGGGCCCGAGGCCTCAGCTCGAACATCTTCGTCGACGTCGTCCAGGACGACACGGCCGAGGACACCGCTGCCCGTCCTGGCCTACCGGGAGGTGGCCGAACCGGGCGACGTCGTCGTCTACCAGTTCGCCACGGCCTCCATGATGGCGCCCTGGCTGGCCGGCCGCGGCGAGACGCTTGGTCGTGAACTACCACAACGTCACGCCGCCCGAGCTGATGGAACCGTGGGATCACCACCTGGCGCTGGGGCAGGCCCGCGCCCAGAGCGACCTCGAGGTCCTGGCGCCGAGGACCACGTTGGCGGTGGCCGACTCGGGGTACAACGAGACCCACCTGGCCGAGGCCGGCTTCGCCGCCACCGCGGTCATCGCTCCCTCCGCCGCGCTGCGTGCCGCGACGGAGCGCGGTCCCGGCTGGCGGCGCGCAACCGGAACCACGCTCACGCCGCCGGGCACACGACGACAGCGAGCGGGCAGACCGACGACGTGGCTCTCCATCGGGCGCGTCTCACCCAACAAGTCGCTCGAGCACGCCATCACGGCCCTGGCCGTCACCCGGCTCCGGCGCGATCCCGACCGCCACCCTCCGCATCATCGGGAAGCCGGCGACCGACGCCTACGACCAGGCACTCCGGCGCTACGTCGCCGAACTCGGTCTGCTCGATGCCGTCAGCTTCGAGGGCCACGCCAGCGACGCCACCGTGGCCGAGGCCTACGCCACCTCCGACGTCCTCGTGGTGGCCTCCGAGCACGAAGGCTTCTGTGTCCCCGTCGTCGAGGCCATGGCGGCCGGCCTGCCCGTGGTCGCCTTCGACCAGGGCGCCATCCCCGAGGTCCTCGGTGACGCCGGGATCCTCATCACCACCCGGGACCCCTACGTGGTGGCGGACACCATCGCCGACCTGCTGGCCGACGACTGCACGGCGCGCCGACCTGGCGCACAGGGCACAGCGCCGGGTGACCGAGCTCCAGCTCGACACGACGGCGGAGCGCTTCGTCGATCTCCTCGTCCCACTCCTCGAGCCGGGTCGCTCGGACCCGCACGATCGCCGGCGCCGCCGATGAGGACGGCCATCCACCAGTTCGTGCCGATGCTGCACCGCGACGATGCCGTCGGACGCCACACCCTGCGCATCCGAGACGTGCTGCACCAGCGAGGTATTCAGTCGAACGTCTACGTCGAGATGATCGACCCCGACACCGCCGCGGACACCAAGCTGTTCCCTGCGCTACGACGCCGACGCCCAGCGGGGCGACCTCCTCCTCTACCAACTCGCCACCGCCTCCAACATCGCCCCCTGGCTGGCCGGCCGCCGCGAGACGCTGGCCGTCAACTACCACAACGTCACCCCGCCCGAGCTCTACGCCGCCTGGAACAACCCGATGGCCCGCCACCAACTGCGGGCTCTCCAGGAGCTCATGCGCCTGGCGCCTCGGACCGCAGTGGGCATCGCCGTCTCCCAGTTCAACGAGGCCGAACTCAAAGAGCACGGCTACGCCCGCACGGCCGTCGTGCCCCCGGCCGCCATGGCCCCGACGCCGACTGGCCACCCGCCGGCCCCGGACAGCCGCCCGCCACCGCCGATCCGACGGCCAACGGCGGCCGCTGGCTCGCAGTCGGCCGGGTCGCCCCCAACAAAGGGATCGAGCTGGCCCTCATGGCCCTCCTCGTGACCCACGCCCACTACGACCCCGCCGCCACGCTCCAGGTCATCGGCCGCCCGGTCGTACCCGCCTACTCCAGGGCCCTCCGGCGCTTCGTCGACGAGCTCGGCCTCCGCGACGCCGTCACCTTCCGGGGCCAGGTCAGCGACGACGACCTGCTCGGCGCCATGGCCGCGTCCGATGTGCTGGTCGTCGCCTCACAGCACGAGGGGTTCGGGGTGCCCGTCATCGAGGCGATGGCCATGGGGCTCCCCGTGGTCGCCAACCGGGCCGGCGCCCTGCCCGAGATCGTGGGCGATGCCGGCGTCCTGGTCGACGCCCGAGACCCGTACGCCCTGGCCGACGGCATCGAAGCGTTCCGGCGGGATCCCGAGCTCCGGCGCACACTCGAGGAAAAAGCGGCCCAGCGTGTCGCCGCCTTCGATCTCCCACGGCGCGGCGACCGCCTCGTCGACCTCCTGACCGCCCTCTGACCGCCGACCGCCCGCCGAGCCGCTACCGGCTACGCCGCCACCGCCTCCTGCACCAGCGACACGAAACGCCGAGTCGACGCCGCCAAGTCGAACCCCGCCGCCCGCTCCAACCCCGCCGCCGACAAAACGGACCGCAACCGCGCATCACCCAGCACCCGCCCGACCGCCGCAGCAAACAGCGCAGGCGACTTGTCGGGCAACACCAGACCAGCACCCCCGACCGTCTCGGGCACCGCGGTCACCCCGTACGCCACGATCGGCACCCCGTGCCCCATGGCCTCGGCCAAGGGCACGCAGAACCCCTCGTGGTCCGACGCCATGACGAAGACGTCGGCCGCCTGGAAGTACGCCTCGAGCTCCGCCCCCGAGACCGACCCCGCAAACGATAACCGCCGCATCCAACCCCAGCTCGGACACGAACGCACGCAGCGCCGGCTCGTAGGTCTCGCCCAACGGCGACCCGATGAGATGCAGCCGAGCCGCCGGGTCGACGGTGAGGCGCAACGACCTCGAGCATCTTGACCAGATCGTGCGGTGCCTTGTGCGGCGAGATCTTCCCCACGTACATCAGATCAGCCCCGCCCTCACGGGCCCGGCGCGCCGCCAGAGACGCGGCCAGCGCCGGATCAGGCGTGGGCGACTTCACCTGCATGTCGATGAGCAGCGGCACGACCGCCGTGCCCGAGTACCCCAGGGCCACGAGCTCCGACTCGTTGAATGCCGAGTCGGCCACGGCGAAACGGGACTGCGGCGCCAGCCGGGCCAGCTGCGTCCGCCCCAGCGAGGCCTCGTAGGCCACGGCCGGTTCCCAGTCGCGCAGCAGTGCCGCCGGCGTGATGTTGTGGTAGTTCACCAACTTGGGCTCGGCCCGGGCCGAGAGGATGTCGTACACCGGGCTCCCGATCGAAGCTTGATACAGCAGCCATCGATCGCGCCCCGCCCGCCCCAGCTCGATCACCGGCCGCCCCTCGTGCTCGACGTCGGGCGTGAAGCTGCCGTAATAGACGTCCGAGTCGATGCCGGCGGCCCGCAGGCCGTCGCGCAGGTTCAGGGTATGCACCCCGATCGCGTCGCGGCTGGCGAGCGAGGGAATGACCTGATCGACGCGCACGGCGCAGCAGTGTACCGGTGCTGCTTGCAGCCCCAATTGCCCCGGGATGCACCAATTTCCCCTGGTGACGGCTCTACGCTTGTCGGATCGTGCTCCCCCAAACCGATGTCGCGCGGCGCGGCGTGGTGCTCGTGGTCGCCACCCTGCTCAGCTTTCTCTTCTTGGTGCCCACCGCCCTGGCCGTCTCCGCCTCGGTGGCGGCGGCCTCCACCGTTCCGGGCGCCGGACCACCCGTCCTCTCGCTGAGCCACACCCCCGAGGCGCACGCGCTGTCCGACGCCATGAACGTCAACATCTCCATGGAGGAGAACGCCGGTCTCGACGTCATCGTGAACTCTACGGCGGGGGTGTCCGCACCCGGCGTGCCCAGCGCCACCGCGGTGCGGTTCCACCAGACCGGGACCGACCTGGGAGGTCGACACCGGTCCCGGGTTGCGCCGGCCCCTGGAATCCGGTGTTGACCAATCAGACCACGCCGACGGCCTCGCCCCTCAGCGGTGGACTGCTGCAACTCTGTGTCGGCCGGCGGCAGCCCCACAGTGCACGGGACGCTGACCGCGCGTCTACAACTCGCTGGGTCAGGCCAGGACGGTCAACACGCTTCCGCTCGAGCAGTACGTCGCCGACACCGTGCCCGGTGAGTCGCCGTCGAGCTGGGCCACGCTCGGTGGCGCCGGTCCGCAAGGTCAGGACTGGGGCTTCCAGGAACTCGAGGCGCAGGCCGTGGCCGTGCGGTCCTACGTCCTCTCCGATCTCGGCGGCTATGGCGGCTATGCCGACACCTGCGACCTCGACTGCCAGACCTACCGTGGCATTCGAGTACGAGACGCCGACGAGCGTTGCCGCCGCCAACGACACCGCCGGCCAGGTGATGGTCATGCCCGACGGATCGGTGGCCACGACCGAGTACTCGTCCTCGACGGGTGGCTACACCTCGAGCGCCAACCAGCAGTCACCGTTCACCCCGGTGCCCGACGACGGCGACGCGGTGTCGATCAATCCGAATCATCACTGGAACGTCCAAGTCAGCTACGCCGCCATTCAGAACGCGTGGCCCCAGATCGGCACCTTCACAGGCTTCGGAGCGACGCGACCTCCGACCCCGGGCACCCGTTACGACTTCCCGTTTGGCCGGGTCGACACCATCACGCTTGACGGGACCGGCCAGATCCATCACCATCCCCGGCGCCGAGTTCTTCACCGATCTCGAGGGCGATGGCGTGCTCTCGGATCTCTTCACCGTGACCGTCGATCGGCGGTGGTGTCGTGAACATCACCGGGCAGGGTTGGGGCCACGGCATCGGGATGGGCCAGTACGGCGCCTTGGGCTACGCCATCGGGCAGGACAACGGCGACGGCAACTTCACCTATCAACAGATCGTGAGCCACTACTACGCACCGGCGACGCTGAGCACCCTGGCCAACGTGACCACCCTCGGCGCGAGCGGTGGCGTCGGCGGGTACTGGATCGATGCGTCCGACGGGGGCGTCTTCAGTTTTGGCAACGCGCACTTCTTCGGGTCCATGGGCGGCAAACCGCTCAACCAGCCGATGGTGGGGATGGTGGGAACGCACGACGCGCAGGGCTACTGGACCGTGGCCGTCGGACGGTGGAGTGTTCAGCTTCGGCGACGCGCATTTCTATCGGCAGCACCGGCAGCCTCAGACTGAACAAACCGGTCGTGGGCATGGCCGCCACGCCCGACGGCAACGGCTATTGGCTCGTGGCCTCCGACGGCGGCATCTTCGCCTACGGCGACGCCGGCTTCTACGGCAGCACCGGCAGTCTCAGGCTCAACAAGCCGATTATCGGCATGGTCCCCACGCACGACGGCAAGGGCTACTGGCTCGTGGCGTCCGACGGCGGCATCTTCGCCTTCGGTGACGCCGGCTTCTACGGCTCGCTGGGCTCCACGCCACCGACCACCCCGATCGTCGGCGTGGCGCCGTCGCCTGATGGCGGCGGCTACTGGATGCTCGAGGCCAGCGGCACCGCGCACGCCTTCGGCGACGCGCAGAGCGTCTCGGTGGCTTCCGATTCGCCGCCGCTGTCCTCCATGAAAGGGCCGATGACGGGCCTCATCCCGGACTATCTCGGGCGGGGGATTCGACAGCGTGAACGCCAGCGGGCAGGCCTTTGCCTACGGGGACGCGCCCTACTTCGGTGACGTGACGACTGCAGTCCCGGGATACTCCGGTCACGTCGTCGGCATCGCTGTTTCGCCCGGCTGACCCCGACGCGGGCACTACCTTCAGCGTCATCGTGCAGGCGCGTGGTGCCTCTCGCGTGCGCAGCGTCGGCACCGCGCGCTCGAGCGTGCTCGTCGTGCGTCGCTTTCCGTCGCTCGTGCTACGGCGTAGCACGTGCGACTCTGACGCATTCTCGCGCAGTTTGCAATGCGAGACGCAACTATCCCACACATGTTTCCGTCGCCGTTAAACAAACGCTTGACACTCCGTTGTGACGCGAATAAAAAGCCACGCAAGTAGTGGAGTGATTGCGGCCCGCTGCGGGGGGCATCCGAGAGCGAGGGGACAGGGTTATGAGCGCTGCCAAGTCAGCACGCGTCCGCGGAACCGTGTTTTTCAGGGCGGTCTCAGCCTTGGTGCTGACGGCGGGCGTCTTCGCCGCCGCTGCCATCACCTTCGAGGGGCCCGCCGGCGCGGACACGCCGCCGACCATCGCCAACGGCACGGCCGCCTTCTCGACCGACCCGGTCGTGAACCTCACCGGCTGCACCGGTACCACGAGTTCGACCACGCTCACCTGCTCAAGCACTTCCGGCGTGGTGGCGACCATGGGCGCGTACGGGGCTTCGATCGCCTCGGGCACCTCCGTCTCGAGTGTGACCGCGACGACGATCGTGCTCTCAGCCGATCCCTCCGCCGCCGTGACCGCAGGCCAGACGCTGACGTTCACGACGCGCACTGCGGTCGGGAATGTGAGCGGATCGACGACGAGCGTCACGAGCGGCAACATCTCGAGTTCCAATACGTGGACCGATGCCAGCGTCACGGTCGGGCAGTCCGTGGTCGGGCCCGGACATCGCCGCCGGCACGACCGTGGCCACCGTGAGCGGGACGACGCTGACGCTCTCCGCCGCACCGACGACAGCGCTCTCGGGCGCGACGCTGATCTTCAACTCCCCGGAGACCTTCGACGCGCTGACCCTCGTCTCCGGCGGAGCGTCGAGCGTGAACACCTCGTCGCTGACCGTTGTGAGCCAGCCCCCGGCCGGTGACGGCGTCGTCGCGGCGAACCCGTCGAGCTCGCACGGTCTTCTGACCCTGCTGCCCGGCGACGGCGCCACGAGCACCTTCACGTCGACCTTTGCCTACTGCGCCCCCGGCGACACGTACTCGCCCGGTTCGCCGAACTGCACCACTGGCCACCCTGAACTACGCGCCGGCGACCGATCAGGAATTCGGCGAGGCCGTCTCGGTGTCCATCGAGACCGAGGACATCTACGAGGAGACCGAAGTGGCGGCCGTGCAGCCGGCCACGGCCTCCCAGGGGTCGACCTACACCGCCACGCTGGCGCCGGTCGGCTCGAGCATTCCCTCCACCCAGTCCAGCTCGGTCGGGCAACATCACCGTCAACTACGGCAGCGGGTTCGCCACCGTGATCCCCGCCCCGGCCGGGGTCACCTTCGTGCCCGGCTCGGCCAGCTCTGAGCGGTGGTGACGCCAACACCGAGGGCCAGAGCCACCATCGAGTACTGCACCGCGGCCGGAACCGGCTGCGACGCGCAGATCAACACGGGGAACTACAAGACGACCTATCCCTACCTCGAGCTCGAGCTTCCGTCCTGCATCCACATCCCGGGTGGTACCAAACTTCACGCTTGCCCACGGTCACGGCGCAGTTCACGGCCAGCGGCTCGATCGGGACGTCGGCCAGCGAGAAGATCACCGAGTTCAAGCTCAACACGAACGTGACCGCGCCGATCATCGGCACGACGAACGTGACCTTCGACGGCTACCCGTCGACCGGAAACGCAGACTCCACTCCTCCCTACGCGCCGCCCGTCGCCCTCGGCTCGACCACGATCGTCGCCGCGCCAGCTGCGCCGACCATCACATCGGGTTCGAGCACGACATTCACGGCCGGCAGCGGCGGCAGCTTCCAGGTGACCACCACGGGTAACCCCGCGCCGGCACTCTCCGAGAGCGGCACGCTGCCCTCCGGCGTGACCTTCACCGACAACGGGAACGGCACCGCGTCCCTGGCCGGCACTCCGGCCGCCGGCACCGGCGGGACCTACCCGATCACGATCACCGCCAACAACGGTGTCAGCCCGAACGCCACACAGTCCTTCACGCTGACGGTTGACCAGGCCCCGGCCATCACCTCGGGCTCGAGCACGACGTTCACCGACGGGCACCGCGGGTTCTTTCACGGTGACCTCGACCGGCTTCCCGACGGCGATCGCTCTCCGAGAGCGGGGCGCTGCCCTCGGGTGTGACCTTCGCCAACAACGGCGACGGCACGGCGACCCTCTCCGGCACGCCGGCGGGCGCCTCCGGCGGCGTGTACCCGATCACGCTCACCGCCAACAACGGGGTCAACCCGAACGCCATCGCAGAGCTTCACGCTGACGGTGGACCAGGCTCCCGCCATCACCTCGTCGAACAACGTGACCTTCGACATCGGGGAGTCCAACAGCTTCACCGTGACCGTCGATCGGGCTACCCGACGCCGGCGTTGTCCGAGACGGGCGACCTGCCAGACGGTGTGACCTTCACCGACAACGGGAACGGGACGGCCACCCTCTCCGGCGATCCCGGTGGGATCGCCGCAGGACTACCCGATCACCATCACGGCAACCAACGGCGTGGGTTCCGACGCGAACCAGTCGTTCACCCTGACGGTGAGCAACGCGCCGCAAGCTCCGACGATCACGTCGGCCGCCGACACGACCTTCACGGTCGGCGCAGCCGGGAGCTACACCGTTGACCACGGTCGGCAACCCGGCCGCCAGCTTGAGCGAGACCGGCGACCCTGCCGACGGGCGTGACCTTCACCGACAACGGTGACGGCACGGCACGCTGGCCGGAACGCCCGCAGCCGGCAGCGGTGGCGTCTACGACTTCACCATCACGGCGAGCAACGGGGTTAGCCCGGACGCCACACAGTCGTTTCACGCTGACGGTGGACGAGGCGCCCATCCATCACTTCGGGCGACGCCACCACCTTCACCGCCGGCACGAACGGAACCTTCACCGTGACGACGTCTGGCTACCCGGTCGCGGCGATCACGGAGTCCGGCAACCTCCCGACCGGCGTGAGCCTCACCGACAACGGTGACGGCACCGCCACCATCTCGGGTACGCCGGCCGCCGGCACCGGGGGCACCTACTCGGTCACCGTCGGGGCGAGCAACGGGGTCAGCCCCGACGCCTCACAGTCGTTCACGCTGACGGTCAACGAGGCGCCGAGCATCACCTCGGGTGCCAGCACGACCTTCACGGTTGGCACGAACGGAAGCTTCACCGTGACCTCGACGGGCTTCCCGACGGCCGCACTCTCCGAGACGGGCAGTCTGCCTTCGGGCGTGACCTTCGCCGACAACGGCTGACGGCACCGGGACGCTCTCGGGCTCACCCGCCACGGGAACGGGCGGCGTCTATGTGGTCACCCTGCAGGCGAACAACGGCATCGGCACGGCGGCGACGCAGACCTTCACGCTGACGGTCGACGAGCCCGCCGGTCATCACCTCGGGCTCGAGCACGACGTTCAAGGTAGGTAAGGCCGGGACCTTCACCGTCACGACCTCGGGCTACCCCGCAGGGGCGATCACCGAGAACGGCGACCTGCCTGCAGGCGTGACCTTCACCGACAACGGTGACGGCACGGCAACCCTGGCCGGCACGGCGGCTGCCCACAGCGGTGGCGTCTACCCGATCACGTTCAGCGCGGACAACGGGGTGGGGAGCGCAGCGAACCAGTCCTTCTCCTTGACCGTCGACGAGGCCCCGTACTTCACCTCGGCCGAACTCGGTGACGTTCTCCCAGAAGCAGCTGAGTGGCTTCCAGGTCACGGCGGGCGGATACCCGGCGCTGACGTCAAGCAACATCACCGAGTGGGGCACGCTGCCCAAGGGGATGACGTTCACCCACGGGATCATCACGGGACGCCGAAGAAGAAGGGCACGTTCCAGGTCCTTCTGACCGCCTCGAACGGGATCAATCCGAACGGGACCCAGATCTTCACGATCACCGTCGTTGGGTTCGGGATCACGACGACGTCGCTCCCGCCAGCGACCGAGGGCACGCCGTACAGCACCCAGCTGCAGGCCCAGGGCGGTGCGACGCCCTACAAGTGGGTGGCCGTCGGAGCGCTTCCGAGCGGGCTGACCCTGTCGAAGCAGGGCCTGCTGTCGGGAACGGTGCCCGACAGCGTTACCGCCGGGCAACGTCACGATCAACGTCAAGGTGACGGATCACAGCTCACCCGTACAAACGGCGACCGCGTCCCTCACCCTGACAATCCAGGCAGGGAGCTAGAGCGCGGGCGCTCGAGGCAGGGATGGCACACACGGAGCTGATCGTTCGGATCAGCCGGAACGACAACCACGCAATGGATTTTGAGGCAGCACAACCGAGGAGGATGGTGTGATGGTCGGTTTGCGACACAGGGCAGGTCGAGTGGCCGGAGTCACGAAGGCCGTGCTTGCAGCCGTACTGCTGGGGGGAACACTGACGGCGGGCCTCAGCCTGGCGTTGGCCGGACAGGCGACCGCCTTCTCGGCGACGCCGCAGTGGTTCACCACGGCGGGAGCTCCGGCCTCTTCGCTGACCTGCGGGACCTGGTACTTCACGACCATGTCGTCACAGACGGGCGGTGGCAGCGCCACCGTCACCCTGATCGGCGGCGGCGGTGGTGGCGGCGGGAGCAGCACCGGCACTCGGCAACGAGGGGAACACCGCCATCGGTGGCGCGGGCGCGCAGGTCGGCCGCGAAGGTTCAGCGTCCCTTCCGGTGAGACCATCGCCGCCATGATCGGCTGCGGTGGCGGCGGCGGTGGCGCGCACTCCAGCGGCACCACGAACACCGCCGGCACCGGCGGGACCGGCTACGCGACCGGCGGTATCGGCGGTGAGTCGAGACGACGCTCACCAACGCAGTCCGGTGGCGGAGGCGGTGGCGGTTCGACCGCCGTCTGTGTCTACAGCGACAACGCCGCGTCTCCGTGCGGAACCTCTGGTGGCCATTTCGGCGGCGGCGGTGGCGGCGGCGGCGTCCGGGTTGCACTGGCAACGGTGGCAACGGCGGCAACGGCAATGCCGGGGCGACCACCGGCGCCGCGGCGAACTCTGAGCCGAACGCCGCCGCTCCGGGCGGAGCGGCGAACGGACAGGGTTTCGGCGGCGGCGGCGGTGGCTCCGACAGTGACAAGCAGGCTGGCGGCGGCGGCGGCGGCGGTGGCGTCGGTGCTGCCGGCGGCACCGGCTGCGAGTGACGGCGACGCACCGGGCAGCGGACCGGTGCGGCCAACAGCACCGGCGGAGCCGGTGGCGCAAGTATGGGCAGCGGGCAGCGGCCCGGCGGGCGTGGCGGGCTCCGGTCCGAACGCCTCGGGCAACGGTGCGTGCAGCCGGTACCCAGACCGGTGGATCGAACCGCCAGGGCGGCGGTGGTGGTGGCGCTGGCTACTACGGCGGCGGCAGCGGAGCCGCCAACGACTGCACCCTCCTCCCGGCACTGGGTGCGGGTGGCGGCGGTGCCGGTTCTTCCTGGGTGTCGACTCGGCACTGACCAGCTTCACCAACGGATCGAACCCCGCCTTCGCCGCGGGCAGCGGCACCTCCAACGTCGTGCGGTCGAGCAGACGGCCCAGGGCACAGCCGGCGCCACGACCGGCGCCGGTGGCGCAGTGGTCCGACGGCGAGCGGCATCGCGGACGGCTGGGCCGGATGCCCCGGAAACATCAGCCTGACGTGGACGCGCCCTGCCGGGCGCCCCCTCGGGCGTGACGGCAACAGGTGCCAGCGGGCAGATCACCGCCAGCTGGACGGCTCCGGCTGACTCGGGCACGAGCCCGGTCACCGGGTACCAGGTCACGGCCACTCCGGTCGGTGGCGGTTCACCGGTGAGCCAGACCTTCAACTCGACGGCCACCACGGAGACGGTGACCGGGCTGACCAACGGCGATCAGTACAACGTGTCGGTGGCGGCGATCACCAGCGTGGGGACCGGGCCCTCGGCCAATGCGTCGAACAACCCGATCTCTCTCGGCACGCGCGCCGACCATCACCTCGGGTGACAGCACGACCTTCACGGCCGGCAGCGCCGGAACCTTCACGGTGACGACGAGCGGGAGCCCCGACGCCGGCGCTCTCCGAGAACGGGTGCGCTGCCGAGCGGTGTGACCTTCACCGACAACGGTGACGGCACGGCCACCCTGGCCGGAACGCCGGCCGCCGGGCACTGGGGGCACCTACACCTTCAGTATCGGCGCCTCCAACGGCATCAGTCCGAACGCGCACGCAGACCTTCACGCTGACCGTGGACGAGGCACCCAGCATCACCTCGGGCGACTCGGCCACCTTCTCGGAGGGCAACGCGGGCAGCTCGACGATCACCACTTCGGGATTCCCGACGGCGGCGCTGTCGGAGTCCGGCGCGCTGCCCGGCGGCGTGACCTTCACCGACAACGGTGACGGCACGGCCACCCTGGCCGGGACTCCTGCGGCCAACAGCCGCGGGAGCTACCCGATCACGATCAACGCCACGAACGGGGTCAGCCCGGACGCATCGCAGACCTTCACGCTGACCGTGAACGCGGCGCCGGCCATCACCTCGGACTCGACGACCACCTTCACCGAGGGTGCGGCGGGGACCTTCACCGTCGTGTCCAACGGATCGCCCACGGCCGCGCTCTCGGAGACCGGCACGCTGCCCAGCGGCGTGACCTTCACCGACAACGGCGACGGGACGGCCAACCTTGGCCGGCACGCCGGCGACGGGTTCGCAAGGGACCTACCCGATCACCATCACGGCGAGCAACGGGGTGAGCCCGGACGCGACGCAGGACTTTGCCCTCGTCGTCGACGGACCGCCAGCGATCACCAGCGGCGACGTCCACGACCTTCACCGTGGGTTCGGCTGGCACGTTCACCGTGACCACGACGGGGACGCCCACCGCGGCGATCTCCGAGAGCGGGACGCTGCCCGATCGGCGTGACCTTCACCGACAACGGTGACGGGACGGCCACGCTTGGCCGGCACGCCGGCAGCGGGCAGCGGAGGGACCTACCCGATCACCATCACGGCGGACAACGGGATCACGCCCGGCAGCGACGCAGTCCTTCACCCTGACCGTCGACGAGGCAGCCAGCATCACGAGCGGCGACTCGGCGACCTTCACGGCAGGCAGCGCCGAACACCTTCACGGTGACGACGAGTGGTTTCCCGACCGCAGCGCTGGCGAGACGCGGATCGCTGCCCAGCGGCGTGACCTTCACCGACAACGGTGACGGCACGGCCACTCTGGCCGGCACGCCCGGCAGCCGGCAGCGGAGGGAGCTACCCGATCACCATCACGGCCGACAACGGCATCGGCAGCGCGGCGACACAGTCCTTCACGCTGAACGTCACCGAGGCACCGGCCATCACGAGCGCCGACTCGGCCACCTTCGTGTCGGGGACGGCAGGGACCTTCACGGTGACCACGACGGGCACGCCCACGGCGGCGATCTCCGAGACCGGGACGCTGCCCGAGCGGCGTCACCTTCACCGACAACGGTGACGGCACGGCCACGCTGGCCGGCGACCCGGCGGCGGACAGCGCGAACAGCTACACGTTCACGATCGACGCGCACCGAACGGCGTGGCACCTGACGCCACCAGTCGTTCACGCTGACGCATCGAGATTCCGGCAGGCTTCAGCTCGCCCGACAACGCCACCTTCGCCCGCTACGCACCGAGCAGCTTCACGGTGACGACCACGGGGAACCCGGCGCCGACCCTGACCGAAGTGGGTAACTTGCCGAAGGGCTTGACCTACTCGAACGGGACCATCTCTGGTGCGGCGAAGAAGGCCGGGTCGACCCAGATTGCCTTCCTGGCCAACAACGGCATCGGGGATCAGGCGGTGCAGTACTTCACGCTGACGGTCACCGCGTTCGAGGTCACCACGACGTCCTTGCCGGACGCCACCGTGGGAACTCCATACAGCGTGCAGCTGACGGCCAGCGGCGGCGTGACCCCGTACAAGTGGAAGGCGATGGGAACCTTGCCGACTGGCCTGACCCTGACCAAGGCGGGAGTGCTCTCGGGCACGGTGGCCGCGACGGTCACTCCTGGGCCGTACACGATCCACGGTCAAGGTGACCGACAGCAAGACGCCGACCGAGGAGACCGCTGACGGCGACACTGACGCTCACGGTTGACGGCTGACCCTCTGGGGGCCGCTTGACGCCGGGCCTCCGGGCCTGATGCACACAAGCGGGGAGGGTGTGGACGCGGGAGACCTTCGGGTCTCCCGCTTCCGCGTGGCGGCGCAGCAGCGTCGTGATGCGAGGTGAAGGCTGTGGCCAAGGCAATGTGGCCGATGGGGTTCGGGCAGAACGGTGACAGGTGCAGCGATTTCGGACGGAACGGTCTCGGGGTGGAGGGGGTGAGGCCTGGAGCGGGTTAGGTCGGTGGGGCGACCGGCGGTGATGCCGGCGCCTCGGCCATCACCTGGGCCAGGCGGGGGAAGCGGCGGAGCCGGCCCAACGGGCCGAGCTTGCCGGCATCGACGCCGTGGTCGGCTGCGTTGAGCAGGCGGAGATCGCCCCGGCTGTTGCCGTAGGCCCAGAGCACTGGTTGCTCACCGTTGCCCGAGAGCAAACCGTTGGCCCGGAGGTGGACGACGAGCCGGGCATACTTCTCGGCGCCCCGGCAGTTCTTCCCCTCGTAGCCACCCGTAAGCAGACCTCCGCCCCCGACGGCGAGGCGGGTGGCGACCACGCCGTTCACGCCCAGCTCTTCGCCGGCCGGCCCCACGTAGCACTCGGGCGAGGCCGAGACGATGACCGTGTGGTGGCCCTGACGTCGATGCCACTCGAGTCGACGGCGGGTATCGGAGCGCAGGTGGCGCTCCAGGTGGCGGGTGGCGAAGGCGCGGGAGCGGCGGTCGACCTCCTCGACGGGCATGACCGCCGAGCAACCGGGTGAACAGTCGTTCCTTGACCTGATCGGCGGCCGTGCCTCCGGTGATGGCGGCCTTGACGAGACTTGGGGAGAATCGCAGCACGGCGCGCAGGACTGGCATGTAGCCGCGCAGGCTCGACGAGGAAGGGGAAGACGCTGCCGCCATCGGTCAGCGTGCCGTCGAAGTCGAAGGCGGCCACGGTCTGGCGGTCCCGAACGCGGCGGCTGCGGTGCGCCGCCATCCCTCTGGTCAGTCGAGTGCAGTGCCACCGCGGCCCGCACCTCCCGCAAATTTCAGGGCGCCCTTGAGCGTCTCGCCACTGCTGACGACGTCACGACCGCGCCGAGCCTCGTTGACCGCGGCCTCCTCCTCGGACAGTCCCCACTGCTCGAGCGCGCTCAGGCGGTCCGAGCGCAGGCAGACCTGGGGGAGTGCCGCCAGTTCGTGGGCCAGGGCGACGGAGGCCGCCAGGGCCTGGCCCGGCGGTACGACGCGGTTGGCCAACCCGATCTCGAGCGCCTCGGTGGCTGGACACGGCCCGACCGGTCAGGATCAGGTCCATGGCGCGGCTGTGGCCGATGAGGCGGGGGAGGCGGACGGTACCGAGGTCGCACAGGGGAACGCCGAAGCGGCGGCAGAAGACCCCGAACACGGCGTCCTCGGCGGCCACCCGCAGGTCGCACCAGAGGGCGAGCTCGATGCCGCCGGCCACGGCGTAGCCCTCGACGGCGGCGATGACGGGCTTGGAGAGGGTGAGGCGGGTCGGGCCCCATGGGGCCGCTGCCCTCGTCGGGGATGGGGCGGCGGTCGCCCTCGGCCACGGCCTTGAGGTCGGCGCCGGCGCAGAAGGTGCCCCCGGCGCCGGTGAGCACGGCCACGGAGGCTTCCGGATCGGCGTCGAAGGCGAGGAAGGCCTGGCGGAGCTGGTCGGCGCAGACGCTGTCGACCGCGTTGCGTCGCTCCGGTCGGTCGATCGTGACCACGGTGACCGGGCCCTCGTGGTCGATGCGAAGCGTGTCGGCGCGAGGCAGGGCGGAGGAATCGCGACGCCCGGTCGCCGCCGATGGATCTCCGTGCACCGTGGCATTCTCCCACGGCCGTTGGGGGACTCCCGACATGGCAGTTGTCTGCAACCCCAGGTCAGAGCGTGGTTCTGCGGCCGCCGGCCTGCGGTCGTCAAAAGATGACCAATCGAGTCGACAATAGCGGGAACAGCCGGTAAGGTCTCGGCGTTCATTACAGAGCGTCAGTCCAAATTCCAGGAGGATCACATGGCAGTACGACTGGGGGACACCGCCCCCGACTTCACGGCGGACACGACCGACGGCACGATCAACTTCCACGAGTGGCTGGGAGACAGCTGGGGCGTCCTCTTCTCCCACCCCAAGGACTTCACTCCGGTCTGCACCACTGAGCTGGGCGCCTTCTCCAAGGCCAAGCCCGAGTTCGACAAGCGCAACGCCAAGCTCATCGGCCTCTCCGTCGACTCGGTCGAGTCGCACAAGGGGTGGGCAGGCGACATCGAGGAGACGCAAGGCTCCGCACTCGCCTTCCCGCTCATCGGGGACGAGGACCGCAAGGTGGCGGACCTCTACGACATGATCCACCCGAACGCCAACGACACGTTGACCGTCCGCTCGGTCTTCATCGTCGGGCCGGACAAGAAGGTGAAGTTGACCTTGACCTACCCGGCCTCGACCGGCCGCAACGTCGACGAGATCCTCCGGGTGCTCGACTCGCTCCAGCTGACCGCTGACTACAAGGCGGCCACGCCGGTGAACTGGACGGATGGCGACGACGTCATCATCGCTCCGGCCGTGAGCGACGAGGACGCCAAGACCCTCTTCCCCAAGGGTTGGAAGACACTCAAGCCGTACCTGCGGGTCACGCCCCAGCCGAACCGCTGAGGTTGCTGCTTCTGTTTCGGTCTCTCCGTACCGAGATGTGACGACGATGCCGGCCTTCGGGCCGGCATCGTCGCGTGCCGGGTGGGGCGGGCCCGCTGGGGGCGGGTCGACCCAACGCGGCCCGGCGGACATGTCACATCGCCCGAAGAGACTGCGGCGTCGGCACGCCCTCTTGGCGCGCTCTCGTTTCGAGGAACAGAGGATCAGGAGGACTGACGATGACGCTGAGTGAACCCGAGGTTTTCGTCCTGGCCGATCGGGCGCTGGACCGGGTGGTCGGTCGCATACGGCCGGATCTGTGGGACACCACACTTTCGGCCAGCTTCGCGACCCGGGCACGGCCGGAGCCTCCTTCTGTGCGGGAGCTGATCAACTATCACGCCTACGACGACGCGTGGGTCCCGGACATGTTGGCCGGCCTGACGATGGCCGAGGCCGGCGCGGACAAGTTCGACGGCGACCTCCTCGGAGACGACCCGGTGGGCCGTTTCTCGGCCATCGTCGATGCTGCGTGCGCGGCGGCCGAGGCCGGGCCCGACTTGGATGCGGTGGCCCACCTGTCCTTCGGCGACTACACGGTGCGCGAGTACCTCTGGCAGATCAACTCGTTCCGGGCGCTGCGGGCGCACGACATCGCATTGGCCTTAGGCCAGGAGGTCGACCTGGAGCCCGAGTTGGTGCAGGGTGTGTGGGACGAGGTGTTTCCCCATGCCGAGGAGTGGCGCACCATCGGCGTGTTCCCCGAGGCGGTGCCCGTGCCAGAGGATGCGCCGTTGCTGGACCGGCTCCTGGGTCTGACCGGGCGCCAGCCGGACTGACGGCGACCCGGGAGCTAGGCCTGGGTGCTCGGGACGAGCGGGATCGGCGTGATGCCCTGCTCGGTATCGGGATCGAGCTCGCCGGAGATGACTGCGGGCGGCTGGCGGGCGCTCTGTTCTTCGAAACACGGCTGTTCGATGTCGGTCTCGGCCTCCATCCGGTAGACGCCCGGGGCCACGGTCGGCCCCCAGTTGTTCTGCTCCGGATCCTGGTAGATCCCATCGAGTGCCGTCCAGATGTACTGAGTTCTCACGACACCGCACGTGAGACCGCCATTGGTGGTGCCGAAGCTCCAGATGTCGCGGCCGGATTGGTTCACGGACCAGCCCTCGAGCCCGTTGTGTTGGTACAGCGAACCCTGAGGCTGGTCGGCGAGGGTGGCGCCGTACTCGGTCGTATAGGCGCCGGGGGCGAACGAGATGCCCTTCGGTGCCTGTCCGGCGTCGGTCCAGGCCTGCCAGTAGGCGGCGAGCTCGGCCGGGAGGTGTTCGGCGGCCGGGCGGGGAGGCGGCGGCGACACGTCGAAGCCGTTTGCGTCCAGCTTGGCCGTGTCGAGTGGCGTGGCGGACTCCTCGCCAGGGTCGGAGACGACCAGCCACGGGCTGTGGGCGGAATCTCTGGCGACGATGAGGAACTGGTGGTACGGATCGCCCTGAAACGTCGTCTGCACTTCAGCCATGAAGGCGACGGGATACGACCGCTGCCGGGGTACGAAGAGCCTCTCGGATTCAATGGAGCCACGGGGTGCGCGAGAGGTGCAGCCGCACGTCACCTCGTCGGACTCGAGCGCTGGACCGGTTTCGAACTCGGGCAGGAGCGGCTTGTTCTCGTAGGTAAAGGCCTCGTCGCGCAGGGTCCAGTCGGCGGCCACGATCTGCTGCGCCTCGGTCGGGGTGACGACGACGCGGTATCGGGCCGGGCCCGGCGTCGTCAGAACGGCGGGGAGGGGCGTGGTCGCCGGGACCGGGGCGTGCGGAGCGATCGGGATGAAGTCGGGCGTCTGATCCGGGACGAGCTGTTCGGCGGCCGGATCGTCGTCGGTCAGTGCAACGGCCGGCGGGTGCGGTCGTTGGTGGGTCGTGGCCGCGGCCGAGGGGAGAGCGAGCGCGGCCATGGCGCACAGGCAGACCGCCAACGTGACGGCGATGCAGATTGGGCGTGGGCGGGTCGGTTCCATGGCTCAGCCATCTGTACATCGACACCCGAAGCCCTGGTGTTCTGGAGTTGCCGCGGCCTTTGTGCGTGTGTTGTGTGGGGGCGGCGTGGTGGTCGACGGATGGTGGTGGCTGCGTGGCGGGGGACCGAGGTGCGCTATTCGAGTTCCTTCCAGTGCTCGCGTCCGAAGAGTCGGCCCCAGCGGGCGGAGAGGGACGGGCCCTCGTCGCGTGCGGTGTCGGGGTGCAGGACGAGCGGGCCGCTGGGGGCGGGTAACGACTCGACCTGGTCGTCGGTGATGGTGGTTGTCACGGCAGCGGTGGTGATGTCGCCCACCTGATCCCGGTCGACGAAGCGATGGCCGTGGTGGTGGGTCTTGACCGCGAGGCCGTCGAAGAGATCGAGCTCGGGGACCTGGAGCACGTGCTCGACCGTGCCGAACTGCTGGCCGGACGACGAGAGGACCGGCGTGCCCGGCTCGAGTGCTTCGTAGGAAATCGGTCGTCCCTCGGTCACTGTATTTTCTCCTCCTTCGGTCGCCGTCCGGCGGTGCGAGCCGCACTAGCTTCGCACCCCATGCGAGCCGGGTTGCGACGGCGGTCCGGGCTGCTGGGACCCGTGGTGTTTGCACCCATGGTGGTCCTCGTGGTGGCGATTTCGCTCGTGGGTGGTCGCGTTGCCGCAGCGCAGACGCTGCCACATCGGCACACCTCAGGTGTGCCTGACTGCGCGCACCAGCCACCGTATCCGGGCGTGTACCTGGGGTCAGTGTTCGGCACGTCGAGGGACTTTCCCATCGTGGGTGGGATCGACGCCAACGGGTGCGATTCCTGGGTCTATCAACTGGCTCCGAGCTTCGGTCCGGACCAGTCGTTCTTCGCCGGTTCGGGTTTTCAGGTCGGCGTCAAGGCCTATCAGTACGGCACCCAGGAGACGACAGAGCTGAAGGACGGTCATCAGCTCATTGCGGTGACGAACCCACGAGGGCAATGGCTCACGGTGTACCGAGGATTCGACGTCTGCACGAAGACGTCGGTGGACGGGACGAAGAAGACGAGCTGTCTCGCCCCGGCCGTGGAGCCTCGTCCAGCCGACTGGGCGCCTTTCATTGCTTTGGCGATCATCCTCGCCATCTGCCTGGCTTTTGTTGTGCACGCGCTCCGCCCCGCGGGGCCCGTGCGCAGGCGCCGTCACTTCCGGCGGGTCCACCGCGGCCTGGCCGACGCGCTCCCGCCCGCGGCACCGGCACAGCTCGATTCGATCGAGATCCGCCGGTTGCAGAAGCGCCTGCGAAGATTGGAACGCTCGCTCAGCCCGGTGCTCTCCGACTCGCAGCACCACTGGTTCCGCCAGCTCGTTGCCTCAGGGCGCCATGGCTTGGCCCTCGAATCCCTCACTAGGTGGGGGGCGGAGTCGCACCTCCCGGTACCGGACCACCTGCGACAAGAGATGTTGTGGCTGGCGGCCTCGTTGCAGATCGAGCGTGAGGTGCAACCGATGCTCGAGGGTCAGGACCTGGCACACACGTTGGATCTGGGCCCGCATCCGAGGATTGAGAGCGGGTTCGACGTGCCGGCGGACGAGTTCGCGTCGCTGGTACGCGATGCGGTGGACTCGCTCCCATCGGCGTTGGGGAAGGCTATGACCAATGTCGCAGTGGTCATCGACGAGGAGAATCCAGACCAACCTCTCTACGGCTTGTACCAGGGCCACCCGCTGTCCGCGCCGCGGTATCGGACCTGGGCGCTGCATCCGGACAAGATCACGATCTACCGCAAGACGATTTGCGAGCACTGCCGCAGCGAGCAGGAAGTCAGGGCGTTGGTCTACCGGGTCGTCGTCCACGAGATCGCCCACCACTTCGGGATCGACGACCCGCGGCTGCGTGAGCTCGGATGGTGAGCGGGATTCAGAGGGTGGTCGGTGGCGGATCCGCCTGGTCGAGATCGTGAACCAGGGGCCGGCTGTAGAGCGTGTCGATGGTCGACGTGACGGCCTCGAGCGACGGGTCGTAGCCGTCGTCGGTCCGGACGACGAGCGTCGGGCAGCCGAGGTCGAGCGGTTCGACGAGCTCGACGTCGAGACGCTCGATCACGGGCACCAGGCTGCGCAGCCGATCGGGTCCGCAGAGGGGGTCGGCTTCCATGCGTTGGCGCCACCGCCCGCGGGCGTTGGCGCTCTGGCAGTGCACCTGGACGAGCCTGCCGTGCGGGGCCAGCCGGGCCAACACGTCTGGCTCGCTGACGCCGCGGTAGAAGGTTTGGTCGGCGACGAAGCTCAGGCCGAGGTCGAGCCACAGTTCCATGGAGCGGTAGAAGAGCTCGACGCCGCCGACACCGAGCTCCGTGGCGCGGTCGAGCGTGCGCCACTTCCCGTGCACGAGGAGATCCTTGTGGAGGACCGGGAGGTCGAGCGTCCGTCCGAGGTGGTCGGCCAGCGTGGTCTTGCCCGAGCCGGGGGCGCCCCCGACGAGGACGGCGAGAGGTGGGCGGTCCGGCATGGCGATTCCGGGAGGACGGTAGGTGGTGGCTGCGGCTCAGTGACCCGTCAGGACGACGGGCCGAGCAGCTCTTCGCGCAGCTCGCGTTTGAGGACCTTGCCCTGCGGGTTGCGGGGGAGCGGCTCGGAGCGGAACCAGATGTGGGTGGGGACCATGAAGGCGGCCAGGCGTTCCTTCACGTGGAGGGCCAGCTCGTCGGCCGTGACCTTGGCGCCGGGGCGCAGGACGACGACGGCGCCGACCTCCTCGCCGAGGGTTTCGTCGGGGACGCCGATCACGGCGCAGTCGGCGACCGCCGGATGTTCGAAGAGGGCGGCCTCGACCTGGACGGAGTACACGTTCTCCCCACCCCGGATGATCATGTCCTTGGCCCGGTCGACGATGAAGATGAAGCCCTCGTCGTCCAGGCGGGCCACGTCGCCGGTGTGCAGCCAACCCCGGGAGAACGTCTTGGCCGTCTCCTCGGGCCGGTTCCAGTAGCCGCGCACCACGTTGGGGCCTTTGATCCACAGCTCGCCCCGGACGTCGGGCCCGTGAGGGACCGAGTCGTCGGGCTCGTCCCCCGCGAAGTCCTCGGGCAGCACGGCCACGTCACACACGGGCACGGGCGGGCCGACGCTCTCGGGCTTGGCGATGTAGTCGGCCCCCGAGTTCATGGAGGTCACCGACGACGTCTCGGTGAGGCCGTAGCCGTTCGACGGCTGGCCGACGGGCCAGGCCTCGCGGATGCGGCGCACCAGGTCGGGTGGGGCGGGGGCGCCCCCGTAGGAGACGCCCTTGATGGAGGACGTGTCGTACTTGGAGAAGTTGGGGGAGTCGAGCACCTGCATGACCATGGCGGGCACGCCGCCGAAGGTGGCGATGCGCTCGCGCTCGATCAGCTCGAGGGCCCGCTCGGGGTCGAAGTGGTGCATCATCACCAGCTTCCCGCCCGCGGCCACGTTGGTGACCATGACGGAGTGGCACCCCGTGGCGTGGAAGAGCGGGACCGAGAGCAGGAAGGCGGGCTGGCCCGATTCGGCGGCCGTGGTCGTGCCGGTGTCGTCGGTGCCGGCTTCGGGGCCGGTGTCGGGGGAGGCCGGCTCGGGATCCGGCTCGGCCAGGGCGTTGGTGCCGTAGCGGGTGGAGCCCCGGGTGTTGATGAAGAAGAGGCTCATGAGGTTCGTGCACATGTTGCGATGTGTGCCGACCGCTCCCTTGGGCCGCCCCGTGGTGCCCGAGGTGTAGAAGATGGTGGCGTCGTCCTCCGGATCGATGGTGACGTCGGGCGGCGAGGCGGCCTCATCCACGTCTCCGACCGCCAATGGGAAGGGCCACTCGGGCGCGTAGGCCTCACCGGCGGGCGGCTCCTGCACGGCCAGGGGAGCGGTGGACGGCGTCCGGTGCTCGTCGGCCACGATGACGGCCTTGAGGTGCTCGAGCCCACCGGTGACGGGCCGGATGCGCTGGGCCCGCTCGGAGTCGACGAAGACCACCTTGGAGCCCGAGTCCTCGAGGCCGTAGCGCAGCTCCTCGGCGCTCCACCATGCGTTGAGAGGGACGACGATGGCGCCGGTCAGGCTGGCGGCCCAGAAGGCCATGACCCACTCGGGCAAGTTGCGCATGATGATGGCCACCCGGTCGCCCTGCTCGACGCCGAAGGTTGTGTGCAGCCGGTGAGCCAGGGTGCAGGCGATGCGGTAGTGCTCGGCGAAGGTGGTGCGCTCGTCCTCGTACACGAGGAACGTCTTGTCGCCGTGGGCGAGCGACATATCGAGCACGACGCGCAAGTTGGCCGGCGCGTTCTTCCACGTGCGGGTGGGGACGCCGCGGATGTCGCGGTCTTCCATTTCGAAGATCTGGCCCGGCGCGGTCAGGGCGGCGTTGGCCTCGGCGATGGACATGCTGGGCACGTCGCTCGGCATTCAGGAACCCTCCTGTTCGGGTGTCGGGCCGGGCGCAGGCGCCGTGGCCACGGCGTCCGGGGTAGACGGCGTCGCCGAGGCTGCGGCGCCGTTGATGAAGAAGGCGTCTCGGTAGTAGGCCAGCTCCTCGACGCTCTCGCGGATGTCCTGGAGGGCGCGGTGGCCACCTTTCTTGGACGGGGCGGCCCGGTAGATCTCGGGACGCCAGCGCCGGCACAGCTCCTTGATGGTCGAGACGTCGACCGAGCGGTAGTGCAGGTAGTCCTCGATCTCGGGGAGCTGGGTGGCCAGGAAGCGGCGGTCGGTGCCGATGGAGTTGCCGGCCAGGGGCACCGTGCGCGGCTCGGGAATGTGCCGTTGTAGGAACTCGAGGGTCTTGGCGCCGGCGTCGGCCAGGCTGAGGGTGGAGCGCTCGATGTCGGCCAGCAGCCCCGAGCGGGTGTGCATGTTCAGGACGAACTCGTCCATTTCGGCCAGCTGCTCGGGCGTGGCGTGGACGACCAGGTCGGGGCCCTCCTCGACGATGGCCAGGTCGTCGTCGGTGATCAGGGTGGCGATTTCGACGATGGTGTGGCGCGCCGGATCGAGCCCCGTCATCTCCAGATCGATCCAGGCCAGCATGCGTGGGGATGCTACCGGTCGCCCCTTCCCCCTGGGCGGGGGCCGGACCGGATACTGTCCTTCGATGCTGCGTGTGCCCCTGCACCGGCTGGACGAGGACCTCCCGGTTCCCGCCTACGCGCGGGTGGGGGACGCGGGCGCTGATTTGCTGGCCCGGACCGAGGCGGTCTTGGCGTGCCGGGGCGGTCGGGCCCTGGTGCCCACGGGGGTGGCGGTGGCCATCCCTCCTGGGTACGCGGGTTTCGTCCTGCCCCGAAGCGGGCTGGCCCTGCGGCACGGCATCACATGCCTCAATGCTCCGGGGTTGATCGACTCGGGCTACCGGGGCGAGTTGGCGGTGATCCTGATG
Organism: uncultured Acidimicrobiaceae bacterium; assembly: GCA_963713375.1. Lineage (GTDB taxonomy): Bacteria > Actinomycetota > Acidimicrobiia > Acidimicrobiales > RAAP-2 > Bog-473. The sequence continues at coordinate 904,130 of CAVQLP010000002.1, read as the reverse complement.
AACACGGACCCGGAGGAGGACTACAAGGTCGCCCGAGGCGATCGCATCGCCCAGCTGGTGGTGATGCAGGTGGAACAGGTCGGGTTCGACCTGGTGGACAGCGAAGGGTTGGGTGAGGCAGAACGCGGTGTCGGCGGGTTCGGCCATACCGGTACGTGAACTGAAGAGAGAGGTCAGGTAGTGGAATGGTGATGCGCCCCCTCGAGGGCATGGATGCGGCTTTCCTGTCGCTCGAGACGTCGACGACGCCGATGCACGTTGGCATCGTGCTGGTGCTCGACCCGCCGGAGGGGCGACGCTCCCTCTTCTCGCCGTCGACCCGGTACACGCAGATCCGGAGGGTGATCGAGCAGCGGCTGCACCTGGTGGAGCAGATGCGCCAGCGGGCCATCCGGGTGCCCTTCGGGCTCCACCACCCGGTCTGGGTGGACGATCCCGACTTCGAGCTGGACGACCACTTCACCCGGGCCAGCCTGCCCTCGCCGGGCGGAAAGGCCGAGCTCGACGCCTTCGTGGCCTCGGTGATGAGCCGCCGCCTCGACCCGGACCGGCCGCTGTGGGAGATGTACGTCGTCGAGGGTCTGAAGGACGGGCGCACGGCGCTGATCGCCAAGATCCACCACGCCATCCTCGACGGGGTGAGCGGCGCCTCGGTGCTGGCGGCGTTCATGGACATGAGCCCGCGCTCGCCGGTGATCCCGCTGCCGCCCGAGTGGAACCCGGCGCCGCTGCCCTCGAACGTGCAGCTGCTGCGGCACGCGGCGACGGCGTTGACCCACCAGCCGGGGGCCACGCTCAAGACGCTGCAGGCGGGCATCGATGCGGTGGCCGACCTCGGGATGAACAACCGGGAGGTGGTCGGGCGGGGCGAGCAGCCGCCGCCCGGTTTCTTCGGCGGGCCGCGCACGTCGTTCAACGGCGCGATCTCGAACCGGAAGCGCTTCTGCTCGCTGTCCGTGCCGCTCGAGGACGTGAAGCTGGTGGGCCGGGCCTTCGAGGCCACGGTGAACGACGTCCTGCTGGCGTGCGTGTCGGGGGCGTTGCGCCGGCTCCTCGAGGCGCGGGGTGAGGGGCTGGACAAGTCGCTGGTGGCCATGGTGCCCGTGTCGACCCGGGCCGAAGGGGCGGTGGAGGAGCTGGGGAACCAGATCTCGGGGATGCTGGTGTCGCTGGCCAGTGACATCGACAACCCGGTGCTGCGCCTCGATGCGATCTCGGAGTCGGCCCGCTTGGCCAAGCAGCAGGAGAAGTTGCACAACGGGCGCTTCGTGAGCGACCTGGCCCAGGTGGCCGTGCCGGCGTTGGCGGCCCGGGTGGCCCGGGCGGTGGCGGGGACCCGGCTCTTCGACAAGATGCGCCCGCCGGCCAACGTGACGGTCTCGAGCGTGCGGGGACCCGACTTCTCGATCTTCTGCGCGGGAAGCCGGGTGGTGGACATGTACCCGGTCGGACCGATGGCCGAGGGGATCGGGATGAACGTGACGGTGTTCTCGTATCTCGATCGGGTGTGCTTCGGGGCGCTGGCGTGCCGGCGACTCGTGCCGGACCTCGACCAGATGGCGGACTACCTGGACGAGTCGCTGGCCGAGCTGGTGGTGTGCGCACTGGAGCTGGCGGGGGCGACGGCCTGAACAAGGAGGAGCCTCGTCGGGCGCGGGTTAGCCGCCGTGGGCGTGCGCGATCTCCTGATAGTGGCGACGCCAGATGAGCTTGTAGACACGGCTCCAGCGCGGGATCGAGCGGAGTCCGGGGATGAACGGCAAGAAGATCAGGCCGGCCGAGAGCACCACCATGATCGACCAGACCTCGAGGTCACCGTTGGACGACGAGTTCATGGGTGGTACCTGGTACCACATCGTGTAGAGCCAGAGCCAGGCTTGGCCCGGGTAGTTGCCCGTTTCGTTCATCATGCCCCACTGGTCCCCGGAGAGATGCTGTGCCGTCGCCTGGTTGGCCATGTAGGTGCCGTCGGCCAGGAACAGCAGCGGCCTGGTGTAGTCGGTGCCGTAGAACTTCCCGCCGCTGAGGAGCGCGGAGTCCAGACCTCCGCTCTGGGCCATGGTGGTGAGCGATCCGATCATGAAACCCACCGGCCCGTAGCGACCCCGGGGGACGACGAGCCGACCGTCGACCTCCTTGGCGTTGGCCACCGCGTGCTCGTAGGCGGTGGTCCAGGCGGTCTGTCGGGCGGGCGAGGCATGTTCGTAGGTGTCGACGGCCAGGTGCACGACACGGCTAGGCAGGGCGCGGAGCGGGGTGACGACGAAATCCTGGGCGGTGTCGACCGGCAGGTGCACACCGGCCCACGACTCGGGCTCGAAGAAGCCGATGTGCTGGGACGCGTCCGGGGTGTTGTTGTAAGGCGGGCCGTAGGTGGCGAGTGCGCTGGACCCGTCCAGCTCGGTGATGGCCGTCTGGGCAAAGTCGACCGGGTCCGCGGACGCCCACTTCTGGAGACTGATGGCGGACTCGTCGGGCGATGAGAGCACGACGGCCAGGAGCAGCACGAGCACGCCGACCGCGAGAAAAGCGATGAACGCTTCGCGGAGGATGTCATAAGGCACGTACCGGCCGGTCCACTCGGCGACGTCACGGTCGGGGTTGAAACGGCGCCGGCGAGCGGGGGTCATGCTGATGCCTCGGTCTTCGACGGCGGTGGACGGCTCTCGTGGCCGTCGCCGTCGCCCGGTGGAGCGAACGGCGGCACAATGCCCCGGCGCCGTACCAGCAGGACGTGGAGCCCCGCGATCAGGACCACGCCGATGGGCAGCAGGACGATGTGCCACATCAGCATCTGGCCGAAGTTCAGGACATTGAAGAACGCACCGGCGCCGGTGGAGTTGATGCCGTCCTTGGCCTGGGTCGAGATCCACTGCGCGTCGAAGTTCTGCTGGGACAGGTAGCCGGTGAACGCCGCCCCGACGGAGACCAAGAACGAGATCACCCCCGTGGCCCAGGTGAGCTTGCGGTTGCCGCGCCAGGCCGCCATGAAGAACTTGCCCCACAGGTGCACCACCATGAAGAAGAAGAAGCACTCGACGCTCCACAGGTGGAGAGAGTTGACAAAGTGACCGGCGTTGGTGGCATGCCACCAGCCGGGGCCCATGACGGCGAGGATGCATCCGGTGACGATCACCCAGGCCAGGCTCACGACGGTGAGGACGCCGAAGACATAGATCCACGAGGCCATGTAGGCGGGCTGCCGGTCGGGGAGGAGCCGCTCGGGAGGGAAGGCGGATTCGGCCGCACGTCGGGCCCGTGCCGTCCATTGCCTGGACAGGTCGTTCTGCCTGCCGTCTTCGCTTTCGAGACCGCCGGAGGTCTCGACCGTCATCGGTCACCCTTGCGCCGTGGGAAGGGAAGCACGATGGCGAGCACGAAGACGATCACCATGAGGAGGATGACGATCAGGTTCGCCAGGGAGAGCTGGATGAATCCCCAGTGGATGTAGTGACCTGGACGGTTGAGATTGACCAGAGAGGCGAGGAGCCCATAGAGGAGCATGGGGCGATTGTCCTCCGACTGAGTGTGGTCCGCGTAGGGACGTTGGTCCTGTTCGTGCAGGACGATACTCTCAGGAGTTTCCCAGGTCTATCGGGTGACGGACCTCCAGCAGAACGCTCGCATGGGCACGTCGATGAGGCCGTCCTGGCCGAGCTCGGGATGGGCGTCGAGATAGCGGCGCATGCCGGCGAGATGGGCGGCCTTGGCCTCGTCGTCCATGACGATGACGGCGCTGTAGGTGGCGGCGAGAGCGATGAGATCGTCCTTGGTCATGGTGCGGGTCCAGGTGAAGAGCTTGGTCTCGGGGTCGATGAACCACTCACGGAGGGTCAGCTCGTCGACTTGATGGCGGCGCTTGCGGCGGCCGTCCACCACGGACTTGTCCTCCGGGTCGAGCTCGACGCCGCCGGCCCAGAGGTTGCGCATCCAGTCGACGGAGCGGTTCGTGCCGTTCCAAACCAGGGCAAGCCGCCCGCCTGGGCGCAGGACGCGGGCGACCTCGGGAATGGCCCGTTCCTCGTCGACCCAGTGCCAGGCCGATTGGGCGGTGACGACGTCGAAGGAGCCGTCGTCCATGGGGAGTTCCTCGGCGTGACCGTCGAGGACTTCGACGCCGGCTGGCGCCTGTGCGGCGAGCACGGCCCGCATGCGGGCATCGGGCTCGAGCGCGGTGACGTGGGGGACCCGCTCGGCGAGCTTGCGGGTGAAGAGTCCGGTGCCGGCACCGATCTCGAGCGCATCGGTGGCGCCGGCGGGCAAGAGCCAGTCGAGCGCGTCCTCAGGGGGTGCGGAGCGGAGGCGGTCGTAGTCGTCGGCGACCGCTCCGAAGGACTTGGAGAGGACGGCCGTTTTCTCGTCCTGCTGCATGCGATCGAATCTACCGAGAAGTACTCGTGTGACGTCGGTCAGGCAGGTGGGTGGGCCGAACCCCCTGGTCGGGGGCGGGTTCGGCGGGCTTTTGGCATCACAGGTGTCGCGCTGAGAGTTGTGGCTCCACGCGGAAGTGGCGCAGCGGTAGCGCATCACCTTGCCAAGGTGAGGGTCGCGGGTTCGAATCCCGTCTTCCGCTCCAATCGGCAGGCTGTTGACGTGGGCGTTGGTGACCCGGACCCCATTGGCCACCAGTGCTCCGAACGCCGGGTCGTCGTAGCCGGCGCGGGGAGACTGGAACCCTCGGAGCTCCGTGCTCTCGAGCATGAACGAAAGAGGTTCATCGGATTCTGGCGGGGTCCGTCTGCTCACCGGACGACGATCGAGCCAAGGACGCGCCAGTTCGGCTTGCCCGCGTAGAGCAAGGCCCGAATGCGGTAGTTCTCGAAGTTGCGGAACCCGAAGCCGATCCGTTTGATTCGCTTGATCAGGTTGTTGAGCGCTTCGGTGGGACCATTGGAGACCCGGGCCAGATGGAAGTTCGTGATCTTGTCGAACCAGGCCTTGATGGTGCGCCCGAGCCGTTGGATCTCAGGCGGCATGGCCAACCTGGCGCAGTGGCTCTGGAGCTCAGCGAGCATCGTCTTGGCTTCGTCGGGGTCTGAGGTTCGGTAGAAGTCGCGTAGTCGCTCCTTGACCCGATAGGCGATGGCCACCTCGGCGCCGGGGTCGCCCAGTTCGAGGAGCGAACTCAGGCGCTCGGTCGCTTCGTCGCTCAGTTTCTCCTCGCCCATGAGCAACAGGCGTCGGGCCCGATAGAGCGGGTCGTCGCGCCGACCGCGATGTCCCAGCTGTTCGATCTGGACCCGGCGTCTGATGGCGTCGAGGGATCGGTTGGCCAGTGAGATGACGTGGAAGGGGTCGACCACCTGGGCGGCGCGCTGGCAACATCACGCTGTAAACGGCCGCGTAGGTGGCCGACATGTCGAGCGCTCCGTATTCGATGCGCTCTTTCCAAGCCTTGGGCTGTTTGTCCAGCCAGCCCGCCACATCGGTGTATTTGCGGGTCGGGAGGATCTCGATGATCTGGTGGTTCTCCACGTCGGCCACCGTGGTGGCGTAGTCGGTGTGCTGCGAGCCGAGCTTGACGAAGGAGGTCTCGTCGAGGCCGATGGCCGTGGTGCGGTTCAGCCGCTTGCGGTCGGCCTCGAGCAGCGCTTTGCCGTAGATGTTCACGGCGTCACTGACGGTGTGCCAATCACAGGCCAACTCAGCCGCCACTTCTTTGACCGTGCGCCCGGTGCCCACCTGCTCGGTGGCCCACTTGGCCGCCCGGGTGGTCAACAAAGAGTTCTTGGCCGCGATGCGGTGGTCGCGCAGTACCCAGGTCCTCTTGGGACACCGCGGGTTCACGCAGCGCATGCGGTGCTTCTTCCACCCGAGGCGCATGGGGGTGCCATAGACGGGCAGGTCGATGTAGGTCACGACCGGACGCTCCTTGACCTGGGCCAGCCCCGAACAGCTCGGGCAGCGCACCGGATCCCTGATCAGCTGTTCGATGGCCAGCTCGACGTCGGGCCCACGGCGTTCGTAGTGCAGGACCACCACGTCTTTGAGGCCGACGAGGGCTCCGAGTATCTCGCTATGGTCGCGAAGAACGAAGGTGCTTCTTGATTGTTGGCTCACACCTCAAGCTTGAAGCACCTTCGTCGCGGTCGAGGGGATCCTGGTCAGGGGCGCGGACCCCGCCAGATTCCGATGAGCCACGAAAGATGGTCCGAGCGGCGCCCCGTGGCGGAACAAATCTGACGTTCCCCAAGCGATGGTCGGATGAGCATCCTTCTGGAGGATCGAGACTCCACTCGATGCGCAGAGACCACCGTCTTCGTTAATCAGTAGCCAGTCGACACCTGGTCGGGAGAGGTCGGCACCGAAGGAATGGTCCGCGGCCGCTGTGAGTAGGACTTGGACCGGCCAAGTTAAGACGTCGGATCGCTCGTTCGCATGCCGGCGACCACTGTGTCGACCACATCCTGGGCGAAGCGATCGCTCAGAGGAAGATGGGATTGCAGGAGCCTGTGATACGCGGCTCCATAGATCAAGTCGAGGACTACGTCGGGATCTGTGTCAGGCGAGACCTCGCATCTCTCGATCGCCTGTTCCACGATTGTCCGATGTTGCTCCCGGACGGGACCCATGAACCGCTGTCGCCAGATATCCGCCAACTCGGGGTCCCGCTGAACCTCGGCAATCAGTCCGACCAGGGTGCGTCCTTTGACCGTTCCCTTGTTCACCCGGATCCACGCACGCAGCGAGGCGAGGAGGTCCCCGCGCAAGGATCCGGTATCGGGGCGGGGCTGTCGATTCAAAAAGTCGGCCGAGAAGGCTTCGAAGACCAGTGTGCCCTTGGTCGGCCAACGGCGATAGATGGTGGCCTTGCTCACCCCGGCCCGCTGCGCGATCTCGTCGATGGTCAGATCGACGAAGCCACGCTCTTCGAGAAGCTCGTTGGCCGCATTGAGGATGGCCTGATGGGCCCGTTCGCTACGGGGTCGCCCGCGAGGGGCGGGTGTCGGGAGAACTGTTTCGGTCATCGGGTTGACAGGTTACCACCATTACAATACGATACGTATCGTACCGTTAATCGGGAGGTAGCAAGTGCCCTCAGTTCTCGACCGGAGCACCGCTGGGAGCGACCGCCGCACTCGCGCCGGGACGCTCCGTCCCGGTGTCCTGGACCTCGCAGCCCCGGCAGACACCTCGATCTCCGCCACTGCGGCCCCACTTATGACCGACGGGGGCGTGGTAGGGACAGACGGGCTTTCGGGCCTCGCCCTGAGATTGGTGCTCGTGGCGTCGTTCATGGTCGTCTTGGACTTCAGCATCGTCAACGTGGCATTGCCGTCAATCCGTCAGGCCCTGGGGTTCGGTGGCGATTCGGTGCAATGGGTTGTGACGGCGTATGCCATCACGTTCGGTGGCCTCCTGGTGCTGGGCGGCCGAATCGGCGACACGTTCGGTCGGCGGTCCATGTTCATCCTGGGGTTAGCGGTCTTCTCCGCCGCATCGCTGGCTGCCGGCCTGACCGGCGATGCGATCCTGCTGGTCACTGCTCGAACGGTCCAGGGCATCGGAGCTGCGCTGGTGGCGCCGGCGTCGCTCTCACTCATCACGACCCGCATCGCCGAGGGACCCCGACGCACCAAGGCTCTCGGCCTCTACGGCGCGACCGCTTCGATCGGCTACGTCGTCGGGCAGGTCCTCGGTGGCGTGCTCGTGCAGTACACGAGCTGGCGCTCGATCTTCTTGGTCAACGTCCCCGTTGGCGTGGCGGCGGTCCTGCTTGCCCCGCGCCTCCTCAGCCCGGACCGGCGGCTGGTTCGGGCAACCCGCCTGGACATGCGGGGTGGAGTCTTGATCACGCTCGGCGTTGCCTTCGCCGTGTTCGGCATTTCCGAGGGCCCGGTCCTCGGATGGGTGCAGCCCCTGGTGATCGGCGCCATCGTCGTTGCCGCCCTCGCCACTCTGGCTTTCGTAGCCGTCGAGCGGTCACACGCTAATCCCCTCATCGACCTCCGCCTGCTCCGCCAGCGGGGATTGCGGACTGCGGCGATCCTGACGTTGCTGGTGGGGGCCTGGACGGCAGGAGAGCTCGTCGTGATGTCCGTCTACCTGCAGCAGACGCTGCACGACTCGCCACTCGTGGCCGGCCTGGTGATTGCCCCGCAGGGGGTGGTCGGCTTCGTGACCGGCATGTTCGGCGCTCGGCTCGTCCGCCGCTTCGGCATGCGCACTTGGCTGGTGGTCTCGACGGCAGCAGCTGGCTTCGGTTTTCTCGGCCTGAGTGACCTTCCGGCGAGTGGTCACTACAGCGCACTGTTCGCGGTTGTCGTCCTCATCGGTTTCGGGACGGTGGGCACCGTGTTCGGCACGACGGTCATGGCGGCCAGCGGCACGGCGCAGGCCGACCAGGGTCTCGTGGGCGGCGTGGTGAACACCACCCGGCAGGTTGGGGCCGCGATCGGCGTGGCAGTTCTCGTCGCAATCGCCGAGGGGGCCAACGCACGCACTGGGATCGCCACGGTCAGCGGAGATAGGACCGCCCTGTTGGTGGCGGCGTTGGTGGGGCTGAGCGGGACCCTCGTGGCCTGGTTCGGGGCACGGACGTTGCAGCCGAGGGAACGCACAACGGCCGCGACGGCCACTCCTCACCTCTCGTACGACATGCACACCATTACGGAAGGGAGTACACGATGAAGCACACCACCTTGGGCAAGTGCGGACTCGACGTCTCACGGATCGCCTTTGGCACCTGGCAGCTCGGCGGCGATTGGGGGCCGACAGACACCGAGGCAGCGATGGACGCCATCCGCGGGGCCGCCGACGAGGGCGTCACGTTCTTCGACACGGCTCAGGGCTACGGGTTCGGCCAGTCAGAGCAGCTCCTGGCGGCGGCTCTGCGCCACCTGCGTCGCCAGGACGTCGTCATCGCGACCAAGGGTGGGCTGCGGCCTCAGGGTGCGGGCATAGTCCGCGACGCCAGCTCGGCGTGGATCCGGCAAGGCGTCGAAGCCAGCCTCCGTGCGCTCGGCACAGAGTACGTGGACCTCTACCAGTTGCACTGGCCCGACCCGGCGACGCCCTTCGAGGAGACGGCGGATGTGCTGGGCAAGCTCGTCGCCGACGGCAAGATCCTGCACGTCGGGGTCTCGAACTTCGACGTCGAGCAGATGGAGGCGTTCGGCGCGACGCTGCCCATTGAGACGTTGCAGCCGCCGTACCACTTGTTCCGGCGTGAGATCGAGGCCGAGGTGCTGCCCTACACCGCAGCCAACGACATTGGTGTCCTGGTCTACGGCCCCTTGGCTCATGGGCTGCTCAGCGGACATCTCACAGTCGAAACGGAGTTTGATCCTGCTGACTGGCGATCGAAGAGTGCGGTGTTCCACGGCGATTCCTTTGAGCGCAACCTGCGTGCCGTCGATCGACTCCGCCAACTTGCCGAGGGTGAGCTCGGGATCACATTGCCTCAGTTGGCTGTCGCTTGGACCCTGCACAACCCGGCCGTGGATGTCGCCATCGTCGGCACCCGCGACCCAGCCCACGTCGACGAGGCGCTGGTCGCAGCAGACATCGTTCTTGACGACGAGGTCATGCAGCGAATCGACCAGATCATGATCGGTGCCGTTCCTGTCGGCGGTCCTTCACCCGAGGGAATGTAGGAGGCTGGCATGACGATTCAACTGGTTGACCAGGCAATCACAGTGCCCACGGGATCGCAGGGGCACGTCGCCAGCCCAGAGCCCGTCGGGCGGGCAGTTGTCTGGACCGCCGCATCACGGCGCTCGGCGGGCTGCTGTTCGGTTACGACACCGGCGTCGTGTCGGGCGCCCTGCTTTTCTTGCACACCAGCTTCGGGAACGTGACCTCGTTCGACAAGGAGCTGGTGACAGGGCTCCTGCTCGCAGGTGCGGCGGTGGGCGCGTTCGGCTCGGGCAGATTGTCCGATCGAATCGGGCGGCGGCCGGTCATCCTCCTCACGGCCGCGGTCTTCATTGTCGGAGTGCTCGGGGCCGCCTTCTCGCCGGAACTCTGGGTGCTGATCGCGATGAGGTTCGTGATCGGGCTGGCCGTGGGGTCGGCATCCATGGCCGTGCCGCTGTACATCAGCGAGGTGGCGCCGCCTCGTGTTCGCGGTGCGCTGGTGAGCTTCAACCAGCTGGCCCTCACTTCGGGGATTCTCGCGGCCTTCCTCGTGGACTACGCCTTGAGCTCGAGTGCGGCGTGGCGGCTCATGTTCGGGCTCGCCGCCATCCCGGCCGTCTTGCTCTTCGTGGGCATGCTGACCCAGGCCGAGAGCCCAGTCTGGCTCGTCACCCACGGACGGGAAGCCGAGGCACGCACGGTCCTCGTCCGTGTGCGTAGCCGGGACCACGATATTGACGGCGAGATTGGCGAAATCAGGGCGCTCGGAGACAGGACATCGAGCTATCGAGAGCTGCTCCGGCCCGATGTCCGCAAGCTCGTTGTGATCGGCGTTCTCCTGGCAGTCTTCCAGCAGATCACTGGGATCAACACGGTCATCTACTACGCACCCACACTTCTGCACCAGGCCGGTCTCGGGAATTCCGCCTCCCTCCTGGCCAACGTGGGGAACGGCATCGTCAACGTGGGGATGACCGTCGTCGCCATATGGCTCATCGACAAGGTGGGAGGCGCGTCCTGTTGATCGCCGGCACCGCCGGCATGGCGGTCGCACTGTTTGTCGTCGCCGCCACCTTCGCGGTCAGCGGAAACACTCTTGGGCACACCGCCGCCATCGTCGCCGTCGCGAGCCTGGCGGTCTACACGGGTTCTTTCGCCATCGGCCTCGGTCCCGTCTTCTGGCTTTTGATCAGTGAGATCTACCCGGCTCGGATACGCGGGAAGTCGATGAGCATTGCCACGATGGCCAACTGGGCAGCCAACTTCGTCGTGGCGATCTCCTTCCTCACCCTTTTGAACACGATCTCCAACGCCGGAACCTTTTTCCTGCTGGGGTTCTTGAGCCTCGTGGCGCTCACCTACTTCTGGCGGAAGGTGCCCGAGACCGAAGGTCTGAGTCTCGAAGAGATCGAACGAGAGATGGCTGAGTCAACGATTTGAAGTCGATGGACAATGAACACAAGAAAGGAAGAGAAGATGAGTCTCTGGAGCCACAACAACAAGAAGCCGATGCCGCGAGTGGCGGTGATCGGCACCGGCACGATGGGAACGGCGATGGCCCGCCGCCTGCTCGGCGCCGGCATGGAAGTGGACGTGTGGTCCCGGCATGCCGCCTCCGCCATGCCGCTCGTCGCTGCGGGGGCCACCGTCTACGACGAGCCCAACGACGCTGTGAAGCAGTCCGACGTCGTGATCACCATGCTGCCGAACGCCGACGTCACCACGGAGGTCATGGTCGCGAGGCAGGTGCTTGGCGCCATGGCGCCCAAGTCCATTTGGGTCCAGATGGCAACAATCGGGGCCGAGGCCACCGAGCGGTTGGTGATCGAGACGCGAACCCATCGTCCCGCCGTGACCTTCGTCGATGCACCGGTGTCGGGCAGCCGGGAGCCGGCAGAGAAGGGGCAGCTCCTCATCTTGGCCTCGGGCCCACCCCGCGCAGCGGCTCTGCTCGAGCCGGTCTTTGCGGCGTTGGGGCGGGCCACGCTCTGGCTCGGCGCCGCAGGTGCCGGCAGCCGAATGAAGCTCGCCTTAAACACGTGGCTGGCCTTCCAGGTCGAGGGCGCCGCCGAGGTGGCCGCCCTAGCGACCGACATGGGGTCGATGCGGCGGCGCTGATCGATGCCTTCCCTGACAACCCCCTGGCCTCACCGTACGCGCTCGGCAAGCTGGCCAAGATGTTCGAACAGGACGACCGCGCCGACTTCTCGTTGGATCTGGCCCTCAAGGACCTCGACCTGGCGACCACAGAAGCTGGCCGGGGCGTCGCCCCGCTCGCTTCGGCGATTGCGCAACGTTGGCGGGGACTCGTGCGCAACGGATTTAGCGGTCTCGACGTAAGCGCCGCCCGGAATGGTCTTGGGTCGGAGGCTTCAGTTGAACCGAGCACACCTTGGCCCGCATGGAGTGCCGAGGTGTCGTCGGATCCTCACACATTGCAGGCCGCGTCATGACCCCTCAACCGCAGTCGCAAATTTCGTCGCTTGCCGATGCAGAGCGATTCCGGACCAATCTCCAGGGCGAGATCGATTCGGCCGCCACCTACCGGGCCATGGCGAGCGCAGAGGACAGTGAGCAGCTGTCTTCGGTCTACCAGCGGTTGGCGGAGGTCGAAGAGCGCCACCGCGATTTCTGGGAGCAGCGTTTACGCGAAATTGGCGTCGATCCCGGACCCCGGCGTCCTTCGTGGCGAGCCAGAACCATGTCCTTCCTGGCCAAGCGTTTCGGAGCAAAGGTCGTTCTGCCAACGGTTGCGACCTTCGAACAGGTCGACCAGGGGGACTACGACGAACAGCCCGAAACGGCGGGGACGGGCATGCCCGACCAGGAGCGCTCGCACGCCCGGGTTCTGCGCTTCGTCGCCGGTGGATCACCTCAAGGCGTTGCCGGCGAAACCTTGGCCCGGCTCGAGGGTAGGCACAAGGCACCAGGTGGGAATGCGCTGCCGGCCGCCGTTCCGGGGGCCAACGACGGGTTGACGTCGAATCTGGCTCTCGTCATGGGCATGGCCGGCGCGGAGTTCAAGAGTGCAGTAATCCTGATCGCCGGTGTCAGTGGGCTCTTGGCCGGTGCCTTCTCAATGGCAATCGGCGAATGGGTGTCTGTCCAAAGCGCTCGTGAACTCTATCAGCGCCAGTCCGAACCGAGGCGGCCGAGATCCGGTCGGTTCCGGACGAGGAGCAAGAAGAGCTCGCGGTCATCTATCAGGCCAAGGGTCTTCCCCGAGCAGAGGCGGAGCAGGTGGCGAAGCGACTCATGAGTAACGAAAAAGAAGCTCTCGACGCCATGGTGCGCGAGGAACTCGGCCTTGATCCGTCTACGCTCGGCGGGTCGCCATACGCAGCGGGGGGTCCTCGTTCGTCTTGTTCACATTGGGGGCGATCATTCCGCTCATCCCGTTCCTCTTCACCAGCGGCTCCGCAGCGGTCATCGCGGGGATCGTCACGGCTGCGGTCGGTCTTTTCGTGATCGGCGCGCTCATCTCACTGCTGACCGGCGCAGTGCTGTCCTCACGGGTATGCGCCAGCTCGTGTTCGGACTTCTTGCAGCCGGCCTTACGTTCGGACTGGGTCGTCTGATAGGTGCGACCATCCACTAACCATTTGTACTCAAGACAGGAGCGTTCAGTCATGAGCACCTTCGTCACCGAAATCCGAGAGACCTTGGCGCCGCGGAAGGGGACACCGTTCGGCCCCCTGCCCCCGCTCTTGATCGCCATGACGATCGTCACCGGCCTCGTCGATGCGTTCAGCTATTTGGTTCTCGGTCACGTGTTTGTTGCAAACATGACAGGCAACGTCGTCTTCTTGGGTTTCGCTGTCGCCGGTGCGCACGGGTTTTCAGTCGCTGCTTCGCTCGTCGCGTTGGTGTCCTTCGGTGTCGGGTCGGTGGTCGGCGGCAGGATGGCAGCGCGTACGGCCATCACCGTGGGCGACACCTTGCGACAGCGATGGCCGCGGAATCTGTCCTACTAGCCGTGTCGGTAGTTCTCGCTCTTTGGAGCTCCAATGCACCTCAGCACGGATTCCGTTATGCACTCATCATCGTCCTCAGTATCGCCACCGGCATCCAAAACGCCAGTATTCGAAAGCTGGCCGTGCCTGACCTCACTACGACGGTGCTCACCATGACGGTCACAGGGATCGGCGCGGACAGTGCTCTCGGTGGGGGTCCGGGCTCCAAATCAGGCCGCCGGCTCATTGCGGTTGCCGCTATGTTCGTCGGTGCGCTTTTGGGGGCATTGATGGTGCTCCATCTGCGGATCGTTGCCCCCCTCCCTCTTGCGCTTCTCGTCGTCATCGTGGTCTCCCTGGTGAGCTACGAGACGGGCAAAGCTGACCCATCCTGGACTCGGGCCAGCTCCTAGCGGCGGGCAGTCGGCTCCGGTCTCGGGCGCACCAGAGCCACGTTGTGTCGTGGATTCTTACGGGCAGGCGAGTTGTCTCTGCGACGCCCGGGGTAGCGGCTGCACAAATGCCGATGCGCACACCAATCTGAGCCCGAGATTCAAGGCGGTCGCTAGGCCATGATTTGTGAGGAGGATGAGATGACAGGAACCAGCTCACGAGCTGTCCGCTTTGACCGTTATGGCGGCCGGGAGGTGCTCTATGTCGCTGACGTGCCGATGCCCACGCCGGCAGACAGGTGAGGTGGTGGTGGAGGTGAAGGCGGCGGCAATCAATCCGGGTGAGGCGGCCATCCGATCGGGAGCGCTCGCTGACCGATTTCCGGCGACCTTTCCCTCTGGCGAGGGCAGCGACCTCGCCGGGATCGTGTCCGCCGTCGGCGAGGGCGTTGACGAGTTCGCTGTTGGCGATCCCGTCTTGGGGTTCTCCTTTCGCCGCTCCAGCCATGCCACCCACGTGTCGGTCCCGACCTCCCAGCTGATCCAGAAGCCCCCGGAGCTCAGCTGGGAGGTTGCCGGGTCTCTCTACGTCGTCGGCTGCACCGCCTATGCGGCCGTGCGTGCCGTCGATGCCAAGGAGGGTGAGACCGTCGCGGTCTGCGGCGGCGGCGGGCGGGGTCGGGACCGTCGTGGTCCAGCTGCTGGCGCTTGCGTGGTTCGCGTGTCCTCGGTATCGCCTCGGAGGCGAACGCCGACTGGCTCCGCTCTCATGGCGCCGTCCCCGTCGCCTACGGCGACGGGCTCGCCGAGCGTCTGCGAGAGGCGGCCGGCGGGAAGATCGATGCGTTCATCGACCTCTTCGGGCCCGAGTACCTCGAACTCGCGGTCGATCTCGGGATCCCTCGTGACCGTATCGAGACGATCGCATCGTTCGAGAAAGCCCAGGAGCTCGGCGTCAAGGCCGAGGGCAGCGGGACCGCCTCCACTCCTGAAGTCCTCACCGAGATGGCCGACCTCGTCGCTTCGGGAGCGATCGAGATTCCGATCGCGGCGACCTATCCCTTTGGATCGGGTGGCCGATGCCTTCGAGGAGTTGGAACAGCGCCACACCCGAGGGAAGATCGTCCTTATCCCTTGATAAGGCCGATGAGTCCCTGCTGAGCTGATATGCGGCTCGTAACCCGACGCGGCGACGTCGAGAGGAGGAAGCGATGGCTCATGGAAAAGAGCCGGTTGCGTTTCTAGGCATCGGCACGATGGGGCATGCCATGGCAACCAGGGCCTTGGGTGCCGGTATTCCGACGATCGTCTGGAACCGTGGTCCGGATGCAACCCGGGATCTCGCGGATCTCGGCGCAGAGGTGGCCGAATCCGCCGCTGATGCGGCGCGCCGGGCCGCCATCGTCGTCACGATGGTGACCGACGCAGACGTCGTCCTCGCGATCGCCAAAGACCAGGGCATGCTGGCTGCGCTCGCCCCCGGTGCGATCTGGGTACAGATGAGCACGATCGGCGACGGGGGGATCGAAGCGTGTAGAATCGCTCGTGAAAGCCGAGCGTCCTGACGTGATCCTGATCGATGCACCGGTCTCAGGGAGCAAAGAGCCGGCCGAGCAGGGTCAATTGACGATCTTTGCTTCAGGTCCTGACGACTGCTCGTTCGCGGCTTGACCCTCTCTTCGATGCGCTGGGCCAGCGAACCATCTGGGTGGGGCCCGTCGGGACGGGGTCCAAGCTCAAACTCGTTGCCAATACCTGGCTCGCGCTTGGCGGCGGAAGCGGTCAACGTCTCGGTGGCCCTGGCCCATCAGCTGGGCCTCGAGACCGAAAGCGTCATGAATGCCCTGGGTGGTGGACCGCTCGTGTCTCCCTGGCAAGCAGCCAAGCTGGAACGAATCGCCCGAGGGGACTTTTCTGCCCAGTTCGCGCTGTCCCTCGCCCTCAAGGACGTGCATCTCGCTCTGGAGAATGCCGGTAGCGATCGCTTCGAGGCACTTGCCGCCTTGGCGGAGGAATGGGAAGAAGTGGTCGGTCTCGGATTCGGGGAGAGTGATCTCACCGTCGTGGCCCAGGTACTCGAGGAACAGGGGGGCCGCGAGTGACCAGATACGTCCCGCGGGACTCGCAGTAGACCGATCTACCACAGCGGCGAGCAGGGTGGACGAGGTGAAAATTTGGGCGACGGATCTGGGAATGGCCACTTGTCTTGATTTGCTGAACCAATGTTCAGTAAAGTGAGATATGCTTCACAAGCAGGACCCAGCAGCCGAGGCGGGTCCGATTCTCTCGGCCGTTGACGCATTCAACCGGGGGGATCTCGATGGATATCTCGGCTATTTCGCGCCCTCGTGCAGGAGGTGGGTTGCCGGATTCGAGCATCCACTCTTCTTGTCGGAGGTCGACGCCAATATGCGTCAGTTAGCCGCCGCGTTTGAGCCCCTGCGACTCGATGAGCTCCTTCTTATTACTCAAAGCGATTTCGTGTGCGCGCGGTGGCAGCTACGGGGCACCCAAGTTGCCGACTACATCGGCATCCCCTCTCGTGGCAGTGACATCGACGTCTCCATCTGCGAGGTATACGAGATCAGCGATGGGGGCGTAACTGAAGTCTGGACGTACCAGGATCCTGGGCAAATGTTCAGGCAGATGGCCGTCGGCCGATCCGCTGAGGGGAAACGATGAGCACCGACATACCGGGCACGTTGCTGCTTGACCCAGACGTCATCGATGATCCCTATCCGTTCTATCGGCGCCTCCAGGCTGAGGCACCCGTATGGCGGGTCTCCGGTACGGACGTGGTGGTCGTCAGCACCTATCCGCTGATAGCGGAAGCCGCCTCGCGAGTGGAAGATTACTCATCGCATATGCGCCACCTTCTCTACAGGAGCGATGTAGGTCTCCCCGAACGTGTCCCATTTGGAGATGCCGGCGCCGACGCCTTGGCCACAGCCGATCCGCCCAGGCACAAGCTTCACCGCGACGTCGTCTTCTCTGAACTGGTCTCCAAGCGCATGGACGCCCTCGAGCCCGAGGTCACGGTGATCGCCGATGATTGCATCGCAGAGGTGGTGACCGACCCAACCTTCGATTTCATGGCCACTGTCGGGAACGTCGTCCCAATCACGGTGATGGCCCGTCTCATTGGCTTTCGCAACGCCGGCCGACGGGATCTCTTTGACGCTGCCGTCGACTCCACCTCCATGCTTGGAGCGACACTCAGCCGAGCTGAGCTCGATCAGCGCATCCTTCGCACGCTTGAGATCGAGACGTGGATCGGCGAGCAGCTATCGGAAGAAGTCGAGAAGCCCGGTGATGACATTCTGGGCGCCGTGGCTCACGGCGTGAGTGGCGGGGTCCTGACCCACCAAGAGGGCTGCGTGGTTCTGCACACGCTTCTGAGTGCCGGCGGAGAGTCCACGACGAGCTTGATCGGTAACGCGGTCCGCATCTTGGCAGAGCGCCAAGATCTCCAGGATCTCCTCCGAACGAAGCCTACGTTGATTCCCGCCTTCGTCGAGGAGGTGCTGAGATTGGAGTCGCCGTTTCGGTTCCTGCTTCGCACGGCCTCCCGCCACTCGACGCTTGCGGGGGTGGACATTCCCAGCGAATCCACCGTGCTTCTTCTCTGGGGAGCGGCCAATCGCGACGCGGCCACCTTCCAATCTCCCGACGACATTGTGCTCGACCGCAAAGTTCCTCGACGACACGTGGCTTTCGGGCGCGGTATCCATCACTGTGTGGGTGCACCCCTGGCCCGGCTCGAATCTCGCGTCGTCCTGTCGAGGTTCCTCGCTCAGCCCTCGAAGTTCTCGCTTGATCCGAACGATAAGCCCGAGTGGGTCCAGAGCCTCATGGTTCGTCGCCATGACCGACTCGTTCTCCGCGTGACGCCCGGTGGCGAGGCTTGAATCTCGCCAGTGCCCAAGATGACGTGGTAGAGGTCAGCCGCGCCTCTGAAGGTCGCGATGCCAAGGCACGTCGAAGGGCCACCCGTCGCGAGCTGAGCCAAGCAGAGATACTCGATGTGGCCGAGAGGGTCTTTGGAGAAGACGGGATCAAGGGCGGCTCCTTGCGGCGCATCGCTGAGCTCTCGGGGTATTCAGTCGGGGCCATCTACTTGTTCTTCGACAACAAGGCGGACGTGCTGGCCAAGACGCTTGCACGACGGGGTGACGAGTGGGGCGCAGCGGTCCTGGCCATTTCGAAGAGCGACGCCACACCTCTCGAGAAGCTGCATCAGGTGGTTGGTTTCGCCAGTGGCTACTTCAGCGCTCACCCAAATTTCCGACTTCTCATGAGCCGCGTCAGCCGGGGCAGCGTGGTCGCCGGATACAACCTGGCGGAGCCAACTGATGACGACGACACTGGATTTTCATCGATTATGGCTGCGCTGAGGTCGATCGTTGAGGATGGCCAGAGAAGGGGGCAGATCCGATCCGGCAACCCCACGGCACTGGCCCATCTCTTCTCTGTGTTGGTAAACGAATATCTCCTTCTACGAGACACGTCGGACAAAGGCGGTCTCTCCGAGACCGAGTTCCATGCATTTGTTGACGGTGCCATCCGCGCCAATTCAGGAGGGTGAAGCCGCCAAGTTTTCGATAGCAACTCGGGAATTTCTGCGAGCTATGTGGCCAACAACGATGCACTCGGTAGGAAGCATTGAGTTCCCACTCTCCCGTAGTAGACCGCTCTACAACGGGGTTGAATTCGGGCAATTCGGCGGACTCTCGGTAGACGGAAGGCGAGCTCAGAAGACCCGTCAGGACACGGCGGACGAACTCAAACACCTTTTGCCAAGGTGAGGGTCGCGGGTTCGAATCCCGTCTTCCGCTCTCGAAATCCCATCTTCTAGCTGGGCAAATGCGAACCGCTCGCCGGTTCAGTTCACTGTTTCTGCCCATCACCGCCCATCACTTGCCCATCACGGGACAAGGCTGGAGCGATGGATGCGGTCAAGGGTTCGATTCGTCGGCGGGGGAGTGATTCATTCGAGCTGCGGGTCTACGGGGGGACCGATCCAGCCTCCGGAAAACGTCGCTGGCTGACGCGCACCGTGCGGGGCGACCGATCAGCGGCCGTGCGAGAGCTCAAGGCGCTTGCAGCGCACGCAAACATCGCACCGGCGGTCGGGTCCCACACGACTGTCGCCGCCCTCCTTGATCAGTGGTTCGCTCACGGTCGAGCCACCTGGTCGCCGACCACCATCCGTAATCTCACATCGATCGTCGAACGCCACCTCAAGCCTGGTCTCGGCGACATCTTGGTGGGCGATCTGACGACGGCCATCGTCGACGGGTTCTACAACGAGCTGCGCGCAGCAGGCCGAATCGATGGCAAGCCCCTGGCGGTCGGCACGGTTCGACGTATCCACTCGGCGCTCCATGCCGCCCTGGCCCAAGCGCAACGCTGGTCCTGGGTCTTCGAGAACGTCGCCGATCAGGCAACCCCGCCCAGAGATGAGCCGGCGGAGATGCGGCCACCCACGCCAGAACAGGTGGCACGGCTTCTCGAGTACGTGGCTCGCGACCGGGCCCTCCACCTCTATCTCACCTTGGCGGCCACAGCGGGAGCTCGCCGGGGGCAACTCCTCGCCTTGCGTTGGATCGACGTGGACCTGGTCGGCGGAAGCCTCAGCATTCAACGCTCCCTGGTGGAGGGACCCGACGGTCCGCTGCTCGTACCAACGAAGACACGTCGTTCGTAATCGGGTTGCGCTGGACGCAGCGAGTCACGAACTGCTGCGAAGGCACTATCTGGCGATGTCGACCGATGGGGGAGAGAGGGGCAACGAGAATCGTTTCGTCTTCAGCTCGGACGAGGCGGGCACCCGGCCATGGTCGCCGAACTTCGTGACCAAGCGCTTTATTCGGGTGCGGCGCGCTGCAGGGCTCGATCACTTCCGACTTCACGACCTGCGCCACTTCATGGCCACCCAGATGCTCGATGCCGGCGTGCCCGTTCCGATCGTCGCCGCCCGACTCTGTCACGCAAGGGCTTCCACGACGCTCAACGTCTACGCCCATGCCGTGCCGGGCGGCGATAGATCAGCGGCAGAGGCATTAAGGCAAAGAGTCGATGAAGCCCGTGCGTCAGGTCGTTCCGCCTAAGCGCCGAGGTCGAGGTGCCGCCCATGTCGAGCTCGAATTCAGCACCCACTTCCTGGGCTCGCTGGGCTGCGCCCTGTCGGCGAGCTTGGAAGGTCGGTGAGCCGAGGAGTCCAGGCACCGCCTCGAGCGTTTCGAGGTGGCGCTCGGTCGATGGACTCGCCGTTTCGCCTCGGAATCAGGCGTTTGCCTCCTGAACGGCGAGGGCCGGTCGTCAGTCAGGACTTCTTGGCGGACAACTCGGCGATCTCGGCGCGGGCCGCGTCGACTAGTTCGGGATTGGTGTGGGCGTGCCCCCAGAGTCCCCAGCCACCTTCGGCCGCTTCGGTGAGGAGCACCCAGACTCGCTTCGCATATGACGGATCACCTGCGGCCCTCGTGACCAGGTCTGTGAACTGCTCGACGACGGCGAGCTGCTTGTCCCGGTCAAGCGCGCCGGCGTTCGTGAGCACCTGGACCCTGACGTAGTTGGTCTCACCATCAACGTTGGAGAGGGACCCTTCTGGAAGGTCGTGGACGAACCCCGCCGTGTTCTGCCGGAACATCGGGATGTCGGGCACCTGTTCAATGGTCATCAGGGTCCGGGCCAGATCAGCGGCCAGCGAATGGGGATCGGCGAAAGTTCCGGCCGACGCGTACACATCGATCATGGGCATGGGTGCTTCCCTCTCTTCTATGTATGACAGCTTGCATAGAATAGCCAGGACTATGGAGCTGTGCATAGTGTCGAGGTCGGGAGGGTGAACGCCGGTTCGGCGTACCCGAGGAGAATGAGTGAGCCCACGCGAGAACGTACGTTCCAACATGGTCGATGGAGCTGTGATCCTCCTGGCCACCCAGGGCGTCGAAGGCACCTCGTTCAAGGAGGTCCTCGGTGTCGCGAACGCTCCGCGGGGGTCCGTCTACCACCACTTCCCAGGAGGTAAGAGCGAGTTGCTCCACGCGGCCCTCGATCGGGCCAGCGGCCGGGCTCTCGAGGCGATGGAGGCGACCCGTGGCCAGAGCGCTCTCGAAGTCCTCGAGCGTTTCCTTGCCCTCTGGCGGGGGCTCCTCGACTACTCCCAACTTCGTGCTGGGTGCGCCGTCGTCTCCGTCACTGTGTCCGGACCTGAGGGCGACATCCTCGAACACGTGGGCGCCATCTTCCGTAGCTGGACCGAGCAGCTCGCCGAACTCTTCGTCGTGGGCGGTATGGCCGAGGACGCTGCGCACACCATGGCGACGGTCACCATCGCCGCGACCGAAGGCGCGGTCGTCCTCTCCCGGGCCGAGCAGAGCAGGGCTCCCTTCGACGAGGTGGCGAGAACGCTGTCGGATTTGATTCGGGCGCAAGCATGACTACTGAGTCTCTGCCTCTTCGGGGGCGCCAAGACGAACTGGCTGTCATCGAGGATCGGCTGCGAGAGGTGAGCGTCGGCACCGGAGGAGCCATCGTCATCGAGGGCAGCGCCGGGGTGGGCAAAACCAAGCTCATCGATGCCTCCATGCAGCTGGCAACGGATCTGGGATTTCGTGTCGGCCGCGGTGTCCTCGAGCCATACCGGACCGGTCCAACCGAACTCGAGGCTCTCTTCGACGCGCTGTTCGAGGGAGCGTCGCCGTTGGCTGACCGACGTGCGCTCGATGACTCCCATGCGTCGCCTGAGTTCATGTTTTGGCTCATTCAGGACCTCCAGTCGGTGATCGAGGAAGCAGCACTGCAGTCCCCGATCCTGATCTGCCTCGATGATCTGCACTGGGCGGGGGCCAGCTGCGCAGTCGCCATACGGCAGCTCGGACCACGTCTTGCGTCGCTCCCTGTGGCGTGGATTTTGGCCTTTCGTCCGAACCAAGGCCTTGCACCGGTGCAGGAGGCGAAGTCCGACCTGATCGACGGCGGCGCGGCGCATGTCAGCCTCGGACCGCTCAAGCGCGAAGCCGTGGCGCTGGTGGCTGCCGACGTCCTGGGCGCTCAACCAGACGACGACCTCTTGCAGCGGACAGAACGGATGAAGGGGAACCCGTTCTTGTTGGTGGAGTTCTTGCGGGGACTCCAAGACGACTCTGTGCTCAAGTACGACTCCGGTCACGCCATCCTCGTCGGGGACGGCCAGCCGGGGAGCCGAAGCGAGGGGATCAGTGGTCGGCTGGCTCGGCTCTCACCGGTAGCGGGCCGCGTTGCGACATTCGCATCGAGCCTCGGTGTTCGCTTCACCCTCCACGACCTTGGTGCCATGACATCTTTGTCGGTGGGTGAGCTCGTGGACCCAGTGACCGAACTTCTAGCGGCGGATGTCTTCATCGAGGATGGGGATCGCCTGACCTTCCGGCACGACCTCATCCGAGAGGCAGTGCGTGCCGGCATGCCCGTCCCGGTCCGACGAGGGCTCGATCGCCAAGGCGCCGACGTGCTCATAGCTCGAGGTGCCCTGCCGACCGAGGTGGCGCTCCAACTGGCCGAGAGCGCCGAGCCGGGAGACGACGTAGCGATAGAGACCGTGCTCAAAGCGACCCAAGAGCTCGCCTTGTCCGATCCAGCGGGTGCGGCATCGCTTGCCGAGCGCGGGCTTGAGCTGGCACCAGAGCGCCACCCCCTCCGTGGCGCCCTGGTGGCACAGCGTGTCCTCTCCCTTTTCGCCGCAGGACTCGCCGAGGAGGGCAAACGTTTTGCCGACGCGGCGCTCCGCAGCACCTTGCCTGCGGTTGAAGAGGCTCGGGTCCGCCTGAGCGTGGCCACCATGTTCGACATCTCTCCCGAGGTCCGCGCCGAGACAGCTCGTGCAGGACTTGCCCTGCCCGAGCTCGAGCAAAACACCGACCTCATGGCCTGGCTGTGGACCGTGTTGTTCCACAGCCTCACCGTGGCAGGGCGGACCGAAGAGGCAATTGCCATCCAGCCCAAGGCACGAGAGGCCGCCTACGCGAGTTCTGACGAAGCCTGTTGGATGGCCTTCGAATTGCCCGAATCAGGCATCCAGTACCAGCTGCTCGATTTCGATACCGCTCTGAGCACCGTCCTGAAGGCCGAGCGCCGAGACCACGCGGGGCGTGAGGACGCTCGGGCCCGCCTGATCCTGATCTTCCGCTCCTGGGTCCTCGAGGTGCTCGATAGGACAGATGAGGCGCTCGAAGCCGTGGCCGGCGGCGCGTTGGCCGCACAACGGGATCGGCAGAACTGGGCGTTGCGGATCTTCGAGACGACCCGAGGTCGCCAACTCCTTCAGGTCGGGAACCTGGCCGAAGCCGCAACCGCGCTTGAGGGGCAGTTCAGCGTGGCCGAAGCCCATCGGGTGGCGGGCCCCCTCCACGCTCCAGCCGTCGTGGCTCTCGGCAAACTCAAGATTCACACCGCAGAGGAGCGGGACGCCCTCGAGGTCGCCGAGATTGCCAAAGTCATGCTCACCGCCGATGCGCCTTGTGTCTCGAACCATGCCATGTGGTATCTGGCTCAGTTAGCGCTCGCTCAAGGTGACGCTATGGCGGCCCACGAGTGGTTGTGTTCCAAGGGTCTCGATGAACGCCTTTCAGTGTTCCCACTCTTCCCGCACGAGGTAACCGACGACGCCGAACGAGTCCGGATTGCCGCCGCCGCTTCCGACTCAGAACTCGCCGAACACGCCATTGCTTTGGCCGAACAGCGTGCCGCCCTGAATCCACAGGTGCGTTCATGTCGAGCCGCTGCAGCCCACGTACGGGGCATCTGGTTCGAGTCAGCCCCGGATCTCGAAGTCGCGGTCGACCTCTATCGAGATGGGCCACGCCCGCTGGCTTACGCGTCGGCACTCGAGGATTTAGCCCGGGTGCGTGTCGGAAGTGGCGATACGCAGTCAGCCGTGAGCTCGTTCGAAGGGGCGCTCACGGTCACCACTCGAGTCGGGGCCGAGTGGGACTCAGCCCGCATCCGAGGACGGCTTCGCCGTCTCGGAGTGCGTCCTCGCTACGCAGTGAACACTCGGCCCAAGACGGGATGGGCGGCACTCACCGAACCGGAGATCAACGTGGCGCGCTTGGCCGCCGAAGGGCGCACGAATCGCCAGATTGCGGCTGCCCTCTTTGTCAGTCCGCATACCGTAAATACGCATCTCCGACACGTCTTCGAGAAGCTCGGGATCAACTCGAGAGTGCAGTTGACTCGCTTCGTCCAGGAACACTCGTCCTGATTCGGTCCCTCGTCATGACTTGATCAGTGCGGGCTGCTGTGTTCGGCGATCCACGACGCGGCGAATGCGGTCCAGGTCTCAGGCTGTCCGCTCCCTTTTGCGAGCCCCAGACTGTGAGGGCCGTGGGGGTAGACGTGGACGGTGTGGGGGATCTGGGCCGCGGCGAGTACCCGGGCCAGGCGGTAGGTGTGTTCCGGCGGGACGTACGCATCCTCAGCGGTGTGCCAGATGAAGAACGGTGGTGCCGACGGTGTCACCATAGCGTCGAGGGACGTGGCATGGCGGAGCTCTGGACTGGCGTCGTCTCCGAGGAGGATCACGCGGGCGGGTCGGTATGTTTCCGTCTCCATGGAGGTGATCGAGTAGCCGAGCACGGCAAAGTCGACGCGCTCGTACGATCCGGACTCTGAGGTCAGCGCCGCCATGCCAGCGAGATGGCCACCCGCGGAGAACCCCATTAGACCAACCCGGGTGACCCGGTCTTGTCGAAGCCGCCGGATCTCCGCCTGGAGAGCCTGGAGTGGTACCGGGTGCCGGACTCGCAACGGGTAGCGGAACACACTCGCTTCGAAGTCGAGGCTCCTGAGCCATTCGACGATCGGCTCGCCTTCGTGGGCCGCGTGCTCGGCGTAGCCCCCGCCCGGCAGCACAATCACATGCGTCACGACTTCGTGCCCTGGAACGACCAGGAGGGAGTCATGCCCAGCCCCGTGCTCTCGGCGTCCACGCTGGGCATTCGTGCCTTGTGGCGGACCATGGTCGCCACCTTGTCCCGCACGACCCGACGTCTGCATCGCTCGAATGTGTGATTCGAGCTCGGCGCCTGCGGATCACTCGGTCATGCGATGACGAGATGCTCAAGAGCACAGATCCTTCTTAGGTGGCAAGGGTGCACGCGGCTCAGGCGCAGAACGGCTCAGATCTCGCTGCGATTGGCCAGAGGGAGCCGTGGCGCCTCTCGCGCCCTGCCGGATTTTGGGTCGTAGCCGCCTCGGTGCTGTGTGTATCAGCCTTCTCGACAGCGCCGAGTTCCCTCTACGGTCTCTACGCCGAGCGTGATCATCTCTCCTCGCTCACCATCACGATCGTCTATGCGGTCTACGCCGTGGGTATCGTCGTGAGTCTCCTGCTAGCGGGGCATATTTCCGACTGGTACGGCAGGCGAGTCGTCCTGGTGCCCGCCCTGTTGGTTGGAGCGACCGCGTCGTTCATCTTCGTCTTCTGGAAGTCACTGCCGGGATTGCTCGTTGGTAGGGTGCTCACCGGGGTGGCCATCGGGGTGACGGTGGCCACGGCGACCGCCTATCTGACCGACCTCGACACGGAGCCCGAGTCCGCTGTTGCTCGCCGCGCAAGCACCGTGGCCGTCATTTCCAACCTGGGCGGACTCGCCCTCGGTCCACTCGTAGCCGGGCTGCTCGCTCATTTCGCCTCGCAAGCTCTGACGCTGCCCTACGTCGTCTTCTGCTGCGCCATCGTGGCGTCGACGGTCGGCGTCTACTTCACCCCCGAAGGCCACCCACCCCGGCACCCCCTGCCGCGCTACGCCCCTCAGCGCCTGAAGATTCCTTCTTCAGGGAGAGGCGCATTCGTCGCCTCCATCACGGGTGCCTTCACGAGTTTCGCGGTGAGCGGGCTCTTCGTCGCGTTGACCGGCACCTTCTTGGCCGGGTTGGTCCACGATTCGTCACCGGATCTGATCGGCTTGACCGTGTTTCTCACCTTCGGCGCCGGCGCCGTGACCCAGCTCTTGACCTCGGCCTGGCCTCCACACCGGCTCTTCCGGTTGGGGATCGGCCCGATTCTCGCTGGGCTGACCCTGTTGGTCATCTCAGCCTGGACATCTCCGCCCAGTCTCACCTTGTTCTTGGTAAGCGGGGTGATCGCAGGCATCGGCGTCGGCGCTGTGTTTCGGGCCAGCCTGGCCACGGTCATCTTCATCTCGAACCCTGACGATCGAGCTGGAGCGGTGGCGACCGTCTACACCGCGGGTTATGGCGGGGTGTCCGTTCCGGTCATCGGCGTGGCCCTGGTGCTCGAGCACGTGAGCCCGCGGGTCACGCTCCTAATCTTCGGGATCGCGACAGCGGTCGGGATCGTGGCGGCCGCGCCCGTGTTGGTCCGGGCGAATCTCGTCAAGCCGAAAGGCTCCGCGCCAGCGGGTGGATCGGCATTATGAGCGACGTCGGCGTAATCCCCGGGGTTCGGCGAAGCTTGGAACGGAACATCCCCGTTCCGAGTTGGTCGCAGTCTCCGTCGGCCGCGGTCAGGGCGTCCACCAGCGCTTAGCGTTTATGTCGTAAGCAGAGATCGAGAGGGGAGTAGACGATGACGACGGCGTCGCGGTTCGGAGAATCAATGCCGGTCCACAAGCTCGCTGACGGGTACGAGATTCCAACGCTGGCTCTCGGTGTGTGGCAGACCCCCGAGGGGTCTCAGACCAAGGACGCCGTCCGCTGGGCTCTTGAGCTGGGCTATCGCCATATTGACACGGCCCAGGGCTATGGGAACGAACAAAGCGTCGGCGAGGGATTCCGTCAAAGTGGCCTGGACCGCGACCAGGTCTTTATCACGACGAAGTTCTATCCAGGTGCCAAGGATCCGGTCCGAGAGATAGAGGCGAGCCTCCAACGCTTGCGGCTCGAGTACGTGGACCTCTACCTGGTGCATTGGCCCCAAGGTGGACCGACCTGGGCCTGGCCCGGCATGGAGCGCGGCGCAGAGCCTCGGCTACGCCCGCTCGATAGGCGTCTCGAACTTCGACGTCGATGAGCTCGAGCAGGTCTTTGCCATCGCCACCTCTCCTCCCGTGGCCAACCAGATCAACCTCAACCCCTTCAGTTACCGAAAGGAGCTGGTCGAGGAGGACCGCCGCCGCAATCTGGCCACCGAGGCCTATAGTCCGCTTGGCACCGGACGGCACTTAGCGAACCCCACGGTGCAAGCGATCGCGGATCGCATCGGACGATCGACGTCGCAGGTCCTGATCCGCTGGAGCCTCCAACATGATTTCGTCGTGTTGCCAAAGTCCACCCATCGTGAACGCATCGCTGAGAATATCGGCGCCCTTGATTTTTCACTCTCGGATGCCGAGATGGCCGAACTCGACGAGCTCGACGGTGGCTCGCGGCCAGGAGCTGCGCTCGAGCACAAGTGGTGGTGAGCCGACTGTCGAATTCGCGAGTTGTCAATCACTCACTTGGGCGATGCCTTCCGTCCCTGCCGTCTTCATCCTGACCCTGGCAGGAGTGACGAAGGGAAGGCCGAGCACATGACGACGTACGCCCAGCTGGAGAATCTCACGGTGGATTCGGGAGACGGGCTCAGGTTTGCCTACCGCGACACCGGAGGCGACGGGCGACCTGTCGTTCTCTTCCAGCACTTCCGGGGCAACCTCGACAACTGGGACCCAGCGCTCATCGACGACCTGGCCGCAATGAGACGCGTGATTACCTTCGACTACGAAGGGGTCGGAGGGTCCGAAGGGAGGATCGCGCACACTATTGCCGAGACGGCGGCGGGTTCGCTCAGGTTCCTCGACGCCATGAACCTCGAAGAGGTCGACGTCGTCGGGTTCTCGATTGGGAGCTTCGTCGCTCAGGAGATTGCTCTCACTCGTCCTTCGATGGCCCGGAAGGTGGTCCTCGCATCGTCGGCTCCAAAGGGCGCTCCCGACATGCATGGATGGGCCGCCGACGTCATCGGAGCGGTCGGCACGCCTCAGACGTCCCCTGAGGAGTACGTCAGCGTCTTCTTTGCGCCATCAGACGCAAGCAAACAAGCTGGTCAACAAGCACTGGGACGGATGTACACGCGCAAGGAGGACCGTGACACGCCGACGACCTGGGACTGTCGTGTTGCTCAGTACGACGCTGTTTGCGAATGGGGGATCCCGAACCACGCGCTCCTCGAGCGGATCGGGGCTATCGAGGTGCCGGTCTTTGTGGCCAACGGCGACAACGACCCGATGATCCTTCCCCGCTACTCATATCTGCTCGCGGGGCTCTTGCCTGACGCCAGGCTCAAGATCTACCCCGATGCGGCGCATGGGTTCTTGTTCCAGCACCATACCGAGTTCGCGGCTGACGTCGGTGACTTCTTAGACTCCTGAAGGTTTGACTTTGAGGCCAGCGCCACTCACGTGTGTGATCGGGAATCGCACGTTCGAGTGATGCCAAAAATGGAACGGTCGGGCAAAGTCGTGGTCGCGGGGGAATGGCGTGACATCCGCGCCAGCTGCGTTGCCCTCAATGAGCACCGCCGCCCAAGGACGGAGATGAAATGCCTGACAAGGCCACTGCTGAGATCGCTACCTACTTCCGGGTCCTTGATGGAACTCGGGTCCGGTACGCGGACACCAAGGCGGACTCCGACACGGTCATCCTGACGTTGGCACCGTGGCCCGAGACGTTGTGGGCGTACCGGAGGATCTGGGATCAGATCAGTGCTGTTGGTCGAGTCGTGGCTCTCGACATGCCCGGGTTCGGTCACTCCGACCAGCCCGAGCGACTGATCGCACCCGATGCCATGGGCGATTTCCTGGCGCTCTTGATCGATGAGTGGGATTTGGGCGCTCCCCACATTGTCGGGCCCGATGTAGGCACGGCAGCCGCTCTCTTCCTGGCCAACAAGGCTCCGGACAGGGTCACAAGCCTGTCGATCGGAGGAGGAGCGGTCACCTCCCCGATCGCAGCGGGAGGCGCCCTCGAGGCGGTGATCGGAGCACCCAGCCTCGATGACGTACGTCAGCTCGATGCTCGGGCCAGCATCAGCGCGGCTGACGAAAGTGCAGCACCGCACGCTTTGGAGCCCGAAGTGCTCGAGGACTACGTCAGTGCGTACGACCTGGGCCGGTTCGCAGAATCGGCGCGCTTTGTTCGCCATTACCCAGAACAGAACAAGGTGATCCAAGACTTCCTGCCGTCGATCCAGATCCCCACGCTGATCCTCGCAGGTGAAAACGACGATCTTGTACCGTGGTCGAACAACCAGTTCTTGGCGGACACCCTGCCCAACAGCGTCGCCCATCGCCTCGACGCTGGTCACTTTGCGTGGGAGGAGGCGGCCGGTGAGTACGGTCGCCTCGTTTCGGAGTGGATCTCCGGGGGATACAAGAAGTACACAGGCAGCTAAGTCCCACCTCCCGGCGCACACGAAGGAGCAGACAAGCTGAAGATCGCAATAGCTGGCGGCCATGGCCAAATTGCTCTTCGGCTCACAGCGCTGCTGGTGCTCCGGGGCGACGAGGTGGTCGGATTGATCCGTAACCCTAAGCATGTTGTCGATGTCCGGGATGCTGGCGCCACGCCGGTGATCTGCGACCTCGAACAGTCCAGCGTCGAGGCAATCGCAGCCGCCGTCGATGGCTCTGACGCTGTCGTCTTCGCAGCGGGAGCCGGTCCAGGGAGTGGGGCGGAGCGCAAAGTGACGATGGACCGTGATGGTGCCATCAAGCTGCTCCGGGCCGCGACCGCGTCAGATGTCGGACGCTACGTCATGGTGAGCGGATCCGGCGTGGAGAATCCTCCCAGCGGCCATGAGGTATTCGAGGTCTATCTGCGAGCCAAGGCGGCGGCTGATGCGGCAGTAGAAGCGAGCAATCTGGACTGGACGATCCTGCGGCCAGGCGGGTTGACGGACGACGCCGGGACCGGGAACGTTCGCATCGAGACGACCCCATTCAGCGGGCCTGTCCCGCGAGATGACGTGGCAGCCGTAATCGCTGGGCTACTTACTGACGGGGGGCGCGGCAGTCGCCGGATCCTCTACATGAGTTCGGGTTCCACCCCAATCGGCGAAACGCTCAATGAACTCCAAGTCTAAAAAGGATTATGCGGCGGGCATCGAGAGTCGCGGCTCGGTGGGGATGAGTTGAGCCACCTCATCAAAATCATGTAGATCAGAATCCACCAAACGTCTGGCCGTTGGGATCGCAATCAGTTAGTAGACCGCTCTACAACAGGGTTGAATTCGGGCGGATTCGCTGGACGTTCCGTAGACGGGAGGCCAGCTCAGGGACTCGTCAGGACGCTCTAGACGAACTCAAACACCTTGCCAAGGTGAGGGTCGCGGGTTCGAATCCCGTCTTCCGCTCTCGAAACGGCGTCTTCTAGCTGGGCAAATGTGCACCCGTTTGTTGGTGGTTCAGTCCACTGTTTCTGCCCATCACCGCCCACCACCTGTCCATCACGGGGCAAGGCTGGAGCGATGGATGGGGTCAAGGGTTCAATTCGTCAGCGGGGGAGTGATTCCTTCGAGCTGCGGGCGGCGTACGCCAACATCGTGCCGGCGGTCGGGGCGCACACCACTGTCGCTGCCCTCCTCGATCAGTTGTTCGTCCGAGGCCGAGGTACGTGGTCACCGAGTACGGTCCGCAATCTTGCGACCACACTCAACCTTTACGCCCACGCCGTGCCCGGCGGAGACCGACGGGCCGCAGAGGCACTGCAGCGAAGGATGAGTGAGGCGAGGACGAATGCTCGTTTGGCGGGGAGTCATTCAATCCTGGTTCAAGTGAAGTTGGGCTTCTGTCCAGGTGAACCGACGCCGTGACGGTCGGACCTTCCGTCGCGGTTTTCGTGGCTGGAGCGGTTGTCAGCCTAGCCACGAGCTGGGTACTCGTCACTCGACTCGAGCGGGTTGGCGAGCGCCTGGGATTCTCCGAAGCCAGCCTGGGGATGGTTGCTGCGCTCGCAGCTGACACGCCTGAGATCACTGCCTCGATCACGGCGATCGCACACCACCAACAGACCGTGGGCGCCGGCGTCGTCTTGGGTTCAAACGTGTTCAATTTGGCTGCACTCCTCGGCCTGGGAGCCGTCGTCGCAGGGCGGATCGATCTGCACCGAAGGGTGGTCGTCCTCGGCGGGACCGTGGCAATAGTCATCGGCGTGGCCTGCCTGCTGAGCGTCGGCGGGCAGGTCTCGGCAGGAGTCGGGCTGAGCGTCGTTCTGGCGGCGCTGCTCGGCTACGTCGCGCTCCTCGCCGCGCACCGGAGCATTTTGGCTCGCCTACGCCTGCCGCAGACGTGGTCGGCCTGGCTCAACACGGCGATCGTGGAGGAGGAGAGCGAGCTCGAAGAGGCCATCCGGCCGCAGAGGGGAACAAGGCGGGACGCAGTGACCGCGGTGGTTGCGCTCGTGGTCGTGTTGGTGGCCAGTGTTGCGATGGAGCAAGGCGCGTCGACGCTGGGCACCCATTTCGGAATACCCCAGATCGTCATAGGCGGACTTGTGCTCGCGGCCGTGACCAGTCTGCCGAACGCGGTCTCCGCGGTGTATCTGGCCAAACGCGGACGAGGAGCCGCCGCGCTCAGCACTGCTCTCAACTCGAACTCGCTGAACGTGGCGGCCGGTCTGTTGATCCCGGCCGTCGTGATCGGGCTGGCGAAGCCGTCTTCGTCTGGCGTGTTGGTGGCGAGCTGGTACGTCGGGCTGACCGCGCTCACGCTCGTGCTGGCCTACGTGGGGCGGGGGCTCGGGCGCGTTTCAGGAATCCTGATCATCGTGGCCTATGTCGGTTTCGTGGTGGCGCTGCTCGCCACGACCTGAGAGGCACAGGCGACGGTTCCTACGCGCTGCGGAGCCGGGGGCGTAGCGCTGCCTCCACTTGGTCGGCCAGAGCGACAGCCACGACCCGAGGTTGCAGGGGCACCTCGTAGCCCGGAGTCGGGGTGAGGATAAAGCGACCCAGGGTGTCTCCCCGGTTCTGGACCAGGAGCTCGATCTCGGGGCCAGGGAGGCCCATGCGCTCGACGCTCCAGATCCGGCCACCGAGGAGGACTTGCCCGTCGTGCTCGAGGCGCATCATCGGACGAGTACTCCGGTCGGCCTCGTAGCGGCAGGTTCGGAGGTGCAGTAGATCGACCAGAGCGCCGCGCACCTGCTCGCGGACCTCGTTCGCGGCGACGCCCGATGCGACGAGCTCGGACACCTCGTAGATCAAGCCGACGTAGTCGGCCTCTTCGGTCGCGCTGGCGTGATGGTGCCGGTTGCGAGCAGCGAGCTCAGTGACGATGATTCCGACCACGAAGAGACAGACCGCCGTTTCGACGTCGGGGCGGTGAGTGATCGCCAGCCTTTCGTAGGGCTGGGTCAAGAAGACGTCGAACCACAAGGTGGCTCCCACCGTGGCCACGAAACCGCTGAAGCGATTGCCGAGTGATGCCACCGCGACGATGACGGCGACGAGGATGAGCGCCGAGGCCGTATTGGCGAAGTCTTCTCGGAACGGGACCAGGAGGAGAGCGACTCCGAGCGGGAGAACGAGGGCAGCGGCGAAAGCGATCTGGTCTCGATACGGGCGGAATCGGTCCATGGCTGCCTCGCTTTGATCCGGTGATCCCAGTTTTCCACGACGACTGTGCTGGCGGAAGGTGGTCGGTTGAGGAGCCATTCGGGGCCGGTCAGTGGGGCGTCCAGGAGACGGCGACGAACGCTTGAGCGATGGCCGCCTTTGACGCGAGGTGAGGAAGGGCGCCAAAAACAGCCCAGCCGACGAAGCTGCCCAGGGTCACCACGTCACGGTGCAGATCGGAGAAGGCGAGGTCGAGAAGCTCGGAGGGGACGGAGCGATCCGTCTGGTTGCCGATCGAGGCGGGCGGTGGACCGGGGGACTCGCCGTCGTCTCGAGGAGCACGCCTCCAGGGGCCACGCCAGCCAGGAGGAAGACAGCACGCCCGGGGAGCACCAGCTTGCGCCGACATCCCATAGCCTGCACAATAGATGCCATATGCAACTAAGTGAAATTGCCCCTCCAGGCCAGGACCAGCTGGTCGATGCGGTGCTCAATGCCAGCCGGGTGCTCGTGGCGGTCGCGGCACGTTCCCTCGCCGACGTGGGGGAAGAGGTCACCTTGACCCAGTACCGCTCTCTGGTGGTGCTGGCCTCGCGGGGCCCTCAAGGCGTTGCCGCCTTGGCCGAGGCGGTCTCGGTCTCTCCCCCCACGGCATCGAGGATGTGCGACCGCCTGGTGAAGAAGGGTCTGGTGACGCGGCGCATCGATCGGCGTGACCGCCGCCAGGTGCGAATCGCGCTGTCACCGGGCGGGCGTCGCCTGGTCGACGCGGTGACGGCGCGGCGGCGCACCGAGATCGAGCAGCTTGTCGCCACTATCCCGGTCGAGTCCAGGGACGGGGTCGTCGAAGCACTGCGACACTTGAGCGAGACTGCCGGTGAAGTGCCCGAGCAGGACTGGAGCGCCGGCTGGGACCTGTGAGCCCGCTCGGTAGTCACGACGCGCCGGTCGGCGCTCCACATCCGAGCCACTCGGTTCGCGCCCGCGGCATTGCAGCAGCGGTCGGTCGATGGGTCCGCTCGGCGTCGTACCTGCAGCGCTGGATCGTGCTCGGCGTCACGATCGGGGCTATCGCCGGCGTGGGTGCGGTCGTCTTCTACGAAGTGCTACGACTCTGTACCCACTTCTTCTTGGAGACCCTCGCCGATTACACGGTCCCGACGCCGGCGGCTGACGGCCATGTCACCGGCTCCGCTCACGCAGCCCGGCCGTGGGCCCTTCCTCTGATCGCGGGTGGAGGTGCACTTCTCGGCTCCGTGCTGGTCTACCGTTTCGCGCCCGAGGCCGAGGGCCATGGCACCGATGCCGCCATCTCGGCGGTGCACCACAATCCCAAGGGCGTGCGCTTCCGCGCCGTCATCGTCAAGATCGTCGCCTCTGCTCTGACCATCGGATCGGGTGGTTCGGGCGGGCGTGAAGGCCCGACCGGACAAATCAGTGCAGGATTCGGTTCGTTGCTCACGCGTGTCCTCGAGCTCGACCCAGCCGACGGTCGCATCGCAGTGGCCACGGGGATCGGCTCGGGTATCGGTGCCATCTTTGGAGCGCCGCTCGGTGGCGCCGTGTTGGCCGCTGAGATCCTCTACCGCGACGACTTCGACCCGGCGGCCTTGCTGCCCTGCTTCATCGCGTCGTCGGTGAGCTACGCCGTCTTCGGTTCGGTCGAAGGCTTCGGCCCCCTCTTCGGTTACGTGGGGTCGTATCGGTTCGGCGACCCGGCGCAGCTCGGCTGGTTCGCGCTCATCGGTGTGCTCGGTGGCCTGATCGGAATCCTCTACGCCAAAGGTTTCTACGGCATTGCGCAGATGTCGGCCGCAGTGCCCCGTCTGCCGAAATGGGTCAAGCCCGCGATCGGCGGGCTGATGGTGGGCGCGATCGGGATCGCTATCCCAGAGGTGCTGGGGACCGGGTACGGCTGGATTCAAAAGTCCCTCGGCCCCGAACTTCTCGGAATCCCACTGTGGATCGTGCTCGTCGTGCCATTCGCCCGCATCATCACCACCGGCCTCTCCATCGGCAGTGGTGGTTCGGGCGGGATCTTCGGTCCGGGGATGGTGATCGGTGCGTTCATGGGCGCGGCAGTGTGGCGGCTCTTCGAGCCCGTCGCTCCATCGATGGGTCACGACCCTTCGCCGTATGTGATCGTCGGGATGATGTGCTGTTTCGGGAGCATCGCGCGCGCACCTCTGGCGGTGATGTTGATGGTGGCCGAGATGACCGGCAGCCTCTCGATCCTGACGCCCGCGCTGGTCGGAGTCGGACTGGCCTGGCTGATCGTGCACCACTTCGACGACACCATCTACCGGAGCCAGATCCGCAGCCGCTCGGACACCGAAGCTCGGCGCCTCACCGCTGGGCTGCCTCTCCTGGCCGCCATTCCCATCACCCATGCCATGGTCGAAGCGCGTCTCGTGCTCCCGAGCTCGAAGAGTGTGGCCGACGCCGTGGGTCTCATGGGCGTGGCCGGCGTCAGTGGTGCTCCGGTGGTCGATGCGGCTGGGAGGTTCGAAGGAACGGTGGCGCTGGCCGAACTGACAGAGGCGACGGACCAAGCCAGCCGTGTCGGCGACCTCGCTGATGCGGGGGCGCCGGCGATTGTGCTGGGTAGCCACCTCGATACCGCGCTCGAATCGATCACCTCGGTGCACATGTCTTGGGTCAGCGTGCTTGACGACGACAGGCGGGTCGTCGGCGTCCTGTCCATCTCCGATCTGGTTGCGAGCTATCGCCGCGAGCTCTTGGCCTCGGCGCACCGCGTCAGCGCACTCGGTGCAGCCAGCGGTGCGTTCGAGCTCCGCGTCGGCGAGGGCTCGGACCTCGCCGGGCGGACACTGCGCGCGGCCGAGCTGCCTGAGGGCTCTCTGGTCACGTCGATCGCACGCAACGGCGCGGTGCTGACGCCAAGTGGCGACGTCGTACTGGAGGCCGGTGACCGACTCTCGCTCCTGGGCTAGCAATCAGGGGATTGTCGACCACTGCACCAGCTCTGCCGCTGACCGGGAGACTTAGTCGGCGGTCCATTTAAGATGCTTGGGGTGACCTGTATCCGCCCGGCCGGCCAAGAGTCTCCCGGTTCGGAATCGATCCCGGACCACGATTCCGGCGCGTGGGTCCGGGGTTTGGAGGCCAGGGGAGCGGCCTATGACGAGACAGTGGCCAGACTGCACGACTTGTTGCTGCGGGTGGCTCGGGCCGAAACGTACCGACGGCGCGCCCAACTGTCGATAGCCGGTCCCGAGCTGGATGACCTGGTCCACCAGGCGGCCGCGGACGCCGTCATGGGAGTGTTGCGCAAGGTCGGGGAGTTCCGGGGTGAGAGCCAGTTCACCACCTGGGCGTGCAAGTTCGCCATCTTCGAGGTGTCGTCCAAGATCGGCCGCCACTACTGGCAGCGGCCGACCGTGGTCATGGACGGCGAGGACTGGGACCGTCTTCCGGACCGCTTCGGTCTCGTCCCGGCCGACGCGGCGGAGTGGGGCGAGGTCGTCGCTGGCCTGCGGCGGGCGGTCGATGAGGAACTCACCGATCACCAGAGGCGGATCTTTGTGGCGATCGTGCTCAACGGGGTTCCGCTGGACGCGCTGGTGGTTGAGCTCGGCTCCAACCGCAACGCCATCTACAAGACGCTCTTCGACGCCCGACGTAAGTTGCGGGCCGCGTTGGTCACTCACGGGTATCTGGACGACGACGTTTCGAGGCAGCCATGAATAGGTGGGGAGGGTTGGAGCGGTTCTTGCGGACCGATCCGGCCGACGTCGGCTGCGCCGAGACTTTCGAGCTGCTGGACCGCTACGTTGAACGCCAGCTCGCTCACGGCGACGCGGCCCGCCGCTTCCCCGGGATCGCAGCCCACCTGTCCAATTGCAATCCCTGCGTGCAGGACTTCGAAGGCCTTGTGGCCGCCATTGGTGGTCCGGCCGGCTCGGCCTCTCCGGAAAGGTAGGTCCGCAGGTAAGACCAACTCCGCCGGTGCCACTCACCACACGACGGACCTGATGGGTCCGCAAGACCCGGAGTGGCCCAGGAGAGCAGGATTATGCCGACCATGATCACCGAGCAGGTCAGCCGTCCCGCCGAGTCGGCGGCCGCCCAGCCCCCCGACGAGATCGCGGGAGTCTTCACCCGTGAGATTCGTTGCCCCCACGAAAGGAGACCAGCATGACAGTGAAACTGGGACTACTTGCTTTGCTCGAGGCCAAGCCCGGCAAGGGCGACGAGCTCGGCGCGTTCCTCGAAGGCGGCCGAGCCCTGGCTGTGCAGGAGCCCGGCACCATCACGTGGTACGCCTTTAAGATCAGCGACACCACGTACGGGATCTTCGACTCGTTCGAGACCGAGGACGCCCGGCAAGCTCACCTCGGCGGCGAGATCCCCACCGCCTTGGGCCAAGTAGCGGCCGACCTGCTGGCCAAGGACCCCGACATCCGGCCCGTGGACGTCATCGCCGTGAAATAGTCCGACGGCCCGCCAACCACGTCACGAACCGCGCATCCTCAACTACCTCATTGGAGAATTGCCTTGCCACTGTTGCATCCCGGTGACCGATTTCCGACCCTCAGCGTGGCGCTCTCCGCGGGAGAGACTCTCTCCCTCTCGGACGCGCTGGCCGGTGGCTTCGGCGTGGTCCTGTTCTACCGGGGCGCCTGGTGCCCCTACTGCAATGCGCAGCTACGCGCCTTCCAGCGAGCCTTGGGCATCCTGGCCGAGGTGGGTGCCAAGGTGGTGGCCCTCTCGGTCGATGACGAGGCGACGACTTCCGAATTGGTGGCGAAGCACGGCCTCACGTTCCCGATCGGACATTCCGCCGACGCCAGTGCTACCTCGGAAGCGACGGGCGCGTTCGTCGATCCCGAGCGTGGGTTCCTCCAATCCACCGGCTTCGTGCTCAACCCCGACGGCCAGGTCGTGGTCAGCGTCTACTCCTCTGGGGCGATCGGCCGCTTGGTGCCCGACGACGTGGTCGGACTGATCCGCTACCTCCGCGATCACGCCCCGGCCACGGACTCAGGGGACAAGGCCTGAGCGACACCGACATCTGTATGTCGAGTCGTCTTCGAGCGAGCTGACCCTCTGGGGTGAGGGGGGAATTAATTGCCCGTGGATACCAGCCGTCCAACCTCTGTGGTCAAAATGAATGGCGGATACCGGGTGTGAAAGATCCGAGAGGGGTGGCTGTCCTACCGGAGATCCTCTTGTCGGGGCTGGCCAGGTCAGGTGTCATTGCTCCGCATTTGAGGAACGCTGCGACCGGGTCTTCCAAGTCGGATCGCCTCACGTGCAATCCAGGCCATCCAGCGCACTGAGCTGATGAAGTGTGCCTCTCTTGAGCTGAAAACATGCGGATCTTCGGGGCGTCCAAACCGTTGCGAGCGATCCACTAGTAGACCGCTCTACAACAGGGTTCAATTTGGGCGGA
Organism: uncultured Acidimicrobiaceae bacterium; assembly: GCA_963713375.1. GTDB lineage: Bacteria > Actinomycetota > Acidimicrobiia > Acidimicrobiales > RAAP-2 > Bog-473. The sequence continues at coordinate 866,249 of CAVQLP010000002.1, read as the reverse complement.
TTCGGTGGATTTTCCGTAGACGGGAGGCCAGTTCAGAGCACTCGTCATGACACCGTGGACGAATTCAAACACCTTGCCAAGGTGAGGGTCGCGGGTTCGAATCCCGTCTTCCGCTCTCAAGAAGTCCCTGGTAGGAAGCCATTTGGTTGTCCCCTGACCGCTCACGTCGCCACGATCGAGTTCGAGGACTCTGAAGTTCGGCTTGCCGCCATAGAGCGGGGCAATGATGCGGAAGTTCTCGAAATTGGTAAAGCCGAAAGCTTCCCGTTGGACGCGTTTCAAGGGGTTGTCCATGCCTCCGGTGAGACCGTTGGAGACTTTGGCGCAGACCGAGCAAGTTGAGTCGGTTGGACCTCAGTGACTGAGCACCCTCGCGAGAACCGCCGCCTCGCTGATCTCGGGCTGTCTGGTCGCGGTAATTAAGGTCAGTGTCCGGTGCTTGGCCAACTCCCTCAGGTGGTCAAGAGCGTCGGATCGCTTGGGCTGTTTCAGTTCGGCGTAATAGCGGCGTGTGAATTCTTTGAACCGTGCCGGATCGTGGCTGTACCACTTGCGTAGCTCCGTCGACGGCGCGACCTCCTTGCACCATTCGTCGAGATCGGCTTTCGCCTTGGTGAGTCCCCGCGGCCAGATACGGTCGACCAGTACCCTCGCCCCGTCGCTCGGTTCGGGCACGTCGTAGGCCCGCCGTACTTGCACGTTCGTCCTCTTCGTCCTTGTCATGGCCAGCCTCCTCGCTGTGTCACTCCGGGTCTGTCGCAAAGGTTTCCGTGCTTCCGCTAACCAAATACTCGCCACTGCAAGCAGTGAGCGGATGTTGGTACTCGTCGCGACCATCGCACCCTCGATGGTTGCGAGCTCGCCCGAACTCAGTGGATGGCACCGGCGACCAAAGGGTATTGCAGTCTTTGCAGTCGATAGGTGGTCAGAGCGCGATGACGGTCTTTCCTTCAGTTGGCCACCGGTCGGCGACGGTCAAGACAGCTGGCGCCTGATCGATGGGAATGCGGCATATCGGCGGGACTACGATGCATCCGGTCGATACAGAGTGGGCGACGCGGTTTAAGAGCTCGCTGGACGCCCCGGATGAGTCGATCCCGGCCTTGTCAAAATGGTGAAGCGCGAAGTTGAGCACCTTGACCCCTGCCGAGTCGAGTAAGGCCGTATCCGCGGCGAACGTCGTAGAAACCGCCGTGCCCCCTGGGCGCACCAGGGCGGCCAGCTTGCCGAATGCGTCCGGAGCACTGGCCAGGTCCAAGAGGGCATCGATGCCGTCGGGGTGTGACTCGCGCACTGCCGCCGCTAGCGGCGTGAGTGTGTGATCGATCGTTTCCGCTACGCCATATTCATGCATTCGATCGGCGGCCTCCTGACGCACGTTAGCTATGACGCACGCGCCCCACGTTGACGGCGAACTGGGTAGCAAATGACCCGATGCCCCCTCCCGCACCAACGATCAAAAGGATTTTTCCGGCGAGGGGGTCAAGCACACCGTCTACGAGCGACATAGCGGTCATCCCAGCCGTCGGCAGCGCTGCGGCCTCCACTAGATCCATGCCCTCCGGCACCAAGGACAGCGGCGCGGCTTCGGTAACCGCGACATATTCGGCGTATGTACCGGCCGAGCCAAGTGGGGCCATGAGCAGCTGGCCGAAGACATCGTCACCGGGGGAAAACCGCACCGTCCCTTCACCGACCGCGTCGACGACACCAGCCCCGTCGGCGCCGGGCACCATCGGGAACGTGGCAGGCATGGGGCGCCACTGGCCTGTGGCCAGAGTACGGTCCATCGGGTTCATTCCTGCCGCTGTCAGCTTGATCCGTACTTGTCCCGGTCCCGGTTGTGGCGTCGGCACGTCAACTACCACCGGCGCCGCGCCGTACTCGCGCACGATCACGGCACGCATCGATCTCTCCTTTCTCTCCCGCCCGCTTGGTCGCACCGCGTCATTGTTCAGGAGCAACAACCAGGCGCCGGAGCCGACCCAAGGGTGCAATCCCGATGACATAGTCATCATCAGTTCGAGACATTGCACGCTCCAACACAAACCAAGACTTCGCGCGGTCCAAGAGATATTGGACGTCTCGGCGAAGCGCCTCGAACTTGTCATGTTCTCTCACAACGAAACGGGTCCTTCCTGATGACGAAGTCGCCGTCATTTATCGAGAATCTGACCATATATACGGTCAACGTGAAGCTCAACCGCCATCCGTTGGCTAGCAAGCATTTCTTCGCCGAAGCCACTCCGTTCTGCCTTCGCACCCAGGCCGACATGGATCTCGAACAGCTTCTCGACGGCGTCATCATCGATTTGTCGAGCTACCGCCATCGAAACTGGTCCTGCCACAACGGCAAAATTGAAGAAATCAGGACCGGTCACATGGAGGGACGCTCGGGGGTCACGCAGGAGATTGCGGCCCTTGATTCGATCAGTCGTGGTCGAGAACCGGACACACCACGTCGAGAAATCCAAGAGGTAATAGATATTCGAGAAGCTGGGGTAGTCCATCCTCACCGACGGTGGCCAAGATGCCATTGCGTTCCCCGGCGACTATCTCCCATAAGCATTGTTCGGTCATCCTTGGTTCCTCCTCGCATCTTGATTCTTATGCGAGCGTTGGTAGACCGCTCTACTACAGGGACGAATTCAGCCGGATCAGGTGGACAATCTCCGGACGGACAGGTACGTCCGTCGATGCTCCAGAACTGGAAAGACGGAACGTCCCACCTTGCCAAGGTGAGGGTCGCGGGTTCGAATCCCGTCTTCCGCTCCAAAGTAGCAGGTCAGAGGCGGTTTTTCGACCCCGTCTCTTTGAGATCCTTCGCCGAAGTCCACAACGGCCAGTGATCAGTTCGCCAACGAGGTCCTCGTGACCAATGTCTCGCGTCGTAGCGATTGAAACCCGTTCTCGAAGAGCACGAGGTGCTGATCTTCCTACGTTCGTGAGGCGAGGGGCCGCCCTTTTCATGGGAGGTTTTCAGGCCAGTGTTGCGGTCATCCCGCCGTCGACCGGGATCACGGCTCCTGTGATGTAGCTCGCTCGGTCGGAGCAGAGGAACGCTGCCAACTCGGCGACCTCCTCGGGTTGTCCTCCCCGCTTGAGCGCCGTGCCCTGTACGAGCTGAGGATGCCGGGCCGCTGCTCCCGGTCCTCCGGACATCTCGGTCTCGATGAAGCCGGGGCATATGGCGACCGCTCGTATCCCCTTGGTTCCGTACTCGACGGCTGCCGCTTTCGTTAGCGCAATGGCACCGGCTTTGGCGGCCGAGTACACGCTCACAGGAAACGGAGTGGCGTTCATCCCTCCAGTCGATGACCAGTTGAGGATGACGCCGCCACCGGTCGGGAGCATCGCTCTGATGCCGTGTTTGGTTCCGAGCATCACGCTTCTCAGGTCGGCATCCATAATTCTGTCGTACTCGTCCATCGAGACCTCGGCCAGCTCTCCAGCGCTGCCGATACCGGCCACGTTCAGAACGGCGTCGATGCGTCCAAACGTGTCGAGAGCTGCTGCGAACATCGCTTCGACCTGATCCTCCTTGGTGACATCGCACTGAAACGGCACGACCGCATTCGCCAAGTTCGGCGGCCGTATCCTCCTGACGTCCGCTGATGTCGGCGGCGAGGACTCGGGCGCCCTCGCGGACGAAGACCCTCGTCGACGCCCTCGCCATTCCGGATCCTGCGCCGGTGATGATCGCGAACTTGCCTTCTAACTCGGTCATTCCGCTCCTCCCCGTGATCACCCTTCGGCGCCGAGACTAGCCGATCGGCTACTATTGCAATCTGGTTGATGGAGCACAGAGGGCTGGGCGATAACGCAAACGCTCGCTCGAGCAGGGAGACAAAGCGATGACGATGACCGACGTCTACTACGACCCCTATGACCGTGAGATCGACGCGGATCCCTATCCCGTCTATGCCCGGCTTAGAGAAGAATCGCCGCTCTACTACAACGAAGAGCACGATTTCTATGCCGTCAGCCGGTTCGAGGACGTCCAGCGCGGCCTCCTCGATCGGCAGATCTTCAGTTCCGCTCGTGGTTCGGTGCTCGAGTTCATCAAAGCGAACATCGAGATACCACCCGGGATTGTCATTTTCGAGGACCCTCCGCTGCACGACGTGCATAGGGGTCTGCTTTCCCGTGTGTTCACTCCGAAGAAGATGCTGGCCCTCGAGGAAAAGGTCAGAGAGTTCTGTGGGCGCGTTCTTGATCCACTGGTCGGTGCCGGCCGTCTTGATTTCGTGGCCGACCTTGGGGAGCAAATCCCGATGCGAACGATCGGAATGCTGCTCGGAGTTCCCGAATCGGACCAAGAGGAGGCGCGTGATCGCGCCAACGCATCACTGCGCACCGATCCGGGCAAGCCGATGGAGGTGTCGGCAGAAAACATCGGCCAAGCGGATTTCTTTTCCGACTACATCGACTGGCGGGCGACGCATCCCTCCGACGACCTTATGTCGGAGTTGTTGTTCGTCGAATTTGAGGACGAGCAAGGCACGACGAGGAAAGCTGACCCGTGACGAAGTCCTCATGTATGTGAGCGTTGATCTCGGGCGCCGGCAACGAGACCACGAATCGCCTCATTGGTTGGATGGGCAAAGTGCTCGCAGAACACCCAGATCAACGTCGCGAGCTGGTAGAGGATCGGTCACTCGTTGCCAATGCCATCGAGGAGCTCTTGCGCTTCGAGCCGCCCACCCCGCACGTCGCCCGCTATGTCGCCCATGACGTCGAATTACACGATCAGACCGTGCCAGCCGGGAGCGCCATGATCTGTCTTACGGGGTCGGCCAACCGGGATGGTGACAAATACGAATATCCCGATCGGTTCGATATTCATCGCGACATCGGTCAGCACCTCACGTTCGGCTATGGCATTCACTTCTGCTTGGGTGCCGCGCTGGCCCGGATGGAAGGTCGCGTCACTCTCGACGAAGTCCTGAAGCGATTTCCCCACTGGGAGGTCGACTGGGACAACATCCGACGGGCGCCGACGTCGACGGTCCGAGGTTGGGAGTCTCTTCCCGTAATCACCACATGACTGACCTGCGCCTGCTCGTGCGGCTAGGTTGTCCGAGGCTAGCCGATCGGCTACTCTGCGCACCGCGAATACCGGCAGGAGGGATCCGTGGGGACATCGAGGTACCGCGTCATCCAGTGGGCGACAGGCAACACCGGCCAGCGAGCCCTGCGGGAGGTCATACGCCATCCCGCGCTCGAGCTGGTCGGGGTCCGGGTCTATGACGCGGCGAAGGAGGGTATCGACGCGGGGGAGCTTGTGCGGAGAGGCTCCGACTGGCGTGGATCGCCACCACCGACCGCGATCTGATTTTCAAGCTCGAAGCGGATTGCTGCATCTACATGCCGCGTGCGACTGGGCAAGGGCCAGACCCGGGCCGGACTCAACGAAGACGAGCTTGTCGAAGACGTCGTTGCCTTGCTCGCCGCAGGCACCAACGTGGTCTCAACGTGTAGCGATCTGTTTGCTCGAGGAGTCCGCCTCAGCAGTGCCAACTTGGCCCGTCTCCATGCGGCTTGCGAGAGTGGCGGCACATCGGTTTGGGCAAGCGGCAGTGATCCCGGCTTCGTGACCGAGACTCTCCCCATGGCGCTTTTGTCGATCCAGCGAAGGGTCGACCTGATCGAGATCGAGGAATTCGGCGACCTCTCGCACCGGCCGTCGGCGCACATGGTCATGGAGCAGATGCGATTCGGGAAGCCGTTGGTGGAATTTGATCCGGAGCGCCGCAAGAACCACTTGTTCGGTGAGTACCAGCCGCCGCTCAGCGTGCTGGCCGACTTGGCGGGGTTCGAAATCGACGAATGGGTCGGGGAGGGTGGTGTGGCCGCAGCCAGGGAAGACATGATGATTGTCGCCGGTGAGATCAAGGCAGGCACGGCGGCGGCGCAGCGGGTTGTCGTCACGGGCCGCAGCGGGGGAGCCGACCGGATTCGCTTCACGCAGTACGGCTTCGTGGCTATGGACGTGGAGCCCGATTGGGGCTTGCAGCCCACGGGTTGGCGGATCCGGATTCACGGTGATGCGCCGATCGACTTGAGCATGCCGTTCCCAGTGCCACTCGATGACCTGGCGTCCTTCGTGCCCGCCTACAACGCCAACGGTCTCGTGAACGCCGTTCCCTACGTGTGCGGTGCCCGGCCCGGAATGCTCACCGACCGAGGACCTCCCGCACATCCTGCCACGCGGTCCCCGTCCAACCAGACTAGATGGATCGTGAAGCCGCCGAGGGTGCTGGTCACTTGACGCAGAGGGTCCTCGACTACGACCGTGCGATGCAAGCGCCTGGTGGCTGACGTGAAGGATCAAGCTGATTGGGCTGCCTCTGGCCGAATTCGTTGCCATTCAGGATTTTGAACGAGTTGGCACGTTTCTCGAGGTGCAGGACTGGAGCGAGTACACCAAAATGCTGACACGGTGGGCCTCGGCGACGGAGTCATTCGAGACCATCGTGAGGCGGATCTCGGAGCTGGGGGCGTTGGTCTATTACGAGATCGAAGAACGCCACTTTCGAGGCGACACCGTAAACGTCATCAACTCGCTGACCGTGTTTGAATTCGACACCAACGATAGGATTCGCGGCCTGTACGTTTATCTGCAGCAGGAGCGTTAGGCAACCAGCGAGAGTTTGTCCGCGCCCACGCGCCAGACTCAGGCCGGCAGCGAAAGAAAACGCCGCGCCAGGCGTAGAAGCTCGACTCGCACCAGCTCATCATCGAGGTCGGCCACAAAAGGGTGCATGACGGCACCACTGATGGCGGCAATGAGCATGGCGGTCCTGAACGCGGGCTTCCGGCGTCGTGTCGTCTCCGACAAGGATGTGACGCAGACGGTGCATCACATCTCGGAATTCACCGTGATCAGCGAAGAACCCGACGATCACTGGATCGCTCAGGATGGTGCTGGCAGCACGCCCGCGGTCGATGGCAAGATCGACTATGCCGGCGATGAGTGAGTCCCGCGCTCGCCTCACGGTGGACTCAGCTTCGGCCGCCTCGATGACAAACTCCAGCCGCCTCAGCTCCGACTCCGCCGCGGCAAGGATAATCTCGTCCTTTGTCTTGTACTGGTGATAAACGGCCGCCTTCGTGACGCCGATCTCATCGGCGATCATCTGCAACGACGTCCCACCAACACCATGGCGAGAAAACAAGTCCAAGGCTGCCGTGATGACGCGAGTTTGCGCCGCACTCAATGGAATTGATCGGCCGTTCTTTTCGGTCGAGGCGCTCGCGGAGTTCACCCGCTCAGCCTATCTGGCGCTAGCCGATCGACTACCTGGCGAACCTCAGTTGTTGTCGGTAAGCGCGTGTCCGGTGCGGGTCCCCACACCCCAGGCGAATCGTTCCGTCAGATCGATGCTGGAGGGTCTAGCGGCGACATCCACTCACGCGCCAAGGACAGCAGTTTCACGAGCTTGTGTGTATCGTCGCCGGCTCGATGACCTGAACGTCGGACGGCTGAATTTGCCAGTATTCCGCCGCAACGGGGACCTCCCACACCATGCTCATCTCGTAGTAGACCGCTCTACAACAGGGTGGGATTTGGGCGAATTCGCTGGACGTTCCCTGGACCGGAGGCCGGCTCAGAAGACTCGCTGGGGCGCCCGTGGACGAACTCAAACACCTTGCCAAGGTGAGGGTCGCGGGTTCGAATCCCGTCTTCCGCTCCATGTGCGGTTGACCCCATTGGGTGGACCGGGGTTCTGAGAATCGCCTTGGAGGACTGCGCATGACGAGCACTCGTTGGATTGGTTTGAACATCTTCGGTATCGGCTTCGGCACTGCCGGTCTGTTCACCGCTTGGCGGATAGCTGTCGACCAGCACCTAGCCCCGCATGAGGTGAGCGACGTTCTCATCGGTCGGCTGCATTGGCTTGGCTGTTCTGCGTCCTGCTGTACCTCCGTTACGTGCTGACGACCCGGGGCGCCCTCACGGCAGATCTCCATGACACGACCTTCGGACCATTCGGTTCGCTCGCCTCCATCCTGCTGGCCACAGAGGTCAGGAGGGCGCACCGTTGTAGTAACAGAGATGGCTGTTGTTGTAGGTGAGGAACACCGGCATGCCCGTTCGGTAAATGAACGGTCCGACTTTGAAGGAACCGGGAGCCATCGAACAAGGGGCGGGATCGGCGAAGCCGGTACCCCCGTCGGCGGTAGTGGTGTAACAGAGCTGGGAAGCATTTTCGGGATCTCCGCTGGCCGACCAAAGGTACGTCACAGTCGCATTGTTCGCCAGCGCTAGCTCCGCAAACGGCCTCAGTACTGGGGCGGTGCATTTGGCGATGGAACCAGTGGCGGAATCCTCGGCGCTTGCCGGCGCGGTGGTCGACGTGGAGGTGACGGGAATCGGCACCGTGACGGTGTCGGGTATTTGGGGGCGTGTAGTGGACGGCGAAGACGTTGTGGCTGTCGAGACTCCGCAGCCTGCAACGAATATCAGCGGCAATGCTGCCGAAGCCAACCAAGCCCGTTCTCGCACCGGTGAAAGGTTACGCCACGTTATCGAAACCCGCCCCGCCCTCTTTGCGAGGCTGGCTGGCGGCCAGGAGTGAGCGCTCAGTTCCCTGAATGATGCGAATGGAAGAGGGCCTCGTTCGGTGGAAGGGCCCCCTTCCATTCGCTGCTGTTGTTACCCGATGGAGAGCTGGTTGGCGCCCACGACGGCGAAATCGATGGACTTAAGTCCGCCCTTAGTGGCGCAGGATTTCGCGATCTCAGCGGGCGTCGTCGCAGAGTCAAGAGTCAGAGTTGAGCTCGCTCCATTGTCGGTGCTGGCATAGGAGCCGGTGGCGCCCGTGCCGTCACCCCCGAACGTCAACGAGAGACCGCCCGTGCTGGTTTCGCTTACGGAGAACCCCGTGAAAGTGACCGAGGTGGACTCGATCGAATCGGGTTTCCAGCTGACGTTCAGCGTCGTAGTCGCGGTCGCGGAGCCCTCAGACAGACTTGAGCAGTCGTTGGAGCCCAGAGACATTGACATCGTGGCTGAGCCGGACTTGTCGAGCACCTGCATATCGAAGGGTTGCTTCAGGGCAAAGCTACTCGTGGCGCTCGACGATGTGCCCGTGCCGCTATTTACGAGCGGAGGCTTGAACGACATCACGGCACTGTTCGCGATCCAGTTGCCGCGTGGAATGACAATGCACGGCAGGATGGTGAACGTACCCGGAACTGCACCGTTCCCGTAGCGGTCAGTGAGCGTCACGGTGTACGTCCCCGCAGGCGCAGACGGCACCGTCGCGTTGGCGGTGTCGTTGTCGCCGATGGGAACGTTGATGTTGTAGACGTTGGACGCATAGCTTCCGAAATCTGCGGTCATGCCCCCGCCGTAGAATTCATGGCCGTAGAAGGTGACAACTGAACCGATGCAACCCGAAGTCCCCGTCATGCTGGTGGGGTCGGGGCCAAGCAGATAAATGGCTCCTGCGTTTTGGCCGCCAATCATGGTGAATAGCCCAACCAGCAGAGCTATCGCCGGAAGAAACACACCCAATTTCAAGGTCCGCTTGAGCCTGGTCGTCAGAGCGCGCGTTACCACGTTGTCCTTCATTCCCACCCCGCTTCTTTCGTTTTATGAGGCAGTCGTCTTGGCCGCCATCGATACGGCCCACTGCCGCATTGCTCACGCCAAAGAGCCCCGACCTTTCCACACAAAAAGAAAGGCCCTCACATGGCTAAACGACTATTGCATGTCTGCGACATTCGTGCAAGCACTTTGGTCGGTCTGAGGTGAGCCCCCGATAGTGGTCAACTGGACCATTTATCGGGGCCCCCTCATACCCGTCCGACCCTATTTCCCCGCCCCCAGCCCGAATAGCCCTGCCGCTGCAGCAGATAGCTCAAATGCCACGTATGCAGCGGTGGTGTCGGTATGCGCAACCTTGGGCATCTTTGCTGCCATCGCGGATCACGCTGGAAAAGTTTGACGGTGGCCAATTTCACCGAGGCGGGTTATGGGCTCCGGAACGTCACCCTTCCCCGATCGAATGACCCAGTATCGTTCGGGCCCAATCAGCCTTATCCCCTAGGGCAACCACATCTTCTTGTGTACAGCACGAAACTCGGGACCTTGGTGCCCGCTCCTGCTTAGTGAAAGGGATAAGGGCCAAGCTCCACGGCATAGGGTCCCGGTCCCGGGGTCCGACCTTCGATGCTGGACCGGCATCGTCCTCGACACAGGTGTTTAGGAGCACCCCGTTTTGGTTCGTGAGGTCGGATAGCCCTCCGCCGGAGATGGGTCTGGTCCTTTGTGTCGCGACGATGACACTCCATCTGCCGCATTGGCGACAGATACGGCGGAAAATGGGGCGCACAATGGGATGCAGTCCACATTTCCTTGGATCAGCGGGGAAGAGCCGGCGTACGACGCGAAGCCTGGCTCCCCGGAGAACAAACAAGAGAACCCCGGCCCGAAGACCGGGGTTCTCTTGTTTCGAGATGGCGCCTTGTCGTCAGATATTTGATCGATCCCACACCGCCGCATGCCCGGCGATATTGGGCATGCTTTCGTGGGACCAGCGTGGCTGACAAGGAAGTGTCAGAAGCTAGTTAAATTTGGTTCGATGCCCAATACCTCTCCCGGTGGCAGCTTCATACCTCAAGACGTCTGCTTCCCCGACCAGCGTGCGAGCATCTGTCCTTCGGCGCCAACGGGAGTCGCTTGACCTCGGTGCCATGTCAGCGCGTGCTCAATCAGTTCTACGAATCCGTTGGTATCGCCGGGTGAATCAATGTCAGTAGCGATGAGGAATCTGGGATCGCATCTCCCCACTTCACAATGGGTCGCCGGACCAGGGCCTTGGTGCTGCTGCGTCGAGGGTGAGCGGTCTGACGTACGACAGGTCGCTGCTGTCTCGAGTGCCTCGCGGATAGCCCTGGTCCTTGACGATTTCGGTCTGTAGCAGCGACGCGTCCGCCGTGAACATGAGCTCAACGATTGATCGTCGTAGGGCGATCTTCCACTTCCCATTACGCCTTTCCAGCCGGTCGAGATAGCGACCACTGATGACGCGTGCGGTTACTCCGTCATGGTTCAGGAGGCACACGAGGACGTAGCTCTCACAATGCGCAGTGTCGCCATCGATTTCGCACAGGTGCGTGGTGATGTTGTGGGTGTGCACCTCAGAACCCGCTGCGTGCACCGGATTGATCCATGCTGCATAGGCGGCACCGGTGTTGACGGCATTTCCGTGCTCGTCGATCCCATCGGGGTGGTAGGCCATGGTGATGAGGTCAGCGTCGCGACGATCGTGACCTCGGCTGTGCTCGGCGATGAGGTCGAGGATTGCCGTGCGGTCCAAGAGGTATTGGACGTCTCGGCGAAGAACATCGAAGTCAGCGTCCTTGTTCACGATAGAACCGTCCTTCCTGGTGACGAAGTCGTGATCATCTGTCGAGAATCTGACCGTATATACGGTCAACGCGCAGCTCAACGGCCATCCGGTGGGTGGCCACCATTTCTTCGCCGAAGCCACTCCGCTGTGTCGTCGCCCCGAGGCCGACATGGATTCCGAACAGCTTCTCGACGGCATCATCATCGGCGTGTCGAGCTACCGCCGCGGAAACAGGTCCTGCGACAACGGCAAAATTAAAGAAATCAGGACCGGCCACGTGGAGCGAGGCGCGAGGGTCGCGCAGAAGATTCTGGCCCTTTATCCGATCCGTCGTGGTCGAGAACCGGACTCTCTCTGTCAGAGGTTCGAAGAGGTAGTAGATGTTCGAGAGCTGGGGCAAGCCATCCTCACCAACGGTGGCCAGGATGGCGTTGCGCTCCCCGGCGATGATCTCCCACAATCGTTGTTTGGTCATCCTTGGTTCCTCCTCGCACTTTGATTCTTGCGCGAGCGTTAGTAGACCGCTCTACTACGGGACGAATTCAGCCGGTTCAGGTGGACAACCCCTGGACGGAGCCGCACGTCTGCGAACGGCGCTGAAACGGATGGACGGATCGTCCCACCTTGCCAAGGTGAGGGTCGCGGGTTCGAATCCCGTCTTCCGCTCTCGAAATTCCGCTCCCCGGCTGGAACGATAGGGCGAGCCCCCGGGCGTGACCGCTGAGCGGCTGTAGCACTCTGGGGCAGACTCAAGGCGGTAGCACCCGGTCCGGGGCGCCTTGTCGGCGAACGAACCGTTCAGTCAGACGAGCAGCATCAAGGCGAGCGGCGCCGAAATGATGACGCCAGCGCCGATGCCGCAGCCCAAAGCCGTTCTCTTCGAAGTTCGTTCATCCTGTAGGAGACGGTGTACGCGACTCGGGACGGCATTGGCGGCGGCGCCGAACGCGCAGTTGGGCACGTGTTCAGTCGTGGACATGCGAACCAGAGCCGTCGCGAGGTTGATCGGGTCATTGCGCCTGGTGGAATAGTCGTCCGCCGACATCTCGAGCAGAGAGGCAATCTCGACAGGTGCCAATCGTGCGTAAGGGACCCAGGCAAAGAGCTTCCGCACCCCTCCCATAGGAAGCATGACGAGGCCATGGTGCTCGTGCGCATGGCCTCGTTCGTGTTCGATGACGGCCTGGGCTTGCGGAGAGCTGAGCAATTCCAGTGCACCCTTGCTTACGACGATTCTGGGTCGACGTCCAGGCAGGCAGTAGGCCACGGGTCGACTGTCCTCGAGGAGATCGGTCCCCGGGTAGTCGGACGATTGGCGGGCCAACAGATTCAGGAGCCGGCGATGCCGTGCTCGTGCTCTGACCGTGCCCGCGATCACGGAACCGAAACAGGCGAACAAGACGATCAGAAGATCTGCTGCGAGGGTGAGGCCGAGGGCGTTGGGCACTCCGAGTCCCTGCAGCGGGTGCCCGCCGAAGAGGCTGGTGACCAGGTCGCGCAAGCCGGCTGCGAAGCCAGCGTGATATCGATAGCCGGCAACCGCCAGTCCGGCACCAATGCCCGAAGCAATCGCACTCAATCCGATCGACTGCCAGAGGATGACGGCAGAGCGGGGCGCCCGCGAGACCCACGAGGCCCCAGCGAGCCAGGTGCTTGTCGGTCCGACCAACATGACAGAAAGTACGCCAAGTAAAAGGGCAGCCAACAAGAGGGTCATCGAAGCGGCGGCTTGCGTTTGGCCTCGTCGAGCGCCCGACGAAGCACCTTGGCCTCGTCTGAAGAAACGGATTCTGCGAAACGGACCAGTACTGCACCCCGGTCGCTGGAGTCGTCCATGGCGTCGAGCATGAGCTCGGCCATGTAGCTCTCCCGCGTATCTGAGGCGGCGAAGCGGTGGATCCGTCCTTCGGTGGTACGAGTGACCATTCCCTTGCGTCGGAGTCGGTCGAGGATTGTGAGGACGGTTGTATAGGCCCGATCACCGAGGTCGTCGGCGACTTGACGGCCCGTCAGTGGTTCACCGGGTGAATCCCACAACACGTCCATGACCTTGCGCTCGAGATCCCCGAGCCGCTTCATCGTCTCGACCCCACAAGGGGAGTCTGGCAAAGCCTCAGGACCCATGGCCAGATTGTACTACTACAGCGTGTAGTAGTACCGTGGAAGATGTGATCGCCGCCCTCTACGACGCGCCGCTCCCGCCCCTGCGCGGCTCTGAGTTCACCTCCACACAGTTCGATTTCGTCCCGGTGGCGATGATCCTGGTCGCATTGGCCCTCTACCTCTGGGGGGTCCAACGCAACAACACCTTGCATCCACGCCATCGGTGGTCTCTGGGCAAGACGGTGGCTTTCCTCGGCGCTCTCCTCACGACGGGGGTGGCGATCTTCAGCTTCGTCGGGGTCTATGACGGTGAGCTGTTCTGGGATCACATGGTCCAGCACCTGCTGCTGATCATGGTGGCGGCGCCACTCTTCGCCATTGCTTCGCCCATCGACCTGGCCTGGCGGGCGACCACCGGCACGGCCCACATTGGGGTGAGCGAAGTGCTGCGGTCCAAGGTGGCCAAAGCGCTCGGCCACCCCGTCGTGGCTTTCGTGCTCTACGCCGTCATGATCCCGATCACGCATCTGACCGTTTGGTACAACTACACGCTTACCCACGAGAGTGTGCACAACGCCGAACACCTGGCGTTCCTCGTCGTCGGCTACCTCTTCTGGCGCCAGATCTTTGGCTCGGACCCGAACTGCTACCGCCTCCATCCGGCGCTGCAGTTCTTCTACCTATTCATGGCCATTCCGATCGACACCTTCACCGGGTTGTCGCTAGCCGGAGCCAGTCACGAGATCTTTCCGGCCTACTTCGCCACCCACCGGACCTGGGGCCCCTCCTACGTGGAGGATCTCCACATCGGCGGCGACATCATGTGGGTGGTGGGCGACACGCTGATGCTCTGGCCCATGATCCCCGTCGCCCTGCGCTGGCTGCACATGGATGAACGGAGTGCGGTTCGCATCGACCGCGAACTCGATGCCTCCGCCGCACTCCAGCTGGTTGGAGAGCCCGAGCGGGTCCCGTGAACCGAGCTGCTCAGGCTTCTCGGCGACTCGAGCGGCGCGGAGCGGTCCTGGCACTCCTTCTGCTCTCCATTTCTTCTTTGTTGGCAGCCTGCGGCGGTAGGGGAGACCCCGCCCCACCGCCGGCCAGCCAGGGCATCGTGGAGAGCCGGGCGATACCCGACATCCCGCTTATTTCTTCGGCCGGCGCCCCGACTTCGCTTGCCGCCTACCGGGGCAAGGACATTGTGATGGCTCCCTTCCTCACCCTGTGCCAGGACGAGTGTCCCTTGGTGACGGGCGCCTTCATCGCGCTCCAACGCGATGTCGAGGCCGCCGGACTCGGGCACAAGGTGGTCTTTATGGAGATCACGGTCGACCCGGGTCGAGACTCTCCAGCCCGGCTGGCCGCCTACTCGAAGGAGTTCGGGGCCGACTGGCCACTGCTCACGGGGACACCAGCCAACCTCGACGCACTGTGGAAATACCTGGGTGTCTCAGTGCAGATCGTGCCCGAGGCGCAGCCGCCCAAAATCGACTGGTACACGGGCAAGCCCCTCACCTACGACGTCAATCACACCGATGGGTATTTCCTCATCGACGCCGCCGGACGTCTGCGATTCAGCGATTCGAATCCGCCGGATCTGGACGGGCACCTCGAGAAGAGCCTGACTGATCTTCTCAACGCCGGTGGCCTCCAGAATCTGGACGATCAGGCCAGGCCCAACTGGACCCTCCCTGAGGCACTGAGTTCAATCAGCTGGTTGGTGGGACAAACCATCACGAGCATCGCGAAGACCTAATCGCCCAACGACGAAAACGAGGAATCTCAACAAAGACGTCGAGACGTATCGCCCGGTGACCAGACCACAGAGATCGTAGAAACTCCCAAAGACAAGGAAGCAAGCCATGGCACTCCTTGAAGGAACTGACGAGACAGTCACTGGAGTCGCAGCACGTCGCAGGGTCCCGACCCCGATCGGCACGCAGCGTGCTCTGCAGCTTGTCTTGGGCGTGTTCTGGATCGTCGACGCTGCGCTGCAGTACCAGCCTTTCATGTTCGGCAATCAGTTCGTGTCGACGTACGTCACGGCCAATGCATCAGGCCAACCCGAGCCGATCAACTGGCTCATCACCAACGCCGGTCACTTCATCTCGCCCGACGTGGCTGTGTGGAACGCCCTCTTCGCCACCGTTCAGCTGGCCATCGGCATAGGCCTCTTGTTCCCCCGCGCGGTGCGTCCCGCGCTGGTGACGTCGTTCTTCTGGGCCATCGGCGTGTGGGTCTTCGGCGAAGGTCTGGGCGGCCTCCTGCTGGGTTCAGCCAGCGCACTCAGCGGCGCGCCAGGATCGGTTTTCCTCTATGGGCTCGTCGGACTCATCGCGTGGCCCACGGGCCGAGTATCGAAAAATGACGAGGCCGACGGTATTGCGTCGTCTGGCGCCGCCCAGGGTCTCGGCGGGCCGGTCACCCCGCTCGTCGTCTGGGCCGGCTTCTGGCTTCTCGCAGCAGCGCTGTTTCTCCTGCCCGCCAACCGGGTTGCTTCTTCGGTGTCCGGTTCCATTACGAGCATGGCCTCGGGGGAGCCCGGTTGGTACGCCGGCTTCTTGAACCATATCGGCAGCTGGTTTGGTGCCGCCGGCGTGCAGCAGACGTGGCTCTTGGCCGTGGTGTCCGTCGTGGTCGGTCTCGGACCGCTCCTCTTCCGACGTCTCGAGGTCTTCCTCGCCATCGGGGCCCTTTTGGCCCTGCTGTTCTGGGTGACCGCCCAGGGGTTGGGCGGAGTCCTGACCGGGTCCGGCACCGACCCCAACACCGGGCCCCTGATCCTCATTCTGGCCTGCGCCATGGTGCCGAGGACGGTGACAGACCGTTCGTCATGGGTGTCGCCCTTCGATTGGCTGCGGCACCGGCACCCCGCCCTCTCGGGAGCCGGCGCAGTCGGGTTCCTCTGCACCCTGCTCCTCGCCGCCACCTATCCGGCCGCCGCCGCCACAACTGGTGCCAACATGAGCGGTATGGCGATGTCGGGT
Source organism: uncultured Acidimicrobiaceae bacterium (assembly GCA_963713375.1). Classification (GTDB taxonomy): domain Bacteria; phylum Actinomycetota; class Acidimicrobiia; order Acidimicrobiales; family RAAP-2; genus Bog-473. Next base: position 849,796 of record CAVQLP010000002.1, on the reverse strand, counting down.
TCCTCAACTTCGGCCGGGATGTCGATGCAAGGCATGGAGAGCGGCTCGATGACGAACGGCGCAAAGTGCAGCACTGGTAACAACGGGGCACCCCGAGGCGGTCTCGACGTGACCAATTCGCCCAACATGGCAATGGGAACCAAATCCGGGACCACCATGAACATGAACGGTGCCGACGCCAGCGCGGCGGCCGGTCTCAACATGACAACTGCCAACTGGTCCTACACGGGCCCGGCCCTTCCGTCGGCGGAGGCCAACGAGTTGCTGGCTGACGGCTCAAACGGAGCCGACGACATCCACATGGCTGCATCCGGTTGCTCGCCGGAGCCGACGTTTTCTCAGGAGATCGATGCCTTCGGGTACGTCCAGGCCACCAGCGCAGCCATTTCCCAATATGTGACTCCTGCCAGCGCAGTCTCCGCGGGTTACGAGCTGGTGTCCCCGGCCGGCTATCCGATCACCTACTACGTCAATCCCTCGATTGTGGATGCCAATACGGCAACTACACGGACGCTGGATCCGGGATCTATCGACGGTCTGGTGTACGCGCAGGTCCCCTCGGGTCAAGAAGTCCTTGCTGCCGCCATTTACCTCCTGCCGAATACGATCGCTTCGCCGCCGATGCCATACGGCCCTCTTGTCCAGTGGCATCAACGCACAACGGTCTGTGGTTCGACCGCAGCTGCCATGTTGTTCAGTCCGCTCGAGATCACGGGTGTCCCTCCATGTGCAACAGGCACCGTCAAGCGGGCGACGCCCTATATGACGATGGTCTGGCAGATACCTGTGGCCGGCGGGCCCTTGGCAATCCAGCCGCCGGACATTCAGATTGTTGAGGCCGCAGTCATGGCCAGTTCTTGATCGAATCAATCGTCTTTGGTTGATTCTCGAGACACAGCGCTAGTAGACCGCTCTACTACAGGGACAAATTCAGCCGAATCAGATGGACAAACCATGGACGTAGTTGCATGCCTTCGGAGCACTGAGAACTGGCTAGACCGATCGTCGCACCTTGCCAAGGTGAGGGTCGCGGGTTCGAATCTCGTCTTCCGCTCCATTGGAGCAGGTCAGAGGCGGTTTCGGGGCCCCTCACTTGTCAACGCAAAAGCCCCAAAGGTTTCGTTATGTCCTGGTGAATAAGGGGAAGAGGATCGATGCGGTTCTCTCATCGTCCGAGGCGACCTCCGCTCTCCAAAACCGGTTCTCAGCTCGAGCGTGCGCGGTGCAAGGATCGCCGTGTGAGCCGCAGCCAGGCTTCGTTTTGCGACAAGTGGAAAGTTCATGGCAACTGACGCGCAGCTTCTCGACAATGAACTGTGGGTACAACAAGAGGTCACCGACGTAGAGGGCGAGCTTGGACTGCCCAGACTATTAGGAGACCTCGGCTTACCAGTTCGCGTCGGGAGCTCAGCACTCGGAGTCATGGTTCGTCGAGATCTCGACTTCACAGTCATCTGCACCGAACTCCCAATCGCGAAGGTGGCCGACGCAGGAGCTCAACTCGTAGTTCATCATGACGTTCGTTCCGTACTCTTCCGCAACGATACCGGGACGTGGAATGCAGATCCGACGTAGCCCGATGGCCTCTACCTCGGCGTCCGATATCGCTCGGAGCCAGGGGAGTGGAACATCGATATCTGGTTCGTTTCTGATCCAGAGCGCCAACCAGATCTGCAACATCTCAAGTTGCTTCTTCCACGGCTCGATGAACGAGCGCGGTTGGCGATTCTTCGGATCAAGAGCGCATGGGCGGACAGGCCTGACTATGGCAAGACCGTCAACGGGTTCATTATCTACACGGCAGTGCTCGATGCCGGGGTGACCGACGAAAAGAGTGTCGAAGACTGGTTGACCCAAAGGTTCCGGCGGCCTTCGAGCTACCGAGACGCCTCGAGTGAGCCAATGGCGACACTTACTGCCCGTTACGCAGCCAAGAAATGCGGCCACGCCAGAGCGCACATATCTCTCGAACACATCGTCCCGAATGTACTCTCAGCGCGGTCAGCCAGATTGTCGGCCTCTAGTGCGAGATGATCAACTTCAGCTTCTTCGTCACCTTGTCGCGTGGAGACGCAGAGTCCTTGACCCTGACGGTGAACGTGAACGTGCCACTCTGTCTCGGCGTACCAGTAACCCTGCCCGAGGATCTCAGCGTCACTCCGGAGGGAAGCGAACCACTCACGAGTACCCATGTGTATGGAGCCGTACCACCCGAGGCCTGCAGCTTGACGATGTAGTGGACGTGCTCGGTACCGCCGGGCAGGGGCGAGGTCGTGGTGATCGTCAGCGGCTGCACCACGTCGACGCACTCGTCGACCGTAGTGTCAGAACTCGCGAGGTACCTGGAGTCGCCCGAGTAGTAGGCGGCAAAACACCAGTAGCCAGTTGAATTTGGCGTGAACGAGCGCGAGGTCGCATATGCCAATGACTCGCCTTCGGACGTCAAGTTGACACCCGTCCCGATCTGATTGGCCTGGGACGAGCACGGTTCGGGTGTCGCCGTCGGGCCACACTCGTAGAAGGAGATGGAGCCCGTCGGACTGCCTCCCTCGGCGTTTCCGTTCACCGTTGCCAAGTCGGTGTCGGCCTGGCCGAGATCGATCGTGGCGTTCGTCGGGTCCGACGCTGTTGATGTCGTGCCCTGGGTCACGTCAAAGCACTCGTCCGTGCCCGCATCCGAACTCCCGGTGTAGTTGCCGTCGCCGGAGTACACCGAGGCGAAGCACCAATAGCCGGTCCCGTTCGGAGTGAGTGTGGCCGACGTTGCCGTTCCAGGATTCGACGTGCCAGACAGCATCTGGGTGTCGAACTGAGTCCACGAACTCGACGTGCAAGGTTCGGGTGAGACGCTCGGCCCACATTCGAAGAACGTCACGGTGCCCGTGGGGTTCACGGAACCGTCTGATCCCGTCACGGTGGCGATGTCGCTGTTCGGACCACCGAGGGCTCCGGTCGAACTCTCAGGCGCACTCGTCGTTGAGGAGTTCGCCGGTGAGACTTCGAAGCACTCGTCGGTTGTCGAGTCGGAGCTCCCGGCGTAGGTGTCGTCACCGGAGTAGACCCCCGCAAAGCACCAGTCGCCGGCAGAGGAGGGAGTGAACTGGACCGAAGTCGCGGATCCCGGGTTCGATGTCCCCGAAAGCGCCTCGGTGTCGAACTGGGCCCATGAACTCGAGGTGCACGGCTCGGGCGAGGCGGTCGGGCCGCACGCATAGAAGTCGACCGTGCCGCTGGGGTTGATGCCGCCATCCGAACCGGTGACTGTTGCCGAGTCTGTATTTGTACCTCCCAGCAAAATGGTCGAGTCTCCAGGTGTCGTCGTTGTCGTCGAGGCGTCCGCCTCCACGTCGATAGTCGTGCTGGCGCAGACCTCCGTGGGTCCGGAGTTCCCGTTGACGTACTGAAGGCTCCCCGAGGGTGCCAGCCATTGGACACCGAACTCCCAGTCGTTCCCGTTGTCGGGGGTCGTTGCCTCGCAGACCTGCACGGGTTGAGATCCGGTGGGGGTCCCCGGTGCGATCGTGAAGTTGGCGTTGAGTTGGGGAGGGCTCAGGACGTTCGCGAAGAAGGTCAAGGTCTCCGCTGCTGGAGTCGCTGTGGCCGCGTTGGAAAGCGTGAAGGTCCAGGTGCCGTCGCCGTTGTTGACCGCTTGCGTCACCTCGGTGCCAGTTGGAATGTCTGTGCCGCTTACTCCGTCGCCCACAAGGTCGTTGTACGGAGCGACCGCGGTGCCGGCTGAGGTGGCCGAGGTTGTGACTTGGTTGGAGGCCCCTATCACGTTGACGAGGGTGATCGTGCCGGGACTCGAAGAATCGCTCGGCCCATTCACCGTGTAGTCGGCTTCACTGATGTCGCCGACCGATGCATTGGCCGGGGTGACCGATTCCGGGACGCCTCCGACGGTCACACTCACGGGGGTCGAATCGCCTGCCCGGCCGTACCAGCAGTTGTATGACTGGTTGAAGAAGTTCGTGGTGCCGGATCCGATTGTCGCGGGGCACGCGCCACTCTGGTCGGTGATGCCAACGCTCGAACCGACGGCGCCGGAAGCAGCACTGAGGGCTACGGTGGGCGTCTCGGTCGTCGGGAGTGCTCTGTCCGCTGTACTCGAGTGCTGCTTGTCCAGCGCTGGGACCTGCTCCTGAGTACTCGAAGTCCTCGAAGCAGAAAGGGGCGCCTGCGGCAATCATCGCTGGAGCTGGAGGGCAGGTGTTGAGCGGGTCACCACTCGACTTGAAAGAGGCCTCTGATGCGACGGTGCTCGCACTGCCGAGCGTGCTCGGAGGTGGAGCCGCCGTTGTACCACCAGACCATGTCTGCTTGTTAAGACCGGCCGTGCCCGTGTCGACGTCAGCCTCGCCACTACCGGCGGAACCCGTCCAGTTGAATCCGGGTCCGGCCATGATCGTGAGGGAGAGACCTCCTCCGGTGTCCACTGGGTTCGAACCCGTGAAAATGGTTCCCCCACTCGCTGATATGCCCGTGAGGAGGGTGCTGGCAGGTCCGCTGGCCCCGTCATAACAGGCTTCAGCGTCGGTTGGGCCGCCTGCGGTCATGTACGTGGTGTCGATGGTCCCGCCGAGCGAGCCGGTGCCGTCCGGTGCGACAGCGCAGATCGGCGGGTTGTACACGGTGACGGTGTAGGGGTTCGAGGTCGCAGCGTTGTCGCTGTCTTCCATGACCACGGTATTGGCCGTGCCGTTGGCTCCGATGACTCCGCTATCGTCGCCGTTTCCGGGTCCCGCTAAGGCCTGAAGGATGCACTCGTGGTCGTAGATCGTGGGGTCCGTGGTTGGGGTGCAGCTGAAGCCGATGCCGGGCGTCGATGACGAGACGACAGGAGCTCCCGTCGATCCGGAGCCATCGATGACGTCAATGGTTTGGCTGTTGGATTGGTTGTAGCTGGTGTCGAAGATATACATGTTCTGTCCGGAGGCCGCTCCGCCAACCGTCGTGAAAGCGGCCGATGCCACGTTTATGGTGTACGTCGCCGAAGTGGCGCAGTTTGACCCCCCCGCCGTGGCCGTGAATGTGAACGTGTAGGAGCCTGGAACGAGATAGCCGTTCGAGTCGGTCACGCCTACCACGCTCGCCTGACCGGCAATCTGGCCGACGACCGCTGTGCTGGTGGTGGAGGTGTTCGTCGATCCGTAGGAGAGAACCGAGATGGCGCCTGCGTTCACGGCGCTCGTGCCAGCGGAGTTGACGCCTGCGATAGTCAGTCCCGGGCCGCCACTCGCTCCACTCGTGCTCGTTACTGGGGCGGCACAGCTCTTCGCCGTTACGATAATCCCAGCAGGCGCGGTCGCGGTTCCGCCCGTGAAGTAGTTGGGTGGGGCCGGAGCAGGACTTGTCTGCCCATATGGAACATCCGTCGCCCACGTCGTGGACGTCGCAGGAGATTCGCTAATCGTTCCCGCTGCACTGGCAGGAACAATCGCCGACACGGTGGCGAGTAAACCCCCGATGACGACTGCAGTAGCGGCAGCTGCTCGGAAACCGGTCACAAAGCGGCGCATGTCAACCTCCCCCGACGAGGACAGCTGTGAGCACGCTGTGCATCAGGTTTGACAGGACGTCAACACAGCCGATTCCCCGAAACCGTTCGCGATCGTCGCGCCAAGGTCCGCAGACGTCAACCGGTCGTTCGTTGGAGGTCACCTCCCGGGAGGGTCGCGAATTCGACGGCTCCCGCAGTCAACGTCCTGACCACTTTCCCTTGGATCTGCCCTTCACGGTGTTCGCAATGGGGAGGATTTGATCGGCGACTCATACGTGCAGAACGGTGATTAAGCAGGGTGTTTGGGTTCTCACCTCTTCGTCGGCGAGAGGCGCAAGGAAGTTCAAAGGTGCGTTGAGCGGCGCAAACGCAGTCCCAAGCCAATGGATCTGATCTCGCAGACATGATTTCAGAACCGTGAGCGGTAATGAGATTCTTCAAGTGACCCCCAGGGCATAAAGGGAGAAAGGTCATTACCGTCCCAACGAGAGGTTCGACCGAGCTGGATGATCGGCTGCGTCGATACGCGTTTCGAAATTCAGGAGTGCCATTCGGCAGGACTTGAGCCCCTCGGTACCAGGATCGGATGGGGCCATTCAGCCGGTCTGTGGGAGAAGCGCACCGGGGGAGCGAGCATATGAACGAACCCGAGTGGACGGGGTGTGTCGTAGGCTGCGGCCTCGAGAGGCGAGTGCTCGGCGTCGCATCCGGACTGAGTCGGCATTCAGTTGCTCTGAGGTGTCAGTAGACCGCTCTGCTGCAGGGTCGAATCCTGCCAGCCTGAATGGACATTCTGTGGACTGAGTAGCAGCTCAGACGATCGCTCAGGAAGCCGTGGACGATCTCAAACACCTTGCCAGGGTGAGGGGTCACGGGTTCGAATCCCGTCTTCCACTCCAAACCAGCAGGTCAGGGGTGGTTTCTAAACCTCGCTCGCGCTCAGGCCATCCGGTCGCTCGGAAGCATGTTCATGTCGGCGACCGCGTAGCGAGGGGCATCCGTAAAGCACGCACGCAGGCCGGTCTGCTTTCACTTTCGAGATGCAGGAGCGGGCACCAACGCCCCGGACCGAGGGTCATAGACAACGACGTTCGCCTTTCCTATGGCGTAGGCCCGATCGGGTCCGAACGAGACGGGTTCTCCACCACTACCGGGAAGGATGACATTTTTGAGCTGATAGCCCGCCTTGGTGAAGCTCGCCACCGTCAGATTCTTCCGGGCGGCGTCGGCGATCTTTGCAAACAGCGCCAGGTACACACAGGTTTCCTCCACCGCGGCGTAGGTCTCGTTCGACCCATTCGACGCAGCCCGAAGACTGTTCGGATTGGCGGGCGCGGCAATGGCATCTGATGGGTAGGCCTTGCGAACGATGGCCGCGCACTTTTGCATCGCGGGATCCCTCCAGACCTGGGGGGCGGACGGCGTCGTGGTCGCAGCCATCACATTGTCCAGGTAAGGGTTCCCCCCTTTGGCGGATGCTGCGTAGGACGCGAGTGCCGTCTCGTTCGTGGCGATCCAGGGGGGCTTGTACGTGCTCTGATTGTCCTCAAGCGCCCGCGGCCAGACCGCCGCACCGGTACCACCAACCCCGACCACCTCGTTCACACCGGCGTCTTGGAAGCGAAGGGCAATGGTCCGCGCGTCCTGGTCGACCGCGGCGGTATCGGTTGGCGGCACGCTGTCGTCGGCGGACAGTACGACGTCGACGTGCAATTTCTCGAGGTCCGACTGGACTACTTTCACTTCGGACATGTCACTTGGACCGTAGAAAATGCCTACCTTTTTGCCCTTGAACGCCCCCCGGTGGTCGAACGCGGCCAGCTGCACTGGATCGTAGGCGGTGTCGGGCGGCAGAAGACTGAAGTCAGCAGCAGCGCTCGCCGGCAATGGGCCCGGTAGCACTCCCCCTATGACGGGCGTGTCATAGGTCTGCTGATAACAATCCGGGTATACCGGAAACAGGACGACGAAAACCTTGTCGTCTTCGGTGAGCTCTGAGCACGATGAATCGATCGATGTAGAGCTGGCCGGATTCATTTCGGCGAAGTACGGGACGACCTTTCGGCCGTCAACCCCTCCATGCGCGTTCATGTTGGCCGTCAGAGCATTCACGGCGTCTTGATAGTTGCCATCGTCGAGTGTGACTCCGACGGCTCGCAACGCAGCGAAATTGATGACCGATATACCGATCCTGATGGTGGTGGACGTCACTCCCTGGTCGGCGGGGCTCGACGCTCCGGCCTCTGTCGAACCAGAAACGAGCACGGCCCCCAAGACGACAACGACACTTGTAATGGTCGCGAACGTATTTCGAATGCGATCGGTTCGCTTCTTCACGAGGAGTGCATCCATTCGGTCGCCGCAGCAAACTTGTACCACTCCCTCAAGTGTTGTGCACCGTAGTATTTGCTTAGCCCTGCCTGGGCGGCTGCCGCCACGGTCTTGAAGTAGATCGCTCTACTACGGCGACGGAACTGAGTGGCAGGGCGGAAACAGGGAGATCAGATAGACACGGCAGGGGAGTGAGGCGGACTCCTACGACGGATAACAGTACCTTGCCAAGGTGAGGGTCGCGGGTTCGAATCCCGTCTTCCGCTCCATTGGAGCACGTCATGGACTTTTTTCAGCCACCGCTGTTTCCGTTGTCTCGACTAGCGCGTTCCAGCTTTCCTCAAATCGTCGAGCAACTCTTGTGCGCGGTGACCAGTCGCCTCAGGGCGAGCCTTCGACGCTCGTCCCTGTGACTGATTGAGACGGCACACTCCTTCCGCCCTTGACTATTTTCTGTTGCGCCTCCGAAGCGGTCTCGTCGGCATGCCAGCGGAGCAGAAAGATAAATCGCTCCATGGCGTCCTCGACTCTGACGCGGTCCGCTGTCGTGAGTAGATCGAGCAAGAGCCCGGTGATGGTGGCGATCGCCAGCGTGGCAGAGATCTCGTCGATGGCTGCCAGAGGTTCATCGAGCCAGTCACGGATCGCATGGTTGAGGAAGTCCGAGTAACGGTCGGGGTGACGAAGAGCGAGTCCGTACGCTTCGAAAAAAAGCCGCATCAGCGGACCTTGGTCGGGGTCAGACAGCCACGACCACACAGCTCCCAGGCCCGAACGATGAGTCTCTGCCTCAGCACTGCGCCCGAGTGCTCGCAATCGATCGCGTACCCGGCCCAGTAGTTCCTCGACAAGGTGCTCTTTCGTGCCAAAATGATGGAGAAGCACCGGCGCCTGCGTTCCGAGAGCGACGGCCAAGGGCCGAAGCGACAAGTCGGAGATGCCGTTGGCTACGACGTAGTCGACGGCGCCGTCGAGGAGTTCCTGGCGGCGCTTTAGATCGGGCGGTCGGGCCATCACCCAGCCAGCACCAGGGAGGGGCGTTGCGAATCTTCTGATTGACTCCGGAGCATCCGTTTACTATAACAGTCGTTATATTAATTCCGAGGAGAACTCTAACGTGACACTGGACTACCTCTCCATCATCTCGGATGAGACTTCTCGCATCGTGAGCGACTACGAACGCGATCGATATGCAGCTGTTCCATGGTCAGACCGCTGGACAGTCGGGACGGTCGCCCGACACCTGGCGGGCACGCATCATGTGGTGGCCGAAGTGGTCCGAGGACGACCCGATGCCGACTTCGGCCTGTTTGCCGAGCTCCGAACGCCACCGAAAGATTCCCCTGAGTTTGTCGAATGGTTCCGCTCCGGGACTGCGTCGCTACTCGAGCAACTGTCGAGTGTCCGGGTCGACGACGAATGTTGGTCGTGGTTCGTGTCCGGACGTTGCGTCGGTTGGTGGGCCCGCCGGATGGCATTCGAATCCGTCGTCCACCGTTGGGATACCGATGCAGCGCAAGGACAGGATTTCTCGGTCACACCGCAGATCGCCGCTGACGGGGTTGATGAATTTCTCGACGTGTTCGTCGCAGCGTCGCGGGCTGCACACGATGCCCCGCCCGGACCGACAATCAGTTTCGAGTGCAGCGATCGAAGTGACTGCTGGTGGCTTGATCTCTCAGAACGGGGAGGCAGAACCGTGAGCCGTGACCCTCGGGCCGCATCGGTACAGATTCGTGGTACGGCCGAACAACTCCTTCTTATCGTGTGGGGGCGAGTTCCCATATCTAATACGGCTGGCGCGGAGGTTTCCGGCGATATCGGCGAGCTCGATCGGTGGTCAGACCTTATTCCACCTATGTGAGGATCCATAATGTCTTGCCATGATGTTGGCCTACGTCGTGGTCGGTCCCGACGTTCTTGCGGCGGACACTGCTGAAATGTCAATGGGTGCTGGGGTGTCCGCAACAAGAAGATGTCCGAAGGACCTCGCATAGTAGAGCGCTCTACTGCAGGGGCTGACGCAGCGGACGGAGTGGAAACTTGGTGGACGGAACAGTACGGCAGGGGAGTGAAGTTGACGCGTAGGACAGAAAACACCACCTTGCCAAGGTGAAGGTCGCGGGTTCGAATCCCGTCTTCCACTCTCGTGTTCAACTGACGCACTTTGGCGGTTCCCGCGCCGTCTTTTGGCGTAGGCGCTTGTTCAGAGTCAGATTCCGAGGGAGCGATGGGGACGAGCGTAGTTATAGAAGTCCTACCACTCCCGGACCTTCTCGTTGAAGAGCTCGGACGTGTTGATCACGACACCTGAGCGAGCCCCGGTGTAACTCCTCGGCGCCGATCCGGGTGGGATCTCCGCCTTGCCGGTGAATCGCGGCGCGAACGGCGGTCGCTAGATCGATTTTCGTGTTCCGCCACGAGAGGAGTTCACATCTGCATGATCGAGTGACACACCTGCCCGCCGTGTTTCGGACTGCCACACTGGCTTGTCGGCGGTGAGTCCGGACTCAGTGCAGGAGGCTCGACACCACATTGATGACGAGGGCAACGATGACCGCGCCGAACAAGAACGAGAGGAGAGCATGGGAGAGAGCAATCCTGCGGATTCTCTTGTTCGTCAGATTCGTGTCAGACACCTGGAAGGTCATGCCAATGGTAAAGGCCAGGTAAGCAAAGTCCAGATAGGTGGGCGGATCGTTCTCGTTGAAATCGATCCCGCCCTCTGGCGGGAGATAGTAGGCCCGGGCATATCGCAGCGTGAAGACGGTATGGACCAAAACCCACGACAACGCCACGCTTACTACCCCGAGCGTGATCAAGTACGCCTTGGTGGTCCCGGAAGCGTTCCCGGCCCGGATCAGCGCCAGTCCAACGGCAGCCAGCAGAGCGACTCCAGCGGAGAGGACGGTCAGTTCGGCCAGTCTGAGACTCGGATCCTCCCTACTGGCATGGCGCTTGCACTCTTCTGCATTGAGACCCCCAACCGCCCACCAAATCCACGTGACGAGGAACAGAGATGCGACGTCCCAGCCGATGAGGATCGCTGCTTGCCAGAATGTGAAGAAGGACACCACGACTCCAGCAACGATTCCGAGCGACGCTGCGACTGCGACACGGACGCTGGCCCGGGGATCTCTCCTCCACCAAGCCGGATCGGTCAGCGGGCTCATCACGGAAGCGTAGGTGCTGCCGCCTCACCCACCGACGTCGCCGCTCTGGGATCGGTCCCCGGACGGAAGAACTGAATTCAGTCGTACGCGAATGTGCGGCTAACTTTTCATCATAGGGAGGCTCGTACAAATCCTGGATGGCTCGGATTCCTTGTCTGAACCGGAACCGCTCGACCTTGGCCACTACCACCGGTAGCTTCGAAAGGTCCACTTTTTGGCGGACCCGGGGAGGACTGCTGCGCCATGGGCTCGCGAATGCGAGCCAGGACTGATGCCTCCATGTCGAGACTCTCGTGTAGACGCTTCTCCAGTTCAGTACCCGGAGAGCAAGATCTGAAGCCGAGCAAGTTCATGCGGTGCCAGATGACTTTGAAGTCGGCCGCGTCCCTCGGGACGGCGGCCCCAAATGAAGAGGAGTCGGGCGGCTGGGTCGCTGACGATGCCGGGTTGGTCACAGGCGACGTCATTCCAATTGAGTGATGCTTCGCCGTCTCGGAGAAGAACAGAGATGTCGCGTTCACCCACCGACCGCAGAGAGACATGAAGATCTGCTTCGGGATCAGAGTCGCGTGCCTGTCCAGCTACGAGCAATATTCGTCCGAGGACCAGTACCGAGTGTGCCGTCAGATCGGCCTCACTCAGGAGCGTGATCCCCAACTCGTCGTCACCGACAATGTCCCATCGATGCAGCGCGTGCTCATTGCGGAGGTGTGGGATGAACTTCGCGACTTCCATCAGTCGTCCTGTCCATGGAATGACGACATCTGGGTTCACCTCGATGACGTTGGCAACGAGAGTTCGCATTCGCTGCTCCTCAAGATCGAGGCGAAGAAGGAGATCCAGATGCCTCATAGCTTGGAGGGGTTGTTCACGTTCTTCAAAACCCCGGGTCTTCGGCACGGCGTCGCCCTGAAGGAAGGGATCAAGGTGCCGGTTCACTTCCACCGCGATGCCTGTGACATGTGCGGTGATGTCGTGGGCGGTCCACCCGTCACATGAGGTGATTGCACGGGGGTCGATATCACCGACGGCGTCGAGGAATGCCTCCGCTTCGCGACTTCGAACGATCACATCGGGTCAATCCTCGAATGGCGCATCTTCTTAATCTACCTGGCATCACTTGGTTGACCCTGGACGCCGGGTGGCTGGGCTTGATTGATCGATCCGGATTGCGATTCGTCCAGAGTTGCCGCCGAGTCTGGTGTTGGACCACTGGGTCGGCTCAGTAAGGGCCCACTTTGGTGTCTGTAGTCTTGGCTGGTGGAGAACTGCCTTGAAGATGACGAGCCCCCGTTTCAACGTCGCCGTATCAGTCACAGGACGTCTCAGCTCCCCGTCTGGAGCCGCATCCTGTACAACATTGAGCATTACACGGTGCTCCCGGCAGTCGCACTAGTTGTCACCGCCACCGTTATCTCGCTGGTCGTCGCGATTTCGGTCCTTGACTTCCCAAAGAATTGGGTCGCCGCCTTTGAGCTCTCGACCTCGTCCGCTACTCTCATCATGGTCTTCGCGATCCAACACACTCAGGGTCGAGAGCAGGCGGCGACTCAGCGCAAGCTGGACGAGCTGATTCGAGCATTCCCCGGTGCGAACGACTTTCTTATGATGCTGGAGGAGCCTCCGAGGGAGTTCATGCTCGACATCGAGGAAGGACAAAGAGACGTCCGACTGAACTCGCAAGACGTCGAAGGTCAGTAGTGGCGCATGAACTGTGTCGTCACGATGGTAGTGGAAGGTCACGCGTTAACTATCGACCGGGAGGAACTCCCAAGGTTAAATTCTCGTGCTCCGGCGTCATGAGAGCACAATGCGAGTTTTCATCAGGGATTTGGCGTTGCGTTCGCTCGATCAAGTACAGAAATGGAGCACGCTGTTGAGCTATTCGCACACGAGCGGAATCACGTGCGCTTCCTGTTTGGACGAGGGTAGCGAACCAGTAGACCTCGGCGCCCCGAAAAGTTCGCTGAGCTTGGGACCATTCGGCGCCGACAGCGCCGTTGCTGCTGAACGAAGCTAATTCCGCCAATGGAACAATCGCGGACACCTGGGTTCTCCTCTTGCATCGGCCGTCGCCGGTCGGGCGCTGGACAATGTCCGATTGCAGGCGAACCGGGGAATTCGCAACGCCTTGTTGATGGTCTCAGGGGGGTTATCCGACGCCGACGACGCCTATGAGAGTGTCTGTTCTTGGGGTGCTTGAAATTTCCAACGACAAGCCCGCTCGGTGATCTCGCCGGGCCCATGACCCTCGTGCCTCCGAGCTCTTCGGCACGTTGTAACGCCGCCTCTACATCTCGTACACCAACGTGGAAGAGACGGCATGCCCTGGTAGCTCGTCCCGCCTCCGACGCCACCAAGGATGCCCACGCCCTCATCAGAGGCTCCGTCACCGATTGTTCTCGAACTATGCCGCACTCTCACTCAGAGATCCGATACTCGCGCAGGTACATGCCCCTTGACGCACGGCGTCAGGAAGATCACCGCACCTCGTGCGGGGAGCAGGGCGTAGCCGGTTAGCGAGAGAGGCAGTTCGTCAATGCGATCCAATTGGTCGGAACACATTCCGGTCGCGTGTCGGGCCGGGATGGCGCCGTCTTCGCGCGATCCTTGCTTCAGTGACGGTTGTATTTCGAGACTGAGCGGACAACCTCAGACCGCACGCCCATGTCGTGGGTTGCCCCATCGGCCCGGCTCGTTCGTCACGATCCAGGTGGTCCCGTGTTGGGTCCTTCTCCGGTATCGACGAGGTCTTGGGCTACTTCGCGGAGCTTCCGGTTGAGGTGTTGAGAGGCACGCCGCAAAATGTCGAACGCCTCGTGTGCGGTAATTCGCTCGCGTTGCATCAATATGCCTTCAGCCTGCCCGATCAATTCTCTTGTCCGTAAGGCAACGTGGAGATTCTCGGCTCGACGCTCTTCGTTTTCATGAAGGTGAGCGGCCGATAGTGCCAGTGTGGCCAATGAGGTCAGAATCACGGCCTTGCCGCGATCAACCACACCAAATGCGCTGGGGTAGCGAGCGTACAGATTAAGGGCTCCTCGGTGAGTTTCGTCGACTAACGGAAGTGCGAGGACACTCCGAATACCGGCCACCTTCGCCTGAGGGCCAAAGTGCGGCCAACGCTGGTCGATACCTAGGTCTTCGACGTAGATGATTACCTGCTGCGCAATGGCGTCGAGGCAGGGACCTTCTCCAGTGAGGTCTTGCAATGCATCCACTTCAACGACAACCCGGTCTGTATGGACCGGGCTATTGATCGCATGGCCCTCGGCGAGGAAGATCCCCGCATAGTCACAGCCATCGATGGTCGCGACAGCCAAGTCGACCACGCTGGCCAGAGTGTCGACCACGCTGCCTGCTGAAAAGAGGATCTGAGCAGTCTCGGAGAAATTAATCGTGAGGTCGGAAACCGAGTCGTGCTGGACCGTCGGTGGGTCATCGCCAGATCCATGAAGTTCCTTCTCGCCCCATCTAGCGGCTGACACCACCGCTAATTTTACCCGATCTCGCTATTGCTCCAATAGGGGTGTAGGTTAGATCCACCTTCTAAACCGAGGGTTTTGGAAGAGCTGGCCTGCGTTGTCCGCTCCCACCCTTGGAAGGTCCCGACGTCGTGTCGTGTTCCACCCCGTTGATTGCTCAGCCGCTTTGTGCGTCACCTCTGGGCGAATCCGCCTGCCTCTTGACGCGAATGGGTCGTTCGGTGATTGCCAAGGGGCGCGTCAGGCGTCGAGACGGCTTTCCGGTCCGATTCTTAACCCGAGATGGCCCAGGGGAATGACCGATATCGGCGACGACAAGGGCTTCCGGCTTGAAGTCAGCTTTGTCGGCTTTGAAGCCGTCTTGGCTCTCCATGGTGACATTGACATGAGCTCGGCACCCGAACTCGGCGAGTACTTGGATTGGGCGATCGATCAGGGCCATCGTTTCGTTGTGCTGGACCTTGGCGACTTGGACTTCATAGATGCTTCGAGTCTTCGGGTGATTGGCGTTGTGGCCAATCGACTCCTGCTCTCAGGTGGTGCGCTGTCGGTCCGCTCGCCATCTCCGTTTTTCCGACGTCTGCTGGACATTGTGGGCATTGCAGATTTGGTGCGCACAGAGAAACCCAGCGTCAGTGCCGATGACGTCGACATTGAAACAGACCTCCGCATGCCGTGGAAAGTCGCCAATGCGGTTTCAGTCGGTTTCTCCGGGTTTCTTCAGAGAGTGGCCGCCGTACCGTCGGACGATGACGCGATCAATGGCGCCCTCCGCCTCGTGGTCGCTCTCGCTCAGGCCACAGTTGGAGGCGCAGACGGCGTGAGCATTTCGCTTTGTCGCCATGGCGCCCTCACCACCGTGGCGGCCAGCGATCAGACCATCTTGGACATGGATGCCGGTCAGTATGAGACCGGGGAGGGTCCCTGCGTGGATGCCTCCGTCCGGGGTCAAGGGTTCTATGCGGAGC
Source organism: uncultured Acidimicrobiaceae bacterium (assembly GCA_963713375.1). GTDB lineage: Bacteria > Actinomycetota > Acidimicrobiia > Acidimicrobiales > RAAP-2 > Bog-473. Next base: position 834,339 of record CAVQLP010000002.1, on the reverse strand, counting down.
TCCTAGACACAGAAACCCGATGGCCTGCCTTTACCCCCAAGGCGCGGGCGCTTGGCATCAATTCGATTCTGTCGTCACCCCTCAGAGCCAGCAACACGCCCGTAGGTGCGCTCAACATCTACTCATGCACCTCATCAGCCTTTGCCGTTCGAGACCAAGACTTGGCCTCGCTCCTTGCCAGGGAAGCCTCCGTCATCTTGAGCGATGCCCGCGTTGACGTGACCGATCAGGAGCTCGACGAGCGGATGGGCCAGGCGCTGCGTACTCGAGAACTCATCTCGCAGGCTCAAGGAGTGATTATGCAACGAGACGGTATTGGAGAAGATCTTGCGTACACCAGGCTCCGGCGTACAGCGCTCAAAAGAGGGCAGCTGCTTCGTGAACGCGCTCAGGAGATAGTCGATGGCGCACGTCATCGCCCGGACGCCGCCGATCTGCATCGAGAGATCGAACGTGGGTGATTCCCCGGTGGATGTATTGGACGGTTTCCGTCTCGACGCTCAACTCTCAAACAGGGAGCTGTGGCTGCGGTATTTCGAACTCGGCGGCATGAGTACGGGACTCGAACTTGAGGCGGTTCTCCTCGGATTCGTTCAGCCAAGCATCCATGACCACGACGTGATCGCTCACGCCCTCAACGAGCGATTCGTCGAAATGGGTGGCAATCATCCCGTCCCTTATCTGGCGGATGCAGGTCCTGCGTAGGACTACAGCATTGCCGAACGTGGCTTCAGCCAGGCCACATTTGCAGAAGGATCCCTTCGCTCTATTCATAACCGACGGGGCGCAGCCACGCGCCGCAGCTGCCTGGAGCGCCAGGTTCGATTATTCGGACTGCGAGCCATGATGCATTCCCTCGGACTTTTTGCCAGTAGACCGCCGCTCTGCTTCGGCGGCGCATGAGGTGGACGGGTGGAAGCTAGATCGACGGAACCGCGCTTCGCTGCACTGGCGAGACTCACGAGGACGAAAACCCCCAAGCCTCAGCACAAGAGGATGAGACGCCGCTCCTCCCCGCTTGGCCTGTAGCCGAACGGGTGTAGCCTGATCTGGCTTACCTTCAACCAAGAGGGTTTCCTGGGGACGGCTTGCGCTGTCCATTGCACCCGACTGGGCAACGCCAAGGCCCTGATGTCACCCTTTTGAAGGCACCGCTGCACCGTTGGGCGATCCTACCGCCGCCCTGGTGGGTGACTCTCTGCTTGGGTTCGACAATTCGTTGCAGTGGGCGGCGCTGGCTAGCCCTCGAAGGACAAGTGCCACGCCGGCAATGTCCATGAACAAAGACACCCGCGACTTCGTGGTCGTCACTAGGTTCGAGGGCGATGAGGCGCTATCGCCTTGCGCGGAAGCTTCGACAACGGGCGGGGCGTCGAACTCGGAGTCATCCTTGACGCGGCTTTCGACCGTAGCCTGTATTCAATTGTCCTCGACGCAGCGGAGCTGGAATTCATAGAGGCAGCTGGATCGCTGGCGGTCTCAAACGCTGAGAAGCGCCTCGCCAAATTAGGAGCGAAACTGACGCTGCGTTCACCTTCGGCTCTGGCCGCGGCATGGCACAGCGCTGGCACAGGGGAACGAGGGCATTGGTGGACCGCTCCACCTGATCAGCTTCAGTTCGTCCCTGCAGTAAGTGGTGATGCTCGGGCTTCAACCCCGGATGACCAAGAGTCCACCAATATTCATAGATGGGGCTATTGCCGGTTGCTTGGGGCGAGTCACCAGTTGGCGGCACCACCTCCTCATAGTTCATGTCCAGCTGGGGCGAAGTCTCACCGAACACTTCGAGATAGAACGGCGGATCACCGTTGTCCCACTTTGACAAGTCGACCGGTTCTCTTGCTACTTCGATCATGACCGACTCCTCTGTCAGGTGCCTTCGGCCTGACGCCGAGTATGACGCTGAACAGCAGAAAATCCAACATCTAGGTAGTCCAGAAATATCGACGGGGGTCCACTGTTTCGAGCCGACGTCACCAAGGAGGCTCGTGGCACGAGACGACCATTTGGTCATGATTTCGAACCTTAGGTGTGGGATCCACGGACCTTGTTGACGTAGAGAATCCGTAGATGAGGTGAGCCCGCAAGGCAATGTGCTGCTGCTGACACACCCACAAAGCCAGAAGGACCACCATGCACCGTAACGCTCCGCTCACCCCAGAAGGCCGCTTTCGCCTCTGCCAGTTGATCGAGCAGGGTTGGACGGTTGCCTCTGCGCCGAGTCCATGCGGATTTCACGTCAGACGGCCCACAAGTGGTGGCGTCGCTACCAAGAAGCCGGACGAGGTGGTCTGGTGGACCGTTCAAGCCGCCCTCGGCGCTGTCCCACCAAGACACCCCTAAGGTCGAACGGCGCCTCGTCGAACTGCGGCGCCGTCATCAGCTCGGCCCGGCCCGGCTGACTCCCAGAGCGGGTGTCCCCGCCTCGACGCTGCATCGGGTGTGGGCCCGTCATGGCGTCTCGCGCTTGTCGAATCTCGAGCGTCGTTCGGGGCGGATGGTCCGCCGGATCGAGACGTCTCGTCCGGGCGAGCTCGTCCACATCGACATAAAGAAGCAGGCCAAGATCCAGCCGGGTGGAGGCTGGAGGATCAAGGCTCAAGGACAACGCGGGCGAATCCGCAACGGCAAGGCCGGCCGACCGCGCCTCGGTTATGCCTACGTCCACTCGGCAATCGACGCGTACTCGCGGCTGGCCTACTCCGAGGTTCATGCAGACGAAACAGCCATCACGGTGGTGACCTTGTGGAAGCGAGCCCGAGCCTTCTTCGCCTCTTACGGCATCACGGTCGAGCGAGTCATGACCGACAACGGCCCGTGCTATCGCTCGAGGGCATTCGACGCCGAGCTGGTGGCCGCTGCCATCGTCCACACCCGGATCAAGCCCTACTGCCCCCAGACCAACGGCAAGGTCGAGCGCTACAACCGGACCCTGCTCAACGAATGGGCCTACGCCAGGCCCTATCGCTCAGAGGCCGCACGAACCCGGGCCCGCGACAAGTGGCTACACATGTACAACTATCACCGACACCACGCGGCCATCAGGGGAACACCAGTCAGCCGCGTCAATAACGTGATTGGATCCTACACTTAGGGTTCGACGACTATGGCTTCTATTGCGATCGGCGGAGTTGTCACCGTAGCCAGACCTGGCGACGTTTTGTACCTCTGCCCGCCGCTTGTTGATGGCGAGTCATCGGATCCGCATGCATGCGTTGGAGGGCGCGAGATTCGAGTCGATCCTCTCCCTTGCCTTGGATAGCGCGGCGCCTATTTGAAGGTGGCGAGTCTGTTCAATGGGAACTCAGATCCGAATTGCATGATCGAGGAGAACGGGTTTGAAGTTGCGGGTATCGGGCATGGACGCACCTAGGAAACTTGAAATCGAGACTCGATTTCAAACACATTGAAGTTGGAATGTCTTCGCATTTCGCTTCGAGTCCGTATTCCGTGGTAAGCGATGAATCAGACTCAACGAGTCGTGCTATCAACGAATCAGCCCGCCGCAGCGGCTCGCCCGAGGGTGTCCAAGAAGACAGATTGGAGAAAGAGATGATTTGTAGGGCAGAGTTCGGGGAGAGGATCGTCTTGGTGGGTCACAATCCGGAACCGGTGGTGTTCGCGACAACAAGGGAACACATTGACCACGTCGAGCCAGATGACCGGGGTCATTACTCGAGAGAAGCAATGGACCGCCTCGTGTCGGACGGACACGCAGAGCGATATGAGGGACAAATGCTGATGGATGTCCTACACGCGCTACCCACACTCGTAGGAGGCTGTCCGCCTGTGGGTTGAAAGGCCTTAGATCCGCAGCCGGATCACCGTCGGTTCGGACAGTTCGGAAATGCATCGATCTGCTTCAAGCACAAAAAGCCCCGGTTTCTTTCGGTGAGAAAGGCGTGCGACGCTGAGCGGCCGCGCAGCGTCCAATAACGGCGCGCCGGGACGCTGTCTGTTCAGCGACATGACCCGCAATCCACAGAGTCAACGGCGGGGTTCCGTTGTATCGTTGCTCGCGTTGACGGAGAACCGGACTGGCAGTCGGACGGCAGCGTCTTGGAGAAGAAGGACACCGCTCACCTCTGTGTTCGTTGTCGCCTCCCTGTCGCTTCTTGCAAGCAGTCTTCCCTTCCTTGCGTCGGCGTCGTCAGCCTCGGGGGCTACGACCGTTCCCCAGACGGATTCCGCCGGGGCCGTTTGGCTATGCCATCCTGGGCTGGCCAACAACCCGTGCGACGGGAGCATGGCCACGACGACGGTGATTGCGAGCGGTACTCGTACCGTGCAGGCCGATACGGCAATCGCCCGTCGTCGCTACAACTGCTTCTACCTCTATCCGACGGCAAGCAACGAGAGCACCACCAACTCGGACCTGACCGTCCAGCCTGCCGAGACTTCGAACGCCACGGCTCAGGCTGCCCGGTTCTCCAGCGTCTGCAACCTGTGGGCACCCATGTATCGCCAGATCACGGTCCATGGCCTTACCTCGGCGAACGGCAATGATCCTGCGGCCTACAGGGTCGCCTACAACAGCGTGCTGGCGGACTGGAAAGACTTCATCGCCCACTACGAGGACGGACATCCCATCGTCTTCATCGGGCACTCACAGGGCTCGGTCGTGCTCATCAAGTTGCTGCGAGCCGAAGTGGACAAGAACCCCAAGATGCGCAAGCTGATGGTGGACGCCATCATCGCCGGAGGCAATGTCACGGTTCCCACAGGCAAGACGATCGGATCCACTTTCAAGAACCTGCCCTTGTGCACAGCATCCAAGAAGAGCGGCTGCGTCATCGCCTACACCTCTTTCCCTTCCGAGCCACCGGCCAACGCCAATTTCGGTCGACCCGGACAGGGGATCAGCCTGAACACCGATCAGACGGCCACGACGGGGTGCAGGTGGCTTGCGTCAACCCGGCTGTCATCGGAGGTGGTGCGGCCGATCTGGAAACGTACTGGCCGGTGAGTCCGCCGCTGCCGGTCCCGTCGATGGCACCACCCGCTCCGGTGGTGACTACGCCCTGGCTCTACTACCCCCAGCAATACACGGGCACCTGTGAGACCGAGGATGGGGCGAGCTGGTTGCAGGTGACTCCTGTCGCTGCAAGCGGAGACACTCGCCCGCTCGTCAACGAGATTGCAGGTCCCACGTGGCGATACCACTTCCAGGACATCAACCTCAGCCTGGGCAACCTGGTCAACGACGTGCACGCGGCGGAGGTCGCTTACAGCTCATAGCTCTGAGGCGCCAACGAGGCGCACCGGCAGCTCTTCGTGACGACGCACCATCAGACTGTTGACCCATCTCGGCTGGCGCAGAGGATCAAGGGTGATCTGACTCGTTCGAGCGAGCAGAACCCTGAGCACGTTCCTCGCCTCGACCCGAGCCAGCGGCGCTCCAACGCAGTGATGGATGCCTCGACCGAAGGCGACATGTCGTCGTGGAGCGTCGCGGGTCAGATCGATGGACTCAGGGTGATCGAACATGGCGGAATCTCGGTTGGCCGCGCCCCAAAGCAGGAGAACCGTTGCCCCAGCCGGAATCTCCACGCCACCGAGTCCGGTGTCATTCGGCACGTGACGCATGTGATAGCGGAATGGAGGCTCCAATCGCAACGCCTCCTCTACGAACATCGGGATCAGCTCCGGAGTCTCACGGAGCCGGTTCTGAAGCTCCCGATCTTCAGCCAGGATGCGGACGGCGTTCCCGATGAGGCTTGTCGTGGATTCACCTCCAGCGCTGAGCAACGTATGGAGGATGACGACGGCCTCGACTTCGGAGAACGCCTGACTCTCGACACCTTGGGCCACGGCCCCGAGAAGGTCGTGAGAGGGCTCGTTGATGGCGGCTGAGAGCTGACGAGATACCCACTCCTCGATTTCACCTGTCCGGGCGATGTGGGCGACCAAGTCCTCGTAAGAAAGGGTCGAGCCCAACATCGCGGTCGAGTCGAAGGCCGCACGCAGTAACTGGTCGAGATCACTGTCATGAAATCCGATGAGGCGGCTGATCATCGTGATGGGTACGACATTGCCGATGGCGTCCATGAAGTCCACAGAGCCTTCGTTGAGAGCTCGGCTCACACAGTCCTCGGCGATCTCAACGACCTCGGGTTCCAGTGCGGCCATACGCTTGGCGACAAGTTCGGGAAACACAGTGCCTCGGTGCAGCGCATGCATCGGTGGGTCAGCCGTGGCCAGCGCCTGGATTCCGGCATCGCCGAACGAAAGCCGACAAGGCATGCCCTGGGCATCCTGGTACAAGAGGCAGTTCAGGTTCGACGAAAAGTCCTCCACTCGGGAAGCGGCTTCGGCCAGAAGTTGATACGTAGCCACCGTGAAAATCCCAGTGCCGGGCACCTCCCAGACCGGCGCATCAGATCGCAGCTCCTCGTAGAAGCCGTACGGCTCCGCGATCACTGCGGGGTCGAGCAGGTGGGTTCCGGAGATCATTGGGGCCATCCCACAAGTTTGTCACTGCGGCCTATGAGGTGCTCTATGACGCCGGGAGAGTCCGACATTTCGGCACCATGGGGGCACCCACTTTCAGCAGCGGTCGAGCACCCCTGGCGTTGGTCAGACAGTCATGGACAAATCCGAAAACCGTTTGCGCGCGCCATTCGAGCTGCTACTCGGCACACCGACCACCTTGAAGTCCTGGTTGACGAAGATGTGGTGTGGCAAGTTGACGCCGATGGTGTGGACCTCGTATTCGCCATTGCTCAACTTCACGACACGGTCGACGACTCCACCTGGGTAGGCGGCCAGGGCAGCTTCCGTAGCCTTAGTCGCTGTCGACCCGCTTTGAACTTTCCCGGACTCCTCGGTGTAACCGGGTCGGGATCTGACCGACCTCCTTTGAGGTGGTCGGGGAACCCTTCTGGAAGGGGATCCCAATTGCCAGGACTCACCCGCGATGGTTGATTTCGATATCCCACCACGGAGCCAAAAACCACCTACTCGACGCCCTGGCCCCGACCTCCGATGGAGTGCCAGTTGTCCGCGAGTGTTCTATCGCTGGATGGCAGCCAAGAGCTGCCTCGCCGCTGACTTGAAACGCTTGACATCGCCGAAGGATCGGGCGATGAGCATGGATCCCTCGAGAGCACCGACGATTGCGCGCGCCTCGTCGAGTGGCGAACCAACGAAGCTGAGCGTTCCATCGTTACGACCGAGGCGCAACACGTAAGCGAGCCACGCCTCATTCCTCTTGAAGAAGTCGGCGACAGCGGCCTGCATGTTTGCAGAGAGCGTCTCGTAGTCGGCCGCCAGCATGCCGCACAAACACATTCTCTTTCTGCTTAGTACGTCGAAGTAGAGATCAATGTAGGCAGTGAGTTTCTCCGACGCATCGAGCATTGACTCGTCGATCTCTTTCAACGCCTTGAGGAATCGAGTCGTATAGCGCGATATCAGGGCCTCTCCCAGATCCGCCTTGGTGGAGAAGTGATAGTGCAGGGCCGCATTGGTCAGCCCAAGCTCTGCACCGACATCGGCGTAGCTAAAAGCATTGAATCCGCGCACTTGAACCAGGTGCTCGGCCACATCCAGGATCTGGTCGGCAGTGTCAGTTCGCTGCACCTGCCTCTCCGCCTGAGTCATTCGGCCATCCTCGCAAACTCTGAAAAGTTAGAAGTTACCACTTGACATCTACTTACTAGTAGGTAGATTAGCATCGACGAGGGATCACCGATTCAAGGCGGTTGCGATGTCTGCAGCTGAACAGCGCGCATTTAGAGAACCTGACGGAGTCCGAGAGTTCCCGTTGGGAAAGCTGAGATCCTCGAGATCGGTTTGGGAGAAATGGGCCGCGCCACCATTGAACCTCGATGGCGATCGTCCGATGACGTCAACCCCTTCGCCAACACGAAGTCCTGCGAAGCTCTTCATTTCCGGTACGTCAGCGGACGATTGGCGACTGTGATGGACGATGGCATCGAGTCGGACGCCGGGCCCGGGGATGTCACGTGTTTACCGAGCGGGCATTGCGTGCGTTCTCGGAAAGAGTCGGTTCTAGCGGCGGATTTCTTTGGTGCCAGCGACCACCCGACCCAGCGGCGCGGAAAGTGATCACTACAGAATCAGTTCGAAAAAGGAGGCACATATGACCCGCAAAATGATTGACTGTCGCAAGATTCCCAACGACATCGGCTGCACACTTGCTATTGCTGGAACCGAAGAAGAGACCTTGGACGCCGCCGTGGCGCATGCTGTGGCCAGGCACGGGCACGAGGACACTCCTGAACTCCGCGAGATGATCCGCTCTGACCTCAAAGACGTCTCGCCCGCCATGGCGTAGATGTTGACCGATCGTCGCCTTGGACTGGAGGAACAGTGGATGCCCTGGCGACCGTAGAAGCATTCGGCGCGGCCTGGACGGCTCACGACCTGAACGCCACGCTCTTGCTCGTCACGGAGGACTGCGTCTTCGAGTCCACCGAACCGGGACCCGATGGCACTCGCTATGAGGGTCGCGCCTCCCTACGTCAGGCTTGGCAGCCAATCTTCGACGACAGCGATGCGGTCTTCGAGGCTGAAGAAACCTTTGTTGCCGCAGATCGGGTGGTGCAGCGTTGGCGTTACTCATGGCGGGGTGGTCACGTTCGCGGTGTCGACTTGTTCCGCACCCGGGACGGGCTGGTGGCTGAGAAACTGTCCTATGTGAAGGGTTGACCAGGGTCTCCTCGCATCCCCATTCGCCCCAACAGTGTCGCCAGAAGCGCGTCAAACTCCACGGTTGCGCAGGCGCTGCGCTTGCTGAACGTTTGGGCGCCTGATACGCCTCTTTGTTGAGGTCAATGGTGCTCAGCTGGTAGTTCTGCGTCTTGGTTCTCTTCGTCGCGATGCGCGAAATGCGTCGGAAGTGCGATGGGGCAGAAGCCGGATACGAACCCGCGACTCTCACCTTGGCTTGGGCCCCAAGGAGCGGTCGCCCTTCGAACATTCGCCTCTGCCTCCGTGGGAGCGCGGTCGTCATAATCGGCATCCTGGCTGTCACCACTCCCCAGGCGATTTGCGTCCGCGCCTGGTGAACGGAGCAGTGGGAGTAGCGGTCACCTTGGGTGATCAAACATGGCCGTGATGGGGATTCACAGTCGCTGAGGGCAAGATCGTGGAGTTCGATGCCATCGCGAACCTGAACGCGTGCGTCGGATCGCCACCGAGTTCTTTAAAGCCAAGTAGATCCGCGGGTTGTACAACAGGTTAGAGGGGCTGGCGTTGACGCCTGATCTGGGCGGCCGGTCACGTTCGGCCGTTACCGGGAGTCACATGGGTAGGTCCCGCGAGTCGGGGACCAGAAAACCGAGAGGAGTCCGCCTGTGGCTACGTACTTAGCACCCGTCGAAAAACCAGCTCTGATGATGAGGATGGTGTATGTACTAACCCGCGTCCAGGTGGGCAAGGTGACCGCACCGATCAGCGTGTTCGCCGCGCGCATGCCGATAGCGTTCGGGAACTTCTATGGCAGGGTTGCGAGACTGGACAAGAAGCTCAAAATTCCGAAGGAGACGGCGGTGCTCATCCGTGAGCAAGTAGCGTCGGTCAACACCTGCCTATGGTGCATGGACGCCGCCAGGTGGTTTGCTATGAAGGACTCTGAAGAGAGCGTTGTACGGCTGGACGCGCTGTCAGAGTACCGAACGAGTCCTCTGTTCAGCGACGCCGATCGGGCTGCCCTCGACTACGCGACTGAGCTCACGAGCGCCAAGGCGGTTGCACCTGAGACCATCGCCCAGCTCAAGCACCACTACAGTGAGCGCGAGATCTGTGACATCGTTTGGGTGGTTGCCAGCGAGCACCTCTACAATCTGACCAACATCGGCCTGGGTATCGGCTCTGAAGGTCTCTGTGAGCTGAACGCGCAACAGGGGAACGGGGCATCGACGGCGTCGAACACTGGTTCTCGTGCGATATCGGCAAGATCTCGCTGAGGAACGGCCCCGAGAACAAATCCGGACTGGCGCCGGAGTCGAACTCAACACTTTGCGAACGCGGCGGTCGAATATCTGTCACCCGGTATCGGGCTGAGCGCCAGGGTTTCAAAGGTCGAGAATTTCGCCGGACCGGTAGTAGGTGTGCTGGCCGAGCCGTGCCAGTATCAAGTCCAAAAGGATGTGGCCTCAGGTCTACCCGAAGGTCCTGGGATTCCACAAAGAGTCCCCGGATTGGGATTTCGCTATCGGAGGGCTGTCCCCTGGTCGACGTGGGTGGCGTCCCTTCATGCCAGGAAATAGCTAAATGGATCGATCAGGCACGACGCTTTGGCATAACGTCAGACTGCTCCGCGTGACCGACGATTGATCAAGACGACATGCGATGGGACTCTTGCCATCCTCGATGAACCCGCCCGGCCTGTGCGCTGCGCTCAGGCCTGTGAAGGCGCGCAAGCTCTGGGCACAGAGTTCCGGGGCGGTATCCACACCGGGGAAGGCGAGCTACTCGGAATCGACATCGGAGCTCGGGTCGAAGTGTTCGCTCAACCAGGCGAAGTCCTGGTCCCAAGCACCCGTGACTGACCTCGTCATGGGATCCAGACTGGTGTCTGACGATCGCGGAGAGTACAACCTGAATGGCCTTCAGGACAATGGCAGATGTTTGCCCCAAGGCGACGACGGATTCGATAACCAGACCCACGCCGAGTCACCACCGTGAAGGCCGTGAGTCGTGACTCTCAGATGACCGGAGGTTCGACGTTGCCCTCTTAGTCCTAATCACCCTCTGACAGTCACGGTCGGTGGATCAACATCTTGGCACCAAGTCCTCGCAACTTCGCACCTGCCCCTTCATACGCTGAGCCCGAACCATTGCCGCGGCTACGGTCAGAGACGTGATCCGATTCGCCGACTGCGAGTTGAACCTGGACCGCGTCGTTCTGCGCCGGGGCGGCAAGGAGGTCCGGGTGGAGCCTCAGGTGTTCGACGTGCTCGCTTACCTCGTCGAGCACCGCGGTGCGGTGGTCCGCAAGGAAGAGCTGCTCGACGCAATCTGGGGTGACAGATTTGTGAGCGAGTCAGCCCTTACGACGCGGATCAAGGCGGTCCGTCAAGCCATCGGCGACGATGGCAGTCAGCAGTTGATGATCCGGACCGTGCACGGCAAGGGCTACGAATTCGTGGCGACGGTCGAGGAGGTCGAGGAGGGTCGGACCGAGATCACATTGTTACCTGTTGCGCCGCGAGCGTCGATCGGCGTCCGGGTACAGCCGCTGATCGGACGCGAGGTGTTGCTTGAGCAGCTCTCCGAGATGATCGTCGATCACCGGCTCGTCACGTTGATCGGCCCAGGGGGCGTAGGGAAGACCTCGCTGGCGATAGAGCTCGCCCGCACGGTCGGTGGTCAGTTCGAGGATGGTGTCCATGTCGTGGAGTTCGTAGGAGTCGTCGATCAAGACGCCACAGCTGCGGCGCTTGCCACGGCCATCGATGTAAACCTGCGGAAGTCGAGCTCAATCGACGATGCCATTATGGATCTGCTGCGTCCTCGGCACAGCCTGCTGGTGCTCGACAATTGCGAGCACTTGATCGAGCCAGTGGCCGAACTTGTGGCGCGGATTTTGCGAGAGGCTCCCACCATCGCGATCGTTGCCACCAGCCGGGAGCCGCTGGCCGTAGCCGGCGAGCGACTCTGGACGATCGATCCGCTGCCAACCGGACCCAATGACCTTTTTGCGTCAGATCTAGCGCTCAATGAACTGGCCGAGATCCCAGCGGTTGCGCTCTTCGTTGCTCGGGCCAAGGCTGCTGACCCTTCCTTCGCCCTGGACGAGATCAGTGGGCCGCTGGTTGTCGAGATCTGTCGACGCCTCGACGGAATCCCCCTGGCGATCGAACTGGCGGTGGCGCGAGCGCGTTCGATCGGCGTTGCCGAAGTCGCTCACCGCCTTGACCAGCGCTTTGGGGTGCTAAAGGCGATCCGACGGGGGAGCGATCCTCGGCACCGGACCATGCACGACGCCATCAGCTGGTCCTACGACATGCTCGAACCTGACGAGCGGGCCCTCTTCACCGCGCTATCGGTGCTTGCCGGTTCCTTCGACCTGCGTTCGGCGGAGGCAATGGCCCCAAGGGGCGACACTCTGGACCTGCTGACCCGGCTCACCGAGCGCTCGATGCTCGCCGTGCGGCCACAGGCAGGCGGATCTACCCGTTACGAACTGCTCGAGACGCTCCGGGAATATGGGCGCACCCGGCTGAGCGACGCTCGGGCCGCTGAGCTATTCGCCGCCCATGCGCGACATTTCGCTGCTGAGGCCGAAGCGGTCGAGACTGAGCTGTGTGGTCCCGGCGAAGGCGACGCGATCGCCAGAGCGGAGTCCTCGCTGGCCGACCTACGGGCAGCGCAGCGGTTTGCACTGGAGCTTGGGGCTCTCGATGTCACCTTCGGTCTGATCACCTCGATCCGCGAGTTCGCCATGCGGGCCATGCGCTACGAGGTCTTCACGTGGGCCGACGCCGCCTGCCATGCGCCGGGCGCGCTCGACCACCCGTTGGCCCCGATGCTGACTGGGATTCGTGCGTACGGTGCCTGGGTCCGTGGCGAGTTCGACCTCGCGGTCCAGCTCGCAGAGGAGACGCGGCAACTTGAGCGTCAACTGTCGGTCTTTCCCAGCGGCCTGGCGGAACGAACCTTCGCCAACGTGCTCTACCTCGTGGGCGAGCCGACGAAGGGCCACGCCGAGGCGCTTCGCCAGATCGAGCTGGCAGAGGAGTCTGGCGACCGGTCACGGCTTGTCCACGCCTGCTATCTGGGGGCGGTGGGACACAGCTCGAACGGTGCTTACGACGAGGCCGATGTACTCATTGCCCGTGCCAACGACGTGGCGAAACTAACGATGTCACCGACTGACCTCGCGTCAGTAGAGGTGGCGCGTGGGTTTGCCAGCCGAACCGAGCACGAGGCTCTGGAGGCGTTCACCAACAGTGGCCGGATCGCACGTGCCGTCGGAAACCGCTGGATGCATGGGTTCGCCGTCACCGAAGCGAGCGGAATCCTGGTCTCCCTGGGCGAGCTGGAAGCCGGGTGTGCGGGACTCGCTGATATGGTCGGAGTCTGGGACCGCGCCGGAGACTGGTCACAGCAGTGGCACACCCTGTCGCGCTGTGCGATCGCCCTCGATCGGATCGACCAGGCAGAACTCGCCGTCGAGCTGTTCGGCGCCATCGAGAGGCACGCGATGCTGGGTGTAGCGCCAATGTCGAGCACCCTGCATGACCTCGCATTCGACACGAGGGACCGGCTCATAGACTCCTTGGGGTCTGAGCGAGCCGGCGAACTTCTCAAGGCCGGTGCCCTGTGTCCGGTAGGGGACATTGTTCTGCGCACCCGACGAGCGCTCGGCGGTGCGATCTGATCCTCTCTTCAGCGTAAAGTCGAGGTGCGTATCCGGCCTACCGCGCCCAAATACTCCACGAGGTGTTGACCGAGTTCGGACGCGTCAAGGCCCAACCCTCCGAGGAGGTTGGAACGACGTCGCCGCAGGAACGGGAGACCCAACAGGTAGAGGCCGGGGATGCTGGCGACGCCGCCGTCATGATCAACTCGGCCTCGGCGGTCGAGCGCTCTCGGATCCAACCAGTTGTAGGTGGGACGGAACCCAGTCGCCCAGATCACCGTTCCGAAGCGGGCCAGGTCGAGCTCGGTCGGCACCTGGGTGAGGACGGTGGGACACGGATCGACCGCAGGGCCGACGAGATCGGGTACGTCGTGCTCGTCGGCCCACTTGTCGATGCGGCGGAGGAGCCTGGCCTCCTTTAGATCGGCATTGGCGACGAGGCTCCCCAAGCCGCCCGAGCACAACGCTGTCGTGCCGCGGATCGTCATGAGGCGCCCAATGAGCTGGACGCCGAGGGCCTGCAGGGATTGAAGGTCGACCTCTCGCCCGTCGTTGCTTCCGACCACCTGCACCGATGCGTGCCGGCGAGCGCGCTGTACATCCTCCACCTGATCCCAGCGCTCGTCGAGTTGGCCGATCCTGTCCAGCCACCGGTAGATGTCGCATCCTCGATACGAACGTGGCAACCGCACGTGCTCTCCGACTGCGAGCGTGACGTCACGGCCAGCTCGTTGCAGCTCGTCCGCGATCTGCACTCCTGATGCTGACGCACCTACCACCAATACGCGGGCGCGGTTGTGGATCTGGGCCGGTCGCCGGTAGGACAGTGACGTCAGCTGCTGGACTGCCGGTGGGAAGCCGGAGGCGAACTCCGGCACGCGGGGCTCGCTCGACCCGCCTGTGGCGGCGACGATCGCGTCGCAGTGCCAGGTCCCGCCGCTCGTGCGAATCTCAAAGCCGTCGCCGCTGCGACACGCCGCCTCCACCTCGATTCCGGTGTGAAGAGGCGGGTCGAAAGAGGAGCGGTAAGCCTCCATCGCCGTCACGACCTCCGCCGCGGTCATGTAGCCGTCCGGGTCATCGCCCACATAGCTCGCGCCTGGTAGCGCCGTCATCCAGTTCGGGGTCAGGAGCCGGAGCGAATCCCAGCGCTCGGTTCGCCATGAGTGGGCCACTTTTCCGCGCTCGAGTAGCACGTGGTCGACGCCGGCCCCAGTGAGGTGATGACTCATGGCGAGACCACCGGGGCCGGCTCCGACAACGACGGCCGACGTTCGCACTTCGGGCTCTCCGTGGCGGCGGCTTGGTTCAAGCCACCGTGACTTGCACGGTCGTTGGGTTGGTGACGATGTCAAAGACGGCAGAACGCTTCTGGGACTGGGCCACGATCGCCTCGATGTCGGCGGGGCTCGCGTCCGCGTCGATGTCGAACCGGACGTCGATCCGGTCGAAGCCGTTGCGGACGTCAGAATCGATCCCGAGGATGCCTTGGATGTCCATGTCACCCTGCACGGTCGCGGTCACCGAGCGCAGCTGAACTCCGCGGTTGGTGGCCACAGTGGCCACACCGGCAGTGAGGCAGGAAGCCAGAGCCCCGAGCACGATTTCGACAGGGGTCAGGCCGTTGTCCTCCGATGCGAACACTTCGGGATGGTCCGCTTCGATGGTGTAGGCCTGCCGATGGGAGTGCTCGGCCCCGAGGCCGGAGAAGTCAGTAATGGTCGAGCGGCTCTGCGTGCCGTTTACCCACTCGCAGCGAGCGCGCCACTGGAACCGTGCTGCCTCAGGCGCATCGGTCAGCGCCTGTCGGGCACCACGGAGCGCCTCGATATTGACACCGTTGTCGAGGGTGGGGACTTCGGTCTGAGTCATGTTGGGTCCTTTCGGTCCGTCTGCGACTGCGGGATGCCGCCGCTGACTCCACTGTCCCGGATAGCCGCCGTCAAGTCATGAAGTCCGAGTGGTTATCCATTGAGGATGGCCTTCAGGAAATCTCCACGAAAACTTCAAGACCAGGTCGAGTCGCTGGAACACGATGGGTTCATGGCATCCGTCTACGAAGACAGCGGGATCGATAACCCGCCCCACCGCTGGGAGGAGGCGGGCGAGGCGTGGGGTAGCAGGGCCGTCGACTGGTCGTGCCTTTACGAGCACTATTCGCTGGACATGCTCGTCGCGCTGCTCCCCCGGCTCGGGGTAGGTCCGGGGACCTCGCTCCTCGACGTGGCCTGCGGCTCGGGACTTGCCGTTCGCGTCGCTGCCGGCATGGGGGCCGAAGTCACCGGGATCGACGCGGCTGCTGAGCTCGTGGCAGTGGCGTCCGATCGCACGCCGTCCGCCGATCTGCGAGTCGGGTCGATGTTTGCACTTCCCTGGATCGACGGACGCTTCGATGCTGCCCTGTCGGTAAACGGAATCTGGGGGGGTTGCGGCGAGGCGCTCGACGAAATCCATCGAGTGTTGAGACCTGGCGGATTGGTTGCCATCGGTTTCTGGGGGCAGGGTCCACCCCTCGACATCCGCGAGATTTTCAAGGTCTTTGCGTTTCACGCACCTGAACAGCACCGAGGCTCGATGCGACGCCTCAACGACATCGCCGTGCCGGGTGTCGCCGAAGAGATGTTAGAGAGAAGCGGGTTCTCAGTACTCGAGCGCGGTCGCCGGGTCTCGACGATCGAATGGCCTGACGCGGACACCGCGTGGCGGGCGATATCCAGCGTGGGACCGGCAGTTCCGGCGCTGCGCTCAAACAACTCGAGGATCCTTCGTGAAGCCGTGCTCGCCGCGATCGAACCGTGTCGGGATTCGCGTGGGGTCTACCGCACCCGCAGCGACCACCAGTTCGTGGTAGCCAAGTCACCGGACTGCAGCCACTGAGCGGCACGCCCTCTGCATTGTTTGTGCGTGACGCTTTGACCAGCGGCTTTCGTCTGGTCGTTACCAAAGGCCGTTTGAGGCGGAACCTCTCGGGATCGATGTCCGGCCCCGGCTGACGTTGTACGGATCCCAGAGGACGATGGAAATCGGACCCCGTCTTGCTTGATTGGGTGTAGGCATCGTCGTAGATCGAAACTAATGCTGTATGGTGCTCAACTTCATCGGTACTTCGACGGTTCGCGGCGATCGTCCGAGACGATCATCCGAGGCTTGGGCGTAGTAGATCGAGCTACTACAGGGCGAATCTGGAAGGACCAACTGGACTCTCCGTGGACGGAGGTGCAGTTCAGTGGACCAGACAGGAAGCGGCGGGCGAATCGTCGCACCTTCCCAAGGTGAGGGTGGCGGGTTCGAATCCCGGCTTCCGCTCCGTCGTAGCTGTTCAGAGGTAGTGCTTAAAGTCAGACTCAGCGGGCGACTTCGCAGTTGGAAGACCTGAATCGCCTCGGCTGAATCATCTCGCGATGTGACGACGATCAGGTCCGTCTGTGGTCAAGAGAACGCATCCTTGGATGAGAAGCGAATGGAACTTGATTGAACCACCAACCTCGGCTTGGCCGGACCAGCGACGGCGCTATCGACATGGGTGTGGCAGCGTGTTGCGTGGTTGTCGTAAGGACGCTGTCCAGAGAGGCTTAGTTGGAGTCATCCTGTTCGACCCTTGTCAGTACGCTTGTAGCGAACTCAATCGCGCCAGACGGGCTCGCGAAGTAATGCTGGCTCCCAGCGTGGAGGTCGCGAAAGCCTTCTTGAATGGGTCCGTCTCGCAGGGCGCGGGTGCCGGCCAAAAGGTAAGCCTGTCGAGCGATGTCGGCCCCGTCCTGGTTTACCTTTCGGCATGCTTCGCGTAGGAGGCTTGCTGTGAACGCTGAAATAGCGCCATCGCGGGCGGCCTCAGCCTCGGCGGCCCTACAAGCTTCCCGTACCCAGGCTCGCCCGGCACGGACACGGCCCTCGAGTACCCCGAATTCATAGAGGAATCGCTCATTCTTTGAAAGAGGGGATGTGGCGCCAAGGCGTGTTGTAGAGGTGGCGATCGCAGCGACTTCGTCAAGCACCCGGCGGGTCACGCCGAGAGCCCAACCGGCATGGCCAGCTGCCGTCAGCGGAAGGACGCCCAGAGTGTACAAGGGTCCGCCGCGATGGACAGTGGGTTGGAAGAAGTTGAAGGCCTGATTCCTCGGCACGTGCACGTCGCGCAGGGTGTAGTCGTAACTCGCAGTAGCCCGGAGGCCTAAGACGTCCCAGTTACCATGCAGATCGGCTTCGGTTGCGGGGAAACAGGCGAAGAGATATTCGGAGTCAGAACCCTCCTCCGAGTTGGTCAGCACTCCAGCTCCCACCCAGTCGGCATGGGCAATGCCGCTGCCGAATTGATAGTCGCCATTTATGACAAGCACATCTCGACTCGAGGTGGCGGTGCCATTCGGAGCGAACTGACCGGCCATCAGTGGAACTCCGTCCCCGAACACAGTCTGCACACCAGCATCGTCGAGGTAGGCGCCGAAGTAAGCGGCCGTGCAGTCAGCCGCAAAGTAGCACCAGCCTGTAGAACCGTTTGCGCGTGCTACCTCTTCGTAGACGTCAACAATGTCGGGCAGGGCGAGTTCGATGCCGCCGACCGCTCGGGGCACCATAATCCCGAGCAGCCCCGCGTCGATGAGCAGGTCCATTGACGCTGGAGGTACTGGCTCGCCGGGTTGGCTCAATCTCGAGTTTGCGTCGAGCTGACTGAACAATTCGCGGGCGGCCTCAAGCGGCGATGATGGCACAGGCGTGTCCTCCCATGGTTGGGCAAAGGTGGGCTGGTATTCGACGTCTCCGAAGCGTTGGGTTGCACACGGCCGCTACCACTCACCAACAAGCGGACCAGTCTCGACGTGAGGTATCGAAGGTTCCATTCCGTCGATGCCGATGACGACCTACGTTCCAGAGAGGCTCTGAAGGTAAGGCGCTCGACCATCGCACAAAATGCCAGGCGACGGTGCCGCAGTAGCCCTCCAGAGTTCACGCCCGCAGCATCCAGTTCGTTTGTGGATCGCATGCCTACTCGTTTCGTCGAGCAATCACGGCCTCGGCGACGTTATTGACCTTGGCTCCTATTGCCCAGCCGGCGTAGTGCGCCAGGTGGAGGGCCATTTCCCGTATCTGCTCCACGGTGAGCTCGCCGTTGGCGAGTGCTGCAGAGAATTGGACTTCGATGAGGTCGATCTGTCCCTGGGCAGCCAGCACGCCGATCGTGACGAGGCGGCGCTCGCCCAAACTCAGAACGGGTCTGCTCCAGACGTCGCCGAAGAGATGGTCGACGGTGTAGGCGAGAAAGTCGCCTTCCATGCTCTCAGGGTCGACGTTGAAGCCGTAGACCTCCTCCATCCGCTCCATGCCTACATCCCTATCGGGCCCCGGTGGTCGTCGGTTTGCATCGTTCATGTCGCTATTCCAAACACTCTGTCGATCTGTTCGTCGGTCAGGTCGACGAGTGGAAGTTCAAGAGCCAGCTCGGCGGCGAGCGCTCGCGCCGCCGCGAGGTCTTTGTGCGCGAGCCGAGCGCCATTTCGCATCGCTTCGACCAACCCTGGATCGTCGTCCGCGTCGAAAGGCGCGACAGTAGGGCGGAACATCAACGCAGTGGCACCTCCGATCTTCGAATCGCTCTCCTTTATCACCTGAGCCAGCTTGGCTAGGTCTACGCCAGCGGCCTCGGCGAGTCTTTGCGCCTCGTAGGCGGCAAGCCAGGATCCGAACTGCACCACTTGGCGTGCCAATTTGGACTGCATTCCAGCGCCCAGCGGACCCATCCGGACAACGAGTGAGCTGAAGACGTCGAGTACCGTCCGAACCTTCTTGAAGTCCTCGGCTGAACCGCCCACCATCGACACCCACTGGCCCTCAGCGGCGGCGGCCGGACCGCCGCTGACGCCACAGTCCAATAACCCGATCCCGACTTCAGCTGCTTTGGCGGCGACGCGTCGCAACGTGTTGATCGACACGGTGGAGATGACAAGCACCGTCGAGTTGGGACGCAAGACTTCCAGGGCTCCGTCTGGTCCCTCGAGAACATTGAGCACCTGTTCATCGTCGAGAACTGCGACAAGAACAATGTCAGCCACCGCGCCGAGAGTCCTTGCATCATCGCAAAGCGTCGCTCTGTGCTCGTAGGGCTGGATGGCCTCTCGCCGCACGTCGCAGACTGCGATCTGAAAGTCAGTTGGCTCGAGGGCTCTCATAAGACCGCTACCGATTTCGCCAACGCCGATCACCCCTACAACCGTCACGGCCGTCTCCTCGTCCGCTGGCGACCAGAAGTCTGACCGAACGCGTCGTTACTCGCCCTGGCCTTGTCTCGACCTCTCATAGCTGCGCCTCTGTTTTTCTGATCTCGATCTTCGTCGGAATGGCGGTAAAGCCAAGAACGTTGGAAGAGTGGACCCGGCTGCACTCCTGCTCGTCTATGTCGTAATCGGCGACGCGCCGGACAAGCTCTTCGAGAACGACCCGAGTCTCGAGCCGGGCCATGCTCGCTCCCAGGCAGAAGTGCCGACCAAGCCCGAAGCTCAGCAGTTCGGTCGTGTCGCGTTCGAGGTCGTAGACATCTGCATCTTGGAAGACGCGAGGATCGCGATTGGCCGATGCCGGGAGTAGCACCACGCGAGAATTCGGAGGGATCGTGTCTCCGTACAGGTCTACAGAGGTCGTCGTAGTTCGAGCCAGTACGTGACTTGAGGTATCAAACCTCAGTGTCTCTTCCACCCATTTTGAAATCGCGCCTGGATCAAGAAAGGCCTTCCGACCTTGATCCCGAACCTTCCAACCCCAATACCAACAGTTTCCGAGCAGTTTGGTGGTCGTTTCGTTGCCAGCGACAACCATCAGAAACAGGAACGCAATGACGTCCTCGTCACTGAGTCTGTTCTCGGGCGGCCCAGCGCAAAGCGCAGACACGAGGTCATCTCCTGGTCGATCCCGTCGTTGAATCACCATCTCTTGGTAGTAGCTGGCCAGGGTCAAAGACGCTTCGAACGAAGATGCTGAGACGTCTCTGATGCCGGGTTCCCGATGGAGAACCATGTCGGCGAGCCGTCGCAGCTCCGCTCGGTCGGACGCAGGGACTCCCAAGACCTCCGAAATCACGTCCATGGGGATCCTGCCGGCGACGTCGGCGATGAAGTCGAAGGACTTGGACAGTATTGCCGGCTCCAGATGTTCGAGCGTGATTTCCCGAATGCGGTGCTCCAGTTGTGCGACGCGCCGAACCGTGAACGCCCGAGACACCATTGTTCGAAGCATCCCATGATCCGGAGGATCCATGGCAAGAAAGGACATGGCCTTGCGGGCGTGAGGTCCACTGGCCGACGCGTCCAGAGTGACGCCGTCTGCGCTGGAGAAACGGGCTGAGTCGCGAAAGGCTTCCTTTACATCGGAATGACGAGAAAGAGCCCAGAAGTCGAGGTTGGGATTGTGATACAGCGGCGCGCTCTCTCGCAGCGCGGCATAGATGGGGTAGGGGTCAGCGTGCCAGTTGTAATCCCACGGATCGAAGATCACGCTCATGGGGACGTCATTATCAGTTGAGCGACCGACCCCAACCGTCGTGGGATGTCCGCATATTCGAAGTATCCGGCGCCTGCACTCAACAACAGACCAATCCAAGCCAGCATCAGAGCCTCGACCTGGTCCGGTTTTGCGCGATCGGCGACAGCTGCGGTGACGCGGCTGCGCCAGTTCTCCGATATCTGGTCTCGAAGTCGACCGACATCAGGCTCATCCACTAGGAGTGCTCGAGTGCATGCACGCGCCAGCTCGGGCTCGTCCAGTACAACGCGGACAATCGGGGTGAGCGCGCTGGTTGCTCTTTCTGCGGTTTCGTGCGCTGAGGGCAACTCGATTGGAAGTGCAGAAATGGATCTCCAGAACAGTGCCGCCACCAAATGTTCCTTGGAGGAGAAATAGGTATACGCAGTCGTTGTCGCGAGCCCAGCCTCGCGAGCTGCCCCTCGTACTGTCAGACCTTCGAAGCGCGACTCCCGCAGCACCTCCAGAGCGCCATCAAGTAGGCGATCCACGTTGTTGGTCGCCGTTTTCCCGCTTGGGCTCCTGCGCCAACGAGTTGAGCCCTTCTTTTCAGCCTCAAGCGCAACGGTGACCACTGCACCTCCTTGAAGACTGACTGTACACATGTTCGGACACCTGTACGCACAGTCATTTGAGAGCGCTCCCGGCTCGGAAAGCAGCTCCAGCCCACCGGGAGGAGTTCGCCACTTCTCGTCGAGGAAACCGTTGTCACCGGACGGGTGCGGCTCCCAACGGTGGAAGGGGTGGCAACTGGCTGGACGGAACCACACGACGGGGGAGTGGGACCGACCGAAGAGACGGGAACCATTGCCGTGTCAAGGTGAGGGTCGCCGGTTCGAGTCCCGTATTCCGGCCCATAGATCCCGACTGCTGCTGAGGTGAGAACGGGCAACGAGTTGTCGGTCTCGACCCTGCCTTCTCGGTGCCCAAATCGACATCCGTCCTCTACGGCCTTTCCGGTCGTGAGGTCTCAGCGGCTGTGCGGCGTCAATTGTCAACTAAAACGATCGTAATTGTAGGATTAGGGGATGGATGGCCAAGATGGTGGTCGGACGGGCTCCCAGTCCATCGAACGCGCTATGTCAGTTCTGGATTGCTTCGTTGGACGAACGGCTCTTACTTTGACCCAGGTCGCTGATCGCACAGGTCTTCCCGTCAGCACGACGCACCGCATCATGCAGGCCCTGTTGCGGGGTGGCTTCCTCGATCGGGAGGCGGAGGACGCATACCGAATTGGTCGTCACGTGGCCGAACTCGTGCCTCGACAGCGACTGCTCGACGAAGTCGCTCCCCATCTCTACGCATTGGCAGCCGGCATCAAGATCACGGTCTGTTTCGGTGTCCCCGAGGATGCTGCAGTTTCGACGCTGCTTCGTGCTCGGCCGCCAGTCAGAACGTGTGCTGCTCAGGTTCCAGCTGATCGGGAACCGCTTCACGCCTCCGCCATGGGCAAAACATTCCTGGCCTTCGATCCGGCCTGTCTTGCCAGCTTTTTGGATCGATCGGATCCACTGACCAACTACACCTCCCGGACCCGAACCTCCGAAGGCGATCTGCTTGAAGACGTGAGGAGGACTCGCCGCCTCGGCTACGCGCTGTCGGACGAAGAGCGAACAGATGGCGTGCGGGCCGTGGCCGTTCCGGTTTTTGGACAAGGCAGACGACTTGTTGGTGCCATAGGAGTACAGGCCCGCTCGGTCCGAATGAACGACGACCTTGTGATGTCGCTGGTGCCTCTCATGCGCCGCTTCGCGGCAGAGACGACCCGCCGCCTCGGTGACCACCAACTGGTCTAAAGCAGTAGCTCAAACAGCTCCCAGGGTCGCTCGTCCACCGGCCACTTCCACAATGCGGGAATGAGGTTGGCGGAACCACGCCGAATCCCTACTATTCCAATCGTATTTGTATGGAAAGCCGAGATTCGGCTGAAGGAGGAGCAAGAACGCCATGACCGAGACCCTCGACCGGCCCATCGAATCGCCCGCCGATTTGGATATCCTGCCGGCAGCTGGCCGCATCGGAGCGGAGATCCGTGGCATCGACATCTCGAAGCCAGTTGCTCCCGAGACCGTCGAGGCCATCCGGCGGGCACTGGATACCTGGAAGGTGGTGTTCTTCCGCGATCAGGACCTCGACCACGCGTCACAGATTTCCTTCGGCCGCCAGTTCGGCGAACTCACGTACGCCCATCCTCATGACGATGCGCCGCCCGACGCGCATCCCGAGATCTACACGGTCGACCCTAGGCGCTTCGAGCAGCTTGTCGGATCCGAGGGCAAGACACGACGGGAGGAATTCCGCAAGTACTCATATACGAGTGGATGGCACACCGACGTGACCCCAGCGGTGAATCCGCCCGCTGGCTCCATTCTGCGAGCTGACGTCGTCCCGGCTTACGGGGGTGACACCACTTTTACGAACCTGGTGGCTGCCTACGAAGGATTGTCGGAACCAGTAAAGGCATTCATCGACACTCTGTGGGCAGAGCACAGGTATGGCGCGAACTGGTCCGGTCTGCCGCGCTCAGGCGGATCGGCCTATGGAGAGCGGATTCAGAAGAACTCATTGGTTGCCCACCACCCAGTGGTCAGGGTGCACCCCCGAACAGGCGAGCGAGCTGTGTTCGTGAATCCCGTGTTCGTGGATCGCATCCTCGACGTCTCTCCGATCGAGAGTCGCTGGGTCCTCGAGTACCTCTTTGCCGAACTCGTTCGCCCCGAGTACACGGTTCGTTTTCGTTGGGAGCCGGGCAGCGTGGCGTTCTGGGACAACCGGGCGACTGCGCACCTCGGCCCGCAAGACATCGGTCATGTTGACGTGGATCGGGTCCTGCATCGCGTCACCCTCATCGGTGAAGTTCCAATCGGTCCCAGTGGTGACGTCTCGAAGTTGATCGAGGGTGTGCCATTCGTGTCGACCCCTCTTTTTGAGCCAGCCAACTGAGTCTCGTGACCAATAGAAGGAGCAGCTAACCCTTGTCTCGATTCGTATCTCTCGTCCTGCGCCCGCTGGTCTTGGTTGTTGTCGCCCTGGTGGCGGCCTGTGGCACGGCATCGGCCTCACTGAGCCCTGGGTTCGCTGCCAAGTCCGCAAAGACCGAGATCCCCGCCGGGACAGTGCTGAACGTCGGCGACCAAGAGCAACTCATCCAGACACTGCTTTCCGCCTCGCGGGAGGGTGTCGGGCTTCCGTACACGATCAACTATGTGCAGTTCGGCAGCGGCCCACTGGTCGACGCCGGCTTTGCCGCCCACAGCATTGATGTTGGTTTCATGGGCGACTTGCCGGCGGCCTTGGCGGTCCAGTCGGGCCTGCCCGTCAAGGCGGTGGCGGCAGAGGAGGGGGTCGGGGCGGAGGAGTTCCTGATCGCCAAGCCGGGGATCAAGTCGATCAGCCAACTGAAGGGCAAGTCGGTTGCGTACACCACCGGTACGGCCGAGCAGGCATTCGCGCTGCGGGCGCTCGCCAAGGCGGGCCTGAAGCAGAAGGACGTGAGCCAGGTGAACGTCAGTCTGCAGCAGCTGTTCACTGTCTTGGAGGCCGGAGAGGTGGACGCTTCGGTGATCAGCGGCGTTCAGGAAGAGCGGCTGTACCTCCAACAGAACCCAACGGCCAAGGTCCTTGCTTCGAATTTGACGGTCAGCCCCGCCAGCTATGACTACGAGCTCGCCACGAGCGCGGCTCTGAGCAATCCGGCCAAGAAGGCCGCAATCTTCGACTTCGTTAAACGACTCATCAAGGCAAGCAACTGGGCGTACACCCATCAATCCCAGTACGCCACGGACTACCTGGTCGACGTGGAGCACGAAACGCCGGCTGAAGCCAAGCTCGGAGTGACCGGGGGCTTGATCGACGACTTCGTGCCACTCACCTCGACGGAGCAGGCCGCGCTGCAGAACGTGGTCACGCTCGAATCGGGCGCCGGAGCCATCAAGTCCACTTTTAGCGTGGCTCCCCTCTTCAGCTCGGCTGTGGCCGGATCGTATAACCAGGTGCTCAAGCAAACGCCCCAGAGCGTCGCGTCCGCACACAGCGGCAACCACTGAGAAGTGCCGAGGTTGTCATGGCCACCATAAACGTCACCAAACTCGTTGAACCTGAGCAGCTGGTCCTGCCAGCGCGTCAAGACGCCATCGAGCTGAGTCATCCTGCACTCCGCGGCAGCGTAGGGCGCGGTGGGCCATCGAAACAGAGATCCCGACCACGGGTACCGCGATTGGTTCGCCGCGCGGTGGGTCCAATAGTGGTTTTGGCCTTGTGGCAGCTAGCGTGCTCGGCCCACGTGTTCACTTCGGTGGAGGTGGCGTCGCCGGCGCAAGTGTGGGATGCCGCTCGCCAGCTCTGGGAGCAGGGAGCGCTGCAGTCCAACCTACTGGTGTCGCTGCAGCGTGTGGCGGAGGGCCTCGTACTCGGGGTGGTGGTGGGTGTCGTCCTGGCTGTGCTCTCAGGCTTCTTCCACCTGGGCGAGGATCTCCTCGACCCGATCCTTCAGGCGGCCAGGGCCGTTCCAGTCCTCGGGCTGCTTCCCCTCTTCATCATCTGGTTCGGCGTCGGCGAAGCGCCCAAGGTCTATCTCATAGCGCTCGGTTGTGTCTTCCCGGTGTACATCAACACCTTCGGCGCCATCCGTGGCGTCGACTCCAAGTTGGTTGAAGCAGGTCGCACCTTCGGGCTGGATCGCTTCGCGCTGATACGGCGCATCATCTTGCCCGGGTCGCTACCCGGTTTCCTGGTGGGATTGCGATTCGCACTCATCAGCAGCTGGCTCTTCGTCATTGTGGCCGAGCAGATCAACGCGCAGAGCGGAATCGGCTATCTCATCATGCAGGCCCAGTCGACCAACCGCACCGACATCATGTTCGTAGGCCTTGCTATCTACGCCATTTTGGGAGTGGCGGCCGATCTGTTGGTGCGCAGCATGGAAAGGCGCCTGCTCTCCTGGCGGAGGGGATTCCAGGGAGGATGACGAACCAGACGAGCAGTCCGGCGTCACCAGTGCAGACGCGCACGTCCACACAAGCCGTCGAAGGATTCGGCATCTCACGCTCCTTCGATGAGCGTGAAGTACTGCGAGACCTCGACCTTACGATCGGTTCGGACGAGTTTGTGGCCCTCTTGGGACGCAGCGGCAGCGGCAAGAGCACGCTGCTGCGCATACTCGGCGGCCTCGACTCTGATTACGAGGGCGACGTCTGGGTCCCCGGGAAGAGATCGGTGGTCTTTCAGGAAGCAAGGTTGATTCCGTGGCAGCGGGTACTGGCCAATGTGCTCCTCGGTCTCAAATCTTCTCCCGGAAGCAAGGAAGCTTTGCGCCAGAAAGGGCTCTTGGCGCTGAGTGAAGTCGGCCTTACCGAGCTCTCTGGAGCGTGGCCCGTGACCTTGTCGGGAGGTGAGGCCCAGCGCGTGGCTCTGGCACGGGCGCTCGTGCGCGAGCCGCAGCTCATGCTGCTCGACGAGCCCTTCGGCGCACTCGATGCCCTCACCCGGACGCGGATGCACGTGCTGCTACAGGACCTCTGCGCGCTCCACCGGCCCGCCGTCCTGCTTGTCACGCACGATGTCGACGAGGCCATCCTCTTGGCCGATCGCGTCCTCGTCTTGACCGACGGGCACATCTCTCTCGATCTCCCCGTCGAGATAGACCGCCCCCGCGATCCAGGTCATCGGGAATTCCAATACCTACGCACCCGGCTCCTCACCGAGCTGGGCGTTACGAACCGACCATCGATCCCTCAAGAATAGGAGAAGACCACTGTGACTCTCACCGCATCAACCGTCGACCTCGACATCTCCAAGGTCACCGCACACATCGGAGCCGAAGTTCGCGGTGTCGACATTTCCCGACCGCTGGATTCCTCGACCGTGAGTGCTCTGCGAGCCGCTCTGAACGATCACAAGGTGCTTGTGTTCCGCGGCGTAGAACTCGACGATGCCGCTCAACAGCGCTTTGCGGGCTCCTTCGGTGATCTGACCTCAGCCCACCCGACAGTGCCGTCGCTGGACGGGGAGCCCAACGTGCTGGCGGTCGACAGCGAGCACAACGTCGCCAACCATTGGCACACCGACGTCACCTTCGTCGTCAACCCGCCGCAGTTGAGCACACTGCGCAGCATTGAGCTGCCTCCCTACGGCGGCGAGACGCTGATCGCTAATACGGGCGCCGCATACCGTGCGTTGCCGGAGCCGTTGCGCCAACTGGTCGACGGCCTGTGGGCCGTGCACTCGAACTCCTACGATTACGTAGGGATCAACCTTGCCGAACTCGACGAGGAGACCAGAGCCCATTTCTCCACTTTCACCTCCATCGAGTTCGAGACAGTGCACCCGGTGGTTCGAGTGCACCCGCTCTCCGGAGAGAGAGGCTTGTTCATCGGTGGTTTCGCTCGGCAGATCAAGGGGCTTTCGTCCGACGAATCGCGCGATGTCCTTCGCATCCTGCAGACCTACGTGACTCGTCCCGATCACGTCCTGCGCTGGCGCTGGTCGCCGGATGAGCTAGTGCTGTTCGACAATCGCATCACTCAGCACTATGCGGTCGACAACTACGACCGTCTGCCTCGACGACTACGACGTGTCACGGTGGCTGGGGATGTTCCGCTCGGAGTCGACGGCCAGTCGAGTTATTCGATCAAGGGTGACGCATCCCACTACACAAACGTTCTCGACGTCGCCGCCTGACAAGGAGCCTCCATGTGGGAGCGACGGCGACTTCGGTCGCAGCCGCGACCTTGGCCGACCCAACGCCGTAGCGCGGCGGTCGCTGGCACTCCTCACTGGCGAGCCCCGGTCCACCGGCTCGGTCGCATATTCCGCCACTCTGGGGTTACCCGCTGGCTGGTCCCCGCGGCGGCTACCTCAAAAAGGGCTTTTGCAAGTTTGCGCCACACTGCGTTGTGCCGCGCCCGGCTGACCGTTGAATCGGATCGATCCTCTAGTAGACCGCTCTACCATGGGTTGAGTGCGGGCGGCTTCGGTGGACATCGCCCTCCGCCCCATGTCTCTGGTTCATCCGATTCTGGCGGGGTCTGTCTGCTCATCGGATGACGATCGAGCCCGCACGCGCTAGTTCGGCTTGCGCGGGGAGAGCAGAGCCCGGATGCGGCAACTCTCGAAGTTGCGGAATCCGAAGCCGATCCGTTTGGTGCGCTTGTTCAGGGTGTTCAGTGCTTCGGTGGAACCGCTGGAGACCCGGGCCAGATGGAAATTGACGATCTTGTGGAATCGCCGCTCGCGGTTGCGACCGAGATGCCAGGCCTTGGGAGGCATGACATTCTTGACGCGGTGCGCTCAGAGGTCAGCCAGGCTCGCCTTTTGGTTTCGTCGGCATCTGAGGTTCGATGGAAGTCGCCCAGGCACTCCTTGACGTCCCCGATAGGCAATGGCGACTTCGGCGCCGGGGTCGCCCAACTCGAGCGGTGAGGCCAGTCGCTCGTAGGCCTCGGCGCTCACCGGTGCGTTTCAGAGACGCGAACGAGAATTGGGCAACTGTTGATTTTGAGTCAGCAGGCCGCAGACCGATCGTTAGGACAGTTCAGGTGGTGACCGATCTGTCCCCGCGTAGCTCAGGAACACGGGGTTCGAACTCGCCATGAGAGGCGTGACTCCGAAGAGCGACGCCCAACGCAACCCAAATCGTTGCGCGCCCCGCCCAGAAAGGTTCACCCAGATGTCTCTTGATCCCTCTACGCCGAACAATGACCCGCTTGACCCACCCGACTTGGGGTTGCCCACGGATCAGATTTCCGGGATCTACACGATGGCCATTGTTGACTTCCTGGAAAGGAGGCTATCGGCGGACGAGTTGGATGACTTCTTGGCGAGATCTGGCGAGACTCGAAGCGTCGAAGATCTCAAGGATCTGACGTCGTGGACCTCCTTCGATCAGTTCAAGCGTGTGCTTCAGGAAGCATCTCGTTCGCTGGGCTCGCCGTTTCAACCGGATGACGTTGACGTAGATATGTCGTCTGCCACCGTCGTCGCTGAGATCATGCAGGCCTTTGGCTCTCCTGGAGCAGTCTTCAGAGCTGGTGGAGACACCAACCCGATGGTTCCCATGCGGCGCTACGACCTAACCGAACTGGCTCCCAACCAGTGGACGATCCGCGAGTGGTTCATCGACGGTTTCGCTCCGTACCCGGAGTACTGCGCCTTTTTTGCCAACCTCTACGCGGGCATTCCGATGTACTTCGGTTTGCATGCGGCAGAGGTCGTCGAAGTCGAATGCCAGTGTCGGGGTGACAGCACCTGCTTGTTCCAGTTGCACTGGGATGAAGACGACGAGGGGATGTTGCGAGGGCAGCAACACGACGTACCCACCAAACTGCTCGAGACGCGTTTCGATCAGTTGAAACAGATGATCACCGACCTCGCCTCAAACGAACGCTACGAGGACGTCCTCCAGGGAATTGTCAGATCGACCATGCGGGCCGTCATTGCGGGCGGCGCCATTCTGGCGCTTGAAGCTCGGGCCGGGAGCCCACGAAAGGTCTACTACGAAGGGCTGACTGAGTCGGAAGCGGACTCGTTGGCAGATGACTTCTTGGGAGGAGACGGGCGAGAGAGGTCCATTGCGGTCGAGGTCACCTCGGTCCGTCGTCACTATGGCGTGCTCGCCATTGATGAGCGAGGCGGCATCTTCGCGTCTCAAGCGCAGGGCACTCTCGAGACCTACGCACAGCTAGCCGCAGCGACCCTCGATGCTGCCGACGCGATGGAAGACGCTCGGCACCAGGCCAACACCGCCCGGGTGCTCCTGGAACTCTCCACGTCGTTGGCCGAGATCGTGGGAACCGAGGAGATGGCCGCCAAGGTTGCCCGCGCCGTGCCTGATGTCATCGACTGCGACCGCGTCGCCGTCTTCCTCGACGACGCAGATTGGCAGGGAGCCGGCAACGGAGAGTTCAAGCTCGTTGCATCGCTCGGCTATCCCGATGACATCGTCGCTACCTTGAGGACACGCTCCTACGGCCAAGCCCAGGCCGACAGCGTCTCCGAGCACGGCATCGAACGGAGCTTGGCGTCGGAGTTTGGTACCACGGCGACAATCGGAGCGCCGATCACCGCTTCGGGCAAGGTAATCGGTCACATCGTGGCCGGGGTCACGATCGACCCCGAGCGCCTGGTCGTCACCCCCCGCCTGGCAGAAAAGCTCAAGGGGCTCGCCGCGCAGGCTTCCATCGCAATCAGCAACGCCCGCTTGGTCGACCAGATCCGCTTCCAGGCCCTTCACGACCCATTGACTGGGTTGCCAAACCGAGGCCTCGTTCTTGACCGTATCGAACAGATGCTGGCCCGGGCACGTCGCACCAACGTGGCGACGGCCGCCCTCTTCATCGATCTCGACGGCTTCAAGGGCGTGAATGACACTCTCGGTCACGCCGTCGGCGACCAGCTCTTGCGTGCGATGACGACCCGATTGACCTTGACCATGCGTGAGAGCGATAGCGTCGGACGCCTCGGTGGCGACGAGTTCATCGTGCTTGTCGACGGCGCCACCATGGATGCCGGTCCCGAGCTCGTAGCCGAACGGCTGCTCTCGGTGCTCCGGGCGCCATTTGAGCTGGAGGGCTTACCCAATGGACCCCTCACGCTTACGGCCAGTATCGGAATAGCCACCGGGCTTCGACCCTCAGCAACCGAGCTCTTGCGCGACGCCGACATCGCCCTCTACGAGGCCAAGACGGCCGGTAAGGACCGTTTTGTCGTCTTCCGGCCCGAGATGCACACTGTGGTCCAAGACCGCCTCCTCTTGGAGATGGACCTACGTGAAGCGCTCAACTTCGGACAGTTCTTCTTGGCCTACCAACCGATCTTCAACCTTCGGAACGGGAAGACGACAGGTGTCGAGGCACTCTTGCGTTGGCGCCATCCCGATCGGGGAGTGGTCCAACCCGACGACTTCATCCCCGTCCTCGAAGACTCCGGCATGATCGTCGACGTCGGCCGGTGGGTGGTCCAACAGGCCTGCCGACAGGGAGCTGTATGGCATGCCGCTGGACACCTGCTCGATGTCTCGGTGAATGTCTCTGCGCGTCAGTTGGAGACCGATCAGTTCATCGAGGACGTCCTGTGTGCCCTCAAAACCTCGAGTTTTGACCCACGATCGCTCATAGTCGAGATCACCGAGACCGCCATAATGCGCAACGTGTCGACCGTCGTGTCGCGGCTGGCGGTCCTCAAGGACGCTGGGGTGCGCATCGCCATCGACGACTTCGGCACGGGGTACTCCTCGTTGGCCTATCTCCAACAGTTCCCGGTTGACACTCTCAAGATCGACCGTTCTTTCATCTCGAGAATGTCGGACTCGCCCGAGTCCGGTGCAATGATCCGCACCCTTGTGCAACTGGGCAAGACCCTGGGACTTGAAATCCTGGCCGAGGGAATAGAAGAGTCGGCTCAGTACTCCCAACTCGAGCGGGACCAATGCGACAGCGGACAGGGGTACCTCTACGCCCGGCCGCTCGAGGCTGACGCCATTGAGACCTTCATCACCGCCCGTTCCGTGACTGACGCTACGAGTGCCATCGAGACCAAGATCCGCCATAACTCTTGAGGGCTCATGCTCGCGGATGGTCCACCGGATCGTCCGCGCCGTATTGAAGATGAGCGTCTTGTCTGCCACGCCGCGACGACAACCCACTTCGGGCGCTGTCACTAGTGACCACATGGTTGCCGTCGTCGAGAGCGCACGCGCAAGCAGCGGGACTGCAGCATCTGTTTGTCAAGAACTAGCCTCCGTCGCTATCACCTAGTAGAGCTCGTAGCGCCGTCTGACTTGGGATTCGCCATCTCACATCCGTGCCAACAGCACGTAGAATTGAGCAGGTTTCACTGGCCCAAAGCAGACGAACATCCGCTCTCGAAAAACGAGCAGGTCCTGAGGTGCTTCCGACCGCTCAGCGGCATCTGTCGGCGCGACGGAGAATCGGACTTCGCCGCTGTATCGTCCGGGTCAGTGTGAGCGGAGTATGCGGGCACGACGGTTGCTCTCTGGCCACCAGTTCTGGCCGGGCTGGTCTGGTTGTCCGTAGTGGTATCGGCTGCCGGGGCGCCGCGTAGGACTTCTGGTCCGTCGTCGAGCCGCGCTCCTCTCACGGCGGGATCGCGTCCGCAGCGGGCCTCTCCGAGTAAGGATTCAAGAGCGCCTGTGCCATCGAAGGGGCCCCATTGCGTCGCCGACGCAAGGCGCACTTCTGGTTTGGTCCTCCCCAGTGGCTCTGGTCTCTACTCGATGTTGTCAACACCCATTGACTGTCCGAAGGGGAGGGCGTACTTTCTGCAGAGGTGCTCCTGACAGCTGTCGGGCACCTTCGATGACGCCGACTCGTATCACGTTGTTGAGGAAACGGAGGATGTCGAAAAAGCACGGCGTCGTGTCCAAGTTCGACGATGTCGCTATGAAGCCTTCGGCCCTCTTCAGCCGGGACGGTTCGTCGTTTCGCCTCGGTTCCTATGCCGGTTGGTTGGCTCTTCGAGATCGCACCCTTGCCGTCCTTCGTCAGCACCGATCGTGACGGGCTTCAGGGGCTC
The DNA here is from genome assembly GCA_963713375.1 of uncultured Acidimicrobiaceae bacterium. Lineage (GTDB taxonomy): Bacteria > Actinomycetota > Acidimicrobiia > Acidimicrobiales > RAAP-2 > Bog-473. Next base: position 801,968 of record CAVQLP010000002.1, on the reverse strand, counting down.
ATTGAGTGCTGGGTTGCGAAAGTCCCGTCGAGAAGGGAATCCCATGGCAACAGAAACAGCTCGCCCGTTCCACATCGAGTTTCCACAGGAAGCGCTTGACGACCTGCACAAGCGTATTGGCGCGACCAGGTGGCCAGAGCGCGAAACGGTGGATGATGACACCCAGGGCGTGCCGCTGGCGATGATGCAAGAGCTGGCGCACTACTGGAGCCAGAAGCATGACTGGCGCACGGCAGAGGCCAAACTGAATGCCCTGCCGCAGTTCGTGACCGAGATCGACGGCCTTGACATTCATTTCATTCATGTCCGATCTCGACACGAGGATGCACTTCCACTGATCATCACCCATGGGTGGCCCGGCTCGGTCATTGAGCAGCTGAAAGTCATCGAGCCGCTCAGCAACCCTACGGCTCATGGCGGTGACGCGTCGGATGCGTTCCATTTAGTGATTCCGTCACTGCCCGGCTACGGGTTCTCGGCCAAGCCGACAGCCACCGGCTGGGATCCGGTGCGAACCGCACGTGCTTGGGTCGTGCTGATGAAGCGCCTCGGCTACACGCGCTTTGTGGCGCAAGGCGGGGATTGGGGTGCGGCAGTCACACAGTCGATGGGTGCCCAGGCCCCTCCCGAGCTGCTTGGCATTCATTCCAACATGCCGGGAACTGCCCCGCACGATCTGGTGAATGGCTTCGAGCAAGGCGACCCGCCACCCCCGGATCTCTCAAGCGATGAACTGCGTGCCTACGAGCAGCTGAGCAACTTTTACGCCAGGCATGTGGCCTACGCACAGATCATGACGACGCGACCGCAAACGCTGTACGGCCTCGCGGACTCACCCGTGGACCTGGCAGCGTTCATGCTTGATCACGGCGATGGCTCGGGGCAGCCCGGGCTCGTCAAAGGCGTCCTTCAGGGGACCTACCACAGCGACCTCACTACAGACGACCTCTTGGACAACATCACCCTTTACTGGTTGACCAACACCGGGGTGTCTTCGTCTCGTCTGTACTGGGAGAACAAGGCGGACTTTTTCGACGCCAAGAATATCACGATCCCGTTCGCCATTAGCGTTTTTCCTGAAGAGCTCTATCAGGCCCCTCGGAGCTGGGCCGAGCGCGCCTACCCGGACAATCTGATCTACTTCAACGAGCTCGACCGAGGAGGCCATTTCGCGGCCTGGGAACAGCCGCAACTCTTTTCACAAGAGATGCGGGCCGCCTTCCGATCGCTCCGATAGTGGGATAAGACAAAGCTTGGAGATTGTTTGGAAGCAGAGCGGCATCTCGGCACAAACCGTAACGGGCAACCAACCCGTCAAGCGTCGAAACATGAGCGTCGTGTGGGTGGCCGGCATGCTCGGACAACCCTTGCGGACAAGGAGAGGCGGGCGGCGATTGCTCTGGCCAGGTTCTACAGCTTCACCGACGTTGAGGAGAATACCCGGGAGCAGATTCAGAACGCGAGGTCACATCAATGGATCTCCGAGGACGTCCCAGTTACGGATTTGTCCCTGACGTCGGCGCCGGGCGGCTCAGCGAAGTGTTCCCCGACGACGAGGCCGTCAGCAGTTAGCGAGGGAGTCCCAACCTGGGGAAGCTGCTTAAGGACGCTAATGGGCGGAGCCGGGGACAGCCATCGGGAAGCTTCATAGTACGCAGGGGATGGTCAGAAAAGAGCCGATCGATGCCGTTGAGTTGATGAGCCAGTCCTAGAAGACTACGGATCTCTCCGTGTTGAGTGGAGCCTTGATCGAAGGGTAGGTGCAGTAGTGCGAACGCCGGTCTGCGAACTGCTCGGGATTGAACAACCGATTGTCTTGGCAGCGATGGTGGCGGTGCCCGAATTGGCGGCAGCGGTCTCGAACGCGGGTGGGCTCGGCATGGTGACGCTGACTTGGTCCAATCCGCCCGGAGACGTGGTTCGCGAGACGGCGGCGCTCACTGATCGTCCATTCTGCGGCAACCTGGTTCTCACCTCAGATCAGCACCGTCGTCTCGATGAAGCCCTCGAGGCCGGTTTGCGGATCGTGTCATTGTTCCTGGGAAATCCCGCTGGCTACATCGAACCGGTCCACGATGCGGGCGGACTCGTTCTGTGTACGGTCGGAAGCGCCGAAGAGGCGCGGCGAGCGGTCGCCAGCGGAGTTGATGTCGTCGTTGCGCAGGGTTGGGAGGCTGGGGGGCACGTGGGGAGTCAGATTGCGACGCTCCCCTTGGTCCCGGCCGTCGTGGACGCGGTGGCGCCGGTGCCGGTGATCGCGGCTGGTGGGATCGGAGACGCTCGCGGAGTGGCCGCCGTCCTCGCCCTGGGTGCTCAGGCGGCGTGGGTGGGTACCCAGTTTCTCCTTGCCCAGGAGATGCCCATCCACGAGGAGTACCGCACTCGCCTGATTAACGCGGTCGAGACCGACGCGGAGTGGTACCCCGACCTCTACGACGTCGATTGGCCGGACTCGCCCCACCGCGCGCTCCGCAATTCGACTGCCGAAATGTGGGAGGCCGCCGGCCGGCCGCCTCTGGAGAGTCGGCCCGGAGTGGGCGATGTCACCGCGCACTTCGCTTCGGGCGAAGCAATCGTGCGCTACGAACCAGCGCCGCCGATGATTGGGACTACGGGTGACATTGAAGCGCTCTCCATGTGGGCCGGACAGAGCGTGGCGCTCGCCAAGCAGCCAAGACCAGCAGCGGAGATCGTGGCTGAGCTCGTCTCGCGTCTGTGAGCCAAGCCGACCTGCCAGCGATGGTGGCGATCAGAGACTTGAGAGAGATCGTTCTCGATCGGCAATTTGAATTCGCTTTCAAGATCCAAAGCGTTGCCGCTCTTGAGCGGACGCAGATGGCGCGGCTATGACCGCGGAAGCCCATAGGAGAGGTAGAAGATGACCGAGGTGCCACCGCCGCAAGAGGAAATCCTGCTTACACACTTCATCGTGTCGGACGACGTCGAGCGATCTCGCAGCTTCTACACAGAAGTCCTTGGGGGCCGGGTCGCCTTCTCTGGCGCCGGAGGTCCGACCAACGTCGCATTGTCTAATAGTTGGATCGTCATCAATGCCGGCGGAGGCCCGACCGACGACAAGCCGCAGGTCACCCTGGAGACGCCCAGTGACCCAAATCGGGTCAGCAGTTTCGTCAACATTCGGGTCAAAGACATTGAGACGGTGTATTCCGAATGGAGCGCGCGGGGTGCTCAGTTCCTGACGCCTCCGAAGCAGCACCAGTACGAGATACGTTGCTACATCCGTGATCCTGATGGTCACCTGATCGAAGTGGGACAGACTACCGACCCGCAAGGGGACTGGGTGCCCGATCACTGGCCATCGACCACGCCCCCAGACGAGCTCCCAAAGCCCCCAGAGGAAATTGTGCTGGCTCACTTCATTGTGTCGGACGATGTCGAGCGCTCTCGCCGTTTTTACACCGAAGTACTCGGGGGTAGGCACGTGTTCTCAGGACCCGGAGGGCTCACGTATGTCCAACTGTCGAACAGTTGGATCATCATCAACGTCGGCGGAGGGCCGACCGACGACAAGCCGGAGGTCATCCTTGAGACCCCCGCGGATCCAAACCGAGTCAACAGCTTTCTTAATATACGAGTAACGGACATGCGGGCCGCGTACTCCGAATGGAGCGGCCGCGGTGCGGAGTTCCTGACGCCACCGAAGCAGCACCCGTACGAAATCCGCTGTTATATCCGCGATCCTGATGGTTACCTGATCGAAGTGGGACAAACGACGGACCCCGGTGGAGATTGGTTCCCCGATCAATGGCCATCGAGTGGGCGGACCCTCCGCGAGAACGCGCAATAGGGAGAGGCGGGCGTTAGTGGACCGCTCTACTGCAGGGGACGCACGGATGTAGTTCTCACGGACAAACGGTGGACGGGTCCGCAGGCCGGTGGACTCAACAGAAGCCGATGGACCGGATCATCGCACCTTGCCAAGGTGAGGATCGCGGGTTCGAATCGCGAATGCGTGGGCAGTAGACTTCCGACATGTGCCCGTAACCCACTGCCACTCGTTGACCACGTCCTCCTCGGACTTCATGGTCACATCGTGAGCGCGCGGAAGACCGAGCAGACACAGAAGAGATCTTCGCGCCGATGGACACCGTCAACACGACCCGGCCAGACTTATCCGGGTGAGTGAACGTGAGGCGGTCAGGGCCGTGTTCGTCGATGCGAAGGGTGCCGTCTTTCTCATGCGCATTGTTGAGCCGCGCTCAGGGCAAGGATGGTGGATTACCCCTGGGGGCGGCATCGAAGCGGGCGAGCTACCACTCGCGGCTTTGCACCGTGAGACCTCTGAGGAACTCGGTGTCGACCTCGCCCATATCGGCACTCCAAAGCCGGTGTGGTGTCGCCGAGTCGCCTTCTCTTGGGATGGAGGCGAGTTCAGCCAACATGAAACGTTCTATCTCATCCGCTGTGACCGATTCGATCCACCTAGGTGTGAGGACGGCGACGGTCAGGAGTCTTTCGTTGCAGGTGAACCTCGATGGTGGACGACGACTGAGCTAAGGGCCTCCTCCGAAAACATCGCACCGGAACGATTGGCGGAATTGCTTGAACGTTTGGACCGCGATGGACCACTGCAAACCCCCCGAGACATAAGCGTGTGACGGGTTTGTTATTGGTGCCGATGGGCGCCGTGCAGTTGCGTTTAGCTCGCAGCTCACGAATTCCACAGGGTCCTTGAGGTTGGCAGTCGTGCATAGCCGCAAAGAGCGTCAGCGATAGCGACAGGGGTGGGACGCGGGGACATCGAAGCTGGGGTCCCGCTTCAGCCGGCCGGTTGCCGAGCCTCAATCGTGAATCCCAATGCTCTGAGTACCGCGACGGCGCCGTTCTTGCCGCCTTCGAAATCACACCAGCCAAGGCGCTGGCCCTTGGTGGCGAATTCGTAGGCTGTACCCAAGATTGCCTTATGCGGATAACGGCGCTTCTGCCAGACCAGCTCGTAACTCTTGCTCGGTCCGAAACCATGTTCTGAAAAGAACCGGTCCGGACCCAGCCTGTCGTATTCGCGATCGCTTCCACGACGTCAGCGTGAGCTACATGTTTCCAGTTCATCATGTTTCCACCTTCTTCTCATCTGAAGTTGGGTTCCGCCGGCCTGGGACCTTCTCGAGAGCGATCCGTATTGCGCCGGCGCGTGCGGCCGTTACTGGCTGGACCCAATCGACTTCTACTCGTTACTCGCTTCAATCAGCTGATGAGCATTGCGCCGAGGTCGTCTCTCACGTAGTCCGACTGCGGACGGATGGCGGTCGGGCATCGGGACCTAAGGCGAGACCGGAGGCCCGCCGCGAAACCACGTGCGATGAGCCGGTGGCGGTGCCTCCCGGATCGATGCCTGCCGGCGGTTTCGTCTGACTTCATAACTCCTCTTTCGGCACTCCGATGACCTCGCCGCCCTTGTCAACTCTTTGCTTTCATGACGCAAGCAGTTGCCGAGTCTTGATCCGATGCCGAGCGACGGCGATGGTGCTCACCCGGCACGCCTGGATGTCGTGGCCTGCAGCACCGCCGAGCAAACAAATCTCAGCCCGTCGACCGTACGTCCACGTCACGCACCCGCTGAGCAAGAGCCTCCAGCAACTTGCGCACGACCGGTGGGGCTTTTTTCATCAAGGTGAGCAGTTCCTTGCGGTCGAGCTCCAGCACCTCGAGATCGGTGGTGGCCGTCACGGTGGCTGATCGCTGCTTACCGTCAATCAGCGAAAGCTCACCCACCACATCGCCCGGCCCCAGCTTGGCGATCCGCTTGCCGTCCCTGGTCACCTCCGCCTGACCGGTAGCGATGATGTAGGCCAGGCCGCCGACCGCGCCCTGGCGTGTCATCACGGTCCCTTTCGGGAGGTCGGCCGCCACCGTCAGAGCGGCGACCTGCGCGAGCTGGCGCTTACTGCACGTCGAGAACAACGGCATTCCTGCGAGGAGCTCGATTCTGCGAGCCCGCCCCAATGAGCCGTCCACACCGCCACGATAGCGAAGAGCGGGGTCTGCGGCGGGACCGGCACTGATCGTCAGAGGACATCCCTACAAACAATTGTTTCGCCCAAGCCGCGCCGGGTAGCACTGGACTCATCCACCGAAGAAGGGGGAGGGATGGCCGCGCTGGCCGACGCAGGCAGCGACAGTGCAGGGGGAATCGACGGGTTCGGAACCGTCGGTTGGGGCGTAACGGAGGCGCAGGCAGCGGGAGCCAAGCTGGTTGCCGCGCTCGCGATTTTCGGTGACCTGTTTGCCATGTTGTTGGATGCCGTCTGGTCGACGGGGGACGCTGTCGTCCACCGACGGTTCTCCTGGGCCGAATTCGTCGAGCAGAGCTGGTTCCTCATCTCGGTGACCGTGCTCCCTACCATCCTGATCGCCATCCCCTTCGGTCTGGTGCTGGTACTCGAGGTCGGCGGCCTTGCCGTTCAGATCGGTGCCAACGCCATCGTCGGGGCCGTGGATGCCATCGGCATCGTGCGAGAGGCGGCCCCGGTCATCACGGCCATCATCCTCTCGGGGGCGGGCGGCTCGGCCATCTGCTCCGACCTGGGATCACGGACGATGCGCGACGAGATATCGGCCATGTGGGTCATGGCCGTCGACCCCATCGAACGTCTGGTGGCTCCCCGGGTGCTGGCCACGGTGGTGGTGGCCCTCTTGCTCAACGGGATCGTGGCCTTTGCCGGCATCATGAGCGGCTATCTGGCTGCCGTGTTCATCCTTCACACCAGTGCCGGTGGGTTCCTCAATTCGTTCAGTACCTTCGCCCAGCCCGCCGACGCCATCGAGTCGATGTTCAAGGCGGGACTCTTCGGTCTGTTCGCCGCCGTGGTCGCCTCCCACCAGGGCCTGAACGCCAAGAGAGGCCCCGCAGGAGTGGGTGAGGCCGTCAATCGCTCGGTTGTCATCACCGGCGTCGGCCTGTTCATCCTGAACCTGCTGGTGACCGACGTGTTCCTGGCCATCGTTCCCCCGAGGGTCCTGTGAGTGGATACCCCATGAGCGACATCCTGCCTGCTCCCGAAAGGCGCGATGGCGAGACGGGCCCAGCCGCCGTGAGCCGACGAGTGGCGTTCCACTCGGTCAACGTCGGCTACCGGATCCGCAACCAGTTCGTCTGGCTCGGGGAACTGCTGGTGTTCATCGCCAAGGTCGTCCGTGCCGTTCCGACTGTCCTGCGGCACCACCGCAGGCGAGCTCTGGCGGCTCATCGCAGAAGTGACCTTCGGGGGTGGCGTCCTGGCCATCGCCGCCAGCACGATCTTGGTCTCCGCCCTCCTGGCGTCGGTGGTCGGGGTCCAGCTGGGCGTCGAGGGCCTTCAGGGCCTCAACATCATCGGCCTTGCCCCGCTGGCCGGTCTGCTCTCCGCCTTCGCCAACACGCGGGAGCTGTCGCCGCTGCTCGCCGGCTACGGGCTTGCCGCGCGTGATGGGATGCAGGTTCACCGCGCAACTCGGGGCCATGAGGGTGAACGAGGAAATCGACGCGCTGGAAGTCATGTCGATACCCTCCCTCCCCTACCTCGTTACCACCAGACTTCTGGCCGCGCTGGCTGCGGTCATCCCCCTGTACCTGTTGGCTCTGTCCGGCGCCTACCTGGCCACCCAATTCGCGGTATTGACCATCGCCCATCAGGGCTCGGGAACGTACCTGCACTACTTCTACCTGTTCCTCAACCGGCGCGACGTGTTCTATTCGGTGGTCAAAGTGGTGGTCTTCGCCGTCCTGGTCACCGTCATCCACACCTACTACGGGATGACGGCGTCGGGGGGTCCCGAAGGAGTCGGTCGGGCCGTGGGGCGGGCCGTCCGAACCAGCACCGTCGTCATCGCCATCTCAGACATGCTGATGACCCTCCTGTTCTGGGGGGTGTCGGTACCGGTGAAGGTGACCGGTTGACAATCACGGCCCCCCCTGCTCCCGGGCCCGACACGATTCCGGTCGACATCGTCGATGCCTCCCGCAACGGGTCGTGGCGACTGGTCGCACTCGGAGCGGCATTCGTCGGCCTGCTCGTCGCACGTCGTTGTCGTCGTGCTCGAATCCTTTGGCGGCGCCTTCTCGACCTACGCCACGGTGGAGGCGGAGCTTCCGGCCATCGTCGACGGCGGTGGCCCTGGGGGCACCGGTGGAGTACCGCAACGTCACCGTCGGCACTGTCGCCAGCCAGGGTCGATCGGTGCCCGGCGGGTTCGTGGTCCTCACCCTTCACATGCAGAGTCCGATGCTCGCTGTGATCCCTGCCCAGGTGCGGGCGACCGAGACGCCGGTCTCCTTCTTCGGGGACCCGTACGTCGAGCTCGTGTCGTCCTCGCCTCCAGGGAGCGACCCGTTTGCATACCGGCGAGACCATTCCCGCCCTGCAGAGTGCCCAGACGGGATCCCTGCAGGCGACGCTCGGGAGCCTCGACAACCTGCTGATCAAGCTCCATCCGGCCGAACTCGATGCCGCCCTGACTGCCCTGGCCAGTGGCCTCCAAGGCAACGGAACGTCGCTCGGACACAATCTGGTCAGGGCCAACACCTACTTCCGACAGATGCTCCCGCTCTGGCCCACGGTCGTCTCCAACCTGAAGACGCTGGTTCCGGTGGCGAACCAGTTCGCGGCCTCCACGCCGGACATTCTGCAGATCCTGGCCAACCAGACGACGACGGCCAAAACCATCACCGACCAGGCCTCGGGGGTCCGCAGCGCCATCGGGGGAGGCGAGACCCTCACTGGCGAGGCCGCACAACTCCTCACCGCCATCCAGCAGCCCTTCAACGTACTGACCGCCGACTCCGGCCCGTTTCTGACGGCCATCTCGCAGAACCCCGAAGAGATCTCCCAGCTGCTCCAGGGCCTCGACGCCTGGGCCAACGCGTGGATCTCGGCCGAGAGCTCCGGGCCCTATCTCAACTTGACCCAAACCGAGGTCGTCGCCAACCCGGCAGACCTCGGCTTGGCCGTCCTGGGCGGACCGCAGGCCGCTGCCTATCTCTCCGCGGGGTTGGGCCCCGGAAACGTCAACCCTCCGACCTACTCGTCAGCCGGCCCCCGACCTCACCGACACGTCCCCGTCGGTATCCTCCGGGTCGACGTCCGCGGTGGCCTCGGAGACCAGCACAGCTCCGGTGCTCTCGGAACCGGCGCAGACCCAGGCGGTCTCGGAGATCGTCTCCGCTGTCAGCGGTTCGGCTCCGTCCTCGTCCGTCCGTCTCGACCCTGCTGCTCTCGCCGGTCCTCGAGAGTCTGGTCACCCGCTCATGAGAACGCACCATCCGCCGCCCAGGGCTCCCGGGCACGGTGGTGAAGGTGGTCGTGTTCATCGTCGTGTCGGCCATCCTCACTTCGATCGTGATCTCGACGCTGCTCGACGTGAACACCGCAGGCCGCCACCGGTTACGTTGCCCAGTTCTCCAACGCCTCCGGGCTGCAGTCGGGCGACACGGTGCGCATCGCCGGTGTCGAGGTCGGCAAGGTCGGCGCGGTGACGCTCCAGGACAATCACGCCGACGTTTCCTTCAGCGTCGACAACTCCCAGCACCTCACGACGACCTCATTGGCCGCCATCCACTTCGAGAACCTTCTGGGCCAGCGCTTTCTGGCCATTCTCCCGGGAGCCCGCCGAGGCAGACCACTGCCCCCGGGCGGCGTCATCCCTCTCGCACGCACCACCCCTGCGATCGACCTGACGGCGGTCTTCGACGGCTTCCAGCCTCTGTTCGCCGCTCTGTCACCCGACCAAGTCAACGAGCTGGCCGGGTCGATCATCGACGTCTTCCAGGACGAGTCGGGGACCGTCTCGAACATCGTGGCCGCAGACGGCTTCCCTGACCCAGAATCTGGCCGACCGCCAGCAGGTGATCGACACCCTTCTCACCAGCCTGTCGAGCCTTCTCAACACGGTCGGGGTTCACGACACACAGCTCGGCCAGCTCATCGGCAACTTCGACACCCTGATGACGGGCCTGGCCGGCTCGCGGGCACAACTCGGATCGGCCATCGACAACCTCGTCACGGCGGAGAGCACGACGAGCGCTCTGGTCAACCAGGCCCAACCCACGCCTCAACCAGGACATCCAGGGTCTGTCGGTGGCGGTCCAGTCGCTGTCGGCCAACCAGCAGGGGCTCGACGGCGTCCTCCAGGGATTTCCTGGTCTCCTCGACACCCTCACCAAGATCCAGAGCTCGGGTAACTGGATCAACGTCTACCTCTGCAACCTGACCATCAACGTGTCGGGCCAGCTCGACATCTCCCTCGTTCCCGGGGGTGAGTCCCACCAACCAGTATCCCGAATCCGGTGACCCTGCCCTCGGGAGCCATCGGCGACCAGGCGACCCACACGGCGAGCTGCTCATGAAGCGATTCCGCGAACGCAATCGGGCGATGACGGGACTGGTGGGAATCGTGGTCGTCACCGTCCTCGTCGTCGGGGCGCTGCAGTTCCCCAAGCTTCCCCTTATCCACGACAACGCCACCTACCAAGCGGACTTCGCCAATGCCGGAGGCCTTGCCACCGGAGACATCGTCACCGTTGACGGCGTCAAGATCGGAACCATCACCGGTATGGCCCTCGAGGGCGACCAGGTCCAAGTCACCTTCACCGTCATCGGGGGTCCACCTGGGACCGACTTCGTCGGCCGCCGCCAAAGTTCTCAGCCCCGTCGGAACCGAGTACATGGAAGTCACGCCTTCGGGCTCCGGTTCGCTCCGGGCTCCGATTCCCGTTTCCCGGACCAGCGTGCCCTACAACCTGGTTACCGCCCTGTCCGGGCTGGGATCAGAGATCCAGCACTACAACCTCCCACAGCTGGAAAAGGCGCTCGACGTCGGGAGCCAGGATCTGAACGGGACGACGGTCAGCCAGACGACGAGCGCCTTTCAGGGTCTGGCCGACTATCTCTCGGGTGATCGGCAACGAGGGAACGTCGCTGGCAACGATCGTCACCCAGGGAGCAGCACTGAGCAAGGTCCTGTCCCAGCGCAGCCATCAGCTGTTCGACCTGTTCGGCCAGAGCGACCTGGTGCTTTCCGTGCTCCAGCAGCGCCGTGCGGCCATCGATCAGCTGCTCGGTGCGACATCGACGCTGAGCGCGCAGATCACCTCGATCCTGTCGGTCAACCGGCCTGCGCTCACCACCTTGCTCCAGGACCTCCAGTCCGTGTCGGCCGTTCTGGCCAAGGACAGCAATGACTTCGGCCAGGCGATCCCCGTTCTGGCCGCCTTCAGCCGGTACTGCGGCCAACGCCACCGGCTCGGGCGCCTTCGTCGATGTGGCCGTGCCCACAGCTGCTCATTCCCGACAACCTGGCCGTCCAGTGCTCGGCGGCGGGGTCCTATCCGAGCAGTAATCCGCAAGTGGGGTGCCGGCCGTGACGCCGCGCATCTACCGGCTGGGAAGAGCCAACGCAGCATCGGGCCGGAAAAGGATCCCCCTCGGTAGGGCCGGCTTGACTGGCGGTGATCGTTGCCGCTCTGGTGGTCGCCCTGATCGGCGTGGGCATCGTCGCACTGGTGACCAGTGGTGGATCCTCAATGACCATCTCGGCCAGATTCGCCACCGCGCCCGGCCTCTATCGTCGGCAACGCGGTCGACGTCCTCGGCATGCCGGTCGGGACGGTCACCAAGATCACCCCGGGCCCGACCTATGTGACCGTGGTCATGCAAGTCCCCGCCTCGACGCCGATACCAGCCCGGGCCGACGCCCTGGTCATGGCGCCCCAGGTGGTGAACGACCGCTACGTGCAGCTCAATCCCGGCTACGCAGGCGGACCCCGGATGCCGGAACGATGCCGTGATACCGATGTCACGCACGGCGGTGCCGATTTCGGTCGACGGGATCGTCGACAGTCTCGACCAGCTGGCCAAGGCGCTCGGCCCCAACGGCGCCAACGCCCACGGCGCGCTGTCCGCCTTCGTCGCCAGTTCGGCCCACGCCTTCGGCGGGGACGGCACTGCACTGCACTCGACGCTGACCTCGTTGGGCCAGGCCCTCGGCGCCCTTTCCTCCAAGAGCCCACAGCTGACCGCCCTCTTCGACAACCTGGGCAATCTCAGCCAGGTGGCCTCCCAGTACACCGGCACCTACCAGGCCTTCGCCAACAACCTGGCCGCGGTGAGCACCGACCTGGCCGCTGACGACAGCAATATCGGTGGCGCCCTGGCCAACCTTCAGCGAGGCCCTCGCGGCCTTGGCCCAGTTCACGGCCACCAACTCCTCGGCCCTCGGGACGAGTGTCACCAACCTTGACGCCTTCGCCGGCGCCGTCGCCGCCAAACAGCAGCAACTGGCCCAGGCCTTCGGGGCGCTTCCGGTCGCCCTCGACAACATCGCGCCAGGCCATCGACCCGAACGCGGCCGGTGGACCGGCACTGCGGGCCCGGCTCGATCCGACAGGGGACTCGCAGGGATTCTCCCAGTCGGTGTGCGGGAACCCCCTCCTTCGCCTTCTTCTTCTCTCGATCGACCGGTCCCAGGACAAAGATCCCGACCATCGACCTCGACTGCGGGGTCAACGGCCTGTTGGCCAATCTTCCCACTCCGCCGGGTGCGTCGTCGGGCCCGGACCTTTCCGTCAGTGCCCTGGTCGGAGGCCAGCCATGAGCGACGAGCCCCGTCACCTTGCGCAATGCCCTGAGGGGAAGGAATGGACATCGGCGTTCCAAGCCGCCGGTGGGCTGGGCCTCGGCGGAGGCGGTCGGCCGCAGCGGCCCTGACCTGTGCAACGCCCTCATCTCAGCAGTTGCGCGTTGAGCCTGCAGTCCCTGCCCAAGATCAGCGGGGTCAGCACCGGCACCTATCCGATCTACGCCGTGTTCGCCAACGTCCTCAACCTGCCGGACGACGCCCAGGTCCGCGTGGGGGCGCAGGTGGTCGGACAGGTGGGAGCCATATCGCACCAAGAACTTCCAGGCCGACCTCACCCTGGACGTGGAGCAGGCGGTCCACCTGCCGGTGGGGACGACCGCGCAGGTTCGTTTCGACGATCCCCTGGGCGACGAGTACGTCCTGCTGCAGCCGCCCACCATCCCTGCCAATGCGAGCCGGGTGAAGATCCGATTCCTGGGTCGCGGGGCCCGGATCCCCGAGAGCTCGACAGGCACGGCACCCAGTGTCGAGGACACCTTCGGTGCCCTGTCCCTCGTTCTCAACGGTGGGGGGATCAACCAGCTCCAAACCATCATCGACCAGCTCAACAACACCTTCAACGGCAATCAGGTGCCGATCCGCTCGTTCCTGACCACCATCGACAATGGAGTGAGCTCCCTCTCCGGCGGGAAGGCAGCCATCGACGGCGCCCTGGCCTCCATCTCGAACCTGAGCAGCAAACTGAACGGGGGCGGCGCCACCATCGCCACCGGCATCGCGACGATCGGACCGGCCATCGGCGTGCTGGCCAGCGAGAACACAGCAGATCTCCGGGTTGCTGCAGCAGTTGTCCAACCTCGGCGCGGTCGGCTCCGAGATCGCCACGCAAAGCGGCCAGAATGCGGTTGTCGACGCTCACGACCTGTTGCCGGTGGTCCAGCAGCTCGATTCGGTGTCGTCGCAGCTGGCCCCTGATCTCAGCGCACTGGCCAGCTTCGAGGCCGAGACCCCGAAGATCGCACCCGGTGACTACCTGCAGGTCAACGCCATCATCAACGTGGATCTCCCCTCCGGGGAGTTCGAGCCGACCCCTTTGAGCTCCGAGCTTTCGACCCTCGGTTCGGCACCGACGGGTTCGAGATCCCAACCGATGGAAGGGACACAAGCAGTATCCGATCTTCTCGCCGCAAGTACCTGGTGATCGAGCGATGAACACCAAACTCCTGCCCCGGATGATCGCACTGGCCGTTGTCATCCTCCTCGGCGTCTACTACATCGTGTTCGACGTCATGCAGTACCGCGTCACCTCCCAACCGTTCCCGGTCACCGTCCGTCATGTCGAGCGCGGGTGGCCTGTACTCGGGAGCCGATGTGACCTACAGGGGAGTGCAGGTCGGAAAAGTGACCGCCCTCGATCTGGGGCCGACCGAAGTGTCGGTCAAACTGGGTATAGATGCGGGGCAACAGATCCCCGACAACGGTCCGGTCCGGGTCAAGGAGCTTTCCGCTCTGGGCGAGCAGTACCTCGACCTGCAGCCGCAAGAGTCCATCCGGACCCGACCTGCACCCGGGATCCGTCATCCCCGCCAGCCGGGTGGTCCTTCCCACGCCAATCGGCACGACGCTGGTCGACCTCAACAAGATGCTCCAGAGCATCAACCCGCAGGACCTTCAGACCGACGAGAAGTTTCTGGCCAGTGCCTTCGTCGGTACCGGCCCGGACCTCCGGACGATCATCGTGACCGGGCAACGGCTGTTCAACGCCCTTGTCGCCGCCCAGCCCGAGACCGTCAACCTGGTGGTCGACGGTCAGACAGACCTACGGACTTTGGAAGCCACCGACGGTGACCTGGCCACCTTCGCCCAGGGCCTGGCCTCGGTCACCCGGCAGCTGCGTGACTCCAATACCGACGTCCAGGCGCTCATCCGCAACAGCCAGAAGGCCGAGCAACAGCTGAATCCCTTCCTGGCCGCCGACAGCGCCCAGATCACCGACCTCGTCGTCAACCTGGGCATCGACGCGCAGGTAACCGCGGAACACAGCCAGGACACCCGAGCCCTCTTCGCGCTGCTTCCCGTCGTCTCCCAGGACCTGGCGTCGGTGGTTGGGAACGGGGTCGTTCACGGCGAGCTCGCCTTCAACACGGCGGATCCAGTCTGCCCCTACATCCTCGGCGCCCTGATTCCGGGACCGACGCAGCGCGGTGGCCAGCCCTGATCTGACCAACAACTGCACCGCTGCGGCGCCCGGAATGCTTCAGCGCGGCGCCGACAGCATTCCGGACTCCTCCGGTGGCTGAGACGCCGGTCACGAGCGAGGGGAGACCCATGCTGTTGGCGAGAAGACCAATGGTCCCTCTCGATCCCGTTTCGAGCGCGCGAAGGGGGGCATAACAATTCGTGCACAACAGTTTGCACGCGGCAGATGTTGGCCGCCGGAAGCGCGCAACGGGGGGAAGGTGGCAGGAGAGCCTGCGAAGCCTAGAAGGAACCTTTTTCGGGCCTGGCGCGTCCGGAAGAGGGCTTTGGTGGGCGTGGCGGCGCTGGTTATCGGAGCAACGGCAGTGACGGCGCCTCTGTGGTTGTCGTCGGCCGTTGCCACCGAAGCGGGCGCTGGACATGGATCGGGAGCGCGGTCTGGTCATGCAACGCTCGCCCACACGAGCGGTTCCGTGCTCGGGTCGAGTGGGAGGCGATCGGAAAACGCGACCCTTGCATCGAGCAAAGTGGTGTTGACCGCTTCCAACCTTCCCAGCGACTGCGTGCCCAATCCCGCTGGTCCCCCCACCAGTCCGTACGAGCTCGGGCTGGTGGGGACAGCAGCCAACGGATCGCTCACCGCGGGACCCGCGACGGTTGCCAGTATCAACGCCAAGTTCTGCGGGATCGTGACCCTGGTCAATGGAACGGCCCCGTGCGGGGCTACTGGGGCAGTCGAGTCGCCGATCGATGGTCAGGTGTACGGACCTCTGTCGGTCGCGCTCACGCTGGTCCCCGGGATGTCGCCGACGATCGGGTTCACTGCCAACCCGGGCACGATCACCGGTGGATTCAGTTGCAGCTCGTCGCAGAACGGGTTGGCCGTCTCCCTCGACGCCCGGGTCAGTGGAAGCACTGCGCCTCTGTTCGGCGTTTCCTGCACCATCGGCCCGCTCGACCTGCCGCTCACCGGTGCGGTGACCGGACCCCTCAGTGCCGCCAGCGCCACCCTGAGCAGCAGCGATTTCACCGTGCCTGCGGTGACCCCGTCACCTTCCTGCCCGGCTTCGGTCGCAGCCAATATCGACGACATCGCCGGGCTGCCGCTGTCGCCTGGGCGGGCCAGTGCCAGTTTGCCGATCACCGCATCGCTCTATCAACCGCCGGCGCCGTAGCCATCCAACGCCCACGAACGAGCACGTCTGAACCCAAATGACACCAACGAAGGAGGACCAAAACACCATGTCAGTACTCACGACGATGAGTCAGAGAAACAGGAAGAAGGAGGTAGCACCAACAATGTCATACCTGAAGAAGGCCATCTTCGGTATCGTTGCCGTCGTGGCGCTCGTCTTCGGGGTCGCCACAGGGGCCTACGCTTCACTGCCCAAGGGCACCACCGTCACCGGCGCGCTGAAATCGGGAACGAACATGACCTTCAAGGGTGACATCGACTCGATTCCGATCACCGTCACATGCACCGAGCTTTTCCGCCAGTGGCAAGGTGACCAAGAAAGCGGACACTCTGCCGCTGTCGGCTCCTCCTACCATCACCGGGTGCACCGATAGCTCGGGTGGAACGGACACGATCACCACCTCCGGCGCGTGGACGATCACCATCGCCGCAACGAAGATGACCCTGAACGCTCCCAAGGCCGGAGCCACCTTCAAGTCGAGCATCCTTTCCGGTTGCACCATCACCGCCTTTCCCAAGACGGCCGGCGCGATAGCGGGCAATTACAACGGCTCGAACACGGACACAGTGACGAACGCCAAAGTCCCAACCAAGGGCACCGGGTGCACCAGCACCACGGCCAAAACGACGGCCACGGTGGTTCTGAGCCCGGCTCCCGGCGCGCCTCCCTGGTAGGCCGGCGAGGATTCGGGGCGTACCGGCAGAGTCGATGGGCTCGCCACGAGTGAATCCCACAGTGGGTGGGCGGTGTGCACAGCACCGCCCACCCGCCGCGGGGGCTGAAGGCACCGGCCGGGTCCAATCGATGGTCTGGCAGCGAGAGGTCTGCGGTTGTCGTACCTCCTCGTCGTGGTGGTGGTGCTCTCGGTGGTGGCGGGCATCTCGGTGGTCAACATCTCCGGCGTCGCCCGCCCGAGCCTCTCTCGAATGGCGCGGTGAGGCACGGCTGCTCGGCCCGGTACCGGCAGCATCCCGCCCGCGCCCGGTCACCAGGGCAGCATCTCCGGCCAGGGCACCGGGGTCGGCCCGAGTCGAGCGCGTATCTGGCCGACCTGCCCCGCGGCGGAGAGCGTGACCTCGGATCAACTGGCCGCAGACGACTCCGGGCATGCCGGCTTGTGCTCCGCCCCCGATGCCGGCGGCCACCTACCCCCCGGGAGCCGCCTACGGCGTCCCGTTCCTGGCCGCCATCACCAACGGCCAGGTCCTGGCCGGGTACGACGAGTGGACCGCCAACAACCTGGTCTGGACGGCCGACAACAAGACATTCGACCTCTACCCGTGGCAGTCGAAGATCTACGACATCACCGGCTGGGTCACCGGGCTTGCTCCAGCTCCCGAGCCTGACGGCCGAGATCGCCCCCCAGGACGTCGTGTTCTGCGACCAAGGGGGGCGCCAGCTGCCTGACGCGCGGACTGGCCGGCCGGGGAGTGCATCCAGATCGAGGCCCAGTACGGGCCGTCGCCGGCCAGCCCGACGCCCCCGCCGGCGCTGGGGAGCTCTCACCCCGAGGGCACCTCCTGCAGCGACTACTCGACACCGACGTTCGAGTGCTTTCCCTACGTGGTGAGCCTGACACCCTCCGGGACGACGTCACTCACCGTGTCGGGCGTCGAGCCCGACGGCGCTCTCGATGCCACGGTGACCACCGGGGCGGTGACGACGGTGAGCGAAGTCCCACCACCGCCTTCGACGTCGACGTTCACCTGTCAGGCCGCCCCCGACATCGGTCACCCTCTCGACCACGGCAGGAGGTCTGCCGGCCACGGCACCTCCTCCGCCGACGCCCCCGGAGACCGACGACAGATCGCTCCAGACGCCGCCCGTGCCGATCACCGGGCCCTTGGCCGGCTCCACGAGCACCGTGGCCAGCAACGACTTCTCGGTACCGGCCTTCGTTCCGAGCGCCACGTGGCACCAGCCCGTGCACCGCCTTCCTGGCCGACAGCCTCAACACCTACGCCGGCGGATGGGACGCGCTCTTCAAGGATCAGGACGTGGGCCTCTACTACATCAACGGCGGCACGAACCCGACGGTGGCCGAGCCGGGGTGGGCGCAGTTCTCGGCCACCACGACCGTGGTCAGCGTCGGGCTACCCACGGGGCCACCGTCCGGGTTCAGTTTCTGAGACCGGCTGACCGCGACATCTCGGTACCTCGACTAAGAAGAGGAAGACACGTTGGACAAGACAAGGGGAGGTGACCCTCAAGGGCGAGTCACCACCGGTGGAGGAGCACGCCCCCGAATCAGACCCGGTCATCTCGATCCAGGGAGTCTCCAAACGATTCGGGAGCCACGTCGTCCTCGAGGACATCACTTTCGACGTGCCACGGGGCAAGACCTCGGCCATCCTCGGACCCTCCGGTACGGGAAAGTCCGTTCTCCTGAAAGTGGTCATCGGACTGCTGCGGCCCGAAGCGGGCCAGGTGTACATCGACGGCGAGCCCATCGTCGGAGTCCGCGAGAAGGAGGTCCTGCGGATTCGGCGGAAGATCGGCGTGCTCTTCCAGGACGGTGCGCTCTTCGGCTCGATGAACCTGTTCGACAACATCGCCTTCCCTCTGATCGAACACACCAACAAGACCGACCAGGAGATCCGGAACATCGTTCTCCAGAAAGCCGAACTCGTCGGACTGGTCAACCACCTCCACAAGCTCCCGGGCGAGGTGTCGGGGGGCATGCGCAAACGGGCCGGCCTGGCCCGGGCGCTGGTCCTCGAGCCGCAGATCCTCTTCTTCGACGAACCCGACTCGGGTCTCGACCCGGTGCGGGTTGCCTACCTTGATGGTCTCATCAACAGCGTCCACGAAGAGACGGGAGCGACCTTCTTCATCATCAGTCACAACATCGAATCGGTGAAGAGGACCGCGCACTACTTGGGACTGCTGTTCCGGTCGAGGTTGGTGGGCTTCGGATCAAAAGAGATGATGACGACGTCGAAAGTCCCGGTGATCGAGCAGTTTCTGGCTGGTCGGCCCGACGGGCCCGATCGGCATGGACGAGATGGCTGACGCCGTGGGAGACACCTCAGGATCCGACGCCGACGATCCACGGGAGGTTCCGTTCCCACCGTCGCCGTATGTCGACACCGCGCCTCACCGTGTCGAAAGTGCCGCCGGAAATGGGTCTGAACCAACGACCACAGACCCGAGTCCCGCCGATGAGTGTCGAGCGGTGTGAAGCCCGAGGACCATGACAATCAACCGGACGAAGGACGACCGTGACTCTCAGTCGGACAAAGGAAGACCATGACTATCAGTTGGACAGAGGAGGAGTCGGCATGGTGATCGACGATGTCAGTGTGCATCGGACCGCCAAAGAGGCTGCGATGAACGGCGGTTCTGTGAGCAGTGAGGGCCTTCTGGAGAAGCCCAAAGGAAAGCCAAGCAAGAAGTCGAAGAAATCAGCCAAGAAGAGCGACAAAGCGGGCACGCAGCTGAATTCGGGTCTCGGTGAGCATCGAGGTTCCTCTGATCCCTCGAGCAGAACCGAACCCGCGTCGCCGACCGTGACCCCTACTCCGGTCGGTCGCCTTTCCGACGAGTCCGAACGTTCCAGTCGGAGCAGACAGCGTGGGCGGGCTGAGCACCATGACTATCGATGTAGATGCGTTCGATGTTTCTGAGTTCGATGTAGCTGAGACCGATGTGGATGACCTCGAGCTGGCGGAGGCAGCGCACGAAGAGCCAGCGGAGCTAAAACCCGTTCCAGAGCTAGCCCCGACCGTTGCTGAGACCTCGGCCATCGAAGATGACACGCAGTCAACGGCCGAAACCCTTCCGTCGAGAAGGCATCGGTGGATGCACTCCAAGGCCGCGCTGCTGTCGGCGGGTGCAGTCATCGTGATCGTGGCCCTGGTGGTCGGATTGGCACTGAGCTTGTCGGCCCTGGGTAATCGGAACGCTCTCGCCAGCTCGCGTGCAAGCGCACTGTCGGCGGCAAGGACATATTCCGTTGAGCTGGCCAGTTACAACTACCGAGACCTCAGTCGCGACTTCAGCGCAGTGGCTGCCAATTCCACTCCCTCTTTCCGGCGCACCTTTGCTGAATCGAGCGACGCCCTCAAGTCCACCCTTAGCCGGTACAAGGCAACAGCGGTGGCTAGCGTGGTGTCGGCGGGAGTTGTGTCAGCCAGCACGTCGCGAGCGGTCGTCTTGGTGTTCCTCGACCAAAAGATCGCCAACTCGACCCAGACCAAGCCGACGACCGATCGCAGCCAAGTGGAAATTACCTTGGCCGCATCGGGTGGCCGTTGGCTCATAGACAAGGTCACTTTGCTCTAGTAAATCGAGGTCCGATTTGTCTCGTACACCGACGTGTTGCCCGCGCAGGTGTGTCGGCATGCCTGCGCGCAGTTCACACTTGAAACCGCACGAAGTCGCGAGACCCGCGACGGGGAAAGAAGGGGATCTGACCATGTCTCTCAGCCAGAATGCTCGCCGGTCTTTCTTAGGACGCATTGGGTTAACGGCCTGCCTGATCGCACCGATGCTGGTCGTGAGTGGGGCGTTCCTGGTCGATGCTTCGTCCGGACCCGCCAGCGCCGCATCCGAGTCAACGGGCTTACCTCCCAACTTGGCGGAGTTCGCCAATTGCCCCGTCAACGTGGCCGCAGTGGCCACCTGTCTCTACTCATCGACGACCAGCACGACATTCGTGATCGGTTCCACCACCATCACATCCTCGGCTCCCACAACGCTCTCGCTCGGCCTCAGCTATACCAAGTCGGGCCAGCCCGTCGTCGTACTCCCGGACAACGGGACCCAGGCCCTTCAGTCGCCTGCCGTGCCCGTTCCGGGTGGGTTGACCGGTATCGGCGCGCTGGGCGGGGGGGCGCTCGCCGTCACGGCGACACCGCAATTGGTCGGGCTCCCCACGGTGAACCTCGCCAACCTTCTCGGTGGCAACGGGCCAGGACTTACGCTACCGATCGATGTATTGATCAGCACTCCAACCGGCTTGCTGGGGTCGGCTTGCACGCTCGGTGACGCCTCTGGCCCCATCACTCTCAACCTGACCACTGGCACCACGAACCCGCCCTCGCCGAACACGCCGATCAGTGGGTCCCCGGGTTCGACATCAAGCACACCCAACGGCTTGATCACAGTCAACGGTATGAAGCTGGTCGACAACGCATTCGCAGTGCCCGGAGCTGACAACTGCGGCACCGGCGGGTTCCTGGACTCCATCGTCGACCTCCAAAAAGGTCTGCCCTCGGCGGCAGGATCGAACACGGCAATCCTTTCCGGCTCGTCCTACACGGTTCCCGCCAAGCTCATCCGCAAGCACCTCAAATGACGGTCCTCGCCTCGCGACCGTGATCGGGTCGGTCTACCTGCGCGGACTCAGCCGATGTGCAGGAAACCGAGTGGACGAAAGAGAACGGCAGGGGAGAGAAGCGGAACCCTCACAAGAACACCACCTGGCCACGATGAGAGTCATGCCTCGCATCTCGTCTTTCGCTCTCGAGTTGTGGTCACTTCAAGATGTTGACGGCTCTTGCAATCACAAGACCGAGAACTGCGAGGCAGGACGTTGCCTGGACGGCCATCGCCAGCTTGGCCCAACGGGCAAGGGGCATGACGTCGGTAGGACTGAAGGCGGCGGCATTGGTGAAACCTACGTAGAGGTAGTCGAAGAACTCGGGGCGCCATCCGGGTTTGGCGACGTGCGGATTGAGGTGCTCAGGAAAGGCGAAGTCCGGGAACTCCGGAGTCGCCCGTGCGCGGCTCTCGGGCCCTCCACTGTCGAGCTCCCAGTAGAGAAATGCGAATGTGATGATGATGTAGACCAAAACCACCGAACCGATCCGGAGGAGCTGTCCGGGCGAGTTCGTCTCTGGTCCGCCCCGAATGAGGTCGATGATCAGCCTTGTGGTGACTGCGGTCGCCCCAAGAACCAAGATGCCCACGAGAGCGAGAGAGAGCCCCCTTACCAGCGATGACCTTTTGTCGATGAGGCCCGGATCCGCGACGACCAAAGCCACAAGGAGGAGTGCCTCAACGACCGGGATGACCCAGACCGGGGCCAGACTGAACCTCGAGGGAAGTAAAAACGGCAACACCATCGCGACGAGCAGGGTGAGGGCCATGGGCCAGCGTTTCTCCCCAGTCGGGGTCGTGCTGTCGACGCTCATTGGTTCAACACGAGGACGCTCGCTGACCGTGTGCCGAAGGAGTGGAGCACTGCAGTCGCATTCATGTCGACCCGACCAGCCAGCGCCGCGAAGTTGGTCCCTCGGTACCCTTTAGCTGACCAGCGGCGGCGCGATCGGCCGTCTGTTTCGGAGGATCTGAGATCTCCGTCATCGCCCAACCCTAAGTGCACTCAGCGGCGGAGTCGGAACTCCTTCCTCCCCGTCGCTTCCCCGTATCCCGATTGATATCGGGGGGGAAGGCAACGCGCGTGCTCTCAACGGGACTTCGCTTCGTCGACCGCTCGGCGACATGGGCGTATTGAAGCAATCGTGCGACGTTGACGCGCATGCCTTGCCGGCTGGAGTCCGCGTGTCGGCCGGAGTGATCCGAGCAGGGTTGTGGGCCCTTCGAGCCGCTCTGGAGCCGACCGGACTTGACGTTCAGGATAAGCACTGCCTTGACATCTCTTCCGGATAACCGTTAACCTATAACGGTTATATCACCGATGGCCAGGGAGTCTCTGTGCAGCAAGAAGTCGTGCTTGCGATGCTGGCGAAGCAACCGTCACACGGGTATCAGTTACGGGCCCGACTCAACGACGCTCTCGGACCCCTCGGCGATCAGATGAATGCCGGACAGATCTACGTCACCTTGGGTCGTCTCGAGAAGGCCGGTCTGGTTGCCACCGAGACGAGCGAGTCGGCGTCCGAGCGGTCCGACCGCAAGGTCTACGCCCTCACAGCTGCTGGTGAGGAACGGATCGCGGAGTGGCTGCATGAGGTCAACTGGCCCCGGCCGGACCTCGCTGAGTTCCACCTGAAGCTCGTCACGGCTGCCGCGGCAAGGTTGGCGGATCCCATCGCCATCGTCGGAACCCAGCGGCGGGAGCTCATTCGCAGGCTGCGAACGGCGCAGAGGGCCGCGATGGAGGAGCCGGCGCACTCGAGGGCGGGCTTGCTCCTCGAGGGAATCGTGCTCCGCCTTCAGGCGGATCTGCGCTGGCTAGAGACCTGCGAGCGGGAGTGGACCGAGACTGGTGAGGGTGACCAATGACGACCGCGACCAAGACAGCCTTGAGCGCACGCAACCTTCGGAAGTACTACGGCAAAGACACCGGTCTGGTACGCGCAGTCGATGGCGTTGACCTCGACGTCGAGCAGGGCGAGACCGTTGCGATTATCGGGCCGAGTGGATGTGGAAAGTCGACGGTGCTCCATTTGCTGAGCGGGCTCGATCGTCCCAGCGACGGTGAAGTGGAGCTCGCAGGGCGTCGGCTCGACAAGATGAGTGAACGGCAACTCGCTCGTCTGCGCAGGGACGAAGTGGGCGTCGTCTTCCAGTCGTTCCACCTGATCGACGAGCTCACGGCGCAAGAGAACGTTGAACTTCCCGCGCTGTTGGCGGGACAGTCGCCAAGGCTTGCCCGTCGCCGCGCGACCGAACTGCTCGACCGTGTCGGTCTGTCCGACCGGGGTCGCCACCTTCCCTCAGCCTTGTCCGGTGGACAGTGTCAACGAGTGGCAATTGCTCGGGCACTCGCCAACGATCCCGCCGTCGTCTTCGCGGATGAGCCGACGGGCAACCTCGACAGCAGCGCCACACTCGAAGTGCTCAAGCTGTTCGAGGACCTCCACGCCTCCGCGCTCACCATTGTGGTCGTGACGCATGATGAGCGAATTGCGGCCACGGCTGATCGACTGATTTCCATGCGCGACGGTGTGTTCGTCGACGAGACCCGTCTCGTCGGGTGGAGTTTCTGGGCGGCTCGGCGCACTGTTCGCTATCGAGCTGGACGCCTGACATGCGCGGGCGCGCGCTGCTGATGTTTCGCCTTGTCGGAGCCAGTCTCCGGCGCCGGCCTGTCGAGGTTGCGCTGACGGTGGTGGCGATCGCAGCAGCCACGACGACGCTGATGCTAGGACTGGCACTCCACGACGTGACAGCACACCCGTATGAGACGACTCGGGCTCTCACGTCAGGACCCGACGTTGTAGCAATGCCAGACAATACTTCACCCACGAGCGCTGCCCGGCTCGAGGCTATGCAGCATCGTGCCGGAGTCGTCGGTCATGTCGGACCGTTTCCGGTGAGTTTCCCAACGATGACGACCAACGGATCGAAAATCCTCGCGATCGTCGAAGGCCGAAGTCAGTCCCGCTCGTCGATCGATCAGCCGTACGTCACCCAGGGCACGTGGGTGCGACCCGGTGGGGTCGTGATCGAGCGGGCCTTGGCCCACGAGCTGAGTCTCGGTGTCGGCGATGCAGTGACGCTCGACGGGCGCTCGTTCAGGGTGGATGGGATCGCGGTGACCGCCGCGGTTCCCGCGTATCCCGAGACGGTCGACGAAATGATCATCGATGCCGGCGACGACGCCTGGAACCAGGCTACGGGGCTCGTCTGGTCGACGGAAGCCACGGCCCGGAGTTTTGCGACGCCAAGCGTGCCGCTCAACTCCATCCTCGAGCTGAAGCTCTCGGACCCGGTTCGCGCCTCCGCCTTTGCAACCGCGTACTCCGACTCCAATACGCTCTCCGTGTGGTCGTGGCAGGACGTGAGCCAAGTCGATGCACAGCGGGCCGAAGCCGTTTCAGCAGGGACTGTTGATCGCCAGTTCGCTCCTCGATCTCCTTGCCATCGCCAGCCTCGCGGTGATCGTCGGTGGTCGTCTCGCTGAGCGGACCCAGCGCGTTGGCCTGTTAAAGGCGGCTGGGGCCACCCCGAGGCTGGTTGCCGCCGTCCTTTTGCTGGAGTATGCCACCTTGGCCCTGGTCGGCGCGGCCGTCGGACTGTTGGTTGGCTACTTCGTCGCACCGTTGGTCGCCGACCCCGGTGCCGGTCTCATTGGAAGTGTGGGGACAGCGCCGCTCAGTCTGGCCGACGTCGGTGTCGTTGTGGCATTGGCCCTCGCACTTGCCGCCCTGGCCGCTTGGATCCCTTCGGTCAGGGCGGCCCACACGAGTACCACGTCCGCGCTGGCCGACGCTGCTCGTGTCCCGAAGCGTCGGTCGCTCTCTGTTGCCGTAGCCGCTCACTTGCCGGTGCCGTTGCTGTTAGGGCTTCGGCTTGCGGTGCGTCGGCCACGTCGCATGCTGTTGACCCTCCTCAGCATCGCCCTCACGACAACGACGATTGTGGCGGTGCTGTCGGTCCATGCGCAGCTCGGTCAAGCACCGAGCGTGTCACCGAGGAAGCTCTCGATCCCGTACAACCCAAACGCGGCGAACACTGATGCGATCTTGTTGGTCATTACGGTGGTCCTCGTTGTTTTGGCCCTGGTGAACGCCCTCGTGATTACCTGGGCGACCTCGGTAGACTCGCGAAAGCCACTGGGAATCGCCCGCGTGCTTGGAGCGACGACGCAACAGTTGAGCGGAGGCCTCTCGACGGCCCTGCTGATCCCTGCAGTTCCAGGTGCCCTCGTAGGCATCCCGCTCGGGCTCCTCTTCGTGACAGCCACCAACCACCATGCGCGGTCCACCTCTCCATCAGCCCTTTTGCTGATCGGCACGTGCCTCGGAATCCTGGCCGTGACCGCATTACTCTCGGCGATCCCCGCTCGCATCGAGGCTCGGAGAGCGGCGATTGAGATCCTTGGGTCTGACTTCAGGTAGCTGCCGTGCTGCGAAGGCATGGGATTTGACCAGTTGGTAGAGGGGCTTTACGGCAAGGATCACTGACGAGGCTGTGTGTCGCCGCCCGCCGCGGTGGCGTCGCTCATCGCGGGGTGTTGAACGCTCCGCAGTGCGGTACCGGAGGAGCCCACTCCGGTGCGACGAAGCACCATCGTCCAATCGGCACGGAAGACAGCGGCGTACCGGAGGGCTCCATCGGGTTGGTCGCCACCGTGCCCCTGTCCAGTGGCGCCCGTCTGGAAACTCGACAACACTTCGCAGCCGGAGGACCGAACGCCAGGAGGATGCGTATGGTGCAGACGATCCGTCACCTGACCGGAGCAGCAAAGCCAGGCCCTCCCAACGACCGAGGTCCGGCGCCGGCAGGCCCCCCTCCACCCTGGTGGCGGATGTGGCTCCTGCCTCTCGGCATTTTCATCACCCTGCTTATCTTCGTCGTGCCCCATATGTCAGGGCCGACCACGAAGAACTTGAGCTATTCCAAATTTGTCTCGGAAGTGACCTCTGGCGACGTCAAGACGGCCTCGGTCAACCCGGGAGGCGCCATCAGCGGCAGCCTCAAAGGCGGGGACGACTACACGAGCCAGATTCCAACCGCCATCGACGACACGTCGCTCGCCCCCACCCTCAAGTCCCACAACGTCGACGTGACCGGGGTGGGAGCCGGTTCCGCTCTGCTCGGCGACCTGCTCGCGTTCTTGCCCTTGGTGCTCTTCATTGCCTTCTTCATCTGGATCGGGCGTAGGAACGCCAAGCAGCTGGCCGGGGGGATCAGGGGTTTCGCGGGCTCGAAGGCCAAGCTCTATGACGAGGAGAAGCCGACCACGCGCTTCAGCGACATCGCCGGCTACGAGGGATCCAAGCGTGAGGTCGCGGAGGTGGTCGACTACCTGCGCCACCCCGAGCGCTACGCCCGGGCCGGCGCCGTCGGTCCCCGCGGCGTGCTCATGGTCGGGCCACCGGGCACCGGCAAGACCCTCATGGCCCGGGCTGTGGCGGGGGAGGCCGAGGTGCCCTTCTTGGCCCTGACCGGCTCCAGCTTCGTCGAGCTGTTCGTCGGTGTCGGGGCATCTCGGGTCAGAGACCTCTTTGCCGATGCCCGCAAGCGAGCCCCGTCCATCATCTTCATCGACGAGATCGACGCCATCGGCCAGCGCCGCGGTGGCTCGGCCTTCGGTTCCAACGACGAGCGCGAACAGACGCTCAACCAGCTCCTGGCCGAGATGGACGGCTTTGATCCGAGCACCGGCGTGGTGGTCATGGCCGCCACCAACCGACCTGAGATCCTCGACCCCGCGCTCCTTCGTCCCGGTCGCTTCGATCGCGAGGTGGAGATCCCATTGCCCAACCAAGCCGAGCGCGCCGCCATCCTGGCCGTGCACGCCAAGGGTAAGCACCTCGGCCCCGACGTCGATTTCGACAAGGTGGCCCGGGCCACTCCGGGTTTTTCGGGGGCTGACCTGGCCAATCTGATCAACGAGGCGGCCATCGTGGCCATCCGGGCCGACCGCGACGTCATCTCGGCTCACGACATCGACGAAGCCCGTGACCGCGTCCTTCTCGGACGCCGCGACGGCTCGAATGCGCTGCTTCCCGAAGAGAAGCGTTCGGTGGCCATCCACGAATCCGGACACGCCCTCGTCGCCTTTCTTTCAGAGCACGCCGATCCGGTCGCCAAGATCACGATCCTGCCGGCGGGCCGGGCCCTCGGCGTCACCGAGCAGCTCCCCGTCGACGAGCGCCACCTCTATTCGGAGGGATACCTGCTCGACTCCCTCGCGGTTCGTCTCGGCGGACGGGCCTCTGAGAACTTGGTGATCGGTGAGGCGTCCACCGGAGCCGCCAGTGATCTCTCCGGCGCGACCACTCTCGCCATCAAGATGGTGACCGAATGGGGCCTCTCGCCCCGTCTCGGCCCCATCGGCTATGGCTCCGACGGTGCACCGCAGAACGGATCCCCCTTCGGAGCCGAACGGCCCTACGCCGAGGGCACCCAGGAGATCATCGACCAAGAAGTGAGCCGACTCCTCACAGAGGCCGAGGAGCGGGCAAGCGTCCTGCTCAGCGACAACCGCACCGCCCTCGACGCCGTCATCGCCGAGTTGCTGGAGAAAGAGACGATTTCGGGGGAGGAACTCGCAGAGGTCGTCTCCCAGGTCCAGGCAAAGGCTGAGAGTCGAGAATCTCTTGCGGCTCCGTCTTAGCGACAATCAAGACTCTGTATCCATCCCTAAAGCCGGGCTGAGGCGACAGCAGATCGCTCTCCTGCGGCGCCGGATTCAAGCCGTCCGTTGGACGGACGTGGACGGAGTCCCACGAAGGTCGACCGCAGCCAACCAGAATCGCGCGTTCAAGACATGGCAAACGAGAAATAAACCAGAGGCGGCTACGGACGAGGCTGTCTCACCTTCTCCAGGGCTGCTGATAGGTCCGTGACGAGGTCGTCGAGGGTTTCGAGTCCGACGGACAGGCGGATGAGTCCTGGGTCGACGGCGAGCGGTGAGTCCGCGACCGAGGAGTGAGTCATTCGGTGGGGATGCTCAATGAGCGATTCGACCGCTCCCAACGATTCAGCCAACGTGAAGATCGACGTGGAGCGGGCGACCTCGAGGGCAGCGGGTTCGCCGCCAGTGAGGACGAACGAAACCATTCCGCCGTAACCGCTCATCTGGCGGCATGCCACTCGGTGGCCGGGGTCCTGCGGCAGGCCCGGATAGTGGACCGACGGCGACCGCCGGGTGTCCGGAGAGGACCTCGGCTATGGCGGCCGCGTTCGCGCAGTGGCGCTCCATACGCAGGGCCAAGCGTCTTGATCCCGCGCAGCACGAGGTAGCAGTCCATCGGCCCGGGAACACCGCCGGCTGCGTTCTGGAAGAACCCGATCCTTGCCGCCAGTTCGTCGTCGTTGGTTGCCACCAATCCGCCAACGACATCGCTGTGGCCGCCCAAGTATTTCGTCGATGAGTGCACCACGACGTCCGCCCCCTTCTGCAGCGGCTGCTGGAGGTAGGGCGTGGCAAATGTGTTGTCCACCACGACGAGCGCGCCGCGATCTCTGGGCGAAGGCGCCCACCGCTTCGATGTCGACGATTGACAAGAGCGGGTTGGAAGGCGTCTCTATCCACACCATCTTCGTCTCGTCCCGCCACGCAGACTCGAGTCGGTCGAGAGACGTGAGGTCGACGGCGGTGTAACTCAGCCCGAATGGCGCCCACACCTTGTCGAAGAGGCGGAATGTGCCACCGTACGCATCGTTCGGGATGACCACGTGATCACCTGGCCGAAGGAGTCGTAGCAGGGCGTCCTCGGCGGCCAGGCCGCTTGCGAAGGCCAGTCCATGTTCCGCCTGCTCCAAGGACGCGAGGCACTGCTCGAGAGCAGACGCGAGTCGGGTTCGCGCTGCGTGCGTATTCGTAGCCGCGATGTTCGCCCACGGAATCCTGCGCAAAAGTGGTTGCGAACGAGACAGGCGGACCACCGCCCCGGTTGTGGGATCTGGTGGCTGCCCGGCGTGGATCGCTCGGGTCTCGAACCCAGCCTGCTCAGGCTGGTCCCGCTTGATGTTGCTCATCTCGCTCGACCCGGAGAGAAACTCCAGCAGGTCGCTGCGAGTCACGATCCCGGTCGGATGGCCGCCATCGATGACCAGAACGGCGCCACTATCCGCCAGGCGTGCGGCCGCTACCTCGACCGCCTCACCGGTCCCGACCATCGGTAGCGGAGGCGCCATGACCGACTCGACCATGGCGTCCATCGATTCGGGAGCGCTGACGAGTCGGGCGAGGAGGTCGCGCTCGGTCACGGTGCCCACGACCTCCGCCAGAGCCAGGGGCGGCTCTGCTTTGACGACCGGCACCTGGGAAACGCCGTATTCGCGCATGATTGAGATGGCCTGGCGGGCTGTTTCGTCCGGGTGAACGTGGACCAAAGGCGGCAGGGACTGGAGCCCGTGACGTTCCTTGTGTGTCGAGCAATTCACTGACAGTATCTGCCGCCGATCCGCGAGAACGCAGGAACCCGTGGTCCGCCATCCAGCCATCGTCGTACAGCTTCGAGAGATAGCCCCGTCCCGAGTCTGGGACGACGACGACGATCACCGCGTCCCGTCCCAGGTCCCTCCCGACCTGAAGGGCAGCCCACACCGCCGTGCCCGTGGAGCCTCCGACCAGGATCCCCTCATCCCGTGTGACCCGACGAGCGGTGAGAAAGCTGTCGCGATCCGACACCATCACCACCCGGTCGGCGATCTCGCGGTCGTAGGCGGCAGGCCAGAAGTCTTCGCCGATGCCTTCGACAAGGTACGGACGCCCGCTCCCACCCGAGTAGATCGAGCCTTCCGGATCCGCGCCGATGATCTGCATCGCGGGGTTTTGGGTCTTGAGATAGCGGCCGATGCCTGAGATGGAGCCCCCCGTTCCGATGCTGGCGACGAGGTGGGTTATGCGACCGGCGGTCTGTTGCCAGATCTCCGGTCCGGTACTCCGGAAATGTGCCTCTGCATTGTGGGGGTTGGAGTACTGGTCTGGCTGGAAGGCACCTGCTGTGGTCTCAACCAGCCGCCGGGCGACCGAGTAGTACGAGTCGGGGTGGTTCGGGTCGACTGCCGTCGGGCAGACCACCACCTCTGCGCCATACGCGCGGAGAAGCGCGATCTTTTCGTTGGCGATCTTGTCGGGCATGGTGAAAATGCACCGGTAGCCCCGACGGGCGGCGACGATGGCCAGACCGACTCCGGTGTTGCCCGAGGTCGGCTCGACGATGGTGCCACCCGGCTTCAGACGGCCCTCGTGTTCGGCCGCTTCGATCATGGCAAGCGCCGGGCGGTCCTTGATGCTGCCGCCCGGATTCAGGAATTCCAACTTGGCGAAGAGTTGGCCGGGGAGGTCGCGTCCGATTCGGTCGAGACGAACCAATGGCGTGTTCCCGATCAGATCCAGCAACGAGTCGGCCGCTTGGATCACCGGTCCAGGATCACTGATGGGACGGAGCTCGATTGCGGGGTCGACGAAGATGGGGGCGTCGCTGAGCACTTCGACTGGAAGGCCGGCTCGATGGAGCTGCTCGGCGACATTGCTCAGCCAGCTTCGGCCTTCATCGGTGTCGGGTGCAATCAGCCCGACCGAGCGGGGGATGTGGGCCCGCAGGTCGGCGATGGTCTCCGGGGAAACGGGGCCGTAGGCAATCTCCAGCGTCCGCCGTGCAGACGCGGACACGCGTGGAGGGACCTCAGCCCCGTCGAGAATCAGGAGAACATCCATTTCGCAGCCTCCATGATGCCTCTTCGTTTCCGCGGACATGTTGACGCCGCTCCCAGGCAGGCACCCATCGACAAAGGCACGCCGCTTCAGGAGCTCCTCGAGCAAATTCTCGAAAACGGCCACACCAGGCGTACCTGGAAGGTTTCTGAGGAATCGGTCAATTGGCAAAAATACCTTATTCCCATGAAAATGGTAGGATTATAATCCCCACGTGAGGGCCGAAACATCCGGGAACCGCCGATCCCGGCCGTCGTTGGCGGGGCAGCGAGTGGTGTGTTGGCCGCCGTGCACGTTGCCCGGCTGAGCCCGAGGCCGTGGCGGATACTTTCGTCCGCTGGCTTGCCCTGATCGACAGCTGTTTTGGTCCCGGCGACTACGTTTCGCGCCGCCTGTACCGCCTCTATCTCCAAGAGACATTGGATCACACTCGACGTCAAAAACCCGAGTGGATCGACCATCTCGTGGATCCGCGAGAGCGTGGCGGACATATGTCCGAACAGCGAGAGCGACCGCCCCTCCTTGGTGCTGAAGTTAGGGTCCGGTCAGCCCTGGAGGGTCAGTCGCGCGATCCTGTCCGTTGGGGCGCCAGATCCATCGGTGCTGAGCGGATTCGGCGTGAGGGGGTCGCATCTCGTAACGAATCCATGGGCGCCTGGGGCACTGGAAGATCTCTCGCCGAACGGCCACGTGTTTATTCTGGGACTGAGAGGTACTCGTTCCAAGACTTGAAGACCTCACTCGTCGTGGATGTAGTGGCGAAGCGAAAATCAGTAGATTCCAGGAAGCGCGTGTGCGAAAGTGTCCTGCACCGTATGAATCTGCTCAGCGAGACCATCCGACAAGTGAGGCGGACCTTGGCTGAGTGCGGGCGCGCAGGCCTGTTTTCCATGGCTGGAGGTCGATTCGTGCGGCCGTGAAAGGGAAGGGGACACGTCTCGGCGGCCGGCGGACGTCCTTACGAGTCGGAGGTGACTCGTAAGGACAAGGCGTTGACGCGCATTCCAGTAGGGGACAGTTCGACGTCGGACCAAGGGGGTAGGGCAGTGGGATCACGTTGGGTTGGCGCGGCAGTCGTTCAAGCCGTGGCCAGATCTCGGAAAGTGACCAGCGTGGGGTGGCGATGCACTGGAGTTCGGAACGTACTCGCGTTCATTGGGAGCCTTTCCGTTGCCTTGGGGGCAACACTCGGCGTCGCTTCGGGCGGCGCCGGCGCCGCGACAAGCCCAGCGGACCTCGGCGTCACGTCGACCACCATCAGGGTCGGGTTTCCGGTCATTGACTTCGCCGCTCTGGCCGCGGTCGGCGTCAATCTCAACGATGGCAATTTTCAAGATGCCATCAGCGCCCTGACCGCTTCCATGAACAAACACGGCGGAATCGACGGTCGAAAGATCGTGCCCTATGTAACCCTGGACAATCCCGCAAGCACGACGTCAGAGATGACCAACTGTTCGGAACTCACAGAGGACGATCACGTCTTCGTGGTCATTCTTCCGGTGTATCCCGACTGCTATCAGGTCACCCACGACACACCAGTCATCGATGGCACCCTTCCGGGCACGCTTCCCGCGAGTGCTGCACCTGACTTCAGTCTGACGCCGCCGGACACGGCCTACGATCCGATCGAACTGGCTGCCCTCAGCAAGAGAGGGGTCTTCAAGGACAAGAAAGTCGGCGTCTACTACGGCACGGGCATTGACGCTCCCGAAGCCCGCGCGGTCGAAGCGGATCTGAAGAAGTTGCACGTCGATGTCGATCAGGTAGCAGGAGCCTTTGCTCCAGCAACCGACACTGTCGCAGTGGACCAACAGACACAAACGATTGCTCTGAAGTTCAAGAATGATGGCGTCAACGAAGTCATCAGCGTCGGAGGCTCTGGGCCCACGGACTGGGCGCGCGGGCTCAATGACCTCGAGAGCACGTACAAGCCACCATGGATCGCTACCAGCGTGACGGCGCTGGGGTCAGAGGTCGCGGCTGCCAAAGGAAACGCTTACCTGGACAACGCCATGACGGCGAGTCCACTTCCCACTGCGTACGAGGAATGGCACGATCCAGCGATACAAAAGTGCTACGCAACGGTGCACAAGGCCTTCCCATCCGATCAGATCGCGCCGCCGGCCAACCCCAACAGCGCTGACGCTGCAGCAAATGGCTCGAATGAGACCTACGCCGCCGTGGAGTCGACGTGTCAGAACTTGGCGATCCTTTCAGAGATCGCGGATCGGGCAGGAAAGAACTTGACGGTCGCCAGCTTTACCAAAGCAGGCTACGGCCTCAGGAATGTCACCTTCCCTGGTTCCGGTGGACCGGTTTCGTTTGGTCCCAATCAGCCGTATGCCATCGGGAAGACAAATATTCTCGCCTACAACACCAAGCTCGGCACGTTGGTAGAAGTTCCTGCCGGTCCTCATTAAGACGCCGCAGCGAGGTCCGACGAAAGGTTGGTCGATTCGACGAGTCGAATCGGGCTTCTTGGATCGACACGCCTCAGGGGGCGAAGCGAATGGGGAGCGCCTTGGTGTCAGCCGTGTTGGTCGAACTGGCGTTGTTCACTATGACGTAGCAGCTGTGTGCCGCGTCGCAGACCCCGTTGCCGATAGCGCCGGTGCCGATGTGAAGGACCACCGAGCCCGATCCCGTGGGATCAGGGTGCAGGATTGCTGCATGGGCGAAGCTGCAGCCCGCCGAGCTGGCCGTGGTGATATCCACTTGGGAGCATTCGAGGATATTGACGACCTTGCCAGGTGTATAGCCACTCCATCGAACGGTGACTGCCTGACCGTTCTGTAAGCCTGAGTTTGGAGCGACGGCGGCGTGCAGGTGGACCGCGGCTTGCTTCGGGAGAGGCAACGATGCTCGGGACCCCGAAGCCCACGCGGCGTGCACCGCCGACTCGCGGGATCGACCATTGGCAGCGACGGCCTGTAGAGCCCCGTGTTCGTGCTTGAGGAAGGCATTGAAGAAGGCCGTTGTTGACTTGATGACGGGACCCGATGTCGGGCCGACCACGCCCGACGCAGCCATGTGAGCCGTCGAACCTGTGCTGTCAGAGGCAGTGTCCCAGTCGAGCGTCAGCAGGCCCTTTGGTCCCCGTGCCTGGTTGAAGACCGCAACGGCATCGGCGTAGGGGACGAGTCCGTCGTGCACATCCGATATGACGAAAAGCGGCGGAGCCTTGGACAATTCGTAGGAGCCACGACCGAGGCCCTCGGTGGTACCTGCCATGACGACGGCTGCCTTGACCCGGGTGTCACGGCAGCAGCTGTTGGCGATGAGGCCGAGGGTCGTGATTGCGCCGTTGGAGTGACCAGCGGCCCCGATCTCGCTCGGGTCGACCAGGCCCGAGAGCGGTCCGTTCGCGGTGGCCGAGGCACTGAGGACTTGGTTGATGACGAAGCTCATGTCACCAGGCTGGTTGCCGATGTCCCCGCCGTCGGGACCTCCAGGCGTCTCACTGCTTGATAGTGGGAACAGTGGGGCGGCAACCACGTAGCCCGCAGCGGCCCAGGCGGTCAACAGCTGCTCGTAGCCCTGAGGCGAGCCCCCCAGGCCATGGGCAAAGACGATGAGCGGGTAGCGACCGCCGCCGGATGCAGAGACCGGGCCGGATGCGTGCGCCGGGTACCAAATGGTCGTCACAAGGGTTCGGGAGGGTTTGGCCGGCATCCCGTCCCACGGCGGCGTGGGCCGAGAGGTGTCGACGAAGGTCATTGTCGTGGTCGCCACTGGGTTCGAGCCGGCCCCAGCGAGAACGGTCGGGGCGCCGACCAATGCAAGTCCCGTCGCGGTGAGCAGGAGGACAAGGGCACCCGCGGCGCCGCCGGACCCCACTCGACGGATAGTCCCCATGCGCTCCCTCCCGGCCCTGAACGACCATGGTCTCACAGGGCCGACCCACTGTCGTCGGGGCCGGAGGCAATCAAGGCCGATCGGACCATGTCCAAGCATGACGCCGCAGAGTTCCACAAAAGTCGGAGGCCTGCCCAGCCGTGCCACCGGGCCTTCTCCGGGGAGACGGACGCGAGTGATCCATCGGACACAGGCGCACGGCTGGCCAGTTCCGGCCTGTTTCCGCGAGTGCGTCGTCCATCGTGACCGAGCAACGCACCGCGGCCACGATGCCTGCTCCTTACCTGTCGCTGTTTGGTAACCCGGCGGGGAGCTGCACGGTGACGATGAGACCGCCGGCGGCCCGGGGGGTGAGGATGAGGGATCCGCGGTGTGCGTGCGTAATGCTTTTGACGATGGCCAAGCCGAGGCCGACACCTGCATGGTCGCTGTAGATGCGTTCCGTGCCACGTTGGAACGGCTCGACCAGTGTGGCGACTCTGTGTGGGTTGAGCTTCTCACCCGTGTTCTCGACAACGAGCACCACGCTCTCGGAGTCAACGCTGGTCGTGACCCACACGCTGCCCTGTTCGGGGATGTTGTGGATGATCGCGTTCTGGACGAGGTTCGTCGTCAGTTGCCGCAAAAGAGCTTCTGAGCCGAACGTAGGCGTCATGCCGCTCGAGGTCTCGATCGAGACCCCGTGCTCTTCTGCGAGGGGAAGGAGTGTTTCAGTGGCTTCTTCGACGACAAGAGATAAGTCGATGCGTTCCGGGAGGAAGGATCGTTGGTCGGCCCTGCTGAGTAGGAGCAATGCTTCAGTGAGATCGATCGCTCTGGTGTTGACCACCTGGAGGCGGTCGAAAAGGTCGCTCCTGTCGAGATTCGGATCCTTACGGGCCACGTCGAGCATCGTCTGCGTGATGGCGAGCGGGGTGCGCAATTCGTGGGAGACGTTGGCGGCAAATCTCTGCTGTTCGGCGACCTGTGCTTCGAGCCGTGCCAGCATGGTGTCGAAGGCGTCGGCGAGCTCGCGAAGTTCGTCGCGGCGGCCGGGTAGTCGAATTCGGTGGGAGAGCGAGCCGGTTGCCGCAATGCGGGTGGCGTCGGTGATGCGGGTGAGGGGAGCAAGCATCCGGCCGGCGAGAAGCCACCCTCCCACGAGACCGAACACCAACAGGAGCGCTCCCGAGATGGCCGCGGCCGGAGCGAAATCGCGCAAAAGGGCGCCGCGGCCGGGAGATACGAGGACATGCGTGTCGTGGACGATGATGGTCTCGCCCCTGGGCACGTATCGCAGAAGGAAGACCCACACGACGCCGAGCAGCAACGCGCCAGCGACCATGACGAAGCCGGCGTAGCTGAGGGTGAGTTTGAGTCGAACGCTCGGACCCGGGACCCTATCCACGGTCACCACTCTCAGGCCTAATGTCCTGCTCAGCCCTGATGCAGTAGCCGGCGCCGGCCACGGTTTCGATGATCCCGGGCTCGCCGAGGCGTTTGCGTAGGGCCGAGACGGTGATGCGCACGGCATTGGTGAAAGGGTCTGCGTTCTCGTCCCAGGCCCTCTCCAGGAGCTCTTCTGCGTTCACTACACCGCCTTCGGCAGCGACGAGTACTTCCAGCACGGCGAACTGCTTCCGCGTGAGCGCGACGTAGCGGCCGTCGCGGTAGACCTCGCGGCGAAATGGATCGAGGCGCAGACCTGCGATCTCTCGAACGGGTGGCCTGTTGTGGGCCCGTCTGCGGTCGAGCGCTCTGAGGCGGAGCACGAGTTCTTGGAGTTCGAACGGTTTCGTGAGGTAGTCGTCGGCGCCGAGTCCGAATCCAGACGCCTTGTCATCGAGGCGATCGGCAGCGGTGAGCATGAGGATAGGCATGCCGTCTCCGGAGGCGACGATGCCTTTGGCGATCTCGTCGCCAGAAGGCCCAGGGATGTCGCGGTCGAGGACTGCGATGTCGTAGGTGTTTATTCTGAGCAGCTCTAAGGCGATGTCGCCGTCACCGGCGATGTCGGCGGCAATGGCTTCCAGGCGTAAGCCGTCGCGAATGGCTTCTGCCATGTAGGGCTCGTCCTCGACGATCAGCACACGCACATTGACGCCATGCTACGCGTCGAAGCATATCGTCGGCATATCGAAAACCGGATACATGCCGGCAACACCAGGTTGGGTTGACTTGGGTGCGTGACTCAGAGCGAACCAGCACCCACCGGGAACCAGGGGACCCGATCGCTGGCCGCCTGGTTTTCCCCGGCGGCACCCGACGACCTGCGTGCACCTGGCGAAGCACATCCCGGCGTCCCGATGATGGGAATCACAGTTTACGGATGCGGCCGGGACGAAGCGGCCGTATTTCGAGAGATGGCGCCTCGCCTTCGTGTCACGCCGACCATCACCGATGCGGCGTTGTCAGAGGCAACTGTCGAATTGGCACGCGGGAACCGATGCATCAGCGTCGGTCATAAGACTCAAGTCTCAGGTCCTGTCCTTCTCGCACTTTGCCAGGTCGGCGTGAAGTACGTCTCCACAAGAAGTATTGGACACAACCATATCGACGTGCGATGCGCGGAGAGCCTTGGCATCTCCGTTCAGGGTGTGGCCTATTCGCCCGACGGCGTGGCCGACTACACGCTGATGTTGATCCTGATGGCGGTGCGAAATGCGAAGTCCACCATCAGTCGCGCCCAGGTTCATGACTATCGGTTGAATGAAGTGCGCGGAATGGATCTTCGCGACCTGACCGTTGGAGTCATCGGAACGGGAAATATTGGCACAGCCGTTCTGGACAGACTGCGGGGCTTTGGTTGCGACGTAGTGGCGTACGACCGTTGCCCCAAGACTTCAGTCGACTACGTGTCCCTTGACGAACTCTTCGAGCGGAGCGACGTTGTGACGTTCCATACGCCACTCAACGCGGATACACATCATCTCCTGAACGGGCGACGGATTGACCAGATGCAGCAAGGTGCCGTCGTTGTCAATACTGGACGTGGCGCACTCGTTGATACCGAGGCTCTCCTCCTAGCTTTGGAAAGCGGCCGACTCGGTGGTGCGGCGTTGGACGTCGTCGAAGGCGAGGAGGGAGTCTTCTACTCCGACCACAGCGGGAGGCCGATGCAAAACCAACTGCTGTCGCGCCTGCAGCGGTTGCCAAATGTGCTCGTCACCCCCCACACCGCCTACTTCACAAAGCACGCCCTACGCGATGCCGTGGAAAATACGCTGATCAACTGCCGCTGGTTTGAACGAAGAGCGGCATGGCTCGGCTGAGAGTTGCGATCATTTTCGGAGGTTGTTCCGAAGAATACCCAATCTCCGTCAAATCCGCGCAAGAGGTCGCCAAGCACCTTGATCTTGAACGATATGAACCGTTCTATGTCGGGATCACCACAAGCGGTACCTGGAGGCTGTGCGAGGGTCCCGACGCAGCCTGGGAGGCCGGCAATTGCCGACCGGCTGTCCTGTCACCGGACAGAAGCGTTCACGGATTGCTTGTCCTCGAGCAAGGACAGTACGAAACGATCAGGTTGGACGTCGTGCTGCCTGTTCTGCACGGCAAGCTCGGCGAGGATGGTGCCATCCAAGGTGCATTAGAGCTTTCCGGCATCCCCTACGTGGGCTGCGACGTCCAAAGTTCGGCCTTGTGCATGGACAAGCACCTTGCTTACGTCGTGGCGAGAGGCGCTGGGATTGCTACGCCGAATGTTTGGACGTTTACGGAGAATGTGCACGTAGATCCGGACACACTTCCTTACCCCGTTTTTGTGAAGCCGGCGCGTTCAGGGTCATCCTTTGGTGTCAGTAGGGTAGCTCGACGAGAGGAATTGCTGAGTGCGGTGGAAGCCGCAAGGCGCTATGACTCAAAGGTCTTGATCGAGGAGGCCGTTCTCGGTTGCGAGGTTGGATGTGCCATCTTGGGCAACGATCCGGATCTGATCGTGGGCGAGGTGGATCGAATTGCGCTCTCTCACGGGTTCTTCAGAATCCATCAGGAGTATGAGCCTGAAGGTGGCTCTGAGAACGCCACCTTCATTGTTCCCGCCGACATCTCCACTGAAGCGCGTGAACGTGTTGAGAGGACCGCAAAAGCGCTCTACCGCGCCTTGGGGTGCAGGGGACTGGCCCGGGTAGACCTGTTTTTGAAGGAGGACGGCACGGTCGTCCTCAACGAGGTCAATACGCTTCCCGGCCTGACCTCATACAGCCGTTACCCGAGAATGATGGCGGCCGCAGGACTTCCGCTGTCCGAGGTGATCGTCCGACTGGTGTCGCTAGCGTTGAGCGGAACGTAATCGTGCACCAAGGCTTTGCCTTTGTTGATGAGATGGTGTCCGGAATTCGTTGGGATGCGAAGTACGCCACGTGGGACAACTTCACGGGCAAACCCGTCGACGGATACCTGGCAAATCGAATTGTCGGATCGCGGGCGCTGTGCGGGGCCCTAGGAAGAGCGAGAGACAAGGCTGAGTCCTACGGCTTTGGCGTGCTTCTGTGGGACGGTTACCGCCCCCAGCGGGCCGTAGATTGTTTTCGCCGGTGGTCGCAACAACCAGAAGACGGCCGAAAGAAGCGACGGCACTATCCGAATATCGACAGACTCGAAATGTTCGAGAAAGGATATGTGGCAGCTCGATCGGGCCACAGTCGGGGCAGCACAGTTGACTTGACGCTGTTTCATTTGGCCACCGGTGAAATCGTTCCAACGGGCGGTGGCCATGACTTGATGGATCCGATCTCACATCATGGGGCAAGAGGGATCACATCAGTCGAGGCGAGAAATCGTCGCTACCTGCGTTCCGTCATGGAGGAGTGCGGTTTTTGTCCATACGAGTGCGAATGGTGGCATTACACGCTCAAGTGCGAGCCCTATCCCAACACGTATTTTGATTTTCCCGTCACGTCTCCGGCAGGAGCGACCGACTGAAGCATCTCAGAGCCCTGCGCTTGTTGCCAGTGGGCCGATGCCACCAACTCAGGCAACCGAATAGCGCGCGATGAAGCTAGGCTCCGGATACTCCCAGGGCAAGGGATTCCCAGGGCGGCAGGAACACATAAGCGCATGCTCTAGAGCAGTCCACAACGCCCGACTCCATCCATGGGGACCGCCGAGATCAGCATATTGGTCTCACGAATCCCCCCAGCGCCACACTGCTGATGCCCAGGCCATACCCGCCCCGAATCCGGCCAGCAACACGAGATCTCCGCGGTTGAGCCGGCCTTCGCCGACGGCGGCCGCCAGGGCGAGCGGGATGGACGCCGCGCTTGTGTTACCGGTGGACTCGACGACCGAAGCGATTCTCTCGCCTGGGATGCCGAGTCGTTCGGCCACGGCATCCATGATGCGTCGGTTTGCTTGGTGGGGGACGAAGAGCGCGATCTCTCCCGCTTCAATGTCTGCCCGCCTGAGCGAGGCGTTCGCTGATTCGGTGGTGACGCGGACGGCCTGGCGAAAGATCTCTTTGCCCCGCATGACCATTCCTGATCCGTGATCGGCGTAGAGCAAGTCGACCAGTGAGCCATCGGCTCCGAGGTCGTATCCGAGGAGTGCACTCGGACCCGGAACGGCCTTCAGCACCACTGCTCCGGCCCCGTCGCCGAAGAGGAACGCACTGGTCCGGTCCTCCCAGTTGGTAATCCGCGTCATCGTTTCGGCTCCGACCAGAAGGACGTTTCCCACGCCCGAGGACACAAGGGCGGCCGATGTCACGAGGCCGTAGGTGAAGCCGGCGCAGGCGGCATTGAGGTCCATGGCGCCCCCGCCGATTCCAAGTTGATGGGCCACGGCCGAAGACGTGGCGGGCATGGCCTGGTCCGGAGAGGTCGTACACAACACGAGGAGGTTGATCTCCTCTCCCGTGGTGCCGGCCGATTCGAGAGCTCGACTTCCAGCTTCGACGGCCAAGGTGGCGGTAGTACCTATACCCCCTGGTGGATGAGCGGGAGCAGGCGGTGATGCGAACGGGCCGGCGGAAACCCGACGAGTTCGGATGCCCGAGCGCTCGACAATCCATTCGTCATTGGTGTCAATCAATGACTCGAGTTTGTAATTCGAGACCACGGCGGGTGGGAGCGCGGTGCCCCACCCGGCAATGACACACCCTCGTTCGGTCACCCAGGTCCAGTGAAACTCGGACGATCCTTCAAAACGCCGCCACCGTTCGAAGGACCATGTACCACGGTACGACATGAACGTGCTGACCGGCGAGTAACCATGTCAACGGAGTTCAAATTCAGT
Source organism: uncultured Acidimicrobiaceae bacterium (assembly GCA_963713375.1). Lineage (GTDB taxonomy): Bacteria > Actinomycetota > Acidimicrobiia > Acidimicrobiales > RAAP-2 > Bog-473. The sequence goes on along the minus strand of CAVQLP010000002.1, from coordinate 760,901 downwards.
GCCCGAAGCCAGGCGAATTTCGGACGGTTTCTTGAAGGATCACGCCTGTTCGCTCGGGCGACTCAGATGCGTGCCTGTTCAGGGCACAGCGACAAGGCACTTCGTGACCGCATTCGGCAGAGGCCGCCGGCATCTCGTTCTCCGTGGCGGCAGCACGGCTAGTGGAGCTCAGACCGGTCAGCAACCACTGCGTTGCATCACACGATGTAGCTGGTTCTTCGGTGGAGTCGCGTGGACGCGCTGCGCATCGCTAGGCAAACCCAACGCCGTCGAGAGGTGCTGCTGGTTTTATGTCCGGAAGGCGTCGCATCCGAAACGCGTTTGCGAAACCAAGAAGCCCGCCAACAGCCGGGACGAGAAGCGCGAATTGAAGGGAGCGATTCCGAGCCTCGGTGTTGATTACGAGGATCGCATGTTGGACGTTTTCGGGCTGGCTTGAGATTTGTTGCTGGAGCTGCGTATTGCTCATTACCTCCGCGTCGGTCTCCATTTTCGCGGCGATCTGCTGCTGCTGAGCCGCAGGAATCACGCTGCTCGAGTAGGTCAGATTGGTGAAGCTCATCGCTAGAACCCAGAGGAGCAGGCCACCAGCAACGGCCAGGCCAAAGGAAAGGCCGAACGAGCCCGCGGCCGAGTTCACCCCGGAGGCTTCACTGACCCGCTCTTCGGCGATCGGCGCCAGAGTGAAATTGTTGAGCTGGGACACCAGTAGCCCGAGCCCCGAGCCAGCGAATATGAGCGGAATCACGAGGTACCAGCCGGAGTTCACTCTCGGTACGAGAGGGATGATGGCGGCTATACCTGCGGTACTCAGGGCGAAACCGACAAGGACGATATTGGCTGGGCGACGGTTTCCCGCTTTGCGACCGGCGAGTAGGGCCACTCCGAACATGGAAAGCGACAGCGGCGCGAGGGAAAGACCCGCCTCCATGGCGTTGTACTCCAGCGTCATCTGCAAATAGAGCGGAAGGGCAATCATGGCTCCGCCGAGGGTGATCTGCTGGAGCATCTGCTGTGAGATGCCGATGCGGAAGTTCAAGTGCTTGAACAGGTCGGGGTCCAGAAGCGTTGGCTTCGCGCGACGCTTGCGCCGCACGAGCCAGTACGCGAAGAGGGCCAAAGTCACGGCACCGATCGCGATGATGAGGCCGACGTAGCCGCCACCCTCCTGCCAGACCAGAATGCCGAGTACGACGCCCCCCATGCCGACGATCGAAAGGATCGCACCCACAGCATCGATCTTGCGCGGTCCGGTGTACGGGACATCCTTGACGAGTCGGATCTGCGACAAGACGATGAGGATGATGACGACCTCGAGGCCGAACCCGACGCGCCACGACAAGTAAGTGGTGACGAACCCACCAAGGAGCGGTCCGACGGCTGCGGCAATCGCTGCCGAAGCGCCCACCAAGGCATAAGCCTTCTTTTGAGCCGCACCGCTGAAGTTGCCGTGGATGAGTGACTGCATGGACGGCAAGAGGAGAGATGCCCCCAGCCCGCCGATGATCGCCCAGAAGACAACGACCGCGGTCAGGCTCTGAGTGACGGTCATGGCGAGGGCACCCACGGCGTAGGCGAGTAGGCCTATGACGTAGGCGCGCTTGCGGCCCATGAGATCGCCGAGTTTCGAATTGATAAGGATGAAAGCGGCGGAGACCAAGGCCTCCAAGGCGATCGCAGTTTGTACCCCGCTTGCCGTGGTGTGCAGGTCTCGGACGACGGCGGAGATCGACACGTTCATGAACGACGTATCAACGACGAGGACGAACATGGCCGCCGCCAGGAGAATCGCTAACCGCGGGTTCGCATCATTCTGCGGAGGTTCGGCTTGCTCGGGCTCGATGTTCATACCGGCGTGGTCTGGCGACACACGGCCAATCTGGTCCCGATGAGTCCCATGCGGATGCGGGACCGGCTCCCGCCTCTGATCAACACGCCGGAGAATTCGGCTTTCGAGCCTTGAGTTCGGCAGCAGTCAGCACGCCCGGGAGTTTCAGGTCAGTCAGGCCCGAGCTGCCCATCGCGTTCTGCACGGACACGGGCTGTAGCGCGAAATAGCAAAGATCGCGAGACGTGACCACCCGTCTGGAAGGCCGATCCAATTTGGGTGGGTGAAAAGGATGGTAAGCAATCATCGGCCTCTTTCCTCCGCGACCCAACCACCCCTGCGGTCTGGTTTTAGTCCTCTCGTTCATGAATTGCTAGGGCCCCAACCGTTCAGGTTCTACCCAGCTATCGCAACTTCAAGTGTCCATCAAAAAGGACGCGTCCGCGCATTTCCTTCAGCCCCTTCCAATAGCGCCCGGTCCGGTATATACCTGGGTGTGGGGCAGTAAGTGTGGAGTCCGGCAGCCGGTTTCTGCTGGGCACATTCAAGCGGGGGGTGGACTATGAACGACCGCGGCCACGGCTGGATTCTCTTCGCTGCAATCGTGTTGGGGGTGGCCGGCATCATGCGCATCTTCGATGCGATCTGGGCATTTCGCTACCACGGAGCTGTTCCCCAAAAGCTGGAAGATGCCATCTTCGGCACAAGTCTCAAGACATACGGTTGGGTCTATCTGATCGTCGGCATCATTCTGATCCTGTGCAGCTTGGCTGTGATGGGGCGCTCGCAATTGGGCCGGAGGGTCGGCATCGCGGCTGGTGCCATCGGGGCGATCAGTGCCGTGTGGTGGATGCCGTACTACCCGATCTGGTCATTGACCTATGTCGCACTGGGCTTGATCGTGATCTACGCGCTCGCCGCCTACGGCGAACCCACCGACGCGACTCTCAGTCCTCAAGAGCTGAGTCGTCTGTAACCGCAAAGCGTTCGTGCGTGGAGCTGCGTTCATACCTGAGAGGAGCAGCCAAAGCTAGTGTGACGGCGGAGCCGCCTCCTGAACCTCCGAGCTGGTGGAAAACTCAAACGAGCACGTCACGCACACCCAGTGGCGATGCGCCTGATCCGACGTGCTGTCTGGACATCCGTAGTGTGTGTACTCATCAACTCGGCGCCCTCCACATTGTGCGCAGGGGGGAATGGCTATGACTGTCATCAGGCACGTCCTTTCAGTGTCTTCGTGACTTGTTCTTGGAAAGATCCGAGCGCACGGACGAGACGCTGGTCGGCGCGTGTGATGGTTGGCGGTGAAACTCGCCGATCGCGCGCCCATAGGCAACGACATACTCTTCGACCATTCGATCTGCACTGAATCGCTCGACCGCCGAAGCTCGGACTGCTCTCCTATCGAATTGATCGAGTGTTTGTGCCACCTTGGCCGCTGTCTCGAGATCAGTCACGATCGAACCCGTCACGCCCTCGACAATCAACTCTGGCATGGAGCCTCGGCGAAAAGCGATCACTGGCGTCCCACAGGCCATCGCCTCCACAACCGACAGTCCGAACGGCTCGTCAAAATCGACCAAATGAAGCAGAGCGGCGGCACCGCCGAGGAACGATGAGCGATCCTCTGCTTGGATCGATCCGACGAACTGCACACGTTCTCGGTCAAGACGCGGCACGACCTCTTTCTCGAAGTAGGCCTCGTCTTGAATGATTCCCGCTATTCGAATTGGGACCCCTGCCAGTTTCGCGACCTCGATTGCGGCTACGACTCCCTTATCTGGGTGAATGCGGCCAAAGAAGGCCAGATAGGAGCCGGGGACCGGGTTGAATGCAAAAGTGCCTATGTCGATTCCGTGATGAATGGTCGCTAGGTAGTCGAGAGCGGGATGCCTGTCTGCTTCGCTTATGGCCACATAAAATGTAGTGCGATTGTATTTTGAGTACACGGGCACGATCTCTGGCGAAGAGAACCCGTGAATAGTTGTGACGACGGGAGTCGAAATCAGGCCCGAATAGGTGAGGGGCAAGAAATCGAAGTTGTTGTGGATCACGTCGAACTCCGAGGCTTGCTCGAATGCTTCGGATATGTGGAGACACTCCGCGACCTTCGGATTGACCCCCGGGTCCTCCGACCAGCCTCGAGGAATGACGCTTCTCAGCCGGGCAGAAGTGTTCGAGTCTCCCGTTGCGAACAGGGTCACATCATGGCCTCGTGCCACGAGCCCCTCGGTCAAGAGTGAGGCAAAAAGTTCCCAGGGTCCGTAGTGACGCGGTGGGACGCGCCACGAAAGAGGCGCGAGTACCGCGATGCGCACCGGGCTCTCAACGCCCCAGTCCGAGGTGGTCAGCTTTCTTGTCTCGCTGTTCGCGTTTCTCCTTCTTCACCCCTCTCTTTTCTTTCAGAGTCTTTCCGGGTTTCTTTCCCGATGGTTTCTGGGGAGATCTGTCGGGCACCGCATTCTCCATTCATTTGATGTGGCATTTGGGTCAATCGGGACTGGCTCTCAGGGCGTCGAGGACCGTGTCCAGAGATACGGTCGCTACCCCGATCGCAGAATCTCCTATTCCATAGGGAAGTATCAGGTTGCCGTTATGAACCAGCGCGCCGCAGGAGTAGACGACATTTGGCACATAACCGTCCTGCTCGTCAGGACTTGGACTAAGTAGCGGCTCGCGCAATCGGCCGATGACCCGAGTCGGGTCCTCGAGGTCGAGCAAGAGCGCTCCGATCTTGTACGTACGCATCGGGCCGACTCCGTGGGTGAGCACCAGCCAACCCATTTCAGTCTCGATCGGAGACCCGCAGTTGCCGAGTTGAACGACCTCCCAGGACGTCGTCGGCCTTTGGCACGCCAACCCGTCTTCCCAGCGGAGTGGGTTCTCTGAATATGTGATGGTGTTCGATTCCCGATCCGACCGTGACAACGCGACAAACTGTCCCGCGATTCGGCGAGGGAAGAGAGCGAGACCCTTGTTGGCAGCGGCGGCGCCGGCCATTGGTGAAGAGGTGAAGTGTAGGAAATCCTTTGTTTCTAGCAACTGTTGGCCGATGTCTGTCCCGTTGTAGGCCGTGTAGGACGCGTAGTAGGTGACTGTGGAATCCTCGTCCGAGAATCGGACGAAGCGAGCATCTTCCATTCCTCTTGACTCAGCACTCGTGACGGGTAGGAGCACTCGTTCACTCAACGGCGTGTTCTTCCCGAATCTGATGCCGTAGCTCCGCTCGGCGACCCTCCGAATTTGACCGATCGATCGTCTTGCCTGCTTGCGGGTAGCGGAGTGGTCCTCCAGAAGGCCGAGCCGCACCTCCAACTGTTCCGAGGTGAATTGAGCTCCGAGGGGACCGAGGACGTAGTCGCTGTCGTCGACGCTCGCACGGAGCCGACGCAGCTCGCCCTTGAAGGCATCGGCCACGAGCATCGCCTCGTCTCGGTGTCCTTTGGTGGCAAAGGTCGGAGCAGGATCGAATGTCACTTCGGCCGAGACGCTGATTGTTCCTGTTCGGAAACCGATCGAAGAGCTGTGCCCTTCGCCGATGGCGCGGACGCTCATGACGAAGCGAACGTCGCCCGGTGTGACTCCTCGTTGGTCGGGATGCATCACCATGCTGGGGTTGCAGAGTGCCGCTCCTTCGATCGCATATTCGCTGGTAAAGGTGGCACCCAGGAGAAGTCGGCGGGTCGGGGACAGCCGGCGGTCGGGGCTGAGGCGATCCGACAGCTCGTCGGCATGGTCGCGAAACGTTTCAGTCAAACCGTGATGTCGTCCGTCGAACCGAGCGAACACATCATCAAGGCTGTCTTGTACCTCTTCGTCGGACAACTCCAAAACCCGCCGTAAGACCGCGTTCGACCTGGACTCCTGCTGGTCGAATCCTTCATGGCCTGGGACAAAGAGCCGGGTCACTACTCGAGATGTGTCAGCCGCGATATGGGCGGGTTCGCGGCGAACGAGCGGAGGTGTCGGCACTAGAACCCACCGGCGGTGCGCTGTGCGTGTTGCATTGTTGAAAGGAATGCGAGCGTCGACTCCGCACCCTGGTTTCGATTCGCGCCCGACCGCTCCAAGCCATCGAAACCGCCGCCGGTCTGTGGATCCCACATGAGGACACCGGCGTCATTTCGGCCGAGGAACCAATCTGTGGCAGCCGTCAGTCCGAGGCCCCATTGTTGTCCGCCATCAACAGCAAGAGCGCGGACACACGCATCGGCAAGCGCTGCCACTTCAATCGGCTGCTGATCGAATCCTGGGTCTGGGTCCTCGCGGTCACTCCCTCCAACCGGTGTCACGGAAAGGTGTCCGTGTCTTGTCTCGCGAGCCAAGAGCCATTCCAAGAGCTCCAAGCCGCGCCGCTCGAGGACCGGACGATCTAGGGCCGAACCGGCTGCAATCATCGCTTCGGGGAGCACTGCGTTTGCGTAGGTAAGGTGCGATTCCGGCCAGGGCCAGCCTGGACGATCGGTGGTAACGGCCATGCCATCGGCGGCGTCGGACAATAGGCTGAGAGCGAAGTCGTTGTCTGGGTCGACGCTGAGCACACTCGCGGCGCCGAGCGCGGCGAATGCCATTGCTCTCGGCCAGAGTGATCGCTGTGTCATCGCTCGTTTGAGCCCGCGTCCGGACAACTCGCCTACGACACTGTCATTGCTGCAGGAGAGTGCAGTACCGAGGCCCCAAATGCTTCGTCCCCAGCAATCATCGAGAGCCCCAGCGTCTTCCCACGATCCATATCGGTTCATTCGATTCCGGCACTTCCCTTCGGCATCGAGGGCGCTGTAGAACGAAATTCAGACTTAGCGCTGCCAATTCTCGCACGGCCAATCCTGGGTGAGGTTCTCTCGTCGATACGACAAGCACGCGGGCCATGTCGTCAGTACAGAACCCGTGCTCGGGTCTGGGATCGCTGAACAAGGCGTGTTCGAACGTTCCCCACTGATTGGTCATGGAGACGAGGTGGGAGAAGTTCGGCTCAGGAATGTCCAGCGATGTGTTCACACCAGGGTCAATCGTTCTGCCATGAGTCGATCGGCGATCCGCACGTACTCACCAGCGACGACGGACCATCCAAGGCTCGGTGCAAGACGAGAAGCTTCTGCCGCCATATTCGCAGCGAGCTCGGGCTTCGTGAGGACTCTCCTCAGGGCGAGGGCCATTGCATCTGGGTCATCATGATCGACCACGAGTCCCGCTCCGCTCGAAAGCAACTCAACCGCGTGAGGAAATGCCGTCGCGACGACCGGTCGTCCGGCGGCAATGGCGTCAACGAGAACGCCGGACGTCACTTGGTCCTTGGAGTCATATGGCAGGACAACGACTGTGCTGGATTGGATCAAGCGGGTGAGCGAGTTGACATCACGATAGGCGGCGTCAAATACGACCGATGAGGAGAGTCCGTGGCGTTCGGCTTGGTCCATTCGGCCTTGACGGTACGATTCCCCCTGTGCGGCCAGCACTTTCGGGTGGGTTTGGCCAGCTACGAGGTAGTGCGGGTGCATCGGGAGGTCGCTCAGCGTTCGCATGGCCTCAATGACTCTTTCGATTCCCTTGCCGGGTCCGATCAAGCCCCATGTCAACAGGGTCGGGTGGCCGTGTCGGTCAGGCGGGATACGAGCGGCTGGGATCGCTGCACCGTGAGCGATCGTTGTGACCTTGCGCTCATCGACGTCGAAGCCTTCACACAAACGCAAGCGCGCCGCCTCGGTCATAACCACGACCTGGTCCGCCAGAGCAGCCACCTCATTCAGCACAGAGCGCTGATGGGGGGTCGGACTTGTAAGAATCGTGTGGGCGATCACGATTGAAGGGACGTGGAGAGCACCCAAAATCTCGAGTACCTCATCTCCATCGGCACCCCCATAGAGGCCGTACTCGTGTTGGACGATTGCGACGTCGGAGCGATTGAGGGCGTCGGAGCTGGCGTTGACTGAGCGTGCTGATCCGTTGATCAGCTCGCCGACGACGCGGTCGCTGTGTGCCATCTCATCGCCACCGTCGACGACCTGCACCACATTGACTTCGGATTTGTGGACAGACAATCCGGTCGCTAGTGCGGCGCTGAACGTGGCAAGACCACAGGGAGTCGGAGGGTAGGAACTGAGAATCCCGAACGATCGAGCGCGGTCGTTCGGGCACTCTGTCGGCAGATTGGCGACGCGCAAACAGGCTCCTCAAGGAGGCTCGGTTGAGGCGTCGAGCCTGCACGGGGCGGACGTCGGCCAATCGGCCGTCCTGCCCAAGCGAAGCGACTCTCCCAAGGGGGTGAGTTGTCAAGCTTACCGCAGAACGAGCAGCGTCCGTCATTGCGGGGTCTTTTTCGTGCCTGAGGACAGCGGAACCGACGCAGGCGGACCCTGGTCAAGATCGGCGTCTGCCGCCCCCAGACAACAGTTCCTGCGATCTGCCCAATCGGGGACGCGTGGCACTCCGGTTCACGGAGCCCGCGTCAGCCCATGCCCGTTGAGCTCTGCCAGCTGATCAGCGAAAGCTCATAGACTCGCTCGTCCAGATGGACGGCAGCCGAGCAGTGCCACCAGCCGGATTTCGAGAGTCCTTTCAGCTGGGGGCTATGTCGAGGCCACGCTGTCGATGTGCGAACGACTCGACAGACCAGGGAAATGGTCGGACAGCCCATGTGTGACCGGCGAGAGACCCCGCGTGGAACTCCTTCATGTCGGCAGTCGGACCGAGTCAGAGACACTTGAATCCGGTGGCGCGATCGGGGCAATCCGTCGGGCCCGTGCCGTTGCCCACCTGTGACCACCAGTCGCTCATCAGGGCGAAAAGCTGGGTCCTACGGACGCTGTCAAGGGTTCGACTGCGCCACTGGGAGTAGCTCCGATCCAAAACAGCAGGTCAGGGGCATATACTGAGCCATTACTCCCGAGCATGGGGTGAATGCGGGAACAGAAACTCCTGGGCTCGGGATGGACCCAGTCTGATCGGCGCAAGGACGGCAAATGGCGATTGCCCTGAAAAGGTTCGTATATCCATGGTCTATGGCGACACTCCCCAACGCTGATTCATCGCAACAACATTGGGAGGTGATCGAGCGCGGCGAACATCTGTTTCAACAGTTGTTGACCCGTGATCTGCCATCGCCTGATGGTCATCTCGTGATCGAAATGGATATCCGTCCGGAGTTCTCGAACGTCCGAGGAGCGCTCCAGGGCGGCCTGATCGCGGTACTGATTGACATGTGTGCAGGGCGCCTCGCATATCAGTCCTGTGATCACGAGAATGGCTTCAGCACCGCGACCTCAGATCTCAATGTGCATTTCTTGTCTCCGGTGACTGCCGGTCCGGCTCGGACTGAGGCCCGCATCGTTCGAAAGGGCAAGTCGAGCATCGTCCTCCAAGTCGAGGTGACGGACGTCGGCCGAGAGAAATTGGCCGCAGTGTCGACCATTGCTTTCACAATTCTGGCTCCACGATCGTGAGCTCGGACCTCGCTCGAAGCAGGCGCCACGCCACGCGGCGAATTCGACCTCGGTCGTGCGCCGTCACCGGCCTTGCCATGTTTCAAAAGATCAAGCGCGACAAGAGGAGTTCAATGACTGCCGCAGAGTCGCGTCCGTGGGGGCTTACGCGGCGCGTGGAGATGTAGGGAGTGCGCCCACTTCCTCACTTCGACAACCGCATCACGCAGCTGCTCGGAGTCAAGATCCCGATCGCGAATTCCCCAATGGGCTTCGTTGCGAATCCGTCGTTGGTGGCTGCAGTCGCTCAGGCGGGTGGCATCGGACTCGTGCCTGGCTCGGTTGGCATCAAATGGGCTCAGGAGGACATCAAGCGGGTACGGGACATGACAGGCCAACCGTTCGGCGTCAACCTACCAATTGCCTTTGTGAGAGATCCAAAGATCGCCGACATGCTGGTCGCCGAGAGAGTTCCCTTCGTGACGACCTCTGCCGGCTCCCCGTCGGCCTATACGGCGATTCTTAAATCAGCGGGTCTCCGGGTCCTTCATGTGGTCACGTCGCTCGACACCGCGAGGGAAGCGGCAGACGCAGGCGTCGACGGCCTCATTGTGGAGGGAGTCGAGGGCGCGGGCCTCAGAGGTAAGTCCGAGGTGGCCACAATGGTGCTGCTCCCACTCATCGCACAGAAGGTAGACCTACCCCTCATTACAGCCGGAGGGATCTCCGACGGCGCCTCTATGGCTGCAGCGTTCGCCCTTGGGGCTGAGGGCGTACAGATGGGGACCCGAATGCTTGCCTCGGTCGAAGCAAATGTTCATGACGGCCTCAAAGAAGCGATACTTCGGGCGTCAGAGACCGACACAGTCCTGATCAATCGCCACAACAACAAACCATTTCGCGTTCTCCGGACTGACACGACCAGCGCTCTCGAGTTCGCAACCGACGGAGACCCCGTGCAGGACCTTCTTCAGAATGTCGGTATGACCTATACCCAGGGAATACTCGAAAACTCGATCCCATCGGTGGGACAGGTTGCCGGACGGATTGAAACTCTTGTACCTGCCGCCGACATCATCGGCAACACGGTCAAGGAGTTCGCTGCGGTCATTTCGCAGCTTGAAAAACGTTACCTCGTGACCTTGTAGACCCCACTCCGGATTCTTGGGCGTCGCGACGAAGGGGCGGACCCAGCAGGCGGTTCGTGGATGGAACCGGAGCGGCGTGGACTCGAGTGAACCCGACGGTCCGATCGCTCCACCCGACTCAGGAGAGGGTCGCTGGTCGGATCCGTCTTCCGCTCCAGAGGGCTGCCCGGCAGCGGCGTGAGCTCAATTGCGCTCTGTAGAAGTGTCCCTCGTCATCAGACGTTATGACTGGGGTCTAGACGAAGTCTGCTCGTCCTGTTTCGCCAGCTCGGCAAACTCGTAGATGAGCTTGCTGCGCCGGGTGGCGTCCCACGCGAGGCTCACTCGATTGGGGCTGATGTCCTCGATGAGAATACAAGTGACATCAGGCCTGCGATAGAAGATCGCAGTAGACCGAGGCAGAATCACGATGCCGTGGCCCGTGGCGACATGTTCGAGCTTTTCTTCGACTGTTCGTACGACAGGGACGGGCGGGCGAGGAACCCGACTGCGCATCTCAGTGGCGATCTCTCCCCATTCCGGGACCGCGTCGGGGTTCTGGAGCAGGTGTTCGTCGGCGAGGTCCGTAATGCTCAGTGACTCCTTTCCCGCGAGACGATGATCCGCCGGGAGTGCAACGAAGCGGGGCTCGCTGAAGAGGGGAGTCAGTGTAAGACCTGTGCTCTCGACCGGCAGTCGAACATAGCTGACGTCGACTCGTCCGTCGTGTACGACCTCGACCTGGTCGTCCCAACTGGTCCGAACGACGTCGACCCGGAGATCTGGATGGGCGGCACCGAGCGATCGAACGGCCGCTGTGACAAGCAGCCCGGGCATGAAGCCAACAGTGAAGCTGTCCGGTCCCCGGGCTGTGCGTCCGACCCTGCGACGCAGTGCGTCAGCATTCGCGAGAAGTGGGCGCGCATCTTCGAGGAGTTGCTGGCCGGCTGGTGTCAGCTCAGTTTGACGCCGATCACGCACAAGGAGCTGGGAACCGAGCTCTTCCTCCAGTGCCCGTATCTGGCGAGAAAGCACCGGCTGCGCGATGTGAAGGCGTTCGGCAGCCCGGCCGAAGTGAAGCTCTTCGGCGACAGCCACGAAGTAGCGCACTTTGCGAAGGTCGAGATCCATGCGTCTCCCTTCCAACCACGGCTCATACCTGCAAGGTATTACAGAAGACAACTTAGGTCTTGGACAAGGGGGCCGTGCCAGCGCATTGTAGGTGTGCCAAAAGGAACTCCCGGGAGGAGCGGGCCATGAGTTCTGACTTCACACGGGTGGGAACCAGGGTGCGCCCGAGGGAGGGTGGATGGCTCGGGTACTGATCACCGGCTCGAGCGACGGGCTCGGCTTGATGGCCGCGCAGCGGCTTATCGACGAGGGCCACGCGGTCACTGTGCATTGTCGCAACCAGGATCGCGGCTCCGATGCGCGTCGGGCTCTGCCGGCCGCGGAGCACGTCGTCATCGGGGATTTCGAGAGCATTGCCGGGATGCGCCAGGTAATAGAAGAGGCCAATGCCTTCGGTCGTTATGACGCAGTCATCCACAACGCCGGCATTGGTTACCGAGAGCCCCGGCGTGTGAAGACTGCCGATGGCCTCTCACACGTCTTCGCCATCAACGTCTTGGCCCCATACCTGTTGACGGCCCTGATGACTCCACCTAACCGGCTTGTGTATCTCGGCTCGGGCATGCACAAGGGTGGCAACCCCGACTTCGACGATCTCCAATGGGTCAGGCGCCACTGGAACGGGGCTCAGGCCTACGCAGACAGCAAGCTTCTCGACATCGTGCTCGCTTTCGCCGTCGCTCGCCTCTGGCCCGGCGTGCTCTCCAACGCGGTCGAGCCGGGCTGGGTGCCGACCAAGATGGGCGGACCCGGGGCACCCGACGACCTCTCGTTGGCGGCAGTCACCCAAGTCTGGCTGGCGGTGAGCGACGACCCGCCTGCAATCGTCACCGGCGAGTACTTCTATCACCGGGAGCCTCGCGACGTACACCCGGCAGCCCATTCAGTCGAGGTGCAAAGCGAGCTTCTCAATCGGTGTGCCGAAATCACAGGCGTCGCGCTGCCTCCGAATTCAGGCGCCCCCCTCAAGCGGTGGCCAAGAAAGGTTGGTGAACATCATGCCCAACGAACTCCTCATCAAAAACGGTTACGTTGTCACCATGGATCCCGACTTCGGGGACCAGCCCGAATGTGACGTCCTGATATGTGACGGGGTCATCGCCGAAATTCGACCGGGAATCGAGACGTCTACACCGGACGCCCAGGTGATCGAGGCTCAAGGTCGCCTGGTCATGCCCGGCCTGGTCGACACCCACCGGCACGTGTGGCAGGGCGCCATCGGAGGATTCACCCCACAGATGACCGGCGCCGGCTACGACCCAGCCGTGTTGCGGGGCATCGCACCGCGCCATACACCCGAAGATATCTACGCCGGCACCCTGTGGGGGGCGTTACAGGCGCTCGATGCTGGGGTCACGACTATCGGCGACTGGGCCCACAACCTGCAGTCGGCTGAGCACGCTGATGCCGACCTGCGCGGCCTGCTGGAGTCCGGTATTCGGGGCTACTTCCTTTATGGCGGACCGGGGCCGGTCAGCAAAGACCTGGATCCCCCGCACCCAATCGATGCTCTCCGGATGCGGGACGAGCAGTTCTCGACAGGAAGCAACGGTCGGTTGCGCATGGGCATGGCGCTGCGCGGGCCATGCTTCACGAGCTCAGAGCGCAACGCCGAAGACTTCGCCTTTGCCCGTGAGCTTGAGCTGCCGATCTCCGTTCACGTCGGTATGGCAGGTACCGCTGACGCCATCACGACCCTCGATCGGTTCGGTCTCCTCGGCTCTGATGTGAATTACGCCCACGGCAACATGCTGACTGATGAAGAGTTCGACCTGATCGCTACCAGTCGCGGCACATTGTCGATCACTGCCTCGACGGACATGCTCATGCAGTTCGGCACCTATCCCGGTACCGGCCGGGCGCTCGAGAGAGGAATCATATCGGGGCTCGGAGTGGACACCATATGCAGTGCCGGGACTGATCTGTTCTCCGAGATGCGCCTGGCTCTGGCAGCGGAACGTTCGCGGGCCAACGCCGCTGCATTAGCCCGCGGAGAGCGGGTCGAGAAGGTGGATCTCCACCAGCGCGACATGCTGCGGCTCGCTACCCTCGAGGGCGCTCGAGTGTGGAACTTGGAGGACGAGATCGGGACCCTGACGCCCCGCAAACAGGCCGACATCACCATCGTGGACATGCGATCGCCGCACCTCGACGGGTTTGGCGACCCGGTCGCGGTGATGGTGCTCGGCGCGGGACCTGCGGACGTCGAGACGGTGATCGTTGGAGGGGACGTCGTCAAGAGGAATGGGCAGCTCGTCGGGGCCCACGTCGAGCGGGCTCGCCAACTCATGGACGAGACCCGGGACCGTTTGCGCAGCTCAGCCGCATTCGGCGACGAGCTGTCCAAGAGGCCGGTAGCCGCCGGACTGGATATCTGAAGTACGGGATTCATGATTCTTCTGGCGCAAGGTGAGATCCTTGGGTGGAGGACGGAGCTCTACGGATGGGATGAGATGGGAAAACCCGGTACTCAGTGCGGGTCAGGGGCCCCAGTGACGCCAGTGATGCAGCGCCAGTGGCGGTCATGGCGGCCGTCGAACCCGGGCACGCCCTTCGAGGGGTCATCGGACCTGGGCCTGTTCTGCCTCCTCGGGGAACTTCCCTACATGTGGGGGCCGCCAGAGCGCAAAAGTGCATGGGAACGATCCATCCACCCCCCGCTTTCGTAGATCTACCCGAGAAGTACGAATCAAATGAGGAGACACGATGAACCAGAAAACTCATGAGCGGAGCTCGACAGGCAAGGTCTCACTCTGGAAGATGGCCGGTGCTGCCGTCGCCCTGGGCGGACTGTCCGGTGTCGTCCTGGCCGAGGGAGCAGCGAGTGGCGCAGCGAACGTTGTCGTGTCCACGACGAAGAACGCGAAACTGGGCACGATCTTGGTGAGTGGGAAGACTGTCTACACCTTGAAGGCGAGTAAAACGGCCTGCTCAACAGCGTGTTTGAAGGTCTGGCCTGCGCTCAAGCTGCCGCAGGGCGTGAAGAAGGCCACAGCTGGGAAGGGCGTAAGTGCTGCGAAGCTCGGGACCGTCAAAATGAAGAACGGCGCCCTCCAGGTGACCTATGCGGGGAAGCCGCTCTATTTTTTCGTCGGTGACTCCGCCGCCGGTCAGGTGCACGGAAACGTGACGGACACCTGGGGTAAGTGGTCTGCGGTCGTGACGGCGAAGCCCACGTCGTCAACCTCAGGCACCAGTTCGAATTCGGGTTCCGGTGGGTCAACAGCAGGTTCGGGGGGCGCTTCGTTCTAGTGACCGCATTGGCAACCGGAAAGAGATCATGTCTTCCGTTCTAATTGGGCCGTCTCGCTCTCCTGAGGCCGCAGTGGCACCTGCGGAACGAAGGTCTCGGGAGGCGAGTCGGCTCTGGTCTGCCGTTTCGTCACGTGTCTACGTTCCTGCCGCCGGCGTTGCGGCCCTGGCTGCAGCGCTGGTTGGGGTCGGTTGGTCCGACGATTGGGGTGGCGAACGGTTCGCTGGATCTCTAACTGATCTACGTGTCGTCCTCGTGGGACCGGTCGCCCTGGCGATCATCGGAATCTTTCTCATCGTGGAGCGGCTGTGGCCGGCACAGCCGAGGCCCCTCTTTGCCCGCGGCTACCGTCATGACCTTTTGCTTACTGTGATAAATGCAACCCTCGTCGCGCCACTCGTAACTGCGCTGACACTCTCCTTCATGGCGGTGGTTCGGGCCGGTCTGCCGTGGATCGTTCTGCCGACGATCGGCGCAATTCCCCGTTGGAGTGTGATCGCCGTCATCGTCGTGGCGATGGACGGTTTGAATTGGTTCGTCCATCTTGCCAACCACCGCGTGCGGATGCTCTGGCGCTTCCATGAGCTGCACCATTCGCAGGAGGACATGAGCGTGCTGACGGTGTTTCGTACTCATCCGCTCATTCATGTCTCCTACCTCCTGGCCCTGATTCCCGGGATCGTTCTCCTGGCCAACGGAGCGGCATCCATCATGGTTCTCGTTATCTACGGCGGCATCGTGGCTTTTGCGCATTCGAATACCCGACTTGGTTTCGGGCCGCTCGGGCGAGTGCTCGTGAGTCCGAACTATCACCGCATTCATCATCAACTGAACGGACCGCAGGACGTCAACCTGGGCTTCGCCTTGTCGATCTGGGATCAGATCTTCCATTGCGCCATCTTCCCGAGTGCAGCGACGGTCGCGATCGAAACTGGCCTGCCGGGACGACCGCTCGTCGTGGAGCAGTCCACAGAGCGCCCGCGGCACCTCTCGATCCTCGCTGCCCAGTTGGTAGCGCCATTCCGCCCGATGCACTCGTCGGACGTTCCTCCGTCGAGTCATCGGATCGCAGATCAGCCGAATCACTCGGAAGGTGCCGTCAGTCACGGGGGCGATCGTCCTCCACGGCGCCCAGCTGTGCCAGTGGGGGAGTTGGCCTCTTGGTGACGGCGACGATGGGGTCGAACCGACTCTCACCTCGGATTCTGCTTGCGACAGTGGTCAACACCCGCTCGGCGTCTCCTGCCCTCGATTGGGCTCTCCTCGTCGCCCGCATCGCACTGGCCTGGATCTTCATCTACTACGGGGCAGGGAAGCTCTTCGGTTGGTTCAAAGGTCCGGGCATCCACGGGACCGCCCTGTATTTCTCCCAAACCGCCCACCTCCATCCGGGCGGACTGTTCGCCGTCCTCGGTGGGTTGATCGAATTCGGCGGCGGAGTTGCACTCGCCCTGGGCCTCTTTTCGCGCCTGGCCGGTCTCGCTCTGTTCGGGGACATGGTGATGGCGATGATCACTGTGACCTGGGCGACTGGGATAAATTCGAGGACGAATCCTCCGGGCTACCAACTGAACCTTGCGCTGGGGGTCCTGGCGCTTGTCGTTGCGCTCCTCGGTTCCGGACGATTCAGTCTTGACGCACTCATCGAGCGACGCGTCGTCTCGGCCTAGCCGTGGCAGCGAGCACGCGTGCATTGTCGGGCGCTGATGGAGAACTGACCGACCTCGAAGGTAGATCACAGCGCAGTTTGCCCTCCGGTCTGCCCGGAGCAACGACACCAGATCGCTCACCACGGGCGGAACGGTTCATCAGGATCTCAATGAACCTTGTCGGCGCCGCCGGCGCCGCCGTCTTCGCCGACGCCACCCTCCGGGCCTACCTGCAGACGCATCGTCTGCTGGGCGTTGCCTTCTTCGCTGAGCAGATGTGGGTCGTCATCGCATACCTGATCCGGCGGCCGGCCCGCACCGTGAGCCGGCGGTGGGGCGACTGGGTTCTTGCTTTTGGCGGAACGTTCGGTGGCGTTCTGTTCCGTCCTGTTGGGGCCCATCCACAATGGGGAGTCAGCGTCGGGCTCGTCCTTCAGCTCGTCGGCCTCGTGATCTGTGTGGCTTCGTTCCTCGCCCTGGGCCGATCATTCGGGTTCGTTGCAGCGGACCGTGGGCTGGTGCGAAGAGGCCCATACGCCGTCGTTCGCCATCCGATTTATGCCTCCTACCTCCTTCTTCAGTTTGGGTACGTGTTGCAGAGCATCTCAGTGCGCAACGCACTCGTGATGTTGTTCGCGTCGGGCTGCAACGTCGGCCGCGCAGTGGTCGAGGATCGCGTGCTCGCGACGAACGACGGATTCGGTTCGTACCGAAAGCAAGTTCGCTGGAGATTCGTTCCGGGGGTCTGGTAGCTCATGGCTTGGAGTTCGCTCACTCGGGCGAATGACGGTGAGCGAAGTGCAACGCGCCTGTGGCTCGCGGTGCGACTTGTCGGAGCAGGGTTGCTCCTCGCAACCGGTGCGATTCACCTCGACCTCTACCTCACCGGATACCGGACGATCCCGACGATCGGCTGGCTGTTCCTCCTTCAGGTGATCGCAGCGTTTGGTCTGGGCGCATCCATGCTCGTGTGGACCAGCCGCCTGGTCGCGGCGGCAGGAGCTGGTTTCGCGGTTGCAACTCTCGGTGGGTACGTGTTGTCGTTGCGAGTCAGCCTGTTCGGGTTTCGGGAGGTCCGGACGACGGCCGGGGTTGTCGCAGGAATGATCGAGGTCGGCGCGGTGGCAGCGCTGAGCGCGTTTGCCCTTCGCCCGTTCGCCGAGAGTACATCCTCTGGGCAAGTGACTCATGGCCGGTTGGAGGACGCGATTCGGCAACACATCCGAGCCGGCCGGTGGGCAATCACAACGTTCACGCTCTTGATCTTGGTCGTGCTGGGTGTCTCGCTTGGGATAGGAGGACCGGCACCTACGAGCGAGCAATCCTCAATGCCCCACCTCGAGGTCAGGCAGATCCACGGTGTCGCAGTGCTGACCAATCAGAAGGGTTATACGTTGTATTGGTTCGCACCCGACACATCGGAACACTCCACGTGCTACGGCACGTGTGCGACCTACTGGCCACCGGTGACGGGTACGCCTGTGGCCGGACCGGGCGTCACTGGCAAGCTCGGAACGATCGAACGGACCGGGGGTGGGACCCAAGTCACCTACGACGGCCATCCGCTCTATACCTACATCGGAGACTCTGCTCCGGGTCAGTCAACTGGCAACGACGTCAACCTAAACGGGGGGTTTTGGTACGAGATGCGTGCCTCAGGCGGGACCAATGGGTAGTCAGATGGTGCTGCGATCCGCGAACTCGAGACGTCCGGGTTCTCGAATTGACGCCGTGGACCGTCTCCTGCCCAGTTGCTCGGTCGGGAATAATGCTCCCCCTTTGACGCACTGGCAAACGAAGCATTTCGGTCGCTCCAATCAGGACATCAACTTGAGAATCAGGGCCTCGGAACCAGACCGACGGTTCTCGTCGCTGCTATCAACCGGTGCCGAGTCGTTTCTCACACCACTGCACCAGGATGATTCGTAGCGCGAGTCGAGGGTCGACCGATCAAGCTCGTCGGCCAGTTGGGAAATCACGACAATTCGCTCGGCGAGCCATGCGCTGCTGAGCTCGCTTTCGATCTCTGTGGCAGGCGAGCTGCGCGCCCATTTTGCCGCGAGGCGTCCGGGGGCGGATAGCTGGCGTCGAAGAGTCCAGCTATCCAGGGCGACGTCACCGCCGGTTCGACATGGCGGGTGCATGGCACAGTTCCTCGCCTATGGCTTTGCGGGTGCCATCAAGGCCTGGCTCAACGACCCTTCGGTCTCGAAGGACGATCTGATCGATGCCGCTATCGCCTCCGCGCCCGTGTGGTGGACCTGAGCAGTGGGCGATCTCGTTTGGCGATAGGCCGCTCAACCCCTCCGGCGGCCGGACTGACCTCGGATTCCGGTATAAGTAATGGTGTAATCAAGTAATAAGGACCGGAATGACCGATACTCTCTCCCGCGAATCTGAGGCGGAAGCCGCCGCCCTCGACGCATACTCCCAGGTCATCGTCTCAGTAGCCGAGCGGCTGACCCCCAGGGTGGCGGCGCTGCAAGTTTCTCGCCGCCGCCGGGACGGGAGAGTCGCCTCCAGCGCAGGTTCGGCGGTCGTGTTCACGAACGACGGCTTTTTGCTCACGAATGCCCACGTCGTCGGCACGGCCGAAGCGGGTCAGGCCGCTTTCGGCGACGGGACAACGGTTCCGTTCCGGGTGGTTGGCAGCGACCCCCTTTCGGATCTGGCCGTCGTCCGCGCCGACGGAGCCACCCCGGCACCAGCCGTCCTGGGTGAAGCGTCGCAGCTCAGAGTGGGACAACTGGTTGTGGCGGTGGGCAACCCGCTCGGATTGGCCGGCACGATCACAGCCGGAGTCGTCAGTGCCCTGGGTCGTTCGCTGCCGACTCGAGCGGGGGAGAACGTGCGGATCGTCGATGACGTCATCCAGACCGACGCCGCGCTGAATCCGGGAAACTCGGGCGGGGCACTCGTCGTCGCCTCCGGTGAAGTCGTTGGCATCAATACCGCTGTTGCGGGAGTTGGGGTGGGGCTCGCCATACCCATCAACGCAATTACCCGACAGATCGTGGCCGCTCTCGTGGCCGAGGGCAGGGTCCGCCGGGCCTACCTGGGCGTGGCAGGAAATCCCGCACCTCTCCCTCCGCAGCTGGCGAGTCGCCTCGGCCTGAAGACCGGAATGCGGATCGAAGAGGTTGTCCCAGAGGGACCCGCCGCAAAAGCTGGACTTTGCCGCGGCGATCTCCTTGTCAAGGCCAACGACGAGGCGGTTTCGAACGCCCAGTCGTTGCAGCGGCTGATGCTGGGCGATGCCATCGGCCAGCCCTTGGCACTCACCGTGCTCCGATCAGAATCCCTCCTCGATCTCGTCGTCACACCCGAAGAATTGCGCGGCGACGAATAGTCCCCAAGACCTCCCCATGACCCGATGGCCGTTTCTCGGGACAGCTCGTAGGCAGTTCGGATCTGGCTGGCCATCTTTTCCGCATCCGCCTGCGTGGCGGTCAGCGGAGGCAGCCAGTGCTTCGCTCATCTGATGTGCTCCTTGTGCTCGACCCCCCCGAATTCCTACTACTCCACGATCCTGGACGCCGCTGCCGGAATCCGTGGACTCGTCCCAGGTGAAGGCGCTACCATCGAACATATGTTCGCCTGGATGGAGGAGCTCAACGAGGCCCAGCGAGCAGCCGTCACCCATGACGGTGGGCCGCTCCGGGTCCTGGCCGGTGCCGGAACGGGCAAGACGACTGCGCTCTCGGCGAGTGTCGCCTGGCTGCTCGCCACCGGGACCCCGGCTGAACGCATCCTCCTGCTGACCTTCACGCGGCGGGCCGCCCGCCAGATGCTCGATCGGACTGGTGTCCTGTTGGCTGCACAGCAGAGGGACGGCCGCTCCGACCCGGCGGCGACCCGGGTGCTGGGAGGAACGTTTCACGCCGTCGCGCACCGGACCCTGCGAAAGTACGCCCAGGCGCTGGGGATCCCCGAAGGATTCTCAGTCCTGGACCCGTCCGATGCCGCCGACGTCATCGACCTCGTTCGGGAAGAGGGCTGCTACGCGCAAACCTGCGGGCAGCGGTTCCCGCGCAAGGCGCTCCTTCTCGACCTCTATTCCCGAGCGGTAAACACTGGGAGGTCTATCTCGACGGTCACCGCGAGCGGTGGCGCCGTGGGCCAACGACGTCGTCGGAGCAGATCATCGAGATCTGCCGCGGCTACGTCGCCGCCAAGCGGGCCGGAGGCATGCTTGACTTCGACGACCTTCTGCTGCTCTGGAGGGCAGCCGCCCTCGATGATCGGTTGGGTCCACGGCTTGCTGGTTCGTTCGATCACATTCTGGTCGATGAATACCAGGATGTGAACGGACTGCAAGTGGACATACTGAAGGCGCTGCGCCGAACGGACCAACGGATCACGATCGTCGGAGACGACGCCCAGGCGGTCTATTCGTTCCGGGCGGCCGAACCGCGTCACATCTTGGATTTCGAAGAGGCCTTTCCGGAGCGCGGACCGTCATCCTCAACACCAATTACCGATCGAGCCAGCAGATTCTCGACGTGGCGAACGCTGTGGCGCCGAAGCTCCCGAAGGCTTCTCTGCGGTGCTGCACGCCGCGAACGCGCAAGCCGGGATGCGCCCCCGCCTCGTCAGATGCGCCGACGAGGATGCTCAGGTATCGGCGGTCTGCGAGCAGATCCTTGCGCACAGAGAGGAAGGCGTCCTCCTCAAGGAGCAAGCAGTCTTGGTGCGAGCCGCACACCATTCGAATCTGCTCGAACTCGAGCTGGGGCGTCGACGGATTCCGTTTGTCAAGTACGGGGGATTGCGGTTCGCCGAGGCCGCCCATGTGAAGGATCTGCTGGCCGCGTTCAGGCTGTCGGACAACGCCTCTGACTCGCTGGCTTGGTTCCGGCTCCTCCAACTCCACGAAGGAGTGGGCCCGACCATTGCTCGACGGGTCTTGGCCGCCCTCGGGTTGAGCGATCCAGACGCCG
Organism: uncultured Acidimicrobiaceae bacterium; assembly: GCA_963713375.1. Classification (GTDB taxonomy): domain Bacteria; phylum Actinomycetota; class Acidimicrobiia; order Acidimicrobiales; family RAAP-2; genus Bog-473. Next base: position 739,555 of record CAVQLP010000002.1, on the reverse strand, counting down.
ACCCACTGAGCCACGAACAGGTGGTCGATCGATGGCCCGGAGCAGCCGAGTTGCTGCCGGCCTCCTCTCGGCACGCAGGCCGAGGCCCTTGTCGCGGCCCTGACTCGACAGAGAGGGTGACTTGGTCGCGCAGGCGGAGCGTCTCCGTCTCGTTCTCGTTCCTCTCATCGAAGCGACATATCCCGACGCCAGCGTTCGTCTGGTCGATCTGGACTCCCTCGTCGCCGGGGCAGCGAAGGCCTCGCGGCTCTCGGACGTTGCGGCGGACTTTGCCCTTGAACCCCCGCGGTCGACGTCCGATCTTGCCGGCGAATCCCACAATCGACGAGGACTGGCTGACCATCTCCACCATTCACTCAGCCAAGGGCCTCGAATGGAAGGCCGTCCACATCTTGAACGCCACCGATGGCATGGTGCCGTCAGATATGGCGTTGAGGTCATCGGAAGGGCTCGAAGAGGAGCGACGAGTCTTCTACGTCGCCTTGACCCGTGCGCGCAAAGCGCTTCATGTCTACTACCCATTGCGATATCACCACCGGCCCCGTGGTCGCGACGATTCCCACGGGTGGGCACAGCCCTCCCGATTCTTGTCTGCTCGAGTTCAGTCGAGCTTCGAAGAAGTAGATGTTGCACACGACCTCGCTTCATGGGCCTCGGACTCTGGAGCAGGAGATGGCTTTGGCAGAGTCGAGGCCGATCTCGAGTCGCTCTGGTCATAGCAAGGGATCCCAGATGGCCCTTCGCCCCAGCAAAGTTCTTCGCCGAGTCTCTGTGCCGATCCCCGGAGTTCGGCTCGGAGAAAGCCAGCTCATTTCGACCGGAAGGACCTCCGCGAGGGAGCCATGCCAAGCTAAGGCATGGCCATCCGAGTCGTGGTCGGGGTGCTCGGCGCGTTGATCGTGCTTGCTACCGGTGGAGTGTCCTCGGCACCCTGATCGTCCCGCGGCGTATTAGGAGTCGTGTTCCCCGAGCGGTCTTCCTCGTCCTCCGTAGTGTCTTCCGCTTGTTATCAGACAGGTTCAGCTCCTACGAGCGCAGGGACCGGATTCTGGCTTTCCAGGCGCCCGTGCAGCTCATCGCCCAGGTTGTCGCCTGGCTGGCTCTTTACCAGCTGGGGTTCGGACTTCTCATATGGGCTGTTGACAACGGCGGGCTGGGTAGTGCGATGGAGCAGGCCGGATCAGCTCTGTGCACCTTGGGGTTCCTGGTTCCACACACGGCTGCTGGGGCGGCACTCGACCCTCTTGCCGCGCTCGCTGGTCTCGGAACGGTGGCGCTCCAGATCGGCTATCTCCCGACCCTGTACGCAGCCTTTAACCGCCGCGAGGCACTCATCACCATGCTCGACTCGAGAGCCGGCGTACCGTCGTGGGGCCCGGAGCTCCTGGCCCGCACCCACTACGGCCTCGGGAGCGGTGTCTCGGCCGTCGGCGAGTTGCCGGCGCTGTTCGAAGCGTGGGAACAGTGGTCTGCCGACGTGTCGGAGAGCCACACGACCTATGTACCGCTGATCTGGTTCCGGTCGCCACGTCCGTTGTCGTCGTGGGTGACGGCGCAAATAGCTATCCTCGACGCCGCGGCGTTGTACCTGGCACTCCTTCCAGACGCGTCAGACCTGATCCAAGCACGCCTCTGCCTGCGCGGAGGCTTCACCTGTCTCGGCAACGTTGCCCGCGCCATTGGAATTCCTATTCCGCTGGACGCCGACCCAACGGACGGAATCTCGCTCTCCTACGAGGATTTTACGGACGCCATCGAGCGCCTGCGCGGAGTCAACTATCCAATCGAGCGGCCTCTCAAGGAGGCGTGGGTCGATTTCTTGGGTTGGCGGGTCAACTACGAGGCTGCGGCCTACGCACTGGCGTGGGCGACTGAAGCGCCGCCGGCACTGTGGTCGGGCCCGCGGCGGCATGAAATCGAGCAGATGGCTCCCCTGCGGCCGCGGACGGCCGGATCCGGCAAAGCCGCAGCCGGCGGGCGGCCGGACAGGAATCACTGACTCCGTCTCGCGTGGGCACGGTTCGATTTCGGCTCAGGTCATGGGTTCAGTGGCTGAGTTCTCTGGAGAGGTGATCAGCCGCACGAGCCTTGGACTCCGCCGACGCCGCAGCCGAAGGTTGCTCGGGTGGAGGGCCGACTCGAGCTGCGGCGTGTTCGGTCCATCGCCTCAGATCCGATAGCCGTCGGCCCGGCGTTCGTCGTCAACTCAATCGCCGCCGCGCCCAGCTGCCGGAAGCTTCCCGAATGAACACCTCGTGGAACCGAACAGGAGTCCCCATCACCGAATTGGCCGACGACTCATTCAAAGCTGCCGTCACAAAGTCGTCCGCCGTAAGGTGCGAGTTGGACGGCCGCGTTCTATCGTATTTCCATCGGCCCTGCCGCAGCGCCACCATGAAAGGACGTGACCATGCCAACCCCGGACGTCAGCTTCGAGGGCGATATCAAGCCTCTGTTTCGTGAGAAGGATCGTGATGCGATGCGCAGAGCGTTCGATCTTTGGTCCTATGCCGATGTCCAGGACCATGCCACCGCGATTGCAGCGGCACTCAAGAAGGGGTCCATGCCGTGCGACGGTGCCTGGCCAGCGGAGCGAGTCGAGCTGTTTGATCGTTGGATCGAACATGGCAAGCCGGCGTAGCAAGAATGGTGGCCGAGAGGTGTCCAACTGCCAGGTGACGCCACGTCTCGGCGTTGACCGCAGGGGTGAGCCAACCGGCTCCGTCGGATTGGCGTCCTCACCGTGGATCGCGGGCAAGGAATTCCAGCGTGAGCAGTAACCGTTCGTCGCCGCTCCAGGCGTTCTGGAATCGCATCGATTTCCCCTATTACGTCCTGACGGTGCGTGCTGAGGACGGCGAAATGAGCGGTTGTCTCGCGAGTTTTGTGACCCAGTGCAGCATTGATCCGCCCCATTTCCTCGCCTGCGTCGCCAAGGTAAACCACACGTTCGGTGTGGCGCAGCGCTGCAACGCAATGGGCTTGCACCTCCTCGGAAACGACCAGGACGACATGGCCCGCCTGTTCGGCGAGCAGACTGGCGACGTGGTGGACAAGTTCGCCCAATGCGAGTGGCGCCTCGGGGAGACGGGCGCACCGCTGCTGGTCGAGTCGGCCACCAGTCTCGAGGGCCACGTTCTCGACCATTTCCCCGTTGGAGATCACGAGGCGTTCCTCTTGCTGATCGAGCAGTCGGAGCCCGGCCAGCACCCTGGACTCCTCACCTACCGCGACGCTCCGCGCTTCCATCCCGGTCACCCGCTCTGAGCGAGCACCTCGTATCCGGTGACCGTGACAGCCCACCGAGAGAAAGAGACACAGCATGAAGGCACCTGTGCACACGGCCGCCGGCGTGGTCACCACCGTCGATCCCTCGAACGGCTTTCGACTCGCTGGCTATGAGGAGACATCCGAGGGACAGATTGACGCCATCTTGGACCGCGCCCGGAGGGCAGCAGTCGCCTGGCGCGGGGTTCCTGTGCTCGAGCGAGCCAAGGCGGTTCGCAGCTTCGGGCACGCCCTGCGTGAGCGCAGCGACGACCTGGCCCGGCTGGCAACGCGTGAAATGGGAAAACCCCTGACTCAGAGCCAAGCCGAGGTCGAGAAATGTGCGTGGACCTGTGAATGGTTCGCCGACCACGGACCGGATCTCTTGGCCCCCGAAACGATCACTTCCGCCGCCTTGCGCAGCCAGGTCGTGTACACCCCATTGGGCATCCTCTTCGCCATCCTCCCGTGGAACTTTCCCTACTGGCAGGTGATCCGGGCGATGGTCCCAGCGGTAACGGCTGGAAATGTGGTGGTGCTCAAGCACGCACCGTCGACGACGGGCTGTGCCTTGTTGTTCGAAGAGGTCGTGGCGGCCTCGGCACTTCCACCGGATTCGCTTTCGGTCGTGGTCGCTGGCTTCGAGCGAACCCCAGAGGTCAGCGATCGGATCATCACCGACGATCGGGTCAGCGCAGTGACCATCACCGGGTCGACCGCCGCCGGCCGTGCGGTGGCCGGCGTCGCCGGCCGCGCGCTGAAAAAGACCGTCCTCGAACTCGGGGGCAGCGATCCCTTCATCGTGCTGGGCGACGCTGATGTCGCCGCTGCGACCGACTTCGCCGCTCGCAGCCGCTTCCAGAACAACGGGCAGTCGTGTATCGCCACCAAGCGCATCATTCTCGAAGAGTCGATCGCCGACGTGTTCACCGAACACTTCTTGACCCACGTCTCCCGTCTCGTCATGGGCGACCCCATGTCCCCTGAAACGTCCATCGGTCCTCTGGCCAGAGGCGATCTGCGGGACGCACTCGTCCGCCAGGTCGACCAGTCGGTAGGCAGAGGTGCACGCGTCCTCGCCGGTGGGCACGCGGGCGGCGGGCCCGGCTTCTTCTACGAGCCGACCGTGTTGGACCGGGTCACCGAGGACATGCCGGTGCTTGTCGAGGAGGTCTTCGGTCCGGCCGTTCCGCTAGTGCGGGCGAGGGACGTTGACGACGCTCTCCGTGTGGCGAACCAGTCCGCATTCGGGTTGGGGAGCAACGTCTGGACGTCCGACCTCGGGCGGGGCGCCGCCGTGGCTGAGCGCTTGGAGGCCGGTACGACCACCATCAATGGGCTTACCGCCTCAGATCCGCGCCTTCCGTTCGGCGGGATCAAGGACTCCGGCTACGGGCGAGAGCTGTTTCGCCACGGAATCCAGGAATTCGTCAACGTGCACGCCTTGGTCACCTATGGCCCGCATGGTCCCGAATCCGCTGATCGAGTTGCGGTCGAATAACTGGTGCCTCGGATCCGCCGAGGCAAACCCGACCATGCTCAAGCCAGGCCGCGCAGGCGAACGGCTTCGGCTACTCGGTCGACTCCGACCATATAGGCGGCGGTCCGCAGGTCGACGCCATGCTCGCTGTGCTTGTCCCACGTTGCCTGGAACGCCCGGTCCAAGAAGACCAGTAGCTGCTCATTGAACTGTTCCTCGGACCAGCGGAACTCCGTCAGGTTCGATGTCCACTCGAAATAGCTCCCGGTCACCCCTCCCGCATTGGCCAGGATGTCGGGCACCACGGTCACGCCGCTTTCGACCAGGGCCGCATCAGCCTCGGGCGAGATGGGGTGGTTCGCCCCTTCGACTATGAGCGATGCCTTGACCCCGCTGACATTGCCGGCGTCAAGGGCGTTCTCCAAGGCGGCGGGAATCAAGACGTCGCAGTCGAGGCTGACCAGCTCGGCATTGGTGACGAAATCACCGATGTCGACCTCTTTGAGCAGGGAACCGGGTTCGAGCGTGGCCAGCAGGGCCGGAACATCGATGCCCTGCCGGAGGACCCGACCACCCGAGACATCAGAGACACCCACGACAAGCGCGCCTTGCTCGGCTGCAATCTGAGCGACGTGGCGTCCGACGTTGCCGAAGCCCTGGACGACGATCCGCTGGCCCGCGAGGTTCTTGCCTAGAGCAGTGAGGGTGGCTGCGGTGACCGCCACGACACCCCGTCCGGTCGCCTCGACTCGACCTCGGATACCCCCGAGGTCGAGTGGCTTGCCCGTGGCTACCGCAGGGGACCAACCGGCTCGGGAGGAATACGCATCCATGACCCACCCCATCACCCGAGCATCGGTGTTCACGTCGGGCGCCAAGATGTCGAGGTTTGGGCCGATCACCCCGGAGATGGCGTTCGTGTAGCTCCTGGTCACAGATTCGAGTTCGCGGGATGAAAGAATTGCGGGGTCGAGTGTGATGCCGCCCTTGGCGCCGCCGAACGGCACGTCGAGGAGGGCGCACTTCCAGGTCATCAGGGAAGCCAGACCCCGCACCTCGTCGAGATCGGTGTGCGGGTGATACCGGAGCCCACCCTTGAACGGCCCTCGAGCGCCGTTGTGCTGAACCCGATAGCCGCGGAACGACAGGACTGACCCGTCATCGGCATGGATCGGCACCTGCACGTCGACTTGGCGGTAGGGCTCGGACACCAGAATCTGTACGTCGTCCTCAACGTTGAGGAGCGAGGCGGCGTGTTCGACATAGGTGGCAACCGAGTCGTAGAAGGAGACTGCCATGCCCCGAGATTACTGATGGACCCGCGGGGGTTGGAGGGACGCCACCGAGGACATCACCTCTCTCGAAGCAACGAAGTCCTTTCATCACGCAGCCTCGCCGCCGGCGCGCTACCGCGCTGGTCCGCCGGAATCCTCTCGGCGGACACCGTCGCAAGATTCGAGGAGGAGATGGCAGTCGCGATGTGATTCGCCCAACGGGGGAGTGGTTCGCTCGAGGTCCTGGCCCATGCTGTTACCGATGCGACAGAGGAAACGACGCCGGGAGATCCGCTCGTTGGCCCGGCGTTTCCTGACTATCCGTTGCGATGTTCGCTCACGTCGGAGGCCAGTGAGCTTCAGAGCGGGGTGTTCGTCACCCACAGGTCGAGGCGTGATCGATCAGAGCCTGGGTTGTTCGGACGACCACGCTCCGAGAAGCCGCCCTCCCTGCAGAGGAACCCGTATCCCGATGTGATCTGGAGCAATCGACCGTGCTCGTGTTCACGCCAGATCGTGCGTCTGTTCGGGGAGAAAACGACTGTACGGACGTCCACATTGTCGGTTTTAGGAAGGATGACGTCGAACCAGACTGCGCCGGTGGCCACCTTGTTTAGCTCCGACGGTACGTTTTGAGCGCCTCCTCGCAGGACGAACACGCAGTGCCCCCATCGTGGTTACCTCCCATCTTCAAGGTCGCCCAACTGTCGAGGTATGGGCCGCCGTCCTTGGTGCCATGAGTTGGCTATCCCGCAGTCGATCGGACCGATCGACGTTCGATGAGCCAGTCAGATCCCACCCTGACGAAGTGCTGGGTGATGAAGGAGAAACTTGCGATTGAGAGTTGTGTGTCGTTCAGCACGATCATCAACTGGGACGTAACAATGGCGTGATCCGGGTCACCGTCGAGGCCGGCGACGACGGCGTTCAAGGTGCAATGTGTGCTCCCCGGCCCTTCGGACTCCCAGATTGGCCCTACTGCTTGGCGCAGTTGCTCTGTGCCGCGGTTTTCACCCTTGTCGCCATCGAGAAGTGCGTTGTTGGTGAAGAACGTCACGTAGGCGTCGGCGTCACGGCGGGTAGCCGCATCGTCCGCTCGACTCACCACCTCGAGGATGTCTAGTCGATCCGTCGCCGTGAGCATCAGGCTGCGGTCTTCCGGGCAGGACGGAGCCAGCGTTCGATCCGCTGTCGCAACGTCTGCGGGAAGATGTGTTTCGGAACCATCCCATGGACTGCCTTCGGGGGGATGGACGTGTAGGCGGATCCGGTCTGGTGGGAGTACTGGGTGACTCGGAAGCTCACGGCCATACTACAGAGGGCGTACGCCTCACCTTCTGAAATCCCTGAAGCTGCGTGCAGCCACGAAATCAGCCCCTTGAGGCAGGACACGATGGCATCGTCGAGGCTCTCGCCGAACCCGATTCCGATCCAGTGGGTCCTTGTCTCGCCCAATGGACCATCAAGGGCGACGTTCTTGTGCAGGCCGTAGCGGATCTCGAGGTCTTCTGCCGCGGTCTCGATTGCCGTCTGGTCCACCACGCCGTCGCCCTGAAGAGCGTGGACGTCGCCCATCCAAAGTCGACCACCTGGCTTGGCAACAGGGAGGTAGAGCGAAGCGCCGACGGTCAGTTCCCTGAGCACCAAGTTCCCGCCATAGGGGCCCGCGAGGATGGCGCTCACAGCGGTATCGCCCGCCGGCTCAACAGCCATGACGCCGAGAAACGGTGCCAGCTCCAGTTCAATCCCATCGACGTATTCAGTCTTGCGGCGGGCGTCGTCGAAACGGAAGTAGTGCACATAGGGCTCCTTGAAATAAGAAGGAAGCGCGCCGACGCCGAGCGGAAACGAGTTCCATCCCCAGTCGCGGGTGCGCAGCGCCTCGATCTTGCACTCGATCACGTCGCCCGGTTCGGCCCCGTCGACCGCCACGGGCCCAAGCATCGAGTACGGCCCGTTGGGGTAGCGATGCCGAAGAGGCTCTCGATCGGCAAACGTCATTCCGAAGACCGCCTCGTTGCCCCAATGGGTCCACGTATTCGGATAGCTCACGACATCGCCCGACTTGATAGTCGCAACCGGTGTCGCACTCGGATCAAGGAATCCCGAACGGACCGTTTGTGGCGTCGATTCGACTGTGTGCACCGTCATGGTTCCTCCTCGTTCATCTCGATGGTAGGCCGGTCGAAGTTTGGGGTGATATCTCCGACCCGGGCGGCCGGGACTGCCACCCTGGGGTTACTGTGTCCAGCCAGTGCCTACGGTCCTTGGCAGCTCAGGCCTCGCGGTCAGTCGGATGGGGCTCGGGCTGGCTGCCCTCGGCCGGCCTGGGTATATCAACCTCGGACATGCTTCGGATCTCGCGGGACATACGTCGGTGGAATCGCTGGAGCAGTTGACGCATTCGGTTCTGGACTCCGCATACGAAAAAGGGGTGCGCTACTTCGACGCGGCCCGCTCGTATGGGTTGGCGGAGGCCTTCTTGGCTTCGTGGCTTGAGCGTCGCGGACTTGGAACCTCCGAGGTCACCGTTGGTTCGAAGTGGGGCTACACCTATGTGGCCAATTGGCAGGTCGGCGCCACCGTGAACGAAGTCAAGGATCTGTCCGTGGGGACGCTCCGTCGCCAGCTGGGTGAGAGCCAGTCATTGCTCGGGGCGAATCTGCGTCTCTATCAGATCCATTCTGCGACGCGAGAGAGTCGAGTGCTCGAGGACCGGGCCGTGCTCGATGAGCTGGCCCGCTTGCGGGCCAAGGGGATGTCGATAGGGATCACGGTAACCGGCCAGAGACAGGCGGAGACGATCGATCAGGCCCTTCAGGTCGGGGGCTTCGATACGGTGCAGGCGACATGGAACCTGCTCGAGCAAGGTGCCGGTGATGCGCTGGCCGCCGCGCACGCGGCCGGGATCGGTGTGATCGTCAAGGAGCCCCTCGCCAACGGCCGACTCACCGCCCGTGGGGATGTGTCGGAGCTCGCGGGCGCAGCTTCCAACGCCGAGACTACCCCCGACGCCTTGGCGCTCGCCGCGGTGCTCGCGCAGCCCTGGGCGGACGTCGTCCTCAGTGGCGCCGCCAGCGCGGACGAACTGGAGAGCAACCTCGCCGCTCTGACGCTCAAACTCGATTCCCAACGAGTCGAGGAGCTCCTCGGGGTCGTCCACCAGGACTCACCCAGCTACTGGCGGGAGCGGTCCGGCCTCTCCTGGAATTAGCCCCTCGGTGGTCCCCATCGTGGGTTTTCGGCGTCAGGCGTTCTCACTCGACCGCACAGCCACCACGGGAGAAGCGGGTCGCCGGAAAATGGCCGCGCTCGCCAGTTTCGACCAGACGGTGGGATTCCGTCCGGATTCTCCTCAGGCGGTGATCTCGTCTGCGCACCGATAGCCACTGCGGAGTCCACCTTCGATGTAACCCTGAAAGTTGACTGAGGTCTGCTCGCCCGCAAAATGGAGGTTGGCTTCGCGTTGCCCTTGTATGCCGTTGAACGCCGTGTACTGACCAACCTTGAGGTACGAGTACGCGCCGAGAATATGTGGATCGCCGGGTGACCAGACGAAATACGACTGTCCGTTGAATGCCGCGCCGACACCGGGAAACAAGGTATTGAACTGACCGAGGAAGGCGTCGACCATTGCGGGAGGGGGCTGCCCGAGGTAGCTGCTCAAGCCGTAGGTTGGGCCCCAATTCTGGGCAGATTGACCGCCAGGCAACGCGGCAAGGATTCCAGCCGTGCCGGGTTGGTAGTCCGTCGCATCCCACCCGCCCTGGACGACGCCATCGCAATAGCAGTTCCCCGTGGCGCGGTCGGAGTCGTTCCACACGCGCTCGTCGAACTGGAGGAAGAACTTCGAATTCGTGCCGAGCGGCTCCTCCTCGATGGCTTGGAGGTGAAGCGGGTTGATCGGGACGCCCTTGAGATCCACTTGGCGCAAGGTCGTGAAGGGAAGGGCGAGCACGACGTGATCAGCGAGCACGTCGTGGCTCGAGGGCCCGCATTCGAACGTGCACTTGAAACCACTGCCCGACGTTGTTACCGCGACGAGTCGTTGGTCTACGTGGAGGACTCCCGAGGGCAGCCGGTCGAGGATCCCGTAGATCAGCTGGTCGTTGCCGCCGTGGAGGTGCCACTTCTCGTTCGCCCCGCCGAGTGCGGGACGGTTCTTGGGTTGGGCACCGCTTGCTTTGGAGTCGTCCTGACCGAGCAGGTACACGAGATTGAGCGCCGATTGAAGATCCGGGTCACCGCCGAACTCGTCGAGCACGGCGGAGACGCAGAGGGCGCCGAAGTCCGACGACAATCCACCTGGGATATAGGTCTCGATCCATTCCGACACCGACATCCGGTCGAATTGCTGCCCGCCCGGAGTGTGTTTGTTGTAGAGCTGTGGCCATGGCGCCGTTTCGAAGGCGGCCTGATGAAAGAGTTCCCATGCCCAGTCGTGCCAGTCCTGATTGAGGGCCCCTTGTGACCAGGGTTGTCCGAAGAAGCTGAGCTGCTCCCGGTCCGGATGGGAACCCGGCGGGTAGGCGTCGGTGTTGTCCAGCGTAAGTCCGAAGCTCTTGGCCAGCGCAAGGGTGGTCGTGTGCTCGGGATTGATGAACTCTGCATGCTCCTCGATCAGCTGCCCCTCGGCAAAGTAGTTGCGAAGGGTCCGGATACGCCCGCCTGGCACCGAGTTGTACTCGTAGACATCGGCATGCTTTCCGTACTTGGTCCAGAGGCGGTACGCGCAGCCAAGGCCAGCGATACCTGCGCCAACCACCACAATCCGAGGTTCGGAACGTGAAGTTGTGGCCGCACTCGCAGTGTCTTTCGAATGCAGCAGCGTTGGCAGCGCGGCGGCGACCGCAGCGCCGTACCCGAGAAGATTGCGTCGGGACAGGCGGCCCGCGAGCATCTGGTCGGCTTCGAGCACTGAGGTTCCATCGGCACGGGCTTGGCGAGTCGCGGCTTGAGCCCGGCGAATGGCCTTGCCGGCACCGTTCGGTCCCCCTGGACGCATGACCTGAAGATAGTGGGTCAGCGAAGAATTCTCACGCGGCGTCGCGGGTTGTCGGCACAGACGTGGCGAGCGGCCTGCCGTCCGAGGCGATCCCAACTTGAGGGCGGTTGGTCACCTTGGCCCTGTGTCAAGGCTGAGTGGCGTGTTCGATCCACCGTGTGGAACATGACACCTTGTGCGGTCAGATCCGGCTCAGGCGGACGCAGAGCGAAACGCAGCGACAATGGTTGCCACGTAGTCCGTCGCCGCCTCGATTCCGGCCGGCGGCTGCATCGTCATGCGGAAGTCGGTAACACCAAATTCGGCGAGTCGGGGCACGTGCTGCATGGTTCGCCTCAGGTCCACTGTCCCATCGTCGCGCTTCACGTTCCCCAGCGCTCCAACGACGCCGAGCTCAGAGGGATCACGACCACGGTCCGAGACCGCGCGGCGCATGCGTCTGATGCCAACCTCGATACCGGCAGCGTCGTCGCCCCACGGGATCCATCCCGATCCGTATGCGGCGAGACGATCCATCGATCGTGCATTGACCGTCCCGCTCGTCCAGATCGGTATCCCGCCAGGCTGCAACGGCTTCGGCATCTGATGAATGGCCTGAAACGAGAGCTCCCCACTCTCATACTCCACCCGCTCATTTCGCCAAAGGGCCTGGCACACCTCAAGCGTGTGGTTGAGCAGGCGACCTCTGCCCTCATAGGACAGGCCAGCCGCCTCATACTCCTCCCGCTGCCACCCGACTCCCACGCCCAGGTCAAGCCGGCCACCGGACAACACGTCGATCGTCGCAGCCATTTTGGCCAGCACCACTGGACGCCGCAGTGCCGCTAAGAGGATGTTCGTCCCGAATCGAACCCTTGTCGTCACCGCCGTCAGGTGGGCAATGGTGGTGATGGGATCGAGCCAAGCTCCGTCTGGTCCGGTTGGCTGCCGGCCACCCCGCGAACCTCCCTTTGCCGGGTCGTCGTAGGCCTCAAGGTTCTCACCGAAGACGACATGGTCCGACATGACCAAGCGGTCGACGCCGCCGATATCTGCAGCCTGCGCAAATTCCGCCAGATAGGACCAGTCTTCAGAAGACCCTCTGCTGAACGTCTTGAGTCCGGTAGAAAGCTGTGGTTTTTGGTTCATTCGAGTCTCCGTCTCTAAGTGGGGGTCACAGCACGGAGAAGGATCTGAGTCCATCCGGTGGGTGAGATCGTGAAACAGCGAGCTGCAGGCAGCCATGGTTGACGCTGAGTACCTGGCGCACTGCCATCGCCCGCAACTCGTTCCGTGGACGTGATCGGTCTATTGCACAACATGCTTCTCGGTCCAGTCGACTACCAGACGTCGTGAAGCGATCAGCCATTTGCCAGCCGAATCCAGCCGGTAGACGTCCTGGTACCGGATGAGCATGACGTAGTCCGTATCGCCCTCGGGCCCGGTATCGAGGTGATGCGCCGTGCAGTACACCTCGCCGGTTGCTTCGTCTCCGGCAATATGGCAGCGATGATTACCCACGAAGTGAAACGTCTTGGCGTAACGAGCGATCAAGTGGGGGATTGCACTCAACTCGTCGTGGCCCGTCCGGACAATGACCTTTTCCTCGCCATTGGTCCCAGCTCGGATGATGGTCAACGTGGCGTCGGGGTGGAAGGCGCTCAGGAAGAGGTCTTCATCGCGTTGGTCCACGCCTGCGGCGTAGCGGTACGCGAGATCCTGAATGGCCAACTGATCCGAGTTGTCTGCATCATGATTCGTCATGTCCCGTGCCTTCTCGCCCCACCCACAAACTGCGTACCGCATTCAGTTCACCTTGCCCAACGGTAGAGGGCGCCCGCTACGGCTGGGGCCGCCGCGGGGGCCCTCGCCGGCCTGCCGGCTCCGGTACTGAATCGAGGCTGGCGCCTTTGCTTGCCCTCCTGGCACCTGCAATGGACCGGCAGCTGGCGACCAAGTGGAGCCGCCCTCCAGTCTCCCGACGAGGTGGGCACGAAAGATCCCGGCTCAGGAGGGTTCTCTCTGGCCTGCAATTCCCGACAGGACATGGCTGGAACGGGCACGGGCCAGCCTGCCCGGGCGCAGGATCGCTGGCAGGCGAGATCGAACCCCAGAATCTGGAGTGAGGGCTCGTCGGAGCTCGCTGGACGGTCGATGCGGTGCCTGGCGGAGACCGCCCGGTGGGGGAGACCCGACCCCGAGGTTGGAGGCGCCTCCCGCAAGAACGCAACTACTGATTGAATATCGGAACCATGAAGCGTTCGGGGGTGGATATGAAGGTGTTGGCGAAGGGCCTCATCGACTTGCGACGGACTGCGTTGCCGTTCGCAACGGCGGGCATCGTTCTTGCTGCGACGTGTGTCTCACTCGCATCGGCATCCGCTGCGGGGGCAGCGACAGCGTCCAGCCGAGTGCTGGCGTCGAGCGTCACCACGAACGGGACCTGGCCCGGCGTGGGCAAGATCTGCGAACCCGGTCCGGGCGGCGCCTCCTCGGTGCGTGGAGTCGGCGCGAAGACCATCAACATCGCCGTGTTCAACGATGCCGCGAACACGATCGAACCTGGTCTCGAGGCGGAGTTTCCCCAGCAGGCTCAGGCATTTCGCGGCGTGGTGTAACGCCTCGGGCGGGATCAACGGCCGCAAGATCGTCATCGACAACCGAGACGCCGCCCTGTTCAACGCGGCCCAGGTGACCAACCAGGCTTGCCAGAGCGACTTCATGGCGGTCGGGGGTGGCATGGCTCTCGACCAGCCTGCGGCCCCAGTGCGTGAGAAGTGCGGGCTGGGCAATGTCAGCGGCTACGTCGTGTCCAACGCGTCCGAGCTCGCCACAGACCAGGTCGACCCCAGTGGCGCCAACACCAACACCATCACCTCAGGTTGGTTCGGTGCGTTGGCCAAGGCCTATCCCCAGGCCGTGAAGGCGCGGGTATGGGCTCGGAGAACAACACTTCTGTCCTCCCATCCGAACTCAAGGACGAGTATGGCGCCGAGGCCCAAGGGTGGAAGGTGCTTGACTTCCAGGAACCACCAATTTCCGTCACGGACTGGGCGCCCTACGTGGCACAGATGCAGACCAAGGGTGTCGAGGCTCTCTGGCCATCGCTCGACGACAACATCGTTCCCTACTTCCAGGCGATGACCACGGCCGGCTACCACCCGGCCTTCGTCATCCTCGGAGTGCAGTTCTACAACTCCTCGACCTCCAAGGGTGTCGCCGAGAATCCGGGACTCTCGCCGGTCTACGTGGAGACGTCATGGTGGCCGCTGGAGATGGCCTCGCAGAATCCATCGACGGAGCAGCTCGTCAACGTCATGCACAAATACGCCAAGGGCGATGCAGTCGACTTCGACGACGAGGAAGGCGCCGAGGCATGGCTCTTGTGGGCAAAGTCCGCTTCGGAGTGTGGCACTGATCTGACAGTGTCGTGCGTGCTCACCCATGCCGCCGCCACCAAGAATTGGTCTGCGGGAGGCATCGAAGCACCGGTGGCTCAGTTGACGATGTCCAATGCGAACCCCCAGCCCTCGCCGTGCTTCGCCCTGCTGAAAGTCGAGCCGAACAAGTTCGTCTACGACAAGACGATGACCCGGCCTACGCAGTCCATCTGGAATTGCAACCCGAAGAATGTCGTTCACTTGACTGCGCAGCAACAGGCGTCCTTGTCGGCGGCTTCATAGGAGGGTTGTCACCGCGGCCTTGCTTTCCACGTGGCGGCCGACCACCGAGCGTCTTGCGGCCAGCCCTTCATCTCGAGGTGGCCGCGTGGTCCCGACTGCTCAGACGGAATCGAGCGCGACTTCAGCAGCGATGCCGGCCACGATCGCGGCGAGCGCTCCCGGTGCGTCGGTTGCCGGAGTGTGGTTCGAATCGATATCGATCACACGCTGAGCGCCGCAAGCCATTGCCAAAGAGTCCTGCACGCCGCGAGCTTGAAGTTCGTCTCGTAGAGAACGCACAAATGTTCTGGGGATTGACGACGGGAGGTCGGCCCATCGCATTGGTTCGCATGAAAGGTTCAACGAGTCGAGTTGGTGCGCAGTTCTCCTCTGAAGTCCCTCATAGGGGAGGCCCGCGTATCTGGTGCGAAGTCGTCCGAGCATCGATGTCATGGCTTCAACCTGATCCGGCGCAAAGATCTCGGCAGGGAGCTGGCCCTCGTCGCGCGGTGATCCCAGCCACGAAGACGAGGTGCCGGACCCGACTCGACAGCGCTGCGGCAACAGAGGGAAGAATCGTTCCGGCGATGGAATGGCCGACGAGGACAACGTTACCTTTGGTGGACCTCTCGATGTCTGCCACCACCGAGTGCGCCGCGAGAGCAAGGGTCAGACCGGCCACGTCTCCCGCCTTACCGCAACGTCCAGGGAGATCTACGGCCAGAGATGATTGATCAAGAGCGCCTGGGTTTCTTCCCAGATCGCGGCGGTGTGACCGGCTCCATGAACAAAGACGACGGTCACGTTGCGCACCAAGGGCCTAGGCCCGCAATCTCCTGCGTCGTCCTTGCCCCTCTGAACTCGCCATCTCCCATTGCTCCATCATGGCCGGACTCTGCCTGCTCCCCCTGACGAATATGGAGACAAGATGGACGAGTTTTGGGGTGCTCCGGCCTGAATGTGCACGAGCCTGGTGGCGGACGAGCGTCGCCGTCCGAGTCCTCATGTCTCGCCGATGTCAGTTCCAGTGCTCCGCGAGTTGGCGGAATGCCTCGGGAACCCGTTCGTCAGCGGAAAGGGCCACAGCTGCGTAGCCAACAGCCGCCCGGCCGAACTTTTCCCGGATTGCATCCACGGAGCGGTCCACTCCCCATCTGCATACTTCGACGGCGGATTCGGTCCGGGTATCCGTGTTTCGCGGCGCATCGGGGGAGTCGAGAGGGAGCTCGAGTTGCAAGGAATGTTCTGGACGCAAGTTGGAGACCGAAACCGCGAGAAGCGTGATTTCGCGGTCCTGTTCGTTGTCGAGAATGGCTGAGTGGGCGAGCTTTTCAGCAATTTCGGTAAGCGTCAGCGTGGTCGAGATCGCATCGGACAAAGTGACCGAGCGCGTGACCGAGCGCATGTGAAGAAAACGGACCCGTACGGTTACGGTCCGCCCGGCGAGGTGTGCCTTTCGAAGGCGGCCGGCAACCCGGTCAACCAGGTAGCCGAGTGTCTCTCGGATGAGTCCCGGAGTGGCTTTACGCCGTCCGAGTGCAGCCTGCGCACCCATGGACTTCGGTTGGCGCGGTGTCTCGACCGATCGCTCATCTACGTTGACGGAGAGCGCTGCCAGTTTCGCACCGCCCGCCTGACCGAGCAGGTTGCCCAGGATCGGGCTGCCTGTCTTGGCCAGTTGCCCGATGGTGTAGATGCCCGCCTCGTGAAGGCGACGCTCCGTCCTCGGTCCGACGCCCCAGATCAGTCCGATGGGAAGAGGGTCGAGAAAGTCGCTCTCCTCGTCCGGGGGCACGGCGACGAGACCGTCAGGTTTGGCCACTTGTGAGGCCACCTTGGCGAGGTGTTTCGTGCGGGCCACGCCAATCGACAACGGAAGACCGATCTCGGCGCGGACGCGTCGTCGGATGGAAGCCGCTATCTCGGTTGGCTCTCCGAAGAGGCGGACGGCGCCGGCGACGTCGAGGAACGCTTCGTCGATCGAGACCCGTTCGACTCGAGGGGTGAAGTCGTAGAAGACGGACACGACATCGTCGCCGAACTGCTGGTAGCGGTCGAAGTGGCCACCGACGAAAAGGAGATCACCGCAAAGCTGACGGGCCCGCCAACCGGGCATGCCACCGTGGACGCCGTAGCTCCTCGCTTCATACGAGGCAGCCAGCACCACGCTTCCTCCCACGGCGATCGGCCGGTTCCGCAGTGAGGGATCCAAGAGTTGCTCCACGGACGCGTAGAAGGCATCGAGATCGGCATGCAGGATCGTCGCCCGTCTGGGTGGCGGCAGTTCCACATCTTGCAACGATAATCGAACATATGTTCGCCTTCCAGCGGTGATTCCCTGGCCACGACGCCCCGCGGGTCTGATGATTTAATTAGCAGACTCATACAAGTAGTAGCTAGGATGACACGATGCCGTCGTCGAACTCCGATGAGCCTGACGATCTGAGCACCATCGAGAGGTCGCTCGAGCAGCTGTTTCGCCTGAACGCCAGCCGCAAGGTGCACCAGCGACGAGCCGCTGCGGCCGGCGTGGTGATATCCCAGCCCGGATTCCAGCTCCTGCGTCGAGTTCAAGGACAAGACGGAATCCAGATTGGTGAGCTCGCTCGCCTCACGGAGATGGATCCCGCCGCTACCGGCAGGCAGATCGCCCAGCTGGAAGCAGATGGACTCGTGACCCGGGAAAGGACTCTGACGACGGGCGCGCAGTCGTTGTGAAGGTCACCGCCGCCGGAGCCGAGGTCAGACGCAGGTTGAGCACGGTGGCCGAACGCCACATGGCCGACGTCCTTGCCAACTGGTCCGATGTCGACCGCGGACGGCTCGCCTCACTTTTGCCACGTCTGGTGGAGGGTCTGCGCCAAGTGTCCTACCGAACTCGAGTCGCAGGATCACGACGCCGAACGGGTCCGCTCCGCATGATGCCTGCTGACGTCGGAATCATTGATCTGATGATCGGATTTCCCAGTGCAGACCCTCGCGGCACGTATGCCTCCTTGCGAGCCTTGGCCAAGGACGCCGAGAGCCAGCGGATGGAGTTCCCGGCTGAGTACATGTTCAAGGACGTCCCGAACCACGTCGAGAACGTGGACGATCCGATCGACGTGACACTCGACGCCATGGACAGGCATGGGATCGAAGTCGGTCTGGTTGGTTTGCGCAACCCAGCGACGCTCGATGCACTCGAGCGGCATCCCACTCGGTTCGTGGCGGGCCTCGAAATCGATCCGAACGACGTCGGTGAGGCGCGTCCGCAGCATTCGGGACGCCCATGCCGAACACGGGATCGTGGCCGTGACCACATTTCCGGCGGGCTGCAACCCTCAGGTTCCGGTCAGCGACCGCCGCTACTACCCCGTCTACCAGACCTGTATCGATCTTGATCATCCCGATCGTGGTCAATGCTGGCATCGCGGGCCCACGGGTGCCGTCTGAATGCCAGAACGTCATGCACTTCGACCAGGTCTGCTACGACTTCCCGGAGCTTGCGGATCGTCATGCGCCACGGGGCTGAGCCGTGGGAGGAGCTGGCGGTCAAGCTGATGCTCAAGTGGCCCGGGCTCTACTACATGACGTCGGCCTTCGCTCCCAAGTACTACCCGAAAGCGATCGTGGAGTTCGCCAACACAAGAGGTGCCGAGAAGGTCATGTATGCCGGCTACTTCCCGATGGGCCTCGACCTGGATCGCATCTTCGAGGAGATGCCTCTGGTCCCATTCCGGGACCACGTGTGGCCACTCTTCCTGCGCGACAACGCTCGCCGGATCTTCAAGCTCGGAGAGGCGTCGTGACGACGGATCGCCACATCCCCTACGCCGGCAGCGTGCACGACCAGCGTGAGATTGATGCAGTGGTGGGCGTTCTTTCAAGTGGGCCCCAGGCTCTTCGGATCGGCAAGAACGTGCGCGCCTTCGAGGCCGGGATAGCGGCGCTCTTCGGAAAGCGGCGTGGCGTCATGTGCAATTCGGGGTCGTCAGCGCTCTATCTGGCGATCGAGCTGCTCGACCTCGAACCGGGCGACGAGGTGGTGACCTCAGCCCTCACATTTTCCACCGACATCGCGCCACTGATTCGTAGCGGGGGTCCTTCCTGCGTTCGTCGACGTGGAGCCCGACACGTACAACGTCGACGTCAGCGCCCTGGCCGAGATGATCGGACCAAAGACCAAAGCCATTCTCGTGCCGAACCTCATCGGCAACGCACCCGACTGGGATGCCATCAGGACCTTGGCCGACGAGCACGGCCTGGCCGTGGTGGAGGACTCGTGCGATGCACTCGGGTCCACATTGCGTGGTACGCCCACGGGCACGCGGTCGGACATTTCGGTGACCTCGTTCGCGCTCAGTCACATCATCACCGCGGCAGGGACCGGTGGCATGGTGTGTCTCGACGATGATGGCCTCATCGACCGCTGCCTCCTCCTGCGCCGCTGGGGCCGGCGCTCTGAGGTCCAGCTCTTCGGGACGAAGAAGGGGAGGGACCGCCGGTTCTTCTCCTCCATCGACGATGGTCTCGAGTACGACAACCTCTTCATCTTCGACGAGGTCGGCTGGAACTTCGAGCCTTCGGAGCTCTCGGCCGCCTTCGGCCTCGTGCAGTTGAAGAAGCTCCACGCACAATCTCAACGCGCGGAAGCGAAACTTCACTCGACTGTGCGCTCATTTCGACCAGCGGCCAGACGTCTTCGTCCTACCCCGAACGACTCCGGATCTCGACACCGCGTGGCACATGTTCCCGGTCATGATCCGCCCCGAATCAGGAGTGCGGCGGTCGGAGTTCCAGGTCCACATGGAGTGTCATGGCATTGACACGAGGATGGTCTGGACGGGCAATGTCACCCGCCAACCTGCATTCGCCAATGTGCCGCATCGTGTTCCCGACCGGGGGGCTGCCGAATGCGGATCGTGTGATGGAGCAGGGCCTCGTCCTGCCGTCGAACCATGCGCTCGGCGACGACGATATCGACTACATCTGGGAGACCGCGGAGGCGTACCTTTGAGCCAGCCTGCCGCGCACGATCGACTTGTCCTGATTTCGGCGGACGGCCATGCCGGTGGCAATCACGAGCAGTACCGCGCCTATCTCGAATCCAAGTACCTCGACGAGTTCGATGCGTGGCGCAACCGCTACCGCAACCCGTTCAAAGACCTGACGGGAGGGACCAGAAACAGGAACTGGGACGACGAACGCCGACTGGCCGAGCTGGAGGCCGATGGCGTGGTGGCCGAGGTGCTCTTCCCGAACACCATCCCGCCTTTCTTTCCAACGGGCGCCGTCGTGGCCCGCCCACCCTCACCAGAAGACTACGAACTGAGACTGGTTGGTGTTCGCGCCCACAATCGTTGGCTGGCCGACTGGTGTGCCTGCCAAGACGACCGGCGTGCGGGGATCGGGCAGATCTTCCTCAACGACCTTGACGACGCCATTGCCGATGTCAGGTGGTGTCACGAGCATGGCCTTCGTGGCGGGGTGCTCGTGCAGCCCGTGCCGGACGACATGAAGCACATTCAGGCCGCTGTATGCCCCCGAACACGACCCGCTCTGGGCCGTCTGTGAGGAGCTGGGCGTCGTCGTGAACACCCACTCGGGTGGGGCTGGCATGCCTGACTACGGTCCCTATGAGGCGGCAGGGATCCTGTGGATAGCCGAAACGGCGTTCTTCTCGCGTCGCCCTTTGACCCAGATGTTGGTCGGTGGCGTCTTCGAACGGTTTCCTGATCTCCGCTTCGTCTTGACCGAGCAGGGGGCGTCCTGGATCAAGCCACTACTGGACCAACTCGACTCCTATCACGGACAGATGAAGTCGGTCGGTCGAATCGGCGAGCTCAAATACGATCCCGACCGGGTGCTCCCGCTCAAACCCAGCGAGTACTTCCGACGGAACTGCTGGGTTGGGGTGAGCTTCCCTTCCCCGAACGAGGCAGCCGCACGGCGGGACATTGGCGTGGACCGGTTCATGTGGGGCAGCGACTACCCGCACGACGAGTCGACCTATCCGCACACGCGGGAGGGCCTGCGCCGCGCCTTCGCGGGAACACCGAAGGACGAGTTGCAGCGGGTTGTCGGGGGCAACGCGGCACACGTCTACGGATTCGATTTGGATCGGCTGCTCCCGCTGGCGGAGCGAGTGGGCCCCACGTTCGACGAACTGTCGCAGCCCTTTGAGGGAGTCCCCGAAGGCAACCGGTCGCCTGCCTTCACCCGGGCATGAACATCTCGTCCGCTGAGCTGGGGTCCAAGCGACTCGCCGGGCGACGAGCCTTGGTCACCGGGGCGAGCCGCGGCATCGGCGCCGCCACGGCTCGACGGCTCGCGGCCGAAGGCGCCGCAGTCGCCATCACGGCGAGGACGGCCGAGCGGCACCCGACGCTCCCCGGCTCGCTCCGTGAGACAGCCGAGCAGATTGATGCCCTTGGGGTCACGGTCGTTACCGTGTTGGCTGACCTCACGGACGCCGAAGAGCGATCAACGATCGTGCCGAGCGCCGAGAGAGGTCTCGGTGGTCCCATCGATATTTTGGTCAACAACGCCGCCGCAGCGATCTACCAACCATTGGCGGATTTTCCCCTCAAGCGGCGGCGATTGATCTTCGAGGTGAATGTCCACGCCCCAATGGACCTCGCTCAGGCTGTTCTTCCGGCGATGGTGGAACGGGGCGAAGGGTGGATCGTCAACGTCTCGAGCGCGACCGCGCATCTCGTCGAACCGCCGCTCCGGGTTGGCCGCCTGGGCTCGACGACGGGGATCTATGGCGCGTCCAAGGCCGCTCTCAACCGCCTCACCAACGCGTTGGCCGTCGAGGTCTCCTCGACTGGTGTTCGCGTCAATACCGTCGAGCCGCGTGCCGCAGTGATGAGCGAAGGGGCAGAGGTGCTCATCGGCGGACCACTGTCAGAAGAGCAGGTGGAGTCGATGGAAGAGATGGTGGAAGCCATCGTCACGCTGTGCGACTGTCCACCGGAGCGCACGGGTCGGATCCACGTCAGCCTGGACCTCCTGAACGAGCTGGCCATCCGAGTGCACGGGCTCGATGGGATGCCCCTGAACGAGTAAGCGCCAGTGCGACGCCGGGGTCCAACGACGTCGACCTCGACGGATCGTCGACGTGTAGGGCTCACCTGGCTCAGGTGGTGATGGAGCCGCCGTTGACCTGCAATGGTCTGCCCAGTCACCCAGGAGGCCTCTTCTGAAGCCAGCCAGACACAGGCCGGGGCAACGTCAGCCGGCGTACCGGTACGACCAATCGGAATGGACCGGGCGAGGCGGGCGGTGACTTCAGCATCGGGAATGGTCATGAGCCCGATAGCCACAGTGTTCGCCGTGACACCGAATCTGGCGACTCTCGAGGGCGAGGCTACGGGTGAAGGCCAGGGCGCCACCTTTACCGGCGCTATACGGCGCTGACGCCGATGTTGGTGCCGGCAGTTGCGGCGCCCGAAGAGATCGTGATGATCCGACCCCAGCCTCGCTTGCACATGGCAGGGACGAGAACGTGGCAGCAGTGCAACACGCCATAGAGATTCACCGACACGGGCGCATCCCACGCCTCGGGTTCCATCTCGATGAACGGCGTGGGCCGCATCCGTTCCGCCCCCGCATTCCCAGCATTGTTGACGAGGATGTCCACCGATGCGGCCGGCGAGAGGGCGCTGTGAACGGCGGACAGATCGGTGACGTCAAAAGGCAATGGTTCCGCTGAACCGCCCGAAGCCTCAATGCGCCGAGCGACGTCTTCCGCCCGACCGGGATGGAGGTCGTTGACCAGTACACGAGCGCCTTGGCCGGCCAACCCGAGTGCGATTCCAGCACCCACATTTTGTCCCGCACCAGTCACGAGGGCAGTTCGCCCGTTGAGATCGAACATCAGAGGGCCGATGCTGTCCTTCGACCGGCCGTCTGCCCTCGGAGTGAGTCACGGACTTCTCGGGGGAGGGCACTTCGCCGGAGTTGCTGTTGCACACCGGCGACGCGACCCGGCCACTTGGGCAACGAATGTCGGTACCGGGATCCGCCATCGAGCGCCGGCGCGAGCGCTTCCAGTCACGCGCCTCGAGGGTCTGGCCCAACATGTATCCGAGGCGTCGTACGTGGCGCCACTCTCCGCCGCGCCCGTTCGCAAGCCTCTCAGCACGTGACACGAGAGCAACCTACAGGATAACTCTGAGGGAGCTACAGAGCTGAGCTCGGTGCCGAGTGCGCGGCCGCCCGCGTTGACGCCGCTCGACAGATTGACGAAGAGTGATGTAGAGGCACCACCTGCTCATCGCCGACAGGCTCCTGTTACGTTCACCACATGTCGCCGGATGGATATGCAGCGGCGTGGCTGGCCGATGGCTATGCCACAAGTCGGCCACCGCTCCATTCGCACATTCTCAATCGTGTGGAGGCGCTCGACGCCGTTGATCGGATTCCGTTGGCGCTCGATGTCGGTTGTGGCGCAGGACTCTCGACCGTCGCCTTGCAGCGTCGCGGCATCGCACAGCGTGTGCTCGGCGTCGACCCCTCGCTCGCCATGATTCAGCCGCGCCAGATCGTCATGGGAAGGCTGGATGCTTCGGCCTCGCCGCCGCCGAGGCGCTCCCGCTGAGGTCGGGATCGGTCGGACTCATGACGGCCGCTGGATCTCTGGACCATGCCGACATCCCGGCCTTCTTCTCAGAGTCGTGCCAGGGTGCTCTCTCCGAACGGGTTGCTGGTTGTCTACGACTTTGCGACTGGACGACAATCGCCGCAGTGCCCTGAACTCGATGCGTGGTACTCCGACGTGTTGCGGCGTTGGCCGAAACCGAGCGGGGGAGCGCCCGGCTGTTACGTCGGCGACCTTCGAATCAGCTCCGATGGCGCTCGTGGCCTACGAGGCATTCACGCTGTCTCTCGAATTCGAGCTGCGTGGCTATCTCGACTACCTCATGACCGAGAGCAACGTTGGCGCCGCCGTGAGCGCCGGCGTCGCGCTGACAGACATCCGCTCATGGTGCGAAGAGGGCCTGCACCCGTTCTTCCGAGGGCCACTGCCGATCGAGTTTCGCTCGTACTACGCCTGTCTCGGTCAATCGGACTAGCGGCGTGCCGACGCGTCGTCTTGCCGGACCGGAGTGGATTCCTTGTGTGCTCGAATCCAGAAGCGCTTGGACGTCACGCGGATCGGATCACCGTGCAGCCCGATCAGTGCCTCCCGGTACGCGCTGACAGAGAAGCCGGGCACGGCCCAGGGGACCGATCGCAGATACCGGGCCAGCGCACCGATGTCGGCAAAGACCGTGGTCGCCTGGCCTTCACGAGCCTCGTCGACCGTAAGCCCGGCGGCCCTCAGTTGCTCGATCACCAGGTTCATCTCGAGCTCTTCGGCCGGTGGTGGCGGAACACTAAGCAGCTCGTGAAACTGCTGGGACCCCGATTGGGTCTGCTGAGTGAGGAAGGTACCTGTCGGCCGAAGGACGCGACTCAGCTCGGAGGCCACGAAGCTCTCGTGACGGTTGGTGACCAAGTCGAAGGCCTCGGCCGCGAAGGCCAAGCGGCCCCTCGGGTCCGCCCGCTCCTGCCGCAGATTATCGGTGGCGCCTTCAACGTGAACGACTGGCACACCCAGCGCTCGCAGCCTCGTTGCCGCAATGCCGACGTTGGGCGGCCAGCTCTCGGTGGCCACGGTAACGGGTGCGCGTGCCCGCAGCGACGAAAGCCACTCGCCTCCGCCGGTACCCATGTCCAGCATCGTTGTTGCCCTCGAGGCGCACTCTGCCGCCATCTCGCCGAAGTCCCATGGAGGCGGCTCGAGCACGAGTCGGGATCCCAGCCCGGTGAAGTCCCAGCCCACGAACTCGGTGGCCTGAGCGTCTTCGAGAAGCTGGTCAGGACCCGGCACGGCTCCAGTATCCCCGTGTTCGGGCCTTTCGCGGTTCGTTCAGGCAGACCTCCGGGCGAAGAGAGCCCCGGCCAGCGCGGCCGAGAGGGTCGCGATGGCGACACTCCAGAGCACCGCAGCACCCAGGTGACCCTGGAGTGAAGTTCCCATGAGTTCACCCCGCACGACGTCGACCACTTGGGTGACCGGCTGATTGCGGGCGAAGGCCTGCAACCAGCCCGGCATGGTCGACACCGGGACAAACGCACTGCTGACGTAGGGGAGGAAGGCCACAATGAACATCACTCCGTTGGCCGACTCGGGACTCTTGGCCAGGACGCCGATGGCTGCAGCGAGCCAGGCCAGGGAAAGCATGAAGAGCACGAGAACCCCCGTGGCAACGAGCCAGGCGCCGACATCGGCGTGCGAGCGGTACCCGATTGCCAGCGCGACGGCGAACACGAGGATGGTGGAGACCATGTTGCGGGCGACCGAGGTGATGACGTGGCCATTGATCACGCCCCGGGCGCTCACGTCCATGGCGCGGAAGCGGTCGAAGACGCCCGTGGAAAGGTCTGTCGCCACCGTCACGGCAGTAAGTCCTGCACCGAAGCCGACACAGATTAACAGCACACCTGGAACCACGAAGTCCACGTAGCGGGTGCCGGTGTGGATCGCTCCGCCGAACAGGAAGACGAACATCAACATCAACATCACAGGGAGGACCAGCGCGGTGGTGAGTCCCTCGGGGTTGCGCAGGGACAATCGCGTCGCCCGCGACAGTAGGGTGAGGGTGGAGGCCCAAGGGGAGCACTTCGCGGGCGCGTCGGGCATGGCATCGACGGCAGCCAGAGCGGCATCCACGCGTACGCGTGCTTGCAAGGTGTCAGACATGAAGGACCTCTCGTTCCCTTGGCGTGTCATGGGCATCGGTCAGAGCGAGAAAGACGTCGTCGAGGCTGGTCGAGTGCACCGAGAAGTGCTCGATCAACTCTGCTCGTGGGTCGACCGAGTCCAGGAAGGCGCGCAGTGCGGCAGCGTCGCCGTGATCGGGATCTCAATCGTCAAACTTGTCCCGTCGGACTTATGGGTCCGTTCGCCCATTTGGCTCACCAAGACGTCGAAGGCGATGCGGTCCGCCGCGAGCAATTCGAGCCGGTCGTGGCCAACTCGTGCCTTCAGCTCGGCCGGCGTGCCTCGTGCGACGACGCGACCCTCGTCGATGATGATGACCGTCTTCGCCAGGCGATCTGCTTCTTCGAGGTACTGAGTGGTCAGTAGTACCGTGACGCCGGCAGCAGCCAGACCCTCGACGTCGGACCACAGGTCCTGGCGACCGCGCGGGTCGAGGCCTGTCGTGGGTTCGTCGAGGAATACGATCTCCGGTCGCGTGACCAGCGCTGCTGCAATATCGAGCCGGCGTCGCATTCCGCCGGAGTACGTCGCCACGCGCTGCCCGCCGGCAACGGTAAGTCCGAACTGGGCGAGCAGGTCGACCCGTCGCTGCCGGGTCTGGCGGAGGCCAGCCCACGCAGCCGACCGAGCATTTCGAGGTTTTCGCCGCCTGTCAGAACGTCGTCCAATGCGGCGTGTTGGCCAACCAGGCTGATGCGGTGCCTGCACCTCCGATCGCTGCGCGATCACGTCGAAGCCGGCCACCCGGGCGCTTCCGCCATCGGGGCGGAGCAACGTGGCCAGGAGCCGGACCGTCGTCGTCTTGCCTGCCCCATTCGGACCGAGCAGGGCGACCACGCTGCCCCGAGCCACCTCGAGATCAAGTCGGTCGAGGACCTGGACGTCGCCGAAGCGTTTGGTGAGGCCCGTTGTTTCGATAGCCGTGTCGCTGGAACTGCGTATGCCGTACATAATCTGAGTATGATGTACGCAGTTATTCGGTCTGTCAAGGGGTAGCGTGGACACCAACACGATGAAGGAGACGCAGGACGCCACGCAGCTGCCACCCAGCATCGAGCTGGCGTGGGGTCTCCGCGCCGATCCGAGCCGGGGCCCGAAGCGCGGACTGTCGCTCGACCAGGTCGTGTTGGCCGGTATCGCGGCAGCGCAGGCCGACGGGCTGGCCGCACTGTCCATGGGCCGGATCGCCACCGAACTTGGTGTGGCCACCATGACCCTGTACCGGTATATCGCCTCGAAGGACGAGCTTCTCGAGCTCATGGTTGACGCCGCACTTGGTCGGCCCCCACGACCGCAAGCCGATGACGACTGGCGGGCAGGCCTCACCCGCTGGGCCAAAGGCGTGCGCGCCGCCTACACCCGAAACCCTTGGGCGTTGCGTGTCCCGATCACCGGTCCGCCGCTGGGGCCGAACAACGTCCGCTGGCTCGAGGCCGCGCTGCGTACCCTGGCGGGAGCCCCGTTGGCTGAGGAGGAGAAGGTCTCAATCGTGCTGTTGCTCAGCGGATTCGTCCGAAACGAGGTGACGTTGACGACTGATGTCGCGGCAGCGGTGGCGACCGCGGCCACCGGCGGCGAAGTGCCCGTCAGCTACGGGGCCGCCCTCCGAACCCTCACCGACGCGGCACACTTTCCTGCGGTCCACGCCGTCATCGTCTCGGGCGCCTTCGATGACGATGCCGGCGACCTCAGTCAAGAGTTCGACTTCGGACTGTCCTGCATCCTTGACGGTGTCGCTGCCCGGATCGACAGAGTCGCAGAGGGCAACAGGTAGCGTACGGCGAACCTTGACCGGAGTGAACGGCACGATTTGGCGAGGCGACCGGTCACGCCATCGCCTCTCGGGCAAGCACGTATGCGCTGGTTCGGACCGAGCGGTCACGGTCGATCAGCCCGAAGGAGACGTCGTAACCGTGCAGCCATTCGTAATTGTCCACGGCCGTCCAGTGGAACAACCCGCGTACGTCGAGGCCACGCGTGATCGCGTCCTGCACGATGTCGAGTCCGCTCGCGATGTAGTCCGCCCGGACGGCGTCGTCGTCGGTGCCGACGCCGTATTCGGCGACGAGGATCGGCGTACCGGGGATCTCTTGGTGGATCCGCTCCAGCACCAGGTCGAGCCCGCCCGCCCAGATCCCGTAGCCGAGAGGGGAGAGCGGAGCGTCCGGGGGGTGGACGTTCAGTCGCCCCTCACGCACTCCCATGGTGGCGTAGTAGGAGAATCCGATGAGGTCGACGAAGCCAACGAGGTCGGGCCGCTCGACCGGGTCCCGTCGGGGCACCTGCAAGACGCCATCGCGGAAGAGTCCGATCCAGGGTGCCCAGTAGTAGTCGAAGAGGGCCTGAGCGAAGGACGTCGTGGCGTCGTCGTCGTCCTGGGGCACGATCGGTGACAGACCGAAGATCGAAGACACGGGCGCCCCCGTCTGCGCCAGTCGCACGGCGGCCTCGGCATTCGCCAGGTGGATCGCCTCGTTGGCCAGGGCAACCTCAGCCGGATCGTTGTGACCCGGTGGCCAGCCCCGGCCGCCATAGGCGGCTCGCGCGTAGTAGTTCGTCTCGTTGATCGGCTGCCACCCCGCCACCAGGTCGCCGAACGTGTCAGCCACGAAGTCGACGTGACGGCGCCAGACCTCGGTCCGGTTGGACTCGACCAGGAATCCTCCCGATGCCAGGAACCAGCGGGGGAGTGTGAAGTGGTGCAGACAGGCCCAGGGCGACACGCCGGCCTCGCGAGCAGCGGTCAGGACGAGGCGGTAGTGCCGGATCGCGGCCTGGTCGTGGACGCCGGGCTCGGGTTCGAGCCTCGCCCACTCCACCGACAGCCGGTGGTGGGTCAGACCCAAACTGGCGAGGAGGGCGAAGTCCTCCGCGTATCGGGTTCGGAAACCGTTGCCGTCACCCGAGAGCGGAGCATGGCCTGCGCGCTCCCACTCCCACCAGTCCGAACTGGGCGCCGCTCCTTCGCACTGCGTCGACGACGCCCCGGTGCCCCACCAGAAGCCCTCGGGCCATTGCATGGCACGAGTATGACAAGCCCACGAATGTGCGCCGCATCGAGCCTTCCGAGCTGGTCAGCCGGGACGGCACACATGAGGTTGCGGTAGCGATGGTCGCCTCGGTCACACCGGCCCCTCATCGGGGAAGAGGCCAGGCGGCCAGCGAATCGTTCAGCGAGGAGGGCCGGAGGAGCACACACGTCCTCGGCGTCGAGGGCGTTGCGGACGCGAGATTGCCGGTCGTTTGCCCGACTTTCGTACTGATTTCGTCGTGCTGAACGGCAGAGTTGGTTTCTCGAGGGGCCATCGTGACGTCATGGCGGGCCGTCCCGGTCGACGAGCGGATTCGCATGGTGCTGGAGTGACCAGACAATGGGTAGCCTCCAAGGTTGTGGG
This sequence comes from uncultured Acidimicrobiaceae bacterium, assembly GCA_963713375.1. Lineage (GTDB taxonomy): Bacteria > Actinomycetota > Acidimicrobiia > Acidimicrobiales > RAAP-2 > Bog-473. The sequence continues at coordinate 710,737 of CAVQLP010000002.1, read as the reverse complement.
CGAGGCCCACGGTCGAAGTCTGGAGGACCGATCACATGACACTCGCCACAGAGGTGCACGAGGGAGTGGCAGTTGTCGATGCCGATTCGCATTTCACCGACGTCGCAGACCTCTGGACGAAACGGGCACCGGCGGCCTACAAGGACCGGATCCTGCACGTTGAGGAGGTCGACGGGGAGCGGCAGTGGGTCATCGAGGGTATGGCGGTCGGAAAGGCGGGGGGCGGCAGCACCATCGACCGAGCGGGCGTGAAACACCCCTTCCTCGAATCGTTGCTCGAGTGGGAGTTCGAGCGGGCCCACACTGCCGCGTGGGATGTCGACGCCCGCCTCGAGGTCCTCGACGATATGGGCATCACGCATCAGGTGCTGTATCCAAACGCGCTGGGACTCGGGGGTCAGACCCTCGGCGAGGTCAAGGACCTCAAGCTCCGTCGAATGTGTCTCGAGATCTTCAACGACTCTCGGGCAGAGATTCAAGAGCGGACAAACAACCGTCTCTTGCCGATGCCCATCCTGCCCGCCTGGGATATCGCTGAGTGCGTCCGAGAGGCCCAACGGATAGGAGGCCTCGGGCTACGGGGGATCAACATGACCTCGGATCCCCAGGACCTGGGGACTCCGGACTTGGCCAACAAGGCCTGGGATCCGCTCTGGGAGGTCTGCTCCGACCTGGAGCTGCCGGTCCACTTTCACATCGGATCGAGCCTCACGGCGATGAATTTCTACGGTCAGTACTTCTGGGAGTCCCAGGACGAGTTCGTGAAGCCCGCCATTGGCGGGTCCATGCTCTTCATCGGGAACGCCCGCGTGGTGATCAACACGATCTTCTCGGGACTCTTCGACCGCTTCCCCAAGCTCAAGATGGTCTCGGTGGAGAGCGGCATCGGTTGGGTGCCCTTCATCCTCGAGACGATGGACTGGGAGTTGCCCGAGAACGCGCCGGTGCAGGCTGCCGCGCTCGGGCGTGCGCCGTCTGACTACTTCAAGTCGAACTGGTTTGCCACCATGTGGTTCGAGACCGGGCGCGGCGACCTGCAGCAGTTAGTCGACAAGGTCGGCGAGGACAACATCCTCTTTGAGACGGACTTTCCCCATCCGACAGCACTCTGGCCCAAGCCGCTCGAACACGTGCGCGAAGCCATGGCCACCCTGCGCCCGGAGTCGCGCCGCAAGATCCTCGGCGAGAACGGGACCAAGCTCTACCGCCTCGGCTAACCAATCTGAAGGGCGACGGGGGAGACCTGCTCTGACGGTCGGCGACGTCGGCACGCCCCGGGGGGCGACCCTTACCTGACTCCAGGCTGTCGGCGTCTGGCGCCCGGGTGGACGTGGAGGAACAGGGCAGCGCCCAAGAGGCCGACCGTCGGGACATCCAGAAGCCGCTCCGATCGTCGACTACGAGACGAGCGGGGCCACCCTTCTCGGATACTATATACAGCAGCGGTGGCGCCAAAGCCGCTGCCGCCTCGAGTCGTTGCGTGAGGACCGATACCTACCGATGCCTGTGGCCGAAAATCCCCACCCAGCATTGATCGGCCGCGAACGTGAAGAGCAGGCCTTGGCCGACGTCGTCCGACGGCTGATTGAACTGACCGTCACCAATGCAGCTCCACCCGAGGTGCTGAGAAGCGTCACGGCAGATCTGGAGCGCACTGCGGACGAGCTCACCGATCACGTTCCTGCCGTCCCTCTCCCGCTGGTTCTCCTCCCGGCCGATGACGTCTCCGGGACAGAGGTGGCAATCGGTCACCCGGCGCTCGAGAGGTCGATGCCTTTTGACATTGTGCTCGGCAGCTGTAACCCGCTGGCGCTGCCGGTGCGGTTGGAGTTTGACCCACCAAAGGCCTACGGATTCGCTACGTTCTCGGCGGCGTATCAGGGGGCACCTGGTTGCGTGCATTGTGCCGCCTTGGCCGCCGCCTTTGACATCGTTCTCACTGCGGCGAATGCTGTCGCCGGAGCCCCTGGGCTCACCGTTCGTCTGAACCTCCGCTATCGCAGGCCGACATTGCTCGACGCAGAATCGAGGTTCGAGGGATGGGTGACCGAGCAGACGTCGAGACGGAGTCATTCGCTTGGTCGGCTTAGCCAAGGCGGGGATGTGACCATGGAGGCCGAGGGAGAATTTGCGCCCATCCCGAGAGACAGGGTGTTGGAGATGGCAGCTGAGCGTCGGCTGGCTGTCACCGGCGATGACGAGGTAGGGGAAGGCAGGCCATGACGGGGTTCTCTGGAGACACCGGTCCAACAGTTGTTGACTTGATCAGCGAGCTGGGCTCGACGACGAACAGACTGCTCCAGTCCGGCAGTCCTTTCGAGTTGCGGGAGGAAGAAGTCCTGGGTCAACCGATGCAGGTCTTCGCGGCTCGTGACCGGAGCTTTCGAGAGCTGTTGGATCGATCCCGGGTTTTCGGCGATGCCGAGTTCCTGGTGTTTGAGGGTGGTCCGCGTGTCACGTTTGCCGAGTTCCACGAGCAGGTGTTGGCCGCAGCGAATGTGCTGCAGAGCGAATTCGGAGTGTCGAAGGGCGACCGCGTCGGCATCAGTGCGCAGAACGGTCCAGGCTGGATCCTCGCCGCCACGGGTGCCATGGTGATGGGAGCGGTCGTCGTGGCGTTCAACAGCTGGTGGACCACCGAGGAGCTCCGCTCCGCCTTGGAACTGACTGACCCGGCACTCGTCGTGGTCGACGCGAGACGCCAGGAGCTCCTGCCCGTCGGCTGGAGCAGCCAGGTTGTTCTGGACGACGACTTTGTCGGGAAGCTCCAGATCGCGGCGCAACTCCGAGGATGCGAGCGCCGAGAGAGCAGACGTGGACGAGGACGATCCAGCCGTCCTCTTGTTCACGAGCGGAACATCCGGTCGCCCGAAGGCCGCAGTTCTCTCGCACCGTTGCGTGTTGGGCTTCGTCCAGCTGTCAGCATTCATCGGAGCCAGATCGATGCTCCTCGCCGGTGGTGCTCCCGACGGCGCACCAACAGTTCGACTGGCCGTGTTCCCGATGTTCCACATTTCGGGATTTGGCTCGTTTCTTGGGAGCGCTTGGTTTCGGAAACAAGACGGTCTGGCCGGCATGGACGATTCGAGGCCCATCGGATCATCGAACTCAGCGAGAACGAGGGCATCACCATCTGGACTGGTGCCTCGACTCATGTTGCCCGTCTCCTGGATTCGCCACGATTCGACGGATTTGACGGCACGAGGCTGCGGCAGGTCGGCATTGGTGGCTCGGCGACGACACCAAGTTTGATTGCCAGCACGGAAGAGCGTCTACCGCACTTGAAAAACACGTTCTCCTCCGGCTACGGGATGACCGAAAGCGGAGGATTGGTCAGTTACGCTCCCAACTTCCTTCTCAAAATGGACGCGGACTGCGTCGGTCCGCCGCTGCCCACTATCGACGTGCGGATCGAGCGCGAGGACGGCTCGCCGGCCGCCGAGGGTGAGGTGGGCGTGATCTGCGTCAGAAGCCCGATCGTCATGGTGGAGTATTGGGGAACGGAGCCTCGACGGGGGCGTGCTCAATGACGAACGTTGGCTTCGGACGGAGGACTACGGGCGCCTCGAAAACGGTCTCCTCTTCGTGGCGTCGCGGATTCGTGACCTCATCATTCGAGGCGGGGAGAACATCTATCCGGCCGAAGTCGAGCGGTGCCTGGAGAGTCATGAGGACGTGGAGGAGGCCGCGGTCTACGGAAGGGACAGCGGCGAGTTCGGACAAATCGTCGAAGCTGCCGTCTACCTTCGGCCGGGCGCTGTGTCATCGGGTTCGCAGGTCCGCGCCTATTGCGCCGCGCGTCTTGCCTATTTCAAGGTTCCGGAGATCGTGGTGGTCAGGTCAGAGCCACTTCCGAAGAATGCGACAGGCAAGGTCTTGAAGAGGCTTCTCGAAATCGAGGCGCAGGACCGCGTCGACGGCGCCCGCTGATACCAGCGACGGAAGTTCCGCAAGTTCGTGCTACAGCGATGAGGCCAGGGGAACGGTGCCCAGCTCACGAATGGCGGCGCAGGAGCGCGTGATCATCGTGGCAAACATCTCGTCGCCTCGCTCGGTCGGGTTCCCGTAGGCCGCACCGAGCACAATGGTAAGGGGGCATTGCAGCATCCCGAGGCGGTAGTCCTTGAAGCAGTCCTGCGCCGAGTAGCCGGTGACTCCGTGTCCGAGTAAGGCTTCGTAGTACGACGAGATCAGGTCAGCCTCCGCTTCGTGCCGTTGCGCCGCGGTCAACGACGTCGCAAGCAGGTACGCAAGATCGCGGGCCGGGAGGCCGACTGAGAGCGTCTGCCAATCGATGCCCGACACGTCGGAGCCTGGCCCGATCATCAGGTTGTCGAGTCGGTAATCCCCGTGGACCAGAACGAATCGCGGCCGTTCGTCCAAGAAATGCGCCAGCACCTGGGCCGAAGTCGTCAGCGTGGCGAGGTCCTCGCCGGAAAGACGGCGCCCAGCCGCTCAGCCAGGCCGGGGAGGGCACCCGCCACGAGGTTGGCCGTGAATCGATGGGCTTGAGGGTTCGACGGTCGTATCCAGGGATAGTCCGGCAGCGTCGGGTCGCACCACCTTGGTCCATGCAGCCCGGCCAGGTTGCGCACCGCCGACGCAATGACCTCTACCGACGTGCCGGCAATCTGATCGCCCTGCGTCGCTGGCGCGAGATCCTCGAGGAAGAGGGTGAACGAAGTGGCGTCTGCATTCGCCAGGCTCAGGAAACAGCGGGGGGCGCTCACCGCCACCGTGGGCGAGATCTCGTCGTAGAACGCGATCTCGGCCCGGTAGCCGGCGCACACCAGGGAGCGAATCTCGCGGTTTGGAGACGGAACCTTGAGGACGAGGGAACGGGGGAGTTCCGCGAGGGGTTCCGCCACCTCGAACTCTGTCCGAAAGTTCAGGCTCATCTGACCCGTACCAATCGGTTGTGCCCGTACCTCGGTGACGTGGGCCTCGAAACCGGCTGCCGCGAGGGCGGATTCCAACCACTGGGGCGTAACCTGATCAAGTTCGTCAATTGGTCCCACGGCGAGGGTCAACGGGACGTGTGGGTCCGACCCGGATTGGCCTGACACCCCCGGAAGCGCTCGGCCGGTCTGAGGGTTCGATAGGCCCGCACGACGGGCGCAAGCTCGTCCGGCGTTGCTCCGTGCATGATGACGCCGTCAACGCCTAGGTCGAACTGGTGCAGGACTCGCTCCGCGCAGTGTTGCGGCGATCCCAGTGCGGCTGGCTCGAGCCATTCTTTCGGGAGGAGCTGAGCCACGTGCTCGAGCGTTGCCGTGTCCGCCTTGGCGTCGAGCGCTCCGGGAAAGGTGCGCACTACGTCGTCCGCCCGGAATCGGGCGAGGACCGCGGGATCCCAATTGTTCGTCTCTACCAACAAATCGCCATATCCCTGGAGGTAGGTGGCCAGCCGCCCCACGGTCTTCTTCAATCGAAGTGCCTCGGGCAGTCCGTCGTGGACGGTCGCATAGCAGGACCAGATCCGCACGGAATCAGGGTCGCGGCCGGCCTGCTCGGCGGACCGACGAGCAATGGACACCGACCGCTCCACCGTCTCGTCGGTGAAGAAGGTGTGGAGGACGACCATGTCCATGACGCGCCCGCAGAGCGCGAGAGAATTCGGCCCGAAGGCGGTGAAACCGACGGGAATATCCTCGTCGAAGTCGCTGTCGAGATGGAGGACCGGGAACTTCCCCGCCGGCCCGTCGTGACCGATGATGACCTCCCCACGAAAGAGCCGCCGTAGGATCCCGACGAAATCCTCGACCTGAGCGGTTGTGATCTTCGGAATACCGAACGCATCGAACATCGGCCCGATCCCTCGCCCGAGTCCCAACGTAAATCGGCCGTCGGTTAGGCGATGCATGGTCGTGGCGAATGACGCCGTGATCAGAGGGTGCCGCGTATTGTGATTCGTCGCCGCCGTGGCGATCCCGAGCGACGTGGATACCGCGCCGACAGCTCCAGAGAGCGTCGCGGCCTCCTTGATGTTGTAGCGCTCCGAGATGAACCCGGAACCCAGCCCCAGTTCCTCAGCCGAGCGCACCTCCCCGAGGAGATCGACAGGCGACCGCGGAGCGCCGGCAAGCGTGTAGAAACCCACTTCGTTCAGCTGATCGCGCACGCGGTGATCCTAGCCACGGGTCAGAATTTATTGGGTGGCTCAACGAGCGAGGTCCTGCTCTCCGGAGCCCCAGGTCGAGTGGCGTCCCATCGTGGGAGCGTGCCCTTCTCTACTTCGCTTCCGCGACAGCAGCGGCGAAGTGTGCCGGCATGTCGGGGTACCGCTTGGTGTGCGCGCCACGATCGATGAGCTGCAGGGTGGCGGTGATGGAGCTCGACTCGTCGGAGGCCAAGAAGGTGACCAGGTTGGCGACGTCCTCCGCCGAGGTCGTCGTGCCCAACGGCGCGTTTTCGTCGAAATCCTCCACAATGGCGGGGAGCGACCACATAGCGTCGGTCAGCGGGGTGCGTACCAGCCCCGGAGCGATTGCATTGACCCGGATGCCCCTGGGCCCGAGCTCGAGTGCGGCGACCTGGACCAACATGGCCAAGCCAGCTTTGGAGACGCAATAGGCGCTCATTGAGTTGGACGCCTGCACTGCATTCAGGCTTGATGTGGCAACGATGGAGCCACCTTTCGACATCCGGCGGCCCGCATGCTTGATGGTCAGGAGTGGGCCGACCAGGTTGACGTCCAGCACTTTCTTCCACTCGTCCAGTTCGGTATCGACGATCGCAGCGAACGAGCCGATGCCGGCATTCGCAAAGGCGACGTCGACCGCACCAAAGCTGTCCTCCGTGGCCTGCAACAAGGCCTCGACGTCGGCCTCGAGACGGACGTCACAGTGCAGCCCCGCCGCGTGTGGTCCGAGTTCGGCGGCGACGGCGGCAGCGGCCTCTGCGTCGATGTCACCGATCATGACCCGTGCGCCCTCAGCGACGAATCGACGCACCGTGGCCAGGCCGATACCCGACGCGCCACCCGTGACCACCGCGCTCTTCCCTGCAAGACGTCCTTCGGCCATGCGGCGAGGTTAGCAAGGGGTCTGGAAAGGGCGAGGTCGAGCTACGCTGCGTCCGAACGAAGACGTCGGGACAAAAGAGGGACGAAGCGATGCGTGCAGCGGTGCTGGCCGACGGTGGTGCGTTCGACGTGGGCACGGTGGACGACCCGGAGCCGGGTGCGGGCCAACTGTTGCTGAAGGTGTCGGCCTGTGGCTTGTGTGGTTCGGATCTCAAGGCGCGTTCCTTCATGCCGGCCGGGGTGATCATGGGTCATGAGTTCGGCGGCGAGGTCGTCGGGGTCGGTCCGGCGACGCAGGGATGGCATCCGGGCATGTGCGCCGCCGTGTTGCCGGTGGAGTCGTGCGGGTCGTGCTCGGCCTGTCAGGCGGGGGACGTCATCCACTGCGCGTCGGCCGTGCTGATCGGTCTGGGCGGGAGCCCGGGTGGGTTCGCCGAGTTCGTCGCTGGTTCCCGCCGCGTCGTCCTTTGCCGTACCCAGCCCGGTCGACCTCATGCACGCCGCGCTCGTCGAGCCCTACGCCGTGGGACTCCATACAGTCGGAGACGGTCGGCATCGCTCCCGGTGACGCCGTCCTGGTGGTCGGCGCCGGGACGGTCGGCCTGACCAGTGCCACCTGGGCCCGGTTGCGGGGTGCGGAACGGATCACCATGGTCGATCCGAACGAGGCGCGACGGGCCGCAGCGTTGGCCTTCGGGGCGACCGACACCTTGGCATCGGCCACCGACGCCGATCCTGGGGTGTACGACGTGGCCATCGAGTGCGTCGGCAAGCCTGGACTGCTCGATGCGTGCATCGCGGCCACGCGGGCCAAAGGCCGCATTGTCGTGGCCGGCGTCTGCACCGAACAGGATCCTTTCTGGTCGATGGCGGCGCTCATGAAGGAGCTCACGATCCGTTTCGCGGTGTACTACACGCCGCAATGAGTTCCGGACCGTGATCGAGGCCTTCGGCTCGGGGGTCATCGAGCCGGATCGCCTGGTTGGGCGCACGATTGGCCTCGACGCCCTGGGCGAGGCGTTCGACGCCCTCTCGGAAGGTTCGACGGCGGGCAAAATCCTGATCATGCCCGCCTGAAGCCGGCCGGCGGGGCGTTTTACTGGTGGGCTGGAAGCTGCTCGGCCCACTCCTCGCTGTGCTCGCGAGCCGTCTCGACCATCTTGGTCCAGCGGGCGAGGCTTTCGGTGATCTGCATGTCGAACTGGCTCTGGCCTCGGAACTCGAGCACCTCGACGCCTTCGGGACCCGCGGTGTAGGCGTAGGGCGCGCCGTCCGGGCACGAAGAACCCCTCGCCCTCCTTGATGACCTGATTGCCCATCCGCAGTTCGCCCCGGTGCACGAAGTACAGGCAGTCGGCGCTGTGGGAATGGCGGGGCAACGGGAAGTGGGGTGCGAACCACGACCAGACCAGGCTCATGCCACCGGCCTCAGGGTCACCGAAGAGAACCTTGACCACCTGGCCCGAGGACAACGCCCATTCCATCATCTGGTCCTGGGCCGGCGGATTCATCGTCGGAAACGACATCATCGACGTCTCGTGCAGACCTTTGGCCTCACGGGGTCCCCCGAAACGCTGCAAGCCGGCTCGTCGTTCTGTTCCCATGCGAGAAATCCTATTCCGGACCGTGGACCGTCGTCTGCGCGTCGCGGGTGACAGCCTCTTATCGGTTCACCGGCCAGACCGAGGAAACCGTCAGCCCAGCTGCAAAATCCGAGCGAGGTCTCGCATCGAGCCAAGCCACGACTCGAGGTCCTTGCGCCACGGCGCCGCCACCACGTGCTGAATGCCGGCTCCTTCGAAGTCGTGTCGTTCGGTCTCAATCTCGGCCGGATCCATGCCGTGTGGGTCCCAACCGGTCCTGAGGGAGATAGTGAAGGCATCGGGATCTGGATGGTCACGCCGAAGCCGGGCGATGGGATCTCTGACCGCCTCTGGCTTCAAGCCGATGAGCTGAAAGCCCGAACCGAAGCGCGCCGCACGCCGGTACGCCGGCTCGCTCGAACCGCCGATCCAGATGTCGATCGGATGTGCGGGCTTGGGTAAGCACCCGCAGGTCGTCGAGGTCGTAGTACGTGCCTGAAAGGTGGTGGGATCAGTCGTCCAACATGTGCGGAGGATGTCCAGGATCTCGTCGGTGCGCTTTCCGCGGTCGTGAAAGGATTGCCCCAGGGCACCGAACTCGGCCTCGCTCCAGCCAACGCCTACCGTAAGGCGAAGGCGTCCTTCGCTCAAGGAGTCGAGAGACGCGGTGGCGTTCGCCAGCCACACCGGATGGTATTGGCTGGCGACAAGCACGCTGGTGCCAAGCCCGACCTTGGAGGTCACGGCGGCGGCCGTGGCGAGTGTAAGGAACGGATCGAACAGATGTGGCGACGGATAGGACTGGTCTGCGGGCTGAGCGATGTGGTCGCTGACCCAAAGATCGTCGAAGCCGAGTTCCTCCGCCAAGACGGCAGCGCGTCGGATGGCGTTCCCGCCGCTGGCGTGCCCGTACTGCGGCAGATGGATTCCAAAACGCATCAGCACACCTCGAACGAGTGATTCAAGTTGAGAAGAGTAACGCCCGGGACAAGTATCTGCACCGCCGGCGGCTCCGGTCTTGTCAAAAGGGGCTGACGCTTGATCCCATCTTCAGCTCCACGCTGCGGGGGTCAGCAGGGCACCATCTCGGCATGGCGGACGATTGGTATGTGCCCTCGAGAGCCGAGGGCCAGAGGAGCAATGCCCTGAGTTCCGGGGCCTCACCGAGAATGTCTCGAGCCGCATTGACGCCAAAGAGCTCGGTGGCAAGCGCGGACCGTGCGAGATGCCCGTGCAGACGGTCTTGCACGCTCCAAGCCGCGCACTCGTCTCCGAGATCGAAATGGAGTCCGTACCACGTATGACCGATGAGGTCATGGACCGCACGAAAGCGATCGAACGGGCCTCCGAACTCGCATTCCAGCAGAGGATGAAGACGCTCCCCAGCGATGACGGCAGACGTGATCTCAAGAGTCCCACTCGTGCGTGCCGCCAAAATGAGCTCCTCGTCTGACTCGTAGGGCTTGACGCAACGGGTGAATGCGACTCGCATCGCCCGGCTGCTCGTGTCTCCACAGAGCAGGCTGAAGAGGCGGTCCGTTTCGACCTGGAGTTGCCTGTACGCCTCGATCACCCGAGGGTCGCAATGAGCGCTTTGAGAATGCAAGTACCAGTCTCCGACCGTGAGCGCGGTCGCAGTCCCGGCCCCGCTGCGTGTGTCCACTCGGATGTCGAGATGCATCCCCGGGTTCCTCCGTCCTTCCTCGCTGGAGCCGGCCACCCTGGCGGGGGAGGGTTCGCCCGGGCTCTACCGCACAAGGAAGAGTAGAGGCAGAAGTTTCGACTCTGCCCTGCGGCGATGCAAGGTCACCTCCACACGATCGGGTCACGGATTTCAACCCCATGAGCTGGGTCGAAACGTTCTCGATCTCGGTCCAACCGGCCAAGCTGGGCCATAATCGGAACGCATGGAACCGAGTTCTTTCGCCCCCGACGTCGTGGCGGGTCGGGTCGCTCTCGTCACTGGTGGCGCGACGGGGATCGGCAAGGAGATTTGCCGAGTTCTTGGGCTGCACGGCGCCAAGGTCACTCTGGCCAGCCGAAAGCGAGAAAACCTGGAGGCGGCTGTCGCAGAGCTGCGTGACGAAGGGGTGGACGCCGATTTCGGCGTGTGTGATGTTCGCGATGCTGAGGCCGTGCGAACGGTCGTCGAAGCAGTCGTGGCGGATCGAGGCCGGCTCGACATCGTGGTCAATGATGCCGCAGGCAATTTTCCCGCTCCGATGTCGAAGATCTCACCGAACGGATTCAAGGCCGTGGTCGACATCGACCTCCTCGGGACGTACAACGTGACGCGCGCCGCGTTCGATGCGTGGCTGTCGGGACATGGCGGCAATATCGTCAACATCAGTGCTCCCTTTCAGGCGAAGGGAGTGGTGTTCCAGTCCCACGTCGCCGCGGCCAAGGCAGGGGTGGATTCCCTGACGCGCACCTGCGCCGTGGAGTGGGGTCCGTATGGGATCCGGGTGAACGCCATCGCACCCGGCTCCATCGGTGGAACCGAGGGCGTTCGGCGATTCGCCGAAGCGGTCAACAATGGTGACGACCGCCCAAAGAACCCGCTTGGCCTGCAAGGTCGCGGCTCGGACATCGCGTATCTCACACTGTTTCTCTGCAGCCCGATGGCCCGCTTCATCTCGGGCCAGGTGATCGCCGTCGATGGCGGCGGCTCCGCTGACCTGTTGAAGATGCAGGCAGGACGGATCTGAGTTGCCTCCGTGGTCGGTTGTGGGTTTCTCGACGAGCTGGGGTGAAGAGGGAGGGTTCGCGGCGATGACCGACGAGGATCACGGCTGGGGTCCTGCCCTTGAAGAGATCGAGCGCCGGAAGACCCAGACACTGGCGATGGGCGGCGAGGCCCGCCTCGTCCGTCAGAGCGAGCGGGGGCGTCTGAATGCCCGTGAGCGGATAGCCGCCCTCTTCGACCCGGACTCCTTCACCGAGATCGGGCAGCTGGTGGGCACGACGGAGGATCCACCCGTACCCGGCGATGCTCTCGTGGCGGGATCGGGCCTCGTCGGGGGCCGACCGGTCCTGGCCGGCGCGGAGGACGTCACCGTGCTCGGCGGATCGATCGGCAGCGGCGCTTCAGATAAGCGTTTTCGCTTGTGCCAGCTGGCGCTGCAAGAACGTGTGCCCCTGGTGATGATGCTCGAAGGAGCCGGCCATCGAGTCACGGATTCCGCGACCGGACGGCGACCCGGGGACCTCATGGGTTTGGCCGAGTTGTCGGGCATCGTGCCCATCGTGTGCCTGGTGTTGGGCGCCTCCGCCGGACACGGGGCTCTCACCGCCCCCCTCTCGGACTTCGCGGTGATGACCGAATCGAGCTCCATCTTCGCCGCCGGGCCGCCGCTGGTGAAATCGGCGACCGGAGAGGATGTCACGAAGGAGGTTCTCGGCGGGCCTCAGGTGGCGGCCGACGCGTCCGGTGTCGTCCACAACGTCGTCGCCGACGACCGGGAGGCCATCTCCTTGGCCCGGCGCTACCTCGGGTATTTCCCGCTCAACGCGTGGGGGGCACCGCCCCATCGAGAGGGACCCGACACCGGTCCCCGCAGGTTGGACGGCATCTTGGACCTTATTCCCGCCAATCCTCGCCGCCCCTATTCAATGACCCCTGTCCTCCACACGCTGGTCGACGAGGGGTCTCTCCTGGTGATTCAGCCGACGTTCGGACCTTCGATCGTCACCGCGCTGGCCGCTCTTGGAGGGCAGCATGTCGCCATCGTTGCGAACGATCCAGGCGTGATGGCCGGAACGGTGGACAGTGCAGCCGCCGACAAGGCTGCGCATTTTCTCGACGTCGCAGGGGCCTTTGGGCTTCCATGCGTCTTCCTGGCAGACAATCCTGGTGTCTTGGCGGGCACCTTGGCGGAGCGGCAAGGAATCTTGCGCCACGCCGCACGCATGTTCGCGGTTCAGCACCGGCTGACAGTGCCGAAGCTGCACGTCACCTTGCGCAAGGCCTTCGGTTTCGGCTCATCGATCATGGCCATGAATCCGTTCGATGGCCAGACGATCACCCTGGCCTTCCCGTCCATCACGCTCGGCGCTCTGCCGGCGAGTTCTGAGGGGAGCGCCGTGGCGGACCCAGAAGAAAGGGCGCGCCTGGCGGCGGAGCAGGCCAGGGCCTCAGTCACCGCCGGCAGTCGGCTCTCCTACGACGCCGTCGTCGATCCGCGTGATCTCCGGAACGCTCTGCTCGCTGGGCTCGCGCTGGCCGAGGGACGCCGGACAGCGGCGCGTTCACCCCGTGCCGGAGGAGTCTTGCCTTGAGCCGTTCATGGGTCGCCACGAGGTTGTGAGCGGGCACGTGGCCGTCCTCATGGCGATGTTGTCGAGTGGCCGCCTGCGCGAAGGTGGTGCGGGACACGAGGCGACCAGTCGTCCCCGCCACCGGGTGCCAATAGGGTGACGAGGATGCGACTTCTGCTGGTGGCGTACCCGGGTGCCGGAAAGGGAACACAGGCCACGAAGCTGTCTGCTCACTACGGGATCGCACATTTGTCGAGCGGAGATCTCTTGCGAGCCGAGGTCAACAAGGGGACGCAGATCGGGAAAACTGCAGCGTCCTACCTGAGACAGGGCGATCTGGTCCCGGACGAACTGGTCTTTGAGATGTTGACGAGCCCGCTTCTCGAGGCGGCCAGCAACGGCGGCTACGTCCTCGATGGCTTTCCGAGAACCCTGCGCCAGGCGGAGGTGGCCTACTCGGTGGCGCAGGAAATCAGAGACATTGAGCTTCAGGCCGTCGTGTATTTGAGAGTGGGTCATGACGAGCTACTCAGGCGCCTCGAGGCCCGCCAGGACCGAGAGAAGCGCGCAGACGACGATGAGACGACCATCGCGCATCGCTTCGAGGTGTTCGAGTCTCAAACGGAACCGCTCCTCGGCTTCTACGCCAGTCGAGGGATACTCCTGAACATCAATGGCGAGCAGTCCGTCGATGAAGTCTTCGGAGACATCACGACCGCGGTGGACGGGCTTCGGATCTAGCACTGCGCCCGCCGTCCGGAGCTGATGACCGTGGTCTCTCATGCAGCCGTCAAGCTCTCTAGAATTTCAGAGATGAAGCTTGGCCACGCGCTCTTCAAAGAACTTCGAGTTGATCCGGGGCACCAGCCTCAGTTGGACGCCCGGCCGACGTCTGGGGCTGAAGTGGTGAGTGACAAGGCGGCGGATCGGGATCTGGACCACCTCACCGCTGAGTTGGAGGGGGCGCAGGAGCTGCTGTACTCGACACAAAGCCGTGCCCTGTTGGTCGTTCTGCAGGGGCTTGATGCCGCTGGGAAGGACGGCACCATCAAGCACGTGATGTCGGGAGTGAACCCGCAGGGTTGCACGGTCACGTCCTTCAAGGAGCCGTCGGGCGAGGAGTTGGCTCATGACTTCTTGTGGCGTTCGACAACCCACCTGCCACCCAGAGGCCATATCGGACTCTTCAACCGGTCCTACTACGAAGACGTGGTTGTGGTGCGTGTGCATCCCGACCGACTTTTCCCTCTCAACAGCGACGTCTCGTCGACTTTCTGGCGCCAGCGCCATGAGGACATCAACGCCTACGAAAAGCACCTCGATCGCAATGGCACGCAGGTTGTGAAGGTCTTCTTGCACCTTTCGAAAGATGAACAGCGCCAGCGGCTGTTGGACCGGCTGAACGATCCGACGAAGAACTGGAAATTCTCGAGGCCGATCTTGCGGAGCGCAGTTACTGGTCCGACTATCAGGCAGTGTACGAGGAAGTCCTCACCGCCACCTCTACGAAGCGGGCGCCGTGGTTCGTCATTCCCGCAGACGACAAGCATGTCGCTCGCGCTCTTGTGGCGTGGATCATTGTGCGGTCGATAGATGACATGGCGTTGGCACCGAAAGTGCTCACGCCTGAGGCGAAAGCAGCCATCGAAGCGGCTAAGGCACAGTTGCGGGCTTGACGAAAGCCGGTTGATCTCCCAGGGCGCCAAGAGGCCACTCCCGGCAGGTCTTGGCTCGCCCCTCGGCCTCGGGCGTTGGTCGGGTGGAGGTGCCAGACTTCGAGGAGCAGTGGCGCTGGGCCACTCCTATGACGAGTTCGGAGGTCCACCCATGACGCGGACCCACCAACCAGGCCAGGACGTGTTCAGGTCCGTCCTACCCGACGACATCGACTGGAAGCCGTTTGCCAGCTTCCCGCCCTCGGCGCGCCTGGCAATCGTCGTCGGCGAACCTTCCAAGCCAGCTCCGTACGTCATCAGGGTCATGGTTCCCTCGGGCGTCAAGCTGATGCCGCATGAGCACCCAGAGGACCGCGTCTACACGGTCATCTCCGGCGTCTTCTACATAGGGCTGGGGCGTCGGTTCGACGAGGCAGAATTACGGGCATACCCACCGGGTGCGGTCGTCGTGCTCCCGGGTGGCACGCCCCATTTTCATTGGGCGAAGTCCGGTGCCTACGTGACCCAGGTGACGGCCATCGGCCCGCTTGATCTTCACTACCTCGACCCGAGGGACGACCCCAGGAACGGGTGAAGGATGGTCCCCCACCGACCGGGCGGTGAAAGCGATGGGGGGTGACGGAGACCGGCGTGGCGGATACCCTTGATTCGAAACGTCGGTACGTCGCCCGGGGCCGGGCCCGGCTTCTGCCGACAAGCTCGAGCGATCGATGCGAAGAGAAGAGGAGTGGTGATTCATGCGATCTGACATCACACCGGGAGGCACCTTCCCCGACTACGCGCTTCCAGATCACACCAATACGGTTCGGAAGCTGAGTGAAATCCAAGGCGAGGATCCCCTGGTCTTGACGCTCGCTCGAGGCAACTATTGCCCGAAGGAGCATCAGCAGCACCTCGAGCTCGCCGCGAACTACGCGAAGGTCGCCGTGTCCTACACCCAGATCGTCACAATCTCCACCGACGACCACCATTCGACCCAAGAGTTTCGTGCCTCGGTCGGCGCCCAATGGCCTTTCCTTTCCGATCCCGCTCGGACGGTTCAGAAGGACCTGGACATTCAGGAGTACACCGACCCCGAGCATGATCCGATGATCCCTCATACCCTGGTCCTGAAACCGGGACTGGTGGTCCACAGCGTGTACAACGGATATTGGTTCTGGGGCCGCCCGTCCTTCTCCGATTTGTGGGCCGACCTCTGTGCTGCGACAAGTGAGATCCGCCCCGACTGGGACTTGAGCAAGCCGGGGTTGCGCGAGGCCTGGGACGCGGGCGACTACACGAACTTCCACGGATGGAACAAGAGAGCTCCTCAGTCGGCGCCGACGTCGTATACGTCGTAGCTGGACGGGTCGGTCGACGCCACCACAGGCCCGATGGGGGCTGGTGCGGGCACCTCCAGCCGGATCGAATGAGGAGTTGGTCGTGATAGCAACGCCCGTCTGCGAGGTGCCCGGGATCGAACAGAAATTTGCGGGTGAGATCGTGGCCGAGCTGGTCTTGCGCTTGGAGGGAGAGGACTGAGTGTTCGGACTGCTCAGTTGCGCGAGCACGGGCGCCAGGTGGTATGGACGGACCAATGGATCAACGGATCAAGGAGGTCATGCGTGCGAGAGGACATCGTGGTCGGAGGGACCTTCCCTGACTACCAACTCGAGGACCAGGCTGGAGAGCTCCGGAAGCTCTCAGAACTTCAGGGCGGCAACCCAATGGTTCTCCATCTCTCCCGGGGATCGTACGACCCGAAGGAACATCGGTTCTTGAGGAATCTGGTCGACAGTTACCCGGAATTCCGCGTTGCCTACACCCGACTGGTCGTGATCTGTACCGACAACCCGCTCAACCTGAACGAGTTCCGCGATTCCGTAGGGGCCTTGTGGCCATTTCTGGGAGATCCCGAAAGAACGGTGCAACAAGACCTTGGTATCGAAGAGTTCACGGATCCACACAATCCGATGATCCCTCATACCTTCGTCTTGGAACCGGGGCTCCGGATCTTCAAGATCTACAACGGTTACTGGTATTGGGGGCGACCGACGATGCACGAGTTGCACGTCGATCTGCGCGCAGTGCTGCAGAAGACCCGCCCAGATTTTGACCTGGGGGCTCCGGGGCTTCGTGAGGCCTGGGATCGCGGAGATCGGGATATGTTCCTGGTCGATACCCTGGATCCGCCGATCCGCTTCACCGAGGGAAACACAATCGGGATCAAACGCGGCGGCTTGTAGAACATCCGAGCTGCCCCGAGCATCCCCGGCGTGTCGAATACGAGCGGGACCGGTGTGCGGCTCGCAGATCTGTCCGTGCTGGCGGACGCGTCCTCAATCCGTTCGGTCCACGAGGAGCGGATCTCCCAGCCCCTTCGATCACGCTCTGGTGATGGTCCGTCCCGGCATCGGCTCGGCCAGTTCTCGGCGCCACTCCGGCGCGCCAAACGGGTCACCGAAGTACTGGGTCTCGTGGATCACGGCCCCGTTTGCGAATTCCATGATGCTGACCGAGTAACTGGGTGCGCCGTCGTAGGTGATGATGCACTGACTCACCCAAAGATCGTCGCCGCCGACGATTCGAAGCACCGTGAAGTGCCGCTCGGCGGGGTGGGCCCCTCGCTGCGCGGCGATCTTGTCGCGACCCCGGAACCGCTCACCCGACTGCGGATAGTCGAGGATCGCATCCTTGCTGTAGATGGCATGCTCAACCTGGGAGTCTCCACGTTCTGAAGCCTGCCAGTGTTCCTCGACGGCTGCCTGGTGGTCGGAGGCCATGACATTTTCCCTTCTGTTTGGAAATTCTGTTCCTTGTCGGCGGAGTTCCAGCGGATCGCAGACCGGCTCGGACTGGACCATCGGGCCTCGGATTCGTGAGACCGCCAAGGAGATGCGCCCCTCCTCTGAATCGGTCACCATGTTAAGTATTGAGCGCGGTGTGTGCCGAGTGAACGGGTGACACAACCGAGCGAGTGAACCAACCGATTGGAGGCATTCATGCCGGCAGTAACCGTCGACGACCTGTCGAGATTGCCAAGAATCCCTGCGCCGGAGCGGGCAGGGACGTACGAGCGGCCAGTGCGATCCGTGACCACGGCGCCCACCGGCCTCGAAGGGGAGGGTTTCCCCGTACGGCGGGCCTTCGCCGGCATGAGCTTGGCGGAGCTCGATCCCTTCGTGCACATGGACCAGATGGGGGAGGTCAACTACGCACCGGGTGAGCCCAAGGGGACGCCCTGGCATCCGCACCGGGGCTTCGAGACCGTGACCTACATGATCGACGGCACCTTCGCCCACCAGGACTCCCACGGTGGCGGTGGCCTGATTACCGACGGGGCCACCCAATGGATGACTGCAGGTGGGGGAATCCTGCACATCGAAACGCCCCCGGAGGAACTCGTCGTCTCAGGTGGTCTCTTCCACGGCATTCAACTCTGGGTAAACCTCCCGGCGAAGGACAAAATGATCCCCCCGGCCTACCAAGGCCTCGAGGCCGACGAGGTCACCCTGCTGTCGACGGACGACGGGGGCGGCCTGGTGCGGGTCATCGCGGGCCGGCTCGGCGATCACCGAGGCCCGGGCTCCACCCATACGCCGATGACCATGATGCATGCCAGCGTGACACCTGGGGCACTCCTCGAGCTGCCGTGGGACCCGAACTTCAATGCCCTTCTCTACGTGCTGGCCGGATCCGGACGGATCGGCAGTGACGGGCGGCCGATCCACGTCGGCCAGTTGGCCGCCTTCGGGCCCGGCCATTGGGTCGCGATCCGTGCGGACGACCGCTTCGAGTCTGGAGCAGACTCCCTCGAAATCCTGCTTTTGGGAGGGCAGCCGATTGGAGAGCCGGTCGAGCACTACGGCCCCTTCGTGATGAACACCAAGGCCGAGATCGGCCAGGCTGTCGAGGATTTCGAGGCGGGTCGCTTCGGCTCCATTCCGCCGAACGCGCTCGATGCCTCACGTTCCGGATCCCGATCCGATTCGAGCGGAACAGACCGGGATTTAGTACGGCGTTCTGCTGACCAGCTTCATTTCGCCGCCGAAACGGCGCCTGCGCGATCTGAGCCCTACCGGTCGATGACCCCGGCGTGCGAGCGGATGAGTCGACCTTCGAGAGCAGAGTGACTGGTGGGTTTGCCGTAGTAGAAGCCCTGAACCACGTGACAGCCCAGATCGTCAAGGAGGTCGAGTTGTGCCGCCGTCTCTACTCCCTCGACAATGACGTCGAGATCGAGGGCGCGGGCGATGCCGACGATGGCCCGGACCAGGGCCACAGCTTGGTGATCGACGTCGAGCGGGGCGATGAAGCTGCGGTCGATTTTCAGAATGTCGACGGGAAGCTCACGTGCGTAGGCGAGAGACGAATATCCCGTGCCGAAGTCATCGATCGCAATCCGCACGCCAAGTTTTCGGAGCTCGGTGAGTTGGCGCGTTGCTTGCTCGGTATCGGCCATGATGATGCCTTCAGTGATTTCGAGTACGAGCAACGTACCCGCCAATCCAGACTCGTCGAGTGCGCTGCGCACCCGGGACACCAGGTCAGCTGAGAACATCTCGGGTGCCGAGAGGTTGACCGCGACCGAGAAGGCCCGGGCCGGATCAATGGACTGCCATCGTTTCGCTTGATGACACGCCTGGCGGAGCACCCAATCACCGAGTGGTCCGATGACGCCGATGTCCTCCGAGACGGCCAAGAACTGGTCTGGCGTCAGGAGACCCCGCTCTGGGTGCCGCCAGCGCACAAGGGCTTCCGCCCCGACGATGGTGTCCAGACTGGAATGGACGACCGGCTGATAGTGGACCTCGAACTCGCCATTGGCGAGGGCATCTCGCAGTTGAGTCTCGAGTTCGAGGCGCCGGATCGTCCGCTCCTCCATGGCACACTCATGCACGGACACCCGGTTTCGACCCGCCGATTTCGCATCGCTCAGCGCTCGGTCGGCCTGACGGAGGACGAGGTCTGCTGTGGTGGGCGGTGTAATGCCAACGATGCCGATGCTCGCAGTAATCGCCACCCGTCCCTGGCTGAGCCCGAAAGGCTCGTTGATTCGAGCCAGCAGCTGCTGGGCCCTCCGTTCTGCTTGCGTCAGGTTGCAGCCCTCGAAGAGGGCAACGAATTGATCGGCCCCGAGTCGCGCTGCAATGTCTCCTGCGTGGAGGATGGACTCGATTCGTCTCGCCGCGGCCACCAGAAGCTCGTCGCCGGCGGCGGGACCGTACGCCTCGTTCACCGTCTTGAACCCGTCGAGATCGATGGAGAGCAGCGTGGAGCTCGGAGCATCGGCTCTCCTCACGACGCGCTCAATGCAGTCCGACAGGTAGAGGCGACTTCCGAGTCCCGTCAAGACGTCCGTGTTCACGATGGTGACAAGGTGCTTCGTTCGGACCAGCATTCGATCGGTCCGAGCCGCGAGGACCTCCGAGATGAGCAACCAGACGGCGAGTGCTAGGACAGATTTGACTGCCACCTCGTCGGTCCACGGCCGCTCAATGGAAGCCCACGCCGGACCGGCGACCAGGATGAACAGCGGTCCCATCCCACGTCGTTGCGTCAGACCGATGAAGACGAACATCAAGGTGAAGAAGCCCGCGAACTCGGCCGCTTCGCCGCTTGGGACGAGGACGGACAGGCCGAGCTCGCTCGCGACCAGCAGGAGCGGAAAACAGAGCAGCCATCGACCGCTGAGACGCCGGCCCGAGAAGGCCAGCAGGCAGCTGTCGGCTGCCATGGTGAGGCCGACGACCACGACCGGGCCGGGCCCGTAGATGTCTCCGAGTGAAAAGACCATCGCGACCACCACGAAGAAGCAATAGGCAGCCACCAATCCGAAGCCGAGGAGGACGTCGGCATCTCCGAGCCCGAGCCTGATCCACAAGGGCGACCTGGCTTGTCGGGGCCATGTGGCTGCTCCTTCGGTGCGTGCCCAGGAGAATGCGGCGGTCTCTGACGCCGCATCGCAGGTTTCGGTTCGTGGTTGGCGACTCCCTCGCCCGCTATTGCGGGGGCTACCCGATCTCACCCTCTTGGGGTCGGTTCGCAACCCAGGGTTGCCTTTAGCGTTCGTCATTCCGCACCTCGGGCCTTTCTCCACATCGATTCGTCCACCTCTGAGAGCTGGGCGACTGCTTCAGAAAGACCGCTCGTCATCCGCCCGACCTCGCCGACTCGAGATCCCGACTCGGCCACCAGCGCCTGCATCAAGAGCGCGCGCAATTCGATGACCGCATGTTGATAGCAATGGATCGCCTCGTCTGCGGCTCGCCGTTTCTCCGCTCCGCCCGTGACGACCATGAACTCGAGGATCGACTCGACCGAGCACCCCATCTCCAGTTGCCGCCCGAGCATCGCCAGGTTTTCGATGGTCGGGGCAAGAGCGACTGCGGCACGCCGGCCGTATTGCTCAGCGTGCTCAATGGCCTGGAGCAACCCATCCCGGCTTGCCGAGCGGGCGCTCCACTCGGGTGCCGATTGTCCGCTTTCGGCTGAGGCTGAGCCATCACCTGGCCGGGTCGGCGCGACCGAGACATTGGATAGTTGCACTCCCGCAGAACAGAAATAGGGGGTACTGCTTGCGGTCTAGACCTGACCGGTCGAAAAGTTGTTGAACTTCGTGCCTGCACATGCAGATCCGCTGGCAGACGCTCGGAGCCGTTCCCATTGCAATGCCGGTGGCCGGCCTTCACGAGAGAGCCTGGCCCGAGCACGTGAGCTTCTCGCTGTTCGTGAGAAGGGGAGCGTGGCGGCAGTCCTCACGGCTCGCTTCGGCCCGGCCCCATCTGCTCCAGATTTCCGGAGCGGGCTCCATCGAGACGGACAAACAGATCGGCGAGGACGTCCACCAGGCTCGTTCGTTCCATCCTCAACCGCCCCTGGTGCCAGGCCAGGCACAGCTCGCTCAAGGTCCCGATCTGTGCGTAGGCCACGAGGCGGGCACGGAGGTCGAGTTGGGGGTCCGATTCGGTGGGTGCCATCCCCGCCACGGCCACGTCGATGATCTGGTGCCTGAAAGGGCTGAGCGCCCCTCCGTGGGTCTCGGCGAGCAGGACTCGTGCGAGACGTTCGTCGTCCACCAGCGCGCCGACGAACGCGTCGAGCCACGCCTTCGGGGGCGCGCCCGGACCGGTGGGCCGGAACGGATCCACCCGCTCGGACATGACGGCAATCGCATGGTCCACCACCGCGCTCTGGAGTTCGGCGAGCGATCCGAAGCTCTCGTAGAAATATCGCTTGGTCAGCCTGGCGGCCTGGCAGACACGACCGACGCCAAGCGCGGCTGCTCCCTCGCTGCCGGCGATCTCGAACGCGGATCCGACGAGACGGTTCCGTCGATCTGCGCGCCGGTCCGCGGCGCTGACGCCACGAAACGGCATTGTCACCTGGTATTCCATCCGGACCTCGGCCTAGTTGACACCAATCGGTGTCAAAGTCTACGTTCACTGGCGTCAGGGGAGTGGAGCAAGGAGGTCCAGCGTCGTGCCACCAACAGCCGTCGACGCCCGTCTCGATCTGACCGATCCCGATCTCCTGGCCGATCGTCTGCCCCTCAATGAGTTCGCGTGGCTGCGCCGGAACGAGCCCATCCGGTGGAACCCCCAAGCGTCCGAGGCCGGGTATGGCGACGCCGGATTCTGGGCCATCACCCGCCACGACGACATCGCCGCCGTGACGAGGAGTCCGGGGTGGTCAGTGGAGACCCATTCCGCGTTCGTCCGCCGGCTGGACGAGTCCGACCCCACGGGGGAGTCAACCCGGAACCTCTTGTTGTGCATGGACCCACCTCGGCACACGAGAGTGCGCAGGGTGGGAAACCGCTGCTTCACGCCGCGAGCTCTAGCCGGGCTCGAAAACGACCTGTACGAACGAGCCCATCGGATCGTCTGGGCTGCCAAGCACGACGGCACGGGGGATTTCGTCATCGACGTCGCCCGTCACCTGCCCTTGCAGGCCATCGCCGGTCTCATGGGCATTCCACCCGAGGATCGCCAGCAGCTGTTCGACTGGAGCGATCAAATGGCTGGCAGCGAGGACCCCGAATACGCCAGCAGCGAGCACTCGGGAGTCGTCGAAATGTTCGCGTACGCACATGCCGCGGCCGAAGCGCGACTCGAGAACGATCTCGGGGACGTCACCAGCCGACTTGTCCAACCCGACTCCAATGGTCATCGCCTCAGTAGCGAGGAGTTCGCGTTCTTCTTCATGATCCTTTCTGTCGCGGGTAATGAGACCACCCGGCAGGCGATCACGCACGGCATGTTGGCCTTTCTCGAGCATCCGGATCAGTGGGAACGTTGGCGATGCGAGAAGCCGGCCAGCGCGATCGACGAAATCCTGCGTTGGGCTTCTCCTGCCGTCGTCCTTCAGCGCACAGCGACGGAGGACACCGAGGTGGCCGGCCGGGTTGTGCGAGAAGGTGAACGAGTAGGCCTCTATTTCGCCTCCGCCAACTACGACGAAGAGGTGTTCGACGATCCCGGACGGTTTGACATCGGTCGCGCACCGAATCCCCACGTCACGTTCGGTGCGGGCGGCTCGCATTTCTGTATCGGCGCCAATCTGACCCGCCTCGAGCTCAGAGTGATGTTCGACGTGATCGCTGACGAACTGGCCGAGACGACGTTGACCGGCACCCCTCGCCGTCTCCGCTCCTCGTGGCTCAACGGGATCAAGCACCTGCCCGTCCGCTACGGAGGCTCCCTGTGACGACAGTCGCAACGGCCTGGATGGTGACCAAGCTGACCGCACCGTCCGCTGCCCTCGAGATGCAGACCGTGGACGTCGGCGAACCGGGAGCGAACCAGGTGCGGATTGCCGTCGAGGCCTTCTGCCTCGACTTCAACGACGTCGACACCATTCGTGGACGCTACGGGCTGTTGCGGTTCGAACCACCCTTCGTCATCGGCATGGCGGCGGCTGGCACCGTGGAGGCCGTCGGACCGGGTTGTGAAGGACTCCTGGGCAGGAGGGTTGTGGGTACCACTGTGGGCGTGCAGGGCGCCTATGCGTCAGCCGCACTTCTCGACGGGGCGATGCTCCAGCAACTTCCGGACTGGCTCAGCGCCGACGAGGGGATGGCGATGTATTTCCCGTACCAGCTGAGCTACCTCGCCCTGCAGATCCGTGGGCGGGTGAAGCCGGGTGACGTCGTGCTCGTCCACGCCGCTGCGGGGGGCGTCGGGTCGGCCGCGGTCCAGCTGGCCAAGGCCCTGGGTGCGACCGTGATCGGCACGGCGGGGACCGACGAGAAGGTCGCTTTTTGCCTGGCGCAGGGTGCCGACTACGCGGTGAACTACCGCAGCAGTGATTTCGTTGCCTTCGTCGACGACATCACCAATGGCCGGGGAGTCGACGTGGCCTTCGACACCGTGGGCGGGGCAGTGACGACGGACACATTCCGGATCATGGCCTTCAATGGGCGGCACCTCATCATCGGGTTCGCCTCCGGCATCGAGGCGGAGGAGCATCCGCTTCCTATCCAGCCGAGCATCTATGGGAATTTTGATCTGGTCGGGATCTGCTTCGCATACGCCGATTCGCCGCGGCCCGCTCGGCCCTTCGGCATGAACTTCCTGTCCACTGCGCAGGGAATTGAGATTTGGAGCCGCATTTTGCATCTCGCCCGCGGCAGGATCGATCCGTCCGGTGATCGGCCGACGTATCGGCTTCGCCGAGGTGCCCGGTGAACTCGAGGCGCTCGAGCGCCGCGAGACGATGGGCCGCACCGTGGTGCACGTTCCCGCCGACGGCGAGGCCCCCAGGTCCGCGGGGTAGCCGCCGGCGCCTACGGGGACAGGTTGGACATCTGGGCGTTCATCGGTCTTGGCGGCTGCGGCATGTCTGCCACCGTCATGCTCAGCTCTTTCAACGCGGAGTCGAAGATCGCCGAGAAGCTCGGGAAAGGTTGGATCGTGTCGAGCAACACCTCGAGCGGAATTCGTGCTCGGATGGCAAGTGTCGCTTGTTGCATCCATTCGCCGGCTTCTGGTCCGAGTGCGTAGGCGCCAGTCAGTCTCGTCCCGTCGCTGAGGAGCGTCAGGAATCCGTTGGACTGCGCGTAATCGTGGGTGTAGGTCGCGGCCTTCGGTACCTCGGACAGGGCGGCGGTGGCGCTGTAGACCCCTTCCACCTCACCCACTGATGCGGCCTGGGGATCGGTATAGGTCACCCGAGGCACGGCTTCGTAATTCGCAGGTCGGGACTCGCCGGCGATATTGGCCGCGACGACGTCACCCTCGTATTCGCCGACGTGCGTGAGCGGCCAGATCCCGTTGACGTCTCCGATCGCCCACAGTCGCTCACCTGCACGCAGGTGGTCGTCGACCTTGATCCCCTTGGGATCGACGGTGATGCCGACCGACTCCAGACCGATACCCTCGACGCGTGGACGCCGACCCGTTGCCACCAGGATCCGGTCGCCCCGCACCTCTCCTCCGTCCTCGAATTCCAGGATGTAGTCGTCCCCGTCCCGGCGGGCCGCGGACGCCCGCCGCTTGAGGATGAGCTCAATTCCATCGCGGCTGAGCGCCTCGCCCAGCGCTTCGCCGAGCGCCAGGGGTTCCCGTGGCAGCACGCGGTCAGCACCCTCGATGATCACGGCTTCACCCCCGAGTCGCCGTACGACCTGCGCCAGTTCGACGCCGGCTGCTCCTCCCCCCAGAACAAGCAGGTGTCGGGGAACGTCCTTCATGCTCGTTGCCTCGCGCGTACCCCAGATGCCTTCGAGATCCCGCAGGCCGGGGATCGGCGGTACGAACGCCTCCGAACCCGTGGCGACGACGACGTGCTCCGCGGTGTGAGGGACGCCGTCGACCTCGACCACGCCGGTCCCGGTCAGGCGGCCGGCGCCGCGCAGGAGATCGATGCCACGGCTGGCCAGCCAGTGCTCCTGGCTGGTGTCGGAGTAGTTGGAGACCATGAAGTCCCGCCAGGCCAGGGCCGCGCCCACGTCCACGTTGGCGTGCGCGCCCACTTCGCGCGCGCCCTGGACGGCTTCTCCCGGCCTCAGCAGCGACTTGGACGGGATGCAGGCCCAATACGAACACTCGCCTCCGACGAGTTCACGCTCGACCACCGCGACCTTTTTCCCTCGAGCAGCGAGGGCGGCTGCGCAGTGCTCACCCGGTGCGCCACCACCGAACACGATCACGTCATAGTCGCTCATGAGGGCAGCTCCGAACCTGTCTGCTCGGCCACCATGAACGCGGCATACCAATCTGGCCAATCGGGATCTGCCTGGCCGGTCCGCTTCTCGTGCTCGCCGTGGGCCGCCTCCGCCCGCCGCAGGGCGGCGGCCAGGTCCCCCTTGGAGCTGAAGGAGGTCAGATCTGGTTCGATTCGGCCGGGCAGGCGATCGGTGACCTCCTGCAGGAGCCAGCCGTTGCCGTCCGGATCTTCAAACGTCGCAAACGAGTTGTAGCTCGGGTGATCCGGATCACGGCCGCTGACACGCCCACTTGTGTCGTCCGGCTGGAGTTGTGCTCCTGGCGAACCCGCATGGAATACCTCGCTGACCTTGGCTCCCCGATCGGTCAGCTCTGTGCGTGCGGCGTCGATATCAGAGACGATCAGGTAGAGGCCATGGGCAGACCCCGGCTCTGCCGCCGTGATCTTGGCGCCGAACTGGAGCGAGCAGGGCGACCCCGGTGGCGTGAACTGCACCACGCGGAAGCCGTTGTCGAACGAGAAGTCGGCGTCGAGCCTCCATCCGAGACCCGAATAGAACGCCTTTGAGCGGTCGGCGTCCGCCACCGGGATCACCACGGCCTCGAATTTGAGGTCGACGCTCTGGCCGCCCTGTGTGTCGGTGGTACTCATCGGGGCCTCCTCGGTGGTTGTACTGGGCAGATTGTCGCACCGAACTCACACCGATGCACCGGGAAATGTGCTGGGTTGCCCGAAGATCGCCCCTCTGTTGGCCGAGAGCGTTCAGCCGCGGCAACGGACCGGACGGGGTCGAAGGTCGGACCACGTCGTCGTAGACCCGGACCGCCGCCAGCAGCTCATCAGTTCCGCGCTCGAAGACGGCGAGGCCGGCCTGTGGCGGCAGGTCGGCCTCGCCCCAGCGCAGACAGTTGTATTCCACTGCGCACCGCTGGCCATCGTCGGTCAGGGCGCACAGTTCGAGGGTGATGCCCCCGGTACTGAAGCAGTCGAGGTAGAAGGTGCGCAGTTCATCCGTTCCGCGATGGAGGGCATCGGGGCCGATGGGCCCTCGAAAATAGCCATCGGGGAGGAACGTCTCCGCGATCTCGTCCGCGCTGCCGGCTTGGAGCGCCGCCCAGTAGCGGCCGACGACATCACCTGGGTACTGACCACCGGGTTCGAGGATGGGAGACCGCAGGTGGCGCTGTCCGTCGAAGGGCAACGTGCTGCAATACGTGCGGAAGATCACCGAATGGTCGTCGGCCGAGTCGGCCACCACGGCGATCGGCCACGTGACCCTGCCGCCCTCGCTTTCGAGGCTGGCCACCAACTCGACGACCGCCCGTCGACCGACGCGAATGGCGGCCACCGTCTCGGTGCTGGCCCCGTGGTCGGCCAGCCAGGCCCGGTTCCGAGTGACGAAATGCCGCAGCTCGCGGTGCCCCTGCACCTCTCCGACCAAGGGGTCATAGACCACGACCTGACCCGGCCACACCTTTTCGAGCAGCCGAGCGTTGCCCTCTTCGAGGGCCCGGAGGTATTGGGCCACGGGGTCGGCCCGTCCGGCCACCTGAGTGTCACGGCGCGCGAGCTCGGCGGCACCGACGAAATCCGGAAACCAGGGCATCACGACCTCCAGGTGAGGCACCGGTCTTGTGCGTGCCGGGCTCTGTGCCCGAGAATCGTAACCCTCTGGCTGAAGACGCTTACCGAGGGAACGCGCTCATTCCACGAGATAGGTCTCGTAGATCACCTTGCCCGGTTGACGACCGCCCACGCAGACAAAGACCCCCTTGTTGAGCCAGTGCAAGTCCCGATCACTGGTCTCGATTCGCACCGAGACGCGGAACGTGTACTCGCCGGCATCGACGTCCTCCCCTCGTGCCAGGCGAGCCAGCACCTCGGAGCTGCCATGCCGCACGCCCTGTCCCTGGACGTAGAGCAACGCACCCGTCTCTGTTTCGAGCGTGTAGCGGAGGTCCGCCAGGGCAGTGCCGTCCTCGAGGACGAGCTGCCAATCGGCGCTGGCTCCGGGCACCAATCGGCCCGAGAGCTCAGGGCCGTCGAAGGTGCCATCGGTGAGTGCAACGACACGGCGCCGACCGGATGTCGTTGCGCCCACGTCGAGCGGTTCGCCCAGAGTGGCGACGAGCCGGAAGACCGGGGTCAAGCGAGGTGCGGGCAACTGGGCCGCCCATTGTGGCTTCGGCCCGAGGGGAGTCGCTGCGGTCGAGTTGTCGGCGCCAGATCCCGCAGTCACCGGGCCGGCCGTCCGATCGCACGATTGACAGACTCGTTCCGAAGGCTCCCCCGAGGAACCTCGATCTCCAACTCGAATCGGAATTCCATAGTGTCTCCTCGTCCGGCGTCAGCCAGATGGTCTTGGATTTTTCGCACCTTCAGCGCCCAGGATCGGATGCAGAGGCGAGACGCCCCCACGTTTCGAAACGATAGTGGTCTCTCGGTCCTGCCGATCCCTGTGAAACGAAGCCACCGGGGCTCTGACGAGATCCTTCTCCCGGCCTGGTAAGCCCCAACCGCATGCCTCGAAGTGAACGCCAGTTCCGGCGCACGTGATTCCCGCGACTCGTTCCAGGGATTCTCCTTTTGGTGCCACTGTGCGGTCCCTCGTCGCCCTGATCGTTTTCAAGCGACCGATGAGGGTAGACCCGATGTATGTGTTGGTTCTCACACGAGCTGCAATCCCTTGGGGATGGTGTTCATCGAACTCCCACGCCGAACGGTCGGTGACGTGCGGCTCCAGGCGGAATTTCTACCCGTGGCTGCGAGTGCCGGTGAGGCGCGCGAAATGGCGAGACAGGCGTTGGTGCGGTGGGGCCTGAACACGGCTGAAGAGACGACCCTGTTGCTGCTGACCGAATTGATCAGCAATGGGGTGCGCCATGCCAAGACAGTGCTCAGCCTGCTCATCACATACGACGGCTCGCACTTGCACGTAGGAGTTTCCGACCAGGACTCGCATTTGCCGTCACAGAGTGCAGCTTCTCTCAAGGCCCATCAAGGGTGGGGTCTCCGACTGGTGAGCATCTTGTCCTCAAACTGGGGCACAAGCGTGAACTCGGACGGCAAGACCGTATGGTTCGACCTGAAGGTGAAAGCGGGCTCTTCCTGACGGAGGAATTCCCGTGCAGTTGAGGTGTGCCTTGCTCGAGGAACGTGGTGCCACCGCAAACGGAAGGGCGACGCAACCACCCGGCTGAGCCCGAAGAACGCCGGTGCGATCTCTTCCCGCCAAGACGAACGAAGAAGGGGGTAGTACGTCACTGTGGGGGTCACCGCCGCGCAGACATCGGGCTCTTCGGTCGAGCCCCCCGGAAACGATGCGTCCTCGTCTCGGTTCCTTTTTTCTCTGGAGCTCACCTCAGGAGGGATGCATGGGCCCGGCTCCGACGCTCTGATAGTTCACGGCCCGGCATCTCGAGGCGGCGCCGCGGCGTGGTTTCAGCTAGGCGTATTCCGACGGGCAGCCGGTCAAGGACGAAGAGACCCTTCAACGCATTCGCGACCTAGCCGTGCCACCAGCATGGTCGGACGTGTGGATCTGCCCCTGGCCGATGGTCATATTCAAGCCATCGGAACGGATTTCGCCGGCCGACGCCAGTACAGATATCACGACTAGTGGCGGATCGACCGGGATCGGAAGAAGTTCGAGCGAATAGAGGACTTCGCGACGTCGTTGCCGAAGCTGCGAGCCGCCGTGCGCCGTGACCTGAGAACCGAGGGCCTCACTCGGTCGTGGGTCCTGGCAGCGATCGTGCGTCTCCTCGACGTCGGGTTCTTCCGCATCGGACGGGAGGACTGTGCCCGAGAGCACGAGACCTTTGGTGTCGCAAGCCTGCGGAAGGAACACGTTCATATTCACAACGGCGTCATGGTCTTCGACTACCCGGCCAAAGGTTCGATTGAGCGAACCCTGGAGGTTCGTAACGACCCGGCCTGTCGCGTGGTGACATCACTTCTCCATCGCCGATCGCGTGGAACGAACTTCTTCGCCTATAAGGAGGGGCGGCGTTGGGTCGACGTACACGCCAACGACGTGAATGACTACATCAAGGCTGTCGTGGGAGAGCCGTTCTCGGCGAAGGACTTCCGGACTGGTGACCGAGGTGAGGTCGAGGACGACACGGTCGCAGCGTACGCATCCCAGTTCATCCACAGTTTGCTGGACCATCTAAACGGAGCCAGCGACCAGGGCCCCTTCGAAAGACACGGCGCACTGGGTACTCGCTGAGGTCACGGTCACCTTCAGGTCATGCTGTTCGGCGAGGGTTGTCACGGGTGTGTTGTACCCGGCGTCCAACGGTGAAAACAGCTGTTCTGAAGATATGAAGGCTCCGATGGAGACCCTGGTCGTATTCGACGAACTGGATCGACCCCACGCATGTACCGTGCAGCGCTGCAACACAAGTACAGGACTCGAGAAATGAGTGCGGTGCAGGAAGGCCAATCGAGCCACCTTGCTCCGATGTTCAGAATTGCGAGCGCAATCGTTGCAAGCTTTGTGCAAGGTAACGGCTGACCTGCATCTGGCTCACGCCGATGCTCTTGGCAATCGCCGATTGCGACATCTCTTCGACGAATCGCATCCGAATCAGATCGCGTTCCTGGGGAGAGAGCCGACGCAGCGCCTCCGTGAGGACAGCGCGACTGTCGAGCTGATCCAATGTTGCATCAGTGTCCTCCACCGGCGTGGTGTCGAAGGCGTCATCGGTTGGCGTGTCGAGCGAGTCGGCTCGGTACATGCGGCTCGCTTCAATGGCCTCGAGCACCGCGCCAATTGGCTCGTTGAGAGATTCCGCGATCTCGGCGACCGTCGGATTGCGTCCGAGGTCGTGGGTGAGAGCCTCCACCTGGGGGCCGATTTCGAGGTACAACTCCTGCACTCGCCGCGGCGCTCGCACCGACCAACCCTTGTCTCGAAAATGGCGCTTCAGCTCACCAACGATGTACGGAACCGCAAACGAAGAGAATTTCACTGCTCTCTCGGGGTCAAACCGTTCGACTGCCTTTACTAAGGCCATGCACGCGACCTGATACAGATCGTCGTAGGGTTCGCCGCGATTGGCGAAGCGGTGCGCAAGATGGTGCGCGAGGCCGAGGTGATTCTCAATGATCGTGTCTCGGATCTCGACACGATGCGTCCGGCCCAACTCCCGGAACTGCTCGAGCTCTTCGTCTGCATTCGTGGGTGGCCGATCCACGGCTATGAAACGTGAGCCTTTCGAATCCAGATGCGTGGCGTGCCGTGGTCGTCGGTGGAGAGTCCGTGCTCGTCGACCAGGGCTGTCAAGAGCTGCTGCGACAACTCGGTAGCCCCATGGTTGGAACGCTCCGAGGCGTCCATCGGGGAGGGGATGGAATAGGTGAGCACCATCGACACCTGGGAGTCGGACCGGGAGATCTCGATTTCGGCTCCTCCGCCCGATTGAGGGACGCCGCTCGACACGTACATCTCGTCGACTGCGAGCTGTAGATCTTGGACTTCCTCTAGGTCGAAGCCCGCTCGGGCCGCCACGATTCCAGCGGCGAAGCGGGCGAGGGCGACATAGTCACCGTCATTCGGCAGAGTGAGGTTCACCCGGTCCATCTCCAAATCGGGACCCGGTTGGTTCGTCACGACGATGAGCCCGCTTGGTTGCGATGCCCGACCAAGTCTGCTCGGGTCGCGAAGATGGCGAAACTCGCGGTCAAACCAGTCAATTCGAAGACCCGGAGCACCCGTTGGTCGCTGACCACGAGAAAGAGGCTGCGTCCAGCCTCTTCGCACGCTTCGAGTGCCCACGTCAGGACGCCAAGAGCCACCGAGTCGAGAAAAGTGGCATCCGAGAGGTCGACGACGATGTCGTTGCCTTCTCCGATGGCGGCGGAGATCTGGGTATCCATCATCGGGGCGAGGGCCAAGTCGACCTCTCCAGACACGGCCACGATCGTCAGCCCTGGTAAGGATCCGTCGGCTTCCGTCTGCACGTTGCCCATGGCCATAGTTGGTTCTCCCTGCTTTGTTGCCGCCGGATTCGGTCGGCCCACTGCCTTGATCGCTTTCACACTCGTGTCGTTGTGAGCTGGCACGTAGGCACCACAATAGGGGGTTGCAGAATCCTCCCGGGCTGGCCGGCCACACAATCACCCTTTCGGGTGATCTACTTTTGTTCCTTGGATTGAAGACGGCACTGACGCTGATCCTGGCCGAAGACGGATCACGTGTGCACCGCGGAATCTGGGTCCACGGTGAGGGCGTTCCCGTCTTGACCGCGAGTTCCGCCGACTCTCATCACCGCTGGGGGGTTCCAGCTGATCAGTGCGCTTCATCCGGGCATGGAACGGCCGTGCTGCCTCGAGGGAAGGGCGTGCGGTTCGAGCGGCCCGTCGACGACCTCACCTCCCGGGCCTCGTCATGTCCCAGGGAGAACCTCAGCGGTTGACGCCACGGGTGCCAGCAGGCGTCTGATCCGGGTTCGGACACTCACTCGGCTCACGAGCGTCTCCGGACGCGTCATGCGATCTGCGTCGCGCGTCGAGCGCGGCCTCGTCTGCGGCGTTTCTGCCGAATCCCACCCCGATGACCTGGTCTCTTCGTCGCTGCGACTGGTACGCGATGTCAGACAAGACCCTGTTGTCGGCGTTAGTGCGATCGTGAGACTGCATACCACGCGGCCAGAGATGTCTCGCAATGACCGGGTTGAGTTCCGCCCCGTACAGACTGATCTTCGCCAGGAGAAACAGGAATCCCACCAGGCCGATGACCAACCCGAACTGGCCGTAGGTGGCGGAGCTGTTGCGGAGTTGATGCTGGACGAGACCAGATCCGACGGTGATGAGCAATGTGAAGCCCGCGGCGGCAAGTATCGCTCCGGGAAGGAGCTCGCGTCGTCTCACGTGATTCGGTGTGGCGACTCGGAACACCGTGAAGTAGGACACACAGTTGAGCAGGACCATTCCTACGAGTGCGAGAACACGAATGGCGTCATTCGAGCTCGCGCCGGTCACGACGGTACCCGCCGCCGCGTTGACGACGAATGCACCGCCGATCACCACGAGGGCGATCAGGCTCCGTATGAGGCGGGGAAGAAATCCCGGCAGACTGACTTGCGGGATGTTCCAGACATCGGCCATGGCCTGCTGCACGGTCTGGGTCACCCCTTGGGCTCCGTAGAGCAACCCGAGCAGGCCGATGGCGAGCCCCAGATCACTTCCGTGCAGACTCTGAGAGGAGTGCTCAGGATTGAACTCGGAGCCGACCACTGGGAACTCGTGCAGGGTCGACACAATCTGATGACCCAGCGAGGCGGCGCCGATGAAGCCGAAGAGGGTGATCACGACCAGCAGCAATGGAAAGATCGCCAGGAAGCCATACCAACCGAGTGCGACGACGTACTGGTTTGCCCTGTCGTCGCTGAACTTCGTTATGACTGCATAGACCAGTGCAGCGGGTGGGATACGGCGCTGCCAGTGGTCGGTCGCGCTCAGAAGACGCTGTGCCTGCTTCACGTCCAAGATCCCCCGGAGATCCGCTCTCGCCCGTGGTCTTGGGCGCACCCGAGCCGATCGACGCGGTGCTGGCAGGAGTCGTCTGGAATGGATGGAGTAGGCGGTTGCACGGCATCAAAGGGACAGGCGTGAGACGTGGAGTCTTTGGCTCCGGCGGGACAGTGGACGATCATCTGTGGTGAGTCGGTGCAACGGTGATACCCATCGTCACCTGGTGGAAACCGGACACATTGGCGCAACGCCTCTCCGAGGTCACGGCAAGGTCCGCGTGCGAGGATCCTCAGCGCCGCTGGGAATCCGTTCGCATCACGGATCCCTTCCTCCGTTGCCGCGGCTGCCTGCATCGGCGCCGCGTCAGCGTTCGGTTTTCGTCGCGCGGGAACGGGCCGGGCTTTATCGCCAGCTGCCGTGCCGGACGCAGGTCCGGACTGCCTGGGGCGCTCGAGTCGAGGAGGCCGGTGCGACGATCACAGGCGCCGATGAGTTCGGACGAGGCCTTTTAACCACCCTAGAGGCGGGTACGACGAGAGGGTGATGGTGAAGACGTATGGCTGGAAGGTCGTTGCGCTGGGGTCAGGAGCGCTGGCCGGTTTCGTGACGCAGCGAGTGCTCGGCACGGCATGGAAAATGGCGCGCCACGGGTCAGAGCCTCCTCTGCCGGCGGACCGGCGGTCCTCCTGGGTGGACGCGCTGACCTGGGTCACGGCGACTGGAATGGGCGCCGGCGTGGCCAGACTGGTCGCGCTTCGTGCGGCAGCCCGTGTGTGGGAGGCGGCGATCCATGAGCCGCCACCCGACGCCGGTCCCGAGGCGCACGTGGGGCGGAGCGGTTGACCTGAGCGCGAACCGGTATTCCCCCGTGACGAACGCCGAAGGGGTGTGCCACGGTCTTGTTCACTCCCGAGCACCAGCCGGGCCAGCAGACCGCCCCCCGCACGAGTGCGTCGGCGCTTCGCTGACGGGGTAACCCCACTGCAGTGGCCGCACGGACATCGGAGCTCGAGCGCGAGCTCAAATTCGAGACACCGCTCGAAACGGCAGTTCCCGACCTGAGGGACCTGGTGGGGCGCATCGAGCGACGCCCGGAGCGCCGCTTCACCACCGTGTACTTCGATACCTCGGATTACCGGCTGTGGGAGCGCGGCATCACGCTTCGCCACCGGCTCGAGGAGGGAGAGTCCGAGGGCAGCTGGACGCTGAAGCTTCCGTCAGCCAGCAGCGGCTTGGCGCGGGAGCGCACAGAGCTGTCCTGGTCTGGCCGTCGGGACGCAGTTCCCGGCGGTGTGGCCGACGTGACCCGTGGCGTCGTCCGGCGTGAGCCGCTCGCGGAGATCGTCGAGCTCGAGACGACCCGCCAGCGACTGACTGTCCACGGCGGGAGCGATGAGGTCCTCGGGGAGATCGACGACGATGTGGTGCGGGTCCTGCGCGGCCAGCGTCGGGGCGAACGATTCCGACAAGTCGAGCTCGAACTGGTGGCGGACGAGGCCGCCGTCGTCGGGGAGATCGTCGATCGCTTCGCGTCGGCCCGCATGTCTGTCGGCGCCGCGCCGAAGCTCGCCGTGGCGCTCGGACTTTCCGAGCACCGCGACACGAGGATCTGCTGCTCGACAGGAATGCACCGCTGCGCGACGTCGTGCGCGCCGCGGTCGCCGATGGTCTCGAACAACTCCTCGACCACGAATGGCGACTGCGTGTCGCCGCGCCGGATGTGGCCGCCGAAGATGTCCATAAGGCCAGGGTGGCGGCGCGACGTCTTCGATCCAACCTCAAGACGCTCCAGGCCGGACTCGATCCTGTCTGGACTCGCCACGTGCAAGGCGACCTCAAGTGGATCGGGTCTGCCTTGGGAGCTATCCGCGACACCGACGTCCTTGCTGGCCACCTCGCAACAGCGCCCGAGGAGTTGCAGGCGGCCCTGTCCCAGGATCGGGCAGACGCCGTGGAGCGGCTCATCCCGGCACTGACGAGCGAGCGCTACCTCAACCTCTTGGATCGCCTCCATGCCGCGTCCCGAATACCGCCGACACTCCCCGTTGGCGTTGTCGGTGGCTCGGGGCGGCGTCAGCTGCGGAAGCTCCTTGACGCCGACTTCCGGGACGTGCAGCGTCGGGTGCGCAAAGCGGGCGGGCATCCCTCGGACCGCCAGCTGCATCGCATCCGGATCGCCGCCAAACGCCTGCGCTACGCCGCAGAGCTGGCGGAGCCGATCGTTGGTGCATCGAGTCGCCGGACGGCCCGGGCCGCCGAGGAGGTCCAGACTGTGCTTGGTGAGCATCACGATGCCGTCGCGGCCGAGGATTGGCTGCGGAAGCAGGTCGAGGGTCGATCGGGGGAGTCGAACCCTTCGGTTTCGGTTGCCTCGGCCTTTGCTGCCGGATGCCTGGTGGCGGAGCAGCGGCAGAGGCAACAGGAGCTCCGGCGGACCTGGGTCCGGTCGTGGAAACAGCTCCGCCGTCAGGTCAGGGCTTCCTTGCGCTGACCGTTCCCCGTTCGTGCGGGTCTCCTGCGCCCCCGAGCGCACTTCCCGGCTCTCGGCCACCCCGAGCACCGTGGCAGTCGTCGGTACCCGGTTCTCTCCGGTCAGCTCTTCGAGGCTCTGGCCCTTGGGCTCGGGCAGCAGCGTGACGCTCACGATCGCCCCGCCGGTAGCGCCTCTTGCTTTGATGCGGCGGCTTTAGCTCGGCGGAATCGACTGCGCGAAGTGGAAGATGTCGTCGGGGTCGTACGTCTGTTTCACCTTGCGCAGGCGGGGCAGATTGGCCCCGTAGTAGGCCTGCTGCCAGTCGGTCAGCGTCGGATCGATGTAATTCTGGTACGAGCCCTGGGTGACCGGCGAGAACAGGTCCTGCAGATGGTCGAGCCACGCCGCTCCGCTCGACGTCGTGCTCGGACCGGGCTCCGTGGTCGGGTAGGTGATGGAGTACTGCGCGCAGGCAACGGCATTGCGATGGACGAACGCCGTCTCGCTCGAGCCGATCCGGTTGATCTGTCCGCCGTACCCGTCGAACACGACACCGGCTCCGGCGCCGGGCAGCGTGGTCGGCAGGGTTGACAGCGCGGACACAATCGCGCCGATCGTCTGCTGCGGGAGTGGCCCGCCTACGTAGGAGGACTTGGCCCTGAAGGGTGACTGGACCGGTGCAGCGCACTGGGCCCGGGGTTTGCCCTCACAACCCGCCTCAATCATGGTGGCCGTCAAGTACTCCTCGGGTCCGACAAAGCGATACGTCGTCGCCGAACCAACTGCAGTCGTCAACGGGGCCAGCGCGGCGGAGCAGGCGGCCACGCTGCCCACGAACACCCCCGTGACCTTGACCAGTCCGCTTCCAGCGGTGGCGCTGCTGAACAATTGGCAGTTGGCCCACAACTCGTCGGGCGTCGACGGAATCCAGCGGAGCCAGGCGTCGAGCACCGATGCCGCCGCTCCCCAGGGCCACTCCAGCGTGAAGAGCGTGATCGCCGCGGGGATCGGGTAGGCGGTGAAACCGAAGGAGGTCGCGATACCGAAGCTCCCGCCTCCACCGCCGCGGCTGGCCCAGTAGAGGCCGTTGTCCTGTCCCGGTCCGCACTGCCGCGTCACGCCGTCGGCCGTGACGATGTCAACGCTCCTGAGTTGGTCGCAGGTCAAACCATAGGCTCGGCCGAACACGCCGATCCCGCCGCCCAAGGCGAGGCCTGCGATGCCGACGGTCGGGCACGAACCGCCTGGGAGCAAGAGGCCCTGCGCGCCGAGCTGGCTGTACACGTCAAGCAACATGGCTCCTGCACCGACGTTGACGGTCTGTTGCCCCGAGCCCGCCGCCGCTCCGATCGTGATCTGCTGCAACGGTGCGACGTCGACGACCAGGCCCGGACACGAGGAGTACCCGCCGTAGCTGTGACCCCCCGAATGGGCGACGATGGGAACCTCGTGCTGGCGCGCGAAGGCGACACAGCGCTGGACGTCACTTACCGATTGGCACTGCGCAATGGCCGCCGCGTCAATGCTGTACAACGAGTTGTACAGGTGTCCCGCCACCGGATAGCCGGAGTCTCCGGGTCGCAAGAGGGTGCCCTGAATCGAGGTGGCTAACGTCTGCCAGTCCGGCGGACCTCCGCCGTTCCCGGTCGAGGTCGTGCTGCCTCCCTCGGCGTGACTCGATCCCGGACTCGAGCAGCCGCCGACCGCGCCGGCGGTGAGGACGCCTGACCCTATGAGGACAGCGCCCCGGAGAAATGAGCGGCGGTCCATCACGACTGCCGGACCTCAACGACCATGCGGGCCATACCTACCATGGACGGGCCACGAATTCGGGCATGCCGGCTCTGTCGTCGGCGGCGCCGCAACGATCAGCCCGCGTCGGTCGACGACTACCCCTCGACCCCGTCCAGCACGGCGAGGAGCTCGTCACCCCATCGCTCAAGTCGGATGGGCCCGATGCCTCGGCATTGGGACAGCTCGGCGAGCGTCCGCGGCCTCGTGGTGGCCAGACCCGCCAACTCCTTGTCGTTGAGCACCACGTACGCCGGCAACGAATCCCGCTTCGCCGTTGCCAGGCGCCACTCACGAAGGGCACGCGCGTACGGCTCGGACGAGCTCGCAGCTTCCGCCCCGATCCCGGGCGCAGTCAGCACCATGGTGGCTCCCAGCACCCGCACCTCGGACCCGAACCCCACTGTCATTCGCAGATCACCGACCTGGAGCGCGGCCGCCGCGTCCAAAAGCTCCACCACCGTTCCCGAGTGTCCTGCATACTCGAGTGTCAGTCCCACGTCTGCCTCGACGGGTGGCATCGACTGCACCAGGTGCTTCGAGCCTCGAGCGGCCGGAGCCGCGCCGCCGCGCCTTCGCTGCCCCCGACCGGCGCTGCCCCCGCCCGGGCTTCCCGGCGCCGTTTTCGCCTCCCGACCGTTTCCGGCGCCGCTGTCGAAGAGCGGCCGGCGTGCTCTGCTCCCGTCGAGCTCCGCGATGAAGGGCGACGCGTCGTCCGCATCGGCCAGCACCACCACCTGGCGGATGGCTCGGGTCAACGCCACGTGGAAGACACGCCGCTCGCCCTCCTCGTCCTCGCTCAAGCGGTGGGGGAGCAGGCCTCCTGAGGCCCCATAGACGATGACGTGCTCCCATTCCCGGCCCTTGATCTTGTGGATGGTGGCCAGCAGGACACCGGGCCCGGCGGCGGGTGGCCGGGCCAACAGCCCTCGCAGCCACGACTCGAAGGTGGCGGCCTCGGGGTGCAGCGCCGCCACGGCCTCGAGGGCGACCAGGTCGTCGGTGTGGGTCGACCGGTCGGCCTCGCGGCGCGACGAGTCCAAGACGTCCATCGTGTCGCCCAGACCGACCTGCACGCGAATGGCCCGAAGGACGGACGAGGTCGACCTCGAAGACGCAGTGGCCACGGCATCGATGGCGTCGGCGTAGGCCAGGAGCTTCGGTACGTCTCGGCCCGAGAGGCGATTGGCGAGCCGCCTGATGTCCGAGACCGATGTCGTCGCGCGTTCGGTCACCATGGCCATGACGTTGGGGGCGATCCCCCGAGATGGTCGTCGGATCGTCTGCGCAATATCGTCCCGGCGCACTGCTCCGGGGTCCAGCCCCATGCGGAGATAGGCGAGGGCGGTCCGGATGCCCGTTCGATCCAGCGCCCTCCGGTCGAGCGGGGTGTTGCAAGGGATCCCCGCTTCTGTGAGGGCAATCTGGACCGGGAGCAACGAAGAGTTCACCCGGGTGAGGACCGCGATCTCCGCCGGCGGCACCCCCGTCGCCAGCCATTGGTCGATCGTGGTCCGCGCCGTTTTCGCCAACTCCTCGCTTCGTGCCTTCAGCACTGCCACCGCGCCGCGCTCGCCGAGAACCGGGTCTGGTTCAGCCAACCCGTCCCCGCGGTCGCCCGGAGTCCTGATCGTCTTGGCGATCCGGTTCACGTTGTACGACAGGACCGATGTGGCCGCCCCCACGACCGCCGGCGGGCACCGGTAGTTGACCTCGAGTGCGTAGTTCTGCGCACCGGAGAAGTAGTCCGCGAAGTTGATCAGATATTCGGGTGTGGCGCCGGAGTAGCCATAGATGACCTGATCGTCGTCGCCGACACCGAAACAGGAAAAGGCCGGGGCGCACAGCAACCGGATGAGGAGCATGTGGGCAGCATTGAGATCCTGGAACTCGTCGACCAGGAGATGGCGGCAGCGACGTTGCGCGGCGGTGCGGGCGTCGGGGTCGCGCAGCAGGATCTCAATCGCCCGGTAGATCTGCTCGTCGAAGTCGAGCGCGCCGGCTTCCGCCAGGGCGGTCCGGTAGGTCTCGAAACCCTCGTCCAGACCTTGCGCATCGGGGATCATCTCCTCGACGCTGCGCGGGGAGTGCAAGCCCAGCCGCACCGACGACAGCGCATCGATGAACGGGAGGACGGTGTCGGTGTTGGCCTGGCGACGAACCTCGAACACTGTCTGGATCAGCTCACGTACGGCGGGCTCCTCCATGACCCGCAGGCGTCCCTGGCCTCCGTGCGTGTCGCAGATCCACTGCCCCATGCTGTTGAGCGTCCGGATATGGGGACGGCGGCCCGATCCGCCGGTGGCGGATCGCTCGATCAGCTCGTCGGCGGCTCTCCGGTTGTAGGCCAGCGCCGTCACCGTGGAGGGGTCGGCGCCCCGCCCCGCGACCAGGTGCCGCAGACGTTCAGTGAGCACCCTGGTCTTGCCGGATCCGGCTGGGGCGATCACCCGGGCACCCCCCTTGGCGTGGCTCACGGCGGCGAGTTGATCCGGGGCGAGATCGGCATCGGGCGCGAGGTGCCCGACCGCCGACAGGGACCCCGCTTCGGTGTTCCAGCGGTGCACGATCCCGACACCGCTCGGCAGCTGGGTCGGAGCGAACGGACCCCCGTCGACGTAGAGGGCGGTCCCGTCTGCCAGCTCGATGTCGGCCGGCCCGGTCTCGGTGACGCCCTGCTGGGCGAACCATCGGGCCGCTTTGCGTCCGTGCCACCAGATCGGGTCCCCGCTCCGGGCGTCGTAGGAATTCGCCCAAACGAGAAAATGCAGCCGCTCGCGGGAGAACTCGAAGCGGGGATCGAGCTCGTGGACCGGCCGGAGACAGGTTTGTCGATCCTGGAGGTCCTGAGCGCTGACCCCCACCTCCACGACCAAGGGTTCTCGCTCGAACCAGGCGCTCTGGAGCGTGGTCAGAGCGCTCGTCGGATCGGCCAGCGTGGCGAGGTCGATCCTGAGCCGAGGGCAATGGGACCAGGGCTCGGGGGGGTTCGTCGCTGGCGGAACCACCACGCTGCGGCCGAGTTCCGGTGGCCCGGGCAAAACCATCGGGCCACGCTATCGGGAGCCTGTTTCGCCGGCGCCTACGGCGGCTGTTGGCCCGAGTCTCCGGGCGAACCGTTTGATCTGATATGCCGACCGGCTCGTTGCCGCCGGACTCTCGCCGGCGGGACACGGTGATCCCGGACGTGGATGAACCAGTCGCGGGACGTGCGGAGAGCGGGTGCTCGGTCTTCCGTCGACCAATCTCACTAGCATCAGCCCAGTGAGGGGGAGGTTCGCGCTGTCGAGTCCACGCTGCCGGTCGAGGGGACGCGACGGATGGCTCTGGGTCATCGTGCTGGCGCTCGGCGTGACGCTGATGGCTCCGCTCGGGTCTCAGGCCGGAGCTACCCCTACCCCCCTGAGGCCTTCGGGTATTGCGTGGTCGCCCTGCCCCAAGGCAACCGGGTACCTCTGTGGGACCCTGCGCGTGCCGATGGACTATCAGCATGCGTCGCGGGGGACGGTGCCCCTGGCCGTGATCGAGCGTCCGGTGCCCGACAGCAAGGGCGTGATCGTCTTCAATCCGGGCGGGCCGGGTGAAAGCGGCGTTCTCATCCTGCCGATCCTGGCTTCGTTCGTGCCGGCGGCGGTCAAGAGCCAGTTCACCTTGGTGAGCTTCGACGAACGCGGAACCGGGTCGAGTGACCCCCTCCTCTGTGGGCCTTCGCCTGCTGCCGCGGGCAGTGCCGTGGCGGGGACTGCGGCCGCGACCAAGACGTTCGCTGGACTCGAGAGTTCGTGTCGTTCCCGCTACCCGACGCTCTTTTCGAGCGTGGACACCACGACGTCGGCCCGGGACATGAACAGCCTCCGGATGGCCCTCGGTGTCGAGCGGATCAACTATTACGGCGTGTCCTACGGCACGGTCCTCGGATCTGTCTACAGACAGCTCTTCCCGACCCACGTGCGCTCCATGGTGCTCGATGGAGCGGTCGATGCCAATCTGAGCCTGTCGACCGATGCCACCTTGGAGGCGCCGGCCATCCAGACTGCGTTGGAACACGTGTTTTCGACGTGCCCGACGACGTCGGGGTGCACCCTCGGATCGGACCCGACCACCTTCTACGAGGGATTGGTCGCGCGTCTCACCCGGACCCCTTTGCCTGCGCCCGGTGACGGGGACGATCTCCCCGTGACTGTGGGTGACCTCATGACGGCGACCCTGCTCTACCTCTCCGCCCCGACGCTGACACCCGGTTACTTTCCTGCTCTCTCGGCCGCGGCCGCGGGGAACGGCGCCCCGCTGCGTGCGGTTGCCATTGGCCTCGAGACCGATTTGAACGGCAACTCTCTCGTTGGTGCGCTTTGGAGCATCACCTGCAACGACGCTGCCCATCATCCCGACGGAGCCTCCACGGCGTCGCTGGCCCGATCGTTGGCCGTGCGTTTTCCTCTGGGTGGCGCCGAGGCGGTGGCCAACAACCTCATCGGCTGCCCGGGATGGAACGCCTCGGGTGGGACGATCGCCCACCTCCTTCCGATCCGCTCGCAGCCACCTCTCGTCATCGGCAACACGTACGATCCGAACACGCCCTACGCCGTGGCACAGCGATTGGCTCCTGCCGTCGGGGGCCGGCTCGTGACCTACGTCGGGTACGGGCACAGCTGGCTGCTCAATGGCTCGGCCGACGCCTGCATGCAGGCTGTCGTCAGCAACTATTTCGTTCAGGGCGTGCTGCCCGCGCCGGGAACGCGTTGCGCCGCGTAGGTGTGCTTTTGCCCACCCCTCCGGTCCGAGGTGATCGGTCACGGGCTGGCCGGCGATCGCAAGCCCGACAAAGTCCCGGTGCCTGCAGACGCCCGCGGAGGTACGCGGCGGAGTCATCCCCGAGCCGCTTCAGGTCATGTCGCTGCGCACTTGCCTGGCGCGAGCGGCGCCAATGGCCGTCTTGACGTCTTTGCGCTCCTCGGGGGGCGGTAGTACGGCCGGAATGCCGAGCGAGTCGATCCACAGCTCCCGTGTCCAGCCAGTTGTGTGATACAGGTGCTCGTCTTCTTCGGACTCAACCTCTTCGAAGGCTGACCGCAATGCCTTGCCCTTCTCGCCTTTGACGCGATCGGCGGCCTCGCCGATGAGTTCCCAATTGAGGTGATCCTTGGTCTCCGCCAGAGTCACGCACTCGGCCGCCACTCGCTCGGCTGCCTCGGGTGGGCCGTCGGCCAGCGCCATCTTCATTGCCTCGACCAGGGAGGCGCCGATATGGCGGACGACAGAACGTCCTGGAGTTTCGGTCGACGGATCGAGTTCGAAAGCGGACAGCACTCCCTTCACGATCTCCACGTGATGGGTCGTCTGCCCGTGGTACTTGTCCCACTCTTCCCGCAGGTCGTCATTTTTGACACACTGCAAGGCGGTTTCGTAGATCTTCACCCCGCCGAGTTCGGTCTCGAGGGCCTGGTACAGCAGTTCGTGCAGCTGGTCGTCGTGCATTGGGTCACTCTCCTTTACCGGGTGAGCGAAAAGATCGCTCTCCGGTGCTCGTACCCGTAACGGATCGACTTAAGCGATCCCGTGCTCGTGTGGGCTGGTGAGTTCGTGCGAAGAAGAAAACGGATCCCTGTCGCCACACTTTGACCCTGACGCTCGGCCCGAAAGCAGACCAACTACGCCCGCTGATACAGGTTCAGCCGTTCCCGGGGGGGTACAACAACT
Organism: uncultured Acidimicrobiaceae bacterium; assembly: GCA_963713375.1. Taxonomy (GTDB): domain Bacteria; phylum Actinomycetota; class Acidimicrobiia; order Acidimicrobiales; family RAAP-2; genus Bog-473. The sequence continues at coordinate 667,609 of CAVQLP010000002.1, read as the reverse complement.
TTCGACGACATTCCGCGATTGCCCCACACCCTGGTCCGTGGCGGAAGAGCTACTGATCGACTTTGGAATGGGAGCATCGTGAACGCGAAGAGGCGACACCGCCATGTCCGGGACAAGGCCGAGGTAAAGGTTGAGGCCAGCAGTATGGCCGCGTGCCGAACCAGGAAATTCCACACCGGAGGCCCAATCGGCCACCAGCCTGCGAGCGTTGCGCCTCGCCTTCCCGTTGCCCGCGGGCCTGTCAGTGCCGAACTGCTGGCGGCGTTGGCGTCTGATCCTGATCGACTGAGGGTTCCACCAGTCGCCACGGAGGATGTAATCAACGACGAAGATCTCCAGCTGGCGTTGTATTGCTGCTACGAGCTCCATTACCAAGGGTTTCTCGGAGTTCAGGACGACTGGGAGTGGGAGCCCTCACTGCTTCGCCTGCGACGTGACCTGGAGTCGACCTTCGAGCGACAACTGCGTGATTCGCTTCCGAATGATCTTGGCGTCGGCGGGAGAGACGTGGGGACCGCGTTGTGGCAGCTCAGCCGTGAAGGCGCCTTCTCTCTTTCGGAATGGCTCCTGGCTCACGGCAACCGACTCCATGCCGAGGAGATCGCCATCCATCGGTCGGGCTACCAACTGAAAGAGGCCGACCCTCACACATGGGCGATACCACGCCTGCAGGGGCGAGCAAAGGCGGCCATGGTCTTGATTCAGTCGGACGAATATGGAAACGGAATGCCGGGACTGATGCATTCCTCGCTCTTTGCAGACGCAATGGTGGCCCTGGGTCTCGATCCAACATACGGCGCGTATTTGGATCGTCTACCGGCCGTGACGCTCGCCACAACGAATCTCATCTCTATGCTCGGTCTCCACCGCCGCCTTCGTGGAGCTCTGGTCGGACATCTGGCGAGCTTCGAAATGAATTCGGTTGGACCCATGCGTCGCTACAGCACATGGCTGGAAGCGCTCGGAGTGCCGAGCTGGGGCCGTCGGTTCTATGACGTACACGTCGAAGCTGATCAAGTGCACCAACACATCGCCGTGGAGGAACTCGTTGGTGGCTTGGTCGAAACGGAGCCTGACCAGGCGGGGGCTGTCCTGTTCGGTGCCAGGGCCGTTGCCTTGGTCGAGAACGTGTTCGCTGAGCACGTCGTCTCCGCCTGGAAGAACGAAGGGAGTTCGCTGTGGACATCGTGAGAAACAGAACCCATGACGCCGCCTCCTATGGAGCCCTCCTGGCCGATGATTACGACGCCATCTACGGCGATGTCTTCGATACCGACGGCGCGGTTGACTACTTGGCCGCTTTGGCCGGGGGAGGACGAGTTCTTGAATTCGGCGTGGGTACTGGTCGGATCGCTCTCCCATTGGCAGAGCGAGGCCTTGATGTCTGGGGTGTTGACGGTTCTCAGGGCATGCTCGACCGGTTAAGGGAGAAGGTGGGTGGTCAGCGTGTCACGACGATCTGCGGAGACTTTGGCACCTGCACCGCGGAGGGCATGTTCGACGTCGTCGTGCTCCTGGTCAACACGATCTATGCCATGCCGACCCAAGACGACCAGGTCCATTGTTTCGCCAACGCCGCCCGACACCTTGCGCCCGGGGGCCGGTTTGTCATTGAGGCTTGGGTTCCTGACCCGCCGCGCGGGGACGGACTTGGACTCCGCGCTAGGCGGCTAGGGCGCGGCTACGCCGGATTAGTGGTTGAGGACCACGACGCAGCCCACCAGATCCTCTCGACCACTCAGATCGTTATCGGCGAGTCTGGTCAGACGCGCAGCTTTCCCATCGTCCACCGGTATGCGTGGCCGGCCGAACTCGATCTGATGGCGCGTCTGTGCGGCTTGACTCTCGAGAATCGCTGGGCCGACTGGCAGTGCCGATCTTTTGATTCCAGCAGCACCGATCACATCTCGGTGTGGCGAGCGACCGACGATAAACGAGGAGCTAGCTAATCGTCACACGGTCCTCGCGCCGGTCGAGGAGCAGTGTGCCGCGGCGACCTCGGTAGACGGCGGAGGGATGCACGCTGTGGTTACGGCATGGGGACGGAGTTTCTGAAATGCGCGCTCCGTGTCGACGCCGGCAACCTGACTGATCCTGGCCTTCGCCAGCCAATGGTGTTTCGGGTGTTTGTGTTCCTCGCTCAATCGGAGGCAGAGGATCGGGCGTCGATAGTCACCTGGGATGATGATGGTTGCAATGTCGGCCAAGCCGTGGCCGCGATCAGGTCTGAGGCCATCTCAGGCCCCTTTTCGGCTCGAAAATGCTGAGCGTACCGATGGTTCGGACTCGCGAGCGAAGCAGGACGGACAGCGTTCATCCCAGAGGAACGACGCCGAACAGTGCACGGTGTACGGGTGGAGCAATGTGCGCCGTACGGAGCCGTGATGACACGTTCACCCGAAAGGGTGAGGCAAATCGCTTGTGTCTGGGGGTGAGCAAGCGTACCGTGGGCTGGTCACGGTGGATTGTCGTGATTGAGCGTTGCTTCAGATCTCGGTCGCAGCGAATCGATGAATCTGGAGAACGACGGTAGTTCTGAGTCCTTGCGACACAACCTTGGGCAGATTGAAGCTGGGAACCTTATCCCGGGGGTTGATCTTGGCGTGCCCGCCAAGTGCGGGACCCACGGGCCACACTCGAGCCTTCGGCTGTCAGAGCACAGCTCCAAGAGGAGGATGTCTCCGTGTCGTATCGGACTGGACTGAGTCTCTTCCAGTCAAAAGACAACGGCCGGCGAGTGCCGCGTTGGGAGACAGGAGCGGAGATTGGCGCGTCGAGTTCGATGACGCCCACGCCCGAGTCGCCAAATCCGCGGCCCATGAGGGTGAGAACGTTGTTTCGGGAGAGCAAACGGGACCTGTTGTTGGGCCCCGTCACGCGAATGGACCGCGAACCGGACAGAACAGCCGGCGATCAATCGAGCCGATGACCCCCCGCATGAGGACAATGCGCCCCACCGGTGGAAGTACGCAGCTCGGGAGGTCTTTCTGACTAGCGTGAGTGAAGAGCGGAACCTGCGAGTGGAGCATGGCCCTAGCTCAGAGTTCAGAGCGCTTGCAGTAATGCCCGATGGCGTCGCCGTTCAAGGTGATGAAGCGGCAATGGCCTCGGAGCTTGCCGCGGCAGAGGATCGTCTGCGAGAGATCCAGACGATTATGGACACATCGCTCCATCATTTGGATGTCGACGACTTGCTCACGGCGCTGTTGGATCGCGTCTTGGACGTCCTTGCCAGTGACACAGCAGCCGTACTGCTTCTTGACGCAGATGCCCGCCAATTGGTCGTGCGAGCGGCCCGCGGCATCGAGGAGGAGGTCCGCCAGGGGGTTCGGGTGCCGTTGGGGGCTGGATTTGCTGGCCGGATAGCCGCCGACTTGAACCCAGTGGCCCTCGACCGGGTTGACGCGACGACGGTGACCAACCCCCTTCTGTGGGAGAAGGGAATCAAGACGATGTTGGGCGTTCCGCTCGTCGCCGGACGGCAGCTTCTCGGAGTGCTCCACGTCGGCAGACTTACCCAGCGACCATTCGGCGCACAAGAGGTCGAGTTGCTAGAGATGGTCGCTGGGCGGATCTCCGGCGCTTTGCAGACGAGCATGCTTCGTGACGAACTGACTGCCGCAAAAATTTGCAGAGGAGCCTGCTCCCCACAGCCCTTCCTCAATCACCTCAAATGCGTCTCGCGAGTCGTTACCTGCCGGCGGAAAATGGTGGGGTCGGCGGCGACTGGTATGACGCTTTCTCACTCCCGTCTGGAGAGTTCTGGGTCATGGCGGGCGACGTCGCAGGCCACGGCCTTTGGCCTGCCGTCATCATGGGTCGCCTCCGCAGCACGCTTCGGTCGTACGCATTTGAGGGCTGGCCCCCCGAGAAAGTCGTCCATCTCGCGGATCAAAAACTCAAGCATTTCGAGAAACGAGCGACGGCGACCGTGGCGTGCGCGGTCTTCGCACCACCATTCGACCATTTCGTTTTGGCGCTTGCGGGTCACCTGCCACCGGTATTGGCCGCTCCCGATGAGGAAGCCAGGATCCTCGACGTCAAACCGGGCCCGTTGCTTGGCTCTTCGGCCACGGTGCAGCGCACAGCGAACAGAATTGAGATGCCACCTGGCGGAGTCCTGTTGCTCTACACCGACGGTTTGGTCGAGCGACGCAGCGAGCTGCTCGACGTCGGGATCGAAAAACTGAGATCGGTTGTGACTGCCGAGGATCCCGAGGTGGTGTGTCGACGCGTCACCCGAGCACTCATCGGCGATTGGTCGCCTCAAGACGATGTCGCCATGCTTGCCATACAGTGCGGGCCGGATCGGACTACCTCGCAGAGCTGACATGGCGAGTTGTGGCGCCCATCACGTCTCAAGTGATAGCCCATCACCCCTTGGCCTCGCATGAAACGTGCGGTCCGTTCTCTAGCACCGAGCCGGAGTATCTGGCCGGGTTCCGAGAGGGAGAGCGGGACGAGCCGTGATTGCAGGGGAACGAGTGGTTGAGGGCTCCAGGAGATCTCCGAACGATTTCTGCGGGCCGAGGGAGCAAATCCCGGCCATTTCGAGCGTCACTGCTCAAACGATGAGCGCGAGTCGTGAAGGTTGAGCGGAGGGTTAGTCGCTTGGATTCTGAGCTCTGAACGGCCGTCTTAGTGCAGGAGGCTGGCCACGATGTTGATCACGAGGCCCACAATTACCGCGCCAAACAGATATGAAGTCAATGCGTGCAGGAGTGCAATCCTTCGAATCTTCTTCGTCGTGAGATCGGTATCGGACACCTGGAACGTCATACCGATCGTCAAGGCCAGGTAGGCGAAGTCGATGTACGTGGGCGGGTCCTTCTCGTTGAAGTCCACACCTCCGACAGGCGTCACGTAGTACGCACGGGCATAGCGCAGGGTGAAGATGGTGTGCACGAGAAGCCAAGATAAGCCGACACTGAGCACACCCAGACCGATGAAAGATCCCTTCGTCCATCCGGTGGCATCTCCGGCACGACTCAGGATGAGGCCGACAGCCGCCAGCACAGCGACGCCACAGGCGAGCACGACGAATTGACTGGTGGGGATGCTGGGATCCTCTCTGATGGCGTGCGATTTGGTCTGGTCCGCCCCGAACCAACCGATATCCAGCCAGATCCAGGTGAGCAATGCCAGGGCCGTTGTATCCCAGCCGACGAGAATGGCTGCCTGCCAAATGACAAGCCTCGATACGGCCAGTCCAACCAGGACCCCTGCGATCATCGAGACAAGGACTCGGATCCCGGACGAAGGCTGACGAAGTCGGTTGAGCCGCATTATTGGCCAAATAGTGAAAGGAGGGAATCTTCGCGAAGAGTCAGGGTGATGCGCACAGGGTGCCGGAGGAATGAGCCGTGCTGACTCACACAAAGCAGCGCGAGCCTGGAGTCATTGTTCGGTCTGGTGCGCTCGAGAGCGACCTGTCGATCTTGAGCCGCGACCGGGATGGTCGGAGGAGCCGACCCGGAACGACACCTGTCGTGCCACATCGCAACCCGTGATCGCAACCCGCCCGAGGCGAGCGTCAATCTTTGACGACCTGATAGATCCCGTAAATCACGCCGGGAATGTGTCCGCAGAGTTGAAGGAGAAACGCCCACAAGACCTTGAGGCACGGTCCATCCTTGATGAGGACTGCCAGGAACGGCAGGAAGAGACAAAGAATGATGAGGAGGACCTTTACCATTTGCGGCGGCCCGCAAGAAGCGGTGTGTCAGTCACCTGACAAGCGTTCGGGTACGCGAGTGAGGAATTCACCAGCATGTTCCAATCCAGCAGAGAGATAGGGTCCTGCAAAGTCGATTGCCTCTTCGATGAGGTCTCCAGCGCGGTCAAGCCCGGCGGCGATGTATGGCCCGGCAGCATCAATGGCCGACCCAGCGGTGTCATGAGCGCCGTCGTTCACCTGATGTAAGTAAGGGGAGGCGAGCGCTACCCCGGTCCTTGCAGCGCTCGTCGCAGCCTGGTTCGCGCCGCGTGCAGCGTCGGTCGCAGTTGCGTGTGCGCTGCTCGTCGCGTGTGCGGCCACCCGCTTGGCTCGGCGCCGGGCCTTGCGGCTCACGTCGAGGGCCCGTGATGCGATGTGGTGAACGTCGGCGTCCGACCCAGCATGTTTCTGTGTCAGCTGGCTGACACGACGCCGAGTCCTCCACGAAAGGGAGGGCGCGCCCTCCGTATCCACCGCAGCGAAAATCAGCCCGCCGAGAAGGCCCAGATTTTTCAGAAGTTGGGTCCTCTGCTCGGCTCGCTTGGCGTCATCGGCCTCTTCCCAGAAGCGGTGTCCAGCGTAAGTCGTTGGCACGATCGAACCGATCAGAACGACTGCTGCCAACCGCGGAAACCTTCCAACGGCAAGAAAAATCCCACCGCCGATCTGGAGCGCGCCGTTCACCCTCACCAAGGTCAGAGCGTCCACGGCTCCTTCCGGCAGGCCCGAAGGGGGGTCCTCGGGGGCAATCCCATTCCCGGCGGGGTTTCGAACTGCTTTCCAGCCATCCGAAACGAAGACCGCCGCCAAGAGGGGACGAGCAATTCGACGGGAAAGACTCATATGTCAGCTACAACCTCTCAAAGTCGAGGACTAAAACACCGTGCGAGTTCCAGATGCCCAGGAACCCGACCTTCCTGATGCGCTGAAGGAGATTGGGAGAACGCAAGGCAAGGCATCCCCCGGTCGTCGCGGATCAATGGGGGTATTACCCAAACAAGCCAAGACTCACCCATCTTGGGCTTTACGCGCATTGGCTCAGTGCGGAGGCTCTGTGCGGTGGGTTTGCACAATCCAGGCACGGGGCATGTCGGGTGTCTCTTTGCTTCGTTGCAGACCGAACGGCGACTCAGGGAGCCCACGTGGGGGACGTCTGCTGTCCTGTGCCGCGACGCTGACGCTCTCGGATTCCTTGCAGTCGGTGGGCCAAACGTGAGCGGCTGACGCTCGCAGCTTGCGCAGGAGTTGGCGTTACCGTCGTATTTCGAGTCGGCCGTAGCCAATGTGACGGAAGACTTGGTGGCGCATGCCGTGCCATATCTTCAGCTTTGTTGGGGCGGGTGGTTGTTCTCCACGCTTGTCGGCGTTGTCATCGGCCTGTTGGTTTTTCTCTGGTTTGTTCACCCGCTCACGAACGCGTTGCGAAATCTCAAGGCTCCCGAACTCCGGGCGGGGAGCAATGACTCGAGGCCTCGCTGCATCGAGGTCAACATTGCATTCAGTGTGAAGTGAAACTCTGCGTCGCAGAGTGCTCGGAAGCAGGACTGGGGCAGAGTCTTTGCACCCATATGCCCCTATTACTATGGAAATACTAGGAATAGACTTATGCCGTGAGAGTTCTTGCGGTACGTGCCCCGGAGACGGTCGCCATCGTCGGTGGAGGAGCGAGTGGCGTCTTGGCGGCAGTGCACCTCGCGCGCCGCAGCCTGAAACCTGTTCGGATCCTCCTCATTGATCCCGGACCGGAACTGGGCGGTGGTGCGGGATTCTCCACGAATAATTCGCAGCACGTCCTCAATGCACCGGCGCGGGTGATGAGTGCATTCGAAGACATTCCGGATGACTTTGTGAGCTGGCTTGGTTCCTTCGGTGGCACGTTTGGTCCCAACGACTTCGTCCCGCGTCACCTGTACCGCATCTATCTCCAGGATGTCCTGTGCCGCACCAAGGATCAAGCTCCCGGCGGGTCGACGATTACGTGGATTCGTGAAGGTGTCGTGGACATCGCCCTTGAGGGGGACGTCGATCGTTGTTCCCTGCTCCTGCGCACAGAGACCGGACATATCTGGACGGCCGGTCGCGCCATCCTGGCTCTGGGTGCGCCAGAGCCAGGGGTCCTCACCTCGTTCGGTGTCAGTGGACCGTTGGTCATTACGAACCCCTGGACGTCGTGGGCACTCGAAGGTCTTCCGCCCGACAATGACGTGTTCATCGTGGGAACCGGCCTGACGACGATAGACGTCGTCCTCGCGCTCGCCGAGAGGGGCCGAGGCAAATTCGCACGCGCGATCTCGGCGCGGGGCCGTTGCTGCGGTTCACCAGGAGGACGGGTTTGCACCGTGGCCGGGACTCGATCTCACTGGCGCCGCAAGCCGCGCGAAGTGATTCGGCGATTTCGATGTTCCCTTCTCGAGGCAGAGAAGGAGGGATGGGGATGGCGCAACGTCATCTCGGCGGCGCGCGAGTCACTGCCGTCCATTTGGGAGCGACTACCCGACGACGAGAAGGTTCGATTCCTACGTCATGCCAACCGATTCTGGGAGATCCATCGTCATCGCATGTGTCCCCAGGTCAGCCGTGCGTTCGACGACGCGCTGCGCACGGGTCGGCTGACGGTTGGGCAGGGGAAGCTGGTCGACATTGAAGAGAGGCCCGGACGCCGACTGCGTCGATTCGTCGTGCGGCTCGAAGGAACAGGTGGACCCGAGCGCCTGGAGGTTGGAGCCCTCGTCGACGGCAGCGGTCCCTCGCATGCCACTCCTGGCCGCATCCCGCTTCTTGGTCGGCTCATTTCTCGAGGTCTCGCTTCTGCCGATCCGGTCGGCCGCGGTCTTGTGGTGAATCGGGACGGAGCAGTTCTCGGAACCGCTCCTCGAGGCCATGGGCTCCTCTATGCCATTGGATGGGCACGTAGTGGCCGAAGTTTTGAGTCGATGGCGGTCCCAGCCCTGCGAAAGCAGGCGGTCGACCTGGCGGATCACCTCAGCATGTCCAAGCGACCGCTTGAGGCGGGTTCGGAGGCAATGCCTCGACTGGCCCGTCTCAGGACGACCCCGAGCGCGTTCTGTGGCCTGAGCCTCGGCCGGGTATGGGTATGGCACCTACGAATCCCATTCGGGGGAGAGGAACGACTTAGTCCTCAAAGCCACGGCCGTTCACCTGACGGAGGCGCAACGGGAAACGGCGAACGGGGGCTCCGTGCCAGAGGCTGTCTCCGCAACGGAGAAGGGCTATCACGGCGGGTTGTTTCTGACCAACGGCGGCTTTTACTCGCTCGACACGCTCTTCGCATCGAGTCGCCGGTCGAGATTCCGGCGGACGTCGAAGCCTGTCTTAACGGCCCGACGAAGTGTTTTGCGCGATCGCCGCTCGAACCAGTGAGCTCAAGGCCTTTTCGTTGATCTTCTCGCCCTCTCGGAAATCGATGGCTCGTCTGACGTTGCCATCGAGGCTCGAATTGAAGAGGCCAGTTGGATCGCTCAGGGATGCACCTTTCGCAAAGGTGAGTTTTACGACGCTTTTGTAGGACTCACCGGTGCAAATCATCCCGTCGTGGTACCAGACAGGGACCCCCCTCCACTTCCATTCTTCGACAACGTCGGGATCAGTCTTCTTGATCAAGGCGCGAAGGCGAGAGAGCGTCTCGCCCCGCCAGTCGTCGAGCTCTTTGATTCTGGCGTCGATCAGCGCTGGGGCATCCACACTCCCTATTGCGCCGCTCGCTTGCTTGGCGGCCTTCTTGGCCGGTACCCGCTTGGCGGCCTTCTTGGCCGGTACCCGCTTGGCGGCCTTCTTGGCCGGTACCCGCTTGGCGGCCTTCTTGGCCGGTACCCGCTTGGTAGCCATCTGCACCTCTCTCCGCGACTTGATCTAGTGAGAACACAAGGGTCACAAGTATCTCAGGCCTGAGGGTGCAACTTGGTTGCATCGGACCGAGGACCCTTGAACCTCTTCCTGGCTGAGCCGTACGCTGAAGTTGCAAACCGCTCTGAGGGGGGCTGTGTGTCTGCGTGCACGGAAGAGGCGCAAACCGCCTCGCAACGCGAGAACGCCAGCCGGTTTCTCTCGGACCTGTGCTCGCGGCATCCGCTGATGCTGCGGATGCTCGGACTCTTCTCTGCTGCGAGTCTGCTCATCTACTTCGTCTGTCTTGCCTTTCTTCCCCAGATGGACTTCCGCGTCTATCGAATGGGAGCCCAGCACCTTTTCGGCCCAAGTCTGTATTCCTCAGAACTGACCGTTCTCAGCCGCCATCTGCTCTTCACCTATCCACCGGTGGCGGCGGTCCTCTTTTGGCCGTTCTCCCACCTCTCTGCCTATGCCGGTCAGACGCTGTGGGACGTCATCGACATTTTCCTCCTGACTGCTCTCATTGTTGTGAGCCTCGCAGCCGCGAAAGAAAGAGGCATTGTCAGGTCGGACTGGCGAACGTCGCTCATTCTTCTCGGCCCGATTGGATTCTTTTTGTATCCGGTTCGCTCAAATCTGGTTCTGGGTCAAATCAACATCCTTCTGGTGCTCATGATCGTCAGTGACCTCACCATGACACCGTCGTGGCGGGGTCGGACTCTTCCGCGAGGGCTCCTTGTGGGCTTCGCAGCAGCAATCAAGCTGACGCCGCTCATCTTCATTCCCTATTTGGCAGTCTCGGGCCAATGGCGTGAGGCAAAAAGGGCAGTTGCAACCTTCGGGCTGGTCACGGGTGTCATGTTCGTCGTCTCTCCACGAGCCTCGTGGCAGTACTTCACCAAGGATGCCTACGACGTCAGACGAGTCGGCAACAGTGGCGTCCCAGGCAACCAGACGCTTCATGCTCTTGTCGAGCGGGCACATGTGGGACTTTCATCTGCGCTTGTCGACTGTGTCCTCGGGGTCGCACTGTGCGGCGGCATCGCACTCGCGGCATTGGCGTATCGGCGATCGTCGCCCATGCTCGGCATGTTGGTGTGCGCGGCAACCGGCCTGATGGTCTCGCCGATTTCGTGGCTCCACCACTATGTCTGGATCGTTCCCTTCCTCGTATGGCTCGTACTCGGCTGCGACCGCCCCAGGGGAAGTGTCTTCTGGGCATTTACCGCGGTACTTGTTTTCGTCATCGTTCCCCCGGCGCACAGCGGGGGAGGGGCGGTTCGTTTCGTGCAGGACAATTCGTATGTCCTCTCGACCGTCGCATTCATCCTTCTGGTCGGGGTGATGCTGTGGCGCCGAAGAGGTGTGAGAGGGAGGTCGGGGGAGTGGTCTGTGCGTCAGCCTGCACCCGTCCCTGTGCTCGCCTCGAGTTAGCGACTGCTCCGGGTACAGGTCAGACGCAGCGGCGTTGCGAGGACGGACTCGTCCGCCGAATTCGCGGCAGCAGCGTTGCTACGGTCCTGATAGATCCCCAATTACGAGGTCTGAGGTCTGCAGCCAGGGCCGATCCATCGGATGGATGAAGCGTTCTCAGACGCCTTGGGGAGCGAGCTCGTCTGCGGAAACTCTCGAAATCGGTCCGGACTGCTACTACCGTTGTTGGCACATCGACGGGAGGCGGACCGGTGGGAATTCGATCTGGGCGGTTGTTGGCGTCTTTTGCATTGGTGATGACGGGCCTTCTGGCCCTTCCCGCGATTGCTGGAGCAGCAAGTGGGGGAGTGCCGGCTGCTCGAACTGACGCCGCCGAAGCGGGTGTCGGCGCGACTCCAGCCACTTGCAGCGAAAGCAGTGGGCCCCAAATTGCGCACTGCTACCTCAGTGTCGAGCCGGCATCGCAATCGGCCATGGCGCTTCCATCGACCAGCAAGGCGACTCTCTGCAAGGCCAACAAGTCGGCCGGTTGGACTGCATGCAACCTCGAGTCGGCCTATGGCATCAAGAAGGACATCACCACTGATGGCAATGGCAACCTGGTCGCCGTCATCGAGGCCTATGACGATCCCACTGCGGCTTCCGACCTAGCGACCTACCGAGCGGCGAACAAGTTGCCCGCCTGCACGACGACGAGCGGTTGTTTCGAGAAGGTGAACCAGACTGGCCAGACGAGCAACTACCCCAGCCCGGACTCTGGGTGGGCCAGCGAGGCCTCGCTCGACATGCAAATGGTCTCGGCCATCTGCCCGCTCTGCCATATTTTGGTAGTCGAAGCGAACTCCAGTGGATTTAGCGACTTGGCAGCGGCGGAGAACGAAGCAGTTGCGCTGGGTGCGCGCGTCGTCTCCAACAGCTGGGGGAGCGGCGAGTACGACGGCGAGTCCGGGTATGACTCCAACCTCGAGCACCCTGGCGTCGACACCACGTTCTCCTCGGGGGACGGTTCGTATCAGGCAGGCGTGCAATATCCGTCGGCCTCGCCCTTCGTCACTTCCGTCGGCGGCACGCAGCTGAAGCCAGCGACGAACGCAAGAGGGTGGAAGGAGACCGCCTGGGTCAATAAGAGCAGTAACCCTCCGACCCAAGGATCCGGTAGTGGTTGCTCATCCTACGAACCTAAGCCGTCATGGCAGTCTGACGCTGGATGTCCGAACCGCATGACCGCGGACGTGAGCGCTGTCGCGTCCAACGTAAAATTCTATGACTCCTACGACGCTTCCGGCTGGTACTACGGATTCGGAACGAGCGTGTCGTCACCGATCATCGCAGGCATGTACGGCTTGGCCGATAACCAACCCACGTACACAACGGCTGCCTCCGCCGCCTACAACGCTCCCTCGGCCGACTTCTTCGACATCACCAAGGGCAAGGAAGGCTCCTGCAGCCCGACCTACTTCTGCCAAGCGGGCCACGGCTACGACGGCCCGACTGGCCTGGGTACCCCGGATGGGTTTGGTGCGTTCCAGGTCCCTGTGACCGCCGCGCCGGCGATCAACTCGGTCAGCCTCACGGGGTCAGCTTCGAACCCCACAGTGACGGTCTCGGGTAGCAATCTTGGGTCCGCGCCTGGTGGTGGACCGGCAGGATGTAGCACGACGGGTGATAACTACCCGGGCAACAGCCTGACGTTTGGCGATACCACCGGGGGTTGGGGTGCGGGGACCGGGGGAGACTGCATCGGCCTCGTAGTGAGCAGTTACACGAGCTCGCAGGTGGTGTACCAGTTCGGTTCGGGCTACAACACCTACGGCACGGCGAATAGTGGCGATGCGTACACGCTGACGGTCCAAGGTGTGGCTTTTAGCGGCACGGTCAACTACAGCTGAAACGCCACGCCGACGAGTCGACCTTTACGCCATATCGGGGGATCAGAACGAACTTCTGTCGCCAGGTGCGTGCGTTGTAGGAACTGAACCCGAGTCCGGCGGTCGAACGAGAAGGAACCTCAGCGATGAGCGGGGCTGTCGGTGCTGTTCGGAGTGTGGTGCGGCCGGGTGCCGTTGCGTCGCCTCATGCCGGAGCCAACCAGCAACAGCCGTCCCGATCGAAGGAGGCGGTCGATCTTGTCCTTCGGCATGGGTTGGGCGAAGAGGAATCCCTGGGCCTTGGGGCATCCGGCCTCGCGAAGCGTCCGTAGCTGGTCGGAACGCTCGATGCCCTCGGCGATGATGTCGAGGCCCAGGGCCTCTCCGAGCTGAACCAGTGTCCGGACGAGTGCGGCGCTCTGAACCGACGTGGTGGCCGTGGTGAGAAAGGAGCGGTCGATCTTCAGGATGTCGACCGGGAACTGCCGGAGGTAGCTGAGTGAGGAGAATCCGGTCCCGAAGTCGTCGATGGCCAGGCGCACCCCGAGGGACTTGAGCTGACGGAGCCGGTGGACGGTGGCGTTGGTGTCCACCATGAGGGTCGATTCGGTAATTTCCAGCACGAGCGCCGCCGGGTCGATCCCGCTCGACCGGAGGGCGTCGCGGACGACGTCGACGAATTGATCGGTGGCGAGCTGCACCGCCGAGACGTTGACCGCGACCGTCATCCACGGGAAGGCGTAACGCCAGAGGGCGCCCTGACGGCAGGCCTCGTTCAGCACCCAGCTGCCCACCTCGTCGATGACACCGATCTCCTCGGCCAAGGGTATGAATCGCTCCGGCGAGATCCAGCCGAGGGTCGGATGGTGCCAGCGCAGGAGCGCCTCGACACCCGTGAACCTGAAGTCCGACAGGTCGACCACGGGCTGGTAATAGAGCTCGAACTGCTGCTTGCCGAGCGCCCCGTGGAGGTCGATGGCCATTTCGAGACGCTCGTGCACGGCTGACTGCATCTCGGGGAGAAACAGGGCGGCACAGTTCTTGCCCCGGGCCTTCGCCTGGTAGAGCGCGACGTCGGCGTTCCGTAGCAGCTCGCCCGCCTCGTAGGCCTCGCCCATGGCGATCCCGATAGATGCCGTCACTGTCACGTTGCGGCCGTCGAGAAAGAACGGCGTCGACCGGATGACATCCAGCACGTGTTGCGCTACGACTTCCGGGCCGGCCGTGAGTGAGGCACCGGCAACCAGCACGACGAACTCGTCCCCTCCGATACGCCCCAATGTATCGACGTCATGGACGGCGGTGCCGATCCTGGTGGCCACCGCCTGGAGGAGTTCATCGCCGACGATGTGGCCGAAGGAGTCGTTGACCTCCTTGAAGTTGTCGAGATCCACGAAGAACACGGCCATAGGCGCCTGCTCCTGGCGGGAATCGCTCAAAAGCCGCTCGGCGCGCTCGAGCAGCAGCGATCGATTGGGCAGACCCGTGAGAGCGTCGTGCAGAGCTTGATGGCGCAGCTGATCCTCGAGACGTCGGCGTTCTGAAACATCTTGAGCCATGACGAGCACGCAACCACGGCCGTTGAAGACCAGGCGATGCGAGGCGATGTCGACGTCGATGAGTTGGCCGTCCTTGGTGAGGTGGCGCCAGGAGCCCGATTCGTCGAGATCCTGACGCTGGGTCGAGAGGTACTCGTCAAGCTTGGCGACGTCCTCCGGGGGGCGGATTTGGGCGATCGTCATAGAGAGGAATTCATCGCGCGAGTAGCCGTAGTGCAACAGTGCAGCCTCGTTGACCTCGACGAAGCGCAACGTCTGCACGTCATAGACCCACATCGGGTGTGGGTGACGCTCGAAGAGCATGCGGAAATCCTCCTGCGACTTCCGCAATGCCGCCTCCGCGTCCTTCCGTCCAGCGATGTCGTGTGCAAACGCGTGAAAGCGCACGCCATCGGCGTCGCGGGTCCGCCAGAAGGCGAGCTCGATCGGGAAGGTGCGCCCGTCGCGATGTTGCGCAACGAGCTCCAGGCGCCGTCCGAGGAGCGGTTCGTCGCCCGTGGTGGCGAGGTCGGCCAGACCTTGATCGTGGACGCGGGCGTCGCGGTCCGTCTCGGGGAGAACGACATCTTCGCCGCGACGACCGATGGCCTCGGAGCGGGTCCAACCAAAGAGCACCTCGGACTGCGAGTTCCAGTCGGTGACGGTCCCGGACTCATCGATCTCGATATAGGCATCGTTGGCCGTTTCAAGAGTGGTGCGGAGTCGTTCCTCGGAATGGCGGAGAGAATCCTCTGCCGCAGCGAGGTGTCCCGCGCTGATGCCGAGAAGCCCAATCACGAACAGCGTGGCCAATGCGGTCAAGACGGCCAGGCCGTATTCGTCGGGCAGCGGGACGAAGGTGGGGGCGAGGCCGAAGCTGATGGCGGTTTGACCCGCAACGACGGCCGCAGCGACCCAGGCGGCGATCTCAGGCCATGGATTGCCTTCGGCGACCGTGAGGTTGTCCCGCGCGATGATCACAAAGGCCAGGGTGAGGGCCGGGCCCCACCCCGTCAGGTACATGAGGGCAGTGGCCAAGGCGACCTGCACGGCGATCCGCACATGAAGACGCCGCCGCGAAGGGGCCGTGACGTAGGCGAGATGCGCGGTCCATGAGCAGAGGTAGCCGACCCCCACGACCGAGACGATGAGCCAGAGCGGTTCCTTGGCCGTCACGTGGAAGCGCTCGAGCCACCAGAGGGAGACGCCGGTGGCCACGACGATGACGAAGACGAAACGGGTCACAGGCAGCGCCCACTCCGCCCGGACACGGGCGGAAAGCGTGGAACCTTCCGGCATCGTGACCGTGTTCACGCATGAAAAGTCGGCATCGGGGCCTGCGGGCCAAAGGGGAGCCCGCGGGACAGTGGCGTTTGTTGTTGAAGACTTGTCTTTTGGGGACCCGCACATCCTCGATGTGTCGTGAGCTGGTGCGGGCACCCTCGGCGTGGGTCATACCGCGGCGGCGGGCCCCCAGCTGGCAACGACGACATGACTGGCCAGGAGGACGGGTTTCCCGAGAGAGGGCCGCCAGACGTAGAGCGACGCTGCGGCCGGGATCGTCATTGCCACACGTGAGAAGGGGAGCACTCCGGCCACCAACACGCTCCTGCTGTTCGGGTCACCGAGCAATGGGTTGGCAAAATCCGAGGAACACTCTCCGGGCTCGTTCGGGCTGAGCTGCGTGCAGACAGCCGCTGGCAGGTTGAACAGTCTCCGGGTGATACGCCCGGTCGCGGCGTCAATGGTGACGATCGTCTGGTGATCCCCGGACTGAGAGGACAGGACGCCGATCCCCTGAGGTTCTCCGTCTGCGTTCGTCCCGAAGTACCCGTTCCAGGTCAGGCCGGGCTGGTGTAGCGGAATCGGGACCGCGGCGGCGAGCGAGCCGACATGCGGACTGTTCGTCACGATCCAGGCGCTCGTTCGGAGTGTTTGTGGATCGAGCAGATCGAACGACAGGACCTTCGAGTTCGACGACCACGACAGGTCGCTTGCCCCACGGTTTATCTGCGCCGGCCCCGGTCCGAGGCGTCGTACCTCGGTCAGGCGGCCGGACGGCGACAGGGACGCGAGGTCGATCCCGACGGGTGGCACGAGGTAGGGCGCTTCCCCCGCGGCGCCGGGGGGAGCTCCCGAGATGTAGGCCAATGTGTGGCCGTCGGGACTGACTTGTGGATCCGAACCCGGTCCGACATCACGGATCGGGCCGCCCTTGATGGACACGCTCAGGATCTGGTCCCCCACAGCGGCACGAGACAGTGCGTTCGAAGCCTGGGCGGAATCGAAGAAGACGGTGCCATCGGGTGCCACCGTCACGGTCGGATCACCCGGTGCGAAGACGCTCACATGCGTCGCCAGTGTCCGCTCGATCCGGCCCGTCCGCGTGGAAAGTACGGCGATCCTCTCGTCGGCGGTCCAGGCGACGATGGTGCTGGGTGGCGCGGAAGCGCCGACTTCCTGGCCGGATGGGGTGTGCCCCAAAGAGGGAGAAGGGGAGCGGCGCGAGCCCAGAATCGAGGCGAGAGTCAGGCCGACGACGACGACGAGCGCGGCGGCGAGGGACCACACCAGGCGGCGTCGGCGCCTGCGCTGTCGCGCTTCTCGGAACAGCGCTTCGTTGTCGGGCAGAGACTTGGGCCGGGTGTGCGGTCGGGGTTGAACCAGTGTCATTCCCACTCCCGGGCGCCGAACATGGAACTACTATTACTAGTACCATGGCCGAAGTCAATATGGGGCCGGGGAGGGGCCGGCGTCGGTGGTGTTGCTCTTGGCCGCAATCGGCTTGATCGGTGCGTTCACTGCCACGGTGGCGAGCTACGTCGTCGAGCAGAAGGCGGGTAAAGCGGACGAGCAGCTGGCTCACATCGAGGTGACGCTCGAGCAACTCCTCGCAGAAACGTCGAGCGAGCACACCTCCAAGGTGAGCCGAGTTCTCTGCCTGCTCCGGTGCGGGCTCTTCAGCGACGCCGCGTCGGTGCCAGCCCGAGGGCACGGACGAAGTGATTGATCTGGCGATTGCCCTCGCGGTAGATCACTCGCCGGGCCTCGCGCTGTGCCCCGCCGGACGCGGCGCCCCCGAGGCCGCCGTGGCGATAGCCGTGCTCGACGGCTTCGACGTTGCCAAGGTCGCGGGCCAGCCGGTAGAGCTGGGAGCGGGTCGTACTCATCACGCCGCCGCTTCCTTGCCGGCCCGGTCGGCCAGGATGATCCTCTCGACGATCGACCGAAGCTGCGCAGGATCGTCTGTCGCCTCCAGCGCGGCGAGGTCGTCGGCGGTCACGCCGACGCAGCCAGCGCCGTCATCGTCGAATTCGGATCTGCGCCAGGCGAGCCAGTCACTCCCGTCGACATCCTGACCCTCTTCCTCGACCGCATTGATCAGGGCGACGAGCTCGATCTGCCCCTGCGCGTCGACGTCGTATTCGATGAACAGCATCGGCCGCCACCTCCTGCACCGGACCGCCGCACGTTACCGAGTCCCGCGGCCCCCTGGGAAGCACGCGAGGCAGGAGCCGGACGGGGCCGCGGCGCCGTCATGGTTCCTTCAGGTTCCTTGCGTACCCTCGGGGCGCAGCCCGGGCATCGCGCCATGAACAGGCGCGACCGTTGCCCCGGCGGAGGTGGTGCGGGGAAGACGCGAAAAGGCGCAGGTGAGTGCGTAGCGGGCCGGCCCGGGCGGGTCCGAGACCGAGACGTGGAGATGGCCATCCCGCCCAGGGTGCCCGGGCTAAGTTCGGCGGTTTCCAAACCGCCCCGATTCGGAAGCAAGGTAGGACGTGGAGCACATTCTCGGGCCCTTGAGCCATGCAACGGTTCTAGGTGCCAGCTTCGAGCACTTCTTGGGGCAATGGGGCTACGTCGGGATCTTCGTGCTGAGCTTCATTTCGGCTATGGGCCTGCCGGTCGGGGCCGAGGTGGCGGTGATCTACGGCGGCGTCCTGGCCAGCGGTCAGATCCAGGGTGAGAAGCCCCTCAACGTGGTCGCCGTGATTGCGGTGGCCCTGGTCGCCGAGCTCCTGGGTGACGTCGCCGGCTACTCCATCGGCAAGTTCGGGGGGAGACCCCTGGTCGACCGGTTCGGCAAGTT
This sequence comes from uncultured Acidimicrobiaceae bacterium, assembly GCA_963713375.1. GTDB lineage: Bacteria > Actinomycetota > Acidimicrobiia > Acidimicrobiales > RAAP-2 > Bog-473. The sequence goes on along the minus strand of CAVQLP010000002.1, from coordinate 649,114 downwards.
CGTCCTTCTCACCCACAAGGATCTGGATCGGGCCGAAGCCTGGTTCGCCCGGCGGGGAGAGCCGTTTGCCCTGTTCGGACGGTTCATCCCACTGTTGCGTTCCTTCGTGTCCTTCGCCTGCGGGCTGGGTGAAATGGCCTTCGGCAAGTTCATGCTCTTCACATTCATCGGCTCGGCGATCTGGGTCACGGCGCAGGCCTTCGTGGGGTACAGCCTCGGATCGAGCTACGAGCACGTGCTGAAGGCCTTCAACAACGCGGGGTACGTGTTCGGCGTCCTGTTCGTGCTCGCCGTCATCGTGGGCCTCGTCTACCGCTGGCGCGAGTACCGCAAGCAGGTGGCCGATCAGGCGTCTGAAGCGGACGCCTGAGGCCCCTTTTGATGGCGCCGACCAACCAGCAGCGTGGGCCCGGCGGCATGGTGACCTGGGCCGATGGGTGGCTAGGGTCCGAACCCAGGCCCGCACCCCGGAGCCGGGCCGGCGGACGAACGGGGCCAAATCAACGCAGCCGCAACCCGACCGCCACGGGGTCGGAAATGTCCTGGTCAGAGCGGTGCCGGGGGGGCAATTGGGCCCAAAAAGGGCCGAACGGCCTATAGAACAGTACCAAGGGCATTGATCACCAATTCCACCGGTGTTACCTTCATACGGAGCAACCGGGGGGAGGGCGGAGAATCAATGCTGCGGGGCATGTTCGGATCTCCACATGGTGGACGCGGTATGCGGTGGGGAGCGATCCTCGCCGGTGCGCTCGCGCTCGCACTCCCGTTGGTGGCGGTGCCTGCGTCCTCCCAGGCTGGAGCGTCGGGCGGCAAGAGCGCGAAGTACATCATCTCTTCGTTGTCGGGGTTGTCCTCCGGTGCGCTGTCCTCGGTGACGAGCGCCGTGACGGGCGTCGGTTCCTCGGCTAATTCCGATCTTTCGTCCGTCGGTGTCGCCACCGCCCAGCTGAGCCAGTCCCAGGCATCGTCACTGGCGGCAGTGCCTGGAGTGACCGTCACGCCCAACCTGACGGTGAAGGTCCAGGGGACCGTGGGGTCGTCGGGGCGCGCACCGGCGGCCGTCTTCCCCGAGCAGACCGGCGCGTCGCAGCTGTGGAACCAGGGTGACACCGGCCAAGGTGTCAACGTGGCGGTGCTCGACACGGGGATCACCCCGTTGCCCGATTTCGCGGGGCGTCTGGTCGACGGCGTCGACCTGAGCGGCGGCAACAACCCCTGGAACGATCAGTACGGTCACGGCACGTTCGTGGCGGGCCTGATTGCCGGCGACGGCGCGTCCTCGAGCGGCCAGTACATGGGAGAGGCTCCCGGTGCCGGTCTCGTCTCGGTCAAGGTGGCTGGGGCCAGCGGGAACACCAACCTGGCCACAGTGATCGCGGGCGTGGGCTGGACCATCGCCCACGCGTCGGTGGACAACATCCGCGTCCTCAACATGTCGCTCGGCTACATCCCGCAGACGTCGACCGTGCTCAACCCGCTCGATCAGGCGGTCGAGCGGGCCTGGGAAGCCGGCATCACGGTCGTGGTGTCCGCGGGGAACTCGGGGCCGGGCAACGGGACCATCCTCTCGCCGGGCGACGACCCCTTGGTCATTACCGCCGGTGCGGTCGACGATGGGGGACAGACCGACCCCTCCGCCGACACGATGACGACCTTCAGCAGCGCTGGCCCCACCAACCCCGACGGCTGGTTCAAGCCTGACCTCGTGACATCGGGACGTTCGGTGGTCAGCCTGCGCGACCCGGGTTCGACGATCGACGTGCAGAACCCGTCGGCCCGGGTGGGCAGCGCGAACTTCGTGGGCTCGGGCACCTCGTTCAGCTCGGCCATCACGGCGGGCGCAGCCGCGTTGCTGCTCTCGGCGGATCCTAGCTACACGCCGAACACGGTCAAGGGCACGCTGCTCGGGACGACCACCCAGGGACCGGTGGGCAACCCCTTCGTGGATGGCCACGGCATTCTCGACGTGGCCGCCGCCGTGGCCTCGCCGGCCCTGACGCTGGCCCAGACGCCGCCGACGTCGGCCACCGCCATGGGGAGCACCGTGCAACTGGCGGTAAGCGGGGCGTCCTCATCGTGGAACCCGGCCAACTGGAGTGGGTCGGCCTGGAATGGCTCGGCCTGGAACGGTTCCGCCTGGAACGGTTCCGCCTGGAACGGGTCGGCGTGGAACGGTTCGGCCTGGAACGGCTCGGCCTGGAACGGTTCCTCCTGGGAGGGGTCAGCCTGGAACGGCTCAGCCTGGAACGGGTCGGCCTGGAACGGCTCGGCCTGGAACGGTTCCGCCTGGAACGGGTCAGCCTGGAATTGACCGAGCAGGGCACGCGCAGGACGCCCGCTCACACGACGCGCACGATGGCCACGGAGACCACAAAGGCACCATGAAGACGGGATGGTCGTGAAGCTTCCGAAGATGTCACGTCTGGTCATCGCAGGCTGGGCGCTGACCGGGCTGGTCGCCCTCGGCATCGGGCTGGACCGGACCCTGGCTGCGGGATGGCCGGGCGCGAACGCCATCTGGTTCACCTCGGTCTTCGGGGTGCTCATGGCCATCAGCTGGATCTGGCCCATCACCCTCTATATCGGGGGCGAGTCGGACGCCATCGACTTCGACGAGGGCTTCTTGGTCCTCTTCCTCCTTCTGGTCCCGGCCTCCATGTCCGTGCTGGTGTTCGCGGCCGTCACCGTCGCGGCCCAGGCGATCAAGCGGCGGCCGCTGGCCAAGTCGATCTTCAACGTGGGCCAGGTCGTGACCTCGGCCGGCGTCGGCGCGCTGGCCTTCGTCGCACTGCACGGCTCCACCGATTCGCTCGGCTACGCCAAGGTCGGTGCGGCCATCGTCGGCGCCTTCTGCTACTTCGTCGTGAACACCGGGGCCATGGTCACGATCATGGCCACCCTGGGCACGCCGTGGCGACGGGTGGTCATGTCCGGCATTCAGGGCAAGGTCCTCATCGCGGCCGGTGGCATCTGCATCGCCATTCCGGCCGGACTCCTCTTGGCCCAGCACCCGCGCTACCTGCCGGTCGCCGTGCTCCCAGCCATCATCCTGCGCCTCGTGGGTGCGGGCACCTTCTATGCCGCGCCACGACCGGGCCCGGCTCCACGGCCTCTTCGAGGCGACGCTCGACGTCAACCGGACCATGGGAACCGACGAGACCAAGGCCGCCGTCCTCAACGCGGCCGCGCACCTCCTCCGCTCGCCCGATGCCTCCCTCGGTGTCAGTCCGCCCAGTGACGACGACCTGGCCGCGGCCATGGAGGTCGGGGACGAGACCCTGTGGCTGCGTGTCGCGGGGCGCAGCCAGACCGAGCCCTTCGACGACGCCGACCAGACCCTGCTCGAGGCGCTGGCCTCGGTGGGTTCCATCGCGCTCGCCAACACGGAGCTCTACGCCGAGGTGCAGCAGCAGAAGGACAAGCTCTCCACCATCACGAGCAGTCTGGGTGAGGGCGTCTGTGCGGTCAGCGAGACCGGCGAGATCACCTTCTTGAACCCCGCCGGGGCCAGCATGCTCGGCTGGTACACGGTGGGCGCCGACGAGGACGACGGTCCGGTCCTCCCGGCGCACGAGACGCCCCGATTCCTGCTCGACCCGGCCATGCGGGCCATCGCGCTGCGGCGCAACGTGACGAGCTACGACACCCGGTTCGACCGTCCCGACGGGTCGCACTTCCCGGTGACCATGACGGCCTCGCCCGTGGTCGGCGGCTCGGCGCCCTCGGGAGCGGTTATCGTGTTCCGCGACACCTCGGAGCGCAAGGCCTTCGAGGAACAACTGGCCCGCCACGCCTTTCAGGACGCGCTCACCGGGCTGGCCAACCGGCGCCTCCTGCTCGATCACCTCGACCACGCGCTCTTGCAGGCGGACCGCAACGGGAGCCAGGTGGGGGTGTTGTTCTGCGACATCGACCGCTTCAAGGTGGTCAACGACAACCTGGGCCACCAGGTCGGAGACGAGTTGCTGCGGGTCATCGGTGATCGGCTGCGACGCGCCGTGCGGCCCGGCGACACGTTGTCGCGCTTCGGCGGGGACGAGTTCGTCATTCTGCTCGAGGGGATCATGTCGCCCGACGACGCCAGCGAAGTGGCCAGCTCGGTGCTCGGCGCGCTGCACGACCCCATCGTCCTGAGCGCCGGCCACGAGATCGTGGCCACGATGAGCATCGGCGTCGCGCTGAGCGAGTACGGAAAGTCGCGCGACGATCTGCTGCACGATGCGGACGTCGCGATGTACAGGGCCAAGGACCGCGGCCGCGGCGGTCAGGTCGCCATGTTCGACGTCGATCGCATGGGTGGGCGTTCGGCGGGCCGGCTCGACCTGGACACCGCGCTGCACCACGTGATCGAGCGGGGCGAGATCGAGGTGCACTACCAGCCGCTGGTCTCGCTCAGCGACCGGCACATCCTCGGTGCCGAGGCACTGGTGCGCTGGAACCACCCCGACCACGGGATGCTCCTGCCGAACCAATTCATTCAGCTGGCCGAGGACAACGGCACCATCCTGCCGATCGGCCGGCTCGTCCTGGAACGGGCCTGCCGCCAAGCCCATGCGTGGTCGCAGCAATTCGGGACCCGACTCTCGATCGGGGTCAACCTCTCCGCCCGCCAGTTCCAGCAGGTGGCCCTGGCCGACGACATCACCGAGGTGCTGACGGCGACCGGGATCGAGCCCTCGCAGCTGTGCCTCGAGATCACCGAGAGCCTGGCCATGGATGATGTGGACCTCACCACGAGCATCCTTACCCGGCTGCACACGCTCGGGGTCCGACTGGCCATCGACGACTTCGGAACGGGGCACTCCTCGCTGGGCTATCTGGCTCGGTTCCCGATCGACGTCGTGAAGATCGACCAGAGCTTCGTGCGCGACATCGACCGTGACCCGGTGAAGTCGGCCATCGTCTCGGCGGTGGTGGCGCTGTCGCAGGCCATCGACTCGACGACCGTGGTCGAAGGGGTCGAGACGGCGGCCCAACTCGAGGAACTCCGGAGCCTGGGCTGCGACGTGGCGCAGGGTTTCTACTTCGCCCGGCCGGTGTCGGCCGTCGGATTCGAGCGGCTCCTGAGCGCCAGCGCCAACCCGCAGTCCAACGCAGGCCCGCCCGAGCTCCGGGTCGTGCGGAGCGACGAGGTGGCCGCCGGGTAGTCGGTTGGTCCCGATCGCGGGTCGGTGTCTTGCGTTTGTTCACTCAGGAAGTTGGGGGTCGCGGAGCTCGCCGGATCGTTCTGTGAGCCTGGTGCCCGAGGACTGGCTGGACCCAGCGTGGCTCGGAGGTCCGAGCGGACCTTCCTGGTGAGCGAAACGTCCGCGCAATGTACGGGCAGATGGTACGCATCGCGATCACGCCGCTGTGGGTGCGCTACTACGACTTCGGTGTGGGGCGGATGCCGCGTTACCTGCAGGAACTGGCCGCACAGAACCAGACCTGACGGTCGGGCTCACGTCGTCGGGAGCCCTGGCGGGATGCGGCTCTGCTCCTCCTGCAGTCGGATGGGGTCAACCCTTGCGGCGGCACCTCCTTCTCGGCGGAGCGGTTCGGTCGACCGATGCCCTCCGATACGGTTCGACGACGCTGGAGGGAAGGTGTCGGACGCACCGCCCCAAGGCGAGAGGTCTAGCGTGGCGGACATGTCCGCTCCTGAGCCGTACCTCCACTTCCCGGGTACTGCCCGCCAGGCGTTGACCTTCTACCAAGAGATTTTCGGCGGGGAGCTCACGCTCAATACGTTCGGAGAGTTCGGCCGCGATGACGGCCCGGCTGAGGCCATCGCGCACGGCATGCTGCGCGGGCCGGTGTCACTGTTTGCCGCCGACACCGCCGGTGACGAGGAGCCGTTCCGAAGCACCGGCCTCATGTTCTCGCTCCTCGGCACGACCTCGGCCCGCGAGCTGCGCACCTGGTTCGAAGCCTTGGCCGAGGGGGGAACGATCCGTGAAGAGCTGGAGTTGCGGCCGTGGGGCGCCACGGACGGACAGGTCGTCGATCGTCACGGCGTCCATTGGCTTGTCGGTTTCGAAGAAGCCGAGAACGAGTGAGCTTCGACAGGGATCGGTCCGCTGGATGCGCCCATTGTCCGACTCGACGCTCAGCGGACGGTATACGGACCGGTCGTGACTTCGTGGTAGCCCTTTGCCCCTATGGCTTGCGCGAGGGGACTCCTGGGGTCCTGGTCTGACCTGAGGCGGTCGAGGCGGCGGCGAAAGTCATACTGGGGAGACCAGCCCAACTCGGAGCAGGCCCGGGTGTTGTCGTACACGCGGTCCAGCTGCGGGAACATCTCCCATCCCCGCCGGGCGTATTCATCAGCTTGATCGGGAAAGAGACGCTCGACGACCGCCGGGGCGTCTGTGGCCAGTTCGGCCACATCGTCACGGGTGAACGGGGAGGTGGCGCTGATGATGAAGCGGGCAAAGCCAAGATCGGGGGCGCGGTCTTCAGCGAGGAGATGTGCGCTGACGACGTCCTCGATGTCGACACGTCGGTACAGGTACTCGTTGGCCTTTATGTTCTCGTCACCGAACGTAGACGTCATCTCGGGGTTGTCGTCTGCTTCGGGGAAGAACCGAGAAGTACGGAGGACGACGATCGGCAGACCGTCGTCCCGAGCCACGAGGGAACACACGTCTTCGGCCGATGACTTCGTCACGCCGTAGATGTTCCTCGGAATGGCGGCAACATCCTCGGTGATCCAGGCGGCTGCGGATCCGGGGGACGGAACGAGCGCCCGCCCGAAGGCACTTGTCGTGCTGGTGAAGACGAAGCTCGTGACACCCGCCGCCGCGGCCTCTTCCAAGAGGACCGTGGTCCCAATCACATTCGTTTCGATGAACGCACGACGGTCATGACTGCCGACGTGAGGTTTGTGAAGGGTGGCGGCGTGGAGGACTGATTCCGCTCCTCGGATGCATTCTCTCACCACGGCGCGATCGGTGATTGACCCGACTCGGGAAGTAAAGGGCGAGTCCAGCAGGTCGAGGCCCACTATCTCTCTGCCCCGGCTGCCTAAGGTGCGAACCAGGGCTTCTCCCAGGTGTCCGGAACTGCCTGTGACGAGGACTCTCCCCTCTGCCATGGCTTGAGATTACGCTGCCGCCGGTTCTCCATACCGCGGTGCGAATGGGTACTCCCATACTTGGGAAGGGTTTGCCCCGACTCTCAAGCGGGCACTTCGGGGCTTGCGCGAGGATGAGGCGAGGGACCGAGGGGACATTGGTGTTCTGCTCGCACCCGCGCAAACGATGGGAGAAATGGCATGGCTGAACCAGTGCCGGTCACCGAGCTGAGCAGCTTCAGCAGCCCGGATGGGACACCGACTGAGTGGCCTCGCGCTCGCGATGAGCTCGCCGGTGCTGAGCTCTATTGGCTTTCGACCGTCCGACCTGACGGCCGGCCCCATGTGACGCCCCTCTTGGGGATCTGGCTCGAAGGGGCTCTGTACTTCTGTACCGGTGCGAACGAACGAAAAGCCAAGAACCTCTCGACCAACCGTCACTGCATTCTCACGACGGGGCAGAGCACGCTCGACGGCCTTGATCTCGTGATCGAAGGAAGTGCGGAGGCTGTGAGCGACCAGGCCGAGCTTGGACGCGTGGCCGACACCTACGAGTTGAAGTACGGACCGCATTTCGTCGCACCAGAGGGCACGTGGAACGGCCTGGGCGATGCCATCCGGCGGGCAGAAGTTCTCGTCTACCGCGTGGCCCCCGAGACCGGCTTCGGGTTTGGCAAGGGAGGCCAGTTCAGCCAAACGCGCTGGAGCTTTTGAGGGCCCGTTCGCGCGATTCGGATGCCACTGTCCCAGCCCGCCGGGAGGGTCTCGTTACCGCCCAGCGAGGCTGGCCGTATCTCGTGCCCAACCTGCAGCCCAGCTTCCTTTCTCGGCCGCGTCCGCGTACCTCCGGAACAGACGGGCCGATGTCTCTCGTAAGACGCCTCCGCGAATCTGAGGGAGGGCGTATCCAGGCATTCGGTCAGCGTCTCTCTCGTTGTCCCAACGTTCGTAGGCGGTGACGCCGCCATCGCTTGGTGATTCGAGACCGTAGACAACCGCTCCGAGCTTGGCGGCGAATGCTGCGCCGAGACACATCAGACACGGTTCCAAGTTGACATACAGGGTGGCCCGCTGGCGGCGACCCGAGATCAGCCGATCAGCGGCCTCCAGGGCGAGCAGGTCGGCGTGGACAAGGAGCCGCTGGGTGGCGCGCTCTTGTGTGTGCTCGGCGGCGACGATCTTGCCGTCGACTACGACCACCGCACCGATCGGCATCTCTCCGGCCTCCAGGCCGGTCTGGGCCACCGCCAACGCCTGACGCATGTACCGCTCGTCGTCGCTCACGGGCTCATGTTGCCGCGTCCGGTCGAGGCGGGTGATCGGACGACCGGGGCTCCTGGGACCGGAAGGCAGACAAGTCGGCGTCGGGGTACCGACGGCACACGTCGTCCCAGGTGCCCGACGTCCAGTAACGATGGCCGCGGGGTGGAAAACCCACCAATTCCAGCTGCGCAGGTGTGGCTCGCTCGACGAATCGATACCAAGGTTCACCGAGTCGCTCGGTCAGGCTCAGCTTGTCGAACCACACATCACTCGTGGTGCGATAGCTGGCCTTGAGCGAGAAGCGAGCACCTCGTGACGCGCGCATTGCCGTACCCCGGTGGTAGGTGTTGGTCTTGTAGGCGAGCACGGTGCCGGCCGGGCCGGCGGTGCTGACTTCATGGCTGTAGACCCCGGGGTACTCCTCTCGCGTGATGAGCGGCGGCCAGATGGGCAGGCTTCTGGTGTGGCGTTGCGACACGAGGTGGGTAGGGCCGAGTTCCTCGGGGACTGCGTGGATGTAGATGAACATCTCGACCTCGGCCATCGTCGGATCATCCGACGGCACGAGGAGCGTGTGGTTCCGGAAATCGCAGTGCAGGAGTTGGTCGTAGTCCGTGGCACCGCTGTACTTCGCCCAGTTGTGCGCCTCGTACAAGCGGATGCAAGCCGTGCCGAGGAGCGCCCCGGCGAGCGCGACGATCGGTGGACTGACCCCGAGCAGAGACCACTCGACGCTCGAGTACGGGAACGGGTCTATGCCGGCGAATTCGCCGCTGGTGAAGCGGGCATTACGGGCCGGATCAGCCCCGGCGTGATATTCCTCGGCGGTCGGGAACATCAGCCCGAGCTCGGCTTGTGCCGGCTCGAGGTCATCCTCCGACAGGTACCCGGGCACGACGGCGTACCCGTGCTGGTGAAAGTGCTCCGTCGCCTGCGCAAGTATGGAAGTCCGATCACCCACCCGGGCCAACTTTAGCCAGCCGGCCGATCGGCAACGCTGCAGGCGGGCGAGGTCTGAACAATGTGACGGTACTTGACGAGATCATAAGACTTCGCGCCGATACGAAACCGCCGTCTATTCAGCCCATGTCTCGAGCAAATCGATGACGTCATCCAGACTGAAAGCCTCCTGTCTTCGATAGGCGCGCAGCGAATCTGGGGCCGATCGCAGACTCGACGCCATCGACGAAGCCACGTCAGGCCGCGTGGCCAAGGCCCTCAGAGGAAACTGTTGAGTGCGGATCGTGAAAAGAATCGCGCCCGAGGCTGGGAGCGCCCACAGGACCTGCCTTTCGCTTCGCAGCCAAAGATCTCGGGGTTGAACGGGGCCACCGACATCTGGTGGGCGTGGGACGTGTAGCTGTGGACTGGCGTGAATGAGCCAGTTGCGACGCCACGCATTGCGTCCCGGTGCAAGATTGTCAAGAAAACGATCGACCCGCTGAGCTAACTCCTCGTTGTAATGAGGTACGGGTTCATGCACATCGGTCATAGGCAATCCCAGCTTCTCACTCGGTACCCAATGCGATGGGAAGCAGACGACACCGGCGCCGAACCGCCACGACTCTTCTGATCGAACTAATACGACCAGATCCTCTTGAACTTGGAGGGCGGCGATTTCGAGCGGGCGGAGGTTACCGATTGGGTTCGCGCCGCTTAGCCCTGACGAAACGAGCTCGGCCGCTTCCGCTGCTGCCTCGGCAGCTTCGGGCAAGCTCACGGATACAACTTCGCGTACGTTGGCGAAGAGCCATTGTTTTTCGGCCAGATAGACCGAATGCAGATCATCTTCGATGAGCAGTGGTCCGTCGCGTAGAGCCCGCGTTCCCATGGACAACCACGGCGGTCCAGGCCGAAACGATAATTCGTCGATCCAAAGGGGCACTTGGTCGAAAGTTGGTTCAACCGCACTCCCTCCATTCACTGGACCTTCCCCAGTGGGTCATGCGAAAGGAGAGCGCGCACAGCACTCCACATTGCCACAGCGACGGAGCGGCCCTGTGTTTGGCATGCGTCCAGCGGCGTCGCATGAAGTCGGGAAAGACCGGCTTGATGAGCAGAGTGAAAAAGTACAGCGCCGGGGGTGTTTCCGTATAAAGCCTTTTAGCGGGAAGTGAAGAGGGCGCCCTTTCGGCCGGCTAGGTGACGTCCTCTGCGTAGCGACAGATCGCCTCGGCAAATGTGTCCGCGCGTGATCTCAGAAGTTCCACATCGAGTCCGGCTCCGAAGGCATTGAAGGCCATCAATCCTGAAAATTCGTCGTCCCAGGTCAACAGCTCAGCCGCATCCCACCATGGGTGGTGCTGATACGAGCGGTCCTTCATCTCGTAGGCCACCAAGAACCGCTCCGCCGCTTCGGATCCGTCGACCATCATGAGGTTGCACCGAGTATGTGCCACATCCACAGCCGCCGGGCCATGGCATGCGAAAGCCCAATCAACGACCCCCGTCATCTGACCGCCATCCCAGAGAAGGTTCCCTGGGTGGTAATCACGGTGCAAGAAGGTCATGGGTGAGTGTGGCTCAGGTGTGGAAACGAGCTCGACCAACAGGCTCCAAGCGCGTGGTGATGCAGACCAATCAGGGACTTGAAAACGCTCGTGATCGAACCAGTGGTGGAATAGCGGAAGATAGACGTCTACGTCGGCTGTGTGCAGCCGGACGAGTGGCTCGACAAGCGCCACGGGATCCAAGTTGTGAATCACAGGTGCCCCCCGCAGGTATGTCATCAAGAGCGCCGGTTGGCCAGTGAGCGTCCCGGCTGGATCAAAGGCAATCGGCCTGGGTACGAGATCGCCCAAAACGGCGTTCGCGGCTTCGAGTGCCTTCACTTCGTCAGCAACAAGAGTCGGATGCCGTTCGATCAGATTCGAATTGGCGTAGCACCTGAGTACAAACAGGTCGCCATCCGCCTGGAGAAGTTCGAGTTCCGAGGTGATTCCAAAGTTCAGCGACTGCACTCGACTGAAGGACGGCCCCAGGATCTCCGAAAGCCAGCCAATCATCTGGGCATCCATGGCGAGAGCTTACGAGCCTGCCCATCCGCTATCGCCGGGCCTGGGCACTTCAGTTCAGCCGGGGGATCCGCTAATGAGATAGCTGTCCAGGAAAGCCGGCTATGCGCGAGAACAGGTTCTTCGGGATCACCATCGCGCGCGTCTGAGGTGATCGTGGAGTCCCAATTGCTTCGACCGTGCGATTGGCCCTGTAATCGACGAAGTGGAGCTTCCGCCACGACCTTGGCTACTCAGCAAGGTGCATTTCCACCTTGCCGTCGGGGGACGGCAACACCACGTCATTCAGCAATCGACGAAGTGCCATTACATCACCCTCGGCGAGAGCTCTGCCCTCGGCGAGAGCGGCGTCGAGTTCGGCCGGATGTCCGACCAACATGTTCAACGTGTGGGGGTCAGTGCGGAGCGATGCTTGAGCTTGCGGACATTCACCCATTTCAATGTCGAGCCGGCCCTCCGCACTCCGGACCGTCCAGGTGCGATTACCGAGTACGACATTGAACACCCTCGGTGCTTCGCCAGGATCAGGCTGAGCACAGCCGCGCAAAAACAGCATGACAGACGTACCGCTCAGCGTGGTCGGCGGGCCAGGCGCGTCCACGCGGAGGCCCCAGCCGCCCAGAGCGAGCAATACGGGCTCGATCTCACGTCCCCATTCCGTGAGTTCGTAGACCCACGATCCGGCCGGAGGTGCCATCTTTCCTCGCCGAACGACTCCATGGCGCTCAAGTTCACGAAGCCGGTCGGTGATGACGTTCGAGCTGGCACTGGGCAGTGCGCCGCGCAAATCCGAAAAGCGCTGAGGGCCGAGTAGTAGCTCGCGAACGATGTGTAGTGCCCATCGTTCCCCGACGACATCGAGCGCACGCCCAATCCCGCACGCGTCTCCATAGCTGCGACTCGTCGGCATACCTCATCCTTCCAGATACTTAATCCTACTTTACCATTTACTAGTTGTTATTTACAACCAGATCCGCTACCATCGCAGCACCCGTAGGGGCGAGGTGCCGACGGAGGAGGGACGGATCATGGGACAACAAGTGGTGCACTTTGAGATCATCGGAAGCGATCCAGGCAAGCTCCGCGATTACTACGGCGAACTGTTCGACTGGGAGTTCGAAACGGGAGACGCAACCTCCGAGAAGGTCTCGCAGCCGGGCATGTATGGATTCGTGGATGGGACCGCGACTGGCGACGGGAATGGCATCAACGGCGGCATTGGTGGCGGCCCGGGCCATGAGCCTTGCGTCCTGTTTTACGTCGGCGTATCCGATGTCGCGTCCGCGCTTCTGAAGGCCGAGAGTCTGGGCGGGACGCGCCTGATGGGACCCGAGCCGCAATCAGGCGACTTTGCGGTCGGGCAGTTCATTGACCCAGAGGGCAACGTGGTCGGCGTCGCTGGTCCATCGGCCTGACGATCTTGCTCAGGGCGAGGCTAAATGGGGGAAGACGTCACCTACCTGGAAGGAAGCCCTTTGGTCAATCGAGCACGAGACGCGGGCAGCGCGATTTCGGGTGGCGTAAACCGCTCACGGCTAGGCGTCGAGTCGGTCGCAAACCATCAGGGTGCCCGCGAACAGTGCGCCGCCGGGGTTGGTGACACCATGGCGATATGAGGCGGGCCTGGCTCCGACAAGCGTGAAACGATGGCTGAATCGGTACCAAGAATGAGACCGAGGCGACTCAAACAGGCCTGGTCCGAGAACTGGGACACCTCTGGTTCCGAACTAGCAGACGATCGACGCTCCGTAGAACGGCGCGGACCCGAAGGAGTAGATCCCACCACAGCTGTCGACTAGCCAGTAGCCGGTGCTGCCCTGTCCCGCTATTCCGACCATGTGAGGTCCCTTGCCGGCATAGCTTCCCGCGAACGGCACATCGTAAGAAAACACCCCACCGTCACTGGCGGCCAGTCGATATCCGCTTCCGTCGGGTGAGGACTCCATTCCGACGATGGGACTGTTGAGCACAAGGTTTCCCGCACTTCCATGGAACGGAGCATTGAACGAGAAAATGCCTCCATCGGATGCGACCAGCCAATACCCGCCCGTAGCCGGGTCCACAGCCATTCCAACGATGGGTGCGTTGAGGTGCTGGTCTCCCATTGAGCCGTAGAACTGGGCATCGCCGTAGGCGAATACCCCGCCGTCGCTGGCGACGAACCAATAGCCTCCACCGTCTGGGGTCGGCGCCATGGCGACCACAGGAGCATTGAGATGCAGGTTTCCAGTGGAGCCGTAAAAGTGCGCATCACCGAAGCTAAAGACTCCTCCGTCTCGGCCTAACAACCAATACCCGTCGCCGTCGCCCGTCGGTGCGAGGCCCACGATGGCTGCGTTGAGCGGGACACCGACGAGGCCGCCATAGTTCAGCGTGGTGTTGTCTGACCCACCACTTCCATTGACGTCGCCGTCCGACGTGACGACCCAGTAGCCGGTTCCAGCGTCATTTGCCGCGATGGCGACGGCCTGTCTCGAAATGGCGTCGCTCGTTCCACAAGAGGGAATACCCACGACCTGAGGTCCGAACGTCCCGTTTCCGCCCACACCATCGATCCAAGATGCAGACACTGATGCGGGTTGTCCCACGAATCCTGTTGGGGCACTTCCTGCGAATGAGTACGCATCTGGCACTTGAGGCACAGGTGTATAAGTCGAGAACTGCAAAGACGCGGTCCGACCACCCTCCGAGATCGTTCCCGCGGCATAGGGCGTCGATCCTGCCGGAGCGTTGTACAGCGTCAGAAGGATGATTGGCGTACCCGACTCGCCTGGTATGCCGATGCAGTGCGTGGTGATGGCGGCGAACTCGGGGGGATTCGACGCTCCAGCGGCTGTGGGGATTGCGTCTGACGCCCAAAATGTGAGTCCAGCAAGGAGTATCGCAGCCCCGCGCGTGGATCCTCTAACGGCCTGCTGTCGTCGGCTCACTAGCTCTCCCTTTTGAAGCACGGCTGGCACCGTGAGACACGAACACACGCTAAATCACCACGGATCTCAGCTGCATGCCTCAGATCGCCGGATAGGAGAGCGAGCAACATGACCGCCTGTCTTGAAAGAATGCGGGGGTGCGTATCGGCCTCCACGCCCTGGGAATTGGTTTTGGTGCGAATCCCGAGGTGGTTGCTGCTGTAGCGCGATCGGCGGACGACGCAGGATTTTCCACTCTTTGGTCCGGTGAGCACATCGTGATGGTCGATCGACCGGATTCGCCTTATCCCTACGCATCCGATGGAAGAATCACCGTTCCAGCCGATGCCGATTGGCTCGACCCCTTCGTCACCCTGTCTTTCGCCGCCGCGGTGACCTCCACAATTCGCCTTGGCACCGGGATTCTGCTGCTCCCAGAGCATAATCCCCTTATCGTTGCGAAGCAGGCGGCCTCTTTGGACGTGATTTCGCGCTGGGCGATTCCTGATGGGAATCGGGATCGGCTGGTCGTCAGAGGAGTTCGCCGCACTCGGCATTCCGTTTCGGGGTCGCTCGCGTCGCATGCGGGAATACGTCGAGGTGATGCGTACGTTGTGGAGCAGCGACCACTCCTCGTACGAAGGCGAGTTTGTTCGGTTTGATCGGGTTCGCAGCTATCCCAAGCCCTACCTCGATGCCGCAATTCCGGTCATTCTTGGAGGAACGAGCGATGCCGCGCTCAATCGCGTCGCTGCCTATGGTGATGGCTGGTACGGCTTCAATCTCTCCGTCGCTGAAATCGAAGAACGGATCGCGTCGCTATCGCTGCTCTGTCAACAAAAGGGTAGAGACATTGCGACACTCGACATCGCTCTGTCCACCAGAGATGGCACCCCGGAGGACCTTCCCGCTCTGGAGCAATTGGGAGTCGACGAATTGGTGGTGGTGGAATCGCCGCCTATGACACCCGAAGCTGCAGATGCCTGGGTAGCCGACCTCTCGATTCGATGGGGTCTGAAGTGAACCACAAGCACTTGTCGCCGTCCGCCGGGAGTGCCCCCCGGGGGCGCTTCCTCGGTTCGAGTCCGCGGCCGTGTGGCACGAACCCTTTGTCCCGCAGGCGATGAGACCGAGCCAATCCCTGCGCCGAAACCGCAGGTGTTCCGGCGCCGCTCCGAGAGGCTCCTGACCCTCGGAGGCCCAGCAGGTCCACGTCACTCGGATACGAGCACATCTGCTGAAGTGGATCTAGTGTTTTGCAGTGGCGGTTTGCGGGGGAGACAAGGAGTGTGACGCATGTACAAGGTCATCGCGGTAGGGACGGACGGTTCGGATCGAGCTGGTATCGCAGTACAGGAGGCCATGTCTTTGGCCAAAGTGTTCGGAGCTGAGCTGCATGCCGTCAATGTGGTCCACTCGGCCGTCGCGGTCGGATTTGCCGACTCGCGAGCGCAGCAGGATCAGGTGAACACCATGCGTGACGAAGCTGAGGCGATCAGGTCACGGCTGTTCGCCGAAGCCGAGGCAGCGGGAGTTTCTCTCAAGGTCCACAATCCCGGCGGGGATGCCGCGAAGGCGCTTCTTGTCACGGCGGAGGATGTCTCGGCAGAGCTCGTCGTCGTCGGCAATAGAGGTATGAGCGGCATGAAACGTTTCGTTCAAGGAAGCGTGCCGCACACGGTTGCTCATAACTGCCACTGCGACGTGCTGATTGTCGACACTGACGCCGTCTGACGCCGTCGAGGCGGCGCTGCTCTCCTTACCACTTGTCCCGATGCACCACTTCGTCAAAGGGACGTCGATCCACCTTTGCCATCGGCGCCAGTGGCCGGTCAGCTGGATAGCCGAGGGCAATCATGTAGGCGCATATGTGGTCTGCAGGTGTGTCGAGAATGCGTCGACACGCCTCTTGGTCCCCAATCGCAGAATGCCCGCTGCCAATACCGAGGTCGGTAGCCGCTAACAGCATCGACATGGTCGCCTGTCCCAGGTCGTATTGATCAATCGTCCGATAGCGCTCCGATTCGGGTTCGGGCAGAACGAGGACGATTGCAGCCTTTGCCGTTGCGAGGTGCTTGGCGCCCACCCAGACGGTGGAAAGAGCATTCAACTGGGCCGGATCTGTCACGAGGACGAAGTCCCACTTCTGACGATTCGATGCCGACGGCGACAGCCTTCCCGCTTCGAGTATTCGATCGAGATCTTCTGGAGCTATCGATCGATCGTCGTAGGACCGAACGTTCCGGCGGGCTCGAATGACATCCCAGGTCTCCATCCCCCGGAGGCTACCCAGTCCGGTTCTCGTACGAGTCGTCAAATGTGAACATCCACCAATCCGGATCTCGAGTTCTGGCCACCAGGACCGCCGGCCTATCCCCGAACGCCGGTACGGTGAGGCACATGCTGCGCCGGAAGCTCCTAGTGAATATCCGATCGCAGAGCGTTGTAGAGGCGCTCGGTCATCTCATCGACCTTCCGTTCACCGATCATCCCCCGCAGTTTGATCTGCGCCCCATCGGAGAGAGTCAGGGAGAACGAGCGACCCTGGTACTCAGACATCGACGATACGTCACTGCGGTTCACAATCTCAGACTTCGGTTATCCGAACGGACCTGAATGTGTCACGGCGACAAGCTGACGATCGGTGAGGCACACGGTCGGCTTCATCGCCGATCCTGGTGTCCGATCTCCACACATCACGCATGGGGAGCACCATCAACGCCCGTTCGTCAGCGGCCAAGTGTTGGCAGGTGACCTTGGCTGAAGCCGTGGTCAGACGCCAGACCCGATTCTCGCCACCGAGGTTCTGAGGTTCCTCCACCTGATTCATGTGGGTCCCACACTGTGCGCCGGCTCGACGGGCCTTCACTGTCCCAATTCGCGGGCTCCGGGCGCGCCGCGGCACCCCGAGAACGCCTCACAGCGTTCGCCAATCTCAACCAATGTCGCCACATATACTCGCTGTTTGTGAGCTATTCCGTTGATTTTGTCGATGTATCGACCGTCGGTCTTGAGTCATCGCCTGTGGTGGCCGCGTTGGCCGGCCTGCGGGCGAATGAGGCTCGCTACTTCAAGAACAAGTACGACCATGTCTTTACGGTTGAGCCTGCCGCAAAAGCAAAGAAAGACATTGAGTTGGTGCATCGGATCCTGAAGGAAGAACGTGAAATCGTCATTGCGTCGCTCCCGCTCGAGGCAACAACGTTCCAGGTCGACAACATCCGCTGGACCTACGTGTTCTACGAAAGCGGGCTCTCTATCAACGTCCTGTACACGCTCGACGGACCGGATCCGAAACGGGCGGTCGGATTCAAGCTCTCCGAAGGGATGGACATCCCCGCCGAGTTGAGTTCGTTCAAGTTTGCGCGCCAGAAGTCGAAGCTGGCAGGGACCATTCGAGGCTCGTACTTCGTGATCAAGGGCCAGTACTGAGCCCCGGAGGATGGGTCCGCCGGCATCGGTCCTTACGGCCGGACCGGGCGGAGCGTCCGGTCGACACCATGTCTGTGTTTCCAATCGCTGCTGGAAGTGGGTAGCCCCGTTTGCCAGGACGAGGTGTGTCGATCGTCGCCCTCTATCGCCTGCAGGCCCAGGACGCCGATGACGCCTTCACGGCAGCGCTGGGCTCGAGGTCCGAGGCCGTTCGTCGATACGCCAATGGCGCCCTTGAATGATGAGGAGTTCATTCGACTCATGGGATGACCGGTGACGATTCTCAAGCTGGCGGAATGGCTCGCGCCAGACTGTGCCCCGAGGCCGGTCCACGGCGAGCGGTATCGCCAGATTCGGCGTGCTGGTGTTCGACCCTTCGTACCCGGCGACCTGGGCGTGCGCAGATCGGCGAGTCCCCGCCTCCGTCTCAGCACACCGGATCGGGCCCAGGTTGAGGCACCTGTGGCGAATTCACCAGGGCTTTTAGCCTGGCGCGTACTTTTGCAAGCACCTCCCGCTCGAAGATAGCTTGTGAATGCACGCACAAGCGTGCGATTTGGCACCCCTGGAAAGGAAAACGGAACGATGACCCTAGGAAACAAGGCCTGGATACTGGTGTGGGCTGGAGTCTCCGTTTTCGCTGCCCTCTGTGTCTACGCGGCGGTGTGGAACTGAGACCTGCCGCCTCGATGCGAGCCGTGCCGACTCTGCCGCGGCGATAAGCCGACAGGTCTGTAGTCACCCGTAGCCCACTATCGAACGGGAGGGCGCGCCCTGCCGCCGGGACTGGGTGTCGCCCTGGACACTTCGGGCATCGTCCCATGGGGGTGATTTCAGTCGGCTTGGGCCGGTGGGGCACGCTTCATCACAGAGAACGGGAAGGTTATGAAGCTCCTCCTTACCTCCAACGGCATCGCCAATCCAAGCATTCATGACGCGCTTGTCGATTTGCTCGCTAAGCCCATTGCCGAGTCGAGCGCCCTGTTCATTCCCACTGGGATCTACCCCTTTCCCGGCGGGGGCCAGAGGGCATGGGAGGCGATCCACGGCGAAGCGAAGAGCCCGTTGTGCGAACTCGGTTGGAAGTCGTTGGGACTGCTCGAACTTACGGCCCTACCCAGCGTCCGCCAGGAGAACTGGGTTCCAGCCCTCGAAGAAGCTGACGCGCTGCTCGTGTACGGCGGCAATGTTCTGTACCTGAGCTACTGGATGCAAGCGTCGGCGTCGCAGATCTCATCTCATCGCTGGAGAAACTGGTCTACGTGGGGGTAAGCGCCGGGAGCATTGCAACCACCCCCTACAACTGCGACGCCGAATGGAACCTGCGATTCGTGCCTCCGGGGATCGACCTGGCGCTCGGGGGCGAGCGGGCGCTGGGACTCGTGGACTTCGCGTTGTGGGTGCACCTCGACAACCCGGACCCGATTTTCGAGGCCAACTCCATGGCCAACGCCGAACGTTGGGCCGCCCGCCTGCCGGTCCCGACCTATGCCATCGACGATGAGACCGCCCTCAAAGTGTCCTGTGGCACCATCGAAGTTGTCTCTGAGGGGCACTGGAGGCTGTTCACCCCGACAGCAAGCGATTGAGCGATGCACCTGGCCCGCGTCGCCGGAAGGGTGTGCGGTAAGCGGACCCGAGGAACTGGCCGGATCGAGGGTACGCAATGAGTCATCGGCTGGCCCCGGGCTGAGGGATGCACCTTCGCTTTCGAGCTGAAGGCGTTCGCCCGATGGAAGGTCTCCTGCCCCTGCCTCCGCTCCGAACGAGACCGGTCCGTTGGGCGCAGTAGGTTCACTGCTCACTGTGAACCCGGTCGGGGTAGCCGAAGTGGGAGGGAAGAACCGAATGAAGACGGCCAGGAAAGCTCGCGTCGGGATATTGGGACGCGGGCGCGCGGCAACAGTTGCTGCAGCGACGATCGGGGCGCTGGCAATGGGCTCAATAAGCTACGCCTCCGGTGCAAGTGTTCCCCAGCCATCTGTTTCTGACCGCTCGCCCGTTCATTCCGACACGACGGACGCAACGACTTTCTTGGCCGGCTACGAGGCAACGCCAAACGGCGGCGAATTTGCGAGTGCCAGCGTCACGTTCATTGTCCCTGCGACCACGTGCACCAGCGCTGACAACTCCGACCTCGCGCAAGTGTTCGAGGGCGTCGGGCACTGCCGCCAACGTGCCTCAGCAGACAAGCGCGGGTGTCCAGACCACATGCGGTGCGAACGGGATAGTCACGAACGCCGTCGTCTCAACACCGGGCCAGACCTCTTATCACTCCGGCATCACCCCCGGCGACATCGTCGTTGCTTCTCTCTTCCAGGGCGGCTCCGCGAGCTGGGCAGAGTTCCATGATCTGACCAATGGCTCCTATTGGTCGGCCACCTCCAGCAGCGACGTTGCCACCACCGTCGTCATCGGCAGCCAGAGTCGGGCCGGAGTGCTGCCGACCTTCAGAAGGATCGTCTACTCCAATGCGACGGTCAACGGCGACTATCTCGGCTTCGCGAGCGTTGGTGCCCAGGGGTTCAAGGACGTGGTCGGCAGCGTGACGATCATGACAGCTGGGCCGTTGCGTACGTCGAGCAGCGGGACAAGCTTCACAGTCAAGTTCAAGTCCAGTTGAAGCGGAGATCCGGGCCCTTCCCTCCGGAATCGCGTCCATGCAGCGAGGAATATCGAGGTCTACGTCCAGAGCCTCGGGTTTGAGGGGTCGATACGGTGTCCTTGGCAGTTTGGCCTGCCTACTTCGGGTGCTGTCCGTCCCCACATCAGCGTGTTCGACCGGAACGAGGAGGCCGTCAGCGCTCGAACTTCGCGAGGAGGGCGTGGCGTTGGTCGCGCGCTCGATTCGATCGGCAGCCCCTTGGGCTTTCTCCGCTCAGCCGCCAACGTTCCATGATGTCGATTCCAATCCTCCAGAGTCGCACGAGATCCAGTGGGAAATTGACGGGCAGGTCACCATCCGACAACCCCATTCGCCGTCGTCCGCGATAGTCAATCTGGTGGCGGTTCTCAAGAAGGCGGGCTTCACCGTCGCGTATGACCCGGAAATTCGGCGGATCGATACACGCTGAATCCAGAAGCCGTGATACGTCGATCGATGTAGATCAAAGCTACCCCGACCGCGTCGGCTGGGGTGCCAGCACCGGCTGCGGTTCCCCCTCATAGGAAGGACCTTCTCTACGACGTTCGAAGGTGGGCCGCGACATGACTGTTCGACTCGAGTCAGATGTTGCAATGACCTTCGGGCCCACGGGCCATAGGGTGCGCTGTTCCCAGCATGTGATCACGCAGGCTTGTATCAGGTGCTCGATGGTACGGTCGCTCAATGGCCCGAACCTATGCCTCCGACACGCTCGTTGATCGCACCGCTCTGGAAGACATTCATTCGTCCTCGACACCACGCCATCCTCAGTACTCGGCGAGGCGACGGAAGTCCCCAGATGTCTCCCGTCACGATGGGTGTCGGACCGGACGGCACCATTCTCATCGCCAGCTACCCAGAACGGGCCAAGGTCCACAACCTGCGCCTTCACCCTCAGGCGGCAGTGTGCGTTCTTTCGGATGACTTCGGTGGCGCCTGGGTCCAGGTGTCGGGCACGGCCACTGTGGTCGATCTTCCCGAAGCGATGGAGGGTCTCGTGACGTATTTTCGTTCCATCAGCGGCGAACATTCCGATTGGGACGAATACCGCCAGGCCATGACCGATCAAGGCAAGGTATTGATCCGAGTTGCTCTCGAGAGTTGGGGTCCCCTCAGCAAGGGTGGATTTCCACCCCGGCTGATCGGGTCCTAATCGAGTCCGAGCCTCTCTGGCCTGTCGAGCCCCCGGCTGGAGACTTCGGGGCCGATCCAAACCTTCAGACACCGTGTCCCCGTTTGCCGAGATGGGGCGACCGCTGAGCGAGCGCCCTGTTCGGAATCGAGCCCCGCGCTCCATCTTGTTCGCTTGAAGCACGGGAAGAGACGCAAGCTCGTCCGATGGCCAAGTATCTGGCGTCCGCATCTCCAAAGGTGAGAGGAGACGTTGGGCGTGTGCCTGGACGGCTCGCGCCGAGTCAGAGGGGAAATGGCTCCCTGCCTCCATCGCTGACCAGTGGCAGCTCGGCGCAGCAGATCGTCGAAGTCACCGCGGTTTCATTGCGCTGATGGCCAGCACGGTTGGAATCGGCTCCCCACCTTCGGAGAAGTGCTCGAGCACAAACCCGACTTCAACGAACGAGCGGAGCAGATTCGGCAACGGCATGTGCGTCGCTCCAACCTTGTCCCTGAGGCCGCGGTCCGTCCATGACGCCTTTGTCCAGTGTCCGTCGA
The DNA here is from genome assembly GCA_963713375.1 of uncultured Acidimicrobiaceae bacterium. GTDB lineage: Bacteria > Actinomycetota > Acidimicrobiia > Acidimicrobiales > RAAP-2 > Bog-473. Next base: position 627,124 of record CAVQLP010000002.1, on the reverse strand, counting down.
GATAGCCGGGACGGACAATGATCGCTTGCGGATCTGTTCGATCTGCGAAACCGCCGCAGAAGCACGGGTGAACCCCGATGTGGACGAACCGACCTCCCGGTGCGAGCACTCGCCTGGCCTCCCCGAGGACGGCCGGATAGTCCGTCACATCGGTGTGCACCATGATGGCCACCACGCTCGCGAAGGACGCATCTCCGAACGGGAGACACTCACCCTGGGCCCGAGCGATCGGAAGCCGGCCCCGTGCATGACGCAGCATCCCGCCCGAGATGTCGATGCCGAGGGGCGACCAGCCCAGCTCGCGGAGCCTCGCCGCGTGCGTTCCGGTACCACAGCCGATCTCCAGAGCGACGCCGGCACCTCGACCGAGCAGTTCGACGAGACATCCATCGACACCGATGGGATCGCTCACCGGCAGGCCGTCATCGGACCTTTCGCTCAGAAACTTGTTCTCGTACCAGTCGGCGATCGCGTCGTATGGCGCAGGCATCTGTCCACCTCTTCGGGCTCTCGTGTGACCTCACGTCTTGGCCCGCCGCGCCAGCGTCCGGCGCCCTGACGCCGTGAGCGTGGCGCGTCGTCATCCGCCCGTGAGGTGACTGAGCGGGACTGAGCGTCAAGTCGGAGAGTGCCGTCATCGCCGCGCCGTGGCCATCTCTATCGCCGGCGACGCCCCGACCCGTCCGTACTCGTGAAGTCAGGTGCCTTGAGAACGGCAAGCGCGAAGAGGGCGGCACAGAAGACGATCCCTTCTCCGGGGCCGTGGAGCACACCCTGTGCGTAGGCCCCCCAGGCCAGGAGAGCGATCAGCGCCCCCCACGCACCCACGAAGACGACTGTTCGTCTGACGGCGTCGGCGAGGGAGTCACCGGGAAGGAAGACCCTGCGCCGCAACCGGAGAGCAAGGTTGCGCGTCAGGCGTCTCGGCCAACTGGGGCTCTGATCCGCACTCCATGGCACGCTGCTTGTTCGTGGCATCAACATGCACTCTCCCTGTGTGCAGGCTATCGCCGGCCTGAGGTGGATGGCGTTCCTGTGTGTTCGTGCCCAGCCGGGTGGATCCATTCGGCGTGCGGGGTACGATTTGCGCGATGTCGGACAGCAGCGCACGTACCCGCTCGGAGCTCGACGCGGCCGTCGACGCCCGCCCGCTCCGGGTCCTCATGGCCAAGGTCGGCCTGGACGGTCACGACCGCGGGCTGCGTGTGGTGGCCCGCATCCTGCGTGACGCCGGGTGCGAGGTGGTCTACGCCGGCCTGCGCCAGTCACCCGAGAGCATCGCGGCCATGACCGTCCAAGAGGACGTCGACGTGGTGGGTGTCTCCATGCACAACGGGGCGCACCTGACGCTGGCCCCTGCCGTCGTCGGCGCCCTGCGCCACGCCGGGTTGGAGACGCCGGTGGTCGTGGGTGGCATCGTCCCGCCCGCCGATGTCGCCGTCCTGCTCGACGAGGGGGTGGCGGCGGTGCTCGGGCCGGGTGCCTCCAACGAGGAAGTGGTGGCCACCGTGCGGGCTGCCGCCTCCGCCTCGAACTAACCGGCGGTCGCCCGTCGCAGCGCCTGCTGCAGCAGCGGCACGGCCTCGTGCCAGTCGGCCACGAGTCCGATGTCGCAGTGCTCGAAGACCGGGGCGGCGCGGTCCGGGTTCACGGCGAGGATCGTGCCGGCGCTCCGCACGCCCACCATGTGGTTGAACTTCCCGCTCAGCCCGATGGCCACGTAGAGGCGCGGCGCGATGGAGCGACCGGTGATGCCGATCTGGCGGGCCCGCGGCGCCCAGCCCTTGTCGGTCACCTTGCGGGTGGCGGCCAGCTCGGCCCCGAGCGTGGCGGCCAGGGGCGACAGCTGCTCGTACTCGTCGGGGGCCACGCCCGCGCCCACGCCGATGACCACGTCGGCCCGGGCCAGGGTTTCGACGTCGTCGTTGCGGCGCTCGCCGAGGAGCCGAACCCGACCGAGCGCCGGCACCGGCCGGGTGATCGTGGTGGCGCTGCCGCGCTCGGGTCCGCCGCCGGCAGCGGAAGGACGCCGGGACGGACCGTGACCATGCAGGTGGGGCTGCGACTGGTGATGTCGGCCACCAGCGCACCGGCGAAGGCCGGCTTGGCCGCCACCAGCGTGCCGTCGTCGGTGACCGACAGCGCCACGGCGTCACCGACCAGGCCCGAAGCCGGTGGCCGCGGCCGCCCGGGCCGCCACCTCCCGCCCGAAGGCGGTGCTCGGGGCGAGCAGGGCCCAGGGTGCGCGCTCGCGGACGTACGCCGTCACGGCCGCGGCCACGTCGCCCGGCATCTCGGAGCCGACCAGTGCACAGAGGACGTCGGCCCCGGTCGCGGCCGGTCTCCGCCGCCGGCGCCCGGCGCCAGCACCTCGACCGTGCCGCCGACACGCGCGGCCAGGCGCGCCGCCGCCCCCACGAGTTCGACGCCCACCTGGGGGCGTCCCGGCTCGAGCAGGACGGCCATGACGCGGTCGCCCGCCGCACGTTCGGCCGGGGGCGGCTCGCTCGATGCCGGGCGCGTGGCGCCGAGGCGGTGAGCGCCCCCCGCTCGACCAGGGCGCGCACGGCCGCCTCCACCTGCACGTCCACCGGGCCGTCGAGGACCTGCAGGGTGCGGTTGTGCTCCATCGGGTGGGTCGGCCCCACCACGGTCGGGCTTCCTCGCTCGCCCCAGGGCCCGGGTCCGAGCTCTCGGGGTCCCGACGCGGGTGATGCGCTCGGCGGGCACCGCGGCCCGGCCCTCGGGTGCGACCTTGCACGGCTCGCACAGCCGCTCGGCCACCGACAGGACGGCCGGCAGCTGAACCTCCACCTCCTGCATGCCGTCGTCCAGTTCGAGCTCCAGGCGCAGCCAGCCGCCGCGGTCCTCGAGCTCCTTCACTCCGTCGGCGAAGGGCAGGCCGAGGAGCTCGGCCAGTTCGGGGCCGACCTGGCCCGTCTCGCCGTCGAGCGAGTTGCGACCGACCAGCACGAGGTCGTAGGGGCCGCTCGCTTCCAGCGCGGCCGCCAGCGCCCGTGCCGTGGCCAGGGTGTCCGAACCGGCGAAGGCCTCGTCGCAGATGTGGAGCCCGCCGTCCGCCCCCCAGGCGACCGCCTCGCGCAGGACGTCCTCGGCGCTGGGCGGGCCCGAGGGTCAGCACGGTGCACGAGCCTCGGGTCTCGCGGGCCAGCGTCACCCCCTGGGCCACGGCCCGCCGGCAGTACGCGTTCATTTCGAGTTCGAGGCCGTCGCGTACCAGGCGGCCGTCCTCGAGGCGCATGGACTCGGCCAGCGGGATCTGCTTGGCCAGCGAGGCGATGCGCAGCGGGCTGCCCGCGGCCCGCTCCGGGCCGTCGCTCACGAACCGGGGGCCGGTCCGGGTCAGCACCAGCTCGTCCGCCGGCTCCTCGACGGCCGGCGTGTGGACGTAGCGCTTGCCCCGGGTCCACGAGGCGACGGCCGCGAGCAGGCTCATCGCGATGGCGAAGTCGAAGGCCGCCGCGAGACCCTTGCTGAAGGGGCCGGCGATCAGGCTCGGGAAGAAGCCCCGCTGGGCCAGCGCCGCCTGCTGGGCCGTGCTCAGGTGCGCGATGGCTCGCGGCCCCGACCAGGTGCTGGACCGGGTTGTAGCCCAAGAAGGCGGCGAACAGCGTCGAGATCGGCGGCAGGTGCGACGCCTTGTCCGCCACCTGCGGGGGCACGCCGTGGGCCAGCAGGCCGGCGGACACGTTGTGGGGGAGGGCGCTGGACAGGCCGACGATCATCAGCGAGAAGAAGATGCCGATGGAGATCACCTGGGCCGAGTTCTGGAAGGTGGTGTTCATGCCCGACCCGGCCCCGCGGTGCTCGGGCGGCAGCGAGTTCATGACGCCGGTGCGGTTGGGCGCGCCGAACGACGCCATGGTGAAGCCGGTGAAGAACAGGATCACGGCGAAGACCGGGTAGGAGAAGTTGATCGGGAGGGCCTCGAGCAGCGCGAAGCAGATGGCCGCGCCGATCATGCCGCCGGTGGCGAAGGGGCGCGGTCCGTAGCGGTCCGAGAGCACGCCCGACAGCGGCCCGGCGATGAACATGCCGCACCGTCAGCGGGATCAGGGAGATGCCGGCCCACAGCGGGGTGGAGGTGAAGGAGTAGCCGTGCAGGGGCAGCCAGATGCCCTGGAGCCAGATGATGAGGATGAACATGAGGCCGCCCCGGCTGATGGCGGCCAGGAAGCTGGCGAAGATGCCGGCGGTGAAGGCGCGGATCTTGAACAGGCTGAGCGTGAACATGGGCTCGCGGACTCGGACCTCGATGATGCAGAAGGCGGCGAGGAGGACGACGCCCAGGGCCAGCGAGATGACGACCCGTGGGCTGGTCCAGCCCATGGCGTGGCCGCCGTAGGGCTCGATCCCGTAGGTGATGCCGACCATGATGCTCACGAGGCCGAGGGCGAAGGTGGCGTTGCCCCACCAGTCGATGTGGGCCGAGCGGCGCTGGCCCAGTTCGCGCAGCTGGAGGTAGCCCCAGATGGTGGCGAAGAGCCCGATGGGCACCGAGACCAAGAAGATGAGGCGCCAGTTGATCGGGGCCAGGATGCCGCCGAGGATCAGCCCGATGAACGAGCCACTGAACGCGGCCGCCTGGTTCACCCCCATGGCCATGCCCCGCTGGGTCTCGGGGAAGGCGTCGGTGAGGATGGCGGCCGAGTTGGCCATGAGCATGGCCGCCCCGACGCCCTGGAAGATGCGCATGACGATGAGGTACATGGCCGGCGGCGTCGCCGGTCAGCCAGGTCACGCTGAGGGCGAGCGAGAAGAAGGTGAAGACGGCGAAGCCGAGGTTGTACATGCGGACCCGCCCGTACATGTCGCCCAGCCGGCCCAGCGTCACCACGAGCACGCTCGTCGTGACGAGGAAGCCCAGGATCATCCAGAGCAGGTAGAAGCTGTTGCCCGGGAGCAGCGGGTTGATGCCGATGCCCCGGAAGATGTCGGGCAGGGAGATGAGGACGATGGACCCGTCGATCGTGGCCATGAGCATGCCCAGCGTCGAGATGAACAGGGCCACCCACTTGTAGTTGTCGGGCAGCGGTGCGGTCGGGTCGGGGCGGCGCAGCCAGGCGGGTCGGGCCGCTCACCCTCGCACCAGCCCGACGGCCGGGCAGGCCGCGGCCACCGGTGTCGGGGCATGCGGCGGCGAGGGGGCGAGGCGTCTGATGACTCCAAACTACCCGCGGCAGGCGGCGCCCTCGGCCCGCGCTAGCGGCCGAGCGGCCGCGCCCTCGGGGCTGCGCGGGTCGGACGCGCCCGAGGAAGTGTGACGTCCCGGCGACCGAGGTCACCGCGATGATCTGCGCGCAGCCGACGGCGGTCGGGTCGAAGGCCCGGATGGCCTGGACCCGGTGCCCGCGCTCGCGCAGGCCCTCCATCCAGCCCGCCGGGCGCGTCCGCTTCGGCCAGCACGGTCAGGTCGTCGCCCCACCAGAGGCGGAACGGACCGGCGGCCGGTGCGTCGAGCGACATGCGGGGCGCGGCGATGGCCCGCGCCGGGTCCTGGCCGGACCGCAGCATCCGGGCCAGCAGCTGGACCAGGATCTGGGGCTGGGCGTCGCCGCCCATGGCGCCGACGAGGTGGCTCAGCGACCCCGTCGCGCCGAGGTCACCAGCATGGGGGAGAGGGTGTGGGGCGGGCGCCGCCGTGGGCCGACCTCGGCCGGGTGGCCCGCGACGAGCGAGAAGCCGACACCCCGGTTGTGCAGGAAGATGCCGGTCGTCGGCTCCACGAGGTGCGAGCCGAAGTCCAGCGCGTTGGACTGGGTCAGCGAGACCCCGAGGCCGTCCCCGTCGATGGCGCAGAGGTGGGTGGTGTCGCCGTCGCCCGATGCGGGCAACGGACGGCCCGACCGTGCCCGACGCCGGCGGTCACGTCGGGCGCGGCGGCCCGGCCGGCCGAGATCCGGGCGGCCGCCGCGGCGAGCCGGGCCGGGTCGAGCAGCGCCATCCCGTCGGCCTCGTCGAAGAGCACGTCGGGACGGTCGTGCCCGACGGCGCGCCAGGACTCGACCATCAGGTGGGCCCAGGCCGGGTCGTCGGGCTCGGCGCCCAGCCCCGCCGCCTCGGCCACGGCGGCGCCGGCCAGGGTCAGGTAGCCCTGCGACGGCGGGGGCACCGTCCACAGCTCGTGGCCCCAGGCCGGCTGGCGCAGGGGATCGCACCACTGGGCCACCGACGTCTCGAAGTCGCCCGGCGCGAACTGCCCGGCGCCCAGGTCCAGGAGTCCCCGCCCGAACTCGCCCTGGTAGAAGCCGGACCGTCCCTCGGCCGCGATGGCGCGCAGCGTGCGGGCGATGCCCGGGCACGCGCACCCGCTGCCCGATCTCGAGCGGACCGTCCGGACACAGCTCGCCCGCACCCGGGAGGGCGTGGACCAGAGTGCTGGCCAGCGCCAGCATGATCGAGGCCGGAAAGCCGTCCTCCGCCAGCTCGATCGCCGGGGCCAGCACCTCGGCCAGCGGCAGCCGGCCGTAGCGCTCGTGCAGGGCCAGCCAGCCGTCGACGGCGCCCGGCACCTGCACGCTGCGGATGTCGCCGCGCAGCGGCATGGTGGCCAGCCCCTCCGCCCGCATCCGTGCGGCGTCGGACCCCGAGCCGGCCCGGCCCACGCCGAGCAGCGCCTCGGGGGCCGAACCCGGGTGCGCAGACCATGGCCAGCATGTCGCCGCCCAGGCCGCAGAGGTGCGGTCCCACGACCGCCATGGCGGCGCCGGTGGCCACGGCGGCGTCGGCGCCCGAGCCACCCCGGGCCAGGACGCTGATCCCGGCGGACACCGCCAGCTGGTCGGCCGCCGCCACCAGGCCGCGCACGCCCGTGCGCGGGCTGCAAAGGGAGCGAGGGGCAGGCTCATCTCAGAGGACCACCACGGAGCGCAGCACCTCGCCCCGCTCCATCCGGCCGAAGGCACCCTCGACGCCGTCGATGCCGATCGTCTCGGACACGAAGCGGTCGAGGTCGAGGCGCCCGTCGAGGTACAGGTCGACCAGCATCGGGAAGTCCCGCGACGGGCAGGCAGTCGCCGTACCAGCTCGGCTTGAGCGCGCCGCCGCGCCCGAAGAACTCGATCATCGGCAGGTCGATCTTCATGTCGGGCGTCGGCACGCCGACCTGGACCAGCGTGCCGGCCAGGTCGCGGGCGAAGAAGGCCTGTTCGAGCACCTTCGGGTTGCCGACCGCCTCGATGCACACGTCGGCGCCGTTGCCATCGGTGAACGAGCGCACCGCCTCGACCGGATCGGCCGCGCTGGCGTCGACGGTGTGGGTGGCCCCGAAGGCGCGGGCGAGCTCGAGCTTTCCCTGGTCGAGGTCGACGGCGATGATGACGGCCGCCCCGGCCAGCTTCGCCCCGGCGATGGCGGCACACCCGACACCGCCGCAGCCGAAGACGGCGACCGAATCGCCCAGACCGACGTTCCCGGTGAACATCGCCGCGCCGAGACCGGCCATCACGCCGCAGCCGAGCAGGCCCGCCGCCTCGGGCTTGGCCGCCGGGTTCACCTTGGTGCACTGCCCGGCGGCGACCAGCGTCTTGTCGGCGAAGGCGCCGATGCCGAGGGCGGGGGAGAGGGGTGTCCCGTCGGCCAGCGTCATCTTCTGGGTCGCGTTGTGGGTGGCGAAGCAGTACCAGGGGCGCCCACGCCGGCAGGCGCGACACTCCCCGCACACGGCGCGCCAGTTGAGCACGACGAAGTCGCCGGGTTGCAGGTCGCCCGACTCGGGCCCCACCGATTCGACGATGCCCGCCGCCTCGTGGCCCAGCAGGAAGGGGAAGTCGTCGTTGATGCCGCCCTCGCGGTAGTGCAGGTCGGTGTGGCAGACGCCGCAGGCCTGGACGGCGACGACCGCCTCGCCCGGTCCGGGGTCGGGTACGACGATCGTCTCGAGGCTGACCGGCGCGCCCTTGGCCATGGCCACCACGCCGCGCACTTCCTGTCCCATCGGGCTCCTCCCGCTCGACGAGCCCACATGATGCCCGATCGGATCAGCCGGGCGGGCTGAACATGCAGAAGGGATGCCCGTCGAGGTCTGCGTAGACGTACAGCGGTTCCTCAGGGTTGTCGAAGCGGTCCTCGAGGACCCGAGCACCGAGGGCGAGGGCGCGGGCGTGGTGTTCGGCCAGGGTGCCCGGATCGGGCAGGAAGAGGTCGAGGTGCAGTTGCTGGGGCCGTTCGGTCCCGGGCCAGGTCGAGGGGGGCAGGGACTCCACGTACTGGAGGGCGAGATGGGGTCCGCCCGCCGGGTTGTCCAGGACGAGCCAGTCCCGGGCGGCCGGGTCGTCCTCACCGGGCGGGGGCGGTTCGGAACCGGCGTGATAGGTGAAGCCCAGCAGCTGGCGGTAGAACTCGGCCGCGGCACGGGCGTCGGTCGTGTCGACCGCGATGCCGCGCAGGGTGGGAAACGGTCTCCTCGCTCATGGCGCCATCAAACCACGGACCTGTCTCAGTCAGGAAGGCAAGGGCCGTTCCTCGATGGTCCGTGCGGTACGTGTGAGGAGGTAGGGAATGGTCAGGCTGTGCACCGGTGTGGCGACGGCCCAGATGGCTCGGGCGGGCGGGCGGTCGAACTGCACCGTGGTGACCCATTCGACCACTCCATCCGTCGACGGCGACGACGTTGCGTGCCCGTAACAACCTGGAGTCGGCCGTCAGGGTGACAGTGTCGGGCCGCTCGTCGACCGCGGCGATGGTCCAACCGGCGACATGGTCGGGGCTGTGACGGGGTCCGAGGCGAAGGCCGAGCAACGCCCTCCACCCAAGCTCGACAAAAGAACGGAGGGGCGCCGGTCCCTGCTCGAAGACGGCGCGGGCCCACTGCTCGGGGGTGAGCGCCCGCGCCCGGGGCGTCGCCAGAGCGAAGGCCGAGGCATACCCGCTGTTCTCGCGGGCGAGTGCGGCTGGCAGATCGATCCGGCGAGCCTGGCCCAGGTTCACAACCGTCAGCCTACGGACGCCCTCGCCCTCCCGCTCGGTCCGTCGCCTCCCGCTTAGGGTGACCGGGATGGCCCAGGGCTACGTGGAGGTTCCGGAGGGCTGGCGTCGACTGGGCAGCGGGCGCGGACTCGGACCGTTCGTCACCCGGGAGTTGTTGGGCCGGCCCGATGGCTCCACGCGTCCTCTGGGAGTCCCGCTGGCACCGCAAGCATCCGGGGCACACGCCGTCCGGCTCGACCTGGTGGGCGCCCCGTGCGCTGGCGTGGTGGCTCGGCGTAATCTTCGCCGTTGGCTCCGTCTGCTTCGCGGTCGGCTCGTTCCCGCCCTACGCCACGGCAGTCGGCACGAACGCCGACGACCTCACGTATTTCATCGGTTCGATCTTCTTCACGACTGCGGCCTTCCTCCAGTACTACGAAGCCGCCTCGACGTCGCCCGCCGTGGACGGCGCGTCGCGCCGAGGGTTCCGCTCGCTGTTCCAGGTGCAACATCACCGCATCGATTGGTGGGCCAGCCTCATCCAGTTCGCCGGGACGCTGTGGTTCAATCGGACCACCTTCGCCGCCTGGGTGGTTGGACTTGGCGCGTCCGGCGCCCATCACCAGATCTGGCGGCCCGATGCGCTCGGCTCGGCGTGCTTCCTGGTCGCCAGCTGGCTGGCCTGGGCGGAGGAGTGCCACGGATTCTTCGCCTGGCGCCCGTCGAAGATCCCGTGGTGGATCACGTTCTTGAACCTGGTCGGCTCGGTCGCCTTTGGGATCTCTGCCATCGCCTCGTACGTCAAGCCGAACGGCGAGCTGGTGAGCCTGGCCCTGACCAACCTCGGGACATTCGTCGGCGCGCTTTGCTTCCTGGCCGGAGCGGTCCTCTTGCTTCCGGAGCGGACATTGACCAACCCTGCGATGGAACCGGATCCGGTGGGCCTCGCTGGGCCCGCCTCCTAGGTGCGGTCTCGGTTCGCTGCCGCTGCTCAGACCGCCCGAACTTCGGCGAGCCGTGTGACCGCGTAGTCGTCATCCCAGCAGACGGCGGCCTCCCACGCGGCCGATGCTTGCGCGGCGATGTCGTACGCTTCGTCATCGAGACCGGCGGCGTTGTCGGGCAGCACCAGGTCGAGCTCGGCAACGTCGACGTGCGACTCGTCCCAGTCGATCAGCGCGACCCGATCCGCGGTCACGCGGACGTTGCCAGGGTTGTTCGAGTCGCCGTGAACGACGCACGGCTGACGTCCGGACAGCCGCGCCCACGCTGCTCGGCATCGAGCAACGGCCTCGGTCGGCATGGCGCCGAGGTCGATCTTCGTCCCGGTCTCGGCACGCAGGAGGTCGGTCGACGATCGCCAGCCCGGGCGTTGCGGCCAGCCCTGTGTCAGCCGGTGCAGCCGGCGGAGCGCGTCGGCCACGCGCCGCCAGTCGGCTGGCGTCTCGGGCGGCCCGCCTTCGACGTAGGTCATCACCACCAGACCTTCGGCGAACAGCCGCCCGTCCGCCGTAGGGATCGGCAGCGGCACCGTGAGACCCTCACGGTCGAGGTGTTGGAGGAGCTCGGTCTCCCACGCGAGATCAGCGTCACTCCTGGTGCCGAGACGACCGACCACGCGGTGCCCGTTGACGCGCACACTCCAGACATCGTTGGCGATTCCGCCTGCGAGCGGCTCCAGGCGAGCGACATCGTCCCCCCATTGCTCGAGTGCGTCCCATCCCACCCACCAGATCTTCGCAGAGTTCCGAACGCCGCCGGCGTGCGGACGACGGTCGTGCAGGCATGCGAGGGGTCCGGGGGGTCAACTGTCGCGTCGCCCGCTGCACCGGGTCAGGAGAGCGGGAATACGACGGTCACCGGCGGAGGAGATCGATCACGGGTGCAAACTCGTCGATGGAGCGCACGCTGTAGTAGCTGATGCCCCAACGCTCACGGCACGAGATCAGATGTTCGGCGATCTCGCGGTGCGTGCCGATGCAGAGGTACGGGGTGGCCAGGATGTCGTCGACGGTCATCGCGGTGCGCTGCGCAATGTCCTCCGCCCGTTGGTGCCGGTCGGCCGTGATCACGACCTGCTGCACCAGTGCGTGGATCTCGAGCGAAGGCCAGCGGTCGCCCGCCGACGATCTGAGCGACGCAATGGTGCGGTCGAGACGACCGGCCTCCCATCGCACCTCGTGCCGCTGGCCGTCGGCCAGGGTCCGGCCCAACATCGTCGGGGCCACGATGTCGGCGTGCTGCGCCGCATGGGCCAGCGCACCCACGCCGTTCACCCCGACAAGGAGGGGCACATGGGCTTGACGAGCTGCGAGGACCGTCGCTCCTTCGAGCTCGTAGTGGTGTCCGCGTCGGGTCACCGATGCCCCGTCGAGGAGCGAACGCAGGATCTCCAACGAGTCGGCCAGCCGCTCCTTTCGTACGGCCGGCTCGTCGAACTCCATGCCCAGCGTTCGGTACTCCGTGAAGGAGTGCCCGGCACCGATGCCCACCTCGAGGCGGCCTTCGCTCAGGTGGTCGAGGCGTGGACAGCTCCTGGGCCAGCGTGACCGGGTGCCGCAGGTCGTTGTTCAGGACCAGGGTTCCCAGTCGGATGTGCCGCGTCGTCTGGGTCACGGCAGCCAGCGTGACCAAAGGCGAGGGCTCCGCGCCGACGTGGTCACCCACCTGGAAGACGTCGAAGCCGGCCCGCTCGGCCCGTTGTGCGTCCACGAGCACTCGGGCCGGATCATTCAGGGTGGACTGGTACCCGAAGCGGAATGGCCGCACCGCGCCGACCTTACCCAGCGTCATGCCCGTTGGGACCGGCGCCTACCCTGGCGATGTCCGGTTCCTCCAGCACCGGGCCCGGAGAGGAGGCGTCATGCTCGAGAAGATCGAGAGCCCCGCCAACGTCTGCGCCGTCGAGGTGGTCGGCAAGCTCGAGAAGCATGACTACGACACCGTGCTGCTCCCCGCGTTGCGAGAGCAGATCGACGGTGCGGGAGAAATCCGAATCGTCTTTGTCTTCGGAGCGCGCTACGAGGGGTTGACCATTGGCGGAAATCTCGCCGATGCCAAGCTCTACGTCAGCGAGCTGTTCCACCACGAGCTCTCCAAGTGGAAGCGCTGCGCCGTGGTCACCGACGAGTCGTGGCTGCGCCATGCCATCAGCATGTTCCGCTTCATGATGCCCGGCGAGGTCGAGTGCTTCGAAACGTCGCGAGCTCGAATCGGCCATCGCCTGGGCCGCCGCCTGATTGGCGCCACGGCCGGTCAGCGACCGGTCGCCCGCTTGCGCCCCCGGTACGTACTGGCCAGGAGGAACCCGGCGGCCACCAAGGGCAACACGATGGCTGCCACCACCCGGTTCCCGGCCAGGAGGAAGGCCAGCCCGACCAGGGCGGCGGTGGCCAGTGCCAGCTCCGGGGTGTCGCCGACGAGGAAGTCCCACCAGAAGAGGCCAAAGGCCCGCAAGAGGCGCCCGACGGTCTTCACGCCGCCGCCTCCTCGGGCAGCGGTGCGGGAAGTCGTGTCCGCATGAAGGCCGCAAAGGCGAAGTAGACCACCACGAAGTAGGCCACCAGCACGGGGATGAAGAGATCCTCACCGGGCCAGGCCACACCGGCACCCTCGCCGGTCCAGAAGAGACCGAAGCTGCAGAGCATCACGCCGACCACCGTCTTGATGGTGTTCTCGGGCACCTCGCTCAGTTGGCGGGCCACGATCAGACCGACGACGGCCACCAGCACGAGCGCGGCCGCCGCGGCCACGGCGGCCAGTCCGAGCCGGTGTTGGGCGGCACCGAGGCTGATGACGATCAGCACGACCTCGGTTCCTTCGAGGAAGACGCCTTTGAAGGCCACGGCGAAGCCGACACCGTCGTAACCCCGACGGGGAACGCCCGCGATCCTCGCCGAGCTCGGCCACCGTCTCGGCGTAGATCTCGTCCTCGTCGTGCTGCGCCTTGTGCCCGCTCGAACGCAGGATGGCCTTGCGTAGCCACCCCAACCCGAGCACGAGGAGGAGAGCGCCGACGACCACCCGGAGGGTGTCGATGGGGACGTAGCGCACGAGGGGGACGCCCACAGCGCCCACCAGCACTCCGAGGACCGCCGCGGCGGCGCCCGCTCCGAGGAACGCTGAGCGCCAGCCCCGGCTGACTCCGGCTGCCACCACGATGGTGAGCGCCTCGACCATCTCGACCAGGCTGGCCCCGAAGACGGCGATGACGAGGACGAGGGTGGACGAGGTGTGCATGGCGACGGAGCCGAAATTACCGGGTATCCCCGGTGGGGTCCGACGATCTGGGCAGGGCTAGTCTTTGCCTGCGTGACCAGGGGATTTTGCGAGGGAGGGTGGTCGTATGGGTGAAGGAACTCGGGTCGAGGACCTACGGGGACGCAACTACGTCGTGGTCTCGGCCGACACCCACGCCTCGCCAGACAGCCTCGAGCACTTTCTCTCCTACGTTGACCCGGCGGACCGCGAGGCGGTGGCAGCGTTCGGTGACCTGTCCTCCCTCGCCATCTCCATGTTCGGGGGCTTCGATCCGGGCGAGGTCGACGAGTCCGACCCGGTCCGGGCTACGGCCGCCCGGCGTTTGGCCGGCATGGGCGTCGACATCGACGCCGCCAAAGGTTGGCTCACCCACTACGGGACGGACTGGGTGGTGCCGGGCGACGGCGGTGGGCGCCGTCTGGCCGTGCTCGAGGAGCAAGGCATCCACGCCGAGGTCACCCTGCCCGGACCCGTCTTGGCCGGAGGGCTCTCGCCTGCCATGTACCTCGGTGGGCATACCGACAAGGGGCTCGAAGTGGTCTGGCCGGCACTGCACGGCTACATGCGCTGGCTGGCCGAGTTCTGCGCCGCCGCGCCGGGCCGGCGAGCCGGTTGCATGCCAATCGACTTCCACGACATGGATCGGGCCGTGGCCGAGGTGGCTTGGGCGCGCGAGCACGGCATCTTCGGCGGCGTGATGTTGCCCGCCATGCAGGTGACGTCGAAGCTGCCCGGCTATGCCGATGAGTACTACGAGCCGTTCTGGAGCGCCTGTGAGGAGCACGGCATGGTCGTCAACCTGCACACCGGCGCCTCCGGTACGGCGACCGACGGAAAGTACCTCTACGACCAGGAACACGGCGGCATGCTCGGCCTCTACGAGGTGTTCGTCTTCACCCGCCGTCCGCTCTGGTTCATGATCTTCGGCGGCGTCTTCGACCGCCACCCCAACCTCAAGGTCGTTGTGACGGAGAACGGCGTGCAGTGGCTCCCTTCGCTGATCCGCGACATGGAGTCCTTCTTCGACACGCACGGCGGCGCGCCGGTTCGCAACTACCTCAAGATGCGTCCTCGCGAGCTACTTCGAGAAGCACGTCTGGATGGGTGGCTCCCTCATGAAGCGCTACGAGGCGGAGATGCGCCACGAAATCGGGCTCGACCGGCTCATGTGGGGCGCCGACTACCCGCACCTCGAAGGTGCCGCCCCCGTGCACCGCGAGATCCTGCGCTACATCTTCGGTGGCATGCCCGAGGACGACGTACGCAAGATGCTCGGGGCGAACGCCGTCGACCTCTGGGGTTTCGATGCCGCGCTGCTCCAGGAGGTGGCGGACCGGGTCGGCCCGAGCGTCGCCGAGGTGGCCGAGCCGCTGGCGCTCGACGACATCGAGGACACGTTCAGTTGGAGCCTGGCTCGCCCCGTCCCGCTGGTGGCGGCCGGCTAACGCAGAGCGAGCGGGCCGGTCTCCGGAATCAGCCGGGATGGCCGAACTCGAAAGCCGCCTACCCATACGGTGTCGTGCGGGAGGTCGAACACCGACAAGGCCGACGAGGGCGAGTTCTCGACCGGTCTTACGGATGATCCTGCTCGCCAACCGCTCGAGAACTTCCAGGGGTGCATGCGACGAATGCGCTGCCTCTGCGACACCGAGGGGAGCCTTTCCATTATTCCAAGGCGTGCTTTCTGCGCCCATTTCCGGCCCATCCCGACGGCAGAACCCTCGAAAAGGCGGTGGAGGAGCCCGCCGGTGTCCATCCGGGTTTCAGCAATTACTGAAAATGACTCGATGACTCCCGGTAATCGGCGGCAAAACCGCGAGAGGCCGAAAGTCCCTTTTCACCAAATGGATTTGGGACCTCCAGAGCGTTGACTCTCGTTTCAACGGGATGGTAGGCAGGAATTGGGCTTGTCTCGTGGCGTAAAGGACAAGTCTCAACGAGGAGCAAAGAGAGGCGGGGTTCAATGGTCCGTGCCCGGTTTGTAGTCGCGTGGTGTCTGATCTCGGCACTGGTTCTTCCGGCGGCGGTAGCGCTCGGCGGGGCGAGCGCCCAGGCCTCGTCCCCCAAGACAACGGTGGCGCTGAGTTCGTCTGTGGCCGACGAGAGTCCCGTGACCTACACCGTGGGCTTCACCGCCAGCTCGGCGATCCCCGCGGGAGGCAGCATCACAGTGGTGGGTCCGGCCGGCACCGTGTGGCCCAACTCAAACTCGTCCTATGTGCTGACCGACGCAACGACGTCGAGCGGGAGCTTCTCCAGCGCGTCGAGCAACTCCTCGTCTGACCCGGGGACCGACATCTACAACTGGCTCAACGGGCCGCGCGGTGCCGCCATCACCGTCGGAGTTCCCAACGCAATCGATGCCGGCGATCATCTGAGCCTCGCCATCAGCGGCGTGGTGAACCCGGGAGCGGGCACCGACACTCTGTCCGTCCTCACCTCCGCGGACCCGACCGCCTTCAAGTCAGGGTCGTACACCATCACGGACGCCGGGAAGGTGAGCAAGCCGACGGTCTCTCTCAGCTCGAGCGCCGCCGGGGCGAACGGCGTCACGTACACGATCGTGTTCACCACCAGCTCGACCGGCGCGGTGCCCGCCGGCGGAAGCATCACGCTGGTCGCCCCCTCCGGGACGATCTGGCCAGACCTGCGGACCGCAAATGCCTACGTGCTGACGGACGCCACGACCTCGAGCGGGAGCTTCACGAATGCCTCGAGCACCACCTTTGGTGACCCGGGAACCAACATCTACAACTGGATCGACGGAAACCGCGGTGCGGCGGTCACGATAGGAATCCCTAACGCCATCGATGCGGGCGACCATCTGAGCCTTGTCGTGACCAGCGTGGTCAACCCGGCTGCGGGCTCCGACAACCTTTCGGTTTCCACCTCGACCGACTCCGAGTCGTCGACGTCGGGGACCTACACAGTCAGCTCGGCCGCTCAGGTGAGCCAGCCGTCGGTGTCCTTGAGTTCGAACGCGGCGCAGGCCACGGGGGTGATCTACACCGTCGGATTTAAGCCGAGCTCTGCCGGCGCTATTCCCGCCGGGGGAGGCATCACAGTGGCCGCTCCTGCTGGGACGGTGCTTCCATCGGGAACTTGCTCTTACGTCCTCACTGACTCGACCAATTCATCAGGCAGCTTCTCTTGCGCCAGTCACGTCTCCTTGAGCTCGTCCAACGTGGCCAGCATCACCGTACCGAACGCGATCGGTGCGAGTGACGTCCTCAGTCTGGGCATAGCGGGGGTGACGAATCCTGGGGCCGGATCAGACACCCTAAGTGTGGCAACCTCGACCAACGTCACTGCAACGACTTCCTCGAGTTACACCGTGACGGGAGCTGCGGCGAGCCTGACCTCCGTGGTCTCACCGACCTTCTCGGCCTCTTCGAACGCAGCGGGAGCGAATGGGGTCAATTACACGTTCAACTTCACCACCTCAGCTAGCGGGGCTCTCACCGGTGGAAGCAGTGCGGTCGATGTCGTGGCTCCTGGCGGCACCATCTTCGGCGTCTGCCCCTACGGCGACTGTGGACCGAGCTCCACCTACACCTTTACCGACCACACGAACTCATCGGGGAGCGCCGTGACGGTCGGAGACGTGAGTGGCATCAACAACATTCTTAGTGTGCCCGTGCCCAACACGATTTCTGCTGGCGACAGCGTGACGTTGACCATCACAGCGGTGACCAATCCTCTCGCGGGCGACGCCAATCTCTATCTCTCCACCTCGGCAGACCAGGAACAGGTCGCCCTGGCGGACAACGCGACCGTGCCGAAGTCGCTCAAGTCGGTGACCATGACGGCCTCGAGCCCGGCGGACGGAGCCACGGGGGTCACCTACACCATCAACTTCACCGCATCGTCCTCGGGTGCGGTGGAGGCAGGGGATGCGGGCGTGGTGAACATCCAGGTCCCCGACGGCACCAACTTCGGGAGTTGCCCCTACGGCGACTGTGGGCCGAGCTCCACCTACACCTTCACCGACCACACCAATCCGTCTGGCTCGGGATCGGCGGGATCTGTGAGCGGGGCAAATGGCCTGGCGAGTATCGGGCTGCCGCAGGCCATTCATGCGGGTGACAGCCTCACGCTCGTCATCACAGCGGTGGTCAACCCATTGGCGGCGGGGAACTTCTTGATCTCGACCTCGTCGGACACGGTGCCCGTCTCGGTGAACCTGGCGGCCAAGACTCCGAGCGCGGTTGCGAACCCAACCCTCTCCATGAGTTCGTCGGTCGCTGGGAGCACCGGTACGACGTGGACCATCAACTACACCACCTCGGCCACAGGGGGACTCGTGGGCCTGGACGGCACCATCAACCTCTTCGCCAGCGAGGGCACCAGCTTCGGGTCAGCCGAGGCAAAGGTTGTCGACTCGACGACTCCCTCCGGTAGCGCGACGCAGTACGGCGATGACGTCATCGGCGACGGTTCGGTCGCCAGCTTCGACGTGTTCAACTCCATTGCGGCGAAGGACCAGATCCAGTTGGTCGTTCAGGACGTAACGAACTCGTCGACTTCAGGACCAGGCATTCTGTATCTGTCAACGAGCTCGGACACGACTCCTATCGCCCTCAAGTTCTCGTTGGCCAGCGGGGCGCCGGTGAGCGGCGAGGTGACCTACAACTCCAACCCCGTCGCCAGCGCTCCGGTTCAGGTCTGCCCGACCGCGGGAGGAACCTGCTCGACGGCCACGACCGGCAGTGATGGGACCTTCTCGGTCGAGGTCCCCTACGGTGACTACTCGGCGACCGGGTATCCGAACACGGGCACCAACGCCGCTCCCGGCACGGTAGGGAGTCTGGACGTCTCGTCACCAAGCGGTGTCTCTGGGGTCGACATTGCCCTCACTGCCCCACCCTCGCTTCCGGCTGGGGTCACCATCACCAGTCCGGACTTCGGCGAAGAGAGCTCGTCGACCAGTACTCCGACGGTCAACTGGGAGCAGCCGTTCGACCTCGACCTCAGCCCTTCGCTGTTCCCGACGTCCAACACCTTGATCACACAGATCGACATCGAAGGAACAAGCACAGTGACCGGCCAGCCGACGATGCTGGCGGTCGCGCCGGGCGGCACGGTAGACGGCGGTGCGAGTGGCGGTAGCGAGTCTTCGGTCGATAACTCGGGGAATGGCGGGACCTCTTCCGATCAGTGCGACGCCAACGACCCGACGCAAGTGCCGATTCCGGCCAGCCCGGGAGCCCAGATACAGGTGCCTGCGCTCGCACCGATTCATGGCCCCATCACGACCTTCGTCCACTACCTGTCTTACTCCGCCGGAGCGATCCCGCCTGGAGGAGTTGGCTTCACTCCCTACCTCTGTTTCCTGCCGGGTGATAACGAGCTGCTCACGGTCACAAACAACGAGATTCCGGCCGGCGTACAGGTGAACGTTGCTTCGATCACCGGGCCGAATGCAGCCGACTTCAGCATCGTCTCCCCGAAGACCGAAGACACCGGGTATCCCGACTGCGAGGATGCACAACTTCTCGAGAACGGCGGTGGGACCGGACCGGGGACGGCCACCTGCACGAGCCAGATCAAGTGGACCCCGAACGGTGACGACCCATTCGAGTACGCCGATGCGGTTGTCGACGTCGGCAACGACGCTCCGGCCCTGGTTCAACTGGTGGGCTGTAACCCAGCGCTGACCACACAATGCGGCAGTGGCAACTTCGACATGGGCGGTTCCGGCCTCGACAGCAACGTCAACTTCGGCGGCGGTGGAGGCGGCTCAGCGGGAAGCGTTTCTGGCGGTGACGACGACGGCGGTCAGGAATACGTCGACCCCAGTGGCGTCGTAGAGACGACGACGTCGCAAGGAATTGCTCCGATCGCCGGCGCGTCCGTCACCCTAGAACAAGGACCGAACGCGAACGGACCGTTCAGCGCGGTGCCGAACGGCAGCGACGTCATGTCGCCGGCCAACCGAACGAACCCGGACACAACGGCCACTGACGGGTCGTTCGGCTGGGACACTCTGGCGGGGACATACGACGTCACTGCCGCGGCGAGCGGTTGCACTTCGGGACAGCTCTCACAACCCGTGACCGTGCCTCCGCCCGCGACGAACCTGAACATCTCGTTGTCCTGCGCTGCTCCGCCAAGCAGATCGACGACCAGCACGCAGTTGAATACCTCGGCCAACCCGGTCGATCTCGGTTCACCATTGACGCTGACGGCGGATGTGAACGGCTCGAGTCCCACAGGGACCGTCACGTTCCTCGACGGATCCACTCCGATTGGCACGGCGCCGCTGAACACGGGTGGCGCGGCGACTCTGACGACAAGCACGCTGCCTGCCGGCTCGGACGAACTGAGCGCCACCTACAGCGGGGACGGCAACAATCAACCGAGCACCGCCAGCACGGTGGGCCAAAGCGTCACCGCGCCGACAGCACCCGCCAAGCCAGAAATCCTCACGACATCGTTGGAGCGGGCGGTCCAGTCCAAGAGCTACGCGGCCTGGATCGCTGTCAACGGCGGCACGAGTCCGTACCAGTTCTCGGTGTCGTCGGGTTCGTTGCCGAAGGGACTGAAGTTGAATGCGACCACTGGAGAGATCAGCGGGAAGGCAAAGGTCCTGGGGAAGTCGTCCTTCAGTGTCGAGGTGAGCGACGCCAATTCGAACTCATCGACGGCGAGCCTCTCGGTCACGGTCGTCAAACCGGTGGTACTGAAGCTCACGCCCAAGACACTCGTGTCCGCCACGACTGGTTCGGCCTACAGCCAGCAGATCAAGGCGAAGGGAGGAACCGCTCCCCGCACCCTGACCGTGACGAGCGGCTCCCTCCCGCCGGGCCTCACCTTGACTAGTTCGGGATTGCTTTCAGGGACCCCAACCACGACTGGAACCTACGACTTCACGGTCGGAGCAACAGACAGCCTGGGGAACACCGGGTCGATCTACTATTCGTTGTCCGTCACCTAACTCAGGGCGAAATCGCCCGAAGGGTTTGCCCGGCCGGACCTCACCGGGCCGGCCAGGGCGGGCTGAGCGATAACCCCGGTGCCGTCCTCCTGGGCAGCTGGGTGGCGGCGGCGGGCAGCGCCATTTCGCCGACGACACCGAGGACGAGGGCTAGGTCGGAGACCGCACGAGCAGTGCAGCGTTCTCGGGTGCTTCACAGCTCGCCCGACGGAGGAAGAGCCCTCGCCGTCCGCAGCGTCCCTGGTCGTGGGCTTGTGCCGTCGGACCTGTGGCACTTACTGCAACAGGCGCGAGGATAGGGCCGGAGACCGAACCGACCAACGTTCGAGGGCATCGTGAGTCACAAGCACCTGCTGCGGGGTCAAGCACCAGACAGGGGGAGGGTGCCCCCCAACGCGCCGCCTGCCCGGCCGGCGGGGCTGGACGCCCGGGCCCGCACGCTGGCGCTCACGCCGGCACTGATCGTGGCCACGCTGGGGATCGGCTGGTTGGTCTGGAGTGTGGCCGAATGGAGGCACGGTTGCACCCCGGCCTACCGGCGCATGGGACTGCGGGTGGTGCGCCGATCCGATGGCCGGCCGATCGGTCTGTGGCGGTCACTCCTGCGCGAGCTGTGCCTGCTCGTCCTTCTCCTACCGACTCTGCTGGTCTGCGGCCTCGTCGCCTCCGCCTTCCTCATGGGCGCGTCAGCTCCCGACGGCCTGTTGCGCCAACCGAGGGCTGCTCCCTGGGACGTGCTCACTCGCACCGTGGTCGTCGACGAGCTCGGCCGGGCGCGCGGTCGTACCAAGCTGAAGTTGGGCGCGGATTGGCCGATCGATCCGTCGCCGGCGTTGCTGCGCCGCAGCGGGGAGAAGTGGCGGCAGAACTGACCAGGCGCCGCGCCCCGGACGTCAGCCCGCGACGACGAGGCGGTAGCCGAGGTCCAGCGCGTCGAGGCCGAGGAGGTCGGCATGGCGTTCCTGCCACGCCCCGCTCTCGAGGTCCGCCGCCAATGCGGCCACGCCGCGGGCGATCACCGCCGGATCGGCCAGGGCGAGACCCGAGCAGTTGGCCCGCACGGCCGGGTCCAGGTAGGCCTCGGGCCGGCTGCCAGTAGGCACCCAGCACGCCGTCGACCATGTCGACCGGAACGAGGAGCGGCACGGTCGAGGTGGCCCCGATGGCCGTCGCGATGGCGTCGGCATCGGGACCGAGGCTCCGGGTGTACGTCGCCACCTCGGGCAGGTAGTCCTGCGAGCAGCCAGAAGGAGGCGTGCTGGTCGAAGTCCATGCCGAGGACGAGGCGACGGGGCGCCACCCGGCACATCTCGGCCAAGCCGGCCGCCCAGTCGTCCCAGTGGTGCACGGTCAGGATGGCCATGGCCACGTCCGCACAGGCCGAGGGCAGCGGCAGGGCCGATCCGCTGGCCCGCACCGCCGGACCCGAACCCTGGGCGCGCTGGCTGATCATCACGCTGGAGGGATCCACGGCGAGGACGGACCGGCCGGGCGGTTCGTAGGACCCGGTGCCGGCGCCGACGTTGACGATCAGGTCGGCGTCGCCGATGTGCTCGAAGATGACCGCCTCCCAGCGCGGTTCGGCGCGGCGGTGGGCGCAGGTAGCCCTGCCCGATCGTGTCGTAGACGGGTGAGGTGGTCATCCGGTGACTGCTTTAGGCGGCCGACTTCTCCAGAATGTGGATGCCGCAGGCGGAACCGAGACCGATGACATGGGTCATGCCAACCTTGGCGCCCGGGATCTGGCGGTCGCCCGCCCTCACCGCGGAGGTGCGTCGCCACCTCCCAGACGTTGGCGATGCCGGTGGCCGCGATGGGGTGGCCCTTCGACTCGAGGCCGCCCGACACGTTGACCGGGGTCGTGCCGTCCCGCCAGGTCGCCCCGGAGGTGAAGAAGTCGGCGGCGCCGCCGCGCTCGCACAGACCCGAGGTTGTCGTAGTGCACCAGCTCGGCCGTGGCGAAGCAGTCGTGCAGCTCCACCAGGTTCAGGTCCTGGGGGCCGACACCCGCCTGCTCGTAGGCCTGGGCTGCCGCGTTGCGGGTCAGGTCGTTCACGTTCGGCAGCACCTGGCACGCCTCTTCCCACGGGTCCGTGGTCAGAATGGACGCCGAGATCTTCACCGCTCGCTTCTGCTGCTCGAGCGACAGGGTCTTGAGCTTGGAGCCCGAGACCACGACGGCCGCCGCCGCCCCGTCGCAGTTGGCCGAGCACATCGGCCGCGTGTTCGGGTAGGCGATCATCACGTCGTTCATGATCTCGTCCAGCGACATCTTCTTGGTGTATGCCGCCAGGGGATTGAGCGTCGAGTGGGCGTGGTTCTTCTCGCTGATCTTGGCGAAGAGCTCGAAGCTGGTGCCGCCGTAGCGGTGCCCGTATTCGAGGCCGATCTGGGCGAAGACGCCCGGCATGGTCTCGGTGCCGATCCGTCCGTCCACCGGCGCCACCGCGCCGAAGCGACCGTGCGGGTGTGTACGTGTTGGAGTCCGAGCCGCGGCTCCCGCCGGCCAGGAGGCCGGCACCGGCCAGCTTCTCGACGCCGACGGCCAGGCCCATGTCGACCTCGCCGGCCTTGATGGCCATGGTGGCCACCCGCAGGGCCGTGGCTCCGGTGGCGCAGGCGTTCGACACGTTGTACACGGGGATACCGGTCTGGCCCAGCTGCTTCTGGATCATCTGCCCCGTGGGCGCCATGGCCATCATGAGGTTGCCGGCGCCGATGATGCCGATGTCCTTCATGGTGACGCCGCCGTCGGCCAGCGCGCCGCGCGCCGCCTCGGCCCCCAGGTCGACCAGATCCTTGTCGGGGTGCTTGCCGAACTTCGTCATGTGGATCCCCAGGATCCACAGCTCCTCGGATGCCGATGCCATGGTGCTTAACCTCCCAGTGGTTCGAAGCCGAAGCCGACGGCCTCGGTTCCCTCGTCGTCGGTGCCGATGACCTCGGTGGCCAGTCGCACCTTCATGCCAGTCGCCACGTGCTCGGGATCGGGCGTGACGTTGATCAGGTTGGCCCGGACGCTCGTGCCATCGCAGTCGACCACGGCGGCCACGAAGGGCACGGGGATGCCGGGGGCGGCGAAGCTCACGATGGTGAAGGTCCGCACCTCGCCCGTGGTGGCCACGTCGACCTTCTTGAACTCGGTGCCCTCGCACGACGCGCAGGCGTTGCGGCGGTCGAAGAAGCGCGCCCCGCAGGACGTGCACTCGTTGGCCACCAGGTGCGGGCTCGTCTCCCAGCACCAGGTAGTCCACCAATGGAATCTGTTGCGCCATCTGTCCCCCAAATTCGGGTCGAAAGAGGGTCCTCAACCTATCGGCGCGCTCGGCGGGCGGGCCAATCGCCAGACTAGGGGTGCGACCTCGGTGTTCAGGCCGTGCCGGACGCCACCGGTGGCGATTCCCGACGGCCCCGGCGCCCTGGGGTGCGGGTGCAGCCGGGAGGCGGGGCCGGTAGGTTCGGTCCCATGCGCTACACACACCTGGGCCGCACCGGCCTCCGCGTCAGCCGTATCTGCCTCGGGACGATGAATTTCGGGCCCGAGACCGACGAGCCGACGTCCTTCGCCATCATGGACTCGGCGCTCGACGCCGGGATCAACTTCTTCGACTCGGCCAACGTCTACGGCCGCTCCCAGGGCCGTGGGGCCACCGAGCAGATCGTCGGGCGCTGGTTCGCCCAGGGCGGCGGTCGGCGCGAGAAGGTGGTGCTCGCCACCAAGCTCTACGGGGACATGGGGGAGTGGCCCAACGAGGGACGGCTCTCGGCCCTCAACATCAGGCGGGCCTGTGACGCCAGCCTCAAGCGCCTCCAGACCGACTACATCGACCTCTACCAGATGCACCACATCGACCGGCACACCGGATGGGACGAGATCTGGGAGGCCATGGAGGTGCTGCGCACCCAGGGGAAGATCCTCTACGTGGGCTCGTCCAACTTCGCCGGCTGGCACATCGCCCAGGCCCAAGGGGCGGCCGCCCGCCGCAACTTCATGGGCCTGGTCAGCGAGCAGTCGATCTACAACCTCATCGTGCGCAACGTCGAGGCCGAGGTGCTGCCGGCCGCCGAGGCCTACGGGCTCGGGGTCATTCCCTGGTCGCCGCTCCAGGGCGGGCTGCTCGGCGGTGTGGTGCGCAAGGAGCGTGACGGCAGCCGCCGCTACGCCGGCCGGGCCGCCGAGACCATCGAGGAGCGGCGCCCCCAGCTCGAGGCCTACGAGGACCTGTGTGCCGAGATCGGCGAGGACCCGGGCACTGTCGGGCTGGCCTGGCTCCTGACCCGGCCGGCCGTGACCGGGCCGATCGTCGGGCCACGCCTCCCGGATCACCTCGACTCGGCCATTCGCGCCGTCGACGTCACTCTCGACGACAAGGTCCTCACCCGCCTGGACGAGCTCTTCCCAGGCCACAAGACCGCCCCCGAGGACTACGCCTGGTAGCGAGGCTCGGGGTGCATCACCCCGAGCTGCCGGCTGCCGTCAGGGCCTGAGCGAACCGGCCAGCTCCGGCTCGGGCTCCGGACCCGAACCCGACGTCTCGGTGGTCTGCAGGTCGTCGGCATCGACGGAGACGTGCGGGAGGATGCGATCGAGCCACGCCGGCAAGTACCAGTTGGCCTTGCCGAACATCATCATGATGGAGGGCACGACGGCCATCCGGATGATCACGGCGTCGACCAGGACGCCGCCGGCCAGTCCGATGCCGAACTCCTTGATCACCCGCTCGCCTCCGAGGATGAACGAGGCGAAGACGAGGATCATGATGAGCGCGGCGGCCGTGATCGTCTTGCCGGTGGCCGCCAGCCCGTTGCGCACGGCGACCCGGTTGTCGCCGCCGGACTTGATGTACTCCTCGTGGATACGGGAGACCAGGAAGACCTGATAGTCCATCGACAGGCCGAAGAGGATGGCGAAGAGCATCACGGGTAAGAAGGCCTCGACCGGACTCGTGCCGCTCAAGCCGATGATGGAGCCGCCGTCACCCCACTGGAAGACGGCGACCAGGATGCCGAAGGCCGCGCCGATGGAGAGCAGGTTCATGCAGGCCGCGGTCAGCGGGATGAGGAGCGATCGGAACACCACCATCAGCAGGATGAACGAGAGCAGCACGACCAGGCCGATGAAGAGCGGCAACTTCGAGCTGAGGACGTTCGCGAAGTCGATATAGATCGCGG
Source organism: uncultured Acidimicrobiaceae bacterium (assembly GCA_963713375.1). Classification (GTDB taxonomy): domain Bacteria; phylum Actinomycetota; class Acidimicrobiia; order Acidimicrobiales; family RAAP-2; genus Bog-473. The sequence goes on along the minus strand of CAVQLP010000002.1, from coordinate 601,827 downwards.
TCGTCCCGCCGACCAGCAGGTTGAGTCCGGAATGCCCGACGGCGGCCGGGATGGTGTCGCTGCGTAAGTGGTTCACCAGATTGGTCGTCGCCTGGTCCTGCGGCGAGGTGGTCGGGTAGACGTTCATCAGCATGACGTCGCCGCTGCCCGTCTTGCTCGGGATGAAGACGGGCACCGGCTTGGCTGCCACGCCCGGTTGCTTGGCGATGTCGTCGGCCACGGTGGTGATGACGTCGCGCTGGTCCGGTTGGACCACACCGACGATCTGGAGTGGACCGGTGTATCCCGGACCGAATCCCTCGGACAGCATGTCGAAGGCGACCCGCGTCGGCGTGCCGGCGGGGTCCGTGCCCTGGTCGGCCGAGCCGAGCTGGAGGGAGAAGAAGGGCAGGGCGATGACGACGATGAGGACCAGGCCCACGCCCGCCGACAGCCACGGGTAGCGCTGGACCCGGTCGGCCCAGTTCGGCCAGAAGCCCTTGCCGTCCGCGCCCACGATGCGGGGGCCGTTGAGGGCCAGGTTCCTCTTCTGGCTGCGGCTCATGACCTTGGGCCCGATGAAGCCGAGCATGGCCGGCAGGAGGGTGAGCGCCGCAATCATGGTCAGGGCCACCCCGACGGCCGCCGCCAGGGCCAGGCCGTAGAGGAAGCTCACGCCGATGGCGAACATGCCCAGTAGGGCGATGCACACGATGATCCCGGCAAACAGGACGGCCCGCCCAGAGGTGTTGACCGCATTGATGATGGACGACTCGACGTCTCGCCCGGCCACCAGGCCTTGTCGGTGTCTGGTCACGATGAAGAGGGCGTAGTCCACGCCCACCCCGAGACCGATGAGCAACATGACCTCCGGCGAGATCGACGGCATGCCGAGGGCATGGCTGAGCAGCCCGATCACACCGACCGCCGTGCCCAAGGCGAGCAGGGCCGAGAGGATCGGCAAGATGGCCGCGTAGGCCGAACCGAACACCAGCAGGAGCACGATGAGGGCGAGGAGGACGCCCGAGCCCCGTGCTGCTGAACGAGGGATTGTTGGCGTTCTCGGCCAGCGCGCCGGTCACCGCCACCGTGAGGCCGTCTCCCGACGTGTTGGTCACGGTGCTGACGAACTTCTTCGCCTCGGCGTTCGAGATGTTGTTCGGCTGCTTGTCGAACGTCACCTGGAGGAAGCCGACGGTCTGGTCGTGATTGATGTTGGCGGTGTTGACGAGATTGCCCGACGAGTCGTAGGGGCTGGTCGCCACCGACACGTTGGGCAGCTTGTCGATCTTGTCGACCATCGTGTTGATGCGCTGGCCCACGGCGGGGTCGGTCAGGCTCCCCCCGTGCGACGGTTCCGAAGACGACCTGCTCGGTGTCGCCGGACTGCGCGGGCGCCACCGACTTGAGCAGGTTGATGGCGTCGAACGACTGGGTGTGCGGGAAGTTGAAGTTGTTCGAGTACGCCGTGCCCACCGACTTCACGGTGAAGACGGAGACGACGAGGACGGCGATCCAGAGCAGAACGACGAGGCGGCGATGACGGACACACCACCCTGCGAGGGTGCGCATTAAGAAGATCTCCTCGAAAAAGTCGGACGCCGCCGGGGATCGGCGTCACGGGATATGGTCATCCTACTCGGCGGCGGGGGCGCGCCTTTGAATCATCCGCCCCTCTTGACGTGGGCCAATGCATTGAACACCGGCAGGGCCAAACGATCGGGCGAGGTGGCCGAACGAGCGACCAGGCGACCGGCCAAGACCGGGTGCTGCTCGGGGATTGCGAAGAATGCGCGCTCGCTCAGGGTCAGCATGGTGACGGGCGAAAGCGCCACGACCGCAATCGGTGAGCGCTGGCGGTTGAGCAACGAGTGCTCGGCCCAGGAGTCCGCCTTGCCCAGCAGTCCGATGGGAGTGCCGTCGCGCTGGACGATGGCGTGACCGCGGAGGAGCAGGTGCCACAGGCGCACCGGCACGTCCTGCGCCTGAATCACTTGCCCGGGGTGGGCCGTGCACACGTCACAGGCCGCCGCGATCTGGTCGAGCTCGTCGAGTGGGCAGGCCCGAGAAGAGCGCTGAGCTCGCGCAGGCCCACGGTGGGGTCGTCGTCCGTGCTGCGTGGGGGAGTGTGGGTCGTCACGGTCAGTGGTCCATCACCGAGCTCGGCGCGGAACCGCCGGCGGCGCGTCGCGCTTGATGGTGGTGATGATGGTGCCCGTTGAAGTGCCGCCACAGGAAGAACCCGACGACGGCGAACAGGAACCACGGCACGTGGTACATCGGATAGAAGGGCATCGTGGCGCCGGCCACCAGCGCAAGGAAGGCGACCACGAACAGCACCGGGACGATGCGGCGACGCCGGGGCGGCGGAGGTGGTGGCTCGCTCGGGAGCCGCGGGCAGGTCGTGGAAGAGCCCGTTGAGGTCACCCCGCGTCGTCGCCGACATGGCGTGGTCGAGGCGGTCCTTGAACTCGGTCTCGTCGAGCCGGCCCTCGGCGTAGTGGCGCGAGAGCTTGTCGGCCACAGCGTTGCGTTCGTCGTCCGACGCGCGCATCGATGCGTCGGTCATGTCTCGTCGCCCCATCGGGTAAACGGGGTCCCAGCGGTAGCGTGTCAAAGCACAGCTCCTTCGTGGTGGTGGGTGGTCGTGGGGTGGTGGTCTCGGTGGTGTTCAGAAGGCGCCGTGCGCCCGCTCGCGGGCCAGCAGCTCCTCGGCGACCGAGAGGTCGGTCTCCTCGTCGGGGATCAGCAACCAGGCGGCCAGGTAGAGCGGCACGGCCAGGCCGCCGACGAAGGCCAGCGCGACGAAGCCGACGCGGACGATCGTCGGATCGACGTCGAAGTAGTCGGCCAGTCCGGAGGCGACGCCGGCGACCATGCGGCCGTGCACGCCACGGTGCAGGCGGGGTTCCTGTCCGTCGGGGAGGATCTGGGCGGAGTCGGGGGCTTGCGTTGTTCTCGGTCGGGGTGGTGTCCATGCCACCAGCGTGAACCCCTCGCCGAGCTGGGAGAATCCGGTATCACCCTGGTCGGACCCTGACCCGGACCCCGAGACCTCAGGGATGTCCCTGATACCCCCGACGGGGGCTCCGTGGGACCATGGAGGCATCGCAGAGGCGCCCGATCCCGGCACGCGACCGCTCGAGGAGGGTGGTCGCCCGACCCCGCCGTGGGCGGGCGCGCCCGGCAACGGCTGGCGGGGCTACCGCCGGGGCGACTGGTCGAGGACTACACGTGGGTCGGCCGCCGGCACCGCCATCACCACGGGCGGCCATCACCTCGCCCGCCGGCTGAAGCACCTCCGCCGCAACCCGGACAACCGGGTCCTCGGCGGCGTCTGCGGCGCCCTCTCCGAGTCCTTTGGCGTCGACGTCACCTGGGTGCGCATCGGCGTCGTCGTCCTCTCCCTCTTCACCGGGGTGGCGATCCTGCCCTACGCCCTGGCCTGGCTGCTCATCCCTATGAGGGGTGAGGACACCAGCATCTTCCATCGCGCCGTCAACGACCGTGGCGGCATCCGCCTCCTCATCGCGCTCATTCCCGTGCTCATCGTGGTCCAGATCGTCGTGAGCTCCCTGCACCTCGGCTTTCTCGGGCTGATCGGGTGGCCCACCGTCCTGGCCGTCGGCATCGGCGTGCTCATCTGGCGCAACGCGGGAGAGTCCGAACGCACCTTCCTCCATGACGACATCGTCCCCCTCGTCGCCCAGGACACCGCAGGACACGGCCGGCGCGTCGTCGTCATCCGTGTCCTCTTTGGGCGTGCTCGTCGGTCTGGCCGGTGTGGCCCTTCTCGTCATGGACCACCGCTACACCACGGCGGCCACCCTGCGACCGGTCGGCGGGGCGGTGCTCGTCATGGCTGCGGTCGTCGATCATCTTCGGCCCCTGGTGGCTCAGCCTCGTCCGCGACCTCATCGCCGAGCGCCAGGCCCGCGCCCTGGCCGAGGAGCGGGCGCAGATGGCGGCTCACGTACACGACTCGGTGCTCCAGACGCTTGCGCTGATCCAGCGCTCGGCCGACGACCCGCAGAACGTGGTGCGCCTGGCCCGTTCCCAGGAGCGCGAGTTGCGGGCCTGGCTCTTCGAGGGCCGGGCCCCCGGCACCATCGGCGAGGAGGCCACCAATCTGGCCGAGGGCGTCGGGCTCCTGCAGCGCCAGGTCGAGGCCGACCACGGCATCACGGTCCAGGTGGTGCTGGTGGGTGAGTGCCAGCTCGACGAGGCCCTGCGCGCCCTGCTCGATGCCGCCCGGGAGGCCACGGTCAACGCCGCCAAGTGGTCCGGAGCCGACCAGGTCTCGCTCTATGCCGAGGTCGAGGCGGACCGGGTCACGCTCTTCGTGCGTGACCGGGGCCAGGGCTTCGATCCCGACGCGGTGCCCGAAGGGCGCCAGGGCATCGCCCAGTCGATCCGGGCCCGCGTGGCCCGCTTCGGCGGCTCGGCGGTCATCCGTTCTGCCCCGGGTGAAGGGGCGGAGGTCCAGCTGTCCATGCCGCGACGCGAGCGGGTCAAGTGAGTCCCGAGGGTCGTCCGCGGGTCTTCCTGGTCGAGGACCATGCGATGTTCCGGGCCGGGGTGAAGTCCGAGCTCGGCGAAGCCGTCGAGGTGGTGGGCGAGGCGGACGAGGCCGCGGCGGCGGTGGAGCTGATCTGCGAGCGCCTGCCCGACGTCGTTCTCCTCGACGTGCACCTGCCCGGTGGCGGCGGCCATGCCGTCCTGCGCGGCGTGCTGCCCGACCATCCCGGTGTGCAGTTTCTCGCGTTGTCGGTCTCCGACGCGCCCGAGGACGTCATCGACGTGATCCGGGCCGGTGCGCGGGGCTACGTCACCAAGACGATCTCGGGGCCCGAGTTGCTCCAGGCCGTCTACCGGGTCGCCGCCGGCGACGCCGTGTTCTCGCCGCGCCTCGCCGGGTTCGTGCTCGACGCCTTCGCCCAGCAGGGTGGCGCGGCACCGTCGGCCGGCCTGGACCCCGAGCTCGACCAGCTCTCGCCCCGCGAACGCGAGGTGCTCCGCCTGATTGCCCGGGGCTACACCTACAAGGAGGTCGGGCGCGACCTCAGCATCTCGGCCAAGACGGTCGAGTCCCACGTGTCGTCGGTCCTGCGCAAGCTCCAGCTCTCGACCCGCCACGAGCTCACCAGATGGGCCACTGACCGCCGCTTGGTCTAGACAGGGGGGATGTCTGACGACCTCGCCTCTGAGCATCGCGACGCCGCGTACCTGGCCCAACTGGCGGGGAAGGCGCTGCTGGAGCTGCGCGCCGCCCCTTCAGGCCTGCGTGATCTCGGGGCGACCGGCGACCGCACCGCCCATCAGCTCCTCGTCGCCGAGCTCGCGAAGATGTACCCCGACGATCCCGGTCCGCTCCGAGGAAGGGCTCGAGCACATCTCGAGCGCCGGCCGCCTCTGGATCGTCGACCCGCTCGACGGCACCCGGGAGTTCCGCGAGCTCGGGCGATCGGACTGGGCGGTCCATGTCGCGCTGTCCATCGGGGGCGACCCGGTCGTGGGCGCCGTCGCCCTGCCCGCCGTCGACCTGGTGCTCTCGACCGGCGAGCCACCGGTGGTGCCGCCCCATCCCGAAGGCGAGCCGCCCCGACTCGTGGTCTCGCGCACGCGCCCGCCGGACGTGGCCTACGACGTCACCGAGGCGCTCGGCGGGGTCATGATCCCCATGGGGTCGGCCGGCGCCAAAATCGCCGCCGTCATTCTCGGAGACGCCGATATCTACGTGCACGCCGGTGGTCAGTACGAGTGGGATTCGTGCGCGCCGGCCGCGGTTGCGCTGGCCAGCGGGCTCCACGCCAGCCGGCTGGACGGTTCGCCCCTGCGCTACGGCGACCCTGATGCCTGGCTGCCCGATCTCGTCGTGTGCCGCCAGGAGTACGCCAAAGCGGTGCTCGACGTCACCACGGCGCAAGGCCGGCCCTACTGGTAGAAGCCGCGCCGCGCGTCGCACCGTCGTCTGGCCGTCCCCGAACGACAGAACCCCGTCTCACGAGGAGACGGGGTTCTGCAGACAGCGTCTGAACCGGCCGGATTGGCCGGCCGATCGAAGCTAGATGGCGCGCACGTTGGCGGCCTGGAGCCCCTTGGGGCCTTGGTTCGTCTCGAACTCGACCTTTTGACCTTCTTCGAGATTGCGGTAGCCCGTACCGGAGATCGCGCTCGAAATGCACGAAAACGTCAGGGCCGCCACCGTCCTGGGTGATGAAGCCGAAGCCCTTCTCACCGTTAAACCACTTCACGGAACCAGTTGCCATTGAAAATCCACTCCTCTCCTGGCCAGATTTGACCCCGTGTTCTGTCGGGGGCCATGGCCGGTGGCTCTTTCGAGCCAGAGGGATTTCCAAACTGTTGTGGTGGTGCCCTCGGGCGAAACCATAGCGCGGCCCTCCGGGGCAAGCGCGTTTTGGGCCTCGGCGTGCCCGGGCCAGTCACGAAGTGTTCACCAAGTCGGCATCCCGGCGTGCCTGGCACGTAGCGTGGAACCGCCCACCCACGAACCGCAGGGAGGTCGAGTGGCGACGACGAACCCGTACCTCGAAGGCAATTTCGCCCCGGTCACCGAGGAGGTCACAGCCACCGAGCTGCGTGTGCACGGGCACATCCCCGACACCCTCAGTGGGCGATACCTGCGCAACGGACCCAACCCCGTCACCCCGCCGGATCCAGCGACGTACCACTGGTTCACCGGTGACGGCATGGTGCACGGCATCCGCCTGCGCGACGGCCGGGCCGAGTGGTATCGGAACCGCTGGGTGCGGGCCGAGCACGTGGCCCAGGCGCTCGGCGAGGAGCGGCGGCCCGGACCCCAGCCGCACGGCGACATGGACGGGGGCCCCAACACGAACGTCATCGGACACGCCGGTCGGACCTTCGCGCTCGTCGAGGCCGGGGCCCGGCCGTTCGAGCTGACCGACCGACCTCGAATCCATCGGCCCCACCGACCTCGGTGGCACGCTCAGCGGCGGCTACACCGCCCACCCCAAACGAGACCCCGAGAGCGGCGAGCTCTACGCCGTGTCGTATTTCTGGGGCTGGGGGAACGACGTCGAGGTGACGGTGATCGATACCGAGGCGAAGGTGCGTTCGGCTCGCCGGGTCAGCCTGGGCGGCTCCACCAGCCTCCACGACTGCGCCATCACGGAGCGCTTCGTCGTCCTCTTGGACCTGCCCGTGATCTTCAGCATGGAAGCGGTCCAGCAGGGCGCGCTGTTCCCGTATCGCTGGCAGGAGGGCTACCACTCGCGGGTCGGACTGCTGCCCCGCGACGGCCAAGTCGACCGACGTCGTCTGGCACGACGTCGAGCCCTGTTACGTCTTTCACTTCATGAACGCCTACGACGACGGCGAGGGCGTCGTGCTCGACGTCGTGCGCTACGACTCGGTGTTCCGCACGTCCGCTGCTCGGGCCGGACGAGTCCGAACCGACGCTGGACCGCTGGCATCTCGACGGTCACGGCGGACCGGTGAAGGAGGAGCGGCTCGATGATCGGGGCCAGGAGTTCCCGCGGGTCGACGAGCGCCTGGTCGGCCGTCCACACCGCTACGGCTACGCCGTGTCGTCCGCGGCCAGCCCCGTCGCCACTCTCGAGGGTGCGATCATCCGCCACGACTTCGCGGCGGGCACGTCCACGGTGCGCCGGTTGGGGCGCGACGCCACGCCGGGCGAGGCGGTCTTCGTTCCCCGGGCCGACGAGGCCGCCGAGGACGACGGCTGGTTGCTCGCCCTCGTCTACTCCAAGGAGAGCGACTCCTCCGCCCTGCACATCCTCGACACGGCGGACCTGACCGGCGATCCCCAGGCCGTGGTCGAGCTCCCCCAGCGGGTCCCGGTCGGATTCCACGGCAATTGGGTGCCTGACCTGGCCTGACGAACGATCGCTTGGGCTGAGCGGCGCGCCGGGGTTACGATGGACGGCGTGTTCGTCTGGCACTGGGTCCAGCAACATCGGGTTCTCTCGGTCATCGTGCTCGCGCTGTTCATCGTGGCGACGGCCGGCGGGACCGCATGGGCGCTCGTGTTCCGCACGGTGTCGTCACCGGTCGGGTTGGCCGAGGCGCTCCGCATCTACCGGCGTGAGCAGACCGCCAAAGTGCTGGACTCGCTGCGCGGCCGCCTCCCCAACCCCGGCGTGTACACCTACGCCACCGCCGGGGGCGAGGGGCTGAGCCTGATGGGGGTCCAGCGGTCCTTCCCGGGTTCGACCTCCATGGTGGTGACCGAGGGCTCGTGCGCCAAGGTCAGCTGGGTGCCGATTGAGCAGCACACCGAGGACACCACCGTCTGCCCGACCGCCTCGGGCGCCTACGACATCCCCATGTTGGTGACCGACGAGTCGATCGCCGGGTCCACCACGACCTCGTCCATCTCGTGCCCGGCCACCGCCTACCTGCTGCCGCCGAACGCGGCGCCCGGGGCAGCGCTGGGCGGCCACCTGCACCTTGGCCAGCCCGGCCGAGAAGGTCGGCCTGAGCGGTCGGGTCTTCGGTCCGGCCACCCTCGACGTCCGGGGCCAGCCCGTGGCCGTCGAGCACGTGCGGCTCACCCTCACATTCAACGGCGCGCAGCAGGGCACCAATCCCACCGACTACTGGATCGTCGCCGAGCACCGGCCTCATCGTGCGCGAGAAGGAGCGGGTGGTGGTGACTTCGGGGGGCGTTCGCTACAACGAATCGATGGAGACCGAGCTCACCTCGCTCCAGCCCGCCGGCTGAGCGCTCAGCTCCCCGCCAGCACCTGCGCCGCCAGGCGCTTCGGCGCCGTGAGGCAGTAGCTCTCCATGATCATCTCGGCCATCTCGTCCCAGTCGGGTGGCGTGCGCAGGTCGAGCCGGACCCCCACCCACCCGATGTGGCCGACGTACTTGGGGACGAAGAAGCGCTCGGGATCGGAGTTGACGAGGATTCCCTGCACGCCCTTGGGCGCCTTGAGCGACATGGTGGACCCGTCCTCGGCCAGCATCACGAAGAACTTGTCGCGCACCCGGAAGGCGGGAGCCGTGTGATCGCCGAAGGGCTTCTCGACGGCCTCGGGCAGGGCGAGGCAGATGCGCGCGGACGCGGGCGACCGGTCCGCGGCCGGCGCTCACCCTCTGGTCGCCTCCCGCGCCGCCCGGTCCTGGGCCACGGCGTCGTAGGACTCGTAGTCCGAGCCGGTGTCGTCGGCGAACTCGAACTCGAGCAGGCCCGCCTCGCCCCATTTCTCGCGCAGGTAGCCGTTGTTGGCGTCGAGCAGGCCGAGCTTGCGCACGTTGGGGACCAGCTTGGCGAAGAAGCCGCGGGCGAACCCCCGCGTCGGGTTGAGCTTGGACTTCTGGGCCGCCTCCACGATGAATGGCATGACGTCGGCCGCCGTCGTGCCCATGCGCTCCCACACCTCGGGTGTCGTGGCCCGAGCCCGGGAGTTCAAGGTCGCGTCGACGAGGAACTCCTGGCGCTCGAGGAGCTCGACTTCACTCAGGTCGGCGTAGAACTCCGACAGCGTCAGCACGCCGAAGGCCACGTGGCGGGCCTCGTCGGACATGACGTAGCGCAGCAGCTTGGCCAGCAGTGGCTCCTCCGTCCTGCGCAGCATGTCGCCGAAGGCGGCCAGGGCCAGCGACTCGATCACGATCTGCATGCCCAGATAGGCGATGTCCCAGCGCGAGTCCTCGAGCAGCGACCAGATCTGGGCCTTGAGGAACGGGCTCATCGGGTAGGCGTCGCCCAGCTTCGTGCGCAGGTACTTGGCGAACACCTCGGTGTGCCGGGCCTCGTCCATGGTCTGTGTCGAGGCGTAGTACTTGGCGTCGATCCACGGCACCGTCTCGACGATCTTGGCCGCCGTCATCATGGCGCCCTGCTCGCCGTGCATGAACTGGGACAGGCTGGCCTTGAACAGCTCGATGCCCAGCTGCGTGAACTCGCGGTCGGACCACGAGGACAGGGGCGAGCCCGGGAGCGTTGCCGCCACCCGGGCCACCCCGAGCAGCGGGCTGTCCTGCTCAGCCACCAACCGCTCGGGGTCGACCTCGATGGACCAGTCCAGGTCCTGCACGCTGTTCCACTGCGACCCCATGGCCTTGTTGTAGAGCGTGACCAGCTGTCCCCGGTCCCGCTCGTAGTCCCACAGGAAGAGGCGCTCCGCGTTGTCGTGGATGACATGGACCGCCTCGTCCATGTCGTGACGGCTCGGCAGTGGAGGGGTCGCCTCGGTGGTCATCGGCCTACTGCCGCCGCCCGCCCATGTTGGCGTTGCCCGCGGCCTTGGCCACCATGTCGGGGATGATCTTGCCGAGCTCGGACGGCTCCCAACGGTCGTGCTTGTCCTCGCCCGGCCCGGCGACCCAGCCTTCGGCGACGCTGATGTTGCCGCCCATGACGTTGAAGACGCGGCCGGTGATGCCCTTGGACTCCGCGCTGCCCAGCCAGACGACGATGGGCGAGATGTTGGCCGGGTCGAGCGGGTCGAACTCCTCGGGCTTCAGGTTGGCCGAGGCGTCGGCCATGCCGAGGTTCTCGGTCATGCGGGTGAGCGCGGCGGGTGCGATTGCGTTGACGGTGACCCCGTAGCGCTCGAGCTCCATGGCGGCAATGATCGTGAAGCTGGCGATGCCGGCTTTGGCCGCGCCGTAGTTGGTCTGCCCCACGTTGCCGTAGATGCCCGAGGGCGACGTCGTGTTGATGACCCGGGCGTCGTTGGTCTCGCCGGCCTTCGTCCGGTTGCGCCAATACTCGACGGCGTGACGGGTCGGGCAGAAGGTCCCGCGCAAGTGCACCTTGATGACGGCGTCCCACTCGTCGATGGTCATGTTGACCAGCATGCGGTCGCGCAGGATGCCGGCGTTGTTCACCAGCACGTCGATGGTGCCGAAGTGGTCGACGGCGGCCTGAATGAGGCGCCCGGCCCCCTCGTAGTCGGAGACGTCGTCGCCGTTGGCGATGGCCTCGCCGCCCATGCCCCGGATCTCGTCGACCACCTCGCCCGCCGGCCCGGTCGAGGACCCGGTCCCGTCCATTTCGCCGCCCAGGTCGTTGACGACGATCTTGGCGCCCTCCCGGGCGTAGGCGAAGGCGTGTTCACGCCCGATGCCCCGGCCCGCACCGGTGATGACGACGACTCGTCCGTCGCAGATTCCCACGTTGATGTACTCCTTTGGTTGGTCAATGGCCGGCCGCAGCCGCCCGGTACTGCTCGCAGAGCTTCTCCTCGAAGATCGTCCCAGTACGTGAGTCGGTTTCATGCCACATTACGTCTACCGACGGAATACCTGCTCGTACTGGGTTTTGCAAAACCACTTCCCGTCCACCCACGACGAGACGGGGACGTGGCTCCCCGATTCATCGGTGGCGCACACCAGCGGCGGTGGAGCGACCGTGTGGGCTGGATTCGTCGGCGGTGGAAGCGCCGTCTGATCGGGCAACGAAAGTCCGGCGCTCGGTTCGCGGCATTCGCGATGGCGCTTCCGTCGTGTCGTCGGCGAACGCCGCGACAGCGAGGTGCACGAACAACCCACCGCGACGAGGTCTGGGTCGGTTCCGATCAACCGCCTGTCGTGGGGATCGCGAGCGAGCGGGTTCATCGTCACGACGGACGCTCGTGTGTGAGCCGCCCCTCGCATCGTCCCGCCGGTCTCCAGCGGAGCCTCGTGTGCGGACGCTCAGCCGATGGAGGGCGATGCCGAAACTGCGGATTTTTTATCCGGACATTCGTCGCCCGGGACTCTTCGCCGCGCCGTTCTCGCGAGGCAATGCATATTTCGGGTCCGGAATTCGCACGGTCAGGGTTTCTTGCGCGACGCCCACGTTGTTTGACGCGCTTTCTTGGCCGAGCGTTTGTTTGGTCGCCATCCTGACGGGTAGCCCACAAACGTTCAGCAATTGCTGAAATCAAAAAATGACTTGCTAACCGTGGGGGGCACTAGCGACACGGTGCGAGTCGTACAGCAGTGAGCATCTCATCGCGGTTGACCCTGTGCGGATGCTCGTGCCGTCACTACGAAAAGGAGATATGCATATGTTCAAGAATCGAATACTGCTTGGTGCAGTCGTCGGGTCCGCCGCCCTGGTCCCGCTCGCCGGAGTCACGGCCCTGGCCAGTAGTCCCGCCGGTGCGGCAAAGGCGAAGGGTATTGCGTGCTCCACGTTGTCGGGCAAGGTGAACTCGTCCGGTACCGCCAAGATCAATTTGAGTGGCTGCACTGGCAACACGGGCGGCTCGGGCAAGAGCAAGGGCTCGGCCACCGCCTCGTCAGGTACGGTCAAGTGGAAGAACGGGAAGTCGACCACCTCTTCTGAGGCCTACGCCTCGGGAAGCGGTTGCCCGGGGAGCGACGTCACTGAGGTCGTGAGTGGCAACGTCACCAAGGACAGCACCGGCAGCACCTCGGTTGGTGCGGCCTTGTCCGGCACCATCTGCTACAACCCCTCGACGAGCAAGCTCAGCTTGTTGGCGGGCACGAAGTTCAAGTTCGCCGCCTAGTCGGCGCGACGCTACGCAGGCGTGAATGGAGGTTCGTCGCTCTCCCAGGGCGGACCTCCATTCATGCTGCCCAGGCCCGTTCGCTCGTGTCGGTCAACGGAAGTGGCCCCGACCGTCGCTCTCAAAGACCTGCTCGGTACTGCTCTCTGAGTTTCCTCTTGAAGATCTTCCCAGTATCTTCCCGGGGCAGCTCGTCGACGAAGTCGACGCTGCGGGGGCACTTGAAATGGGCCAAGTGCGCACGGCAGAACTCCATGAGCTCGCGGGCCAGCTCGTCGCTGCCGCTGACCCCCTCTGCCGGCTGAACGACCGCTTTGACCGCCTCACCCCACTCCTCGTCGGACACGCCGATGGTGGCTACGTCGCCCACGGCGGGGTGTTCGAGTAGGACGGCGTCCACCTCGGCCGGGTAGATGTTCACCCCACCGGAAATGATCAGGTTGGCCGTGCGGTCGGTCAGGAAGAGGTAGCCCTCGGCGTCCATGTAGCCCATGTCGCCGAGGGTGAAGTAGTCGCCGCGGAAGGCGTCGGCCGTTTTCTCGGCGTCGCCGTAGTAGTCGAACTTCGTCGCCGGCGGAGCCTGCAGGAAGACGAGACCGATCTCGCCCGGCTCGAGCTCCTGGCCGTCCTCGTCGGCCACCTTGACCAACCCCGGCACCATGGGCCGTCCGACCGTCCCGGGGTGCTCGAGCCAGGTCTTCGAGTCGACCAGGGTGCCCAGGCCCTCGGTCGCCGCGTAGTACTCGACGACCACCGGGCCCAACCACTCAATGAGGCGTTGCTTGACCGGCACCGGGCAGGGCGCTGCGCCGTGGATGATGAAGCGCAGCGACGAGTGGTCGTAGCGCTCCCGGACGTCGGAGCTCAGGGCCAGCAGTCGGTGGAACATCGTCGGCACCATGTGCGTGTGCGTCACGCCGTGGGTCTCGATCAGACGGAGCGTCTCCACCGGCTCCCAGTGCTCCATGATCACGAGCGGCACGCCGTAGGCGAAGGGCACGGCCACCGAGAAGGCCAGCGGTGCCGCGTGGTACAGCGGCCCGGTAACCAGGTGGGCATCGACCGAGTGCTCCCAGTCCTCGTCGTAGCCGCAGAAGTTCACCGCAGCCAGCGCGCTCACCGCGGCGGTGTCGCGGTGCACGCCCTTGGGACGCCCGGTGGTCCCCGAGGTGTAGAGCATCTGGGTGCCCAGCACCGGGTCTTCGATGTCGTGGCCGTCGTGCTCGCCGATCACCTCGTTGTACATCTCGAAGCCGGGGATGTAGCCACCGACGGTGATGCGCACGAGGCCGGGCCCGCCCGCCTCGGCGGCCACGGTCACGGCCTGGCCCAGCTCGGCCGAGCAGACGAAGGCCTTGGCCTCGCAGTTGGCCACGATGTAGCCGGCTTCCTCCCCGGTCAGGTGCCAGTTGATCGGGGTCAGACGCAGGCCGATGCGCTGGGCGGCGTAGAGCACCTCGAGGTACTCGGGCCGGTTGACACACATCAGGGCGAGGGCGTCGCCGGGAACGAGTCCCTTGTCCCGCAGGGCCCGTCCGAGCCGGTTGATGTTGGCGTTGAAGTCCTCGTAGGTTCGATCGCCGTGCGGCGTGACGATGGCCATGCGGTCCGGCACGCGTTCGGCCCACCAGGCATGCAACATGCCATGGGTGATGGCCTCCGCCTTCGTCTCGGGAACGCTCATGCCCCTGCTCCCGCCGGTCTGAACAGCAGGAGCTGGCGCCCGTCGCTCAGCGGCTCCCACGTCACAACGACCGCCAGACCGCACCGGACCTCTTCGGGTGGACAGTCGACGACGTTGCTCAGCATGCGCACGCCCTCCTCGAGCTCGATCAGTGCGACAGAGAACGGCTGACCCCCGCTGAAGGCAGCCCCTGCCGCCTCGGGCCGGTGCTCGACCCCGGCCGCGTAGACGGTGCCCCGCCCGCTGGCCTCGCGCCACTCGAGCCCACCGGTCTCGGCGGCGCAGTGGGGGCAGAACGCGCGCGGGTAGAAGATGGCGCGCTCGCAGGCGGTGCACCACTGGAGAAGGAAGCGGCCCTCCCGGGTGGCCTCCCAGAACGGCCCGCTGTCGGGTCCGACGGGAGGCTCGAATCGAGTCCGGGCCGAGGCGTCGTTCACTGGTCCACCATTCACAGCACGGCCTCGGTACCGAGGACGGCGGTCGACATGACGGAGAGGAAGATGCCCGAGCCGTGAGCGACCGCCACCTGGGCCCCCTCGACCTGGCGGGCCTCACCCTCGCCGCGCAGCTGGCGCGTCGCCTCGGTCAGGAGGAACATCCCGTACATACCGGGGTGGGTGAACGACAGCCCGCCGCCGTTGGTGTTCATGGCCAGGGTGCCGCCCGGCCCGAGGTGGCCATCGGAGGCGTACGGCCCGCCCTCGCCCTTGGGGCAGAAGCCCAGATCCTCGAGGTGGAGCAGTGCGGTGATGGTGAAGCTGTCGTACCCCATGAGGACGTCGACGTCGGACGGTCCGAGGCCGGCCATGGCAAACGCCCGGGCTCCGGACACGACACCGGGAGTCACGGTCAGATCGGGCATCTGGCTGATGACCACGTGGTCCGTGGCCGTGGCTGCGCCCAGCACGTACACCGGTGGCTTGCGCAGCGAGCGAGCGCGTTCCGCGCTCGTCATGACGAAGGCGCCGGCGCCGTCGGTGACCAGGCAGCAGTCGAGGAGGTGGAGCGGCTCCACCTGCCAGGGCGAGGCCAGCACCTCCTCGATGGTGAGCGGGTCGCGGTAGCGCGCCCGGGGATTGCGCGAGGCCCACTCCCGGGTGCTCACGGCGATCTGGGCCAGTTGCTCGGCCGTGGTGCCGTACTCGTACATGTGACGCGAGGCAGCCAACGTGTACGGACCCATCGGCGTGCGCAGGCCGTACGGCAGGTCCCACTCGATCAGCGGGTTGGGACCGCCGAGACCGCCCCGCCGGCCACCACCGCCACCTTGGCGGGCCCGCTTGCGGTCGCTGCGCGGCGTGGCGGCGTAGACGCTGATGACGACGTCGCACAGGCCGGCGGCGATGGCGGCGGCTGCGTGCTCGACGTGCACCTCGTAGCTCGAGCCGCCGGTCATGGTCGACTCGGTGAAGACCGGATGGATGCCGAGGTACTCGGCGAAGGACGGTGCCGAGTCGGGATGGCAGACCCCGTCGACGTCGGCCAGGGTCAGACCGGCGTCCTCGAGCGCGTCGAGCACCATCGCCACCTCGAGCTCGCGCCCGGTCCGCTCCAGCTCGCCAGTGGGGGAGACGTCGTCGGCCACCCCGACGATGGCGGCCGCGCCACGCAGGGTGCGATCGACCCTGCTCATGACACCCGACCCCCCCGGTTCCGATCCGACCTGCGCCGCGGACGAGCTAGGCGTTCTTCGGTAGTGCGGAGAAGGGCGTCGTCCTGTCGTTGTTGGGCTCCTTGGGCAGGCCCAGCACGCGCTCGCCGATGATGTTGCGCTGGACCTGGTCCGTACCGCCGTAGATGGGCGGGGCCTGTGCGAAGAGCGCCATCTCGGTGATGCCGCCGGCGAAGGGGTCGCCCGTGGCGTGCTTGAGGGCGGCCTTGTCGTCGCCGTCGTAGGCGTGGATCATGCCGCCCGGGCCGAGAATGCGCAGGCCCAGGTCGCGGGTGAGGCGGACGATCTGGCTCATGGAGAGCTTCGACACGTTTGGCATGCCCGGGATGTCGCCACCCTGCTCCTTGACCGCCTTCAGGCGCAGCCCGTTCATCCGGCCGAGCTCGCCGAGCGTGTAGAGCCGGGCCAGGTCCTGGCGGATGCCGGCGTCGTCCGACACGCCGCGCGACTTGGCCACGCTGATGAGCAGCCCCGCCCCACCCCGCATGGCCCCGAGGGCACCGCCACCGCGCCTGCTTCTTGCCACCCGACTCGGGCGGGGACACCAGGTCGCCCACCCGCTTGGAGAGCATGCCCATGACGGTGCCCGGCTGGGCCAGCCCGCCGCCTGCCGCGTTGCCGCCACCCGAACCGAGCCCTGCCCGCTCGTTGGCCAGCGTCGTGTTGGCCGCGGCCCAGCCGTTGTTGAGACCGCCGATCAGCGCGGAGTCGGCCACGCGGGCGTCGGTGATGAAGACCTCGTTGAAGAGCGCATGCCCCGTCATCTCCTTGAGCGGGCGCACGTCGACGCCGTCCTGGAGCATGTCGAAGGCGAAGTACGAGATGCCCTGGTGCTTGGGCACGTCGGGGTCGGTGCGGGCCAGCAGCATGCCGAGGTCGGCGTACTGGCCGCCCGAGGTCCACACCTTCTGGCCGTTGACGATCCACTCGTCGCCGTCCTTGATGGCGCGGGTCTGCAGGCCGGCCAGGTCCGAACCGGCCTGGGGCTCGCTGAAGAGCTGACACCACGCCTTCTGGCCGGTGACGATGTCGCGCACGTAGAGGTCGATCTGCTCCTGGGTGCCGTGGGTGGCGATCGTCGGTGCGGCCAGGAGGAGACCGAGCCCAGCCGGTGCGCCCAGCGCGCCGAACTTGGCCATCTCCTGTTGGACCAGCACCACGTCGGAGCGGGCCATGGCCCGGCCGTAGGCGTTGGTCGGCAGCCCCGGCGCCGCCCATCCCGCGAGACCGAGGCGCTCCCACCACTCGGCGACCGTCAGGTCGGGGTCCCAGTTGCTGCTCAGCCAGGAACGGAGCTCGCTCAGCTGCTCGTCCATGCCGGTCGTCTCGATTGCGGTGTCAGTCACGTCCTCCGAAGTTACCGGCTGGAAAGCGGACGCGGCGACTTGGCGCACTCAGGGGGACGGCCCCAGTAGCGTCCCCTCGACACGGACGGAGGAGAGGCATGCGAGACGAGCGACTCGACAAGGCATTCCAGGCGTGGGTGGAGGCACAGACCACGGCCCTTGACGTGGTCCGCGAGGCCACCGGGGTCCCCGAGACCGACGTGGACATGGCCGAGGGCTACCGCTGGGTGACCCGGCTCAACCGGCTGATCCTGGACTGGATCGTCGAGCGCTCCGATCCGTTGCACCCGGTCCTCTTCGATCTGCAGGACGAGTACAAGAAGCTGCTGGTCGACAACCCCGACGTGCACTACACGTTCTGCGTCCTCGACGACCAGCACTCCTACCGGCTGGTCGGCTTCCGGGGCGAGTGCGCCTACCTCGGCATGACGTTCGGCACCGCGTTCGGGCAAGGCCCCGTCGGCGGGCGCACCGGCACGCAGACCCAGACGCACATCGACGAGTTCGAGCTCGGGCCCAACGGCGAGGTCGACATCCTCATCGCCCCCGAGTCGCAGATGCCGAACCCGCGGCCGCGCCAACGCGGTCGTGCTCGAGCCCGGAACGGCCCAGCTGGCCATCCGCGAGACCTACTTCGAGAAGTCGCCCGAGAAGTTCGCCCGGCTCCGCGTCGAGTTGGTACCCCAGCCGGGCGAGGAGGTGGCGCACCCGATCCTCTCGAGCGAGGAGCTGGCGCCCAAGCTCGAGTTCGCCGCACTGTTCCTCGCCTTCATCGGCAAGAACGCGATTGCCATGTGGAACGACGCCGGCGCCAACATGAACACCTTCGGCGGGACTTCCGGTGCGGCGCACGTGGAGGCGCAAGAGGACGAGATGCGCACGCACACCAACGCCGAGATGACGTACCACGGCGGCCGCTTCGCACTCGACGGAGGGCGAGGCGCTCGTGGTGACCGTGCACGAGCCGGACAAGCCCTTCCTCTACTGGGGCCTCACCTTGACCTCGCCCTGGGGGGAGAGCTTCGACTACCGCTACGCCACGACCCACCTCAACAACAAGACGGCCACGCGCTCGGCCGACGGTTCGTGGACGATGGTCATTGCGCCGACCGATCCCGGCGTGGAGAACTGGCTCGACACCGGGGGACGGCGCGAGGGGTACATGCTGGTGCGCTGGGTGCTGGCCGACGGTCCGCCGCACCCGACGGCCGAGGTGGTGCCGATCGCCTCACTCGCAGAGCTGAGTAGTTGCGTTCCGCCCCCTCGGACGCAGTCAGGACGATTTCGGTGACGCAGATCACTCACCAACCCGAGGGCGGCCATCGGGTGTTCCATATGGAATCGAGGGAGGTCGCCCTTGTGGTGACCGTGGCCGCCGTCCTGCTTGTCGCCCCGATTGTCAAGATCCTGCGCCGCAGGCGGGATGTCTGAGGGCTTCCCCTGGCGCGTTCGCTCGGCCAGCGTTCGTTCGCCGGCCCGAGCTCAGACCTCGGAGGGCACGCCGAAGCGCTCCTGATAGGCCGCCACCAGTCCGCGATGGGTGGGCAGGTCGAGCCCGGTATCGGCAAAGGAATAGTCGTGGCCGTGCGCCCGGTTGGTATGGCGGGCCGCCAGGTAGGCCTCGAGTCGACTCCGGAACTCTTCGCTCAACGGGCAGGCCCCAGCCGGCGTAGAGCCGCTCGACCACGGCAACGGGGTCGGCCACCAGGTCCCGATAGACGACGTCGGTGATCTGGTCGTCGGGGAGGGTCGCCCGCATCGCGCTCGGCCGTGACCGAGTCCATCTGCAGCTCGAGCCCCATGGCCAGGAACTCGACCAGGACTGCGTAGTCGACGCGGTCCGAGTGCATGTAATGGAGCGTCGCCATCAGGTCGGCCAGCGACCCGACGACGCGCAGCGGGTCGCGGTGGGTGATGACGACCCGGGCATCGGGGTAGGTCGCAAAGACGAGGGGTAGGGCGGAAAGATGGGAGGGCGCCTTGACGACCCACCGCGTCGTCGGTCGCTCGGCTACCCACTGCAGCGTCTGGAGGTGGCGCTTGTGCCAGTCGTAGATCGGAGCCTGGTCCACCCCACTCCGCCAGATGGTGTAGCCGGGCACGTTGACCGTCCCGGTGTACATGTCGGTCGAGAACTGGTGGGCGAAGGCGAAGATGCACTCGGTGGGGAGGCGCCCACCGTTCTCGTGCATGGCGGTGAACGAGGGGACCATCTCGTCCATCAGCTTGATCTCCTCGTCGCACAGGTCGCCCGAGACCTCGTCGTAGGGGGTGGTGTGCAGCAGCTCCCACAGCAGCGGCGGCCGGTTGTCGGGGTCACAGGCCAGCAGCTCGTGCAGGAAGGTCGTGCCCGAGCGGCTGAGGCCGGTCACCACGATGGGCGCGGGGACCGGCTGGTCGAGGACCTGGGGCTCGCGGACCCACAGATCGACCATGCGCAGGCGGTTCTGGAGGATCAGCTGGAGCTCGCCGCGCAGGCGGAGGCGACCGGGCAGGTGCAGGTCGGCCTCGTTCTCGAGCGAGGCGCACAGCCGGGCGAAGGGTTCCTCCCACCAGGAGTCGCCGAAGTCGTCGAACCCGGTGGTGGCCATGGCGGCCGCCTTGAGGACCTCGGGGTGCAGCGAGACGACCGAGCGCCCGTCGTCACCGAGGCCGCGCCCGAGGGCGACCATCTTCTCCATCCAGGGGCTGCGGTCCGGCGGGGTCCAGGGCACGGGCGGTCACGGTACCCGCAACGGGGGAGAATGGCGGGATGGACACCGTCGTCCCAGCCTGAGCGTCGACGAGCTGGTCGAGCTGCTGGCCACCGTCGGCCCGACCCGCCAGCTCAGCCCCACCGTGGCGGTCAGCCAGCTCGACCACGCGCTCCAGACGGCCGCGTTGCTCGAGCGTGCGCACCCCGACGACGCGGAGCTGGCGGTGGCCGGCCTGGTGCACGACATCGGTCACCTCCTGCCGGGAGGCACCGACGAGGCGCACGCCGAGGATGCCGCCGCGGCGGTGCGCGAGGTGCTGGGCGAGCGGGTGGCCGGGATCGTGGGTCTGCACGTGGAGGCCAAGCGGTATCTCGTCGGGGTCGAAGGCGGCTACGACGGGGAGCTGAGTGACGACTCGGTCGTTTCGCTGCGCCGACAGGGCGGGTCGCTCGGGGCGGCCGAGGCCGAGGCGTTCGCCTCGCAGCCCTTGGCCGACGATGCGGTGACGTTGCGGCGGGCCGACGACCACGGCAAGGCGGAGGGCCTGGTCGTGCACCCGTTGTCGTGGTGGGTGCCCCGGCTGCGGGCGGTCTCGGCGAGGGCCAACCGAGGGGCGTAACCGGCCGTGCCGACTGGCCGGCCACTGCGCCTGCCGGCTTCCCTCGACTCGGAGGCGACGGCGGCGTCAGTTCCGAGGTAGGACTCGATGACCGCCGGGTGTGAAGGTGTGAGGGCTCAACGGCCGAGCAAGTCCCTCCTGTCTTTAGGGGCACTGTTGGGCCACCGGACCGGGCGGCCGCCATGACGCAGTGAGATGCCAGGTGGTCGAGCCGGCGGGAGTCGAATAGGCGAAGGCATCGATCGGAGGGGAACCGCGGACCTTCCGGACCCAATGAGGCACCAGGCCTTGACCCTTGGTGATGCGCATCGGTTCTGGGGCCCATCCAGAGCGCTGAAGCTGCTGTGCCATGAGCGAGTCGATGTGTGCGCCCGGAGCGCGGTCTGCAAAGGTCACGGAGACGAGTGCCTCGCCCCAACCGGCCTGGGCCTGGGCGAACTGGGGGCATGGTGGCAACCATTGCGCGTCACTCGACCAGGTCGTCACGGACATCGCGCCGGCCGGGACTGCGTCTCTGATCGACAGCATCGTGCGCAACACGGAGCCCCGTGGATCGCCGCCGGGGTGGTGCTGCCCCCTCATGGCCCAAGCCACCAGGGCGAAGGCCAGCGAGCCCACAACGACCACACCGAGGGCGGCCAGGGTCTGGGATCGACTGGTGGACATGCGCTGGTCTCGGCGTCAGCTGGCGGATTGTGCTCGCAGGGCGAGCGCCCGAGTGACGCGGAACGAGCGCCCGGCCAGCACCGCTCCGAATGTGGCGACGGTCGCCATGGCCCCCAGGACGGAGGCCAAGATCGACGAGCGCGTGGCCCGAGCCGAAAACGGTCATGTACCCGCCGATGAAGGAGCCGTCGTTGATTTGGGCCACGCCCGTGCCATAGCGCAGGCTGAGGCCGGTGGCCGAGACGCGTCATCAGCCAGAGCAACCCCGCCATGACGCGACCGGTCACGAGCCCCACGGACAGCGTCACGAGGGGAAGGGTGGCTCTGCGGGCGACCTCGAGCACGAGGAGTGCGGCAGCGGCGCCACAGAGCAGCCATGCGGTCTCGGAAACGTCGAGAGCGACGCGGCCCAAGAGAGGATGACCGCCCAGGGAGACGAGGCTTCCAGCGTGCGTCCGCCATTCGTGGGGCGCCAGGACGGCGGACACGACAAAGAGCAGCACGCCCAGCGAGGGCAAGGTATCCCGGCGCCCGCGCCATGATGCGCAACCTTCTCGGGTTGCCCATTTCGGGCTGTCGGATGCCGTCAGAGAGTGCGAAGTAGCCCCAGATCATGACCGAGATCAACATGAGAAGACCGATGAGCAGCGCAAGATAGAGCGCCGTGGCGGCCGCCGTCGAGGGAACGACCCGGGGGAGAGGTGTGAGCGATCTCTGGCGGATGGTGAGCGTGACGGGGACGACGACGAGCGCCGGCGACGTCGCCAGCACGACCACTGCGCAGGTACGCCGAGCCCAGGCGTCGTAGGACAACGGCATGCCCGCCGCTCTCATCCGAGCCCGCAGCGCCCCGATGAACGAGGTTGGTGGCCATGGCCCAGGGCGAGCGTCCATCGCCGACCAGGTCCTCGGTCGACGCTCTGGGCCTCGTCGAGGTAGCGCTCCCGCCACCACGCCGGATAGAGCGCGAAAGCGGCCGCGATGATGCGGCTTCCGTCGCGTCGCACTCAGGCGCCGAGCCGTGCCAGGCCGATGCGTGCGACGGTGGCCATGGTTTCGAGGCGGTCTCGCAATGTGGCCGCACCGAGCGACGTGAGGCGATAGGGGCGCCGCCGGTCCTCGGTGGGCAGCGCTTCGACGAGACCCTCCTCTTCGAGGCGGGCCAGGACGCCGTAGAGGGTCCCGGGGCCGAGGGAGACGCCGCTCATCTCCTCGATGTCCTGGATCAGCGCGTACCCGTGCTTGGGGCCCACCGGTCAGGCTGGTCAGCACCAGCAGTGTCGGGTCCTGGGTCCTGCCGAGACGTGTTCGGGCCATGTTCGGTTCCCCTCGAAAGTCGATAGCGTAGACTAGTACGTAATTCGGAATAGTCAAGGGCCGGTGCCCGGCACGAGCCGAGTACCAGATGCAAGGGTGAGCCGCGCGCCGCCTCGAGCCACAGCAAGGAGGGCCGTGACCGCGCCAGCATCGAGTATTCGGACCATGGATGGATCAGCTGCGCCCGATGACCCGGCGCAGCCGATCGCCGGTGAGGTGACCTGCGAGGTGGTGATCGTGGGTGGCGGCTACACCGGGATGGCGGCTGCCCTGCGTCTGGCCGAGCTGGGAATTGACGTCGTGCTCCTGGAGTCGGCCTTCTGTGGTTCCGGCGCCAGCTCTCGCAATGCCGGCCACCTGACGCCGACCATCGCAGGCGATCCCCAGATTCTGGCGACCGTCTACAAGCGACGGGCACCCGAACTGATCAGAGTGGGGGACAACGCGGTCCATTTCACCGAGTCGCTCATTGAGGGCCTCGGTCATCGAGTGTGACTACGAGCCAACCGGAAACGTCTCCGCTGCGCCAAACTCGCGGGCAACAGAAGAGAGCCCGACGCATCGCACGGACCCTGCAGAAGTGCGGGGGCGATGTCGAATTCGTCAACGGTCCCGAGTGGGGCCTGCCCGCCGACCTTCACTGGTGGCATCCTGGAGCGGTCCGGCGGTCTCCTCAATCCGGGCAAGTTCGTGCAC
Organism: uncultured Acidimicrobiaceae bacterium; assembly: GCA_963713375.1. Classification (GTDB taxonomy): domain Bacteria; phylum Actinomycetota; class Acidimicrobiia; order Acidimicrobiales; family RAAP-2; genus Bog-473. Next base: position 578,679 of record CAVQLP010000002.1, on the reverse strand, counting down.
CGTCTTCGCCGCGCGGTTCTGCAGTCGACGGCGCGGGTCTCGGAGGGGACGCATGTCGACTCGATCGAGAGTCGGGCGGACGGGGTCTTCGTGACAACCCGCGGGGCCCGGGTGCACGCCGCCAAGGCGCTGATCGCCACGAATGCGTACTCGCGCGATCTGCCATCAGCTCCACGACGCATGGTCGCCCCCCTGTGGGTGACCCTGGCCGAAACCGAACCCATCGGCACCGAGCGACTCCTCGAGACCGGTTGGACGAGCCGATCCGGCGTCTACACCCAACACGTCATTCTCGAGAGCTACCGGCCCACCGCCGAGGGGTCAGTCGTCTTCGGCACGCGTCAGGTACAGGTCCCGAGCGGACGCCTCGATGGCCGGCGACCAGATCCACGCGTCCTGGCGGATCTGATTCGAGGCTTCTACGACCGGTTCCCTTCGCTGGCGGACGTGTCGGTCCGACGGACCTGGGGAGGGTGGATCGCGATGACTCCTTCATGGCTTCCGGTGGTGGGAGAAGCGGCGCCGAACACCTTGTACTTGGGGGGCTACAACGGCCACGGCCTGGCGCAGGGTCCGTATCTCGGGACGCTCGTCGCCGACGTCCTGGCAGGCGGTGCAGCGCCACGACGATCTCGAGGCCTTGTGGCGCCCGCGTCCTCGGTTCGCTCCTGCACTGCTCTTCTCGTCACCCGCCTTGAAAGCGGCGTGGGCGTTCGATCGGGTCTACGACCGCATGACGGGAGATCGAGGGGGAGGCGCCGCTGTGCGGGGCGTCTGAGGGCGGCGTCGTACTAGGCGCGCCATCGACGGACAGACAAGATGGCGGTCCCGAACAGAGCTCCTGTTGCGATGACGAGAAGGAGCGGACTCGCGCCACTGCAGCTCCCAGTAGTGATCTGCCGGTTGGTAGAAGGTCCCCATGCTGCAGATGATGCTTGGCCAAGCATGCCGTCGAGGACGGGCCGATCCTCGCACAGTTGGCCGACGGCGTCGGCGGACGAACCCATCTCGGCCTTCGGCGTGCCGGGGACGTAGCGGATAGCCGAAGCCCAGATCCCAGGCTTCATCGTTGACCGATCCGGAGGATAGCTGGACGTAGCCAGCGCTCGTGGTCGCAAAGGGCTCGAAGACCTGTGGTGCCAGTGAGGGGCGTATGACGAAGACCGCCAACACCGAAAGCGCTGTGTAAAGCGACGACGGTTCCGAAGACGGCCCAGGAGGTCTTCCGGACCACTGCGCCGAGCGCGGCACTCAGCGCGAACGCGAAGAGCGTGTAGGCGCTGAGGGCGAGGCCGGTGATCGGAAAGTACAGAGGTTGCAGGCGCCCGCGGCCGAACCCGCCAAGCCAGAGATTGAGGTTTTGAAGGTCGCGTGCCTGCCCGGTCCACCATTGGGAGACGAACGCCAGCGCAGCGAGAAGGACGACGAGAAAGAACCCGACGGCCACCCACTTGACGATCAACCACTTGGTCCTGGAGACCCCCTGGGTCCAGGCCAGGCGGTTGGTGGAGTGCTCGAGTTCGCCGGCGACCAGGGGCGCCCCGAAAACGACGCCCAAGCAGGCAGGGAACGAGCAGCAACAGGAAATTGATCGCGGTCGCCTGATCGGAAAGCGAGAACAGTCCCCTCCGGGTGCTGCAGGCGAACGTGCCATGTGTGCAGGCGAAGCTCGACTCGGTTGCGTCCGAGACGTGGCCAAGGAGGATCATCCAGACGGCCAATCCGACGAGCGCGACGACGGTGATCGCCATCAGCACCCGATAGCGCCGGAAGACCAGCCAGATCACGAGGCACCGCCTTGCTTGGTCGGGTCCGAGGAGTCGTCGGGCCGCGCATCGAGGTAGGCGAGGACGATCTCGTCGAGGTCGGGTTCGAGAATCTGCCAGGCCGGACCGATCTCCATCGGGTTGCCGCGGACCAGGAGCGTCGATTGTCAGCTCGGCGTGGCGGGCAGAGACGATCTCGACGTCCGATGGTCGTTGCTCGTGTCGAGGGCCGACCAGAACGCGGTGCTCGGCCAACAGAGACTCGATCGAACCAGAGAGACGCACGTTCGAGGACGAGAGGATGATGAGATTGTCGCAGACCGGCTCGAGCTCGCTGATGATGTGCGACGACAGGAAGACCGTGGTGCCGTGTTCGGCGACGGTGGCCAGGAGCGCCTCGAGCAGCCGCCTGCGGGCCACCGGGTCGAGGCTGGCGACCGGCTCGTCGAGGACGAGGAGATCCGGCCGCTTTCCCAGACACAGTGCGAGGGCCACCAACGCCTGTTGGCCGAGGGAAAGTCGACCGACGCGCTCGTTGAGCGGTACGTCGAGCTCGTTGAGCCATTCGAGGGCAGCGTCGTTGTCCCAGAACCGTGTTGTACTTCTTGCCAAATCGAAGTGTTTCGTTCGACCCGGAGTCCTGGGTACAGCGGCCTCAGCTGATCGAAGTAGGCCATCCGGCTCGAGGTGGGTCGTCGAGTTCGGTCTGACCCGCTCGCCGAAGACCGACACGGTCCCGGTTGTGGGCCGAGAGAGTCCGGCCGCCAGACGGAGCAGCGTCGACTTGCCGGCGCCGTTGGGACCGACGAGACCGGTGATCGATCCCTCCGGGACGCTGAGCGAGCAGTCGCGCAGGCCCCATTTGGTGCCGTAGCGCCGGCCGAGTCCCACCGTTTCAACGGCGGCGACGTTTGTCATTGCTCCTCCTTCTTTGAAGACTGCGTTGCTTCGGCGACGAGGGCGGCGATCGCCTCGTCGCCCAGACCGGCTGCTCTGGCCGCACGCATCCATTTCTCGAGGTCGCGCTGGAGCTGGGGCTGCTGGTCGGGCACTCTTGAGAGAGAGCGGCGGATGAACGTTCCGCTGCCCGGGGCGACCCTCGGTCAGACCCTGGGCTTCGAGATCCCGATAGGCGCGGTGGACCGTGTTGGGATTGATGGCGATCTGCTTGACCACGTCGCGGACGGTCGGGAGTTGATCGCCCGGTTTGAGAATTCCGAGTCGGAGTGCCTGGCGGACCTGGTCGACCACCTGCCGATAGGCCGGTACGCCGGACTTGCGATCGAGCCGGAATCGAATGTTCGGCCCCGGCGTCATCGTGTGAATGTACTATGAGATTAGTACAAATTCAAGACGGAAGTCATCGGGTGAGGTGACGACGCAGCAGGCGACACTGCCTCGTGTGGCGCGACCTCGGGGCCGGCTCAGGGATGCAAGACGATCTTCCCGAGCGTGTGCCGCTCTTCGAGCTCGCGGTACGCCTCTTGGACCTGGTCGAGGGGATAGGTGGCGGCGATCGGCATCGTCGAGCTTCGCCGTCGACGATGAGTTGGGCCAGCTCCTCCAGCACCGCGGCACTCGAACCGGCTGCGTTTCCGTCCGTTTTCGTGCCATAGCGTGCGGCCGCGTCCCAATCGGCGATGGTGTCGATCCGTTCGGGAGCAATGCCCAGCTCTATGCCGAGCTGCACATACCCGCCCCCATAGGTATCGATCAGCGCGTTCACCGGACTCGCGGCGGCCTCACGGATGCGATCCGCAACCCCTTCGCCGTACGCGACCGGTATGGCTCCATGCGCGCGGAGCCAGTCGTGGTGATTCGAGCTGGCCAGGGCGATCACGCTCGCGCCGGCGTTCCGCGCCAGCTGGATCGCGATGCTCCCCACTCCACCGGCGGCCCCAGAGACGACGACGACATCGGAGGGCGACGCCCCCACGGCGCGCACCGCGGCCCATGCCGTCGCCCCGGCAACATGGAGTGACCCCGCCACGTCCCAGCTGACTTCAGCCGGGCGGGACGCGAGCTGGTCCTGCGGGATGACGACGAGCTCAGCCTGGCTCGAACGTTCATTGGTAAATCCGATGACCTCGTCGCCCGGTTTCACGCCACGGACGTCCGCACTCACCGCTTCGACGATTCCGGCGAAGTCGCTGCCCTGACCCGAAGGAAAGGTGGCCGGCCACCGGTCGTCGAGGAGGCCCTTCCGAATGACGGCCTCGCCGGGGTTGATCCCCGCCGCTCGCACCCGCACGAGAGCTTCGCCCTCTTTCGGAGAGGGTGCGGGGACGTCGACGACCTTCAGGACGTCGATGCCTCCGTAGTGGTCGAACCGGACTGCCTTCATGGTCGCTCCTTTCGTTACCTTCGTTTTAGGGCGCGGATCGGTGTTTTCCAGCGGAACCGCCGGTTGTGATGGCTCGGCGCGACAGATCTATCTGTCAGTTTCAACCTCGGCGGCGATGACGACCGGCAGATTGAGCGGCAGGGCAGCGACGCCGATCGCGGTGCGGGCACACGACCGTCTCGAAGGCGGACCCAGGAAAAAGGAATCTCCTCTCCGGCCGGGAGGGTCGCTGCCCGGGGGAGGACCAGGCCCAGTTCTGCGAGCCGCTCTTCGACCTTCATCCCTCTAGCTTGCACGATGGAGGAACGTTGCTCATGCTCGAAATTCCCGCCGTGGTGCGCACCAAGGCGGAAGGCCTCGGCGAGTCGGGTGGCTCGAGGCTCTGCCTGATCTGCTCTCAGCGCTGGAGCGTGCATGGTCGCTCCGGGTGGGCGCTCCGTTCGGGGACGCCACTGGGGCCTACGTCGCCCGGGCCATCTTCGACGACGGCACGCGAGCGGTGCTCAAGCTGTTGGTTCCCCGGGACAACGACGCGGCCCGCCACGAGGTGGCCGTTCTCGAGCGCTGCGCCGGCGATGGCGTGTGACGTTGCTGCGGTCCGACGTCGCGCTCGGTGCGTTGCTCCTGGAGCGGCTCGGACCCTCGCTCCACCACATCGGAGTGCCCGTCGAGCGGCGCAACGAGATTCTCTGCGACACAGCTCGCGCCGTGTGGCGTCCGGCGCACGGACTCGAGCAGCGAGTCTCAAGGGGGTTGCTCGGTACCAGGGTCGGCTTGCCGCCGGTGGTCACGGAGATGTTGCGCGTGGCGGAACACATCGCACCGTGACCGATGCTGGAGATTCGTCTGCCAGCGGTCGCTCGGAGCACCCGTTGCAGGCGTTATCCCCAGAAATCTTTCTTCCGAAAGAGCCACGTCAGGGCCTTCAACCCGGATGACAGATCCGTGCGACGGCGCGTGAAAGCGGGTAAGTCCTAAGGCGACGCAGCTCGGTGGTGCGGGAGCGTTCCCGCGTTTTCGTGGCAACGGAGTGCGTCGTCACCCGCACGGAAAGCAGCCGTGTGACACGAGAACTCGCTCTCCTGGAGCGATCCGACACGACCCCCGGAGGTCTCGAATGAGGAAACGGAAATTGCCCGGCGCGCAGAGACGCCAGAGGAACCACGAAGCAAGCGGCAGTCGCGTGCGGCTGTTGAGCATGGCGGTCGGAGCACTCACCTTGGGCGCCGGACTGCTGGCCATCGGCGGGACGCAGGCCGCGTCGGCCGCCGGCTACACCACCGGTACGGCCCAGTCGGTGACTGGCACGCAGAACCTCAACGCGGCGGCCTGCTACACCTCGGCCGCCTGTGTCGCCGTTGGTGACAACGGGGCCACTTCGGGCGAAGTCGTGCCCATTTCGAACGGGTCCCCGGCGGCCTCGCAGACCGTCGGCGGCGCCGGTACGTCGTTCAAGGACGTGGCCTGCATCAACCAGTCGACCTGTGACGCCGTTGGATCGGTCACGGGCGCCACCGGCACGATCGAGACGCTGGCGCTTGGTTCGCCCTCCGGCAGCACGCCGATGCCGTACCCGTTGAACGGGATCGGGTGCGTGGGGTCCAGCTGCGTCGAGGTCGGGCAGGACCCGGGTACGACCCAGGGCGTCGTGTACAACGGCAACTGGCAACACGTGACGGGTTCGAACCACCTGAACAAGGTGGCCTGCACCAGCGCGTCGTGGTGCCTGGCCGTCGGTGAGCAGGGCGGCTCGAACACGCCGGGCGTCTTCTCGGTGATCAACAACGGCACCGCCGGTACCGCCCAGGCGATTTCGGGCACTGGCGACCTGACCGGTGTGGCCTGCTGGGGCACCACGTCATGCGTGGCCGTCGGGAGCGACAGCGGCGGCAGCAACGGGATCGTCGTGCCCATCAACAACGGCGTGGCCGGGAGCGTGACCACCCTGACGGGCGATTCGCTCAACGGTGTCTCGTGCCCGAGCGCGGGCTACTGCATTGGCACCGGCTTCTCTGGCAGCCCGACGGCCACAGGTTTCGTCGTTCCCGATCAGCAATGGCGTCCCCGGCACGCTGCAGCCGGTCTCCGGCACGACGCGGCTGGTCGAAGCGGGCTGCGCCAGTGCGGCGTCGTGTGTCGCCGTCGGGAACAACGATGTGAGCAACGTGACGACCGGGGCCGTCGTCAGCCTCACCAAGCCCCAGGGCTATTGGCTGGTCGGCTCGGACGGAGGCATCTTCAGCTTCGGCGCGGCCGTCTTCCACGGCTCGACCGGAAGCCTTGTCCTGCAGCGCCCCGTGGTGGGTATTGCGCCGACCAACGACGAGGGTGGCTACTGGCTGACTGCCTCTGACGGTGGTGTCTTTGCCTTCGGCGACTCCCAGTTCATGGGATCACTCCCCGGTCTGGGATTCCACCCCGCGGGTTCGGGCGTGCCCAACAGCCTCAACAAGCCCGTGGTCGGCCTGGTGCCCTCCATCGACGACGGCGGGTACTTCATGGTCGCCTCCGACGGTGGTGTCTTTGCCTTCGGCGACGCCCGGTTCGCGGGTTCGTGCCCGGGGCTGGCCAACGGCTGCGACGGCGCGGGTGTCGCGGTGATGCCGGACGCCAGCGGCCAGGGCTACTGGCTGGTGACCGCCACGGGCAACGTCTACAGCTTCGGTGACGCCACCTACTACGGCGGGCCCGGGCCGCAGAGCAGCCCGATCGTCTCGGCCGTGCGCACGCCGGACGGCCACGGCTACTGGATCCTCGACGCCAACGGGCAGGTGTTCGCCTACGGCGACGCAGCCAGTCTCGGTGGCCCGACCGGTTCGGTCGGCGGATCCAACCCGGCTTCGGCGATCTTCGCCGACTCGAGCGGGAACGGCTACTGGGTCGCCGCCGCAAATGGCGCGGTGTTCCAGTACGGCGACGCCACGAACAACGGTGGCATGAGCGGCACCAAGTTGAACGGGCCGATCATCGCCGGGACGGGGTTCTAACCGCAGGGCTCATCTCGTCAGCAGCCGCGGCGGCAGTCTCCTCCTTCGGGACGTGAGGCTGCCGCTGCGGCGCGTCGGGACCCGTGTCGCGCCGTGTGCAGGGTTCGTTCCCGCCCGGGCCCGCCCGCCCTCGTGGGAGACTGCCGCGGTGTCTGCGCCCGTCGTGGGAACGTGCGACCGCCGCTTCCGCGCCGTCGAGGAGGAGTTCCGCCGCAATTTCTCCGAGCGCGGTGAGCTCGGTGCGGCGGTCTGCGTCCTGATCGACGGTGTGCCGGTGGTGGACCTGGCCGGCGGCTTCGTCGATGCCGCGTCATTCCGCGCCGTGGAGTCTCGACACGCTGGTGGACTACTACTCGGCCGGTAAGCCGATCCTGGCTCTGCTGGCCCTCCAGCTGGTCGACCAGGGAGCTGATCGGCCTCGATGATCCGCTGGTCGGGCGTCTGGCCCGAGTTCGCCGCCGGCGGCAAGGAGGCGGCGACGCTGCGCCAGGCGCTGTGCCACCGGGCGGGGGTGCCGGCCATCGCCGAGCCGCTGACCAACGACGACCTGTGGGACTGGTCAGCGCATGGCCTCCGCCCTGGCCGCCACTCCGGCCTGGTGGGAGCCGGGGACCCGTCACGCCTACCACACCAATACCTATGGCCATCTGATCGGCGAGGTGGTGCGCCGGGTCAGCGGTCGCGTCCTGCCGGGAGCGGCTGGCCGGACTGGCGGAGCCGCTCGGGGCCGACGTCTTCATCGGGGTGCCTCTCGCCGAACGCGACCGCTGTGCCGAGGTTGTCTTCGACGTCGCCCGGGCTCGCGTCCGTGGCGGACCTCGATGCGCTGACCGGTGACGCGCGGATGGAGATGCTCAGCTACGTCAATCCGCCCGGCTACTCGTCCGTGGGCGTGGTGAACACGCCGGAGTGGCGTTCGGCCGAGGTGCCCTCGACGAACGGGCACGGCACGGCCCGCGGATTGGCTCGGCTCTACGCGACGCTTGCTCGAACCGGGCCGGCTGCTCTCGGTCGACCTGCTGGCCGAGGCCACCCGCATCCAGTCGGAGGGCTACTGCCCGATCCTCCACGAGGAGGTGGCGTTCGGCCTCGGTTTCAAGCCGACGGTGCCCCGGCGACCCTTCGGACCCAACCCGCGCAGTTTCGGGCACTTCGGCACCGGTGGCGCGGTCGGTTTCGCCGATCCCGACGCCGACCTGGCCTTCGGCTACGTGATGAACCATGTGATCCCGCGCTGGCAGAGCACGCGCAACCGGGCCCTCATCGACGCCGTCTACGGTTCGCTCGGGCGGTGACCTTCGAAGAGCTGGTGGCCGAGGGGGCCGCCGTGCCCGTCGAGGGTTGGGACTTCTCCTGGTTCGACGGCCGGGCCACCGAGGAGCGCCCGCCCTGGGGCTATGCCCGCCTGATGGAGGAGCGCATGGCGGGCGCCACCGCGGCCCTCGACATCGAGACCGGCGGTGGCGAGGTGTTGGCCGGCATCGGGCACCCGCCCCGCCTGCTGGTGGCCACGGAGTCCTGGCCGCCCAACGTCGCCGTGGCCCGGGCCGCCCTGCGCCCGCTCGGCGGCCACGTCGTGGCGGTGGCCGACCAGCCCTCGCTGCCCTTCGAGGCCGGGTCGTTCGATCTCGTCGTGAGCCGGCACCCCGTCGTCACCCTGTGGGACGAGATCGCCCGGGTCCTGCGGCCCGGCGGCACCTACCTGTCCCAGCAGATCGGGCCCGGGACCAACCGCGAGCTGACCGAGTTCTTCCTCGGCCCCACGCCGGTGAACGACAGCCGCCGGCCCGAACGCGCCGCCGGTCGCGGCCAGGGCGGCCGGTCTCGAGGTGGTGCGGCTGGAGTCCTGCGCGCTGCGGGTCGAGTTCTTCGACGTGGCCGCCGTCGTGCACTTCCTCCGCAAGGTGCTGTGGACGGTGCCGGGCTTCACGCCCGAGGCCTACGACACCGGAGTTGCGACGCCTGCACGCGCATGATCGAGCGGGACGGCTCGTTCGTCTCGACGGCGCAGCGGTTCCTCATTGAGGCGCGACGGCCCGCCTAGCTGGCTTGGCTCACCGTGCTCATGTTGTAGTCGGGGATGCGCAGCGGCGGCATGACCGTCCGGTTGAGGTACTCGCCGAGCTCGCGGCCCAGCGCCCGCACCGGCGTACCGACCTCGGTGGCCCGCACCAGCAGGTCGACCGGGCTCTCGTTGAAGCGGAAGTTGTTGACCGCACCCACCACCTTGCCGTTCTCGACGAGGTAGACCCCGTCGCGGGTGAGCCCGGTCATGAGCAGCGTGGCCGGGTCGACCGTGCGGATGTACCAGAGGCAGGTCAGCAACAGCCCGCGTTCGGTGCGGGCCACCATGTCGTCGACCGACCCGCCGTCGTGGCCGTCGCAGCGCAGCAGCAGGTTGTCGATGTAGGGCGCCATGGGCACGCCCGAGCGCGCCGCGCCGGCCCGGTGGTAGCGCAGGTGGGTGAGCACGCCGTCGGTGCAGCCAGTCGGTGCGCGCCGTGGGCAGCCCGTTGTCGAAGACCGAGACCTCCGAGCCGCTGGCGCCCGTCGCCACGAACGGCGTGCACTCGACGCCCGCCGCGTAGGGGTCGCTGAAGAGGGTGAAGGGCAGGGAGGTGATGGTCTCGCCCACCCGGGTCCCGCCGCCCTCCTTGGAGAAGACGGTGCGGCCGTCCTCGGTGTCCTGGCCGCCGACGGCGTCGAAGCCGAGCATGCCCATCATGTCGGCCACCCCGGACGGAGGCAGGATCACCTCGTAGCGCCCGGCGTCGAGGGCGATCTGCCGGTTGCCCCAGTCGAGGCGTCGCCAGATCTCCTCCTCCATCGCCTCGAGCGAGGTGTCGACGGCGGGCACTCCGACCCAGGCCGACCCGCTGCCGTCGGCCGTGCGGCCGACCAGGCTCACGGCCGCGGTGGGCTGGGCGTGCGAGAGGCGCAGCCCGGTCGAGCTGCCCAGGTAGAGCGTCTCGACGTCGATCTCGGCGAAGCCGGCCAGCACGGCGTCGCGGCTGCGGGCACGCTCGAAGGCTCCGCCGAGCGACGAGAGGACGGGCTCGAGCGCGCCGGCGTCGGTCTCCTCGGGTTCCTGGTCGAAGGCGCGGCCGACGCCGGCCGCCTCGGCCGGCTCGACCAGTGCGAAGGCGTCCTCGGCCGTCGGGGCCGCCTTGGCGTCGGCCAGCGCGGCGGTCACCATGTCGGTCACCCCGTCGACGCCCACGACGCCCGAACGGCGGGCCGTGCCGACGGAGCCGGCGGCGATCACGACGACGCTGACGGCGCGGCTGCGCTGCACTCCGTTGGTCGTGGTGCTGTTGAGGGCGTAGCGCACGTCGGCGTGGCTGCCCTCCTCGACGAGCACGATGCAGCCGTCGGCCCCGAGCTCGCGAGGCGGCGGCGACGCCGCCCTCGACGACCTCTTGGGCCGGGATCACCGGCGAACCGCTCGGCGGGTCATCGTCACCGGCCCGCTTCCTCGCGGTGTTGAGCACGTTGACCCCGCGCACGAGCACCGACGGGCAGCCGTGCGACACGGGCGCCACCTGGCCCGGCTGGCCCTTGCCGCAGTTGAAGGCACCGCCGAGCACCCAGGTCGACTCGCCGCCCACCGCCTCCATGGCGCCCCAGAAGTCGGTCGTGGTGGCCTGGTAGGCCACGTCGCGCAGCTGGCCGGCCAGGCGCCCGTTCTCAATCCGGTAGAAGCGCTGCCCGGTGAACTGGAAGTTGTAGCGCTGCATGTCGATGGACCAGCTCTTGTCGCCCACGATGTAGATGCCGCGCTCGATCCCGCCGATGAGGTCGTCGGTGCTCGGACCGCCCGGGCCGGCGTGGGCCAGCGAGACGTTGGCCATGCGCTGAATGGGCACGTGCATGGGCGAGTCGGCGAAGGCGCACCCGTTGGAGCGGTCGTAGCCCATGGAGGCGGCGATGCCCCGGTCGAGCTGGTAGCCGACGAGGATCCCGTCGCGCACCAGGTCGAACGACTGGCCCTGCGACGCCCTCGTCGTCGATGGCCACCGTGGCCAGGCCGTGCTCCACCGTGCGGTCCCCGGTCACGTGCATGACGGGCGAGCCGTACTGCAGCTTCCCCAGCTTGTCGAAGGTGGCGAAGGACGTGCCGGCGTAGGCCGCTTCGTAGCCGACGGCGCGGTCGAGCTCGGTGGCGTGGCCGATCGACTCGTGGATGGTGAGCCAGAGGTTGGAGGGATCGACCACCAGGTCGTAGCGCCCGGCTTCGACCGAGGGGGCGGCCAGCTTCTCGGCCAGCAGCTCGGGCAGCTCGGCCAGCTCGGCGTCCCAATCCCAATTGCCGTTCGACGCGCGGCCCGGCCAGGAACTCCCAGCCACGGCCGACCGGCGGCGCCAGGGTGCGCATGGTCTCGAAGCCGCTGTCGGAGAGGGCGAGCGCCTCGAGCTGGCACTGGAGGCGCACCCGGTGCTGGGTGGCCCGGGTCCCGTTGAGGTCGGCCAGGAAGGTGTCCTCGGACACGGCGAGGAGGGAGGCCGAGGTGTGCGACACGACGTCGTGGCGGCCCAGGCGCTCGCTCCACTCGGCCAGCAGTGCGACTTTGTCGGCCGTCGACACGGTGGCCGGGTCGATGTCGAACGCGCTCGACCAATCGACCTGACCGTGCGCGGGTTCGGGAGCCAGCTCGACGCGCCCGCCGCCGGCGTGGCTGGTGACCGCGGCCATCTGCCGGGCCCGATGGACGAGGTTCGCCGCCTCCTCCGGCCGGACGTCGACCGACGCGGCGAAGCCCACGGCGCCGTCGACCACGACGCGCACGCCCATGCCGAAGTCGGTGTCGTCCGCCGTGGTCTCGGGCTGGGCGTCGCGCAGGCGCACCATTTGGCTGCGGATGCCCTCGACCCGCAGCTCGGCCGCCTGGCAGCCGGCGGCCGCGTCGAGGGCGGCGTCGGCCAGGGCGGACGAGCTCGTCGGCGGACAGCGGCATCAGGGCACCGGGGTGGGTTGGCGGAGGGGGAGACCGGCGGCGGTGTAGATGGAGTCGATGAGCTCCATGGTACGGATCGCGTCGACCGCTGTCGTCGGGGTCGCCGCTCCGTCCTCGACCGCGGCGACGAAGGCCTCGAGCTGGTAGTCGTAACTGGCCTTGCGGCTGAAACGCTCCTTGCGGGAGCCGAGCGCGGTCGTCACCTTGACCCGGTGCCCGTATTGGGGGCTGAAGGGGTTGAAAACCGAGATCTTGCCGTTCTCGCCCGTTATCTCTGCGTGCATGCGCAGCACCGAGGAGGAGAACATGGAGCAGCCGATGTGGGCGCTGCCCCCGTCGGAGAGGGAGAAGTGGGCGTCCATGGCCCGGTCCACCCCGGGCGAGGACAGCTTGGCCTTGGCGTCGATGACCCGGGGGCCCGGGGCCAGGAGCCGGAGCAGGCTGACCGGGTAGCAGCCCATGTCCATGACCGCCCCTCCGGCCAGGGCGAGCTGGTAGCGGATGTCACCCTTCTTCCACAGCGGGGCGGAGAAGGCGACGTCGATGTGCGACACGGGACCGAGCTCGCCCGAGCTCACGATCTCGACGAGGCGCCGGGTCAACGGGTGGTACTGGTAGTGGAAGGCCTCCATCACGACCAGTGCCCGGGTGGGCGCTGGTCGCCTCGGCCACGGAGCGGGCCTCGTCGGCGTTGGCCGTGAAGGGCTTCTCGCACAGGACGTGCTTGCCCGCCTTGAGCGCGGCGATGGTCCAGTAGCCGTGCAGGCCGTTGGGCAGCGGGTTGTAGATGGCGTCGATCTCGGGGTCGTTGATCAGCTCCTCGTAGCTGTCGTGGACCCGTTCCACGTGATGCTTGGACGCGAAGGCCACGGCGCGGCTCGCGGTCGCGGGCGGCCACGGCGACCACCGTCGCCTTCTTGGTGCGCCGGGCCGGCTTGACCAGCGCGGTGGGGGCGATCTTGGCCGCCCCGAGGATGCCGATCCTCAGCACGAGACGGTCACTCGCATGTGCGTGCCCGGGGCCGGGCGACGGGCGGCGCGGCAGGCCCCGACCGCAACCGGGGATGTCGCGTCGGCGCAGGGTGCCAGCAGTATCTTGCGGCAGAGCATGAGCACGGACGCTAACGCACCTGGCGCCCGACCCACGCTTGGCCATCTCAAGGGGTTGGACGGGATCCGGGCCTTCGCGGTCCTCTCGATCATCGCGTTCCATACCGGCCTCAATTCGGTGCCCGGGGGCTTCTACGGCGTCGACGCCTTCTTCGTGCTCTCGGGCTTCCTCATCACATCACTGTTGGTGAAGGAGTGGGGTGGCACCGGCACCATCCGCCTGCGCCGGTTCTGGGCCGGCCGGGCCCGGCGGCTCCTGCCCGCCTTGTTCTTGATGGTGACGGTGGTCGGGTTGGTCATGGCCATCTGGCCGCAGCTGCTCTCCAGCCAGAACATCGTGGGCGACGCCTTCTCGACCGTCTTCTACTACTCCAACTGGTACTCCATCCACAGCGGGGTCACGTACTTCGACCTCTCGCTCGCAGCCCTCGCCGTTCCTGCACACGTGGTCGCTGGCGATTGAGGAGCAGTTCTATCTGGTGTGGCCGCTCGTCGTGCTGGCTGTGTTGCACGGTGCGGCCGGCGCCGGCGGCGGGTGCCGCGGTCGACGACCGCGGAGGTGCCGGTGCTGGGGGGCGGGCGGTTGCTGCTCCGGGCGGCGCCGGTGGGCGGCGGCGGGTCGGGTGTCGGGCTCGGCGTCGGGTGACGCGTGCGCGCCGGCGCCGGCTGCACGCGCTGTTCGCGGTGGCGTGCCTGGGCTCGCTGGCCTCCGCCCTCGCCATGGCCTTCCTCGCCCCCAACGGCTACACGACGCGGGCCTACTACGGCACCGACTGCCGGGCCCAGGCCCTCTTCGTCGGCGCGGCCATCTCCATCGGGCTGACCCTGTGGCACGAGGGCGCGCAGCGCCCCTGGTTCCGCTCTACCGCCGCCGTGCTCGGCGTCCTCGGCGCCGCCGGCACGGCCGCGCTGTGGTGCACCACGTCGGAGACCACGACCTTCGCCTTCAGCGGCGGCTTCATGGTGGCCAGCCTGGCCGCCGGCGCGGTCGTCCTCGGCTGCGTGGCCGCGCCGCGTTCGCTCGTCGTGCGCTTCTTGGAGCTGCCGCCGCTGCCCCAATGGGGTCGCATCTCCTACGGCGTCTACCTCTGGTACTGGCCGGTGCTCCTGATCATGACGCCCCAGCGCCTGCACTGGGGCGTCTACCCGCTCTTCCTGGCCCGGGTCGGCATCACGGTGGCCATCGCCGCCCTCAGCTACGACCTCATTGAGATGCCGATCCGCCGCGGCGTGCTCAAGACGTGGCGCTCCTGGGTGGCCCTGCCCATCGGCGCCGCGGTGGCGGTGGGTGCGGTCATCGCCAGCACCCTGGTGCCCGTCGGGGCCTCCGCGCTCCAGGGCTCGACGCTGAGCGCGCCGCCGCCGACGACAGCCGGCCACGGGTACCACCGTGCCCGGTCAGGCGACGAGTTCGGCCTCGACCGACGACCGTTCCCTACCTCTCCTACCTGAGTCCGGCGCCGCCGGACGCGCCCCGCTCGCCGCACCGGGTCAAGGTTCTCGTGGTCGGCGACTCCATCGCCGGCACCCTGGCCGTGGGTCTCGATCAGGTGGCCCGCAACGCCGACGTGCAGATCGTCGACGAGGGTCTCCCGGGGTGTTCGGTGACGACCACGGGCCAGATCAAGGTCTCGGTCTACGAGGTGGCGCTCGGGCGCTCCGTGCGACAGCGGGAATCCGGACGCCATCTTCGCCACCTGGCGGCACTGGGTCGACACCTACAACCCCGACGTCGTCGTGTACGCCGCACGCAGCGAGACCTTCGACCAGCAGGTCGGGGGCAGGTGGGAGAACATCGGCCAGCCCTCCTTCGACAGCTATCTGACGAGCCGCTTCCGGCAGGCCGTCGACGTGCTGGGGTCGAAGGGGGCGACGGTGGTCTTCATGACGTCGCCCTACTACGACAGCGGGACCCAGCCCTCGGGGACGCCGTGGCCCGAAGACGCGCCGGCCCGGGTGAACCTCGACAACGCCACCATGCGCCAGGTGGCGACGTCGAGCACCGCGCCCGGCGGCGGGCGGGTCTACGTCTTCAACCTCAACGGGGTGGTCTCGCCCGGGGGCCGCTACTCGGCCGCGGTCGGTGCGGTGAACGTGCGCTGCAGCGACGGCGATCCACTTCACGCGCGTCGGGCGGCATCTACGTGGGGCTGCGCCTGGTGCCCGATCTCGTCGCCCTGGGGCAGGCCCAGCGGCGGCCTCGCCGGGCGGGCGCCTGGGCCGGTCCATTGCCGCCGTCGACCCCGTCGTGGTACGCAAAGCTGCCGTGTTGAACGCCGAAGCCGATCCGGGCCGCCGCACCGGGGGAGAGATCGGGGTGCGTCGCGCCGTGGCGGCGGACGTCGAGGCCATGGCGGCCCAGCTGGCCAAGACGTTCTGGGACGACCCGGTGGCCTGTCACCTCATGCCCAACCCGGCGCCGGCGCGAGGCCGGCCTGCGGGCCTACTTCCGCACCCAGATGAAGGCGGACTTCCTGCCCTTCGGCGGCTGCTACACGACCGAGGGCTACGCCGGATCGGCCATCTGGGCCCCGGCGGGCAAGCCGATGCTGACCGGGGTGGCCGGCCTCCTCACCATGGTGCCCGTGCTGCCCTACGTGGTGTCCAACCTCGGGACGACGGTGCGCATGCTCGCGCTGGTCGAGCGCTTGCACCCGCGCCAGCCGCACTGGTACCTGGCCTCGCTCGGCACGGCGGTGGACCGCCAGGGCCAGGGCGTGGGGTCGGCGTCTGATGCGCCCGGTGCTCGACCACTGCGACGCCGAGGGGCTGCCGGCCTACCTGGAGTCGTCCAAGGAGCGCAACGTGCCCTTCTACCGGCGCCACGGCTTCGAGGTGGTCGAGGAGGTCCCGCTGCCCGGCGACGGCCCGCCCATCTGGACCATGTGGCGCGAGCCCCAGGAGGTGGCCGCGGCGGCCTGAGCGGTCCGGCGCGCCGTCTTCGGCGGCTCGGAACCGTGCGGGATCGATCAGGCCGGGTGGATGCCCTCGGGCATGGAGAGGGCGTCGTGGACGACGACGTCGAGCACGTCGATGACGGCGCGGGCCGGTGCCGAGAGCAGGCCCCGGCGGCGCTGGGCCACCCCGACCCGGCGGCGGGGGAGTCCCTCGATGCTGAGCACGGCGAAGCTGTCGCGCAGGTGGCCGGGCACGGCGGTGGCCGGGATGATGGCGGGGCCGTAGCCGTCGAAGGCCAGCGAGGCGATGAGGCGCACCCCGTCGAGCTCCATGGCCGGTCGCAGCTCGACCCGGGCCGGCACGACGGCACTGTCGATCTCGGCCCGCAGCGCGGTGCCCGGGCGCGGGGAGCAGCAGCTCGAGCTCGGAGAGGCCCTCGAGGGGGAGCGAGCTCTGCTCGGCCAGGGGGTGGCTGCGCGGGACGAGGAGGACGAGGTCCTCGTCGAAGAGGTGGGCGGCCAGGACCTCGTCGCCGCTGAGGGGAAAGGTCACGACGGCCAGGTCGAGCTGGCCCGAGGCCAGCTGCTGCTCGAGGGGGACGCTGGCGCCGTCGGCCACGTTGAGGTGGATGTGGGGGTGGCGCACCCGCAGCAGGTCGAAGAGCTGGGGCACCAGCCAGCGGCCGGTCGTCCCGATCATGCCGAGGCGGACGGTGCCCACGACCTCTTTCCGCAGGGCGGTGACGTCGGCCACCATGGCCTCGAGCTCGTAGGTGACCCGGCGGGCCCGCTCGACCACGACCTCGCCTTCCTCGGTCAGGCGGCCCGAGGCCCGGTCGACCAGCTGGACGTCGAGCTCGCGCTCCAGGCGGGCCACGTGGGCCGATACGTTGGATTGGACGGTGCCGATGGTGGCGGCCGCAGCCGAGAAGCTCCCGGTGTCGGCGATGCCCAGCAACGCTTGCAGGTGTTTCAGTTCCACCCGGGTTCTCCCGTCGGACGTGCTCGCGGCAGTTGTGTTACCCATCAGTATAACTGATACCAACTATCTGTCGAAACGGATTGACAGATTCTCAGAGGCCGGGGCAAGAATGACTTCAGACCGCAGGAACACGGAACCCCCCCTCCGAACCTGATGAGTCTCGAGAAGGGATCGCCCTCCCCCCCGGCGATCCCTTCTCCTAATTTCCGGCCCTGGTGGATCGGCTTTTTCGGACCCTGGCCGGCCATCCAACTGCTTTAGGCTCTGCCCCGTGGCAACGAGCGCCGTCTTCATCGACCTCGACCGCACGCTGCTCTGCCAGGCCTCGGGGCAGGTCCTGAACCGGGCCATGGTGGAGGAGGGGGTGCTGCCCAAGGGGCGCTCGCTGCCCGGGGACAAGCTCCTCTACGCCGTCAACGACCGCCTGGGCGAGAACCTGTTCTCCATGGGCCTGGTGCGGGCCGCCGCCGCCGTGGCCCGGGGCTGGCGCCAGGACCAGGTGCAGGCGGCCGGCCGCCGGGCCGTGGCCGGGTCTGAGCGAGCTGGTCGCTCCCTTCGCGCCCCAGCACCTCGGTGCCTTCCGGGCTGCGGGCCACAAGCTGGTGCTCTCGACCACCACGCCGGCCGACATGATCGCCCCCTTCGCCGAGGCCCTCGGCTTCGACGACCTCATCGCCACCACCTACGAGGTGCGCGACGGCCGCTACACCGGCCGCCTCTACGAGGGCTTCGTCTGGGGCACGGGCAAGCTGCGGGCGGTGCGGGAATGGGCCCGTCAGCACGGCGTCGACCTGGCCGACTGCCACGCCTGCAGCGACAGCATCTTCGACGTCCCGCTCCTCTCGAGCGTGGGCTCGCCGCACGCGGTCAACCCGGACCCGTCGCTCACGCTGGTGGCCACGGCCCGGCGCTGGCCGGTGGAGCACTGGGACCGGCCCCCGGGCGTGCCCAACTTCCTCGGCCTCGAGCCGTACCACGTGCTGCGGCCGTTCGTGCGCTCGCTGTCCTTTCCCTACGCCCGCTTCGACATCCGCGGCGTCGAGCACGTGCCCGCCCGGGGCCCGGTGCTGCTGGCCTCGAACCACCGGAGCTACTTCGACGTGGCCGCGCTCGCCCTGGTGGCGCGCGAGATCGGGCGGCCCGTGCGCTTCCTGGGCAAGAAGGAGATCTTCGACGCGCCGGTGGTCGGGCAGATCGCCCGGGCCATCGGCGGCATCCCGGTCGACCGGGGGAGTGGATCGGATCAGCCGCTGCGGGCCGCCGAGTCCGCGCTCAAGGCGGGCGAGGTGGTGATCGTGCTGCCGCAGGGCACCATCCCGCGGGGCTACGACTTCTTCGATCCGGTGCTGCACGGCAAGACGGGCACGGCGCGCCTGGCCGCGTCGACCGGGGCCACCGTGGTGCCGGTCGGGCTGTGGGGTACCGAGAACGTGTGGCCGCGCTCGGCCCGCCTGCCGGACTTCACCCTGGTGCGCAAGCCGCCCAAGGTCACGGTGCGCGTCGGCGCGCCGCTCTCGCTGTCCCTGACCGACGCCAAGGCCGACACCGCCATGATCATGAAGGCCATCAGCGCGTTGTTGCCGGCGGAGTCGCGGGTGCGCCACGAGCCGACTCCCGAGGAACTGGCGCGCACCAAGCCGCCTCAGTGAGAGCCGGGCTGGCCAGCGTCACCACGCGGGTGGTGAACGCCGCCTCGCGCCGGCTGGGCCGGGGCCAGGGGACGGTGGCCGGAGGCCGGGCCGGGCTCCGGGTCGATCCCGAACTGCTCGAGCACCTCAGCGCGGGCCGCCAGGTGGCGCTGGTCACCGGGACCAACGGGAAGACCACCACGACGCGCCTGCTCACCGTCGCCCTCGGCGCGACGGGCGACGCCGTGGTGAGCAACGAGACGGGATCCAACATGCCGCCGGGGCACGTGGCCGCGCTGGCCGGGACGGACGCGCCGCGGGTCGTGCTCGAGGTGGACGAGGTCTACCTGCCGCGGGTCCTGACGGCCACCTCGGCCGCCGCCGTCGTGCTGCTCAACCTGTCCCGGGACCAGCTGGACCGGACCAACGAGGTGCGCATGATCGCCGCCCGCTGGCGGGCCGCCCTGGCGGCGGCGCCGCGGACCCACGTGGTCGCCAACGCCGACGACCCGCTGGTCGCCTGGGCGGCCGGCGTCGCCCGCGACGTGCACTGGGTGGGTGCCGGCATGCGCTGGCAGCTCGATGCCGTCGGCTGCCCCGTCGTGCGAGGGTCGCATCCGCTACGGCGAAGGGACGTGGTCCTGCACGGAGTGCGACTTTGCGCGTCCGCCGACCGAGGTCTCCCTCGGCACCGCCCCGGACGGGTCGACGCTGGCCGTGTGGTCCGACGGGCGGGCGCTGCCCCTGCACCTCTCGCTGCCCGGCCGCTTCAACGAGGCCAACGCGCTGCTGGCGACGGTGGCCGCGGAGGCCTGCGGCATTGAGCCGTTGGCCGCGCTCGAGGCCATCGGCTCCGTGGAGCAGGTGGCGGGGCGCTTCACCGTGCGCAGCTTCGGTGACGTGCGGGCCCGGCTCATGCTGGCCAAGAACCCGGCCGGCTGGGACGAGCTGCTCGACCTGGTCGTGCAGGACGACGCGCCGTTGGTGGTGAGCATCAACGCGCGCATCGCGGACGGCGCGGACCCGAGCTGGCTCTGGGACGTGCCCTACGAGCGCCTGGCCGGGCGCCGGGTCGTGGCCACCGGCGACCGCTACCGCGATCTCTCGGTGCGTCTGCAGTACGCCGGCGTGGACCACGCCACCGAGGCCGACCCGGTCGCCGCGGTGGCGGCCGCGGCGCGGGGCGAGGCGGCCTCGGTCGGTCGACGTCATCGGGAACTACACCGCCTTCTACGACCTGCTCGGGGCACCGGCATGAGCGCTCGCGGCGGGCCGCTGCGGGTGGCCGTGGTCTACCCCGACCTCCTGGGCACCTACGGCGACGGGGGCAACGGGCTCATCCTGGCCCGGCGGGCCGAGTGGCGCGGCCTCGAGGTCGAGTTGCTCCAGGCGGCGTCCGACGCCGCGCTGCCCGCCGCCGACGTCTACTGCCTCGGCGGCGGGGAGGACGGCCCCCAGGTGCGGGCCGCGCGCACGCTGCGCGACGACGGGATGCTGGTCCGGCGGGTGGCCGAGGGCGCGGTGGTCCTGGCCGTGTGCGCCGGCTTCCAGGTGGCCGGCCGGACCTTTCCCGGTGCCGAGGGCGAGCCCCACGAGGGCTTGGGCCTGCTCCCGGTGACCACGGCCAAGGTGGCGTTGCCCCGCGCCGTGGGCGAGGTGGTGGCCGAACCCGACGAGGCGCTGGGCCTGCCCGTCCTGACCGGCTTCGAGAACCACGGCGGGCGAACCACCCTCGACGAGGGGGCGCGACCGCTGGCCCGGGTCACCGCGGGCGTGGGCAACGGCGACGGCAGCGAGGGCGCGCTCGAGGGACGGGTGGTCGGGACCTACCTGCACGGGCCGGTGCTGGCCCGCAACCCCGCGCTGGCCGACCTCCTCCTGTCGTGGGCGCTGGACGACGCCGCGCTGGCGCCGCTCGACGACGCGGCGGCCGAGAGCCTGCGGGCCGAGCGGCTGGAGGCGGGCCGCGGCCCGGCGCTTCCGGCGGCGCCGGGCCGCCTGAGTCCGCTCCGCCGCGGTTCGGGTCCGCTCGCTCACCACACGTGCGGCACCAGTCGGGTCGTGCGCTCCGTGTAGGCGGCGTAGCCGGGGAGCTGCTGGCCGAGCAGGCGCTCCTCGGCTTCCATGCGATGGACGTAGGCGGGCACCAGCAGCGCGGCCACCGTCCCCAGCACCGCCGCGCTGCCCGAGGTCAGCCCGAAGCCGCGACCAGACGAGGAGCGAGCCGGCGTAGCCGGGATGGCGGACACGGCGATAGGGGCCGCGCTCGGTGACTTGCTGCTCGTTGGTGACGCGCAGCGTGCGCGAGTAGGACTCGGCCAGGGTCTGCATCGACCAGACGCGCAGGGCCAGCCCTGCCCCGAGGACGAGCAGGCCGAGCGGGGCGCACCAGCGGGGAAGGGGACGCAGCGGCAGGCGGCGGAGGAGCGGCGCGCTGAGGGCGGCCAGGGCGGCGGCGACGGCGATGCCGCGGGTGCTGCCGGCATCCTCGGCGCCGGCGTGGAGATCGGACGCCTCGCCCGGCCTGCGGACCAGCGCCTCGACGGCGAAGAAGCCGCTGAGGCCGGCGCCGCCGGCACCGAACCAGCGCAGGCCGCGCCGGGGGCCGATGGGAGTCATGCCGTCATGCATGAGGTCGTCGCTCCTTGCTCGTCGCCGGCGGGTGTGTTCTGGGGCCTGCCCCACCCCGATTCGGAGGAAGGCCCCATCGAAACGTCGCTCCATCTTGCCAATACTGGCGTGGTGCGCTCAATGACGGGGTCCCGGACATGCTGACGCGGAACCGGGCCCGCCTGCCGACCGCCGTCTGTGCCGGCGCGTGTGGTGTGGCCACGGCCACGGGCGGGCTCCTCACCTGGGTCAGTGCCACGGGTCCGAGACCGACCATGGGCATGGCCCACACATCGTTCTCCAAGATGCTCGTCTACACGCTGGCGACCCGAACTCCTTACGTGAAGTCGGTTGGCTTCGTCCTTCTGGCCCTCGGGATCGCCATGGTGATCGGCGCGCTCTCGGGCCTCCGCATCCTGACCGCGCTGAGCGCGGTCGTGGCGCTGGCGGTCGGTGGCATGTGGATCGGCCTCGCGGTGCACCACTTCAACACGCCCCAACTCCCGAACTCCTACGCCCTCGATCCTGCGCACCTCCCGTGGTCGGCCTTGCGGATCGGGGCGTGGCTGACGCTGAGTGGCGCCCTCCTCGGACTCCTCTCGACCGTGGTGCCCGGGGGATGGACGCCCGTCCTCGCTCGAGCGGCGCGGGCGCGCGGCCATGGCGCTTCGATTCCGGCTCGGCGGCGGGCCGACCACGGTCAGATGATGAGCGTCTGGCGTCGGCGCGCTGAGCGGACTGCTCCCTGTGGTTGGACCGCGCGGGGTGGGCCGCCGCCGCGTGGCGCGAGGGCCGAAAGACACAACCTGGCACGCCGGGCACAAACGTCGCCGGTCCCCACCTGATGAGGTAGCGCTCTCCATAAGCTGCGCGCAGCAGCGCAGTGCGGTCAGGGGAGGCGCCTGGAGTGGAAGCCGTGCATTCCGGTCAGAGGGCGCGCCGGACCGCGCTCGTCGTCGAGGACGATTCCGACCAGCGGGCCCTCACGGCGCAGATGCTGGCGCGCCACGGCTTCACCGTGCTCCCGGCCAATGACGGTCCGTCCGCTGTGGCGCTCAGCCGCAGCCACCACGGCGACATCGATCTCCTGCTGACCGTCTCGCTCATGCGGGCCATGTCCGGGGTCGAGGTGGCCGAGGCCGTCCGCCACCAGCACCCCGAGATCACCGTCATCTACATGAGCGAGTTCGCCCCCGACGCCTTCGAGGCGGCGCGGCCACCGGCGCTCCTGCAGAAGCCCTTCGGGGAGTCGCAGCTGCTCGAGGTCGTGCACCGCCACCTGCCCGACTGAGCGACGCCCGCTCGGGTCGGGCGCGGCCGCCCGGCGTTTCAGTCCGGCCACTCCCGTTCGTGCGACGGCGCGGCGTCGAGGGCCCAGGCCCGGCGCCAGGCCGAGGCCTCGGGACCGCGGTGGGCGCTGGCCGCTCCTTCGAGCGGCGCGGCGGGGCTGACCGAGCGTCGGGCCTGCCACCAGTCGGACTGCACCTCGCGGGCGAGGGTGGCCACCGCCGCCTCCACCCGGTCCGAGAAGCGGTGCGCGTTCTCACCCTCGTCGGGGGTCATGGGGGCGCCGAAGAGCACGACGATGGGGGAGCGGCGCAGCCGGCCCCCCTGGCGCGCCTCGGAGCCCGAGCCGCCCGGCGGGCAGCCCCGCGTCGTCGGGCTTCTTGGGCAGGACGTGGCGGGTGCCGTGCAGGTAGACCGGGATGACGGGGCGCCCGGTGCGGCGGGCCAGGTAGGCGGCGCCGCCCCGGAAGGGTTGGGTCCATCCGTCGGGCGAGCGCCCGCCCTCGGGGAAGATGACCAGGTTCCAGCCGTCCTCGAGCAGCTGGGCCGCGGTGTCGGCCGACTTGCGGTTGACCCGGCTGCGCTCGATCGGAATGGCGGCCAAGGCGAAGGCCCACAGCACCGACTTCCAGGTGCGGTCGAAGAAGTAGTCCGAGGCGGCCGCCACCACGGTGCGGTGACGGAAGTCGACCGGCAGCGTGGTCAGGAGCAGCGGCGTGTCGACGTGGCTGGCGTGGTTGGCGGCGAAGATCACCGGCCCCTCGGTGTGGCCCGAGATGCTCGAGCCCGCGCACCGTGGCCGGGGCCAGCAGCCGGGCCGCCGGCCGGGTCAGGTTGTCCATGACCACGGCGCGGGCCAGGCGCACCGGGTAGCGCCGCGACCAGTCGTGGTCGTAGTCGAGGCCGACCTTGCGCTCGGGGTCGGGCCGCTCGAGCGAGGTGGGCCACGACGGCGCGGCGAAGGGGAAGCGGGCGGCCGCGCACCTTGCCGCGCAGGGCGGCGAGCGCCATCAGTGCACGTCCGACATGAAGATGGGCGGGTTGTGCATGTGGGTGAGCGTGGGGGAGGGCCCGACCACGTCCGAGGCGATCTCGAGCGCGTCGTCGAGCGAGCTGGCCGGCGAGAAGCCGAGCCGGCGGACCGCCTTGGGGTCGCCGCCGACCACGATGACCCGGCCCAGGTGCTCGAGGGCGTGCGCGCACCAGTACCACATGTAGAACGGATGGACGCCGTGGTAGGCGTGGCCGGTCCGGTAGAGGTGGATGTACCAGGGGTCGGTGGCGAAGGACTCCTCGAACTGCTTGTGCATCGCGACCGGGTCGATCGTCTGGGTCAGCACCTGCTCGTAGAAGTCGATGTAGCTCGGGTGGTGGCCCGGGTGGAACTCGGGCCGGGTCGGGTGGCGCATGATGAGCACGCCGCCCTCGCGCACCAGCGGCCGGCCCCGGTACATGTTGAAGAAGTACCCGAGCCCGAGGCAGGCCACGAGGATCGGGTTCATGATGGAGTTCACGTTGTAGGGGCAGATGTAGGGCAGGCCCATGGTCAGGATGTCGGTCTGCCCCTCGACGTCGACGCCCTGCTGCTCCCACACGTGCTGCGGTGGTCAGCGCGTGGACCGCCTCCACCTCGCCCGCCTGCACCGAGGTCAGCGCGTGCGGGGAGCGGATGCCGTGGAAGATCTGGCGGCTGAGCCGCGGCGGGACCTTGGCCAGCGCGGCCGCCGTCGTGGCGTAGGTGGCCCGGTCGCGCAGCGACCATTCCCACTCGCGCTTTTGGAGGAACGAGAAGTTGGAGGGGAAGGTGTCGTTGTTGAGCGTCGTCTCGATCTGGAAGACCTTGACCCCGGCGTCGGCGATGAGCCGGCCCATGCGCCAGTTGGCCGAGTGCAGCTCCGAGGCGGGCTGGTCCATGAAGGACTTGGAGTGCTGCATGGTGTGCGGGTTGTGGTGGTGGCGCAGGCTGCGGTAGCTGGCCAGCCCGGTGGCCACGCTCTTGTGGCCGCCGTCCATGGCGACGAGGTTGATGTTCACGTAGACCAGCAGGTCCGAGGTGGCGGCCCGCTTGTTGATCTCGACGTCCTCGCCCTGATCGGTCTGGCCGAGGTGGATGAGGTTGTCGGGGTCCTCGGCGTCGTGCTGGGTGAGCAGGCCGTGCGGGGCGAAGGCGTCGTAGACCCGGTCGCCCAGGGCGTGGCGCAGCTCCGCCTCGGTCATGCGGCGGTGCAGGGCCAGCGCGGCCACCAGCACGACGTCGTCCACGCCCGCCTCGGCCGCCATGTCCAGCACGGTCTCGATCACCATTTGGCGCACGTCGGGCGCCTCCATCTGCGGGAGGGGCAGCGAGACGTCGTCGAAGCAGATGGTCAGCTTCATGCCGGACCGCAGCAGCGCCGGCAGCGGGTCGCGGTCGCCCACCGGGTGGAGCAGCGCGTCACGGATGGCGTGGTACGGGTCCTCGATCGCCTTGATCGGCTCGGGCGCGTAGATCACCCGGCTCCCCTCGGGCAGCGTCTCGAGGGTGAAGCCCTCGCCGTTCCAGAACAGGGTGGGTGGGGTCGACTTGTCGACCTCGAGCACGAAGCCGGGTCGACGGCTCATCGGGCGTGTCCTTTCGCTACGTCGAATGCGATCTTCACCGAGCCCCGCCGTCCCGCCGCGCCGGCGTGGGCCACCGCGTCCTCGAAACGGGTGAGCGGGTAGGTGGCCGAGACCAGTTGGCCGGTGCGCTTGGCCGCCGCCAGCTCGAGGGCGAGGGCGAAGGTCGGGCGTGGTGGCCTGTCTGCTCTGCGTCGCGCTCGGTGCCGTAGGCGTAGGCGCCGGCCAGGCGGACCTCGCGGTGCCAGAGCGGCGCCAGGTCCACGTGCACCTTGCCCGGCATGCCGACGAGAGACACGGTGCCCCGTGGCCGCACCATGGCCAGCGACTGGGCGATGGACTCGGCGCTGCCCACGCAGTCGAGCACCACGTCGGCGCCGCCCGACAGCGTGGCCGTCGCCCCCGACGGGCCCGCCGAACGACATGGAGCGGGCGTGGCGGCGCACGGCCCGGGGCAGCTGGTCGGGCGGGAGGACCTCGGTGGCGCCGAACTCGCGGGCCAGCCGTTGCTGGTGCGCGTAGCGGGCGCCGACCAGCACGACCGACGGCGTGGCGCAGCGACCGGTCGTGGACAGGTGGGTCAGCGCGGCGGTCACCAGCAGCCCGAGCGTGCCGGCGCCGAGGATGGCCACCACGTCGCCCGCGGCGATGGGCGCGCCGAGCACCGCGTGCACCGCGCAGGCCACGGGCTCCACCGTGACCGCGTCGGCGTCGCTGAGCGTCGTCGGGCACTCGCGTAGAGCTGGCTCTGGTGCGCCACCAGTCCGGCGCTGGACCAGCCGCCGCCGGTGTCGGCGCAGAAGCCGGTCTGCAGGCCCGGCCGGATGTGGCCGAAGGCGAGGTACCCGCAGTTGCCCACCTGTCCGGCCTGGCAGGCGGGGCACGGTGGCTCGATGCCCCGCGCCGCGCAACCCAGGACCGGCTGGAGCACCACCCGGCTGCCCGCGGCCAGCGCGGCACCGTCGGCGGCCGTGGTGTCCTCCGACACGGTGCCCACCACCTCGTGTCCGGGGACGAAGGGGAAGGAGACGATGTCCTCGAAGTAGCGCGAGCTGCGCCCGTCCAGGGTGGCCAGGTCCGAGCCGCAGATGCCCGAGAGCACGCGGGTCGACGTGGACCCAGCCGGGGGCCGGCGCGTGCGGCGCCTCCTGCTCGATCAGGCGCAGCGGTCCCGACGCCGGCGCCGCGTCCGGAGCCGAAGGACGACACGACGCGCGCCGCGGCGAAGCGGGGGAGCGAGCGCTCGAAGAGCAGCGTGCTCACCGGCCCATCACCGCCTTGGGCGAGCGCACGTCGAACGGACCGAGCGGGAGCGGCCGGTGCGAACCGCCCTCGCGCCTTGGCCCAGTGCTCGACGTGCCAGCCCCGGCGTCGGGCGATGGTGGCCAGCCGCGACTCGGGGTTGACCGCGACGGGGAAGCCGACCGCCTCGAGCATGGCCAGGTCGCTGGCCGAGTCGGCGTAGGCCACCGACTGCTCGAGCGAGAGCCCGTGCTCCTCGGCGTACTCGGAGAGCACGATGGCCCGGGCCTCGCCGATGGGCGGCAGCGTGGTGAGCTGACCGGTCAGGCGCCCGTCGCGCTCGCCCATGACGGCGCAGACGATGTCGTCGAAGAGCGGGCGGATCGGGCTCGATGACGAAGTCCAGCGCCCCGGTGATCAGCAGGGTGCGGTGGCCCAGCGCCCGGTGGGCCCGCACCCGGGCGAAGCCCTCGGGGAACGACCGGGTGAGCAGCTGGCGGTGGAAGAGCTCCCAGGAGTCCTCGCGCAGCTGGGCCACCGGCGCGTCCTCGAAGCGCCGGTAGAAGGCGGAGAGGAAGTCGCCCCGGTCGCGCCGGTCCAGCGCCAGCAGCCCGGGACCCTGGCGCACCAGGTCGGCCACGAAGCGGGCGCGCCGGGCCGGGGACAGGTGGCGGCTGGCCAGCCAGGCGTAGGTGTCGACGACGTTGGAGGACATCAGCGTGTGCTCGAGGTCGAACACGGCCAGGTGGCGGTCGGGCGAGAGGATGGCCTTGCGCTGGCGCTCGGGCCGCTTGTCGACGACGGACTTGCCCGGCGTCGTGCGCACCCGGGTGTGCTCGAGCACCGACGGCAGGTGGATCTCGAGCACGTAGCGGTCCCAGTCGATGACGCCCGGGTCGAAGCCGAACGTCGCGTGGTCGTCGGCGTCGCAGCCGGCCCACAGCTCGAGCAGGTTGTCGACCCGGTAGCGCGCGTCCGTCTCGGTGTAGGCGCCGTAGAGCTCGACGTAGCCCAGGGCACGCTTGGCCATGGCGTGGCGGTCTTCGATGCGGGCGGCCAGCTGCGCCTGCTTGCCTCGGATCGGCAAGGCAGTGAGCAGCTTCTCGGCAAAGGTCATGGCGGCGTCGGCCCGCTTGAGCTGTCGCTGCACCCGGCCGCGTCCGGGGAAGGACCACTCGGGGACGTTGATGGGCTGGCCCCGCTCGTCGTAGAGCGGGTTGCGCTGGAAGAAGCCGGTCGACAGGTCGACCAGGCGCCCGTAGCGCAGCGGGTTCCGCACGCCCGAGGCCACGTGGTACACCCTCGGCCGCCCCGGCTCGGGTCCGCGGGCCGCGACGGCCAGGATGGCGGCCACCACCAGGTCGACCGGGATGACGTCGATGATCCCTTCGGGCACGCCGGGGAACTCGGCCAGCAGGCCGCGGGCGTACGAGATGATGATCGGCTCGGCCATGCGGAAGCCGCGGATCCACCCCGGCCGCGGCTCGGACACCGCGGACTCGATGATGGACGGGCGCACGAAGGTGATCGGCACCGTGCCTTCCCACTGCTCGACCAGGGCCCGCTCGCCCAGCGCCTTGGTGAACGGGTAGGCGTCGGGCCAGCCGAGCGAGAGCGCCCGGGCCGTGCCGGCCTTGACCAGCTCGTCGCTCACCCACTCCTCGCGGACCTTCTCCGAGCGGGCCGCGATGAGGTGGTCGCCGGCGGCCCCGATTTCGCTGCGGGCCCGCTTCGTGAACTCCTTCAGCCGTTCAGGCTTCCGCGACTCGGCCTGCAGGTCGTCGCGCAGGCGCCGGGCGGCGTGCACCTCGTCCTGCCACGACACGTCGAGGGTGTAGCGGTTCTCGCTGAGGAGTTCCTCCTTGGCCTCGCCCTGGTGGGTGCTGGCCACGTACGCGGTGGAGACGGCGATGAGGTGTCCCGCCGAGCCGACCTCGGACATGGCGGCCGCCACCCGGGAGGGCCCGAGCAGGTTGATCTCGACCGCCTGGGTCAGCGGGGCGTCGAAGGAGACGGTGGCGGCCGAGTGGATGACCACGTCCGCCCGGCGCAGGGCCTCCCGGCCGTCCTCGTCCAGCCCGAGCCCGTCACGGCCCACGTCGCCCGGCACGGCCCGGACCCGCCGCTCGACCTCGGCGGCGAAGCCGTCACCCAGTTCGGAGCGCAGCCGGTCGAAGCAGTCGTTCTTGATGACCTCCTTGGCCAGCCGGGCAGCGGCGTCCGCCCGCCGCCCGGGCCGGATCAGCACGGTGATCTCGGCCTCGGGCAGGCAGCGCAGGATGCGCTCGACCAGGGCCGTCCCGAGGAACCCGGTGGCCCCGGTGACGAAGAATCGCTTCCCACGGAGATCCCGCTCGATGGGCATCAGAATTGTCTACCACCGCGAGCCGATTGTGTCTACCATTTGGTAAGTGCCCAGCTCGTCGACCAAGGAGCGGATCCTCGACGCCGCCCTGAGCTCCTTCGCGGGCCGGGGCTACGAGGCCACCTCGCTCGACGCCATCGCCCAGATGCTCGAGGTGACCAAGCAGACGATCCTCTACTGGTTCCCCTCCAAGGACGTGCTCCTCGAGGCGGTGATCGCCCGCGAGCGCGGACGACCTGTCGGCCGCCCTCGAGTCGGCCCTGCGGGGGGCGGGCGAAGGCTGGGACCGGGTGGAGGCGGTGGTGCGCTCGGTCTTCCGCCTGGCCGCCCGCCAGCCCGAACTCCTCGGGCTGTTGCGCGAGGTGGGCCGGCTCGGCCCACCGGCGGCGACGCAGATGACGCTGGCCCTCGAGCCGCTGGTCGAGCGGGCCTCGTCGTTCCTCGAGGCCGAGATGGATGCCGGCACCATGCGGCGTCACGACCCGAGGCTGCTTCTGCTGGCCATCTATTCGACGGTGATCGGCATGGTGACCGAGGTCGAGGTGCTGCGGGCGCTGGGGGAGGAGCCGACCGCCCGCTCGCTGGTGCGCCGGCGGGCGGACGTGCTCCAGCTCCTGCGTTCGGCCTTGCTGGTGGATCCGGGCGGCTAGCTCGTCCGACGAGCGTCGGCCTCGCTCTGTCGCCACGCGCAGCTGGCGGCGCTGCCCGCGTCCTGGCGACTCGGTCAGCTACTCCGTGGGCTTGGGGATCTTCTTCCGGGCGGGCGCCTTGGGGGTGTAGCGCTTGCTGGCGGTCGGAGGCTTGCGAGGACCTCCGCTCGAGGTCGGCCTTGGCGGGCGCCTGGTCGGTGCGGTCCCGGGTTCGCGCGCTCGCCCTTTCTCGGGCGCGCCGCCGCGGCTTCTCGCGCCACGACCTTGGCGTTGGTGGAGCCGTATTTGTTGAGGCGCCAGGCCCGCAACATGAGCCAGCCGCCGAGGAGGATGAAGACGAAGCCGATGATCCCGATGAACAGGGTGAAGCCGAAGCCGATCAGGAAGAGCGAGAAGGTGACGAGGGTCCGCTTCCGCTTCCACAGCGCGATGAACCCGACGAGCGCAGAAGACCAGGATGGCCGCCATGAGGAGCCAGGCGTCCGGGGCCACCGCGATGGAGTTCTTGCCGGCCTTGTCGACCCGGTTCTGCGAAATCACCCAGAGCGGGACGCCGATCCCGGCGAGCGTGGCCAGGACGAGACCACCCAGGGCGAGCTTGTGCTCGGTGCGGTCCAGGGCCGACATGGCGGCCTTGCGCTCTTCGGGCGGGATTACCTGCTGGGGGTCCCGGTCCACCAGGTCGGCTCCGCCGAACAGATCGGACACACGGCTGGTCACGGACTTCCCCTTGTCCTTCGGCTCGTCGGGCAGCGGGGGAAGCAGTGTCACTGGGGCCAGGGTACCGGTGCACCCGAGGTGTCCCAAATCGCGCCGTCGTGCCGGTGGCGGTCTCGACGGGGAGGTGGGTTGGGTGTCCGCAGGCTCGAGGGCCGGATAGAACGGGGAGGTGGGTTGGATGTCTGCAGGCTCGAGGGCCGGATAGAACGGGGAGGTGGGTTGGATGTCCGCAGGCTCGAGGGCCGGATAGAGTTGGCGGTTCACCTGACCTGGAGGCTTCCTCCCAGGGCGCTTAGCTCAGCTGGTTAGAGCGCAGCCTTCACACGGCTGAGGTCGTGGGTTCGAGTCCCGCAGCGCCCACCGGTGTTGTGGATATCACAACATTTCCCTTGGTCAGGTGTGGGTTTGAAAGAGCCCTCAAAGGTTGTTTTCCCTGTCGCGTTCGACGATGAGCACTCGGGTCGGTGCTCGCGAGAGTTGTTGCGCCCAACCCGACGCACAACTGGGACAATCTCAATACTTCGCAGAAACTGGCCCACCGGCGATCGCCGATGCACCGCCCCGCTATGTACCGAGAAGGAACGCTATCGGGACCTACTCACCAGTGCCCAACATGTCTCCGCCTGTGCTTTCAACGCGCTGTCTCACAACGCGAAACGCCCCGACGGATGTCGCCTTTCGACGTCCGAACTTCTCCATGATCACCGACAGGCGATTCGTACGCGACAGAGCTGGCCTCGAGGTGCTTCCGCGAATCCAGGCTCGACCGGCACGATCTGGTCTTCGGGGGCCATCAGCGCCTTCAGGTTGCCGGGCGGCAGCACCAGACCGGCGACGAGAGCCGCGGCGGCAAAGACCAAGGCGCACCATACGAAGGCCGTCGTATAGCCGTGGAGCTGAGCTGCCTGGACGTTGGCCGGGTCCAGCGCCCGGCCGACCAAGTAGGACGTGGAAGCGCTTGCGGCCAGCGTGTTGAGCAGCGCCGTGCCGATGGATCCCCCCACCATCTGTGCAGTGTTCAGGGTTGCCGATCCTACGCCGGCGTCCTGGGGTGCCAACCCGAGGGTGCCGGTGCTGAAAGCCGGGGAGATGCTCAGCCCCGACCCAACTCCCAACATGAGGAGATAGGGCAACACGTGACTGAGGTACGACGTATGTAGTCCGACCAGGTGAAGTCCGAACATCGCACCAGCAGACAGGAGCAACCCGACAGGAATGATCGGCTTTGGTCCGAATCGCGGCAAAAGGATGCGATTGGACACCTGAGCCATAGCCACCACGGCACCTATGAGAGGAAGGAACAAGATGCCGGTCTTCACTGGGCTGAACCCCAACGTGCCCTGCAAGTAGTAGGTCAAGAACAAGAACACGCCGAAGACCCCGACGGAGCCCAATAGCGACACCAACAACGATCCGCCCCGCGTCCGGTTGAGCACGACCCGGGGTGGGAGCAGCGGAAACTTTGCCTTGGTCTCGAAGACCGCGAACACGGCAACCAGGACCACCCCTACGACGAGGAACGCCACGGTGAACGGATCGCTCCATGCGGTGGTCTCGGCGTGTGAGAAGCCGAATACGAGCGAGAACAGCCCGACGCCCACCAGCAGGAGTCCGGGCATGTCGAAGGGATCGTGATCAGCCCCCTCGTCGTTCTTGAACCACAGGAGGGTGCCGGCGATGGCGCCGACGGCAAAGGCGAGGTTGATGAAGAGCGTCCATCGCCACGATGCGTAGGAGGTCAGGAGCCCGCCGAAGAGCAGTCCGAACGCCCCGCCTGCGCCGGCGATGGCTCCGTAGATACCGAAAGCCTTCCCACGCTCATCGGGATCGGTGAAGGTGGTGGTCAAGATGGCCAACACCGAAGGCGCGAGCAGGGCTCCGAACGCACCCTGCACCGTCCGAGCGATGACGAGCATTGAGAAGTTGACCGATGCACCCCCGATGGCCGACGCCAGAGCGAAACCGACCAGCCCAGTGATGAGCGTCCGCTTGCGTCCCACCCTGTCCCCGATTCGCCCGCCGAGAAGGAGCAAGGTGCCGAAGGCCAAGGAGTACGCGGTGACGATCCACTGGCGATCGGCGTTCGAAAAGTGCAGATCGCGCTGCGCAGTGGGGAGGGCGATGTTCACGATGGTGCTGTCGAGAATCACCATGAACTGGGCGATCCCCAGCACGCCGAGAATCCACCACCGCCGGTCATAGTTGGCCACCTCAGCCGGGGGTCCTGTGCTCCATCGTCATCAAAGTGGTCATCGGACGCACGGTCTTCCCAACAGGAAGTCTCCTCTGACTTCACGCTGATCGCGATGTGTTGCGATGTTGTCCCACTGGCACGTGCAACGAAGGACGCCAAAGTCCGCTGAACCCGTAACGGGGCGAAGCGTGACGATCTCCCCGCTTACAGTGTGGAGACCGCAAGTGGTGCTAGCCGCGGGATGAGTGCCGCTGCGGATCCCCGAGCCAGGCTCTCTTCTTGTCGGCGTCCTGTGTGACGCCAGAGACGATCCCCCCGTTTTCGTGCGGCGAACAATGCCGCGTTCAGAGGTGCAGTTCACAGGTGAACTGAGCCCGGCACCCTTAGGTTCGCTAGGAGAGCCAAGGTGGCGTGTACGCGCCCACCCCGTCGAGGATTGCCGTCAGGTCGTCGGCTGCCCACTCCTCAGTGATCTTTCCGTCCTTGAGTCGGTAGATATCGACCGCATCCCAGCGCACCTTGCGACCCGTCGGCGCGATACCGAGCAACTCGCCTTTGTGCGTCGCCTCGACCACGAATCGCAATGCGACGGTGTCCCCATCGGCGACGATATCCTGCTCCTCTGCGTGGAGATCAGGCAGAGCGCCGATGAATCCCCGCAGTAAAGCAACGAGATTCTCGACTCCTTCAACGGTGCCGAGGGTCCCACCATGCCAGCGAACATCGGGCGTGACGAACTCTGAAGCTAGGTCAGGGTTATGCGCGTTGAAGACCCTGCGCGTGTAGTCGCGGGCGATTTCGACGTTCGACGCGACTGCTGGGCTTTCGGCCATTCATGCCTCCTTGGCACAGGATTTTCGTGACGTGCGATTGTTGAAAGGTTGTAACCCATTGCGCCGCAGTCGTCCAAGACCTGTCAGCCTTACGACCGATAGTCTGAAGCTATGGATCTGCAGCCGCGCCAGCTTCGATACTTCATGGCTGTAGCGGAGGAACTCCACTTCGGCCGCGCCGCGGCGCGGCTCTACATCTCCCAGCCCTCGCTGAGCAACCAGATCCGCGGCCTTGAGCGCATGCTCGGCACCGATCTGTTCGTGCGCACGAGCCGCCAGGTCGCGCTGACCGCCTCCGGCCGAGCCCTACTCGAGGAAGCACCGATGGCACTCGCAGCCCTCGAGCGCGCAGCTGAGCGCGCTCGACTCACCGGCGCAGGCATCGCCGGCGAGATCCGATTGTGCTACACCCCGATGGCCAACTTCGAGATGCTACGTGTGATCTTGAATGCAATCGATAACGAGATCCCAAATCTGAGCGTCGTCCCCAGCGAGCTCTTCAGCGCCGAAATACCCCGTCGTATTCTTGCTGGTGAACAGGACGTCGGACTTGCACTGCACACCGAGTCGATGAGAGGTATCTGCAGCGAACTCCTGCGGATCGAGCCGGTGGCCGCGGTGCTGAGCAAGCGACACCGCCTGGCTGACGCCTCCGTCGTCCCGCTCACCAGCCTCCAGCACGAGACCATTCTCCTGTTTCCACGCGAACTTTCGCCGGCTCACTACGATTACATCGTCGCCGCCTGCGAGCAATCCGGCTTTCAACCCCGCATCAAGGCGATCCGGAATGCGCCGCCTCAAGCGATGCTCGCCCGCTTGCAATCCGGGCGAGAGGTTGGCCTGACTCCGGCCTCGTTTGCCTTTCACGCGGTCCAGGCCACACCCGACGTGGTCGCACGCAAAATTGTCCAGCCAGAGGTCCTCGACAAGTGGTCAATTGTTTGGGCCGCCGATGGCCAGTCCGCCGCGATCGAGCGCGTCCTCGACACCGCCCGACGGTGCGCGACCGAGAGCGACTGGCTACCCACCCAGAACCCAGCGGCCACAGGCTGAACGGACTCTCCGAACGGCTGCCTGCCTCGCCCTGGACAGATCAAGGTTTCGGGAATTCGGTCTGCGATCTCACGAAAATCCCAGGGATTCGAATTTGGCTGTCACCTGTCAAAATCCAGCTCATGCCCTCAGCAGTGACGTATCTCCAGTTGGGGAGCTCATTCATCGCTACGGGCTCGACCCGTGCATAACGGACCAGACGGTCGAAATAGGTATCACAATCCGAAGGTCGGTCCTCTGGCCTCCACGGCGATCTGGGCACTGGGATGGCGTTGCTCCTCGGCGAGGCCGGAGCGTCGGTTGGGATGGTTTCAGCGAATCCAACCGCGACGCCCTCTGATGGGCGTCCCAGCCCGCCGAAACGCCCGGGCGAGCGTACGTGCATGGACCCTGAACTCCGCGGCGACGTCGGCGAGTGAAAGTCGTCCGGCGTAGCGTTCGGAGGCTTGGGCGACCAGGTCGTCGGTCATTTTCCGGGCGACGCGGCGTCGGGGCACGTCTCGCCGATCGAGTTGAGCGATGATGGTGGTCCGGTGCACGCCGTAGCCCGTGCGAGCGCATCGATCGACACCCCCTCCTCGCAGAAGTGCACAAGTTCATCAACGACACTTCGAGGCAGCCGCCGCTGCACAGGGTTTGAAAGCTGTCCCTTTTCTTCCAGATCGTCCGCTTCCGGCGCGTTGGAGGAGCGCTTCGTGCCCTTGGAGGTCGTCCGTCTGGGTGGGGGAGTGTCACGTTCTCCCTGGTCAGTCGCGTATTCGAGCGTCTCGGGAGGGTTTGAAAGCCGTCCCATAAGGTCCACCAGTAATGACACTCGAAATGTCGCATACGTCTTCCCGACGCGTTGACGGTTGACCGACTGACCGCGACTGACCGCCATTGACCACCTTGTGCCACTTCGAGTGGCACGGACGGGGCGCGCAGGCCCGCGACGAGGGTTCCTACTCAACGCGTATCGACTTGTTGGACGCCACAGCAGTCCCCAACTACGACGTAGAGCATGAACCCACAACAGCGCGGGCGCATAGGCGCTCACTCAGTCCACGCCCGAGGTCTCACGAACACCGGCCGGCGCATGCCGCCATGGAACGCAAGTTCGAGCTCCAGGTCGACCCCGAAGGCATCTTGGACCCAGCGGAACTCGAGAACAGCGTCCGTCATGCCAAGTCCGTTTACTACGCCGCCTGTCGGCGAAACGGTGGGGCAAGAAACCGGATCGTACGGCGTGACAAACCGGTGAATCTGGGTCGGATTACCAGAGGGTTTGAAGTGGCCTGCCGCGCCGTCGCCGCCAAAGCTGCATCCCTCGTGTGGAGACGCTTGCACAGCCGAGTCCCAGGCTCCATACTCCAGTTGCACCAAGCCGAACGGGCGGTCCACCCAAATCGCCGGGGGAGGACGGCTTGGAGTCAAAAGGGGAGCGCCTGCCCCCGTCCTTTCCGCCATCGGATGGGGGCGGGCCGCCCTGTCAGAGAGTCGGCCCAGTAGCGCCGAAGCGTCGAATGCAGACGCGGCAGCGGTCGTCTTCAGGCGTCTCGGTCCAGGCTCGAAGCCTCGCTCCGTACACGACAAGGAGCCCGCAGAGAGCACGCGGAGCGAGGGACGACTCGACCATGTGCCACCGCTTTCCGTCAGGCGGCTGGACGGCGTGGGGGCTTGCCTCGCTCATAACAACGACCGTAGCCCTGGGGGTAGGTAGTTGAGGGCTCAGTCCTCTGACTCAACCGCCGCATCAACCGCACCGCAGATCGAACGTCGGGCGCACACAACAAGGGCCGGCGCATCAACCGTGACTGCCTTACAGCGTGCTGGTGATCGAACGCCTGGTGGTCTGCCAATGCAACACGAACCGCACTGAAAGTTTACCGATCAGTAACCATTCCTTGAGGATTGGTCATCAGTGACCATGGACACTGTTTCATTCCGCTTCAGTTTGAGCAGACAGAAACTGTGACTGAGCAGAACTACAGACTGGGGGTGTGCCTAGGGTGGTCGAGTCTAAGTAGGTACTTGCGTCTCCACGAATTCCTAAAAACCGGTTAACAATGATTGATGTTCCAGGCACGGAGACCTGTAGTGCAGGTCCCCCAACCAGCAAGCGTTGCTAACCGGATGTACACCCCGCCCCGTATCGCGTCGCATATACGGATATACACATGTGTACACGCGTATCGCGGGACCACCGCCGGAGTTAAAAAGCCCTGTGGCGCCACTCGGAGGTCCTCCACCGCCGGCCATTTATCAGCGGCCGAAGAAGCGCCGGAGCGGGCTCGAGTGGACCGTCGGGGTCGTCCTGGCCCTCGCCTTGGTCGGCGGCGGCATCCTGGCCAGCCGGCTCATAGCGGGACCGCCACGAGATACGACGGTGGCGGATGTGGCGACGACAACGACCACAAGCGCCCTGCCCACGACCGCCTCCACGACGACGACCCTTCCTGCGACAACCACCACGATTGATGACGCAAACGGTACTTTTCTCGGCGGATAAGGCGACCGACATTGGCGCTGACTTCGGAATGCCCGTGTCTTCGGATTGCACGGCTGAGAACAACAAGTTCAACGGGAGGATCGAGCTGGTTCAGTTCGATGTCGGTGACGACAACCATGATCACTTGGTGGAGCCTGAGGAGTTGATTCGGGTGGCCATGTCACGGCAATAACGTGACGATTCAGGACTCTAGACTGACCCCCTGAGCCACCTGCGGCCCAGCTTTGCGTCAGAGAGGAGGACCCCCTCGAAGCTCGTGTCGAAAGAGCCGAAGGAGCTATCCGACTCTGTCCTGAGCGGTGGGTGACGCTGCCCGAATCTCGTATAGCCGGTGACCGAGACGAACGAGCAAAGCTAGCGGCCACTTCAGGGCAATTCGTTCAACGGATGCAACGCACGACTGGCAACTCTTGTCATGTCTTTCCGACCCCCGTTTGTCCGAGGGGAGTTTTCCCTCAGATGCAGTGGAACAGGAGGGAGTTTCGTCATGTGGGCGGTCGTGCTTCTTGTGTTGGTGGTTCCGGTGAGCGTCGTGCTGCTGTCCGTCGCCTACTGCATGATTCGAGGCGGGTTCCTCCGACCTCTGGTCCTCAGCGCATAGGTCGCAAGGCCTCAGGATGGAGGTCGTCATCCGACGAAGCGAGAGGCGACTACGGGAGCGACCCTCCGACGGGTTGGACCACTAGGGGCCTACAGGCCGCGCCGCTCGCCCGAACTCCAGCGCCGCCGTCAGGCCGTCGAGGGTAGTCGGGACAGGCCGAAACGCGCGCCACCACTGATCGCCCTTGTTACGAGGGGATCTGGACCTGCTGGGCCTGGGCCAGGAGCGTGGCCCGATCGCCTGGGAGGATGTACCCCTCCTTGATGGCTTTGTCCAAGCTGGCCGTGTACGCGGCCAGGTACTTGTCCTTCGTCTGGTACAGGCTGGCCAAGGTGCTCGGGCTGAAGGGAACCGCAGACCCGAACAGCCCACAGAGCGCACTGGCCCCGGCTGGTGCCGCGCCGCTGAGGGTCGACACCGGGACATCGACGGCCGGTGTCCGTACTCCGCCGATGACGTTGCCGAGACTGTCGAGGGCCAGGGTGGGCGGCTTCGTGCTGCTCAGTTTGAACGGAGGCGGCCTGGGCGGTGGTGTCCCGTTATCAACCCACTTCGTAAAGGCGGCAAAGGCCGCCTGGACCACCGTGTGCTGGGGACCGTCATTGACCGGCGTGGTGCAGCCGATGATGCTCGCATCGCCGCCAACCTCATAGGCATCGGCATGGGATGTGCCGGCCACCTCCCACGTGCGGATGCGAGAGGTGTTGGGCTGCTGTGCCGGGGCGTAGCCGAGCTCGATGAGGTCGGTCTGGGTTTCGAACATGAACACCGGCACGCTGAGGTCGGTGCGAATGCGCAGGTTGTTCGGGCCCTGTTGCTTGCCGGTGATGGTGGATCCGTTCAGCGGGGCACCGCTGCCGCCCCGGCTGTGGATGAAGATCCCATCGAACGTGTGCGTCAGTGGCTGCAGCGCGTCGGCGTAGGTCGTCAGATAGAAAGCCGACTGCGATTCACCCACCGCCAAGACGTGCTTGGGATGAAGGGTGCCCAGGACGCCGTTCTTGGGGTTGTGCAGGGCCTGACCAATCTGGGCGTAGATGTCCAGGGCATACTGATCGCCAGGTTGGTGAAGGGTTCCGTAGCGAGCCGGTTCGGACCCGACCAGGCCGCCGCTTGCAGTGGCGTTGGCGCTGCCGCCCGGGGTTCCGAGGATCGGTGCACCACCGTTCACGCCGAGATGCTGGACCGACACCGCCACGTAGGCGTAGCCGGCCCGCATCAGTTCCGGATTGAGGTAGTCCCAATCCGGAGCCGACTCGCCGGCCGAGACGTTCATCCACTCGACCACCACGTTGCCGTTGAAATGAGCCGGATTCTTCGGCCGCCGGACCAAGATCCGGGTCTTGTAGGAGGCCGTGGTGCCGGGCACAATGCTCCACCGCCCATCGCTTGGTTTGGACTTGGCCGTGAACGCAGTTGCCTTCCCCGCCGCGAAAAACTCCTCTTGGACGTAGTCGTTGGCGGCGAGCTGCAAGGGATTCGCACTGAGCGGTTCAATGACGCTTCCGGTGGTGATCGGGCCGCTGAAGGTGGCGGCGGCCTGGTAAGTCGAGGGCGGGGCGGTGGCTCCCGCCACCGTCGTGCCGAAGGACCCGACCCCTGTGCCCAGTACCACAGTGGCGATCAGCCCGGTCAGCCCCGTGATCGTTCGTGTCAAGCGCCTCTGCATGTTCCCTATCTCCCCCGGGCCCGATGTTCCCGGTTCGCTCGTACCGGACCCGCCGTTGCCGACAAGACCCTATACGCGACAGGTTGTCCTGTTATATCCCCCTTCAGTAAGATCCTCGAGCCACCTTTGCCAATGATGTCGAGCTGGTCGATACCCGGGCTTACGGCGAAGGTGGTCATGGGGGGAGTGTCATCGTCCCGTGAAGGACAGCGCCTCGCGGCAATGGGTTCCTTGGAGGTCGTGGTCGTAGACCATCGCCCAGCACCTCGAGGGCTCGACGAAGAACCCTGGGGACCGGTCGCCTGGATGGTTCGAGGTCGGCACCCACCTAACTGTCAGTGGGTGTCAGGTAGCCGACCAACGTGGTCGCTGCGTTGCACTCGATCGTTCCCGAATCCACAGAGAACGGCTGCACCGGAGCTTCACGGCTCGTGATCACCGTTGCGCCGTCACCATTTTCGGCATTGATGCAGGGGCTCACGCCTTGCACGTTGGCTTGCAACCGGCCGCAATCTGTGCGCTGCAGTAGGAGGGTTTGGTGCCAGCGAACGGTCCCCACTCATCGACATGTGGAACGGGCAAACGTGGAGCAGCGATCAGAGTCCAGAGACGGGCACCAACCAGTTTCTCGATGGTGTTGACTGCTATGCCGTCACCATCTGTCGGGTGACGGGCTTCGTTGGCGACGACAATTGGTGCGGAAATGGAAGCCCAAGGGATGGTCGGTCGACACGCTCCTGTCTTGACCACGACCCAATCAGCATTGGGCCCAATAGCCTGTGTCAACGGGTGGGCTTTCGTGGTCATGGTTGACGCGTTGGATACGGACACGAATCAGCGGGTGATGTCGCTGGACCAAGCGCCGATCGCCCACGCATCCTGAACTACCTCAGGTCCGCCGATCGAGCCACCATCTCCGGCCAAGTCGTTAGTAACCCATTTGTCAGACCTCTGGCGGGACGACGCGAAACGGTTCGGTGGTTCGGATTCTCTACGGCCTGACGGTCTCCCTCGGTGGGCGACCTCGGCGCCTGGTGTTTCAGTCATGCGGATCACACTGCCGTACGGCCGGCGCGAATCGGATACCTCTGTTCCGAACCGAGGCGGAGGAACGGCTGATTCTTGACAGGCGTTCTTGTGTGCTTAGGGCCACCGCGCGGCGCCCTAGCGGTGGAACCCGCTCAGTAGTGCGACAGCTTTGCGATGAAGTTCGGTCCAACCGAACCACGTCCGGTCATGCCGTCGACTGCTCGAGCGGTGGTCAAGGTGGCGTCCCGAGTTGTGCGGTTGCCGTGCCGTCGCCATATGTCTCCGGACCCTCATCGACGAGGACACGGAGGAACACGTCGTCACTCGCCGAAGGCGGAAATACAGTTGCCAAAGTTGACCCGAACCACCGCGGCCGAACCCGGATTGGTTGGCGGGACGATGTCGACGAAGGCCTTCGGAGTCGACGGAGCGAGCACGCTACGCAGGAATCAAGATCGGTCTCGCTTCGACGGGGCACGTAAAGACTTGAGCAACCTTGTGAGATCAGGGGACGTAGGCCCAGATGAGTCGGATGTGGTCCACCTCGCCTGCCTTCAGCGTGATGTTCTGGGGTTGCCCACACAGTGGCGAGCCCGCGCTCGAGGAACTGGGACCGCAGCCGATCACGGTGTAACTGCCGGGACCGAGGGGAATGCGAAAGTGTCCGGAGTTTCCCACCTTCTTGAGGAGGACCAGCGGCGGGCTATTGAATTCCACCTCCACGGTGCCCGAAGTCGGGTGGAATTTGGTGGTGGGGCCTCCGCCTTCGTAACCGAGGACACCGACAATCGCGGAAGTGCTGTTGGGACCGACATCCGAGCTTGCCAGAGCTGGAGCGGCCTGAATGCCTACCGCTGAAATTGCCCCGAGTGATGCGGCCATTCCGAATACCCACTTGTGTGCCATGCGTAGCCTCCACTTTCGCTGGTCGGTACCGGACCGTTCCGGTACAAGCTCTCGAGCGTCATGGTAAAGATCGCGTGCGGAGCGTTCGATAAAGCGAGCTGGCATCAGGGTTAAAACTTGGAAAGCCCCGGAACAGATCCGAATCTCAGTCCCCCGAACGATTCGCCGTATCCTGTCAAGCCTTTCAGTCTCGTTCGAGACCTCGCGCCGACCGACGAGACGCGTGAGGGCCGAGCGCCCTACGCTTTGCAGACTCGTGGGAGGCGATGAGGGCGGTCCCGGCGCTGAGACGTCACCAGGCGGGAGGTGTCGCCATCCATGAGTTCGTCCTGACTCTGATGGGCGCGGGTCAGAAACGGTGGCCTGCGAATTATCCTCGGTTTAGCGTGCAGCTGCAGCTTGGGCGGCGAGAATCTCTGAATGCGACGGGTGACGCCTCTTCCGATTGCAGCCTGGGTCGTCGCGACCGCGGCCGCTACCGCCGTCAGCTGGGTGGGTGTCGGCGCTGTAACCAGGGCGATCGCCTCTCCCCCCGATCCTGTCATTCCGGCGCCGGAGCGTCGCGGATGGGCCCCCTTCATTGCCCACGGCCCGGAGGTCGATCACTACCTGGAGCATCCCGACCACGTCCACGCCGTTCTCGTCGATCGCATTCCACCGGTCCACCGACGAGAACGTCGACCTCTGCGCTCCGGGGCCATGCCGCATCAACAACGACGACTACGACGTTGCCGTCGGCGCACCAGGCTCCCGTAGGCGTGACCACCACCACGGTGACGGCGCCGACGATCTCGACCGTAACGCCGCCGGCGCCAGGCCGGACTACGACCACGACGACGCAGCCGGCGACATCGGTGACACCAGGAACCGCCGCGACGACCTTCTCGAACGCCGGCGGAACTATCACCGTGGCGTGTCAGGGAAGCGCCGTTGTGCTGAAGAGTGCCATCCCCGCAGACGGATTTCAGGTGACGGTGCAGAGCAGCGGACCGCAAGAAGCGCTCGTCCGGTTCACTGGCTCGACCGCGGCCCCTTCTCCTGGGCGCCAGGTGCCAGAACGGAACCGCCACCGTCGTGCAGCCGAGCGCCGGCGGCAACTCGACTGCCGGGCCGAGCGATGCCGCGGCTGCGCTCTTCGGACGGGAGCGGGGAGTGGCCGAATAAGCGTCCCGTCTGCAGACGCGAGGCTCAGATGTGGGCCGGCAGCAATGGAGGGGGCACACTCTGGGGATCCGGATCGTGTGCGCCGGCTGGCGGCGTCTCCCGGGCTCGTTCGAAGCTGATCTCCACGCGGGCACCACCGCCCGGCGCAGTACCGGTGACCATGCTCCCGTGCGCACGTTCGGCGGTGCGGCGAGCGATGTCGAGCCCCAGGCCGGTCGAGCCGCCCCCGCTGTGTCCTCGTTGATCGATTGGACCGTCGGGGAACCCCGGTCCATCGTCCTCGACGACCAGCATCGCCTGCGCCGCCGAGGCCGACAGCGTCACCCGGAAGGGTGTCCCCTCGGGGGTGTGGGCGAGAACGTTGCCGACCAATGCATCGATTGCCGCCACCAGCTGGGGCGTAGGGACGCAGACCTTGACGGCGATCTTCGGCAGCTCCGAACGTCCATTGACGACCCTGCTCCTCGGCCAGAACTGACCAGAAGATGCAGCCGGGTCTTGATCGTCTCGGTGATGTCCGATGTTTCGGGCGTCAGCTGGGGGCGGGCGCTGGCGGACCTCGACGATCACGCTGTTCACCGCCTCGGTCAGATCATGCACTGCGGCACGCATCTTCTGTCGGTCGCCGGGCTCGGTGAGTGCATCGGCTTCGAGCGCGAGCGCGGCGAGTGGGGTGCGAAGCCCGTGTGAGAGGTCGGCCGCCTGTTCGCGTTCGAGCTTGAGTAACTCGATGATCCTCTCGGCAAGCGCGTTGACGGCCCGGCCCATGTCGCTCGATCTCCGCCGGTCCCGCCGGCACACGGCACGTGCGTCCAGGTCGCCGGTGCTCAGACGTCGGGTCACCGTATCGAGGTCCTCGATGGACCGAACCAGAGAACGCCCAAGGCGATCCGAGAGAAGGAGGGCCAAACCCAGTATGGCCACGCCGACAGCGGCGAGAACCAGCCATGCCTTCCAGACCCCTGCGGTCAGGAGGTTGCCCGGCACGCTAACGACCCCGACGACCGTGCCCGAAGGAAGGCGCACGGGAACCCAGACGAGCGTGGTTCCCCGGTAGGAGGCGGAGAACGCATGTCCCGCCCTGGCTGAGGACGAGTTGTGTCATCGGCACGGCGACGGGTGCACCAAGCGTGGCCTCTCCAGTGGTGAACACGGCGACCCGGCGGCCGCTGCCGTCCGCATTGAGCTGTCCCACTACGGACTGCAGGCGCGGCGTGGGAGCTCTCCGACGCCAACACCCCGGCAAGGGTGCGCGCTTCCTGGTCTGCCACCGAGAGGGCCCGGTCAGTGGCCACGATCCGGACCACCGCTCCAAGCGGGATGAGGAAGGCCAGGTCACCATGGCGGTGACCGCCAGCACGGTCAAGTTGAGGCGACGCCTCATCCGCGGGGGTCGACGAGCTTCACCCCAGCGCCCGCGTAGCACGTGCACGTAGCGTGGCTCCGCCGCCGACTCGCCAAGCTTCCGCCGCAGCCACGAGAGGTGCACGTCGACTGTCTTGTCGGCACCGCCGAGCGGCTGGTCCCAGACGGCGGCGAGGATCTCGCGCTTCGAGCACCACGTGCCCCGGCTGTGAAGCAAGGAAAGCCAGGAGATCGAACTCCTTGCGCGTCAGATCGAGCGCGTCATCGCCGAGCCGCGCCACCCGGGCCGACGTGTCGATGCGGAGGTCTCCGACAACCAGGATGGGAGCCTCGCTGCGGTCGGTCCGGCGGAAGACTGCGCGCAACCTGGCCTCGAGGTGGTCGGCCGAAAACGGTTTGACGACGTAGTCGTCGGCTCCCGCGTCGAGCGTGCGGATGATGCCCGCCTCCTCGTCCCGTGCAGTCGCAGCCAGGATGGGCACCTCGCTTACGGCCCGTATCATTTTGACGAGCTCGAAGCCGTCGATATCGGGTAGGCCGAGATCCAGGACCACGGCGGCCGGCCGGTGATCGAAAACGGACCGCAATCCTTCCAGGCCGGTGGACGCCGTCATGACCTCGAAGCCCACGAGCGGTGAGCGCCGTCTCGAGCGAGCGTAAAATCCGCACATCGTCCTCGATGAGCGTCAGCATCGTCACCCCGCACCGCTCCCCGAGCAGCCCAGCACGGTGAGAGCTTACGTCAGCTGTGTCGACCCGACCCGATCTGGCCGGGGCTGCTGGTCCCAGCCGGCGCGCCGCTTACGGATCCCTCCTACTCCGTTGCATTGGGCTCGAACCGAACGGACGGAGCATCTTGGCAGTCTCTTGGCCAGGTAGGCCAGGCAAAATCTGACCCCTCGCTCATTGTCAGGCGGCCACCACGCGCAGAGGCCCCCGGGCGAGCACCGCGGGGGCCTCTGAAACGCCGTCAGAGAGAACGTGTGACGCGTACCCCGTGACCTACGAAGAGACGGTCACTGTCAGCGATGCGGTGGAAGACCCCTCAACCGTATAGGTCCCGGTCCCGACGCCCTGGCAAATGAAATTCACTTGCCCCGGCGACGATGTGAAGAATGGGTTTCCGCCGAAGTCGATTTTCTCGCTCAAGCCGGTCTTGTTCGTGAGAATGAACGTGTTGTGCGTCGCGTTGCACTTTGTGCTCTTGCCTGCAGTGACGTGCAAAGTCTTCGAGCTGAACTTCAACGTGCCGCCGGCCTTCATCTTGAGGTTGACACTCGGTCCGGCCGCCGCGCCAGCCGGAAGCGCGGTTAATCCGAGCAAACCGACTGAGCCAAGGGCCGAGACGGCCAAGATTCGCTTGATCATGTGCAAGTTCCCCTTTGCGAAGATGGTTTCACTACTTCTGCAGCGAAAGGCC
Organism: uncultured Acidimicrobiaceae bacterium; assembly: GCA_963713375.1. GTDB lineage: Bacteria > Actinomycetota > Acidimicrobiia > Acidimicrobiales > RAAP-2 > Bog-473. The sequence goes on along the minus strand of CAVQLP010000002.1, from coordinate 533,816 downwards.
GCCGGGGGAAGACGCTCAGAGACGTACATCCGTTCCCGCCACCCCGCGTAACTTTGCCATCGACTCAGGACGCAGTCAACGACCCCATGGGTTCCCCAGTGCAAAGGTCTTTCCAGTTCTGGCGGAGAAGGCGCTCGTTGAGTGCCTGCCTGCCGAGGGACGGGCCACGATGGGTTGTTCTTCGCCTGCCGCGGGCTCCCACCGCGGGAGCTGTGCACCGACTGACCGTTGTTTCAGGGTGCCTCGAGGGGCCTCAGCCGATCCGGGACATTTGGCATCCGGGGCGGAGCGAGCGAGCGTCCATCACGAAAGCGGGCGACATGGCGTAGCGGTCAACCGAGCCGTTTCGCGGTGATCAAAACAGTCTCGTAGTTCATGAGGAACGAGCCTCCGTGGTCGTCGATCGTCGTCGCCACGGCGTCGAGTAGACGGTGTCGAAGGTTCGGCTCGAGGGCGGCGTATTCGCTGTATGACAGCAGCAGGTCGAGCCACTCATCCCGCTGGTAGTGCCGAGTCCACGGAAACCATTCCTCCGTCGGAGCATCGAACTCAGGTACTGCGGCGATGGCGGGGAGGACCGGGTCCAAGTCGGACCTGATGTCGGTCGAGCGGTTGGCGGCATAGCCGCGAAAGAGACGGTGAGTGCCGCTCGGCACGACCGTCGAATAGACCTCCTCGAGCGCGTCGGCGAGATCGTCGGGGTGAGCGCCCCCGCTCCAAATCAGGCCAAGGCTGCCATTGGGTTGAAGGATCGACGCCGCTTTGGCCGTAGCGGCGGGCATGTCCAGCCAGTGCCACGCCTGGGCGGAAGTCACTCGGTCGAACCTAAGATCAGCAGCATCCCAGTCCTCGAAGGCGCCGATCTCAAGGTCGATTCCATGGCGGCGGGCGATCTCCGCCATTCGTGGAGCTAGTTCCACTCCGAGCACCTGGGCGCCCCGCTCTGCCATCGGCCTTGCAGCGATCCCGGTGCCACAACCCACATCAACCACCTTGAGGCCAGATGGTTCCGGACCAAGCAACTCATCGATCACGACGTCGGGGTATCTCGGTCGGCATCGGTCGTAGCGTTCGGCTTCTTGATCGAACAACCTCGACCGCTCCAAGGTCCGACGCCTGCGTTCGTCCCCAACGGCCATCAACGCCAGCCGGTCCCAGTAGCGATCCGCCGCCCCGACAAATGCAGGCGAGTTCCCTTCGTTGCGATCAACCACTTGTCGTCCTCTCAATGGGGAGATCGACGGACGACGTTGGCCGCGCGAACACCTGACCCTAGTCCGACGACTGATGACAGTCGTTCCATGGCACACAACGCAGGGGCCCATGGATCACCCATAGCACGGCGGGACGAGGAGACGACGACACCCGGTTCTATGCTTCGTCGATGGAGGTCGGCAGTAAGCGACTCCAGCGACATCTGGCGGCGCGTGGAGGAGAACAAGCGGATTGCGCCGGACTACCTGACCGAGTGTGAACCTCACTACTCGAAGATCTGTGACCTGCCGGTGGCGGACTGGCACCTGTCGCGACAGTTCAGCTTGCCCCCGAGGGCGCACCTCGTTGCCGGTCGAGAGCTGGGGAGGACATGCAGGGCCGCGGACGCTACGGCGCCTCCGGCTTCGCAGATCTGATCGAGGCCCGCGGTGGTTTGCCGCTAGGTCGCAGTGGAGAGCATGTGTCTTCCTGCGTTCGGTACACCTTGAAGCTCAGGTGGACAATTGCGTCCTGGACTGCGGAGCCGCAGCCCAGGACGCCAGGTGTTGGTCGTAGTGTGCTGCTACTACGAAAGCAGTGTGCGTCGGCCATCCGGAAAGCATCGCTCGGCGCGAAAGACTGAGGTGAGGTCATCGAACCCGCCGAGAGCGGTTACTTCGGCCGGCCTTCGGTCTGGGAACCGGAAGAGCGGTACGAATGTCTCCGCCGTCTTCTGAGGGCCGCTCCGGCGGGCAATCGCGCCCGTGTTTTGGCTCGCGAGCTCGAGCCGTAGTCCTTCCGTTTCCAGCAGTTTAAGGGGTGAGAGCCAAACCACGTCCTGGGCCCCGTCCATCTGAACGTACTTGTCAAGAAGCTTCTGCATGGACGTTTGGTCCGTGAAGAAGTAGACGCGTTGATTCAATAGGTGAATCCAATCACTGACGTCGAGTCCGCTGTCCAGGACTGATCGCATGTCCTTACGGGCGAAGAGTGGGCCTTGGTCTCTAAGTGTCACGTCGTGGCCGCGGACGTGCAGCCGAATGGCCTCTCGACGAGGTTCCGAGAGCAAACGGTGGCGCTCCTCGTCAGTGAGGTCGGCTTCCAAGATCAACTGTTCGGCTGTCCGGAAGCCGTCACGGCTGATCAGCTCCCAGACGCCGGCAGGACCAACATGGCAGATAGTCTTACAACGATTCAGAAACTGCTCGGGCGTCATGGCCTTCAGGATCCCACAGCTCAACCACCCGAGATTGCGGGACGGGGTGCCACCCTCCGAATCCCCGGAGGCACGCCCCACGTTTTTTGCACCGTCAAAGTGGGACACCTCGAACCGTTGCGCAGATGCACCACTCGTCCGGCGCCTTCAGTCAGGCCCTGGGTTCTACCCAACCAGAGCGGGGGCGCCAACCGATCTCTCGCTCCTGAGAGAGACGATGCTGCTGATCAGGACGAAGACGAGGAGCAGCACGAATCCGATCAGGTCGAGAACCAGGCCAAACGATGCGATCACACCGCCGAGGCCGAAGGCTTGGAGAAAGAGCAAGGGGGCGGCGAGGATCGAGACCCACCCAAGCCACCGAGGAAAGACTCCACTCCTGAACACGAGAATCCCGGCAGCGAACGCGAAGAGACCGCCGAAGACGTCCGCGACGCTGTCCACGGCGTAGGTCAACAGGTACAGCGTGTAGGAAACACCGTGGTCGTGTTGCGCACCGAATACCGCGAGCTTCCCGTCGAGCACGCCGTAGATCCCGATGTCGCTGAACGCGTGAAGGGCAACAAACAGCACACCACCGACCAGCATCAAGGTGCCGAGGGCACGTGAGCCCTCGGCATCGGTGTGAAGGAAACGATCGTAAAGCTTCCACAGGTAGATCGGAAACATGGCGGCGTAGACAACACAGAAGCCCTCGACCACCACCAATCGGTTCTTGTGGTCGGCGAGCGTGTTCGCGATCTTCGCGGCCGAGTCGTTCTGGTTGATGCCGACCCCGAGCCCAATCGCGGACTCTGTCAGGACGGCAACAACGAAGAGGATCCCTGCCAGCCAGGCATACCGCTCCCACCCAGGTGCGGATCTCGCCGCCCGTGACGTCCCCGCATTAACGATGTTGGTAGCCATGACGTCGCCCTTCCTTGGCGGCGTCCTGCCAAGGCGTCGTCAATGACGTGGACCCTCCACGAGCCCTCAGGGAGACCCTAGACCCTCCATTCGCTTGATGCGGGGACGACGTGACGTTGCCAACCGACACGGTTACAAAAGGGCAAGTGCCCCATAACGCGCGGCCACCATTCCTGTTGAGGGTGTCTCCGTACGCCGGACTTGAGCGTGGGAATTCCGGGAATCCATAAGGTTAGTAGATATCGTCATTTCCAGCGTTCAATCACTACGCCTTGACAGTTTCCAATCTCCAACGAAGCATCGAGTGGTACGAGCGCCTCTTCGAGTCGCGGCCTTCTGCGGTCATCGACGAGGACAATTATCGAGCGGCGATGTGGTTTGAGCCGATGGTCGCAATCCACGAAAATCAGCATCAGCTTGAGGGGGACGTATTCGATGAATTTCGAATCGGACTCGACCACATCGTCTTTGGTTGCGCTAGTCGAGAAGAGCTCGAATCCTGGCCAGCGCGACTCGATGCCTTGGGTATCGAGCACGGTGAGATCTTGGATCATCATACGGAGCCGGTCTCGCATTTCGGGACCCGGACAACATTCAGCTCGAGTTCTTTCTGCCGATGGGTTCATAGATTGCCGGGTAGGCAATGCACTAGGTCGTGACGCTCAGCGGGTGCACGAGCGAAGGTTGATTTTGCCACCACCATTCCCAAAGGCAACGGCCCGAGCCGTTTGGAAATCGTTCCCATCAGTGAGATCGGGCTGCCCCACATCGCAGGGACGGTGGGGTACCTCGTGGCCACAATGACAGCTCGGGCCTGACCCCAAGCTCTCAGACGCTGGGTTCGTTCCAGGAGTGCTCATTGCCTTCGCTGGGAGTGATCCACAACATCGTCACTCCGCCGGGAGCGTTGTTGGAGTGCCAATGACCCTTTGGAACAATCGCCAGATGGCCAGCTGAAAGTGTCCAAGCTGAACGGCTGTCCTCCACTAGCACTGTAAGTTCCGACTCGCCCGCCAAGATGAAAAGAAGCTCGTCGCCTTGGTCGTGTTATCCCCAAGGTGGCCGGCCTTTGAAGGCGGCGACACCAACCGTGCATCCGTGGAACGAGAAGTTTCCGATCCGGCTCTCCGGCTCTCGGTCCAGGCTCGTAAGGTCCAGTTGGATCATCTTGGCAACCGATTCGTGATCTAGGTTGTGTACGGTCACCATTGCACACCTCTCAGTCTTCAGCCCGCCCGACCTCTTGGGAACGATAATCACCTCCGCAATGACTCTCTGACGGTGCTCCCGAACGCCGGGACGGCGGCCTATCCGCCGATGATGTCCGAGACGATCCCGACCGGGAACCAGCTTCATGGCGGGCGAACAAAATGGCCGGCGAACAAAGAAATTCAATTAGTGGTCGATTAAGCAACGGCCAGAATTCCAGCGCCATGCCGAGCGCGCCTTGCGTGGATGACTTCGGCTACGTCAGCTTTTGCGAATCTCTGGCAGAGCGAGTTGGCTGCGACCTGTGGTGGTGACCCACCTCAGAGCGCACTCCCGACGGGATGCGTGAACCGCGCCAACCGCGACTCTCGCAGCCCTCGCCAGGCTTTTATCTCAACCCGCCTGCCTGAGACGAATGTGGAAGGGCTGGATGTAGGAAGAGGTGTCCCTACGTCGGGCCGGTGAAACGGTTATGACTGCGCACTGGAGTGGTGACGCTGATGGAACGCTGCTCCAAGGAAAGACTCGACCGTTGAGAACGGGATCGCCTTTACCTGAGAACCGGGCGGTATGGTAATCGCCACCGGGTTGCCGTAACCGCTGAGATTGATCGTTGCGTTCACGCCGATCGTCTTCTTCTTTGTCGCAGTTGACGTCATCACATTGGCCTGGACCAGCTGATCCGACGAGTCTGCCCAGAGGTTTGCGGTGATCGTCCTTTGTTTATGCGCGGCGACAATGTGGTTCCCGGTCGCGGTGACTCCGTCGATAGTGGAAGTCGGCAACGGCGTCACTGTTGCGTGATGAGATCGGGCGAATTCCACGATTGAGTTCACGTTGCCGATGGCGGAGGCAACCTTGGAGAGAATGGTGGAGACTTTCGACGCAGGTTTGGAAGGCAACGTCACGGAGATCCATGGGGCACCGATACGGGATTGGAGGCTCGGTACATTCAGGTAGATCGTGCCCCCGGCCAGTACGGCGCTCACGACTTCGGGTGTCGCCGTACCGCCGGGTATCCGCGCGGCCACTGCAGCCGGAAGAGTGACAGTGACCGAAACCTCATGGTTGATGCTATCTGCCTGTCCGGTTCCAGTGATAGTGACGGGCGATGAAGTGACGCCGCTGAGCGACACGCTGAAGTTAAAACTTGCAGTCGACACCGGAGCGGCAGTGGCACCACCAACCAGTCCGACCGTGGCACTAAGCCCAAGGATGCCGCCTACCCCGATGGAAGCCGCCAACCTGGACTTTGCTTTCATATCCATGGAACCCCCTTTAGGCGCCGATCGGCTACGCCGTCTCGGACCAGGCAGAGGTTACACAGGCAGATTGGTCAAGCGGCGTCGCTCGTATGTCATGCATACTCGGTCGTGCCCCCGAGGAGTCCCCGAGACGGCTTTCACTCGGTAACCCCTCGAATTGTCGTTGAGGACGTAGAAGCTCAGGTCACCTTTCTTCGGACGGTGTTCGGAGCGACAGGTTCGGCCGAGCCGGGTCGACCTACCGAGATTCTGATCGGAGACTCGTTGGTCATGGTCTCGCCTGCGGCGGCCGAACGAGATCCGTTCCGAGCCTTCTTATACATCTATGTTGACGATGCCGATGCCGCCTATCGAGCGCGCTCTCGATGCTGGTGGTTTTTCGGTGGAGGAGCCTCTCGACACGCCGTATGGTGATCGCCGGGCCATGGTGCGCGACCCGTTTGGCAACGTCTTCCAGATTGCCCACCAAGTCACCTAATCTCCGATCCTGCGGTCAAATGGGAAATGGATTCACCTGCCACCTAACGCCGTGATTCGGGCAGTCTGATTGTGATCGCCGACATCAACCGCCGATCCTGTGGGTCTCACGACAGCTTGCCAACCTGTTTTCTGGCTGCTGACACTTTCGCGTGAGCCGCTTTGGACCGTCGGACCGCCAGCGCTTCGGAGGATTCGAGCAGGGTCAGTTCCTGAGCAGCTTTCGCCAAGGCCTGTCTCGCCCTCTCCACCTCAGCGTCGGCCAGTTCAGCCTCGTGGGGCGCATTTTCCAAATTGTGTTCCGCGACCACTCGGTCGGTCTCCAACCTCGCTCGACTCGGCGACGGAGAGACCTTGGTACTCGTCGTTGACCCGGTAGTAGTGACCTCGCCGAACCCCAGTCCTGAGTAATGGAGTCCGCTGCTCAAACGTCCCTCAAGAAGGCTCTTGGCGGCCTGGGGATCCACAAAAGCCGCCTCGAGCGTCGCTTCTAGTTCCAACGCAGCAGTGGCGGAAACCCGCTGGCCTGCCTCGGAAGCCTTCGACTGTGCGTCTCGCACCAGCTTGGAGACCATATCGGTTTTCTCTCTCGAGACCCTTCGAATCTGTCCTCCTTCAAGCTTGCGTTTTGGCACGCGCAGCTCGGTGCCTAAAGCGACCAGATCCTCGACATCACTTGCCTGTTCCAGCACAAGAAGGTTTGCCAGCCATGCACCCACCGAAGGTTTGCGCAGCTTCTTGAGTGAGGACGCCAGTTCCGAATGGCCAGCGTCGCGAGCCTGGGCGGCCATTGCGTTTCGAGTTGCCGTGAATTCAGGTGGAGGTACGCGAGAGAGGTCGTGTGTCGCGTCATCGAGTTCCATGGGCCCATTGTGCCGACATTCGGCATCGGAGGAGACGTGCAGGGAGCAACTCGAGCGGAAAAAGGTGGCAGATGGCGGTCAATCGTGGTCAGACGGTTTCGGTCTGAGCTGGATCGTCTTTGACAGCCCCACGTAACAGAGGACGGCTCGAGCGGTTCACACGGCTGAGGTCGCAGGTTTGAGTCCCGCGGCGGTCACCCTTGCGATCCCTGCATACGGAGCAATGCCGATGCGCCGGCTGGTGGGCCTGGCGGAGGCCAACGTCCGGCGGGTGACGTCGGGTCGGATCGGCGAGTGGAGCGAGCTCTGGGCCGCCCGATCCGCCATCGTGGGTCACGCCTCGCGGGGGCTCGGATTGTGTGCACCGGCCCTATCGTCGTCCGCCAACAGCGGGAAGAAATGGCCGGCAACGCTTCTGAGGAAGCCGACCAGCAATCTGGGCGTCAAATCTGTTCCAGGGTCGTTGAACTCAGCCGGGAGTTTCACCTCCATCTCTCTGGCCTTGGCAAGGAGAGCTGGGCCGATGCCTTTGCCCAAGGTGCTCAGTCCCTTGCCCACGATCTCACGGTCCATCGTCCATGCGGGCACGGGAAGTGACTTGATGGTTGACCAGGTCTTCGGGTCACGGGGCGTGGCGCGCGAGAAGACGTGCTCAAACGTGCGGGCCGAGGCATCCCGTCCTGTGAAAGCCTCACCTAGTCCCCAAGCCTCGCGCAGTGTGGCGATCAAGGACGTGTGCCTGTACTCCTCGTTGTAGACCGATCCTGCCTCGACCCAAGGAGAAACGATGACTGCGGGTACACGGTACCCGGAGCGCTCGAACGTGAATCCGCACTCGCCGGGAGGGGCAGAGGGGTCGGGTGGCGGGACCGGTCCGGGGGGAACGTGATCGTAAGTGCCTCCGGGCTCGTCCCAACCGATCAACAGGGCGGTGTTCCAGACATTGGCACCGGTCTCCGAGGTGGCTGACCGGTAGGCGTTGAACACCCGATCCAGAAATGCCTCGCCCGACAGCATCGACGATGGGCTGTCGACCTCGATGTCGACTTTGTCCGAGAAGGAGCGGCCCATCGCCGGGTGATAATCCCCGTGTCCGGCCAGCATGTTCGGCTCGATCAGCGAGAAATTCGGGAGAGTTCCTGCTGCAGCATCCCTCTCGAACTCGGCAAAGGGTACGAAATGGGTACCCAGACGATCCTTCAACCGAGGGAAGTGAATCAACCCGGTGAACGACAGCGGCATTGGCTCCATGACGTAGACCTTCCAAGTCTTGCCGTGGGCTTCTAACCGTTCAAAAATCGTCTCGGCGTCGTTCTTGGTGAACCATTTCCTGAGCGGACTGTTCACGACCGCACCCGATGAGGTCGCCGCAGTCCAGAACGAGCGGTTCATAAACGTCTGCGATGGAACCTCGCAGAACCAATGGTCGAAGACCCCAAAGTCCCGAGCCAAACCGTTCAGCACCGGAAGCTGTTCTGGTGTGCAACCCGTCATGATGTGGGCGTATTCATCGTAAGTGGGCTGGCGCCCGATCTCAGCGGTGTACGTCGAGATGTAGTCCGCCACGAATCCATCCATCGTCGGGATCGCTCCCGGAGCCGGAGCGTTCCATGGTGCCGTGGCTTCGTCCGCGATCTTGAATCGGTTCTGGTCGTCGACGATGTTGAACAACTGGGTGTTGGTGTGGAAGTACTCCTCGCCCGAGTCCGGATCGGGCGAGTCCATGTCGGTGGCCACCGTGTAGGGAACGACCTTGCGGTCAGCGCCATGTTCGGCCCAAATCGGGATGGGATTGCTGAGGTTCTTGCCGATCACTCCCTCGAAGGTCTTCCCGTCCTCTGGGCCGTACAGGCGTCCGAGGACATTGTCGAAGGAGCGGTTTTCGAAGAGCACCAACACGACGTGGTCGAGGGCGTGAGACGTATCGAGCGTCGACATCGGCTGCGGCTCCTTACCTCGCAAACTCCAGGCAGCAGGTGACGCTGGACTGTAGCCGTGAAATGTTCGCTGAGGTCGTCTGTGCCACACCGGGGTTCCGCTACAGATTTTGGGTGTCTTCGGGCAGCGCGAGCTTGAGACGATCAGATGACCCGAATCCCAGCGCCCCGATTGCAGTGACAGCGCGATGCGATTGGCGGCAGATGGAGCAGGGTCCGGTAGCCCACGGGCACGCTCAAGGCTTCCAGAATGGCGCTCAATCCAGAACCGGAACAGGAACCGGAATCGAAGTGTCGGCAGTCGGGGAATGCTCGCTCAGATCTCTCGTAGCCACCGAGGAAGAGAGCCTTGCGACGGCTTGCCTCACATCAATTGCAGCTTGAGCGTGCTGAGGGTCACATTCGTAAAACCGTGCCACTTGGTCGAAGCGACGGCGCTTCATGAAGCTGCCCTTCGTCATGCACTTCGGGTTCGGGCAGCGGAGAAAGCCGCCACGGTATGTGCGCACGGATGAGAAGCCACCCTTGTACCAGTCATGAGTGATCAACCGTCCCGAATAGCCACACTGTCGACAACGCCACTCGTCTGAGGCGGTCATGCCAAGCTTGTAGAGCTCCAGGCTGGCCATGGTTCAGGCAGCCCGGCCAGCGTGGTTCCGACAGCTCATGCCGGCGACGTCGCAATTCACGAAAGGGATACCGATGCTGAGACCTCGAGTTCCGGCATTGAAACCCAGGCGTTGATGGCACTGCGCCATCCGTCCGCCGCCTGATCTGCGGGCTAGCTCTGGCCGATGTCTGGGAGTCAGTTGTGTCACGCCGGCTGAAACTAGTGGGTCGGCGTCTCGGCGCGCCAGGGCCTCTGAAGTGGGGCTATCGGGCGGGAGCTAGGCGGTGCCTGCCGAGCGGGGACTTGATCCGGACCGACCTCGCTTGCCAGTCTCAATTCGACCAGCTGGGGAGCTTGAGCGATTGCGGATTGCCTCGAGGGGTGAAGACCATCCGTCACCACAGGGGATGATCGTAGGCAGTTCTGGTTCTGGCGCTCCCTAGGCTGCCCTCGAGCTTTGTCGACCATCGAATCCGACGGCGTGACGCTCTAGGCATGGCGTGCAGTGGGGACGATACTTCGCCGAACTGGAGCAACAGCTGGAGACCCTGGGATGCCGGGTCTGCAGTCAAACCAATGGAGGTGCGAGTTGGCTGAAATCAATGGGTCCGAAGAAGAAATGGTGTTGACCCACTTCATTGTGTCGGACGACGTCGAACGATCTCGACGGTTCTATACCGAAGTGCTGGGCGGCACGGTGGTCTTCGGCCCAGAGCCCACCAATGTCCGACTGGCCAACAGCTTCATCGTCATCAATGCGGGTGGAGGCCCGACTGACGACAAACCCACCGTAATCCTGGAGACGCCACGAGATCCCGAACGGGTCAGCAGTTTCCTTAACATCCGGGTCACGGACATCCATGCCAAATATGAGCAGTGGAGTGCCCGTGGGGCTGAATTTCTGACGCCCCCAAAACAGCACGCGTACGAGATCCGTTGCTACATCCGCGATCCCGACGGCCATCTGATCGAGTTGGGACAGACCACAGACCCAGAGGGAGACTGGTCGCCGTTTTGAGGGTCGAGCCCGAACCGAAGGAACGGGGCTGGTTCGGAAGGAAGCGCGAAGCCATCCTCATGCTTCTCAGGTCGTGGGTCCCATTCGCGTGGCCACCGAGATTCGTTCAGGCTCTGTCAGGGGCGAGCGTCGTCTCCGTGAGGTTTCTCGCGGCAGCGCAGGTCAACCGCTCGAGACTCGTCTCCTTGAGGTGTCCGAATAGTGACCCACGGCAACGATTTGGTGCCCTGGGCTCCTTATGACAGCAGAGTTTCAACCCGAGTCCCCGGACGCGAAGCGACCCCGCCGAAGCGGGGCCACTCCACCCGTTGCCGTCGGGATCTCCGGGCAGGAAACTACTGCATTGGTGCAACGAACTGCCCTCTCGGTGAGATCCGGTAGGGCAAAAAGCCGCCTTGTCCCTGGTAGGGGATTTACTAGACGTAGTCCCAGCTCAGCGGTCAGCCAGTTCAGTCAGGACGGTACGGGCGAGCGCGTCGATATTGAGGGCGAGTTTGGTGTCCACCGCGATGACCTTGCCGATCCCGATGGGCTGATCAAACTCGCGGAGAAGGTCGGGATCCAGGTTCGGAGTGACGTGGGCAGGATGATGATTCGATTGCGCGGCGCGTCGCCCGTAGCGCTGTCGGGCCACGTCGGCAGGACAGTGGCAGTAGACCTCCAAAGGGTTGGGGGAGAGGCCCAGGATCTTCGCCCTCTCGTACTCGCTGTGGGGCCGAAAATTCGCCTCCAGGATGGCGCGTTGACTCTGGGCGGCGAGGGTCCACATGACCTCCATCGCCGCTGCCTCGAGTCGCTTGGACCACTCGAGGTCGGATGGGGGTGGTCGAAAGACGTCCCACAGAGTCTCCTTGATGAGGTCCTTCCCAATGAGATTCATGCGGATTGTCTTCGCCAACTCGGCGGCAAGGGTCGACTTCCCTGATCCTGAGGCGCCCGAGACAAGGACGATCACGCGCTCCATGCGTGAAGTCTAAGAACCCCGAAACCTCGGGACGGTGTCGAAAGAAGCCCTTCTTCGCCTTGGTTCAGGGTAGCTCTGGCGGAGAACGGAGAGCCGGCGATCCGTGCGTTCTCAGGGACCTCAGACGCGGGACGGAGCCGCTGTCCGCGGATTGTGGCGCAACGTGGCCAGTCGAAGAAGCACGAGAGCGCGGACTGCCCACCAGCCAGGGTCGATCTCACCCTGGGCCATCGACATGCGGCTGGACGTCGTCGCTGCGTGGTGGTTGTTGTGAAGGCCCTCGCCTGCCACGAGCCAAGCCAGCCACTGATTGTTGGTGGCCAGGTTGGGGTGGGGCCGCTTGCCCCATTTGTGTCCGATCGCATTGATCGCGCCGCCGCCAAGTATGTAAGCCGTTGCATGGACCGCCGCAGCGATCAAGCCAATTTCCCAACCGAACACGCCAACCAGGAGCGCGATGCCCACGCCAAGGCCCAGGAGCGCGTGGTCGAAAAGCAGTTTGTCCCAACGATCGCCCGGCAGGTCGCGGGCGTACCGAGCCACCGCGTCGGGATTGCGTGCCACCCGTCGGTAAAGAACCGCATTGCCGAACTGGACAGCTGAGAATCCGAAGACGGCCGGCGAATGAGGGTCGCCCTCCTTGTCGGTAAAGGCGTGGTGCTTGCGGTGCACCGCCACCCACTGGCGTGGCCGGGTGCCCGTTGCCATCCAGATCACGACTCGGCACGCAAATGCGACCGGCGGCTTGAGCTTCACGGCACGATGGGCGAGTGAGCGGTGAAGGTAGACCGTGGTGACGACAAAGGCCACCTGGGTTGTCACTAGTCCGATGATCACGGCCTCCAAGACCGCGGGCACGTCTACACACTACGCAAAACCGGAGGTGTCGTCGCAAATCCCGGACTTCGGGCATCTTCGGAGAGTGGGGGAGTCGTGAATTGTGCCTCCCTCCGGAGTCCGATGCCTTGTTCCTCCGACACCCCGGTACGCCTCGTTCGGCGCCTAGGCATGCGAAGCGACCACAGGGCGCCGAAGAAGCTCCCCGCGGCAGACGACCGCTCCAACGGTCATTGCCATGAGGGTCAGATCGTGGTTCTATGGTGTGCTGTTTTCGGCGAAACCTGCACGTGAGAGGCAAATTCCTGAGCGATCCGTCACGGATCGTTCCTGGCGAGGAGGAGGCTGCGGATGAGGCGAATGTTGACGGCTGGGATTGTGCTGGCGGCCCTGCCGCTCGGGTCACTCGTCATTGCTCCGGGACTTGCCGGCGCTTCAGGGACACCCGTGGACGCCTCGAACGCGGAGATCTCGTGTTCCGCGGTGCAAGGCACCCTCAGATTCAATCCGCCCTTGAAGAAGGACAACTCGACCATCAAAGTGACGATCGCCGAGACAGTTTCGTCCTGTACGCCGACGGGCGTCGCGGCGACCGTGTCCAAGGGGGTGGTGTCGGCCACACTGACGGCGAGCCTCTCCTGCGCCATCATCGCGGACTCGAGTTCGTTTGGCACCAAGACCACGGGTTCGATCGTCTGGAGCAGTTCGCCGAGGCTCAGCTCCGGCAACACGGTCTTCGAGGTCTCGCCGCTGCACTGGGGAACCGACGAAAACAAGTTCAACACGATTGGCTGGAGCTTCGGGCTCGCTCCCACCCCGTCTGGGTCCTTCCAGGGCGACTACCACGGTGAATATGACCAGGCTTGGGCTGATAGCACTATCAGCGCCACCAAGGCCTACAAGAAGTGCACGAGCGGCTCGGGCCTCGCGTCCCTCACGCTCAAGACGCCCTCTACCGCGTATGCACCAATGTTGCTGGGCGGTCCGAATCCGGACTGACGGTCCCGTCGGTCAGAGGGGCTTGTCCAGACCGGTTCTCTCGTTGGACTCCATTTCGAAAAGCAGCGCGGGCCAGGTGAAGCCTGACTCGACACCGGCTCCTCCGGGTGTGCCAGAAAACGCGTCATAGAACTCACGGAATCCGTGTTCGTGCACGAGAGATTCGAGCTCGGTCCGAAGCTGAGAGGCGCGCTCCTGTTGGCCGGCGCGGAGCGAAACAAGATGGGCCCAGTAGACGGTTGCGCCCCAGACGGCATTGCCGTCCCACTGGACGAAGGCATCCACGCCAGCGCCTTCGTCGACCGGGCCGGCCGCAAAGCCTCTGGGTCCCCACATGGGTGCTCCCGGACGCACGTGGTGTGTCGAGACGTCGTCTGCATAGCCTCTGGCGGCAAGAATCCGCGATGCCGCCGGGAGGAGGCCCATGGCTCCGACGCCGCGCACCTGCGTCCCGGTGACGACGTCGTACGCGGCGAACTGGTGACCGTCCTCCCACCACAGGAGGCGCTCGATTTCGTCTGCGACCGCCTTTGCCGTCTTGGCGGCCCATGCCGCCTCCTGAGGCCAACCACGGTCGTGGCTCGCCAATTCGAGTTCTTCGAGTGCGAGCAGCAGCCACCCGCAGACGGTGGGATCAAGCGCGACGAAGCCGTGGCCTCCGGCCAGTGCATGTTCGGGCGACATCTGAGCGGCCACCGCCGAGAAGGTGAGGTCCTTGAATCGGCTCAAGAGGGAAGCGTCCGATGCAGCCAGGATCGAGCGGACGTAGACACTGTTCTCCGCTCCGGTTTCAAATGGATGCAAAGCCACCGGAAGAATGCCGTTTCCGATACTGCGAAGGTGGATCAAGCTCTTCAGGTGTGCGTGTGCCGCCGACAACAGATCGTCGGCCGCCTGTCCCATTGCTCGGGCGAGCCGAGCGGCCGCATAGGCGGCGGTCGGAGGGTCGACGAAAGGAGTCCGGTCTCCCACGAACATGGGTCCAAACAGCTCCTCAATGAAGCGTTGTACCTCGCCGGCCCCAGGGACAAAGCGCTGATGCGAGAGGAGTCCGTCCGGGAGGGTGTTTGCCCGAAAGAGGGTCGTGAGTTCGTGCCAGGCAAGTTCCGAATCGAAGTGACGAAGGCAAAGAGCGTGGTATCCACTGTCCCAAGAGAACAGCGCCGGGTAGCGATCGACATCCGGTACGTGGAACGTCCCGCCGAAAGCCTTGACCCTGTGTCGGGCGAACATAGCAGCGCATTCTTCGAAATCCATAGTTTTGAACCTCTGTCACCAGGATGCCCACTGATTGGGTGCCGTGGCCAGCTCGATGTCAGGTGGCACACTTAGCCGTCATCTTTGGAGGTTCATCATGCGAAAAGGTGCCACGGCCCTCTTCCTGAGTGCGCTGACGCTCTCGACGTTCACAGCGATCGGCACCGGGCCGGCATCGGCGACATCTGAGGGCCCCGGCAGTTCCGCGAGTCAAGGCGTCACCGCGACCACCATCCGCATCGGCATCCCTTACGTCGACCTGGCCGCGGTTCGCCAGTACGGCGTAACGCTCGATCACGGGAACTACCCCGATGCCTACAACGCGTTGATTGCTCACCTGAATGCTCACGGGGGAGTGGATGGGCGAAAGCTGGTCCCCTATTTGGTCGCAGTCAATCCAGTCGGCACAGCAGCGGCCGCCACGGCCTGTACGCAACTGGCTCAGGATGACAACGTCTTCGTCGCGTTCGCTCCACAACAGCCCGATTGTTACCTGAGCCAATATGGGATACCAACGATCAACGGTACCTTCCAGGACGTGGCGGTCTCCGGCGGCACGCCGAACTTCACCATGCAGGCACCACCGCTCGCGTACGATCCGATCCAGCTCTCCATGTTTGCGCGCGACGGCGTCTTTAAGGGCAAGACGGTGGGGATCTTCGGCGGGCAGGTGACCGATCAGCGAGAAATGCAGGTGGTCGAATCCGATCTCAAGTCGCTTCACGTGAAGGTTGTGCAAAGCGCGGTGGACTCAGCTCCGACCGGGGACCAGAGCGCGACCTATCAGGACGCCAACATCATCGCCCAACGGTTCCACTCGGCTGGGGTCAATGAGGTGGTCGCAGTCGGGACGGGATCACTCGTGTGGCCAGAGGCGCTCCAGGCCGAACAGAGCACGTTCAACCCCGCATGGGTCGCCACAAACGAGAGCACCGTCGAAGGAGCCATCGTCGGATCCTCCCTTGGCTCCACGTATCTCGAGAACATGATCACGTCGAGTGCAGTGCTCGACAACTACCGAACCTGGCATCAGGCAGTCGACCAGCAGTGCTATCAGATCGTGCGCAAGGCTTACCCGTCCGACAAGATCACACTGCCGACCAATCCCATAGCGGGCTCGGACCAGTCCTTTTTTGCGATTCAGGACGCTTGTGACAATCTGGCAATGTTCTCGGCCATTGCCAAGGCTGCCGGCAAAGATCTGACGCGGGCGAGCTTTATCAAGGCAGGCTATGCGCTACGGAACGCGAACCTGCCTGAGGCAGCTGTGCCCGTATCTTTTGGCCCCGGACGGCCGTACCCTCTCGGACCTGTCTATGTCGGGCGCTACGACGCTGCCAAGAAGTCCCTCGTGTTCTCCTCTCCGTCAGGCTGACTGAGCCGTACGACTCGCGGAAGCATTCCGCGGCGCGGTCGGGCAGTTCCGAAGAGATGCCAGCGCGGAATGGCGCGGCGAGATGTCGCGGCTCCGAATTGCGCCGATCTTGATTCAATCCTCCAACGGCAGTGCCGATTTAGAACAGTGTCCGGGCATGGATGCCGAATCGATTTGGGGCCCTGTGGGGGGTGCTCGAGGCGGCCCACGGTCGCCCTGAGAGGAGGCATCAGATGAGGGAGCGCAGGCGCACACCGCGTCAGACGGCTGGGTGGAGAGCAACCTGTCTCATTGATGAGCCGGAGCTCGGGACCAAGGAATGGCGGGAGTGCTGGGTGCTTGACCTGGCCACGAATGGTCTCGGAGTCACCATGCTTCACCGCAATCCGTCCGAGTTGCTCGGTCGTTCCATCCTCGTCGAATTCCCTGCGATGAGTCAGTGGGTCAGCGTCCGGCTCGAGGGTCTGATCACCCACGTCGAGGAAATGGCACCCGAACTGGTTCGAGTCGGGATCGAGTTCGACGAGCTCTCCAAAGAGGAGCAAGCCGTCGCCACGGTCCTCGGCGTCATGACCGAGGTGGTCGACCCGGGAGCGGCACCGCTCCACGTCGTTGCACGCACCTGAACCTGAATGCGCTGATCCACCGGTCTCTCGTGCGGTTCGAGCCCGAGGATGCGGTGTTCCGAGTCGGTGCTCACCGATTGTCTGCGACAGGTCGTGACGTCAATCGGCCCTGAGTTTCGTTCGGGTGGCGGAGCCTGAGCGCTCCGTTCGGGACAATCCTTGGGTGGCCTCCTCCCAACTCCGGAAGCGCGAGTGCGGCTGCCGGCTACGCGCGCTGACACGAAGTTATCCAGAGGACCAACCGACCCCTTGGCTGTGCTCCGATCGCGTCTGCTCTGGACGGCGAAAGCGCTGCGTCCCCCCGGCGGAACGGTGCGGGGCTAGGGCTCGACGAGGTGGAGCTTGGGCGCCCGCGGTTGTGGTTCTTCGATCTCGGTGAGCGCACCCAACACGGTTGCGATGGCCTGTTCCTCCTCGGACAAGCCGACGAATTCGATGCCGGCCTGAACGAGGCCCAAGCGCATGACCTCGATGTTCTTGATCCTTCCTTCGAGCCGGACGCTCACCAGGTCGCCGACTGCGGGGAACTCGACGGAGATCTCTCGATCCACGAGTTCGAAGGGTCGACGGTGATCGAGCGCGATACCCAGACCGAGCATGGAGATGTCGAGGACCCAGCAGTCCCGCCATTGGGCCGCGGGCATGTCATCTTCAATGAGGCACGTCCCGGTCCAGCCGGCGGGTTGGCGTGGGATGCGTCTGCGAGTGTCCATGCTTAACCCCTCTCCGGTGCCCACAGGGCGACCTCGAGCTCCCGCCGTTCGGGTTCTCATGGAGGTGTGCCTCCGGCCGACAACGCCTCCGTGTACTGGATTCGGCTCGCCAGACAGGGTGATTTAGACAAGAACAACGCAACTTCGGAGTAAGACGGTTGCGGGAAGGGTGAACGGTCGATGTGGCCCGATTCGGCAACGGGCGTCAGTCGCGGGACTGCCGTTGCCGAACTTGTGCGAGGGAGGTCGAGAACTCTAGGGCGGAGTCGCTGGCGCGGGACCGACACCCTACGGTTCTGTCGCTGAGAGACATCTGCCAACCGACCCGCGCGACGGACCGATCCGCCGGACTGACCGGTCCAAGCCGCCGACGCATCGATCACTAGCGAGCGGCGTGCGCTGCTCTCGCCCGCCTCTCGCCGCTGGTTTCAGTGAAGAGAAAAAATGCTGCAGTGGTGATCTCATTTGTCGACGGACACGGTGGCGCCCGCCGCATTTGCCTGCATCCTTCGCCGTCGGATCGCCATATTGGAGTTCGTTGGTTTGTCGAATTCGGACGT
Source organism: uncultured Acidimicrobiaceae bacterium (assembly GCA_963713375.1). Classification (GTDB taxonomy): domain Bacteria; phylum Actinomycetota; class Acidimicrobiia; order Acidimicrobiales; family RAAP-2; genus Bog-473. Next base: position 515,790 of record CAVQLP010000002.1, on the reverse strand, counting down.
TGCCGTGTTACGTTTGCCGGAAATCAGACGAAGGGGCGGTGGCGGAAATGAAGGTTCTTGACGTTGGTTCGCGGGGTCGGAAGGTTCTGCGGCGTCTCGTCGCGGCATCGGCCGTAACCGTGGGTGTCGTGGCGCTGTCGTCGGGAGCGGCCTTCGCCGCGCCTGGTTCGTTCTCCTGGAGCGGAAATGGCAGCGACTCGGTCTGGTCCGATGGAGCGAACTGGGTGGGTGGCACCGCCCCGCAGCCGAAGGCGTCGGCGGACATTACGTTCCCCGATCTGGCCTGCGCTTCTGCCTGCAACAGCGACGCCCAGAACGACGTGACCGGATTGAAGGTCCCTGCCTTGTCGTTGGCCCTGGGGGTCGAGACCAACTTCGGGGACTACGGCATCGGTGGGAACGGCATCAAGATCGGCAGCCTCGACGTCACCTCGAACGTGCCGAACAACGGGAATGCTCAGGGCGCCTCCCTGGGACTACCCATGACCCTGCTCGGATCCGAGTCATGGAGCGTCGACCTCGAGAACAACTCGAATTTCAACTTGAGCACCGTTGCTGGTGCCAAGAGCGACAGCCTGACGGTGAATCTGCCCGTGGCGACACCGGGGAACCAGGGTGGTTTCATCAACTTTCCATCGATCAACACCGGACCCCTGACTTTCCAGGGTTCGGGCGCGACGACCTATGTCACGGGCAGCGATTTCAACGGTACTTCGAAGGAGCCGGTGAAGATCGTGGACGCCGGGCTCTTCGTGATCGGAGCATTCGGAAGTAAAAAGGTCAGCACCATCCCCTACGGCCCCCTGACGACGAAGGGGGCGAACATTCAGTTCGGCAACGGTTCTTCCGGCCCCTACGGCATCGACAGCGTCGAAGGTGCTGCGTCATTCGACTCGGCGACGCACATCACCTTTAACTCTCTCGATCCTGGGAACGGCACCAAGCCGACCCCGGGCGGGAGCTACCCGCAGCTTGTCGCCAGTGGCGCCGTGAAGCTCGGTTCGGCCAGCCTCGGGATCTTCGGAGAGTGCGACCAAACCGTCGGAACCAAGTACACCATCGTCTCGGGTTCTTCCATCAAGGGAACGTTCAGCGGCCTCGCCAACGGCGCCATCTTCCAGGCTGGCGCTGACGGTTCGTCTTCCTGCCAGCCGGAGGGATCGGTCGGCCCTTCGCTCAAAATCACCTACTCGTCGACTGCGGTGACCGCAACGGTCGTGGCGACGCCGCCTGCTGCACCGCACAGCGCGGCGACCCAACCGGTCGCTCACGAGCTGTCGAACGGCGCCATTCAGATCGGAAGGTAGGGCGAGGGAGCTGAGTACGTTGCTCTCCGCCGCACGGGCGGGGAGCTCCGGGCGTTTCCTGGTCGGCTCGCATCGCGCGGGCGCGTTGTGCTGACTGAGACGCTCGGGAGTGGGCTACTGGGCGGAGAGGATCGCCGCCACCTCGGCCACCGGGTCACGCACGACCGGGCCCGTCGCGGTCACCTCGGCTCGCATGATGGTGCCGTTGAACACGAAGGGAGCCGTGTAGCCCGAGCCCACGGCCGGCCCCCATTCGTAGCCACAGGTCAGGCCGACCCCAACTTCGTTGAACGCCACCGGGGTGAACCGATCGATAGTGCCCGAACCGACTTCCTCACCGTCCTGGAGCAGCGTGGCCACGCCGCCGAGAAGCTCGTCCTTCTCGAATGACAGCTGGAGGACATGGCGCCCGGAGCCGATGGTCGAGTCGCTCGTGACGTCGTACCAGCGTTGCCCGTGCAGGTTGTGGACATAGCGGAGGCGGCCGTCCAGGATGTGGAGTGACCAGCCCCCCAGGGCGCAGCCGAGGGCCAGGAGCGTGCCCTGGGGGGCAACGCCCGCGGCGACGTCCACCGTCACCGATATCAGGTGTGAGCGGTTGCGGACGTCGACTGCCACCCATTCGGGGACCTGCGCCCCGTCCTGGAAATACCGGTACGAGTCCTGTGGCTTGCGGCGGTCGTGTTTGTGGGCGATGGCGTCGAGGACGCGGTTGTCCAGCGGAAGCACATCGTTGCGTCGAGCTTCGTCCCACCACAGAGCCACGAGCTCGGCCAGTTTCTCGGGGAACTCCGAGGAGCGGTCGTAGACCTCGGAGACGTCTTCGGCGACGTGGTACAGCTCCCAGACGTCATCGTCCCAGGGTGCATTCGAGCGCAGGCCGTCGTCGTAGACCGGACCGACGGGATGGTAGGTCACGGCCTTCCAACCATCGTGGTAGATCGCCCGTGATCCCAGCATTTCGAAGTGCTGGGTGAGGTGCCGGCTCGGAGTGTCGTCGGCGCCGTCCTCCACGACATAGGCGAAGCTGGTTCCGTCCAGGTGTGACTGTTCTATGCCCTCGATCTCGTCAGGGACCTCAATCCCTGCCAGCTCGAGGATGGTCGGCAGGACGTCGATGGCGTGTGCGAACTGCCGGCGCAGCTGGCCACCCTGCCGGAGGCGTGCCGGGGCCCGCACGATGCACGGGTCGGCGACACCGCCCTCGTGGACCTCGCGCTTCCAGCGCTTGAAGGGGGTGTTGCCCGCCATCGTCCAACCCCACGGGTAGTTGTTGTGGCTGCTGGGCCCGCCGATCTCGTCGATCCGTCGATGCATCTCCTCGACGCCTGCGAACTCGAAGTTCGAGATGCGTCCTTCGTTGATGGTTCCCTCCTTGCCACCCTCGGAGCTGGCGCCGTTGTCCGACACGACGATCACCACTGTGTTGTCTGCGTCGCCGAGGTCGTCGATGAAGTCGAGCACCCGCCCGATCTGGTGGTCCGTGTAGGAGAGGAAGGCCGCGAAGCACTCCATGAATCGTTCGGCCAGTTCCCGCTCCCGGTCGTCCAGCGAGTCCCAGCTCGGGACCCAGGCCGCCCGCGGCGACAGGACCGTGCCATCGGGCACGACGCCTGAGGCGACCTGGCGGGCGAACGTCTCGTCGCGCCACTGATCCCAGCCCTGGGAGAAGTGGCCCTTGTACTTGGCGATCCAGTCTGCCGGTGCATGGTGGGGCGAGTGGCAGGCGCCCGTGGCGAAATACAGGAAGAAGGGCAGAGTGTCGTCGACTGCCCGAAGATCGCCCAGGAACTCGATGGCCCGGTCGGCCAAGTCGGCACTCAGGTGATAGCCCTCCTCGATCGACCGGGGCGGCCGCACGCAGTGGTTGTCGTGGTAAAGACCCGGCACGAACTGATGGGTCTCGCCTCCGTGGAATCCGTACCACCGATCGAAGCCGCGGCCGAGGGGCCAGGTCGCCCGGGAGGCGGCCATGTTCGTCTCCTCCTCGGGGCTGAGATGCCACTTCCCCACGGCGTACGTGGCGTAGCCGTTGGCCCGGAGGATCTCAGAGATGAAGCCGTTCTCTCGCGGCGGGCGGCCCCAGTAACCCGGAAACCCCGTCGCCAGGTCGGCCACCCGCCCCATGCCGCTGCGGTGGTGATTGCGCCCGGTCAGGAGGCAGGCCCGGGTGGGGGAACACAGCGCCGTGGTGTGGAAGTTGGTCAGGCGGATCCCATCGTCCGCCAGACCGTCGATGACGGGGGTTTCGATGTCGGACCCATAACAGCCGAGCTGGGCGAAGCCGACGTCGTCGAGCACGACGAGCACGACATTCGGCGCGTGCTCGTGTGGAGTCGGAAGAGGCGGCCACCAGGGCTCCGAGTCACGCCAGTCGTTGCCGATCTTGCCCTGGAATTCGATCCTGGCCACTGCCAACACCTCCACACGCTCAACGGTGCGCAGAGCATGACACGTGGCTAGCGTCGGCCGGCCCGCCGAAAGGTCATGCCTGCCGCTCCAACTCAGCGAGTTCCGTTGCGGTGCGACTTCAAAGCGGCCTCGCGACCTGGTCGGGCCGCCCAGGTTCTCTGATCTTTGGATGGCGATACACGCGGCACGCCCGATGATCAGGGCGGGTTGGTTTGGTGTTTCGTGAGCTTGATCCTCAACGTGATGGCTCTGCGCGGGCAATCGCGGACCGCGCGCCTCGCCGCCTTCTCGAATCGCTGCGCAACGGGATCGGGCGCCAAGATCGGATACCCCCATTCGTCGAGGGAGATCACCTCGGGGATGAGCTCGGCGCAGTAGCCGTAAGCGTCACAGGCGATCGGATCGACCGTCAGGTGCAGTTCTCTCATCTCTGCATGCCGCACAGGCGTCGGCTCATCGAGAGGTCCCGCCCGAGGTCACCGCCGGCCGGGTCGTTGTCGTCGTCGGAGGCAGGGTCGTCGACGTCGTGGCGGATATTGCCGGGGCATCGGCAGGACCGGGATCGACTGCCGTCGTCGTGGTGGGTGGCACAGTCGTCGAGGTCGTTGAGGATGGGGCAGTTGACGGCTGGGTCCCGGCGACCGAGGAGTTCGCCGATCCTGGGTGCTCTCGTGCCACCAGTCCGCCCATGACAGCGGTGGCGCCGGTCGCCGTGAGGATGGCGGTCGAGGTAAGGCGGCGGATTCTGGTCTGGGCGCGCTCAGGCGAGACGGGTCGCAGAGGTCGGCGATGTGTCCTCTCCGAACGTTCCATGGTCCTCGTGTTCTTGGCCAGCGGGCAGCCGGGGTAGCTGCCGTGGTCGCCGCAGCTCGTGGCCGCAGATTCACCATAGAGAGCAGGCCTGACGCGGAAATGACGAGCGCCGGCAACGGCCGTCATCCGCTCGTCATCCACGAGCGGTAGACAGGGGCCGTGCGGGTACTGGTCGCCGAGGACGATGACGGTCTGCGTTCAGTGCTCGAGCGCGGGTTGGGTGAGAATGGATATGTAGTGGATGCAACTGTCGACGGCGAACAGGCGTTGCGCTACCTCGACGCGTACGACTACGAGGTGGCCATTCTCGACTGGCGAATGCCCAAGGTGAGTGGACTCGAGGTTGTCCAGCGCGTACGACGCCGAGGATCGTCGTTGCCGATTCTCATGCTCACCGCCCGCGACACAGCGGCAGACCGGGTGACCGGCCTGGACGAGGGCGCAGACGACTATCTGATCAAACCCTTCGATTTCGGTGAGCTGCTGGCTCGCGTCCGAGCGTTGCAGCGTCGTGGCGAGACGGTGCAATCCCTGGCGATTCGGGTGGCGGATCTCGAGTTCGACACTGTCTCGCGACACGTCACGATCCGCGGTTCCCAACCTCCGCGACTCACGGCGACCGAGCTGGCCCTTCTGGAAGTTCTGATGCGACGGACTCCCGCAGTGGTGCACGCGGCGCGCCATCGCTCTTGCGGCTTGGCAGGACGAGGCGGACGCGCTTGGATCGAACACGGTCGATGTCCACATCGCCCGCCTCCGGTCGAAGATCGCTTCCAGTGGCGCCAAGATCGAGGCCGTCCGCGCCATCGGTTATCGGATTGTGTCCGCATGAAGAGGGCGGCTTTCTCCCGGCGCCCATACGTCGTCCACGCTGTCCGTGTTGCCCTCGTGGCCACAATGCTCATGGCCGCGGTCTACGTGGTCATCGTGCTCGCGTTCAATCATGTGGACAGGGAGCGGCTCGTCAACGGGGTGGGTGACCGTCTGGACGGACGCCTCGCGGCCGTAGCCAAGGCGCCCGATCAGGCCGCAGCCATCGCCCAGTACGACAACGCACACGACCTCGATGATGCCCCCGTGTTCTTCTGGGCGGTACATCCGTGGCGGCCGGCGTACTGCCCTCACTCCGGGAGCGCCGCGGTTGAGCCAGCAAGCATGGGCGATCGGCACGGCTTCGACGGAGGCGCGTTTCGGCAACGCAAACTTCCTCGTCCGATCGGTGAAGGTCGGATCCACCTCTTTCGTCGCGGCCCAGACCCTGGCTGCGGCAGACCGGGTGGCGTCCGATTTGACCGCGCTCGAGCTCGTTGCCGGTCCTGTCCTGCTCCTCGGCGTGTTTCTGGGCACCCTGTTGATCGGCGTCAAGGCCGCCGAACCGGTGGAGGCAGCTCGCCGCCGCCAGCTTGAGTTCACGGCCGATGCATCTCATGAGCTGCGGACGCCGCTGAGCGTGATCGAGGCCGAGGTGACGCTGGCACTGATCGGCCAGCGCACCGAGGAGGAGTACCAAAGCGCACTGAAACGGGTGGGGCACGAGTCGCGCCGGTTGACAGCGATCGTCGAAGACCTGCTCTGGTTGTCGCGGTTCGACTCGGCGCCGCCACCGCCTCGGGACGTGCTGGTCGACGTCGGTGCCATCGGTGTCTCCTGCGCCGACCGCTTCGCCGTCGTGGCCCGTCAGCGCGGAATCGCCCTGACGTTCGATTCCCGACGTCGAAGGTGCACCGCTCATCCGCGGCCCCGCCCGAATGGATCGATCGGCTGGCCGGCGTCCTCGTCGACAACGCATGCCGCTACGCCGGTCCCGGGGGCACGGTACGGATCCGGGTCGGAGCGACCGGCCACCGGGTGGCGCTGATCGTGGAGGACAGCGGTCCGGGTATCGCTCCGGAGAACCGCGAGTCTCTCTTCGAGCGCTTCCACCGGGCCACCGATCAGGGCAACGGAGCGGGCCTGGGCCTGGCCATCGGTGATTCAGTGGTCAGGGCGACCGGCGGGGAGTGGCATATCGGGACCGCGGATCTCGGTGGCGCCTCCATGGCGGTCAGCTGGCACCGTGCCAGCCCTGGGCCGGCACCACGCCGAATCGGACGAAGGGCTGACCCCGCGTCCGCCCGCACTCGAAGGGGGATCCTCGCCGGACGACGGCGAGCCTTCATTTTCACGTCATTCTCGCTCCGTAACCTGAGGTGACGTCCGACAACCACGAGGAGAGGAGTGGGCCTGTGCCGGCGGACACGCTGCCTTGGCCGACCATTCGAGCTGCTCAGGATCGATTTCAGGCCGAAGCACGCCCAACCCTCGACGGTACGGGTCCTCCTCGCCACCGTCGTCGCCCTGGTGGGCTCACTCGTGGCTGACGCCATCCTGGTAGCGGTGGCCAAGGCGGTCTTCCCCTCCACCAAGAACTATCCGCACTTCGTCTTCTCGGACTACGGCAAGCTCACCGTCATCGGCGTGATCGTGGCCTGCATCGGTTGGCCGATCGTGACCAGGATCAGCTCGGCACCGCGCTGGTTGTTCTTCCGGCTGGCCATCGTCGTCACGCTCGTCCTCTTCCTCCCCGATCTCTACATCCTCAAGCAGGGACAGCCGGCCAAGGCTGTGGCCGTGCTGATGTGCATGCACGTGGCGATCGCACTGGTGACCTACAACGCGTTGGTGCATCTCGCCCCGATCGGGCCGGAGCGTGAGCCGTCCGAACCTCCTCCAATGCCCGTAGGACGGTCAGCGCCCGGTCCAGACCGGGGGTCGCTTCTCCAAGAAGGCGGTGACACCCTCGCGGCTGTCGGCCGAGCCCATCACCGTGGCCATGGCGTCGGTTGTCGCCTCCCATCCACGGGAGTCCGCCTCGGACTCCAGTTCGTTGAGCGCAGCCAGACAGGCCTGGACGGAAACGGGAGCGTTGGAGCAGATCTCCTGGGCCAGTTCGACGGCCCGCTCCTCCGCCTGTCCGGGTGGGCAGAGCAGGTTGACCAGTCCTAGCTCGTAGGCGCGTGCGGCATCGAGCGGGCGACCAGTCAGGATGAGCTGGCGAGCCACGTGGCGCGGGAGCGCCCGTGGACCCCGGAACAGACCGGCGCAGGTCGGGATCACGCCGATGCTGACCTCGGGAAGGCCGAAACGCGCCTCGGACGAGGCGACCACCATGTCGCAGGACAGCACGATCTCGAGCCCGCCCCCGAGCGCGAATCCCTCGACTGCGGCGATGAGCGGCGTGCGCCGTTGGCGCCGGATGATCCCGTACTCGCCGCCGCGATCGGTCACGTAGTCGCCACCGCTGGTCAGGTCGCTGCCGGCGCTGAACATCTCGGGTCGTGCCCGTCAGGACGCCGGCCCAGAGCTCCGGATCGTCGTCGAGCTCGTTCAGAGCCTCGTCGAGCTGGTCGGCCATGGCGCGGTTCACGGCGTTGCGCTTCTCGGGCCGATCGAGCGTGATCACGAGCACGTGTCCGGCGCGCCGACGCCGTACCAGCGTGGGGGAGGGATCCATCAGGCAAGGCCTCTGTGGTGTGGCACGCCGTCAACCTACCCGTCGACCGAATTATTCCGAGTTGCGCGGCCCGTCGCCTCCGGAGGGAGCATCGCACGCCGCCCCGAGCCTCGCCCTTGGCCCTGTGGCGGTGGGTGGTCGCCCCCGTGGCGGCCACCGTCGTCGGTTTGGTCGGCGTCGGCTTCGTCTCGACCCCGTTCCGCTGTACTCAGCGGACGAACAGTTGACGCTCCCGAGCGTCAGGTCCCAGCCACGGCGACGATCGGCTTGTTGAGCGGTTGCCACCCATGGAGCCGTAGAACGGCTCGCTCCCGAAGTGAAGATGCCACCGTCGGACGCCACGAAGCGGTAGCCCGAGCCGTTGCGGGCTGCCTCCATCCCGACGATGGGCTGATTCAGGTGGATGCCTCCGGTCGAGCCGTAGAACGGCGCGTTGAACGAGAAGATCCCGCCGTCGGAGGCCACTTCCCAGTACCCGCCGGTCGCCGCGTCTGCCGCCATGCCCACGATGGGGGAGTTCAGTGGCTTGCCACCCATGGATCCGTAGAACTTGGCGTCGCCGTAGCTGAAGATCCCGCCATCGGACGCGACGAGCCAGTACCCCTTGCCGTCGGGTGTGGCGGCCATGCCCACGATCGGTTTGTTCAACCGCGTGCCACCGGTGCTCCCGTAGAAGGTGGCGTTCCCGAAGCTGAAGATGCCACCGTCGGAGGCCACCTCCCAGTAGCCATTGCCGTTGGGAGTTGCCGCCATGCCGACGATCGGTTGGTTGAGCGGCTTGCCGCCCATGGAGCCGAAGAAGCCGGCGTCGCCGAACGAGAACATGCCCCCGTCGGAGGCCACCTCCCAGTAGCCGCCGCCGTTTGCGGTGAGGGCAGAGCCGACGACCGGCTTGACCAGATGGATGCTCCCGGTCGAGCCGCAGAACGGGATGTTGCCGTAGTTGAAGACGCCGCCGTCGGTGCCCGAGAGCAGGTAGCCGTTGGGACCGTTGGCCGGCGCGTTGCAGGGCACCTCAATGGTGGGCGACGGCGTGCCCGCATCGCCGGTCAGTTGCGGGTCGTGGTGGAACTCGGGCCACGCACCGGCCTCGGTGACGTTGGCGCCTGAAGCAGCGGTACCGTCGATCTCCCAGTGCTGCACGATGCCGACTCCGGCAGTGCCCGAGTAGCCCGCCCCGGTGATGCCGATGTGGCCATCGGGGTCGTCGGTGACGAGTGGCGAGTTCTGGAACCCCTGGTTGGGGTCGAGCACGTCCACTTCGGCGCCGGAGCGGCCGTCGAAGATATCGATCCCCGCAGTCGTGGGGACGATGACGTCCTGGTAGCCGCCGCCGGTCAGGTCGGCCGTCACCGGGGACCCGATGACCAGACCGGTCGTCGTGGCCGACCAGACGGTGGCGCCGTTGGTGCCGTTCAGCACGTAGATGGTACCGCTGCTGCCTTGCGTCGGCTGCGTGCCCTCCACGACGTCGAGCTGCCCGTTGCCCTGCACGTCGGCGATCGCGGGGGAGTCGGCCGTGATGCCGTCGAGCGTCTGGCTCCAGGCGAGTCCGCAGCTGGTGTTGATGGCGAAGACCTTGTTCGAGTCCGAGGCGCCGCTGTAGTAGCTCCCGTCGCCGATGGCGATGCCCACGGCGCCTCCGCCGAGGAACTGACCCACCGCGGGCGAGGAGCGGTCGATGTTCTGGGTGGTGTTGTACTGGCAGACCAGCCCACCCGCAGGGTTGAAGGTGCCGGCATTGCCGGCGCTCGAGAGGATGCGGATGTGCCCGCCGTTGGAGTAGGTCTGTCCGTAGGCGACCCCGGCGCGTCGAGTCCCCACCTGAGATGATCTCGGTGTTGCCGTCGGCGTAGAGATCGGCCACGGCGGCGGTCGAGAGAACCGAGTCGGCAGAGAACCAGGGAAAGCCGCCGAGCTGCGCGCCGTTGGCTGCGCTGAGCGCGTCGGTGTTCTGGCCGAGCGATCCGGCCTCGACGCCGTACCCGCCGGCGTAGCTGCCCACGGTCAGCGACGCCGACGACGCCCGAGTGCGGAGTCGGGTCGGTACCCGGGTTGGTCTCCTGGACGAACCACTGGTCGCCTCCGCCGGGGCTGATGGCCTGATAGCCACCCGTCGTGGGATTCGCGGAGTCGCCGCCGCCGACGTAGACGGTGTCGAGTCCGCCGGGGTTGATCGGGGCGACCGAAGGCGTGGAGTCGATCGGGCGCGCCGGCGTGGTAGGGCCAGCCAGGTGGCGCGCCGCCGCCTGAGAGGTGGAAGGCGTAGACGGAGCCGGCCTGGTCGCCGACGACGACCGAGGGCTGCCCGTCGAGGTTGGCCACGTTGGGCGAGGAGAGGGCGATCTCCTGGTTCCGGGTCGTTGAGCGTCTGCGTCCATTCCGACGTCGCCGTGAAACCTGCCCCGGCATGGGGCACCTCGGTGGCCTGGGCGACGGGGGCCGCCAGGAAGACGGTGGTCAGGGCCAGGGCGGCGGCGCCAGCCACCACGGTGCTCGGCACGGAGCGGAGAAGTGAGCGTCGGGTCACGATGATCCTCTCATCTGATCTGCGGCGAAACGTCGATTCGTCGGGGGCGCGCCGCAGCGTGGTGGGGATACCCACCACGAACTGCTTCGTCGCGTGCAGGCGCCGAACTTGAACTGATTGCCCGGGCAACGCACGAGAGCGTCGTACCCGGTCGTTGCCTGTGAACGCTGTGAACCTGAGAACTTTGTGAAAATTGCGGGATCGACGAGTGCGGTGCGCTGCACGCACCTGGTGCGGCCCACGGGGGGAGTATGACGCCCTTCGCACGGTGCGGCGCCCTACCATGCTCGGCGTGCTTGGCATCCCCCGGCCGCCGCTGGCGCACCCGCCACGCTGATGGGACGACGAATCCGATGGCTCGGCGTCATCATGGTGGTGTGCCTCGGCCTGGTGGTCGTGCAGTTGGTGAACATCCAGTTGGTCAAGGGCAAGACGCTGCAGAATTCGCCGCACAACCCGCGCATCGCCGCGAACCACTCTGACAACGCTCGCGGCGAGATCCTGGCCGCGGACGGCACGGTGTTGGCCAAGTCGGTACCGACACCGGCCGGCACCGACACGGAGACGTATCCGTACGACTACGTGCGGCAGTACCCCGACGGCCCGCTCTACGCGGGCATCACCGGGTTCGACTCGGCCTTGAACTTCGGCACGACGGGAATTGAGCAGGAGTATGACGGGTACTTGAGTGCCCATCAAGAGGATCCCCAAACGCTCAGTCAACTCTTGTTCCGGGAAAAACTGCCACAAACGACGGACAACGTGACCTTGTCGATCGAGCCGCAACTGCAGCAGCAGATTTGGAATTATCTGACGACGTTGCCGCCCGGTGCGAACAACGACGGTGCCGTTGTCGTCATCCAACCGTCCACCGGAGACATCCTGGCCATGGTGTCGAAACCCACGTATGACCCCAACTCCTTGGTCAGCACCAGCCTCTCCGCGGAGAAGCTGGCGTACTTCAGTTACAACCAGAGAGACCCCGAGGGCTTCTTCCCGTTGCGCCCGATCGCCACGGGCGAGACATTCGCCCCGGGTTCCACCATGAAGGTGGTCACCAGCGTGGCGGCCTACAACCTGAAGCCGTCCCTGGCCGGCTTCAACTACCCGGTGGCACAGTGCCAGAAATTCACCGATTCGAACAAGCCCCTGTGCGACGAGAGCGGCCCGTGCGGGGGGACGATGACACAGATGCTGCCCTTCTCCTGCGACCCGGGCTACGGAGAACTCGGAGTGCAAGAGGGCGTGGGCATCCTGGAGAAGCAGGCCGAGCTCTTCGGGTACAACAAGGTGCCCCCGATCGACCTGCCCTCGCAGAACACGTTGGGTGGTGTGGTGGCGTCGACCTTCGGAACGCTGCCGGCGAACTCACAGGCGTTCCTGGCCGACGACGCCATCGGCCAGTACGGGGTGCAGACCACGGCGCTGCAGAATGCAATGGTGGCGGCCGGCATCGCCAACGGAGGCCAGCTGATGACGCCGCACCTGATGACCTCCATCGAGAGCTCGCTGGGCAACACCGTGACGACGTACAAGCCCACGGTGATGTCGACGGTCTCGTCCGCTCAGACCGCCCAGCAGCTGACGTCGCTCATGCAGGGCGTGGTGGCCACGGGAACGGCGGCCGGCGTCGGGCTTCCCTCGTGGCTGTGCGCGGCAGTGAAGACGGGAACAGCGCAGGCCGATCCGACCGAGCAGGTGACCGAGGACTGGATGATCGGCTTCGCCCCGGCGAACCATCCCCAGATCGCCGTGGCCGTCGTGGTGCCCAAGCAGAACGTCAGCTCCGACGGTGCGTCGGTGGCCGGTCCGATCATGTTGCACACGTTGGAGGCGGCCATCCCACAGGCATCGGTCTCCCAGCCGTGCAACGTGTCGCCCGTGCCGGTGTCTGCCTTTACCGGCGCCAACTAGCCGCTCGCGCTCTTCCGGGTGGTCCGGTGGCTGGAGCCCCCGGACGGCCGGTGCTGCCGGCTGCGGGTGCGGCAGGAGGCGTGGCGGGTGGCGTGGCGCGTGGCGTGGGTGCTCAGGCGAAGTCGACGAAGCGCGACGGCGCGATGGCCGCCCGGGCACGGCGCCGGTTCGCCACGCCGCGGCGTGGCTGCTCGTCGAAGAGGTGGAGACCTTCGGGAACGGGCCGCCACCAGTCGGTGCCCCGGAACAGGCGCGAACCCATCTCTTGCCCCAGCGGACCGAGGACCATCCGGCGCGGCGCCGGAAGGTCGGCCAGCTGCCAGCGGTACTCGGCGGAGATCCGCATGCGTTCTTCGCGGTTGGGCAGTGCGGCGTGCGTAGTCAGGCAGTGGAAGATGAGCACGTCGCCCGGCTCGTAGTCGGTGGTGCGCCAGCCGCGCTCGAGTCGATCCAGCGGCCGGTAGCGCACGCGGGCGCTGGTCTGGCTCCCGGGCTGGAGCGCAAGCCCGCCCAGCCGGGTCGGGATGGACTGGAGGGGGATCCAGCAGGTGAGCATGTCCTGCACCGCGCCGAAGTCCTTGTGCACCAGGTTGCCGGGGTGGCGGGGCACGACGCTGGCCGGGTACACGACGCGGGGCACCTTCAACGGGTAGCAGAAGCCTTCGGGGCCCATGATCTGGCGCATGAGCCAGGCCAGGGGAGAGTCGTAGGGGATGGCGTTGAAGCCCGGATCGAGCAGGATCTCGCGGTACCCGGGATCGGTGAAGGCGTCGCGCATGGCGACCGCACGCACGGGGAGACGGGGCGGGGCGTAGACGGGGTTGACGCCCGACTCGGTCCAGCCCGCGTCCTGCAGTGCGGAGAGGGCGTGACGCCCGACGTCCTCGACCCAGTCGGGGTAGAGGAGGCCGCGCATGAAGATGTAGCCGTCCCGCCGCAGAACAGCCTGGAGGGCTTCCGTGTCGCCGAAGAGGTCCCGGGAGTCGACGAGGTCGAACTTCGTGCGAAGGGTCGAGGTCCGTGTCCGGGGTGCCGATGCTGTGGCGAAGACCATGGGAGTCATGCTGCGGTCCACGTGTAAGGGAACTGTAATCAGGGTGATTTCTTTGCGATATTCTTATCTGCGTGGCTACGCAGATAGTTGAGGCCCCCGCCTCCGAGGAATTCCGGTCCGCCGTGGGGATGCTCAAGCTCCTGGGCGACGAGACGCGACTGCGGGTCATCTGGGCCTTGCTGGAGGGCGAGCATTCGGTCAACGAGCTGGCCGAACGTGGTGGGCGCCCAGCCCGCCGCAGTGTCCCAGCACCTGGCCAAGCTGCGCCTGGCCCGCCTGGTGCGCAGCCGGCGGGAAGGGACCCGCATCTACTACGTGGTCGACGACGCCCACGTGCGGCGCCTGGTCGAAGAGGTGCTGACCCACGCCGACCATGTGGCGAGCGATGACTGAGCCCGGCGGTGGTGGCGGTGGCGAGGCTGTTGGTGTCGGTGATGTCGGTGGTGCGGCCGTGAACGGGCAGGCGTCCGGAGACGAACACGGATCGGGCCACTCGCACGCCCACGGTGCCGGCGCCGGCGACCGACCGCCGTGCCCTCACCGGAGCACTGGTGCTGCTGGTGGCCTTCATGGCGTTCGAGGTGGGGTCCGCCATCTACTCGCACTCCCTGGCGCTGCTGGCCGACGCCGGCCACATGCTGATCGACGTCGGCGCCATCGCCGGCTCGCTCGTGGCCCTGCGCCTGGCCGCCCGTCCCGAGACCCGGTCGCACACCTACGGCCTCAAACGGGCGGAGATCCTGGCGGCGGCGTTCAACGGGATCTCGCTCATCGTCGTGGCCGCACTGGTGACGTTCGAGGCCATCGTCCGCCTCCTCAATCCGTCGCCGGTCGACGGCGCCGTCCTGATCGTCGTCGCCTCCGTCGGGGTGGCCGTCAACCTGCTGGCCACGTTGGTGATGTCGCGGGCCAACCGCGAGTCGTTGAACGTGGAGGGCGCCTACCGCCACATCCTCACCGATCTCTACGGCTTCATCGGCACGGTGATCGCCGGCATCGTGATCGTGACCAGTGGGTTCGAGCGCGCCGACGCCATCGCATCGCTGCTCGTCGTCGTCCTGATGCTCAAGGCGTCCGTCGAGCTCCTGCGGCCCGCGCTGCGCATCCTGCTCGAAGCCACGCCCGACGACATCGACCTCGAAGAGGTGCGCGAGCACCTGCTTGGAGCTGCCCGAGGTGGAGTCGGTGCACGACCTGCACGCCTGGACCCTGACCTCGTCACTCCCCATCCTCACGGCGCACGTCGTGGTGACCGACGAGTGCCTGAACACCGGACAGGCCGGGCGCGTGCTCGATCATCTCCAGGACTGCCTGTCCGGCCACTTCGACGTGGCCCACTCGACGCTGCAGTTCGAGACGGCGGGGCATATCGAGCACGAGTTGGGGAGCCACCCCTGACGCTGTTGGCGGCTTAGCTGCCGAATCCGCGGTCATTGCTCGTTACGGAGCTCGTCGAGCAGGCGGACGAGCGACGCCTTGAGCGCCTCGAGCTCGTCCGCGCTCGTCAGGGCGGCCCAGTGCTCCTCCACCCGGCGTGCCGCCGCATGGGTGACCTTGGGCACCGAGCGCCCCCGTGCCGTCAGGAAGATCAGCTGGGAACGCTTGTCCCGCGGGTTCGGCCGCCGCTCGACGTAGCCGGTCCGCTCGAGCTGATCGACGGCCTGGGCCATCGTCTGCTTGCGCACGTGGGCCAGCTCGGCCAGTTCGGAGATGGTGGCGCCGTCGGGCGAGACGAACGGGAAGACGTTGGCCGCCGAGGGACCGATGTCGTCGAAGCCGCCCGCGGCCAGTGCGTCCTCCATCTCCTGTTGGTAGTGCTGCGAGAGCAGCCGCAACAAGAGTCCGATCATGGGGCGCTCGGGGAAGCTGGCCACGCAGTCGATCTCCTCTGGTTCCTCGTCCGATCCGGCGACCCTATTGACAGGTACCTGTCTTGTTCATCTAGTATCGACAGGTACCTGACAACACTAACCAAAACGAAAGGGAGTGGTCATGACGACCGCAACACCTCAGATCTACGGCGAGTTCGGCCAGACGCTCGCCTTCGCCGAGCGCACCCTGTCGGCCGTGCTGCGAGAGCACCTGGCCGAGCGCGACACCGTCCCCGAGAAGTGGTACACCCTGAAGCTGCTGGCGGGAGCGGGCGAGGCCGGATGGTCCCGGGACGAGCTGGTCCGAAGGCTGTCGAGCTCGCCCACCTTCAGCGCCGGTGCGGCCGACGAGCTCCTCGGAGAGCTCGAGACGGACGGGCTGCTGGCCACGAGCGACGACGGGGGCCTGCGACTGACCGCGGCGGGCACGGCCGTCTTCGAGGACCTGCGGGCCTACGTGGCCGGGCCCGCGGTGGCGCTGTTGGGCCAGTTCGATGTGCGCGACATCGAGACGACGGTGCGCACGCTCCAGGCCATCACGGAACGGGCGGCCGCGGCAGCCTGAATCCGCACGACCTGCTCGGTCAGGCCGGCGGCTTGAACGTGGCCACCAGCTCGACGTGCTCGGTCATCGGAAAGATGTCGAAGCCACGCAGCGTGTCGAGTCGCCAGCCGGCGCCGGCCAGGACGCCGGCGTCGCGGGCGAAGGAGGCCGGGTCGCAGGCGACGTAGACCAGCACGCGCACGGTGGCGGCGTGGCCGGCGGCCAGGGCCATGGTCACGTCGGTCCCGGCGCCCTGGCGGGCCGGGTCGAGCACGATCACCTGCGGCGTGCCGATCTGTGTGCGCACGAGGTCGGGCGTCACTGCGGCCTGCAGGACGCGGAGCCCGGCATGGTCCCGTCCGTTGTGGCGGGCGTCCGCGCAGGCCGCCTGGTCGCGCTCGATCGCCAGCACCGATCCGTCCGGTCCGACCGCCGCCGCCAGGGGAACCGAGAAGAGTCCCGCACCGGCATAGAGGTCGACGACGTGCTCGCCCGGGCGTGGCGCGGCGGCCTCGAGGACCGCCGCCAGCAGCGCCTCGGCCGCGCCGACATGGACCTGCCAGAACACGCCGGCCGTCACGCGGAAGACCTGGTCGCGCACCCCGACGTGCACGGCGCCGGGCTCGCGCCGGACACGGCGCCGCAGCACGAGGCCGACCTCGGACGGCAGCTCGGGCAGGCGCGGCGAGGCCCGCCCGTGCGGGGCGACCACGACGATCGACTCGGTCCCGGCGTGGCGAGGTCCCGGTCACCACGTCGAGCTCTGACGCCCCGGGCCACGACGCGGCCAACGCGCCGGTGGCCGCCACGGCCGGAGTGGCCACGGGGCACTCGTCGATCCGCTCGATCTGGTGCGAACGGTGGCGCCGGAAGCCGACGTGGCCGCCGCGGTCCACTGCCACCCGCACCCGGCTGCGCCAGCCGAGCCCGGCCGTGTCGCCCGGGCACCGCCTCCACCACGACCGGTGCGCTCCATCCCGGCGATGCGGGCCAGCTGTTCCTCTACCCGCGCCGCCTTGAGCCGTGCGCTGTGCCCCGAGCTCCACGTGCTGGTAGTCGCAGCCCCCGCAGCGGCCCGGGCCGGCGTGCGGGCAGGGGGGTTCGACCCGGTCGGGCGAGGCCTCCACGATGAGCACGGCGTCGGCCCGCAGGAAGGAGCGGCTCGTCTCGGTGACGCGGGCCCGGACACGCTCGCCGGGCAGTGCGTGGCGGACGAAGACCACCCGGCCGTCGGGCCCGTGGGCGACGCAGCCGCCGCCCGTCGCCACGGCGCCGACCAGGAGTTCCAGCTCGTCGCCCTCCGCCGCTTCGGCGACGTCGGGCTGGCCGGGGCTCCCCATGGCGAGCGATCGTAGGGCAGGCGCCGCCGGGCCGCTCTCGCTGGCGGCGGCGCGGAGGTCGCCGTTTGAGCCCGAGGCGGCCAGGCCCGACAATGAGTGGAGAAAATCTTCCGTCGGGTGTCGATCCGGGCGATGCCGATCGTCGTGTGGACACCAACTACCCCCGAAGAAGAGGAGAACCACCATGCGGTACATGCTGTTGCTGGCCGGCGACGAGAGTCGTCGTCAACACCGCCAACGAGGGTGACGAGGGCATGTCGCCCGAGTACGCCGAGTTCGTCAAGGACCTGGCCGAGCGCGGCATCCTCCAGGGCGGCGAGCGCCTGCGCCCGACGGCCGACGCCACCACCGTCCGCGTGCGCGATGGCGAGGTCCTGTCCACCGACGGTCCCTTCGCCGAGACGCAAGGAGCAGCTGGCCGGCTATTTCACTGGTCGACTGCAAGAACCTGGACGAGGCCATTGAGGTGGCGGCGCTCATCCCCGGCGCCAAGTTCGGCTCCGTCGAAGTGAGGCCGATCTGGGAGATGTGACCGCCGGCGCAGAGGTCGAGGCCGCCGTGGCCGACGCCTTCCACGCCGAGTGGGGGCGGGTCGTGGCCACCCTGGTCCGCCTCACCGGCGACTGGGACCTGGCCGAGGAGTGCGCGCAGGATGCCTTCGCCACCGCGCTGGAGCGCTGGTCCGGCGACGGCATCCCGCGCCGCCCCGGCGCCTGGCTCACGACGGTGGCCCGCAACCGCGCCCTCGACCGGCTGCGCCGGGACCGGGTCGGTGCCGTGAAGGAGCGGGAGGTCGCGCTGCTCCGGGCCGATCTTGGCGGGGACGACCCACCGGGCGGCGGCGGCGATGGCGGAGGCGGCGGCGGGGCTGGAAACGGGAACGAGGAGGTTCCCGACGATCGTCTCCGCCTTATCTTCACGTGCTGCCATCCCGCCCTGGCCTTCGAGGCACGCATCGCACTCACCCTGCGCACGCTGGCCGGCATGACGACCGCCGAGATCGCCCGCGCCTTCCTCGTGCCCGAGGCGACCATGGCCCAGCGGCTCGTCCGGGCCAAGCGCAAGATCCGCAACGCCGGCATCCCCTTCGTCGTCCCGCCGGCCCACCAGTTGCTCGAGCGCACGGCGGCCGTCCTGGCCGTGATCTATCTGCTCTTCAACGAGGGCTACTCGGCCAGCTCGGGGAGCGACCTGGTGCGGCGATCGCTGAGCGACGAGGCCATCCGGCTCGGCCGCATGCTGTGCACCCTCATGCCCGACGAGCCCGAAGCCCTCGGGTTGCTCGCGCTCATGCTGTTTCACGACGCCCGCCGGGCCGCCCGCCTGAACGCACAGGGTGACCTGGTGCTGCTGGACGAACAGGACAGGTCGCTCTACGACGCCGACGAGATTGCCGAGGGTCGGGCCCGCCTGGCCGCGGCGGCCCGCCAGTCGCGGACCGGTCCCTTCCAGGTCCAGGCGGCCATCGCGTCCTGTCACGTGGAGACCGAGGGGACGGACTGGTCCCGGGTGGCACTGCTCTACGACGCCCTCCATGCCCTGGCGCCCTCGGCGGTCGTCTCGCTCAACCGGGCCGTCGCCGTGTCGTTGAGCGACGGGCCCGAGGCCGGGCTCGCCCTGGTCGAGCGGATTGAGGCGGGGGGCGAGCTGGACGGCTACCACCTGCTTCCGGCGGCCCGGGGCGACATGTTGCGCCGGCTCGGCCGGCGGGAGGAGGCGGCCCGGGCCTACCGGCAGGCCTACGACCTGGCGGGTACGGACGCCGAACGCCGCTACCTCGAACGGCGGCTCGCCGAGGCCGGCGCGCCGGTTTGACAGGTCCGGGTACCCGGGCCCATCGTCTCGGTTCACCGGGTGGCGCCACGGCGCCACGACCAGGACAAAGGGAACGAGGCAGAGCTCCATGGCAGGGATGTTGCAGGACAGGGTGGCGATCATCACCGGGGGCGGGCGAGGCATCGGGCGCGAGCACGCGCTTCTGTTCGCCTCGCTCGGGGCCAAGGTCGTCGTGAACGACTTGGGCGGCGCGGTCGACGGCTCGGGCGCAGGACGTCTCGGCGGCCCAGTCGGTGGCCGACGAGATCAGCGCCGCGGGCGGCCAGGCGGTGGCCAACACCGACAGCGTGAGCTCGTTCGCCGGGGCCAAGGCGATGGTCGATCAGGCCGTATCGAGCTTCGGCGATCTGCATGTCGTCGTGAACAACGCCGGGCATCCTGCGCGACCGCATGCTGGTCTCCATGAGCGAGGACGAGTTCGACGCCGTGATCGGCGTCCATCTGAAGGGCACCTTCAACGTGACCCGCCACGCCGCCGACTACTGGCGCGAGCAGGCCAAGGCCGGCACGGTGACGGACCGGGCCATCGTCAACACCAGCTCGGGCGCCGGGCTGCACGGCAACGTCGGCCAGACCAACTACTCGGCCGCCAAGGCGGGCATCGCCGCCATGACGGTGGTCAACGCCATGGAGCTGGGCCGCTACGGCGTGCGGGCCAACTGCATCGCCCCGGTCGCCCGCACCCGTCTCACCCTGCAGACGCCGGGCATGGGTGAGCCGATGCAGAACACCGTGTTCGACCCCGAGAACGTGTCGCCGCTCGTCGCCGTCCTGGCCGCCGAGACCTGTCCCTTCAACGGTCAGGTCTTCAGCGTGTACGGCGGATCGGTGGGCATCTACGGCGGCTGGTCGATCGCCGAGTCGGTCGACACCGACGACCGCTGGACGCCCGAGAGCCTGGCCAGCGCCATGGAGGCGCTGCCCCGTACGGTCGAGGTCAACAGCCAGATCACGCAGCTGGCCAAACACATGCGCGGCTGATGCTCTCTTAGGCTGCTGCACATGGCAGGGGAGGCCGCAGTGGGGGATGACAGGAAACGAGGTCGATCGGGCGCGTGTCGTGGCGGCCGTGGCCAGTGCCGACGTGCACCCGCTCCTCTGTGCGGTGGCCAGCCTGACCGGCGACCTGGGCCTGCTGCACCCCGACCTGGCCCCGGACCAGACGCAACTGATCAGCCCCACGCAGGGCCTCACCCCCGAGCAGGTGGCCGAGGCCCGTGAGCTAGCGGTCGAGGCCCTCCTGTCCCACGCCGCTGCCGGGGCGACCCGCACCGACCGTTCAGCTCCGACGAGCTCCGGCGCGCCTTCGCCTTCCTCGTCGGTGCGGACTCGACGAGAAGTGGGAACGCTTCTTGCTCGAGGAGCTCGCCCTCGATGGCGACCCACGGGCCCCGTCCTGGCACGTCGACCGACGTCGGTGGGCGTGGCGGCGGTGGTGGTGGCGTCGGCAGCGGCGGGTTCCGTTGTGCAGTTGTCGGCGCCGGCGCTTCCGGTCTGGCCGCGGCGCACCGGCTGCGCCAGGCCGGCATTGCGGTCACCGTGTTCGAGAAGAACGCCGACGTCGGTGGCACCTGGCTGGAGAACGTGTACCCGGGCTGCCGGGTCGACGTGCCCAACCAGCTCTACAGCTTCTCCTTCGCCCAGACCAACGAATGGGCGTCGCGCTTCTCGGCCCAGCCTGATCTGCTGGCCTACCTCCAGGGCGTGGCCAAGGAGCTCAGCCTGGGCGACGTGATCCGTTTCTCCTCGGAGGTGACCGAAGCCCGCTTCGACGACGGGACGGGGGAGTGGCACCTGCGTGTCGAGCGGTCGGGCGACCCCGGTGCGACGACAACGACGACGGAGACCTTCGACGCCCTCGTCTGCGCCGTCGGCCAGCTGAACCGCCCGTCCTTCCCGGCCTTCGCCGGCCGGGAGGACTTCGCCGGCCCGTCGTTCCACTCGGCCGCCTGGGACGACGGCGTGGACCTCGCCGGCCAGCGCGTCGCCGTCATCGGTTCGGGAGCCAGCGCGGCCCAGTTCGTCCCGTGCCTCGTCGACGAGGTCGCCCAGCTCACCGTGTTCCAGCGCACGCCGCCCTGGCTCCTCCCGACCGACAACTACGGCGATCCCTTCCCGGCCGAGTTTCACGACCTGCTCGCGCTGTTGCCCGAGTACGGGCGCTGGGAACGTCTCTGGCAGTTCTGGATCCTCCACGAGGGCCTCTTGGGTGCAGCCCGGGTCGATCCCGAGTGGGACCCCGAGACCGAAGCGGTCAGCGCCAGCAACGACCTGGTGCGCGCCATGCTGCTCAGCGTCCTGCGGGCGCAAGTCCCCGACGACGAGCTCTACGAGAAGATGGTCCCGCACTTCCCACCCTTCGCCAAGCGCGCCCTGCGTGACGACGGGCGTTGGGCCGCGTCGTTCGCCCGTGATCACGTCGAGCTCGTCACGACGCCGATCGACGCCATCACCGAGGCGGGCGTGCGCACGGCGGACGGAGTCGAGCACCGGGCCGACGTCATCATCTACGGCACGGGCTTCACCGCCTCGGACTTCGTCACCCCGATGCGCGTCTTCGGACGCGGCGGCCTCGAGCTCAACGAGGAGTGGGGAGGTGACGCCCGGGCCTACCTCGGCATCACGGTGCCCGAGTTCCCCAACTTCTTCATGCTCTACGGCCCCAACACCAACCTCGTCATCAACGGCAGCATCCTGGTGATGGTCGAGTGCCAGGTGCGCTACATCGTCGAGGGTCTGGGTCGCCTGCTGCGCGAGGGGAAGCGCACGATGTCGTGCCGCCGTCACGTCCACGAGGCCTACGCCGACGAGATGCAGCAGGGCAACGCCCGCATGGTCTGGGGCGTGGCCGACGTCCCCACGCTGGTACCGCAACCAGCACGGGCGGGTCACCCAGAACTGGCCCTTCGACCTGCACAGCTACTGGTCGCGCACGCTCGACCCCGACCTGTCCGACTACGAGCTGGCCTGAGGCGGCCCGCCGCCCGCCCGACCACCCCGCCCGCCTACCCCAGCCGCCGTCCGCCCCATGCCGAGCCAAGCACAGACCGACATCCTGGCCCTCGTCCCGCCCGACTTCGCCGATCCCGACGCCGACGTGGCGGCCGTGCGCGCCATGCTGGCGCCCTTCCACGGGCATCCGGTGCCGGCCCACGTCCGGGTCACCGAGGCCGAGCTCGGCGGCGTGCGTTGCGCCTGGTACGACGACACCCGCTTCCCGGTCGCCGACCGCACGATCTTCCATTGCCATGGCGGCGGTTTCGTGTCGTGCCCGCTCAGCGATTATCACTTCTACGGCGCGCTGCTCGCCGAGCGCCTCGCATCGAGGGTGCTGCTGGTGGACTACCGCCTCGCACCCGAGCACGTCTATCCGGCGGCCCACGACGACTGCCTCGCCGCCTACCGCGCCCTGCTGGCCGACGGCACCGAGCCCGAACGCCTCGTGGTGAGCGGCGACTCGTGCGGCGGGCTGCTCGCCCTCGCCACGCTCCTGGCCGCCCGCGACGAGGGCCTGCCCAACCCGGCCTGTTATCGTCTCGATCTCGGGTTGGTTCGACCTCTCGGTCACCGAGGTTCCCGCCCCCGCCGGCCCCGCCATGTCCGCCGCCCTCGCCGCGTCCAAGAACGGTCCCGCCGCCGACCCCTTCCTCACGGCGGAGTGGGTGCGCAACCGGGGCCGCGACTACGTCGCCGGTCGCTACCCCCTCGACGACCCCCACGTATCGCCCGCCTTCGCCGATCCGACCGGCCTGCCCCCGCTCTACCTCCCGGTCGCCCAGTACGACACGGTCCGCCAAGGCGTGTGGACCCTGGCCGAGGCCGCCCTGGCCGCCGGGGTCGACGTCACCGCCGAGTCGTGGCCGGGCACCGTGCACGGCTGGCAGGGCCTGGTCAGCGCGGGCGTGCCCGAGGCCGAGGCCTGGTTCGTCCGCGCCCGGGACTACATCGACCAGCGGGTGCCGCCTCGCTGAACCGGCTCGGGCCCCCGCGGTACAGGGTCAGCTGGCGACGATGTTGATCGGGGTACCGGCCGGGATGTCGGCCAGCAGGGCGAGATCGTTGTCGTGCAACCGGATGCACCCGTGCGAAATCGCCGCCCCTGTCGTCCCGATCAGCGCGTCGTCGGCCGCCGTGATCGGACCGTGGATAGCGATGATGGCGTCGCCCGAGTCCTCCCAGTCCGTGATCGTGTCGGAGTGGTTGGAGGTCGCGAGGACGAAGGGCCCGTAGCCAGGGTCGGGCGGCGGGACCTTCATCGTCATGAAGAACTGGCCGGTCGGTGTGGGATCGTCGGGAGCGCCGATACCGGCGGGGAAGTCCATGATCTCCTTGCCGGACTCGTAGACCGACAGGTGCATGGTCGCAAGATCCACCACGATCTGGTACGGCGTCGTCCCGAGCGTCACCTGACTCTGCTGGATCCACGTGGTCGACTCGTTGGGGCGCTGGGCCAGGCGCACCTCGAGCCAGCCCGGCTCGGTGGCGATCACGGGGAGCACCGAGGGGTACCCGTACCAGCTGCCGGGCACGATCATGTTCGACGGCTGGCCCGGCGCCGGGTAGCCGGCGATCGACTGGTGCAGGTCGGCGACGAACGACGTGCCGACGGGCGGCACGGCCGCGCTCGCGGCGACCGCCTTGGCCAGCGCGGCCGCCGACGGCGCCGAGCTTCACCGACTTCGCGCTCTTGGAACGATGCTGTGCCCGGTCTGGTGGCCGTGCGAGGCCGCGCTCGACGACGCGGAGGGGGAACTCGAGCCGCACCCGGCGAACGCGATGGCGATGGCCAGGAAGGCCAGCCGCCGCCCCGCCCCGACGCAGACTTCTCGCTGGCGGACGCCTCATGACCCCCACAATCCTATTTGGCGGTGGCCGCCCCGCGGTTCCGCGCCACCTCGAACAGGGGAGTGTGCAGCGTCACCTGCACGCGCCGGTGTCAGGATCGTGGCCATGGTCGCCCGCCAGCTGGTCAGTTCGGGGTCGCCCTTCGAGCCCACCATCGGTTTCAGCCGGGCCGTCCGGGTCGGCGACCGGGTCCTGGTCTCGGGGACGGGACCCGTCTTCGCCGATGGGGAGTGCCCCGCCGACGCCGGCGCCCAGGCCCGCCGCTGCTTCGAAATCGTGGAGCAGGCCCTGCGCGAGGCCGGTGCCTCGCGGGCCGACGTCGTGCGCACGCGCATGTACGTCACGGCGGTCGAGCACGCGGACGCCGTCGGTGCGGTGCACGGCGAGCTCTTCGGCGTCATCCGGCCCGCGGCCACCATGGTGGTCGTGGCCGGCCTGCTCGATCCGCGCTGGCTGGTCGAGGTCGAAGCCGAGGCCGAGCTCTCTCAGTAGTCGCACAGCCTCAGAAGTCGGCCCCGTCGTTTGCGCAACGCCGCTCCCCGGCGTGTCCGTCCGGCGCGGTCTGGTCCGACCCCGTTTGTTCCGCCGCAGCGTGGTCCGGCGCCGCGTGGTCCGGCGCCGCGTCCCGTAACGTCGGTCCATGGAGCCCGTCGATGCCGTCGTCGTGGGTTCGGGTCCCAACGGGTTGGCGGCGGCGGTGACGTTGGCCCGGGCCGGCATCGGGGTCGAGGTCTTCGAAGGCGCGCCCACCATCGGCGGCGGCACCCGCACCCAGGAGCTGACGCTGCCCGGGTTTCGCCACGACGTGTGCTCGGCCGTCCACCCCGCACTGGTCGCCTCTCCGTTCTTCCGCTCGCTGAATCTCGCGGGGCTCGGCATCCGCCTGCGCCAGCCCGAGCTGGCCTTCGCCCATCCGCTCGGTGGCGGCCGGGCCGCCGCCCTCTTTCGCGACGTCGGACGAGACGGCCGCACACCTCGGGGGCGACGCCGCCCACTACAAGGAACTGGTGGGGCCGCTGGTGGAATGGCTCGACCAGATCGTGCCCTACGTGCTCTCGCCGATGCGCAGCATCCCGAGCGACCCGCTGGCCCTGGCCCGCTTCGCCCGGGCCGGCGTCCCCTCCGTTCGCCACGTGGCCAAGGGATTCACGACCGACTCGGCCCGCGCCCTCCTGGCCGGCACGGCTGCCCATTCCATGGAGCCGCTGACCGCGCCGTTGACCGCCTCCTTCGGGCTGCTGCTCACCGCGCTCGGCCACGGCGCCGGCTGGCCCGTCGTCCAGGGCGGCAGTGCCGCGATCACCCAGGGCCTGGCCACCGAGCTGCGCCACCTGGGCGGCAGCGTGCGCACGGCGCACCCGATCGCTTCGCTCGACGAGCTGCCACCGGCCCGGGCCGTCCTGCTCGATACGTCGCCCCGCCAGTTCCTCCACCTCGCCCGCGGCCGCATCTCGCCGGCGCGCCGGGCGGCCCTGGGCCCGCTTCACGCCCGGGCCGGGAACCTGCAAGATCGACTGGGCCCTCAGCGGGCCGGTGCCCTGGACGGCCGAGGCGTGCCGGCGCACGGTGACCGTCCACGTCGGCGGCACCTTCGAAGAGGTCGCCCGCTCCGAGGCCGAGGTGCGCGCCGGGCGCCACCCCGAGCATCCCTTCGTGTTGCTGGCCCAGCCGTGTGTCGTCGACCCGACCCGGGCACCCGAGGGCCACCACACCCTGTGGGCCTACTGTCACGTGCCGAACGATTCGCCGGTGGACATGTCAGAGCGGATGGAGGCGCAGATCGAGCGGTTCGCGCCGGGCTTCCGCGACCTCGTCCTGGCCCGCACGGTGCGCCGGGCCTCCGAGGCCGAAGCGCACAACCCGAACCTGCTCGGGGGTGACGTGAACGGCGGGGCACAGACATTGCGCCAGACGGCGTTCCGGCCGGTGGCCCGGTGGAATCCCTACCGCACGCCGGTCGACGGCGTGTACCTGTGCTCGGCGTCGACGCCGCCGGGCGGTGGCGTGCACGGCATGTGCGGCGTGGCGGCGGCCGACGTGGTGCTGCGGGAACGATTCGGGGCAGGACGACGCAGCGGGCCGCCCTGAGCGTCGTGCCTCAGGCGGCGTGGCCGACCGGATGGGTCAGCTCATCGAGCAGGTACCAGGCCGTGATCTCGTCGGTGACGGAGGACTGGAAGTCGCCCTCGGACACGATGTAGCGCAACCAGCAGGGATGGATGCGCAAGGTGTTGGTGTCGTGTTCGGACACGACGTCGATGTTGTCGACCTCGCTGGTCAGCTCGTAGCTCCAGGTGATCCCGTAGTGGCCCTGGTTGGTGTCGGCGATGAGCCGCTTCACCATCTGCTCGGCGATCTTCAGGTTCTGCGTCATGGCATCCCACCCCCCGCTGGTCGTCCGCTCGAGGGTCGGAACCGCTCCACTCGATCCCAACAATCGGACTACCGCTGCACAAGATGCTGACTGAGCTGGGGTGATACTCCGGAGCAACTCGGTTGCGATTCGGGTGCAGAGGGTGAAAAACGCTAAAGGTCGGCCACGGACGTTGCAGTCGTCCGGGCGGCGGTGCCGCCGGCGATGTCGACCCCGCCCGTGCCCCCTGCCGGGCCGACACCAGTCGCGCC
The DNA here is from genome assembly GCA_963713375.1 of uncultured Acidimicrobiaceae bacterium. Taxonomy (GTDB): domain Bacteria; phylum Actinomycetota; class Acidimicrobiia; order Acidimicrobiales; family RAAP-2; genus Bog-473. The sequence continues at coordinate 489,206 of CAVQLP010000002.1, read as the reverse complement.
GGCCGTGCCACCGGCGGCAGAGAGCGTGGCCAAGGGCACCCGCCATTCGACGAGCGTGCCGGCGGGCTCGTGGCGACGGAGCGCGAACGTGCCACCGAGGGCCGCGGCCCGGGTCTCCATGTTGCGCAGCCCGAAGCCGTTGACCCGAGTCTCCGTCGGTCCGATCCCGTCGTCGGCCACCACGAGCACAAGATGCGTTCCCGCCGACACCTGGACCTCGACCTCGGAGGCACCGGCGTGGCGGATGACATTGGAGAGCGACTCGCGCAGGACCGTCAGCAGTTGCTCGGCCGCCTCCCGGTCGACCGCGGTGTCGACGGGACCGTCGAAGCGCACCCGGGGCGAGAAGCCGAGGCGCTCGCCGGCGTCGACCGTCAGCTGCAGCACCCCGGCGCGCAGCCCGCCCCGCAGCGACGGGTCCGTCTGAAGATCGAAGATCGTGGTCCGGATGTCGCTGATGACACCGTCGAGCTCGGCCACGATCTCGCGCAGGCGCCCGGCGGAGACGTCGGGCACGGCGGGCAGCATGGCCGTGAGCCGCATCCCGACCCCGAAGACGCGCTGGATGACCAGGTCGTGCAGATCGCGGGCGATGCGGTCCCGGTCGTTGGCCATGTCGAGGGCGCGCAGGTGCTCCTCGGCCTGGCGGACCTTGATCAGGTTGTCGACCCGGGCCCGCAGCTCGGGTTGGTAGAAGGGCTTGAGCAGGTAGTCGTTGGCGCCCCGGCGCAGGACGTCGATGCGGGCCTCGGAGTCGTTGCGGGCGGTGAGCACGAGGATGGGCGTGGTGTCCATGCGGGGCTCGGAGCGGACCTGGCGCACGAGTTCGTCGCCGGCCATCTCGGGCATCATGAAGTCGCACACGATGACGGCGGGACGGAGCGCACGGGCACGTTCGACGCCCTCGCGCCCGTTGTAGGCGGAGGCCACCCGGTAGGCGGCGCTCAGCGCGTCGCAGACGAAGTGGTTCATGTCGACGTTGTCCTCGACGACGAGCACCAGGGGGCGGTCGACGTCGTGGTTGGTCCACGGCGTCGTCGTGGTGATGCCGGCCGCGGCGGACGTGGTGGCGGACGCCGACGACGGCGCTCTCGGCGACGATGCAGCTGCCGGTGCTGCCGGGACTGCGGGCTCGGCGGTGTGCGTCGGAGCGGGTGCCGTCTGCCCGTCGGCCCGCACCGCCGTCCCCGGAGGCGCCACCAGCGGCAGCTCGACCACGAAGAGCGCCCCACCCTCGGGCGCGTCGTCCACGCCGATGGAGCCGCCGTGCAGCTGGACGAGCTCGCGGGCGATGTTGAGGCCGAGTCCGGAGCTGCCCCACGTCGTGTGGGGCTGGCCGTCGAGTCGATGGAAACGCTCGAACACCTGCCCCCGGTCGTCCGGTGCGATGCCCGGGCCGCTGTCGGCCACCTCGATGCGCACGACATCGCCGTCGTCGGCGTTCCCGCCCTGAGCCCCATCCTTGCCCTGATCCCGGCCGCCGCCGTCGACCCGGCCCCGGCGCACGCCCGTCAGCTCGATCCGCACCCGTCCGTCCGCCGGCGTGAACTTGAACGCGTTGGACAAGAGGTTGAGGAGCACCTGCTGGAGGCGCGACGGGTCGACCTGTGCCGGCACGGCGGGCGGCGCCACCACCTGGAAGTCGACGTCGCGGTCGACGGCCAGCGTCTCGAAGTTGTTGGCGGTGAGGCGTACGAGGTGCGAGAGGTCGACCGTGCTGTAGTCGAGATCGAGCTTGGACGCCTCGAGCTTGGATGCATCGAGCAGGTCGTTGACGTGGCCGAGCAGGGCCCGGGCATTGCGCAACACCACCTCGAGGTCACGCCGGTGCGGGTCTTCGGGCGCCAACTCGGCCAGCACCCGCTCGGCCGGGGCCAGGATGAGGGCGAGCGGCGTGCGCAACTCGTGGCTGACGTTGGCGATGAAGTTCGTCTTGACGCGGTCGAGCTCCTGGGAGCGCGCATAGAGGGTGGCCAGCTCCGCGTTGCTTTCCTTGAGCTGGCGTCCGGAGTCGGCCACCTCCCGGGCCCGGAGGATGATCTCGACTTCCATCGCGTCGACGTTCTCTGCGGGCTTCGCGGTGGACTGGCGCAGCTGCACGTACTCGGTGATGTCCTCGACCCGGTGAATGATGTACGCCAGGGAGCCGTCGGCATGCAGGACGGGGGAGTTGTACGGGCTCCAGAAGCGCTCCTCGAAGCCACCACCTTCGGCCGCCGGCCGCTCGATGTCGTATTTCTGCACCGACATGGCGTCGCCGGTCTGCTCGCGCAGCACGCGGCGCAACGAGGCGTCGAGGTTGCGCACGGCCTCGGTGTGTGGGTCGCCGGGGTTGTCGGGGAAGACGTCGAAGATGTAGTGGCCGACGAGGGCGTCGCGTTCGCGTCATGGTCGCGGCGAGGTAGGCGTCACTGACCGCCACAATGGTCAGTTCCGGATCGAGGACGATATAGAGCCCGGGCAGCGACTCGAAGAGGACTTGGAAGTCCGGTTTCGGCGCGTCAGGTCCCATGACAGTGACGGCATGCCTCGGCTCTGGGCGCGAGGATGTGCCCACGGTGCATCCAACCGCCTTCCCTGTGTCTCTTCCCTTGGTGCTCCCGCCCCGGGATCACGATACACAGGTGGCGCTCGGGTTCTCACCGGAGCGCCCCGGCCGGTGCCCCGCATCGTCGCCAGTCCCGTGGCGATCGCTCAGGCCGGCCGGCTTACCCGTCGGTCACTACGCGCATGTCTGGCCGGCGTCATAGGTGTTCCTCACGGAGCCCGCGGAAGGCCTCGTCTGCCGCGGGCAGCGTGATCGTGCGGGTGACGCGCACCTGCTCCAGGAGCCGGCGGTCGTGTGACACCAGCACGAGCGTGCCGCTATAGGCGTCGAGAGCAGACTCCAGTTGCTCGATGGCGGGCAGGTCGAGATGGTTCGTGGGCTCGTCGAGCACCAAGAGATTGACGCCGCTGGCTGCGAAGGCCGCCAGCTCCGCCCGCGTCCGTTCGCCCGGGGAGAGGGACGACTGGGGCCGGGTGACCGCGTCGGCGCCCAGCCCGAACTTGGCCAGCTGGGACCGGGCCAGGTCCGGGCGCATCCCGGGAACGGCGGCCAGGAACGCATCGAGAAGGGTGCCCGACTCGCGCAACAGGCGCCTGTCCTGCGCCAGTTCGCCGACGACGACGCTCGGCCCCATGCGCCGGGCGCCGGCGCTCAGGGGGAGTTGCCCGAGGAGGGCCTGCACCAGGCTCGTCTTGCCGGTGCCGTTGGCTCCGACCAGGGCGACGCGGTCGGCCCAGGCGATGTCGAGCGTGAAGGGTCCCAGACGGAACTCGCCCCGCTCGAGCACCGCGTCCTCCAGCCGGACGACCACCGCACCCGAACGGCCGGTCTCGTTGATGCTGAAGCGGAGTTCCCAGCCCTCCCAGGGCTTCTCGACCTCTTCGAGCGCGTTGAGCGCTCGCTCCGTGCGCCGGGCCCGTGACGCCTGCTTCTCGGTCCGATTGACGCGGAAGTCGCGTTGCGCCTTGTCGTTGTCGCGTGGGGACTTCTTCTCGCGGCCGACCCCTTTGGTCGCCCACTGCCGCTCCCGTTGGGCGCGTTGGCGCAGCTCGTCGCGCTGCGAGGTGTAGATGCCGTAGGCCTCCTCGGCGTGGGCTCGTTCCACGGTGCGCTCGGTGAGGTAGCCCGACCATCCACCGCCGAAGAGCCGGCCACCGCGCGTGTGCTCGTCCAGCTCCAGGACGTCGGTCACGGCTCGATCGAGAAAGGCGCGATCGTGCGAGACGACGATCAACGCGCCCGCCCGTCGGCGCACCATCTCCTCCAGGCGGCCCAGGCCGTCGAAGTCGAGGTCGTTCGTCGGCTCGTCGAGCATGCTGATGTCGAAGCGCGAGAGCAGAATGGCGGCCAGCGCCACCCGGGCGGTCTGCCCGCCCGAGAGCGTGTCCGAATCCTGCCCCGCGATGCGGGCGGGCAGACCCACCTCCTCGAGCGTGGTGAGCAGGCGGGACTCGAAGTCGCCGGCGGACATCGATTCGTAGCGGGCGAGGGCGATGGCGTAACGCTCAGCGGGATCGGCCTTCGGCACTCCACTTGTCGCCGGCGCCTCGGAAGCGAGACCGGCGGCGGCGCGGGCCAACTCGTCCTCGGCGGCGGCGACGCCGGTGCGTCGCAGCAGGGCGACGCGCACGGTCTCACCGGAGGCCGCCGCGTGTTCCTGTTGCAGATAGCCGACCGTCGCGGCGGGCGGATCGACTCGCACCGTGCCCGAACTGGGAGTGAGGAGCCCGGCCAGCAGCTGCAACAGGGTGGACTTGCCGACGCCGTTGGGGCCGACCACACCAAGGCGGGTTTCGGGACCGACGGTGAGCGAGACGTCGTCGAGAACGGGACGCCCGCCGCGTTCGAAACTGAGATGACGGGCCGACAGCGAGGCCGAGAGGGCGGTTGAGGCGGACATGTGGAGCTCCAGAGCGCGAGGGAAACGGGTGACGGGACTGCGGGTGTGCGACACCGGCGCGTCAGGCTCTACTCCACGGTCGTCACTGTACCGTGCCGGTTGGGGCGAACGCGGGCTCGTTCACTAGTGTCGCTGCGGCCGGTGGTGCAGCCCACCGGCGGCCCTGCCGACCAGCGGTGCCCGGGCCGGCGCCAAGGGGTTTCGCATGTCGATCGCCATCACCGACGAGCACCAGGAGCTGGGCTCCACCGTGCGCAGCTTCTTGCAGGCCCACGGCGCGCTGGCGGCCAACCGATCCCTCCTCGAAGCGGACGACGAACCTCGGCCCACCTTCTGGGGGGAGATGGCCGACCTCGGTTGGCTGGGTATCCACCTGCCGGAGGCGTACGGCGGAGCGGGGGCGGCCCTCAGCGAGCTCATCGTCGTGCTCGAGGAGTTCGGGCGCCAGGTGGCACCCGGGCCCTTCCTCCCCACGGTGGTGGCCTCGGCGCTGCTGGCCCAGTGCGCCACGCCCGATCTGCAGTCGGCGCTGCTCCCCGGGCTGGCCGACGGCTCCGTCACCGGCGCCCTCGGACTCGGTGGGTCGCTGACCCTGTCCGACGGGCTGCTCGACGGGCCGGCCGGCATCGTCCTGGGCGGGGCCTCGGCAGACCTCCTGCTGCTGCGCCTGGGCGAGGACGTGGTCGTCGTGCGCCCGGATTCCGACGGCGTGACCGTCAGGACGAGCAAGGACCTCGATCCGTCCCGCCGTTCAGCCGCCGTGACCCTGTCGTCGGTACGGGTGGTGGAAGGCGACGTCATCGCCCGGGGCGCCCGGCGCGCCCGGGCGCTGGCGCGCACCCTGGGCGCTGCGGAGGCCGTCGGCATCGCGGCGGCCTGCACCGACTCGGCCGTGGCCTACGCCAAGGTGCGCGTGCAGTTCGGTCGGACCATCGGCACCTTTCAAGCCGTGAAGCACCACTGCGCCGACATGTTGGTTGCCGCCGAGGTCGCCACCGCGGCCGTGTGGGACGCCGCCCGGGCTGCTGACGACTCAGTCGACGAGTTCGAGCTCGTGGCGGCCATGGCGGCCCATCTGGCGTTCGGGCCGGCGGTGCAGAACGCGCAGATGAACATCCAGATACACGGTGGCATCGGATTCACCTGGGAGCACGATGCGCACCTCTTCCTCCGGCGAGCCCTCGTGCTCGACTCGTTGTCGGGCTCCCCGGACGACGCGGCCGACGTCACCGTCTCCGTGGCCCGGGGGACGACCCGCGAGGTGTCGCTGGACCTGCCGGCCGAGGCGGAGGCGATCAGGGCGGACGTGCGCCAGGAGGCGCTGCGCCTCGGCCGCCTCTCCGGTCCAGAGCAGCGCGCGGCGCTGATCGACGCCGGGCTCATGGTGCCCGCACTGGCCGAAACCGTGGGGTCGCGCCGCGGGGGCCGTTGAGCAGATCGTCATCGACGAGGAGCTGCGTGCCGCCGGGGTCAGGGTGCCGCCACTCGGCATCACCGGTTGGAACATCATGACGGTGAACCAGTACGCCACGGAGGACCAGGTGGAGCGCTGGGTCCGGCAGACGTTGTTGGGCGAGTACGTCTGGTGCCAGCTCTTCAGCGAGCCCGACGCCGGTTCCGACGCGGCCGCCGTCACGACGCGGGGCACGAGGGTCGACGGCGGCTGGCGGGTCACCGGGCAGAAGGTGTGGACGAGCGGCGCACAGTACTGCCATCTCGGTCTGGCCACCGTGCGCACCGATCCGCAAGTCCCGAAGCATGCGGGCATCACGACGATGGTGATCGACATGCACGCACCCGGAGTCGAGGTACGGCCGCTGCGCCAACTAACGGGCAACGCGGGCTTCAACGAGGTCTTCTTCGACGACGTGTTCGTGCCCGACGACGACGTGGTCGGCGCCGTCAACGACGGGTGGACCGTCGCCCGCTCGACCCTCGGCAACGAGCGTGTGTCGATCGGAGGCAGTTCCGGCGGCCTCTTCCGCTCCATGGATCTGCTGGCCCTGCTCGAGCGGGCCGGTGACCGCGTCCCCGGCGCCTCGGCCCGCGTCGGAGCGGCGCTGAGCACGGAGCACGCCCTCAAGCTGCTCAACCTCCGGCGGGCCCAGCGGGCCGTGGTCGGTGCAGGACCGGGACCCGAGGGCAACGTGACCAAGCTGGTGCTGGCCGAGCACGGTCATGTCCGGGCCCGGCTGCAAGGCGACCTGGTCGGACCGGCCGTCGCCTTCTTGGAGGGTGAGGACGCCCTGGCCGGAAACTCCGAGCTGGCCACGCGGGCCATGTCCATCGCCGGGGGGACGTCCGAGATCACGCGCAACCAGATCGCCGAACGCATCCTCGGGTTGCCGCGCGATCCTCTGATCACCTAACCCCGCGTGCACCCGATGCCGGGAGGCGGCGACCTCCTGCCACAATGTCGCCCGGTCCTATGAGAGTGCTGCGCGGGAAGTGGTCTCGGATCATTGCACTGGTGTTGGCGGTTCTGGTCATTGCCTTCGTCGTGCTGACCGTCGTCCTCTTCGTCAAGCCCGAACTCAACGCTCCCGAGCGCGCTGACGCCGTGGTCGTGCTGGGCGGCCCCAACAACAACGTGCCCCACGAAGGGGTCCGCCTGGTCGAGCACGGTTACGCGCCCACCGTGGCCTTCTCTCTGGCCCCGGGCGTGCCCTGTGTGAGCGCGGCGGTCAAACAGGTCGACCCCTCGGCCAAGACGATCTGTTTCTATGCCGAGCCGCAGTCGACCCAGGGCGAGGCCCGTTCCATCAAGCGTCTTGCCGCCTTGCACGGCTGGAAGCGGATCATCGTGGTGATGCCGATCCCGCAGGCGAGCCGGGCCCGGCTGCGCATCGAGCGCTGCTACTCCGGGCAGGTGCTCGAGGTGGGAGTGGAGCCGGAGGGTTTCTGGGACTGGGTGCGTGGCATCATCTACGAGTGGGGCGCCGAGTTCAAGGCCCTGGTCTTGCAGCCCACCTGTTGATCGCAAGCGACGCGATTGCAACCGTCCAGCGACGGCTCCCGCGCGATCGGCGTTGTACCGTGCCCTGCAGGGGTGCTGGTTGGGGGACTGGCACGGAGGGGGAGTAGTGCAGGCGAGCGTCCGGGCCGTCGAGACACCGAGAGTGTCTACGGCCGACGCCGCCTCGGTCACTGCGAAGGATGCGGACGCACCAACCGGGTCCCGCCGCCTGCCCCTCTGGGTGATCGAGCTGGCCGGTCTGGCCCTCGGCGTCACTTTCGTGTGTGCGGTGGCACTCGGCCACGACCTTTCGAACGACGAGTTCTGGTCGATGGCCGCCGGGCAATGGATGCTCACCCATCACAGGATGATCGGACTGGACCCGTTCAGCTACACGGAGTCGCACACGCGCTGGATCACCGACGAGTGGGGTTCGGAGATCGTCCTGGCAGAGATGTCGCGGGCCTTCGGCGCCTCGGCCTACACCGTCTACGCCGTGGTCCTCGGCGCACTGAGTCTGGCCACCAGCACCGTGTACGCCCGTGTGCTGGGCGCCCGGGGCGGCCGGGTGGCCGCCATCGTCCTGCTCCTGTCCGTCGGACTGGCTGGGGTCATCGTCGAGGACCGTGGTCTCGATTTCTCCCTGGTCTGGTTCCCGCTCGAGCTCTTGCTCCTGGCCAAGGCCCGGTCCAACCCGCGCTGGCTGTTCGCCCTTCCCGTGCTGTGCGTGCTGTGGGTCAATACCCACGGCTCCGTGTTGATCGGTCTGCTCGTCCTCGCCCTCGAACTCGGGTGGTCGCTGGCGCCGGCCCGGCTGGTCGAGCGGGTCGGTGGGTCGGACCAATCACGCCACACCGGGCCACTCGCCCTGGCCCTCCTCGCCAGCGTGGTGGCGTGCTTTCTGACGCCGTACGGCCCGGGCCTGCTCACGTACGACATCAGCGTCAGCCGAAACGGCCAGATCGCGCAGTACATCTCGGAGTGGAACTCGCCGGACTTCCACTCGGCCATGGTGCTCCTGGTGTACTGCGTGCCGTTGGTCGTGCTCGTGGCGTGCATCCGGCTGCGGCGGATCCCGGTGCTCGAAGGATCGCTCGGGGCCGTCCTCTTCGTCGAAGCGCTGCGCACCCAACGTCTGGTCGTGTACCTCATGTTGGTCGCGGTGGGTCTGGCCGCCTGCCTGCCGCAGCGTCGACCGTGGGGGGAGACGGCGCGCCGTTGCGCCGGCGCCGGCATGGTGGCCTGGGCGGTGGCGATCCTCGCTGTCCCGGCCGTGCCGGCAGGCACCGTGGCACCTTCGCAGCCGGTGCAGGCCTTCAATTATCTGAGTGGTCGCAGCGGGCGGATCTTCACCGAGTACACGTGGGGCGACTACTCCATCGCCCGTCACCGGGCCACCTTCGTCGACGGCCGTACCGACCTCTTCGAGGGCGCGGTGCTCACCGAGTTCTTCGCCATCACCAACATGACGACGAATCCCGACCCGGTCCTGTCGTCGTACCACGTGTCCTACGTCGTCTGGGCCCCACGCACCTCGCTGTCCGAGTACCTGGCCCGAGACCCGCGCTGGCGGCTCGTCGACCGCAGCCCGGTGGCCCTCGTCTTCGCCCGCCGCTGACCGCTCAGCCGAGAACGGCCTCGAGACCCCGAATGTCGCCTTCACCGTCGGACCAGCTGTCGAGACTGCGATAGCCCAATCGCTCCAGGACCGGGGCCAGGCGCTCGGCCTGGTCGCCGCCCAACTCAAGCAGCAGCCGGCCCCCGCGCCGGAGGTAGACCGGCGCCTCCCTGCTCAGTCGCTCGAGCAGCACCATCCCGTCGGGACCACCGTCGTAGTGCGCAACGTCCTCGAAGCTCAACGTGTCTCGGGGGAGCAGCGTGAGCGCGTCAGTTGGTACGTAGGGCACCACAGCGACAACGACGTCGAGCTGCCCGCGCAGGTCGTTCGGGAGCGGTGAGCAGAGGTCGCCCTGGTACACGTCAATGCCGTTGGCCCGCGCATTGTCCACTGCGGTCGGGTCCGTGTCGGTCGCCACGATCCGCGCCGAGGGCCGCGCCTGGCGGAGCGCCAGAGCAATGGCGCCCGATCCGGTGCAGACGTCGGCCGCCGCTCCCGCTTCGGGCAGCCGGGCCACCGCCCGCAGTGCGAGCTCGGAACTCTGCCAGCGAGGTACGTAGACGCCGGGCAGGACCGGAACCTCGAGCCCGACGAAGGAGGAGGAGCCGGTCACCCAGGCCAGGGGTTCGCCCGCCAGACGTCGTGCCACCAGAGCAGCCAGCGTCAGTGCGTCGTTCCCCGACGCGCCCAGGAGCTCCTCGGCCTCCTCTTCGGCGGCGACGAAGCCTGCGCCGGCCAACGTTTCGGAGAGGGACGCCTTCAGCGCGGGCGTGTTGACGGGCGCAGAACCGGCGTCACCAGTTCGGGGATCCGCGCCGAGGTCGGCCCCACGACGATTTCGGGGAGTGGACGTGCTCCCAGTTTGCCTACTCGAGCATGGCCCCTGCGACGCGAGGGCCACCCTGGCTCTCGCCGTCCGACGACGCCCCAGGCGACGGGGCGGCGGCGTGGTTGGGCAGGAAGAGGGTGGGGATGAACGCAAGGAGGATTGCGCCTACCGACCACCAGAAGGTGTGGGCGAAGGCGGCCGCCACCGGATCTGCGACCTGGGGTGGCAACTTGACCGTGGACGAGATGATTCCTGCGCTGCCCCCGGCCTTCGCCGCAATCGGACCGAGGTTGGAAATGATCTGCCGTTCGAGCACCACCGCGAACAGGGCCGTGGCCACCGATCCACCCATGAGGCGCACGATGTTCATGACGGTGGAGGCCTTGGGGATCTCAGCGTGGTTGAGGTCGTAGTAGGCGGCTGCCGTCACAGGCATCATCGACAGACCCAGCCCGAGGCCGCGGGCAAACAATGTCACCGCGAGAAGGGCCTCGTTGGTCGAGGTGGTGACGAAGGCGAAGGGGATCGTGGCGGCCGCCATGAGCAGAATGCCGAATGGAACGACGCGGCGCGGCCCGAACCGGTCGGTGATGGTTCCGGCCCAGCGCATGATGCAGGCGGCACCGAGTCCCTGGGGAGCCATCAGGAGGCCGGCCTGCCAGGCCTCTTGACCCCGGGCCACCTGGTAGTAGATGGGCAAGAGGAACATGGAGCCAAAGAGGGTGGCGCCGATCACGAAGATGCAGATGTTCGCAATGGTGAAGTTCCGGTTCCTGAACGGGTGGAGGTCGAGCAGCGGGAATTTCGCCCGCAGGGCGTGGAACACGAAGCCCAACGTCAAGGCGAGGCCCAGAACGAAGCTGACCAGAACCGAGGTGCTCGTATAGCTCCCGGTCGTTCCCACCTCGGACAGTGAGTACAAGAGCGCGGCGAGCCCGGGGGAGAGGAGGCAGAACCCGATCGTGTCGAAGGGGGTCGTGAGCCGCTCCTCGCCGTCGAACTTGGGCAGCCACTTGCTCGAGAGGATGAGTGCGATGATGCCGATCGGCACGTTGATGTAGAAGATCCAACGCCAGCTGTAGTTCGACACGATGAGACCACCGAGCACCGGGCCGAGCACCGGTCCCATGACCATGGGCACCCCGATGATGCTCATGACACGGCCCATGCGCTGCGGTCCGGCCGCCCGAGCGAGCATCGACTGTCCGACCGGGAGCAACATGCCGCCGCCGATGCCCTGGAGCACGCGGAAGAAGATGAGCGAGTCGGCCGACCAGGCCAGGCCGCAGAGACTCGAGCCGATCACGAACAGCGCGATGGAGGTCATCCAGATCCGTTTGCCGCCGAAGCGGTCCACCGCCCAGCCGCTGACCGGCGTCACGAGGGCCAGCGCCAGCAGGTAGCCCGTGGCCACCCACTGGATCGTGGTCACCGAGACCCGGAAGTCACGACCCAGTGTGGCAAGGGCGACCGCCACGATCGTCGTGTCGAGAATCGACATGATCGACCCGAGCACCACGACGGTCGAGGTGCGCCGGAGCTCGGGTGACAGCGTGAAGGAGGGGGCTTCGGGGGATGCCATAGGAATACTTCATAATACTCAAAGGTCAGGTGTTGTCAAAGAGTTCCTCGGATGGGACAATCGCGGGGTGGGATTGGCCGAGGATGTGTTCGAGCGCCTCCGTCGGATCACGTCCGAGGGCGAGCACGTCGAGCGGATGGCCGCGTTGAACGCCCGGCTGAAGCTGTCGCCCGGTGTCACCAAAATGTTGATGCGTCTCTCCAAGGAGGACGGCATCTCCATGGGCGACGTGGCCCGCGGCATCGGCGTGGATCCGTCCTACATCACGGCCCTGGTCGACGACCTCGAACAGCGGGGATTCGCACGTCGAGAACCTGCGCCCGACGACCGCCGGGTCAAGATCATCGTGCTCACTGACGAAGGGCGGAGGTTGGGCCAGGAGATCGACGCCGTTCTTTCCGTCCCGCCGGCCTCGTTGAAGGCCCTCCCGCAGTCTGAGTTGCGCGAACTGCGCAATCTGCTGGACAAAGTCCTGGCGGCAGCCGAGGCCCCCGATGTGCCTGCAACGAAGGTGGCGGCCGGTACCCCGTCCTGACCTGCACCGGTCACGGTACGGGATCCGCAACGGTCACGGTGCAGGAAAGCCCGGGTATCCCAGTAACGTCGAGCGGATGTTGGTTGGGGTGGGAACGTGCCAGCGGTAGCCGTCGAGCATCTTGCCAAGTCGTATGGCGCGAACGTCGCCGTGCGGGATGTGTCCTTCGAGGTGCAACCCGGCGAAGTCTTTGCGTTGCTGGGGCCGAACGGCGCGGGCAAGACGACGACCGTGGAGATCCTGGAGGGATTCCGCGATCGGACCAGCGGGCGCGTCGAGACGCTCGGGGTCGATCCGGCTGACCACAGCACCCAGCGTTGGCTGCGCACCCGCATCGGTGTGGTGCTCCAAGAGCTGGCGATCGAACCGTATTACAGCGTCCGCCAGGTCCTGACGCGCAACGCCGGGTACTACCCGCATCCCCGTCCGGTCGACGAGGTGATTGAGCTCATCGGGTTGGGGGAGAAGGCGGACGACCGCATCAAGAAGCTCTCGGGAGGCCAACAACGCCGGCTCGATGTGGGCCTCGGGATCATCGGCAACCCCGACCTGCTCTTCCTCGACGAGCCGACCACCGGGCTCGACCCGTCCGGGCGTCGCGACACCTGGGAGCTCATCCGGCGACTGGCCGGTGCCGGAACGACCGTGCTCCTGACCACCCATTACATGGATGAGGTGGAGGCGCTAGCCGACCGGGTGGCCGTGTTGTTCGGCCAGGAGATTGTTGCCTCGGGGACGCCGTCGTCGATCGGCGGCCGCGACCTCGGTGCCGTGACGATCCGCTTCAAGCTGCCGGACGGTGTCGCGCTCGAAGACCTGCCGCTCGGATCGAGCGTCTCGTCGGCGGCGGTGGTCGACGACCGACACGTCGAGGTGCACACCGAGAACGAGCTGCGCGTCCTGCACGACTTGACCGGGTGGGCCCTCGATGGCAACCACGCACTGGCGGGACTGTCGGTGCTCCGCGTCTCGCTCGAGGACATCTATCTCGGGTTGACCGAGCAACCGAAGCAGGACGAACCTGAGCCGGCGACGGGAGCCGCCCGATGAGCACGACCCGCGCGTCATCCGAAGCCGGACGCTCGGCGCCTGGGGCCAACGGCACCTCGGACGTGCCGATCAAGGGGTCGTTCCGTGGAGTGAGCGATCTGCCCCTGGTGGCCCGGCAGGTGGGCTTCGAACAGCTCTCCTTCTGGCTCAATCCAATCGGGGCGATTCTGACGATCGGCTTCTCGGTGGTTTTCGTCGTCATCTTCCTCTCGACGTCGGGCCACTCGACGGTCGGCTATCTGGCGCATATCCACCTCGACCAGTACTACCTGCCGGCTTTCGTCACCTACGGCATCATGGCCGCCTGCTTCAACATCCTGGCCATCACGATGGTCAATCGGCGCGAGATGGGCCTGCTCAAGCGGCTGCGTCTGAGTCCGCTGCCCACGTGGATGCTGTTGGCCGCCATCTTCGTCAACTCCATGATCGTGGCGGCGATCCAGATCGTCGCCGTGCTGCTCGTCGGCTGGTTCGGCTATGGGATCACCGGACCACACGACATCCTCGAGTTCATCCTCGTACTCATCGTGGGCATGCTGAGCTTCACCGCCATGGGCGTGGGCATCAGCACGCTGGTGCCGAATGCGGATGCCGCCGGGCCGATCGTGAGTCTGGTCTTCTTCATCCTGGTCGCGCTGTCGGGCCTGTATTTTCCCGTCAAGCCCGGTTCAGGTCTGGCCACCTTCACCGACTTTTTCCCGATCAGGCACATGATCACGGCCTCGGTCGACACTTTCAACGCGATCCCTGGCACGTCGATCTGGAACGATCTGTTGGTGATCGTCATCTGGGGCGTCGTCGGGGCCTTCGTGGCGGTGCGACGCTGGGAGTGGTCGCCCAAGCGGGGCTGAGATCAAGCGAGGCTGGGACCGAACCGGGAGATGTGGTCCTGCTGCGGATTTTGACCGCCGGGGAGGCTCAGCGCACCTCTTGGATGCGAATCAGGTTTCCAGCCGGATCGCGCAACGCGCAGTCGCGGAGGCCGTACGGTTGATCGGTCGGCTCTTGGACGACCTCGATGTCATTGGTTTGCAGCTGGGCGAAGGTGCGGTCGAGGTCTGCGCTGGCCAGCAGGAGGATGGCGTAGGTCCCTTTGGCCATCATCTCGGTGATGGTCCGGCGCTCGTCGTCGGTGATGCCGGGATCGACCGCTGGCGGATGGAGCACGATCGACGTGCCCGGCTGTCCGGGCGGGCCGACGGTGATCCAGCGCATCTTGCCGGATCCGACGTCGAGGCGTACCTCGAAGCCGAGGACGTCACGGTAGAAGGCCAAAGACTCCTCGGGGTCGTCATGAGGGAGGAACGTCGAATAAATGGTCAGATCCATGAGGATCAGACTAAATGGGGCTCTGCGAGGAGTGCTTCTCGATTCCTGACCGGTCGCGAGACTTGTTTGGCCACGCAGGAGGGAATCCCCGCCGTCCCGTTGGCCGCCTTGCGACGATAGGTGCTGGGCGGCATCCCCACCAGGTCGGCGAAGCGCGAGCTGAAGGTGCCCAACGACGAGCACCCCACGGCGAAACATACGTCGGTGACGCTCAGATCACCGCGGCGCAGCAGCGCCATCGCCCGCTCTATCCGCCTCGTCATGAGGTAGCTGTAGGGCGATTCGCCATAGGCAAGACGAAATTGGCGGCTGAAGTGCCCGGCCGACATGTGTGCGTCGCGGGCGAGTGCTTCGACGTCGAGGGGCTGGACGTAGTCCCGATCCATCCGGTCCCGCGCCCGTCGCAGTTGGACGAGGTCGCGTAGGTGGTGGTCCGATGGGCCGGCGTTGGTCACTTGGCAGATCATGCCACGCAGAGGGAAGGGTTCTGGCGTTCCCGACATCGCTCTGGCGTGCGCCCACCCACACATGAGGCAATGGTGCCGCGGATGCACGACGCGGCGCGCCACTAACTGGTGAGACCCCCGTCGACGACGAGGACCTGACCTGTGATGTAGGTGTTGGCGGGGTCGACCAGGAAGAGAACGGCCCGGGCTACGTCAGCGGGCTCGCCCAGACGGCCGAGCGGGGTGCGCCTGCTGATCTGGGTCAACTGTTCCTCGTCGAGGCCGTGGCTCATTTCGGTGCGCAGATACCCCGGGGCGACGCTGTTCACGGTGATGCCGCGGGAGCCGAGTTCCCGGGCCAACGCGCGGGTGAAGCCGTCGAGGGCCGCCTTCGTGGCGCCATAGACGGCCAAACCCCGGTAACCCGAGAGCCCCACGACGGAGCTGATGTTGACGATGGAACCAGAGCGTCGCGCCAGCATCACGCGGCTCACGGCGCGGGTGACGTAGACGGTCCCCTTGAGGTTGAGGTCGACGACCTGATCGAGGTCGTCATCGCCGAACAGCGCAATGACGCCTTCGCGAGCAACCCCCGCATTGTTGATCAATGCGTCCAGACGACCCCATCGGGTTACCGCGTCCTTGACGAAGCGGTCTGCCTGCCCGGCATGCGAGACGTCGCAGACCGTGAAGTGGAACCGTTCCTTGTACTCCGGATCGTCCTCCCAGGCCTTGACCGTGTCGGTGCTGGACCGTGAGCACGTCTCGACGCAGTACCCGGCGTCGAGGAACGCCTGGACCAGCCCGGCGCCCAGACCGCGGCTGCCGCCCGTGATGATGGCGACCGGGGGGGTGGCTTCCGTTTCCGCTTCGAGTTCGCTCATGAGGGTGTCCTCCTGACGGTCTTCCCGCCCCGGGTCTCAATGGCATCGACCAGGGTGACGCTGCGGGGCTGGCAGGCGCGCGGGAGATTGGCCACCGCTTCCTTTATCGTCTGGCGCACCTTGTCGAGGTCGGCCGCCCTCACGCCTCCGGACGGCACGATGTCGACCGCCACGATGGCGCCCGTGAGCTTGCTGGGACGACCGTAGACACGCGCCGCCTCGACGTCGGGCAGGGCCAGGATCCGTTCTTCGACCGGCAGCGGATGGACCTTCACGCCGCCGACGTTGATCACTTCGGAGTCGCGGCCGCGGAACAGGACGCGGTCGCCGACGATTTCGACCAGATCACCGGTGGGGCGCCACGGATCGAGGTCGCCTACAGAACCGTGGTCGCCGACAGAACCGAGGTCGGCGACAGAGTCGGAGTCACCGACGTAGCCGAGCATGCCAGCACGGGCGCGCACCCAGAGCTGGCCGTCCTCGACGCGCAGCGTGGCTCGTGGATTGTCGTCGCCGTGGAGCGCGGCGAGGGGGAGGCCAGGCCGGGCGTCGCGCACGGACGTAATGGAGCCGAACTCCGTGGAGGCGTAGACCTGGGAGACGCTCGCCTCGGGGAAGAGGTTCCGCAGTTCGTCGAGGAGATCCTGAGGCACCGCTTCGCCGCCCAGCGTGATCTGTTGGAGCGCGGTTAGCTGTGCGTTGCGGCTGCGCGCCTCGGCCAGGAGGAAGCGCCAGAAGGTTGGGGTGGCACTGACGCAGGTGACCTTCTCGTCGAGCACGGCCTGCAGGCAGTCCTTGGGCAGGCGGGGGAAGGGGGCCACGAGCGTGGCCCGGCTGGCCAGCGTGTGGAGCATGACCTGGACACCGGCGAACTGGTGCGGACCGTAGGCCAGCAGCCATCGAGCATCGGGCGCCGGCTCGGCGGATGCGACTGCGACGGTCCCGGTGAGGATCCGCCAGTCGTGACGGGCCGCCTTGGGCGCACCCGTCGTCCCGGTAGTGCGGATGAGTACTGGCTGGGGTCCGGCTGACCTTGAAGTGTCGGGTTGCGCTTGGGCGAGGACTTCGGGCCGCAGCACGCTCGTCGGCGCGAGGAGGTCGTCCCGGCGGGAGACGACGACGGTGTGACCGAGTGCCGCCGTCTGCGCGGCGAGCTCGCTGGGTTCGGTGTCGGGCTGGTACTGACAGGGCTCGGCACCGGCCCCGGCGGCGCCGGCCAACAGACGGATGACCCAGGCGGCGTCAGGTTCGACGATGGCGAACCGTGTGATGCCACCCCGGCGCAGGGCGGACGCGACACGGCGGGACTGCTCGAGGAGCTCGCCGTAGGAAACGGTGCCCTCCGCGCTGACGACCGCGGTCTGCTCGGGCGCCTCGGCGGCTGCCGCCTCGAGCAGCTCGATCATTCTGTCGCCACCGCCGCGTAGAACGCGACGACGTCGCCGACCCGTTCGGGAAGGTCGCCCTCGGTCGAGAATGGGTCTGTCCCGAACGTGTCCTCGAGCATGGCTGAGAGTTCGGCGGCCTCGAGCGAATCGAGTCCGAGGCCGCCGCCCCACAGGCTCGTGTCGTCCGTCCACGGGTCAACGTTCTTCTCGATACGGGCCAGGAATTCGCTGACGACGGCTCGCACGTTGTCCGGATGGTTGTCAGTGGGCACGCTCGGAGTTCCTTTCAGGGTTGCTGAGTGGGTCGGTGCGGCTGCTCGTCCGCTTCATCGGGCTTTTCATCGGGGCTTTCCGGCGGCCACGATCCCGTAGCCCAGGGTCCCGTCGTGCCAGAACGACTCGAGAATCTCCGTCGCCCGGACGAAGTCGTCGACGCCTGCTTTGCCGAGGAGCCGCTGCACGGTTGGTCGGTGTGTCTCGGCGTTGGCCCGCCACGCCGCAAGGGTGGGCAACGTCTCGGCGCTGATGTCGATGCTCTCGGTGGCGGTCAGTCCGAGCGCCTCGAGCGTGTCTGTGTACTCCTCGAGCGGCTCCATGTGCGCATCGCCGAAGGCCGCGCGCAGGACGCCGAAGTCCTCTCGGCGGCCCCGGACCTCGCGGAAGGGGATCTCGCGCTTGCGGATGATGTCGCACAGCACCATTCGTCCACCCGGGGCGAGGACGCGGGCGCACTCGGCCAGGAGGCCCTGACGATCGCGCATCAAATGGGAGGATTCGAGGACCCAGGCCACGTCGAAGCTGGAATCGGGCAGTCCGGTCTTCGTGCCGTCACGTTGCTCGAAGTGGGCGGTACCCCGGCCGCTGCCGGTCTTGGCGCCGCCGCTGGTGCTGTCGAGTTGGCGTTCGGCGGCGAGCGCAGTCGCCGCCTCGACGCCGTTGACGCTTGTGGTGATGCCGAGGACACGGGCGTCCCGTGTTGCCGCCAGCTTGCAGGACTGATAGCCGGTGCCGCATCCGATGTCGAGCACGCGGTCGCCTGCGTCGATGTGCGCCCGCTCGAGCATCAGCTCGGTCAAGGCCGCCGTCGCCTGGGGGAGCGACGTCTGCGGCGTGGTGAAGTACCCGTAGTGGAACTCCTCACCCATGATGAGGCGCCAGGCACTGTGGACGTGGTCGTAGTGTGCCGCCGGCTCGTGCGCCCCTGCGCTCTCCATTGCTCCCGTGGCCCCTTCCTGCGTGCGCGCGGACAGACGATCATCGGCCCTGGCGGGCACGTGTCCGCTGTTGCGGGCTCTGGATAGAGTTGCGTCCTCCACCATCTACAAACGGACCAACGGGGTGATGCTTGCGGCTCGTCTTGGCAATTTGCATGCTGGTGCTCCCGTCCCGCTTGAAGGCGACCTTGGGCCGCACGCTGCTCGGATGGGACATCCACCCCACGGCGTATCTCGGTCGCAGCGTCATCCTGGTGGACCATCTGTCCATGGGTCCGGGATCGAGCATCGGCCCGCTGAACGTGATCAAGGACCTGGAAGAGCTGCGAATGGGCGAGGGGGCGAGCATTGCCACCCGCAACTGGATCGTCGGGATCCCGCGGTCGCCGGACCCGGATGCGGACGCCTTCCCGAAGTCGCCGAACCGTCGACCGTCCCTGGTCATGGGGCACGACGCCATGATCACGGTGGCGCACGAAATCGACTGTTCGGACCGGGTGGAGATCGGGGATTACAGCTCACTGGCCGGGTTCCGGTGCACGATCCTCACGCACAGCCTCAACCTGGTGCGGGATCGGTTCGTGACCGGGCCGGTCGAGATCGGGCCGCACGCTGCGGTGATGTCGGGATCGACGCTGCTCAGCGGCACGCGGGTACCGGCACGCTCGATCGTCTCCGCCGGCTCCGTCATCAACACGCCGCTGACAGAGGAGCTCACCTTCTACGGCGGGAGCCCAGCTGAGCCGGTCCGCAGCCTGCCCGAGACGCTGGGCTTTTTCCACCGTGGGGACGGGGAGGACCTCGAGGACGTGAGTGGCGTCGAAGGTATCGGGTCCTAGCGGCGTTCTCCTTCCTGGGCGGCATCCGTCGCTCCGTCGTGAGGAGGCTTGGTCGTGCTCGTTCCTACGGTTGACCCGGAGACCGTTGATGACACCGCGGAAGCGGCGTTGCTCTACCTGGACCTTCTCAAGCGAAGCCTGACCGGCGCGCTGGCCGAGGACAACGACAGCATCCTCGGCGGAGTGCGCACCGCCGGCTCCACCTCGTGGAAACGACGGTTTGGCAATTTCGTCGGTCAGACCGCGTCGCGACTCAACGTTGAGATCGTCTACAAGAAGCCGTATGACCCCACGCGGCGAGAGGTCGGCGGTGACTGGCCGGCTCGCGCCGAGTCGATGATCGGCCTACGCCGAATGGAGAACATCCAGCACTGCGTGCAGACCGTCATCGACGACGACGTGCCCGGAGACCTCCTGGAGGCGGGTGTGTGGCGGGGCGGGGCGAGCATCTTCATGAAGGCGAACCTCAAGGTTCGAGGTGACACCAGCCGTGTGCTGTGGGTCGCTGACTCCTTCCAGGGCCTCCCAGCACCGAACGCGACCTTGTACCCCGCCGACACGGGAGACGACCTGCACACGCGCAGCGGGTTGAGCGTGGGTGCCGACCAGGTTCGCCACAACTTCGAGCGCTATGGGGTTCTCGACGACCGGGTGCGGTTTCTGGTGGGGTGGTTCAAGGACACCCTCCCCAGTGCGCCCATTTCGGCGCTGTCCGTCATGCGTCTCGACGGTGACATGTACGAGTCGACGTGGCAGGCCATCGAGGCGCTCTATCCAAAACTGTCGGCGGGTGGCTTCTGCATCATCGACGACTACGGGAGCCATCGGTCGCAGGCCGGACAAGCAGTGCTGGACTACCGCCGGGCCCACGGGATCGACGAGGAGATCGTCGACATCGACGGTATGGGTGCCTTCTGGAGGAAGGTCCGCTAGGGGCTGGGTCGGGGCGGGTTAGTCCTCGCCCCGATGGAAGAACCTGAGCCGCTCCGGAAGCGGTCGCACTGCCTCGGCCGGATTGCCCCGGTAGAACGTCAGCTCCTCGGTGAGCTTCGTCGTGACCACCGATCCTGCGGCAACGACGCTGCGGGCAGGGATGCGCGTCCCCGCCAACAACATGCAGCCCGACATGGCAACGGCGTAGTCGCCCAGGACGACCGGCCCGACCGTGTACTGATCGCGCATGAGGTCGATCGTGTGGGTCAGCACTGTGGACCTGAAGCCGGCGAGGGCCGCATGGCGCCCCAGCTCGAGCGCATCGACACAATCGATGTAGTGGTATGACGCGATCTGCGCATGATCGGCCAGCGTCACCGATGGATTGCGTCCGGGCAACTTCTGGGTCGGGTGGTCCCACCAGCCCTTGATCATGTTGCCCGAGCCGATGGAGGCACCGTCGCCCAACGAAAGCCGGTCGAGGTTGGTGATCACGTTCCGGCCGCCGATCGTCGCGCCGGGTCCCAACGACACGTGGCGGACGGTGAGCACGCTGGGTCCGATGTAGGCCGTCGGGTCGATGTCCCACCCGTAGACGTAGCGGGCGATGATGCGCTTGAGGGACATCGGAACGACGGCGAAGACGTAGGCGAAGGCCAGCCGCACGGTTATTCCTCGACGCCTGACGCCGCCGCAGACAGAGCCACCAGCGAGACCGTAGTTGGTCTCAGAATCGGTCCCGGCCCATCAGCGCCGCTCGTCGGGAGCCGCCGCCGTGTCGTTTCGTCCCAGCGCACACGACCACCGCCCTGTGTCGGAGCTGCCCCTCTAGCCCCATAGCCCCGATCCACCGGAGAATCGATCGTTCAAGTGGGCGGCAATCCTGGGGAACCGCTTTCTGAGGTTGTCGTACTCCTCGGGCAGGACGATACGCACGCACTTGGCTGTCTCGCCCAGCAACCCTCGAGCGACGGACTTCCAAGCCCCTCGTCGCCAGCGCTCATACGCGCCGGCCTCGGCAAGATCGAAGGGGACAGGCAGAGACCCCGGGACGGGAGCGGCCAGCGAGTCCCGGAGGTAGGCCCGGCGCAACTGGCGCGTGATTCGCCGCCCGCTGGTATCGGTCCCGTAGGGGTAGGGGGGTGAGGCCGGGAGCGCCTGTTCGTAGCTGACGAGGACCTCGGCGTACTCCTTGCAGAGCCGCAAGGTCACGCTGTCGTCTGGCAGCGTCGTCCCCGCTCGTGTGCCCCGAGCGGGTCGACAACCTGGTCGGTGATGACGAGTCGAAAGCGTGGAAGTGAAACAGGCGCAACCGATCACCGGTCGAGGCGACGAGATACCCCTCACCATCCTCGTCGAGTGGCCGTTCCGCCAGGTTGGCCACGCCGACGTTGTACCCGGCGTGTCGAAAGGTCGTCGCCTGGAACAGCGAGCTCCCGATATCCATCCACTTCTGGTCCACGAACAGACCCGCCAGCGGGTCGTAGAGGCACTCGGTCCGTAAGTGCGACCACCACCAGTCCAGAAAAGGACCCGTCCGCTGGTCAACCCCGCAGAAGCCGAGATTGTTGACGCCGACGAGCAACATGTGCCCGTCGCTGATGCCAGTGCCCGCCGGCACAGGATGCAAGAAGTGCGGCGTGAGCAGGATCCCACCGGGTGATGCGTCGAGCGCCGGACCCAACTCGACCATCGACGAGGTCACGTAGGTGTCGGGGTCCAGGTAGAAGACCTGGTCAGCGGCCCGAAGCAGGGCCCGCAACAGGAGAGGCTTGACCGCCGTCGCGAACTCGACCAAGTCGTAGCTCATGGCCAGCCCGAGCACCTCGCGACGGGGCAGCCCCAGGACCGAGGTGCTCAAGCAGGTCACACCCTCGAGCACCGGCAAGGTCGCGTCGTCAGCGTGGTCGATGAAGAGAATCTGCAACCGGGCGCCGTTCTCGTAGCGGCGCAGACTCTCGGCCAGCGCCAGAGCCTTGGGCAGGTAGTTGGTCGAGAGAATCGTGCAGTAGGTGCGCGTCGTCACGGCGAGATCCCGGCGCCAGGCGCGTGCCACCTGCAACGTCTCCTCCGCCGGAACCGCCAGGTTACCAGGGCCGAATCGCCACTCGCCCTGGTGCGCCCGCCCCGCCCCGTCGACTAGAAGAGGGCCGTGACCGATCCGCCTCCCGCATCGTTTCGTCCCGCCACCTATGTCGCCGAGCATCCCGACCGGCCCGCCGTCATTACCTCGTCCGGCCAGGTCGTCACCTTCGCCCAGCTCGAGGCCCGCTCCTGCCGTCTCGCCCAGGCCCTGGCCGCCCACGGCCTCAAGACCGGCGATCACGTCGCCGTCGTGCTGCCCAACGACCACCGCACGCACGAGGTCGCCTTCGGCCTCCAGCGCTCCGGCCTCTTCTACACCATGGTCAACACGCACCTCACAGCCGAAGAGGCCGCCTACATCGTCAACGATTGCGGCGCACGGACCCTGATCACGTCGGACGCGTTGGCGCCGCTCGCCGCCGACCTGCGGGACCGGACCCCCGACGTCGACCTGCGACTCATGCTGGGCGACGACCTGGTCGAGGGCTACGGCTCGTACGACGAGTTCGTCCTCCCGTACCCGCCCGAGCCGCTCCCCGGCGAGGTCGAAGGCTTCGCCATGCTGTACTCGTCCGGCACCACCGGCCACCCCAAAGGTGTGCGCCGGGCGCTCACCGGGGAACCCTTCGGCACGTCCGCCACCCTGGTCCCCATGCTCAGCGGCATCATGGGATTCGGCGAGGGCGACGTCTATCTCAGCCCCGCCCCGCTGTACCACTCGGCCCCGCTCGTCTGGTCGATGACGATCCAACGCATGGGCGGCACCGCCATCGTCATGGACCACTTCGACCCCGAGCGCTGCCTCCAGCTCATCGCCGAGCACCGGGTCACCCACGCCCAGTTCGTCCCGACCATGTTCGTCCGCTTCCTCAAGCTGCCCGACGAGGTGCGCAACGCCTACGACGTCTCGTCCCTGCGCTCGGTCGTCCACGCCGCCGCCCCGTGCGCGCCCGAGGTCAAGCGCCGCATGATCGAGTGGTGGGGCCCGATCATCCACGAGTACTACTCGGGCACCGAAGGCATGGGCATGACCTGGATCACCTCGCCCGAAGCCCTGACCCACCCCGGCTCGGTCGGCAAGACGATCTGGGGCGAGGCCCACATCGTCGGCGAGGACGGCGAGGAGTTGCCCGCCGGCGAGGACGGCGTCGTCTACTTCGGCGGCCGCAGCGGCGTGACCTTCGAGTACAACAACGACCCCGAGAAGACCAAGGAGAGCTTCCACGAGAAGGGCTGGGGCACCCTGTGGGACGTGGGCCACCTCGACGAGGAGGGCTACCTCTACCTGACCGACCGCAAGACGTTCATGATCGTCTCGGGCGGGGTCAACATCTACCCGCAGGAGATCGAGAACGTCCTGGTCATGCACCCGGCGGTCGCCGACGTCGCCGTCTTCGGCGTCCCCGAACCCGAAATGGGCGAAGAGGTCAAGGCCGTGGTCCAGCCCGCCGCAGGGTACGTCGCCGGCCCCGAACTGGCCGACGAGATCCTGGCCTTCAGCCGCCAGAACCTCTCGCACTACAAGTGCCCCAAGTCGGTCGACTTCACCGATCAGCTGCCCCGGGGCGAGAACGGCAAGCTCTACAAGAAGCCCCTACGTGAGGCCTACTGGGCCAGCTCCACCCCCAGCCCCACCTGACCCTCGGCCCCCGTCCCCGCCGGCGTCCGCACGTCGGCGTACCAAGCCAGCAGCATCGCCACCACCGCCCCGAACAGCAACACGTCGGTGATCCCGACGGCCGACACCACCGGCCCCACCAGCAGGTTGCCGATACCGACCGTCCCCCCGAATCCCATCATCCACAGCGCCAAAACCCGTCCCCGCACGTTCTCGTGCAGCTCGGCCTGCAGCGTGGTGTTCAGCGCCGTGATGAACGCGAAGTAGAACGCCCCGGTCACCGCCACGTTCACGTACGCCGGCACCGTGCTGCGCTCCAGGGCGAACCCGGCCAGTGACAGCGAATACCCGACCAGGCACACACGCACCAGCATCGGCTTCGAGGTCCGGGCGAAGACCGTCCCGATGGAGATGGCCCCGGCCAGCGCCCCCGCCCCGAAGGAGGCGTAGAGGATCCCGTAGTCGGGGGAGTCGGAGAGGTTGATGCCGAGGTTGTGCGCCGCCACCACGGGCATCTGCCCGATGAACGCCAGCGCCAAGCAGCGAGAACACGAAGACGGTCACCAGGCAGCGCCCGACCACCCGGTCCTGCCGGGCCACGGTGATGCCGGCGGTCAGCTCGCGCCAGCGGCTCGAGTGGGCCGGCGACTGCGGCACCGCGGGCAAGCGTCACCACAAGCAACGCCAGCACGACGAACAGGTAGGTCGCCGCGTTCCCGGCGAACACCCAGGCCGGCCCGATCAACGTGTACAGCACGCCGCCGATGACCGGACCGATGACCCGTGAGGCGTTCATCTGGGCCGAGTTGAGCGAGATTGCACCGGGCAGATCTGCCCTCCCGACCAGCCCCGGAAGAATCGCCGAGTACGCCGGACCGAACATGGCGCTGCCGCAGCCGACCCCGAGCACCATCAGCACCAGCAGCACATGCGAAGGATGTGGCGACAGCACGACCAGTGCCACCCCCAGCGAGAACACGAGCTGCTCGATCGCCAACACGATCAAGAACCGCTTGCGATCCACCTTGTCGGCCAGCAGGCCGCCGAACATGGGCAGGATCAGCGTCGGCCCGAGCTGGGCGAAAATGATGACGCCGACGAACGTGCTCGAGTGCGTCAGGTCGTACGCATAGGCGCCCAACACGACGTTCTGCATCCACGTCCCGATGTTCGAGGCAAAGGCCCCGAAGAACACGATCCGGAACGTCCGGTGGCTCAGCGCCGCCCGCGCCGTCCCCGTGCGTGCCGGAAGCGGCGAGTCACCATCGACGACCGCGTCCTCGATCTCCTCTATGGAGATCGCCCCGTTCAGCTCGCCGGACCCGGTCCCGGGCGCGTCGCTCTCAACCGGTTCGACAGGCACCGCTCCATCGTACGGGACCCTCCTCCGTCCCCCAGCCCCCGATTCCGCGCCCACCCAGCCCGGCCCCGCCCCCTCGGCCCCTCCTACGGCCCGTCGGCCGAGCAGACGCTCCCGCAGGGCGAGGCGGCGAAGTCCGAGGCCGGCGCCAGCGGCACGTTCAGCACCGACGCCGCCCCCTGGTTCCGTTGCACCTGGTAGATCCCCGCCGCCAGCGACGGGAGGTCGGTCAGGCTGGGCAGCAGGTGCGGCGTGTCCGACGTGGTCAGGGTGATCCGCAGGCGCCACCCGGCCGGCAACTCGGCCATGGTCGGAAAGATCTGGATGTCGTTCTCCGTCACCGCGCCCGGCACGACCGGCTTCTGCGAGAGGGCGGTCAGCGGATGCACGGGGAGCAGTGGCAATTTGTTCCAGGCTGTCCAGGTTTGCGTCCCGTCGAGCGCTCGCTGACTACCGAGCAACGCCCCCGACGAAAGCGGCACGCTGTCACCGCTGGGCGACACCGCCTCCACCGTGGCGGCCAGCTCGGTGTTGGTCGTATCGGACGTCGTGTACACGGTGGCGTCGATCGGCCCCGCGACCACCATCGGGTACGTAAAGGGCTGCGTCGTATAGGTGAGAGCGCCCGGGCCGTACCCCAGGGTCACGTCGTCGTAGTCGCAGGGGTCGCTCGAATCGATCGACTGGAAGCCGAGCGCCAGCAGCCCCGCTCCCCACTGGTCGGTCTGGATGTCACAGGGACTCGACACTCCCGCGTAGGTGATGGTGTCGGACCCAGTCGCCGCGGCCGGAGCAGTCGTCGTCAGGTCGCCGTCGTTGTTGGAGACCGGATCGCTCCCGTTGCGCCCGGCGGCGAAGTAGTACGCCGTTGGCGTGGCGTCGGGCAACGGCCACTGGGCCTGGTCCACCCACTCACTCGGCGCGCCGCCCGAGCTCGAGTTCTCGATCTCGAGATGCAACGGTGTCGTCGTCGTTGACAACGGCGTCTGTTCCCCGAGGAGCCACGTGTCGAACCACTCCAGCTCGAGAGCGGAGAGGTTCACCCCGGTTCCCGTCGTCACGTGCTGCCAGGGGCCCATGAGCAGCTGGTAGCGCGGCGTCACCTTCTGGCCCGGCGTCATGGCGGCGTACTGCGAGCGCCCGTCGGCGAGGTTCTGGAGCCCCACGTAGTTGAGCGGCTCGCCCGACTGGAAGAGATCGTTCCACCCCCCGACGAGGAAGGCCGGAATGTGGTCGGACACGACCGAAGCAAGGTCGTGGGCCGGCGAACGGGCCTGCCAGTAGCTGTCGTCGAAGGCGCCGGCACCCTGGCCCGTCTCGACGTCGAGGATGAGCTTCAAGAACGACACCAGCTGGGGGCTGTGCTGCGCCACCGTGGCGGGCAGATCCTCGAGCCCGTCCGTCAACGTCGTCGCGTCCCCGTCCTCCAACGCGGCCACCAGCGGTTGCAGCGCGGGGTTGGAGAGGTCCAGCCCCGACAGCAGAGCCACGTAGGTGGCGGCGAACTCGGCGTCGGGGATGCCGCCCTGGGTCACGGTGTCGGCGTAGAGGTCGTTGCCCGCGATGATCGGGAACATCGCCTTGATGGGCGAATCGGGACCGGCCGCCTCGACGGTCTGGAACTGGTTGATGCCCATGTAGGACTCGCCGAACAGTCCGACCTCGCCGTTGGACTGGGGCAGGCGGGCCGCCCAATTGGCCAGGGTGACGCCGTCGGTCGACTGGACGGGGTCGAAAAGGTCGAAGTCGCCGCCCGAGTCGCCCGTCCCGCGCACGTCGGCGATGACGACGATGTAGCCGCGGTCCACGAGGTAGTCGACGTTCGTGTTGGCGATGGCCGAGGCGTACTCGATGAACTCCTTGCCGTACGGCGTCTGTTGCAACAGCACCGGGAAGGGCCCCGGCGCCGCCGCCGTCGTGCCCGGGGTCACGGGGAAGAAGACGTCCACCCGCAACACCGTCCCGTCGGACATGGTGACTGGAAGGTCCCGCAGCGCACCCGTGCCGTAGATGGCGGCTTGGGGTGTCCAGTCGGCTGTCGGTGCGGCGACGCCCGATTGATCGGCCGCGGCGGTGGCGGACCCCAGGGCGGACGTGCCCGACGACCGGCTCGCCGCCCCCTGGGCACCCGGCAGCAGGGGAGCGACCACGAACGTCGACAGCGTCAGGACCAGGGCGAGCGTGCCCATGGCGAAACGCCACGGAATCGTCCCCACCACTCGGCCTCTGTGCTTTCGATGCAACGGTGCCATTCCCCGACCCCCAGCCGTACTCGGCCATGCCTCCACGCTGTGTCACCGAGGAGAACGTCGAGCAGCGCGTGGACCTGCGGTCCACCGCGTTCTTCCTGCCCAAAGCCGTTCAGGCGGGGAGCCGTCCGGCCGGGGAGCCGTTCAGGCTGGGTCCGACGAGAGGGCGTTGACGAGCAAGACCACCCCGACACCCAGGATGACCCCGAAGATGAGTGCGAGGACCGTCCATTCGGCAGTCTTGGGCGACGCGGGCTTGGTAGGCGGCGTGGCCGACGAGATCACCTGGCCGGATTCGTTGCTCACGCCCTGGGTGGCGAAGAACTGGTAGTTCTGCAGCTGGTTCTGCAGGTTGCCCAACTGGCTCTGCAACTCGCCGAGCTGGGACTCGAGTGGGGTGACATCCGTCCCGGCGCTCGCCGTCCTGATCTGCGTGTTGATGCTCGAAATCGCCACGCCAAGGGTGTTGATCTTGGTCTGCAACTGCTGCTCAGCGGAAACGAAGATGTCACTGGTTTGCTTTTGCTGGAGCGCGATGTAGGCGTGGGCATACGCATTGGCGGTTTGGGCGGCCAATGCGGCATCGGTCGACTTCGCGGTGACCTGCACAACGTCCGTGGTGCCGACCTGGGTGG
Organism: uncultured Acidimicrobiaceae bacterium; assembly: GCA_963713375.1. Lineage (GTDB taxonomy): Bacteria > Actinomycetota > Acidimicrobiia > Acidimicrobiales > RAAP-2 > Bog-473. Next base: position 461,208 of record CAVQLP010000002.1, on the reverse strand, counting down.
CCGTGATGCTCGGCGCATTGGGGATCTGCTTGCGCACTTGCTGGGCGACCGAGGCGCTCTCGAGGACTTCGATGCCGTCGGGAACGTCGGGGACCTGGGCCAGGCCGGTGGGATAGTCGGCCTGGATCAGCGTCTGCGAGATGGCAGGCTCGAGCAGCACCGAGGCGGTCGCCTCGTAGGTCGGCGTGAGCACGAAACTGTAGGCGAGGGTCAGAGCGACGCAGAGAGCAGCCACGACGGTGATCGTTGCCTTCTTCCGCCAGAGCAGTTCGCCGTACTCCCGGAGCCCGGACGGTTCGACCCCGGCCTGTCCGACCCCGGCCCGCTCCGGCGCGGCCTGCCCGACCCCGGCCTGCCCGGGAATGGTCTGCCGAGTTTCGGTTTCTGCGTGCCCAGCCGTCGGGGCTACGGAGGTGCGTGCTGCTGTTCGCCCCGGGTCGGTGCCGTCGCCCGGTTCGAAGGCCTCGGTGGTGTTGTCCCTGGTCAATTGGGTCATGGAGTGTGACCGCGACACGGCCTCGATGGTCGTGCAATCGCCGTCGTGAGATGAACGGGGCCAGACGGTCGAACTTGCGGCTCGTCGGGTCGAACTTGCGGCCCCGGCGAGTCGAACACCCGGTCTCGGCGATGGCCCAGCTCAGAGCTGTTCATCTTGGCTCGCTCCCGTCTCGGGTGTGCGGCCGTCGAGCGCGGAGGGCACGAAAAACAGGGGTAAGAAACGAAGAAGATCCACGTTGCCGTCTGCAGGAACTATTCGGCGAATCGGATCTCGACCGACCGCCAGGAAAGGGAGGGAGCAGGTTGAGCGTCCACCGACCAGCACCCTTTGCCGACCTACTCCGCCGCGCCGCTTCCACCCGGATTCGGTTCTCGGCGGTTGGAGCTTGACGATGGAGCGGACCGTCGCGCGCAGCAAGGGCGATCTGTTCACCACGCTGTCGCGTGTCCTGGTCTACGTCGGGATGGTCTTTCTACCCTTGCTGAAGTTCCGTGCCGGCAAGGCGCTGGACGTGAGCGACGCCATCTTCTTCGTCGCCTTCGTCTTCCTGGTTCTGAGCCGGCGGCTACCACCAAAGGCGCCGCCCGCCCCGGGGTGGTATCTCGGATCGTTCATCTTCGTCCTGGCCGGCGTCGTGGCCTCCTCGCAAGCGGACTCCACCGGCGCCTCCCTGGAGGTTGTCCTCAACGCCATCTTCGTGTTCTTCGTGCTCCAGTGGTTGTTGCGACAACTCCTCGACACCGAACGACGCATCCAGATCGCCATGATCTGTTTCGTTGTCGGCACGACGGCATCGGCCTTCGTCGCGTTCCTCCAGACGGAGTTCCACATCCTTGGCTTTGCGTACCAGCCCGGTCTGGAAGGGTCCCGGGCCGAGGGGTTGAGCAACCAGCCGAACATCGCTGCCGTGGCCTTCGCCCTGGCCCTCGTCTTCGCCATCGGCCTGGTCGTCGAGCTCGGTGCGCGCCGCCACTGGTACCTCGGAGTGTGCATCGCCGTTCTGGCCGGCGCCGTGATCTTCGCCGCCTCCGTGTCCGGAGTGGCCAGCACACTGGTCGGCTGCTTCGTTCTCTTCATCCGTCGCGGTTTCAAGTTGCGGACCTGGCTCGGGATCATCGCCGCCCTCTCGGTCGTCTACCTCGCCGCCGTCTCCATCCAGTCCAGTGGAACGGGGTTCGATCTGAATCCGATCGCACGGATCGAGCAGACGACTGGCAACAACACCGGGTACAACACGGTCAACCCACGAGTGGCCACCATCGAGCATTCGTGGAGCGGCATCGTGAACAGTCCGATCATCGGGCACGGTCTGGACCAGGCGACGATCAACGTGTACTACGACGCCGATGTTGGCGTTTCCTATCCGGCCCACAACATCGTCATCCTCTACTGGTTCGCCGGAGGAATCTTCATGCTCGCCGGTGCGGCCATCATGATGACCTCGTCCGTGTATCGACTGTTGAATGGACGACGCACGTCGCAACCTGACCCGATGCGCGACGTCATCCTGGCCGGGTGCGTCACCGTCCTGTTCTTCTCGCTCCAATCGCCCGAAATCGTGGATCGCTGGCTTTGGCTGCCGTTCATGCTGGCTCTCTGTTTCCGCTCCCGGCCCAGAGCGGCTGTCCCGCAGGAAGAGCCGGAGAATGCGAGCGTCACCATGCCCGTCGGTACCCCTGCCCATGCTTCATTACACGAGGCCCTTGGTTCCGTATGAGCACGTCCACCACCAACGGCCTTGCGGCACTCGGTCTGGGCGAGATGTTCGACGAGCGGATCCTGGGAACTGACAGTGCGCACGTGTTCATGGTGAGTGCACAAGCCTTGGCCGCCCGCTCGATGCTGATCGCCGAAGTCGGATGTGGCCGCGGTGCCCTGGTCGACCTTGAAGCCCCAGGTGGGGCCTGGCAAGACCTCCGAGGGGAAGGGCGGACCGTGGTCGGGATCGACATCGAGGCGGTAGGTGCCGACAATCCGATCATCGACGAGTTCAGGATGATCGAGGGGGGCGTCTGGCCCTTCGACGACGCCACGGTGGATCTGGCCGTCAGCGACTTCGTCCTCGAGCACGTGACCGATCCGGTTGCCTTCGTGAGCGAGCTTGCCCGCGTGCTCCGTCCAGGGGGCGTGTTCATCGCCCGCACCATCAACCGTCATTCGCCGTTGGCACTCGCCGCAAGGACGGTCCCCAATCAGTCCCATGCTCGAGTTCTCGAACACCTCCAACCGGGTCGCGAAGAGCGCGACGTGTTCCAGACGGCGTATCGCATGAACACGCGACATGACCTGCAGGAACTGTTCGCCCCCCAGTTCGACTGGGCGCTGGCCCGCCGGACCGGTCTGGAGCAGTACTGCAAGCCGTGGCCGGCTCTACGCAGGGCAGTCGGTCCCGTCGAGCGGGTTCTGCCGACGTCGCTCTGGATGGCACTTGTCGTCTTCGCCCGCCGCCGCTGACCTGATCACGATCTCGCCGTGCGGTCTTCCAGGCAGTCCTCGAGGAGAGAGCGCACTTGGCCGGCCATGCGTTGCCACGTGAAGGTCGCCGCGTGCTCCACGCACCGCTTCAGTTCTTCGGGCGTGGACTGCAGCGCCTTGGGTACGGCGAGGGCCAGCGACTCGGCCGACCAGTCCTTCGTCACTGTGGCAAGACCGGCGGTGGTCTCGAGCAGGGCCTCGTCCGGCGTTATCACGAGGGGGATGCCCAGTCGCATGGCCTCGATGGCCGGCAGGCCGAAGCCTTCGTGGTCCGATGGGAACACGACGACCGCCGCGGAGGCGAAGCAACCTTGGAACTCATTCCGGCTCAGCCACGGCCGGATCGTGACCAGTTTCGAGAGGCCCAGGGCGGCCACGCGAGCCCCGACAGCGTCGCGCTCGTGGTCGGGCACGCCGACCAGCACCAGCGGGAGCGCGTCGCCTTGAGTCTGGAGGTTGGACCAGGCCTGCAGGGTGAGATCGACGTTCTTGTTCCCCCACTGCCCGAAGGTCAGGGCGTAGGGGGCATTGGCTTCACGAGCCGGCCAGCCCAGGACGTGGTCGGCGCCCAGCGGCGCGGTACGGATGCGTCGTTGGGCCAGGAAGGGATGCCGGCGCACGATGTCGTTCCGGGTGCGCTCCGAAATGCAAGCGATCCCGTTGGCTTGCCGGAACCCGATGCCGTAGCCCGCCCCGCGCAAGAGGCGGGTCCGGAACGAGAACTGTTCTGGGTGCACCTCATGCCGCACATCGAGAGCGATGAAGGCGCGAGGGCAGGGGAGCGGAGCGATCGTCGTGGCCGGCGTCACGCCCAACATCGCGTCTGCACCCAGCCGGCGGCACAGCTGGGGAACGAGGACGTTCATGGCCGCCATGCGGTCGCGGCGCCACCCCCGGTGCGGCACCGGATGCACCGTGACGGATTTCGGCAGGTCGAGGAGGTCCGGCGGGACCACGACATGGAGCTCATCCCCGGCATGGAGGCCTGCCCACCCGATGAGCATGTTCTCGACGACGATCCCCAGGCTGTTGCCGCGAACCGGAACCGCATTCACGACCACTCGCACCCGGGCAAGGTATCCGATCTGCAGCGCGCGACGGTGCTCCACCCCAGCTCCGAGCCATCAGCGGCCGGACATGGACGGGTTCCTAGGTCGGCAGCAAGCCGGACGTCGTTCGGCCGTTTCCAACTCATGCCCCCCAGGTCGCTGAGAGGCGGGAGCAGCCTTGGTCCTATCGGCAGCTCCGGCACTCGAGAGTCAGGTGCAGCCTGTTCGAGAGGCGTGTGCTCAGTGGGCAGCCGGGTGTGTTCAGTTGGCGGCAGGCGCCGCAGCGCCGTAGTCCACGTCGACCCGCACCGGTGGCACGGCGGGCGCACCACCGGGGGACTCGAGGCGGGTCCGGACGGCTGCGATGTCGCGGGCGGCCACCACGTTGGGCGTCGGGGGCTGGGTATCGCTGTGCCAGGGCGTCAACTTTCCGTCCAACAGGTAGATCGAGTAGCCGTGCCCCAGCAGGAAGCGGCGCATGTCGGCCGGTGTGATCCCGAAGTGAGTGGAGTGTCCGGCGTGCTCGAACAACAGGACCGGCTCGCCGGACGAGAGCAGCTGGGACGCTCCTCGCATGACGGACAGCTCGGATCCCTCGACGTCGATCTTCACGAGCGCCGGCGGGTCGCCCCCCACCAACTGGTCGAGGGTGGTTACGGGCACGGTGATGCCGCGTGCGTCCGAGCCTTGCCACCGCTCGCAGGCGCGGCCAGGCGGTTGAGCACATCGCGGTCGAGCACTTCGAAGGTGGCTTCACCTTCGGCGTCGCTGAGGGCAGAATCCACCACGGCAACGTCGAGCTGGTTGAGCGCCAGGTTCGCCTCGAGGTCGGCTCGTACCGGCGGGAAGGGCTCAACAGCCGTGATGCGCACGTCAGGTATCCGAGTACCGACGAGCGTCGAGAACACACCGACGTTGGCCCCAACGTCGACGAAATGGTCGCCGGGTCTGAGATAGCTCAGGCAGAACTGCAACTCCTCCCATTCGTGCACGCCGTCGTAGATCGTCCACACGGCACTGAATTGGTGCGGCCGGGCGCGCAGCTTGGTCTTTCCGTCGACGGTCACGACCGCCTCGACGTCACCCGAGCGGGCACGCCAGTGCCACGTCATGGCCCGTCGCTCCGCAGCCAGGCGTCCGCCCTTGTTGGCCGGATGCGTGGCGATCTCCCACACCCAGTAGGCGGAGCGCCACGCCCTGTGCCCGAGCGCTCTGGACCGTAGATCCCAGAGATCGCGCGCCCTTTTTCCCAGCAGGCATCCGAGGTGTTTACCAGAGACGGCGGCATCGTGACGCGCCTTCCGTCGATCCTGCGCCCGCTTTTTCCGCTCGTCAAGGCGGGAGCGCTTGCGCGCCGCGCAAGTCGCAGCACCGATCACCCGACGCCTGCCCGGCGGCGAAGGCCTGCCTGGCGGCGTAGGCCGCCCGACGCCCCCCGCCCACGTCGCCGCTTACGGCAGCGGCCTACGCCGAGGCGCATCCGGCCGGCGGGGTCGACGTCGTCGAGGTCTCCACCGCGACGGAGTTGGTACGGCCGCTTCCGGAGGGACTTCCTGCGGACCACCGGCAGTTCGCCGCAGCACCAGCGGGAAAGGATCGGCCCCAACGTCGTGGCCCGTGTGCGTCAGCGGCAGGGTCCTCGACCATTACGCCGCCGTGGTCACCGAGGACGACACGCTGCTCTTCGACCTCTCGCCCTACTACGGCGTTGCCGTCCCCACGCAGCATCCCGTCTTCCTGCGCTGGCACCTGCCCGAGGTGATTTCGGTTCGAGGGTCGGTGAGCGTGCTGACGACTCGGGGCAGCGACAACTACTACCACTTCCTCACCGATGTGCTCCCCCGGATCGAGTTGCTGCGGCGGGCCGGGGTCGACTCCGATCAGTATCTGGTCAATCGGCAGACTCGGTTTCAACGCGATCTGCTCGACCATCTCGGCATCACGGCCGATCGCTGCCTGAGCACCGAGAAGTACCCGCATCTGCGGGCGGACGAACTGATCGTGCCATCGTTGCCCGACGACGACTTGCGCACGCCGACCTGGATCGTTCCCTGGCTGCGCAGCCAGTTCCTGCCTGAGCGGGTCGCCGTTCCACATCGCCGGCTCTACGTCGGTCGAGGGGACAAGAAGCGCACGCGACGGGTGGACAACGAGGCCGAGGTGCTGGCTGCGCTGGCGCCGCTGGGCTTCGAATCGATCGATCCGGGCCGGATGTCGCCGGCCGAGCAGGTGCGGGCGTTCGCCGAGGCTGAATGCATCGTCGGTGCACACGGTGCGGGTCTGACCAATCTCGCTTTCTGTCCCCCTGGGGCGGCTGTGGTCGAACTTTTCGCCGACGACTATGTGAACGAATGTTTCTGGGCCTTGGCCACGACGGTGGAGGGTTTGCGCTATCGCTACCTCGTGGGTGACGGTTCGGCGAACTCCTCGTGGAGATCGAGAACGAATCGCGGCGTGGCGTCGGACATACGCGTCGATCCTCGTCAGATCCTGCGTCTTCTCGACGATCTTCTGCCGTAGGGCGTAGGCGAAAGGCGGATTCTCGGGCGCTGTCACGGCGGCGGTCGGGGCGAATGCGCTGATCGGCGCGCATTTCGTCGCGCAACGAGTCAGACGATGGGAAGGAGCTGGCTCGAACGGCTCCGATTTCTTGTGGCTGATTCTGCAAGGTTCTCGGCTCTCCGCAGTTGTCACTTCAACGTTCCGCTCACTTGAACCGTCTGGGGGTGACGAGTGGTTGCAACGCAAGAACGACAGACGACGGCATCTTCTCGAGTTGTCGTGCACGACTATTCCGGTCATCCGGGTCAGGCGCAGTTGAGCCGGGCCCTGGCGGGCCGGGGCTACGACGTGGTGCATCAGCACTGCCCGTCCTACGCCACCGGCAAGGGTGCGCTCGAGTGCGAGCCCGGTGATCCGCCGACGCTGCGGTTCGAGGCGTGCCAGATGGACGGGACGTTCGCCAAGTACTCGTTGGTGACTCGGATCCGCCAGGAGTTCGATTATGGGCGACGGGCCGGGCGCCAGATCGTGGAGTCCGATCCGGCGGTCGCCGTCATCAGCAACGTGCCGTTGCTCGCGCACTACGTCCTGGCCCGGCATCTCGAGCGTCGGCAGGTTCCGATGGTGTTCTGGCACCAGGACATCTACTCCGAGGCCATCGGGAATGCAGCTCGACGCCGCCTTCCCCTGGTCGGTGGCTTGGTGGCGCGCCTGGCCGACCGGGTCGAGCGGCGCATCGCCCAGCGCAGCACGGCCATCGTGGCGATCTCGCCAACCTTTCTCGATCGCCTCGAGGAGTGGGGTGTGGCTGACAAGGCGACCGTCGTCCCGAACTGGGCGCCGATCGACGAACTGCCGACCCGCCCGGCCAACAACCAGTGGAGCAGGCGCATGGGACTGACCGAGTAGTCCCGTGGTGCTCTACTCGGGCACGTTGGGGTTGAAGCACGACCCGAGCATCCTGGCGTTGATCTCGGAGCAGCTGCGGATCTCGCACCCGGCGGCCAAGGTCGTGGTGGTGTCGCAGGGCAAGGGGCGCGACTGGCTCGAGTCGTGGAAGCGGGAGAACCTGGCCGACAACCTCGTCCTGCTCGACTTCCAGCCCTACGAGGATCTGCCCGACGTCATGGCCAGCGCGGACCTCCTGGTGGCGCTGTTCGAGCCCGAGGCATCCCGCTTTTCGGTGCCCTCGAAGGTCCTGACCTATCTGTGTTCCAATCGGGCCATCGTCGGCGTGCTGCCTTCCGACAACTCCGTGGGCGAGATCATCAGTCAGCACGGGGCGGGCATCGTGGTCGACCCGGCCGATCGACGACACGTGGCCGGAGTGGTGGCTCGCCTGTTGAACGAGGAGCAGCTGTGCCGGGACATGGCGCGGGCCGGACGCGCTTACGCCGAACGCACCTTCAGCCCGGAGCGTGCCGCCGACCAGTTCCTCGAGGTCTTTGGCGACGCGGTGGCGGAGCCCGTCGAAGCGCCGGCGGCTCGTTCTGCTGGCGCCCGGGCCGGGACCGGGACCGAGGCCGGGGCCGGGGCCGGGGCGGCGGGGAGCGGTTCTCGTCGTCCCACGGCGCCACGGCTGGCGTCGGTCAGTGAGGCCAGCTAAGTCGATCCAACCGTGTGGATCGGCCGCCACGGGCGTTCTACTGCAAACGAAATCCGGAGGAGGAATCGCGTGAGCAGGGTAGTGGTGACCGGAGCGGGCGGGTTCATCGGCGGGCACCTGGTCGCCCGCCTGCGTGAGGACGGAGTGGAGCACATTCGTGCCGTGGACCAGGTCCCGCTCGAAGACTGGTATCAACGCTTCGATGATGTCGAGAACTGCTCCGCCGACCTTGCAGGAAAAGGACAACTGCCGCAGGCGGCCATGGGCATGGACGTCGTCTACAACCTGGCGGCCGACATGGGGGGCATGGGGTTCATCGAGAACAACAAGGCGCTCTGCATGCTCTCGGTGCTGATTTCGACCCACATGCTCGATGCCGCCCACCACGCCGGAGTGCAGCGGTTCTTCTATTCGTCGTCGGCCTGCGTCTATGCGGCCGGCAAACAGCAGTCACCCGACGTCGAGGCGCTGGCCGAACCGGATGCCTATCCGGCCATGCCCGAGGACGGCTACGGCTGGGAGAAGTTGTTCAGCGAACGGATGGCCCGCCACTTCCACGAGGATTTCGGCCTCGAGACCCGGGTAGCCCGCTATCACAACGTCTACGGGCCGCAGGGCACCTACGACGGTGGCCGCGAGAAGGCGCCGGCGGCCGTTTGCCGCAAGGTGGCTCGGGCGGTCCTCGACGGGACGAAGCGGATCGAGATCTGGGGCGACGGCAAGCAGACCCGAAGCTTCACGTACGTCGACGACTGCGTGGAGGGGACGCTGCGCCTGACAAAGAGCGACGTCGTCGAACCGCTCAATATCGGTTCGGACGAGTTGGTCACCATCAACGAGCTCGTCGACATCGTCGAGGGCATCGCCGGCGTCACGCTCGAGCGTCACTATGACACGAGCGCGCCGCAAGGGGTCCGAGGCCGCAACAGCGACAACACCTTGATCAGCGAGCGGCTCGGTTGGGCTCCTTCCATCAGCCTCGAGGAAGGGCTGCAGAACACCTACAAGTGGATCTACGACCAGATGAGCTCGGGCATCCCGCCCGTCATCCGCTGACACACGAACCCGAGCCGATGGACGGCGACGAGTGGCCAAGACCATGACCAACCAAGCGACCGCCAGTTCCGGTTCCTGTGCGAGCTGCGAGTGCGAGTCCCGATACCGGGATTGCGCTGGGCATCGGCGGTCGTACGACCGACCCGGCACCGACGCGGAGGGGCGGCCTCGATCGGGTGCCGGTTTCGCGGCCCGTCTGGGAGCCTTCAACCGCCACGCGCTCCCGGTCGTCAAGGCGCCTGTCGAGCTCGCGCCAGACGGGTCATGGTGCTGACGGTCGTCGATCAGGGGGCCTCGAGCATCTCCAATTTCGCCCTGGCACTCGTCGTGGCCCACTACAGCGACGCCCACGTCCTCGGCGTGTTCGCCGTCCTGACGACCACCTACATCGTCAGCCAGGTCCTCGTCCGCAGCTTGACCAGCGACTGCCTGCTCACTCGTCACGAGAGCGACGACGGGGTCATGGGCCGCTACGAACGTTCGGGCTTCCTCACGGCGATCGTCTGCTCCGCTCGCAGTCTCACTGGCACTCCTCGCGATCAGCGTGGTCATGAGTCCCGAGTTCCGTCTGATGTTCGTGATCTTCGCGGTCTCCTTCCCTCTCATGGCGTGTCAGGACTTCGCTCGATACATCGGCATCAGCCGATACAACCCGCTCTATGCGGTCTGGCTCGATACCGCTTGGCTCGTCTCTGTTCATCGCTGCCTACGTCGTTCTGCGTCACTGCCGGGCTGGTGTCGCTTCCTTGGCTCTTCGGCAGCTGGACGGGCGCCGGGGCCGCCGTCGGACTCTTCGCCCTGTGGAACCACGCTGCTCCTGCGCCGGGCCAGAGCCCAGCTGGCCTTCTGGTACGAGAGCGAGCGGGCCGTGGGCTTTCGTTTCGCCGGCCAGACCCTCCTCGTCACCTCGTGGACGTACCTGGTCGTCTACCTCTTGGTCCTTCTCTTCTCGGTCGCCGTCATCGGCCAGTTCAAGCTGGCCCAACTGGCCTTCGGCCCGGTCGCGGTCATGGGCACCGGCGTCCTCACGGCCATGATCGCCCTGGCCGCCAAGGCCTTCCACGCCGACAAGCGCCGGGCGATGCACTTCGTCCTCCTCGGCGGTCTGGTCACGGCGTGTCTCACGCTGGTCTGGCTGGCCGTCGTCTATGCGTGCCCGTCGCTGCAATGACCAAGCTGCTCGGCCCAACCTGGCCGCAGGCACGCCGACTGGTGCCGCTGGTGGGCCTCGGGTTCGCCCTGAGCTACCTCCCGGGGGCGGCGGCCTCAGGGCCTCCGCTCCATTCGGGCCGCTCGGGAGAACCTGCGCCTGGCTCTCTACATGGTCCCGGTGTTGCTTGCTGAGCTGCATGACGGGCGCCGTGCTCTGGGGCGTGCAAGGGGCGGCGGGCGGACTCTGCGCCGGCTTCGTCGTCTACGCGGTTGTGGGTTGGACGATGTTGGTCCGGGCCGTGCGGCCGATTCGAGCCTGATTCGCGCCACCATCGAGCCCGTTCTCGAGGTCGCCGAACCCTGACTCTGGCGGTCGTCGTTTGCGGAACTCGCTGATCTCCTGGCTCAGACGGTCCAGAGAGATGAAGGCGACGATGACGTCGTTCGCCCGTTCGGTCCGACGAACGTCAACTCCTCGTTGGCGTCCCCGCGCAGCGCTCCATCCGTTGTGTGCATGAGGTGGTGGTGGTAGCTACACAGCAACGCAAGATTGCAGAGATCGGTGGGACCGCCTTTGATCCACCATTTCAGGTGATGAGGTTGGGTGAAGATCTTGTTGCGACAGCCCGGGAAGCGACAACATCGGTCCCGGCGCCAGATCTCCCGACGTTGGGCTCCGGTGGGAAGCCGTCGTTGGCGCCCCTCATACATGGTGTGGCCCGACTTCGTCGTCGACGGCGATGGCGAACGTCGAATCACATAGCAGTCGGCTCACCGTTTCGAGGCTGATGAGACCGCCTTGCTCGAGGTCGCCAGCGAGGCCCGTCGGCACGCCTTCAGGGTCGATGAGGGCATGGAGCGGCGCGTGGAGGACGGCGAAGTACGGACTGCGAGACGGCTGCATCGCCTGGCGTGATCGGTTGTCCGGTGTCCAGCGGCGACCGCCTTCTGACCCCGAGACGAGCGTGCAGACGCTGGGTCGCGACTCGGTCGCTCCGACGTCGCCATCCGCCGAGCGCACCATGTCGAGGAACGCGTCGCAGCACCTCTGGTCCCAGCTGGTTTCGCCGTCGCTCGGAATGGCCTTGGCCTGGGCCTGGATACAGGCCTTTGTCGCGACGTAGTCCTCCAGGGGAAGTTGGACCGCCACGGTACGGCAGGGGTCGTTGAATCGCAACGACCGTGCCTCATATGCGGCCTGATCGTCCGCTGCGGTCGGGCGCCGACGCGCCCGTAGCTGCTGAGCCAGCTCATGGACGGTGCAGTGCCGCGCGGTGTCGGCGAGCTCCCGGTCGGTTTCGGGCGTGGCGACTGCGGCGGCGAGCCTCATTTTGTCGAGGCCGATCTCACCGGTACTGAGAGCTCGAGTCAGCACTGGCAGGTCCATCGCCTTGTCAGCCGACCTGGTCGTACGTCCTGGCGGTGGCGATCGACACACCGAAGCGACCGACCTGCCAGTCGCGCGAGGTCGGTGCGCCGTCTTCGCGGAAGAGCTCGCGCCGATTCACCTCGCCTTGCAGCTGCACGATTGCCCCGTCGACGATGGCCCTGAGCCGATGCCAGGCGTCGAGGTTGCTGGCCGAGGCTCGAGCCAGACATCCGGGCCACCGATTGCAGCTCCAGCGGTGCGCGCTCGCATTCCGTCAGGATCGCCTGCAGAGTCTCTGGAATCGGATCGACCACGTTTGTCGCCATCGTGAGGGAGAACGGTCGCCACGAGCGAGCGAGTGCGCGCAAGATCGATTTTGTCCAAGAGCCGCCTGGAGAGGGCGGATGCCTGGTCGGGATTACTCCACCGAAGCCAAGCTCGCCTGGGCCAGCGTGCCGTCCGATCGTGCAGCCGAGACGACGCCTGCGGCTCGCGGCGATCAGCAGCCAGTACGAAAGCGGTCACCGAGAATGCGTGAGCCGCCCGCTCCATCGAGCCGGCGGAACCGCCGGCCACGGTGAAGATGGACCCGGTCAGGGCAAGGCCAAGTGCCGTCCCCATGCCGCGCGTCATGTTGAGGACGCCCGAGGCCATTCCCGCGTTCTGCTCCGGGGCCGCACCCATGATGGATGCGTTGTTCGGTGAGGTGAAGAGGCCCATGCCCACGCCGATCATGGCCAGGAGGAGGAGGAACGGGACCGTCGAGGGCCGAGTCCAGGCCATCACGCCGAGTCCCACCGTGACGAGTGCCATGCCTGAGACCGTGAGCGGGCGGGCCCCCAATTTGTCGGCAAAGCGTCCGGCCAGAGGGGCCACGATGCCAAAGGCCAGGGGCATCGCCATGAGCTCGAGCCCCGATCGCGCGGTGCCGAGACCAAGGCCCACGCTCGAAATAGAACGGCACGAGGAGGAGCACGCCGAACATCACCAGGTAGGAGAGAAGACCCGACGCAATCCCGGTCGAGAACTGCCCGGATCTGAACAGGCCCAGGTCGAGCATCGGCTCCTTGTCGCGGCGTTCGTGGCGGACGAAGACGACGAAGAGCACGGCGGCCACACAGAACAACACCACGACGGCGGCCGAGCTCCATCCAAGTTCTGCACCGAACGAGATAGCGGAGAGGAGGGCCACGACCGCCGGGAAGAAGACGGCGAGTCCCGTCCAGTCGAAGGCAACCCGAGCCAAAAGGTTGCGGCTCCGGGGCACGAGCAGGATCGCTGCCACTGCTCCGAAGATCCCGAACGGGACGTTGACGAAGAAGATGAGGCGCCAGCCTCCCGCCGCCAGCAACAAGCCGCCGACCGTCGGACCCAAGGCCAGTCCGAGGGCCTGCGCTGCGCCCTGCAGGCCGATCGCCTTGCCCAGTGCTTTCTCCTCAACCACGAGGACGATGATGGCCAGGCTGTTTGCCTGCAACATCGCAGCGCCGACGGCCTGAAAGGCCCGGAAGACGCAGAGCGCTCCGAGGTCCGGCGCCAGGCCGCACAGAACCGAGGCGAGGGTGAAGATGACGAAGCCGTAGACGTAGAGGAGCTTTCGGCCCCACATGTCGGCAAAGCGTCCAACCGCCGTGACGGTCGCCACCAGAACCAACAGATAGGAGAGGCCGACCCAGGTCACCGCGCCGACCGATGCGTCGAACGTCCGCTGCAACGTCGGCAGCGCCACCGTGACGATGGAAGCGTCGAGCTGACCCATGAAAGCGCCGACGCACACCGCAGCGACCGCGAACCACGGCGCATCGCTGCGGTCCCGAATCATCTGGGGTCGGCGTGGCTCCACCAGAAGCCGGTCCCACGTCCATGTCCAAGGCTTGGGCGCCGACGAACCGGCACCCCTGTCGTCGTCCGTCACCCGGCTGCCACGCCACCCCAGACCACGGTGGCAGATCCGCGAATGTCCCGCGAGGAGGCACCGACCAGGATCTCGTAGCGACCCTCGTCGGAGCGCCAGCCGTGCGTTTCGACGTCCCAGTAGCGGAAGGCGTCGGCACCGAGTGGGATCCGTACTGTTTCGGTCCGCCGGGGTCGACGGTGACCTTGGCAAACGCCGCCAACTCTCGGTCAGGTCGCTCGACTCGCGGTTCCAGAGCCGCGCACGTAGACCTGGACGACCTCGGTTCCCGGCCTGGCGCCTTTGTTGACCAGATCGACGACGACGGCATCGGGAGACACAGTGATCTCATCGAACACGATGTCGCCATAGGAGAGTCCGTGACCGAATGGGAACAACGGTGTGACACCCTTCGTCTCATAGAAGCGATACCCCACGAGCACGCCTTCGTCGTAGCAGCACCTGTCCGTCAAGGCCCGGATAGCGCCCAACGTCGTTGCCCGGTCGGGCCGTCCTCGGCCCGAGCCGGGAAGGTGATCGGCAGTCGACCGGTCGGTTCGGCCGCCCCAACGATGATGTCGGCCAGGGCGTCGGCGGACTCCTCGCCTCCGTACCAGGGGAGAAGCACGGCGCCAGCATCACCAGCCCAGGGCATCTCGACTGGCGAGCCCGCGTTGACGACCACGACAGTGCGCGGATTCGCCTCGATCACGGCCTCGACCAGTTCGCGCTGGCGCCCGGGGAGAGAGAGGTCCGGACGGTCCCGCCCTTCAGACTCCCACTGGCTGTTGGATCCGACCACGACCACGGCAACATCGGCGGCGCGGGCGGCAGCGACGGCTCGCTCGAACTCGTCTGGGGCGTCGGGACGGCCGGCGGCGATGCGCACGCCCATCAGAGGGGTGGACTGCGAGCGGGGCCAAATATCGACCTGCAGCGCGTAGGGGCGACCGTTCTCCAACGTGTGCTCGACCTCGACCAATGTGCTGCCAGCCCCATAGAAGCCGTCGCCCCGGCGACGGATTGGAGTTGTCGACGACGATGGCTCCGTCGAGTCGAAGGACGGATCGCCCGGCGCTTTCCAGCCCGAGACGCCACGGCCCGGAAAGGTCGGGGGTGAACGTGCCGATGAGCCGGACGGAGTACGAACCGACGGTCAGGTCCTCATGGGGCTGACCCAACCACATGATGCGGGAGAGGCGGGCCGGCTTCGACGTGTACCGGAGCACCCGAGAGGTCGGGGCTGTCGAAGTACTCCAGGGTGAAGCTGCCTGCGTCATCGCCCGCCGCCAGCAGGCGCCATGTCCAGCGAAGGCAGCCCGCGGTCGATGCGGCAGCCCACGTCGTAGGACACCGTCGACGCCGGGCAGGCGTTCGGCCAGCGCCTCGACCAGGCTGCGCCGGCGATGCGGCGTGACTTCCGAGCTGCCGCCACCCATGGCCATCTGGACGGCATTGGGACCGATGACGGCGATCCGAGAGATATCGACGCTGGAACTGGGGGAGACGTCGGCTTCAGGACCGGTGGAGGACGATTTGGTTGGAGTAGGCGGCGGGAGCAGGGGAAGCAGGCCGTCGTTGACGAGGAGCACGGTTCCCTCGGCGGCAACGGCGCGGGCGATGGCCCGGTGCTCGGGCCGGTCTTCCTCTCGCTCGGGCCCACGCTGGTACCTGTCGTCGAGCATGCCGACCCGTTCCATCAGCCTGAGCATGTGCCGGACCTGGCCATCGAGGACGGATTCGGCCACCGTGCCGTCGCGGATGGCGGCCGGCGAGGGTCGGGCCGAGCCAGGCCGAGGGTCCCGGCATCTCGAGGTCCAGGCCGGCCTCGGCGGCCGGCCCGGTCGAGTGCGTGCCGAACCAGTCGGACATGACCAGGCCGTCGAAGCCCCACTCATCACGGAGGATGCGACCGAGCAGGTCGGGCTGCTCGCAGCAGTAGACCCCGTTGACCTTGTTGTAGGCGGTCATCACGGACCAGACGTCGGCCTCCTGTACGGCGGCTTCGAAGGCGACGAGGTGGATCTCCCGAAGGGCGCGCTCGTCCACCTCGGCGCTGATGGTCATCCGCTCGTGCTCCTGGTCGTTGCAGGCGAAGTGCTTGATGCAGCAGGCCACTCCGTGGCGCTGCACGCCCCGCACGTAGGCCACGGCGATGCGGGCGGTCAGGTGCGGGTCCTCCGAGTAGGACTCGAAGGTGCGGCCGGCCAGCGGGCGTGCGGGGGATGCAGACCGTGGGGCCGAGCAGGACGTTGACGCCCTTGGAGCGGGCCTCGGCGGCCAGCACCTCGCCCATGCGTTCGACGAGCGCGGGGTTCCAGGTGGAGCCGATGGCCATGCCGCAGGGGAGCGACAGCGAGCGTCGCCCGGTCAGGCTCTCGCCGCGCACGCCGGACGGGCCGTCGGAGACCTTGAGAGCCGGGATGCCGAGGCGCTCGACGGGCGGGACGAACCACAGGCTGGCGCCGGCGGTGAGGGACGCCTTCTCATCGAGGGTCAGGCGCTGCAGCAGGTCGTCGATGTCGATCGGGTTGGGCGTTGCCTCGGGCATTTCCTACCTCCGCTCCGTTGTTACCACGCTCCGCGGAGGAGGCGCCGACGTCCCAGCGCAGACGGAATCGCGGATGCCCGGTGGGCTCGATCGTGCCGCTCAGCTTGCTGTTACGGAGCGTGTCGGCACGACGTTCGGGCGTGTGCGGTGGCTCGTCCGGCGGGCCGGTTCGGAGCTGTTGCAGGCCCTCGAGGCGACGGGAGGCGGGAGGTCAGGCGGTGGGGCCGGTCCAGAGGGGCTCGGGGATCTCGAAGCCGACGCCGGTACCCCAGGCGTTGCGGTACGAGACCTCGTGCACCGGCCGGCGGGCCGCCACGCCCCACGATCCTGTCGGGTACCCGAAGCTGACGGTGCCCGAGAGGATCCAGCCCTGGTCGCTGGGGACCTCGAGGATCTCGAAGGTCTCGACCGGGTGGAAGAACTGGAGCAGCGCGGTCAGGCAGCTACCCACGCCCTCGGCTCGGGCCGCCAGCATGGCGTTCCACACGGCGGGATAGATGGAGCCACCGGTCGGGTCGTGCTGGCTGAACGGGAACAGGTAGAGAGGCACCTGCTCGAAGTGGTCGGCCAGCCACTGGGCCGAGCGTTGGACCTTGAGCACCTGGATCGATTCGGGCGCGTCGGGGTTGGCGTGGGCGGCCTCGATCTGATCCTTGTAGATCGTCTTCCAGAGCTCGCCCATGGCGTGCTGGTAGAGGGGGGCCAGGGCGGCCTTCTTCGCGGGGTCGTCGAGGAGGAGGAAGCGCCAGTTCTGCTGGTTCCCACCCGAGGGGGCTCGGATGGCCGCATCGAGGATGCGGGCCTGCACGTCGTGGGGGATGGGGTCCGGACGGACCCGGCGCATGGCGCGGGTCGTGTACAGCGCCTCGTGGAGTTCCATGGGCGGGCGACACTACGTCGGGCTGCGGGGACTATGCCCGCGGCATGGGTCCGCTCAGCGAACGGCGACGTGGCAGGCGTTGGCGGTCAGTGCCGAGACCCTGGCTCGGGTCGTATGCGGCCTCGTACGTCCCGGCCGGGGCGACCCAGACGTTGCCGGCAGCGTCGTACTCGACGACGTAGGCGTCGGTGCCGGGCGCCGTCTGCAGCCACGGACCGCCCTCGACGCCCGATGTCAGGTGGGCATAGTTCGCCTTGTAGGTCGACGCGCTCCAGGCCTTCGGCGGCACGGGATAGGCGCCGTTGTGCATCCGGTACCCCGTCAGGGCGACAGCGACCGTCCGCAGGTCGGCCTGGCACTGGAGGTCGGCCGCCTGCGTCGCCTGCGACGACAGTTGGGCCGGCACCGCCAAGCTGGGTCGTCGATGGCCGAGTTCATCCGCGACGTCGTCCTCGCCAGGGCGAGAATGCCGAAGGTCATCGCGACGAGGAACAGTGCCAACGTGCAGAACCCCACGATGATCCCCGCGAGGGCCAGGCGATCGCCGCGCTGCCGTTCCACGGGAGCGGCGGATTTCGCCGCGGGCCCGAAAGCCGAAGACGATCCCGAGCACCGAGCCGACACCGAGCAGGCCGAGCAGCGAAAGGACGAGCGACGCCGATGGCCATCCGGTTGAACTGGGGAGCCGACGGGTGCAGGGGGCGGCGCCGACGCTCTCGCCGACACGGGCCAGCGACGGGGGTCGTGAGGAGCGTCCCGCCGCAGTCGCCACGACTGAAGCCGGTCCGTACTTCGCGAGGACGTCGGCGCTGACCGCAGGTTCCAACAACGAAGCCGTGTCGTCCTCGAACCAGCCGACGCCGCGCCAACGACGGGTCCGGCTCCACGTCGCACCGTCCCAGAAAGCTTGGACGTTGCGCTTGTAGTCGATGGTGTACCAGCCGGGCTCGGCGAAGAAATCGAAGCCGTCGACCGACGGCTCGTCCTCCGGTGGACCCGGTTCCTCGAACTCTCGATCGGCATGCCCACCCATCGCCCGCGAGGCTACGCCTACGCGCGACTTTTTACGAAGGCGTTTGCACCGTCATTGAGCAATTGCAGTGGCGCGGCGAATCGCCGACGGTTCAGGCGTTTGCACCCTCATTGAGCAATTCCAACCGCTCGACCGCTTCGATGTACTCCTCGACCATCCCGAGGACCACGTCCTTGGTGCGGCGCACCGTCTTCGCGGCACCGATCACCTGACCGGCCGGGTTGAAGTTCACGTCCCGCGCTTCTTCGGGGTAGGCGTGGCCACGCGAGACGCAGTCGATGGCCACCATCATTTGCAGCGGCATCCCCAATGGCTTCGGGTTGCCCGGTGCCTCCCAGGCGTCCGTCCAGTCGTTCTTCAGCAAGCGGCAGGGCTTCCCCGTGAACGAACGCGAGCGCACGGTGTCGCGTGATGTCGCCTTCAAGTACGACTCCATCTGCTTGGGCGGGACGTCGGCCTCTTCGACGGTGAGCCAGAGCGAACCGGTCCATACGCCCGAGGCCCCCATCACCATGGCGGCGGCCATCTGGCGCCCAGAGCCCACGCCCCCGGCCGCCAGCACGGGCAACGGCGCCACGGCGTCGATCACTTCGGGCCACAACACGATCGAGCCCACGTCGCCCGGTGTGGCCACCGCCTTCGGAGCCCTGGCAGATCACGATGTCGACCCCGGCCGCCTTGTGGTTCAGCGCGTGCTTCACCGACCCGGCCAGCGCCGCCATCAACATCCCGTGGTCGTGCACCTGGGCGATGACGTCGTCGGGCGGCGTCCCCAACGCGTTGGCCACCAGCTTCACCTTGGGGTGCTGGAGGATCACCTCCACCAGGGGTGCGGCTGTAGCCGCGGTCCAGCCCAGCAGCTCGCGCCGGGGCCCGCCGTCGATCTCGGGCACGCCGTGGTCGGCCAGGATCTTCTTGGCGAAGGTCCGGTGCTCCTCGGGGATCATCGCCCGAAGCTCGGCCTCGAGCTTGACCGGGTCGATCTCGTCCATGCCCTCGTACTTGCCGGGGATCACGATGTCGACGCCGTAGGGGTTGTCGCCTACGTGCTCATCGAGCCAGGACAGTTCCACCTCGAGCTCGTCGGCCGAGAAGCCGACGGCACCGAGGACGCCCAGCCCGCCGGCGTTGCTGACCGCCGCCGCCACGTCGCGACAGTGGGTGAAGGCAAAGATCGGGAACTCGATCCCGAGGCGTTCGCAGAGTTCGTTGTGCACCGGTGGAACCTCCTGACTGGGCAGCCCGGTTGGGCGGCAGGGGCGTACGTCGGGCGGCGACAAGCCTTCGGGCCGGTCGGTCGCCCGGGACCGCCCTGGCAACTAGAACAGATTCTACTTTTTGTGCGGGCGCCCGGCGCAGACCCGACGCAGAACCGGCCGTTCCGGGGGAGCGACCCGACGAGCCGCCTCCGCTGCACGGTTCGTCGGGGGAGAGGACGGCCCGGGTGCTGTCGCCAGAGGGCTAGGCGCGGCCGGTCAGGGGGAGGGCGCCGGCGTCCGCCTCGCCGTCTTCCTGGTCGGCGAACTGGGTGCGGTAGAGCTCGGCGTAGAGCCCGTTGTCGGCCAGCAAGCTGGCGTGGGTGCCGCGCTCGACAATGCGGCCGTCGTCGATCACCAGGAGCTCGTCGGCCTCGCGCACGGTGGAGAGCCGGTGGGCGATGACCAGCGAGGTGCGGCCACTCAGCGTTTCGCGCAGGGCACGCTGGACCGCCGCCTCCGACTCGGAGTCGAGATGGGCGGTGGCCTCGTCGAGCACCACGATGTCGGGCGCCTTCAAGATCAGGCGAGCCAAGGCGACCCGCTGCTTCTCGCCCCCCGAGAGCCGGTAGCCCCGCTCGCCGATCACCGTGTCGAGCCCGTCGGGCAGCTCGGCCACGATGTGACCGATCTGGGCCTGCTCCAGGGCCCGGAGGACCTCGGGCTCGGTGGCCTCGGGCCGGGCGTACATGAGGTTGGCCCGCAGCGTGTCGTGGAAGAGGTGGGGGTCCTGGCTGACCACGCCCACGACGTCGCGCAGCGAGGCCATGGTGGCGTGGCGCACGTCGATGCCGCTGATGCGCACCGCGCCGCCCGTCACGTCGTAGAGGCGGGGGACCAGACTCGAGATCGTCGTCTTGCCTGCGCCCGACGGGCCTACCAGCGCCACCATGTGGCCGGGTTCCACCGAGAAGGAGATGTCGTGCAGCACCTCGTGGCGCAGGCCTGACTCCAGAACGGCCACGGATTCCAGCGAGGCC
This sequence comes from uncultured Acidimicrobiaceae bacterium, assembly GCA_963713375.1. GTDB lineage: Bacteria > Actinomycetota > Acidimicrobiia > Acidimicrobiales > RAAP-2 > Bog-473. The sequence continues at coordinate 440,906 of CAVQLP010000002.1, read as the reverse complement.
AGCGAGACGTCGTCGGCGCTCGGGTACGTGAATCTGACGTTGTCGAACTCCACCGATGCGTTGCCGCGCCTGATGGCAACGGCGTCGGGGTCCTCTTGGATCATCGGGACGATGTCGAGGACTTCGAAGAGGCGCTCGAAGGAGACCAGAGCGGTCATCACGTCCAGGTTGACGTTCGAGAGCTGGGTCAACGGTGCGTACAGGCGGGTCAGGTAGGCGGTGAGGGCGACCAGGGTGCCGAGCGACATGGCGCCGTGCACCGTGGCCACGCCTCCGAAGCCGTAGACCAGGGCCGTGGCCAGGGCCCCCGTCAGCGTGAGCGAGACGAAGAACACCCTGGAGTAGGTGGCCTGCGAGATGCCGATGTCGCGCACCCGTCCGGCTTTGGCCTCGAACGTGGCGGCCTCGTCCTCGGGGTGCCCCATGAGCTTCACCAGCATGGCGCCGCCTACCTGGAAGCGCTCCTGCATGACCATGTTCATCTCGCTGTTGAGGTTGTAGCCCTCCTTGGTCAGCGAGCCGATGCGCTGGCCGACGAAGCGAGCCGGGATCAGGAAGAGGGGCACCAGGACGAGGGCGGCCAGGGTGATCTTCCAGTTCAGGAAGAACATGGCGCCGAGGACGATGACCACGGTGACGAAGTTGCCGACAACGTTGGAGAGCAGATCGGTAAAGGCCTGCTGCGCCCCGATGACGTCGTTGTTGAGCCGGCTGACCAGGGCCCCGGTCTGGGTCCGGGTGAAAAAGGCGAGGGGCATGCGCTGGATGTGACGGAACACCTTCGAGCGCATGTCGTAGATGAGGCTCTCTCCGATATAGGCGGAGATACGGCGTTCGGTGAGGACCAGGCCGGCGTCGGCCAGGGCGAGAACGGCCACCAGGACGGACAGCCAAATGACCAGATCAGCGTCGTGCTTGAGGATGCCGTTATTGATGATGCCGCGCAGGATCAGGGGTGTGACCGCGCCGACCGCCGCATCGAGGATGACGACGGGGATGAAGACGGCCAGGATCTTCCTGTAGGGGACGGCGAAGGTGAGCATGCGCCGAGCCGTGCCCTTCTTGACCCGGTGTTGGAGGACCGCCCGGTCCTGGCGAAGGGAGCGCATTCCGCCGAAGCCTCCGCCGCGCCCACCTCCCCCCATCCCATGGCCGCGCATCGACATGGCTGCAACCTACCGTCGACCTGCGATGCGTCTGGCAGTCGGTCGTTTGCCCAACTTGCCACGTTTGGCGGGTGATTCCCGGAGGACTCCACGGGGTAGGCGCCGGACGTGCGTCGTGTGCGGGGTCGTTGGTCCGTTGTCTCAAGTTCCCTGCGGATCGTGCCGAGAAGTGTGTCGGAAGCGGGCGGTGGTCGGCAGTTCGGGCGATGGGGGCCGCAAATGGTCCAGAAGTCCCATGGATTGCTTCCCAACGGTCACCGTACGATTTTCCTGCGCGTAGACCAGGTGAAAGAGGGGGCGGTCTTGACGTTGAGCGAGATGTTTTCCGACGACGAACTCGCACGTTCGAGCAGCAGCGGGACGAGGTGCTTGCGCTGGTGGCCCAGGCAGCCGACCTGGAGGGCCCCGACCAGTACCTGCGCCGGGCCGTCCACCGTTGTCGCCGAGCCCACAACGCAGAGGAGTTCGACGAGGCCTACGAGTCGCTTGTGGAGGCCATCGTCGCTGCGCCGCTCACCGCCTAGTCGGATCGGCAGGACTCATCTGATTGCACTGCCCCGGGGACGGTGCGCGGCACTCCGCCGCCGACGAGCCCGACGAGTCGGGACCAGCGGTGTGACTGAGGTGCGTCTACGTGGTGGGGACGGGCACCGTCACCCGTCGCCGGATGAACATAGTGACCAGGAACAGCGTCGCGATGACCGCCATGAACAAGACGATGGCACCCATGATGTCGGCGCCCGTCATGACCACGTCCGGTACCCGTCCAGGGCTGCTCCGCCAGCTGGTGGTGCACCGAGCCCGAGCGATGCCGCACTGCGGCCGACGCCAAAGTCGCGCCGCCCAGAAGGACGTACCCGATGATGCTTCCAGCCGCTGTCGCCAACAGCGCGTATTTCAATTGATTGAACCGCAAGTCCTACCGCCTCCCAACTAAGCAAGGAGTTGCTTTATTTCGCCAAGTGGTGGTTTCGCTCAACTCAGGAAACGCCCGACAATCGCCTCCCTTGCGGGGGGAGAGCAAAACCAACTCCTATGTAACAGCTAACGGCTTCCACGCACAAGCGCGACTTCACCCGCAATGTCAATATCTCGCCTTCGGAGGCCTTCTCAAACCTCCATTTCTCGCGGAATGGACATCGAGACCAACCAAAAAGCGTGCGGACTCGAGCCGGTCATCAGTAAGCGCCGGTGCCGTGGACCAGCATCTTCGGCGTCTCGAACATGATCTTGAGGTCCCACCAGAGCGACCACGAACTGACGTAGAGGTAGTCGAGCTGGATCAGGTCGGTTCGCGAGAGGTCGTTGCGACCCGAGACCTGCCAGAGCCCTGTGATGCCAGGACGGACGTCGAAGCGCCGGGTCGCCCAGCCTTCGACCCGGGACTCTTCCGGGACGAATGGCCGAGGGCCGACCACCGACATGTCTCCCTTGAAGACGTTGACGAATTGGGGGATCTCGTCGATGCCCGCTCTTGCGCAAGAAGGCGCCGAACCGGGTGATGCGGTTGGTCAATGCCGCCTTGCCCCGCAGTTCGTGGAGGGGGCCGTCAACCTTGTATGACGGGGGCCTCGAGTTCCTCGCCGGCTTCGGAGTCCTCGCCCTCGTGCACCTCGCCGACGCCATTGCCGTTGCCATTGCCATTGCCATTGGCGGTGGCGTGGAAGGTGCCGTTGCCGTTGGCCGGCTCATCGAGCGTTTCGTCGTTCTGCAACAGTCCGTTGGCGACGAGGGCGCTGGCCGCAAGTTCCTTGGCCCGGGCCAGGCCACCGTCGGGTTCGACCGTCATGGTGCGGAACTTGTTGACGGTGAAGGGTTGTCCGTGGCGACCGAGGCGAGTCTGGCGGAAGAACACGGGCCCGGGAGAGCTGAGCTTGACGCCGATGGCCACCACCAGGAGCAGGGGGGACGTCAGGATCAGGATGAGTCCGCTCACGAAGAGGTCGAAGATCCGCTTCATCAGTTGGTCCCATGTGCTCAGGTGGGGCTGCGCAATCTCGAGGAACGGCATGCCGGAGAGATCGCTGAGACGTGACCGCCAGCTGATGAGCTCGTAGTAGCGGGGGACCATCGCGATGTGGACGGTCTCGGAGAGGGTCCGATAGACATCGAGCGCTTCGGGTGTGAACTGACCGCTGGCGGCCACCAGGATTCGGTGGACGTCCAACTCCTCGCAGATCCTGGGCAGGTCCTCGACCCGGCCGAGTGCGCCGTTCAACGGCATGTCGCTGTCGATGACCCGACCGACCAGCGTCATTCCCGGGTCCTGGCCAACGCTGAGCATCATCCGGTCGACTGCAGCGCCTGCCCCGACCACGAGCACCCGGGTGGTGGTCAGAGCGTGGACGAAGTAGCGCAGGAACATCCGCCCAATGGAGATGATGATCACCCCGACGATGACCGCCGCCACCAGCTGGGTGGCCGAGGGCTCGGCCAAGCTGGAGAAGCCGTGCAGCAGCGCGCCGATGGCCAAGGCGAGAACGCAGCCACAACCGACGCCGAACGTCAGCTCGCGCATCTCCATGAAGGCACTGGCTTGGAGGCGCCGGCTGGTCGACCGGTACACACCGCCGATGGCCAAAGAGATCACGACGGCCACAGGGAAGAAGGAGTCCACCGTGAGGTTGTGGAGCAGCTCGCCCTGAGCGTTCTCCGGAAGCGTGGAGATGTGGGAGAAGACGATCAGGGCAAGCGGCAGGGCGACGCAGGCCCAGAGAAAGTCGCTGCACACCTGCATGAGCGAGAGCTCGCGATCCGAGACGTTGCGATAGGGCGTCGTGGCCTTGTGGCGCCGGCGACTCTCCCCGGGGCGATCCAGGTGGGCGAGGATGCTGAAATTTGCATCGTCCGTGTAGGCGTTCGCCGCAGTCGCTTCATCCGGAGTCGCCGTGCGATCAAAAACTTTGAAGTCCACCCAGGTTCTCCCGCGACTCCGTGCTTTCACTGGTGCTCGACTATAATGACAACGAGGAGCACCCCGGTGTCATGCTGGTTATTCGTACAGAGGGCTTCAACCCCCTTTGAGTACGTCTGAGTACCTCAAAATCTCGAAATTGAGCACAATGGCCCCCCCGCTTGCCCCGTGCGCCGACATTGCGTGGCGAGAAGGCACGACAGCGAAATACTCCGCGTCGGCCGGATTCGGCGCACGTTTGCACCGCCAGTGCGAAATGTGTGGCGGCCTCCAACCCGGGGTTCGGGCCGGGCGCGGTCGGTTCAGGCCGAGGGCGGTCGGATCATGTGAGAGCGCGTCGTCCGGGCCGAAATGGTTGTTTCCGGCAGGAGGCCGGAGCGGTGGCCCAGGTTGAGCGGCGGCCCAGGTTGAGCGGTGGTCAGGCCGGAGTGGGGCCGGCGGTGCTCGCCGGCCCGGCGGTGCTGCCACCGACAGCATGCACGCCACCGTCGACGTGGATGATCTCACCGGTGGTCATGGGGAAGAGGTCGCTGAACAAGGCGATGCACGCCTTGCCGACGACGTCGGCGTCGTGGACGTCCCACCCGAGGGGCGCCCGGTCGGCCCAGGTGTCCTCGAAGGCGGCGAAGCCCGGGATGGACTTGGCCGCCATGGTGCGCACCGGGCCGGCCGCCACCAGGTTGACCCGGATGCCGCGGGGGCCGAGCTCCTTGGCCAGGTAGCGCGAGAGCGATTCGAGGGCGGCCTTGGCCACGCCCATCCAGTCGTAGACGGGCCAGGCCACCGTGGCGTCGAAGTCGAGCCCGACCACTGACGCGCCGCCGTCGGCGCCGGCCTTCGAAAGCAGAGGCAGGAAGGCGTCGACGAGGGCCTTGAGCGAGTAAGTGGAGATCTGGAAGGCGGCGGCGACGTCGTCCCACCCGGCGGCGAACATGCCGTTACCCAGGCAGTCGGGCGGTGCGAAGCCGATGGCGTGGAGCAAGCCGTCGAGGCGGTCCCAACGGGCGGCCAGGGCGTCGCCGGCCGCCGCGAGCTGTTCGGGCGAGGTCACGTCGATCTCGAGCACTTCGGGTGGTTCGGGGAGCTTCCGGGCCGTGCGCTGGGTGAGCGAGAGGGCCCGCCCGGCTCCGGACAGGACGATTTCGGCGCCCTCTTCCTGGGCCCGCCGGGCCACCGCGAAGGCCAGTGAGGCGTCGGTGAGAACGCCGGTGATCAGGAGTCGCTTGCCGTCGAGGAGTCCCACTGGGTTCCTGAGGTTATGCGAAGGTAGGGCCGTGCACGTGGGAATCATCGGAGGAACGGGGCCGGCCGGGCGGGGCCTGGCCGTGCGGCTTGGCCGAAGCCGGCATCAGGGTCACCATCGGCTCGCGCGACGCCGAGCGGGCGGCGAGCGTGGCGGGCGAGGTCGGGCAGAAGTGGCCCGAGATCTCCTCCCTGATCGAGGGCGCGGACAACGAGGGCGCGGCCGGAGCGGACATCGTGGTCGTGGCCACCCCGTGGGACAGCGCCATCCCGACCGTCAAGGCCCTCCGGGATCCCCTGGCCGGCAAGGTCGTCATTTCGATGGTCAACGCCCTGGTCAAGGAGGGCCGCGAGATGCTGGCCCTGATCCCACCCCGAGGCTCCATGGCGGCGGCCGTCCAGGCCGCCCTGCCCGACTCCCTGGTGGCGGCGGCGTTCCACCATCTCCCGGCCAGTGAAATGGAAAACCTCGAATCGGGGTTGGAAGCTGACGTGCTCGTGTGCTCCGACCATCCCAAGGCGACGACGGCGACCGTCGGGCTGATCGAGCAGATGCGGGGCCTGCGACCGCTCGACGCGGGCACCCTCAACCAGGCGGCGGCCATCGAGGCCTTCACGGCCGTCTGTATCACCCTCAACATCCGGCACAAGGCCCACTCGACGCTCAGGCTGGCCGGAATCTGACCGTGTCGGTGGGAATCTGACCGTGTTGTTGGGAATCTGAGCATGCGGCTGTACGACACGGCGCGTGGGGAGGTGGTGGCCTTCGAGCCCGGCCCCCTGGTGACCATGTACTCCTGCGGCATCACGCCGTACGACGCCGCCCACCTCGGGCACGCCGCCGTGTACCTCTACTTCGACATGCTGCAACGGAGGCTCCGAGATGCCGGGCACGACACGCGCTGCGTGCGCAACGTCACCGATGTCGACGACGACATCCTCCGCAAGGCCCGGGAGCTCGGCGTGCACTACCTCGACCTGGCGGCCGAGGAGATGGCCCGCTTCGACGCCGAGATGGGCCTCTTGAACCTGCTGCCCGTTCATTCCGAGCCGCGGGCCACCTCGGCCATCCCCGAGATCCTCTCCCTCATCGGGGCCGCGCTCGACGGCGGCCACGCCTACGAATCGGGCGGGTCCGTCTATTTCAGCGTGGCCTCCTTCGAGGAGTTCGGGCGGCTCAGCGGCTACGGGCGACCCCGCATGTTGGAATTGGCGGCAGAACACGGCGGCCATCCAGAAGATCCCAACAAACGCGACCCGCTCGACTTCGTCCTCTGGCAGCCCTCCTTGCCCGACGAGCCGGCCTGGGAGTCGCGTTGGGGTCCGGGGAGGCCGGGGTGGCATATCGAGTGTTCGGCCCTGGTGCTGCGTGAGCTCGGCGAGACGATCGACATCCACGGTGGCGGCCGGGATCTCGTGTTCCCGCATCACGAGTGCGAGACGGCGCAGTCCGAGTCGGTGACCGGGCGCCAGTTCGTGCGCCTGTGGTTCCACGTCGGCCTGGTCGGTCTCGACGGCACCAAGATGTCCAAGTCGCTGGGCAACCTCGTCTTCGTGGGCGACCTCTGCAAGGAGTGGGACCCGGCGGCCGTGCGCCTGGCCCTGCTGGCCCACCACTACCGCTACGACTGGGACTGGCGGACGGGCGAGGACATGCCGGCGGCGGCGGCCCGGCTGGCGCTGTGGCGGAGCGCGCCCGACGGGGTCGGGGGCGGCGGCGGCGTGGCGCTGGAGCGGGTCCGGGCGGCGCTCGACGAGGATCTCGACACCCCGGCCGCGCTGCGTGGCCGTGGACGAAGAGGCGACCGCCGGCCGGCCCGTCGCCGACGCGGCACGGCTGCTCGGGGTCGAGCTGTAGGGCGACCGCCGGCTCCGTACGGCGCAGGGCCGCAAGGTCGGTCCAGTACCCTTGTGAGACCACAACGGTGTCCGGACCAGGAGCAATCCTCCGGCTGAGCAGAAGGAAGGGTGCACGATGCCACGCGTCATCTCGGTTGGCCTCCCCGACGGTTCACAGCGGGAGCTCACCGAGGGCACGACGGCGGCCGAGCTGGCCCATTCCATCGGCTCCCGCCTGGCCAAGGCGGCAGTGGTGGCCGTCGTCAACGACCGCGAAGTCGATCTCAGCACCGAGCTGCACGATGGCGACCTGGTGGCCATCGTCACCGACGAGACCGAGGCCGGCCGCGAGGTGCTGCGCCACTCGACGGCGCACGTGATGGCGCAAGCGGTGCGCCGCCTGTGGCCCGGCGCCAAGTACGCCATCGGCCCGGTGATCGAGAACGGCTTCTACTACGACTTCGAGCTGCCGCACGGGGCGCACTTCAGCGACGACGACCTGGAGCGGATCGAGGCGGAGATGCGAGCCATCATCAAGGAGGACCAGCCCTTCGTGCGCTCCGAGCACGACCTGGCCGGCGGGCTCGAGATCTTCGCCGACCAACCCTTCAAGCAGGAGATCATCACCGCGGTCGGGCGCGGGCGCCGACGAGGTGGACGCCGTGGGTGGCGACGGCGGCGGCGGCGACAGCATCGTTGTCAGCACCTACCGGAACTCGGACGACTTCGTCGACCTGTGCCGGGGCCCGCACGTGCCCTCGACCAGGCGGCTGGGCCACTTCAAGCTGATGCGGGTCGCCGGCGCCTACTGGCGGGGCGACGAGAAGCGCGAGCAGCTGCAGCGGATCTACGGCACGGCCTGGGAGACGCGAGAAGGCGCTGGCCGCCTACCTGCACCAGCTCGAGGAGGCGGAGCGCCGGGACCACCGCAAGCTGGGAGCCGAGCTCGACCTCTTCAGCTTCCCCGAGGAGATCGGCTCCGGGCCTGGCCGTCTTCCACCCCAAGGGCGGCACCATCCGCCGCCTGATGGAGGACTACTCGCGCCAGCGCCACGTCGAGGCGGGCTACGACTTCGTCAACTCGCCCCACATCACCAAGGCCCACCTCTTCGAGGTGTCGGGCCACCTGGACTGGTTCGCCGAGGGGATGTACCCGCCGATGGAGCTCGACGGGGGCACGCAGTACTACCTCAAGCCGATGAACTGCCCGTTCCACATCCTGGTGTACCGCAGCCATCAGCGGTCCTACCGGGAGCTGCCCATGCGGCTCTTCGAGTTCGGCACCGTCTACCGCTACGAGAAGTCCGGCGTGCTCCAGGGGCTGACCCGGGTGCGCGGCATGACCCAGGACGACGCCCACATCTTCTGCACCCGCGAGCAGATGGACGCCGAGCTGGTGCGCACCTTGCGCTTCGTGCTCGATCTGCTGCGTGACTACGGGCTCAACGACTTCTACCTCGAGCTGTCGACCAAGCCGGAGGGCAAGGCCGTCGGCTCGGACGAGGACTGGGAGGTGGCGACCGAGGCCCTGCGCACCACCGCCCTCGAAATGGGCCTCGAGCTCGTCATGGACGAGGGCGGCGGTGCGTTCTACGGTCCGAAGATCTCGGTGCAGGCCCGCGACGCCATCGGCCGGACCTGGCAGATGTCGACGGTGCAGCTGGACTTCCAGCTGCCGCAACGCTTCGGTCTCGAGTACGTGGGGGCGGACAACGCCCGGCACCGGCCGATCATGATCCACCGGGCCCTGTTCGGTTCGGTCGAGCGCTTCATGGCCGTGCTCATCGAGCACTACGCCGGCGCGCTGCCCACCTGGCTCTGCCCCGAGCAGGTCCGGGTGATCCCGGTGGCCGAGGCGCACGTCGACTACGCCCGGGCCGTGGTGGCGACCGCCAACGAGGCCGGCCTGCGGGCCGAGATCGACGAGAGCGGGGAGAAGCTCGGCGCCCTCATCCGCAAGGCCAAGCTGGCCAAGATCCCCTACGTCCTGGTGGTCGGAGGCGACGACGTGGCGGCGGGGACGGTCGGGGTGAACCGGCGCGGCTGGCCGGGCAAGCCCGAGCTAGGGCGTGCCCTTCGAGACCTTCGTGGCCGAGGTGCACGCCGAGGTGGCACGCAAGGGACTGCCCGAGGACCGGGCACCGGCCGCCGCGCCGACCACGACCAACGGCGCCCGGTGAGCCTGGATCACCTGTGGGCCGGATGGCGGCGCGACTACATCGTCGAGGCCACCGAGCGGGAACGGACGCAGGGCCTGACCCACGACCCGGCCGACTGTGTCTTCTGCCGCCTGGCCGCCAGCGGGCCACCCTCGGAGGACAACCTGGTGGTGTGGCGCGGCGATCTCACCTTCGTGGTGATGAACGCCTACCCCTACGCCAGCGCGCACGTGCTGGTGCTGCCGCTGCGCCATGCGGCGACGCTCGGGGAGCTGAGCGAGGCCGAGTCCGCCGAGCTGTGGTGGGCCGCGCAGCGGTCGGTGGCGACGATTGAGACAGGCGTACGACCCCGACGGCCTGAACATGGGGGCCAACCTCGGCCGGGCCGCCGGCGCCGGCATCCCCTCGCACGTCCACCTGCACGTCCTGCCCCGCTGGTCGGGGGACACCAACTTCATGACGGCGGTGTCCGAGACGCGGGTGCTGCCCGAGACCCTGCAGCTGTCCTGGAAGAGGCTCACCGACGCCTGGCCCGGGTGACGGCGCGGACGGCGCAGATGCCGCAGACGGCGGGCTCGGTGCCGTAGGGACCCGACCCGACGCGGGGGACGGGGGACACCATGACGTCCCGCCGCCGGCGGCCGATGGACTCGTGGCGCCCGACGCCACAGCCGCCGCCACCGCCCCCGCCCCCAGCCCAAACCCCCCGCCCCGCCTGGCGCCGCCTCCTCCGCAAGGCCTGGCCCACCATCCGCATCCTGGTCGGCTTCGGCCTGGTGGTCGTCGCCCTGTGGGTCCTGTCCTCCAAGGACTCCGAGCTCTCCGGCTTCACCAGCGTGCTCGATCATCTCAACTGGTGGTGGGTCCCCCCCGCCTTCGCCGTGGAGATCGGCTCCTACGTCGCCTTCGCCGCCATGCAGTGGAACCTGCTCATGGCCGGGCACCTGCGCCCGCCCGTGGTGGACGCTGCTCAAGCTGACCTTCGGCTCCCAGGCGCTCACCAACTCGCTGCCCATCGGCAACGCCGTGGCCACGGTCTACGGCTTCCGCTGGTTCCGCCGCTTCGGGGCCGACAACACGCTCGCCGTCTGGGCCCTGGCCGGAACGCTGGTCGCCGCGGTGGTGAGCCTCTCGCTGGTCGCCGTCATCGGTTTGGCGCTGGCCACCAGCCAGGGCGCCTCCTACGACCTGGTGCCCGTGCTCATCGGCGCCTTCGCCGTCGGCGCTGGCCATCGGCTCGCTCTTTGTCTACGAGCGCCCGCTGCACGCTCTGCTCTCCTTCGGGCTCACCGTCTCGGTGAAGCTGACGGGCCGCCCCCACGGCGACACCCACGACGAGGTCGAGCGGGCCATGGCCTGGATGACCGCCGTGCGCCTCAACTGGACCCAGATCGGCCTCGTCGTCGGCTGGGGGACGACCAACTGGCTGCTCGACTGCGCCTGCTTCGCCATGATGTTCAAGGCGATCGGCGCCCCGATCCCGTGGTCCGGACTGCTGCTGGCCTACGGCGCCGGACAGCTCGCCGCCACGCTGCCCATCACGCCCGGCGGCCTCGGCGTGGTCGAGGGCTCCATCACCGTCGCGCTCGTCGCGTTCGGCGGCTCCGAGACCAGCACCGCCTACGCCGTGCTGCTCTACCGGCTCATCTCGTTCTGGTTCATCCTCGTCCTCGGCTGGACCCTCATCGGCGAGATGGCCCTCGAGGTCCGCCGGGGCCGCTGGAACCGCGCCGCCCTCGACTCGACGGTCGAGGCAGGGCCCGAGGCCTACGTCGCCACCCCGCCGGCGCTTCCGGGGGCGGCCGTCACCAGCCACCCGCGCCGGACGACGTCCCAGAAAGGTCGCGCCGTGACCGCCCGTCCCGGTCTGCGCCGCGCCGCCCGCTCCTGCCGGCCCTGCTCCTGGCGGGGTCCCTCCTTGCCGCCTGCTCCTCGGCCCGGGTCAGCCAAGGCACGTCGGACGAATCGTGCTACCTCGCCCTCCCGACGGCGGAGGACGCCGTCGGCATGCCGGGCCACACCCACCCGCACCTCGAGGGCGTGCGCAAGTTCACCGTGGCCGGCCTGAAGGGTCCGGCGCCGCACCTCTACGCCAAGCTCAAGGACGAACTGCCGGGCAAACAGGCCCTGTGCCTGGTCGCCTACACGGGCCATTTCGACGCCCGGCGACGTCTCCAAGGCCTTCGGCCGCTCCACCGGTTCGCTCGCCGTCGTCGCCGTGAAGTCGCCGGGCAACGAGCTCGTCGGGACGCTGATCCTGGCCCGCCTCCCGGTGCGCTTTCGAGCACACCCACCCGTTCTGACGTAGGGCCTCGCCACCTTCGGGATCGACGCCATCAGGTGCTCGGGCACCGGGTCGTAGTGGTCGTAGACCACCGAGAAGGACCCCCGCCCCCCGGTGAGCGCCCGCAGGTCCACGGCGTAGCGCGTCAGCTCGGCCGTCGGCGCCGTCGCCGTCACCTTCTGGTAGCCCTCGACCTCCGCCGCATCGGTTCCCACGATCCGCGCCCTTCGCGAGGACAGGTCACCGAGCACGTCACCCTGACACTCGTCGGGGATGGTGACCTCCAGCCGCGCAATCGGTTCGAGCACCACCGGACCCGCCTCGGCCATGGCGGCCCGGATGGCCAACGCGGCGGCCATCTTGAAGGAGACCTCGTTGGAGTCGACCGAGTGTGCCTTGCCGTCGTCCACCGTGACGGCCACGTCGACCACCGGGTAGCCGTAGAGCCCGCCGCCGGCGAAGGCCTCGAGCACGCCCTTCTCGACGGCCGGGATGTACTGGCGCGGGATGGCCCCGCCCACGACCTCGTCCTTGAACTCGAAGCCCGACCCCCGGGGCAGCGGCTCGAGGCGCAGGTGGCACACGCCGAACTGCCCGTGCCCGCCCGACTGCTTCTTGTGCTTGCCCTCCGCCGCCGCCGGCGCCGTGATCGTCTCGCGGTACGCGATGCGCAGGTCCTCGCGTTCGACGTGCACGTTGCACTTGCGTTCGAGGCGCTCGAGCGTGACGGCCAGGTGGACCTCGCCCGAGACGCCCAAGATGGTCTGGTGCGTCTCGTCGTCGCGCGACACCCGCAACGAGGGGTCTTCGTCGCACAACCGCTGCAGTGCCGACATGAGTTTGTCGTCGTCGGCCCGGGTCGCCGGCTTCACCGCCACCGAGAGCGCCGCCGCCGGCAACGGCGGCGCCACCACGCTGATGGGTTGGCCCTTCACGGCCAGGGTGTCGCCCGTGTGCGTGCCGTTGAGCCGGGGCACGGCCACGAAGTCGCCCGCCACGGCCGCCGACACCGCGGACCCGGCGTGGCCCGCGAGTGTCTGCAGCGCGTGCAGCCGCTCCTCCTCCCGGGTCCGCGTGTTCACCAGGACGGCGTCAGCGGCCAGCGTCCCCGAAACCACCTTGCAGAGCGACATCTTCCCGGTATGTCCATCGTTGAAGGTCTTCGTCACCGTCAGCACCGTCGGCCCGGAGACGTCGCAGGCCACCTCGACCATCTGCTCGGACGAGCCAGCCGTCGCGAGGAGGGGCGGGCGGGACGCCGGCGGCGGGCACAGTTCTTCGATGAGCCGGGCCAGCCGGTCCACCCCCACGCCACTGTGCGCCGAGCAGCACAGCACCGGGAACACGGCGCCCGCCGCCACCCCGCCGGCCAACGACTTCTCCAGCTCGGCGTAGTCGATCGTCTCGCCGTTGAGATAGCGCTCCATGAGGTCGTCGTCGCCCACCACGATCCCCTCGACCAGCTGTTCGTGCACCGTGTGCTCCTCGTCGACCAGGTCGTCGGGGATGGGGCCCTCGTGGCCGGTCGGCGGCACCGTGCCGTCGACGGCGCTCCCGGCCCCCGGCGTGTCGTAGTGGGTGGCGGTGTCGTCGAGGAGGTCGATCACGCCGTGGAAATCCGTCTCGTGCCCGATGGGCAGCTCGACCGGGGCCACCCCGGCCCCGAAGCCGGCCCGGATGTCGGCCAGGGTGCGGTCGAAGTCGGCTCGCTCGCGGTCGAGCTTGTTGATCACGATGACCCGGGGCAGCCCCAACCGGGCCGCCGCCCGCCAGGCATCCTCGGTCTGGGCCTGCACGCCGTCGGTCGCGCTCACCACGACGACGGCCAGGTCGGCGTTGGCCAGGGCGGTGAGCATCTCGCCGGCGAAGTCGGCGTACCCGGGCGTGTCCAGCAGGTTCACCTTGACCCCGTTCACCTCGAAGGAGGCCAACCCGGTCGAGATCGACAGCTGGCGCGCCATCTCCTCGGGTTCGAAGTCCATGACGGTGGTGCCCTTTTCCACTGACCCCCGGCGGGCGATGGTCCCGGTCGCCGCCAGCAGGGCCTCGGCCAGCGTGGTCTTCCCCGCACCGTGATGCCCGACAAGGGCGACGTTGCGGATGGCGGTCGGGTCGTGTGGCACCTGTTCCCTCCCAATGACGGCGTGTGACAAAAGAGTGTACGGCCGCCCCTGCGGGCTCGCTCGGGCGATCCCGCCGGAGGCGCCGGCCTCAGCGTCCCCCGGCCCCGGCGGACCCCGTCTGGCGCCGCGCCCGCAAAGAAGCGATCCCCGGGTCGTAGGCCCGCACCACCGACAGCCGCCAGAACACGGCCAGCGTGTCGATCAGGAGCGACCACACCGCCCGCAACGAGATGGTGCTGGTGAAGCGCTCCTCAATGCGCACCGGCGCCTCGACGATCTTCGAGTACCCGAGGCGGCGCGCCACGACGAGCAGCTCGAGGTCCAGGGCAAAGCGGCTCTCACGCAACAGCGGCAGCACGTCGGCGATCACCGCCCGGTCCACCAGCTTGATCCCCACCTGCGTGTCCTTCACGTTGAGCCGGAAGAGCAGATGGATCAGGTGCTGGTAGCCCCACGAGTAGAGCCGGCGCAGCGGGGGATAGTGGACCGACGAGCCGGGGTGGCGCTTGCTCCCGATGATGATGTCGGGGCGCTCGGCCTGCATGACCGAGACGAAGGGGGCGAGGAACTCGGGGGAAATGTCGCCGTCGGCGTCGATGAAGCCGAGATACCGCCCCCGCCCCATCGCCAGACCCTCGCGCAGCGTGTGGCCCTTGCCCACGTGGTCGAACTCGAGGCGGCGCACGATGCTCTCGGGGAAGCCCTCGAGGGTGAAGGGGCTGCCGTCGGTGGAGCCATCCGAGACGGCGATGATCTCGAAGCGCATCCCTGAGGCGTCGAGCACCCGCACCATCTGGGCCACCGTGGAGCGCAGGCGCTCGCCCGGGTTGTAATAGGGCACGACGATCGTGACGTCGAGCGTGGGGTCCGGCAGCGCAGGCACGTCCGGCTGTGCGGGCACCTCCGGCAATGCAGACGTCGTGCCCCGAGCTTCCCCCGCGCTCCTCGGCTCGGACACCGGCACCATCACCTCACGTCAGGTCAGCGCAATTGCGCAGGCAGGCTACCTGACCCCCACCGGGATCCGGACCCGCCCGCTCGCTCCCGGCACGGACCCATTCCGCCCCGGCGAGCAAGAAGTCAGTACCCCCGTTGGCCCGAATCCGAACCCCTCGAGCTGGTGCTCGCGGTCGAGGTCAGGGCCGGGCTGGGCGCGATTGTGCGGAACGTCTAGGTTCGCTTTCCTGCCACGCTGGTCGTGCGCCGCGAGACTGCCTCATCGGGGGATGCACCCTCCTGACCAGGGGAATCGCCCCGATGCACCGCCGGACCGTCGCCTGGGGCCGGAGCCGGCGAGGCCGAGAAGCCCGGGGTTTCCGCGGCGCGATGGTAAACTCTTGCAAACAGCGCGGCCCCCGTCCCAGGGCCGGCGCACGACGAGGAGCTCCATGTTCGACGGTCGTTGGCGAGCTGCGGTCGATCGGTCCACCGGTCCGGTCGGGACGGCACTGCATCGCCGAGGTGTCACCGCTGACGTACTGACGGCGACCGGTCTCCTGTCCGCCAGCATCACCGCTGTCCTCATCGCGACGGGCCATTTGCACTGGGCCATCGTCATGCTGATCGTGACCGGGCTGCACGACCTGCTCGACGGCCCGGTGGCCAAGGCGGCCGGCACGGCCTCGGTACGCGGGGCCTTCTTCGATTCGGTGACTGACCGCGTGGCCGACGCCGTCCTCATGTTCGGCTGTGCCTGGTACCTGATCGACCGGGGCGAGGGACACCTGGCCCTGCTGCCCATGGCCATCCTGGCCGTGACTGCCCTCATCTCCTACGAGCGGGCCAAGGCCGAGTCGCTGGGCCTCTCGGCGCGCGGCGGGCTGATGGAGCGGGCCGAACGCATGATCCTGCTCGGCATCGCCCTGCTGAGCGCCACCATTTTCGTCCCTGTTCTCTGCGTCCTGATGGTGCTGGTGTCGGTCACCGCGGGGGCCCGTTTCGTCAAGGTCTGGAACGCCGCCTCGGGCAAGGACGAGGTCATCCGCCACCGCATCGAGGCCTGGCGCGAGGGCCGGGTCGATTCACGCTGGCGCACCTGGCGTGAAGGCCGCGCCAACACCAGCGGCGTGCCCCGCCGCGACATGGCCCGACGCACCAGCACCGCCGGCGCACCGGTTGGCCGCTGGCGGGCCCGGCGCCAGGAGACCCCGAGCAGTCGCTCCGGACGAACCCTGCGCGAGCGGCGCCGAGCCGCCCGGGCCCACACACAGGGTGGAGGTTCGACCCGCCCCACGACTGGTCGCCGCACCCGGACGACGCCTGGGTCGCCTTCCTGATCCTGTCGCGGCCGTCCCCATCCGCCGCGTCCCGATGATGGCCCTCCACGCATGAGTGCGCGCTGGCGCTCGACCGCCAAGTATCTGACCTACCGCGGACTGGGCGAAGCCATGGGCCGTCTGCCCGCGCCGATTGCCTACGGAGCGGCCAGCGCCGTCTCGCGCGCCATGTCGCTCCGCGGTGGAGCGGCGCTCGCCATGAACGAGCGCCACATCGGGCGCGTCCTGGCCAGCGAGTGCGTCGGCGGCATTCAGCCCGACGCTGCCCTGATCCGCCGGTTGAGCCGGCGTACCTTCGCCGAATACGCGCGCTACTGGGCCGACGGATCGCGCCTGCCCTACCTGAGCGAGGCGAGCATCCGGGCCAGGTTCCGCCTCGAGTCCGGTGAAGAACATCTCCGGGCCGCGTTTGCCCTCGGGCGCGGCATCGTGATGGCGCTGCCGCACGTGGGGAGCTGGGAGTGGGGCGGGGCCTGGCTGGCCCTCGAGGGCATGCCCATGACCGCCGTCGTCGAGCAGGTCGAGCCCGAAGAGCTCTTCGAGTGGTTCCTCGGGCAGCGCAGGGACATGGGCCTCACCGGGATCCCGCTCGGGGAGGGATCGAGCTCGGGCCTCCTGCGCGCCCTCAAGGAGGGGCACCTGGCCGGCCTGGTGAGCGACCGCGACCTGGTGGGCAACGGCGTGGAGGTGGAGTTCTTCGGCGAGAAGACGACGCTGCCCGGCGGCGCGGCCACCCTGGCCCTGCGCACCGGCGCCCCGCTGCTACCGGTGGTCGTCTATTCGGGACCGGGGGACTGGCATACCGGCGTGGTGCACCCGGCGGTCGACACCACGCGCCACGGTTCGCTGCGCGACGACGTGACCCGGGTCACCCAGGAGCTGGCTCGCATCTTCGAGGGCGACATCGTGGCCCACCCCGAGCAGTGGCACCTCTACCAGCCCAATTGGCCCAGCGACCCCCGCTAGCCCGGCCATGAGGATCGCCATGGTCTCGCCCTACGCCTTGAACCGCCATGGCGGCGCGCAAGGCCAGGCCATCGGGCTGGCCCACGCCCTGCGCCGCCTCGGCCACGATGTCGTGCTGGTCGGCCCGGCCGATCCGGACCCCGCGCTGGGCGACCTGCTGGGCGACCACTTCGTCGTCGGGCGCCCGACCGGCGTGTCGACCAACGGTTCGGTGGCGCCGCTCGCCCTCTCGCCGGCCGCCCCGGTGCGAGCGGAGCGTTTCGTCCGGGCCGGCCGCTTCGACGTGGTGCACGTGCACGAGCCGTTGGCCCCGCTGACCGCGTACGGCTTGGCCCTGCGTCCCCCCGCGCCAATGGTGGCCACGTATCACCGCTCCGGGGTCAGCCACGCCCTCGCGCCACTCCGCCCTCTGGCCGCGTTCGTCGGCCGTCGCATGCAGATCCGTGTGGCCGTCTCGCAGGCGGCCCGCCAGACCGGGCTGCAGGCTGGCGGTGGCGAGTTCGAGGTGTTGTTCAACGGCATCGACATGGACCGGTTCGAGTCGGCGTCCCCGGTGCACGACCCGTTGGGCCGTCCGGTCGTCGTGTTCGTGGGACGGCACGAGGAGCGCAAGGGCCTCGCCGTCCTGCTCGACGCCTTCGCCCTCCTCGAGGACCCTGCGGTGTTGTGGGTGATCGGCCAGGGGCCTGACACCGAGGCGCTGCGCCGGCGCTCGCCTCCGAGCGAACGGGTCGAGTGGCTCGGGGCGCTCTCCGACGAGGAGGTGGCGGCCCGGCTGGCCGGGGCGGACGTGCAGAGCGCGCCTGCGCTGCGAGGCGAGTCCTTCGGTCTGGTGCTCCTCGAAGGCATGGCCGCGGGGTGCGTCGTGGTGGCCTCCGACATCGAGGGCTACCGCGACGCCGCCGGCGGTGACGCCGAGCTCGTGACACCCGGAGATCCCGCCGCATTGGCCCGCGCCCTGCGCCAGTCCCTCACCGATGCGGCGGCCGCGACGGGACGATCCTCACCCGACGCGCTGGCGGCCGCACGCGAGCACGCCCGGGCCTGGTCGATGGACACGCTCGCCGAGCGTTATGTGGAGCTCTACCGGCGCGCCATCGACGACGCCGCCGCCTGACCGAAGCCTGACCAGGGCACATGTCATTGGCCCAGCGGAGGGTCCGGAGGACCGGTCCCGATCATGACCCGTCGGAGGGACCCGCCAACGGGTCCGATCGGCGCCACGGCGTGCCGTAGGCTGACCATTCCATGGCCGATCAGAGCGACAGTTCACAGTCTGCGGGCCGGTCGTCGGGCGGCGGGGGTGGCGGCACTGGTGGCGGTGGCGCCGGTGGGAGCGGGGGCAACCGCAGCGGCGGCGGAGGCGGAGGCGGGACGTCCGGGGGCGGCAATCGCAACCGGAACCGCAACAGGAACCGCAACCGCAATCGCTCGGGTGCGGCCAAGTCCGGCGGTGCCGCAAAGAACGGAAACGCCCCTTCGGCGAAGGGCTCGGCCGGCCAGCGCCAGGCGCCCAGCGGGAGCCAACGCTCGGGCGGCGGGAATCGAAGCGGCGCAAACCGCTCTCGCTCTCGGCCCCAGTCCGGTGGTCAGGGCGGGGGTCAGCGCGGTGGCCGGGCGCCGTCACGGTCAGCGGTCGCCGTCGCACCGGCCCCGATCGCTGCGCCACCGGTCGACGAGCAGCCGAGCCTGGGCGCGGCCCAGGTCTCGCCGGGCGAGGTTGCCTCGAACCGGCGCCGCGCCGTACGCATCTGTGCCCTGAGCGCCATTGTCCCGGCCATCCTGATCGGGGTGCTGCTGGGGGTGGCGGTGAACATCATCCTCGGCGTCGTCGCCTTCCTTGTCGTCGGCGGAGCCCTCATGTACGGCCTCTGGCGCGCCGCCCCGTCGATGGCGATGACGCGGATCGGTGCGGAGTTGGTCGAGGAGTACGAGTACCCGCGTCTGTTCAACGTCACCGACGGACTCTGCGCCACCTTTGGTCTGGCCATGCCCGAGCTCTACGTGCTCGAGGACGATGTCCCCAATGCATGTGCGCTGGGTCGTGACGCCCGGCGTTCGGACCTGGTCGTGACCTCGGGCCTTCTGCGCCGCCTCGATCCGATTCAGCTCGAGGGCGTGATCGCCCACGAGCTCGCCCATGTGAAGCGGGGCGACAACGGCGTGTCCTGTGTGGGCATCACTCTGGGCACATTCCTCGGTGGCGAACGCATGCTCCGGCGGTGCGTCGGCGGGAACCGCGAGTATCGGGCCGACGTCGTCGGTGCCTCGGCGGTGCGCTACCCGCGTGGGCTGCTCGAGGCGCTCGAAATCATGATGGCGGCACCCGCTCCCGCTGAGGGTTCGCTCTTCGCCTCGCCCGCTCGATTCGGGGCGACCCGCTGGGTCTGGATCGACCCGTTCGTGGGCCGCCGGGACGAGCCGCTCGTGCCGGGTGATCTCGACCGCACCTCCGTTCGGGTCGCCGCCCTGAACGAGTGGTGAGCCGGGCCCGTCTTCCCTCGTAGACTGGGCCCATGACGACCGGAACCTTCACCGTGAAGCGGGGGTTGGCGGACATGCTGCGGGGCGGCGTCGTCATGGACGTCGTCACCGCCGAACAAGCCAAGATCGCCGAAGACGCCGGGGCCGTGTCGGTGATGGCGCTCGAGCGGGTCCCGGCTGACATCCGCCGCGACGGTGGCGTCGCCCGGATGAGCGACCCCGCGCTGATCGAGGGGATCATCGACGCGGTGACCATTCCGGTCATGGCCAAGGCACGGATCGGGCATTTCGCCGAAGCCCAGGTGCTGCAGTCACTCGGCGTCGACTTCATTGACGAGTCCGAAGTTCTCACCCCGGCCGACGAGGCGTTCCACATCGACAAGTGGCCCTTCACCGTTCCCTTCGTGTGCGGGGCGACCAACCTGGGCGAGGCGCTCCGCCGCATCAGCGAAGGTGCGGCCATGATCCGCTCCAAGGGCGAGGCCGGCACCGGCAACATCGTCGAGGCCGTGCGCCACCTGCGTTCGATCCTCGGTGACGTACGCGCCATCACGCAGGCCGATTCCGCCGAGCTCTACGGCTGGGCCAAGCAGCTCCAGGCCCCAGTCCAGTTGGTGCAGGAGATCGCGTCCACGAGGAAGCTCCCGGTGCCGTTGTTCTGCGCCGGCGGCATCGCCACCCCGTCCGACGCCGCGCTGGTCATGCAACTCGGAGCCGAGGCCGTCTTCGTCGGCTCGGGCATCTTCAAGTCGTCGGATCCGGCTCGCATGGCGTCGGCCGTGGTGGAAGCGACGGCCCACTTCGAGGATCCCGAACACGTGGCCAAGGTCTCGCGCGGTTTGGGCGAGGCCATGCGCGGCCTCGAGGCATCACAGTACGGCGAGCATCTCGCCGACCGGGGGTGGTAGCGGGTACCCCGAGGCATCGCCGCGTGACTCGGAGCACCGAGTCGTGATTGGCGTCCTCGACCTGCAGGGCGACGTGCGCGAGCACGTGCGCGCCCTGGCCGACGTGGGGGCCGAGGCGCGCCTCGTCAAAGCGGCCGGGCGAGCTCGACGCGCGTCGACGGGCTCATTTTGCCGGGCGGCGAGTCGACGACCCTCTCCATGCTGCTCGAGTCCACCGGACTCTTCGACGCGCTGGTCGAGCGTCTGGCCGCCGACGCACTGCCGGTCCTCGGAACCTGCGCCGGGCTGGTGCTGGTGGCCGAAACGGTGCTGGACGGGCGACCGGACCAACGCAGCTTCGGCGTGCTCGACGCCGTCGTCCGCCGCAACGGCTACGGCCGCCAGTCCCAGTCGTTTGAAACCGAGCTGGTGTTGGGTTCGGGTGAGGGTCCCGTCCTGCCCGCCGTCTTCATCCGGGCGCCCCTGGTGGTGTCGACGGGCCCGGCGGTCGAGGTGCTGGCCCAGCACGAGGGGGCACCGGTCCTGGTGCGCCAGGGCTCGATCCTGGCCTCGGCCTTCCATCCCGAGTTGACCCCGGATCGCCGCATCCACCGGCTCTTCGTGGAGATGTGCGCGTCGGCCGACGCGTGAACCGGGGAGTTGACGACGATGCGGCGCTACGTGCTCACGGTGATCTGCCCGGACCGGATCGGGATCGTGGCCGCCGTCACCGGCCTGCTGGCCCGGCTGGGCGGGTCGGTGCTCGAGGCGGCCCAGCACGGGGACCTGGCCACGGGGAAGTTCTTCCTCCGCATTGAGATCGTGGCCGACAGCCTCCCGAGCGGCATCGGTCCCGACGAGCTGCGGGCGGCGTTCGGCCCCACGGCGTCCGAGTTCGCCATGGACTGGAAGCTGAGCGACACCGACGTGCCCAAGCGGGCCGTGCTGTTGGTGAGCAAGGAAGACCATTGCCTGGCCGATCTGCTCTACCGCTGGCGGGCCGGAGACCTCGAGTGCGACATCCCGTGCGTCATCGCCAACCACGAGGATCTGCGTGCGTTGGTCGAATGGTACGGCATCCCATTCCGATGGGTGCCGGTGGGGACGGAGCCGGCCGACAAGGAGGCCGCCTTCGCCGAGGTGGAACGCATCGTCGACGAGGAGCGCGCCGACGTCGTCATCCTGGCTCGCTACATGCAGATCATTCCGCCGAACATGTGCCGCGGCCCGTCAGGGCGGCATCATCAACATCCACCACTCGTTCCTGCCGTCCTTCGCTGGGGCGCGCCCGTACCAGCAGGCCTTCGACCGCGGCGTCAAGCTGATCGGCGCCACCTGCCATTACGTCACGGCGGATCTCGACGAGGGTCCGATCATCGAGCAGGACACCCGGCGCATCGACCACGGCGACTCGCCGAGTGAGTTGCGCCGGGTCGGGCGCGACATCGAGCGCACGGTGCTCGCCCGCGGCGTGCGCTGGCATCTCGAGGATCGGGTGCTGCTCAACGGGAACAAGACGGTCGTCTTCACCTGACTCCGCGCCCTCTGGGCTCGCCGGACTGGGTACGCGGCGCCCGGCGCTCAATCCTTGGCGGCGCGCAGGATCTCGTCGGTGACGGCGTCGGGATCCTCGAGCGGGAGCATGTGGCCCCGGTTGGGCAGGGTCACCAGCCGCGAGCCGGGGATGGCTCCCACCATCTCCTCCGCCTTGGCGGGCAGGGTGAGGCGGTCGCGGCTGCCCACGACCACGGTGGTCGGCACTTCGATCGTGGCGATGCCCTCGAGCAGGTTCATGGCGGACATCGAGACGAGGAAGTCGCCCCGCACGCCACCTTCGCATCCGGCGAAGAGTTGGCGGGTCAGGTCCATGTGGGCGCGGACGGGTTCGTGGCCGAACACGTTGCGCACGAAGACGTGGCCGTTGGGCAACTGCATGGCCCTCGAGAGAGCGGGCGAGCTGATGACCATCCGACCCATCTGGGCGGCCCGTGCGTTGGACCGGGTCGGACTGGTGGCCGCGGTCGCCACGAGCACCGCCGCCCGTGCCCGGGCGCGCAGCACCTCGGGCCGGTGGGTGGCCAGGGCCATGATCGTCATGCCGCCCATGGAGTGGCCGGCGAGTACGGCGCCGCGGGCGTCGGTCGCCTCGAGCACCTGTGCGAGGTCGTCGGCCAGGGTCGGCAGGTCGAGCGCGGCGCCACCGCGACTGCTCAGTCCGTGGCCTCGCTGGTCGTAGAGCACGACCCGATGTCCGTGTTCGACCAAGCGGCGGGCGACGGGCAACCAGACCTCGTGGCTGCAACCCCAACAGTGGGGGAGGACGACGACGGCGGCGTCTGCCCGGTCGCCCGGGACGTCCCACACCGCCAGGGCCGCCCCGTCGGGCGTGGTCAGCGTCATGGTCTCGGGACGAGCCAACGCGCCCCAGCCGAGTTCGGCGTCGGCATCACCGTCCGGCGAGGCGCTACTCCGCTGCGCCTGGAGCCGCCGATACGCCGCCGCGGCGCCGGCCGTGCTGAGCGCCAGGGCGCCGCCCAAGAGCAGAAGGCGGCGGGCCCGGGATCGGGAGTTGGGTGCGGCGGCGTCGGTCACGACGGGCAACCGATCACGACGGGCAACGGGACGGGCATCGAGGCCGCCATGGGTCGGGGACCTGGGCTTTCAGCATCGATCCCGAGATTACTCAAAATAAGGGATTGACGCAATCGCTGATTTATTGAACAATTGAGCCATGGCACAGACCATGACCACATCGAAGGCCACAGCCGATCCGGATGCAACGCAATCGAGGGCGACGGATGGGAAGGCAACCGATCAGCGGATCGAGCGGCTCTCAACCGCTTCCCTCAAGCGCATCGTGGAGCCCGACGTGGACGTCGCGGGTGCCGTCGGTGACGGACAGGTATTGCCCGACGAGTTGCTCTCGCTCTTCCACGTACCCGAGCTGTTCGCCCGCCTGACCGACGAACAGAAGGCCGTGCTGTCGCGAGAGGAGTTCGCGTCGATCGCCGATACCGGCGTGCGTTTCGAGTCGGTCCTGATGGCGGGGTTCAGCATCGAGATCCTCAACCGGTCGGACCTCACCGATCCTCGCGTCACCTATCTGTTGCACGAGATGGGGGAGGAGACCCGCCACTCCCGGTTGTTCGTGCGCCTGCTGGCCCAGGTGCAACCTCGGGCCAAGAACCCTCTGGACACTCCCATCCTCCGCGTCCTCCAGCAGGTCGTGTTGCCGGTGTTGACGTCCATGCCGTCGTTGTTCTGCCTCCTCGTCCTCAGCGGCGAGGAGGTTCCCGACCTCATGCAGAAGCTGGCGAGCGAGCACGAGGAGACCGACCCCATGATCAAGGCGGTCTCGAAGTACCACCGCCAGGAGGAAGCGCGCCACCTGGCATTCGCGCGGCTGCTCTTCCCCGAGCAGTGGGCGGCCGCCGGTCCGATCGAGCGCTTCATGGTCCGCTACGTGGGATCGCGGATCGCCCGCGGGATGTTCGACACCATCGTGCACCCGGGCGTCTATGCCACCGTGGGCCTGCCGACGTGGCAGACCTGGAAGGCGGTCAATCGTTCCGCCGGGCGTACCGCCCTGCGCCATCGCGCCCTGCGACCCCTGCTGACCACACTGCTCGACGCCGGCGCGTTCTGGGGCGGGCATGTGCCCAGGGGTTGGCAGCGGGCCTGTGGTGTCGACGGTCGGGGCCGCGAGGTGTCTGCGCCGGCGGCCGAGGCGGCCTAGCGTCGGTGCTGGTGCCGACGAAGGGGGAGCAGGCTCAGACGAGCGGCGGTTCGACCAAGGGTGACCGCACACGACAGGCCTTGCTCAAGGCCGCCGTGGTGCGGTTCGCACGCGAGGGGTTCCGGGGCACGTCCGTGGCCGACGTGTGTCGCGATGCAGGGCTGTCGACGACAGCCTCCTATCCCTACTTCGCCAACAAGGAGGCGATCTTCGTGGCCGCCGTGGACGAGGATGTCGCCGGCCTCATCGATTCGGCGGTGTCCTTCGTGGCGATGAGCGAAGACGCGGAACACTGGGCGCGCACCATGATGCAGGGTCTCCTCGGCCGACTGGGCGAACACCCGCTCGCCGGTCGGATTCTGCGGGGCCTCGAACCTGACTTCACCATGCGGCTCCTGCACATTCCGGCCCTCGAGGAGCTGCGCAAGGGCGTCACCGAGCTCATCAGGGTCGAGCAGGTGGAGGGCGCCGTGCGCCGGGACATCGATCCGGCCCAAACGGCCAACGGCATGGTCGTGATCGTGATTTCGCTGCTGATGGCGGCCACGCAGACCGGGTCGCCCGGCATCGACCAGGTCGTCGGGGACGTCGAATCGGTCCTCCACGCCGCCACTCGGCCGCCCCTCTGACCCGACGCCGCGAACCGATGCGGGAGACGTAGCGTCTGTTCTTCCGTGAGCGCTCGGGCCGGTTTCGGGGTTGTGGTTCTCGCTGCTCGCGGCGTTGACCGTCGTCGGGATCAACCCCGTCGGGGCGGCGAGCCACCCGGCGCCGACGACCATCAGCCGGTCGGCCCACGTGGCCTATGCCGGCTGTCCCGCCAAGGACGTCGAGCTCACAGTGACGCTGCCGACCCGTACCTTCGGTCTCGGTCAGAACGTGCACTACCAGGTGCGCCTGCACAACCTCAGCGCCACGGCCTGTCGCAACGGGACGCCGACCCACCCCGAGCTCGGTCCCCCGGGCCTCCAGCTCGGGCCGTGCAGCTCCATGCCACTCTCCATCGAGAACGCCCGGAATACGCAGGTCTTCCCCGACGCCGGCGGCCTGGCATGTCCGGCGCTGCTCGGGCCGCCCCTGGCGCCGCACGCGACGTTGCGAGCGATTGGAACCTGGGACCGGGTCGAGGGTGCCGTGCGTGCGGGCCACATCCCCATGCCTGCCCCGTCCGGGCGGTACCGCCTGGTCATCGGGCGGGTCGTCAGCGTCCCCTTCACCCTCACCGACGCGCCACCGACGGCTGACCTCACCGCCCGGGTCCGACCCCCCTCTGCGACATGGGCCGGCGTGCTCGGGGTCCCCTTCACCCTGTAGGACTGAGCCGACCGCAGGACCAGGACCTCGTTCGGCGCGCCCACGGATACACTCAGGGGTCCGTCGCAGACGGCCGAAGTCCAGGCAGGAGGCCTGCCGGCCGCGGAACCGGCGCAGGAAGGAACGGGGCAGGAACGTATGTCGGGTCACTCGAAGTGGGCGACCACCAAGTATCGCAAGGGCGCCCAGGACAAGGCGCGGGCCAAGGTCTTCGCCAAGTGCATCCGGGCCATCGAGGTGGCGGCGCGCGACGGCGGGGGAGACCTCGACGCCAACGCGGGGCTGCGCACCGCCTTCCAGAAGGCCAGGGCCGCCTCGGTGCCCATCGACACCATTGAGAAGGCGATCAAGCGCGGCACGGGCGACCTCGAAGGCGTTCGTTACGAGGCCATCAACTACGAGGGCTACGGGCCGGGGGGCGTCGCCATCATGGTGGAGACCCTCAGCGACAATCGCAACCGCACCGGCGCCGAGATGCGCAACCTCTTCTCCCGCAACGGCGGGAACATGGCCGAGCCCGGCGCAGTGGGCTGGCAGTTCGAGCGCAAGGGCATCGTGACCGTCGGCCTCGACAACGACGAGGACAAGGTCATGGAGGTCGCCATGGACGGGGGCGCCGAGGATCTCTCGAGCAACGGCGCCGCCTGGGTCGTGACCAGCGCGCCGAGCGACCTCGAGTCGGTGCGCCAGGCGCTCGACGGCGCCGGCATCACGCCCGAGTCCGTCGACCTCTCGCTCGAGCCCACCTCGCTCGTCCCCGTCTCGGACGAGTCCGAGGCGAAGAAGGTCCTGCGCCTGCTCGAGGCCATCGACGACCACGACGACGTCCAGGCCGTCCACTCCAACGCCGACATTCCCGACGCGGTCATCGCCTCCTTCGAGGGCTGATCCAGAGCGACGTCGGCTTTCCGGGTCAGGTCCACCTCCTGGGCGCGACCCCCGGCTAACCTACGAACAGATGTTCGTATTGGGCATTGACCCTGGTCTGTCGCGCTGTGGCTACGGCTTGGTCGGTCGCGCCGAGGAGAACAGCGCACTGTCGGCCAAGGCCGCCGGCGTGCTGGAGACCGACCCCGGTGCCGAGCTGGCCGAGCGGTTGCTGATCCTGCACACCGAGCTGACCAGCCTCATGGCCGATCTGAAGCCGCAGGTGGTGGTGGTCGAGCGGGTGTTCTTCCAGGTCAATGCCAAGACGGCCATGTCGGTCGGTCAAGCCAGCGGGCTGGCCCTGGTGGCCGCGGCCGCGGCGGGGTGCGAGGTCGTCCAGTACACGTCGAACGAGGTCAAGCAAGGGTTGGTCGGCTACGGCGCGGCCACGAAGGAGCAGGTGCAGCGGATGGTGGCCAAGGTGCTGGGCCTGCGGGAGGTGGGCGGTCCGCCCGACGTGGCCGACGCGCTGGCGTTGGCCGTGTGCCACCTCACCACCGTCCCGCTGCGCCGGGCTGTCGATGCCGCACTGTTGGTCAAGGAAGGGAGCGTGTCGTGATCGGGTTGTTGCGGGGACCGGTTGTCCTGCGGACAGGAGAGGGCGAAGTCATCGTCGACGCGGCTGGAGTGGGGTACCGGGTCACGGTGACGCCGGCCACGGCCGCCGCGCTGGTCGGCGCCGGATCACAGCTGGAGCAGACGCTCTTCGTGCACACGCACGTGCGTGAGGACGCCATCGTGCTCTACGGCTTCGCGCACGACGACGAGCGGCGGTGCTTCGAGGTGCTGCTCGGCTCGCACGGCGTCGGACCGGCGCTGGCCCTCTCCATCATGGCCATCTTCTCGCCGGCCGCGCTGTCGACCGCCGTCCTCGAGGACGACCTCGACACCCTCTGCACGGTTCCGGGGGTCGGCCGCAAGACGGCGGCGCGCCTGCTGATCGAACTGAAGAGCCGGCTCGACCTGCCCGACCTCTCCTTCGACTCCGACCGGCGTCGGCACCAACGGCTCCGCCGCAGCTGGTCAGACCACCCGCACGGCCCGTTCCGAAGCCCGCGCCGCGTTGAACGAGTTGGGCTACGCCCCCGAGGAGATCCGTGGCGCGCTCGACGGGCTGCGCGACGATGTCGGAGTGGAAGAGATGCTTCGCCTCGCCCTGCGGGAGCTGGCCAGCCGGTGAGCCCGCAGGGTCGCCGGGAGGTCCTGGCCACCGACGACGAGGCGCCCGAGGGCTTCGAGGACGAGGACGTGGTGGGCCGGCGCGTCATCGATCCTGACCTCGTCGGACCGTGAGGAGGAGATCGAAGAGGTCGGCCTCCGCCCACGCTCTCTCGAGGAATTCGTCGGCCAGGCGCAGCTGGTCGAGCATCTCGGGATCGTGTTGCAGGCGGCGCGCCAGCGTCGCCAAGCGGTCGACCATCTGCTCTTCGCCGGACCGCCCGGGCTGGGCAAGACCTCGCTGGCCGGCATCGTGGCCACCGAAATGGCGGCCGGGCTGCGCATCACCGTCCGGTCCCGTGCTGACCCGCGCCGGTGACCTCGCCGCGCTGCTCACCGACCTGCAGGACGGCGACGTCCTCTTCATCGACGAGATCCACCGACTGCACCGTTCGGTCGAGGAGATGCTGTACTCGGCCATGGAGGACGGTCGCCTGGACATCCTGATCGGCAAGGGACCCACGGCGCGCTCCATCCGCTTGGAGCTGCCCAAGTTCACGTTGGTCGGGGCGACGACGCGGACCGGTCTCGTTTCGGGTCCGCTCCGCGATCGCTTCGGCTTCGTCGGCCGGCTCGACCTCTATGCGCCCGAAGACCTGCGGGCCATCGTCGAACGCTCGGCCCAGATTCTGCATGTCCGCATCGACGAGGACGGGGCGACGCGGATCTCCGAGCGCTCCCGGGGTACGCCGCGGGTGGCCAACCGGCTGCTGCGGCGGGTGCGCGACTTCGCCGAGGTGCGCGGGGACGGCTTCATCGACGGGCGCACGGCCAGCGAGGGTCTCGAGCTCTTCGGGGTGGACGCGCTGGGCCTCGACAAGGTCGACCGGGCCATCCTCGTCACGCTGTGCACGCGGTTCGGGGGCCAGCCCGTCGGGCTGACCACGCTGGCCCAGTGTGTCGGCGAGGAGACCGACACCATCGAGGACGCCTACGAGCCGTTCCTGCTCCAGAGCGGGTTGATCCAGCGCACCGCCCGGGGTCGGGTTCCGACCGACCGGGCCTGGGCCCATCTCGGGCTGGAACGTCCCCGCGGCACCTCGTCGCCACGCCGCTGTTCTAGGAACTGCGGGCGGTCAGCGCCGACGGAGGGGTTCTCCGCGCCACCTCCGATGAGGTACCGTGGAAGCGTTGCACCACGAGACGAAGCGAGGTGACCGATGGCAAGCCCGATGACCACGCGTTCACTGCTGATCGCCGGCGGTCCGGTCCTGCCGCTTGTCTTTGGTGCCCCCGCTGGAGGGAGGTTCCGGTTCGCCGGGCCCGACCTTCGCCTCACGTGCCACTGACGCCGGCCCGCCACCTCCACAGCAGCTGAACGCCTGAGGCCGCCTCGCGGCCCTCCGCTCTGCAGCTCCCGTCGCGCCCACGCGGTGCGCCCTCTGAATCCATCACTGACGACCCTCCAACCAGGAGAGCCCCATGGGTGAACGCACCCTCTTTCCCAATGCATCGACCAAAGCCACCTTGGCCTATTGCTGGAGCCAGATGCGGCCCGACCGCGTCGCTTTCGCCGGCATGCTGCAGCGCCATCGCGCTCGGCACGCTGGCCAACGCCGTGGCGGCGCCGCTGATCTTCGCCGCCCTGTTGGGTCGCATTTCCGATCTCGGCGTCAACCATTCGGACCTCTCGTCCTTCACGCCGCTCATCGTCGCCTACGCCTGCACCCTCGTGGCGGCGACGGTCTTCGGCCGGATCGGCGGCTGGCTGAACTGGGGCGCCACGCTGCGCTCGTTCGGTCGCGCCATCAACAACGGCTACGACCACCTGATCGGCCTGAGCCACGCCTGGCACACCGACCGGCCCTCGGGCGAGGTCATCGCGACCCTCGAGACGTCGACTTGGGCCTTCGTGGAGCTGATCGACTCCATGGTCTGGGGCATCCTGCGGATCTCGGTCACGACGCTCGGCGCCATCGTCGTGCTGGGCATCGTGGCCTGGCCGGTGTCGCTGGTCATGGCCGGACTCGTCGGCGTCTTCGTGCTCGTGCTGTTCCGGCGCCTGGACCGGGTCGTGACGGCCGAGAAGGCGTTCTCCGACGCGCACTCGCGGGCGACCGGCGTGGTGGCCGACACCATCGCCAACCTGACCACGGTCCGGGCGCAGGCGGCCGAGGACCGCGAGAAGGTGCACGTCGACCGCCTGGTCGGCGATTCGATGCGGGCAGACCTGCGGGCCCGGCGCGTCTTCACGACCACCCGGATCCAGATGGAGTCGGCCATGGCCTTCTTCAACTGGGCCTGCCGTCGCCGTGGGCATCGTGCTGGCGCTGCATCACGTCGCGGCGGCCGGGGTCGTGTACCTGATCCTCTTCTACGCCACCTTCGTGGGCACGAGCCTGGAGGAGTCGTTCGAGTTCATCCGTCTGATGTCGCGGGCCATCGGACGTTGTGCCAAGTTCGCCGGCATCGCCCTCACCGAACCCGACATCGTCGACGTGCCGCGGGCGGCGGATCTCGTCGTGCCGCGCGGCAGAGTCGAGTTCGACCGGCTTCGCTTCGCGTACCGCGACGGCGCGCCGCTCTTCGACGGACTCGATCTGTCGCATTGAGCCCGGCGAGCACGTTGGCCTGGTCGGTCCGTCGGGTTCGGGCAAGACGACGCTGACCAAGTTGCTGCTGCGCTTCGCTGACCGCGACGGGGGAGTCATTGCCATCGACGGACAGGACATCGCCCAGGTGACCCAGCACTCGCTGCGGCGCCACATCGCCTACGTTCCCCAGGACCCCCAGATGCTGCACCGGACCATCGCGGAGAACATCTGCTACGGCCAGGACGGCGAAGACGGGCGTCGACATGGAGCTCGTACGCGAGGTCGGCAAGGCCGCCTACGTGGACGAGTTCGTGGAGCGACTCCCCGACGGCTACCAGACGGTGGTGGGCGAGCGCGGGCTCAAGCTGTCGGGCGGGCAGCGGCAGCGCGTGGCCATCGCGCAGGCCATGGCGAAGGGCGCATCGGTGCTGGTGCTCGACGAGGCCACCTCCGCCCTGGACTCCGAGTCGGAGTCACTCGTCCAAGAGGCCCTCTGGCGCCTCATGGACGGGACCACGGCGCTGGTGGTGGCGCACCGTTTGGCCACCATCGCCCGGCTCGATCGCATCGTGGTCCTCGACCGTGGCCGCGTGGTCGAGCAGGGGACCCACGCCCAGCTGTTGCAGCGCGCCGGTGTCTACAGCCGGTTGTGGGAGCACCAGTCGGGTGGCTTCCTGGCCGCCTGACCCGCTCAGGTGTCCGGCACCCCCGTGGATCCGGCCGATCAGGCCGGGTCTGCGGAGGCCGCCGCCCGACGGGACACTGCGGTGCCCGACGCGATGACCATGGCTCCGATCGGCGCGATGGCCGCGACGCCGTAGCCCAGGCCGAAGAGCGAGTACACGCAGAGGAAGCTCCCGAGCAGGAGGGAGATACTGCCGGCGGCCGTCCGTCCGAGGCGGGCTCGGGACACGAGCTCGAGCGCGGCGATGGCCAGGACGAGAGCGACCCCGACGAAGTTGACCACCCAGAGGATCGGGTCGTCCGAGAACACGGTGTGGGTCACGGGCAGACCCTGCATGGTGCGCTGGTCGGCTGGGTTCACCTCGAGCGTGAGGACCAGCACCATGGCGACGAGCCCCCAGATGGTGCCGAGCAGCAAACAGAGACCGCGCCGCCAGTAGGGCCGCCGGCCCCGGGTCACCGCACCTGCGAGTCAGGCGGTCCGGGCCGCGACCCCGAAGGAGCGGAGCGGGATGAACACGCGGAAGGTGGTCGACCAGCCCGGCGTGTCCACGATGTCGACGAAGCCCTCATGGGCCTCGGCCACGGACTTGGCGATGGCCAGCCCCAGGCCGGTGCCCGGCACGCCCATCTCGAGGGAGGAGGCCAGACGATAGAAACGTTCGAAGAGCTGGTCGCGCTCTGTCTCGGGAATGCCCGGGCCCTCGTCGAGGACCTGCACCCGTCCGTAGGAGTCGACGTTGTCCACAATCACGTGCACCCGCCCGCCGCGGGGCGAGAACTTGATGGCGTTGGACAGCAGGTTGCTCAGCAGCTGGTGGAGACGGTTGGCGTCTCCGAAGATCGGGGTTTCCTCGCCGGGCTGGATGTAGAGCTCGACGCCCGCCACCCGGGCCGAGGTCTGGATGGCGTGCACCGCCTCGTCCGCCAACTGGTAGAGGTCCAACTCGGCGAAGGCAACCTTGAGCCCGCGACCGGCGCCGGGGTCGGCCAGCAGGTCCTCGGCCACTCGCTGGAGTTGCTCCGCGTTGCGATCGATGGTGTTGAGCATGCGCACCTGGCTCTCGGTGAGCTCGGACTGCGCGTCCAGCAGCAGCTCAATGAAACCCCGGATCGACGTGATCGGCGTTCGCAGCTCGTGGGAGACGGTGGCCACGACGTCGTCCTTCATCTGCGTCAGCTCGCGGAGCCGGTTGTTCTGCTCAATGAGGGACTGCGTCACCTCCTTCTGGATGGCGAACAGGCGCTCGCGATCGGCTGCGAGCTCCTCGCGCTCGGTCACGTCGATGGCGACCACGACGTAGCCGCCCGTCGAGGGCGAGAGCACCTCGTCGAACTGGCCGGGCGGGTCCGCGGCCACGTCCGGATCCGCCCGCGGAGCCGGCTCTTCGGTGCCGTCCTCGTCGAAGGTGGGATCGGGCATCGGAGCGGGCAGGGCACGGACCCGGACCACACAGCGCCGCTGCTGCCCGTCCTTGCGGGTGGCCGTCCAGGGCACCTCGGCCGCCGCCTCGGCGTCGACTGGTGCCAGCGCCGTGCGCATGGAGTCGATGGTCTGGCGGCGCTCGTCGATCTGGGCCGGGTCGATGAAGTCGGCGATGGAGTGGATGCCGACGACTTCGGCGGCCCGGTAGCCGAGGAGCTGTTCGGCGCCGGCCGAGAAGAAGGTCACCGTGCCGGCCGGATCGACTCCCATGATGGCGCTCCCGGTGGCGGCCCGCAGGAGCGTCTCGAGACGATCGCGGGCGTAGTCGGCCTCTCGCGCGTTGCGTCGGGCCATGCGGGATTGCTGGGCCAGATCGCCCAGGACGGCGCGGTCCCTCGACACCATCGTGTACACGGTCGAGGCCACCAGCGTGGTGACGGTCGCCATGACCGCGACCTCGCGCCATTCGAGCGTCGGGTACTTGGGCGGGCCCACCATGAGGACCGGGACCAGCAAGGCCAGGTCCATGCAGAAGAGACCGACCAGGAGATGGAAGCGGCGCCCGTAGAGCGCCAGCCACACGATGGGGAGGAGGTACATGACGATCAGCCCCGAATGGCTGCCACCCTGGGCATCTCGGATGATCGCAATGACCGCGATGTAGCCAATGGGGATGACCAGCCAGGCCCAATCAGGCAGCCGCTCCCAGGGCAGCAGGAACGCGGCGGCCACGAGCACGAAGAAGATGACGCCGGCGACCCCGATCTCCCGGCGCGCCTCGTGGGGGAAGGGGACCAGGGCGACGAGGACCGTCCCGACCGCGACCAGGGCGAAGACGGGCAGGCGGACCCGCATCGATCCTGAAAAGCCGATGGGGAGGGCCGTCCCGGGCATCTGCAGATCGCGACGCCCGGGCTGAGTGGTTCGGGTGCGAGGACCCTCGCTCACCGGCCTCGAGATCGGTAGCGATACCCGAAGCCCCGTACGGTTTCGATCGGCGAGTCGTCACCCTCGTCCCAGCCCAGCTTCCGGCGCAGGCGGAGAACGGCGTACTTGACCCGGGAGGGCGCCAGCCCGCTCGGGTCGTCCCAGGCCAGCTCTATCAACTGGTCGGACGATAGGACCTGGCCCTGGTGGCGGGTCAGGGTGGCCAGCAGGCGGTACTCGGTCGGGGTGAGGGCGGCGACGGGCGCCCCGTCGATCGTCACCTCCTGGTGGGCGTAGTCCACGTGGAGGATCCCGTCGTCGAAGGTGGTCACAGGGTCGTTTCGGGAGACCTGGCGGCGGCTGATGGCCTGGAGACGGGCCAAGAGCTCGACCCGGCTGAAGGGCTTGGTCAGGTAGTCGTCCGCTCCCACGTTGAGGCCGCGCACCTTGTCTCTTTCGGTACCGAGGGCCGTCAGCATGAGCACTGGCACGTCGCTCATGTCCCGGATTCGCTCGAGAACCTGCCATCCGTCCAGGTCAGGCAGGCCGACGTCGAGCACGACGATGTCGGGGTGGCTCTGGTGGAATTGGCGGACCCCGTCACGGCCTTCGGTCGCCTCGGACACCGAAAAGCCCTCCCGCTCGAGCAGGGTCCTCAGCAGCTGACGAATATCGGATTCGTCCTCAATTACAAGTACGGAGATATGGCCATCTCGCATCGATCGCAACTGTACCTGGGCAAATAGCGGATTAGCGGTTATCGGAGCGAGATGACGATACCCAGAACCCGCGAGAAAACACCTGGTGGCCCGGGAAATTTGTTTTCAGGGATCGCTGAAAACAGCGAACGGCGGCGGTTTGCCCGGCGACTCGGTTCGGGCGTCAGGGGACCGAAAGACCCCTGGAACGCAAAAGATCAGCGCAGCGACTTGGAGCGAAAGGTGCGCCGGTCTGGGTCGTCGGCTCCCCCCGGATCGCTCCGGCCGACGACGGCCAAGGCCGGCGCACCTTTCTCTTTGCTCCTACCCTCTCGGTGTTCCCCCGTGTGAGAATCCGTTCCCCTTCATCGGACTCTCACTGGTCGCCCCCCTCCGAACGACCCGCACCGTGAGGTTGCTGTACTGATGATCGGTACTCTGCTTCGAAGGTGTCGCAGCCAGGGTTCGCTTTGGGTTGCAATGAGGTTGCACCCGACGTTTTCGCAGAACCGGCCGCCAGACGTCGTCCGGCGGCCCGTTACTCCCGCCGGGAGGCGACTGTTCGGTGGCCAGACGCACCACAGCCCGAGCCGTGATCGGGGCGTCCTGCACGGGGTCTGACCTGCGCTCGGACCCGTCCACCCCTCGGATCGACACCGGAGGGGCGAGCCGCCCGAGAGACCCGCACCGAAGGCACTAGGGTGGCGCGTCGCAACCCTCCAGGTTCAAGGATCTCTCAATGACAGCAACCATGGCGATCGCCCATTTCGTCTTCGCCGCCAGCAGCTCTTCGAAGAGTTCCTCTTCCGGGTCCAGCTCGTTCTTCCTGCTCGCCATCCTGGCCGTCGGGGTCCTGGGGTATTTCTTCTTCCTCCGTCCGCAGCAGAAGAAGGCGCAGGCTGCCCGCGCCTCGCAGGGTTCGGGTATCGAGGTCGGCGACGAGGTACAGACCGTGGGCGGCGTCATCGGCACGGTGCTCGAGATCCATGGGGACCGTTACACCCTGCTGACCGGCGCGCTCGGCGAGGACGGGAACCTCGACGGACCGCAGCCGACGCGCATCGTCTTCATCCGCCAGGCCATCGCTCGCAAGATCGAGCCCGTCGAGGATGTCCAAGTCAAGGACGTCCAAGTCACGGACGAGCCGGTCGAGAACTCGACGAACGGGAAGCGGACCCCGTCCGACGGGAGCGGCATCGACGACGTCGACGGCGACAACACGCACGGTGAGCATCGCGAGGAGGCTGAAGAGGGGTGAGCCCCAAGTCGGGGGGCGCGCGCAGAAACGGCAGCGGCGCAACCTGCTGATCAGCGTGTTGGTGGTGGTGGCGATCTCGGTCGGTTCCTTTGCCGCTGTTTTCGCCGCCAAGTGGACTCCGCGCCTCGGGCTTGACCTGGCCGGTGGCGTCTCCGTCGTCTACACGGCCGAGGGCCAGCACGTCAGCCAGTCGGATCTCGACGAGACGGTCAACATCCTCAACCTGCGTGTGAACGGCCTCGGCGTGTCGGGGGCCCAGGTGCAGACGACAGGTAAGAACCAGATCTCCGTCTCCATTCCCGGCGTGACCAACGCCCAGCAAGTCTTGAACCAGATCGGGCAGACGGCACGCATGTTCTTCCGCCCCGTGCTCTGTTACGCGGCCCCCGAGACCGTGCCCAAGTCGGATCACGGGAAGCCGCTGCCACCGGGGATCGAGAACATCCCGGCCTGCAGTTCGAGCAGTGAGCTCACGGAGTCGGCGCTCGGTGTCACGCCGGACGCCGCATCACCCAACGGCTTCAACGCCAACAACGTGCCACCGGACCCGCAGTACGCGAGCTATCCCTCGACGGCGGTGGAGAAGCCGAACTACGAGAACAGCACCGTTCTGCTGCCGTCGCTGCCTGGAGGCGACGACTGTCTCGCCAAGGGGTATCGCTGCGTCCTCGGCCCGAGCGAAATGACCGGCCATTCGATCGCCAGCGCCACGGCCACGCTGGACCAGACCGGCCAGTGGGTGGTCGACTACACGCTGGCCGGATCGGCCGGCTCCGCCCTGTGGGACAAGGTCGCCCAGGAGAACTTCCACCAGATCCTGGGCATTGAGCTCGACGGCGTCGTCTACTCGGCGCCCGATCATCCAGCCCACCCAGAGCACCTTCAGCTCGTTCGACGGCAAGGGTGAGATCTCGGGCAGCCTGACCCAGACCGACGCGACCAACCTGGCCCAGGCCATGAACTTCGGCGCCCTGCCCATCACTCTCAAAGCGGCCACCTCCGAGACCGTCTCGGCCACCCTGGGCCACTCGGCCCTCGTGGCGGGGCTGGGCGCGGGCATCGCAGGCTTGATCTTCGTGCTGCTCTACGTCCTGCTCTACTACCGGGCCCTCGGTCTGGTGGTCATCTCGGGTCTTCTGCTCACCGCGGCATTGCTCTGGGCCATCATCTCGGCGCTCGGCCATACCTCGGTCGCCCCGAGTTTCGACCTGGCCGGCATCACCGGTCTGATCGTCTCTATCGGCATCACAGTGGACTCGTACATCGTCTATTTCGAACGCCTCAAAGACGAGACCAGATCCGGCCGCTCCGTGCGGACCTCGGTGGACCGCGGCTTCAAGAGCGCATGGAGGACGGTGTGGGCGGCCGACTTCGTCTCGCTGCTCGCCGCCATCGTGCTCTATTTCGTCGCCGTGGGGAACGTGAAGGGCTTCGCCTTCTTCCTCGGCCTCTCGACCATCATGGACATGGCGATCACCTGGTTCTACACCCGGCCGCTCGTCATCCTGCTCGGTCAGAGTGAACGGCTCCAGGGTTCGGGTGTCTTCAGCATCAGCACCGGGCTCGAACGCCGGCCCGCAGGCCCGCGAGAAGTCCGCCGCCGTGCCGAGCGGTGCCATCGCCGGAGGTGGCTCGTGAGCCCGCGCGACAAGGGGCCCGACGACGAACGGCAGCTCCCTCGACGACGTGCCCGAGGAGGAGGTCGAGGAGTTCGAGGAGGGCGTCGACACCGAGGACCTCGACGAGGACGAGCTCGTCTCGCTCGACGACGCCGCCCGCTCCCTCCTGGCCAAGCCCCCGCAAGGGCCATGGCCCGATCGCCCGCCTCTACCGGGGTGAGACCCGCTTCGACTTCGTCGGCCGGCGGCGCGTCTGGTTCGCCCTCTCGACGGTCATCATCGTCGCCGGGATCATCTCGATCATCCTGCGCGGCGGTCTCAACCTCGGCATCGAGTTCAAGGGCGGGACCGAATGGACGATTGCGGCCCCCAACGTCACCCAGACCCAGGCCACCAATGCCCTGGCCGGGCACCGGGCTGATCGACCCCACGGTCGAGCTCCTCGGCACCGGCAGCAAGCAGACGTTGAACGTCCAGTCCGACCTGAACAAGCTCTCGGCGTCACAGCAGGCGACGATCGACCACAACGTGCAGCAGGCCATGCTGAAGCTCACGGGGAACTCCACCAACTCGAGTTCGGCGAGCACGACCTCGACCACGGCCGCCCCGACGACGACCAGCACGACGGGGGGATCGACGAGCACGACAGCCGCGTCCACCAGTCGACCACCCCGACCACGGCACCGAGCAGCGGCGTGCCCCAGACGACGGCCGACAAGATCAGCGTCACGACGGTCGGGCCCGACCTGGGGCTCGTCCATCACGAACAAGGCCATCGAGGCCCTGATCATCTTCTTCATCGTCGTGGCCATCTACATCAGCTTCCGGTTCGAGCCGAAGATGGCGCTGGCCGCGTTCATCGCCATGATCCACGACGTCCTGGTCGCCGTCGGGCATCTACTCGATCTTCAACTTCCAGGTGACGCCGGACACCGTCGTGGCCATCCTGACCATCCTCGGCTACTCCCTCTACGACACGGTCGTCGTGTTCGACCGCGTGCGCGACAACACCAAGGGCATCGGGGGCAGCGGGCGCCTCACCTATCCGCAGCTGATCAACCTCTCCATGAACCAGACGCTCGCCCGCTCCATCAACACGTCGGCCGTGGCCATCATCCCGGTGTTGGCCATCCTGGTGATCGGCGCACAGATCCTCGGCGCCACCACCCTCCAGTCCTACGGTCTGGCCCTCTTCGTCGGGCTGCTCTCCGGGGCCTACTCGTCGATCTTCATCGCCTCGCCCGTGCTCTGCATGATGAAGGAGCGCGAGGACCGCTGGAGGTCGGTGGCCGCCCGTCAGGCCAAGCGGGGCGACGCGCAGGGGTGGTACTCCGCGGTGGACGCCGCCAACATGAGCACCCAGATGAGCATCGCCGCCGCCGGCCAGGTCGGCCGGAGCGGGCGAACTGCTCCGACGACCAAGCGGCCCGTCCCCAAGCAGAGCGGGCCCATCCGGCCCGGTTCGGCCAACGGCTCCGGGAACGGGACCGCGAACGGCAACGGCAGCGGGAGCGGGAACGGAGCCCAGACGGACGGCCCCTCCGCCGTGCGGCGGGCCGGCTGCCGGGCCCAAGCCCCGCAAGAACAAGGGCAAGCGCCGGAGCTAGGCGGCCACGCCGCCGCCGCCTCCGACGCCGCCGGCAGCGCTCCGGGGCACCGGGGAGCGCCGGTTGACCCTCCCCAGGCGCATATCCTGGACAGATGGTGGCCCTGACCCGGGTGACGGCCGCTGAGGTTTCCGCACAGGAGCGGGCGCTGACGGCCCACGAGGAGTCGCCTGAGCGCGCCCTCGGTGAGCTGCTGGCCCCGCTGCTGGCCGAGTTCGCCCGGCACCGCCCCGAGGACGACGCCGCCATGATCGTCGAGGCGGGGCGCATGGCCCTCAAGGCCCACGAGGGCCAGTTCCGGCGCTCGGGCGAGCCCTACATCACGCACCCCGTGGCCGTGGCCACCATCGTGGCCGAGCTCGGGCTGGACGCCCAGACCGTGGCGGCCGCCCTCCTGCACGACGCCGTCGAGGACACCGGGCTCACTCTCGAGGCCATCGAGTCGACCTTCGGCGACGGGGTGGCCCGGGTGGTCGACGGCGTGACCAAGCTGGACCGCCTCCAGTTCAACTCGAAGGAGGCGCAGCAGGCGGCGACCATCCGCAAAATGCTCGTCGCCATGGCGGACGACTGGCGCGTCCTGCTGATCAAGCTGGCCGACCGCCTGCACAACATGCGCACGCTCGCCGTCATGCCCGAGTGGAAGCAGCGGCGCACCGCCCAGGAGACCTTCGACGTCTATGCGCCGCTGGCCCACCGCCTCGGCGTGCAGCAGGTGCGCTGGCAGCTCGAGGACCTTGCCTTCGCCACCTTGCACCCCAAGCGCTACGCCGAGATCGAGCAGATGGTCGCCGCCCGGGCGCCCCAGCGCGAGGAGTACCTCGAGCAGGTGTTGGTGCACGTGCGCCAGCGGCTCGACGAGATGGGGATCGAGGCCGACGTCACCGGGCGCCCCAAGCACCTGTGGTCCATCTACGAGAAGATGGTCGTGCGGGGCAAGGAGTTCGACGACATCAACGACCTGGTGGCCATCCGGGTCGTCGTGGACTCGGAGAAGGACTGCTGGGCCGCGCTCGGCGCCATCCACGCCATCTGGGCCCCCGTGCACGGCCGCTTCAAGGACTACATCAACACGCCCAAGTTCAACATGTACCAGTCGCTGCACACGACGGTCATCGGGCTCGAGGGCAAGCCGGTCGAGGTGCAGATCCGGACCTCGGAGATGCACCACCGGGCCGAGTACGGCATCGCCGCCCACTGGGGCTACAAGTCCAAGGAGGACAGCTCCTCGGAGATGGCCTGGTTGCAGCGGATCGCCGACTTCGACCGCCAGACCGACGACCCCATCGAGTTCCTCGAGGCGCTCAAGCTCGACCTGGAGCAGGACGAGGTCTACGTCTTCACGCCCAAGGGCAAGGTCATCGCCCTGCCGGCCCGCTCGACCCCGGTCGACTTCGCCTACGCCATCCACACCGAGGTCGGGCACCGCTGCATCGGCGCCCGGGTCAACGGTCGCCTGGTGCCGCTCGAGACCCAGCTCACGAGCGCCGACACCGTCGAGATCTTCACCTCGAAGTCGCCGACGGCCGGGCCCTCGCGCGACTGGCTCCAGATCGTTGCCTCCACCCGGGCCCGCTCGAAGATCCGCCAGTGGTTCAGCCGGGAGCGGCGGGAGGACGCGATCGAGAACGGTCGTGAGGAGCTGGCCCGCGCCCTGCGCCGCGACGGCCTGCCCCTGCACAAGTTGATGGGTTCGAGCGCACTGGGCGAGGTGGCCGAGGCGATGAACCTGGCCGACCTCGATGCGCTCTACGCCTCCATCGGCGAGAACCAGGTCTCGGCGCAGTCGATCGTCCAACGCCTGGCCAAGATCATCCGGGGCGGAGGCGAGCACGACGAGCAACTGCCCACCACGGCCCTCACCAGTCCGACCCGGCGGC
The DNA here is from genome assembly GCA_963713375.1 of uncultured Acidimicrobiaceae bacterium. Taxonomy (GTDB): domain Bacteria; phylum Actinomycetota; class Acidimicrobiia; order Acidimicrobiales; family RAAP-2; genus Bog-473. The sequence goes on along the minus strand of CAVQLP010000002.1, from coordinate 400,738 downwards.
GCCCGGCGCGGCACGGCGGTGCCGGCGTCTACGTCGAGGGGCTCGACGACGTCATGATCCATCTGGCCCGGTGCTGCACGCCGGTGCCGGGCGACCAGATCATCGGCTTCGTGACCCAGGGCCGCGGCGTCTCGGTGCACCGGGCCGACTGCGCCAACGCCACCGCGCTGGCCAACCGCTCCCGGGAGCGGCTCATCGACGTCGAGTGGGACCGCGGCAACGACGGCGTCTTCGTGGCCACGATCGAGGTGCAGGCCTTCGACCGTTCACGCCTGCTCGCCGACGTGTCGCGCGTCGTCTCCGAGCACCACCTGAACATCGTGGCGGCCCGCACGGCCACCACGCCCGACCGGGTCAGCCGCATGGCCTTCGACGTCGAGCTGGCCGACCCGACCCATCTGCATTCGCTCATCAATGCGTTGAAGCACCTCGACGGGGTCTTCGACGCCTATCGTCAGCTGCCTGGCAAGAAAGTCTGAGCCCAATCCGTGAGGAGCATGTCGTGACCGCGGGCTCCGCCGCGCCCACACCCACACCGAGCCGCACGCCCACCGGCATGCACGACGTCCTGTGGCCCGAGTCGGTCCGCTGGGAGGACACCGTCGTCCGCTTCGCCGCCCTGGTCGAGGGTGCCGGCTACGGCCTGGCCCTCACACCCATCGTCGAGCACGAGGCGGTCTTCAACCGCGGCATCGGCGAGAAGAGCGAGGTCGTCGGCAAGGAGATGTACGTCTTCGCGGACCGCGACGGCCAGCTCATGGCCCTGCGCCCCGAAGGAACCGCCTCGGTCGCCCGGGCCTTCGTGCAGCACCACCCGGTGCCGCCCTGGAAGGCCTGGTACGTGGCGCCGCTCTTCCGCCACGAGCGGCCCCAGCAGGGCCGCTACCGCCAGCACTACCAGCTGGGCGTCGAGGCGCTCGGGGTGGCCGATGCCGACCTCGACGTCGAGGTGGTCGCGCTGGCCCACGATTTCTTCGCCGGCCTCGGCCTGCGCCAGGTCACCCTCAAGCTCCACTCCATGGGCGACAGCGTCTGCAAGCCGGGCTACGTCGCCCTGCTGGGGGAGTTCCTGGCGGCCCGGGTCGACCAGCTCTGCCCGGCCCACCAGGCTCCGCCACCTGGAGAACCCGCTGCGTGTCCTCGACTGCAAGTCGCCCGAGTGCCGGGCCGCCACCGAGGACGCCCCCCACTTCCTCGACTACCTCTGCGACGCCTGCGGGGCACACTTCGCCCGGGTGCGCCAGGGGCTCGACGCGCTCGGCGTCACCTACACCATCGATCACCGGCTGGTCCGGGGCTTCGACTACTACACCCGCACCACGTTCGAGTTCGCCGCCGAGGCGCTCGACGCCGCCCAGAACGGCATCGGCGGGGGCGGCCGCTACGACGGCCTGGTCGAGGTCCTCGGGGGCGACCCCACGCCGGGCATCGGGTTCGGCATCGGCATCGAGCGCGCCCTCCTGGCCTGCGACGCCGAGGGCGTCTTCTCCACCGAGGCCGCCGTCGCGGCGCGACCCCTGCAGGCCTACGTGATCGACACCGCCGGCGGCGCCGAGGCGGTGGTCCTGACGGCCGAGCTGCGCCGGGCCGGCATCCGGGCCGACCGTGCCTTCGGAGGCCGCTCCATGAAGTCCCAGATCAAGTCGGCCGACCGCTCCGGTGCGACTGTGGCCCTGGTCCTCGGGCCCAAGGAGCTCGAGTCCGGCACCGTCGGGTTCCGCCCGCTGCGCAGTGACCAGGAGCAGCGGGCCGTCCCGCGCGATGCCGTGGTGGCCGAAGTGAGGCAGTTCGTGGAGAATGCGGCCCACACCATGACTGACGCCACGACTCCGACACCCCAGGAAAACCAGCCCACCGCCATGCGCACCCACCTCTGTGGCGTGCTCGGCCCCGACGACGTCGGCACCGAGGTGCGGCTGTGCGGCTGGGTGGCCCGGCGACGCGAGCACGGCGAACACCTGGCCTTCGTCGACCTGCGCGACCACTCGGGCATCGTGCAGTGCGTCATCGACCATGCCACCGACGTGCGCAGCGAGTGGGTCATCGCAGTCACCGGCATCGTGCGGCTGCGCCCCGAAGGCACGGTCAATCCCGATCTGATCACCGGCGAGGTCGAGGTGGGGGACTGCCTCGTCGAGGTGCTGAACGAGGCCGAACCGCCCCCGTTCTCGGTCGACGACCGAGCCGAATCCGACGAGCCGGTGCGTCTGCGCTACCGCTACGTCGATCTGCGGCGCCCGCGCATGCAGCGCAACCTGCGCCTGCGGGCCCGGGTCAACACCGCGCTGCGGGCCGCCATGGTGCGCCAGGGCTTCGTCGAGGTCGAGACACCGCTGCTGTGGGCCCCGACCCCCGAGGGCTCGCGTGAGTTCTCCGTCCCGGCCCGCCTGCATCATGGGTCCTTCTACGCCCTGCCCGCAGAGCCCGCAGCTGGCCAAGCAGTTCCTCATGGTCGGCGGCTTCGACCGGTACTTCCAGATCGCCCGCTGCCTGCGCGACGAGGACCTGCGGGCGGACCGCCAGTTCGAGTTCAGCCAGCTCGACCTCGAGTGCTCCTTCGCCAGCCAGGACGATGTCATGGCCGTCAGTCTCCGAGGCCGTGCTCGACGCGGCCGAGGCGGCCACCGGCGAGCGGCCGCCGCCGATCGAGCGCATGACGTGGGCCGACGCCCTCGACCGCTACGGCACCGACAAGCCCGACCTGCGCTTCGGCATGGAGCTGATCGACCTGACCCCGACCTTCGCCACCACCGACGTCAAGGCCTTCAGCTCGCCGACGGTCAAGGCCATCGTCGTGCCCGAAGGCGCTGCCTACCCACGCAAGCGGCTCGATGAGCTGACCGAGCAGGCCAAGAAGGCGGGCGCCGCCGGCCTGGCCTGGTTCCGGGTCACCGATGCCCCCGGCCTCGACGGCCCACTGGCCCGTCACCTCTCGGAGCCCGAGACCGCCGGGGTACTGGCGGCGACCGCAGCCGGCGCCGGCGACCTCGTCCTGGCCGTCTCCGACCAGTACCGCACCGCCTGCGAGGTGCTGGGCCTGCTGCGCACGACCATCGGTTCGCCCCCGGTCAGCCAGGGCCCGCACCGCTACGTCTGGGTCGTCGACTTCCCGATGTTCGACGGCGTCGGCGCCGACGGGCACCCCCAGGCCGCACACCATCCCTTCACCATGCCCTACCCCGAGGACCTGCCCAAGCTGGCCAGCAGACCCGTTTTCGGTGCGCTCCCAGGCCTACGACCTCGTCCTCAACGGGTGGGAGCTCGGCTCGGGCAGCGTGCGTATCCACCGCAGCGACATCCAGTCCCAGGTGTTCGCCGCGCTCGGCATCAGCGACGAGGAGGCCGAGGCGCGCTTCGGCTTCCTGCTCGGCGCCTTCCGCTACGGCGCCCCGCCCCACGCCGGCTTCGCAGTGGGCGTCGACCGCCTGGCCGCCGTGCTGGCCGGCGAGGAGAACATCCGCGAGGTCATCGCCTACCCGAAGACCCAGTCCGGGTCCGACCCGCTGACCGGCGCCCCGACCCCGCTGCCCGCGGCCAGCCTGGCCGAGCTCGGCATCCGCGTCGTGGTCCCGCCGGCCGCGCCGGGCCAACCCGGGCCGGGCGCCGCCGCCAGCCCGTCGCCGAGCTGACGCGGAGCGCGACGTCGTGAGCCTCTTCGACGACGCCGCCGACCGACGGCTCCGCCAGCGTGCCCCCCTGGCCGCCCGCCTGCGCCCGCGCACCTTCGACGAGGTGGTGGGCCAGCAGCACCTCGTCGGGCCGGGCGCCCCGCTGCGGGCGTTGGCCGAATCGGACCGGGTCGGCTCCTCCATCCTCTGGGGGCCTGCCGGGACCGGCAAGACCACGCTGGCCCGCCTGCTGGCCGACAGCACCGCCAAGCACCTCGTGACCCTGTCGGCCACCGCCGCCGGCGTGAAGGACGTGCGCGAGGCGCTGGCCGGCGCCGAGCGCCGCCTGGGCGAGCAGGGCCAGGGGACGATGCTCTTCATCGACGAGGTGCACCGCTTCTCCAAGTCCCAGCAGGACGTGCTCCTCCCCGCCGTCGAGAACGGGTTGGTCGTCCTCATCGGGGCCACCACCGAGAACCCCTACTTCGAGGTGAATCCGCCCCTGTTGAGCCGGGCCTCTCTCTGGCGGCTCCACGCCCTGTCCGCCGAGGACCTGGACACGCTCATCCGTCGCGGCCTCGAGTTGGAGGAGGCCGACGCCGACGCCGACGCCGTCGCCGCCCTGGTGGCCGCGTCCGAGGGTGACGCCCGTGCCGCGCTGACCACCGTCGAGGTGGCGGTGGCCCTGGCCAAGGCGGCGGCTCCCGACCCGTCCGCCCGCGTCACCCTGACCATGGACGACATGGCCCGGGCCCGCGACGGCCGCCTCTTCCACCAGGGGGCCGACGAGCACTACGACCAGATCAGCGCGCTCATCAAGAGCGTGCGGGGGTCGGACCCCGACGCCGGCCTCTACTGGATGGCCCGGATGATCGAGGCCGGGGAGGACCCTCGTTTCCTGGCCCGGCGCATGGTCATCCTGGCCAGCGAGGACATCGGTCTGGCCGATCCGCAGGCCCTCCTCGTGGCCGAGGCGGCCGCGCGGGCCGTCGAGTACGTCGGGTTGCCCGAGGCCGCGCTGAACCTGGCCGAGGCCGTGATCTACCTGGCCAGAGCGCCGAAATCCAATGCCGTGGTGGTGGCGCTGGGGCGGGCCCAGGCCGATGTGCGCTCGGGGCTCACACAGGAGGTGCCGGCGCATCTGCGCGACGCCCACTACAAGGGGGCGGCGGAGCTCGGGCACGGAACGGGGTATGTCTACCCGCATGACGACCCCTCTGGGGTCGTTGAGCAGCAGTATCGTCCAGACGCGCTCGAGGGGCGGGTGTACTACGAGCCGACGCCGCACGGTGCGGAGGCCGGCGGTACCAACCGGAACAGGGAGGCCGATTCGTGAACCGAGGACAGCGAAGGGGCGGCGCGCTCGCTGCCGTCCTGGGCGGCTTCGTGCTTGTGCTCGGGGTGGGCGCCCTGGCGCTCCCGGCGCCGGCGGGCGGCCGCGCTGCCCGACCGGGTGCTGCTCACCCAGGCCGTGCCCTCGTTGCCCCAGGGCACGGCCCAGCTCGGCGGCGCGCCGGCCGGCCAGACCCTCGCATCTCGATGTCAGCCTCGCCGGCCAGGATCCGTCCGGCCTGGCCCAGGAGGTGGCCGCGGTCTCGACCCCGAGTTCGCCCGACTACCGCCACTACCTGACTCGTCCGCGCAGTACGCCTCGGAATTCGGGCCATCTGCCGCCGAGGTGGCCCAGGTCTCCTCTGTGCTCCGTGGCCAAGGCCTCACCGTGGGCCAACCGCTCCCGGGCAGCGCCCTGCTCCCGGTCAGCGGCTCGGTCGCCGCCGTGGAAGCGGCGTTCGGCACGGCGCGTCGAATCGGTGCAGGCCCCGGGCGAGGAGCCGGCGCTGGTGAACACGTCCGCCCCCTCCATCCCGGCCACCCTGTCGGGTCTCGTCACCGGCGTCGTCGGCCTCAACGGGTTGGACCAGGCCCACGACATGCTCAAGGTCGGCGCAGGCCAGCCCGTGGCCGCGCCGGCCGGGACGTCGGGTAGCCAGTCCCCGGCCGCCGGCACCCCGACGACCGGCAGCGCCCAGGGCCATGTCGAACAGGCCCACGCCGCCGTGCCCCAGGCCTGCAGCACGGCCAGTTCTGCCGCGGCCGGACACCCCGGGGCGTTACACCTCGACCACGATGGCCAACGTCTTCGGCCTCAACCAGATGTTCGGGCAGGGCCGCACCGGCGTCGGGCAGACCATCGCCATCGTCGAGTTCGAGCAGTACGCCGCCAGCTGACGTCAACGCCTTCATGAGTTGCTACGGGCTGACCAACCCCGTCCGCAACGTCGCCATCAACGGCGGAGCCACCGGACCCGCGCAAGGTTTCGACGGCGAGGCCGCGCTCGATGTCGAGCTCGCCGCCGTCAACGCGCCCTCGTCGTCGCTGGTCGTCTACGAGGCACCGAACTCGAGCGACGCCGACGCGCTCGACCTCTTCCAGCGCATCGCCAGTGACGACACCGCACAGGTCGTCACGACCAGCTGGGGCAACTGCGAGCAGCGCGGTCGGGTCATCTGACATCGCCGCCGAGAGCGCCATCTTCGCGCCAGATGGCGGCCGCAGGGGCAGACGATGATCGCGGCCTCCGGCGACTCGGGCTCAGAGGACTGCTTCCCCGACAGCGCGAGCAACGGCCCCTACCAAGAAGAGCTGGCGGTCGACGACCCCGGGCGCGCAGCCCAACGTCCTCAGCGTGGGCGGGACATCCTTGGCGAGCGCCTCCGCCGGATCCCAGAGCGTCTGGAACGACTGCCAGGGCCAGGCCTTCACCCAGTGTGCCAAGTCGGTCTTCTCCGAGCGTCGGCGTGGGCGCCGGCGGTGGCGGTTATTCGGAGGTGTGGGCGCGCACCGTCGTGGCAGCCGTCCACGACCGGGGCCGACACCGACCCGTGCCGCGCCTCGACCGGTGTCGCACCGTGCCCGACCTCGTCTATCCGGGCGATCCCAGGAACGGCGCCGCCGTGGCGTACTGGGACGGTGCGTGGGACGGCTTCGGCGGCACGAGCGTCGATGCGCCGACGACGGCGGGGTTTCTGACGCGACACCAACCAGGGCTGCTTCGGCCGGGTCGGCCAGGCGGGCCCCGCGCTCTACGCCGCCAACAACACCTCTGACTACACCGACGTCACGTCCGGGAACAACGACTTCACCGATACCAACCTCGGGGAGTTCGCTGCGACGAGCAGCCTACAACGCCGCCAGCGGGCTGGGCTCGCCCGTCGACCCGAACCTGGCGCTCACGCTGCAGGGCGGCGACGGCTGCCCGTCGGTGGCGGGCCTCAGCCCGAACACAGGGTCCATCAGCGGCTCGGGAGCCATCACCATCTCCGGCGGCGGTCTGGCCAATGCCACCGCGGTGTCCTTCGGATCGGCCGGCAACGGCACCATCGTCTCGCGCAGCGCCAACTCGCTCACGGTGTCCCGCCCGACCAACAACCTCGGTGCGCGCTGCGTCAACGTGTCGGTGACCAACCCGCAGGGCGTCTCGGCCGCCTCGTCGGTTTCCCAGTACGGCTACGGGGGCGACCTCAACTGCTCGCAGGGCTACACGTTCGTGGCCTCCGACGGTGGCATCTTCGACTACGGCTCGGCCGGCTTCTACGGCTCCATGGGCGGGACGCCCCTCAACAAGCCGGTGGTGGGGATGGCCACCACGCCGAACACCAACGGCTACTGGGAGGTGGCCTCCGACGGCGGCATCTTCGCCTTCGGCAATGCCGGCTTCTTCGGCTCCATGGGCGGCAAGCCGCTGAACAAGCCCATCGTGGGCATCGCCTCGACGCCCGACGGCCAGGGCTACTGGGAGGTGGCCTCCGACGGCGGCATCTTCGCCTTCGGCGACGCCGGCTTCTACGGCTCCATGGGCGGCAAGCCGCTGAACAAGCCCATCGTGGGCATCGCCTCGACCGCTCGACGGCCACGGCTACTGGGAGGTGGCCTCCGACGGCGGCATCTTCGCCTTCGGCGACGCCAGCTTCTACGGCTCCATGGGCGGCAAGCCCCTGAACAAGCCCATCGTGGGCATCGCCACGAACCCCAATGGCGGCGGGTACTGGATGGTGGCCACGGACGGCGGCATCTTCGACTTCGGCTCGGCCGGGTTCTTCGGCTCGGCCGGGGGCATCGTGCTCAACCAGCCCGTGGTGGGCATGGCGCCCACCCCCGACGGGGGCGGCTACTGGCTGGTGGCCACCGACGGCGGCATCTTCTCCTACGGCGACGCGCAGTTCTACGGCTCCACCGGATCCCTGCATCTGAACGCGCCCATCGTGGGCATGTCCTCCGCGTGATCCGGCTCCGGCGCCGTTTTTGGCCCCGGTAAGCTGACCTGATGGACGCCAACGGACTGAGGGCGGCCTTCACGCGCTTCTTCGCCGACCGGGGTCACACCGTCGTCCCGTCGGCCAGCCTGATCCCGCACGACCCCTCGGTGCTCTTCACCATCGCGGGCATGGTCCCCTTCAAGCCCTACTTCCTGGGCGAGGAGCCGGCGCCCTGGCCCCGGGCCACCTCGATCCAGAAGTGCTTCCGCACGCCCGACATCGACATCATCGGCACCGACACCTACCACTGCACCTTCTTCGAGATGCTGGGGAACTTCAGCTTCGGCGACTACTTCAAGGCCGACGCCATCCCGTTGGCCTGGGAGCTGCTCACCGAGGTCTTCGGCTTCGACGGCGACCGCCTCTGGGTCACCGTGCACGACAGCGACGACGAGGCCGAGCAGATCTGGATCGACTCGGTCGGGCGTGCGGCCCGAGCGCGTCCAGCGCATGGGCGACGAGGACAACTTCTGGGCCATGGGCGAGACCGGGCCCTGCGGTCCCGACTCGGAGATCTTCATCGACAAGGGTGCGAGCTACGGCGAGGACGGCGGTCCCAAGCACGGAGGCGAACAGCGCTTCGTCGAGCTGTGGAACCTGGTCTTCATGCAGTTCAACCGCGACGCCGAGGGCACGCTCACCGAGCTGCCCCGCAAGAACATCGACACCGGCGCCGGTGTCGAGCGCATCCTGCCCGTCCTGCAGGGCTACGACTCCATGTTCGACACCGAGCTCTTCGTGCCCATCATCGACGCGGCGGCCTCCGTCATCGGCACCGGGTACGGCGACCGACGAGCGCACCGACGTCTCGCTGCGCGTCCTGGCCGACCACGGACGGGCCATGACGATGCTGGTGGCCGACGGGGTCCTGCCGTCCAACGAGGGCCGCGGCTACGTGCTGCGCCGCATCGTCCGCCGCGCCGTGATGGCGGCCCGCCGCCTCGGGGTGGACAAGCCCATCGGCCCCACCCTCGTGCGAGGCGGCCACCGAGGTGCTGGGCGAGGCCTGGCCGGCGCTGGTCAGCCAGCACGACCTCATCGTCAACGTGGTGGCCCGCGAGGAGGCGGGCTTCGACCGCACCCTGCGGGCCGGGCTCGGGCCGCCTGGAGGAGGCCTTCGCCACCGGGGCCAAGGTGCTGCCGGGCGACGTGGCCTTCACCCTGCACGACACCCACGGCTTCCCGGTCGAGCTGACCGAGGAGCTGGCCCGCGACGCCGGGGTCGAGGTCGACCGGGCCGGCTTCGACGCCGCCATGCGCGAGCAGCGGGAGCGGGCCCGGGCGGCGGCCAAGTCGACCCGGGCCGGCGACGAGGCGGCCTACCGCGTCCCTGCTCGAGAGCGAGGGCCAGACCGCCTTCGTCGGGCGGGGCCTGGAGAACTACGAGTCGCCCGCCCAGGTGCTGGCCGTGCTCGAGGGCATGGAGGGCGACGACGCCGGCGTCGGTCGAGATCTTCTTGGACCGCACCCCCTTCTACGCCGAGGGCGGTGGCCAGATGGGCGACACCGGCACCATCGTCACCGAGTCGGGCATCGCCGACGTCTACGACACCGTGTACGCCGTGCCCGGCCTGATCGTGCACAAGGCCCGGGTCGACGGCGAGCTGCAGGTCGGCCAGGACGCGCTGGCCACCATCGACGGCGAACGCCGCGAGGCCATCCGGCGCAACCACACGGCCACCCACCTGCTTGCACTCGGCGCTGCGCACCGTGCTGGGCGACCACGTGCGCCAGCAGGGTTCGCTCGTCTCGCCCGACTACCTGCGCTTCGACTTCTCGCACCACGCCCAGCCCACGCCCGACGGAGCTCGACGAGGTCTTCGACCTGGCCAACGCCGCCGTGCTGGCCGACATCGGGGTCGAGACGGTCGAGGCGACGCGGGACGAGGCGGAGAAGATGGGGGCCATCGCCTTCTTCGGCGACAAGTACGGCGAGTCGGTGCGGGTGGTCCGGGCCGGGCCGACCTCGCTCGAGTTCTGCGGCGGCACCCACGTCGACTCGCTGGGCCAGATCGGTCCGATCACCCTGCTCTCCGAGGGTTCGATCGGATCCAACACCCGCCGCATCTTCGCCGTCACCGGGAAGGTGGCCATCGAGCGGGCCAAGGAGCGCGAGCGGCTGGTGCGCGCCGCCGCGGAGCTGTTGCGCAGCGAGCCCGACGAGCTGGTGGCGGCCATCGGCCGCACCCTCGAGCGCCAGCGCGACAGCGAGCGCGAGCTCGCCAAGCTGCGCCAGCAGTCGAGCGAGGCCGAGGCCGGCACCCTGGCCGCCGAGGCGGCCGCGGACGGCGGGGTCGTGGTGGCCCGGCGCGACAACGTCGAGGGCAAGGCCCTGCAGAACCTGGCCCAGGCCGTGCTGCGCCACGACGGCGTGCGGGCCGTGGTGCTGGGCGGTTCTCCCGACGGGGCCAAGGTGGCCATCGCCGCCGCCACCGGCGGCGAGCCCGACGCCACCCAACTGGTCAAGACCCTGGGCCAGCTGGTGGGCGGCGGGGGCGGCGGGACACGCCGAGGTCGCGCTGGCCGGCGGCAGGGACCCCTCGCAGATCGAGGCCGCGCTGGCCGAGGCGCAGCGACTGCTCACCGCGTGAGCGGGGGCGGGGACGAGTCGGGGCAGGCGCGCGGGCGGGTGGCGGCCATCGACCTCGGAGCCCGGCGCATCGGCATCGCCTACAGCGACAGCGGGCGGACGCTGGCCAGCCCGTGGGGCACCATCGAGCGCAGTGGCGACGCCGACCGTGACCGCCAGGCCGTTGTGGCCGCCGTGCGCGAGTGCGAGGCGGGCACGCTCGTCGTCGGGCTCCCGCTGAGCCTCTCGGGTCAGGCCGGGCCGGCCGCCCGGGCCGCGCTCGACGAGGCGGAGGCCCTGCGCGTCCTGCTCGAGCCGCTCGGCGTCGACCGTGGAGACGGCGGACGAGCGCTTCACCACGGTCGAGGCCGAGCGCGGCATGCGCGCCGCGGGCCGCACGGGCAAGGCCGCCCGCAAGGTGGTCGACAGCGCGGCGGCCATGGTGCTGCTCCAGTCCTGGCTGGACCGCTCGTGACGGGACCCTTCGACGGCGACGAGGAGCAGCCGCTCGCCCCGACTGACGATGCCGGCGATGCCGAGCTCGCCGGGCCGCCGCCGCACGCGCCGGTCGACGACGAGCCGTCCGCGCCGCTGACCCGAGCCGAACGCAAAGGGGCACGGTCGGCCCGGGTGCGCCGCCGCCGGCGCATCGTGGCCGCCGTCGGCGGCGCCCTCCTCGTGCTCATCCTGGCCTTCGTGCTCTGGTACGAGCTGGAGTCACACGCCCTCGGGCCCCGAGGGCCGCCAGGTGGTCGTCACCGTGCACGAGGGCGAAGGATCCGACTCGCGTCGATCGACGCGCTGAGCCAGGCCCACGTCATCGGCAGCTCGCTGGCCTTCCGGATCTCCAACGTCGTCCACGGGGCGCCGAACCCGGTTCCGGGCAGCTACGCCCTGCACCAGAACCAGAGCTTCTCCGCAGGTCCGGGCCATCCTCGCCGGCGGCCCCAACATCTACCCGGTCGACGTCCGGCCCGGGCTTCACCCTGTCGGAGGTGGCGAGCCAGGTGGACTCCATTCCGGGTCACGCCCAGGGGGGTTTCGCCGCCGCGGCCAACAGTGGGGCCGTGCATTCGGAGTTCTCGCCCTCCGGTTCCAACAACCTCGAGGGCATGCTGGGGACGGGCAACTACCTCGTCCTGCCCGGCGAGAGCGACCTGACGCTTGTCCGCCAGATGGTGACGCGCTTCGACGCCGACGCGACCCAGGCCGGTCTGAGCGTCGCCTCGGCGGCCAAGCTCGGGCTCACGCCCTACCAGGTGATCATCTCCGCCTCGATCGTGGAGAAGGAGGGGTACTACCCCGTCAACATGCCCAAGACGGCCCGGGTCATCTACAACCGGTTGGCCAACGGCATGCCGTTGCAGATGGACTCGACCGTGCTTGTACGCCCTCGGCCAGGACGGAGGGCCGGTGACTCCCCAGGACCTGAAGATCCAGTCGCCCTACAACACCTACCTCAACACCGGGCTGCCGCCGACCCCCATCTGCATGCCGTCGCCGACCGCACTGAAGGCGGCGGTCGATCCGCCCGCCGGCGGCCTGGCTCTACTTCGTCCTCGTCCAGAAGAACGGGGTCATGGCCTTCTCCGACACCTACGCCGAGCAGCTGGCCAACGAGCAGCTGGCCAAGTCACGTGGACTTCCCTGAGCCGCTCCTGACCATGGAGGAGGCGCGGGCCCGCTGCGGTCCCGACGCCACCGTGGTCGGCGTCATCGGCAGCCCCATCGCCCACTCCCTCTCACCCGCTCTTGCACAACGCCTGCCTTCGCCGCCCTGGGGCTGACCGAGTGGCGCTCGTTCGCCTTCGAGGTGCCCGCCGGCGAGGCCGCGCCGCGCACTCGAGGACATGCGCCGCTTCGACGTCCGTGGGCTCTCGGTCACCATGCCGCACAAGGCGGACTGTGGCCGCCACCGTGGACGCGTGCGATGACGCGGCGCAGCGCCTGCACGCGGTGAACTGCGTCCTCAACCGCGACGGCATCTTGCACGGGCACCAACACCGACGGGCGCGGTTTCGTGGAGTCCCTCGCCCGCGGCGCGGATTTCGATCCGGCGGGGCGACGCTGCCTGGTTGTGGGCGCCGGTGGCGCGGCACGGGCGGTCATCCTGGCCTTGGCTGAGGCCGGCGCGGCGGAGGTCGCCGTGGTGAACCGCACGGAAGCCCGGGCGGTGGACGCCGCGGCACTTGGCGGGAGCGGCCGGCGTCGTGGTCTCCGGACGACGTCGCCGCACGCGGTGGAGCGGGCCGACCTGGTCGTCAACGCGACCCCGGTGGGCATGACCGGGGCGCCGGACGCCTGAGGCGTGGCCTCTGGCGCCCGAGCTGCTCGGCGCCGGCCAGGTGGCGGCCGATCTCGTCTACGTGCCCCGTCCGACGGCCTGGCTGCGACGGGCGGCGGCCGAGGGCGCCACCCCGATCGACGGGCTGGGCATGCTGGTGCACCAGGCGGCGGCGCAACTCGTGCTCTGGACCGGTCGCGAGGCTCCGGTCGAAGAGATGTGGCAGGCCGCCGAAGCAGCCTTCCCCGGCGACGACTGATCAGGCCGACCCCGGGGGAGCGGTCGGCGGCGCAGCGTCGGCCGGCCACAAGTCGGCTCGGGCCAGGGCGGCGACCGTCTCCTCGCGTAGGACCCGGGTGAGGGCGTCGCGCTGTGACGGGACGGTGTGCAGCATGACCCGCATGGTGATCGTCGTGGCGTCGGCGCTCAAGAGACCGACGAGCTTGGGCGGCTCGGTGCTGTGTCCGGCGAATTCGGGCAGGGCCGCCACCCGGTGCGCCGCCTCTTCGATCACCTGGCGCACCCGATCGAGGTCGGCCGCCGACTCCCCGGCAGGACCAGATCCACGACGGCGCGAGCCCAGCCGCGCGACAGGTTGCCGACCAAGCGGATGTCGCCGTTGGGAATGGCGTAGATGGTGCCGTCGACGCCCCGAAAGCGGGTCAGGCGCATCGTGACTTCCTCGACGACGCCAGTGACGCCACCGACGGTGACGGAGTCCCCGACGTTGTACTGGTCCTCCATCGTCATGATGATGCCGGAGAAGTAGTCGCGCACGATCTGTTGAGCCCCGAAGCCCAGGGTGGCGCCGATGATGGTGGCGCTGGCCAGCAGGGGGGTCAGATTGATGCCCAGCATGCCGAGCACGATCCCGCCCGTCACGACGAAGACGAAGAGCCGCCACACGTTGGCCACCAAGCCCGACATGGTGGTGACCCGAGCCCCCGCCCGCTCCGAGCCCCGCTTGGTGGCCGCCTGGTCGGCCACCCGCTCGAGGAAGCGCCGAATCACCTTGGAGCCGTAGCGGGCGATCAGGATCGCCACCACGACGACGAGGAGGATCTCGAGCGGCCGCACGATGAGATCGGTCACCGTCGAGGCGGTGTTGGGGGTGACCCCGAACTTCACCAGCAGGTGGTAGAGCCAGCCGCCGCCCTGATCGACCTGGTCAGACGTGCCCACCAGGGAGGCGAGCGGTCCCGAGGAGGGTGTGGCCACGGCGGAAATCTACATGGGGCCGCATTGCTCGACGCCGTCACACGGTTTGCCTGGTCATGAGCAATTTCGCGTACTGCTCTCCAACGCCGTGGAGTGCCGAGACCGCCCGCAAGGATGCGACGTCCGATGGGACGAATACGGTCGGGGAGCATTCCCGTGCCGGTCGCCGCGCAGGAAGGTCGCTGTGTATCACCTGTGCCCAGCCGTCCCTCCCATCTGCATGGCGAACTGGCTCTCATCGGCAGGGAAACTGTGGCGGATCGCCATTGTCCGCAGCGCCTATCTCAGCCTTCGCTTTCGCGGCCTGTGCGTGATCGCCCGCGGCAGTCGCCTGAGTCTCGAGCCGGGCGCTCGAATTCTCTTTGGCAAGAACTCGAGGCTGCTGATCGGTTTTCCTCGGGTGGGCCAAGCACCGTGCTCAGTGCGTCTGGGGACAAACGCTCGCCTGTCGATCGAAGGCGAAGTCATCCTGATGAATGGCACGAGGGCCGTGGTCGCGAAGGATGCGCATCTTGAGATCGGCGACAAGACCTACATCCATTGCAACTCAACCGTGACGTGTTTCGGTCACATCCGTATCGGTGCAGGCTGCGGCATTTCTTGGAACACGAACATCCTCGACGGGAACGGGCACGACTTGACGGTTGACGGAGTGGTCAAGCCCTGGCCGAATCCCGTGGAGATTGGCAACAACGTCTGGATCGGGACGGGCGCCATGGTTCTGCCTGGCGTGCGCGTCGAGGACGGCGCCGTCATCGGTGCGGGCAGCGTCGTCACGCGCGACGTGCCGGCGCGCACGGTGGTCGCCGGCAACCCCGCCAAGGTCATCGGAAAAGATGTCGAATGGGTGAAGTGACAGCGGCGGGTCGGCGAGATCGAGCGGACGCGGTTGGTCGCGGTTCGCTCTTGGGCTGAGCAGCTCCTCCTGACCGTCAGCGCGGCGATCCATTCCACTGCGAGACGCATGCGGCACGTGTCCAGGGACGCGATGAGGTTCTCTCCGCCTGCCCTGGAACAGCACTGACCCGCAGGCCGGTCGGTCCCATCAGTAACCGGCAGGCCAAAGCCAGCACCGACCCGCCCGCGGCTTCCCCCCACGGCCGCCGCTGTGGTCGTCGCGGGCTGACCCCGAGTGACGCGAGCACGTGAGAGCGCCGGCCTCCGGCAAGATCGCCCTGGTCAGACGTGCTCACCAGGGCGGAAAGCGGCGCCCGGGAGGGTGAGGTCACGCCCGGTATTCTGTGGCCCGAATCCCCGACATGACCACGATCACCCGCTCCAGCGTTGCCGCCCGGCGCAGCGCACCCCCGTTCGACTTCGTCCTGGTGGCGGCGACGCTCCTGGTCTCCTTGGTGGGCGTCGTCATGGTCTACACGGCCACACGGGGCACCCTCTTGGCCCAGGGCGAGGACCCCAAGACGTTCCTCAAGAAGCAGGGCCTGTTCGTCGTCCTCGGCGTCATCACCATGGTGGTGCTGGCCGTGTTCGACTATCGGCGGCTCGAGCCGCTGGCCATGATCCTCTACTGGCTGATCGTTCTCTCCCTACTCGGGGTCTTCGTGGTGGGCAGCAGCGCCCAGGGTGCGGCGCGCTGGTTCACGCTCGGCCCGCTCCAGCTGCAGCCATCCGAATTCGCCGTGCTGGCCCTGGTCCTGGCCATTGCGTCCTATTGCGCGCGCCGCGACGAAGAGGGCCTGGCCTGGCGTGACGTGTTTCGACTCCTGATCATGGCCGGCATCCCGATCGTCCTGGTCTTGCTCCAACCCGACCTCGGGACAGCCATGATCATGATCATCGTGCTGCTCGTGATGCTGGCGGTGGCCGGGCTGCCCATCCGCATCCTCGTCATGTTGATCGTCGGGACCGTCCTGTTCGCGCTGGTCGCGGTGGAGGGCGGCCTGTTGCACCACTACCAGATCGCCCGCCTTACGACGTTCTTGAACCCGAACAACAAGAGCACCAACCCCTACGTCCAGTCGGCGATCTACAACCTGAACGAGGCGAAGAACGCCATCGGATCGGGCGGGGTCTTCGGCTCGGGGATCGGGCACGGTGCCCAGACCAACTTGGGCTACGTGCCCGAGCAGCAGACGGACTTCATCTTCACTGCGGTTGGCGAGCAGCTTGGCTTCGTCGGTGGCACCGGCGTGCTCGCCCTGCTCGGCGTGATCGCTTGGCGGATCCTGCACGCGGGGGTCGTCGCCCGAGACGTCTTTGGTCGGTTGCTCTGTACGGGGCTCTTCGCCTTCGTGGCCTTCAGCGTCTTCCAGAATGCGGGGATGACCATGGGCATCATGCCCATCACTGGGATCCCGCTCCCCTTCATGAGTTATGGAGGCACCGCAGTGCTGGTGTTCTTCGCGGCGGTCGGTTTGGCCTTGAGCGTCGGCGCCCGCCGGAGGGTCAGATGATCGACGTCGCAATCCGGGGTGGCAGGCGAGGTCCCGCAGGCACGTCCCTCCTTTCGCGTCATGGATGTCGAAGACGTGATCCTCGACCTGCCTGCGCAGTACCCGGCGGTCACGCTGGTCGAAGCCGAATCCCCGGGTCGGACCCTCGTCTTCCCCGTGGGTATGCCCGAAGGCACGGCCATGGCCCAGGCCCTGCGCCGGATGGATTCGCGCCGGCCGATGACCCATGAGCTCTTCATGCATGTGATGCAGCGAGCGCGTATCGACGTCATCGCCGTGCGCCTGATCGGACGGGAGGAGGGCAACCTCCTCGCAGAGCTCGATCTCATGACCCCGGCCGGGCGAGAACAGGTGGACTGCCGCCCCTCCGACGGGATTGTGTTGGCGTTGCGTATGCCCGTCCCAGCTCCGATCCTGGTCGACGAGCGCCTGCTCGAGCACGGGGGCGACATTCCTCGTTTCGAGCAGCCCGCGGCCGAATCAGATCAGGTCGAACCTTGACCCCAATGGAGGACGTGATTGCGTGGGGCTGCTGGCCAGCCAGGCGAAATCGGTCCTCCACCCGGTCGGTGTAGCCTTTGGAATCCCCAACTTGAGGTGAACGCGCCGTCGCTTACGGCGGCAAGAGTGGCAGCGCTGTGGCAACCAGATCGAAGGAGGGGATCGGCGAACCCTGGCACATGCTCCGCTTGCATCCCACGCGCCACGCTGACGGGCAAGAGGGTTCACTCCTGCTGATGCCCTCGCCCCGCAAGGCTCTTCTGCACGCGCTGCCCGTCGTGCTCGAGGCCGTCGTCGGTCCTCTCGTCGTCTTCTATCTGCTCCTCGTGCTGACGGGCCTCAGAGGCGCGTTGATCGCCGCGCTCACCTGGTCGTACCTCGCACTCGGTCGACGCTTGCTCCGGGGTGAACGAGTGTCGATGTTGTTGCTGTTCGGAACCATCCTCATCACCCTGCGGACGGTGATCGCACTCGTCACCGGGAGCGCGTTCCTCTACTTCGCGCAACCGACCGCAGGGACCGTCGTGATTTCTCTGGCCCTCCTCGTCTCCGCCGTCGTGGGCCGGCCGTTCACGCAACGCTTTGCCCACGATTTCTGCCCCATGGACCCCGCAATCATGAGGCGGCCCCTCGTTCGACGATTCTTCATCCGGATCTCGGTGCTTTGGGCAACGGTGCTGATGCTCAACGCGGGTCTCGTGTTCTGGTTACTGATCTCATCGTCGCTACGTTCATTCGTGCTCGAGCGCTCGGCGGTGACGTACGGACTCACGGCGATTGCGATCTTCTTCTCCATCACCGGCTTCATGGCGATGATGCGCCAGGACGGCATCACGGTTCAATGGGCCAAGGACCGGGCCCCTCGGCTCGACACGAATCCCGCCGGAGACCGTTCATAACTGGATTGATCGTCGTCCGACTCGACCTCAGTCCACGCTGACCTGGCGAGGTGCAGCGTTGTCGAGAGTCCAATCGAGCGCATCGCAGATCGCTTGGTAGCCGACCGGATCAAAGGCGTGACCCATCCCGGGCACGACGACCGCGTGGGCATCGGGTATTTCCGTGCTCGAGACACCGAGGGAGAAGTGAAAGGGAATCAGGTGGTCGTTCCGCCCGTGGACGATGGCGAAGGGAACGGTGCTGACCACTCTCTTCGCCACCGAGCGGGGAGGCTCAGTTGGATTCCATTCCGGATAGATGCGGACGTGGGTATGGCGCTCGGCGATAAATCGGCCCAACTTCGTGCGAGCCAGCATGACGGTCAGAAGAGCGCGGACTCGGAACGGGATTCGCCAATCGGCTGGACTCGAGACCACGACGACGCCGGCCAAGTCCGGGTCGGTCGCTGCGTAGGCCATTGCGGCGATCGCCCCCATGGAAGCACCGACGAGGGCGACACGGCGGTGACTTCTGCGCCCATACGCCACCGCCGCCGCAACGTCATTGCGTTCTAGGTCGCCGAGGGTGCAAAGCCCTTCGGACTCGCCATGGCCTCGAGCGTCGTAGGAAAGAACGTCGAGGGATCGAGCCCGGAGGCGTTCGGCCAGCCCGACGACGTGCGGGTGATCCTTCGTCGAGGACAGACCGTGCACCAGGATCACGAGGGCCCGAGCTTCACCGTCGCAGGCCCAGAATCGGGTCGCGAGCTCGACGCCGTCACTCGTCAGCAACCGTGTGCCCTCGACGTGCATTCGGGACATCTCGCTCCCTTGGGTCGACCAAAGAGGCGTCGAGCATGCACGCGGTGGTTCCTTCACCAGCCGACCGGCCCAAACGGGGCGTCTCCAACGACAACCTTAGGGTGATCTCGCCTCTAGGGAACCAGGCGTCCGTCGACCCCCCGTTGAAATCGAGAGCGCCGACTACCCACGCGTGAGGGGAGACTGGTCCACCTGGCAAGATCAGTGCTCGATCCTTCGTCCCCCTGGTGAGGTGCCATGACTACTGGTGAAAGTCCGACCGTTATCAAGATCAACGCCATCACGGTGCCCGAGGAAGGAGGCGACGAGCTGGCCCAGCGTTTCGCCGCTCGGGCCGGAGCCGTCGACGACCAAGACGGGTTCGAAGGCTTCGAACTGCTCCGACCGACCGACGACCGCACGGCAGTGGTTGGTCGTGACCCGCTGGCGTGACGAGGAGTCGTTCAAGGCCTGGGTCTCCTCGCCCGCGTTCGCCCATGGCCATGCGGGCGCCGACCGGCCCTCACCCCACGGCGGCCCCGTGTCGGTCGCCTCGGAGGTGTGGTCCTACGAGGTCGCGCTCGGCTCCACCCCGTAGGCCCCCGGATCGTCGTCGCGAGCATTCCACCCCGGTGCGGGCACTTGACATCCCGTGCTCTGAGGTGACGGCGGACTAAAACTGGTGTGACGGTGAGCGGCAAGGGAGGACGTCATGACTCCAGACGAACGGGCGGCCCCGCCACTGACCACCCAGGAGGTCGACCTCGACAAGGACTCCTACCTGGGCGATCGGTTCATGATTCGCTTCTCGGAAGACACCTTGAAGCACCGGCCCCTGGGAATCAGGGTGATCGTCGAGTTCATCGGCACCTTCATTCTGGTCACGGTGGCCGCTGGTTCCGGGGTGATCAACCATTACGTCGGCGGCGGCCCGATCAGCCGGTCGGCGGCGGTGATCGCTCCCGGCGCGGTCGTCATGGCGATGATCTACGCACTCGGACCTCTCTCGGGTCTGCACATCAATCCCGTCGTTACGTTGGCCTTCACCGCACGACGCGTGTTCCGGGCGGCCTGGGTGTTGCCCTACCTCGCCGTCCAGTTTGCCGGCGCCATCTGTGCCGCCCTTTTCCTCCAAGTCATGTACGGCCACGTGGCCTCGGGCGGCAACTATCCCATCGCCAGGCCAGGCGGCGAGTGGCGCGCTCTGGTGATGGAGATATTGCTCACCGCGATCCTGGTCACGGTGATCCTGAACACCGCGACCGGCTACCGCAGCATCGGGCACAATGCGGCCCTCGCCGTGGGCTCGACCGTGGCCCTGCTCGGTCTCTTCGCCAGCCCCATCAGTGGCGCATCGATGAACCCGGCCCGCACGCTCGGGCCTGACATCGTGGCCTGGCAGTTCTCAGGCTGGTGGGTTTACGTCGTCGGCGACGTGGTGGGCGCCGTCATCGCCGTGGGGATCATCGGACTGGTACGCGGACTCCCGGGCGCGAGCGAGCGCGAGGCGGCGGAGGGCGGCGCGCTCCCGCTGAAGTCCTGAGCCCCGCTTCGTTCGACGCGCTCAGTTCGAGATGCCCACGATGGGTTGGGCGAGTGGCTGCCCGCCCATGGAACCGAGGAACGGCGGACCGTTCGACGTGGGGAAGGAGAAGACCCCTCCGTCCGAGCCGGCCAGGTAGTAGCCACCGCTGACCGCGGTCATGCCGACGACGGGTTTGGCGAGTTTGAGCGCACCCGTCGATCCGTAGAACGGCGCTCCGTTCGTGCTGGGGAAGGCGAACACGCCGCCATCGGACGCCACCAGGTAGTACTGGCCCGCCGCGTTCACTGCGATGCCCGACGATGGGCTTGTTGAGGCTGGTTCCGCCGGTCGAACCCTCGAAGGGGGGTCCGCCCTGGGTCGGGAAGGTGAAGATGCCACCATCGGACGCCACCTCGTAGTAGCCGTTCCCGTTGGGCGTCGATGCGATGCCGACGATCGGCTTGTTCAAGGGCTGGCCCCCCATGGAGCCGTAGAACTGGCGCGTCGCCGAAGGCGAAGACGCCCCCGTCGGAGGCCACGAGCCAGTACCCGCCACCGTCCGGGGTCACGGCCATCCCGACGATCGGGCGGTTCAGGTGCATGCCACCCATGGAGCCGAAGAACTGGGCGGATCCCGTAGCCGAACACCCCGCCGTCCGCGGCCACCAGGTAGTAGCCGTCGCCCGACGGCATCGGGGCCATGCCGACGATCGGCGCGTTGATGTCGCGTCCCGCCGAGCGATCCGTAGAACGGGGCTCCGTAGCCGAACACCCCACCGTCGGCGGCCACGAAGCGGTAGCCGTTCCGAGCGATGGGAGCGGAGGCGTCGAAGGGCAGCAGATCGCCGCTGCTGTCTTGGAATGTCCCGACCGCGACGCAGGACCAGTTCGCCGACGCAGTCCACGTCGGTGAAGTAGGTCAGCGGTGAGCCCGCTGGGTCGGGCGTGTTGCTGGGCTGGGTCCAGGCCAGACCGTTCCAGGTGAAGACCAGCGTGGACGTCGTGCCACTCGGCGGCGTATCTCGCCCGCCGCGGTGCATGACGTGGTGCTGATGCAGCTGATCCCGAACAGCTTGCCCTGTCCCGGCAGGGTCGGGACGGTGTCCTGTGTCCAGCCGCCGGCTCCGCTCCACGAGTCGACGATCGCATGATTCCCGTTCGGGCCACCCGTGCCATCGGCCTTGCAGAGCTGACGCCGACGCACGACACGGACTGAAGGATGACGTCGTTGAAGCTGTTGGTCACGGTGATCGGTGTCCAGGTCGTGCCGTCCCACGAGGCGGCATAGGCACCGCCGGACTGCGATGTGTCCCGGCGGCGCCGACCATCATGCAGAAGGTGGGCGTCGTGCACGAGACGCCGAAGCCGAACGCGTCGGTCGTCGTGTCCGGGGTCGGGCAGCGTCGTCGGCAGCCCACGTCGACCCGTTCCACTGCTCGACGTAGACCGAGCTCGTGGTCAGGCCGGTGGCGCCCACCGCCATGCAGAAGTTGACTGTCACGCAGGAGACATCCTCGAGTCCCGTCGCCGCCGGCCCGCTGGCCTGGATCACGGTCCAGGCCGAACCGTTCCACTGCTCGATGAGCGGTGACTCCGCCTGGCTGCTCACGACGTTGCCCACGGCGATGCAGAACTGCGCGGTGACGCAGGACACACCGGCTAGCTGCACTTTTGGCCCCGTCTGACCATTGGCCGCGGGCAACGCCACCTCGGCCCAGGCGGTGCCGTTCCAGACTTCGGCGAAGGGAGGCAGCGTCAGGTCGGCCGGAGCTCCGACCGCCATGCAGAAGTCGGCGTTCACGCAGGACACCGCGTTGTCGACGGCATCAGAGCCGACGGGCGCACTCGCCGTCGTGAGGTTGGGCATTTCGCGTCCAGTTGGCCGCCGCCACCTGTGCACCGGGCGCAAAGGTCTTCGCTGTCCCGGGCCACCTGCGTTGCTCCGCCGCCGGCGGCGGGAAGCGCCACGGCCAGGAGTGCGAGCACGCACCCCACAGAGAAGAGCCGGACCGGCCGGAACATGTCGCCCCCCTTTCGAATCGCCCGACGTCGTTGTCGCGGCGTTCCCTCAGCGAACCTATGCCGCTTAGATCTGGCTGTGAAACATGGGTGTTCGAAACTTGTGCAAGATCCCAGAATCAACCCAGATTGCGCCTTGGAGATGTCAGTGCGGTTCAGCGGGCCGGCACCATCGGGGACTCGCCGGGCGCCGCGGCTTCGCCGGCAGCCTGCATGAGTGCCTGCGCCTGAGCTCCTTCGTCGGAGATCCGCAGGAGCAGGGCGATCAGGATGTAGTTGGCCAGTAGCGACGAACCGCCGTAGGCCACGAAGGGCAGGGTGATCCCCGTGAAGGGGAGTAATCGCACCACGCCCGGCCATGATGAAGAAGGCCTGGAATCCCAGGCTGAGGGTCAGCCCGGTGGCCATGAGGCGGGAGAAGTCGGAGCGGGCCGTCTGGGCGATCCGGAAGCCCGACCCGACCAGCAGAATGAAGGCCATCACGACGGCGGCGCAGCCGACCAGGCCCATCTCGGTCCCGATGGCGGCGAACACCATGTCGCTCGTCAGCCCGAAGATGTAGCCGGCGTAGTGGTCGAAGCCGAGTCCGGTCCCGCCGACCCCACCGCGTGCCCAAGCTGTACTGCGCCTGGGCCAACTGGCTGTCGCCCGGATTGGCCGCGGTCGGCCACGGGTTCTGCCACTGCTCCACCCGAAGGTGCACCTGCCCGAAGTAACGCGCCGCCACGTAGGCGCCGACACCGAAGAGCACCAGGCCGAGGACCAGATAGCCCACACGTCCGGTGGCCACCCACAGCAACCCGATGAAGAGCACGAAGAGGAGCGCGGCAAACCCGATGTCGTCCTCGAGACCGATGATGGCCATGGCGGCGCCCCAGGCGACCAGGATCGGAAGCAATGGCCGGGGATCGAGGATCAGCCGGTTGCCGATCTGGGCCGTCGGGATGGTGAGCAGCTCCTTGTTCTCCGCGAAGTAGGACGCGAAGAAGATGCACAGCAGGATCTTGGAGAACTCGACGGGTTGGAAGGACAGGCTGCCGTAGTGCACCCAGAGACGGGCGCCGCCGATGGGGGAGAAGAAGAGCGGAGCGACGAGGAGGATGCCGGCCAGGAGCAACAGCAGATAGCGATAGCGCTCCAGATCTCGTGAGTAGCGCACCACCATCAGCGTGAGCACGTAGAGCAGCACGCCGAGGGCGGCCCAGGCGGCTTGGCCTCTGGCCTGGCCCGGGATCCCAACGGGCGATGATCACGTAGCCGATGCCATTGAGCAGCGCGGCCAGCGGCAAGATGACCGCGTTGGCGTTCGGTGCCAGCCAGCGGTTCGCCATGTGGGCGATCAGAGCCAGACCGAGGACGATGCCCAGGAAGGCGCCGATGTTGTCGGGGATCTTCGACTTCTGACCCAACGCGGCGATGATGTAGAGCGCGACCACCAGCATCGAGCCGAAGAGCAGGAGACCCAGCTCCGTGCGCCGTTTCGGCTTCGGGCCAAATTGATAACTGATGAGAGGTGCCCGACGGGTGCGTGACGCCACGGGCGAATGGTAGTGGTGGGGGGTACGATCAACGGTGACACCCAGCGACCCCGCGCCGTGTGTCCACCCCTTCACATGACCCAGACCCAACCCCAGCCACAGTCCTCATCGGAGCCGGCACGGGAGTTGGAGTCGGAGGCAGAGGTCCAGGTCACGGCCGCGGACGGCACCGGACCGGCCCACCCGACGCCGCCGACCTACCAGCAGATCGAGGCTTTCGGCTACCAGCGCTTCACCAATCGGGAGCAGTCACGGCTGGATTTCGGTGCCCGGCTGCTCGACCTGGCCGAGGACGACGGACTCCCGCTCCTCGAGCGGGCGAAGTTTCTCGCCATCTTCTCGGAGCTCCTCGACGAGTTCTACCAAATCAGGGTGGCCGCCCTCGAGGATCAGGTGGCCGCGGGCGTGCGGACGCGTTCGGTCGACGGCCTGCGCCCGGGCGAGCAGCTCTCGCTCATCCGCGGCTGGGTCGAGGAGCTGGTGCGGCGCCAGGACGCGATCTTCTTGGACAAGATCGTCCCGGCGCTGGCCGAGGCCGGCATCCGCCTCTCGGATTGGTCGTCCCTCGACGACGACGACCGTGAACACCTCGTCGACGTCTACCAGCGCCAGATCTACCCGGTCCTCACCCCGCTCGCCGTCGACCCCGGGCACCCCTTCCCCTACATCTCGAACCTGTCGCTGAACCTGTTGGTCGAGGTGCAGGACCCGACCTCGGGAGAGCGGCGCATCGCCCGGGTCAAGGTGCCGCCCGCCCTGCCTCGCTTCATCGTGATGCCCGACGGCGAACGCTTCGTCCCGTTGGAGCAGGTCATCGCCGCCCACCTCGGCTCCCTCTTCCCCGGAATGACGATCGGCGATCACCACGTCTTCCGGGTGACCCGCAACGCCGACCTCGCGCTCGAAGAGGACGAGGCTGACGACTTGCTGGTGGCCATCGAGATGGAGTTGCGTCGCCGGCGTTTCGGCAAGGCGCTCCGCCTCGAGGTCGAGGCGGACACAGGTCAGGAGATCGTCGATCTGCTGGCCACGGAGCTCGAGATCGGCCGCGACGGCGTCTTCCGGGTTGCCGCGCCCATCGACCTGTCCGGATTGTGGGGGGTCTACGCCCTCGACCGGCCCGACCTGCACGCCGAGATGTGGACGCCCATGACGCCACCCCGGCTGGCCCAGGTGGCGCACGATCCCGGTGAGTTCTTTGCCATGCTGCGCGAGCGGGACGTCCTGGTCCATCACCCCTACGACTCCTTCGCCACTTCGGTGGAGGCCTTCGTGGAGCAGGCGGCGAACG
Source organism: uncultured Acidimicrobiaceae bacterium (assembly GCA_963713375.1). GTDB lineage: Bacteria > Actinomycetota > Acidimicrobiia > Acidimicrobiales > RAAP-2 > Bog-473. The sequence goes on along the minus strand of CAVQLP010000002.1, from coordinate 375,778 downwards.
ACCCCGCCGTGCTCGGGATCAAGCAGACGCTCTACCGCACCGGCTACGACAGCCCCATCGTCCAGGCCCTCATTCAGGCGGCCGAGAACGGCAAGCAGGTGGCCGCCATCGTCGAGCTCAAGGCGCGGTTCGACGAGGAGGCGAACATCAGCTGGGCCCGCGCCCTCGAAGAGGTGGGCGTCCACGTGGTCTACGGCATCGTCGGGTCTGAAGACCCACTCGAAGACTGCGCTCGTGCTGCGGCGCGAAGAGGACGGCGTTCGCCACTACTGCCACGTCGGTACGGGCAACTACAACTCCAAGACGGCCCGCATCTACGAGGACCTCGGCCTGCTCACGTCAGACCCCGAGATCGGGGCCGACGTCGGTGAGCTCTTCAACTATCTGACCGGCTTCTCGCGCCATGCCGACTACCGCCAGATCCTCGTGTCGCCGGTGACGGTGCGCAAGCGCATCATGGCCATGATCGAGGAGCAGGCCGACGCCGGACCTGCAGGGCGCATCGTCCTCAAGCTCAACGGCCTCACCGATGCGGCGATGATCGACGCCCTCTACCGTGCCTCGGGTGCCGGTGTGCAGATCGACCTGGCCATCCGCGGCCTGTGCCGGCTCCGTCCAGGCATCCCCGAGCTGTCGGAGAACATCCGCGTCCGCTCCATCGTCGGCAGTTTCCTCGAGCACTCGCGGATCTACCGCTTCGGTGGCCCACCGGCGGACCCGGCGGCCGGACCGGGCCTGCCACTCAAGATCTATATCGGCTCGGCCGATCTGATGGGCCGCAATCTCGACCGCCGGATCGAGGTCGTCGTACCGGTGCACGAACCCGAGCTGCAGGCCCGCCTGTTCGAGGTGCTCGATCTCGTCTTCGCCGACGAGACGAACGCCTGGGAGCTCGGGCCGGACCGGCGCTGGCGCCGGGTGCTGAACCGCCACGGCGTCAGCTCGCAGGAACGGCTCAAGGACCTGGCCCGTGAGCGGGCCCGCCGCCGCCTGGACGCGGATCTGCGGGTGGGCGAAGGGGACGAGGTCAAGACCACGGGGTAGCGGCAATCCACCGCTGCAGGTGGGGTGCGAGCAGCAAAGATGCATGACGACCCCGGGGCGCCGATACCATGCCTCGACATGGCGAGCGTTCCCGTTGCGCTGCGCATGCGCGCCATCGCAACGTCACGTGGCTGGACCTGGCCCCTCATCTCGGCTGCCCTTGCGGTTGCCGGGGTCACCCTGCTCGCGTGCGCACATCAGCAGATCGACCTGGCCACCTACCTGTTGGGCGGCGCCCACGCACACTCGAGCAACCTCTTCACAGTCACCCTGCCCGCCGACAACCTGGGCTTCACCTACCCGCCGTTCTCAGCCTTGCTGTTCGCCCCGTTCGCCCACCTGCCGTTGCGCGTCTGTGAGGTCGGATTCTCCTGGCTCAACCTGGCTGGTGTCTTCGCGTTGCTCGTGGTGTCGCTGCGAGCCGTGTGCACGTCGCTCGACCGGCGCACCATCGTGTGGTGGTCACTGACGCTCCTGGTGCCGGTGCTGCTCTTCGATCCGGTGCGGCAGACCTTTCTCCTGGGTCAGATCAACATTCTGTTGGCCGTGATCGTGGCGGCGGACATGACGCTCGAGCTGCCGATCCCCCGGGGGATCCTGGTGGGACTGGCGGCCGCCATCAAGGTCACGCCGATCATCCTCATCCCGTACCTCTTCCTGACCCGTCAGGGACGCTCGGGCTTCAGGGCCATCGGGTCCTTCTGTGTCGCCGCCCTCGTCGCCACTCTGGCGTCGCCTTCCAACTCGTGGAGTTACTGGACGCACTACATCAGGGACCCCCAACGGGCCGGCATGCTGTCGTGGGTCGGCAATCAGGGTCTGCTCGGGGCGATCGAGCGGGCCATCGGCCACACCGTGACCACGCCGACGACGTTCCTCATCGTGGTCACGATGGCGGCGGTCGGCCTCCTCGTGGCCGCAGGGGCATACCGGCGTTCGTCGCCCGTTCTCGGCTTCCTGGTGGTCGAGGCCACCGAATCGCTGGCCAATCCGGTCTCCTGGTCGCATCACTTCATCTGGGTCGTGCTGCTCGTGGCCTGGCTCGCCCTGGCCGAGGACAGGCCTCGGTACGGCGAGTGGTACGCCCTCGGCGCATCGCTGCTGTTCTGGGCGGCGCCCTACTGGTGGGTGCCACATGGTCCGGCGGTGACATTCGCCGGGAGGGGCTGGCTGATCCCGGTGTCCGACGCCTACGTGATCCTCTTCATCGTGTTGATCGCCGGCTCGGGCGTGCGGGTCTACCGCGGCTCGTTCCAGCGGCCTACCGTGCGACGGCGCAGCGTCGCCCCCTCGGGCGCGAGCGCCTGAGCCCGACCGGCGGCAGGCTCGCCCCGCACATTTTCAGCGTGTGACGGGCTCTCCGGCCAAAGCCACCAGTGACGAGCCCTGTCCCAACCAGCTCGAGGAAGACGACGTGGTACGGATGACGCGCCACCCCGTGACCACGAAGAGCTTTTGGGGGTCCCCGGGGAAGAACTCGCTCGGGCGCTCCTGACCGACGGCCCGGCGGAGCTGCCCGAAGGTCTCGCGGACGGCCTGCCCACGCGTTCCGTGCTCGGGCGATACCCGGAACGTGGCGGCGAGGACGCTGCCGCCGGCAGCGCGCGAACGCAGGGCCCCACAGAGCGCGGCCACGGTCTCGAGGGTGAGGCTGTCGAACACACCCTCGGCCACGAAGAGTGTGGGCCGGGTGTCGTCGTGGCCGGCCGAGGCCAGGGCCGCACCGACGTCGTCGCGGGCCAGATCGAGACCGAGGTACCGCACGTTGGCCGACGTCACCCCGAGCGTGTCGAGCCGGCGGCGCTTGTCGGCCAGGATCTGGGGGAGATCCACCTCGAACCAGCTGGGCCGGTCCGCCGCCGAAGCGCAGCGAGCGCCCGTCGTAGCCGGCGCCCAGCAGCACGAACTGGTCCAGGTTCCGACCGAGGGCATCGGCCACCTCGTGGTCGATGAAGCGCGTGCGCTCCGCCATCGCGGCGGTGTGGCCGAGGGGCAACGCGACCGGTCCGCGCACGCTCTCTTCGAGCGCGCGCGCAGCCTCCACGTCTCCCGTGGGAGTGGAGGGTCGTGTTCGCTCCAAACGAGCGCGACCAGTCGCGACCCATCGTGCGGACAGAGATGGTCGAGCGGGCACGAGCCGTCTCTCAGGAGGTGGCGGGGTTCGCCCTCGAGGTTGCCCGCGGGCGGCCGAGTCGGAGCGACAGATACGAAATGCCCCCGAAGGGGATGGGGAGCCAGAAGTTGACGAGGCGCCAGCTCAGGACGCCCGCGGCGGCGACACTGCCCGGGACGGAGAAGCGGGTGAGCACGGCGACGATAGTCAGTTCGACGACGCCCAGCCCGCTCGGCGTGAGCGGGATGACGGCGAGGATGTTGGCCAACCCGTAGGCCACGAGGACGTCGACCGGGTCGATGTGGGCGCCGAAGGCCAGCAGGAACACCCAGAGCGAGAAGGCGTCGAGGAGCCAGTTCGCCGCGGCCCAGGCCCCCGCCTTCACCAGCAGGTCCGGGCTGGAGAAGAGGATCTTCATGCGGTCCGCCACCTTCTGCACCAAGGAGGTCACCGTCTCGGCCCGGACGAAGGGCATGTGGTCGGCCGCCCATGTGACGAACGCCGCGGCGTGCTTCTCGCCCCGGGTCAGCATGTACACGATGCCGCCGAAGATGGCGATGAGGAGCACCCCGAGGATGGCGGCGAACCCGTACAGCGGGTTGTAGCCCTGCAGTGGGATGGAGATCAGCAGCGCCAGCCAGAAGATGACGTTGAGCACGACGGCCGAACCGATCCCCTGCGTGGCCAACCCGAACGCCGCGGTGCTGCCCGACACGGTGCCGCCGGGGGCATTGGGTTCGGTGAGCAGTCGGTAACTGGCGGCCGAGCCCGGTACCGTTCCCCCGGGCAGCGTGTGGCTGATGGTGAGCGCCCACATGTTGATACGGAAAATGCGAAAGCGCGACGGCGCGCCGGGGGAGAGCACGGTGCGGGTCAGCTCGGCATAGGAGATCGAGCGCGCCGATCTCCAACAGGACGCCGAGGACGAGCCACAGGAAGTTGAGTTGGCTCAGGTGATGGAAGTCCTTGCGGGCACTGGCCAGTTCGGGCAGGAGGATGTATTCACCGACAAAGAACAGGAGCAGCACCATCAAGGTGATCTTCACGTTGCGCGGCAAGAGTTTTCGTCTCACCCGCGGCTGAGACCCCTCGTCTGGTTGCGCCTGGGCTTCCTCCTCCATTGCGTTCCCATGCTTGCAGGTCCGCGCTCGGATAAAGCGCCTCTCGCGGGGTCAAAGCTGCCAAGCTGTCGCCATGGCCGAGCGCTCCAGCCATACGTGGCGGTCCCGACTCACGGGAAGCGCAGACCGCCGGGGCGTACCCCTGGCCACCATCGTCACCTCGGTTGCGGTGGTCGTCCTGCTGCTGGACCTCAATGCGGCACTCATCCTGTGCCTCTGGGTCCTGCGCACGATCGTCCTCTACGTGGTGATCGCCTTCTTCCTCACGCTGCTGTTCACGCCCGCCACCCGGTTCATGAAGCGGCGCCTCCACATGAGCCACGGCGGGGCCGTGTTGCTGGTGTTCCTGCTCGGGCTGGTCGCCTTCGCCGGTTTGATCTACCTGTTCGCCGAGCCGCTGGTGACGAGCGCGACGCATTTCGGCAATTCCATCCCCAACCTCGTTGATGAGGCCAAGAAGGGGAAAGGCCCCCTCGGTAAGCTCGTCTTCAGGCTGCACCTGCAGAAGTACCTCTCGGAGAGCTCGTCGAAACTCACCTCGCAGCTCACGAAGGTGCTCAAGCCCGCCACCGCCCTCTCGGTCGGTGCCGCCGCCCTGTCGACCGTCATCGCCCTGGCCACCATCGCCGTCCTGACGTTCTTCACCATGCTCGAGGCGCCGCGGATGTGGTACGGCTTCCTCGGCGCTGTTCCACGAGTCGACGGCGAACCGCCTCAACCGGGTGGTCGACGAGACGATCCGCTCGGTCACTGGGTACATGCTGGGAAACTTCTTGACCTCGGTCATCGCCGGGATCGTGGTGTTCGTGTCCCTGACCATTCTCGGGGTCCCCTTCGCCGGACTCCTGGGCATCTTCGTGGCCCTCGTCGACCTGCTCCCGCTCGTGGGCGGGTTGCTGGCCGGATTGCCGGTGGTGATCATCGCCGCCATCCACTCCGTTCCGGCGGGCATCATCATGCTGGTGATCTTCCTGGCCTACCAGCAGGTGGAGAACCACATCCTCAATCCGGTCATCATGAGCAAAACGGTGCGGCTCAACCCCTTCTGGGTCCTCATCGCGGTCCTGGTCGGCGCCACCCTGGGCGGCAAGATCGCGGGTGGTTTGGGCTCCTTCGTCGGCGCGCTGATCGGCATCCCCGTAGGCGGAGCGCTCCAGGTCATCGTGCGCGAGGTCCGGCGCGGGCCCGACGACATCGACCCTCTCGAGCGGGCCGAGGACAAAGAGCCGGCCGAGATCTAGGGGCGCGCGGCCAGAGCCCTCCCGAGCGACGCCTGGGGCCGACGCCGGGAGGCAGAAATGCGCCCGCCACTCGGCCGGGCGCCGATTTGCATCAAAGAAGCAGGTCGGAGGCGGAAGGCGGTCCGGCCGCCGGGTCAGCTGGCGCCCAGGTCAGGGCGGCGACAACACCTAGACTTCCCAGTCATGCGGCCGCTGGTTGTCATACCGACCTATAACGAGTCGGAGAACATCGAGCGCATGCTGCACCGGATCACCGAGTGCCTGCCCGAAGCGGGCGTCCTCGTGGTGGACGACGGCAGCCCCGACGGCACGGCGGACCTGGTCAAGGCGTTGGAAGCGGAACTGCCGAATGTCCATCTGCTCTCGCGCACCGAGAAGGCCGGATTGGGTAGCGCGTACCGCGCCGGCTTCGCCTGGGGCCTCGAACGCGGGTACGACGCCTGCATCGAGATCGACGCCGACTTTTCGCACGACCCGGCCGCGCTGCCGAGCGTGGTCGCTCCCATCGAGGAGGGCTTCGATGTCGCCATCGGGTCGCGCTACGTCGAGGGCGGGTCGATCCCGAAGTGGGCGTGGCATCGCGAGCTGCTCTCGCGCGGCGGCAATGTCTATGCGTCCGCTGTGCTGGGCCTGGGAGTGCGTGACTGCACCGCCGGGTACCGCTGCTATTCGGCCCGCATTCTGCGCCAGCTCGACCTGAACCGGATCCGAGCCGAGGGCTACGGCTTCCAGATCGAAATGACGTATCGCGCCAAGCAACACGGGGCAGGCATCACCGAGGTGCCGATCAGCTTCGTTGACCGCACGGCGGGCGAGTCCAAGATGTCCTCGTTCATCGTCGTGGAGGCATTGCTGCTCGTCTCGTGGTGGGGCTTGGGCCGCTTGGTGCGTGGCGCGCGCAACATGGTGAACGGCCGCAACCGCCGGCCGGGACAGGGAAAGAGAGGCTTGGGGTCGAGCACGCTTTCGACCAACGGCACCCATTCGGACCACACTGGTTCGGGAGCCGAGGACGCGGTGCACTCGGCGTGAACGAAGAACGGAGACTCCGAACATGACGGTCGACACGGCGCAGACGCGGATCCTGGTTGTCGACGACGAGCCGAACATCGCCGACCTCCTCTCGGCCGCCCTCACCTTCGAGGGCTACCAGGTCGGCGTGGCCGCCACCGGGGCCGAGGCGCTCGAGCAGGTGCGCAGCTTCCGGCCCAACCTGGTGATGCTCGACGTGATGCTGCCCGACTTCGACGGCAACGAGGTGTGCCGGCGACTGCGCAACCAGGGCGAGCAGATGCCCATCGTGTTCCTGACGGCGCGCGACACGACGCAGGACAAGGTCGAGGGCCTGAGCATGGGCGACGACTACGTGACGAAGCCCTTCAGCATTGAGGAGCTGATGGCCCGAGTCGGCGCCATCCTGCGCCGGGCCGGCGAGGTGGCGGCGGCCGACACCTCGACGCTGCAGTTCGCCGACCTGACGATGAACATCGACACGCACGAGGTGTGGCGCGACGAGCAGACCGATCGACCTCACCGCCACCGAGTTCAACCTGTTGCGCTACCTGCTCGAGAACGCGCGCCGCGTGATTTCGAAGTCGGAACTGCTCGACAACGTCTGGGGCTTCGACTTCCACGGTGACCCCAACATCGTCGAGACCTACATCAGCTACCTGCGCAAGAAGATCGACATCACGGACCCCGCCCTCATCCACACGATCCGGCGGGTCGGCTACACCCTGCGCCTGCCCCGGGACGGATGACCCTCCAGCGGCGCCTGGTGGCCGTCCTGGCCTTGATGCTCGTCATCGGCCTGGTCGTCGCCGACGTCGTCACCTATGCCTCGGTGCGCTCCTTCCTCTACGGCAGGGCCGACGCCACGCTTGGGCCAGGACGAGGCGCTCACGTTCAGCTACCTGAACTTCGAAGCCAGCCGCGGCCTGCCGATCAGCAAGTCCAACCTGTCGCGGCGCGTCTCGAGCGACGTCTACGTGATCCTGCTCAACAGCGACCACCAGGTGATCATGCGCCGGCCCTCGGGCCCGGTCAGCAGCCCGGACCCGTCGCCGATCCTGACCAAGGACATCCCGGTGCAGCACGTGCCCTTCGTGGGCGACCGCGGGGCGGGGACGGGCCGCTTCGCCGGGACGTTCCGGCCCGATCCCGACGCCGTCGTGCTGGGCAGCACCGACGATCCCGACGGCGAGTACCGCGCCATCGCGGTCAGCGTGCCCCAGGGCACCCTGATCAGCGCGCTGTCGCTGAACCCGACCAACGACACCCTGAGCTCGTTGCGCAAGATCGAGCTGTTCGCCAGCCTGGCGGTGCTCCTGGCCCTGTGCGTGCTCACCACCGCTCTTCGTCCGGCGCGGCCTGCGCCCCCTGCGCGAGATGGCGGGGACGGCCGACACCATCGCCTCGGGCGACCTGAGCCGCCGCGTGCCGCTGGCCCAGACCGAGACCAAGGACGAGGTCGGCCGGCTCGGGGTGGCCCTGAACAAGATGCTGACCCAGATTGAGTCGGCCTTCGCCGAGAAGTCGGCCTCCGAGGAGCGCCTGCGCCAGTTCGTGGCCGACGCCTCGCACGAGCTGCGGACGCCGCTGACCTCCATCCGGGGCTACGCCGAGCTGCTGGGCAAGGGCGGCTTCTCCGACGAGGCCAGCCGGACCAAGGCGCTCAAGCGGATTGAGGACGAGGCGGCCCGCATGGGTGGCCTGGTCGAGGACCTCCTCCTCCTGGCCGAACTGGACCGGGGCCGGCCGTTGCGCTCCGAGCCCGTCGACCTGCACCGCATCTGCGCCGACGCCGTGGACGACTCGGTCGCGGTCGCCCAGAGCCATCATCAGCTCACCCTGATGCCCGGAGGACCGGTCGTCGTGGTGGGCGACGCCGAGCGGCTGGCCCAGGTGGCCCACAACCTCGTGCGCAACGCGCTGGCCCACACGCCCGCCGGCACCAAGGTGGCCGTGTCGACCCGGGCCCAGGGCGGGATGGGCGTGATCGAGGTGTCGGACAACGGCCCCGGCATCCCGCCCGAAGAGGCGGCGCGGGTCTTCGACCGCTTCTACCAGGGCGACAAGTCGCGCAGCGGGGCCGGCACCGGGCTCGGGCTGGCCATCGTGCACGCCATCGCCGAGGCGCTCGGCGGCACGGCCGAGGTGCGTGCCGCTCCCGGCGGCGGGGCCTCGGTCCTGGTGCGCATCCCGCTGGCCCCGGCGCACATGGCCGCCCGGCCGCCGGCGACGCCGCCGGCCCGCTCAGCCCAGCTGCACTGAGGCACCGCCCCGGGGCACCACGGTCTCGAGCACCGTCTTGAGCTTGACGTTCGTCTCGGCCGCCTCGGCCTCGGGATCGGACCCGGCCACGATGCCGGCGCCGGCGCGCAGCGAGAGGCGCTGACCGGTCGGCGTCGAGTTGGGCACTGCGCAGCCCGATCATCCATTCCCCGTCGCCGCCGGCGCCGACCCACCCGACCGGTCCGGCCCAGTAGCCGCGGTCGCCCGCCTCGCTGGCCGCGATGCGGGCCAGCGCCTCGTCCCGCGGCGTGCCGCCGACGGCCGGGGTGGGGTGGAGCCGGGCCAGCAGGGTCATGACGGAGACGTCGGCGGCCAGGCGTGCCCTCGAGGCGGGTGCCCAGGTGGGCGACGGAGCGGAAGGCCACCAGGGACGGGGCCTCGGGGACGGCCAGGTCGCGACAGAAGGGGCCCAGCTGCGGCGGCGATGGCGTCGACCACCAGGCGGTGCTCCTCCCGGCTCTTGGCCGAGCCGGCCAGACCGCGCTGGGCGTCGGCGTCGCTGCGGGCGGTGTCGCCCCGGGGCACCGTGCCGGCCAGGGGATAGCAGGTGGCGCGCCGGCCGTGGCGCGACACCAGCAGCTCGGGACTGGCTCCGAAGAAGACGCCGTCGGGCACCGGCATGGAGAAGACGGTGCAGTTGGGCTCGGCGGCGCGCAGGCGGCGCAGCACGGAGGCCAGGTGGAGCGGGCCGCTCAACTCGACGTCGAGGGGCCGCCCCAGCACGACCTTGCGCAGCGTGGCCCCGGGGGCGCCCATGGCGGCGACGGCGTCGGCGACGATGCCGGCGTAGCCGGCCGAGTCCATGGCGGTCGAGGCGCGGGCGACGGCGGGGTCGAGCGGCCCGTCGATCCCGGTGTCGTACTGCCAGAGCACGGCCTCGAGGAGCTCGTCCGTCCCGGGCAGCGGCGACGGCGGCCGGGCCGACCGCGGTGACCCAGCGCCGGGGCACGCCGTCCTCGTCGCGGGCGATGCCCATGGTGAAGCGCGGGATGACCAGGTGCCCCCGCCCGGCCCCGGTGAAGGGCAGGGCTCCGAGCGCCACCGGGCCCGAGCCCAGTCGGCGCACGGGGTCCTCGGCCGGGATGGCGGCGAGCACGGCGTCGGCCTCGTCGGCCTGCACCAGGCTGGCGGTGCCCCAGCCGACCAGGGTCAGGCCGGGGCGGTCGAAGAGGACGGTGGGGCTGCCGTCGAACTGCAGGGGGTCGGGCCCGTAGGCCAGCGGGACCGTGCGGGCGTGGAGCCGCTCGGTCACGGCGTCCCGGTGCGCGTGGCCAGGACGAGCTGGCTCAGGCCGCCGGCCAGGGGCCGGATGCCCACGCCCGAATAGCCCGAGTCGAGCAGGAGCCGGCGCAGGGCGGGTGCGGCCGGCAGGTAGGCCACCGAGCGGGGCAGGTAGCGGTAGGCCTCGCGGTCGGAGAGGGCGCCGCCGAGCACGGGCACCGCCTTGGTGAACCAGAGGTCGTAGCCGGCGCGCAGGACGCGCGAGCTGGGCGCGTCCACTTCGAGCACGGCCAGGCGCCCCCCGGGACGCAGGACCCGGGCCGCCTCGGTCAGCGTGGCGCCGAGGTCGGTGAAGTTGCGCAGCGCGTAGCCGCAGACCATGCCGTCGAAGGTGGCGTCGGGGAAGGGCAGGCAGGCGCCGTCGGACTCCACCAGCGGGGATGGGTTGCTCGTTGGCGGCCAGCATGCCCGCGCTCAGGTCGGCTCCGACCATCCGGTAGCCCCGGCGCTGGCCCAGGCGGGACAGATCGCCGGTCCCGCAGGCCAGGTCGAGGACGAGGGCCCCGGCGGGCAGCCCGAGCGCGGCCACCGTGGTCCGGCGCCAGCGCTGGTCGAGCCCGAACGTCATGAGCCGGTTCACCAGGTCGTAGCGGGGCGCGATGGTGTCGAACATGGCGCGCACGCGCGCCGTCTTCTCGGCGCCGGTGGGCAGGGCCGGGTCGGCCGGGCGCCCGTGGCGGGCCGGACCGCGCGCCATGGCCGGTGCGGGCGGTCAGCGGTAGTACCGGTAGATCACCTGGGCCACGCAGGCGGGCTTGGCGGTGTCCTTGACCTCGAAGACGAGGTCGTAGGTGACCTGCACGCCGCCCTCGACCTCGTCGACGCCCGAGACCGAGGCGCCCATGCGCAGCTCGGCGCCGACGGGCACCGGGGTCGGGAAGCGCACCTTGCCGCAGCCGTAGTTGACGCCGAACTTCATGTTGTCGACCCGGATGATCTTGTTGAGGAGCACCGGGGCCAGCGACAAGGTGAGGTAGCCGTGGGCGATGGCGACGCCGAAGGGTCCGGACTTGGCCCGCTCGGGGTCGACGTGGATCCACTGGTGATCGTCGGTGGCGTCGGCGAAGAGGTTGACCCGCTCCTGGGTGATGGTCTGCCACTCGGAGTGCCCGAGCTCCTTGCCGGCCCACTCGTGGAAGGCGTCGACGCCGTCGATGACCGTGGTCATTGCTGTACTCCTTGCTGGTCAGGATCGCTTCTGCCCCGGGACGCTAGTGGCCCAGGGGACCTCACTACGCTGAGCGCCAGTGTCCCTGGCGCACGAGCACGACCACATCCCACCCCACCATCACAGAGACATCGGTGGCGGCGGTGCCCGGGCGGCGGTGTTCGGGATCAGCGACGGCCTGGTCACCAACGTCTCCCTCGTCCTGGGCATGGCCGGGGCCAACCCGGGCGGGTCGATCGTGCGCCTGGCCGGGGTGGCCGGCCTGGTGGCCGGGTCCTTCTCCATGGCGGCGGGCGAGTACCTGTCCATGACGGCCCAACGCGAACTGCAGGAGCGCGAGCTCGAGGTGGAGCGCCGGGCCCTGAGCGACAACCCGCGGGGCGAGGCGGCCGAGCTGCGGGGCATGTACGTGCGGCGGGGGATCGAGCCGGGCGTGGCGCACGAGATGGTGAACGAGGTCATGCAGGACCCCGACCTGGCGCTCGAGACGCACGCCCGCGAGGAGCTCGGCATCTCGACGCAGAACCTGGGGTCGCCCTGGCAGGCCGCCGCCGCCTCCTTCGTCACCTTTGCGCTGGGTGCGTTCGTGCCCCTGGCCCCCTGGCTGTTCACCTCGGGCACCCTGGCCATCGTCCTCTCGGTGGTGCTCGGCGGGCTGGCCTCGCTGGCCGTGGGCGTGGTGCTGGCCCGCTTCACCGAACGCTCGCCCGCCGTCTCGGCGCTGCGCCAGCTGGCGGTGACCGCCGTGGCGGCGGCCGTGACCTACGGCGTGGGCCGGGCCATCGGCACCGGCATCAGCTGAGCGGCGCCGCTCAGGCCGGGTCGCGCCGGTAGGAGCGGTCGACGTGGTCGACCTCGAAGCCGAGGGCGCGGTAGAGCCCGACGGCGGCCTCGTTGTCCGCATCGGCGTAGAGCATGCCGACGGGCACGCCGCGCCCGGCCAGCGAGACCAGCCCGGCCACGGTGAGCGAGCGACCCCAGCCCTGGCCGTGGTGGCGGGGGTCGACCGAGATCACGTAGATCTCGCCGAGGACGGGGTCGTGGTCCCGGTGCACCTTGGTCCAGCAGGAGCCGATGAGGCCCTGACCCGAGGGATCGTCGGCCACCAGGAACCCCTCGAGGTCGACCCAGTCGGCCGCCATGCGCTCGCGCAGCAGGTCGACGGTCCAGCCGCCCTGTTCGGGGTGCCCGGCGAAGGCCCGGTTGTTGGTGTCGACCCAGGCCTCCTCGTCGCGCCCGGGCTCGAAGGGCCGGGTGGCCAGGGGCCGCGTGGCCGCCACGACGGCGGGGTCGAGGGGGAGGGGGAGGCGCATCTGGAGCAGGTCGCGCTCGGGACTGAAGCCGTGACGGGCGGCCAGGGCGTCGTCCGCCGGGCCGGCGGCCATGGCCCACAGGTGGACCGGAGCGCCGGCGGGAGCGAGGCTCACGGCCTGCTCGACCAGGGCGGCCGCCGGCTCGCCGTCCTGGTCGGCCGGGTCGACCACCAGGTGGAGGGAGACGGAACCGTCGCGGGCGGGGAACACGAAGGCGGCGCCGGTCAGCCCCCCTTCGTGTCCGGCCAGCACGGCACGTCCCGGCCCGGTGCCCTCGGTCACGGCCCGCAGCTCGGGTTCGGGCAGGGGCGGCTCGTCCTTGGCCGCGGCCACGCGGGCCAGCAGCGTCGCCAGCGCGGCGCGCTCGGGTTCCGGCCAGCTGGTCCACCTCGACGCACGTCCACGGCGGCCAAGGTAACCCGGTACCGTGAGCCGGTGGCGAAGCCCAGGACAGCCAAGGGGCGGGCCCGGCTCACGGTCGAGCGCCTCGCCGAGCGTTACCCGGGCACGGCGAAGGAGCTCTGCGCCCTCGACCACGACGGGCCGTTCCAACTCCTGGCCGCCACCATCCTCTCCGCGCAGTGCACCGACGCCCGGGTCAACATGGTGACGCCGGTGCTCTTCGCCAAGTACCCCGATCCCGAGTCGCTGGCCGCGGCCAATCCCGAGGACGTCGAGGAGATCATCCGCACGACCGGGTTCTTCCGGTCCAAGACCAAGAGCCTGATCGGCATGGCCGCCGCGCTGGTCGAGCGGTTCGACGGCGAGGTGCCCTCGAAGCTGGAGGACCTCGTCACCATCCCTGGGGTGGGGCGCAAGACGGGCAACGTGGTGCGCAGCGTCGATTTCGACCTGCCCGGCCTGCCGGTGGACACCCATGTCCTGCGCGTCAGCAAGCGACTGGCCCTGACCGAAGCGCTTGCCGCCGGCCCAGCAGGCGGACGCGGTCAAGGTCGAGCTGGAGCTCAATTCGATGATCCCGGCCGGCCGAGCGGGGGACCTTCAGCCTGCGCACGATTCTGCACGGAAGGGAGACCTGCGTGGCCAGGAAACCCCGGTGTGCCGACTGCACGTTGAACGACTTCTGCCCCTCTGCGCAGTAATCCGCGCGAAGTGGGACTTTTTTCCCCTTTTCGGGCAATTCGCGTTTGGCGTGCTGAAATCGGCGAATCCAGACGCTAAAGTTGCGAACTGGAACCGGTTCCCGCCACCTGGTTCCAAAAGAGTCGATGCTGGGATCCGCCTCCCGGCCGACTCGCCCAATGCCGGCCTTCGGGCCGGCATTGGTGTTTGCATCCCCTGGTCACACCGTCGGGGTGCGCTCGGTATTACTCAGGGTACTACCAGGGTGCTACCATCGAGGCATGGTGACCAAGCGGTCGGTCTCCCTCGATGACGAGGTGGCGGCCTCCGTCGAGGAGGCGGCCAAGCAGGACGGGGTCTCCTTCAGCGCCTGGCTGTCGAGCGCGGCTGAAATGCAGTTGCGGGTGCGCCAGGGCCTGCGCGGTGTGGCCGCCTGGGAGGGCGAGACCGGGTCGCTCAGTGCCGAGGAGGTCGCCGCCGGCGAGGCGTTGCTGGCTCGGCTCCGTTCCGGGGTCTCGGGCGTGGCCTCGCGGGTCCGCCGTCGATGAGCGCCACCCGGCGCGAGGGTCTGGTCTACGGGCTGGGCGCCCTGCACGCGGCGGCACGGGGCGACCGCATGATGTGGTCGTTGCACCGGGCCGCCCTCTCCAACGGGATCGTGCCGGTGGTGCCCGCAGTGACCGTGGCCGAGGGATACCGGACCGAGGCCCGCAGCGACCGCATCGCCGAGTTGCTGGCCGGCACCGAGGTCGAGCCGTTCGGCGGCGAAGCGGCCCGCCGCTCGGGAGAGATCGCGGCCCGCTGCGACACGTCGGACCTCAGCGTCGTCGCCGTGGTCGAGGTGGCCGAGCGCCGCAACTGCGCCGTGGTGGCCCAGCGCCAGACCGTGCTGCGGACGGCCGCCGCACTCGTGGGCCACGAGCTCGTGCTCTACGCGGTCTGAGACGATCGGCCGGCCGTGGCCGCTCGAAGGCTCGGAGGGCCTCGTCAACGCGAGGCGTAGCGCTGCAGGCGGCGCAGCGCCCCGCCGAGCGCACGCTCCACGGCGATCAACTCGTGCGCCATGTCCTCGTCACCCTGGTTCAGCGCTCCCTCCGCCATGGCGGTGACCCGGCGGTGGAGTTCCTCCATGCTCGAGGAGAGGGACGAGATCTCGGCGGCCGACGACATGCCACGCATCATGGCCGATCCGAGCAGGCGCGTCGCCCGGCGACGAGCCATGGCACCGCCGGTAGCCTTGTCCTCTCATGCCCCTGCGCGTCCTGGACCTCCGCGGCAGCCCGCCGCCCTACGACGAGCGTCCTGCCGCGCCCGGCGGCGCCCGGGGCGGACGTCCACGACGCGGTGGCCGGGATCCTGGCCGAGGTGCGGGACGAGGGGGACGCCGCCGTCATCAGGCACACGGCGACCTTCGACGGGGTCGACGTCGCGACGGGACTGCGCGTGCGGACCGGCCGAGATCAAGGAGGCGGCCGAGCGGGTGACCCCGGCACTGCGCGGCGCGCTCGAGACGGCCTTCGAACGCATCACCGCGTACCACGGTCACGAGGGCACGCCCCCGGGAGACCACGTCGACGGGGGCATCCGTGTGCGGCACCTGACCCGGCCGGTGGCCCGGGCCGGGATCTACGCGCCGGGCGGGCGGGCCCGCTACCCCTCGACGGTGCTCATGTGCGCGGCGCCGGCCCGGGTGGCCGGCGTGGGTGCCCTGGCCCTGTGCGTGCCGCCGGCCGCCGACGGTCGGGTGGACGACGCCACGCTGTGCGCGGCCCACGTGGCCGGCATCGACGAGGTGTACCGAGTCGGCGGGGTCCAGGCCATCGGCGCCATGGCCTACGGCACGGCATCGATCCCTGCGGTCGACGTCATCGCCGGGCCGGGCAACGCCTACGTGGCGGAGGCCAAGCGGCAGGTCTCGGGCGTCGTCGGCGTGGCCTCGGCCTTCGCCGGGCCCTCGGAGATCGTGGTGATCGCCGGCCCCTCGGCCGACACCGGCCTTCGCCGCCATCGACGTGGTGGTGCAGGCCGAGCACGGCCCCGACGGGCTGGCCTGGCTGGTCACCTGGGACGCCGACCTGCTCGAGGCGGTGGTGACCGAGATCGGCCGCATTGTCGATGCCTCGCCCCGGCGGGCCGACCTGGAATCCACGTTGACCACGTCGGGCATCGCCTGCCTGGTCGACGGGCCCGACGAGGCGCTGGCCGTGGCCAACACCGTCGCGCCGGAGCACCTGCAGCTGATGGTGCCCGAGGAGGCCGGGCTCGACCTGCTCGACGGGGTGCAGAACGCGGGCGCCGTCTTCATCGGCGACTGGGCGCCGGCCAGCCTGGGCGACTACATCGCGGGACCCAACCACGTGCTCCCCACCAACCGCACGGCACGCTTCTCCTCCGCGTTGCGGGCGGACGATTTCCGCAAGCACATCCACGCCGTCACCGCGACGCCCGAGGCGATGCGGGCGCTCGGCCCGCTGGTCCGGGTGCTGGCCGAGACCGAAGGGCTCCCGGCCCACGCCGACTCGGTGCAGCGACGCCTGGACGCGCTCGAAGCCGAGGCGCGGCCGTGAGCGCGGTGCCGCCGGTCCGGCCCGATCTCGACCTGGGGGAGGGCTACCACTCGCCCCAGGTGGAGGCCGAGGTGCGCCTCAACACCAACGAGTCCCCGTTCGCCCCGCCCGACGAGTGGCGCGAGGAGCTGCTGGCCGCGCTGGCCGACACCTCCTTCCACCGCTACCCGGACCGCCCGGCCGCCGAGCTGCGCCAAGCCGTGGCCGACCTGCACGGCGTGCGGCCGGAGGAGATCTTCTGCGCCAACGGTTCGAACGAGGTGCTCCAGAGCCTGCTGCTCGCCTTCGGCGGCCCCGGCCGGCGCGCCCTCGTCTTCGAGCCCACCTATGCGCTGCACTCGCACATCGCCCGCGTCACCGGGACCGAGGTGGTCGAGGGCGGTCGGGACGACGACTTCGAGATCGACCCTGCCGACGGCGGCCGCGCTCATCGCATCGAGCGCACCGGAGGTGACCTTCCTCTGCTCGCCGAACAACCCGACGGGGCGCGCCGAACCCCCGGCGACGGTCGAAGCGGTCGTGGCGCGCCGCCCCCGGTCTGGTGGTGGTGGACGAGGCCTACGGGCAGTTCGCCCCCTGGAGCGCCCTGTCGCTGCGCGGGACCGGCCAACCCGGACTCGTGGTGACGCGCACGTTCTCCAAGACGTGGGCCTTGGCCGGCGCCCGTCTGGGCTATCTGGTGGCCGATCCGGCTGTGGTGGAGGCCTGCGAGGCCGTCGTCCTGCCCTACCACCTGTCCGTGCAGACGCAGCTGGCCGGGTTGCTGGCGCTGCGCCACCTGCCCGAGATGGAGGCGCGGGTGGCCCGCATCGCCGAGGAGCGGGGCCGGGTGGCGGCCGGGCTGGCCGACCTGCCGGTGGACAGCTGGCCCTCGGACGCGAACTTCATCCTGTTCCGGCCCCAACGGCGCGACGCCGACGACGTCTGGCGGGCGCTCCTGGACCGTTCGATCCTCATCCGCAACTGTGCGAGCTGGGACGGCCTCAAGGGCTGCCTGCGCGTCACCATCGGCACGCCGGAGGAGAATGAGCGCTTCCTGCACGCGTTGAAGGAGAGCCTGTGACCAGTCGCCGCGCCAGCAAGGACCGCGCCACCAAGGAGACGACGATCGCGATCGCGCTCGACCTCGACGGGGTCCGGGCAGACCGAGGTCTCGACGGGACTGCCCTTCTTCGACCACATGCTCGAGCAACTGGGCAAGCACGCCTCCTTCGACCTGGCGGTCAAGGCGGAGGGCGACCTGCACATCGACGCCCACCACACGGTGGAGGACGTCGGCATTGTGCTGGGGGGCTGCCTGGCCGAGGCCCTGGGCGACAAGGCCGGGATCCGCCGCTTCGCCTCCATGCTGTTGCCGCTCGACGAGGCCCTCATCGCCGTGGCGCTGGACATCTCGGGCCGTCCCTACCTGGCCTACGGCCTCGATTTCGCGCCGGACACACCCGGGCCTCGGCACGCCGCCGTTCGACCCCCAGCTGGCCGAGGAGTTCTGGCGGGCCTTCGTGACGGCGGCCAACATCACGCTGCACATCCGGCGGCTCGAGGGGAAGAACACCCACCACATGCTCGAGGCCAGCTTCAAGGGGGTCGCCCGCTGCCTGCGCGACGCCGTGCGCGTCGAAGGGGGTGGCATTCCCTCGACCAAGGGGAGCCTGTGAGCGGACCGCGCGTGGCCGTCCTCGACTACGGCATCGGCAACCTGCGCTCGGCCGAGAAGGCGCTCCAGCACGTGGGCGCGGCGGCCCGGCTGGTGACCGACGCGGCGCGAGGTCGAAGCGGCCGACGCGGTGGTGCTCCCCGGAGTGGGTGCCTTCGGCGCCTGCGCCCAGGCGCTGCGCGAGAGCGGGCTCGAAGAGCCGGCCCGCCAAGCCATCGCGGCGGGTGTACCGTTCTTCGGGGTCTGCGTCGGCTTCCAGCTCCTCTACGAGTCCTCGCGTCGAGAGCCCGGGTGCGGCGGGCCTCGGCGTCTTCGCCGGAAGCGGTGGCGGCGTTGCCGGCGGGCGTGAAGCACCCGCAGATGCAGTGGAACGTGCTTGGAGGCCGAGGGCTCCGGCATGCCCGCACTGCTGGAGGGACTGGGTCCACGGCCCTGGGTGTACTTCGTGCACTCCTTCGCGCCGCCGGTCGGCGCGCGAGACGGTGGCCGTGTGCGACTACGGGGGACCGGTGGCCGCCATGGCGAACCGGGGCACGCTGTGGGGTGCCCAGTTCCACCCCGAGAAGTCGGGTGCGGCCGGCCTTGCGCTCTTGGGCAACTTCGTGGCGCGGGCGGCGTGATGGACCTCCTGCCGGCGATCGACCTGCGCGGGGCGAGGCCGTTCGCCTCACCCAGGGTGACTTCGAGCGCGAGGCGCGCTACGGCGACCCGACCGCGCTGGCGGCGCGCTACGTCGGAGGCCGGGGCGACGTGGATCCACGTCGTCGACCTCGACGCGGCCCGCACGGGTGTCGCGCACGAACGACGGCGCGCTGCGGCGCATTCTGGACGTGGCCGCGGCGGCCGGCGTGCGGGTGCAGGCCGGCGGGGGCATCCGCTCGGAGGCCACGGCCGCCGACCTGCTCGAGTCGGGGGTGACCCGAGTCGTGCTGGGCACCGCCGCCCTCGAGGATCCCGAGCTGGCCGCGCGCTGCGCCCGGCGCTGGCCCGGACGTGTCGCCGTGGGACTGGACTACCGGGTAGACGAAGACGGGGTGGCCGAGGCGTTGGGGCACGGTTGGAGCCAGGGTTCGGGCCGGGCGGTGACCGAGCTGCTCGGCCTCTGGGCGGACGAGCCGATCGGGGCCGTCGTGGCCACGGCGGTGGCCCGGGACGGCATGCTCGAGGGCCCGGACCTCTCCGGCCTTGCCGCGCTTGCTCGCCGCGACGACGCTGCCGCTCGTGGCCTCCGGTGGCGTGGGCTCGCTGCGCGACCTGGCCGCGCTGGCGGGGCTGACCGAAGGCGGACGCCGTCTGGCGGGAGCCATCGTCGGCAAGGCCATCGTCGACGGCCGCTTCAGCGTGGAGGAAGGGGTGGCCGCGTGCGCAGCATCCGGCTGATCCCCTGTCTCGACGTGACCGGGGGCCGCGTCGTCAAGGGCGTGCGCTTCCTCGATCTCACCGACGAAGGTGACCCGGTCGAACTGGCGGCTCGCTACGACGCCGAGGGGGCGGACGAGGTGACCTTCCTCGACATCACCGCCTCCTCGGACGGTCGCGACACGATGGTGTCGGTCGTGGCCCGCACGGCGGAGCAGGTCTTCATCCCCCTGACCGTGGGGGGCGGCGTGCGCAGCGCGGACGATGCGCGCCGGCTGCTGCGGGCAGGCGCGGACAAGGTGGGCGTGAACACGGCAGCCGTAGAGCGCCCGCTCCTCGTCCGCGAGATCGCGGACGAGTTCGGGGGCCAGTGCGCAGTCGTGGCGATCGACGCCCGCCGGCGCACGGGTGGGGCCGGATGGGAGGTCCACACGCACGGTGGGCGGACGCCCGACGGGCAAGGACGTGCTCGCGCTGGGCGGTCGAATGTGCCGCCAACGGGGCGGGGGAGATCCTGCTCACCTCGATGGACCGCGACGGGACCAAGGACGGCTTCGACCTGGCTCTGACCCGGGCCGTCGTCGACGCGGTCGACGTGCCGGTGATCGCCTCGGGGGGCGTGGGACAGCTCCAGGACCTGGTGGACGGGGCGGTCGAGGGTGGGGCCGACGCCGTGCTGGCGGCATCGATCTTCCACCGGCGTGAGTTCACCATCGGGGAGGCCAAGGCGTTCATGACCGCGCATGGCGTCACCGTTCGTCCCGTCTGACCTGGAACGACGGGTTCGTGCGGTACCGTGAGAGGGTGCCGACGTCGACGAGAAAGAACGGAGCAAGCGAGAGCCGCGGCCGCTGACAAGCAGCCCATCTCGGTGCTCTTCGACCGGGTCATGGTGCAGATTTCCCCCACGGACGGCGAGCGCCGGTCCCGGGCGGGCATCCTCATCCCGGCCACCGCGCAGATCAGCCGGCGCCTGACCTGGGCCGAGGCGGTCGCCGTGGGACCCCACGTGCGGACGGTGAAGGTCGGCGACACCGTCCTGTTCAACCCCGAGGACCGCTTCGAGGTCGAGGTGCACGGCGAGGAGTACGTGATTCTGCGCGAGCGCGACATCCATGCCATCGCCTCGCCCCGCAACGACAGCGGCACGGGGCTTTACCTTTGAGCGCCCCCGCACCCGAAGGCGTCCCGCTGACCACCGACGAGGCGCTGGTGGCCGAGGTCGACTTCGCCAAAGGTGACGGACTGGTGCCGGCGATCGTGCAGGACGCGGGCGACGGCACCGTGCTGACCGTGGCCTACATGGATGCCGAGGCCTTGCGCCGCACCCTGGCCTCGGGGCGCTCGTGGTTCTTCAGCCGAAGCCGCCAGGAGTACTGGCAGAAGGGCGAGACTTCAGGAGATCGGCAGTACGTGCGCGAGGTGCGCATGGACTGCGACGGCGACGCGCTCGTGGTGCTGGTCGACCAGCACGGCCGGGGCGCCTGCCACACGGGTGAGCGCACCTGCTTCTACCGCACCGTCGGCAGCGGGCCGGGCGTGCCGGTGGTGTGAGGTGCCGATGACCGGCCCGGACGTGCTCGAGTTCAGGCCCGACCCGGCAGAGTTCGCCGCGCTGGCCAAGGAGCACGAGATCGTCCCCGTGTGGTGCGAGGTCGTGGCTGACACGCTCACGCCTGTCGCCTGCTTCGCCAATGTCGTGGGCGAGGGCGAAGGGTTTCTCTTCGAATCGGTGGAAGGTGGCGAGCGCTGGGGCCGCTATTCGTTCGTGGGCCGCCAACCGCTAGCCACGCTGACCGCGCGGGGTCGCCGGGTCGAGGCCACGGGGCAGCTGGGCCTGCTCGCCGTCCGATGACGGGATCCTGGCCGCGGTCGAGGATCTGGTGTCCCGGTTCGAATCGCCGAATCTGAGCGGCCTGCCGCCGTTGCACGGTGGCCTCGTCGGCTACCTGGGCTACGACGTCGTCCGCGAGGTCGAGCGCTTGCCCCACCCACCACCCGACGACCTGGGTCACCCCGATGCCGCGTTAGTGGTGATTGGGCAGTTCTGCGCATTCGACCACTGGCGTCAGCGCATCGTCCTGGTGGACAACGTGGTCGTCCCGCAGGGCTCCGGTGGCGCGCTCGATCCCAGAGCAGTCGCAGAAGCCTACGAGGGCGCCTGCGCCCGCCTGCGCCAGCTGGCGTTGGATTGCGCGCATTCGGGGCCGGGCGAGTTGGTCCCGGCTCCTCCGCCCGGGCTGTCGAAGGCGGAGGCCGAGCGGACGGTGACGTCCGACCAGTACAGGGCCTCGATCGATGCGGCCAAGGAGTACATCAAGGCCGGTGACATCTTTCAGGTCGTGTTGTCACAGCGCTACGACCTGACGCTCGAGGCTGATCCGTTCGACGTCTACCGCGCCCTGCGCCTGCTCAATCCGAGCCCGTACCTCTACTTCCTCCGTTTTCCGGAGGTGACGGTGGTCGGGGCGTCGCCCGAGCCGATGGTGCGCCTGCGGGACAATGTCGTGATCTCGCGCCCGATCGCAGGTTCGCGGCCGCGGGGAGAGAACGAGCAGCACGATCGCCTGCTCGAAGGTGAGCTGGCCGAGGACCCGAAGGAGCTGGCCGAACACATCATGCTGGTCGACCTGGCCCGCAACGACGTGGGGCGGGTCGTGCGTTTCGGGACCGAGAAGGTCGACGAGCTCATGACCATTGAGCGCTACAGCCACATCATGCACATCACGTCGCAGGTCTCGGGCGAGCTCTCCGAGGGCAACGGGCCCATCGATGTGCTCCGTGCCACCCTGCCGGCCGGGACCCTCTCGGGCGCCCCCAAGGTACGGGCCATGGAGATCATTGACGAACTCGAGCCGACGAAACGAGGGGTGTACGGCGGTGTCGTCGGTTACATCGACTTCTCGGGCAATCTGGACACGGCGATCGCCATCCGGACCATGGTCGTGACACCCGACGGCCGGGCCAGTGTGCAGGCGGGTGCGGGCATCGTGGCGGACAGCGACCCGCAATCCGAGGACGAGGAGTGTGCCCACAAGGCGGGAGCGCTCCTCGTGGCCGTCACGGCGGCGCGTCATATGGGCGGGACACGAGCGACGTGGTGAGTGACCTCGAGGCGAAGGCGCTGCGCCACGGCGCGGGTGCCTACCGAACCGTGCGTGACGTGCTGGCCGTGCGCGGCACGGACGCCGAGTCGTATCTACAGGGACAGCTCAGCCAGGACGTGGAGAACCTGGCCGTGGGCGCTTCGGCCGATTCGCTGCTCCTCGAACCCGACGGCAAGCTCACGGCTCTGCTGCGGGTCACGCGGACCGACGGCCAGGGATTCCTGCTCGACGTCGACGGAGGCTACGGCGAGGCCGTGGCGGCACGCTTGCGCCGGTTCCTGCTCCGGTCGAAGGTCGAGCTCGAACCGCTCGACTGGCGCTGTCTCTCATTGCGAGGGCCGGGCGTGCCCGAGGCGGCTTCGGGGCTCCTGACGGCGCTGTCCGAGCGCGGCGTGCTGGCGCTGCCGTTCGAATGGAACGGCTGGACGGGCGTCGACCTGCTCGGTCCCGACGATGTCGTGCTCGGTCCCGACGAGCTGCCGGCGGGCCTGGTGCGCTGCGGCGCGGAGGCGGTCGAGGCGTGCCGGATCGTGGCCGGAGTGCCGGCCATGGGGACCGAGCTCACGGCGAAGACGATCCCGGCCGAAGCCGGCGTGGTCGAGCGCACGGTCAACTTCACCAAGGGTTGTTACACCGGCCAGGAGCTCGTGGCCCGTATCGACGCCCGCGGGTCGAACGTGCCCCGGCGCCTCGTCGGGATTCTCCTCGCTGCCGTCGAGGCTCCCTTGGCCCGTGGCATGACCCTGCACGCGGGTGAGCCACCCGCCGGCGACTGCGCCGGCGGAGGACAAGGTGGTCGGCACCGTGACCTCGGCCGCCATGAGCAGTGAGCTCGGGAGTTGGGTCGGGCTCGGCTACCTGCATCGCAGTGTCGATGCCCCCGGGCCGATCCGGCTCCGCTCGGGCGACGGCATCGGTGGTTCTCGCCCGGCCCGCGTCGCAACCTTGCCGTTGGCCTGAGCCGGTGACCCGACGCGCGCCTGGCCCGTGGGTGAGGGCGGCGCTGGTGCTGGCCGGGGTCGGGTACGCGCTGGGAGCGGCGGCCACCACCCCCTTCACGCTGGCCGCGAACGTGATGACCGCGATCCCCATCGCCCTGCTCGTTGCGCTGGCCATCGCCCGCTGGCCGCTGCGACCCACGCCCGTCCGGGCGCCAGGACACCACCCTTACCGCGACTGGGCCGTGCTCGGGGTGGCGATCCTGCTCTGGGAGATCGTGGTGTACACGGCCCGAGGCAGTCGGGCTGCCCACCCGACGTTCAGCTCGATGGTCGACGCGGTCGATCGCTACTACGTCCTCAAGGCGATCCTCTTCTTCGCCTGGCTCTGTGTATGTGCCGTCGTCGTGCGAGCAGGCACGCCGGTCGAGGCCCCATGACGTCGACCGTCTTCTACGCCGTGTGGGCCGCGCTCGGGGCGGCGCTCCTGGCCGTCGTGGGCGCTTTCGCGCCGTGCCGGTTCGGGTCTGGCCCGGCCGGCCGCGGTGGCGCGCCGGGTAGCCACCGGACCGATCGCGCGCCTCGTCTTGATCGTGGCGGTGAGGTTCGCCGGCTGGCATTTCTTCGCGCGCTGAGGCCACTCTTCCGTTCGGGCCAAGGTCGCATCTCCCGTTTGGGCGCGGTGTCGCATCCCTGTGACCTGGACAATTGGGCCGTCCAGGCATGCGTTGGGCGGAACTTGAGCGCACCCCTTTTGCAACCTCCCGTCACCAGACATGACACGCCAGGAGTGCACGCTCTTTCCATGCGACGGCGGGAGCGGGGGAACGATGCGGCGGCGGTCATCGCCGACGATGTTCCCGAGCTGAATCCGTGGCGCGAGATCGGCTGGATCTTCCGGGATGGACACTGCATCGCCATTGAGCGCCAGGGGGACGAAACCCGAGCGCGGTCGCTGGGGGAGTGACGATGATCAAGGTCACCCAAATGGCGGACGACGGGACCGAGACGGTTCGATCGAGGTGGACGATTTCACCATTGAGGTTCTCTATGCCGGCCTGGCCGAGATGCTGCGCGAGGCCGTCGAATCGCCCGGCACGGTGACACCGGCCACGTGCGAACTGCCCGCGTGAGGCCCGCCAGCGGCGCCAGAGGATCCTCACCCGCATCCATACATAGTCAAGCGGGATGGTATGGACGGCCCAAACGTCCGCTTGCTAGCCTGCCGCGGCCGTCGGAGCCCTCTTCGATCGGCGGACGATTCGCGACCGCTGCAGCCACGTCAGGCCAGGTGACGGGACGTGCAATTCACTCGGGTGCTGGGGTCCATCGGCCTTGGTGGCGCTGCGCGCTGGCCGTCTGCGCCATCGCCGCCCTGGCCATGGGTGTGGGGGCACAGCCGACCAGCCAGGTGGTGGCCACGCACGGTGCGTATGCGTTACCCGGTTCGGTGCAGACACGGACCATCGTGCGACCGGACACACCCTCTGTCACCCCGACCACGTCCGCGCCGGCCGAGAGCTCCGTGACCCCGACCACGTCGGCCTCGGGGGCGCCAGCGGTCGGAGCAGCGACGGCGTGGGGTTGCGCGGCGGCACTCGTCTACCTGAACGCCTATGCCGCGCCCGGCTTCACGCTCGAGTGTCCGGCGTACTCGCAGGGCCACCAGGCCAGCACCAGTTGCGTCTCGCAGAGCTCGCCCTGTGACGAGCAGCGCGTCATCACGATCGCCGATCCCTGCCCGGCCGCCTACATGAACGAGGCGTCGAACTCGTGGGTCCTGCATGGGGGAGTCGAGCGCCCCGATCGACCCCTACGGTCGGTGCCCCTGATCTCGAGCGCACCGGCGGTGAAAGAGCCCGCCGCTACGCTGAGGCGTTATGCCGACCTACCTGGGCGAGATCCTCGCCACCCATCGCGCCCAGGCCGGCGCAGGACGACCGCGACGTGGCTGAGCTGGTGGAACGGGCGTCGACGATGCCGCCGCCCCGTGATTTCGCCGCCGCGCTCCGTGGTCGAGGGACTGGCCTGCATCGCCGAGATCAAGCGGCGCTCGCCCTCGAAGGGCGACCTCGACCCGGCTCTGCAGCCCGAAGAGGTCGCCGAGGAGTACCTGGACGGGGGCGCGGCCTGTCTGTCCGTCCTCACCGATGCCGACTATTTCGGCGGCGCTCCGGCCGACCTCGTGGCCGCACGAGACGGCTTCTGGCCTCCCGGTCCTGCGCAAGGACTTCACCGTGAGCGAGGCCGACGTGGCCGACGCCCGGCTCATGGGCGCGGACGCCGTGCTCCTCATTGTGGCGGCGCTGGACGACGGCGAGCTCCGGCGGTTCTCCGCGCTGGCCGAGGCGCTCTCGTTGACGGCCCTCGTCGAGGTGCACGACGAGGCCGAGCTCGAACGCGCCCTGCGGGCCGAGGCCCGGGTGATCGGGGTGAACCAGCGCGACCTGAAGACGTTCAGCGTCGACCACGAGCGGGCCTGCTCGCTGGCGAAGCGGATACCGAGCGACCGTGGTGGCGGTGGCGGAATCGGGTATCCGCGACGAGCGCCGACGCCGCGCGCCTGGCCGAGGCCGGCTACGACGCCATCCTGGTCGGCGAGACCCTGGTGCGGGCCGATGACCGGTCGTCCGAACTGCGCAGCCTCATCGGTCATGCCGTGGCGGCGCGATGAGCGACGACTTCTTCGTCAAGATCTGCGGCATCACCTCCGAGGCCGACGCGCTGCTGGCGGTCAGCCTGGGCGCGTCCGCGGTCGGCTTCCTCTTCGCTCCGTCGCCGCGGCAGGTCTCGGTGCAGCTGGCCGGGGACATCGCCAAGCGCCTCCCCGAACACATCCTGACCGTCGGGGTCTTCCGCGACGAGGCACCGCAGCGCGTGGTCGAGACCGTCCACACCGCCGGGCTGAACGCGGCGCAGCTGCACGGCCACGAGACGGCCGAGGCAGACGAGGTGGGTGCGTCAAGCGGGTGCCCACGGTGATCAAGGCCTTCCAGGCCGGTGAGCGGGCCATCGCGCGCTTCGACGAGTTCGGCGCCGACTGGCTCATGGTCGACGGGGAGAACCCGGGCTCGGGTGAAGTGTTCGACTGGCGGTTGGCCGAGGGGGTGGCCGATCACCACCGCCTCATCGTCTGCGGTGGCCTCCGCCCCGACAACGTGGCCCAGGCCGTGGCCAACCTGCGGCCGGCCGGGGTGGACGTGTCGACCGGAGTGGAATCGTCGCCGGGGCGAAAGGATCCGTTGCTGCTCCGGGACTTCATCGTCAACGCTCGGAAGGCGGCCGTCGATCTCTCGCTGCGCGACGCACCCGACGAGTCCGATCGCCGGTGAGCCCTATGACTGGAGGGACGGATGAGCGTGAGCGGCCGCACCGAGCGGCCCGGCGAAGACGGTCGTTTCGGCGAGTTCGGAGGCCGATTCGTTCCCGAATCGCTCATGACGGCCTGCCTCGAGCTCGAGAAATGGTTCGACGACGCCTGGGCCGATCCTGCGTTCCGCGAGGAACTGTCGGCCTTGTTGCGCGACTACGGCGGCCGCCCCACGCCCGTAACCGAATGCTGCCGGCTGTCCGAGCGCCTCGGGGTGCGCGTGCTCCTCAAGCGGGAGGACCTGGCCCACACGGGCTCCCACAAGCTCAACAACGTGGTCGGGCAGGCGCTGCTCACGAAGCGCATGGGCAAGTCGCGCATGATCGCCGAGACGGGCGCCGGGCAGCACGGCGTGGCATCGGCCACGGCGGCCGCGCTCTTCGGCCTCGAGTGCACGGTGTTCATGGGCGAGGTGGACACGAAGCGCCAGGAGCTCAACGTGTTCCGGATGGAGCTCCTTGGCGCCGAGGTTCGACCGGTGACCTCGGGCAGCCGCACCCTGAAGGACGCGGTGAACGAAGCCATGCGCGAGTGGGTGGCCTCGGTCGACACGACCCACTACTGCCTCGGATCGGTCATGGGCCCCCATCCCTTCCCCTACATGGTGCGCCAGTTCCAGCGCGTGGTGGGCGAGGAAGCGGCGGAGCAGTGCCGCGCCCTGCTGGGCGGCGCCGCGCCCGATGTCGTGGTGGCCTGCGTCGGTGGCGGTTCGAATGCCGCGGGCACCTTTGCCGGGTTCGTGGAGTCCGAGGCCCGGCTGGTCGGCGTCGAGGCCGCGGGCGGTGCGGCCATCACCAACGGGATCCCCGGCGTGCTGCACGGCATGTACTCCCAACTGCTCCAGGACGAGGCGGGCCAGATCGAGGAGGCCGAGTCCATCTCGGCCGGCCTGGACTACCCCGGTCTCGGCCCCGAACACGCCCACCTGGCGGCGATCGGACGGGCGGAGTACTCCACGGCGGGAGACGACGAGGTGCTCGAGGCCTTTCGGTTGCTCAGCCACACCGAGGGGATCATTCCTGCGCTCGAGTCGGCCCACGCGGTGGCCTGGGTGGCGCGTTCGGCAGGCACCGAGGCCTTGCCCGCGGGTTCGACGGTCATGATCACGCTGTCGGGCCGCGGGGACAAGGACGTGGCCCAGGTACGTGAGATCTTCGGTCGCCGGGACCATGGCTGACCTCGAGAAGGGTCTGCGAACGCGCCGCGACGAGGGGCGCAAGCTCCTCATTCCCGTACCTCATGGGCGGCATGAGCGACGACTGGGAGCAGACGCTGGCGGCCGTGGTGGCGGCGGGAGCCGATGCGGTCGAGGTCGGCATTCCCTTCTCGGACCCGATGATGGACGGACCGGTGATTCAGGATGCGGCGCTGCTGCGCGTTGCGGCGAGGCGTCGTGCCGGACGAGGTGATCGACGGGATCGGCCGGGCCGAAGCACCGGTCCCGATCGCCGTGATGACGTACTACAACATTGTGTTCCGGGCCGGCCACAAGCGCATGGCCCGGTCGCTGGCCGCGCCGGCATCAGCGGCGCCATCCTGCCGGACCTGCCCATCGAGGAGATCGGCCCGTGGGCGGTCGAGGCCGACGCGGCCGGCATCGACACCGTGCAGCTGGTTGCGCCCTCGAGCCCGCCCGAGCGGGTCGAGCGCATCTGCAGCCGGGCCCGCGGCTTCGTCTACGCGGTGGCCCGCATGGGCGTGACCGGCGAGCGGAGCGATCTCGGGAGCGCGGCGGCGACCGTGGTCGAGCGGGTGCGGCGCTACACCGATATGCCGGTGTGCGTCGGCGTGGGTGTCTCGACGCCGGAACAGGCGGCCGAGGTGTGCCAGGTGGCCGACGGCGTCGTGGTGGGTTCTGCCCTGGTCCGACGCCTGCTCGAAGGTGGCGGTCCCGGACGGTGCGGCCGCCTTCGTCACGTCGCTCCGCGCCGCCATCGACTAGCTCCGGACACGGAGCGCGTGCATCCGTGGCGAGGGCGAGCGCGCGTTGGCCGTCCGCCGTGGGATGGGCCACCCGCCACACGTAGCGCTTGAGGTTGTTCACGGCGCTGAGGGCGTCAGCCTGGAGCG
This sequence comes from uncultured Acidimicrobiaceae bacterium, assembly GCA_963713375.1. GTDB lineage: Bacteria > Actinomycetota > Acidimicrobiia > Acidimicrobiales > RAAP-2 > Bog-473. The sequence goes on along the minus strand of CAVQLP010000002.1, from coordinate 347,052 downwards.
GGCGGCAGAACGAACTCGGATGGATGGCGTCGGTCGAGGTGCACGCCTTGGCGGCCAGGATCCTGGCGAGATCGCCGCTGAGCGTCATGGCCGGAATGCCCTGAGCGGTGAAGACCCAGGGGTCGGCCGTGCACATCCCGTGTCCGTTCATGACCCCGGCGACGTCGATCAGCCGGACGTTGTGGACGTGATGGGCCTCGGCGTCGCTCACGGCACCGGCGATGGCCTGGTTCAGCGCGGCCAGCACGACCTGCGCCGCGGCCGCCGTGGCGCCGGCGTTGGACTTGAGGGCCGTGCAGACGAGGTTCGTGCCGGCGTGCGAGTGCACGGATCCGTCGGAGATCTGTGCCGGTTGGGGAACGGGCTGGTAGTAGTCGAGGACCGCCACCGACTTGGTGGAGGGCGACAGCTCCTCGATCGTGGCGGCCAGGCTGGCCCGCACGGCGGCCAGCTTCTTGGCGACCTCGGGGGTCACCGTGCCGTTGCTCACGCAGGTGTTGCCGAAGCCGATGTCGAAGCCCAGCACCCGGACCAGCTCGTTCTCGAGGCAGGCGGCAAAGTCGATGTCGTCGGCCCCGGCCTGGACCAGCACGAGCCGCGCCGGGTGCTTGGCGCAGGTCCGGCGGCGGCCACCTCGTCGGCCAGGTTGCGTGTCAGCTGCGGCGGTCGCGGGCACTGCGTGTCCCGGGCCGTGTTGTCGGCGGCATCGGCCACGGCGCCGCTGATGGACAGCTGATCCCCGACGAGGCGGCAGTTCGTCGGGCGTACCCGCATGGTCAGGCCCAGCGCATGCGCGACCAGACTGGGATAGGCCTGAGTCGAAGGTCCTTGGGACACGGCCGAGTTCGGCAGGCCCAGCTGCGGCGTCGGATAGGGATTGGCCAGACCGTGGCCGTAGGGGACCGAATCGCCCAGCGCGACGACGCGGGTGGCCGGCGGTGGCGTCGGGCGGGGGAGTCGAGCTGCGGGTGAGCCAGGAGGCCGGCGGTGACGCCGACGGCGACCAGGACAATCGCGACGCCGGCCCACAGGAGAGGTCGTCGTGTGCGCGCGCTGCCGGTGCCGTTTGTTGCCATGGTCGATCCCCGCGGGCCGCGGCAGCGGCACTGGGAGGAGTGACCCTAATGCTTGGACTCAGCCAGGAGGCAGCAGGACCAGGCAGCCGTTGTGGCCGCCGAAGCCGAAGGAGTTCGAGAGCACGGCCGTGGGTTCCCAGGCCAACGGCTCCCCGTGCACGATGCGCAGGTTGATCTCGGGATCGGGCTCTTCGTAGCCGGCGGTCGGCGGAATGGTGGCGTGGTGGATGGTGAGCACGGCCGCCACGGCCTCGATGGCACCGGCGGCGCCCAACCCGTGGCCGGTCACTCCCTTGGTGGAGGTCACGAGCGGCCCGGGCTCCCCGAAGACCTTGTTGATCGCTCGGGCCTCGGCCAGGTCGTTCAGCGGGGTCGAGGTGCCGTGGGCGTTGATGTGGCCGACGTCGCCCGTGGTGATGCCGGCGTCGGCCAAGGCCAACTCCATGCAGGCGACGGCACCTGAACCATCCGGAGCGGGCGCCGTGATGTGGTGGGCGTCCGACGTGCTCGCCCCACCCGCGATTTCGGCGTAGATGGTGGCGCCGCGGGCGACGGCCCGGTCCCAGTCCTCGAGCACCAGTGCGCCCGCGCCCTCGGTCATGACGAACCCGTCCCGACGGACGTCGAACGGCATGGAGCGGCCGCTGGTCGAGAGCGCAGTCATGTTCGAGAAGGCAGCCATGGCCACCGGGTGGATGCTGGCTTCGGAGCCGCCGCCGATGGCCACCTCGCAGCGACCGGTGGCCACGAGGCGTGCCGCGGCAGCCACCGAATGCGTCCCCGCGGCGCACGCGGTGCAGATCACCTCGGAGGGTCCGCGCCAGCCAAGTCGCATGGAGATTCCGGCCGCACCAGCGTTCGCCATCATCATCGGAACGAGGCGCGGGGACACGCGACGCGCCCCTCGTTCGTTGTAGACGCCGACCTGGCTGGCCAACGTCTCGAAGCCCCCGACTCCGGTGGCAAAGATGACGCCGGCCTTGGCCGGATCGACGTCGAGCTCTCCAGCGTCCTCGAACGCCATGGCGGCCGTGGCCACGGAGAACTGGGCGAACCGATCGACCTGGCGGACTTCCTTCGGGCCGAACCATTGCTCGGGGTCGAAGTCGCGGGCTTCGCCCCCGATCGACCGAAGGATGCAGGAGTCCCTGCCAGAGCGCGTCGACACCCACCCCGCAGCAGCTGACCGCACCGAGGCCGGTGACGGCGACGCGCCGCCCCTGGACGGGGCCGTCGGGGCCGATGCCGAGTTGCATCAGAGCTTGGACGAGATCAGGTCGAAGGCCTGCCCGATGGTGCCGATGTCCTCGAGCTCGGTCTCTTCGACGGTGATGTCGAACGCCTCTTCGAGGGCCATGACCAGCTCGACCAGGTCGAGGCTGTCGGCGTCGAGGTCGTCGGCGAACTTTGCCTCCTTGGTGATCTTGTCCGCTGGCACCTGCAATACCTCCACGGCGCACTCGCGAAACTTCTCGAACGCTGCGTCGCTGTCCACGTCTTGGCTCCTTCTGTTTGTGTTCCTAGAACGCTACAGGCCCATGCCGAGTCCGCCGTCGACCGGCACGACGGCCCCGGTGACGTAGGCGGCGGCATCGGAGGCCAGAAAGCCCACGACCGCCGCCACATCGTCGACTGTTCCGGCCCGTCCCAGGGGAACCTGGCTGGTCATGAGGGCGACCCGCTCCTCGCCCAGGGCGGTCGTCATGTCGGTGTCGATGAGCCCGGGCGCCACGACGTTGACCGTGATCTGGCGGCTGCCCACCTCGCGGGCGATGGCCCGGGCCATCCCGACCAGGCCCGGCCTTGGACGCGGCGTAGTTGGCCTGCCCGGGCAGGCCGACGAAGGCGCCGACGGACGACACGAAGATGATGCGGCCCTTGTGGAGCCGGAGCATCTTGGCCACGGCGCGCTTCGCCACACGGAAGGAGCCGGTCAGGTTGGCGTCGATCACGTCGAGAAAGGCTTGCTCGCTCATGCGCAACATCAACGCGTCGGCGGTGATCCCCGCATTGGCGACGAGCACCTCCACTGGACTCCACTGCTCTTCGATCGCGGCAAAGGCCGCTTCGACGTCCTCGCTGCTGCGGACGTCGCACCGCACCGGCAAGAAACGATCCTCCGCGCCCTCGGGAGGCGGCGGTGGTTCGTCCGACCGGTAGGTCGTGGCGACCTGGTCGCCGTTGGCCAAGAACCAGTCGACGCAGGCCGCGCCGATGCCGCGGGTTCCGCCCGTCACGAGCACGACGGCCATCAGATGGTGTCGGGCACTCGGAGCCAGACCAAGGGCTGCCCGTCCTGGACGCGCTCGCCGTCGGCGGCCAGCCATCGGATGACCTGCCCGGCAAATGGCGTCCGGACTTCGGACACGCCAACCCGTCCGACGAGGTCGCCGACCGCGATGACGGAAGAAGCGCCGCCGTCACCGGTGCCGGGCAACAGGCCGGTCCCGGGAGCTTGGAGCGAAGACTCGGGGCTGAAGATGCCGCTGGACGGGCTCACGACCACCCGTTCGGACATGTAGAGGTGTTCGCCCTGGTGGAGGGCGGGTTCGGCCTGCCAGGTGTCGGCCTGGGCCACCTGGTCGATCAGGGTGTCGAGGTCCTCGGGCTTCGAGACGGACAGCGACTGGATCTCCGGAAGGCTCCGCTTGGCCAGGCCGCTGAGCACGCCACCGGGTCCGAGCTCGACCAGCGAGGTCAAGCCGAGGCCGGCGAAGGTCTCGAGGGTCTGACGCCAGCGCACCGGGCTGCACAGCTGGGCCGACAGGAGTCCGGGCCAGTCGGCGGGGTCGTCGTGGACGTGTGCGTCGACGTTGGCCACGACGCGCACTTCGGGCGTGAGGAAGGTGACCTCGGCCAGCGCCTTGCGCAGCGGCGCCCGCGCGCCCTGCATCAGCGGGGTGTGAAAGGCGCCCGAGACTTGGATCGGCATCACCCGCTTGGCTCCGAGGTCCTTGGCCAGCTCGCCGGCCCGGCCGACGGCCTCCGCGGTGCCGGCGATCACCACCTGACCAGGCGCGTTGTAGTTGGCCACCCAGACATCGCCTTCGGCCCGCATGCAGGCCGCCTCGGCGTCGTCGTCGGCGATGCCGAGGAGCGCGGCCATGGTTCCGGGCGCCTCCTCGCCGGCTCGGGCCATGGCCTCGCCTCGGGTGACGACCAATTGGATCCCGTGTTCGAAGCCGAGGGAGCCACTGGCGACCAGGGCCGTGTACTCGCCCAGGCTGTGTCCGGCGCAGGCGGCGGGGGTCGAGCCCGATGCGCTCGACGGCGTCGAGCACCACCAGGCTGAGCACGGTGGTGGCGAGCTGCGCGTTCTCGGTCTTGGTCAGCTCCTCGATGGGGGCCCGGAGGAGCAGCTGGGCCAGATCCCGGTCCGCTGCGGCCGAAGCCTCCTCGACGACTTCCCACGACGGATGGTCGACCCAGGGCTCACCCATGCCGGCGCGCTGCGAACCCTGACCGGGGAAGGTGAAGACCAACACGTGTCCGAAGACTCCATTCGACGGGGACAGATCGAACGCACAGTGTGACATGTCGGGACCGCAGTGACCCAAGTTGGGCGCTCTGGTCGCACCCGCCAGTAGGAATCGCTGGCGTCGGTTTGGCTCCGGTGCTGGTTACCCACCGGAAACCTGGTGAGACGATGAGTGCGACCGGGTGCGAATCGGTTCAGCGAAACGCCCTCTTTGGGCTTCCAGAGGCGTCACCAGGTCGTGGGCGATCAGAGTGAGACGCCAGAGAAACGCTGCAACATGATCCCACCGCATTCAGGATTCAAGTGCGACTTCGCTCAAGGCGTCTGCGAAGCACCTCCGGCAATCGTGGGCACAGCCACACCGGAGTCGAGGGTCACTGGCGGCAGCCTTCGAGGACCCTGCGACCACGGCGTTGAGAAGACCCTTGGGTCAAGATGGTGGACCGAGGCCAGTGAACGGGGAGGCGCCATGAATCTCCGAGGGATGACAGCCCGAGAATCGGCTTTGGTCGCGACCGGCATGGTGATGGTCACCAGCCTTGGATTGTCGTCGGGTGCTGGAGCAGCTTCGGCAGCGGCGCCAGTCAAGGTGGGCGAGATCTGGACTTTCGAAGTAAGAGGGCCGGTGTACATACCGTGCGAGCAAGACGTCTTCGCTTCCAACGACAAGTTCAAGGAGAAGCACACCGAGTCCAGCAATTCCGGGGGCGACAAAGGCACATGGGTCCTCGGTGGCGACACGTCGATTTCCATGGACTGGACGGCAGGTACCGAAGCTCCCCAGGTCTTCAGTGGCAGCTACAACACGCTGAGGGGGCGATACGTAGGCACGGTCGACTACGGCCCCGGTAGCGAAAAAGCCATACTGCTTGACAAGGCCGAGAGTGGCTGCTGATCTCCGGTCGATCGAGTGGCCGCCCCGAACCACCTCGGCGACCGCTCTCGCAGTTTTTCGGCCAGCCTTCGCTGTGCTGGGCCATGGTCTACGACCACAACATGCAGAGCACGCATTGTCGGGAGTGTCGAAATTGTCTAGGCCACCTCAGGTGACTTTGAACTTTTTGACACTCGACACCGTTCCGTCTGGGGTTGTCACCTGAATGTCTCCGGTCTTGGCACCCGTCGGGACTTTGACCTTTAGCTTGCTGGCGGTGTCTGATTTGATGGCGGCGACCTTGCCCCTGAAGGTGACAGCGGCTCCTGACAGGTACGTTCCCGTGATGGTGACCGTTGCCCCAACCGCTCCCGCGGTGGGGCTGAAGCTCGTTATGGTCGGAGCGAGAGTGGGACCAGCCACCAGAGGGTGTTCGAGCCCGTTGTAGGGGTTCCCCGACGAGTCGTCCAGCACTGTCGAGACGGCGATGAGTTTGTATTGGGCCAGCGGCAAGGTGGCCGAGGTGGTCGTGCCCGAGACCGAAAGCGCAGGCGTGGCGGGGAAGTCCACGGTGTAAGCCGAGGTGGTGAACAGCTCGTACCTCTGAGCCCCGGCAACTGCACCCCAGCTGACGTGGATTCCGCCAGCTTCGACCTTGGCCGAGATGGTGGGGTAGCTGGTGGGCGCTGCCTGGGTGGTGATGGTCGAGGGAATTGCGCTCCCGCCGGCCGTTGCGACGCTCGTTCCGGCGAGAGTGCTCACGAATGAGCTCGACACGCTGAGCATCCCGGTGAAGTCGGGCACGACGATGTAGTTCTCGGTGCTGGTCTGGCCCGGATCCAGCTCGGCAATTGCTGTCGGGCCGGGTTGGTCTGGCTGGAAAATGTAGGTCCGGCTCGGCGACTCGAGAGGCGAGAGCCCGAACGAAAGGTTGTAAACCGGAATATCAGCCACATCGGTGATCGCCATCGTGATGTGGTACGGATCGCCCTCATAGGCGAAGTCGTCGGCTGTGAATGTCATGGTCAACGCGGTCGCTCCCCAGATGTGGATGGAATCGCTGGGCGCTTCAGCCGTGAATTCGACAGGAACACCCAATGGGGACAGCGATGCGTTGTAGGTGGCGCTCAGCGAGTACAGCCCTTCGGTGTCCCCCCGGATCAGCCAATCGACTGTTGCGCTCGAGCCTCCCGCGATGGAGGGCACCGACTGGGCCAGCGTTTCCGGTGTGATCCCAGGATCCAAGGTGGCCAGGCTCAGCCCAGTCGGGAGATTCAAGGTGGCCGTACCTGATTCGAGACTGAAGCCCGTAGGAGCCAAGCTGGTCACCGACATCTCCACGTCGAAGAACTGCTTCAGCCACTGTGCCTTGCCAGGGATGATCATCCAGATCAGGTTGGGCTGGCCACCCACCACGTCCACCGACGGGTAGGCGGTGTAGCTCACCCCCGTGCTCGGGTCGGTCTCGGTCACCGAGCAGGTGGACGAGCACCCTCCGCTGCCGCCGAAGGAGGCGTCATAGAAGCCACCGCCGCCTCCGTCCCCGCCTCCGCCACCACCACCGCCGCCTCCGCTCACGCCTCCACTTCCACCTGCGGCCACGCCCGAGAACGAAACGGGCGCCGCGCCGGGGACGAAGGCCAGGTTCAGGTCGAACTGGTAGACGAACTGGTTGCCGGGGGCCGAGGTATCGATGCCCAGGGCCGTGGCTTGTGCGCCCGTCAGCTGCGTCGAGGTGAGGTCGGTGGTGGCGACGGAGCCCGCGGCAAGGGCAAGGGTGGCGGTGCCGGTGCCGTTCGTCACCGTGGCACTGGCCGTCGAGGGCAGGTAGCCCGACACGTAGCCATAGGCGGTGTAGGAGCCGTCGACAAGGTCGTCGATGACATAGTTTCCGCCGCCCTCGGCTACGGCGTTGAAGACCGTATTCTGCGAATTCTCGACCACGACCGTGGCCCCGCTCAGCGGAGCACCTCCGCTATCGGTGACCGTGACGGTCAGCCCCTGCTCGTCTCCCGCGGCCACGGTTACCGATTCGGTGGCCTGGTTGGTCTGGCCGCCCTGGCCAGTCACAGTGAGGCTGGCCGTGTAGTTGCCGGCGGTGGCGTAGGTGTGTGTCGGGTCGGTTCCGGAGCCCGTCGACCCATCGCCGAAGGACCAGTTGTAGCTGGAGATTCCGCCCGCCGGTGTCGAATTCGATCCGTTGAACTGGACACTCTGGCCCACCGTGGCCGAGATAGGGTCGCCCACCACAGCCTGGGGAGCCACCGCTGCCGCCACCTGGACGGTGGTGGTCACGGAAGGTGTGGGGTTGGCGATCCCGTCGCTGACCGAAAGCTCGACCGTATAGGTCCCGGCCTGGGCGAAGGTGTGGTTGCGCGTTGGTGCCCCCGGACGGCAGTGACCCGGATGTCGTCGTGCCGTCGCCGAAGTCAACGGCGTAAGACAGTGGGGCCCCGCCCCCAGTGGCGGAGACCGGGAAGCTGACGCTCGTCCCCGCATACACCGGTCCGGTGGGACTTCCGAGGGTGGGGACCGGTGCGGTATCGCCGATGAGGGTGGCCGTCCCGGTGACCGAGCCAATCGTGGCGCTTACCGTGTGCGGACCGGTGGCGGCGACCGTGCAGGTCGCGCCTGCGCACGAGGAGCCATCGGAGCTCGGAGTGATCGACCAGGTGGCCGTGGAGGTCTGGTCGCCCAGATCATTGCCGTAGGCGTCGTACCCCTCGGCGGTAAAGGCCTGACTCGAGCCCACTGCGACCGTCGCCGACGACGGTGAGACCACCAAAGTGGTCAAACTGTCCACAGTCACGCTGATCGAGGTGGTGGCTGGGTCCAGGAGGGCGGTCTGGGCTCCTCCGACCGTGATCGTTGGGGTGCCCGCCACCGTGTCGGTGTAGGCGAAGGAGGCGGTGGACTGGCCGGCGGCTACCACCACCTGAGTGATCGGGGTCGCACTCCCGGCGGCGTAGAACGTACCGGCGGCCGAGGTGCTCGTCAGCGAAAGGGTCTGGCCGCCACTCGGTGCCGGGGCGGGATTCCCGTCGGGGTCTTGGAGCTGGACGGTCATGGTGGAGGTGGTGGCCCCGGCAGCCACGTTCGACACCGAGGTCGTGAAGACCACCGTGAGCCCGTAGGTGAAGCGGTCGGCAATCGTGATCGCACTGGTCCCGAAGTCTTGGGTGACGACAGTCACGTCCACTGAGCTCGAACCAGCAGGGGTGATCGCGGTGAGGGTGGTGGGCGACTCAACGACGACGTCGGTGGCCGGAGTCGAACCGAAGTCAACGGCGGTAACACCGACGAAGCCGCCACCGGTGACGGTCACGGCGGTACCGCCGAAGGAGTTGCCCGCCGATGGCGATACGCCACTCACCGAGACGGCTCCGGTCCCGGTGCCATAGGCAAACCCGTCGCCGGCGCTGGGCTGGCTGTTGCCCGAGGCGTTGGCTACCTGGACGTTCACGACCCCTCCGCCGGCCGGCGACGAAGCCGTCAGTGAATCCCCGTTGGTCGCCACGGTCACGTTGCTTGCCGCGATCCCGCCGAAGTAGACGCCCGTGGCCCCGGTGAAGTTGGTACCGGTCACGGTTATCGGTGTGTGGCCGGAAGCCGGTCCAAACGACGGGCTGACCGCGGTGACGGTTGGCAGTCCAGACGGTACGGGGACGAGGTCGACCTGAACGCTGGACGAGGGGTAGCTGACTGCGTACGCAAGACCCGCAGTGAGGCCCGGCCAGTCGACCAGCGAGAACGTTCCGGTCACAGGACCGCTGATGGGGGCGAAGGAACCTGAGGTAGGTGATCCGACCGTGCCCACCGCCAGCGTGCTGCCCAGGTCGAGAGTCACACCCGATCCGGAAATCCCGCCGGCTGTTCCATTGACAGTGACCCCCAGGGTCCCCGTGTCCGTGTTGGCGAGGGAGCCGCCGTTCATGACCAGACTTCCGCCGTTGGCTACCTGCAGCGTCCCCTCGTTCGTAACAGTTGCGCCCGTGTTCAAGTACGTGCTGTAGCCCCCGGGGATGGCCCCGATGTTCATCGTGCCAGCGGGCTGGTTGATTACGGGGACGTCGATGTAGACAGGGTCGTCGTTTTCGTTGGCGGGCCCGGTCGTCGAGAGCGTCCCCCCGCCGGCCACGGTGAGGCTGCCGGATCCGGTTGCGGCCACGGTGACGGGGTAGAAGCCCCCCAGGGTGAGGTTGCCGTCATCGGTCACCGCACTCGGGAGAGTGAGGGTGAGGGCCTGGGAGTCGAAGCCGCCAGCGGCCACCGTTTGTCCAGAAGGAATGGTCCCCGAGAGAGTGCTCGAGGCTGTGAATTCGAACGCGCCGGATCCACCGCTGTCGGCCAAGGTGCCTCCTGCCAGTTGCACTGGGTTACCCGACTCGGTTCCTCCGGACTCGGTGAACCTCACCCCGCTGGACACGATGAGGACGCCGCTCACGGTCAAGGCCGCTCCGGGCGACTGGGTGAAGGATCCGCCTGTGTTCAAGTACGTGTCGTAACCGCCGGGGATGGCTCCGATGCTCACCGTTCCTCCGGACCGGTTGATTACGGGGACGTCGATGTAGACAGGGTCGTCGTTTTCGTTGGCGGGCCCGGTCGTCGAAAGCGTCCCCCCGCCGGCCACGGTGAGGCTGCCGGATCCGGTTGCGGCGAGGGTGACATCGTCGTAGTTCCCCAGAGTCAGGTTGCCGTCATCTGTCACCGCACTCGGCAGGGTCAGGGTGAGGGCCCCCAGGTAGTTCCCACCAGCGCTCACCGTTTGTCCAGAAGGGATGGTCCCGGTGAGACTGCCCGAGGAGGTGAAATCGAACGCGCCGGTACCGCCGCTGTCGGCCAAGGTGCCGCCGGCCAGTTGCACCGGGTTACCCGACTCGGTTCCTCCGGACTCGGTAAATGTCCCACCCGTGACGGAGAAGGTGCCGGTGACATCCAGGGTCGCCCCAGGCGACTGGGTGAAGTTGGCGCTCAGATACGTGTCGTAGCCCCCGGAAATGGCGCCGATGCTCACCGTGCCCCCGGATTGGTTGATCACGGGGACGTCAATGGAGTCGGGGTCGTCGTTTTCGTTGGGAACGCCCGTCGTGGCGAGGGTTCCGCCGCCGGCCACGGTCAGGCTGCCAGATCCGTTCAGGTTGACGTCGTCGTACGACTCCAGCGTGAGGTTTCCGCCACTCTCGACGGCGCTGGACGCAGCGATGCTCAGATTCGAGGTCTCAACAAGAAGTGTCTGGGCCCCATTGGTCGCCCCGCCCACAGCGAGTGCACCGATGGCAGCGTCGGAAGTCAACTGAACGGCGTAGGTCCCGGCCTTGTCGATGCAGACGGTGCTGGTGGAGGTCGGGAACCCCAGCGACCAATCCGACGAGTTGGCGTTCCAATCCGTCGTCCCCGTGTTGGGACCTACCCAATTGTCAGTACTGGCGCCGCAGACCGGCAAGGCGGCACCGCTGGGTTGGGCTGTCGCCAGAGCCACTACCCCAACAGATCCGATCGATGCTGTGACGACCGCTATCGCAGTTGCCACTCTCCGGGTTCGGGCCCTCGTGCGCGCTTGCAGGAATCCGTGCATTTTCGTGCCACCCCGGTCAATTCGATCCCCGCTCTGGAGCCGATGCCGCACTGTAACCCCCGTTGGATGAAGGCTCGCTTTAATTTCACCTATGGCGCAGACAGTTCACCCATGGAACACCATGAGGACGGTCGGTGCGCCGCCACTCGACACTGCTCGTCGCCGCTGCCTACATCGACCACGACCGTCCAGGAACACGCCAGCGCAAGCGGCAATCGAAAAGACCGACGAAACAGAGTCGCTCCACTTCGTCGACGACTTGATCTGCATCGAGACCGGTCCCAGCCTCGATGGCGCTGAGGCTGACCCAACCCATCTCGTCCGTGTGCTCGCGTACGAAGTCGAGGATGGGCACCGCCACCAAGTCCCACCTGTCGTCAGTCATGGAAGCTCCTCGCGACGACGTGAAACCTCTCGGCAACCTCAAGGCTGTTTCTGGGAGCCCTGGCCGTGCCCGGAGTGGGATTCGAACCCACACGCCCTTTCGGACAGCGGCTTTTGAGGCCGCCGCGTCTGCCATTCCGCCATCCGGGCCAGAAGGTTGCAGCGTACAAGCTGCGATCTACGGTGACGGTGATGCGAGCCGCCAGGACATGAAGCTGCACGGCGTAGAACTTGTCCGGGTCGAGATCCCGTTCGTGCGGGACATCGGCACGGCGGTTGGTGTGCATCGGACGCGCTCCATGCTCTTCGTCCGGGTCGTGGCCGACGAAGGTGAGGGGTGGGGCGAGTGCGCGGCTCTGTCCGAGGCCACCTCCGTCGATCCGCCGGTGGCCGACGTGGAGAAGGCCGCCGGGACCAGGGGCGTGTCCCGCCTCCTCAGCGCCAGCCGGGCCCGAGGCGGTGCGCTTCCGTTCGGGGCCGAGGTGGCCCAGCTCTTCGGGAATGCGCCGATAGATCGGCAGTTGGCCGCCGCGTTCGAAATGGCAGTCTCCGACGCCGAATTGCGATCGGCTGACCTCTCGTTGGCCCAGTCCCTGGAGATCGGACCCGGGTTCGAGACAATGCCCGTCGGTGCCGTCGTCGGCATCCCTCTCGACCGTGACGTCGACGACCTCCGGCGCCAAGTCGACGCCGTCCGTGTCCGGGCGGGTCAGCCGGCTGCGCATGAAGATCGAACCGGGCTGGGTGGTGGCACCGGTCGCGGCGATACGGGCCGATCACGAGGAGCTCGTGATTCAAGTGGATGCCAACGGGTCCTTCGACATGTCCAAAGACGACGTCGACGCCTTGGGCCGCTTGGCCGACTTCGACGTGCTCTGCGTGGAGCAACCCCTGCCTCCGGCCGATCTGATCGCTCACGCCGAGCTGGCCAAGAGACTCCCGCTGCCGATCTGCCTGGACGAGTCGCTGACCACGCCGCGCCGCGGTGCAGGACGCGCTGCGCAACGGTGCGTGCGCCATGGCCTGCCTCAAACCAGGTCGACTGGGCGGCGTTCGGGCGACCCGCGCCGCCCACGTCGCGTGCCGCGAAGCGGGGGTTCCCACCTTCGTCGGCGGGTTCTTCGAGGCCGGCCTCGGGCGCTCGTCGAACCTCGCCCTGGCGGCGCGGCTGGCCCAGGACGCGACGGGCCTGGTCAGTGACGTGGGCGATCCCGCCGACTACCTGGCCGTAGACCCCTGCGGGTACCCCGGCGTGCGTGACGGATGGGTCCGGGTGCCCGAGCGGCCCGGCGTCGGGAACTGGCCCGACCCCGGCGTTCTGGCCAGGCTGAATGCGCAACGGCGCTGGTTCCCCGCCACGTACACTTGACGCTCCATGCGTCGAGCCCTGTTGGAACGGCGGATCAGGGAGGTCCACGCTCGCCTCGTGCGGGCGCGGGAGGAACTGGCCGTCCTCGAAGAGCAACTCGCAGTCGTCGTCGAGTCGGCTGACGAGGCCAGGGTGCGCGCATTGGTTTCGGAGACACCCCTGGCCACCCACGAGCACAATGAGGCTGCCCGTCATGCAGATGCCATGGTGAAGGCGCGCGAGGCACTCCAAAAGGCCGTCGCCGACCTCGAGCACCGCCAGGACGAACTCCTGGCCGCCGTGTCGACCGGGACCGCATGAGCAGCTCAGACACCGTTGGCCCGCGTGGTCATCGCTGAAGACGAGGCAATCGTCCGTCTGGACCTGAAGGAGATCCTGCTCACCGCCGGCTACGAGGTCGTCGGCGAGGCCGGACGCGGGGACGAGGCCGTCCAGCTGGTCGAGGAGCACCGGCCGGACCTCGCCATCCTCGACATCAAGATGCCCGGGATGGACGGCATCCGGGCCGCCCGGGAGATCACCTCGCGCCACCAGGTGGCCGTGCTCCTGCTCACGGCGTTCAGTCAGCGTGACCTGATTGAGGAGGCCCGCGACTCGGGTGTGTCGGCCTACCTGGTGAAGCCCTTCCAACCCCGGGAGCTGCTGCCCGCCATCGCCGACGTCCTGGCCAAGGCCCGCCAGGAATGGGCCATCGAGGCAGAGGACTCCAGCGACGGGGCCGAGGACAAGATCGCCACCCGCAGGACGGTCGACGAGGCCAAGCAGATCCTCATGGATCGCGACGCCCTGGACGAGTCCGATGCCTTCGGGTTCATCCAGCGCACGGCCATGCAGACCAGGGCCCGCATGCGCGACGTGGCTCAGAAAGTCATCGACGGCACACTGACGCCGTAGTCTCCAAGGTCATGGCGACGGGCCGGGAGCGATCAGGACCACTCCTCCTCCTCGACGGGATGTCCCTGGCCTTCCGGGCGTACTTCGCGCTGCCCGACACGCTGGCCACCTCGACGGGGGTGGTCACCAACGCGGTGCACGGCTTCACCTCCATGGTGGTGTACCTCATCCGGGAGCATCAGCCTTCGGCGCTGGCCGTCGCCTTCGACGCCCCCGGACCCACCTTCCGCGACGAGATGCTCGAGGACTACAAGGCGGGACGGGCCCAGACCCCGTGGCTGCTGCCGCCCCAGTTCGACATGATCCGCGAGGTCATGGCCTCGCTGGCCATTCCCGTGGTGGAGGCGCCCGGCTTCGAGGCGGACGACGTGATCGCCACTCTGGCCACCGAGGCGGCCGAGCGGCAGTCCGAAGTCGTCATCGTGACGGGTGACCGGGACAGCTTCCAGCTGATCACCGACCCGTACATCCGGGTCCTCTACAACAAGCGCGGCGTGAGCGACTACGCGCTCTACGACGAGGCCGGGATCATGGAGCGCTGCGGCGTGCCGCCCGTCCAAGTACGTGCTGCTGGCGTCCTTGCGGGGCGATCCCGTCCGACAACCTGCCCGGCATCCCGGGCGTCGGGGAGAAGACGGCCGCCAAGCTCCTGACCAAGTACGGCGACCTCGACGGGGTCTTCTCCCATCTGGACGAGCAGACGCCCAAGCTGCGCGAGAACCTGACCGAGCACCAGGAGCTGGCCCGCTCCAATGCCCGGATCATCCCGCTGGTGCGCGACGTGCCCCTGGCGGTGTCGGTGGACCAGCTCACGCTCGGGGGCTGGGACCGCGAGACGGCCCAAGAGACGTTCGACCACTACGAGATGAAGACGGTCTGGCAGCGCATGGAGGAGCTGCTCGACGCCGGCGCGCTGGGTGACCCGGCCGAGGGGAGCGCGGCCGCGGCCGCGCCGCCTGTTGCGCCAGTGCAGAAGCAGCCGCCATCCCCGCGGTCGAGCTGGGCGAGGTCGCGCTGCCGACGACGGCGAGCGAGGTCACCAAGGCGCTGGGGACGCTGGGCGACGGGGGAGCTGGCGCTGGCCGCCCGCTGGATCGGCGTCCCCGGGCGCAGCGAGCTGGCCGGCCTGGTCCTGGTGGCCACCGAGGGCGACGAGGCCGGAACTGCGGTGCTGGTGCCGGGCGACGTGCTCGGCACGGCGTCGGTGGTCAAGAAGCTCAACGCGGTGCTCGGCGCAGCCCGTGGTCGGCCACAACGTGAAGGAGGCGATGCGCTCGCTCCTTCCGCTGGGCATCGACCTGACCGGCCTGGCCATGGACACCGCCGTGGCGGCCTACCTCCTCGACGCCTCCACCGGCGAGTACGAGCTCCAGCACCTGCGCGAGCAGACCGGACAGCTCTCGCTCGACATCGTCGAGCCGGGTGAGGCGGCCCGCGACGTGGCCGAGGAGGCCGCGGCCGAGGCGATCGACGTCGCCAGCATGGAGGCAGGCTTCCGCAAGCGCATCGACAGTCGAGCGACATGACCACGCTGCACGACGACATCGAGACCCCGCTCGTGCGCGTCCTGGCGAAGATGGAGGTCGCCGGCATCGGCATCGACCGGGACGGAGTTGCAGGAGATCGCCGACTCGTTGGCCGCGTCGGCCGCCACCTTGCAGGCCGAGGTGCAGAAGCTGGCCGGCCACGAGTTCAACGTGAACTCGACGCCCCAGCTGCGCACGGTGCTCTACGACGAGATCGGCCTCACCCCGGGCAAGAAGACGAAGACCGGCTACTCGACCGACGCCCAGACGCTCGAGAGCCTGCGCGGCGCGCACCCGATCGTCGAGACCCTGCTGTCCTACCGCGAGGTCGAGAAGCTGCGCTCCACCTACGGCGAGAGCCTGCTGGCCGAGGTGCAGCCCGACGGCCGCATCCACGCCTCGTTCGGCCAGACGGTGGCCCGGACGGGCCGGCTCTCGTCGGACCGGCCCAACCTGCACAACATCCCGGTGCGCAGCGAGATGGGCAAGCAGTTCCGGCGGGCCTTCGTCCCGGCCAAGGGCATGACCTTCCTGGTGGCCGACTACGACCAGGTCGAGCTGCGCTGCATCGCCCATCTCTCCGAGGACCCGGGACTGATCGACGCCATGACGACGGGGGCCGACGTGCACCGCACCGTGGCCGCGGCCGTCTACGGGATTGCGCCCGAGGAGGTGACCCACACCCAACGGGAGTTCTGCAAGATGGTCTCCTACGGCCTGGCCTACGGCATGGAGGCCTACGGGCTGAGCCAGCGCCTCAACGTTCCGGTCGAAGAGGCCGCCGCCATCATGGAGAGCTACTTCGGCGCCTTCCCGGGGGTGAAGGAGTACATGGACGAGACCGTGGTGCAGGCCCAGATCCGCGGCTTCACCCAGACCCAGTTCGGCCGCATCCGGCCGCTGCCCGACCTCAAGGCCTCGAACTACCGGGTGCGCCAGGCGGCGGAACGCCAGGCCATGAACGCGGGCATTCAGGGTCTGGCCGCCGACATCTTCAAGATGGCCCTGGTCCGGCTCGACCGCGACCTCGAAGACGCACGCGCTCGAGAGCCGGCTCGTGCTCCAGGTGCACGACGAGGTCATCGTCGAGGTGGCGAAGGGGGAGGAGCAGCGAGGTCCACCGCCTCACCGAGTCCGCCCTGTCCGGGGCGGCCGACCTCAAGGTCCCCCTGACCGTCTCGGTGGCGACGGGTCCGAGCTGGGCGGCGGCCAAGGGCTGAGGTCGCGGGCCGGGGCGGACGCGCGTCGGCCGCCGAGCGAGCCGGATCCGAGGGACCGAGGGCCCGGCTGACCTGGTACGATGGAACGCCCGCTGGCACCGGCAGTGGGCCACGTATCCATCGAGACCTGACCCCGGCGCGGTCCTGCGGTTGCAACGTGCAGCCCAGCAAGGAGCATCACCACATGACAGACGTACGCAGCACCCTCCTCTCGCCCGAGCAAATGGGCACGTTCGACGCCGAGGGGAACTACCACCCCCGGCCGATCGTCGACGACGACCTGGCGGACGCCGATCTCGAGCAGGCGATGGGCGACTCCATCATCGAGTTCGACGATGGAGACGTGATCGAGGGGACGGTCGTCAAGATCGACCGGGACGAGGTCCTGCTCGACATCGGTTTCAAGTCCGAGGGCGTCATCCCCGCCCGTGAGCTGTCCATCCGCAACGACGTGGACCCGGCCGAGATCGTCAAGCTCGGCGAGCACGTCGAGGCACTCGTCCTCCAGAAGGAGGACAAGGAGGGACGCCTCGTCCTGTCCAAGAAGCGCGCCCAGTACGAGCGGGCCTGGACGACGATCGAGGAGAAGAAGAACAACGGCGAGATGGTGTCGGGACCGGTCATCGAGGTCGTCAAGGGCGGCCTGATCGTCGACATCGGCCTGCGCGGCTTCCTGCCGGCATCGCTGGTCGAACTGCGCCGGGTGCGCGAGCTCCAGCCCTACGTGGGCAAGGAGATCGAGGCCAAGATCATTGAGCTCGACCGCAACCGCAACAACGTGGTGCTGTCGCGCCGGGCCTGGCTCGAAGAGGCCCAGAAGGAGCAGCGGGGCGACTTCCTGCAGAACCTCAAGCCGGGCGAGCGCCGCAAGGGCATCGTGTCCTCGGTGGTCAACTTCGGTGCCTTCGTGGACCTCGGTGGCATGGACGGACTGGTGCACGTGTCCGAGCTCTCCTGGAAGCACGTCGACCACCCCTCTTCGGTGGTGGCGGTGGGCGACGAGATCGAGGTCGAGGTGCTCGACGTCGACCTGGACAAGGAGCGCATTTCGCTCTCGCTCAAGGCGACGCAGTCCGACCCCTGGCAGGAGTTCGCCGACTCGCACGCCGTCGGCCAGCTCGTCTACGGCCGCATCACCAAGTTGGTGCCCTTCGGTGCCTTCGTACAGGTGGGCGACGGCATTGAGGGTCTGGTGCACATTTCGGAGATGGCGGTCCACCACGTGGAGCTGCCCGAGCAGGTGGTCACGCCCGGCGAAGAGCTCTGGGTCAAGATCATCGACATCGACCTCCAGCGCCGTCGGATCTCGCTGTCGATCAAGCAGGCGGCGGAGGGTGGCGAGGTCTCCGAGGAGTACCGCGAGGCCTTCGGTGAGCACGCCTACGACGACGAGGGGAACTACATCGGCGGCTTTGACTACGCCGAGGGCGAGTTCACCCCCGAGACCGAGGCGCAGGCGGCTTGGGCCGACTTCGCCCAGGACGTCGGCACCCACGTCGTGCAGCCCGGCGAGGGCGAAGCGGGCGAGGGCGACGGGACTGTTGCCGCCGAGGCGCCAAGCGCCGAGGCACCCGCTGCGGAGGCGCCGGTCGCGGAAGCTCCGGTCCTCGAAGCCGCGCCAGCGGAAGCGCCCGCCGCCGAGGCCCCGGCCGCCGAGGCTCCCGCCGAGGGTTAGCCGCGGCACACTGGCTGCGCTCAAAAGCGCAGCCAAGTTGACGAAATGAACGTGTTCGCGTCCGCGGCCATGACGCGTCCGGGAACGCACGTCCCTACGTCGAATGACGTATGGCTTCTGCGCGAGCCGCCCTTTACCGTCCCTCCGGCGTGGCAATTGCAGCCAGACCGGCGGAGGAGGCAGACGTGGACGAAGGCGGAGTCGTGGTTCGTGGGGCGGGACGTCGTCGAATGGCCGGGTTGGGCGCCCTGGCGGTGACGCTGCCCCTGATGGCGGTCGGGCTCGCTGCCGGGCCGGCCGGAGCGGCCGCGGCGGGACAGGTATCGAACATCACGGGAACCGGGATCTCCGAGCCGTACGGGATTGCCGCTGGGCCGAGCGGGTCGATTTGGTTCTCCAACTTCGGCAACAACTCCATCGGCGAGATCTCGAGTACCGGCACGGTCAGCAACTTCACCGACCCGACGATCAACGAGCCGGTCGGCATGACGGCAGGCCCCAACGGCGCACTGTGGTTCACCAACTACGGGAGCAACACGATCGGCGAGATCACGACGACCGGCACGGTCAGCAACTTCACCGACCCGAGCATCAGCAAGCCGATCGACATCACCACCGGGCCCGACGGCGCGCTCTGGTTCACCAATCAGGGCAACAACTCCATCGGGCGGATCACGACCGGAGGCTCGGTGACCCAATTCACGAACGCGGGGATCGTCAGCCCCTACGCGATCACGTCGGGCCCGCACGGCGCGCTCTGGTTCACCAACCAGAACCCGTCCGGGACCAGTTCCATCGGCGACATCACCACGAGCGGCACTGTGAGCACGTTCACGGACACCCGGATCACCAACCCCTACGGCATCACCGAGGGTCCCGACGGGGCGCTGTGGATCACCAACCTGCCCGGCGGATCCGGGGGCTCGAATGCCATTGTGACGATGAACGCCAAGGGGGCGGTCACGCACAGCTACACCGCTGCGAGTCTCGCCTCGCCGGCCTCCATCGTTTCGGGCTCCGACGGGGACCTGTGGTTCGTCAACAACGGCAACGCCTCCATCGGGCGCATCACGACGTCGGGCACGATCTCGAACTTCACCGCCCCGACCATCTCGGGCCCCATCTGGATCGCCGCCGGCGCCGACGGTGCGTTGTGGTTCTCGAACCAGACGAACGGTTCCATCGGGCGGATCACCACGGCCGTGACGCCGGAGATCAGGAGCTTCAGCCCGGGGTCCGGCGCGGCGAAGCAGGCCGTGACGATCAAGGGAAAGAACCTGAGCGGCGCCAGTCAGGTCACCATCGGCGGCACGAAGCAGAAGATCGCGTCGAACTCGGACACCCAGATCGTGGTGAAGGTCAAGGCGGGCACCACCAGCGGGCCGATCAGCGTGACGACCTCGGCCGGGACGGCCACGACGTCATCGAGCTTCACCGTTTCGTGATCAGGCGGTGACCGCCCGAGGCAGACGAAGGCGGTGGGCAGCCCGGAGACGCGGGCCCGCCCGGGTTCACTCGAAGATCGAACCCCAGCGACCGATCGCCTTCAGTCGGCCGCAGTCGTCGCGGGTCTTGGCTCTCGCACGCACCGTGGCGGGGCCGGCGTCGTCAGCGACCACGGAGACAGAGGGGAACAGGTCCGTGGCCGTGAGGAGCAGCCGCTCAATCGGCGTCGGTCTCCGGATCAGGAAGCCCTGGAAGAGGCGAACCCCCAGGCACTGCAGCGCGTCCATCTCCTCCCGGTTCTCGACTCCCTCGGCAATGATCTGTGAGCCCGTGTCCGTGGCGAAGGTCATCAGCGCTCCCACCAGCACGCGGCGGACCGGATCGAAGTTGATCCCGGCCACCAGGTCTCGATCGAGCTTGATGAAGTTCGGCGCCAGCTTCAAGATGTGCGAGAGGCTGGCGAAGCCGGCTCCTGCGTCATCGACAGCGAAGCGGCACCCAGAGCGGCGGAGGCGTTGCAAGGTCGAGAGCAGACCTGGGTAGTCCGGGACGCGGCGTTGTTCGGTGAGCTCGACGACGATCCGATGCGGGTCGTAGCCAGAGAGGATGTCGTTCAGCACGGGTGACATGATCGTTTCCGGGCCGACGTTGACCGCGAGATCCCACTCCGCAGGAAGAAGATCGAGGCAGGCACAGGCCTTCTTGACGGCGCAAATCTCCAATTCGACGCCGAGCCCCACCAAATGCGCATCCGCGAACCAGTGATCGGGCGTCTGCGGTGGATCCCCCTCGAACCGGGCCAGGGCC
The DNA here is from genome assembly GCA_963713375.1 of uncultured Acidimicrobiaceae bacterium. Lineage (GTDB taxonomy): Bacteria > Actinomycetota > Acidimicrobiia > Acidimicrobiales > RAAP-2 > Bog-473. The sequence goes on along the minus strand of CAVQLP010000002.1, from coordinate 326,728 downwards.
TCCACCCCGACGACGGTCTGACGTTCGATGTCGACGATGGGCTGGAACACCATCGTGAGGATCTCCGGACGGTCCAGGACGGCCTGGATCCGGTCGCGCCGGTGCCGCAGCGAGGCTGCGTCGGGCTGCAGCACGTTCATCACGAAGTCGTTGACCGCCGAGTCCCCAGCGGCAGGGGAGAGCGTCGAGTCGTCCGACGTAGCCGGCGCAGACGTGTCTGGCGCAATGGCTGAGGTGCCTTCGGCCACCCGGGTCAGATCGGCCGCCAGTCCGACCGCGACACCCATGACGTCGGCCAGCCGCGCCATGAGGTCGATGTCATCGGCGCAGAACGCATCGCGCTGGCTGGAACTGACGCAGATCACGCCCAGCACCTCGTCGCCCCGGCAGAGGGGGATACAGACGGAGGACGTGACCCGAAGGCGGCGGCAGGCCTCGAGGTCGGCGTGGGGATCCGTCTCGGTGTCTCCACAGTGCACGACCCGGCGCGTCCGCATGGCCAGGCCCGACAGGCTCGCATCCTTGTCCACCCGTGTTCCCACGTGCGGTGCCAGGAAGCCGGCGCCGCTGACGTAGGTCACGTACTGGTCGTTGCAGAGGCCGACCAGGACGCCCTGGGCGGCTGGGACGAGGTGCAGCGCCTGATCGGATACGCGCTCCAGCAGCCCAGTTGCATTGAGGAGCTCGCCAACCCCCGTCTCGGCGTTATCGCTCATGCGCCCACCCCAGCCTGGTCAGTGCCTCCTGACCAACTCCTTCAGGTCTGCAATATCGGGAAATCCCGTGCTTTCCTTTAGGTGCCTGGCGCAACCGCAGTGGCGCCGCCACCCGTCTGAGCTGGACTCTTCGACCTCGAGTCAACTTCGATCGGGGCAGCCGTGCACCCCTCCGGAGGGATCTCGACCGCTCGGTCTAGAATTCGACCATGCGGTCGGCACCCGACGGCGACGGCACCTTCACGGAGCGGGCCCGACGCGGACAGATCGTCGAGTGCGCCATCGAGCTGATCGCCGAGCGTGGGTACGGAGACGCATCGATCGCCAAGATCGCGGAGCGGGCCGGGATCACCAAAAGCGTGGTCCTGTACCACTTCGTCTCGAAGGACGAACTGGTGGGCGCCGTCGTCACCCAGATCTCTCGGACCGCGGCAGCCGCCCTCGTGTCGGCGGTCGAGGCCGAAGCCACCGCCTGCGGCAAATTGAGGGCCTACATCCGGGCCAACGGCGAATACATCGAGACGCACCGCTCGTCCGCCCGTGCCTTGCTGGAGATCTGGGCGAGCTTCCGGACCGCGTCCGGACTGCGGCTCGATGAGGCGACCGCACAAGCAAAACCCCAAGGGGACCTGGCCCAGCTCGACCCCGGACCGATCTTCGAGCTGGGTCAGCGCAATCGTGAGTTCCGGTCCTTCGATCCCACCACCATGGCGGTTGCGCTCCGCCAGTCGATCGATGGGGCGGTGCTCCTGCTCTCCCGTGATCCGGGCTTCAACATCGCCCGCTACTGCGAGGAGCTCGTCGGGTTGTTCGACCGGGCGACCAGGAGGGATCCATGAGCTTCCGGAGAGTCACGAACTCCCCTGGTCGCTCTGGCCTCAGATCATCGAGGCGATCGCCGCCGAGTGCCGCACTGCTTGAGCGTTGACCAAGTGGTCACATCCCACACAGTGGGTTCGGGGCATGCAACCCCGCGACCGAATCCTCCTCAGTGGCGCCCGATGAGACCCCGAGCCGGCCCGTCCGGACCGACCTCGAGGGCATGGCGGTCCCAGTGGGCCAGCTCGGCGGCGGCCTCGTACGTGCTCTGGAAGAACTCGAGGAGCAGGCCCTCGGGATCGTCGGCCCGGCGCACGTCTGCGTAGGGGAGGATGAATTCGCCCAAGGTGGTGTCGTAGGAGGCTGCCGCCGGTGCCACCGGCCACTCCGCGAAGCCCTCGGGCGTCGGGTAGGCGTACGCATAGAACGATCCTTCCGACGTCCCGCCCGGCCAGAAGCCGCAGCTGCTCACCTCGTGGCTGTAGGCCATCTCCTGCACCCAAGCGGCGCAGTGCGGCGCCCCACCGGGATGGCGCGGCGCTTCGCGGCCCGAGAACCGCGTCACCGCCAAGTCGTCCGCGCCCCAGAAGAAGTGCACCGGGCTGACCTTGCCCTGGAATCGGGCCCGGAAGATCCGCATCACCCGGTGCATCTGGACCAGGGCCAACCAGAAACGCTGGACCGCGTCGGCGTCATAGGGCCGGGCCATGGTGTCGTCGGGAAAGGGCACCACGTCGGGGAGCTCCTGGGGCCACGGATTGATGGTGACCGCCGCGCCGACCCCGGCCAGGGCCTCCATCGTGGCGTCGTAGAAGGCGGCGACCGACTGTGGCTGCAAGGGCACGTGTCCGTAGCGCCCGTCCGCCGTCCGGATCTCCAGGCGTTGGGTGAGGAAGTCGAACTCAATCTCCAGCCCGAGGCTGCCTCGGTGCATGAGCGACGTGGTGAGACCGCGGGCGGACACGTAGAACGGGACCTGCCACCAGTGGTTGACCATCGGTTCGAGCGCCAGGCGGACCTTGCCCACGACCTGGGTCCACATGTGCAGTGCGTCCAAGGTGGGGGCCCAGCCGTCGAGGGTCAGCTCCGGCCATTCCACCTGTGCTGTGTCGCTGCCGTCCACGCTCGTCATAAGGGGAGCGTACGGCGCGGTGGTTGCCGCCGCGCCTCGGTGCGTCAGGCGGTGAGGACGAGCGGGCCGCCCTGCTGCACGACCATGGTGTGCTCGAACTGGGCCACCGCGCTGCCGTCGGACGTGCGCAGGGTCCACCCGTCGTCGCCCTCGACCACGCGGGTGGCCGAGACGGAGAGGAACGGCTCGACCGCCAGGACCAGCCCCTCGTGGAGGACGGTGCGCGCCCCGTTGTCGATGCTGGGGACCGACGGCGCCTCGTGCAGCCCGCGCCCGATGCCATGCCCGGTCAGGTTGCCGATGGTGCAGAAACCGTGGCGCCGCGCCCGGCGCTCGACTGCCCGCCCGATATCGCGCAACCGCGCCCCGGGCTGGGCCGCCGCCATGGCGTCCGCCTGCGCCTGCTTCGTCGCCGCCAGGAGCCGGGTCGCCATCTGCGCCACCGGGCCGACGGCCACGCTGATCCCGGTGTCGGAGAAGTACCCGTCGAGCTCGGCCGACACGTCGAGGTTGACCAGGTCGCCGGCCCGCAAGTGCCGCGACAACGACGGCACGCCGTGCGCCGCCTCGTCGTTCACGCTGATGCAGGTCGATCCCGGGAAGCGGTAGGTGATGCGCGGGGCCGAGCGCGCCCCGTGGCGCCGGAAGACGTCCCGGCCGACCGCGTCGAGCTCACCCGTGGTGATGCCGGGGGCGACGGCCGCGACCATTTCCTGGCGCGCCTCGGCCACCACCCGGGCCGCCCGCAGCAGCCCGTCGAGGTCTTCTTGGCCGTCGATCGTCATGCCAACCATCGTAGGGCGCGCCCGCCTGACCCCAGGCGACCCGTGTCGGGTCCGACGGCCCGCCCGCCGACTTCAATCCGACCGCGCAATCCTCCCGGCTAGGACCCGGGCCAGGCCGCCCGCCTTGTCGGGCTGCCGGCCGAAGAAGAGCAGCGGGTCGAGCAGCTCGAGCTCGAGCAGCAGCGGCTCGCCCCCGGCCCCGCGCACCGTGTCGACCCGGGCGTAGGTGGTCGGCCCGAGAATCTGCTCGGCCGCCGCCACCGCTCGGTGGCCCAGGGCCAGCTGGTCGTCGGCCGGCGTGGTCGGCGCCACCACCTGGTTGTCGATGAGGTCGTCGAGCGGGCCGGCGCCGCGCCGGATCATCGGGTCCTTGTGCATGGCGTGGCTGTAGGTGCCCCCCAGGAAGATCAGCCCGACCTCGCCCTCCTCGTCGACCGCCGCTTGGTAGGGCTGGACCATGGCCACCCGGCCCGAGGCGAGCAGGTCGTCGATGTGGCGGTGGGCGGCGTCGTGCTCGTGGGGTTGGTAGCGCGCCGTGTGGTGCCCGCCACCCGAGACAGTCGGCTTGACGACCACTTCGCCCTCGAGCTCGAACGCCGACGCCTGCTTCGACCCAGATCGTCGGCACGACCGGGACCCCGGCGGCCGCCAGCTGTCGCAGGTAGCGCTTGTCCAGGTTCCAGCGCAGGGTGGCGGGGGAGTTGACCACCCGCACCCCGTCGCGTTCGAGCGCCTCGGTCCAGCGCACGAAGTCGTCGACGTGGCGGATGTTGTCCCACACCCCGTTGGCCAGTACCAGGTCGTAGTCCGTCCAGCGCACGGCCGGGTCGTTCCACACCGCCGTCTCGCGCCGCCAGGCCGAGCTCGGCCAGCGCACCGATCAAGCAGCGGCCCCTCCTCGAAGAGATCGGGGTAGGCGGCCGAGGCCGCCAGCGCCACCCGGCCGGGCGACGCCCGCGGGTTCAAGAGCCGATGGGGAAGTGGCAGGCCACCTGGTGCCCGGGCGCCAGCTCGCGCATTTCGGGCACCTCCTCGGCACAGCGCGCCTCGGCCCGCGGGCAGCGGGTGCGGAAGCGGCAGCCCGAGGGCGGGTTGATCGGGCTCGGCGGCTCGCCGGCCAGGGCCACCGAGGTCCGCGTCGCCTCGGGGTCGGGCTCGACCGCCGAGGCCAGCAGCGCCGCCGTGTAGTGGTGGGCCGGCGCCTGGTAGAGCAGGTCCGACGGCGCGATCTCGCAGAGCCGGCCGAGGTACATGACGGCCACCCGGTCGCTCACGTTCTTCACCACGGCCAGGTCGTGGGCGATGAAGAGGACGGTCAGGCCGAGCTCCTGCTTGAGGTCCTCGAGCAGGTTGAGGATCTGGGCCTGCACCGAGACGTCGAGGGCCGAGACGATCTCGTCGCAGACCAGCAGCTTGGGCCGCAGCACGAGGGCGCGGGCGATGCTGATGCGCTGGCACTGGCCGCCCGAGAACTCGCGGGGCCGGCGGCTGCCGTTGGCGACCGGGTCGATGCCGACCTGGTCGAGCATGGCGTTGGCCTTGGCCGCCCGCTCCTCCTTGGTGCCCATCTTCCAGATGACGAGCGGCTCGGCCACGATGTCGCGCACCTTGCGCCGCGGGTTGAGCGACGAGATCGGGTCCTGGAAGATCATCTGCACCTGGGTGCGCAGCGTGCGCAGGTCGCCCCGGCTCAGCGTGGTCAGCTCGGTGTCGCCGAAACGGATGGTGCCCGAGGTGGCCCGCTCGACCTGGACGATGGCCCGGCCGGTGGTCGACTTGCCGCAGCCCGACTCACCGACGAGCCCGAGCGTCTCGCCCTTGCGCAGCGAGAAGCTGATGCCGGCCACCGCCTGCACGGCGGTGTTGCCCCGGCGGAAGGTGACGTGCAGGTCCTCGACCCGGAGCAGCGGCTCGGTCGAGACCTCGGGCGTGTCGAGTGCGGTGTCGGTCATGCCGTCGCCACCTCGTGGGTGCGGGCCGCCTCGTTGAGCGGGAACCAGCAGGCGTAGCTGTGGCCGGGCTCGGCTTCGACCAGCGGTGGCTTCTCGGCCCGGCACTTGTCCTGGGCGTAGGGGCAGCGGGGGGCGAAGGGGCAGCCGACCGGCGGGCGCAGCAGGTCGGGCGGCCGCCCGTCGATGGCGTTGAGCCGGGTGTGGCTCGGGTTGCTCAGGCGCGGCGTCGAGTGGAGCAGCGCCTCGGTGTAGGGCATGGCCATGCTCTTGAAGAGCACGTTGGTGGGCGCCTTCTCCACCACGTTGCCGGCGTACATCACGATGATCTCGTCGGTGCGGGTGGCCACCACGCCCAGGTCGTGGGTGACCAGGATCATGCGACATGTTCCGCTCGTGCTGGAGCTTGCCCAGCAGGTCGAGGATCTGGGCCTGCACGGTGACGTCGAGGCCGGTGGTCGGCTCGTCGGCCATGAGCAGCCGCGGAGCGCAGGCCAGCGCGATGGCGATCATGACGCGCTGGCGCATGCCGCCCGAGAGCTGGGCCGGGTAGGCCTCGAAGCGCTCGACGGGGGAGGGGATGCCCACCTGCATCAGCAGGGAGAGGGCGGTCTCCTTGGCCTCGGACTTGGGCAGCTTGAGGTGGATGCGCAGCGGCTCCATGATCTGGTTGCCGATGCGCTGCACCGGGTTGAGCGACGTCATCGGGTCCTGGAAGACCATGGCGATGTGGGTGCTCCAGAGCTTGCGCAGCTGGTTGGCCGGGGCGTTGAGGATCTCCTGGCCGGCGTAGCGCACCGACCCGGTCTGGGTGGTCGACGCCATGGGCAGCAGGCCCATGACGGCCCGCGACAGCACCGTCTTGCCCGAGCCCGACTCGCCCACGATGCCGAGCGTCTTGCCCTGGTCGAGCGTGAAGGACACGCCCTGGACGGCCCGCAGCGGCCCACGCGAGGTGGCGAAGGAGACGTGCAGGTCCTCGACCGCCAGCAGCGGGTCGGCCGTGGCGTCCGGCTCGGTGCTCACAGCTTGATCTCGGTCACGTCGAAGTAGGCCCTGAGCTTGTCCGCCACGATGTTGAGGCTGATGAGGAGGAGGAACATCGCGCTGGCCGGGAAGATGACCAGCCACGGATTGGTCTGTCCCTTGGCCCCGGTGAGCAGGCTGGCCCCCTCGTTGAGCATGTTCCCCCAACTCGGCGTGGGTGGCTGCACCGAGAGCCCGAGGAAGGCCAGCGAGCCTTCCAGGACGATGATGGTGGCCACCGCGATCAGGCCGAAGGACACGACGGTCGGCATGATGTTGGGCAGGATCTCGCGGGTCAGGATGCGGGTGTCGCTCGGCCCCGAGCGCCTTGGCCGCCAGCACGAAGTCGCGGGTGGCGTAGGAGAGGGTCGAGGCCCGCACCACCCGGAAGATGAGCGGCGCGCCGAAGATGCCGATGATGAGCGTGATCTTCCACAGGCTGTGGCCCCAGAACGAGACGATGGCGATGACGGCCACGATGGCCGGGAAGGCCAGCACGACGTAGGAGGTGGTGTTGAGCGACGGTGTCGATCCGGCCCCGCCGGTAGGCCGAGATCATGGCCGGGATGCCGCCGATGACCAGGCCGAGCAGCGCGCCGCCGAAGCCGACGACCAGCGACACCCGGGCCCCGTAGATCAGGCGGCTGAGGATGTCGCGGTAGAGATCGTCGGTGCCGAGCAGGTGGCCCCAGCCCGGGCCCGGCGTTCTGCACGCTGTTGTAGTTGCCCGAGGTCGGGGTTGGGCAGCGGCAACAGGTTGGCGAAGGTGGCCAGGAAGGCGACGAGGACGATGAAGCCCACGCAGATCCAGAAGAGGACCCCGAGCTTCTTCTTGGTGTGCTCCGCCGCCTCGTCGGCGACGACCTCCTCCTTGAGGTCGGCGAAGGCCTCGGAGTCGATGGCGACGCTACTCACGGGCGATCCTCGGGTCGACGATGGTGAACAGGAAGTCGAAGATGAAGTTGATCAGCACGATGGCCACGGCCACGAACAGCGTGATGCCCTGCACCACGGTGTAGTCGTCCTGGTTCACGGCCGAGATGAGCTGGTAGCCCGAGCCCGGGCATCTGCAGCAGCAGCTCGACGATGAAGGTGCCGGCGATCAGGCTGCCGATGGTGACGCCGGCCGAGGCCAGCAGCGAAATGGACGACGGGCGCAGGGCGTGGCGCCACATGATGCGGCGGTCGCTCAAGCCCTTCGAGCGGGCCATGGTGATGAAGTCCTCTTGCAAGGTCGAGATGAGGTCGTTGCGCAGCAAGCGGAAGTACACGACGATCGCCACCCAGCGCGAGCACGATCGACGGTAACAACATCGTATGGATGTTGGACCAGAAGTCCTGGGTCAGCGGCACGTAGGAGGCCGGGCCCGGGAAGATGTGCCAGTGCACGGCGAAGAGCAGCACGAGCACCGGCGCGATGACGAACGGGGGTAGCGCCAGCATGGCGAACGTCGTGCTGTTGGCGGCCTGGTCGAAGAGCCGGTTGGGCTTGCGCGCCGCGTGCATCGCCATGGGGAAGGCGATGGCGAAGGCCAGGATCTGCGAGAAGATGATCAGCTCGAGGTCGATGGGGAACGACTGGGCGATGATGCTCGTCGTCGTCTGGTGGGTCGTGTACGACTGGCCCAGGTTGCCCTGGAAGACGTGACCGAGCCAGATGAAGTACTGCTGCCACAGCGGCTTGTCCAGGCCGAGCTGCGCGTTGACCGTGGCCAGGTTCTGCGGGGTGGCGTTGGGCCCGAGGATGGTGATGGCGGGGTTGCCGGGAAGCAGATGGACGAGGAAGAACGTGGCGATGGAGACGAAGATGATGATGATGACGAGGAGCACCACTCTCTTGGCGATGTAACGGCCCACGTCTGCTTCTTTCCCCCCCTCGGTCCTGCTTGGTCCCCCCGGGTCGCAGCCCCGCCTCGCGGCGGATGATCCTAGACCGCGACCCCCTTGTCCTACCATGCGCCCCATGCCAGAGGAGGTTCCCGCTCTCACCGGTCGTACGCGCCTCGCTCGCAGGCGTCGGCGTGGTGCTCGTGGTGGCCGTCGGTCTGGTGCTCCGTTTCTGGACCCGTTCGGGCCTCTGGCTCGACGAGGCGCTCACCGTCGACATCGCCCGCCTGCCGCTGCACGCCATTCCCGAGGCGCTCAAGCACGACGGGGCGCCGCCGCTCTACTACTACCTGCTCCACTTCTGGATCGCCCTCTTCGGTCAGTCCAACGACGCCGTCCGCGCCCTCTCGGGCATCATCGCCGTCCTGACCCTGCCCGTCGCCTGGCTGTGCGGCAAGCGCTTCGGCGGCCGGGCCGTGGCCTGGACCACGCTGGTGCTGCTGGCCAGCGCGCCCTTCGCCGTCTACTACGGCACCGAGGCCCGCATGTACGCGCTGGTCATCCTCCTGACCGGCCTCGGCTTCCTGGCCTTGCAGCGGGCCATCGAGGCGCCGCGCCCGGGCAACCTGATCGCGGTGGCCCTCGTGGCCGCCGCGCTGCTCTACACCCAGTACTGGTCGCTCTACCTGGTCGGCGTCACCGGGCTGTGGCTGCTCGTCCCCATTGTGCGCGCCCGTCGCCACGGCAGCTGGAGCGGCGCGCCGGTGCCCGCCTTCCTCGCGCTCGTCGGCGGGTTCGTGCTCTTCCTGCCCTGGGTGCCCACGTTCATCTACCAGTCCCAGCACACGGCGACGCCCTGGGCCGCCCCGCCGAACTTCTCCGCCGTCATCAACGCCGTCACCGGCTTCAGCGACAACCAGGGTTCGACGCTTGGCCAGCGGCACCAACCAGGGTCGGCTGCTCGCCGTCATCTACTTCGCCATGCTCGCCCTCGCCCTCTTCGGCCTGGGCAAGACCGACCGCATCATCGAGCTCGACCTGCACACCCGCCCGCGCTCGCGCGGCGCCACCTTCATCGTGGTGGGCACCCTCTTCGCCGCCATCGCCGGCGGCATCATCACCGCGCAGCGCGTTCTCGTCGCGCTACGCCGCCGTCGTCTTCCTGCCGCTCCTCTCGTCATCGCGCTGGGCACCACGACGCTGCTCAATCCCAAGGTGCGGGCGGCCGTGGTCGGCGTGGCCGTGGTCGCCGGGCTCGTGTCCTCCGCCCAGAACGTCACGACGCAGCGCACCCAGGCCGGCGCGGTCGCCGCCGCCATCAACACGCACGCCAAGGCGGGCGACATCATCGCCTTCTGCCCCGACCAGCTCGGCCCGTCGGTCTACCGACAGGTGCAGCACACCGGCGCGCTACGACATGCTCACCTTCCCGCGCCGCACCGGTCCGGCCATCGTCGACTGGGTCGACTACGCCGACGACGGTCAACGCGGCCAGCCCGGCCGCCTTCGCCGACGACGTGGCCCACAAGGCGGCCGGCGGCCACACCGTCTGGTTGGTCTGGCAGCCCGGCTACCAGACCTACGGCATCAAGTGCGAGACGATCGCCGCCAACCTGAGCACGCTGGCCACCCAGAGCGGCGGCGGCGCGCGCAACTTCGTCGTCAACCGGCCGGCGCTCTTCTACGAGCCCATGAACCTGACCGAGTTCGTCTTCGCCGGTTCGTGACATCGTGAGGCCATGACGGGGAGCAGCGCGCCGGCCGAAGCCGAGCCCGCGCCGCCCGCCCGGCGGACCCGCACCGCACCGCCTCGGCTGCGTCCGGCTCTGGGTCCGGCTGCCCGAGTCGCTCCGCGAGGCCCTGCTGCCCTTCGTGGTGGCCCGGGTCGTCGTCCTGGGCGCGCTCGGCCTGGCCCACTTCGTGGTCGACCGGACCAAACCGGCCAACGGGGCCACGCTGCTCCGGGTGCACCAGGGCCTGCTCGGCTGGGACGCCGGCTGGTACGAGAGCATCGCCCGGGTCGGCTACAAGCCGCTGGGCACCCAGTCGCTGCGCTTCTTCCCGCTCGTGCCCCTGGCTCACCCACGGGCTGGCCTGGGTCCCCGGCCTGGGCGACGGCCCCGCCCTGGTGCTGCTGGCCAACGCGGCCGCGCTGGCCGCCACCGCCTTGCTCTACGTCCTGGCCCGTCGCGAGCTGGGCGCACGAGCCGGGCCCGGCGCACCCTGTGGATCCTCAGCCTCCTGCCCGCCTCCTTCGTGCTCGTCATGGGCTACGCCGAGTCCGTCCTCCTCCTGCTCGCCGTCGGCTGCTTCCTGGCCCTGCGGCCCGCCACGCAGACTACCAGCACCGGGGTCCCGTCCGCACTTCGCCCTGGCCGCCGGGCTGGTCTTCCTGGCCACGCTGACCCGGCCCATCGGCGTCCTCCTGGTCCTGGCCGTCCTGGCCGAGCTGGTGCGCTGGTGGACCCGCCTCGGGCGCTCCGAGCGCGCGCGCCGGCCTCGGTCGCGCGTGGCCGCGCCCTTCCTCGGCCTGCTCGCCTTCGGGGCCTGGGCCGACCACGAGGTGGGGGACTGGCTGGCCCCGGTGCGGGTCCAGGCCGAGAACGCGCACCACGGCGGGCTGACCGACCCCGTCACCGAGCTGTTCCACGACGCCAGCGGCATCCTGCACCACCACGTCGGCACCGCCCTGCACGTGCCCTGGGTGCTCCTGGCCCTGGCCATGCTGGTCGTCTGCTGGCGCCGGCTCCCCGCCCCCTACACCCTCTTCGCCGCCGGGGTGCTGGTCGTCGCCCTGTCCGGCTCCAATCTCGATTCGTTCGAGCGCTACGCCATGAGCGCCTTCCCGCTGTCGATGGCGGCCGCCCTCGCTGCTCGACCAGCCCCAGCTCGAGCGGACGGTGCTGACCCTGCTGGCGGCCGGCCTGGCCGGCTACGCCCTGCTGGCCTTTCTCAATATCTCGGTGCCCTGAGGGCCGCCCGGCCCCTCCGTCAGAGAGGCCCCTGGGCTCCCCGAAGCGTGCACGAGAGGGTCAGCTAACCTGCCCTGATCGTGGCTGCAGAGGGCGAACCGATCGTCATCGCCGGCGCGGGCCCCGGAGGCCTGACCGCCGCCTACCTTCTCACCAAGCGGGGAGCAGCACCCGGTGGTGCTCGAGGCCGACGACGTCGTCGGCGGCATCAGCCGCACCGTGCTCAAGGACGGCTGGCGCTTCGACCTGGGCGGCCACCGCTTCTTCACCAAGGTGCCCGAGGTCGAGGCGCTCTGGCACGAGATCCTGCCCGAAGGCGACTTCATGCTGCGGCCCCGCATGAGCCGGATCTTCTACAAGGGCAAGTTCTACGACTACCCGCTCAAGGCGCTCAACGCGCTGCGCAACCTCGGCCTGTGGGAGGCCATGCTCGTGCGGCTTCTCCTACCTCTGGGCCCGGCTCCGCCCGCCCAACGACGAGTCCAACTACGAGAACTGGCTGGTCAAGCGCTTCGGCTGGCGCCTCTACCGCACCTTCTTCAAGACCTACACCGAGAAGGTCTGGGGCGTGCCGGTCTCCGAGATGCCGGCCGACTGGGCGGCCCAGCGGGTCAAGAACCTCGACCTGGGCAAGGCCGTGCTCAACGCCCTCATGCCCAAGCGCAACCAGACGGAGATCACCACCCTGATCGAGGAGTTCCAGTACCCCAAGTTCGGCCCCGGCATGATGTGGGAGGTCTGCGCCGGAGAAGGTGCAGGCCGCCGGGGGGACGCTCGAGATGTCGGCCCCGCTGACCGCGCATCCACGTCGAGGGCGGCCGGGCCACCTCGGTCACCTACACCACAGGACGGGACGACCCACACGCTGCCGGCCTCCCACGTGATCTCGACCATGCCGATGCGCGAGCTGGTGCACACCATCACGCCGCCCCCGCCGCCCGAGGTGGTGGCGGCGGCCGACGACCTGCACTACCGCGACTACCTCACCGTGGCGCTGATCGTGCCCGAGTCGCGCAGCTTCCCCGACAACTGGATCTACATCCACGCCACCGACGTGGAGGTCGGGCGCATCCAGAACTACGGCTCCTGGTCGCCCTACCTGGTCAAGGACGGGCGCACCTGTCTCGGCCTCGAGTACTTCGTCTTCGAGGGCGACGCCATGTGGAACATGCCCGACGACGAGCTCATCGCGCTGGGCACCCGTGAGCTGGTCGCACCTGGGCCTGGCCGCCGAGGGGGACGTCGAGCACGGCTACGTGGTGCGCGTGCCCAAGGCGTACCCGTATTACGACTTCGCCTACAAGGACAACGTCGAGCACGATCCGCAAGTGGATCGAGGCCGAGGCGCCCAACATCCATCCGGTCGGCCGCAACGGCATGCACAAGTACAACAACCAGGATCACTCGATGTACACCGCCATGCTGACGGTCGAGAACATCTTCGGCGCCGCACCACGACGTCTGGACGGTCAACGTCGAGGAGGAGTACCACGAAGCCGGGTCCACGGGCCGCGACGCCCCGGTGCTGCCGCGGCGCCAGCCCGCGGCGGCCTCCGGCGCCGACGCGCGCCGTCCTGGCTAGACACGTCGCCGCGGCCCGGTTCATCCCGATCAGTCCCAACACCGCGTTCGAGAGCCACTTTGGTGCCAAAGTGGTGCCCTTCACCATGAAGCGCGCCGACCACGCACTCAGCCCGACAGCACCCCCGGGTGCGTTCCGCTGCCGGCACCCGGGGCGGTACCGACGTCGTGCCGGTGCCATGGACGCCCCGGTGAACGCAGAAGAGGCGGCCGAGGCCGGTTCCGGCCGAGGTCCTCGTCGAAGGGCGTGCCCGGCGGCCATGTCGCTCGCCCCCAACGCGGTGGGCCCCGCCCTCGGCGGCGAGCTGCTCATCGACCCCGAGGCCCGCCCCGGGCGTCGAGTCGATGCGGGCCGGCCTGCTCCAGGCCGGACCCCTGGCCATCGCCGGCGTGGTGGCCAACGGGGCCAGCGTGGTCCTCACGGTGGCGCTGGCCCGCCTGCTCACCCCGCACAGCTACGGGGTGCTCAACCAGCTCACCGGGCTCTACCTCATCCTCTCCATGCCGGGGTCAGCCGTCGTGGTGGCCGTGGTGCGCCGGGTGACGATGATGCACGAGGACGGCACGGGCCACCTGGTGCGGCGCTGGGCCGGCCGGGTGCACCGGCAGGGCACGGTGCTCGTCCTGGCCTGGGCGGTCGTCGTCTTCCTCGGGCCGCCACCCCATGGCCGTGCTGCTCAACCAGGCCAGCGGCGTCGGGATCGCCGCCATCCTGGCCGCGGCGGCCTTCTTCGTGCTGCTCTCGCTGGACCGCGGCCTGCTCCAGGCCCATCGGGCCTACCGGCCGCTGGCCATGAACCTCCTCGTCGAAATGGGCGTGCGCCTCGTCGCCGTGCTCGTGCTGGTCGCTGGCCGGCTTCGGTCCCTCCGGGGCGGCCGTCGGCATCCTCATCGGCGAGGTGATCGCGGCCGGGCACGCCCGCTTCGAGGCGGTGCGGGCCTGGTCGGGCGGGCTGCTGCCGCGGCCCCGGGCCACCGGCTGGGTGGCGGCCCTGCGCCCCGACCCCGTCCTGCTCGACCACCGCTCGGCCCGGCGCACGGTGGCGCCTCGACCTGGTCGTGGCGTCCGTCTCGCTCTCCATGGTGGCCGTCCTCCAGAACGTCGACGTGCTCGTCATGGGCCGCGACAACCCGAGCCACTCGGGCGCCTACGCCGCCGTGTCGGTGACCAGCAAGGCCATCGTCTTCGGCGCCGTCGTGCTCGGCGGCTACCTCCTGCCCGAGGCGGCCATCCGCTGGCGCCAGGGCGGCCATGCGCTGCGCCAGCTGGCCGTGGTCCTCGTGCTGCTCGGCATTCCCTCGGTGCTGCTGCTCGGCGTCGCCTTGTTGGCCCCCGAGCAGTTGCTGCAGCTGGTGTTCCACCACGAGTACACGTCGACCTCGGACGCCCTGGCCCCGCTCGTGGTGGCCATGATCCTGCTCAGCGTCTCGGTCATCCTGACCATGTACCTCCTCGCCGTGGGCCGGCGCTGGGTGGCCGGTGTGTTGGTGGGCGGCGCGGCCGCGCTCACCGCTGGCCGTGCTGGCCGTCCACGGCGCCCCGCGGGCGACGGCGCTGGTGGACCTGGGGGTGCAGGCGGTCGTGCTGGCCGTGATCGTGACCGGCTTCGTCGTGGTGCACCGGATCCGTCTCGGAGGGCGCTCGCCAGGGATAACCTGAGCCGATGGGTGACGACGCACGGCCTGCGGCCGCCGCCGCGACCCCGGGTTCACCCGACGCCGGCCGCACCGGTTTCGGACCCCGAGGTCCTCGCTGCAGCTGGCGGCAGAGGCGGGCATCCGGCGGATCCACATGGTGGCCTGGCGGGATCTCGACGACCCCGAGGCCGGCGGCTCGGAGCTGCACGCCCACATGATCGCGGCCCGCTGGGCGGCGGCCGGGCTCGACGTCACCTTCCGGACCTCGGCCGTGCCGGGAGCGCCCGCCGCACTGACACGAGACGGCTACCGGGTGCTGCGCCGGTCGGGCCGCTACGCCGTCTTCCCCGGCGCGGCCTGGGAGGGCATCCGCATGGGGCACCGCCCCGGTGACGCCCTGGTGGAGATCTGGAACGGCATGCCCTTCCTCTCGCCCCTCTGGTACCGCGGCCCGCGCATCGTCTTCCTGCACCACGTGCACGCCGAGATGTGGGGGATGGTCCTGCCGCCGACGCTGGCCCGGTTGGGCAACGCCATGGAGCGCCACGTCGCGCCGCGCTTCTACCGGCAGCAGCCGGGTGGTGACGCTCTCGGAGTCCTCGCGGACCGAGATCGTCGACATGCTCGGCCTGCCCGAGGCGAACGTCTCGGTCGCGCCACCCGGGCGTGGACGACCGCTTCACCCCGGGTGGCCACCGCTCGCCCACACCGCTGGTGGTGGCCGTCGGGCGGCTGGTGCCGGTGAAGCGCTTCGACGAGCTGCTGCGCGTGCTGGCCAAGGTCAAGACGGACCAGCCCGACCTCGAGGCCGTGCTCATCGGCGAGGGCTACGAGCGCTCCGCCCTCGAGGCGCTGCGGGCCGAGCTGGGCGCCGACGACTGGGTGCACCTGCCGGGCCGGGTCCCCGACGAGGATCTGGTGTCGTGGTACCGCAAGGCCTGGGTGGTGGCCAGCACGTCCCAGCGTGAGGGCTGGGGCATGACGCTGACCGAGGCGGCGGCCTGCGGCACGCCGGCGGTGGCGACCGACATCGCCGGGCACCGCGACGCGGTGGTCGACGGCGAGTCGGGCCTCTTGGTCGACGACCTGGGCCAGCTGTCGGTCGCGCTCGGCCGCGTGCTGGGCGACGACGTGCTGCGCAGCCGGCTCAGCAAGGGCGCGCTGACGCGGGCCCGCTGGTTCAGCTGGGACGCCACGGCGCTGCGCGCCCTCGAGGCGCTGGCCGAGGAAGCGACGGGCTGAGCAGCCACCCGCGGCTCAGGACGCGGCCGGCCTGTCCATCTGGAAACGATCGAGTTCGCCTCGAGCGCGCGCCACGATCTCGGTGAGATCGAGCGAGTCGTTCTCGGAGCCGATGGGAGCGCCGGGCTGCACGTTCACCTGCGCCGCCTCCGCCTGTTCGTAGACGCGGACTTCGACGACCGCCAACAGCTTGCCTCGCCGCTTGCGCTCCGCCTCTGCCCGCTGTTGGGGCTCGTTCCGAATTCTGTCGGGGAGGTGCGCGTGGTCGCCTGCTGGGTACGAGACCCATTGCGCCTGAGGTGACATGCCTACCTTTCGCCAAGGGGTGAGAAGACTGACGATAAAGGGTGCGCCGCTACTGGCGTGACAATTGCGAGACAAGGATTGACGCCGCCGGTTTCTGGTTCATTTCTTGTCTAAAGCTCAGCGGGGAAGTGTGCCGTGCGTCAGTAGCGGAGGTCGGCCACCACCCCGTAATGATCGGAGAGCTGCACGGCCTCGGGCGGGCGCACCCCGAGGAGCGCGCAGGACTCGCGGATGGCCGACGCCCCCGGCACGGGGCCAGGCCGAGAGGACGTAGTCGAAGCGCCGGTCCGGGTAAAGCCCGGTGGCGGCGAGTGGGTTGCGGTTGGACCAGGTGTGGCCCGGCGTGCCGTCGCCCGCCATCTCCCAGGCGTCGTAGAAGACGAGACCGGGAACGGCCGTGGCGGCCTGCCCGGTCAGGAGACGCAGCTCGTCGGAGTCCGGTCCGGCGTTGAAGTCACCGCACACCACGGTGGGATGGCGGGCGTTGCCGATCTCTTGGACGAAGGCGGCCAGCGTCCGCACCTGGGCCTGGCGGCGCGCACTGCCGTCGAGCGGATAGTCGAGCATGGCCAGGAAGAGCTGAATGGGACCGCGCTCTCCGTCGACCTCGACGTGGAGCACCTGGCCGAAGCCGGCGCCGTCGTCGCCCCGGAGCGGGCGCAGCGTGCTCGGGCCCAGAGGCCAGCGCGAGACGAAGCCCTGCACCCGAGATCCAGTCCTCCTGTTCCCAGTCGCCGACGAAGCAGTGGTGATCGAAGCCGAGGCGCGCTGGCCACCAGCGCGGGCTGGTCGACGTCGCCGTCGCGCCACGACTCGACGAGGCACACGACGTCGGGCGCGGCGGCCACCAGCTCGTCTTCGATTGCGCGCTTGTCGCTCCGCCCAGTTCTTCCCGTAGCGGCCCCAGACGTTCCAGGAGACGACGCGCAGCGTCGACTCGACGAGCGTGCCGTAGGGGGCGTAGGGATCGAACGCCACGGTGTGAGTCTTGCGCCTCGGGAGCCGGGCTGCGTCAGGGCAGCGTCTCGATGAGGTCGATCACCGCATCTCGCGGGTAGCCCTGGGCGCGGGCAAAGGCCAGGAGCTCGCGCACCTTGGTCACGACGGCGCCGCGCTCGGGCGTGCCCGACACGGTGATGCCGCTGCCCCGACCGAACTCCACCAGGCCCTCGTCGCGCAGGATGTGCATGGCCCGCAGCACCGTGTTCTTGTTGACGCCGAGCACCGCAGCGATGTCCTTGGCCAAGGGCAGCCGCTCGCCCGGACCGGCCTCGCCCTCGGCGATGGCCCGACGGATGTCTGCGGCCACCTGGTCGTGCAGGGGCATCGGTTCCGAGCGGTCGACATTGACAGAGATCATGGTCCTAGTCATAGTAGCTCCATGACTGACACCGCCGGCACAAAAGAACGGCGGAAGGGACAGGCCGCTCCCGCCGGTCGATCCCCTCGGGTCGGGACCGCCGCGCCGACGAGGCCGAGGCGCTGTTCAAGGAGGCCCGGAGGCGCCGCCGCCGGCGCTGGACGATCGCAGTGCGTCTGCCTCGTCGTGGCGCTGGTGGCCACCGCTGGTGGGCCTCGAAGTGTCCGGAGGAGGGTCGAGCAAGCCGCCGCGGGAAGGCGACCACCGGCGGCGCACCGAGGGTGCAGGCGGGCCCGGGACCGGACAGTGGCGCTGGTCTGGCCGGATTCACCCCGCCGGCGGTGGAGGTGATGGGCCAAGCCGACAGCCAACTGGTGTGGGCAGCCGGCATCAATGGCCTCTACGTCACGAGCGACGGCGGCGCGACCTGGCGCACGGTGACGCCGCCCAACCTGGCCAACCAGTACGTCGCCGAGCGGGTGATCACGCTTGGAGGCCGTGGGGGTCAACGACCTGTGGTTGGTCCTCTACGACGTGCCTGGGCTCGTCCCGTACGGCGAGTCCCAGGACGGATCCGATCGGGGCGAGGGTATCGACCGCTCCACCGACGGGGGGCGGTCGTGGAGCTTCAGCACGCTGCCCGGGTGCGTCCAGCTGTGCGGACCAACCGCGCTGAGCTTCGTCGACGCCGACCACGGCTTTGCCGCGGTAAGTGGGGACCAAGGAAACCCTCATGGTCCGCCGGCCATGCTCTTCGCCACCCAGGATGGGGGCGCGTCCTGGCAACAGCTCGCCACACCGCCCGACCTCGGTGGGGTGGTGATGGATGGGCCGGCGCCCGACTCGAAGCTCGTCTTCACGACCGCGCAGGACGGCTGGGCGGTGTCGGGTCCCTTCGAGGGACCAAATGCGACGACGAGCAACCCTGGGCGGTGTCGTGTACCGCACGACCGATGGCGGCACGACGTGGACGGCCGCGCCGGGCCTGCCGTCGGGTGACATGACGTTGCCGAGCTTCTTCGGAACCGACAACGGGGTCGCGCTGCGTGACCCGGAACCGCCGTCAAAGATCAAGCCGATCGTCTACGTCACGCACGATGGGGGAGCGGCCTGGTCGCCGGTTGCCTTGCCGGCGGCGGCCATCACGACGTACAAGGGTGGCGCATCCTTGGCGGGACGGTTCTCGGCGGTCAGTCCGACCCATTGGTTCCTGGTCAGCCAGACGAAGTTGTACACGACGACCGACGGCGGCCGGCGATGGACGGTGACGGTGAGCAAGCCGGCCTTCCAGGCGTCTTCGGCCGTGTTCACCTCGAGCCGGGACGGTGTGGCCGTGGGCCAGTTCGCGCGGTGCACCTTCGTGGCGACGGCGGCTCACCCGAATCCGCCCTCCTGCTACCCCTTGCTCGTGATGACCACCGACGGTGGGCGCCAGTGGCTGTACGCGCGGCTCTGAATCGAACCGATCACGGTGTGACTGAGATGTCTGTGGCCCGGAAGGGTCAGTCTGACAACCGTCAGCGGCAGAGCCGTCCGGCGCCCTGATTCTTGTTCCACAAGCCCTTGGAGGCCAGCCTGCCGCCGCGAGAACGGGTTCCTGGGCTCCCCAATCCTGGGCACGCAGTCAGCTAACCTGCCCCGATCGTGGCAGGAAGGGGCGAACCGATCGTCATTGCCAGCGCGGGCCCCGGCGGCCTGGGCGCCGCGGGCTTTATTGAGCGCGGCGACCTGATGCGCGTTCCCAAGGCCCCCCCGAACCACGCGTCGTCCTGGCTAGACACGCCGCCGCGCCCTCGGTGGCGCGACGGGGATGGCGGCCGTGGATGACGCTGGTGACGGCGGGCATTCTGTATCTCGCGCTGGGCTTCGTCCTCTGGGTGCACGCCTGGGCCGAGGGTGCGGCCACGCATACCCTCTGTGGCTGCGGCGATCCGGCCCTCTTCCTGTGGTTCTTCCAGTGGCCGGCCACCGCCTTGGCGCATGGACAAAACCCCTTCTTCTCCACCGCGCTCTTCCACCCCACTGGGATCAATCTTCTGGCCCAGACGTCGGTGACTGGGATGAGCTTGCCGCTCGTTCCGGTCACCTGGATCTGGGGCCCCGTTGCGTCCCTCAACGTGGCCGCAACAGTTGCACCCGCCCTCACCGCCTTCACTGCCTTCATCGCCATCCGCCGTTGGGCGCCGTGGACCCCGGCGTCCTTCGTCGGCGGCCTGCTCTACGGCTTCTCGCCCTTCGTGCTGAGCAGCCTGGAGTTCGCCCACCTCATGACGGCCGCGCTCATGGTGCTACCGCTCATCCTCATTGCGCTGGACGAGATCGTCGTACGCCAGCGCCACGGCGCGCCGTGGGCCGGCGTGCTCCTCGGGCTGCTGGTCTTTTTGCAGTTCTTCCTCTCTACCGAACTGCTGGTTGTTGCCGCCATCGCTGTCGCGCTCGGGCTCGTGGGGCTGGCCGTGGGGACGCTGCTGACCGATCGAAACGCGGTCCACCGGCGCGCCCGTCACGCCGCGACGGGACTCGGCGTGGCTCTCGGAGTCGGCACCCTCCTTCTGGCCTGGCCCGTCTGGTTCGCGCTGGCCGGTCCTGGGCATCTGTCCGGCGCCATCTGGCCCAACATCGCGCCCATCGGGGGCTATGTTCCCGCCAACTACGTGTCGCCCCACTACGTGCAGGGCTCGAACGTCTTCCAACTCCTCGGCGGGTATTCGGGCCCGCAACTGGGGTCCTCGGGCTACCTCGGTTGGGGATTCCTCGCCGTGCTCGTCGGCGGCCTGGTGGCCTTTCGGCGGGACCGGCGCCTGTGGTTCTTCGGATTTGTCCTGGCGTTCTGCGCGCTCTTCGCACTCGGAGAACGGCGGGGGCAGTGGTGGGAACTGGCCGGTGCTTTCGCCCACATCCCGGTCCTGGAGAACGTGATCGTGCAACGGTTCATGGCCGTCGGCTTCCTCGCCGCCGCCGTGATGCTCGCCATCGTTCTCGACCATCTGCATGCATGGGCACCCGACTGGCGCGGCCTGGTGAGCGCAGTGGTGGTGGCAGCCGTTGCTCTGGTACCAATGGCGGTCACCTTCGGGGAACGCCTGCCATTTGCGATGACCCGCGTGATCCTGCCCCGTTGGTACACAGAGGTGGCACCGACGCTGCCGGCGGGGCGCGTGCTGTTGTCGTATCCGGCACCATTTACCGGGATTCAGTCCGCCATGGCCTGGCAGGCGGTCGACCGCATGCACTACAGCCAGGCCGGCGGCGGGGGCCCGCAGGGGACCGAAGCACGCGCCGGTGCGGCCGCGGGCGGGTTTCGTGTCCTCACTGAATTGACTCTCAACTACGACCGCCCGAGTCCGACGGGTACACCGGCCCAGTACGCCGCCGTCCGACAGGCCCTCCGCGTCTGGAAGGTCGACAGCGTCGTGGTGTCGACCGATCCCGCGGCACCCTTCTTGCAGCAAGGACAGGATCCGGTGTACGCCGCCGCCTTCATGACGGCCACCTTGGGCCGGTTGCCCCGGCTGCAGGCCGGCGCCTGGGTCTGGGAGAACGTCCAGGGCGACACCAGGTCCCCCTTGCGCACCGGTCGCGACGTCCTCGGTCAATGCACCTTGCGGGCAGAGGGGAGCGCGGAACGCGTGGCAGTCACCATGAAGGCACCGCTGTGCGTGGGTCTTCACGCCCTGTCCCAACGCTGAGAGCGGCGAAGACAGTCGACTGGGACCGGTCGTCTCGGGCCGAGTCAGGGACCAGCTGACGGGCTCGAGAATCCGGCGACCGGCTCGAGGACGCGTTCTCCTTCGTCCGCGGCAGGACCTCCGCCGCCAGAACCGCCGGTGTCATTGGGGCCACCTCCGCCGTCCGGCCCGTCTGGCCCGTCTGGCCCGTCCTCACCATTGGCACCGTCGGGCCCGACCTGACCGCCTGCTCCGGCCCGCCAGGCGCGCCGGCCCGGCAGCTTCCCCATTCGCAGACCGAAGGCCGTGATGACGCCGTCGGCCAGGAGCAGCGCCATCCCGATCCAGACCAGGTTGCCGGCGTGCACGAACGACCCCGCCCAGTCGGACCCGGGTGCGTAGCGGTGAACCTCCTGGCCCTCGATGACATTGAGTGCGCCGGCGACGATGAACCCGATCGCCGCCACGGTGGCGACGACACGGGCCCAGGGCACCAAGAGCCCCAGGACCACGACACCGCCGACCGCGAGCGCAACCGCGCCTGGGAGGACGAGCGACGCCACGCCAGCCGTCACCGTGCCGATGACGAGTGAGCGCAGGATCGTCAGTGGACGGGCGGAGAAGCGCACCGCTGGGTCGCGGAGGAAGGGAAGAGTCAGGGCGGGCGAGTCGAAGGGAGTTGCCGGCCACTTGGGTGCATCCGGCCCGACCGGGCCGCGCAGACGCCGCGGCAGACGCGCGCGCAACCACCGGCGAGAGCCGCGTTGGCAGGAACGCCAGCAGGAGGCAGAGGGCCAGCGTGGCCGCCGAGAGCGCGAGCGCCGCCCAGACCTCCTTCTGCGGTGTCCAGGTCAGCGTGACGGTGAAGTTCGAGGCTCCGAGCGTACGCAAGTCCGCCTGCGTGACCTGCCACCCGTTGGCGAAGCCGTCGATGAGCTGTGACTGGCCGAGGACGACAGCATGTGATCCCGCCGGTGCGTCTGCCGCCGGCTGCGCCACCGCCTTCCATCCCTTGTTGACGCTCTCGCCCAGCACGAATTCGAACGGCTGGTTCGCCCCGGTCACCTTTGCCGTTTGCGTGTCGATGTGGCTGGAAGTCTGGGTGACGGTGGGAGCGGCGCCCGGCAGGGTGGCGGACAGGACGGGGGTGCCCTGAGACGTCGGAGAACCGCTCGAACCGGCGACGCCGCCGGCAGCCGAGTCCAGCGAGAGTTGGTCGAGGTTCCATCCGGTGCACGTTTGGGGCTCCGACGCGCAGGTTGTGTTGTGCCCAGCCGCCGTCTCGACGATGTGGGTGCCGGCGCTCAGGGTGATACCGGCGGCATCGGGCCCGCAGGGAGCGACCTGCACCTCGGAGCCGTCGAGGGCCTGCTGCGTGCTGCCGACGATCTGCACGTCGATCGGGTTGCCGTCAATGGTCAGGAGATTGCCGACGCAGTTGCCCGGGAGCTGGGCGGGCGTTGGAGCTGACGTCACACCGGGGAAACCGATCTCGGCGATCCCGAGCGGCAACGCCAGGGGCCCCGCCGAGTAGTAGTTGGAGGCGGACTCGGCCCGCACCGTGTTGAAGGTGACGACGAACTGCGAACCGCTGATCGGGGCGAACGACACGGGCACCGTGGTCGTCGCATTCGGCACTTTCGAGTCGGCGACGGCCGGAAGGCTGACCTTACGCACCTGATTGCCCGAGGTGATGGTCATGGAGGTCGGCACCGAATGCCGGCCGTCCGCGATGATCTGCAGGTTCAGCTGGCTGAACGTGTGGATGCCCTTGAGATCGTACGTGAGAGTCGCCCCGTTCTGCGCCGCGATACCCAAACCTGGTTGCCACGCGGTGCTCGGGTTGCCGTCGACGGTCGTCGACGCGGTTGCGTTGAGATCACCGGGGAGCCGTCCCGAGGAGTAGGCCTTGATCAGACCTCCTGTCCCAGCGTCAGAACGGCCGACGAGCTCGTCGATCTCGTCGTCGGGAATCAGGGCAGACAGGCTGGCGCTGCCCGCAAGGGTGAACGTGCGTGCCGTCGGCAGTGTGAATTGCCGCGAGATCGTCGTCTCTGGGTCATCCCGTGGTGGGTACTGCGACTCGCGCTCGCGGGTCATGACGACGGTAAGGCGGTCGGACTGCGAGGCCGCCCCGAGGCTGCTGAGCATCGCGGTCGGCATGTCGATCACCTGGCGTACCGTCTGACCGGGGATCTCGACCTCGGAGAAGCCGACGGCCGAGGCGCTGTGGAAGTCCTGGTGGTCGTCGGTCGTGCTGTCGATTGTCACGCGCAAGATGTGAAAGGACTTTGCCGGGAAGGTAAGGGTCTGCCCGGTCTCGGCGTGTGAGGCGTTCGTGAGGTTGAAATGTTCCGGGTCCTTCCCGTCGAACGTCAAGGTGACGGAGGAGACGAAACGCGAGCGATCGCCCGTCTGGGGTTGGACGAGCGTGATGTGGTTCGTGGTCACAGTGTGCGCGAATTGCGCCTGCCACCACTGGCCGGCCGGGTTGGGGACGAAGGTGCCCGTGATCCAGGCTGTGTCGAAATCGTTGTCGATCGCCATGTACGGGGCGTACTCGGGGTTGTAGGTGATCCCGTTCCCGTAGCTGCTGGCCGTGATGTTGACCGCTCCCTCGTACGAGGCCACCGTCTTGCTGTTGATCCCTGCGCCGGGGAAGAGCTCGATCGGGCTGTCCCTCGGGTCGGTCTTGGCCGGATCGTCGCTCGGGGTCTCCGTGAAGCCCGCGTTCGCCGTCATGGAGGCCCATTGGAAAGCCTGCTTGCGGTTGGTGTCGGTGAGCACGAGCTGCGCGCCCTGGCCGGCCAGTTGCTTGAGCCGCGAGGGTTCGGTTGCCAGCGTGCCCGCGTAGTAGATGGAGTTGTCGTTGTTGAGCAGCCCCAGGCCCGCCAGATTGTTGAGCCCGGTGGCGTCGCCCGCCACCACGACGGCACCGGCGTCGGATTCGGCCCGCAGCAGGGGGCGAGGGTTGGCCACGGTGTAGTCCACCAACGGGCTCGGCCACTTGAGGTTCGCCGGTGCGGCCAAGTCCGCCTCGTTGAGGGTCGAATACGACGAGATGTTGGGCCGGGGTTTGCCGAACGAGATCGGGTCGGAGAGGCCTCGGGGGGTCTGGCTCAACAGCTCAGCCAGGAGCAGTGGGTGCGGTACGCCGTAGTGCTCGTACTTCTGGTCGTACTCGACGAGGATGTCGCCCGCCCCCATGAGGCGCGCCATAGGTGCCAACGCGTTCGTGTTCGCCGTACCGTCCTGATAGGGACCGTCGACGGCGAACAGTGTGTCGGCCGTGGCGATCGAGCCCATGATCTGCTGTTCCCGGGTGACGAAGCTGCGGTTCAAGAGCGCAGGCTGGGGCGTATCCACGGTGTTCCCCCACCGGTAACTGGCGAAGTCGTTGCCGGGCATGGCGTAGACGCGCGTCGAGGTGTGGGTCGCATTCAGATGCTTGATCGCGGCCAATTGATAGGAAGGCAGTGTTGCGGGCTGGACGAGCGAGCCGGCAGAGATGGCGTCACCGTTGAATATGGAAGGGTTGTTGGCCACGACCAGGCCCGCGACGAGGAGAGCCGTCGTGATCCCGACGATCGAGAGCCTCCGCCACAACGCGGTGAGTGCGCTGCCGAGGAGCATGGCCAGGGCCAGGAGCACGACCGGCGTCGCCCGATCGGTCGAGCGCAACGCCAGCCCCGCCGTCGTGTTCGTCATGAAGTTCTTGAGGGCGCCGCCGATACGCGTGGGATCGCTGTAGGGGAAGGGCCCCACCGAGAGCACCATGCCCAGGAAGAGGAGGACCAGGAAGAAGGCGCGCTCCCGCCAGCGCACGAACGCGGCGGAGACGAGAGCGAGCACGGGTACGGCGTACGACGTCACCAGCAGACCGACTTGTTGGGTGAAGCGGACGGCGGCATTCGTCCACGTCCCGAGGTGGTCGGAGCCATAGAAATACCAGTAGCCCAGGCCCCGCAGTATCTCGGACGCGTTGGAGGTCTGCGAGGTCGAAGAGACGGTCTCGGTGTACTTGAGGACATTGACGCCGTACGCCGCCTCTATTTCGAGGCCCGCAACCCACCAGACGCAAGCCCCCACGGTCAACACGGCAATCCGCAGCCCCGTAGCCAAGGCGTGGCGCCACGTGGACTCGCGCAGGATGACCACTGCGTAGAGGAGCCACAACATGGGTGCCACGGCGACGTAAATGATCGAGCTGGCATTGATGCCGCTCACCAGCGCCACGACGATCGCGAAGAGTGCCGGTTCGCGCCAGCCACCACGACGCAGCGCGACGATCGTGAAGGCGAGCATGAACGGCAGTCCTGCCCATGGCAGCAGAATGACGGAGATACGGGCCGCGTATTGGAGGAAGTATGGCGAGAGCATGTAGGCGGTCGCCGCCGTCACTGGGCCCGGACCGCGCAGGCCCATCACGCGCGAGAGGTACAGGATGCCGGCGCCCGCGGCGAAGAGGATTGACCCCATCCAGAGTCTCTGGGCCACCCAGACAGGAACCGCGAGGAGGTGCAAGACGACGTAGAAAGGCCCCATGGGGAGGAGGTAACCGATGTACTCGTGCGTCACCGTGCCCAGCGCGACCGTCGGGTTCCACATGAAGGGGACCTGACTGAGAAAACGGACCGGGTCGAGGTACAGATAGGTCTTCGTGTCCGGCGTGACG
The DNA here is from genome assembly GCA_963713375.1 of uncultured Acidimicrobiaceae bacterium. Lineage (GTDB taxonomy): Bacteria > Actinomycetota > Acidimicrobiia > Acidimicrobiales > RAAP-2 > Bog-473. Next base: position 301,032 of record CAVQLP010000002.1, on the reverse strand, counting down.
ACGCCGGGACGCACGACGAGCAGTGGAACGTAAGCCAATGCCGCGAGGACGGCAGTGCCTCCCCAGGTCCAGCCACCTCGCTCAGGGCCGGTCCCACGAGGTTTCTTTCTGATGGCGTGCCGCCCCCGAGAGGCAGTGGAAATGGCGGTTGTGCTCATGCAGAAAGTCGTGGGCTCAAAGGTCCGCCCGGTAGTGTAAGCAGCCAGCGCCACCCGGGCGTGTCAGGAAGGGATCTGGACATGCCCAGCCGCACCAAAGGCAGGTTGACGGGTGAACGGCCCCTCCAGGGCGTCACCCCGGACTCCTTGCTGGCGTTGCACGAGGCGGGGTACCGGATCGTCCGCCGACGTATCGGCAATGGCCGCATCCTCGACGTAGGCTGCGGCCACGGATTCGAGTCGGTCCGCTTCCTGGCGCCGGATCGCCAGGTCCTCGGCGTCGACTACTCGTCCGAAGCGGTCTCGGCCGCGTTGGCCAGCTACGGCGCGCAGGGCCTCCGAGTCGCGCAGATGGACGCCTTGGCCCTCGGAGTACGTACGGGCAGCTTCGACGGAGTGTGTTCGTCCCATCTCATTGAGCACTTCGCCGAACCGGAGCCGCATGTGGCCGAACTGGCCCGCGTCGTGCGAGACGACGGTGTGGTGTGCATCCTCACCCCGAACAAGACGGCCGACTTCGAAAATCCGTTCCATCTCCATCTCTTCGACCGTGAAGAACTCGAGGCCATGCTCGGACGCCATTTCGGCGAGGTGCGGTTGCAGGGTCTCGACACCGCCGAGGATGTCAAGGCACACTTCGAGGCCCGCCGGAAGAAAGCGGCCAGGCTCTTGAAGATCGACGTACTCGACCTCCGGCACCGCATGCCACATTCGTGGTACGTGTGGGCCTACACCCGGCTCCTCCCGCTCGCCTACAAGATGCTGGCCCGCGATGAAGTCAACGGCGTGACCGGGATCACGGCCGACGACTGGTTCGAGACGGACGATCTCGACGAGAGCACCCCACTGCTCTTCGCCGTGGCGCGAAGCCCGCGACGGATCGGTGGGACGCAGAATGTCGTGGCCGCGCGTCCCGTCGAGGTTCAGCGGAAGGTCGGGCTGGCACGGAGCGTCAGGACCACGAATGCGCCAACCGGGGCTGCTACCTGATGCTGGCGGTCGGGCTGACGGGCGGCATCGGCTCGGGCAAGTCCGCCGTGGCCGACCTCCTGGTGGAACGCGGGGCGGTTCTCGTCGATGCGGACCAGGTGGCACGAGACGTCGTGACTCCGGGCGGGCCGGCCTACCAGCCGCTGATCGACCGGTTCGGGCCCGGGATCGTCGCCGCCGACAGCACCATCGACCGTCCCGCCTTGGCCAAGCTGGCCTTCGCCGACGAGGAGAGCCGCCTGGCGCTCAACGAGATCACGCACCCGGCCATCGGTCTGGCCATGATTGCGGCGCGTGACTCCTACGAGGGGGCTGACGACATCGTGGTGCTGGCCATCCCGCTGTTGACCGCTCTGCACCGCGAGACGGTGCGGCTCGACGAGGTGGTCGTCGTCGACTGCCCGACCGATGTGGCCCTCGAGCGGTTGCTCAGTCAGCGCGGATTCGAGCGCGCCGACGCCGAAGCGCGCATCCGCCTGCAGATCTCCCGAGAGGAGCGCTGCCGGGAGGCCGACTACGTTCTCGACAACTCGGGCGACCGGGCTGCGCTCGAGGTCAAGGTGGGCGAACTCTGGGAGTGGTTGCAGTCGCAAGCTGCCCGGAAGGGGGCGCCGGCCGACGCAGCCGGAGCTGTCGGTTCCGGCGTGGACGCCTGACCGGCCACCCGAGCCGGGGACCCGCACGGGCTCCTGCTCCGGCTGCCGCTTGTGTGGTCGGCGAGGCAAACAGCCAGTTCCGTTCGGCAATACTCGCACCGTGAACCAGCGTTTTGTTGCGGGTCTGATGAGTGTCTGGTTCGGGGCCATGCTGGTAGTGCTCACCATGCCCAGCGTCCCGGCCGGGGGACTTCAGTCCGAGCATCCGCTGATCGACACCGCGAACCTCCACGGATCGGCGAAGCCGCGCGTTGCTCTCTACGGCGATTCACTCGTGTCCGAGGTGGGACAGGACTTCGCGTTCCTTGCCACTCGTGCCGGTGCGTCGGTGCAGGTCCACGCCTTTCCGGGCGTGTCGCCGTGCGACTACTTCACCTCCATGACCGCCGTGGCCCGGGAATGGCGTCCCACGATCGCAGTGCTGTTGTTCACCGGGGACGTCTTCACTGCGTGCAATGGTGGCGTTCAGGTCGGGACGGCGCCTTATTTTGCGAAGTACAAGGAGGAGACCCGCACGGCCATCTCGATCTTCCGTTCCGTTGATGCCGACGTCGTGTTGATCGGCCAACCGGCCGACAGCACCGCCAGGCTGACCAAGAACGGGACGGCCCTCAACCGGCTGTACCGATCGATCGCGGAGGCGACCCCGGGCGTGCGCTACGACGACGCCGGCCAAGCCGTCATGGCAAAGGGCCGGTTCACCTGGACGCTGCCCTGTCTCTCGCGTCAGCCATGCACCGGACCCCATGGGACGAACGTCGTCCGGGCTCCCGATGGCGTGCACTTCTGCCCCAATGGCAAGACGACGCTGCAGCAGGGGTTCGAGCAGTGTGACGTGTACTCCTCGGGTGCCTTCCGCCTCGCCTCCGCCATGGAGAAGGCGACGCTCGGCTCCCGGACCGGTCCCGGACGGTGACCTCACCCGGCGGCGCCCTCAGAGTTCGCCGACCCCTCGGCGCGGGCGTCTGTCTCGACACACCCCCCGGGTAGCCTCGCGGGGTCATGCCCGATTTCGAGGTCGTTTCTCCCTTCAAACCTTCGGGGGACCAGCCCACCGCCATCACCGCGCTCACCACCGGGGTGAACCGGGGCGACCCGTACCAGACCCTCCAGGGCATCACGGGTTCGGGGAAGACCGCCACCATCGCCTGGATGATCGAGCAGGTGCAGCGACCCACCCTCATCATCGAGCCCAACAAGTCGCTGGCCGCCCAGCTCTCCTCGGAGCTGCGCGAGCTCTTCCCCAAGAACCGGGTCGAGTTCTTCGTCTCCTATTACGACTACTACCAGCCCGAGGCCTATCTGCCGGCGACGGACACCTACATCGAGAAGGACTCGTCCATCAACGACGAGATCGACCGTCTGCGCCACGCCACCACCTCGTCGCTCCTGATGCGGCGCGACGTGATCGTGGTCGCCTCCGTCTCGTGCATCTACGGCTTGGGGTCACCGTCCGAGTACCGCGACCGCATCCTGGCCCTGTCCGTGGGGGAGCAGCTGGACCAGCGCGCCATCCTGCGCAAGCTCGTCGACCTCCAGTACGCCCGTAACGACGTCAACCTCGTCCGGGGCACCTTCCGGGCCCGGGGCGACACCATCGAGATCCACCCCGCCTACGAGGAGGCAGGCGCTGCGGGTCGAGATGTTCGGCGACACCATCGATCGCATCGTCCCCTTCGACGTGATGACGGGGGAGATGGGTGACGAGGTCGAGGACATCGCTGTCTACGCCGCCACCCACTACGTTACCGGCGACGAAATCATCCAGCGCGCCGTGGGCACCATCGAGGTCGAGTTGCGCGAGCGGCTCCAGGAGTTCGAGAAGGAGGGCAAGCTGCTCGAGGCCCAGCGCCTCCGGGTCCGCACCGAGCATGACCTCGAAATGCTGGCCGAGACCGGCATCTGCTCGGGCATCGAGAACTACAGCCGCCACCTCGACGGCCGGGCCCCGGGTGAGACTCCCTTCACGCTGCTCGACTTCTTCCCCAAGGACTACCTCTGCGTCATCGACGAGAGCCACGTCGCCGTGCCCCAGCTCCACGGCCAGTACGCCGGTGACCGCTCCCGCAAGGACGTGCTGGTCGACCACGGCTTCCGCCTGCCCTCGGCCAAGGACAACCGGCCGCTGCGCTTCGACGAGTTCATCGAACGGGTGCACCAGACGGTCTACGTCTCGGCCACGCCGGGACCCTTCGAGCTCGAGCACTCGAACCAGGTCGTCGAGCAGGTCATCCGGCCCACCGGGTTGATCGACCCCGAGGTCACGATCATGCCGACCAAGGGGCAGGTGGACGACCTGCAGGCCCGCATCACCAAGACGGTGGCCGCCGGAGGGCGGGTCCTGGTGACCACGCTCACCAAGAAGATGGCCGAGGACCTGACCGACTACCTGGCCGACGCCGGCGTGCGGGTGCAGTACCTGCACTCGGACATCGACACCATCACCCGGATCGAAATCCTGCGCGAGCTGCGCCTCGGGTCGATCGACGTGCTGGTCGGGATCAACCTGCTCCGAGAGGGCCTCGACCTGCCCGAGGTGGCCCTGGTCGCCATTTTGGATGCGGACAAGGAGGGCTTCCTGCGCTCGGCCTCCTCGCTCATCCAGACCATGGGCCGGGCCGCCCGCAACGTCGACGGCATGGTCGTGCTCTACGCCGACACCGTGACCGACTCCATGCGCGAGGCCGTCTCGGTGACCCAGCGCCGCCGCGAGGTGCAGATCGCCTACAACCTCGAGCACGGCATCGACCCACAGACCATCCGCAAGTCGGTCACCGACATCCTCGAGCGCCTGCGCGGCTCGAGCGGCGGCGTGGCCAAGGCCGGGCGCAGCCGGGCCGAGGTGCGCAAGAACGCCGCCGTGCGGGGCAACCGGCGGCCCGAGCTGCTGGCCGACGGTGATGCCGCCACGCCGGCCGAGGCGTTCGAGCTCATCACCCAGCTCGAGGCCGAAATGAAGTCGGCGGCGGCCGAGTTGCGCTACGAAGAGGCCGCCCTGTTGCGCGACGAGATCGCCGAGTTGCGTTCCTCCATCCCCGGCTGATCTCGGCGCGGGCGGGCCCACGCCCCAGGAGTCGCTGCCATGCCCCTACCCCCGATGACGCCGGTGGAGTCCAGCAGCCTGTCCGCCGTCGGTTTCGACGCCGCGGTCAACGAGCTCACGGTGTCCTTCCGCAACGGCACGGTCTACCGCTACTTCCAGGTGCCGAGCTCCGTTCATCGGGCCCTCCTGTCCGCCCCGTCCATCGGCCGCACCTTCAACGAGACCGTGCGCGATCGCTACCCGAACCAGAGGCTGCGGGCGGAGGAGTCACGCTGAACGACGCCCGGCCCGAGCTCTCGGGCCGCGGACGGGGATACCGTCCACGCCGTGGACGCCGCCGAATGGGAGCGCCTCGGGCTCTACGACCCGGCCGAGCCCGGGGCGGCCTACCAGCTCGAGCTGCTCGAGTTCCTGGTGGACCGGGGCGCCACTGTCGAGGACCTGCTCGAGTACCGTGACGGCCTGCCCGGCCTGACCGCCGTGCTCGCCCTCCGTGGGGGCCGGGCGCTCACCCTGCCCGAGGTCGTCGCCGAGTCGCAGCTGGACGAGGCCCAGGTGGCGGCGATCGTCCGCGCCGCCGGGCTTCCCTCCCAGGGCCAGAGGACCGCTTCTTCGTCGAAGGCTTCGCCGGGCTGGGCCGGGGCCTGGCCGCGGCCGAGGACCTCTTCGGGAGCGACGCCGTGCTGCAGCTCGTCCGCGTCATGGGTGCCGCCATGAGCTCGGTTGGCCGATGCGGTCGTATCGGCCTTCCTGGTGAGCGTCGAGCCCCAATTTCGCCAAGAGGAAGGCTCGGGTCTGGCCATTGCCCGGGCCAACGCCGAGGCGGTCGAGCTCATCCCCCTGGTGGTCAGCCTGCTCGAGGTGTTGCTGCGCCAGCACGTGATCGCGGCCCGGCGCAGCATCGAGGCCGAACAAGTGGAATCTGGCTACGAGGTCCAGCACCTGTGCGTGGGCTTTGTCGACCTGGTCGACTCCACGTCACTGGCCCAGACCTCCACCGTCCGTGAGCTGGGCGCCCTCCTGGCCGACTTCGAGGTCCTGGCCACAGAGCGCGTCCTCGACAGTGGCGGCCGGGTCGTCAAGCTCATCGGCGACGAGGTGCTGTTCACTGCGCCCACGGTCGAACGCGGTGCGGCGATCGCCCTGGCCATCTCGGCCGCGCTCGACGCCCATCCCGGACTGCCGCCGGCCCGTTGCGGCCTGGCCGTGGGCGACGTCACCCTCAAGGGCGGCGACGTCTTCGGCCCGGTGGTCAACCTGGCCGCCCGGGTGGTCCGAGAGGCCGCCCCCGGAGAGGTCCTCGTCGCCGGATCCGGCCTCGAAGCCGCACGACAGGCGACGGCCCGGCTCGAACCCGTGGGGCCGCGCCGCCTCAAGGGCTTCGCGGATCCGGTGCCGCTGTACCGCGTCGAGCGGTAAGAGCGCTGCGCTGCTCCCGATCCGCACGGAACCGCCGCCACCCAGCGGCCTACAGTGGCTCGATGATGCCCACGCCAGTACTGCTTCGTGAGGTCGCCGAGCGCTATGCCGCCACCGTCGGGACCAAGGACGCAGACGCCTACGCCGCCCTCTTCACCGAGGACGCCGTCCAGATCGATCCCTATCCCTCCGGTCGTCACGTCGGGCGCGACGAAATTCGGGAGTTCATCCAGGGCTCGTTCGACGCCTGCGAGACCATCGCCTTCGATCTCGAGAGCGTGCACCCGGTGGGCGACGTGGCCGCCGTGAGCTTCGACATCTCCATGACGATGGCGGGTGCCGACCAGGTCATGCACATCCGCGGCGTCGAGGTCTTCACCGTCACCGATGACGGGCAGATCGCGGAGGTGACCGCCTACTGGGGCGACGAGGACGTCACGTTTGAATAAGGGTCGGAATGGGCATCCCCGACTCCTGCGATAACGCTGGATAGCCTCCAGCCGACCGCAAGGAACTCACCGGGGAGGACCCATGCCCACACTTCGCGCTCGCCCACGATTCGCCGCGCTGGCTCACCGCAGGCTCGCTGGCCTCCATGGCGGCCGTCCTGCTGCTCGGTCTCTTGGGAGCGATCGCCTCCGCGCCCGCCGGCGCGGTGACGGCGCCGGCCCAGGGTTGGGCCACGGTCCAGGCCCCGCTGCCGACCGACGCCGGCACCGGGTCCACCGACCCCCAGGTGTACACCGCCTCGACCGTCTGTCCTGTGGCCAACGGCTGCGTCACGGTGGGCTGGTACAACGACACCAGCGGCAAGACCTGGGGTCTGATCGAGACGCAGAACGGCACGAGCTGGACCGACACCGAGGCTCCACAGCCGGCGAACTCGGGCACCGGCAGCGATCAGGGCTTCTGGTTCGGATCCCAGTCCTGCGGTTTCGACGCGCCGTGTCGCGCCGTCTCCTGCCCGACCACGACCTCGTGCACCGCCGTGGGCCAGTACACGAATTCGGGCGGCGACCCCGCGCCGGTCGTCGACACGCTGACCAGCGGCACCTGGACCTCCCAAGAAGGTGCGCTCCCGGCCGACGCCTCGACGACCAGTCCGGACGCCTTCCTCTTCTCCGTCTCCTGCACGTCGGCGACATCGTGCGTGGCGGTGGGCAGTTACAACAACACCGCCGGCCACCAATTGGCCTACACCTCTACCCTGGCCAACGGCACCTGGACCTCGGTCGCGGCCTCGCTCCCGTCTGACGCAACCGCCGCCCCGGATTCGTTCCTCTTCGGCCTGTCCTGCGCCACCCCGGCCTTCTGTGTCGCCTCGGGCCAGTACCAGAGCACGAATGGGACCGTCGGCCTGCTCGAGGTCCTGACCAGCGGGACCTGGACCGGTGTCCGCACCCCGGAGCCGTCGAATGCCGCCAGCCCCCCCGAGAGCCTCGACACGCAGGTGGTCTGCCCGACGGCGTCCTCGTGTACAGCCGTCGGCAGCTACGCAATCCAAGGAGCGGGAAGTGGTCCGCTCGTCGATACCTGGAACGGGACCACCTGGACCGCTCTCGCCGCCCCGACCCCCTCCGACTTCGACGCCGCCGAGGGCGCCCAGCTGCTGGCCGTCTCCTGCGGCTCTCCCGCCTCGTGCGTGGCCGTCGGGGGGTACGACACCTCGGCGGTTGTCAACCAGGCCGGGCTGATCGACACGCTCTCGGGCGGCACCTGGACCGCCACCCGGGCGCCCGAGCCTTCCGGCGCGACGACCGGCACGGACGCCCAGGCCGGTCTCAACGAGGTCGCCTGCTCGACGCCCGCCTCCTGCATCACGGTCGGGACCTACAACTCGGGGACGGGCAACACCACCGGGCTGGTCGATTCCCTCGACCTCGGCGCCTGGACGCCCATGACCTCGCCGGTGCCCTCGAATGCGATCTCCAACCCCTCAGGCCTGCTGTCGGAGGCCCGGACGGTCGGCTGTGCCTCGCCGGTCGCCTGCGTGGTGACCGGCATGTACGTCGACTCGGCCGGACACACGCAGGGCTTCTTGGACAGCGACACCGGCGTCCAGGGCTACTGGCTCGGCGCCGCCGACGGTGGGGTCTTCAACTACGGGAACACGGCCTTCAAGGGTTCGGCCGGCGCCCTCAAGCTCAACAAGCCCGTGGCCGGCATGGCGCCGACCCCTGACGGCCAGGGCTACTGGATGGTGGCCAGCGACGGCGGGATCTTCAACTACGGCGACGCCGGCTTCTACGGCTCGACCGGAAACCTGAAGCTGAACAAGCCGGTGGTGGGCATGGCCGCCACCCCCGACGGCAAGGGGTACTGGCTGGTCGCCAGCGACGGGGGCATCTTCAACTACGGCGACGCCGGCTTCTACGGCTCCGCCGGGGCCCTCAAGCTCAACCAGCCCGTGGTCGGCATTGCGGCCACCCCCGACGGCAAGGGGTACTGGCTCGTCGCCGCCGACGGTGGCATCTTCAACTACGGCGACGCCGCCTTCTACGGCTCGACCGGAAACCTGAAGCTGAACAAGCCGGTGGTGGGCATCGCGGCCACCCCCGACGGGCTCGGCTACTGGCTCGTGGCCAGCGACGGGGGCATCTTCAACTACGGCGACGCCACCTTCGACGGGTCGGCCGGGAGCCTGACCCTCAACAAGCCCGTGGTCGGCATGGCCGCCTCGCCCAGTGGCAAGGGCTATTGGCTCGTGGCGTCCGACGGTGGCATCTTCAACTACGGGGACGCCATCTTCTACGGCTCGGCCGGCGCTCTCAAGCTCAACCAACCCGTGGTCGGCATGGCCGGCTGAGGCCGCCGCCCCGGTCCGGCCTGCATCGACGCGGCGGTCGGACCGGGGTGACACACCCCACCGGTAACCTGCTCTGAATGGCCGACCGTCTGGTCGTTCGCGGGGCCCGCGAGCACAATCTGCCGCGACGTCTCCATCGACCTGCCCCGGGACCGCCTGATCGTCTTCACAGGCCTTTCCGGGTCGGGCAAGTCGTCGTTGGCCTTCGACACCATCTATGCCGAGGGCCAGCGCCGCTACGTCGAGTCCCTCTCGGCCTACGCCCGCCAGTTCCTCGGGCAGATGGACAAGCCCGACGTGGACTTCATCGAGGGTCTGTCCCCGGCCATCTCCATCGACCAGAAGTCGGCCTCGCGCAACCCTCGTTCGACGGTGGGCACCATCACCGAGGTCTACGACTACCTGCGTCTCCTCTACGCCCGCATCGGCCACCCCCACTGCCCCCAGTGCGGCCGTCCCGTGGCCCGCCAGACGCCCCAGCAGATCGTCGACCGGGTCCTCGAGCTGCCCGAGGGCACCCGCTTCCAGGTCATGGCGCCGATTGTCCGGGGGCGCAAGGGGGAGTACTCCAGCCTCCTCGACGACCTGGCCAAGCAGGGTTTCGCCCGGGTCCGCGTCGACGGCGTCCCCTTGGAGCTGGCCGACCGGTCCGAGGTCAACCTGGCCCGCTACGAGACCCACACCATCGAGGTGGTGGTCGACCGGCTCATCCGCCGCAGCAACGTGCGCCAGCGCCTGACCGAGTCGATCGAGACCGCCCTGGAGCTGACCGGCGGCACGGCCGAGGTTCTGGTCGTCAACCGGGAGGGCGAAGGCAAGGCGGAGCACGACGAGGCCATCACCTTCTCCCAGCACCTGGCCTGTACCCACTGCGGCATCAGCTTCGAGGAGCCCGCGCCGCGCAACTTCTCGTTCAACTCGCCCTACGGCGCCTGCCCTCTGCTGTGCCGGGCTGGGCACCCGCTACGAGGTCGACCCCGAACTCGTCGTGCCCGACGACTCCCTCTCGCTGGCCGAGGGCGCCCTGGCGCCTTGGGCCAGCGCCCGCAGCGAGTACTTCACCGGCCTCCAGGCCGGGGTGGCCGAGTTCGGCGGCTTCTCCGTCGACACTCCCTGGAAGAAGCTCAAGGCCAAGGACAAGAAGCTGGTTCTCTACGGGACGGGTTCCAAAGCCGTCCACGTCACCTACAAGAACCGGTTCAACCGGACCCGTTCCTACGAGGCGCACTACGAGGGCATCGTCACGTGGCTCCAACGTCGTCACGGAGAGGCCGAGTCGGACTGGTCGCGCGAGCAGATCGAGGGGTTCATGCGCGAGGTGGACTGCCCCGAGTGCGGCGGGGCCCGCCTCAAGCCGGAGTCGCTCGCCGTCACCGTGGGTGGGCGCAACATCTACGAGCTCTGCAGCCTGTCCATCTCGGCCGCCGTGGCGGCCATGGCCGAGCTCGAATTGAGCGAGCGCGAGCACATGATCGCCGATCGCGTCTTCAAAGAAGTGCGCGAGCGGATGCAGTTCCTCCTCGACGTCGGCCTGGACTACCTGTCGCTGGGCCGCTCGGCCGGCACCCTCTCGGGAGGCGAGGCTCAGCGCATCCGCCTGGCCAGCCAGATCGGCAGCGGCCTCGTCGGCGTCCTCTACGTGCTCGACGAACCGTCCATCGGCCTGCATCAGCGCGACAACCAGCGACTGATCGCCACCCTCGAGCGCCTGCGCAACCTGGGCAACACGGTCATCGTGGTCGAGCACGACGAGGAGACCATCCGCGCGGCCGACTACGCGGTCGACATCGGCCCGGGTGCGGGCGAGCACGGCGGCAACATCGTCCACGCCGGCCCGGTCACCGGGCGCGGGGGACTGCTGTCGAACAAAGCCTCCCTCACCGGGCAGTACCTCTCGGGCAAGCGCTCCATCCCTATCCCGGCCCGCCGCCGCCCCGGCACCGGCGACGTCATCACGGTGCGCGGCGCCCGCGAACACAACCTGCGCGACGTCGACGTCTCCTTCCCGCTCGGTTGCCTGATCGCCGTCACCGGGGTCTCGGGTTCGGGGAAGTCGACGCTGGTGAACGACATCCTCCTGCGTTCGTTGGCCCAGCAGCTGCACCGGGCCAAGGCGATACCCGGCCGGCACCGCAAGGTGGAGGGTCTGGCCCACGTCGACAAGGTGGTGGACGTCGACCAGGCGCCGATCGGGCGCACACCGCGCTCGAACCCCGCCACCTACACGGGCGTCTTCGACCACATCCGCAAGCTCTTCGCCGCGGCACCCGAGTCCAAGGTGCGCGGCTACCAACCGGGTCGCTTCTCCTTCAACGTGCGCGGTGGGCGCTGCGAGGCGTGTGCCGGCGACGGCACCATCAAGATCGAGATGCACTTCCTCCCCGACGTGTACGTGCCCTGTGAGATCTGCCACGGCGCGCGCTACAACCGCGACACCCTCGAGATCACGTTCCGGGGCAAGACGATCGCCGACGTGCTCGACATGTCGTGCGAAGAGGCGCTGACGTTCTTCGAGCGCCAACCGCCGATCGCGCGGCACATGCAGACACTGGTCGACGTCGGGTTGGGCTACGTGCGCCTGGGCCAGCCGGCGCCGACACTGTCGGGCGGCGAGGCCCAGCGGGTCAAGCTGGCCAGCGAGCTGAGCCGCCGGCCCACCGGCCACACGTTCTACATCCTCGACGAGCCCACCACGGGCCTCCACTTCGAGGACACCCGGCGCCTGCTCGAGGTGCTCGGCCGGCTGGTCGAGCAGGGCAACACCGTGGTCGTCATTGAGCACAACCTCGACGTGATCAAGACCGCCGACTGGATCATCGACCTCGGACCCGAGGGCGGTGACAAGGGCGGCACCGTCATCGCCGAGGGCACGCCCGAGCAGGTGGCCAAGACGGCGGGTAGCTACACGGGCGAGGTGCTCAAGCCTGTCCTCGGCACCAAGTAGCAGCGGACCGCTGGCCCACCCTGACTGATCAGGTGAAGTGGGTGTGGGGGCGCTCGAGCTCGACCCCGTCGACGAAGATGTCGACCTTCTCGTTGTAGAAGGCGACGAGGCCGGCGATCGGCGCCAGGTCCCGGGTGGGGAAGTCGTAGGCCCAGGCGATGTCCGGATGCGTGCGCCCGTCGATCACCGATGACCAGTAGCCACTGGTCACACCCTTGTAGGGGCAGGCGGTCTGCGTCTCGGTCGCCACCAGGTGCGTGAAGTCGATGTCGGTCCGATTGAGGTAGTAGCGAGTCGGCAGTCCCGTCTCGAAGCACATCACCGGTGAGGACGATTCGGCCAGCACCACACCGTGTGACTCCACACGCACCGTGCGGGTGGAGCGGAGCGAGTCGACCCGCGAGTAAGGACTGCGCGGATGGACGAAGACCTGCTCGTCCTCCTCGAACCAGGCGTCGAGCGCGGACCACTCGAAGCGGACGGTGTCGTCGAGGCCGTCCACCTTGGCCGCACCGAGGACCCGTGCCGCACCGGTGCGCACGGTGTCGCCGACGCGCAGCCCGTAGCGCTTGGCGTCGCCCCGGGGCGTCTCCTCGATCTCCTGCTCGTCGATCAGGACGTCGGGCGCCACGTCGGCCAACGGGATGTAGAACTGCGGGAAAGGCGGGCCATTCCCACACGTAGCGTGCCGCCGTCGTGTCCACCACCGTCCGGCCCGCGAGGACCGCCCGTATCCGCCGGGGGACGGGCTCCACGTGGTTCGTCGGGACGGGTGGCGTGGGGTAGTCGGGCACGCGGGCCTCCTCACACTGAGCTGATGACGTCGGACGTTACCGGGGGATCGATGGCGCTCGGCCACCGCCGGCGACCTGTGCCGACCGAGCTCAGGTAATGGCGAGCATGCGCTCGAGCGCCACCTTGGCCCATTCGGCCGTCTCGGCGTCGACCGTGATGCGGTTGCGCACCTGCCCGTCCACCAGCCCCTCGAGGACCCAGGCCACGTGCTGGGGGTCGATGCGCGACATGGTCGAGCACGGGCACACCAGAGGGTCGAGACAGACGACCGTCTTGTCGGGCGACTCGTCGTCGAGCCGCTTGACGAGATGGATCTCCGTGGCCACGCCGATCACCGAGTTCGGCGGGCGCCTCGTTGACGGCCCGGATGATGGCGTCGGTCGAACCGATGACGTCGCCGAGCTCCACCACCTCGTGGGCGCACTCGGGGTGGATCATGACGATCCCTTCGGGGTGCTCGGCCCGGAAGGCCTCGACGTGCTCGGGACGGAAACGTTGGTGCACCGAGCAGTGGCCCTTCCACAGGAGCAGCGTGGACTCCTTGACCTCCCGGTCGGTCAGCCCGCCCAGGGCCCGCCGGGGATTCCAGACGCGCATGTCGTTGGCGCCGTAGCCGAGCTGGTAGCCGGTGTTGCGGCCGAGGTGCTGATCCGGGAAGAAGAGGACGCGGTCGCCACGCTCCAAGGCCCACGTCAACACGGCTCGGGCGTTGGACGACGTGCAGACGGCGCCGCCGTGCCGGCCCACGAAGGCCTTCAGTGCGGCTGCGGAGTTCATGTAGGTGACCGGGATCAGCCCGCTGACGTCGATCACCCGTGCCAGGTCGTCCCACGCCTCCTCCACCTGGTCGATGTCGGCCATGTCGGCCATGGAGCAGCCCGCGTTGAGGTCGGGCAGGATGACCTGTTGGTGGTCGCCCGTCAGCACGTCGGCCGACTCGGCCATGAAGTGGACGCCGCAGAAGACGATGAACTCCGCCTCTTCCTGTCCCGCCGCGAGGCGGGAGAGGCCGAAGGAGTCGCCGCGGGCGTCGGCCCACTGCATGACGTCGTCGCGCTGGTAGTGGTGGCCGAGGATGAACACCCGATCGCCCAGCGCCGACTTGGCGGTGCGGATCATGGTGGCCAACTCGTCGTCGGTCGCGGCCGTATAGCGCTCGGAGAGCGGCGCCTGGAGCCTGAGCATGTGGTCTGCCCCCTTTGAGGGAGAGCATCGATATGGCCGGCGGGGACAGCCTGGTCGCCCATCCGCGGGTATGTCGGCCTCGATGCGAGGTTGTGTGCCGGAAACCAGGCCGGCAGAGTCAGTGTAACGCCCACGTCGCAGGCATGCGCGAGAGTGGGAGTGATGCAGTATCGGCCCCCCACGGGCTCCATCCCGGACGCACCGGGTTCGTACCAGTTCTACGACTCCGAAGGCCGAGTCCTCTACGTCGGCAAGGCGAAGTCGCTCCGCCACCGCCTACCCAATTATTGGCAGGACTCGGCCAAGCTGATGCCCCGGACGGCCCAGATGGTGGCCCAGGCCGACCACGTCGAGTGGGTGGTGGTCGACAGCGAGGTTGACGCGCTGATCCTGGAGCACTCGCTGATTCAGGCCCACCTGCCCCGTTACAACGTCCGCCTCAAGGACGACAAGAGCTATCCCTGGCTCGCCATCACGCTGAACGAGGACTGGCCGCGGCCCGGCAGTGGTGCGCGGCCGCAAGCGCAAGGGTGTGCGCTACTTCGGGCCCTACGGCCACGCCTACGCCATCCGCCAGACCCTCGACCTCCTGATCCGGAGCTTCCCGGTGCGCACGTGCTCGGACACCAAGTTCAAACGGCACGAACGTCTGGGCCGCCCCTGCCTCCTCTACGACATCGACCGCTGCTCGGGTCCGTGCGTCGGCGCGGTCGACCACGAGGCCTACGACGGCTACGTCAACGACCTGATGCGCTTCCTCTCGGGTGACACCGAGCCGGTGCTGGCCAGCCTGGAGGCGGACATGCTGGCCGCATCGGACGATCTCCAGTTCGAACGGGCGGCACGCCTGCGTGACCGGATCACGGCCGTGCGCAAGGCGGCCGAGACCCAGCAGATGGTCTCGGACCGGGCCGAGGACTTCGACGTCATCGGCGTGGCCGAGGACCCCCTCGAAGCGGCCGTGCAGATCTTCCGGGTACGTCGGGGCCGCGTGGTGGGGAACCGGGGCTTCGTGGCGGAGAAGGTGGAGGATCTCTCGAGCCCCGAGTTCGTGCGGACGATCGTCTCGCAGGTCTACGGCGACGAGGGGTCAGAGGTACCCCGCCGGGTGCTGGTACCCGAACTGCCGGCCGACCGCGAGCTCCTCGAGAGCTGGCTCTGCGCCGTGCGGGAGGGGCCGGTCGACTTCGCCGTGCCTCTGCGGGGAGCGAAGCGGGCCCTCCAGGAGACCGTGACCCGCTCGGCCAGCGAGGACCTGGCCCGGCACCGGCTGCGCCGGGCTTCGGACCACAACGCACGTTCCCGGGCCCTCACGGAGCTCCAGGGTGCCCTCGGGCTGCGGGAAGCCCCCCTACGCATCGAGTGCTACGACATGAGCCACCTGCAGGGCACCGACTACGTCGGCTCCATGGTCGTCATGGAGGACGGCCTGGCCAAACGGTCGGATTACCGCCGGTTCAAGGTCAAGTCCGTCCCCGGGAACGACGACTATGCAGCCATGGAGGAGGTGCTCACCCGGCGGCTGACGGCCCTCAAGGAGGCGGCGAAGACGCCGGCCGGCGAGCGGCCGCGTCGTTTCGCCTACCGCCCCAACCTGCTCCTGGTCGACGGGGGCAAGGGCCAGTTGCACGTGGCCGAACGGGTGGTCCAGGAGCTGGGGCTCGAGAGACGAGATCGAGCTGGCCTCCCTGGCCAAGCAGTTCGAGGAGGTCTACCGGCCGGGCGATCCCGAGCCGATCCGCCTGCGCCGGGGCTCGGAGGCCCTCTACCTGCTCCAGCGGATCCGGGACGAGGCGCACCGCTTCGCCATCACGTTCCACCGTGAGCGCCGGGGCAAGCGGATGACCAGGAGCCTGCTGGACGACATCCCGGGCTTGGGGCCGGCCCGCAAGGCACGATTGGTCAAGGAGTTCGGCGGGGTCAACGCGGTCCGGGCCGCCAGCCTGGAAGAGCTGCTGGCCCCGTCCTGGCTGCCCGACACTGTCGGTGTCGCCGTCTACGAGGGCGTGCGCAAGGCTGGAGGACGATGAGCGAGTTCGTCGTGGTGACGGGGATGTCGGGTGCCGGGCGCTCGACCGCGGCAGCCGCCCTCGAGGACGTGGGTTGGTTCGTCATCGACAACCTGCCGGCGGGCCTCATCATGAAGATGGTCGAGATGGTCGACCGGCCCGGGCTCGGGCATCGAGCGTGTGGCCCTGGTGATCGGGCGGGGCGGCAGCAACACGGGTCCGGAGTACTTCGACGACCTGCCCGACGTGCTCGACGAGCTGCGCTCCACCCGCAAGCGCGTGCGGGTCATCTTCCTGGACGCGGCGGACGAGGTGCTGATCCGCCGCTATGAGGGCACCCGCCGCCGGCACCCGCTGGCCGCGCGGGGTGTGGAGGAGTCGATCGCCGACGAGCGCAAGTTGCTCGAGCCGGTACGCGAGCGGGCCGACCTCATGATCGACACCGGCGAGCTGAACTCGAACCAGCTGCGCTCGCGGATCCTCGAGTCCTTCGGTGACGACGAGGAGCAGCACATGCAGACCTCGGTCATCTCGTTCGGGTACAAGCACGGCATCCCGCTCGACGTCGACCTGGTCTTCGACTGCCGCTTCCTCCCCAACCCCTTCTGGGTCGAGGAGCTGCGGCCCTTCAGCGGGCTCGACGAGCCGGTGCGCGAGTACGTCTTGTCCCAACCCGAGTCGCTCTCGTTCCTCGAAAAGGTCGATGACCTGCTTGATCAGCATCCTCCCGGCCTTCGTCCGGGAGGGGAAGTCCTACCTGACCATCGCCATGGGCTGCACCGGCGGCCGCCACCGCTCCGTCGCCTTGGCGCAGGCGTTGGCCGACCGGCTGGGCAGCCACGGCCAGGTCGCCTCGGTCTTCCACCGGGACATCGACAAATGAGTGAGGTCCGGCCGGCCGTCGTGGCCATCGGCGGAGGACACGGCACCGCGGTGACCCTCAAGGCGGCCCGCCGCTACGCGGGCTCCCTGACCGGCGTGGTGTCGGTGGCCGACGACGGGGGGAGCAGCGGTCGCTTGCGCGAACTGCTCAACGTGGTGGCGCTTGGGGGACATCCGCAAGTGTCTGGTCGCCCTGGCCGACGAGGACTCCGCGCTGGCCATCGCCTTCGAGCGCCGCTTCGAGGAGGGCGAGCTGGCCGGCCACGCGCTGGGCAACCTCATCCTGACCGGACTGATCGACGCCACCGGCGACCTCGTGCTGGGCGTCCGCGAGGCAGCCCAGCTCCTCGGGGCGCACGGCGAGGTCCTGCCGGCCACCGCAGAACCCGTCACCCTGAAGGCCGAATCGGCCCAGGGCACGGTGGCCGGCCAGGTCGCGGTCATGGGGACGTGTGACATCCGGCAGGTCTCGGTGGTGCCCGACGACGCCGCGCCACCGCCGTCTGGCCCTCGAGCGCATCGCCGAGGCCGATCAGATCGTGATCGGGCCCGGCTCCCTGTTCACCAGCGTCCTGGCCGCCGTGGCGGTGCGAGGCATCGCCGAGGCGGTGCGCTCAGCCCACGCTCAGGTTGTCTACGTCTGCAACCTGCGGCCCGCAGATCCCCGAGACGGAGGGCTACGACGTGGCGGCCCATGTCGAGGCCCTGGCCAGGCACGATGTCGCGGTCGACGTCGTCCTGTGTGACACCATCGGCGGCATGGCCACCGGCGCAACGGACCTGGCGGTGCAAGAAGTTTCCCTGACCGGGGAGAACACGTTGGTCCACAGCCCGGCCAAACTGGCGCAGGCGCTGTCAAGTCTGCTGGCATAGACGTCCTGGTTGTGGCGAGAGAGAGGGACGCGACATGACGGTGCGTGTCGGGATCAATGGCTTCGGGCGCATCGGTCGGAACTACCTGCGGGCGGTGCTCGCCACGGGCGCCGACGTCGAGGTGGTGGGCGTCAACGACCTCACGTCGCCCGACACCCTGGCCCATCTCCTCCGCTACGACTCGACCCACGGGCGCCTGCCGGTCCCGGTCCAGGTCGACGGGAGTGACCTCCTGGTTGGGGACCAGCGGATCCGGGTCATGGCC
This sequence comes from uncultured Acidimicrobiaceae bacterium, assembly GCA_963713375.1. Taxonomy (GTDB): domain Bacteria; phylum Actinomycetota; class Acidimicrobiia; order Acidimicrobiales; family RAAP-2; genus Bog-473. The sequence continues at coordinate 283,007 of CAVQLP010000002.1, read as the reverse complement.
GAGCGTGAGCCCGAGCGGCTGCCCTGGGATGCTCTGGGGGCCCACATCGTCATCGAGTCGACCGGCATCTTCACGAGCCGGGCCGCCGCCGCGGGACACCTGGGCGAGACGGTGAAGCGGGTCATCATTTCGACCGCGTCAGGGGACGCCGACGCCACCTTCGTCATCGGTGTGAACGACGACGCCTTCGACCCCGAGAAGGACTTCGTCATTTCGAACGCCTCGTGCACGACGAACTGCTTCGTCCCGATGGTGAAGGTGATCGACGACGCTTTCGACATCGTCAGCGGACTCATGACGACGGTGCACGCCTACACCAACGACCAGAACCTGCTCGACCTGCCCCACAAGGACGAGCGCCGGGCCCGGGCGGCCGCGACCAACATCGTGCCGACTTCGACCGGCGCGGCCAAGGCCACCAACCTGGTGCTTTCGGCGATGAAAGGACGCCTGGACGGCCAGTCGCTCCGGGTCCCGCTCGCCGTCGGATCGATCACCGACTTCACCTGCGTGGTGCACGGCAAGCCATCGGTGGCCGAAGTCAACAGCGCATTCGCCGAGGCGGCGGCCAAGCCGCCGCTCGACAGGGTGCTCGACTACACCGACGAACCCATCGTCTCGAGCGACATCGTGGGCTCGCCCGCCTCCTGCACCTTCGACTCCGGGCTGACCCAGGTGATGCCGGTCAACGACGAGCTCGCCTTGGTCAAGACCTTCGGCTGGTACGACAACGAGTGGGGCTACTCGAACCGGCTGGTCGACCTCAGCGTGCTGGTAGCCCGCTGATCGACATGGACCCTTTGCGCGGGCTCCCGCTCCTCGAGGATCTCCCCGATGTCGACGGGAAGCGCGTGCTGGTCCGGGTCGACTTCAACGTGCCCTTGCACATTGGCGTGCGGGGACGGGCCACGGTGGCCGACGACTTTCGCATCACGGCTGCCCTGCCCACGCTCAAGCGCCTGCTCGACGAGGGCGCCGAGGTCGTGGCGGCCTCGCACCTGGGCCGCCCGGCGGGCGCACCCGACCCCCGTTGGGAGATGGACCCCGTGCGCGAACGTCTGCGCGTCCTGTGCCCCGGCGTCACGCTGACCGAGAACCTGCGCTTCGATCCGGGCGAGAAGGCGAACGACCCCGCCTTCGTGTCCCGGCTGATCGACGGATTCGATGCCTACGTCGACGAGGCCTTCGGTGCGGCCCACCGCAAGGACGCCTCCATCGTCGGGCCGCCCCAGTTCCTGCCCAGCGCGGCGGGCGTGCGCTTCGCCCGCGAGGTCGAGGTGCTCGGCGGCCTGCTTGGCCAAGCCGGCCCGTCCTTTCGTCGCCGTGGTGGGCGGGGCCAAGGTGGCCGACAAGCTCGCCGTGCTCAAGGTGCTGGCCACCAAGGTGGACACCCTGATCGTGGGCGGCGGCATGGCCTTCACCTTCATGGCGGCCCGAGGACAGAACGTCGGCTGCTCGCTCCTGGACGAAACGCACATCGAGGAATGCCGGGCACTGCTGGCATCGGGCGTCGAGATCCTTCTGCCCACCGACACCCGGGCCCTCGAGCCCGGAGGCACCTTCGGTCCTCCCTCGGAGGGCCACGGCCCGCGGGGCAGCGTCAAGGTCATCGAGGGCGACCTGCCCGACGGCTGGACCGGCCTCGACATCGGTCCCGAGACCGCAGCCTCCTTTTCGGCCGCGGTGGAACGGGCCGGGACGGTGCTCTGGAACGGCCCCCTGGGAGCGTTCGAGGACAGGCGCTTCGCCCAGGGGACCAAGGTGGTGGCCCAGGCCGTGGCCGAGGCGCCGGGCTTCTCGGTGGTCGGTGGCGGTGACAGCGCCAGCGCACTCGAGGAGCTGGGATTGACCGACCGCATCGGTTACCTCTCCACGGGTGGCGGGGCCTCCCTGTCGTTCATTGAGAGCGAAGGACATCTTCCGGGCATCGACGCCTTGCGCCAGGCTCCCAACGCGCCGCAGGGGTGAGCACGCGTCGCCCGCTGGTGAGCGGGAACTGGAAGATGCACCACGACCACATCGAGGCTCTGCACACGGTGCGCGACCTCGGGCTGCGGATCAAGGCGGAGGACGTCGCCAAGCTCGACGTCTCGGTGCACCCGCCCTTCACCGACCTGCGCACCGTTCAGACCCTGGTGGAGAAGGAGCACATCCCGGTTTCGCTCGGGGCCCAGCACTGTTCGGACGAGGACGCCGGCGCACGCACCGGCGAGGTGAGCCCGCGCATGCTGGCCCGGCTCGGCACGTCCTACGTGATCGTGGGTCACTCCGAGCGCCGCACCCTCTTCGGCATGGACGATGCGACGGTCGCCGCCACGCTTGCGGGCGGTACTGCGCCACGAGATGACGCCGATCCTCTGCGTGGGGGAGAGCGCCGAGCAGCGGGAGCAGGGCCACACCGAGGGCGTGCTGGAGGAGCAGGTGCTGGCCGCCCTGAGCGGGCTCCCGGCCGAGACCCTGGCGACGCTGGTGGTGGCCTACGAGCCGCTCTGGGCCATCGGGACCGGGCAGGCCGCCACGGCCATGGACGCCGAAGACGCCTCCGTGTTCATCCGGACCTTGGTGGCCAAGGTGGGGGGCGACGAGGCGGCGGAGAGCATCCGAATTCAGTACGGGGGCTCGGTCAACGCCGAGAACGCGACGGACCTGATGAGCGAGCCCAACGTGGACGGGCTCCTGGTGGGAGGGGCCAGCCTCGAAGCTGCCCCCTTCACTGACATCATCCGGGCCAGCGGCGCCTGCTACCGTTCCTAGGCCGTAAAGGGCGAATTCCGTTCCGAGCTGGAGGGCTCCTGTGTCCGCACTCACCTGGGTGTACATCGTCATAGAAGTCGCTGAGCGCCCTGGGCCTGATCTTCCTCATCCTCATGCACAGCGGGAAGGGCGGAGGCCTCTCCGACATGTTCGGCGGTTCGGTGGGCGCTGCCGCACAGGGTTCGACGGTGGTGGAGCGCAACCTGGACCGCATCACCGTCACCGTGGCCATCGTCTTCGCCTTCGCCACCATCACGCTGGATCTCCGACTGCAGTGACGGGCCGGGGCCATCGCCCCCGGCATCTGCGCTGGCTGGTCGGGACGGTCGGAGCGCTGGGGCTGCTGGTGTCGGCCTGCGGCGGAAGCGCCGGCGGCAGCGGAACGACGACGGTCACGTACGTCGGTGTCGCCGGTGGCGCCATTTCCTTCGGCATGACGCAAACTGTGTCGGGGTGCAACCCCAACACCGTCGAAGGCGACAACCCAGGGGCTCTCACCGTCTTGGGTGCCGTCCTGCCCAGCCCCTTCGTCGTCGACGGCAACGGGATCCCCCAACCGAACTCGGAGCTGATCGAGTCCGCCGAGCCGGTCAACCTCAGTCCCCAGACCGTCGTCTACACCTTGAATCCCAAGGCGGTGTGGTCCGACGGCGTGCCGATCTCCGCGGCCGACTTCAAGTACGCCTGGGAGGAGCAGCGCGGCGATCCCGTGGCGTCCTCGCCCGACGTGACCAGCATCGCCGGCTACCGGGATATCGCTTCGGTCGACCGGGTCCAACGGTGGCCACACCGTCACGGTGAAGTTCAAGAACCCCTTCGCCGACTGGAAGTCACTCTTCGACAACCTCGTGCCGGCCCACGTCATGGAGAAGGTGGGCTGGAGTCCCAACTGCCCGACGGTGAACCCGGCGATCGACCTCTCGGGCGGCCCCTTCAAGATCGGCTCGGTCTCCGGCTCGACCATCCGCCTGGTCCAGAACCCGAAGTGGTGGGGTACACCGGCCAACGCCAAGTCCATCACGGTGCACATCGCCTCTTCGACGGACCAGCTCGCCCAGTGGATGAGCACGGGCTACGTCCAGGTGGCGCAGCCGTCCACGGTCACGCAGTCATTTCTGACCGAAATGACCGGACTGCCGGGCGCGGAGAGCGACGTCCAGAACTCGAACACGCTGCTCCAGCTGAACATGGCGAGCTCGCTCACCTCGAAGCTGTCGCCCGATCTCCGGGCGGCCATCGCCCTGACCATCAACCGTCAGGCCCTGGTGAACCAGCAAGTGAGCTGGGCGGTGCCGGGTGTGACGCCGGCCGACAGCCACGTCTACGTGCAGGGACAGGCTTCCTACAAGCCGTCGCTCGTCGTCGCCCCCGACGACGACCGTGCCCGTTCCGACCTCGTCGACCTCGACCACCGTCATCGGGGCGGGCGGCAGCGTGAATTTCCCGGTGACGCCGGTGCCCGATCAGGCGGCCGCCTTTGTCCGGCAGGCCGGTCTGGTCAAGACGGCGAGCATGCCGCTGTACCACTATCCCTTTGGCGTGCCCTTCCAGATCCACATGGTGGTCGATGCGGCCGACCCATGGGCAGTCGCTGCGGCCCCGACGATCCATGACGAGCTCGAGGACGCGGGGTTCGACACGACGATGACCATGGCGTCAACGGCCACGAACGCTGGCGAGTTGCTGGCGGCGGGCTGGGCCGACCTGGCTCTGATGCCCCAGACGTTCAGCCCGTACCCGAGCCAGATGCTGGCCTGGTACACCTCGAACCTTGGGTCCTCCAGGCAAGAACGGATCGCAGAACTGGACGGGATTCTCGGACCCGCAGTTCGACCAGCTCGTGCTGTCGGCTTCGCGGCAGCTCGCCGCGAACGCGGCAGCCTCCGATTACCAGCAGGCTGACACCCAGCTCTGGGACGAGATGGTGTCGCTCCCGCTCTACCCGGAACCGAGCGCGCTCGTCTGGAGCAGGACTATCGGTGGGGTGACGCCGACACCGCTGAGCGACAGTCTGCTCTGGTATGCGCAGCAGTGGGCGGTTCGCCAACCAGAATCGACAAGCAACACGACGCCGTCGCTGCCTGGGCAGTAACGGTTCAAGATCCGAATCCGGCCCGACCGCCGCCAGCACCTGGCCTGATCAGGTGCTCCACGGGGGTGCGCTAGCATTTTCGGACGCCTGATTTCAGGTGTTCGCCCGTCGGAGTGGCGGAATAGGCAGACGCGCCAGCTTGAGGGGCTGGTGCCCGCAAGGGCGTGGGGGTTCAAGTCCCCCCTCCGACACCAACCGAAGGGGAATAAACGCGGCTATTCGCTGAACAGGTCCCGTGAGCGACGTGGCGGATCCGCACAATCGATCGCGCAGGGCGTGGCCGGCAATCCGACCCCTTCGAATGGCGGCTCTGAGAATCCCACCAACCGGTGGTTTTCGGAGCACAGACGTCGTTGTCGCGCTGATCGCCGATCACTCCCACGGCATCCGCGAGCTCTGGCGGGCAGCAACGTTGAGCCCTATTCTTCGTCGAATACGGATCCATGAACCTCTAGCTGACCGTCGGGCTCGTGAGCGACGGGCCAACACCCAGAAAGGCCCCTCGTCCCATGCCCATCGAGTTCCTCGCGACGGCGGCGAGCCCTGACGCTCGATCGACAATCTTGTTCGAAGCCGCCTTCCGGATGACCCAGCGCCTCGATCTCTCCGCCTGACCAATGTCGAAGAACGAGGCCCGCGCGTCCTCGGGCGGCCCGCTGGAGGGCGTACACGTCCTTGACCTCTCGATCGCACTCACCGGTCCCTACGTGGCCGCGTTGATGGCTGACCAAGGAGCGGACGTGGTCAAGGTCGAGCGGCCCGGGATCGGCGACATCGCTCGCTGGGTAGGAGTAGCTGTCAACGGGATGAGTTCGCTTTATCTGGTCTGCAACAGAGGCAAGCGCAGCATCGCAGTCGACTTGCAGCAACCAGAGGGCGTCGACATCGTCCTCCGCCTGGCCGAGAGAGCCGACGTCGTTCTTCAGAACTTCCGCCCAGGCATCATGAACCGCCTCGGCCTGGGCTACGAGGACGTTCGATCGGTGAACCCCGAGGTGGTGTACGCATCCATCTCGGGGTTCGGGCCCGTCGGCCCGTACAGCGACCGGAGCGCCTACGACACCGTGATCCAGGCTTATGCAGGCTTCGCGGCAAGCCAGGCCGATCCCGGCGACGGAGTGCCAGTGTTCCTGCGCCAGTCGGCGGCCGACAAGGTGACGGCGCTCTTCGCCTTTCAAGCGATCACGGCCGCATTGTTTGCCCGGGACCGCGGACGTGGGGGCCAGCATCTCGAACTCTCGATGGTCGACGCCGTCACAACATTCTTGTGGGCCGACGCGGCGGCCAATGAGGTCCTCCTCGAGTCCGACCACACACAGCACTCGAGCTTTCAGGCCGGCTTTTCTCCGATTCGCTTCACCGACGGTTGGGGCATCGTCACTCCGACATCAGACCATGACTTCGCTGGGATGTGCCGGGCTTTGGGGGCCACAGGCTTCGACGATCCCCGTGTCGCCACCATCGCCGAACGGATCCGTCACCGCGATGTCCTCGAGGGGATCGTCGACATGTGTTACGCCCAGGCCGCAAATCTCTCGATGGCAGAAGCCTCGGCTCGCCTCCAGGCCGAGCGTGTGCCTTTCGCCATGATACTTTCGGCCGAGGAGTTACCCGAGGACCCCCACGCCCAGGCAATGGGTCTATTCGTGGAGGCAGATCACGACGTCGTCGGGCGCACTCGCCTTCCTCGCCATCCCACAAGGTTCTCGGCCACTCCAGCAACGCTGCGGGGAAACTCACCAGCTCTCGGCCAACACACGGATGAGCTGCTGGCAGAGCTCGACCTCGGGGGCTCGATCGCGGACCTTCGGAGACGCGGTGTCGTCGCTTAGCGAAGACGAAATGAGTGGCTAGCTGCTGACGAAACGATGGGCCCGCAAATTGTCCGATTGGGGCGCGTGCAACCGTCCCACTGCGTACTGGGCGTTAAACGCAGTCGGACCGCGCCACGCTCCATGAGTCGCACTCGAGCGGCTTTCGCCGCTTACGCTCCCGGCTCCCATGACTGGAACCGCTAGTCGGGCTTTGGCTCCTTCGGAAATGCTGCTCGAGACTTCGCTATGGGATGGGTGGCGCGGTCGCTATCGTGAAAACGGCGATGATCATCATTACTCCGCTGAGAATTACAAGGCAGACCCGGATCCGAAGAAAACGGAAATGGCCGCTTATCCCGATCAGGAACAGAATCGTGGCGAGGTAGATAGTGTCTCGGATGTAATTGTCGGCGTTCGACCCTGCCTGCACCCCTAGCGTGTATTCCTCGGTGGCCTTCTTGTCCAGGGCTGCCGAGGCGGCAAGCTCGGGCTGTTTGTATTGGGGCATGTAGGTCGGACCTGGGGGAACCTTCGCATTCGTGAAGGGATCTGTCGCAAGCCATGCATCGAAGGCAATCTTGAACGGCGGCCGAAATCGTCGCTCAGCCAAAGTCTCCGCCGTGGTGTCACCAGCGACGTAGGCGGTGAACCACGTGTTGAAGGTAGTCGAATCGAAGTTACGGAGATTTTGCGCATTGAGGGCTGCCCGGTTCGCCTCAGTCCGAGCGGCCGAGGCCTCGGCCAGTCGAACGGACGACTCGGTGTTCCATTTGGCCGAGGCGTATCCGGTGTCAGCAGCGAGGAGGGCAACGACGGCCAGCATGACAGCCTCGATGACGGAGAGCGTTCGGTCATGGTTCCGTGTGCCATCGCCTGATTCAGATCCGTCGTCTTCATGGTCGTGCCCCGACGAATGTGTCTTGTGCCGGGAGATCTCCCCGGCCACTTCGCTCGAGGAGAGTGCCTCAGCCATGCGTCGCTTCCTTGTCGGTACCGCTTCGCGTCTTCGCCCTTCGACAGGCTACTCAGGGCTCGGAGTACGCAAACCCTGCAGCGAGCGCTCCGTTTTGATTCTCGAGACTGTCGCAAGCAGACTTCGCGGCTTGATCGTGTTTGCGGGCGTTGTGTGCAGGAATCGCGCCGAGGAGACCTCGGACCGCCTATATTTCCAGGTCCCAGGGCTGGAAGCGCCAATCGGATTTTGCTCTACTGGGGCTCCGACGCGAAATCCCGAAGGTCGATCTCTACGGCCTCGTTCATCTGGACCACGGGGACGACCTGAGAAACGACGCACGTGCGGCCGTCAACGAGGGCTGTTCTACGTCGTGATAAAGACAGTCTTCGTGCGCAACATCTCATCGATGCCCGCCCGGCCGCCTTCGCGGCCGAACCCACTGTCCTTGGTGCCCCCGAATGGAACGGCCGGGCTCGCTCGCCCCATTCCGTTCACGATGACCGTGCCCGCTTCGAGGTACCGGACAAGGCGTTCGATCCGGGAGGGATCGGCAGTGTGAACGTAGGCCGAGAGACCGAAATCATTGTCGTTCGCCTGGGCTAGGACTTCGTCCTCGGAGTGGAATTTGAGCACAGCCAGTACCGGACCGAACACTTCATGCGCGGCGAGATCACTCTGATGGTCAACATCGCCGAACACAGTGGGCGGAATGAACCAGCCGCCCGCCAGTTCGCCGCCGAGCCGTGCGCCGCCGGTAAGCAAAGTGGCCCCGTCGTCATGTGCTTGCTCGACTACCCCCAGAATGCGGCGCATGGCCACTTCATTGACGACAGGTCCCACGATCGTCTCCGGATCCATCGGATCGCCGACCTTTATGACGGATACAAGCTCGACGACACGCTCGACGACCTGCTCATAGACGTCAACATGGACATAGAGTCGCGTGGGCAGCGCGCAGCCTTGACCGGAGAGCAGTGCCGGACCGGTGTACGCCGCCATCGTGGCGGCTGCCTCAAGGTCGGCATCCGGAAAGATGATGTTGGGTGATTTACCACCGAGTTCGAGCACCAGTGGCGTGAGATTACGGGCAGCCAACTCCATCAGCTTGCGCCCGGTTGCGGTCCCGCCGGTGAAGCTGATTTTGTCTACTCCCTGGTGCCCGACCAGGGCCGAACCGGCGATCGGCCCGCCGACCACGACGTTGAGCACACCAGGAGGAAGGCCTGCCTCAAGGGCCAATTCTGCGAAGCGCAGCATGCCGAAGGGCGCCAGCTCTGGTGGCTTGGCGACCACGGCGTTACCCGCGGCCAGTGCCGGCCCACACTTTTGGCCCATGCCCATCATGGAGCCGTTCCATGGTGGAATGGCAGCGATAACACCGTATGGCTCGAGGCGGATTGAATGGCGACCGCGTTTGCTCGGTACGACTTCCTCGTCGAGCTTGTCGCACCATCCTGCGTAGTAACGAACCCATGCCGCCGTGTAGGTGCCCGGATTCATGACGCTGATGGGCGTGCCGTTGTCGAGTGCGGCCAGTTGCGCTGCCTCAGTGGCATGCTCGTCGAGCAGGTCGGCCAGCCGATACAAGATGGCGGCACGAGCGGCCGGCGGAGCGGCTGCCCACGCGGGTTGAGCAGCCTGGGCTTCCTGCACGGCGCTATCGATGTCCTCGACCCCAGCCAAGCCCACTAGCGCTTGCTCCTGACCCGTGGCCGGATCGCAATGTTGATAGGTGCCAGCCGCATCGCTCGTGATCCAGGTATCCCCAATCAAGTGTCCCTGAGCGGTCAGGCGTTGCACTGTGGGGGAGGCTGGGTTGGGGCGCATATGTGGCTGATCACAATAATGGAGCCCCATCAAACGAGCTACCTTGAGCGCATGGGGCGATTCGACGGGCGGGTGGTATTGGTCTCTGGCGCAGCCAGCGGCATCGGTGCTGCCGTAGCCCTCCGAATGAGCGACGAGGGCGCGATCGTCATCCGGAGCGACATCGTCGCCGCCGAGGGCGTGATCACGTGCGACGTGACAGACCCTGATTCTTGTCGGGCTGCAGTCGGGCGCGTGATGGACGAGCATGGTCGGTTACACGTGTTGGTCAACGTGGCCGGCATCGGCATGGGTAGTCGGATTGGTGACGTCAAGCTGGAAGATTGGAAACACATCATTGATGTGAACCTCACCGGCACCTTCCTGCTCTCCCAGGCTGCACTCGGCCCGCTCGTTGCGACCAAGGGCTCCATTGTGAATATGGCGTCTGTCGCGGGTATCCGGGCCACTCCGTACAACGCGGCCTATTGCGCCTCCAAGGCGGGCGTCATCATGCTGACCAAATCGATGGCCCTGGAGTTGGCCAGTGATGGGGTGCGGGTCAACGCCGTGTGCCCGGCCTCGGTGGACACTCCTTTCCTGCGGGGATTTCGGCTACCCGAAGGGGCGGACATGGCGCTGCTCTCAAGGTCAACTTCCCCCATGGGTCGTCTGATCGATGCCGCCGAGGTCGCGGCGGCGGTGGCGTACTTGGCGTCGGAGGACGCGGCCACCGTCAGCGGGACCACAATTGTTATCGATGGAGCTTCGTCCGCCTGATATCAGCCAGGGCCACGGTGTCTGTGTCTGCACCGGAGCGCAACACCCGGCCCGGTCGTTCCTGGGTGGTTGCACCGTCGGTTACCACGGGACGGCCGCTCACCAGGACGTGGCTGATGCCGACCGAGCCGGCGTGGAGGCGCTCGGCGCCGCCCGGAAGGTCATGGAGTAGCTCGGTCGGTTGGCTTGCCACCTCGTCCGGGTTGAAGATGACCAGATCGGCCCACCAGCCTTCTGCGATGCGCCCGCGGTGGCGCAGTCCGTAGTGTCGGGCTGGTCGGTCCGTCATCATCTCGATCGCTTCCTCCATAGAGAGGAGGCCACGCTCACGGACAACTTCGCCCAGGATGACGGTCGGATAGTTGGCGTGGCACATTAGATCGAGGTGAGCGCCGGCATCAGAACCGCCCAACATCACACGTGGGTCCTTCCACACCGAGACCCGGGCTTCCCAACCCTCATCTGATCGTCCCAATGACGGCGTGAGCGAAGGCAGGACCAGGAACAACGTGAGATCGTCAACCAGGACGACGTCGATCAGCACATCTATAGCGTCCCCTCCTCGGGTGTTGGCGATCTCTCCCAGAGACTGCCCCTGCCACTTCGGAGTCAGGATTGGCTATCTCCATCAGTTCGAAGTCCCCAAGTACGCCGATGGATCTTTTGGCTGACTTCTCGGCTCCAGCGCGTAGCGCGCTGCGGATGGCGGCGTCGCCCACCGCGGCCTGACGGCCGGCGTGGTCCAGGCCAAGGACCTCACCCCAACTCGGCATGCTCGGCATCACGTGCGATGCCCGCATCCGCATCATGTCGGGCAACGCGAGGGCAATCACGTGGGCTCCCTGCTCGGTGGCGATATCCGATGCCTCGAGCTGCTGGGCGTAGATCTCCTCAGAGGCCAGGCTGCCGAGCAGGTTCCAGTTCAGAGGTCGATCCGCCGCCAGGGACATGTCGACCATGAGCTGCATCCGATCATGGGGAATCGGTCCGACGGTCGGAATGAATTCCAACGTGGTGCCTGGGTAGTCACGGAGAACGCCGGCCAGGGTCACCAGCTCCCCGAAGGTGGCCGCGCGGGAAGGCACGGGACGACCCGCGCCGTCCGTGTGGCCCTCTCCGAGCGACGAGGAGAAGCCCAAAGCGCCTCCTTCCAACGATGCTCTGAGCAGACCAACCATCGCGGCGAGTTGGTCCGTCGTGGCGGGGGCTCGGGTGGCCTGGTCGCGCATAACGGCTCGTCGGATGGCGGAGTGCCCGACCAAGAAGCCCGCATTGACGGCCAGGCCCTGATCGACCCGAGCCAGATAGTTCGCAAAGGACGTCCAGTCCCACGTGCCCGAGTCCTGCATGGCGCCCAGGGGGATGCCCTCGACGACTGCCATCATCTGCTGGATGTAGTCGGCGTCGCCGGGCGCCAGTGGTGCGATGGAGAACCCGCAGTTACCGCCCAACACCGTGGTGACGCCGTGGAGAACTGAGGGGCTGGCGGTGGTGTCCCACAGGAGCTGGGCGTCGTAGTGAGTGTGTACATCGATGAAACCTGGACATATGACCGAACCGCTGACGTCCCACGTCTCTTGGGCTACTTGGTCGACATGGCCGACCTCAGCGATTCGTCCGTCGGCAATGCCGACATCCGCCACCATGGATGAATGGCCCGTTCCGTCGACCACGGTGGCACCGCGCAATATGAGGTCGAGCACGTCAGGCGCCAGCCAAGTAGTCGTCGACGGCCGACTCGACGACCGTGCCCTTGAAGAACCCTGGATTGGTACCGGTATAGAAGCGGACTGGATTGTCGAAGGTGAACTTTGTAAAGGCACTCTCGTCGATCCATCCGTGGTCCACCATCTCCCACGCCTCTTCGAGCACCTCAGCCATGTCGGGAACGTCCCAATGGGAGATATCCGAGCCCATCATGGCGTGGAGCTCAGCACCAAAGGGGTTGATGGCCGTGTTGAAGGCCATGGAAGTGAGAGGGTCGTCCGCTTCGCAACCAAAGTAGAAGCGATCGACAAAGAGCTCCTTGATGTCCAGGGCCGATTGGATGCCGCAATGCGCCCATTCGTCCAGCATGTCGCTGGGTTCAGCGGGCCGCCGGCCCAAGGGATTACGGACGGCGGTTGTGTCGGGGGCGTATCGAGTCATCAGTTCGGCCATCATGGAGCGATCGACCAGCGCCGGATCGAGGTTACGGCGCAAGGCATCGAGATTTCGCTTCTCCCAGTGGCCAATTAGGTCGCAATACAGCGCGGCCGCCCATGACACCCCGCCTTCGAGGAAAGCGAAATTCATCTGCGGGAATCGCCGGGTGACGCCACCCAGGAAGAGCGACTTGGCTAGCGCCTGCTGCCCTTCTGCCAGCATGGAGATGTGGTTGTAGACGTAGCTCGAAGGGGAGCGATACGGGGTCATGCCGATGAATCCCGAATGGAAGGCGATGGAGACACCGAGCTCCTGCGCCCTGGCCCATACCGGGTCGTAGTCGTGGGCAGAGTCGAGGCCGAATTGATCCAACCAGAAGGCGTAGCGCGCGATTTCTGGGTCATGGTGAGCAAGTGCGTCGAAGGGACGCTGCACGTAGCCGGCGCAGAGCACCGCCTTGAAGCCCAGTTCGGTGACCGCGTGCTCCAGCTCAGCGACCGCTTCTTCTGGTGTGTGCATCGGGATTGCGGCAACCGGCGTCAAGCGATCCGAGTACGGGGCGAACGTTTCCGCATTGGCCCGGTTGACTGCTCGACAGGTGCCGCGGCGGTAAGCCTCGTCCGCAGTGTGGAGAAAGACCAGCCCGAGGCTGGGATAGATCACCCCGAAGTCAATGCCCAGCTCGTCAAGTCGCTCGTAGAGCAGTTCGGGAAAGAGAGCGGTGGCCAGGTCGATGGTGCGACCGGCGGGTGAACTCCACCAGGGGCCGCGGGGCGTTCGGGTGGCTGCTCGTTCCTCGGGGGTCTGCTCATGCCAAGTCCGGTCGGTCCCCCCGTACGGGGGTATGAGCCGCCGCAGTGACGGGTGGTCGAGAGAGAGGCCCTCTTGTTCGATGTAGGGAGCCAAGGTTGGGAAGTGCTCAGCCATGTGTCCATCAATATCGATAACTGGCCGGTTGAGCCGTGCGTGTATCTCGATGGAAGAGGCCATGGCGTCTAATATACGCCCATTACTTATGAAGGTGGGGGGGTCGAATGGCCTTTGACATCGTGATCCGTGGCGGGACCGTGGTTGACGGCTCCGGGCTCGGATCTTTTCGGGCTGACGTGGGCGTCATTGAGGGTCAGATTGCCCACGTCGGCAGGATCTCTGCGCGTGGCACTGACGAGATCGATGCCGAAGGACACGTCGTCACCCCAGGCTTTATTGATGGGCACACCCATATGGATGCGCAGGTGTTCTGGGACGCTTCGGGGAGTAGCTCATGCTGGCACGGTGTGACGACTGCGGTGATGGGCAATTGTGGCTTCACATTGGCTCCGGTCCGCTCGAACAAACGAGCGCTTGTCGTTCGAAACCTCGAGCGGGCGGAGGACATAAATCCCAGAGCCTTGGCTGAAGGAATCGACTGGAATTTCGAAACGTTCCCCGAGTACCTCGACGCGGTGGACGGATTGGCCAAGGGCATCAATTTCGCGGCCAATATCGGTCATTCCGCTCTGCGCACCTGGGCCATGGGTGAGCGGGCATTTGTCGAGGAGGCAACGCCTGATGATCTACGTCTCATGGTTGGACAGCTGAAAGATGCGTTGCAAGCGGGAGCGGCAGGATTCTCGACGTCGCGGATAGAGCACCACCTCACCTCGGACGACCGGCCGGTTGCGTCGCGGCTGGCGTCCTGGGACGAGGTGGTGGCACTCGTTGAGGCCATGAGCGACGTGGGGTACGGGATATTCGAAGGGGTCGACAGCGGCATGTCGGCTCCCGATCCCGAACAGAGAAAGCGAACGCTGAACCGGATGAAGACGTTGGCGGCAGATACCGGCATCCCGCTGACATTCGGCTTGGTGGCCACCAGCGGGGCCGGCCACCTCCTCGATTTCCTGGACGACGTAGCCGACGCGGGTGGGCGGGCGATAGCGCAGACACACTGCCGGGGAATCTCGGTACTGCTGTCGCTCAAGACTCGCCTCCCCTTTGACCTGCTGGGGGAGTGGCGGGACCTCCGGGAGCGCCCTCTCAATGAGCAGTTGGCAGTGCTCGGGCACGCTGAGCAGCGCCAACCTTTCGTCAATGCCGCCGTGCACGCCGACTACGGCCAATGGAAGGGCTTGGGCGCCCAGGCCCGACCGCCCGATTTCGAAGGGATCCGGGTGTATCAGCAGGGGCTGCCACCGAATCCCTCGGTAGCAGAGGTTGCGCGCCAACGGGGCGTGCACCCCGCCGAGGCCATGATCGACCTCTGCGTGGCCTCGGGCGGTGATCAACTCTTTATTCAACCCAGTCTCTATCCCCAAGACGAGGAGGTACTGCTTCGAGCCCTGCGGCACCCCCGCGCCGTCATGACATTCTCGGATTCGGGTGCCCATTTGAGCCAGATCGCCGACTCCTCGATTCACACGCACCTGTTGGGGTACTGGGTACGTGATCGGGAAGAATTCACTCTGGAAGAAGCAGTCCGGATGATCACGCTGGCTCCGGCGCTGGCTTGGGGTTTCAATGACCGCGGTTTGCTCCGACCTGGCATGGCGGCGGATCTCAATGTGTTCGACCCGGTTACGGTCGGGCCGGCCGTCCCGACACTCGTTGATGACCTACCCGGGGGTGGCCGCCGCCTCGAGCAGCGATCACAAGGTTTTCTGGCCACAATGGTCAATGGTCAGATCACCATCCGCGATGGGGAAGTGACTCGAGCTACACCCGGTCGTCTCCTGCGTAGCGGCCAGTCCTAGTGTCGTTCAGCGAATCCACATGGTGTGAGCCTCGCGACGTCTGATGACCCAGGCCCCGTCCAGAAGGACTGCGCGGTCGATGTAGCGGATGCCCAGGGTGAGGTCACCCTTTCCCGACGCAGCTTCGTTGAGTTGGTACACAACCGCATAGGTGTCAAGCGTCGCATCTTCGGCGTTCTCACCCAGCTCGATCAGCGGGTCGCCGAGCACGTGCATGCTTTGCGGAAACGAGCGGGGTGCCCGCATCGCGGCGAGCCATTGCTCGAGGTTCTGCTCTCCGTGGACGCCCAGGATGACGGCCTCGGGGTGAAACAGCTCGCCGAGGGCATCGATGTCCCGCTCGTCAGCAGCCCGCGCATAGCGCTGGATCATTGCCCGCAGCTCCTCGAAGGGGTTCATAGGACGGCAACCGGATTCACTGGGCATCCGGTGCCCCGGGCAATGCGGAGTGGCCCCATGGTGAACAGGAATTCCCACGAGCCCGCCACCGCACAGGATTCGGCCAATCGGAAGAGAGCCATGTTGTCGATGAGGTGCAGGCCCATGGCGGTGATGCCGATTTGATGGACGGGAAATGGCCACAAGGGAGTGCCCACAAACGGCATGGGGTCTGAAATGCCGTCACTGCCCAGGAGGGCTACCTTGCGCCCGTGAAGCCAGGGCAGACAGTCGGCGTGCAGGCCCGAAAAGCCGTCGAAGCTTCGCTTGGCTGTCCTTCGGGCCTCTCGACCCCACGCAATCAGGAGTACGTCGCCTTCCCCGACGCGCACCTGCTGGGCGGATTCCGCCGTTTCCAGGTCAGCCGCGGTCACCACATCGCCAGTGTCGAGAAATGGGCACCCCAAGGATCGCGGAATGTCAAGAAGGACGCCGCGTCCCACAACACCGTCCGCCATGGAGAGGACAGTATTGGACTTCGCGCCGTCACTGCGCACATCACTTGCCGGCCGGCCGCCATACATCTCACCTCGCACGAACATGTGCGAGAGGGCGTCGACGTGCGTCGTCGTGAGCCCATGGATGTCGAGCGAGAGATGGTCACGGGCTGCCTCGTATCCGGGAATCCCGTTGGCGTCGCGGGCGTCGCCCGACGCAAGCATGTGATGCTGCACCGGATGGGGGTGTTCGGGGAGGGGTTCGGTACCAAGGTCGTGGGCCAAGCTGATTGACTTCCCACTGACAACCAGGCGGCTGGCCGATTTCACGTGCTCGCTCGTCAGGATAATTCAGGGTGCCCCGCTCGTCATCCTGGCCCCATCGGTTCCAGTTCTTGAGATCTTCGTACATCTGATTGAGTGTCTCTGTGGTGGGTACTTCGTAGTCCCGTGCCATGAGTTCAGCATGTCAGCTGGAACGGTGGGGCGCCTTCATGGCGCCCAGGAGCATCTCAACCAGATTGTCGACGAACCGATCATCGGAAAGCACGCGTGGTCCACCACCACTATCCAGCTGGCGCGCCCTGTCTGCGGCGGCTCTACCGATGAAGACAATGCAAATGTCCTGGCGAGTCCGCCAGAGGTCACTGGGGATCTTCGGATAGCACCGGCGGAGGAGATCCCAGGCTTCATGACCAGCCGTCTCTTTCAAGACAGCACGGATTGCCGGTGGCACACGTTCGAGTGCCCCCGCCAGATCGGACCCAATCTGCAGGTAGGCCCGTTGCCGCCACCCTCCTTGGGCAAACTCCGTGATGGGGCGAACGATGGCTTCGGCAGCGGCTCTGGACTGTCTTGCTCGGTGAGAGCGAGCACGTTCGAGGAGGACCGCCCGTCGCTCCGCCAGTTCAGGCACATGGCGAGCGAGTACCGCCCGCAGCACCTCATCGCGGTTGCCGAAGTGATAGTGGACTGCGGATGTATTTCGTTGGTTGGCGGACCGAACGATCTCGGCGATGGAGACATTGTCGACGCCCCGCTCGGCAAAGAGTCGCGCCGCGGCGTCAATTAGCAAGTCACGGGTGGAGAGTGGTTCGACCATTGAAGGACGACAGTAGCGGGGGAGCTCAGAATTCAGGACCAATCTGGGAGCAGGTGTAGCTCACGGCACACCGGCTGTGCCTCGATCCACTGTCCGTTGCGTTCGATTGCGTCGGGGGAAGTGACAAGCCACGCTGCCACTGCTCCGACCACGTCAGCGGGTGCACCCTTCGACACATC
Organism: uncultured Acidimicrobiaceae bacterium; assembly: GCA_963713375.1. Taxonomy (GTDB): domain Bacteria; phylum Actinomycetota; class Acidimicrobiia; order Acidimicrobiales; family RAAP-2; genus Bog-473. The sequence continues at coordinate 265,773 of CAVQLP010000002.1, read as the reverse complement.
GAATCCGAATTCGCCCATGTCGATGGCGATTCTCTCGGTTGCGATGAAGCCCGGACTGAGGTTGAAGGCGAGAATGCCTTGGTCCTTGAGCTCGACTGCCAGGATGCCTGCCATCCGGTGGAGCGCGGCCTTTGATGCGCCATAGCCCAGCCCCCATCCTCCTTTGCCAGCGGGAGTGGGCGGATCCATGGTTCCGGAGCTGGAAGCCAAATTGATGACGACGCCATGGCCACGTTCCAACATCTGAGGGAGAACAAGCTTGGTCAAAACGATCGGAGCCACCACGTTGGCTTCCAGGTGGCGGTCGATGAGCTCAATCGGGGTATCAAGGATTAGATCCATGTGGCCCGGTCCTACGTAGCGACCGTTGTTCACAAGGACATCTATGCGGCCCCAATGCTCCAGAACCTTCGCCGTGGCAGACGCCAGTGATGAGCGATCGAGGAGATCGATGAAGACGGGAAGAGCTTCCTGTCCGTTCTGTTCGACCAGCGCGGCGGTGGACGCCAATGATCCCGGGAGCGCCCTTGTGTCGGATTTGGTCACCGTAGACGAGTGCTCTCGCTGCTCTCCGTCGTGCATCGTCCGGGCGCCCACCGCAACGTCGAACCCGCCCTGCGCCAGGTGGACGGCGATCGCCTTTCCAATGCCGCGACTAGCCCCGGTGACAAGCGCGACGCGCCTATCAATGGCTCTGCCGGAACTTGTTGCCATGCCGTATGGCCCCCCATATGTCTCTGGCGGGCTCTGACGACCCGGTCCTAAAGCTCAGCGTACGCGGTGATGGCCAGGTCGAGCGATGCCAGAATCGAGTGTCTTTGGTTGACGATCGTCACGAACTGCGTCTGGACGGAGCGTGGACCAGCGACTTTCCATCACCACCGGGAGTGGACCTCAGTTGCCAGTCGGTTCTCCGACAGGCACCTGAGCACACGCTTCCGGTCGAGCTTCAATGTCCAGCGTGTCGTCCTCAGGGTGGAAGATCAGACGGAGGCCCAGGGTGGCGTACATCGCAGCTCTTCACTCTTCCAAGTCCGGGTCGCCGAGCGATTGCTCTCCACGAGCACTGCTGTGGCCGGCCGGGTGCGCACGGTCTTGACTTCGATCCACCGTTCAAGCTCAAGGGCGAGAATGCCGAGGGAGAAGGAGCGCAGAAGGATCTGTGTGGCCGGCATGGACGCCGGCAGTTGACAAGGATGTGTCATGACGGGATGGAACCCGTGGGCTGTCCTCGGCTTGGCCGAAGACGCTTCGTACGAGGAAATTCGAGCGCGCCTATCGTGGGAAGGTCAAGCGAACCCATCCCGACCGTGGTGGCGCCGCGGGCGACTTCCGGGCGGTCACCAACGCCGTCGAGGTTCTCCGGCGTCTCCGTCCACAGCGGCCCGCAGCGACGATCCCTTCGCAGTACGACCGCTGGCTGAGGCCCCACCGCCACAAAGGCTCCTGGGCAGACCACGGCGGTCCGCCACACCGAGGGTCCTGCGGGCGGGCCGTCGCTCGGGAAGTGCCCGCCACTCAATCCGTGAGGAGCGATTTCGGAGCTCTCCTCCAGCGCGAAATGGCGGAAATGACTGAGGGCAATTACGACGTCCCGGGTCGGCTGATTCAGACCGTCCACAAGTCGCAGACTTGAGTCCTCCGAGGATTGGTCCGATGCTCGATGACAACTTTCTGAGGTCGTTCGTCGGTCAGGGGATCGAACTTCGACCTGCCGCAGGCCGCAATGCGGTTCGCGAGGACCAGAGGGCTCCTCACCGCGGAGGAGGGCTCGCGGTAAGCGCAACCGTTACGGGTACGACCGAACGCTCCCAACTTCGTATCGAGACAGACGATATGAACGTATTTGAGCTGGCGGACAGGGCGGTGTACGCCGAGTGCTTTTCCAGCTCGGCGCTCTTGCGCGTGCAGGGAGGACTTGAAGTCCTGGCCAATGGCCCCTTACCACCGGTGACCTCCGTACTGTCGCCGTTCGACAACCCGGGCGCCGTCCAGCGCCGCCAATGGGCTCGGGTTCGGTGCGTAGTGCCCGTCCGGATTCACACACGTGACTGGCTTGAGACGGGTTGGGATGAGGAGGCAGTCCACACAGAATCGATCGATCTGTCAGGTAATGGCATCAAGGTCGGCACAGGGCCGGAAGTAACCGTCGGGACCACGGTGACGTTGGTGGTCGAGTTGTCTACAGGCCCTGTCCAAGTTAAAGGCGAGGTATTGGAGCGCGGTGACGATGGCGTGACCAGATTGGAGTTCCTCAGGATGCCAGAAGCGATGAGGAAACGGATCGTTCGCCACGTCTTCGACGTCCAGATCGCTCATAGGAAGACGACTCGATAGCCGACCACGATCCCATCAGGGGCCGCCCGGGATGTGCTGACACTGAGCGGGTTGAGCTAACCCCGGAGGCCGGATAGGCGGGCACTTCGGAGCCTTGGGTCTGGATCGTTCCGCACGCGCCATGTAACACGGACAACGGCTTCACCGTCACCGCCAACAAGAGGGGCACGTTCAAGACCGCCGTTGCCCGCATTGCCTAGCGAGATTTGGGGCGGCGCGATTCCGACCACGTCGACGCCCGGGTCGTCGTCGGTGCCGCCACCCGCGAGAAGTGCGGTTCGACGTCGGCTACCACGTGGTTTCATTGTCGCAGGGCGTGCTGGTAGCGCAACGTCGGGCTCAAAGTCCTGGCGTTCTGGTGTTGGCTTGTCCCGCAATTTCGTGGGTCTCGTCTTCGAGCATGACGCGGAGGAGGAGCGCGACCCACGTGCGGTAGGGCTTCCAGATCTCGCTGATCTCGGCGATGTCGGCGGCGTCGGGCGGTGCCTTCATGTCGTAGGCGATCGCCATCGCTCGGGCAAGTCGCGGCTCGGCGGTGGGCGTGAAGTCCGGATCACCTGCCCCGCGGAGAAGAATCAGTTCAGCCGAGAACGGGCCGATTCCGGGAATGGCGATCAACTCCTCGAGGGCTTGGGATCGGGGAAGTGACCTCAGCCGGCCGGCGCCAAGGATTCCGCCGAGGGCGGCCTCGGCGACACCTCGAAGGCGCTGGACTTTGGTCTCGCTCAGCCCTTTGATCGTGGACAGCTGGGCCAGCTTGCTTGGGTTCGGGAAGGCGCGGACCATTCGACCGCCAACGTCAATGGTCTCACCGTGCTCGGCGGTAATGCGTGCCTTGATCCCCGCTGCCTGCACCATTCGGATTCGCTGTCCGATCACCGACCACGCTGCGGATTCGTAGGGCGACCAGAAGCACACGGGGCGGAGGCCGGGATATCTCGACTGGAGTTGAGCGACTACTGGGTCTTGACGCGCAATGTCGGGAAAGCCTCGACCGTCGATGTCGAGGGAGAGGATCCGCTCGACCTGCTCGACTGCCGCCGCGATGACCGCTGGGGCAAGCGCGTCGCCGCCGTGAACCATGCCGTGAACAGCACCGGCTTCCTCGTGGATGCGCACAGCCACTGGGTTCCAATATCCGTCGACGCAGAAGGCCATCTCCAAGGTCGCATCTGACTCGGCGTCGTAGACGGCTGGAGCGAATCCCTCGAGGTACCGAATCGATGCCGCCAACGAATACGGCCCCTTCGGGGAGAAACCGAAGCTTGTGCGCGGAATAATTTCAGCCATGAATTGTCACGGCGTAGCCGTCGGGATCGGCGAAGGTGAAGGTGAGACCGAAAGGTCCATCGAAAGGTGCGACGAGGATCGGGACACCCGCGAGAACCATTGCGTCGTGCAGATCCCGCGGATCGTCCGCTTTCAGCCAGATGGCCACACCCCACCCGAGGTGCTCGACTGCCTCAAGATCGACCAGCGGCGCCCGCAAGGCGAACGCGATGGGCTCCGTGGCGAAGACAACGGCGTGGTCAGGACTCACCTGAGCACGGACGAGGCCAAGGTGCTCGGTATAGAAGGCGGCGGAAGCCTCCAGATCGCGAACCTGGAGAGCGATGAAGTCAGGGCCGAGTGCGGTCATTGGGTGTCCATTTCTGTGAGGGGGATCAGGTATCGTTTATAAGGTACCCTGATACTATATCAGGTAGGCTGATAGTGAGGTGAGCGTGGACCAGGTCACGATGGCCAGGGTGGGCTACTTGATAAAGAGGGCGCAGTCGGTCCTCCACGACGCGATGGCCGATGCTCTCAGGCCTCACCATCTCACGGTGACCCAGTTCGCCGTCCTCACCGGTTTGGATGAAGTGCCCGGGCTCTCGAATGCCGACCTCGCTCGTCGGACATTCGTGACGCCACAGAGCATGCACGCCGTCCTACAAGAACTGGAGAGACTTGAGTTCGTCGTAAGACATCCTCATCCGCAGCACCAACGCGTCCTCCAAGCTGAACTGACTGAGACTGGTCGGCGCACTCTGAAATCTGCCAACACTGCAGTCAACGCTGTGGAGGAGCGGATGCTTCGCAAGCTCCCGAACCCGGCGAGGTCGAAACTGGCGAGAGCGCTCTCGTCTTGCATCGATTCGTTGGCCGAAGCTTCGGCATCTTCTAGCGCTCGTCGAGTCCGGTGACACAAGGAACCGCGCGACACTCGAGAGTCCGATCGCGAAGGCGGTCAAATGAACCAACGAAATCTTGTGGAGCGCCTTGTGGACGGCAGGAGACACATCGCCGTCGAGCGAGCCGGCAGCGGTAAGTATGAATCCGAGGAACACCAGAAGTAACCCTGACAGAGTCGCAGAGGACTCCAAGAGTGCGATCACCACACATCTTGGTGGCCCATGGGTGCCACGATTGCATAGAGGGTGGTCATCAGTCCATCAAGACGAGCGGCCGCGCGTTGCTCGATCGAAGCTAATGATCACCGCTCGGCCTTCAGAGCAAGTACCACATGTGGGTCGACGTGTTCCACGGTCTTGGCAGTCAGAGTCAGGGTCGGGCCATGGTCGAGTAGAGCCACGCCGTATCGTGATCTGACAAGACGTCCACCTCGGCCACGGGCCCGAATTCAGCGAGGGCAGTAATCACCGTCGAAGGGAGATCATCATGATGGTCAGGCAACAACCGAAGAGCAAGGTCTGGTTCGTCTATTTGATCCTCGGCACAATCGCTGCAATCGGGATCGCAATGGGATTGTTCTTCTCGAGCCACCCCACTTGGGTTGGTGAGCAAGCTGGAAGCGCAGATTACGTGCACCGCACGCTCGGGCTCTTGTCCGATCTGCCTCATATGACTGCGGAACTGTTCTATGACGCGATCGAGAACAGCATCGTCTTCTGTGTCGCCTTCTTAATTGCACGTCGAGCATTCCGCAGGGAGCACGAGCTCTTCGACATTCAGCACGGCATCAGCCACGAGGACTAACAAGAAGATCCGCGTTGCGCTTGTAACGATAGGACTCGATCTCTTTCACCCCATCTCATCCCTGCGGAGCACCCCAATCGGCTCGCTGCAGCAGGGCAAGCCCGGACGGTCAACGTGTTTGTCGCTAACGGCGGGCCCACTGGAAGAGCGGTCTCTCCCAAAGAGAGGAGACCACGGCGTGACCGGGGAGTCAACAGTTACGACGTCCGACTAGGTGCGCGTTTGCCGAGGCCGAGTGCGACTACGGGACGCGAAACGACCTCGCCACAGGGGGGGTGAATGGCGAGGCCGAATCGCTGCCATGTCCAGGGGAGGACTTCATGTCTTGGCTGATACCGGTTTACTGGTTCCAGGCCCGAAACGGTAGGCATTCAGGATGAATGCTTTGTGAACACGCCGCCCGAGCGGGTCATTCAGTCAATATCGGGTGAGCGATAACGACCCATGCGATTCGTCTCGATCCGGGCCCGCTAGCCTTCAGAAGAGGTCGCGCGGGTCAGCACCCTGATCGAGCGCCGGCGTCGGGAAGCGAGCGGGTTCGTTGAACTGGCTTGGACAGGCAGCCTGCAGGGGCAAAACCGTCCCATTTTTCTCGAATCGTCCAGAGGACCTGGCTCGTGCTCGGAAACTGTGCTCGGGTTGCCCGGTGCGCTCAGAGTGCTTTGACTTCGCCATGAGCGACCTCAATCTCCACGGCGTCTGGGCAGGGTTCACCGCCGGGGAGCGGCAGAAAATGCGATGGGTGAAGGTGGCCTAGAAAGGCTCCAGAACGCGCAAAGGCAGCCGGATTTCGCCTCGAGGCGCAACGACAGGTCGCCTGGCTCGGACGTTCTCGGTCTGTGAGGAGCGACCGTAGGTCAGTCAGTCCATGGAGGCTCGGCACACAAGCGCCGTAGGCTGCGAGCATGACCGACCAGTACCGCGTGATTCGGGTCCCACAGGCTGTCGACGAGCTCGAAGGGGAGCTCAATACACTCGCGGTCGAGGGCTACGAATGGGTGGCACAAATCATGGTGGGTCACGTGGCTGCGATCGTGCTGAAAAAATCCGACTGAGCAACATTCCGTCGAGCTGCAGATCACTCTCTGCAGAGAGGATGGTGCTTCCACTTTAGCTTCCTCAACGTGCTTCCGGCGCAACGACAAATCCGCCTCCTGGGACGGGCCGGTCGCGGTTTTCGTAGGCTGTGTCCGCGCTCGAACTCCTGGAGGCCGGAGCGGACCGTGGCTCGAAATCCGAGCTCTGAGATGGAAGAACGGGTGGGGCCTCTGAGAGATACCGCGCTCCGGTCGCTCGCTTGCCACCGCCGCCGTTGAGTCACTTACCGTCCTGTCCTCTTCGACGACGGCGCGGCAATGGAAAACAACCGTAGACCTATGCGGATCTGAGCGTCGTAGTCACAGGCAGTCTCTACCGAGGTTCGAATCCTCCAAGTATCAGTCGAGTCGTGAAGTTCGGACTCTTTACCTCGCCTGCTTCTTCGCAGCGACGGCGCTTCGCCTGGCGCTTGTCGAGCTCTTCTTGGCAGCTTTCTTGACCCCGGTGGCCTTGCGCTTCGTGGACGCCGAGGTCTTCTTGGCAGCTTTCTTGACCCCGGTGGCCTTGCGCTTCGTGGACGCCGAGGTCTTCTTGGCAGCTTTCTTGACCCCGGTGGCCTTGCGCTTCGTCGTCGTGGTGGCCCGCTTCGCCGTTTTCTTGGTTGCGGTGGTGGCCTTTCGCTTCGTTGGAGCCGCCTTCTTCGTGGCCGACTTCTTCGTGGTCACGGCCTTACGTTTCGCCGTGGCGGCGCCCGTTTTGGCGGTTTTCTTCGTGCTCACCGCTTTCCGTTTCGCCGCTGCCACCCGCTTCTTCGTGGTCCTCTTCGCCTTTGCGACCTTCTTGGCAACGGCCTTCCGGGTCGGGTTCAGCCTCTTCTCAACTCGCTCCGCCGTACGCGAGCTCCCAATGGTCGCCGCCGCCTCGCTCAGACCCTGCTTCACTCTCTTGCCAGCGGTTGCCGTCGCTGCTTCGACAGCACCAACTGCATCCCCGACTACTTCTGCGGCGTGATCCAACTTGTTGGGCATGGAGTCGTCCTTTCTGTTTAGGTGGTTCCCGGCTTCGAGATCTTCACAGACGCCCGAGGGTTCTTTGGCAATATCGAATCTCACGCCATTGCAGACGGGTCCGAAATATCAATCGACGGCCTTCGTCTGACGGCGATGATCGCCCAGGAGCCCCTGCCCGGCAATCGCTACTGCTTGAGCACGATTTCGGATGTTCAACTTGGCGTAAAGATGGCGTAGCTGAGTCTTCACGGTGTTCTCGCTGATGTAAAGGTGGTTTCCCAGTTCTCTATTCGTCATCCCGGTCGAAAGCAGGGACAGAAGCTCACTTTCTCTCTCGGTGAGCCCGATGTCACGGCCTGGCCATCGCAGTGCTTCATCCACGACTGCATGATGCGACCTTTGGGTGAGAACCACGCTCTCTCCGCGGGCGGCCGCCTTGATCCCATCGATGATCTGCTCACGCGGCAGGGACTTAGAGATGAAGCCCCGCGCGCCGCCGCGCAGGGCGTGGCGCACCGCCTGTGGTTGGTCCGAAAAACTGAACACCAGAATCGCTCCGTTGCTCGGATCCGCAGCCAAAGCGCCGACTCGTTCGCCGAGGGTTCCGAGTTCTCCATATGTGTCGAGAAGCGTGACGTCGATCCGTTGCCTTGGGGTCTTGCGAACTGCAATCTCGACTACGTGAATTTCGGGTTCGCTCGCCTTGAGAAGAGCGCGGAGCCCTTCAAGGACAATCGTGTAGTCGTTGACAAGCGCAACCCTGATTGGCCTGGCCACGGCGACACTCTAGATGCCTTGGGATGTCGATTATCACCCAATCGGGTGATTGACCGCACATTAATTGCCGATGAATCTACTGAGAGGAACCAGGAAGCACCATTGCCAAAGATGGTGCGCGGGACACGGCGGCAACAGATCAGGCGGCGTAGGGAAGGAAGAAAGCTCGTAAGGGCCAAAGGGCGGCAGAGGATTCAGAGTCAGGACAAGCAATCATCTGGACGAAGAATTACTTTTCGACGTCTGGGGACGTTGATGACGCGACTGGTCTAGGTGCCGCGCTCCATGCTCTGAACGTCGAAAAACACTGGAAGTAAGTACTTGACGTAGAACGCGTGCACCGTCAATCCCGGGTACACCAGGTCCTCATAGCGAACGATCTTGACCCGGTCGTCCTTGTCGGCGTATCGCTCGCATCCTTCGAGCAGATGGTCCACCTCGTCTCGGCTCTCTTGGAGCAGACCCAGATGGTCGTAGCCCGGTGAAGACATGGGCTTATCGCTCTCGGCGAGGAGGATGAACTGGTCCGGGTCGGGCATGAGGAGGTGACAGAGCTGACCGACAACTTCAGTGTCCAATCCGTTCCAGCCAAAGACGGACCCGTAGAAGGCATCGACTTCCTCCCGGAACTCGGAGGTCAATGTCCCTCGGGGCACTGTGAGCTCCATGTGATTGAAGCGCATCGACCACTCCTCTCCTTCTGCCTTGGTCAAAGGTTACGACTATCTGGACTCTGTCGTCCCATCGAGTCGCCATGTGGCGCGTTCCGGGCTGGTGCCACAACGACGAGTGGGCGCCGGCGTCGCCTGAGTCCTCGGCTCGGGTGGGTTCGACCCATGCCGAATCTCTGCGGCGGAAGTGTCGCAGAAGGCTTCTCTTTTGTCTCGCAATGTCCCATGTCTCGGGCCTCCCTTCCCAGGTCGGACTAAGTTCTGGCCGACTCGCAAGGGAAGGTATACGCACCCATGAACCGACGAATGAGCTCTCGAGGAACTCGCCGTGGCGCATTCCGCTGGATGACCCCGATCGCGGTCTCGACCGCCCTTGGGGCGTTCTGGTTGTGTGGATCTGCGCCCGCATCTGCCGGTCCGGCTGGACAGTCCTTTACCTCCTGCCCGACGGAAGCGGAACTCGCGACCGCCGTGGCCGCTCACGGGACGATCACGTTCGGTCTCAACTGCACCGTTGCCTTTACCTCTGCCATCACCGTGACCAGCGGTACGACGGACATCGAGGGGAACGGCTTCAACGTCTCGTTCACGGGCGGAGGTGTCACGCGGTTTTTCACGCAGTCGGGAGGCACCTTGACGCTTGGGGACCTCACGCTGCAGGGGGGCCTTGTCACAGGAGCATCAGGTGCGGCGGGAGCGGGTGGGAGTGAAGGTTCCGTTGGCGCTGCCGGCACCTTGAATCAGCCGGGTGGCAACGGCGGGGCCGCTGGCGCCGGCAAGAAGGGAAAGCCGGGCAAGAGTGCCGAAGGTGGGGCCGTGGATGTTGTTGCCGGCACTTTGAACCTGAATAACGACAATCTCTCGGGCGACGGGGCCACCGGCGGGGGCGGTGGCGCTGGCGGCAACGGTGGAACTGGAGGTTCCGGCGGTACCGGTGGCCAAGGCGCAAACGGCGTGGCCGGAAGTTCGGGTGGTTCAGGCGGAGCCGGTGGGAATGGCGGGAAGGGTGGAGCGGGTGGCGCCGCCTATGGGGGAGCCGTCTACAACGCCGGCACGCTGAACGCCACGAACACGAACTTCAACGGCGACACGGTGCGAGGCGGGTCGGGCGGCTACGGCGGCGCCGGACTCAACGGTGGATCTGGCGGAATCGGTGGCCAAGGCGGGGAAGGCGTGCCACCGCCCCTCAATTCGGGCACGACGGGCGGCACGGGTGGTGCAGGTGGTGCTGGTGGTGTGCCCGGCCCTGGCGGCAGTACGGGAACACCTGGCGCCGGGGGCGCAGCAGTCGGGGGCGCCATCTACAGCGTGGGTTCCATGACCGTCAGCGGCGGCACGTTCGCCAGTGACCAGGCTTCGGGCGGAACGGGCGGCGGGGCAGAGGTTGCCGGCGGCGGAGGCGATGGCGGAGCAGGAGGGAACGGTGGCGGTGGGACACCTGGATCCTCGGGCGTCCCACCAGCAGAAGGATCGTCCGGCGGAAATGCTGGAGGCACCGGAGGCGTCGGTGGCGCGGCCGGATCGCCGAGCCCAGGCGCAGCGCCCGGGGCGGCCGCCGGCGGGGCTTCGGGCGGACTGGCGGAGGGGGGAGCCGTGTACTCCGGGGCGAAGGCATCCGTCTCGAGCGCGTCCTTCACTGGCGACGTGACCGGCGGAGGCGTGGGCGGTTTCGGTGGGAATGGTGGCGCCGGTGGCGTGGGCGGCGACGGTGGCTTTGGTGGAAGCGCCGGGTATGGCGGCAGCGGGTCCTGTGGCAGCGAAACCTGCGGGCCCTCGGGTGGGCCTGGCACCGCCCAGCCGGCAACCAATGCGGCCGCGTCCGTCAAGGGTTCGGCCGGGGCCAATGGCGGGGCCGGTGGCGACGCGATCGGCGGTGCGGTCGCCAGTGACGCGAAGTTGACCGCGAGTTCAGACACCTTCTTGAACGACTCGGCCCACGCCGGGGCGACTGACCACGGTGGGGAAGGTGGCATCGGGGGTGCCGGCGCAAACGGTGGTGGTGGCGGCAACGGCCAAGCGACCAGTCCGGGCCAGACTGGCGGCAATGGATCTCCGGGCGCAGCCGGTGGGAAGGGCGCGCCAGCTGGGAGCGCCGGGATCGCCGAGGGTGGAGCCTTGGCGGACCTGACCGGGACGGCATCGGTCACTGGGTCCTCCTTTACCGAAGACGGCGTCTTCGGCGGAGCGGGAGCAGTCGGCGGCCCAGGGGGCAATGGCGAACAGGGGGGCGAAGGCGGCAATGGGGGAGAGGGGTCGACCACGACCCTGGGCGGCAATGGTGGCAATGGAGCCGACGGGGGCAATGGAGGTGCCGCTGGCGCGGCGTCCCCAGGCGGGTCTGCCGCCGGAGGCGGCGTCTGGACTGATCACGCACCGTTCTCGGGTACGGGCGACACCTTTGGGGCCGGAAACACGGCCTCCGGAGGACCTGGGGTGACGACGGGAAGCGCGGGCGGCACCGGGGGAACCGGTGGAACCGGCGGGGACAATGGAGAAAACCCGAGCTTGAAGGGCTCGAACGGGACCGCAGGCGCAGCTGGAAAGACCGGCAAAGCCTCCGCCGCCGGAGTCGGGAGCGATCCGAACTCGAACTAGAGAGCAATCTCCCGGCGGACGTTGTCCGATCTGATCGACGCGGCCGCGGGGTCGACCCAAAGGTCGTCACAGCATCGCCGGTGAAGCATCGTCCGACGAGAGACGCCTCGACCCTGGACACGGCAGCAGCGGCCTACGACCTCACTCATAGCGTCGTTACGCCGGAGGATTGTCGACGAGGACCTTCGGAGAGTTCTGCGCCTCGGAACGCTGACTGGCTGCTAACCCAACACACCACCCTCCGAGCACGCCGATCACACTGAGGTGCCAGTCGAAGTCGAATCCTCCCCCGATGGCGAAACAGACCAGGGCTGCAATTGCGCATGAAGCCAACACATCCGTTCGTCGCACCACCCGGATGACGGCGACGACCGACGCGGCGAGAAGTGCCGCTCCGATCGCTCCTGCATCAGCTCCGATCTGGAGATACTCGTTGTGTGCGAAGTGCGCGAACGTCCCGTCGACCGCATGGAAGACCAACAGCCGATCTGGGCCGACTCCGGTCAGCGGGGCCGACCCCCACTGATGGAGTGCCGTCGACCATTCGACAGATCGGTCTTGGTCGCTTGGTGCAAGCGCTCGCAGGCCGATCTCATGGTGCAGCGCGGCGACGGCAACGAGCGCAGCCAGGAGGACGATCACGACGACGCCGACGCGGATGGCCATCCGCTCCGGAAGTTCGAGCCGACGCGGCCACGGCGCCGCCGAAACTGCGACGGCCAGCACGACGACCAGCCCCAGCCAGGGTACGGCTCCGTGGTGCGGCGATGACGCGATGGCAGCGCCACCGACCACGATGCCGGCCAAGAGCGGGATCGCGAACTGCACGTAGCGACGCCACGGCACCACGAGACAGGCGCCGATGAAGGCCACGTACGCCCCTCGACTCTGCGTCGCCAGGAGTCCGGCTCCGGTCAGGCAAACGATGACCCGGACGAGGGTGGGGGTGAGGTCGAGTCCCAGCGCGACCAGCAGGCACATTGCGAGGACGAGACCGGCAGCATCCGCGTAGGTCAGCGTGCTCGAAAGGCGCCAGAGCCCTTGTGAGGGGATGGCCATCGGGAACCAACGCCAGACCAGACCGGCCAAACCAACGAGTGCGCCGAGGCCACCGAGGAGGGCAACGCCCAACCCGGCGGTCTGCCGGGCTCCTCCTGCCAAGGTGCGCGTGGCGGCGTAGGCGGCCGCGAAGCCCAGCATGCTCGCCCCGAGCGGGAGGAATTGCTTTGGATCTCCCGCCGCGACCGCTCTGATGAACCACCAGGCTGCGAGGGCGAGCACGCTTCCCACCAGCATGAGCTCCGCGTGGGCCCGGACGATCCCAGACCAAAGAGACACCCAAGACGAAGAGCGAGGCGACCGCAACGACAAAGGCGTCCGCCGACCAGAATCCCCCCTCTCGCCACCCCTCGATGATCAGGACCCCATAGAGGACCGCGGCGCAAATCCACTCTCGTTGGCGTATTTCGGTGTGTGACGCCGCCGGGCTGGTCATGTCGCACGCTCGTGAACCCATCGTCCTGGAGCCCCACGGCGCCAGTCGCCGTACGTCGGCGAGCCGTCATAATCGCCCACGCGGGCGTCGTGTGCTCGCCGCGCGACGCTCAAAATCCGGCGGCGGCGATGATGGATCCGTTGAGTGCTTGGGCCGCCATGCCGCCAAGGAACGGGGCGTCACCATACGAAAACACGTCACCGCGGGCGGCGGCCACCCAGTACCCGTGCCCGTCGGCCACCGGGAAGATCGCCCGCGCCGGGTTGTAGGCGTTGACGTAGCCGACCGGACCACCGAGGGCGACTGCGTCGCCGAAGGCCGCAACTGCTCCGTTGGCATAGAGGATCCAGTAGCCGTTTCCGTCCGGCGTCGCCACGGCATCGACGACCGCCACCAATTGCGGAGCGGGCGCGCCGAAGAACGGCGCGTCTCCGAACGAGTAGACGGCACCAGTCGACGTCACCAACCAGTACCCGTTGCCCGAGTGATCGGGCATGACGGCGACCGCTGAACCGGCGCATCCTCCCGAGATCCCGGGACAGGATCCTTCGAACTTCGCGTCGCCGAAGGCGAAGACACCACCGTCCGAAGCCACCATGAAGTACCCCTGCCCGCTACTCGACGGCACCATGCCGACGATCGGAGCGTCGAGGCTTCCCGGCAGACCGGAGCCGGCAGGGTGCAGGCCGTCACCCGGGATCGAGCCATAGAAGCCGGCGTCGCCGAAGGCAAAGATGCCGCCGTCTGAGGCGTCGAGCCAGTAGCCGTTTCGCGTCGACGTCGGAGTGATGCCGACGACCGGCCGCTGGAGCGCGGTGCCACCCATGGAACCGAAGAAGCCCGCTGCCCCGAAGCTGAAGATGCCGCCGTCAGAGCCCACCAGCCAGTAGCCGCGCGGGGCCGGGGCAACGGCAAAGCTCTGCGGGTCTCCGGTGGCACCGACGTAGTTTGATCCGGTGGCCACACTTGCCGTGAGGGAACAGGTTCCGAAGTCCATGAAGGTCACGGTGAGCCCATCTGGGCCAATGGCGCAGACCCCCGGCGTGCTCGAAATGACCGAGGTCATGCCATTCCCGTCGGTGCCGACAGTGGCAACGAACGATCCGAATTCCACTGGCGACGACGGAATGTTCGTGACAGCCGGTGGCGTGGGATTCAGGCCGACTTGGAAGTGCTCGCAGTCACTGTTCGAAGCCGAGTAGTTGGAATCTCCCTGGTATTCGGCCTCGAAGGAGTATGTGCCAATGGTGAGGGGACCCTCGGGTGTCGACGGTGAGGCATTGCCGTTGGAGTCCAAAGTGGTGGGCGGATCGTCAACTTCAGGATCGCTGCACGTCCCGTCCTGGAAGTACGCGTAGACCAGCGAACCGGTGGGTGTCGTACCTGCCATGCCACTCACCGACGCAGTGTCGTAGGCCGACGAGCCAGCCGGTTCGTCACCCGTCCATGCCGAGCTTGTCATTGAGTCCATGACCGTCGCTGTCACGATCGGTGTCGGCAGAGCCCCAGCCGGTTCGGCCACGCCGACCACACCGACGAACAGGACACCGAGGGCCGTCACGACTGCAGCGAGCCGCCGCATCAGGGGTCGAATCCGCTCGGTGGGCTCGCCGCTGCGCCTCTGGCGCTCGGGCGGAACGTGTGAGTCAGCCACACGTCGTTCCGTCGGAACGCCCATTCCACGGGAAGCAGGTTACGGCGAGGGCGTCGCGTCGCTGGGCCAGCATCGTTGAGTTGAGGCGCACCTGTGGACGAGCGCGCCCAGTTCGTCCTACCTTCTCCCCAAGGAGAGCCACACCTCTCCTTGGGGAAGGGAGACGTCGATGCGTCAGGTTCATCTCGCCCGCCGTGCCGGACTACTTGTTGCTTTCATGACAGGTGCAATCTTTGCAGTTCCGGTCCTCGGCGCACCGGCTTCCGCGGCAACCCGTGCCGCCGAGAGCGGACCGGGTGGAGTTGCCCCACTGACCTCGACGCAGGCGGCCGCACTCTCCACCAACGTGACCGACCGGGTCATCGTGGTCCTGAAGGACCAACTCAGCGCGATTCCCGACACCCCCGCTCATTCGACAGCACGGACAGATGCAGTGTCCGCCGCGCAGGCACCATTCCTGAGCGAACTGAAGCAGACCAACGCGACCGCACGTCACCCCCTACAGCCTGATCAATGCCTTTTCCGCCACCATGAGTCCCGGTGAGGCCCAGCGGCTTTCGCAGAACCCCGACGTGGCCAGCGTTGTTCCCGACGAGCCGATCCCGGTGGCCAACAGCGCCCCGAGTATTCCCTCGACCCGGTGGCCCGGTGGTGGTGCAGGGGCCTTGAGGAACGCCTGCGCCAAGGGCGGTCAAGTCCAGCTCAACCCACAGGCCGTGCTCTCGATCCACGCGGCATCGAATCCCGGCGGCCCCCCATCGGCCCAGGCACTGGGCTACACGGGTGCCGGCGTAAAGGTCGGGTTCATTGCTGACGGTCTCGACATCAACAATCCTGACTTCATTCGAGCCAACGGTCAGCCGGTGTTCGTCGACTACCAGGACTTCAGCGGAACCGGGACATCTGCTCCGACCGATGGGGGCGAGGCATTCGAGGACGCGAGTTCGATCGCCGCGCAGGGCCGGGAGGTCTACAACCTCCAAGACTTCAACCCCAGCCTGCCCAAGACGTGCAACATTCGGATTCTCGGCGTCGCTCCCGGAGCGAGCTTGGTCGGATTGAACGTGTTCGGCTCCTCCAACGAAGCCTTCAACTCGGTGTTCCTGGCCGCGATCAACTACGCGGTCAACGTCGACCATGTCAACGTCCTCAACGAATCTTTCGGCGGCAACCCCTTCCCGGACGAGGGCAGCCTCGACCTGACCAGGATGGCCGACGACGCGGCGACGGCGGCCGGCGTCACGGTCACCGTTTCGTCGGGTGATGCGGGTGTCACGAACACCATCGGCTCTCCCGGCGACAGACCCGGACGTCATTTCGGCGGGCGCGTCGACCACCTATCGGGCTTACGCCCAATCCGGAATCGGCGGCATCACCTACCCGACCGATCACGGGCTGGCTCAACAACAACATCAGCGCACTGTCCGGGGCCGGCTTCGACCAGACCGGGGGAACCGTCGACGTCGTCGCCCCCGGGGACCTGAACTGGGCGCTGTGCACGCCGAACCCCGCCCTCTATGCCGCGTGCACGAACGAGGACGGTCAGGGAGCCTCCGTCGAGCTCGCCGGCGGGACCAGCGAGTCGGCGCCGCTGACTGCCGGGACGGCGGCCCTGGTGATCCAGGCCTACGAGCAGAACCACGGCGGTGCGGCTCCCACGCCTGCAATGGTCAAGCAGATCATCGTATCCACCGCCAACGACATCTCGGCGCCCGGCGAGCAGCAGGGTGCCGGGCTCCTGGACGCCTATTCCGCGGTCCAGGCCGCGGCCTCCTACCCGGGTACCACCCAGGTCTCGGGGCACGCCCTCCTCGACAGCACGACCCAGTTCAACGCCGTTGGCCCCGTCAATACGCCGCAGACGTTCAACGAGACCATCACCAACACGGGAGGCACGGCGCAGACGGTGTCGCTCTCGACGCGGGCACTCAGCAGTTACACCTCGCTCGGGAGCACCACGGTGCAGCTGGCTGACGCCACGAACAACTTCGCCGTCGTGCAGTTCAACGTTCCCGCGGGCCAGGCTCGACTCGACGGCTCCATCGCGTATGTGGCAGCAGGGCCGTCGACCGACTTCACAGCGGGCGACAGCCTGACGCTCATCTCGCCGAGCGGCCAGGAGGCTCTCTACAGCCTGCCCCAGGGCGCCGGGAACTTCGGCGACGCCCAGGTCGCAAACCCCGCACCTGGGAAGTGGACCGCACTCATCCTCGGCTATCCCACTTCGGAGGGAGGCACGGTGGGACCTGTCCAGTTCACCGCGCGTGCAGCGACGTGGGTGCCCTTCGGGAGCCTGTCCGCGACTTCCCTGCACCTCGCGGCGGGCGCTTCCAAGACGTTTGCCCTCTCGGTCGACACGCCCGCGACGCCAGGGGACGCGGCCGGCTCCATCGTCATGACCCGCCAAGGCGGCGGCCCGGCATTCGCGGCCACCGCCACGGTGCCGGTGACCCTGCGTTCGCTGATCCCGACGCCTCACCCGTCGACCACCGTGACGACGACCCTGACGGGTGGGAATGGTCGGGACTACAACACCGGCCAGACCGTCTACTACCAGGTCAACGTCCCGACGGGTCTGTCCGAATTGAACGCGTCGATCTCCACCCCGAACTCCGCCAACACCTTCTGGGCGGAGCTGATCGACCCGGCCACGGGCGAAGCCGCCTCCACGGCGGCGAGCGGGATCCCGGCCGTTGGCGCGACCGAGCAGTGGCATCACCGCGGAGGCCGGTGCCCAGCTCCATGTGCTGAATCCGGACGCGGGCACCTGGACGGTGGCCGTGAACTTCTACAACCAGGTTTCCGGCACCGCGCTGAGCCAGCCGATCACGATCACCTTGAACGACACACCGGTGACCGTCAGGGCGCCCAAGATGCCCGACTCGGCCGCAACGATGCTGCCCGCCGGGCAGCCGACCACGGTCACCGTCAAGGTCACCAACACCGGGAGCACTCCCGAGGCGTACTTCGTGGACGCCCGCCTCGATCAGACAACCCAACTGAACCTTCCCGCTCTCACGAGCTCTCAGGTGACCGTGCCCATCGAATCCCCGACTCTGCCGCTCTATCTCGTCCCGACACACACCACGTCAGTCACGGCGAGCGCCACTGCCTCGGCGCCGATCTACTTCGACTACTGGTGGGCCTTCGGTGATCCCGACCTCATTTCGTCGGGCGCTCCCTTGAGCGGCAGCGCCAGTGGGACCTTCACTTCCAACCCCGTGGTTGCCGGTTTCTGGGGCATTACGCCATTCCAGAACGGGCCTGACGGTGCAAACGGGGTGACACCCGTCAGCACGCAGACTGCCCTCTCGGCAACGACCGCCGCCTTTGACCCGGCCGTGACCTCACCCACGGGCGACCTGTGGTTGCAGGCGGAGAACACGTCGGCGCTCGTCAGTCCCTACGTCGTCGCCCCGGGCCAGACGGTGAAGATTCCGGTGACGATCACTCCCAGCGGCACCGCCGGGAGCACGGTCAGCGGGACGCTCTATGTCGACGACCTCACCTCGGTGGTGAGCGGCGCCACGAACAATGCGAACGCGCTGGCACTCAACATCAACCAGGCCAGCGACCTGGCGGCCATCCCGTACACGTACACGATCGGAGGGAGTTCGAGCAGCCCCTCGACGCGACCGAAGAAGGGATCGAAGTAGCCGCATCTGGCGCCCGATCCGGGATCCTCGGCCCTCCGACGTGGACACGGGAGAGCACGGTCTCTTCGGGGCGCTGTCGGCTCCGGGTAGATCGGTCAGGCGGATCAGCCAAGGCGCTGAGACTGCCTGGCGTTGGCCGCGCGGAGGCAGCACGTTCGTGGGCTCAGGAGCGGATGCACCGGGTCATTCGCAGGAGGATCACAGCGGGCCGCAAGGCCGCTCGTCCATGATGGCGTGGTGGCGACTCGCCGGCGCAGGCTTTTCTGGTGGGTCGGCGGCATCGTCGTCCTCGTCGTTCTCGCAGCCATTGCCGCTCCTTTCATCTACATCCACTTCATTGAGGGACCACCTCCGCCCAAGCTGACCTTGCCTCAGACCACCAGCACGACCAGCTCGGGATCGAAGAGTGCGTCGAGCGGTTCGACCGCCTTGAGTGGCACTTGGAACGTCGGAACCGGCTCGGTTGCCGGCTACCGGGTCAACGAAGATCTGGTGGGGCAGCACACGACCGCGGTCGGGCGCACGAGCGACCTCTGGGGATCTCTCGAAGTCACTGGTGCCCAGGTGACCAGCGCCAAGTTCACCGTGGCCATGGCAACCGTCAAGAGCGATCAGAGCCAGCGCAACGCCCAGTTCGACGGTCGCATCATGGACGTCAGCCAGTATCCGACGGCGACCTTCACGCTGACCTCAGCGATCGATTTGCATCCCCTTCCGACGTCGGGCGTCACGAAGCAGTACAGCGCCACCGGCACCCTGGATCTTCACGGCGTGACCCACTCGGTCACGTTTCCGATCCAGGCGGAGGTGCAGGGCAGCAGCGTTGCCGTTCTGGCCGACATCACGGTTCCCTTCGCCAAATGGAATATCGCCAACCCAAGCATCGGTGGATTCGTCACGACAGCCGATCAGGGCACGCTCGAGGTCCTGTTGCTCCTCACCAAGGGCCCGGGCAATCCCGCGACGAACAGCACCGGCCCCGTCGGGAACTCGGGTGGCGGGGGACCGGTCACCGTCCCCAGCACCACCGTGCCGTCTCTGACGGTGCCGAGCGGCTGAAGGTCCGCGGGTCAGCTCCGCGGGCGAGCGTCCATCGGATGCCCGCACGTCATTCCCATTCGAGCATGCTCTTCATCCGGGCCTTGCCACCCGGGCTGACCTGTCGTTCCGCCAGGGCCTCCGGTCGATTGGTCTCCAGCCAGGCCGAGAGTTCATCGGCACTCTGCAGAACGACCTCACGGTCAGTGGCCATCACGTAGAGATGGAGCTTGCCGTCGTCCGCCGAGACTGAGAACTCAATTTCGCCGCTCGCCACGAAGCACCACAGCGGGGTGGCCCCGGGAGTCGTACGCGGTTCGAGACGCCAGCCCGGACGACCCTTCACGAGGTCGACCAGCTCGTTTCGCAACTGCTTCGCCCTTTTGCTCATCGGGCTGCACTGTACGCACCCAGGAGGGCGTCAGGGTCTGAGCCCGTAATCCGTGCGACCGACGGATGGCATCACCCGGGAGCAGCGGCTCGACGCCAGTGGGTCGACGAGTGTCGGCGACCGGCCTGCCTCAGTTCAAACGAGCCTTCCCCAGTGCGTCGCGATGAGCAGGAGCACACCGGACGCGGCGAGGGCCAGTCCAGCGACGATGCCCCTGGTCCTCTGTATTTTGAGCGCGGGTATCTCCGAAGCGGCCAGCCAGATCCCGGCGAAGAGGATCAGCAGGAATCCCACCTCGGCGAGCTTGACGGACGAACTCTTGGTGAGGGTGGCGAGGAAGGGCAGCATCGCCGTATTCTCAGCGGGTTCCGAAGGAACCGCAACAGAGCAGCGTCGCGGCCACGAGGCCCACGCCGGCTGCGGTTCTCCGTGGGTGCTGCCACCGACGTTGCGTGCACGACCTCACGCGCGACTGGCCAGTTTGCGAGGCTCCGCTTCCTTCAGTCGTCGAGCCGCCCACGCCAGACCGGAGGCCGCTTTTCGAGATACGAGAGCACGCCTTCCCTGGCATCTGGCCCCGCCATGAGGCGATGGTGGAAGTCGGTCTCGAGTCGCTCGATCTCGCCGGGGGAGTGAGCCCCAGGTGTCCCAGAGCAGCTGTTTGCTCAACGCGACCGACTGGGGCGCCGTGTGGCGTGCGATGTCCTGCGCCAGTTCGACCGCGACGGGGAGGACCTCGGCGTTGTCGACGACCCTGCTGCACAGGCCCAGCTCCCTTGCTTCGCGGCCGTCGAACTTGCGGCCCGTGAGCAGGATGTCGGCCGCGACCGACATACCCACGATCCGAGGCAGCGTCCAGTGGGAGTAGGCATCGCCCATGACGCCGCGCCGCACCTGCACAATCCCGTAGGTCGCGTGCGCCGCAAAGATCCGGATGTCGCACTGCAGCGTCAGGGTGAACCCCACGCCGATCGCATGCCCGTTCACGGCAGCGATGACCGGTTTGCGCACGCGCCAGAGGGGGAAGGGGAGCGCAGCGGCACTGAAGGAACCAGAGTACGGGCGCCGCGAAGGTGTCGCCTCCTGCGCTGAGATCGGCTCCGGCGCAGAAGGCGGGCGGCGTCCCCGTCAGCACCACGGCCCGGATGGCTTCGTCGGTGTCACAGCGATTCAGCTGCTCGCCCAGCAGCCGGGCCATCTCCCCGCTGAATGCGTTGCGCTTGTCCGGTTGGTGCAAGGTCAACGTGGCGACGCCCTCTGCACACTCGAAGAGCACCAGGTGCGCTCATGCGGTGCCCTTGACCGCTGCGGTGAACTCGGCGATGAGCTCGTCCGAGGGCGAATATCCCGGGAAATAGGCGCAGATCCGGTCGCAGTCGGGGAAGCGGCGGGCGATCTCTGCGGCCGCCTCCTCGGGTGTCCCGCGTACCGCGATCCGGTCGAACACGTCGTCGTCGACCAGGGAGGCCATGGACTGCCACTCGCCTCGCTTCGAGAGCGCGTTGAGTTCGGGCTGCAACTCGCCCCATCCCTCGACGTCGAGCACCGGCCGGTAGGCCGGGGTGGACCCGTAGAAGGCCACGATGAAACGCGCCGCGTCGGCCGCGGCGAGCTCTTCCTCGTTTCGACCGGTGGCCACGATGACCTCCGCCACCACTTCGATGTCCCGGCGGGAGCGACCCGCCGCCTGCAGACCGGCTTCGATGGCTGGAGCGGTGCGTTCCCGCATGTGCCGCTCGGTGTTGAACGGCATCACCAGGACGCCGTCGGCCACCTCGGCCGCCATCGCGCTCATCCGCGGCCCCAGGGCCCCGACGAGGACCTTGGGGACGCCGAAGGGGTTCGGTCCGGGGTCGAAGATCGGGGTCATCAGCGTGTGGGTCGTGTACTCACCCCGGAACGGGATGGCCGTGCCGCTCTGCCAGCCGTCCAGGATCCCCTTGGTGGCGGCCACGACCTCGCGCATGTGGTCGACCGGCTTGCCCCAGGTCGCGCCGTAGCGACGCTCGACGTGGGTTCGGATCTGGGAGCCCAGCCCGAGGCGGAAGCGGCCACCGGAAAGGGCGTGGAGGTCGTAGGCGGCATGCGCCAGGTGCAAGGGGCTGCGGGGAAACGCGATGGCGACGTTGGTCATCAGGTCCAGCGAGCAGACCGGGGCCGCGGCGACGAGCGGGAAGAAGACGTCGTGCGCGTTCTCGAAGCTGAAGACGCCGTCGACGCCCGTGCGCTCCAACTCGGACCACCCGCTCCGCTGCGTCGAGGACGGAGTTGGACAGCCACACGTCAACCTTGGGCATCAGGATCGGCGCTCCGTCGGGCTCACGTCGTTCTCGATGGCGAGGGCCCCACTGTGGGTTCCTCGGGCGCTCGGGACCATGGTGGGCGACTGTAGGTGTCGTGCCGCCCGGCGCGCCGGTTCCGGGCTGAAAATGCGACGCCGTCTGCCGCGGCGTCCGTCGGTCCTCGGGATCCGGACCCCGGCCGGACCCACTGCATCGCAACACGATCTACTCGTCGTACGATGAGTTCTCACCAACTGTGCTGGCGTGGCGGGTCGGACGGCCGCCGGAGGGGCGGCCGGTGCTCAGGCGCCGATGGCGGAAGCCTCGGACATGGGGAGTTCGGCCATGACCCGCTCCGCCAGGGCTCGTGTGCTCAGGCCGGCCGCCGACGCGCCACGGCGAAGGAGCAGGCCGAGATAGGAGATCAGGTTCATCACGTCGAGGCGGGGCGCACGCCCCACGAAGGGGACCGGCTCGGTCGCCGGGTCGAGTCCGCAGACCTCGATCATGTGCTCGCGCAGCCCGAGCAGGGCCCGGCGCGCCTCTTCGAGCGAAAGGCCGCTCCGGCGCATCCATACGGAAAGACCCAGCTCAAGAGACAGGTCACCGCTGGTCGGATCCACCGGTCCCAGCTCGGCCAGGCCGACCAGAACGGTCGGGCCGAAGCCGCTGGAGGCGCTCGTGGACATGAAATCAGTGTGGCCAATCGCTGTATCAAGGTGGTGGACCGGCTCCCAGCTGGTAATTTGTCTCCTGTGCCACGCACGATTTGGAAGGGATCGCTCAGCTTCGGCCTGGTCAACATCCCGGTCGGGCTCTACCCGGCCACCTCAGACAAGAGCATCCACTTCAACCAATTCGAAGAGGGGACCTCCGACCGCATCCGCTACAAGAAGGTCAACGAGCGGACGGGCGACGAGGTTCCGAGCGATCGCATCACACGTGGCTTCGATCTCGGCGGGGGTGAGTACGTCATCCTGACCGACGAGGAGCTCGAGTCCGCCGAACCGAAGAAGTCGCGCCAGATCGAGATCTCAGATTTCGTCGGCCTCGTCGATATCGACCCGGTCTTCTTCCGCTCGAGCTACTACCTGGCCCCCGAAGGCGAGGGCGCCGACAAGGCCTATGCCCTGCTCCGCCGAGCCATGAACGACGCCGGTCGGATCGGCATCGCCACCCTGGTCATGCGGAACAAGGAGTACCTCGTGGCCATCAGGCCCGACGGCGAAGCCCTGGCCCTGCACACCATGTACTTCTCCGACGAGGTGCGCCAGCCCGGGCGCGAGATCCCCGAGCTGCCCAGCGAGGACGACGTAACCGACCGCGAGCTGTCGATGGCACAGCTGCTCATCGAGTCGATGGAGAGCGACTGGGACCCCGAGCGGTTCCACGACACCCATCGCGAAAAGGTCGAGGCCCTCATCGAGGAGAAGCGGAGCGGGCACGAGATCGTCATCGAGTCCGGACCCGAGCAGCCCGCCAAGGTCATCGACCTGATGGAGGCGCTCAACGCCAGCATCGCCGCCGCCGGGGGCAGCGGCTCCAAGACGACCAAGAAGAAGCCGGCCGCCAAGAAAGCGGCGACGGGCCGGGCCGCACCGGCCAAGAAGACACCGGCCAAGAAGGCGCCCAGCAAGGCCCCGGCCCGCACCAAGACGGTCGCCCGCCGCAAGGCCTCCTGAGCCTCTCCGCCGCGCACCAGGACTGCGCGAGTTCGCCGAATTGCCGCGGGAAATGTGTCTGGATGGCGTGATCTGACCTGAATTCCCGCGCCTTGGACGCTCCTCATGGTGTGATTCCTTCATCGGGCCCAGCCCGAGGAAGGAGTCCTCATGGCCACGGCGCAACTCCTGGTTCCCGGCGAGAGGATCGCCGAGTGGATGAGCTATGACGGCCTCGTCCAGCTGATCTCCGTCGATGGCCAACGCACGGTGGGCTGCCCCTATTGGGACCTGGTGGCCGACGTGGACGCCGAAGCAGCTGCGCAGCCTCTATACGGACATGGCGGTGGTGCGGCGAATCGACGCGGAGGCCATGGCGCTGCAACGCCAGGGGGAGCTGGGCCTGTGGGCACCCCTGCTGGGGCAGGAGGCGGCGCAGGTGGGCTCGGCCCGGGCCCTGCGGAGCGACGACTTCGCGTTCCCGAGTTACCGGGAGCACGGCGTGGCGTACTGCAGGGGCGTCGATCCGGTGACCATGTTGCGCATGTGGCGCGGCACCGCGCACTCGGGTTGGGATCCGGCCGAGTTCGGGATCGCCACACCCGCCATCATCGTGGGCTCCCAGACCCTGCACGCCACGGGCTACGCACTCGGGCTCACCCTCGAGGGCGCCGGCTCCGCCGTGCTGTCGTACTTCGGCGACGGGGCCAGCAGCGAGGGCGACGTCGCCGAGGCCTTCGGCTTCGCGTCCAGTTACGTGGTGCCCGTCGTCTTCTTCTGCCAGAACAATCAGTGGGCCATCTCCGAGCCGGTGCGCCTCCAGTCCCACGCGTCGATTGCGCAACGAGGCCAGGGCTACGGCATCCCGGGCATCAAGGTGGACGGCAACGACGTCCTCGCCGTTCTCGCCGCAACGCGGCTCGCCCTGACTCGCGCCTACGACGGGCTGGGCCCGACCCTCATCGAGGCGGTCACCTATCGCATGGGGCCCCACACCACCTCGGACGACCCCACCCGCTATCGCAGTCACGCCGAGGAGGAAGAGTGGCGGGTGAAGGATCCGCTGGCCCGGCTGCACGCGCTCCTCGCGGTCGAGGGACTGCTCGACGGAGGCTTCGACGATGCCGTGGCCGTCCGGGCCGACGCCGCCGCGGCGACGCTGCGCGCCGGCTGCCTGGCCCTGCCCGACCCGGGAACCGACGCCCTCTTCGCGCACGTCTACGCCGATCCCCATCCGCTGCTCGAAGAGGAACGGGCCGACTACGAGGAGTACCTGGCCGGTTTCGACGAGGACGCCTGATGGCACGGGCCACGATGTCGCTGGGCAAGGCGCTCAATGCCGGCCTGCGCCAGGCCATGGAGCACGACCCCAAGGTGGTGCTCATGGGTGAGGACATCGGGAAGCTCGGTGGCGTCTTCCGGGTCACCGAGGGGCTCCAGGCCGACTTCGGCGACCGCCGGGTCATCGACACACCGCTGGCCGAGTCGGGGGTGATCGGCACCGCGGTCGGGCTGGCCATGCGCGGCTTCCGGCCCGTGTGCGAAATCCAGTTCGACGGCTTCGTCTATCCAGCCTTCGACCAGATCGTCTCGCAGGTGGCGAAGATCCGGTTCCGCAACGAGGGCCGGGTCGCCATGCCGCTCACCATCCGCATCCCCTACGGCGGGGGCATCGGCGCGGTGGAGCACCACTCCGAGTCCCCCGAGGCCTACTTCGCCCACACCGCCGGCCTGCGCGTGGTGACGCCGAGCAACCCGGCCGACGGGCTGCGCATGATGCGCCAGGCCATCGCCTCCGACGATCCCGTCGTCTTCTTCGAGCCCAAGCGGCGCTACTGGGACAAGGGTGAGGTCGACCCGGACGAGGCGTTGGACGCCGTGCCCCTGCACCGGGCCCGGGTGGCGCACCACGGGAGCGACGTCACCGTCGCCGCCTACGGACCCATGGTGGCGACGGCCCTCGCGGCGGCGCAGCTGGCGGCCGACGAGGGCACCTCCGTCGAGGTCCTCGACCTGCGCTCGCTGTCGCCGATCGACTTCGAGTCGTTGGAGACGTCGGTGCGCAAGACGGGCCGGCTCGTCGTGGCGCACGAGGCGCCTGTCTTCGGTGGCCTCGGCGCCGAAATCGCCGCCCGCATTTCGGAGCGCTGCTTCTACCACCTCGAGGCACCGGTGCGCCGGGTGGGCGGCTTCGCCACGCCCTATCCGCCGTCCAAGCTCGAGGGCCACTTCCTGCCCGACGCCGACCGCATCCTCCACGAGGTCGACCGCGCCCTGGACGCGCCATGAGCGAGGCGCGCCGCTTCCTCCTGCCCGACCTGGGGGAGGGCCTGACCGAGGCCGAAATGGTGACCTGGCACGTCGCCGCGGGCGACACGATCACCTTGAACCAGGTGCTGGCGGAGGTCGAGACCGAGAAGGCCGTCGTCGAGCTGCCGAGCCCGTACGCCGGCACGGTGGTCGAGCTGCTGGCCCAACCGGGCGACACGGTGGCCGTCGGTTCGCCGCTGGTCACGATCGACACCGGCGCAGCGACCGACGACGGCGCGGGCGAGCAGGAGAAGGTGTCGGTCCTGGTGGGCTACGGCCCGGCCGAGGCTGCGCCGAGCCGCCGCCGTCGGCGCCGCGGCGGGAGTCGCGCGACCACGGCGCGCCACACCGAGCGCGCCGGCACCGACGCGTCCGCTCGCCGCCCCCCGGTGCGCTTCGCGGCGCGTCAGGCCGGTGTCGACCTGAGCGAGGTGGCCGGCCACGGGCCCGACGGCATCGTCACCCGCGAGGACCTGGCCGCCCACGTGGAGTCGGTCCACCGGCCGACCGACGGCAGCGGCGCCCGCGAGTCGCGTGCACCGGTCCGCGGCGTCCAGAAGCACATGGCCGCGGCCATGGTGCGCAGCGTCACCGAGGCCCCCCAGGCCTGCGTGTTCCTGACCGTCGACGTCACCGCGTCGGTCGAACTCGTCCAGCGGTTGCGGGCCAACCGCCACTTCGAGGGGCTGCACGTCTCGCCGCTTGGCCCTGGCCGCCCGGGCCGTGGTCCTCGCCCTCGAGCAGCAGCCGTCGCTCAACTCCTCCTGGGACGAGGCCCGGGGCGAGGTCGTGACCAAGCACTACGTCAACCTGGGCATCGCCGTGGCCGGGCCCCACGGACTGGTCGTGCCCAACCTGAAGGACGCCCAGGACCTCTCGCTGCGCGACCTCGTGCGGGCGCTCGATGCGCTGACCACCAGCGCCCGCGCCGCCCGCTCCACCCCCGAGGACCTGCGCGGCGGCACCATCACCCTGACCAACGTCGGCGTGTTCGGCGTCGACGCCGGGGTGCCGATCCTCAATCCCGGCGAAGCGGCCATCGTCGCCATGGGCGCCATCTCTCTGCGCCCGTGGGAGTACGAGGGCACTGTCGCCCTGCGTCAGGTCGTCACCCTCAGCGTGGCCTTCGACCACCGCCTCGTCGATGGGCAGGCCGCCTCGCTGTTCCTCAGTGCGGTGGGCGAGGTGCTGGGCGACCCGACCAACCTGGTGGCGCTCAGCTGATCACTCCGCCTCGGTGGCCAGCAGGGCCTGGAGCCCCTCACGCAAGCCTGCGCAGTTGGCGCTCGAAGTCCTGGAGCTCGCGCACCAGCCGCATGGCGTCCTCGCGATCGAGGGCGGGCGCGCCCGGGCGCAGCATGGCCAGCGAGCGCCGCAGCGACTCGAGCTCGTAGCGCCGCTCCATCACGGCTACGAACATACGTTCGTCTCCGGGTCCACGGCAAGGGGTCGGTCCTGCTTGGCCTATCAGCTTCTGGCGGGACCCATTGCACTCGGGCCGCAATCAGCGCGAGGGTGGAGGTGGAGCGCCGAGCCGCCATCCGGCGCCCCGGGAGGTCGCCATGAAGACCGTCCGCGACGTCATGTGCCCCGTGCGCGATGTCCTGCAGACCACCGATTCGGTGGCCGAAGCCGCCATCTACCTGGCCAGCCACGAAGAGGAGTCGGCCCCTTTTTGCCGACCCGACGGCCGCCTGGCCGGCACCGTGTCCAACCGCGACATCGTGAGCAAGGTGGTGGCCCAGGGGCTCGATCCGCGCCAGGTCCAGCTGTCCGCCCTGGCCGGCCCGGGGGAACCGGTGACCCTCGACATCGACGTCCCGGTGGAGGACGCCGTCGCCCTGATGACCCGGGGCAGCCAGGGGCGGCTCCCGGTGACGGCGGACGCCCGGGTCGTGGGCTTCGTCACCCGGCGCGACATGGCACGCACCCTGGCCTTCCGGCCCTCGATCGTCGACGCCTGACGCCGGTGGTGCCGGCTCCGCCCGTGGGGCCAACGGACCGCGATTCCGGTCCCGCCACAAGACGGGCTGCCCGCGCCCGTTTCTCCCGTGACGAACGGAGACGAACCGGACGCGACGGAGCCCGGCAGGCGGACCGAGGAGGGGAGAGGAGGGGACTGTGACCCAATCGTCGTCGTACGCGATCCTGGAATTGCCGCCGGACGCCACGCTGGACCAGGTCAAGGCCGCCTACCGGCGCCTCGCGCCCCAGGTCCACCCCGACCTCGGCGGCACCCTCGAGCTGTTCCGCCAGGTCCGCGAGGCCTACGTGAGCCTGACCCGAGATCTCTCCCGTTCCCAAGCCGAGGGTCCCACGCCCGGCGTTCCCCCCCAGCACGCTGTGCCAGCGCTCGGGCGACCCGGGACCCCGGTCCGCGATCAGCGGACCAAGTGGGTCAAGGCGTTGTTGGCGCAGGAGCGTGCGGTGTCCCCGCACTTCTGCGTCACCGCCTGACCCCACTGCGCACGACCCGCGAGCACTCGCCGCGCGCCGCCGGGCCGCCGGCGTTCAGCGCTGGCCGAGGGCGGCGCGCACCGTTGCCGCCGTGGCCTCGGCGTCGTCTGCAGTCAGGACCAGACGCCCGTAGTCGGCCCCCTCGAGCTCGACCACGACGGCCGGGCCCCTGCCGTGCACGGCGGCGAAGTCCTTGCCGAAGCCGCCCCGGCGCGTCCCGACCGCGATGACGTTGGGCACGCCGGTGCCGGGCGCCCGCCACCCCCGCAGCTCGCCGCTCCCAGGCCGAATCGACCACGCGCACTGCGCTGACCGCGGCGAGCGGGACCCGGATGTCGCGGTGGAGGCCCTCCGCTTTCTCGGCGCCGCTCAGGTGCAGCACCAGGTCCGTCCCGTCCACGCTCAGCTCGGCCACGGCGACGGAGTCTACGGAGCAGGGGCACCGAGCCGTTAGCCTCAGCCCTCATGTGGCCGCCGCCGCCCGGGGGGACCTGGGTGCTCGATCTCGACGGCGTCGTCTGGTTGAGCGGCCGGCCCATCCCCGGCGTCGACGAAGCGGTGGCCCGCCTGCGCGGCGCCGGACGCCGCGTCCTCTTCGCCACCAACAACTCCGACGCCCACCCGGGCCGAGCTGAAGAAGCGGCTGGCCCACTGCGGCATCACCGCCGACGACGCCGACCTGCTCAGCTCGGCCGCGGTGGCGGCCGGCCTGCTTGCCCCGGGCACCACGGCGGTCGTGCTGGGTGAGGACGGCGTGCTCGAGGCGCTGGCCGACCGCGGCGTGACGGTCGTGCCCGAGGGTCCGGCCGATTCGGTGGTGGTGGGATGGACCCGCCACTTCACCTTCGACGACCTGGCCCGGGCCGTCGCCGCGGTGCGGGCCGGCGCCCGCTTCGTGGCCACCAACGAGGACGCCACCTACCCGACGCCCGACGGGCTGATCCCCGGAGCCGGCTCCATCCTGGCCGCCGTGGCCACGGCGTCCGAGCGCCCGGCCGAGGTGGCCGGCAAGCCGCACCGGCCCACGGCCGACGCCATCGCGGCCCGCATCCCGAGCGGGCGAGCTGCGCGTCATGGTGGGGGACCGCCCGTCGACCGACGGCGCCCTGGCCGCCCAGCTCGACATCCCCTTTGCCCTGGTGCTCTCCGGGGTGACCCCGCCGGATCAGATCCCGGCGGATGCCGACGCGGCGGTCACGGCAGCCGACCTGCCCACCCTGGTCCGCGAGACGCTGGTCGCCGACTGAGACGGATTCGTCCCGACAAAAGTGCTTGCTGCCAGCTAGCACTTTCGATACTCTTGTGCAATGGCAAGCAATGAGCGCATTCGGAAATATCTCGATGCGGGGTCCGTCCTCGGGCAGGTCACCCGGGGCAGGGCCGAGGAAATCGTGCGGGAGCTGGTGAACGCCGGGGAGATTCCCCGCAGCCAGGCCCAGGAGTGGGTGGACACCATGGTGGAACGAAGCAAGAAGACGAGCGAGAACCTGCTCGAGACGGTGCGCCGCGAGGTGCACGCCCAGCTCTCGAAGATCGACTCGGCCTCCATTGAGGAGATCGCCAACCAGGTCGCCGTCGTGCTGAAGAAGTCGGCCGAGGCCGGCCGCAACGCCACGGCGGGCGCCACCCAGGCGGCCAAGACCGCCACCGCCGGGGCCACCCAGGCGGCCAAGACGGCGACGGACGAGGCCACCAAGGCGGCGAAGACGGCCACCGCGGGGGCGACCAAGGCGGCCAAGGGCGCCAAGGAGCAGGCCGAGAAGACGGCCGGCCGGGCCCGGGACGCGGCGGAGTCCGTCGTCCCCAAGCGCAAGGCCAAGAAGTCCAAGGGCCACAAGAAGGACGGGCACAAGGACGGCCACAAGAAGGACAAGGCCGAGAAGGCCAAGGACACGGACGAGGCGGTGTCCGAAGACGAAGACCGCCCCGAAGAAGGCCAGCTGAGCCCCTCGCCCCGCCGCCGGCTCGACAACGAGCTGGTGCGCCGGGGACTGGCCCGCACCCGAGCGGAGGCCCAGGCCGCCATTGCGGCGGGGAGCGTGCTCGTGGCCGGGGCGCCGGCCGACAAGCCGGCCCGCCTGGTCGGACCGGACGAGCCGGTGGTGGTGCTGGGCCCGCCGTCGCCCTACGTCAGCCGGGGCGGGCTCAAGCTCGAGGCCGCCCTGGATCGCTTCGACGTGCTGCCGCACGGCCGCCGCGCCCTCGACGCCGGCGCCTCGACCGGCGGCTTCACGGACTGCCTGCTCCAGCGGGGCGCCGTCCGGGTCTACGCCGTCGACGTGGGGCACGGGCAGCTCGATGCCGGCCTCCGGGCCGACGACCGGGTCGTCGTGCTCGAGCGGGTGAACGTCCGCACCCTGACCGTGGCCCAGCTGGAGGCGGCCGACCCGGGGTTCGTGCCCTGCCCGCTGGTGGTGGCCGACCTGTCGTTCATTTCGCTGCGTTCGGTGCTGCCCGCCCTGTGCGGCCCGGTGGCGGCGGACGGGGCCGACTTCGTCCTGCTGGTCAAGCCCCAGTTCGAGGCGGGACGGGCCGCCGTGTCCAAGGGCAAGGGCGTCGTGCGCGACCCGGCCGTGTGGCTGGGCGCCCTCGAAGGGGTCGCGTCCGCGCTGACCGCCGCCGGAACCGGCATAGTGGGAGTCATGGCCTCCCCGCTGACCGGTGCCGCAGGCAACGTCGAGTTCCTGGTGCACGCCCGCAAGGGCGACGGGCGGCGACCGGGTGACACGGCTGGACGACCTGCTGGCCGGGGCGCTGGCCGAGGCCGAAGCAGCTGGTCGCGGTGGGCGGGAGCCACGCCGGCTGAGCCCGGCCCGCGCCATGGCGACCGTCACCTTCCTCGTCCACCCGGACCGGCCCGACGCGCTGGCCCTGGCCAACGACACGGCGGCCTGGCTCAAGGGACGGGGCGACCGGGCGCGCATCTTGCGCTTCAGCGGCCCGGACCGGGTCGACGACGACGGCGTCGAACGCGACCTCGGCGCCATCGACCTGGCCGGCTCGACGGTGGCGGTGAGCCTCGGGGGCGACGGCACCTTCCTGCGCATCGTGCGCCTGGCCACGGGAACCGACGTGCCGGTGCTGGGCGTGAACTTCGGCCGGCTCGGCTACCTGCCCGACCTGGGCCCGGACCAGATCCGCGGCGCCCTGCGCAAGGTGTTCGAGGGCGAGGCGACCATCGAGTCGCGCTGCGCGCTCGAGGTGGCCATCGCCGACCGTTCCGTCAGTGATGACACGTCGCTGCTGGCCCTCAACGAGGTGGTGATCGAGAAGATCGACTTCGGCCACACGGTGCGCCTGGCCACCCGGATCGACGGCGAGGAGGCGCTGACCTACTCGGCCGACGGGCTCATCGTGGCCACGCCGACCGGGTCGACGGCCTACAACCTCTCGGCCGGCGGGCCGATCCTGGCCCCGACCCTGCGCTGCATGGTGGTGACGCCGGTGGCCCCGCACCTCTCGCTCGACCGCAGCCTCGTGCTCTCCGAGGACCAGGAGGTGCGCATCGAGGTCGTGCCCGACCGGGCCGGGGCGCTGGTCATTGACGGGGCGGACGTGGGCCGGCTCCAGCCCGGCTCGGTCGTCACCTGTCGCATCGCGGCCAAGCCGGTGCGGGTGGTGCGCAACGAGCCCCAGACCTTCGGGGGCATCCTGCGCTTCCGCCTGCTGGCCGACCGGCCGCCGCGCCCGTAACGACGTGCTGATCGAGCTGCGCGTCCGCGACCTCGGGGTGATCGAGGACCTGACGCTCTCCTTCGGCCCGGGCATGACGGTGCTGACGGGCGAGACCGGGGCGGGCAAGACCCTGGTGGTCGAGGCGCTCCAGCTCGTCCTCGGTGGGCGGGCCGACGTCGGGATGGTGCGTTCCGGCGCGGCCGAGGCGCTGGTCGAGGCGCGTTTCGTGCGGGACGTGGGTGGTGGCACGGCGGGCCGTGAGGGCGACGGAGACGGAGACGGGGACGTGGACGCCGGCGAGGGCTCCGAGGTCATCCTGGCCCGCTCCGTCCCGGCCGAGGGACGCTCGCGGGCCTGGATCGACGGCCGCATGGCCTCGGTGCGGACCCTGGCCGAGACGGCCGCCGGGCTGGTCGAGATCCACGGGCAGCACGAGCACCGCACCCTGGTGACCCCGGCGGCCCAGCGCGACGTGCTCGACGCCTTCGCCGGGACCGACCTGAGCCGGGTGCGTGCGCTGCGGAGCCAGCTGCGGGCGCTCGACGAGGCACTGGGCGCGCTGGGTGGCAACGACGCGGAGCGGGCCCGCGAGGCCGACGTGCTGCGCTACCAGGTGCAGGAGATCGCGGTGGCCCAGCTGGAGGACGCCGGGGAGGAGCAGGCGCTGCGCCTCGAGGAGGAGCGCCTGGCCGACGCCGGCGCCTACCGGGAGAGCGGCCTGCTGGCCACCGAGCTGGTGGGGGGCGACGGCGGTGCGCTCGACCTGTTGGGCCGGGCCGGCACCGCGCTGGCCGGGCGGGAGGGCTTCGAGGCGGCGCGGGCCCGCATCGAGTCGGCCTCGGTGGAGCTGGCCGACGTGTCCCGCTCGTTGCGCGACGAGGTCGAGGGCTGGGAGGACGACCCGAACCGCCTGGCCGAGGTCCAGGAGCGCCGGCGCCTGCTGGCCGAGCTGCGCCGCAAGTACGGCGAGGACCTGGCCGCGGTGATGGCCTACGGCGCGTCGGCCGCAGCCCGGCTGGCCGCGCTCGAGGACGCCGAGGGTGAGGCGGCCCGGCTCCAGGCCGAGCAGGCGGTGCGCCGGCGCGAGCTGGAAGAGGCCGAGGCCGAGGTGCGGGCGACCCGGGCCGCCGCCGCCGGCAGTTTCGGGCAGCGGGTGGCGGCGCGCCTCGGCGATCTGGCCATGGGCGGGGCCCGCCTCGAGGTGGCGGTGGCGGCCGCGGGCACGGGCG
Source organism: uncultured Acidimicrobiaceae bacterium (assembly GCA_963713375.1). Taxonomy (GTDB): domain Bacteria; phylum Actinomycetota; class Acidimicrobiia; order Acidimicrobiales; family RAAP-2; genus Bog-473. The sequence continues at coordinate 232,518 of CAVQLP010000002.1, read as the reverse complement.
AGCCGGTGGAGCTGCTGCTCGGGGCGAACGTGGGCGAAGCCGGTGCAGCCGCTGGCCAAGGCGGCCTCGGGTGGCGAGCTGGCCCGGGCCATGCTGGCCATCCGCCTCGTCGGCCTGGGCGGGCCGCAGACGATGGTCTTCGACGAGGTCGACGCGGGCGTGGGCGGGGCGGCCGCCCTGGCGCTGGGCGAGGCACTGCACGAGGTGAGCCGGGACCGCCAGGTGCTCGTGGTCACCCACCTGGCCCAGGTGGCGGCGCAGGCCGACGCGCAGATCAGCGTGGTCAAACGGGCGTCGAAGGGCCGGACGGTCACCACGGCCGCCTCCGTGGACGGCGAGGAGCGGGTGACCGAGCTCTCCCGGATGCTCTCGGGGCACCCGGGGAGCGACGCCGCACGTGCACACGCACGCGAGTTGCTCGACGTCACGTCGGGGTGACGTCCACCACGCTGTCACACCCCTTCGATTATCGTGGCCTGGTGCACCGATCATCCCTGCTGCTGCTCGGCGCCCCGAAGGCGGCGTGAGCAAGTTCATCTTCGTCACCGGTGGTGTCTCGAGCTCGCTCGGGAAGGGTCTCACCGCCTCCTCGCTCGGCCGGCTCCTCAAGTGCCGTGGCCTGCGGGTGACGATGTGCAAACTCGACCCCTACATCAACGTGGACCCCGGGACGATGAACCCGGGCGAGCACGGTGAGGTCTTCGTCACCGAGGACGGCGGCGAGACCGACCTCGACCTCGGGCACTACGAGCGCTTCATCGACGAGAACCTCTCGAAGCGCTCCAACACGACGACCGGGGGCATCTACAGCTCGGTCATCGCCAAGGAACGCCGGGGCGACTTCCTCGGGCGCACCGTGCAGGTCATCCCGCACGTCACCGACGAGATCAAGGACCGCATCCGCCGCCTGGCCGACGAGGACGTCGACATCGTCATCGTGGAGATCGGCGGCACGGTGGGCGACATCGAAATCGTCCCCTTCGTCGAGGCCATCCGCCAGTTCCGCCGGGACATCGGGCGCGACAACGTCTGCTACGTCCACCTGACCCTGGTGCCCTTCCTGGTCTCGGGGGAGCAGAAGACCAAGCCGACCCAGCACTCGGTGACCGAGCTGCGCAGCCGGGGTATCCAGCCCGACGTGATCGTCTGCCGCAGCGACAAGCCGATCTCCGAGGGCCTCAAGCGCAAGATCTCGCTGCAGTGCGACGTGGCCATCGACGCCGTGGTCTCGGCGGTCGACGCACCGTCGATCTACGAGATCCCGCTCGTCCTGCACGAGCAGGGCCTCGACGCCTACGTCTGCCGCACCCTGGGCATCGACGACGCCTCGCACCCGATCGACATCTCCGAGTGGGAGGCGCTCGTGACCCGGGTCGAGTCGCTCGGTCGCACGGTCCGTGTCGGCATCGTGGGCAAGTACGTGAACATGCCCGACGCCTACATGTCGGTCGTCGAGGCGCTGCGCCACGCCGGCTTCCACCACGGCGTGGCGGTGGAGCTCGACTGGATCGACGCCGAGAGCGTGCCCGACCTGCTCGGCACCGACCGCCTGCGCGGGCTCGACGCCATCGTCATCCCCGGTGGCTTCGGCGAGCGGGGCATCGAGGGCATGGTGGCGGCGGCGGGCTACACCCGCGACCACGGCATCCCGTGCCTGGGGCTGTGCCTGGGCCTGCACGTCATGGTGATCTCGGTGGCCCGCGACCTGGCCGGGCTGGAGCGGGCCAACTCGCGCGAGTTCGACTCCCTCTCGCCCCACATGGTCATCGACCTCATGCCCGACCAGGCCGAGGTGACCGAGAAGGGCGGCACCATGCGGCTGGGCTCGTACCAGGCCGCGCTGCTGCCCGGGCTCCAAGGTGGCCCGGGCCTACGGCACCCTGGCCGTGACCGAGCGGCACCGGCACCGCTTCGAGTTCAACAACAAGTACAAGTCGAGGCTCGAGGCGGTCGGCCTGCTCTGCTCGGGCAGCTCGCCCGACGGGCGCCTGGTCGAGTTCGTCGAGCTGGAGGACCACCCGTACTGGGTGGCCACCCAGGCCCACCCCGAATTCAAGAGCCGCCCCGACCGGGCCCACCCGCTCTTCCGCGAGCTGGTGGCGGCGGCGCTCGAGCGGGCGGAGGGACGCGAGCCCCACCTGCTCGATCTCGACGCCGTCAGCTGAAGGGCACCCGTGGCCGGCTTCCGCCGCGTCTCGGAAGAGGAGCTGCTCCAGGCCTGGCTGTTCCGGGTCGACCGCTTCCATCTGCTCGACCCCGACGGGCCGGCCCTTCGACCGCTTCGTCATCCGCCACCCCGGCGCGGTGACCGTGGTCCCGCTGCACGACGACGGGACGGTGACCCTGGTGCGCCAGTACCGGGCCGCCGTCGACGCCATGGTGCTCGAGATCCCGGCCGGGACCCGCGACAAGGAGGGCGAGTCGCCCGAGGACACGGGCCGCCGTGAGCTGGCCGAGGAGGCCGGGTTGGTGGCCACCTCGTGGGAGCTGCTCATCGGCACCTGGAACACGCCCGGGGTGAGCGACCAGCACACCGCCATCTACCTGGCCACCGGCCTCTCGTCCGTGCCGGCGCGGCCCGACGGCATCGAAGAGGGCTACATGAGCGTCGAGCGCATCGCGCTGGCCGACCTCGACGCGCTGGTGGCCGACGGCACGCTCAAGGACGAGACGACGGTGCTCGGGCTCTACCTGACCCGGGCCCGCCTGGCCGCCCGGGGCGCATCCGGCCATGAGCACGCCGCTGCCCCGGCCGGCCGAGGAGTTCCTCTCCTGGCTCGAGGTCGAGCGGGGTCGCTCGCCGCGCACGCTCTCGTCGTACCGGCGCGACCTGGCGGCCTACGAGGAGGCGCTCGGCGCGTCGGGGGTGACGATGGCCGAGGCCGGCGCGGCCGACGTGGCCGGCGTACCTGGCCCGGCTGCGCCGGACCCACAGCGCGGCCTCGGTCGCCCGCGCCCTCTCGAGCATGCGCGGCTTCCACCGCTTCCTGGTCGAGGAGGGCCTGCGCGAGGACGACCCGACGGTCGACCTGCCCTCGATCTCGGTGTCCGACCTGCTGCCCAAGGCGCTCAGCGAGGAGGAGACCGAGCAGCTGCTCGGCGCCGTGGTGGGGACCGGCCCGCTGGTGCTGCGCGACCGCGCCCTGCTCGAGGTGCTCTACGGCACCGGCGCCCGGGTGAGCGAGGCGGTCGGCCTCAGCCTGGGCGACGTGGCCGAGGCGGTGGAGGCCAGCGGCCTGCCGCTGCTGCGCGTGCTCGGCAAGGGGGACAAGGAGCGGGTCGTGCCGCTCGGGGGCTGCGCCCGCGACGCCCTGGCCGACTGGCTGTCGCCCCAGGGCCGCCCGCTGCTCGAGCCCGCGAAGTGGCGCCGGCGCAGCGACGCCGAGGCGGTGTTCCTCAACGCCCGGGGCGGCCGCCTCACCCGAGTGGGTGCCTTCGGGGTGGTGAAGAAGTACGCCGGCCGGGTCGGCCTGGCCGACAAGGTCAGCCCCCACGTGCTGCGCCACTCCTGCGCCACCCACATGCTGGGCCGGGGGGCCGACGTCCGGGTGGTCCAAGAGCTCCTGGGCCACGCCTCGATCGCCACGACCCAGCGCTACACCAAGGTCTCGCCCGAGCACCTGCGGCGGGCCTACGAGGGGGCCCACCCCCGTGCGGGCACAACGGGCGGGAGGGACCGCGTAGCATGATGGGATGCCGAACGAGGCCCCAACGGCGGAGACCGCCGACGTCGATTTCGCCGCCCTCCTACGCGAGGAGCAGGCCGGGCTGCGGGCGCAGCTGACCGAGCTGGGCTTCGCTGACCAGGGGAGTGGCCTCAACTACGACTCGAACTTCGCCGACTCGAGCCAGGTGACCGCGGAGCGGGGCGAGGCCGAACGGCTGGCCGGCGAACTGCGCGAGACGCTCGACGAGGTCGACGCGGCCCTGGAGCGACTCGAGGGCGGGACCTACGGCAATTGCGAGGTCTGCGGGAAGCCCATCGGCGCGGCCCGGCTCGAGGCGATGCCGGCCACCCGCTTCTGCATCGAGCACGCCGCCAAGCACTGAATGCCCACACAGGGGTCCTCCGCCCCGGGACGCCGTCCCATGGACCAGAGGACGAAGCAGGCGCTGTGGATCGCGGCCGGCGTCATCCTTCTCGATCGCACTGGTCGCCCACCACAACATCACGGGCTCAGAGATCGTCATCTTCTGCGTGATGGTCCCCTCCATCATCCTCCACGAGGTGTCGCACGGTGTGGTGGCCAACGCGTTCGGTGACGACACGGCGAAGCGGGCCGGACGGCTCACGCTCAACCCGGGCCCGCACATCGACCCGGTGGGCACGCTCATCGTGCCGGCGCTCCTGTCGCTCGGCGGCGTCGGCTTCTTCGGCTGGGCCAAGCCGGTGCCGGTCAACACCGGCACGGTTGCGCAGCCCGCGCAACCAAGGCGTGCTCGTCTCGCTGGCGGGCCCGTTGACCAACGCGATCCTGGCCGCCATCTTCGCCGTCATCTTCATCGGCTTCGTGCGCGACCAACCTGCTGGCGACGGGTGACTTCACGACGTTCGATCAGGTGATCTTCTACGCCAGCCTCGTCAACGTCGGCCTGTGCGCGTTCAACATGATCCCGATCCCGCCGCTCGACGGTTCGGTCCTCTTCGAGCGCCTCCTGCCGGCGCGCTGGTGGCCGACCTATCTGCGCTACCGCCAGTACACGATGCCGATCCTGCTCGGCCTCGTGGTGCTCAACTTCGTCCTGTACCCGCACGGGCCGTTGACGTGGCTCTTCAACCAGCTCTACAGCTGGTGGCAAGGCGTGCTCGGCGTCTAGTTGTGGCGCACGTCCGCATTGCGGGCGCGGCTGGTGCGAGAAGACGTCCTGGTCGTCAGTTGGAACGCGGCGCGCTCGACGAACGCGTGGTCTTCTTGGCCCCGGCGGCTGCACCCGTCTCTTTCGTGCGGGCGGCGTGTGCGCGCTCGACGTGGTCAATGGCGGCCGAGAAGTACGCGTGCACCGTGCTGGCTCGACCTTCGGACACTGCCCTTTCGACCGCTTCGATCTGATCACTCGGCAAGGCAATCGCAATCTTCTCGGTTTTGGCCATGCGTCCAAGGCTAAGCCCGACCCGGTCCTCTGTCACTAGTGATTTTTCATCAACAGATGCAACAACTTCTTCGCAACGGATTGCGGTCGACGTCTATGTTCCAAAACCGGTAGCGGGAATGCGGGCCTGGGGGCCCGATCTCGAGAGCCGAGATCGTCTCCCTCGAACTGTACGAGCAACGTTTGCGATTGACAGGTCGGAAGGGAGTCCCTCAATGGGCTCGTGGTCCACGTTTTCTGTGCCGTCCTCCGTCGGGTCCTTCAGTCCCGACACCACGCTGCTGCTCACCGATGGGTCGGTGCTCGTCCATGACGCGTACGGAGCGGCGTGGGTGCGATTGACTCCCGATGATCAAGGGAACTACGAGTCGGGCTCCTGGTCTTCGGAGTTGTCGATGGTCAATACGCGGCAGTTCTTCGCGTCGGGAATTCTTCCCGACGGTCGGGTCTTCGTCGTCGGTGGGGAGTACTCGAACGCGGAGTCGAGTGGCTCCGACGGTCCGCTGGCCGAGTTCTTCGATCCGCAGACCAACGCCTGGACGTCGGTAAGCAAACCGGCCGCGTTCAACTACATCCAGGGGGATTGCTCCGGCTGCGTGCTGGCCGACGGGAGGGTCCTGCTGGGAAATCTCCAGACGACCAGCCCGCCCTTCTCCACTGCGCTGTGGGACCCGGTCACCAACGTCTGGACCGTGGCCGGCTCCGGGTTCGGCTCCTTGACCGCCGACAGCAAGTCCGCCAACTGCAACGAGGAGACATGGACCTTGTTGCCCGACGGATCGGTCCTCACCGTCGACACCCTCAACGAACCCCACACCGAGCGCTACATACCCTCGCTCGACCAGTGGGTCTCGACCGGCAACACGCCGTCGAACCTGATCCTCACGACGATCACCGATTCCTCCGGCACCGTCGTCAGCATCTTCGAGATCGGACCGGCAATCCTCCTGCCCGACGGACGCCTCTTCGCCATCGGAGGGAGCGGGCAGACCGCCCTCTACACGCCGCCGCCTTCGGGCAGCGATCCCACGACGACACCGGGCACGTGGGCCGCCGGCCCGGCCTTCCCGAGCACGCCGGCCGGCTCCGTCTGGCCCAACTTGACCAACAGCGACGCCCCGGGTGTGCTCCAGACGAACGGCAAGGTGCTCTGCACGGGCGGGCTGCTCTACGAAATTCCGGCGACGAGCACGAGCAACGCCGACTACTTCTCGGAGAACGCGCAGTTCTTCGAATTCGATCCGTCGGACAACTCGCTGAGCGCGTTCACGCCGGCGCCGATCTCCTCTTCGAGCGCGCCCAACACGTGGCAGATCCGGTTCCTGCTCTTGCCCAATGCCCAGATCCTGATGACCACCCAGTCCGGCGAGATGTACCTCTACACGCCCGACGCCGCGGAGAACGACCCCGACTCGAGTTGGCGCCCCACCCTGACTTCGTTTCCCGAGACCCTCGTCCAGGGGCACACCTACACCGTGACCGGCACCCAGTTGAACGGCCTGTCCCAGGCGGTCAGCTACGGCGACGACGCCCAGCAGGCGACCAACTACCCGATCTTCCGGCTCACGTCGGGCAGCCAAGTGGTCTACCTGCGGAGCTCGAACTTCTCCACCCTGGGCGTGGCCACCGGGTCGACACCGGTCACCGCCGACATCGAAGTGCCGAGCACGGTCACGCCGGGCACCTGGCAGATGGTCGCTATCGCCAACGGCATTCCCTCGGACGCTGTCGACGTGCAGGTCGTCGCGCAGGACTGCTACCTGATCCTCGACCGGGACACCTTCGGTGAAGGCGAGATCCAGGCCATGATCAACCTCGGGGGAGCGCCCGCCGTCGTCAGCCCGGCCCTCTACGTCGTCGTCGAGGGCTACAGCGCCAACGACATCGGGCTGACCACGGCCAACTTGGGCAATCCGCCGCACAAGCCGAACGTCCCCAGCCCCATCGCAGGGCTCACCGCGGTGTTCAGCGGCCCGGTGTTGCCCGAGGACCCGTCGCTGCCGCCCCATGCACTCCAGCGCTTCACCTTCCCCTTCTCGCTCCAGTTCGCGGGCGAGGGCGTGTTTGCCGGGGCGCCGCAGACCCTCACGGTGAGCGCCAGCTTCTCCGCCCCGGGCCAGCCCTCCGTGAGCAACCAGGGACTCATCTACCTGATCGCCAACCCCGACCCGTTCATCCTGCACGGCGACGAGGCCGCCGGGTACCAGTGGTACCTCAGCACCGACCTACGGGTCTTCCAGCTCAATCCGGGCGGCACTCGCTTCGGCGCAACGCTGGGTAGCTCGGGATCGCCTGACGACATCGCCACCACCTTCATCCAAGCGGTCATCAGCAACCTCGAGGGAGACCCGGCGGCGGCGGGATCCCTCTTCGACGCCATCGCCCAAGACGAGACGTCGACCGCGCTGTCACTGGTGCCCGTCGATTCCGGCGGGCCGTACAACTTCGCGCTGGCCCGGGTCCGACTCCAGGACGTGGCCGCGGCGCACAAGGTCGGCGTGTTCTTCCGGCTCTGGCAAGCCCAACAGACGAACGCCACCTATGACGCGTCGACCCTGTACAACTCGATCGCCAATCCGAGCGGTGATGTGGTTCCTCTCTTGGGCGTCGAAGGCGACGAGATCATCACGATCCCGTTCTTCGCCAGTAAGCGGGTCGACACCAGTTCGGTCTCGATGCAGATGCAGACCGACACATCGAATCGCAAAACGATCCACCCGGACCCCCTGGGGGCCGAGACCGACGCGTACTTTGGCTGTTGGCTCGACATCAACATGCCCAGTGAGCTCCGGTTCCCCGACCGCATGGTGGGAGGAAGCCCGGCGGACATCCCGGCCGGACCGTTCACGGGCATGGGAAACCTGCAGTCGATCCAGCAACTGATCCGCAGCACCCATCAGTGCCTGATCGCCGAGATCTCCTTTGCGCCCGATCCGGTCCAACCCGGGAGCGACCCCTCCAACTCGGACAAGCTCGCCCAGCGGAACCTGACGCTCATACCCGCGCCGAACCCGGGGACGCCCGAATCGCGCCGCGTGCCGCAGACCATGCTGATCCGGCCGACGGCACCCGCTCTCCCACTGGGCCTGCCTGCGGACGAGTTGATGGTCGACTGGGGCGACGTCCCCGCCGGGGCCACGGCGCAGCTCTATCTGCCGGCCGCCAGCGCGCTGGAGGTCCTCGCCCTGGCCGACAGGATGTACGCCAGCCACCTCTTGAGCGTGATCGATCCCCATACGGTCCAGATGATCGCCGGCGCGGTCACGTACGTTCCGGTGCCCGCGAGCGGTGCCGCCAACCTCGCCGGCCTGTTCACGGTCGACCTGCCCGCCGACATCCACGAAGGGCAGCAGTTCGCGGTCGTCGTCAAGCAGCTCACGGGCGCGGGGACGGGGAGCGACGTCACCAACCGGACCGTCGGCCTGGCGACCGAGGCCGCCGGCACGAGGCGTTCGACCTGGCGGAGGGTCTCGGGTGTGTTCAATCTCGACATCCCCATCAGCACGAAGCACGCCCTCCTGGCCAACGAAGAGCGCACGTTGTCGATCATGCGCTGGATCGGGGAGTCGATTCCGTCCCAGAGCATCTGGTACCCCGTGTTCACGCGCTACCTGTTGCAGCTGGCGGGGCGCGTCACGCAGATGGGCGGTCTACCGGGCGAGATTCTTCCCTCTCCGAGCGGCATCTGGCCGAAGCCTGGGGGCGGCGGCCACGGAGGACACGGCGGACACGGCCTCGGCGGGAGCGCGCGGCGGGCCGTTCGATCACTTGGAGGAATGCACCGGCAAAATCGAGGGTCTCGTCCATGACCGCTTCGGTGACTTCGAAGGCTTCTTGCTCGAAGAGCGCCGCAGCGGTGACATCCTTCGCTTCTGGAGTCGCGAGGCGGGTATCGCGAAGCTGGCCGAACGAGCCTGGCGCTCCCGCACGACCGTGTCGGTCTTCGTCGAGCCACACCGACGTGAGGTTCCCGCCGTCGTCGTGCTGAGGGAATCGTCGGACTGGGACTGAACCGGCTGAACCTGGGTCGGGCGTCGAGCCCGGCCTCACGCTCAGGTCGGCGGCAACAGCCCGATGGCGTCGGCCGCCCTGGCGTAGACCCCGGCCGTCACCTCGTGGGCCTGGGCCGCGCCGCGCTCGAGAACGGCCGAGACGTAGGCCAGATCGCCTTCGAGTTCGGCCCGGCGCTCGCGCACCGGGCGAAGGAGGTCGCACAGCGCGGCGGCCACGTCGTTCTTGAGGTCGCCGTAGCGCTCGTACCCCTGGGCCACCTCCTGCGGTGTGCGCCCCGTCACCCCCGCCAGCAGGTCGAGCAGATTGGCCAGCCCAGGCTTGGCCTCGCGGTCGTAGCGCATCTCGCCGTCGGTGTCGGTGACCGCCTTGCGCACCTTGCGCGTGATGTCCTCGTCCGAGTCGAGCAGGCGGATGGTGCCGAGCGGCGAGTCGGCCGACTTGGACATCTTGCGATCCGGGTGCTGGAGGTCCATGACCCGGGCCGCCGTGCCGGGGATGGCGGCGTCGGGCACGACGAAGGTGTCGCCGTAGCGATGGTTGAAGCGCACGGCGAGCTCGCGGGCGAGCTCGAGGTGCTGGCGCTGGTCCTCGCCCACCGGGACGTGCGTGGCGTCGTAGAGCAGGATGTCGGCCGCCATCAGCACCGGATAGGTGAACAGGCCCACCCGGGCCAGGTCCTGGCCCTTTCCCTTGTCCTTGAACTGGGTCATGCGGCGCAGCTCGCCCATGGCTGTGGTGCACTCGAGCAACCAGGTCAACCGGGTGTGCTCGGGGACCTGGCTCTGGACGAAGAGGCTGCAACGCTCGGGGTCGAGCCCGATGGCCAGGAGGTTCAGGGCGGCGTCGAGCGTGTTGGCCCGCAGGGCTGCCGGCTCGATCTCCGTGGTCAATGCGTGCAGGTCCACGACGCAGTAGAAGGCCTCGTTGCCGTCCTGGAAGCTCACCCAGTGGCGCAGGGCCCCGAGGTAGTTCCCCAAGGTGAAATTGCCCGAAGGCGCGATGCCGGAAAGGACCCTGTTCATGGGGCGCCATGGTATTGGCGCTCCCGCCCCAGGCCGGACAGGGGTGCGCGGCGGCCTCCGCCGCGTTCGGTAACGTCGACAGGTGCCCTACGCGGTGTCCACCCCGGTGTTCGAAGGACCCATCGAACTGCTCTTGCACCTGGTGTCGTCGCACGAGCTGGATGTCCTCGATGTCCCCCTGATGCCCGTGGTCGACGGCTTCGTCCGCATCCTCTCCGACGAGCGCGAGCTGATCGACTTCAACCAGCTGTCCGAGTTCCTGCTGGTGGCGTCCATCCTCATTGAGCTCAAGTCCCAGCGCCTGCTGCCGGGCCCCGAGAACGTCGAGGACGACGAGGAGCTGGCCGGGTGGGAGGAACGCGACCTGCTGCTGGCCCGCCTGCTCGAATGCCGGGCCTACTCGGCGGCAGCCGACGTCTTCGTGGCCATGGCCGAGCAGGCCTCCCGCTCGGTGCCCCGTGAAGCGGGGCTCGACGACGACTTCGTGGTCCACGCTCCCGATCTGCTGGCCGGGGTCACCCCCGACGACCTGGCCCAGGCCTACCTCAAGGGGTCGGCCGAACGACCGGTGCCCAGGGTCGACCTCTCCCACGTCACGGTGGACACGGTCTCGGTCTCCGAGACGGTGCAGGCGCTCATCGCCCGCCCCGACTCCGGCCGACCGGGCTCGTTCCGCCAGCTGGTGGCCGACTGCCACACCCGCATGGACGTCATCGTGCACTTCCTGGCCCTGCTCGAGCTGTGCAAGATGGGCCGCGTCGCCCTGGGTCAGGGGCGGACCTTCGGCGACCTGCAGATCTCCTGGCTGGCCCGCGACGAGCTGGCCGGGGTGTCGAGCGGCCGTGGCCTGGCCGAAATGGCGCGGCTTCGAGGTCGACGAGTACGAGGGATGAGCGAGGGACGCTGATGGAAGACGCCGAACTGGGCCGGACGATCGAGGCCATTTTGCTGGTGGCCGTGGAGCCGCTGGCCCCCCAGCTGCTGGCCGAGTTGCTCGAGGAGCCGGTGGAGCGGGTGGACGAGGCCATCGACGCGTTGGCCCGGGCCTACGAGGCGGAGGGCCGCGGCTTCATGGTGGCCCGCATCGCCGGCGGCGCGCGCTTCCAGACCCACCCCGACCTGGCGCCCTACGTGGAGCGCTTCGCCAACCGCGACGTCTCGCACCGCCTCTCGACCGCCGCGCTCGAGACGCTGGCCATCGTGGCCTACCGCCAGCCCGTGTCGCGCGGCCAGATCTCCGCCCTGCGCGGCGTGAACGTCGACGGGGTGTCCCGCCTGCTCGAGCAGCGCGGCTACATCACCGTGGTCGGCCACGCCGACGGCCCCGGCCAGCCCGCCCTCTTCGGCACGACCGACCTCTTCCTCGAGCGGCTCGGGCTGGACTCGCTGGCCCAGCTCCCCGCGGTGGAGGACTTCCTGCCCGGCCCCGACGTGGCGGCCGACCTCGAGCGCGACCTGCAGTCGGCCCTGGGTATGGGCCTGGAGACGGGCTCCGACGACGCCTGAGGACGAGGGCGAGCGCCTGCAGAAGGTGCTGGCCCGCGCCGGGTTCGGTTCCCGGCGCGCCTGCGAGGAGCTCATCGCCGCCGGCCGGGTGACTGTCGACGGCACGCGGGCGATCCTGGGCCACCGCGTCGACGTGGCCACGCGCCCGGGTCGAGGTGGACGGCGTCACTGGTGCCGGTGGCGCCCGACCTCGTCTACTACCTGTTGAACAAGCCCGCCGACGTGATCACGACGGCCGACGACCCCCAGGGTCGGCCCACCGTGCTGACCCTGGTGCCCAGCCGAGCCGCGGGTGTTCGCCGTCGGGCGCCTGGATCGCCACACCGAGGGCCTGCTCATCATGACCAACGACGGCGCCCTGTCCCAGCTGCTCACCCATCCTTCGCACGGAGTGGCCAAGGAGTACGTGGCCGAGGTGCGCGGCGGGCACGCCGGCGCCCGGGGCCCTGCGGACGCTTCGCCAGGGGGTCGAGCTGAGCGACGGTCTCACGTTGCCGGCCGAGGTCGGCGTCCTGGCCCCGGGCGTCCTGCGCCTGGTCATCCACGAGGGGCGCAACCGCCAGGTGCGGCGCATGTGCGAGGCGGTCGGCCATCCGGTGGAGCGCCTGGTCCGCACCCGGATCGGGCCGCTGCGCGACACGACGCTCGCCCCCGGCCGCTGGCGCCACCTCAGCCCCGAGGAGGTTCGGGCCCTGGCCGCCGCCGCCTCGCACGCTTAAGGCCAGGTCGCCGGGGGTGCGGAGCTGTTCCCGGTAGAGTGACCCGCCATGGCAACCGCTCTCATGGTCCGGGGTCTGCGCGGGGCGACGACCGTCGACGCCGACACGGTCGAGCAGGTCACCGAGCGCTCCCAGGAGCTGATGCGCGAGCTGATGGAGCGCAACGGCCTGGTCGAGGACGACATCGTCAGCATCCTCTTCACCGCCACCGGCGACGTGCACAGCATCTTCCCGGCCACCGCCATCCGCGAGATCGGCTTCGGCGCCGTCCCCCTGCTCTGCGCCGCCGAGATCCCGGTACCGGGGGCCATGCCCCTGTGCATCCGCGCCCTCCTCCACGTCTACACCGAGCGGTCCCGGGAGGAGATGCATCACGTCTACCTGCACGGGGCCCACGCGCTCCGCGATGACCTCCCCGACTGACTCCGCCGCGCGCCGCCGGGCGCTCGTGGTCGGGACCGGACTCATCGGCGGCTCCATCGCCCTGGGCCTGCGCCGCCGGGGCTGGCACGTGTCGGGCCTCGACGCCGACGAAGAGCGCAACGCCGAGGCGCTGGCCCAGGGCGTGGTCGATGCGATCGGCGACGACCCCGACGCCGAGATCGTCTTCGTGGCCGTACCGGCCACGGCCGTGGCGGGCGTGGCCCGCAAGCTCTTGGCCGACGATCGCTCGCCGGAGCGACGCCGTGGTGACCGACGTCAGCGGCGTCAAGACCGCCATCGTGGCCGAAGCCGACCACGCCCACTTCGTCGGCGGCCACCCGATGGCCGGATCCGAACAGATCGGCCTGCGCGGGGCCGACCCCGACCTCTTCGAAGGGGCGGTGTGGGTGCTCACCCCGACCGCAGCCACCGACCTGGCCTCCTTCGACCGCCTCAAGGGCGTGGTCATGAGCCTCGGAGCCGACGTGCTCGTGCTCTCGGCGGCCGACCACGATCGCCTGGTCGCCGTCGTCTCCCACGTGCCGCACCTGGTGGCGGCCACGCTGATGAACGCGGCCAGCACCGGCGCCCAGCAAGATGGGACGCTGCTGCGCCTGGCCGCCGGCGGCTTCCGCGACATGACCCGGGTGGCGGCCGGGCACCCGGGCATCTGGCCCGACATCTGCGCGGAGAACGCTGCGGCCATCGTCGACGCGCTCGACACCTTGATCGGCGATCTGCACAAAGTGCGCGAACAGGTGGCCGATCACGATCGCGCCGCGTTGCTCGGCACGCTGGAATCCGCGAGCGCGGCCCGGCGCAACCTGCCCGCCCGCATCGCCCGACCCGATCACCTGGCCGAGCTGCGCATCCCGGTGGCCGACGAGCCCGGCGTCCTGGCCGAGCTCACCTCGCTGGCGGCCGACGCCGGCATCAGCATCTACGACTTCGAGATCGCCCACTCGGCCGAGGGCCCGCGCGGCGTGGTCATCCTCGTGGTCGATCGCACCGAGGCGGCGGCCCTGGCGACCGCCGTCGAGGACGCCGGGTACCGCTGCCGGGTGGAGCCGTTGTCGTGAGCGCGCCCATCGCACCCGCCGCGCTGGTCGTCGAGGGCGGCGTGTCCTGCCGCGGCACGGTGCGCACGCCGGGGGAGAAGTCGATCTCGCACCGCTCCGTGCTGCTCGGCGCGCTGGCCGAAGGGACCTCGGTCGTGCACGGCCTCTCCGACGGCGCAGACGTAGCCGCTTCGCTCGCCGCCGTCGAGGCCATGGGCGTCGCCGTCGAGCGCCGGGCCGACGGGGCGGTCGTGCTGCACGGCGGGCGCAGCCTGCTCCGCGCCCCGGACCACGCGCTCGACTGCGGCAACTCGGGCACGTCCATGCGCCTCCTCAGCGGCCTTGTCGCCGGTCTGCCCTGGGTGACCGACCTCATCGGCGACGAGTCGCTCTCGGCCCGGCCCATGGACCGGGTGGCCGAACCGCTCGGGCTCATGGGAGCCGACGTGCGGGGCGAGGGCGAACGTTGCCTCCCGCCGCTGCGTGTCGAAGGTGGTGCGTTGCACGGCATCGACTGGACGTCGAGGGTGGCCAGCGCGCAGGTGAAGTCGGCCATCCTGTTGGCCGGGCTGTCGGCCACCGGCGAAACCGTCGTGCGCGAGGCCGTCACCACCCGCACCCACACCGAGGAGATGCTGGGCGAGGCGGGCGCCGACCTGAGGGTGGAGCCATGGGGCGAGGGCCGGGTGGTGACCGTGCGTGCCTCGACGTTGCGGCCGGTCGAACGCACCGTGCCCGGCGACCCTTCGGCGTCGGCCTTCTTCGTCGTGGCCGGTTGCGTGGCCGCGAGTGGCGATGTCCAGGTGGCCGAGGTCTACGACGGACCGGCCCGCCTCGGTTTCATGCAGGTGCTCGCCCGCATGGGGGCGGACGTGACGGTCGAGCCGACCGGCTCCCACGTGGCCAGCCTGCACGCCCGCCCGGGACCGCTGCGGGCCACCGCGATCGCCGCGCCTGAGATCCCCTCGCTCGATGAGGTGCCCATCCTGGCCGTGGCCGCCGCGGTGGCCGAGGGCACCACGGTCTTCACCGATGTCGGTGAGCTGCGGGTCAAGGAGGTCGACCGCCTCGCCGCGGTGGCCGACATGGTCAGGGCGTTCGGGGCCACGGCCGCGGTCGAGGGCGACACCCTGTCGATCACCGGCCGTGGCGGGCCGCTCCGGGGTGCCCGATTCGACAGCCGGGGCGACCACCGCATGGCGATGGCCGCCGCCGTGGCCGCGCTGGCCGCGGCACCGGGGCAGCGCAGCATCATCACCGGGTTCCGGGCGGTCGAGACCAGCTACCCCGGGTTCGCCGACGATCTGCGCCACCTGACCGAAGGGGACCGACAACCGCGGGCGCTGCTCGTCGCCATCGATGGGCCGGCCGGGGCTGGCAAGTCGACCGTCTCATCCGCGGTGGCCCGCCGCCTCGGCCTCGACCGGCTCGATACGGGAGCCATGTACCGCTCCATCGCCGCCCTCGCGCTGGCCGAGGGTGTGGCCCCCGACGACGCGCCGGCAGTTGCCGCGCTGGCCGAGGCGGCCACCATTGAGGTGGGTCGCCACGTCGTGATCGACGGTCGCGACGTGACCCACGTCATCCGCACGCCCGAGGTCGGGCGGGCCGTGTCGGTCGTGGCCGCCAACCCCGAGGTGCGGCGGCAACTGGTCAAGCGCCAGCGAGGCCTGGGCCGAGGCCCACGGCGGCGGCGTGGTCGAGGGACGCGACATCGGCTCGGTCGTCTTCCCCGAGGCCGAGCTCAAGGTGTTCCTGACCGCGTCGCCCGAGGAGCGGGCCCGGCGCCGCCACGACGAGGCGCCCGAAGGTGTGGCCCGGCGGGACCGGCTCGATTCGACCCGCGCCGCGTCGCCGCTGCGTGAGGCCGACGACGCCCGCCGGCTCGATACGACCGGCCGTAGCGTGGAAGATGTGATCGAGGAGGTGCTGTCGTGGCTGTGAACGCATCGGAACCGACGCCCGAGGACTCCGCCCCCGAAGGATCCGCCGCTGCCGCAACCACCGCCGCTGCCGACGTGGTCGCGCCCGGACGCCACCAACCCTTCGAGATCGACCCCCGTCGCACCGCGCTCTACCGGGTCGAGCGGGCCATCTTCGAGTCCGTGCTCTGGGCGTGGTTCCGACCCAAGGTCACCGGGCGCGAGCACATACCCGCCACCGGACCGGTCATCCTCGCTCCCGTGCACCGTTCCTTCGCCGACTTCGGCTTCGCCGCCTTCTGCACGAAACGCAAGCTCTTCTTCATGACGAAGGACGAGATGTGGAAGAACAAGTACCTCGGCAAACTGCTGCTCACCGTCGGCGCCTTTCCCGTCCACCGAGAGTCGGCGGACCGCGAGGCGCTCCAGCGCGCCGAGGAGGTGCTGCGCCGGGGCCAGGCTCTGGTGCTCTTCCCCGAGGGCACCCGCCGTGCTGGGCCCGTGATCGAGGACCTCATGGAAGGGGCGACGTTCCTCTCGGCCCGCACCGGCGCCCCGATCGTCCCCATCGGCATCGGCGGCTCTGACCTGGCCATGCCCAAGGGCAGCACCATCCCCAAGCCCTACACCGTGCATTTGGTGATCGGCCCCGCGCTGCCGCCTCCGGCTCGGACCGGGGGTGGGCGCGTGTCCCGCTCGGCTGTCCATGCCCTCACCGAACAGCTCGAGGAGCAGTTGCAGGTCGTGTACGACGAGGCCCGGAGACGAACCGGTCGCTACTGATCAGCCGACTCCACGGTCTGGTCTGTGCGTGGTGCCTGAGCTGAGGCGCTCGGTGGACGTCTATGGAAGCGACATCCCGATCTTGTGACGAACCTGTGCCGACGTCACCCACGCGTCCTCGATCTGCCGACCAAGGGCTTCCCAGTCCCTGTTCTTGGTGTCACCTGATCGGGAGGCAGCACGCTGCCAGAGAGCTTGGCGGGACCGCCCAAGCGCGTCCCCGATCTCCTGCCATGTCCGGTTTTGTGACCGGGCCACGGTGACCGCCTCCTTCTCGATCGCAGCGAAATACTTTTGAAACGACGCGACCGCGCGCAAGACGTCGATGGGGTCGGCATCGGGGTCTTGGCGGAGGCGGTCCCAGTTTTCCCACGCTTCGCTCATGCGCCGAATTGTCTCTTCCGACGCGGGTGCTGTCAATGATCCTTGACAAGGCCCAATCCCGCCCCCTCGCGACAAAGATTTCTGCCAGATCGGCACCATCTCGTTCTTTTCTGACAGCGACGAGCCAGCGCTGCGGACCACGTCGAGCGCTTTTGGGCGTGGGGTCTCCGGTGGAGCGCGTCGCCTCGCCGCACAAGTCAGGAGTGCGGCGGCTCCTTGCGCATCTTCCACCACGTCTCGGCCACCACCCGGCCGTAGCGGAAGCCGAAGAGCCAGTTCTTGCCCTTCTTCGTGGTGCCCGAGGCTCGGGGCAGCCACAGGGTGGGGCGTTCCGTCACCCGCCAGCCCCGGCGCATGGCGATGATGAGCAGCTCGGCCGTCTGGTACTGCGGCTGCACGAGGCGGTAGGCGATGTCGTCGAGCATGGAGACGCGCAGGGCGCGGTACCCGTTGGACGTGTCGGTCAGCTTGGTGTGACCGATGGTGCTGAGCACCCAGGAGAACACACGCACGCCCGCCTTGCGGGTGTTGTCGGTCGTCGTGTCGGTGCCGAGCACCCGGGAGGCGACGACGAAGTCGGCCTCGTCCGTCGACCAGCGGTTCGAGCATGATCGGGATTTCGCCGGGGTCGTTCTGCCCGTCGGCGTCGAGCGTGACGCAGTACTGCGCCCCCAGCTCGATGCAGAGCGCGTAGCCCACCCGCAAGGCGTAGCCGTGGCCCAGGTTCTCGGTCAGCACGAAGGTGATGGCGCCGCGGTCCATGGAGACCTGGTCCGTCTTGTCCTCGCCGCCGTCGACGATGACCAGGGTGGTGACGGGCAGGCCGCACGCCTCGGCCGGCATTTTGTCGAGGACGGGGCCGATGTTGTCCTCCTCCTCGTAGGCACAGATGAGGCCGACGGCGGGGGAGAGCTTGAGGTCGGGGTAGCGCTCGTCGAACTTCTTGCGTGAGGCCTCGATGACCCGGCGCGCGCGAGCAGGGTCGGTGTGGACGGCGGCACCGGAGGTGGCGCCCCGAGCGGGACTCAAAGTGACCGCGGCGTGGCGAAGACCTGGCGAACCAGGGGCTCGAAGTGCGAGAGCGGCTTGGTGGGGTAGTCGGGGTCGAAGCTGTTCTGGTCCCACTCGTCGGCGAACTGCGCGGCCAGGTCGTACCAGGGCTCGCCGACGTACTTGTCGCGAGCGTTGGGGTCCTGGCCCATGTACTCGTAGTAGTGCTTGCCCTGGAAATCCTGGTGGGCCCGGATCATGTGGTACGTGTCGGCGTCGACGTAGGGCTTGAGGATCTCGGCCGCGATGCGCGGGTGGTTCATCACCGAGACGGCCTTGCCGATGTCGTGGCAGAGCGAGGCGACCACCACCTCGTCGGAGGCACCGGCCTCCTCGGCCCGGGTCGCGGTCTGGAGCGAGTGCACGAGCTGGTTCACCGCGAAGCCGTCGGTGATCTCCTCGAGCGACTCGAGCATGCGCAGCACGCGCTCGGCCACCCGCGGCTGGTTCTCGATCGTGTCGACCATGATGACCTGCCACTGCTCGGCGGTCGACTCATCCATCCGGGTGAACGTCATGGTCAATCATCGCACCCGCCGGCCTCAGGAGGCCAGCAGGTCGAGGACGGCGGCGGCGGAGACGGCCCGGTCCTGGGCGGCCGGATCGGCCCGCTCCGCGTCGGGTCGGGCGGCCAGGAAACCCAGGGTGGCGCCCACGGCGCGCAGGAGCTCGCGCAGCTCGGGCGGGGGAGGGAAGTACTCGTCCTCGGTGGTCACCGTGACCTCGGTGACGCCCTCGGCGGGAGCCAGGCGGGCGATCACCTCTTCCACCAAGGCCTCGGGGGCCGAGGCACCGGCCGTGACTCCGACGATGCCGGCCAGGTCGTCGGGCAGCTCGTCCGCCTCGTTGATCCGGAGCACCCGGGGGCAGCCGCCGGCCCGGGCCACCTTTTCCAGGGCGACCGTGTTCGAGGAGTTGGCCGAGCCGATGACCACGACGGCGTCGGCGTCGGACGCGATGGCCTTGAGCGCGGCCTGGCGGTTGGTGGTGGCGAAGCAGAGGTCGCTGCGGTTGGGCATCCACAGATCGGGGAAGCGGGTGCGTGCGCCCTCCATGAGGTCGCGCCACTCGTCGTGGCTCAGCGTGGTCTGGGCCAGGAGGGCGACGGGTGACCCCTCGGCCTCGAGGTCGCCCAATCCGTCGAGGTCCTCCATGTGCTCCAGGAGCCGCACCGAGTCGGGCGCCACCGCCATGGTGCCGACGGCCTCCTCGTGCCCGGCGTGCCCGACGTAGAGGACGGTGTAGCCCTTGCGGCTGCGCACCTTGAGCTCGTGGTGGACCTTGGTCACCAAGGGGCACACGGCGTCGACGACCACACCACCTCGGGCCCGGGCGGCGGCGACCACCTCGGGGGCGGAGCCGTGGGCACTGAGCATGAGCGGGGCACCGTCGGGGACGTCGGCCACGTCGTCGACGAAGATGACCCCCTGGTCGCGGAAGCGGTCGACCACGTGCCGGTTGTGGACGATCTCGTGGTAGCAGTAGACGGGCGGCTCGAAGACCCGCACCATCCAGGCCAGGGCCTTGATGGCTTTTTCGACGCCGGCGCAGAAGCCACGGGGCTCGGCCAGCATCACGCGGGTCACTGCGGGCACAAAGTCCAGGTTAATGCCAGTACGCTGGTCCCTATGTCAGCTCCCACGGTGACTTCGGTCACCGCGGCGTCGCCGGCAGCCCGGGCCGGACTGGCCGTGGGCGACGAGCTCCTGAGCCTGAACGGCCATGAGCCGCGCGACGTCATCGATTTCCAGCGCCTGAGCGACGCCGGGGACCTCAGTGTCCTCGTGCGGCGCTCCGGCGCGCCCCTGCCCAGGGTGGTCCGGGTGGACAAGGCCGACGGGGAGCCGCTCGGGATCGAGGTCTCCTCGGCCGTCTTCGACCGCATCCGCACCTGCGACAACCACTGTGCCTTCTGCTTCATCTACCAGTTGCCCAAGGGCATGCGGCGCAGCCTCTACCTCAAGGACGACGACTACCGGTTGTCGTTCCTCTACGGCAACTTCACCACGTTGACCCGGTTCACCGAGCTCGATGCCGAACGGATCCTGACGGAGCGCCTGGGCCCGCTGTTCGTCTCCATCCACACGACGGACCCGGACCTGCGCGCCCAGATGCTGCGCAACCCCAAGGGGGCGACCAGCCTGCGCTGGCTCGAGGTTCTGCTCGACGGCGGGATTGAGGTGCACGGCCAGCTCGTGATCTGCCCGGGGGTCAACGACGGCGACGCCCTCGAGGACACGCTGGCCGGGATCCTCGACCGCTATCCCACGCTGGCCAGCGTGGGCGCGGTGCCGCTCGGGCTTGAGCCGCTACTCCAACGAACCCGAGATGCGCGAGCACACGACGGCCGAGGCGGTGCGCGTCGTGGAGACCATTGAGGAATGGCAGGGCATCTACCGGCGGGTGCTGGGCCGGCGCCTGGTCTTCGCGGCCGACGAGTACTACCTCCTGGCCGGGCGGGACATCCCGCCGGCCCGCCACTACGAGGGCTACCCGCAACACGAGAACGGCATCGGGATGTCGCGGGCCTTTACCGAGGCGTTCGGCCACCCGGACTCGGCTGCGCCGGGCGGCGTGCGGCACGGCTTCTTCGCCTCCGTCGACGCCGCCCCGGCCGAGGGCTACCGGGCGCTGCGCCTGCCGACCGCCCCGGCCGGACGGGACGAGCGGCCGGTCACCGTGCTGACGGGGACCTACGGGGCCACGGTGCTGGCGCCGCTGGTGGCGTCGCACCCGCGCGACGACGTGGCGGTGCGGGCCATCACCAACGACTTCTTCGGCGGCAACATCGGCGTGGCCGGGCTGCTGACGGGAGAGGACGTGTCCCGTGCGCTCGAGGGCGCCGACGCCTCCGACGGCGACATGCGCTGGCTGCTGCCCGACGCCTGCCTCAACGAGGGACGCTTCCTCGACGGCCTGACCCTGGCCGACCTGCCCACTCCCGTCGAGGTGGTGCCCTGCGACGGGCACTCGCTGCGCCAGGCCCTCGACGGCACCTCGTTCCGCCCGACCTGCGCCGCATGAGCCTCCCGATGGTGGTGGTGGCCGGACGCCCCAACGTGGGGAAGTCCTCCCTGGTGAATCGCATCGTGGGGACGCGGGCCGCCGTGGTCGAAGAGGAGCAGGGCGTGACCCGGGACCGCAAGGTGCTCGACGGCCGAATGGGCCGGCGTGCCCTTCTCCATCATGGACACCGGCGGCTGGCTCGCCGCGGGCAGCGATCTCGAGGCGAAGGTGAGCCGCCAGGCCGAGCGGGCGCTGGCCGAGGCGGACGTGATCCTGATGGTGGTCGACGTGGCCATCGGCGTGACCGACGAGGACCTGGCCGCGGCCAAGGTGATCCGCCGGGCCGGGCCGCCGGTGCGCCTGGTGGTCAACAAGGTGGACGACCAGCAACCGCGAGGCCGGTCGGCTGGGAGTTCGTCTCGCTCGGCGTGGGCGACCCCTACCCGGTCAGCGCGCTGCACGGGCGGGGGACCGGCGACCTGCTCGACGAGGTGGTCTCGTTGCTGCCCGAGCCCATGGCGGACGGTGCCGCTGACGGCGACGGCGACGGTTCGAGGTCGGCCACGCTGTCCGCCTCGACGTGGGGATACGGGGCGAGCGGCGGAGCGGGCAGCGCCGAGGCGGATCCCTCCACACCCCGGGTGGCCATCATCGGGCGGCCCAACGTCGGCAAGTCGACCCTCTTCAACCGGTTGCTCGGCGAGGAGCGCTCGATCGTGCACGACATGCCCGGGACGACCCGCGACACCATCGACACCGTGGTGGACACCCCAGAGGGACCGATCTGCTTCATCGACACCGCCGGGCTGCGCCGCCCGTCCAAGACCGATCGCGGCACCGAGCAGCACGCCACGTTGCGGGCGCTGCGGGCGCTGGAGCGGGCCCACATCGCGCTGCTCGTCATCGACGCCACGGTGGGCGCCTCGCACCAGGACCAGCGGCTGGCCGAGCGCATCGGGGTGTCGGGCTGCCCGGCCATCGTGGTGCTGAACAAGTGGGACCAGGTGGCCACGGACGACCGCGACGACGTCATGGCCGGGGTGGGGGACCGCCTGGCCTTCTTGGGCTCGGCGCCGGTGCTCAAGGTCTCGGCCCTGTCGGGCAAGGGGGTGCAGCGGATCCTCCCGGCGCTGCGCGAGTCGGAGGAGGCGTACCACCAGCGCATCCCCACTGGCGTGCTCAACCGGACGGTGCAGGAGCTGCAGGCCCGCCAGGCCGGCGCCGAGGGCGCGCATTCGCTACATCGTGCAGGGGGCGATCGACCCGCCGACCTTCACGCATCTTCACCAACGCCCGCCTGCCCCAGACGTACCTGCGCTACATCGAGCGCGGGCTGCGCGAGAAGTTCGGCCTGGGTGCGACACCGATGAAATTGCGGGTGCGCATCGGGGGCAAGTGACGTGAGGGCGCGCTGATGCCGTGGTGCGAGGAGTGCGACACGCTCGTCGAGGACGAGGACCTGGGCGAGGAGGGCGAGTGCCCGACCTGCGGCACCATCCTGGCCGAGCAGGAGCGCGAGCCCATCCCGTGGTACTTCAAGGCCTTGCTGGTGGCCAGCATCATCTACCTGGGTTACCGCGGCTACCAGGGGATCAGCTGGATCGCCGGCCACGTGTAGGGTCGTCCTCCGTGCCCATTTACGAGCTCGACGGCGTCGCGCCGAGGATCGATCCCGACGCCTACGTCCACCCCGACGCCGTGATCATCGGGGACGTCGAGATCGGTCCCGAGTCCACGCGTGTGGCCCAACGCCGTCCTGCGCGGCGACTACGGCACCATCACCGTCGGGGCCCGCTCGTCCATTCAGGACGGCACGGTGATCCACGCCGGACCGGGTTTCCCCACCGTCGTGGGCGACGGGTGCGTGGTGGGGCATCTCACGCACCTCGAGGGCTGCCGGCTCGAGGACGACTCGCTGGCGGGGTCGTGCAGCGTCATCCTGCACCACGCGGTGGTCAGCAGCGGGGCCACCGTGGGCGCCAACGCGGTCGTGCCGAACAACATGGTGATCCCGCCCGGTGCCCTGGCGCTCGGGCATCCCGGCCAAGATCTTCGAGGGCCGCTCCGACCAGTTCATGATCGGCATCTCGGCCGACCAGTACGTGATGAACGGCAAGCGCTACCGAGAGTCGCTGCGCCGGGTCGACTGACGGCCGACGGGCTACGAGCGTGCTCTTGTGGCTGACGGCGGGAACACGTCGGTGCCGAACGGGACCAAGCCCTTGGCGGCGGCGAAGCCCAGGTGCCCCTCGCCGTCGGTGCCGCCCTTGGTCAGCCCGAGGAGGTCCTCGTAGCTGCGCAGGGCCGAATAGTGGTTGTAGACGCCCTTGGTGTCCGTCGAGCCCGGCATGATGTACTTCGAGTTGAGGAGCAGGGCGCCGATCTGGCCGCCGCCGGGGGCCTCGGCGTCCGTGGCGTCGCCGGCGTTGCCCGGGGCATGGGTGTTGGGCCCGGACACCTCGCCGCAGCAGGCCTGGGCGTCGTCGTCGCCGCCCACGTCCGCCTCGTCGAAGGTGATGACCAGGAGGAGCTGGCCGCTCTTGTAGGCCGGTGACTTGGTGATCAGCGGCACCCAGGTCTTCAAGAAGTCGTCCGCCCCGACCAGCCCGCCGACGTCGGTCCCGACGCTGTTGGGACCGGCACAGGTGCTCGTCGTGGCCGTCGTTGCAGAGGTTCGGCGTGATGAAGCCGAAGCGTGGGGTCGTCTTCAGGCTGCTGAGGTCGTGGGCCAGGTGCCCGCTGGCGGAGGGGGCGCCGTTGGCGCCGAGCGAGCCGAGCGGGACGACGTTGGCGTCGCACAGGGCCGTGTTGTCGATGATGGAGTGGAACCAGACGAAGGGGTTGTGGCGGGTCGTGTACTGGTCGGTGGGCGTCGCCACCTCGGCCGTGTCGGTGGCGCCGATCGCCGGGTGGCCGCAGTCGGTGCCGCCGCTCGGGTCGGGCGTGCCGCCGTCACGCGACGGCGTGTTCCCCATGTCCTGCTCGTAGGCGCGCCAGGCGGCGACGTGGGTGGTCTTGTTCGGCGGGTACTTGGCGTCGAGCTGGTTGGCGATCGTCTGCACCGAGGACGGGTAGACGCAGCCCTCACCGTCCACCTGGCCCGGGTTGACCGCCTTGTTCGCGTCGGGCGTCCCCGGCTCGACGTTGGCGAAGGCGAAGCCGTTGTCGGCGCAGTCGGCCTGGGTGTCCTCGGTCGGGGCTTGCCCCGAGACCTGGGCGATGTAGTTGTCCAGGCTGTCGTGCCCGACGGCGTAGTAGTTCTGCAGCAACTCCCCGTCCTTGCGCAACGTGGTGTTCAGGTAATGGGCCGGGGACGTCGGGCCGAAGGTCACGTTGTAGCCCTCGTTCTCCAGCTCGATGAGGAGGATGTAGTTGATCTTCCCGGGAGGCAGGGCGGCCCGGACCACCTTGGCCGCCGGCGTGCTTGGCGGGCGTGCCGGCGCCGGCTGCCGTCGCGCCGACGAGGGCAGCAGCGCCGCCGCCAGGCGAACGAGAGGACGAACGGCGCGGCGAAGGCGCTGGCGACGGGTGTGGCAGGCGGTGAACATCGGGCCGGAGCGTAGCTGCCCGGCCCGGAGCGGAGCTAGCCGCGGGCGAAGCCGGCGATGTCCCGGGCGGTGTCGCGGCTGATGTCGGGGCAGGCGATGTTGAAGATCTCCGTCCCGTGCATCGTCCCCATCATCTGGCGGCAGCGGGCCGGGACGCCGGCCTCGCAGGAGCAGGCGGTAGAAGTTGATGCCCTCGTCGCGCAGCGGGTCGCACTCGTTGACGTTGATCACGGTGGGCGGCAAGCCGGTGACGTCGTCGATCGCCGGCAAACGACGGCCAGGCCAGCGGGTTGCGCTCGTTGAAGGCCTCGATGCCGTAACCCATGGCGCCCCGGTTGTTGTGCAGGTTCAGCAGAATGCCCTCGTTCTCGATCGGACGACGGGCAGTCGGGAGCGGGCCACTGCCCGGCGATGTAGGGGCAGAGCGCGTAGAGCCCCTTGATGAGCCCGAGCTCGCCGTCACGCTTGAGCTTGAGCCCGGTGGCCAGCGTCAGATTGCCGCCGCCGCTCTCGCCGGCGACGACGATGCGCTCGGGATCGATGCCGACCTGGTCGGCGTGCGTCGATGACCCAGTGCAGACCCGAGACGCAGTCGTTCAGGCCGGCCGGGAAGGGCGCCACCTCGGGCGCCGAGGACGGCAACGACGCAGTTGCGGAAGTCGACCATGACGACGGCGACCCCGTTGGCGGCGATGAGCTTGGCCCAGCCCCGGTACATGCCGTCGAAGCAGGACAAGCGAGGCCATGCCGCCGCCGTGGATGTAGTAGACGCAGGGGAGTGCCTCGGCGGTGTCGGGCTTCGTGATGCGCAGGTTGATCGTGTTGCCGTCGGGCTGCGGACTGCGAACTGCATGGTGCGCACGACCAACCCGGCCGAGGGGGCGTATTCCTCGGTGTCGCACACGTCCTGAATGGATCGGAAGACCTCCTGGGCCTCGAGCGCCTCGGGCGTGGTGCTCTCGGCGATCAGCTCCTCGCGGCTGGCCACGTCGCCGAGGTTGCGCTGGGGCATGGCGGCGAGCAGGCCACGGAGGCGGGGGTCGAGGCGTATGTCGTTGGCGATATCGAGGACCATGGGGCCATTCGATCACACGGGTCTGTGGATCGACGGGTTGTGCAGGCGGATCCCTGGCCGTTCGGGTCGGGGCTCTTCAGGCTCGCGATCGTAAAGGTCGGCTCCCCATGCCCAGCGATCGTCTCCCCGCAGGTGATCCACCCGGTCCGGAGACGCGCAACCGGCCCCACCCTCCATCGATGGGGCCGGCCCGCCACGGAAACGGATTTGGGACTCACGCAGACCGATGGCTCATGGACACGCGAAATCCGTTCAGCGTCAGTCTTTGTATCGGCACAGGTCGAAGCCGTGCATATCGCCCGATCGGGTGATCGTGCGGCGCACGAGACGGGGAATCGACTCTCGATTGGGCATCGCGCCTGTTGGTCGCTGGGCCTTGAGCCCCAGCTTCCAGGGGTCGGTTGGATGCAGACGCTTGCACCCAGAGCGTTCGTACCTGTGCGCTAGGGTAACGATTCGCCCTTTGACAGTGCTGAACAGGTCGAATGGTAAGCGGGCTGTGGCGCAGCTTGGTTAGCGCGCTTGACTGGGGGTCAAGAGGTCCCGGGTTCAAATCCCGGCAGCCCGACTCAGTGACCTGCTTCCGCAGGTCAGTGAGCCCTCAGCCAACCGCCGTTGACATCGCTTTGTCAGCAGACGGGTCACTTGAGCTCAACAGAGCTTGTCGGCTCATCGGATTCTGGTGGGGTCGCGCCCCTGACCAGGATCACCTCGGACGCGACGAAGGTGCTTCAAGCTTGAGGTGTGAGCCAACAAACAAGAAGCACCTTCGTCTTCACGACCCTAGCGAGATCCTCGATGCCCTCGTCGGCCTCAAAGACGTCGTGGTCCTGCACTACGAGCGACGTGGCCCCGACGTCGAGCTGGCCATCGAGCAGGTGGTCAGGCGACCGGTGCGCTGCCCGACCTGTGCGGAGGCCGGCCCAGGTCAAGGACCGTCCGGTGGTGCCGCTACATCGACCTGCCCGTCTACGGGTCGCCCGATGCGCCTGGGCTGGAAGAAGCACCGGATGCGCTGCGCGAACCAGCGCTGCCCCAAGCGCAGCTGGGTGCTCGCGCGACCACCGCATCGCGGCCAAGAACTGCCTGCTGACCACCAGGGCGGCCAAGTGGGCCACCGCCAGATCGGCGACGGGCGCACGGTCAAAGAGGTGGCGGCCGAACTGGCCTGTGACTGGCACACGGTCAACGACGCCGTGACCACCTATGGCGAGGCCCTGCTCGAGGCCGATCGCAAGCGGCTTGAACAAGACCACGGCCATCGGTCTCGACGAGACCTCCTTCGTGCAAGCTCGGCCCGCCGCCACACCGACTACGCCACCACCGTGGCCGACGTCGAGCACCACTCGATCATCGACATCTTGCCCAGCCGCAACTACGTGGACGTGGCCGCCTGGCTGGACAAACAGCCCAAGTCCTGGAAGGAGCGCATCGACTTTCGGCGCCCTCGACATGTCGGCCACCTATGCCGCGGTCTACAACGTCGTGCTTGCCCAAGGCGGCCCAGGTCGTCGACCCCTTCCACGTCGATCTCCCTGGCCAACCGCTCCCTCGACGCCATCAGCCGCCGGGTCCAAATCGAACAGCTCGGCCATCGGGGCCGGCGCGACGACCCGCTCTATCGGGCCCGGCGCCTGCTGCTCATGGGCGAGGAGAAACTCGAGCGAGGAGGCGACCGAGCGCCTGGCCTCGCTGCTCGCACTGGGCGATCCCGGAGCCGAGGTGGCCATCGCCTACCGGGTCAAAGAGCGCCTGCGCGACTTCTATCGCAGCCGCGATCCCGACGACGCCGAGGCATGCTCGCTCGAGCTCGCAGAACCACTGCATCAAGAAGGCCATGCCGCCCGAGATCCGCCGGCTCGGACGCACCATCGAGACTGGTTCGCCAAGATCGTCAACTTCCACATGGCCCGGGTCTCCAACGGCCCGACCGAAGCGCTCAACAACCTGATCAAGCGGATCAAGCGGATCGGCTTCGGGTTCCGCAACTTCGAGAACTACCGGATCCGGGCCCTGCTCTACGCCGGCAAGCCCAACTGGCGCGTGCTGGGATCGATCGTCGTCCGGTGAGCAGGCAGACCCCACCAGAATCCGATGAACCGCTTGATCTGCTACGAACTCAGCTCGCGGCTTCCGCAGCCGCCGCCGACGGAACCGGCTTGAACACCTGGAATGAACGGACGTCGGTGGTCATGCGGATGGTCATGGGGGAACCCACGACCTGACGCAGCGATTCGAGCTCGTGTCCCATAGGGCGTCCTTCTACTCGTTGGACCAAGCAACAGAAGCTCACGCCTCGGCGCGTCGGGCAGGCGTGTCTCGGGCGCGAGGGATTCTCGAGGCGGCGATTTTCGAGGTCCAGGAGAGCGACACGGGCGAAACGGTCGACGCGGGACTTTTGACGCAGAGCTTTGGG
Source organism: uncultured Acidimicrobiaceae bacterium (assembly GCA_963713375.1). GTDB lineage: Bacteria > Actinomycetota > Acidimicrobiia > Acidimicrobiales > RAAP-2 > Bog-473. The sequence goes on along the minus strand of CAVQLP010000002.1, from coordinate 204,501 downwards.
GAAAAGTCAACCATCTTGCGGCGAGCGAGAACTGGGGCCAGCTCGTGAGCTCGTCTGTCATCTTCATCGAACGCTGGACACGCACCCGAGCAGGACTCCCCAACGGCGTCATTGGCGTCGATTTGATGACTGCTGCCTACAAACTAACCGGTCCGCCTTGAGTCAGCCGTCGGAGAGAATGACTCCGAGGGTGAAGGTTGGCTGCTCCTTGCCAAAGGCCTCACCACGGCGGTGCGCAACGCAGCGGCGGGACACCGCATCGAGGACAGACCGGATACTCGGACGTACGCGATCGGCGTGGTTGGCGCCATCAGTTTGATCATGACCCAGGTGCGTTTGGAACACCAGACCTATCCTCGGCGGTTTAAGAATGCGTCGCCCTCAATGGGACTGCCAAGCCGGTTCGGCCAGACGGGCCAACGTGCGGAACGCCAAGCCCGGGTCGCCGTGGCGTTTGCCGATCCCGGCCGCCGTCCAGACACCAGCGAGCGTCGCCGCCGCCCGCCCGCCCGACAGCGGATGGCGCACGGCCTCCTCGGCGAGAAGCCGCCCCGCCGCTCCTTTCTTCCCCACCAGGAGCTCCATGACAGTGCGGTGGTAGGCGACGCAGGCCGGAGACATGAGGGCGCCGTGTTTCTCGACCAGCGCGGCCCGTACTTGCCGGTGCCGCTCGGCATGGCTGGTGACCCGGGGTCCGCCGTGCTGGCCGTACTTGTAGAGCACTCGGGGGACTGTGCGGATTGGCCGCTCCAGAGCGCACCGCAGACACAGCTCCCAGTCCTCCCCGCCGGCGATGGCCGGGTCGTACCACGGGTCGGACGAAAACGCCTCGCGACGGACGACGATGAAAGGGATGGCGGCCACGTTCGACCACAACAGCTCGTGGCTGCCGTAGACGAGCGGCCCGCGGAAGTCGACGACGCTGCGGGCGTGGGCGACCTGGTGCCACGCCGTGGCCGCTCCGACCTCGGCGTGGTCGTCGAGGTAGCCCAGCATGGCGGCGGCCGCGCCCGGCAGCCAGGCGTCGTCGTCGTCGCACGTGGCGATGAGGTCTCCGCTGGCCACGGCCACGCCGCGGTTCCGCGCCTCGCAGGGCCCGAGGGGCTCGGGGTTGCGCAGCACGCAGACGCGCCGGTCCCGGCCCGCCAGTGCGTCGAGGGCCTCGGGAGTTGAATCGGTCGACCCGTCGTCCACAACGATGACCTCGAGCGCTGCGCCCTCCTGGGCGAGCACCGAGGCGGCGGCGTCGAGCACGCGATCGGCCCGGTCGTGGGTGGGGATGACGACGCTGAGGAGGTGCGCGTTCACAGGGCCCTACTCACCGCTGCACAAGTCCGTCCATCGCCCATGGGCGCTCCTCAGAGTGCCTCGTCTTCGACAAAGTGGTTCGTCTCAACGCCGGAGACCGCATGGTCGCCTGCCACGCACCCCCGGTAGCTCCAGAGTATAACAAACGGCCGTTGCGCGATCCAGATCTTTTTACGCTCGTGTCCGGGTGGCCATCGATGGACGACATCGATGGCCGGCTGCAACCTGAATGCGAGCCGAATTAGGAATCAGAACCATCTACCTGCAATTCGGCGATCCGCTGCTTCAGACCTTCGATGTCTTCGATGATGTGTTCTCTTAGCTGGCCGAGGTGCAAACGGACCTCGGGAGACTCTTGGGTCTCGATTTGTTCGAGCACCCAGCTCGAAGAATTTGGTCTCGGACTTCAGCGTAGTTAGCCAGAAATCCGGAAACCAACCGCATCATGCGCGTGGGACTACCGACACGTGTAGGCCTGTCGCCAGACCCGTGAGCCTGACGCCCTGCCGTGTCAGCACAATGTCATCGGAACTCAACGCGACCTGACCAAACCAGACTCTCTCGACACTTGGACAGTCGCCAGCACAGTCCTGCTGGCCTGCCCAAACTGTTCGGCCCGTGTCAGACCTCACGAACGGGCGGAGCCTGGGGGTCAAGAGGTCCCGGGTTCAAATCCCGGCAGCCCGACTCGAAAGACGCGGGTCAGTGGCCTGTCGGGAGCTGCGCCGAGCGGGACCCGATGACCGATGTCAGCGGTTTGTCAGCAGATCTTGGAAGGCCGGTCGCTGTGAATGAACAATGATCAAGCGATCGCAGAGGTCGAAGGATTTCGGTCGGCGTGTTTGCCTACTCGGCGTCTCTCGAGAGCTCGCCGTAGTTCCCCGAGCTATCGGGTGCCGCGGTGGAGTTTCGCCATACTGCGTCACGCCAACGGGTGGTGGCATATGCGCTGACGAACATAAGCCCGCCGAGTACTGCGGACACCATCGGTGTCGCACCGGTGCTCAGACCCTGCACGCTGCCCCAACGAACACAAGGCCCAGGAACACGCCATGGACCAGCGCAAAGGGGAATGGATGCCTGTAGGACCAGAGCCTTACTCCGCCAGCGGATCGTGCCCGTGCCCGACTGCGCTCAAGGTCGTCGCGATTGGGCGGGGTCGACTGGTAGCCCACATTCGAGAGGCTAGTGCGGACTACTCCGGCCGCCCCTTGCGTGGGTCCAGCGCTCGACGTCGGGCCAGCCCCAGATTGGAGATCCTCAGTAAAATTTACGACGTGAGGTATCGGCGGTACAGGGTGTGGCAGACCGAAGACGGAGCCGTCGACGTCGTCAACTACGCCCTCATCGCGAGGACAGTCGCCTTGCTGCAAAAGGGATACGGACTGCTTCTTTTGATCGCGCTCCCGCTCGCGGGCGTCCTCTGGCGTGCAAAAGAGGCCAACCATTTCTGGTTCAGTGCGATCCTGGGCTTTGCCGCACCGTTCGCACGGTTCTTCGGAGCTCGAGCAGTTGTGCGTCGCCAAGGTCGGACGGTAGGCACGCCGACGCCGCACCCGCGGACGTCAAACATACCCATTGCGTAAAAGCCTCCGGCGCGCCAATATGGCAGTGGCCACGTCAATATCGCCAAGCGTGGTGCAGGGGGTGAGCGCGGTCGGGAGCGGACTACTACCGCCCCGCTTCCGACCTAGCTCCCTGGGTGCGGAGTTCCAGGTGCGACGCACCCGCCGTCTCGCGATCTGGAAAGGACGTCAGCCACGTTGACGCACATCAGGCGGTTGCTTGGGGCGGTCTTGGTTCTTGCCCTCAGTCTGGTTGGCGCGATCTCGGTCGCTCCCGCTGGAGCGCTCACAAATGGCCAGCTCAAAGGGAAGACGCTCTCGCTAACAAATATGCCGACGGGCTGGACTACCTATAACCCTCCCTCGAATGGCTCCCTCTCATCCGGTTGTTTGAAGGATGCGAAGCCGGACCATTTCAAGGGAGCATCAGCGAAGGCGTCTGTCTCCTACGAAGACGGCCAGCTGCCTCAGCTCTCCGAGGAGCTTGGATGGAATCGCGCGGCGCCTGCGGCATACAAGGCCCTTAACAAGGTTCTCTCAGGGTGCCATCACCTCACGGCGTCGAACGATGGCCAGGACCTAAACATGAGCATCGGGGCAATGTCCTTCCCGAAGATTGGCAACGAGAGCAACGCCTACGGAATCACCTTCAGCGTCAAGGGCATCGAGGCCGGAGCTGACATTGTTCTGTTTCGGGTGGGGTCAACCCTTGGGATGATCGTTTACGGCGACATCGGGCAACCCGATATAGACCAGCTTCAGGGGTTCGTTCAGGAAGCGGTCGACAAGATTGAAGGCAAGCCGGCGGTTCCCCCGACCGCATCTGAATCGATCTGATTTGGTCAGCGAGTCCGGCCTATTCCGGGCTTTCGTAACGCTCCCTTCGCCGTCCGAACTCCCGCACGGCGCCGACAAGGAAAGCTCAGGCTGCTATCAACTTCGGGTTGTCTCTGAACACGGTGTGCCGCCAGTCTTCGGGTGGCCGGCGAAGACTAAGGCGGAGGGGTTCGTCGCCGTCCTGACGGCAAGGGCCGCCATGGGACGGACTCGAGACCGGATCCCAAAATATCAGGGCGATGTCAGCGGAACTGACCGCGACCGGCCTGGTCACCCGCCCTCTGGGTCCCACTACGGCCGACGACTCCGTCACGCTGACCTGCTCAAACCCTGAGACCCGATCCAAACACGAACTGTGGCAGCCTAGGGTCAAGAGGTCCCGGGTCGAAGTTCCGGCAGCCCGACTCAGAAATCCAAGTTCCGGGGCAGTCACATCGGCTCTGCCGCGGAAGTCACGGGTTCTTCCCCCGATTTCCCCGCCTGCCGTCATGCATCCAAGCGACTCACGCGGAGCGGCCCCTCGGCTGAGTGGAGGAGGGGCCGCTGCACCTTTGCCTCGTGACTGACGTAGGTGTATCTCCTTGTTATACCCGCTCCGGCGCTCAGGCTCGTTCGCGCCCTTGTTACCTGGCGTTCGCACTGACGAAACCGGGCCGACCGCTCGTATGGCGGCGGCATCGGCTCCTAGTGATCGAGCTCACTTCTTGGGGGAGGGATGCCCTCCCGACGGCGGAGCCAGCTGAGTTGTCGGGGTCACCGTTGTGGACGTCGTCGAGCGGCGGGGTTGTGGTGGTCGAACTGGACTCAGTCGAGGACGGCGTCGAGGTCGAAGCGGCAGCCTCGGCTCGTCGTTGACGTCGAGTTATGAGGTGAGTTCGCGGCTGTGTTTCCGTGCGAAGAACCTGGTGACGCGCTGGGAGTCTGCGTAGAAGCGCAACTTGCTAACACTGCCGATGTAATCACCATCAGCGGACCGATGACGATCCTCCGCAGCGCCGACTCTTCACCACAATGACTTCACTTTCCTCCGACACTCGCAGCCCGCGATTTATCTCGCCGCAACAAAGCATGCTAATCGCAACACCGGCTGCTACGGTGTCGCCCGTCGGGGGGAAGGTGGATGATTCACGCGACGAACAAGGGACTGCCGTGCACTGCATTGGCGTGTGCCGCGCCAACTGTTCCGATCGCGTCCAGCGTCACGCCTCAGCCGGCATCCATCGAGCGGAAGTAGGAAATCCATGAAAATCAGATTGCGTCTTGCAATGGGCGCGCTTGGGGTGGTGAGCATGGTGGCGGGATTCGCCGCCATTGCGGCTCCAACCCCTGCCGGGCGCCAGTACGAACAAATGGTACGTCGCGACCACCGGCACCGACGCCGGCAACGCGTGCACGACCAAGAGCGCACCGTGTAAGACCATCACCGCGCGTTGACTGGAGCAGGCCGCCAGCGCACGTCGGCGGCACCATCCAGGTCAAGGCGGGCACCTACACCGATCAGTTGAACATCACGTCGGCCAACAACAACGTGACGATCAAGGGCGCTGGGGCCACCACGGTGCATCCAGCCCCCGGCTTCCGGGCTGCTCAGCGACACGGACACCGACAGCTCCCAGCCGCAGTACTCGTGGTCGACGTGGCACCAGGTGTCACCGGCTTCAACCTGAAGAGCCTGAGCGTCAACGGAACCAACGGCATTGCCTCGCTGGACAGTGACGGACAAGGCTGCGGCCAGGACTACGTGGGCATCTACTACCACGCCGCCTCCGGCGTCGATCAGCAACGTTTCGGTCAGCGGCATCGACATGCCGGCCGACCTCTTCGGCTGCCAGGGCGGTCAGGGCATCTACGTGAACAGCACGGCTCCCGACCCGGCCACCGTGACCGTGAACGGGCGTTTCGATGTTGTCTCCCGTCGACGTCCGTCACGACCAAGGCCGACCTGCCGGCAGGCTCGTACACGAACGACCAGCTTGCCGTCACGAAGCTTCCTGCTGGCTTCACGTCTGGCCCGGTGGTTGTGAACGGGTTCAACCTGAACGCCACCAAGGACACAAGCAAGGTCCTGTTCATCAGCGGCACCACAACCGGCGACTCGCCCAAGGGATCGTCCGTCCGTCTGAGCGGCATCTTCACCCCGGCCTACGACAAGAACGGCATCACCTGCGACGACGTGAACACCAGCTGCACGATCACGAACTCGACCGTGCAGGGTGAAGGTCCGACCAACTCGATCGCCCAGAACGGCATCCAGGCCTTCGGTGCCGAGACGGCAACGATCACTGGGAACACAGTCTCTGGCAACAGCTACGCCGGTGGTGGTGAAGGGAACTCGGCCAGCGGGATCCTGATCCTGAACGCTGGAACGGTTACCGCCAGCAACAACCACGTGTCCAACAGCGACGTGAACATCTATGCCGGTGAGATCCCGGCGTTCGGTTTGGTTGCGACGCCATGGTACGTGGACCATCGACGGCAACACCGTGTCGGGCGCCACGTCCACGGGCGCATCCGCCGGCCAAGGTGGATACGGCGAGGGCATCCAGCTCGACAGCACGAGCAACACGGTGGTGCTTGTCGGGCAACACGATCACCACGAGTGCGCAGAGCAACCTGCTGCTGACCGGTGTTACCGGTGCAGGGATCGGTGATGTGGGCGCTGGCGACACCGGGAACACGATCACACACAGCCAGTCCGGCATCGTGGTCGGCGGCCCAGGCTCGGCCTGTGAGACACAGCCGAGCTGCAACCCCGGCGACCCCGGCTACGGCAGCACCGGCAATGACTTCGTCGGCAACACGCTGAGCAGCGACGAGGCAGGGCTCGTGGTCGAAGGTGCCTACGCCCCGAACGAGGACGGACTGAGCTCCGAATCCGGGAGCCGCAGTCGGCAACAACTTCGCCGGCAAACAATGGGGGATCCCGGAGACCGGCAACACCATCAACGTGATGGACTTCAGTGGGTTCAACAACCCTGGAGCCCCGACTGACGGACTTCCGCCGTCATCGCCGCTCCTCAACCAGTACGGCCCGAGCGGGTGCCGTCAACGCTGACAACAGCTGCGACCCGACCCCGGGGGCTCGGCGGCGCTGGTGGCCCTCAGCGAGGACATGCCGCTCTACTACAGCTGCTGAGCTAGCTACGAGGACGAAGATCCTTTAAAGAAGGGGCGGGACCGAAAGGTCCCGCCCCTTCTTCTATTCCCTCTCGCTGCGGCTCGCTCTTGGCGTCCTCTTTCACGAAGGTGCCCGCCATCGGATCCGAGTCGAGGCTCTCGCCGCGGACACGGTTGGCGTTCTGCCGAGCGATCCTCAGCCTCAGAGGCATCGTGCATCGAGCCTGCATCGAGAGTGCAAAGAAGCCCGAGCCGCCGCGTCACTGCCGGCGACTGGTCGGCGGCCTTCAGACGGTTGGTGGCTGCGCACCCGTCTCTCGGGTGAGTCAGACCGTCTCAGCTAGGCCTCAGCCAGAACGTGTCCGGCCCAGTGAAATTACTCACTTTCGCTGATACCGGCGTTGCGGTAGAACGTTGTCCGGCGGATCGCTTCCGATCGCTTTGGCGGCGCGGCGGCTTCCGGCTTTTGGCACAAGCCAGGTGGATCACAGATCGGAAGGGGACCCGATGCAATGGACTAATTCTCATGCCCGTCGTCAGAAGGGAATGGGCAGGGCGCTAGTCGCGCTTGCTCTTCTCGTTTCGTTCTGCACGACGCTTCTCGCCGGGGTCGTTGCGATAGCTGCGCCCGCCGGCGCAGTCACCTGCGACACCTGGACCAACACCGCCGGCGGCGCCTGGGACACCGGTACCAACTGGAGCGCCCTGGCGCCACCTTCGGGCACCACGCCGGCCTGCATCACGGCGGCCGGGTCGTACACGGTGACCATCGGGAACGAAACCATCTCGGCCGGAGCCCTCACGGTCGGCGGAACGGGATCGACCCCGACGCTGACCATTGGGAACAGCTCGAGTGGAGACGCCAATGTCACGTTCGCCAGCGTGAGCAACGCTGGAACGATCGAGCCTGGACTCGGAGCCACTCTCACCGTTCCCGGTGCGTTCACCAACACCGGCACCCTGGACGTACCGAGTTCCACCTTTGGCGGCGCGACCCTGGACTTGTCGGCGCTCGACAACCAGGGCGCGTTCGACGTCAACCAGACCAGCTCGCTCAGCCTGCCCACCTCGACGGCGACGCTGACCAACGACTCGGCCGGAACCCTGAGTGTTGCGTCGGGCCAAACGCTCACCGTCAACAGCCCCAGCGGCCAGACCGGGACGGTGACGCAGGACGGCGTTATTGACAACTCCGGGTCGTTGATCGTGGCCGACACGCTCAGCGTCGAAGGAGGAAGCATCTGCGACAACACGCCGCAGGTCGGCATCAGCGGTGGCTCGGCGGCCGGAAACTTGGCCTTCGCCGCAACCGTCGGCACTGGGCCAAGCTGCGGCACAGGCATCGCAACCGACAATGTTCACATCGCCAACGTCACGGGCACTCTCAGTGGCAACATTCCGTCCACGTACACGGTCAGCATCGGCGATAGCGGTTCCAGCAAAGCCAACATCACCATTCCTTCAGCGATGACGATCTCGGGGACGCTTGACGTCGGCCTCGAGGGCAGCCTCACCTCCACGGCGGCCATCACCAACGAAGGCAGAATTGACGCCGTGTCGAGCTCGTTCAGCGGAGAGGCCTTCAGCTTCACCAACTTCACCAACGAAGGAGCGTTTGACATCGACACGCCCTCCACGTACAGCCTGCCGACGAATGCGTCGACGTTTACGAACACCTCGACCGGTACGATCAACGTCTCGGCGACCAACAGCCTCACGGTCACCAGCCCTGCCGGCGACGAGGGCACCGTGAGTCAGGACGGCGTCATCAACAACTCCGGCAGCATCGTCGTGCAGGACGCCGTCTCCGTGAAGGGCGGATCGATCTGCGGCACCGCGGTCCACGTCGGCGGGGACGCACAGTCCACCTCGATCGGAAGCTCCCTGACGTTTGCTTCAACCGTGACTGCTGGCCCGAGTTGTGGGACGGGGGTGGCAACGGACAACTTGTTCATCGCCAACATCACCGGAACGCTGAGCGGTTCGATCCCGAAGGCCTACACCGTTGCCATCGGCGATGGAGGAGCGGGCTTCGCCAAAATCACGATCCCCTCGGCCATGACGATCAAGGGAACGCTCGACGTCGGATTCGAAGGCAGCCTCAGCTCCACGGCGGCCATCACCAACACGGGCACCTTGGACTCTGTCGCTTCGTCGTTCAACAGTGAGGCCTTCAGCTTCACCAGCTTCACCAACGAAGGGGCATTCGACATCAATACGAACGCGACCTATTCGCTGCCCAAGAAGACGTCCACGCTGGTGAACGAGGCAACGGGCACCATCGAGACGGGCACCGGCATCGCGGTGACGGTTTCGAGCCCCTCTGGGGTGGTCGGCGCTTCGATGACCCAGGAGGGCGTCATCGACAACACGGGCAGCCTTGCCGTCCAGGATGCGGTAACCGTCAGCGGCGGGTCGATCTGTGGCAACAGCGTCCACCTTGGAGTCGACGGACAGTCGACCACGATTCCGACCGGGCTGACGTTCGCATCGAAGGTTGCCGCCGGTCCGAGCTGCGGCACCGGGGTGGAGACGGACAACTTGTTCATCGCCAACGTGACCGGGACGCTTGCTGGGTCGATCCCCAAGGCGTACACCGTGGCGATTGGCGATGGCGGATCGAGCTTTGCCCACGTCACCGTGACGAGCAAGAAGAACTCGGGCACCTTCGAGCCCGGGTTCGGAGCAACCGTGTCGCTTCCCAAGTTCCAGAACAAGGGAATCTTCGAGGTGCCCGCGAGCGGCTACAACACCCAGCTGACGCTGGGGGGCACGCTCACGAACAAGAAGACGATGGCCTTGGACGCGAATACGGCGATTACTGGCAACGTCACCAACAACAAGGTGTTGAGTCTCGCCGCTGGCAGCACCTACAGCGTCACCGGTACCTACACCCAGGGGACCGCTGGCACCTTCGAGCCGGCCCTGGCCAGCGCCAGCAGCTTCGGTGTGCTCACGGTCAGTTCCACCGCCGCCCTGGCCGGCAGTGTGGCGCCACAGGTCGCCTCCGGGTACACGCCAGCTTCCGGATCGACTTACGTCGTCCTGAAGTCCGGTGGCCTCGGCGGGACATCGTTTGCGACGGTGGTCGGCAGCTTCACCCAGCAGGTCATCTCGGGGGACAACATCCAGCTCAAGGCGAACTAAGTTCCTGCCCGGGCCCGGTCGTTCGATCGGGCCCGGGCAGAACGCCCCACCGAGACATCCCTCAGCTATGACTGCTTTGGCAAGCGCGAGCAAGAGCGGACCTCTCGCTCCCAGTCAGTCCGCGCGGCGACTGGGACTGATCGAGCAGATCGACGTCCTTTCGAAGCGTGGTCACGTCGTTCCGGCCCACGTCGCCGTACTCGTACCCCTGCGTGTAGGCCGTCCCCGACGGGCTGTCGTCGGAACGGGTGGGGGTCCCCGGTATCGGTTCGACTCCGGTGTCCTCGTTCCAGTCGTCCCAGGACGTGACCATCACGATGGGCAGCGAGGGATCCACCTCGGGGATGGCGACGCACTTGAAGAAGTGGTCCAGGGTCGACGCAGGCCCGGCACCCGGTAGCCACTGGCGTGGTTGTGCCGGGTGATTGGTGGGTAATCGAAACCCGCGATCGTTGAAGCCGGGCGCCACATCCGGGATGACAGGGACCTGGTTGTGTGTGGCGTTGCGATACACGGTCAGGAGGAATCGCTGGTCGGCCGCAATGTTCGTCAGGCCGGGATAGCCCGTCGAATCGTTCGCCGGTCCGAACATCTGCTCCGGATCGCCGTAGTAGAGGATGTAGGACGTCACGGCGTCGAACTGCTCAATGCGCTGCACCTGTGGCGTCGTGGTCAGCACGGGCCCCTGCGGGGATTGCGCTTCTGGCGTAACCCGCCAGTAGACCTCGTCCCCGACGAAGAAGGGGTTGAAGCCGTGCTCCTTGAGCACCTTGCGTGCTCCCTGAATCATTGCGGCCACGTTGCCCGTCAGTGTCCGGGTCAGGTACAGGTAGACCACCGGTCGCCCGTCGATGCGCAAATAGGACTTGTTCACGAAGTAGTGCTTGGCGAAGTACAACAGGTCCGACTCGAAATGAAGCTCCATCTGGAAGGTCACCGGCGTGGCCTCATACGGGGGATTGAACCCCAGATTCCACGTCTCGTAGAACATGGCGAACTTCATTTCATGGAGATCGGGCGCGGCGAGAAAGTCCTTCATTGCGGCGTCAGCCTGCTGGTAGTCGGCCCCGGAATATCCAGGGTCGTGGGGCCACCAATCGATGGCGAAGAAGTTGATGCCGGCCTGGTGTGCCGTGGCGATGTCCCGCGCCGCCGTCTTCGGGTTTTGCGAGTCCACCAGGCCGGCCGGCGGCTGCTGGGGTGGGTCGAGGTGCGCCCGCAGGGTGCCGGTCGCCATGTTCTCTGGATTCCAGAGGTAGTAGTAGGCGCCGACCAGAGGGTGGGGATGCGCCCTCGACGCGTGTGCGGCCACGGGCGCAGATCCGAAGTTCAAGCAGGCAACGAGGACTGAGGCGCCAGCCATGAGGACGCCGAGACGTCGCACCACGGTCGCCCCCACGACGGGAGCTTAAGAGAAGCCTGAGCGCACAGATGGGGATACGTGTCGTCGCCGAAACCGACGGCAGCGACGAGGAGCGGCTTATGCTCGGGCGCCATGGTCTCGACGCCCTTCGATCCCGATCTGCGACGGATTGCGATGGTGCTCCCGCGCGGCGGGATCGGTCGGCGAATCCTGCCGCTGATGCGCCGGCTGGAACCGCTGATGGAGCGGCGATCGCCGCCAGCCGGGGTCGTCTCGGAGACGGACGGCTCCGTGACGGTCCGCCTGCATCGGCCACCCGAGACCGCGTCCGCTCCGTACCCAGCTGTGCTGTGGGTCCACGGCGGCGGTTATGTCCTGGGAAGCCCCGCACAGGACGACGCGGTCTGCCAGGTCTTTGCCCACAAGCTCGGCGCAGTCGTGGCCGCCGTGAAGTACCGACTCGGGCCGGAGCACCCGTTCCCGGCTGCGCTGCACGACTGCCACGACGGGCTCGAATGGCTGGCCAAGCGTGACGACGTGGATCCAACCCGTATCGCCATCGGGGGAGCGAGCGCGGGTGGGGGACTGGCGGCCGCACTGGCCCTGCTCGCTCGCGAACGTGGGGTGGTCACGCCCCGCCTCCAGCTCCTGTCGTACCCGATGCTCGACGACCGGACCGTCCTGCGCACAGACCTCGACGAGCGGCACTTCCGGCTCTGGAACAACGCGGCCAATCGATTCGGCTGGACCTCGTACCTCGCGCGGCGAACCCGGCGCGCCCGACGTCAGCCCTCTGGCCGCGCCCGCCCGTGAGGAGAACCTCTCTGGCCTTCCACCCGCGTGGATCGGCATCGGCACCCTCGACCTGTTCTTCGACGAAGATCTGGCCTACGCCACGCGCTTGCGCACCGCAGGCGTGCCCTGTGAAGTCCATGTCGTCGAGGGTGCCTTCCACGGTTTCGACTCGGTAGCCCCGAAGGCGACGATTACGCGGGCCTATCGGGTCGAGCAGGTCCAGGCGCTTGCGTGCGCGCTCGGTGTCACCGGCTGAATCTCAGCCGAGGCAGCTGCGCATGCGCTCGACGTTCGTCACATCGCGTGGTGACCGGCAACCGTTCCGCACCCAAACGCCTGACAATTAGGCACGTGCCCCCTCGGAGCGTCGCGAACGAAATGTTACGGTGCCCGAGCTGACCAGATTTCCACGCACAGAGGGGGGCGAACGGCAGCGTGAAGCAGCTCCGAGGTCGCGCGCGTACGGGCGCCGGCTCCATCGGGCGGATAGCAGTGGCCTTGGCGGGCGTGGTCGGCTCTACCGTCATCGTCATATCGGGAACGACAACGCCGGCCGACGCGGCGGGGATCCTTCCCCCCTCGAACCCGACGGTCAGCGTGCCCCCACAGGTGATGCCTGACTGCTCACTCTCGCCGGTCGACGACGACAGCAGTGGTTGCATCGACTCGGTCCTCCACAACATCAACTACGCCCGGTCCCTCGAGGGGCTGGGACCGCTCGTCCTGCCCACCACCTACGCCAGCGACACGGTCGCGGTGCAGCAATTGATCGTCACAGACGAGGAGCGCGGCGACCGCGGGCTTGCCGAGTTCACGGGGCTCGACCCCTTGCTGAACACAGTCGCGCAGACCGCCGCGGCTGCCAGCACCGACCCTTCGCCGCCCGCGGGGTACAACTACTTCGGGGGCGGATCGATCTTCGCCCAGGACTACACGCCGCTCGGGGCCGACTACGCCTGGATGTACAACGACGGCTACGGCGGGACCAATCTGGAGTGCACGTCGCCGTCGGACACGAATTGCTGGGGCCACCGGGACAACATTCTCGGCCCCTGGACGACGAACACGAACCAGACGGCGACGATGGGGGATGGCAGTACCGCCAGCGGACAGTACGCCGAGATCTTCACGAATGAGCAGAACCCCCCGGCCGACGCCAACAACCCCACCCTCGACCCGAGCTCGCTGCCCACACCCGCCAGCTCCGCACCGCCCGACGTGGTCCAGGTGCTCCCGGCATCATCGGCGAACACGGCGGCGGGGACCCCGGTGACGGTCGAGGGTAACTACTTCGGCTCGACGCCGCAGGTGTTCTTCGGCGGGGTGCCCGCCACCAACGTCCAGGTGGCCTGGGACGGCCAGCTCACGGCCGATGCGCCCGCCGATCCGGCCGGAACCTCGGCCGATCAGGTCGTGGTGACGGTCACCACGGGCGGAGGGTCGTCCAGCTCGGCTCCGACACAGAACGCCAACGAGTTCACCTACGCACCCGCCGCGGCGCCAACCATCTCCTCGGTGAGCCCGACATCGGGCTCCCAGATCCCGGCCGGGAGCGTGGTGATCCACGGCTCCAACTTCTACGACGCCGGCGTGACGCCCATCGTCGATTTCGGCAACGTCGCCAGCATCGGGTCGATGACCTACAGCGCCAGCCAGATCACGACGACCATTCCGCCGTCGATCAACCCCGGCTCCGTCAACATCACGGTCACCACGCCCGCCGGCACGAGCCAGGTCACGGCCAATGATCTCTACAGCTACTCGGGCAGCGGGACGTCGGCGGCGCCGACCATCACGAGCGGCAGCGCCACGACGTTCAGTGCCGGAAGCGCAGGATCGTTCAGCGTCACGACGACCGGGACGCCCGGGACGAGCTCCATCAGCGACACCTCCTTCGCCGGGTGCACCCCGTCGGCCCTTCCCGCCGGCTTCGTGCTGGTCTACACCGGTGGGACGACGGCCACCATCGAAGGGACGCCGGTCGCGGGTGACGGCGGCACGTACGCCGTCTGCCTGGTCGCCTCCAATGGCGTCGGCACCGCGGCGACGCAGAGCTTTACGTTGACGGTGAACGCGCCAACGGCGCCCCCGCCCCCCGCCTCCTCCCCACCGCCGGCGACCGCGCCTCCGGCCACCCACGGTTACTGGTTGGTCGGTTCGGACGGCGGCATCTTCAGCTTCGGCACGGCCGCGTTCCACGGTTCAACCGGCTCGATCCACCTGCAACGTCCGATCGTCGGGATCACGCCGACGGCCGACCGCAACGGCTACTGGCTCGTGGCGTCGGACGGGGGGATCTTCGCCTTCGGCGATGCGGGCTACCACGGCTCCATCCCGGGCGCGGGATTGAACCCGGCGGGTTCCGGGCTCCCGCACAGCCTCAACGCCCCGATCGTCGGCATGGTGCCGTCCTCGGACGGGGGCGGCTACTTCATGGTGTCGTCCGACGGCGGGGTCTTCGCCTTCGGCGACGCCAAGTTCTCCGGATCCTGTCCGGGGATCGGCGGCTGCAGGGGCGCCGCGGTGGCGGTGATGCCCGACGCCACCGGCAACGGGTACTGGGTCGTGACCGCGTCCGGTTCGGTCTATCCCTTCGGCGACGCGGTCAACTACGGCCAGCCGGGAGGGACCGGAATGGCGATCACCGCAGCCGTGGCCAGCCCGGATGGCCACGGCTACTGGATCCTCAACTCGGCCGGCTCCGTCTTCGCCTATGGCGACGCCGGCTTCCTGGGCGGCCCGCCGGCCGGCAGCGCCGGAGGCTTCAACCCGGCTTCCGCCATCTTCGACACGTCCGACGGTGGCGGCTACTGGGTGGTGACCGCCGCCGGCAAGGTGTTCGCCTACGGGGACGCTTCCAACGACGGGGACATGTCGGGCACGCATCTCAACGGCTCCATCGTGGCGGCTTCGGGTTCGTGAGCCGCCCGGCCACCCTCCATCTCGACTGAGCGCCCCGAGGGCCGTCGGCGACCACGTTTGCCCTGCGTGGCCTCTATGGTGGGTGCGACAGACGACCCTCCAGGGAGGAACGATGGGCATCTTCCAGCGGGCGCACGACATCGTGCAGGCCAAGACGAACAAGGCACTCGACGCGGCCGAGAAGCCCGACGAGATGCTCGACCTCTCCTACGAGAAGATGCTCGAGCAGATCACCCAAGTGCGCCGGGCTCTGGTCGACATCGCAGCCTCCAAGAAGCGCCTCGAGCTCCAAGAGGAGCAGTTCCAGCACTCCATCGACCATCTCCAGGATCAGGCCAAGCAGGCTCTCCAGGGCAACCGGGAGGACCTGGCCAAGGAGGCGTTGGCGCGCAAGGCGACGGCGCAGCAGCAGATCGACCAGATGGAGCCCCAGCGTCAGCAGCTCGAAGAGGAAGAGCAGAAGCTCACCAAGACCCTCGACGCGCTCCAGAAGCGGGTCAACGACTTCCGCACCCAGAAGGAGACCCTGAAGGCGCAGTACACCGCGGCCAAGGCCATCTCGACGGTCGACGAGAGCACGGCGGGGATCTCCAAGTCGGTCAACGACTCGGGCGCCGCCCTGCAGCGGGCCCAGGACAAGATCAGCACCATGCAGGCCCGCTCGGGCGCGCTCGACGAGTTGCTCGAGTCCGGTGTGCTCGAGGACGTCGGTGGTGGCACCGACGACATCCAAAAGGAGCTCGACAAGGTCGGCCAGGACTCGCAGGTCGACAACGAGCTGGCTGCGCTGAAGGCACAGCTCGGCACCGGTTCGGCGCCTGAGCCTGACGCACTGGCGCCCGCGTCCGCACCCGAGGCCGAGGGCGCGGCGCCCGCTTCTTAGTCGGCTGTCCCCGCGAACTGGATCACGACGTCGGCCAGCTCCTGGCCGCGGTCCTCCTGGAGAAAGTGCCCGGCGCCGGCAATGGTCACGTGCCCGCGCCCGGCCGCACCGGGGATCCATTCGGCGAGCACCTCGGCCCATCCCGCCGTCCCGGGGTCGCCGTCCGAGAACGCAGTGAGGAAGGGAATGCCCGACCGCGCCCAGCGCGTCGATGCTGTGCCGGTTGATCCGGGCGCACTCGCTCCGTGGTGTCGTGCCCATCAGCGCGGGCAGGCGGCGGGGTCCCACTGCGAAGGAGTCGTCGGGAAACGGCGCGTCGTAGGCGGCGAGGACGGGCTCGGGGACGCGTGTCGTGGTCGCAGCCCTGCACGAAGAGGCTGGGCCGGAACGGCGCCACCTCCTGGGTGAGGCGCTGGTAGTCGAGCAGCGTCTGGTCCACGGTCACCGAGCCGTCGCCGTTGTCGTGGACGGGCCAGGCCAGGCGTCCGGCCAGCGAGGCATCCGCAGTGTGCAGGGCCGTGTTGGCCGCCACCACCCGGCGGGCCAGCGCCGGCCGCGCCGCCAGGGCGCCGAGGCCGATCGGTCCGCCCCAGTCCTGGACCACCAGCGTCACCCCTTCGAGCCCGAGCACCTCGGTGAACTGGGCCATCCACTCGACGTGGGCCCGGACCGAATGGGCCGTCGGCGCCACGGGCTTGTCCGAGCGGCCGAAACCGATCAGGTCGGGGGCGACCGCCCGCAGGCCACGCGTCGACCAGCTGGGAGACCACCGTCCGGTAGAGGTAGGACCAGGTGGGCTGGCCGTGCAGGAGGAGCACGGTCCCTGCGGCGGCCCCGGCCGGCCCCTCGTCGACGTAGTGCATGCGCAGGCCGTCCGGCAGCGTCACGTAGTGCGGCTCGAACGGGTACCCGGGCAGGTCGGTGAAGCAGGCATCGGGCGTGCGCAGCACCTCCATGGCGCTCAGTGTGCCCCACCCCGGCGCGTCTGCTGGACTCGGTGCCCGTGAGCGAACGCACGGACGTGGTGGTCGTCGGCGGTGGCCTGGTCGGAGCTGACCCTGGCCTACGAGCTGGCCTCAATGGGGTCAGAGGTGACGGTGGTCGACGCCGAGCGTCCCGGGCGGGCCACGGCCGCCGGAGCGGGAATCCTGTCCCCCGTCACCAGCATGGAGGCCGATCCCGGACTATGGCCCTTCCTCCAGCGGGTGCGGCGCCCACTATCCCCGCCTGCTCGAGCGCCTGGCCGACGACGGGGTCGACGCGTCGGGTGCGGGCTACGGACGCTGCGGGCTGCTCTCGGTCAGCCTGCGCGCCCACGAAGACGAGTGGTACGGGCCGTTCGCCCAGATGGTCGAGCAGCGCTCGCCGGGCCAGGCCGTCGAGATCACTCCCGAGGAGGCGTCGGCCCTCTTTCCGCCCCTGGGTCCGGTCCACCGGGCCCTCCATGCCGCGAGCGGCGCCCGGGTCGACGGCCGCGGCATGGCGGCCGCGGTCCGCTCCGGGGCTGAGGCACGCGGCGTGACCTTCGTCGCCGGCACCGTGACGGGCCTCGGGACCAGCGCCACCAGCGTCACGTCGGTGGACGTCGAGGGGCGCGGCTCCATCGCGTGCGAGACCATCGCCGTCGCCGGCGGAGCCTGGACCGCGGCCATGGGGGAGTGGTTGGGCTGCCCGCTCCCCGTCGGTCCCACCAAGGGCCAGATCGTGCACCTCGGCGTGGAAGAGACGAGCGGTGACTGGCCCATCGTGCAACCGCTCCTGTCGCACTACCTGGTCCCGTGGCCCGGCGGACGGGTCGCCTGCGGCGGCACCTTCGAGACGGGTGCCGGCTTCTCGACGTCGGTCACGGCCGCCGGGCTGCACGAGCTCCTGCGCGAGTGCCTCGTGGTGGCGCCCGGGCTCCGCGACGCCACCTACCTCGAGACCCGGGTCGGGTTGCGGCCCACCACGCCCGACGATCACGCCCTGGTCGGGACCGTGCCGGGGTGGAGCAACGCCTTCGTCGTCACGGGGCACGGGGCCAACGGCCTGCTCCAGGGGCCCTACTCGAGCCGCCTGCTGGCCTACGCCATCACGGGCACGCCGGCGGGACACGACGAGCCTTCGCTCCCCGCGGGATTCGACCCGGCCCGCTTCACGTGACCATCCCACCGGCCGCCGAACGGGTCCGTGAGAATCGGGCCGTGCTGCTCGGGACCCTGCACCGCAAAGACCAGGAGGACCAGGCGGCCACGGTCGAGAACGTCGAGGCCGCCATCGCCGGCAAGGACTTCTTCTGGCTCGACCTCGACGACCACGCCCACGACGGCGCCGTGGCGGACCTCTTGAGCCAGCAGTTCCATTTCCACCCGCTGGCCATCGAGGCCTCGCAACGGTTCGACCAGCGCCCCCGCATGGATGACTATGACGACTTCGTCTACCTCGTCGCACGCGGGGCCGATCCCGACGGCAAGAAGGATGCCGAGGTGCACTGCTTTTGGACCGATCGCTATGTCGTGACGGTCCACCGGGGCGGCTGCCCGGCCATCGCCGAGGTACACGAACGCCTGCTCAAGGCGCATCACGCGCAGGACGTCGCCTCGCCCCAGCTGGTGATCGTCTACTTCGTCCTGAACGCCCTGGCCGACACCTTCTTCCCGTATCTGTCCGCCTTCGACGACCGCATCGACGCGCTCGAGGATGACATCCTCAAGGCACCGACCGAGGCACAGCTGGGCCAGCTCTTCACCATGAAGCGACAGCTCATGGAGATGCGCAAGGTCGTGGCGCCCCAACGGGACATGATGAGCAACATCAATGCCGGCCTGGCCGACATCCCGGGCATGACCGACGAGGCCGGCCGCTACTTCCGCGACCTCTACGACCACATGATCCGTCTGGCCGACTACATCGACAACTATCGCGACCTGTTGTCGAGTGTCATGGACACACACCTCTCGACGGTGTCGAACCGGCTCAACGTGGTGATGAAGCAGCTCACCATCATCGCCACCGTCTTCCTGCCCCTCACCTTTTTCACCGGGTTCTTCGGGCAGAACTTCGCCGCATTGGTGCGCTTCATCGCACCCGCCTGGACGTTCTGGGTGATCGGCGTCGGCATCAACGTGGTGGCAGTGGCAGTGCTCTTCGTCTACTTCCGCCGCAAAGGGTGGCTAGGCGGCCCGACCGTCTGACCCAGAGGCCAGAGGCCGGGCCGCCCGCTGTCACTTCAGGTCATCCCCCTCCGGCGCCGGAGCCCGAATACGGGTGCACCCGGTAACCCCAGCGGTCCGACCGAAGGGCTCCACCCTGATGTGACGATTGTGGCGACTGACGGCTTCGGCCATGGCCCCGGCGAGTGCTCCGCACCAGGGCCAATGGCCGAATCGTCAGTACTCGGGATCAACCGTGCTCGTGAAGCGGCACGTGCAGGGCGCCGACCCTGGAGGTGACGGGACCGGCCCCTTCGTTGGGCCCGCCCGAGAGCGGCCTCACCGTGATGTTGTCGTTGTTCTGGGTCACGTCCATGGCACCGCCGCCACCGGACGTCGAGAAGTACGGCCCACAGTCGGTGTCGGGAGGCGTCGGGGTCGGCGAGACCGACTGGACCTCAATGGCGTTGCTCGGCGCCGTGACGTGGCCCGTGTCCCCGTCGACGGGGCCGGTCAAGCTGTTGCCGGTGCCGCTGGCGCTGAGGTAGATCCCGTCGGACCCCTGCCGCGCCGCCCAGAGCGAACGTGTCGTTGCTCAGCTCGGTCTGGATGGACCCGTTCGCCACGCATCCCGGCGTGACGTAGCCGCCCGAATACCCGGCGTCCTCGTCGATCCCATCACCCGCGTACTTGCTGAAGCTGTCGCCCGTGGCCACCTGGCCGCTGTACGTGCCGCCCTCGTCGGCCAGGAAGAACAGACCCTCGGCCGGGTAGACGGTCGGGGGGTCCGTGCTGTCGTCCGAGTTGGAGATCAGCTTCTTGAAGTGATCGTTGCTGACCGTGGCCGGCCCGTTGTCCTCGAGCAGCGCACCCTGGAAGAACCCGCTGATCGTGTCGCCCGAGATGGTCGTGTTCGCCGCATTGAGGAACGAGTCGATGCCGATCGGGAAGTCGGTGCCCTTGCCGGAATCCGCCGTCCCTTCGGTGATCGTGTCGTTGACGATGTTCACGTTGTCGCTGCCGTTGGTGTCGGCCAGCGCGACGGCCTCCGGTTCGCCGCCCGTATAGCTGTAGGGGAACGGGTTGGTGATCGTGAAGCCGTTCACCGTCACTTGGCCACCGGCGCTCCCCACGTAGACGACTCCGTACAGGCCGTCTCCCATGGCGTAGGGGTCGAGGCCGTTGCCGTTGATCGTCGTGGAGGACGCGCCGGCACCGACGAGGTTGATCGCCTTGGTGATGTCAACCGTCTGGTTGTACGAACCGGCGGCGACGCGGATGGTCTCGCCCGGCGTCGCCTTTGACAGCGCGTAGTCGATCGTCGCACACGGTGAGCTGACGCAGTTGCCCGAATCGTTCCCGCTCATGCTCACGTGTTCCGACGGCGGCGGCGTGCCGCCCGACGGGGCGCCGACGGCGAGCAGCCCGGCTCCGGAGAGAAGTGGGACGGCCAACAGTGACTTCAGCATTCGAGTGCTGTGCATCGATCCTCCTGATCCCGCAACGCGCACGAACCCGCTCCGTGCACTCAGGTTGTGCCCGGTCTAGCAAGCAGGAGGCACGCCAACAAGCCCTTTCGACGGGACCAAAGACCCTTTCCGCCGCGGTGCGTAACGGAGCGCGCAGTCCGATTCAGTGATCAGTGAAACCAGACGGCGCGACCGCCAACGCAGCGGGGCGCTCGGCACTGTGGATCTCGTACTCGCTCCACCACGCCTCGCACCCGTCGGGCACCGGGAAGCCGAGCTGCTTGCGCTGCTCGACAATGACCCGGATGCGCTCCTTCTGTTCACGCACGAGCGAGAGCGTGCCCGCCTGGGCGGCTCGGTCCCTCATGCCGGCCCACAGCAACTCCTCGAGACGCCAGGCCTCGCAGCGCGCCTCGGTCAACGCGTGTGTTCCTGCCGCGACGTCGGCCAGCAGGTCGGGACAGCCCTCCGCCATCACGTCGGCGGCACGCAACCAGCCGTAGTCCTTGTTGATGCGCAGGAGTCCCGGTTGCACCTCGAAGAGCCCGACGACGTCGACCACCGGGTCGACCGTGGTCAGCGTGGTGCCATCGGGCAGCGGCGTGCGCAGGTTGGCCAGCTGGCGGTCGGCGATGCCGATCATGGCCATCGCCCGCAGCCCGATATACCCCGCCGGAGCATCCGCGTAGTCCCGCTCGTCGCGCGGCAGCACCAGCGGCACCGCCACCACGGCGATGATGCGGGTCGCCCCGAGCTCGACGGCCGCCCGCACCGGGATGATCTCGATCACCCCGCCGTCCACGTAGTCGTCGTCGGCCATGGCGTGCGGCGGGAAGAGCATGGGCACGCTGGCCGAGGCGATCGCGCCGTCGACCACGTCGACCGGGCCGGCCGACTCGTCGGGCGCCGGCGTGCGGGCGTCGGACTCGACGATGGTGCCGTCCTCGGTCACGTAGCGCAGCACGCCGGCCCGCAGGGCGGTCACGGCGAGTCGCAGCTGCAGGCCGGGCCGGCGGATCAGTTCGGCGTCGACCGCACCGATGCCGTGGGCCCCGTCGTGGAGTGCGTTGGCCAGCGGCTCCAGGTTCAACACGGAACTGCCGCTCGTGCGCAGGCGGCGGCGCACCCGGGGCAGGCGCAGCCCGGCCCCGGCCAGCAGGCGCAGGAGGTGGCGCTGGCGGCGGCGCCGGGCCCGGCGGGCGTTGCGGCGGGCCTGGCGGTCCGACGAGGCCGCGGGGACGAGGCCATGGCCGGGCAGCGTCATGGCCGAGCCGAGCGGGAAGGGCGGGCGGGTCCCCTCGGTGATCTCCTGCTGGATCTCCCGGCCCAGCCGCGTCCCGTCCAGCGCGTCCAGCCATTCCTGCTTGCCGAACACCCGCTCGGGGCTGGTCATGGCGAGGACGTCGCCCTCGATCTCGTCGACCCGTTGGGCAAACTCGTCGAGCGTGCGGGCCTGGGCCAGGACGGCGGCCGCGATGGCGCCGGCCGAGGTGGCGGTCACGATCTCGGGCACGATGCGCTCGACCCCGATCAGGTACTGGAGGACGCCCACCTCGAAGGAGCCCTTGGTGCCGCCTCCGGCCAGGACGAACGCGGTGGGGCCGGTGCGCGGGGGGGTCGACATCCGGTCGATTCTTTCACCGTGCCCGGTGGGTGACAAAGATGCTCACCCCCCGGCGGCCGCCGTCACGATCTCGACCAGCGACCCCGGCCGGGCCGGCGTGCTCGCCCACTCCGAGCGGGGCACGACGCAGCGGTCGACGGCGACGGCCACGCCCTTGGGATCGTCGCGCTCGGTCAGCGCGGCCACGAGGTCGGCGATGGTGCTGCCGGCGGCCACCTCGAGCGGGTCGCCGTTGACCGTCAGCGCGACCGGGCTCACCGCACCACACCGCTCGTGCTGACCCCGGCACGAACTTCCGCCTGGCCGACCGCCAGCAGGTCGACCACCCTCGCCGCGGTCAGGGGCGCCAGCAGGATCCCGTTTCGGTAGTGGCCGGTGGCCACCGCGACCCCGTCGAGCGCGGTCCAGCCGATACAGGGGGTGTTGTCCGGCGTCGCCGGGCGGAGGCCGGCGGAGGCCTCGAGCAACTCGAGCTCGTCGATCCCCGGGACGATGGCCCGGGCGTCGCACAGCAGCTCGTGCACCGCGCCCGCCTGCACGGTGGTGTCGGCCCGCTCCTCCACGGTCGCCCCCACCACCAGCGAGCCGTCGGGCCGGGGCACCAGATAGATCGAATGGCCACGCACGAGCCCGCGCACTGTCCGACTCAGCAGGGGAGGAGCACCACCCCCGACGGGACCCAGCCGAAGCGCGTGCCCCTTGACCGGGCGCAACGGGGGCAGGCCGGCCGCCTCGAGGCCACCGACGGAGGCCAGGCCGGTGCCGGCCGCCAGCAGGACGTGGTCGGAACCGAGGCGGCCGCCGTCCGCCAGGACGAGGACGGGCCCGGGCTCGAGGGCACGGACCGACGACTCGACGAAGGTGATGCCGCTGCGCCGGCAGGCCTCGACCAGCGCCCGCAGCAAGGCCCGGTTGTCGACCTGATGGTCGCCCGGCACCTCGATCCCGCCCCGCAGCGTCGGGCTCAGGGCCGGCACCAGGCGCCGGCACTCCGAGGCGCTGCGCCGGTGGGCGGTCAGGCCGAGCGAGTGCTGGTAGGCGAGGAGGTCGTCGAGGTGGGCCCGGTCGGACGCATCGAGCGCGACGGTGACCGTCCCGGTGGTGTCGTACCCGATGGCGTTACCGCCGCCGCTGCCGCGGCCGCCGCTCGCCCGGGCGAGGTCGGCGGCGAAGGTCGGCCACTGGGCCGCGCCCTCGAGCAACAACGTGGTCAGGGCCGCCTCGCCGAACTGGACCTCGGTCACCGGCGCCAGCATCCCGGCCGCCACGTGCGACGCCCCGTCGGGACCGCCGGGCCGGGGAGCGACCACCGTCACTGCATGACCGTTCTGTGACAATCGCCAGGCGCACGCCAGGCCGATGACGCCGCCTCCGACGACATGCACGCTGACCTGCGGCGTCGCGCGCTCGCCGGACGGCGTCGGGGGGCGGGTCGAGGCGGGCACCGTCGTTCAGCCTACGAGTGCGGTCGTGTATTCTTGTCGTTCACCCTTCGGGCCAACGTCGTCCCGGTTTCCTGTACCTCGTTCCCTGTTCTCGTCGGACCACACGGAAAGGACGCCGATGGCCACTGGCCTCTACGACCCGGCATACGAACACGACGCCTGTGGTGTCGGCATGGTGGCCGACCTGCACGGCCGGGCCGACCACGACATCGTCGACAAGGGCCTCACCGTCCTCGAGCGGCTGGCGCACCGCGGCGCCTCGGGCGCCGAGGTGTCGACGGGTGACGGGGCGGGCATCCTGGTGCAGATCCCGCACCGCTTCCTCTCGGTCGCGGCGACCGAGGCCGGGTTCTCGCTGCCGGCGGCGGGGCGGCTACGCCGTCGGGCTGACCTTCCTGCCCGTCGACGCCGACGACGCCCACAAGGCCCGGACGATGGTGGAGCAGCTGGCGGCCGAGGAGGGCCTCGACGTCCTCGGCTGGCGGGTGGTGCCGACCGAGCCCGACGGGCTGGGGAAGACGGCGCTGGGGGCGATGCCCCGGATCGAGCAGGTGTTCGTGGCGCCGACCGGCGACAAGGCGGCGGCAGGGACCGGATCCGACGAGGCCGCCACCATGGCCCTCGAACGCCGGGCCTTCGTCCTGCGCAAGCGGGCCGAGCACGCCGTCGACGGGCTGTACTTCCCGTCGCTGTCCGCCCGCACCCTCGTCTACAAGGGCATGCTCACGTCCGAGCAGTTGCGCCAGTTCTTCACCGACCTGCGCGACCCCCGCTTCGAGTCCGGCCTGGCCCTGGTCCACTCGCGCTTCTCGACCAACACCTTCCCGAGCTGGCCGCTGGCCCACCCGTACCGCTACATGGCCCACAACGGGGAGATCAACACCCTGGCCGGCAACCGCAACTGGATGCGGGCCCGGGAGGCCCTCCTCTCCACCTCCCTCATTGAGGGGGACCTGTCCCGGATCTACCCGGTCTGCACCCCGGGGGCCAGTGACTCGGCCTCCTTCGACGAGGTGCTCGAGCTCCTGCACCTGGGCGGGCGCTCGCTGCCCCACGCCGTCCTCATGATGATCCCCGAGGCCTGGGAGAACCACGCCACCATGGACGAGGCCCGGCGGGCCTTCTACCGCTACCACGCCTCGCTCATGGAGCCCTGGGACGGGCCGGCCGCCGTGACCTTCACCGACGGCACCGTCGTCGGGGCCGTGCTCGACCGCAACGGCCTGCGCCCGGCTCGATACTGGGTCACCGACGACGGCCTGGTCGTCCTGGCCAGCGAGGTCGGCGTCCTCGACATCGCCCCCGAGCGGGTCGTGCGCAAGGGACGTCTCCAGCCCGGCCGCATGTTCCTGGTCGACACGGCCAAGGGCCGCCTGGTCGAGGACGAGGAGATCAAGTCCGAGCTGGCCGCCCAGCACCCCTACGACGCCTGGCTGGCCACCGACCAGGTCCGCCTGGACGAGCTGCCGGTCCGCACCATGCTCACGCCCCAGCACGGGCGCGTCGTCACCCAACAGCGCCTCTTCGGCTACACGACCGAGGAGCTGCGCGTCATCGTGGCGCCGATGGCCCGGACCGGCGGCGAGCCGCTCGGCTCCATGGGCTCGGACACGTCCATCGCCGTGCTGTCGGACCGCTCCCGCCTGCTCTACGACTACTTCACCCAGCTCTTCGCCCAGGTGACCAACCCGCCGCTCGACGCCATCCGCGAGGAGCTGGTCACGTCGCTGTCGGCCACCATCGGCCCCGAGGCCAACCTGCTGGCGGCCAGCCAGGGCGCCTGCCGCCAGATCCTCCTGCCCCTGCCCGTCATCGACCGCGACGACCTGGCCAAGCTGATGTACGTCAACGAGCACGGCGAGACGCCGGGCTTCAAGGCCTTCGCCATCGACGGGCTCTTCGAGGTGGGCGAGGCCGGCACGGCCGGGCTGCCGACCGAGGCCGGGGGAGAGGCGCTGCGCCGGGCCATCGAGGAGGTGCGCCGCCGGGTCTCCGAGGCCATCGCGGACGGGGCCAACCTCATCGTCCTGTCCGACCGCAACGCCACGGCCGAGTGGGCGCCCATCCCCTCGCTTGCTGCTGACGGCGGCCGTCCACCACCACCTGGTGCGGGAGAAGACCCGGACCAAGGTCGGCCTGGTGATCGAGACGGGCGACGCCCGCGAGGTCCACCACATGGCGCTGCTCATCGGCTTCGGTGCGGCGGCGGTCAACCCGTACCTGGCCCTCGACTCGATCGACGACATGATCTCCGAGGGCCTGCTCGAGGGCCTCTCGCCCCGCCAGGCCCGGCGCAACTACATCAAGGCCTGCTGCAAGGGCGTGCTCAAGGTGATGTCGAAGATGGGCATCTCGACGGTGGCGTCGTACACCGGCGCCCAGGTCTTCGAGGCCATCGGGCTCGACGGCCCGCTCATCGACGAGTACTTCAGCGGGACGTCGTCGCGCATCGGCGGCGTCGGCCTCTCGGTCCTGGCGGCCGAGGTGGCGACGCGCCACCGGGCCGCCCACGAGCCCCGGCCGACCGAGCGGGCCCACCGCGAGCTCGAGGTCGGTGGCGAGTACCAGTGGCGGCGCGAGGGCGAGTTCCATCTGTTCAACCCGCGCACGGTGTTCAAGCTGCAGCACGCCACCCGCTCCAAGCAGTACAGGATCTTCAAGGAGTACACGGCGGCCGTCGACGACCAGTCGGCCAAGCTGGGGACGCTTGCGTGGCCTCATGCGCCTGCGCCCCGCCGCCGGCGGCCCCATCCCGATCGACGAGGTCGAGTCGGTGGCCGACATCGTCAAGCGCTTCTCGACCGGCGCCATGTCGTACGGCTCCATCTCGTCGCAGGCCCACGAGACGCTGGCCATCGCCATGAACCGCCTGGGCGGGCGCTCCAACACGGGCGAGGGCGGCGAGGACCCGGACCGCTTCACGCCCGACGAGAACGGCGACCTGCGCCGCTCGGCCATCAAGCAGGTGGCCTCGGGACGCTTCGGCGTGACCGGCGAGTACCTGGTCAACGCGGACGACCTGCAGATCAAGATTTCGCAGGGGGCCAAGCCGGGCGAGGGCGGCCAGCTCCCCGGGCTCCAAGGTCTGGCCCTGGATCGCCCGCACCCGCAACTCGACGCCCGGCGTCGGCCTCATTTCGCCGCCGCCTCACCACGACATCTACTCCATTGAGGACATCGCCCAGCTGATCCACGACCTCAAGTCGTCCAACCCGGCCGCCCGGGTCCACGTGAAGCTGGTGGCCGAGGTCGGCGTGGGCACGGTGGCGGCGGGCGTGGCCAAGGCGCACTCCGACGTCGTCCTCATCTCGGGGCACGACGGCGGCACGGGCGCCGCGCCGCTGACGTCGCTCAAGCACGCCGGCATCCCCTGGGAGATCGGTCTGGCCGAGACGCAGCAGACGCTGCTCGTCAACGGCCTGCGCGACCGCATCGTCGTCCAGGTCGACGGCCAGCTGAAGACGGGGCGCGACGTCGTGATCGGCGCGCTGCTCGGGGCCGAGGAGTACGGCTTCGCCACGGCGCCGCTCGTCGTGTCGGGCTGCATCATGATGCGGGTCTGCCACCTCGATACCTGCCCCGTCGGCATCGCGACCCAGAAGCCCGAGCTGCGGGCCAAGTTCAGCGGCAAGCCCGAATTCGTCGTGACCTTCTTCGAGTACATCGCCGAGGAGGTGCGCGAGCACCTCGCTGCGTTGGGGTTGCGCTCGCTCGATGAGGCAGTCGGCCGCGTCGATCTGCTCGACACCGAGGCGGCGGTCTCCCACTGGAAGGCCGCCGGACTCGACCTCTCCTCCGTGCTGGCCGAGCCCGACGTCGCGCCCGAGGTCGGGCGGCGCCAGACGCAGCTCCAGGACCACGGGTTGGAGAAGGCGCTCGACCACCAGTTCCTGGCGGCCTGTGCTCCGGCGCTCGAGTCGCAGACCCCGGTCTCGGTCGAGCTGCCGATCACCAACGTGGACCGCACCGTCGGGACGCTGCTCGGGTCTGCCATCTCGAAGCGCTACGGCGGGGCCGGGCTGCCCGAGGACACCATTTCGCTGACCTTCACCGGGTCGGCCGGGCAGAGCTTCGGCGCCTTCGTGCCCAGGGGCGTGACGATGCGGCTATGGGGCGACGCCAACGACTACTTCGGCAAGGGCCTGTGCGGCGGGCGGCTCGTCGTCCGGCCCCAGACCGGCTCGCCCTTCGTGGCCGAGGAGCAGATCATCGCCGGCAACGTCATCCTCTACGGCGCCACGGCCGGCGAGGTCTTCATCCGAGGTCAGGTGGGGGAGCGCTTCTGCGTGCGCAACTCCGGGGCCACCGCGGTGGTCGAGGGCGTGGGCGACCACGGCTGCGAGTACATGACGGGCGGGCTGGTCGTCGTCCTCGGCCCGACGGGGCGCAACTTCGCCGCCGGCATGTCGGGCGGGGTGGCCTACCTCTACGACCCGGACCGGACCTTCGGGCTGCGGGTCAACGACGCCGAGGTGGACGTGGAGCCGCTCGACGTCGAGGACAGCGAGCAGGTACGCCTGTTGGTGCAGCGGCACGCCGCCGAGACCGAGTCGCCGGTGGCCACCCGCCTGCTGGCGTCGTGGAACACCGAGGTACGCGAGTTCGTGAAGGTCATGCCCCGGGACTACCGGCGCATCCTCGAGGCGACGAAGCAGGCCGAGGCCCAGGGGCGCTCGGTGGACCAGGCCGTGATGGAGGCCGCGCATGGGTAAGCCGACCGGGTTCCTCGAGTTCGGGCGCTCGCTGCCCCGACGCCGTCCGGTGTCGGTTCGGCTGCGGGACTGGCGCGAGGTCTACGAGCCCTTCGACGAGGACGCGACCAAGCAACAGGGCGCGCGCTGCATGGACTGCGGCATCCCCTTCTGCCACGACGGCTGCCCACTCGGGAACCTCATTCCCGAGTGGAACGACCTCGTCTACCGGGACGACTGGCCCGACGCCATGGAGCGCCTGCACGCCACGAACAACTTCCCCGAGTTCACCGGGCGGCTCTGCCCTGCGCCCTGCGAGGCGGCGTGCGTGCTCGGCATCAACGAGCTGCCGGTGACGATCGAGCGGATCGAGTACGAGATCGTCGAGCGGGCCTGGGACGAGGGCTGGGTCACCCCGCAACAGCCGTCGGTGCGCACCGGCAAGTCGGTCGCCGTCGTGGGCTCGGGTCCGGCCGGCCTGGCCGCCGCCCAGCAACTGGCCCGGGCCGGACACGCCGTCACCGTCTACGAGCGGGCCGAGCGTCCGGGCGGGCTCCTGCGCTACGGCATCCCCGAGTTCAAAATGGAGAAGGCCGTCCTGGACCGCCGCCTGGCCCAGCTCGAGGCCGAGGGCGTCGTCTTCGAGTGCTCGACCCAGATCGGCGGCGACCACACCCCGGCCGACGGGCCCATCGAGCCGGGCGAGGAGCGCGGGGCCGGCACGGCCTGCGCCCCCGACGTCCGGGTCATGCCGGCGGCCGAGGTGCACGCCGCCTTCGACGCCGTGGTCCTGGCCGGCGGGGCGACGCTGCCGCGGGACCTGCCGGTGCCCGGGCGCGAGCTCGACGGCATCCACCTGGCCCTCGAGTACCTCAAGCCCTCCAACCTGGTGCAGGAGCGGGCATTGGCCGCCCCGCTCATCGACGCCAAGGGCAAGCACGTCGTCATCATCGGGGGCGGCGACACGGGCGCCGACTGTCTGGGCACGGCCCACCGCCAGGGGGCGGCGTCGGTCCACCAGCTCGAGATCATGGCCGAGCCCCCCAGCGACCGGGCCGCCGAGAACCCGTGGCCGGTGTGGCCGCTCATCCTGCGCACCTCCTCTGCCCACGAGGAGGGCGGCGAACGCCTCTTCTCCGTCACGACGACCGAGTTCGTCGACAACGGCTCCGGGAACGTCCGGGCCCTGCGGGGTCACGTGGTCGAGATGCGGACCGAGGACGGCCGCCCCGTCTTCGAGGAGGTCCCCGGCACCGAGTTCGAGCTCGAGGCGGACCTCGTGCTGCTGGCCATGGGCTTCGTCGGCACGGAACGTCGCAACGCGGTGGCCGAGCTCGGCGTGGAGGTGTCCCCCCGGGGCACCGTGGCGACCGACACCGACTGGGCCACCAACGTCGACGGCGTCTTCGTGTGCGGCGACCAGACCCGGGGTCAGAGCCTCATCGTCTGGGCCATCGCCGAGGGCCGCTCGTGTGCCGCCGCGGTGGATCGCTGGCTCATGGGGACGACGTCGCTGCCGGCGCCGATCGTCCCGGGCCAGCTGGCCATGCGCTGACGTCAGGCCGTCGCCCGCACCAGCACCGCCGTCATCGTGAAGCCCCCATCGGGGCCGGTGGCCGCGTCGACGGCCCGCTCGACGTCGGCCATGACTTCACGCAGGCGATCCGGCGGCAAGGTGGACAGGAAGGTTTGGTACGGCGTCCCCGCCACTGCCTGAGCCCCCACCCTCGGACTGGCCCAGCGGAACGACAACGTACGGGTCTCCAGTTCCATCTCCCCGAAGCCGGCGCCGGCCAGCAAGGACCCGACCTCGTCGGGGGACATCATGAACCGGCGGATATCGATGTTCTCGTCGAGTCCTGACGCCGCGAGCACCTCGCCGTAGAGACCGAAGGGGTGCAGCGGAACGTCGGAAAGCCACACGGCGGCCGCCACCCGCCCGCCGGGACGCAGGACCCGCCGCATCTCGGCCGCCGCCGCGCCACGGTCGGGGAAGAACTGCAGGCCCTGCTGGCAGAGCACGACGTCGGCGACGCCCGAGGTGAGGTCGAGCTCGGTGGCGGAGCAGACCACCGTCTCGATGACCGCGGGTTCGTCGCCCCGTATCGACCTGGGCCAGCATGTCCTCGCTGATGTCGGTGGCCACGACCCGGCCCTCGGGTCCCGCCGCCCGGGCCGCCGCCCGGGACACGGCCCCCGTCCCGGCCGCCACGTCGAGCACCACTTCTCCTGCCGCCACGCCGGCGAAGCGAACCAGCTCGTCAGCCCACGGCTCGAAGATGATCGGCTCGAGATGCGCCCGGTACCCCTCGGCCACCGAGCCCGGGAGAACGAGAACTGGCCGTACCCCATATCGGCCATCATCGCAGGCGACGGCCGACCACCCGCCGCCCTGCTCGATACGCTGCCCGACGTGCCCAACGCCCTCGCCAACGGCATCACCATCTACTACGAGCTGTCCGGGAAGGAGCGGCCCGACGGGTCGAATCGCCTCCTCTGCATTTCGGGCACCGGGGGCGACCTGCGCCAGCAACCCCGCATGGCCGACCCCTTCGACGCCGCCTTCGAGGTCCTGGCCTACGACCAGCGCGGCCTCGGCCAGACCGAAGTCCCCGAGGGCCCGTACACCATGGCCGACTACGCCGACGATGCCGCCGCCCTGATCGACGCCGTCGGCTGGGACGACTGCGCCGTCGTCGGCATCTCCTTCGGCGGCATGGTGGCCCAGGAGTTGGCCATCCGGCATCCCGGGCCGGGTCCGCCGCCTCGCCCTGTGCTGCACCTCGGCGGGGGAGCGGGCGGCTCCTCGTACCCGCTCCACGAGCTGGCCGACGCGGACCCGGACGACGGCCCGGCCCTCCATCTCGCAACTCATGGACGTCCGCTGGGACGACGGCCTGGCGCGC
Source organism: uncultured Acidimicrobiaceae bacterium (assembly GCA_963713375.1). GTDB lineage: Bacteria > Actinomycetota > Acidimicrobiia > Acidimicrobiales > RAAP-2 > Bog-473. The sequence continues at coordinate 173,298 of CAVQLP010000002.1, read as the reverse complement.
GGCCAACCCCGACATGGCCGCCATGATCATCGAGCGCTTCGCCTCGTCCGCCGCCGCGCCCGGACCCGGCCAGCGCCTCCAGCTCGAGGCGCGCAGCCACCACGACACGACCGACCGCCTCGCCACCATCGGCTGCCCCACCCTGGTCGCCGGGGGCCGCTACGACGGCATCGCCCCACCCGCCAACAGCGAGTTCCTGGCCCAAGCCATCCCCGGCGCGCAACTCCGCCTCTTCGACGGCGGCCACGGCTTCTTCATGCAGGACCCCGAGGCCATCCCGGCCATCGTCGACTTCCTCGCCGCACGACGGTCGCCGCGTAGGCCGAAGCCGACCCATAGAGTCCGCGTCATGGACCTGACGACCACTCCCGCCTGGCAGGCGCTGCAGTCCCACTACGACAGCACCGGCAAGGACCTCGTCCTCCGCCAGCTCTTCGCGGACGAACCCGACCGGGCCCAGCGCCTGACCGCCGAAGTGGCCAACCTGGTCCTGGACTACTCCAAGCACCGCGTCACCGACGACACCATGTCGCTCCTCATGGACGTCGCACGGGCCGCCGGCGTCGAGGCCCGCCGTGACGCCATGTTCGAAGGCAAGCACATCAACACGACCGAGGACCGGGCCGTCCTCCACGTCGCGCTGCGCATGCCCGAAACCGAAGAGCTCACGGTCGACGGCCAGAACGTCACCAAGGACGTCCACGAGGTCCTCGACAAAATGGGCGAGCTGTCCGAGCGCATCCGCGACGGCCACTGGGTCGGCGCCACCGGCCAGCGCATCCGGGCCGTCGTCAACATCGGCATCGGCGGCTCCGACCTGGGCCCGGCCATGGCCACCGAGGCGCTGGCGGACGAGGCGATGCCGGGCCTGACGAGCCGCTTCGTCTCCAACGTCGACCCGGTCGACCTCTATGCGGCCACCCACGACCTCGACCCGGCCACCACGCTGTTCGTCATCAGCTCCAAGACGTTCACCACGCTCGAGACGCTGACCAACGCCGCCGCCGCCCGCGACTGGCTCCTCAAAGGACTGGGCGACAAAGCCGGCAAAGACGCCGTGGCCAAGCACTTCATCGCCGTGTCCACCAACACCAAGGCCGTGGCGGAGTTCGGGATCGACACCGACAACATGCTCGTCTTCTGGGACTGGGTCGGCGGGCGCTACTCGTACGACTCGGCCATCGGCTTTGCGCTCATGATCGCCATCGGCCGGGTGGCCTTCGACGAGATGCTGGCCGGCTTCCACGCGGTCGACGAGCACTTCCGCACCATGCCCCTCGAACGCAACGTCCCGGTCATCGCCGGGCATGATCAACGTCTGGTACAACAACTTCTTCGGCGCCCAGACCCACGCCGTGCTGCCGTACAGCCACCGTCTGGCCCGCTTCCCGGCCTACCTCCAGCAGCTCACCATGGAGTCGAACGGCAAGTCCGTCCGGCTCGACGGCACGCCGGTCGCCGGCCAGACCGGCGAAATCTTCTGGGGCGCCCCCGGCACGAACGGCCAGCACGCCTTCTACCAACTGATCCATCAGGGCACCAAGCTCATCCCGGCCGACTTCATCGCCTTCGCCGAGGGCACGCACGAGACCGGCGAGCAGCAGGACCTGCTCATGGCCAACTGCCTGGCCCAGACCAAGGCGCTGGCCTTCGGCCGCACGGCCGAGGAGATCGAGGCCGAGGGCACGCCGGCCGCCGTCGTCCCGCACAAGGTGATGCCGGGCAACCGTCCCAGCTCGACGGTCGTCGCCCCCAAGCTCACGCCGTCGGTGCTCGGCCAGCTCGTCGCCCTCTACGAGCACACCGTCTTCGTCGAGGGCTGCATCTGGGGCATCGACTCCTTCGACCAGTGGGGCGTCGAACTGGGCAAGGTCATGGCCAAGGAGCTGGCTCCGCTGCTTACCGCAGACTCGGTGCCGGACGTGTCCGGTCAGGACTCCTCGACCGCCGCGCTCATCACGCGCTACCGGACCCTCCGCGGCCGCGCCGTCTGACCGTCTCCCCGCTGCCGCGCCGTTTGACCGTCTCCCCACTGCCGCTCCGTCTGACCATCTCTGCACTGTCGCGCCGTCTGTCGCACAGAGGCGCAGGCCCGCCAGGGCCGAGCATCCCTTCGTCTCCGTGACGACATCGCTCGTCAGGGCGGCGTCAGTCCGTGCAGGGGTTGGTGGGGGAGGAGGCCACGCCACGCGCCCGGCACGTTGCGGGCCAGACGCCGCAGCTCCTCGAGATGTTGCTCAAACAGAGCCTCGAGCTTCTTGGCGCCCTTGGCGGTCAGCTCGAGCCGGACGTTGCGATGGTCCTTCTCGTCGCGGCTCCGCGCGACCAGACCGGCCTCTTCGGCCCGATCGACCAGACCCACCGCGCTGTGGTGACGCAGAAGGAGGTAGTCGGCCACCTCGCCGACCGTCGGTCCCCGCTTGTCCGTGTGTCCCCGAATGGCCAGGAGCAGTTGATGCTGGGCCGGTGTCAGACCGGCCGCCTCGGCCTGCTGCTCGCTCCAGCGGAGGAACCGGCGCAAACCCGTCCTGAGCGCCAACAGGTCCTCGTAATCGGCGTCGCGTCAATCGCATCGTAGTACGATAGCATCGTGTAACGATGAAGTAGTGGATGCCAGCCGGGCGGATGCCGCGGACGAGGCGAGAGCGGCGGGGGCGCCGATCAGCCGAGAGCGCTCGAACGGCGGCCATATGCTGGGAAGATCGTTGACCATGGAGCGGGCCATCGTCGGGTTCGAGACGGACGAAGACGGGGACTGGGTCGCCTTGCTCCGGTGCGGCCACCGCCAGCACGTCCGGCATAAGCCGCCCTTCCAGGACCGCCCGTGGACGCTCACCGCGCTGGGCGGGCCAGCCGGTCGGCACCCCACTCAACTGCGTCCTCTGCGACGAGGAGGCAGAGAACCTGGCGGCCGCTGCACGCACCGAAGACGCCGGCGGGAGCCCGGCCTGCCTGGCGAACGAGGTCTGTGATGAATGTGGCGGCCTCGACAACCACCGTCCCGGCTGCCCGCGGCAACTACCGCCCCGAAGGGTCGTGAGCCGGATGCCACGTCGTGGTCGTGGTCCAGTCGTTGCAGCCCGATGACCCGCAACAGCGCGAGCGCCTCGGCCTCGGGGCTATTCGGCGCCGCCGAATAGATGATCAGCCGCTGATCCGTATCGAGCAGTTGGAGTGAGTCACAGTCGAGCGTGAACTCGCCGATCTCGGGATGGCGAACTGTCTTGCGACTCGACCGTCGCTCCGCCGGACGGGCCTCCGCCCACAGCTGGGCGAAGCGTGGCGAGGAACCCATCAGCTCGTCGAGCAGTCGGCGCAGACCTGGATCCTCCGGATAGCGGGCGGCCACCGCACGCAGGTTGGCCACCGACTCCGCCGCCGTGCGCGCGTCCTCCTCCGGCGACGTCGAGACGCGCCGCTCGGCTCCCAAGAAGCGCTGCCACACGATGTTGCGCATAGGCGGCGCCCACGCCGAGAAGTCTCCTAACAGCGCAGCGGCCAAGTCGTTCCAGGCCAGCACGTCGCCCTTGGCGTCGAGAACCAGCACCGGGAGATCACCCAGCCGCTCGAGGATGCGCATCGTGCTCGCCCGCACGACGCCGTCGATCCGACCGGCCTGCGGCGGACTGACCCCGGCCAGATGAAACAGATGGGTCCGCTCGTCGTCAGTCAACTGGAGGGCCCGGGCCAGCGAACCAAGGACGCTTTCGGACACCCCCGACCCCCGGCCCTGTTCGAGCCGGGTCAGATGGTCGACCGAGATGTGAGCCAGGTGCGCCACCTCCTCCCGGCGAAGCCCGGCCACCCGCCGCCGCTGCCCAGCGGGGAGGCCGACGTCGCCCGGGGCGACCCGGGCCCGGGCCTGGCGCAGGAATGTCCCCAGCTCGGCGCGGTCCATGACGCCATGGTGGACCATTTCGGCCGACGTTGCCTGGGACAGCCACTCCCAGGATGCAACGTCCCTGGTCATGAGGCAGTCTCTCCCTCAACCTGAGGGTTATGACAACGGCATTGATCACCGGAGCCAACAAGGGCCTGGGCTACGAAACAGCCCGACGACTGGGCGAACTCGGCTGGACCGTCCTCCTCGGGGCCAGAGATCCCATGCGGGGTGAAGAGGCGGCGGCCACGCTTCAGAAATCGGGAGCTGACGTGCGCTTCGTCCCGCTCGACGTCACATCCGACGAATCCGTGGCGGCGGCGGTCGACCTGGTCGCCACGGAGCACCGGCGGCACATTGGACGTCCTCATCAACAACGCCGGCATCATCGGCACGCGGTCAACACCACTCGAAACCGGTCCTGAAGACTTCATTGCCTGCTTCGGCGTCAACCTGCTCGGCCCGGTCCGGGTCACCCGCGCGATGGTGCCGCTGATGGAGGAGTCCCAGAATCCCCGCATCGTCATGGTGTCGAGCGGTCTCGGCTCCCTGGCCGTCACCACGGATCCCGCAGCGTCATCGAGTCGAGCATCGTGTCGCTGGTGTACCCGTCGTCGAAGGCTGCGCTGAATATGGTCACGACCCAGTACGCCAAGGCGCTTGCCCGGATTTCGCATCAACACGGTCGATCCGGGCTACACGGCAACCGACCTCAACGGACACGCCGGGTTCCAGAGCGTCGAAGAGGGCGTAACGGTGATCGTCGAGATGGCGCAGGTAGCCAAAGACGGTCCGACTGGCCGCTTCTTCAGTAAGGACGGCCCCGTCCCCTGGTGACCGCTCGGGGCGGCCGCGTCGCCCCGCGGGCAGCAGATGGCCAATGGCCGCGCCCACGATGTCGGGAACTGCTCGAGGGGGCCACCCGGTACGACCTTCTCGCAGGGTGACAGATGTGGCGAGCGAACGACGAGAAGAGGTGGCTCTCCGGGCTGCCAGGAGGTCAGTGACGTTCCACGAACCGCCGCAGATCACGCGCAATTTGGGCGTCTTCGGGGGCAGTTCCGAAGAAGCCTCCATGCGGTGCAGCTTCCATGACGTGCAGTTCGGACGGCACATCAGCAGCGCGCAGCGCTCTATGCATCCGGACGGTGTTGGAGAGGAAGAGATCGCGCGTTCCCGTGGTCAAGAAGGTAGGCGGGAAGCCTTTGGCGAAATCCCCGAAGAGAGGCGAGAGGTAGGGATGGGCGAGATCGTGTCCGGCGGCGTATAGCAAGTTGGCCGGCATGAGGCTGCCGGTCAGCACCGTATCGAGGCCGAGGTTCGTCCGGAACGAGTCGCCGGACTCAGTGAGGTCCACCTCCGGGGTCTGGAGAATGGCGGCGGCCGGCAGTGGGAGACCTTCGTCGCGGGCACGGAGGATCACTGCAGCGGCGAGGTTGCCACCCGCCGATGCTCCGCCCACGATGATCTGTTCTGGCCCACGAATAGTGAGGAGTGCTCGGTACGTAGCGACCGCGTCGTCGAGAGCCGCGGGATAGGGAAAGTCAGGCGGCATCCGGTAGTCAACGGCCCAGGTCCGCCGCCCAACACCGCTCGCCGCTCCGATACCCATCGCTCGACAGATATCACCGCCACCCATGATGAGGCCGCCGCCGTGGAAGTCGAGGTATACGTGTTGGTCCTCGTCTGAAATCCCGGCGGGCGTGATCACGAAAATCCGGGTGCCATCGCAGTCGAGCTCTTCGACTTCTCCATCGAACGCTGACACCCGCTCGGCCATGATCGACCGTACGGTTTCATCCCTGGCAGCGACCATGGCTCGCCAGCCGTCAAGGTCCTCAAGTGGCGGATACTCATTGAGCTGAAGCTGGCCCATCCCGAGAATGGCTTGCGCCTGCGGGCTCAGAAAGGAAGGGACAGGCACGTCACGGGCTGGCACGCGGAGCACCGCTTGAGCATCGTTCGCCATTGCACCCCCAGGTTCTTGCTGTGGATCGAGCCAATTGTCGTCCATTACGAATCATTGCGTCGAATCACGCGTCACAGCCCCGTCTCGTGGTGACCGGTCACGACGGCCGCGTCGCCCCCACGTAGAGCAGATCGCCAAAGCGTCGCGCCCATGACGTCGGGAAACTGCTCGAGTCGGACGTCAGCGCCCGTGAAGGGAGCGTCGACCATGATGCTGGCCCCGCCCGACACGCCGACGTACACACCGACGTGGTCGATATCACTCGTCCCGCTGCCGAAGAAGACGAGATCCCCGACTTCGAGCTGGGCACCCGGGGGCACCTTGTCGGTCGCGTCGTACTGGTCCTGGGCCACCCGGGGGAGCGAGACTCCGGCCGCCCGGTAGGCCGCCTGCACCAGTCCCGAGCAGTCGAACCCCACGCCCACCGTCTCACCTCCCCAGATATAGGGCGTGCCGATCTGCTGCATGGCCCACTCGGCCGCCACCACGCCGGCACTCGACCCTGTGGGTACCAACGACGCTGTCGTCCCGCCATAAGATTGGGCCAGGGCCAGGACTTTGGCCACATAGGACGAGGAGTGGTTGTACGAATCGATCGCCCCCGCCAGGTTCGCCCCGTTGGCCGCTCCGTTGGCGCAGAGCATCCGGGCCGCCGCGTACACCGCATCGGCCGGGTCGTAGGGGCTGGGCGGATCGGCGCCACCTGGGGGCACCGGCTCGTCGTAAGCGGCGAACGTCGCCGGTTCGAACTGCATCGGGCCCTCCGCCCCGGCGCTGTTCGCTCCACTGTGCACCCCAGGCAGGTTCGACTGGCCGTTGTCCGACTCGATAGTGCCGATTGCAGCCAGGATCGTCCAAGGTAAGCCCGGGCACGTGGTCGCCGCCTCCTGGTAAAGCGTCAACATCGCTGGAGGGATCGCCGCCGTTGCCGCCGACGAAACCGTTGGGGCTCCGCCCCCGAAGATTGTCGCCGCCGAGCCGACCAGGACGATCCCGAGGAGCAAGACCAGAGCCCCGAACGCCGCCAACCCGGCCTTCACCGACGCTCACCACCCGGGTCCGGACCCCACCTGACCCATCTGCATCGTGCCACGACGGAGAACGGTCGGCCTCTGGTTTGTCAGAACGTTGGCCTCGTTCGACCTATCCCCGAACCGGCAACCGCACTGGGGCAGTCGCAGTGACTTGCAAATACCGTTTGGAGATGGCGGCGGCAATCTCTCGACAGCGACACTTGGGTTGGTTGGCCCTGCTTGCTCTAGTCCCCTTACCGGCCTCCTGGGGCTCATCCTCGCCGTCTAGCGCAAGCACGAAGGTCACCTATACGACGCGGCCAGGTGGCATCCCACAGTCGCTCCACGTCACCCAAGTGTCCAATGGACCGAAAACCGGTATGCGCATCATCGGATCGCCCAACTGGGTCTGGGTCTGGGGCCAGTCGGGCCAAGTGACCTTCGGCCTGTTCTTGACCAACAAGGGGACCGCGTCGTACGACTGCGCGGCGCTCGAAGCGACACAAATCCCGGTAGATGGTGTCGCAGTTCGACCCTATGCCCCGGCGGGGTTATGCACGGGGCCTGGTCAAACGATCGCGCCAGGATCTCGCGAATTTGTCGTGTTCTTCTTGCCGGGCAACAGTCACCCGCCCAAGGACCTCGCCGTACTGCCCTATGGCTCGGACGCGGGCCGAATGGTATGGACCGTTGTGGGCTGTCCTACAGTCCCGAGAACTTGTCTTGGACGATTCCAGAAGTTGGGGTAATGAGCCGCACATATAACCGGCAGCGAGGATTGAAGCGGCCGCTGAGTGGTCCACCACTTCGGTGCATAGTCAGCGTGTGGGTGGGTGCCCAGGCCAGGTCTGACTCCACAACTCCGGCTGACGTCCTCTCGGACTGTCTTGATATCGATTCGTCGGCCTGGCCCGGTCACCCACTCGACAACACCCGGTCGCACGGAGTGACCTCATAGGAGCCTGCCTCACGCAGGCCCGTCGCTGTCCTGTCCGTCGTCCCGCTTGGTGCGGTGTCACCCCAACCCAAATCCAACGAAGGGATGACAGTGACCAATTTGGCACGGAGCATCACCGGCGGGGTCGATACGCACCTCGACGTCCTCGTAGCTACGGCTTTGGACGAGCGTGGAGCGCTCCTCGGCGTCGAGAGCTTGGCGACGACTCTAGACGGCTTACAAGAAGCTGTTGGGCTGGCTGAGCGACTTCGGTCCGGTCGCCCTTATCGGCGTCGAAGCAACCGGTTCTTATGGAGCAGGCCTCACCCGCCACCTGCAAGCCGAGCGGGTCCGCGTCGTCGAGGTTGACCGACCAAACCGCGAACGTCGCCGGCGCATGGGAAAGTCCGACCCCGAAGACGCCATCTCGGCCGCTCGGCCCCCCCGACCCCTCGGGCGATGCCCGCGACGTAAACGTCGAATCCATCCGGGTTTTGCGAGTCGTCCGGACCTCGGCCCGCAAGGATCGGACCCAGGCGCTCAACCAGATGCGCAGCCTGATCTCGACGGCACCCGAGGTGATCCGCGCCGAGCTCCGAGGTCTCAATGTGTTTCACCTCCTCGAGCGGGCGTCGTCCTATCGACCTGGGACCAAGCGCGACATCGCTTCGCTCACAAAGCTCAGCCTTCGCCTGTTGGCTCGCAGAGCCATCACTCTCGAAGAGGAGGTCGCCGAGCTTGACGCCATCGTGAAGCCGTTCGTCAAAGAGACCGCGCCCGAATTGGTCGGCCGCATTGGGCATCGGGACGGATGCCGCTTCGGCGCTCCTCGTCGCAGCAGGCGACAATCCCGACCGCCAGCGCAACGAGGCTGCCTTTGCCCACCTCTGCGGTATTTCGCCCGTCGAAGCCAGTAGCGGCAAGCAACACCGGCACCCGCTCAATCGCAGCGGCGACCGTCAGGCCAACTCGGCGCTCTGGCACATCGTGATCGCTCGCATGGTCTACCACCCGCGCACCACCGAGTACATCGCTCGACGTACCAAGGAGGGTCTAGACCAAGAAAGAAGCGATTCGATGCCTCAAGCGCTACGTCGCTCGAGAGGTCTACGGCTTGCTACCTCGCGAGAAACTTGGGGTTGACACCCCATAGGAGCATCGATCGGTGGCACCCCACCAGGCCGAGCCGGGCGGCGCTGACGGCCGTATTGGAGAGTGCTCAACGGCGACTCAATCGCGGACGAGCTTCAGTCCAAACCTGGGAACGACGAAGGAGGCCAGAAAGATCGGCAAGAACCTCTTTCCGGTGCATCGGAAGGCGACGGTCTCGCCCTCGACGGCGTCGAAGGGTTCAGTACTGCTCGACTTTCGACCATCGCGTATCTGGAGGGTATGACGTCCGGGCTCAGTTGGTATCTCGATCGAGTCGTTCATTTCTACCGACCCCACCTTCTCACCGTCCACTACGACGTCGTACGCTGCGCGGCGTACTTCCGCTCCAATTGACTTATGCGTCAACTTTAGGATCGCCGACATCGGGGTCTCCTCTGGTTTCCCGAGCGCCCGCTGCCTGGCTCGTTGACAATGCAGCCTACCTGCGACCTTCATCCGCATCGACGAGTCACGAACCACGCTCCATCGAACATTGCGGCACTGTGTCTGCAGCCTGAATGGCTACGCCCGCGCAGCCTCACACCCGGCGTTACGTGGCAGCGCTTCGGAGTTGGTCAGGCTGCCTCGGTTCTCTCCTTGATATGAAGGGCGTAGAAGGAGCCTGCGACTACGAGCTTGCCGTTTGACCCGCCTGGCGGGGAATTACGTCTCGGCAGCCGAGTTGGCGAAGTTCAAGACGTTCTTGGCGGGGTTGTACGTGACCACGATCACCGGGCCGAGCGGATAGGACCGGCCAGGGCCGAACGAAACCGGTGCCGCCGCCCCCGGGATGGTCGCATTGCGCAGCCCGTAGCCGGCCTTCTCGAAGCTGCTCACGGTGAGGTCCTTGCCGGCGGCCTTTGCGATGGTGGTGAAGAGCGCCATGTTGATGCACGCCGATTCGACCGAAAAGAAGGTCTGGTCCGAACCGCTGATCGGGTTGGTGGGAGGAGTGATCTCATCGGACGGGTACGCCTTGCGGACGACCTGGTCGCAGTGTTGGACAAACGGGGTGTGCCAGATTTGGTAGTTCGACGGGACCGGGCTCGAGGTCAGCACGCCGCGCAGGTACGTAGGGGAGATGGATGCAGCGATCACCGACGTCTCCAACGTGCCCTCGACCGTGGCCACCCAGGGCGGGTGGTACGCACTCTGGTTGGCCTGGAGCGCGTCGGGCCAGACGAGGGAGCCCTCACCGACGGCCACCACCTCGTTGACTCCGGACGACTCGAAGCGTTGCGTGATGATGTTCGCCTGCTGATTGATGGCAGCCGTGTCACCCGAGGCACCGCCGTCCACCGCTGTAGCGACGACCGGGACGTGAAGGGAGCGTAAGGCCGATGCCACGACTCTGACCTCGGATTCGTCGGTGGTTTGTCCCCCGAAGATCCCGACCTTCTTTCCCTTGAACACACCCTCTTGCGCGAACACCTTGAGCTGCACGGGGTCGTAGGCCGCCTGCGGCGGCGTCAATGTGAAGTTCGGCGCCACGCCGGAGGCAGGTCCTTCTTGATACGACCCCGAGATGGTCGGCACGCCCTGCTCGAGGAAGCAGGCGGGCTCGAAGGGCGCGACCGCGGCGAAGATCTTGTCGTCCTCGTCCAGCTGGGTGCACGCCGTCGCTGCCGGGGCCGTGCCTACCGGGCTAACGGCCAGGAAGTAGGGCACCAGCTTGCGACCGTCCACGCCGCCGTGCGCGTTCAGATCGTCGATGATGGCGGTGTAGGCGTCGGTGAAGTTGCCCTGATTGAGCGTGATGCCGAACTGCCGGATTGCTGAGAAATCGATGTAGGGGATGCCGATCCGGATCGTCGTGGCGGTGACGCCCTGGCTCGGAGGCCCCGCTGCTCCGGATGCCGGACCAGCCCCGGCCACGATGACGGCGCTGGTCACCAGAAAAGTGCTCACCACGAGCAACCGCTTGACCATTCGCCCAGCACCTCCTCCATTGGCGCCCCAAGGACGCTACAGCATGCCCCCTACACGGGCCCGGGCCGAGGTCGGCCGGTCCGTCACAGGCCCCAGGCGCCGCCCGCCCCTTCGACTCGAACTGGTTGTGCGAGGCCGAATCCGCACGTGGCCGTTCACAACAGCCGGTACGAGCCCCCGCGAGCAGCTGTGTGGCGCTAGCCCATGAGTGCCTGCTTGGGACTGGTGGCAGGTGGCAGGTCATAACCGGGGACGTGGGCACGCTCAGACCCATCCGGTACCGCCACGCATCCGAATCTCAGTACCTAGATTTGGGACTTGAGCACCGCGAATACATCGCTGCCGAATGTCCCAACTTCAGTCGGCTCAAGATCGCCGTGATCATTTGGACGAAAGAACTCGTACCCGGCCGCAACTAATAGATCCGCAAGCCTGCCTCGCTTCTCACCGAAGTTCGTTCTAGACGTGCGATTCCATTCAAGTTGGATCACCGGCAGCCGCCTCTCAGCGATCGCAACGGCGGCTCCGTTCAGAACCAACCGCTCGGCACCCTCGACGTCGATCTTCAGTCCGTCGGCCAATCGGTCGCCGAGAACCCCGTCGAGAGTCCGGACCTCCACCATATCCCCGCCACCATCTCCGTCCGACAGGAGGTGGTTGTTCGTACCGAGCCCGTGGGTCAAGTGCATCACACCCGCCGCGGCGGAAAGTGCGGCAGGGATAATCTCAAACGTGTAATCATTGAGGGCTGCACTTTCCTCCAGTGCCCGCCTTACTTCCGGTTCCGGTTCAACTGAAATGACCGTCGAGCCAAGGTCGGCCGCCCACATCGAGTAGAGCCCTGCATTCGCTCCGACATCGACAAAGAGGCTGCCCGGTTGCAGAAAGGCTTTCCACGCTTGCATATAGGGCCAATCAGGCGGATTCCCGAGAACGAGTTCGACGGTGGGGGGGTACCGTCGGTCGGCCCACATCCTCGAATGTTCTCCGATCGGCACTCTGGTGCGCATGTGAAAGATCTGTGCTCGGAAATGGAACCTGGTCACTCGAACAATGGCTCTCATCCGGTGTCCCACATTTCCGGGATGATGCCAAGCGGAAAAGAGTTGACGCCGGAAGTTGCGCAACTTGTCCCGGGAACTGCGCGGGGATGATCCTGCTTGTCGTGCGTTGGAACGAGCTGCAGGGTGGACAGGCGACATGCTGAGCGACAGCATTATAGATCCAGACGCGTTAAGGACCCGACGATGCTAGCGGCGGCCGATCGGAATAGCTCATTCCAAGCACTATCCCCAGGGTGCCGGTAGGTGGCACCCACTAACCGGCGATACGGGACACCCTCGCATGAGGTATCGAATCAGCTATCGAGCACTTCCGAGAGCCAGGTGCCCCAAAGTCGAGCTTGTCGGCTCGTGTCTTGCCTCTGCTGCGCCCACCGTCGCTTGGGAATCGAGGACCGCATCCCAAGGGAAAGTGAATAGAGTCTCGGCGTAATCCCTCGACTCAACCACGTTCACTTGAGGATGGGTCTCCATCCTCTTTGATCTGGTTGATCTGGTTGATCTGGACCGCTGTTGCCAGACCCAGTCCTGCTCCAGATGTCAGATGCCGTACATCGGGGACGGATGGTCCTGCAGCCTTCCTGTTCCCCTCGCGTAGTTGTCGAAGTGTTCGAGGACGTGCCGGATGTCAACCACACGCGACACGCTCTTGTTGACAGCTTCTCGGACTGAGCGCGCGAGAATCGGCTTCGCATCCGGGGAGCTTTCCGAGTTTTAACCCTGAAGCCACATCGATTTATCGAATGAGCCGAGGGTGATCCTTACCATAAGGCTCTACAACAAGTATCGGGCTGCTCCGGTACAGACCAGCAACTGGGAGGCTACGCATGGCACGCAAGTGGGTATTCGGAATGGCCGCGTCACTCGGAGCAATCTCTGCGGTAGGCATTCAGGCTCCGGCACTCGCAATCTCGCCGGTCCCGCCGACTCTCAAAGCCACGCCCCAAAGTGTGATGGTCAACACGAACACGACGATTACCGGCAGGAACTTCACGCCCGGCTCTTCTGTGCAGCTGACCGAGTGCTCGGCCACGACCTGGGTCGTTCCGCAGGCCCCCTGTAACAAAGACAACGGCGTCACCGTCACCACCAACAAGAAGGGCACGTTCAAGACCGCGTTCAAGGTTGAACTGTGTCCGGGTGGCAAGCACGGAACGGAGCCCACCTCCGAGATTTGCTACGTCGGAGTACTCAAGCCCTCCGGCATCGACACCGTCGGACTGTCGCCTTACGCCAAGGTGGTCGTGTCGTACCCCTGACAAGCAGGCGCCGACCGGACCCGCAATCATTTTCTGCCACCGGCAGAGTGGTGCGATCGCCACGCGCGCACAGCCACTCCGCCCTTGGGCCTGTCGGGTATCCCACGATCTCGGCGACGCTCCCATCAGTTGTCAAGCCCTAGTTGTGCGAACAACGCACAGAACAGAGATGAGTCACGCGGGTGAGGACAGGCTCTGAGCAGGTCACGCGTTCACGAAGTTTGGACCCGGACCGTGGGCCGGCGAGTCGCCGGAAATCCCAACCCTGGACCGACAGTTTGCGGGGTGAGCCAGACCCACGGCCCGAGGGGCCAGCCGCCAGGCAGGTAGCGGTTGAGCTCGCGGGCGACGTAGCGCGTGAGAAGGCGGATGACGTCTCGCTTGGAACATACCGCTTCGACCTTGCGCTGGTAGTAGGCCGTGGTGGCGGGGTCATGCGCGATGCGCACTATGGCGATGAACCAGAGCGCGCTATTGGCCTGGCGGTCCCCAGCGCGGTCGAGGCGATGTCGGTTGCTATTGCCCGGCGAGACCAGGATGGGAGTGATCCCATACAGGTCGGCCCGTCGGCCTCTGAGTGCAGACGGTCCGGGTTGTCGCCCGCACTAACCAAGAGAGCCGCTGCGGTGTCGGGACCAACCCCGAAGCGTCCGAGGAGGTCGGATGCAGCGGCTCATCACTCTCGTTGAGCCCAAGACCCAGTGTGTTCTGCCTCGTGGGGTATAAAGAGCACTCCGGAGCGCGCTTTCGCAGTTCCGCACTGGTCTCGAACTCCCGGATTTCCCGTGGATCAGAAAGACGATCTCGACGAATGAGTGGAGAAGCTGAACCCACTCCACCTACCAACTCAGGCGGAAATGCCGAGCACACCTGGAACGCCATGCTCACTTTTCGCGACGGGGACAACATCCAACGTGAGTTCTACTGGAGGGCTCCAACCGCCTAGTACACCTAGGAGCGTCGAGTGTCACCTTCCCTATAACCGCTGGAGTGGGATCGTTCGGCTCACGAGCTACTACGTATTGCGTAGCTACGTAGTAAGTAGTACGCTGAAACCCGTGCGTACACGCCCCACCGGTTTGGATGGTGGATCGCCGTCGTCACGACGTCGGTCAAACGACCCGCCGATGCTGATCCTGATGAGCCTTGCCGGCGGGGCCAAACACGGCCATGCCCTCCTTAAGGATATTGAGGAATTTGCCGGAGTGACCCTGGGTCCCGGCGCACTCTACGGAGCGATAACCAGGTTGGAGGAGCGTGGGCTGATTGAGCCGTTGGAGTCCGATGACCGCCGTCGTCCATATCAAATCACGGCAACGGGATCTGAGGCCCTCGCCCAATTTGTCGATCAGATGCGTGAACTCGTGCGGGTGGGACAAGACCGACTCAAGACCGTCCGTATGCCAAGGCCGAGGTTGGCGTGATGCCGGCGAAGAGACTCGACGCCACGGGCCCTCATCCAAACGAAGGAGACAGGGATCCGCGACTCCGGTGGTACCCGCGGTCTTGGCGCGCTCGATACGGAGACGAGTTCGCCGCCCTTCTCGAGGATAAGTACGACGGACATCTACCGACTCGGGTTCACATTGGCCTGGTCTCTGGTGGGCTCCAGCAGCGGGCCAGGCAATCAGGTCTCATGGGCGACTCGGTACCGGCGGGCGATGGACTCCGCGCGGGTGCGCTCCTGGTCCTCGCCGCCTGGATTGCCTTTGCAATCGCTGGTGCCAGCTTCGCCAAGTTCTCCGAGCACTTCGACGAAGCGCTGCCCCACAGCATGACTTCTCATCGCGTGGCCGATCTCGCTTTCACATTGCTTCAAGCTATGGCTGGAGTGACCAGTATCCTCGTTGTCGTCGGGGCACTGCTCGCCGTGCCCACGTTCGTGCGTTATCTCCAAGCTGGCGGCTGGCCGTCAATGCGTGGACACTTCCTGCGAGCTCTCGCCTGTACCGGGCTCACGATTGCAGTCACGGTACCGCTTGTCGTGTGGGCCCATCACCTGCCTCCGCACCAACGCAATGACGGCCTCCATTTGTACGGAATAGGGTTTTTGATCTGGGCGGCACTCATGGCCATGACCTTGACTCTGTGGGCTGTCGCCGCGATTGTCGCAGGCAGTCGCGTTGAGTTCTCCAAGGTGATCCTGACCGCGGAGGCAATCCTGGCGGTGGTCATTGCTGGGGCAATGGTCGTCATGGTCGGTGTCACAGCGGTTTGGTTGGGTGCGATGGCGAAGGACGCTCCAGCCTTCTTAAATGCCAGCCCAGGCGGCATCCCAGGTTCACCCTGGGACGTTTGGCTGGTCGCTACAGTGGCCCTGATGGTCGTCGCGATTTGTGCGGCCACAGTTGGAGTAGTTCGTGAAGCGCAGGTATGGCGAAGGATGCGGGGGAATGAAGATAGATCCAGACTCTCGCCTTAGCGTCTAGCGGGCCACCGAACTGGACACCTCGGCATCCGGATAACTGTCCTACCCGCCCTGAAATGTCGGGGTGAAACAGACCGCAACAAGCAAGCCTTCCGGACTCAACAGGCGAGCAGTGATCTGGCCCCACGACTCAGTGCGGGCCGCGTGAATAAGGTGATAGTCCTTGGCGCTGAGCTCAGCGGCCGCAGCAGAGACGTCAGCGACCTCGAACTCGATGCTGGCCTGAGGTGTGGGGATCTCAGCCGGCCATTGGGTAGTTCCGAAGCAGGCAGTCGCTGCCTCGGAGAGGGGCCAAGCCCGAAGTGCTTGGTTCCTTCGAGCTCTTGAGTGAACAAATAGTCGCCTTCTCGGCCCTCGAAGCCAAGACCCAAGGCGTTGGCATAGAAGGACCGAGAGGTCTCAGGGTCTCGCACGATCGGGGCGATGCTGGTCATGAATTGGACGTCCACTTGCTTGCACCTCCATAGAAGTTCGTTGCCATCTCCTACGTACAATCCATACCCCAGCGATGCGACAAAGTGCGCCAACGTGTCGGGTACCGGTACCGCTTTTCCCGCACCGAACTGCGCTACTCCAGGTGACCTGAGGACGAAAGATCCTTACAGGTCCTCCGCGAACTTCGAGTCGTCTCGATCCGAACTCATTCTCGAAACCAATACCTGAACGAGGATTGCCACGGGTCGCTGAACTGAGCATTGACCGTGAGGTCACGACCGGGCTGGGCGTCCCGAGAGCCGATGCCGGTGAGCATCTGCCGGCCATCAGCGATCTCATCGACGGAACTCACGCTCTCCCTCGGTAGGCGCCCCAGGACCTGAGAAACGTCCAGGTCCAAGAGCCGGGGTCGTATGACCTCACGACGAATGTCGCTGATTCGAACGACATGCGCTCGTCGGCCGGAGACTGGCGCCGCCACTCCCAGAAGTGAGACCAGCGCCCGAACAAAGCCGAATTAACTTTCGTTGGGTGTCACCGTACGTTCCGAGCCATGTGGTGAATGGTCGGCGCCGGCCGGTCCTGGCCGTGGCTCTCGCAACCGGGGACTACAGGCCGAGGCAGGTCTTACGAGGTGGCCGAGCCGACCTTCGAACGCCGCGACAGACGGGCACGCACCCGGTTCGGCATGGTTGATTGCACCTTTCTCAGCGTGCGTGCAGTTCTCGTGAGGTTGCGTTGCAGATCGAGGGTGTCCTCGACCCACAGAGGCGCAGGAGGAAGGGAGGCAACCGGTCTCCACGAGTCGTGAAATCCCTTTCGCTCCAGCAGCGCTTCGAACACGTCTGTCTGGACGCGTCCAAGATCACGATATTCGTCGTCTTGCGCCTTCTGATGGTGAAGACCGGTATCGAGCTGACGAGCTGCGGACTCGGCCACGCCTGGCGCAACGTCGACATCGACCTGATTCAGAAAGCGAACGAACTCTTCAGTCGTGCCGGCGGGTTCAGCCATCATGTCGTCGTAGTTCACGACAAGGGTCGGTAAACCCTCGAGCACGAGATCGGCGGATCGCATCGAGCGATCCCAGATGGCCAGGCCCAACGTCATCCGCATGCCGTCACGGGCTTCGAGCGAGCGCGCCACGCTGAGCGGCTTGCGCAGGACCAGCACCGCTGCCATTGGCGCCGGAAGCGCGTCGCGCCAAAACGGCAGTGTCATGCAGAGCCGCGGATCCTTGATCACCATTGGCTGTCCGGCGTAGGTGGAGGCGAACCACCGACGGGCTCCCTCGCGTCTCTCTGCGTGCTTGCGGACGTCATCCCAGCGGAGCGTCACCGGGGGCAGACCGGACCACGTACCGCCCACCGCGTGGAGGAGGCGGGAGTTGAGGATGCCCATCTTCTTGCTCTCCCAATGCCCGCGTTCGTTGCCGCCTGTCGCCGGTTGGAGGTCGTCCTGGTTCGGCCCGGTGAGCCCGAGACTGACCAACAGCCCCGCGGTGGCCGAAGTCCCGCTTCGATGCATACCGACGACCGCGACACAGCAGTCGTTGACCCGTGACTCGGCCAGTGTGTCCGCAGTCGCCATGCAAACACGTCCCCTTGCTGCGGCGACGAGCCAAGTGCCCGTGCCGCCGTCCACCCACCGTCCCCACGGCGGACGAGCGAAATGGTACCAGCCGCACCTGAAAATACCCTGGACGAATGTCACGCCGCGCCGGTCGCACTCCTGGTGGCGGTCGGCCTGAGGGCGAGCCCACCTCGTTGCGTGCAGCGGCGAAAGAGCTGCTGTCGCCGTTGTCGCGCCGCCGGCCGAACTACGGCGACTTTCCCGCCCACGGCTCCTTCGGCCCGCTCTCACCCCCGGGCAAAGTCGATTGACGGTGGCCGGGCAGCGTCGTCACGGTTGCAGCCAGCCCCCACCGACGCCGCCCCCGAAAGACCCCACACGTCGTCGACGCACGTCCGGGGCAGGCTCGTCATACTTGGTCCATGAAAAGCACCATGCAGGAGCGCCCGCTCCTGATCAGCGACATCCTGCGCCACGGCAAGCGGTCCACGGCGACAGCTCGGTCATCACGGTCGAGGCGGGCGGGTTCCGCTCGGCCACCTTCGTCGAGGTGGCAGAACGGGCCGAGAAGCTGGCCGCCGCCCTGACCCGCCTGGGCGTCCAGCCAGGGGACCGCATCGGGACGTTCTGCTGGAACAACCAGGGTCACCTCGAGGCCTACCTGGCCATCCCCTCCATGGGCGCCGTCCTGCACACGCTCAACATCCGGCTGCCCGCCGAGCAGCTGGCCTACGTCATCAACCACGCCGAGGACCGCTTCATCATCGTCGACGCCTCGCTCATCCCCCTCCTGGCCGCCATCAAGGACGACCTCAAGACGGTGGAGACGATCATCGTGGCGGGGGAGGGTGACACGACGCCCCTCGGCGAGACCCTGTCCTATGAGCGCCTCCTCGATGCGGAACAGCCCGGCTTCGATTGGCCCGATCTCGACGAGAACTCCGCCGCCGCCATGTGTTACACGAGCGGCACCACGGGCAACCCCAAGGGCGTCGTCTACTCGCACCGCTCCACCTGGCTGCACACCATGGCCGAGCAGGCCGCCTCGTCGGTCGGGATGGTGGAGACCGATCGCATCCTCATCATCGTCCCCATGTTCCACGCCAACGCCTGGGGCACCCCGTACGGCGCCTTCATGGCCGGCACCGACATGATCATGCCGCAGATGTTCCTGATGGGGGAGCAGCTGGCCAAGGTCATCAACGAGTTCCACCCGACCCTGGCCTGCGGCGTCCCGACCATCTGGAACGGCCTGCTCGCCCTGGACCAGAAGATCGACTTCTCGACCGTCCGCGCCATCACCGCCGGCGGCGCCGCCGTCCCCGAGTCGCTCATCCGGGCCTTCGAGGACCGCTTCGGCGTCACCATCATCCAGGGCTGGGGGATGACGGAAACCAGCCCGCTGGCCGCCTTCGGCCTGCCGCCCGCCCGCAAGCAGGGCGGCCACGACGACATGTACTACAAGATCAAGGCCGGCCGGGTGGTCGCCGGCGTCGAGATGCGCGTCGTCGCCGAGGACGGCACCATCCTGCCCAACGACGGCCAGTCCGTCGGCGAGTTCGAGATCCGGGGCCCTTGGATCACGGGCTCGTATTACAAGGACGAGGACCCGGCCAAGTTCGACGACGGCTGGCTGCGCACCGGCGACGTCGGCACGCTCGACGGCCAGGGCTACCTGACCATCTCGGACCGCACCAAGGACGTGATCAAGTCCGGCGGCGAATGGATCTCGTCGGTCGAGCTCGAGAACGCCGTCATGGCGCACCCCGACGTCTTCGAGGCCGCCGTCATCGCCATCCCCGACCCCAAGTGGTCCGAGCGCCCCCTCGTCGCCGTCGTCCCCAAGCCGGGACGCACGCCGTCGCCCGTCCGACCTGGTCGCCTTCCTGGCCGAGCGCGTCCCTCGATGGTGGCTCCCCGATCAATGGACCTTCATCGTCGAGGTCCCCAAGACCAGCGTCGGCAAGTTCGACAAGAAGGTCATGCGGGCCGCCTACGCCGAGGGCGAGTACGACGTGCAGCGCGTGGAGCTGCCCAAGTGACCGACGGTCCGAGCGATGCCCTCGAGGCCATGGCGGAGCGCCTCGAAGGCATCCTCGAGGAGCTGTCCGACATGGCCATCGATGCGCTCAGCCGGGCCACGTCCGGCGACCCCGACTCGGCCGAGACGGGAGAGGCCCTGGCCATGGAGCGCTCGATCCTCAAGGCCCGCCGGGCAGTCGAGAAGTCCGTCTTCGCCCTCCGGGAACCCGCCCGCCGCGGCCGCAGTCGTGACCCCATCGACGAGGTCGCCGACTAGAACCTCTGCGTGCGCCTCTTCGTCGCCGTCTGGCCCGACGAGCCCACCCGTCACGCGGCTGGACGCCCTCCAGCTCGAGCTGGGCCGCAGCAAGGGCCTGCGCTTCGTCGGCCCGTCCCGCTGGCACGTCACCCTGCGCTTCCTGGGCGAGGTCCCCGACGACGACATCCCGTCCCTCGCCGACGCCCTCGCCACCGCCGCCGCGACCCCTGGCGGCCCCGCCACCGCCGAATGCCGCCTCGGCCCGGGCACCGGCTGGTTCACCGGCGTCCGCGTCCTCCAGCTCCCCGCCGCCGGCGTCGACGATCTGGCCGCCGCCGTCCGCCGTGCCACAGCACCCGTCGTCCCGCTGCCCTCGTCAGACCCGCCCTTCAACGGCCATCTGACGCTCGCCCGAGCGAAGGGCCGTCGCCTCAGCGTGGCCGCCCTGGGCGAGATGGCGAACATCCCCTTCGAAGCCGCCTTCCCCGTCGACGCCATCGACCTCGTGTCGTCCGAGCCCTCACCCGATGGTCACGTCTACACCACCCTCGCCCGCGCCCCCCTCCGCCTCGCCCCCTGAACCCCTCCATCACAGCTGTCGTCGTCGTCGCACCACCTCGCCGGCCCTCGCCTCGTCACGCTCACACCGTCAACCTCGTCGTGACGTCTCTGCCGCCGACCGTTCTCCTCCGATGCTCGACACCAACCAGGTCGCCAGGCGCTCCAATCGCGAGCTCATGGATGTGATCGCCGAGTCGGCCAAGCAGATGGCCTCCCTGGCGGCCACCATCGTTCAGCACGCCGGCGAACTCGATCGCCGCGAGGGATGGCGCGACGACGGTGCCACCTCACTGCAGGACTGGCTGGTCGGCCGCCTCGGTGTCTCCAAGTCCACGGCGAAGGTGTACGCCCACCTCTCCGAACGCCTCTTCGATCTGCCCCACCTGACCGCCGGGTTGGGCGAGGGCGACCTCAGCCTGGACAAGGTGCGCACGCTGGTCGACACGGCGACGCCCGAATCCGACCGGGATCTGGCCCGCCAGGCCCGCGATCTCACGGTGCGCGAGCTGGCCGAGGTGGCCCGGGCCAAGAAGAAGCCGTCACCCGCGCAGGACCAGATCGACCACGACAAGCGCTCCCTCCGTTTCAACGATCTGTCCGGACGGTGACGGCACAGCTCCCACCGACCGCCTACGCCGAGGTCAAGGCATGTCTCGAGGCCCGCGCCAAGCGCCTGCCCTCCGACGGGGAGACCCCGCTCGACCAGCGCCTGGCCGACGCCTTCATGGAGCTGGTCCGCACCTCGGGACGACGGTCGGCCGGCGGCTCGACGGGCTACACCGTGTGGCCCACGTCCCGCTCGAGGTCCTGACCGACCCCGGCTCGACCCTCTGCGGCGAGCTCATGGTGCCGGCCTCATCTCAGCCGACACGGTCCGCGAGTTGCTCTGCGACGCCACGTTGATCGTCGCCGCCGACGACGACAAGGGCCACACCATGTACGAGGGCCGAGGCGAACGGCTTGGCCACCGACGCGCAGCGCCGCGAACTGAAGCGGCGCGACCGTCACTGCTGCTTCCCTGGCTGTGCCAACGCACTCTTCGTCATTCCGCACCATCTGCACGAGTGGATCCGCGGGAGGAAAGACCGATCTGCCCAACCTGGCCCTGCTCTGCGCCTACCACCATCACCTCATCCATTCGAAACTGTGGAACGTGAGCGGCAACGCGAACGAGGAGCTCCGCTTCGTCGGGCCCGACGGCCAGGTCCTGATCTCGCGGCCCTCGCCACTGTGGGCCCTGGTCACCGATCCGAAGACCCGGCCCCGGCAAAATGCCGCGCGTCCGAACCCCCAGAGCACCGATCGAAACAGCCCGGATCCGGGCAGCCGCAGTCCCTGATCAGGAATCAGGGACGTGCCCGTCAGGAACTCGGTGATTGCCTCGGCCATCGCCGTCGCCGCCTGCTGTTGGAACGAGGTCGTCACCAGCAGCGAGGCGTCCGTCGCGTTGCGCATGTTGCCGCACTCGATCAGCACCTTGGGCACCGTGGTCAGATTGAGCCCGGCCAGATCGCTGCGCGGCTGCAGCCCGTCGACCCCGTCGTAGGTGCTGACCGGCATCGGCGTCCCGGCGGCGAACGCGTTGCGCATGATGGTGGCGAAGTCCGCCGACGAGGCGATGACGCCGTTGTTCGGGCCGTCGGCCACCGGTTCGAGCACGGCGAAGCCGCGCCCGCTTGCCGGCCCGCCGTCGGCGTGGATGTCGACCGCCACGTTGGCATGGGCGTTGTTGATGATGGCGGCCCGAGTGGTCACGCACGGCCCGACCCCGTCGTTGTTCGGGCGGGTCATCACCACCGTGGCCCCCTCGGCCTCAAGGTCGGCCTGGAGGAACGTGGCCACGTTGAAGTTGTACTGCGCCTCGGTGTACCCGCTGTCGGTCGCCGTGCCGGTGGTGTCGCAGGGTTCGTAGCCGGTGCCGTTGAAGACGGGCTGCGTTGATGATCTGCGGGGCGCGTGTAGTTGAGCCCGTTGTGACCGGGATCGATGCCGACCACCTTGCCGAGCAGCGGCTCGGCCGAGCCGAGGGCCAGCCAGTACCCGTTGCCTGACGGGGCGGCCGCCATCCCGACCACCGAGGCGGACAGGGGAGTGCCACCGAGCGAGCCCTGGTAGGTGGCGTCCCCGTAGGTGAACACGCCGCCGTCCGAGGCCACCAGCCAGTAGCCGTCTCCGCCGGGTGCCGCCGCCATGCCGACGATCGGCGCATCCAGGGTCAGCCCGCCGGTCGAACCGTAGAAGTGGGCGTCGCCGTAGCTGAAGATGCCGCCGTCCGAGGCGACGAGCCAGTAGCCCTTGCCGTCGGGCGTGGCCGCCATCCCGACGATCGGCGCGTTGAGCGGTTGGCCACCGCGCGACCCGTAGAACGGGGCGTCGCCGTAGCTGAAGATGCCGCCGTCCGAGGCGACGAGCCAGTAGCCCTTGCCGTCGGGAGTGGCCGCCATGCCGACGATCGGCGCGTTGAGGGTGAGGCCGCCGGTCGAGCCGTAGAAGCCGGCGTCGCCGTAGGTGAAGATGCCACCGTCGGACGCCACCAGCCAGTAGCCGTCGCCGTCCGCGGTCGCCGCCA
Organism: uncultured Acidimicrobiaceae bacterium; assembly: GCA_963713375.1. Classification (GTDB taxonomy): domain Bacteria; phylum Actinomycetota; class Acidimicrobiia; order Acidimicrobiales; family RAAP-2; genus Bog-473. The sequence continues at coordinate 150,252 of CAVQLP010000002.1, read as the reverse complement.
TGCCCACGACCGGCGCGTTGAGCTTCAGGCCACCGGTCGAGCCGTAGAAGCCGGCGTCGCCGAACGCGAAGATCCCGCCGTCGGAACCGACGAGCCAATAGCCGTTTCCGTCGTGCGTGGCGGCCATCCCGACCACCGGTGCAGCGGGGTTGTTCGAGCGCGTTGGCTCCGATCCCGGTCGAACCGAAGGCCACGACCGAGTTGGCCGGCGGCCCGCTCGCGCCGGCCGGTGCCGGCAGCCGATTGGCACGAGCACGAAGAGGGAGGCGAGCAGCGCCAGCACGCACCCGACTGAAACGCGCACGCTACCTCGGGCGGTGCGCCGCCGTCCGGACGAGCGCAAGGCAGGACGCGGGATCAACCGGTGCATTGGTTGACGGCGTCGATGAGCATCCGCAGGCGGGAGAAGTGGAAGCGATCGAAGCGCAGGGCCAGCCGAGGCAGCTCGGGGTGGTCGTTGCGTTCGGGCGGGAAGGGCGCGGCCGAACGGATGGACCCGCGCACGCACCATGTCGCCGAAGCGCTTGTTCAGGTCGGCCAGCTCCGCCTTGCTCGGTGCCGTCTGGACTCGCAGGACCAGCAGGTCGCCCGACCCAACGGCAGGAGTGGTAGTTGCGGTAGAAGCCGAGGACCTCGTCGCTGGCCTCCTCGACCGTGTTGACCACCCGGTAGAGGGCGCGGTCGTCGGGGGAGACCCAGCCGGCCGCGATGGCCTCCTCCTCGACGAAGCGCAACCAGCCCTGCCAGTACGTCCCGCCCGGCGTCTCGACCATGACCACCGGCGCCGGCTCGGCCTTCCCGGTCTGGAGGAGGGTCAGCAGCTCGAAGAGCTCGTCCTGGGTGCCGAACCCCCCGGGGAGGATGGCGTAGGCGTGCGACTCCTTGATCAGCATCAGCTTGCGCGTGAAGAAGTAGCGCATCTCGACGAGCTTGGGGTCCTGGGCGATGAAGGGGTTGGCGTCCCCCTCGTTGGGCAGCCGGATGTTGACCCCGAAGGCGTGGTCACGGCCCGGCACCCTCGAGGCCGGCGGCCATGATCCCCGGTCCCGCGCCGGTCACCACCATCCAGTCGGCGGCGGCCAGGTGCGCGGCCAGGTTGCGGGCCAGGATGTAGACGGGGTCGTCGGGCCGGGTCCGGGCCGAGCCGAACATCGTCATCTTGCGGATGTGGCGGTAGGGGCGGAAGACCCGGAAGGCCTCGGCCATCTCGGCCAGCGCCACGTTGGCGATCTTCAGGTCGCCGACCGACGTCCCCTCCCGGGCCAGGTCGGACAGCGAGTCCACCATGGCCCGCAGCTCCCGGGCCTGGGCGACCGAAAGGGTGTCCTGCTCGAAGAGGGTGTCGAAGGCGCGCTCGCGTGCCGATTCCTCGGCCTGGCCGATCACGCGCCCGCGGACGCTCCGGCCAGGGCGTAGAGCGTCGAGCGCTGGACCAGCGGACGACCGAGCGGAGCCACGATCGCCTCCAGCTCGTCGACACCCATGCGCTGCCCGTGGGTGGCGCCCGCCGCCCGCGAGATGTTCTCGTCCATCAACGTGCCACCCAGGTCGTTGGCGCCGGCCCGCAGGACCTGGCGCACCCCTTCGGCGCCCATCTTGACCCAACTCACCTGGATGTTGTCGATGTCCCCCCGGTAGGCGATGCGGGCCACCGCGTGCATCAGCAGGGCTTCTCGGAAGGTCGGGCCCCGACGGGCCTTGCGTTGGAGGTAGATCGGGCGTGGCCATGTGCACGAAGGGCAGCGGCACGAACTCGGTGAAGCCGCCCGTCTCGCGCTGGAGGTCCCGGGTACGCACCATGTGGCGGGCCCAGCTGATCGGCTGCTCGACCGCGCCGAACATGATGGTGATGTTCGAGCGCAGCCCGACGCTGTGGGCGATGCGGTGCGCCTCGAGCCACTCCTCGGTGTTGATCTTGTCGGGGCAGAGCACCGCCCGGACCTCGTCGTCGAGGATCTCGGCCGCCGTCCCCGGGAGCGTCTTGAGCCCGGCCTCCTTCAGGCGGGTGAGGTACTCGGCCAGGTCGACCTCGGAGCGCTTCGCCCCTTCGGTCACCTCGAGCGCCGTGAAGCCGTGGATGTGGATCGTCTCGGAGCCCTTGCGCACCGCCTCGAGCACGTGCAGGTAGTAGTCGCCGTCGAAGCTCGGGTGGATGCCGCCCTGCAGGCAGACCTCGGTCGCGCCTTCGGCCTCGGCTTCGGCGACGCGGTCGGTGACCTCACTCAGTTCGAGCAGGTAGGGCGCGCCCCGCAAGTTGAGCGAGAGCGGCCCCTTCGAGAAGGCGCAGAAGCGGCACTTGAACGTGCAGACGTTCGTGTAGTTGATGTTGCGGTTGCGCACGTAGGTGACGGCGTCGCCGACGGTGGTGCGCCGCAGCTCGTCGGCGACCTCGGCGACCTGGCGGACCTCGGGACCCCGGGCCGAGAACAGGGTGACGATCTCGGCCTCGCCGACCTCTTGGCCGAGGGCGACGCCGGCCAGCACCTCGGCGACGGCGCCACGACGACGCTGCGGCGCCGATGCCGGTCGCGACGGCAGTCGGCGACGCCTCGTCCAGCAGCGCCGGCGGTGGCGCCTCGCCACCCGAGCACCACGCACCGTCCCGGGCCAGGCCCTCGGCGTCGGATGCATCGAGCACGGGGAAGCGCATCGCCTCGTCCAGCCACCGGGTCGGGGCCAGGGCGAACTCGGGATAGACGGTCATCCGGGGCGCCAGCACGTGCCCGGCCTCCTCGGTGGCGGCCCGCAGCAGGTCCAGCGCCGGCCAGGCCCGCTCGGGGTTCACGTGGTCGGCCGTCACCGGCGAGACGCCGCCCCAGTCGTCGATGCCGGCGGCCAGCAACGGCGCCAGGTCGTCGGACAGGTTGGGCGGCGCCTGGACGTGGACCGACGGGCGGCAGCACCAGGCGGGCCACGGCGATGGCCCACTGCAGGTCCTCGGGCGGGCACGGCGTCGGCCTTGGCCATGGCCGTCCCCGGCTTGGGCAGGAAGTTCTGGACGATCACCTCTTGGACGTGACCGTGCCGGACATGCGCCGTCGGCGATGGCCCGCAACGCGGCCAGCTGTCCCGCCCGGTCGTCGCCGATCCCCACCAGGATCCCGGTCGTGAAGGGGATGGCCAGCTCGCCCGCCGCCTCGAGCGTGGCCAGGCGCCGGGCCGGCTCCTTGTCCGGGCGCCCCACGGTGGGCGGCCAGCCCCTCGGCCAGCGACTCGATCATCATCCCCTGGCTGGCCGACACCGCACGCAGGACGGCCAGCTCGTCGCCCGGCAGCGCACCGGCGTTGGCGTGGGGGAGCAGTCCGGTCTCCTCGACCACCAACCGGCACATGGCGGCGAGATACTCGACCGTCGTCTCGTACCCATTCGCCGCCAGCCAGTCCCGGGCCACCGGGTAGCGCTCCTCGGGCTGCTCGCCCAGGGTGAAGAGCGCCTCGTGGCACCCGGCCGCCTGTCCGGCCCGGGCGATGGCCAGGACCTCCTCGGGCGTCAGGTAGGGGGAGGTCACCCGGGCCGGCGCCTTGGCGAAGGTGCAGTAGCCGCAGCGGTCGCGGCACAACATGGTCAGCGGGATGAACACCTTGGGCGAGAAGGTGACCCGCCGGCCGTGCGCCTCGTCACGTGCCGCGCCGGCCAGCGCGACGAGGTCGACCAGGGGCGTGTGCAGGAGATCTTCGTCGGAGAGCATCGAGGCCAATCTAGGGGGCGTCACCGCTGGCGGCGCGATCCACCAGCCACACCGTCGTGCCGGCGTGCACCCGGGAGGCCGGGATGTCGTCGCCCCGCCGCAGGCGCGCGATGGCGTCGGCCTTGGCCGCACCCTCGACCGTGAACACGGCCAGCCGGGCCGAGTTGATCGCCGGCAGGGTCACGGTCAGGCGAGGGTGGGGGTTCACCCCGTTGGGATCCTCGGTCGCCACCACCAGGTCGCCGGGGCCGGCGTCGAGGCTGGCCGCCCCCGGGAAGAGCGACGCCGTATGGCCGTCGGGACCCAGGCCGAGGTGGATCAGGTCGATCCCCGGGCCGGTGACCAGGTCGGCCACCGTGCGCTGGTAGGCCGCCGCGCACGCCTCGATATCCGCCTCCCGTCGTCGGCATCGGCGAGAACGAACCCACCGGTCCCGATGCGGTCCAGCAGCGACTCGCGGATCAGGCGGGCGTTGGAGTCGACGTCGTCGGGCGGGACGAAGCGCTCGTCCCCGACGAAGACGTCGACGAGCGACCAGTCGATCCCCGGCGTGGCGGCCAGGACCTCGTAGCAGTCCCGGGCCGTCTGACCACCCGAGAGCATCAGAGCGAAGCGCGGCCCGGAGCGACGCCCGAAGGCGTCGACCACGGCATCGGCGAAAGACCGCCGGACGTCGTCGACAGGTTCGAACACGCTCGTCATCGCCTCCGTCTCTGGTCTGGGCTGGTCTCGTGGTCATGTCCCGGCACGCTGCACGCTGCACGTCGGGCCCCGGCAGTCCGCCCCGTCAGGGGGTCGGCGTCCCCGTCTCCAAGCCCTGCCCCCCGGACTCGAGCGTCACGGCATGGCCGCCGAACTGGTTGCGCAACGCCGCCACCATCTTGAGCTGGAACGAGTCCTTCTCCTGGGAGGCAAACCGGGTGAACAAGCGACGTCGCGATCACCGGCGCCGGCACGCCCCGGTCGATCGCCTCCAGGGCGGTCCAGCGCCCCTCGCCCGAGTCGACCGCCACCGGGGCGATCTCCTTGAACCCGGCGTCGGGACGCAGCGCCCGCTCGGCCAGATCGAGCAGCCAGCTCCGCACGACGGACCCGTAACGCCAGATGGAGGCGATCTCGTGCAGGTCCAGATCGAACTCGTCCGCCGTCGACATGATCTCGAAGCCCTCGGCGTAGGCCTGCATGAGCCCGTACTCGATCCCGTTGTGCACCATCTTCACGAAGTGTCCCGCCCCGACCGGCCCCACGTGGGAGTAGCCGCCCTCGGGGGCCAGCGTCAACAGGGCCGGCTCGACCACCGCCACGGACTCGTCGGATCCGCCCACCATGAGGCAGTAGCCCTCGGTCAATCCCCACACGCCACCCGACGTCCCGGCGTCGACCAGGCCCACGCCGCTCGAGGCGACCTTGTCGGACAGCGCCATCCATTCCTTGTAGTTGGAGTTGCCCCCGTCGACGATGACGTCGCCCTTGGAGAACAACCCGGCCAGCGTCTCGACAGTGGAGTCGGTCACGTGGCCCGCGGGCAGCATCACCCAGACCGCCCGGGGCGATGTCAGCTTGCCGGCCAGCTCCTCGAGCGTCGTCGCGGTCTCGGCCCCGCGTGCCGCCGCCTGCTTCGAGCGCGTCGGCGCTCAGGTCGAAGGCCACCACCTCGTGCCCGCCTTTCAGCAGGCGCTCGGTCATGTTGGCCCCCATCTTGCCCAGCCCGATCATGCCGATCTTCATCCGCGCTCCTCTCGAAAACGATGGTTGCCGCTCAGAACGTAGCGGCCTTGTCGCTCAGCGACTGGAGCAGCTCGTCGAACGACTTGGCGAACGACGCCACGCCCTCGTTCTCCAGCGTCTGCTCCACGTCCTCCATGTCGACGCCCGCCGCGCTGATGGCGGCGAGGGCGGCCACCGCCGCATCCGGGTCGGCATCGACCGTGCGGTGCAAGGTTCCGTGATCCTCGAACGCCCGCAGCGTGCCGTCCGGCATGGTGTTGACGGTCGCCGGCCCGATCAGGTTGTCGACGTAGAGCAAGTCCGAATAGCTCTTGTTCTTGGTCGAGGTCGAAGCCCACAGCGGCCGCTGCACCCGGGCGCCCATGTCGCGCAGCGCCTCCCAGCGCTCGCCACTGAAAGCCTGGTGAAAATGTTGGTAAGCGACCTGAGCCTGGGCCACCGCGGCGGTGCCGCGCAGCCCCAGGACGGCGGGGTCACCCTTCTCTCCGCCGGCCAGGGTCTCCAGGCGGCGATCCACCTCGGTGTCGACCCGGCTGACGAAGAAGGAGGCCACGCTGGCCACCCGGGGCAGCTCGTCGGACCGACCCGCCTTGACCAGTGCCTCGAGGCCGCTCAGGTAGGCCTCGACCACCTCGTCGTAGCGGTCGATGCCGAAGATCAGGGTGACGTTGATGCTCTTGGCGTCGCCGATGAGGGAGCGGATGGCGGGCACGCCCTCCTTGGTGGCCGGCACTTTGACGAAGAGGTTGGGCTGGTCGATCGTCTTGTGCAGCCGCTGCGCCGAGGCGACGGTGCTGTCGGTGTCGTGGGCCTGGGCGGGGGAGACCTCGAGCGAGACGTAGCCGTCCTCGCGGTCGCTCTCGTCGTAGATCGGACGCAACAGGGCCAGCGCGTTGTTGATGTCCGTGATGGCCATCTCCCAGTACGCGCTCTCGACCGTGTGGTCCTTCATCAGCTCGCGGAACTGGTCGTCGTAGGTGTCCTGGCCGCTGATGGCGTTGGCGAAGATCGTGGGGTTCGAGGTGATGCCGCGCACGCCGAGGCGGATCAGTGCCTCGAGCTCGCCGCTCTCGAGCCAGTCACGCCGGAGGTTGTCCAGCCACGGGCTCTGCCCGCCGATCTCATAGAGATCCTGAAGTCGGGTCATCTGCTGTGTCCCTTTCGCTCGGGGGCACGTTCCGCGCCCCGCCCTGCCGTGCTGACCTTGCCGGCCGGCCGCTGCCGTCGGGCCGGCCCTTGACTCATACCCCGATCAGGGCCTTGGCCCGCTCGACCACGTGCTCCGCGGTGAAGCCGAACTCCTCCATGACCACGGCCACCGGTGCCGATGCCCCGAAGTGGTCGATGCCGATGCTGTCGTCGGCGTAGCGCTCCCAGCCGAAGACCGACCCCGCCTCGATGCTCAGCACGGGCACCCCGTCGGGCAAGACCGTCGCCTGGTAGTCCTCGGACTGCGCGTCGAACCATTCCCAGCAGGGCAGCGAGACCACCTGGGCGGCGATGCCCTCGCCGGCGAGGATCTCGGCCGCGCCCACGCAGTGCTGGACCTCGCTGCCGGTGCCCACAAGGACGACCTGTGGAGCGCCATCGGCCTCGACGAGCACGTAGCCGCCGCGGGGAACTCCCTCGGCCGCCTTCTCCGCCGTGCCGGGCAGGACGGGGATGTTCTGGCGGGTGAGGATCAGGCCCACGGGCCCCTCGGCCTCGACGCCGTGCTTCCAGGCGATCGCCGTCTCGTTGGCGTCGGCCGGCCGCACGATGAGGATCTGGGGCATGGCCCGGAGCGAAGCCAGCTGCTCGATCGGCTGGTGTGTCGGTCCGTCCTCGCCCAGCCCGATGGAGTCGTGCGTCCACGAGTAGACGACGTGGACCTGGCTGAGCGCAGCCAGACGGACGGCGGGGCGCATGTAGTCGGAGAAGCAGAAGAAGGTCCCGCCGAGCGGCAGCACGCCGCCGTGGGCCGCCATGCCGTTCATGGCGGCGGCCATGCCGAACTCGCGGATGCCGTAGTGCAGCTGGATCCCGCCCTGGTCCTCGCGGCTCTGCACCGTGGCGCCCTTGACGAGGACGCCGTTGTTGCCGGTCAGGTCGGCCGAACCGGCGACCAGTCCGGGCAGCCCCGCCGCCGTGGCGTTGAGGCACTGGTTCAGGGCGTGCCGGGTGGCCACCTGGGTCCCGGCCTCGAAGGACGGCAGCGCGTCGGCCCAGCCGTCGACCCCGCGCCCGGCCTGAGCCGCCTCCCAGGCGGCGCGGTCGCCGTCCCAGGCGGCGAAGCGCTCTTCCCAGGCCACGCGGTCGGCCTCGCCACGGACGATCTCCTTGGCGTAGAACTCGCGCACCTCGTCGGGCACCCAGAACGTCTGGTCCGAGGGCAGCCCCAGGATCTCCTTGGTCACCCGGATCTCGTCCTCGCCGAACGGGGTTCCCGTGGGCATCCGCCGTGTCGGTGAGCTTGGGCGAGGGCCAGCCGATGTGGCTGCGCAGCACCAGGAGGTTCGGCTTGGCGTCGGGCCCGTCGGCCGGCTCCTCCAACGCCTCGCGGATGGCCGCCTCCAGCCCGTCGACGTCGTTCGCCATATCGCCGAGGTTGCGGACGCGCCAGCCGTAGGCCTCGAAGCGCTCCTCGACGTTGTCGTTGTAGGCCAGCTCGGTCGGCCCGTCGATGGTGATGTGGTTGTCGTCGTAGAAGGCGATGAGGCGGCCGAGGCCGAGGTGGCCGGCCAGCGAGGCCGCCTCGTGGGAGACGCCCTCCATGAAGCAGCCGTCGCCGGCGATCACGTAGGTGTGGTGGTCGCACACGTCGGAACCGAAGCGGTTGCGCACCACACGCTCGGCGATGGCCAGGCCGACCGCGTTGCCGAAACCCTGGCCCAGCGGCCCCGTGGTCACCTCGATGCCCGCCGTGTGGCGGCGCTCGGGGTGGCCCGGCGTCTTGCTGCCCCACTGGCGGAACTGGCGCAGGTCCTCGAGCGAGAGGTCGTACCCGGTCAGGTGCAAGAAGGCGTACTGGAGGATGCACGCGTGGCCGTTGGAGAGAACGAAACGGTCACGGTCGGGCCAGTCGGGATCGCGCGGGTCGTAGTGCATGATGCGGGTCCACAGCACGTGGGCGAGCGGGGCCAGCGCCATGGCTGTACCCGAGTGTCCGGACTTGGCCGCCTCGGGCGCGTCCATGGCGATGCCACGGACGACGTTGATTCCCAACTCGACGAGCGCCGGATCCTGGACAACCGGGGGAGAGGCGTTCAACGTCATGAGCCACCCTAACCGGCCCCTCGCCAGGGCCGGAAGGCTCTTCACCTACTCTTCACACCCATGCCGTCCCGCATGCAGGTGCCCCCGAACAGCGATCTCACCCTGGGCATGACGTGCGTCGACAAGTCCACACCGGGCCGCTGTGTCTGGCGCATGCTGGCCGACGAGCGGTTCGCCAATCCGGCCGGGATCATGCAGGGCGGGTTCATCGGGGCCTTCTGCGACTCCTCCATGGGTGCGGCGGCCGTGACCTACGTGCAGGACCGCCGGGTCTTCTGCTCGAACGCCGAGATCAAGGTCAGCTTCCTCGGCGCCGTGCCCCCCGGATCCGAGCTCACCTGCACGGCCGAGGTGGTCTCCGGCGGCCGAAGGGTGGCCTTCGTGGAGGCAAGCGTCGTTGCCCGCGCCCCGGGGAACGGCGAGGAGCGCCTGGTGGCCCGGGCCTCGTCGACCTACATCTACAAGGACAGGGACTGAGAGCGTGACCTGCAACAGGCCGTTGGAGCGACCAAACGACCAGGTGTTTGCGCTGCATGAGCGCAGAGACCAGGATTAGGCGCTTCATGGCACGACGGTCTGACAACGGCACCCACGGGCTCCGCCACGCCGGGGACGACGCGTTCCAGCTGACGGTCGACTACGTCAAGCAGGAGACGATCGATCCGCTCCGGGGTATCGGCCGCTTCCTCTCCATGGGGATCGCCGGCGCCTTCTTCCTCGCCTTCGGCATCTTCCTCATCCTGATCGGGATCCTGCGCCTGCTCCAGACCGAGACGGGCACGGCCCTGACCGGCAACTGGTCCTGGGTGCCCTACGCCGTTGTCCTCGTGCTGGCGGTGCTCGTCGTCGCGGTGGCGGTCTGGCGCATCACCGCCGGTCCGGCGCAGGAGCGCATGCCGGCCGTCGAGGCGGCGCGTGCGGCCGAGGAGGCACGCGGCCTGCGAGAAGGCCGTCCAGGCGGAGCAGGCGACGCAGGTCGTTCGCGTCGGGGGACGACGTCGCCCGCCCCCACGACCCAGGCCGCCCCGGCGACCCAGGCCACTCCGACGACGACGACCCAGACGACAGAGACCACGCAAACGGCGGAGACGAAACAGGAGGAAGAGAACTGATGGCCGGCACCACGACGAGGGCAGGCAGCAACGGGCGCTTGATCACCCGCGAGGACCTCCAGGCGGCTTACGCCCAGGTGGTCGGCGAGGGCGAGGCGACGGCCCGGGCCGCCGCGCCCCGGGGACTGGCCGTGGCCGGCGCCGTCGGCATCCTCATCATCGCCCTGGCCTTCCTCGCCGGGCGCCGGCGAGGGCGATCCAAGTCGGCCGTCGTCGAGATCCGGCGGCTCTGAGATGGACCTCCTCCTGCGGCGCTTCCTGCGGGCGGGGATCCGGCGCGGGGTGGCCGGCAACTGGTACTGGTTCCTCCTGGCCGGCTCGACCTTCATTCTCCGGCGGGTGCTCAACGATCGGGGCGGGGCGGTGTCGACCGTCAAGCTCGCACCGGGCGAGCAGATCCTCATCTCGGTCCGCGACGCCAAGACGCCCGCTCCCGTCGAAGCCTGAAGCCGATCCCGTGCCGGGGCCCCTGGCGGCAGGGGAGCGTGTCCTCCTCATCGATCCCAAGGAACGCCGCTACCTGCTGACGCTGGTGGACGGGGCCACGTTCCACACCCATGCCGGTGTGTTGGCCCACGACGACATCATCGGGGCCGACGAGGGCAGCACCGATCAACGGCTCGACCGGGCGCTCGTTCTTGGTGCTGCGGCCCACGCTCAGCGACATCGTGCTCAAGATGCCGCGCGGGGCCCAGGTCATCTATCCGAAGGATCTCGGCGCGATCCTGATCGCGGCCGACATCGCACCGGGCCAACGGGTTCTCGAAGCCGGGGTGGGGTCGGGCGCGCTGTCCATGACGGTGCTGCGGGCCGGCGCCTCGATCGTGGGCTACGAGCTGCGCGAGGACTTCGCCGAGCGGGCCCAGGCCAACGTCGCCGCCGCGCTCGGGCCGGGCGCGCCCTACCGAATCGAGATCCGCGATGTGACCGAAGGCATCGACGAGACCGATCTGGACCGCGTCCTCCTCGACATGCCCGAGCCACACAAGGTGATCGCGGGGGCGAGCAAGGCGCTGCGGCCGGGCGGGATCCTGTTGGCCTATCTCCCCACGATCAACCAGACGGCGCTGCTGCGCCAGGCTCTCGACGAGGAGGGGTCGTCCTTCGGGCTGGCCGAGACGCAGGAGATCATGCGGCGGACGTGGCACGTCGAAGCGCGCTCGGTCCGGCCCGACCACCGCATGGTGGGACATACCGGCTTCCTGACCACCGCGCGCCGCATCGTCCCCTGATGGATCCGGCTGTCCAGGCCTACATCGACGGCATCGACCCGGACAAGCGGGCGCTGTTCGAGCGCCTCCACCGCGTCGTCCTCGAAGAGCATCCGGACGCCGAGGTCGCTCTGTCCTACGGCATGCCCGCCTACCGGGTCGGTGCGCGCCGGCTGAACCTCGGCGTGTGGAGGCACGGGGTGTCGGTCTACGGCTGGCGAGCGGATCGCGACGGCGGATTCGCGGCCAACCATCCGACGCTCTCGAGCGGGAAGGCGACGCTGCGGATCAGCCCGCAGCAGGCGGCCTCCGTCACGGACGACGAGCTACGCGGACTTCTCGGGGGTGCGCTGGAGCCCTGACGTCAGACCGCCGGGTCGATGCGAGGCAGAAGGGGGCGGCGAGCCCTCCGGATTGGGGGAGTTAGTCGCGCTCGATGAAGATGCACTCGCCGGGGCACTCCTCGGAGGCCTCCACGACTGCTTCTTCGAGGTCGCCGGGGACGGCGGCCATGCCGGCGGAGCCGCCCGGCTCGTTCTTGATCTCGTCGCCTTCTTTGACGTAGGCGAGACCGTCATCGAGAAGGGTGAACACGGCCGGCGCGATCTCCTCGCACAAGCCGTCGCCTGTGCAGAGATCCTGGTCGATCCAGACCTTCATTGTCCCTTTCACTCTCCCCTTGTCGATGCCACCCGACGGGCCATCCGGACCGTAGTGAGGCGCCGCACGACGCACCAATTCTGCGCCGCTGACCACATCATGCTACCCGGCGGGCCGGGGTTCCCAGGTGCATCCATGGTGCACTCAAGTTGCCGGTAGAACAGGTCGATGGCAGGGCTAGGGTGAGATGAGTGACCACGTTGCCGGAGGATGCTGCTGCCCAGGTAGAGGCGCTGCGCGCCGAGCTGGCAGATGCCGAGGATGAGATCCACGCGCTCCGGCGGCGGCTGCAGGAGAGCCCCGGGCGCGTCCAGGCCCTCGAGGAGCGCCTGCTCGAGTCGAAGGGCCAGCTGGCCCAGGCGACCTCGCAGAACGAGAAGCTGACCTTCACCCTGCAGCAGGCCAAGGAGCAACTGGCCGCGCTGCGCGAGGAGGTCGAGAAGCTGACCCAGCCGCCGGCGGCCTACGGGACGTTCCTCGGCGTGAACGAGGACGGCACGGTCGACGTCTTCTCCAGCGGCCGCAAAATGCGGGTGAGCCTGCATCCCGACATCGACCCGGGCCAGATCCGCAAGGGCAACGAGGTCGTCCTCAACGAGAGCCTGAACGTCGTGCTCGTGCGCGACGGTGAGTTCTCGGGCGAGGTGGTGACGATCAAGGAGCAGCTCGAGGACAAGCGGCGCTGCGTCGTCTTCGCCCGGGCCGACGAGGAGCGGGTGGCCGAGCTGTCCGACGACCTCATCGGCGTGCGCCTGCGGGCCGGGGACTCCTTGCTGATGGACTCGCGGACCCAGCTCTTGATTGAGAAGCTGCCCAAGCTCGAGAGCGAGGAGCTCGTCCTCGAGGAGGTCCCCGACATCACCTACGCGGACGTGGGCGGCCTGGACACCCAGATCGAGGCGATCACCGACGCCGTCGAGCTGCCCTACATGCACCGGGAGCTCTTCGCCGAGTACTCGCTGCCCGCGCCCAAGGGGATCCTGCTCTACGGGCCTCCGGGCTGCGGCAAGACGCTGATCGCCAAGGCCGTGGCCAACTCCCTGGCCAAGAAGGTGGCCGAGAAGACGGGCAACGACAACGTGCGCTCCTTCTTCTTGAACATCAAGGGCCCCGAGCTCTTGAACAAGTACGTGGGCGAGACCGAGCGCCAGATCCGCCAGGTCTTCCAGCGAGCCCGGGAGAAGGCCGACGAGGGCATGCCGGTCATCGTGTTCTTCGACGAGATGGAGTCCTTGTTCCGGACCCGGGGTACGGGCATCAGCTCGGACATGGAGTCGACGATCGTGCCGCAGCTGCTGGCCGAGATCGACGGGGTGGAGTCGCTGCGCGACGTCATCGTCATCGGGGCCTCGAACCGGGAGGACCTGATCGACCCGGCCATCCTGCGCCCGGGCCGGCTGGACGTGAAGATCAAGATCGAGCGCCCCAACGAGGAGGCGGCGGAGCAGATCTTCAGCCGCTACCTGACGTCCTCGCTGCCCCTGGACGGCGGCGAGGTGGCTCGTCTGGGTGGTGGGGACCCGGCCAAGGCCGTGATGTCGATGATCGAGCAGACGGTGGCCGAGATGTACCGGGAGGACGACGAGAACCGCTTCCTCGAGGTCACTTACCAGAACGGCGACAAGGAGATCCTCTACTACCGGGACTTCGCCTCGGGGGCGATGATCGAGAACATCGTGCGCCGGGCCAAGAAGCTGGCCATCAAGCGGGTCATCGCCGGCGACAGCGAGGGCATCCGCACGGCCGACCTCATGGAGTCCATCCGCCAGGAATACAAGGAGAACGAGGACCTCCCGAACACGACCAACCCCGACGACTGGGCTCGGATCTCAGGCAAGAAGGGCGAACGCATCGTCTATGTCCGCACGCTGCTGAGCGAGGACAAAGAGGTGCACGGAGGACGGTCGATCGAGCGTGTGGGCACCGGCCAGTACCTCTAGAAGTTAGGGTCGGCCTGTGGCCACCACCAAGGTCTGCGGCATAGAGACCGAATACGGGATTTTGTCGCCCGGTCCCGAACAGAACCCCATCGCGGCATCGTCGGTGCTGGTGAACGCCTACGCGGCCGATATTGAGCAGCAGATCGGCTGGGACTTCGAGGACGAGACACCGGGGAACGACGCCCGGGGCTTCGCCCGTGAGGGTTCGCTGGCGCCGATGGTCGAGACGCACCTGGCCAACACGGTGCTGACCAACGGGGCCCGCTTCTACGTCGACCACGCCCACCCGGAGTACTCGAGCCCCGAGTGCCTGACGCCCCTGGAGTGCCTCGTCTACGACAAGGCGGGGGAGGAGGTGCTGCGGCGGGCCATGAAGGCGGCCGCGTTGCGCATCCCGGACCAGCCGGCACCGGTGGTGCACAAGAACAACTCGGACGGCAAGGGCAACTCCTACGGCTGCCACGAGAACTACATGATGGACCGGGCGGTCCCCTTCGCCAAGGTGATCGACGGGGTCGTGCCGCACTTCGTGTCCCGGACCCTGTTCACCGGGTCGGGGAAGGTTGGGTGCGAGACGCCGGCCCTCGATGCCGACACGGTCGAGTACCAGATATCGCAGCGGGCCGAGTTCTTCGAGGAGATCGTCGGGCTCGAGACGACGTTGAAGCGGCCGATCGTCAACACCCGGGACGAGCCGCACGCCGACCCCAAGCGGTTCCGGCGCCTGCACGTGATCGTCGGGGACGCCAACCTCTCGGAGATCGCGACGTTCTTGAAGGTCGGGACGACGGCGATCGTGCTGGCGATGATCGAGGACGATTTCGCGGTTGGTCGTGACCTGTCCCTGTCGGACCCGGTGCGGGCGCTGCACCAGGTGTCGGCCGACCTGACCTTGGGTCGGGCGCTGTCGTTGACCGATGGGTCGACGGCGACCGCTTTGGAGATGCAGTGGGAGCTCTTCGGGGCGGCCCGCAAGTACGCCGAGGAGGTCGGGCTCGGTGTGGCGCTCGGGGACGACGGCACGGTGGGCGCCCTGGTCTTGGAGCACTGGGAAGCCGTGCTGTCAGGGCTCGAGTCGGACCCGTCGTCGCTGTCGGACACGCTGGACTGGGTGGCCAAGCGCGAGCTGCTGCTCGCCTACCAGGAGCGTCACTCGTGCGGCTGGAAGGACCCGCGGATTGCTGCACTGGCGTTGCAGTACCACGACCTGCGGCCGGACAAGTCCGTGTTCAACCGGTTGGGGATGCGGACCCTGGTCGAGCCCCGGGCGGTGTTCTCGGCGGTGACCGAGCCGCCGCACGGGGACGCGGGCCTGGTTCCGGGGCAAGTGCCTGGCCCGCTGGCCCGAGGCCGTGGTCACCGCCAACTGGGATTCTCTGGTGTTCGACATAGGCGCTGACCCGCTGCGGCGCGTCCCTATGATGGATCCCCTGAAGGGGACAGCCGAACATACGGGCGCACTGCTGGCCGAGAGCACCGGGCCGGCAGACCTGCTGAACCGGCTCAACTCCTAGGCGAAGACGGTCGACTTTTTACAAGGACGTTCGGACAGAAGGACTGACCGAACGGACGGGACGGACAGGGACGATGGCAGAACAGGAACAGAAGAAGAGGGGGTCAGGCACCCGCTCCACCGACGCGGAAACAGAGGTGGAGGAGGCCGGCACGCCCGCAGCTTCCGAGCGGGGCGAGAAGATCAAGGCCGAGCTGGACGACCTGCTCGACGAGATCGACGAGGTGCTCGAGGACAACGCGGAGGAGTTCGTCCGCAACTACGTGCAGAAGGGCGGGCAGTAGGCGCCCGTGGCGCTCCCACTCTTTCCCCCGGAGCGTGATCCGGGTCCGGACTTCGTCGGCTTGCTACGCATGACCGCGGACCGTGACCCGTCGATGGCGCGGCACGACGGCGCCCTGGGCATGGGTGCGGGCGCTGGCGTCGGCGCGAGCACGGGCATGTCGATCCCGCACGGGACGACAGTGGTCGCCCTGCGCTACGTCGACGGCGTCATCATGGCGGGCGACCGCCGGGCCACGGCGGGCAACATCATCGCCCACCACGCCATGGAGAAGGTCTTCCCGGCCGACCGTTATTCGGCCGTGGCGATCGCCGGGACGGCCGGGCATGGCCATTGAGATGGTCCGGCTCTTCCAGGTCCAGCTCGAGCACTACGAGAAGGTCGAGGGCTCGACGCTCTCCCTCGAGGGCAAGGCGAACCAGCTGGCCGGCATGGTGCGCCAGCACCTGCCCATGGCCATGCAGGGCCTGGCCGTGGTGCCTCTGTTCGCCGGTTTCGACACGACCCGCGAGACGGGCCGGATCTTCAACTACGACGTGACCGGCGGCCACTACGAGGACACCGACTTCCAGGCCACCGGGTCGGGTGGACGCGACGCCCGCAGCACCATCAAGTTGGGCTGGCGCGAGGGGCTCCCCCGGGACGAGGCGGTGGACCTGGCCGTCCAGTCGCTCTACGACGCCGCCGACGAGGACTCCGCGACCGGTGGTCCCGACCTGGTGCGGGGCATCTACCCGATTGTCGCCCTGGTCGACGCCTCGGGGTACCGAGAGGTGCCCGAGGACGAGGTGGCGGAACGCTTTGCCGCACTGATCGCCCGCAAGCAGGCGGAGCGTGCGCAATGAGCATGCCGTACTACGTCTCGCCCGAGCAGGTCATGAAGGACCGGGCCGAGTATGCCCAGAAGGGCATCGCCCGAGGCCGTTCGCTGGCGGCCACGACCTACGACGTGGGGATCGCCATGGTGGCCGAGAACCCGTCGCGCTCGCTGCACAAGATCAGCGAGATCTACGACCGTATCGCCTTCGGCGGGGTCGGCAAGTACAACGAATACGACCAGCTGCGGGTGGCCGGCGTGCGCCACGCCGACACCAAGGGGTTCGCCTTCAGCCGCGAGGACGTCGACGCTCGGTCGCTGGCCAACCTCTACGCCCAGTACCTCGGCAATGTCTTCACCCACGAGATGAAGCCGCTCGAGGTGGAGATCCTGGTGGCCGAGTTGGGCGACGTCGAGAACCAGCTGTACCACATCGCCTACGACGGTTTCGTGAGCGACGAGGAGCATTTCGCCGTCCTGGGCGGGGACGCCCAGGCGGTGGCGGAGCGGATGGGCTGAGGCCTGGAGGGCCGATTGGGACCTCGGGGCGGCCATCAAGGCCACCACGACCGCCCTGGCCGGGCCGGAACGGACCCTCGGTGCGGGGGATCTCGAGGTAGCCACGCTGAGCAGAGGCAATGGCCGGCGAACCTTCCGGCGCATCCCCGAATCTGAGCTGGCCCAACTCCTGGCATAGCCGGCAGTACGGTTGGTCCGTGGAGCGCCGCATCTTCGGAGTCGAGAACGAATACGGCGTCACCTTTACGCTCCGAGGTCAGCGCCGCCTCAGCCCCGACGAGGTCGCCCGCTACCTCTTCCGCCGGGTCGTGTCGTGGGGGCGCTCGTCCAACGTCTTCCTGGAGAACGGCGCCCGTCTGTACCTGGACGTGGGCAGCCACCCCGAATACGCCACGCCCGAGTGCGACAAGATCGGCGACGTCGTCATCCATGACAAGGCGGGGGAGTGGATCCTCGCCCAGCTGGTCACCGGTGCCCAGGCTCGCCTGCGCGAGGAGGGCATCCGGGGCGAGGTCTACCTCTTCAAGAACAACACGGACTCGGTCGGCAACTCCTACGGCTGCCACGAGAACTACCTGACCGAGCGCAACGACGAGTTCAACCGCTACACCGAGGTGCTCATCCCGTTCCTCGTGTCACGGCAGATCTACGCCGGCGCGGGCAAGGTGCTGCAGACGGCCCGGGGCGCGGTGTTCTGCCTGAGCCAGCGAGCCGAGCACATCTGGGAAGGCGTGTCCTCGGCCACGACCCGGAGCCGCCCCATCATCAACACCCGGGACGAACCGCACGCCGATGCAGAGCGCTTCCGCCGCCTGCACGTGATCGTCGGTGACTCGAACATGTCGGAGTACGCGACGTTCCTCAAGATCGGGACGACATCGATCCTCCTGGCCATGCTCGAGGACTCGTCGACTGTGTTGCGGGACCTGACCCTGGAGAACCCGATCCGGGCCATTCGCGAGATCAGCCATGACATCACCTGCCAGCGCCGGGTTCGTCTGGCCAACGGGCGCGAGATGCGGGCGCTCGACATTCAGACCGAATACCTCGAGCGGGCGCTTGAAGTTCCGGGAGCGCCGTGGCCTCTCACCAGAAGAGGACAAGGCCCTCGACATGTGGGAGCACTGCCTCAAGGGGTTGGAGGCCGACCCGACCTCGCTGTGGCGGGAATGCGACTGGGTGGCCAAGCACCGGCTCGTCGAGCAGATGCAGGCCCGTCACGACATTTCGCTCTCCCACCCCAAGGTGGCGATGATCGACCTGATGTACCACGACGTCGACCGGAGCCGGGGTCTGTTCTACAAGTTGCAGGCAGCGCGACGAGATGGAACGCACGTGTACCGACGACGAGATCACCGAGGCCATGGTCAAGCCGCCGGAGACGACCCGGGCCCGCCTGCGTGGCGCTTTCGTGAAAAGAGCGAAGGAACGGCGACGGGACTTCACCGTCGACTGGGTGCACCTCAAGTTGAACGACCAGGCCCAACGGACAGTCCTGCTCAAGGACCCGTTCAAGTCACACGACGAGCGGGTGGAGCGGCTCATCCAGTCACTGTGACGGCCCCGTAGAGTTGACAACAGATGCTGAACCTGGACCCGGCCAAGCTCCTGGTGATCGCCGTGGTCGCGATCATCCTCCTCGGTCCTGACAAGTTGCCTCAGGTAGCGCGTCAGGTCGGTGGTGCCTGGCGCTCGTTCAACGAATTCCGTCACCGGATGGAGACCGAGGTCCGCAACACCATGCCCGACCTTCCCTCCACCACCGAGATCGCCCGGCTGGCCCGCTCGCCGTCTGCCCTGCTCGACCACCTGTCGAACATGGGGCCGGACGAGACGACGGCGGACGAACGACGACGGCGACGTCGGCGACGGGTCGGACGGCGACCGTCGTCGCAGAACGGGAGCGGCGACGGTGGCCGAGACCGCGCGCCGCGCGCATCCGCCGATCGCTGTCCGATGGCAGGACGGCTCACGTCGTCGGCTTCCACAGCCTCGTCGGAGCCTGCCGTCGGCCGCCCCGCCTCGCCGTCAGTTCGCCCGAGGTCACGTCGACGCCCCCGGGGCCCGCCCCGAACCCGAGGTCACCGGACGTCATCGTGCCGGCTGATCCCGGTCTGAACTGATCGGCCGCACCATGGTTTCCCTGCCGTTCGGAGCGAAGCGCCGGAACCGCCCTTCGCCCGACAACATGACGTTGAGCGAACACCTGGGCGAGCTGCGCTACCGCGTGATCATCTGCGTGGTCGCCTTCCTCGTGGCCGCCACGATCGGTGTGATCGCCTACGAGCCGATCCTGCACTTCCTGCTGCGACCACTCTGCAACGTCGACGCCGTCAACCATCACCGCACCAGCACGACGAACTCGCTCCTCGTCATCAACGGCGGCACGTGCAACCTGTTCGTGACCTCGCCGCTCGACGGCCTCTCGTTGCGAGTGAAGATCGCCGTCTTCGGCGGGCTCGTCCTGGCGTCGCCCATCATCCTCTTCCAGATCTGGCGCTTCGTGACGCCCGGCCTCAAGGCATCCGAGCGCCGCTACGCCGTGCCCTTCGTCCTCAGCGCCTTCGTGCTCTTCCTCCTGGGAGCAGCCACCGCCTACATCACGCTGCCGCACGCCCTGGGCTGGCTGAAGTCGGTCGGTGGCTCGAACCTGGTGGCGATCTACGACCCCATCCCGTACCTGGGCCTGATCATCATCATGATGACGCTCTTCGGGCTGACCTTCGAGTTCCCGGTCGTCCTGGTGTCGCTCGAACTGGCCCGGGTGGTGACGCCGGCTCGCTTGCTCAAGTCGTGGCGATGGGCCGTGATCATCATTGTGGTGGTCGCGGCCGTATTCACCCCGAGCTCTGATCCGTTCTCCATGCTCGCCCTGGCCGTCCCCCTGATCTTCTTCTACTTCGTCTCCATCGGTATCGGGAAGCTGCTCGGTCGTTGACCGCCTTCAGGTGGCCCGTCCAACCGGGCGGCCTGGCGGAGTTCGAGGCCAGCCTCCCCTTCGTCCTCGACGACTTCCAGCTGCACGCCCTGCGCTGCCTCGATGCCGACCAGTCCGTCCTCGTCTCCGCCCCGACCGGATCGGGGAAGACGCTGGTGGCTGCCTACGCGGTGCATCGCGCCCTGGCCGCCCGGGGCAAGGCCTTCTACACGACACCCCTCAAGGCGCTTTCGAACCAGAAGTTCGCCGAGCTCGTAGCCACCTACGGCGAGGAGCACGTCGGGCTGCTGACCGGCGACAGCACGGTCCGGCCCCGGGCTCCGGTGGTCGTCATGACGACCGAGGTCCTGCGCAACATGCTCCTGGCCGGTTCGGATCTGCTCGAGGCCCTGCACACGGTGGTCCTCGACGAGGTGCACTTCCTCCAGGACCCGTATCGGGGTGGCGTGTGGGAGGAGGTCCTCGTGCTCTCGCCCCCCGAGATCCGCTTCGTCTGCCTGTCCGCCACCGTCAACAATGCCGACGAGCTCGGTGGATGGCTGCGATCGGTGCGCGGCGACACGGCGGTCATCGTCGAACGGGAGCGGCCGATCGAGCTGCGCCACCACTTCGCCGTGCACCGGCGCGAGAACGAGGAGACGCAGCTGCTGCCCCTGCTCCACGCCAACGGCAAACCGGGAGGCGAGGGCCAGCGGATCGACCAGATGGTGCGCCGGGCCCTGCACGGCCGGGTCGGCCACTACCAGTCGCGGGGGAGGGGTCCGCGCCTTCCCGTCCGGGCGCCGCTGCGCACCGAGATGATCGACGAGCTCGACCGCAACGACATGCTGCCGGCGATCGTCTTCATCTTCTCCCGGGCCGCCTGCGACGACGCCGTGCGCCAGGTGCTGCGCGACGGTGTCCGTCTGACCGACGCCCACGAGCGCACGGCCATTCGCGAGGTGGCCGAGCGCCGGGTCGAGCCGCTCGACGACGAGGACCTGACTCGTGCTCGGCTACGACGAGTGGCTCGAGGGCCTCGAGCGTGGCGTGGCCGCCCACCATGCCGGCATGGTGCCGGTGTTCCGGGAGACGGTGGAGGAGTGCTTCGCCGCCGGGCTGCTCAAGGTGGTGTTCGCCACCGAGACCCTGTCGCTCGGGATCAACATGCCGGCCCGCTCGGTGGTGATCGAGCGGTTCTCCAAGTACGGAGGCGCCGGGCGGGCCACGCTGACCTCGGGCGAGTACCTCCAGCTCACGGGCCGAGCGGGCCGCCGCGGCCTCGATGAGGAAGGTCACGCCGTGGTCTCGTGGTCGAACGAGATCACCTTCGGCGAGATGGCCCGGGTAGCCGCGGCACCACCGCCGGACCTGCGCTCCGCCTTCCGGCCCACCTACAACCTGGCCGTCAACCTCGTCTCGCGCTTCGACCGGGAGACGGCCAACGAGGTCCTCCACCGGTCCTTCGCCCAGTGGCAGGCCCGCAAGCCCGACCTGCTCACCCGCCAGCTGGGCCACCGCCTGGCCGTGCTGGGCGAGCTGGGCTACGTCGACGGCTGGAGCCTCACCCCGGCCGGGCGGCGGCTGTCTCGCATCTACCACGAGGCCGACCTCCTGGTGGCCGAGGCCCTGGGCAGCGACGTCCTGGCCGGGGCCGAGCCCTCCGTGCTGGCGGGCGTCCTCTCCTCGGTCGTCTTCGAGCCCCGACGGGCCCGGCGACTGCCCGGACACGGACATGGCCACGAGCCGTGAGCGGGGGTCGTCCCGAGGCAAGCGCCGGCCGCAGCTGCAGGACCGCCTCGGTGACAAGCGCAGGGCCGAGCTGGCCCGGCGGGGGGAGGCGGTCGCTGCGATGGCCGAGCGCATCCGGACCATCGAGGAGGCCCATCTCGTGCCCCGGACACGCCAGGTGGCCCCCGGGTTGGCAACGGCCGTGGCGTCGTGGGTCCGCGGGGCCTCCTTCTCGACCGCGCTCGCCGTGGCGTCCCGGGACGCCGGCGACCTGGCCCCCGGGGACTTCGTGCGGACGATGAAGTCGGTGGCCGACCTGGCCCAGCAGGTCTCGCACACGGCCGAGGACCCCGAGGTGGCGGCGGCGGCCCGCGAGGCAGTGGACCAGCTGGTCCGGGGCGTCGTGGCGGGTGGACTCCCATCGGGCTGACCGGCGACGGAGGGCCCACAGCGCCGGGACGCTCCGGCCCTGGTCCAGAGCCCGGCCTATCCGCCACTGCCGACGCAGCCCGGTTCTATCGTTACCCGGGCATGTTCCCCTACTCCGAAGAGCGCTTCACCGCGGACGAGGAGGCCGTCCTCAGGCGCTACGTCACCAACCTCGACCAGCCGGTCTTCGCCCTGGTGAACCTGCCCGAGGTGGTCAAGGGGGCGCTCTTCGCCCGCTACTCGAGATCACCCAAGAGCCTGCGCCGGCTCTTCCTCGACGAGTTCGTCGGCGAGCTCGATGTCTCGGGCGACGCGTCGGTCGACGCAACCGTCGGCCTGCAACGCGCCGAGCAGCTCTACGAGAAGGTGTTCGTCGAGTACGGCGACGACTCGGTGGCGCAGCTCGGCGGCGTGCACCTGGCGTGCGAGCAAGCGTCGAACGTGCTCTCCAAGGTGCTCGAGTGGGGGCGCCTCATGGCCTACCTCGAGCAGTCGACGCGCTACATCGCGTACAACCAACGGCTCGACAACGGCCAGTACCGCTACTATCGCCCGCCCGAAATTCTCGACTCGCCCCACGGCGCCCGCTTCGTCGGCGAGATGGACCGCGTCTTCGACACCTACGGCGAACTCCTGCCGCGCATGCAGGCCTGGGTGGGGGAGCGCTTCCCGCAACAAGCGGGCGACAGCGACTTCGTCTACCGCCAGGCGACGAAGGCCAAGTCGCTCGACGCGTTGCGCGGCCTGTTGCCCGCAGCGTCGTTGTCGAACATCGGCGTCTACGGCACCGGCCAGTCCTACGAGCAACTGTTGCTGCGCATGCGCGCGCATCCGTTGCCCGAGGCGCGTCACTACGCCGAGATGATGCTGACCGAGTTGCGCAAGGTCATCCCGTCGTTCCTCCAGCGCGTCGACGTGCCGGCACGCGGTGGCGAGTGGTCGGCCTATCTCGAGTCGACGCGTCGCGACACCGACGCGCTGGTGCAGCGCCTCTGGCCGGAGCTGACCGAGTCCGACCTCGGTGACGAGTCCGGCGGCGTCGACGAGGTGACCCTCCTCGACTTCGATCCCGACGGTGAGGAAAAGGTCCTGGTCGCAGTGTGTTTTGCCGCCATGGATTGTTCGGAGCGCGAGGCCGAGCGGCGGGTGCGTCTGCTCGGGCACGACGACCGCGTGGCGCTGTTGCGGGCGTACGTCGGCGACCGGCGCAACCGGCGGCACCGTCCGGGGCGGGCGTTCGAGCGTACGGACTATCGCTTCGAGATGGTGACGGACTACGGCGCGTTCCGCGATCTGCAGCGTCACCGCATGCTCACGATCGAGTGGCAGCGCCTCGGCATCGGGCTCGGCTACGACATGCCGGCGCTCGTCGAGGAGTCGGGTCTGGCCGGCGACTACGACGCGGCGATCGACCGGGCCGAGGATCTCTACCGCTCGTTGATGCCGGACTTTCCCGAGCAGGCGTCGTACGCGGTGGCGCTGGCCCATCGCATTCGCTACGTGATGCAGATGAATGCGCGCGAGGCGGTGCACCTCATTGAGCTGCGCTCGGGAACGCAGGGGCATCCCGCCTATCGACGGGTGGCGCAGCAGATGCACCGGGCCATCGCCGAGACGGCGGGACACCGGGCGATCGCCGAGACGATGACCTTCGTCGAGCATGGCGCCACCGACCTGGAACGGCTCGAATCGGAGCGGCGGGCGGAGCGTCGCCGTTCCGAAAAATCTGCGACGCATTGACCAGGAAATACCCTCGTTCTCCCTGGTAAGAGGACCCTCATCCTTCTTGACGGCCCCACCCCGCGCTTGCCTAATGTACGGCGCAGTCCCGACGCCCCTTCGAGAAACTGCTGAGGAAAAACCGCTGATGCAGGAGGGGCGGGATGTGCTGTGAGAGGCGGTGGTAGGCCCTGGGGGTCGAGTAGAGAACGTGTTGCTGGCCTGGCTACCGCCGGGCCTGCGACATGGCGCCAAAGACCCCCGGGCCCACCCGCCCGACCCACCCCCGTAGAAGCGATTGAACCGGTTGCGCAACCGTCTATGCTCCGGCGGCACATGGCGACCAAGAAGAAGCCCAAGACCGAAGAAGTCGAGGCAGAAGCCCCCGAAGCCGAGGACGCAGCCCTCGAGGACGAGGAGCTCGACCTCGACGATGACGACCTCGAAGATCTCGACGAGGTCGACGTCCTCGAAGTAGACGACGAGGACGCTGACGTCGCGTGTCGACGTCGATGTCGACGAAGAGGAAGAGGAGGACGCCGTCGAGGTTCTGACGCCGTCAGCCGGCCGCCGTGGTCGAGAAGACGGGCGAGGGCGACGAAGAGGAAGAGGAAGAGGAGCCCGACGACGAGGACGTCGAGGCCAGCCTGGACGTCATCTTGAAGGAGCGTCTGGTCGTCGAGGACGAGCCCGAGGACGAGGAGGCGACCGACCAGGAGGACAAGACCGAGGGCAACGAGCGGGTGCTGCCCAAGCAGCCCGACGAGTTCGTGTGCCGTTCCTGTTTCCTGGTGAAGCACCCGAGTCAGCTGGCTGACAAGAAGAACATGCTCTGCCGGGATTGTGTCTGAGGAGACGCCGCGGGGCGACGAGTCGATCGAGCGCGGACCACTGCGCCGGACGCTCGATGTGTGTGTCTTCGCACCCGTCGGTATGGCGGTGACGCTGGCCGAGGAGCTGCCCGAGTTCGTCGACAAGGGGCGGCAGCGGGTGCAGTTGCAGGTGGGTAACGCGAAGATCGTGGGACGCTTCGTCGTGACGCGTGGACAGCGGCGGCTGACCGACCGCATCGGTTCGGTACTGCACGGGGACGGCGACGCCGACGGCGACCGTCGCCAGCGACCGTGCGGCGGGCACCCGCGACGGCACCGGCAGTGCGAGCGAGTCCGGGCCACAGTGGCGGCCGGCGCGCGACCGTGACGGAGTGACGTCGTTTGCGGCACCGCCCCGACCGTCGCCGCCCGATCCCGCGGCGGCGGCCATCGTCGAGCGGGCACTGGCCGACTACGACACGTTGAGCGCATCCCAGGTCGTGCGGCGGCTCGAGAGCCTCGGTCCCGACGAGCTGCGCGCCGTCCAGCGCTACGAGGCTTCGACCCGGAACCGACGGACCATCTTGAACCGGGCCGGCCAGCTCCTCGAGGAGGGGCCGGCCGCCGTCGCCGGCGAGTAATCGGCGATGGAGCTGGCCCGGCTGGCCGAGGCCGATGACCGGGCGGCCTGTGCTCCGCCTGCTCGACCTGGCCCTCGCACAGCGCCCGGACCATGCGAGGCGGACCAGCCCTGCTCGGTGAGGAGACCACGGAGTCCCTCCTCGAGCGCTGGAGCCGCCCCGGGGCCAGCCTGTTCGTGGGGGAGTACGAGGGGGCCGTCGTGGGCCTTCTCGGGGTCAGCCTGAGCGATCCGGTGGCCGGACGGGTCGGCGGCCTGATCGAGTGCTGCTACGTCGAGCCGGACGCCCGTGGCGTGGGCGTCGGCAGCTCACTGATGGAGGCTGCCGTGGCCTGGGGACGCGTCCAGGGGTGCACCGACATCGACGCACTGGCCCTGCCGGGGGACCGTCAGACCAAGCAACGGCTCGAGGCATCCGGGTTCACGGCCCGGCTGCTGACGCTCAGCCGCCGGTTGGACTGAAGCGGCGCTCGGCGTTGACCCGGCGGGGCGGCGGCGGCGGGATCTTGAGGCCGAGCAACTTGGCCAGGACCGGCACCGACCCAGCGGCGTTGCGGGCGGCCTGACGGGCCACCTCGTCGTCGGGGATCCCTACCGGCTTGACCGTCCGGCGTACGGGCGAGGCGACGACGGCGTCGAGTAGCTGCATCCACTCCTCGGGCGCCTTGTCGGCCGACATGGCCTCGCCCGCCGCTTGCGGCCAGACGGACGGCCAGATCGGCCGGGAGCCGGGTCCCGGGCTCGGGCGGCCGGATGGAGGCCTCGATCGCCTGCTGTACCCGTCCGTCCTTGAGGGCGTTGGTCATACGAGCCAGCCACTCCTCGCGGAGGGCGGCGGTGCGCTGGTCGAGCGACTCCTGGAGGGCCTTGGCCGTGGCACGGCCCTCCTCGTCGAGGTTGAGCGTGCGCGATGCCGTCACGACGGCTCGCAACTCACGCAAGCGGTAGTCCTTGCCGGCCGTCTGGGCGACGCTGGCCCGGTCCTTCCAGTCGGCCAGGCGCACGACGGGAAGCAACTCCTCGGCCATGGCGACGAGCGCGTCGCCGGCGACGGGCGGCTTGCCGCTGGCCTTGGCCGCGGTGTTCTGGTCGTTGATGGCCTGGCGCACGGCCTGGATCCCGCCCCGCAGCAACTGCTCGGCCACGGGAATCTGCTCGGGCCGCAGGGTGGCCAACATGGCGTTGCGATGCGCCGTCGACGTGGGCATGGCCGGGCGCTCGCCACGACCGGGACGCCCCTCGCCCTCACCGGGGCGGCGGCCACCGGGCCGCCTCGGACCCCCGCCGCCACTGCCGCCGCCGCGACGGCCGCCGCCGGCGCCGGGGGCGGTCGCCGCCTCGGCTCTCGCCGCGCCGACCACCGTCGTCCCCGCCACGGCCACGTCCGTCCGCCGCGGCGCTCGCCGTCGTCGTCACGCCGACGCTTGCCCGACCCGGGAGCCAGGATGACCGACACGTCGGGTGCACGACGGGGCGTGCCCTTGACCTCGATCCGCCCCTCGGTCTTCTCGGGCGACCGGACCGGCTTGGCCTGGCTCAGGGACAGGACCTCCATGCCTTCGAGGCCGACGTCCACGGTGGCCTGGAGGACGGAGCCGACCTTTTCGCCCGCCGGCACCAGCGAGCGCCTCGACGGTGCCCTTGGGCTGGCGGGCACCGGCGGCGCGCCAGGTCCAGGATCCATCGCCCGTTTGGCTTGTCAGTTCGATCTCGATGCGGCGGGACATGCGGCGGACACGCTACCTCGCCCGAGACAGAGGTCCCGCTACCGGGTGCTGAGTGGCGTCCCCTAACATGGTGCGGCCGCCGGCGAGAGTGTTCCCGTCCTGCTCCTGCCGCACAGCACCTGGTGCCGCTCCGACGCACCACGCCCCCCAGGAGGAATCGAGCATGAGCGAGGACACCGAGCAGCCAGGGCCTCCGTCCGCTGCTGGTGAACCCGAGGCTTCGGCGACGCCCACTGACAACCCGATGCCGGGGGAGCCGGACTGCACCGTTGTGGCAGGCAGGAGACCGCGGGGGCCCTCCGCCGGAACCGACTGCGCCGTCTGGGCGACGGGCCAGCAGCGACGCCACGCCGCCGCCGCCGCCGTCAGAGCCAACCCCGCCCCTCGGTCAGTCCGGGCTGGGCCAAGCCGTTGCGCACGCACCACCACCGCCACCGCAGTCCTGGGCCCCGCCCGCCGCCGGCGGGGCCGTCCCAACCGAGCAACGACCCCTTCGCCTACCCGGCACCCCCACCCGGATCGCCGGCGTCGGCGTCGGCGTCATCGGGTCGAGCGCAAGTCACGGGTCTGGCTCCCCGTCGCCCTCATCGCCGCCCTCATCGGCGCCCTCGTCGGCGCCGGCGTCACCGCCCTCGCCGACAACTCCAACAACTCGAACACCGGCGTGACGGTCAACGAAAGTGGCGCCACCCCCGGCGCCGCCGTGCTCAGCGGCAACGTCACCATCCCGCAGCTCGTGAGCAAGGTCATCCCCGCCGTCGTCTCCATCGACGTCAAGTCCCAGGGCAACGAGGACGAGGGCACGGGCATGATCATCAGCTCGGACGGTGAGGTCATCACGAACAACCACGTGATCGAGCTCTACGTCGACGACGGCAACTCCGGAACCATCACCGTCACCGAGTACGGGCAGACCAAGGCGCTCCCGACGACGCTCATCGGTTACGACCAGACCAAGGACGTCGCCCTCCTCAAGATCAACAGCGCCTCCAACCTGCCCACGGTCACCTTCGGCAACTCGTCCAAGGCCGTCGTCGGCGACGCCGTCGTGGCCATCGGCAACGCACTCGGCCTGGCCGCCGGCACGCCCACCGTGACCCAGGGCATCGTGTCGGCCCTCGGTCGCTCGGTCACCGCCGGCGGTGACGGCACGGCGAGCGAAAACCTGCAGAACCTGATCCAGACCGACGCGGCCATCAACCCGGGCAACTCGGGTGGTCCGCTCATCGATACATCAGGCCAGGTCATCGCCATGAACACTGCGGTCGCCGGGACGTCGGGTGACGGGACCAGCTCGCAGAACATCGGCTTCGCCATCCCGATCGCCCAGGTGGAGTCGCTGCTGCCCCAGCTCGAGAAGGGCGGCCAGAGCGGTAACGGTGGCGGCTACCTCGGCGTCGACATCACGACGCTGACCGCCGGCGCTGCGCCAGCAGTACGGCTTCACGCCGACCCAGGGCGCCGTCGTCCTCAGCGTCGTCGCGGGCTCACCAGCCGACAAGGCCGGCCTGGTCCAAGGTGACGTCATCGTCGACATCAACGGCACGGCCATCACGTCGGCCGAGACGCTGCAGAACGCGATCCAGAACTCCAAGGTCGGGGAGAAGGTGACGATCACCTACTACGTCGGCGACAACAAGCACACGACGACGGCCACACTGGGCAGCCAGTCCGAGGAGCAGCAGCAATCGAGCGGCTCGACGACCAACCCGTTCGGTGGGGGAGGCTTCCCCGGCTTCGGGAACTCAGGAGGCACCGGGAGCACCGGCAGTACCGGCAACACCGGCTGACGCGCCGACAGGGCGCCGGCTCGGCCGAGACCAGACGATCAGACCCGCCCGGGGATGTCGAAGTTGCGGTCCGGATGCGCCGGCGGGAAGTTCATCGGCTCCGTCGGCTGCCACCCGCTCGCCTCGATGTCCTCGAGCACGTGCGCCATGTTGTACGTGTCCTCCTCGTAGGAGAACTTCCCGTCCCCGGCGTAGATCATCCGTGAGTACCCGGACTGGCGGTACGGCGTCCCGTCGGGCTTGAGCCGGGGCAGGATCTGCGTCCACTTCACGACGACGTCGTCGCCCTCGATCGCCGTGAACTCGACCGGGAACTTCCAGTCCGCCATGCCGACCATGGAGTCGACCAGCCAGTTGGCGATGGCCTCCTTGCCCTCGATCCGACCCCAGGCCCCGTCGATGTAGACGGCGTCCTCGGTGTAGAAGTCGGACAAAGACCCGAAGGCGTCCTCCTCCAACCCGTCGTCGATGCGCCGGCGCAGCTCGTGGTAGCGGTCGACTGTCGCCTTCACCTCATCGCGTGGATACGGCACGGTTCCCCTTTCACTGCATGTCCGGTCGTCACTGGTCGGATCCGGTCTGTGCACCGCTCAGCCGTAGGCCTGCCGGCACGCCTCGAGCTCCCGCAGCGCCGCCGCCCGGTCGTCGAAGCCCTCGACCGACACCGACTTCCCCGGCTCGAGGTCCTTGTAGATGCTGAAGAAATGTGCGATCTCGTTGCGCAGGTGCTCGGGCACGTCCTCGATATCGGCCGCCCCGTCCCACTGCGGATCGTGCTCGAGCACGCTGATCAACTTGGCGTCGACGCCGGCCTCGTCGCGCATGAAGAACACGCCGAGAATGCGCACCCGCACCAGGCAGCCCGGAAACGTCGGATCGGTGACGAGCACGAGCACGTCGAGCGGGTCGCCGTCGCCGGCCAATGTCTCGGGGACGAAGCCGTAGTCCGCCGGATAGGTGGTGGCGGTGAAGAGGCGGCGGTCCAACCGGATGATGTGCCGCTCGTGGTCGTACTCGTACTTGTTGCGGCTCCCGGTCGGAATCTCGATGATGACGTCGATCGACTCGCTCGCTCATGCCGGCGATCGGCGGTCGGGATCGACGGGGCTCATGATGCCAACGGCGTTACCGTCGGGGTCGCTGACCACGGCGTAGCGGGCGCCCCAGAAGGCGTCGTAGGGCGGCTGCTGGACCGGCACGCCGGCGGCGGCCAACGTCTCGACGAGGGAGTCGACCTCGTCGCGCGCGTCGACCTTGAACCCGAGGACCACGCCGGGACCGCCGGACCAACCGGCGTTCCACTGCTGGGCGAACGACGTGCTGTCGAGGTCGACATCGAGCGGGAGGTCGTCGTCGTGCACGGCCGAGACGTGCTGCTCGGCCCAGACCGGATCGCCGCCATCGTCGAACGTGACGCCGAGACGGGCGTAGAAGGCTCGGGTGGCGTCGACGTTGGTGACGATGAGATTGAGCTGATCGAGCCGGATCGGGGCCACGATGGACACCGTAGTCCGGTCCGTCGTGGGGCCGATCCGGCTCAGCCTCCGAAGCCGCCGCCGCCCGCTGTGCTGCGTTCGATCCGGAACGCCGCCGCCGCCGGCGCCGCCGCGAAGAAGCCCGCCGCCGCCGAACCCGCCGAAGCCGCCGCCACCGCCGCCCAGCGCGTTGCCGAGGTCGGTGCTGTCGGTGTTCGACGAGGGGACGGCCTCGGCGTAGTCGGCCAGGACGACGCTCTGTCCGGGCGAGAGGCCGGAGAGCACCTGGGTGTAGGTGTCGCCGACCATCCCGATCTTGATGAACTTGCGGGTGAGCACGCCCTTGTCGAGCTCGAGGACGTACGAGCGGGTGCTCCAGCGTCTCGACGGCCGAGGTGGGCACGGCGACGACGTCGGACACCGCTCCGGTCGTGATGTCCACGTTGGCCGACGAGCCGGTGAACAGTCCGTTGGTCGAGGAGGGGAGCGCGACGACGACCGGGTAGGTGTACTCGCCGTCGCTCGCCTGCACCGGGCCGACCTGGGACACCGTCCCGTCGACCGTCCCGTCGACGCCGTCGACCTCGACCGAGGACGACTGGCCGACTTTGACCTGGGGGACTTGGGAGCTATCGAGCGTGGCCTCGACCTCGTAGGACTTGGTGCCGATGATGGTGATGATCTCGGTGGTCGAGTTGGCGCTGACCGTGTCGCCCACGTTGATGCCGACCGAGACGACCGTCCCGCTGATGGGGCTGGTCGAGCGTGGCCTCGGTCAGCGACTGCTGGGCGTTGGTGAGGTCGGCCTCCGCGCTGTCGATGTTGGCCTGATCGGACGCGATCTGCTCGGGGGTGTCGGTGTCGGCGACGACCCCGCCGCTGCCGCCGGTGGTGCTGCTGCCGCCGGTACCGCTAGTTGCCCGTGTCTGCCGCCGTGACGTCCGCCGTCAGGTCGTGGCTGCCGGGCCCGCTGCCGGTGCCCGAGTTGCCCGTCGCCCCCGCTCCGCTACCCGAGCTCGACGTGCCCGTGGCCCCCGGACTCGACCCCCAGTGCCTGCCCCAGCGCCGTCTCGTCCTTCGAGACCGTCGTCTGGTCCTTGGAGACCTGTTGCTCGTCAGACGAGACGGTCTGGAGGGCCGCCTCGCAGGTGGCCTGGCCCGCCTGGGTGCCGGTGTTGGCGCTGGTGCACTCGTTCTGGGCCTGGACCAGGTCGGCCCCCTCCTTGTTCTGGTCCGTCGACAGGGTCGACTCGTCCTGGGTCAGCGTGGTCTGGTCCTGCGTGACGGTGGCGCTCTGGCCGCTGCTGGCATGCGTGGGAGCCGTCGTCGTGGTGGTCGACGAGGTCGGCGTCTTGGCCGCCGTCGCCGACGACGATGCCGACTCGTTCTCCTCGTCCTCGACGAGCTTCGCCTGGTCGGCGGCGAGCGTCGACTCGGCCGAGGAGACGGCCTCGCTCAAGGCGGTGGTCTGGAGCGTGCCCAACGTCTGGCCGGCCGTCACCTGCTGGCCCGGCGTCACGGCGACCGTGGCCACCTGGCCGGCGACCTGGAACGAGGCCGCAGCGTCACTGACGGGGTCGACGTTGCCGACGACGGTCATGGAGGTGCCGATGTCGGCCTTGGTGACCGTGGCCTCCCGATAGCCGGCGCTGCCGTTTCCGACCTCGGCCCAGGCGGCCACGCCGCCGCCGAGGACGACGACGAGGACGACGGCACCGATCAGCACGGCGCGCCGGTGGCCGGCCCGGCCCCAGCCCGCAGACGACTTAGGCACCGCCGCCGCCCGAGGGAGCTCCGCCCGAACGACCGAAGAATCCGCCGCCACCCGCACCGAATCCGCCACCGCCTCCGAAACCGCCACCGGCGCCGAAGCCGCTCGTGCAGGTGCCACCACCGGTCGAGGTGATCCTGACCGTCGTCGCCGTCACGGCGCCGTTGCTGGCCGCCGGGCCGAACGCGCTGACACAGTCACCCACGGCCAGCGCCGAGGCCGCCGCGCTCTGGGTCGACGCTCACCGTCGTCGACTTCGACGTCGTGATGGTGAGGGTCTCCGTCTTCGGAGTGGTCGGCTTCTTCGTCTTCGAGCTGGACTTGGTCGTTCCCCGGGTGAACTGGCCGGGGCTCACGGTCGTAGCCCGAGACGGTGAGCGTCGATCCCTTGACCGACTTCACCTTGCCCGATCCGATGGCCAGCGACGCCAACTCCTTGCGGAAGTTCGACGAGCCGCTGCCGCCGGCCGCTCGGCCGCTGGAACGAGCCGCCACCCTCGGTGCTCGGGCCGCCGAAGCCCGGACCGCCGCTTGCCACTGCTACCGCCCCGGAACCCGAACCCCTCCCTGTCCCGGCGCGCCGCCTGGTACGGGACCGAAGCCCCGGTACACGAACCGCTCGAGCTGGCCGTGGTCACGGTGATCGAGCGGGCGGCGATGGTCGTCTTGGACTTCTTCGAAGGCGTCCCGGTGACGCTGACGCAGTCACCGGCCGCCACGGCACTGACGGCCTCGGTGACCGTCTTGGAGAACGAGCGTCGTCGACGTCCAGCTCACCGTGGTCTGGCCGGAGGTCGTGTTCTGCACCTCCATGTTCGACGCGCTGGCATCGAGGGCCGCCACGCTGCCGCTGGCGGCGATCGGCCCGTTGGCCGGCGGCGTGGTGGCAGCACCCGCCGTCGAGCTGAGGGCGGCGGCCGCCACCAGAGCGCGTGGTGCCGGTGCCGAGATCGCTGACCCAACGGCCGCGGCGCTGTCGCCGCCCCTGACGATCGGTGTGCTGGTCGAGACTGGTTGCTGACTGCATGCTCGTGCTTCCTCTTTCCATGCGTTCGTCTCTGGTGCGTCGTGCTCGTGTGCGGTGTGGTCGTCGTCGTTCAGTCGTTGCGGAGGGCGTCGATCGGGGCCAAGGTGGCCGCCCGGCTGGCCGGGTAGACACCGAAGAGGACGCCGATGGCCATGGCGATGACCAAGGCACCGACGGCGGCCGTCGGGCTCGTCGAGATCGGATCCCCGATCAAACCGGGCAGGTAGAGGACCCCGAGCAGTCCGGCCAGGACGCCCAGCATCCCCCCGACGAGCCCGAGGACCGACGCCTCGACGAGGAACTGGCGCCGGATGACCCGTGGCGTCGCCCCCAGGGCCTTGCGCAAGCCGATCTCCCGGATCCGCTCGGTCACCGAGACCAACATGATGTTCATGACGCCGATGCCGCCGACGATCAGGGAGATGGCGGCGATGCCCCCGAGCAGGATCGTGAGGGTGTGGTCGACCGAGGTGTTGGCGGCGATCAGCGACGCCTGCGACGTGATGGTGAAGTCGGCGTCGGTCGGATTGGTGATCCCGTGCAGCTCGAGCAGGAGGTGGTCGGTCTCCTGGTAGGCCCCGGTCAGGTCGGCCGACGAGCGGGCCTGCACGGCAATGGAGCTGACCGAGTTGCGCGACGTCCCGCCGAAGATCCGCTCGGCCCCCGTGGTGATCGGGATGATCATGGTGTCGTCGGGGTCCGACGTCGACGACGAGGAGGTCGAGGCGCCGGTCGAGGTCAGCACCCCGACCACGGTCACCGGGACCCCGTTGACGTCGACCGTCTGGCCGACCGGGTCCTCCCGGGTGAAGAGCTCCGAGGCGGTCGTCGCCCCCAGGACGCCCACCGCGGCGTGGTTCGTGACGTCCTCGTTGTCCAAGAAGCGCCCCTCCGCCACCGTGCGGCCACGCACGGTCAGCCAGGACGGCGTCGTCCCCTGCACCGTGGTCGTCGCCGTCTCGCTCCCGGCGGTGAGCTCCTCACTCGACGAGGTGATCCCGGCCACCGCCTTGACGTCGGGGTCGTCGACCTTGGAGGCCAGCGCCGACACGTCGCCCATGGTCAGGGTCGAGGCGGTGCCCAGGGCCTCCCGGACGCCGGTACTCGACGTGGAGCTGCCCGGCGTGATGGTCAGGACGTTGGAGCCCAGCGCGTTGATCTCCGAGGTGACCTGGCCCGAGGCGCCCTCACCCAGACCCGACGGCGATGATCACGCCGGCGATGCCGATCAGGATGCCGAGCACGGTCAGGAAAGAGCGCAACCGGTGCGAACGCACCCCGTTGACCCCGGTGCGGATGGTCTCGAGCCAACTCATCGCACGCTCTCGAGATACCGCTGGTCGTTGTCGGTCAGCAGCCCGTCGCGGATCCCGACCACCCGGCCCGCCGCCGACGCCACCTCGACGTCGTGGGTGATCAGGACGAGGGTTCGGCCGGCATCGTGCAGCTCGGCCATGAGGCGCATGACGTCCGCCGCCGACTTCGAGTCCAGGTTCCCGGTCGGCTCGTCGGCCAGGATCAGGTCGGGCTCGGTCACCAGCGCCCGGGCCACCGCCACCCGCTGCTGCTGGCCACCTGACAGCTCACCGGGCCGGTGGTTCACCCGTCCCGCCAGGCCGACCCGGCCCAGGGCCGCCATCGCCCGCTCCTTGCGCTCGCGACCGGCGGCACCCCCGCGTAGACGAGGGGAAGCTCGACGTTCTGCCACGCCGTCATGGAGGCGAGCAGGTTGAACTGCTGGAAGACGAAGCCGATGTGACGGTTGCGCACCTCGGCCAGCGCCGTCTCGCTCATGTGGCTCACGTCCTCGCCGGCGAGGTGGTACCCGCCCGACGTCGGGATGTCGAGACAGCCCAAGATGTGCATGAGGGTCGACTTTCCCGAACCCGACGGGCCGATGATGGCGACGTACTCACCCTGGTCGATGGAGATGCTGACGCCGCGCAGCGCAGCCACCGAGATGGTGCCGGTCCGGTAGACCTTCGTCACCCGCTCCAGATCGATCACCGGCGAGGTCGCCGTCACCGCGGTCGTCCCGCCGTGGGGGAGTGAGCGTCATCCGCCGCGCACCGCCACTGTTGCCGCCGACCGGGGAAGGCACCGCCGCCGCCGGTGAACTTGCCGC
Source organism: uncultured Acidimicrobiaceae bacterium (assembly GCA_963713375.1). Classification (GTDB taxonomy): domain Bacteria; phylum Actinomycetota; class Acidimicrobiia; order Acidimicrobiales; family RAAP-2; genus Bog-473. The sequence goes on along the minus strand of CAVQLP010000002.1, from coordinate 115,362 downwards.
CACCGCCACCGAAGCGCCCGAAGCCGCCCCGGTACCGCGTCGCGCCGCCGGCGCCTCCGAAGAGGCCACCCGTGCGCCGCCGCCGGGCGCCTTGAAGGTGATCTCCTTCTCGAGCACCTTGTCGCCCGCGCTCACCCCACCGGTGATCTGGGTCTCGCCGTTCTCGGCCGCGCCGACCGTGACGTCCTTGACCACGTGGGCGCCACCGCTGGTCACCTGGGTCACCGTGGCCTGGCCGTTCGTCCCGTAGGAGATGGCACCGGTCGGCACCTCGGTCACGTCGTTGAGCTGCTTGACGATGATGCTGACGTCCGCCGTCGCTCCGGCGTAGAGCCCCGTCGGGTTTCCGGTCACGTCGACGACGACGGGGAAGGTCGTGACGTCCGAGCTCTGACTGCCGATGAGGCTGATGGAGCCCACCGTGCCGTAGACCGGGGTGGTCGAACCGGTCGGCGTGATGTCGACCTGGTCGCCCGTGGCGATCTGGCCGATCTCGGTGTCGTCGACCGTCGTGTTCACGATGTAGGAGTCGGTGCCGATCACCACGATCTGCCCGCTCGAGCTCGACGAGCTGTCGGCGCTGCTCGCCGCACTGTCGGCGCTGCTGTCGCCGCCCCCGCCGGTGCCACCGGTCCCACCGCCCGACCCCGTCCCCGTCACCTGCTGGCCGACGGTCAGGCTGACCGACGCCACCGTCCCGGAGATGGTCGACGTCAAGCGAGGCGTCGTTGAGGTTCGTCTGCGCCGTCGAGAGGGACGACTCGGCCGAGGTCACCGAGGCCTCGTCCGTATCGAGCGACGACGCCGCCGCCCCGGACGCCTCGTCGCTGGCCAGCCGGTCCTCGGCCGCGGCCACCTGCGCCTGCGCGGCACTCACGTCCTCGGCCAGCGCCGTCGTGGACACGGTCGCCAGCGCCTGCCCCGCCGTCACCGTCTGGCCCGCCTTCACGTTGACGGCGGTGACCGTGCCGGACACGGCGAAGTTGAGGTTGGCCTGGCTCGCCGGCTCGATCGTCCCCGAGGCTCGGCACCGTCTGCTGGATCGTGCCCGTGGTCACGGGAACCGTGACCGTCGTCACCGAGAGCCCGGTCGGCGTCGACGAGCCCGACGTCAGCCAGAGGGTGAGGCCGACGGCCGCCACCGATCGAGACGACCACGACGGCCGACGATGGGCCAGCGATAGCGCCGCCAGACCGACGCCTCCTCGCCGGCGAGGACGTTCTCGTCGTCCAGCGGCAGTTCCTCGGTGAGATCGACCGGGGCGTCCGGCACGTCAATTGCACCCGCTTTGGCCATGGGGCCAGTTCAGAGCAGGGATTTCACAACGAGCAGAACCCCAGCTGTGAGCCCGCTTGGGGTTTTGCGGCGGCCCCACCCGAAACACCTGGTCAGAGCGCGGGTCACGCCAATCCTAAGAATATTCACAGCTGGCGCCGGACCGGCTCCAACCTCGATGCCGCACACTGCAGGCACACGCAGCGATCCGATGGGAGGGTTCCTCCCTTCATTCCTCCCGAACCCGGTCGGATCGCCGCACTCGCCCTCCGGGGCGTGCGGACCCGAGACGCCGCACGCCCCGTGAGGGACGTCGGCCGCCTCTTCCCGCCGGACCTCTTTCCGGCACGCGTCCCGTGCACGGTCGTGCCAGGATCCGCCCCGGTGACCGAGACCAGTTGCGAGGAGCCACCAGTCCGCGTCGGCGATGGCGGGAGTGGGGGAGGGCGATGAAGCAGATCCGCGTGCACGGGCCCCACGACGTCCGCCTCGACGACATCGCCGAGCCCGACCCTGGCCCCCGGGACGCCCTGGTGCGGGTGGCCGCCTGCGGGATCTGCGGCTCCGACGTGTCCTTCGTCCACATGGGCGGTCTCACCGGGCGGCCCATGGCCCTCGGCCACGAGCTGGCCGGGGTGGTCGAGTGGGTCGGCGACGAGGTGACCGGCGCCGCCGTCGGCGACCGGGTCGTCGTCCACCCGGTCGACGAGGAGCTCGGACGGCTGGGCAGCGGAGCCGGACGAGGGAGGCCTGACCCCGCTGCTCCTCGTACGCGAGGCGGCCAAGGGCAGGCGCCTGTTCCCCGTGCCCGACCGCATGCCGCTCGAGGTCGCCGCGCTGGCCGAGCCGACGGGCGTGAGCATGCAGGCGGTGAACCAGGCCGAGGTGCAGCCCGGCGACACCGTGGCCGTCTTCGGCTGCGGGCCCATCGGGCTCCTGGCCATCGCCACCCTGGCCGACCGGGGCATCACCGACGTGGTGGCCATCGACCTGAGCCCGCGCCGCCTCGAGCTGGCGGGGGAGTTCGGCGCCGCCCATCTGCTCGATCCGTCTCGAGGACGACGTGTGGTCCGAGCTGGCCCGGCTGCACGGCACCACGCCCTTCATGTTCGGACCGACGCCGGCCACCGACGTCTACATCGAGGCGTCGGGCTCGGACCGCGTCATCGGCGACATCCTCGAGCACGGGCGCGCCGGCGGCCGCATGTCGCTGGTCGCCGTGCACTACCAGCCGGTGCCGACCAACTACGTCCACGTCCTCATGAAGCAGTTCACCATCCGCGGCTCCTTCGAGTACCCGCCCCGCTTCGAGGACGCTCATCGAGCTGCTCGACCGGCGCGACCTCTCCGCCCTGGTCACCCACACCCTGTCCCTCGAGGAGTTCGGGCAGGGCCTCGACCTGCTCGAGGGATCCAAGGACTGTGGGAAGGTCATGATCACCATGAACGGGGACCGATGACGAACCGGATCTCCTTCGACTTCGCCGGCACCACCGTCCTGGTGACCGGTGGCACGAGCGGCATCGGACACGCCATCGCCTCGGCCTTCGCCACGGCGGGAGCCAGCGTCACGGTGACCGGGACCCACGCCGCCGCCTCGGACTACGAGTGCGACCTCTCCCGCTTCGCCTACCGAACACTCGAGATGCGTGACCGGGCCGCCGTCGACGAACTGGCAGCGCCGTCGACGGGTTGGACGTGCTGGTCAACAACGCGGGGGCGAACTTCCCCGACGGCCGCGACGAGTGGGATCCGGACGGCTTCGCCGCCGCGCTCGACCTCAACGTCGAAGGCGCCATGCGGCTCGACCATGGGCCTGCACCCGGCCCTGGCCGCCAGCACCATGACCGGTGGCGCCAGCGTCGTGAACCTGGTCTCGATGACCGCGTTCCGCTCGACCACCATCGTGCCGGGCTACGCGGCGGCCAAGGCGGCGCTGCTCACCCTGACCCGGAACCTGGCGGCCCGCTGGGCGGCCGAGGGCATCCGGGTCAACGCGGTGGCTCCCGGCCTGATCGACACGCCGATGACGGCACCGATGAAGGCGTTTCCCGAACTCCTCGAGGCCGAGCTGGGCCGGGCGATCATGCCGCGCATGGGGTTGCCCGAGGAGGTGGCGGCCGCCGTCCTGTTCCTCTCGTGCGATCCTCGGGCTTCACCACGGGCAGCGTCCTGGCCGTCGACGGCGGCTACCTCGCCCGATGATCTGATGCGACAACGACATGACTGGACATCGCTGAGTCACTGCCGACATGGCTGAGTTGATCCGCATCGACGACCTGGCGGCCCCGGTCCTCAACGACGTCCAGCGGATGGGCATCGAGTACGGCGAGTCGAAGGCGACCGAGCTCAGCGTCGACGCCGTCTGTGCCGGCGGCGACGACCCGGACGGGCCTCGACGACTTCGGACCGGACGACTTCGCCGAACGCCTCGGGCGTGCAGCTCGAGGAGATGGACGCCGACGACGACCGGACCGGCCTCGGCCGCCTCATGATGTTCGGCGACTGCGTCCGCTACGCGTCCAACCGTCTCCTGGTGCGCGACCTGCTGCGCCGCCACCCCGAGATCCTCGACATCCCGATCGTGCGCCCGCTCATCGTGGTCGGACTGCCGCGTTCGGGCACCACCCACCTCGTGAACCTGTTGGCCGCCGACACCCGGTTCCGCTCGATGCCGCTGTGGGAGTCCTACGAACCGGTGGCCCACCCCGGGGAGGAGTCGATCGGGAACGACGGGGTGGACCCTCGATGGACCCGCTGCAACAACGCGTGGGAAGCCATGCAGGCGGCGGCGCCGTTGGTGGCGGCCATGCACCCGATGGAACCGGACCACGTGCACGAGGAGATCGAGCTGCAGCTGCCGGACTTCTCGAGCTACAACCTCGAGTGGGTGGCCCGGGCGCCGCAGTGGCGCGACTACTACCGCGCCCACGACCAGACGCCGCACTACGCCTACATGAAGACGGTGCTGCAGATTCTCCAGTGGTACCGGCCGCGGGAGCGATGGGTCCTGAAGTCGCCGCAGCATCTCGAACAGTTGGGGCCGCTGCTCGCGACCTTCCCCGACGCCACCGTCGTCGTGACCCATCGCGACCCGGTGGCCGTCGTGCAGTCGACGATCACCATGGCCTGCTACGGCGCCCGGACCGCGTACCGCACGCCGCAGCCCGAGTGGTACCGGGACTACTGGACCGAGCGCATCGGCGTGCTGCTCGACGCGTCGTTGCGCGACCGGCACCTCCTGCCCGAAGATCGCACGGTGGACGTCTACTTCGACGAGTACATGGCCGACGAGATGGGCACGCTCGAGCGGGTGTACCGCTGCGCCGGCATGGAGCTGACCGAGCAGGCCCGGGCCGAGGTCGCCGGGTATCGGCGCGCCCACCCGAGAGGCCGGGAGGGCACGGTCGTCTACGACCTGCGCCGCGATTTCTCGACCACGCCCGAGGAGGTGCGTGCCCGCTTCGGGACGTACCTCGACCGTTTCCCCGTACGAACTGAGGTGGCATGACGAGCATCGAGGAGCAGGTGGACCATCTCATCGACACGCGTCCGGGACGCGAGCTGCTGCGGCCGGTCTACGACGACCCGGCGGTGGCGGTGGCCGAGGGGATCTACCGCTCGGGCGGCTGTACGGCGGCGTACATGCTGCTGACCGACGGCGGGCGGGTGATCGTCAACACCGGGCATGGGCTTCGAGGCGCCGCACCACCGGCGGGTGTTCGACGCCGTGCGGCCGGGGCCGACGCACTACATCGTCACGACCCAGGGTCACGTCGACCACCTGGGCGGGGTCGACCTGTTCAAGGACCGGCACCCGCTCGGTGGTGCCGGGGCAGGGTCTGATGCTGTCTACGTGGCGCAGGAGAACAACCAGGCCTGCCAGGCCGACGACGCCCGCATCCGCGGCTTGCGCATGCGCACGGCGGGCATCTGGTTCGACACGCTCGGCACGGACGCCCGGCGCATCTTCAAGGAGAACCCCGGCGTCTCCATGCAGCAGTCCGAGCCCGTCCCCGACGTGACCGTGGGGGAGCGGCTCGAGCTCGACTGCGACGGGCTGCGCATGGAGCTGATCGCGGCCGTGGGGGAGACCATCGACAGCCTCATCGTCTGGCTGCCCGAACGGCGGACGGCGCTGGTGAGCAACCTGTTCGGTCCGCTCTTCCCCCACTTCCCGAACCTGCACACCTTGCGGGGCGACCGGTACCGATTCGTCGAGCCGTATCTGGAAAGCGTGCGCAAGGTGCGGGCGCTGCGACCGGACGTGCTCGTCACGGGTCGCTACGAGCCGATCGTCGGGGCGGACCTGATCGACGCCTCGCTGGCGCGCCTGGCCGGCGCGGTGGACTACGTGCACCAGCAGGCGCTCGAAGGGTTCAACGCGGGGACCGACGTCTGGACGCTGATGGGTTCGATTTCCCTGCCCGCCTCACTGCGGGTCGGCCAGGGCTACGGGACGGTGCCCTGGGCGGTGCGCACCCTGTGGGAGAGCTACGTGGGCTGGTTCAAGCTGGCGTCGACGACCGAGCTCTATCCCGACTCCGCCCGGGCGGCGATTGCCGACCTGGTGCGGGCTCTCGGGCCGGCGGCCGCCCTGGAGCGGGCCGAGGACGCCCTGGCGCGAGGTGACGTGACCGTGGCCATCCAGATCGCCGAGGCGCTCGACGGGCTGAAGCCTGGCGGCGGTCCGGGCAGCTCGGGTGCTGCGGCCGGGGCCCGCTCGGTCCTGGCCCGGGCCCACACGCACTTGCTCGAGCACGGCGGAGATGTCAGCTTCTGGGAGAACGGCTGGCTGCGAGACCAGCTCGCACGTTGGGGGAGTAACGGAGCATGAACCACTACCACGTCGGCATCGTCGTGACCGATATCGAGGAGGCCAGCGCCCGCCTCTCCGAAATGCTGGGCGTGACCTGGGGACCCGTGATGGCCCTGCCTGGCGTCGACTACCGCGACGGGTCCGGGGCTGACATCACCTGGCCGACGACGATGCGCTACTCGACGGGTGATCCGTGCCTGGAGCTGATCCTCGAGGTTCCCGGGACGATCTGGGTCCGCAACGAGTCCAGCAACCTGCACCATGTCGGTTTCTGGGTCGACGGCCTCGGCGACCAGGGCGCCTCGTTGAACGCCGCCGGCTGTCCGCTGCAGCTGTGTGGGCGGTCTGGTGACCAAGCTCCAGTGTCCTTCTCATACCACCGGGACGAGCTGCTCGGCATCCGGGTGGAACTCGTCGACGCCGCCATGCGGGACGGGATGCGGTTCCTGTTCGAGCCCGAAGCCGGCAGTTCATAATCCCGAAGCGCACGGGTTGTGTCCTGCAGCCCGGGGAACTCGAAAGTCCTGTTCGGTGGCCTGTCGTGCGTGATCCGGGACGACAGCGCAATTTGGGTAGACCGCCGATAAGGTTCATTATGTTAAGTTGCACATGAATCCGGACGGGTCGCTCCGAGTGTCTCCTCCCCCCGGATGGCAGATGACGGACGCGACCAAGGCCGAGTTGCCATTTCGGTCGTGTGGCCCGCTTCGAGGAATCCGTCCGCCACGTCGGGTCAGGCTCGGTCGAACCGAGCCGGTCGTCGGCCTGACTCGGTTCAGCTCGTCAGGTCCCTGACGGCTTCGACGGCGAGCTTGAGCGCGATCAGACCGCACAGGACGGCAACGATTGTCGCCATGTGGCGGCTCAGGCCGCCCCTCAGGCGCTCGAGGATCGGCTGGCCGCGGACGCCGAGGGCGACCGAGATGGCCAGCGGGACGGCGATCCCCAGGGTGGCGCAGGCGACGAAGGCGGCGTAGGTCGCCACCTGATGGGTGGCCGGGAGATCTGCCTGGGCGATTTCGGTGGCGCCGGCGACCGCCAGGAGGAGGTTCTTCGGATTCAGGGCGGCGAGCGCAGCCCCCAAACCTCCAGCCTTGGCAGGACGCAACGATTCGAGTCGGGCCATCCAGGCGGGATCGGACTTGGCCTCTGCTGCGGCGGTCGGTCGAATCTGCTTCCATCCGAGGAAGACGAGGACTGCGGCCAGGGCCAGCTTGAGCCAGCTGATCCAGTCGGCCGGTGAACCGGCTGCGCTGGGCCCAGCGGAGTCCGCCAGCACCAGCACGACGGTTCCGACTGCGGACAGAGCGGCGATCCAACCGAGCGCGAAGGCCGATCCACTCAGCCGCCCTCGATCCGAGGTCAGGATCAGGACCATGGCGATGATCGGCACCGGGAAGAGGGCGATGGCCAGTGCCATCGGCAGCGCATCAGGCGCTCCCCTGGTCCGACGCGTTGTCGTCGACGAGGCGCTTGCCCAGTGAGACGGCGTCGTCGACGGCGTAGCCGAGTCGTGTGTAGAAGTCGACGACGTCGTGGTTGGAGCGCCGGACCTGAAGGTTGACCTTGGGGCAGCCCACGTGCTGCAGGTAGGCCTCGGCGGCGGCCATCAGGCGCACACCGTGCCCGTGGCGCCGATGGTCGGGATGAACCGCCAGATAGTTGACCCACCCCCGGTGGCCGTCGTAGCCGACCATGACCGCCCCGACCAGGAGCGAATCGCTGTCGAGCACGATGAGGCCGGCGGGATCCTGATGGAGCTTGCGGTCGATGTCACGATTCGGGTCGTTCCAGGGTCGGACGAGGTCACACACGGTCCAAAGGGCGATGAGCGCGTCGCGGTCCCTCTCGTCGAAACGGCGCGTCGAGACGCCGCCGCTCCCCTGGCGCTGCCGCATCAGGCCGATGACGGGAGGAGGTCGGATCGACCGCAGGTGCGAGTTTCCATGCCGCCACTCTGCCCGGAACGAAACCGCACCTGCGAGGGGTCGGAGCGCGCGCCGGTGGGCAGGGGCCGACGTGCCTTGAAAAGGGTCTTGCGTAGCCGGGGGAAAATGTCTAAAGTGACAGACCACAAGGCCACTTGGTTAAAGGTTCAAAGTCCGGACTGAGAAGAAGGCGAACTACCAGGTAAGAGGCTTGTAGGACACGAAGAAAGTGAGTAGTATCCCCGGCATGTCCGGGGTTTTTTGCGCGCCTATAGCGGCGCGCTCTTTGTCGTGTGAGAGCGGCCGATGACGGGCTCCGCTCCCCCGCCCGACGCCGAGGTGGCAGCCGAGCAGGCCTATCTCGATGAAGCGCTCGCGGCGTTGGGCGCGATGCGAATCAGGTCGCAACGATTGCTCGATGATCTGATCGCCGCAGGGAATCCGGACCTCGACTACGTTGCTGCGCTCTCCCATCGAGTGTCGCTCCTGGCCGACAGCCCTCGCCCCCTGCTGTTCGGCCGCATCGACGAGGACGGCGGTCCCGCCTGGCACATCGGACGTCGACATGTCGAGGATGCCGCCGCTGACCCCGTGGTGATCGACTGGCGGGCGCCGGTGGCCGTGCCGTTCTACCGGGCGCGGCCCAAGGACTCCATGGGATTGGCCCGTCGACGTCAGATCATGGTGGACCGGGCGTCGGTCATCGCCGTGGCGGACGACCTGTTCGGTGACCGTGGGCGACGACGCGGGGACGACACGGTTACGCGGGGGCGACGCGCTGCTCGCCGAACTCGAGCGGGCTCGGACGGGCGAGATGCTCGACATCGTCGCCACGATCCAGGCCGAGCAGGACGAGATCATCCGTGCACCCCTGGATCAGCTCCTCACCGTCCAGGGTGGTCCTGGAACGGGGAAGACCGCGGTCGGACTCCATCGTGCGGCGTACCTCCTGTACAACTATCCAGGCCTGACCCGGGACGGCGTCCTCGTCCTCGGTCCGAGTCGTGCGTTTCTCCGCTACATCGCACAGGTGCTCCCGTCGCTGGGCGAAGAAGCCGTCGTGCAGACGACCATTGCTGACATCGCGCCGAAGGCCAAGGTTCGGCTTGGAGGAGCCGATGGAGATTCGCCGCCTCAAGGGTGACGTCCGGATGGCGGAACTCCTCCGCCGCGCCCTGCACGGGCGGCGGCAACTGCTCCACGACGACGTGACGTTACGGGTCCGGTTTGCCCGGGGCAGGCTGGAACGAGACGCGGTCAACGAGCTCGTGACTTCCATTGCCAGCCGTCCTGCCCCGTACAAGGCCGGAAGGCTCGCCCTGCGGGCCCGACTCGTCAGTGAAGCCCGTCGTGTCTTTCGCTCCTCGGCGAGGCTGGGAGCCGACGAACCCTGGTTCGAGAAGGAGCTCGTCGCGTCCGACGACTTCTCCTCGCTCCTCGATTCGCTCTGGCCGAGCGTGTCACCGACCACGCTGGTGCGCGATCTTCTCTCCAGTCGGGGCCAACTCGAACGGGCGGCACGCGACCTCTTCACCCCGGAGGAATGGGGCCTGCTGTTCCGTACGCGCACCGGCGACCGTGTCATCGACGGCGTGGAGCGTCGACGACCTCGCGCTGCTCGACGAGGCAGCGTTTCTCACCGGTGGTCGAAGCCGCTCCTATGGCCACATCGTGGTCGATGAGGCCCAAGACCTGACCCCGATGCAATTTCGGATGATCGCTCGACGTGCCCCGTCCGGTTCGGTCACGATCCTGGGCGACCTCGCCCAGGCGACCGGCCCATGGACCTACTCGGACTGGACCGAGGTGAGGGACCTCCTCCCGTCTGGCGCGCCAGCGCACCACGACGAGCTGACATTGGGGTATCGCGCGCCGGGACGGGTGCTCGACTTCGCCTCGAAGCTCCTGCCGACCGCGGCCCCGGGGATCAATCCGACCTCTTCCATCCGTCCCGGGCGGACCGACCCCAGCATCACCCACGTCGAAGAGGGCGAACTGCTGCGAAGGGCGCTGGCCGAGGCGCGCACCCTGGCCCAGGAGCATGCGCTGGTCGCCGTCATCGCCCCGGACGACCTCGTCGCCGCAATGGCGGCACTGAGCCGGCGCGAGGGGGACGTCGGGGTCCTCGAGCGCGACGCCATGACGAGGCCCGTCACGCTGGTGCCGGCGGCCTCGGCCAAGGGGCTGGAGTTCGACGCCGTCGTGGTGACCGAGCCAGCGGCGATTGCGGGCGCCGATCGCCGTGGCCTCAGGCTCCTCTACGTGGCGCTGACCCGGCCGATCCAGCACCTGAGCATCGTCCATGCCCTGCCCCTCCCCCATGAGCTGACCGGCTGACTGTCCCCTACGATCCAGTGCATGGCGCTGAATCTGGACGGCAAGGTGGCTCTGATCACCGGAGGCAGTAATGGCATCGGTGAGGGGGTAGCCCGACATCTGGCGGGACAGGGAGCACACGTCGTCCTCGCCGACATCGACGACGCACGGGGTAAGGCGCTGGCTGACGAACTCAGCGGGCGCTTCGTGCATACCGACGTGGCCGATCCGGCCGCATCGGTGGCCGCCGTGGCTGCAGCCGTGGACACGTTCGGCGGCCTCCATCTGGCTCATCTCAATGCCGGCGTCACGTCCTGGTGCAGCATGGGCGACGATTTCGATCCCGAGGCTTACCGGCGGTCCATGTCGATCAACCTCGACGGCGTTGCCTACGGGATCGCGGCGGCCCGCCCGGCCATCATCGATTCCGGTGGCGGAACCATCGTGGCGACCGCTTCCATGGCGGGACTGGTTGCCGCGCCGTTCGATCCGATCTACAGCGCGAACAAGCACGCCGTCGTCGGTCTGGTCCGGTCTCTCGGCGAGAGTTACGCCACGGACGGCATCCGGGTGCACGCGCTCTGTCCCTCGTTCGCCTACACGAACATCATCAAGGGTTCCGAAGAGACGCTCCAGGGCATGGGCTTTCCGATTCTCGACGTGTCCGACGTGGTCGCCGCTTTTCAGCGCATCATCGACTCCGAGTCGACGGGCGAGGCCTGGTACGTCGTGGCGGGACGTGAGAGCGAGCCCTTCCAGTTCCGGCGCGCCCCCGGGCCCCGACTCGACTGAGCCGGCGCCGCACTATTATTCGGGCGCAGCACCGGCGATGGGTCCCGCCGGGGGTCATGTCCCGAACCGCCTGAACACGGCTGATGGCTCCTGACAATTCGAGCAGGAGACCACCTTGGATCAACCGAAGCATTCGCGACCTGGAGACGGCGACGACCCGGATCTCCTCGATCAACCGAAGCTTCCCGTCCTGGGACTCTCGGTCGCCACCATGGCGGCGATCTTCGTTGGTGGAGCCGTCGGCACCCTGCTGCGCTATCTCCTCGAGGTCCATCACCCGATCGGCCAGGGTGGATTTCCATGGCCGACCCTGACGGTGAACCTCACCGGCTCACTGGTGATCGGCCTCATCCTCCCCCTGACCGAGCACCTCTCGCACCGCCTCCCCGTTGTGCGACCACTCTTCGTCGTCGGCCTCCTCGGAGGTTGGACGACGTACTCCACCCTGGCCGTCGAGGCCGTCCTCCTGGCCAAGGACGGCCATATCGGAACCTGTCTCGCCTACCTGGCCGCCACCGTCATCGGCGGGGTCGCGCTGGTGATCGTCGGACACGAGGCGGGGAAACGGCTGGTTCCGTCGTGAGCGCCTCCCCCAGCCTCGGGCTGGTGCTGCTGGTCGGAGCGGCCGGGGGCGTCGGCGCCGTTCTCCGTGCCCTGATCATTCATCACGTTGGCCTGCGACGACCGGACCCCCTTCCCGTCGGCACCATGGTCGTCAACGCCAGCGGCTCGCTTGTGCTCGGTGTCCTTACCGGGCTCGCGCTGTACCACGGGCTCGGCTCCCACCCGCTTGCCGTAGCCGGCACCGGGCTCTGCGGTGGCTACACGACGTGGTCGACGGCCAGTTGGGAGACCGTGCACCTCCTCCACACCGGCCACCGGTCCGCGGCCATCGTGTACACGTTCGGCAGTCTCATCGCCTGCCTGGCAGGCGCGGCCGCCGGGATCGGCCTGGCTGCCCTGCTCTGATTTCGCCGCCCTCAACCCGCCTGGGCGTCAGCTCGCGAAGGCCTCCGGTGGAGGGCACGCACACACGAGGTTCCGATCCCCGTAGGCCTGGTTGATCCGAGCCACGGGGGGCCAGTACTTGCCGTCGACCTGCCCGTTGGGGAACACCGCGACCTCGCGGTCGTAGGGGTGCTCCCAAGAAGCCACGAGAGCCGACGCCGTGTGCGGCGCATTACGGAGCGGGCTGTCTTCGACCGACCACAACCCGCTGGCAATCTCGTCGATTTCGCCACGGATGGCAATCATGGCGTCGCAGAACCGGTCGAGCTCGGTCAGGTCCTCGCTCTCGGTCGGTTCGACCATGAGGGTGCCGGCCACGGGGAAGCTGACGGTCGGCGCATGGAATCCGTAGTCGATCAGTCGCTTCGCCACGTCGTCGACGCTGACTCCCGTGGCCTTGGTCAGAGGTCGCAGGTCCAGGATGCACTCGTGCGCAACCAGATCGTTCATGCCGGTGTAGAGGATCGGGAACGAAGGTGCCAGCCGGGTGGCCACGTAGTTGGCCGCGAGGACGGCCGACTTCGTCGCGTGCGCCAAACCAGCATCGGACAACATGCGGATGTACGCCCAGCTGATTGAGAGGATCCCCGCGCTGCCGAAGGGAGCGGCGCTCACCGGACCGATCCCCTCACGCTGTGCCGGACGCGGGTGCAGCGGGTGCGAGGGGAGGAAGGGAACCAGGTGCTCCGCCACTGCGACCGGTCCGACCCCGGGGCCTCCACCCCCATGGGGAATACAGAAGGTCTTGTGCAGATTCAGATGCGACACGTCTCCACCGAAGTGCCCCGGCTTGGCCAGTCCGAGCAGCGCGTTCAGGTTTGCCCCGTCGATGTAGACCTGACCACCGAAGCGATGCACCAGCTCGCACATCTCGGCGATTCCCTCTTCGTAGACGCCATGCGTCGAGGGGTAGGTGACCATCATGGCGGCCAGGCGATCCCGATGCTCCTCGCATTTGGCTCGCAGGTCGTCAAGATCGACGGTGCCGTCATCCTTCGACGCCACCACGACCACTCGCATGCCCGCCATCACGGCCGACGCGGCGTTCGTTCCATGTGCGCTGGAAGGAATCAGGCAGACATGGCGCTCGGACTCACCACGTGACTGGTGATATGCGTGGATGGCGACGAGCCCGGCCAACTCGCCCTGGCTGCCCGCGTTGGGTTGGACCGACACCCTGGCGTAGCCGGTGACGTCGGCCAGCCAGCCTTCGAGCTCGTTGATCAACGCCAGGTAGCCCGGTGTCGTCTCGGCCGGGGCAAAGGGATGGATGTCGGCAAAACCGGGCAGGCCGACCGACTCCATTTCTGTCGTGGCGTTGAGTTTCATGGTGCACGACCCGAGGGGGATCATGCCCCGGTCGAGCGCAAAGTCCTTGTCAGAGAGGCGACGGAGGTACCGCAGCATGGAGGTCTCCGAATGGTGCTCGGCGAAGACCTGCTGCGCGAGGATCGGCCCGTGCCGGAGGAGACGACCCGGAAGCGCAACCCTGAGGTCATCCGTGGGTTCGCTCTCAGAGACCCCGAACGAGCGCAGGACCGCGGCAACATGTGCCGCCGTCGTCGTCTCGCCACACGAGATCCCCACGTGATCGTCGTCGACCAGCCGGAGGAGAATGCCGTTGTCGTGCGCTGCTGCGACGACGGTCCGGGCCCGTCGCGGTGTGTGGACCAACAGCGTGTCGAAGAATTCCCCGGACTCCAGAGCAAACCCTGACCGCTCCAGCCCGTCGGCGATCTGCACGGTTCGGCAATGCACACGTCGGGCAATGCTGCGGAGGCCGTCGGGACCGTGGTACACGGCGTACATGGATGCCACCACGGCCAGCAGCACCTGGGCCGTACAGATGTTCGAGGTCGCCTTCTCGCGTCGGATGTGCTGCTCTCGCGTCTGCAGGGCCAACCGGTAGGCGGGCCGGTCCTTCGGCGTCGATCGAGACACCGACGAGTCGCCCGGGCAGGTCGCGCTCGAGGCCGGACCGTACGGCCATGAACGCGGCATGCGGTCCCCCGTACCAGAGCGGAATCCCGAATCGCTGCGAGGATCCCACGACGACGTCGGCGCCCCACTCCCCCGGTGGGGTGAGCATCGTGAGCGCCAGCAGATCGGCCGCCACCGCAACCAGCGCACCGTGCGCGTGGGCTTCCTCGGTCACGGCGGCGAAGTCGCGGATTCTCCCCGAGCAGCTCGGGTATTGCGCAACGACACCGAAAAGATCACTGGTGGGTAGCCCCTGGTCCAGATCCGCGACCACCACTTCGATGCCCAGCGGAGCCAGGCGGGTCTTCAGGACGGCGAGGGTCTGAGGGAAGCAGTCGCCGTCAATGATCACCCGATTGGAGTCACCCTTGTAGCGCCGGCGCATCAACGTGACGGCCTCCGCCACGGCCGTGCCTTCGTCGAGGAGAGAGGCGTTCGCCGTGTCGAGACCGGTCAGGTCCGACACCATGGTCTGGAAATTCAGCAGGGCCTCGAGCCGCCCCTGGCTGATCTCGGGCTGGTACGGCGTATACGCGGTGTACCAGGAGGGGCTTTCGAGGACGTTGCGCCGAATCACCCCGGGCGTGATCGTTCCGTAGTACCCGAGTCCGATCATCGGCTCGAGCACTTCGTTGGACGCCGCCAAGAAACGGAGTTCCTCGAGTACCTCGTACTCGGTGGCGGCCGGAGGAAGGTGCAGGGCGTCAAGGCTGCGCACGCTGCCCGGGACCGCGGCGTCGATCAGAGCGTCCAGGCTCTCGAATCCGAGCTCCTTGAGCATCACTGCCTGCTCGTCATCGGATGTGCCGACGTGGCGATGCAGGAAGTCTTCGAAGGGCTCGAGTCCCTGTCCTGTCGTCTCGGTCACGGAGGTCTCCTCGTCTGCAGCCGCGGGTTCACGCGGTGCCTCTTGGATGTCCTCCCCGCTCTGTCATCTGACCTGAGAGTCTCGCCGCCTGACGGCGACTTCCACCTTCGGTGCAGCCGCCGCGGCGCCTGCTTTCCAGAGTTGCCTCGCCAAAGCGGTATGTCGGCCTGAGAGTTTCTCGGGGAGAGTTGCTCCTCCGGCGTCCCCTCGCCTGCTTTTCCGGGGACTCTGGCGCTTCGGTTCAATCGGCGTATTCAGTTGTGCTTGATCATCTTATGGCACGCGGCTCCGCCCGAAAACGGGATCTGCCGACGACCTGGCTATTCGCTCTCGTCCCGGATTGGCCACAGGGGTGGACGCACCACCGTCGCCTCCCGCTCACGTCCCCGTTGCAGCACCGTCACTGCGTCCCCGTCGAGCAGCCGGGCGTCGGCGTCGATCAGGCCGAGTCCGATGCCGCACTCGCGCATCGGTGAGAAGTTCCCACTGGTCAGGAGGCCGACCTGCTCACCGTCGACCAGGATCTCGGCGCCGTCTCGGAGAGGCTGGCGGCCCTCGGCCACCACGCCGCGGAGCCGCCGGGCCGGGCCCGTCGCCCTCTCCTCCACCAGGGCCTCGCGCCCGGTGAACGCGTCCTTGTCCCAGCCCACGACCCAGGCCAGACCGGCCTGCAACGGGGTGATGCCCGGTCCAAGCTCGTGCCCGTGGAGCGGGAGCCCCGCCTCGAGTCGCAGCGTGTCACGAGCGCCCAGACCCGCTGGCTGAACCCCGGTGGCCAGGACGGCGTCCCAGAACGCTGGCGCGGCCTCGGCCGGAACCTCGCACTCGACGCCTTCTTCCCCGGTGTAGCCGGTACCGGCAACGAGGCAGGACACGCCCTGCCACTCGAATCTTTCGACGCTGAAGCGATGCACGACGGCGGCCTCTCTCGACACCTCCGAAAGCCGCCCACGAGCCTCCGGCCCCTGGATCGCGATGACGGCCCGCTCCTCCGTCACATCGACGCCACCGATGGCACCACGGACGCTGGTGGTGTTCGATGCGTTGGGCATGACGTCGAAACGCTCTTCGTCCACCCACCACACGATGATGTCGTCGACGACCGAGCCGTCTTCGTCCAAGAGGTGCGTGTACTGGGCTCGCCCGGGGTGCACCTTGCGAAGATCGTTGCTGAACGAGCGCTGGAGGTGCTCGAAGGCGTCGCTCCCGACCACGCGCACCGTGCCGAGGTGGCTCACGTCGAACGCAACCGCGTTCTCACGACATGCCCGGTGCTCCGCCACCGTTCCACCGGGATAGGACAGCGGCATCTCCCAGCCACCGAAGACCACCATCTTCGCTCCGAGCGCGACGTGCGCTGCGTGCAGGGGCGAGACCCTGTCCTGGTCTGGCATCGAGCCAGACTAGGCGGCCGAGGAGGAAGGCACCCCGACACCGTGCGACTCGAGCAGAGACATGAAGTCCCGCTGGTAGACGACGATGATCGGCACCTCGGGGTACAGCTCGCGCATGCGCCGCACCTTGCCGTTCTTGCGGGTGACCAACCGCTGGTCGGCAGTGGTCAGTTCGATGAATAGACCGCGCTCGAGGAAGGTAGAAGTCCGGCCGGAACCCGGCGATCGGCATTCCGCTCTCGTCCCACTTGAGCGGAAACTCGACGGGCTCGTACTCCCAGCGCTCACCCGCAAGGTCGAGCAATGCCGCGAAGAGCTGTTCGGAGGGGTGGGCGAAACGAAGTTGCGCGGCGGGGGTCGACGCCGGGTGGTGGCCGCGTTCCGCCGCGGTGCACTCGATGGTGCGTGGGGTGTCGCCGCTCACGCGCCGGCGGCCTTGGCCACCGACACACGAGTAGGACCAGACTTCTGCGCGGCAACGCGCTTGGCCTCTGTCGCCTCGTCGAGGCGAACGATGTCGGCCTCGAGTTCGTCGACCACACCGGCCAGCGGCACGATGTTGAACACTCCCTGACCGCCGGCGAGCAAGTCGACGACCTCGCCGTTCGTCCGAGCTAAGACCGAGCTCGAACCGGTGAGCACCAGGTTGGCCGAGGCAAGCTCGGTTCCCAGTTCCTGGCGTAGGCATTCGACGGCCCGCCGAGCAGATTGCAGCGACACGCCAGCGTCGAGCAGTTGTTTGATCACCTTGAGCTCGAGCACGTCCGAATAGGAGTAGATCCGCCTCGAACCGCTCCCCTTGGCCAGGGCGACGGACGGCTGGAGCAATCCCGTGCGGGCCCAATAATCGAGCTGACGGTAGGTGATCCCCACCAGGCTGCATACCTGCGGCCCGTGAAACCCACCGACCTGGGTCTTGGACACCTCGGCCATCACACCTCCCTGCTCGGACCTCCGGAGGTCATGGTACTGGACCCCGGACGACACCGCTGTAGTTACGGAGGCGTGTTTCTTAATTCTCGGTGACGTCCTGGCGATGATGGTGGTGCCAGGCCTCGTCGGAGCCCTCCTCGTGCCTGTGCGTGGCCTCGTCGATGGGCCAGGCCACCACGGTCCCCTGGACGCTCAGGCCGACCCGGGAGCCATTGACGAGGGGGGTCCCTCCGGTCACCCGGACGACCAGCTCGGGCAGCTGCTGGGTCTCGGGCCGGATCCGGGCTACCGCGTCGTGGCCGTAGTACTCGTAGGTTTCGACCGTGCCGGCGAGGCGGGCTGGGTCGACCTCCCCGATGACCAGCTGTTCGGGCCGGATCATGACGTGGGCCAGGGCCCCTTCGGATGCCGGCCAGTCCTCGACCGGCAACGCGCCGAGCGGGGTGTCGGCCACCATGGCCGCCGAGCCGTTCGGGCTGCCGGCGCTGACTCTGGCGTGCAGCACGTTCGATTCGCCCAGGAAGCGGGCGAGCGCGGGGTCGAGGGGACGCTGGTAGATCCCCGCTGGCGTGTCGAGCTGGGCGATGACCCCGTGGCGCAACACCGCGACCTGGTCCGCCATGGACAGGGCCTCGTCCTGGTCGTGGGTCACCAGAATCGACGTGGTGCCGGCCTGGCGCAGGACGTCGTGCACCTCGCTGCGGACGCTCGCACGCAGGCTGGCGTCGAGGGAGGAGAAGGGCTCGTCGAGGAGAACGATCTCAGGGTCGGTCGCCAGGGCGCGGGCCAGCGCAACCCGCTGCTGCTGGCCCCCAGAGAGCTGATGGGGATAACGCCGGTGCAGGCCCGAAAGTCCCACCATGTCCAAGAGCTCGAGGACTCGGGCCCGACGATTCGGGCCGCGGCGCAGCCCGAAGGCCACGTTGCGCCCCACGGAGAGATGGGGGAACAGCGCCCCCTCCTGAGGCACGTAGCCAATGCGTCGATGCTCGCTCGGCACGAACACGTGCCGGCCGTCGTCCACCACCTCGCTGCCCAGTCGGACCTCGCCCCTGTCGAGATGCTCGAACCCGGCCACGATGCGCAGCAGCGTCGTCTTCCCGCTGCCCGACGAACCGAGGATGGCGGTGAAGCTTCCCGCTGGGATGGTCAGATCGACGCCGTCGAGGACGTGGAGCGCACCGAACGACTTGTGGACGCCGCGGACGGCAAGCTCCTTCATCGCGCAATTGTGGCCGCTGGCAGAACCTCGGTCACCGCCGGTGCGGGTGCAGGGACGCCGGCCGCTGCCGTACGGGCGGGCAATCGGTCGAACCAGCGTCCCAGGACGTAGCTCGGGACGGCCGCGATGAGAATCATGATCCCTGCGTACGGCGCCGCCGCCCCGTAGCTGAGATTGGTCTGCTGGGCCCAGAATCCCGTGGCCAAGGTCTGGACTCCGGTCGGGATGAGGATGAGCGTGGCGGTGAGTTCCGTGGCCGTCTCGAGGAAGACCAGACAGAAGGCGGCGGCCAGGCCCGGACCGATCAGGGGCAGGGTGACCCGCCAGAAGACCGAAGCCCGGCTGACCCCGAGCGAGTGCCCGACCTCCTCGAGGCCGATCGGCGCCCGGGCCACGGCGGCCCGCACGGAGACGACCGCCATCGGGAAGAACATCACGGCGTAGACCACGATCAGCAGCGGAGTCGTCTGGTACCACCTTCCTTCGAGAAAGTGGTTGGTCACGTAGACGGCGCTCAACGCGACGACGATGCCGGGCACGGCCAGGACCAGCATGGAGGTCCGTTCCAGCAGAGCAATGCGCCGACCCGGGTAGCGCACCGACATCAGCGCGATGGGCAGCGCGGCGATCGTCGCCACCAGACCGGCCCCCGCCGCGTAGCTGAAGGTGGTGAACGTGGCGCCCCAGATCGAAGCACTGGGAACGGTCGACGTCCCACCGTCGATGATCAGGTAGACGATTGCCCCCACCGGGACACCCAGCGCCGCCACACCGACCGCGGTGACGAAGGCGAGCACCGGCAGGGTGCCGCGACCGAGGGGGCGAGGTCGCAGCGCACGTGACGCGCCCGACCCGATCCGCGAGGCGCGGCCCTTGCCCCGAGCGGCGCCCTCCCCCGCCAGAAGGATGATGCCCATGGCCACAAGGATCAGCGAGAAGGCACAACCGGCCGACGTGTCGAAGCCCACGTTGAACTCCGTGTACGCCTCGGTGGTGAGCGTGCGGAAGCCCAGGATCTCGAAGGCGCCGAACTCGGCCAGACACACCAGCGCAACCAACACCGAGCCACCGAGGATGGCCAGGCGAGCCTGTCCGACCGTCACCTTCCAGAACGTGGTGAGCCGGCCGAGACCGAGGCTTCGGGCCACCTCCTCCTGCGCTGGGTCGGCATTGCGCATGTTGGCGGCGACGGGCAGGAAGACGAGTGGGTACACGGCCAGGGTCATCACCAGCACGGCGGCCCAGAACCCTCCGAAGCCCGGGAAAGATGGCCCGCCAGCCGAAGCTGACCACGAAGTCGGGGATGCCCAGGGGAATGACGACGAGCACCGCCCAGAAGCGGCGGCCGGGCAGGTTCGTTCGCTCGATGAACCAGGCCAACAGGGTTCCGATCGCCGCACAGAACAGCGTCACGACGACGGCCAGGCTCACGGTGTTCCAAAGCAACTGGCCGGTGAGGCTGCGGAAGAGCAGGGGCTGCAGCGTCGACCACCCTGTCTGGAACGCCTCGACCACAAGGAAGATCAAGGGCGTCACGACGGCCAAGGCGATCACGACGGCGAGGGCGAAGAGGGCGGGCGGTCCGGTTCGATGGTGTCCGGGCCAACGATGGTGGTGGAGGTGATGGCGCAGGCGGTCGCGCTGGTGGCGCCAGTGACCGTGTCTGCCTGAGCCGCCGTGGTGGTGCCCGTCGGGGTGTGAGCGGGCGTGGTGCTCCCGTTGCCGGTCGCCCGGCTCGTCCCCGGATCCCCGGGTCGAGGGAGCGGCGGCGGAGGTCATTCCGCCGCGCCGGCGCTCACAAGAGCTGTGCCTCCTGGAGGAGCTTGATCGCTTCCGCCCCGGTGCCGAGTTCCGGGATGGTGATCGAGTTCGGTTGGAGTTGGTTGAACGGCGTCTCGGGCTGCGCCGTACTCACCCCCGAAGCGATCGGGTACTCGAAACTGTCGCTGTGGGCGATGATCTCCTGGCCCTGGGCCGAGTCGAAGAACGCCACCAGTTTCTGCGCCTCGGAGATGTGCTGCGAGGAGCGCAGGATGCCCGCTCCTGAGACGTCCACCACGTAGCCCACGTCGTGTGGTGCGAAGTAGGCGATGGCCGAGTGCATGTTCGCCGCGCCGACCTCGGCCCGCTCGCGGTACCAGTAGTACTGGTTCACGATGCCCAGGGCGACCTGGCCACGGTTGACCTCGTCGGCGATGGTCTCGTTGTCCGGGTATTGGTGGCTTCCGGCGTTGGTCTTCACCGCTTCGAGCCACTTGAGCGCGGCGGCGGTCCCGTAGGTGCGGGCCACCGAGGTGACGATGGGCTGGAAGTCGGTCTCACCGCCGGCGACGGCGATCTTGCCCTTCCATTGGGGCTGGGCGAGCTGCATGGCCGAGGTCGGCAACTGGGAGGGCTTGAGCAGCGATGTGTTGTAGACCATCACGCTCACCCGGGCCGACACGCCGGCCCACATGCCGTTGGGCGAGTTGTACTTCGATGGCACCGTCGCCAGCGTCGACTTGGCGATGGGCGCCAAGAGGTTCTTGGAAGCCAGGAACTGCAAGGGCGGCGAGTTCTCAGTGAAGAACACGTCGGCCCGTGCGTGTGAACCCTCGGCCACCAGCTGGTCGGCCAAGGTGTCTTCGTCGTCGAAGCGCACGTTGACCTGAATGCCGGTCTTCTTTTCGAACGCGTTGACCAGGGACTGCGTCGTCTGCACGTGCTGGCCGCTGTAGAGCGTGATCGGCGCGTTCGACGAGGAGGCGCCAGCGGGCGCGGATGCCGCTGCGGTCGAGGCTACGAGCAGCCCCGAACCGAGCGACGCCGCCAGGAGGACGGTTCGTACCGAACGGGCAGATCGGGTGGCGGTGGTGCACCCGCGCCGTCCGAAGCGAGCCGAAGAAACGAGGGCGGCTCATGAGGCGACTCCCGGGCAGGCCTTGTTCAACGAGGCGTCCGCCTTCTTGATGGCGGAGGCGGCCGCCTTGTCCGATCCGTTCGAGTTGTAGAAGCCCTGGTCGGCCGAAATCAGCTGCGACACCTCGTGCATGGCAGACGAGTCCGAGCTGTGGATTCCCTGGAGCGGCTGGATCTGGCTGAGCGCATAGCCGACCGGGTCGGCGTCGGGATCCGGTCCGTCGGAGAACACCCCGTTGAGCTGCTGGCACAGCGCGTGGGGTGCTCCGGCCGCCGCGGCCGCTCCCCCGCCGCCGCCCGACGACCCACCCGAGCTGCACGCAGCGAAGGCCAACGAGCCGGCCCCGATCAGTGCGGCCACGCCCAGGAGTTCCAATGGCCGCCGCTTGCTGATCGACACGGGCATTCCCTCCCTGGTCCTGTCTCGAGCCCGAACTTAGGCATAACGAATATTAGGGTGCCCTAACAATAGCGAGATCCCAGGCCCCGTCAAGATCGCCCCCTTTGGCGATGGTCCCGCCAGGCTCGGGATTTCGATGCCCGCCGGCTCCCCTACAACCGGATGGGGACATCGGAGGCTGTCGGGCGTTGGAGGTGAGGTGAGAGGCGGGAGACGGAAGGTGAGCGCGGGGAAGGAGAGGAAAGGACGGTGGGAGCAGGGAGGGCGAGAGAGGTTGGGCAGGTGGGAGAGGTAGAGCGGCCCCCGAGCAAGGGTGGTCGAGCCGGATGGAGAAGTCGCGGCCCGGTTCGGCCCGGAACGATCAGACGATCCGGTCGAGCGACTTCTCCTCGAGGTCGAGTTCCCACGCGTCGGGCGTTCGCAGGTCGGACCAGAACGCAAACGGATCGTCGAGGACCCCATGGTGGGCGAGCCAGGTGGTGAGCAGCACGCCGTGACTCACGACAACGAGGCGCTCGCCGGGATTGATGTCGGCTCGGAGCGCATCGAGTCTGGCGATCACGTCATCACGACGCTCCCAGCCTTCGACGGCGTCGCCACCGAGGTAGCGGGCGACAGCCCGCACGGAGATCATCGGTCGTGGCGTACCAGGGTTTCTCGACCTCGCCGAGCTCGTCCCGAACGCGCGTCGGGCCGGAAGGAAACGCTGACTCGGCCGTCTCACGGGCCTTGCGCTCCGGACTGGCCCACACGAGCGCCACCGGTGATCTCCCCGCGACACGTTCTCCGAGCAGTCGCGCCGCCGCCCTTGCCTTCGTTGGTCAACGGCCACTGCGCCCCGGGCGTGCCGATCGCGACCAACGGTTCGGCATGCCGGATCAGGACGACGCGGGTCATGGGGTGATCTTCGCACGCCGCGAAGGGGGGTCAGACCCGAGGAGAGGGACGGTCCGACCTCAGGAGAGAGGTGGCGCGCCGAAGTCGAGGCGGCCCTCCATGGGGCTCGACGGTTCGGCATGAAAGCGCACCGGGATGCGACCGGCCCGACGGGCCAGCGCCCCGCTCTCGACGGCGAGGCGCATGGCCCGGGCCATCGTCGCCGGGTCGTGCGCCCGGTTGACGGCCGTAGCGACGAGCACGCCGTCGCAGCCGAGCTCCATGGCCAGGGCGGCGTCCGAGGCGGTGCCGATGCCGGCATCGAGGATGACGGGGACGTCGACGGCCTCGCGCAGCAGCGAGATCGCATGCGGGTTGCGCAAGCCGAGACCGCTGCCGATCGGGCTGCCCAGCGGCATGACCGCCGCGCAGCCGACCTGTTGCAGGCGCAGCGCCAGCACCGGGTCGTCGGTCGTGTACGGCAACACGGTGAACCCGTCCTCGGCCAGTTGCTCGGCCGCCGCCAGCAGCTCGACGGCGTCGGGCAGCAGGGTGCGGTCGTTGCCGATGACCTCGAGCTTGACCCAGTCCGTCTCGAAGGCCTCGCGGGCGAGCTTGGCCGTCAGCACCGCTTCGGATGCCGTGAAGCAACCGGCGGTGTTGGGCAGGACGCGGACGTCGAGCTCGTCGAAGAGCGTGAGCAACGAACCCTGGGTCGACTGCTCAATACGGCGCACCGCCACCGTCGCCATGGCGGCGCCCGACTCGACCAGCGCGTGGCGCAGAGCCTGCAGGCTGGTCATGCCCCCCGTGCCGAGGAACAGTCGTGAGGGCAGGCCGAGGCCCGCGATGACGAGCTGGTCAGGGCTGGGAGTGGGGTCGGCCACGAAACGACGATACCTCTCGGCCCACGCTGTCTAGGGTGGGCCGGTGACCGACAGCGACAGCGTCACCCCGCCGGTCGCACTGACCGTCGCCGGTTCGGACTCGGGCGGCGGCGCCGGGGCGCAGGCCGACCTCAAGACCTTCGCCGCCCACGGCGTCTACGGGACGTCGGCCCTGACCGCCGTGACCGCGCAGAACACGGCGGAGGTGCGCGGCGTGGTGGCGCTCGACCCCGGTTTCGTGCGCCTGCAGATTGAGACGGTGCTGGCCGACCTCGACGTGCGCGCCGTGAAGACCGGCATGCTGGCGAACGAGGGCATCGTCAACGTCGTGGCCGCGCTCGGCCGCAGAGGGCGCGCTCCCTCACTTGGTGGTCGACCCCGTGCTGGTGTCCTCGAGCGGGCACCGGCTGATGGAGGACGCCGGCGTCGACGCCTATCTGGCCCGGCTGCTCCCCCATGCCCTTGTGGCCACGCCCAACCTGCGCGAGGCCGCCGTGCTGGGGGCGACCACGGTCTCGGCCCTGGCCGCCGACGTGGCGGCGCGGGTCGAGGTGGCAGAAAAGATCCGGGCCGCCGGAGTGCCGTGGGTCGTGATCAAGGGCGGCCACCTGACTGCATCGGCGGACGACGTCGTCGCCGGGCCCGAGCGGTGTGGTCGTGCTCGAGGGCACCCGGGTCGACACGGGCAACGACCACGGCACCGGCTGTTCCCTCTCGGCCGCCATCGCGGCCAACCTGGCCCTCGGTCTCGACGTGCTGCCCGCCGTGGAGGCCGCCAAGGCCTTCGTGGCCCGCGCCCTGGCGGGCGGGGCGGCCTGGCGGCTCGGGGCCGGCCACGGACCCCTCGACCATTTCGGGTGGTCGGCCGGGCCCTAGGCTGGAGGGCCCATGTCGCTCGGCTCCGACACCGCCACCCAGTCCCCACCGACACCTGTGCGCCCACCGGCGCGCGGGGGTGTGTCGATGCGCCCGGCCATGATCGTGCTCGGGCTGGCCGTGCTGATCATCGCCCTGTTCGTCAGCCTGTCCCTGCTCACCTCGTCGCAGCCGACGCCGGTGCACACGGGCGGCGCCCCGATCGACGTGACCGGCTCCTCGCTCAAGGCGACCCCGGCCGCCACGGCGCTCGCCCCGATCATCAGCCAGGGCCAGCCGCCCGACAACATCGTCAATGCGGTCGACATCCCGGTGGGTGCCGTGCGGGTCTCGCATCAGAACAACGCAGGCGAATCGGGGCAGTACGACTCGCAGGTCTCGCTGCGCTCCGACGCCTCGCAGGGGGCGCTGCTCTCCTTCTACGCCTCCGACATGAAGAGCCAGGGCTGGCAGATCTTCGACCGTGGCCCCGCCGCCAACGACCCCAACGCCCTCGAGGTGCTCGGCAAGCTGGCCGGCACCGACGGCTACTACTGGGAGATGGGCGTCACCGTGCAGGCGACCTCGTTCGGTAACGGGGCGCCCGCGGCGGGGGCAACCGACCTTCACCGTGCGCCTGCTCCAGGAGCCCGACCCCGAATAGGTGATCGGGGCGGGTCGGCTCAGGCCCCGCTGACGGCGCTCAGGTCGTGCGCGCCTTCGAGCAGGTCGAGGCCGTCCCCGCTCCGCGCCGCTGCCGGCTCGGCCAACAGATAGGCCCACACGAAGAGGTTCACCGGGTACACCAGGTAGCCGACGCGTGGATTGGGGGCCAGCAGGATCAGCACCGCCATCACGACGCCCGAGATGTTGCAGACCTCGGCCACCGTGCGCGGCGTGTGCTTGATGAGGTGACGCACCAGCCCCACGCCGAGGATGATTCCCGACGCCGAGGGGCAGCGCCCGGCTCAGCGAGGGGAACCACGTCACGAGGACGTGTCCGGGCAGCGCGCTGGCCGCGGTCGAGGGGATGGCGCTCAAGCCCAGCGGGAAGAGCACCACGTCGTCGATCAGGGCGAAGGGCCCGCGCAGGGCGAAGGGGAAGATGGTGGGCACCGCCACCACCAAGATGCCGGCCAGCATGACCAGCGGGCGCCGGCGGCCGCGGCGGTCCCAGGCGCAGAAGAGGGCCAGGACGGCGAGCGGCCAGGCGGTGAACTTCATGGCCGAGGCGATGCCGAGCACGACGCCCGAGGCGAAGGGGCGCTGCCGTTGGGCCAGCACCATGGCCAGCAGCATGAAGGCGACGACCGGGATGTCGTCGCCGCCCGTGGCCAGCGGGAGGGCGGCCAGCGGCAGGATGATGAGCGTCTGGATGGCGCGGATTTTGCGGCGGCCTGGTGAGCGGCACAGGTACATGGCCACCGCTCCCACCGCCAGCGTGGTGAGGCAGAAGAAGATGCGGGCGTCGCTCAACCCGCTGTTGGGCCAGATGTCGCTCGGAATGCCGAGGACCGCCATCACGGGCAGGTAGGGCAAGAAGCCGGAGTAGTCGGGCTCGCCGGGCGGGTGGTACGGCACCTCGTGGTGCAGGCGGTGGATCTTGAGGTACGGGTCCGTCCCCTTGACCAGGTCCTGGCCGCCCACCTCGACGCTGGTCACCTCGGGTTGGAGGTGCGAGCCGGGGGTGCCGTCGAAGCGCCACAGGATCTCGAGGCCCATGGGGATGGCCAGCGCGCCGACGAAGACACAGGCGGCGATGACGATGCGGGCCACCCAGGCCCGATGATGCTGGCGCGTCGTCAGGGCGCGCCCGTCGCCGTTGCGCTGGCGGGCCCGCCGCACCAGGACGGCCACCACGACCGAGGCCACCGCGCCGGCGACGAAGGGTGAGAGCGCCATGCGGCCCCACACCTGGTAGAGCCCGTTCTCCGACGTGTAGATGGTGATCAGGGCGAAGACGGCGCTGCCGAAGTAGAGCAAGGCGTCGCCCGCCTCGGGCGAGATGCGCGCCAGTTCCGTCCTGGCGCGCAGCCAGGCAGGACGCAAGGCCCGACGCCGGGCCGGCACTGTCCGTCGGTATCGCAGTCGGAGTGGCCATTGGACCTCAAAAGCCTCGCACAGGGTGGCGACGCGGGAGGGGAACCTATGGAAACCTTAGAGGCCCAACTCCGAGAGGTAGAACGCCAACTCGGCCTCGAGGCATGCGGTCAGGGTCTCGGCCCGGCGGAATCCGTGGCCTTCGCCCTCGAAGAACAGCAGTTGGCAGGGGCGCCCGGCCGCGGCCAGGGCGTCTCGGAGGCGTTCGGCCTGCTGGGGTGGGACCACGGGGTCCTCGGTGCCCTGGAGCAGGAGCACCGAGCCTGCCATGTCCCCGGCCCGGGTGACCGGCGACCGCTCCTCGTAGAGCGCCTCGGCCCCGGGCAGCGGCCCGATAAGGCGATCGGTGTAGCGGGCCTCGAAGTCGTGGGTCGTGGCCACCAGCCCCATCAGGTCGGTGACGCCGTACCAGGACACGCAGGCCGAGAAGCCCTCGCCCGAGGCCAGGGCATTGAGGGCGGTCAGGCCGCCGGCGCTGCCGCCCCGGATGGCCATGCGCTCGCCGTCGACGTCGCCCCGGGCGGCGAGGTGGCGGGCGGCATCGAGGCAGTCCTCGGCATCGGCCACGCCCCAGAGTCCCCAGAGGGCGTTGCGGTAGGCCCGGCCGTAGCCCGAGCTGCCGGCGTAGTCGACGCAGGCGGCGGCGAAGCCTCGTGAGGTGAAGAACTGGACGGTCAGATCGAGTCCGGACTGGCAGCTCGACGTCGGGCCGCCGTGGCACCAGACCACCAGCGGCGGGGCGCCGGTGGTCGCTACGGGCCCGTCGACTCCGTCGGCCACCGTCGCCCGTGCCGGCGCCGCCGTCGGGCGGTACAGCGTCCCGTACACGGGACGTCCCGAGCGGCCGGTCAGGGAGAAGGGCTCGCCCTCGGCCACCCCCGTCGGCCCGAGGACCATCCGGCCCCCGGCCTGGGGGCCCCGGACCGGCGCCGCCTTGGCTCCGGGGCGCCAGAGCCAGATGGCCGAGGGGGCGTCGGGCGTCGCGCCGATCAGCGCCACGCCGTCGGCGTGCGCACAGAGCGCAGCGATGTCCACGCAGGGCTGGGGCACGGCCTCGATCCCTCCGCTGGCCGGGTCGAGCACGACCAGGTCGTCGTAGCCGCCGGCCGTCCGGCGCAGGACGAGCGAACCGCCGGGCAGCTCGGCCATGGTCGCCTGGCCCAAGCACCCAGTCCGGCCCGTGGAACTCCGCCTCCTCGGCGATCAGCGGCCCGGTCAGCGCGCCCGTGGCCGGATCCGCCACGTAGGGCTGCCACCAACCCTGCCGGTCCGAGACGAAGCGCAGGCGCCCGTCGGGCTGCCAGGCCGGCTGGCCGACGGATTCGCCGGGCCCGCCCGCCACCGTCCGGGGCGCACTGACCGGCCTCAGGGAGGACGGCTCGACGTCTTGCACCAAGAGCTCGCCCGCGTCCCAGGGCATGTCCGGGTGGTCCCAGGCCACGACGGCCACCCGATCGCCCGCATGGTTCGCCACCGCCCCGCCGTAGAAGTCGCGACCCTCGAAGAGGACCGACTCGGCCGGCTCGGCCTCGCGGTCGACGGCGAGGGCCACGACGCGGTGCACCGGCCGCGGTGCGCCCTCCGCATGGACCTCGCGGACGGCGATGACCCAGCGTCCGTCCGCCGTGGTCGCCAGCCCGCCGTGGCGGTGCTGCTGGCCGGGAGGCGCGTCGTCGCTCAGCGGTCGCGACGGGGCCGACGACCCCGGCTCGGCCCCCTCGCACATCCACACCCGTTGGTCGGTCTGGTCGACGTAGGCGAAGGCGCCCCGCCCGCGCCCGGGGACGAGACACATCGCTCCCCCGCCGTACTCGTGCACCCGGCTGCGGATGCTCACACCCTCGGGCGAGTGGTCGACCACGTCGGCCCCGCCCGCCCCGCCCGCCCCGTCCGCACGCACCAGCACGACCCGTCCCGCCGTCGGCCGGTCGGGACTCGAGCCAGTAGAGCGACTGACCGTCCGAGCACAGCTCCGAGAGCGAGGACTTGGCTCCGGCGACGTCGGTTGCAGCAAGCGGTGACACCCAACGTCCGTACCCAGCAGTGCTCATTGACCGCAACGTAGCGCCCTAAGCGGCGGCGTCAGAACGAGTTGGGCCTCTACAGTGAACGCGTGGAGTTTCCGGCCTACGTGCTCACGAAGACCGGCGAGATCATCCGCCCCGGCATCGTCACGTTGTCCGACGCCGACCTGCCGGAGGGCGAGGTGCTCATCCACGTCGAGTGGAGCGCCATCAACTTCAAGGACGCCATGGTCACCCGCCCGGGCAACCGGGTCGCTCGCACCTTCCCTCTCGTGCCCGGCGTCGAGCTGGCCGGCGTCGTCGAGGAGAGCAGCAGCGACGAGTTCACGGCGGGCCAGCGCGTCCTCGTCCAGGGCTACGAGCTTGGGCGTGTCGCACCACGGCGGGTTCGCCGCCTACGCCCGGGTCCCCGCCGACTGGGTCGTGCCCCTCCCCGACTCGTTGAGCTGCCGCAACGCGGCCATCATCGGACTGGCCGGCTACACCGCCCTGCTCTCGCTCAACCGGCTTCTGCGCCACGGCACCGCGCCCGACGACGGACCCATCCTCGTCACCGGCGCCTCGGGTGGTGTCGGCTCGGCCGCGGTCGCCCTGGTGGCCAAGGCCGGCTTCGAGGTGGTGGCCTCCTCGGGCAAGTCGGCCGAGCACGACTACCTCAAGGAGCTCGGCGCCTCACGGGTCGTCGGACGCGAGTTCACCGAGGACGACGGGCGCACGCTCGGTCCCCAGCTCTGGGGCGGTGTGGTCGACTGCGTGGGCGGCATGGCTCTGGCCGAGGCACTGCGCACCGTGCGCTACGGCGGCGCCGTGGCGGCCAGCGGACTGACCGGTGGCAACAACCTGGCCACGACCGTCTATCCCTTCATCATCCGCGGCGTCTCGCTGCTTGGGCATCGACACCGTGGCCACGCCCATTGAGGAACGGCGCGCGCTTGTGGGCCGAGATGGCCGAGTCCTTCCCGCTTCGAGCACTGCGAGGAGATGGTGCACGAGGAGATCGGCCTCGACGGGCTCACCGTCGTCCTCGACCAGGTGCTCGATGCTGCCGTCCGCGGCCGCGTCCTCGTCGCGCCCGAACGCACCGACTGACCGCCCAACCGACTGGCCGACCGACGGTCCGGCCCCCGCCCGGCGTCAGCCGCCGGCGTACACCGGCGACACGTGGATCGTCCCGTTGTTACAGGGCGACGCCGTGAACGCAAAGCTCGGGCTCGAACCGCCCCCGTTGGGCAGCGTGACCGACGCCGCCTCCGACGAGGGGCAACTCGTCTCCGCCCCGGTCGGCACGTCGGAGTACTGGTAGGCGAACTGGGCCGTGCCGTTGGCAGCGATCGTCACCGGGGACGGACCGGCGTTGGCCTGGGGCGAGACGCTGACGGTCAGGCCGTCGACGATCGTCACGGTCAAGGGCGCCCCGCTGCCCGAGGTGAGCGCCATCGTCGGGTAGCCGTTCACCGTGCACGGCGTCGAGCCCACATTGGTCACGATGATGGTGCCGGTGATCGTGCCCGCCGCGCCCTGTCCTTGTCCCGACGCCCCCTTGATGCTGCAACTCGTCGCCGCGGCACTCGTGGTGGTCGACGACGCAGGGGCTGCCGTCGTCGACGTCGTGCTCGCCGTGTTGTGATGACCGGTCGTGGTCGAGGTCGAGGTCGAGCTGGCCGACTTCGACGGCGAGCTGCTGCAGGCGGCCAGGATCAAGCGCGGCGCCCGCCAGTGCGGCGAGCGCCCAGCGGCGGGTGCTCACGCCTCGAAGTCCTCCGGGCGCACCGAGTCGAGGAACTGGCGGAACTGGCCCACGAGCTCGTCGGAGTTCTCCTCGTCGTCGTCCTCGGCGTCGAGGGCCAGGATGATGCCCTCGGACTCCATCAGCTCGTCGGAGACGAAGAGCGGCGACTCGGTGCGCACCGCCACCGCCACGGCGTCCGACGGCCGGCTCGAGACGATGGTGCGCTCGTTGCCGCGCAGCAGGTGCATCTCGGCGAAGTACGTCGAGGCCCGCAGCTCGGTGATGATGACGCGCTCGACGCTGATGTCCAGTGCGCCGAGCATGTCCTTCATCAGGTCGTGGGTCAGCGGGCGCGGCATGGTCACGCCCTGCAGCGCGTAGGCAATGGCGGTCGCCTCGGGGCTCCCGATGAAGATCGGCAAGGTGCGGCCCTCGCCCTCGGTCTCCTGGAGGAGCAGCACGGGCGTGTTGGACTGCAGGTCCACCCTGACAGCACGAAGGAGCACACGGACCATGTATGAAATGTAGCGCCCGAATCGGCGGATGCGTCAGCCCCCGAGGTGCTGGCGCAGGGCCTGGCGCAGGAGGGTGGCACGCATGGACTGGCCCAGCGACGGCCAGCTGGTCCGTCGTGTCGACCGCCCGTTGGCGTGCTTCGGGGTTGCGCTGGCGCAGCAGGGGGATGATCACCTGCTCGATCAGGCCCAGCTCACGGTCCACGGCATTGCGATAGAGGCGCAGGTGCCTCGCCTCGATCCCGTAGGCCCGGAATTGCGCAGCCAGGTTGGCCAGGGTGAGCGCATCCTCGTCGTAGGTGGCGATCCCCGCCACGTTGACCGACGCGATCAGCCCGAACCCCTCGAGTCCGGCCAGCTCCTCGGCTGAGAGCCCGCTGGCCGCGCAGACCTCCTCGCCCGTCATGCTGGCCCCGGTCACCACCGACGTCGTCGCCGCCGCCGCACCGGTGCCCGCCGTGGTCCGCTCCCCCGCACCACTCGGCGCATCGGCCCCCTGTCGGCCCGGACGCGCCGCGGCCTTCGCCTCGCTCGCGCCCTTCGCCTCGCCGCCCGTGCCGGTGTTCGTGCCCGTGGCGCGCGACTGGTTCGACGCCTTGGCGGCCGCCGGCTCCGCCGGTGACTTCGCCGCGTCGCGTCCCGTCGCAGCCGAAGCATCCGACTGACCGCCGCCACCCGACGTCGATGCGCCCGCGTTCGGCGCAGCGGGCGGACGCGACCCGGTCGTCGCTTCTTGAGCCGCGACGGCGCGCGTCGACGCGCCCGGCGCAGCGCCACCGCCGACCGAGACCGGTTCTGGCTGACGCGGTGCGTCGACCGTGCGCGTCGTCGACCACCTGGAGGTTGCGCCGCGCCGCGGCGGCGTTCGGCATCAGGGCGGCGTCGGGCAGTTGTGCCGTGCGTCGCGAGGCATCGGCGAGGATGCGCGCCATCGCCTCCTCGTCGGCCTTGGTCGGCTGTTCGTCCGTCGTCGCTCCGGCCGTCGCGGCGACGGCGGCCGCGGTCGGGCCGCTCGCGGGAGAGGCGGCGCCCGCGCCGGCCCGCGCCGGCTTCCCGTTGTCGCCGTTGCCCCCGTTGCTGGCCCCGGCGGCGGCGCCTGTACCTGCACCCGCTCCAGTGCCGGCCTCGTCGAGTTCGCCGTCGGCCAGACGGTCGCGGATGACCTTGAGCGGCAAGAAGTGCTCGCGCTGCTGGCGCAGGACCCAGCGCAGACGCTCGACGTCGTGGTCGAAGAACTTGCGGTAGCCCGAGGGCGAACGCTCCGGGTTCACCAGTCCCTGGCTCTCGAGGAAGCGGATCTTCGAGATGGTGACGTCGGGGAACTCTTCTCGCAGCAACGTCAGGACGTCGCCGATCGACAGGTAGGTGCGCGCTGCTCACTCGTTTCCAGCCACCAAGTAGACGAGCTTGAATTTGCCGATCTGCACCTCGTCACCAGGGGCGAGCTGGACGTCGTCGATCCGCTCGCGGTTCACATAGGTCCCGTTCAACGAACCCACGTCCCGCAGGGAGTACGACCCGTTGTCGCCCGGCGTGATCTCGACGTGGCGGCGCGACACGGTGATGTCGTCGAGAAAGATGTCGCTCTCGGGGTGGCGGCCGGCCCGCACCACGTCGTCACCGAGCAGGTAACGGGTGCCGATGTTGGGGCCGCGGGTGACCACGAGGACGCCCGCGCCGTGCGGCACCTCGACCAGAGTGACCTCGGGCTTCTCCTCGCCTGTCTCCGCGTCGTCGTTCGGATGCAGGGTGATGGTGGCGTCATCGCCTTCCGCCAGGAGCGCATTGCCGCAGGAGGAACAGAAGTTGACTCCCTCGGGGTTGCGGTGCCCGCAATTGGAACAGAACACGGTGACCACGGTACCCCACCCCGCGCCCCGCTTCTCTTGGCTGCATCACGTCCCCCGAGTGCAGGTCAGTCGGCAATGAGGCCGCCGTAAGCAGCCGCATCGAGGAGGCGCCCCGGGTCCTCACCGGCCGCGAGCTCCAGCTCGCAGATCCATCCCTCTCCGTAGGGATCCTGGTTGATGCGGTCCGGACCGTCGGACAGCGCATCGTTGACCGCGGCCACGGTGCCGGCCAACGGTGAGTAGATCTCCGACACCGACTTCGTCGACTCCACCTCACCGAGTTGCCCGCCCACCTCGACCGTGCTCCCCACTTCGGGGAGATCCACGAACACGATGTCGCCCAGCGCGTCCTGGGCGTAGTCGGTGATGCCGAGCCGCACCTTCGTGCCCTCGACGCGCACCCACTCGTGTTCCTCCGAGTAGCGCAGATCTCCTGGGACGTTCATAAGAGGGGAAACCCTACCGGAGAGCCCCGCCGGCCTGCAGGCCCGCGGCGGTGGCTACGTGTCGAGCAGGACGGTGGCCAGGCGGCCGGCGTATGCGGTGGCCAGCGCGGCCGACGAGGCGGCGTCGGAGCCCTCGGCCCAGACGTGCGAAATGGGAGCCTCCGGATCGGGCACGACCAGGGCCCAGCCGGCGTCGGAGCGGACCTTGATGCCGTCGACCAGCACGAGGTCGGCCCCTTCC
Organism: uncultured Acidimicrobiaceae bacterium; assembly: GCA_963713375.1. GTDB lineage: Bacteria > Actinomycetota > Acidimicrobiia > Acidimicrobiales > RAAP-2 > Bog-473. Next base: position 82,005 of record CAVQLP010000002.1, on the reverse strand, counting down.
TCGGTCATCTGCTCCATCAGGGTCCGCATGATCAGGCCCTTGTGCTCAATGGGCGTCGGCACCATCTTCGTGGCGGATGGGCATGGGCGGCATGGCCTGGACCATCTCGGCCAGGGTCTCGTGGTGCCGCACCAGGAGGGAAACCAGCCTGGCCAGGGCCGCCGCCGCCGTCGAAGGCGGGCAGGAAGGCCGGGAACACGTAGCCGCCCCGGCGATCCGAGGCGAAGGTGACCCCGCCCGAGGCGGCCGTCTGGAGCAGCCCCGAGGCCGACAGGGGGGCCAGGAGCACCTCGACCCCGCGGTCGCGGCAGAGCTCGAGCGCCCGCGTGCTGGCCGTGACCGGGAGGGTCACCAGGCCACCTTCGGAGCCGGCGCGTGCTCAGGTCCGAGAAAGGCCAGGAGCGCCTCGTCGTCGCTCAGCACGTGGCCCCGGTTGTCGATCAGGGTCAGCCGCTCGCCCCCGGCGTCGATCACCGCGCCGAGGTCGGCCCCCGAGCTGCGCACCGCCTCGGCCACCCGGGCCTCGCTCTCGTGCGGGTCGACGGCGATCATGGCCGGCGTCTGCGCGTACGGGTTGATGCTCAACACGTCGGCGCCCATCTTCGCCAGCAGGTTCGGCATGACGAAGCTGGCGGCGCCGAAGGAGAGATCGAGCACGAGCTTGATCTGACGCTGCTCGTCGTGCAGCAGGCCGAATGCTTCGACGACGTCGGCCGTGTACAGCTCGATAGTGCGGGGCGAATAGTCGATGTCGCCGATCTCCGCCGCCGTCACCCGGCGGAACTCCTCGCGGTGGTACATGCGCTCGACCCGGCGCTGGTCGCTCTCGGAGAGGTCGATGCCCTGGTCGTCGAAGAAGCGGATCACCACCGACTGCGGGTCGTCGGGACTGAGTCGCACCGTGATGGCGCCGCGGTGGCCGCGGACGCGTGCGTGATGACAGGTCACCGGCACCGTGGCCAGCTCCAGGTCGGCCACGTTCACGCCCACCGCGTTGCAGCCGACCATGAGCGCGCGCTTGAGCACACGGGCGATGCGGCTCGTGTCGCGCGACGCCGTGATGGTCGAGCCCTTCTCGAAGCTCGAGGCCCACGCCTTGGCCAGGCGCACGGCCAGCTCGGGGCTGATGTCGACGTTGGCGATCCCCTGCACCCCGTCGCGGCCGAAGAGCGTGCGGGCGCCGCCCGACTCCCAGACGATGGACGCGTTCACCTGCGCGCCCGCCTCGACCACCTTGTAGGGGTACACCTTGACGTCGGTGCGCACCTCGGCGTGGCTGCCGATGAGGCAGCCCTCCCCCACCACCGCCCCGGGATCGACCCGGGCGCCGACCCGCAGGTCGCACGAGCGCCCCAGCACGGCCCCCTCGACCCGGGCCGCCGAGCCGACGTAGGAGTTCTCCCCGATCACCGAGCGCCGCAGCACGGCCCGCTCGCTGACCTGGGTGTTGGCCCCCATGGTCGTGTAGGCCCCCACCACGGCGCCGGGTCCGATGGTGCAGTTGTCGCCGATGAAGGCGGGCGACTCCACGGACGACCGAGGGGTCGACCGACGGTGCCCTTGCCCAGCCAGACCCCGGGTCGCAGCTCGAAGCCGGACACGTCGACCATCACCTTGCCGTCGAGGATGTCCTCGTGCGCCTTGAGGTAGGCCGCCGTGGTGCCCACGTCCTCCCAGTAGCCGTCGGCCACGCAGCCGTAGAGGGGCTGGCCCGCCTCGAGCACGGCCGGGAAGACCTCGCCCGAGAAGTCGACCGCCCGGCCCTCGGGAATGCGCTCGAAGATCTCGGGCTCGAGCACGTAGATGCCGGTGTTGATGGTGTCGCTGAAGACCTGGCCCCAGCCGGGCTTCTCCAAGAAGCGCTCGATGCTGCCGTCCTCGCGGGTGATGACGATCCCGAACTCGAGCGGATTCTCCACGGCGGAGAGCGCGATGGTGGCCAGCGCCTGGTTCTTCTCGTGGAACTCGATGACCGACGTGAGGTCGATGTCGGTCAGCACGTCGCCCGAAATGACGAGGAAGCGCTCGGTCAGCTCGTCGCGTGCGTTGCGCACCGAGCCCGCCGTGCCCAGCGGGGACTCCTCGGTGGCGTAGACCATGCGCACCCCGAGCTCGCTGCCGTCGCCGAAGTAGCTGCGGATGACGTTGGGCAGGAAGGCGACGGTCACCACGATGTCGGTGATGCCGTGGCGCCGCAGCAGCGAGACGATGTGCTCCATCATCGGGCGGCCGACCAGGGGCAGCATCGGCTTGGGCAGGTTCGAGGTCTGCGGGCGCAGGCGGGTGCCCTCACCGCCGGCCATGATCACCGCTTTCATACGACGCTCCCCGCTCGTCGGGCCGCCCGGCCGTCGCGCAGGGCCTGGCGGGCCGGGGCGATGTAGCTGCCGGCGGCGATCCAGGCCAGGGTCAGGCCGACGATGCCCGTGATCCAGCCGATGACCCTGATCGGTTCCTGCCAACCGGCGTCGCCGTAGCCGAGCAGGAAGGTCGGGTAGGCGAACATGAGGCCGAAGGTGCCTGCCTTGCCGACCCAGAGCACGTCGATGCGCGCCGCGCCCAGTGCGGCCAGCAGCAGCACCATGGCCGACACCAGTACCTCGCGGGCGATGGTGGCCAGCCCGAACCAGAGCGGCACGGCGCCGTAGACCAGGATGGAGATCACCGCGGTGCCGACCAGGATGCGGTCGGCCATCGGGTCGAGCACCTTGCCGAGCGTCGACACCTGCTGGAAGCGCCGGGCCACGAACCCGTCGACCCAGTCGGTGGCGCCGAGCACGGCCAGCAGGATGGCCGCCGCCGTCTGCTCGTGCGCCCCGAAGAGCAGCCAGACGAAGAGCGGGATGCACGCCAAGCGCACGAAGGTGATGCCGTTGGGCGCGGTGAAGATGCGCCCGAGACCCTCGTCGTCCACGAGACGATTCTACGGGACCATCCCCGCCGCGACCCTGCCTGCGGTGTGGAAGAGTTGTCGCGGTGCCTCGATTCGAAGCGTTCCGGGGGCTGCGTTACAACCCCGACCGGGCCCCCATTGCCCAGGTCATCGCCCCGCCCTACGACGTCATCTCGTCGAACGAGCGCACCCATCTGGCCTCGCGGAACCCGGCCAATGCCGTCCTGGTCGAGCTGCCCGAGACCGACCTGCGCGGCGGGCGCGACCGCTACGCCGTGGCCACCGACCTCTTCACCACGCTGGCAGGAGGACGGGCTCCTCCTGCCCGACCCCGAGCCCAGCCTCTACCCCTATCGCATGACCGATACGTCGGGTCGGGCCACCACGGGGGTGATCGGCGCCCTCGGCCTGGCCGAGCCGGGAGCCGAGAGCGACATCTTGCCCCACGAGCAGACGCTGCCCAAGCCCAAGAGCGACCGCCTCGACCTGCTCCGGGCCACCCGGGCCAACCTCTCGCCCATCTGGGGCCTCTCCATGGCGGCGGGCGTCACCGCCACCTTCGACCCGACCGACGACGACCCGGTGGCCGACGCCTACGACGACGACGGGGTGCGCCACCAGCTCTGGGTCCTGAGCGACCCCGACGCCGTGGCCGCCGTGGGGGCGGCCATCGCCAAGGCCCCGGTCGTCCTGGCCGACGGGCACCACCGCTACGAGACGGCCCGGGCCTACCAGGCCGAGTGCCGGGAGGCCGACGGCGGCCAGCCCGGCCCCTACGACCTGGTCATGGCGCTGGTGGTCGAGCTGGCCGAGGACCAGCTCACCGTGGGGGCCATCCACCGCACCGTGAGTGGCCTGCCCGACGGGTTCGACCTGGTCGGGGCGCTGGCCCAGTGGTTCGACGTGGTGCGGGCCGGGGAGGCCGACCCGAGGACGCTGGGCGCCCTCTCGGACTCCAACTCGCTGGCCCTCATCGTCGGCGGCCAGGCCTACCTCCTGTTGCCCACCGCCGAGATCCAGGAGCAGGCGGGCAACGACCTCGACTCGAGCCTGATCGCCACCGTGCTCGAGTCCCTGCCCGCGCACGAGGTCATGCACCGCCACAGCGTGACCGAGGCGCTCGAGGCCCTCGAGAGCGGCGAGGGCCAGGCCGCCTTCCTGCTGCGGCCGGTCACGGTCAAGCAGATCGACGAGTGGGCCAACGAGCGCCGGCGCATGCCGCCCAAGACGACCTTCTTCTCCCCCAAGCCGCGCACGGGTATGGTCTTCCGCTCGCTCGATCTGGGCTGAGCCCGCCTCGGGCGCGACCCCGAGCGGTTCTCGGGGGCCGAGGGAAGCAGGGCCGGCCGCCGGAGGGAGGCATCACATGCACGACTCGGTCACCATCCACATGAAGGCCTCACCGCAACAGGTGTGGGACCTCGTCAGCGACGTGACCCGGATCGGCCGCTACAGCCCCGAGACCTTCGAAGCCGAGTGGGTCGACGGCGCCACCGGGCCGGCCACCGGGGCCAAGTTCCGGGGGCACGTCAATCGCAACGGCCGCAACATCATGCGGTACTGGACGACGTGCACCGTGCGTGAATGCGAGCCCGGGCAAGATCTTCGCCTTCGGCGTGGGCAACTCGGACAAGCCGTTGAACATATGGCGTTACGACATCGTGGAGGCGGGTGACGGCTGCGACGTGACCGAGTCGTTCACGCTCACGCCCACCTTCGGGCTCCGGCTGTACTGGGCCGTCCTCGGCTGGTCACGGGGCAAGACGAACCGCAACGGGATGCGGGCGACGCTCGAGAAGGTGCGCGACGACGCCGAGGCGCAGCCGGCGGAGGCCTGACGCTCTTTCGATCGTCGGGGCGTCGGGGCCGACGACTGAATCGCCCCGGGTCAGCCCGTACCGACCCCTTGGTGGAGCGGGGTGGCCCGCGGGATTCGGCGAATGCCCAGCGCCTGGCAACCGAAACACTCGCTGTGGCCCAACGCCGCGGCTGCGTCGCCACCGACCGACCGGCGCAGGCCATTCTCGGTCGCTGAGACACTTGGTCGCCGAGACACTCGGGCTGCCCTCCTCGGGCGGTCGCGCGAACTACTGGGTCTTGGCGATCATGACAGCGCAATTGGCGGCGTGAGCGACCGAGTTGGGCACACTGCCGAGGACGCGGCGGGCCCCCTTCATGCCCTTGCTCCCGACCACGACGAGGTCGGCCCCTACCGCACCTGCCGTGTCGATGATGGCGCTGACGGCGTCAGCGTTGACGACGTGGGTCTCGATCTCGAGGCCTTCTCCGTACGCCTGGACAGCCCGGTCGCCGACGCCCTTGGCCGTTTCCTGGGCCGCCGCATAGGCCGCTGGTGTGTCGTCGATCGACGCATGCGAAACCTGGCCCATCCCCGCGAGCGACACTTGGTAGGCCGTGACGATGTGCAGTCGAGCCCCCAGGCATCGGGCGACTTCCGCTGCCGCCTCCAACGCCTTGCTGGCGCTCGGCGATCCGTCCGTTCCAACGACCACGACCTTGTACACCGCGACGTCCCTTTCCCCTTTCGGCAGCGTTCGTAGTGGACGATGCCGGTCCTGAACGGGGGCCGCTTCGCACCACGACCCGTTCCGTCCTCCACTCGCTGCACTCCCACCCTCCTGAGCGGCTCAGGGCACGAGCGCCCAGACCAGTTTGATGTGGTCCACCTCGCCGGAGGTGAGTGTGATGTTCATCGGCTTGGAGCACTGAGCACTGGCTGCGCTCCCCGAGGACGATGGACCGCAGCCGATCACCGTGTACGGCCCGGCCGGCAGCGGGATCTTGAAGTGGCCGGACGGCCCGACCTTTTTCTCGAGCGACAGCGGCGTCGGCCCGTCGAAGTTCACGACGACCGACCCAGAGGTCGGGTGGAAGCCGCCCGGGCGGGCGCCGCCCTCGTAGCCGAGCTTTCCGACGAGCTCCGCCTCTGACTTGGGTCCGCTGGCATGGGCGGCCGGTGCGGTTCCGAGCCCCAGCACCCCGATGCCGCTGGCGGAAGCGGCCAGAACCAGATTGGTCAGTCGCGACATGGCGTCTCCCTTCCCCGTCCTCCTGGCCCCATGCATCCCGGGTCCAGACCGGGCGGTGACCAGCGAGCGTGGAGAGCCGATGGAGGCGACGCCCCGCCTCCGCAGGGCCAAGCGACCAACCACTCCCCCGAAGAAACGCTGCCACGGGGATGGCGCCCGTTCAAGCAAATTCTTGATGACCCCGCGAACGGGTGTCCTCAGTCGACCGTCCAGCTGCTGCCCGAGCGCAGGAACTCGCCCAGGTCGCCCAGGCCGCGCTTGGTCTGCGCCTCGGTGATCTGCTCGGCCATCTGCGACCCGTACTCGGGCCGCTCGACACGGCGCGGAACACGCCGATCGGTGTCGGCTCGTAGGGGCCGCGGGCCAAGCGGGACAGAGCGAAGGCCAATCCTGGGTCGTCGCGCTGCTCGTCGTGCACCAAGAGGCTGTCGAGCCCGACGTCGGCCACCGCGACGATCTCGAGCGAGCCGTCCGGGCGCTGCACCACGCCACGCTCCTCGCCCTCGGCGCCGAACACGATCGGCTGGCCGTGCTTGAGCGGGATGAGCATGGTGGACCGGGCATCCTTCGAGGTGATCTTCTCGAAGGCGCCGTCGTTGAAGACGTTGCAGTTCTGGAGGACCTCGACGAAGGCCGCGCCGTCGTGCTCGTGGGCCCGGCGGAAGGTCTCTTGCATGTGGGCCCGGTCCATGTCGTGGGTGCGGGCCACGAAGGTGGCCTCGGCCCCGAGGGCGAGCGACACCGGGTTGAAGGGCGTGTCCACCGAGCCGAACGGCGTCGACTTGGTGACCTTGGCCACCTCGGACGTCGGCGAGTACTGGCCCTTGGTCAGCCCGTAGATCTGGTTGTTGAACATCAAGATGTTCAGGCGCACGTTGCGGCGCAAGGCGTGGATCAGGTGGTTGCCGCCGATGGAGAGCGCGTCGCCGTCACCCGAGATGACCCACACGTCGAGGTCGGGCCGGGTCGTGGCCAAACCGGTGGCGATGGCCGGCGCCCGCCCGTGAATCGAGTGCATCCCGTAGGTGTTCATGTAATAGGGGAAGCGGGCGGCGCAGCCGATCCCCGAGAGGAACACCGTGTTCTCGCGGCGCACGCCGAGCTCGGGCATGAGCATCTGGACGGCGGCCAGGATGGAGTAGTCACCGCAGCCCGGGCACCAGCGCACCTCCTGGTCGCTGCTCCAGTCCTTGCGGGCTGGTGACGGGGACGGCCGTGGCCACGCCACCGCCGGCCGACCCGTTGCCGTTGCCGTTGCCGTTGCCGTTCGATCCGTTCGACTCGCTCATGACTTCCCTCCGAGCAGCGCCGTGATGGCTGCCTCGATCTCTCCGACGCGGAACGGCACGCCCTGCATCTTGGACATGGGTTGGGCGTCCACCAGGAACTCGGCCCGCAGGATCCGGCTCAGCTGCCCAAGATTCATCTCGGGCACCAACACCTGGGTATAGCGGCCCGAGGACCTCGCCCAGATTCGACGGCAGCGGGTTGAGGTGGCGCAGGTGGACGTGGGCCACCTTCATGCCCCGGGCCCGGACCCGCTTGACCCCGGCGAAGACGGCGGCGTAGGTCGAGCCCCAGCTGACCAGCAGGAGCTGGGCGTCGCCGGTCTCGTCGTTCACGCTGACGAGCGGGATGTCGTTGGCGATCCCGGCGATCTTGTCGCGACGCAGGTGCACCATGCGCTCGTGGTTGACGCCCTCGTAGGACACGTTGCCGCTGCCGTCGGCCTTCTCCAGGCCGCCGATGCGGTGCTCGAGCCCGGCCAGTCCCGGTGGGGCCCACGGGCGGGCCAGCGTCTCGGGGTCGCGCACGTAGGGCCAGAAGACCTGCTGGCCGTCGGCGTCCTCGTGGTTGGGCTCCGAGGCGAAGGCGGGGTCGATGGTCTCGAAGGTGTCGAGGTCGGGCAGCTTCCAGGGCTCGGCCCCGTTGGCCAGGTAGCCGTCGGACAGCAGAATCACCGGCGTCCGGTACTTCACGGCCAGGCGGGTGGCCTCGATGGCGGCGGCGAAGCAGTCGCTCGGCGTCTGCGCGCGCCACGATCGGCAGCGGCGCCTCGCCGTGGCGCCCGTACATGGCGTGGAGGAGGTCGGCCTGCTCGGTCTTGGTGGGCAGGCCGGTCGAGGGGCCGCCCCGCTGCACGTCGACGATGACGAGGGGCAGCTCGAGGTTGATGGCCAGGCCGATGGACTCGGACTTGAGGTCGAGGCCGGGCCCCGACGTCGTGGTCACGCCGAGCGCCCCGCCGAAGGCCGCCCCCAGGGCGGCGCCGATGCCGGCGATCTCGTCCTCGGCCTGGAAGGTGCGGACGCCGAACTCCTTGCGCCGGCTGAGCTCGTGGAGGATGTCCGAGGCCGGCGTGATCGGGTAGCTCCCCAGGAACAGGGGCACGCCGGCCAGGCGGGAGGCGGTGATCAGGCCCCAGGCCAGCGCCTGGTTCCCGGTGACCTGGACGTACTCGCCCTTCTCGAAGGTGGCCGGCTTGACCTCGTAGTTGGACTCGAAGAGCTCGGCCGTCTCGCCGAAGTCGTAGCCGGCCCGGAAGGCCCGGGTGTTGGCGTCGGCCACCTGGGGCCGGCCGCCGAAGCGCTGGGTGATCCACTCGATGGTGGGGTCGATCGGGCGGGTGTAGAGCCAGCTGATGAGGCCCAGGGCGAAGAAGTTCTTGGAGCGCTCGGCGTCACGCGGCTTGACCCCGGCCTCCTTGCAGACCTCCTGGGTGATGGAGGTCATGGGCACCTCGTAGACCGTGTAGGCGGCGAGCGAGCCGTCGGTCAGCGGGCTGGCCGCGTAGCCGGCCTTGGTCAGGTCCCGCTCCTCGAAGGAGTCGCTGTTGACGATGAGGACGGTCCCCTTGGCCATGAGGTCGATGTTGGCCTTGAGGGCGGCCGGGTTCATGGCCACGAGCACGTTGGGCGAGTCGCCCGGGGTGAGGATGTCGTGGTCCGAGATGTGGACCTGGAAGGCAGACACCCCGTTCACCGTGCCGGCCGGCGCCCGGATCTCGGCCGGGAAGTCGGGGAAGGTGGACAGGTCGTTGCCCAGGAGGGCGCTGCTGGTGGTGAAGCGGTCGCCGGTCAGCTGCATGCCGTCGCCGGAGTCCCCGGCGAAGCGCACGATGACCTGGTCCAACTGCTCGGTGTGGTGCTGCGTTCCCGATGCCACGGGCTGCCTCGTCTCCTGTCGTGGACGCCCGAGAACCCGGCCTCGCTGTGCCGCTGGTCGCCGCGGCGGGCCTCGCTGCGCCGACGTCACCCCGAGGGCGCGCCAGGCACTTCGTCCAATGTTTCGTTCGGGTTAACACTACTCTCGCCGGCGCAGATCCCACCTGCGTCCCAGGTCGGAAGGGTGAGCGCAGCCGGGCTCGCGCGACTGTTGGCCGGAGTATCCATGGCAATGGCCTCCATGTGTCGGCCGCCCGACTGTCGATTCGGGCCCACCGGCGTACCGTCGAAATGGGCTCGGGCAGAGCCCGTCGAGGTCCCCGGAGTCCGCTCGGACCCGGGACGTGAGCCCAAAGGCGGGAGACACGGTCGTGACCTCCTTGTCCGAATCCGCCACGGCGACCTTCGCAGGTCCACGACGTCACCAACGGCAAGCACTGGTTCGACGAGGACACGAGTCCCGTCGACGAATCGGTCGTCGACGCCGGAAGTTTCAACTAGCTGGCGGTGGACAACTTCCCCGTTCCCACCTTTTCGAAAGCCACGCTGTCCAACGCGACCGTCGATGGCGACTATCTCGGCTTCGAGAGCCCGACGGAGTACAACGCGCTGGACGGGGGCGTGACGCTGGTCAAGAGCAGCGCTCTGGCGACGGGTGCCACCGGATCCACCTTCTCTCTCACGTTCGCACACGCCTCGTAGGGCGGCGCCGGTCGACCGAGCCGATCGGAACCCCCGTCAGGGAGCACTGCCGCTGTCGCCCGTGTTGCCTGAGCCGGAGTTCGCTGTGGACGGGCCACCCTCCGAACCCGAATGCAGGGAGGGACCTGTCGATGCCCCGCTGTCAGGCGACGTAGCCGGGGGGCCGCCGGGCGACCCATCAGGTCCTCCGGCGCGCAGGACCGACTGCAGCGGCTCGGTGGTCGTTCCCGAAGCGGTGGTGACCTGCGCGGACGTGGCGGTCGCACCGCCGGGCCACCAGGCGACGAACCAGCCGTCGGCCACGCTGGCCACGACGTCCTGGCCGTCGTCGCGCACCAAGGTGACTCCGGTCACGCCTGAGCCGGTCCGCCCGTTCACCAGCGTGTAGGGCCCGTCGCTCGGGGTTGTGAGGTGGTTCTGCAGGACCTGCTCGAGATCGCCGGACGCGGTGTCACTGACCGATCCCGAAGAGCTCGTGGCGGCGGGTCCACCGGCGCCGCCCCCGCCGCCGGCGCCACCCCCGCCGCTGGATTGTTGCTGCACCGAGATCCGGTTGGAGACTCCGCCCGATGACCCGGTGGACCCGATCTGGTCGACCTCGATGATCGAGGGCCCCGTGAAACAGGCTGCATCGGCATCGCCGTCTTGGTACAGCTCGATGGTGAAGGGACCGCGCACATCGGTGAGGAGCTCCTGCCACGCCGTCGATCCGGACGACGACGACGATCCCGGGTCGCCGGGCATCGACTGCAGCTGGGACTGGCAGCTGGTCGCCGTGGCTCCGGAGGGTCCGGCCGCCAGGCTGGGGGTGGGGCTCCAGCCTGCGTAGGCGGCCGGCGCCGAACCAATCAAGATCACCGAGGCTGCGGCCGCAGCTCCGGCCGTGGCGGCGCACGCCCCGAGCGTCGCCGGCAGGCGGTTGCGGTGTGCCCGGGGGCGGTAGTCGACGGCGCGCACCCTGCGTGCGGCGTCGGAAGGAAGGGCGGCGGCGCGCGCGGTGAGCGCCGCCGTGATGTCAGCCTCGAGCTGGTCTGCGTTCATCGGGGAAGGCTCCTTTCTGGGTCCTGGTGTGAAACGTGGTGAAGGGGTTCAGGCTCGGCGCTCCTGAGGTGCTCGAGCGCCCGCGACGTCGTGCTCTTGACGGTGCCGACGGAGCACCCCATGAGGTCGGCCACCTGGGCCTCGGAGAGGTCATGGAGGAAGCGCAACACGAGCACCGCCCGCTGCCGCGGCGTCAGTGTTCCGAGCGACTGCTCGAGGTCGGTGCCCGCGTCGATCCGGCCGAACGCGGCGCCGGCCGCAGGGTCCTGGTGGCCCTCGACGGCGCGGGAATCCGCCTGACCCAGTTCGACGTTGCGCCGCTGGCGGCGAACGCGCCGTCCAGCGCCAGGTTGACCAGGATCTTGCGGGCGTAGGCCCGCGGATTCTCCATGCGCCGCACCCGGGGCCAGCGTCGGGCCAATCGGAGATAGCACTCCTGGAGCAGATCCTCGGCCTCCTGTCGTCCCACACGACCAGGTAGACCGCCCGCAGCAACGATTCGGCGGTGGCGGCGACGAACTCGTCGAACTCGCGCCGCGTCGTCTCGGGATCCGGGCGCCGGTTCGCCGTCACCGCCGGGGACTCCGACTCTCGAGGATTGCCGCGCGCATCAACTCCTACAACCCCGTCCCGGCCGAGAAAGGTTGCCTCCCTGGGGACGAGATTGGCCCCGACGGTGGCGGGATCGCCGGGTCCTGTCCTCCGGAATCGTTCCGGCGGTCGGAGCGAGGCCGGCCCCGCCAGGGGATCAGGCGGCGCCCGGTCGAATCAGGCGATGGTGACCGACTGCGTCCAGGTAGACGTCCTGGATGGAGTGGATGAGGGCGGCGCCCTCGGCCATGGGGCGCTGGAAGGCCTTGCGGCCGACGATGAGGCCCGTGCCGCCGGCCCGCTTGTTGATGACGGCGGTGCGCACGGCCTGGGCCAGGTCGCCCTCGCCCTTGGACTCGCCGCCCGAGTTGATGAGGCCGATGCGGCCGGCGTAGCAGTTGACGACCTGCCAGCGGGTGAGGTCGATCGGGTTGTCCGTCGTCAGCTCGTCGTAGACGAGGGGGTCGGTCTTGCCGAAGCCGATCGCCGTGTAGCCGCCGTTGTTCTCGGGCTGCTTCTGCTTGATGATGTCGGCCTCGATGGTGACGCCCATGTGGTTGGCCTGGCCGGTCAGGTCGGCCGACACCTCGTAGTTGACGCCGTCCTTCTTGAAGGCGGCGTTGCGCAGGTAGCACCAGAGCACGGTGAACATGCCGAGCCGGTGCGCCTCGGCGAAGGCCTCGCCCACCTGCTGGAGCTCGCGGTCCATGTCGTCGGAGCCGAAGTAGATGGTGGCGCCCACGCCCATGGCGCCGAGGTCGGAGGCCTGGCGCACCGAGGAGAACATGATCTGGTCGTAGGTGTCGGGCATGTGCAAGAACGCGTTGTGGTTCAGCTTCACGATGAAGGGGATGCGGTGCACGTACTTGCGCGAGGCGAGGCCGAGCGTGCCCAGCGTCGTCGCCACGGCCGAGCACTCGCCGGCCAGGGCGAGCTCGAGCAGGTTCAGCGGGTCGAAGTAGATCGGGTTCTTGGCGAAGGAGGCGGCGGCCGAGTGCTCGATGCCCTGGTCCACGGGAAGGATCGAGAGGTATCCAGTGCCGGCGAGGCGTCCGTGGTTGTACATGCTCCCGAGGTTGCGCAGCACCGTCGGCGAGCGGTCGCTGTTGGTGAAGACCCGGTCGAGGTAGTCCGGTCCGGGCAGGGTCAGGTTCTCCCGGGGGAAGGCCTTGGCGGTGTAGCCCAGGAGGCTGTCGGCGTCGTCGCCCAGGAGCGCGTGGAGGTCGGTGCTCATGGGGCCAAGCGTAGTGGAGGGGGTGGGCGGGACCTTGTGGGTGTGGCTCCGGTCGGGCGGCCGGACCTGGACCCGGTCGCTCTGCCATTCGGCTCGTCTTCACACGTGTCTTCTCGCGTCCGAAGGGTGAATCGGGCCCTGCTGACGCCTCTTTCGAGATTTTCACCCATACGCTGCAAACAAATCGGGTAAAGCGCAACGACGGGGCGAGCGAGCGGAGGCTTATGGACGTTGCCGGTTCCCGCCGGAAGACCCAGATCCGCGTCCCCCCGGCGATCCTGGTGGTGGCCGCCGTGGTGGCCATCGGCGCGCTCGTCTACGTGACGGGGTCGGGGTCCGGGTCGGGTCGATCGGGCGCGTCGCACCCGAGCACCTCGGCCACGGCCGACCGGACGTCGCACGCCTCGTCGGGCTCGCCGGGGCGCGGCCGGTTCGGATGCGGATTCGGGCAGCGGCCGCCAGATGACCGGCTTCTACCTCAAGTCCTCGGTGCCCGCAGCCGGCGACGAGGACGTGGCCTCGAACACCACGATCACCCTGACCTTCTCCGAGCCGGTCGACCTGAAGAAGGCGGCGCCGATGCTGAGCCCCGACATCGGCGGCAAGTGGGTCCAGACCGCGCCCACCAAGCTCGCCTACCGCCTGCATTCGCCCTTCGTCCCCGCCACCCAGGAGACGGTCACCCTGCCCGGCGGGACCTCGGGACTGCGGGCGACCGACGGGACCGAGCTGTCGGGCCATCCCACCATCACGTTCGACGTGGCGGCCGGCGACACGCTGCGGGTCCAGGAGCTCCTGGCCGGGTTGGACTACCTGCCGCTGACCTACACCCAGATCGGTCCCGCGCCCGCGCTGGCCAACCTGGCCCTGGACCAGCCGGGCACCTTCGCCTGGCGCTGGCCCGACCAGCCGGCCCAGCTGACCTCGCTGTGGACGCAGGGCACGACGAACGAGATCACCAAGGCGGCCATTGAGGCGTTCGAGAACGAGAACAACCTCGGCGTCGACGGTGAGGCCGGCCCGGCCGTGTGGACCGCGCTGATCAACGACACCATCAACCACAAGACGAACCCGGTGCCCTACGTCTACGTGCTGGTCAACAAGGTGGTCCCCCAGAACCTCACCCTCTACCAGGACGGCGTGGCCAAGTACGTGGGCATCCCGGTGAACTCGGGCGCCCCGGGCGCCGACACGACCGACGGCACCTACGCCGTCTTCGAGCACGTGCGCTACTCGGACATGAAGGGGACCAACCCCGACGGCAGCACCTACAACGACCCCAACGTGCCCTACGCCAGCTACTTCAACGGGGGCGATGCCCTGCACGGGTTCATCCGGGCGTCGTACGGGACGCCGCAGAGCAACGGCTGTATCGAGATGCCGTATGCCGACGCGGCCCTGGTCTGGCCCCTCACCCCGATCGGCACCCTGGTGACCATCGAGGGGCCCAACTTCGGGACCGCTCCCCCGCCGACCACGACGACGTCGACGTCGTCGACGACGACCACCACGACGGCTCCGGCTCCGGCGCCGACTCCGACGACCGCTCCCGCCGGCGGCGACCACGCCGACGACGGCTCCGGCTGCGCCGACCGGGACGACGCCGTAGGCGACGGTGCCGGCGTGAGTGACGGCACCGCTGCTCGTAGCCGGCGCCTCTAGGCGCGGTCGGGCGGCTGGCCTTGGCCGGGGTCGCCTTGACGGCCGCGTCGCCGGCCGCCTTCTTCGTCAACTTCTTCGGGCTGGTGGCCCGGGACGGGCGGCCGCCGCCGGTGCGGGGGCGGCGCTCGGGTCCGAGGCCACGCAGGCGGTCGGCCACGTCGTAGGCGTCGGGTGCGGCCCGCAGCACCCGCTCGAAGTACTCGCGGGCCCGGGGCACGTCGCCCGCCCGCTCGTAGAGGTCGGCCAGCAGGTACCACTGGCGGATGTGGCGCTCGGAGGGGTTGCGCAGCGCCTTGGTCGCGCCGGCCGTGGAGAGCATGGCGATGGCCCCGCTCAGGTCGCCGCCGTCGGCCAGAGAGGCCGCCGCCACAATCCGGCCCTCGGCCAACACGTCGGGCTCGGGTGAGCGCTGCCGCAGTTCGGCCCAGAGCTCGGCCACCTTCTTGGGCTTGTGCAGCGCCCGCTGGCAGTCCATGAGGATCGGCAGGTGCTCGGTGGAGTCGCTGAGCTCGCCGAAGGCCGTGAGGTGGCGCACGGCTTCGCGCCAGCGTCCGACCCGATAGGCGGCCAGCCCGGCCAGCTCCCGCACGTCGGGGACGGCCGGCGCTTCGTCGGCCACGGGCTTGATGGCTCGCAGCGCATCTTGGAAGCGGCCCCGGTCGAAGGCGCCGAACGCGGACTCGGCCCGCTCGACCAGGCGCTCGCGGTGGGCGGCGGTGGCCACGTCGGCCGCCTTGCGGATCTCGGCGGCCACGTCGGCCGGCAGGGTGCGCCGGCCCGACAGTGCGGCCAGTGCGGCACCGGCACTGCCGGCGTTCCCGCCGCTGTTCGTGCTGTCGCTCAGTGGCGGCTCGGCTGGCGGCCGCGCTTGCTGCGGCCCTTGCTCGGGATGGGCGCGGTGTCCTCCCATTCCTTGCCGGCGCCGTCGGCCCGGACCCAGCGCTCCTGGCTCTTCGGCGGGCGGCGGGGTGTTCTGGCGGCGCTTGCGCTCGTCGATGGAGTACGTGTTGCGCTGCCCACCCTCGGGGTCACCCTGGGCGGCCACCTCGCGGGCGCCGCGCCGGGCCACGTTCCCCCACTTCTTGGCGCCCCTGGGCAGCGGGGCGGCGGCGTCCTCGTAGCTGCGCGGCCGTTCCGTGGTGTCCCGGGTGCTCGGCCCGGCTGCGGGGTCGTTCCGAGTCCCACTCACGATCCCGGTCACGACCGCGATCGGCAGCACCCCCTCGGGGTGCGCCCGAACGAGGACCCGGTCCGGCGCTGCGAGCGGCGGGCGGACGTCCCCGGGTGGTGCCGGTCCCCGACCTCGATGCGCCCGGTCGTCCTCCCGTTCGAGCTGCTCGAGGTCCGTCCGTCGCTCCTGGTCGCCGATCCTGTCCGAGGGCGCCCAGCCGTTGCGCCCCGTGCGCCGGCGCTCCTGCTCGCCGGCCGGCCCGAGTCGTCGCGCCGCGGACCCGAGCGTCCACTCCCACCGGCCGCCGACGCCGCCGGCCGTCCAGTCCGGGTGCCGGCGCTCCGGCTCGAGGACCCGGTGCGGCTGGAACCACCGCCTGCGCCGCTGGCCCCGCCGCCCGAACGTCCCGTCCCTCGTGCGCCCCCGCCCGCGCCGGCGCCGGCGCCGGCGGCACCAGTCCGATAGGACGAGGTGCCAGACGCCGGACGCCGCCCGGTCGTGCCGGGACGGCCCTTGCCGGCGCCGCCCCAGCGCCGCCCGAACGGCCCGACCCCGACCCCGAACGGGCCGCCGGGCGCCCAGTACGCCCACTCGGGGCGCGCCGAGGGCTGCGAGATCCGTCCGAGGGCATCGAGCGAGTCTAGGCGGGCAACCCCTCCGTCCTCGTTCGCTTGGGATGCCGCCATTCGTCGACGGCGACCAGCGCGGCGACGGCCAGCCCCATGAGGAGCGTCGGCCACGCCGATGTCGGTGCTGCCGGCCGCCGCCCCGCCCAGGCCGAGCACGACGACGGCGGTCACGACGACGAGCACGATGCGCCAACGCTCCGATCCCGTCGAGCTTCGCCTGCAGCACCGCGGTCACGACGAAGAAGGCGGCCACGGGGATGGCGATGGCCAGTCCCGCCTCCGACTGGGGCACCGTGCCCTCGCCGCCGTGCGTGCTCGCCGCCGCCAGCTCGAGCCCTGTGCCCAGCGCGGCGACCGACGAGAAGACGAAGTAGTGGCCGTAGCCCCAGAAGAACGCCGTGCCCCGCGACATGCGCAACCCCTCCTCGGACGGGTGCTCGAAGTACCACCACCAGATCGAGAACACCAGGAGCACCGCCCCACCGACGACGGCCCCGAGGGCGGCGGACGACTCGTCGTGCACGGCACTGGCGTCGTGGATGGCGACGGTGGCGGCGGCGATGCACTCGCCGAGCACGATGAGGGTGAACAGGCCGTAGCGCTCGTTGATGTGCCCGGGATGCCACGGCGTGCCGGAGCGATCGCCCCGGCGCTCGGCCCACGCCGGCACCAGCATTTCGAGCAGGGCCAGCAGATAGAAGGCCACGACCCCGGCGTCGTGCGGGAGGAAGAGGCGCACGACCCAGCCGACCTGGCAGATGCTGATGCCGACCGCGTAGTGCAGGGCCACCGACCTTCCTGCGGGGTCACCGGCGGCGGCCCGCAGCCATTGGCCCACCATGGCCACGCGCATGACCACGTAGCCGATCGTGATGACGGTGAAGTTGGCATGGTCGAAGGCGTTGGAGACGCCCGGCGGCCAGGATCGAGGACCCCGACGATCTGGACGAAGGTCAGCAGGCGGTAGAGCAGGTCGTCGACGTCGTAGGCCGAGGCGAACCAGGTGAAGTTGACCCAGGCCCACCAGATGGCGAAGAACACCATGAAGAAGCCGACGATCCCGCTCTGGTAGTGGCCGACGCTGAGCGCGTCGTTCAGCTGGGTGCCCGCCTGCGAGACGGCGACGACGAAGCACAGGTCGAAGAGCAGCTCGAGAGGCGTGGCGGCCCGGTGGCTCTCCTCGGTGTCCCGTCGGCCCATCGGCACCCAGCAAGGGCGGCGCCGGTGGGCCGCTCCGACGAGGCCGCTCTTCGTCGGTGGTCCGATCTCGGTGTCCGTCATGGTGCAGTTCGGGCCGATGGAACCCGCATGGCTCGCAGTATCGCAGGCGGTCCCCGCCGCCCGGATCGGTCGCCCGGGCAAAGAGTCCATGTAAGCCACGTGTCCGCCAAACGGTCCCGAAAACGACAAAATCCCCTCGAGCCGGAGCTCAAAAGGGGATTTAGTCGATTAGAAATCCCGGCGACGACCTACTCTCCCAGGGGGCCTCCCCCCAAGTACCATCGGCGCGGGCGGGCTTAACTGCCGTGTTCGGAATGGGAACGGGTGTTTCCCCGCCGCCATGGCCACCGGAAACTGTGCGCTCGGCGGGCGGCCGACTCCAAGGACATATGTCCAGGGAGGGCGCCTCACCAGGACTGCAAAGCAGTCCCTGAGCGTCCCAAAGCGAGCACGAGCGGTAGATCTCCAAGCCCTCGGCCGATTAGTACCGGTCGGCTGAATACGTTGCCGCACTTACACCTCCGGCCTATCAACGTGGTCGTCTAGCCACGGGCCTTACCAGGTTAACCCTGTGGGAGATTTCATCTCGAAACGGGCTTCGCACTTAGATGCTTTCAGCGCTTATCCCACCCGTAGGTCGCTAACCAGCCGTGCCCTTGGCAGGACAACTGGCACACGAGAGCTACGTCCGTCCCGGTCCTCTCGTACTAGGGACAGCCTTTCTCAAATCTCCTACGGCTGCATCGGATAGGGACCGACATTTCTTGTTACCACCGACCGAGCGGTCGGGGGCCAGGTCATTTCTGCCTGACTCTGCATGTCGCCATGCAGATCGGACCATATCTTCACCCTCGCTGGTCAGCGAGAGCGCTCGGCATATGGTCTCTGAGGATTCTCAGTTTCCTGAGTCTTTCCTGCTGATTGTCCGCACCTACGCACGTTGTCACTGGTTCCATTTCGGAATCGAGTAGCGCAGGATTCACCGGTGTTTCCAGCATATAGCCAAGTTTATAGACAGCGCGGTTTTATCCACTGTCTCACGACGTTCTAAACCCAGCTCGCGTACCGCTTTAATGGGCGAACAGCCCAACCCTTGGGACCGGCTTCAGCCCCAGGATGCGACGAGCCGACATCGAGGTGCCAAACCTTCCCGTCGATATGGACTCTTGGGGAAGATGAGCCTGTTATCCCCGGGGTACCTTTTATCCGTTGAGCAACGGCGCTTCCATAAGCAACCGCTGGATCACTATGCCCTGCTTTCGCACCTGCTCGACTTGTAGGTCTCGCAGTCAAGCTCCCTTTTGCCATTGCACTCGACAGCTGATTGCCAACCAGCCTGAGGGAACCTTTGGGCGCCTCCGTTACATTTTAGGAGGCGACCGCCCCAGTCAAACTACCCACCTGACGCTGTTCCTGATCCGGATAACGGACCAAGGTTAGAGTCCCGGCACTAAAAGGGTGGTATTTCAAGGTTGACTCCACACTGGCTGGCGCCAATGCTTCAAAGTCTCCCACCTATCCTACACAAATAGTACCAAAACTCAACATCAAGCTGTAGTAAAGGTCCACGGGGTCTTTCCGTCCTGATGCAGCTAACGAGCATCTTTACTCGTACTTCAATTTCGCCGGGTCTGTGGTTGAGACAGTAGGAAAGTCGTTACGCCATTCGTGCAGGTCGGAACTTACCCGACAAGGAATTTCGCTTGTTCTGTTACAACTAGTCACTCAAATCTTCCACTGACTAGCGGCTCGGTCGTTTCCGCCGATCTCCCTATGTCGCCGCAGGGACCGGACCATCTCTTCATCTCACAGGGATTACCTATATGACCTGTGAGGTGGTCGGCGTTTGGTCTCTGAGGATTCTCAGGACTTCAGATGGCTTTCGATGATTCATCGTCTCCGCGATCTCGGCTATTTCAATCAAGCCGGAGACCGTGAGGTGCTTGCGCTCCTCCATGAGACGAAGCACTGTCTTGAACTTATCGAAGTTGTCCTTCTTTGAAGTTCGAAGTTGGTGCTCCTGGAAGAACGGGACGATCACGTCCCGTAGGTCTGCGAACCTCCCGACGTAATACCGGTACAAATCCTCCCGGTGATTGTCGTGTCTGCGATTCACATACACCTTGCCGCATCCGAAGAAGCGTGCAAGGTCTTCCAACACATCCCGACTCGACGCTGACTGGACCACCACGAAGGTGGGCTGCACCTGCCAGCGAAGCGCCGTCTTCCGATTCCGGAAGATGGGGCAGCTGAAACAGCCTTCCCCATCGACGAAACCGGCAATCCATCCGCAGTACCAGAGTCTTTCCTGCTGATTGTCCGCACCGAACGGATTGTCACTGCCCACGCCACACACCTAAAGAACGGTTGTGACATGAATGAGTACCGTCGGATACTCGGAGTTTCCAGCATATGGCCGGCTACTCACCGCATCGTTGCCGATACGGGGGGCAACACCCATTGCACTCTATGGGAATTCTACCTTAGGACCGTTATAGTTACGGCCGCCGTTTACCGGGGCTTAGGTTCAGAGCTTCGTCCGAAGACTAACCCTTCCCCGTAACCTTCCGGCACCGGGCAGGCGTCAGAGCGTATACGTCGTCTTACGACTTAGCACGCTC
The DNA here is from genome assembly GCA_963713375.1 of uncultured Acidimicrobiaceae bacterium. Classification (GTDB taxonomy): domain Bacteria; phylum Actinomycetota; class Acidimicrobiia; order Acidimicrobiales; family RAAP-2; genus Bog-473. The sequence goes on along the minus strand of CAVQLP010000002.1, from coordinate 62,026 downwards.
CTGTGTTTTTAGTAAACAGTCGCTTTCCCCAATTCTCTGCGGCCCCCTCAGGCATCAGGACGTAAAGTCCATCACCCTATCGAGGCCCTCCTTCTCCCGAAGTTACGGAGGAATTTTGCCGAGTTCCTTAACCACAGTTCTCCCGATCGCCTTGGTATTCTCTACCCGCCCACCTGTGTTGGTTTGGGGTACGGGCTCCGTGTCAACTCGCTAGAAGTTTTTCTAGGCAGCATGGAATCAGTGACTTCGCCTGAAACGGCTCGGCATCGCGTCTCAGGATCATGGGATCCGGATTTACCTAGATCCCTCCCTACACGCTTACCCCAGGACAACCAACGCCTGGGCTCACCTATCCTCCTGCGTCACTCCTTTGCTGTCCGCCCCAGAGTTTGTCGGTTCGACCCGAAGGTCAGCCCCTTAGTACCCCTGGCTTGGAATGGACGCGGACACGGAGGTACTGGAATATCAACCAGTTGTGCATCGACTACGCCTCTCGGCCTCGCCTTAGCTCCCGACTTACCCTGGGAGGATTAGCCTTCCCCAGGAACCCTTGGGCTTACGGCGGAGGAGTTTCTCACTCCTCTCTCGCTACTCATACCAGCATTCGCACTCGACCACGCTCCACGACGGTTCACACCACCGCTTCGCTGCGAGATCGACGCTCCCCTACCACTCCTGCATAAAGCAGGAATCCGCGGCTTCGGCTCTTGACTTGAGCCCCGTTACATTATCCGCGCAGGACCACTCGACCAGTGAGCTATTACGCACTCTTTTAAGGATGGCTGCTTCTGAGCCAACCTCCTGGCTGTCTTTGCGTTCCCACATCGTTTTCCACTTAGTCAAGAATTTGGGGCCTTAGCCGGCGGTCTGGGCTGTTTCCCTTTCGACCAACGAAGCTCATCCCTCGTGGTCTCACTGCCGGGTTCTTGAGCATCGGCATTCGGAGTTTAGTTGGGGTCAGTAAGCTTGTAGGCCCCCTAGCCCATCCAGTGCTCTACCTCCGATGCTGAACACCCGACGCTGCACCTAAATGCATTTCGGGGAGAACCAGCTATCACCGAGTTTGATTGGCCTTTCACCCCTTGCCACAGGTCATCCCCCCAGTTTTCAACCTAGGTGGGTTCGGCCCTCCACGAAGTCTTACCTTCGCTTCAGCCTGCCCATGGCAAGCTCACTCGGCTTCGGGTCTACAGCATGCGACTCAACGCCCTATTCAGACTCGCTTTCGCTTCGGCTACCCATCGCTGGTTAACCTCGCCACACACCGTAACTCGCTGGCTCATTCTTCAAAAGGCACGCCATCACGGCTGACATCCACCTAGTGTCATCGCTTTCACCCGAAGGGATCACGACAACGGTGGAGCAACGACGCTTTGACTGTTTGTAAGCCAACGGTTTCAGGTACTATTTCACTCCCCTCCCGGGGTACTTTTCACCTTTCCCTCACGGTACTAGTTCACTATCGGTCGCCTAAGAGTACTTAGCCTTACGAGATGGTCCTCGCAGATTCACGCCGGCTTTCCCGGATCCGGCGCTACTCGGGTGCTCAAGCGGAGTTCAATGTGTTTTGTGTACGGGACCATTACCCTCTTTGGTTCAGCTTTCCTGACTGATTCCACTACGCATTGAATTTGTAACTCCGTGACGGATCTGGTGTTCCGTCTCTCGAGTCCCACAACCCCATACCGGCAGCGCCACCAGGCTCATACACCGGCACGGTTTAGGCTCTTCCCGTTTCGCTCGCCGCTACTCAGGGAGTCACTGTTGTTTTCCTCTCCTCGGGTTACTTAGATGTTTCAATTCACCCGGTTCCCTCGCCCTGCCCTATACATTCAGGCAGGAGTAACACCTCATGACAGGTGTTGGGTTGCCCCATTCGGATATCCACGGATCGTCGCTTGGTAGACAGCTTCCCGTGGCTTTTCGCAGTCGCCCACGTCCTTCTTCGGCTTTAGGCGCCAAGGCATCCACCGTTGGCTCTTTGTAGCTTGGAGAACAAAAGATGCTCGTGCTCGCTTTGGAATTCTCAAGGGACGGTGCAGCGCGACGCCGAGGACGGAACTCCGTTCACCGCCAACCGCAAAAGCCATCGCGGAAAGCAGCCGGAACAACCGCCCGACCAGGGCACGCACGGGGTGAGCGGTCGCCCGAAGCGGTGTGCCGACACCGCACGACCGAAGAGAGGGACACGAGGAGCTCACATGGGCTCGAAAACTCGTGGCCCGCTTCGCTCGCGCACAGCACGATGCAAAAGGGGACGTCACCGGGGAGGACCCGCAAAGGGTCGCTCCCTCAAAACGAAATAGCGAGAGTCCAACTGACCTCGAAGGGACCGATCCGTGAAGGGCGGGCTCCGACCGCCTCACCGAAGTGAGGCAATCAAAGGCGGCCAATCATCTGCCGGTGTACGAGAGCAGCCGAATAACCAGTGTTCAACTGGGTAGTGATCGGCAAATCCAATCAATCGAATGATCAAAAGGCACCGATAGCACTCCTTAGAAAGGAGGTGATCCAGCCGCACCTTCCGGTACGGCTACCTTGTTACGACTTCACCCCAATCACCGATCCCACCTTCGACGGCTCCCTCCTAAAAGGTTGGGCCACCGGCTTCGGGTGTTACCGACTTTCGTGGTGTGACGGGCGGTGTGTACAAGGCCCGGGAACGTATTCACCCCGGCGTTGCTGATCCGGGATTACTAGCGACTCCGACTTCATGGAGTCGAGTTGCAGACTCCAATCCGAACTGAGACTGGCTTTGGGGATTGGCTCCTCCTCGCGGATTAGCAGCCCGTTGTACCAGCCATTGTAGCATGTGTGCAGCCCTGGACGTAAGGGGCATGATGACTTGACGTCGTCCCCACCTTCCTCCGAGTTGACCCCGGCAGTCTCCTACGAGTCCCCGGCATTACCCGCTGGCAACATAGGACAAGGGTTGCGCTCGTTGCGGGACTTAACCCAACATCTCACGACACGAGCTGACGACAGCCATGCACCACCTGTGTAAGGCCCCGAAGGACACCGTATCTCTACGGCTTTTCCCTACATGTCAAACCCAGGTAAGGTTCTTCGCGTTGCCTCGAATTAAGCCACATGCTCCGCCGCTTGTGCGGGCCCCCGTCAATTCCTTTGAGTTTTAGCCTTGCGGCCGTACTCCCCAGGCGGGGCACTTAATGCGTTAGCTGCGGCACGGAAACCGTTGAATAGTCCCCACACCTAGTGCCCAACGTTTACGGCGTGGACTACCAGGGTATCTAATCCTGTTCGCTCCCCACGCTTTCGCTCCTCAGCGTCAATGTCGGCCCAGACCACCGCCTTCGCTGCTGGTGTTCCTCCTGATATCTGCGCATTTCACCGCTACACCAGGAATTCCGTGGTCCCCTACCGAATTCAAGTCATGACAGTATCGAGTGGCGGCTCCAGGTTGAGCCTGGAGGTTTCACACCCGACTTATCAAACCGCCTACGAGCCCTTTACGCCCAATAAATCCGGACAACGCTTGCACCCTACGTATCACCGCGGCTGCTGGCACGTAGTTGGCCGGTGCTTCTTCTGCAGGTACCGTCACTATCGTCCCTGCTGAAAGGAGTTTACAACTCAGAAAGCATTCGTCCTCCACGCGGCGTTGCTGCGTCAGGCTTTCGCCCATTGCGCAAGATTCCCCACTGCTGCCTCCCGTAGGAGTCTGGGCCGTGTCTCAGTCCCAGTGTGGCTGATCGTCCTCTCAGACCAGCTACCCGTCGAAGCCTTGGTAGGCCATTACCCCACCAACAAGCTGATAGGCCGCGAGCCCCTCCCGAAGCGGAATCCATTTCCTTATCGAGATCATGCGGTCCGATAGGGATATCCGGTATTAGCACCGGTTTCCCGGTGTTGTCCCGGTCTTCGGGGCAGGTTGCTCACGTGCTACTCACCCGTTCGCCACTCACTCTTCATCAGTATTGCTACCGAATGGAGCGCGTTCGACTTGCATGTGTTAGGCACGCCGCCAGCGTTCGTCCTGAGCCAGGATCAAACTCTCCATCGAGACTCACGACCGGCTCGATACCCCCGAAAGGGCCTCGCTCCGGCCAAGAATCAGAGAGTCGCCAGGTTCTGACTCGAACCATTGGCAACCACAGGCACGTTCACCTCCGAGGAGGATCCAGAGCCTGTGTTACTGCGTTTTACTAAATTGACGTACAACCCATCCACTTCCGGTGAAACCGGAGCGGATGAATTGCCCGCACTGGCTTTTGGCTCTCACTATTCCGTTTTCAAGGAGCGACCGGGCACACACCACTACTGCCGGTGTTGGTGCCGGGTGTTCCGAAGGACTGCTCCGGACGGATTGCTCCGCCGGCGAGTCTCCTTCGGCTGCCGGACGGACCTGGGCGGTCTGTCCGGCGGGTGAGTCAACATATCAGACGCACGGGGCGTCGTCAACGCGTTCGGCCGGGGCGATTCCAACCCACCGGCCAATGCCGGAAGGCCCTCGGAGCCCATCGCCTCGTAGCATGCTAGCGGGAGACCTCTCGGGCGGCGCGGATGCCCGGAAGCCCAGGCTGGCCTCCCCGGGGACCCGGGATCCCTCCCGGCCGCCGGCCCCACCAGCCCGGACCTCCGCCGGCTCCCGCACTGCACACCGATTGGTGGCATGCGGCGATCCACCCGGACCTCCGCATGCCACCCGGTGCTCGAAGTCAACTGGCTTTCCGCCCCACCCTCCGCCATAAGGGCCAGCCCCGGGAGACGTGCTCCGCCGGTTGAATTTCCTCGATCTACCGCTTGTGACGCAACTGCGTGCCGTAAATAGTGCACGAAATAGCGGCCGCGCTGCCTCTGAAAATCCGCAAAAGGGTCTTTAGTCCCTAAAGGCACGCCCGATGCAGGCATCGCCCCTGGTCAGCGCAGTTGTCGCCGCCGGCCTTGCGCGCCGGGCGCCACCGCCCCGGCCCGCCGGACCCCGGAGCGGCGGTCGGACCGCCGCCGGGACGGACCCGCCCCGGCCGTCCGGTGACGCCGCACCGCGCCCGGGCGAGCTCAGCGGCTCACGTTCGGATTCCCGGCCACCCAGAAGCGCCAGGGCCGCTCGGTGGCGACGGTGATGCCGATCCGCACCCCGCGGCCGGGACGGCGGGGCGGGGCCGTGCCGTCGTCCTCCAGCCGGACCGGGATCGGCGGCGCCCGGGCGGAGCTCCGCCGGCGACGGCGGGCCGGCGGGGCCAGCAGGTCGCCCCCGCTGTCCGCCCCGGTGATGGCCAGGGCCTGGCAGAGCTTGGCCGGCCCGTTGCACAGGTCGATGTCGCGCCGGGCGGCCGGGCGGCTGGCCCGCATGGCCTCGATGCCGCGCAGCGGTTCGAGGGCCCGGATCAGCACGGCGGCGGCCTCGCCGTCCGGGCCGCACACCACGTTGGCGCACCAGTGCATCCCGTAGGTGAAGTACACGTAGAGGAAGCCCGGGCGGCCCGAACATGACCGCCGTGCGCGGGGTCAGGCCCCGGTAGGCGTGCGAGGCCGGATCGTCGGAGCCGTGGTACGCCTCGACCTCGACGATGCGACCGGCGCGCTCGCCGTGCACGAGGACCTTGTTGAGGAGGTACGGCGCCACGCGCAGCGGTCCCGCCTCGAGGTCGTCCCGTTCCACCGCCTCACCCTGGCCCAGCGCCGCCGGCGGCGCCACACGAAGGGGCGTCAGGGCCAGGCAACGATCAGCTAGGCGCGCGTCAGGCCGCTCGGGGCCGGCGGAGCGCCGGCCGTTCAGCCGCGGCGCGTCGCTCAGGCGGTGGCGGCCGGAACCTGGTCCGGCGTCTCGGCATACGAGGTCGGCCGGTGGCCCGCTGGAGTGGCCACCGCGCCGGAGGGGGACGGGCGGTGGTGTCGGGCCACCCCGGCCGTACCTCGTGCCATGAGACTCAACAGGCCGAGCTCGTCCACCATGGCGCGGGCGAGTCCGGGAAGATCGGGCAGCGCGGCGGCACCGGAGTTGATGCCGACGTAGAGCGTGTCCTCGTAGCTCTGCACCGTGATGTTGAGCGCCACGCCGTCCATGACGGGTCCCATCGGGTACACCGCCTCCATGCGCATGCCGGCGAAGTAGAGCGGGAAGTCGGGGCCCGGCACGTTGGAGATCATCAGGTTGCCCGCCCGGAGCTTGCGCACCAGGCCGGCCCGCACCCCGAACTGCACCATCGGACGCACCAGGGCCGGCGGCATCGCCTCGGTCAGCATGGAGGCCATGGGGCCGTAGCCGACGGCGCGCTCCTGGCGCTTGCACGACCAGCTGCTGGCCTTCACCGTGCGCAGGCGCTCGAGCGGCGTCTGCTTGTCGTTGGAGAGCGGCACGAACATGGCGGAGAGCGAGTTCCCGCCTTCGTCCTCGGTCCCGTCCTCGCGCACCGACACCGGCACGATCGCCACGAGCGGGTTGTCCACGTCGTGGTCGTAACGGGTCAGGTGGGTCCGCAGCGCGCCCGAGCACACGGCCAGCACGACGTCGTTGACCGTCGCGTTGAAGCGCTCGCGCATGACCTTGACCTCGCGCATGTCCAGCCGGGTGAAGCACACGTCGCGGCGCGGCGAGAGGGCCTGGTCGAAGAGTTTGGGCGCACCGAGGGGAATGGAGATGGGCCCGTTGTCGTCGCTCACCACGCAGCGCGCCATGCGCACGGCGGTCCGGCCGATCTCGCGGGCGGCGCGCCAGGTCCGGACGGGACGGGTGAACATGTTGGGCAACGCCTCGGTGACCAGGCGGGCCTGCGAGGGCAGGCGGGCCGGGATCCACGGGGTGCAGTGCTCGACGGGTGAGCGACCCTCGGGTGTCAGGTCGAGCAGCTCCGCCATCAGCGCGGCACCGGCCACGCCGTCGACCACCGAGTGGTGCACCTTGGCGATGAGGCCGACCCGGCCGTCGGCCAGGTCCTCGATCACGTGCATCTCCCACGGCGGCTGGTCCGGCTGGAGCGGCCGGCTCATCACCTTGGCCACCATGTCGGTGAACTGCTCGTGACCACCGGGCGCGGGCAGCGCGACCCGGAAGAGGTGGTTCGACAGATCGAAGTCGGGGTCGTCCACCCAGCGCGGGTGGTCGAGGCCGAAGGGCACGGTCACCAGACGGCGCCGGAAGGGCCGCAGACCGGGAATGCGATCGAGGAGCACGTCACGCACCCGTTCGAAGGTGTACCCGCCTTCGGCCGTGCCCGGGTCGAAGACGCAGGCGTAGGCGATCTCCATCGGGGTCTCCGGGGTGTCGGAGTAGATGAACATCGGGTCGATGCCGCTCAGTCGCTGCATGTGTGTCCTGCTCTCCACGAGAATGGTGCGGGTTCGGTGGAACGACTCGAGAGTCCGGCGAAGCTCGCCCGCTCCCCTCCTTGGCACCCCCAGGAACGAGACGACCTGCAGTCGCCGACTGACTCGACGTCGAATGGCTGCACCATCCAGAGTGCAACATTCAGGTGCGCCCAAGCAACCGGAAACCCCTGGAATTGGCAGATCTTTATGATCTGTTCACCTGTTGGCCACCTTGGCCGGGATTCCTCCGCGCAGTTGCCACAGCCCTGGCGAACGGCCCCGGGCACGCCTCTGGCGCCGGGCCCTGCGCCGCGGGCAACCGCCTGGTGACGCGGCGCGTCCGCGAGGCCGGGCGCGCTGCCTCCGCCTGTGCGCGGGCAGCCGTCCAGAGAGGGGGTGCAACTGAGGGGAGAACCATGGCGACAGGGTCGTATCGGCTCAGGCCGCAGTTGACCACCGACCGCCGGGTCTGACCGGCAGCCGCGGCGCAGGCGCCGATCGTGACGACGGGCTCAGGCCGAGGCCGGGAGCCGGGCGCCACTGGCCCAGCCGGGTGCGGTCCACCTCGAGGCGCCGGGCGAAACGCTCCATCTGCTCGGCGACCGGACCCGGACCGGCCCCGCCCGGGGTGCGCCGACGGGTCACCGCCACGCCGGGCTCGAGCAGATCCGTGGCGGCCTCGCCCAAATCGGGGTGCGCCGCCACCAGCTCGACCAGCGGCACGTGGCGCTCGAGCGACTCGCGCACGAGGCCACCGATCAGCGCGTGGGCCTGGCGGAAGGGCATGCCCTGCTCGACCAGCATCTCGGCCAGGTCGATCGCCGCCGCGGCCGGGACCGTCCGCCGCCGCGGCCATGCGCTCCTCGTTCCAGGCCACCGTGGCGTAGAGGCCGCGCAGCGCGGCCAGCGCGCCGCGCACCTGGGTCACCGCGTCGAAGAGCGGCTCCTTGTCCTCCTGGAGGTCGCGGTTGTAGGCGAGCGGCAGACCCTTGAGCGTGATGAGCACCGCGTTGAGGTGGCCGATGAGGCGGCCGCTGCGACCCCGGGCCAACTCGGCCACGTCGGGGTTCTTCTTCTGCGGCAGCATCGAGCTGCCGGTGGCGTAGGCGTCGTCGAGCGTGGCGAAACCGAACTCCTCGGTCGACCACAGCACCATCTCCTCGCCGAGGCGCGACAGGTGCACGCCGAGCAGAGCGAGGTCGAAGAGCGCCTCGGCCACGAAGTCGCGGTCCGACACGGCGTCGAGCGAGTTCTCGAAACGACCGTGGAAGCCGAGTTCGGCGGCGACGTAGTCCGGATCGAGCGGGAGCGAGGACCCGGCCAGCGCGCCCGCCCCGAGGGGCGAGACGTTCAACCGGTCGACCGTCGTCAGCAAGCGGTCCACGTCGCGGGAGAGGGCCCAGCCGTGCGCCAGCAGGTGGTGGGCCAGCAGTACAGGCTGCGCCCGCTGCAGGTGCGTGTAGCCGGGCAGGTACACGTCGGCCGCGTCGACGGCCCGCTGGGCCAGCGTCTCTTGCAACGCCATGATCTCGTCGGCCACCACGATGAGGGCGCGCCGCGACCACAGGCGCAGGTCGGTCGCCACCTGATCGTTGCGGCTGCGCCCCGTGTGCAGTTTGGCCCCGACGTCGCCCGCCAGCTCGGTCACCCGGCGCTCGACGGCCGTGTGGATGTCCTCGTCACCGGGCGCGTAGACGAAGGCGCCGGTGGCGAACTCCTCCTCGACGAGATCGAGCGCATCGATGAGCGCGCCCACCTCGCTGTCGCTCAGGATGCCGGCCTTGCCCAGCCCCTTCACGTGGGCGCGCGAGCCCACCAGGTCGTCGAAGGCCAGGACCTTGTCGTAGGGCAGGCTCACGGTGAATTCGGCCACGACATCGGCCATACCCGCTGAAATGCGGCCTTCCCACAACGTCATGGCGCACCCGTGCCCGTGCCCGTGCCTGTGCCTTGCGCTCCGGGTCCCTGGCGCGACGACCACGTGGCCACGCCGAGGCCCCAGAGGCGGACGAAGCCCTCGGCGTCCTGGTGGCGGAACGTGTCGGAGGCGTCGTAGGTGGCCAGGCCGTGGTCGTAGAGGGCGACCGGGCTGCGCCGGCCCACCACGGTGCAGGTCCCCGGCGCGGCAAAGCGCAGGCGCACCTCTCCGGTCACGTGGCGCTGGCTCTCGGTGATGAAGGCCTGCAATGCGCCGCGCAGCGGCGAGTACCAAAGGCCGTCGTAGACCAGCTCGGCCCAGCGCGGCTCGAGGCGAGCCTTCTCGTGATGCAGGTCGCGCTCGAGCGTGAGGTCCTCGAGGTCGGAGTGCGCCACGATCAGCGACAGGGCCGCCGGGCACTCGTACACCTCCCGGCTCTTGATCCCCACCCGCCGGTTCTCCACCATGTCGAGCCGGCCGAAGCCTCGGCTGCCCGCCACCTCGCCCAGACGGGTGATGAGCTCGAAGGGGCTGAGCGACGCGCCGTCGAGCGAAGTTGGCACGCCCGCCTCGAAGCCGACGATCACCTCGACCGGCTCGGTCTCGGTCACCCGGGTCAGCGTGTAGACGTCGTCGGGGGCGGGTGCCCACGGGTCCTCGATGGCGCCGCACTCGATTGCCCTGCCCCACAGGTTGTCGTCGATGGAGTACAGCTTCTCCTTGGTCACCGTGATCGGGATGTCCCACTTGGCGGCCAGCTCCACGCAGTCCTCGCGGGTCAGCCCCCAGACCCGGGCCGGGGCGTGGATCGACAGGTCCGGCGCGAGCGCGCGCACGCCTACCTCGAAGCGCACCTGGTCGTTGCCCTTGCCCGTGCAGCCGTGGGCCACCGCGTTGGCACCGTGCTCCCGGGCCTGTGCCACCAGGTGTCCCACGATGACCGGGCGCGACAGCGCGGAGACGAGCGGGTACTTGCCCTCGTAGCGCGCGTTGGCGGCCAGGGCCGGCACGCAGAAGTGCTCGGCCATCTCCTCGCGGGCGTCGACCACGACCGCCTCGACCGCACCGGCGGCCAGGGCGCGGGTGCGGATGGCATCCCAATCCTCGCCGCCCTTGTCGGCCGCCTGGCCCACGTTCACGGCGACCGCGATCACCTCGACGCCCTCGTGCTCAATCAGCCATCGCACGGCAACGGACGTGTCGAGCCCGCCGCTGTAGGCCAGTACCACCCGATCAGACATGCTCATCCTCGCTCTTCCCATTCAATGCGATCCGTTGTGCCACAGCAATGCCAGCGCCCATGCCGGCGACGTCGCGCAGATGCTCCGCCATCGCGGCGCCCCCGAACTCCTCGAGCACCACGACGAGCACGGTGTCGTCGCCCGCCACCGTGCCGATCACGCCCTCGAGCCCGCTGCGGTCGAGCGCGGACCCCACGACGTGGGCCGACCCCGGCGGCGTGCGCAGGACGACGAGGTTGGCCGAGTGCGCCACCTCGACCACCCACTCCCCCAGCACGCGGCGCAGGTGATCCTCCGGCGCGATCTGCTGCACCGGCAACTCGGGCAACGCGTACGCCGTGTCGCCGCCCGGGCAGGCGCACCTTCACCGCACCGAGATCCTCGAGGTCGCGCGACACCGTCGTCTGGGTCGCCTCGACGCCCTCGTCGGCCAACAGCGCGACGAGCTGGGTCTGGCTCGTCACGGCCTGGGACTCGAGCAGCTTGGTGATGCGGTGCTGGCGCTGGTTCTTGGTCAGCCGCCCCGGTGCCTGGCCCGTCACGGGGCCGCCCCCGGCTCGCCGAGCGCCCAGGACAGGATCCCTCGCATGGCAGTGCGCCGGTGCGCGGCCTGGCGCCACACCACGCTCTGGGGCCCCTCGAGCACGCCGTCGCTGATCTCCTCGCCCCGGTGCGCCGGCAGGCAGTGCAGCACGATCGCCTCGGGCCCCGCCCGGGCCACCAGCTCCTCGTCGACGCAGAAGCCGGAGAAAGCGGCCAGGCGCTGTGCCCGCTCCTCCTCCTGGCCCATGCTCGTCCACACGTCGGTGTAGAGCGCGGCCGCGCCCTTGACCGCCAGCTGTGGGTCGTCCGTCTGCTCGACGTGGCCGCCTCGTCCTGCCGCATCGCCCAGGGTCTGGAGGGCCTGCATCTCGTCGGGCGAGAAGCTGTAGCCGGCCGGCGCCGCGATGCGCACCGCCATCCCCTCGTAGAGCGCGGCCTTGGCCAACGAACGCGCCATGTTGTTGGCGTCGCCGACATAGGTGAGCGTCTGACCCTGGAGCGGACCCAGGCACTCGCGCAACGTCAGCACGTCGGCCACGGCCTGGCACGGGTGGGCGTCGTCGGAGAGCAGGTTCACCAGCGGGACATCCATGCCGGAGCGGCGCAGTGCGGCTCCCATGCGGGCGAAGAGCGCGTGGTCGAAGACGCGGGCGCAGATGATGCGGTGGTAACAGGCCAGGGTGCGCGCCACGTCCTCGGCCGTCTCCCGCGTGTCGAGGCCAACCTCGGTCCCCTGGATGTAGACGGGGTGCCCGCCCAGGTCGACGACTGCCATCTCCGTCGAGTTGCGGGTGCGCGCCGAGGGCTTCTCGAAGAGCAGCGCCACGCCCTGCCCGGCCAGGCGCGGCTGGGCCGGTCGCTGCAGCGCCAAGGCCAGGACGCGCTCCCAGGCCTCGAGGTCGAGGTCCTCAATATCGTGCAGGCTCGGCACGGACCCGGTCTACTCCCCCGCCGGGGCGCCGGCGCCGGCACCCACCTCGGCCAGGGCCCGACCCAACACCTCGAGGGCGCGGGCGAGCTCGTCGTCGCGCACCAGGAGGGGCGGGGCCACCCGCACGGCGTCGGGCCGCACCGGATTGACCAGCAGCCCGAGCTCGAGGGCGCGGGCGGACGCCTCCTTGGCCACGGGCGCGTCGAGTTGGGCGGCCAGCAGCAGGCCGGCGCCGCGCACCGACACCACCCCGGGCAGCTCGGCCAACCCGGCGCTCAGGATCGCTCCCGCCCGCCGCGCTCGTCCGCACACGTCCTCCGCCTCCATGGTGGCCAGGGTGGCCCGGGCCGCGGCGAGGGCCAGCGGCTGGCCGCCGAAGGTCGAGCCGTGGTCGCCCGGACCGAACGCGGCGGCCACTTCGGCCCGCGCCCAACAGGCGCCCACAGGCATCCCGTTGCCGAGCGCCTTGGCCATGGTCACGACGTCGGGCTCGAGCCCCTGGGCCTGGAACGCGAACCAGTGTCCCGTGCGGCCCAGCCCGGTCTGCACCTCGTCGAGCATGAGCAACGCGTTGCGCTCGCTGCACAGGTCGCGCACGGCGCCGAGGTAATCCGAGCTCGGCACCATCACGCCGCCCTCGCCCTGGAGGGGCTCGAGCAGCACGGCGGCCACGGTGTCGGCGTCGAGCGCCTTGTCCAGCGCGGCGACGTCGTCGTAGGGCACGTGCACGAAGCCCTCGGGCAGCGGCACGAAGGGCGCCTGTTTCTCGGGCTGACCCGTCGCGGTCAGCGTGGCCAGGGTGCGGCCGTGAAACGAGTTGTCGGCGCTGATCACGACGTGGCGGCCGCCGCCAGCCCAACGCCGGGCCAGCTTGAGCGCGCACTCGTTGGCCTCGGCCCCCGAGTTGGCGAAGAAGACCTGCCCGCCCGCCTGCCCGGTGCCGCCGTTGATGAGGCGGTCGATGGTGCGTGCCACCTCGGGCCCCAAGGCGTTGCCGTACAGGTTGGACACGTGGCTCAGCGTGCGGGCCTGTTCGGCCACGGCGTCGGCCACCGCCGGATGGGCATGGCCGAGCGACACCACGGCCAGACCGGTGATGAAGTCGAGGTAGGCCTTGCCGTTGGCGTCGTAGACGACGGTGCCCTCGCCGCGCACCAGGGTCAGCGGCGGTTCGGCGTAGGTGCGCATGAGGTGCTCGCGCCCGGTGGACGCCGGAGTGGATGTGGACGCGGCGGTCACGGCAGCACCATGGTGCCCACGCCCGAGTCGGTGAAGAGCTCGAGCAGCAACGCGTGCGGGCACCCGGCCGTCGAGGATGTGGGCCCGGCTGACGCCGGAGCGCACCGCGCGGACGCACGCCTCCACCTTCGGCATCATGCCGCCCACGATGCCGCCGCTGCGCACGATCTCGTCGATCACCTCGAGCGAGGCCTGGTGGATGACCGTCGACGGGTCGTCGGGCACGACGCGCAACCCTTCGATGTCGGTGAGGAAGATGAGCTTCTCGGCCTCGAGCGCCTCGGCCAGCGCGCCGGCCACGGTATCGGCGTTGATGTTGTACGCCTGGCCCGCTGTCGTCGGCTCCGATGGTGGCCACCACCGGGATGATCCCCTCGGCCACGAGGCGTTGCAGCATGGTGGGGTCGACCACCGACACGTTGCCGACGAAACCGAGGTCCACGTTGGTCGGGGCCGCCGTGATGAGCTTGGCGTCCTCACCGGACATGCCCACGGCCAACGGGCCGTGCACGTTGATGGCCGAGACGATGTCGCGGTTGACCTTCCCCACCAACACCATGCGCGGCGATGTCGAGCGTGTCGGCGTCCGTCACCCGCAGCCCGTCGCGGAACTCGGTCACCTTGCCCAGCCGGGTCATCAGCTCGCCGATCTGGGGACCACCGCCGTGGACGACCACGGGCAGGATGCCGACGGCGCGCATGAGCACGACGTCTTCGGCGAAGGAGGCCAGCGCGTCGGTCACCCCGGCGCCGTTGCGTGTCAGCGGCGTCGTCGGCGCTGGCGTGCAGGGCGTTGCCCCCGTACTTGACCACGACGATCTTGCCCCAGAAGCGCCGGATATAGGGCAGGGCCTCCACCAGGACCGAGGCCGTCTTGGCCGCGGCCGCCTTCTGGGCCCGCGACACCTTCGGGGGGACGGAGGCCCGCTCGGTGGCGCTCACGACGTCGTCTTGTTCTCGTCGATGTAGCCGTAGCCGAGGTCTGTGCCGAGCACGACCGCTTCGCCCGAGCCGAGCCCGAGGTCACACTCGATCTCGACGTGACGCCCGGCCAGGTGGGCCGTGACTGCGTCCGCGTCGTGTGGCGCAGCCACGCCGCCGGCGCAGACCACGACGCCCCCGTAGGCCACCGAGACCGTGTCGATGTCGAACGGCGTGCCGGCCGAGCCGAGCTCGGAGATGATGCGGCCCCAGTACGGGTCCTCACCGAAGAGCGAGCACTGGACGAGCATGGAGTCGGCCACCTTGCGGGCGGCCATGTGCGCCGCCTGGTCGCTCTGCGCCCCGCGCACGCGCACGTGCGCCACCTTGGTCGCCCCCTCGGCGTCGGCCACCATCTGCTCGGCCAGCGACCGGCAGGCCTTGGTGAGCGCATCCGTCAGGTCGTCGGCCGAGGGGCGTGCACCCAGGCCGCTGGCCAGGACGAGCACGGTGTCGTTGGTCGACGTCGCGCCGTCGACCGTGATCGTGTTGAAGGAGCTCGCCACCGCCTGGGCCAGCGCAGGCCTGCAGCGTGGCCGGGTCGACCTCGGCGTCCGTCGTGCACACGGCGAGCATCGTGGCCATGTTCGGCGCCAGCATGGCCGCACCCTTGGCCATGCCCCCGACCGTGTAGCCGTCGCCGAGCGACGACCACTTCCTTGGGCACGGTGTCGGTCGTCATGATCGCCCGCGCCGCCAGGCCCCCGCTCTCAGGGCCTGCGCCGCGTGCGGCCACGATGCCGGCGAGCCTGTGGCTCCACGACGCCGATCGGGAACGGGATGCCGATCAGTCCGGTCTGGCAGACGAGGATCTCTTCGGCCGCGGCGCCGATGCCCGACGCCACGGCGCTGCAGAGGCGGCTGCAGGCGTCGCGACCGGGGGCGCCGGTGGCGGCGTTGGCGTTGCCCGAAGTGAGGATCACCCCGGCGGCGTGACCGGCGGACCGGGCCAGGTGGGCCCGGCTGATCTGGACCGGAGCGGCCGCGGCCAGGTTGGCGGTGAACACGCCGGCCGCCGGCACGACCCTCCCCTCGGCCGTGGCCACCACAGCGACATCGAGCGCGTCGTTCGCCTTGATGCCACCCGAGCCACCGGTGGCGACGAAGCCTTTCGGTGCGGTGACGCTCACGGGTACAACCCCGCGCTGGGCAGCCCCGTGGTCTCGGGCAGGCCGAGGGCCGCGTTGGCGCACTGGATGGCCTGGCCCGACGCACCCTTGACCAGGTTGTCGAGGGCACAGAGACTGACGACCCACCCGGTGCGGGGGTCGACCCGCGCCGTGACGTGTGCCGCGTTCGAACCGGTCGTCGCCTTCGTCGAGGGCGGCTCGTCGGTCACGACGACGAAGGGCTCGGCGTCGTACGCCTCGTGCAGCGCGGTCATGACGTCGGCGGTGCTGAGCGATCCGTGGGCCGCGCTCGGCCGGGCGTAACAGGTGGCCAGGATGCCGCGCACCATGGGCACCAGGTGCGGCGTGAAGAGCACCTGGGCCCCGAGGATCTGTTCCATCTCGGGCGTGTGGCGGTGGGTCAGCAGCCCGTAGGCGCTGAAGTCCTCGTCGACCGCGCCGAAGTGCAGGTTGTCCTTGAGGCCGCGGCCGGCGCCCGAGACGCCCGAGGCGGCGTCGACCACGATGCCCTGCGCCTCGATCAGGCCTTGGCGGAGCAAGGGGGCGAGGGCGAGGCCGGCCGACGTCGGGTAGCAGCCCGCGGCGGCCACCAGCGTGGCGCCCGCGAGGTCACTCCGGAAAAGCTCGGGTAGGCCGAAGACCGCTTCTGACAGGAGCTCGGGTGCGCTGTGCTCCTCGCCGTACCACTGCGGGTAGAGGGCGGCGTCCTTGAGACGGAAGTCGGCCGCCAGGTCCACGATGCAGCCGACCCGTTCGCGCAGCTGGGGGACGAACTTCTGGGACTGGCCGTGGGGCAGGGCGCAGAAAACCAGGTCGAGGCCGTCGAGGGCCGCCAGGTCCGTGTCCTCGTAGACGAGGCCGGGGTAGGCGGCCCGGAGGGATGGCGTGTGCACGCCGACGGACTGCCCGGCGTGGGAATGGGCGGTGGCCACCCCCACCTCGAAAGCCGGATGGCCGCTGAGCAGGCGCAACAGCTCGGCTCCGGTGTAGCCCGATGCCCCGGCGACGCCTACCTTCATCGCATCAGTATACATAAACCTGCATAGTCATGCGGAGATGGGAGCCGTCGTGGGCCCCGTCCCCGGTCACGTGCCCCGATCACGCCCCGAGCAGTTTGCGCCAGGAGACGGAGCGGGCCGTGACCTCGAACCCGATGGCGTCGTTGACGGCGATCATGTGCTCGTTCTCGGCCGCATTCCACGTGCTGACGGTGCGGGCCGCCGGGTGGCGCTCCTGCAGCGCCCACAGGTTGGCCACCTTGGTCGCGAAGCCCAGACCGTAGCCGCGGTGCTCACGCACGACGAGCGTGTCGTGCTGCCAGACAGACTCGGGCGCTCCGCGCGGGACGGCGATTTCACTGAAGGCGACGAGCCGGCCCGTGGCGGCGTCGCGGGCGACGGTGGTGAGCTTGGCGCGGTCCTGCGCCGCCATGGTCGCCTCGAGGGCACGCACGCGGTCGGCGTCCCACTCCTCCTCGTCGAGCTCCTGCTCCCCCGTCGGCACGTCGGTCGACATGCGGCGGCCGAACTCACAGCGGTCTGCGAGGTACTCGTCGGGCCAGCGATCAGTCCAGGTCAACAGGTCGTACCCCGCCGGGGCCGCCCGCGGGTCCTCGCGGAGCTGGCGGGCGCGCTCGGGTGAGAGCGGGAGACGGAGCGTCCGGCGCACCATGGGCAACGCGGGCGAGAAGCCGAGATGGCGCGCAAAGGGACCGGCCGCATCCACGAACCCGGTTCGGACGGGCGTCTCGTCCGAACCACCAAGCTCGGTCCGCCCTTCCGCCTGAGCCAGACGCGCCGCGGCCTCGACGATGGCCGTGCCGACCCCTTGGCGGCGGTACGCGGGCAGCACGCGGACGTTGAGCCGGGCCACGTGCTGGTTCTCCCAGCGGTACGTCTCGAAGTCCGCGACACCGAGGAGTTCGTTGCGGCGGCGGGCCACCAGGCAGCGATGTTCCTCGGGCCCCTCGTCGAGGGCGCGGCCCAAGCGCTCTGCTCGTTGCCAGCCGGGCAAGTCCGGCCAGATCTCCCCGTCGATGCGACGCCACACGTCGAACCATTCGTCGAAGGCTGCCGCCTGGTGCGGGTCGATGGTGTCGATGTGGATCGGATCGTCGCTCGTCGCCACCAGCGGCCCTCAGAGCAACTCGAGGCGCTTCTGCCAGAAGACGCCCTCGCGGACGATGGAGAAGCCCATCCTGTCGTTGACGGCGATCATCGGCGCGTTGACCGCCGCGTTGTCCGTGATGACGAACCTGATTTCCGGCGCCTGTGCGCAGAGGAATTCGACGTTGGCCAGCTTCACGGCCAGGCCGAGGCGGTGCCCCCGATGGGCGGGATGCACGACGGTGATGAGCTGCCACGACTGGTGCGGCTCATCCTCGCAGACGAGGATCTCGGTCATCGCCACGACGCGGCCCGTCGGCACGTGCTGAGCCGCCGCGCAGACTTTGGTCGCGCCGCGCTGCCGCCGCAGCTCGTCGGATTCGGCCATGCGCGCCGCGTCCCACACTTCCTCCTCCTTCTCCCCGTCGCCGGCCGGCTCGTCGGTCGACATAACGCGCAGAAGCTCCCATTCGTCCTCGGCGAACTCGTCGGGCCATGGGGGAACAAAGGTCAGCATGCGGTAGTCCCCCGCCCCGCTGGCGGAGGCCACGACCGCACGCAGCGCACGTGCGATGGCCGGCTCGAGTGGCAGATCGAGACGGCGCGTGTGGCCGCCCAGGGTCGCCACGAAGCCGACCTTGGGCGCGAAGTGAAGCGAGGGGTGCCGGTCGGCTTCGCCCACCGGGACGCTCACGATGGAGTTGATGGCGTGGCGCCCATCGTCGCGGGCGAGCTTCTCCATGTGCTCGACGATGGCCGTGCCGGCTCCGCGCCGGCGGTAGTCCGGATGGACCGCCACGGTGACTTCGACGCTGTGTGTGTTGTCGAGCAGCGGGAACTCGAGCAATCCGACGCCCAGAATGGGGCCGTCGGCAGCCGAGCGGGCCGCCACCATCCTGTAGCGCTTCGACTTGCCCTCGAATCGGGCAAAGGCCGTGAGATCGCGCAGGGAGAAACCCGCTCAGGTCGGGCCAAAGCTCAGTATCGGACGCCGCCAGTACCGCCGCACCTTCCGCCAGTCCCGCGTCGTCGTTCGGATCGATCCGTTCGACTCGCATCGAATTACCTTGCCACGGGTCAGCGCAGGACTGCGCCGAACTCCTTTTCGGCCGCCTCGATGCAGCGGGCCCGCAGCGTGCCCACCTCCTCGTCGGTGAGCGTGCGATCGGGAGCACAGAAGCGCAGGCGGTAGGCCAGGCTGCGGGCGCCCTCGGCGATCCCGGTGCCCCGGTAGACGTCGAAGAGGGTCACGGATTCGAGCAGGTCGCCGGCGGCGGCCCGGAGGCCCTCGGCCACGACGTCGGCGGGCCAGGCTGTCGTCGACGACGAGCGCCAGGTCGATGTCCGAGGACGGGAAGCGGCTGACGGCGCCGCCCACCGTGATCCGCCGGGGTACCCGCCCCTCGTCGAAGAGCAGCCCGAGATCGACCTCGAGCCAGCCGATCCGCCGCGGCAGCGTGCTGCCGCCGGCGGCACGGGTCAGTCCGAAAGCGGCGGCCACGGCGGGATCGATCTCCCCCACCGCGCCGATGACGAGGTCGCTCGCTCCGGCCGTCGGCCACGACCAGGTGGGCCGAGCGCGTCGGGTGCAGCCCGGGCAGCGGAGGCAGGCCGGCGCCGGGCGCGCAGCAGGCGCACGCTCTGCAGCCGGAACGCGTCGGCCAGGACCTGCCACGACACGACGGCCTGACGCGCGTCGTCGTCCTCGTGGGCGAAGACGGCCGACAACAACTGACGCTCGCCCGGCAGTTCCGCCCGTTCCAGGCCGCCGGCACCCGCCCGTTCGACCACGCGGGGCGCCCCGTCGCCGGGGTGCGAGAAGACCACGCCCACCTCGAAGAGCCGCACGTCACCCTGGCGTCGCGCCGCGTTGTAGACCAGCGCGCCCAGCAGACCGGGCATGAGGGAGCGACGCAGGATAGGGCTTCTCGGTATCGAGCGGGTTGGACACGCGCACGGCCTCGCCGGTCAGGCCGACCTCGGCGTGCTGGCCGGCAGACACGAACGTGTCGGTCCAGCCTTCCGACGCGCCCAGGCCGCACAGCACGTCCTTGGCCAGCCGGCGGTTGCGCTGCAGCGTGGTGAGCCCGCCCGGCTGGGGCCAGGTGGGCGTGTGGCGAGGCACGTTCGAGTAGCCGAAGGTGCGGGCGATCTCCTCGATGACATCGTCGACCCCGTAGGGCTCGGGTCGTACGTCGGGACGGTTGGTGGGCACCAGGACCTCGAGCACCCCGTCGTTCCCGGGCTCGAGCACGTCGAAGCCGATCGGACCGATCAGCTCGGCGATGCGCTCGCCGCTGAGCTCGACACCGATCTGGCTGTGGACCCGAGCCACCGGCACCCGCACGACGAAGGACTCGGGCACGTCGCCGCGCACGTCGAGCAGCCCGTCGGCCACCTCGAGGTCGGGCACGCTCTCGCCGAGCAGCTGGCAGAAGCGAGCGACGGCGGTCTCGATCCCCCACGGGTCGCAGCCGCGCTCGAATCGGGCCGAGGCCTCCGTGCGCAGCCCGAGCCGCTTGGAGGTGCGGGCGATCGCCATCGGCGTGAAATAGGCCGCCTCGAGCAACACCTCGGTCGTGCCATCGGCGATCTCCGAGGAGGCGCCGCCCATGATGCCGCCGATACCGACCGGCGTCCCCTCGGCATCGCAGATGAGGCAGTCGTCCCCGGTGTCGCCGAGACTGCGCCCGCGCACGCCCACGGTGCGCTCGACCCCGTCGAGGGTCTCGATGGTCTCGCCGGGGTGGGCCCTGCGCACGCTGAGACCGCGACCGGGCAGGCGCGCGATGTCGTAGGGGTGGGTGGGCTGCCCGAGCTCGAGCATCACGTAGTTCGAGGCGTCCACCACGTTGTTGATGGGCCGCATGCCGGCCAGGAGGAGGCGCTGGGCGATCCAGCGGGGCGACGGCCGCACGGTCACGTTGCGCAGCACGCTCACGGTCAGACGGGGGCAGAGGTCGAGGGACTCCACCGCCGCCGTGGCGGCGCCCTCGACCGGCCAGCCGCTGGCCGGGGGCAGCGGTGGCTCGGGAGCGCTGAACTCGAGTCCCAGGCGGGCGGCCAGGTCGCGGGCGACACCGACCATGTTCCAGGCGTCGGGCCGGTTGCCCTCGATGGCCAGGTCGAAGACCACGTCGTGCACGAGGCCCAAGCGCCTCCATGAGCGGGGTGCCGGGCTCACCCGGTGCCTCCTCGCCCAGGATCAGCAGGCCCGCCGCGTCGTCGGAGAGGCCCAACTCGGTGCCCGAGCACAGCATGCCGTTGGAGACGACGCCCTTCATCTTGCGCTGACCGATCTCGAAGCCGCCGGGCAGGATGGCGCCGACCGGGGCGAGCGGGACCCGGTCTCCCACCTCGAAGTTGTGGGCCCCGCAGACGATCTCGACCGGCTCGCTCGAGGCCGGCGTCGACCAGGACGCGCCGGATCTTGTCGGCGCCCTTGATGGCCGAGATCTCCAGGACCCGGCTGACCACCACGTCGGCCAGCCCCTCGCCGACGTACTCGATGCCCTCGACGACCAGTCCGAGGTCGTCGAGCGCGGCGCGCAGCATCCCGACGTCGCCGGGGAACTGGGCAAAGTCACGGAGCCAGCTGAGTGGAGCGCGCGAAGGGGATCCTCGTGTGGGTGGGCCGGGTCAGAACTGGGTGAGGAAGCGGATGTCGTTCTCCAGGAACGAGCGCATGTCCGGGATGGCATGGCGCATCTGGGCCAGGCGGTCGATGCCGAACCCGAAGGCGAAGCCGGACCAGACGTCGGTGTCGATGCCGACGGCGGCGAAGACCGCGGGGTCGACCATGCCGCAGCCACCGAGCTCGATCCAGCCCGTGTGCGAGCAGGTCCGGCACCCCTCGCCCAGGCAGAGGGTGCAGGTGATCTCGAGCTCGGCCGACGGCTCGGTGAAGGGGAAGTAGGCCGGGCGGAGGCGCGACTGCATGCCGGCGCCGAAGTAGGCCTCGGTGAAGGACTGGATGGTGCCGGCCAGGTCGCCGAAGGTGATGCCCCGGTCGACGACCAGGCCCTCGATCTGGTTGAAGACGGGAAGATGGCGGGCGTCGGGCGTGTCCAGGCGGAAGCACTTGCCCGGCATGACGGCATGGATGGGCAGGGTGCCGTCGCGCACCGCCTCCTCCATGAGGTGGATCTGCACCGGCGAGGTGTGCGTGCGCAGGAGCACCGTCTCGGGCTCGCCCACGTCGAGGTACATGGTGTCGTACATGCCCCGGGCCGGGTGGGCCGGCGGGATGTTGAGCGCCTCGAAGTTGTACCAGTCGGATTCGGCCTCGGGACCCTCGGCCACCGTGAAGCCCATGCCCACGAAGACGTCCTCGAGCTCGGCCTGGGCCTGCGTCACGAGGTGGAGGTGGCCGCGACCCGGGGCGCTGCGCACCTGGGCCGCGATGACCTCGGTCAGATCGAGCCGGTCGGCCGCCAGGGCGGCGGCCCGCTCGGCCTCGGCCAGCTGCTCCCGCCGGACGCCCAGCTGCTCCTCGAGCTGGGTCCGCGCCTCGTTCAGGCGCCGCCCGGCCTCCCGGCGCTCCTCGGGGTCGAGCCCGCCCAGGGCGCGATGGGCCCGGGTCAGGGCCGACCGCTTGCCCAGGTACTCGGTCTCGACCTGCGCCAGCGCGTCGGTCGTCGGCGCGGCCGCGATGGCCTCCGCGGCCGCACGGGCCAGGCCGTCGATGTCGAGATCCACGTTGTCAGTCACCATGTCGAAGCCCGCCGCTCCCGTCGGCAGTGGAGGAGATGCTACGTGCCCCGGCACCCCCGGCCCGGCGTTGGCGGGCCGCCTCGAAACCGACGACCGCGCTGGCCACGCCGACGTTGAGCGATTCGGCCCGGCCCTTCCATCGGGATGGCGAGCGCACCGTCGAGGGTCTCGCAGAGCGCCGGCTCGAGGCCGGACGACTCGTTGCCAAGGAACACGGCGCTGGGCACGGACCAGTCGAACGCGGCGTAGTCCTCACCCTGGCGCACGACCGTGGCCAGCGTGCGGAACCCGGCGGCCGACAGCTCCTCGGCCACGGACAGCGGGTCGTCGCGGACGGCGAAGGGGATGTGGAAGAGGGAGCCCGCCGAGGCGCGCACCGTCTTGGGGTTGTACGGGTCGACCGAGTCGGCGGCGAAGAGGACCGCCGTCGCTCCCGAGGCGTCGGCGGCCCGCAGGACGGTGCCCGCATTGCCCGGGTCGCGCACGTCGACGAGGACCATGACCAGCGACCCCGGCCGCGCCGTCAGCTCATCGGGACCGGCCTCGTCCAGCATGGGCACGACGGCCAGGACCGGCTGCGGCGTCACGGTGTCGGCCACGCGCTCGAGCACACCGGCGGCCAAGCGGGAAGACGCGGGCGCCGGCGGCGGTGGCCCGCCGGCACACCTCCTGGGTCGGTCCGTCGGATCCCCCTTCCGGGGACACGTAGACCGATTCGACGGGCACCCCCGCGTCGAGGGCACAGCGGATCAGCTCGGCGCCCTCGGCCACGAAGGCGCGCTCGGACCAGCGCGCCGATCGCTTCTGCAGCAGGCCGCGCAACCGGCGGACCCGCCGGTGCGTGAAGGCCAGCCGCTGGGTCAGGAAGCGACCCCGGTCGCCGGTGCCGCGGCCAACGCGTCCTGCGCCGTCTGGACGAGCGCCCCGAAGGCGGCATCGTCGCTCACGGCCAGGTCGGCCAGGACCTTGCGGTCGACCTCGACCCCGGCCAGGTGCAGGCCGTTGATGAGCCGGCTGTAACTCATGCCGTGCTGGCGGGCCGCCGCGTTGATCCGCTGGATCCACAGCTGGCGGAAGTCACCCTTGCGTGCCCGGCGGTCCCGGTACGCGTACTGCATGGAGTGCATGAGCTGCTCGTTGGCGGCCCGGAATGTCCGACTCTTGTTGCCGTAGTACCCCTTCGCCTGCTCCAGGACGGCGCGGTGGTGCTTGCGGCCGTGGACGGCGCGCTTGACACGTGCCATGGGGGTGCTCCTCTCTTCGCGTTCTCGTGGGGGGTGGGTGCGCTGCGGTGTGGCGGGCGGCTCAGAGGCCGAGCATGCGGCGGACCGCCCGCTCGTCACCCTTGGCAATGTCCGCCTCGCGGCCGAGCCGGCGCGTACGCACGCTGGACTTGTGCTCGAGCAGGTGGGAACGGTACGCCTTGCGACGCCGCAGGCGGCCGCTGCCCGTCACCTTGATGCGCTTGGCGGCGCCTCGGTCCGTCTTCATCTTCGGCATTGCGTCATCCCTCTTCGGCTGATGCGGCGACTTCGCTGACCTCTTCGACCACCGGTGTGCTCCCGTTCCCGTTCGCCTCGGCTGCCGGTGCACCGTTCCCGGATGGTTCCGGGGCGGTGGCGGCACCCTTGCGCTCGGCCCGCTGCTGATTGGCCGCCTTGGACTGGGCGGCCTGACGGGCCCGCTTGTCGGGAGCGAGCACCATGATCATGTTGCGGTTGTCGAGTTTGGGCTCCGCCTCGATCTTGGCGATGCCCTCCATCTTCTCGGCGATCCGGTCCAGGATCCGCTTGCCGTGCTCGGGGTGGTACACCTCGCGGCCGCGGAACATGATCGTGATCTTGACCTTGTGCCCCTCGTTCAGGAACTTCTCCACCTGACGGGTCTTGGTGTCGAAGTCGCCCGGGCCGATCTTCGGCCGGTACTTCATCTCCTTGATCCCGACGTGGACGGCCTTGCGGCGGCTCTCCTTGGCCCGCTGGGCCTCGTCGAACTTGAACTTCCCGAAGTCCATGATCCGGCACACGGGCGGGTTCGCCATGGGAGCCACCTCGACGAGGTCGAGATCGAGGCTCTTGGCGATGGCCAGCGCCTCGGGCAATGGCTTTATGCCCAGTTGCGCACCGTCGGGGTCCACCAGCCGGACTTCACGGGCACGGATTCGGTCGTTGATCCGGTGCTCTGTTGTGGTTTCAGCGACGATGCGTCATCACACCTCTCACTCGGGCCCGCGGTCCTTCCGCAAGCCAATCGGTGGAGCGAGGCCGACCCGCGGGCAGAGCCCGCGCCGGAGACGAACGACCTGGCGCACCGGTGCTCACCAAGAGGGCGAGGAAGTGGCCAGGTGGAGGCCCCGCAGCAGCTGGCCTCGCTTCCATGTAGTCAAGGGTGAATACAGTACCAGCATGAGCAGCCTTTGGACACCGGATGGTGAGCATTTCCCCAAGAAGGAGGCGGCGGGCGCCTCCCAGTCCCCCCTGGACGACACCGACGTCACCGAACCGTCGCCCGAGGAGGCCCAGGCGGCCATGGAGGCCATGCGGGCCCAGCTGGCGCAGACCCCGGCCGACGTCGTCATCGCCAACCACTGCTACGGCCTCTTCGAGCTCGCCGCCATCTACCTGTCCCAAACGCCCCCGGTGCTCTTCCAGGCCCGCCTGGCCATCGACGCCCTCGGCGCCCTGCTCGACGGCCTGGCCGGACGCCTGGGTGAGGCCGAGCCACAGCTGCGCGAATCGCTCTCCCAGCTGCGCCTGGCCTTCGTGAGCCTCGAGGGGGCCGAGTCCTCGGCCGCCGAGAGCTCCGCCAACAACGGGCAGACCTGACGCCGCTGACCCTCAGGGCTGAGGGGTCCGAGCGGCGGCGGCGGCCAGCCCGTCCACCGTCTGCTTTGATGAATTTGCCCAGCTGACGGCGGTAGAGCCCGCCCGTCCCGGGCACCTTGGCCCGGAAGGTCGAGCGCCAGTGGATCGTGGTGCCCCCGGAGCCGGACGGGGCTCAGGGTGATCACGGCCCGGTAGTCGCGAATGGCCAGGCCCTTCTCGAGCACGTAGCGAGAAGACCTCGTCGGGCCGGCGCTCGACCACCCGCTCCCGGCTCTTGACCCGCCCGGTGGTGAAGAGCCGGACGGCCCCGACGCCCTCGGGCGAGCCGTCCCCCGCCTCGAGCAGCTCGGAACGACCCGAGGGGCGACCAGTCGGGCCAGGTCGACCCGTCGGCCAGCAAGCGGAAGACCGCCGCCGGATCCGCCTCCGCCGTCACCGTGTGCTCGATCACCTGCTGGACCATGGCGCCTCGCCTCCTGTCGGATCTCGTGTCCTGGCGGCCGCCATGTCGCACGCGTCACCGGTGACCGTCGACAATCGACTGTACCATTTGGTACATGTCAGGCCAATCGCCACGGGACCAGCTCCTCGACGCCGTCATCGAGCATTTCGCCGCCGAGGCCTGGGCGACCAGAGCCTGCGCCGCATCGCCGAGGCGGTGGGGTCGAGCCACCGCATGCTGCTGTACCACTTCGGCTCGCGCGACGGGCTCCTGCTGGCCGTGGCCCAGGCGGTCGAGGCCCGCACCCAGGGCCGGCTGGCCGAGACGGTGCAGCGAGGCGGCTGGACGACCGACGAGTTGATCCGGCAGGTCTGGGCCTACGTGGCCGATCCCGACCTGGGCCCCTTCGAACGGCTCTTCTTCGCCCTCTACGGCCGCGCCCTCCAGGGCGACGCGGCGCTCCGCCCCCTCCTCGACGGCGACGTGGCGCGCTGGCTCGACCTGAACGTGGCGACGGCACGGGTGGCCGGCCTCGACGCGGACCCGGCGGCCGTCCGGGTGCACGCCCGCCTCGGCCTGGCCGTCGTGCGCGGCCTGCTTCTCGACCTCTTGGCCACGGGCGAGCGTGACGAGCCGTGGGCGCGGCGCTCGAGCTGTTCGCTGCTCGCTACGCGGGCGCCGGGCCCGACGGCGGCCTCACCGACGCTGTTGGGCAGAACAGCTAGGCGAACGCGATGGGCGTCAGCGCCCGGGCCTCGAACTGGCCCCGGTGGCCCGGGGTGACGGTCGAAGACCACGGCCGCGTCGACCTCGATGTCCCGGCTGCCGTCCGCGATGGCGGTGGCGTGGAACGCGTACTCGGTGCCGTCGGACTCCGCGACCCGACCGAGGCCGCGGGCCCGGTCGAAGGAGGCGACGCGCCCGAGATGTGGTCCGGCGGCGGGGAGGGGGCCGGCCATCCTCAAATGCACGATCTTGGAGAGCGGGAGCTCCAAGATGTCGGTGGCGCCCTGGTCGCGCAGGGCCGGGATGAGCGTATTGATGCCGGACTTGGCCACGACGGTCTCGAGCGCGTAGGCGCCCCCACCCGAGAGCTCCGAGATGGTCGGGGCGCGCATGGAGGGCAGGACGCCGAGCACGGCATCGAGGTTCTCGGCCGAGACGTTGAGCTTGACCAGCACCTTGCCCCGGGCCTCGAGGGTGCCCTGGAGCAAGGTGAGGATCTGCTCCATGGCGTGGCGCTTCTCGGAGTCCGCGGCGGCGGCCGGGTTGGCGATGAGCTCGGTGTGCGACACCAGCAACGTCTCGATCACCTTGAGGCCGGCGGCGCGCAACGCGCTGCCCGTCTCGGTCATGTCCACGACGGCATCGGCGATGTCGGGCACCTTGGCCTCGGTGGCACCGTAGGAGAGCGCGATCTCGGCCTCGATGCCGTGCGCCGCCAGGGCCTTGCGGGTCAGTTCGGGGTACTCGGTGCTGACCCGGAGCGGGGATGGCCCGTCCGGCCACGCCGGCGGCCAGTTCCTGGAGCGAGTTGGCCGGCGAGTCGGCCCCGACGGCGAGCACGACCCGGGCCGGGTTCGACGTGTTCTTCGAGTACGACAGCTCACCGAGCGAGACCACGGTGCTCCCCCGCTCCTCGACCATGTCGCGCCCGGTGATGCCGAGGTCGAAGAGCCCGTCGGCCACGTAGAGCGGGATCTCCTGGGGTCGCAGGATGCGGACCTCGCTGATGCGCGGGTCGTCGATGGTGGCCCGGTAGGCCACGTCCGAGGCGCGGTTGACGCCCAGGTCGGCGTCCTCGAACAGCTGCATGGTGGCGCGTTCGAGCGAACCCTTGGGCAGGACGAGGCGGAGCATGGCCGACAATCTTCGCAGATGCGCCGGCGGCACCCGTGCGCCCGTGCGCGCAATGGCACGGGTCGGGCACACTGTGGCCGTGGCACCTCCGGCCCCCTACGACGCGCAGAACTTCCTCCAGCTCCTGGGCATCGACGTCCCCATGCCCGAGGAGGACCGCGACATGGTGGCCCGGCTCACCGTGAGCCACGCCCTGATCGCCGGCACCGGCTTCCTGTGGGCTCCGGTGGTCATCGCCATGGCCGATGCGCTGTGCGCGTTCGGCGTGAGCCGCCACTGGCCCGAGGGCGCCCGCAGCTTCACGACCCTCAACTGCTCGTCGCAGTTCCTGGCCAGCGCCCGCGAGGGTGAAGAGGTGACCGCGACGGCGGCGCCGCTGCATCTTGGTCGCTCGACCCAGGTGTGGGACGCCACGGTGATCAACGACACCACCGAACGCCTCATGGCGTCGTATCGCTGCACCCAGATGATCCTGTACTAGCGGTCGTCGCCCCGGCGGGGGGCTGCGCCGGGGGTCGGTGGCGCCGGGGTCGGCGGCCCGCATCGGGCCCGGCTAGTGGGTGCCCGGGAGGGGAGTGTCGGACGGCTCGAGCATCTGGAGCTCGGTGGCGGCCGCCTTGATGGTCGCCTGCCGGGGCCGGATGCCGCCGCGCACGAGACGGTCGCGCCAGTCGCCCGGCTCGAACTCGGCCGGCTCGCTGTCCTCCACGAACTGGCGCACCACCCGGACGAAGCGCCCCGGGTCGGTGTGATGCGGGAAGTGCCCGGCCTCGTCGAAGATCTCGAGTTCGCTGCCGGGAAAGGCCAGATGGGCCAGGCGGCCGTGGCCGAGCGGGATGATGGCGTCGCGACGGCCCCAGATGATCAGCGTGGGCACGCCCTCGGCCAGGTAGGCCCGATCGAGCATGGTGATGACCTGGCCCTGCCAGTCCACGCCCGAACGCAACGTGCGCAGGATGGCCCGGCGGGCCTCGGTGTTGGGCAGGGCGTCGAAGACGGCGAGGATCTCCTCGGCGTCACGGCCGAGTGCCGTATCGAGGAAGCGCAGCAGCCCCGCGCCCACGCGGCTCAGGAACTTGACCGGTGGGGTGCCCAGCAGCGGCATCAACGCCTCGGCACCGGGCACCGCGGCAAAGCGCAACAGCGGGCTCACCGACCGGCCCACTCCCCCGCTGCCGACGAGCACCAGGCGCTCGCAGCGTTCGGGGAACTGGTAGGCGAACTGCGCCGCCACGCCGCCGCCCAGCGAATGTCCGACCACCGTGGCCCGCTCGATCTCGAGCACGCTCAAGAGGTCGCGCATCCCGTTGGCGTACCCCGCCACCGTGTAGTCGGCGCGTGGCTTCTCCGAGCGGCCATGGCCCAAGAGGTCCGGGGCCACGACGGTGTGGTGCTCGGCCAGCTGCTCGAGCACCGGGCGCCAGCTGTCCGAGCTGTCGCCGATGCCGTGGATGAGCAGCAGCACGGGCCCCGTCCCCGCCTTGACATACGCCCGGCGATACCCGTGCACCGTGACGTAGCGCACGCGGAACGGCCCTTCGCGCCGCACCCCGGCCCGGTAGCGAATGGCGGCCGGGTCGACGGCTGACGCGCCGGCCGAGCGTTCCGCGAAGTGCGCCGCTTCCGGCTCAGGTGGCGCCGGCACGACGGGAGCGCCCGGCGCGGCCGCGGCCGTCGGGTCGGTTTCGGCCTGCTCCACTTCGTCGGTGCGTTCCATTGCCGACCTCCCGGCTCGGCTTGCCTGGCGTCTGTGTACCTGGTCCTGCGATCTACCGCTATCGTGCACGCTAGGCAGCTCGGGTATCCACGCCGTGTCCACTGCGTGAACGCTCGATGAATGCCCGTTCGGGCCGGAGCTGAACCCTTTCTAGGACGACAGCGCGCGGGTGCGCAGGAGCCGCACCATCTCCATCCCCGTCAGCGCGGCCTCCCAACCCTTGTTGGACTCGTCGGGCTGCGAACGCTCGAGCGCCTGCTCCAGCGTTTCGGTCGTCAGGACGCCGAAGACGACCGGCACCCCCGTGTCGAGCTGCACCCGTTGCAGCCCCGAGGCGCACTCGCCGGCAACGAAGTCGTAGTGACCGGTGTCGCCGCGGATCACGGCCCCGAAACTCAAGACGGCATTGACCTTGCCGGCGCGGGCGAAGGCCTGTGCCACCAGTGGCAGCTCGAAGGCGCCCGGCGCCCAGGCCACCGTGACGTCGCGGCTTGTCTGTGCCGGCGGCCGCCAGCGCACTGAGCGCACCCTGCAGCAACCGCATCGTCACACCGCCGTTGAAACGGGCACAGGCGATCCCGAAACGCAGGCCGGTGCCATTGTGCTCGCCCTCGATGTTGGCGCCCACCTGGGCCGTGACGGCACTCGAGGGCGCCTTCGGGCAGCGCCATAAGGTCGGCTTCGGCCATCAGCGCGATCCGGCCTGCGGTCCCGATGCATCGACGGAGGAGGCGGGTGTCACGGCCTCACTGTGGCACACCCGTCGGCGGCTCAGAGGACGTCGTCGAGCCCGTGGAGGAGGTGGCCCATCCGCTCGCGCTTGGTGCGCAGGTACGCGATGTTCTCCGGGTTGGGCGAGGGTTGGAGCGGGACACGCTCGGTGATGTCGAGGCCAAAGCCCTCGAGGCCGCCGTACTTGACCGGGTTGTTGGTCATGAGACGCATGGTCGTCACCCCGAGGTCGACCAGCATCTGGGCCCCGATGCCGTACTCGCGGCTGTCGACCGGCAGCCCCTGCGCCAGGTTGGCGTCGACCGTGTCGGCACCCTCCTCCTGCAGCTGGTAGGCCCGGATTTTGTGCCCCAGCCCGATGCCCCGCCCCTCGTGGCCGCGCAGGTAGATCAGGACGCCCCGCCCTTCCCGTTCGATGAGGTCCAGCGAGGCGTGGAGCTGGGGGCCGCAGTCACAGCGCAGCGACCCGAAGACGTCTCCGGTGAGGCACTCGGAGTGCACCCGCACCAGCACGTCGTCGGCGCCGGCCACGTCGCCCATGACGAGGGCCAGGTGTTGCTCGTTGTCGAGCACCGACTCGTAGACCAAGGCCCGGAACTCGCGGCCGTTGGCAGGAATGCGGGCCTCTGAGACCAGGCGCACCAGCTTCTCGTTCTGGCGCCGGTAGCGGATGAGGTCGGCGATGGAGATCAGGGGCAGGTCGAACTTCTTGGCAAAGCGCTCGAGGTCGGGCAGCCGCGCCATCCCGGACTTGTCCTCCGTGACGATCTCGCAGAGCACGCCGGCGGGCGAGAGCCCGGCGGCCCGGCTCAGGTCGACCGTCGCCTCGGTATGCCCGGCCCGCTTGAGCACGCCGCCGGTCCGGTACCGCAACGGGAAGATGTGCCCCGGGCGGTTGAGGTCGTTGGGCCGGGTCTCACGATCGATCAACGCGGCAATCGTGGCCGACCGGTCGGAGGCCGAGATGCCCGTCGTGGTCCCGTGCCGGTAGTCCACGCTCACGGTGAACGCCGTGCGCTGGGCCTCGGTGTTGGCCGTCACCATGAGTGGCAGGTCCAGGGCGTCCGCCCGCTCGGGCAGCAGCGGGACGCAGATCACGCCAGACGTGTAGGTCAGGAAGAAGGCGATGTTCTCCGGGGTGGCGGCCTCCGCCGCCATGACCAGGTCACCCTCGTTCTCACGGTCCTCGTCGTCGACCACCACGACCATGCCCAGCCGAGCGACAGCGTCGACCGCTTCCTTCACACTCGAGAACCCCATCAGGCTGCTACCTCCACTCGAAGATCGTCACCCAGGCGTTCTACCGACACCAATCTGCCCTTCCACACATCTGCAATTGTGCCAGCTCCTGGACCGGAAAAGAGCGGCCGGGCGTCGTCGCCTCCGAAGAAGATCGGCGCCAGGTAGAGGACGTAGCGGTCGACCAGGCCCGGCGACGATGGAAATCGTGGGCGACCCGGGGGCCTCCTTCGACCAGGACCTGGAGCACACCGCGGCGGCCGAGCTCGTCGAGCACCTGGCCCAGATCGCCCGATAGCTCGAGGGCCGGGTGGACCCGGGCTCCCTCGGGGGCCCGGCCGAGCACCACGCGCAGCGGCTGGGGATGTTCCTCCCCGTCACCCAGCCGGACCGTCAACTCGGGGTCGTCGGCCCGAACGGTGCCGGCCCCGACCAGCACGGCATCGGAGCGAGCCCGGAGGCGGTGGACGTCGCGTCGAGCCTCCTCCCCGGTGATCCAGCGGCTGGTCCCGTCGGGGGCGGCGGTGCGCGCGTCCAGGCTGGCCGCCATCTTCAGCACCACCCAGGGCTGACCGGTCGAGCGGTGCTTGAGATAGGGCGCCAGCTGGTCGGTGACCTCGTCGGCCGCCACGCCCAGCACGACCTCGATGCCGGCGTCCGCCAGCGCGGCCAGCCCCCGACCGGCCACCTGGGGGTCCGGGTCCTCGACGCCCACCACGACCCGGGCCACGCCGGCGTCGATGATGGCCTCGACGCAGGGCGGCGTCCGCCCGTGGTGGGAGCAGGGCTCGAGCGTGCTGTAGAGCGTGGCACCCGCGGGCGGCCTCGCCGGCCTGACGCAGAGCCGTCACCTCGGCATGGGCACCACCTGGAGGCGCCGTGGCGCCCTCGCCGACAGGTCGCGCCGTCGGCGGTCACGACGACGGCCCCGACCCAGGGATTGGGCGTCGTGGTGGAGCGCACCGTGGCGGCCAGCTCCATCGCCCGCCCCATGTGCTCCACGTCGTCCATGGTCACGTCCTCGTCTGCTTCGGATCCCCCGCGCTGTGTGGGCAATTATAGAACACGTTTCATTTTCTGTCGAGATCCCCAGCTCAGGCTTGCAGGTGGGCGATCAGACCCGTGATGTCGGGGATCAAATGCCGTGTGGGGTGCCGCCTCGAGGGTGGCCCGGTCGTGGGCGCCGCTGAGCACCCCGATCACCGCCCCGGCCCGGGCCGCCGTGCCCGCCTCGAGGTCGCTCACCGTGTCGCCGGCGACGACGACGGCCCGTGGATCCTCGACGCCCAGGCGCTCCATGGCGCCCAGGATCATGTCGGGAGCGGGCCGCCCCCGCCCCACGTCCGCCGGCGAGAGGGCCAGGTCGATCTCGGCTTCCCAGCCGAGGGCCCGGAGCAGGGCGTCCCTGGTGCTCGGGGCGAACCCGGTGGAGAGGCACACCTGCACCCCGGCCGCACGCAGCTCCCGGAAGACGCTCACGAGCACCGGGAATCTCCGTGACGGCCCCGCTGGCCACGATCTCCTCGTAGGCGACGGCGAAGGCCGCGGTGGCTCGGGCGGCGGCGTCCGCGTCGAGCAGGGCGGCGAAGACGTCTGCCTTGGACCAGCCCATGGTCTCGAGCACGAGCGTGCGGGCGTCGTCGTAACGGCCGCTCCCCGGCTCGAATGCCCACCGCGGCCAGGGCGGCATCGAAGGCCGACTCGACCGCGCCGTCGTCGCGCACCGTGGTGCCCGCCATGTCCAGGCACGCCAGGGCGAACCGACCGATCACGCGGCGACCCCCGCCGCGGCCAGCGTGTCCGCCGCGATGGCGGGCGAGCACGTCATGCCCCGGCCGCCCGGTCCCGTCACCAGCCACACCGACTGCTCGACCTCCTCACGCAGGCAGACGCGGCCATCGAGACACTGGGCGTAGACACCCTCCCAGCGCCGCCGTACCGGAGGAAGCGGGACTCCGAGGATGCGACCCGCTCGAGCGAGCAACTCTTCGGTCGGGTCCTCGCTGAGGGCGAAGTCGAACGGCTCGTCGTAGGCATGGGTGTCACCGATCGTGAGCCCGCCGTCGAGGCGCTGCACCAGCAGGAGCTGCATCCGGTGCGCGGACGCCACCGCGTTCTGCGCGGGCAGCCGATCGAGTGGTGCCCCCTCGTAGGCCGGGTAGTAACGCAGCGAGTCGGCGTCGGCCAGCGAAGTGGTCAGGGTGCCGGCGAACGGTGCTGTCTCGAGCATCTGCAGCCTGACCCGACGAAGCGTGGCGGCGTACCGGGCCGTCTCGGGGAGGTGGTCGTAGGCGGCACCGGTCGCCACGACGACGAGGTCGCCTTCCCAACGGTCCCCGAGCGTGTCGACCACCGGCGCCCGGGGCAAGGGAGACCACCCGGCGCGCCGGATGGAAGGCATAGCGCTCGGGCGCCCGTTGCTCGAGGTCTGCCCGGAGCGCGTCGGCCGCTCGGCGCGGCTCGACGGCTCCGTCCTGCGTGCAGTGCAGCGCACCGGCGACCTCTCCCTGCACCGCGGGGTTCACCGCCCGGACCTCCTCGGGCTCGAGGAAGGTCGATGGCGCGCTCGGCGGCGTCGGGCAGTGCGGCGAACGCTTCCATCACCGCGCGTTCGGTGGAGTCGGTGGCGATGGTCAGTGAGCCGTTGGCCCGGAAGCCCAAGCCGGCGACTGAAGATCCGACCTCCTCCCAGCGCCGTCGAGCCCGGCGGGCCACCTCGAGCTCCTCGCCCGAGCGTCGTCCGCTGACCCAGACCAGTCCGAAGTTCCGCACCGACGCTCCAATCGTCCCGGCCTCCGCCTCGAGGTGGTCCACGGCGAACCCGGCCTGCGACGAGCTCGAAGGCGTGCCAGGTGCCGACGATGCCGCCACCGACCACGATCGCCTTCATGTCGATGCTCAGGCGGCGACGCGCACGGAGGACCGGATGGCCTCGGCCGCCTCCCAAGGGCGGTCGTGTCCGAAGACGGCACTGCCGGCCACGAACACGTTGGCGCCGGCGGCAGCGGCCACGGGGGCGGTCTCGGTGTCGATCCCACCGTCGACCTCGAGGTCGACGGCCCAGCCCACCCGCGTCGATGGCCCGGCGCACCTGCGTGACCTTCGGCATGACCTCGGCCATGAAGCTCTGGCCACCGAAGCCAGGAAACACCGTCATGCAGAGCACGAGATCGACGCTCGAGAGGTATGGCTCGACCGCCTCGAACGGCGTGTCCGGGTTGAGGGCGAGTCCGGCCCGAAGCCCGAGGGACCGCATCTGCGCGATCAGCTCGTCGGTGTCGCCGATCTCGACGTGGACGGTGCAGCCGTCGGCGCCGGCCTGGGCGAACGCTTCGAGGTAGCGGCCGGGTTCGGTCATCATCAGGTGGCAGTCGAAATAGAGCGGTGTGTGGCGGCGCAGCGAGGCCACCACCGGCGGACCGATCGTGACGTTCGGCACGAAGTGCCCGTCCATGACGTCGACGTGCAGCCAGTCCGCGGCCGGTGCGACCTCGCCCACCTGCTCGGCCAGCAGTCCGAAGTCGGCCGACAGCACGGAGGGGGCGATCCGCAGGTCGCCCGGCTGACCGGCGTCGCGCCTCGCGCTCACCTCGGCCTCCGGCATCGGTCTGGGTGCGCGCTCAGCTGAAGCGAGCCCAGCACAGAATGCGCTTGAACCCGTAGAAGTACGGCTCGCGCTCCCCCAGCTCCTCAATGAGGCGTTCCCGGTAGCGCTCGACGAAGGCGTCGAACATCTCGGGGTCGAGCCGCGTGCGGTAGGGCGTCAGCAAGGTGCCCATGACCCATTCGACCACTTCGCCGGTGGACTCGAGCTCGTGGCCGTAGACCTCCATGCGGACGACCTGGTCCTTGGCCCCCAACTCGTAGAGCAGATCGGCGTAGAGCTCGGGCGAGAGGACGAAGCGTCCGCGATCCTCGGGCACGTCGCCGTAGAGCGCATCGATGAACGGCGACTCGTTCGCCACCTCCTGGGCCAGGATGTGCGACGGATGGCGAAAGTTCGCCGGCACCTGGAAGGCCAGCTGCCCGTCGGGGCCGAGTGCGGTGCGCATGCGGGCCAGCAGGTTGAGATGATCGTCGACCCACTGCAACGCGGCATTGGAGAAGACGAGCTGCAACCCCTCGCCGAGCCAGGACGAGATGTCAGCCTGCTTGAACGACAGTCCTTCGACGTTGCCGTACGCGGCCTCGGCGCGCTCGAGCATGGCGGGCGAGGAGTCGATACCCACTGTTTCCTTGGCGTTCATTTCCTCGTGGAGGATCTTCGTCAAGTCCCCGGTCCCGCAACCCAGATCGACCACCCGTCCACCCGTCACGGGATGACACAGCATCAGCAGGTCGTCGAACGGTTGCTGGCGCTCCGAGCGGAAACGCTCGTACTGATCCGGGTTCCACCCGTCAATCGGAGTCAGTGTCACCGCTCTCATGTCTAGTCCGTTCCGAGGCGCTCGCTTGCCGCAGGGCGGACTCCGCGCAGCCACTCCTCGGCTGACATGGGAGAACGGCTCTCCGGCTGCACCCGGAGCAGGCGCAGCGAGCCGCGCCCCGTGACCACGTCGGCGCCGCGCAGTTCCCCCGGAATCCCGGCTCCCGGCTCGACGCCGTCGCTCACCACGGCGTCGAGCACGTTGAGCCGCTTCCCTCGGAACGTGGTCCAGGCCCGCTGGAGCCGCACCACCCGTGCGAGTTGCAGCGCGGCGGCGGGCCAGTCCAGATGGAGGTCCTCTCGGGTGATCTTGTCGGCCAGTGTCACCTCCCCGACCTGCGGCGCGGGCTCGGGAAGGGAGGCAACGCCATCGGCCAAGGCATCGACCACGAGCGCGCTGGCCAGGTCGACCAGCTCGACGCGCAGCGCGTCGAGTGTGATGCGGTCGTCGATCGGGACGCGGCGCGTGGCGTAGACAGGCCCGGTGTCGAGGCCTTCTTCGACCTTCATCAGACAGACCCCGGTCTCGCGGTCGCCGGCCAAGATGGCCCGTTCCACCGGGGCCGCACCGCGCCAACGAGGCAGCAGCGAGAAGTGAAGGTTGACCATCGGTACTGCAGCCAAGAGCCGCGCCGGGATGATCCGCCCGAAGGCGACGACCACCGCCAGCTCGACTCCGGCCCCGGCCACGTCGTCCATGTCGTGGCTCACTGGGATGCCCAGTTCGGTGGCGGCCACCTTGATCGGGCTGGGCGTGGTCTCGCTGCCCCGGCCCCGCCGGCGGTCGGGTCGGGTCACGCACAGGGCGATGTCGTGCCCGGCCCCGGCCAGCGTGCGCGCAACGGTGGGACGGCCATCTCCGGGGTGCCGAGGAACGCCAAACGAGACATTCGTTCACCGTAGGGGATGCGTCGGCGGCCAACGTGCCCTGCGTGCAGATCAATGGGCCTTGCTGCGGACTCGGGCTCGGTAGTGTCCGACCCGTTCGCACGGCCCGTGAGGAGGCGTGGTGACGACCGGAACTCCTGGCGCAGCCGACGCGGCAAACAACTCGGGGCAGGTGGTGATTCTCAACGGGGTCCCTCGCAGCGGCAAGACCTCGATCGCCCAGGCCATGCAGCAGCACACGGAGGCTCCTTGGCTCAACCTCGGCGTGGACGCAGCCGCGCGCTGGCTCCCCGACGCTCTGCGTCCGGGCATCGGCCTCCGCCCCGGGGGCGAGCGCCCTGACCTCGAGGACGCAGTGGTCCGGCTCTACCGGTCCCTCTTCGACGCCGTCGCGGCACACGCCCGGCAGGGCTTCAACGTCGTGGTCGACGTCGGGCTCCACGAGTCATACTCGCGACCCCTCCCTGTCGTCGGCGATTGCGTGCGGCGCATGGCCGGACTCCCCGTGCTTTTCGTCGGGGTGCAGTGCGCACCGGATGTCATTTGGCGGCGACGCGCCGAGACGTGGGGTCAGGCACCGCGAAACGGCAGATGAGGCACTTCTCGATGCGGTGGCTCGCTGGCCGGTCGCGGTCCATGACTTCAGCTACGACCTCGAAGTCGACACGTCCGAGGTGAGCGCCACCGAGTGCGCCGAACGGGTCTTCGGCCGGCTGCGCGATGGGCCACCGGGGCAGGCGCTCGGCGCACTGGCCCACCGCTGACGTCTGGGACAGCGAACCGGCAGGGTTGAGGCACCCGTGGGCGGTGGACACAGCGAGCAAGATCCCGTCTGACGAGGCCGGGGGGCCGCGAGTGACCGTGGCGAACGGTCGCGGGTCGTCGGCCGTGGGTCAGGACCGTGCGTGGAGAGCGGGCCGCGTCAGCAGTCGATCGACTGATGTCTGCACAAATCCGGCGCTGAGGTAGAGGTTTCGAGCCGGGTCGGTTTCGAAGCCCACCTTCAGGCGGCGTGCCCCCTTGCGGGCGAGCCGATCGAGGCCGTTCGTCAACAACATGCGGGCCAGGCCACGCCGCTGGTAGTCGTCCGCCACCCGCATGGGCTCGAGGAGCCCGACCAGTGTCACCGGGTCGAACCAGAACAACGCGTAGCCGGCCAACGTGC
Organism: uncultured Acidimicrobiaceae bacterium; assembly: GCA_963713375.1. GTDB lineage: Bacteria > Actinomycetota > Acidimicrobiia > Acidimicrobiales > RAAP-2 > Bog-473. Next base: position 24,662 of record CAVQLP010000002.1, on the reverse strand, counting down.
CGTCCACGTCTTCAACCGCCAGGTCGAGCGTCGGGTCGTACAAGGAGCACTGGCCCAATCTGCGTCCGACCGTTGAACCGTTGCGCTCGATCATCGGGTGCGGACGATCAGCGCGCGCACCGCGGTCGACGACCGTGAAGCCCTCGACGTGCACGATCTGCGGCCGATCGTCGGCGTCCATCCATGCCGTGCCCGACAATTCGTCCGTCACGGTGAAGCCACTCTGGATAGCGAGATCCCTCAGCGACGCGTCGACCTCGCGCACGAGCGTCCGCAGGGGCCCGCCTCGATGCGCCGCGGTGGCCTCCATCGTCGCGGTCCAGACGTCTCTCTCCTCGACAATCGATGGCACCGCGAGGATGTCCGCTTGCCACACGTCGTCCCACGCCGTGAGTCCGGCCGCTGCCACAGGGCCGAGCTCGTCGAACCAGACCGGCAGCGCGAGCTCGTCCGTCGTCCGGGGCCGGCGCCACCACCACTGCAGGTCCGCGGCCTCCCACATGCCGCGCAGCGGATCTTCGAGACGAGCGCGTTGGAGAACCCTGGCGCTCGCCTCCAACCGCGTGCGACCCCGGAGCACCTCGCGTCGCAGGACCACCTTGGTCAAGCGGCCGTGTCGCTCAGGTCTTGAAGAGAGTCGACAAACCGTCAGGGTCCGCAGCCGGAAGGCTCAGCGTGCGGCCGCGCAGGATCTTGAGGGCCTCCTTGCGCTGGTCCTCGTCCAACCGCTCCACCAGCAGAATGCCATCGAGGTGGTCCAGTTCGTGTTGGAACACACGGCCCTCGAGCTCGGTCGCCTCAATCGAGACCTCGTTGCCATCGAGGTCGAGACCGACCAGGTGTACCGCGTTCGGGCGCACGATCTCCCAACTCAGGCCAGGCACGGACAGGCAACCCTCGTCGTAGACCCACTCCCCGTCGCTCTCGACGATCTGCGGATTGATGATGGTCACCGGTCCGTCCCCGATGTCATAGACGAAGAGCCGTCGCTGCACCCCCACCTGGTTGGCGGCCAGACCCGTACCAGGCGCGGCATACATCGTCTCGATCATCGATTCGACCAGGCTCGCGATGGAGCCGTCGATGTTCTCGACGTCGCGGGTGCGCTCCTTCAGCACGGGGTCGCCATATTGGCGAATGGTCAGGCTGGGCATCGGTCCACTTTACCGGCGGCCTCCGCCCCGCCTGCTGCGGTCGGTCAGACGGTGACCGGGTCGACCTCGACCCGCAGGCCCCGTCCCGGGGGCCGGGGCACGGCAGCTACGAGATCGCACAGTGCCTCGTGGTCCGGGGCCCGCACGAGAAAACGGTCCTCGGCGAGTGCCGACACCGAGACCGGCCCGTCGGCCGCCCGTCTGGCCGAGGGACTCGGCATAGGCCGGAGCAAGCGATCCCGAGACGATCGCCAGCGCGACGAACGGCGGCAGCGACGCCATCTGGCGTACCGCGGCCTCCTCGGCCAGGACGGGTGCGGGCTGGCCGAGCGAGACCGCCTCGAGCACCGGGTGGTCGGGCACCCGAGTTTGGACCAGCACCCGGGATGACGGCGCCGCCGCGGCCCGCCCGCCGACCAGCCGCCCGGCCCGCACGAAGAGCGCCAAGGTGTCCTCGGTCGCCGAGAGGCGCGGCGCCAGGAGGTGGAGGTCGATGTCGAGGAAGGCGACGGCCGAGGCGCGGCGCACTCGATGCAAGACGGCCTCGGTGCCTACGAGCACCGGCGCCGACGGCACATCGGGCTCGGAGCCTTTCTTGGGACCGGCGACCTCGCCCACCTCCACACCGAGCAGGGCGGCCAGCTCCTCACGCAGGCGGCTCACCCCGGCCCGCAGCTGTCTTCATGCGCAGGCGGCCGCAGTGCGCGCAGACCACAGGTCGAGTCTCGCCACAACGCGGGCAAGCGAGGAGCTCCGTCCCGCGGTCCTTTGCCGCGGCAGCTCCACAGCGGGCACAGCGGGCCAGCTCTCCGCAGTGTGCGCAGGCCAGCAGGCGGGCCCCGCCGGTCCGGTTGTAGACGCAGACCAAGGGTGTCTCGTCGGCTCCGGAGCCCCGGGCACTGAGCACACGGTGCGCCAGTCGGACGAACTCTTCGGAGAACAGGCCGGTGCGCGGGTCGGCGTTCCGGCGATCGACCCGCTCCAGCGTGGGCCAGCCCGCCCGCTCTTGGGTGACGGTCGGCTCCACGCTGGCGCGCACGGCGCCGGCGGTCAGAGTCACCGGCGGAATCGGCGAGACGACAAGGCAGGGTGCGCCCTGGCGCCGAGCGCCGCTCGAGCACGACCTCGACCGCGCTGTACGTCGGGCTGCTCTCCTCGCGGTAGGCCGCGTCGTGGGCGTCGAGCACCACGGCCGCAGCCAGCTGAGGCACCGGCGCCCAGGCCCCGGCCCGGCTCCCGACCACGACGGGCCATCCGGCTCTGGCCTCGGCCCAGTCGGTCGTCGCCGGCCAGCCGCGACGGGCCAGACGGCTTGCCAGGCGATGGGCCCACCCAGCTGAGGGAACGAGGACGAGCACAGACCCTGTCCCGTCGCCCTGGCGGACTTGGGTCAAGGTCGAGAGCACCAGGTCGAGGAGATCGGTCGCCGGAGGCAGCCGGACCACCGTCGCCTGCGCTCGCCGCCAAGGCATCGGCCCAGGGTTGGGCCTGACCCGGATCGAGCGGGACCAGCCCGCTGGGTGCTGCTGGTCTTGGTGGGAGCGCCCGAACGATCGTTGCCGGTGACGCGGTGCCGAGGAACGAGGACGCCGGCCCCGCCCAGCGCCACGCCGCCCAGTCCGCCAGCTCGAGCACGGCCGGCGGGGGCCCCAGCCCAGCCACGACTTGAGGGGCAGCACCTCGCGCCCGCCCGCGTCGGACACGGCGTCGTCCACCACCCACCCGCGCACGCTGCGTCCGTGCAGGGGCACCCGTACCCGCGTCCCCACAGTCACCGGATTGTGCTCCCACGCGCTCGGGACCGCGTAGTCGAACGCTTTGGGCACGGCGGCCAGTTCGGTCCGCACGCGCACGATCGTCGGCGACGCTGTCATCGCTGGTCTGATCCCGTGGCTGCGACCGTCACGCTGCGGCTGCTCCCTGGCGAGAGCGGCCTGAGAATCAGAGCCCGAGGGCAGACCGCAGGTCGTCGACGCGCGGCGTGGCCTCCCAGGTGAACTCCTTCTCGGATCGACCGAAGTGACCGTAGGCCGCAGTCTTCTTGTAGATGGGGCGGCGCAGCTCGAGATCGCGTGAGATGGCAGCCGGGCGCAGATCGAAGAGCTCTCGCACGGCCTCGGAGATCTTCTCGGGAGCGACCGTTTCGGTGCCGAAGGTCTCGACCAGCAGGGAGACCGGGTGCGCCACGCCGATGGCGTAGGCCACCTGGACCTCGCAGCGCTTGGCCGCACCCGAGGCCACCACGTGCTTGGCCACCCAGCGCGCCGCGTAGGCAGCGGAGCGGTCCACCTTCGAGGGGTCCTTGCCCGAGAACGCACCACCGCCGTGCCGGGCCATGCCGCCGTAGGTGTCCACGATGATCTTGCGACCGGTCAACCCGGTGTCGGCGTGCGGCCCACCCAGCTCGAAGATGCCGGTCGGGTTGACGTAGATGCGCAATCCCTCGGTGTCGAGGTCGGTCGGCAGCAGTGGGTTGATGACGTGCTCGATCAGGTCGGGGCGCAACTGCTCCTCGAGATCGATGCCGCCGGCGTGCTGCGTCGAGATGAGCACGGTGTCGATGCGCACGGGAATGCCGTCCTCGTAGACCACCGAGACCTGCGTCTTGCCGTCCGGTCGCAGATACGGCACGGCTCCGGCCCGGCGCACCTGGGCCAGTCGCTCCGACATCCGGTGCGCGAGCCAGATGGGCAGGGGCATCAGGTCGGGCGTCTCGTCGCAGGCGTAGCCGAACATCATTCCCTGGTCGCCGGCACCCTGCGCGTTGAGCGTGTCCTCTCCGCCACTCCCCGATCGGAGCTCCAGGCGCGGCGTCGACTCCCTGCGCGATGTCAGGCGACTGGGCGTCGAGCGAGACGAGCACGCCACAGGTCCGGCCGTTGAAGCCGTAGGTGTCGTTGTCGTAGCCGATGTCACAGACGGTGTCGCGCACGATGGCGGGAATGTCCACGTAGGTCGACGTCGTCACCTCGCCGGCCACGACGACCAGACCGGTCGTCAGCAACGTCTCGCAGGCCACCCGACTCGACGGGTCGCCCTCGAGCATGGCGTCGAGGACGGCGTCGGAGATCTGGTCCGCCATCTTGTCCGGGTGGCCCTCGGTCACCGACTCCGAGGTAAATGTCGTCTTCACGGTCTGCTCCGCTTCTCGTTGTGGTGGGCGATCACCCTATCCAATACCGCATTTGCCACTGCATCCTTGGAGGTCAGTGGAATTTCCACCGTCGATCCGTCGGCGCCCAGAATGACCACGGCATTGGTGTCGTGGTCGAACCCGGCACCGGGCGCACTGACATCGTTCACGACGAGGAGATCGACGCCCTTGCGCTCCAGCTTGCGCCGGCCGCGCTCGACTGCGTCATGCGTCTCGGCCGCGAAACCGACCAGCACCTGTCCGGGAACCCGGCGCGCGGCCAGACCCGCCAGGATGTCCGGCGTCGGCTCGAGCACGAACTCGGGGATCCCGTCCTCCTTGGAGAGCTTGTTGTCCGCCGTCGCCTTGGGCCTGAAATCGGCCACGGCCGCGGCCATGACGACGACGTCGGCCGCGCCCGCGACTTGCTGCATGGCCTGCTCCATGTCGGCCGCCGTCTCGACGTCGACGCGGGCCACGTCAGACGCCACGTCGGCGGGCAATGGCAAGGGAGACGACGTCACCAGCGTGACCCGCGCGCCACGGCGCGCCGCCGCGGCCGCCAACGCGTGGCCTTGCTTGCCCGACGATCGGTTGCTGATGAAACGCACGGGATCGAGCGGTTCGCGGGTTCCGCCGGCGCTCACGGCGACCCGGAGGCCGTCGAGGTCGCGCGTCGGCGGGCGCGGCGCCGAGTCGGGCCAGGATGCGCTCGACGATGACCGCCGGCTCGGCCAACCGCCCCTCGCCGCTGTCCCCGCCGGCCAGCCGGCCACTCTCGGGCGGGATGACTTCGACGCCACGCCGTTCGAGAAGCGCCAGGTTGTCGCGCACCGACGGGTGCTCCCACATCTCGGTGTGCATGGCGGGGCACACGAGCACCGGCGCCCGGGTGGCCAGCAGCGTGGCCGTGAGAAGGTCGTCGGAGAGCCCGGCCGCATAGCGGGCGATGGTGTGTGCCGTCGCCGGCACGACAACGATGAGATCGGCGGTCTGACCGAGCCGGGTGTGCGGAATGGGCGAGTCCTCGTCCCAGAGCGATCGCTGCACCGGCTCGGAGGCCAGAGCGGAGAAGGTCACCTCGCCGACGAAGCGGGTGGCCTCCGCCGTCAGGACCGGGACGACATGCACGCCGGCATCGACCAGGCGCCGGCACACGTCGACGGCCTTGTAGGCCGCAATGCCGCCGCTCACCCCGAGCACGACGCGTGGCCGCGCCGGGGTCGTGACTTCGCTTTCCAGCGATCCGGCCATCGGCGAGGTCCGCCGTGCCTCGCCCGCCAGCGCCTAGCTGGCGGTCGGGTCCTCGCCGCCGAGGTCCAGCGTCTCGATCACCTCGACCTCGGCGTTCTCGACCACCTCGGCCAGGAGCCCGGCCTCGGCAGCATCGGCCAAGGCGGCAGCCGCGGCCGCCTCCTCTTCGGGGTCGGGCCGGGTGTACGTGGCCTTGCTCGCCGCGATCTCCTCGAATGCGATGGAGACGGGCTTGCCCGACACCGAGGCGACCTGGGGCGGGACGACCTTGCCCAGGCCCTCGCCGAGGCTGTTGTAGTACGAGTTCACCTGCCGGGCCCGGGCAGAACCCAGCGCAACCAGGGTGAATTTCGAGTCGACCTTGTCGAGGAGTTCCTCGATGGGTGGGTCCATGAGCGTGTGGCGGCCTTGAGCCATCAGGATTCCTCCGGGTTCGCGGCGCAGGGGGCAGCCGAACGAGCCCGATCAACTATAGCCGTCAGCTCACCTATGGCCCGACGCAGGTCGTCGTTGACCACGGTAAATGCGGCGATCTCCCGGCCTCGCTCCACCTCGGCCCGGCCCATCTCGACCCGGCGGGCGATGTGCTCCTGGCTGTCGCCCCGTGCGGCCAGGCGCTCGGCCTGCACCTCGGGCGAGGGCGGCAGCAGCAGGATCACCGTGGCGTCCGGCCGGCGCGCCAAGACCTGCTCAGCGCCCTGCACGTCGATCTCGAGGAGGACGTCGCAGCCCGACGGAGGGTCGGGAATTGGCGTGCCCATCAGGTAGTCGAGGAATTCGGCCCACTCGTAGAACCCGCCGGCGGCAACCGCCTCCTCGAAGGTGGCGCGGTCGACGAAGACGTAGGCCTGCCGCTCACGCTCGCCGGGACGGGGTTCCCGTGTGGTCCAGCTCCGGCTCAGCCAGAGACGTGGATCGTGGGCGACCAGTTCGGCCGCCACCGTGCCCTTTCCGGCCCCACCGGGGCCGATGAGCACGAAGATGCGTGGCTCAGCGCGCAGTCTCTTTGAGCAGCGCATCGCGCTGCTTGGCGCCCAAGCCCTGGAGGCGGCGGCTATCGCTGATGCCGACGGTCTCCATCAGGCGTCGCGCCTTGACCTTGCCCAGGCCGGGCAGCGACTCGAGGACCGAGACGACCTTCATCTTGCCGATGGTCTCGTTGGAGTCCGCCTCCTTGAGGAGGTCGGCCAGGGTCAGCTGGTTGAGCTTCAGCCGTTCTTTCACCTCGGCCCGCTCGCGGCGAACCTTGGCAGCCTTCTCAAGTGCAGCGGCGCGCTGCTCGGGGGTCAGTGCGGGTGGTTGCGGCATGGCGAGACCATAGCGCCTCTGCCAGGGGTGTTCATATGAACAGGGCGTGATTCAGGCCATGGCGGCGGACAGTTCGCGGGCCAGCGAGACGGCCTCGCGTCGCATCGCCGCGGGGTCAGGACCGTGCTTGAGCACGCCCCGCGAGCTGCTGGGCAGGACGGTGCCCGGGGCGCAGCCCGGCGAAACGGGCCGCCACGTCGGCCGGTCCGGCCCCCTGGGCGCCGAGTCCGGGAGCCAGAATTACCCCTCCGAGCTGGGACAATGGGAACTTTGACGGGGGCGAGGGTGGCTCCGACAACCGCCCCGACGGCACCCGTCGGCACCCCGTCGGAGGCGTTCAGGGCGGCAATCTCGCCCAGGAGCATGTCCTCGACCGCCGGCCCGTCCGCGGTGGTGGCGAGCTGGAGGCTCCGTCCCTCGGGATTGGAGCTGCGGGCCACCACCAGGACCCCCCGCCCGGTCGTCCCCCGCCCGTCGGACCAGGGGCTCGAGGGCGGCGAGGCCGAGGTAGGCGTGGGCGGTGACGGCGTCGGCCGCCAGCGGGCTGGACTCGCTCAGCCAGGCGTCGGCGTAGGCATCGGCCGTCGAATCGATGTCGCCCCGCTTGGCATCGGCGATGACGACCAGGCCGGCCGACCGCGCCTCGGCGATCAGCCGCTCGAGCTCGGCCAGCCCCGCCGCGCCGTGGCGCTCGAAGAAGGCCACCTGCGGCTTGACCACCGCGACCGCGCCGGCGAAGGCCTCGACGCAGACGTCGCAAAAGGCGCGCAGCCCAGCGGCATCGTCGGTCAATCCCCAGTCGGCCAGCAAGGCGCCCGAGGGGTCGATCCCGGCGCAGAGCGGCCCATGTGCTCGGACCGCCGCTGTCACCTTGTCCAAGAAACCGTCACCCATTGCGTCCTCCATTCTCCAGCACGACGTCCTCTTCGGACACGACTTCGCCGTCGTGTCGCCGCGGCGCCCCGGCCCGGGGCAGCGTGCGCAGCGATTCCGGGCGCTCGAGCGCACGTCCTCGACCGACGTTCCCCTGGCCGTCGCACCACTGCTCCACCTGGCGCAGCACCTTCCATGGCGCGCGCGGGTCGCGAAAGGTGGCGGTGCCCACCTGCACGGCGTCCGCACCGGCCTGCAACAGCTCGATGGCGTCTCGGCCCGAGAAGACGCCGCCGACCCCGACGAGGGGAAGGTCGGGAAAGGCGGCGCGGCACTCCCACACGGCCCGCACGGCCACCGGATGCACCGGGGCTCCGGAGAGGCCACCCCCACCCGCACCCAGGACGGGGCGGCCCGTCTCGGTGTCGAGAGCCAAGCCCAGCAGGGTGTTCACCAACGTCAGGCCATCGGCGCCGCCCTCGCACCGCCCCGGTGGCGATCTCGACGATGTCGGGCACGTTGGGGCTGAGCTTGGCCCAGCGGGGCAGGCCGCACGCCGTGGCCGCCAGTACCCGGGCGGTTGCCTCCGCCGAGTGGGCGAACATGCGGGAGCGGTCCTCCACGTTGGGGCAGCTCACGTTCACCTCGAGCGCCACGATGCAGGACCCATCCCCCGAGGCGGCCGCCGTCGCCACGGCAGCCGCAGCGCGCCGGTAGTCCTCCACCGAGCGACCCCAGATGCTCACCACGACGCGGGCGCCGGATTGGGCCAGCGCCGGCAGGTCGTCCCGGATCCATGCGGCCAGCCCAGGTCCCTGCAGCCCGACGCTGTTGAGCATCCCGGGTCCGACCTCGTGCACCCGTGGCGCCGGGTTGCCCGGCCACGGGTCCGACCGAAAGCGACTTGACCACCACGGCGCCCAGGTCGCCCAGCGCCCCGTAGTCGGCGAGCTCGGTTCCGTGCCCCGACGTCCCCGACGCCGTCATGACCGGATTGGGCAGCGCCACCGGTCCGACCCGCGTCGCCATCCCCGAGTGCGGGGCGGTCGGCGGGGCCGTCGCTCACCGCGATCGGCCCCGGGAAGCGGGTGCAGGTCCTGGAGCGGGCGCACCTCGAGCGGATGGCGGCGGGTGTCGGCGATCCCGGCCGCCGCTGCCCGGGCCGCGGCCAGGGTGGTGAGGCAGGGCACCTTGTAGGCGACGGCGGCCGTGCGGATGTGCTGGCCGTCGGCCCGTGGCCCCAGCCCCCGCGGGGTGTTGACCACGAGCTGCACCTTGCCCTGGGCGATCAGCTCCACGGCGTCGGAGGCCACGCCCTCCTCCCCCACCTTGGCCACCAGTGTGTCGACCGCCACGCCCTGCGAGCGCAGGTAGCCGGCCGTGCCCAAGGTGGCGGCGACGGAGAATCCGAGCTCGCTGAAGGACCGGGCCACCTCGAGGCCGGCCGGCTTGTCCCGGTCGGCCAGCGACAGGAAGACGGTGCCCGAGTCGGGCAGCCGGGTGCCGGCCGCCATCTGGCTCTTGGCGAAGGCGAGGCCGAACGTGATGTCGACGCCCATGACCTCGCCGGTGGAGCGCATCTCGGGACCGAGCAGGGTGTCGACCCCCGGGAAGCGGTCGAAGGGCAGGACCGCTTCCTTCACACTCACGTGATCGAGCACGGGGATGCGCCCGACGACACCGGAGGGCAGCAGACCCTCGCGGCGGAGGTCGCCCAGCGTCTGGCCCACCATCACCCGGGCCGCCACCATGGCCAACGGGACTCCCGTCGCCTTGGCCACGAAGGGAACGGTGCGGCTGGCCCGCGGGTTGGCCTCGAGCACGTAGACCTGCCCGTCCTTCACGGCGTACTGCACGTTGATCAGACCGCAGACCTCGAGCGACTCGGCCAGAGCCGTGGTGTAGCCCTCGAGTGTCGTGATCACGTCCTCGGGCAGCGTCTGGGGAGGCAGGGCGCAGGCCGAGTCACCCGAGTGCACCCCCGCCTCCTCGACGTGTTCCATGACGCCGGCGATCAGAACTTCGCCCGACCCGTCGCGCACTGCGTCGACGTCGACCTCGATGGCGTCCTCCAAGAAGCGGTCGACCAGCACGGGACGTTCGGCCGTGACGCCGCCCTCGCGGGCCAGCGCGCCGGTCGTCATGGACTGCATGACCCGGCGCACGCCCTCGTCGTCGTAGACGATCTCCATGGCGCGACCACCGAGGACATAGCTCGGGCGCAACAGCACGGGGTAGCCGACGCGCTGGGCCACGGCGAGCGCGTCGGGCGTGGTCGAGGCGGTGCCGCCGGGAGGCTGCGGAATGGACAAGCGTTCGCACAGCGCGTTCCAGCGCTCACGGTCCTCCGCCAGGTCGATGGAGGCCGGACTGGTCCCGAGGACGAGCTCGGGCGGGAGCGAGCCGGCCAGTTTCAACGGCGTCTGACCCCCCAGCGACACGATTACCCCGGCCAACGAACCCCCGGCGGCCATCTCGGCCTCGAGCACGTTGGCCACGTCCTCGTCGGTCAGCGGCTCGAAGTAGAGGCGGTCCGACGTGTCGTAGTCGGTGGAGACGGTCTCGGGATTGCAGTTGATCATCACCGTCTCGTAGCCCGCGTCGCGCAACGTCATGGAGGCGTGGACGCAGCAGTAGTCGAACTCGATGCCCTGGCCGATCCGATTGGGTCCCGATCCCAGGATGACGACGCGGGACCGCTCCGAGGGGCGGACCTCGTCCTCCTCCTCATAGGTGGCGTAGTGGTACGGCGTAAACGCCTCGAACTCGGCCGCACAGGTGTCGACCGTCTTGAAGGTGGCCCGTCACGCCGGCAGCCAGCCGGGCGGCGCGGACCTCGCGTGGTTGCCCGCCCCGGAGAAACGCGATCTGGGCATCGGAGAAACCGAGGCGCTTGGCCCGCCGGTAGTCGGCCCGGCCCAATGCAGGAGCGGCGACCAGGCGCAGCCGCTCGGACGAGATGCGCTCGAGCTGGTGCACGAACCAGGGGTCGATGCCGGTTCGGGCCACCACCGCGTCCACCCCGACGCCGCGGCGCAGCGCCGCCTCCACCTCGAAGATGCGCTCGGGCGTGGGCACACCGATGCGGGCCAGCAGCTCCTCGTCGCTCAGCGCGTCAGTGGTCGCCTCGGCCTCGTCGGCGTTGAGCCCGGCTCGTCCTTGCTCGAGGGAACGCAGCGCCTTCTGCAGTGACTCGCAGAAGGTGCGGCCGATGGCCATCACCTCGCCCACCGACTGCATGCGCGTGCCCAACCGGCCCTCGGCGCCCGGCAGCTTCTCGAAGGCCCAGCGGGGCACCTTGGTCACCACGTAGTCGATGGTGGGCTCGAAGGAGGCGGGCGTCGCCTTGGTGATGTCGTTCGGGATCTCGTTGAGGAGGTAGCCGACGGCGAGGCGGGCCGCGATCTTGGCGATGGGGAAACCGGTCGCCTTGGAGGCCAGCGCGGACGAGCGCGACACCCGGGGGTTCATTTCGATGATGACGCGGCGCCCGGTCTCGGGGTCCACCGCGAACTGCACGTTGGAGCCGCCCGTCTCCACCCCCACCCGGCGCAGGCAGGCGAAGGCGTCGTCGCGCATGGCCTGGTACTCGACGTCGGTCAACGTCTGCGCCGGAGCGACGGTGATGGAGTCGCCCGTATGCACGCCCATGGGGTCGAAGTTCTCGATGGAGCAGACGATGACGCAGTTGTCCGCCGCGTCGCGCATCACCTCGAGCTCGAATTCCTTCCAGCCGGCGATCGACTGCTCCACCAGGATCTGCCCGACCGGGCTGGCCGCCAGGCCCTCGGCGGCGAGCCGGCCGAACTGCGCAGCATCCTCGGCGATGCCCGTCCCCTTGCCCCCGAGGATGAAGCTCGGACGCACCATGATGGGGAAGCCGATCTCCTCGGCGATCTCCTCCGCCTCGGCCAACGAGTGGGCGAAGCCCGAGCGGGGCACCTCGAGCCCGATGCTCTCCATGGCCGCCTTGAACTTGTCGCGGTCCTCCGCGGTGGAGATCGCCTCGGGACGGGCCCCGATGACCTCGACGCCGTAGCGCTCGAAGGCGCCCCGCTCCACCAGTTCCATGGTCAGGTTCAGCGCGGTCTGCCCTCCGAGGGTGGGCAGCAGGGCGTCGGGCCGCTCCTTGGCGATGATGGCCTCGAGCACTTCGGGGTCGAGCGGCTCCACGTAGGTGCGGTCCGCCGTGCCGGGGTCCGTCATGATGGTGGCCGGGTTCGAGTTGGCCAGGATGACGCGGTAGCCCTCCTCCTTCAGCACGCGGCAGGCCTGGGTACCCGAGTAGTCGAACTCACAGGCCTGGCCGATGACGATCGGCCCCGACCCGATGACGAGGATGGACGACAGGTCGTCGCGGCGTGGCATCGCGTTTCCTCCCGCTCGCCTCAGCGCGCCCCGGCCCGGGCGGCGCGGGCGGACGTCGGGTGGGTCAGCATGAGGTCGCGGAAGGCTTCGAAGAGGTAGCGGGCGTCGTGGGGTCCCGGCGCGGCCTCCGGGTGGTACTGCACCGAGAAGGCGGGCGCCGTCGCGGCAGCGGAAACCCTCGATCACGCCGTCGTTGAGGTTGACGTGGGTGACGTCGGCATCGGGGACGGAGTCGGGTGCCACGGCGTAGTTGTGGTTCTGGCTGGTGATCTCCACCACGCCGGACTCGAGGCGCTGCACCGGGTGGTTGGCCCCGTGGTGTCCGAAGGGCAGCTTGTAGGTGCGACCGCCCAAGGCGGTGGCCAGGATCTGGTGCCCCAGGCAGATGCCGAAGACGGGCACCCGGCCCACCAGGTCGGCCACCGCGCCGGTGGGACCGGCCAGCGCGGCCGGGTCGCCCGGGCCGTTGGAGAGGAATACCCCGTCGGGCTCGAGGGCCAGCACGTCGTCCGCCGCCGTGCCCGCTGGGACCACGGTGACGCCGCCCAGCGTCGTGAGCAGATCGACCATGGTCGTCTTCACCCCGAAGTCGTAGGCCACGATGCGCAAGCCGTCCTCGGCGCCGGCGGCCGGCCCGCTCGCCGCCTTGGCGTAGGGCGCAGCCACGGTCACGCCCGAGACGAGGTCCAGACCGTCGGTGCCGGAGGCGCCGGCCGCGGCCGCCCGCAGCTCCGCCTCGCTCGCCGTACCGAAGGCACAGGGGACGGCACCGGCGTCGCGCACGTGCCGGGCCAACCGCCGCGTGTCCACGCCGGTCAGTGCGGGCACCCCGTGGCGGACGAGGAACGGCTCGAGCGCTTCGGTCGAGCGCCAGTTCGAGGAAACCTCGGACAGGTCGCACACCACCACGCCGCGGCAGTGCACCCGCGCTGCCTCGTCGTCCGCTGCGTTCGTCCCGTAGTTGCCGATATGGGTGCTGGTGAACGCGATGACCTGCCCGGCGTAGGACGGATCGGTGATCACCTCCTGGTACCCGCTCATGGCCGTGTTGAAGACGAGCTCACCCACGGCGATCGGCACCGGCGCGCCCGCGGCCTCGCCGGCGAAGACGGCCCCGTCGGCCGTGACCAACAGGGCGGGCGCCCTGTCTCGATACCCCGGGAGTGGTGGCGTCACCGCTGCGCCGTCGCGTCGATGACGACCGGCTCGCCGCGCAGCACGGTGTGGCGCACCGCTCCCTGCAGCGTGCGGCCGGCGTAGGGCGTGTTGCGGCTCCGGCTGGCCAGGCGCTCGGGGTCGACCGTCGTGGTAGCGACGGGATCGAAGACGCAGAGGTTGGCCGTGGCCCCCGCCTCGACCGGGCCACCCTGCGCACTGTGGCCGCCGGGACGGGGGTCGGTGACCCGCAGCCGGGCGATGGCGGCGGGCTGGGCACTCATGAGAGCGAAGATCCGCTCGGGCGCCGAGGTGGGGCGAGAGCACCTGCCAGGCGATGGGCAGCGCCGTCTGCAGCCCGAGCATGCCTGGCGGCGCCTGGTCGAACGGGGCGTCCTTGGCCTCGGGCGCGTGCGGTGCGTGGTCCGTGGCCACGGCGTCGATGGTGCCGTCGCACAGTCCGGCCACCACCGCGGCCACGTCCTCGGTGGTGCGCAGCGGCGGGTTCACCTTGAAGACCGGGTCGTAGCCGGCCACCGCGGCGTGGGTGAGCAGCATGTGGTGCGGGCGCCGCCTCGGCCGTGACGGGCAAGCCCTCCCGCTTGGCCAGGCGGACCAACTCGACCGATCCCGCGCTGGAAAGGTGGAGGAAGTGCACGGGCGCACCGGTCAGGCGCACCAGCGCGATGTCGCGCGCCACCATGACCTCCTCGGCCGCCGCCGGCATGCCGGGGATGCCGAGCCGGCTCGACCACGAGCCCTCGTGCATGGCCCCACCCTTGGCGAGGCAGCCGTCCTCGCAGTGCTGGGCCAGCGTGACGCCGAGCCCCTTGGCGTAGTCGAGGGCTCGTCGCATGAGACCGCCGTCCTGCACGCCGGCGCCGTCGTCGGTGAAGAGCGTCACCCCGAGGTCGGCCAGCTCCCCCATGGGTGCGAGCGCCAGTCCGGCCCGCCCGACGGTGATGGCGCCGGCCACCGCCACCTCGGCCAATGCACCGCGTCCGAGCTCGAGCACCTCGCGGGCGACGCCGGCCGAGTCGATGGCCGGCTCCGTGTTGGGCATGGCCACGACGGCGGTGTAGCCGCCGAGCGCGGCGGCCCGGGCGCCGCTCTCGACCGTCTCTGCCTCTTCGCGGCCGGGCTGGCGAAGGTGCGTGTGCAGGTCGACCAGCCCGGGCCCGACCAGGCAGCCGGACGCGTCGAGCACGGTGGACCCGGCGGTCGGTTCGATGGTCTCGGCCACCGCCACGACCGTGTCGCCGGCGACGGCGACGTCGAGGCGGGCCAGTCCGTCGGGACCCACCAGCGAGCCGCCCCGGATGACGAGTGTGGGATCAGGCAACGGCCGGCACCTCCACCGCTCCGGGCAGCTCGCCACCGAGCAACAGGAAGAGGATGGCCATGCGCACGGCCACCCCGTTGGTCACCTGCTGGGTCACCACGGTGCGCGGCAGGTCGGCGACGTCCGAGGCGATCTCGACGCCGCGCACCATGGGGCCGGGGTGGGTGACGATGGCGTCCTCACCCAATCGTTGCACCCGGCGCGCCGTGAGCCCCCAGCGCGCCGTGTACTCGCGCAGCGAAGGGACGAACGAGCCGCTCCCCCGCTCGGCTTGGAGGCGGAGCAGCGAGACGACGTCGGCGTCGGCCAAGGCGTCGTCCAGGTCGGTGGCCACCTCGACGGGCCAGCCCTCGAGCGAGGGCGGCAGCAGGCTGCCCGGTGCGACCAGGGTGACGTGGGCTCCCAGGGCGGTGTAGGCCAGCACCTCGGAGCGGGCCACCCGGCTGTGCCGCACGTCGCCGACGATGAGCACGCGTAGCCCTTCGAAGCAGCCGACGCCGAGCTCGCCGGGGGCCACGCCCTTGCGCTCGGCCAGTACCTGGCGCACGGTGAAGCAGTCCAGCAGCGCCTGCGTCGGGTGCTCGTGCCAGCCGTCGCCGGCGTTGATGACCGTGGCCCGCTCCACCCACCGGGTGACCTGATGCGGCGCGCCCGACGAACTGTGCCGGATGATGACGGCGTCGATGCCGATGGCCTCGACCGTCTCGACCGTGTCGCGCAGGCTCTCGCCCTTCTTGACCGACGACGAGGCCACCGCGAGGGAGAGCACGTCGGCTGACAGCCGCTTGGCCGCGGTCTCGAACGAGAGCCGGGTACGGGTCGACTCCTCGAAGAAGAGGGTGGCCACCACCTTGCCCCGCAGCGTGGGCACCTTGGGCACCGAGCGCCGCTCCACCTCGGCGAACGCCTCGGCCACCCGGAGGACCTCGCCGATGCCGTCTGCGCCGCCCAGGTCGGCCACCGAGAGCAGGTGCTGGGGGCCGCTCATCGCTCCTCCAGGGTGCCGATCTAGACGCCGTCCTCGCCGACGTCGACCATCTCCTCGCGCCGCGTGGGGAGGTTCTTGCCGACGAAGTCCGGGCGGATGGGCAGCTCGCGGTGGCCGCGGTCGACCATCACGGCCAGCTGGATGGCCCGGGCCCGGCCGAAGTCGTTCAGCGCGTTGAGGGCGGCCCGGATGGTCCGCCCGGTGAAGAGCACGTCGTCGACCAGCACCACCACCCGGCCGGCCAGGTCGACCGGGACGTCGGTGACCGCCTCGGGCAGCACGGGGCGCAGGCCGATGTCGTCGCGGTAGAAGGCCACATCGAGCGTGCCCAGCTGGAGGTCACCGCCCTCGATCTGGCGCAGGATCTCCGCCATTTTGGCGGCCAGCGGGACGCCACCGGTCTGGAGTCCGATGAGGACGACGTCGTCCACCCCGCCGTTGCGCTCGATGATCTCGTGCGACATGCGCGTCAGGGCGCGCTGGACGTCGGCGGCGGTGAGGACCTGGGAGTGGGCCACGAACACGCCCCCGAGGGGTCGCGTACTGACTGCGCTCGCGTTCGGCCACTGCTCCTCCTGCCGTGTGAGCCTCACGGGACTCACTTCACGGTCAGATGGACACTTATCGCGCGTGCTCGCGGGCGGCCGCGCTGACGCCTCTGCGGTGGGCGCTCATCACGGCCCGGCCCGGTCGAATCGGTCAGCAGCAATGTCCCTGCTGCTGGGGTGAGGTGGGTATCTCCCCGGCGACCGTCGACATCACACCGGTCCGCGGGTCGATCATCCGAATGGCGTCGTTGAAGAAGTCGGCCACGTAGACGTTCCCCTGCCCGTCGACGGCCGCACCAAGTGCCTGTCCAATGCTTGCCTCCGCGGCCGGTCCCCCGTCGCCCGCGGTCTGACCCGGTTCGGGGAGCGTCTCGACGCCCGTCCCGGCGACCACCTCGACCTTGCCCGTGGACCGGTTGAGCTCGAGCAACCGCCGGCCGTAGGCCTCGGTCACCAAGAGCGTCGTGTCGTTGCCGACCGCCAACCCTGTCGGTTCTGGTGCTCGGTCCCGTTTCCCGGCCAAGCACGATCCCTGGTGGTGGAGAAAATCGTCGACGTGACACCGGTGGCGGCAACTTTCTCTCGGATGGAGCCACACCCGGTGGCGATGAAGAGGTTCGAGGAGCTGTCCACGGCCACACCCACGGGCGCACACGGATGGGAGGCCGCCTGGCAGATCCCATCGAGGGGCCGCAGTGGATCCCCGGACCGGCGGCCACGGAGATGACCCCAGTGGCTTTCGACACCTTCTGGACCTCGTTGTTGCCGGTCTCGGCCAGGTACAGGTCACCGTCGGGACCCACGGCGATGGAGTCGCTCAGGCCCCCAACGGCGCCTTGTCCGCGGCCGAAATTCAGAGAGGCCCTGACGGCCGGGCCCCCGTTCCCGCTGGAGCCGGTGCGCCCGTCCCCGGCCACGGTGGAGATGACACCGTCGGCCGCCGAGACCCTGCGGACGCGATTGCCGTCTTCGAAGTAGACGTCGCCGTTCGGAGCGACTGCGACGCCGCTCGGGTCGAAGCGTCGCCTGCGGGCCGGGGCCGCCGTCGCCGGAGAAGCCGGGCGCTCCGGTTCCGGCCACGACCTCGAGTTGCTGCGTGGCTCGGACCACCTCGTACACCCGGTTCCCATCGGTGAAGTAGATGTCCCCGGCCTGGTCGACCGCCACGCCGGTCGGGCCGGTCAACTGGTACGACGTGGCGAGACCGAGGGAGGGGCCGTTCACCCTTCGTTTGCGCCTGCGGGCTGGGCACGGGCGTTGGTGGACGCGGGCGGGCAGGACCACCTCCCTGGACGACGGCACGACCACGGCGGCAACGACGAGAACCAGCACGAGCAACGGCCACCCAGCGCCGCCGACGGCGGCGCTGCCGGCGGCGCGCCTCTCGGATAAGGGCTTCGGCCCTCCGCCTCGGTGCCCTCTGGGTCGAGGGTGAGCGTCACCGAGCCCCTGCATGATCTGAATCAATTCGTCGGGCTGATAGCCCTGCATCCGGGCGTAGCGCATCAGCGTCCGCACCCGCGATGACTGCGCTGCGCTCGGGGCTTGGCCGCTGACGGTGATCCCATGCCCTCGACGAAACTCGACGAGCCCTTCGTCGCGCAGCTGTCGCATGGACGGAGGACCGTGTTGGCGTTGACGCCCAGCACCTTGGCCAGGTCCCGCGCCGGAGGGAGGCGTTCGCCCGGGACGGCCTCGCCATCGGCGATGGCTCGACGGATTTCGGCGGCAACCTGCTCGTGCAGAAGGCGGGTCGCCGGGGTCAACTGGAAGTCCGGCATAGTGCTAATGAGATTAGCACTACTGGCGCCGGCGATTCAAGGGTCGGGCGGACCGGTCAGCCCGGCCTCACCTCGGCGGCGATGGTGGAGAGGATGCCGTTGACGAAGGCGCCGGACTCGTCGGTCGAGTACGCCTTGGCCAGCTCGACCGCCTCGTCGATGACCACCGCCGTCGGCGGGCCGTCGGGGTCGAGCAGCTCGGCCACGGCCAAGCGCAGCACCAGGCGGTCGATCACGGCCATGCGCTCGAGCGGCCAGTTGGCCGAGGCGGCGGCGATGCGTCGATCCGCCTCGGCGCGGCCGGCGGCGGCGTGCTCGAGCAGCGTGCGCACGTAGGGGTCGGGCGGCACGGCCAGGCCGTCGGCCACCGTCACGGGATCCTCCCCCTTGAGCTCGGCCTCGTAGAGGAGGGAGAGCGCCCGTTCCCGCTGCTGGTGGCGGGGGGCGTCGTCGGTCATGCCGGGCGCTTAGGCCCGGGTCAGGTAGTCGCCTGAGCGGGTGTCGATCTTGAGGACGTCGCCCGTGTTCACGAACAGCGGCACCTGGACCACGAGGCCGGTCTGGAGAGTGGCCGGCTTGCGGGCGCCCGAGACCCGATCGCCCTGGATGCCCGGCTCGGTGTCGGTGACGGTGAGCTCCACCGCGGCGGGCAGGTCGACCCCGACGATCTCGCCGTTGTACATCTGGAGGTTGGCCTCGTCGCCTTCCTTGAGGTAGTTGGGCGCGTCGCCCAGCGTGTCCGGGGCGGCGTTCATCTGCTCGTACGTCGTGGTGTCCATGAACACGAAGTCGGTGCCGTCGCGGTAGAGGAACTGCATGTCGCGCTTGTCGATGATGGCCTGCTCGAGCTTCTCGTCCGCCCGGTAGGTGCGCTCGATGACGGCACCGCTGCGCAGGTTCTTGAGCTTGGTGCGTACGAAGGCGCCGCCCTTGCCCGGCTTGACGTGTTGGAACTCGACGACGCTGAACAGGCCCTCGGGCAGGTCCAGGCTCATGCCGTTCCTCAGGTCATTGGTCGAGACTGCCATGGATGTCCTTTGTGAAGCGGGTCAGGGGGCGAGCGCCGTCCTCGGTCACGACGAGCGTGTCCTCGACGCGGACGCCACCGTGCCCGGGAACGTACACACCAGGCTCCACGGTGACGACGAAGCCGGGGGCGAGGATAGCAGTGCCCAACTGCGAGACCGTCGGGGCCTCGTGGATGTCCAGGCCGACGCCGTGGCCCGTGCCGTGCTCGAATCGGTCGGCCCAGCCGGCCTCGGTGATGATCTGGCGGCAGACGTCGTCCACTTCCTTGGCGCTGATGCCCGGACGCACCGCCTGTGCGCCGGCCGCCTGCGAGGTGCGCACCACGTCGAAGATGCGGGCCAGCTCGCCCTCGGGGTCGGCGTCGACACAGAAGGTGCGGGTCATGTCGGAGCGGTAGCCCTCGAAGGTGGCACCGAAGTCGACGACCACGGGGTCGCCCGGGGCGATGCGACGGCCGCCGGGGTGATGGTGCGGCTTGGCCGAGTTCTCCCCCGCCGCCACGATGGTGTCGAAGGCCGTGCTCTCGGCGCCGCCGCGGCGCATCGCCGTGTCGAGCTCGAGCGCGAAGTGCTCCTCGGTCACGCCCTGGCTCATCAGGGGCAGCACCTCGAAGAGGGCGGCGTCGGCGATGGCGGCGGCACGCTCCATGCGGGCGATCTCCGCCGCGTCCTTGCGCTCGCGCAGCGCCTCCACCGCGTTCGAGGTCGGGACCAGGTGGTCGGGGTCGACCAGGTCGGCCCAGACCCGCTGGCCGCTCCAGGTGATGTTGTCCGCCTCCAGGCCGATGCGGGTGTGGATGGTCAGGACGTCCTGGGCCGCCTTGCGCTGGACGGAGACCGCGCCGATCTCGATGTCGACCTGCGCCGCGGCGCCCGTGCCCTTGAGCTGCTCGGCCGACTGGGTGCGGTAGCGGCCGTCGGTGGTGAGCAGGGCCCGGTCGCGGGTGACGGTCAGCACGCCGGCCGAGCCCGAAGAAGCCCGTGAGGTAGCGGATGTTGGGCAGCGTCGTCACCACCAGCGCGTCGACCCCGAGGTCGTCGAAGGCGGCGCGCAGGCGGTCGAGGCGCCCGGTCACCGTGATCGGCGGCAGAGCCGTGGTGGCCGGGGTGTAGGGGTTGGCCCGTTCGGCGCCCGGTGTGCCCGTGGCGGTCTTGGCGCTCTTGGCGCTGGTGGTGGTCATCGGTCCTGTGCTCCCTTCAGCAGTGCAGCAACGGCATCGATCGCCAGCTCGTAGCCCAGGCCGCCGAAGCCGGCGATGACGCCGGAGGCGACGGGCGCCAGCACCGAGGTGTGGCGAAAGGGCTCGCGGGCGGCGGGGTTCGAGAGGTGCAGCTCGACGATGGGCCCGTCGAAGGCGGCGGCGGCATCGTGCAGGGACCACGACGTGTGGCTCAGGGCGCCCGCGTTGACGACGAGGGCGTCGGCCCTGCCCCGCGCCCCGTGCACGGCGTCGACCAGGTCGCCCTCGTGGTTGGACTGGCGGTGTTCGAGGTCGAGCCCGTGGCGGGCCGCCGCCGCCTCGGCCCGCTTCACGTGGTCGGCCAGCGTCTCGGTGCCGTAGATCTCGGGCTCACGCTCGCCCAGCAGGTTGAGGTTCGGCCCTCCTCGCGAGCCAGCAGCGATGAGATCACGACCGAGATCAAGGGCGCCTGCTCGGGCGGCGCCGCCGGCGGTGGCACGTCGCGGCTGAACTCCTGGAGGCGCGGGGCGAGGGCCTCGGCGTCCAGTCCCTGCGGCGGCAGCGCGACCTTGACCAGGCCGCGCGGCTCGCCGGCGACCCGCACGAGCAGCCAGGCGACGCAGTAGAGGCCGCCTTCCGGGTGCTCCGCCGCGATCAGGTCGGGCGGATGCTCCACGTCGACGACGACCACCTTGACCGGCCACTGGGAATCGCCCGAGTCCGCCTCGGGCGCCGGCGCGTCGGGCGCCGGCGCGGCCTCGCCGCGCGCCGTCTCCGCGGCGAGGCGAGCTGCGATCGGGCCCGGGCGCGCGAGGGCGCGAGCGTATGTGTCGAGACTGGCCGGGGGGACGCGCTGCGGCGAGGAGGCTGATCGGAGGCGGCGTGTCACGGTCACCAACCGCTCCTTCTCGTAGAGAGCCGTCTCGACGAGACGGCCTCGCGGCTCGAGCGCCAGCCGCACGACGGTCGCGGCGTCGGTCTGCGGTCCCACGTACAGGCGCGAGAGCGCCAGCACGTTGTCGCCGGTTCGCACGCGGAGATGGCGTACTGCGCACGCCTGCTCGAAGCCTGCCGCCCGAATGGCACGACGCGCTGCCGGGCTGTTGAAGCCGAACGGGAACGCGAAGCTGGTCGGCGATATCGCGAGGTGGTCCTCGAACGCGGCGCGGCTGCGCCGCGCGTCGTCCAGCACCATCGCCGGCGGGTTGAGGTCAGCCGCGATGTGCCAGTGTCCGTGCGAGCCGAGTTCGACGCGGGTGCCGGCCAGAGCGGCCAGATCGGGCCAGTCGAGCAACGGCCGGCGCGCCGCGTCCTCAACGAACCAGTCGGCCGTCGAGCCGACGAAGCCGGTGGGAACGAACAGCGTCGATGGGACGCGGTGGCGCTCGAGGATCTCGAAGGCGTTGACGACGTCGGCGAAGGCGTCGTCGATCGAGATCACGACAACCGGCGGGTGATCGTCCCCGGAGCGCAGCAGCTCGGGAACGTCACCGACGGTGGCGAACGTCACACCGTGCTCGAGCAGCGCACTGACCTGCTCCTCGAAGAGCGCAGGCGGAACCGTCCAGTCGCGAAGCTCGGGGCTCGCGGCCGTCGGCGCGAAGCTGTGGTACATCAGGATGGCTAGCACGGCGAAGGCGGCGGCGTCCTCGTTGAGCCTCGCGTCCCGGCCATTTCCGCCGCGCCCGACCCCCCGGGACCTTCGTGTCGTGGTCTGGACATTACAAACGCAAGCAGCACTAAAACCAACCGTCCGGGCCGCCAGCATAGCCGAGTTGCCGCGGACCGCTCGACGATCGAGCGCGCGGCCGGCTGGCGAGCGCCTCTCACGCCGTGTCGCCGCTGTGCTCCGTTCAGGCCGAGCGGCAGTCGCGGTTGCGGTCCAGTTCAGTCGCGTCCCGCCAGGTAACGGATCCGCGTAACCCGCGTGTTACCGGCGCCCTGCTATTCGTTGCTGTCGGCCGACGAAGGTTGAAGCCAAGGAGCGTCAGGATGCGACCCGATGATCCCGTGTACGATCGCCGGGTCCCGGCGGCGGCGCGCGCCCGCCACGACCGTGGCGCTGGTCGCGGTGGGCGTCCTCGTTGCCGGCTGTGGCGGGGGCGGCAGAACCCGGGCGTCGCGAACGTCAGCACCTCGACCACCTCCACCAGCCACTCCTCCTCGTCGGCCACGGCGATGGCGGCGGCGGCGCACCGCGCTCAGCGGCGGCGGCGCCGTCACCTCGCGCGGCACTGGCGGCGCGCGAGTCGAGTTTCGCGATCGCGACCGGCAACCCGAGAGGCGCTGAAGTTCTCCGAGTGCATGCGCGCGAATGGCGAGCCGAACTTCCCGGACCCCAACGGGCAGGGCGTGATCCAGGGCAGCGGGATCGATCCGAAGTCGCCGGCGTTCCAGAAGGCCCAGAAGGCGTGCGCCAAGGACGTGGCGGCGGGAGGGCGCCGAGCCCGGCCCAGCAGGCCAAGGCAGAGGCCGAGGCGCTGTAGTTCTCACAGTGCATGCGCTCACACGGCGTGCCCGGACTTCCCCGACCCGACGTTCAGCTCGGGCGGCGGGATCCGGATCAGCATCACGGCTGCATGGCGGCGGCGGCGGCCTCGACCCGAATTCGCCGATCTTCCAAAAGGCCCAGAAGACCTGCGGCTCGCTGCTGCCGGGTCTCCCGGGCAAGACGGCGGCGCCCTGAGCGCGCAGGCCCCCGGCCCGCGCGGCCGGCGAAAACGCTCATGGCTGTCCGCCGTAGCCGCGCTCGCGAGCGTTGTCGGTCTTCGTCAGTGAGAGCGTCGGGTTGCTGGCTGGCGCGCTCGAAGGAGATCGCGGATGATGGGCCGGAGATGCCGTGCCACGCGTGGTTCGGATCACGCACAGATCATCGGACAGGAGAAGCCATGCGCAAACAGCAGGTGAACCCATGGACTTGGCAGGACCAGCGCGGCTACTCGCAAGCCTGGAGGGTCGACGGCGCTGACTCTGTCGTGTTCATCGCCGGGCAAGTCGCGCTGGCCGCTGACGGCACGCTCGTCGGAGACGGCGACTTCGAGGCGCAGTGTCGGCAGGTGTTCCACAACCTGGAGAGCGTGCTAGCCCAATCCGGGGCCGCCTTCGAGAACGTGGTCAAGCTGACGGCCTTTTTCACCGACATCGCGCACCTCCCTCTGTACACGCGAGTCAGGGCCGAGTTCACCAGCGGCGCTCCGCCGGCGTCGACGGCTATCGAGGTCAAAGGCCTCGCGACCCCAGAACTGATGATCGAGGTCGAAGCGACGGCCGTTTTGTAAAGGACGTGGGAACGACCTCGTGATGCTGCTGCTGCGAGCAAGGAGCGGGCACTCCAGCGCTGCGCCATCGTCGCGGACACCGCCGCAAGGCACGAGCAACCAGCCGCAAGGCGCGTGGCGGAAGGGAGCCGCCGGGAACCCACAGCGTCCGCGCTCGTATGTGCGACGTCCTCGCGATACCCGACGTTAAATGCGGCGGCGAGCCTCTCGGCGCTGGATTGCGGGTCTCGATCAGCAGATGGCGCCGCTGCAATTGCTCGGGGTGTTCGCCGTGATCATGCTTGCGGTGAGGGAGACCGGCGTGACCGTGAACAGGCCGGCGCCTTCGATGGTCACGCCCGCTTCCGCCGTGGGGGAGTTGCCGGCCACGACGGTGCGCTGCGCCGCTCCGAGAAGCAGCAGCGCAACCGTGGCTACGTGGCGCTGGTTTTACTCGCGCCCTGGCGTACTGCTAGAACCCGCCGGTGTCGGTCCCTGGGGTGAACGACACGCCGCGGAACACTTGCCGGGATGCAGCTGAGTCGATCGCTGTGAACGACTCGCTCGTTGGTAACGCGGTCGTAGCGAGCCTGTCGGTTATTTCGACCAGCTTGTTGGGGTCGGCTCCCTGGTCCCCGCCCCCGCTTACCGTCGACGTCTCGGCCCAGATCGTGACCGTCCCGTTCGGGTTGACCCGACCCGTGAGATTACGCAGCCCGTCGGTTGCCGGCGCCCACGGCAGCCCCGTGCCAGGGCCAGAGTTATCGCCCGTCGGATAGCCCGGCACGGTATAGGGCTGGCCGAGGTTCAGGCCGGCCTGCAAGCGTGTACGCCAGCTCCCACTCCCGGTCGTCGGGTCGAAGATCCACTTCTGCAGGCCGGCCGTGGTCTGGCCGGCGGCGTCGGTATACGTTCCGGTGGTGGCCGAGTAGGTGTTGTCGCCGTTGCCCTCATCGGCCACGTACATCGTGTCCGGGTTGGCGAACCAGATCCCGAAGGGAACGCTGGTGGTCGACTTGGCCAGCGTCGTCGGGAAGCCCTTCAGGACGCACATGTTGCTCGGCAGCCCACGGTCTGCACGGTCGAGGCATTGTGGCAGCGTCGTGGTTGGCAGTGCCGCGCTGGTCGGTAGCGCGCGCCAGGGGTCGGCAGCCGACGCCGTCGGGCACGCCGTGCCGCTGGTGTCGACGAAGTAAACCGTGTTGACGCCGTTGCTGCCGCTGCCCTTCGTGTAATAGAGGACATTGTTGTACACGGTCAGGCCGCGGAAGTTGTCGTCCTTGCCGATCTTG
>CAVQLP010000001.1:0-687192 GCA_963713375.1 uncultured Acidimicrobiaceae bacterium | reverse complement strand
ATGCGACGAATCGGGCACCCCGAAGAGGTCGCTGATGCGGTCGTGTGGCTGTGCTCGAACCACGCCAGCTTTCTTACCGGCGCGACCATCCCCATTGATGGCGGGAAGCTCGCCGGCATGGCTCCATTCGCAGGGATGTCGCCCGACCACAACTCGGCAGCCTGAACACGAACGACAGGGTATTGCATCGACGTTCGACCGCCGGTTACGCCGGCGACGCCGACGTCGTGCGCACAAGTGTCGCGGCCACGACCTCACGAGCTCGATGAGGGCCGCGACCACCTCATTCACGACCCCGTCCTGTTGGGGTATGAGGATCTTGCCGAAATCACCGATTCCGCGAAGGCCAGGTGGCAACTCGACCTGGACTCCGTGGGCCGAGGGAGATTGACCGGATTCTTGGGGTGAAACCCCAGCCGACGCGTTCGTCGGCGACGTGGTACCCAGGCAGGCGTTGGCCGAATAGTTCTCGGGCTGCCCGAAGGAGCTCGGCGTGCAATCCCCCCACGATGATGCCCCGCAGCGGACCGGTCTGGCTCCCCCGAACGGCCGGGCCGTACGGTTCGATGATCAGGCCGCTGTCGCGATCGACGAAGGGCAAATCGGTCGCGGCGAATCCGTGCACCGAGATGGCGATGACGACATGCTCCAAGAACGCCTGAAGAGTTGGGGACTGGGCCGGGTCGTGCAACCGAGAGGTGAGCGTGCACGCGAGCTCAGGCGGATGCACAATCCCGTAGTAGGACGCCCCGGCTTGCTCGGCGGCCCGCTTGGCTATCTGCTCCGTACCCCGGTCCTGTGATCCGCCGTGGAGAGCCAGGGAGCCGACGTTGGAGCGCAACACGCACTCTTCTCTCATCCCGGGCATTGAAAGCAGCTCGGCGAGGTCCATCTCTCAGGTTGCCACGCAGCCACTCACGGCAACTCTTGACTTCGAACTCGGCATCGACGAAAAGAGATCCCCTGATTGGGCCGGCAGGAGGGACGGCTCGAGGATTGCCCGTGGCCGCGGCCACCTCATCCGGAGATAACCGCGACCGACCTGTTCACAGGTGTGAGCGACGCAAATGTTTCAACTCCATTACAACATTTGTTGTTGAGAAGTTTTCGGCATCCAACGGGTAAGGCCACGTCTAACCGACGTTGATGCTGTCTTCGGAAGGACTGGCCGCCGAGCAAAAGGGCTGCGAAGCCTGCCCGCTGGTGCAACGTCGCCATGTTCCCACCGAGCGTGGCCGCGTGGCACGGCTGCCCCGAGGCGATCGCGAAGACCCTCGACCGTGTGCGCTTCGCGCCCGTGATGCGGCCACCTCGTCAGCGCTCGGCCCACCACATTTCTCTCCCAAGGGGATTCCGAGAAAGGACAACGCCATGTCAGAGATGAAGCGACGAGACTTCCTCAAGAGCGGGACGATGGCGGTGGCCGCGGCCGGAGTCGCCGCCTCGGTACCGATTGTGCCCGCCGTCATCAACGCCGTCGACACGGAGGGTCCTGAAGTCGACTCTGCCACCGCGGCATCCACGTCCGAGGCCGCCGCCAACATGTCTCAACCACTCATTGTGCGGGTCAACGACCTCACCTCTGGCTCGATGCAGATGTTCTTCGGAACTCGAGAGGTGGCCTACACCGACCCCCAACTTGCTGCACGCCTTTTTCGGGCGGCTCAGTGAAGCCTCATACCTCAACGGGAGGGGTCGCCTCCCAAGCGTCAGATCGTGCATCCATTCGTCACTCAACAGAACCGAGGTAGGTCATGTCATCTCATCGTGAAGCCCCCCAGATCTCAAAGGACCCCGTCGCCGACAGCACGGACGTCTATGCCTTCGTGAGCCCGGACGCTCCGGAAACGGTCACGTTGATCTCGAACTACATCCCTCTTCAGGGTCCAGATGGAGGTCCGAATTTCTACGAATTCGGAGACGACGTCCTCTACGAGATCAACATCGACAACGACGGTGACGGCGTTGCCAACATCATCTTTCAATTCGAGTTCACGACCACGCTGCGCGATCCGTCCTTTTTCCTCTACAACGTGGGGCCAATCACAAGCTTGACGAGCCCGAACTGGAACAGGGTCCAGACATACTCACTGCAGCGCGTCGACGTCCCGGGTTGGAGAGTGACCCCGCTCGGCACGAATCTCCCCTGCCCGCCCTGCAACGTCGGACCACTCTCCACCCCCAACTATGCAGCCCTGGCCAATCAGGCCATCACCCGGGTTGGAAACGACATTCTGTCGTTCGCCGGACAAAGGGCCGAGGGGTTCTACGTGGATCTTGGAGCGATCTTCGACCTCGGCAACCTGAGGCCGTTCCAGGGTGACCACGCCGGGTGGTCCGGAACAGGGCTCCCTGCTATGGCCGTGGGAGTCAACTCCACAGACAAGGTCAACGTGCACAGCCTCGCCCTCCAGGTTCCGATCCAGCAACTCATGCCGTGGCAATGGCAACGCAACTCGTCGAACGTCATCGGCGTGTGGGCCACGGCAAGTCGGCAGAAGGTAAAGATCTACGAGGGACCCTCCGGCGTGATTTCCAACTCGGGACCATTTGTGCAGGTGTCTCGACTCGGCAACCCGTTGTTCAACGAAGTCCTTATTCCCATCTCGTTGAAGGATGCCTGGAACGCCCAACAACCTTCGGGCGACCAGCAGTTCGCCACCTACGTGTCAATGCCACAACTCGGAACCCTGTTGCCGAGCCTTTTCCCTGGCGTCTTCCCCAATTTGGCGGCTTTCAATGCCACAAAGGCGGCGCGAGCTGACCTTCTGGCCATTTTGCTGACAGGGATCCCTTCCACCGTCGTACCGGGATTCGCCGGAAACTTCACCGGACCCACCCAGGCGGACATGCTCCGGCTCAACTTGAGCATTCCACCAACGCCGCCAGCCAAGTTCAGCAACCTCGGCCTGATAGGTGGTGACATCGGGGGCTATCCCAACGGACGTCGGGTCCAAGACGATGTCGCGACGATTGAGCTCCGTGCCATCGCCGGCGCGACGTTGCCACTGGTTGATCCCTCCTACAAACCCGATTCGGCTGCGGGTGGTATCTCCATGGGCCTGACCTCTGGCCCCACCGACACGTCCGCCATGGGAAAGGAAAACTATCTCCCCAACTTCCCGTATCTCGGCACGCCGCACAGTGGTTACAACGCCCACACCAAAGCCGCACTCTCGGGTTGAGGGTCCGCACCATGACGACGACGCATCGCCACACGCATGAAGACGGTCATTTTCAGGATCATGATCACTCCCATCCTCTTGAAACACTCCCCGAGGCAAGTGACGCCGGATCTGTTGTCCTCGACATCGGGCCCGGCGGGGGGCTGCCGTCATCATCACTCCGGCGGACATGAACGGCCGGGAAATCGAGTACCGCGCGAGCGGCACCGCTTGGGCGGAGAAACACATGGCCGTGCGGGAACGAAGGAGTCCGGGCACCGTCCGCCACGCCGCCATCTTCGGTCCGATGCCTCCGGGTCTGTACGAGTTCCGAGAGCGCGGCAGCAAGAACCCTTCGGCAACGCTCGTGGTGGCCGTACATGGCGGTTCGGTCGCCACGGAAGCGTGGCCGGCGTAACTACAACCAGTGCCGAACGGACTTCGCCGAAACATCGACGCCAGTGCAGTGGGGATCTCATAGATCTTCGGATTCCCAGGGGGCGTTCGCGGCAACGACCTCGCCGTCAGGTCGCAATTCGCTTGCCTCGCGGCAAACAGGCTGTGGGAGACCGCTCCTGGATGCAGCTGGAATCGGACGTCCACCCTTCTGACCGAACTCGGGCCTCCTCATCCACACGTAGGCCACCACGAAGAGCACGATGAAGAAAACTACGAGGGCAATGAGGAAGATGAACTTGGCGTGAGACATCGCCTGGGTCTGGATCTGCCCCGTCAGCGACATGGACATATGGCTCAGGGACGAGGGCGGCGGCGACACGGGGAGCACGTGATGACCTGCCATGGGAGCCTCCTCTAAAGTTGTACACGATTAGATCGTGCATTAACTAATCGTACCACCTATACTCTGCTGAGTCCACCCCGGGCGGCGCTGAATGCTTCGCCGATGCGTCAGAGGGGAAATCCATGGCTGCAGGACGGGAGGCCTCCGGTACGGGCGCCAGAGTGCCGATCGATCTCGGTCCGGATCCGCTGCAGTTGGAGCGCCAGGTGTGCTTTGCACTCGTCGTCGCTTCGCGCAGCGTCCTCGCGGTCTACCGTCCGCTCCTCGAGCCTCTCGGGCTCACCCATCCTCAATACCTGGTGATGTTGGCCCTCTGGGGCGAGAACCCGCTTTCAGTGGGCCGAATTGGCTCCCTCCTCCAACTAGATTCGCCGACCCTGTCGCCACTGTTGAAGCGGCTCGAGTCCGCCGGCCTGATCACCCGGACCCGGAGCGGGGACGACGAGCGTCAGGTGCACATCGACCTGACTGACGACGGGCAAGCCCTCCGTGAGAAGGCGCTGGCGATCCCGCCCGCCGTGGTCGAGAAGCTGGGTATGGAGATTCCCGAACTCGAGGCGTTGCACGCCGCACTGACAAGGGTCATAGCCGCAGCAAACGACTAAGGGGCACCGAGCCCAAGCGATGGGCCGCCAGTCCGAGATTTCCGTCTCCCTGCCTTCGGCCCTGGCGGCTGCTCTTCTCGTGCGAAAGGAACACCGGGATTGGCACAATTGGCAGGACGGAGACAGCCCCGCACGGCGGCTCGGCGGAGGTTTTGGTGGGTCTTCAGTGCCCTTTGACTGCGCGACCCTGGGGCTACACTTCCGCCCCGTGCGGTCGCCAGCGACGATTCCTCACATGTCTCGTCGGGACCAGAGTTCATTGGTTGTCTGCGTGACACCTTGCTTCATTGAGCCCAACGGCACTTAGCGGTGACTGGATCGACTCGGGTGGCGGACACCCCTTCGCACGAAGTAACGCGCACCGAGCCGTCGTCCGAGCCTGAATCCGTTTTCGAACGTGGTCGCGCCCGGCGGAGGCGGAACCTCGGGCTTGTCTTTCTGATTTCGAGTCTGTTCTACGTGTGGACGACCCTGAGTAACGGAAATGTGCCCAACCAGTACGGGGGAGAGCTCGACTACAACGAACTGACATCGGGCTTCCTGCATGGTCATCTCTACCTGCTCATTCATCCGCCCCGTGGACTCATTGCCCTTGCCAATCCGTACAACCCTGCCTTGAACGGGCCATTCCAGGGACTCAATGGCGCGTACCACGATCTGAGCTATTACCACGGCCACTTCTACTTGTCGTGGGGTCCGACTCCCGTTCTCACCTTGTACGCGCCTTGGAGGCTGTTGGATTTGCCCCAACTTCAGGGCACTCTCGCCACATGTATCTACGCAATCGTCGGCCTTGGGTTTGCACTTGCCTTTTGGTCGTTTCTGGTCAGCACCTATCTGCCGCGAGTCAGGCTCTGGCGGGTAACGCTCGGCGGGGTTGCGTTGGCAGCGGGGAGCGTGATTCCGTTCCTTCTCCGCCGGCCCGACGTCTACGAGGTGGCGGTGGCTTGTGGCTATTGCTTCGCGATGGCGAGCCTCTACTTTCTCGCCACGGGATTTCTCGGAGGACGTCTTGGGATGGTGCGGCTTGCGTGCGGGAGCGCGTGCGCAGGCCTTGCAATGGGTGGGAGGCCTGACCTCGTCCTCCTAGGAATCCCCGTCCTCTTCGTGACGCTTGGCTTGATCAAGCGCGATCATCTTCGCAGTTGGGTTGATCGCCTCGTTTGCTTTGCCTTCGTCACCGGACCATTCGCATGTCTCGTGCTGCTCCTCTTGGTGTACAACTACGCACGATTCCACTCGGTGACCGAATTGGCCAGCGCTACGCCCTGGCTGGAGTCGACCAGTCACACGAGTCGTTGCTGAGCCTGTCGCTGATCGGCTCAGGGCTCGCGCACTACTTCTTTGAGCCGATACGGTTCTCCTTTGCCTTTCCCTTCGTGGCGCTCACTCCGTCCTGGCCAACTCCCGACGGGACCCCGGTCAGTGTGGCGGGCATACAAGTCGAGTTGCTGGGCGGAGTCCTCCTGACCACGCCGATCCTCTTCCTGTTGTTCGGGGCTCCGTGGGCCCTTCGGCGCTTCCCACAGGCGGAGCTACGGCATGTCGTCTGCGTCTTAGTCGCCACGGGAGGCACCATCATCTTGAGTCTGGCGCTCGCGATCGGCACAACCATGCGGTACGAGGTCGATTTCCTGAGCATCCTGTTGTTTGCGGCGCTACTCGTCTGGTTGGTCCTCTCTGAACACAGCACACTCGGACGGCCAATCGCAATAGTCGGAGCGGCTCTGCTCGTCTACATCTCAGTCGTCGGGCTGGCGATCTCGATTACCGGGTATTACGACTGGCTCCGCATGGGTAGTCCGAGTACGTACAACGCCCTCGAAGACGTGACGAGCGTGGTCCCGACCGCTCTCACAATGATCACCGGCCACCCCGACGTCGTGCGTGTCGTGGTGGCCTATGACCCCTACCCGAACGTTCTGGGTAACTCAGGAACGCTGGACCCAGGACGAAATCCGTTCTGGCTTCTCCAGCAGGAAGCTGAGGTCGACATCGTGGCGCCCACCGACAGTGTGTATGACCTCGACATGCACGTAACGGCCATCTCGGGGATCGCTCCGCCCGCTTCGGTGAAACTCGTTTCGAAGATCAACGGAGTTCACAAGATCCTTCCGTTGCCAGCGGACCGAACGTGGACCGTACCGGTTGGTTTGGAACGTGGACTCAACCGCCTCTATCTCGCGGTCTCGTACAGAAGTTCGTTTCCAGTGCCGGGCGAGGCTGTTAGCTACGTCCGGGTCAGCGGGGTCACCCTCACGCCCCGAGAGTGACAGCGGTGGAAGAGGGACTCGCTGGGTGCTGAATCGAACAGAGTGGATCGCAGAGCAAGGGGCGGCCCCAAAAAGGTCACGCATCAACTTCTCGGCGCCCCCGGAAGGATTCGAACCTTCGACACACGGTTTAGGAAACCGATGCTCTATCCCCTGAGCTACGGGGGCCAGGAACGCACCGTTCACAGCTCGACGCGCTGCACGGAGACTGGCCGCAACCGCCATCGTAGGTCCCCTGCGGGCTCCCGACCTGCACCTCGAGCGAGCACCGCTCCAGTCGCCGCGGGTGTTAGCCCGCTCGGCGACCAGCGCGTAGTCTTGGGGCGGGTTTCGCGGCCTCCGACAGAGGTCGGAGCACGTGCGTTGCGCCTTCGCCGTCCGGCCCACGACATCAGGCCTGCGCGTCCACGCGCGTGAGAAGCAACAAGGAGATGTAATGACGAACCCCGACAATTCCCTGCCCTTCAAGGTGGCCGACCTGTCCCTGGCCGACTTCGGGCGCAAGGAGATCGAGCTGGCCGAGCACGAGATGCCCGGCCTCATGGCCATGCGGGCCGAGTTCGGCGCCAGTAAGCCCCTGACCGGGGCCCGGGTGACCGGATCCCTGCACATGACGGTCCAGACGGCAGTGCTCATCGAGACCCTGACCGCGCTGGGTGCCCAGGTGCGCTGGGCCAGCTGCAACATCTTCTCGACCCAGGACCACGCGGCAGCCGCCATCGCCGTCGGACCTGACGGGACGGTGGACGACCCCAAGGGCGTGCCCGTCTTCGCCTGGAAGGGCGAGACGCTCGAGGAGTACTGGTGGTGCACCGACCAGGCCCTGCGCTGGGCCGGCGAGACCGGACCCAACATGATCCTCGACGACGGTGGCGACGCCACCCTCCTCGTCCACAAGGGCGTCGAGTTCGAGAAGGCCGGCGCCGTGCCGGACCCCTCCACCGCCGACTCCGAGGAGTTCGCCGTCGTCCTCGAACTTCTGGGACGCACCCTGGCCGAGGATGCCGGACGCTGGACCGCCATGGCCAACGGCATCAAGGGCGTGACCGAGGAGACGACGACCGGCGTGCACCGCCTGGTCGACATGGCCAAGAAGGGAGAGCTGCTCTTCCCGGCCATCAACGTCAACGACTCGGTGACCAAGTCGAAGTTCGACAACAAGTACGGCTGCCGCCACTCGCTCGTCGACGGCATCAACCGGGCCACCGACGTCCTCATCGGCGGCAAGGTCGCAGTCATCTGCGGCTACGGCGACGTCGGCAAGGGCTGCGCCGAGTCACTGGCCGGGCAGGGCGCCCGAGTCGTCGTGACCGAGGTCGACCCCATCTGCGCCCTGCAGGCGGCGATGGAGGGATTCCAGGTCACCACGCTCGAGGAGATCCTTCCCGAGGCCGACATCATCGTCACCACCACGGGCAACCGCGACATCATCCGGGCCGAGCACATGGCCGGCATGAAGCACCAGGCCATCGTGGGCAACATCGGCCACTTCGACAACGAGATCGACATGGCCGGTCTGATGGCGACGCCGGGCATCGAGCGGGTGAACATCAAGCCCCAGGTGGACAAGTGGGTCTTCCCCGACGGCCACGCCATCATCGTGCTGTCGGAGGGTCGGCTGCTGAACCTGGGCAACGCGACCGGGCACCCGAGCTTCGTGATGTCCAACTCGTTCACCAACCAGACGATGGCGCAGATCGAACTGTTCACCCAGACCGGCCAGTACGTGAACGACGTCTACGTGCTCCCCAAGCACCTCGACGAGAAGGTGGCGCGCCTGCACCTCGACGCACTTGGGGTGAAGCTCACCACGCTCACCCAGGACCAGGCCGACTACATCGGGGTGCCGGTCGAGGGTCCCTACAAGCCGGACACCTACCGCTATTAGAGGCTGGTGTCAGCCCAGCGTGGCCGTGGCGATCACGGTCCCGCTGGGCGACATCACCTGGGCCGAGCGCACGGTCGCCGGCTTCACGTGGAGCGGCGCCGCCCAGGCGCCGTAGCCGTCGCGGGCCACGAAGGTGCCCACCTCGTGGACCTGGCCGTCGTCGGTCACCACCATGCAGTGGACCAACCCACGTGCGCTCGAGTCGTCCAGGGTCATCTGCATCCACGGCTTGTGACCGCCGAAGACGTCGACCCGGCCCACGTGCTCGCCGTTCTCCACCAGCGCGGCCGTCTCCACGCGCGCCATGGTGCTGGGTCGCCGGCGCGAGTCCCAGTCGGTGCCGGCGAGGACGACAACCCGAGCCCGAGCCCGACGGCCAGGGCCGCCACGGCTGCGGCCGCTGCGGCCGGAACCCAGAAATGGAGGCGTCGACGGCGCGATCGGCCGCACCTGTTCAATCCCCATCTTCTCGAAGAGCCGCGTCTCGAACCCGAGGGGCGGCTCCGCCTCCGGGGCCACGCCCACGACGGCGTCGGCCGCCCGAGCCAGCTGCTCGAGCTCTTCGGCGCAGCGCGGGCAGGACTCCGATGTGCGCCAGCGCCCGCGCCCGCTCGCGCCCGGTCAGCACGCCGAGCGCCAGCTCGGCCAGATCGTCTTCGTAGTGCACGCAGTCGTCAGTCATCGCTCGTCGTTCACCCCCTCTGCTTGGTCGATGGCGGCGCGCAACCGGATGAGGGCGGTCCGGATCCGCGTCTTGGCGGTGCCGAGGGGAATTCCCTCCGACTCGCTGATCTCGAGAGCCGTGCGGCCGTAGACGGCGGCAAGGACCACGGCACGGCGCTGCTCGTCGGGGAGCACGCGCAACGCGGAGCGGACGATCCGCCGAGCGTCACCGCGTCCCGCTGCGTCCTCGGGATCGCGCTCGTTGCTGGCCAGCATGGCGATGGCGAAATCGTCGGGATCGGTCGGGACGGCCCGGCGCAGCCGCAACGCGTCGATCGCCAGGTTGCGGGTGATGGTCAGGACCCAAGAGGTGACCGATCCACGGCGGGGGTCGAACACCGGCGCATGCCGCCAGACCCTGGTCATGGCCTCCTGGGCCACGTCCTCGGCCACGCCCGGATCGCTCGTCATGGAGTAGGCCAAGCCGAAGACCCGCCGCTGGTAGCGGCGCACGAAGGCGACCGCGGCCGCCTGTTCGCCCACGGCCATGCCGGCCAGGAGGTCCTCGTCGGACAGCTCGCCCGAATCCACGCGAGATTCTCTCATCCACAGGTCTACGGATCGGGTCGATGCCGGGATTTCCCCAGGTCGGGGGAATCCCGGAACGCATCCGTGCCGTATGCCTGGCGTGCGAGCGACCACGGCCGACATCCAAGTGCCGTCCTGGGTCCGGATGGATGGCGTGGACACACGACTCGCCCTTCTCCTCCGGGGTCCCGGCCGCTCTCGCCGACCCCTGGACCTGGCCACCACCTGCGCTTTCGTTGTCGGTGGGGCCCTGCTCGTGTGGTCGGCCGCCATCCACTTCCACCTCTGGCACGACGAGGGTTACCACGCCATCGCCACCATCGGTCCGCTCTTCCTGCTCCAATCCATCGCCGGCCTCGTGATCGGTCTGGCCGTCGTGGCCGTGCGGCGCCTTTGGGTGGCCATGATCGGAGCGGGATTCGCGCTGGCAACCCTGGCCGGCTTCCTCATCTCGCTCGAGCACGGCCTCTTCGGATTCAAGGACTCGTGGCAGGCGCCCTTCGCCCATCAGGCGTTCGTGATCGAGGTAGTCGCCGCCGTCGCGCTCGCCGCCGCGGCCGCCCTCTGTTTCGTCGGATCCGCTCCCCGCCCGCACGCCGGCTCCCCCGCGGCCGGCGCCGCGATGTAGGGACCTCCCCGGAGTCGGGCCCGCGTCTCTGTTCCCGGTCGGGCGCGGGCCTGGCTCAGGTTCCCCGAGCCGCCGGCCCTTGTCGTCTTAGCCCCGCAAACCAGCGAAGAGATCGTCCTCGGGGACGGGCGCACCGGTGGGATCGAGCACCCGCACGAAGCTCTCCGCGCTCATCATCTTCGAGAACAGCTCCACGCCCATCTGGAGGAAGAAGATGTTGTCCCCCTGACTGGCGTGCGCCTCGAGCGAGGCGTACTTGCGTGCAGCTACGGGGCCGCACTGGACCGTCGTCGTGATCAGCTCGTCGGGCGTACCGAAGTCGGGGTTCTCCTGCACCTCTTCTCCGGGTCCCTCGATACCGGCATCGGCCAGCACCTTCGAGAACTCGGCCAGTCGCGAACGGGGCAGCGCGGTGTAGTACAGCTTGGTCGGGACGCCCCATTCGGCCAGCGCGGCGTGCGTGATGCGGTTGGCCTGGATGTGGTCGGGGTGCCCGTAGAAGCCGTTCTCGTCGTAGGTCACCACGACCTGCGGCTCGTAGTGCCGCATCAGTTCGGCCAGGCGATGCCCGGCCTCGGCCACCGGCGTGTGCCAGAAGGAGCCCTCGGCCTCGTTCTGCGGCCAGCCCGCCATGCCCGAGTCGTGGTAGCCCAGCAGCTCGAGGTCATGCACGCCGAGCACGGCGCAACTGGCTTCGAGCTCCTGGCGGCGCAGCGGCACCACCACCGCTTCGTCGTGGCCGGGATCCTCGGGCTTTACGCCGCCCGGCGCGTCGCCGAGCTCACCGTTGGTGCAGGTGACCAGCACGGTGCGCACCCCCTCGTCCGAGTAGCGGGCGAGGACGCCACCTGTGCTGATGGCCTCGTCGTCGGGATGCGCATGGACGGCCATGAGGGTGAGGGGGCGCTCGGGCATGCGCAGCAGCGTAAAGGACAGCTGTCTCGGCTCAGCCACTGGGTCGTGACGTCAGCCGCTCAGGTCTGGAGCGCTCCCACCGCACCGGCAAGCCGTTCGAGCTCGGCCGGCCAGCCGTCGTCGGGCGCCGCCATGGGCCGCACCACGAACTTCGAGAAGCCGACGTCGAGGAACCGCTCGATCGTCGTCCGCAGCCCCTTGAGGCCGACCGGGATGATGTCCTCGAGCGGTCGGCCCCGGGCTCGCCGGGCCAGCGGTGACGAGGCCAAGGCGCCCACGTCCGTGCCCTCGGGCGCGTAGGCCAGACTGACCCCGAAGTGCTCGGGGCTGATGGTGCGTCCGTGTTCTGCGGCGACCCGGTCGATCTCCACCTTGCCCGCCCGTGCGTCCTCGGGCGTGCAGAAAGCCGGGAGCCAGCCGTCACCGAGACGCCCGCATCGTTCGAGCGCCGCCGGCACGTTGCCACCCAACCAGACGTCGAAGGGATCCTGCACGGGCCGGGGCGAGACCGAGATCTCCTCGAACGACCCGGCGGGGCCGTCGTGGCTGACCACCTCGCCGGCCCACAACCGGCGCAGCACGGGCAGCCCGTCCTCCATGTGGGCGGCGCGGGTCGGGGTCGAGAGACCGATGGCGCTGCGCTCGCCCCCAATAGCCAGGCCCGGGACGAAGGTGAGCAGGAAGCGGCCGCCCGAGAGCTGGTCGAGCGTGGCCACCGCCTTGGCCAGCCAGATCAGGTTGCGCCCGGGCAACAGCATGGTGGTGCCGATCTTGAGCCGCGGGCAGGCACCCGCAATCCAGGCCAGCCCGACCAGGGGGTCGGGTCCGGGTCGGGTCAGGACCTCAGGCAGCCAGAGCGAATCGAATCCCGACGTCGCCGATGGAACGGCCCAGCGCCAGCATCTGCTCTGGGCCCAGGCTCTCGCCGCCGGCGCTGATACCGATGCGGACCTTCACGGCGCCGCAGATCCCGGTGCGTCGGACAGTGCGGCGAGGGCCCGCTCGATCCCCTTGTCGTCGACGTCGTGATGGGTCACGAAGCGCACCACCCCGGGCGCGATCGCGTGCGCCAGGACGCCCCGGTCCTCGAGGTGCGCCAGCAGCTTGTCGGGCTCGGCGTGGTCGAAGGTCACGATGTTCGTCCGTACGGTCACGGGGTCGAGGCCGCAGCCGGGCCAACGGCTCGCCACCGCCTTCGGCCAGTCGGGCGGCCCGCCGGTGGTCCTCGGGCAGGCGCTCGGTCATGTCGCGCAGGGCGACCAGACCCGGTGCGGCCAGCACGCCGGCCTGGCGCATGCCGCCCCCGAGGCGCTTGCGCGCCAGCCGTGCCGCTTCGATGACGCCCTGCGCTCCCGCCAGCAACGAGCCCACCGGCGCGCACAAGCCCTTGGACAGGCAGCACATCACTGTCGTCACTCCTGCCGCCCACCGCGCCGTCGTAACCCCAGTGGCCGCCTCGGCGTTGAAGAGGCGGGCCCCGTCCATGTGGACGGGCACCGGACCGGCCGCCTCGAGCACCGCGGCCAACCCGCCGAGGGTCCAGGGCGCTCCCGATGCCGCCATGTGCGTGTTCTCCACGCTCACCAAGGACACGGCCGGTTGGTGGTGCTCGGCCGCCTGCCGGGCCACGCGAACGTCGCTCGCCAGCCAGCATGCCGTTGCCGTCCTCCACCCCGATGAACTGGACGCCCGAGTTCAGAGCGGCCGCGCCGTACTCGTAGGACACGAGATGCTGGCGGCGCCCCGGCCACCACGGCCGTCCCCGGAGATCGTCAGCACGCGCACGGCGATCTGGTTCGCCATGACCCCGGACGGGACGAAGAGCGCGGCCGGCTTGCCCACCCGTTCGGCGAAGGCCTCCTCGAGGGCACGCACGGTCGGATCTTCCCCGTAGTCGTCGTCTCCCACCTCGGCCTCGGCCATGGCCCGGCGCATGGCCGGCGTCGGGCGAGTGACGGTGTCGCTGCGCAGATCGACCACGTCAGGCACGCGATCAGGCTACTGGCGCACCGTTAACATCCGGCGGTGGCCACTCCCCCCTCCGCCGGCGAGCCCGGCGTGCCGGGGGTCGACCCGTCCGCCGGTATCCACGGCCTGCTCGGTGTCGAGATGCTCGAGACCACCCCCGAGCGGGTCGTCCTTCGCCTGCCCGTCGACTGGAGGGTGCACCAGCCCTACGGCATCCTCCACGGCGGCGTGTCCGCCCTCCTGGCCGAATCGGCCGCCAGCCTGGGCGCCGCACTAGCCGCCGGCCCGGGCAAGGGCGTCGTCGGGATCGAACTGAATGCCAGCCATCTGCGCTCCGCTGCGCGAGGGACACCTGACGGCCACGGCCACTCCGGTCCGGGTCGGCCGGACCATTCAGGTCTGGGGCATCGCGCTCACACGACGACGACGGCCGGGCCATTTGCGAGGCACGCTGCACGGTCTCGGTCATCGACGCACCGCCGCCCGGCGCGGCCGGTGCGGTGCAGGCACCGGCGGACACCTCGTCGTCGCCGATTTGAAATAGTCGAGACCCCCGGCTCCGGCCTACTATGTCGGTGTGACCCCGGTAGGAAGTGGAGCGGGTGCCCCGAAGCTCGGGTTGATCCTCCCCCCCACCACGCAGGGAGAACTCGTCGCCACCGGCGGTAGTACCATTGGTACGACTGGCTCGGCGGCCGAGGTCGCCGAACTATGGCAGCGGGCCGAGGCGACCGGGGCCGATTCGCTGTGGGCGGTCGACCATCTGTTCTGGCCCCACCCCATGGGAGAGTCCATGACCACGCTCGCCGTGGCGGCCGGGGCAACCACGGCGCCTACTCTCGGCACCTGCGTCCTCCAGCTGCCCCTCCGGCGGCCTGCGGCCGTGGCCAAGCAGGCCACCGCCCTCCAGCTCCTCTCGGGTGGCCGCTTCGTGCTGGGCGTGGGCGTGGGAATCCACCAGGGTGAGTACGCCCGGGCCGGGGTCGACTACACGCGGCGAGGGGCGCTGATGGACGAGGGCATCGCGGAGATGCACCGGGCCTGGGCCAACCCTCCCGAGCCCCCCTCCGACTACGTCCAGGAGCCCGCCTCCCCGCCGGTCCCGCTCTACGTGGGCGGTTCGAGCCCGGCCGCCCGGCGGCGGGCGGCGACCGTTGGCGATGGCTGGGTGCCCCTTTTCCTGACGGCCGAGGAATACGGACCTGCATTGGCCGAGCTCCGGCGTGAGACGGCGGAAGCCGGGCCGCGACCCCGACTCGGTCGAGGCCGGGGTCGTCGTCTTCGCCTGCGTAGGCGACGGCGAGGACGACCCCGAGCGCGGGGCCGCTTGGTTGTCGAACCTCTACCGATTGCCCGCCAAGGCGTTCCGGCGTCATCTGGTGGCCGGCTCGGCCGAGACATGCGCGGCGGCGCTCCAGCGCTTCGCCGACCACGGAGCCCGCCACATCCTGATCATGGTGGCCGGCTCGCCAGCGGTGGAGCACTTCGGGCTCCTGCGCGCAGCCTTCACCGGTGGGCCGCCGGCCCGAATCCTCGAGGAGGTCCCGGCATGACCAACCACGACGTGGCCGTTCTCGGCACCGGCATGACCGACATGAGTCGGCGCGACCTGTCGCCCGAGACCATGGCCTATCAGGTCGTGCATGAGGCATTGGGCGACGCCGGCCTCTCCTCGCACGACCTCGGTCTCGTCATTGTGGGGAACGCCATGGCGCACCGGCTGAGCGATCAGGGGTGTGTGCGCGGGCAGACCTGGTTGCGCAAGGCGGGGTTGAGCGAGGCCGCCATCGTCAACGTCGACAATTCGTGTGCCGGGGGGAGCTCGGCTCTCCACCTGGCCACCATGGCCGCCGCCAGCTCGGACCGGCCGGTCCTTGCACTCGGCGTCGAGAAGATGTGGACGGGCGATCGGGCCCAAACCATGGCCGGCATCGAAGACGGGCTGCCCGCGGAGTACCGCTACGACCTGCACCAGCGGCGCCGGGCCGACGACAACCCGGCCGGCAGCATCCTCATGGGCCTGAACAACGTCTGGGCCCAGCGCCGCATGAAGGACGTCGGGCTCACGGTTCGCCAGATCGCCGCCGCCGCAGTCAAGGCATTCCGCCATGCGTCGCGAAACCCACTCGCCCAGTGTCAGCGTTCGGCGACCATCGACGAGGTGCTGGAGTCTCCGCAGGTGGCCGGCGTGCTGACGCGGCTCATGTGCAGCTCCTTCACCGACGGAGCGGCGGCCGTCGTGCTCGGGGGGTCCTCGGTCGAGGCTCCTGCGTCGGCGCCCCGTATCATCGGCTCGGTGGCACGCTCTGGGAATGGCCTCCTCGACTACCACGACCGCCTCACCCACACCGCCGAAGCGGCCTGGGAGGCCTTCGGGTTCGGTCCGGGCGAGGCCGACGTCGTCGAGCTGCACGACGCCACGGCGGCCGAGGAGCTCTACGCCCTCGAGTCGCTCGGCTTCTTCGCCGACGGCGAAGCCGGACCGGCCACGGAAGCCGGGGTCACCATGGTCGACACCCCCGGTCTCGTGGTCAACCCCAGCGGGGGTCTGCTCGGCCGCGGCCATCCCCTCGGTGCGACCGGGTTGGCCCAGATCGTCGAGCTGGCCAACCAGTTCCGGGGCCGCTGCGGCGACCGCCAGATCAAGAACGCCCGCCTCGGCGTGGCGGTCAACACCGGTGGCATCGTTTACGGCGACGCCGGGATCGTGTGCATCCACGGGATGCGGGCAGGTTCCGCCGCGTGAAGGGAATCCGCATCACCGGCTGGGGTATCGCAGTCCCAGACAAGGTGGTGACGAACGACGACATGGCGCTCACGCTCGACACGAGCAACGAGTGGATCGTCGAGCGCACGGGCATCCACGAGCGCCACATCGGCGGCACCACCTCGGGCCTCGCCATCGAGGCCGCGCAGGCCGCCCTGGCCAAGGCCGGGCGCACCGCGGACGAGATCGATCACCTGGTCCTGGCCACCACCACTCCTGACGGCATCGTCCCTGGCACCGCCCCCAGCGTCCAGCACGGGATCGGCATGAAGGGCGGCGCCTTCGATCTCAACGCCGCGTGTTCGGGCTTCGTCTACGGCCTGGTCACCGTGGCCGGCCTGATCGCCGTGGGCTCGGGCCCGGTGCTGCTGGTGGGTTCCGAGACCCTCTCGAAGATCACCGACATGGACGACCGCAAAATCGCCATCATCGTCGGCGACGGAGCAGGCGCCGTGGTGGTCGAGCCGGTAGATGGTCCCGGCGCGCTCCTGAGCTGGAACATGAACTCCGATGGCTCTCTCAAGCACCTGCTCAAGTGTGAGCACGGCGGCACGCTGTTCATGGACGGCAAAGAGGTCTTCCGCCGCGCCGTGCGTGTCGTGGTCGATTCTGCCGAGCGGGCCATGGCCGATGCTGGCCTCACGCCAGCCGACATCACAGTCATGGTGCCGCATCAGGCCAACCTGCGCATCATCCAGGCCGCCTGCCAGCGCCTCGGAATCCCCGAGGAGCGCACCGCGGTGGTCATCGACCGCTACGGGAACACCTCGTCGGCTTCCATTCCGCTTGCCCTGCACGACGTGCTGCTCAACGATCGCGTGCACGACGGCGACCACGTCCTGCTCACCGGGTTCGGGGGTGGCATGACCTGGGCCAGCGCCGTCCTCCGTTGGAACGCGTGAGCGATCCCTCGGGCGGAGCGGGCCTCTCGCTCGTCATCCTCGCCGCAGGCCGGGCCAGGCGCTACGGCGGCTGCAAGCCTCTGGCTCCCGTCGGACCGCACGGAGAGGCGGTCATCGACCTGGTGGCCTCCGATGCGCTGGCCGCGGGCTTCGAGACGATCGTCCTGGTGCTCGGACCGAGTACCGGTCCCGCCATCCGCTACCACGTCGAGCAGACCTGGCCCGAGTCGATCGACGTGCGCTTCGCTCTCCAGCCGGCCCCGTTGGGCACGGTCAACGCTGTCCTGAGTGCGTCGGAGCATGTAGGAGGCACGCCCTACGGCGTGGGCAACGCGGACGACGTCTACGGGCGCGCGGGCATGGCCCAGCTGGCCGAGCACCTGCGGCGGCCGCCCGAGACCAACGCCCTGGTGGGCTACCGCCTGGCGGACGCTGTGGTCGGCTTCGGGCCGGTCACCCGGGGCGTCTGCGTGGTGGGCGACGACGGCATGCTCATCCGGGTCGACGAGCGCCGGCAGGTCCAGGCCACGCCCGAGGGCGGCTTTGTCACCGGCGACGGTCGTGAGCCCGCCACACTGTCCGGCGACGCCCGGGTCTCCATGAACCTCTGGGGCTTCACTCCGGCCTTCCACGGGGTCCTCCAGGCCGCCATGGACGCCGCGGTGGACGCCTCGGAGGAGGCGGAGGTCCTCCTGCCCGAAGTGGTGGCCCAGTCGCTGCCCACCTCGTCCTTCGCCGTGCTCGAGGCCCAGGGCCGCTGCATCGGCGTGACCCATCCCGACGACCTTTCCCTGGTCCAGGCCGAGCTCAACCGCCAGATCGCCACGGGTGAGCGCCCGGCCGAGCCTCTGGCCCTCGCTGCGCTGAGCAGACCCCCTTCACGTCAGCCCAGCTCCAGACCCGATTCGGTCACACGGCCGTGTGACGAGCCGTCCTGGAGCCGTTTCCACTCCGTGGAGATGTGCATGGGGAACACGCAGAGGGCGACGGCGCCGAGACGGGCTGCACCTATCCCCTGGACGCGACGCAACCCCGAGTAACCGTTCGGCCGAAGCCTCCCGTGCTCCTCGGGGCTACGTCTGCGGTGAGCCGCTGGGCGCTGGCGGAGATCGTGTCGGACAACCCCCACCCGCACCGGACCCGTCGGCTCCAGGGAAGCCGCCGTGACACACCACGGACCACCTCAGGTCGGATCTTCCTGCCCACTCCGGTCACGCTCCCCTTGCGGGGCTCGCTCCCATCCCTCGATCCCGCCTTGCAGCGTTCTCTCGGCTTCCCACTGTTCCGCCTTGCGGCTTCCCTTCGGGCTTCCCTCGCTCCCACCTTGCGGTGCTCGCTTGAGGTTCGGTGGGCTCTCGTCTCCGAACTGGGGACAGATTGCGCTTCGGCTCACACAAGGTCAAGACGGATTCGCGAAATCCAGGGGTTGTCCCCACCTTTCTGCGGTTCATCCCCAACTCCCGCCGCCGCCGTCCCCAGTTCTTCCCCATGTTGATGCGCGCTGCGGAGCGGACGCGCATCGCTGGTCGTGGGCGGTGGCCGCCCTCGGCGCGCTGGCGCTCGCCGTCGTCGGCACCGGCGCGCTCGATGTGGCGTACGCAGGTGCTCGCGCCGAGCACGAGTCCGCCGTGGCGTCGGTCGCGCCGCTGCTTGGCGCAGTCGGCCGGCACGCTCGGGACGGCGGCGGCCGACAGCGCGCTCGGCCTGCAGAGCAGCTACTTCCAACCACCGCAGTTGGTCGACGGCGCGCAACCGGGCTTCACCATTGATGCGGGCGCCGACCAACCCGATCCCTTCATGTTCGAGCAGGGCGGCGAGTACTACCTCTTCACCTCGCAGGACAAGGACCACGCCAACGTCCCCGTACACGAGGGCACGGTGGTCGGCGCGTGGGGACCCGAAGTCGACGCACTCCCCCACCTGCCGGCCTGGGCCGTACCGGGCATCGTGTGGGCACCCGACATGGCGCAGTTCGGCGGGCACTACATCCTCTACTTCACCGCGCAGCTGGCGGGCGTCTCGCCCCAGACGATGTGCATCGGCGACGCCATCAGCACGGCGGTCGCCGGCCCGTACCTGCCGGCCGCCACCCCGCTCGTCTGTCAGCAGTCGCTCGGCGGTTCGATCGACCCGCGCGTCTTCGTCGATGGCGACGGACAGCCCTACTCTGCTGTGGAAGTCGGACCAGAACGCCCGGGCCGACCAGATCGGGCTGCCGACCGAGAACACCCAGATCTACAGCCAGGCGCTCAGCGCGGACGGGATGGCACTCACCGGCACGCCCACTGTGATCTTCGAGCCCGACGAGGCCTGGCAGAACCACATTGTGGAGGCGCCGCAAATGGTGCTGGTGCGCGGCACGTACTGGCTCTTCTACTCCGGCGGCTGGTTCAACCAGACCGACTACGCCATCGGCGTGGCCCGCTGCCAGGGCCCGAACGGACCCTGCGCCGACGTCTCGCCCGTT
The DNA here is from genome assembly GCA_963713375.1 of uncultured Acidimicrobiaceae bacterium. Lineage (GTDB taxonomy): Bacteria > Actinomycetota > Acidimicrobiia > Acidimicrobiales > RAAP-2 > Bog-473. The sequence goes on along the minus strand of CAVQLP010000001.1, from coordinate 667,562 downwards.
CCGTTCCTGGGCTCGAACGCCCAGGGCGAGGGCCCGGGCGAGGAGTCCGTCTTCTCCAACGCGGCCGGCGTGTGGTTGCTCTACAACCCCTTCAGCTCGACGCTGCCCGATCCGGGACCACCGCGCCCGACCTCGATGGCCCACCTCGGCTTCGGACCCGACGGTCCCTACCTGGCCCAGCCGTGGGCGGGCGCCCAGAGCTGAACGCGGGCGTCGCCCGCAGGGCGCCTGTGCGCTACAACGGCGTCACGTACGCGCCGGAGATCCCGCCGTCGACGAGGAACGTCGACGCGGTGATGAACGAGGAGTCGTCACTGGCCAAGAACGCGGCAGCCGCCGCGATCTCCGACGCCTCGCCGAAGCGCCCCATGGGAATGTGGACCAGCCGGCGCGCCGCGCGCTCGGGGTCCTTGGCGAAGAGCTCCTGGAGCAGCGGCGTGTTCACCGGGCCGGGGCAGAGCGCGTTGACCCGCACCCCTTGGCGGGCGAACTGCACGCCGAGCTCGCGCGACATGGCGAGCACGCCGCCCTTCGATGCCGTGTAGCTGACCTGGCTGGTGGCCGCGCCCATGACGGCGACGAACGATGCGGTGTTGATGATGGAGCCCTTGCCCTTGGCCAGCAGGTGCGGCAGCGCGAACTTGCAGCAGAGATAGACCGACGTCAGGTTCACCGTCTGCACGCGCTCCCAGGCCTCGAGACCCGTCTCGAGGATGGAGTCGTCGTCGGGGGGGCTGATGCCCGCGTTGTTGCAGCAGATGTCGATGCCGCCGAAGGCGGCGGCCACCGACTCGTACAGGGCTTCCACCTCAGCGGCGGAGGTGACGTCGGCCTTGAAGAACTTGCCGCCGACGGCGGCGGCCGCGGCGCCGCCCGCCTCCTCGTCCAGGTCGACCACGGCCACCTGTGGCGCCCTCGGCTGGCGAAGCGCTCGCACATGGCCCGTCCGATGCCGCTGGCCCCGCCCGTCACGACGGCCACGCGGTCGACCAGTCGGTGGGCGTAGGGAATGGTGTCGTCGCTCATGGATCCTCCAGGGTGATCGGTGGCGGCCGGCGGCTGCCGGTCCGGGACTACTCGTTGCTGATGAAGACGTTCTTGACGTCGCTGAAGGCGTCGAGGGCGTCCGGGCCGAGCTCGCGGCCGATGCCGGACTGCTTGGCGCCGCCGAAGGGCGTCCAGTAGCGCACCGACGAGTGCGAGTTCACCGAGAGCGTCCCCGTCTCGACGGCCCGGGCCACCCGGAGGGCCCGGCCCACGTCGCGGGTCCAGAGCGAGCCGGAGAGCCCGTAGGGCGTGTCGTTGGCCAGCCGGACCGCGTCGGCCTCGTCCTCGAAGGGGATGACCACGACGACCGGCCCGAAGATCTCCTCGGTGGCGGCCCGGTCGGCCGGGTCCACCGGGGCCAGCACGGTCGGGGCGAACCAGTTGCCCGGACCCTCGGGGCAGGTGCCGCGCACGGCCACCGGCGCCCCGTCGGGCACGAAGGAGGCCACGCTGGCCAGGTGGGACTCGGAGATGAGCGGGCCCATCTCGGTCGTCTCCAGGGTCGGATCGCCCACGGCGACGCCGCGCACGGCCGGCTCGAGCAGGGCGAGGAAGCGCTCGTAGACCGAGCGCTCGACCAGGATGCGCGAGCGGGCGCAGCAGTCCTGCCCGGCGTTGTCGAACACCCCGGCGGGAGCACGGGCGGCCGCCAGCTCGAGATCGGCGTCGGCGAAGACGATGTTGGCGCTCTTGCCGCCCAGCTCGAGGGTGACCCGCTTGATCTGCTCGGCGCAGCCGCGCATGATGCCGCGGCCCACCTCGGTCGAGCCGGTGAAGCACACCTTGCGCACGGCGGGGTGGGCGACGAAGCGCTCGCCGACGACGCTGCCCTTGCCGGGCAGGATCTGCAGCACGCCCTCGGGCAGCCCCGCCTCGAGGGCCAGCTCGCCGATGCGCAGCGCGCTGAGCGGGGTGATCTCGGCCGGCTTGAGCACCACGGTGTTGCCGGCGGCCAGCGCCGGGGCGAAGCCCCAGCCGGCGATGGCCATGGGGAAGTTCCAGGGCACGATGATCCCGACCACGCCCAGCGGCTCGTGGAAGGTGACGTCGATGCCGCCGGGGACCGGGATCTGCTGGCCGACCTGGCGCTCGGGGGCGGCGGCGTAGTACTCGATCACGTCGCGCACGTTGCCCGCCTCCCAGCGGGCGTTCCCGATCACGTGGCCGGCGTTGGCCACCTCGAGGTCGGCCAGCTCCTCGCGGTGCGCGTCGACGGCGGCGGCGAAGCGCCGGAGCAGCCGGGCCCGGTCGCCCGGGGCCACGGCCCGCCAGCTCCTCGAAGGCCGCGGCCGCGGCCGCGATGGCGGCGTCGGTCTCCTCGGCGCTGAGCCCCTCGACCTTCGTGATGATCTCGCCGGTTGCCGGATTGCGTACGTCCACACCGTGATCTTTGCCGATAGCGGCACCCCGGTCCCGCGCCCGGCCCGCTTCGGTACAGTGCGAGGCCGTGCCCGCCGCCCCGCCGCCCCCGCCGTCCGCCTCGTCCACCGAGACGAGCCCGCCCCGCACCGACGCCGTCGAGTTCAACCTGGCCAAGGCCTTCGACGTGCTGACCGAGAGCCTGGCCGATCGTGAGTGCGTCGTCTGGCGCGACCGGCGCCTGACCTACGGCCAGCTCCAGGAGCGCTCCCGGCGCCTGGCCTCCTACCTGCACGGGCAGGGCCTGGGCGTGCGGGCCGAGCGCTCGCAGCTGGCCAACTGGGAGGCGGGCCAGGACATGGTGGCCCTCGCCCTCTACAACGGCAACGAGTACCTCGAGGGCATGCTCGGCTGCTACGCCTCGCGCACGGCGCCCTTCAACGTGAACTACCGCTACGTGGGCGAGGAGCTGCGCTACCTGCTCAACGACGCCCGGCCCCGGGCCATGATCCTGCACTCCTCGCTGGCCCCGACGCTGGCCGAGGTGCTGCCCACCTTGGACTCGCCCCCCGACGTGCTGCTCCAGGTCGAGGACGAATCGGGTCACCCCCTCCTCCCCGGGGCGGTCTGGTACGAGGAGGCGTTGGCCGCGGCCTCGCCCGACGGCCCAGCGGTCGACCCCTCCCCCGACGACCTCTACGTCCTCTACACCGGGGGCACCACCGGCATGCCCAAGGGCGTGCTGTGGCGCCAGCACGACATCTTCATGGCCGCCATGGGCGGGCGGAAGGTGGGCACGTGGGAGCGGGTGCAGAGCTACGAGGGGCTGACCGAGCGCCTGGCCGAGAGCACGCCGCTGCGGCTCCTGGTGCTGCCGCCCGCTCATGCACGGGGCGGCCCAGTGGGCCTGCTTCATGCTGATGGCCCAGGGGGCCACGCTCGTCTTCCCCCACGACACCCGGCGGGTCGACCCCGACGACGTGTGGTCGACGGTCGAGCGCGAGAAGGCCAACACCATGACCATCGTGGGCGACGCCATCCTGCGGCCGCTCGTGCTCCAGCTCGACAAGAAGAGCTACGACCTGTCCTCCTTCTTCGCCGTGGGCAACGGCGGCGCGCCGCTGACGCCGGCCGTGCGGGCCATGGCGCTCGAGCGCCTGCCCAACCTGGTCATCTCCGACTCGGCCGGCTCGTCGGAGACGGGGGCCCAGATGCACGTCACCTCGGTCGACGGCATCGACGTGGGCAAGTTCGTCCCCGGTCCGGGGACCGAGGTGGTCGACGAGGACCTGAGCCGCCGTGCTGGCCCCCGGCCACGAGGGCATCGGGTGGCTGGCCCAGACCGGGAACGTGCCGCTGGGGTATCTCGGTGACGAGGACAAGACGGCCCGCACCTTCCCGGTGATCGGCGGCGTCCGCTACTCCATCCCCGGCGACCGGGCCCGCTACCTGGCCGACGGCACGATTGAGCTGCTCGGCCGCGACTCGGTGACGGTCAACTCGGGCGGCGAGAAGATCTTCGTCGAAGAGGTGGAGCGGGCCATCGCCGGGCACCCCTCGGTGGCCGACGTGGTGGTCACGGGCCGGCCCTCGGAGCGCTGGGGCTCCGAGGTGGTGGCCGTGGTGCAGCTGGCCGAGGGCAGCCACCGGTGACGGCGACTCCATCGTGGCGCACGCCTCGGGCTTCATCGCCCGCTACAAGCTGCCCAAGGAGGTCGTCTTCGTCGAGCGCATCCAGCGCTCGCCCTCGGGCAAGGCCGACTACCGCTGGGCCGCCGAGACGGCGGTGGCGGCGCAGGGGACGTAGGGCGGCGACGGGTGATCCCGTGATCGTCACGACACCGCGCCTGGTGTTGCGACCGTTCACCGACATGGACCGTGCACCCTTCTACGAGCTGAACACCCATCCCCTGGTGGTCGAGTCGCTGGGGCAGTCCCCCACCCGGGCCCAGAGCGACCAGCTCGTCGACGTCATCCACGACGAGATGGAGTCCGAGGACTTCGGGCTGTGGGCGGTCGAGGTGCCGGGCGGACCGCCTTCGCCGGGATGGTCGGCCTGCACCGGGTTCGCCCGCACGCTCCCGGTGGCCCCGGCCGTCGAGGTCGGCCTGGCGCCTCCATCCGGACCACTGGGGCCACGGGCTACGCCTCCGAGGCGGCCCTGGCCTCGCTGCGCCACGGCTTCGACGTGGTCGGGCTGGACGAGATCGTCGCATTCACCACGACGCGCAACACCGCTCGCAGGCCGTCATGGTCCGCATCGGCATGCGCCGTGACGTCGACGGCGACTTCGACCATCCCTCCCTGCCCGAGGGCAGCCCGCTGCGGCGCCACGTGCTCTACCGGATTCAGCCGTCGCAGCTTCCCCCTACGGTGGCGGCATGAGCGACGACACGCGGACAGCGCTGCGACTGGGCCGGCAGCGACCCCGAGATGGTGGCCTACCACGACACCGAGTGGGGCGTGCCGGTGCACGACGAGCACACCCACTTCGAGTTCCTCGTGCTCGAGGGGGCGCAGGCCGGGCTGAGCTGGTCCACCATCCTCAAGCGGCGCGCGCGGCTACCGGAAGGCCTTCGCCGGCTTCGACCCGGTCAAGGTGGCCCGCTTCACCCCGGCCCGGGTGGAGAAGCTCCTCCTCGACCCCGGCATCATCCGCAACCGGGCCAAGGTCGAGTCGACGGTGCGCAACGCCAAGGCGTTCCTGGCCGTGCAGAAGGAGTTCGGCACCTTCGACGCCTACGTCTGGGGCTTCGTCGGGGGCCGGCCCGTGGTCAACAAGTGGCGGCGCACGGCCCAGCTGCCGGCCACCTCGGCCGAGTCCGAGGCGCTGAGCAAGGACCTGCGCCGGCGCGGCTTCGGCTTCGTGGGACCGACGGTCTGCTACGCCCACCTGCAGGCGGCCGGGCTCGTCAACGACCACCTGGTGAGCTGCTTCCGCTACGCCGAGCTCACGGCAGGCGCCGCGCCATCAGGACGCGGGCGCCGAAGCGCCCCATGACCGGCTCCTCGGGCGGCCAGGCCCCGGGCGGCGTACCACTCGTCCACCGGGCCGAGCTCGACGAAGCCCTCCGAGGCGTAGAAGGGCCCGTTCCAGGCGACGTCGCGGTAGGTGGCCAGCGTGAGCTCGTCGTAGCCCTGGGCGGCCGCCCAGTCGACGGCGGCGCGGAGGAGGGCCCGGCCCACGCCGTGGCGGACGTGGTCCGGATGGACCGAGAGCTGCTCGAGGTGGGCGCCGCCGGCCAGGGCGTCGATGCGGGCCAAGCCCTGCGGTGGCTCCCCGGCCACCAGGACGACCAGGGCGCCGGCGAAGTCGGCCACGCTGCCCGGTCCGGGCAGGGGCCCGATGCCGCAGCGGCATCGAAGAGCGTGTCGGCCGCCGCCTCGAGGGGCGGCAGGAGCGCCAGCTCGTCGGGTCGGGCGGCCCGGATGTCGACCACGGGGCGACGGTAGCGTGACCGCGCCGTGCGCGCCGTCGTCTGCAACGAGCTCGGTCCACCCTCGCTCCTCCGCCTGGAGGAGCGGCCCGACCCCGAGCCGGGGCCGGGCGCGGTGGCGGTGGCGGTGGAGGCGGCGGGCGTGAACTACGTCGACGCACTCTTCGTGGCGGGGCAGTACCAGATCAAGCCGGCGGTCCCCTTCGTGCCGGGGACCGAGTCGGCCGGCACGGTGCTGGCCGTGGGGGCCGGGGTCACCACGCTGGCCCCGGGAGACCGGGTGCTCGTCTCGGCCGGCCTGGGCGGCTTCGCCAGCCGGCTGGTGGCGGCCGAGGGCTCGGTGACCCGCATCCCCGACGTCCTCGACTCGGCCCGGGCGGCCACCTTCACCCAGAGCTACAGCACGAGCCTCTACGCGCTGCGGGAACGGGCGGGTGCCCGGGCGGGCGAGGCGGTGCTGGTGCTCGGGCGCCGGCGGCGGGGTCGGGCTGGCCGCCATCGGGGTGGCCCGGGCCCTGGGCTGCCGGGTGCTGGGCGTGGCCTCGAGCGAGGAGAAGCGGGCGGCCGCCCTGGCGGCCGGGGCCGAGGCGGTCGTGGACCCGGCGGCAGAGCCGGTCAAGGACGTGGCGCGGGCCTGGGCCGGCGGCACCGGGGTGGACGTCGTGGTGGACCCGGTGGGCGGCGAGCTGGCCGAGCCGGCGCTGCGCGCCCTGGGCGACTCGCGGCCGCTACCTGGTGATCGGCTTCGCCTCGGGGACCATTCCCGAGCGTGCCCCTCAACCAGGTGCTGCTGCGCAACCGGACCGTGCTCGGGATCGACTGGGGCATCTGGGCCATGCGCCACGCCGCCGAGCAGCAGGCCCTGCTCGACGACCTGCTGGCCATGGTGGAGGAAGGCACGCTCGACCCGGTCCACCCGGCCCGCTACCCGCTCGAGGACGTGGCCCGGGCCCTCGACGACCTGTTGGGCCGGCGGACGGTGGGCAAGATCGCCTTGATCCCCTGAGGCACCCGGGTGGCCGATGGAGGCCGCGCTCAGGCGGGCGCGGCGCTGCTCGGCGCATGGCGGTCAGCCGACGACGCGAATAGGAAAGCGGAAGTGGCCGTCGACGACGAGCGTGTAGCGCCCGGCGGCGACATGCGCCGTGCTGCCCGGCTTGTTCTCCGCCCAGGTGCCCGAACCGCTGACCGAAGCGCCCGGTTGGAGCTGCGCGAAACCGAGCGCAGGGCAGTTGAAGGCGGCCGGACCCGGCCACACGTTGTGCTTGTTCGCGGCGACGACGTCGAAGCCGATGGAGCCACAGGGCCCCGCCTGCAGCACGGCGGCCGTCGGGCCGGGAGCGACGTCGGCGTAGGGGGCGACGTAGTGGCACGGCGCAGTTCCGGTGTTGCGGACGACGAAGTTGATGGTGAGCGGTGTCCCGACATGAAGGGTGAGCGAGCTCAGGGCGACGAGCACTTTCGTCGACAACGCCTTGCACTCCCAGAAGGTGCTGTGCCCGACCTCGACCGCCTTCGGCTTGGCCGGGGCCGACTTCTTGCGGGCGGTCGTCGTGGTCTTCGCCGTGGTCGAGCTCGTGTTCGACGACGAAGCCAGCTGGACGGTCACGGCGGGGACCGACGGCGGCCGGAACGGCGCTGCGGCGGCGGACAGAGCGGGTACTCCGACCAGCGCTGTGCTGGCGCCCGCCAGAAAGGCTGCGCTCTTCCTGCTCCACCCGGTCACACCTCAAGCCTGCCCCACGAGGATCAGCGCCGCGGTCCGACGGCGGGGGGCGACCACGTCCAAATGAATGAAGGCCCTCTCGCGCACGCGCTGACCGCGAGGCCCGCCGGCTCCCAAACTCCCGTGTGGCCTCCCATGACACGGAGAGAGGTCTCGTCGTCGGAGCCCGCCGCGGTGGCATTGGCTCCACGGGCGTGGCGGGGTGGCCGAGTAGCCTTTGGCAGCGTGACGTCCGTTGAGGATGGCCTGTTGACGGTCGATCGGGTACCCGCCGTTGCTGCGCTTTTCGTGCCACCGGCCAACGCCGATCACCTCATGACCGCCGTGTGGTCCTTGACCTCGGCGGGAATCCACGTGGTCGCCGGTGGGCCCTCGGCCGAGGCGACGATGTCTTTTCGCGAGGTGGGGTGCGAGTGTCTCGAGGCCAGCAGCCACGCAGACCTGATCAACCAGACCTGGACGCTCCATCGACTCCCCGTACTCGCCGTGGGCGATGCGGTGAGCCTGCCCGACCACTTCCTGGGACGGGCGCTCCAGCTGATGGCCGAAGACCTGCGAGTGGCGACCGTGAGCTTCCTGAGCAACGACGCCGGGTTCCTGAGCTTTCCCGTCAGAAATGAACCGACGAACCAGGCCCCCGAAGGACACGACGCCAGTTCGGTGAGCCGATGCCTCCGCGAACTCGGGCCCCACGAACCGCCCACCCCGATTCCGACCGCCGTGGGCGCAACGGTCCTCTTGAGTGCCTCGGCGCTGGGTGCCGTGGGCGGGCTCGTCCCGGGCCCTCGAAGCGAGTTTGCCGGCACGCTGGCCGACTTCTCGGTCCGGGCGAGGTCACGGGGTTTCGTCCATCTCGTGGACGACACGACGTTCTTCTTGCGGCACAGGGCAGCCGGCGACGTTCCGCGCCCGATCGAGGCGCTCGACGATCTCCACCCAGAAGAGCGACGATGGATCCACACGCTCTACCCCAACGAAGAGGTCTTCGTCGACCACGAAGCGCGATCGACGACGTCCCCTCTGGGCCTGACGCACGGACTGGCCCGCACCAAGGTGTTCGGGTTGCGCGTCGCCGTCGATGGTTCCTACCTCGGGCCCCATGAGATGGGCACCCAGGTGTCGATCCTGTCCGTCGTCGAAGCACTGAGCCGCCGTCACGATGTCCGGGAGGTCGTGGTTGCGCTGCGCTCCGACGTACCTCCCTACGCGGCCAAAACCCTCTCGCTCCCCAAGGTCGTGGCTCGGAGCGTCAACTTCGACACGCTCGAAGGACTCGATCACTGCGATGTGGCGCACCGGATGGTGCAACCCGACCAGTGGTTCTCGGTGGACCGGTGGCGGACGTTCGCGGACCGTGTGGTCGTGACGATCCTCGACCTGATTGGATACCGAAACGGTGCCTACCACCAGGACGCAGCACACTGGCTGCTCTACCGCGAAGCGCTCCGGGCGGGAGCCGAGGCCGCCGATGCGGTTGTCGTCATCTCCGAGGACGTGAAGGTGCAGGCGGAGATGGAACGGCTTCCCATCGACCCGCAGCGGCTGCACGCCATCCCCTTCGGCACGGAGCACCTCACCGGGAACGAGGCCATGGAGATGCCTCATGAGCTCGCGGCGCGGGTTCGCCGAGGGCCAGTTCATCCTCTGCCTGGGTACTGACTACGCGCACAAGAACAGGGACCTCGCCCTGGCCGTGCTCGTGCAGCTTCGTCAGCGAGGACACGCCCACGCACTCGTGCTGGCGGGCCCGACCGTGCCGTATGGGTCCTCGCGGCTCAGCGAGGCCAACCTCAGGCTCCACAACCGCGACACCCTCGAGTCCGACGTGTTCGTGCTGCCGGACCTGCCCTCATCCGAGCGCAACTGGCTCATGCGCCACGCTGACCTCGTGCTCTACCCGTCTTCGGCAGAGGGTTTCGGGCTGGTCCCCTACGAGGCGGCCCGCTTCGGTACCCCCACGCTCTTCACGCGTTTTTGGCCCGCTCCAGGAGCTGGCGCCGGACATCCCGGTGGCCGCCGATGACTGGTCACCCGACGCGCTGGCGGATGCGGCGGACTCGCTGCTGAGCGACGCAGCTCAGGCGCGGGTCCAAGTGGAGTCGTGCCTGGCCGCCGGCGCGAAATACACTTGGTCGGCGACAGCGGAACGGCTCGCCGATCTCTACCGGCACATCATGGCACTCGCGCCACGCTGAGCATCCGGTGCCGCGTCCCCGAGGAGGTTCTGTGAGAGAAGCGCTAGAAGAGGAACTGGACCGGCTTTCATTGACGCAGGCACTCGTGGATGCGGAGATGGCGACCGCCCGAGTGATCGACCTTACCGAGCGCCTGGTCGACGCCGGCGACCAGATCGTCGCGCTGCAGAGCGAGCTCGAGCGCCTGCGGACGGAGTACGCGGAGTACCGGATGGAAGAAGAGCAGATGCGGTCTTCTGCCGCCTTCCGATTGGCCAACCGGATCTGGACGCTGCGCAATGCCCTCGGGATCTGAGCCATCCTGGCGCGTCCTGGTTGCGCTGCTCGTCTACAACGGCGAGGAGTTCGTCGGCCAGTGCCTGTCCTCGCTGGCACGCCTCGAGCCTGGGAGTCACGCCTTCGACGTCCTGGTTCTCGACGACGCCAGCCCGGCGCCCGGCTGGAGCGACCGATGCCGTGAGATGACGACGGAGCTCGGGTTCGGGTACTACCGGAGCCCGCGGAACCTCGGGATTTCCCGGAACATGAACCTGGGGATGCTCCGAGCCATGGAGGCGGAGTATGACGCGGTGATCCTGCTGAGCTCCGACACCGTCGTGCCTTCGAACCTGATCCCGACCCTCCTGCGTCCGCTGATCGAAGACCCCTCCGCCTCTTGCAGCACCGCCTGGTCCAACAGTTCGGGGGTCTCTTCGATCCCCAATGGCAATCCGCACCGCCTGGCTGAGATGCCCGAGCTGGTCGACTGGGTCTCTGGGCAGCTCGACGAGGAGTTCAACGGGCGGGCCGTTCCAATTCCATCGGGCGTCGGGTTCTGTCTGGCGATCCCGACGACGAAGATCAGCGACGTCGGGCTCATGGACCCGGTCTTCAGCAGGGGTCACGCCAAAGAGATCGACTGGTGCCTGCGTAGCCACGCCATGGGCTACCAGTCTGTGCTCGCTCCGTCGACCTTCGTTTACCACGCTGGCCGCGGGATCAAGAACGCGGACGGCCCCGTCGGAGTCGGCGACCGGATGGTTCACACCCGTCAGGCGATCATTGAGCAGCGATATCCGCACTACGTCTCCCAGCTCATGGAGTTCTGTGCGTCGAGCGTCATCGACGCCCTGCGAGGGCGCGGTCTCTGCCGGATCGTGACGGCGGCGGCGGCCCAGCACGGGTACCGGCTCGAGACCAGTCGCCTGCATCAGCAACCTGGCGACACCGATGTGGTGCGCTTTCGGATCGACTCAGACGGAGCAGGAGCGATGATCACTGGCTCCTACGAGGGCTTCGAGACCTCCTTCCCCGTCGGAGAGGGAGGCGTGCTTCGGACCGTGGAGGCGATTGTCGGGCAGCCGCCCCGCGAGATCCGCATCTTCGACCGTGGGCCAGTGAGCCGCGAGATCGAGGCGGCCGCCGGCGCCGCCGGTACGACCTCCGCCCTGCACCGGGCGCCCTACAGAGAGGGCGTCTTCTGAGCCCGTCTCAGGACGGCCGGTGGCAGTCAGACGAGGTGAGTGGGAGCACGAAACCTCATGGATGGACTCGGCGACGCCGACCTGCCCGACGAGGCCCTCGGTCAGTCCGTTGACTCCGCGTTCGGGACCCCCAGGGCCGCCCTCATGCCTGTCAACCGCTCGGTCTGGCTCATCCCTGGAAAGTGGACGATTCGGGGTTTCGGCGACGGGTCGGTCGGGATGCTGTTCCAGCTCAAGTCCAGTTCATTGATTCGCGAGCTGTCAGGGCTGGCGCGTCGTGTCGAACTCCGAGGATCGTCGACCTCGTAGCCGAGGAGCTCGATCATCGCGGCGTTCTCCCACCACTTGTGGTCGATGAAGTGTTCTGCGGCCCACAGCCGATCGAGGAGCCGCTTCGACCACCGGCAACTGACGAACGCCATGACACCGGTGTTCGGAACCTCCAGGCCGTCATAACGATGCACGACCAGTGAGAGCGGCGTGCGGCGATCGACACCGGCGAAGATGTCGCCGCTCGGGTCAACGATCACTGCGTCGGCATCCACCCAGACCACCCGGTCGTGGGTGTCGAGCAGACGTCGCAAGAATCGCACCTTGCCCCACGCCGGCGGCCTGCCCCCGCTGATATCGTCGTCGTGGACGACGACGAGCTGGTAACCATGCTCGGCGGCGAACCGCTCAAGGCCGGGCTGGGCCACCTGGAACAGTTCTCGGTGCGACCCCGTCGCGATCGTGCACAACACCGTCCGGGGTGTGCGGCGGAGCTTCAGCACAGCAGAGAACCAGGACTCTGGTCAGCCAAGCGTGATCGCGTGGATGCCGAGGCCGAGCACGCGAGTGTCGGCTGAGTCCATGACATCGGCAGGACGCCATTCATCCGCCTCGATCAGCAACGAGGCTGCTTCGGGATCGTAGGGCAGCCGGATCGTGAACTCCTGCTGAGGCGACGCGACGGCCTCCACCTGTTCGCGACCGTGCACGACCCGGTACGGGATTGCGTTCGGAGACGTATTCACGGCGTCGATCACGATGGATGTGCCGTCTCGCCTCTGCTCCAGAGAGATCACGCTGTGGCCTGAGGTGTACCGCATGGAGACACCCGGCCCGTTGGGGAGCGCCCATGTCGCCTCTTCATCAGGAGGCAGCACGAACGTGGTCAGGTCATAGCGGCCGCCGGCCCTCCGCGCCTCGTAGATGAGTCCCAGGTGGGTGTCGACCGCCACATGCTTCTCGACCATCCATCCGAGGTGAGCAAGCATGCGCAGGAAATACGACTCCTGGTATCCGAGCTCGAGCCAACCAAATTGATGGATTGCCCAAAGGGACTCGCCGTCAGTGCGGACGCCCCACGGAACCGGGAATGTGTCGTTCACCGGCTCGGCGGCGAAGAACACCCTTCCGTGCGGGGCGACGACCCTGGCCAGCTTGCGGACGAGCTCTCGATGATCCGAACAGTGATGGAAGGACTCGAAGAAGAGCACGGCATCGAACGTCCGGCCCAACTGGTCGATCTCGAGGAACCCACCCGCCCGTGCATCGACCGTCAAACCGATCTTTTCGGCCCGTTCGTCTATCAACGCGACAAAGGTGGGGTCGATGTCGATGGCGGTCACCTCATAGCCCATGCGGGCGAGTTCGATCGTCGTGTTGCCCCACCCCGGGCCAAGATCGAGGATGGACGATCCCGCCGGCAGGCCCATGGTCTTGATGATGAAACCAATGCCCATCAATTGGTGACCGACCGTGTCCGAACTCTTGGTGTAATAGGGGAAGGGACAGTTCGCGTCGGTCGGGAAGTTGGCGCGCTCGTTGTCGATCTCGTAGGTAGGACGATTGGCGATCTCCCGATAGAACTCGAACTGGCGTTCTGCGTACTCAGCGCTGTAGGGGTCGGCCGGGATGTCGCTGGGCGCGGCCATGGCGAATCCTTGAAAGACCTCACGCATCGCGTCGTCCGAGATGGCCGCCGCGGCACGGATCTCGGTGAGTTTCTCCTTGAGTTCACCGAGCGAGGACAAGAGCTGGACGGCGCCGTCCCCGTCAGGTTTGTCGAGCGCGTCTTCCACCGCAGGCACCGTGCGGTCGGGCTCAACCGGGGTCTGCCTGGGGCGCCGCTTCAGCCGGCTTGCGAGCGCCCGACTCTTTGTGCCCCGTGGGCTCGATGGAGTGGTCATCGGCCGCGGCCACCGATCGTCGCTGCGTAGTCGTGCATCGCGAGGCATCTCCTGGACGGGCGAAACTCCAGCAGATCGGGGACGATGACGGACATCCGCGTCACGATACGCCAGTCCGACCGCCACCCGCCGCACCGTGCCGGCCACCGACACCTCTCAGGCGGATCCGAACCCTCGAAACGAGACCGTCCGATACGTTCGCGGCAATCATCACGACGCGATCCCTTGCAGGCGGCCGTAGGCGGCCTTGAGCCGGTCCTCGGCGATGCGCCCGACCGCCGTCGCCGAGAACCTTTCACGCATCGTCCGTGCCGCCTCGACGCCGATACACGTGCGGACCGGCTCGCTCCCCGCGAGCAACCGCATCCATCGTGCGGCTTCGTCGATGTCGGATTCAGCCCAGACCGCACCCTCGACGTACACGTCGCGCAGGCCTTCCTGGTAGTCGTGGTCTCGCGCCGTCACCGCGCGGAGTCGATAGCCCAGAGGACAGCAGTTCAGCGCGTTCATGAAGTCACAGTTGCCAGAGTACGAAGTCGCGATCACCGGCTTGCCGAGAGCCATCGCCTCGGCCATACCGAGTCCGAAGCCCTCCGACCGATGCGTCGAGACATAGACGTCACAGGCATGAAAGAGGTCCGCCAAGTCCTCTTGGGAGAGAAACTGAGGAATGAAGACACCGTCGACCTTTTGGAGGGCGCGACGAAGATCCGTCTCGAATTTCGGTGACTGGCCGAGATTCATTCCCTTCATCACGAGAACCGCCTGCTTGTCACGCACTGGGAAGGCTCGAGCGAAGGCCTCGATGACACCGAGCGGGTTCTTTCGAGCGACCGACGAGTTGAAGTCGAACGTGAAGAGGAAGACGACGGCGTCCGGCGAGATGCCCAGCCGGGAGCGCACATCGGGCCCGCCGGTGCCCGGCTCGAAGGTCGGAACCACGGTCGGAACGATGTGTATCGGACATCGGGCGTAGCGAAGGAAGGACCGCCGGACAAAGGAGCTGGGCACCCAGATTTCTTCGACATGATCGAACTGATCCCAGAGCGACCTCGGAACGGTGGAGAGTTCCCAATACCACGTCGCGATGCGATACCGCGAGCCCCCAAGCGAAGAGACGGCCGACTCCCCCAGCATGGCGAACTCGTTGATGTTGAGCATCCAGAGATCGATAGGCCACGTCGGTGGGCCCTCGAGAGCAGCGAGGTCCGGGGACAGAAGCGTGTCGTTGGTCGGAGCGCCTGTGCGCACCGTGCTCGCCGATAGCGCCACGCCACGCCGCATCAGCGCGTGGGCCAATCGCCGGCCGGCTTGAGCCAGACCGGTGGTCGAGCTCCAGTCGCCAAAGGCATTGACGCCGAGGCGTTCGGGTGGCGAGGTCACCTCTGACTTTCGGGTGCGCCGTCGCTGTGCCCAGTGTCCTCAGGCCGCTCGGCAAGGTCAGCGCGTTCTCGTCGAGGGGCAACCCCCACACCCTTCACCACCGCATCCAACTCCGCCTGGAGCGTCCGGAGCTCGAGAATGAGTTCGGCATGGGTACTGCGCGCGTCGGCAACCTGGTCGCTGATTTCCGCGTGGGCCTGGGACACGCTCCGATCAGCAAAATCAAGCAGATCGTTTTTCATCCCCTGCTCGAGCCGTGCGACGTGGTCCGACAACTCCCGAATCGCTTCGATGGTCGCCCGGTTGAAGGCGACCTGATGTCGCAGGAAGACCCAGCAGACCCGGGAGACCAGCCGTTTGGGGAGTCGGAAGCGCTCCGATGGACCGACGGGTAACCCGAGGCTGACATGCGTCTGCGCCAGCGCCACGAGCGCATCGACTTCGCCGCTTCTCACCCTGGGGAATTCTTGGTTCGTGCCGTCACCATTGGGTTCGGAAGCTGGTCGCGCTGGATGTCCGGGGTCGGGGGCATTCTGTCGCAGTTGGGACACCGCATCAGAATCTACCGGACGTCCACAACCGTCGGATTTCCTCGCCGCGTGTTCGTGGCATCAGGCCTCCCGGTGGCCGAACCCGCAGGCCGAGAACGGCAGCCATCAAAGAAGAGGTCGTCGGGAGGGATCACACTTGGATCACTGGTTCAGCGGGTTGGTGTGCCACCTGTCGGTTCCGAGGTCGAACACGCAGACGCCCGTCGTCAGCCCATGCGCAGCGGTCCATTGCTTTACCAGTACGAGGTAGCCCGGCAGCGCAGGTTCTTCGAGACTCCAACCGGGCGGGCTGTCGCCGCTGTACCCGTTTATCGTCGGCAGGTCGACGCGCTGAGAGATCATCATGGCCGACGTCTGGTACTCGTAGAACTTCAAGTGGTTCGGGACAGAGTCGGTCACGAAGAAGCTGGTGCACCCGGACGGCACGGGGGGCACCGCCGAAAGGGCTTCGATCTGCGCACTACGGCGCAACTGGGTTGCACTCGTCGTGTTGAGCTGCTCGGCGAGGATGACTCCAAGCACAACGACACCTGCGACCCGAAAGACGGTAGAGGTCTGAAGCCGCGGCCAGTGGCGGAGGGCTTCAGTGCCCAACGCGACGAGTGCAAGCGCCGCCAGCAAGCTGCTTGCCACCTGCAGCCGATCGATGGCCCTGATCGCGTCCGCGCCCGGAAGATGCCACACGACGATCCACAGCGATCCGATCTCCGTATTGATGGGCAACAGGGCAAAGAGGACCGTTGTGCAGCAAAGTGCCAGGGTCACTCGAAGCGCCGCCGTGAATGGCCTCGCTCGTGTCAGCAGGACCCAGACCACCGCCACAGCTCCAATGACAACGGTCAACATGAGCATCGGCGTTATGGCGTAGCTGACCTCGTACGAAGCGGGAGAAGGCGCTGACCACGAGTTGTGGAACAGGCCTCCCCAGAGACGGTTGCCATTCCCGACGTTGATGACGTCGTTCCACTTCGCTGCGTAAAAGAGTGCGTCGCCATACTTTCGCGAGCCCAAGTCACGTACGACAGGGACGTAGGTGATCAGGAACGGGATAATCCCCAGACAAAGCCCCGCAACCGCTCCGAGAACGCTCCGCCAGCCAGCCTTGGCGCCGGCGATGATCTCGCCGATCATTACGCGAGGAGCGAAGGCGAAGCAAAGGATGAAGATCACGACGCTCGCGAAGACCGAGAACCAGGCCACGTAGTACGTCGAGAACAAGAAGAGCGACGAGAGCAGACCGAAGACAACACTCAGCGTGACGGAAAGGAGTGGCCTGCGTTGCCACGTACGCCACGCTCCAAGTCCGATGAGTGCGATCGCTGGAGTGAAGTAAATGCCAAAGAGCTGAGCGGAGCCTTCGTGCACCCAGAGGCTGTTCGCAAAAGTGAAGACCAACCCGCCGACGAGCGCCAAAAACAGCGGTGCCCGGAAGACCTCCCTCACCAGGACGACAAAGCAGACAAACCCCATGAGGCTCATGGCGACGATGGTGAGTTGGAAAGCAAGGAAAGGCTCAGCACCCAGGAGACGGAATGGGGTGAAGAAGATCTCGTACAAGAACATGGTGTCCGTGTAACCGAGGACACCCTTAACCGGGTAGTAGAAGGGAGGGTCCCGCCAGGGTTGTGCGCCCCGGAACACGAGGAACCACTGCTCGCTCAGGTACACCTGCAGGCGAGTATCGCCAGTGTTCCCAATCACCCGGTTGAAGCCGCTTGTCCACTGTGCCGAGAAGAAGAAGAGGGCACCGACGAACCATGTACCGAGCGTCGCCACGGCCTCCCACAACCTGCGATGGCTGCGAGCCGAGCGATGCTTGGGCGAAGCCGCTCGAAGGTCCGCTTGTTCTGGCGGGTTATCCGTGGTGACGGTCACGCTACCCAGAGCCGTTCCTTCGCGACGCAATTGACGGCTGGCGCTGCGAGTCCCTCATGCATGGTCCGAACTGCCTCCAGGCCGAAGCCCTTCCGACTGCCACGGCTGAGCAGCCGCACCACTGGGGCGCCCCGGCGAGTTCCTGTACAGCCGGGACCTTCGACGCGAACGCCACAGACAACCTCTTGGCCAGCGTGACCTTGCGCCGTCACCGCACGACGATAGCCCAGAGGACAATCGCTGCAGAGTTATGGTTCTGCGGGGCGGTTGACGTGAGAGATACCGCATCCGTCCGCTGCCTCGACGGTCGGAGTGCAGGGCGGAACTAGCGAGATTTCTTCCGCAGGAAGAGCATGACAGAGGTCCATTGCACCCATCCGTCGTTGAGAACGACGTGGCGGCGGGTGCGATCGATGCCAGTCGGAAACACGATCGAATCAATCAGGAAATCCGCCGGCGGGAGAGTCCAATCGATGGGCTCGATGAGCTCCAGGTCGGGCGCGGCGTTGATCACGTAGTCCTCGAGATCCTGCCGGTTGAAGTACTCCACGTGAGTTTGTTCTGCGAGCAGAAGGTACTCGGTGGCCAGAGCGATAACTCCGCCCGGGCGGATGACCCTCGCGAGCTCTCGTACGGCGTCAGCAGATCGCTCGTGCGAACCGAAGTGTTCGATGGAAGAAAGCGACCACCCGAAATCGAAGGTGTCTGCCGGATAGATATTGAGGTCCGTTCCGTCGAGGGTCTTGAACTCAATGACGTCGCTGCGGATGGGTCGGGGGCAAAAGCGCTGAGGATCCTCGAGCACCGCCTGGTCGGCCTCCCGACCGCCGGTGTCAGACCAACCCGCTCCTCCGTAGAGGTCGGAGGCGACCACGGTGCGGAGACGGTCTCCCAGCCAAAAGATGACGCATTCACGACCCGCCCCGACCCCGATCGCCCTATAGTCGGGCCGGATCATGTCGAGCTGTTCGAGGCCCCAGATGGCCTGAGTCCATTCCCAACCCTTCCGGTAGATATCGGGCGCGCGGTCGGCATTGAAGATGTGCGCGTCGTACGAATAGGTGGCGAGGTCCCGGAAGAGCTCCATCCAGCGCGTGTCCCTATACGCGGCAACGTTGCACAGACTGCTCAAAGGCAGTGTTCTCTGCCCCGTCACTTCCGAAGTCGACCCATCTGCTCCCCGTCCTTATCAGCTCGTCATCCGCTGCGGAAACTTCATCCTGGCCTCATCATCGCAAGGCCACGAACGCTCAGGATATCGTGGCGCCGTGCAGGCTTCGATGCTTAAGCCCGATCGGGGCCTTCGCACGAGGCCGCGCCATGCTGCGCCCGACACTTCTCGTCGTGATCAGGTCATCGCTGGGTGTGTTTTTGGCGGCCTCTTTTTCGTCTATCTCGCGGTTAGCCGCCATACGTTCGTCGCCTACGACGCTGCATCGATGGTCGCGGTGGGCACGAATCTCACGAACCACTTCACGCTCAACACGGTGGGCGCTTTCGATGATTACCTTCACCTGAGCACGCCCTATTCGCCCTACGGGATCGGCGTCAGCCTCCTCGTCGTACCGGTCTATGCGTTGTCAAAGCTCGCCGGCCACGAGATGCTGCTCTTGTCTCTGATCAACCCGCTGCTTACCGCGGTGGCCGGCGTCGTTGTCTTCGCCATAGGACGCGAGCTGCGATGGTTGCGAACCATGTCGGTGTTGGCTGCGCTGACGTTCGGACTCTTGACGATGGCTCTGCAGTCGACGACCGAGCTGTTCAGCGAACCCGCAGTGGCGCTTTGCATTGTCCTCTTGGTGTGGGCCATTTTGCGCTGGAGGGACGAATGGCAGTGGGCCTCTCTCGTGATCGGTCTCACCTCAGCCGTGGTCATCCAATTCCGTTCTGATTCCATCCTCACGGTTTGGATCGGCCTCCTGGCGCTTCCCATGTTCGTGTCCTGGCAAGAGATAGGAAAGCCCCGCAACCTTGCGGCGATGATTGTTCCGGTCCTTCCGAGCCTGGCTTTCATCGGGTGGTACAACCACCTCAGGTTCAGGAATTACTTTGTGTTCTCCTACAACGGGCAGGGCTTTCACACTGCGATGGGCCGCGGGCTCGAGGGCATGGTCTTCAGTCCCGGCAAGAGCATCTTTGTGTTCAACCCCATCGCCCTCCTGGGCCTTGTGGGCATCGTCATCTTCATGCGTCGTGACAGGCCCATTGCCGTGCTCTTCCTCTTGTTCGTCGTTCCTCGGATCTTCTTCTTCGCCAAGTGGGATGCCTGGGACGGCGGCGTCGCCTGGGGTCCACGATTCTTGGACCCCGTGGTCGCGCTCTTTGCGATCGCCGCCGTCGAGGTCCTCGTCGCCGCCCGGCACAAGCCGAGATGGGACGTTCTGGCCCGCGTGGCGTTCGGCGTTCTCGCTTTGCTCAGTCTGGGCGTGTCGTTTCTCTCGGTCAGTGTCCCGTACGAGCAATGGTGGCAGACGATCACGAACCCGGTTCTTCGGACCCGCTACGACGGAGGGCATTTGGTGCCGGACCCGAAGGCGCCACTGGCGGCCCAGAATGCGTTTGACTTCACCTTTGAGGGCAGCCACCCCATGGGGGACATCGACCTCCTCGAGAACGGGACGGCGAAGACGGCCCCGTGGGACTTTCAGGGCGGTCGTGAGGTCAGGGGCTGGTTGCTCCTTGTCGCCGGTGTCGTCCTGAGCGCCGTCGCGGCTGCGCTGGCTTTGCGGTCGGACAGACGGCAGCCGGCGCACGGAAGCCCCGGAAACGGTTCAGCACCTGCTCTTGACCCCTGACGGACAGCCCGGAGGACCAGGGGGCGTGACGTCGCTGGGTACGATGACGGCTGGCCGGTGGACACGTGCCCCGGTGGACCCGAGGAGATGTAGATGCTCGACATTGATGGACACGTAATCGACCCTGAGGCCCTGCTCGAGCGGGTCCAGGAGCTCGTGTCCACCATCGAAGGGCAGGGCCCGACTCCTCCGGCCGACATCCGCGCTGTGTCCACCGAGCAACTGGCCGCCCCGGTCCATGCGATGCAGCCGCTTCACGCCGGACTGCTCCCTCCCGATCTGTCCGGTGCCGCGGGTCTCCGGGGTCGTGCCGGACGGTTTTTCAAGCGTGTCGTACGCCGGCTGACCAGCTGGTACGTCGAACCACGCTGGGTCACTCAGCAGGAGTTCGATTTTCGAAATATCGAGTTTTCTCGAGAGGTGATCGGTGCCTTTGATCTCACGAATAGGCACCTGGCGAGAGTCGATGCAGAGCTCGAGGATCTCCGGCAGCAAAATGTCCGGCTCAAGTTGCAGATTGTGGCCGAAATAGAGCGACACAGCCGGCATCGACGCGAGGTTGCAGAGACGTTCAAGACGGTGGCCAGCCACGTGGAGGTTCAGAATCTGAGCCGCGACGTCAAGCGCCTGGGCGTGACCGGAGGCACCAGCTCCGCCATCGACTATGTGGCGTTCGAAGATCGTTGTCGGGGCTCCAGCGAGAGTATTCAGCAGGCCCAGCAGCGCTACCTCGGTCTCTTTCCGCCGGCCAATGGGAGCGGGGAGATCATCGACATCGGGTGCGGCCGCGGTGAGATGTTGGAACTGTTCATCGCTGCCGGCTACAAGGCCATCGGTGTCGACATGGACACCAACATGATTGAGCTCTGCCGATCCAAAGGACTCACGGTTGTCCAGGACGACGGCATCCACTTTCTCGAAATGACTGACGACGACTCGCTCCGAGGGATCTTTTGCGCACAGGTTGTCGAGCACCTCCTCACCTCTGAAGTAGAGAGATTGATTGAGTTGTCGTATCAAAAGCTGATGCCCAGCGCGGTGCTCGTGATCGAAACGATCAATCCAAGAAGCCTCTTTGCCCTGGGGAATCACTTCTTTGCCGATGTCTCGCACATACGGCCCGTGCATCCTGAAACGCTGCGGTTCATCTGCGAGCAGATCGGCTTCGGGAAGGTCGAGCTCGAAGAGCGATCCCTTCATCCCTACATGAATGCAGTCGACGAACTTCCCGAAGGGGAGGTCGGTACTGCGGTCAAGGAGCTCCTGCAGAGCGTCTTTGGCTACCAGGATTACGCCATCGTCGCGACGAAATGAAGGAATACGCCGCAGTCCACCAGTTCCATTCAGGAACAGCCCAGGGTGATGCGATCACGCAGCAGATGTTCGAACTGCAGGCGTACCTCCGGCGGCTGGGGTATGTGTCAGAGATTTTTGCCGAGCACGTCACCGAGGGTCTCCGGGATCGCATCCACCCAATTGCAGGCTATGACGGCTCGAGCACCAACCTTCTGCTGATTCATCATTCGCTCGGCTATTCGATCTTCGACGAAGTGATCAGTCGACCCGACGACGTCGTCGCGATCTATCACAACGTGACGCCGGAGAAATACTTCTCGGACCCTATCTTTCAAGATGCAATTCGATTGGGCCGCCAACAGCTCTCGCTCCTCGCGCTCCGTGCCGAGGTCGGGGTGGCTGACTCCAACTTCAACCGGCAGGAAATGCTCGCCGTCGGGTTTCGTCGGGTGGAGGTCCTGCCGGTCCGAACCAACTACTCGGAGTTCGTACCAACCTCTCGTGAGAACGGGCATCGATCGACGGATTGGCTGTACGTCGGGCGCATCGTGGGCAACAAGTGTCAGCACGAGCTCGTCCGTGCGTTTGCCGTCTATGTCAATAGTTTCGACGACGGCGACGCTCGCTTGGTGCTTATCGGCGACACGGCCCAAGCGGACTATGTGGCGGTGGTGAGAGAGGAGGCGCGACGCCTGGGTGTCAGCGATCGGGTGGTCCTGCTCGGCAAGGTGTCGGACCAACAGCTGCGCTCGGCCTTTCTGGGCGCCGGCGTCTTCGTTTCGTTGAGCGAGCACGAGGGCTTCGGCGTCCCGATCCTCGAAGCCATGGCGGCCCGGGTCCCGGTCGTCGGGTACGGCGCAGCGGCCGTACCCGAGACCATGGGCGGCGCCGGCATTCTCCTGCGCACGAAGAACCCTGAGGTTGTGGCGGCCACCGTCCAAGCGCTGAGGACGGATCCCGATCTGCAGGACAGGTTGGTCGCGCGTCAAGACGTGCGGGTCCTCGACGTCCAGGGGTTCAACGTCGAGGGTCTTCTCGCGGGGGTGATCGGCAGGGCCTCAGGGGCTGCGCAGCCACTCGAGGTCCAGGTCCAGGGCCCGTTCGAGACCAGCTACAGCCTCGCCATCATGAACCGCAGCCTGGCGGACGCCTTGGACGGAACACCTGATCGCTCCATCTCCATCTATGCCACCGAGGGCCCCGGGGACTATCAGCCCAGCGAGCGAGACCTTGTACGGCACCCCCAGGCGACGATGCTCTTTCGACGTTCACGTGACGTTCCCTACCCCCACGTCGTGATCCGTCAGATGTGGCCGCCACGGCTGATTGACACACCAGGTGGCCTCACCTGCGAGTACTTCGGATGGGAAGAGAGCCGGATACCGCAGCCGATGGTCGACGACTTCAATCGTTACCTCGAAGGTATCGGTGTCATGTCCCACTTCGTGAAGGAAGTCCTGAGGGATTCGGGTGTCGACGTGCCGATCGAGGTCGTCTGGAACGGCGTAGATCCACACGATCCCGCCGCGGTGCCGATAGGACCCGAGCTCGAAGAACTCAGGTCCTATCGGTTCCTCCACGTCAGTTCGGCCTTCCCGCGCAAGGGTGTCGACGTGCTGCTCGACGCCTACTTCTCCGCCTTCGACGGGACCGATGACGTCTCCCTCGTTCTGAAGACGTTTCCCAATCCGCACAACAAAGTGGCCGAATTGCTGGCTTCCGCTCGTGCGCGCCATCCGAATCCACCCGACGTCCGTTGGATCGATCGTGACATGGACACCTCTTCCATCCAGGGTCTCTACAACCTCGCCCACTGTTACGTCCACCCCGCCCGAGGCGAAGGCTTCGGGCTCCCGGTCGCCGAAGCAATGGCGGCCGGCGTACCGGTGATCAGCGTCGCGTACTCAGGACTCGCCGATTTCGTCTCGGACGAAACCGCCAGCACCATTCCCTTCGCGTTGGAGCCGGCCGAGACACACTTCGAGATCCCCTACTCCGTCTGGGCCGAGCCGGAACGAGAGACGCTCGCGACACAGATGCGGGACCACGTCGAGGGCGTCAACCGCGAGAAGCTGGCCGAACAGGTCCGTCGCGCCCGAGATCTCGTCACTTCCAAGTTCACCTGGGAAGCGGCTGCTCGGCGGTGGAACGACTTCTTGAGCCACATCGAGGATGCCGCCGAGACGCCGCGCGTGGCCATGGTCACCACGTGGAATACCCGCTGTGGCGTTGCCGAGAACACGCGCAACATCATCGATCGCGCACGCGAACTGATGGCGATCGACATCTACGCGAGCGCCGATCCCCAGATCATCGACCCGGGTCGAGAGCTCGGGGTGCAAAGAAATTGGATCGATCGTTGGCATCCCGACCTCGGCCCGCTCGGCCATGCGCTTCGTCTGTCCGACACCGATGTCGTCCACTTCCAATTCAACTTCGGTTTCTTCGAACTCAGCAGGCTGGCCCAACTGATTGAGCAGCAACTCGAGACTCGTGGGGTCGTCGTCACGCTCCACCGGACGAAGGACGCCACAATCGACGGCGAAGTCGTGAGCCTCTCGTCGATCAAGACCGCTCTCGAGCGAGTCGATCGGCTGATCGTTCACCAGGTCGACGATCTCGCCGTGCTCGCAGACATGGGGCTCTCAGAGAACGTTTCTGTGGTGCCCCTCGGTGCCTCAGCGCCGCCTGCCATCTCGCCCGTCGAGGCGCGAGCGGCTCTGGGACTTGGAACTCGACCAGTGGTCGGGACGTTTGGTTTCCTCTTGCCCCACAAGGGAACGCTCGAGCTCGTTCGAGCCGTCGGCCGTCTACGAGACGAGTTCCCGGACATCTGTCTGCTCGCTCTTTGTGCGAGGTATCCGGACGTGAGGTCCGACGAATACGAGGCGGAGGTGCGGGCTGAAATCGGTCGCCAAGGTCTGAGCGACAACGTCGTCCTGATCAGCGAGTACCTGCCGGACGAGACTGCCCGCATCATTCTGCGCGCCGCGGACGTGATCGCCCTTCCCTACGGAGACACCGAAGAATCCTCCAGCGCAGCCCTGCGGTTCCTGCTCCCACTCGAACGACCCCTCGTCATCACCGACCGCCCCGTCTTTGCCGACTGTCGGGAATGGGCCCTGGCGGTCGACCCCGAGGACCCGCAAGCGATCGAAGATGCGATCCGCCGCGTCCTCGTCGACCCGGAACTCCGCAACGCCTTGGCGGCCCGGGCCGGAGATGGGGCCCGACGGTTCCGTTGGTCCCGCGTCGTCGCTGATCACAGAGAGATCTACGTCGCCGCTCGTCGCGCGGGCCGTGAGCGCCGGGGTGACCACAGCCCGCTGCGAGTGACAGAGGTTCAAGGGGACCAGTCGACTGTCCCCGTCACCTCCTGACCGGGGAGTTCATCGAGGCGCGACCCGGTGGCGGGGCGATCAGTCGGCGAAGGCGGGAATGACCTCTGTGCCCATGAGCTCAATGGTCTGCATCACCGATTCGTGCGACATCTTGTACGGGTTCACCAGGCAGAGCAGGAGATCGACGCCGGCCGCCTCGTATTGCCGGCATGCCTCGACGCATTCGTCAGGCGTGCCCAGGACACAGGCGTTGGCGTCGATCAGGTACTCGAGGGAGAGCAGATCCAGCGTGCCCTCGTCATCGGTCTTCTTCATGTCTGCCGCGTAGGAATAGGAGCCGAGCTCCTGTTTACGCTCGGCCATCCAATCGGTGAGCGTGGCGATCTGGCGGGCGCCCGTCTTGGGATACCACTCGAACGATTCGCGCGCCTCGTCAATGGCCTTGGCACGGTCCGGGCCGCAGATCGCCATGGTGAACGTTGCGGCCTGATTGTTCACGAAGGCGCCGATCGGCTTCGTGCACTTGTCCACCGCAGCCCGGTAGACGTCGATCTTGCGCTTGACTTCAGAGGGCGGCAGGCCGACCGCGAAAGAGCACAGCCCAAGGCCGAGGTCGCCGACTTGCGCGTGACCCTCGTCGCTCGTGGTCGCGCCCCACATGGGCGGATGGGGTTTCTGCCACGGCTTGGGCTGCACCCTGCGCTTGGGCATCTGCCAGTACTCACCCTCGAACTCGTACTCGTCGTTGGTCCAACAGCCCACGATGTGGCCGAGAGCCTCCTGCCACATCTGACGTGTGACCGGCCGGGTCGACGCCGAAACCTTCGAGCTCTGTCCTCGTGGCCGACCGGCCGGCGCCCATGTCGACCCGTCCGTTCGAGAGAAGATCGAGCACGGCCACCGACTCCGCCGTACGCACCGGATGGTTGTAGGGCTTGGGCATCAGGCGCACGCCGTAGCCCAGGCGGATGTTCTCGGTCCGTGACGCGATGGCGCCGTAGAGCACCTCGGGGTTCGAGCAGTGCGAGTACTCCTGAAGGAAGTGATGCTCGACCGTCCAGAAGGCGTGCCAGCCGAAGCGGTCCCCCGCGATCGCCTGTTCGAGGGTGTTCTGGTAGGCGACCAGCTCGCTGTCGTCGCCCCAGGGGCGCGGCACCGGGATTTCGTAGAACAGCGCGAACTTCATGGCGTGAGATCCCCCCGGAGGACGAACACCCGGGGACGTCCCGGGCTAGAACATGTTTCACTAGCAGCCCGGATCCACCGGGCGCAAACAATCGGGAGGCGCATGCGAGGGCTCGAGGGACGGACCTACATCGTGACCGGTGCCGCCTCGGGCATCGGGTGGGCCAGCGCGGCCCGGCTGCTGGCCGAGGGGTGCCGGGTGGTCGGAGCCGACCTGACCGAGCCCGAAGGCGAGGTGGGCTCGGGCCCCGACGAGCAGTCCCGCTGGGCCTTCGTGCGCACCGACGTGACCGACGAGGCGGCGGTGGTGGCACTCGTCGAGGCGGCCCACTCCTTCGGCGGGTCGGTCGAGGGACTGGTCCACGCGGCCGGCGTGGCCGGCGGTGGACCGGTGCACATGCTGCCTGCGGCCGAGTGGTCCCGGGTCATCGACGTCAACCTGACCGGAACCTTCCTCATGTCCAAGCACGTCATTGCGCAGCTGCTGGCCCAGCCGGCCCGGGCCGACGGCCAACGAGGCTCGGTGGTGACGATCGCCAGCATCGAAGGATTGGAGGGCACGGCCGGCGGGAGCGCCTACAGCGCCTCGAAGGGGGGCGTCGTCATCCTGACCAAGAACATGGCCATCGACTACGCCGGACGGGGCATCCGGGTGAACGCCATCTGCCCCGGCTTCATAGAGACGCCCATGCTGGCCTCGGTCTTCGGTCCCGGCATGGAAGCCGCGCTGGCCGACATCCTGCACGAGCACAAGCTGGGGCGCCGCATGGGTCGACCCGACGAGATCGCTTCGGTCGCCGCCTTCCTCCTCTCGGACGACTCGTCGTTCGTGACCGGACACGCCCTCCCGGTCGACGGGGGCTACACCGCCGGCCGGGACCATGGGGTCACCGACATGTTGGGATTGTCCGGTCCGGAGTAGCGGGAGTACAGCCGAGCCAGTCGACCGACGTCTCGTTCAGCCCAGGACGAGACGCCCACCGGAGTAGTCGAACACGACCCAGCCGTAGCGCAGGAGCTGGTCGGAGCCGAGCAGGCCGTCGAGGCCGCCGGCGCCAATGCTGCCGAAATTGGTCGCTCCGAGGAGCTGGGGATGGAGGACGACGCCGGGAACTGGACCAGGTGCCGCTGTGCACCAGCGGGACGGTGATGACCGAGCACACCGTGGCCTGGCGCTGGGCCAGGTTTGTTCCGGATAAGGAGGCGCTGTGGGCCACGCTGGTTGACACGACGCTCTGTGAGGAGCCCGTGTCGATCACGAAGCTCCGACGGGCCCCCGTGGGCGAAGCGGACGGCCGTGCTCAACGACACTGCCCCGGTTTGGGGCGAGACCGTCACGGGCACCGTCGTGCCCTGCCCGAGCGTGAGGGCAACGGGCGCCGGCCCCCGCGGTCCCGTGAAATCGGAGGTGGCGCTGATCGTGGCCCCTTCGGATCCGGCCAGCAGCAACGCACGGGCGGCGAAGTCGATTCGGACCGCGCCGAAACGGGCCAGGACGTCCGAACCGAGCAGACCCATCGGTTCTCCCTTGCCGCCGATCTGGGGCAGCGTGGCCGCAGTGAGCTGTTGGGGGTCCAGGGCGATTCCTTCGAGGGACCATGACCCCGACGCCACCGGCCGGGCCGACCCGGTGCAGCCGACGCCGGCGATGACGCTGGGGGCGCCGTCGGAGGTCAGGTGGAGCCGCTTGGCCAGGCCGGCGTCGATGGTCGATTGGCCGGCGCCGGAGTCGAGCACGAACGGATACGGTCCCCGCCCGCCGATACAGACGTTGACCGTCTCGGCCGTCTGCCCGGCCACCGTGCTGACGGTGAGCGGCATCCGTATCACCCCGTCTGGCGCGACGGTCTCGCCGCCGCACCCCAAGGACGTCGGCGGCAGAGCAAACGTGACCTCGGGCTCGACGTGCACCGTAGGCGCCACCGGTCCGCTGAGCACCGCCGCCAGAACCAGCACGAGGACGGCGACAGCGATGACCGCCATGGCGGCAATCAGCCAGCCGCGGTTCGATCTCACCGGTCAGCGGGCGAGGGACTGGCGCACCAGCGCCATGGCCATGCGAACTCCCAGGACCATGGCCGCGAAAGGCAGTGCGGCGCGGCGCCAACCCGACGCCGTTCGCATCGTGAAGCGCAGGGCCGAGCGGTGATGCGCCACGATCATGCGGTACGGATGGCGGGCCGTACTCACCCCTTGGACGTGGGTGACGGCGGCCGTCCCGGCAAAGCCCACTCCCCAGCCGGCCTGGTGCGCCCGCCAGCAGAGATCCATGTCCTCGTTGTACATGAAATAGGCCTCGTCGAAACCCCCCAGCTCCTCCAAGGCGTCTCGCCGGGCCAGAAAGCACGAGCCCGAGACCCAATCCGCAGGCACGACGATGTCGCCTTCGGGTGTCCCTGGGTTGTAGCGCCGGGTGTAGGGGTTGTCCGGCTTGAACTGTGCCAAGAGGGCGTGGCCGGCCGCGTCGACGAAGCTCGGAAAGTTGCGCACCGAGGGGTAGACGTCGCCCACATCGGTGAAGATTCTCGGTCCGAGCACGGCCCACGAGGGGTGCTTCTCGAGGGCAGTGCGCAACCCACCGACGGCTCCGGGGTGGACGATGACGTCGGCGTTCGAGACGAGCACCATGTCCGGCGCCGGAGATTCGCCGGCCAGGACGGCGAGACCTCGGTTCACTCCGGATCCGTAGCCGAGGTTGCGTCCGGGCTGGACGACCTGCACCCGCTGGAGGAGGTCGAGCGGCGCGTCAGACAGCGTTGTCTCCACGCTGCCCTTTGCCCCGTTCTCCACCACCACGACCCGGGCCACCCCGTCGTCGAGCAAGGAGCTCACGCAACGGGTGAGCAAGGGGCCCACATCGTGGTCGACCACGATGGCGCCGACGGTAAGAGGCACTCGGGCCTCAGTACTCCCGGGTGAAACGGAACTTGATCAAGGCCCGGAGCGCGCCGATGCCGTCGCGCCACGTGATCTTCTTGCCCTCGTCGAACTCGCGGCCGGCATACGAGATTGGCACTTCGTAAATGCGGTGACCGCGCCGGAGCACCTTGGCCGTGATCTCGGGTTCGAAATCGAAGCGGTTCGACACCACCGTGAGCCCCTCGAGCACCTGGGCATCGAAGAGCTTGTAACACGTCTCCATGTCCGAGAGGGTCGATCGGTAGAGCACGTTGGTCACAAGCGAGAGCATGCGATTGCCGATCCAGTGCAGCGGCAGCATGTTCTTGTGCTCACCCGTGAAGCGGCTGCCGTAGACGACGCGGGCTTTGCCCCGCAGAATCGGGTCGAGCAGGCGGGGCCAATCCTCGGGGTCGTACTCGAGATCGGCATCCTGGATCAGGATCAGATCGCCCCGCGCTTCGGCCAGGCCGGTGCGGAGGGCGGCGCCCTTGCCCTGGTTCACCTTGTGGTGGATGACGTGCACGGTGGAATCCTCGAGGGCGTCGAGCACCTTGTCGGATCCGTCGCTCGACCCGTCGTCGACGGCGATGATCTGGAGCACCAACGAGTCGGGCAGCTCGACGGCGCGCATGCGCCGGATGACCTCGGCCACGGTGGTCCGCTCGTTGAACACCGGCGTGATCACGCTCAGCGTCGCGTAGGTCCGCGGCGAAGCATCCCTTCCATCTCGACGTCCGTCATGTTCGTGCCTCCCGTTGCTCGAACCACTCCATGGTGCGCCTCAGACCTTCACGCAACTCGACCCGCGGCTCCCAGCCCAGAGCCGAGCGAGCCAGCGTGATGTCAGGGCAGCGCCGGGTCGGATCATCGGTAGGGAGCGGCTCGGAAAACGATCTCCGAGGACGAGCCGGTCAGGTCGAGGACGAGGCGGGCCAGTTCCAACACGGTGCGCTCGTCCGGATTGCCGATATTGACCGGACCGGCAATCGACGAGTCGAGCAAGGCCAGCAACCCTCGGATCTCGTCGTCCACAAAGCAGAGGCTGCGGGTCTGGGAGCCATCGCCGTAGACCGTGATGGGGTCGCCTCTGAGGGCCTGCACCATGAAGTTCGACACGACGCGCCCGTCGCCCGGGGAGAGACGCGGCCCGTAGGTATTGAAGATCCGGACGATGGCCACGTCGAGGCCGTACGTGCGCGCCATGGCCATGGTCAGGCTCTCGGAAAATCGCTTGGCCTCGTCATAGACGCTCCGTGGCCCGATCGGGTCGACGTTGCCCCGGTAGCTCTCGACCTGGGGGTGCACCGTCGGGTCCCCGTAGATCTCGCTCGTGCTCGCCATCAGGAAGCGGGCACTTGTGCTTGTGGGCCAGCTCGAGCAGGCGCCTGGTGCCCTCGCTCCCGACGGCCAGGGTCTGCGAGCGGGCGGGCCAGGTAGGCGGGCGGCGACGCCGGCGAGGCCAGGTTGCACACGGCGTCGACCGGGTCGTCATCGTCCAGCTCGACCTTCTCACTGACGTCGGTCACCACCAGCTCGAAGCGGTCGTGCGACAGCAAGTGCGCCACGTTCTCCTCGGAGCCGGTCGAAAGGTCGTCGAGGCAGACCACGACGTCGCCCCGCTCCACCAGGCGGTCGCAGAGATGCGAACCGAGGAAGCCGGCGCCTCCGGCCACGACGACCCGGCTCATCGGCGGCCGATGCCTGAATAGGTGAACCCGATGCGGCGGAGTGCGGCCGGGTCGAGGAGATTCCGGGCGTCGACGATGGCGGGCACCGGCCATCACCGAGCGCACCCGCTCGTAGTCCAGCCAGCGGAAGGCATCCCATTCGGTGAGGACGACGAGCACCTGGGCACCCGAGGCCGCCTCGTACGGGTCACCCTTGAGTTCGAGCCCGCGCAGGTCGTCGGGCGCATCCTCCTGGGGGTGCACGGTGGGATCGAAGGCCTGGACGCGAGCCCCGAGGTCGACCAGACGCCGGGTCACCTCCACGCTGGGTGAGTCGCGGCGATCGTCCGTGTTGGCCTTGAAGGTCAGGCCCCAGACGGCCGACCGGCACGCCGGCCAGCGTGCCACCGGCCGCAGTCTCGACCTTGCGCACCACCCGGGCGAGCTGCTCGTCGTTGGACGCGATGGTCCCCGCCAGCAACGAGAAGTCATAGCCGGCGGTGCCGGCGATGTGCAGGAGGGCGCGGGTGTCCTTGGGCAGGCAGGAACCGCCCCAACCCGGACCCGGTCGAAGGAACTCGAACCCGATGCGCTTGTCGTACCCGAGACCGAGCAGAACGTCACGAGCGTCGGCCCCCACCTCTTCGCAGAGCCCGGCCAGCGCGTTCACGAAACTGAGCTTGGTGGCCAGGAACGCGTTGGAGGCGTACTTGATGGTCTCCGACGTCGTGGTGTCGGTCACGATCAGCGGTGCGCCCCGGTGGCCGAGAAGAGCTCGCCGACGCTGGCTGCGGCGGCCGGGTCGTCCGCCCCCACCACGATGCGGTCGGGGTTGAGGCTGTCGTGCACGGCCGTCCCCTCGCGGAGGAACTCGGGGTTCGAGACCACCCGGACGTCGGAGCGGCTGATCATCTGGTCGACCAGCGTGGCCGAACCCACGGGAACGGTCGACTTGTTGACCACGATGGCGCCGTGCTTGAGGTGGGTCGCGATCTCCTTGGCGGCGGCTTCCACGTAGGAGACGTCGGCCGAACCGTCAGCTCCCTGGGGAGTGGGCACGCAGAGAAAGACGAAGTCGGCCCCGTCCACCGCCTCGAACGGCCGAATCGGTGAAGGTCGAGACGGCCGGCCGCCACCCCGTCCGCCACCAGCTCGTCCAGACCGGCCTCGACGATGGGCATGCGGCCCGAACGCAACGCGGCCAACCGGGACTGGGTCCCGCTCAGCCAGGACGACCGTGTGGCCGAAGTGGGCGAGCGTCGCCGCCGTTGGCAATCCGACGTAGCCGGCCCCGATGACCGCGACCGACCGCGGATCCCGACTACTGCTGCGCGACGTCACGGCGCGACCCGGGAGGCCGACTGCATGACCGGCACCAGGCGGGCCAGGCCATCGCGCCAATCCGGCAGCGCAGGGAATCCGCCCAGGCGGAGCGCCATGTTGTCGAGCACGGAGTTCGCCGGTCGTGGGGCGGGGCGAGGCGGATCGAGCTCGCTCGTCGCAATTGGCTTCACCCGTTCGGGGTCTGCGCCTGCCTCCTCGAAGACCGCCCGCACGAAGCCCCACCAGGTCGTCGAACCGGAGTTGGTCACGTGAAAGATCCCCTGGTGACGGTCGAGGCCCAAGGTGACGATGGCCGGGGCGAGGTCGGAGGTAAACGTCGGGGAACCCTGCTGGTCGTTGACGAAGCGAAGCTCCCCGTCCCCGTCGGCCAGTCGGAGCGCAGTTGCCACCATGTTGGCGCCGTGGGCGCCGCTGACCCAGCTGGTGCGGACGATGGTGGAGCCCGGACGGCACTCGCGCTCGCCGGCCAGCTTGGAGGCACCGTAGACCGACGCCGGATTGGGTTGGTCCCATTCCCGGTAGGGCCGTGGCGAGGTCCCGTCGAAGACGTAGTCGGTGGAGACGTAGACCATGTGGGCCCCGACCAGATGCGGCGGCCTCGGACACGTTCCGCGTCCCGATGGCGTTCACCGCATAGGCCAGGTCGGCCTCACCCTCACACGAGATCGACCGCGGTCAGGGCTCCACCGTGGAGCACCAGCTCGGGCCGGAAGGTCATGAACGTGTGCAGGACCGCGTCACGGTCGTCCACCTTCATGTTGTGGATGTCGGTGGCGAGCACCTCGTGCTCCACGCCCGCCCGCGGACCCTCGGGACCGAGCAGCGCGCAGCGCGTGCCGCCGAGTGGCACGTCTCCCCGGAGGCAGTCGCGCAGGTCGCGCCCGAGTTGCCCGTCAGCGCCGGTGATCAGGATCCGCATGAACTCAGCTCTTTGACGACTCCCAGTCGCCTTCGACCACGGGCGCCCGGGCCATCAGCGGCTCCCACCAGTCAGCGGTGGTCGGCGTACCAGGCAACGGTCTCGGCCAAACCCTGCTCCCACTCGACGGAGGGTTGCCAACCGAGCTCGGCCCGCAGCTTCGAGGAGTCGAGGATGTAGCGCCGGTCGTGACCTGGTCGATCCGGCACAATCGTCTTGAGCGATTCCGGCTTGCCCAGTGCGATCGAGGATGCGGTCGGCCACCTCCATGATGGATGCCTCGATCCCGCTGCCAACGTGATACGTCTCCCCCACCTTGCCCCGAGCCAGCACCGCGTCGATGGCGGTGCAGTGATCGATCACGTGGAGCCATTCACGGCGATTCTCGGTGCTGGCGTAGAGGGTCAGCGCCTTGTCGTCGAGCGCGAGGGCGCAGAAGTGGGGAATGAGCTTCTCCGGGAACTGGTACGGCCCGTAGTTGTTGGCGCAGTTGGTGATGGTGATCGGGAGCTCGTATGTCTCCGCATAGGCCCGCACGGCGTGGTCCGCTCCCGCCTTCGAAGCGTTGTACGGCGTGCGGGGTCGATAGGGCGATTCTTCGGTGAACGCCTCGTCCGTGTCGAGCGCCAGGTCGCCGTAGACCTCGCAGGTCGACACGTGGTGGAAGCGGTCCACGCCCACCTGGCGTGCCGCCTCGAGCATGGTCTGGGTGCCGAGCACGTTGGTGCGGAAGAAGAGTCCCGGGTTCAGCACGGCCAGGGAGTTGTGCGACTCGGCGGCGAAGTGGACGATGGTGTCGATTCCTTCGCTCCGCAGGGTCTTCTCGGCCGCCGCCGGATCGCAGATGTCCCCTTGAACGAACACGATCTGGTCTTCGATGTCGGACAGGTTGGGTCGGTTGCCGGCATAGGTGAGTACGTCGTAGACGACGACATGGTCCTCGGGGTGCTGTTCCACCCAGTAACGGGCGAAATTCGACCCGATGAAACCGGCACCTCCCGTGACGAGAAGGCGCATATGGCGGCCGATGTTAGTCCAGGCCCCAGACCCCTCCCAGCTCAAACGGCCCGCAGATGGACGATGTCAGCCTGCCGTCACGGCGCGGCGGCCTCCCCCCGTCTCGACCAGCAGCCGTCCTGCATCGTCGATCTCGACCGCCCGCCCGGTGAACTCCTCCGCGGGCAGGACGACCAGGACCTCCTGGCCCAGGGTGGCGCAGCGGGCCCGGACCTCGTCGGCCAGCGTGGCGCCGGCCGGCGGGCTGGTCGAGCAGCGGCCGCCGGGTGCCCAGGGCGGCCAAGAGGTGCTCGAGCAGAACGATCACGGTCGAGCGGAGAGCTCGTGTCGCTGAGGTCGTCCAGGCAGGCTGCCTCCGGCACCGGGAGGCCCGGGCCACGCAACGTTCAGCCCGATGCCGGCCACCACGGCCGGCGGATCGGTCGGAGAATTCGGCCTCGGCCAGGACTCCGGCCAGCTTGGCCGCGCCCACGAGCAGGTCGTTGGGCCATTTCAGCTGGGCGCTCGACCCCGGCCACCTCGGCGCAGGCATCGAGGGCGGCCAGCCCCAGGGCGCCGGTGCAGAGGTGCAGGTCGTCAGGGCTGCAATCGGGGCGCAGGAGCACCGAGGCCAGCAGGTTGGCCCCGTGCGGCGACTCCCAGCGCCGGTCGAGGCGGCCCCGCCCTGCAGTCTGGTGGTCGGCCACCGCCACCAGCCCTTCGGGCTCTCCCTGGCGGGCCCGCTCGAGCAGGTACGAATTGGTGGAATCGATCTCCTCGAAGCGACGGACCTGCCATTCCCCTGCCCACATGGCACTGACCATACGGCGCGTGCAATTGTGAGGGCCCACGAGCGGAGGAAAGGTCCAGCGTGCTCCAGAAGATCCTGATTGCAAACCGCGGTGAGATCGCCGTCCGGGTGATCCGGACGTGCCGCGAGATGGGGATCGGGACGGTGGCCGTCTACTCGAACCTCGACCGCGACGCCCTCCACGTGCGCATGGCCGACGAGGCCTACTCGCTCGGGGGCGAGATCGGCGGCCGAGAGCTACCTCAACACCGAAGCCATCCTGGCCGCCATTGAGCAGAGCGGGGCCGACGGGGTCCACCCGGGCTACGGCTTCTTCTCGGAGAACACCGACTTCGCCCGGGCCATCACCGACCGGGGCGTCACCTTCATCGGGCCGCCGCCCGAAGCCATCGAGGTCATGGGCGACAAGATCAGCTCGCGCCTGGCGGCCGAAAAGGCCGGGGTGGCCGGCGTTCCCGGACGCTCCGAGCCCCTCACCTCTCCCGACGAGGTGGTGTCGTTCGGCACCGAGCACGGATGGCCGGTCGCCATCAAGGCCGCGTACGGCGGCGGTGGACGCGGCATGAAGGTCGTCGACTCGCCGGACGAGGCGGCCGAGGCGATGGAGTCGGCCGCCCGCGAGGCCCAGGCCTACTTCGGCCGTCCCGAGATCTACCTCGAGCGCTATCTGTCGTGGCCCCGCCACGTCGAGATGCAGGTGCTGGGCGACACCCACGGCAACACGCTCTGGCTGGGCGAGCGGGACTGCTCGGCCCAGCGCCGGCACCAGAAGCTGATCGAGGAGAGCCCGGCGCCGGCCTTCCCCGACGAGGTGCGCCAGGCCATGGGCGAGGCCGCGGTTCGGGTCTCGGAGGCGTGCGGCTACTACAACGCGGGAACGGTCGAGTTCCTCTTCCAGGACGGCGAGTTCTACTTCCTCGAAATGAACACGAGGCTCCAGGTGGAGCATCCGGTCACCGAGCTGGTCACCGGCCTCGACCTGGTGGCCTGGCAGATCCGCATCGCCTCGGGTGAGGCACTCGATTTCGGCCAGAAGGACATCGCCCACAACGGCCACGCCATCGAGGTCCGCATCAACGCCGAGGACCCGAGCGGTGGTCGCTTCTCGCCCTCGCCCGGCACCATCGCCACCTTCCGCCAGCCGTCGGGCCCTGGAGTGCGCCTCGACGGCGGCTACGAGTCCGGCGACACGGTCTCGCAGTACTACGACAACCTGATCGCCAAGCTCATCGTGTGGGCCCCCGACCGGGAGTCGGCCCGGCGCCGCATGCTGCGGGCCATCGGAGAGACCTCGATCACCGGCGTGGCCACCACGCTGCCGGCGGACGTGGCGATCCTCAGCCACCCCGACTTCGCCAACGTGAACTACTCGACCAAGTGGGTGGAGGACACGCTCGACCTGAGCGGGCTCAGCGTCCCGGCGGCCGGGGTAGCCCCGGCGGAGGGTGACGACGAGGTCCCGACCGTGCAGCGCGACGTCACCGCCGAGGTTGACGGCCGGCGCTATTCCGTGCGCCTCTGGGTTCCCGACCTCGGTCCGGTCGCGGGTCCGGCCCGCGCCGTCGGACGACCCAAGCGAGCGTCGAGCCACGCCGTGGCCGGGTCCGGCTCGGGCCAGGTGATCGTGCCCATGCAGGGAACGATCGTGAAGGTCCTCGTCGCCGTGGGCGACGTGGTCGAGGTCGGCCAGTCGATCTGCCTCCTCGAAGCCATGAAGATGGAGAACGCGGTCGCGGCCGAGAAGGACGGGGTCGTCAAGGAACTCCGAGTCAGCGCGGGCGATTCCGTCGGCGCCGGCGACGTCGTGGCGGTGATCGAGTAGGTGTCGACCACCTCGGCAGCCAAAGAAGCGGCGGCGGCGGCCATCGACCGCCACCTCGACGAGCTCGTCTCGCTCAGCCACTTCGTCCATGCCCACCCCGAGCTCTGCTACGACGAGACTGCGTCCGCCCACGCGGTGGCGGAGGCTCTTGCGCGCCGGCGGGCTCGAGGCCCGGGAGGGCGTCTACGAGCTCCCCACCGCCCTCGAGTCACGCGCCGGGTCGGGCGAACTGACGGTGGCGGTGTGCGCGGAGTACGACGCACTCCCCGATGTGGGCCACGCCTGCGGTCACAACATCATCGCGGCGACGGCAGTCGGGGCCGGACTAGCCCTGGCCGAGGTGGCCGACGAGGTCGGTCTGAGCGTCCGCGTGCTCGGGCACGCCCGCCGAGGAGGGCGGCGGCGGGAAGATCCTCATGCTCGAGCGCGGCGCCTTCGCCGGCGTGCACGCCGCCATGATGATCCACCCCTGGCCGACCGAGCGTCTCGTCGGCCGCTGCCTGGCCGTGGCCCACTTCGACGTGACCTTCACCGGCCGCGAGGCCCATGCCTCGGCTGCCCCGTGGGAAGGGGTCAACGCACAGGATGCGCTGACCGTGTCCCAGGTTGCGCTCGGCCTCCTTCGTCAGCAGCTGCGCTCCGGGTGACCAGGTGCACGGTGTGGTCACCCGCAGTCCCGGCGCGGCCAACGTCATACCGGGTTCGATCACCGCTCGCTACATGGTGCGTTCGCCGACCTACGACGGACTGCGCGCGCTGCGGCCGAGGGTGGAGGCCTGCTTCGAGGCCGGGGCGTTGGCCAGCGGCTGCACCGTCGCCTACGAGGAGCTCTCCCCCGTCTACTCGCACATGGAGACGGACCTGAATCTGCAGGCGGCCTACCGGGCCAATGCGGAGTCGCTCGGCCGGCGCTTCGAGGCTGACGACGCCGACACGCCGCTCCCGACGTTCTCGACCGACATGGCGAACGTCTCGCTGGCCGTTCCGACGATCCATCCGCTGATCGGGATCGAGACGAACGGGGCCGTGAACCACCAGAAGGAGTTCGCCGCGGCCTGCATCACGGCCTCGGCCGACGCCGCCGTGCGCGACGGCGCGGTCGCGCTGGCCTGGACGGCGATCGACGCCGCGTCCAACCCTGAGCTGCAGGGCCCACCTGCTCGCTCGGGCGTGATCACCGAGCACGCACTCCTCCACGTCATCCCCGGACGCGAGGACGAGTTCCTGGCCGCCATGGAGCAGGCCAAGACACTGATCGCGGCCAGCCCTGGGTTTCGTCTCCCTCCGGGTCGAGCGTTGCCTCGAACGACCGAGCAACTTTCTGCTCCTCGTCGAGTGGCAGTGCCTCGAAGACCACACCGACGGCTTCCGCGGCTCACCCGCCTACGAGGAGTGGCGCGCCGCGCTGCACCACTTCTACGACCCCTTCCCGCTCGTGGAGCACTTCGAGACCGTGGTCGTGGCAGGACTCAGCGAGGCCCGATCCGCTCCGGTGAACATGTCGAGGCAGCCCTCCAGGCCGACGATCTCGATGTCGTCGCGCCGCCGCCGCTCCCAAGCGTGGCGGCTCAGGCGGAAGCGGATGGTGCGGCCCGAGCCGTCGCGCCGGTGGCCGAGCGCCTCGCCGTTCTCCTCGTAGCCGACCGCACGAGAGGTGGCGATGGAGGCCACGTTGTCCTCGAAGGCGCCGCTCAGCGCCTCCTCGGCCCCAGGCCGGCGAAAGCCAGGTGCAGGATGGCCTCGCGCATCTCCCGGCCCAAGCCCTGGCCCTGGTGCGACCGGCCCAGCCACGAGCCCGGTCTCCACCGAGCGCACCGCACCGAAGTGCGCGGCCTTCGAGGTCCTGCACGCCGACCGGGCGACCGTCGACGAAGGCCGCCGCGTTGAATGTCCACTTCTCAGGCGACCAGTTGGCTCGGTTCCCCCAGAACCACTGGGCCGACGATCGGGCCCGGGGACCCGGCTCCTCGTCGGTCCAAGAGTGTGAAGAACGGCATCGTCCCCGGATCGTGGATGCCCTCGTCGACCACCGCGACGAGGGCGGCGAACTCGTCCTCCCGAGGGAGCCGCAGCTCGAGCCGGGGCGTGCGCACGACCAGGTCGAAGAGTGGCCAGAACGAGCCCTGACCCGACCCGCCCATCTTCGACTCAACCGCCGGGCTGGTAGACGCCGAACTCGCCGCGCAGCACGTCGGCCACCTCGCCCAGCGTGGCCAGGCCCGCAGGGCCTCCTTCATCGGCACCAGGAGGTTGCCGTCGCCCTTCGCCGTCTCGGCGACGTCGGCCAGGGCCCGGTCCACGGCGCCCTGGTCGCGCTCGGCCCGCACCTGGCGGGTGCGGTCGATCTGCATCTGCTGGAGCTTGATGTCGATCGGGAACACCTCGGCCGGCTCGCTCTCGGCGTCGGTGAACTTGTTGACCCCGACGACCACCTTCTCGCCGTCGTCGACCGCCTTGGCATAGCTGTAGGCGGCCGACTCGATCTCCTCCTGCATGAAGCGGGCCTCAATGGCGGCCACCGCTCCGCCCATCTGCTCAATCCGCTCCAGGTAGTCGTTGGCTGCCGCCTCCACCTCGTCGGTCAGCGCCTCGACGAAGTAGGACCCGGCCAAGGGGTCGACCGTGTCGGCCACGCCGGATTCGAAACCGACGATCTGCTGCGTGCGCAGGGCGATCTTGGCCGCTCGGGTGGTGGGCAGTCCGAGCGCCTCGTCGAACCCGTTGGTGTGCAGGCTCTGCGTGCCCCCGAGCGCGGCCGCCAGCGACTGCACGGTCACCCGCACGATGTTGTTCTCCGGCTGCTGCGCCGTGAGGGTCGACCCGCCGGTCTGGGTATGGAAGCGCAGCATCTTCGAACGCTCGTCCTTGGCCCCGAAGCGCTCGGTCATGATGCGCGCCCACATGCGCCGGGCCGCCCGGTACTTGGCCACCTCCTCGAAGAGGTTGTTGTGCGCGTTCCAGAAGAAGGAGAGCCGCGGCGCGAAGGCGTCGACGTCCATGCCCGGCGGCAATGGCCGCCTCGACGTAGGCGATGCCGTTGGCCAGCGTGAAGGCGATCTCCTGCACCGCCGTCGAACCCGCCTCGCGGATGTGGTAGCCCGAAATGGAGATGGTGTTCCAGCTGGGCAGGTTGGCTGGCGCAGTAGGCGAAGGTGTCCACGATCAGTCGCATGGACGGGCGCGGCGGGTAGATGTACGTGCCGCGGGCGATGTACTCCTTCAAAATGTCGTTCTGGATGGTGCCGCGGATCTTCTCGCCCGGCACTCCCTGCTCCTCGGCCACCAATTGGTAGAGCAGCAGCAGAATGGCCCCGGTGGCGTTGATGGTCATGGACGTCGTGACCTTGTCCATCGGGAGGTCGGCCATGAGCAAGCGCATGTCGGCCAGCGAGTCGATGGCCACCCCGACCTTCCCGACCTCGCCCTCGGCTCGGGGGTGGTCCGAGTCGTAACCCATCTGCGTCGGCAGGTCGAAGGCGCAGGAGAGGCCGGTCTGACCGGCGTCGAGGAGGAACTTGAAGCGCTGGTTCGTGGCCTCGGCCGAGCCGAAGCCGGCGTATTGGCGCATCGTCCAGAGCTTCGAGCGGTACATCTGGGCGTGGACGCCACGGGTGTAGGGGAACGCCCCGGGTGGCTCCGAGCTGGGCCGACGGGTCCCAGTCGCCCGAGGTCGTCGGCCGTGTAGAGGGGGTGGATGTCGATGCCCGAGTCGGTGTGGCGCTCGGGGGTTCCCTGGTCGGTCGGTGGATTCACGACTACGAGATTACGGAGGTTCTGGGCAGTGGGGCCATACGGGTGCGCGAACAGGCAGACTGGCGGCCGTGGACGACACCCTGGAGACGACCTTCTCGCACTTCGGCATCTGCGTGAGCGACCTGGAGCGGTCGCTGCGCTTCTACTGCGACGGGCTGGGATTCGAGAAGGCCGAATCGCACTCGATCGGCTCCGAGTTCGCCGCCCTCATGGACCTGCCCGACGTGGCGGTCACGTCGCAGTTCATCCGGCGCGGGACCGACCGCCATTGAGCTGCTCGCCTTCACCGTGCCCGAGCCCGTCGGTTCGAGCGAGCGCCGGCCGGTCCACCAGCTTGGGCTGACCCACCTGTCCTTCCGGGTACGCGGCGTCGCCGGCGTCGCGGCACGCCTCGTCGAACTGGGTGGCGCCGTTGTGGATTCGAGCCGCACCGAGATCGACCTCGGCGGCACGGCGCTCGAGTTCGTCTACTGCACCGACCCCGACGGCGTGCGGGTCGAATTGATGGACCTCGGCGGCTGATCGCCCTCGGCGGCCAGCTGCGCGTCGAGCTCACGGTCGATGCGCACCGCTTTGCGCTCGTCCATGTGCATCCACTTCAGGGCAACGGGGATCATCGGCCACAGCATCAAGGTGTCGCCGACCACCCACATGATGTCCCCGCCGATATGGAGATCCTCCACGTAGGTCGGTCCCCAGGGGTGCGCCACCGAGACGCCGACGCAACCCAACGTCCGCGCCGTCTCGCAATAGGCCGGGAACATCTCCTGGGTCGCGCCGGCCAGCGACAACCCGGTGAAGGTATCGATCGGGATCGCCATGAAGAGATAGAAGAACTGCAGCGCCGGGTGGAGCCGGTAGCAGTTGGGGTCGTCCCCGAAGACCTGACGCCAGAAGAGGTAACCAACCAGCAGGAACGCCAGGTGCTCGGCGTTGTGGATCGACTCGTGCTGGAGCGTGTAGTTGTACCAAACGGTCAGGTGCGAGACCGGGATGAAGACGGCGTAGAGGATGAAGGCCGTGATCGGGTGGCCCAGTACCTTGGCCGGCTTCGAGCGCAGGATCTCGGTCACCGCGATGTGCGACGTGCCCGTCGTCGCCCGCCAGGCCAGCTGCAACGGCGAGGCGATGGCGAAGAGCGGCGCCGCCACCATGATGAGCAGCAGGTGCTGCACCATGTGATCCCAGAAGAGCTCGCCGTCGTAGACGCCGATGAAGCTGAAGATGGCGATACCCGTGGTGACCAGGGCGCCGCTCCAGGCCGCCGTCTTGAGGTGCGACCACGGGTGGCGGGGGTGCAGGGCGTTGTTGCGCCGGACGGCCCACAGGTAGAGGGCCAGGGCCACGACGATCATGGCCACCGGTACGAAGGGAAACTGGGTCGTGTAGAACTGGTTCCCGCTCAGCGGCGGCAGAGGCACGTCGTAGAGCGCAGCGATCACTGCGACGACGGTACAGCCAGGGTCAGCCGTGCTGCCAAACGCGCTGTGAGAGCTTGCGGGTGCCGAAGAGGGCGGCGCTGTCCAGGACCGCCAGCTCCTCTGCGCTCATCTGCCAACCCAGGGCACCAGCGTTCTGTTCGGCCTGGCTGCGGTTCTTGGCCCCAGGGATGGGCACCGCACCATGGGCGATCAGCCAGGCCAGGGCCACCTGGCTGGGGCTGCGGCCGTCGTGGGCCTCCCCGATGTCGCGCAGGACCTGTACCAGGGCGTCGACCTGCTCCATGGGGTGGGCCGAGAACGTGCGGGCACCCGGCGGAGGGTTCGACGCCGAGTACTTGCCGGTCAGCCGGCCCTGCCCGATGGGCGAGTAGGCGAGCGGAACGACACCGAGCTCATGACACGCAGCGACGAGGCCGACCCGCAGCGGCATGGCCCGCAGCAGCGAGAACTCGATCTGGTTGCTGGCCAGGCGCAGGCCCCGCTCCTGCAGGGCGCGGTCGATGGCCCGCGTCT
The DNA here is from genome assembly GCA_963713375.1 of uncultured Acidimicrobiaceae bacterium. Taxonomy (GTDB): domain Bacteria; phylum Actinomycetota; class Acidimicrobiia; order Acidimicrobiales; family RAAP-2; genus Bog-473. The sequence continues at coordinate 625,567 of CAVQLP010000001.1, read as the reverse complement.
CCTTGGCCGAGTAGTTCGAGACGCCGACCGCCTTCACGAGTCCCTCTCCGTGCGCCGCGGCCAGCGCGTCAGCCAGGGCCCCGTGCGAACGCAGCGAAATCGGTCCGTGGATCTGGTAGAGGTCGATGCTCTCCACGCCGAGCCGCTCGGCCGACTTGCGCGCGGCGGACACCAGCGCACCGTGGGCGTGCGGCTTCCAGGGTGACGGCATGTACTTCGACGCGATCACCACCCGCGGCCGCACGGCAGGGTCGCGGGCGAGGAGCCGGCCGACGATGCGCTCGCTCTCGCCGTTCCCGTAGACCTCGGCCGTGTCGAAGAGGACGACGCCCGCCTCAATACTCGCTTCCCAGGCCTCCGCGATGCTCGCCTCGGTCAGCGACTGGTCGTACCCGCCCATGCCCCAGGTCCCCTTGTCGCCCCAGGCCCAGGTTCCGACGCCGAGCGGAGGGATGGCGACGTCGGAGCCCGCCAGCGCAATCCGGTCACTCGCCTGTGGTGCGTTCGTGCCATTCATGACGTCGACCCGGGCCAGGTGCGCCTCGACCGCGGCACGCCACTGGTCGGGGTGGGTCAGCTGCGGCGAGTGGTAGGCGCCGTCGATGACGACCAGATGGCCGTCCGCCACCTCGGCGGCCAGCAGGGGTGCCTGGTCCACCAGCGGGTGGTCGTGTTCGCCCACGATCACGGTCACTGGACAGGTGATCTCGGGCAGACGGCGGCGCACCGAGTCCGGGCCTTCCTCGGCGTCGGCCCACAGCTCGAGGCCCAGACCCTTGACGGCAAAGGCGTCCATGCCGGCCGTGATGCCGTTCTTCTCCGTCAACCACTCGGCCGGCACCGAGGCCTCGATGAGCTTGTCCTCGGGTCCCTCGAGCGAGAACCCGGCCGGCATGCCGTCGGCCGGATCGAATGACTGAATGAACTGTTGGACCAGGGCGCGGATCTCCTCGTCGGGTGGTTGGAACGACCAGGCGCTGGTGTCCATCAGGATGAGGGAACGCACCAGGTCGGGCCGCTCGAGCACCATCGTCATGACGACCCTGCCCCCCATGGAGTGACCGAGGAGGTCTACCGGGCCGCCACCCACGGCGTCGAGGAACGCGGCCAGGTCGGCCGCCAGTTGCGCGGTGGTGTACCCCTCCAACCGTCCGACCTTGGTCGAAGACCCGTGGCCGCGGTGGTCGTAGGTCACCACCCGGCGCCGGCGGGCCAGCCCGTCCACCTGGAGGGCCCAGTCGTGGGCGGACCCGGTGTAGCCGTGGCACAGGACCAGCGCGGGCTCGCCGAGCCCGCGTTCGGACCAGGAGAGGTCGACGCCGTGGACGTGGAAGGTCTCTGTCTGCGAGGTGGCCGTCACCCCATCTGTCTAGCGGAAGGCCTGCGCCGCGCGCCGAGGCGAACGTTCGCGTCGAGTGCTGCGCCCGCCCGGGTCAGCCCGAGTCGACGGAAAGCGTCTGCACGACCGAGGCCGCGGCCGGCGCCGTCTCGGTCTGCGTCGAGGCGACCGGCGCGCCCGGAGTCGCCGACACGTTGGTGCACGAACGGGCCTGGTTCCAGGCGGTCAGGGCCGCGGTGGCGGCCGCGCCCGAGAGTGGCTGGGGCAGATCGTCCACAATGACGGCCGGACGCCAGGTCACCGAGTCGATGTGGCGACCCGTGGCCGAGATGACGAGCGACCCGCTGGCGTTCTCCGGCGGTGAGTTGTCGTAGAAGGCGAAGTTGCCCAGTCCGTAGTCGACATAGGCCGAGCCGAGATAGCCGCCCCCGAGCAGGACGTGCGCGTGCGTCCCCACGATGATGTCGGCCCCGGCCTGGACGAGAACCTGCGCCAGCGGTTCCTGCAACGGGTTGGGGCAGGCGTCGAGCTCGGTGCCCCAGTGCAGGTAGACGATCACGGTGTCCGCCGTCTTGCGGGCCGCCTCGACGGCCGCCACCAGGTCGTTGACGTCGTAGGCCGAGGCCAGTCCCGGCTGAGTGGCGGTGGCGGTCCACGCCGTCTGGAGATCGGAGTCGATGACCTGGGTGGCGGCGATGATCGCGATGTGCTGCCCGTGGATCGTCGTGGTGTACGGCGTGAAGGCCTGCGCCGCGTTCTGCCCGATGCCCAGGATCGTGTACCCCGTCTGCGCCCGGGTGGCCAAGGCGGTCTGGAGTCCGGGCGGCCCGCAATCCTCGCCGTGGTTGTTGGCCTCGGTGATGAGCGAGACGCCGGCACCCTTGAACGCGTCCACCACAGTGGGTGGCGCGTAGAAGACGAACTGCTTGCCCTGCGCGTCGGGACAGGTGCCGTCGGTCAGTGCGGACTCGTAGTTGACCATGGAGAGATCGACGCCCGAGAGCAGTTGGGGGACCGTGGGACCGAGGGCGTCGGACGGGTCGGCGGCCAAGCGGTCGCCCAGAGTGGTCCCGGCCGGGAAGTGCACGTCGCCCCCGAAGGCGAAGGTCACGGCCTGCCCGTCGCCCTCCCAGTCCGGGTCCAGTCGAGGGTTGCCCGCGTGCGGCTGCGGTCCCTTGTGCCGGTGCCCGCCCCCGGTGTGGCTCTCCCCGGCGGCCGATGGACGACCCCCGCCGTGCGTGGTCACGAGCGTGATGACGAGGGCGAGGGCCAGCAGGCCGACCAGCCAGATGAACCGGTTGCGCTTGACCCGCCGCGAGGTCAGTGCGGGCGGCTCGGGAGGCGGACGCCGCGGGGCGTCCGCCTCGGGGGCCGGCGGGATCAGCAGGTCAGTGGGCGACGTGCCGACAGCCTAAGCAGAGGTGGCGTCCCCCCGGAGGGAGTCGCCGAGGGCGCTCCTAGTGCGCGTGCGGCATGCAGAGGTCGTCGTACTCGGCAATGACGATCTCGCCGGCGTCGTCGCCACAGGCCGGGCAGGCCGGGTCGCGCCGCACCTTGAACGTGCGGAACGACTCCTCGAGCGCGTCGTACGAGAGCAGGCGACCGATCAGGGGGTCGCCGATCCCGAGCAGCATCTTGATCGTCTCGACTGCCTGGATCGAACCGATGATGCCGGGCAGCACGCCGAGCACACCGGCCTCGGAGCACGACGGTGCCAGCTCGGCCGGCGGCGGCTCGGGGATGAGGCAGCGGTAGCAGGGCCCGTTGTAGGGATCGAAGACGGTGGCCTGTCCCTCGAAGCGGAAGATCGAACCGTGGATCACCGGGATCCGCTTGAGCAACGACGCGTCGTTGACGAGATAGCGGGTCGGGAAGTTGTCGGTGCCGTCGACGATGGCGTCGTAGCCGTCGATGATGTCGAGGATGTTGTCGGCGCCCAGACGCACGTCGTAGGTGACGACGTTGACGTCGGGGTTGATGGCCGTGAGGGTCTTCTTGGCCGAATCGACCTTGCGCTCCCCCACCCGGTCCATGTTGTGGAGGATCTGGCGCTGCAGGTTGGACTCGTCGACCACGTCCATGTCGATGATGCCGATCGTCCCGACACCCGCTGCCGCCAAGTAGAGGGCGGCCGGCGAGCCCAGCCCGCCCGCACCGAGCAGGAGCACCTTCGAATTGAGCAGCTTGAGCTGGCCCACCTCGCCCACCTCGGGCAACAGGAGGTGGCGCTGGTAGCGATTGCGCTGGGCGGGTGTGAGCGTCTGGGGCGCGGCCCACGGGCGCCCGTCGTCCTTCCACTTGTTGAAGCCACCCACGAGCGACTGCACGTCGGTGTAGCCCAGGTCACCCATCGTCTTGGCGGCGAAGGCCGAGCGCACCCCGCCGGCGCAGTACACGACGATGGGACCGGACTTGTCCGGCAGCTTGCCCTCGACCTGGAACTCGAGGTGGCCCCGGGGCAGGTGGACCGCGTTGGGGAGGGCGCCCTGCTCGTACTCGTCAGGTTCACGCACGTCGAGGAACGTGACCCCGCCTTGGGCCAGCAATTCCTCTGCCGCCGGCGGGTCCACCTCGCGGATGGACGCCTTCGCCTCGTTCAGCAGATCTCGCGGAGTAGGCACTCGAAACCTCCAGGTCGCGTCGGCAAACCGCCGACATGAACGGTAAAACACTACCAGCGAGGTCAACATTCCCGGCCTGGCGGCGGGCCGTCGCGGCGGAGAGACTGCCCGCCCATGGATCTCCACGAGGCCATCGCACGCCGCGCCATGGTGCGTAGCTTCAGCGCCGATCCGCTCGACCCTGCCCTGGTGGACCGCCTCGTCGACGCCGCCCTCCGCTCACCCACCGCCGGCAACGCGTCGGGCACGGCCTGGGTCGTCCTCGAGGGTGCCCGGCAGACCGGCATCTACTTCGACGCCACCACCGACGAGGAGTGGCGGGCGACCCACCCCGAGTGGTCGGCGGGCCTGCGCCGGGCACCCGTGGTGCTCCTGGCCTACACGTCGCCCGGGGCGTACGTGGCCCGCTACGCCGAGCCGGACAAGGCACCTTCGGGCCTGGGCGCCGGTCCTGATGCCTGGGCCGTTCCCTACTGGTACGGCGACGCCGCCATGGGCGTCATGGTCGTGCTCCTGGCTGCGGTCGACGCCGGCCTGGGCGCCTGCTTCCTCGGCGCCTTCCGGGGCACCCAGCCCCTGGCCGAGCTGCTCGGCGTCCCCGAGGACTGGCGACTCTACGGCGCCGTCGTCCTCGGCCACCCCGACGGAAACGACCATCGGTCCGCCTCGCTCGATCGGGCCATCGGGCCGCGAGCCGAGCGGGCACACCGCGGCGGTTGGTGACCGCGGGCGCTCAGTCCAGACGCTTCGACAGCTTGTGCTCGGGCCCTTCCAGCCAGCGGGCCATGGCCCACAGCAGGTCCGAGAGCCGGTTCAGATACGCGATCACGAAGGACCCTTCGGTCGGCTCGGAGACAGCCAGGCGCTCGGCCCGGCGCACGATGGCCCGGGCCAGGTCCAGGGCGGCGGCCAGCCGGTTCTCGCCGGGAATGGTGAAGTCGGCCGGCATCTCGAAACGCTCGAGCAGGTCGTCGATCCTGAGCTCGAGCGCGCCCACCATGTCCTCGGTGACCAGGCTCGACCCCGCCTTCAACTTGGTCCGGTTCTCCGGGGCGGTGGCGACCTCCGCCATCACGACGTAGAGGTCGCGGGTCAGCGCGGTCAACAGGTCGTGGGCCTCCGAGCCCGGAGCCGTCTCGGCCCGGGCCACGCCGATGGCCGACTGGGCCTCGTCGATGGTGCCGTTGAGCTCAATCCGCCACGAGTCCTTGGGCACGCGCCCGCCGTAGAGCAGCCCGGTCGTCCCCCCGTCACCCGTCTTGGTGTAGATCCTCGGCTTCACCAGGCCCGATGCTACCGGGCTCGTCAGGTCGCACCGGGGGGCGCCTCTAAGCTGTACCGACCATGTCTGCCTCGCCCGAACTGCTGGGCCGGCTCGATCCGGCCGCCTCCGACTACCTCCAGGCACTGCGCAACCGCGTGGTGGTCTTCGACGGCGCCATGGGGACGAACCTGCAGCTGCTCGGGCTCGAGGCCGAGGACTTCGGGGGACCCGAGCTCGAAGGCTGCAACGAAATCCTGGTCGAGACCCGCCCCGACCTCGTGGCCCAGGTGCACCGCTCGTTCTACGAGGTGGGGTGCGACGTGGTCGAGACCGACACGTTCGGGTCGACCTCGGTCGTGCTGGTCGAATACGGGCTGGCCGAGCGGGCCCGCGAGCTGACCCAGACGGCTGCCGAGCTCGCCTGTGCCGTGCGCGACGAGTTCTCCACGCCGGAGCGGCCGCGCTGGGTGGCCGGATCCATGGGCCCGGGCACCAAGTTCCCCACGCTCGGCCAGATCCCCTACGCCGAGTTCCGCGACGCCTACGAGGAGCAGGCGCTCGGCCTGCTCGAAGGCGGCGTCGACCTGCTGGTCATCGAGACCCAGTTCGACCTCCTCTCGGTCAAGGCGGCCATCAACGGGGCCCGCCGGGCCATGGTGGCGCTCGGGCGCATCGTGCCGCTGCAGACGCAGGTGACGATTGAGCTCACGGGCCGCATGCTGCCCGGCACCGAGATCGGCGCTGCCCTCACCGTGCTCGACGCCATGCAGGTCGACGTGGTCGGTCTCAACTGCGCCACCGGTCCGGTCGAGATGAGCGAGGCCCTGCGCCACCTCTCTGGGGCCAGCCGCGTCCCCATCGCCTGCATCCCCAATGCGGGGCTCCCCTCCGTCGTCGACGGGAAGATGCACTACGACCTCACGCCCGACGGGCTGGCCGATCACCTGCATCGCTTCGTCACCGAGTTCGGGGTGTCCGCCATCGGCGGGTGCTGTGGCACGACCCCCGAGCACCTCGCGGCGGTGGTCGAGCGATGCTCGGGCGCGGTACCGGCGCCCCGCACGCCGGTGCACGAGCCGTCGGCCGCGTCCATCTACACCTCGGTGCCCTTCAAGCAGGACACGTCCTTCCTCGCCGTGGGCGAGCGCACCAACGCCAACGGGTCCAAGGCCTTCCGCGAGGCCATGCTGGCCGGCGACTGGGACACCTGTGTGGCCATGGCGCGCGATCAAGTGCGCGAGGGCTCGCACCTCATCGATGTCTGCGTCGACTACACCGGCGCCGACGGCGTCGCCGACATGACCGAGGTGGTCAGCCGCTTCTGCACCCAGGCGAGCGTGCCGCTCATGGTCGACTCCACCGAAGGACCGGTGGTGCGCTCCGCCCTGGAGTGGCTGGGCGGCCGGCCCATCCTCAACTCGGTCAACCTCGAGGAGGGCGACGAGCCCGGCACCCGGCTCGACACCTTCTTGCGGCTGGCTCGCGAGTTCGGGGCGGCCGTCGTCTGCACGTGCATCGACGAGGAGGGCCAGGCCCGCACGGCCGAATGGAAGCTGCGGGCGGCCCGCAGCATTCGCGACATCGCCGTGGAGCGCTACGGGCTCGAACCCGAGGACCTGCTCTTCGACCCCTTGGCCCTGCCGCTCTCGACCGGCATGGAAGAGAGCCGGCTCGACGGCATTGAGACGATCGAGGGCATCCGGGCCATCAAGGCCGAGCTGCCGGGGGTGTCGACCATCCTCGGCCTGTCCAACGTGTCCTTCGGCCTGAACCCGGCGGCCCGCCAGGTACTGAATTCGGTGTTCCTCCACGAGTGCGTGCAGGCCGGTCTCGACTCGGCCATCGTGCACGCCTCGAAGATCCTGCCGCTGTCCCGCATTGAGGAGCGGGCCAAGGAGATCTGCCTCGACCTGGTCTACAACCGGCGCACCGACGACTACGACCCCCTCCAGGAGCTCTTGGCCCTCTTCGAGGGCGTCAAGGTGAACGCCAACGCGGCGGACGAGCACCTGGACTGGCCGGTCGACCAGCGGCTGAGCCAGCGCATCATCGACGGCAATCGCAACGGCCTCGAGGGCGACCTGACCCAGGCGCTCGAGGAGGGCACCGCCGCCCTGGCCATCGTGAACGACGTGCTGCTCGAGGGCATGAAGGTGGTGGGCGAGCGCTTCGCCTCCGGCGAGATGCAGCTGCCATTCGTCCTCCAGTCGGCCGAGACCATGAAGTCCGCCGTCGCCTTCCTCGAGCCGTACATGGAGAAGTCGGACCAGGGTGGCAAGGGCACGGTCGTGTTGGCCACGGTCAAGGGCGACGTGCACGACATCGGCAAGAACCTGGTCGACATCATCTTGACCAACAACGGCTACGAAGTGGTCAACCTGGGCATCAAGGTCGGCATCAACGAGATGGTCAGCGCGGCGGAGGAGCACAAGGCCGATGCCATCGGCATGAGCGGCCTGCTGGTGAAGTCAACGCTGATCATGCGGGAGAACCTGGTCGAACTGAACGACCGGTCGCTGTCGGAGATCCCCATCATCTTGGGCGGGGCCGCGCTGACCCGCACCTACGTCGAACGCGATCTGCGCGAGGTCTACGAGGGGCGCGTCTTCTACGGGCGCGATGCCTTCGAGGGCCTGCGCACCATGGACCGCCTGGTCGACTTGAAGCGCACCGGCGAGGACGACCCGCTCTTCGGCCGCGAGATCTCGGAGCGCAACGTGCCCCGACGCTTCCAGGACAAGGACGAGGCACCGGTGGAGGGGCAGCCGGTGCGCTCCGCCGTCGCCACCGACAACCCGCTGTTCACGCCGCCCTTCGTGGGCAGCCGCATCGCCGTGGGCATCGCCCTCGACGAGGTGTCCGAGTACCTGAACCTGACTGCGCTGTTCCGCAATCAGTGGGGTTTCCGGCCCGAGAACGGCGAGAACGACGCCGAGTTCAAGGAGCGGGTCAAGGGCACGCTGCGCGACGAGGTGGCCAGCGCCCGCGAGGCCGACCTCCTGGTGCCCCAGGTGGCCTACGGCCACTTCGCGGCGAACGCCGAGGGGAACGACCTCGTCATCTGGAAGGACGAGTCACGCAGTTCGGAGTGGATGCGCTTTACCTTCCCGCGCCAGCGCAAGGAGCCCTGGCTCTGCATCAGCGACTTCTTCCGCTCGGCCGACTCGGGCGAAGAGGACTTTGCCAGCTTCATGCTGTGCACCATCGGGAACCGGGCCTCGGAGGAGACGGCGCGTCTCTTCGCCGAGAACGAATACCAGAAGTACCTCTTCCTGCACGGCCTGAGCGTCGAGATGGCCGAGGCCACCGCCGAGTACTGGCACCACCGCATCCGTGAGGAGCTCGGCTTTGCCGCCGAGGACGGACCGACCCTGACCGGGCTGTTCCGCCAGCAGTACCGCGGTGGCCGCTACTCGTGGGGGTACCCGGCCTGCCCGGACCTCAACGACAACGCCAAGGTGGTCGAGCTTCTGGGGGGCGAGCGCATCGGCGTCACGGTGACCGAGGGGTTCCAGCTGAATCCCGAGCAGACGACCGACGCCATCATCTGCCACCACCCGGAGGCCAAGTACTTCGTGGCATGACCGTGCGGGTCCGGCGCCTGGCCGCGAGCCTGCTCGTGTCAGCCCTTGTGCTGCTCGCCCCGTTCGGGGCAATGGCGGCCGCGGCCGGAACCAAGGACAGCTCGTCGCTCGGTGCGCTCGTGCTGCCCGCCGTCGGGCCCGGCTACGCCGTGCTCAGCCAGGGACCGATCGATCCCGCCACGTTCGCCTCGGGCGCACCAGACCCGGCGGCCGTGTCGAGCGCGCTGAGCACCCTGAGCGGGACCGTCAGCAGCTACCAACGCACCTGGATGGACACGGCCCGGTTGAACGCGGTGCAGGACATGCTGTTCCGGTTTCCGAGTGCCGGCTCGGCACAGATCTTCCTGCAGTCGGCGCGCAGCTCCTTGCGCTCGGGCAAGATCGTGAGCTCGGGCGCGCTCCCGGGCGTCCCCGGCGCCGACCGGGTGACCTATTTCGGCGCCACCGACGCGTCCGGGGTGGGCCAGGCCATCACGCTGCGCGTGGGCGACGACGTCGTCCTGCTGTCGTTCTTCTCGGCCTCGGCCGGCAACGCCGACCCGATCACCCAGGCCGATGCGACCGAGGTCACGCTGGCCCAGGGCAAAGCGCTGGGGACCGCCTCCGCATCGAAGGTGCCCGACACCACACGGCCAGCGGGAAGGGTGGGGGCGCTGGTGTTCGGGGTGATCGCCGTGCTGGTGCTCGGCCTCCTGGTGGGCGCCCTGGTGCTGGTCCGGCGCCGGCGAGCCCGGGGCCGCCCCGCGCACGCAGCGCCGACCTGATTCAGCGCACCGCCGAAGCGGCCTCGCGGGCGTGGTAGCTCGAGCGGGTGAGCGGGGAGGCCTCCACGTGGGCCAACCCGAGCTCGGCACCGGCCGAGCGCAGGCGCTCGAACTCCTCCGGCGCCCAGTAGCGGGCCACAGGCAGGTGGTCGCGACTCGGGCGCAGGTACTGGCCCACGGTCACGATGGAGACGCCCACGGCGCGCAGATCCGCCATGGTGGCGACTACCTCGTCCTCGCGCTCGCCCAGCCCCACCATCAAGCCGGACTTGGTCACCAGGCCAGCGGCCCCTGCCCGGGCGAGCACGGCGAGGCTGCGGGCGTAGCCGGCCGAGGGTCGGACCGCCCGCTGCAACCGGGCCACCGTCTCAATGTTGTGGTTCAGCACATCGGGCCGGGCGGCGAAGATGCGATCGAGCGAAGCGGCGTCACCGCGGCAGTCCGAAATGAGGACCTCCACCGTCGTCTCGGACCGGCGCGCCCGGATGGCCTCGATGGTGCGGGCCATGCCTCCGGCCCCTCCGTCGGCGAGGTCGTCGCGGGCCACGCAGGTCACGACCGCGTGGCCCAGCTGCATGCGCTCGACCGCCTCGGCCACCCGCTCGGGCTCGTCGGGCGCGAGCGGCAACGGGTGGCGCGTGTCCACCTGGCAGAAGCCACAGGCCCGGGTGCAGCGCTCGCCGTTGATCATGAAGGTGGCGGTGCCGTCGGCCCAGCACTCGTAGATGTTGGGACAGCCCGCCTCCTCGCACACGGTCACCAGGCCCAGGTCGTGGATGGTGGCCCCGAGGCTGCGATAGCCCTTGCCGATACGCACCGGGACGCGCACCCACTCGGGCTTGCGCGCGGCCAGGTCGAGCCCGTCCTCGGGTGCGACGCCGGCCTGGCGGAGGCGACGCAGGAGCGGACGTTCGCCGAGGTCAACCGTCCTCGTTGCCGGGCCGACGCGGACGTCGCTGCGCTCCGCCATGCCCACGCCGAAGGCTGCACTGGCCCGGGCCACGAACGCATCGAGCACGGTCTCCATGTCCACGTCGACGCCCTCGGCCGCCAGTGAGGTGACACCGCGGTCGGCGATCCCACACGGCACGATGTGGCCGAACATGGCCAGGTCGGTGGTGACGTTGAGGGCGACCCCGTGCAGCGTGCGGCGGCGCCCCGGACCGACCCGCTTCGTGCGCACCCCGATGGCGGCGACCTTGCGCGGGTTCGGCCCATCGGCCTCGACCCAGACGCCGGGGTACTCGCCGACGCTGGTCGCACCGGGCAGGCCAAGGTCGGCCAACGTCTCGATCACCACGTGTTCGAGGCGGTGCACGTGGGCGGGCCCCGAGGACGGGTCGTCGGGCACCGTGACGATCGGGTACACCACCAGCTGACCCGGTCCGTGATAGGTGACGTCGCCGCCTCGGTCGGTCCGCTCGAGCGCGGCACCGACCGAGGCCGGGTCGACGAGCACGTGACGGTCGTCGGCGTGCGCACCGAGCGTGTAGGTGTGGGGGTGTTGAAGGACGAGCAGGTAGTCGTCACCCGCTCGCGTGGCCAGAGCGTGCTGGAGCTCGTAGGCCTCGTGATAGGGGACGGTCCCGAGCGACCGGATGCGCAGCACCGGTCCTGACCTCAGAGCTCGGCCGCCCAGTCGCGGCTGCCGAGCAGGTCGGACACCCGGGCCAAGAACAGCGAGACGTAGGCCCCGTCGACGGCGCGGTGGTCCCAGCTGCAGCCGAGCACGCCGGTGGAGTGGATGGCGATCGACTCGGTCCCATCGGCGTGGGTAATCACCACCGGGCGGCGGGCGATGCCGTCGGTGGCCAAGATGGCCACCTGGGGCTGGTTGATGATCGGCACCGTGAAGTACGTGCCGAACGGGCCATCGTTGGTGATGGAGAAGGTGCCGCCCGCGATGTCGTCCGCGTTGAGCTTGCGGTCGCGGGCCCGCTCGGCCAGGTCGCGGATGCGCCGGGCCACACCACGGAGGGTGACCTCCTCGGCCCGGTGGATCACCGGCACGATCAGTCCCTCGTGGGACAGATCGACCGCGATGCCCAGGTTGACCTCGCCGTGCACGACCAGCGAATCGTCGACGACCGATGCGTTGAGCAGTGGGAAGTCGCGCAGCGCCTCGACGGTCGCCCGGGCCACGAAGGGCAGGTACGTCAGACCGAAACCTTCCTCGGCCTTGAAGCGCTCGCCCCAGGCCTTGCGGACTCGCTCCACGCTCTCGAAATCGACTTCCTTGGCGATGAAGGCGTGGGGCGAGGTGGCCTTCGAGCGCACCATGTGTTCGGCCGTGCGCCGGCGCATGTTCGAAAAGGGGACCACCTGGTCGCCGCCACCGCGGTAGGCCGCCACCGAGACCGACGGCGCGGCCGCGGGTGGGCTCATCACCGCCGCCGACGTGCTGGCGGGCGGTGCCGGTGGTGCTGCCGGTGAGGGCGGTGGCGGTGGCGGTGGGGGCGGTGGCGGTGGTGCCGCGGCGGTCGGTGCCGCAGTCCGGCGGGCGTCGACGACGCGCAGCACGTCCTCGCGGGTGATCCGCCCGCCGGCCCCGGTCGGCGTGACCTCGGACTCGTCGATGCCGTTCTCCGAGAGGAGGCGGCGCACAATGGGCGAGAGCACTGTCGGCTCCTGCCCGTTGGTCGCAGGTGGGGCGGCGGGGGCGGGGGCCGGCGCCTCAGGCACCGGCGGAGGTGGTGGCGGCGAGGGCGGCGCACTCTGCGCGGGAGGAGGCGGGGGCGGCGCGCTCTGAACCGGCGCGCTGTTCTGGACCGGGGGCGCACTCTGGGCGGCGGGCGCCTGTTCGGCTGTGGGTGCCGCCGGTGCGGCCGCCTCACCCGATCCGTCGCCGATGACGGCGAGCCGCACTCCGACTTCGACCGTCTCGCCCTCGGGGACGAGGATTTCGGTCAGCACGCCGGCCGCGGGTGATGGCACTTCGGAGTCGACCTTGTCCGTCGACACCTCGAAGAGAGGCTCGTCCCGCTCGACCGGGTCACCGACGCCTTTCATCCAGCGGGTGATCGTTCCCTCGGTCACTGTCTCGCCGAGCTGCGGCATCATGACGTCAGCCAAGGTGCAATCCCCTTCCGGTCAGTGCCAGCATCGTCTCGCCGAAGGTCTCCGACAGCGACGGGTGTGGCTGAATGAATTGTGCGACTTCGTCGGGAAAGGCTTCCCAGTTCACCGCGAGGTAGCCGCCGCTCAGCTGTTCGGTCACCCACGGCCCGCACATGTGCACACCAAGGATGCGCCCGGCAGTCCCGTCGGCCCGCTGCTCGGCGATGATCTTCACCACCCCATCGGTGTCGCCGATGATCTGTGCCCGGCTGTTGCCGCCGAAGGGGTCCTTCTTGACCAACACCGGGATGCCCAGTTCCTTGGCCTGCTCCTCGGTCATGCCGCAGAAAGCCACCTCGGGGTGGCAGTAGATCGCCCAGGGCACCTTGCTGTTGTCCACCGGCACCACCGGTTCGCCGAGCATGCTCTTCACCGCCACGATGGCCTCGGCGAAGCCGACGTGGGCCAGTTGCGGAGTACCGGCGACGATGTCGCCCACCGCCCAGACCCCGGGCACACCAGTGCGCTGATACTCGTCGGCCACGACGAAGCCGCGCCGGTCGATCTGCACGCCGAGGCCGTCGGCGACCAATCCCTCGGTCCGCGGGCGCCGGCCTACCGACACGACGATGGCCTCGACGTCGAAGGTCTGGTCGCCCGCCTTGACGGTGGTCACCTTGCCGTCATTCGACGGTGTGTGGCTCTCGACCTTGACCCCGGTCACGATGTCGATGCCGCGCTTCTTGAACGTGCGGGTCACCAAACGGACGATGTCACCGTCGCACCCGGCCAGGATCCCATCGAGCGCTTCGAGGATCGTCACCTTGGTGCCCAGGTCGGACAGGAGCGAGGCGAACTCGCAACCGACCACTCCGCCGCCGATCACGGCCACGGATGCCGGCAGCTCCTTGAGGTCGAGGAACTCGTCCGAGGTCATGACCCACCGCCCGTCCACCTCGAATCCGGGCAGCACGTGGGGCACCGACCCGGCCGCAAGCACCACGTTGCGCCCCACCAACACCGTGCCGGCATCGTCACCGTCGAGCACTTCGACCCGGTGATCGGCCAGCAAAGTTCCGGTCCCGATGTACGTGGTGACCTTGCGCCCCTTGAGCAGACCGGCCAGGCCCTTCCAGAGCTTGTCGACCACCGCGTTCTTGCGGTCCTGGCTGACGGAGAAGTCGACCGACACGTCCGAGACGTCGATGCCGAACTCGTGTGATCCCACGATGGTGCGGTGGACCGCGGCCGTCTCGAGAAACTCCTTCGCCGGGATGCAGCCGCGGTGGAGGCATGTCCCGCCCACCTTGTCCCGCTCGACGATTGCCACGGAGAGCCCGGCGGCCGCACCGTAGAGGGCCGTGGCGTAGCCCCCGGGGCCGCCACCGATGACGACGATGTCGAACTCTTCCTCGGTGCTCATCGACTGTCCTCTTCCTCTGAGCTCACGACGACGATCTTCCGGCGCGTTCGGCCCCCGAGACATCCCGATCGCACCGGGCGGACCCCGTCCCGCGCACAGCGCGCATACGCAGGCAGCCTACCGTTCGCACTGCAGGACCCGGACGGGCGGTCAGCCGCTTTCACCACTCCCCGTGTCGGCCGCGGTCGTCGCCAGCTCGTCCACCCGGTCGTTCCAGCGGTCCCCCGAATGCCCCTTGACCCAGCTGAAGCTGACGGGAACATCCGTCGAGAGCGCGAGCTCAATCAGCGGCTCCCACAGGTCGCGGTTGGCCACCGGCTTGTTCTGCGAGTTCTTCCAATCCCGCCGCAGCCAACCCTGCCACCACCGATCGGTGAAGCACTTGACCACGTAGGTGGAGTCGCTCACCACCTCGATTGCCGCCGGTGACTCAGGAGTAAGCGCACGGAGGGCCTCGAGGGCAGCCGTGATCTCCATGCGCTGATTAGTGGTGTGCGCCTCGGCACCGCTGGCGAACCGGCCCCCAGGCACGGCCCAGGCCCAGCCACCAGGACCAGGGTTCCCCCGGCAGGCCCCGTCCGTGTAGACGACCAGCGACGTGCGCTCGGAATGCATGACAAATGTGTAACACCCGCGACCACCGGTCATGGTCAGGCCGATCCTGCCGATACCGTTAACCAATGCTCTTCGACGGGATCAGCCACCAAGTCCCCGACACCGATCCGGACGAGACCGAAGAGTGGCTCGACTCCTTTGACGCCGTGGTGGACGCCCGCGGGCGCTCGCGGGCCCGCTATCTCCTGATGAAGCTGCTCGAGCGCGCACGCACCAAGCAGGTCGACTTCCCGGCCGCCGTGTCGAGCCCGTACGTGAACACCATTCCGGCCGACGCGGAACCCTGGTTTCCCGGCGACGAGTACCAGGAGCGCCGCATCCGGGCCTACATCCGCTGGAACGCGGCGGCGATGGTGGTACGAGCCAACACGCGCACCGAGGGCATCGGCGGCCACCTTTCGACATACGCCAGCTCGGCCGCCCTCTACGAGGTCGGTTTCAACCACTTCTTCCGGGGCAAGGCGGACGGCGGCTTCGGCGACCAAGTCTTCTTCCAGGGCCACGCGTCGCCTGGCATCTACGCCCGGGCCTACGTCGAGGGCAGGCTGACCGAGGAGCAGCTCGACAATTTCCGACACGAGGTCGGGGGCAACGGTCTGCCCAGTTACCCGCACCCGCGGTCACTCCCCGACTTCTGGGAGTACCCCACCGTGTCGATGGGCCTGGGCCCGATCTCCGCCATCTACCAGGCCCATATCAACCGCTATCTCCATCTGCGCCGGATCGTCGACACCTCGAACAGTCGCGTCTGGTGCTTCGTCGGCGACGGCGAAATGGACGAGCCCGAATCGATCGGGGCGCTCGGCGTCGCCGGCCGTGAGCACCTCGACAACCTGATCTTCGTGGTGAACTGCAACCTGCAGCGACTCGACGGCCCCGTGCGAGGCAACGGCAAGATCATCCAGGAGCTCGAGGCGCTCTACCGGGGCGCCGGCTGGAACGTGATCAAGGTCATCTGGGGTTCGCGCTGGGACGCGCTGTTGGCCAAGGACGTCGACGGCGTGTTGCTCGACCGCATGAACACCACGGTCGACGGCGAGTACCAGAAATTCGCCGTCGAGTCCGGGGCCTACATCCGCGAGCACTTCTTCGGCCCCGACCCCCGTCTCCGCAAAATGGTCGAGGACCTCAGCGACGAGGAGCTGGTCTCGCTCCCCCGCGGTGGCCACGACTACCGCAAGCTCTATGCCGCCTACAAGCTGGCCACCGAGCAGCACGGCGCCCCGACGGTGATCCTGGCCAAGACGATCAAGGGCTGGACGCTCGGTCCCGAGATCGAGGCGCGCAACGCCACCCACCAGATCAAGAAGATGACCAAGGCGCAGCTGCGCGCCGCTGCGCGACCGGCTCTACATGACTGACGACATCCCCGACGACGCGCTCGAGGGAGACCCGCCCTACATCCGCCCGGCCGAGGGCTCCGAAGCCATGGAGTACCTGCGCGCCCGTGGACGGGTGCTGCAGGGACCGCTCCCCGTCCGGGTCGTGCGCAAGCGCCCGGCGCGCCGGCCCGACCCCAAGGTGTTCGCCGAGTTCGCCAACGGCTCGGGTACCCAGTCGGTGTCGACCACCATGGTGTTCGCCCGGATGCTGCGCAACCTCGTGCGCGACGCCGAGGTCGGTTCGCTCGTCGCCCCGATCGTCTCGGACGAGGCCCGCACCTTCGGGCTGGAGCCGATCATCGCCGAGGCCAAGATCTACGCGCCCGACGGACAGCACTACATCCCGGTCGACGCCGACCTCCCGCTGCACTACGCAGAGAGCTCGTCGGGCCAGATGCTCCAAGAGGGCATCAGCGAAGCGGGCGCGCTGGCCTCGTTCATCGCGCTGTCCACGGCCTACGCCACCTGGGGCCAACCCATGGTCCCGGTCTTCCTCTTCTATTCCATGTTCGGATTCCAGCGAGTGGGCGACCTGGCCTGGTCGCTCGGCGACATCCGTGGACGCGGCATCCTGGCCGGCTGCACGGCTGGACGGACCACCCTGATGGGCGAAGGTCTCCAGCACGACGACGGGCATTCGCCCCTGCTCGCCTCGACCAACCCGGCCGCCATGGTCTACGACGCCTCCTTCGCCTACGAGGTGGCCATCATCGTCGAGGCGGCCATCACCGAGATGCTCGGGCTCCGAGCCCCAGGACCGCTTCTGGTACCTGACGCTCTACAACGAGACCTATCCCATGCCCGCCCTGCCCGACGGCGAGGAGCGCGACGCCATCCGTCGCGGCGTCATCGACGGGGCGTACCGCTACGCGGCCGCCCCCGAGGTGGCCGGGGACCTGCGGGCCACCCTGTGCTTCTCGGGGCCGATGTGGAGCGTGGCCATGGAGGCCCAGCGCATCCTGGCCGAGCGCTACGACGTCGCCGCCGACGCCTGGGCCGTGACGTCGTGGACCCGCCTGCGCACCAACGCACTCGAGGTGGAGCGTTGGAACCGCCTGCACCCGGGCGACGAGCCCCGCACCGCCTACATCACCGAGGCCCTCGGCTCGGGTCCCGACCCCGTGGTCACCATCACCGACTACATGCGCTCCGTTCCCGACCAGGTGTCACGCTTCGTGCACCGGCCCTACGGGTCACTGGGCACCGACGGCTTCGGGCGCTCGGACAACCGCGAGGCACTGCGCTCCTACTTCGAGGTCGACGCGCGCCCATCTGGTCGTGGCGGTCCTGCACCAGCTGGCCGACGGCGGGCGTATCGACCGCACGGTCGTCAAGGGTGCCATCGAGGATCTGGGCATTGAGCCCGCGGCAGCGGCACCCTTTACGCCTTGAGCATTGCGACGAAGGAACGCAAGACCTCCTCCGCGCCCTCTGGTACACGCAACGCCAGCACGCAGGCGTCGGCCGTCAGGTCGATCGAGATGTCGAAGAAGGGGCAGCAGGCCTTCTCCAGCTGACCGAGCGCGGCCGCCCGGAGCAGTGCATCGTCGGACCCGTCGAGCAGCATGCGCACCGTCGTGGCATGCACCTCGAGCGTCGAGACGGACCCCGCCACCAGCGCCTGCCATTGCCCGATGCGGTCGGTGAGGTCCCCGGACTCGAGGCTGCAGGCGATGGGGCCGCTGTCATTGCTCACGGGCCCGCCACCAGCAGGTCGCGGGTGAGCTCCATCTGGCCCAGGTGCTGGTACAGCTCCTCGAGGATGTGCACCAGGACGGCCCCCTTCACCAGGTCATAGGGAACGGGATCGACGGGATCGGGGAAGACGTTGGCCGGCGCGGCCGTCCAGTCGTGCCCGGCGATGTCCTCGGCCAGGCGGCCGCGGGCGGCACGGGCCCGGGCGGCCAACTCCTCGACGCGACCGGTCGCCACGAACTCGGATCGCCGGTCGCGCTCGAAACTGCGTTCGGCCACCGTTCCACCGCCCCAGTACTCCATCACGCCCAGGCAGTGCGTCAGGATGACGAAGGCCGAGTTGGCCGCGGGCAGGTTCGGCCGCTGGTTGGCCAGGTCGTCGCCTAGGTCCACCACGATCTGCACCATGGCGTCCAGCGCGCGGTCGACGAACCAGAGATAGTCGGCCGGGGCGACGCCGAGCGCCCCGGAGTCCTCAGTGGGCGATCCAGGCATCGGGGTCGGTGACCATTTTCTGGACGTGGTTCGGGAGCTTGCCCGTGATGACGTCGGTCAGGGTCACCTTCTCGAGCACGGCGCGCAGGCTGGCTCGCACGGCCACCCACACCTGCTGGAGGTGTTCGGCCGCCCCGTCGTAGTTGGTGGCTTCGGGCCGGAACCCACGCACCTCGGCCAGCGGGCCGTCGAGGGCGCGGATGACGTCGGCGATCGTGATGGAGTCGGGATCGCGGGCCAGGCGGTAGCCACCTTCTGCCCCACGCTGGCTCGCCACGATGCCGGCCCGGCGCAGGTCGGCCAGGATGGCGCCCAGGAATCGGGGTGGCAACCCCTGCTCGCCCGCCAGGTATTCGGCGGTTTGGGGCGTCCCCGCCGCAGCCAGCGCGAGCAGCGCGCGAATGCCGTAATCCACCTTGGCCGGGATGTGCATGGCCCGAGTCTGCCCTCAAGCGGCGCCCAGGTCACGTTTTGCGGTCGCGACGGCCGTGACAAGATCTGGTCCATGGCACGCGCCCACCTCCACTTGAGCGGCGATCCCGAGGCCGACGCCTTCCTCAGCCGCGACCCCCTGGCCCTGCTCATCGGCATGGTGCTGGACCAACAGATCCCGCTGGAGAAGGCCTTCTCGAGCCCGGCCGAGCTGGCCCGGCGCCTCGGGCGCCCGCTCGACGCAGCAGCCATTGCGGCCATGGACCCCGACGAGCTGGCCATGGTGTTCAAGGAGCGGCCGGCGTTGCATCGCTTTCCCGGATCGATGGCGGGCCGGGTGCAGGCGGTCTGTCGCACCGTGGCCGAGGACTACGGCAACAAGGCAGAAAACGTGTGGAAGGGCGCCGCCGACGGCAAGGAGCTCCTGGCCCGGGTCAAGGCCCTCCCCGGCTTCGGCGAGCAGAAGGCGAAGATCTTCGTTGCCCTCCTGGGCAAGCAGCTGAGCGTCAATCCCGACGGCTGGCGCGCCGCGTCCAAGCCCTTTGGGGCCGAGGGTAGCTACCTCTCGGTCGCCGACATCACCGACGCCGAGACCATGGCCAAGGTGCGCGCCGCCAAGAAGGCGGCCAAGGCAAGGGCGAAGGCCAAGGCGCAAGCATCGGCGTGAGCGCCGGCTTCGACCTCTCGGCCCGCCGTCTCTATCTCTGCACCCCCGATCGGCCAGACCTGGCCGAGTTCGTGTCCGCCTGCATCGCCGGCGGGGTCGACGTGGTGCAGTTGCGGGACAAGGAGCTCGAGGCGCGCCCCCTGCTCGCCCGGGCCGCGGTGGTGCGCGACGTCTGCCGTGACGCGGGCGTCCCCTTCGTCCTCAACGACCGGCCTGACCTCGCGCTGGCCGTCGGGGCTGACGGGGTGCACGTCGGACAGGACGACGCCCCGGCCGCGCTGGCCCGGCGGATCCTCGGACCCGACGCCATTGTCGGTCTCTCCACTCACGGACCGGCCGACCTGGCCGGCGCGGCCGCCGAGGACGTCAGCTACATCTCGGCCGGCCCGGTCGAGGAGACACCGACCAAGCCCGGGCGCGCCGGGACCGGAGTCGACTACGTCAGTCAGGCCAGTGCACGCTCCACTGTTCCCGTCTTCGTGACGGGCGGTGTGACGCCGGAGCGGATCCCGGCACTGGTGGCGGCTGGTGTGCGCCACTTCGTCGTGGTGCGTGCCCTGACCCGAGCGCCCGACGCGTTGCGCGCGGCTCGGGGCCTGCGTGACGCCATCGATCGTGCGTTGAGTAGTGCGCCGGCTCCATGACCTCGAACCCGTCGCCCGCGTCCTCGTCGGCGCCGACCAGCGCAGGAACCGGGTCGCCCACCGGAGCGGGCTCGGCGACGGCCGTGCGGTCGGACTCGGCGGCCTCCACGCGTTCGAGATCGAAGGGCACCGCCTCGAAGCCGGCCGCGACGACAGGCACCTCGAAAGGCGCCAGGGCCATGGCGTCGGCGACCCGCACACCGGCCGACTCGAGTTCGATCGGGCGGGTGGCCCGGTAGAGGGCGAAGCCGATCATGGGTGAGAGGACGAGCGCGCCCACCAGGACCCACCCCCAGACCGGCAACGCGGCCCACTGGCGGACGCCGAAGACACCCGAACTCGTCTTGGGGCCGTAGAGCCACGTCAGCTGCGACGGCGCCAGCGCCGGCGCCGTGTGACCCCCGACCACCGTGAGGCGGATCGGCAGCAGACCGGTGTTGACGAAGAGTCCCTTGACCCAGCCCCGGTGGTGCGGATCCGCCACGTTCTCGATCAGGGCGCCACTGGTGAGCGGGTGCAGGATGAGCAACGGCACCGCCACGATCAGCGCGCCGAAGGTGCGCTCGAACGTGCGCCGGTTCCGCAGTCGGTAGGTCCGGCGGGCGAAGAGGAGCACCACCGTGCCGGCCGCCACCATGGGCAGCGCACGCAGCCACCAACCCAGGCCGGTCACCGTGAACGACACCCGCCCAACGACGTCGCTCGGCGGCACCACCCAGGGGTCGGGTGAGGCCTCGGCATCACCCTTGGTCGTGAACGAGCCGTTGTCCTGCACCTTGACCACGCGGTGGGTGAAGATCGCGTTCTGGCCGGGCGGGCGGAAGGACACCAGCTCACCGGGGTGGACGGCCCCCTGCTGCGGCTGCACCGCCACCAGCGAGCCCACGCAGACCGTCGGGCACATGGACGGTGTCGTCATCGCCATCAGGCGACCGCCCGAGAGATACCAGCCGAAGACCCCCAGCGCGCTCACCACGACCGACGCGCAGAGGAGAGCGCTAAGGGCGCCGATGCGCGGGCCTTTGACCCGCGCGTGGCGGGCCATCTACAGCGCCACCGACGCGCTGGCGTAGATCACGTTGGCCGACCACCCGGTGCGTGACACGCCGAAATCGAGCCCCGGGAGCAGGTCGAGCCCTGCGACCCCGGGCGGTGATGCGGCGGTCAGTGCCAGCGTGACGGTGACCTGCGCGGGCGCGGCCGTCGTCGGCGCGGTCATGGGCGCCATGCTGGCCAGCGACGAGAGGAGGGTGGTCGGAGAAGGTGCGGGGCACGAGCCGGGCCCGGCCGGCAGCACGCAGCTCGTCGTGCCGGCTTCGGCCTCTTGGACGGTGGCCTCGACCCGCTGGCAGGGCAGCGTCGTACCCCCACCCGACACCGCCACGGCGCCGGTATAGGCCTGAGTCCCTGAATCGGCCATCTCCCAGTTCTCGGTCGGGGGGGCGTCGGAGCTGAGCGCGCTCTCGAAGGCGACGGTCGACGCGGAGGCGGCCAGGGCCGCAATCTGGGCACCGCTGGCCGCTGAGGGGGACACCGACACCATGGCCAGGCTCCCGGACAAGAAGGCGCTGGTGGGCCCGTCCGTCCACGTCGGGGCGCCTTCGGGTCCCCAGCCGATCGTCGGATACCACCCGCTCTCGCTGGCCAGGCCGCTGGGCGCGGGCACACTGCCCTGCACGGTCCCGTCGACGTACAGGCTGGACGAGAGCCCGCTGAAGGTCGCAGCCGCCAGGTGCCAGCTGCCGTCGGTCACCGTGCTCGTGCTGGTGACTTCGGAGGGCACGTCAGCCCCGAGCGCACTCAGCGTCACAATGCCCCACACCAATTTCCCCGACCCGTCGATCCAGAGGTCGAGGTCGCTGTCGGGCGACCCAGAGTCGAACTGCGAGCTCGAGAGGCTGAAGATGGTGCCGCCGGCACCGGGGGCGGCCTTGAACCAAGCCAGCAAGGTGAAGCTGGCGGGCGTCGAATAGGGCGCGGTGGACTCGAACCAGCCGGTCGAGCCGTCCAGGGCGATGCCCGTCCCGCCCATCGGACCGCTCTGCCCGTAGGTGACACCGCCCATGGCCAGCGCGGTGTCGTTGCCCTCGCTGTCGATGAGCTGGGCCACCCCGCAGGTCGGCGACGACACGGCCGCGTCGGTGGGGTCGATGGTGCCGGGGTCGCTCAGGGTCGTCGCCGCCGCCGACCCCGTCGTACTCAGCGTGCCGGTGGGCAGCGGGTCCCCCGGACAGGTCGCGCTGTTCGTGCTGATCGGGGTGACCGTGCTCGACGAGGTGCAGCTGACCCCGACGGGGGTGACCCCGCCGAGGAGCAGCGTGCCGGTCGAGAAGGTCCCGGTCGAGTTGGCCAACTGCCCCTGAAAGGTGGCCCAGGCCAGCCCGGCGCCGGTCAGCGTCAGGGCGAGGACGCCGGCGAGGCCTCCGAGCCCCAGGATCTTGCGGCGGCGCGCGCGTGACGCCCTCGGCGGGCGGTGTGCGGTACGGCGTCCATGGCGGCGACACGGTCAGGGGACCGTGCGGACCCCGGACGCGCGGCGACCCGCTCCGGCCACCTCGTCGGAAAGGTGGACCAGAGCGGGCCCCACGGGTGTTATTGGGTGATGGACCAGGTCAACGGGATGGTTGCCGTCAAGCCCTGGTCAGCGTTGGTCGCCCCCGGGTCCAGCTCCACGGTGATCACGTAGGTGGCGTCGGCCTGGGAGGCCAGCGGCGACATCGGTGTCGTGAAGTTGGTCGAGGCCATGGAGGCCAGCGTGTACGTGTTCGACATCGCCGGGCAGGCCGCAACTTGCGTCGGATAGACGCAAGCATCGGTGGCGCCGACTCGTGGTGTTGGCCACGGTGACGTCGACCTCGCCGCAGTAGCCGGCGGTGTCCTGTCCCGACGTAGGCGTTGTCGTCGGCAGCTGCCGCGGCGGTGCAAGCGCCAGTGGCGAGCTCGCTCGCCGTGGTGCCGACATTGCCGACGTTGGTCAGCGTCACCGTCGTCGAGACGGGCGTGCCGCCGGGAACCTGGTCGAGCGCGGCGCCAAGGTCGTCCTCGCTCGTGCAGGTGCCGGTGTTCGCCGCATCGACGGTACCTCCGGTGCCGGTGCCGGTCGAGAAGCAAGTCGTCGACGCGACGCCCTCTTCCAGCTGAATGGTTCCCGAACTGAACGTGTTCGTCGGGTTTTGAATCGTGGCCGAGAATCCACCGAGCGTCATGCCAGCAGTGGCGCCGAGCGCCACCACAGCCACGATCGCTGCGGCCAGACCCTTTCGATCGGCCAGGATGCTCCTGGTCAGTCGCATTTTTCCCCTCCTTTGACGGGGAACGGACTTGATCCGTCCACCGTGGGCGCTGACCCCGTCGGCACGTCCGTGCGCCGCAGTACTCATCAAGCACCCAAAGAGGCGTTCGGCTCGTGCAACTGGGGGATTGAGCCGCGAAGCGGCCGAAGAGGTGGAGTTGATGGCTTTGTTGTGCCGAGGTTGTCCGCCCTAGTGGCGGCGCTCGAGCCAGCCCACGAGGACGGCGATGGCCCGGGGATCGGCCCGCAGCCAGTGCCCGGCTCCGAGCACGACGTGCAGCTCAGAGGGCCCGGTGGCCGCCTCGACCAGGGCCCGCATGCCCGAGACGGGGACGTCGGGATCCTCGGAGCCGTGGACCAGGAGGATGGGTCGCCCCTTGAGCAGCGTGGCGTCCTCGGCCGGGTGGAGCACCGAGAGCTCCTTGGCCCACGCCTCGACGGACTCGGGGAAGTCGGGCGAGGTGATCACCCCGGTGCGCCGGCAGTGGGCCAGGAAGGCCTCGGGGTCCGCCACCAGCGGGCCGAGCTCGTCCGGCGTGCCCAGGCAGGCGATGCCGGCGATGCGCTCGTCCTGGGCGGCCAGGTGGAGGGCCAGCACGCCGCCGAAGCCGAACCCGACGGCGAAGCGCGGCGCGCCCTCCGGGATCTCCGAGTCGGCCAGGAAGGTGAGGTCCTCCAGCCAGCCCAGCGCCGAGAAGTCGCCGACGGAGTCACCGGCCCCGCGCAGGGCGCCGGTGACCACGTGCCAGCCCGACTCGCGGGCCAGGCGGTCGGCCAGGGCCGGGTAGGTCAGGGCGACGTCGGCCGCCGCCCCCTTGGGTCGGGGCAGGTCGTGACAGAGGATGACGTGGCCGCGGATCGGGGCCCCCGGCGTCGTCGCGCTGGTGTACGACGACAGGTCGCCGGCGGGGCCGGGGCGGAGCCTGAATGGCCCCGGCATCTCAGATCCCTATGCGCTGTGCCAGCAGCTCGCGGTGGTAGGAGGGGTCGCCGAGGAGGAGCTCGGAGGACTTGGCCCGCTTGAAGTAGAGGTGGGCGGGGTGCTCCCAGGTGAAGCCGATGCCGCCGTGGATCTGGATGTTCTCGGCCGCCGAGTGGAAGTAGGCCTCGGAGCAGTAGGACTTGGCCAGGCTGGCCACCACGGGGAGCTCGTCGGAGTCCTCGGCCGCGGCCCAGGCCGCGTAGTAGGCGGCCGACTTGGCCGACTCGACCTCGAGCAGCATGTCGGCGCACTTGTGCTTGATGGCCTGGAAGCTGCCGATGGGGCGGCCGAACTGAATGCGCGTCTTGGCGTACTCCACCGAGGCGTCGAGGACGTGCTGGGCCCCGCCGACCTGCTCGGCGGCCAGGGCGACCGCGGCCAGGTCGAGCGTCTTGGACAGACCGGCCTCGGCCCCACCGTCGGTCCCGATCAGCGTGGCCGGGGTGCCCGAGAACTCGAGCCGGGCCTGCTTGCGCGTCTGGTCCATGGTGGGCAGCGACGTGCGGGTAGTCCCGGCAGCGTCGCCCTGCACCGCGAAGAGCGTGACCCCGGCCGCGGTGCGGGCGGCCACGATGATCAGGTTGGCCACGTGGCCGTCGATGACGAACATTTTGTGGCCGTCGAGCACCCAGCCGTCGCCCTTCTTCGTGGCCGCCAGCTCAATGCCGCCGAAGTCCCACTTGCCGTTGTCCTCGGTGATGGCGAGGGTGGCGATGGTCTCCCCCGAGGCGATGCCGGGCAGGTAGCTCTTCTTGGCCTCGTCGTCGCCCGAGGTGAGCAGCGCGTTGGCAGCCGAGGACGACCGAGGAGAAGAACGGTGCGCAGAGGAGGGCGGCCCCCATCTCTTCGAGCACGACGAGGAGCTCGACGTAGGTGAAGCCCGAGCCGCCGAACTCCTCGGGGATGGTCAGCGACTGCAGGCCGAGCTGGTCGGCCATCTGGCTCCACACCGCCGGGTCGTAGCCGTCCTCGGTGTCCATGAGCCGGCGGACTTCGGTCTCGGGCGACTTCTCGGCCAGAAAGCGGCGGACGGCGGTCCGCAGCTCTTCCTGCTCGTCACTGAAGGCGAAATTCATACACGGGCTCCTCTGCCTCTGCCCCCGGCAGCCCAGCCGGCGGTGTTCTCGCTTCTCAGCTTGGCTGTTTACCACTCCGGGACGGGGCCGACCAGACGCCCGCCGGGCTGTGCCACGCTGGGGGGATGGGACAGCTGGAGCAAATCTGGAGCGACGCCAGAGCCGAGGTCCACCAGATCGTGGTGGGCCCGATGGACAACAACGTCTACATCCTGCGCTGCCGCCGCACGGGCGAGGCCATGCTGGTCGACGCGGCCAACGAGCACGAGGCGCTGCTGCCGATCTGCCGTGATCTGGGCGTGAACCAGGTGGTGGAGACGCACGGGCACTGGGACCACATCCAGGCCGTGCCCGCCGTGCGCGAGGCCGGCATCTCGGTCGCCGTGACCAGCGCCGACGCCGGCATGCTGCCCAGCTACGACCTCATCCTCGAAGACGACGAGCAGCTGAGCGTGGGCGACCTGCGCCTCAAGACCCTGGCCACCCCGGGCCACACCCCCGGCTCCATCTGCTTCGCCGTCGAGGGAACGAATCTCCTGTTCACCGGCGACACCCTCTTCCCCGGCGGACCCGGCAACACCAGCTTCGAGAACGCCGACTTCGACACCATCATCGAGTCGATCGACCGGCGGATTTTCGCCACCTTCGACGCCGACACCCTGGTGCTGCCCGGGCACGGCACCTCGACCACCGTGGGCAACGAGGCCCCTCACCTCCAGGAATGGGTCGACCGGGGTTGGTGAGGACCGCCGGTACGGGGCTTATCGGGCGGCGGGCGGCCGCCTGTCCGAGAA
This sequence comes from uncultured Acidimicrobiaceae bacterium, assembly GCA_963713375.1. Taxonomy (GTDB): domain Bacteria; phylum Actinomycetota; class Acidimicrobiia; order Acidimicrobiales; family RAAP-2; genus Bog-473. Next base: position 599,441 of record CAVQLP010000001.1, on the reverse strand, counting down.
ACCTGACCAAAACGGTAAGCTTTTAGTAATGGAGACCACACCCGCCCTGCTCGAGATCCGGGACCTGCACGTGTCCGCCGAGGACGGGGCCATCCTGCGCGGCGTCGACCTCACGGTGGGCGCCGGCGAGGTGCACGCGCTCATGGGTCCCAACGGGGCGGGCAAGTCGACGCTGGCCGGCGCCCTGCTCGGGCACCCGGCCTACACGGTCACCGAGGGCGCCATCCTGCTCAACGGCGAGGACGTCACCGGGTGGTCGACCGACGTGCGGGCCAAGGCGGGCATGTTCCTCGCCTTCCAGTACCCCGAGACCATCGAGGGCGTGTCGGTCACCCAGTTCCTGCGCCAGGCCATGGCGGCGCGCAAGGACACCGAGGTCTCGGTGCTCGAGGTGCGCGTGCTCATGACCGAGTGGATGGAGCGGCTCGGCATGGACAGCTCCTTCGCCAGCCGCCACCTCAACCAGGGCTTCAGCGGCGGGGAGAAGAAGCGCAACGAGATCCTCCAGATGGCGTTGCTCGAGCCGCTGGTGGCCGTGCTCGACGAGACCGACTCGGGCCTCGACATCGACGCGCTGCGCGTCGTCGGCCGCGGCGTGCGCGCGGTGCGCGAGGCGCGGCCCGAGCTGGGCGTGCTGGCCATCACCCACTACGAACGCCTGCTGACCGAGCTGGTGCCCGACGTGGTGCACATCCTCGTCGACGGGCGCATCGTGGCCAGCGGCGGGCCCGAGCTGGCCGCCACCGTCGAGACCGTCGGGCTACGAGGTGTGGCGATGACGGCGCCGCTCGTCGGTGGACGGCGCGGCGGCGGCCCCGCTCAACGTGGAGGCCCTGCGCAAGGACTTCCCGCTGCTGACCCGCACGGTCAACGGGCGACCGATCGTCTACCTCGACTCGGCCTCCTCCGCGCTGCAGCCGCAGTCCGTCATCAGCGCCATGACCCGCTACTACGAGACGACCCACGCCAACGTGCACCGCGGCGTCTACGCCACGGCCGAGGAGGCGACGGCGCTCTACGAGCGGGCCCGGGTGGTGACCGGCCGCTTCATCGGCGCGCCCGAACCGGCCCGCGAGATCGTCTTCACCAAGAACACGACCGAGTCGCTGAACCTGGTGGCGCACTCGTGGGGCCGGGCCAACCTGCGGGCGGGCGACGCCGTGCTCCTGACCGAGATGGAGCACCACGCCAACATCGTGCCGTGGATGATCCTGTCCGAGGAGATCGGTGGTCTCGACCTGCGTTACATCCCGATCGACGGTGACGGGCGTCTGGTCCTCGACGACCTGGCCGCGCTGGTCGACGGGGTGAAGCTCGTCGGCGTGTCGTGCATGTCGAACGTGCTCGGCACCATCAACCCGGTGCGGGTGGTGGCCGACGCCGCGCACGCCGCCGGTGCCGTCGTGGTGGGCGACGGCGCGCAGCTGGTGGCCGCACGCCCCGGTCTCGGTCACCGACCTCGGCGTCGACTTCCTCGCCTTCTCGGCCCACAAGATGATGGGCCCGACCGGCATCGGCGTGCTCTGGGGCCGGCGCGAGCTGCTCGAGGGGATGGGCCCGTTCCTCGGCGGCGGCGGCATGATCCTCGACGTGAAGCTCGACTCGTTCCGCCCGGCCGAGTCGCCGACCCGCTTCGAAGCGGGCACGCCGCCCATCGCCGAGGCGGTCGGGCTGACCGCCGCCATCGGCTACCTGGGCGACATCGGGCATGGACCGCATCCGGGCCCACGAGCTGGACGCTGACCAACTACGCGCTGGCCCGCCTGGACGAGAAGCTCGGGCCCGACGTCACCGTGTTCGGGCCGCCGGCGGGCGAGGGACCGCGGCGGCGTCCTCTCCATCGCCTACCGCGACGTGCACGCGCACGACCTGGCCCAGGTGCTCGACCAGTTCGGCGTGTGCGTGCGGCCGGGCCACCACTGCGCCAAGCCGCTGATGCGCAAGCTCGGCGTGCACGGCCACGGCCCGGGCCTCGCTGTCGCTGTTCTCGTCCGAGGACGACATCGAGGTGCTGATCGAGGGGTTGGTGGAAGCCGGTAGGTTGTTCGGCTGATGGCCGACCTCGAAGAGCTCTACCGCGAGATCATCCTCGACCACTACCGCTCGCCCCGGAACCGGGGCGAGCTCGAGTCGCCGCCCGCCCACCGGGTCGAGGGCTTCAACCCGCTCTGCGGCGACGAGGTCGTGGTGAGCATTCTGGTCGAGGACGGGAAGCTGGCCGACCTGAAGATCGGCGGCTCGGGCTGTTCGATCAGCCAGTCCTCGGCCTCGCTGATGTCGGCCGCGGTCAAGGGCAAGGAGCTCGACGAGGTGCGCCGGCTCATCGGCACCTTCAAGGGTCTGATGTCGATCCACGAGGCCGTCGCTCGAGTCCGAGGACGGGGCCGAGGCCGAGCCGGTCGACCTCGAGCAGCTGGGCGAGCTGGCCGCGCTCCAAGGCGTGGTGAAGTTCCCGGTCCGCATCAAGTGCGCGACCTTGAGCTGGAACGCGCTGGCCCAGGGGCTCGACGAGGTGGCGGCGGCCGCTTCCTAGCGATCGCCCCGCGCCCTGCTCAGCTGGGCGTGCAGGGCGTCGGGTTGAACGGTGGCGCCGTGGTCGTCGTGGTGGCCGGTGCCGTCGGCGCTGTGCTCTTGCTGGGCGTGGTCGTGGGCGGCGCCGTCGTCGGTGTCACCGACGGGAGGCGCCTCGGGATAGCCGTTGGCGTCGGGGGGCGGGTTGGTCGGGGTGACCAGGCCGCTGAGCCGAAGATGTTCACCAGCATCTGCTGGGCCGCCGGCTGGTCGATGGTGAGGACGTCGCCCAGGTCGCCGAAACCGTTGGTGGCGACGGTGGGCAACGTCTGCGCCTGCAGGTTGGCCGGGTCGAAGGAGCGGTAGTCGAGGGCCAGGCCGATCAGCTGGTTGAAGCCGAAGCCGTCGTCGATGGTCACGCCCTCGTGCACCGAGCCGATGAACGCGTTCACCGTCAACGGATTGACCTTGGACTTGGCCGCCGCGATGAGCGACCGCAGGAACACGTCCTGGCGCTGGATGCGGCCGAAATCGCTCGTCCCGTCGTACTGCCAGTACCCGTTGGCGTAGTACTCGTAGTGGCGGGCCCGGGCCACGGCCAGGGCCTGGAAGCCATTGAGGAGCTGGCAGCCGGGCGTGGTGATGTTGAGCCCCGAGTACGAGTCCTTGGCCGGGTACGGGAAGTCGAGGTAGATCCCACCCAGCGCGTTGACCGCGTCCTGGAAGCCCGAGAAGTCGACCTGGACCACGTGGTTGATCACGATGCCGAAGTTGGCCGTGATCGTCTTGACCAGCTGGTTGGCCCCCGAGTTGTAGGCCGAGTTGATGCGGTTGTAGGTGCCGAACTGCGTGTTGTCGGGCGGCAGCATGGTGATGACGGTGTCGCGTGGGATGGAGACGACCTGGATCGTCTTGGCGGAGGGAGTCACCCGCCACAGCTGCACCACGTCGCTGCGCTGACCCGTCACCAACGACGACGAGCCGAACTCGCTGGCCGCGGCGCCGGTGTCGCCCACCCGGGAGTCCGAGCCGATGACCAGGATGGTGAAGGGCGCGCCGCTGGCCGCCGCCACCTCGTCGGAGATGTGCACCTTGTTGATCTGGTCGTAGCGGTACCAGAGGTAGCCGTACGTGCCGCCGACGACGAGCCCGATGAGGACGACGAGGCTGATGAGCGAGACGACGACCTTGCGCCGGGTGCTCCAGCGCGCCTTGCCGTTGCGCCGTCGCGCCTTGGGGGCGGCCTGGTCGACGCGGGCGCCCAGGGCGCGCAGGCCCGACTCGTTGGCCACGCGCCCGGGGTCCGCCCCGCCGCGCATCTGGCGGCCCAGCGCGGAGAGGCCCTCCTCGTTGGCGTTCTTCTTGCCGGGGCGGCCGCCGAGGGGACGCTGCGGGCCGTCGCCGGGTGGACGGCCGTTTGCCATGGCGATCCACGGTACCAAGGCCCGCATCCAATTTGGGGTCACGGGCGGGGCCCTGACCAGGGTCGATGCCCCAGGGCGCCCTACTGGTAGCCGGCGTACCCCGTCGGCTCGAGCTCGAGGGCGAGCGCGGCGTCACCGGTGGCCACGATGCGCCCGCCTACCAGCACGTGCACCAGGTCCGCCTCGAGCTGCACGAGGAAGCGGTTGAAGTGGGTGATGGCGAGCAGCCCGACGTCCCACTCGGTCGTGGCGTCCTGCAGGCGGCGGGCCACCTCGCCCAGCGCGTCGACGTCGAGCCCGGAGTCGATCTCGTCGAGGATGCAGACGGCCGGGCGCAGGACGCCCAGCTGCACGATCTCGGTGCGCTTGCGCTCGCCCCCCGACAGGTCGACGTTGACCGGGCGCAAGAGGAGCTTGGGGTCGAGGCCGACCACCTTGGCCTCGTCGGCCATGCGCTCCTCGAGGGACGGCGTGCCGGGCGCGGCGTCGTCGACCTGGTGGCGGTCGGCCGCGAACAGCAGGTCGCGCAGGCCGACGCCGGGCACCTCGACGGGGTGCTGCAGGGCGAGGAACAGGCCGGCCTGCGCCCGCTGCCAGGCCGGCAGCCCGGTCAGCTCCCGGCCGTCCATGCGGATGCTGCCCGACGTGACCTCGGTGCCGGGCCGGCCCATGAGGGCGTGGGCCAGGGTGCTCTTGCCCGAGCCGTTGGGACCCATGATCACGTGCACCTCGCCCGAGCGCACGGTGAGGTCGACCCCGTGCAGGACCTCCTTGCCCCCGGCCGAGGCGTGGAGGTCGCGCACCTCGAAGACGTGCTCGGCGCTCATGGCAGCACCACCGAGACGATGTCGTCCGCCACCCGGACCGAGTAGACGGCGACGGGGCGGGTGGCCGGGAGCGAGCAGGCGGCGCCGGTGCGCAGGTCGAACGTGCTGCCGTGGCGGGGGCACTCGATTTCGCACTCCTCCGCCCAGACCTCGCCCTCCGAGAGCGAGTAGTCCTCGTGGCTGCACTCGTCGTCGACGGCGTGGAAGTCGTCGTCGATGCGGACGAGCGCGATGCGGTGCCCGGCCACGTCGAAGCGGCGGGCCTGGCCCGACGCCAGCTCGTCGGTACGGCAGAGGGCCACGGTCTCAGGCACGGGCCGGCTCCAGCCGTGCCGCCAGGGCGCGGTCGAGCCGCCCGTGCACCTCGCGCTCGAGCAGGGCGGTGGCCTCGGGCACGGGCCCCGGTCCACGATGGCGTCGAAGAAGCCGCGCACGATCAACCCCTCGGCCTCCTCGGGCGGCACGCCGCGCGACTCGATGTAGTACATCTGGTCCTCGTCGACCGGGCCCACCGTCGAGGCGTGCGAGCACGACACGTCGTTCTCGAGGATGTCGAGGTTGGGCACCGAGTCGGCGTGCGCCCCCTCGCTGAGGACGAGGTTGTGGTTGGTCTGGCGGGCGTCGGAGCGCACGGCGCCGCGGTGGACCCGGATGAGCCCGCTGTAGACCGAGCGCGACGTCCCGGCCACCGCGCCCTGGCACAGCAGCTCGCTCGTCGTGCGCGGCGCCACGTGGTCCTGCAGGGTGCGGATGTCGTGTACCTGGGTGCCGTCGCCGAGATAGGTCGAGAGGATTTCGCTCCGGGCGTCCTTGCCGTCGACCGAGACGTCGGCCCGCACGCGCTCGTAGGCGCCACCGAGCCCCACGGTGAACGTGCGCACCCGCGAGCCGCGGACCCGCGGCCGGCCAGGCGGGCGAGCGACCAGTCTTCGGCGGGCAGCGTCTGCAACGAGACGTAGGCCAGGACGGCCTCCTCCTCGGCCGCCAGCTCGGTCACCGGCACCACCAGGGCGCGGCCCCGGCCGGCCGGGCCCGGCGAAGACCTCGACCACCGAGACGGCGGCGCCCTCCCCCGCCCGCACGGACAGGCGCGGGAACACGGCGGCGCCCGCGGCGTCACACCAGTGCACGACGAGCAGCGGGCCAACGACGCTGGTGGCGGCGGGCACGTCGACGACGACGGCGTCGGGGGCGAAGGCGTCGTTGAGTCGCACCAGCGCGTCGCCCCCCTGCTGCACCGAGCCGAGGATCTGGTCGGCCGAGGCCACCTCGCTGGCCGGCCCGAAGGCGATCCCTCGGGCGTTCGTCCCGACGCCGGCGACGGGCGTGCCGTTGTGGACGAGCACCGACCCGGCCACCGAGCCGAGGGCGCCCGTGATCTCGGCCAGCAGGGCGACACCAAGCGGTGGCGGGGCTGCTCCGGCCGGAGCGGGCGTGAAGTCGGCCAGGTCCAGGTCGTCGATGGGCGTGTAGCGCCACACCTCCTCGCTCTCGCTGGGGAGCGGCGTCGCGGCGAAGCCCTCGACCCCGGCGGCCCGGCGCCGACGCAGCCAGTCCGGCCCGGGCAGGGCCGCGGAAGCCTCAGCGGTGAAGGTGTGCAGGGTGGGTCCTCTCGCTCGATCGGGGCGTGCGAACGCAGCCCATCCACTCTACTGGGCCCCCGCCGGCGCCCCCCACGGAGAGCGGGGACCGGGCGTTAGCCTGGCCGCCATGGGAGATATCGCCAGCTTCGAGTCGCCGGTCCTCAGCATCGAGGTGGAGGACACGGTGGCCACGGTGTGGCTGGACCGCCCCGAGGCCCGCAACGCCATGGGCGTCGACCTCTGGCGCGACCTGCCCCGGGCCATGGACGCGGTGTCCGCCGACTCCTCGGTCCGCGTCGTCGTGGTGGCGGCCAAGGGCCCGCACTTCTCGGTGGGACTCGACCTCAAGGCGATGGGCGACATGCTGACCGGCGGCGGGAGCGAGCCCGAGCCGGGCGGCGAGCGCTCGGCCGGCCTCCCCGGCCGACAAGGGCCGGCGGGCCCGGCTCAACATCCTGCGCCTCCAGGACGCCATCACGGCGGTGGCCGACTGCCCCAAGCCGGTGATCGCCGCCGTGCACGGCTACTGCATCGGCGGCGGGGTGGACCTCATCGCGGCCTGCGACATCCGCCTCGCCTCGGCCGACGCCGTCTTCTCCGTGCGCGAGGCGAAGATGGCGATCGTGGCCGACCTCGGCAGCCTGCAGCGGCTGCCCTCCATCATCAGCGCCGGGCCACCTGAACGAGCTGGCCTTCACGGCCAAGGACATCAGCGCGGAACGGGCCAAGGAGATCGGTCTGGTCAACGACGTGGCGGCCGATGCCGACGGCGTGCTCAAGGCCGCCCGCGCCCTGGCCGGCGAGATCGCCGCCAACTCCCCGCTGGCCGTGCAGGGCACCAAGGCGGTGCTGCGGGCCAACGAGGGACGCACGGTGGCGCAGGGCCTCGAGTACGTGGCGACCTGGAACGCCGGTCAGCTGGCTTCGGACGACCTGACCGAGGCGGTCACCGCCTTCATGGAGAAGCGCCCGGCCAAGTTCACGGGTCGCTAGCCGGACGGCCGCGTCCCGGCGCGCCTCAGCGCCGGCGCCGCCACCACCGGTTGTTCTGGCGGTCCTTGCGGGCGTCCTCGGCCCGGGCCTCCTCGAGGCATCCGGGCGCACACCTCGTTGACGATCTCCTCGGCCGAGTCGAGCAGCTCGGCGATGTCGTTGGCGTCGCCCGCCGGCTCCTCCTCGATCGCCGGCTCGACCAGGCTGCCGTGGACCCAGCCCGACGTCGGCCAGGCGCCGCTTGTACTGGGGGCAGTCGGCCGGGCAGCGCCAGGGCGCCTCGGGCGCGAGGTCGAGGCGGCAGAAGCGGGCGGCCTCGCCGGAGTCGTAGGTCCGGCTCTGGAAGTTGACGCACTCCTCGCGCATGGGCATCGGTTTATGGTGCCACGCAGGGGGTGCGGTCGCGCTGCGTCAGCCGACCGAGCCCTCCATCTGCAGCTCGATCAGGCGGCTCCACTCCACGGCGTACTCCATGGGCAGGGTCCGGGTGACCGGCTCGATGAAGCCGTTGACGATCATGCTCATGGCCTGGCTCTCGGAGAGCCCCCGGCTCATCAGGTAGAAGAGCTGGTCGTCGCCGACCTTGGACACGGTGGCCTCGTGGCCGATGCGGGCGTCGCGCTCCCCCACCTCCATGTAGGGCTTGGTCTCGGAGATCGACTCGTCGTCGAGCAGGAGGGCGTCGCAGCGCACGAAGGACTTGGCCCCGTAGGCCTGCGGGTCCACGTGCACCTTGCCGCGGTAGGTCGTGATGCCGCCGTCCTTCGAGATCGACTTGGACACGATGGTCGAGGTGGTCTCGGGGGCGACGTGGTACATCTTGGCCCCGGCGTCCTGGTGCTGGCCGGCGCCGGCGTAGGCCACCGAGAGCACCTCGCCGCTCGCCTTCGGCCCCATCAGGTACACCGACGGGTACTTCATGGTGAGGCGCGAGCCGATGTTGCCGTCGATCCACTCCACGTGCGCCTCGGCCTCGGCCCGGGCCCGCTTGGTCACCAGGTTGTAGACGTTGGTCGACCAGTTCTGGATCGTCGTGTACGTGATGCGCGAGCCGGGCAGCGCCACCAGCTCGACCACGGCCGAGTGGAGGGAGTCGGTGGTGTACACCGGGGCCGAGCAGCCCTCGATGTAGTGCACCTGCGAGCCCTCGTCGGCGATGATCAGCGTGCGCTCGAACTGGCCCATGTTCTCGGCGTTGATCCGGAAGTAGGCCTGCAGCGGCATGTCCACCTTCACCCCGGGCGGGACGTAGATGAACGAGCCGCCCGACCACACGGCCGAGTTGAGCGCGGCGAACTTGTTGTCGTTGGGCGGGATGATCTTGCCGAACCACTTGCGGACGATGTCGGGGTACTCGCGCACGGCGGTGTCCATGTCGCAGAAGAGGACGCCCTGGGCCTCGAGGTCCTCGCGGTTGCGGTGGAAGACGACTTCTGACTCGTACTGCGCGGTCACGCCGGCCAGGTACTTGCGCTCCGCCTCGGGGATGCCGAGCTTCTCGTAGGTGTTCTTGATGGCGTCGGGCAGGTCGTTCCAGTCGTCGACCTGCCCGCCGGTCGGCTTGATGTAATAGAAGATGTCGTCGAAGTCGAGGTCCGGCATCTGCGTGGCGAACCACGGCGCCATCGGCTTGCGCTCGAAGTTCTTCAGGGCGCGCAGGCGGAAGTCGCGCATCCACTGCGGCTCGGACTTCATCTCGGACATCTCGCGGACGATCGACTCGTTCAGGCCCTTCTTGGGCTTGAAGATGTAGTCCTCCTTGTCGCTCCAGCCGAGCTGGTAGCGCCCAAGGTCGAGATCCGTTGCCGCCATGGCACTCCTGACGTGGCCCCGGAGAACGCCGGGGAGGGGGGAATTTCCCCTATGGAGATAGTAACAAGTGCCTCGGCCAGCCGAAACGCACCGTAGGCGCCACCTCGGTGTCGCCAGGCGTGGCAGGCTCGGCCGATGGACACCCCACCGGTCGCACCCCGGCGCCCCCACGTCGTCACCGCCCACGGCGACAACCGCGAGGACCCCTGGTTCTGGCTGCGCGAGCGGGAGGATCCCGCCGTGCTGGCCTACCTGGAGGCGGAGAACGCCTACACCGAGGCCACGCTCGAACCCCTGGCCGCGCTGCGCGAGGGGCTCTTCGAGGAGATGAAGGCCCGGATCAAGGAAACCGACATGTCGGTGCCGGTCCGGCGGGGGCCCTGGTGGTACTACACCCGCACCGAGGAGGGCGAGAGCTACGCCATCCACTGCCGCCGGCCCGCCCGGGGCCGGGGCGAGCTGCCGCCGGCCGGGGAGCCGGGCGAGGAGGAGCAGATCCTCCTCGACGAGAACGCGCTGGCCGAAGGCTCGGACTACTTCGCCGTGGGCAGCGCCGCCGTCAGCCACGACCACCGCTGGCTGGCCTACTCGACCGACCGCACCGGTGACGAGAAGTACGAGCTGCGCTTCACGCCGCTCGACGCCGGCACCGCGCCGCGCCGCCGAGGTCGTGCCGGACACCGGCTACGGACTGGCCTGGTCCGCCGGCGCCGACTACGTCTTCTACGTCCGCCTGGACGAGGCGCTGCGCCCCTTCCAGCTGTGGCGTCACCGGGTGGGCGGCGACCCGGTGTCCGACGTCCTCGTCGTCGAGGAACCCGACCGCCGCTTCGCCCTGGGCGTCGGCACGAGCCGCGACGAGGCCTTCGTGCTCGTCGGCCTGCACAGCACGAACACCACCGAGTGGTCGGCCATCCCGGCCGACCGGCCCCTCGAGTCACCGCGCGTCCTCATGGCGCGCCGCGAGGGCGTCGAGTACGGCGTCGACCATCTCAGCCGGGGCGCCGGTCGGGGCTGGTTCGTCGCGCTGACCAACGAGGACGCGCTCGACTTCCGCGTCCTGGTCGCACCCGACGACGACCTCGACGGCCCCTGGCGCGAAGTGGTGCCCCACCGGCCCGGCGTGCGCGTCGAGGACGTGGACGCGTTCACCTCGGTGCTGGTGCTGAGCGAGCGCTCCGAGGCCCAGACCGAGGTGCGGGTGCTCCCGCTGGCCGGCGCGGACGAGGCCGACCCCTTCGCCGGCAACCTCCTGACCGAGGGCTGGATCGTGCCCTCCATCGACAGCCCGTCCTCCACCTGGCTCGGCGCCAACCCCGAGCCCGATCCGCTCTCCCTGCGCATCGGGCGCACCTCCATGGTGACGCCGGCCAGCGTGCTCCAGATTGAGCTCGACGGGCGCCAGGAGACGCTGCTCAAGCAGGAGCCCGTCCTGGGCGACTTCGACCCGGCCCGCTACGTCAGCCGGCGCGAGTGGGCGCTCGCCCCCGACGGCACCCGCGTCCCCATCTCGCTGGTGCACCGGCGCGGCCTGGCGCTGCCCGCGCCGACCGTGCTCTACGGCTACGGCGCCTACGAGATCTCCATCGACCCGGCCTTCTCCCACCACCGCCTCTCGCTGCTCGACCGCGGCGTGGTCTTCGCCATCGCCCACGTGCGCGGCGGCGGTGAGATGGGGCGGTCGTGGTATCTCGACGGGCGCATGGAGCACAAGGCGAACACGTTCAGCGACTTCGCCGCGTGTGCCCGCGCCCTGATCGAGGCGGGCGTCGCCCGGCCGGGCGCCGCTGGCCGGGCGCGGCGGCTCGGCCGGCGGCCTGCTCATCGGCGCCGTGGCCAACCAGGCGCCCGAGCTCTTCTGCGCGCTGGTGGCCGAGGTGCCCTTCGTCGACTGCGTGACCACCATGCTCGACGACGAGCTCCCCCTCACCGTCGGCGAATGGGAGGAGTGGGGCAACCCCCTCGACGACAACGAGGCCTACTGGCGGATGCTGAGCTACTCGCCCTACGACAACGTGGCCGCGGCCGAGAGCGACGGCTCGCCCCGCCGCTACCCGTCGCTGTTCGTGACGGGCGGCCTCAACGACCCCCGGGTCTCCTACTGGGAACCGGCCAAGTGGGTGGCCAAGCTGCGGGCCACCGTCCCCGAGACGAAAGTCCTGCTCAAGACCGAGCTCGGTGCGGGCCACGGCGGCCCGTCGGGGCGCTACGACGCCTGGAAGGAGCAGGCCACGGTGTTCGCCTTCCTGCTCGACGCCTTCGGTCTGGCCGAGGCCGAGGCGGCCGGCCCAGCTCCTAGGTCGTCGGGGTCGTCGTCGTCGCACGTCGACGTGTCCCCGCCCGCTGCCGGGCGTCTGGAACGTCAGGGTGAACGGCGCCTGGTACCCCGGAGGCAACGTGACCGGCACGCCGTTGACCGTGGCCGCGAACGCGCCGGGCGCGCCGGCGATCACCACGACCGGACCGCTGGCCGACACGATGTGCGACTGCCCCGAGAACAGCGTGCCGCTGAAGAGGACGGTCCCCGTCGCCGGGTTCTCCGCCTCGACCCAGCACTCGCCCGAGGACGCGGCGAGCGACAACGAGTAGGAGGCCGCGGCCACGTCGTAGGTGGCGGCGTGCGGCGTGGCCGCCGTCGCCGCCGACACGGCAGGGGGCGCCGTCGTCGTGGTGGTGGTCGTCGCCCGCCCGATGACCGCTCCCGCCCGTCGCTCGCCGCGACCACGCCCGTGCGCGGGCACCGTCGTCGAGTTGTGCACCGTCGTGGTCGTGGCGGTGGAGGACGACCCGTGCCGGGGCGGCTTGGTGTCCGAGTGCAGCCCGGTCACGATGAGTACGACGATCAGCACGGCCACCACGCCGATGGCGGCGAGGGGTGCGCCCAGCCGGCGCGGGCGGTGGTCGATGGAGTGCATCGCCTTGTCGCCGCCGTCCCGCATGAACGACGGTCTGGGGCACCTCGGCCGGACCCTCACCCTGACCTTCACCTTCACCCCCGCCGATCAGCGCCCCACCTGCCCCGGTGTCGTCGAACTTGACCGGCTCGGCCGGGTTGGGGACCGCCGGGGGCGGCGCCGGCGGGACGATCGGGGTCTCGAGGTCGGTCAGGCGGACCGTCCGCGAACCCGAGACGCGAAACGCACGTGCTGGATACGCCTCTCGGTCCGTACCGTTCCCCTCGGCACCGTTCCCTTCAGCGCCCGCACCGGCCCCGGTCGGCGGGAGCGTCGTCACCCGAGGGATGGGAGCGGATCTCCTCGAGCGTGTGCAGCTGGCGGTGGTAGTGCTCGACCGAGTGGACGTCGTCCTGCGAACGCCGCAGGAGCAGCGCGGCGGCCACGACGGCCACGACGACGACAGCGGCGATCACACCGATGAGCATCGCCTCCTATTCAACAGGATCGAACGGGGTCCACGGGCCTCACCCCGGTGTGCGCACCGATGTCGCGCCATCGGGCCGGCCGCGGCGGAGCCGCGGGAACCGTCGCTGCGGCCCCCGGCGACGGCGCGAGGCGGGCGTCAGTGACCCAGCTTCGGACGGATGTCGTCGGGAATGTCGGCTCGCCGCGGGTTGCTCTGATCGCGAGCGGAGAGGATGGGGTCGGTCAAGCCCCAGTCGGCTCCGACGGCCGGGTCGTCCCAGGCCAGCCCGAGTTCGTCCGAGTTGTCGTAGTAGTTGTCGACCAGGTACGTGAGCAGCACGTCGGTCAGGGCGGCGAAGCCATGGGCCACCCCGCGTGGGATGTAGACGCCCTGGTCGGTATCGCCCGAGAGGTCGATGACCTGGGTCGCCCCATCGGTGCGCGAACCCACCCGGAGGTCGTGAAGCACCACCCGCACGGTGCCCCGCAGGGCGTACCAGTAGTCGGCCTGGCGCAGGTGGTAGTGCAGGCCGACCAGCGCGCCGGCCTGCTTCTCGGAGCGGTTGCCCTGGACCATCTCCAAGCTGCTCGTCGCCGAACCAGCTGCGCCGGTAGGTCTCGACGAAGCGGCCCCGCTCGTCGCCGTGGACGTCCGGGCGGACCAGGATGACGTCGTCGATGTGGGCGGAGGCGATCAGTTCGGGCACGGTGGCGAACCGTACCAGCGCCCGACTTCAGGAAACGAAACGACCGAAGCCACCCCGGTAGAAGAGAAGTGGCCCACCTTCGCCGACGTCGAGCGCGACGACCGCGTCCGATGACGATCTCGTGATCACCACCTTCGAAGATGTCCCCCAGCTCGCATTCCACGACGGCCAGCGAGTTGTCGATCACGGGGGCGCCGGTGATACCGGGGCGCCAGCCGACGCCCGAGAACTTGTCGCCGCCCGAGATGGCGAAGGCGCGGCACACCGCCTCCTGGTGCTCGCCGAGGATGTTCACGCAGAAGGAACCGGCGGCGCGGATGCGGGGCCAACTGGTGGAGGTGCGGGCCGGGGCCAGGACGACCATGGGCGGATCGAGCGAGAGCGCGGCGAACGACTGGCACGAGAAGCCGACGGGCACGCCCTCCTCGAGCGCGGTGACGATCGTCACCCCGGTGGCGAAGTGGCCGAGCACCTCGCGGAACCGGGCCTGGTCGAGGCCCGTGGTCAACCGAGTTTTTCCTAGGCCTTGCCCAGGTCGACGGTCTGGCCTTCGTGGGCCGACGAGAGATCCTCGAGCTGCTTGGCCTCGGGCAGGCGCCGGGCGCCGTTGAGAATGCGGTCGAGTTCGCGGTCGGTGTGCGAGGGGTCGTGGTGCGAGAGGAGCATCCGCTTGGCGCCCGACTCGGCGGCCACGTGCACGGCGTAGGCCGCGGTCGAATGACCCCAGTCGGCCTTGGCCGAGAACTCGTCGTCGGTGTACTGCCCGTCGTGCACCAGGAGATCGACGTCGTGGCAGAGCTCGAGCACGGCTTCAGGAATGGTGCGGCGGTCGAGCGGGGCCTGGTGGTCGGGCAGGTAGGCCAGGGACCGACCCTCGGCCTCGATCCGGTAGCCCAGCGTCGGCCCGGCGTGGGGAATGTGGCGCGCCATGACCTTGGCGGTGCCCACCGAGAAATCCTCGTCCCGGGTGTCGATCGTGATCAGCTCGCCGCGGAACTGCTCCATGTGGATGGGGAACACCGGCGGCTGCACCGCCGCATGCAGCGCGTCCTTGAGCGAGCCCTTGGGCTGGGCCGGCCCGTGCACGGTCAGGCGGGCCCCCGGATCGTGCAGCGGTGCGAAGAAGGGGATGCCCAGAATGTGGTCGAAGTGCAGGTGGGTCAGCAGCGCCGTGGCGTGCATCGGCGTCCCCAGTGCCCGCACCTCCTTCTGGATGTCGTCCCCGAGCGCTCGCAGACCGGTGCCCAGGTCGACGATCAGCGGCTCGTCATCGTCCATCGTGACCACGAGGCAGGACGTGTTCCCCCCGTAGCGACGGTAGCGGTCCCCCGAGCACGGACACGATCCGCGCACCCCGTAGAACGTGACGTTCACCCGGTCGACGATACCGCGGCCCGCGCAACTACGTTCTTCATGCATGGAAGCCAAGACGATCGCTGCCAACGGCCTGGACTTCGCCTATTTCGAGGAGGGCCCGGCCGATGGGCCCCTGGCCCTGTGCCTGCACGGCTTCCCCGATTCGGCCCACACCTGGCGTTACCTCCTGCCCGAGTTGGCGGCCGCCGGCTTTCACGCCGTGGCGCCCTTCCTGCGCGGCTACGCGCCGACGCAATTGCCGGCCGACGGCCATTACCAGCTCGGTGCCGTCGTACGCGACGCCAACGGGTTGCACGAGGCCCTCGGGGCCGAGGCCGATGCCGTCATAGTCGGCCACGACTGGGGGGCCATGGCGACCTATGGGGCCGTGGCGCACGCGCCCGACCGCTGGCGCCGTGCCGTCACGGCCGCCGTGCCGCCCACCATGGCCATCGGCATGTCGCTGCTGACCTACGCCCAATTGCAGCGCAGCTGGTACATGTTCTTCTTCCTCTCCCCCTAGCCGAGGCGGCGCTCCCGCTGGACGACTATTCCTTCGTCGACCACCTCTGGGCCGACTGGTCGCCGGGCTACGACGGCAGCTGGGACGTGGCCAGGGTCAAGGAGTCCATCGGCGATCCCGAGCACATGCTCGCCGCCATCAGCTACTACCGCGCCCTGTACCAGCCCGAGCTCCAGGTGCCCGAGCTGGCCGACGAGCAGGCGTCGACGCTGCTGCCCACACCGAAGCCCACCCTGTACCTGCACGGGCGCGACGACAACTGCATGCTGCTTTCGTCCATCAGCACGGACCCACTGGCGTTCCTGGCCGAAGGCTCCGAAATGGAAGTCGTCGACGATGCCGGACACTTCCTCCACGTCGAACGGCCCGACGTGGTCAACGCGCACATCGTGCGATTCCTCACCGCCTGACGGCGGGCGGCCTCGGCGGGCGCGCCCACTCGACCAACCCGAGGGCGGGCGTCCGGCCGCCGGACCAGCGGGCAAATCCCTCGGTGACCAGATCGCCCGCCACCCGCTCCGCCCGGGCCGCATCGTCGGGCCATCCGCACGCCATCGCCAGCCCTACCCGGCGCACGGGACCACGGCGCAGCGCGTCGAGGAGGCGTCCCCTCCCCTGGCGGTCCGACCCGGCAAAGACGCTCTGCGGACGCGACACCGGGCTGGCGCGCCACGGATCGGGCGCATCGGAGCCCTGGCGCCGCCAGGCACACTGGCGCCGCAACGGGCACCGGTCGCAGCGAGGCTGCGCCATGCAGACGGTGGCGCCCAGGTCGAACATCGATTGGTTGAACTCCCAGGACCGGCCGGGCGGCACCAGCTGGTCGCCCAGGCGCGTGGCCTCGGGGACGCTCAGGCCTCGTGCCGCCACACAACGGGCCAGCACCCGCACCGCGTTCGTGTCGACCGCCGCCACGTCCTCGCCGAAGGCGAAGCTGCGCACGGCCCGCGCCGTGTAGGGACCGATCCCCGGCAGCGCACGGAGGGCGGCCTCCCCGGCCGGCAGGGCACCGCCATGCCCCTCGACCAGGGCGACGGCACTGCGTTGGAGGTTCAGGGCTCGCCGGTTGTAGCCCAGGCCCGACCAGTGGCGCACCACCTCGGCCGGGCCGGCGGCGGCACAAGTGGCGGGATCGGGGAACTGCAGCGTGAAGCGCTCGTAGTGGGGCACGACCCGCTCCACCTGCGTCTGCTGGAGCATGACCTCGGACACGAGGATGTGCCAGGGATCGCGCGTCCGGCGCCAGGGGAGGTCGCGTCGGTGCTCGGCACCCCAGTCGAGGACCCGCTGACCGAAGCGGCGGGCCCGGGCGGCCGCGACGGGCGGAAACTCAGTCCCAGACGTCGTCGGGATAGGGCCGGCGCCGCGCCGGCGCCGCATCGCGTTTCCACACCATGAGCTTGCGCCGGAAGTAGCACACCTCGTCGCCGTGCTGGTTGAAAGCTTTGGTCTCCACCGTGACGATGCCCCGATCGTCCTTCGACTTGGACGGCGTGGCCTCGAGCACGTGCGTCTCCGCGTAAATAGTGTCGCCGTGGAACGTGGGTGATCGGTGCAGCAGCGACTCGACCTCGAGATTGGCGATGCACGACCCGCTGACGTCGGGAACGCTCATGCCGAGCGCAAGCGAGTACACCAGGTTGCCGACCACGACGTTCTTGCCCTGCACCGTTTCGTTCTCCGCGAACCACGCGTTGGTGTGCAGCGGGTGGTGGTTCATGGTGATCATGCAGAAGAGATGATCGTCGTATTCGGTGATCGTCTTACCCGGCCAGTGCTTGTAGACGTCACCGGGAACGAAATCCTCGAGGTAGCGCCCGAAGGGCCGGTCGTAAACGGTCATTCTTCCTCGGCCGGTCGCGGCCGCGTGGTGAAACCGAGGGATGCACCCGGCAACGCCTCACCGTCGATGGTGAGGCGCCAGGCGAAGCGGGTGCCGGGAGCCAACGGGATGGGGCCGAGGTTGACGGCCAGAGCGACGTCGATCGGCGATCCCTCGGGGATGCCGGGCGGCTGGCTGACAGTGAACTCGCCGCGCACCTCGACGGGCTGGGTTCCCTCTGCCGTCTCCATCAGCACCGGGCGGCCGTCCGCGTCTTCGAGGAACAGTTCCCAATGGTGGGAGGCCTCTGCCTCGTGCCAATCCACGTCGATCTTCAGGGCCACGGCGGAGGGGACAGGCTCTGGCCCCGTCATACTCCAGCCACCCCCCAGGATGTAGAGCTTTCCATCGGACACCTGGGCGGCGTCGCACAGCAACATGGTGACTTTCACGGTCAGGGAGGTTATCGGTCCGGCGCTGTCCTTCCAGAAGAGCAAGATCAGACCGCGTTCTCGTTCCGGTGACGACCTTCGACCTGCGGGTGGCGTGTGCTGGAGGAGCGTCGCCTCGCCGGCGGTACGCCCCGGACCGGTGCCAGCCGTAGAGTGCGAGGTCATGGTGACGGCGGCTTCCTGACGTGGGCGAGGTGGGTGAGCTCAAGGGGCTGCGTGACGACGTCTACCGTCGGCCGCTGGCCACGGCGCTCGAACGGCTCGGCCTGTCGAGCGGCTGGCGCTGTGTCGATGTCGGGGCCGGTGGGGGCGACGTGTCGGTGGCCCTGGCCGAAATGGTCGGACGTGATGGCCGGGTCTACGCCGTCGACAGCGACCCGCGCACCCGCGACGAGGTGGCCCGAGCCGCGGCGGCGCACGCGCAGGTCATTGCGCTGACCCAGGCCGGCGAAGACCTGTCACTGCCCGAGGAGGTGGACCTCGCTTTTTGCCGGTTCCTCTTGCTCCACGTGCACGAGCCCCCCGCCGTGGTGCGCATGATGGCGGCCGCGGTACGGCCCGGGGGCTGGGTCGTCGTCCAAGAACCCATCACCAGCGCGGGGCGGATCGACGGCATGCCGTTCTCCATGCCCGGTGCACGCCACCCCGACGTCGGCGCCATCCTTCCGGCGTTGGTGCGCGACGTCGGGCTCGAAGTGATCGACGCCTGGGCCGAGGCGCCGGCCGGCGTGGGTCCCGGACCCGTGTCCCGCTACCTCGAAACCCTCACCGGGGTTGATCCGGGCGAAGACCCAGTGGTTCTCCCACCACTCGTCACGGTGATCGGGCGACGCGACTGAGGGAAGAGAGAGGCCGCCGGGCCAGCCGGTAGCGTCGCGACCCGTGACGGCGACCCACTCTCCCTCCTTGACCGACGCAGCGCGGGCGGTCGACCTGGCCCAGGAACTGGTCGACCAGGCCTGCGCCGCCGTCCGCGGGCACGGCGGAACCGACGCCAATCAGGTCGTCGCCTACGACGTGGCCCACGCCGCGGCCGCGGTGGCCACCGCACGGGCCACGCTGGACTACGGGGCCCTGGGCGACGTGGAGGCCCGGATCGCAGGCGCCTTCGTGGCCGACGTGGTGGCAGACCTGGCCGGCAAGGTGGCCGGCCGCGAGCAGCTCTGGGGTGTCGAGCGCGGGTGGTTCGAGCCGGTCAGCGATTTTTTGGAGGCCGAGCGCGACCCGGCCGTGCTAGCCGGACTGGCCGGCCTCGAGGGTCCTCGCCACCTGGGCGAGGATTTCGAACTGGTCCGCGAGACGTTTCACCGCTTTGCCGAGGAGAAGGTGCGGCCGCATGCCGAGCACGTGCACCGCACCAACGGTGACATCCCCGAAGAGGTCATCGAGGGTCTGGCCGAACTCGGGGGCTTCGGGCTGTCGGTCCCCGAGGAGTACGACGGGTTCGCGTCCGGGGGCGAAAGCGACTACATGGGCATGGTCGTCGCCACCGAGGAGTTGAGCTGGGGTTCACTCGGCGTCGGAGGTTCGCTCATCACGCGACCCGAGATCCTGACCCGCGCGCTGGTCTACGGCGGCACCGAAGAGCAGAAGAAACACTGGCTTCCCAAGCTGGCCTCGGCCGAGATCCTGGCCGCCGTCGCGGTGACCGAGCCGGACTACGGCTCCGACGTCGCTGGCATCGTCACCTCGGCCACACCTGTCGAGGGCGGATGGGTGATCAACGGGGTCAAGACGTGGTGCACCTTTGCCGCCCGAGCCGACGTCCTGATGCTGCTGGCCCGCACCGATCCCGACCGCTCGCTCGCCCACCGGGGTCTGTCCATGTTCGTGGTGGAGAAGCCACGCGGTGACGGAAAGGGTTTCCTCTTTACCCAGGAGGCGTCAGCCGAACGCCCGGCCGACCTCGCGGCGGGACGACTCGAGGGGCGGCCCATCGACACCCTCGGCTACAGGGGCATGCATTCCTACGAACTCGCCTTCGAGAACTGGTTCGTGCCCGAGGCCAACCTGGTCGGGGGCAGCGACGGCCTCGGCAAGGGCTTCTACCTCCAGATGCAAGGCTTCGAGAACGGGCGGCTCCAGACCGCAGCCCGGGCTCTCGGCGTCATGCAGGCCGCCTACGAGGCGGCGGCGTCGTACGCCGCGGAGCGCAGGGTGTTCGGCTCGCCGATCGGCGACTACCAACTGACCCAGGCCAAGTTGGGCCGCATGGCCGTATTGATCCAGGCCACCCGTCAGAGCTCGTACCACGTCGCCCGACTGATGGCTCAGGGCGAGGGCACGCTCGAGGCGTCCATGGTGAAGGCCTACGTCTGCCGGGCCGCCGAGTGGGTGACCCGCGAGGCCATGCAGATCCACGGCGGCATGGGCTACGCCGAGGAATTCGCCGTCAGCCGCTACTTCGTCGACGCTCGAGTGCTGTCGATCTTCGAGGGCGCCGACGAGACCCTGGCGCTCAAGGTCATCGCTCGCCGCCTGATCGGCTAGGACGCGCTCCGACTCAGCCCGGCCCGTTCGCCGCGGCTGACGAACTTGAGCGCGATTTTGCGGCTCGCCTCGTCGATCATCTCGTCGCCGAACATCACCGCGCCGGTCCGGTCCTCATCGGTGGCCTTGCGGTAGGCCTCGAGAATGTCGAACGCCCGGTCGAACTGCTCCTGGGTGGGCGAGTACACCTCGTTGAGGACGGTGACCTGGTCCGGCGTAAGCGCCCACTTGCCGTCGTAACCGAGCATGCGCGTGCGGAGCGAGTAGTCGCGCAGGGCGTCGAGCTCGCGCACTTTGAGGAAGGGGCCGTCGATGACCTGGAGCCCGTTGGCTCGTCCCGCCATGAGGATGCGGCTGAAGACGTAGTTGAAGTGATCCCCGGGGTATTCGGGGATGTCGATGCCCCCGGTGAGCACGGGCATCTCGATGCTGGCTGCGAAGTCCGCCGGTCCGAAGATGATGGTCTCGAGCCGGGGTGACGCGGCGCAGATCTCATCCACGTTGATCAGCCCGCGCGCTGTCTCGATCTGGGCCTCGATCCCGATGTGCCCGACCGGCAGACCCGACGTCTTCTCCACCTGGGTCAGCAAGAGGTCGAGGGCCTGGACTTCGGCCGCCGACTGGACCTTGGGCAGCATGAGCTCGTCGAGCCGCTCGCCCGCGTTGCCCACGACCTCGATGACGTCGCTGTACGTCCACTCCGTGTCCCAGGCGTTGACCCGCACGCAGAGCACCCGGTCGTCCCAGGACAGGTTCTTGATGGCGTCGACCACCTTGGGCCGCGCCGCCTCCTTCTCGAGAGGCGCCACTGCGTCTTCGAGATCCAAAAAGGTCATGTCAGCCGGGACGGTGGGTGCCTTGGCAAGGAACTTCTCATTCGAGCCCGGGGTCGACAGGCAGGAACGGCGGGGCAGGTCACGGGAGCGTGCTGACATGCCCCAAAGGCTAACAAAGCTCTTCGCGGGCCTATCCCGGAGGCTCCGGCCGGGACCGCAGGGCCGCGCCGTGAGGGCGCGACCGCTCACTGCACGTGCTGGCGGAAGAACTCCAACGAACGCTCCCACAGAGCGCGCGCCGCATCGGCGTCGTAGACCTCGGGACGCGTGTCGTTGAAGAAGGCGTGGTCGGCACCGGGATAGATGATGATCTCGACCGACTTGCCCAGGTTCCGCAACTGGTCACCCAGCGCGTTGGCCGCCTCGGGGGTGAAGAAATCGTCCTTCTCCGCATAGTGACCCAGCACGGCGGCCTCGAGCGCGCCGTAGTCGGGCTGCACGTCGGGCCACGGGATGATGCCGTAGCAGGGCACGACGGCCGACACCGCGTCCGGTCGCTGGGTGGCGAGCACGAGGGCGAGACCGCCGCCCATGCAGAACCCGATCACCCCCACGTGCTCGGACGAGCTGCGGCGCAAGAGCTCGTCGATGGCACCGCTCATGTCGCGCCCGGCCTGGTCCAGCCGCATCGCCATCATCGCCTTGCCGGCCTCGTCGGGTTCGCCGGGCGGCACCTTCTGCCCGTGGTACAGATCCGGCGCCAGCGCCACGAAGCCCGCCGCGGCGAAGCGGTCGCAGACATCCATGATGTGGTCGACCAGGCCCCACCACTCCTGGATGACGACGATGCCGGGCCCACTTCCGCCCTCCGGGACGGCCAAGTAGCCGCCGGCAGTGGATCCGTTGCTCGGAAATTCGATCAGCTCGCCCATCCGAAGGACCGTAGTTCCTGAGCGTTCGAGTCGTTCTGCGAATGAGTTCACAAGAAGTTCGAATTTCCCATATTCGGCGTTCACCTGCTGATTCCTACCTCTGGTACGACCGGAAACAGCTATGTAGCACCGAGGATGTTTGAACCGCCCGGAGGCCACCGATAAGAATGTCCACCATCGTGACTGACGTAGAGCGGGTTCTGGGCCACTCCACGCCAACGCCGACCAGGAGCATCTCGTGGCTCCAGCGGGTTGCCATTCCCGGGTTGGCCGTTGTCACAGTGTTGTCAAGCACTGTGCTCGGTTTGGCGCGTCCGGCGGCTGGTGATGCCATTTCAGATGCAAAGGCCAAGGCGGCCGCCATCGAGTCACAGCTCGAACAGGCTCAGAACGAGATGTCCGCACTGAGCCAGCAGTACGACCAAGCGAAGTACCACCTGTCGCAGATCACCTCGAGCATCGCCAGCACGCAGGCGAACATCGCGTCCGACCAGAAGCAGGTGGCGAAGGACAGAACCACGCTGTCCAAGGCGGCGGTGGCCAACTACATCAGCGACGGCTCCGCGTCGGCGCAGAACCCCATCTTCAGTGGGAACGAGGCGACGCTCGGCGCGACGACCGAGTACAACCAGATCGCGGAAGGCGACATCTCGCTCGCCGTGGACAACCTGCACACGGCCGAGAGCCAGCTGAACGCTCAGGAGAACCAACTGCAGGGCGAGCAGACGCAGGCCCAGAACCAGGTGAGCGTCGAGCAGAACGCCGTCGCGCAGAACCAGCAGGCGATCTCGCAACAGTCTCAGGCGCTCTCCCAGGAACAGGGTCAGATCGCCACGCTCGTCAAGCAACAGCAGGAAGCCGAGGCGCAGGCCGCCGCGCAAGCTGCTGCAGCCAAGCTGGCCGCCGCGCGGACTGCCGCCGCGACCGCCGCCGCAGCCACCCAGCAGCAGAGCGCGAGCGTCGCTGCCGCTGCTCCCGCCGCGGTGAGCCAGGCCGCTCCCCCTCCCACCGCAGCCGGAGGAGCCGGTGCCGTGCAGGCCGCCGAGAGCCAGGAAGGCGTGCCCTACGTCTGGGGCGGCGAGTCGCCCAAGGGCTCGGCCTCCCCCGGTTTCGACTGCTCAGGCCTGACGGCCTGGTCATGGGGCCAGGTGGGGGTGGGCTTGCCCCACTACTCGGGTGCCCAGATGGCTGACTCGACCCCGGTCCCCATCAGCGACCTCCAGCCGGGTGACCTTCTCTTCTACGGTCCCGGCGGCTCCGAGCACGTCGCCATGTACGTCGGACCGGGCGAGATGATCGAGGCTCCGTACACCGGAGCCGTGGTCTGGGTGACCGCCCTGCGTCTGGGCGACGGCTTCGTCGGCGCCGGCCGTCCGTAGCGTCTTTCTCCCCCGGCCGCCTTCCCGCCGCACGGATTCGGCTGCCCGTCGGCTCTAACCTGGCGGTCGCCGCGCCATGAAACCGATTCCCGTCGTCTTCCACCTTGGACCGCTTCAGGTCCACACCTACGGCATCGGGCTCGCGCTCACCTTCTGGTTCGGCTTCAGCTACTTCGAGCGGCGTCTGCGCAAGAACGGCTATCCGACCGATTGGTTCGTCGCCGTGTTCCTCTGGGTCATCCTGGCGGCGGTGGTCGGAGCTCGCGCCCTCCACGTGCTGACCAACCTCAGCTTCTACTCCCACAATTTCGGGGACATCTTCGCCATCTGGCACGGGGGCCTCTCCTCGTTCGGCGGCCTTCTCTTCGCGGTGCCGACGGGGATCGTCCTCACCCGACGGCGCTGCCCCGAACTCCCCCTCGGACGGGCCCTTGACCTCGTCATGCCCGTCCTCATGGCCTCCTGGGCCCTCGGCCGCCTCCTGGGCCCCCAGCTGATGGTCGCCGGAGGCGGCCACCCGACCCACCAGTGGTTCGGCTTGTACTACGCCGGGCAGAGCGGCCGGCGCCTCCCGGTCCCGGTCTTCCAGGCGCTCGAGGACTTCAGCGTCTACCTGATCCTCATCCTCATTGAGCGAGCCCTCGACCGTTGGCCCAACGGCCTCCCGCGCCGCGGCTATCCCACGGGAATCGTGCTCGGAACGACCATGGTGCTCTGGGGAATTGAGCGCTCGCTCGACGAGCATCTCTGGCTCGGTGAGGACGGTGCACTCGGATCCGACCTGGTGCAGCTGGCCGGCGTCCTGCTCGTGGTGGGTGGCGCCATCATTCTGCTGCGCACCCGGTCACGCTGGCGGGACTGGCTGACCTCGCACCACGAGCCCGAAGTGGAGGCGCAACCGGACGAGGCGGAACAGCTGGCCTGAGCTACTCGCGTTGCGACCGGCGAGGCTGAGGCGGGCGGACACGGAGTGGCTCAGCCTGGCGCTCCACCGCAACGGCGTCGCCGTTCTTGAAGATCCAACCCACCTCGCACCAGGGTCGGAGCTCGGGTACCGGAGCTTCGCGTTCGGAGTCTTCTTCCGCCGATGCGACCACGAGGGTAATCCCCATTCCTTCCGTCTTGACCGCCCCGAGAAGGCGATCCGCGTCACCCCGCCCAGGGCCGACGACTGTTCAGGCTACGGAGCGAATCGGCGCGAGTGGTGGACCCGCACCCCCCGTGCACCCGGTCGGCACCCTCGAGTTGTGCCATCCGTTGCGCTGGGTGCGTCGTACTGCTCTCCGACAGTGGCTGGTCTCAAGAGGCTTCGGCGTGGTGCCGATACCCACAACAACAGCGGGGGGAACGTGATGGCCACAGTCCAGCCGTGGACACCGATCATGAACGACAAGATCTGGACCGAAGAGGAAAAGGCAGAGTGGCTCGCCTCTCAGGGCGGTGCTCCCACCCATGTCGTGACCTTCGAACCGATGTACCAGATTGAGGTCTGCATACCGCCGTGGGAACACCCGGACCGTCAGATCGCCCGGTCCGCGGTGACCTGGGGCAAGAACATGGGCCGGGTCTTCGACGACGACCAGTTCGGTGCGGCCACCGTCGTGGGTGCGCACCATGAGGGGAACTCGCTCGAGGTCTACGCCGCCGCTGTACCCCGGCCGCGCCTGCACCGGGTGACCTGAGTCAGCCGCCGCTGGGCTTCTCGCCCGACGCCGCGGCCTGACGCATCTGCTCCAGGCGGTCGATCATGCCCATGCGTTCCTGGCCGATGTTGCCGTCGATGCGCGCCGCGATCTGCTCGGGCGTCCAACGGCCGTCGGCCCACATCGCCCTGACCTCGACCGGCTGATTCCACACGGCGATCTTCGAACCGACCACGGTGTACACCTGCCCCGTCACATGCTTGGCCCGATCGCTGAGGAGGTAGACGACCATCGGCGCCACATCCTCGGGGTCGCCCATCTCGGACAGTTCGCCCGGGACGTTGGCCGACATCCTCGTGCGGGCCACCGGGGCGATCGCATTTGCGGTCACGCCGTAGCGATAGAGCCCGACCGCAGCGGAGCGCACCAGCGAAACGATGCCGCCCTTGGCCGCGGCGTAGTTGGCCTGGGCCACGCTGCCCGCGAAGGCTCCGGACGTGAACCCGATCAACGCTCCCCCACCCTCCTGCTTGCGCATGACGGCGGCCGCCGCCCGGAAGACGGTGAAGTGGCCCTTCATGTGGGTGGTGATGACCGCGTCCCACTCGTCCTCCGACATGTTGAAGAGCATGCGCTCGCGCAGAATCCCGGCCACCGCCACCACGCCGTCGATCCGGCCGTAGCGCTCGACCGCAGTGCCGATCAACCGCTCGCCGGACTCCATCTTCGAGATGTCGTCGGCGACGGCGAGGGCCTCTCCGCCCGCCTTGGTGATCTCGTCCACGACGGCGTCTGCCACCTCGCTGCTGGGATCCTCTCCCGCCATGCCGACGCCGTAGTCGGCCACCAGGACCTTCGCCCCCTCGGCCGCCGCAGCCAACGCGACGGCACGCCCGATACCGCCGCCACCGCCGGTGACGGCGACCACCTTGCCCTCGAGGAACCCTGCCATCGTCGTGTGCCCTGCCTCTCTCTCCCCGGCCGCGCCGAGGCTGCTGCAATTGCCCTTAGTTAGAACACGTTCTAGTCTGCCCGTGGCGGGGGCTGCCACTTGCACCCGCTCGTCGAGCTGCAAGGAGACTGCTGATGGGTGATCTCGGCTTCTGGGCACTGGCTCAGGAGGAACCCGACTACCTGGCCCTGGTGACCCCCGAGGGCGACGACGTGCGGGCCGCAGAATTGCTCGGTCACTCCAATCAGCTGGTCCACGCGCTGCGGGCTCAGGGATTCGGTCTGGGCGACGTCGTGGCCACGCTGCTCCCGAACGGCACCGAGATGATCGAGGTCTATCTGGCCGCCCTGCAGGCGGGCTTGTACCTGGTGCCCATCAACCACCACCTCGTGGCACCCGAGGTGGCCTACATCTTGAAGGACTCGGGCGCCAAGGCCTTCGTGGCCCACGAGCGCTTCAGCGACGTGGCCACGGCGGCCGCCGACGAGGCCGGCATCTCCGCAGAGGGGCGACTGGCGGTGGGCTCCGTCCCGGGATTCTCGTCTTATGCCGCGGTGCGTGACGCCCAGCCCAGCACCCTGCCCGAGGACCGCACCATCGGCGACGTCATGAATTACACATCGGGAACGACGGGCAATCCCAAGGGGATCTACCGGAAGCTGCTCGGTGTGACGCCAGAGCAGGCGGCGCTCGGGCTCTCGGGCCTGCTGTTCCTCTTCGGCATCCAGCCCCAGGACGACAACGTCCATATCATCGGTTCGCCGCTGTACCACACCGCGGTCTTGCGCTTCGGGAGTGCGTCCCTCCACCTCGGGCACACCTTGGTGCTGATGGACAAGTGGCAGCCCGAGGAGATGCTTCGGCTCATCGAAGAGCGAAGCGTCACCACCTCGCACATGGTGCCGACCCAGTTCCACCGCCTCCTCGCGCTTCCCGAGGACGTCCGGGCCAAGTACGACGTCACTTCCCTGCGCCACATGATCCATGCCGCTGCACCATGCCCGGTCGACGTGAAGCACAAGATGATCGCGTGGTGGGGCAACGCGATCGACGAGTACTACGCGGCCAGCGAGGGTGGCGGCACGCTGGTCACCGCGGAGGAATGGCTGGCCAAGCCCGGAACAGTGGGCAAGCCATGGCCGATATCGGAGATCGGCATCTTCGACGACGACGGCAACCGGATAACGGAGCCCAATGTGATCGGCACCGTGTACATGGCCATGCAGTCGGCCGACTTCGAATACCGGGGCGACAAGGAGAAGACGAAGAAGAATCGGATCGGATCCTTCTTCACCGTCGGCGATGTCGGGCTACTGGACGAGGACGGCTACCTGTTTCTGCGCGACCGGAAGATCGACATGATCATTTCGGGCGGCGCCAACATCTATCCGGCCGAGATCGAGAACGTGCTCCTGTCCCACCCCAAGGTCGGGGATGCAGCCGTCTTCGGGATCCCCCACGAGGACTGGGGTGAAGAGGTCAAGGCAGTCATCGAACCGGCGGAGGGGATCGAAGCCAGTGACGAGCTGGCGGCCGAGATCCTCGCCTTCTGTGGGGACAAGCTGGCCAAGTTCAAGACGCCCAAGACGATCGACTTCACCAACGAGATGCCCCGCGACCCAAATGGAAAGCTCTACAAGCGCAAGCTCCGCGATCCGTACTGGGAAGTCATTAAGCGAGAGATCTGAGCCCGCTCGGCAGGACTCGTCTGGGTCCAACCGCTCAGAGCTGCACCTGGCCATGATGGTGGGCGATGGAAGTCCCGCCGTCTGATGCAGCGCTCAAGGCCACATCGAGGCGGGGCGTCCTGCGCGCCATCATCAAGGCACCCGACTCCTATGGCTTGCTCTTCGTCGTCCTCATCGTGGGCTACGTCTTGTTCACCATCAACTGGAACGGGTCGTGGGCCGTGATCGTGCGCAACGGCTGGCTCTGCCTCACCGCCCTTCTGGCCTTTTGGACCTCGAGGGTGCCGCGTCGGATCATGGTGGCGGTCGGGGTGGTCTCGGGCCTCACCTTCGTCGCTGCCGTCATCGTGGCGATCCAGGGCGAGACGGTGGCGGACGGCGCCGTGGTCCTGCTGGTCTCCGCGCTCATCTTCACCGCACCGTTCGCCATCGGATGGAGGACCTTCCAGCATCAGAAGGTAAGCGGAGAGACGATCATGGGTGCCCTCTGCATCTACGTCCTGATTGGCATGATCTTCGCCACGCTGGACTACGGAATTGAGCTCGCGTCCGGCACCTTCTTCGCGCAACCCGGGCCGCACGGCCCTGCCGATTTCATCTATTTCAGCTACATCACCATGGCCACGGTGGGCTACGGGGACCTCACGCCGGCACCCGGCCTGCCCCGCACGACGTCCGCCCTCGAGGCACTCGTGGGCCAGATATTCCTTGTCGTGCTCGTCGCTCGCCTGGTCGCGATGTACACCCCGTCCTTCATGCGGCGGGCGGAGATCCGACGCCAGATGGCTGAGGACGAAACGGGAACGGACCGGGGAGACCTCCCCGACCCCTCAGTCTGATCGCTGTTCGGCGTCGCGTTCGATCAGGCGCTCCCACTGCGGATCGACGAGCCTGGCCTCGGCAACGTCGGCGTTGGCGCGCACGATCTCGAGCATCTTGCCCTGCATGACGTCGATGAAGATGCCCTCTGCCTCCGCGGTGAGCTCCCCCTCGTGGTAGATCCCTCCCCAGGCGAAAACCTTGCGGCCCTCGTGTCCGGTGTTGCGGGCTACGAGCTTGAGTGGCGCCAGCAGCGGCGTCGGACGGTTGTAGCGGATCTTCAACGTGCCGGTCATGGCGCCCTCGCCGACCGCGATGTTGGCCAGACCCAACAGTTCGTCGAAGAGCTCGGCGATCACCCCGCCGTGCACGCAGGTGGGCGGGCCCTCGTACTGGTAGCCGAAAGTCACGGTGCCTCTGATCTCCCGTTGGTCGTCCTCGCCGTGGACGACCCACACGGTGACCGGCGGGGCGATGGGGTTGGCATAACCGACCATCGGGCTGGTCGAGAAGTGGTCCTGGGGGTGGCTGATGGGGTCAGGCTGCGCGCGGGTCCGTTTGACGGGCTCCGCCGCCGCCTCGAGCTCGTCGGCCACCGCGGCGACCCGCACGGCCGCATCTTCGACCTGCTCGTCGGTGAGCGGCTGTCCGACCGCCACGGCGCTGATCCTGCGCATGGCCTCGGCCAGGCGGTTGTGCGGGCTCTCGCCTCGTGCTCTCCGAGGGTCCGTCGACGCCGGGAAAGCCCAGACCCGGACCGACCTCGCTCACGTCCGGGTGAACTGGGGCGGGCGCTTCTCGGCGAAGGCCTTCTGCCCTTCGGTCGCGTCATTGCTCGCAAAGACGGGCCAACCGATCTCGAGCTCACGGGCCAGCCCGTCGACCTCCGACATCCCCTCGGTCTCACGGACGCTGCGCAGGATCGCCTCCACGGCCAGCGGCCCGTTGGCCGCAATGACGGCCGCGATCTCGAGCGCTCTCTCGAGCGCCTTGCCGTCCGGCACGACGTGGCCGATCAGTCCGATGCGCAGCGCCTCTTCGGCTGGAACCTCCCGCGCCGTCAGCAGGAGTTCCATGGCGAGCGTGTAGGGGATCTGCCGGCGCAACCGCACCGTCGACCCGCCCAATGGGAAGAGGCCGCGCTTGGCCTCGAAGACTCCGAAGACGGCGCTCTCGCCCGCCACCCGAATGTGGGTGGCCTGCAGGATCTCGGTACCACCCGCCACCGCCCATCCCTCGACCGCCGCGATGAGCGGCTTTTGCACGTCGTAGTGACGCAGCAGGGCCTTCCAGTGCAGGTCGGGGTCCTCGGCCATGCGGGGTTGGTACTTCTCGACGTCGCTGTTGCCCATGGCTTTGAGATCCATGCCGGCACAGAACGTCCCGCCTGCGCCGGTGAGGATGGCGCAGCGGATCTCGTCGTTGTTGTCGATCTCCTCCCAGGCGTCCTTCATGCCGACCAGCATCGGGAGACTCAATGCGTTCTTGGCCTCGGGGCGGTTCATGGTCACGATGGCCGTGGCGCCGTCGCGCTCGAACGTCAGGTGCTCAGTGGATATCGATGACACGGTCCCCTCCGGAAGGTAGGCGCCCAGGTGTGCGGTCGGGTGGAGCGCGGACCTCAGAGACGCTCGATGATGGTGCCCGTCGCCAGAGCGCCGCCGCAGCACATGGACACCAGGCCATACGTGCCGTCGGTCCGCTCGAGCTCGTGCAGGATCGTGGTGATCAGTCGGCTCCCGGTCGCGCCGACCGGGTGGCCGAGGGCGATGGCGCCGCCGTTGACGTTCAGCTTGTCCATGTCGGCCTCGTGCACCTTGGCCCAGCTGAGTACGACGGAGGCGAAGGCCTCGTTCACCTCATAGAGGTCCATGTCCTTCATCGTCATGCCGGCCTTGGCCAGTACCCTGCTCGTGGCGACGATCGGCCCATCGAGGTGGTAGTAGGGGTCGGAGCCCGCGAGCACCTGGGCGACGATCCTCGCCCGTGGCTTGAACCCCTCGGCCTTGGCCCGCTCCTCGGACATCCAGAGCACTGCGGCCGCGCCGTCGGAGATCTGCGACGACGTGCCGGCGGTGTGCATGCCGTCCGGGAGCACGGGCTTCAGCTTGGCCAGCCCCTCGAGCGTCGTGTCGCGCGGTCCCTGGTCCTTGGTGACCACGATCTTCTCGCCACTGTGCTCGCCCCGGGGACCCTCCTCACCCACGATCGGTGCCTCGACCGCAAAGATCTCTCGGGCGAAGCGGTCCTCGGCCTGCGCCCGAGCCGCCTTTTTCTGAGACTCGAATCCGAACGCGTCGACGTCTTCGCGGGTGATGCCGTGCTTCTTGGCGATGCGCTCGGCCGCCTCGAACTGGCTCGGCATGTCGTAGGGCAGGTCAGCCGGCATCGCGCGACCCACGCCGGGCGCCGAGGCATTGGCGCCGAGCGGAATCCGGCTCATGGTCTCGACACCGCAGCCGATCGCGGTGTCTGCCGCGCCCGCAGAGATCAGGTTGGCGGCCATGTGGTTTGCCTGCTGCGAGGAGCCGCACTGGCAGTCGATGGTCGTGGCCGCGACGTCGTAGGGCAGCCCAGCCAACAGCCACGACGTCCGTGTCACGTTGAAGCCCTGCTCGCCGGCCTGGGTCACGCACCCGCCGATCACCTGCTCGACCGATGCCGGGTCGATGCCCGCCCGCTTGACCACCTCGACCTGGGCGGCGCCGAGGATGTCGGGTGCCCGCAGGCCCGAGAGCCACCCGTTGCGCTTCCCGATCGGGGTGCGGACCGCCTCGATGATTACCGGTTGCGCCATGACCTACGACCCTCCTGCTGCGATGCCCGGCTCACGACCGGGTGCCCCCAATGGGCACAATTTAGAACCTGTTCTAACTTTACCATCGGTCCCACGGCAGTCTGCCTGGACAGACCAAAGTGCGCCAAACCCGTTACAGGTGCTTCAGGATCTCCCGGGAGATGACCACCTTTTGAACCTGGTTGGTTCCCTCGTAAATCTGCGTCACCTTGGCGTCGCGCAGGAAACGTTCGACCGGGAAGTCCTTGGTGTAGCCGTACCCACCGAGCAGCTGGACGGCGTCGACGGTGACCGACATGGCGGTGTCCGACGCGAAGGCCTTGGCCATGGCGCCATACTTCGTGAGCTCGCCAGCCGGGTCTTGATCAACCATGGCGCAGGCCCGGTAGACGAGCGCGCGTGCGGCCTCGGTCCGCATGGCCATGTCCGCCAGCATGAAGCGGAGACCCTGGAGGTCGGCAATGGGTGCGCCGAACGCTCGACGTTGCTTCATGTAGCCGCCGGAGTAGTCGACGGCTCCCTGGGCAATGCCAACGGCCTGGGCGCCGATGGTGGGACGGCTGCGGTCGAGCGTGTGCATGGCGATGGTGAATCCCTGTCCCTCCTCGCCGATCCGGTGTGAGGCGGGGACCCGCACCTCGTTGAGGACCACCTCACCCGTCGGACTGCCGCGCAATCCAAGCTTGTCTTCGTGCTTGGCGATCTGGAGACCCCACTCCTTCTCCACCAAGAAGCACGAGATGCCCCGGCTGCCCCCGTCGGGATCGGTCTTGGCGAAAACGATGTAGACGTCGGAAATCCCGGCGTTGGTGATCCAGTACTTCGAGCCCGTGAGCACGTAGTCGTCGCCGTCGCGCACTGCCTTAGATCGCATGGAGGCAACATCGCTTCCGGCGTCGGCTTCGGACAGGCAGTAGCTGGCTTGAATCTCGCCGGCTGCAACCCGCGGCAGGTAGGTCTGCTTGAGTTCTTCGCTCCCCCAGTTCATAACCGGGGTCATCCCCAACTTCGAGATCAGGATGGTGAGCGCGGTCGAGGCGCACACCCGGGCCAGCTCCTCGGCGGCAATGGCCTGGGTCACCATGTCCGCGCCCGCGCCGCCATACGCCTCGGGGATGCCAAGGGCGGGCAGCTCCATCTCTCGGCAAGCCTCGAACGACTTCCAGGGGAACTCGGCGTTCCGATCCGCCTCGGTGGCGTTGGGCGCCACCTTCTCCTCGGCGAAGGCACGCATGGTCTCGCGGAAGTCCCGCTGGACGTCGGTCAGGTCGAAATTCGGGGTGTTCACCCGCTCATTGTCGCAGACGCTCCAGCGCCCCCTGGTGCCCTCAGGTGGATGCGAGATGCTCGAGGAGGAAGGCCGACAGCTGCTCGGGCGCCAACTCGGGGATCCAGTGCGACACTCCTTCGAGCACCTCGAAGGCGTAGGGGCCGCACACGTGGTCCGCCGTGGCCTCCGCGACGTCGCGCCCGAAGGCCCCGTCTCCCGTAGACCAGACGTACAGCGTGGGCACGCTCACTGGGCGCAAGTCACCGAGTGCCGTTGCATCCATGGCCCGGAACCAGTTCAGAGCGGCCGTCATGGCACCGGGCTCGCTGAGGGCGCTCACGTACATGCTGGCGTCATCGTCGTCGAGCCCGGAATTGACGAGGACAGAGGACAATCCCTGACCCAACCCGTCAGGACCGAGCAGCAACCGCTCAGGCTCATCGGGCGTGCAGAGGAAGGTCGTCGCATCGCCCCACTCGCCCCGGCCGTTCGACCGCGCCAATGCGAGCGGGTGGGGCGTCGACACGACGCTGAGCGATCGCACCCGATCGGGGCGCTGGGAGGCCGCGAGCCAGGCCAACATGCCGCCCCAGTCGTGACCGACCAGATCGAAGGTGTCCATCTCCATGGAGTCGGCCAGGGCGAGCACGTCGCCCAACAGGCGAGTCGTCGCGTACGCGGCGGCCTCGGTGGGCCGGGCGCCGCCGCAGTAACCCCGTTGGTCGGGGGCCACGGCCCGGTACCCCTCGGCGGCCAGCGCCCACAGCTCGTCCCGCCAGGCCCACGAGGTCTGGGGAAATCCGTGGAGGAGCAGCACCGGGCGACCACCGTGCGGGCCACACGCGGGCCCGTGAAGGTCAAGCCTCCCGCCTCGATTTCGAGGCGGTCGATGGCGCCGGTCGTCGTCACTGCTCGAGTGATCAGACCTAGCCGGAGACGGCTGCGCCTTTGGCGTCTTCGGGCTTCAACCGAAGGCTCGCTTCGGGAATCCCGTCGACCAACTCCCGCTGGACGACGTAGTCGTGTCCCACACCAGAGAATGCGGCGCGGCGCGTCGCTTTCAGCTCGGCCGGTGCGTCTTCGAGAAATCCCCACAGATTGAGCGCAAGCCGAACGTCGTAGATGGACGGCGCCCGTCCGAACAAGGCCGCACGTTTGGACGCAATCAGCGCCACGCCCAGGACGACGTCATGCTCGGACTCCCCCGCGTCGAGCTTGAGATCGTGTTCGAATCGCTTGGCCAGGCGGAGCGCGAAACCCGAATCAGGACCCGGCGTCCCCGTGCCGCGCCCCCTGACGGGAGTGGGCACAACCAATTCGGCGGGCCGAGACGTCGTCCAGGTGCCAGGCACGTGGAGGTGCCGGGCCGGCCGCACCTGATCGGCCTCGGCGATGGGGACGAAGGTCGGCTGGGTCATGGGGCGCAGACTACTCCGAGGCGGCTGAACGGACCCATTCCCTACCCGAAAAGCGGAACGACACGAAGGGCAACCGAAGACGGTCGCGAACCCCCGCCGAACACGTCCTGGTCGGCCGAGCGCAAGGAGGAGCCGGTCGCCATCGGCTCACCAGTACCGCTGTTGCGTGCGTAGAGCGGATGAGCGGCGCTCGACACCTGGACTCGTAGCCGGTGTCCCGCCTTGAACGTGTTCGCCGTCGGCCACATGGCAATCTCCAGTTTGGACACGCCGTCGGGATCTCGGGTGACCGAGGAAGGCGACAAGCGGATGATCCCGTCGCTGACGTTCGTGGACTTCCCTTTGTGATCGACGTCGCACACCCGCACGAAGAAATCCGTGTGCTGGAGCGACGAACGAACGAAGAGCGTGGCGCTCACCGGCCCCACGACAGTGAGGTCCTCCCTGAGCACCGGACCGGTGTAGGTGAGGACGTCACGCCGGGTCTCGCGCGTGCGTTGGTCCTTGGGGCCCGACGAGCCAGCGTTGAGTGACGCGCCGCCGACGGCCGGCGTCGGATCGTGGGGATTGAAATGGAACCGGTCCGGGGCACGCTCGGGACCGGGTTCAGGAGTCAGCGTCCGCTCCGACCCGAGGTACCAGCGCTGTTCCTCTCCCGCCGGCGGCCACAACGAAAACTCCTCCCATCGGTTCCGGCCCATGACGAAGACCCGGACGGGAGCTCGTTCGCCGCTTGGCCTGGTGCCGAGCTGCTCGTCGAACCAGGAAAGGCCGTCACGAATGGTCTCGCCGACCAATCCCGGGGACGAATGGTGCCAGGGGCCGATGGTGAGCCGGGCGGCGCGGCCGGCCCGACGGACCGCCTCGTAGTCGGCGACCTGCGCCCCCAGGAAGAGGTCGTACCAACCGCCCACGAAACTGGCCGGCGGGACGCGGTCCAACTGGCGACCGAAGTTCGTCACGTCCCACCACTCGTCGCCGGGTTCGCTGTGTTCGAGCCAGGCCTGGTACGCCGGCACCGCCTCGCCCACAGCCGCGGTATCGGCCTGACCGAGCGGGAGCACCTCGGCCGCCCGGGCCACCACCTTGGCGCTGGTGAGCTGCGTGCGGAGGACGGTGCGGAAGCCGAGCTCCTGATGCTTGATCTGGTAGGCCCAGCTCAGCGCCATTTCGAGGGCGAAGGACCCACCGGGAAAGACGAAGGCGTCCCGCGCCGTGGCCGCCGTCACGTCGAGCGCCATCGCCTTGAGGAAGTCCGGTGGATCTGCGGCAACCGCCCACTGCGTCATGCCCAGATAGCTGGGGCCCCAGGTCACCAGCCGACCGTCGAACCACGACTGACCCGCCACCCAGCTCAGGGTGGCGTGGCCGTCCGACCGCTCGTGTCGGAGGGGTTCCCAGTCTCCGCCGGACCCGAAGGTGCCCCGGCAACTCTGGATCACGGTCTGGTAGCCGCGTTCTGCAAACAGCCGCCCGAGAGGTCCCATGACCCGCCGCCCGTAGGGGGTTCGGATCAGCAAGGTCGGCACGTCGCCCGCGGGTTGGGTCGGGAACCATCGATCCGCCAAAAGCACGACCCCATCCGCCATTTTGGCGCCGAGGTCCCGCTCGACCGAGATGTCACGGGTCTCGGGCGGTGGCAGCTTCAGGAGTGGCCGGGCGAACCTGCTCAGCGCGGTCATTCTGAACTTCCCGTCGTGGTACCCCCGATGCGTCGTGCCGACGGCTGCTCAGCCGGCGTGGAGCAGGCCGTACACGATGGAGTCGTAGAGAGCCTGCCAGCTGGCCTCAATGATGTTCTCCGAAACCCCGATCGTCGTCCAGGTGCGCTGATCGTCTGTCGTGTCGACCAGCACCCGTGTGACGGCTCCCGTCCCCCGACCGGTGTCGAGGACACGCACCCGGTAGTCGGTGAGGTGCATGCCCGACAGTACGGGGAAGCGCGGGCCGATGGCAGCACGCAATGCTCCGTCGAGAGCGTTGACCGGGCCATTTCCCTCAGCCACCGCGACGATGCGCTCGGATCCCACATGCACCTTCACCGTCGCTTCGGTCATGACGCCGAACGTCGCATCGGCCACGACCGCGCCCTCCGACCGATCGCTGTGGTCAGTGATGACTCGGAAGGACTCGACCGTGAAGAAGTCCGGACTCCATCCGGTGGCTCGGCGCAACAGCAGCTCGAGGGACCCGTCTGCCACCTCGAAGTGATAACCCTCGTGCTCGAGGTGCTTCAGCTCGTCGAGAACGCGCCCGATCACCTCGCCGTCGAGGTCGAGGCCGAGCTCGGCCGCCTTCATGGCCAAGGTCGAGCGGCCCGCCATTTCGGACACGACCACCCG
Source organism: uncultured Acidimicrobiaceae bacterium (assembly GCA_963713375.1). Classification (GTDB taxonomy): domain Bacteria; phylum Actinomycetota; class Acidimicrobiia; order Acidimicrobiales; family RAAP-2; genus Bog-473. Next base: position 563,563 of record CAVQLP010000001.1, on the reverse strand, counting down.
GGTGCCGTTCCCGACCGAGTTGGGCTGGACGTGCTCGTAGAGGTCAGCGCTGCGGGCCACGGCACTGGCGTGCAAGCCGCCCTTGTGCGCGAACACCGAGTGCCCGACATACGGCTGCTGCGGATTGGGGGCGATGTTGACCAGCTCTGCGATGTGGTGGGCGACAGGGGTCAACCGCTCGAGTCGATCGGCGGGAATGGTCCGGATGTTGAGCTTGAGGGAGAGATTCGGGATGGCGGCCGACAAGTCGGTGTTTCCAGCTCGCTCGCCGTAGCCGTTGATGCAGCCCTGCACCTGGGTCACCCCGGCCTGGACGGCGACCAGCGAGTTCGCCACCGCACACCCTGCGTCGTTGTGGCAGTGGATGCCGAGCTGCGCACTGGACCGAGCCCGCACGTCGGCCACGGCCTGGCCGACGTCGTCGGGCAGGGAGCCTCCGTTGGTGTCGCACAGCACGAGTGCCTCGGCGCCGGCCTCCTCGGCCGCCGCGAGCACCGAGAGTGCGAACTCCGGGTTGCGCCGGTAACCGTCAAAGAAATGCTCGGCGTCGAGGAAGACGCGCAGGTCGTGCTCGCGCAGATAGCGAACCGAATCAGCCACCATGGCGACGGCCTCGTCCAACGTCGTGCGCAGTGCCTCGTCGACGTGCCGGTCCCAGGACTTGGCCACGATGCAGGCGACTGGTGCGCCTGCATCGACGAGGTTGGCCAGCACGGCGTCCTCCTCCGGCTTCACACCCGCACGCCGGGTGGATCCGAAGGCCACGAGCGTCGCCGTCGTCAGCTTGAGCTCCTTCTTGGCTCGCGCGAAGAACTCGACGTCCTTCGGGTTGGCGCCCGGCCATCCTCCCTCGATGAAGTTGACGCCAAGATGGTCCAGCTGTTCAGCCACGCGCATCTTGTCGTCGACGGTCAGCGACAGACCTTCTTGCTGGCTTCCGTCGCGCAGGATCGTGTCGAAGATGTCGACGGACTCGGGCAGGTCCGGTACGGCGTAATCATGCGCGTGCGCCGTGTGGCCGTGCGCGTGCGTGTGTCGGGCCCCGCCATGACTGTGGCTGGCCTCAGGATCAGTCGACATAGTCCAGCCACTCCTTGTACTGGTCGACTTCTCCCCGGATGGTGGCGAAGTAAGTCTGCTGGATCTCCTTGGTGATTCTGCCGGGGTGGCCTGGACCGACCGGCCGGTCGTCGACGGCCCTGATGGGCACCACTTCGGCCGCCGTACCCGTCAAGAAGGCCTCGTCGGCCAGGTAGAGGTCAGTGCGGATCATGGGCTCGTGACGCACTTCGTAGCCCAAGTCCCGGGCGATCGTCTCAATGGAGTCCTGTGTGATGCCTTCCAGAGCACCCGCGTCGGAGGTCGGCGGCGTGATGAGCACCCCGTCGCGCACGATGAAGATGTTCTCGCCAGTGCACTCGCTCACATTGCCGTTGGGTGCGAGGAGAATCGCCTCGTCGTAGCCCGCGTTGAGCGCTTCGACCTTGGCCAGTGAGGAGTTGGCGTACATACCGGTCCCTTTGGCTGCGGTCGGAACGGCATTGGGGTCGTGGCGGCGCCACGAGCTGATCTTGACCGACACGCCGTTGGCGATGCCCTCGTCGCCGAGGTAGGTCCCCCACGGCCACGCGGCCACCGCCACGTTGACCGGACAGGGCAGCGGATTCAGACCCATCTCCCCGTAGCCGAGGTAGACGAGCGGACGCAGGTAGCAGCCGTCCGACAGGCCGTTGACCCGCACGACCGAGCGGGAAGCCTCCATGATCTGGTCGACCGTGAACGGCACGTCGATCAGGAAGATCTTGGCCGAGGCAAACAACCGACGGATGTGATCTCCCAGGCGGAAGATGGCCGGGCCGCGGCTGGTCGGGTAGGCCCGGATGCCTTCGAACACGCCCGAGCCGTAGTGCATGGTGTGCGTGAGCACATGCACGGTGGCGTCGGCCCAGTCGACGAGCTCGCCGTCCATCCAGATCTTCTCGGTGGGGGTGATGGGCATGGCGCTACAGCCTTTCTGCGATGGCGTCGCCCACGGCGGACGTGGACAGAGCTTCGGTGGTCGTGGACATGGAATCGGACTGGGCGGCCAGGGCCTTGAGGATGCGGGCGGCGGCATCGGCCTCGCCCAGATGTTCGAGCATCAAGGCAGCCGAGTGGATCGCGGCCAGCGGATTGGCGATGCCCTGTCCAGCGATGTCATGGGCGGCACCGTGGACGGGCTCGAAGAGCGAAGGACCGGTGCGGGCCGGGTTCAGGTTGGCGGAGGCGGCGAAGCCGATGCCACCACTGACGGCTCCAGCCAGGTCGGTCAGGATGTCGCCGAAGAGGTTGTCGGTCACGATCACGTCGTAGCGCCGGGGCTGCTCCACCAGGTAGATGCAGGCTGCGTCTACGTGGTTGTAGTCCCACGTCACATCGGGGTACTCGGCCGAGACCTCGGCGACCGTGCGCTGCCAGAGATCGCCGGCGAAGGTGAGCACGTTGGTCTTGTGGACCAGCGTCAGCTTGTTGCTCCGGCGCGAGGCAAGGTCGAACGCGAAACGGGTGCAGCGTTCGGCTCCCATCCTGGTGTTGACCGAGCCTTGGGTGGCCACCTCGTGCGGCGTCCCCTTGCGCAGGAAGCCGCCCTCACCGGCGTACGTGCCTTCGGTGTTCTCACGGACGACTGCAAAGTCGGCACCCTCGGCGATGGAACCCGGCACGCCCTTGAAGGGTCGTAAGTTGACGTAGAGATCGAGCTCGAAGCGGAGGCGGAGAAGCAGGCCTCGTTCCAATGTGCCCGGCGGCACCGACCTGTCGCCCACCGGAGGGCCGACCGCTCCCAGGAGGATCGCGTCGAACCCGCGCAGCTCGGCCAGGGTCTCGTCAGGCAGAATCGCCCCGTCACGCAGGTAGCGGGCTGCCCCGAGATCGAACTCGGTGGTATTCAGATCGACGCCAGCGGCACGGACGACCTTGAGCGCCTCGAAGCAAACCTCCGGCCCGATGCCGTCCCCACCGATGACGGCGACTCGATGCCTGGTACTCACAGTTCCTTCTCCCTCGTCGTGCTGAATGTGGCCTGAAATTGAAAAACCGCCCACAGTGTGGACGGTTCAAGGCGCGCGTGAGTGTGGCGCGCCTAGTGAATAATGCCTACAGAGATCTCGGAGCGGCGCATGACCCCCACATTCTCTCGCAACCGGGGCGTGCCCGTCAACACTGCCCGGCGCCGGGGCGAGTGCCCGTGCGCCGGCGGATACCCTGGTGGGGCCGGCGCCGTGCCCCGCACCGCCGGACGACCACCTCCCGAAGGACACGCCGTGACCAACGCTTCCGCCAACCAGACAGAACCCACAAAACTGACCCAGGCCACGTACGACCGGCTGGTGGCGGAGCTGGAGGATCTGACCACACGCGGTCGGGTGGAGATCGCCCAGCAGATCGAAGCGGCTCGAGCGCTGGGCGACCTGTCGGAGAACGGCGACTACCACGCAGCCAAAGACTTCCAGGGAAAGATGGAGTCCCGCGTGCGCCAGCTCCAGGCCATGCTCAAGGACGCCGAGCTGGTCAGTGAAGACGGAGTCGAAGAGGGAACGGTCTCTTTGGGCAGCACTGTCACCCTGCGCTACGACGGGGACGACGAGGACGAGACACAGCGGTTCTTCGTTGGTTCCATCGAGGAGCGCCAGGGTGACCTGCAGGTCATCTCACCCAGTTCTCCGCTGGGGCAGGTTCTGGTCGGCCATGGCGCCGGCGAGGCGGTCGAGTACAAAGCACCCGGGGGCATGTTGAAGGTTCACATCGTCGAGGTGACTCGCTGATGGCTCCTCGCACCATCATCGAGAAGATCTGGGACGCCCACGTCGTGCATTCGGCGGAGGGCGAGCCCGACCTCCTCTTCATCGACCTCCACTTGGTCCACGAGGTCACCTCGCCCCAGGCCTTCGACGGGCTCCGACTGGCTGGGCGGACGGTTCGCCGTCCCGAACTCACGGTGGCCACGGCCGATCACAACGTGCCGACCAAGGACATCGACCGGCCGGTCGAAGACCCGGTCTCGGCCAAGCAGCTGCAGGTGTTGAACGAGAACACTGCCGAGTTCGGCATCACGTGCTACCCCATGGGCGATCCGAACCAAGGCATTGTGCACGTGATCGGGCCCGAACAGGGTTGGACGCAGCCCGGAATGACCATCGTCTGCGGTGACAGTCACACCTCGACCCACGGCGCCTTCGGCGCCATCGCTTTCGGCATGGGGACCAGCGAGGTCGAGCACGTCTTGGCCACGCAGACCCTCCCCCAGGTGCGACCCAAGACCATGGCCGTCACGGTCGAAGGAGACTTGGCCCCTGGAGTGACGGCAAAGGATGTGGCGCTGACCATCATCGGCGCCATCGGCACCGGGGGCGGCATCGGCCACATCATCGAGTATCGGGGCTCTGCCATCCGCGGTCTCTCCATGGAAGGCCGCATGACGCTGTGCAACATGTCGATCGAGGGCGGCGCCCGAGCCGGCCTGGTTGCCCCCGACGAGGTGACGTTCGATTACGTACGAGACACCGACCACGCACCCGCAGGCGAGGAGTGGGACGCGGCACTGGCCTTCTGGCGCACGCTGCCCACCGACGAGGGCGCCACCTTCGACAAAGAAGTGGTGCTTGACGCGGCGTCGATCACGCCCCACGTCACCTGGGGAACCAATCCGGCCCAGGTGACGCCTATCGCGGGCTCCGTGCCTGATCCGGCCGACATGCCCGATCCGGGTGACCGCGAGGCGGCGGAGCGTGCACTGGCCTACATGGGACTGACTGCAGGGACGCCGATACGCAAGATCAAGGTGGACACCGTGTTCCTGGGCAGTTGCACCAACTCGCGCATCGAGGACTTGCGATCGGCTGCAGCCGTGCTCGAAGGACGGTCGGTCCAACAGGGCCTGCGTGCTCTGGTCGTCCCGGGCTCCCACCGGGTCAAGGCGCAGGCCGAGGCCGAGGGCTTGGACAAGGTGTTCACGGCTGCGGGCTTCGAGTGGCGCGAACCCGGCTGCTCCATGTGCCTGGCCATGAACCCCGACAAGCTCGCCGTCGGTGAGCGCTGTGCCTCGACGTCCAATCGCAACTTCGAAGGGCGACAGGGGCGTGGTGGCCGCACCCACCTCGTCTCGCCTGCCGTTGCCGCGGCCACCGCGGTGGCCGGAGTCTTCGCCACACCGGAGGATCTCGACCGATGAAGCCTGTCATTGTGGTCACAGGTCGGGCTGTGCCGCTCGATCGCACGGATGTCGACACCGACCAGATCATCCCCTCCGACTGGCTCAAGCGCGTCGAGCGCACCGGCTTCGGCGCTGGCCTGTTCTCCGAGTGGCGAGACGACCGGGACTTCGTGCTCAACGACGCCGAGTTCGTCGGCGCCACCATCCTGGTGGCCGGGCACAACTTCGGCACCGGATCCTCACGCGAGCACGCCGTCTGGGCTCTGATGGACTACGGGTTCGAGGCCGTGATCTCGTCGCGCTTCGCCGATATCTTCCGCAACAACTGCACGAAACAGGGGCTCCTGCCCATACAGGTGACCGAGGAGTTGGACCGGGCCTTGCTCGACGCCGTGACAGCGGACCCCTCGCTGGAAATCACGATCGACGTGGCTCGCGGCACGGTGGAGGCGCCGGCGGCGGGGCTGTCGGGTACCTTCCCGCTCGACGAGTTCACCCGGAACCGGTTGCTCAACGGCTGGGACGACATCGGACTGTCCCTGCGCTTCGAGGACGACATCACGGCGTACGAGCGCCGGCGTCCGGCCTTCTTGCCCTCCGCGTGATCACCTCATGGTGACGTTCCGGCCGATGGAGCCGGCCGACGCCCCGGGTGCGGTGGCGGCCTTCGAAGGCGGCCTGCTGACCATGCTGGCCCGCCATGGGCTCCCGGTCACGGGAAACTCGATCCAGGACGAGCGGCGCCGGATCGACCGCACCCGCCATTTCCTCGGCACCGACCCGGGCGGCTCCTGGGTGGCGGTCGACGAAGGCGGAGCCATCATCGGCGTGTCGCAGTCCTTCGTGCGCGAGGACTACTGGATGCTCTCGCAGCTCGGTGCCGTGCCGGGTGTGCAGGGCCAGGGCATCGGGCGCGAGCTCCTTCGTCTCGCTCTCTCCCACGGTGACCCGCAGAGCCCGGGCACCATTCAGTGCTCCCGCGACCCGAAGGCGATGGCGCTCTACGCCGGCCACGGATTCCACCTGCACCCTGTCGTGGCTGCGTGGGGCATCATGCGGCCCGGCTCCGTCACCCGTCCCGACGACGTCGTCCGAACCGAGCCGGACCAGGTAACCGAACGCGAGCTGGACATCGTCACGGCAATCGACCGCGTGGTACGCGGATCGGCGCGCACCGTCGACGTGGTGGCGATGTTGGCGCACCCGGGCCACCGGCTCCTCTTGCACCGGGACCAGGCCTACGGGGTCGTGTCGGACGACCGCGTTGTCACGCTCGGCGCGCGCCAGGAGGAATCGGCCGTCCTCGTCCTACGGACCATGCTGGCCGAAGCGCCGCCGGGCGAGACCATTGAGATCAACTGGCTCACCTCTCCGCAGCAGTGGGCCATCCGTGAGGTCGTGGCAGCCGGCATTGAGCTGCAGCCCTTCGGGCCCGTCATGGTGCGCGGCATGGACGGGCCGCCCTGGCCCTACATTCCCTCCGGCGGCTACGGCTAGCAAGTCCGCCGATCTACGCGTCCCTGGTCATCATCCGCCAAGCCCCGATGGCGGTCCAGAACACGACCCAGCCGACGATCACCAGCGACGAAGTCAAGGTGGACTCCGAGATCAGAATCCGGCCCAGGCCGCCACCACCACCCCCGCCTCCCGGGCCGCCCCCATTGAAGGGCGTGGGCAGCCCGCCCGGCTCGATATGAAGCATGGCAACACCCACGATGCCGCGCTCCACGTTGATCAGATGTGAAATGACGTTGCGGCTGAAGATCGGGGTCAAAATGAGCTCCAGCACGATCAGCAGGATCACGGGCACCGTCCTCTGCCCCATGAGGGAGGCCAGCCCGAGCCCCACGATGAAGCCGATGGATGCCTCAAGCGCGATCCACAACCCCACCTCGACCATCAGCGAGGTCGACGGAACGAGGAAGTTGGTGCTGTAATCCCGGTAGTCCTGGTTGGCCACCGAGACGGCAAAGGCGCGGATCTGGGCGGGCGACTCCTTCGCAGGGACGGTGAACGTCCCGCCGCCCTTGGTCTGAATCACCGTCCCCGGGGCGGGGCCAATCGATTGCCCTCCGCATTGCACGTTCGGCGGTGGCGTGAGCCCGTTCCCACCGTTGAAGTTGAAATCGCAGATCACCTCGTCGGCGTGCGCGGCCGCCCAGGTGTCGAGGGCCGGACGCGACAGTCCAACGGGGACGTTGACGCCGTCGTAATTGAGCTGTGTCGGGGCCGCGAAGACGCAGACCGCGCAGACGATCGTGTAGCCGATGGCCACCATGGCGATGACGATGGCCAGGCCGGCGGGGATCCGGGCGAAATACAGGGCCAGGCGGGAACGGCCGGTGATCACAAGGTGACGGAACATGCCGTCGGTGAGGTCGACCGACCCCGCCGTGCAACCCACGACGGCGGCCACGATGAACCCGAAGATGTACAAGAAGCCGAGCACCAGTGTGGTGAAGATGGTGTACCCGCCGGCTGGCCCGTACGACTTGGGGTCCACAGCGTGAGAAATCAGGCGCACGCCGAGAAACACAACGGGAATGCCGATGTTCACTGCGATCAGGGCGATGATCAATCCGCGACGCTTGCGCAGTTCCATGAAGCGTGTGCTGATCATGCCCCAGGTCGGGATCCACGAACCACGGTGGTCCCTCCGCTCGTCCGTGTGGGACGAGGTGGGGGCCGGGCCTGGTGCCGGTGCGCCGAGGTCGGCGATCGTCGTCATTCCGAGTCCCCCAATCGGCTGGTCACGGAGAGGAACCACTGCTCGAGCGAAGCCTGAATGTGCTGAAGCCGGTACACCGAGATCCCGCCCTCCACCAACAACCGGTTGATCTCTGCGATGGCATCGCGCTCGGTGCCCTCCGGCAGCGTGATGGCCAGCCCGTCCGGTCCGGCCTGCACGTGCGCACCGAACGCGGTGCCGTCGAGCAGGCGGCTTGCCTGGTCGGGCTGGGAGCACTCGACCTGGACCTCGAATGAGGATCCGGCCAGCAGTTCGGAGATCGGGCCCTGCCGGATCACCGTGCCCCGGTCGACGATGGCCACGGCATGGCAGGTGCGTTCCACCTCATCGAGGAGGTGCGACGACAACACGACCGTGCGGCCTTCGGCGACAAGCGACAGGATCATGTCGCGGATCTCGAGCATGCCGCCGGGGTCGAGACCGTTCATGGGCTCGTCGAGGATGAGGAGCTGGGGATCTCCGAGCAGGCAGGCCGCCACGCCGAGACGTTGGCGCATGCCCATGGAGTACTTGGACACCTTGTCGTTCGCGCGGTGCAAGATGCCCACGCGCTCGAGCGCAGGCTCGATGCGACCCTTGGCCGCCGGCTCGCGGGCAGCCGCCAGGATCTGCAGGTTCTGGCGGCCCGTCAGATGGCCGTGGAAGCGGGGTTCGTCCACGATTGCTCCGACCCGGGCGAGCGCAACGTCGCGGTGTCGAGGGACGGCGTGGCCGAGGAGGAACATGGTGCCGGCGTCGGCATGCGTCAGGCCCAAAAGCGTCCGGATGAGCGTGGTCTTGCCCGCGCCGTTGGGCCCGAGGTAACCGAATGCAGACCCACGCGGTACGAGGAGTTCGACGTCGTTGACGGCGACGTTCTCGCCGAAACGCTTCGTCAGCCCGTGCGTCTCGACCGCCCACTGCGAAGTGGGGTCAGGTGCCACCAGGAGATCGGTCATGTCCTCAGAACACCTCCGGGCCATCCGTGCTTCGGCCGGCGCTTGCGGGGCAACTCTCTGCTCTCTGCATACGAGGGACTATACTCAGTATTCACACGGTGCGTGGGAAGGGCTCTCGCCACCCGGGTTCCTCAGCCAGGAGCTACCCCTCGTACCAGCGGTAGCGGGTCCAGCCGGACATCGGTCGAGCCCCCAGCTGCTGATAGAAGTCCAGGGCCGGAGCGTTCCACTCGAGCACCTCCCACTCGAGGCGACCTTTGGTCTGACCCCGCAGGAACATCAACATCTCACGCGCGTAGCCGTTGCGTCGGTGGGCAGGGCGAACGTAGAGATCCTCGAGCCAGATCCCACTCTGGCCCAGAAAGGTCGAGAACGTCCGGAACCACAACGCGTGCCCGGCCAGCTGGCCGAGTGCATCCTCCACCACGGTGTCGTAGACGATGGCGTCGGGGCCGAAGAGAGTCCGGCGCAGGTCGTCCTCCGTGATGGCAACCTGATCGGCCAAGTTCTCGTAGTCGGCCAGCTCCTTGATCATCGACAGGAGTTCGGGTACGTCAGCCTCAACTGCGGGTCGAATCACCCGGTCCTCGCCCGATTCGCCGCGGACACCACGGCGCCCAGTGACGCGTCGAGGATGGACGAGTCGCGGCCCACGCCCCACCAGCTCGCTCCGTCGGCACTGGCGCATTCGACGTACGCCACCGCCGACGCGCCAGACCCCTCGGTCAGTGCGTGCTCGTGGTAGTCCTTCACCTCGAGCACGATACCCAGGTCAGCCTTCAAGGCGGCCACCAATGCGTCGATGGGCCCGTTGCCCTCACCGGTCACGGTGCGGTGCTCTCCGTCGACCAGGATCTGAGCCGTCACCGTCGTGTGCCCGCCCCCGGTCGACACCTCGCTCGTCATGAGGCGCAGTCCCGCATCTTCGGGGAGGTAGATCTCCTCGAACACATCGCGCATCTGACCGGACCGGATCACGGTCCCGCTGGCCTCGGTGATCTCCTGGACCATCTTGGAGAACTCGATCTGCAGTCGCCGTGGAAGGTCAAGACCGTGATCGGTGTCCATGACGTAGGCGACGCCGCCCTTGCCGGACTGGCTGTTCACCTGAATGATGGCCTCGTACGTCCGCCCCGTGTGCTTGGGGTCGATGGGCAGGTAGGGCACCTCCCACTCGTCATACTCGGAGCCGATGGCCGCCATGCCCTTCTTGATGGCGTCCTGGTGCGAACCCGAGAACGCCGTGTAGACCAGGTCGCCTGCGTAGGGATGACGCGGATGGACAGGCAGCCGTGTGGCGTACTCGGCCACGCGTCGCACCTTCTCGATGTCGCCGAAATCCAGGGCCGGGTCGATGCCCTGGGAGAACAGATTCATGGCGAGCGTGACCACGTCCACGTTGCCGGTTCGCTCGCCATTGCCGAAGAGCGTGCCTTCAATCCGGTCGGCTCCGGCCAGCACCGCCAGTTCGGCGGCGGCGACCGCTGTCCCCCGGTCGTTGTGCGGGTGCAGGCTGAGAATGATGCTCTCGCGATTCTTGATGGTGCGACCGAACCACTCGATGACGTCCGCATACACGTTGGGGCTGTACATCTCCACGGTGGCCGGGAGGTTGAGGATCATCGGTCGCTCCGGCGTCGGCAGGATCACGTCCATGACCGCCTCGCAGATCTCCACCGCGAAATCAGGCTCGGTGCCGGTGAAGCTCTCGGGTGAGTATTCGTAGCGAAGCTCGGTGCCGGCCAGCTGCGGTTCGAATTTCTTGCACATCTCGGCCGCGTTGACGGCGATCGCGACGATGCCCGGCTTGTCGAGGCCGAAGACCACCCGGCGCTGCAACTCTGACACCGAGTTGTAGAAGTGCACGCAAGCGCGGTGCGCTCCGACCAGCGACTCGAAAGTCCGCTCAATCAGCTCGTCCCGGCACTGGGTCAGGACCTGGATCTCGACGTCGGCGGGAACCATGTCCTCTTCGATGATCAGGCGCTGAAAGTCGTAGTCCGTCTGCGACGCCGACGGGAACCCGACCTCGACCTCCTTGAAGCCGACGTCGATCAGGGTCTGGAAGAGCGCCAGTTTGCGCTCCGGATCCATCGGGTCGATCAGTGCCTGGTTGCCGTCCCGCAGATCGACGCTGGCCCACCGGGGGGCCCGGGTGAACTGGCGGTCCGGCCAGGTACGGTCGTGCAGCACCAGCGGCACGTGTGAGCGGTACTTCCCAAACGGCATCGGTGACGGGTCGCAGGGCAGGTTCAGGTGACCCCGCTCCATGTCGTCACCACTCCCCTTCTGTCCCTCAGCCATGTCCGTGGATTCCCTTCGTGTCTCTTCCAGCTCTTTCTCGGCCTCTTCCGATTCCGGCCCAACAAAAAACCTCCTGGCCTTTCGGCGCAGGAGGTTGCGAGCGAACGCGTTGTGGCGTTCGCCGTCAGGTAAGCAGCAGGTCGGACGTGAGTGCCTTCATGACCTCGCAATTCTCGCATCACCTGAGCGGGGCGTCAAGAGCGCCGCACCGGTGAGCCGAAGCGAATGAGATTCCCGTCGGGATCATGGTGCGCCGCCTCCCAGACCCCGAAGCCCGGGTCGAAGAGGTCACCGGTCTCCCCCACTCCGGCGGCCACCCACTCGGCGTGGAGGGCGTCGGCATCGTCGGCCCCGATGTAGGCCGCCCCCCGTTCGGCGCTCGCTGCGAGGTCCGGGTCCAGACGGAAATGGATACGCACGTCATCCCGTGCCGCAGTGGCATACCCACCGGCGTGGACGGCAACGGTGAAGCCCAGAGCCTGGTAGTGGGAGCGCATGGCGTCCATGTCCGACGTCGGGAAGATCGGGGCGATGCTGCGCAGGGAGGCCATGGGCGGCACGCTACCGTGGGCCCATGCGACGTCTGGTCCCGACGCTGCTCCGCGCGCTCCTGGTGATCGCCGTGCTGGCGGTCGTACGTGCCGTGCTCCTCGACCGGGCGCCCCGAGCGCGCCATTCAGGCCAATGGCCGCGAGCCGTTGATCGGCAGCCTCGACACCTGGCCGGCGGTGCCGCGCAAGCCCGGGTCCTGACGGCCTACCTTCTCAGAGGGTCACGCGGTGGATATCGAGGATGCCCTCGTCACCGCGCAGCTGCTCCACGACGACATCGGGCGCCGGCGACGCGGTGGAGATAACCATCATGGCTGTGGCCGTCTCGGGACTCGGTCCGACCGCCATGGAGGAGATGGATACGTCCGCCGCGCCGAGCGCGGTGCCCACCACGCCGATCACGCCGGGCCGGTCGTCGTTCCGCACGACCAGCATGTGCTCCGAGGGCGGGACCTCGACGACGTGCTCATCGACCATCACGATACGCGGGTCCGTATGCACGCCCGCAGTGATGAGCGTGCCCGATACCGCGTGCGACTGCGAGCGCAGCGTGATCAGCGACTTGTAGTCGGGCGACGCCGACGTCGACGACTCGCGCACGGTCAACCCGCGCCGTTCCGCCAGCTGGGGCGCGTTCACGTATGACACGGGCTCTTCGGTGCTGCCGCCGAAGATGCCCTTGAGTGCGGAGAGCGTGAGGATGCCCGTGCTCTCGGTGGCCAGCTCTCCCTCGTACTCGATCTCGAGCGAGTCCGGCAGCCCGTCGTGCAGGCCGACGAAGAAGCGGCCCAGCTGCTCTGACAGGCCCATGAAGCCGCGCACGGCGTCCGAGACGTCGGTGGCCGCGACGTTGACCGCGTAGGGCACGAAGTCGCCGGCCAGGGCCAGCAGGACCATCTCGGCGATCGTCACGCCGGCCTTGTCCTGCGCCTCCTCGGTCGAGGCGCCGAGGTGCGGGGAGACGACTACTTGGGGCAGTTCGAAAAGCGGCGATTCGGTGCAGGGTTCCTTGGCAAAGACGTCGAGGCCGGCCCCGCCGACGATGCCGTCACGAATGGCATCGGCCAATGCCTCCTCGTCGACGATGCCCCCACGGGCCGTGTTGATGATGCGGATGCCCGGCTTGGCCTTGGCCAGCAGGTCGCGTCCGAAGAGCCCAACCGTCTCGGGCGTCTTCGGCGTATGGATGGAGACGAAGTCGGCCTCGGCGACCAGCTCTTCGATGCTGACCAGCCGCACTCCCATGGCGCGGGCCCGGTCCTGCGAGACGAAGGGGTCGAAGCCGATGAGCTCCATGCCGAAGGCATGGGCCCGTTGCGCGACCAGTGACCCGGCCCGGCCCAGGCCGACCACGCCGAGCACCTTGCCGTGCAGCTCGACGCCCTCCCATTTGCTGCGCTCCCAGCGCCCGGCGACCAGGGCCGAATGGGCCTGTGGGATGTTGCGGGCCTGCGCCAGCAGGAGGGCCATGGCCTGCTCGGCCACAGAGAGGATGTTCGAGGTGGGCGCATTGACCACCATGACCCCGCGCTCGGTGGCGGCGGTCACATCCACGTTGTCGAGCCCGACACCGGCTCGGCCCACGACCTGGAGGTCTGTACCCGCCGCCAGGACGTCGGCTGTCACCTGGGTGGCAGAGCGGATGATGAGAGCCTCTGCCCCGGCGACCGCGCCGAGCAGCTGCTCAGGACTCAGGCCCTCCTGGACGTCGACCTCATGGCCGGCCCGGCTGAGCAGGTCCAGTCCACTCTGGGCGATCTTCTCGGTTACCAGTACCCGTGCCACCGCGGTGGTCTCCTTACTCCCCCCACCGTTCGTGGGCTCAGTCTTGCGCTTCGGAGAAGAGCTGGGCCAGACGGGACACGCCCTCGATCAGATCGTCGTCGCCCAGCGCGTAGGACATGCGGAAGTAGCCGGGTGCGCCAAAGGCCTCGCCCGGCACCGCAGCCACCTTGGCCTCGTTGATGCAGATCTCGGCCAGCTCGGCGCTCGTGCCCGGACGCTGGCCGCGAATGGACCGCCCGAGGAGCCCCTTGACCGAGGGATAGGCGTAGAACGCGCCTTGCGGTTCGACGCAAACCACACCGTCGATGTCGTTGAGCATGCGCACAATCGTCTGGCGCCTCCGGTCGAAGGCCCGGCGCATCATGGCCACGTCCTCGAGACCACCGGAGACCGCGGCGAGCGCGGCTCGTTGGGACACGTTGGCCACGTTGGACGTCTCGTGGCTCTGGATGTTGGTGGCCGCGGCGATGGCATCGTCGGGACCGATGAGCCACCCGACGCGCCACCCCGTCATGGCGTAGGTCTTGGCCACGCCGTTGGCGACCAGGCAGCGATCGGCCAGCTCGGGGACCACGACGGGCATGGAGTGGTGCTCCGCCCCGCCATAGACCAGGTGCTCGTAGATCTCGTCGGTCAGCACCCAGATCCCCTTGCTGACGGCCCAACGGCCGATGGCCTCGATCTCCTCCCGCGGGTACACCGCGCCGGTCGGGTTGGAGGGCGAGACGAAGAGCAGGGCTTTCGTGTTGGGGGTCCAGGCCGCCTCGAGGTCCTCGACCGAGGAGCGGAAGCCGGTCGTCTCGTCCGACGACACGAACACCGGCGTCCCCCCGGCCAGGGCGATGGACTCGGGATAGGTCGTCCAGTACGGAGCCAGGACGATGACCTCGTCGCCAGGGTCGCACAGGACGGCGAAGGCGTTGGCCACGGCCTGCTTGCCTCCGTTGGTCACCAACACCTGCGATGGCTTCACCGAGAGGCCCGAGTCCCGCTTGGTCTTGGCCGCGATCGCCTCCCGCAGCACCGGGATTCCACCGGTCGGGGTGTAACGGTGGTTGGCCGGATCGCGGCACGCCTCCACCGCCGCCTCAACGATGTGCTCGGGCGTCGGGAAGTCGGGCTCGCCGGCCCCGAACCCGATGACGTGCTCCCCGGCGGCTTGGAGCGCCTTGGCCTTGGCGTCGACGGCGAGGGTCGCCGAAGGCGCCACGGCAGCCGCCCGACGCGAGATGCGGCGGAGTTCGGTCGGAGAAGGGGTACTCGTCACGGTGCCATGATTTCATACGTGCCAGACACCCCCGACATCACGATTCCCCCCGAACTCCTCCCCTCCGACGGCCGGTTCGGATCCGGCCCCTCCAAGGTGCGCCCCGAGCAGATCGCCGCACTGGCCGAGGTGGCCGGGACGTACCTCGGGACCAGCCACCGTCAGAAGACGGTGAAGTCTCAGGTGGGTCGGGTGCGGTCCGGCCTGCGTTCGCTTTTCGCCCTCCCCGAGGGCTACGAGGTCGTGCTCGGGAACGGGGGCACCACCTGTTTCTGGGACGCGGCCACATTCGGGTTGATCGAGGAGCAGAGCCAGCACCTCAGCTTCGGCGAGTTCTCCTCCAAGTTCGGCTCCTGCGTCAAGGCAGCGCCGCACCTCAAGGACCCCCAGATCATCGAGTCCGAGGTGGGTACCCACCCCGTCCCGACGGCTGATCCTTCGGTCGATCTGTACGCCCTGACGCACAACGAGACATCGACCGGTGTGGCCATGTCCATCGCCCGGCCGGCCGGCGCCGCCCCACCGGCGGAGGGCGGGGGTCTCGTCGCCGTTGACGGCACATCGGCCGCCGGTGGGCTCCGGGTCGATCCCGCCGAGTTCGACGCCTACTACCTGGCGCCGCAGAAGTGCTTCGCCAGCGACGGCGGTCTCTGGATCGCCCTGCTGTCCCCGGCTGCGCTGGAGCGGGTGGAGCGGATCGCCGCCTCGGGACGTTGGATCCCGACCTTCCTCGACCTCAAGACGGCGGTCGACAACTCGGTTCTCGACCAGACCTACAACACCCCGGCTCTGGCCACGATCTTCCTGCTGGCCGAGCAACTCGAGTGGATGAACTCGAACGGCGGCCTCGAATGGACAGCCTCTCGTTGCGATCGCTCGGCCGAGATCCTCTACACCTGGGCAGAGCGCTCCGATTTCGCCCGGCCCTTCGTCGAGAATCCGGCCGACCGCAGCCACGTGGTCGGCACGATCGACTTCGTCGACGCGGTCGATGCCGCGGCGGTGGCCGCCGTCCTCCGGGCCAACGGCATCGTCGACACCGAGCCGTACCGGAAGCTCGGCCGAAACCAGTTGCGCATCGCCATGTTCCCGGCCATCGAGCCCGACGACGTTGCGTCTCTCTGCGCGTGCATCACCCACGTCGTGGGTGCATTGGCCGGCTGATCAGGCCGGCGCAAAGCCGACCGACGAGAGCAGAGCCTCGCTCTCGGTCCACAGCCGTGCGGCGGCGTCGTCATCGCGGGCACGGCGGCTCATGTGTCCCGGTTTCGAGCGGACCCAGTACAGCCCGGTCTTGTCGGCTACCTCGGCCGAGGAGGCCAGGTGGATCGAGGTCTTCGCCCCTCGCTTCGGGCTGATCTCGAAGAGACGCGCCACCTTCATCCCGAAGGCCATGAAGCCGGTCAAATCGCCGTCCATCCCGAAGCCGCTCTTCACCGGTCCCGGATGCGCCGCGTTTGCCGTCACCGACCGCCGATCGAGCCGCTTGGCCAGCTCGCGGGTGAAGAGCACATTGGCCAGCTTCGAGCGGCAGTAGGCCTCCATCGCGTCATACCCCGTTTCGCTCTGGAGGTCGTCGAAGCGCATGCCGTAGCGGGCGAAGTGATGGCCGACCGAAGTCAGGTTGATGATGCGCGCCGGGGCGCTGGCCTCCAAGCGCGCAAGCAGCCGGTTCGTCAAGGAGAAGTGTCCGAGGTGGTTGACGCCGAAGGTGTACTCGAAGCCCTGTGCGGTCGCCTGGCGCGCCGACCATGTCCCACCCGCGTTGTTGATCAAGACGTCGAGACGCGGCCAGCGACTGAGAATGTCGTCCGCTGCGGTCGCCACCGACTCCAAATCAGCCAGATCGAGCGCCACCACGTGGACGTCATCGTTCCAGGTACGGCGGGTCACCTCCTTGGCGGCCGTGGCTGCCTTGTCATGGTTGCGGCAGGCCAGAACGGTCGTCGCTCCCTGCGCAGCGACCCCCACCGCTGTCTCGAGACCGATCCCGACGTTCGAGCCGGTGACGACGACGACCTTGCCCTTCAAGCTCATGAAATCCCCTTCTCGCGACACCCAATCTATGAGGTCAGCCACATTCGTACGGGCCCGGTTGTCATCGGGATTCCTTGGTAGCGTCGCTCAGCGTGCGGGGGCGCAAGGCGTTGGTTGGAATTCCGGTGAGAGCTGTTCTTGGCGTGGCGTGTGTCGCCCTCGGCCTCCTGGCAGGATCAGCCGCGGCCACGGCCTCGGTTCGGCCGGCGACGACGCTACGCACAAGCGCCTCGGAGTACCTCACCGAGGTCCAGGCCGATGCGCACGACATCGCTTCGCACCTGGGTCATGGCCTCAGCCTTCCTGAGAAGGTGGTCATCAACGCAAAGCAGGAGTTCGGGAACGTGCCCGCCTACACCTACGTCTACGACAGTGCGGGCGCCATGACCGGCACCCCGAGTTCCTGCAAGACGTTCATCAACCCCAGCTTCACCAAAGAGGACGCCGAATACCAGAAACTGGCACTCATCCACGAGACGTTCCACTGTTTTCAGGCCATGGACTTCTCGTCGCTCAGCGCCTACTACGCGGCGCCCCACTGGCTCATCGAGGGCGAGGCCGAATGGGTGGGGGCCACACTCTCCCCAACCGAGCTTCCCGCCTGGGACCCGTATCTCACCGACATCGGCACCAGCCTCTTCGCACGCAGCTACGACGCCATCGGCTTCTACGCTCATATGACCGACAGCGGCGAGGACACGTGGCACCTGCTCGATCCGATGCTGCGCGCCGGAAGCAATGCGGCCGCGTACAGCGTGGCGGCGAACAACGAGGTGCGACTGACCTGGGCCTCCTCACTGGCACGCGAGGCTTCACTGGGTAAGGGATGGCAGACGACGGGACCCGGTATCACCTCGGCCACGTACAAGCCGCCAACCGATTCGATTACCGAAACCACCAAGGTCACCCACGCGGTCGGTCCCTATACGAACGCTCTCCTTCGCTTCACCGTGACAACGGCCCAGATCGTCGATGTGACCGTGAGCACGCAATTCAGCCGGCTCCACACCTCGGGCGGCACGCTCTACGACAGCTTGAACAAGGGCCCAGCCGCGTTCTGCGTGCAGGACTGCACCATGTGTCCGCAGCTCCAGGCGCTGCCCAAGCTGGACTCGGGTGGGACGAACTGGCTGGCGGTGACCGGAGATACGACCGGTGCGACCTACACCATCGCCGGCTCGAAGGCCGTCTGCCAGCCCTGTCTCGTGGGGAACTGGGTCGTCACGACGATGTCGTTGACTACCGATCCGGGTGGCGTCCACAGCGGCGGAGCCGGCACGACCGTCGACATCAGTGACAACGGCGATGCCGTCGGCGATTTCACGCCCGGTGGCCCGCTGGTCGGTGAGGACGGGTCGGTGAAGTTCAGTGGGACGCTCACCGACCACTACAGCTTCTCGCCCACCACCTCTGCCCGATCCGGTCCGCTCACTGCGTCACCGGTCTCGTCCGACGCCACCATCACGGTCGGTGGGGCTACCGAACCGATCTCCACCGCGGTGGAGTCGGGTTCCTACCAGTGCACGGGCAACGACCTGCACCTGACGTTCGCGTCCGGAGGCGGCACGCTGGACTACGAGCTCGCGCCCGCCTCCTGAGGCCCAGCCGACTCCATGACGATCGCCTCGAGCCCCACCCTCGACGGTCTCCTGCTCCAGGTGCTGGCCACCCCGGACGGGCAGGCCGATCCGTATCCGCTCTACGCCCGGATGCACGCCGAGGCCCGGGTCAGCCGGACGGCGTTCGGTCCCTACGTCGTGAACGGCTACGAGGAGTGCCAGGGCGTCCTGCGCGACCCGCGCCTCGGTCGTGGCGTCGGGATCGAGGACACGTCGACGGGCGTGTTCGGCGACAACGGGGGGCGGCGAGGCCAGTTCTTCGAGGCAGGGTCGCACAATATGTTGCTGGCCGATCCGCCCGACCACACTCGCCTCCGCCGGTTGGTCTCGCGGTCCTTCACCGCCAGCAAGGTCGAGCAACTCCGCCCGGCCGTGCAGACGTTGGTGACCGCGTTACTGGAGGACCTGGCCGGAATGGGCCAGGTCGAATTCATGCACGAGTTTGCGCTCCCCGTGCCGATGGCGGTGATCGGCGAGTTGGTGGGCGTCCCGGCCGGCGACCGGGCCGAGCTGCAACCGTTGGTCCGAGCGGCGGCGCGAGGGATCGAACCGATGCTGGCCGACGAGGAGGTCGACGCGTCGATCGCCGCCATCGAACGCCTGGGGGTCTACTTCGAGCAGTTGTTGGCAGAGCGTCGCCGCCACCCGACCGACGACCTGCTCAGTGCGCTCGGCCAGGCGGGCGACGACGACGATCAACTCACCGACGACGAAGTCCTCTCGACGGCGATCCTGCTCTTCGCCGCCGGTTTCGAGACCACCACCAATCTGCTGGGCAACGGACTGCTGGCCCTCCTCCGTGCACCCGATCAGATGTCGGATTGGCGAAGCCACCCCGACATCGCCGGCCTGGCAATAGAAGAGCTTCTGCGATTCGACAGTCCCGTGCAGTTCAATCTGCGCACCGCCCTCGAGCCCGCCGACCTGGTGGGCCAACCGCTCGTCCGCGGTGACCGCATCGTCGTGCTGCAAGGTGCGGCCAATCGCGATCCTCACCGTTTCGAACGGCCGGACCGGCTCGACCTCCGGCGTGCCGGCAACACGCCCCTCAGCTTCGGGTGGGGGATCCACCACTGCATCGGCGCCGCGCTGGCCCGGATGGAGGGGGAGATCGCCTTCAACGCGTTGCTGGCTCGCTTCTCCAACATCGAGCTCGAGGTGGAGGAGCCTCCATGGCGCCCGGGCTTCACCCTGCGCGGTCTGCTCGAGCTCCCGCTGCAACTCTCATCGCGTTGAAGGCGACTCGTCGGCGACGCGTTCGGGGCCGGGGGCGGCCCGATGACCGAGGCCTCGGCGCCGAAGGCCGCGACGTAGGACGGATGCACCGCTTGCCAACGCTCCGGCGGCGACCAGGGCGGCGGCGCACCCGAACAGACGAGGGCGAGCCGCTCCAGGCAGACGTGCCAGCCGGTGGCGTCACGGGCCGCCTTGCCGTATTCGGGAAAGGTGACCGTCAGCGACAAGATGCAGCCGGAACCGTCGGACGCGAGCTCGAAGCGGAGGAGGTCGTCGGCCCAGCGCAGCTCCAGGAGCGACGGGGGCTCGAACGCCGTCATCTGACCGTCGAACGACTCCCCCTCCCCCTGGCGAAACGCGTAGTGCAACGCGGCGCCCACCACCCGCGGTCCCTCGATCGTCGTGGGGAACCATTCCTTCAGGTGCACGTCCTCGGTCAAAGCGGCCCAGACCGTCTCGAGCGGCTGCGCCAGCGTGCGGCGAAAACGCAGGACGGACACGTCGCCGCGACGCTCCAGGACGCCGTCCGCCTCGGTCATGACGGTCCCCCAAGCCCATCTGGCTCCATGACCTCGAGGTGCCGTTCGAGCGCGTCGAGGTGTCCGCCCCACGCTCGGCGATACGGCGTCAGCCAGTCGTCCACCTCACGCAGCGGCTCGGGGCGCACCCGGTAGATGCGTCGCTGCGCGTCGGTGCGCGCCTCCACCAGGCCCGCCTCTCGCAGGACTCTGAGGTGCTTGGAGACCGCCGGTTGACTCAGGGCCAACTCGGCCACCAACGCGCCCACCGGGCGCTCCCCTTGCACCAGGAGATCGAGAATCTGTCGTCGGTTCTCTTCGGCCAGAACCTCGAAAGTGGCCGTCACACCAGCCAGTATTCTCCTCGACGTATATACCTGTCAAGGCATGTTCAGCTCTTGGCGGCCAGGCGTCGCAGCGGCGGGAGCGTCGGCGGCGGCTGCTTTCGAGGTGGCAGTCCGGCCAGGAGTTCGGTCGTGGCGTCGGTGACCAAAGCGACCGCTCGCTCGAAGGCCGCCTCGGTCTGGGGTGAGGTGGACTGCACGCCACTGACCTTGCGGACGTACTGACGCGCCGCTGCCTCGACCTCTTGTGGTGTGGCTGCGGGCTGGAGCCCGCGCAACGTGGTGATGTTCCTGCACATGCTGCAACCCTACGCGGGCAGCACCCGACCGCAACGGCCCGGGGTCACCCGGACGGTGACCTCGTGCGCCGTCGCCCGATTGTCGACCTCGAGCAGATCGCTTCCACCTGCCGAAACAACCCGGCGCGCCCGACGCCCGCGCGCAGTAACCCCTCGGGTAGTGGACCGAGGTCGGCACGAAGACCACCGTCGGCGCATGCACGCGATGGTTTGGGGTGTAGGCCAACTCGAAGTTGTCGGTCTGCGGGGAGAAGCTGAACGAGGACGGGGTCCCGGCCACCGCCTCGGGATAGGCCTGGCTGAGCACCTGCGCCGTCGATCGCAAGTGGCCGTCCGCCATGACCAGCGACTCGGCGGCGCTCCCGGTGGGGTCGCCGTAGTACTTCCAGGCCCAATAGATCCATCCGACCTTGTCGGCGTCGAACTGAGCCGTGACATCGGCCAGCAGCGGCGTGCTCTTGGTGGCGCCGAACTCGGTGACCAGCCACGCCGGGCCTCCGGGCTGCGCCCGCGACGCCAGAAGTGGGCGGTCACCTTGGCGCACCCCGATGGAGTGCAGGTCCTGTGCAACACACGCCGTCACGTTCGTGGGGTTGCCGGTCACCGGGCTGCGCGCGCCGCAATAGACGTGGACGTTGTACACGAGGTTCCGAAAGTCCATGGGCCCGAGGTAGGTGGGAAAACCCCGGGAGGCGAAGTTGTCCGGCTCGTCGAAGATCAGTGCCCGCGGATCGTTGGCCAGCAGCGTCGGGATGACGCCGTGTTCGGGATCATCGGATGGGCAGTGCAGCGGCGGGGCTCCGTGTGACGGCGCACCCACGTGAGCCCGTCCCGTGTAGAAGCACTCGAGTTGCGCGTCGAAGTGTTGGCCGTGGAAGTGGACCAGAGCGGTAGAGAACGGCTCGTTGAAGGGATCGAAACCAAGCACCCAAGGGTCAGAGCGAAACGCATGGGCCACGTCGCCCCACACCCGGTCGTACTGACCTTGCAGGTCGCCACGTACGTTGTTCCTCCAGAAGTGGGAGAAGGCGATGTCGGCGGCCGACGTGGCGTAAGCCAGGGACCAACGACCGGGTGGGTCGACACTGGGGACCCCGTCGGTACAGACCGCCCAGTTCGGTTCGCCCTCCCCTTCGAACATCTCGTTGTACACGTCCTGGTGCATGTCGAGGATGGTGTAGATGTGAAACCGGGCCAGGAGTCGCACGGTCGTCTGCAGGCGGTCGATATAACGGTTGAGGATGGATTGGCTGAATTGCTCGGGGTTGCCCGGCTTTCCGCTGTCGCAGATAGCCGGGTCGTTGGCCGGCGCCCGTCCGGGCTCGAGGCCACTCCACGTCATGCCCAGGCGGACGACGTTGAAGCCCAGCCTGGCCATGAGCGAGGCGTCGGCGTCCGAGAAGTTCCAGGGCCGGCCGGGATCGGGGTAGAGCTCGTAGGGCGCGTACTTGTAGACAGCGTCCACCCCGTGGAGGAACACCACCCGCCCCTTGCTGTCGTAGAGGAAGGGACCGCCCGGCGAGCGCAATGCGCCCGAAACGGCCGCGCTCCTCACGTTGGCGCCGTCAAAGGTGCCCGAGTGCAAGGACGGCAGGCTCGTGGCCTCGCCCGCCCCTGCAGCGACCGGTGTCGAGAGCACCACGCACGCGACGAGGAGGAATGCTGCGGGCAGGGCCAAGCGGGATCGGCGATCCACGACGGACAGTCTGTCGTCGCAGCACCCGAAACTGGGCGCGGCCTGAGCGTGACGTCCGAGATGCGATCCGCACCATCCTGGCGGGTCCCGGAGGGCAGCCCCTCAGGCCACGTGTTCGAGAGCTCGCTCGATCTCGACGTTGCCCGAGACGGTGGAGACGGACAGGTCGACCTTGACCCCGCTCCCCCCGGACGCCGGCATGTCGTCAATTGGGATGTCGGAGCGGAACGAGCCCATGGTCGACACGTCGACGAAGAGGTCGACCCCAGCCGGAACGCCGACCGCCACGTCCCCGGAGACCGAGCGCACGTACAGCTTGCCCTCCCCCAGGGACAGCACGCGCACGTTCCCCGAGACATTGGCCACTTTGGCGCCGTGATGGAGCTCGCCCAGGCGAACGTTGCCCGAGGTGGCGTGCACCTCGACCGTCTCGTCGGCCGTGCCGATCTCGACGTCGCCCGACGTGGAGGCGCAATCGACCCGACCGGTCGCCCGCGTGCAGCGCAGGTCGCCCGATGCGGAGCGCATGCGGAGCTTCCCGGTGACCGTCCCCACGATGACGTTGCCACTGGCCGTGGTCGCCCGCAGTCCGTCGTCGATGTCGTCGGTCGACACGTCCCCACTGGCCGTGGTGAGGTCCGCCGCGCCGACGGTGCCGGTCACCTCGATGTCGGCGGCAGCCGTCGCCAACGCGACATCGCTTCCCTCCGGCAGCTCGACGCGCACGGTGACTGCTTGCCGGCGCAGGAACCGCATGCCGTGTTGGCGCGGGACCTTCACCACCACCGTGTGTGTGTCGCCGAGCGATCGGCACTCGACGATCGTCCGCTCGACCAGTTCCTCCGCGCCCGGCGTCTCGGCCGTCACCGAGACCGTGGTGGCCGCGCCGGCCACGGCGTGCACCGTGACCAGTCCCGACTCGTTTTCCACGACCAGCCGTACGGGCATGGGCGTGTCGAAGGTGCGTTCCATGTGCTCTCCTCTCAAGTCGATCCGTAGCCACGGATGTGGGTGCCCCCGCGGCTGCCCCGCGGGCGCTGCGACGTGCTGCGCTCGAGGGCGCGGACGATGTAGCTGTTGACCGAGAGGCCTTGCCGCGAGGCGCCGTCCTCGACGCGAGTCTTCAGGCCCTCGCCGAGGCGGAGCGTGATGCGGGCGGACAGGTCGCCCTCGGCCTCGGTCGGGCCTGCGTGTTCGTCGGCCACGTAGACCAGGTCGACGTCGTCGCCCATCACCCGCACCTCGAGCCGCCCCTCGGGCAGTTCGGTCGACACGTCGGCCGCCACGCCCGAGAGGAGGTCGAGCAGGCGACCGGGGAGCGAACGGGCCAGCACCGCGCCGATCCGCTCGGCCACCGCTGCCACCGTGTCGTCGCCCAGTTCCCCTACCGCGGCCACGTCGGCCCGGATGTCGTCCACGGTCAATGACATCTGCATGACGTCATTGTGACATCATTGGGATGTCTTGGCAACCTCTCTCAGCAATCGGGCGAAGAATCCCTGGTCAGCCCCCCGAAGCGTCCTGGACCCGGGTCTTGCCGGCCGAGATGAATGGCATCATCCCCCGGAGCTCCTGGCCCACCGATTCGATCTGGTGGGCCTGCCCGGCCTTGCGCAGCTCCTCGAAACGCGGACGGCCGGCCTTGTTCTCGGCTATCCACTCCTCGGCGAAGGCCCCGCTGCGGATGTCGTCGAGGATGGTCTGCATCTGGGCCCGCACGGCCTCGTTTATGACCATCGGGCCGCGGGTCAGGTCCCCGTACTCGGCCGTGTCGGAGATGGAGTAGCGCATCCCCGCGATGCCCTGCTCGTACATGAGGTCGACGATGAGCTTGAGCTCGTGGAGGCACTCGAAGTAGGCGGACTCGGGCTGGTATCCGGCGTTGACCAGGGTCTCGAAGCCGGCGGTCACGAGCGCCGTCAGTCCGCCGCAGAGCACGACCTGCTCACCGAAGAGATCGGTCTCGGTCTCCTCGTCGAACGTGGTGTCGAGCACGCCCGCCCTCGTGGCACCGATCGCGTGGGCGTAGGACAGCGCCAGGTCGCGGGCCTTGCCCGTGGCGTCCTGGTGGACGGCCACGAGCGACGGAACGCCGCCACCCTCGGTGTAGGTCCGGCGCACCAGGTGGCCGGGCCCCTTCGGCGCCACCATCGTGACGTCGACCCCGGCCGGAGGCACGATCTGGCCGAAGCGGATGTTGAAGCCGTGGGCGAACATCAGCATGTCGCCGTCGTTGAGGTACGGCGCCACGAACTCGTCGTAGGCGGCCTTCTGTTCGGTGTCGGGCAGGAGGATCATGATGACGTCCGCCTCGGCCGCGGCGTCGGCGAGCGAGGTCACCCGCAGTCCGGCTTCTTCGGCCTTGCGCCGGCTGGCGCTCCCCTCGCGCAGGGCAACCCGGACGTCGACACCCGACTCCATGAGGTTGAGCGCATGGGCATGCCCCTGCGACCCGTAGCCCAGGATGGCGACCTTGCGACCGGCAATCAGTGACGGGTCGGCATCGGATTCGTAGTACAGCGTGGCCATGATGTGCTCTTTCTTCTCTTCGGATGGTCGATCTCGTCGGCGATCAGTGACGGGTCAGCTTAGGCAAGGCCACCCGGCCCGTCCGCTGGCTCTCGAGGACCCGGTATTGCTCGAGCAGGCCCTCGAAGTCGTCGATCTTCTCGGGCCGTCCGGCCAGCATGACGGTCAGCCGGTCGAGCCCGACGCTGACCACCTCGCCTCCGAAGACCCCCACCAGCTGGATCACCTGCTGGCGCTCGGTCGGGCCCACGGCCACCGTGGCCAGGACCAGCTCGCGCTCGACCGCCTCGGCCGGCGAGAGTTCGCCGATGGAGACCACGTTGACCAGCTTGTCCAGCTGCATGATCACCTGCTCGAGCGGCGCCGATTCGACGTCGACCACGATCGTGATCCGGCTGAAGTGCTCGTCCTCGTCGGTGGGGGCGACGGCCAACGAGTAGATGTTGAAGCCGCGCCGGCTGAACAGTCCGGCCACCCGGGCCAGCACCCCCGCCTTGTTCTCGACGAGCACGGTCAGAATGTGATGGCGCGGTCGGCTCAGAGACGGGAGCGCGCTGAGGTGGGCGGCCGTCATCGGGCCAGCTGCTCGGGGTGGACGACGATGTCGTCGTTCGACGCGCCGGCCGGCACCATCGGGAACACCTTCTCGAAGGCATCGGTGCGGAAGTCGACGACGACGGGACGGTCGTCGATGCCATTGGCCTTCTCAATGGCCGGCCCGACGTCCTCGGGCGATTCGGCTCGGATCCCGACACACCCCATAGCTTCGGCCCACTTGACGTAGTCGGGCAGGTCGGGCGAGAGGTAGACCTCCGAGTAGCGCTCCCCGTAGAACATCTCCTGCCACTGACGCACCATGCCGAGGTAGGCGTTGTTGAGGATGGCGATCTTCACCGGGATCTGTTCCGCACTGGCCGTCACCAGCTCCTGGGCCGTCATTTGGAAGCAGCCGTCCCCGTCGATGGCCCAGACCGTGCGGTCGGGGCGGCCCACCTTGGCCCCGATGGCCGCCGGCACTGCGAAGCCCATGGTTCCCGCGCCGCCCGAGTTGACCCAGGTGTAGGGATGGTTGAACCGCCAGTACTGGGAGGCCCACATCTGGTGTTGTCCCACTCCGGCCACCACGATCCCGTCCTCGGGGGCGGCGTCGCGTAGTTGCTCGACCACGTTCTGCGGCTTGATGGCGCCGCCGTCGGCTTCTGCGTAGTAGAGCGGGAATCGCTCCTGCCAGGCTCGGATCTGAGCCCACCACGGAGCCAGGTCCTGCACCACCGGCGCCTCGCTCCGGGCGTCCATGGCCAGCAGCAACTCGTCGATGACCAGGCGGCAGTCTCCGGCGATGCCGACGTCGGGGACGCGGACCTTGCCCAGCTCGGCCGGATCGATGTCGACGTGGATCACCTTGGCCTCCGGGGCGAAGGCGTCGATCTTCCCCGTGACCCGGTCGTCGAAGCGCGCCCCCAGGCTGATCACCAGGTCGCTCTTCTGCAGAGCCGTCACCGCCGTGTAGTGCCCGTGCATCCCCGGCATGCCCAGGGCCTGCGGATGCGCGTCCGGGAATGCGCCGCGGGCCATGAGCGTCGTGACCACCGGGATGCCGGTGCGTTCGGCCAGAGTCCGCAGCTGGTCGGCCGCCCGAGCCTTGAGGACGCCGCCCCCCACGTAGAACACCGGACGGTGGGCGGCCGCGATCAACTCCGTCGCCTGGCGCACCAACACCGGGTCGCCGAAGGTCACAGGGTGATAGCCCGGCAGATCGAGCTCGTCGATCGACGAGGGCCAGTACCACTCCATGGATGCGTTCGAAATGTCCTTGGGCAGGTCGATGAGAACGGGCCCCGGGCGTCCCGTCGTGGCCACGTGGAACGCGGCCGCCACGACCCGCGGGATGTCCTCGACGTTCTTGATGAGCCAGTTGTGCTTCGTGATCCCCATGGTGACGCCGGTGATGTCGCACTCCTGGAACGCATCGGTGCCGATAGAAGCCGTGGCCACCTGACCCGACACGACCACCAGCGGGGTGGAGTCCATGTAGGCGTTGGCCAGTGGCGTCACGATGTTGGTGGCCCCCGGCCCGCTCGTGACCATGGCCACTCCGGGACGACCGGTCACCATGGCGTAGCCCTCGGCCATGTGCCCGGCACCCTGCTCGTGGCGCACCAGGATGTGGCGGATGGACGAGTCGATGATCGGGTCGTAGACGGGCAGGATGGCGCCGCCGGGCAGGCCGAACATGACGTCGACGCCCTGCATCTCGAGGCTCTTGATGAGGGCCTGTGCTCCTGTCATCTTCATTGGTGCTCCCCTGTGACGTGATGGCCGGGTTGTCGGTCGATTCGGGCCGGAAATTGAAACGACCCCCCGTTGTGGGAGGTCGGTAGGCGCGCGTTGTGATGTGGGCGCGCGCCTACGTTACGAGTACCAGAATCTCGGGACGGCCGCTGCGCTCCTGCATGACACTCTCATTGTGGCATGGACGTCGCCGTTGGACAACCCCGCCCGTTCGCAGCGGGTCCGCCGCCGCAGGACCCCTGGGCTCAGGCCGGCGACGGCGTGGCCATCCCGCCCCCGAGGAGCGCAGGAAGGGCCGTCGCCCGCATCCGGGCCAGCACACGATCGGTGACCGGCTCGACGTCGGGATGGACGCCCCCGTTCTCGGCTGCGGCGGCCCGCCAGGCCGCCAAGCGGCGCGAGGCCCGATCGGGGTCGGTCAGCTCGACGCAGTCCAGGCGGTCGGTGGTCAGGTCGACCACGATGGTGTCGCCGTCCTCGACGAGCGCGATCGGCCCGCCCAGAAGAGCCTCCGGGGCGACGTGGCCGATGACCAGACCCACCGAGCCTCCCGAGAAACGGGCATCGGTCATCAGGGCGATGGTGATGTGGCGCTGGCGGCACAGTGCCGTGATCCTCGAGGTGGGGTCGAGAAGCTCGGGCATTCCCGGGGCGCCACGCGGGCCCTCGTAGCGGATGACCACCATGTCGTTGTCTTCGAAGCTGTCGGGTTGCCGGTCCAGGGCGTCGATGAGTGACCGCTCACCGTTGAATACCCGGGCCCGGCCCGTGAAGGCGCCGTTCTTCACGCCACCCTCCACCCCGGCGATCTTCAGGATGGCACCGCCTTCCGGGGCGAGGTTTCCGCGCAACAGGCGCAGGCCGCCCGTGTCCTTGAACGGCTTGGTCACCGGGTAGATGACTTCGCCGTCCGGAGGGGGCGGAGCAAGCCGCGCCACCTGCTCGGCCAGCGTCTCGCCGGTGCACGTCAGCGCGTGGCCTTCGAGGAAGCCGGCTTCGAGAAGTTCACGCACGATCACCTGGAGCCCGCCCTGGGCATCCACGTCCACCATGGAGTACTCGCCGAAGGGGCGCATGTTGACCAGCACCGGCACCCGGCGCGACAGCTGATTGAAGTCCTCTTGGCTGAGCACCTCGCCCCACAGGTCGATCCCGGCAGCGCGAGCTATCTCCACGCTGTGCAACAACACGTTGGTCGAACCGCCCATCGCGATGGCCACCGTCATGGCGTTGCGCAGCGAGGAGGGCGTCACGATGTCGCGGGGGCGGATGCCGCGACTCGACATCGCCAGCAGGCAGTCGACCACCTGGTCCGGGAATTCGACCAGCCGCCGCCGGTCCTCCGATGCCGGAGCGACCATGTGCAGTGGCTCGAGGCCGAGCAGTGCAATGAAGGTCTGCATGGTGTTGTAGGTGAACATGCCCCCGCAGCTCCCCTGTCCAGGGCAGGCGTGCAACGCGTACCGGGCACGGGTCTCGTCGTCCTGGTCGGCGGCCTGGAAGGCGGACACCAGGTCGATCCGGTCACCCGTCTCGGGATCGACCCCGGGCCTGATGGGACCATCGGAGAGGATGACAGCCGGGGTGTTGTTCTCGAGGACGGCGGCGACCGTCCCGACCGGGGGCTTGTCGCAGGCCACCACGGCCACCAGTCCGGCGACGCTGTTCGCAGCCAGGTGCACATCGGCCACGTCATGCACCAGCTCGCGGCCGATCAGGGAGAACCGCATCTGGGGCGTGCCGTTCAGCTGGCCGTCGGATACCCCGAGGGTGAACGCGGGCGGGATCAACCGGACCGGCAGGTCGTCCTCGGCGATCCGCCTGGACAAGGCCTCCTGGACGATCTGCACCTTTGCCGGCACGCCGAGGTAGCACTGGCTGTCGCCGAGGTTGCCGATGACGGCCCAGACCGGGTCGTGGATCTTGGCCACGTCTTGTCCCAAGAACGCGGCAGTGCCGACTCGCTGCACATCGCGCCCGGGATTGATGGAGACCAACGTCGCCGTCGGTTCCGATCCGTTGGTGCGCTCGCCCTGGTCCATCTGCATGGGGGGCAAGCATATGGCCGGCCCGGCCCGGGCCGACTCAGGCGGGTGCGGGCAGCGCGTTCGGAGTGACCTCGACGCCGATGGTCGGGATGGAACGGTCCATCCAGCGCGGCATCCACCAGTTCACAGGTCCGAGGAGCTCCATGATGGATGGGACGAGCACCATGCGCACGAGCGTCGCATCCACGAGGACGGCGGTGGCCAGACCGAGGCCGAAGACCTTGAGGATGTGGAGCGGGTCCTTAATGACGAAGGACGCGAAGACGCAGAACATGATGGCGGCGGCCGCAGTGATGATGCGCCCGGTGATGGCCAGTCCGTCGGCCACGGCCGTCGAGTTCTCGCGGGTGCGCAGCCACTCCTCGCGGATGCGCGAGAGCAGGAACACCTCGTAGTCCATCGAAAGCCCGAAGAGCACCACGAAGAGGGCCACCGGGATCCACGGATCGATGGGCCCCTTCTCGCCGATGCCGATCACGCTGCCGGCCCAGCCCCACTGGAAGACGGCCACCATGACGCCATAGGCGGCGCCGACGCTGAGCAGGTTCATGACGACCGCCTTGAGCGGGAGGACCAATGACCGGAACACGACCATCAGGAGGAGGAACGACAACACCAGGACGGCGCCGATCACCACGAAGAGGCGGTGGCCCAAGAAGTTGGCGGCGTCGATGCCGGCGGCCGTCTCGCCGCCCACCTGCGCATCGACGTTGCTCGACGCCGTCACCGACGGGATCACGTCGTTGCGCAAGGTCTGCACCAGCTGCGCCGTCTGGGCCGATTGGGGCGAGGTCGTCGGGTAGACGACGATCAGTCCTCCGGTGTCCGCCGCGTTGTACTGCACCGGAGCGACGAACGCCACACCATCGCGGTGGGCGACGATCGCCTGCTGCAGGCGGTTCACCGTGGCCACGTCAGCTTGGCCCGTGCATGTCGGCCGCCACGATCAAAGGACCGTTGAACCCCGGTCCGAAGCCCTGGGCCAAAAGGTCGTAGGCCTGTCTCGTCGTCAACGACGTGGGGTCGTTGCCCGCGTCGGTGAAGGCCAGCCGCATGCTGAACATGGGCAAGGCGAGCGTGACCAGGACGAGTACGGCCACCGTGCCCGTCAGCCAGGCCCGGCGCTGCACGTAGCGGCTCCAGCGGTGCCAGAAGCCGTTTTCGGGTGGCGGTCCGCCGTTCTGGAGCAGGCCGGGCAGGTGCAGTTTGTCGATGGCGTTGCCGGCGAAGCCCAGCATGGCCGGGAGTAGGGTCAGGGCGGCGAAGAGCACCATCAGCACGGCAGCGATGCACGCCGTGGCCAGTCCGATCATGTAGGCCTGCCCGATCAGGTAGAGGCCGAACAGCGAGATCACAACGGTGGTCCCGGCGAAAAGCACGGAGCGACCGGCCGTCATGTGCGCCGTGACCACTGCGTCGCGTGGATCCCGGCCTTCGAAGATGCCCTGGCGGTAGCGGGTCACGATGAAGAGCGCGTAATCGATACCCACTCCGATGCCGATCATCGCGGCCATCTCGGGCGAGAAGTTCGGCACGGTCAGGACATGAGTCAGCAGTTCGAGGAGCGCCACGCCGATACCCAGGCCGGCCAGCGCGGTGATCACCGGCAGGCCCATAGCCACCACGGAACCGAAGGCAAGCAGCATGATCAGGATGGCGGCCGTGATGCCGATGCCCTCACTCGGTCCGGGCGCCGCCGTGACCGCCGAGGAGATCGGGTTGCCGCCGAGCTCGACCGCGAAGCCGGCGTGCGCCCCGGCCTGCGCCACGTTGACCACCTGCTTGACCGCGCCAGTCGGGATGTCTGCCGTGTCGGTGGTGAACTGGACCTGAGCGAAAGCGATGTTGTCGTGCGGGGCGACCTGGTGGGCCCCGGCGGCGGAGAACGGGCTGGTGACGCTGCGCACATAGGGCAGCGGTCGCACCTGGGCCACGACAGCGTCGATGGCGGCCCGGTTGTCCGCTATGGGCGTCGCCGTGTGGAAGACGATGTCTGCGGTGTCCCCCGACTGCGCCGGGAAACGCTCGGCAAGGATGTTCTGCGCCTGCTGCGACGGCGTGTTGCCCGCCGTGAACTTGTTCTCGAAGTGCGTGCCCACGACCTGGGCCAGCACCGTGACGGCGATGATGGCCAGGATCCACACCACCAGGACGGTGCGCCGGCGGTCGTAGCAAACCCCGGCCAACCGGCCCAGCACCGTCCGTGCGGCCGGCGCCGGGACCGTTGCTTTGCTGTCGCTCTCGAGCACCGTATGATTCATCACTGATGAGTTCTAACACACAATTCTTCGCTGGTGAATACCCCGCGACCAGTGCTTTTGTGGGCCGGCGGCAGTGAGCGCCGCCGCGGCCGGGCGCCGCCCGGGCAACGCGGACACCCGAGGCGAGATCGTAGAGGCGTCCAAGCGCGTCTTCGCCGCCAAGGGCTACGACGGCGCGAGCCTGCGCGCCGTCGCCCGCGAGGCCGGGGTGGATCCTGCCCTCGTTCACCACTACTTCGACGGCAAGGCCAGCCTCTTCGTGGCCGCCATGGCGCTCCCGTTCGATCCGGCTGAGGTGGCCGGCCATGCACCCGGAGCCGACCAGAGCGGATCGCTCGGCGCCGGCATCGTGCTGGGCTTCCTCAGCATGTGGGACAAGGCCGAAGGCTCGGGCTCGTCCTTTGCTTCGTGCGTCGCGGCCATGGCCACCTCGGCCAGTGTGGCCGACGCCATGCGCGAGTTCGTGGCCGAGCGGGTGTGGAGGGGGAAGCCGGCGCAGAGCGGCGAGCCCGAGGCCATGACGTTACGGCGGCGCACGCTGGTCTCGTCTCAGCTGATGGGGCTGGCCCTCACTCGTTACATCCTGCGCATGCCGCCGATCTCGACGGCCTTGCCGGCCGACATCGCCCGGTGGGCCGGACCGACCTTGGACAACTACCTCTTCGGTCCGGCGGTCTGACCGCGGCCGCCGTCTCTCACGAGGCGCCGCTGTTCAGCCAGGTCACGGTGAAGTCCTTGTTCTTGGTGAGCGCGGAGACCGAGTCATCGTGGGTCGATCCGTTCACCATGACGACGGTGACCGGGTGCAACTTCCCGATGGCCGTGCCGTCGACCTTGGCATTCGTGAAGGTCGCCGTTCCGAAGTTGGCCAGGGGCGCGGGGACGCTGTCGCTCGGCGGCGCCTCCACCATGACCTCGGCCGAGGTCCGTTTGGCCTTCGCCTTGCCCACGGTCTGGGTGGTCGTCCGGCTCCACCCCTGCGTCGCGTCCGAGATCGAGAGCGCGTACGTGGTGGGCGAGGTGGCCTTCACCGACTCGGTCACGACGTCACCGGGAGCGACCGTCTCCGGCCAGAACACCGGAGCGTTGGGGGCCGTCTCGGACCATGCCCCGTACGCAGCCGAGCCACTGAAGCACCCTTCGAACACCCCCGTCTGCTCCACGGCCTTGGTGGCGGAGCCGTTCAATCCGACCCACAACTCCGCGGCGGACTGGGTGGAGGTGCAGGTGACCTCCGGTACCACCACCGTGGTCGCGACATGCGTGGAGGTCGCGCCGCTGACTGCGTAACCAGACTGGTTCTCCGACTGGACCGTCGTCGCCGGACGAACCAGGTCTCCCCTCGGGGCAAGTGCGCCCGCAACGGACAGGGCGTTCTGCGCGCCGGCTTGCGACGTGAACGGCACCGATCCGATCACAGGCACGAGGATCGCTGGCACAACGACAAAGGGAGCGACAGAGCGAACCAGCGTGGCGTGCAGGGCGGCGGACATGTGAACCCCCGGTTCTGCCGGATCGGACGCGGCGAGCGCGAGGTTGCGCCGTCACAGTGCCGATGTCAAGCGAAAGGGGGGTCGGCACCTCTCCGCCCCGTCCCCTCGGTCCGGCGGACTGATCCCGCCCGCAGACGCTCAGGAAGCGCCGCTGTTCAGCCAGGTCACGACGAAGTCCTTGTTCTTGGTCAGCGCGGAGACCGAGTCCTCCGGGGTCGAGCCCGAGACCATGTCGATGGTGACCGGGTTCAGCTTCCCGATCGCCGTCCCGTCGACCTTGGCCTTGGTGAAGGCCGCCGTTCCGAAGTTGGCGAGCGGCACCGGTCCGATCTCGGTCGAGGGGGCTTCCACGATGACCTCGGCCGATGCCCGCTTGGCCTTGGCCACGGTCTTGGTGGTCGTCCGGCTCCATCCCCGTGTCGTGTCCGAAATGGTAAGGGTGAACGAGGTCGCCGTGGTCGCCGTCACCGACTCCGCAATGACGTCGCCGGGGACCACGGTGTTGGCGTAGTACACCGGGGCGTTGGGAAACGCCTCGTACCAGGCGGCATACTGCGCAGCGCCACCCGCACACTGCTCGGAGACGCCCGTCTGCTCCACCGTCTTGTTGGCATAGCCGTCCAACCCGACCCACAATGCGGCGGCGGCCTCGATCTTCTTGCACTTCACCGGCGGCACCACGTAGGACGTCGAGACGTGCGTATAGGTGGACCCGCTCACTGCGTAGCCGGACCAGTTCCCTGATTTGACCGTCGTGGCGGGGCTCACCAGGGCTCCCCCGGGGGCAATCTGCATCGGGGCACCAGGACGGAGCGGTGCCGCCTGCGCGCCGGCCCCTGGTGCGGTGATTGCGGCCACTCCGATCAGAGGAACGAGGAGCGCGGGCGCGGCCACGACGGGTACCAGCCGCTTGGCGTATGAGATGGCGGACATGTGGACCCCCCCGGTTCTGCCGATCGTTCGCGGCGCCCGTGAGGTTGCGACGTGGCGGGGGCGCTGTCAAATGTCGCCGGACCGGGACCCGCTGCTGCGGCTTCGTACTCCACCCGAAGTCCAGGCTGGGACGGCAGCCGAGCCGAGATGATCCGGACCGGCGAATTACCCCCGGCGACGGCGCAACTCCGCCGCCACTTCCTTGCCGTTCGCCTTGCCCGAGGTTGCCTTCATGACCAGGCCGGTGAACATGCCTTCGACCTTGTCCTCGCCGCCGACGTAGCGGGCCCACGCGTCGGCGTTGTTGGCGATGATCTCGTCGAGGACGGCCGACAGCGTGTCCGAGCCGAGCGCCTCGAAGCCCATCTCCTTGGCCAGCGCGGCCGGATCGCCACCCCGCTCGAGCAGGGCACCCAGTACAGTCTTGGACTGGGTCGCCGACAGCTGGCCTCCCGCCTCCATGGCCAGCAGGGCAGCGAACGCCTGTGGCGCCAGAGCGGCGGCCGCCTCGACCTGCGCTGCCACCTCGTTGGCCGCGCGGGCCAGAGCCAGCCCCGTCGGTGCCCCCGCCGCGATGGCATCGGCCACCAGGCCGTCGAGGCCCAGGTCGACCACGGCGCGGATCTGGTCGATCTCCGCCTCGGTGGGCGAGCCCCCGAGCGCGGCCGCCAGCGCCGCCCGGCGGTCGGCCGGGAGAAGACCGAGGCCGGCCCGGACACGCTCCTGCCAGGCGTCGTCCGGCGCCAGCGGCACCAAATCGGGCTCGGGGAAGTACCGGTAGTCGTTGGCCTCCTCCTTGGAGCGCATCGACTCGGTCCGCCCAGCCGACTCGTCCCAGTGCCGCGTCTCCTGCACGACGCGGTCGCCCGCCTCGAGCAGCGCGATCTGCCGCGCCGCTTCATACTCGATGGCCCGACCCAGCGAGCGCAACGAGTTGAGATTCTTGATCTCGCAGCGCGTGCCGAACGCCGCGCTGCTTGACGGGCGCACCGAGACGTTGGCGTCGACGCGCATGGAGCCCTCCTCCATACGCCCGTCTGACGCGCCCGTGGCCATGAGGATGCCCCGCAGCTCCGACGCGTAGGCCCGCGCCTGGGCCGAGGAGCGGATGTCGGGCTCGCTCACGATCTCGACCAACGGCACGCCGGAGCGGTTGTAGTCGACCAAAGCGTGGTTGGCCGCGTTGATACGCCCACTGGCGCCCACGTGGGTCAGCTTCCCCGTGTCCTCCTCCATGTGCGCCCGGGTCACGCCCACCCGGAAACCGTCGGGCAACTCGAGCCACCCGTCGGAGTTCAGCGGCAGGTCGTACTGGCTGATCTGGTAGTCCTTCGCCTGGTCCGGATAGAAGTAGTTCTTGCGCGAGAACGTCGAGGGCCGGATCTCGCAGTGGAGGGCTGCGCCGATCCGCATCGCCAGCTCCACGGCCTGCTCGTTGAGCACGGGCAGCGCCCCGGGCAGGCCGAGGCAGGTCGGGCAGATGTTGACGTTGGGCTCGTCACCGAACGCGTTGCGGCACCCGCAGAACAGCTTTGTGTCCGTGGAGAGTTCGCAATGGACCTCGAGCCCGATCACCATCTCCCACTCGCTCACGTCACCACCTCCGGTGCCGCGGACTCGACGACCCGGGCCACCCGGAACATGAGCGCCTCGCCCAACGCGGGCGCCAGCACCTGCACGCCGACGGGCAGGCCGTCGTCTCCCGTGCCGAAGGGCACCGACAGGGCGGGATGGCCCGACAGGTTGGACGGAATGGTGCAGACGTCGTTCATGTACATCGCCATCGGGTCGTCCACCTTGGCCCCCAGGTCGAAGGCCGTCGTCGGCGCCGTGGCGCCCAGCAGCACGTCGAACCGCTCGTAGGCCCGGTCGAAGGCCTGCATCACCAGGGTGCGCACCCGTTGGGCTTGGGCGTAGTAGGCGTCGTAGTAGCCGGCCGACAGGGCGTACGTCCCGAGCATGATGCGCCGCTTGACCTCGGGGCCGAACCCGGCCGTGCGGGTGGCGGTGTTCATGGCGGCCACGTCGTCGCCCTCCACCCGTAACCCGTACCGCACGCCGTCGTAGCGGGCCAGGTTCGACGACGCCTCGGCGGGCGCAATGAGGTAGTAGGCCGAGAGCCCGTAGCCGAACTCGGGGATCGAGACATCCTCCACCTTGGCGCCGGCCGCGGCCAGGGCTTCGGCCGCTTCGCGCACCCGCGCCACCACGTCGGGCGCGCACCCGGCCACCAGGTCGCGGCACAGGCCGACCCGCACGCCCTGCGCACCGTCGTGCACCTGGGCCAGAGTGGGTTCGGGAGTCGAGGCCAACGAGGTGCTGTCGAGTGGGTCGTGTCCGGCCAGCACATCGAAGAGCAGCGCCGCGTCCTCTACCGAATTGGCGAAGGGCCCGATCTGGTCGAGCGAGCTGGCGAAGGCCACGAGTCCGTAGCGCGAGACCCGTCCGTAGGTCGGCTTCATCCCCACGACGCCACAGAGCGCGGCCGGTTGGCGGATCGAACCGCCGGTGTCAGAGCCCAGGCCGAGCGGCGTGAAGCCCGCCGCCACCGCAGCGGCCGAGCCGCCGCTGCTGCCGCCCGGCACCCGGCCCGTGTGCCGCGGGTTGCGCGTGGGCCCGAAGGCCGAGTTCTCCGTCGAGCTGCCCATGGCGAACTCGTCCATGTTCGTCTTGCCCAGCGCCACGGCGCCGGCGCGGCGCAACGAAGTGACGACCGTGGCGTCGTAGGGCGGCCGCCAGCCTTCGAGAATGCGCGAGGCGCAGGTGGTTGCGCTGCCCCGGGTGCACAGGTTGTCCTTCAACGCCACCGGCACGCCGGCCAGCGGGCCCGGGTCGCGCCCGGCCGCCACCCCCGCATCCACCTCGTCGGCCCGGGTCAAGGCCTCGTCCGTCAGCACGTGCAGGAACGCGTTGACCTCGCCATCGCCTGCCGCCACCGCGTCCAGGGCGTCCTGGACCACCTCGCGGGCCGAGCGCCGGCCCTCCCGCACGTCGGACGCCAGCTGCAACGCCGACATGCTCATGGCGCTTCGCCCCCGATGCGCGGCACCCGGAATCGGTGGTCCTCCACCGCCGGGGCCACGGCGAGCACCTCGGCCCGGTCGAGGCTGGGGCGTGGCTCATCGGCACGCAACACGTTGCGCAGGGCGATCGGGTGCGACGAGGGCTCCAGGTGGGAGAGGTCGAGTGCAGCCACGTCACGCGCGTGCTCGAGCACGGTGCGCAGCTGCGCAGTGAAGAGGTCGACCTCGTCCTCGCTCAGTTCCAGCCGAGCCAGTCCGGCCACGTGCATGACGTCTTCGCGGCTCAGCGGTGCCGGGCCTGCGCCCTCGCTCATGAGCCGCTGGCGAGCACGCTCGAGAGGAACTCCACGGTGCGCGTCTCGATCTCGTCCTTGTCGTAGTCGAGCGTGGCCACGTGGTAGCTGCGCTCCAGGACGACCTGGTCGACCGGACCCTTCGCCTTCTCCACCAGGCGCGCGCTGGACTGCGGATCGACGACGTGGTCCTGCGTGCTCGTAAAGACGAGGACGGGGCACGCCGACCCGACCCAGCAACGCCTCCACCTCGGCCACGCCCTCGAACAGGGAGAGCGCAGCTTGGAGGGGCATTCCGGGGTAGGCCGTCTCGACGGCCCCCTCGAGGGCGATGTCCGAGCCGATGCCGGGCGCCACCACGTCCCCGGCATCGATCATCGCCTGCACGAACCCGATGGTGTCCTCGTCGGGCGGCACGAGCAGCGGGTTCACCAGGCTGAGTGCGGCGATCTCGGGGTGGTGCTCGGCCAGCCACACGCTGAGGCTGCCGCCCATCGACAGGCCGACCACGACCACGGAGTCGGTGCGGGCCGCCAGCTCGACGTAGGCCTGCTCGGCCGCGCCTGCGACCAGTCCTTCCAGCGCGTGTCCAGCATGTCCTCGACGGCCGTTCCGTGGCCCGGCAGCAACGGCAGCTCCACCGTGAAGCCCGCATCGGCCAGGGCCACCGCGAGGCCGCGCATGGACTGCGGGTTGCCGGTGAAACCGTGCAACACCAGCGCGCCCCGGTTGTCTCCCGACGCGGAATAGGGCTCGGCACCAGCGATCACAGGGGCACTCACGGACCGGCAGCCTACCGGTGCCGCGGGTAGGGTTCCGGCGCCAGGTTGGTTCCGGGGCGGGGTCCTGGACCAGGAGCCGGACCACGAAAAAGGAGCAACCGCATGCCGTACCCGTTCCTCAGCGACGAGTGGCTGAACGAGGCGCGCACGATCCGCGCCGAGTACCAGGGCAAGACTCCCCCGGTCCCCCACGTCGTTCGCATGAACCTCGTCGTGACGCAGGTTCCTTTCTCCGACGAGGACATCCTGGCCCACATGGACACCTCGAGCGGCGAGCTCGAGCTCGACACCGGTCACCTCGACACCCAGGACCTCAAGGTGACCGTCGACTACGACACCGCCAAGGCCATCCTCATCGAGGGCAACCCCCAGGCCGGCATGCAGGCCTTCATGCAGGGCAAGGTCCGCGTCGAAGGCGACATGGCCAAGCTGATGGCCCTGACCTCCAGTCCGGCCGCGGCCGACGCCAACGCGGCCGAGCTCGCCCAGCGCCTGCGCGACATCACCGAGTAGGCGCGCCCGAACGGCGCGTCAGGCGACGTCGCCGGCCAGCCGGTCCCGCTGCGCCGCCCGCGGCAAGGGCACGGATGAACAGCGCGCTCGACGACGGCCAGCCCGGCCACGAACGTGCCCACCCAGAAGGGCACGCTGAAGCTGTGCAGCAGGGCGGTGCTGTGGTGCACCGACGCCAGGCCCGCGTTCTTGGCGATCGACTCCTGAATGGTGAGCACGGCCTGGATGCCCGCCACCTCACCCACCTGGGTGGCCAGCAGCTGGGCTGCGCTCATGACCCCGTACTCGGACTCGTCGAGCTCGTTCGACATGGTCGAGGACGTGGCCGGTTGCGAGACCCCCATGCCGAGGCCGGACAGGGCCAGCGCGAGCAGGATGATGGTCAGTCCGGCGGTCGGACGGAGCGTGGCAAAGAGCAGCATGGAGACGAACAGGGCGCCCGTGCCGATCAGCGCGGCCGTCCGTTCGCCCGTGCGCACGGTCATGTAGCCGGCCACGGGCGCGCTGATCGCGAACAGCAGGGGCCGGGCCACCGAGATGAAGCCGACCTGCGACACGCTGTAGCCGTAGACCTGCTCCATGAGTAACGGGAAGAGGAAGAAGCCGCCGAAGTAGGCGAAGCTGGTGAAGGTCTTCGTGGCCATCGGGAACATGAAGTTGCGCCGGCGCCAGTACTTCGTGGGCACCAGCGGCGTGGCGAACGTGGTCTCCCGCCAGATGAAGAGCGCGCCCAGCACCACCGCCGTGGCGCCGAAGAGGTACACGGCAATCGAATTCCATCCGACGACTGGCCCGACGCTGAGCACGAGCATTCCGGCGGTCACCGCGCCGGCCAGGCTCCAGCTGCCCACCCAGTCCATGCCCGCCCAGACGTTCGAGCGCGGGCCCGGCCCACTCCCTTCTTGCCGGGCGGCCCGCTTCGAGCTCCGCGCCGTGGGCAGCAGCACCGCCACCACCACGCGACGCGATGACCAGCAGCACGAGCTGGCCCCAGAAGAGGGTGCGCCACCCGAAGTACTGGATCACCGGCGAGCCCAGCGTGACGCCGAGCACGGGGCCTCCCGCCCCGACCAACGACCACCAGCCCAGCGCCTTGACCCGGTCCTCGCGATCGAAGAGCTCCAGGATGATCGCCATCGACGCGGTGCCGGTGGCCGCGCCCTGCACGCCGTCCAGGGCGCGGGCGAAGAGGAGCAAGCCCACGGTGGGCGCCAACGCGGTGAGGACCGCGCTCACCATGGCCCCGAGCAGACCGAACTGGTAGAGGCGGCGGTGGCCGAAGAGGTCGCCGATCTTGCCGAAGAAGGGCGCGGCCACGCCGAAGGCCAACAGCGGTCCCGTCGACACCCAGGCCAGGACCGAGAGGTTGGTATGGAAGTCCGCCTTGACCGTCGGGAGCGCCACCACGAAGACGGTGAAGGTGATGTTGAGCGCGAGCAGGCCCGCCAGCAGCGCGACCAGGGCCCACCACTGGTAGCGCGGGCTGCGCACGGCGCGCGCCGTCACCCGGCGGTGCAGCAGGGCGAACCAGTTGGTCTCGACGGAGCCGTCGCCCAACGTCCCCATGGCCCCGCCGCCGGGGTCGTGCGACGGATCGAGCAGCGCGTCGGCCGGCTCGACCGGGGTCACCTCCACGATCGGACACCCTACCGGCGCCCAATTTCACGGCTTCGCTCAGAAACCTCGCATACGCGACCACCAGTGTGGGTCGCGTCCGTGCGCGTGAAAGTGATTCGGGATCTGGCGCATCACCCGGTCGATCGACCACCCGTCCGGGCCGAAGCGGGCATCGGCCACCCGGCTCAACTGGGCCAGCATGTGCTCGATGTCGCTCTCGGGCGGGGTCGGTCCATGCTGGCGCCACACCACCATGGGCACGCCGCACACCTCGCAGTCGGCCACCCAGCAGACGTCGTCCTCGTGGTGCCACTCCGAGAGGCGGGCCGCCTCGCAGAGGTCACAGCTCGGGTCGAACGGGAGCGCCACGGACCGGGCTAATGGGTGAAGAGCTGTACAGAGGAACCCGTGGGCACCGTCGAACCGATGGAGGGCTGGGTACCCACCACGTTGTTGCTCGGGTTGCCCGACACGCCCGGCCGGGGTCAGTCCCGCTGTCTCCAGCGCGCTGTCCGCCTGCGTCACCGTGTCGCCGATCACGTTGGGCACCTGGGTCGTCGGCGGGCCGGTGGACACGGTGACGGTGACGGCCGAGCCGAAGGCCGCCGACGCGCCGCTGGCCGGCGTGGTCGAAATGACGTCGCCTGCCGCCACGGTCGTCGAGGTGTCATTGGCCTGCGTGGCGGTGAGCCCCACCGCCTGCAGTGCGGCCTGGGCCTGGGCGAAGGTGTAGGTGTTCGGGATGTTCGGCACGGTGGCGGGCTGATGGCCCAGCGAAGGCACGATGGTGATGGTGCTGCCGTAGGGCGCCTCCGTCGGATTCGGCGAGTTGCCGATCGACCACGAGATGATCATCGTCGCCGCAATGTTGTCGTTGTAGGCCCCCGGGGTGCAGCTGGCGTTCAGGTGCACCGTCTGCAGCGCCGCCGCGGCCTGGGCGCACGTCATGTTGGCCAGGTTGGGCACGGCGACGTTCGGCGGCCCGTCGGAGAGCGAGACGGTGATGGTCGACCCCTCCTTGAGGCTCGTGCCGGGCTTCGGGCTCTGAATAACGACGGAGCCGGCCCCGATGGTGATCGACTTCACCGGCGCCCCCTCCTTGAGTGTCATGTGCAGCTTGGTCACCTCCGCCTGCGCCTTGGACAGGGGCTGGTCGACCAGGGTCGGGACAGGGTGCGAGGGCGTGAAGAGCTGGCTCTCGAACGCGGCGACCAGGCCGCCGGCGATGAGCACGACCGCGGCCACTGCGGCCACGATCCACCAGGTGCGCTTGCGGTTGCGGCGGCCACCCGGTCCGGCCCCGGCTGCCTTGTGCGGCAGCGCAGACGAGCCGTTGCCGCTCGGTTCGGCGTCGAAGAGTTCGCCGGGCCCGGCCCGCGTCCCAATGGGCGCCGCGCTGGCCGCCGGCGCCACGACCGTCGAGGACTGCGGCTGGTCGGTCAGCTCCGTCACGCCGGGGGCCCGGAAGCCCTTGATCGGTGCGGCCGCCACGATGTCGGGCACGACGAGGGGCAGCGGCGCCGGGGTCGGTAACGCCGAGGCCAGCGCGCCCAACCGGGCGGCCAGCCCGGCCGCGTCCAGCCGGGACGACACCTCGGGCGCCGCCGCACGGGCCAGCACGTCGTCGAGCGGACCGAGGTCCGCGTGGTGCGGCAGCGGCTGACCGATGCGGGCGGCCAGGGTGCCCATCGTGGTGTCGGTGACGAAG
This sequence comes from uncultured Acidimicrobiaceae bacterium, assembly GCA_963713375.1. GTDB lineage: Bacteria > Actinomycetota > Acidimicrobiia > Acidimicrobiales > RAAP-2 > Bog-473. The sequence continues at coordinate 521,537 of CAVQLP010000001.1, read as the reverse complement.
GGCACCGTTCCGGTCACCGCCTCGTAGAGCACGAGCGCCAACGAGTAGACGTCGGCCCGGCCGTCGACCGGCTTGCCTTCGGCCGCCTCGGGCGAGATGTAGCGCGCCGTGCCGACCATGGCGCCGGCCGGCTCGGTCCACGCCGCTTCGGCCAGCGCCCGGGCCACGCCGAAGTCGGCCACCCGCACCCGGCCTTCCTCGTCGAAGAGCAGGTTGGCCGGTTTGATGTCGCGGTGCACCAGACCGCGCACGTGGGCGTAGGCCAGTCCCTGGGCCACCTCGGTGCCGAGCGAGGCCGCCTGGGAGTGGGTCAGTCGCACGCCGCGGTCGAGCAGGTCGCGCAGCGAGCCCCCACCGAGATACTCGAGGACGAGGTACGGACCGTCGGCGTCGTCGCCCCAGTCGAAGACCCGCAGCACGTGCGGATGGTTGAGCGAGGCCACCGAACGCGCCTCGGCCCGGAACCGCTTGAGGAACGCCTCGTCGGTGGCAAAGCCGGGTTGCAGCACCTTGACGGCGACGTGGCGCTGCAGCGACACGTCCTCGGCGAGGTAGACGTGAGCAGAAGCGCCAGTGCCCAATGCGGAGAGCAGCCGGTACCGCTTCCCAAGGACCCGGCCGATGGAGTCAGATATCAGGGGCATCGGGCAGGCCCTACGCTACCGACACCGCAGGCATCGCCGGTGGACGCCTCCCCACCTGCACCGTCATCTCACCCCGGTAGCTCGCCCGTCTCCAACAGGGCGTCGAATCCTGCGGCGTCCATCGTCGGAACGCCCAGATCCTCCGCCTTCTTCGTCTTGCTGGCGCCGGGTGCTTCGCCGATGACGAGCACGTACGTCTTCTTGGACACGCTCCCCGGCGATTTCCCACCGCGGGCCATGATGGCCTCTTCGGCCCCCTCACGGGTGTACCCCGGCACCGCTCCGGTGACCACCACGGTCTTGCCGTCGAGCGTCTGGGGCAGGGCATCCGCCGCCCCCTCCCCATCCCCCGTTGCGGCGGCGGCCCCCGGCTCCTCCGTGGAGACCCCGGCCGCCCGCAGGCGGCCGATGACCGAGGCGTTGGTCTCGGCGGCCAGGAACTCGGCCAGGCTGGCGGCGATCACCCCGCCCACCCCGTCCACCGCGGAGAGCTGCTCGGCGCCGGCGCGCTCAATGGCCTCGAGCGATCCGAAGGCGCGGGCCACCGCCCGGGCCCCGGTCGGACCGACATGGCGGATGCCCAGCGCGACGAGCAGGCGGCTGAGCGGCTGGGTCTTCGAGGCCTCGATCGCCGTCACCAGGTTGGCGGCGGAGATGGCGCCGAAGCGCTCGAGCTCGACCAGTTGTTCGACCCGCAGGTCGTAGAGGTCGGCCGCGTCGTTGATCAGTCCCGCCGCCACGAGCTGCACCACCCGCTCCTCTCCGAGGTGTTCGATGTCCATGGCCGAACGCGACGCGTAGTGGGCGATGCGTTGCACGCGCTGGGCCGGGCAGTCGATGTTGGTGCAGTAGGTGTCGCTCTCGCCCGGCAGGCGCACGAGTGGTTCGCCGCAGGCCGGGCACGTCGTCGGGAACTTCCACTTCGGCTTGCGGCGCGCCGGCACGCCCGAGCCCTGGCGCACCGGTCCCACGACTTCGGGAATGACGTCGCCCGCCTTGCGCACGACGACGAGGTCGCCGGGCCGGACGTCTTTGGCCGCGACCTGGTCCTCGTTGTGCAGCGTCGCCACCCCGACCGTCGAGCCACCGACGAAGACCGGTTCGAGCCGGGCGAAGGGCGTGGCCCGACCGGTGCGGCCGATCGAGACCATGATGTCGAGCAGCCTCGTGGTGCGTTCCTCGGGCGGGAACTTGAACGCGATGGCCCAGCGCGGCGCGCGCGAGGTGGCTCCGAGCACCGGGTGCAGGGCGAGCTCGTCCACCTTCGTCACCACGCCGTCGATCTCGTAGGCCAGGTCGTGGCGCTCTGCGGCCAGCTCTTCGGCCCGGGCGACGACGGCGGCCATGCCCGTGACCTGGCGGGCATCGGGGCTGACCGGGAAACCGGCCTTCTTGAGCTGGGCCAACGTCGCCGTCTGGGTCGCCGCCGGCCAGCGGCTCTTGGCCGGCGCGCCCTCGACCACACCCACCTGGTAGGCCCAGAAGTGCAAGGGGCGCTGCGCCGTGACACGCGGGTCCTTCTGGCGCAGCGCACCGGCGGCGGAGTTGCGCGGGTTGACGAAGAGCCGCTCGCCCAACTCGGCCTGGCGTTTGTTCATCGCCTCGAACTCCGCCACCGGCATGTAGATCTCGCCGCGCACCTCGAGCACCTCGGGGTAGGGCCCGCCCCCCTTGGCCAGTTCGGCCGGCACGTCCTTGACGGTGCGGACGTTCGCCGTGACGTCCTCGCCGGCGACGCCGTCTCCCCGAGTCGCCGCCTGCACCAGACGGCCGCGCTCATAGGTGAGCGACATCGCCACCCCGTCGACCTTCGGTTCGCTCGAGAAGGCGAGCGCCGTCAGGTCGAGATCGGGATCCTGGCGCCGCAGGCGTTCCGACCACGCCAGGAGCTCCGCCTCGTCGAAGGCGTTGTCGAGGCTCATCATCGGGAACCCGGTGCCGCACCTCGGCGAAGAGCCCCGACGGTGCCGCGCCGACCGTCTGCGTCGGCGAGTCGGGCGTCGCCAGGTCCGGATACTCGGACTCGAGCTGGCGCAGCTCGACCACCAACAGGTCGTACTCGGCGTCGGGGATCTCGGGTGAGTCGAGCACGTGGTAGAGCTCGTTGTTGCGGAGGATCTGCACCCGCAGCTCCTCGGCCCGGCGGGCCGCCTCCTCCGGTGAGCTGGCGCCGGCCTCCTTCGCCACGATCAGGCGGCGATGCCCGCGCCGAGCACGGCGTCGGGATCGCTGGCGTCGTAGAGGGCGACGGTCTGTCCGGGCGCCACCGCCCGCTGGGGCGCATCGAAGCGGACCGCGAGACCCGCGGCGTCGCGCACGAGCGTGCAGGGTACCGGCCGGCCGTGCGCGCTCACCTGGGCCACCGCCCGTGCGCCCGACCGGCAACGGCCGATCCACCCAGGTCAACGAGGCGTCGCGCAGCACCACGCGGGCCCGCAGGACCTGCTCCGCCGTACCGACGGTGACCCGGCGCGCCGCCACGTCGACGGAGGTGACGTAGCGGCGCGTCCCGTCGTGGCCGTGGCCCATGCCGCGCCGCTGCCCCACCGTCACCAGCTCGACCGCGTCGACCGATCCCGCCGCGTTCCCCTCGGCGTCGACGACCTCGGCCGGGTGCAGGCGCAACCGTTCGGACAGGAAACCCGGCTCGCCCCTCGGTGCTGGAGATGAAACAGACGTCCTGGCTGTCCGGCTTGGCCGCCGTGCGCAGGCCGAGCCGGCGGGCCTCGGCCCGCACCTCGTCCTTGGTCAGGTCCCCCACCGGGAACACCACCCGGGCCAGCGCCTCCTGGCCCAACATGGAGAGGACGTAGGACTGGTCCTTGGCCTCGTCGGCGCCCCGGCGCAGGCGCCGCACGCCCTCACCGCTCACCCGGGCGTGGTGTCCGGTGGCCAGGAGGTCGAAGCCGAGGCGCTCGGAACGGGCCAGCAGCCGATCGAACTTCATGGTGCGGTTGCACTCGATGCACGGGTTGGGCGTACGCCCCTGCGCGTGCTCCTCGACGTAGGGCGCCACCACGGCGCGGTCGAACTCGTCGGTCAGGTTGAAGACGTGGTGCGCGATGCCGAGCTGCTGGGCCACCCGGCGGGCATCGTCCACATCCGCCACCGAGCAGCAGCCCGAATCGGATGGGCCGCCCCAGAGCTTGAGCGTGGCCCCGACCACCTCATGGCCGCGCTCGACCAACAGGGCGGCCGCCACGGAAGAATCGACACCCCCCGACATGGCCACGAGCACCCGCATCGTCCCAGTGTGCCACCGCGTGGTCAGGCCCGCACGCGCAGCGCGGCCACTGCGTCGGGAACGATCCGGAGGGCACGCTCGACGTCCTCGTCGGTCGTCCGAGCGCCGAGGGAGAAGCGGATGGCGCCGCCGGCCAGGTCGGCCGGCACCCCCATGGCGGCCAGCACCGGGCTGGGCTCGAGCGCGCCGCTGGCGCACGACGATCCACCCGAGACGCACAGGCCGTGCGTGCCCAGCGCGACGAGGAGCTCCTCGCGCTCCACGCCCGCGATGCAGAGATGCAGGTGCCCGGGCAGGACGTCGACCCCCGCCGGCACCGTGCGCTGCGCCTCGGGCAGGGCGTCGAGCAGTCCGGCGGCCAGACGGTCGCGCCGCTCGGCCACGAGCGGCCGCCCCGTCCCGCTCGGCCGCGGTCGCCCGCAGCGCGGCGGCCAGGCCGACCGCGCCCACGACGTCCTGCGTCCCGCTGCGCCGCTCGCGTTCCTGGCCGCCCCCGTGCTGGCGCGCCGCCAGGTGCACACCCGGACCGCACGGCGAGCGCGCCCGTCCCGACCGGACCGCCGACCTTGTGCGCGCTGACCGACACCAGGTCGGCTCCGGCGCACGCCTCGCGCAGGTCCAGGAAGGGCGCGGCCTGGACGGCGTCGGTGAACACGACGGCATGCGGCGCGCGCTGGTGCACGGCTTCGGCCACCTCGCGCACCGGTTGCAGCACGCCCGTCTCGTTGTTGGCCGTCATCACCGCCACCAGTGTGATGCGCGACGAGAGGGCGCGCACCAGCGCGTCGAGGTCGAGCACGCCGGCGCGATCCACCGGGAGCTCGCGGGCATCCGCGCCGAGCGCGGCGGCGGCGCGGCACGCCTCGCGCACCGCCGGGTGCTCGACGGCGGACGAGAGGACAACGCGTCTCCTCCTGCCCCGCCAGCCGGGCCGCCTCGAGAGGTCCGAGCACGGCCAGGTTGGCCGATTCGGTGCCACCCGAGGTGAACACGATGTCCGCCGGCGGGCGGCCGAGGAAGTCGGCGACGTCGTCGCGTGCCTCTTCGAGCAGGCGGCGGGCCCGCTGGGCGGCCGGATGGCTCCCCGTCGGGTTGCCGAGCGGCTCGGCCAGCACCGCGGCCATGGCCTCGGCCACCTCGGGCCGCAGCGGGGCGGTGGCGGCGTAGTCGAGGTAGGTGAGCGGTTCGCTCATGGTGGTCGTCGGCCTAGGCGACGTAGACCGTCTTGACGTTGGCGAACTCCTTGAGACCGACCTCGGAAAGCTCGCGGCCGTAGCCCGATCGCTTGATGCCGCCGAAGGGCAGCTCGGGCAGGGAGGCCACCATGGCGTTGACGAACACGGCACCGGCCTCGATGCCCTCGATGCAGCGCCGGCGCTCCCCCTCGTCGTTCGTCCACACGCTCGAGCCGAGCCCGAACGTGGTGGAGTTCGCCACCGCGATGGCGGCGTCGAGGTCGGGCACGCGCATGACCATGGCCACCGGTCCGAAGACCTCCTCTTGGGAGACCGGCATGTCCGTCGTGACGCCGGAGAGCACGGTGGGCGCGAACCACCAGCCGTCGCCCGAGGGCAGCGCGGTGCGGGCGTGCACCGTGGCCCCTTGCGCGATGGCGGCCTCGACCTGACCGACCAGCTCGGCGCGCTGGGTCTCGGTGACGATCGGACCGATGTCGGTGCCCGGATCGAAGGGGTCGCCCACGACGAGCGCCTCCATGGCGGCCGCGAAGCGCTCGAGGAACTCGTCGTGCACCTCGTCGACCACGATGAAGCGCTTGGCCGCGATGCAGGACTGGCCGTTGTTCTGCACCCGCGCGTTGACCGCGGTGCGCACGCACGCCTCGAGGTCGGCCGAAGGCAGCACGACGAAGGGATCCGACCCGCCGAGCTCGAGCACGCGTCTTCTTGAGCGCGTGCCCGGCGGCCGAGGCCACCGACATGCCGGCGCCCTCGCTGCCGGTGAGCGTGACCGCGGCGACGCGCGGGTCGGCCACGAGCGCGGCCACGTCCTTCGAATCGATGAAGAGGTTGGTGAAGACGCCGTCGGGCAGGCCGGCCCGGCGGAACAGGTCCTCGATGGCCAGCGCCGTCTGGGGCACGTTCGAGGCGTGCTTGAGCAGGCCCACGTTGCCCACCATGAGCGCGGGTGCGGCGAACCGGATCACCTGCCAGAGCGGGAAGTTCCACGGCATGACGGCCAGCACGACGCCGATGCGGCTCGTAGTGCACGTAGGAGTTCGAGGCCGTGGTCGCGATGGGCTCGTCGGCCAGCAGGCGCTCGCCGTTGTCGGCGAACCAGCGCAGACCCAGGGCGCACTTGGACACCTCGGCCTTGGCGGCGGCGAACGTCTTGCCCATCTCGGTGGTCAGGATGCGGGCCACGTCGGGCACCTCACCCTCGAGGAGCTCGGCCGCCGTGATCAGGTGGCGGGCCCGCTCGGCGTAGGTGGTGCGTTTGTAGTCGGCGTAGGCGTCGGCGGCGCGCTGGACCAGCGCGTCGACCTCCGGGGGCGTGAGCGAGGGGAATTCCTTCTCCGTCTTGCCGGTGGCGGGGTTGATGGTGGCGAAGGGCATGATCCGAACCTACCTTGACCCGGCCTGATTTCCTACCGGCGCCGCCCACCCGACCGACGGCCGGGTGGCCGCGGCCCGACCGTCAGGACGGTTCGGCGGCCAGCCCCAGGTGCTCGGGCACGGCCCGGCGGATGAGCTTGCCCGTCGCCGTGTGGGGCAGGTCCGGGGCGGCGACGTACGACTTGGGCCGCTTGTAGGGGGCAAGGCCGGACGACGCGGCGGCCCGCAGGGCCTCCTCGGCCCCGGGCCCCTCGGCCACGTAGGCCGCGCAGACGCGCTGGCCCCACTGCTCGTCGGGCAGGCCGAACACCGCCACCTCGGCCACGCCCTCGACGGCGGCCAGCACGTTCTCGACCTCGGCCGGATAGACGTTGACCCCGCCGCTGATGATGAGGTCGTGGCGCCGGCCCGTCAGATAGAGGTAGCCGTCCGCACTCGAGCGTGCCCAGGTCGCCGATGGTGCAGGCGTCGCCGCGCCAGGCCTGCGCCGTGGCCGCCTCGTTGCGCCAGTAGGCGAAGCGAGCGAAGTCCGGCATGGTGGACCAGATGGTGCCGGCCGCACCGTCGCGGTCGGCTCGTCTCGCCGGTCGCGCTCGGCGCATCGGCACCGTCCATCGGAGCAATGAAGAGGTGGCGCCCGCGGCGGGCCCGGCCGACCGTCCCGGGGCGCTCGAGCCACTCGTCGGGCGAGCACACGGTGAACTGCGCCTCGGTCGAACCGTAGAACTCCCACACCGCGCCGGGGCGGGCCCGGGCCATGGTGGCGCGCTTGACCGACTCGGGGCAGGGCGCGCCGGCATGGACGAGGAGACGAAGCGAGTCGAACCGCTCGTCCGGCCCCGAGCGCCGCGGAGTTGGAGGATCCGCTGCAGATGGGTCGGCACGAGGAAGGCGGTGGTGGGGCGGTGCCGGCGCAGGGCTGCGAGCGCGGCGGCGGCGTCGAAGCGGCTCAGGATGGCCAGCGAGCCCCCCGAGAGCAGCGTGCCGGCCGAGAAGCGGATGGAGACGGTGTGGTACATCGGCGAGCAGACGAGGTGGAGGTCGTCGCGGTCGAACTGCCAGACCGAGGCCTCGTCCTCGAAGACGGCCCGGGCCGTGTCCTCGTCCCACAGGCCGGTGGTCACGCCCTTGGGCCGTCCCGTGGTGCCCGAGGTGTAGTGCATGGGGCGGGTCAGCGGGTACGGGGCGAGCTCGGCGGGCGGTCCCTCGGACAGCGCGGCCAGGGCGGCCGCGGTCGAAGACGCGCAGGACGGGGTCGGCGTCGTCGGCCAGCAGGTCGCGCTCGGTGTCGGTGAGGGTGGCGTTGAGCAGGACCGGGATCAGGCCGACGCGGGCCGCACCGAGGACCGCGCAAATCAGGTCGGCCGACGAGCCGAGGGCGAAGGCCACCCGGTCACCCGCGGGTGCAGCCGCGGGCCAGCAGCGCGCCGGCGGCGCGGCGCTGGCGGACCTCGGCCTCGGCCGCTCCGAGGATCTCGACGGTGGGGGTCCCGCCCGCAGGCACGGCAGCACTGTAGGACCGCCTCCCGCGGCGCGGCGTCCGTGCCAGCATGAGCGGTCATGGCCGCCTCCGATCGCCGAACCCGGGCCCCCGGTCGGCGGCGGCGCCGGGGCGGAGCCTCCCGAACTGGCCCGGGCCCGGGCGCTGCTGCACCAGGCCCGGCGTGTCGTCGTGCTGACCGGGGCGGGCATTTCGACCGACTCGGGCATCCCCGACTTCCGGGGGCCCGACGGGGTCTGGACCAAGAACCCCGAGGCCGAGAAGCTGGCCACGCTCGACGTCTATCTGTCCGACCCCGACGTGCGGAAGCGGTCGTGGCAGAACCGGCTGACGTCGCCCATGTGGCACGTCCGAGCCCAACGCCGGGCACCGGGCCCTGGTCGAGCTCGAGCGCAGCGGGCGGCTCGACACCCTGGTCACCCAGAACATCGACGGCCTGCACCGCCGGGCCGGCACCGACCCGGCGCGCCTGGTGGAGATCCACGGCACCTCGCTCGACGTGGTCTGCATGACCTGCGGCGACCGCCAGCCGGCCGAGCCGGTGCACGAGCGGGTGCGGGCCGGCGAGGCCGACCCGGCCTGCCTCGCCTGCGGCGGCATCTTGAAGTCCGCCACCATCAGCTTCGGTCAGAGCCTGGTGCCCGAGGACCTCGTGCGGGCCGAGCAGGCGGCGCTGGCGTGCGACCTGCTGCTGGCGGTCGGCTCGACGCTCGCGGTCTTCCCGGCCGCGGGCATGGTCCCGCTGGCGGTGCGCCACGGCGCGGTGCTCGTCATCGTCAACGGCGGGCCGACGGAGATGGACGCCCTGGCCGACGTCGTGGTCAGGGGCTCGCTCAGCGAGTGCCTCCCGGCCCTGGTGGCCGGGCTCCCCGCCGCTGACGCTGAGCGCTCGACGGCGCGCTCGCTACTTCTCGGAGGTCTTGCGCCTGCTTCTTCGCGCTGCGGCGCGGCTTGAGGGCGAACCACCAGATGCTGGCGATCGTCCCCAGCGTCACGGCGGTCGCGGCCACCGGCTTGACCACCTTGCGGGCACCGCTCTTGGGCATGGCCGGAGACCTTACCCGGCGGCGCCGGCGACCGGTTGCTCGGGCACCCGCACCGTGACCTGGCCCGGATCCTCGCCGCCGAAGGCGATGGCCAGGATGTGATCGGCCACCCAGGCCGGGGAGTTGAACCGGTCCTCGGCGGCGAACCTGCGGAAGCGCTCGACCTGCGGGAAGTCACGCTCGTCCGAGGCCCGGATGGCCACCTGCATGTCGGTGTCGACCAGCCCGGGTGACAAGGCGTAGGCCCGCAGCCCGTGGCGCGCCTCTTCCAGTGCGACGACACGGGTGAGCTGATCCACCGCCGCCTTCGACGCGCAGTAGGCGGCCCAGCCCTCGTAGGGCGTGGTCGCCGCGCCCGAGGAGATGTTGACCAGGACGCCGGGGCCCGCGCGCCGGCGCACGTGAGCGGCGAACACGGCGCTGCCGTGCAGCGTCCCGTTGACGTTGACCTCCACGGTGCGGGCCGAGGCGAGGGGGTCGGCCTCGGCCAGGGGCCGGATGTCGCCCAGCAGACCGGCGTTGTTGACCCAGAGGTCGATGCGCCCGAACCGCGCCACCACCTCGTCGGCGAAGCGCTCGAGCGCGGCCCGGTCGGTCACGTCGACCGCGGCCAGGACGGGGGTCTCGGCCCGCACGACGTGACCGTCGTGCGCCGTTGGACGCGTGCGCACCGCCAGGGCCGGCTTGTGGCGGGCGCAGAGCGCGAGGTGCATGCCGGCGGCGGCGAAGTGCACGGCCAGACCGGCGCCCAGGCCGCGGCTGGCTCCGGTGACGACGGCCACGCGGCCGCTGGCCTGCGCGATCACGCGCTGCGACGCACCGACCGCTCCTGGGCGTAGGCGGTGGCGGCCGCGACCAGCGCGTCGAAGGGCCGCTGGTCCATCCCCTCCTCGGGGTGCCACTGGACGCCGAGGACGAAGCGCGCCGTGGGGAGCTCGACCGCCTCGATCACGCCGTCGGCGGCGGAGGCGGTGGTGACCAGGCCCCGGCCGAGGGCGGCGATGGACTGGTGGTGCGAGCAGAGCACCGTGGGCGAGGGTCCGAACACGGCGGCGGCCCGGGTCCCGGGCACGGTCTGCACCTCGACGTCGCCGAAGACGAAGGGTGCGCTGCGATGGGCCAGGGTGCCGATCACGTCGGGCAGGTGCTGGTGCAGGGTGCCCCCGAGCTCCACGTTGAGCACCTGGCAGCCGCGGCAGATGGCCAGGACGGGCAGGTCGGCCCGCAGGGCGGCGGCCAGCAGGGCGCGTTCGCTGGCGTCGCGGTTGGGGTCGACCCCGCCCACCTCGGGCTTCGGGCTCCTGGCTGTAGGCCCGGGGGTCGACGTCGCCGCCACCGCTGAGCACCAGGCCGTCGAGGACGGCGATGACCTCGTCGGCCCCCGCACCCGGGCCTTCGGGAGAGCGGCTCGGCGGCGGCACCAGCAACGGGCGGCCACCGGCGGCGGCCACCAATTCGAAGTAGTTCTCGGGCAGGACGGCCGCCCGGCGCGTCCAGGTGGCCCAGCTCGCCTCGGCCACGTAGGTGGAGACGCCGATCAGGGGGATCATCGTGGCCAGCGTACAGAGAGGCTGGACGCTGGCCCGCAGCGCGACCAACATGGCGCCCCATGCCAGGCCGCGAGCTCATCGACCACGCAATCGCCGACGGGTCGGTGGACACCGTCATCGTTGCCTTCCCCGACATGTACGGGCGCCCGGTGGGCAAGCGGGTCACGGCCGACTTCTGGACCTCCCACGTGGCCGACCACGGGATCGAGGCCTGCGAGTACCTCCTCGCCGTCGACGTCGACATGAACCCGCTGCCCGGCTACACCTTCGCCAACTGGGACACCGGCTACGGCGACGTCGTCTGCGTCCCCGACTTCGCCACGGCCCGGCGCATCCCCTGGCTCGAGGGCACGGCCATGGTCATCTGCGACCTGACCGACCTCGACGGCGTGCCGGTCGAGGTCTCGCCGCGCCAGATGCTGCGCCGCCAACTGGAGCGGGCGGCCGAGCGGGGGCTGCGCGTCTGCAGCGCCACCGAGCTCGAGTTCTTCCTCTTCATGGACAGCTACGAGGAGGCGGGGGCCAAGCACTGGCACGGCCTGACGCCGCACACCTCGACGATCGAGGACTACCAGCTGCTGCAGACGGCGCGCGAGGAGTACATCTTGCGGAGGATCCGCAACGAGATGATCGCCGCCGCCATCCCGGTGGAGTTCTCCAAGGGCGAGGCGGGGCGCGGGCCAGCACGAGGTCAACGTGACCTACGACGAGGCGCTCGAGACGGCCGACCGCCACCTGGTCTTCAAGAACGGCATCAAGGAGATCGCCGCCCAGGAGGGCCGGGCCGCCACCTTCATGGCCAAGTGGACGATGGAGGACGTGGGCTCGTCGTGCCACGTCCACACCAGCCTGTGGGACCGCGAGAGCGGCGACGCCCTGATGGCCGACGAGTCGCACCCGAGCGGGCTGTCCACGCTCGGCGCGGCGCTTCCTGGCCGGCCAGCTCTACGCGGCGCGCCAGCTGGCCTGGCTGGCCGCACCGACGGTCAACTCCTACCGGCGCTACACGCCGGGCAGCTGGGCCCCCACCGCGGTGGTGTGGGGCGAGGACAACCGCACCTGCGGCTTCCGGGTGGTGGGCCACGGGGCGGGACGCCGGGTGGAGTCCCGGGTGCCGGGCGCCGACGTGAACCCCTACCTCGTGCTGGCCGCCGCGCTGGCGGCCGGCCTCTACGGCATCGACCACGAGCTCGAGCTCGGCGAGCCGTTCCCCCGCAACGCCTACGAGGCGACCGACGTGACCCGCATCCCCTCCACGCTTGATCGAGTCGATCGAGGAGCTGCGGGGCTCGGCCGTCGCCCTCGAGGCCTTCGGGCCCGACGTGCACCACCACCTGCTCAACACGGCGGTGCAGGAGTGGGAGTCCTTCAACCGCCACGTCACCGACTGGGAGCTGGCCCGCAACTTCGAGCGCATTTGAGCGACCGCCGGGCGGGCCCGACGCCGCGGCGCCGGTAAGGTCGCCCGATCATGTTGCGCTCGCAACTGTGCTCGGCCGAGTCGCTGCGCTCCCCCGCCCTGCGGGCCTGGGCCGACCGGCTGCGCCCGCTCTGGGCGGCCGGACGGGGACCGGCGCGAGGTGATGCTGCACCGCAAGATGTGGGAGTGGCTCTTCATCGCCGAGGCGCTGCGCGAGCGCGGGATGCTGGCCGCCGGTCGTCGTGGCCTCGGCTTCGGCGTCGGCCAGGACCCCCTGGTGGCCCTCTTCGCGGCCGAGGGGTGCGACGTCGTCGCCACCGACCAGCCGCCGGACGGCGCGGCGGCCTCGGGCGGGACGGATGCGCGAGGCCGAGCGGGCGGACAGGCCCGAAGCACTCAACCGGGCGGGCCTGTGCCCGGCGGACGACTTCGCGCGGCGAGTGCACGTTCCGCTCGGTCGACATGAACGCGGTGCCCGAGCGACCTGCGCGACTTCGACTTCAGTTGGTCGTCCGGCGCGCGTCGAGCATCTGGGCACGCTCGGGGCCGGGGCCGACTTCGTCGCTGGCCCAGATGGACTGCCTGCGTCCCGGCGGCGTCGCGGTGCACACGACCGAGTTCCTGGTCTCCTCCGACGTGGACACGGTCGAGGCGGGAGGCACCGTCTTCTACCGGCGGCGCGACGTGGAGGCGCTGGCGGCCCGGCTGCGCCGGGCCGGGCACGACATCGACGTCGACTACACGCTGGGCTCGTCCCCCGAGGACGTCCACGTCGACGTGCCGCCCTTCAGCGACGTGCACCTGCGCACGGAGCTGGGCGGTTACGTCACGACGTCGGTGGCGCTGGTCGTCACCAAGGGCGCCCGGCGCCGCTCCGGGTGGTGGCGCGCCTTGACGGGGCGGGGTCAGCCCCCGGCGTAGGGGTAGGTCGACGGCGTCGCCGTAGGGGAAGACGGTCCCGTCGGCATCGAGCAGCCAGTAGCCACCACCGTCGGGAGTGGCGGCGATGGCCTGGATCGAATCGCCCGCCGGGATGGCCGGACCGGAGAGCGCGGCGGCGTCGCCGTAGTGGTGCACGACGCCGGTGCTGTCGACCTCCCAGTAGCCCCCGCCGTCGCCGGTCCCCGCCATGCCGACGATGGGGCCGGGCAGGTTCATGCCGCCGGTACTGCCGAAGAACAGTGCGTCCCCGAAGTCGAAGACGCCGCCGTCGGAGGCGACGAGCCAGTAGCCATTACCGTCCGGGGTCGTCGCCATGCCCACGATCGGCTCGTTCAGGGTCTTATTGCCCAGGGAGCCGTAGAAGGTGGCGTCCCCGAAGGTGTAGACGTCACCGCCAATGGTGACCAGCCAATAGCCGTTGTGGTCGTGGGTGGTGACCAGGCCGACCACCGGGTCGGTCAGGGGATCGACGGGATGCGAGCCATAGTCCGGCGCGCCGCCGTAGTCGGTGACGTTGCCTGCCGCATCGACCAGCCAGTAGCCGGTGCCGCTCTGGTCCACGCCGACCCCGACCGCGGGGTTGGCCAAGTACTGGTTCCCGAGGTCACCCGCCCAGGGCGCGTTGCCGAAGTTGAAGACGTCGCCCCCGACATCGGCGATCTCGTAGCCACCTCCGCTCGGGGTCGGTGCCATGGCCGACGCGAATTGCGGATACGGGGCGGGTGCGGCCATGCCCACGATGGGCGCGGCGATCGGGGTCGCCCCGGCCGAACCAAGGAACTGCGCGCTGCCGAAGCTGAAGATCCCTCCGTCGGAGGCGACCATCCAGTAGCCGAGCCCGTCGGGCGCGTCGGCCATGCCCACGATCGGCTTGTTGAGCGCGAGGCCGCCGGTCGAGCCGTAGAAGCTGGCGTCGGGCCCGAAGCTGAAGATGCCGCCGTCCGAGGCGACCAGGTAGTACCCCTGGCCGTCGGCGTCGTTGGAGGGCGCCATGCCGACGATCGGCTTGTTGAGGTGGATGGAGCCGGTGGACCCGTAGAACTGGGCGTCGCCGAAGGCGAAGATGCCGCCGTCGGACGCCACCAGCCAGTAGCCGCCGCCGTCCGGCGTGGTCGCCATGCCGACGATCGGCTTGTTCAGGGGTCGACCACCCATCGATCCGTAGAAGGTGGCATCGCCGAAGGCGAAGATGCCGCCGTCGGACGCGACCATCCAGTAGCCGCCGTCGTCGGGGGTGGCCGCCATGCCGACGATCGGCTTGTTGAGACGGAGCGAGCCGGTCGAGCCGTGGAACTGCGCCTGCCCGAAGCTGTAGACGCCGCCGTCCGATCCCACCTCCCAGTAGCCGGTGTTGCCGTAGGCGGCACCGCCCACGATCGGCGCGTTGAGGTGGGTGCCACCGAGGTCACCCTGGAAGGGCGGGACGCCGGCGCCGTAGGGATACACCCGCCCGTCGGAGCCGAACATCCAGTAGCCCTGATAGCCCGCAAAGTAATGCGGTCGCTCCACGCTGTGTGCCCGTGCCGCAGCAGCGGTCGAGGCCGCCGCCGCCCCGATGCTCGTGGCGAGTTGCGAGAACGGTGTCAGCACCGCCACGAGCGCCACCGCGATCGTCACCGCCCATGGCCAGCGCGGCCACCGTGCGCCCCTGCATGTCGGTCACCCCATTCCCCTGACGTTGCCTCCACAACGCCGGGCGGCACGCTAGTACGAGGCTGTATCCCGGGCGCCCCAATATGACCGCCTCAGTGCAGGCGGCGCCCGTTCAGCCGCTTGTGGATGCCCTTCGTCTTCTCGTAGAGGTTGACGAACTCCTTGAGCAGTCCGGCGTACAGCGCGGCGGCGGCGGGGTCCGGTTCGTACGTCGCCTTGACGGTGACGGTGCCCGGGATGTCCGCCAAGGTCAGGTGGCCCAGCGCGAGGAGGGTGAGCAGGCCGGCGCCGCGCACATTGGCCAGGACCGGATCGGCCACCTGGCGGATGGTGCGCCCGGTTGCATCGGCGTGGATCTGCGACCACAGGTCCGAGTTGGCCCCGCCGCCGACGAAGGCCAGCGAGGCGAAGGGTTTCTTGGTGAACTTCTCCACCGCTCCGAGCAGCCAGGCCGAGTTCAGCGCCACCCCGTCGAAGACCGCTCGCACCATGTCGGACCGCGTCGACGAGAGCGACAGGTTGTGGAAGCCGCCGCGGATGGTGTGGTCGTCGACCGGCGAGCGCTCGCCGTTGAGCCAGGGGGTGAACAGCACCCCGTGGGCCCCGGCGGGTACCGAGGCCGCCAGGTCGTTCAGCGTGGCGAAGACATCGGGGGGCGGGCTGCCCGGCCCGAGCCCGTCCCGTCGGGAACAGGACGTTGTCGCGCAGCCAGGTCAGGCAGGCACCACCGGTCTCGTGCTCGTCGGCGATCAGGTAGCGGCCGGGGACACCCGAGGGGATGGAGGCGATGTTGGTCAGCGCGTCGGTCTTCTTGAAGGGGACGTGGCAGCTGACCCAGCTCGAGGTCCCGATGTAGAGGTGCCCGTCGAAGTCCGCCACGGCGCCCGAGCCGACGGCGGCCGAGTGCAGGTCGCCCGTCCCCGCCACGACCGGCGTGCCGGCCAGCAGGCCGAGCTCGGCCGGCCGCCTCGGGGGTCAGCCCGCCCACGATGCCGCCCGTGGGCACGAGCTCGGGCAGCGTCGAACGTTCGAGACCGGCCAGCTCGACCAGCTGGTCGTCGTAGGCCACGGCGCGGATGTCACGGTTGTCGGTCACCCAGTGCACGGTGATGGAGTCGTGTGAGGCGCGGGCCAGCCCGGTCAGGCGCAGGTTGAGGAAGTCCACCGGCTCGAGGAAGACCGCGGCGGCGCGGTAGACGTCCGGGCGCTCGCTGCGCAGGAAGTGGATGTGCCCGACCGGATCCTTGCCCGAGAGGCTGGGGATGCCGCCCGTGCGCCGCACCCAGCGGGCCAGCTTGGAGGCTGCGTACCCCTGCACGTTGAGCGCGCCCCGGACCGTTTCGCGCACGGCCTTCGCGCCGCGCGAGTCCATCCAGATGATGGCCGGACCGATGGCGTCGCCCTCGTCGTCGACCGGCACGGTGCCCGACCACTGCGACGTGCAGCCGAGCCCGACGACCCGCTCGGGCGCCACCCCGCTCTCGGCCAGCGCCTGGCGGGCCGAGGCGACGACGGCCTCCCACCATTCCCCGGGCGACTGCTCCGCTCCCCCGTCCTCGGTCAGCTCGAGGCCGACGGGCCGAAAGGCGTGGGCGACGATGCGACCGGAAGCGGACAGCACCGCCACCTTGGGTCCGCCCGTCCCGAGGTCGACCGCCAGGACGAAGGTCTCGTCGGGGCCGGCGGTCGCGACGGTGCGGAGCTCGGTGGCCGGCCGGGCATGCAGACCCGACCTCGGCGTGGGCATGGCGTGGAAGCGTACCCAGCGAGGCCGGCCCGCATCCGGGCCGGCCACCGGTCCGTCAGTCGGCCAAGCCGGCTTCCGTCTCGATCTCGATGACGACCTTGTTGCCCACGACCACGCTGCCGTCGAGCAGCGAGTGGTTGAAGCTCACGCCGAAGTCACGCCGGTCGATCTCGGCGCTGGCCGAGAAGGCCACGACCGTCTTGCCCTCGACCATGGCCGGGCCCTCGCCCAGGAACTCGACGTCGAAGTCGACGGACTTGGTGACGCCGCGGATGGTCAGGTCGGCGGTCAGGACCCAGTGGTTGTCCTTCGCCGGCTTCAGGGCGGTGCTCTTGAGGGTCAGGGTCGGGTGGTTCGGGACGTCGAGGAAGTCGTTCGTCCGCAGGTGCTCGTCGCGCTGCTCCTGGTTGGTGTGGATGCTGGCCGCCTGCACGGTGACCTCCACCGTGGAGTTCTCGATCGGCTCGGCCACCGTGAAGGTGCCGGTCGACGTCGGTGAAGCGGCCCCGTACCTTCGTCCCGATGAGGTGGCGGGCGACGAAGCCGACCTCAGTGTGAGCAGGGTCGATGGCGTAGGTGCCGGTCTTGGGAAGGGTGACGGTGTCGGGGCTCATCTCGAATCTCCTTGGTTGATCGGACTGTTGCTGAGGTGATAGTATCTGACTAAACAGATACTTGTCAATCAGAAGTTCCGGCACCCCCCGTGCCAACGGGGGAGACTGAAGGCTGCGCTATGGGAACGGTGACGCTTCACGACGATGGCGGGCAGGACGAGTCCGGCGCCCGGTGGCACCTGCGGGGTCCTGGGCCAGCTCGACGACGAGCGCATCAGGCTCATGAGCCTCGTCGTCCGCACCCACCGGCTCCTGACGGATCGCCTCGGCCGCGAGCTCGAGGACGTCGGTCGGCATCCCCCTCGTCTTCTTCGACGTCCTGATCCACGTGGGCGCCGCCCCGGACGGCCGCCTCACCATGAGCAGGCTCAGCACCGACGTGGCCCTGACCACGGGCGGCGTGACCCGGTTGGTCGACCGGATGGTGGAAGCCGGTCTGGTCCAGCGGGAGAACTGCCCCAAGGACCGCAGGAGCATCCACGTGGTGCTGACACCGGCCGGGCGCGACGTCATGCAGCGGGCCACCGCGGCCCACGCCGAGAGCATCGAGCGCCACCTCTTCGACCCCCTCAGCGCGGCGGACCGGGCGGCGCTGGCCGTCGCGCTCACCAAGGTCCTCGAGGCGCAGCCGCCCCTAGACGCTCGCGCCCCGACGGACCGGGCGCAGCCGCTCGGGCTCGTCCCGCCGTCGCTAGCGTGGGCGGCCATGACGGATCGGCTCGCGGGCAAGGTGGCGATCGTCACCGGTGGCGGAGACGGCATCGGACGCGGCATCGTCCGCCGATTTGCCCGCGAAGGCGCACGGGTCCTCGTGGCCGAGATCGACGACGAGCGCGGCACCGAGGCGGCGCAGACGCGCGGCGCCGCGAGTTCGGCGCCGACGTCCGCTTCGTGCACACCGACGCTGCGCTCAAGGACGGAAGCCCAGGCCATGGTGGCCTTCGCCCGCGACGCCTGGGGCACGGTCGACGTCCTGGTCAACAACGCCTGGGGCGGCGGCAGCCTCGGACGCTTCGAGCACAAGACGGACGAGGAGATGCGCCACGGCCTCGACCTGGGCCTCCTCGGCCCGTTCTGGGCCATGCAGGCCGTGCTGCCGATCATGAAGGCCAAGCGCGACGGGGCCGTGATCAACATGTGCTCGCTCAACGGGGTCAACGCCCACATGGGCACGCTGCCGTACAACGTGGCCAAGGAGGCCCTGCGCGGCGCCAGCCGCACGGCGGCCCGCGAATGGGCTCCGTGGCAGATCAGGGTCAACGTCATCTGTCCGGGCGCCAAGACCGCGGCCTCCCGGGCTGCCTTCGCCGCCCATCCCGAGCTCGAGGCGGCGGCCGACGCCTCCAATCCGATGGGCCGGCTGGGCGACCCCGACGAGGACATCGCACCGGTCGCCGTGTTCCTGGCCAGCGACGACGCCCGCTACCTGACGGGCAACACCCTGTTCGTCGACGGAGGAGGTCACATCAACGGCGTGCAGTGGGCGCCGGACCTCGGGGACTGAACCGTGACACGCCTCGACGGCATGGTGGCCGTCATCGCCGGCGCGGGTCCCGGCATCGGACGGGCCTGCGCGGCGGGCCCTGGGTGCCGCCGGCGCCGACCTGGTCGTGGCGGCGCGCGACCGTGACCGCCTGGCGCGCCATGGCAGGCGAGCTGGCCGACGGCGACCGGTCGCGTCGTCGTGCCGCACCATCTCGACGTGGCGGACACCGCCTCGTGCCGATCCCTGGTGGAAGACGTGCTCGATCAGTTCGGCCGGCTCGATGTGCTCGTCAACGTCGCCACCTTCGGCGGCGACCACCAGCCGATCGACGAGGCCGACTGGGACGCCTGGCGGCGGGCCTTCGAGGTCAACGTGGTCGGGACGCTCGAGTTGAGCCGCTGGGCCGGGCGCGCCATGCGGGCGGGCGGGGGCGGCTCCATTGTGCAGATCGGCACACAGGGAACCCACGCGCTGCCGCCGGGCCGGGCCCGCTACACCGCCACCAAGGCGGCCATGGTCTCGGCCTCACTCACGCTGGCCAAGGAGCTGGGGCCGTGGGGCGTCCGGGTGAACGTGGTCACGCCCGGGTTCACGACGGGAGCGCCGCTCGACGCCATGATCGCCACCGCAGGCGGAACGGCGCGGCAGCTCCGTCGAGGAGGCGTCGGCGGAGCTGGCCGCCTCGGCCTGCGTTGCGCCGCCATGTCGAACCCTCCGACGTCGCCGAGGCGGTGGTCTTCCTGGCCGGGCCCGGTGCCCGCGCCGTCACCGGCGTGGAACTCCCCGTGACCGCCGGCCGATGAACTCGTCCCGTGGTTCCGAGACGAGGCGCTAGGCATGGCCGGTCACGCCGTGCGCTGGTTGTTCCACTCGACGGCCATGGTGGCCGACTACGACCTGGCCGTCGATCGCCTCGGTTTCCTGACCGGGCTCGGGGTGCTCGAGTACGGCGAGTCCGCCGAACCCGGCATCGGCCGGCGGGGCGGCATGGCCTGGGTCGGCGACAACGCCATCGAAATCGGCCAACCGGTCGTCGACGGCGCCGCCCGCCAGTTCGTCTCGCGCCATGGTGGCGGCATGCACTCGGTCGCGCTCCAGGTCGAGGATCTCGACGCAACGACTGGCGCACCTCGAGGCCCTGAGGGCGTGCGCATCGCGGCCCGGCCCCGGCCCGAGATGTGCTTCACCGACCCGCGGGACACGGCGGGCGTCTTCGTGCAGTGGAGCTGCTTCGAGCTCGACGTCGACCCGCACTTCGGTGCCCCGGCGCCCGCGGCCACGCCCGTCCCGCCCGTCCCCGTCGCCCACCACGCCTTCGTGGGGGCGCTGGTCGAGGAGCCACGCCGGGTCGCGCCATCGCCTGGCCGAGCTCGCCGGAACCGACGTGACATTCGAGGACGGAACGGCCGGCCCCGACCGCCCCGCCGCCGGCGTCTCGCTGGGCGACTGCACGCTCGCCCTCTTCGCCCTCTCCCCCGCCGGTGCCCTCGAGCTCTGGGGTCGCCCCTACGAGCGGGCGCGCACCCACCTGCTGGCCCTGCGCGTCGACGACCGCGATGCCGCCGAGCGCGCCCTGGGCCGGCTCGGGGTGCGCGTCCTGCGCTCCGACGCCATGCTGAGCGTCATCGATCCGGCCGACAGCGGTGGCGTGCAGATCGCCCTGACCGACGCACTCCTGCCGGGCGACCCGCGCCGCTGACGCGGCGCCGGCTCAGGCCCGGGCCGGATCGGCCAGGAAGTCGTCCAGCCAGCTCGGACCGGCGTCGAGCCAGGACGTACCCCGCGTGGTGCCCGCCCCACCAGCCGGCCGCCGCCAGCACGCAGGCCACACCCACGCCCCAGCCGAAGTCGGTGACATGCAGGTTCTTGGACAGGCCGGTCGGCGTGAGCAGACCCCACAAGATCAGGGTCGGCGCCATGAGCACCGCGGTGATCGCCGGGAACACGACGTACGGCGTGGCGGCCAGGGCCAGCCAGCGCACGATCATCCGCGCCGGTGGGCTCCGGTGCTCCCAACGGAAGCGCAGCGGCATCGGGTGGTACGGGAAGCGGATGCCGATGAGGTTCGAGATCCCGAGGGCGCCGAACGGGACGATGCCGATCCACACGACGGTGATCAACGTAGAGAGGAGATTGTCGTTGGCCACTCCGATGAGCAGCGCCACGAAGCAGCAGAGCGGCGTGATCAAGACCCACAACACGACGTTCTTGGCTGCCAGCAGGCGCCGGAAGAGCACCGGGTCGCCGAGGGCGCGGCGCACCCTGGACCGCGTCGGGTCCGAGCACGTTCGTGGCCGGCACATCGGAGTACATCCACGAGGCCAAGACGCCGGCGAAGACGAGGGAGCCGTGGAGGGAGAAGACGTCGTCCTTGAGCGAGGGGGGCAGGAAGAACCAGGCCGAGCTCATCAGCGCGCCGTTGACGGCGACCACGACCGGTATCTCGTAGGGCGCGCTGAACGTCCGGCCGAACTCGGTCCGCAGCGCCAGGCGGAAGGTCGAGGGCAGGCCCTCGTTGTCGTCGCTACCCGCGTGGACGTCGCGGTCGCCGGCGGGCACGTCCCTAGGACCCGGCCCCGTCCACCTTTTGCAGCCAGACCCGCACCGGCTCGGTCAGGGTGTCGTCGTCGAGCTCGAGGGCCGTGCCCTCCCCCGGGCCGGGCTCGGTCAGGATCTCGACCGCCAGGACCTCGCGGGCGATGAAGTCGAAGTGCTCCGCCAGCGAGTCCAGCCCGACCAGGTACAGCGCGATGCGGTCCGAGACCTCGAGCCCGCTCGTCTTGCGCAGGTCCTGGACCAGACGCACCACGTCGCGGGCCAGGCCCCGCTTGCGCAGGCCGTCGTCGACGGTCAGGTCGAGGGCCACCACCTCGCCGCCCTCGCGCGACACGGCGAACCCTTGCTGCCCCCGCACGCGCAGCTGCACGTCCTCGGGCGTCAACTCCACCGGCTCCCCACCCAGGACGACCGTGATCGACTCCCCCGCCTCCAGGCGGGCCGCCGCGGCCCCGGTATCGAGCGCGGCCAGCGCCGCTTTGAGCTCCTTGACCTTCTCACCCAGCCGCGGACCGAGGGTCTTGAAGTTGGGCACCAGCTCGAACTGGATCACCTCACTCAGCTCGTCGGCCGTATCGATCTCGTCCACGTTGAGCTCGTCCGCCACGATCTCCACCAAAATGTCCGGCGACCCGGCCGGCAGGAAGACGAGGGCGCCGCGACAGGGGTTGGCGCACCTTCATGGAGGCTTCGCTGCGCGCGGCCCGTCCCAACGACGTGAGGCGGCGGGCCAGCGCCATCTGCGCCTCGAGCTCACGATCGATGCGCGACGCGGTCGCCCTCGGGCCAGTTGGCCAGGTGGACGGACTCGTCCTCGGCCGCACCGGTGAGCTGGCGCCACAGGGCGTCGGCGATGAACGGGCAGAAGGGAGCCAGCACCAGCGCGACGGTGGTCAACACCTCGTGCAAGGTGGCCTGGGCGGCCAGGGTGTCGCCGGCCGGGGCGTCGGGGTCGGTGCGCCAGAACCGGCGGCGACTGCGGCGCACGTACCAGTTGGACAGGTCGTCCACGAGCGCCCCGAGGGCGGTGGCCGCCGCCAGCGGCTCGTAGGAGGACAACGCGTCGGTCGCCTCGGCCGTGGCACTGGCCAGGCGGGAGAGGATCCACCGATCGAGCGGCCCGCGCTCGGCGGCCGCCGGGATGCCGGGATCGTTCGGTTCGAAGCCGTTGAGTGACGCGTAGGTGGTGAAGAAGCTGAACGTGTTCCACAGCGTGAGGAGCATGTCGCGCATCGCCGTGTCGATGGCGGCCAATGTGGCCCGTGTCGGCGTCCAGGGCGAGCCCTGGCTGAACATCCACCAGCGCATGGCGTCAGCACCCCTGGTGTCGAGGATCGACCAGGGGTCGATGATGTTGCCGAGCGACTTGGACATTTTGCGGCCGTCGGCGTCGACGATGTGACCGAGGCACACGACGTGGCGGTACGGGCTCTCGCCGAAGACCAGCGTGTTGATGGCCAGCAGGGAGTAGAACCACCCCCGGGTCTGGTCGATGGCCTCGGAGATGAAGTCGGCCGGGAAGGTGAAGGACTCGTCGGATCCGGGCACCTGGGGGTAGCCGACCTGGGCGGCCGGCATCGACCCCGAGTCGAACCAGGCGTCGATGACCGGCTCCACCCGCCGGGACACAGAGAGCTCGTCGTCGAGGCCGTCCGCTCCGCACGTCGAGCAGGCGAAGGTCACCTCGTCGATGGTCGGGCGGTGGGGATCGAGGCCCGTCACGTCGCGCCCCGCCAGGTCGGACAGCTCGGCCAAGGACCCGACGCAGCGCACGTGCCCTCGCCCGCAGCGCCAGATGGGAAGCGGGGTGCCCCAGTAGCGGTCACGCGAGAGCGCCCAATCGACGTTGTTGGCCAGCCACTCGCCGAACCGGCCGTCCCGGATGTGGGCCGGGTGCCAGTCAACGGTGGCGTTCGCCGCCAGCAGGTCGTCCTTGCGGGTCGAGGTGGCGATGTACCAGCTGGGCTTGCCCCAGTAGATGAGCGGCGTGCGGCAGCGCCAACAATGGGGGTACGAGTGCACGTAGAGGTGGCGGCGGACGAGGAGACCGTCTTCGTCGAGCGCGTCGTTGATGTCGTGATTGGCCGCGCGCACGTCGCGTCCCGCCAGCCACGAGACATCGTCGGTGAACTTGCCGTCGGGGCCGACGGGGTTGAGCGACGGCAGGCCGTGTTCGCGGCCGGTCTGGCGGTCCACCTCGCCGAACGCCGGTGCCAGGTGGACCAGCCCGGTGCCCTCCTCGGTGGTCACGTAGGACGCCGGGACGACCCGCCACCCGTCGGCGCCGTGCGGCGCGGTCAGGTCGTCGAACGGGCGCTCGTAGTGCAGGCCGACGAGGGCCGACCCCGGCACGCGGACCGTGATCCTCTCGCGTGCTCCGTCGCCGAGCACGGCGTCGACCAACTCCTCGGCCACCACCATCCCGTCGACGACGGCATAGGTCAGATCCGGGTTCACGGCCACGCCGGTGTTGGAGAGCAGGGTCCACGGCGTCGTCGTCCACACGGCGAGCCACTCCGCGCCCACGGGCAGTTCCTCGCCGCCGCCAACGAGCCGGAAGCGCACGTAGGCGGACTCGTCCTCCTCGTCGCGGTAGACGTCGGGCTGCCCGAGCTCGTGGCTCGAGAGCGCGGTGCCACAGCGCGGGCAGTACGGCACCACCTTGAGATCCTCGTAGAGCAGGCCCTGATCGAAGAGCTGTTGGAGGTGCCACCACACCGACTCGATGTAGTCGGGGCTCAACGTCCAGTAGGCCGCGTCCATGTCGACCCAGTAGCCGATGCGGGTGGTCAGCCGCGGCGAACTCGTCCACGTAGGAGTACACGGACTCCCGGCACAGCCGGGTGAACTCGGCGATCCCGACCTGCTCCTCGATCTGCTGCTTCCCGGTGATGCCGAGCTTCTTCTCCACCTCCACCTCGACCGGGAGCCCGTGGGTGTCCCACCCGGCCCGGCGGGCGACATAGTTGCCGTCCATTGTCCGGAAACGGCAGAAGAGGTCCTTGTAGACGCGGGCCCAGGCGTGGTGCAGGCCCGGCATGCCGTTGGCCGTCGGCGGTCCCTCGTAGAAGACCCAGGCCGGGGCGCCCTTGCGCTGCTCAATGGAGCGTTCGAAGACGCGGTGGGCCGACCAGCGGGCCAGTTCGGCCTGCTCGAGGGCGACGAAGTCGGTGTCGGGGGGTACGGGAGTGAACACAGGAAGTAGATGACGAGCGAGGGCGGGCGTACTGCCCCGGCGCTGGCCAAAGGATAGAGGCTGCGCCCGTCCTTCCCTCCCATGGCCCACCGGCTTCCGCCAGCCCGTAGCCTGACCGGTCCATGACGCCCGGCCCCCGTCCCTTCGAGCTCGTCTGCGAAATAGAGCCCGCCACCTCGCCCGACCTGAAACGGGTGCGCCACCAGATCGGGGTGCTGAGCCCGGTCGCCACGAGCTTCCTCATCCCCGACAACCACATCGGCCGGGCCACCGTCTCCAGCGTGGCCGTGGCCCACGAGGTGGAGGCCATGGGAGGCCGCTCCATCGCCTGCCTGAACGCCCGCGACCGCAACCTGCTCGGCTTTCGCCGGGACCTGCTCACCGCGGCGGCCTACGGCGTGGACCAGTTCCTCTTCATTTACGGCGACGAACCGCAGGCGGGCAGCCGGACCAGCGAGCTCACCGTGCGCACCATGCTGGCGGAAGGTCGCTCCTACGCGCCGAGCCTCACCGGACCCAGCCCAATGCGCTTCGGCGTGGCAACCGGCCTGCGCCCACTCCCTCTGTGGAAGAAGGACGCCGATTTCCTGTTCGTCCAGATCGGCTTCGATCTCGACGCCCTGCTCGCCTGGCGCGCCCAAGTGGACGTCACCTGTCCCGTCTACGCGGGCGTGCTCGTCGTGCCCAGCGTCGCCATGGCGCGGAAACTCACCATCCCCGGCCTGACGGTGCCGCCCGATCTCTTGGCCCGACTGGAACACGATCGCGACGCCGGGGTCGAGGCCGCCTGCGACCTGGTGCTCGCCATCCGTGATTCTGGTGCCTTCGAGGGCGTCCACCTCATCCCCGTGGCCCGCTACCGCGAGGCGGCGGCCCGGCTGGAGCCGCTCCTGGGGCCTCGCCCCTCGTAAAAGCCCGCGTGACGCTAGACCTTGGCGCAGACCGCCCAGGCGTCGACCGATTCGGACGACGAGCTGTCGTTGTTCTCGGTGGTGCTCCAACCCTTGAGGTTCGACAGCGAACTGGTGAGACCGATGTTCACCAGCGAACTGTTGCTGTCATTGAAAGCACCACCGCCCAACACCTTGGTGCCCTGCGGACATGCGACTGTGACCGTGGTGGCGGTGCTGACCGGATTGACCGAATACGAGCTCGCAACCTGCTGCCACTTGGTGGGCTGCGCCGCACAGGGGGTGACTGCATATCCCGATGTCGCCGATGCACCCGCTGCGGGGTACGCCCGCCATCCGTTCGTGCCGAGAGGATCCGAAGCGCCGTTGCTATCGGTGACCGCGGTGCCCTCGTTGACCCAACCCCCGCCGAGGGCTACCGCTCCGGCGGGACAGGTGACGTCGGCCTGAACCGAGCTGTTCGGCGAGACGTCCACAGTCGTGCCCGTCTGGACGGAGTAATCCGTCAGGCTGGTGGCGGCGACGCAGATTGCCACGGCCACTCCGGTATCGCTCGATCCGGCCTGGTTGTTGAATTCCACGGCCCACTTCCGATGACCGCTCGGCGCCGAAGAGTTCAGATCCTCCTCGGTGTTCTGGGTGGCTTCGTACCCACCGCCGCCGACCACGTCGTCACCCCTGGGGCATTTCGCCGTGGCTTTGGCTTGCCCGTTCGCAGGCACGGTCACGCTGGCCTCTTTGTAGGTGTAGCCGGTCAGCTTGCTCGCAGGTTGGGGCGATGCCGACGCCACACCTGTACCGGCCATGACCGTCACGACACCGCCTACCGCGAGTACCAGTCGCCGAAGATTGCGCATGCGTCCTCCTTTGTAGGGAGAAGGGACACCTCGTGTAGGGCGCCCCTGCCGCCAATGGGTGGATCCCGACCCAACCGCCGCACGCACATTACGTGCTGGGAACGCCCTGGGAAAGGGTCAATGTGAGGCGTGCGGTCCCCCGGGGGGACGTCTCTGCCTACGCCGAGAAGTGCCTCCGGCTCACGGCTTCGAGGGCGTCAGCGTCCACCTCGACCAACGAGTCCACCACCAGGTCGGCCAGAGCGAAGGCCGGGTGTACGCCCTCGCCCTCCTCGGGCACGGCGATGCAGGCCATGTTGGCCGCCTTGGCCGCCAGCACGCCGGCCGGCGCGTCCTCCCACACCAGGCACTGCCGCGGCACTACCCGCAGCTTGCGAGCGGCCGTCACGAAGACGGCAGGGTGCGGCTTGCCGTACTCCTCGTCCTCGGCCGAATGCACCAGATCGAAACGCTCCAGCAGGCCGAAGTGGTCCAGCGCGGCCTCGATGAGCCGGTACTGCGACGAGGACGCCACCGCCAGAGCCCAACCGCGTTGCGCGCACAGATCGATGGCATGGAAGGCTCCGGGCTTGAGCACGCCCTTGGCGTAGATCAGCTCGATCACCCGGTCGACGATCTGCACCGCCACCTGATCGGGCGTCGGACCCTCCCAGGGGTAGTGACCGTGCCAGTGCGCGGCGACCTCGTCGACGAACATGCCCTTGGTGCTGCGGCACCCCGTGGGGTCGAGTGGCACGCCAAGGCCGCCGAAGATCTCGATCTCCGCCTCGTGCCAGAGCACCTCGGAATCGATGAGCAACCCGTCCATGTCGAAGATGGACGCGGCGAACCCCGCCGCAGGGGCGGGCGCGCTCAAGCGGTGAGCTGCGCCTCGATGTCGCTCACCACCGAGGGATCTTCGGGCTCCACCTGGGGGCGGTAACGGGCCACGATCTCACCGGCGGACGAGACGAGGAACTTCTCGAAGTTCCACGTGATGTCACCCGCCTGGCCCTCGGCATCGGCCTTCTCGGTCAGCTCGGAGTAGATCGGATGGCGGTCCTCGCCGTTCACCTCGATCTTCTCCATCAGCGGGAAGCTCACGCCGTAGGTGGTCGAACAGAACTGCTCGATCTCCTCGGCCGAACCGGGCTCCTGTCCCATGAACTGGTTGCACGGAAACCCGACCACCGAGAAACCACGGTCGCCGTACGTCTTCTGGAGCCGCTCGAGTCCTTCGTACTGCGGGGTCAGGCCGCACTTGGAAGCCACGTTCACCAGCAAGAGCGTCTTGCCGGCGTAGTCGCCCAGCGTGGCGTCGGCGCCTTGCAAGGTGTGGATGGGGATGTCGTAGAGAGCCATGTGCGGACCCTAATCGGCCACCGGCGCCAGCCCGCTCGGGTCGCCGTAACGTGGCCCCGTGCACGCCACCGTGATCCGCGACGGGGAGCTCGTCTGGGAGGAGCGGGACGACCCCGTCCCCGGAGACACCGAATTGGTGGTCGCGGTGAAGGCGGCCGGACTCAACTCCGCCGACCTCTCCCAGCGAGCCGGCTTCTACCCGGCTCCCCCAGGCTGGCCCCCCGACATCCCCGGCATGGAGCTGGCGGGCGAGGTCGTGGCGACCGGCCGCTCCGTCACCGCCTTCGCCCCGGGCGACCGGGTCATGGCCCTCGTGGGGGGCGGGGCCCAGGCGACGATGGCCTACGTGGACGAGTCCCATGCCTTGGCCGTCCCCGACTCCCTGCCCTGGCCCGAGGCGGGGGGCTTCCCCGAGGCCTTCTCGACGGCCTACGACGCCCTCTTCACCCAGGCCGGGCTCTCCATGGGCGAGCGCGTCCTGGTCAGCGGCGCCGCCGGTGGGGTCGGGACGGCCGGAGTCCAGCTGGCTCGCGAAGCCGGCGCCATCGTGACGGCAACGGTGCGCCATGCCGAGCACCGCCGGGCCGTGGCCGATCTGGGCGCGCACGCGGTGATCGCTCCGGGTGAGGAGGGCGACCACGGCCCCTATGACGTGTTGCTCGAGCTGGTGGGGCAGGCCAGCCTCGCCTCCGTCCTGCCCCACCTGGCCATCGGCTCCCGCGTGGTCGTCATCGGCGTGGGCTCGGGTGCCCGCATCGATCTCGACCTCTTCACGCTCATGTCCAAGCGGGCGCGCATCGGCGGCTCCACCCTGCGGGCGCGCAGCAGGCGGGAGAAGGCCGACGTCGCCGCGGCCGTGGCGGCCCACGTGCTCCCGGCCCTGGCCGCCGGCCGCGTGCGTGTCCCGGTGTGCGAGACCTTCGCGCTCTCCGCGGCGGGCTTGGCCTATGAGCGATTCGCCTCCGGCGCCAAGTTCGGCAAGGTGGTGCTCGTCGCTCCGTGATCGAGGCCGTCCTCTTCGACGGGGACCAGACTCTCTGGGACTTCGAACGCGTCATGCGCCAGGCTCTCGAGGCGACGGCGGCCGAGCTGCGGGCTTCCCGTCCCGGTCCCTTCGCCGACGACCAGACGTGGGAGGACCTCTCCCGCGACCGCCACGACGTGGGGGCGGAACTCGACGGGGTGGAGTACAACCTGGCCCGGCTGCGCGTGTTGGCGTTCGCCCGCACCCTCGAACGGCTGCGCGCGGCCGACGGCAGCAGCGCCGACGACGGGTCGGACGACGCGCTGGTCGAGGCGCTGGCCGCGTCGTACTTCGCCCATCGCGATCGTGACCCGGCGCTCTTCGACGACACGCTGCCCTGCCTCGATGCGCTCAGGACC
Organism: uncultured Acidimicrobiaceae bacterium; assembly: GCA_963713375.1. Classification (GTDB taxonomy): domain Bacteria; phylum Actinomycetota; class Acidimicrobiia; order Acidimicrobiales; family RAAP-2; genus Bog-473. The sequence goes on along the minus strand of CAVQLP010000001.1, from coordinate 492,873 downwards.
GATTACCGCCTCGGGCTGCTCTCCAACGGGAGCCGGCTCCCCGAGGCCATCGGGCTCGGCGGCTACTTCGAATCGGTGGTCTTCGCCCAGGACCACCGGGTGGCCAAGCCGGACGTGCAGATCTTCGAAGTGTGCCGCCAGCAACTCGGTCTCCCGCCTGAGGCGTGCGTGCTCGTCGGCGACCACCCGCTCAACGACGTCGTGGGGGCCAAGCGCGCCGGCTGGTCCGCCGTGTGGATCGACCGCTCCGGTGACGGGACTTACACGCCACCGGACGGCTGTCGCGAGGTGCCGGACGCCGTCATCACGTCCTTCGTCGAACTCCCCCAGGTCCTGCACCGCCTCGCGGTGGACTGACCGCTCCGTACGCTCAGCGGGAGAGGATGACCACGCCCGCGTTCGCCCCACGGCCGACCGTGTGCGACAACGCGGTCCGCGCCTCCTCGACCTGGCGGGGGCCGCACTCATTGCGGAGCTGGCGCACCAGCTCGACCACCTGGCCCAGCGCGGAGGCACCGAGCGGCTCGCCCTTGGAGAGCAGCCCGCCACTCGGATTGACCGGGAGGCGACCACCCAGGGCGGTGGCGCCGGAGTCGAGCAGGGCGGCGGAACCGCCCGGTTCACAGAGCCCGAGCTCTTCGCACGACAGCAGCTCGCGGGCGGCGTCGGTGTCCTGGCACTCCACGACGTCGAGGTCTTCGGGACCGATTCCTGCCTCTTCGTAGGCGGCAGTGGCGGCCAGGGCGGTCGGGGTCGGAATGGAGTCGTCAGCCAGTCCGGCCAGCGGCGTCGACTCGCTCAGCACGGGACCCGGAATGTGCGAACGCAACACCGCGCCAGCGAGGGTGACCGGCGCCGAGCCGGCGGGCGCCAAGTCATCGCGTTGGAGCACGAGCGCGGCGGCACCCTCATTGGGCGAGCACAACATGAAGAGATGCAGCGGTTCGCAGACCACGCGCGATCCCAGCACCTCCTCGACCGACGTCTCCTTCTGGTACATGGCGTCGGGGTTGGCCGCACCGTGGCGGCGGTTCTTCACCACCACCCGGGCCAGATGATCCTTGGTCACGCCAGAGGTCATGGTGAGCCGTTGCGCCCGGAGCCCGAAGAACGAGGGGGTCGCGGCCAGTCCAGCCTCTTCCTGCCAGGGCTCGAAGAACGAGGACCGGATGATCCCCCGCGGCATCTTCTCCGTGCCGAACACGAGCACCGTGTCGTACTGGCCGGCCCGGATGGAGGCGGCCGCCAACATCAGCGCGGCGCCCCCACTGGCACAGCCCGCCTCCACGTCGACGATTGGCATGCCGGTCATGCCGAGGCGGCTCAGCACCTTGTGGCCGGTGGCCACACCGCCGTACGCCGTGCCGCAAAAGGCGGCCTGGAACCCACCCTTGCCGACGCCGGCTTCGCGTAGGGCCGAGCGGACGGCGATCACCCCCATGTCGGTCGGGGTCACCCCGTCGAATCGTCCGAAGGGGTGCATGCCGACCCCGGTGATGACGGCCGTCATGCCGCGGCGACCGGCGAGAATGCGTAGGTGACGACGTCGATGCCTTCGTCGTCGGTGCAGAGCGGGACCACTTCGAGCTCCATCTCCTGGTCGGCGCTGAGCGCCGCCGGGTTGCTCTCGGTCAGCCGCCCGATGACACGGATCCCCTCGGGAAGCTCGACCACACCGATCCCGTACGGGGTCTCCCCCGCGTAGCCCGGCGGCGGGGCGGTCACCGCTGTCCAGGCCCAGAGCCGGCCCCGGCGTGACAGGTCGACGGGCGCGGGGTCCTCGGTGGCGCAGTAGGGACACGTGTCGCTGCGTGGGAACGAGGTCTGTCCGCAGTGCGCGCAGCGGCTCCCCAGCAGGGCCGGCGGATCGTCGTCGCGGAACAGGCCGTCGCGCACCATGCGGCGACCGCTCACTGATCCAACTCCACCATTTCGAGCGCGTCGAACTCCCAGAAGGCACGCAGGGCCGCGATCTTGCCGGCGCCGTCGCCGCGATAGGTGTAGACGCCGTGCACGACGGCTTGATGGGTCCCGCCGGCCAGCGTGGTGCGGATGATCCCGACGTCGGCCACCTCGTCCCCGCACAGGTACGAGTCGGTGATTTCGAATTCGATCGCCTCACTCGACGCGATCACCGTGTCGTAGAAATTGGCGATCGCCGCGATGCCCCGGTGACCGGTGCCTTCGGGATCGAAGGGTGACGGGCCGATGGGATCCTGGACCACCGCGTCCTCGCGCGAAGAGGCCGAGCCATCCCTCGCGGTCTCCTGCGGTGACGGCCGCACGCGACCTGATCCCGAGCTCCCGCACGTTCGGCGTCTCACTCACGGTGCCCTCCTCTTTCTCGCTCAACTCGCCTTGGCGATCACGTCGACCGCGAAACGGCGCAGGTTGTCGAGCTTGGTCTGCAGCGTCTCGGTGTCCTGCTCCACCCCGTAGGGCCAACGGAACCCGACGATCACGTCGGTGACGCCGAGTTCCTCGAGCTGGCGGACGCCGTCGAGGGTATAGGCGTCGACCGAGATCACGTGGATCTCGAAGGGCTTGTCTTCGGTGCCGTGCTCGCGCCGCAGCGCGGCCAGGCGCTCGAGCAGGCCTGGCAGGTCGGCCGGGTCGCCCCCGCCGTGCAGCCACCCGTCGCCGTCGATCGCCGCCCGTTTGAGTGCCGCCTCGTGGTGCCCGCCGATGAGGATGGGCACCGGCGTCGTGGGAACCGGGCAGATCTTGATGGATGGCACGTCGAAGACTTCGCCGTGGAACTCGAAGAACCCGCCGGCCATCAGACCCCGCATGATGGCAATCTCCTCGTCCATCCGCTTGCCTCGGCGCTCCCACGGCACGCCGCAGATCTCGTAGTCCTCGGGCCACGGGCTGGTCCCGACGCCGAGCAGGAGGCGGTTGTCGGTGAGCACGGCGGTCGAGCTCACCTGCTTGGTGATGAGGACGGGCTGACGGATGGGCAGCTTGATCACGAAGGTGACGAAGCGGAGGCGCTCCGTCACCGCACCCATCGCCGGAATCAGCGAAAAGGGCTCCAGGAACGGCTTGTCCTCGAGGAACTCGCGGCTGCCATCCGGATTGAACGGATACGTCGTGTCGGAGACCTCGGGATAGCAGATGCTGTCGGGGACGACCATGGAGTCGTAGCCCGCCGCCTCGGCCGCCTGGGCCAGCGGCAGGTAAAAGGACGGGTCGGTCATCGACTCCGCATACGAGAAACGCACGGCACCTCCGAGTGGGACCAGATGGGGTTGTGGGGCACGGCTGCCGTCTACCATGCGGCCCGTGCCCGCTCATCCTGCCAGCACGAACGATTCGGGGCACAACCCGGGTCGCCCGCACCTGGAGCCGGACCACACGGGACCCCTGGTCACGGACCTCTCGCTCGACGACCTCGAGCGTGACGCCCGGCACGCCATCGGTGAGATGGCCTACGCCTACTACTCGGGCGGAGCGGAGGACGAGCGACTGCTCGCGGGGAACATCGACGCCTGGGCCCATTGGCAGCTTCATCCACGAGTCCTGGCGGGCATCGACGTCGTGTCCACCGCCACCACGCTGCTGGGCACACCGGTGTCGTCGCCGGTGGTGATCGCCCCCACGGCCATCCAGGGTTTGGCCCACCCCGAGGGCGAAGTGGCGACCGCGCGCGGCGCGGCTGCGGCGGGCGCCCTCATGATCCTGTCCTCGCTGGCCACCTGCCCGCTCGACGAGGTGGCGGCAGCGGCTCCGGATGCGCCGCGCTGGATGCAGGTGTATGTGCTGCGGGACCGGGCCCGGACCGAGGAGTTGGTCGCCCGCGCCGTGGCGCACCGCTACGGTGCCCTCGTCCTCACCGTCGATCTGCCTGTCTCGGGCGTCCGGCTCAGGGAGTGGCGCACCGGCGTCCATCTGCCTGACGACCTGGCCCTGCCCAACCTGGCCGGCGCCAGTACGGAGAATGCGCGAGAGGGTGGGTTCATGGCCGTCGTCACCCGCGAATTCGAGCCGGCGCTGACACCGGACGACATCGGGTGGCTCGCCGGCCTGAGCGCGCTTCCGGTCGTCGCCAAGGGGGTGCAGCGGGCCGACGACGCCGTTCGTTGCGTCGATGCCGGTGCGGCAGCTGTGGTCGTGTCGAACCACGGGGCGCGCCAGCTGGCCGACGCACCGGCGACGGCCGACATCCTGGCCGAGGTGGTCGATGCCGTGGTAGGCAGAGCCGAGGTCTACGTGGACGGCGGCATCCGGCGTGCGCCTGATGTCGTAAAGGCCTTGGCTCTCGGCGCCCGGGCCGCACTCGTGGGCCGCCCGTCGCTCTGGTCCTTGGCCACGGGCGGCGCCGATGGCGTGGCGGGGCTGCTCGGGTGGTTCGAGACCGAGGTGCGCCGGACCATGGCCTTGTGCGGCGCGGCCGACGTCGATGGACTCGACCGCAGCCTGGTGCGCAGGACACCTGGCTTTCCGCTCGAGGGCGCACTCTCATGACGACGATGGCGGCCATGCTGGCGAAACGGGCAGAGGACGAGGGCGCCGGTGTGCTCAGTGCCGACGGCAGCTGGAGTTGGCGCCAGGCCGTGGCCGAGGGGGCAGCCCGGGGCGCGTTGGCCGGGTCGCTCTTCGGCGCCGGGCCGCCGCACATCGGCGTCTTGCTCCCGAACAGTCCCGAGTATCTGTTCTGGCTCAACGGTGCGGCGCTGGCCGGCGCGGCCATCGTCGGCATCAATCCCACCCGGCGCGGCGAGGCCCTGGCCGCCGATGTCCGAGCCACCGACTGCTCCCTCATCGTCACCGACGACGACGGGGCCGTGCTGCTCGACGGACTGGACCTCGGTGTCGACGCCGACAAGGTGCTCGTGGTCGGCTCGGATCGCTACCGTGCACTGGTCGACGAGTTCCGGGACGGTCCCGCGGCCGCCACGCTCCTGGCCGCCGCGGACGAGGTGGAAGAGGACTCCCTGTTCCTCCTCATCTTCACCTCGGGCACGACTGGCGCACCCAAGGCGGTGCGCTGCACCCAGGGCCGGCTGGCCGGGATCTCCGAAATCGCAGCACCGGGTTTCGGCTACACGGGCACCGACGTCTGCTACTGCCCGATGCCCCTGTTCCACGGCAACGCGCTCATGGGCCTGTGGGGACCGTCGGTCAACGTGGGAGCGGCCATCGCCGTGCGTCCGCGCTTCAGCGCATCGGCCTTTCTCGACGATGTGCGCCTCTTCGGTGCCACCAAGTTCAGCTATGTGGGCAAAGCCATCGCGTACATCCTGGCCACTCCGGAGCGACCCGACGACGCCGAGAACACCCTCACGAGCGCCTTCGGTACCGAGGCATCCGTGCGCGACCGCAGCCGTTTCCGCAAGCGCTTCGGCTGCTACCTCATTGAGGGGTACGGCCAGAGCGAGGGTGGTGCAGCCATCAACCCGACAGCCGACACGCCCAAGGGAGCCCTGGGGCGACCGGTAGAAGGAGTGGATCTCGCGGTGATCAGTCCCGAGACCGGCGAGCAATGTGCGCCGGCCCGCTTCGACGCGGAAGGACGACTGCTCAACGTGGGCGAGGCCATCGGGGAGATCGTGAACCGGAGCGGTCGGGGCAAGTTCGAGGGCTACTACCACCGCGAGGATGCCGAGCAAGAGCGTCTGCGACGCGGCTGGTACTGGACGGGTGACCTGGGCTATGTCGACGCGGACGGCTTCTTCTACTTCGCCGGCCGCAACGGGGACTGGCTCCGGGTCGATTCGGAGAATTTTGCCGCCGGGCCGGTCGAGGCGGTGTTGTCGCGCAACCCGGACTTGGCCGTGGTCGCGGTCTACCCGGTCCCCGACACCGTCTCGGGTGCCGGTGACCAGGTGATGATCGCCATTGAGTTGGGCCCGGGCGCCACCTTCGATCCTCAAGCCTTTGCCACCTGGCTCGAGGACCAACCCGACCTCGGCCCCAAGTGGATCCCCCGCTACATCCGGGTCTCGGACGCCCTGCCCCAGACGGCGACGGGCAAGGTGACCAAGGTCGGTCTGCGCGAGGAGGCCTGGGTTTGCGACGAACCTGTCTGGTGGCGCCCACTCGACGCCAACGAGCTCCGCTTCGAGCCTCTGCGCGACGAGGACCGCACGCAACTGGCCGCCGGCTTGGCCGAGAACGACCGTCCTCCGGTCGGCCGCGTTAGCTGAGTCCGACGATCTCGAGTACCCCGGTCAGATCGCCCACGCGACGATCTCCATCCTCGAGTTCGGGCGCGTCGAGTCCCTGACGCTCGGCTTCGCGCCACACATGCACCGCGGTCATGCCCTCTCGACGCGGCCCGCGCACGTCCGGTTCCCAGGAGTCCCCGACGAACACGACGTCGCTCGTCGCGACCCCGAGCGACTCGATGGCGGTGCGGTAGATGTTCGGGTGTGGCTTGCGCGCCCCCGCCCGAGCGGAGGTCACGCTGGAATCAACGAGGGCGAGGAGCCCGACTTGCTCCAAGTAGGCGTTGAGCTCCCAGCCCCAGTTGGAGCACACACCAACGGTCAGCTCCGGCGTCGCGCAGCGCGCCCAAGGTCGCCGCGGCCTCGGGGTAGGCCACCATGTCGCCCTGATCAAGCGAGCGGAGCGCGTCGACCACCGCATCGGCGTCGGCGTCGGCGACCCCGCCGTCGCGGGTCAACTGGCGCAGACGCATCCGCACCCAGGCCTCGTAGGTCTCCTCGCTGACCGAGTGCTCGCTGTGTTCGATGCCGTTGTAGAGCGAGAAATAGCCGTCGAGAACGGTTGCGTCCGGGGTGTAGCCATGGTCGGCGAAAACGCTGGCGTAGCTGGCAGTGCCGTCCGCCCAGTGGGCGAGTGTGCCGTAGAAGTCGAAGATGACGGCCCGAACCACTTCCTCATTGTGTCCCCTGGGCGCGACAAGCCGGCATCCGGCGTGCCGCCACCCTGCCTGATCCACGCGTCATACTCCTGGTCATGGCCGCCGAAGAGCCCTCGCCGCCCGGCGACTACGCGCCCGAATCCCCTCAGACGCCGAGCCGGCAGGAGACACCGACCACGCGTTGGGTTCTCGAGCTCGTCGGCGTCCTCGTTGCCGCGGTCGTGGTGGCGATCCTGCTCCGCACCTTCGTGGTGGCGACCTACTCCATCCCTTCGGGCTCCATGGAACCCACCCTGCAGATCGGCGATCGCATTGTGGTCGACAAGTTGGCGTACCACCTGCACGGCGTCGACACGGGCAACATCATCGTCTTTCGCACTCCACCGTCGGAGCTTTGTGCCGGCCCACCCGTGGCGGATCTGGTCAAGCGGGTGATCGGACTTCCGGGCCAGACAGTGTCGCTGGCGCGCGGGCATGTCCTCATCAACGGCAAACTGCTCTCCCAACCGTGGCTGCCGCCGCCCGTGCGCACGGAGACGTATCCGGGCCCGGGGCTTCAGCCGTACTCACTCCACCATCCCTATGTCGTTCCGCAGGGCGACGTCTTTGTCATGGGTGACAACCGGCCCGATTCCTGTGACAGCCGCTACTGGGGACCGGTGCCCGAATCGACCATCGTGGGCAAGGTCGACGTGCGTATCTGGCCGCTCTCGCGCTTCGGCCTCTTCTGACGAGCGCCGTCAACCCCGGCGCTCGACCCGCCAGACGACGCGCAGCCCCGACCACGTGTCGTCGATGGAGCAGACCTTGTTGTCAACCAGGCCGAGTGGCAATGCGATCTCGCGCACCACGTTCTCGTTCATCGTCGTGGCGAGACCGGACGCACGTTTGGGCCACGCCACCCAGAGGCCACCGGCCGGGAAGATCATGGTCGAGAGGGATCCGATCCGACGCGCGAACTCCGACCGCTCGACGAAGAAGGCCACCACCACGTCAGCCTTGCCTCGGGCCTGGCGCTTCACCCTGACTCCAGCCGGCAGATCGTCGATGACACCCGCGGGGGCGCCGATGAGCGCGACCGCGGAGCCCTCGTCGATGCCCAACTTCTTCGGCAGCGGAGTCCCGCTGTAGCCGGCCACGACGACCGACCTCAGGCGGCGGCTTCGTAGACCATGAAGGCCAGGGGGAACTCGAACTGGTCGGGCGCCACTGCAAAGCGCTCGAGGTGAGCGGCGACAAGGGCCTTGGCCTCCTCCTGGCGGCCCGGCGGAACGCCCATGACGGGAAGGAGCGCCGGATCCGTGACGGCCGACGCCCCGCTGCGGGTCGTGATCTCGTGAGGCACGGCCGAGATCGTTGCGTACCCAGCGGCCTCGAGCAGCTCACGCACGTACTCCTCGTCGCCGAAAGCGAACGGGCCGACCGGACTCTTCCCCGGTCCCGGTGTCCGGGGCGGGGGCACGAGTGACCGCAGCACCGTGCCCACGTGCCACGGGTTCCGTTCGACCCCTTGCCAGCAGGCGAACACGAGGCGCCCCGATGGCGTGAGCCGCTCGCGCAGCGCACGCAGGGCGCGGGTGGGCTCATCGAAGAACATCACGCCGAACTGGCTGGCCACCACGTCGAACAAACCGCCGTCGATCTTCGCGGTCTGCACGTCCGTCTCCACGAAGCGCACGTTGGTGCAGCGCGGCGTCCGCCGCCCGTGCCCGGGCGAGCTCGAGGAGTCCGGCCGAGATGTCGAGTCCGACCGCCTCGCCCTGTGGACCCACCACGGAGGCGAGCGCCAGGGTGAGCGGCCCCGCACCGCAGCCGACGTCACAGACGCGCCAACCCGGCCGGGCGGCGATGGCCGCCAGCAGGAAGGGGGTGACCGCGCCGGTCAACGCCTCCCGGTTGGGCCACGTCGCGACCCAGACCGGGTCGTTCCATCGCTTGTGCTCCGACTCGTTGTCCACCGCGCCAAGGTATCCGGCCCGCTACGTTCGTCGCCGTGCGAGTCGGCCTGGTCATCCTCCCGAGCGATCGGTGGCGCGAGGCGCGCCGGCAGTGGGAGTGGGCGGACGACGTCCGGGTTCGCCACCGGCTGGACCTACGACCACGTGCGGTGGGGAGGGATGCCCGACGGACCCTGGCACGCCGCCGTCCCGGTCCTGGCCGCCGCCGCCGGGGTCACCGACGCGCCTGCGACTCGGCACCTTGGTGGCGACGCCCAACTTCCGCCATCCCGTGACGCTGGCCCGGGACGCCATCGCCCTGGACGATCTGAGCAATGGACGCCTGGACCTCGGCTTGGGACCGGGGAGCGAAGGTCCAGACGCCAGCGCGCTCGGCCAGGAACCCTGGACTGCCGCCGAGCGGATGGTGCGCTTCGGAGAGTTTCTCGAGGTGCTCGGCCCGATCGTCAACGGGAACGAGGCGACGCGGACGACCCTGCACACCGGGCACTACGACGCCGTCGAGGCGCCGAGCACTCCGGGCAGCGTGCAGGATCCTCTGCCGCTCACCATCGCCGCCGGGGGGTCCAAGGGCCTCCGGCTGGCCGCCCTCTACGGCCAGCAATGGGTGACGATCGGTCCAGGACGAGGTCCACGGCAGCCCGCAGACATCCTCGCGGCGGCCCACACCCAGATCGGTCAGCTCGAGGAGTGGTGCCGCCAGCTCGGGCGACCTGTGCCGTCAAAAGTCCTCTTGTGGACGCCGACCGAGACGGTGCTCGATTCGGTCGATCAGTTCGAGGAGCTGGCGGGTCCCTATGCCGACCTCGGATTCGACGAGTTCGTGCTCCACCACCCCGATCAGACGGGTCCCTACGTCGGCACCGTCCGGGCGTTCGAGGAGATCGCCGCCCGCCACGCAGCGTGAGGTGGCTTTCGCCCGGGATCAGCCGGGTTCCGCCAGGGCTTCCCCCACCAACGCCTCGAGCCCCCGGCGAGCCGAAGTCGGCGTGACCCGCTCCACGACGACCCGGTCGGACCCGATCCAGCGAGCGGCGGCGGCCAGGGCAACGGCAACATGACTCGCGGCCTCGGGACGTATGAGCGTGACCTGTTTGGCCACCAGCGCACCGTCGCGTCGACCCGGGTCCACCAGACCGACGATCTCGACATCGCCCAGGACGGGCATGGCGAAGTAGCCGTAGGTGCGCTGCGCCCGCGGCGTGTACGCCTCGAGGCGGTGGCGCAGGCCGAAGAGCCGTTCGAGACGGTCCCGGTACCAGCAGAGCGAATCGAAGGGTGAGAGCAGCACGCTCCTCCCCTTCGTCCGACGGCGAAGCGCGCCGAGGGCTGCCGGATCGGCGTAAGCCAGGGGCTTCCAGCCCTGCACTTCGACCGGGACCAGTTCGGTCCCGGCCAACACCTGCCGTACCAGCCGCTGTGGCAGACCGTGGTACGCAGCCAGGTCGCCCACCGTGCCCAGGCCGAGCGAGCGCCCGGCGGCGGCCACCAGACGCACGGCACACTCCTCGTCGCTGAGCTCACTCTGGCGCAGCGCCGCCGGAATGGCGCGCTCGGCCAGGTCGTAGACCCGCTGGAACCCCCGGCGTTCCCGGCAGACCAGGTCGCCCACGTCGAGCAGCCACTCGGCGGCGATCTTGGTGTCGGACCAGTCCCACCACACTCCCGATTTCTTGGCCCCACCCAGCTCGTTGGCGGTCAGGGGACCCTCGGCCCGCAGGCGGGCCACCACCTCGGCGCAGATCCGGTCGCGGTCGGCGAGGTCGTGCCACCGCTTGCCCTTGTCACGTCGGGCCCGGCGCTTGAACCCGTAGAGCGGCCAATCCTCGAGCGGAATGACGCAGGCGGCGTGCGACCAGTACTCGAAGGTGGCGCTCCCCCGGCCCCAGTAGGCGCGCTCGACGGCGGCCCGGCCCACGGCCCCGTGACGAGCGTAGGCCACCAGCTCGTGTGAACGAGCCAGCACCGAAATGGTGTCGAGCTGGACCGCGCCGAGTCGTCGCACCATGGCGGGCACTCCGCCTCCCGGGCTGCGTCCGCGCAATCCCTGGGCCGTGAGCGCGATCCGGCGCGCCTGGCCGATGCTCAGTTCGTCACCGGGCGGCGCCATCGAAGCCGCAAGGTAGCGGAGGCTTGCGACGGGCGTGCCCTCAGTCGAGGAGCGCTGCGGCGACAGCGTCCTCGAGTGTTCGGTCGTTGGCCCACATCAGCTGCTGCTGCTTGGCCCGGCGGAAGTAGAGCTGGATGTCGAAGTCCAGGGTGAAGCCGATGCCGCCGAACAGCTGCTGCGCCATGGCCGTGATGTCTCGGAAGGTGCTGCAGGCGAACAGCTTGGACATGGGGGCCAGCGAGTCGAGCGGGCGTCCGTTGGCCCCGGCCCAGGCCGCCTCGTGGACCAGCTGTTCGGCACCGTCCAGGTTGGTCACTGCGTCGGCCAGATAGTGAGCGAGCGCCTGGAACGCCCCCAGGGGCTTGTCGAACTGGCGACGGTCGAGCGCGTACTGCGTGGTGATCTCGAGTGCATAGCGCGCCCCGCCCACGGCCTGGGCGCCCAAGAGGACCAGCCCGGGTTCGAGCGCCTGCTGCCAGGTCGACCAGCCGCTCCCGGCGGGGCCGATGCGATCCTCCTCGGCCACGCTCGCGCCCGCCAAGGTCACCTCGTACTGGGTGTCGGACGCCACGGAGAACTGCTGACGCAAGGTGACGCCCGGCGCGTTGGGGTCGACCAGGAAGAGATCGACGGCATCGTCCGCCTCTCCGGTGCGAGCGAGCACGACCAGTCGATCGGCGGCCGACGCATAGGCCACGTGACGCTTGACCCCGTCGAGACGAAAGCCCGAGCCGTCCGTGGTCGCCCGCGCCTCCACGCCGCGCGGGGAGAAGCCGTTGTCGGGCTCGAGCCACGCCGGCGTCAGGATCGACTCGCCTGACGCCACGGCGCGTAGCCACCGATCCTTCTGGGCGGCGCTTCCCCCGTCGCCAACACGCCCCCGCCCAGCACGGCGCTCACGAAGTGCGGGACCGGAGCCAGAGCCCGCCCCAGCTCCTGGTAAAGGGCCACACCCTCCACCAGGGACATGCCCGATCCCCCGTACTCTTCGGGCAGGAGCAGGCCGATGAGGTCGAGGCTCCCGAGCTGCGTCCACAGCTCAGGCGGGTAGCCGACAGGGTCGTCCTCCATGGCCCGGACGACGTCGAGCGAGCAGTGACGCGCCAGCACGTCGCGGGCGGTCTGGCGCAGGAGCTCCTGCTCCTGGTCGAACTCAAGGTCCAGCACGTCAGCACCACCTTCGTGATCGTGTACGGAAATCCATCAACCTCATGGGGCCACCGGAGAGGGTCGCCACTGGTCGCCCCGTCGGGCCCATGGGTTGTCGTCGGACGACTGAGGCAGGGCGATCCGAGCGGCGCACGTTGTCTTCACGTCGCCCTCGACAGAAAGGGTCACGTCCACCGAGACGAAGCCGCACCCGGCCTCGTCGACCTCGGTCGACACCACGACACCCCGCAGGAGCATGGTGTCACCCGGGAAGACCGAACCCTTCATGCGGAAGGTCACCCGGGCCAGCCGGCCGTGGGGTCCCGTCCAATCGGTCAGGTAACGTTCGAACCACGCCGCCTGATTTGGCGTGTTCAAGAAGATGTCCTGGGTGCCGTTGCGGTTGACGGCGAAGTCCTTGTCGTGATGCATCGGACGCCAGTCGCGCGTGGCCAACGCGCCGAGCACCACCGTTGTGGCAGTCACCTCGTAGCGCAACTCGGGCAGGGCGTCGCCCACCGCGACGTCGTCGAGCAGCAGTACTGGCAACACGGTCACCGTCATGCGGCCTCCCCCCGTCGGTAGCCGAACCCGGTGTAGGACTCGACGGCGACCAACTCCTCGTCCTGATTCGTGTAGACGACATCGATCACCCAGAAGCGGCCGGTGCCGAGCTTGGTCGTCTTCTCCTCGCTCACCGAGCGGAGGACCTGGTGCGTGCGCAGGCGGTCACCCATGCGCACCGGCTCGTGGAACTCGATGGTGTTGTCCGTCATGACGGCTTCGGGCAGGCCGAAGAGCGACTTGAGGTCGAAGTGCACCTGCAGGGGCAGGGCCTGCTCGTTGCGCCCCGGTGCCCAGTGATGGGGACGGAACCAGACCGACACCATGGACGGCGGGGCCACTGATCCTCCGGTCAGCGCGGTCGCGACGGCATCGTCCCAGAAGAGAGAGTTCCCGTTCTCCACCGAGGCACACGATGTCCAGACGTAACCCCGCTCGACGGGGAACTCACCGACTTCGTGGTACTGCTCCTTGTCGACCAGCTCGAGGGCCACCGACAACGGGTCCTTGCTCATGCCACCACCCTGCGCTCGACCCAGCGGGCCACGGTCTCGCCGTCCACCCCTGCCTCTTTGAGGAGGTGTTCGGTGTCGGTCACGGTCATGTCGGGCAACATCGGGGCCGCCGCGCGAACCATCCCCGCCATCAGCGGTGCCAGTTGCGCGAAGGTGCCGCGGGTGGGGTGGGTGGCCGTGACCACCACGCCGCGGGCGCGGAACTGTGGATTGTCGGCCACCTCGGCCACCTCGAGGACGGGCGCGACGCACGTGTCGGCACCGGCCAGGATCTTCACCCACTCGTCGCGGGACTGCGTGGCGAAGGCGCGGGTGAAGGCGGCCCGGATCGTCGCCTGCGCGTCGTCCTCGTACTGGGAGCCCGCGAGCTCGGGGCATCCCAGGGCCTGGCACAGATTGCCGAAGAACCGGGCCTCGATGGCTCCCACCGCCAGCCAGCGCCCGTCGGATGCCTGGTAGGTGGCGTAACAGGCGTACCGACCCGAGAGGACGTCGTGGCCGGGCTCGATGTCGCCACCGAGAGCAAGCTGTTCGTCAACGGCCAGGGACATGAGCCACAGCACCCCCTCGGCCACGGACACGTCGAGATAGGCCCCCTGACCCGTCGTGGCCCGCCCGGCCAGAGCGGTGGTGATGGCCAGGGCTGCCTGGAGGCCCCCGGCGGCCGCGTCGGCGATGGTGGCTCCGGGCAGCGGCGGCGCTCCACGTTCGCCCGGGGTGCTCATGGCGAGAAAGCCGCCAACGGCCAGGTAGTCGATGTCGTGACCCGCCCATTGCGCGTGGGGACCGTCCTGCCCGTAACCGGTGGTCGAGCAGTAGACGATGCCGGGATTGCGGGCCGACACCGCGGCGTATCCGATACCGAGCCGGTCGACGACACCGGGGCGGAAGCTTTCGACCACCACATCGGCCGCAGCTGCCAACGCGAGGAACGCCTCCCGTCCGTCGTCATCCTTGAGGTCCAACAGGACGCGGTGCATGCCGCGATGGCCGCTGTACGCAAAGAACTCCGGTTCGCCCTGTGGAGCATCGGCTGAGGGCACCGGTCCGACCTTGACCACCTTGGCGCCGTAGTCGGCCAGGAGGCGCGTCGCTCGCACAGCGGGCCCGAACGTCGAGAGGTCGAGCACGGTGATCCCGCCGAGGGGACCTGGAGAAGACGAGGCGGTGGACACTCAGAAGTTCTTGGGCAGTCCGAGCTTGCGCCGGGCGATGATGTTCTTCTGGATTTCCGACGCGCCGCCGCCGATGGTGTCGATCACCGTGTAGCGGTAGGTCGACTCGGAGCGACCCGCCATCGGTGCCTCTTCCGTCTTCACGCGCAATTGGCTGCCGGGTCCGGCGATGTCCATGGAAGCGTTGGCCAGGCGCTTGGATAGCTCGGTGGCGAAGAGCTTGTATTCGGATGCCTCGGCCGTGGGCGCGGCGCCACCCTTCGAAGACTCGTAGACGAACTTGAGACCCATGACGCGGGCCACCTCGAGCTGGGTGGCCAGCTGGGCCAGGCGCTGGCGGATCACCGGGTCGTCCTTCAGCGGCTTCCCGTCGCGCACGGTCGTCTTGACGTACTCGACCAGCAATTCGAAGCGCTGGTTGATCGGCGAGAAGGTGAACATCGTGAAGCGCTCGAGGTCGAGCGCTTCGGAGATGTACTGGAACCCTCGGCCCACCTCGCCCACCACGTAGTCGTCGTGCACGAAGACGTCCTCGAGGAATACCTCGTTGGTGCGCTCGTCACCCATGGTCCAAATGGCGTTGACCGTGATGCCGGGCTGATCGATGGGAACGAGGAAGAGCGTGATGCCGGCATGCTTGGAGTCGGGATCGGTGCGCCCACCGACCCAGTACCACTCGGCGAAGTGCGCCGAGGTGGTCCAGGTCTTCTGGCCGTTGAGGATCCAACCGTCGTCGGCGCGGGTTGCCTTGAGCTGCATGGACGCGGCGTCAGAGCCCGCGTTGGGCTCCGAGTAGCCGACGGCGAACTCCACTTCGTTGCGCAGGATCTTGGGAAGGAACTCGGCCTTGAGCCGCTCGTTGCCATGGCGGATGATCGTCTTGCCGACGATGCCAACGCCCTTGCCTATCTGGGGGCCGCCCCGGCCGGCGAGCTGCTCGTTGAGGAGGTATTCGTAGACCCCTTCGCCCTCGGAGCCGCCGTACTCCTTGGGCCAGGTCATGCCCAACCAGCCCCGCTCGCCGAGCGACGCCATGAACGCACGCCGCTTGGGCGTGTCGACGATTTGCGCCATGTTCTCCCGCGTCAGGTCGAAGACGTCTGGGTCGTCGTTGGCGTCGAGAAAGGTTTCCACCTCCTTCACGAACGCGAGCTGTTCCTCGGAGAACTCGAAATCCATCACTGCCTCCATATCGGCTGGCGACGATCTGACGACCCGTCAGATGGGGCATCTTAGGGCACAGGCAGGCCAGGACTCCTGCCGGAACAGACCCTGCTCAGCGGGTCGCCCGCCGGAGCACCACTGCCGATCACGGGTGAGCAAGAACGAGTCGGGAAAGGGCCTGCGCGAAGGGCGGGTCGCCCTCGAGGGCGTCCGGCGACCGAAGCGTCGTTCGTCGTCGGGGGCCCTTTTACTTTTTCTTTTGCGCCGACGGTGCCGGTCACCCCGGCCTGATGCGCTGATGGAAATCGACGCGACGCTGCGCCTCCGTGGCCAAGCCACGCATTTTTCGACGATTCTCCGCACTCATCCGTGCAGATGCAGTTGGCCGGGGTATGCCAAAACTGGCTGAGCACGAGAGCAGGCCTCAGCCTGGGGTTTCGCGCGGGCCGCAGAAGCCAGAAGTGATGGCGGAGCGGGTGCAATCTCGCTTGACGCCAAAGGTTTCACAAGGGCAAACTCCCCGCAACAGAGAGCCCATTGGGGTATCTCTTGTGGGAGAGGGTTTACTCATAAGGGCGGAACGCCCGGGGGGTCAGAATGCGAAGCTTACGGAAACAGGTTCGGCTTGGGCTGATCGGGTCCGTCGCGGTGGTGGCTGGTTTGGGCGGGGTTGCGGCTTTTGCGACTGCCGCCAGCGCCAAGCCGCACCCGACGACCACGACGACCACGACGACGTCGACCACCATTGCGCCAACGACAACGACGACGCCGCCGACCGTGCCGTGCACGCCCGCGTCAACGACGTCCTCTGGTGGTCCACCGACCCTGACAGCTGATCCGGGAACCTGCCTCACGGGCGGCACCCCCATCGCGATCACGGGTTCTGGCTACGACGCGAAGTCTCTCGGCATCGTCCTGCAGTGCAACAGCGCATCGGGGCAGCCCACCGTCTACCTCGCCATCGCCAAAGAGCAGGTACCTGTGTCCTGCACCGGCATCGCACTCGCAAATGCGATCACCACGTCGAGCACGGGCACGTTCAGCGCCACGTGGGACGCGATCGACGGAGTGACTGGTCCGCCTTGCGGCAAGGCTGGCGACCTGACCAATCCGTGCCCCGCGGACAGCACCGGAGGGGATGCAGCGACGGACGCCGCCAGTTACCCCTGCCCACCGACACCGACACAGGCGGCAGCCGGCGCCACCTGCACCATCGCCTTCGGTGACGAGGCTGGAAAGACGGCAACCACGCCGATCTCCTTCGCCGCGACTGCAACGCCGTCTACCGGCGGCGGCGGAGTCCCGCCAAGCACGACTGCCACCACGGCCCCCGCGACGGCGTCGAGCACGACGGGCAGTACATCGGGCACGGCCGCAGCAGCCGCTCCGACGACAGCCGCGAGCAGCCTGGCCTTCACTGGCCCCGGCACCGGGCTCTACATCGTCGGCGCCGCCGGCCTCTTCATGGTCCTGCTCGGCGCGGCCGTCCTCGGCCTCTCCGGCGCTCCAAGCTCACTCGTCCTCGCCCTGCGGCGGCGACGACGCACGCAGTAGCTCACAGCACTCCAGTGAGTTGATTTGGTGACGAGCCGGCCCGCAAGGGCCGGCTCGTTGCATTTCGGAACCAGTGTGAAGTGGGACCGCTCAGTCGGGACCGCGTCGCCCGTGTTGATCCCGATGTGCAGGGTGGAGGCGATCATTTGGCCGTCGCCCTGCACCTTGACCTCGCGCTCGCCGTAGCGCTGCAACTCAGCGGTACGTGTCCACGAGCACCTTCCTACAAAGGGGGATACCCTCTTCACCCGGGGGACCGCATTCGGTCGGCGGAGGGTTCTCGGGCGTTAGCACGGAGAACCAGTGCCGACCGCCAATTGGCGAACGGGGGATCCGGTATGGATCAGCACAGGAAGATACGCCATGTGGCACTTCTCGGAGTGATGGCCACGCTCATTGCGGTAGGAGGAGGCGTTCTCGGATTCGCGAGTGTCGCGGCGGCAGCGCCGGCGTTGACGGTCACGCCCGACACGAACCTCACGGGCGGCCAAGTCGTCTCGGTGGCCGGTACTGGGTTCTCAGCGAGCGGCCTAGGTGCCATCGTGGAGTGCAATAGCGACCCCAGCCAGCCGACCATCAACGTGGCGGGCAACGCGGTGCCCGTCGGCTGCACGAACCCGCTCTCCGCGATACACAGCACGAATTCGAGCGGGAATCTTCCTGCCACGAACTTCACGGTGGTGTCCCCCACGCCAGGGCCGCCGGCGACCGGTACTGACTCGAGTGGCGGCAGCGCCGCCACGGACGCCGCGAATTACCCCTGCCCACCGACGCCGGCCCAGATCAATGAGGGGGACACGTGCACAATCGGCTACGGCACCTCAGGCGGGGGAAGTGCCTCGGCCAACATCACCTTCCAGGGGCAAGCAGCGCCTCAGACGACGGTCACGTCGGTCCTGCCCAACGCTGGTCCGCTCAGCGGCGGCACGTCGGTGACCATCACGGGCCTCAACCTGTCGAACCCGACGGCCGTTTCCTTCGGCGGCGTTGCCGCCACGAGCTTCACGGGCGTGTCAGCCACAACGGTCACAGCGGTCTCGCCGTCCAGTGCCACCAGCCAGTCTGTCGACGTCCAGGTGACCACAAGTGGGGGGCAATCGGCCACCACCTCGGCTGATCACTTCACCTACACGTTGGCGCCGCTTGTGTATGTCGTCAGCCCGACATCCGGCCCTCCCGCTGGAGGGACCGTGGTCACGCTGTCCGGGGGACAGTTCACGGGTACGACGGCCGTCGACTTCGGGTCCACGCCGGCCGCATCTTTCAAGGTGAACTCTGACACCTCCGTCACCGCCACATCGCCCCCAGGTAGCGGAACAGTAAACGTGACCGCCACCAACGCCCACGGCGTGTCAGTGACCAGTTCTGCTGACGAGTTCACCTATCAGAGTGGCTACCGTCTGGTGGCCGGTGACGGTGGCGTCTTTACGTATGGACCCCTCGCGTACGAGGGATCCGCCGGCGGCACCAAGCTCAACGCTCCGATCGTGGGCATGGCAGCCACGGCCGACGGCAAGGGCTACTGGTTGGTGGGCTCCGATGGTGGTGTCTTCAGCTATGGCGACGCCGTGTTCCACGGCTCGGCAGGTGGTCTGAAGCTCAACGCTCCAATCGTAGGGATAGCAGCCACGGCCGACGGCGGCGGTTATTGGCTCGTCGCCTCCGATGGCGGCGTCTTCAGCTATGGCGACGCCACCTACTTCGGCTCGACCGGGGGCCTGACTCTCAACAAGCCGATCGTGGGCATGGCTGCCACGGCCGACGGCAAGGGCTACTGGT
Organism: uncultured Acidimicrobiaceae bacterium; assembly: GCA_963713375.1. Taxonomy (GTDB): domain Bacteria; phylum Actinomycetota; class Acidimicrobiia; order Acidimicrobiales; family RAAP-2; genus Bog-473. The sequence goes on along the minus strand of CAVQLP010000001.1, from coordinate 474,076 downwards.
TGGTGGGCTCCGATGGTGGTGTCTTCAGCTATGGCGACGCCGTGTTCCACGGCTCGGCCGGCAGCCTGAAGCTGAACGCTCCAGTCGTAGGGATGGCTGCCACCGCTGACGGCGGCGGTTATTGGCTCGTGGCCTCCGATGGTGGTGTCTTCAGCTATGGCGACGCCGTGTTCCACGGCTCGGCCGGCAGCCTGAAGCTGAACAAGCCGATCGTGGGGATGGCTACCACCGCTGACGGCGACGGCTACTGGTTGGTCGCTTCGGATGGAGGTGTCTTCAGTTACGGTGACGCCACCTTCTTCGGCTCGGCAGGAAATCTGAGTCTCGACGCTCCGATCGTGGGGATGGCGGCCTCCGGTTGACCGTCACCATTACTCGCAGTCGCAAGAGGCCGGGGCAACTGTCCCGGCCTTTTGCGGTTTCCTGGCCAGCGTCCGACCCCGCTGGGCCGGCTCAGTCGGACCAGCGGAGCGACACCGACATCTGAGGTCGGGTCATCCCTTTCAGACGCGTCTCGCTCGGCGCGCCGAAGACAAACTCGCTGGAGCCGGCGACGAGCTGTTGGGAGAGCGAGGCGACCAGGATCTCACCGGGTGCTGCGGCGTCGGCCAGACGGCTGGCCACGATGACGGTGTGGCCGATGTAGTCGTCACCCTCGAGGACCGCGTCGCCCGTGTTGATCCCTATATGCACCGCAATGGGATCCTCGCCCGCTGGGGGCACGTAGTCGCGAAAGGCCCGCTGGATCTCCGTGGCACAGCGCATGGCCCGGGCGGCACCACTGAAGGCGATCATGAATCCGTCGCCCTGCACCTTGACCTCGCGCCCGCCGTAGCGCTGCAACGCCTCACGGACGATGCGATGGTGCTCGTGCAGCCGCCGCAGCGAGGCTTGATCGCCGATGCGCTCGGTGGTACCGGCGTAGTCGACCATGTCCGAGAACAGGATGGTGACGGTGCCGTCCGACACCACGTCGCTCCGGCCCAGCGCATCGAGGTCGGCGGACGCGGCAGGGACCTCGGCGGGCGTGCCAGGCGTCGTCGTCGGCACGGCGGAGGCGGCCTGGGCTCGGGCGGCCGAGCGCTCGCTGAACGCATCGACCACCCCGAGAGCGCTCTCGGCAATCGCCTTGGCCGCCTTGCGCCCAGAACGGCTCGAGCGGCTCCGCACGGCGATCCCGCCCATGACGGCGAACGCCCGCACGACAATCCGGGGCGAGCCCGGGATGATCGGCACGTCACGCAGTTTCAGGCTCCGGCCGCCCATCAGGGAGAACCCGACGAGATCCACGTCGAAGCCCTCGGGCACCGTGACCTTGATGCCGCCCCAGAAGGCAAAGGCGGTGATGACGACCTCGGGACCTTCGATCTCGGCCCGGCGCAGGTCCATGTCGCACCCGCCCATGACCGCCACCGCATTGGTCTTGCCGCTGATACGCCAGCGGCCCTTGGTGTCGTGCCCGCTGAGGACGGCGACGTGCCAGCGCCGCTGGTGGCGCGACGAGACCCCGGCCGCGGCCGAGAGCTCGGGTGTCGCCGGCAGGTCGGACATGACCGAGTCCAGTTCGCCCCGGGTCGTGGCTTCGAGGGCTCGGCCCATCCGATCGGAGAATTCGTCGAGGGTCAGACGACCGGCAATCACGTGCTCGCGCAACAGAGTGACCGTGCGGTCCCGATCGGCGTCGGCCACCCGCATGGCGAGGTCGCTCCCCGGCACCGGGGCCGGGACACGCCCTTGGTCTGGTTCGTCCGCCATCTGTGCAGTTTGCTCGCTCTCCGGGGCTCCGTGCTGCATCGCAGAGCCATCTGACGACCCGTCAGATACCCGGTAGGCCACCCATTAGGCTGCCGACTCGTGCGAGGGATTGTCAGTGCGGCGGGCTATGTGCCCTACCGGCGACTGGCCCGGGCGGACATCGCCGCCTTCATGGGCAGCGGTGGAGGCAAGGGGACGCGGGCAGTGGCCTCGCACGACGAGGACAGCACCACGCTCGGTGTGGAGGCGGCGCGCCTTGCCTTGCGCGCCGCACCGGGACATGCCCCCGACACGGTCTGGCTCGCCACGGCTCGGCCCGCCTACCTGGACAAGACGAACGCCACCGCGGTCGCAGCCGCCCTCCGCCTGCCCCCCGATGTCGGCGCCTACGACTTCGGGGGTGCGTTGCGCTCGGGCACCGGCGCCCTCCTGGCGGCCTTCCGCGGCAGCGGCACCACCCTGGTCGTCAGCTCGGACCAGCGCGACGGCCTGCCCACCAGCGCGGACGAGGCGGCGGGCGGGGACGCCGGGGCCGCCCTGCTGGTCGGCGACGGACCCGATCTCCTGGCCGAGTTCGTCGTTGCGGCCTCCGCCACCGACGAGTTCACCGACCGTTGGCGTGCCCCGGGCGACCGGGTCTCCAAGCTGTGGGAGGAGCGCTTCGGCGAGAACCGCTACCTGGCGCTCGGTCGCGACGCCCTCGACCGCGCGCTCGAGTCGGCCGGGCTCTCCGCGGGCGATGTGGGCCGGCTCGTGGTCACCGGCATGCACGGGCGTGCCGTCTCGGGGCTGACCCGTAAGCTCGGCCTCGCCGAAGGGGTGCTGGCGGACGACCTCACGAGCAGCGTCGGGCAGAGCGGCGTGGCCCATCCCCTGCTGGTACTCGCCGCCACCCTCGAGTCGCTGGCCGGATCGGTTCCGACGGGCATGCCGGTCGTCCTTCTCCACCTGGCCGATGGCGCCGACGCGCTGGTCCTGCGCAGCGGCACCGCGTTGGCATCGTGGCAACCGCCCCGGCCGGTGGCCGAGCAGGTGGCTCACGGCGCGCCCCTGACGTACTCGAAGTTCTTGTCCTGGCGGGGCCAACTGACCCCCGAGCCTCCCCGGCGTCCCGAGCCCGCACGCGTGTCGAGCACGGCGGCGCACCGCAACGAGGAGTGGAAGTTCGGGTTCGTCGGCTCCAAGGACCGCAGCTCGGGCGCACTCCACCTGCCGCCGTCGCGTATTTCCATGGAAGGCGGCGCGCTCGACGACATGGAGCCCGTGGGCATGGCCGACGCGGTTGGCACCGTGGTGACCTCGACCATCGACCGGCTGGCCTACTCCCCGAGCCCGCCCATCGTCTTCGCGGTGGTGGACTTCGACGGGGGCGGGCGCTATCCGGTGGAGCTGACCGACACCGACGCGGACGAGATCCGCGCCGGCAGCCGGGTCGAGATGACGTTCCGCCGTCTCTTCAGCGCCGACGGAATCCACGACTACTTCTGGAAGGCGCGCCCAGTGCGCATGGGAGGAGACAGCTCATGAGTTCGCACGGGGTCCGGGACAAGGTCGCCATCGTCGGCATGGGCTGCACGCAGTTCGCCGAGCTGTGGGAGAAGGGCCTCGACGACCTGATCGTGGATGCCTCGACCGAGGCGTTCGAGTCGGCCGGGGTCGGCAAGGAGGACGTCGACGCCTACTGGTTCGGCACGGCCCAGAGCGGCATGAGCGGCATCACGCTGGCCCGCCCGCTCCAACTGCACAACAAGCCGGTGACCCGGGTCGAGAACTACTGCACGACCGGATCCGAGGCCCTGCGCGGGGCGGTCTACGCAGTGGCCTCGGGCGCCTATGACGTCGCCATGGCGGTGGGCGCCGAGAAGGTGAAGGACAGCGGCTACCAGGGCCTCAACGGCATGAATCCGCCCGGCGACGGCACGGCCCGCACGCTCACTGCGGCGGCCATGTTCTCCATGGTTGCCCCGGCCTACGCGCAGAAGTACGGCGTCGAGGACGACGTCATGGCAGATGTCCTCGCCTCTATCGCGGTGAAGAACCACTACAACGGGGCGCGCAACCCAAGGGCACAGTTCCGCAAGGAGATCACCAAAGAGGCCGTCCTGGCCTCACCGCGACTGGCGGGAACGCTCGGGGTGTTCGACTGTGCCGGCGTGGCCGACGGCGCGGCCGCCGCCATCGTCGTGCGAGCCGAGGACGCGCACCGCTACACGGACAAGCCCGTCTACATCAAGGCACTCTCCTTCGTGGCGGGCAGCGGGTCAGGCCTCATCGACCCGGGTTACGACTACACCCACTTCCCCGAGTGCGAGGCGGCGGCGGCCGACGCCTACGCCCAGGCCGGCATTACCGACCCCCGGCGCCAGCTCGCCATGGCCGAGGTGCACGACTGCTTCACCCCGACCGAGTTGGTGCTGATGGAGGACCTCGGCTTCGCCCCGCGGGGCACGGCCTGGAAGGAAGTTCTCGCCGGCACGTTCAACCTCGACGGCGACCTGCCGGTGAACCCCGACGGCGGGTTGAAGAGCTTCGGTCACCCGGTGGGAGCCTCGGGTCTGCGCATGTTCTTCGAATGCTGGCTGCAGCTGCGGGGAGAGGCGCCGCCTGAACGCCAGATCGCCACCCGCGACCGCGGCCTGGCCATGACGCACAACCTCGGCGGTTACCCGGGTGAGATGGTGTCGTTCGTCTCGGTCGTGGGCAGCGAACCCGGCTGAATCATCCGAGCACGGCTCTCGAGCGACGTGTAGGGCAACCCGTGCGCGTCGGCGACGGGCCGATAGACGATTCGACCGTTGGCGACGTTGACCCCTTCCGAGAGGGCGTGGTCGACCTCGACCGCCCTCTCCCAGCCCAGGTTGGCGATGTTCAGGGTGTAGGGCAGGGTGGCGTTGGCCAGGGCATGGGTCGAGGTGTGGGGCACCGCTCCGGGCATGTTGGCCACGCAGTAGAAGATCGACCCGAACACCTTGAAGGTCGGGTTCGAGTGCGTGGTCGGCCGGGTGGACTCGAAGCACCCTCCCTGGTCGACCGAGATGTCGACCAGCACCGATCCGGGACGCATCTGCTCGACCAGCGCGTCCGACACCAGATGCGGTGCCGCGAGCCCCGACCACCAGCACGGCCCCGATCACGATGTCGGCCTCGAGGCAGACCTCCTCAATGGCGTGCTGGGACGAGGCGACGGTCTCGAGCGCGCCGCGGAAGTGGTGGTCGACCTCGCGCAGGCGGTCGAGGTTCCGGTCGAGGATGTAGACGTCGGAGTGCATCCCGACGGCCATGGTGGCGGCGGCGAACCCGGCCACGCCCGCCCCGAGAATGACGACGCGGGCGCTCTTCACTCCGGGGACCCCACAGACCAGCACGCCCCCACCGCCACCGGGTCGCATGAGATGGTGCGCGCCCATCAGTGGTGCCATGCGTCCCGCCACTTCACTCATCGGAGCGAGCAGGGGCAGCGCGTTGTCCTCCGTGCGCACGGTCTCGTACGCGATGGCAACGTTGCCCGCGGCAACGAGCGCGTCGGTGCACTCGCGCGACGCGGCGAGGTGCAGGTAGGTGAAGAGCGTCTGGTCACTCCGCAGGCTGAGTCGGTGGTACTCCTCGGCCACGGGCTCCTTGACCTTGCAGACGAGGTCGGCCGCGCCCCAGAGCTCGTCCGCCTCCTCGACGATCTTCGCCCCCGTGCGGGTGAACTCCGCGTCGGGCATGGACGAGCCGTCACCCGCACCCTTCTGGACCAGCACCGTGTGCCCGGCCGATGTCAGCTCGCGCACCCCGGCCGGGGTCAAGGCGACGCGGTACTCGTCGGTCTTCACTTCTGTGGGCACTCCGACGATCATGGCTACTCCTCTATGTTGCTCATCACGTGCTTGATGCGCGTGTAGTCCTCGAACCCGTAGGCCGAGAGGTCCTTGCCGTACCCCGACCGCTTGAAGCCGCCGTGCGGCATCTCGGCCACCAGCGGGATGTGGGTGTTGATCCAGACGCAGCCGAAGTCGAGGTCGCGGGCCATGCGCATGGCTCGCCCGTGATCCCGGGTCCAGACCGACGAAGCCAGCCCGTACTCGACGCCGTTGGCCCACTCGAGCGCCTCGCCCTCGTCACTGAACTCCTGCACGGTGATGACGGGCCCGAAGACCTCGCTCTGCACCAGTTCGTCGTCCTGGCGCAACCCGGCCACCACGGTCGGGGCGAAGCAGTACCCCCGGTCACCGACCTGGTTGCCCCCCGTGACCACGGACGCATGGGCTGGGGCGCGATCGATGAAGCCGCGCACCCGCTCGAGCTGGTTCGCGTTGTTCAGCGGGCCGTAGTCGGCGTCCGCGTTGTCGGTACCGCCGACGGTCGTGCCCTCGGCCTGCTCGACCAGGGCGGCCAGGAGGTCACCGTGCACCCGCGGTCCGGCCAACACGCGGGTGGCCGCCGTGCAGTCCTGGCCGGCGTTGAAGTAGCCGGCCCCGGCGATCCCCTCGGCCGCGGCGGCCGCATCGGCGTCGTCGAAGACGATGACCGGGGCCTTGCCACCGAGCTCGAGATGCACCCGCTTGAGGGTCGGCGCGGCGGCGGCCGCCACCTCCATGCCGGCCCGGACCGAGCCGGTGACCGAAACCATGGCCGGCGTCTCGTGCTCGACCAGAGCCCGTCCCGTGTTGCGGTCACCGCACACCACGTTGAAGACGCCCGGCGGCAGGTGCTCCGCCATGATCTCGGCCATGAGGAGCGCGGTGACCGGTGTGGTGTCCGACGGCTTGAGGACCTGGGTGTTGCCGGCGGCCAGCGCCGGCGCGAACTTCCAGACCGCCATCATCATCGGATAGTTCCACGGCGTGATCGCCCCGCAGACGCCGATGGGCTCGCGGCGGATGAACGAGGTGTGCCCGGCCATGTACTCGGCCGCGCCCTTGCCCTCGAGCATGCGGGCGGCCCCGGCGAAGAAACGGATCTGGTCGATCATGGGCGGGATTTCCTCGTCCATGGTGAGCTGGAAGGGCTTGCCCGTGTTCTCGGACTCGGCCCGGACCAGATCCTCGGCCCGAGCCTCGAGGGCGTCGGCGATGCGGAAGAGAGCCAGCGAACGTTCCGAGGGCGTGGTCCGCTTCCAGGAGGAGAACGCCTCGGCCGCGGCCCGCACGGCCCGGTCCACGTCGGCCGGGCCCGAGACCGGCGCTTCGGCGAAGGCTTCGCCCGTGCTGGGGTCGATCAAGGGCGCCACCGGGCCGTCCTCGGCGTCACAGAAGGCTCCCCCGATGAAATTCTGCAACCTGCGCATGACGCTCCCTTCGCTCGTGCCATCGGCTAGGGAATCACAGAACGCGGGCGCCAACAAGCGTTTTCGCAATATCAGGTGCCCGCGACGACGGATTCTGCTTGACTGAGGTCGCGAAGATGACACAATTCTGCACAGCCGGCGTTGGTGCCCGGTGGGATGGCAGAAGCGACGAGCGAAGAGAGGTGTGAGAGATGGCCGACGCCGAGGGAACGGTGGAGGCGGGCGGACAATTCGAGACACCAGCGACCGGAACCCTGCTCGACGGGCCCAACCGGGCCATCATCGAGGCGCTCCAGCGCGACGGCCGCCAGCCCTACGGGGCCATCGCCGAGGCGGTCGGCCTGTCCGAGGCAGCCGTGCGCCGACGCGTGCAACGCCTACGCGAAATGGGGATCATGCAGATCGTCGCCGTTACCGATCCCCTCCAGCTCGGCTTCACCCGCCAGGCCATGGTCGGCATTTCGGTGGAAGGCGACGTGCGCCGGGTCGCCGACAAGCTCATCGCCATGCCCGAGGTCGACTACGTCGTGATGTGCGCGGGTTCGTTCGACCTGCTGGCCGAGATCGTGTGCGAGGACGACGAGGCGTTGCTCCACGTCCTCAACGACTCGGTGCGCTCCATTCCCGGCGTGCGATCGACCGAGACGTTCTTGTACCTGAAGCTGGCCAAGCAGACCTACACCTGGGGCACCCGCTGAGATCGAAGGAGGACCTATGAGCACCATCAATCCCGAGAACTCCAAGCTGAGCGAGGAGGCAAAGCGCCACCTGTGGATGCACTTCAGCCGGATGGGTTCCTACGAGACGCATGAAGTCCCGGTCATCGTCCGGGGCGAGGGCGCCTACGTGTGGGACCAGCACGGCAAGCGCTACCTCGACGGGCTGGCCGGTCTCTTCACCTCCCAGCTCGGACACGGACGCACCGAGCTGGCCCAGGCGGGCGCCAAGCAGGCCGAGACCCTGGCCTACTTCCCGCTGTGGACCTACGCCCACCCCCGAGCCATCGAACTGGCCGAGCGGATCGCCGAGCTACGCGCCGGGCGATCTCAACCGGGTTTTCTTCACGTCGGGCGGATCCGAAGCCGTCGAGTCGGCCTGGAAGCTGGCCCGCCAGTACTTCCGCATGACCGGCCAGCCACAGCGCACGAAGGTGATCAGCCGCTACATCGCGTACCACGGCACCTCCATGGGAGCGCTCTCCATCACCGGCATCCCCGAGCTGCGCATCCCCTTCGAGCCGCTGGTGCCGGGCGCCATCAAGGTGCCCAACACGAACTTCTACCGGGCCGAGGTCTTCGCGGACGACGAGGTGGCCTTCGGTCGGTGGGCGGCCGACGAGATCGAACGGGCCATTCTGCGCGAGGGGCCCGAGTCGGTAGCGGCCGTCTACCTCGAGCCGGTGCAGAACGCCGGCGGCTGCTTCCCCCCGCCCCCGGGCTACTTCCAGCGCGTCCGCGAGATCTGTGACCGCCACGGCGTCCTCCTCGTCTCCGACGAGGTCATCTGTGCCTTTGGGCGGCTCGGCTACTGGTTCGGCGCCCTGCGCTACGAGTTCCAGCCCGACATCATCACCGTGGCCAAGGGGCTCACCTCGGGCTATGCCCCTCTGGGCGCCATGATCGCCACCGACCGCCTCATGGAGCCGTTCCTCGGCCCGGGCGCCTCGTTCCTGCACGGGTTCACCTTCGCCGGGCACCCGGTGAGCTGCGCGGTGGCCATGGCCAACCTCGACGTGTTCGAAGGCGAGCAGATCCTCGCGCACGTCCAGTCCAACGAGCCGGCCTTCCGGGGCGCGCTCGATGGCCTCTTGGACCTGCCGATCGTGGGCAACGTGCGCGGCGCCGGCTACTTCTACGGGATTGAGTTGGTCAAGGACAAGGAGACCCGGGAGTCTTTCGACGACGACGAATCCGAGCGCCTGTTGCGCGGCTTCCTCTCCGGCGCCCTCTTCGAAGCCGGCCTCATCTGCCGGGCCGACGACCGGGGCGACCCCGTGGTGCAGCTCTCCCCACCGCTCATCTGCGGCCAGGAGGAGTTCGACTTCATCGCCTCCACGCTGCGCGAGGTGCTCTCCGAGGCGTGGCGCCGGCTGTAGCACCGGGCTCGGGCTATCAGCGCCTCTCGCTGTGGTGGGAGGCGGTCCCCGTCCCGCTGCCGCCGCGTCCGGCACTGACCCAGGACCTCGCGGTCGACGTCTGTATCGTCGGCGCCGGCTTCACCGGTCTGTGGACGGCGCACTCGCTCATCCGTCATGACCCGACCTTGCGGATCGCCATCCTCGAGCGCGAGGTGGCCGGTTTCGGCGCCTCGGGTCGCAACGGCGGATGGTGCTCGGCCCTCTTCGCCACCTCCGACGCGGCGCTGGCCCGCCGCCACGGCCGCGAGGCCATGATCGCGATGCGGCGGGCCATGCAGGACACGGTGGACGTCGTCGGTGCGAGCGCCGCCACCGAGGGCATCGACTGCCAGTTCGCCAAGGGCGGCACCGTCGATCTGGTGCGCAGCGAGGCCCAGGCGGCCCGGGCGCGAGCCGAGCTGGACGAGCAGCGGGAGCTCGGCTTCGGAGAAGACGATCTGCGCTGGCTCGGCCCGGAGGAGGCGCAGGCGTTGATCGGTGCGACCGGGGTCCTGGGCGCCACGTACACGCCGCACTGCGCGGCGCTGCAGCCCGCACTGCTCGCCCGCGGCCTGGCTGACGTCGTGGAGCGGGCCGGCGTCAGCATCTTCGAGCACACCACCGCGACCGACATCCGCCCGGGCGTCCCCGGGCGGGGGGCTCAGGTGGAAACGGCGGGCGGGACGGTCCAGGCCGATGTCGTGGTGCGGGCGACCGAGGCGTGGACGCCGACCCTGCCCGGCCTCCGGCGCGCCATCGTCCCGGTGTACTCACTCATGGTGGCCACCGAACCGCTGGGCGACGCCTTCTGGGCGGAGGCGGGCCTCGAGGAGCGCACCACCTTCGCCGACCACCGTCACATGATCATTTACGGGCAGCGCACGGCCGACGGGCGCATCGCCTTCGGCGGCCGAGGTGCCCCGTATCACTTCGGCTCGTCCATCGAAACCTCCTTCGATGCCGAACCGGGCGTACACGCGCTCCTGCGCCAGACACTCACCGAGCTGTTCCCGGCGCTCGACGATGCCCGCTTCACCCATGCGTGGGGTGGGCCGCTCGGGATCCCGCGGGATTGGCATTCGTCCGTCGGGCTCGACCGCGGCACCGGCCTGGCCTGGGCCGGGGGCTACGTAGGCGACGGGGTGTCCACGACCAACCTGGCCGGGCGCACCCTGGCCGACCTGATCACGGGGCACGACACGGACCTCGTGCACCTGCCCTGGGTCGGACATCTGTCCCCGGCCTGGGAGCCCGAACCACTGCGCTGGCTCGGCGTCAACGCCGGGCTCTGGACCATGAAGCTGGCCGACCGGAGCGAGGTCAGGAACGGCAGACCCAGCAAGTTGGCCGGAGCCATGGGGCGGCTGTTGGGCCAGTAGGGACCCGAAACCGGCTACCCCTTCTCGCCCTTGGTCCGCAGTCTCACCGGGACGTACTCAGGGTCGCTCTCGTCGCGCATGCTGAAGCGCCATTTGCAGCACACGTCGCCGGGGTCGCGTCGAGGTGGGATCGCCAGAATGTCGACCTTCATATTGGGGTTGTACATCTTGGTGGTCACGATCATCGACTTGGGACAGGTGGAATGGCAGTTCTTTTCCAGGATGTCCGGTCGGCCCATGGCCTCCCATTGGTCTACGGCCACGCAGCGGTTGAAGGTCATGATCCCCACGTCGGGCTCGGGCATCTCGAATGCGACGTCGAATGCCTTTCCCGGCATAGCCGTCGCGTCGAGTTGGAGATCTTTCATCCAGTCCTCCACCGAGTCACCGGTGAGCCCGAGGTACGCCTCTTTGAGCTTCTTCACGCCCGGCAGGACGGTGTCACCCCAGAGGGTGAACTGGAGGTCGAACATGACGTCGAGCCCGTAGCGGACCGTGATCTGGGTGGCCCACGCTTCGATGCACTGGAGGAGGTACTCGTGTGACCCGAGCAGCCAGGTCACGAGCTGCACCTTCGAGAGGTCCCTCGTCGCGGCGCTCGGTGAGAACAGGCCGGAGTAGATCACGCGAGTGGATGCGCGGTCGGGATCGGGCACCGCCACGTTGGGATCGCGATACTCGGTGCCTTCAGGAAGGAACTCGCCGAGCATGCGAGGGATCTCAGGAACGATCTGGTCGTTCCAGGCCGTCCACTCGATCTCCGATGCCGCATCGGAGCCATAGCGCTTGCCAACCTCCTTGGACCAGCCGTCGACGCAGAGCTGCAGGTATTCGTCACTCCAAGGCAGGAAGCGGGTCGCCAGCGCCTCTGCCGAGAAGTCGGTGAAGCGCAGATCGCTGCGGTACGGCCCGCTGTAGTCGGGCAGCTCGGCTCCGGACTCGTGATCGAGCTGGTGGCGAAGGTCGAGTTCGGTCTTGGCATACGTGACGTTGTCGTCCACCCGGGCGAACTTGGGGTAGTTCACGATGTCGACGCCGAGGGCGAGGACGAAGTCGTCGGCGACCACTCCCTCCTCGAGGTGTGCGCCGGGCTTGCGGATCGCTAGGAGTTCGTCGATCTCTTGATCGTTGGTCGAGTCTGGCATGGCAAACTCCTTTGCCGTCAGTGGATAGCCGATTGGCTACCTCAGCGTAGCCAATCGGCTAGAGCACGACAAGGGGTGTGGAAAGGATCTGTGCGGGCGACCGGACCCCGATCGGCTCAGGTGCCGAGGCCGAGGAACCGCTCGGCGAGCCGGCGCAGCTCGGTGCGCAACGTGTCGTCATCGCGGCGAATGGCAAGGGGATGCATCACGGCGCCGCTGATGGCGGCGATCAGCATGACCGTCGCCATCTCCGACTCGCTTTCACCATCGCAGTTCACGAGAAGCTTGTTGAGGCGGTGCACCACGTCGATCGGTCGCCTGTCCTTTGCGAGAAGACGTCCAACAATGGGGTCGGTCAGGATGGTGCTCATCTCGCGGCGGCGCGCCACCGCCAGGTCGATGACGGCCGTCAGGGCGGCCTCCCGGGCGCCGTCCGGTGTCGGCTCGGACTCGGCCGCCGCGAGCACTGCTTCAACGCGATCGAATTCGGCAGCCGCGACGGCTCGGATGATCTCCTCCTTGGTCCGGTACTGGTGGTAAACGGCCGCCTTGGTGACGCCGATCTCATCCGCAATCATCTGCAGCGATGTCCCGCCGACGCCGTTCCGGGTAAACACCCGCAGCGCCGCTTCGATGATCCGGGTCTGTGCGGCAGAGAGAGATGACGACACGTCCGGCTCCGTGGCGACGGCACGAGAAGGCGGCACGGCCTCAGGCTACCCAGCCTGGCTCGAGGGAAGAACTGCCGGATCCCGTCTGGAGGTGGCACAATCGCCCCTGTGCCGGACACGCCGATCGAAGCAATCACCAAGCTGATCTACACGTACGCCGAGCGCATCGACCTCGGTGATTTCGCCGGCGTCGGTGAGCTGTTCGACCACGCCACCTTGACCTTCGAGGGATTCGGCGACGCGGTGAGCGGTCGAGAGGCCATTGAGGCTCTGTACGGTCGGACGACCCGGCGTTTCGAGGACGGCACACCGCGCACCAAGCACGTCATGACCAACCTGATCGTCGACGTCGACGACGACGGTGTGACGGCGTCGAGCCGCTCCTACTTCACCGTCCTCCAGGCCGTCCCCGGGGAGCTGGCCCTCCAGCCGGTGATCGCCGGGCGCTACCGTCACCGCTACGAGCGGGCCGAAGACGGGTGGCGCGTGACGGCGATGCATATCATGATCGACCTCATGGGAGACCTCAGCAGCCACATGCTCTTCGACCTTCGACCATGAAGCTCTCGCTCACCTACGACTGGTCCTGCACGCCCGAGGAGTTCTGGGCGCTGTACTTCGACCCCGACTTCGCCGTGCGGATGTACCTCGAGAGCCTGGGCTCGACGTCGGCCGAGATCGTCTCCCAAGAGGGCGACCTGACGACGGGACTGGTGCGGACGTTGCGCTATGGGCAGAAGCCCAACATGCCCGGGCCGGTGCGCAAGATCTTCGGCGAGGAAGTGATCACGACCGAGGTGAGCACGTTCGACCCAGCCAGCCTCGACCAGCACGTTCGTGATGACGCCGGGCACCATGGGAGACAAGACAGATATCCGGGGATCCATCGCCTTCTCGGTGGTGGAGGGCAAGACGGTGGAGGCCTTCAATCTCGAGGCCAAGGTGAAGATCTTCGGGGTCGGCCCCATCGTCGAACGCTTCATTGAGTCACAGGCCCGGGCCACCCAGGACAAGTCCGTGGCCTTCATGCGAGCCCAGCTCGGGGGCTGAGCGTCGCCGACTCGAGGAGGCGCCACAGCGCCTCGAGGTCCAGGTGTTCCTCACACGCGTCGGCGATCCGGTCGATCTGTCTCTGCCGCGCCGCGGCATAGGACACGCCCGACGGCGACCAGAGCCGCCCCCGTCGGGCCGCAACGTCGGCCAGGAAGCGGGTCCGGAAGTCGTCGTTCTCGAAGAGCCCGTGCAGTGTCGTGCCGAGCACGCTGCCCTCGGCATCGCCGGCACTGATCGGCTCGCCGTCGTGGCCAACCAGGGGCGGCCCTCGCCCTCGACCACGATGCGGCCGTGCCGAATCTCATAGCCGGCGACGGGTGCGCCGGACGCGGCGTCGACGGCACGCACCAGGCGGGTCAGCTTGTCGGGGTCGAACACCGTGCGCACCGGGAGCCAGCCCAGCCCTATGACGGGACCGGCTGACTCGACCTGCCGCGGATCGTCGATGGCCGAGCCCAGCATCTGGAACCCGCCGCAGAGACCGAGGATCACGGGTGGCGACGGGCCGCCCCGCAGCGCCCCGATCGCCTCGACCAGCCCCCGCTCGTGCAGGGACGCCAGGTCGGAGGCGGTGGAGCGGGTCCCGGGCAGAACGACCAGATCGGGCTGCCCCAGATCGCCAGGGCCCGGCCACCCAGCGCACATGCACGCCGGGCTCGGCCACCAGGGGTCGAGGTCGGTGAAGTTCGAGAGCCGCGGCAACAGGACGGCCGCCACGTCGAGGGCGCCCGCCGGCGCGGCGGCCCACGTCCGGGCGACGGCCAACCCGTCCTCCGCGTCGAACTCGAGTCCGGACAGGAACGGCAGCACGCCGAGGGTGGGCACACCGGTCCTGGCTTCCAGTTGGGATGGTCCGTTCCCGAGCAGGTCCGGATCGCCCCGGAACCGGTTGATCACGAAACCGCCGACGGCTCCGGGCCAGGTCGTCGGGCAGGATGGCCACGGTGCCGAAGAGGTGCGCGAACACGCCGCCCCGCTCGATGTCGCCGACCAGCACCGCCGGGATACCGGCCCGCGCCGCCAGGCCGAGGTTCACGATGTCGTGCTCGAGGAGATTGATCTCGGCCGGGCTCCCCGCGCCCTCACACACGACGACGTCGAAGCGGCGGCGAAGCGAGTCCAACGCCCCGTCCACGACCTCGACCAGCCACTCCTTGGTGGCGTAGTAGCCGGCGGCCTCCTGCTCGCCGACCGGACGGCCGAGCACGATCACCTGGGACGAGCGTTCCCCCGTGGGCTTGAGCAGCACCGGGTTCATGGCCACCTCGGGCTCGGCACCGGCCGCCACGGCTTGGAGCCACTGGGCCCGGCCGATCTCCCCGCCCTCGCCCGTCACCATGGCATTGAGCGACATGTTCTGGCCCTTGAACGGCGCGACCGACACGCCGCGGCGGGCGAGGAGGCGGCACAGCCCCGCCGTCAGGGTCGACTTGCCGGCGTCCGACGTGGTGCCGCACACCATCAGCGCACCCTGCACCCCCGTGTTCTACCCGCCCACGCCGGGCGCCGTCGGCGGAGCACTTGACCAGAGGTGCCGCCAACACCCAATGTGTGGCCGCACACCTTCGGTCGCTCGCCAGGGAGGCGTACCGAACCTGACAGAACGGGGTGCGTGGATGCGAGACCGAGGGTGGCTGCCGGGGGGCGGCCTGCACTCCCGCGGTCGCCTCGTCGGGGCATCCACCACCACCCCGACGAGGCGAACGACAAGGGAGGTTCCACGGTGGCGATCGCCGAGGACTTAGCGATCATTCACGACCCGAGCGTCAGCGACCCGTTCACGGTCGAGCAGCACGGGATCGACTTCATCCCCGAGAGCGAGCGCTGGGCCCGGCCGAGGGACATCTTCGGCATGTGGGCCGGCGCCAGCGTGCAGACGGAGTACTTCCTCTACGGCGCCATCCTGATGACGTTCGGGTTCACCTTCGCCCAGGCCCTCTCGCTGATCATCATCGGCAACCTGTCCTACTTCCTCCTCGGGCTCTGCTCCCTGCAGGGCCCGGACGCCGGGACGGCGGTCTTCGCCATCAACCGGGCCGCCTTCGGGCCCAACGGGTCACGACCGATCTCGTTCTTCAACTGGGTCACCCAGATCGGGTTCGAGGTCGAAGGCCTCATCCTCATCGTCGGGGCCGGCCTCGTGCTGATGGTCAAGGGCGGTTTCGACCCGGGCGACCCGGCCAAGGTGATCCTCGTCATCGTGGCGGTGCTGGTCCAGGGGATCCTCCCCTTCCTCGGTCACGCCACCATCGTCAAGACGCTGCGCCTGCTCATCGCCCCCTTCATCGTGCTCTTCGCCGTGCTGCTGGGCTTCTCGATCGGGCACGCCCACCTCGAACGCCGTGGCCCACGGCGCCGGCTGGCAGACCTACATGGCCGGGCTGGCCTTCACCATCGCGCTGAGCGGGCTCGGCTGGGCCGAGTGCGGGAACGACTACACCCGCTACTGCCCGACCGACGTCTCGAAGAAGGGACTGGTCGGCTGGATCTTCCTCGGCACGGCCGTCCCCGAGATCCTCATCATGACCCTGGGCGCCGTGGTGGGGACGTTCGTGGCCAACATCGGGACCGGTGCAGGCGGCCTGCTCCCCTTCGCCCACCAGAGCATCATCCCGGCCTGGTTCATCGTCGTCTTCCTGGTCTTCGCCATGGTGCAGCTGTTCGCCATCAACAGCCTCGACATGTACTCGTCGGGGGTGACCCTCCAGGCCATCGGGCTACCGGTCAAGCGCTACCAAGCCGTCGTGGTCGACTGCGTCATTGCGCTCGGCATCACCATGTACGCCATCTTCAGCTCCTCGTTCACGACGTACCTCGAGGACTTCGTCGACATCGTGATCGTCTGGATCGCCCCGTGGTGCGCCATCTTCCTGGTGGACTGGGCTCTGCGCCGCTTCCGCTACGTGCCGAGCGAGCTGCAGAACACCGGGCGCACGTCCCTCTACTGGAACAGAGGCGGGGTGTTCTGGCCGGCCATCGTCGCCCAGGTGATCGGGATGTTCGCCGCCTTCTCGGCGCTGTCCGCCACCTTCCATCTGCCCCAGTGGCTCAACGAGGTGACGTACCACAACAACGGAGCCGACTTCAGCATCTTCCTCGGCATGGGCGTCGGCGGCGGCGTCTACTACCTCCTGGCCCACCGGGCGGTGGCCAAGCAGGCTGACGCGCAGGAAGACGCTGCTCAGAAAGGAAGGCCTGCTGGCGCCGGTCTGAGCGGCGCTCAGCCCCAGTCCTCGACGAGCCCGCCGGCGCCGTCGGGGTGGAACAGGGGCATGGCCCCGAGGGCGCGGACCAGGGCCGCGTCCTCGCCCAGGGCCTCCTTCCACCCGCCGCCCTCGGTCATCAGGCAGCCGATGACCACGGGCTCGGCGTCCATGCGGCGCACGAGGCGCAGGGCCGAGGCCAGCGAGGCCCCGGTGGAGATCACGTCGTCGACCACGGCGACCCGCCGTCCCCGCACCGCGCCCACCCGAGCCGGGTCCATGCGCAGCCGTTGGGGCTTGTCGGTGGTGATCGAGTGCACGGGCTCCGACCAGGTCTCACCGAGGTGGATCTTCGGGGTCTTGTGCAGAATCACGTAGTCGTCGAGACCCATGGCCCGGCTGGCCTCGATGGCCAGGGGAATACCCATGGTGGCCACCGAGACGATGATGTCGGGCTCGAAGGGCCCCATCACCTCCGCCAGCTCGCGGCCGGCGGTCTCGGCGAACTCGACGCCCATGTCGACACAGATGAGGAGCGCGATGGTCAGCTCGTCGTTGAGCGCAATGAGGGGGAGCTCGACCTTCTGGCTTCCCACCGTGGTCGTGTAGGTACGATCCGGGGCCGTGGACATGAGTCTGCCTCGAGCATATGCCGTCGGCTGAGGGGCTCAGCGAAGCGCTGCTGCGCCAGATGCTGGCCGTCGCCCTCGAGGAGGCGCGCCACGGCATGGAGCAGGGCGGCATCCCGATCGGTGCCGCCCTCTTTCACGAGGACGGCACCCTGCTCGGCCGCGGCCACAACCGCCGGGTCCAGGACGGGGACCCCTCCATGCACGCCGAGACGGCCGCCTTCCGTGCTGCGGGCCGGCGGCGCCACTACCAGGACTGCGTGATGGTGACCACGCTCTCGCCGTGCTGGTACTGCAGCGGGCTGCTCCGCCAATTCGGCATCGGCACCGTCGTGGTCGGCGAAGCGCGCAACTTCGTCGGCGGCCACGACTGGGTGGCCGAGCACGGGTGCCGGGTCGTCCTGCTCGACGACGCCGAGTGCATCGACCTGCTGGCCGGCTACATCGCGGCGAACCGTGACGTCTGGTACGAGGACATCGGCCTCTGACGATCAGTCGGGCGGCCCGAACAGCCGATCGCCCGCATCGCCCAGGCCAGGCACGATGTAGCCCGACCTCGTTCAGGCTCGGATCGACCGTCGCGCAGTAGACCGGCACCGCCGGGTGGCGCTCCTCGAAGGCGGCCAGCCCGGGCTCCGAGGCGATGATGCACAGGGCCAGGATGCGCTCCGCTCCCCGCTCGGCCACCATGTCGCACACCTGTGCCGAGCGATCCCCCCGTCGCCAACATGGGGTCGCACACCACGACCCGGCGCCCGGACAGGTCCCCCGGGCAGCCGGTTGAGATAGACCTCGGACCGCAAGGTGGCATCGTCCCGGCGCAGACCGACGTGGGCCACCTCGGTCAGGGGAATGACCTCCTGGATGGCCTGCACCATCCCGAGCCCGGCCCGCAGGATGGGCACCAGCAGGACCACCTCGGACACCCGCTGCGCCGGAGCCGCGCCGGCCACCGGGGTGTCGACGACGATCTCGGTCGGTGCCGAGATCACGCAGCGCCTCGTAGGCCAGCAAACCGGAGACCTCGGCGACGAGCTGGCGAAAGGTGTCTCCCCCGGTCGTCCGATCACGCAGCTGGGCCACCCGGTGGGCCAGGACGGGGTGGTCGACGACGATGGCGCTCACCGCTCGGCCACCGTGACCAGGTCGGCCAGGACCCGGCGCAGCTCCAAGGTGGTGCGGTCGGCCCGCGTGTGCACCTCGGCCCGGGGATCGAGCGGGAGGACCAGCTCGTGGTAGGCCTCCTGGACACGCAGGTCCTCGCGCAGCACGGCGATCTCGAACTCGACCGCCTCCGTCCATGCGCGTGCGGTCACCCTCGAGGTCGTCCCGCCACAGCGTGGTGAACAGCCGGCAGGTCTCCGCCGTCTCGGGCTGGATGAAGAACCCGATGACGTTGGACCCGCCGGCGTCGAGGAAGTCGATGCGCAGCCGCAGGTGGAACGGCGCGCAGAGCTGGTAGGTCAGTCGCCTGGTCTGGACCAGGGGACGCAGGCCGGCCGCCACCCCGGGGTCCTCGCGGTGGGCGAACTGGTGCTCGTAGCCGACGGTGAACGACCAATCGTCCCGGGCCACGGCGTAGGGCGGCACCTCGGCCGCCTCGTCCGCACCGAAGGTTCCCGCGTGCACGAACGGAAAGTGCGCCATGTCGAGGAAGTTGTCGGCCAGCAGCCCGGCGTTGCCCCGCGCCCGCATGGTGGGTAGCTCACCGACCATGAAGGACGGGTCGTCCGCCTCGGGCATCGTGCCGAGGGGCGCGATGGGCTCGTCGGGGGCCAGGAAGACGATGCCATGGGCTTCGGTCACTGCGGCGGCCGCGGTGAGCTGCGCAGTGGGCGGAACAACGGCGTCGGGTCCGAGCGCCGGAATCTCGACACACCGACCCGAGCGGTCGAAGCGCCACCCGTGGTAGGCGCACTGCAGGACCCCTTCCTCGCAGTGTCCGAGCGTCAACGGGCAGTGGCGGTGGGGGCAGCGGTCGGCGAAGGCCACGACGCCGCCGCCCGAGCGATGGAGGACCCAGGGCTCTCCCAGCAGCGTGACGCCCACTGGCTGCTCGGACACCTCGGCGCGTCCGGGCCACCGGATGCCAGCAGCGACGGAGGACCGGATCCGTGTTGGAGAGAGGACGACCCACGGCGACACCTTGGAACCTGGCCGAGACTCACGTCAAGGCTGCACGACTCGCGAGAGTTCCAGATCGAATTGGCGGTCCACGGCCTCTTGCCCGGCCGGATGCAGCGGACAGCGCCGACGCGGCGACGTGGTGTCGGTGGCGCGCCGCGGCGAGGCCCGATATACCTCCTACCCGGAGCCTGACGAAAGGACGCGGTGAACGCACAGGCGAAGGCGACGGCAGGGGCGCCCGCCGCCCCGATCACGCCGGTCGGGGCCGTTCGACCCGCGGCTGCTGCGCTACGCACGAACGCACGCGGCGCTTCGTGGTGCTCTCCGTGCTCATCGGCGGGATGACCGCGCTCCTCGTCGTCGCCCAGGCCTGGCTCATCGCCACCGTGGCCGACGACGCCTTCTTCCACCACGGCTCAGTCTCCTCGCTGCGCGGACCCGCTCGGCCTCCTGCTGGCGGCGATCGCCGGCCGCGCCGTCTTGGCCTGGGCAACCGAACGGGCCGCGCACCGGGCCTCGGCCTCGGCCAAGTCGGAGCTGCGGTCCGCGGCCGGCCGAACACATTGCCGCGCTGGGCCCGGCCGGACTTGACCGCCAGGACCGCGGGCGCCTGAGCGTGCTCGTCACGACGGGCATCGACGCGCTCGACGGGTATTTCTCCCGCTACCTCCCCCAGCTCTTCCTGGCCGTCATCGTCCCGGTGACCATCATCGGCGTCGTGGCCGGCGCCGATCCCATCTCGGCCGTGCTGATCGCGGTGACGGTGCCGCTGATACCCGTCTTCATGGGCCTGGTCGGGCCTGACGACGCGGGATCGCACGGCGGCCCGCATGCGGTCGCTGCAACGGCTCGCCGGCCACTTCCTCGACGTCGTGGCAGGCCTGCCCACGCTGAAGGTCTTCGGGCGGGCGAAGGCGCAGGCCCGCGCCATCGCGGACGTCACCGATCGCTACCGAACGACCACGATGGCCACCCTCAAGCTGACCTTCCTCTCGTCGCTCATTCTCGAGCTGCTGGCCACCGTCTCGGTCGCCCTGGTCGCCGTGGCCGTCGGCCTCCGTCTGCTCGATGGGGACATGCAGTTCCGCGCCGCGCTCTTCGTGCTCGTCCTGGCGCCCGAGGCCTACCTGCCGCTGCGTGCCCTCGGCGCCAACTTCCATGCCAGCGCCGACGGGATGAAGGCGGCCGAGCAGATCTTCGAGCTGCTCGAAACACCGGCCGGCGACGGTGACGGCGCGGGTGTCGGCCGCGGCACGGCCCGGCCCAGGACACGAGCATCCGCATCGAGCGGCCTCGAGATCACCTATGCCGGCCGCCGGATCCCCGCGCTGCACGGTGCCGACCTCGTGGTCGAGCCCGGTGAGGTCGTGGCCCTCACCGGCCCCAGCGGGTGCGGCAAGTCCACGCTGCTCGACGTCGTCCTTGGGCTTGCGCCGCCCCGGTTCGGGACAGGTCCTGCTCGGCGGGGTGGACACTCGGCGACCTCGACATCGACGCCTGGCGGGCCGGCATCGGCTGGGTGCCCCAGCGGCCCCATCTCTTTGCCCGCACTGTGGCCGACAACGTCCGCATCGGCCGCCCCGACGCCTCCGACGCCGAGGTGGCGGACGCGCTCGAGGCGGCGGGCCTGGCCGTCGCCGTGCGCCGCCTGCCCCGGGGCGCGGACACCGTGCTCGGCGACGGCGGCGCCGGGCTCTCGGCAGGCGAGCGCCAGCGCCTCGCGCTGGCCCGGGCCTTTGTGCGCGACGCGCCACTGCTCGTGCTCGACGAGCCCACGGCGAGCCTCGACGCCGAGACCGAGGCCGAGGTGCTCGAGGCGGTACGGCGGCTGACCGAGGGACGAACGGCGCTCGTCGTGGCCCACCGCCCCGCGCTGGTGGCGCTGGCCGATCGCGTGGTCGCCCTTCCGGCGCCGCTCGGAGTGGCATGAGCGGCACCGTCTTCGAACCGGCGCCGGATCGTCCCGCCTCGGTCGGGCGCACCCTCGGCATTGCCCGCGTGGCGGCCGGCCGGCTGGCCCGGGCCTCGGCGCTGGGGGCCGGAGCCATCGGGGCCTCCATCGCCCTCATGGGTACCTCGGCCTGGCTCATCTCGCGGGCTGCGCTCCACCCCTCGGAGGCCTCCCTGACCTTGGCCATCGTGGGCGTGCAGGTCTTCGGGCTCTCCCGCGGCTTCCTCCGCTACGGCGAGCGCCTCGTCGGGCACGACGCCGCCCTGCGTGTCCTCGGCGACCTGCGCGTCCGCGTCTACGAGCAGCTCGAACGGGTGGCCCCGGCCGGGTTGCCGCTCTTCCGGCGGGGCGACCTCGTGGCCCGGGTCGTCGACGACGTGGACTCACTCCAGGACGTCGTGCTCCGGGTCATCCAGCCCTTCGCGGTCGCCACCCTGGTCGGGAGCGCCACCGTGGCCGTCATGTGGATCCTGCTCCCCGGCGCCGGCGCGGTGCTGCTGGTCGCGCTCGTCGTCTCGGCCACGCTGGTGCCCTGGCTCACCGGCCGGCTGGCCCAGCGGGAGGAGGCGCGTCCAGGCCTCGGCCCGCGGCGAGCTGGCCGCGGCGGTCGTCGACCTGATGGAGGGTGCGGCCGAGCTCACCGTCATGGGAGGCACCGCGGAGCAGGTCGAGCGCATCGCGCTGGCAGACCGCCGTGTGCGGACCACGGCTCGCCACGGGGCGGGCACCGCCGGCATCGGCCTGGGCCTGACCACGGCCCTGGCGGGTCTCGCCAGCTGGGGGGCGCTGACGCTCGGGGTACGCGCCACCCACGGCGGCCACCTCGACGGCGCGCTCCTGGCCGTCCTGGCCCTGGTCCCGCTCGCTGCCTTCGAGCTGGTTGCCCCGCTCCCGGCCGGGACCCAGGCCCTGCAGCGCTCCCGCACGGCCGCCGGCCGGGTGTTCGCCGCCATGGACGCCCCCTCCCCGGTCGAGGAGCCCGACGCACCACTCAGCGCTGCCCGACGACCGGTCCGGATCCCACGCACTGGTCTTGCGCGGGGTCTGGGCCGGCTACCCGGGAACCGACCGGTCCGTCCTGCGCGGGGTGGACCTCGACCTCACTCCGGGGCGGCGGGTGGCGCTGGTCGGGCGCAGCGGAGCGGGCAAGTCGACGCTGGCCGACGTCCTCGTCCGCTTCCTGCCCGTCGACAGCGGCGAGGCGACGCTCGACGGCGTGCCGCTGGAACGGTTGCCCTCCGACGAGGTGCGCCGGGTCGTCGGGCTGGTCGAGCAGAACCCGCACCTCTTCGACACGAGCCTGGCCGAGAACCTGCGGATAGGAAGGCGCGACGCGAGCGACGACGACCTCGTCGCCGTGCTGGCCCGGGTGGGCCTGGGCGACTGGCTGGAAGGGCTGCCCACGGGTTTGGCCACCGGAGTCGGATCCGGGCGGCGCCCGCCTCTCGGGCGGTCAGCGCCAACGCGTCGCGCTGGCCCGCGCCCTGCTCGCCGAGTTCTCGATTCTCGTCCTCGACGAGCCGGCCGAGCACCTCGACCCGGCGGCGGCCGACGCCCTCACCGCCGACCTTCTCGAGCTCACCGAGGGCCACTCGACCCTGTTCGTCACCCACCGCCTCTGGGGCTTGGACCAGGTTGACGAGATCATCGTCCTCGACGAGGGACACGTCGTCGAACGGGGCAGCCACGTCGAGCTCGTGTCCGCCGGCGGACGCTACGCCAGTCTGTGGTGGGACGAACTGATGAGCGACCCGCCCACGCCGGAGCCGATGCCGGAGATCCCGCGGCACGCCACGAGAGCTCCGACGCAGAACGCAATGAAGCTGTCCTCAACGAAGGGAACGACATCCCGTGAGCCTCGACCTTGCCCGCTGGCAGTTCGGCAGCACGAGCGTGTACCACTTCATCTTCATCCCGGTGACCATCGGGTTGGCCTTCCTGGTGGCGCTGCTGCAGACGGCCTGGTACCGCAACGGCGACGACACGTACCGCCGCCTGGCCCGCTTCTTCGGCGCGCTGCTGCTGATCAACGTGGCCGTCGGCGTCGTCTCGGGACTCATTCAGGAGTTCGAGTTCGGCATGAACTGGTCGGCCTACTCGCGCCTGGTGGGCAACGTCTTCGGCGGACCGCTGGCCATGGAGGGACTCGCCGCCTTCTTCTTGGAGTCGACGTTCCTCGGCATCTGGATCTTCGGTTGGAACCGCCTCTCCAAGAAGGCGCACCTGGCCTGCATCTGGCTGGTCGCGGCGGCGACGATGCTCTCGGCCGCCTTCATCATGGCGGCCAATTCGTGGATGCAGCACCCGGTCGGATTCACGACCAACGACAGCACGCACCAACCGCAGCTCAACAACATCTGGGCGCTGTTCACCAACCCGGTGTTCCTGTGGGGCTACACCCACGTCATCCTGGCCTCGCTGGTCACCGGCGCCGTGATCATGCTCGGGGTGTCCGCCTGGCACCTGCGCAAGCAGCACCAGGTCGAGTCCTTCCGGCGCACCGCGGTGATCTCGCTCGTCGTCCTGTTGCCGTCGGTGGCGCTCGCACTCTTCGTGGGGAGCGAGCTCGGCGTCGTGGAGGGGACCTACCAGCCGATGAAGATCGCGGCCGCCGAGGCGCTCTGGCAGACCTGCGACAGCCACTGCGCCTTCTCGCTGTTCCAGATCGGGGGCGGGAACAACGACGAGACCCCGACCCAGATCTTCGAGGTGCCCGACCTCCTGTCGATCCTGGCCACCAACCATGTCGACGGCACGGTGCAGGGTCTCAACAACCTGAACGCGCAGTACCAGAAGGAGTACGGGCCAGGGGACTACATCCCCAACGTGTTCATCCAGTACTGGTCGATGCGCGTGATGGCCTACCTGGCCTCGTTCGTCTTCGCTCTTCGCGCTGTGGGGGGCCTGGCTCCTCTACCGCCGCCGACTCGAAAAGGCGAAATGGTTCCTGCGCATCGCCCCGTGGGTGGTGATTCTGCCCTTCCTCATCAATACCGCCGGCTGGATGCTGACCGAGAACGGCCGCCAACCCTGGATCGTCCAGGGCCTGATGTTGACCAAGAACGGGGTGTCACCCTCGGTCTCGGCCGCCGACATCTGGATCTCCCTCGTCGTCTTCTACCTGATCTACGCCGTCCTCGGCGTGGCCGACTGTTGGTTGATGATCCGCTACAGCCGCCGGGCCATCGGCGACGACCCCTTGGCCAAGATCACCTCCGAAGGCGAGGGCGGCCCGCGGCCCCGGTTCGGGCACCAGCCACTCCACCGACGCCGAGTCCGTCTCGTCCCACGAGGACGAGGACGACATGGCCCTCGTCTACTAGGAGGTCGACATGGGAGGCATCTCACTCGGAGTGCTCTGGTTCGTCATCGTGGCCATCTTCTGGGTCGGCTTCTTCGTGCTGGAGGGGTTCGACTTCGGGGTCGGCATGCTGCACTCGTTCATCGGGCGCAACGACCTGGAGCGGCGCGTGCTGGTCAACACGATCGGGCCCGTCTGGGACGGCAACGAGGTCTGGCTGATCGTGGCGGGAGCGGCGACGTTCGCCGCCTTCCCCGGCTGGTACGCCACCATGTTCTCGGCCCTCTATCTGGCCCTGGTCGTCCTCCTCGCCGCCCTGATGGGGCGGGGCGTCTCGTTCGAGTTGCAGCGGAAGTTCGCCGATCCCCCGCTGGCGCAGCTCGTGGCGCTGGATCCTCACCGTGGGCAGCGCGCTCATCCCGCTCCTCGTCGGGGTCGCGTTGGGCGACCTGCTGCACGGCCTGCCCATCAACAGCTCGCACGAGTTCACCGGCAACTTCTTCGACCTGCTTGACGCCGTTCGGGCTGTGGACCGGCGTCACCTTGCTCGTGCTCTCGCTCCTCATGGGCGCCACCTACCTGAGCCCTGAAGACGACCGGGGAGCTGCACGAGCGGGCCCAGAAGGTCTCGGCCCAGATCGGCCTGCTGGCGGTGGTGGTGACGTTCGGCTTCATGACCTGGATCCACGTCGGCCTCAGCACGGGTTTCGTCCCCAAGCCGATTGAGGCGCTCGGCCTCATGGCGGTGATCGGCGCCGCCGCGGCCGCACAGGCCAAGGCGGAGGGCTGGGCCTTCACCGCGGCCGCCCTCGGCATGGCCGGGACGGTGGGGGCGCTCTTCAGCGAGCTCTACCCCCGGGTGATGATCTCGAGCACGAACGCCGCCTACGACCTCACCATCAAGAACTCGGCCAGTCCTCCGTATTCGCTGAAGGTCATGACGGTGGTCGCAGTCGTCTTCTTCCCGATCGTGGTCGTCTACCAGTCCTGGGGCTACCACATCTTCCGGAAGCGGCTCTCGATGCCGCGGGTCGGCGCAGAGGACCAAGAGCCGCTGGGTTCGGCCCCGGCCGCGTCCGGTGCGCCCACTCCGGCCGAATCGTCCTAGGACGTGGGGGCACGGCCGACCGCGACACGGTCGGGGATGCGCTCCCCTCGCTATCAGAGTCCGGGGCTGCTCTGCATGATGCCGCCGTCGGCGAAGATCGTCGTCGCCGTCACGTAACTCGCCCCAGGTCCGGCCAGGAAGACAACGACCGAAGCGATCTCGTCGGGCTCGGCCAGGCGGCCGATCGGGATGGCGCTGTTGAGCTTGGCCAGCAGCTCGGGGTTGCTCACCGTCGATGCGTTGATGGGCGTGTCGACTGCACCGGGGCCGACCCCGGTGACCAGGATGCCGTGCGGCGCCAACTCGAGGCCGGCGGTGCGGGTCAGCATGCGCATACCGCCCTTGGACAGGCAGTAGGGCGTGTTGCCCGGCATCGGCCAGTCCTCGTGGACCGACGTCATGTTGATGATGCGGCCGCCGCCCCCCTGGGCGATCATCTGCTTGGCGGCCAGCTGCGTGCCGAAGAATGCACTCTTCAGATTGATGGCCAGCACCTTCTCGTACTGGTCCTCGGTGGTGTCGAGCACGGAGGACCGTGTCTCGATCCCAGCGTTGTTGACCAGGATGTCGAGGCGCCCGAAGTTGGAGACGGCAGCGTCGACCAGCTTCTGGAGGTCGGCCACCTTGGACACGTCGGCCTCGACGCCGACGGCCGGCTCGTTCAATGCCGCCAGCTTGCGTTCGAGCTCGTCCTCGGCCTCCTTGTTGGAGACGTAGTCGATGACGACCTTGGCCCCTTGTGCGGCCAGCGCGCTGACCACGGCCGCGCCGATGCCCGTGTTGCCACCCGTCACGATTGCAACCTTGTCCTGCAGTGCGTCTGCCATGCCTACCTCCGTGCCGCACCCACGACGGGCGCTCAAGTGCTGCTCGCACGCTAAGCCACCCGCTACCTCCTCGCCACCGAAGTCACCCGTCCGTCACGCAGAGGTCATGGCGCACTCGGGAGCATCCCGCCGCGACGGACGGCAAGCCGCTTGCGTCCTCGGCACAACACCCGTAGCCTCGTTTTGTGACCACGGAAGATGCCGCCGTGCAAGGAGAAGCGGCCACCTTCCCTCCCATCGCCGACTACGGGTTCCTCTCGGACTGCGAGAACAACTGCCTCATCGCGCCCGATGGCTCTGTCGAGTGGCTGTGTCTCCCGCGGCCGGACTCCCCCAGCGTGTTCGGCGCCATTCTCGACCGTACCGCCGGCAACTTCCGGTTCGGCCCCCCCGGAACGCACGTGCCCCATCAACAACGCTACGTGCCCGGCACCATGGTGCTCGAGACCACCTGGCACACGCCCACGGGTTGGCTGCTGGTCGAGGACCTCTTGGTGGTCGAGCCGGTGGCCGACGGGACGCGTCGCTCCGATTACCGCCGTTCCCCCGGTGATTCGGCTCCGACCGGCACGCTGCTGCGCCTCGCCACCTGTATCGAAGGCCATGTCGAAGTGATGGCGAGCGTGGTCCCCGTTTTCGAGTACGGCGTGCACACGGGGACGTGGGACTACGAAGGTGACGGCTATGACACCATGACGGTCCGCCCGCCGGTCGGCGACCCCGTGCTGACCGTCACCTCGACCATCCGTCTCGGCGCGGTCGGGGCCCGCTGCTACGGCCGCTCGACGCTCAACAAGGGCGAGTGCGCCTTTGTCTCGGTCTCGTGGTCCGGGAATCAGCCGTCGGACCTCGTGGCGGCGCATGCCCAACGGGATTTCACCGTCACGTACTGGAGGGACTGGCTGTCCACCGGGACGTTCCCCGACCATCCCTGGCGCAGCTACATGGAACGCAGCGCCTTGACCCTCAAGGGTCTGAGCTTTGCACCGACCGGTGCCATCATGGCGGCGGCCACGACCTCGCTCCCGGAGACACCCGGGGGGGCGCGCAACTGGGACTACCGCTACACATGGATCCGCGACTCCTCCTTCATGCTGCGCTCGCTCTACCGGCTCGGGTTCGAATGGGAGGCGCTCGAGTACTTTGCCTTCGTGCTCGAGGCGGCGGCCGGGACGACCGGCGACTTCGATCTCCAGATCATGTACGGCATCGACGGCCGAAAGGATCTCACCGAGTCCACGCTCGATCACCTGTCAGGGTGGCGGGACTCGAGACCGGTGCGCGTCGGCAACGGCGCCTGGGACCAGCATCAGAACGACGTGTGGGGCATGATCATCGACGCCGTCGACATCCATCTCCGCGTCGGCGCCTCGCAGATCGTCAATCCGGTCTGGGAGGGCGTGGCCAAGATGGTCGGCTCGGCCATCGCACACGCCGGGGAACCCGACCAGGGCATCTGGGAGATCCGGGGCGATCCCCAGCACTTCACGGCATCCAAGGTCCTCTGCTGGGTCGCCATGGACCGTGGGGCCGACATGGCGCGCATCCGCCACGACCATGACAGGGCCGAGGCATGGCGGAAGGCAGCCGACGAGCTGAAGGCCGAGATCCTGGACAAGGGTGTCGATTCGCGGGGCCGTTTCCGCCAGCACTACGACAACGAGGAGCTGGACGCTTCACTGTTGTTGATCCCGATCCTCGAGTTCCTGCCACCCGACGACGAGCGCGTGCGGGCAACGGTGCTCGCCATCGCCGACGAGCTGACTGAGGACGGGTTGGTCCTTCGCTACAAGGTGGACACCACCGACACCGGGTTCGAGGGCAAGGAAGGCACGTTCACCATCTGTTCGTTCTGGCTGGTCACGGCGCTCGCCATGATCGGCGAACAGGAACGGGCCCGGTCATTGTGCAAGAAGTTGCTCGCCTTCGCCGGTCCCCTGCAGCTCTACGCCGAGGAGATCGACGCCGCGACCGGCGAGCACCTGGGGAATTTTCCCCAGGCCTTCACCCACCTGGCACTCATCGATGCGGTCGGTCGGCTCATAGAATCCGAGCGGGGGACCGCTCAGGCCTGAATCGCGGCTCGCGCGCCTGCCCACATACGACGCCCGCCGTTGACCGACGAGATGAGGAGGTCCAACGATGGCCGAGCACGCTCTTCGTCGGAGTGGGCGCATGGTGAGGCACGCCCATCATGACGGGCGTGCTCCTCCTGCTCCCTTCGTGCTCGTCGGCACCCTCGTGTTCCTCGCGTCTGTTGCAGCGGGGACCGATGGCGTGCGGCATCGTCGGCCTCGGGTGACGGGCCTTGGTTGTTACGCGTTGCTCCCGCTGACGATCAGCCTCAGTCAGGAACAACTCGTCGCGATGCCGTCCATGGTTGCCGGAGCCATCATCACGTCACTCACCTCCAGCCACGCCGGCTGACATGCGTGGCGCGCAGGTCGGAGCTGACGTGCCGTCGCGAGGAAAGGAATTACCGTGAGCGCAAACCCACGCCACCGTGTCGTCATCGTCGGTGGCGGCTTCGGCGGCCTGCCAGCCGCCCGTGTGCTGTCCGGGGCCGACGTCGACGTCACACTGATCGACCAGCGCAACCACCACCTGTTCCAGCCGCTGCTCTACCAGGTGGCGACGGGCATCCTCTCCCCGGGTGAGATCTCGCCCGTGCTGCGACACTTGCTCCGTCGCCACAAGAACGTGCAGGTCGCCCTGGCCAAGGTCACCGGGTTCGACCTCGAAGCAAGGGTGGTGCACACCACCTCCCTCCCGGGCGAGAGCTACGACTACCCCTACGACAGCCTGATCGTCGCCGCCGGAGCCGGGCAGTCGTACTTCGGACACGACGAGTACGCCCTGATCGCGCCCGGGATGAAGACGATCGACGATGCCATGGAGCTCCGCCGCCGTGTCTACGGCGCGCTCGAGATCGCCGAGACGCGCACGGATCCCGCACAACAGCGCTTCTTCATGACCTTCGCCATCGTCGGGGCCGGCCCGACGGGCGTCGAGCTGGCGGGCCAGATCCGCGAACTGGCCGCCCGCAGCCTGACTCGTGATTTCCGGCACATCGATCCGGCGACGGTCCGGGTCATCCTGATCGACGGGGGCTCCCACCCCCTGGCCACCTTCGGAGGGAGCCTGTCCGAACGGGCGGGCAAGGCACTCGAAAAGATGGGCGTCGAGCTCTGCATGGGTCAGCGGGTCGTCGGCGTCGACGCGCTCGGGGTCGACACCGAATCGTCCGACGGGACCAAGGGTCGATTCGAGTGCGCCACGACGATCTGGGCGGCGGGCGTGCACGCGTCGCCGCTGGCCGCCATGCTGGCCGACGCCACGGGGGCATCGACCGACCGGGCCGGGCGGGTTGCAGTCCTTCCCGACCTCACGCTGCCCGGTCACCCAGAGGTCTTCGCCGTCGGCGACATGGCCACGCTCAACGACCTGCCCGGGGTCTGCGAGGTCGCGCTCCAGGGAGGCCTCCACGCGGCCAACACGGTCAAGCGCCGGCTGGCCGGGAAGGAGAGCGTGGCCTTCAAGTACCGCGACCTTGGGAGCGCGGCGGCCATCGGGCGCTTCAAAGCCGTCGTGAGCGTCCGGGGACTGCATCTCAGCGGATTCCCGGGTTGGGTGGTGTGGCTCTTCGTCCACGTCGCCTTCCTCAACGGCTTTGGCAACCGGCTGCGCGCCCTGTGGCGTTGGAGCCGCTCCATGCTGGGACGTGCCCGCCCCGAGCGGGTCTTCAGCGTCGGGCACACCGGCGGCGACCTCAGCCTGCCCGACGAGGTCAAGGCCCGGGTCATGCCGCAGGCCTTCCCGGTCGTCGAATCCGACCTCAGGTTGATCGAGCGGGTCGGCCGGAAGGACGAGCCAAGGCCGGCGGCGGCACCCGAGGGCACCGGCGACGGCCTGCCCTGACCAGGCGCCCCGAGCCCGGGCCTCGGCGGCCAACTATGTTCCCCGGATGATCCTCGACCGCTTCCTCGTCCCCGACCACGTTGCCGTCGTCACCGCCAGCGGGCGGGGCATCGGCGCCGCCGCTGCCATCGCCCTGGCCGAGGCCGGGGCCGACGTCGTGTTGGCCGCCCGCACCGAAGAGCAGCTGCGCGAGGTGGCCAAGCAGGTCGAGGCCGCGGGCCGGCGGGCCGTGGTCGTCCCGGGCGACCTCACCGACTACGACCTCATGGCCTCGCTGGCCGAACGGGCCTGGAGCGAGTTCGGACGGCTCGACATCGTGGTGAACAACATGGGCGGCACCATGCCGAGGCCGATCCTGGACACCTCACCGCGCTTCTTCGAAGAGGCCTTCCGCTTCAACGTGACGGCCGGGCACGCGCTGGTCCGGGCCGCCGTGCCGCGCATGCTCGAGGGCGACCACCCCGGCGGCTCCATCGTCAGCATTTCGTCGGTCATGGGCCACGTGGCCGGCCGCGGCTACCTGGGTTACGGCACGGTCAAGGGCGCAGTGGAGCAGTACACCGCGCTTGGCGTCGCGCGACCTGGCGCCGCGCATCCGGGTCAACGCCATCGGCGTCGGCTCCACCGCGACGTCCGCGCTCGACATCGTGATGTCGAGCGACGAACTGCGGACCGCCATGGAGGAGACCACGCCGCTGAAGCGGCTCGGCCAGGTGGAGGACATCGCCGCCGCCATCCTCTACCTGAGCTCGCCGGCCGGGTCCTACGTCACCGGCAAGATCCTCGAGGTGGACGGCGGACTGCAGTCGCCCAACCTCGAGATGCCCATCCCCGACCTCTAGGCCACCAGGCACCAAGGAGCCACGCCCATGCCGTACCGCGTCGTGCAATGGAGCACCGGCAACGTGGGGCGCCATGCCCTCGCCGGCATCGACGCCCATCCCGAGCTCGACCTGGTCGGGCTCTTCGTCTCCAACCCCGACAAGGTCGGCCGCGACGCCGGCGACCTGGCCGGGCTGGGTCACGCCATGGGTGTGCCCGGGTCGAACGACGTCGACGCGTTGCTGGCCCTGCAGCCCGACTGCATCGTCCACACCGCCATGGCCGACGACCGCATCTTCGAGGCCCTGGCCGACCTGGAGCGATTCCTGGCCGCCGGCATCAACGTCGTCTCCTCCAGCCCGGTGATGCTCCAGTATCCGGCGCCGGACGACCCGCTGGCGGCACCGGTCATCGCAGCGGCGCAGAAGGCGGGCGTCTCGCTGTTCGTCAACGGGGTCGACCCGGGCTTCGCCAATGACGCGTTGCCGCTCGTCCTGAGCGGGGTCTCGGAGCGCATTGAGGAGGTGCGCTGCGCCGAGGTGCTCAACTACAACACCTACAACCAACCCATGGTCCTCTTCGACATCATGGGGTTCGGCCGTCCCCTCGACGACGTGCCTTTCCTCCTCTCACCCGGTGTGCTGACCATGGCCTGGGGCAGCGTGGTGCGCCAGATCGCAGCGGGCCTCGGCGTCACCCTGACCGAGATCACCGAGTGGTACGAGCGCGAGCCGGCGCCCGAGGACTTCGAGGTCGACGCCGGCACCATCGAGAAGGGCACCGCCGCCGCGCTCCACTTCGAGGTGCGGGGCATGGTGGGCGACAAGGCGATCGTCGTGCTCGAGCACGTCACCCGCTTGCGCGACGACCTCGGGTCCACCTGGCCCCAGCCGGCCGGACAGGGCTGTTACCGGGTCCAGATCACCGGAGAGCCCAACTACACGCTCGACCTGCAGCTGATGGGGACCGATGGCGACCACAACACGGCGGGACTGAAGGCGACGGCCATGCGCCTGGTCAACGCCGTGCCGGCCGTCGTCGCCGCCGCGCCGGGGCTGGTCACCGCCCTCGATCTGCCACTGGTCACCGGCCGGGGTCTCGTCGCCCTCTGATTCCTCCCCCACCACCAGACGCAAGAGTTCACGAGTCGGTCGCGGCGCTGAGCGCGGCGACGGGCAGGACGGCCAGGAGTTCCCCGAGCCTGATGTGGCCCGAGTCGGCGCTGGACGATCCGGCCGGTGAGCAGATCGCGGTACCGGCAGCGGTGCCCCCTCGGGGAGCAGCAGCCGCTCCTCGCCCCACACCTCGACTCCGATCGGATGACGGTCCGGGCCCGGCCAGCCGGTAGGCGAGGCGGGGCACGACGGCCAGGACGGCTCGGTCCTCCCGAACGGCGCAGGAAGGCGACGGCGTGGTTGGTCGTCGCCGCCAGCGGCTCGTAGGAGCCCGATGCGAAGAGCTCTGGGTGGCGACGGCGCTCTCGCAGCAGGGTGCGCGTCAGCGCGCAGCTTGAGACGCCCATCGGGCCAGGTCGACAGCAACTCGGCTGCCCCTGTCGGTGAGGGATCGGAGAGTGACGCCAGGAGCGTCGCGCGCGCGGGAAAGTCGACCGGCCTCCGGTTGTCCGGATCGGTCAGGGTGGGCTCTATGAGCTCGGTTCCCTGGTAGAAGTCGGGCACGCCCGGGCGCCCACGACTTGAGCACGACGAGCCCGAGCAGGTTGGAGAGGGCGGCCGGCGCCGTGATCTCGGCAGAAACGGGTCATGGACTGGCGGAACTCCGGATGCGCTCGAGCAACACGTCGACGAATGACGTGACCATGTCCTCGTAGTCGACGTGCGGATCGGTCCACGACGTGTGCTCTTTCGCCTCGCGGGCTGCCTTGACCACGTACCCCTTCACCCGCTCCACCATGTCGGCCTCCCGGCGGTGCGCCGCCGTCGGCCACAAGGCGAAGAGCGACTCGTAGATGCTCAGCTCCTCGAGCGGCTGCGGCAACCCCACGGCATCGTCCGCCACCCCGAGCTCATGCCACGTGGCCACGAGCGTTGCCCACTCGTCCGCGGCCTCCGAGAGGACGGCCACGCGGCACCGCGCGTCCTCGTTGCGCTTCGAGTCGTGGGTGGATGTGGTGTTCAGGCTGCCCATCCGCGACGACGCCAACCGATGGAATGCCCCGAGCGCATCGTCCGTCCGATCAGGGTCTCCCGCCACGTCGGCCAGGACCGGCACGCCCACCCAGCGATAGGTGGCGGTGTCCTCCGAACCCTTTGCCATCACGGCGCCACTGAGTTGCTGCCAACGACGCGCCACCTCGAGCCAGGGACTCCCCGGCGGCATCGCTCCGAGGAGGGCCGCCGTGATCCTTTCCAGGGCGCGGCGCACCTCGCTCTCGAGCGTGCCGCAGGCGGTCGCCGCGGTGCAGGCGGCCACCACGCGGGAGCGGTCCGGCGCGCTCGGAACGCCCACCTCGAGGTACGTCCTGTACACCGCCAGATGAATCGTCAGTGCGACCCCACGCCAGCCGCAGGTCCCGCAACGAGAGGTCGTGGCCGGGCGTCTCGAGATCGAGCGCGGCGCTGCGTCGACCGGGTGAGCCGGTCGAGGTCGCCCGAAAACGACCGATCGAAGACCTCGCGCTTGGCGCTGCACCGACAGCGCCGCAAACGACGAGTCGGCCACCCGGGCGAACTGTGCGCCGAACTCGAGCAGACCGGCGCAGCCCTCGGGATCGAGGAACAGGCCGAGCACACGATCACCGAACTCGTAGCCCGTCGTGCCGGCCACGGGCCAGCGCGGATCGAGCAACTCGTCGGCGGCGAGGATCTTCTCGACGAAGACGAGCTTGGCGACTCCCTCCCGCGCCGAGCCGATCGCGTAGGCGGAGAAGATACGACCTCGGGTCGGCCAACCCGTCGATGTGGTCGACACGCAACCCGGCCACCGCCGGATGCCTCAGCGATGGCCAGGATGCGCTCGTGCGTCCGGGCGAACACCGTCAGGGTCCTCGACGCGCACCCCGATCAGCGTGCCGATGTCGAAGAAGCGCCGGTAATTTCCCTCCGTCTCGCCGGTTCGCCAGTACGCGGGGCGATAGTGCTGCTCCGCCAGCAGCGTCGCCGGCTGATGCGCCGGACGTCTCGGGCGCCAGGGGAAAGGGCTGGCCGTCGACCCGGAGGACCTCGCCCTCGCGCACGCACGCACCGTCCGCCAGCACCTCGTCCAGGGGGCGGCCGAGGGTCGGCACGACCACCCTGCCGTCGTCGCGGCTCCAATCGATGTCGAACACGTCGGCCTCGGGGGATTCGATGACCGCGCCGCAACACGTCCCACCACCAGGCGTTGGCGGGATCGATCGCCATGTGGTTCGGCACGATGTCGAGCAGAGCCTGCATGCCGCGGGAGGCCAGCGCAGTCGAAGAGGGTCTCGAGATCTTCGTCCGAACCGAGCGCGGGGTCGATCCGCGTCGCGTCCACGACGTCATATCCGTGCGTGCTGCCGGGAGCAGCCGCCAGAATCGGCGAAAGGTAGAGCGTCTCGATCCCGAGATCGTCGAGAGTACGGCACGAGCGCCGCTGCGCCCGCCAGACCGAGACCGTGGAGCTGGAGCCGATAGGTGGATCCGAGGGTCGGTCCGCTCACCGCGAGTGACGTTCTTGGTGCCGCAACAGAAGCGTCGAGTGCGCCGTGAGCGACACCACCTCGTTCCGGATGACACGACCCCATGGTCCGGGCTGCACCGTGTTGAGCTCCTCCACCCACAGGCCGGCCAGCTCCATGTTGGGCAGCGTGTACGAGCGCGAGCGGGTGCCGGCATTGAGCAGGATCAGAAGCGAATCGCCGGCATAGGACCGGCCCCGCGTATCGATCTCGTCGGTGGCCCGACCGGGCAGGAGCATCCCGATGCTGTGCAGGTCCGGGTCGGACCAGTCCTGCTCCGTCATCTCCTGGCCGTCCGCGCGGACCCACGTGACGTCCTTCGTGTCCCCGCCGGCAAATGCCTCGCCGGTGAAGAAGGCTCGGCGGCGGAGGATCGGATTGCTCTGCATCACCGCGATGACGTGGTGCACGAAGAGGCAGAGCTCGTACGCCGCTCTCCCCGATGTCCCAGTTGAACCAGCTGATGGGGTTGTCCTGGCAGTACGCGTTGTTGTTGCCGGCCTGCGTCCGGCCGACCTCGTCGCCTCCGAGCAACATCGGCACGCCTTGCGACAGCATGAGGGTGGCGAGGAAGTTGCGCTTCATCCGGTCCCGGGAGCGTTGGATCCGGGCGGAATCCGTCTCGCCCTCGACCCCCCAGTTCCTGCTGAAGTTCGTGTCGCTGCCGTCCCGGTTGTCCTCGCCGTTCGCCTCGTTGCGCTTGTGCTCGTAGGAGACCAGGTCGGTCAGCGTGAAGCCGTCGTGACAGGTGACGAAGTTCACGCTGGCGTAGGTCTGGCGCCCGCTCGGGGCGTAGATGTCGCTGGAGCCGGCCAGACGGGAAGCGAGCTCGGGAACGACGCCCGGATCGCCCCGCCAGAAGCGGCGCACGCAGTCACGGTAGGCACCGTTCCACTCCGACCAGCCCGAAGGGAACTGCCCGAGGCGATAGCCCTCAGGGCTGGCGTCCCAGGGCTCGGCGATGAGTTTCACTGTCGAGAGCACCGGGTCCTGGCTGACGATCTCGAAGAAGGTGCTCTCGGACATGTCCTCATCCCCGCGCGCCAGGACCGGCGCGAGGTCGAATCGGAACCCGTCGACGTGCATCTCGGTGACCCAGTAGCGGAGGCTGTCGGTGATGAGGCCCATCGCCCGGGGGTGGAGCACGTTGAACGTGTTTCCCGTCCCCGTGTAGTCCGCGTAGTACCGGGGATCCTCGGACGACAACCGGTAGTAGACCGCGTTGTCGATGCCGCGGAACGACAGGGTGGGACCGAGTTGATTGCCCTCACCGGTGTGGTTGTAGACGACGTCGAGGATGACCTCTATGCCGGCCCGGTGGAGCGTTCTCACCATCGACTTGAACTCGTAGACCTGCTTGCCCCGCCCGCCCGTGGCATACCCGACGTGTGGGGCGAAGAAGGCGATGGAGTTGTAGCCCCAGTAGTTGGTCAAGCCCTTCTCTTCGAGCGACCGGTCGGAGACGTAGTGGTGCACCGGCATGAGTTCGATGGCGGTGACGCCCAGCCCGAGCAGGTGGTCGACGACGGGATCCGAAGCAATGCCCAGGTAGGTGCCTCGCAGCTGCGGCGGGATGCCCTGGTGCTGCATCGTCATGCCCCGCACATGCGCCTCGTAGATGACCGTCCGGTTCCAGGGAGTCATGGGTGGCCGATCGTCCCCCCAGGTAAAGGCGGGATCGACCACGACGGATTTCGGCATCTTCGCCGACGAGTCCCGGGGATCCAGAGAGAGGTCCTCGTCTGCATGACCCACCGTGTAGCCGAACAAGTCGTCGTCCCAGTCGATGGGACCGCTGACCGCCTTGGCATAGGGATCGAGGAGCAGTTTGCGGTTGTTGAATCGGTGTCCGGACGATGGCTCGTAGGGCCCATCGATCTTGTAGCCGTAGAGATCCCCCGGCCGCACATCGGGCAGGTACGCATGCCAGACCCGGTCCGTCACTTCTTGCAGCGAGACGGTCGCCGACGGAGTTCCGCCGTCCGCGTCGTCGAAGAGCAGGAGCTGGACCGCAGTCGCGTTCTCCGAGAAGATGGCGAAGTTCACTCCTTCGCCGTCCCACGTGGCGCCGAGCGGGCGGGGGGAACCAGGCCAGACCCGCATCAGGCCACGCCACCACGGGCGCGGAAGAGCCGGAACTGCCACGGCGCAAGCTCGACCCGAAGGCCGCCGTGCTGCGCCGCGGCCAGCGGTTCTTCCCATATCACGGCTACATCCTGCTCCGGCAACAACCCGGTCGCGTCGGAGGCGCCCAGATTGAACAGGGTCGCGATGGTGGTCTGCTCGTGCCTCCGGACCAGCGTGACGACCGCCGCCTCAGCGTGCGCGCTGGTCCAGGCTCGTTGCGAACGGCGCATGGCCGGCTCCGCCGAGCGCAGGGCCAGGAGCGACTGATAGAGCAGCCAGACCTCCCGATGACCCGGCTGGAACCGCAGCTGCTGGTCGAGGATGCAGCGCTCGAAGGTCGCACGATCCGCGGGATCGAGCGCATCCACCTCCGAACCTCCGTGCTCCTCGGCACGACCACGACGTACGGCCGCAACGAGAGCCGGGTCCCCGTGGTCGATGAAATAGGCGAAGGGTGCGGACTCCGCATACTCCTCTCCCATGAAGAGCAACGGGACGCCCGGGGCCAGCGCCACGAGGGCCGCGGCCAGCCGGACCTGCTCCGGTTTGACCAGCGCCGACAGCCTCTCTCCTCCGGCTCGGTTTCCGACCTGATCGTGATTCTGCACGAACTCCACGAATCGGCTGCGGCTCGAGGGCGCGTCGAAGGCGCGCCGTGGCGTCGGCGCCGGAACTTCGAGTGCTGGCCCTGGTAGACGAACCCCTGATCCATGGCTCGCGCCACGTCTGATGGTCCCGTGTAGTCGCCGTAGTAGCCGGACTTCTCGCCCGTGAGGGCAACGTGCACGGCATGGTGGAAGTCATCGTTCCATTGCGCATCGAGACCCAATCCGCCGAGGGTCTGGGGCCGCACGACCCGCGGGTCGTTGTCGGCGCTTTCCGCGATCAACCAAGCCGTGCGGCCGGTCCTCTCCTCGGTAAGCGTGCACCGCGGACGCCAGCTCGGCCAGGAATGGACGTGCGCTGCGGTCGATCAGCTCGTGGATGGCGTCGAGGCGCAGACCGTCGACGTGGAAATCGACGAACCATTGCAAGGCGTTCTCGACCAGGTAGCTCCGCACCGCGTCGGAACCGGGACCGTCCAGGTTGACCGCAGGACCCCACGGGGTCCGGTAGCGGTCCGTCAGGTAGGGCGCGAAGTCGGGCAGCACGTTGCCCTCGGGACCCAGGTGGTTGTAGACGACGTCGAGTACGACAGCGAGGCCACGCTCGTGGCAGGCACCGACGAAATCCGGAAGCCTGCCGGACCGCCGTACGAGTTCTGCACGGCAAAGGGGAACACCCCGTCGTAGCCCCAGTTCCGCGTGCCGGGGAACTGGGCGATCGGCATGACCTCCACGGCAGTGATCCCGAGAGCAACGAGGTCGTCGAGGGCGGCCGCGGCCGAGGCGAACGTCCCGCCGCGGGTGAAGGTGCCGACGTGGAGTTCGTAGAGGACCGCGTCGGGCAGCGGCACCGGCCGAAAGCCGTCGTCGTTCCAGACGCGGTCGCCGAGGTCCACCACACTCGATGGACCGTGCACCCCCTCGGGCTGAGAGCGCGACGCGGGGTCCGCCCGGACCACTTCGCCGTCGAGGACATAGACGTACCGAGACCCCGGCCCACACGGGACCACACCCGCGAAGCCGCCGTCCCCTATCCCCTGGAGCGGCACTCGCTGCCCTCGGTCGAGGATCTCGACGGCCACCGCATTCGCCCGCGGCGCCCAGACACGAAAATCGGTCCCGTCCGCCCCGAGGGGCCACGCTCCCGGTCTTCTCATCTCGGTTCGAGGATGAGGCAGCCCAACGGCGGCACCCGCAGTGTGAGCGTGTGCGGCATCGCATGGTTGGGCAGGGGGCGGGAGGGCACGCCACCCAAGTTTCCTACACCGCTCCCGCCGTACTCGGCGGCGTCACTGTTGAGGCGCTCGACCCAGTAACCCGCCCGTGGCACTCCGGCCAGGACGTTGTCCCGCGGGACCGGGGTGAAGTTGCAGACGACGAGCGCACAGGATCCTCCAGCAGAGTGGCGGAGATAGCTCAGCAAGCCCGCCTCGGCATCATTTGGTTGCGTCCATTCGAAGCCCCCGGGATCATGGTCGCGCTCGGAGAGAGCAGGCATATCGCGGTACAGGCGGTTGAGGTCTTCCACCAGGGCGAGCACACCCGCGTGCGGCGCGGACTCCGCCAACGACCACTCGAGCGCCGCTTCGTGATCCCACTCGCGCCACGGGGCCAGCTCCTCCCCCATGAACAGCAGCTTCTTGCCCGGCAGCGTGAACTGGTAGCAGTAGAGCAGGCGCAGGTTGGCGAAGCGCTGCCATTCGTCCCCGGGCATCTTGCCCAGGAGCGAACCCTTTCCGTGCACGACCTCGTCGTGGGAGAGCGGCAACACGAAGTTTTCGCTCCCGGCATAGACGCTGCGGAAGGTGAGCCGATCGTGGTGGTACCGGCGGTGGATGGGATCGTCTGCCAGGTATTCGAGGGTGTCGTGCATCCACCCCATGTCCCATTTGAACCCGAACCCGACACCGCCCAGGTCCACGGGTCGGGAAACCCCCGGGAATGCGGTGGACTCCTCCGCGATGACCTGGACGTCGGGGTGGTCCTCGTAGATCCCGGTGTTCAGCCGCCGGAGGAAGTCGATCGCCTCGAGGTTCTCCCGGCCTCCTTCTGCGTTGGGGAGCCACTCCCCCGCCTTGCGCGAGTAGTCGAGGTAGAGCATGGAGGCGACCGCATCCACCCGCAATCCGTCGACGTGGTACTCGCTCAACCAGTGCTCGGCCGACGAGAAGAGGAAGCTCCGCACCTCGTGCCGGCCGTAGTTGAAGATGAGGCTCTTCCAGTCGGGGTGGAAGCCCAGCCGTGGATCGGCGTGCTCGAAGAGGTGGGTCCCGTCGAAATTGGCCAGAGCGAACTCGTCGGACGGGAAGTGGGACGGCACCCAGTCGAAGATCACGCCGATGCCGGCACGGTGGAGCTGGTCGATCAGCCACATGAGCCCCTGCGGATCGCCATAGCGACGAGTCGGGGCGAAGTAGCCGGTCGTCTGATAGCCCCACGACCCGTAGAAGGGGTGCTCCATCAGCGGGAGGAACTCCACGTGGGTGAAGCCGCAGCGTTGCACATGGGCGATCAGCGGCTCCGCCATCTCTTCGTAGCGCGGCAGGCGTCCCGGTTGGTCGGCGGGCCGGCGCCAGCTTCCCAGGTGGACCTCGTAGATGGAGATGGCTGTCTCGAACCACGAACGCTGACCGCGCGACGCCATCCACTCGCGCATCTCCCCAGTCGTACGCGAGGTCCCAGACGACCGATCCGGTCCGAGGCGGCACCTCGGTGCAGAGGGCGAACGGGTCGGCCTTCTCCAGCACCGTCCCCGCCCTCGTCGCGACGGCGAACTTGTAGACGTCGCCCGGTGAGGCTTCGGCGATCACGCCCTCCCAGATGCCCGATCCACCCCGCACCTCGAGGACGGTGCGAGCGCCGGCATCCCACGAGTTGAAGTCGCCGATGACGCTGACCCCGGTGGCATTCGGCGCCCAGACCGAGAACGTGGCGCCCCCGTCGGGCAGCGGATGGGCGCCCATCTTGCGGCCGAGGCTGCGGTGGCTCCCCTCGTTGAACAGGTGGAGATCCACCTCCCCGAGGGCGTGCGGCGGATTCGGGCCGAAGCGTCGTCACGAGGCCCGGGCGTCGGCCAGCGCCCTGAGCACGACCGGACACGCTGGTGGTCCGTCGCGGAGCTCCTCGAGCGTGCGGGCGCTCCGACGCCGCCAGTTCTACGCCTCCGGCCCCGTGCCCGGCACGTTCTGGCGTTCTCGCTCGCCCCAGAGGTCTTCGAGGTCGACCACCGTGATGGCCGCCTGGCTGCCGCGCCAGGTGGATCGAGGCAGCCCTCCAGCGCGGCCGCGGTCGTCGCCGCAACGTCCTGCTCCTCGGCCAGACCGAGTCGGCGCAGGAGCCGTTCGCGCCAGACCGATCGCAGCGCCTGTTCGGCCACCGCCTCAGCCGCCGTGATCACTCCCAGCTCCTCGCGCTCCGACACGTCGTCGCCCCACAGGTAGGCGGCGAAGCGCGGGAGATCGTGCGTCTCCAGGGCGGCCAGCGCCAGCGCCGGAGGGTCGGGCAGCGGGCACGTCTCGGTCGTCTCGAACTCGAACACCCAGGTGCGCAGGATCCGTCCCGCGCCATCCGTGGCCGGACGTCCTCGGGCACCGTCCCGAGGTCCTCGCCGACCACCACCGTGCCGTGTCGCTGGGCTTCGAGCGCCACCAGCGCGATGCAGTTCCTCGACCGCGTAGGAGACGTAGGCCCCCCCGCTCGCCCCTTCGGGGATCATGAACAGCCGCTGCAGGCCCATGACGTGGTCGATGCGGACGCACGCGGCATGGCGGAAGGCGCGGGCCAGCGCGGCAGACACGAAGCGGTACTCGTCCTCGCGAATGCGCTCGGGATGCAGAGGGCGGAAGCCCCAGTCCTGGCCCAAGCGGAAAGAACCGGTCGGGCGGTGCGCCACCGTGGACGCCCGGCACGAAGGAGACGGGCGACCAGACCGGGTCGAACCCACGCGGATGCGAACCGACCGGGAAGTCGGCGTAGTGCGGGCAGGACCGCGTCGCCGCCGCCAGCTGCTCCTGCGCGGCCCACTGGCAGTAGAGGTAGTACGCGGTCACGGAGGGATCCGGGGCGCTGCTCTCGTGCTCTCGCTCGTTCCCCCCGCGCTCGGAACTCGTGCGTAGGCCTCGAGTTCCGGGTTCGCGTCGGGCGAAGGCCCGCAGGCCCGCCTGGCGCTCCGGAAGGCGACCGTCCGACCGCGCAGCGGGCCATCGGCTCGAGCACCTCGCGGAGCAACGCAGCCACCTCCTCGTACGGCACGAGCGGC
This sequence comes from uncultured Acidimicrobiaceae bacterium, assembly GCA_963713375.1. GTDB lineage: Bacteria > Actinomycetota > Acidimicrobiia > Acidimicrobiales > RAAP-2 > Bog-473. The sequence continues at coordinate 432,148 of CAVQLP010000001.1, read as the reverse complement.
GACGACCGGAGCGCGGCGATGCGCCTTTCGGAGGCGGCCCAGCGTGCGCGCGCATCGGGACAGGACGAGAACTCCGGGAGCGCCACCGGGTCGACGAAGACCTCGTTGTAGGCGAGGCGGCTCACCGGGAGGTAGGGACTTGGGTCCGCCGATGGCGCAGCCAGGTAAGGCCGGATAGAGCGGCAGCGTGCCCAGCAGGTCGACGCCGCACTCCGAGACCCACTCCCCCAGCACGCTCGAGGTCTCGCATACGTGCCGATTCCCCAATCGTGCTCCGAGTCGAATGGCGTGCACGGGCATGAAGGCACCGAGCCACCGCGGACTGGCCGGGCAGGTCGGTGCCGAAAGGAGCAACGCCGTCTCCGGTGCTCCCGCGCCTTCGAGCGTCAGGTGGTGCCGGCCGGCCGGGATCGCCCCTCCCGCCACCACGTTCAGGTCCAGCGGGACCTGGACCCGCGGGCCGGCCGGACCCGGCGCGCCGCGTCCCGGCGGTGCCGCTCGATGCCACGGCGAGCGACGCTCGCCTGACCTCGCCGTCCTCGAGTTCGAGACTCAACCAGAGGTCGTCGGGCTCCACCGTCGCCGGGAGCGTGGCAACGACGGGCGGCCGGCCGCTCGATCCAGTGCACCAGGACGGGTTCGAGCAGGCGTCGACGGGCCGCCTCCTGCTGCTCTCGCAGGACCTTGCCGGCGCCGGTCGGGCGAAGACGAGCGGCACCCCGAGCGCCTGGAGGAGGGCGACGACGACGTCGGCGTCCGCGTCCTGGCTGGCGGCCCTCGACGTCCCGATAGGTCGCCTCAATGCCGTGGAGACGGGCGAGCGCCGCCAGATCCGGACCCAGGCTCACGCGTCGGACCCGAGGATGGAGAGGATCCCGCGGGCCGGGATATCGACCCACGTCGGTCGGCTGTTCATCTCGTAGCTCAGTTCGTAGAGCGCCTTCTCCAGGCGGAAGAAGTCGAGCAACTCCGCCACTTGGCTCCGGTTCGACGGGAGGTACGGACTCTGCCGGGCCACCTCGAGGTAGGAATCGAGGAATTGCGACGAGACCGATCGGTGCCAGAAATCGAGCCACTGGTCGCACCGCTCCCGCATCTCCGCCTCCACCGACCTTCCGAATTCCAGGCTGGTCCGCAGGGCGGCCGCCTGCCCGGCGTAGTGCAGGGAGCGGATCATGCCCGGCGAGGTCGAAGGCGGCTGGGCGCTTCAGCCGCCGCCACCCGAGCGAACGGCTCGGCTCGCCCTCGAAGTCGATGATGGTGAAGTCCTTGCCGGTCCAGAGCACCTGCCCGAGATGGAAGTCGCCGTGACAGCGGATGCGGTAGGCGGTGGGCGCGCTGGCACTCAACCGTTGGAGACGCTGGAGGATCTCGCCCTCCCGCTCCAGCACCTGCCTGACCTGGCCGCTGGGCGGATTCTTGGCCGCCACATCACGGAGGACCTGGCGGGCCAGGCTGCGGGCGCCGTGGAAGAGCGCCACCCGGTCTTGCATGGTCAACGGCTCGGGAGCGAAATCCGGGATCTTCCGGAGCCGACGTCAATGCCACGTGGAGCTCGGCCGTCCGGCGCCCGAGCAGCGATGCCCACTCCAGGTGCGGCCCGACGAAGGGATGGTCGAACGCTCCCCCGGCGACCTCGTCGCCGCATCAGTCGCATCGTCCGCAGCCCAGTCCGGCGAGGCTCAGATCGCTCGAGGCCAGCGCGTCCTCGAGACCGTGCGCCAGCGCGTCGACGAGGTAGTGCCATCCGTCGCCTTCGTTCGGCACGAACTGCTCCAGGATCGCCACCGTGCCGGACGGGAATCTCGTTGCTCCTGGACCGGTACTCAATGCTCCCGCCGGCCCGCGGGGCGTGTGGGAAACGGGCCCGTTCGCTGAGGAACCGCCCGAGCTCGACCGCCGGATTGACGCCCTCCTCGAAGCGGCGGATGAACTTCACGACCGCCTGCTCGTCCAGCAGGACCGAGGAGTTCGACTGCTCGCCCGAAATGACGTGGGTCGGGCAGTCACCCCGGAGGCAGCCTTCGAACCGGCGCAGCCCCGGCGCCGGGAGACCGCTGAGTTGGCCGTGGCCTCCCGGCAGGACCCGCCGCCGCGCCAGGACGTCCGTCATTGCCGTGACAAACCGTGGCGCGTGCACTCCGTCGACCAGGACGCCCTCCGTCTCGTCGGTCCGCACGTCGGCCAGGACGGCGTCGGGGTGGTACTTGCCGCATGTCGTCCGCCTCCTGGCCGTCGAGGAACGCCACGGGGACCAGGTAGCACTCCGGCGCTCCGAAATCGAGTTCGACCTGGACGAGCAAGCAGGTGCGCCACCGTCGACGCGTGTTTCCGAGGCGACGGGTCGGCCGGCGCGGTCGATCCCGGAATGGGCACGGTGTCGAGGATGGTGGCCGACGTGATCGACCTCGTCTTTTGCGTGAACCACCGACGCCCCGCGCAGGTAAGACGGCAGCCACGATTCGAGTCTCCGGCGGTTCGGCCCCTCGAAGACGGCGTCCCATCGCGACTCCCGGTCGAGAACTGCAGGCGGTCCTGCGACGGTCCTTCGGGGTCGCATTCGAGCGAGAACCAGTAGAACCCGTGCGGTCCGAGGGTGATGAAGTAGGGCAGGTCCCCGACCGGTGGGAACTCCTGCGTGCCGAAGAGTTCGACCGGCACGGCGCCGCGCAGCGATGAGAGATCGAGTTCTGCGCACTGGGCATGGCGAGACAGATTGAAGACGCACAGGATGCGCTCGTCGCTCGTAGTGGCGAATGAACGCGAACACCTTGCGATTCTCCGGGAAGAGCATCTCGAGAGATCCGAGCCCGAAGGCCTTGTAACGCTGGCGCAGGGCGATGAGGCGCTTCATCCACCACAGCAGCGAACTGGGATTCTGGGACTGCGCCTCGACGTTGACCGCCTGCGAGTGGTACTGGGGATCCGAAATGACCGGCAGGTACAGCTGCTGGGGATTGGCCGCCGAGAAGCCGGCGTTGCGGTCGCCGTTCCACTGCATGGGCGTCCGCACCGCGTTGCGATCACCGAGGTAGATGTTGTCGCCCATGCCGATCTCGTCGCCGTAGTAGACGATCGGCGTCCCCGGCATGGACAAGAGCAGCCCGTTCATCATCTCAATGAGCTTCCGGTCGTTGCCGAGCAGCGGAGCCAGCCTTCTGCGGATGCCGACGTTGATCCGCGCCTGGGGCTCGCGCGCGTAGGCGCGGTACATGTAGTCGCGCTCTTCGTCGGTGACCATCTCGAGCGTGAGCTCGTCGTGGTTCCTCAGGAAGAGCGCCCACTGGCAATCCGGAGGGGTGGCCGGGATCTCGGCCAGAATGTCCACCATCGGATAGCGGTCCTCCTGCCGGGCCGCCATGAACATGCGCGGCATGAGCGGGAAGTGGAAGGCCATCTGGCAGATCTCGCCGTCCTTGCCCATGTAGCGAACCGCGTCCTCGGGCCATTGGTTCGCCTCGGCCAGGAGCATGCGACCCTCGAACCGGTCGTCGATGTGCCGGCGCAGCTGGCGGAGGAAGTCGAAGGTCTCGGGCAGGTTCTCGCACGTCGTGCCCTCACGGGCGTAGAGGTACGGGACGGCGTCGAGCCGGAGGCCGTCGACGCCCATGGAGAGCCAGAAGTCGACGACGTCGAGGATGGACTGACGCACCGCCGGGTTGTCGTAGTTCAGGCTCGGTTGATGCGAGTAGAACCGGTGCCAGTAGTAGGCGCCGGCGACCGGATCGAACGACCAGTTGGACGATTCGAAGTCCTTGAAGATGACCCGCGCCTCGGCGTAGCGCTCCGGCGTGTCGCTCCAGACGTAGTAGTTCCGGTGGCTGGAGCCGGGACTGGCCCGCCGGGCCCGCTGGAACCACGGGTGGGCGTCGGAGGTATGGGCGAGGACGAGCTCGGTGATGACGCGGATGCCCCGCCGATGGGCCTCCCGCAGGAACAGGCGAAAGTCGCGGAGCGTCCCGTAGGAGGGATGGACCTGGCGGTAGTCGGAGATGTCGTAGCCGTCGTCGCGCAGCGGGGACGGATAGAACGGCAGCAGCCAGATCGCCGTGACGCCGAGCCCCTGCAGGTAGTCGAGCTTTTCGATCAGGCCCTTGAAGTCGCCGATGCCGTCGCCGTTGCCGTCGTGGAAGGCGCGGACGTGGAGCTCGTAGATGACGGCTTCCTTGTACCAGTTGGTCGAGCCCGGAAGCGGAGCCAGATCGGCCGTCCTGCCGCTCACGGGCGACCTCGGTGGTCGTCATCGGACTCCCGGGGCGACGCGTCGCGCTGGCTGAGCGCGAAGACGTGGCAGGGCACGTCGGCCGGGTCGAGGCGGACGAAGTTGGTCGGGCCGCGCCAGACGTAGCGGGCGCCGGACAGCAGGTCGTGCGCCACGTACGGCAGGTGCTCGACGAAGCCCGAGCGCACCGAGGTCGACCGTGACCCAGCCCGCCTGCGCGTGACGATGGTCGAGATTGACCACCGTGAGCACCACGTCGAGCTCGGGACCGTCCGGCCGCTCCACCAGGCGCGCCTTGGAGTAGGCGATCAGGGCGTCGTTGTCCGTGCCGCAGAAGCGCAGCGAATCGTTGAACTGCAGGGCCTCGTGGTCGCGCCGGATCAGGTTGACGGCGGCCACGAAGTCGGCCAGGCTCGTGGGGCTGTCGAGGTCCCACGAGCGGATCTCGTACTTCTCGGAGCGCAGGTACTCCTCGGATCCTTCGCTCCTCGGGATGTGTTCCTGCAGCTCGAAGACGGGACCGTAGATTCCGTAGCTCGCCGACAGCGTGGCCGCGAGCACCAGGCGGGCCAGGAAGGCCGCCCCGACCCCCGTGCGACCAGTTCGTCCGGGAGGATGTCGGGCGTGTTCGGCCACAGGTTCGGGCGGAAGTACGCCGCGGTGCCCGGAGCGGTCAGCTGGCTGAGGTACGTCTCGAGTTCCCACTTGGTCGTGCGCCAGGTGAAGTAGGTGTAGGACTGGCTGAATCCGATCCGGGCCAGGTGCTCCATCACCCGCGGCCGGGTGAAGGCCTCGGCGAGAAAGATCACCTCGGGCTCGTCGGCGCGCACGCAGGCGATCAGCCACTCCCAGAAGGCGAACGGCTTGGTGTGCGGGTTGTCGACCCTGAAGATGCGCACGCCCTGATCGACCCAGAAACGGACGACGTCGAGCAGCGCCGCCCACAGATCCGGCCAGTCCAGCGACTCGAAGTCGAACGGGTAGATGTCCTCGTACTTCTTGGGCGGGTTCTCGGCATGGCGGATGGTGCCGTCGGGGCTGTGGCGAAACCACGACGGGTGCTCGCGGACCCAGGGGTGATCCGGGGAAGCCTGGAAGGCCAGGTCGAGCGCGACCTCGATCCCCCGTCTCGACGCGTCGGCCAGCAGATCGCGGAAGTCGTCGATCGTTCCGAGCTCCGGATGGATCGCCGTGTGCCCCCCCTCGACGGCGCCGATGGCCCAGGGGCTTCCCACGTCGGTCGCCTCCGCCACGACGGCCGAGTCGCGTCCCTTGCGTGCCGTGCGCCCGATCGGGATGGATCGGCGGCAGGTACAGGACGTCGAAGCCCATTCGCTCGACGTAGTCGAGGCGGGCCCGGACATCGGCCAGCGTGCCGTGCGAGGTCCCGCTCGACGCCGAGCGCGGGAACATCTCGTACCAGGTGCTGAAGCGAGCCCGGGCCCGCTCGGCCCGGACGAGGTACTTCTTCGATGTCGTCGCCGTGGCCGGATCCGACAGCGGGCCGAGCACCGAGGCGAGGCGCTCGGAACGCAGGAGCCGGCCCAGGTCTGGATTCTCGCCCGTCGAATCCGAGCCAGGCGGCGAGGTCCGCGGGCACCTCGCTCTCGACTCCTCGACGGGCCGTCGCGCAGCGAGCCGGCGAGGTCCCGGATCAGGGCGCGCTCGCTCGAGCCGGCACGTCCCGCCGCCGCCTCGAGGATGAGCGCACCCTCCTCCAGGGGAACCGACAGGTCCTGGCCCGCGCCGGCGCGAGCCAGCAGCTGATCGCGCCAACCGGCGAAGGCGTCGACCCGGGCCCGCACCGCGAAGTGATACAGGCCCTCCTCGGTGATCGGGATGGTCCCGTGCCAGCGGTCGTCGTACGACGCCGTCATCGGCAGCGCCGTCCAGCTGCCGGCCGACTCGTGGCGGTAGCGGATTCACACCAGAGCGGATCGTGCCCGTCGACGAATGCGTCGGCCTCGACGGACAGCCGCTCGCCGACGGTCGCCTTGGCCGGCCGCCTGCCCTCGTCCACCTGCGGTTGGACGTCACGCACGACGGGTCGCGCCCACCCCCGGGGCAGCGGGAGCTCCCGGCGGGCTTCGGTGGGTGCGGCGCTCGCGGCCGGAGCGGCCGCGGACCCCGATGTCTGACGCTATCTGGAATCCCACGATTGGGATTTGCCTCCTCCGTCGCGAGTACGGATCCACGAGACGACCACTCAGCAACCGCACGAGAAATTTACCGAGTCGACATGTGGACTTGTCGCGAACTGTTGTGACCAGTCCGTTAAATCTGTGAAGGCTTCCGGCGAGATCATCAAGCCAGGAACGCAGCAACGCCTCCCGGCTTCGCCGATCCGTCAGACGGCCTCCGCCCTGCACCCACGTTGCCCCAACGGAACGGGCCACCCTTCTGTACCGGAGTGGCCCAGGAGCGACGCGAGACGGTCGAGAGCGAACACGCTCAAATTGTCCGAGCGACCGCCTTGATCGGCGAACACCCGCACCAGTTCCGAACAGAACACCTCGAGATCGTCGGGCTTCCGGCTCGTGACCAGCGTATTCGGACCGTTGGTGCAGGCCACCACGGCCTCGTCGACCCACGAGCCCCCTGCGTTGCGGATATCGGTTTGCAGGCTGGGCCACGAGGCCAGTGTTCGCCCCCTGACCACGTCGGCTTCCACCAGCGTCCAGGGTCCATGGCAGATGACCGCCGCCGGCTTGCCCGCCGCGAAGAAGGACTTGACGAACCGTACCGCTGCGTCATCGGTACGCAGCTGGTCCGGATTCGCCACGCCCCCGGGCAGCACAATGCCGTCGTAGTCGGCGACCTCCAACGCGTCCGTGGTGACGTCGACGCTGAACCGATCGCTCTTGTCCAGGTGGTTGAACGCCTGGACGGGGTCGTTGGTGGGGGCGGCGAGTACCGCCTCCCCTCCGGCCTGTCGCACCTCTTCCCAGGGCTTCGTCAATTCGACCTGCTCCACACCCTCGTTGGCCACGAGAAATGCGATGGTCTTGCCGGCGAGTTCATCGGCCATTGGCATCTCTTCCTTTCTCGGGATCTGCGTGCGCCGCAGCCAGCAAGGCAAACCAGCTCGTCACGTGCCTGCTAGCGGACCTGTTCGTGGGTGGGGCGGCGACAGTGGCCGCGAACTCACGTGTGCCACGCGGATTCGAACAGACCCTCATATGCCGTTACTAGGTTGCTACCCCGGGGACCGGATCCCAAACGGCATCTGCCCGGCTCCGATCCCGGGCTGGTGCGTGTCCTTCCAGGTCGGGAGCGTCCGCCCAACGATGTCGAGGACGTCGGTGAGGCCCGAGACCTCGAGGAGCCCGGAGACGAAAGGAGTTGGATTCTCCAGCACAAAGCGGAGTCCGCATGCCGCGGCCGCGCTCGTGGGTCAGCTGGAACAATTCGAGCCCGATGGAGTCGACAGAGTTCAGTTCGAGCAGGTCCAACACCAGCTCGCGTGGAGAGCTCTCGCTCATGATGTGCGCCAGGAGGTCGCGCAGTTCGAAGACGGTGCGTACGTCGAGATCACCCGTCACACGGACGATGACGGTCCCCCCGCGGTGCCGTACCTCGAGGGCCAGGAGCGGATCGATGACGTCTGGCGCCAAACGGGGCGACGAGCCCAGCTGCGCATCGTCCAGCGACACGGCGCCGCTCCTCACTTTCGAATGCCCTCGAAACAACCTCTGACCTCCGTCCGACCAGGAGGGAGCACTGCCGTGCAGCCAACCGGCTGGGTTTCTGCTCCCGCAACCTTTGTCGTGGAGATGGAGTACCCCGACGGTGCCCGATCAAAAGGCAAACCGAGATCGTGTGCAGTTTCGACACGGCGTCGAAAGTGTGCCCCGTGATCAGGTCACGACGCCGAGGACGTCGTCCTCAGGCCGAGTGTCACCGGGCTCCCGACGGCACCGTTCAGCTACCGTCCCCTGAGCGGCACACGCCGCGGCACATCGATCAGATCGGAAAGGGAGGCACCGTCATGCCCGGATCTGAGAGTCCAGCCGAGTCGGAGAAGGCCAAGTTCGACGAGGTCATGGACACCGAAGAGCACCCTCACCCCAACCGGCGTGAACACGCCAAGGCCAATCCGCGGCCCGATGAGGACGAACTCGAACGCCGGACCGAGATCGAACGGTCAGAGGTCGGTCTGCCCGAAGAGGACGACACCTGACCGCGTCCGTCGTGGCTATGCGACGACCTCGCTGGTCTGGAGCACGGGCGTGATGTTGGTGTAGTTGGCCACGTCGGCCAGGATCTCGGCCGTCCCCTCGGCCGCCATGGCCTCGGCCACGTGGTCGAGCGAGTCGAACTGCAGGTGCACGGCGGCCACGTAGGGCCCGTCGAGCCCGCGGTCGATCTCGGCGCTGGGCAGGTTCCAGGTGCGCAGGCAGAGCGGGACGTGGCTCTCGCGGTAGTAGTCGTGGTCGAAGGTGGCCCCTTCCCCGCGGGGTAGAGGACGCTCAGGCGGATCATGTGGGTTCCTTCCGGTCGGAGAGCACAGTCTGGCCGCGTCGCCCGATTCCTGCCGCATCATGTCGAGAACGTCCGGCCGGCTCCGACATGAGGTGTACGGCGCCACCGGGGCGCCGGAGCGAAAGGATGGAACGATGCGATTCATGCTCATGCAGAACTACGGAGGCCTCGAGTCCGACTGCGCCCCCATGAACGAATGGACCCCCGAGGAGGTCAACGCCCATATTGCCTTCCAGCAGGAGCTCAATCGCCAGCTCGAGGAGTTGGGCGAACTGGTCGATGCCCAGGGCCTGGCCGGCCCCGACGATGCCCGATTCGTCGTGTCCGACGGCGGCGCAGCGCCCGTGGTCACCGACGGCCCCTTCGCCGAGTTCAAGGAGCTCCTGGCCGGCTACCGGGTCGTCGACGTGGACTCGCCCGAGCGCGCCGTGGAGATCGCCGCCCTGATCTCGGCCGCGCCGGGCGAACGCGGGGCGCCTATTCGCCAGCGCATCGAAGTGCGCCAGATCATGGCCGCGCCCGATCCCGAGGTGTGAGCGGACCTTCCGACGTCGAGGGTCTGCTGCGCCAGCTGGCGCCTCGGGTCCTCGGCGTCGTCGTCCGTCGGTACGGGCACTTCGACGACGCCGAGGATGCTGTGCAGGAAGCCCTGACCGCGGCGGCCTCGTCGTGGCCCGAGGAGGGTCTGCCCGACAACCCGCTGGGGTGGCTGGTCCGCGTCGCCTCGCGGCGCGTGGCCGACCAGTACCGGAGCGACGTCGCCCGGCGCCGGCGCGAGGACCTGGCTGCATCGTGGTCACGGGAACCGGCGGACCCGGCCCCGGACGGCGACGACACCCTCGTCCTCTTCTATACGTGCTGCCATCCTTCGCTGTCGGGCGGCTCGGCCGTCGCCCTCACTTTGCGCGCCCTGGGCGGGTTGCGCACCCGGGAGATCGCCGCCGCCTTCCTCGTTCCCGAAGCGACCATGGCCCAGCGCATCAGCCGGGCCAAGCGCACGGTGGCCGAATCGGGTGAGCCCTTCGCCCTGCCCGATCCGGACAGCCGGGCCGAGCGCACCGCGCTCGTGCTCCGGGTGGCCTACCTCGTCTTCAACGAGGGCTATGCCTCGAGCGACGGTCCCGACCTCGGACGCATCGACCTGGCGACCGAGGCGATACGGCTGGCCCGGCTGCTCCATCAGCTCCTGCCAGACGACGCCGAGGTACGCGGCCTCCTCGCCCTGATGCTGCTCACCGAGGCGCGCCGGCTTGCGCGCACCGATGCCAGCGGCGCCCTCGTCCCGCTGGCCGAGCAGGACCGTGGCCGTTGGGATCGCGCCCTGATCACCGAGGGCACCGCCTTGGCCGGCGCGGCGCTCCGGGTGACGCCGGCCGGTCCCTACGCCCTCCAAGCCGCGATCGCCGCCCTCCACGCGGAGGCGCCCCGTTACGAGGACACCGATTGGGAACGCATCCTCTCTCTCTACGTGCTCTTGGATCGGGTGGACCCGAGCCCGGTCGTTCGGCTCAACCACGCCGTCGCCCTGGCCATGGTGGCCGGACCGGACCCCGCGCTCGCCGTCGTCGACGAGTTGGCCGGGTCCGCCGCGCTGGCCCGCTCACACCGCCTCCACGCGGTGCGAGCCCATCTGCTGGCGATGAAAGGGGACGAGGCGGCGGCGCGCCACGAGTACATCAAGGCGGCCGCCGGCACGGGCAACCGCCGCGAACGCGACTACCTGACGCTCAAGGCGGCGGCCATGAGGAACCCGCCACCCTGAGCCAGGCACGGGGTCGAGCCGAAGGCGACGGCACGGATCAGCGGAAGTCCCGGCTGGCCGGCACCGGGGTCCCCACCACGAGCGACTCCACCCGCTCGGCGTCGAAGCTGATCGCCCCCTGCCCCCGTCGCACCCGGCCCCGGATGAGGAGGACGGGTGCGTGGCGGGCCACGTGCTTCCAACGGGCCCAGGCTCCACGCGAGAAGACCACGTTCACGTGTCCCGTCTCGTCCTCGAGGTTGACGAACACGGCGCCCCGCGCCGTCTCGGGATGCTGGCGGTGCGTCACCACCCCGGCCACCGTGACCCGATCGCCGTCGGTCGACCAGTCGAGATCCGACGCCGTCACCACGCCCATCGCCTCGAGGCGCTCGCGAGCAAGATGCATGGCCGTGCGCTCCGGGGCCAACCCGAGCGCCCACAGGTCGTCGCCCACCGAGTCGTAGAGGCTGGGCTCGGGCAGCGGGGGCGCCTCCGCCCCCACCACCACCCCGGGCAGGCGGTCGGGTGTGCCCTGCGCCGCCGCCCCGGCCGCCCACAGCAGGCGGCGGCGCACCGCCGTCATCGACCCCGCCGCGTCGGCCTCCTCCCCTCGGGGTCGAGCGCCCCGGCGGCGGCCAGCGTCTCGAGCTGCGTCTGGGTCGCCCCGGCCCGGCGCACCAGGTCCTCGCCGCCCGCCCAGGGCCGGCCGGCCACGATGCGCTCGGCCGTGGCCTCCCCCACCCCGCGCACCGACCCCAGCCCCAAGCCGCAGCACGGGGTCGGTCACGTCGCCCTCGAGCGACGCCCCCACCTCGGAGCAGTTCACGTGGGGGCGGCGCACGGAGACGCCGTGGCGCTGGGCGTCGGCCACCAGCGACTGGGGCGACCAGAACCCCATCGGTTGCGAGTTCAACAGGCCGGCCGTGAACGCCGCCGGGTAGTGCAGCTTCAACCAGGCCGACGAGTAGACCAGATGGGCGAAGCTCACCGAGTGCGACTCGGGGAACCCGAAGTTGGCGAAGGCGGCCAGCGCGTCGAACACCTGGTCGGCCACGGGACCCGTCACCCCCCGGGCCGCCATTCCCTCGTAGAGGCGGACCCGCATCTTCTCCATGCGGGCGGCCGAGCGCTTGGCCGCCATGGCCTGGCGCAGCTCGTCGGCGTCCGCCGCGCTGAAGCCGGCGATGGCCACGGCCATCTCCATCAGCTGCTCCTGGAACAGCGGCACCCCGAGCGTCCGCTCCAGAATCGGCTCGAGCAGGGGGTGCAGGTAGGTGACCTCCTCCTCGCCCCGGCGGCGCCGGATGTAGGGGTTGACCGCGTGCCCCTGAATGGGCCCGGGGCGGATGAGCGCCACCTCAATGGCGATGTCGTAGAAGCTCCGCGGCCGCACCCGGGGCAGCGTCCCCATCTGGGCCCGGCTCTCCACCTGGAACACCCCGACCGTGTCGGCCCGGCAGAGCAGGTCGTAGACCTCGGGCTCCTGGGGCAGCTGGCCCAGGTCCATGGTCACCCCGAAGAAGTCGTGCACCAGGTCGACCATGCGGTGCAGCGCCTCGAGCATGCCCAGGCCGAGCAGGTCGAACTTGACCAGCCCGATGGCGGCGCAATCGTCCTTGTCCCACTGGAGCACCGAGCGGCCGGGCATGCGCCCCCACTCCACCGGGCACACCTCGACCACCGGCCGGTCGCACAGCACCATGCCGGCCGAATGGATGCCGAGGTGGCGCGGCCGGTTCAACACCTGGGCCGCCAGCTCGGCCACCAGCGGCGGCACCTCGTCGCGCGCCGCCACCGCCTCGTGCACGGCCGCGACCGACGACGGCCCCCGCCCGTGCACGGCGTCGATCCCGGCCGACCAGCCGTCCACCTCCTCCTGGGTGAAGCCGAAGGCCTTGCCCACGTCGCGCACGGCCGAGCGCGGCCGGTAGGTGATGACGTTGGCCACCTGGGCGGCGTGGCGCCGTCCGTAGCGTTCGTACACGTACTGGATCACCTCTTCGCGTCGCCCCGACTCAATATCCACGTCGATGTCGGGCGGGCCGTCGCGCGCCGGGGAGAGGAAGCGCTCGAAGAGCAGCCCGAGGTCGACCGCGTCGACGTTGGTGACGCCGAGCGCGTAGCAGACGGCCGAGTTGGCGGCCGAGCCGCGGCCCTGGCAGTAGATGTTCAACCGCCGGCACACCTGGGCGATGTCCCACACGACGAGGAAGTAGCCGGCGAAGCCGAGCTGGCCGATCACGGCGAGTTCGTGCTCCAATCTGCTTCCACGCCCCCGGCACCCGTTCGCGCTCGGGCGGCCCGTAGCGCTCCCGCGCCCCCTCGGTCACCAGCTGGCGCAGGTAGCCCTGCTCGTCCATGCCCTCGGGCACCGGGAAGTCGGGCAGCCGCGGCGCCACCAGGCGCAGGTCGAAGGCGCAGGCCCGCCCGAGCTCGGCCGCCCGCTCGACCACACCGGGCCAGCGGGCGAAGCGCCGCGACTGCTCGGCCGCCGAACGCAGGCAGGCCGCGGGGGCCGAGGGCAGCCAGCCCTCCAGCTCGGCCAGGGGCCGGCGCGCCCGCACCGCCGAGAGCGTGGTGGCCAAGTGGAACCCGGCCGGGGTGGCGTAGTGCACGTTGTTGGTGGCCACGGCGTCGACCCCCCACTCCACGGCCAGGCGGGCCAGGGCGTCGTTGCGCGCCGTGTCGACCGGGTCCCCGTGGTCCCACAGCTCGAGGGCGACGTTGGCCCGCCCGAACGCCTCGACCAGGTGTCCCACCTCCCGGGAGGCCGCGCCGGGCCCGGCATCCATCAGCGCGGCGGGGACCGCCCCCTTCCGGCAGCCGCTCAACACCACCCAGTGCCCGTCGGCGGCGCGGGCCAGCGCGTCGAGGGTGAAGACGGGCTTGCCCTTCTCCCCGCCCGCCAGGTGGGCGTCGGCCAGCACGGTCGAGAGGCGCTGCGTACCCCACCGGGTCGCGGGCCAGCACGAGCAGGTGGGCCCCGGTCGGGTCGGGCTCACCGGTGCGCGGGCTGGCCGGGGCCAGCGTGACCTCGGTGCCGAACACGGTCGGCAGGCCGACGGCCCGGGCCGCCTCGGCGAAGCGCACCACGCCGTAGAAGCCGTGATGGTCGGTGAGCGCCAGTGCGTCGAGCCCGAGCCGGTGCGCCTCGGCCACCAGCTCCTCGGGATCGCTGGCCCCGTCGAGGAAGCTGAACCCCGAGTGCGCGTGGAGCTCGGCGTAGCGCTCAGTCATAGAGCGCCTCCACCCACCACTGGCCGCGCTCGGTGCAGAGCAGGCGGGCCACCCCGTCCGCCGTGACGACCTGGAGCCGGGCCCGGCGCCGGCGCACCGACCACCAGCGCTCGGTCACCGGCCAGGGACCGGCCCAGCCCACCACCTGCGCCCAGGGACCGCCGCCGACCGAGAGCCGGTCGACCGGTGCCGTGAGCAGCCCCCGCCCGCTCACCACCATGGCGTTCCCCTCGGCGTCGATCAGCTCGGCCCGGGGCGGGGCGCGCAGCACGTCGGTCGGCGCCGGCGGCGGCAGCTGGCCCGGCCACGGGGCGCCGGCCGGGCCGGGGTCGGCCTCGGGACTGCCCCAGGGCACCAGCACCGAGCGGCCGGCCGGGTCGCGCCCACCCTGCACCCGCCCCATCAGCACCGCCTCGACGCCCAGGCGCTCCTGGACCTTGACGAAGGCGCGGGCGGCGCGCCGGTCCGCCTCGGAGGCGCCGCCGAAGAAGCCGGGCTGGAAGGGCGGCGGGGGGGCGTCCCCCCGGTCGGGATCCTCGCCCCGGGCCACCCGGAGCCGGCGCTCAATGCCCTTGTCGCGCAGGCCGGCCAGCTCCCCGCTCTCGCCCCGGGCCACGGCATGGCAGGCGGCGGCGTCCGCGCCGAAGCGGTCCGTGACATTGGCCGCGGGCAGCACGGCGAACTGGCCCAGGGTGGTGATCCCGAGCCGCTGCAAGGTGACGGCGAGATCGGGCCGGGCCAGGGTGGCCACCGACCACGGGGCGAGAAAATCGGCCGTCCCGCCGGGCGGGACGATCAGCCCCTCCCGTGCCGCGAGCATGGCGGCGAAGAGACCGTCGGCCACGCCGGCCGTGGCCTCCTCGTCCACGGCCGCGACCAGACGGGACACCACCGCCTCCTCCCCGCCGAAGAAGCGGGCCGGCCCGCGCGCCGGAAGGGCGCAGACGCCGAGGCGGACCGCGTGCACCCAGGGGCACAGCTCGCCCGCCCGGGCCACGACCCCGGCGAAGCGCCGGGCCTCTTCTCCCCGCTCACCCTCCTCGAGGAGGTCGGGGCACCAGATGACGACCAGCCGTTCCACGTCTTCTCCACCACCACGCCGCTCAGGCCGCCTCCGGCCCGTTCCCGGGACCGGCGTCCGCCGGCCCCTCCTCCACCTCGGCCGCCGTGGCGACCACCCCCGAACCGGCCGGGAGCCAGAGCGAGCACTCGCCGTCGCGGCCCGCGGCGCGGCGGCCGCTGACGCGCACCTGGGCCCGGCGGCCGCGCAGGTAGCCGTGTCCCCGGCCCACCCCTTCCCACTCGACCTCGCCCACCGACAGCGCCAGGTCCCCGCCCACGGGCCAGCGGCCCGGCCCCTCGACGAGCACCACCAGCGCGGCCTGGCGGTCGCGGGCCCGCGCGCTCAGATGCCGGGCCGCGGTCAGGCGGGCCCGGCCGGGCGGGCGCACCAGGACGGCGTCGACGCCGGAGAGGAGGTCGCCCGCCGCCTCGGCCCAGCCGGCCCCCGGATGAGGGACGAAGACGACGCGGCGCAGGTCGAGCCCGAGCCCGGCGGCCGCCACCACGCCGGGATCGGGCAGGCCGACCGCGGCGCACCAGCTCCCCGCCCCCGAGGCCGCCGCCAGCAGGGACAGGGCCAACGTGGTGGCCCCGTGCCCCGGCGGCCCCTCCACGGTGACGGTCGTCCCCCGGCGCAGGGAGCCATCGGGGAAGAGGGGGGCCAGCGGCCCGGGCACCGGCAGGGTGCGCCCGGCCACCGGCGTGGCCGGCTTGACCCGGTCGGCCAGCCCGGCAGGCAGGGTGCGCGAACGGGAGGGAGGTGGGTCCCCAGCCTGGAAAGCGAACATATGTTCGTACTGTACCGACGCCGGGCCCGCCCCGCTCCGGGAGCCAAAGGACCAGGTCAACGCCCTGAACCGCGGCGGTGTCACCTACACGTCACAATGCAGCCCGCATGTGCGGACGCTTTGCCCTCTACACCCCACCGGCCCGGCTGGCCCGGTACTTCGGCGCCTCCCTCGGCGAGGGAGCCGAGAACGAACACCCCAGCTGGAACGTGGCGCCGACCGACGAGGTGCTCGGCGTGCGCGACCGCCCGACGGACGGGGGCCCGCCCGAGCGCACGCTGATGACCTTCCGCTGGGGCCTCATTCCGTGGTGGTCCAAGGACACCAAGTCGGCCAGCCGGCTCATCAACGCCCGCCGCGAGACGGTGCTCACCAAGCCCTCGTTCCGCGAGGCCTTCGAGAAGCGACGCATCATCGTTCCGGCCGACGGCTTCTACGAGTGGCGGCGCACCAAGAGCGGCGGCAAGCAGCCGCACTTCTTCACCCGCGCCGACGGTGCGCCCATGGCCTTCGCCGGCCTGGCCGAGCGCTGGCGCGACAAGAACCTGCCGCCCGACGCGCCCGCCATCCGCAGCTGCACCATCATCACCACGACGGCCGGTCCGGACATGGAGGGCATCCACGACCGCATGCCGGTGCTGCTCGACCCGGCGACCTTCGACCTCTGGCTCGACCCGGCCAACGAGGACGTCGAGGAGTTGCGCGCCCTCCTGTCGCCGCTGCCCGCCGGGACGGTGGCCCACCACCCGGTCGGGACGCGCGTCGGCAACGTGCGCAACAACGATCCCGAACTCATCGCTCCGGCCTCATGAGAGGACAACCGACATGACGGCACACACACCGCGCTTCGACCGGCGCACGCTGCTCTCCGCCGCGCTCGCCACCGGCGGCGCGGCGGTCTTGGCGGCGGCCAGCCGAGGTGACACCGCCAGGGCGGGGGCGGCCCTGGCCCGGGCGGCGGCGGCCACCAAGCCGGCGGGCTCGGACCTCGGGGCGATCGAGCACGTGGTCTTCCTCATGCAGGAGAACCGCTCGTTCGACCACTACTACGGCACCTACCCCGGCGTGCGCGGCTTCGACGACCATCCCAAGGGCAACCTCGGCGCGTTCGCCCAGGCCTGGCCGGGCGGGCGCGACCGCACGCTGCTGCCCTTCCACCTCGACTCCTCCCAGGCCATCGGCGAGACCACGGCGGACCTCGACCACAGCTGGCAGGGCGAGCACCTGAGCCGGGGCAACGGCACCAACGACGCCTTCGTGCGCACCCACGTGCAGACCGCAGTTCGAGGGTCCCGAGCACGGCGTCCTCACCATGGGCTACTACGAGCGTCAGGACCTTCCCTTCTATTACGCGCTGGCCGACGCCTTCACCATCGGCGACAACTACCACTGCTCGGTGCTCGGGCCGACGCACCCGAACCGCCTGATGGCGCTCTCGGGAACGGTCGACCCCACGGGCCACGCCGGCGGCCCCGTCCTCGAGACCAGCTCGTCACCCGACGTCATCTACAGCGCGCACTGGGACACCATCCCCGAGGTGCTCGAGGACGCCGGCGTCAGCTGGAAGGTGTACAACCCGACGGGATCGATCTACCTGCCGCCCTTCTTCGAGCAGCACGGGATCCTGAGCGACGCCATCCTCCCCTACTTCGCCCAGTACAAGAACCCGAGCTCGGCCCTGTACCAGAAGGCCTTCCTCCCGCAGTACCCGAGCGACTTCGCGGCCGACGTGGCGTCGGGCCAGCTGCCCGCCGTCAGCTGGCTCATCCCGCCGGCGGGCTACGACGAGCACCCCTCGGCGCCGCCCGCCCTGGGCGAGTACTACACCAGCCAGGTGCTGGCCACGCTGACCTCGAACCCCGAGGTGTGGTCCAAGACGGTGCTGTTCCACATGTACGACGAGAACGACGGGTTCTTCGACCACGTCCCGCCGCCGGTCCCGCCGGCCGGCACGCCGGGCGAGTACCTGACCCAGCACACCTTGCCGTCGGACGCCAAAGGGATCCGCGGCCCCGTCGGCATGAGCTTCCGGGTACCGCTGCTCGTGATCTCGCCCTTCAGCCGGGGCGGCCACGTGGCGTCACAGGTCTTCGACCACACCTCGCAGATGCGCTTCCTCGAGGAGCGTTTCGGCGTGCGGGCCCCGAACATCTCGGCCTGGCGGCGCAAGACGGCGGGCGACCTGACGTCGCACCCTGCACCCCGGTCACGCCGACGCCTCGGTGCCGGCGCTGCCCAGCACCGCCGACGACACGATGGCCGCGATCATGGCCAGGGGCATCACCGAGGTCCAGATCCTCAACCTCGACAACGACATGCCGATCTACCCGGTGCCGCAGCACCAGAGCATGCCGCAGCAGGAGCGGGTGTAGGGCCCTCGGAATCCCATGTGTCGTCCCAACTGAGGTGGTCCCCGGGAACGAGGCTCACGACGAGCTGCGTGACGGACGACCGGTGCACGCACGCAGCTCTTCACGCAATGCCCTCTAGGGGTTTTGAGGCTCGGCTTCAGCGCCTCCGTCTTTGGTGAAGGTCGCGCCATTTGCCAGGCTGCGACTGCTGAGCGCCGCGGTTGCGGCGGTTGCCGCGATGACGAGCCAGCCGGCCTCGCCGAGAAGGACGAGGGCGAAGGTGACGAACGCCGGCCCGACGGCCTGCTGGATGGTCATCGAGGTTTTGAACAGGCTGATGTATCGACCTTGCAGCTTTGGTGGTGCCATCTCGATGGAGAGAAAGGCCTCGCCCGCGGTGTCGACCTGCTCCGCCACGGTGAGCGCCATAAGAGCGATGGCAAGGAGTCCCGCCGCTGGGATGGTGGGCACGGTGGGGGCGAGGGCGAATCCGCCGGCAGCGATCCCGAAGGCCGCCACAGCCATCCGGTACGCATGGGAAATGTTGCGGCGTCGGGTGACTGCACGCGTCACCCGAACCTGCAGGAAGGCGACAAGGAAGGTATTGAGAGCGAACAGCGGCCCGAGGATGGCCGGCGGTACTGAGGTCCGGGTCACGATCCACAACGGCATCGCCACCCGAAGCATGCTGTCGTGCAGAGCGACGCCGACGTTGAGAAGAGCGAGGCCGCTGTAACGGCGATCCGTCAGCACCGCCCGATAGCCGCTCGTTGCGGTGTTCTTCGCTCCACTCCTGCCGCCGGTGAGGGTGGCAACGAGCACGCCAGCGGTCACGTAGGAGGCGGCGTCCGCCCACAGTCTGCTCCTAGCCGAGGGACGCGGGGCTGACCCCGAGCCCTCCCGCCTCACTGCTGGCGTAGGCGGCCAGGGCGAACCGGAGGATGTCGGCCGCCTCCCCCGCGCTCCAGAGCATGGGACCCTCTCCGGTGCGGAGATAGCGCAACCAGTGCAGGCCCGAGTCGCGGAAGCTGCTGGCCCAGTCATCGTCGAGCGCGTGGTACTCGCGCATGAGACCGTCCAGGTAGACCTCCAGGCTCGGCTGCTGAATGCCGCGCCCCGTGCAGCGGTTGACCCGGGCGTACCCCTTCGAGCCGGTGACCTCCCAGCGCTCGTCGTTCGTGTAGTAGTCCGAGCGGAGGTACATGTCGGTAGCCAACGTGATGTCCCACACGCCGCGCACACCGTTCTCGTGCTCCCACACGATGGTGGCCGGCGCGTCGAGCGTGATGCCGGGCACGACCTCGGTGCCACCCAGCCAGGCCCGGACCTCCTTGACCGGGCCGAAGAGCCAGTGGGCGGTCGCCATCTTGTGCCAACCGTCGTCGAAGACCAGGATCCCCCGCCCCTCGCGCATCTGGCGAAACTGCCATTCGAAGCTGTTGGCGGGGACGTCCCACCCGCCTCGTCCGCTGGCCACCATCTTCATGTGATAGCCGCTCACCGTGCCGATCTCGCCCGACTCCACGACCTCTTTCAGCCTGATCAGCGGCTCGTAGAACACATAGTTCTCCATGACCCGAAGCAACCGGTCGTTGGCCCGGGCCGCCTCGAGCATGCGCCCGGCGCCCTCGAGGTCGTTGCACATCGGCTTCTGCAGGTTGACGTGCCAGCCGTATCCGAGCAGCTCGGCCACCGCCTCGTCATGGAACGGGGTGGGAAGCAGGACCTCCACGGCGTCAACTTCGAGTCCGCTGGCCGCCAGCTCGGCCGCCGAGGCGAAGGTCTTGGCCTCCGGCCAGTCGGCCGCCCGCTCGTCCCGGCGCTCCGAGAGCTGGTCGACCAAGGCCACGACTTCGACGTCCGGATTGTCGAGATATCCCCGGACATTCAGGTCGTAGATACGGCCCAGGCCGATGAAAGCGGCGCGCACCGGCCGGTCGTACGGCGTGAAACTCATGGAAAGCACCTCGGATCGCATCGTCGCCGGAAGGCGCACATTGTGGCGCGGATCCGTGCCCCACGCCGGTTGCGGGAATGGAGGGAGCTCGCAAAGGTTATGAGACCTGTTCGTTCTGTCCAACAGGACTGCGTGGAATGACCGAGTTGGCGGATTTAATGCGACGCACCCGTGCTGAGCAGGAAAGCGACGAACGACGCAGAAATCTGAATCCGTGGGATTGACTGCATCCGTGCAACTTGGCCGAGCGAGGTTCCCGACCGACACGTCGAGCCAATCAGACCTGACTCGGGCTGCCCCAAACTGGTGACAGTGGCGATCCAGATGAGTGGTGTGGATGTTGAGCCGGTTGGGGCGATGCCCGCATTTCAGATGAGTTCGACCTCAGGTCAGCATGAACGTCGCTTTCGCCTCGGCACCAGAACTCGTCCCCTCCACGTTGATCTCGTGACTCCCGTGGGCGCCCGCGCTCGCTTTAGCGGGGACGTCTCCAGAACAAGTGAACGTGCCGTTGGTAGCAGCGATCGTCGTGCATAGCGTGGCCGAGGCGGGACTTGAAAGCCCGGTCTGGTACACGACCGCCAGGTCCTCACCCGGTTGGTATCCCTCCCCGGTCACGTCCAAGGCCGCACCCGGTCTGCCCGACGATCGGGACAGGGTCAGCTCGGGGACCGCCGTGACGCGCCCGATCGAGGAGTTTCCCCAGTTCGTGTACCAGAGTGCGCCGTCAGGTCCGGTAGTTATTCCGGTTGGCCATTTTGTTCTTGTGCCGCTGAAGTGAGACACGACGCCATTGACGGTGATTCTCCCGATCGATTTGGTCCGGAAGTTGGTGAACCAGAGTGCCCCGTCAGGACCAAGTGTGATGTCGTCGGGCAAGTGAATTTGGGTGCTGGTGTAGATCTGGCTGACCCCTGACGTTGTGATCTTGCCGATCGAGTCGTTCGAGTCGGCGAACCACAGGCTGTTGCCTGGACCGGCGGTTATTGCATCGGGTTCGTCGATACCGGCGTGCTTGTAGTTGGTTACGACCCCTGAGGTTGTGATCCTTCCGATCGAGTTGTTATTAGCATTGGCGAACCACAGCGCGCCGTCAGGACCGACCGTGATGGCATAGGGATCTCCAATGCCGGCACCGGTGTAGTTGGTAACGATCCCCGACGTGGTGATGCGCCCGATTGAGTCGTTCCCCAAGTTCGTGAACCAGAGCGCGCCGTCTGGACCCGCAGTTATGTAGTTGGGGTCAGAAATGCCGGTGCCGGTGTAGTTGGTGATGACTCCGCCGTGGTTGACCGTGGCCGACCACGCCTGCGGTGCCACGACAAGGAGCGGGACAACGAGAAGCATGGGCACGGCAACTCTCGCTATCAACCTGGTGTGGCGGATATGACCCCCTTTCAGCATCATTAGGCGCTACGGAGCAGAAACGTCGCACTCGATCTGGCACCAGATAGCGTTCCATCGACCACGACGACATGAGCCCCTTTGGCGCCAGCAATGGGCTCACGTGGGATACGCCCTAAGCAATCAAACTCACCCGTTGAACCGGCAATTGCACTGCAAATCGAAATGGCCGGATAAATTGAGACGCCCGTCTTGTAATGAACATTTATCTGCTCGCCCGGCACGTATCCGCTCCCAGACACCGAGATTGTCGTGCCGAATGAGCCCGAAGATGGCGAAACAGAGGAGGATGGGACAACCGTAATTCGTCCTATGGACTCAGGAGAGCTGTTTGTGTACCCCTGGTTCGTAAACCACATGGCTCCATCGGGACCCTCGGTGATATCTGTCGCGCCATCGATGGTGGTGCTTGTGTAGGCACTTACAACTCCTGCGGTCGTAATTCTCCCTACATATTCGTCGCCAATCTGAACGCCGGAGTGGTTCACAAACCAGAGCGCGCCATCGGCACCAACAGCGATCCCTTCTGGCTCATTCATACCTGGACCCGTGAAGTTGCTCAGCACTCCGGCGGTAGTGATTCGCCCAATCCCGTCAGCATCAGTAAACCAAAGAGCACCGTCGGGTCCGGCCGTGATCCCAACCGGGTTGAGAATATCGGCGCCGGTGAAGTACGTCACCACTCCAGAGGTGGTCAAACGTCCAATGCCGCCGTCAAGTGGGCCGTTTGTTATCCCGTAAACCGTGAACCAGAGCGCGCCATCTGGTCCGGTCGTGATTCCGAGAGGTCCTCGCTCCCCTACGTAGTAGTTCGTCACCTCCCCGGTCGTTGTGATGCGGCCGATGGAGTAATTCAGATAGTTCGTGAACCACAAAGCGCCATCAGGTCCAACGGTGATTCCATACGGGGCATCGATACCGGCGCCCGTGAAGATGCTGACGATTCCACTCGTCGTGATCCTCCCAATGGATCCAGTGTTGTCTGTGCCGCCCGTCTCATTGGTGAACCAGAGCGCGCCATCAGGACCTGTCGTGATGCTCACTGGCTCCGCTATTCCAGAGCCGGTGAAATTTGATACGACTCCAGCTGGAGTAACTCGTCCGATCGAGCCTTGGCCATTTGGACCACCGTTGAGATTGGTGAACCAAATCGAGCCATCAGGACCATCCGTAATCCCTGAGGGCCAGTCGATGCTTGGATCGGTGAAGTCAGAGATGACGCCCCCGTGATTGTGTGGAGTCACGGCTGCAGCAGCGTGATCGGTTGAAGCGAACGCGAGAAGTGCAACGAGCAACAACGGGAACGCACACGCAACTCGAACCGTCAGACTCTTCCTCATCTGCACTCCTCAGGACGGCAGATTCAGGCGTTTGCAACATAGCAAACCCAGTTGCAGGTCTCAAATGATTCAAGTCGGACCAACAGATAGCCGGATGATGCCTGTAGCGGTCCAACGCTCCCATCCGCAACGAAGACCCCAACAAAGGGGTCTAGGCACAGGACGCACAACCCGAACCGAGAATGCGAAAGAGGCCTCGGTCGCACCAACTGGCTCGGTGCCGAGTTCGCCGATAGCTGTCGCATCAATTCCTCTGGCGAGAGGTCGGCGCAGCGAACCTCTAAGTGGCTCCTGTCCGAGTGACGCCAAAGCCGCTATCGATTCCGGTTCGCCAACAAGTTGAGCGGGGGTTCGGAATGTTGAGGGGCGCCGCCTCGCCTCGAGTTTCTCAACGAGAACCAGCAGTTGTTTAGGAGGGGCCGAAGGCCCCGACCGCCCGGCCGAGACGGCGGCGCAGCCGCCGTCCTAGGGGAAGGGCGGCTTGAAACTGTGAAGAAATCCGCGGACATCTAGCCCCGGCATCTGAGTGAGATCATCACTCCGAATCGGCAAGTTCTCTCGACCTTTAGTGATGCAACGCACGCATGCTGTTGCGCGACACGTCGCTTGAGTCGACCTTCGTCTTCACCGGTCGTCGCCGTGTCAACGCATGGGTCAGGGTCCAGCCGTCGTTCGTCCGTGTGACGTCGATGTTGTTCGGTTTGGCGGCTCTTTCTGTCGCTTCTTGAGTGAAGGATCAATGTCGCGATCAGGAGGACCGCATGAGTGCAACGACAGACGCGGCTGGCATCAAGATGGAAAGAACCGAACGCCGAAGACAATCCGATCCCAGAATCCACAATCTCGAATCTCTGCTCACCTCTCGAACCCTCAGGCGCCCGCCCACTCGTCTACAGCGTCACCCAAGCCGCCGACTTCCTCGGGATCTCAAGGGCTTTCGCCTACGAACTCGTGGCTCGCGGGGAGCTCCCCTTCGTCCGTCTCGGCCGAAGGCGTCTGGTGCCCCGCATCGCCCTTCTTGCGCTGGTCAATGGCTGAGTATCCTCGCCGCTCCGGTTCGGAGGCCACCCATGCCGGACCTCTCCAAGTTTGCTCGGCGATGAAACAAGTACGTCGTTCGAGACATTGATGCCAGCACGGGGGTGAAGGCGTTGACCGGAGACGGCTGGGAGGATCGATTCAAGCAGCTCTATGACGCCGAACGTTCGGGTTATGAGCCCGATGCGGTAGCGGGAATCGGCGCCTGCTCGGCCTGGGCCAGCAGGGCGGAGCGGTCGGCGGCCAGGATGTACCCGCCCTTGATGGCCTTGTCCAGGCTCTTGGTGTAGTCGGCGATGTAGTCCGCCTTGGTCGGGTACAGCGTGGCCAGCGTGGACGTGCTGAGCGGGATGGCCGATCCGAAGAGCGAGCAGATGACGGTCGCTCCCGGTGGAGCCGCCCCGCTCAGCGTCGAGATGGGGACGTCGACCGCGGGCGTGCGCACGCCGCCGATGACGTTGCCGTACTTGTCGAGCGCATAGGTGGCGGGGTGGGGCTGGTGAGGTGGAAGAAGGCCGGTGTCGGTGGCGCGGTCCCGTCCACCACCCACTTGTCGAAGGCGGTGAACGCGGCCTGGACCACTTCATGCTGGGGCCCATCGTTGATGGGCTGGGTACAGCCGAGGATTCCGCCGTTCCCGCCGACCACGTAGGCGTCGGCGTGCGAGGTCCCCGCCACCTCCCAGGTGCGGATGCGCGTGGTGTTGGGTTGCTGCGACGCCGCGTAGCCGAGCGTAGTGAGGTCGGTCTGGGTCTCGAACATGAACACCGGGACCGTGAGGTCGGTGCGGATGCGCAGGTCGCCTTTCAATCCGGTCCCCGTACCGATGCCGGCTCCCCCACCGCCGCGGCTGTGGATGAAGATCCCGTCGTAGGCGTGGGTCACGGGCTGCAGGGCGTCCGCGAAGTCGGTCATGTAGAAGGCCGACTGGGATTCGCCGACCGCCACGATGTGGCGCGGGTGGAGGGATCCGAACACGTCAGCCCCGTGATTGTGGCGCAGGGCCAGGCCGATCTGGGCGTACATATCGAGCGCGTACTGGTCGCCGGGATGGTGCAGCGACCCGTAGCGACTCGGCTCCTTTTGCACGAGGCCGCCGCCCGTCTGGGTCCCGAGGATGGAGGAACCACCACCGATGGCGAGCGCCTGGGCAGACACGCCGACCCAGGCGTAGCCGTCGCGCATGAGCATCGGGTTGAGGTAGTCCCAGTCGGGCGAGGACTCGCCGGCCGAGACGTTGAGCCACTCGACAATGACGGTGCCGTTGAACTTCTTGGGATGACGTGGGGCGGCGCACGATGATGCGGGTCTCGTAGCCGGCGGAGGTCGTCGGCGCGACGACCAAGCGCCCGTCGGACGGGCTCGAGGTGGCCTTGAAGGCGTGCGCCGTCCCCGAGGCGAAGTACTCCTGCTCCTCGTAGCCGTTGGCCGCCAGGTTGGTGCCGACACCCGAGAGCGGTTCGATGATTGTGCCGGTGGTGACCGGCCCGCTCAGCGTGGCCGCCGCACCGTAGAGGGCACTGTCGCCTGCCGCGCCGGCCGGGGCGGCGCCGGCCAGCGTGCCCAGGGCCACGGCGAGAACAGCGGCGGCGGCGATCCACCTCGACATGCGCATGCGATTGCTCCTCTGACCGGCGCCCCCACGAACCCCCGCACCGAGCGGGACCCGGAACCGGTGCGGCCCGGATGATAGGGCCGCCGGCCGCCGGGGTCCCGGCATGGGCGTTCGCTGCTCCGCAGACCCGGGTCTTCGGGCTGGTCACCCAGTCCGTGGGCTCAGGGCGCGTAGACCGGCCGGGCCACGATGACGTCGGTCTCGCCCGGCCGGGCGCCGGCCAGGCGCCGCTCGCCGCGCCAGCCGGTGCGGGCCAGCGCCTTGTCGAAATAGCGCTGATCGAAGCCGAGCTCGAGCCAGCCGTGGGTCCGGCTGGACCAGACCGAGAGCCCGTCGAGGCGGGGGCCCCAGGGGTAGTCGAGGTGCTGCACGGGCTCGGCGGCGAAGAGGACCGCACCCTCGGGCCGGACGATGCCGTGGAGGTGGCGCAGCATTTCGAGGTGGTCGGCGCAGTGGTGGAAGCTCTCGTAGAACACGGCGGCGTCGTAGCGTTCCCCGGCGAAGAAGGTGAGCATGTCGGCCTGCTCCACCTCGAGGCGGCCCGGACCGTGCGCGCGCTCGGCCACGAGCCGGCAGAAGTTCTCGTCCACCTCGACCGCGGTGACGTCGAGACCGGTCGCCACCATGTCCGCAGTGACGTTGCCCCAGCCGGGCCCGAACTCGACCACGCGCCGCGCCTCGAGATCGGACAGGCAGCGCAGCAGGTGGCCGCGAGCCGACCAGGTCGCGGCCCACCATGGCCAGCGACCCGCTCTGGTACGGGAAGGGGCGCTGGCGCGCCAACTCGAAGTCGAAGGGCGAGGCCTCGTGCGAGGTGTCGTAGGAGTCTCGCCCCGAGATGCGGCGGTAGAGGTCCCAGGTCCACTCCCGGTAGCGCTCGGAGAAGGGATCCGCCGGTGGACGACGACGGCAGGGCGAGGACGAAGGATCCGAGCAGCGCGTGGGCCTCGTCGGGTGCGGTCGCCATGAGGGTGGTGGCCCGGTCGAGTTCCTCGTCGAGCTCGTCGAGCGCCAGCTGTCGCGGTCCCGGCCGCCCGAGAGCGGCGCGCACCCGGCGGCGGGGTCCCGATGGCAGCGCGTCGACCGCCCGCCCGACTCCAGCGCGGACGCGGCACGCCCGGGTCGGCTCAGATCCATGCGCCGTCTGCCACGGTCGAGCCGGATCAAGACGGCGGGACCGGTGCGGCCTCGTAGGTGGTGGCAGTCGCCCCGGTCAACCGGGTCAGGTTGCGCTCGCCGAAGACGGCCTCGTGCGGGGCCGCCAGGTGCGCATCGAGCGCGGCCTGCGAGTCCCAGCACTCGAAGAACCGGAAGGTGTTCGGCGCCTCGAGGTCTTCGGACCAGACGTACTCCACGCAGCCGGCGTCGCGCCGGGAGGCCTCCGTCACCTCGGCCAGGCTGGCCAGCACGTCCTCCCGGTCGGCCGGGTCGAAGCTGAGTGAGCCGGCGATGATGATCATGCTCGGGAGGGTACTGCCTCAGGCGGTCGCCTCCAGGCTGGCCAACTCGTCCTTGACCAGCGTCCCGCCCTTCATCACCGCCAGCAGGCGGGCCGGGTCCTGCAGCACGGCGATGTCGGAGAGCGGATCGCCGTCCACCACGAGCAGGTCGGCCAGGTAGCCCTCGCGCACCGAACCGAGCTCGTGGCCCCGGCCCATGAGCTCGAAGCCGTTGCGGGTCGCCCAGCGGATCACGTCGAGCGCCGGGATGCCGGCCTCCTTCACGTAGAACTCGAGCTCGTCGGCGTAGCGGCCGTGGGGCAGCCCGATGGCGCCGTAGTCGTCGCCGACGAGCAGCTTGACTCCGGCATCGTTGGCCGCGGGCAGGATGGCCAACGCCCGCTCGATGTCCTGCGGCCATGGCGGCCGTGAACCCGAGGCCACCGCCGGCCATCATTTCGGCGAAGCGGGCCGGGAAGAGCTGGCTCGGCACGAGGAACGTCCCCTGCTCGACCATCCGCTCGATCGCGCGCTCGTCCAGGCCGTCGCCGTGGTCGACGACGTCGATCCCGGCGTCGAGCGCCATGTGCAGCGCCGCACGGTTGGCGATGTGCCCGCGCACGAGTGCACCGCGCTGATGCGCGGCCTCCACCCCGGCCGAGATCTCCTCGGATGTCATCTCCGTCTGCTCGGCCGGGGCCACCGTGCCGTGGCCGCCGGTGACGAACATCTTGATGATCTCCGCCCCCTGCTTGATCTCCTCGCGCACGGCGCGCCGGAACTCGGCCGGTCCGTCGGAGCGGTTGATGGCACCTTGGGCCCCGACGTCCCAGTACCACGGGAAGCTCTTGTCGCCGGCGTGCCCGGTCGTGCTGACGTCGCGGCTGCCTGCCATGAGCCGCGGACCGGGGAAGAGGCCCTCGGCGATGGCCGCCTTCATGGAGGCATCGATGGCGAAGGGTGCGCCCGCGCTCACCGCGCCGGTGAAGCCACTGCGCAGGAGGAGCTCGAGGTGATGGGCGGCCCGCACGGCCTGGAGCGCCGGCGGCTCCTCGAGCCCGAAGGGCGTGACCTTGGAACCGAGCTCGTGGTACGTGGCGTGGAAGTGGCTGCTCACCATGCCCGGCATCACGGTGCGCCCGCCCAGGCTCAACCACCCGGTCCCCTGCGTCGGACCTCGACCGACGAGCCGGGACGCGACGGCGGCGATGCGACGGTCCTCGACGACGACAGTGGTGTCGGGACGCGGGCCGTCGGCATCCACCACGGTGGCGCCGACCAGAGACGAGGCGCGCCATCGGCCGCCTACTTCCAGCCCGTCAGCACGTGCTCGAACCACCACTGCGGCGCGGCAGCCACGAGTACGTTCATGTCCCAGTAGTCGCACCAGCGTGTGATGGCGCCGTCGCGCACCTCGTGCACCGAGGCCACGGGCAGCGCCATGGTCTCACCCGTCGGCCAGGCCCAGTGCTCGACGTGCTCGGTCATGACGACGTCGTCACCGACGACGAGGTGCCGCCGCTCGTCGCGCAGCTCCGTCAGTTTCCCGAAGGCC
Source organism: uncultured Acidimicrobiaceae bacterium (assembly GCA_963713375.1). Taxonomy (GTDB): domain Bacteria; phylum Actinomycetota; class Acidimicrobiia; order Acidimicrobiales; family RAAP-2; genus Bog-473. The sequence goes on along the minus strand of CAVQLP010000001.1, from coordinate 403,914 downwards.
AGCGAGAGGCGCCGCACGATCTCGTCGGGCCCGCGGGCCACGTCGTCCTCGGGCGTCTCGACGTCGGTGTACTCGCCGTCGGGAGTGAAGCGGGCCGCCGCCGCCTCGAGGTCCTGGCGGTACAGGTCGGCCCAGAACCCCTCGATCAGCGTCCGGTTCTCGTCCACGATCCCCACGCAGCACCTCCCGGTCGCCTCATCGTTACTCCGCCGTGCAGTCGCTCGAACACACGGCGCGTTCGGACGATAACGCAACAACCCCCGTCGAGGGTCCTTGACGACCCCAGGGGCCGAGAGACGGTTCTCACTGAGGGAAGGAGTCTGGAGGACGCTCGCTCGACCCACGCCGCGACCGAGGGCGTCACCTATGGTGGGTCCAACGCCGACCTGTGGGGGGTGGAACCGTGACGTACCGAGTGATCCAGTGGGCCACCGGCAACGTGGGCCGAGCGGCCATCGAAGGTGTGCTGGCCCATCCCGATCTCGAGCTGGCCGGCTGCTGGGTGCACAGCGAGGCCAAAGACGGGATGGACGTGGGCGCCCTCATCGGCCGCGACCCGCTCGGGGTGGCGGCGAGCGCGGACGTCGACGCGCTTGCTGGCACTCGACGCCGACTGCGTGGTCTACAGCCCGATCTTCGCCGACGTCGGCGTGGTCACCCGGATCCTCGAGTCGGGCAAGAACCTGGTGACGCCGCTCGGCTGGTTCTACCCGCCAAGTGAGGAACGCGAACAGCTCGACGCGGTGTGCCGGAGCGCCGGCGTCACCCTGCACGGCACGGGTATCCACCCGGGCGGGATCACCGAACGCTTCCCGCTCATGGTCTCGGCCCTCTCGGGCTCCATCACCCACGTGCGGGCCGAGGAGTTCTCCGACATCCGCACCTACGGCGCCCCCGACGTCATCCGCGACTGGATGCTCTTCGGCAAGACACCCGAGGAGTCGCGCCAGAGCATCATGGCCGAGGCCCTGGGCGGGGGCTTCCGCCAGTCCGTGCACATGGTGGCCGACGAGCTCGGGTTCGACCTCGACCCCGCCCTGCGCACCACGCACGAAATGGCGGTGGCCACCGCGCCCATCGACTCGCCGATCGGGCCGATCGCCCCGGGCCGGGTGGCCGCACAGCGCTTCAAGTGGGAGGGACTGGTCGACGGCGAGCCCGTGGTCACGGCAGCAGTCAACTGGCTCATGGGCGAGGAGAACCTCGACCCGCCGTGGCGCTTCGGCCCCGACGGCGAGCACTTCGAGGTCGAGATCACCGGCGACCCCGACTGCCTGGTGACCTTCCGCAAGCTCCACCCGGCATCGATCGAGGCCGGCCTGGCCCGCAATCCCGGCATCGTGGCGACGGCGCTGCATTGTGTCAACGCCGTGCCCTACGTCTGCGCCGCCGAGCCCGGACTGCGCACCTATCTCGACATGCCGTTGGTAGCCGGACGCGCCGCGCCCGGTCTGCGGCGAGGCCGCACGACGTCGTGATCCTCGAGCGCTTCCGCCTCGACGACCAGGTGGCCGTCGTCACCGGGGCCGGGCTCGGCATCGGGCGGGGCATCGCGCTCGGCCTGGCCCAGGCCGGCGCACGACGTCGTTCTGGCGGCGCGCACCCGAGTCGGACCTCGAGGAGGTGGCCGAGCTGGTCGACGGCAACCGGCCGGCGGGCGCTGGTGGTGCCGACCGACGTGCTCGATGCCGCGCCAGCTCGAGCACCTGGTCGAGGCGGCCGTGGCCGAGTTCGGACGGCTCGACATCGCGGTGAACAACGCGGGCGGGGCCATGCCCCGCGCCGCCTTGGACACGAGCGAAGGCTTCTTGGAGCGGGCCTTCCATTTCAACGTGACGGCGCCCTTCACCCTGACCAAGCTGGCCGCCCGGGCCATGGTGGACACCACGGGCCGGGGGCGGTGGTCAACATCTCGTCGCGCTCGGCCAGCATGACCCAGACCAGCTTCGCCGCCTACGGCGCCGTCAAGGCGGCCCTCGACCGCCTGACCCGCAACATGGCGCCCGAGCTGGCGCCTCGGGTGCGGCTCAACGCCATCGACGTGGGCGGCGTGGCCACCCGCTCGCTCGACATCGTGCTGACCGACGACGACGCTGCGCGACTCAGTTCCTGGCCAACACGCCCGATGGGCCGCCCGGGCGAGCCCGAGGACATCGCCTGCGCCGTCCTCTACCTGGTCTCCGACGCCAGCTCCTGGGTGACCGGCAAGGTGTTCGAGATCGACGGGGGCACCGAGGCGCCCGCCATGGCCGTGCCCGCACCGCCCCTCGAGCCCGCCGGCGAGGTGACGGCCTCCCCCATGAACGCGCCCGCCGGAGGAACAGTGCCACCGTGCTCTGCGCGGGCACGCTCGGCCCGGGTCTGCTTTTCCGCTCCCGCGTGGCGGCGGCCGCCGCCGGCGGCTTCGACCATCTCTCGCTGTGGGGACGCGACTACCAGGACGCCCGCAACGAGGGGCTGAGCGACCGCGACCTGCGCATCATCCTCGACGACCACGGAGTGACGCGTGGCCGAGCTCGACCCGGCCTGGTGGTGGCTGCCCGGCGCGGCGGACGTGCACATCGCACCCGAGCACGACACCGAGCGGATCTTCGCATTCGGCGAGGCCGAGCTCTTCGCCGTCGCCGACGCCCTCGGCGCCCGCTCGCTCAACGCGGTGGACGTGTTCGGGGGTCCATGGTCACTCGACGACGCCGCCGAGAGCTTCGCCGCCCTGTGCCGGCGGGCGGCCGAGCACGGACTCCTGGTCCAGCTCGAGTTCCTGCCCTGGTCCAAGATCCCCGACCTGGAGGCGGCCTGGTCTGTCGTGCGAGAGGCCGGCGAACCCAACGGCGGCCTGGCCATCGACGCCTGGCACTACTTCCGCAGCGGGTCGGCGGCCGGGGGCACGCTGCGCGGCGTGCCAGGCGAGCGCATCGTCGGGGTACAGCTCTGCGACGCGCCGGCCGTGGCCGAGGCGGATCCACTGCATGCCACCCTGCACGAACGCCTGCTGCCCGGGCAAGGCGAGCTCGACCTGGCCGGCCTGGTCGCGGACCTGCGGGCCACCGGCACCACGGCGCCCCTCGGGGTCGAGGTTTTCTCGGACGCGCTAGCCGAGCTCGCTCCCGAGGAGGTGGGACGTCCGGGCGGGCGCCGCGCTCCGCTCGCTCCTCGTGCCCAGCGACCCTGACGCCGGTCCGCGATGATGTCGCCCCATGGCACGCATCGTCCTCGTCCACGGAGCCTTCAACGAGTTGTGGGGGCCCAACGAACTCAAGGCCCGCTGGCTCCCCGCCGTCCGCGACGGCCTGTGGCACCACGGGGTCGAGGTGTCCGAGCACGACGTCGACGTCTGCTTCTACGGCGACCTCTTCCGCCGCCACCCGGGTACCGAGGAGGAGGAGCTGCTCGAGAAGGCCCGACCCGGCATCGCCGAGGTGCTGGGCGACCTCGAGGGCGCCGCCGCCCTGGCCGCCATCGCGGACGCAGCCAGCGAGGCCGTGTTCGAACGCACCGTCGACATGGTGACCGTCATGACCGCCGAGCCCGAGATGCGCGATCGCCTGCGCGAGCGGATGGAGGCCGTCGTCCACGACGACACTCGCGTGCTCGTCGCCCACTCCTTCGGGACCGTGGTGGCCTACAGCGCGCTGGCGGCCCATCCCGAGTGGCCGGTGCACACCTTCGTCACCCTCGGCTCACCGATGGCCGCACCCAAACTCTTCGAAGGCCTCGACCCCGCGCCGGTCGACGGCCGGGGCGTGTGGCCCGGCAGCGTCGAACGCTGGATCAACGTGCGCGCCCTCAACGACAAGGCCTGCGCCTCCTCGCTGGCCGACAAGTTCGGTCCCCGGGTCGAAGAGGTCTTCATCGACAACGGCCACCGCTACCACGCGCCCGAGCCCTACCTGAACTCCCGGCGCACGGGCGGCGCCATCGCCGAAGGCGCTGCGCTCCTAGCGGGGTCGGCGCCGCAGCGACAGCCTGGGCGATGGCCTCGGGCACCCAGCCGACGTCGGTGTCGTTGAGGTCGATGCCGGGCGGCACGATGGCGTCGATGCGGTCGAGCACGTCGGGGCTTAGCCGCAGCTCGAGCGCGGGCAGTTGGGACTCGAGGTGCTCCATGGTGCGCGGGCCGATGATGGGCGACGTCACCGCCGGGTGCTCGAGCACGAAGCCCAGCGCCAGCTCAATGAGGCTCAGGCCCGCCTCGTCGGCCAGCGTCGATCAGCTGTCCGACCGCCTCGACCTTGGCCCGGTTGCCCGCGATGGTCATGTCGTAGCGGTCGGGCATGACGGCGGCGCGGCGGCTCGTGTTCTCCTTGCCGGGGCCGAAGGCGCCCGAGAGCCAGCCGCCGGCCAGTGGGCTCCACGACAGCACGCCGATGCCGTACTTCTGGCACATCGGCAGCACGTCCTTCTCGATGGCGCGGACGAGGATTGAATACGGCGGCTGCTCGGTCACGAAGCGCTCGCGGGAGCGGCGCTCGGAGACCCACTGCGCCTCGACGATCTCGTGGGCGGGGAAGGTCGAGCTGCCGAAGTAGCGGATCTTGCCCGCCCGCACCAGGTCGGTCAGCGCGCCGAGCGTCTCGTCGATGTCGGTGTCGGGCGAGGGGCGGTGGATCTGGTAGAGGTCGATGTAGTCGGTGCCGAGCCGGCGCAGGCTGCGCTCACACTCGGCCATGATCCAACGCCGCGAGTTCCCCTGGGCGTTGGGGTCGCTGCCCCATCTGGCCGTGCACCTTGGTGGCCAGCACGATCTTGTGCCGCTTGATCTGGGCCAGCGCCTTGCCGACGATCTCCTCGGACTCCCCGAACGAGTACATGTCCGCCGTGTCGATGAAGTTGATTCCCGGCGTCGACGGCGCGGTGGATGATGCGGATGGAATCGTCGTGGTCCGTATTGCCGAAGCTCCCGAACATCATCGCCCCGAGGCAGAGCGGGCTCACCTTCACCCCGGTGCGGCCGAGTACGCGGTACTCCATTGCAGTCTTCCTCCCGACGATCCGACGGGTGGACCTTACCCAGGGCCTCTGGCGGCCCGCCCCGTCGCGCCGCCGGGCTCAGAGGCGGGCGCAGGCGTCGGCCGCCGCCCAGAGCAGCGTCGGATCCCCGCAGCGCCTGTAGGCACGCAGGGCGGCCTCGGTCAGCTTGATGGCGTGCTCGTCGCCGGAGGCGACTGCCATGTCCACCAGGGCCTCGACCGAGGATGCGCTCCTGGCCGGCGCGGGACCGTGGCGGTCGAGCGCGTAGGCGACGTGCAGCGCCGCCACCGCCTGCCAGGCGTAGCCGAGCGCGGCGTCGCGGTCCTCCTCGTCGAGCCAGGGCAGCACGAGTTCGGCGGCCAGGGGCGAGGTGACCGAATGGAGCAGGCCGATCGCACCGCCCCCATCGGCGTTGCGCAGGTAGGCCAGCGCGCCCCCGGCGGCCAACTGGTCGAGCAGCTCGATGGCGCCGGCTGCTCCGGCGAGCGACGACACACCCTGCTCGAACTCCTCGGCGATGTCGGTCACCTGGGCCACCATGTCGCTGATGAGCAGCTGGCGCGGGGCGTCCTCGGGAAGGTAGGGCAACGCGGCCAAGGCCTCGGGCACGCGCTGGTGGCCGATGAGGAGGGGCGGGCCGGGCAGCTCCTGGTAGGTCGAGCCCCAGAAGGCGAGGCCGGCCGCCAGCTCGAGCCGGCGGGGCGGCGTGTCGGCAGCGCCCAGGCCACGCAGGGCGTGCCCGGTGCGGATGAGCCCGTGGGTGGCCGCGCCGACCGTCCCGGGCAGGAGCCGGGGCACCCATTCGCCCACCACGGCGCCAGGCGGACGGTCGGCCAGCTCGTGCTCGAAGAGCGCGAGCCATTCGGGATAGCGCGCCTCGTCGCCCAGGGCGCCGGGCCAGGCGTCCTCGGCCAGCGGGGCGGCCGGGGGCGGGGCGTCGTCGAGACGGGGCCGGTAGCGGGCCACCCAGCCCTCGATGGCATCGGCCCGGCCCAGGCGGTCGAGCGCCTCGGCGGCCATGGGCCCGTGGTTGGCCAGTCCGAGCCGGCCGTAGCTGGGTGCGGTGGCGGCGAAGACGGTCAAGGCGTCGTCGAGCGCGTCCACCAGCACCTCCCTTCCCCGAGCCGGCCGGCTCCAGTATGACCACGCACCGGAGGAGGTGCTCGGATCGGCGGCCACTACGATCCGGCCTTCGACGACGGGAGGATCATGGCGACGACGCCACCACTGCACGGCATGCGGATCATCGAATGCTCGGCCCTGGGGCCGGCCGCGATCACCTCGGCGTTGGTCGACCTGGGCGCGGACGTCATCAAGATCGAGCCGCCGGCCGGCGACTACATCCGGGAGATGACCTGGCCCATCGTCGAGGGCACCTCGCTCATGCACCTCCACGTGAACCGGGGCAAGCGCTCGCTCGTGCTCGACCTGCGCACCGAGGCCGGCGCCGGCATCCTCAAGGAGCTGGCCCTGGGGGCGGACGTGGTGGTCGAGGCCATGCGCCCCGGATCGCTGGCCCGCCGCGGCGTGGGCTACGAGGAGCTGCGGGCCATCAACCCCAAGATCGTCTTCTGCACCATCTCGGGGTACGGCATGACCGGCCCCTACCGCGACTACCCGAGCCACGGCGTGGCCTACGACACCTGGGCCGGCATCGTGAAGGTGGCCACCGACGACGAGGGTTTCACCTACATCCCCGAGCACGTCTCCATCGGCATCAACGCCGGGCCCGTCTTCGGGGCGCTCGGCATCCTGGCCGCGGTGATCCGGGCCCGCGAGACCGGCGAGGGCTCCTACATCGACATCGCGCAGTCCGACGCCGCCGCCGCCATGGACTGGTACCGCTCCGAGAGCTTCCGGGCCTACGAGCGCCCCGAGTCCGAGGTCACCGGCAACAAGGCCGACAACTACGAGCGCCGTGCCCCGGGCACGGCCGGCATGGTCGAAGGGGTGCGCTACCAGGTCTACGAGACCAAGGACGGCCAGCACGTCCTCTTCATGGCCTCCGAGCAGGCCTTCTGGAAGAACTTCTGCGAGGCGGTCGACCGCAGCGACCTCTTCGAGCGCTGGCCCGGCTCCAAGTACGCCGACCACGCCCGGGGCAACCGCGAGCTCCAGCGCGAGCTGCGCGCCATCTTCCTCACCAAGACGGCGGCGGAGTGGCTCGAGTTCGGGGGACGGGTCAACACGCCGATCGCACCGGTGAACACCCCGAAGTCGGTGTTCGACGATCCCCAGTTCGCCGACCGCCTCCCCCTGCTGCCGGCGGCCGAGGTGGGCAACGACCAGATCTTCACGCCGCTGCACTTCGTCGGCGAGGAGCTCCCGCATCCGGCCAAGGCGCCGACCGTGGGACAGCACACCGAGGACGTCTTGCGCTCGGTGCTCGGCTACGACGATGCTCGCATTGCCGCGGCGCGCAGTGACGGGGCATTCGGGACCGACAGCTAAGCGCTGCGGGGAGGGAGGACACATGGAGCGAGTCCGGTTGGGAGTGGTGGGCGCGGGCAACATCGCGGTCATGAACGTACGCGGGTACCTCGAGGACCCGCGCTGCGACGTGGTGGCGGTCTGCGACACCGACGAGGCCAGTGGGCCGGCAGGCGGCCAAGGACTGGGGCGACGCCACCTACTACGCCGACCTGGCCCAGATGCTGGCCGACGACTCCATCGACGCGGTGGAGATCCTCACTCCGACCACCTGCACCACGACCACGTCATCGCGGCGCTCGAGGCCGGCAAGCACGTCTCGGTGCAAAAGCCCATCGCCAACTCGGTCGATGACGGCCTGGCCATGGAGGCGGCCGCCGAGAAGGCGGGTCGGATCCTGCGGGTCAGCGAGTGCTTCGTCCACTATCCGCCGCTCGAGCTGGCCAAGCGGCTGGTGGCCGACGGCGCCATCGGCAAGCCCACCTCGCTGCGCATCCGCACCCTGGTCGGCCAGACCGACTCCGCCTTCCAGGCCAGCCTGCGCCCCGAGGGCTACGGGTGGCGCCTCGACAAGCGCAGCGCCGGAGGGCACCTCTTCGACGACATGGTGCACAAGTACGCCATGGCGCTGTGGCTGCTCGACCTCGACATCACCTCGGTCCAGGCCGTGGTGCGGCGGCGGGATCTCTTCTTCGAGCCGTGCGCCGTCATCTTCGAGTACGAGAACCCCGACGTCCTCGGCATGATGGAGGTGCAGTACGCGCCGAACTTCTACATGCGCTCCTCCTACTACGGGGCCGACGAGTTCTTCGAGATCACCGGCGACGAGGGGCAGATCTGGGTGACCCGGGCCACGGGCGAAATGCTCGACCTGGCGCCGGTCATGTTGTTCACCGGCACGCCCGCAGAGCGCAAGACCACCGAGTTCACCGACCTCGACGCCGACTGGGGAACGGGATTCGTCCGCTCGTCGCAACACTTCGTCGATGCGCTGCTGGAAGGGAAGCCGACCGCGGCCATGACGGCGGGTGAGGCCACCGACGTCCTGCGCCTGTGCTTCGCCGTGTACCAGGCGGCGGAGACCCGCAGCCCGGTCGATCCGCGCACCATCACCGGCACGGTCAGCCCGGCCGGGCTGGGGGGAGTGGTAGGCCGAGGCGGATCTACTCCCAGGGCGGCGGGCCCACGTCGATGCGGGCGAGCGGCGAGCGCACGGTCCCGAAGCGCTCGTCGTCCGCCGACCACTGGCGCCGGGCCTCGGAGAGCTCGTCGCGGCCGCGGCCCACGAAGTTCCACCACATCAAGAGGGGCTCGGGAAACGGGATGTCCACCGAGCAGCAGGGCCCGGGCCGGGGCCCGGACGTCGAGCCGGCACTCGTCCCATCCCTCACCCAGATAGGCCAGCAGGCCGGGTTCGGCCACCTGGTCTCCGATGGCGACGGCGCCTTCCAGGACGATGAGGGCGTACTCGCACTCCGGGCGCAGCGGGAGCACCGCGCCCGGCGGCGTCGAGGACGAGGTCGACGCCCATGTGATCCGTGTCGCGCCGGGCCGGTGACAGCGCATCCGCGAAGGCGCCGACGAGGACGGTGCCACGCAGTGCCGGCGAACTCGACCACGGGCAGCTCGGCGTGGTGTTCGAAAGCGGCCGGCCCGTGCCGGGTGGACTCGGGCTGCGCCACCCAGAGCTGGATGCCCTGGAGTTCGCCCTGGAAGCGTCCGGTGTTCTCCTCGGAGTGGGCCACGCCGTGGCCAGCCGTCATGAGATTGAGCTGCCCGGCCCGCACGACCTGCTCCGAGCCCAAGCTGTCGCGGTGGAGCACCTCGCCCGAGACGAGCCAGGTCACGGTCTGGAGGCCCAGGTGCGGGTGAGGACCGATGTCGACGCCGCGCTGCTCGGTGACGGGGACCGGACCCATGTGGTCGGCGAAGCACCAGGCCCCGACGGTGCGCCGGGGCCGCTGGGGCAGCACCCGGCGGACGGGCAGGTCGCCCACCGTGGTACGGCGACCCGGCTCGAGCACGACCTGGCGCTCGGTCGCCCGGGCCACCTCGGGTGCCGGAGCCACGTCGTCGGCGCTGACCGGTCCGCTCACGCCACCTTCCTACGCTCTCCGGACGTCCGGGACGCGCCATGCCGAGGTACCCCATAGGGTGCAGCCCAACCTGCACGCCCCGACGGAGGTCCCCGCGTGACCGATGCCACCGAGTCTGCCCGACGTCGTCGACGTCCCGAAGAGTCCCGCTTCGTCTACCGCACCCCGAATGGCCGAGGCCGAACTCGACTACCGCCTCAACGGATCGCGCTTCATCCTGATCCACACCGAGGTGCCCGACGCCCTGAGCGGGCACGGACTGGGTGGCCGGCTGGTGCGCGCCGCCCTCGACCGGGCCGTCCGCGAGGGGCTCACCGTGGTCCCTTGGTGCCCGTTCGCCCGCCACTGGTTGCAGGAGCATCCCGACGAGGCGGCCCGGGTCACGCTCGACTGGGAGGCCACGCCCGACCCAGTTAAACGAGCGGCCGAAGAACTCCGACCAGGAGTCGCGGCCACCTCGGCCGGGTGGGTGATGATCCCGATGTGTCCCGATCCGGCCACCTCGGCGTACTGACAGCCGGCGATGGTCTCGGCCGCCTCGCGGGCATAGCGGGGCGGCGAGTCCACGTCGTGTTCGAAGGCCAGCACCAGACACGGCGTGCAATCTCGGGCCAGCGCGTCGTGCGGGCGGGATCGGTCGACCAGGCCAGCGCCGCCTCGTACTGACCGAGCCGGCCCGGGTTCGGCCAGGGTGGGAGGTCGCCCATCAACGAGAGCCAGGTGCTGACCACCTCGGAGTCCTGAATATCGGCGATGGGCAGGTAGCGCAAGGTCTCGGTGGCATAGAAGAGCGGCGGCAGGTCGTAGTCGAGTCGGGCCAGGTCGCGTTCCACCGTGGTGATGGCGATCTCCCAGGCGGTGGGCCGGTTGGCGCTGCCCATGAACGCGGCGGCGAGGACGCGCTCGGGATGGTCGAGGACCAGGGTCTCGGCGATCCAGCCCCCCATTGAGTGGCCCGCCACCCGGACCGGCTCGCTCCAGCCGAGATGGTCGAGCAACCCCACGGCGTCGTCGGTCATCTGGTCCACGCTGTAGGGCGCCGGTGGTGAGGAGGACGGCTCGACGCCCCGGTTGTCATACGTGGCGACCGCGTAGCCGGCCGAGACCAAGGCCGGGACCAGGCCGACGTGCCACGCGACCGCGGGCTGGCCGCAGCCGGCGATGAGCAGGAGCGGCTCGCCCTCTCCCGTCACCTCGTAGGCGAGCGTCGCCCCGTTCGTCGAGAACTCAGGAATCGAGCACCTCTGAGAGGAGCTTCGGCGCCACGTTGCGGCCGGTCAGGAGCACGATGGTGGGCGCGCCACCGGCGTCGGGAGAGATCACGCCCGAGCGCAGGGCGGCCACGCCCGACCGCTCCGGCGCCCTCGAGCACCAGGCCCATCTTGTGGGCCGAGAAGGCCATGGCGGATCGGATGTCGGACTCGCTCACCGTCCGCACCTCGACCTGGTGCTCCAGCGCGATGCGCAGCGTCACCGCGCCCGGCTCCAGGTTCCCGGCCAGGCCGTCGGCCAGGGTCGGTTCGACGTGGATCGGGACGATGGACCCCGCGGCCAAGGCGGCGCTCATGGAGGGCGACGCCTCCGACTCGACGCCGATGACCCGGACGCCCGTGCCCTCGAGGCCGAGGATCACCCCGGCCAGCAGGCCGCCGCCGCCGCAGGGGACGACGACGGTGCCCAGCCCGGGCACCTGCTCCAGCAGCTCGCGGGCCAGCGTGGACTGGCCGGCGATGACGTCGGGATCGTTGTAGGGGGAGACATACCGGCTGCCCTCGGCCGCGGCCAGCTCGAGCGCATGGGTCTCGGCCTCGCTGTAGCCCTCGCCATGGAGGACGAGGCGAACGTCGAACTGGCGCAGCGCCGAGACCTTGGCCGCCGACGCCCCGGTCGGGCACGACCACCGTCACCTGCGCACCCGAGCTTGGAGGCCGCGTAGGCCAGCCCGAGCCCGTGATTGCCGGCCGACGAGGCGACCACGGCTCGACCGGGGTCGTCCTCGAGCGTGGCCGATACCGCGGTCAGCCCGCCCCGCACCTTGAACGAGCCGGTGGGCTGCACCGTCTCGACCTTGACCGCCACCGCCGCACCGAGCTGGGGCACCTCGACGACCGGCGTCGGGGGCAGGAAGCGCCGAACCGCCTTCCACGCTCCCTCGAGGTGGGCGGGACCGGGGATCGCCACATCGCGCACGGATCCAGTCTGGCCGCGTCGGGCCTGGCATGCTGGCCGACATGGAGGAGACCCGCACGTGGACGGTCGACGGAGCCACCGTGGTCGTGCATCCCGACCGGGCCCAGCATGGCCCGGGCGGCGGCCGATCAGGCGGCCGAGACGATGCGGGCGGCGGTGGCAGCCCGGGGCGTGGTCCACGCCATGTTCGCCACGGGCAACTCGCAGCTGGCCTTCATCGCCGCGCTGCTCGGGGACACCCCCGACGTGCCCTGGGCCCAGACCGTCGTCTTTCACATGGACGAGTACGTCGGGGTCGGGCCCGGACCATCCCGGCCGGTTTCCAACGCTGGATTCGCGAGCGGATCGTCGAGCGCGCCCAGCCCAAGTCGGCGTACTACGTCGAGGGCCTGGGCGACCCCGAGGCCGAATGCCGGCGCTACGCCGAGCTCCTTGCGGCCCACCCGCTGGACCTCTGCTGCCTCGGGATCGGGGAGAACGGGCACCTGGCCTTCAACGATCCCCCGGTGGCCGACTTCGACGGACCCCCTCGACGTCAAGGTGGTCGAGCTCGACCAGGCCTGCCGGGCGCAGCAGGTCAACGAGGGCCACTTCCCCGACCCTCGACGCCGTCCCGGCCCGGGCCATCACGGTGACCATCCCGGCGTTGCTCCGGGCGGCCCAGGTGCTGGCCATCGTCCCCGAGGCCCGCAAGGCCCGAGCCAGTGCTGACCGCCCTCACCGCCCCGGTGACCACCAGCTGCCCGGCCACCGCGCTGCGCACGATCGACCACGCCACGATCCACCTCGATCCCGACTCGGCCCGACTCCTGCCCCGATTGACGGGACGACCGCCACGCGCGGGCAATCCGAAGACGGGCGTCACGCGGTGCGAACCCGCTCCCCCGTCACGTCGAAGAGATGGTGGACCGGGTCGTGCACCAGGTAGCGGCTGAACGTGTCGACGCTGAACCGGGCGCCGTCGCTGCGCCGACCCTTTCGCTGCCACTGCCCATCCGTCGACCCGCTCGAAGGCTTCGGCCAACCGGAGCGCCGCGTTCTGGAGTTCGGCGGCCACGGTCGCCGGGTCCTGCCCGTTGTAGTCGTCCTCGACCGCCGTGGCGTCCTGGTCCCAGTTGGGATAGAGGGGATCGTCCAGGCGGAGCATGAGGTCCAGCCGCTCGTCATAGAGGCGACAGACGTCGCGCACGTGGCAGGCGTATTCCAGGGTTGACCAGCGCTCCTCGCTCGGGCGACGGCGCAGTTCCTCGGCGGGCACCGCCGAGGAGCCGCCCCAGGCGGCGGCATTGGACCTGATCAAGCCGGCCACCTCGACTGCGGGGAACGTCGAGGCGTCGAAACCGCACTCGGGACACGGTCGCTCGAGGACCCAGGTCCAGTCCTTGTCGTCGGGCTCGATGGGCACGTCAGCCCTGCTCCGGGGGGCGACGTCGGGAGGCGGTCCTCATCGGCCTAGCATGCCGCATCCCCCGTCCCCCCACCGAGCCCATGGCAACCACATCGCACCCGGAGGGCTACGGCAAGGCAATGGCTCCTGCGTACGGTTCGCCACCGGGGATCCGGACGGTGCCGGCATGTTGACGGCCCGTCCGACAGAGGGGGGACGTTGACGATCGCGATCGCGAGTGGGGCGACTGACGTAAATAGCCGCGACGGACGCCGCCGCGGCACTCCCGCCGCGCGGCTGGTCAAGCGGATCCTGCTCGTCGTCGGAACGGCGCTGTTCGCTCTGGTCGCCACTCTGGCCACGCTGGTCGGCGTCAGCCTCTGGCGCATCGACCACAACGTGCACCACGTCGGCGTCCCCGCCGCGTTGCTGGCCAAGGGCAAGAACGATCTGCTGGCCATTGTGCAGGGCCCGAACCACAGCGAAGAGGCCTACGTCTTTCACCAGACGGCCTCGACCACCAAAGTCCTGACCATCCCGAGCGCCCTCGGCCTGCCCCTGGCCAGCGGAGGGACGGCCCCGCTCAAGTCGCTCAACATCCACAAGCCGAGCGTCATCATCAGCGGGCTGGACAAGCTCGGCATCCCGGTCAGCCACTACGTCGGGGTCGACCTGCACTCCGGTCAGACCCGTCGTCGAACCTGGGCCAGCTGGCGAGCGGAAAGCTCTCCATCTCGTCGATGATCTCGAACCCGACCGGCACGAGCTCACTGCTCAGTGCGGTGGCGTCGCACATCTACCTCGGACCCGGCACCCCGGTCTCCGCCGTCCTCTCCCTCATGAACGTCCCCACGGCACACCCGGTCCAGGTCCCGACCTCTCGGGATCGAACAGGGCAACGTGGTCCTGGCTTCGGCCTTCGCGAGCGTCCTGCGCAGCTTCCTGTAGCAGTGGCGCCTCCCGGCGACGCCGAGGCCGACGCCCGGGAGGATGAAGCACCGGCCGCGTTCGACCAGCTGCTCCGCCGCGCTGCGGCAGCCAGGGCCCCCTTTCCGGTCCAGCCGGAGGGCAACGAAGATGTCGAGACGGACCCGCCTCCGGCCCCGCAGGACCGGTCGGTCTAACCGCCGGCGTCAGCAGTCACGACACGGGGTCGTGGAGGAGCCAGCGGTCCAAGAAGGGCAGCGCTTCGACCCCGTGCCACTCGTGCTCACCCTCGAAGACATCGTGCACCAAGCGGTCTCCCGCGCCCTGGTGGTCGTAGACGAGACGGGTGCGGCGAACCGACTCGGTCGCCGCGGCCACCGGGAAGAGATAATCCTCGGTGCCGCTCTCGATGAGGAGCGGCCGCGGCGCCACCAGCGCGCCCAGATCCTCGTGCTCGAGCCGGCCCGAGCATGCCGGCCATGACCTGTGACCCGCACATGTTCCACGGCATTTTGTGAGACTCGGCCCAGGACGAGAAATAGCCGCTCACGACGGCGGCGGCGACCCGGTCGTCCAGCGCCGCCGTGAACAAGGTGACCGTGCCGCCGTAGGAGATCCCGACCATGCCGATCCGGTCTGGGTCCACCAGCGTCGTTTCCGGCCAGGACATCGAGGCAGCGCCGCAGGTCCCAGACGTTCTGGCCCAGCGGGTTCCAGCCCGCCATGGTGGCGTGCACCAGGTTGGTGTCGCAGACGTAGTGGTCCTCGGGCGTCCAGTCGAGCCGCTCGCCGAAACAGCGCAGATCGGGGGCGAGGACGACGTAGCCCCGACGGGCCAGCTGCAACGCGTAGTCGGCGTTGGGCATGGCGGTGTGCTCGAGGCCCACCGCCTGGGACTTGCCCGGTCCGTGTCCATGGCAGGCCAGGACGGCGGCCCCAGGCTGGCCATCGGCACGGGAATCCGGCACCAGCAGGTACGCGGGCACCGACATGGTGTCCTCGGTGTCGAAGACGACCTTGTCCCTGCGGTACCCGTCGCAGCGGGTGGACTCGAGCACCTCGAGATTCGAGGGGCACCGTCTCGGGTTCGGGCACCAAGAGCTCGGCCAAGACCCGGCGCCGGCGCTCGAGCCATAGCGCGAAGGCCTCGGGCTCCCCCTCGGGCAGCGGATCCTCGTGGCTGACGGCATTCAGGCGGACCATCCACTGGTACCAAGGCGAGTAGTTGCGCGCCGGTGGGGTCAGGACGAGCTCGCCTGCCCCGGTGTCATCGCTCATGGAGAACCCTTTCGTGTGCTGGCGGGTCGATCGTCGGACAATGTAGGCGTGGCGGGCGGAGGAGCCGGATTGAGGCGCGGGCGTCCGGCGGGGCACAATTGGTGGGTGACCCTCGCCACCAGCATCGGCGTCCACCCCATCTCCCCCACCATCGGGGCCGAGATCAGCGGCGTCGACCTTTCGGTTCCGCTCGCTCCCGAGGTGGTGGCGGCCATCCGCGACGCCTGGACCACCCACCACGTCATCTTCTTCCGGGACCAGTCGCTGACCGCCGAACAACAGGCCGACTTCGCCCGCCAGTTCGGCACCGTGACCGAAGCCCACCCGGTGCTGCCTTCCATCGACGAGAGCCCCGAAGTCCTGGCCATCGACGGCCGGGTCGACCGCGCCAGCTGGTGGCACACCGATGTGACCTTCCTGCAGACGCCCGCCATGGGTTCGATCCTCTACATGCTCGAAGCACCCGAGGTTGGCGGCGACACCATGTGGGCCAGCCTGCAGGACGCCTACGACGGGCTGGCCGAGCCGGTGCGCAGGATGTGCGACACCTTGATCGCCATCCACCACGACCCGTGGTTCGCGGCCGACGTGGCCGAACGCGGCGGGTACGAGTGGGACGGGGTGTGGCAGGAGAAGCTGCTGCCAGCCCTGCACCCGGTCGTGCGCACACATCCGGAGAACGGTCGCAATGGCCTGTTCGTCAACCGGCAGTTCACCCGGCAGCTTCTCGGGTTGTCCGACAACGAGAGCAACGCGATCCTCGAGATGCTGTACCACCACTGCATCAAGCCGGAGTACACCTGTCGCTTCCGCTGGCAGCGCCGGATCGGTCGCGTTCTGGGACAACCGGGCCACCTTGCACTACGCCCTCGACGACTACGGCGACGCCGGCCGCTACGCCCACCGGGTGACGCTGCGGGGCGACAAGCCCTACGGGCCAGCCATGCCGCTCCCCGCCTCCTGAGCGCGGGCCTGGCCGCCGACGCCGGGGTCGCCGCTCGTCGCCTTCCTCAGCACCAATATCGACAACACGCTGGTGACCGCGGCGCTCATCGCCGGATCCAAGCCCGAGCGGGCTCACCGCATCGCATCTGGGTCAGGTCATCGGGTTTCTGGCCGTGGTGGCGCTCGCAGCCGCGGCGGCGGCGGTGCTCATTGAGTTCTCGCCCCGGGCCGTTGGCCTCCTGGGCCTGGTGCCACTGGCCATCGGCATCCGGGGTCTCTTCCGTTTGCGTTCAGGGTTGGGCGACGCAAAGGTGACCCGGCGTGCGGTAGGGAGCGGGTTCACCGCCGCCATGTTGGTGACGCTCGCAGCGGGCGGCGACAATCTCGCGGTCTACATCCCGCTGTTCCGAGTCGGACGGCCTTGCCCGCAGCGGTGTCATCGCGGCCGTGTTCGTTCTGGGCGAGGTGGCCGTCACGATGCTCGCCCTCCTGGGCGGTGGCCATCCGAGGGCCCGCGCGGTCATGTCTCGATTCGGTGTCGTGGCCGTTCCGGTGCTGCTGTGTGCCGTCGGGGTGTTGGTCCTTCTCGAGGCGGGCACATTGTCGTTCCTGTAGCCGTCGGCCTCGTGCAACCCGCAGGTACAAGACTCACGGGTGAAGTACGTCGATCTCCTGACTCCGGTACCGGCAATGCCAGCCGGGTGGGGATGCGCACCGGAACCGGTCAGAAATAGAGAAGCTTCGCCGCACCGGCCACCGTTACAGTTCCCAGAGCGATGGCGGAGCGACAACGGGCTCGACAGCAACTCGGGCCTGCTGCGTCACCGGATCGGGCACAACCGACGACCCTCAGGAGAGACGATGAGTGACTCTGGCACCAAAGGCATCAAGACCGTGCTGCATCCCGTGACCGACTTGGCCGCAGCCAAGGCGGTCTATACCGCTCTCTTGGGCGCTCCACCAGACGCCGACTCGGACTACTACGTCGGCTTCGAGGCAGGCGGTCAACACATCGGGCTGGTCCCTGGTGGAGGGCCTCAGGGCATGACCTCACCGGTGACCTTCTGGGAGGTCTCGGACATCGAGGCGAAACTCGCCGAGGTCACCGCGGCTGGCGGCAGCGTGAAGGAAGCGGCTCACGACGTCGGCGGCGGACGCCTCGTAGCCACCTTCACCGACCCTGACGGCAACGTCCTTGGACTGCTCCAGGACCCATGAGTCCCGGGGCGGGCGCTCCCTCGGACCCGTAGCGACAGCGTGTGCAGGGCTCCGGACCCGCGAGCGCGAAAGCGCCTCGCACGGAACAGCGAGGCGGAGGCACGGTGAATCCGCACGTGCTTGACTGCCCGCCGGAGCCGAATCGACGGAGGGCACATGGAGAGTCTGCGCGACAAGGTCGCCGTGATCACGGGCGGGGCCAGCGGCATCGGCAAGGCGGTGGCCGCGCGCGCGGCCGCCGAGGGCATGAAGCTCGTCCTCGCCGACATTGAAGAGTCGGCGCTCGAAACGACCGCGCGTGCCCTGACCGCCGAGGGCGCAGAGGTCCTCGCCGTGGTGACCGACGTCTCCGACGCTTCGTCCGTGCGCGCCCTGCGCGATCAGACGCTGCAGCGTTTCG
Organism: uncultured Acidimicrobiaceae bacterium; assembly: GCA_963713375.1. Taxonomy (GTDB): domain Bacteria; phylum Actinomycetota; class Acidimicrobiia; order Acidimicrobiales; family RAAP-2; genus Bog-473. Next base: position 386,072 of record CAVQLP010000001.1, on the reverse strand, counting down.
GCGGCGCCCATCTCGTCCACAACAACGCCGGGGTAGGTGTCGGCGGGCCGATCTGGGAGGTGACCGAGGAGGAGTGGCGCTGGATCCTCGGCGTCAACCTCTGGGGCGTCGTGCACGGCATCAATGCCTTTGTGCCCGTATTGCTCGAGCAGGGCGAGGGCCATGTGGTCAACACTGCGTCCATCGCCGGGCTGAGCTCGACCCCCGGCCTCGGGCCGTACACCGCGACCAAGCACGCCGTGGTCGCTATCTCCGAGAGCCTGTTCAAGGACCTACGCGCCGCCGGGGCTCCGATCGGCGTCTCGGTGCTTTGCCCGGCCTTCGTCCAGACAGGCATCGCCCGGTCCGATCGCAACCGACCGGATTGGGCTCCCGAGCACGACCCGGAGATGGCCGGCGAACGGACGTCGTTCATTCAGGCCATGGTGGATGCGGGGATTGAGCCGCACGTCGTGGCCGACCGCGTCCTCGAAGCGGTGCGCGACGGCACCTTCTACATCCTCACCCATCCCGAGCTGAAGCCGGCGATCGCCCTCCGGCACCGGGACATCATCGAAGGACGCCAGCCCAGCCAGGGCCCGTTCGGCTAACGGAAACCCGCGCCCCAACGGCCTGGCCAGGTCAGTCGCAGGGTCAGCTCGAGGGGAGCGGCTTGAAAGGCTGCATGGTCACCCAGCAGGTCCCCTGCGGCAATACCGCTCTTCGGCATTTTGCAAAGCTTGGACTTGGGCACGTTGTTGTGCACCTCGACCACCTGATATTGGGTGGGCCCATAGAACTTGGTCGGCCCGAAGCTCCACACCGGAGCGAGCGTCCCGGGGTAGTCGGTGATCTTTGACATCGCCTCGACGAACGTCCGTCGGTTCAGATTTGGACCGGCGCCTTGGCCGCGGTGGCGAAGAGCCGGATGGCTCCGCACCAGGCCTGGATCGGGCCCTGCTCTTCGATGTAGTGGTAGAGCGTTCCCGGGATGGGCTTGGGATGGTAGGCGTGCCACGTCGTGTAACACGACCGCACCCCGGGGTCGTAGCCACCCTGGCTCTGCGGTCGGTTGTCGTCGATGCCGCCAAGTGTCTCGGTCGTGATGCCCTCCTGGCCGTTCAGGGCTTTCAAGTAGGGCACGGGTATCAGGCCGAGCGCGACCTCGATCGAGGACTGGTAGTCGCTCAAGAGCAGCTGCGGGTAGTACTGCTGCGACGACTCGGCCCCGATGTAGGGGAAGAAGGCGTTCTCGGGCAGCAGGGGGATAACCGACTGCACGCCCGCCGCCTTGAATTTCTCGGCGGCTAGCTGCGCGTCCGAGTTGGTGGTCGACGTCTCGTCCGGGTTGGCCGCGACCGTCTCGACCGTCGGGGAAATGCCGGCCTTCTTCAGGTCAGGGAGCAGGTACTCGTTGAGCGCTTCCTGGTCGGCCGCCTGGTCGGAGACGACGACGCCGACCTTCTTGCCGTGTCCGAGCCGACCCGAGTTCATGCCCCACTGCACGGTCGCGGCGAGGACGGGGGCCATGTCCGGCCCGGTCCACCACAGGTAGGGGGAACCGAGGTTCGTCCAGTCGGTCACGGTTGACCACGCACTGATGAGCGGCGTATGGCCCTGCTGTGTCACGCAGAGCTGGTTCGTTCCCTCCCAGGTTCCGATGCCGTCGACCACGGCGAAGATAGCCGGGTTGCCCTGCGTCCATTGCTCGCACAACGACTGCATGTTGGCGTCGTTGGTGGGGTCGAACTGCACGATGATGGGATTGATCTTGCGTCCGTTGATGCCCCCCGAGTTGTTGATCTGATTGACGTAGAGATGGATTGCCGGGATCTGTTCGTTGTATTCCTTGTCCTCGGCGAAGCCCTCCTTGCCGGCCAGGCTATTGATGGCGACGACGGGAAAGACGACGTTGATCGAGGTCTTCGTGACCCCGCGTGTACTCGTGCTGGCCTGGCTGACCGGGGTCGGCGCCGAACTCGACTGGGCCGAACTGGCCTGGGTCGCCACCTCCGCCGCGCCCGCTGCGCCGGCCCCGCCCGGGCTCCCGGACGGCGCCAGCATCAGCCAGGCAACGAGCGCGACCACGATGGCCACGACGATGAGCGCCGTGCGCACCTGCATGGCGCGGGGTCGCCGGCGCAGCCGGCGCCATGAGCGTCCCAGCGCTGCGGCGGGGTGCAGCACCCCGCGGCGTGAAGCCACCTCGATCGTCGCCTCCATCATCACCCTCCCTCGTTACGGTCTGCTGCCCCCCGGCCGCTTCCGTCAATCGGACCCGAGGCCATCAGGGCCTCGTCGCTCGCACCAAGGTACGCGGCCAGAGCCTTCGGATCTGCGCGGACCTCTTCGGGCGGCCCCGCAGCCACCACCCGGCCCAGCTCCATGACGACCACCGAGGTGCACAACTCGAAGACGAGAGGCACATCGTGTTCCACAAGCACGATGGTGCAATCGGCGACCTGGTGCAGTCGGCGCAGCAGCGGAACAAAGGCCTCGGCCTCGCGTTGGGCGATCCCGGCGGTGGGCTCGTCGAGCAGGAGCAGGCGAGGCCCCGCCAGCACGATCGAGGCCAGATCCACGACCCGCCTGGTGCCGGTGGAGAGCTCGGCCGTCCGGTGGTGCCGGAACCGTTCCAACCCGAAGGCGGCGATGACCCGGTCAACCGCCTCCTGCTTGCGCCGTTCGGCCCTGCGGGCCCAGGGCAGCCGCAGCGTGGTCGAGAAGACGGCCACCTCGGAGCGTGCATCCTCGCTCAGGAGGAGCACGTCGAGAACGGTGAGCTCGGGGAAGAGGCGGCAGTCTTGGAACGAACGCACCATCCCGACCCCGAGCCGCTCCTCGGGCAGGTACTCGACCAAGTCGATCCCGTCCAGGCGCACCGTGCCGGCCTGAGGGGCCACCAGTCCCGAGATGACATCGAGCGTCGTCGTCTTTCCCGAGCCATTGGCCCCGATCAGTCCGACGATCTCACCCGGTTCGGCCCGGAAGGTCACGCCGTTGAGGGCGTGGACACCCCCGAAGTGCACGGTGAGCCCGTCCACTGTCAGTTCCGCCGGGTGACGTGTCGTCGACACGGTCACGTCTCGACTCCCTCGCCGACGAGGGCCGGGGCCGGTGCGGGTGGCTCTGGCGGTATCGGCTCGTCGGGGCCTGGGAGATACCGCTCCTTCAAGCTCCGCACCCCGACAGTCACCAGGTCGCCCGTGCGGTGCAGCACCTCGGCCAGGCCGCCGGGCAGGTAGAGGATGAAGGCCAGAAGACCGAGCCCGCTCGTGATGAACTGGATGGTCTGGTTCGCTCCAAAGAGCGCGGGAAGGCCCTCGAGGTAGAGCGCGCCGAGAATGGCACCGGGTATCGACCCCAACCCGCCGATCACGACCATGGAGATGATCACGAAGGAGGTGGTCGGATCGAAGGTGATGTCGGTGTTGTTCAAGGACTGGGTGGCGAAAGCGAAGCACACGCCGGCGTAGCCCGCAATAAACCCGGACAGACCGAAGGCCAGCAACTTGGTACGGAGGATCGGGATACCCATGGCCGCCGCGGTCAGCTCGTTGTCACGCACGGCGACGAACCTCCGGGCGATCCCACGATCGCGCCAAGTGCGCACGATGAAGATCGAAACCAGCAGCACGGCCAGCGAGAACCAGGCGAAGGAGCGTTGGGAGGCCAGGCTCAGACCAAAAAAGTTGGGTCTGTTGACGAAGGTGTAGGCAGGGTTGGGCAGGCCGGTGCAGAGCCTCTTGTTGATGCCAGGGACGGTGATGCAGGGCGTGGCCATCACCGCGTTCTGCATGAAAATGGCGAAGGCCAACGTGGTCACGGCGAGGAAGAGCCCCGGCATGCGCAGCGCCGGCAGACCGATCAATATGGCCACCACGGCCGTGATCACGCCGCCGTAGAGCATGACGACGATGAGTGGCACCGAGTTCCCGAGGTGCACAGCCACCAGGACCCCGACGGCCACCAACCCGAATTGGCCGAGTGACACTTGGCCGGCCCACCCCGTCAGCATGGTGAGCGACAGAGCGATGACCGCATAGATGCAGATCTGACTGAAGAGGACGTCATTGCCGACGGAGAGCGCAAGCGGCATGAGCGCAGCGACCAGCACACACAACCAAATGCCGGAGAGCGAGACCCGCTGACGCAGTCGATCCCCGTGGGCGCGCAGGGTGGTCACTGCGCCGTGTCCCCAAGTGCTGCGATCGCCCGTGCGTACGCCCTTGCGCAGCGCACCGACCCGCACCAAGAGCACCACCATCACGACGATGAAAAGGATCAGCTGCTGCTTGGCCGGAGACGGGATGTTCCACTCGAGCACCTCGAGGAACACTCCCATGCCCACCCCCGCGATGAAGGCGACGGTGAGGTTCACCATGGCGCCAATGAGCGCAGCGGTCAGGGCGAAGAGCAAGAGGTCAGGCGACAGGGCCTGGGTCAGCGCACTGGTCTGATTGGGCGCATTGAGGATGGCGGTGAACGCTGAGAGAGCGCCCGCGACGGTCCAGGTCACGGTCGAGGTGCGGCGGATCCACACGCCCGAGAGGCGAGCCGAGTCGGCGTTTTCCGACATGGCACGCATGGCCAAGCCCCACGACGTGAAGCGCACCGCCAGGACGAGGGCGATCGTCACCAACGGGGCCACGATGAGGGTGAGCACCTCGGTCGAGGTGATGATGAACGGCCCCAACGAGAAGGAAAGGTCGAAGGGAACGGGAACCGGCTCGGAGAGGTTGTGGGGCGCAATGAAGGGAAGGGCGGTCAAGGCCAGCAGCACGTAGCTGAGTCCGATGGTGGCCACCATGACGAGCACGCGGGGACGGTTGAACAGCCGGCGCAGCACGAGCTCGGCGATCGCACCGACCGAGGAAGCCAGCGCGACAGAGAGCACCAGGGCAAACCAGTAATTGAACTTGAAGTCAGCAGTGAGCTTGACCAGGAATACGGCGGCGATCACGCCGATCTGCCCCTGGGCGAAGTTGAGCACTCGGTTGGTGCGGTAGACCAGCACCAACCCCAGGGCCAGCAGCCCGTAGCCCAGTCCGTAGAACAGGCCCTGGACGAGAACGAAATCGGGTACGGAGACGGCGAACATCGGGCGGCCTAGCCGAGCCCCGTCGAGGCGGCGCCGAGGAAGACAGGGCGCAAGAGGTCGTCGCGGGCCATGAGATCAGCGGTGGGACCGTCGAAACGGATTTCGCCTCGTTCCATGAAGAAACAACGATCGGCCAGGCTCAGCGCCCGGTTGAGGCTCTGCTCGACCAGGATCACGGTCGTACCGGCCTCATTGATCCGCCGCACCATTCCCATGAGTCGATCCACCGTCATGGGAGCGAGACCCAAGGCCAGCTCGTCGATCATCAGGAGCCTCGGCGTCGTCATCATCACTCGCGAGAGGGCGAGCATCTGCTGCTCGCCACCCGAGAGCGTGCCCGCCGCTTGGTCCAGGCGTGCCCTCAATTCGGGGAAGGTGTCCAGCGCCTCTTCCTCAGCCTTGGCGATTCGGGCCCGGTCACGACGCAGCGTGTGGCCCCCGATGCGCAGGTTGTCGCGCACGGTCAGGCCTGGGAAGGTCATCTTTCCGCCGACCAACAGCGCAACCCCCTGGTCGATGATCTGCTCGGGCTCGAGGTAGGTCGTATTCATGCCAAAGAGGCGAATCACGCCTCGATGGGGATGCTCCAGACCCGACACGGCACGGAGAAGGGTGGACTTGCCGGCTCCGTTCGTACCGAGCAGGGCGACCATCTCGCCGTCGGCTACCTCCACGTTGACGTCGAAGAGCACCTGATTGGTGCCGTAGAAGAAGTCCAAGTTGTGGACCTGGAGAGCGGGGATGCCGCCCCCGCCCTCCCGGCGCTTGCCCTCGGTGTACCGCTCGATCACATCCTCGATCACCAGAGTGATGTCACGGCGCACGCTGCGGGACCCCAAGATCAGCAGGAAACCACCGATGGCACAGACAGGGGCGATCAGGGTCAGTGCCACCACGATCCCGTGCAAGCCACCAATCGCATCGGAGACGGCTCCGAGGATGACCGAACCGGTGAAGCCGCCGAAGACAAGGGAGTAGACACCGAACATGGCAAAACAGATCGTGCGCATTTCGGGTGGAGCAGTTGCCGCCAGGGTCAAGAAGATGCAGATGGCGAGCGGGGAGACCGCAGCGCTGGCCAGGAATTGGAGCGTGACGCACAACCAGAGCTGAGACACATAGAGCGAGAGGACGAAGAGGCCGCCGTAGGCCGTGATGCAAATGCCGGCAATGACGAGCGGCCGCTGCGGGGCTCGACGGAAGTAACGGTCCCCGAAGACGTAGGCCAACGGGAGCCCGAGGAAGGCGGCCAAGCCGATGATGGCGTAGACCTCGCTCCGGCTGGCCGTGTCCAGGTGGAACTTGTCGATGAAGAAGAGATTGCCGAAGAGCGGCGCACCCGTTCCGGCGAATCCGAGGATGGCCACGGCCACCAGCTCGAAATAGAGCGACCGGATCCGCAACAGCCGGGTCACCGCCGAACCGAGCAACACCCGCGGTGCCCCTTCCTGCTGGGCCTGCAGGTCCATGCCCGAAGCCTTGAGGATGTGGCTGCTCTCGTTCGCCCCCTTCGCCGGCTCGTGCAGGGTGAACAGAGCGAGACCGAGCGGGATGCCGGCGAGGGCGACGAGCAACCCGTAGCGCCAGTCATGGGCGGTGGTCACGACGAAACCGAATATGAGGATGCCGATCGTCTGCGACAGCGGGTCTGACAGCTGGTGCCAGCTGAAGATGCGCCCGCGCGCTTCAGTGGGATAGGCATCGGACAGGTAGGAGTTGTGCACCGTGTTATTGACCCCGGTGCCCACCGAGGCAGCCAGGTACAGGAAGGCGAACCACCAAACGTTGGGCGAGATGGCCATAAGGGCGCCGAAGCCGGCGAAGACGAGCAGCGCGACGCCGGCCACCAGCTTGCGACTCCCGCGGTCGGCCCAGAGCGCGAGCGGGACCGCCCAGAGCAGCTGCGAAACCTGCGCGATGAAGGCGACGGCCCCGAGCGACGCGTTGGACATGTGGAACGAGGTCTCGAGATTCCTCCCGATCAGGTTGATCCCGTTGCCGAACGTGCCCGGGACCAGCGCGGCGGCGGTCAGGAGCACCAGCGGCGCATAGCCGGTACTCGCGCAGGATCGCCGATCAGAGGCGGGGGCTTTCCCTCGCCCGTTCCGGGCATGACGGCAAGGTCGGCCACCACCTCGGGGTCGCCGACCTGCGACACGGCCTCCCGCAGCAGATCGTCCGGTACAGCAAAGTCGAAGAGCGGGTCGTCGGGCACTGGCCAGGGACTTTATCCCTGACACCGGTGTCAGGGAGGGTAGACGCCCTCCGCTCGGCTCCGTGTGGCCTTAAAAGGGCCTTGGGGGCGGCGCGGGCAGGGACTCGGTGGCAGCGAGGACCGCTTCGGCCACGTAGTCCACCATCGGGCGCATGGCCCGATAGACCTGGACCGATTCGGGATCGGGTTCGATGACGGCCTCGACGGGGTCGAGCTGCTCGAGGCTGAGATTCATCCCCAAGGCCCGACCGGCCAGGAGTGCCGCACCGGCCGAAGCGGCCTCGCCCGAGCGGTGCCGGGTCGCCGGGACGCCCAGGATGGACGTGAGGACCTGCACCCAGAGGGGCAGGCCGGTACCCGCTCCACCCAGGGTGACGCCCTCGGCGGAGCTTCCCCCGAGCCGCCCGAGCGTGACCACCTCCATGCAGCGAAGGACGTCCCAGGCCACCGCCTCGATCACGGCACGAGACAGATCACCGGGTCCGTGGGCCGAGCCCAAACCCATGAAGCCGGCCCGGGCGTCGTCCCGCCACCAGGGGGCACGAGCACCGTCGAGCCACGGGACGGCGATCACTCCATTGGCGCCGGGCGGGCTGGCGGCAGCCAGAGTGGCCAGCTCGTCGGGGCTCCGGCCGAGCAGACGGCCCAGCCAGGCCAGGAAGGAGCCGGCGGCCGACAGTCCGCCCTCGAGCAGCCATCCCCCGTCAGCGGCGCGGGTGACGACCGCACCGGCCGGAGACGGCACCGGGCGCTCGTGCACGGGAACCGACACGTTGGCGGTCGTGCCCCAGCTGACCATGGGGCAGTCCTCCGAGGCACCCGAGCCCAAGACCTCGCACTGGCGGTCTCCTGCTCCGATGACGACCGGAATGCCCGGGCGAAGCCCGAGCTCGGCGCCCGGGACCGCCTTGAGATTGCCGACCACCGTGTCCGAGGACACGACGCTCGGCAGCTTGCCCAGGGCGGGACCGGCCAGCTCACGCACGGCGTTGCCGTCGAAGTCGTAGAGGCCGCTGCGCGACGCGAAGGTGGCGTCGGTCACGACCTGGCTGGTCAGCCGGAAGATGATGAAGTCCCTCGGAGAGAGAATCAGATCGGCCGCGGCCATGCGATCCGGTTCATGTTCTTCCAGCCAGGCCAGTTTGGCGGCGACCGCACCGGCGTCGAGCGGGATGCCCGTGCGCGCCCGATTGATGTCGTCTCCTCCCATGCGCTCGGCGAGCAGACGCGCTTCGACCGAGGCGCGCCGGTCCGACCACAGGATGCCCTTGCCCACCGGGTCACCCTGCGCGGTCACAGGGACAAAGGTCTGCCTGGCCCCCGAACAGGCCACCACGTCGACCGCGCCGAAGGCCTCGGGCGCCTGTGCGCGCGCCTCGGCGCACGCGATCACGACCGTGGTCCACCAGCGCAGCGGATCCTGTTCCGTCCACCCCATCTGCGGGTGGGTCGACGTCAGCTCGGAGCGGGCCAGCGCGGCCAGCCCGCTCTCGCCCCAGATGCCGACCTTGGTGACCGTGGTGCCGAAGTCGATGGTGAGGATCACGAAGCGTGCACCAGCGAGCGCACCAGGGCGGCCATTTCGGCGGGGTCCGGATCCTGGTAGAGCGTTCGCCCCATCGCCATGCCTGCACCACCGCCCTCCATGACGTCGCGCACCTCGTCGAGCACGCGATCCCGGCCACCATCGGACATGGGACCGCCCAGGAACAGGACGGGCACGCTCACGCTGGCCACGACCCGGGCTACGGCCCGCTGACGCGCGGTACCGGGCGCCGCCGCCGGCACCGGTACCTTGATCACGGGAGCACCGATGTCGTGCGCCACGACAGCGGCCAACACGACGTCAGCGGGGTCGCGACAGACGCGGCCATCGCGCCAGACCAGTGGCTCGACAAGCGCCTCCAACCCAGCCTCACGCGAGTCCTCGAGGACGCGGCCCAGCAGCTCGAGCGCGGCGGCGGTAACGGGGTTCGTCATGTCGATGCGTGTCATGTGCTTGATCCCGGTCCAACCGTCGATGGCGGCCCGCCCGACGCTGGCCACCAGGCGATCGTCGAGCTCGAAGGCCGAGCCGGCCAGGCCGGTCCGATTGACCGAGAGGTAGGTGCGATGGGAGGACGAAAGATGGCCCGCCTCCGCCAACCCCGAAAGGGGTTGCGCGGTGGCCAGAATGCCATCGCACGAAGGAAGTGCGCTGGCCAGGGCCCCGAAGAACTCGGCCCAGTTCTCGGTCGTGAGCACGGCTCGTGCCCGGTGGTCGGCGGCCAGGATGAGTGCCGGCGTCGGCAGCGGCTGGTGACGCGTCATGCCCCTCCGGACAGGGCGAGAACCACCTTGGCCACGGCCGAGAAGTCCTCACGCCCGTACCCGGCAGAGCTGGCGGCCGTGAGGAGCTGACGGGCCGCGGCTGTCGTCGGCACCGGTACGCCGGTCCTGGCGGCATAGGCCAGCGCGAGATCGATGTCCTTCGCCATGAGGTCGGTCATGAACCCGGGCTGCCACCCGTTTGAGGCTGGGCTCTCCGGAACCACCCCGGGCACGGGCAGCCGGGTCCGAACGGCCACGCAGTCGCCCGTGGCGTGCGTGAGGACCTCGTAGAGCTTGCTCATGTCGACGCCGGACTTGACCGCCATGGCGGTCGCCTCCGCTGTCGCCGTCATCTGCGCCGCGTAGATGAGATTGTTGCAGAGCTTCACCACCTGGCCCATGCCGGGGCCACCGACGTGGACGATGAGCCCCGCAAACGGCTGCAGCGCCGGCTCGGTATCGGCCAGCACAGCGGCTTCGCCGCCCACCATGAGGGTCAGCGCCCCCTTTTGCGCCCCCGCCGTGCCACCCGAGAGCGGGGCATCGAGATAGCGCGCTCCGGTATGCCCCAACCCGGGCATGCTGCGCACGCTCGACCTCGGGGTCGATGGTCGAGCAATCGACGATCGTCTTGCCCGGGCCGAGTACCGGCAGCATGGCGTCGACCACCTCGATGACCTCGGGCGAGTTGGGCACGCAGAGGATCACGACCTCTGACTCTTCGGCGACGCCGCGCGGGCCCTTACCCTCAGCTGCCCCGAGCGAGATCGCCGTCTCGATGGGCGCCCGGCTGCGCGAGGCCACCGTGACTTCGTGGCCCGCCGTAACCAGGTGACCGGCCATGGGCAGGCCCATGGCGCCCAGTCCGATGAATCCGATACGCATGCGTTTCCCTCCGACCGGGTCGGTCCGGAACTAGGCGAACTGGGGCAGCCACTCGGCCGTGCCCGCAAGCAGCTCGTCGACCATCGTCTCCATGATGTGTAGATCACCCCGGCCCGCCAGAGCGTCGAGGGCGAAGGCCTCTCCCGCCAGAGCGCGGTCGCCCCTGAGGGCGGCCTCGACCGTGAGCTCCTGCGTGGCCACGTGACGACGGACGATTTCGTCGTACGGGGCGGGCAACATGCTCACGTCGCGTCCGCGAATGCCGTCTCCGTCAATGACGCAGATCGACTCGAGGATGACGTCAGACGGCAATCCGGGCGCCTGGCCCCGATTGGGGATGTTCACCGGTGCCTCGTAGGGGTCGCCCGTGAGCATGGCTTGGATCATGGGCGAAGGGAGTTCTCCCGACTGCCAGGTCTGCAGGTCCTTGGTGCCCTTCAGCCAGGCATCGACGTCGGCCACGTATTCGGCCTGATGTGCCTCGCGTCGGGAGATCGGGCTGAGCTCAATGTTGTAGGTGGCGCCCCAGTCCGATTCGGGCGTGAGCGCGAACGATACGAACTCGGCAATGTGGCGGTCGCCCGCGGCGGGGAATGTTCCCCAACGGTCGAGCAAGGTGAGCTTGAAAAGGTGCCGTCTGGGCGAAGTCGAGCTTTGAGAACGTCTCCGCCTCGGGCCGGCCAGGGTAGGGAGTCAACGAGTCGAGGCCCCCGACTTCATCGACCAGGTCGCGCAGGATGGCAAATCCGTCTTCCCCGTCCACCTCGAGGGCGGTGAGCACCGGGAAATGGTTGATACCGGTGACGGACGGCTGCACGGCTTCCCAGGGTTTGCCGAGGGCGATGGCCAGGTCCATGGTGAAGTTCCCCACCTCGTGGCAGAGGCCGACCGTCTTGATGGACGTCTCCCGGCAGACCGACCGGGTAAGGCAGGTCATCGGATTGGTGATGTTGAAGAGCCAGGCGTCCGGACAGCGCTCCTCCATGGCCTTGCCGATGCCGACCAGGATCGGGACGTTGCGCAGAGCACGGTTGATGCCGCCGGGACCGACCGTGTCGCCCACCGTCTGGGTGATTCCGTGGGCCGCCGGTACGTCGAGATCCACCGCCATGGAGCGGAACCCGCCGGTCGAGATGCAGACGATGACGAAGTCGGCACCGTCGAGCGCTTGTCCCAGGTCGGTCGTCGTGCTCACGGTGGCCTTGGCCTCGAGCGCGTCATTGACCTTGTGCGCCAACGCCTCCATCTTGGGCAGGGGGGCGGGATCGACGTCCTCGAGCACGAGGTGCATGCCGGAGAGCGCCGGGGTTCCAAAGAGGTCGGCCATGAGTTCAGGCGCCCATTGGTAGCTGCCGCCCCCCACGATGGTCACCTGGGTCACGTCGTTCCTCCTCGTCTCGACATTGGCGGCAGTCTATGGCGGCATGGCCTGGGCTCCCGGCTCGTCGCGCTCAGCGTGAGTGGACGCTCGGTCGGGACGTGCTCATGGCGGGTGCCGCGCAGGGCGGCGCCACGGTACAGTCCGCCACCATGCACAGCGTGCAGCGAAAAGCCTCGCTCGCCCTGGCCGCCGCCTTCGCCACCAGCGCTGGCGTGCACCTGGTGCGACCCCAGTCCTTTGCCTCGATCATGCCCAGGGTGATCCCACAGGAGCACCACACCAACCTGATCTACGCCAGCGGTGTGGCCGAGCTGATCTGCGCCGTCGGGCTCCTCCGACGTACGCGCTGGGCGGCCCCCGCCAGTGTGGCCCTCCTGGTCGCGGTCTTCCCGGCCAACGTCCAGATGGCACTCGACAGCGGCTCTGGCCAGGGTCCGGCCGATAACCGGGCCCTCGCATGGGGACGTCTTCCATTGCAGGCGGCGATGATCTGGGCCGCGCTGGGAGCGCGGCCGGAGACCGACGCACCCGACTCGTGACCGTCATCAGGGAGCTCGGCCCCGGTGACGACGCCCTCGTCGCGGCGGCCTCCCATCTCTTCGACGGGCCGGCGCTTCCGAACGCCACGGCTGCGTTCCTGGCTGACGACCGCCATCACCTCCTGGTGGCCTACGAGGGACTGCAGCCCGTCGGCTTCGTCAGCGGGGTCGAAGTGACACACCCCGACAAGGGCACCGAGATGTTCCTCTACGAGCTCGCCGTGGACGAGCGGTACCGCCGGCGCGGCATCGGGCGAGACCTGGTCGAGCAGCTGGCCGACGGTCGCTCGGCGCACGGGGTGCTACGGCATGTGGGTCGTGACGGATAACGACAACGAAGCGGCCCGTGCCACCTATGAGGCGACGGACGCTGTTCCCGAAGCCGGCCAAGTCGTCGAGGTCTGGACGTTCTGAACGGCCCTTTGTAGGGCGCCGGTCACCGGAGTGCTTTCTCTCCCCAGAAACATGCGAACGGATTGTCGTTGTACGCCGGGACGTCGAGATAGCCGGCAGATCGATAGAGAGCGAGGGCGTGGACCTGTTTGGGTCCGGTGTCAAGCCGGGTGGCGATGTAGCCCAGACGGCGCGCTTCGTCTTCGAGCGCGCCGAGGAGCGCCCGGGCGGCGCCACGCGAGCGAAAGGCCGGACGTACGAACATGCGCTTGACTTCGGCCACATCCTGACGACCAGGCGCGCAGGCCTCCGCCAGCGACCACGTCATCGCCGTCGAATCCCACGAGATAGACCCCGCACGGCGGTCGGAGCTCGGAAGGGTCCAGGGGCGGGTTGTCCAGCCGGCTGAACGTCTCGTAGAGGTCGTTGAGCTCCATCCGCATTTCGTCCAGCAGGTCCGAGGCCGGGGACGCTTCGGGATCCCAGGTCTCGAAGCGAAATTCGCTCACGAGACCTTGTCGGGGTGGAGTGCTCGAGCCATACGTGCCATGCCGTCGCGCCACGGCACCGTGGTCCGTCCGACGAGTTCATGCATGCGCGTCGTGTCGATCTGGACGCTGTCGATGGTCGCCTCGGTGGGCGCGAACTGGGCCTCGGTGCCGACCAATTCCGCCAGGTAGGTACACCACTCCTCGATGCTGACCGGTTCGCTACCGCCCCAATTGACCGTGGTCGCCGGCACCGACGCCGCAGCGAGCAATCGGGGCACCATGGCCACGATGTCGTCCGCGTGCAGCGGGTGGTAGACGCTGGGTGCGTCGACATGCACGGGAATGGGGTTACCCGACAGCATCATGTGGAGGTGGATGGCGGGCCAGCCGCCGTTGTCGCCGTAGGGCACCGAGAGCCGGGCGATGGTCGTCGGCAGGTCGAAGCGTTGGGCGCACCAGCGCGCCGTTCCCTCCGCGGCGATCTTGCAGATGCTGTAGGTGCGCAAGAAGGCCCAGACGCCGTGGTTGTCTCCCAGCGGGCCATCCTCCGCAAAGACCCGATGACCCTCCGGCTTGTAGACCGCCGTCGAGGAGCAGTGGAGGAAGGCGCGGGCACTCTGGTGATGCTCCATCAACGATGCAAGGCCACCGCTGTTCGCCGCCAGATCCCGGTCCCAGTCGTTCGTCTTCGCCACCGCGAAGTTCAGGACGTACTCGGCATCGGTCGGGAGACCGGCAACGTCGCCCTCGACCAGATCGACCGCCACGCACTCCACCCCGGCTGTCTCGAGTTCTGTCCGGGCCCCGCTATCGGTGAAGCGGGCGGCACCGATGACGTGATTGTCGCGGGCGAGTGCCAGAGCCAGGGGACGCGCCACCTGACCCGTGACCCCGGTGATGACGATGGTGGAACCCTGCAAGGCGTCTGTGTTCATGCTCCCTTCGTACTCGCTACGCTCGCCGCGTGCATCTCTATGCCGCATTCCTCGGCGGCGACCTCGGGCCTGGACGCATGGGAGAGGACCATGAGGTGGTCTTCGTGGTGGCTGACGGCGAACTCTCGGCGCGCCAGGCGGCCAAGGCGAAATGGGGCGGCAGCGGGCGTCCGCACGTCGACGCGTTGACCCGGATCGATGTGATCGATGGCTTCGCTATTGGACTCGATCGACAAGGTGGTCGGCGGTGACACCCTCGAGACCGTGGGCTACAACGAGTAGGGCTCAGACGGCCGGGGACATGCCTCCGTCGAGATTGATCGCCACCCCGGTCAGGTACGACGCTCGAGCAGAGAGCAGGAAGCAACCGAGGTCGGCGAATTCCTCGCTGCGCCCGAAACGACCGAGTGGGATGGCGGCATCTCTGAGAGAACCGCTCGTAGAACTCGTCCAGGCTCCTGCCCGAGCCTTCGGCGACGCGGACCCACTGCCCGCTCTCCACGAGGCCGATGAGAATCGGCGTTGACGCGGATGCCGGCCGGCGCCAGCTCTTTGGACAGGGCCTTCATCAGGGCCATGCCCGCCGCACGGTTGACCGAACTCGGCTCGCTCCCTGCACCCGGCGTCTTGGCCGACACGGCGAGGGTGAACAGCACCGATCCCCGGCTGGCCCGGAGGTGGGGAAGCGCCAACCGGGTGAGCCGTACCGAGGCCATCAGCTTGAGTTGGAAGTCTTCCTCCCAGGTGCTGTCGTCGATCGACTCGATGGAACCCCCCGAGGCTCGGCCCGCGTTGTGGACGACCGCGTCGATCCGACCCCACCGGGCCACCGAGACATCGACGAACCTCTCCAGATCCGCGGCCTTCGAGACGTCAGCCTGGACCGCCAGCACGTCTCCCCCAACTGCCTCGATTTCGGTGCGGGCCGACTCGAGGCGATCCTCGGAACGGCCGCAGACCGCGACGGATGCGCCCTCCCCCGTCAACTGGGAAGCCAGGGCCAATCCTAGGCCGTCCGTCCCACCAGTGATCAGCACGACCTTTCCTGCCAGCTCGAGATCCACCTGCTCACTCCTCTCTCTCAGCGCCCGACGCCACACGGGCGACGAAGGTGTCCGCCTCACCTTGGGAGCGCAAACGCACGAATTGCAAGCCCGACCAGCGGGGGTCGCTCTCGGCGGCCAGGTAGCGACGCCGGTACACGCCGTGCCGGGTGGCCGCCCAGGCGATGATCGACTTCTCCGGGTTGAACGACCAGAGATTGGAGAACGGCTCCCGGTTGCCGTTCCACAACTCCTCGCGGGTGACGACCCGGCGCAGGGTGCGCCGGACGGTGCGAGACAGCACGAGAACATACGGCAGGTCGAACCAGACGACGGTGTCAGCCTTGGCCCAGATCAGATCGCGAACGGACGAGTAGTTGCCGTCCACCACCCAGCGTTCGGGCGTGGTGGCCATGTCGACGCGGGACTGGAATTCCTCGTCGGGAAGCTCGGTCCAGCCCGGCTGGTGGTAGATCGCGTCGAGCTCCACGTGCGGAGCGCCCGAGCCTCACGAGCCAGCGCGGCCGCGAGCGTCGTCTTGCCCGATCCCGAACACCCCACCACGGCGACCCTCTGAATGTCAGCGCTCCTGCTCCGTGGGCCGCAACAGAATTTCATTGACGGCCACGCGGCGCGGTTGGGTCACGGCGTAGCGGATGCTTTCTGCGATGTCCTCGGCCTGCATGATCTCGATGCCACCGAACGTCTGCGCCATGCCCTCGAGAATTTCGGGCCGGTTGTGAAAGGCCAGCTCGGTGGCAGTCGCACCCGGTTCAATGAGGGTCACACGGACGTGGCGCGCGGTCACCTCCTGGCGGAGCGACTCGCTGAAGGCGCCGACGCCATGCTTGGTGGCGTTGTAGACCCCGCTGTTGAGACGAGCGACCCTGCCGGCCACCGAGCTCACGTTGACGATGTCGGCCACCGACCGTGGATCGGTCTCCGCCGACGAGAGGAGGTGGGGCAAGGCGGCGTGGGTGCAGTAGAAGAGGCCCAGAAGGTTGAGGCTCACCATGCGCTGCCATTCCTCAATCGGGGCGTCGACGATCGGGCCGAGGAGCATGACCCCGGCGTTGTTCACCAGGGTGTCGAGGCGACCCAGCTGCGAGACCGTCGTGGAGACGGCTTGCTGCGCCTGGGCCAGGTCGGTGATATCCGCCTCGATCACCACCGTCCTGGTCGCGTCGCCGATCCGCTCGGCGAGCACTTCGAGCCGGTCCCGGCGGCGGGCCACCAAGGCGACGGCCGCGCCCTCTTCGGCCAGCGCCAATGCTGTGGCCTCGCCGATGCCACTGCTGGCGCCAGTGACCAGTGCGACCGTCCCGTCCAACCTCTTCGTCATTGAGCCTCCACCGTGAGCGATCCGGCCACGTTCGGCCGATGCACGTGTTCTAGCGGATTTGCTCGCTCAGGCGTTCCACCAACGGCTCGTCTACCTCATCGACTGACGGGGAGCGGGACTATCCGGCAGACGACGGCGAGGCCTCCGAGTTGGGATCGATCCCGAAGAGGCCGACCGGCGTCCCGAGATCCTGAGGGACACGGGTCGGGGTGTCGCGGTTGAGCACCTCGCCGCGGAAGAAGGCGGGACGCATCCGCTCGTAGACGACCATGAGGATGATGCCCAGGACAACCGCGCCGAAGTCGAGGATGAAGACGCCACCGATGTCCCAGCCGAGACCGGGAACGGTAAACGACGTATAGCTGTTGACGGGTTTCCAGTAATACCAAAAGGCCCAGAACATGGCGAACCACAGCATGACGAAGCCGAGGAACGGAAGGATGCCGCGCATCCAGAGGTTGCGCGGACTGTCGCGCAGCGTGTCCCGGTAATACCAAACGCACGAGATTCCTGTCAGCCCGTAGTAGAACGCGATCCAGACGCCGAGAGCCGAGACCGAGTCCTCGAGCACGGAGTCGCCGTTCGACAGGTAGTTCATGACCACGTATAGAACGATCGAGACACCGCCCATGGCAACGGTCGAGACGGTCGGCGTCAAGAAACGCTTGTGGATCTTGGCGAACGTGCTGGGTATGGCCTTGAACACGGCCATCGACAACGTCGTGCGCGCCGTAGGGAGAATCGTCGTTTGTGTCGAGGCAGCGGCCGAACTGAGCACCATGAAGATCAGGAGTTTGGTCAGAAAGGTGCCGAAGCCGGAGGTGCCAAAAATGGAGGTCCCCAACACACTGAGCACGTCGCCGCTGTTGTTCGGATTCGAAAGTCCCACACCCTTCGTGCCGATGCCCGCGTAGGACTGGGTCGAGAGAATCACGAGGGCGTAGGTGGCCAGCAGAATAAATGTCGACGTGACGGCGGCACGACCAGGGATCTTGTCCCGGTCCTTGGTCTCCTCGTTGACTGAAACCGCGGTATCCCAGCCCCAGTAGATGAACAGCATCAGGGTGAAGCCCACCATGAAGCTCTCGGGGCTCGGCACGTCGAAGGGGTTGAACCAGGTCCACGACGCGGCGAGGTGACCTGGAGGCGCGTGTCCGGACCCCACCTTCACAAGCGCCACGATGGACAGCACGAGCAACATGGTGACCTCGATGCCGAGCAGGGCCTTCTGCAAGTTCGCCGAGATCTCGATACCCACGTAGCAGATCGCCGTCATGGCGACGATCCAGGCGATGCCCACAAGCAGCACCCAGCCGCTGGTCGCATTGTTGGCGATGCCATTGGCCCCGAAGAGCTTGAAGAGGTACTGGCCTGCCACCTGAGCCAGGCTGGCCATGACCAGAATGTCGGCTACGACGATGCCCCAGCCGCCCCACCAGCCTGTCCGGGGACCGAAGGCCCGCGTGGCCCAGGTGAAGGTCGTGCCACAGTCGGGGTCAGCGTTGTTCAGCGCCTTGTAGCCGTAGGAGATGAACAGCATCGGCACGAAGGCGATGATCGTGATGATCGGCGCCTGCAGACCGTTGATGGCGATGACGACGAACCCCAGCGTCGCCGCCAGGCTGTAGGCCGGCGCGGTGGACGCCACCCCCACCACGACCGAGGAGACGTAGCCCGAGGGCTCCCCCCTTGAGGCCTTTGTCGCCGGCCTCCTTCTCGTGCGCCAGCGTTGCATCGAGATGCACCATTGGCCGGGCCCCCGTTCTCTCGAAGGATTTCGCCCGCACCATACTCAAGGCCCGCGAGAATTGCTCGGGTTTTCTCCGATCTCGTCTCTCGTTCCGTCATTCGGGCACGGAATCCGAGTGGTGCGCCCTCGTTTACTGCCCGAAATCGTCGGGGTTCTCATCCTCGGTCTCGCCGATGCCGTCACGGAGCTTCTGGAGACTCGAGGTCAAAAGCCTGGATACGTGCATCTGGCTGACCCCGACAGCCTCGGCGATTTCGGACTGGGTCAGTCCGTCGACGAATCGCATCCGCAGGATCGACTGCTCACGCATCGGCAGGGTCGCCAACGCCGGGCCAAGGAGCGCCCTGTCCTCCACCGAGTCGTAGCTCGCGTCGTGCTCGCCCGAGGCGGGCGAGCAACGGGTCGTCCTCGCTCTCGGATGCGTCGATGGAGGCGGCGCGATACCCCTGGCCAGCCTCGAGGGCCTCGATGACGGCTTCCTCGCTCGCCCCGGTCGCCTCGGCCAGCTCCGGGACGGTTGGGTTGCGTCCGAGCTGTTGGACGAGCGTGGCAGAGCTGTGCCCGAGCTCCAGGTACAGCTCTTGCACTCTGCGGCTGGCCCGGACAGCCCATCCCTTGTCGCGGAAGTGCCGCTTGAGCTCGCCGATGATCGTCCGGGTTGCAAAGGGCGCGAAGTCCACGCCACGCTCGGGGTCGTAGCGGTCGACCGACTTGATCAGGGCGACAGATGCGACTTGGACGAGATCCTCGTAGGGCTCACCCCGGTGTAGGAACCGACGCGCCAGCTGAGAGGCCAACCCGAGATTGGCTTCGATCAACTCCTCACGTTCGGTCGGATCGAGAACTGGCTGCACGCTCACGCGGGCATCGAGATCCGGCCCGGGTGCGTGCTCCGGGCCCACTCTCACTCCCCATGTCCCATCCGTCGCTTGCGGAGCCATGCCCGCACCAGACCATCGTGGCGCTCTCGGCCGTGCTCGTCGACCAGAGCGTCCAGGATCTGCTCGCTCAGACGCGCACTCTCGTCCGCTTCCGGGTCCGTCGACTCGCCCGCTGCCGCGCCCTTCGTGGGTGGAAGTCACCTCGATCGCATCTCCCCGCACCGTCAGTTCGAGGCACAGGTTGCCGTGCTGGGCGTCGCTCCCCTGCAGCGTCAGGAGGCACAGCTCTCCCACGGCCAGTCGCAGATCCTCGAGCTCCTCGATGTCGAATCCCGGCCCGGGCGGAGACGGCACTCGACACCAGTCGGGCCAGGACGATGAGATCGCCGCGGGCGGGAAACGTCAGCTGGACACGGTCGCCCTCGCCGAGCTTCTCGGCGGATGAACTCACGAAACGCCCGCTGCCTGGAGCGAGTCGGAGATACTGAAGACATTGGTCAGTCCGGTGATCTCGAAGATCTTGATGATCCTGGGGTCGACCACGACGACCCGCATGTCCCCGCCCAACTCCCGGCACCGCTTCAGGCCACCCACCAGCACACCCAAGCGCCGTCGAGTCGAGAAACGAGACCTCGAGGAGGTCGAGGGCCACGGTCGCGTTGCCCTCGGTGATGACGTGGTGGAGACATTCACGCAGCTGGGGGGCGGTGGCCACGTCGATCTCCCCGCTGACCGCGACGACCGGGATGGACCCGTCCCTACGCTCTTCGATCTGAAATTCCTGTTCCACGTGTTCCTCCCGCATCACCAATGGGGCCAGGGCAGGGCAATCCCGGAGGTCATGCAACGGTAATTTTGGTCCGGATTTTCGCTGGTCCTGCCGATGAGAACGTCAGTCACACAAGTTTCCCACGGTTTACATGGGGGTACCCACGCCTTTACATGGGGGGAAAGAACTGAGCGGAATCCCAGGAAGACGGTTGCGTTCCCCCTTGACGGCGAGTCGGAGGCCCGAGAGGACGTAGCGTTCAGGACCACCAGTCCGCGACCGAGGACCCGCCCAGGACCGTGCCCGAACAGCGAGACGAGGAGCGACCTTCCAGGCTGAGCGGCCTGCGGGCGGACCGCGCCGAGGCCATTGGCCACCCTGGCGGCCCTGGTCTGGGTTTCCGGAGTCGCCATCCTCTTCGCCATGTCGGCCGGGAACATCTCGGCCGTGGGATTGCTGGCCATCGGCCCCTTCATCGCTGCGCTCTACGCACGGCCCTGGCGGGTCGCCCTCGTCGGGCTGCTCGGCCGCGTTCTTCGCCCTGGTCATCGGCACGCCTCCACACAACTACGGCGAGTTGAACCACGTCCTTCGGGTCCTCACCCAGCTGGCCGCAACCGGTGTAGCGATCTACATGGCCTATCTCCGGGGGCAGCGCAACGTGCAGCTGTCCACGGCTCGCACGGAGACACGGAACGAGCGGCGCCGGCGGGTCGCCGCGGAGACCGCTCAGCGCATGCAGGCCATGGCGCGGGCCCTGACCACCGCCGCAGATCCCTCGCAGGTAGCCGACGCCGTCTTCGCCGCCCTGCGCGACGAGCTGGACGTCGATGCCGCGACGTTCGCCGTCGTCGGCGACATGGGCACCCTGCGAACGCTGCGCCGGTTCGGCTACGACCCCGACGAGGCGGTCGACGGTGTGCTGAGCGCGCTGCAGGAAGGGGGACCCGTCCTCGGGCTGCATCTGGCGCTGTTCGCCGAGTCACTCGACGACCTCAGGCACCAGCGCGCCGACATCCTCGCCGCGGTCGAATCGAGCCGGTTCCGCGCCTTGGCCGTCGTCCCCATGGTCGTCTCCGACCACACCATCGGCGTCGTGATCGTCCACTGGTCGGAGGACCGGGAGATCTCCGGGCCCGACCGTTCCTTCCTCCTCACGATGACGGGCACCGCGGCGCAGGCCGTCGAACGCGCTCGCCTTACCCTCACCGAGTTCGTCAACCTGGAACGGAGCCAGCACCTGCACCAGCTCAGTTCCGCCCTGGCCGCAGCCACCACACCGGGAGACGTGGCCCACGCCGCCATCGCCGGAGGGCGCCGGGCGCTCGGCGCGCAGTCGGCCATCGTGCGGGTCCCGGCCGTCGGCGACCGCGGCCTGGCCTGTCTGGCCAGCAGTGGGCATCCCGCCTTGCTCTCGCGGGCGATGATCCCAATTCGAGAGCACGCGGGCCGGATCCGCCTTTGCCCGCGGTCGGACGGTGGTGACGACCATCGACGCCCACAGCGGGCCCGATGAGGAGGTCGCGGCCGAAGATCGTGCCGCGGATGGTCAAGGAGATGTCCCGGCCTGTCACCGTCGTCACCGAACCCCTCCTGGGTTCGGTCGGAGCCCTGGGCGTGTTGTCCCTGGCCTTCGTGGACCATCCCGAGCTGAGCGGTCCCGACGTCCGCTTTCTGGCCACGCTGGCCGCGCTTACGGCCCAGGCGCTCGAACGGGCGCAGGTTTTCGAGCACGAACGCGAGGCCCTCCGTGCGGCCGAAGCGGCCCGCGAGCGCCTTTCCCTGCTCTCGGAGGTGACCCGGTTGCTCAGCTCGAGCCTCGAGCCCACCACCGTCATCCGCCGCACCATGAGCCTCGTCGAGGGCCGTCTGGCCGACTCCTGCATCGTGCAGGTACCGGCCGACACAGGGCTCGTCAGGCTCGACGTGCGCGGCCCCAACGTCAGCGGCTCGGTCTTTCGACAACTGGGTGGCGAGGACGTGCCTTATGACTCGGACGCGCCTGCCGCGCTGGCCTATCGGACCGGCCGGACGCAGTTGGCGTCGCTCGAACTCGACGATGAGGGCCACCGGGGTACGTCGACCGCATTGGCCGTGCCGCTGACGGCCAATGGCGAGGTCATCGGCGTCATGACCTTCCTGGATGGGCCCGGCCGCGCCTTTGAGGCTGACGACGTCTCGTTGGCCACCGAGGTCGCAAGCCGTACCGGCGTTGCGCTCTCCAACGCCACACGGTTCCAGCGGGAGCATGTCGTGGCCGAGATCCTCCAACGCGCCGTGCTGCCCGATTCGCTCCCTCAGATCGATGGGCTGCAGCTGGACGCCGAGTACCGACCAGGCGTCGCCGGAAGCTATGCGGGTGGTGACTGGTACGACGTCTTCGAGCTCAGCCCCGAGGCTGTCTGCTTCAGCGTCGGCGATGTCATGGGAAAGGGGGCGCCGGCCGCCGCGCTCATGGGGCAGGTCCGCAGCGCGATTCGGGCCTACGCCGTTGCCGGGCAGACGCCGAACGAGATCCTGACATCCCTCGATCATCTTTTCGACAATCTCATCGAGGAGCGGGTCGTCACCGCCATCGTGGGGACGATCAACCCTTCAACTGGCAAGGTCGTGCTCTGCAACGCGGGACACCCTCCGCCGTTGATCGTTCGGGCTGACGGGCAGGCCATGTTCTGTCCGTTGCAGCAATCGCTCCTCATCGCTTCTGGGCTCAACGGCGCGCCGCGTCCGCGCGACGAGGTAATGCTCCAGCCGGGTGACTCGCTGATCATGTACAGCGACGGGCTCATCGAGAGGCGGGGCGAACTCTTGACCCATGGCATGGATCGGTTGGCCGGTGCAGCAACGAAGATTGCGCAGAGTGGATGGCCAGAGCGACCTGCCGTCGCCTTCGCGTCATTTCTCGAAGAGGATGAGCGGGCCGACGACTGCGTCGTCCTCTCGCTCAATTTCACCGGATCGACAACTCGAGGCATACCAGAGCCCCCAGTGGGTACGTCACGGGATGGGATGTCGACGCTGCACCTCGATCCGGTCGTCGAAAGCACTCCCGTCGCCCGACATTGGGTCACTGCCCACCTGCGGGACATGACTCCGGATGTGGCGGAGTGTGCTGCGCTCCTCACGTCGGAACTAGTGACGAACGCCCTTCTCCACGCCGCGACACCCATGTGCGTGACCCTGCACCTGCTTTCGGACCGTATCCGAATCGACGTTGCGGATGGCAGTACGAGCTCCCCGGCCATCAAGGAGTACGGCCCCGACGCGGCGACTGGCCGCGGGCTCACCCTCTTCAATACCCTGGCCGCTGACTGGGGCGTCCAGTCCGTGGCCGGCGGCAAGATCGTCTGGTTCGAGCTTCCTGTCGTCTATGGCGTGCCTCCGACCACGGTCTCCGACGGCAGCTTCCGCTTCGACATCGCAGGCATTGCCCACTCGGAGTTCGGGGCTGAGGGTTCGGCTGCGGACGCCACGGTCGCGATCCAGCTCCTTGGCATTCCCGTCCCCCTCCTGCAGAAAGCCAGCGAGGAGTACGAAGCGCTCTTCCGCGAGCTTCGCCTCATGAAGGAGCGCACGGGCAGTGCGGAGACCGCCCCGCTGCTTCCCGAACGGCTCGCCGTCCTCGTTTCGGATATGGGGACGCGGTTCAACCGACTCGGCCCCGGCATGGACGACGTCTGGCAGGCAGCCATCGACAGCAACGAAGTGTGTTTCGACTGGAAGCTCGACCTTCCGCAGGCGGCCGCGGCCGCCTGCGAGTTCTACGGGGCGGTGCTCGACGAGGCGGACGAATTCGGGCTCTCGGCCCAGTTACTCACGCTGCCCGCATCGGCGACCAGTGTCGCGGTGCGGCGGTGGTTCGTCTCCGAGATCGTCGGCCAGCTCCACGGAAAAGCGCCCGTGGCCTGGGTTGACAGCGGATTCCGGGCTGACCTCCCGGCCCTCGCTCCGAGCTGAGGGCCCTCAGCGGGCCTTCGCCGAGGCCTTCCGGAGGACCTTGCCGTAGAGCTCGATCCCTTCCGCCGAGAGGCCAGCCGCCGGCCCGGCGGCGATGGAGACCCGCTCGGGGATGATCCCCCAGACGGGCACCTTGAGCTCGGTCCACCAGGCAACGGTGGCCTCCAGGTCATTCGTCCCCAGGCGGGCCGAACAGATGACCACGCCGGCCGGGACATTGCTCGGCGTCATCTCGAGGGTGGTGACCACTCGGTTGGGCTCGACTCCCCCCGCCCGGGTCGGAATGACCACGGCGTCCGCCCGTCCGAGCGCAGCCTGGACCACGTTGCCCTCGCCAGGCGGGGTGTCGACCACGACCGTGCCGTCTTCCCCGCTCATGGCCTTGGTGACCGTGCGTACCGAGGGACCCTCGATCAGCTCGACACCCTCGAAAGGGTCAGTCTCATACCATTCAGCTGAGGATCCCTGGGGATCCGCATCGACCAGCAGCACCGGGCCCTTGCCGCGGCGGGCCGCCACTGCGGCCAGGTACACGGAGGTGGTGGTCTTCCCCACCCCGCCCTTGACGTTGCTCACCACGATGTTCATTGCGCAGGGTCCTCTTGCTTTGCCGATGTCGGGGCATACGGTACCGGCCGCGCCCCGCTCCGCATCACGGCAGGAGGAGCTGGCCGAGCCGGCGGCGGACGATGAGGACTCCGGCGATCGCCATGATCGCCAGGTAGGCCACGTGCCCGAGCAGGACCCAGTCCCAGATGCCGAGATCTGCCGCCCGGGCCAAGACAACCCCCTGGTACAGCGGCGTGCAGCGGACCACGAACTGGAGCCAGCCGGGGTACACCGTGAGGGGGTAGAACGTCGCCGAGAAGAGGAACAGCGGGATGAAGGCCAGGGAGACCATGTCGAAGTCTTGCCAGGTGCGCATGTAGGTGGTTCCGGCCATGCCGGCGGCGGCGAAGGCCACCCCGGTCAGGATGGCCGCCGGCCAGCACAGCACGGCCCAGGGCGAGACGATGTACCCCAGGATGGCCATGATGACGAGAAACGCACCCGAGTAGAGGGCACAGCGGATCACGCACCAGCTCAACTCGCCCAAAGCCACGTCTCCTACGCCGAGTGGCGTCGCGAGCATGGCGTCGTAGGTCTTGGCGATCTTCAGCTTGAAGAAGACCTGAAATGTCGAGTCGATCATGGCGCCGTTCATGGCCGAGGAGGCGAGCAACCCCGGCGCGACGAACGACGTGTAGGCGACGAGCTTCCCGTCCACCGGAATGGGCCCGACCAGGTGGGACAGGCCGATCCCGATGGAGAGCAGGTAAAAGAGCGGCTCGAAGAACCCGGAGACGAGGAAGATCCAGGAACGCCGGTAGACAAGCACGTTGCGTTCGAGCACCCGCGAGGCGTGACGCCCTCCGAGGAAGGCCAACGGCGTGATGCGCGTCGCGATACCCGGGGGCCGCGTGTCGACGGCGGAGGTCGTCGAGGTCATCACACCACCAGTCTTCTGGCGAAGGTGCGTCGACCCACGGCGTAGCCGACGCCGAACCACACCGCCAGATAGGCGGCGTGACCGAGGTCGGCCCACAACTTGACCTGACCCAAGGTGAGGTCGCGGCACAACGCCACCCCGTGGTAGAGCGGAGAGATGTAGGCCAGCAACTCGATGACCCGCGGCAGTTGGGAGATAGGGAAGAAGAGGCCCGAGAACAGGAACAGCGGGATGATCACGAATCGGTACAGCGTCGAGATCGGTGCGTCCTTGTCCAACGTGGCTGCGTAGGCGCCGACCGGGGCGGCAAAGGCCATACCGGTGAGCACCGCCGGCAGGCAAGGCCAGGATCGCCCAGGGCGAGTAGATCACGCCGAAAGCAGCCATGATCGCGAGGTAGATGCTGACGACGATGCTGAGACGCGCCGCCATCCAGGCCAGGTGGCCCAGCCACACGTCGTAGACGTTGAGCGGACTGGCGAGTTGGGCCAGGTAGGTCCGCATCCACTTGATGGCTCCCATTACCGGGTACGAGGCGTCATTCGTACCGATCTGCATCGTCGTGCCCGCCAGCAGCCCGGGAGCGAGGAAGGCCACGTAGGTCACTCCGCCCACCCCATGGGAGTGTTTGTCGATGAGCGAGCCCAGCGCCACCCCCATCGCGGCCAGGTACAGCACGGGGATGAGGAAGCTGGTGGCCACCGAGCTGCGCCACGTCCGCTTGTACTGGTAGGCCCAATACCCGGCCGCCCGCCACCAGGCCGGCCTGGCGAATCTCGGCCTTGCTTCCTCCCCGTCGGAGGCGAAGAGCGCGCCGGTCCCCTGCGACATCCCGTTCCTCACTACCGCCATGCTCAGTCGACCAGGGTGCGACCGGTCAGCCGAAGGAACACGTCCTCGAGGGTCGAACGCCGGACCAGCGTGCTCACGGCTACGTGGCCCATCCGCGCCACCTCGGCCAGGGCAGCGTCACCGTCGTCGGTGTACAAGAGGATGCGGTCGGGCAGGATCTCCAGCCGCTCGGCCAGATCGACCAAGGAGGGCGCCACTTCCTCGTGCGCGCCCGGAGCGAACCGCAGCTCGACCACCTCGCGGGTCGAGTACTCGTCGATGAGTTGTCGAGGCGATCCTTCGGCGGCGAACCGGCCTTTGTCCATCACGACCAGCCGATCGCAGAGCTGCTCGGCCTCGTCCATGTAGTGCGTCGTGATGACCAGAGTCACGCCATCCTGCTTGAGGCGGTAGAGCCGGTCCCACAGGAGGTGACGCGCCTGGGGGTCGAGCCCGGTCGTCGGCTCGTCGAGAATCAGGAGGTCGGGATTCGAGATCAGCGCCCGGGCAATGGTGAGACGTCGCTTCATGCCGCCCGACAACGGATCGACTCGGTCGTTGGCCCGATCGGTCAACTGAGCGAACTCCAACAACTGATCCGCTCGTTCTCGAATGACCTTGCGCGGCATGTCGAAATAGCGCCCGTAGATCATGAGGTTGTCGAGCACTGTCAGCTCGGTATCCAGCGAATCTTCCTGGGGGACCAGACCCATGCGCGACCGGATGCGCGGTCCATCGGACGTCGGGTCCAGGCCAAGCACCCGCAGGCTGCCCCCGCTCAGCGGACTGATGCACGAGATCATCCGCATGGTCGACGTCTTGCCGGCGCCGTTGGGACCGAGGAACCCGAAGGACTCGCCCTTGCGAATGGTGAAATCGACGCCGTCGACCGCGACGAAATCACCGAAGCGCTTTACGAGACCATGGGCTTCGACCATGGGCGCTGGACGCGAGCCGCTCGTGGGCGCGCCGTCCCCGTTCCGCTCCGATTCGGGGACGTCAGTCATCGGCGAGGAATGTGACGTCATTGTCAGGTAACGATACCGTGCTCCCAGAGGGCCCACCTCAGGGCCGACAAGGGGGCGCCCATGTCGGCCGAAAAGCGAGGACGGAAATTTCCCGACGGGTTCACCTGGGGTACTGCCACGGCCGCCCACCAGGTCGAAGGGGGCAACACAAACAACGACTGGTGGACCTTCGAACACCTCGAGGGCTCAGGCTGTGCCGAACCGTCGGGCGACGCGTGCGACTCCTGGGATCGTTGGGAGGAAGACGCTGAACTCGTTGCCGCCTTGGGCCTGGACAACTACCGCTTCTCGGTGGAGTGGAGCCGGATTGAGCCGGCCGAGGGCGAGTTCTCCCGGGCCGCCCTCGAGCACTATCGCCGGCAATGTCTCGGGCTCCGGGCGCGTGGCGTCGACCCCGTCGTGACCTTCCACCACTTCACGACCCCGTGCTGGCTGGCCGACGAGGGCGGATGGGAGACGGAACTGGCGGTTGAGCGATTCGGTCGGTTCTGCACGGTGGTGGCCGAGTCACTGGGTGACGTCATCGTCCGGGCCTGCACGGTCAACGAACCCAACATCGTGGCCACGATGGGGTGGCACGCCGGTATGTTCCCACCCGGCAAGCGGGACGAAGAGCTGTCGCGTCAGGTGGGTCGGCATTTGGCAGACGGGCACCGGGTGGCGGTCGAGGCCATTCGCGCCGCGGCGCCAGGTATCCCAGTGGGGCTCACCTTGTCGATGACCGACTACCAGGCGATTTCCGGTGGCGAGCAGCGGCTCGGGAGCATCCGACACCACGCCGAGGACGTGTTTCTCGACGCGACCACCGGGGACGACTTCCTCGGCGTGCAGGTCTACACGCGGATGAGAATCGGACCGACCGGCTGGGCCGGCTACGAAGACGGGGTCCCGGTGCTCGACATGGGCTACGAGTTCTATCCGGCGTCTCTCGGGAACTGCCTCCGACGAGCCTGGGACTACACGGGGGGCGCCTTCCCCCTCCTCGTTACCGAGAACGGCATCGGGACACGGGACGACGCGCAACGCATCGACTACGTGCGCGATGCCCTTTCGGGCGTCCTCGACGCCATCGACCAGGGAGTTGACGTGCGCGGGTACACGTACTGGTCGCTGCTCGACAACTTCGAGTGGGCCATGGGCTATCGACCCCACTTCGGCATCGTTGCGGTCGACCGTGAGACCTTCGCCCGTACTCCGAAGCCCAGCGCGGCGTGGCTGGCTTCTGTCGCCGCGGCCAACGCCCTGGACGCCTGAGACCGGCGCTCAGAGATCGCCGCGCTCCATGTTGGCCACGACGGCATCGGTGATTTCGTCCCAGAGCGGTTGCGGCAGATCGTGACCCATCCCTGGAATCGTGATGAGCTTGGCCCCCGGCACAGCCGCCGCGGTGGCCTGCCCGCCACTCAACGTCACCAGGGGATCCTCCTCGCCGTGTATGACGAGAAACGGCAGGTCGAGGCCGCGCAGGCCCTCCGTGCGGTCCGGGGAAGCGAGGATGGCGCCCAGCTGGCGCACCGTCCCCTCGGGGCAATAACTCCGGTCGTAGGCGGCCACAGCTCGCTCGCGCAGGAGGATCTCGTCGGTGGGGTACTTCGGAGAGCCGATGACCCGGCTGCCGTCCATGCTGGCCTCGATGGCCTCCTCGCGGCTGGTGGCCACTGGACGCAGGAGAGCGGCGAGGGCCTCCCCCGTCGGGGCTCCCACTGCGGGATCCCCGGTTGTGGACATCACCGAGCAGGCGGAGGCCAAGAGCTCCGGGCGACGGATCACCAGGGCCTGGGTGATCATGCCGCCCATCGATGCGCCCAGCACGTGACAACGCTTGATTCCCAGCACGTCGAGCAGTGCTGCGGCGTCATCAGCCATGTCCTCGATGAAGTAGATCGACGATGAGGGGTCGCCGCCCAGAATCGAGCCGAGATCGGGCTGACCCTCGAACTTGGTCGAGAGCCCGCTGTCACGGTTGTCGAAGCGGATAACGAAGTACCCGCGTGTTCGCAACTCGTCGACAAACCCTTGGGGCCAGGTGATCAGCTGAGCGCCGAGCCCCATGACGAGGAAGAGCGGAGGGTCGGCCGGATCCCCTTCCGTGATGTATTCGATGTCGATCCCGTTGGCATGGGCGGTGGGCACCAGCGACTCCCTTCAATGCTGCTTCTCCTCGATTCCTACCAGCCGGACCCGACCGACTGCCCACTGTTGTCAACCGGGCGGGACCGCAGACGAACTTGGGAGGCGGGCACGACGAAGCCGGGGGCCGGGCTCGAGGCCAACGAGGAGCACCTCGATGGAGGCCATGCACAGGATGAAGCACGGAAAGCCCACGACCTCGAAGGACCAGTCCGTCACCGTGAGCAGGAGAATGGCCATGCTGATCACAGCCCCGACATAGGAGTAGACGGTCTCGGTCTCCGGATGCGTCCAACTCTTCATGAGCGTCGGTATCCCGGCCGTGAAATCGGCGGCGATGGCGGCACAGAGAGCGAGCGTCGCATCTCGGGTCACCAGCCACGTGACCGTCCCGACCACGGAGATGACACCGCACGCGTAGTCGAAGCGCCGGATCTTCCACACCGATGCCGGATTGTGGAAGGAGCCGAGGAAGACCAGGAGAGGCATGAAGCCCACCATGAAGGTTGGCAACGCGCGGAGGCCGACACCGTTGCTGAATTCGACGGCCGACGCGAGCAAGGGCGCGACGGCCCAGAGGAGCCACGTGACCCGATTGGGTTGCGTGGTTCCCCGCAGGGTGTCCCTGAGGTATACGGCTGTACCGGCCGCACCGATTGCGGTTCCGAGAAAAATCCAGTTCTCGTTGATCACCGCCGGACAGTCTGGTGCGCGGAACGACCCATCGCTGCACCCGAGGGCGACGACTCTCGGTGGGAGCGGCCCACTAGGTTCATCTTGGGCAGAGATCCGAGGAGCGCGAGTGGCCAGGCGACCGAAGGAATGCGACGTCGGTGACTGAACTCGTTGTCGTCGCGTTCCTGGGCGGGTTGATCACCGGGCTCTCTCCCTGCATCGTTCCGGTGATCCCGATCGTCTTGGCGGGCGGCTCGTCGAGCAGCGACCGCGCCCGGCCTTTCCTCATCATCGCCGGACTTGTCCTGAGCTTCAGCTTGACCGTGCTCTTCGCCACGACGTTGTTGGGTTTCCTGCACCTCCCACAGGACCTCCTCTTCTGGTTGGGCGTCGCCATGCTCGGTGCGATCTCCGTCGGGCTGATGATTCCCCGAGTGGGCGAGCTCATCGAGCGGCCGTTCGCTCGGCTGGGTTCGACGCGCTACGCCACTGAAGGTGGTGGCTTCCTTCTCGGCCTCAGCCTCGGACCGGTCTTCGTCCCCTGCGCCGGTCCCGTGCTCACGGCCATCACCGTGGCCGCCGACCACCACCGCGTGGGCGGCTCGGCCATTGTGGTCACGCTCTTCTATGCCGTTGGGCTGACCCTGCCCCTGCTGGTACTCGGACTCGTGGCCCAGCGAGCGACGACCTGGTCGTCGTTGCGTCGTCATCTGCCTTCGGTCCGCAAGGTGGCGGGCGTGGTGCTGGCCATCACGACGCTCGCCATCGCCTTCAACTGGCTCGGCGCGCTCCAGCGCGACGTACCCGGATATACGAACGCGCTGGAGGATCACATTGAGTCGACCAACTCGGCGTGTGTCCAACTCCAGCACTCTGAGCGGCGAGCACCAGAACCAGTTCGCGGCGGCCAATGCGCGCCTCGAGGGGAAGAAGGCAACCTGCTCGACCACCGATGCCGGTCAGTCTCAGAGCGGACATCTGGCGGCCGGAACGACAACGACGACAACGGTGCCGACATCGCAGACCACGTCACCCCAGAAGCCGGCGGTCTTCATGGCCAACAAGACGAACCTGCCGGCGCTCGGCAAGGCGCCCAATTTCGTCGGGATCACATCGTGGTTCAACACGCCGGGCAACCAAGCGCTCTCACTCGACCAGTTGCGCGGCAAGGTCGTCCTGATCGACTTCTGGACGTACTCCTGCATCAACTGCCAGCGCTCACTCCCCCACGTCGAAGGGTGGTACAACGACTACAAGAAGGACGGCTTCGTCGTCGTCGGAGTCTCGGCACCAGAGTTTGCCTTCGAGCACGTCGTGTCCAACGTGAAGAGTGCGGCAGCAATCCTGGGCGTCGACTACCCGGTGGCCATCGACGACAACCTCGACACGTGGGATGCCTATAACAACGAGTACTGGCCCGCCGAGTATCTGATCGATCCCACTGGGATCGTCCGGGCGTACGACTTCGGGGAGGGCGGTTACTCCCAGATGGAGAGCAACATCCGGATGCTGCTCTCGGCCAACGGTGTCAAGGACCTGCCCGCACGCACCGACGTGCCCGACAAGACGCCGACGAGCGATCAGATCACGCCCGAGAGCTACGTGGGATACGAGGAGCTCGACAACGAGGTCGGCACCCCGGTCCGACACGACCAGAGCAGGAACTACAGCGCTCCGTCGAGCATTCCGGCGAACAGCCTCGCCTTCAGCGGGACCTGGACCGTGCACAGCCAGGAAGCAACGGCCGGGGCGAACGCGGACCTCGACCTGCATTTCACGGCCGACGACGTCTATCTGGTCATTGGCGGCCAAGGCACGGTGGACGTGTCCGAGAACGGTCGTCACCTGAAGACGGTTGACGTCTCGGGCATTCCGAAGCTCTACACGCTTCTCTCAGGTACGGGACTCCAATCGGGGGTCCTGCAGCTGTCTGTGTCGCCGGGCGTCCAGGCGTACGACTTTACATTCGGCTAGCGCCTCTCAGTTGATCGATCGGCCATGCTCGGCCCAGTACGGGGCCCGGAGCTCGCGCTTGAGAATCTTGCCCGACGGGTTCCGGGGCAAGCCGTCCACTGCGTCAATCGAAGTCGGGCACTTGTAGTGGGCCAGGTTGTCCCGGCAGTGGGAGATGACTGTTGCTCTCGTCGAAGGTGGCGCCGGGCGCCAGGACGACAATGGCCTTGACCGTCTCGCCCCACTTCTCGTCGGGCACTCCGATCACTGCCGCATCCACCACCGCCTCGTGTGAGAGCAGCACGTTCTCCACTTCCGCCGGGTAGATGTTCTCCCCGCCGCTGACGATCATGTCCTTGATCCGGTCGTGGAGGTAGAGATAGCCCTCGGCGTCGAAGTAGCCGGCATCCCCAGTGCGCAACCAGCCGTCGGGATCGACCGTGCGGGCCGTCTCCGCATCCTTGTGCCAATAGCCGGCCATGTTGTACCCCGACCGCGTCCAGACCTCCCCCACCTCTCCCGAGCCCGACCGTCGCGGCCGCTGTCCGGATCGACGACGCGGAGTTCCACACCGGGGTGCGGCTTCCCCGCCGAGCGCAGAAGCCCTCGTCGCGGTCCGTCGGGATCGTGGTCCTCGAAGGGCAGGGCGGTGATGGCTCCTGTGGTTTCGGTCATGCCGTAGACCTGACAGAAGGCACAGCCGAACGCGGCCATGCACTTGACCAGCACGTCCTCGGAAATCGGGGAAGCGCCGTAAAAGATCAGGCGAAGGCTGGAGAGATCGGTGTCCCCGAGCTGGGGAGTGGCCAGCAGAAACATGAGCACGGCGGGCACAACGAACATCTCGGTGATCCGCTCGGTCGCGATGAGCTCGAGCAGTACGACCGGGTCGACGTCACGCAGGATGACCGACCGCCCGCCGCGAGACATACCGCAAAGCGCCCAGCCCGATCCGCCGATGTGAAAGAGGGGCATGGCGACCAGGCTCACCGTGTCGTCGCGCGATGGAAAACGTATGCCCCGCTTCCGACACCGCGGTGGCGAGGTTGGCATTGGTCAGCATGACCCCCTTCGGGAGCCCCGTGGTGCCCGATGTGTAGAGCTGCATGCTGACCTCGTCGAGGCCTCCGACATGACCGGGATCCTCTGAGGGACACCCGGCGATCCACTCCTCGAAGCGAACGGCACGCGCATCGGACAACTCGGGACCCTCGCCGAAGACGACGATGCGACGCACGTCGAGGGAGATCCGGCATCGCACGCAGTGCGGGCACGTAGTCCGTATGGATGGCCAGCACGCGCCGCTCCGGAGTCCTCGATGATGGCGGCCATCTCTGCCGGCGACAAGCGCCAGTTCACCGCGACGTTGACCGCACCGATCAGCGCGCCACCAAACAGGAAGTCGAAGTACGCGATGCCGTTGCGATCAAGGAACGCCACCCGGTCTCCGGCGCCAACCCCGTCTCGGCGCATGGCCTGGGCCACTTGGCAGGCCACGGCAAACTCCTCAGCCCAGGTGCGGCGCCGATCTCCCTGAGCCAGCATTTCGAGGTCAGGCTGCGACGAGGACAAGCGGCGAATCAGTCCGGCGACGGTGTACCCGTCCTTCCCTGCGACGGCGTTCGATGGCACTGCAGACCTCCCCCGGGGCCTCGAAACCGCCCCGCTCGGCACGGGACGATAGGTGGCGGGCTCCAGGACAGCAGACGGCCTTGCTTCCTTGCCGAAAGTCCCCTCGGCGCCACCCGCGCGCATTGTCTGCACTTCCATCGGCACTGGTCACACGCATTTTCTTTAAATTGAGGATTCTTTTATTTGACCATTAATGCAATAACCGTCGGGCGACCAGGGCTTTTGTGATCAATATCACAAACTTTCCGGCTGAAACTCCCAGTTCAGGTAGCCGTTTGCTCGCCGAACATGGGTTGGGTTTGCGTCCTGCTAAATTCTTGCATGCGCAAAGACCGATTGGTCTTTCGGGTAGATGCGGTGACCGCAGAGTCGGCCGCATAACCCGAAGTGAACCACCGATCGGATCTACCCAGATCAAACAAGGTCTCAACGCGCCTGCCCTCAGGCCCCGACACAACACGAATAGAGGACACGACCCAGACGCAATCACTGGGCTGTACACACCGGCCGCACACCCTGCGGCGACGAGCCAGAACGGACGATGCCTCCCTGCTCTCCGTTCGGGGCGCGAATGCGATGGCCGGAGCCCGCCTACACCGAGCAGAGCCAGGCGCGCCCAGGGCGCGCCCGACGAAGGGAGGTGCCGTGCGGATCCGCATTGCACTTGCGACGGCGGTGGCCGTCACAATCATCACAGCTGTAATTTTTGCATTGACGAACAGCGGTCCGGCGGCGTCGGCCAACGGCGTCCGCCATGTCGCAGTCCGTCATACTGCGGCTGGACATCACCGAGCGAGCTCACCCGGCATGAAACTCATGTCGTACTCGCAAGCACAGAAGTTGGCGAAGTTGGCCACCTTCTACAACGCGGTGACCGTCAGTCAAGAGGAGAACTACCTCAACGAGGTGGCCTACTTGAAGGCGCTGCAGACACAGAAGCAGCAGGCCGCGCAATTGGCGGCACTTGCCGCGGCTCAGCGCGCTGCGGCCCAGCGCGCTGCCGCCCAACGAGCGGCGCCCGCGACACCTGCGCCGGCCGCGCCCGCCGCGCCCGCTCCGGCCGGGTCCGGCTCGGATGCCACGCAGCACCAATACCCCGGACTGGGCCTGCATCCGCCAGCATGAATCGGGTGGCAACTACGCCGAATACAACGGCGGCGCCTACCAGTTCGAGCTGGGCACGTGGGAGAGCCTGACCGGACTCGCCACGCCGGCGCAGGACTCGCCGCCTGCCGTGCAGGATGCCGCCGCGCTCAGGCTCTACGCCGAGCGGGGTTGGGAGCCCTGGACCACGCGGTTCGTCTGCGGCCTCTAAGGAAGCGTCAGTCCCCTGCGAACATGGCCGTCACTTGGGCCATGTCGAAATAGTCCCGCCATGCGGTGATCTTCCCGTCCGCGACGTGGAAGGCACCCATGACGGGCAGGGGGGCCGTCTTGCCGTTCATCGTGAACGTGTCGGTCCGCTCGGTCAGCACGGTCGAGCCGTCGCTGGCCAGGTGGTGGATCTCGAACTCCATGGCCTCGCACATGCCGATGAACATGTTGATCACACCCATGGTGGCTTCGATCCCCTCGGCGGGATCCATCGGGATGTTGTGGTACACGATGTCGTCTGCGAAGTAGCTGCGCAGGACCTCGGGGTCGCGCTTGCTGGCGGCGGCGCAGAATTCTCGGACGACCTGTTCGGCGCTGGGCATGGCACTCCTCTCGGCGGTGGACCGTCCCTGCACACGCTACCCAGCTGTCCGCCATGATGATGGGGTGCCGAACAAGCGAGTCGTTGTCCTTGCACCCATGAAGCCCGAGCTCAAGGAGATCGTCCGGTCGTTCGATCTCCAGCCGGCCCCCGATGATCCGGACTTCACCCACCGAGGGACCGTGGGGACGTGGTCGGTGGCGACCCTGGTCACCGGGATGGGCCCCGAGAAGGCTCGGATCGCGACCAGGCGGGCGCTCGACGCCGGGCCTGCCGACCACGTGATGGTCATCGGCATCGCCGGCGGCCTGAGCCCCGAGCTTCCTGTCGGCGCGTTGCAGGTGCCCGAGACCGTGCAGCTCTATCCGGACGGCCCCCGCTTCGTCACGCGGCCTCTGCCGGCGCGCCAGGCCGCCGGCGCGCTCATGACGACCGACGGCCTCTTCGACGACGAGGACGTGTGGAAACCCATCCTCGAGCAGGGTTTCGGCGCCGTGGACATGGAGGCGGCAGGCGTGGCCGAGGTCTGTGAGGCCAACGATGTCGACTGGTCGATCTATCGCGGCATCAGCGACCGTCCGGACGAGCGCATCGTCGACCAAGCGGTCTTCGGGTTGAGCAAGCCCGACGGCTCGGCCGATCCGGTGGCGGTGGCCAAGTACCTGGCCCGCGATCCGCGCCGAGCGAAGGCGCTGGCCCACCTCAACCGCTGCATGCAGGCGGCTGCACGCCTGGCGGCCGACGCGGCCCGCCAGGATCTCTTGGCGACCGACTAACCGTCGTCGTCCGCAGCCGGCTTGCCGTTGCCCACGTCACGACGGGCAATGACGTGCACGTCGATGTCGTTGTCCGAGGCCAGGCGCAGGATCGTCTGAATGACCGACCCACGGGTCATCGACTGCCACCGGCTGAGCCGTGATGTCCCGAGCACGATCTGGGTGATCTGTTGGTCGACGGCCGCGGCAAAGATCGTTTTGGCCACGTCGTCGCCTCGCAGTGTCTGCCACCGGCCGCCGACCGCAGCTGACCAACTCTTCGAGCTCGGCCATGTCGGACCGCCGTGACTCGGCGTCGTCGGAAACGACGTGCACGGCGATGAGATCGCCCTTGACCCGGGCCGCGATGCGGGCGGCCCGCCGGACGACCGATGCGTTTCCCGGGGCTCCGGTAACCGCCACCATGATCCGCTCGGTGGTCTCCCATACTTCGCCTCCCGCACCCTTGGAACGGAGGTACTCGAGCAACTCCTCTTCGGCCCCGTCCGCCACGAATCGGAGCGACAGCTCCCGGAGGGCCACAAGGTTCTCCGCCCGGAAGAAGCCGGAGAGCGCGGCCGGCACCTTGGACTCGGGATAGATGTTGCCGTGGAGCATGCGCCGGCGGAGCTGGTCGGCCGAGGAGTCGATGAGCTCGATCTGATCGGCTCGCCGGACGACCCAGTCCGGCACCCTCTCGCGCACGCCGACGCCGCTGATGCGTTCGACGGCGTCGGCCAGGGACTCGACGTGCTGGATGTTGACCGTGGTGATGACGGCGATGCCGGCTTCGAGGATCTCGAGGACGTCCTCCCATCGCTTCTCGTGACGTCCCGATCCCGGCACGTTGGTGTGCGCCAACTCGTCGATGAGCACGAGGGCGGGGCGTCGGGCCAACACCGCGTCCACGTCCATCTCCTCCCACGTGGAGTTCCGGTACTCGACGTGCTTGCGCGGCACCATCGGAAGGTCCCTGATCTGCTGCGTGGTGAAGGGACGCTTATGGGTCTCGACGAACCCGATGACGACGTCGGTCCCACGCTGGAACCGCCGCCAACCCTCGTCGAGCATGGCGCACGTCTTCCCGACGCCCGCCGCCGCGCCGAGATAGACGCGGAAGCGGCCGGTCGGCCGCACTCCTTCGTCTTCGCCGCTGACACTCATTACGTCCTCTCCTGACCCTGACCGCTTGATGCATCGGTACACTCGAACGAAGCTCCGAATGACGGGAAGCCTGTGACAGAAGTGACGCCGGACAGGCTCGGAACAACCGGAACGTACCAGCGGGCCGTACTCGGCACCGTGGCCACCGTGGCCGGGCTGCTCGTACTGCTCGCCGTGTTGCTGCCTTTCCGTCACGCACCTCAGCACGGCCACTCCGGCGCTCGTCTTCGTCCTCCCCGCACTGATCGGCGTGGTGATCGGCGGCTTCGTGCCGGGGGCCATAGGGGCGGTGGCTGGCTTCGTGTTCTACGACGTCTTCTTCCTCCCGCCCTACAACACGCTCACGGTTCACTCGCCCGAGAACTGGCTCGCCCTCGTGGTCTACGTCGCCGTGGTCCTCGTGGTGGCCCAGGTGGTGGCTCAACTCAAGGCGGCGCGTGAGGACGCGTCTGCGGCGCTCCGACGAGTCGGTCCGGCTCTTCGAGCTTTCGCAAACCCTGATCGGGGATCTCAGCCTGTCCCAGCTGCTCTCGCACATCGTGGCGGCAGTCCAAGGCACCTTCTCGCCGACATGGACCGCCCTGGTGCTGCCCGCTGAGAGTCGAGGGCGAGCTCGAGGTGGCGGCGTCGGCCGGAGGTGCGTTGACCGACGGCGACGTGACGTCGCTGACTTCGGGTGGCGGTCAAGCCAGGTCCCTCGGCTTCGAGGAGGCACCGGGGCCGCGCCGGGTCTCCGTCGCTCTGGTCGTCAGCGAGCGACCGGTCGGCATGCTTGTCCTCCAGAACGTGCAGCTGGCCGAACAGGACCGCAACCTGCTCGGCACTTTCGCCAACCAGGCCGCGTTAGCGGTGGACCGGACCCAGCTGCGCGACCAGGCCGTGCGGGCACGGCTGCTCGAGGAGATCGATCGGTGGCGCAGCGCACTCATGGGCGCCGCCTCGCACGACCTGCGCACGCCGCTCGCCTCCGATCAAGACCGCCGTTTCGAGCATGCGCCAGGAGGGCACCCAGCTCGGGGCGGACGATCGGGCAGAGCTCCTCGAGCTCATTGAGCTCCAGACCGACCGACTGTCGCGGCTCGTCACCAACCTGCTGGACATGACCCGCATTGAGTCCGGCGCCCTCGAGTTGCGCCCCACGACCATCGGACTCGACGAGCTGGTCGACGAGTCCCTGGGCTCGCTGGCCGGCATCGTGGCCCCGGAACGGGTGACGGTCGATCTCCCCGCCGACCTCCCGCTCCTGCGCATCGACCACGTCCTCATCAACCAAGTCCTGGCCAACCTGCTGGAGAACGCAGACCGTCTGGCACCGGGCCGCAGCCCGATCCTCGTGGCGGCCCGGGTCGTGCCCCCGGACCGCGGGCGATCGCGTCGAGATCTCGGTGCAGCGACCAGGGTCCGGGCATTGCCGCCGCCGACCGCGACCGCGTGTTCGAGATGTTCAGCCAGAACGGCGGCGGGGGCAGGGCCGGTCTCGGGCTGGCCATCGCCAAGGCCTTCGTCGAGGCCCATGGCGGCCGGATCTGGATCGACCCCGACGTGACCACCGGGGCCAGGGTTGTCTTCACCGTCCCGAGCGAGACCTTCGTGCGGGAGCCGGTCCGCATCATGACCAAGGTGCTCGTCGTCGACGACGACCCGGCCCTTCTCAAGGCGTTGCGTATCGGCCTGCGGGCCCGGGGCGACGAGGTCCTGTCCGCCCACACGGGGGACGAAGCCGTCACCCAGGTCGCACTGGAGAGCCCGGATCTCGTGATCCTCGACCTCGGACTGCCCGACCTCGACGGGATCGAGGTGTGCCGCCGCATCCGGGAGTTCTCCGCAGGTGCCCATCGTGGTGCTGTCGGCCTACGGCGACGAGCGGCGCAAGGTAGAGGCGCTCGACAGCGGAGCGGACGACTTCGTGACCAAGCCGTTCGGCATGGCCGAGCTCGAGGCCAGGCTGCGGGTGGCCCTGCGCCACGGCGCAGCGCGGAACCACGACACGCAGAGCACCGAGCTGGCGGTCGGGGATCTCCAGATCGACCTCGTGCACCGCATGGTGACCCGAGCGGGACGACCGATCACCCTGACGGCCAAGGAGTTCGAGCTGCTGGCCTACCTGGCACGCCACGCCGGGAAGGTCTGCACCCATCACCTGATCCTCAAGGACGTGTGGGGCCCGGGCTACGGAGAGGAGTCGAACTACCTGCGCGTCTACACCCATCGGCTGCGCAAGAAGCTGGGGGACGAGGATGGCACCATGCTGCGCACGGTGCCGGGCATCGGGTACCAGCTGGTGGCCGATGCGCCCTCCCCCGCCCCGCATGGACGAGGGCTGAACCACATCGGGAACGACACTCATCCCTCCAGCTTGACCAACGCCTCATTCAGCTGGAGCACGTTCACGTAGGGAGAACCGAGGAAGCCGAGTTGCATGCCCTGGCTCTGCTGGTTGATCGAGCCGTGCAGGACGACCGTCGACAGACCGGTCGATCGGGACACCATCGGGATCTCGGCCCGAGCGTCATCCGGGGTGATGTCGG
Source organism: uncultured Acidimicrobiaceae bacterium (assembly GCA_963713375.1). Taxonomy (GTDB): domain Bacteria; phylum Actinomycetota; class Acidimicrobiia; order Acidimicrobiales; family RAAP-2; genus Bog-473. Next base: position 346,220 of record CAVQLP010000001.1, on the reverse strand, counting down.
GGTCGAGCCCACTGCCCGAAGTGGTCACCAGGTCCGAGGTCGGCTGCACGCCGCGACGGTGCCAGTAGGCGATGAGCTCCTTGGTGTCGGTGAGCAGCACCGACGAACGCGGACCCGAGGTTGGTCGCCCCGGACTCGCCGGCCACGCCGTTGGCCACCAACGGATCGTCTCCGGGGTGCCCGGCCGGGTTGTCGCCGGCGTACTTGCCGGTGTCCGAATACGGGCCCACGGCATCGGGCCGGCCCTGGAAGACACACGTACCGGCGAGGTGGCCCGGGCACTTGGTCAAGGACCAGTTCTGCCCGATGAGAGTGGAGCCGTTGGCGGTGATGGAACCGTCGGCCTGGTGCTTGAAGAACAACTGGGACAGACCTACTCCGACGAGCGGGTAGACCAGGCCGAACAGCACCAGGCAGATGATCACCATGACGGCGGAGCGTCGGAAGTTGGGTCAGCATGCGAAATCTTCCTTAATACCAGTGCAGCGCCGTGAGGACGAGGTCGATCAGCTTGATGAAGACGAAGGGAGCGATGATCCCGCCGACGCCGTAGATGAAGACGTTGCGGCGCAGGATCGAGGCCGCCCCGGACGGCCGCCACTTGACCCCGCGGAGCGCCAAGGGGATCAGGGCCACGATCACCAGCGCGTTGAAGATGACGGCCGAGAGCACGGCGCTCTCCGGGCTGTGGAGCTTCAGGATGTTCAGCGCGTTGAGGGGACCGGGCACACCCGGCCTTGGCTCGTACAAAGTGGCGAACAGGGCGGGAATAATGGCGAAGTATTTGGCCACATCGTTGGCGATGGAGAAGGTCGTCAGCGAGCCTCGTGTGATGAGGAGCTGCTTACCGATCTCGACGACGTCGATCAGCTTGGTCGGGTTCGAATCGAGGTCGACCATGTTGCCGGCCTCCTTGGCCGCGGTCGTCCCAGTGTTCATCGCCACGCCGACGTCGGCCTGAGCCAGGGCCGGGGCGTCGTTCGTCCCGTCCCCCGTCATGGCGACGAGCTTCCCGCCTTCCTGTTCCGCCTTGATCAACTCCATCTTGTTCTCGGGAGTGGCCTCGGCCAGGAAGTCGTCGACTCCCGCCTCCTGGGCGATGGCCGCCGCGGTCAGCGGATTGTCGCCGGTGATCATCACTGTGCGGATCCCCGCGGCACGGAGCTCGGCAAAACGCTCCTTGATTCCGGTCTTCACGACGTCCTTCAGCTCGATGACCCCGAGCACTTCGGGACCGTCCGCCACCACGAGCGGGGTCGATCCGGCCCGGGCGATGCGGTCAACCAGGTCATTGAGGCCGTCCGGGACAGTGCCGCCCTGCTCGACCACCCAGTTGCGCACCGCTTCGGCCGCACCCTTGCGGATTTGCCGGCCGTCGACGTCGAGGCCCGACATCCGCGTCGTCGCCGAGAAGGGGACGAACTCGTGCGGACCTGAGAGGTCACGCTCGCGGATGTCGAAACGCTCCTTGGCCAGGACGACGATGGATCGGCCTTCGGGGGTCTCGTCGGCCAGTGACGCCAGCTGGGCGGCGTCCGCCACGTCCTGCTCGGTGTGGCCTCCGGCGCGGGAAAGAAGTCCGACGCCATGCGATTGCCCAGGGTGATCGTGCCCGTCTTGTCCAGCAGCAGCGTCTGGACGTCGCCCGCAGCCTCGACTGCCCGGCCGCTCATGGCCAGGACGTTGCGCTGCACGAGCCGGTCCATGCCGGCGATGCCGATGGCCGAGAGCAGCGCACCGATCGTGGTGGGAATGAGGCAGACCAGCAGGGAGACGAGAATGACCACCGAGACGTTGGCCCCGGCGAAGAGCGCCGAAGGGCTGGAGGACCACCACCACCGGCAGGAAGATGATGGTCAGCACCGCCAGCAGAATGGTGAGGGCGATCTCGTTTGGCGTCTTCTGGCGGTTGGCCCCCTCGACCAACGTGATCATGCGGTCAAGAAAGGTGTGCCCGGGCTCTGCCGTGATCTCGATGACGATGCGGTCGGACAACACGGTGGTGCCGCCGGTAACCGCCGAGCGGTCGCCGCCCGACTCACGGATGACCGGAGCCGACTCGCCGGTGATGGCCGACTCGTCGACCGAGGCGACGCCTTCGATGATCTCCCCGTCGGAGGGGATGGGGTCGCCCGCTTCGGCCACGACGCGGTCGCCCTTGGCCAAGGCCGACGCTGGGACGATCTCCTCGGTGCCGTCGGGACGCAGGCGACGTGCCGTGGACTCCGAGCGCATCCTGCGCAGACGCCGAAGCCTGCGCCTTCCCTCGGCCCTCGGCCATCGCCTCGGCGAAGTTGGCGAAGAGCACCGTCAAGAACAGCCAGATGGTGATGGACCAGTTGAAGATGTCGGAGTGCGAGACCGACTCAATCAACGTGATGACCGTCCCGATGAGGACGACGAACATCACCGGGTTCTTGACCTGAATCCGCGGGTCGAGCTTCGTGAAGGCGCCGACGAGCGACTCCTTGAGGATCTCGGGGTCGAACAGGCCGCGAGACTCTGCGACCCCGTGGGGGGCCGGCGGGGTTGGGGCGGCCGGAGTGGCTGCAGTGACGGTCACAGGAGCCCTCCAAGACTCAGATGACGGACGAGAGGTCCGGTGACCACCGACCAGAACTGGTGGTGGCTCAGCTGTTCGACGATCGGACCGAGCGAGACGGCCGGGAAGAAGGTCAGGCCGCCGACGATGACGATCACGCCGATGAGCAGCCCGATGAACATGGGATTGTCGGTGCGGAACGTGCCCGCGCCGGCCGGGACGACCTTCTTGGCCGCCAGCACGCCGCCCAGGGCGATGGCCGGGATCATGATCCCGAAGCGCCCGATCAGCATGTCGACCCCACCGATGACGTTGTAGAAGGTGGTGTCACCGGTGAGGCCACCGAAGGCCGATCCGTTGTTGTTCCCCTGCGAGGTCAGGCCGTAGAGGATCTCGGTGAATCCATGGGGTCCGCCGTTGAGTGGGCCGGCCCGGCCAGCATGGATGGACACGGCGATGCCCGTGAAGATGAGGACGGCCATGGGCATGACCAGTGTGCCCAGGCCAGCGAGTTTGACCTCCGTCGCCTGGATCTTTTTCCCCAAATACTCGGGTGTTCGTCCGACCATGAGGCCACCGATGAAGACGGCGATGACCGCGTAGATGAGGATGGTGTAGAGCCCGCTTCCCACACCTCCGGGGGTCACCTCGCCGATCATCATGCCGGTGAGAAGGGCCCCACCCCCGATCGGGGTGAAGGAGTCGTAGGCGCTGTCGGCCGATCCGGTCGAGGTCTGGGTGGAGGCAACCCCGAACAAGGCTGACTCGGGCACGCCGAAGCGCACCTCCTTACCCGTCGTGTTCCCCGTTCGGCTGGGAGGTCAATCCGGCCGCCTGCACAGCTGGGTTCGCCTGGTGCTCGCGAGACCGAGGCGATGGCGGTCCAGGCGCCGAAGAGGATGAACATGGCGGCCAGGATGGCCAGGCCGTGACGGACCGATCCCGACCATCTTTGCCGAACACGTACGTCAAGGCGACGGGAATGGACAGGAGCAGGAAGATGGAGAGCCAGTTGGTCAATGCCGTCGGATTCTCGAAGCGGATGAGCCGAGTTGATGTTGAAGAATCCACCACCGTTGGTCCCGAGCTGTTTGATCGCCTCCATGAAGCCGACTGGGCCCAGAGCGATGGTCTGGGAGACGCCATTGAGCGCATTGTGGATAGTGGCCGGGCCGGAAAGGGTGTCGACCGCTCCCTGGCCCACGAAGATGAGGCCGCCCACGAATGGCGATCGGCACGCAGCACGTAGAGCATGGCGCGGGTGATGTCCACCCAGAAGTTGCCGACAGTGGGCGACTCCTTCTTGGCGAAGCCGCGCACGATGACGAGATGCCGCCCCGATGCCAACGGCCGGCGTCACGAACTGCTGCACCGTCAGCGCGCACATCTGGGAGAGGTACGACATGGTCGTCTCGCCGCCGTAGTTCTGCCAGTTGGTGTTGGTGACGAAAGAAGCTGCGGTGTTCCAAGAGAGCGCGGGCGGCACGGCGCCGAAATGCTGAGGATTGAGGGGCAGCGAACCCTGGAGGCGCAGGATGGCGTAGGTGATAGCGATCGAGAGGCCGGAGAAGATGACCAGGGAGCCGGCGTAGCGCTTCCAGGACTGCTCACGGTCGGGGCTGGTGCCGAGCAGGCGGTAGATGGGCCGCTCAATGAAGGAGAGGAAGTGGATGCGCCCCTCGAAGACGCCCACCATGTAGTGCCCAGGTAGCGCCAGGCGAGCCCGAGCGCGACGACGAGGGTGACGATGACCCAGAAGTAGCCCATTTAGATCAGAACCATTCGGGCTTGAACATGGCGATGCCGAGTAGATGAAGACCACGATCGACACGCCGAGGAGGATGCCCTGGACGACGGTCATACCCGCTCCAGGCACCAGATCAGGCCCAAGAACGCCGCGATGAAGGCGACGAAGCTCACGATTGCCAAGAAATCAGCCATGTCCGCCACTGCTGCCGGTGCTCGCGTCAACGCAACGTGAACGCGGGCGACCCGGGTGTCAACAATTCGTGAACGGCCGTAGAACCGGCCGCCGATGGCTCAGCGCAGCGACGGCATGCCTAAGGTGACGGACCGTCGCGGTCTGAAAGTGGGGTGGACGATGGGACTGGATCTGAAGGGATGTCGCACGCTGGTCACGGGGGCGTCTTCGGGCATCGGGGCGGGGCTGGCCGAGGCGCTGGCCGAACGGGGCGCGGTCGTGGGCATCTGTGCCCGCCGGGCCGACCGGCTCTCCGAGGTGGTCACCCGGTGCATGGAGTACTCGCCGGACAGCCGGATGTGGGCGGTGAACCTGGCCGACCCCGACGCGGTGGACCAGCTGGCGGTCGACGTCATGGACGCCTTCGGAGGCGTCGATCTCCTGGTGAACAACGCCGGCATCCCCAAGCGGCGCCACGTGACCGCACTCGACATCGACACCGTGACCGCGGTCATGCACATCAACTACCTCTCCCCTACCCGCCTCACGCTCGACCTGCTGCCCCAGATGCTCGCCCGCGGCTCGGGCACCATCGTCAACGTGTCGTCCATCGCGGCCACGCTGAGCGCCCCGGGCGAGGCGGCCTATGACGCCTCGAAGGCGGCGCTCACCGCGTTCTCGGAGGCCATGGCGGTCGACCTGTGGGACAACGGGATCAAGGTGATGGTGGTCTATCCCGGGGTGATCGATACCGAGCTCTTCACTTTGCCCGACAACGACAGCTTCGACTCCCCGGTGCAGGCCGAGCCGGTGTCCGTGGCCGTCGATGCCATTCTGGCCGGGCTCGAGTCGGGCGCGGCCCAGGTGTACGTGCCCGAGTACTTCCAGGGAATCGCGGCCGGCAAGGCCAAGGACGTGGGCGCATTCATCGAGGGGACGGCCAGCTACCTGCGCGAGCAGAAGCAGCAGAAGGCCTGACCTGCGCCGTGAAGGTCGAGCCCGACGCGGCAGGAATGGACGGCGGGCCTCCTCGAGCGCATCACCGACCACTTCCGCGCGATCTACGTCGACACCGGCAAGATCGCCGGATGCCAGATCACGGTGGTTCGGGCCGGGCACATCGCCTATCACCGCACGCTGGGATTGATGGACCGCGAACAGGGCATCCCGATGGCGGAGGACACCATCTTCCGCATCTTCTCCATGACGAAGCCCATCGCCTCGGTCGCCCTGATGCAGCTCTACGAGCGTGGGATGTTCCAGCTGCTCGATCCGGTGCACCGCTACATCCCTGAGTGGCGCACGCTCCAGGTCGGGCGTGGCTCAGGGAGGACGGCGGGATGGATCTGGTCAAGCCCGAGCGGCCGATGAACATCCGCGACGTGTTGATGCACATGACCGGTCTGCCGGGTGGGCTGTTCCCCGGCAACCCCATCGACGCCGCGTTCAAGGAGGCCCGCGACGCGCTCGGGCCCGGGACAGACGCTCGAGAGCGTGACCGCGCTCCTGGCGGAGCACCCGTTGAAGTTCCACCCCGGGACGCAGTGGAACTACGGGATTTCGACCGACATCGTTGGCCGCCTGGTCGAGATCCTCTCGGGTCAACCCTTCGACCAGTACCTCCGGGCCGAGATCTTCGAGCCCCTCGGGATGACCGACACCGGGTTCTGGGTGCCCGAATCCGAGCTGCCCCGGCTCGCCGCGCTCTACCAGTACCGGCCGGCCAACTCTCCCCGCTTGCTCGAAGGACCCTTCGCCACCAGGGTCACGGCGCCGCACGCCTATCTCTCAGGGGCCGGCGGTCTGGTCTCGACGACGAAGGACTATGTCGCCTTCTGCCAGATGCTGGCCAACGGTGGCCAGCTCGACGGGCGCCGGATCCTCGGCCGCAAGACGCTCGAACTCATGCGACAGAACCATCTGCCCGGTGGGGCAACCTTGGCCGACCTGGCCGTGGGCGGATTCGGCGAAGCCAACTTCGAGGGCGTCGGCTTCGGGCTGGGATTCGCCGTCGGCCTGGGTCCGGTGGCCACGGCCATGGCCAGTTCGCCCGGTGAGTACTACTGGGGCGGGGCGGCGAGCACCGCGTTCTGGATCGACCCTGTCGAGGATCTGTTCTGCGTCTTCATGACGCAGCTCTTCCCTTCGGCGGCCTATCCCTTCCGCAACCAGTTGCGGGCGCTCGTGTACCAGGCCCTCGACGGCTGATGTCCGACGCGAGTGGTCCGATCGGCCCGGCGGACGCCAGCGTCGAGCCGCGCTTCGCCGGTCTCGCCACCTTCGCCCGGCTGCCCACGGCCGAACAGGTGGCCCGATGGGACGTCGGGCATCGTGGGCGTCCCCTTCGACGGTGGGACCAGCTACCGGCCCGGCGCTCGCTTCGGCCCGGCCGCGGTGCGCCAGGCCTCGCGCCTTCTCCGGCCGTACAACCCGGCGGCCGATGCGCTGCCCTTCGCTCTGGCCCAGGTGGTCGACGCCGGGGACATCGCCTGCACCCCCTTCAGCACCGAAGAGGCGGTGACCCAGATTGAGGCGGGCGCGGGCGCCCTCCTGGCTCAGGGCACGCACCTCGTCGCCGTCGGCGGCGATCACACGATCGCCCTTCCCTTGCTGCGCGCCACCGCGGCCCGCCACGGTCCGCTGGCCCTGGTGCACTTCGACGCGCACCTCGACACCTGGGACACCTACTTCGGCCAGCGTTACACGCACGGCACACCCTTCCGCCGAGCCTGGGAGGAGGGCCTCCTCCTGCGCGACCACAGCATGCACGTGGGCCTGCGTGGGCCGCTCTACGACGGCAGCGATCTGACCGACGACACGCGCCATGGGCTTCGCCCAGGTGACGACCGACGAGGTCGGCGAGCTGGGTGTGGCCGCCGTCAGTCGAGCGGATGCTGGCCCGGGTGGGCACGGCCCCCGTCTACGTCTCGGTCGACATCGACGTCCTCGACCCGGCGCACGCTCCGGGCACCGGCACCCCCGAGGCGGGCGGTCTGACCAGCCGCGAGCTGCTCGGGTTGGTCCGCGGACTCGGGCAGGCGGCAGTCGTCGGGGGCGACGTGGTCGAGGTCTCGCCGGCCTACGACCATGCGGAGATCACCGCGGTTGCAGCGTCCCACGTGCTCTACGAGCTGGTGACCATCCTGGCCCGGCGGACGGCCGCATCGGGTCCAACCTTGTAACAGTCCATTCACAACCGGGAAACCGTCCCTGAATGTTGCGCTCCTAGCGTGCGGGCACAACGACGACACAGGGAGCGGCGTGGGCCTGGTGGGGATGTGAAGCGGGATCTTCTGGTCGGGGTCGCCCAATGGCTGTCGAGCCCGGGACAGCCCAAGGAGAACCTCTCGGTTGCCTTGGGCATGATGGAGAACGCGGCGGGACGCGGCGTGGAGCTGGTCGTCCTGCCCGAGCTGTGGTCGTGCGGCTACGACCCCGAGTCGCTGGCCAGCGACGCCCGGGACGACGCCGAACCGCGGCACGGACCGCGCACCGAGCGCCTGGCCCGGGCCGCGCGGACACTCGGCCTCTACCTGGCCGCCGGGAGCGTGCCCGAACTCGACGACGGGCACGTGTACAACACCGCCCTCGTCTTCAACCCGCGGGGCGAGCTGGTGGCCTGGCACCGCAAGGCCCACCTCTACCCGCCGACGCTCGAGCCGGGCGTCTTCACCCCCGGGGACCGCCTCACCAGCTTCGAGGATCCGACACTGGGCCGGGTCGGGCTCGTGGTCGGCTTCGACGGCGACTTTCCCGAAGTGGCGCGGGCGCTGGCCCTGCGCGGTGTCCGGCTGGTCCTGGCTCCCTCGGCCTACGAGGTCGAGGGGTCGCCGGCCTGGGACCTGCTCCACCCGGCGGTGGCGCTTACCAACGGCCAATGGTGGGTCCAAGCCAACCAGGCCGGCTCGCACGCGACCTCGACCCTGCTCGGCCAGAGCCGCATCATTGCGCCGACCGGAACGGTGGTGGCCGAGGCCAGCGGTGCGGTGCCGGGCCGGGCCACCCCGGCCGAGCTCCTGGTCCACCGCATCGACCTCCACCTGGCCTATAAGCGAGAGGGCGAGAGCGCACTCCTCGAGGAGGAGCGCCGGCCCGAGCTCTACGCCGAGCTCGGAGAGCGCCTCCCGACCGCCTCCTGAGCAATCCTCTTGGCCTGGCCCCGGGCGCGATCGGTGCGCCGTTGGTGCCGCGCACCAATGCGCCGTTGGTATGGTCGCCGGCATGGAGCACGAAGACCAGGTCTCGCTCTACGAGGGACTGCTCACGACCCGGGCCATCCGGCGTTACACCGACGAGAAGATCCCCGACGACGCGCTGCGCGACATCCTCTTTGCCACCACTCGTGCTCCGAGCGGATCGAACCGCCAGCCCTTCCGCTTCGTCGTGCTCAGCGACGGACCCGTCGCCGACGAGGCCAAGCGGCTGATCGGCATCGGAGCCAAGGAGTTCTGGGCGGCCAAGAAGGCCGAGGACGGCTACGACCGCGGCTCGGGAACCGACGAGCACTCGCCCAAGGCGCGCATGGCGCGCACCATGCAGCACTACGTCGACACCTTCGAGTCGGTGCCGGTTCTCGTGCTCGCCTGCTACGTCCGCTATCGCCGGCACACGGCAGCCAGCGACGGGGCCTCGGTGTTCCCCGCCTGCCAGAACCTCCTCCTGGCCGCCCGATCTCTCGGCTACGGCGGGGTGCTCACCGGGTCTGCACCACTTTGCCGATACAGAACTGCGTGCCCTGCTCCACCTGCCCGAGGAAGCGCAGATCATGGCCACCATCACGCTGGGGCGCCCCCAAGGACACCATGGCCCGGTGCGCCGCCGGCCCATGTCCGAGCTGGTGTTCGGGGATCGCTGGGGCGAGGCGCCGGCGTTGGGCCGTGGACCCCGAGGGCACGCGATTCACGGCGGCCGGGCCCCCACGGCCCAGCTAATACAGTCGGGGTGTTGCGCCACCCCCCTCCGCCCATCTGGGAAGGCTGACCATGCACACGCTCGACTATCCCGTCTTCGACGCCGACAACCACTACTACGAGGCGCTCGACGCCTTCACCCGGCACCTCGACCCCGCGCTGGGGCCGCGAGTGATCGAGTGGGCAGAGGTCAACGGCAGGCGCTACCACTCCGTGGGCGGCCGCATCAACCATGCCGTGACCAACCCGACGTTCAACCCGATCTCGCCGGCGGGCGCGCTCTTCGACTACTTCCGGGGCAATCCGAACGGCGTGCCCATGCACGAGTTGATGGGAAAGCCCGAACCGATCCGCCCCGAGTACCGGGACCGCGACGCCCGTCTGGCCGTGATGGATGCCCAAGGCATCGCGCAGGTCTGGCTCTTCCCCACCCTCGGCATGCTCTACGAGGAGGCCCTGCACGACGACCCCGAGGCGGTCGTGCTCCTGTTCCGTGCCTTCAACCGCTGGCTGGCCGAGGACTGGGGCATGGCGTATCGCGACCGGATCTTCGCCGCCCCCTACATCACACTGGCCGACGTCGACGAGGCGGTGCGTGAACTCGAGTGGGCGCTGGACCAGGATGCCCGCAGCGTGGTCCTTCGGGCCGCGGCGCCGATCACGGCCGTCCGGCCCGCGCTCACCGGCGGCCGACGAGTTCGACCCCTTCTGGGCCCGGGTGAACGAGGCCGGCATCACCGTCGTCGTCCACGCCGGAGACGCCGGGCTGTCGTCGAACGGATACGCCGTGGACGGCTTCGCCGCCACCTTCAAGTCCGGGCCGTCGCGGCCGAGCATCAAGATGTTCGCCATTGAGCGGGCGGCCCACGACTGGCTGGCCACGCTCATCCTCGAGAAGCTCTTCGACCGCTTCCCCAACGTGCGGGTGGCCTCGGTCGAGAACGGTTCGGAGTTCCTGGCTCCGCTCTTTCGCAAGTTGCGCACCACTGCCCGCCGCATGCCGGGCTACTTTCCCGAAGACCCGGTCGACACCTTCCGCCGTCACGTCTGGATCAACCCCTTCTGGGAGGACGACGTCGACGAGATCGTCGACCTCATGGGAGACGACCGCGTCATCTTCGGGTCGGACTGGCCCCACATCGAAGGGTTGCCCGAGCCGACGGAGTGGGTGCGCGAGCTCCAGAAGCTGCCTGAGGAATCCGTCCCCAAGATCATGGGCGCCAATGTGTCCGAGCTGAACCTGCGCCAGCCGGCCTAACGCGAGGCGGCGGTGCGGAGCACGAAGCGACCGGACCGTTCCGTCCGGGCGAGCCAAGAGAAAGAGGTGGGAGTGACCGAGGAAGCGAACGAGACGACGCAACTGCAGCCGCATGTCATCGTGCTGTTCGGCGCCACGGGTGACCTGGCGGCACGCAAGCTGTTGCCCGGATTGCTCCACCTCTCCATCTCTGGCCTGATGCCCGACTACCGGGTCATCGGCTCCTCCACCAGCGAGCTGAGCGACGAGGACTTCCGGCACCTGGCCCGGCACGCCTGCGACCAGTACGCCACGGGCAAGATCTCGCTGCTCCAGTGGGCCGGCTTCGAGAAGAAGCTGAGCTTCGTCTCCACCAAGGCTGGCCCAGCCGGCCTCGCCGAGGCGGTCGCCCAGGCTGAGACCGACATTGGCGGCGGCGAGGTGCGGCGCCTGCACTACCTGAGCGTCCCGCCCGCGGCGGCCCGTTCCGTCCTCTCCATTCTCGGCGAGGCCGACCTGGTCAAACGGGCGCGCATCATCATGGAGAAGCCGTTCGGCACCGACCTGGAGAGCGCCAAGGAACTGAACGACGCCGTACACGCCATCTTCGACGAGGACCAGGTCTTCCGTATCGACCACTTCCTGGGCAAGGAGGCGGTGCAGAACATCTTGGCCTTCCGCTTCGCCAACGGCCTCTTCGAGCCGATCTGGAACCGCGACCACATCGACAATGTGCAGGTCGACGTGCCCGAGACGCTGTCGGTGGACGACCGGGTGGCCTTCTACGAGGCCACGGGTGCCTTCAAGGACATGGTGGTCACTCACCTGTTCCAGCTCATGGCCTTCATGGCGATGGAGCCACCGACGGCGCTCGATTCGAAGTCCATCAGCGAGGAGAAGGACAAAGTCTTCCGATCGCTGCGTCCACTCGACGTGACCAAGGTGGTGCGAGGCCAGTACGAGGGGTACCGCGACCTGCCCGGGGTGGCGGACGACTCGGACACCGACACCTTCGTCGCCCTCGAGTGCGAAATCGACAACTGGCGCTGGTCCGGCGTGCCGTTCTACCTGCGCACAGGCAAGGAACTGGGCGGGGGCGAGCGCATCATCTCCATCGCCTTCCGCGAGCCACCGAAGTCGATGTTCCCCGAAGGGTCAGGGGTGGGCGCTTCGGGGCCGGACCATCTGACCTTCGACCTCGCCGACTCCTCGAAACTGTCGCTCTCCTTCTACGGCAAGAAGCCGGGCATGGGCATGAGGCTCGAGAAGCTGAGCCTCCAATTCGCCCTGCACGAGACGGGTCAGGACTCCGAGGTGCTCGAGGCCTACGAACGGCTCATCCACGACGCCATGGCCGGCGATCACACCCTCTTCAACACGGCCGACGGCATCGAGCGGCTGTGGGAGGTGGCGACTCCGTTGCTCGAGGACCCTCCGCCGGTGCAGCCCTACGCCAAGGGGAGCTGGGGACCGGATTCCATCAACGAGCTCATCGCACCGCGTCGTTGGCGTCTGCCTTTCGAACGGCGCTGGCGTGGCGAGGCGGCCGGACCGAGCTGAAATCCGGCCTGCCCGAGCCGATCCGCGCTCTGGGCTACTCGGCCCGCAAGAACACGGCCGTACCAACGACCACGCGGCGGCGCCAGGTCCGGTTTCAGGGAGCCAGGAGGACCCGGCCGAAGGCCTGACGGCTCTCGATGTAGGCGTGGGCTCCTGCCGCATCGGAGAGCGGGAACACCCGGTCGATGACCACCGTGAGCTCGCCCCGGGCGATGGCCTCGAGGTGGCGGGCGATCATCGGGTGGGCTCGCTCGGGATGGAGCAGGAGCTCGGCCCCGAGGAAGTAGCCCGACAGGCTCTGGTTGTTCGGTCGCATGGTGGAGATGTCGAGCTGCTCGGCCGGTGCCCGGCCGGCGTCGCCCACCGTGACGCAGCGGCCGCGGTAGGCCAGCGCCGCGACGCTTCCCTGCAGGGTGGTCCCGCCGACCGAGTCGACGATGACGTCGACCCCGCGCCCGTCGGTGAGCCGGCGGGCCTCGGCGACGAAGTCGTGCCGTGACGTAGTTGATGCCCTCGTCGAGCCCGAGCTCGCGGAGGCGCTCCAGCCTGTCGTCGCTCGAGGCGGTGGCGAACACACGGGCGCCCGCCCGCTTGGCCATCTGGATGGCGGCGATGCCGACTCCGCCGGCACCGGCGTGGATCAGCGCCGTCTCCCCCGCCTGCGAGACGCCCGAACTCGAAGAGGCAGTCGTCGGCCGTGCCGAAGGGAACCGGCACGCAGGCCGCCGCGTCCGTCGTCACGCCGTCGGGGATCTTCCAGGCGAAGCTCTCGGGCGCGGCCCGGCGCTCGGCGTGCGACCCGTCGAGCCCGACGGTGACGGCCCGGTCCCCCACTGCGAAACCACGCACCGCCGGCCCGACCTCGACGACCGTCCCCGCGCACTGGTAACCCACGACGTGCGGCACCCGGGCCAAGTCCCCGCCCAGCCGGTTCAGCGTGTCACCGCCCTCGATGCTGATCGCCTCGACGTCGATCAGGATGTCAGCCGCTCCCACGACGGGATCGGGCACGTCCTCGTAACGGAAGACGTCGGGTGTTCCTGTCTCGTAATAGACGGCGGCCTTCATACGTGTTCGTACTCCTCGAGTGTGAATTCCCTGGTGCGCTCCGCGTACCAGAGAGAGGTCTGGGGCAGCTGGGTGACGATGTGCCCTTTGGCGTCCTTGAAGTAGCTCTGGCAGCCGTTCTGCCACAGCGTGCCGGCCAGCGCCTCGGCCAGATCGCGGTTGTAGGAGTCCATGACCTCGCGGCGCACCTCGACGGCGTCGATCCCTTCGGCCTCCATGACGCCGAGCGCGCCGACGACGTAGCCGGCCTGGGCCTCGAGGATCACGATGATGGAGTTGCCGCCCTGGTTGGTGTTGGGGCCGTAGAGCATGAAGAAGTTCGGGTAGCCCGACACCGTGAGGCCCAGATAGGCATGGGCCCTCTCGGACCAGTCGTCGTGCAGGCGGCGGCCGCCGACACCCACGACGTCGAGTCCCTCGAGGTACTCGGTGGCCTTGAAGCCGGTGGCCAGCACGATGGCGTCGGTGGCCGCGTTCGGTGCCGTCCCCAGAGACCACGCCGCTCGGCGTGACGTGGTCGATCCCCTCGGTGATGAGTTCCACGTTGTCGCGGAGCAACGCCTTGTAGAAGTCGCTGCACACCAGGGTGCGCTTGCAGCCGAACGGATAGTCCGGAGTGAGCTTGGCCTTGAGCTCCTCGTCGGTGATCCGGTAGTCGAGGTGGCTGCGCGCGATCGCCTCGAGCCCGGCCGCGGCGTCGCTGTCGGCCCGGAAGGCAATGGAGTTCTCGTAGCCCCAGAAGATCTCCTCGCGGTGCTTGGCCATGGCCTCGGGGTCGCGGGCGAAGCGCTCCTTCTCCTCGTCGCTGAACACGACGTCCTTGCGGGGCAGGATCCACTGGGGCGTGCGCTGGTACACGTCGACCTGCGCGCAGATCTTCGCCAGTTCGGGCACGATCTGCGCCGCGCTGGCCCCGGTGCCGATCACCGCCACCCGCCGGCCCGTCAGGTCGTGCCCGTGCTCCCAGCGCGCCGAGTGGAAGGACGGGCCGCCAAAAGAGTCCAGCCCCTCGATCTCGGGCAGCGACGGCGCGGCGAAGGTGCCGATGGCGCTCACCAGGACGTCGGCCTCGTAGAACCGGCCTGCGTCGTCGGTCACCACCCAACGGCGGCGCCCCTCGTCCCAGCGGGCCGCCTCGACGCGCACGCCCGTGCGCAGATGGGGTCCGATGGCGAAGCGATCGGCGCACTCCTCGAAGTAGCGCAGGATCTCGGGTTGCGCGGCGTACGTCTTGGTCCAGTCGGGCTTGAGGGCGAAGGAATAGGAGTAGAGATGCGACGGCACGTCGCAGGCCGCTCCGGGGTACGTGTTGAGCCGCCAGGTCCCGCCCACGCCGTCGGCCGCCTCGAGCAGAACGAAGTCGCGCCGGCCCGACTCGGCCAGCGCGATGGCCAGCCCGAGGCCACCGGGGCCGGCGCCGACGATGGCGACCCGCCAGTGCCCGACGGGATCGCTCACTGCCGCCGCCTCGGTCAGCGACGCCATGTTGGCCTGCGCCGCCGTGTCCATCAGCTCGACCCGGACCCCGTTGGGGTCGTGCACCACGGCCAGGCGGACCGGACCCACCGGGGCCACCACCGGCTCGCCGCCCAGCCCGAGTCCGGCCAGACGGGGCAACACGGCGTCGAGGTCGGCGTAGAGCGAGAGGAGGAAGAATCCGGCCACCGGACCGGAGGCGGCGTCGACCGGCGGCGCCATGCCGTCCAGCTCGACCAGTTCGACGATGCCCGACTCGGGCCCGCTGGGGTCGCCCAGAAAGACAGACCGCAGCGATGTGCCGCGGCTGCCGAAGAGCTCGGGCCAGGGGCCGTCGAAGGCGTGGTCCATGAGGACCTCGAAGCCGAGACCGTCGCGCCAGAAGGACAGGCTGGCCTCGACGTCACGTGTCCCGATCGCTGCATGGTGCACCCTGGCCACGGCGGCCTCCGTCACGAGAGAAGAAGGCTCAGAGTCTGTCATCCCCCGCCGGGTACGGTCTGGCCCGGGTCGGAGCGGAAGGGAAGAGCAATGAGCGACGAGACCGGGCCGGTGGCGCTGGTCGTCGGGGGCGCGTCGGGCATCGGGGCGGCGCTGGTCGACGCCTACCGTGCGACGGGTACGACGGTGGTGGTGTGGGACGTCGCCGGCGACGCGCGACGTCACCTGCGACGTGGCGGACCCGGCCGCGATCGACGCCGCGGTCGACGAGACCCGGCGACGCTGGGGCGTCCCGGGCCAGGTCACGGTCACGGCGGGAGTCGGCCACGCCGGACTGCTGACCGAGATCGAGCCCGAGGAGTTCGACCGGGTGCTGCGCGTCAACACCCGCGGGCCGCTGCTCTGCATGCGGGCCTGGGCCCGGGTCATGCGCGCCGAGCAGCGCGCCGGCTCCTTCGTGGCCGTCTCGAGCATCAGCGCCCGCCTGGTCGACCGCTCCATGGGCGTCTACTGCGCGTCGAAAGCGGCGCTGAGCATGCTGGTCCAGGTGGCGGCGGCCGAGTGGGGCGCCGACGGGCTGCGGGTCAACGCGGTGGCGCCCGGGCGTGACGGCCACGCCCATGCTCGGCCGGGGCGCCTCGGCGCAGAGCTCGCCCTGGCTGGCCGGCGTGGCCGAGCGCACCGCGCTCGGGCGCCTGGGCCAGGCCGAGGACATCGCCCCGGTGATCCTGGGCCTGCACGCC
This sequence comes from uncultured Acidimicrobiaceae bacterium, assembly GCA_963713375.1. GTDB lineage: Bacteria > Actinomycetota > Acidimicrobiia > Acidimicrobiales > RAAP-2 > Bog-473. The sequence continues at coordinate 330,322 of CAVQLP010000001.1, read as the reverse complement.
ATGGAGTGGGTCACCGGCCAGGTGGTCGAGTGCGACGGTGGCCTGGCCCTGCGCAGCCCGATCGACTCCTACTCGGCCCAGCGGGGCTGAGGGCGCCTCAGTCGCGGCAGCGCAGCCCGTCGCAGACGATGCCGAGCACGTTGCCGAGCTGCTCGTCGGGGAACGAGTCGGCGTGGGCGACGGCGGCCTGACAGGTCCCCACCACCAAGCTGACCACGGTGTCGGCCGTGACGTCGGCCGCGCACCACACCGGCGGCCTGGGCCCGCTGCAGCAGGACGCCGACCGCCTGATGCAGGTTCTCCTTGACCGGGGCGGCCGCCTCCTCGAATTCGATGCCCGCCCCCATGACCGCGGCGATCAGGTCGCGCTTGGACGCGCTCAGCTCGGCCATGTGGTTCAAGAAGCCGAAGAACGCCGCGCCCGGATCGGCCGCGTCGGCCTGGCATCGGGCGTCCTCGGCCAGACTGGCCAGGCGCTCGAGGAGGATGGCCTCGCAGAGCTTCTCCTTGGTCGGGAAGTGGCGGTAGAGCGTCCCGACGCCTACGCCGGCCTTCTCGGCGATGGTGTCGACCGGCACCTCGATCCCCTCGGCGGCGAACACGACCTCGGCCGCATCGAGGATCCGGGCGCGGTTGCGCTGGGCGTCGGCCCGCATGGGGCGCGGCGCGGCGCAGGTGTCACTGCCTCCCGCTACCGTCGGCTTTGGGCCCACAGAAATCCTCTCCTCCCCCGTTGACAAACGGAACTCTCGTTCCGTATAGTCTAAGTGGAACCGATACTCCGATTCTAGGGCAATCCGGTTGCGGAATCGAGACCCGCTTCAAAAGGGGCCTCACACCGGAGCCCTCCGGGCGAATCGGGACAACCCACGAGACGGGAGACCCCCCATGACCACGACTTTCGACCGTCCTGACCAGGACATGGCCGCACAGCCGGACGGCGACCCCAAGCGCTTCAAAGCGCTGGCCGTCATTGCGGTGGCCCAGCTCATGGTGGTGCTCGACGCCTCCGTGGTGATCATCGCCCTGCCCTCGGCCCAGAAGGCGCTCCACATCTCGACGGCCAACCGCCAGTGGATGCTGACCGCCTACACCCTGGCCTTCGCCGGGCTGCTGCTCCTCGGCGGCCGCATCGCCGACTACTTCGGGCGCAAGCGCATGTTCGTGATCAGCCTCATCGGCTTCGCCGGGGCCTCCGCCCTGGGCGGCCTGGCCCAGAACTCGGCCATGCTCTTCAGCGCCCGGGCCCTGCAGGGCGCCTTCGCCGCCATCATGGCGCCGGCCGCCCTCTCGCTGCTGACGGTGACCTTCACCGAACCCAAGGAGCGGGCCCGCGCCTTCGCCGTCTACGGCGGCATCGCCGGCGGCGGCGCCGCCATCGGCCTCATCCTCGGCGGCTTCCTGACCGAGTACGCCTCCTGGCGCTGGACGCTGCTCATCAACGTGCCCTTCGCCGTCGTTGCCGCGGTCGCCGCGCTGCGGGTGGTGCGCGAGAGCCGGGCCTCGGCCAACCACGGCTACGACCTGCCCGGGGCCGCCACCGTCACCGGTGGCCTGCTCGCCCTGGTCTACGGCTTCACCAAGGCCGGGACCGACGGGTGGAGCTCCTCCACCACGGTCGAGTTCTTCGTGGCGGCCGCCGTGCTGCTGGTCGCGCTTCGTGGTGATCGAGATGCGGGCGGAACACCCGCTGCTGCCGCTGCGAGTGGTCCTCAACCGCGACCGGGGCGGCTCGTTCATCGCCTCGCTCCTGGTGGGGACGGCCATGCTGGGCACGTTCCTCTCGCTCACCTACTACTTCCAGAACACGCTGCACTACTCGGCCCTGAAGAGCGGGTTCGCCTTCGTGCCCTTCTCGCTCGGCATCATCAGCGGGGCGACCGCGGCCAGCCGCTTCCTGCCCCGCTTCGGCCCCCGGGTCACCATGGGGATCTGGACTCGTGATGGCGGCCGGCGGGCTGGCCCTCTTCAGCACGCTCGGCGTGGACTCGACCTACGTCTCCATCGTGCTGCCGGCCGAGCTCATCGTGAGCCTCGGGATGGGCATGTCCTTCGTGGCCATGAGCAGCACGGCCCTGATCGGGGTCAACCCCGAGGACGCCGGGGTGGCCAGCGCCCTGGTCAACTCGACCCAGCAGACGGGCGGGACGATGGGGGCCGCCCTCATCAACACCATCGCCACCACCGCCACGGTGTCCTACGTGGCCACCCACGGGTCGTCGGCCGCCTCGCTCGAGGCGGGGGCGATCCACGGCTACACCAGCGCGTTCACCTTCAGCGCCATCGTGCTGGCGGTCGCCGCCGTGGCGGCCTTCACCCTCATCCGCCGGGCCAAGTACCAGGAGGCCCCGGCGGAGGCGTTGGAAGAGGAGCCGCTGGTCCTGGCCGCGGTCTAAAGGCCACCGCACCACACAGCACCGCACCCACCGCCGCTGCTCCCGTCCGACAACGGGGTCAGCGGCGGTGGTGTGGTTCGGAGTGGTCCCAGTCGGCCAGCAACGTGCGCAGCGCGGTGAGCAGGATGAGCGGCTGGTCCAGCATGGCGTGGTGCCCGGCCTCGGGGATCTCGATGACCGGGGTGACCCGGCCGAGCTTCTCGAACATGAAGGCGCCGATCTCGGGCGTGACCAGTCCGTACTCGGAGCGCAGGAGGGCCAGGCGGCAGTTCACCTGATCGAGGTAGGGCACGGCCAGGCCGCGCACGCCGTCACCGAACTGCTCGAAGACGCGGCGGTCGAACTTCCACTGCCAGCCGTCACCGACCCGCTTGAGCGAGTGGCGGGCCACGAAGTCGACCACGTAGTCGAGGTAGTGCTCCTGGGGCGGCACCGTGCGGAACCGGGCGATGGCCTGCTCAACCGTGTCATAGGTGCGGAGCCGCCCGAAGGCGTCGCGGGCGCTCACCTCGGGGTCGGCCTCGGTCACCGGCGAGTCGCACACGATGACCCCGGCCAGGTCGTCGGGATGGCGGGCCGCGGTGACGATGGTGACGAAGCCGCCCATGGAGTGCCCGATGACGACCGGCCGGCCGTCGATGCCGGCGTCGCCGGCCACCGCCATGACCTCGTCGGCCCATTGCTCGGGGTCGTAGCGATCGCGGTGCGCGCTGTCGCCGTGCCCGGTCAGGTCGATCGCCGCCACTCGGAACTCGTTGGCGAACGTCGCCGCCACGTGCGTCCACCAGTGGGCGTGCGCGCCGCCACCGTGCACGAAGACCAGGCCGCGCCGGCCGGGCCGGCCCCAGGCCAGGTAGTGGACGCCGGCGCCGTCGACCTCGATGCGCCCGTCGGCGCGGTGGCACGCCGACGGCGCGGGCGAACCACGGCGGCGCGTCGGCCAGGAGTGCCGGCTCCGCCACCGGAGGCGCCGGCTACTCGAGTGATCTCGATGGCGTACTCGGGACAGTTGGCCACGGCCAGCCGAGCCTTGTCCTCGAGCTCGACCGGGACCACGTCCACGATGACCGAGGCCTGCCCGTAGTCGTCGACGTCGAAGATCTCGGGGGCCAAGCCGTAGCAGCGGGCGTGGCCCTGGCACTTGTCGGGATCGACTCGAACTTTCATCAGAACACCACCGGGAGGACTCGGGGGCCGCGGACCTGTCCGCCGGCCCAGCTGATCTCCTCGCCCGCAGCGAGCGAGAAGTCGGGGATGCGCGCCAGCCATTCTTCGAGGGCCACCGTCAGCTCCATGCGGGCCAGGTTCGACCCGGCGCAGCGGTGGATGCCCGAGCCGAAGGCGACGTGGCGGTTGTGGGCGCGATCGAGCACGACCTCGTCGGGCTGGTCGAAGGCCTCGGGGTCGCGATTGGCGGCGGGGAAGTTCATGAGGACCTTGTCCCCCGCCTTCATCGGGCAGCCGGCGTACTCGATGTCCTCGGTGACCTCGCGGGCCATGGTCACCGGCGAGTAGGCCCGCAGCAGTTCCTCGACCGCGGTGGGCATGAGCTCGGGCTGGGCCACGAGGCGCCGGCGGTCCTCGGCATGGGAGGCCAGGTGCCACAGTGACGATCCGATGGCACTCCAGGTGGTGTCGACGCCGGCGATGAGCACGAGGGCGGCCATGCCCAGCACGATGCCGTCGTCGACCGGCTTGCCGTCGACCTCGGTGTGCAGCAGCTCGCTCAGCAGGTCGTCGCCCGGGTCCCGGCGCCGGTGCTCGAGTTGCTCGACGAAGTAGTAGAGAAGACCTTCGGCCCCCTTCTGGCGCCGCTCGGGATCGTCGGCGAACTCGAGCACGTCGCGCACCCAGCCGGTGAAGGTGTCCGCCATGTCGGCCGGGACGCCGAGGATGCGGGCGATCACCCGCACCGGGATCTGCTGGGCGTAGTCCGCCGCGGCGTCGGCGTGGCCGGCGGCGGCGAACCCGTCGAGCAGGTTCGCGCACAGCTCGCGGGTGAGCGGGACGTAGCTGTCCACCCGTGTGTGGGAGAACCACGGCAACAGAAGACGGCGCGTCCAGGTGTGCACCGGCGGGTCGACCGAAATCGGCGGCAGCCCGTACTCGAGGTTGGGCCCGTCGAACTGGTCGTTGTCCTCGTCCTCGTCGCCGGGGATCACGGCCACCTTGACCGAGCTGAAGTGATCGATGTCGTGGGCGATCGCCGTGACGTCGTCGTAGCGAAGGGGCATCCAACTGGATTTGCGACGATTGGTGTGCGGGATGGGACAGGTGGCGCGCAGTTGGTCCCAGATGCTGAAGGGATCGGACAGGTACTGCGGGTCCATGACGTCGAAGTCCGTCGCCCAGTTCTCGACGGGCGCAGTCTGTGTCATCGAACCCCCTTCGTGCTGCTCGCTCGCCGGTGGCGCTCCTGCTCGTGCCACCGCCGTCCACCCTACTGGCGCCGGACTCGGGCCGGGGCCGGCACCATCGGCCGCGATTCTGCTCCCGGCCCCAGGTGACGCACGGGACGGCCACACGGCGGGGGCGCAGTGTGCATGGCACGGCAGATCGCCGTCATCGCACACGGACAGGAGCACGACCATGCAGACCATCACCCCACGACGAGCCCGCACTCACGCCGGCGCACCTCCCACAACCCCGCGGCCGCGCCCGCTGGCGCTGGTCGACGCCGGGCCGGGCCGCAGTGGCCGGCGGCACCATGGCCGCCGTGCTCGGCCTGGGTGCCGGCGTGGCCGGCGCCGACGAGCGCCGTCGAACGCGTCCGCGTCGTCGGGCGGCACCGCGTCGCCGACGCCGAGGGACAGCCCCCGCAGGGCGCCCGGCCCACTCGTCGGAGGCAAGATCACCGCGCTCTCGGGCACCAGCATCACGGTGCGGACACGGGACTCCAGCGCGACGACGGTCGACTACTCGGACAGCACGAAATTCACCACGTTCTCGGCCAAGGGCAGCACCACCGCCACCAGCGCATCCGCCCTCAAGGTGGGCGAGTTCGTCGGCGTGATCGGCACCAAGGAGAGCAACGGCACGGTGTCCGCCACCACCATCATGATCAGCACGGGTCCGCCCGGCGGCTCGGGTGCACGGCCACCCGGCCGGCGGCGAACGGCGGCGCTCGACCTCCGGGCGGCGCGCCTAGCGCGTGAGCGCCGCGCCGTGGCGCAGGATCTCGTATTGACGCGCCGCGTCGTCCGCCGCGATGCGGATCGGTGGCCCTCCGGGCGCCGCCCGGATCACCTCGGCGCCCGACGGGGCGAACTGCACGATGTAGGCCTTGCGCACGGCGCCGGTCCGGTTGGGACCGGTCGAGTGCGGGGTGAGCGAGGAGAAGACGACGATGCTGCCGGCGGGTGCCGGGACCGGCACCGCGCCCTCGGGCTCGCGCAGGCACACGAACCCGATGTCGGAATACTCGTGGGCCAACGTGCCCAGCCGGTGCAGTCCCGGCACCACCCAGGGGCAGCCGTTCTCCTCGGTGGCATCGGTGAGGGCGACCCAGCACGTGAGGTACTGCTGCGGTTCGACGAAGGCGTACCCGTTGTCCTGATGCCAGGGGAACGGGGACTCGGTACCCGGCTTCTTGTAGACGGCCTGGTCCCAGTAGAGACGGACGTCCGGCCCGATGAGGTCCGCCCCGAGGTCCGCGAAGAGCGACGACGAAGTGAACTGGCGCAACAGGGTCGACGCGGCGACCAGATGGGTACTGAAGGTGATTTCGTCGGCCCGGGCGATGAAGAAGCGGCCGCCCGCTCGTTCTCGCAACGCAGCTTCGGTGCGTGCTTCGAGCGGGTCGATGGCTTCGATCAGCGCGTCCACCTCGGCCGGCGCCAGCGCGTCCTCCAGGAGGAAGTAGCCCGACTCGTCGTACTGGCGCGCCTGCGTCGGCGCTGACCCGGCGGAAGGGCCCAGCGTGCTCGGACCAGACGAAGCTGGTGTTGAGTTCGTGCCGGGTCGGCTCCGGCGCCGTCACGTCCCGCGTGAAACGCGGCGGGCGCCGTTCGGCGGTGGCCCGTGACCCCCTCCGCGAAGTCGGCCGTGTCAGCCAGTGCAAGTTGTTCCGCGCACTCGTGGGCCATGGCGGCCCTCGCCTCGTCCACCAGGCCCCGGCGCAGGGTGGCCCGGATGGCGCGGGTGGCGAGTGGGCCCGCGGCGGCGAGCTCTCCTGCGTAGGCGAGGGCCGCCCCCCGGAGCTCGTCCGCGCCCTCGGGAGCCAGCCGGTCGCACAGACCGAGGGCCAGCGCCTCCGCTCCGCCGACCCGCCGGCCCGTCAGGAGCAGATCGGCCGCGGCCTGGTGCCCGACGGCGGCGGGCAGCGTCACGCTGAGGGCGAAGCCGTGGTGAAAACCCAGCCGGGCAGAAGTTGGCCGAGAACCGCGACGACGGTGCGGCGACCCGGAAGTCGGCGGAGAGGGCCAGCCCGCACCCGCCGCCGATGGCTGCTCCCTGGACCGCCGCCACCACGGGCAACGGGGCGACGAAGAGCCGCAGCGCCTGGGCGTAGAGCTCGGCGATGTCCTGTCCTGCGTTGGCGCCGAAGTCGAGTCCGGCGCAGAAGTGCTTGCCCTCGGTGGCCAGGACGATGGCCCGGCACCAGCCGGCGGCGTCCAGCTCCTCGTAGGCCGAGGCGATCCCGGCCACCACCGCGGTGTCGAAATAGTTGTTGGGTGGACGGTGCAGGCAGACCACGGCCACGTGGTCGCCCTCGCGCTCGACGGTGACGTCGGAGCTCGCGCTCACGCCGGATCGTCCACCAGGCTGCGCCAGTAGATCAGCGCATCCTCCCCCTCGACGGCATCGGGAATCCGCCCGATTTCGACGAAGCCGAGCTTGTGGTACATGGCGCGGGCCGGGTTGGACTCGAACACGAGGTTGAAGAGCATGGCGTCGAAGCCGAGCCGCCGGGCCTCGACCAGCGAGTGCTGTACCAGGGCGCGGCCGGCACCGGTGCCCCGGTAGGGAGCGAGCACGAAGTAGCCCGCGTTGGCGATGTGGGCGGCCCGCCCGACGAAGTTCGGCTTGATGTACGACGCACCGATCAGGAATCCCCCGAACTTGGCCACGTAGACGCCCGACGAATGGTCGATCCAATACTCGTGGAATTCGTCCCGGGCCACCGGTCCCTTCTGCGGGAAACCCTCGCCTGCGTTGGCGATGCGACTGAAGGCCTCGTAGAGGTCGTCGTAGTCGTTGACGGTGGCCTGACGGATCTCGACCGGCATGACTCCCACGGTAGCGGCGACCTGCCGGCGAGCGACTGACCCTCGGCAGGTGTGTCACTCCTGCGTCGATGATCCGAATCCGGTTGATCCGAGCCCGGGCCGCACCGCCTCGATGGGATCGCGCAAATCGTCGATGTACCCCAACGCGTAGGCCCCACGGTCGTACCCCATGAGCCGGAGCAGTTCCGTCGGCAGCGTCTCGGCCACCTCGCGCGGCACGGAGAGGTATTGGTTCTCCTCCTGGCGCAACCAGGCCACGTTGTAGGTGATGTTCAGCCCGATGCGCGTCGCGTCGGACTGGTTGGCGCCGCCGCCGTGGTACACCGAACCCGAGTAGCAGAGCACCGAACCCCGCGTCATCTCGGCCGGCTCGGTGTCGTCGGTGCCGAACGCCATCCGGTCCTCTCCCAGGTTGGAGCCCACCACAACCCGGGTGGCGCCGTTCTCCTCGGTGAAGTCGGTCAGGGCCCAGATGAAGTTGCACTGCACCTCGTAGCCGTGCGGGAAGGGAAAGAAGTCGAAGGCCCACTGGTCACGGTGAATGGGTTGCGCCGTCTCCCCCGGCCCGATGGCGATGGCCTGGGTCAGGTGGAGCTGGAAGTTGGTGGCGTGCGAGAGGAACGTCCCGGCCGTCCCCAGGGCCAGCGGGTGCATGACCAGCTCGCGGCAAGCCGGCGACCGGGCGATGAGCGACCCCGTGCGCCTGGTCCGGTTGCCGCTGAAGTCGTCGGGCCCGGTCGGTGTGGCATCGAGATGGGGACGCAACTCCGTCTCAATGCGGTCGAGCAGTGCGGGCGCGGCGACGCCGTCGATGACGACCGCCCCGTCGCGGCCGACAGCGGCAGCCACCTCCTCGGGCAGGGCGGCGGCGGTGACGTGGGCGATGGGCACAGGCCCATCCTCGCCAACGTGCCGCCGTCGGGCAAACGCCGGCTCAGGGGAACGACGCTCGCGGCTCCACCAGCAGGCCGAGCTCGGCCAGCTTGCGCACGGTCTGGCGCACGTCGCGCCCCACCAGAGCGATGTCCTCGCCGTGCGTCTCGGCCAGCCGGCCCACCAGCTCGCCCAGGGTGCCCTCGCCGTCGCAACCATCCCACACCGCGGCCGCGCTCGGGTTGAGCAGTATGAGGAGCTGGCCGACGTCGTCGTAGAGCGCGACGTTGTCGTCCAGCGAGACCAGCGAGATGCCGGGCCGGCGCTGCGGGCTCAGTTCGGGCGGAGGCCAACCGTCGCCGAGGGGCGCTGACGATGATGCAGCCGGTGGCTCGGAGACGGGCGGGTCAGCGAGCACGGGTGCCCATCGACTCGCCGATGGCCCGGCACGCGTCATGGAGGTCCGAGAAGGTGAGCGACACACAGACACACGACGCGGCAAGGTCGGCCAGCGCGGCCGCACCCCGGGCCCCGTGGGCGGTGAGGTTGACCGCGTTCGCGGCCACGGAGAAGAAGGCCTCGGTCTCGGTCATCGGATGCACGACGGTCGGCGCGCCGGGGCGATACCGCGGCGCCACGACCACGCGGGGCTGGCAACGACGGCCGAGCGGCAACCCGGCCCCCTCGCCCACGGCCACCTGCCACTCGCGCTCGCCCCAGAACTGCGGGTGCAGGGCCTCGCCGTCCCGGCCCCCGCCCGGCCCCAGATGCCCCAACAGGGCGAAGCTGCCGGCCTTGAGCGAAATCGGCTTCGGGTACGGAACCAACGCCCCTCCGGCCAGGTCCAAGGCGACGAGCTCGTCGGAGAGGTACCCCGCGCCCGACGAGGCGAGGGCGGCGGCCAGCGTCGACTTGCCCGAGCCCGACGCTCCGGGCAGCAGCAGGCCCGCCCCGTCCACCTCGAGGGCGGCGGCATGGAAGAGCAGGTGCGCGCCGCTCGCCTCCACCGCCGATCGGTTGATGTCCCAGACGACCCAACCGGCGACCGCGGCGGGGGTCACGCCGCGTGCCACGGGTTCGTCGTCGCGCCACACGTCGATCCCGTCGGGTTGCGTGCACAACGTGTACCAGTGCTCGGCATCAGTTCCGGTGTCCCCGTCTCGCAGTCCGCGCAGTAACCCGTCGACGTGGCGCCCCAGGTCGTCGTCCTCGCTGCGCACGGCGAAACGGAACGACAAGGCCCGCAGGACGGGCGTGCGGTAGAGCCGCGGCGTGTCGAGCACCACTAGGGCGCGCCCTTCGTGTTCGGCCCCGACGGACTCAGCCACGGTTGGGGGACCAGTGCTGCAGATCCCAGCCGCTGGCCCTGAGCGCCGCGCCCACGTCGCCCTCGCCTCGCGTGCCGATCCCCGCGTCGACTCGGGTCTTGCGCGACGACGGATCACCCGCGGGATCGATACCGGCGCGCCCCCTGACACGTGCCTCCGAGTCGGCGTCGGCACCGGGGTTGGCGGCTGCACCGGTCGGGGCGTCGGAGGTGGACACGCCCGCGCCCGCCGACGCCCGGCCGGCGGGGGTCGACACGCCGGCGCCCGCGCTGCCCGAGGCGTTGGCGCCGGGAGCGCCCGAGAGGCCCGCGGCCGATCCCGGTTGGGCAATGAGGATTTCGGGGACGACCCAGGCGACGGCGCCGGCCGTCGCGACCGCCCCGGCCCGACCCATGACCTGGCGCCGGGTCAGCCGCTGCTTTCCGCCCTGCTCACCGGTCACCCCCGGCACCTCGACACCTGCGCTGCGCTTCATCGTCTCTTCCCAACTCCGCCTGGTCCCCGTTTTGCAATGGGGGATGTCCGACCGCCGAACCCCGCCGTAACAGGTGCGGCCCGATCCCCTCGGATGGATAACTCGCCGGGGCCCCGCGTCTTGCTGCGTTTCGTGTCCGGGGCGGCACGCCTGATGAGCCGCTGCCGCGCTGCAGGCGGCCGGGTCCGTGCGCGAAGGGAGCACAATGAGCGCGTGCAGGCGGACGGGACGCGAGATGCCAACGTCACCGCCGAGACGTCACTCCTCCTTTGGGAGGCCTGCCGCCGCCAACCCGATCCGGTCGCCATCCGGCGTGCCCTCGACCGCGGTGCCGACCTCGGCCTGGCCGTCCCGGCCGCGGCCGAGCACCGCATCGGCCCCTTGCTCTGGCGCGCACTGGCCGCGGCCGATGCGCTCGAGGAGCTCGGCCCGCTCCGGCCCGCCCTTGGTGGCGCCGCCGACGCCTACCGGATGGAAGCGCTGCTCTTGCTCCCGCGCTCGGTCGCGCTCGCCGTCGGGCCGCTGACCGGCGCCGGCCTGGAGCCCGTCGTCCTGAAGGGCCCGGCGGTGGCGGCGCGCTATCCCGAACCCGGTCTGCGCCCGATGGAGGACATCGACCTGCTGCTCCCCCGATCCGACCATGCTCGGGCCCTCGAGGCCCTGGGCGACGCCGGCTGGCGGGTGGCACGGCCGGCCGGGCCGGATCTCTACGACACGGCGCTGACCCACCCCGACGTGCCGACTCTCCTCTTGGAGCTGCACTACGGGCTGGAGGGGATGTCCCAGCGCGTCACCTCGCTCGATGCCGAAGAACTCTGGCGCCGGCGCCGGCCCATCGACTGCGCCGGCACGCCGGCCTACGGACTCCCCCCGGCCGAAGAACTCGTCATGCTGGCCGCGCACGCCGGCAAGCCCCACCACGGCTTCGTGCGCGTGGTCTGGATCGCCGACCTGGCGATGATCGTCGGCGACGCCGCCGCGCGCGGCGAACCGATCGATTGGGGACGGGTGCACGACGTCGCCGTGGCCGGACGCTGCCTCACGGTCACCGGCGCCGCCCTCGCCCTGGCCCGGCGGGTGGGCGTCGACGCTCCGCTGGACCTCTTTCCCCTCCCGAGCGGTGGACGCCGCGGGCGGACCATCGACGCGGCTGCTCTCACCGACGTGGCCGCTGACCCACGTGGACGTGCCGGGATACCAGCTCAACTACGCGCTGACCGACTCGACTTTGCGGCGGTTCAAGATCCTGCTCGTCCTGCGGGCCTCGGGATACGGCATCGGGCGGCGGATCCGCGCCCTCGTCCAACCCAACCGCAGATCGGTCCCCGGGTCCGCGTCGGACACCTGAGCGTCGCGCTCAGGCGCGACGGACCGACCTGCCAGGCCGCCACCACTTCGTCCGCGTCGAGCAGGCTGGCCACGAAGGACAACGAGTAGCGCAGCATCGATCGGTGGTGGGACTCGGGCACGCCGATGGTGGCGTCGGGGACCACGACCACCGAGAAATCCTCGTCCGCCGCGCCGACGGCGACGGCCGGAACGGCCAGATTGGTCGAGACACCGGTCACCACGACCTGGTCGATCCCCATATTGCGCAGCACGGTGAGCACCTCGGTGCGGTGCACCGGCGAGATGCCCTGGTGTCGCTCGAAGACCAGGTCTCCCGGTTCGACCCCGATGACGGCAACGACCTCGGCTCCCGGTCGCTCAGGACCCCACGTCGACGTCGACGCGGTCGCCCTGGTCAGCTGCGAACGCTGGTTGGTCGAACGCCCCTCGGCCAACGGGGCATAGGTCAGGTGCACCACGCTGACGCCGTGCTGTCGGGCTTCCCGGGCCAGCCGGCCGATGGTCTCGAGGATGGGTCGGGCCGCCGCCGCTAGGTCGGGCAGCACGGACAGATCGCCCACCACGCCGCGCTGGCATTCGATCATGAGCAACGCGGTGCGGGCAGGATCGGTCATCACCGCGCTCCCGGGTCCGCTCACGGGCCGGGGAAGACCTGGCGCAGCGCGTCGAGGGCCTTCTCGTCACCGGTGTAGGCCGGGGTGTGGTCGGGGTCCAGGCGTCCGTAGACCACGCGACACAGCGCCTCGGCCGGGAGGACCAGGTCGGGGTCACCCGAGCCCGACGGGGCGTACTCGACCCCGTCGGCGGAGAGGGTCACGGTGACGTCGCGCGACGGATCGGTCGTGCGCACGGCGACGGTCCGCGTCGTTCCGATGGGTCGGGCGGTGAAGCGGGCGATCATGCCGAGGTTGTCGACGACCAGCGGTACGGCATCCGCCGGCAGCCCCGCCGTTCCTTGCAGGGCCACTTCGACGTCCCAGGTGTGGAGCACGTGCTCGTTGAGACGCATGCCGACGAAGGTCGCGAAGTCCAGCGTCATCGGCCCCATGGAGAAGGTGAGAGTGGCCCGCTCCTCGTCGCTGACCGCTTCGAGTGCCTCGAGGAGCGCCCCGTCGGTGACCAGTGCGTCGTCGGTCTTGGCCCGGGGCGACTTGGCGTTCCATTCGTCCCACACGCCCGGCGCGAAGTCCTCGGGAGTCTGCGTCCCGGCCGAGAGCGTCCTGCAGGCCGCGCCGCATGATGACTGCGCCGGACCCGAGATGCGAGAGCACGTCCGCAATCGTCCACTCCCCGCAGTACGAGGCACCGACCAGCTGGGCGTCGTCCAGTGACGTCGCCGTGGCGCGCAGACGCTCGACCGACGTCCGCAAGGCGTTGAGGCTGGCATCCATAGTGCTCCTCCAGGATTGATGGTGCGGTCGAGGGTAATGGCCTAGGAGTCGAGCTGCCCGCGCCGCGCTCGAGCGCGCGGACCCACCAGGCCAGGTCGTCGGCCAGCAGCGTGAGCCGGAGCTCGAGGGGGGCGAAGTGGGACAGGTCGGTCGGATCGTCTGCCCGCCGGACGGCCAGCAGGATCTCGGGCAGCACGTGGACGGCGTGGCGCAGGGGCGCCATCTCGAACTCGACCGCCACCTGGCGCAGCTGTTCGACGGCCCGAGCCCCGCCGGTGTTGCCCCAGGCGACGTAGCTGACCGGCTTACGGCGCCACTCCAAGAAGGTGGAGTCGAGGGCGTTCTTCAAGACGGCCGGGTAGCCGTGGTTGTACTCCCCGGTCAGGATCACGTAGCCGTCGCCCCGATCGATCACCTCGCCGAAGTGAGCCACGGCAGCGCTCTCGTAGTCCCGCCCGATCCGGGCCGGCGCCTCGCCGTCGAAGAACGGCAGTTCGTGTTCGCGCAGGTCGACCAACTCGACGTCGAATGCCGCCTGCGCGGAGAGCCGCGTCATGACCCAGGCGGCCACCAATTCGCTGAAACGGCCCTGGCGGGTGGTTCCCGTGACGACCTGGACGAGCACGACCGCGTTCCTCCTTGTGGCTTCCGGGCGGTTTCTTCGGGCCACCGTAGCAAAGACACCCTCTTATTTAACTTGACAGATAACTAACCTCTTGGTTAAGTAGTGAGGTGCCCACGCGGACTGCAGAGCGCCTCGATGCGGCCTTCGCCGCGCTGGCCGACCCGACCCGGCGCGCCATCGTGAGCCGCCTGGCCCGGGGCGACGCCACGGTCAACGAGTTGGCTGCCCCCTTCGACATGTCGTTGCCCGCGGTGTCCAAACACCTCAAGGTGCTCGAGCGCAGCGGGCTCATCTCGCGCCGCAAGGATGCGCAGTTCCGGCCCTGCCACCTCGAGACGCAGGCACTCGACGGCGCCCTGGACTGGATCGATCAGCACCGCCGGATGTGGGACGACCGCTTCGACAAGTTGGATGCGCACCTGCGCTCCGCTCCAGAAGACCGAGCGCCGACGCGCGAAAGGAGAATCGCCATGACCGATGCAACGGTGCCAGAGTTGCGCTTCAGTCGCGTCTTCGATGCGCCCCGGGAACTCGTGTTCGCCTGCATGATCGATCCCGATCACCTGACCCACTTCTGGGGACCGACCGGCGTCAGCGCACCGCGCGAACGCATCACCGTCGATCCGAGGCCCGGCGGCGTCTTCGAGACGGTCATGGTCAACGACGCCGACGGCAGCGAGTTCCCGACCCATGCCATTTACGACGAGGTACGCGCCCCGGAACGGCTGGTGTGGACGGACCCCGACTCGGGCATGCGGGTGACCTCCGAGTTCGTCGGCATTGGCCGACGGCCGTACCGAGGTGCACATCCACCAGATCAACGTGCCCGAGGCCATCACGTCGGCCGAGGCCCAGGCCGGCTTCCTGTCCTCGCTCGACCGTTTCGCGGCCTACCTGGCCACGCTGGCCCCGTCGGGCTCGGCCTAGTGGTCGCCCCGGGCCCGGACCTCAACCGTCCCGATCCGACCGGAGCGATCGCCGAGGAGTACCTGGCCCTGGCGGAACTCCTGGCCTCCTCCTCCGTCGAGGTGTGGGACGCACCCTCGTTGTGCGAAGGCTGGCGAACACGCGAGGTGGTGGCGCACGTGACAATGCCGGCGCGCTATGCCACGGCCGAGTTCATGGCGGAGTTAGAGGCCGCCGGCGGCGACTTCACGCGCCTGTCCGACGTCGTGGCGGCCCGCGACGGGGCGCTCTCCGTCGACCGGTTGCTCGACGACCTGCGCTGTCCCGTCCTCCACGCGTGGCGGCCGCCCGGCGGTGGCACAGAGGCCGCACTGACGCACTGCGTCATTCACGCGCTCGACGTCATTGAGGCCGTTCCCCTCGATCGAACGATTCCCGAAGCACGCATCCGCGCCGTGCTCGACCTCCTGAGCGCTCCGGGGAATCCCAACCCCTTCGGCGTCGAACTCTCCGGTCGTGCGCCTGGAGGCCGACGACATGGACTGGTCGCTCGGCACCGGCGACATCGTGTCGGGTGCCGCTCAGGCGCTCGTGCTCGTGCTCAGCGGGCGCACGGTGCCCCACGGCCGCGTTGCGCGGCCCGGCTGCAGCCCGCTTCAGCCGGGACTGAACGGCTCGAGGAGCTGGTGGGCCATCAGGCCGGCCGCTCCGGGCGCGCGCGCCGTCGTGCTCGACGGGAACCGGGCGCCCCGCCAATCCGGTGGCGCAGGGCCGGTCGCCCCGAACGGGACGCTGCGCATTCCGGCCAGGTGGTCCCACACGGTGAGCACGACGCCGAGATTGACGTCCTGACGCTCCGCCGAGTGATGGAGGCGATGGTAGGCGGGACTGACCACCACCCATCCGAGTGGGCCGTAGGACCACCTCACGTTGGTGTGCGGCAGGGTGCCCAGGCAGACGTAGACGGTGATGAGGACGGGTGCGAGCGGGTTGGCCCCGGTCAGGACCAGCACGGGGACGGTGGCCAGCAGGAACCCGCTCGTGTGCATCAGCGGGTGGGCCCGGAACGAGGTGAGCACGCTCAGTTCCTCCTGTGAGTGGTGCAGCGCGTGCACCCGCCAGAACGCGCCGATGCGGTGATCGACGACATGGGCGAGCCAGTTGCACAGGTCCATGGCCACCAGCGTGACGACGACCACCGCCACGCGGGGCCAGCTGGCCGTCCAGGGCGCCTCGAGCCAGCGGGCGTGACTGCCCAGGATGACGGCGCTGCCCACGCTGAGCAGCGTCATGAACGGTGCGACGGCAAGGATGTAGACGAGGAAGTAGCCGGCGTCCTGCACGTGGCCCCGGGCCAACACCGGCCGGCGCTCGGCCGGCCAGATGCGTTCGCAGACCACGGCGACGAGGACCAGGGCGACGAAGGCCGGCGCCACCAGCTGCGCCCAGCCGGAGCGCAGGGTCGGGACCAGCGCCTGGTGCGCCACGAGTGCATCGACGGCCTCCGCCAGCACCAGGCCCGTGGCCAGTGCAATGCCGACCGGTCCCGAGGGCGAGCGTGGCGCTGCAACGGCGCCCGGCGCTCGCGACGGGTGCGACGGTCGTCACGGCCAGGCTGCCTCCTGATTCGGCTCGGTGCGGGGCGCCCGTGACGGATGCCCCGCTGAACCAGGAGTACGGAGGGAGGCCGGGGAGGGATTCCCGCCGGGCGCTAGCGGGCGAGGGCGGCCTCGGGGAAAGGATCACCGCGCCAGGCCCGCCAGGCCCGGTACCCACCCTCGAGATCGGCGGCCAGGACGAATCCCAGTTGGCGGAGGGAGGCCGCGGCAAAACTCGAGGCGTAGCCCTCCGAACACACCACGACCACCTGCTGGTCATAGCCCTTGACCTCGGGCAGGGCGTGGTCGCCCAGTAGGTCGAAGCGCCACTCGAGCACGTTGCGCTCGACCACGATCCCGAAGGGCAGTTCGCCCTCCTCGGCCCGTTGGCGTTCAGGGCGGATGTCGACCACCAGCGCGCCCTCGGCCTGCAAGCGTTCGAGCTCGCCGGCATCGACCCGCTCGATCTCCAGCCGGGCCTGGGCCAACAGGTCGTCGACCGATCGGGTCACTGCGCGACGAGTCGCAAGGCCGGTGGGGGTCGCAGGAGCACAGGAGCGCTGTCGTCCTCCCACCCGTCGTTGGTGTAGCGGACCTCGCGCGCCACGATCTCGTCGCCAGCCACGTCGAAATGGGTCATGGAGGTCAGCGCCGGGCTGTAGACGTGGAGGCTCAGTGCCGTTTCGGGTCCTTCGTTGAGGACGTCGTGCACGTGGCCGTGGTCGAAGCGCAGCGTGACCCCAGTCTGGAGGTCGCAGCGCAGAAGGTCCAGCCGGCCCCATTCGTCCCGGTGGGGAACGGTCTCGACCAGCGTCCCGCTGAGGACGGTGAGCGCCCCGCGCGACATCCCGTGATCGTGCAGCTCGACACGACCGCCTGCGGGCCAGGCGATGAGCCACGCGTCGAAATCGGGTGTCCGGGCCACGAGCCGCCAACTGCGCTCGACGAGCTCGGACGACTCCTCCCAGCGCAGGAACGGTGCCAGCCGGCCGGCGATCTCGTACGGATCAACCCCCGTGGTGCGTTCGGGGTGAGGCGAGCTGGCGCGGCGGCGACGGCGCTTCCAGGCTGGCGTCCTGAGGTCGGTACGGGGCATCCGACGAGGGTAGAAGATAAAGCCGAGTAAGTCAATCGTATTTAGGGGATTGGAGGCTTGCAACGCTCCGATGCCAGCCGGATCCCACTGCCGCCCCATCCCGCCGGAAGTACCGTGCCCCCATGCTCACGGGGGTGATCGACACCTGGGGTTCTTCGGTCGGGGAACGGGCCCGGGCCTACCCCTGCGACCAGCTGCTCGAACGGAGCGGACAAGGCCCTCTTCCGGGCGGTCACGGTGGGCGCGCCCGTCCCCCCTGGTCTTCGACTGGCTCTGCCAATTGCGGGCGGCGCCCTACAGCTACGACTGGATCGACAACGGGGGCCGTCGGAGCCCCCGCCAGCTCGACCACAGCCTGACCGAGCTCGAACCCGGACAGCGCTTCGGCGGCATCTTCCGCCTCATGGCCTTCGAGCCGGGACGGTCGGTCACCCTTTTCTCCGAGACGCCCTTCTTCGGCGCGGTCGGCATCACCTACGAAGCCGACCCGCTCGACGAGTGGTCCTGCCGGCTCGTGGCCAAGATCGTCCTCGCCACCGCGCCGGGGATCTGGGGTCGGCTCCTCTCGCTGGCCCTTCCGGCCGGCGACCTCTTCATGATGCGCAAGCAGTTGTTGACCCTCAAGACCCTGGCCGAGCGGGACGCCCTCGGCACCGGTCGGCGCGCCTCGACGAGCTAGCGCGGGCGGACGCGCCATGAAGGTGATCGGCCGAGCCGAGCCGGGCGACCAGACCGAGCAGTCGAGGGCAGGCCGAGGGCGACTTCCACGTCCGCTGGTCGCAGCGGGTGCGCGCCCTGCTCCTCGGCCCGCACGGGGGCGGTCGGACGCGGAGGCGGGCCTCGGACGCGGTCCGCCTGGGCATCGCGATCGCCGTCGTCGGCCTCTGCATCCCCCTCGTCCAGGCGAACACGTCTGTCGAGCTCGGCTTCACCGAGCTGATCTCGCCCGCCCCCTGGGGCATTCGCTGGCTCATCACCGCCCTGTGGTACTTGGGTTCGATCGGCGTCATCGTCGGCCTCGTCCTGGTCGGCCTCCTCGTACCCAAGCTGGTGGCGGTCCGTCGCATGGCGCTGGCCGGTGTGTTCGCCCTGGGCGCCTGTCTGCTCCTCGACCTGCTCGATCGGGCCCAACGGCGGCCGGCCCCCGGTCGACCAGGTCGCGGGATTCGACCCCCGCTATCCGGTGATCCAGCTGGCCGTGGCCACGGCCGTCGCCCTGACCGGGCTCCCCTACCTGAGCCGGCCCGTCCAGCGACTCGTGGTGCTGGCGATCGGGCTGGCCGCCATCTGCGCCGTCGTCGGTGGCTACGGCTTTCCCCTCAACGTGGTGGCGGCCATCGTGCTGGGCTGGGGCACGGCCGCCGCGGGCCATCTGGCCCTGGGCGCGCCCAACGGACTGCCCTCGGCCGACGAGGTGGCCGAGGCCATCCGCGAGCTCAGGGTGACCGCGGTCGGCCTGGTCGCCTCGCCCGAGCAGGAATGGGGCGTCGAGGCCTTCGAGGGCCACGACGACCGAGGGCCACCGGATCGAGGCGGCGGTCTATGGACGGGACGCCTCGGACGCCCAGTGGTTGAGCAAGGTGTGGCGCTACGCCGTCTACCGCGACTCGGGCCCCACCCTCGTGCTCAACCGGCTCCAACAGGTCGAGCACGAGGCCTACCTCACCTTCCTGGCCGGGCATGCCGGTGTGCGCGTGCCGGAGATCGTCGCCGCCGGCCGTTGCGGGCCGAGCCACGACGCGGCCCTGGTCACCGTGGTGCCCGAAGGCGAGCGCCTGGCGCGACCTCACCGGCGACCAGGTCAGCGACGCCGACGTCGATGACTTCTTCCGCTCGGTCCTCCTGCTGCGTCAGGCCGGCATCGCGCACGGAGCCCTGAGTCCGAGCACGGTCGTGCTCACCGCCGACGGGCCGCTGCTGCGCAACTTCCGGCGCGCCTCCTCGTCGGCACCAGCCACGCCGCACGGACAAGGACCTGGCCGCCGCCGTCGCCGCGGTGGCCGTCGTCGTGGGGACCGAACGGGCCGCGGCAGGCGCCTGCCGGATCTTCGACGCCGAAAGGTGCAGGCGCTCCTCACCTCGATGCAGCGCTCGACCATCGATCCGGTCACCGAGCACATGAGCCACTCCCAGAAGGGCTTCCTCAAGTCGCTGCGCGAGTCCGTGGCCGCGCAGGCCGGGGTCGAGGTTCCCAAGCTCGTCGAGACGAAGCGCATCAGCTGGCCGAACCTGCTCATGGTGATCGGCAGTCTCATTGGGCTCTGGCTGATCATCGGCGTGCTGACCAACGCCTCCGGCTCGCTCAGCGTCATCCGCAACGCCGACGTGGTACTGGGTGGCCCTGGCCTTCGTGCTGGCGCAGCTTCCCGTCGTCACCGGTGCGTGGGCGCTGACGGGAGCCGTGACCGGCGTCATCCCGTTCGGGCGCTGCGTCATTTTGGAGACGTCGAACCTCTTCACCTCGTTCGTCGGTGGCGACGCCGCCGTCTTCGCAGTCCGGGTGCGGTTCTTCCAACGGCAGGGACGGGATACCGAGTCCGCCATCAGCTCGGGCGCGATCGCCGGCACGGCGAGCTGGGTGGTGAAGGGCGTCCTCTTTCTCGTGTGCCTGCCCTTCGCGGCCGGTGACTTCCACAAGCCCACCGGCGGCAGCGGTCACAAGGATCTGGTCTGGCTCTTCCTTGGGGTCGTGCTCCTGGTGGCGATCGTGGCCGCCGTCGTGGCCCTGGTGCCCAAGGTCAGGCGCCTGGCCACCGAGAAGGCGCGACCTCATCTCGTGACCATCTGGAAGGACGTGAAGGAAATTGCCGTCGAACCGCGGAAGGTCGTCTACGTCCTCTGCGGCTCCGCCGGGAGTCAGATCCTCATCGCGCTCTGCCTGGGTGCGTCGCTGCACGCGGTCGGGGAATCGGCCAGCTTCGCCACCCTGATCGTGGTCCTGACCCTGGCCTCCATGATCGGTGGAGCCGCGCCGGTGCCGGGCGGCGCCGGGGTGATCGAGGTCGGCCTCATCGCCGGGTTGACCGCCGCAGGCATCCCCCAGGATCAGGCGGTGGCGGCGGTCTTCATTGAACGGTTCTGCACCGCGTACCTCACCCCCATATGGGGCTGGCTCGCCCTGGTCTACATGCGCCACAGCGACTACGTCTGAGCACGAACGCTCCGTGCCCGCCGGCGTTGGTCCGCCGGGTGCCCCCTTCACTCGAAGTCGTGCCGGTCGGACACGCCCACGGTCCCGTCGACCGGTTGCTCGGTATGCTCCTGGCGGTATGCCCGACATCACCGTCCAGCTCGAGGACCACATCGCCACCGTCACCTTGGACCGACCTCCGGTGAACGCCATCACCAGGGCGACGATGGCCGAGTTGCGCGACGCCTTCCTGGCCCTCAGCGCCGACCGCGAGGTTCGGGTGGCCATCCTGACCGCAACCGGAAGCAAGGCATTCATGGCCGGCGTCGACCTGAAGTCCGTCGACGAGCAGGCCGGCGCCGGAGACCCTCAGTGCGCGGGCAGTCACCGACCCGGGGAGCACTGCACGCGATGCCATGTGGGCGATCGTGGATTGTGCCGTCCCGGTCATCGGCGCCATCAACGGACCGGCCCTGGGCGCGGGGGTGGCGTTCGCGGCGTGCTGCGACATCCTGATCGCATCCGAGAACGCCCGCTTCGGGACGACGGAGATCAACGTCGGCCTGCTTGGTGCCAGCTCCCACCTTTCCCTCCTGGTCGGGCGGCACAAGGCCCGCGAGCTCTTCTTCACCGGCGAGCAGATCTCCGCCGACGAGCTGTACCGGCTTGGGTGCGCTCCGCGCCGTCGTCCCCGGCCCCGAGCTGGCCGCCACGGCGCGGGCGCTGGCCGTGCAGCTGGCCGCCAAGAGCCCGATCGCACTCCGGCTGGCCAAGGAGTCGATGAACCGGGTCGAGCACCTCTCGTTCCGCGACGCCTACCGGACCGAGCAGGAGTACACGGCACGCCTCCAGGGCTTCGAGGACGCGCGGGAGGCACGGCAGGCCTTCATGGAGAAGCGCGACCCCGACTTCAAATGGCGATGATCCGCACCCAGCCGGGCGACGCCGCGACCGCCAGCCGACGAGGAGGGGTCACTCGCGGATCTGTAGTCTCGTCGGCCATGGCACCGCCCCTCGAGTTCTGGCTCTACCTGCCCCAGATGCGCCTTTCGCTCGACCAAATGGTCGAGCGGGCGCGCAACGCCGAGGCCGCGGGCTTCGACGGCATCGCCGGCATGGACCACATGGCGCCCCCGCTGGCCGAGGACCAGCCGATGTTCGAGGCGATGATCTCCACGACCTGGCTTGCCGCGCACACCTCCCGGCTCTCCCTCGGCACCCTCGTTCTGTGTGATTCCTTTCGCCATCCGGCGCAGCTGGCCCGAGAGGCGGTCTCGCTGGACCACGCCTCGGGTGGCCGATTCGAGTTGGGCATCGGCTGGGGCTCGGTGGCCCGCGAGTTCGACATCTTCGGCGTGGGTTCGACCGAACCGCGGTTCCGGGTCAGCCGGCTCAAGGAGTCGCTCGACATCATCACCGCCCTGTGGCGCGGCGAGCCCTTCGACTACGAGGGGGAGCACTTCACGCTGCGCTCGGCACAACAGCGTCCGACGCCGCTCGACCGCATCCCCATCGTCATCGGTGGGGCGGGCAAGAAGACGATGGAACTGGTCGCCACCTACGCGGACTGGTGGAACCTGCACATTCAGATCCTGGACCGCTACGAGGAGATGCGGCCGCTGGCCGGCCGGGCCCGGCCCTCGCTGCAGGTGCAGACTGCGCTGGTCGGATCGGAGGACCGGCGAGAGGAGATCGTCGCGACCGCCCAGCGGCGCTTCGGCAAGAGGATCGTGGCCGGTTCGCCCGCGCGAGCTCGTCGACTACTTCGGCGACACTCGAGGCGCGCGGCGTGGAACGCGTCTACGTCTGGTTCACCGATTTCGCACCGGCCGAGACCGTGGCCGACGTTCGGCGCCTCGGTCATCGGAGCGCTGCGACCCAACCAGGCCTGAGTCGCTCGGCCCTCAGGTGGCGGGCGTGAACTCCAGATGGAGGTTGGTGAGCCCGCGCAGAATGTAGGTCGGGACGTAGTCGTACCGCCGAGCGCCGACGGGACCGTGGGCCGACTCGGAGATCCGGATGTCGCGCATGCGAGCAAGGAGGCGCTCGATGCTGATCCGCGTCTCCGCCCGGGCCAGCGGCCCCCCGGGGCAGGCATGGGGCCCGCGACCGAAAGCCAGGTGCTCCTTGGCGTTGGGCCGATCCATCCGGAATTCGTCGGGGTCCTCGAACCGACGGGGATCGCGTCCGGCCGCGCCGTTCAGCACCATGACCGTCGAGCCGGCCGGGATGTCGACTCCGCCCACGGTGGCGCCGGTGCGGGCCAGCCGGAAGTCACCCTTGACCGGGCTCTCGTAGCGCAGGCACTCCTCGACGAAGTCGGCGATCTGGCTGCTGTCCTCGCGGAGACGAGTCTGGATGCCGGGGTCGTCCCCGATCCTCTGCAGCGCCGTGCCGAGCAGCCTGACCGTCGTCTCCTGGCCGGCCGAGAACACGTTTGCCGCCACCCGGACCACATCGATCACCTCGGGCATCGATCCGTCGGGGAAGGTGGCGGTGGCCAGGCCGGTCAGCACGTCCTCTCGGGGCTCGCGCCGGCGCTCCTCCACGTACTTGGAGAGGCTGTCGTAGAGGAACTCGAGGGGCGAGTGGCTCATGGTGCGTGAGCCCGTGCTGCCGAGACCTTCTTCCCGGTCGTGGCCACCTCCTTGGAGCTGGTCGCGGAACCATTCGTGGTCCTCTTCGGGAACGCCCAGGAGATCGGCGATGACGTAGAGCGTGAAGGGTCCCGCGAAGTCGCGGATGAACTCGCACTCACCCCGCTGCACGAACTCGTCGATCTGACGGTCCGCGTGGCGCCACATGAAGTCTTCGTTCTCGCGCAGCCGCTTCGGCGTGATCAACCGCATGAGCAGCCCGCGATGCGCCTTGTGCTTCGGGGGATCCATGGTGGTGATCTGGTCGCTGAAGGGCAGCTCGTCGCGGTGCTGCTCAATCACGTCGCTGACGTCGTCGCCCTCGAGCGCCACCGGGAAGCCGGGAAACGGCCCCGTGACGGAGTTGCAGGAGGAGAACGTGGAGGTGTTCGTGTAGACCGACACCGCTTCCTCGTACCCCGTGACCATGACCACGCCGTGTCTGGGCTCGCGCTGGACGGGGCAGCCCGACCGCAGGTGGTCGAAGTACGGGTACGGGTCGGCGATCAGCTCGTCGCCCCGGAAGAAATCGATGTCGTCGTACTCCCCCACGGACGTCCTCCTCCTTGCCTTGCGATCGACGGGGCACCCGGCGTGAGAACCACGTTCTTCGCTAGGAGAGAATAGAAGCTCCGGTGGGAGCGTG
Organism: uncultured Acidimicrobiaceae bacterium; assembly: GCA_963713375.1. Taxonomy (GTDB): domain Bacteria; phylum Actinomycetota; class Acidimicrobiia; order Acidimicrobiales; family RAAP-2; genus Bog-473. Next base: position 306,644 of record CAVQLP010000001.1, on the reverse strand, counting down.
TCCAAGAGCCGCCTCGGCCGCCCTGGTCAGTCGAAGTCGCCCGCTCGCTGCCGCAGCTTGGCGAGCAGGCGGAACAGGGTCTCGGTGTCAGACGGGGACAGATCCACCGCCTTGAAGAGCGACCCGTTGAGCGCGCTCGTGGCCTCCAAGGCCAGGTCGCGACCGCGCGGGGTGATGGCGGCGAGCACCCCCCTCCCGTCGTCGGGGTTCACCCGCCGGCGCACGAGGCGGTCCCGCTCGAGACGACTCACCGCATTGGTCACGCTGCCCGGGCGCCACCTGGAGTCTCTGTCCGATCTTGCCCAGCGGCAGTTCGCCGCGCCGGGAGAACAGCAGGAGCATGAGGACCTCGTAGCGGGCAAAGGTGAGGCCGAAGGGTTTGACGTCCTCCTCGGCTCGGCCGGCCAGGATCTGTTCGACCCGGATGACCGAAGTCACCAGCGCCCATCCCGGGCTCGGCTTCTGCCCAGCCGTGGTCGCGCCAGTGGCGCATGGCCTCGGCGATCGGATCGAAGGGCAGGTCCCCAGGCTCGGACACGAGAGGTCTCAGCGGGACAGGGTCGGGCCGGGCCGCCGGCGCCACGGGACGCGATGGGCGCTCAGGCGACCTGACGCTCCACGTAGGTCCCGAAGACCGACTCGAGGGCACGCATCGCCTCACCGACCGTGACCAGGCTCCGGGACGCCTCGATGAGCGCGGGCATCAGGTTGACCTCCGGATCAACGGCCTCCGTGCTCAGCCGGGAGAGCGCTCGCCGCACCGCGTCGTCGTCGCGCTCCTGCTTCACCGAAGCCAGGCGCTCGACCTGGTCAGCCTCGACGCCCGGATCGATCACCAGTGTCGAAGGCGCCACCCCGTCATCCTCGACGTAGCCGTTGACTCCCACCTGCACCCACTCGCCGCGGGCGATCTTTGACTGGAATGCATACGACGAGTCCGCAATCTCCGACGTGAACCAGCCGTCGTCGATACAGAGCAAGACGCCTTCGAGCATGGACCCGGATCCCGCGGCGTCGATGTGGGCAAAGATCTCCTCCGCCTGGCGCTCCATTTCGTCGGTGAGCTCCTCGACGAACCACGAGCCACCGAGCGGATCGGCCACGTGCACGACCCCGGACTCCTCCGCGATCACCTGCTGCGTGCGCAGAGCCAGGCGTGCCGCGTGCTCTGTCGGCAACGCAAGCGCCTCGTCGAACGCGTCCGTGTGGAGGCTCTGCGTGCCGCCCAGCACGCCGGCCAGCGCCTCGATGGCGACCCGCACCAGATTGACCTCGGGTTGCTGCGCCGTGAGCGAGACCCCGGCGGTCTGCGTATGGAAGCGAAGCTGGGTCGAGCGCGCGTTGGCGGCGCCGTAGCGGTCCCGCATCCAGTGGGCCCAGATGCGGCGTGCGGCCCGGTACTTGGCGATCTCTTCGAAGAAGTCGCTGTGCGCGTTGAAGAAGAAGCTCAGCCTCGGCCCGAACTCGTCGACCGCCATCCCCGACGCCATCGCCGCCTCGACGTACGCGAATCCGTTGGCCAGGGTGAAGGCCAGCTCTTGCGCCGCCGTCGACCCTGCTTCACGGATGTGGTAGCCCGACACCGAGACGGGATGCCACCGGGGCATCTCCGCTGCGCAGAACCGCATGACGTCGGTCACGAGGCGGACCGAGGGCCGCGGCGGGAACACGTACTCCTTCTGCGCCTGGTACTCCTTCAAAATGTCGTTCTGCAGCGTTCCCGACAGCCGGGAACGCTCGACGCCCGTGCGATCGGCCACGCCGATGTACATGGCCAGGAGAGGTGCCGCAGGCGAGTTGATGGTCATCGACGTCGAGACGCGACCGAGATCGATGTCGGCGAAGAGCCGCTCCATGTCGGCTTGTGTATCGACCGCCACCCCGGCCCGTCCGACCTCGCCCCGGGCCAGGGGGTCGTCGGAGTCACGGCCGAGGAGCGTGGGCATGTCGAAGGCGGTCGACAGCCCGTCACCTCCCGCCCGGAGCAGTTCCAAGAAGCGTTGGTTGGTATCGGCCGCCGACCCGAAGCCGGCGAACTGGCGCATGGTCCAAAGCCGCGAGCGGTACATGGACGCGTACGGCCCTCGGGTGTACGGAAACTGCCCTGGGAGCTCGGCCTCGTCCGGCCCGTACACGGGCTCGAGCGGTACCCCCGACATCGTCTCGAAACGCGTCTCGCGGTGCGGCGAACGCTCGTAGTCCTCCTGCCAGGAATCACGATCAGCCATAGCTGAGCAGATTACTTCAACGTCAAAATATTTTCCAGAGCCAGTCGGGTCGGCCTCTCGGTCCGACATTGCCGCTCCGGGCCGGGGTCTGCCACGCTTTGCAGCCATGCGAGCGACTGCACTTTCCAGCTCATGACGTCATTCCCCGCAGGCTTTCTCTGGGGTGCGGCGACAGCCGGACACCAGGTCGAAGGGGGCAACGTCAACGCCGACATCTGGCCTCTCGAGTGGGCCCATGACTCCATCTTCGCTGAGCCCTCGGGCGACGCCTGCGATCACTATCACCGCTACCCCGAGGACGTGGCCACGCTGGCCGAACTGGGTCTGAACGCCTACCGGTTCTCCCTCGAGTGGGCGCGCATCGAACCGGAGCCCGGTTACTTCTCCGTCGCGGCGCTCGACCACTACCGGCGCATGATCGACTCGTGCCTGGAGCACGGTGTAACGCCCGTCGTGACCTACAGCCACTTCACCCTGCCCCGATGGCTCGCCGCGCGGGGCGGCTGGTCGGCCAGCGAAACGCCAGAGCGGTTCGGCGACTTCGCGGCCCGGGCCACCGTGCACTTGGCGATCTGCTCTCGTGGGTGTGCACGCTCAACGAGCCCAACCTGATGGCGATGTTCATGAACACCGGCGTCCTCGCGATGGGCTCGAGCGGCATCCCTGGTTCGGGCGGTCTCGAGCCAGAGTCAGAAGGCGGTGGGCCCGGTTCGACGAGCACGCCGCGCTACCAGATGGGACTCGTGGCCGGCGACCTCGAGACGATGGCCCGGGCCCACCGGCTGGCGACGCAGGCCATTCGAGCAGCGGCCCCGCACGTCAAAGTGGGCTGGACGCTCGCGCTGGTCGACATGCAACCGGCGCCTGGCGGTGAGGAGCGATGGCGCGAGGTGCGACGCGTGGCCCAGACCGACTGGCTCGCCGTCTCGGCTGACGACGACTTCGTCGGCGTGCAGACCTACTCGCGCAGCATGATCGGTCCCGATGGTCAGGTCCCGCCCGTGGCTGACGTTCCCACGATGCAGACCGGGTGGGAGGTCTACCCAGAAGCACTTGAACACACCGTCCGGTTGGCGGCCGAGCAGGCCGGCGTGCCGGTCCTGGTCACCGAGAACGGCATGGCAACCGACGATGACGACGCCCGCCGGGCCTATACCCGCCGTGCCCTCGTGGGACTCGGCCGCGCTATCGACGACGGCATCGACGTGCGCGGATACCTGCATTGGACGCTGCTGGACAACTTCGAATGGATCGCCGGCTTCTCGAAGACGTTCGGGCTGATCGCAGTCGATCGGACCACGTTCCGTCGCACCATCAAGCCGTCGGCTCGCTGGCTGGGCGAAGTCGCCGTTCGCAACGCACTCGACTGACCCACCGTCGAGTCGGGATCAGACCGGGCGCTGGATCGTCTGCCCCTCAAGGTCGAAGCCGATGCGCTCGACGTCGGACCCCAACCGAGTCAGGTCGAACCCGTAGACCCGGGCCGCGTTCTCGCAGAGGACTTTACGAGCCACCTCGTTGGTGATGCTCGGATGCCCTACGAGGGCGGAGACCTGTGTTGCAGTCTCGGGAAACACCGATTCGAAGTGGGGGTAGTCAACGCCAAACATCGAGTTGTCGCAGCCGATGGCGAAGTCCTCGTACTCGGCGCTCGGACGGGCCAGCTCGTCGAGGGGGACCTGATCGTCGGTGAACGGTGAGATGCCCGAGTAGCAATTGGCCGCCCAGTAGTCACGGGCCCGGCCGGGGAACGTGCGCTGGCGCTGGAGGATTTGGGCCCATCCCGTCCAGTCGTCACCCCAGCTGAGTCTGCGGTCAAGCTTGCGGATCATCGGGGCGATCCAGTCGCCCTCCGTCTCGACGTAGGCAACTCGGAGTTCAGGAAAGCGCTCGAAGACACCACCCAGGATCAGCTGCCACAAGGAGCGGCCCGAATAAAAGGAGTGTTCCAAGGCGAGCGTCATGATGGCGGCGAAGCCGGAAGGGCCATAGGTCGGTGCGCCTGAACCGCCGTGCTGGCTCACGGGCAAGTCGACTTCGACGCAGGCCGCCCAGACCGGATCAAGCGCCGAATCGAAGAAGAACGTCCCTCCGGGGAGGAGGGGCGGCATCATCACGCCGCCCAATCCCTGGTCCTTGGCCCAGTGGATGTCGGACACCGCTCCCTCGACGTCATCGAACGAGATCAGCGCCTGGCCGGCCCGCCGGCCGGGCGTCTGCGCGCAGAAGTCCACCAACCAACGGTTGTAGGCCATCCGGGCCTGGCGATCGATCTCCGGATCGGAGAAGGCACCCACGTCGTCGGACGGCCTCGACTGGAAAGGCAGGCCGTTCGGGAAGAGGACCTCGGCCACGACGCCCTGGCTCTCCATGTCCTTCAGGCGAAGATCGGAATCCCATTGGGAGGTCGCATCGAGACCGGGTCGAAGACCTCCGTGCTCAGGCGCGCCCGTTGCCTCTTGCGCTTCAAGCCACTCGTCGAAGACATGGAGATACTGCTTCTCCACGTAATTCCGGTAGTCACGTCGTGACGCCCGGACGTGGCCATCGACCGAGATGATCGCAGTTCGCGCCATCACCCCTCCCCTCCCGCACCCCGTGCCTCACGCGGGCACCTTGCGATGCTAACGGTTGCACCAACCGACACCCGGTCCGGGTACGACTCGAGGGCAGCGCGGCGGGCGGAGTCCATTCGAGAGGCCTCGTCGAGGCGACGTTGCCCACCAGGCGCCCACGATTGACCCGTCGACCACTTCATGTCACACTCTGACTCGAATCGAGTGATCGGGGGAGACGGTGACCACCAGCACGACCGACGTCTACTACGACCCGTACGACGTCGACATCAACGCCGACCCCTACCCGGTCTATCGGCGGCTCCGAGAAGAGGCCCCGCTCTATTACAACGACGTCCACGACTTCTACGCCGCCAGCCGCTTCGAGGACGTAGAGAAGGGCTTTCTCGACGCCCAGAGCTTCATCTCCGGGCGGGGCGGCATCATCGAACTGATCAAGGCGAACATCGAGATGCCGAAGGGAATCTTGATCTTCGAAGACCCACCGACCCACACCATCCACCGGCGCCTGTTGTCGCGCGCCTTCTCGCCCCGGCGAGTGGCAGAGCTCGAGCCGAAGATCCGTGACTTCTGCGCCCGTTGCCTCGATCCACTCGTGGGCGGGGACCACCTCGACTTCATCACCGACTTCGGGTCCAAAATGCCCATGCAGGTCATCGGGATGCTCCTCGGCATCCCCGAGACAGACCAAGAATCGGTTCGGGTCTACGTGGACAACAATCTCCGGACCAAGGAAGGCGAGCCGATGAAGGTTCGCGAGAACTTCGTCAGCGGCGAGATGTTCGCCGATTACATCGAATGGCGCGCCGCGCACCCCTCCGATGACATCATGACGGAGCTGCTCAACGTCGAGTTCACCGACGAAACAGGGGCGGAACGCAAGCTGACCCGCCAAGAACTGCTGACGTACCTCGAGGTCGTCGCCGGAGCGGGCAACGAGACGACGAACCGGCTTATCGGCTGGACGGCCAAGCTGCTCTCCGAACACCCGGAGCAACGGGCCCAGCTCGTCGCCGACCGCTCGCTGATCCCCAACGCCATCGAAGAGATCCTTCGTTACGAGCCGCCAGGGCCACATGTCGGGCGTTGCGTCGCCCGCGAGGACATCGTCCTGCATGGCGTGAAGGTGCCGGCGGACAGCGCCTCTGCTCTTCCTCATTGGTTCGGCCAACCGAGACGACCGAAGGTTCCCCGATGGAGACCGCTTCGACATCACGCGTCAGGACGGTCGTCATATCACCTTCGGCAACGGCATCCACCTCTGCCTGGGCGCCGCTCTGGCCAGGCTCGAGGGCGCGATCGCACTCGACGAGATTCTCTCCCGGTTCCCGGACTGGGAAGTCGAGATGGACAACGCGAAGCTCTCGCCAACATCGACTGTGCGTGGCTTCGAGACGCTGCCCGCCCGGATCGGCTAGCTCGTGGCCGAGACCGGCAAGGCGCAGACCTCGCGGCGTACGACAGCCCGGTGCGCCGGGCACGATCGGCGGAGACCCGCGAGCGGATCGTTGACGCCGCATGCGCGCTGATGCACGAACGGTCGGTCCGCGATTGGGGCGCCGTGACCATCAGGGGCGTGGCGCACGAAGCAGGTGTCAACGAGCGAACGGTCTACCGGTACTTCACCAATGAGCGGGGCTTGCGCGATGCGGTGATGCATCGGATGGAACAGGAGGCGGGCATCGATCTCGGCGGCATGCGCCTCGACGACATCGGCGAGGTCGCGGCGCGGGTCTTTTCCTACGTCTCGTCGTTTCCGTTCGAACCCAAGCCGCCGCTGGACCCGACCCTGACGGAGGCCAACCTGCGCCAACGCGACGCGCTGCACAGCGCCTTGAGCGAATGGACGGTCGACTGGCCCGCCGCAGACGCCGCCGGGGTGGCCGCCGCGCTCGACGTGCTCTGGAGCGTGGGCGCCTACGAACGGTTGACCGCTGACTGGCAGATGGACCACGAGCAGGCCGTGCGGACCCTCACCTGGACCATTGACCTGGTCGCCGAGGCGGTGCGTCACGGCCGCCGGCCGGACTGAGCGGCCGCCTGGTCTAGCTGGCCTCGACCTTCTTCTCCGGCCTCCAGCTCGTCACCAGGAGGAGCGCGGCGCCGATCGCTCCGGCACCCAACGAAATGCCGAATCCCGGCCATCCCCAGAGGGAGTTGAGGGCATGCACCTTGTCGTCGATGCTCCACTGCCCGGGCCCGAGCGTGCCCACGACGACGCCCAGGACGGTCAGCGTCATCACGTACTCGTAACCCTCGCCGGGACGGAAGATGAAGAACCCGTTCTTGCGGTGGTTGGTGATCCAGGCCACGAGCATCACGCCCACGACGCCGGCCCCACCGAACGGCGTCAGCAACCCAAGGACGAGCAGCACGCCCGCGCCGACCTCCGTGAGGCTGGCGAACCAGGCGTGCACGATGCCCGGGCGCATCCCCAGGCCCTCGAACCAGCGGGCCGTCCCGGCGATCTTTCCGCCTCCGATGATGTGGTTGATGCCATGGGCGAGGAACACCACGCCGAGCACCAGGCGGGCGAGCAGCAGCGCCAGGCTGACGGACGAGGGCGTAAGGCTGCCGAGTAGTAGATGCACGGGTCCTCCGGGATCAGTGGGTGCTCAGATTAGGTCCAGCGCGGTGACCGGTGCGCCCATCATGGTCGATCCGAGGCGCGGTCGGCCGTGGACCGACCCACGCCATGACCTGGGCGAGAACGCCTCGGGCTGGCGCGGGCACGAGCGCGAGTCGCGACGCCAGTTGCCTGTGCGGGACGTCGTGAGCCGACCCGCGCCTGGACCGGACCGGTCCGCCCGGCCACGAGAATGACCCTGGCAGATTCCGCCTAACATCGCTTTTCGAACTCAGCACGGGAGGGACCTCACAGTGCGCACTGTCGTCGTTGGCGCTTCGAGCGGATTGGGACGCTGCATCGGCGTCGGGTTGACCAAACGCGGGGCACAGACGGCCCTGATGGCCCGGCGGGTCGAGCGCCTCGAGGCAGCGGCCAAGGAGGCGGGACCAGGGGCGATCGCCCTGGCATGCGACGTGACCGATCCCGAGTCCTGCCAGACGGCCCTCGACGAGGCGGCCCGGCGACTCGGCGGCATCGATGCCCTCGTCTACACCCCCGCCATCGGACCGCTGGCCGGCTCTGGTCGACATCGACGTCGACACCTGGCGCCGCGTCTTCGACACCAATGTGATCGGTGCCGCCCTCGTCACGACGGCGGCCCTGCCCCACCTGGCCGAGAGCGAGGGCATTGCCATCTACCTCTCTTCTGTGAGCGCGTCGCTCACACCGCCCTGGCCCGGCCTGGGCTCCTACGCGGTGAGCAAGGCGGCCCTCGACAAGCTGGTCGAGGCGTTCCGGGCCGAACATCCGAGCATCGGCTTCACGCGACTTGTCGTTGGTGACTGCGCCGGCGGCGAAGGTGACTCCATGACTGGGTTCGCCAATGACTGGGACCCCGATCGCGCCGTGCAGTTCAGCACCGAGTGGGTGGCACGGAAGTACCTCAGCGACAGCCTCATCGACGTGGAGGAGCTGGTCACCGTCGTCGACACCCTCGTCCGACACGGCGGCAGCCTGAGCCTGCCCTCGGTCACGGTCGCACCGCGCCTGACCTCCTCGTCTCCGGCGACCCCGACCTTCTGAAACGGCCCAGCCCCCGACCGTGGCGGTCCAGCCCTACCCGTATCGGGCCCGAGCGTGGCTGGGCGATGTCCTCGTCGCCGAGTCCGACGCCTGTCTGTGCGACGAGCGCAACGGGGAACCCTCGGTTCTCTATTTCCCACAAGCCGACATCGACGCCTCCAGTCTCGGGAGCGAGCTGTCGGCCCTGAGCATCATCGGCGAGCCGACCAGCGACCAGCCTGCGTTACAAGGTCACGGGACATTCGATCCGGAACACGTCCGCGTCGAAGTGATCGACGCGCTGGCCGGGGAGGACGGCCGGGACACGACGATCAAGCGGTTCCCCACATGGGGCGACGCCACGCATCTCATCGACATGATGGATCTCCGCCAGACCGGCGAGCTGTCCTGGGAAGGCGTGCCATGGACCGATGGCCGGCGGCCCGTTGTCGAGGGCAGCCAGATGTTGGGCCAATCGATCGTGGCCGCCATGCGTCACGCCCCGGGTCGCCGCGTCGTCTCGGCGCACATGGTGTTCCTGCGCGGGACCGACGCCGCCCGCCCCTTGCACTTCGAGTTGGCCGAGCTCAGCGCCGGCCGGACCTTCGGCGCGGTGGCCGGCACAGGTCGACCAGGGCGGCCGCAGCTGCGCCGCCGGAACGCTGCTTCTCGACGCGACCGCTCCTCCTGTCGTGCGCCATGCCGCCGACGCGCCCGAGGTACCGGGGCCGTACGACTGTCCGCCCTACGACATGGGTGTCACCGGACGCGACCTCCGGGTCGTGGACGGCGCCTACACCAACGACTCCGATGCGCCGCTCGGACCACCTGTCATCGACTGCTGGGTGCGCTTCCGCCAGGTGCCCGAGGACCCGGCCATCCATGCCGGGCTCCTCGCCCAGTTCACCGGGCACATCCCCATCGCCGCCGCCCTCCGCCCGCACGATGGCGTCGGCCAGGACCAGGCCCATCGCACGCTTTCCATGGGCATCAACGCCATCAACCTGTCTCTGCACCGCGACGTCCGAGCCGACCGGTGGATGCTCTACCGGCATCTCTCCACGTACGCCGGCGACGGGATGACCCACGCCGAGTGCCGCGTGCACGACGAGGAGGGTCAGCTCCTTGCCTCCTTTAGCGTGGAGGCAATGGTGCGAGCATTCGGCAACGGCGACCGGTCCCGGGACGAACGCACCGCGCTGTGAGCCTTACCACCGGCCGCGGGCCCCTCAGCGCTCGACCAGCGGGGCGATTCACCTCCCCCCTGCCCGCCGACCTCGCCTATGTCGAACCCTTCCGCCGCCGCGTGCGGGCGATCAAGGACGGGACGGACGGTCGTCGACAGCGAGGCGGTGCTTCTCGTGCACCGCCAGGGGCAACCGCCGACCTACGCCATCCCCGAAGCGGACGTCCATGGCATCGGCAGCCGCCCGCTGCCCGATGCCCCCGGCACTGTCGCCGTGGACTGGGACGCCGTCGACGCGTGGTTCGAAGAGGACGAAGAGGTGCACGGGCATCCGCGTAACCCGTATCACCGGGTCGACTGCCTGCGTGCGTCACGTCGCCTCCAGGTGGCGGCGGTCGGGACTGACGCTGGTCGACACGGCAGAGACCCTCGTCGTCTACGAGACCGCACTCGACCCTCGGCTCTACGTGCACCGCCGCCACGTCCGGATGGACGTGCTCGAACGCAGCACCACCACGACCTACTGCCCCTACAAGGGAACGGCCAGCTACTGGACGGCCCGCATCGGCGACGAGACGATCCTCGACGTCGCATGGAGCTACGAGGATCCCCTGCCCGAATCGACGCCCCTCGAGCGGCTTCCTCAGCTTCGACGATGCCCGGGTCACCCTGCAGCACGACTTGCCCTCCTCGGGCTGATCCCCGTCAGGGACCCTTACGGCCTTCTCGCTAGTCTGACCCCGAAGGCGAATCCCGCCTGCGCCAGCTGCGTGCAAGGGGGCAGCGAGAGTTGGAGACTTCGTTCAAGACACTGCGCTACGAGGAGGACGACGGCGTCGCCGTGGTCACGCTCGATCGACCCGAGGTGCACAACGCCTTCAACCAGGAGATGCAGGAAGAGCTCCGCCAGTTGTGGCGCGACCTGCGCGGGCACGACCCGGTGCGGGCCATTGTCCTGACCGGCGCCGGGGACAAGGCCTTCTGCTCGGGCATCGACCGGGACGAGACCATCGAACAGGGTTACCTCGAGGACGTGGGCCCCGACGATCGGAGGCGCCAGCACCCGACCGGCTTCGTGGCCACCCCGTTCCAGTACAACGACCCAGGGAGCAGCATCAACCCGAAACAGAACGACCTGTGGAAGCCGGTCGTGGCGGCGGTCAACGGCATTGCCTGCGGCGGCGCCCTCTACCTCCTGGGCGAGTCCGACATCGTGATCGCCGCCGAGCACGCCACCTTCTTCGACCCCCACGTCACCTACGGCATGGTGGCGGGATTCGAGTCGCTCCACCTGCTGCAAAAGCTTCCGTTGGGTGAGACGCTGCGGGTGGCCTTGCTCGGCGCCCACGAGCGCATGTCAGCGGCCCGGGCTTACCAGCTCGGGCTCGTCTCCGAGGTCGTTCCGCTCGACGAACTCCGCGAGCGGGCCATGTGGGTGGCCAAGGCGATCGCCTCCGCCCCGGTCTTGGCCATCCAGGGAACGCTCCGGGCGGTCTGGATGGCCCACGAGGTGGCGCGGCGCGAGGCCTTGGCCCAGATGTCCAGCCTGGTGCTCTTGGGCACCGACTACGACAACATCGAAAGCGGGCAGCAATCATTCCAGGGTGGGCGGATCGACTGGCGGCTGCGCTGAACGGAGCCCGCACGCGACACGGCCCCGACGACAGTGCGCCGGGGCCGTGCGTGCGTTCTCGTATGCCCCGTTAGGACGACGTCGGACGCCGTCGAGGTGCCCGGGATGTCCGTCCCGCAGTACGGCTTCGAGGAGATCGCCTTGAATCCCGTCTTCTCCGCCTGCATGATCCAGGTGCATTGCGGGCTCTGGTCGTGACCGAAGATGGTGGAGTAGTCGATTGGGTTCGGGAGCAGCCCGTTGACGTTGTACGACTTGAGTCCGCGCAGGTCCTTGATGACCGCTGCCCGCGACGGGGTGCTGCCGCCCATCTCCAAGCCCTTGATCATGAGATCGGCGCCGGCCCAGGCCTCGTACTGGCCCAACGTCGGGAACTGGGTCTTGGTGAAGTGGGCGTACTTCTCCATGGCTGCTTGCATCTGCTCGGTCCCGGCATTGGGCAGCGAGAACGGCCGGAAGAGCGACAAGAAGTACGAACCCTGGAGCACGTTCCACGCCGGTGACTTGATGACGTCGGGCTCGTACCCCGCGGCGTAGAGGGTGGCCTTGAGCTTGACCCCGGCTTGCTGGAGCGCCGTGGCCAGGGCGTAGTTCGAGTTCGCGTCCATGGACGGCACCATGGCGTTGACCCCGTCCTGCTTGGCCGTCGAGCGCGGCACTCGTGAAGTCCACGCTGCCGAAGGCGACGGACGTGTCCAGGACGCCGACCTTGCCCCCGGCATGCTGGAACGATTGCGCCGTCTGCTCCGCCGCCCGCGCCGACGAGGGCGAAATGCCGTACCCGTAGGAGCCGAGGTCGGTGCCCCCGTGCTGCTTGAGGAAGTCGCCGATCTGGGTGTTGACGGGGTACTTGGGGTTCACGCTCCCCTCGTCCGAAGCGAACATGTTCGTGTAGGGCTGCGTGCCCCACTCGGGACCGTCGTCGTAGGACCCGGTCACCGGCACGCCGGCCTGGTTCGGGTACTTGGCGGCCAGGAAGAACAGCGGGCTCTGCGAGACGATGCCGAACGCCTTGGAGTCGGCCTCCTGCACGGCGGTGGCGATCTGCGACGGGTTGGTCTGGTCGTCGATGACCAGCGGCACCAGCTTGTGCCCGTGCACGCCACCCTCGGCATTCTGCAGGGCGATGCGGGCGTCGAAGCCGGCCGGCGAGTTCGAGTTCTCCGACGCTCCTTCACCGGTCAGGTCGGTGATGTACGCGATGGTGATCGGCGAGGCCGACGCGCGCACTGCGGCCCCGGCCGGCGCGGACGGCAGCGCGGCCAACATGAGCGGCAGTCCGGCGACCGCGGCGGCCACGACCACGCCGACGCTCCGACGGATCCGAACGGACGTTGCGAGTTGCATCTCGACGATTCCTCCCCGGATCTCCGCTCGGAGATCCCTTGTGCTCGGCACTGCAAACGCAGGCACTCATTCCGGAGAATCAGCGTTCCGCATCTGGTGAGGGTCGTTATTGTAACGAAGTCGAAATGCCCGTGGGGGTCGGAGTTGGTTCTTCTGCCTCCCCCAGGTAGCGGTCGATCACCTCCTGGCCCGCCTCGGAGGCGGGACCGCTCCAGCCCACGTTTCCCCTGGTCAGGATGATGCAGCTGTCCGCCATGGAGAGAGCCCGGTGCACGAACTGCTCGGTGAGGACGATCGTGATCCCCGAGCGCCGGGCATCCTCGAGACCCTCGAACACCGACTCGGCCACCAGGGGTGCCAGGCCGAGCGACATCTCGTCGGCGATCACCAGCTTGGGTGAGACGGCCAGGGCCCGGGCCAGGGCCAGCATCTGCTGCTCGCCGCCGGACAGGCTGCCGGCCCGCTGGTTGCGCCGGTTTCCCAGCACCGGGAAGCGCTCGATGGCCCGGTCGATGGCCGAGGCCCGCTCGCCTCGCTTCTCCTGGGCCACCGCCATGCGGAGGTTGTCGATCACCGAGAGGCCCGGGAAGATCCCACGACCTTCGGGGATGTAGGTGAGGCCGAGCTTGCGCATCTTGTAGGCCGGCTGCCCGGTCACCGGTCGTCCCTCGAAGAAGACCTGCCCCCCGCTCGGGCGGACCAGCCCCGACACGGCACGGGCCAGCGTGCTCTTCCCCGCACCGTTGGCGCCCAGGACGGCGAGAACCGTGCCGGGCTGCACCGACGCCGAGACCGAGAAGAGGGCCTGCGATGAGCCGTAGCTCACGTCGAGGTTGCGCACCTCGAGCAGCGGCTCGCTCACGCCTCACCACTTTTCTTCGAGGCTGCGATGTTGTTCGCGGATTCGACCACCGGAGCGGAACGTCCGCTGCGGCGGGTCGCTGTCGCCGAGGTAAGCGGCGCGCACCGCCGGGTCCTGGCGAATCTGCTCAGGCGTACCGGCCGCGATCCGCTCGCCGAAGTCGAGGACGAAGACCTGGTCGGAGAGTGACAGCACGGCGGCCACGTCGTGCTCGACCAGTATGAGCGAGAGCGGCGGGTCCGCCTGGTCGACGATCTGGCGGAACACGCCGAGCAGGTTCTCCGACGCCTTGATGTCCAGCCCCGAGAGCGGCTCGTCGAGGAGGAGCACCTGCGGGTCGCTGGCCAGCGCCCGCGCCACTTCGACCAGGCGGAGGATGCCGAGCGGGAGCGCAGCCACCGGTGCCTTGGCCACCCGGGTCAGTCGGAGCATGCTCGAGCAAACCGTCGACGCGCTCGTTCTCCGCCTTCGAGGGCGGGAGGAGCGAGCGGGGATCGAACATGTCGCGCCACATGCCGGTGGGGTGAGACACGGGCGCGGTACGCCACCACCAGGTGCTCGCGCACCGTGAGGCCCAAGAAGAGCTCGGGCTGCTGGAACGTGCGGGCCAGGCCCCGGCCGGCCCGGGCCCGCGGTGACGTGCTGGTCACGTCCTCGCCCTTGATCCAGACCCGTCCCGCGTTGGGCCGGAGCAGTCCGGACAGCACGCCGAGCAGCGTCGACTTGCCGGCGCCGTTCGGCCCGACCAGACCGGCGATGGCGCCCGGCGCGACGTCGATGGAGACGCTCGTTCAACGCCGTGAGCCCGCCGAATCGGACGGTGATCCCCTCGGCGGCCAGCGCCGAGCCCTGCGTTCGGTGTCGGAGCCGCCTCCGTCGACCACCGGGACGGCGACGTCGTCACGAGACCTGCTCCGCCACCAGCGCGCTCGCTCCTCGACCGCGGCGATGTCCGCTCCGATGTCCTCGTCCACCAGCAGCGACTCGGCGCCATGTCTGGGCGAGAGGCGGAGGACGAGGCTGCGCAGCTTGCGGCTGTTCTCGGCCAGCGCACCGTCGGGGTACTTGGCCGCCGAGATCGCTCCGAGGCCGAAGAGCACCGGCAGCAGGTTGGGCAGGATGGTCACGGTCGAGAAGTAGTACTGCAGCAGCGCGGACGGGAAGACGAACGTCAGTCCGGCGATGAGCGCGGCCGCGTTCGACCGCACGCCGATGGTGACCAGGATGGCCAGCCACACCACGCCGGCAAAGGTGGCGAACTCGCTCGGCTGGAACGACGTCTGCGCCAGGGCCAGCAGGCCTCCGCCGATCCCGGCGACCAGGGCGGCGATCCCGCCGGCGATGACCTTCATCTGCACCACGCTGATGCCCGAGGTGCGGGCGCCCGCCTCGCTCCAGCGCGCCGCGTTGAGGGCCAGGCCGGTGGTCGACCGGCGGAAGTTGACGACGAACAGGGCCAGGATGACGAAGACGAGCAGGCAGAGGTAGGAGAAGGCCATGTCCGAGGTGGCGAAACTCGGCCGGTTCAGCGTCAGGCCCAGGCCCTGGTTGACGAAGCTCGGGAGAGTGAAGACCAGGTTCTCCATCAGCAGCCCGAAGGTCAGGGTCACCAGAGCCACGTAGAGGTCGCCCAAGCGGATGCTGAGGAAGCCGACGATGGCGCCCATGGCCCCGGCGATCAGGCCGCCGACCACCACGCCGGCCAGCACGGGCCAGCCGTAGTGGTTGGCCAGCTGGGCCGTTGTCAGCGCACCCACCCCGGCGAACGTGATCTGGCAGAGCCAGAGCATCCCGCCCTCGCCGGTCACGATCGTCCAGGACAAGAAGATGACGGCGTAGGCGAAGGCCGCCGCACACAGGCCGACCCAGTAGCTCGAGACGATCAGGGGCAGGGCGGCGGCGAGCACGAACAGAAGGACCGGGCCCGCGTACTTGCCGAGAGAAGCTCAGCGAGGCCTCCTCGACCACGCTGCTCGTCGATCCGGCCAGGCGGCTCTCGCCCTGCGGCGTGATGGCGCGGTCCAGCGCGCCACCCCAGCCGTCATTGCCCCCGACCCGACCGCCCCGGAACAAGCTGTAGATGAGGAACAGGGCGATGACGATGAAGGGAACGGCGTCGATGACCTCGGTGGTCCAGTTGCTGTTCGGCGGCAGGTAGCGCTGGATGAGCGAGGTGGCCACGCCCATCAGCAGGCCGATCAGGACGGCGACGGGCAGGTTGCGCAGCTTGGCCGCCACCACCGCGGCGAACGAGGCGGCGATCAGGATGGTGAACTGGTTGGGATCGAGCCCGATGATGGGCGCGGCCAGGACGCCGGCCAGTCCGGCGAAGAAGGTGCTCACCGCCCACACCCCGACGGAGATCGCCGTCGGGTTGGTTCCCGAAAGGTCGGTCATGGCCGGTGAATCCACCATGGCGCGCACCTTGAGACCGATCTCGGTGTAGCGCAGGATCACCGCGCCGGCGACGACGGTCACCACCACGCAGATGTAGACGATGACCTGGTCCAGCGTCACCGGGACCCCGAGGAACTGGTAGACGTGCACCGGTTCGGGGGCCAGTCCGGGCGCCTGGTTGATGGCCTCGTTCCCGAAGATGATGGTGGCCAGCGACGGGAAGGCGACCAGCAGCCCGATGGTGGCCACCACCTTGATCAGCGGCGACGACAGTCGGAGGTGCTGGAACAGCAGGAAGTAGAGGATGACGCCGAGCAGCGGCGCGCGCGATGACGATGGAGACGACCGCCGACTCCACAATGCCCCAGTTCTGCTGGGTGTGCAGGTAGTAGTAGAAGCGGGCGATGAAGTAGGCGATCGCGCCGAACGCGAAGTTCAAAATGCCCGACGAGGTGTACGTGATGACCAGGCCGGCGGAGCAGATCGCGTAGATGCCCCCGAGCACCAGACCGGCGATCACGAACTGAAGCATCCTGCGCGCCCACCCCTTCGTCGCCGGGCCGTTGTCCCGGCATTTCTGACATCGACGTCGATTCTGATACTAACGAGACGGGCCGCCCCGTGCATGGCGGCGCGTTGGCCCGCTGATCTGGAAGTTCAGCCCGACCGCGGCGAGGCCCGGCTCGGGCGAGCAGCGCCTACTGCTCGGCCCGCACCTTGTCCTTGACCGAAGCCCACGATGGGCGGCGCTTCCTTCCAATTTGGAATGCCCGAATCCTCGAGGGCGACCGGGTACCGGTTCTCGTTGACCCAGGCCCAGTGCGCATGGTTCAACTCGTGGAGGGTGAAGCAGGCATTGAGGGCGTTGTAGAACCCCATGTTGTCGACGGTCTGGTTCACCGCCTCCTTGATCAGGAGCGAGGTCATGGTCGGGCAGCTGCGCGATCCGCTGGGCCATCTCGACCGTGCGGTCTCCGAGCTCGTCCGGCTTGAACACCTTGCTGACCATGCCGAGGCGGTGGGCCTCGTCGGCATCGATCGAGTCGCCGGTCAGGAGGAGCTCCTTGGCCCGCCGCGGCCCGAACTCCCATGGGTGGGCGAAGTACTCCACCCCGCACATGCCGAGCCGCGCCCCGACCACGTCGGCGAAACGGGTCCCTTCGGCGCACACGATCAGGTCACAGGCCCAGAGCAGCATGAGTCCGGCCGCGTAGACGTCGCCGTGCGCCTGCCCGATCGTGATCTTGCGGAGATTGCGCCACCGGCGTGTGTTCTCGAAGTAGTAGTGCCACTCCTGGAGCATCAGGGACTCGGCTCCCTTGCGTGTGGCCCCGTTGATCTCCCGGGTCGGGTGGAGAGTCGGTCCGGGCGTCCCCTCCGCAGCGCGCCTCCTTGGAACCGAGGTCGTGCCCGGAGGAGAACATCGGACCCATCCCGCCCAGGATCACGACGCGCACCTCGTCGTCCGCCTCCGCCTGCCATGAAGGCCTCGTTCAGTTCGACCAGGAGGCCCCGGTTCTGCGCGTTGCGGGAACTCGGGCCGGTTGAGCATGATGCGCGCGATGCGCCCCTCATCGAGCGTTTCGTAGAGTCACGAACTTGTAGTCAGCCATCTCAGTCTCCCCTGGGCGTGATCGATGCGTGGGCGCGCCGACCCTACTGTGCGAGGGAACCCGGCGTCGGAGGGTCTGTTAGGAGGCCGCGCCAACCGGCGCGTCGACCTTCATGATGCGAGCGAGGTTGCCACCCATGATGTTCGCGACGTCCTGTTCCGCCAGTCCCTTGGGCAGGTGGTCGACGTAGCTGGTCGGCTCGGCCAGACCCTCGGGGTGCGGCCAGTCCGAACCGAAGAGCAGGTGGTCGGCACCGATCACGTCGATGATCTCGCCGAGGTCGTCCTCGTGGAACGGGCTGACGTAGACGTTGTGCTTGAACTGCTCGACCGGATCGCCGTCGAAGGCGTTCGGCATCTTCTTGTAGGTGTCGCCGAGGTGCTGCACGAAGGCGGATATCCACTCGCCGCCGGCCTCGATGGAGGCGATCCGGAGGTCGGGAAAGCGCGCGAACACACCGTGGCAGACGAAGGCGGCCATGGCGTCCTGGATGGGCCGGTGACCGCCCGTCATGTAGCGGAACGAGTCGAGCTTGAACGGCAGCATCTCGCTCGGGCCGGTCCAGTCGTTCGTGTAGCGGGTGTAGCCGCTGTCCGAGGAGTGCATCGACACGAGGATGTCGGCTTCGACCACCTTCTCCCAGAACGGGTCGAACTCGGGGTAACCGAACGAGCGCGAGCCACGAAAGCCGGGGACCGGAGCCGGCCGGATGAGAACGGTCTTGGCGCCGCGCTCGACGCACCACTCGAGCTCCTCGATCGCCTTGTCGACGATCGGGAGTGTGATCACCGGGGTGGCGAAGATCCGGTCCTCGTAGTTGAAGGTCCACTCCTCGTACATCCATTCGTTGAGGGCGTGGATGGCCGCGTGGGTGAGGTCGAGGTGGTCGCGCATCCGCTCCTCGAGCAGGCTGGCCAGCGTCGGGAACATCAGCGAGCGGTCGACGACCGAGCTCGTCCATGACGGCGATGCGTGGCGCGGGCTCGCGGAAGGCAGGGATGCTCCGCATCGGCTCGCCGATGATCTCGCGGTAGGACTTACCCTCGGGGTTCCCGTTGCGGAAGTACTCCTCCTGTGCTCCCGGCTTCGCCACCACTTCGAACGTCGGGTTGGGGATGTACTCGCTGACCGTGCCCAGGATCATGATCTTCGTGCGCCCGTGCAGCTCGACGTAGTCGATCGCGCCCCGGTACTGCTCAGGCAGGTACCGCGTGAAGGAGTCCTTCGTCTCGTAGAGGTGGTTGTCCGCATCGAAGGTTGGGAAGTCGAGATGTGTCGGCATGGCTCCAAGGCTATTCAGTTTTGACTTAGACGTCAATATTGGAATCAGGGTACGCTGGCCGGGCTCGCGTCCCGGGTCACCCCGGTTGAGTCCATGATGTCCGGTCCGGGACCCGGCTGCCCACTTCCGCCGGACCCGTCGGCGCCGCTTCGTCCAGCCGAGGGCACGCCGGGCACACGTGGCCTAGCATGATGTCCGTGTTCGATTACGACGTCGATGTCAATACTGCCCGGCCAGGGCAGGTGGGACGGCCGGACCGAGCCTGGAGGAGCCCGGGTGCCTCCCCTTCCTGAGCTGAGCCTGGCCACGGAGTGGTTCTGGACGTCGGGCGCGGACGGCGTCCTGCGCATCCAGGGCTGCGGGGACTGCGGCCACCTCGTCCACCCACCCACCCCGATCTGCCCCTCCTGCCGGAGCCGCTCCGTCAAGCCCACCGAGGTCTCGGGACGGGCCACCGTGATCGGTTTCACCGTCAACGAGCACCGCTGGCTGCCCGACTTCGACCCGCCCTACGTCGTGGCCAACGTCGCCCTGGCCGACGATCCCTCGGTCCATCTCACCACCAACATCGTCGGCTGCGAACCGAACGATGTCCGCATCGGCCAAGAGGTGGCCGTCCGCTTCGAGCAACGCGAAGACGTGTGGGTACCGTTGTTCGAGCCGACCGGCGGCGTCGATCCCGTCGATCGGGTGCCGGCCCCTGAGCGCCGCACGCCACGCCCGCCGGTGAGTGCCGAACGCTTCGAGCACCGCGCCGTGCTCAGCGGCGTCGGCCGTTCCAAGCTCGGGCGGCGGCTCATGGTCGATCCCCTCGCCCTGGCCGTGGACGCCTGCCTCGAAGCGGTGGCTGACGCCGGGCTCACCCTCGACGACATCGACGGCCTCTCGACCTACCCCGGGGGCCTGTCCGGTGGCGGCATGAGCGAGGGCGGCCCGACCGAGATCGAAGAGGCACTCCGCATCCACCCCACCTGGCACAACGGCGGGCTGGACCTGCCCGGGCCCGGCGGGTCGGTCATCGCCGCCGCCATGGCGGTGGCGACCGGCCTTTGCCGGCACGTCCTCTGTTTCCGCACGGTCTGGGCCTCCACCCACGCGGCGCTGATGGCCGAGGGAAAGTACCGCCACGGGGGCGGGCGGGTCACCGGCTCCATGATGGAATGGCGCGCACCGTTCGGCGCCATGTCGGCCGCCAACTGGATCGGCATGCACGCCAACCAGTACATGCACCGCTACGGCGCTCCCGCGAGATGTTGGGCCACATTGCAATCAACGCCCGCACCAATGCCGGCCGGAACCCGGCCGCCATCTACCGTGATCCGATGACCATGGACGACTACATGTCCGCACGCCCGATCACGTCACCCTTCGGCCTCTACGACTGCGACGTGCCCTGCGACGGGTCGATCGCGGTGATCGTGTCGGACGCGTCCGTCGCCGCCGACCTCCCCCATCCCGCCGTGCGCATCGAGGCCGTGGGCACCCAGATCCTCGAACGGGTGTCGTGGGACCAGGACACCGTGACGCACGAGCCCCAGGTGCTCGGGCAGTCGGCTCATTTGTGGACCCGCACCGACCTGCGCCAGGCCGACGTCGATGTAGCCCTGGTCTACGACGGCTTCACCTTCAACGCGATCTCGTGGATCGAGGGCCTCGGCTTCTGCGACTTCGGTGAGGCCTACGACTGGCTCGACGGTGGCCGGCGCATCGCGTTAGACGGGGAACTTCCCGTCAACCCCCACGGCGGCCAGCTCTCCGAGGGGCGGACCCATGGCTTCGGCTTCATTTACGAAGCGGTGCAGCAGCTGCGCCACGACGCGGGTGAGCGCCAGGTGCGCAATGCGCGCACGGCGGTTGTCACGTCGGGTGGCGGGACACCCTCGGGCGTGATGCTCTTGCAGCGGGACGGCGCCTGATGGTCATGATCCGCGTCCACCAGCGCACCCATCGCTCCGCAGTAGGTTTGTCCAACCGCCGGCCAGCCCGCCGGCACGGAAGGAGGCACGCGTGACGACGGCGCGGCCCACCGCCACGAACGGCACCGACAAACCGAGTGGACCTCGGTCCCGCAAGGGGATCGAGACGAGGGCCGCGCCTGGTCGAAGCGGCCAAGGACGTCTTCGAGCGCGACGGCTTCCTCGACGCCCGCATCTCCGACATCGCGGAGAAGGCGGGCCTCTCCCACGGTTCCTTCTACCACTACTTCGAGTCGAAGGAAGAGGTCTTCCGCGAGGTGGCCGCCAACGTCGAGGACCGGCTGCACGAGCCGATGAACAGCGTGATCCTGGCCCAGTCGTCCGCCCGACCGGCCGAGCGCATCCGCGAGGCCATCCGGCTGCACCTCGAGAGCTACCGCGACGAGGCCCGGATCATGGGGGTCATCGAGCAGGTGTCCCGCTTCGACCCCGAAATCATGGCCCAGCGGGCGGCCAACCATCGGGTCAACCACGCCGAGGTGGCCAGCTCCATCCGCAGCCTCCAGCGCCACGGTCTGGCCGATGCCCGGCTCGATCCGGACATCGCGGCCGCCGCCCTCGGCTCCATGACGTACCGGTTCCCCGAGATGTGGTTCGTCCAGGGCCTGCTCGACTGCGACTTCGAAGCCGGCGTCGAGCAGCTGACGCTGCTCTTCGTGCGGGCGCTCGGGCTCGAGGACGACGGGTCACCCATCGCTCGTCCCGTGCGGGCCGCCTCCACCTGAGCGCTCAGCCGAGGGTCACCGCCTGCCACTCGAGCAGCTGCGGGGCCAGCCGAGGCCAGCGCACGAACAGCCCCTCGCCCGCGGTCTCCCCGCGCTCGATCCACTCGCGGTCACCCCACGGCGGCTCGACGAGACGGGCGTGGGGCAGCAACGCGGCCACCGCCTCCGAGGTGGCCCGGGTGTGGTGCGGATCGCTCTCGCCGCTGCGGAACACCAGCGCGGGCAGATCCATCGTGCGCGCGTCGGCGTCGGTGAGGCCCGGCACCGTCTCGCCCTCGCGGGGACAGTAGGCCAGCATCCAGCGCTCCATGGTGGTGATGAACTCCGCCCGATCCTGGTCCAAGAAGCGTTGGCGGTTCGACGGGTTGCTCGCAATCACCTCGGCCCACTCGTCGAGCCCGGCCACCGCCTCCATCCCGTCGCGCCACGCCTCCGCCACCGAATTCCCGCAGTAGTGGGTGGCCAAGCTCAGCAAGCCGTAGACCCCGCCGCTGATCCACCAGACGGCGACCCCGGCCGCGGCTTCGGGGTGACGTGAAGCCGCCAGCAACGAGACCCGGGCGCCACCCGATCCGCCAGCGATGATGGCCGGCGTCATGTCGAGGTGCTGCAAGAGTGCGACAAGCGCATCCGCCTGCATGGCCGACTCCGAGCTTCCGGTAAAGCTCACGTCGGACTCGCCGCAGTTGGGCCGGTCCCAGACCAAGACCCGGTTGCCCGCCTTCGACAACTCGACCGCCAGCTCGCGGATGCCCGGCGACTCCTTGGTGAAACGGCCGCCGGGCGTGATGACCCAAGGCTGGCCGCCCTCCGTCTCCGATCAATTCGTAGCCCAGGGTCAATCCGTCGACCGTTGCCCGTGCCATGGCACCACTCCCCTTTCCCGACGCCTGCGGCGCCGGCCCCTACGACGTGCTCGGACGGCTG
Source organism: uncultured Acidimicrobiaceae bacterium (assembly GCA_963713375.1). Taxonomy (GTDB): domain Bacteria; phylum Actinomycetota; class Acidimicrobiia; order Acidimicrobiales; family RAAP-2; genus Bog-473. The sequence continues at coordinate 284,261 of CAVQLP010000001.1, read as the reverse complement.
CGCGGCACGTCGCGGAACGGCACGTCGCGGTCGAGCGTCCGCTCGCGCGGCATGCCGAGCACACGTTCGCTGATCACGTTGCGTGCCATCTCGGTCGTGCCGCCACCGATGCTGCCGACCTGGCGCATGAGGAAGTTCACCGCGGCATTGGCCGTCTCAGTGTCGCCCTCCCCGATCCATGCCGCCCCGGCCGAGCCGGCCACCTCCAGGCCGAGCGTGGCTGAGCGGCTCGTCACCATGCCGTGGAACAAGCGGCCGATGGCCGCCGCCTGGTCGGTGAACCGACCGCTCCTGATGCTCTGGTTCAGGCGGGCGTGGATCTCCTCGGTCGCCAGCTCGAACATACGGGCCTCGCCCACCAGGTCCTGCACACCGGGGTCATCCATACGGTCCAGCTCCGTCGCCAGCATGTAGACGGTGCTGCCGTTCGACCCTCCGCGCACGCGCCCGACCGGGTTGGTCACGTACGGCGAGTTGAAGAGCATGCGCTCGTGGAACATCCAGCGGGTGCCGACGGTCCACCCGTCGTTGACATCACCGATGCGATCGCTGTCGGGCACGATCACATCGGTGATGAACTCCTGGCAGAACTCGCGTGACCCGTTGAGCATCTCAATGCGGTGCACTTCGATCCCGGGCTGGTGGATGGGCATCATGAAGACGGTCAGGCCCCGGTGCTTGGGCACGTCCCAGTTGGTACGGAGCAAGACGAGGCCCCAGTCGGACCACCAGGCCCCGGTGGTCCACACCTTCGAGCCGTTGACCACCCACTGGTCGCCGTCGCGCACCGCGGTGGTCGAGCGCGCCGGCCACGTCCGATCCGCCGCTCGGCTCTGAGAGAAACTGCATCCACAGCTCGTCACCGCGCAGGATGGCCGGGATGTGACGCAGCTTCTGCTCTTCGGTGCCGTACTCCAGGATCACCGTGGCACAGGGTGAGAAGGTCGGCACCTGGAAGCGCATCGGGTAGACGCGCCCCTCGAGCTCCTCGTTCAAGACCTGCTGGTGAGCCGGGGTCAGGCCCTGACCCCCGTATTCGCGTGGGAAGCAGATGCCGGCGAGGCCGCCCTCGAAGAGCATGCGCTGCAGCTCGCGGTCACGAGCGACCTGAGCCAGCTCCTCCTCCTCGCTCAGGAGGCCCCGGGTCCAACGCAGGTCCTCGGGCGTGCCCAGGCGAAGGTTGGCTGCGATCCAGGTGCGGGCCCGTGCCCGGAAACTGTCGATGTCCTCCATTTCGCCGTTTTCCTCGAGCGCCTCGGCGCGCAGCGCGCTCATGCCGCCACCCCGCCGCGCTGGTCTGCATGATGGTGCAACGCCACCTGGCGTCGGTGTTCGGGCGGGTTGCCGGCCAGGGAACGGTCCACCGTGAGGCGGCGCAGGTACAGGTGCAGGTCGTGTTCGAAGGTCACGCCGATGCCGCCGTGGAGTTGCACGCAGTCCTGCACCAGGTCAGCCCCGTACTGTCCGACATACGCCTTGGCCGCGCTGGACAGCTCGAACGCGTTGGCTGCCCCGTCGGCCACGGCGACGCAGGCGGCGTCACTGATGGCGTGGCTGACCTCGAGCCAGGTCAGCATGTCGGCGAACCGGTGCTTGAGGGCCTGGTAGGAGGCCAGCGGGCGGCCGAAGCTGTAGCGATCGAAGCCCCACTCCACGGTCATGTCGAAGGCGGTCTGCATGGCACCCACCGCCTCGGCATTGAGGATGGAGACGGCCTGGAGGAACTGGCGCTCCACTGCGTCGGCGGCCGTGCCCACTCCGCCCACCAGAGCGTCCGCTCCGACGGTCACGTCCATCAGGGTCACGGTGCCGAAGCGCTTCGTCAGGTCCACCGATTCCATGGCGGTCACCGTGACCCCCGGTGCGGTGGCCGGCACCAGCAGCTGGGTCAGGTCGTCACCGTCGGCCGCCGTCACGAGGAAGTGCGACGCCTGGACGGCCGCCTCCACCGGCGCCACCACCCCGGAGAGCACGTAGCCGTCACCCTCGCGGCGCAGGGTGACGCTCGGTCCGCCAGGTGCGCACCGCCGAGCCCATTTCGGGCGCGCACCAGGCGGCCACGGCCTCACCGGCCAGAAGGCCGGCCAGCACGTCGCCGTGCGCATCGTGGGCACTCAGGGCCGCGGCGACGATGTTCGTCGGCAACAGCGGTCCCGGTGCGGCGTGACGCCCGAAGGCGTAGGCAACCAGGCTCAGGTCGACCAGGCCGGCCCCGCTGATGGTGCCGCCGCCGTGGGCCTCGTCCACCAGCAGCGACGTCCAACCCAGTTCGGCGCCGCGCCGCCAGTAGGTCGGGTCGAACCCGGCCAGGTCGTCCCGCAGGGCGCGTACCGTGTCGGGCGACGCGTGCTCGACCAGGAAGCGCTCCGTCGTCTCGCGGAAGAACTCCTGGTCCTCGGTCAGTGCGACCAGCATGAGAGTGCCTGGTCCTCCTTCTCGTCGTTGCTGCGAACAGGGTGCAGTGTGGCCGCCCGGGCATGACCCGGCCAACCGATGTTCAGATGGCGCCGATCCCGGCCGCCTCGTTGCGCCGCCGCCAGTCGCCCTTGGACATGCGGGTCACGTCGACGTCAGGTGTCGCGGCACGCAACGCGCCCACCGTCGCCTGCTCCTTCGGGGTGTGTTTGAACGGGTCCCAACCGTAGAAACGGCAGGCGTTCTCCCACGTGATCTTGTGGATCTCGTCGTCCCGACAGCCCGCGTCCTGGAATTCCTGCCAGGCGAACTCGGGCGACTCGGGCCACGTCGTGTCCGTATGGGGGTAGTCGCACTCCCAGGCGATGATGTCGATGCCGATACGGTCCCGCAACAACAGGCCGGAGGGGTCGGTGATGTAGCAGGCCAGGATGTGGTCCTGGAAGACCTCGGAGGGCTGCTTCCCGCCGAAGTCGCCCCCGCCGTGCAGCCAGGCCTGGTTGTTGAAGTGCCGGTCGATGCGGTCGAAGTAGAAGGGGATCCAGCCGATGCCGCCTTCGGACAGCGCCACCTTGAGGTCGGGAAAGCGGCGCAGGGTAGGCCCGAACGAGAAGGTCCTGCGCGGTGATGGCGCTGATCTGGCAGGCCAGCACCATGAGGTGGTCGACCGGGGCCTCTTCAGGTCGCTTGATGACTGCGAAGCCGGCGCCGATATGCAACGACAGCACCATGTTCTCGTCCGAGAGCGCCTTCAGCATGGGGTCCCAGTAGCCCGACAGGAAGCTCGGGAAGCCCTGCACGTGCGGCGTCTCGAGGAAGCTGATGGACCGGCAGCCCTTCTTGGCCACCCGGTGCACCTCGGCCACCGCCGCGTCGACGTCCCACATGGGCACGATGCCCAGTGGAATGAATCGACCGGGATACGAACCGCACCATTCGTCGATGGCCCAGTCGTTGTATGCCTGCAGCATGACCAGGGCGATCTCCTTGTCGCTCGCCTCGGCGAACGTACGGGCGTTCCACCCGGCCATGGTCGGGAAGCACATGGAACCGAGCACTCCGTTGGCATTCATGTCGCGCACGCGCTCGTGCACGTCGAAACAACCCGGGCGCAACTCGGTGTAGGTACCCGGATTGAAGCCCCACTCCTCGCGGGGCCAGCCGACCGTGGCCGACATGCCGAACGAGGTCGACGTCTTCTCGCCCTGGAACTCCCATTGGTCGATGCCGTCCTCGTGCACGACCTTCGGCGCCTCGGTCAGCCACTTCTTCGGGACGTGATTCTCGTACATGTTCGGAGGTTCGATCATGTGGTCGTCGATGCTGACCAGAATCATGTCGTTGAGATTCATGGGGTGTTCTTCTCCTCCGTAATGACGCCGAACGCGGGCTCTGCGGGTCACGAGACCCGCACGGGCAGGGTCTCCCAACCGCGCACGCTCGAGGTATGGGCGCGGCAGGCCCGGTCGTAGTCGACCTCCCACTCGGGAAAGCGGGTCAGCACCTCGTCAAGGGCGACGCGACCTTCGAGGCGGGCCAGGGCCGCTCCGAGGCAGAGATGGATGCCGTAGCCAAAGGCTTGGTGACGCCCGATCTCGCGGTGGATGTCGAAGGAGTCGCCGTCGGGGAAGTGCCGCTCGTCGCGATTGGCCGAGCCGTTGAGGAGCACCATGATGCTGCCCTCGGGCACCGTGGTGCCGTAGTACTCGACGTCGCGGGCGACGTAGCGGGACTGCACCGGCGAGGGCGACTCGAAGCGCAGCAGCTCCTCAATGGCGTTGTTGACCAGTGACCGGTCCTCCACCAGCTCGCGGCGCTGGTCGGGGTGGCGTCCGAGCACCTCGCCGGCGAAGCCGATGAGCCGTGTGGTCGTCTCGTTCCCGGCGCCCGACAACAGCCCGACGTAACCGAGAATCTCCTCGTGCGTCAGGGTGCGCGTCGTACCGTCCGAGTCCTCGAACTCGGCATTCAGCAACTCGGTCATGAGGTCGTCCGAGGGGTGATCGGCCCGCCAGGTGATGTAATCGGAGAACACCCGTGCCGAGCGCAGTGCGTCGTACTCGGTCTCGTTCGGGACACCGTCCTCGAGCCGCAAGCCATCGTCGATCTGCTCGCGAATCGCCTCCTGGTCCTCCACCGGGATCCCGAGCAGCATCCCGATCACCCGCATGGGCATGAACTTCCCGAGGTCGCCCACGAAGTCGAATTCGCCCGATCCGACCAGCGGGTCGAGCACCTCGGCGCAGTAGGCCCGCACCTGGGGCTCGAGCGCCTGCATCTTGCGCGGCGTGAAGACACGCGACAGCAGGCCGCGATGGAGGTCGTGATTCGGCGGGTCCTCGAACAGGATCGAACCGGGCGGGATCTCGATGCCGGCCTTGATGATTTCGAGCACCGAGCCGCGGCCCGAGATGAACGTCTTCCAGTTGAGCATGGCCGCGTCGATGTCGTCCCAGCGGCTCAGCGCGAAGAACTCGTACTTCTCGTTCCAGTAGAGGGGCGCCTCGTCCCGCAGCCGCCTCCACACCGGGTACGGGTCGGCGTCGATTTCGAAGTCGTACGGGTCGTAGTAGACCTCGGCGTCGCTGGTGACGGTCACCCCCACACCTCCGCTACTCGGCCGGCCAGGCGATCGATTTGATTTCGAGGTACTGCTCGAAACCCGGCAGTCCGTTCTGCCGGCCGATGCCACTGTGCTTGTAGCCGCCGAAAGGCAGGTCCGGTCCGTACGGTGCCCCGCCGTTGACCCCGATGCCACCCGTGCGGATACGACGGGCCACGGCCAGCGAGCGCTCGAGCGAACCCGAGAAGACGCCGCCCTGGAGCCCGTACTTGGAATCGTTGGCGATGCGCACCGCGTCGTCCTCGTCCTCGAAGGGGATGAGGCAGAGCACGGGGCCGAAGATCTCCTGCTGGGCGATGGTCATGGAGTTCTCGACGTTCGTGAAGAGTGTCGGCTCGACCCACCACCCCTTGGCGAACTCGTCACCCGACGGGCGTCCTCCCCCGACGGCGACGGTGGCGCCCTCTTCCTTGCCCTTCTCGATGAGGCCGAGTACGCGCTCGCGCTGCTTGGACGAGATCAGCGGGCCCATCATGACGTCGGGGCGCTGCGGGTCGCCGTAGGGCACGGCGTTGAAGAGGCCGGTCACGATCTCCGCCGCTTCCTCGTAGCGCGACCGCGGCACGAGCATGCGGGTCTGAATGGCACAGCCCTGTCCGGCGTGGAAGCAGGCTCCCATGCCCACCAGCGTCGCCGTCGCCATGTCGGCGTCCTCGAGGATGATGGTGGCCGACTTGCCCCCCAATTCGAGGAAGACCCGCTTCATGGTGGCGGCGCCCTTCTCCATGATGCGCTGACCCACCGCGGTCGAGCCCGTGAACGAGATGCAGTCGACCTTGGGCGAGAGCGTGAGCTCCTCGCCGATCAGGTGGTCCGACGACGTCACGACGTTGACCACCCCGGCCGGGATGTCCGTCTTCTCGGCGATGATGCGCCCGAGCAGGGTCGCGTTCCACGGCGTGTCCGGTGCGGGCTTGAGGATCACCGTGTTGCCGGTGGCCAGAGCCTGGCCCAGCTTGTGCGACGTGACCTCGAAGGGGAAGTTCCACGGCACGATGGCGCCGACGACGCCGACCGGCTCGCGCCAGATGCGGCGGGCGTTGACCTGGCCCGTGATGGTCAGGGCGTCGGGGAGGACGGTCTCCCACTCGAACTCGTCGATGGTCTTGGCGGGCCAGGCGAAGGCCTCCGAGATTGGCGCGTCGAGCTGCGGCCCGTTGGTGGTCATGCGCGGGCACCCGACCTCGAGGATGAGCTCCTCGCGCATCTCCTCCTGCTCCTCTTGGAGCGCCTCGTGCAGCTGCTCCAGGCAGTGCTTGCGGAACGAGCGGTTGGTCGACCAGTCGGTCTCGTCGAAGGCCCGGCGGGCGGCGTCGATGGCCCGGTGCATCTCGGCGTTCGACCCATCGGCCACGGCACCGATGACCTCTTCGGTGGCAGGGTTGACGTTGTCGAAGGTCTTGCCCGAATCGGCATCGACCAGCTTGCCGTCGATGAGCATCCGCTGCTCGGGGTTGACCTTGGCTGTCTCGCTCACAGTCCTTCTTCCTCTCGTCTTCCTGATCCACCCACCCTCGAGGGCCGGAGCACCCGCAGCCGCCGAACAGGCAGCAACACGCCTGGAAAACCCCGTTTTCGGAGGGTATCTGACTTTGACGTCGCCGTCAAAAATGGCGATACTCTCGCCGTCGCCCAAAGTATCGGCCTCGTCCGGCCGCCGGAGCGGGGATCCCGAGGGCGGGCCCTGCCCGCCGGACATGGGGCAGAGTGGGCGGCCGCACTGGAACGAAGAAGGAGGCCCGATGTTCACGATGGAGGCGTTCCTGGACGCCCTGACCCTCGAGCCGGTGGGCGAGGACACGTACCGGGCCCCCAACATCAAGACCGACTACGGCATGGTCTTCGGGGGCCAGCTCCTGGCCCAGGCCACCTTCGCCGCGCTGGTCGGCCAGGAGGGCAAGGCGGTCAAGACCTGCCACACGGTCTTCGCCCGACCGGCCTCGGCCGACGAGCCGCTCGACATCACTGTCGACCGCATGCACACGGGGCGCTCGCTGGCCAGCAGCACCATCACCATCAGCCAGGACGACCAGGTCATCACCCGCTCCCTCGCCCTCCTCAGTGCTCCTGAGCCCGACGTGATCCGCCACGCCGACTCCCCCGCGGGGACGTCGCACCCCGACGAGGTGGCCGGCGACCTGAAGATCAACGGAGCCTGGGAGGCCGGCATCGTCGGTGCCGTCGACGTCGGTGACCCCGAGCTCGTCGGGCCGCCCGAACTGGCCGTGTGGGCCCGCTTCGCCGGTGCACCGGACGATCCCGCGGTCAGCCAAGCGTTGCTGGCCTTCTCCACCGAGACCTTCCTGATCGGCACGGCGATGCGCCCCCACGCCGGCGTCGGCCAGGCGCAGGCCCACAAGACGCTCTCCACCGGGGTGCTGAGCCACACGCAGACATTCCACGAGCCCTACCCGGCCGGCGAGTGGCACCTGCTCGAAATGCGGGCCGGCTACACCGGGCACGGCCGCAGCTTCGGCCGGGGTGACATCTTCGGCCTCGACGGCCAGCTGGTCGGTTCCTGGATGCAGGACGCCATGATCCGCGCTCGCAGCGGCGGCGCCGGAAAGCTCTGAGGAGGACAGGTGGCAAACGAACTCGGTGCGAGTGGACTGCGCTTCGAGCGCGACGGCGCCATCGCCTGGTGCATCATCGACCGGCCCGAGGCGCGCAACGCGCTCGACGCCGGCCATGTACTTCGGCATCAAGAAGGCGGTGCGCAATCGTCAACGCCGATGCCGACCTTGCCGCGCTGATCATCACCGGCACCGGTGACGTGTTCGCCCCGGGCGGCGACCTCGGGGGCCGCACGCAACCGGGCGACGAACCCACCCCCGACATCGGCCACGACATCCTGCCCTTCCTCACCATCCGCGACAGCCGGGCTCCGGTGGTCAGTGCGGTCAACGGCATCTGCCAGGCCGGCGGCCTGCTCATCGCCTGCCTGGCCGACATCTGCGTGGCCAGCGACCGGGCGACCTTCCGCGTGCCGGAGCTCTTGCGCGGCATTCCCGACGCCACCTACGCGGCCGTTCTCCCGGCCCATGTGGGCATCGCGGTGGCCCGCGACCTTCTGCTGTCGGCCCGGCGCTTCGACGCGGCAGAGGCGCTCCGCATCGGACTCATCTCACGCGTCGTGCCCCATGAACAACTGCGCGAGGCAGCGCTCGAGGCGGCGAAGGAGATCCTCCAGACCCCGCCCATGGCGCGCATGCACGTCAAGCGCATGCTCAACGAGCGCTACGGCCTCATCGACTACCAGACCATGTTCTGGGCCCTCGACGAGTCGCCCGAACCCCGGGAGGGGATGGCGGCCTTCATGGAGAAGCGCCCGCCGAGCTGGGTCCCCGACTCGCTCATCTGACGACACGGACCCTCGCTGCCTCGTCGCTGAGCGCGGCCTCGAGGCGCGTCTTCGCCTGCGCCACCGCCATCGGCAGCGACCGTGCGTAGTACGGGATGTAGAGGACCGTCTGCTCGACCACCCAACCGCGGGCGCGGGCCCACGTCGCGTCGTCGTAGCCGAGGAGTCGGCGGTAGAGGGCCCGGTCCTGCACACCCAGGCTCCAAGCGAACATGGCGTCGCACGCCGGATCCCCGACGCCGGTCGCACTCCAGTCGATGACGCCGGCGAGCCGGTCCTCCGCCACGAGGATGTTTCCCGGCAACAGGTCGCCGTGGACCCAGACCTCGTTCCGTGCGGATGCCTCGGCCTGCAGCGCCGCCCGCCACACCTCTCGGGCCCGGGCGGTGTCGACCAGACCTTCGAGGTTCCCGAGCGCCCACTCCACCTCCCGATCACGCGGTGCCATGGGACCACCGCGGCGCCCGGGCGCTGGGCCGCCTTCGGTCGGGATCTGCTGCAAGGCCAGCACGAACGACGCCACGTCAGCCACCAGCGTCGACGCCACGGCGGTGCGGTCCAGGCTGACCCCGGGCAACCATCGGTACACCAGCCACGGATAGGGATAGCCGCGTCCGGGCTCACCCCGGCCGAGGGGTACGGGCACTGGGGCCGGCAGATGCTCGGACAGACGGCGCAGCCAATGCAGCTCCTTGTCGATCTGGTCCACCGCCCAGTGGATGCGCGGCAGGCGAACGCCCATGTCGTCGCCGAGCCGGTAGATGGCGCTGTCGGTACCGGAATCGGGGATGCCGCGCCAACGGCAGTTCGGACCACTGTGCGAACTGCTCGACCAGCAAGGCGCGCACCAACGCGTCGTCGAGCTCGACCTCGTCGGCGTGCATCTTCGGTGGCCGCCGGCCAGTCGTCACGTCGTTGGGCGGGACTCCCGCATGCCCACGAGTCTCGCAGATCGCCTTGTGAGCGGAGCGGGACGCCCAGCGCTCCGTGTTGATCGTGGTCGTCGTTTCGGTCTGGTAGGCATGACGTCGACCATGAGCGACGTGCCTTACTTCGAGAACGACCCGACCTTCAGCCAGCCCTACGTCGACGTCGACGAATGGCGCGACACGCCCGTGCGCCATCGCTACGTGCACGGGGGATTCCGCGACACCCTGACGCGGTTCTCCATCTATCTGCCACCGGAGGGGTCGTATCAGCGCCGCTTCTTCCAGCACATCACGCCGGTGCCCGACAACGAGAACCTGGCCCAGCACCAAGCCCCTGGCGAACAGAACAAGATCGGGTTCTCGCTGGACAGCGGCGCCTACCTCCTCGAGACCAATGGGGGCGGGGTCTTCGGTGGGTACGGCGCGGACGACCCCACGATCGCCGCCTACAGGGCCAACGCCGCCGCCGCCCAGTACTCGCGGGTCGTGGCGGCCGAGATGTACGGGCCGCACCGGCCCTACGGGTACGCCTACGGCGGGAGCGGCGGCGGTTTCCGCACCATCGGGTCGATCGAGAACACGACCGGTGTCTGGGACGGCGTCGTGCCCTACGTCATCGGGTCGCCCATGGCCATCCCCAACATGTTCACCGTCCGCATGCACGCGCAGCGGATCCTGCGCGATCGGTTCGACCGGATCGTCGACGCCGTCGAACCCGGCGGGAGCGGCGACCCTTTCGAGGGCCTCTCAGAAGAGGAAGGCGACGCCCTGCGCGAGATCACGCGCATGGGTTTCCCTCCCCGCTCGTGGTTCGGGTGGCGCACCATGGGCATGCACGCCTTCCCCGTGCTCTACGGCGGCATGCGCGCGGCCGATCCCACCTACTTCGAGGAGTTCTGGACCGAGCCGGGATACCTAGGCCACGAGGCGCCGCCCTCCTTGGCGCGCGACCGCCTGCACCACTCGGCGGAAATCACGGCGGCGCTCACCTACGAAGAAGCCGTGGCGGAGGGCCTGCCCGTCGGGTCCCAACCGGGTCAGGCCCGGGGTGCCGTGGACACGGCCTGGCGCGACTCGGGCGAGCCCGAACCCGTCGTTCCGGTGGCCTTCCGGCTTTCCGCGCCCGCCCCGATCGACGTCGAGGGGGCCGACCTGCTCGTGCAGACCGGTTCGTCCGCAGGAGCGCGCCTCGGCCTGCTCAACGTCATCGGCGACATCGTGACGCTCGGGCCGGGCGACACCGAGTCCATCCTCGGGATCCGGCCCGGCGACGCGGTCGAGGTCGACAACAGCGGCTTCCTCGCGGCGCAGACGTACCACCGCCATCAGGTGCCCGACAACGACCAGTTCCCGGTCTGGGACCAGTTCCGCCACCCCGACGGGTCGCCGATCTACCCGCAGCGCCCGCTGATCCTCGGGCCGCTGTTCGCGGCGGGCGCCGCCGGCACGGTGCAGTCGGGCCGCTTCGAGGGGAAGATGATCGTCGTCGAGTCGCTCCTCGACCGGGAGGCCCTGCCGTGGCAGGCCGATTGGTACCGGGCCCGGGTGCACGAGCACCTCGGTGACGCGCTGGACGACAACTTCCGGCTGTGGTTCACCGACAACGCGCTGCACGGCGACTTCGCGACCCAGGAGGACGCGACGCACGCGGTCAGCTACCTGGGCGTGCTGCACCAGGCCCTGCGCGACCTCAGCAGGTGGGTGGAGGAGGGCGTGGCCCCGCCGGCAGAGCACGCACTACGAGGTGGTCGACGGGCAGGTCGTGGTGCCGGCCGACGCGCCGGCACGGCGCGGCGATCCAGCCGGTGGTGCACCTCAGCGCCAACGGCGCGGCGCGGGCCGACGTCGCAGCCAGGCGAGGAGGTCACGTTGCGGGCCACGGCCGAGGTGCCGCCGGGCACCGGTTCGATCGTGGCCGTCGAGTGGGACTTCGACGGGAGCGGCACCTTCGCCGTCAGCGAGCGCATCGAGCCGGCGCCGCGGGTCGAGGTGGAGCGACGGTGGTCGACCGCCGATGCGGGCACGCATTTCCCGGTGGTGCGGGTGGTGGCGCAACGGGACGGCGACATGACCACGCCCTACGCCCGGCTGCAGAACCTGGCCCGGGCGCGCGTCGTGGTGTCCTGAGCTCCAGCGGCTCAGCGGGTCACGGCCCCCAGGCAGAACGTGGTGACACGCTCGACCTCGGCCCGGGTCGGCTCCTTCTGCTGCCAGACGCAGTCGGAGAGCAGGCCGAGTGCGGCGTGGGCGGCCAGCGCGGCATCGAGCTCGGGCGTGCGCGCTGCCCAGCGCGGCGAAGGGCTCGGCCAGGAGCGTGGCCAACGGCGCGCTGGCGAAGTGGCGTCCGGCGGCCAGGCCGGCATCGGCGCTGCCCCCGTTCCAGAGCACGGCCAGGCTGGTGGCCGAGAGCTCGGCGTCGGCCTGGGCCAGCACACCCTTGACCCAGCGCCGCACCTGACCCTCGGGCGTCGACTCCTTCGCCATCTGGTGGGCCAGGTAGCTGCGCAGCCGCTCGCTGCCGTCCTCGAGGATGGCCGTCACCAGGGCGTCCTTGGACTTGAAATGCCGGTAGAAGGCGTCGTTGGACAGGCCGGCCGCGGCGACGATGTCGGCCACCCGGGGACTCGAGGCGGTGCCGTGGGTCCGCATGAGCTCGAGCGCAGCATCGAGCAGTCGGCGGACCTCTTCGGCGTACTCGCTCTCGCGCTTGGCCACGGAGCGGCGGGCGATCCGGCCGCTGACGTCCCCGACCGGGGCCGCGGCCGGAGCCGTGGCCTTCGCCGTCTTGGCCGCGGGAGCCTTGGCCGCTGGCGTGCTTGGCCGGTATTGCGTTCTTGATAGTCAGAATCATATTCTTGTTTCCGACCGAGGGAGGGCACGACATGGCGTGGGACTTCGAAACCGATCCCGAGTACCAAGAGAAGCTGGACTGGGTGGACACCTTCGTCCGCGAGGAGGTGGAGCCGCTCGACCTGGCGTTCCCCCACCTGCAGTTCACGCCCCTCGAGGGCAAGCGCCGCGAGGCCATCGATCCGCTCAAGGAGGAGGTCCGGCGCCACGGGCTCTGGGCCACCCACCTCGGGCCCGAGCTCGGCGGGCAGGGCTTCGGCCAGCTGAAGCTGGCGCTGCTCAACGAGATCCTGGGCCGCTCGTCGTGGGCGCCCATCGTCTTCGGCTGCCAGGCGCCCGACACCGGCAACGCCGAGATCATCGCCCACTACGGCACCGACGAGCAGAAGGAGCGCTACCTGCAGCCGCTGCTCAACGGCGAGTGCTTCTCGAGCTACTCCATGACCGAGCCCCACGCCGGGGCCGATCCCGACGCTGTTCACGACCGCAGGCGGTCAAGGACGGCGACGAGTGGGTCATCAACGGCTGGAAGTACTTCTCCTCCAACGCCAAGACGGCGTCGTTCCTCATCGTCATGGCGGTGACCAACCCCGACGTCAACCCGTACAAGGGCATGTCGATGTTCCTGGTGCCGACGGACACGCCCGGGCGTCAACATCGTGCGCAACGTCGGGCTGTTCGGCGAGCCGGTGAACGAGGGCTCGCACGCGCTGATCCACTACGAGGACGTGCGCGTGCCCGACGAGGCGCTTGCTCGGCGGCGAGGGCCAGGCCTTCGTCATCGCCCAGACCCGGCTCGGCGGCGGGCGCATCCACCACGCCATGCGCACCATCGGCATGGCGCAGAAGGCGATCGACATGATGTGCGAGCGGGCGCTCAGCCGCGAGACCGCAGGGCAGCCTGCTGGCCGACAAGCAGTTCGTGCAGGGCTACATCGCCGACTCCTACGCCCAGCTGATCCAGTTCCGCCTCTTCGTGCTCTACACGGCGTGGGAGATCGACAAGTACAACGACTACAAGCGGGTCCGCAAGGACATCGCCACGGCCAAGGTGGTCATGCCGACGGTGCTGCACGACATCGCCCGGCGGGCCATGCAGGTGCACGGCGCGCTCGGCACCACCAACGAGATGCCGTTCATGGGGATGGTGCACGGCGCGGCCGTCATGGGCCTGGCCGACGGGCCGACCGAGGTGCACAAGGTCACCGTGGCCCGCCAGGTGCTGCGGGACTACAAGCCCAGCGACGACATCTGGCCGACCCAGTGGCTGCCCAAGCGCCAGGAGGCGGCCAGGGCGAAGTACGCGGAGTACCTCGAGCTGGAGGTGGGGAACCTGTGAGCACGACCGAGAGGCGGTGCCGACCATCGCCGACGTCGACAAGCTGGTCGCCTGGATGGACGACCAGGGCCTGGCCAAGGGCGAGCCGCTCGAGCACAGCTACATCTCGGGCGGCAGCCAGAACGAGATCTACGAGCTGCGCCGGGGCGACCTGCACTGCGCCATGCGCATCCCGCCCGCCTCGGCGCCGGCGTCGCGCGACGACGGGCATCGTGCGCGAGTGGCGCATCATCGAGGCGCTGACCGGCACCGACGTGCCCCACACCGAGGCGGTGGCCGTCTGCACCGACGCCGGCGTGCTCGGGCGCACCTTCTACCTGATGGGCTTCGTCGACGGCTGGTCGCCCATGCAGATGCGGCGCGAGTGGCCGGCCCCCTTCGACACCGACGTCGAGGAGCGGCGCGGGCTCGCCTTCCAGCTCGTCGAGGGCATCGCGCTGCTGGGCAACGTCGACTGGCAGGCCAAGGGTCTCGCAGGACCTGGGCCGGCCCGACGGCTTCCACGAGCGCCAGGTCGACCGCTGGACCGCCTTCCTCGAGCGCATCAAGGGCCGCGAGCTCCCGGGCTTCGACGAGGCGTCGGCCTGGCTGCGGGCGCACCGGCCGATCGACTTCATCCCCGGGCTCATGCACGGCGACTACCAGTTCGCCAACGTCATGTTCAAGCACGGCGCGCCGGCCCGGCTGGCCGCCATCGTCGACTGGGAGATGGGCACCGTCGGCGACCCCAAGCTCGACCTGGGCTGGGTGGTGCAGGGCTGGCCCGAGGACACCTCGGCCGACGAGGACCGCGCCGGGGGCTACGTCGACATGACGGGCATGCCGTCACGCGACGAGATCGTGGCCCACTACGCCAAGGTGTCGGGCCGCCAGGTCGACGACATCGACTACTACGTGGTCCTGGCCAAGTGGAAGCTGGCCGTCGTGCTCGAGCAGGGCTTCCAGCGGGCCGGGCGACGACGAGAAGCTGCAGGCGTTCGGGCCCATCGTGCTCGACCTCATGCAGAGCGCGGCCGACATGGCCGAGTCGTCCGACTACTCCGTGCTCGCCGCCTCCTGACGTGCGCGCCGCCGTCTGCCGCAACTACGGCGGCCCCGAGGTGCGTCGAGATGCTCGACGTCCCCGCCCCCGAGCTCGGCCCGGGCCAGGTGCGGGTGCGCATCGCCGTCGCCGCGCTGAACTTCCCCGACGTCCTCGTCGTGGCCAACGAGTACCAGGTCCAGGCGCCGACGCCCTTCATCCCCGGCAGCGAGTACGCCGGCGTCGTCACCGAGGTGGCCGACGACGTCACGGGGATCGACGTCGGTGACCGCGTCTTCGGTTCGGCCTTCATCGGCGCCTTCGCCGAGGAGATCGTGGTCGGCGCGTCGTCGCTGGCCCGCATCCCCGACGAGGTCGACGACCGCACGGCGGCCGCCTTCGGCGTGACCTACAAGACGGCGTACCACGTGCTGCGCTCGGTGGCCACGCTGGCCCAGGGCGAGGAATTGATCGTGCTCGGCGCCGGCGGCGGCGTCGGCTCGGCCGCCGTGCAGCTCGGCGCGGCCATGGGGGCGACCGTCACCGCGGTCGCCTCGTCGGCCGAGAAGCTGGCCGCGGCCGAGTCCTGCGGAGCCACCCGGCTGATCGACCACCGGGCGGGCGACCTGCGGGCCGCGCTGCGCGAGGCGCTGCCCGGAGGGGCCGACGTCGTCGTCGACCCGGTGGGGGGTGACCTGGCCGAGCCGGCCCTGCGGGCGCTGCGCTTCGACGGTCGCTTCGTGACGGTGGGCTACGCCTCGGGGACGATCCCCCGCATACCTCTTAATTTGGTGCTCCTGAAGGGGGTCCGGGTCCTGGGCTTCCAGTTCCGCGACTGGGCCACCCACCGCGGGCAGGAGCTGGTCCGCAACGACGCCGAGCTGATGGACCTGCTGGCCCAGGGCAAGGCGCAACCCCTGATCGGGGCCACGTTCGACCTGGCCGAGACCGCGGCCGCCCTCCAGCACATGGCCGACGGGCAGGCGGTCGGCAAGATCCTGCTCCAGGTGGCCGGGCCGGCGGCGTGACGACGAGGGCGCTCGGCGCCCGGCCAGGCGCGGCTCGGCGTGGGCCGTGTCTAATATCGACGTCGATGTCAGAGTCATGGACGAATGCCCGCACGACCGGCCCGAGGTGGCCCGCGTGCGGACGGAGGGAGGGACCCGGTGAGCAGTACCCAGGTGATGGAGGGCGTGCGCGTCCTCGAGGTGGCGGAGCACACGTTCGTGCCGGCGGCGTCGGCCCTGCTGGCCGACCTGGGCGCCGAGATCATCAAGATCGAACCCACCGAGCGGGGCGACGCCATGCGGGGCCTGGCCTCGACCGGGGTGATGCCGCTCACGGGCGACGTGCACCCGCTGCTCGAGCACTCGAACCGCGGCAAGCGGAGCTTGGCCCTCGACCTCACCACGCCCGAGGGCCTCGACATCCTCTACAAGCTGGCGGCGACCTGCGACGTCTTCTTGACCAACAAGCTGCCCCGGGTGCGCAAGAAGCTCAAGATCGAGCTCGAGGACCTGCGCGCCCACAACCCCAACATCATCTACGTGGCCGGCACCGGGCAGGGCGAACGTGGTCCCGACGCCGACAAGGGCTCCTACGACTCGCTGTCCTTCTGGTACCGGGCCGGGGTGGCCCTCGGAGTGAAGCCGGCCGACGCCGACTGGATGCCGGCGCCTCCCGGGCCCGGGTTCGGCGACTCCATCGGAGCCATGACCATCGCCGGCGGCATCATGGGCGCGCTCTTCCACCGCGAGCGGACCGGTGAGGCGACGACGGTCGACGTCTCTCTCCTCAGCTCGGGCATGTGGGCCATGGGCCAGGCCTACGCGCTGTCGCTCCTGCTCGACAAGCCGTGGCAAGGTCCCCCGTCGACGGCACCGCGCATGAACCCGCTCGTGCGCAACTACGTGACCAAGGACGAGCGCCAGACTGTCCTTCTGCTGCCTCCAGGCCAGCCGCTACTGGGCCGAGCTCTGCGAACTGGTGGATCGACCGGAGGCGGGCACCGACCCGCGCTTCGCCGACCACGACGTCGCTGCTGGAGAACACGGCCGACGCCCAGGCCCTCATGGAGGCGGCGTTCGCCGAGCGCCCGCTCAGCCGAATGGCGCGAGCGGCTGGCCGACTTCACCGGGCAGTGGTGCGTCGTGCAGGACACGCTCGAGGCGGCGACGATCGACCCACAGGTGGCGGCCAACGGCTACATGCAGGAGTGCGCAGACGGCCGAGCGGCAGCTCGTTCCAGATGGTGGCGGTCCCGATCCAGTTCGGCGGCGAGCCGGCACCGGCCAAGCGGGCGCCCGAATTCAACGAGCAGGGCGACGACATCCTGGCGGAGATCGGGATCGACTGGGATACCATCGTGGACCTCAAGGTCCGCTCCGTCGTCGGGTAAGCACGCGACGTCACTTCGGCAACTCGTCACATCGTTCAGGAGGGTACTGATGTCAACGTTCGACGCATTTCGCTACGACGGCAAGCGGGTGCTGGTGGTCGGTGGGGCCACCGGCATGGGCGCGGCCGCGGCACAGCTGGCGCACGACGCCGGCGCCGAGGTGGTGGTCATGGACTTCGCCGAGGTGAAGCTTCCGGGCGTCAAGGCCATCCACGTCAACCTGGGCGAGAAGGAATCCATCGACAAGGCGGTGGACGAGTGCGGCGGCCCGATCCACGCGCTGATGGCGGCGGCCGGAGTGGCCGACGGGACCCCCAACATTGAGAAGATCAACTTCGGCGGGCACCGCCACCTGATTGAGCGTGTGCTGGCCGGCAACATGATGCCCAAGGGCTCGGCCATCGGCTTCATCTCCTCGGCCGCCGGCCTGGGCTGGGAAGCCGGCTGGGAGCAGGTACAGGAGTACCTGGCCACGCCGGACTTCGACTCGGCCTCGGCCTGGGCCATCGAGCACGGCTGGGCCGACTACTTCCACTCCAAGCAGGCCGTCTGCGGCTACGTGGCCTCGCAGGCCTTCTCCTTGCTCAAGGAACACGGCATCCGCATCAACGCCATCTGCCCGGGTCCGACCGACACGCCGCTGGCCCAGGCCAACGCAGAGATGTGGCTCGGCTTCGGCGCCGACTACCGCGAAGAGACGGGGATCGCCGCCTCCACCCCGCTCGAGCAGGCGTACCCGCTGGTGTTCCTGTGCAGCGACGCCGCGGTGGCCATCTCGGGTCAGACGCTGATCAGTGACGTGGGCTACGTCAGCTCGGGCATCACCAACTCCTACCCCCCCGCCGCTGCGGCGGCCGGATTCCTGCTCGGCAAGTTCTAGGTCGGCGGCACCGCCCGGCGGTGCCGCACGGGGCAACGAGACAGGACGACCATGCGACCGCTGGGTCTGCGCGAGCTCCTCTCCATTGAAGTACTCGTCCTGCCACTGGTCGACCTCGGCGGAGGCCGCCGCTACGTGCCCTTCGACGGGGGGACGTTCGACGGACGAGACGGCCTGCGCGGAACCCTGCGCGAGGGCGGCGTCGACTGGCAATCGGTGCGGCCGGACGGCACGCTCGAGATCGACGCCCACTACACGTTGGAGACCGAAGCCGGCGAGCTGATCGAGGTGCGCTCGGCCGGGTTGCGCAAGGCCACCGCCGAGGTGACAGAACGGCTCATGCGCGGGGAGACCGTCGACCCCGACGAGTACTACTTCCGGACCCACATCCGCTTCACGACGGCAGCCGACCGGCTGTCCTGGTTGAACGATCTGCTCGCCGTCTCCACCGGACGCCGGCGACCAGGGCCTCGTCACCATCGACGTCCACGAGGTGTTGTGACGCGGCTGCGCTGCGTCGTCGTAGGGGCCGGCATCGGCGGCCTGTCCGCCGCACTGAGCCTGCACGAGGTCGGGGCAGACGTCGAACTCTTCGATGCCGTCACGGAGATCCGGCCGCTCGGGGTCGGCATCAACCTCCTGCCGCACGCGGTACGCGAGCTCGACGCCCTCGGGCTGCTCGAGCAGCTGAGCGCCCGGGCCGTGGCGCCCTCGGTCCTTCTCTACTGCACGCGCCGCGGCCAGGAGATCTGGCGCGAACCGCGGGGCCTCGACGCCGGCTACCCTGGCCGCAGCTGTCCATCCACCGGGGCGCCCTCCAAGCCGTGATGCTCGGTGCGGTGCGCGAGCGGCTCGGCCCCGACGCGCTCCACCTGGGCCGGCGCCTGGCGCTGCTCGAGGACCGTGGCGCCACAACCGTCGTCGTCTTCGAGGACGGCGAGCGGGTGGAGGCCGATCTGGTGGTGGCGGCCGACGGCATCCACAGCGCGGCGCGGGCGGCGCGCTACCCGGACGAGGGATCCCCCAAATGGAACGGCTCGCTCCTCTGGCGCGGCGTGGCCGAGGTTGATCGGGTGCTCGACGGCCGCACCATGATCTGGGCCGGCCACCCCGAGCAGAAGTTCGTGGGCTACCCCATCGCCGACCTGCCCAATGGGCGCCAGGTCTTCAACTTCATCGCCGAGCTGCGCCGACCCGGCTCCGACCTCGCGTCCCAAGAGGACTGGAACAAGGCCGGCTCACTGGAGGACTTCCTGCCCGACTTCGCGGATTGGCACTTCGGCTGGCTCGACGTCCCCTCCATCGTGGGTGCCGCTCCCGAGACGTTCCTCTTCCCCATGGTCGACCGCGACCCGATCCCCCGCTGGACCTTCGGCCGGAGCACTCTGCTGGGCGATGCGGCACATCCGATGTACCCGATCGGCTCGAACGGCGCGTCGCAGGCCATCCTCGATGCCCGGGTCCTGGCCGGATGTGTGCGGCGCCACGGCGACGACATCGACACGGCGCTGGCCCGTTACGAGAGGGTGCGCGGCCCGGCCACGGCCGCCATCGTCGAGGCCAATCGGGGCTTCGGCCCGGAGTTGCCCATGCTCCTGGTCGAGCAACGTGCCCCCGACGGCTTCGAGGACATCGCATCGGTGATCACGCCCGAGGAGATCGCCGAGGTGACCGAGGGCTATCGGCGCACCGCGGGCTTCTCGCTGGCCGCCCTGGCCCGGAGCGCGTCGCTGCTCGACGATCCCTTCGGCGTCTGAGATCCAACCTCTTGATTATGACGTCAACGTCGATTCCAGTACATTGGCCCCACATGAGCACGGCCGGGCACCGCAATCTGGAAGCCGCATGACCGCAGCAGCACCAGGGCGCGGTCCCCAGCGAACGCACGCACGTGCTCGCAGGATCTGGGCTGGACGGTGAACCGGGCCGAGGACTCGATGCACGGCGCGGCCCGGGTCTACCCCGAGATGCACGTGCCTGGAACCGAGCACCTGCGCATGTCCATCCTCGCCGCCTGGGCGGACGTGCTCGCCGGGCATCTCGCCATCTACTCGGTGGGCCCCCGGGTTCCGGTCACCCTCGAGCTCGACGTCCACCTCTTCGCTCCAGCGCCCACCTCGGGCACGGTCTGCGGGGTGGCCAAGGCGGTGAAGGTCGGCCGGTCCGTGTTCGTGGCCCGGGTCGACTTCACGGCGGGCGAGGGCGAGCCCATCGGCTTCGCCGGCCTCTCCTTCATGGCCGCACCGGACGAACGGTTGACCATCACCATGCCGGACACTCGCGGGACAGCATTTGCTGCCCGAAGGCAACCGCCTGTCGATGCCCTTCGCAGAACGGGCAGGCTGCGAGCGAGTCGCTCCCGGCAAGGCCCACCTCGGCCACGCCGACGACCGCCTGAACGCGTCGAACACGATCAACGGCGGCCTGATCGCACTGGCGGTCGAGGAGGCCATCCTGTCCCTCTCCCCCGGCACCACGCTGTCGTCGCTTGCCCTGCGCTACCTGCAACCGGCCCGAGTCGGTCCCGTGGTGGCGGAGGCGGAGGTCCGCGAGGGGCTCGGGCAGGTGGAGGTACGCGATGCGGGCAACGAGAACCGGCTGTGCGTCGTGGCCACCAGCCGGAACTTCGGCTGACCGACGACCCAACCGAATGAGAGGAGACGCATCTCGTGAGAGAGCAACGCCGGGGTCGCAGAGGCGGCCATGACGGACGAGGAACGCGATGCATTCCTGGCCGAGACGCGCACGTGCCGGGTGGCCAGCCTGGGTGGTGACGGTGCGCCGCACGTGACTCCACTCTGGTTCGCCTGGGACGGCAGCTCGCTCTGGCTGACCTCCATCGTGAAGAGCCAGCGCTGGACCGACATCCAGCGCGACAACCGGGTGAGCATCATCGTCGACGCGGGGGTGGAGTTCACCGAACTGCACGGCGTCGAGTTGCGCGGTGTGGCCGAGGTAGTGGGTGAGGTCCCCCGCACGGGCGAGGCGGTGGCCGAGCTCGAGACGCCAGAACGGATCTTCGCCGACAAGTACGCCGGGGGTCAGCTGCACCACGACGGGCGCCACGCCTGGCTCAAGGTCACCCCGGAGAAGATCGTCAGCTGGGACTTCCGCAAGGCGTTCGGATGAGGCCAGGCGTTGCCGAATCGAGGACGAACTACCCTCGCAACGGCAGGACGCGGAGATGGGAGATCTGAGGAATGACCGAGCAACGCACCATCGCCGAAGGCCTGTTCGAGGGACCGGCTGACGAGCCGCGGGTGCGAGCTTCGCGCTGCGACGCGTGCTCGTTCGTGACCTTCCCCGCGCAGGACGCCTGCCCGAGCTGCGGCGGAGATGCCGTCACGCCGACGTTGCTCTCACGCCAAGGCACGCTCTGGACGTGGACCCGGCAGCGCTTCCAACCGAAGAACCCGCCCTATCTCGGTCGGGAGCCGGCGAACGAGTTCGTCCCCTACGGCGTGGGCTTCATTGAGCTGCCCGAGGGCCGCATCGAAGCGAGGTTGGCCGGCCCCATCGACCAGGAGCTGCGTATCGGCATGCCGATGGAGTTGACGGTCGTGCCCTTCACCACCGACGAGGACGGCACCGAGGTCCTGACCTACGCCTTCCGACCCGTCGACGAGAGCTGAGGAGCGAGCCATGGACGACGTTGCCATCATCGGAGTCGGTCGCAGCGCCTTCGGGCGCTTCCCCGGCGTTTCGGCGATTGAGCTCGGAGCCAAGGCGACCCGCCTGGCCCTGGGCGACGCCGGCATCACGTGGAAGGACGTGCAGTTCGCCTTCGGGGGGAGCTACGAGGTGGACAACCCGGACGCTGTCGTGAACTTCCTCGGTCTCACCGGACTCCCCTTCACCGACGTGTACAACGGGTGCGCCACGGCGGCCAGCGCGCTGACGCAGGCGGCGAACACCATCCGCCTCGGTGACTACGAGCTCGGCATGGCCATTGGCATGGACAAGCACCTGCCCGGCGCCTTCGCGGCCGATCCGGTGCAGTACGGGGTGCCGAGCTGGTACGGCGAGACCGGCCTCTTCCTGACGCCGAAGTTCTTCGCCATGAAGATCCAGCGCTACATGCACGACTTCGACATCAGCCCGCGCACCCTGGCCCGGGTGGCCGCCAAGAACTACCGCAACGGCGGGCTGAATCCCGACGCCTTCCGTCGCCAACCCCTGAGCGAGGACGAGATCCTCGAGTCACCGATGGTCAACGACCCGCTGACCCAGTACATGTTCTGCTCGCCCGACGAGGGGGCGGCCGCCGTCGTGCTGTGCAAGGCGGAGGTGGCCCACCGCTTCACCTCGTCGCCGATCTACCTGCGGGCGTCGGTGGTGCGGACCAGGCGTCTGGGCGCCTTCGAGGTGCACAGCCCCTGGCTCCCGCTGGAGCGGGCCGACGCACCGACGGTCGACGCCTCACGGGCGGCCTACGAGATGGCCGGACTCGGACCCGAGGACGTCGACGTGGTGCAGCTGCAGGACACCGACGCCGGGGCCGAGGTCATCCACATGGCGGAGAACGGCTTCTGCAAGGACGGTGAGCAGGAGGCCCTGCTGGCCGAGGGCGCCACCGAAATCGGAGGCAGCCTGCCCGTCAACACCGACGGCGGCCTCATCGCCAACGGCGAGCCCATCGGCGCGTCCGGCCTGCGCCAGCTCTACGAGTTGGTCGTGCAACTCCGGGGCGCGGCCGGCGAGCGGCAGGTCCCGGGCGCGCCGAGGGTCGGCTACAGCCAGCTCTACGGAGCGCCGGGCACAGCCGGCGTCGCCATCGTCTCGACCTGATCCCGGCGCCCCACCTGCGGGACGCCGGGCAGACGAGCTTACCCCTCGGTGGTCTTGAGCACCAGCTTGCTCGTCGAGGGATTCCACGTGTACACGAACACGGGTCCGTTCCCGTCGTTGTGGCCGCCGGAGAAGTTGAAGGTGCCGCCGCCGCCGGGGATGGTCACGTGGGTCAGCGACGCCCCGGCCTTGGCAAACGTCTGGTTGTTGAGGGTCTTGCCGGCCGCCTTGACGAGGTCGGCGAACAGCGCAACCTGCTGGCAGGCGGTCACCGGCGCGGTGTAGGTGACGGGGGTCGATGCCGTTGCGGTGATCGGATTGCTGATGGAGGCGTTCGGTCTCGGCCTTCTTGACGGTGGCCACGCAGCTCTTCATGGCCGGGTCGTTCCATTCGACCGTCGCCGGCGGCGTCGGGCCCGCCGTCAGGACGTTCTTGATGATGGACTGCGTGACGCCGGCCTTGTTGGCCACGTAGGCATCGAGGTCGTTGTAGTCGGTGGCGATGATCCGCGGCGTGTAGGTGCTCTGGTTGTCCTGCAGCGCGGCGGGCCAACCGTTCCCCGCATTGCCGACGGCAATGACCACGTTGACCCCAGAGGACTGGAACTTCTGAGCGATGGTCTGGTAGTCGGCGATCTGAGCCGTGGTGTCGGTGTCGGGCATGGAGTTGACCGCGGTCTGGACCACGTTGATCTTGAGCTTCTTGAGGGCCGGGCCGACCAGGCTCGTCTCGCTGGAGTCGGCCGACGTCGCGACCACGCCGACCTTCTTGCCGGTGAAGGCACCCTCCTCCTTGAAGATGGCCATCTCCTTGGGGATCAGGTCGCTGTCGGAGATCTGGTAGTTGTACCAGGGGGCCTTGGCCGCGGCCGACTGCTGCGCCGT
The DNA here is from genome assembly GCA_963713375.1 of uncultured Acidimicrobiaceae bacterium. Lineage (GTDB taxonomy): Bacteria > Actinomycetota > Acidimicrobiia > Acidimicrobiales > RAAP-2 > Bog-473. The sequence continues at coordinate 260,772 of CAVQLP010000001.1, read as the reverse complement.
CAGCGAATACCCGACGATGGGCGTGGCTGTGGGTCTGTGAGGTAACAGGCCGTGTCGACGGCCTGGAAGAAGCCCAGAACGGCGAACACTTTGTCGTCCTCCGTGAGCTGGGTGCAGGCTGTCGCCGCACCGGCGGTGCCGAGCGGGTCCACTGCGGCGAAGACCGGCGAGATCTTGCGGCCGTCGATCCCGCCCTTGGCGTTGATCTGGTTGAACAATGCGGTGTAGGCCACCTGGTAATTGCCCGGATCGACGTTGATCAGGTTCTTGATGGCCGCCACGTCCGGGTAGGTGACCCCGACCTTGATGGTGCCGGCGGTTACGCCCTGACCTGATTCGGCGGCGCCGGCAGCGGTGCCGGTGCCGGCCACGACGAGCCCGGTGACGGACATGAGAAGGACGGCGAACGCCGAGGTTGCCTTACGCATGATGGCCTTTCTGATTGCAGCGGTTGTGTTGATTCCGAAGACTGCGGTTGCCCTCGCCTCCCCCGTCGCTGCCCCGATGACGGTGAGCCTGCCACCGTCGCGGTGCTTCGAGTCGGGCACAATACGCCCGGAGAGTCGGGAATTGGTCGCGGTCAGGCACGGCGGCTCTTTGGCTTCGACCGGGTGGCGGTGGTCGAGCGTCCCGGCGCGGGACGTCCCGCCGGGGTCACGTGGCCCCTGCTGGCTCGGACCCTCGAGCAAGGCGGCGTGCAGACCGTCGATGAGCACCCCGAGCACCAGCTCGAACTCCCGAGCCCCGTCACGTTCGGCCTCCAAGGAGAACGACATGCGCGCGTTCGGGAACGACGAGAGCATGTGCTCGTCGGGCGGCTCGGTCCGGGCCTGGATCATCTCCTGTTCGACGAAGCCGATGATGGCTGTGGCCGAAGCGGACGAGGCAGACATGGCGGCGTCGAGGCTCAGACCGCTCTGCTGCCACAAGCTGAGCCAGCGCTCGGTCATGGGAAAGATGGAGGGCGTCCACACCTGGTAGTCGTTGCGCAGGCGGCCCACGGCCGGGTGGGCCAGGGCGGCCTGACGCATCCACAGCGCCAAGGCGAAGAGATCGTCGCGCCACTTCCCAGTGGTCGAGGGCAACGGCGTCTCGGCTATGACCTCGTCGACGAGGAGCGCGACCAAGGCTGCCTTGTCGTCGACGTGGTGGTACAGGGCCATCGGGGTCACGCCCAGCCGCTCGGCCACCAGGCGCATGCTGAACCCGCCGGCACCCTGCTCGTCGGCCACCTCCAGGCCGGCCCGCGCGATGCGCGCCGCGGTCAGGTCGGCCATGGGTGCTCCCGTTCGGCCCGCCGCACGGCTGCGTGCACACCACGTCTCCGACCGTCGCGACGTGCGCGACCAACGGCGTGCACCACTGCGCTCCTCCCCTCGCAGGCCCCCCCGGCCTGCATGTGTATATCTCTGGCTCTACACCATAGAGGCTTGGAACGCCCGGTACAAGAATGTACCTCGGTCGGACCGCGAAAGGGCCCCGGGGAGTACCCCGGGGCCCCTTCGAAGATTCGTGTCGAATGCTCAGGCGGCGAAGGGCAGCTTCATCGCCTCGGCCAGGTTGCCGCCCATGACCTTGGCCATGTCGCGCGTGGGACAGGCCGGCCAGGTCGTCGACGTAGGACAGCGGCTCGGACATGCCCTCGATGTGCGGGTAGTCGGAGCCGAACACGACCCGGTCGACACCGACGATGTCGATGAGCCCCTGGGGGTCCTCTTCGTGGAACGGGTGGATCCAGATGTTGCGCTTGAGCACCATCAGCGGGTCCTCGTCGTAGAGCGCCGGTTCGTGCGCATAGGACTGCCCGATGGCCTCGACGAACGGGCGCACCCAGGCCGAGCCGTTCTCGACCGGCAGGATCCGCAGCGTCGGGAAGCGCGTCAAGAGGCCGTGCCCGATGAGCGAGGACACCGTGTCGAAGATGCCGCGGCCCTGGGTGTGCATGATGTTCATGAATGCCGACGGCTTCCTGGTGAAGGGGAGGAGCTCCCCACGGTGGTTCCCTTCCCACTGGTTGTAGTAGCGGATCAGCCCGTCGTCCGACGCGTGCATCCCGACCGTGATGTCCGCCTCGACGACCTTCTCCCAGAACGGGTCGAACTCGGGCAGTGCGAACGAGCGCCGGCCTTCGTAGCCGGGAACCGGTGCGGGCCGGATCAGGATGATTTTGGCGCCGCGCTCGACGACCCACTCGAGCTCCTTGATGGCTTCGCTGACGATCGGGCAGTGTGATCACGGGGGACGGGAAGATGCGGCCCTCGTAGTCGAAGGTCCAGTGCTCGTGCATCCACTGATTCAGGGCATGGATGACGACGTGGGTGGCCACGGGGTCGTCGTCCAGGCGCTCCTCGAGCAGGCTGGCCAACGTCGGCCACATGAGGGCACGGTCCAGGCCGAGCTCGTCCATCAGCTTGAGCCGTGGCTCGGGCGAGAAGAACGCTTCGGGCGAACGGATCGGCTTGCCGATGATCTCGCGGCGCGTCTTGCCCTCGGGGTTCCCGTGCTTGAACAACTCCTCGGAGGCGCCCGGACGACCGACCACCTCGAAGGTGGGGTTGGGGATGTAGTCCGAGATGACGTTGCGCACGGCGATTTTGGTGCGGCCGTTCACCTGGACGTACTTGACCAGCCCGTCGTATTCCTTGGGCAGGAACTGGGTGAAGGCATCGGTGTTCTCGTACATGTGGTTGTCCGCGTCAAAGACCGGGAAGTCGACGATCGGCTTGGTCATGGCACACCTCCGGGAGATCGGCCGTTCAAGGGTGTTTTCAACTTTGACGTCAATATTATGCTGACACCAGAGTCAGGGACAACTCTGGCACCTGGCCAGGACGGTTGCACGAAAGCGAGACGGGGATCGGCGGTGTCAGCCCGACAGGGGCGAAGCCACGTCGCCGCTGCGCACGATGGCCCGCTCGTCGGTCCCCAGGTAGCTGGCGATCACCTTGGGATCGTTGCGCACCTCGCCCGGGCCGCCCTCGGCGATGACGCGGCCCGCCTCGAGGCAGTAGACGCGCTGCGAGATGCCCATGATCAAGGGCATGTCGTGCTCGATGAGGAGCACCGACGCGGCCAGCTCCTTCTGGATGGTCGTGATGAGCGGCCCGAAGGCCTCGGTCTCGCGCTGGGCCAGGCCGGCGGTGGGTTCGTCGAGGCACAGGACCTTGGCGTTGCGGGCCAACAGCCCGGCCAGCTCGACGACGCGGCGGGTTCCGGTCGAGAGATCGCTGATGTAGTGGTCGCGGTAGCGGCTCAGCCCGAGGAAGTCGATGAGCTCACCGACCTCGGCCTGCGCGGCGCGGCGATGCCGGCGGGCCCCGGGCAGGCCGAGGGCGGTCGCGACCAAACCGGATCGGCCGTTCGCCTCGAGCGCGACGAGCAGGGTCTCGTTGACGGTCAGCTCGGGAAAGAGTGTGGCCGCCTGGAACGTCCGCCCGAGCCCGAGCGAGGCGCGGTACCCCGCCGACTTCTCCGACACGTCCTCGCCCAGGAGCGTCACCGAGCCCGAGGAACCGACAAAACCGCCGACGGCGTTCATGAGCGTCGACTTGCCCGCACCGTTGGCCCCGATGAGCCCGACGATCTCGCCGCTGGCCACGTGCAGCGTCGCCTTGTCGACGGCGGCGATACCGCCGAAGTGCACGCTGAGATCGGAGACCCCGAGCACCGGGCCTTCGACACCCACCGCCTCGGAAGCGGGTGCGGCGCCGCACGGCGACCGGATGGGCCGGGCGTTCCGGCTCCTTGCGATCGCCCATCCGGCGATCCGCCCACGAGAGGATGGCGTCGCGTGTCGCGTACGTGATCTGGTTGAGACCACGTGGGAAGTAGAGCAGGACCACCAGCAACCCGAGGCTGGAGGACAGGAGGCCGAGCAGCGCGTTGTTCGGGGCGATGGCCGGGATCCCGATCACGAAGATGGCGCCGATTACCGCGCCAGAGACCGAGCCCATGCCGCCGATCACGACCATGGCCACCAGATTCAGTGAGTCGTTCACCAAGAAGAAGTTCTCGGTGAAGGCGATATTGGCGAATGCCCCGGCCAGCAACGCGCCACCGAGTCCTGCCAGGGCGCCGGCCATGGTGAAGGCCTGCAGCTTCACCCGCACGGTCGGCACGCTGTAGGCAGCGGCCGAGATCTCGTTGTCGCGGACCGCCTTGATCGTCCGGCCCACCCCGCTGTCACGGAACCTGCTCAGGACAGCAGGACCAACACCGAGGACGGCCAGCACCACGTAGTAGTAGGTGCGCTGCCCGGGGAAGGACAGGAACCACAGGTGTCCCGGAGAGAAGGGGACGTTGGCGCCATCGGGCGAGTCCCCGGAGAAGAACGGAAGGAAATAGAAGTACTGCTGCGCGGTCAGCGCGAAGACGAACGTCACGACGGCCAGGTACAGGCCGCGGACGCGCAGGGAACCGATGCCGATCCCCAACGCAAGCAAGGCGGACGCCACGGTCGTGATCACGATGGCCAGCCAGAACGGCACCCCTTCGGTGACCAGACGAGCGCCGAACAATGCAGCCAGTCCTGCGAACGCCATCTGACCTAGCGAGAGCTGACCCAGCCAGCCGGTCAGGACCGTCAGAGACGAGGCGCAGATGGCAAAGGCCAGGACGGCGGTGTAGAGCTGCTGGCGAGACGGCTCGCTCACCAGGATGGGCAGCAGGACGGCCAAGAGGCCGAGGAGCAGGATGCCGCCCTTGTCGATGTTCCGCGCCCACCAGAACGAGCGCAGGCGCTCCGGAATGGGGTTTGCCCTCGGACTGAACGCGAACACCTGCTCCTCGCCCCGCTCGCGCTTGGCGAAGATCACGGCGACGAAGACGGCGATGAAGAGCAACAGGTCGGTAATGCCGGGCACGGCCAGGAAGTTGTAGGTGAGCACGCTCTGGAGCACACCGATCACAACTGCGGCGATGACCGCGACCCGGAAGGACCGCATCCCGGCGATGACCGCTGCCGCCAGGGCCTCGGAGAGAGTCTGCGGACCCAGGGTGGCCAAGCCCGCAGCCGTCGACGATTCGCCGGCGATGAGGATGACCGAGAGCGTGGAGAGCACGGCGGCGAGCGCCCAGACCATGGTGGAGACGAGCTTGGGAGAAATCGAGGAGAGCCGGGCCAGCGATGGGTTGGTGGCGCAGGCCTTGACGGTCTTGCCGATCATGGTGCGGTCGAGAAACCAGATGAGGAGAATCACGCTCACCGGGACCAGGATGAGCACCCCGAGGTCGGCGCCCCGGATGCTCACACCTCCCAGGGTCCATGCGCCGTTGATCGCACTCGGGTAGTGCGCGCTGGCATCGGTGGGTTGCGGAATCTCGATGGCGATGGCCTGGGCCAGGCCGGCAATACCGATCGTGGAGACCAGGACGACCACGCGTGGGGCGTTCTTCAGACGGCGGATCACCGTCATCTCCACCGCCGCGCCGAAGACGAGGCCGACGACGAGTGCGATCGGCCAGAGCGACCCAGAAGGGCACGCCGTACTGGAGGACGAGCAAGGACAGGAGGACCGCGCCGACCACTCCCATGTTGCCGACGGCGAAGTTGATGATCCTGCGTGGCGCGGTAGATCAACACCACCCCGACTGCGATCACGGCGATCGCCAGCCCTTGAATGATCCCGTCGAAGACGATCTGCGAGTTCACCCACCCAACGGCCAGCATCAGGCGGGCACCTCTCCGCCCAGGAAGACGGCACGGGCCAGGTCGTCCCGCTCGACCAGGTCGGCGATCGGACCCTCGAAGCGCACCTGCCCCTTCTCCATGAAGACCGCTCGGTCCGCGATGGCCGCCGCCACGTTGAGGGACTGTTCGACGATGATCATGGTGACGCCTTCGGCCTTCAAGCGGTCGATCACCTCAATAAGCTCTTGCACCACGATCGGCGCCAAGCCGAGCGAGAGCTCGTCGATCATCAGGACCTCGGGGTCGTGGAGAAGGGCGATGGCCAGGGCAAGCATCTGTTGCTGACCACCCGAAAGCGTGTCGGCCCGCTTGCCGCGAGCCTCGTTCAGCGCGGGGAACATCGCCGAGGACCCGCTCCATCCGGCGGCGGAGGTCAGCCCGGTCACCGCGATAGGCGAACCCGCCCATCTCCAGGTTCTCCATGATGGTCATGTCGCCGAAGACCCCCCGGCCACCGGGCAGGAGGTGGATGCCCAGACGTGAGCGCTGCTCGGGTGTGGCGTAGGTCACGGTGCGACCGTTGAGTCGCACGACACCACGATCCGACGTCACGAGCCCGGCAGCGACGCGCAACGCAGTCGATTTGCCGGCGCCGTTGGTACCGAGCAGGGCGAGGACCTCGCCTCGACGCACCTCGAAGCCGACGCCGAAGAGCACCTGGACGTGCCCGTAGCTGAAGTCGACGTTGTTGAGTTGCAGGACCGGGATGGAGTCCGGATCGGCCGCCTGGCGCTTGTGTTCTTCCAGCTCCTCGTGGAGCTCGAGCACGACAATGGAAAGGTCGTTGCGGATGAAGTGAGAGCCGCGGATCACCATCAACCCGCCGATGATCGTCGTCGGGATCACCACGATGAGGACGGCGGCGCGGGGCCCGAAGGCCTGGTCGAGACCCGCCGAAAGGACGGCGCCGCCGGTGGCGCCGATGAAGAACAGGTAGATCGCCCCGACGGCACCGGTCATGCCGCGGAGGTGATATGGCGCGACAGACGTGATCACCGGCCCGACCATGGAGAAGGCGCACAACGACAGCGCAGTGGCCAAGATGTAGAAGGCGGTCCACAGCACGGCATTCGGCATGAAGTACTGAATGGGCACGATGACGGCGACAGGAAGAATCAATTTGCCGATGAGCGCCATCGCCTGCGCAGGATCCCGGTGGTACAGCCGGTCGTAGTAACGACCGACGAAGGGCAACGCAACGAGGACGCCGAGACTGCCGATGGTGCCGATCAGACCGCGGCGAAAGGCGTCCAACCCGAACTGTTGTTGCAAGAAGAGGTTGCCCAGCACCGGCTGGGTGAAGAGGCCGAATCCCATGGCAGAGAAGGCGATCAGGCACATCTTCAGCGTTCGGATCCGCATGATGCGAGCAAACGCGGCCTCCAGCGAAGGTGGCACCGGCTGCGTGTCCTGAATGAGCTCACCCAGCACGTCGATCTTCTCGTGCTGCCCCCGCGGGGGCTCGCGCAGCTTGAACGCGATCACGGCGACGAGAACGATGGGAACCGAAAGGATGTAGAAGGCCCACCGCCACCCGTTCGGGCCGCCGACCCCACTGGCGATCGAACCCACCAGTATCGGACTGAGCGCGGTGGCGATGCCGGTGGCAATGCCCATCGCTGAACCGATCCGACCGCGCAGGCTGATGGGGTAGGTGTCGGCGAGCAGCGATCCGTGCACGGTGTAGGTGGAGGCCTGCGAGACACCAGCTCCGAAACGGGCGCAAAAGAACAAGAAGATGTTCGTGGCCAAGCCGGTGAAGAAGACCATGCAGCCGAAGACGAGGGTGGCGATGCCGACGATGGGACCTCGGCGGTAGCGGTCGGCCAACCAGCCCATCGGGAGGATGCCGAGGACGAGGAACCCGCCGGACACTCCGGCCACGAACACGATGACGCCAGAGCTCACATGGAGGGACGCCCGGATATTGGGGGCCAGCGTGGCCAACCCCGAGCTCTGCAGGTTGTCGAGAGCGACGATGATGGCGAGCACCACGAACGTCGTGGTCCCGGACCGGCGCAAGCCCTCGCGCAGGGAGGTGTGCTCTTCCTGGGTTCCCGGCAACTGGTTCTCGGCCAGCAGAACCTCGTCGGCCGCCTGTGCGGCACTGTGCCGTTCCTCGGCGGAGTCGGCGAGGAGCCGGGCCAGGTCGGCTGCGCTGTCCGCGCCCTCGGGCGATGAAGCGGGTGTCACCGCCGGCGGAATGTCGCTCACTGCTGCCCCCACCCCATCATCTGGCGGCCCACGTTCGGAGGGTCTGAGCCGTACACCGGGGACGCATGATAGGGCGATTCTTCTCCGGCGTCATGCTCGTTCTCGGGATGACCGATGCCGTCTTTCGCCGGCCGGTACGGCGCGAGGGGCTGGCCGGGGGTGCGCCCGACACCGCAGGCCGCCAATGACGACTTCGGCGCCGTGGTCGTGGCTTTGTGCAGGGATTCTGCGCATTGCTGGTGGCCCCTCCCGTGGCTCGTTGCGAACCGGCAGCAACCCTTTTCGAGTGCCGCCGACCACACTCTCGTGCCGAGGGACGAGATTCTTACACGTGTGAGGATTCCTGGCCTCGTCTCGATGGCGGCCGAGGTCGGGCCAACTCGGACTACCTCATCTTGCGTCGATCAACCTCGACCAGTGCCGATGCGACCCGAGGGCTCTAGTCGTGCCAGATGCCGGCGAGGTCCGACTCCGGTAGCTCCTTACTCTCCGGGAAAGATCAGACCGATCTGCGCCCGGATAGCGTCGAGCGTGCCGGCCAGTTCCAAGGTGTGGTCAAGCGACATGGTGGCACTCTCGGTCTCTCCCTGGGCTAGACAGCGATGCACCTCTTCGATCTCGAACCGCAACCCGTTCCCTTCGTAGGACCCGTCGTATTCCTCGATGCCCGAGGGCGACAGGACCTTGAGTGAGTTCGGGCAGTGCATCAAAGCCGGGATCTCGATGATGCCGTCAGTACCCGAGATCCGAGCGGTGCAGGTCATGGCGACGCGCAGCGCCGCCTTCATGACCCCCAGCGTGCCATTGGTGTGCCGCAGCACGGCCGCCACCTGCTCGTCGACCCCGGTCTGGCCGAGGATGCCTTCGGCCGCCACGTGTTCGACGGGACCCAGGACCAACGTGCACAGCTGGAGCGGGTAGATCCCGAGGTCGAGCAGGCCGCCGCCGCCAAGGTCGAGTCGAAAGAGCCGGTTCTCGGGATCGAACGACCGCCGGAACCCGAAGTCGGCCTCGACAAGGAGCGGCTCGCCGATCCGGCCATCGTCCACGAGGTCGACGAGGTGGCGGTAGGTGGGTAAGTACCGGCTCCAGATGGCCTCCATGAGGAACAGCCGACGGTGTCGAGCCGCGTCGACCATCTCCCGGCCTTCACCGGAGTTGAGCGCAAACGGCTTCTCACAGAGCACATGCTTGCCCGCCTCGAGGAGCATCAGGGTGTCCTCGCGATGCCGTGACTGGGGCGTTGCCACGTACACCGCATCGACGTCGGGGTCCTCGGCCAGCGCCGCGTAGTCGTCGTAGCGCCGCGGGACGCCGAAGCGGTCGCCGTAGGCCTCGGCCCGATCGGCCGCCCGCGACGCGACGGCCACGATTTCGCCGCCGTCCACCATCGACATGGCGTCGCCGAATCCAACGGCAATGGCGCCAGGACCGATCACTCCCCAACGGATCACGTCGTCTTCCCTCCTGGTCCCGGTGGACGGGTCCGGCTCGAACAGGCTCGGACCTCGGTAGGAGGCCGCTCCTCTGGTGGTAACGCTACCGTTGCCAAGCGCAGGGCTTCGGAGGTGGCGGGTCGGTGCAGACGCTGCACCGCATGGCCGCCGACCGGACGAAAGGAGCCGACATGTCGGATGAGTACACGCCACGTCCCGACCACCTCTTCACCTTCGGACTGTGGACGGTGGGAAATCCCGGGCGTGATCCGTTTGGCAACGTCGTTCGCGCCGACCTCGATCCGGTCGAGACCGTGCACCGTTTGGCCGACCTCGGCGCGTACGGCGTGAGCTTCCACGACAACGACCTCGTGCCCTACGGCGCGACGCCCACGGAACGGACGACGGTGCTGAAGCGGTTTCGCGCTGCGCTCGACGAGACCGGTTTGATGGTCCCGATGGCGACGACCAACCTGTTCTGGCGTCCCGTCTTCAAGGAGGGCGCGTTCACGGCGAACGACCCTGCCGTGCGCCGGTTCGCCGTCCGGAAAGCCTGCGAGGCCATGGAGCTGGGCGCCGAACTCGGTGCCGAGGTCTTCGTGCTGTGGGGTGGCCGAGAAGGCGTCGAGGCCGATGCGGCCAAGGACGTGCGGGCAGCCCTCGACCGCTACAAGGAGGCGGTCGATCTCTGCTGCGAGCACATTCGCGAGCGCGGACTCGGACTGCGCATCGCCCTCGAGCCCAAGCCCAACGAACCCCGGGGCGACATCCTCCTTCCGACCGTGGGCCATGCGCTCGCCTTCGTGGGCGAACTCGAATGGCCGGACATGGTCGGACTCAACCCTGAGTTCGCCCACGAGACGATGAGTGGGCTCTCGTTCTCGCACGCCGTGGCGCAGACCCTCTGGCACGACAAGCTGTTCCACATCGACCTCAATGCCCAGCGGATCGGCAAGTTCGACCAGGACTTCAGGTTTGGCTCCGAGGGCATCCGGGACGCCTTCTATACCGTGCGGTTGCTCGAGGACGCTCAGTGGACCGGCATGCGGCATTTCGATGCCCATCCCTACCGCACCGAGGACGCCGAAGGGGTCTGGGACTTCGCACGCGGCTGCATGCGGACCTACCTCATCCTGGCCGAGAAGGCCCGACGCTTCCGTGAGGACGCCGAAATCCAAGAGGCGCTGCGCACGGCGAAGGCCGATGCGCTGCGCGAGCCGACTGCGGGACCTGACGGCCTGGCCGGGATCCTCTCTGGTGAGGAGAACGAGGATGCGTTGGCCGCCCAGGGCTACGGGCACGAGCGACTCGACCAACTGGTCACGGAGTTGCTGCTCGGAGTGCGCTGATGCCGTTCGTGGTCGGGGTCGACTCGTCCACGACGGCGTGCAAGGTTCAGGTTCGCGATCTCGAGACCGGGGTCGTGGTGGCCGTGGGCCGGGCCGCGCACCCGCCAACATCGCCGCCGCGCAGCGAGCAGCGACCCGAAGACTGGGAACGCGCCTTCGGTGCCGCATGCGCGCAGGCTGGAGTTCCCGAGGCAAGACGGAATCGACGCGATCGCCGATCGCGGCACAGCAACACGGCCTCGTCGTCATGGACTCCGAGGGGGTCGTGCTCCGGCCGGCGAAGCTCTGGAACGACACCGAGTCGGCCCCCGACGCCCAAGAACTCATCGATGCCCTGCCCGGAGGACCGGCCGACTGGGCCGCCGCCTGCGGCAGCGTGCCGGTGCCCAGCTTCACGATCACCAAGCTGCGCTGGCTTCGGCGCTGCGAACCCGATGTGTTCCGTCGAGTGGCAGCCGTCCTGCTTCCCCACGACTGGCTCTCGTCTCGTCTGACCGGGCGGCGAACGACCGATCGGGGCGATGCGTCGGGAACGGGCTACTGGTCTCCAAGGGAGGGGCGCTATTGCCCTGAGCTCCTCGACCTGGTGGACGACACCGTCGAGTGGGAGTCGGCCCTCCCCGAGGTGCTCGCGCCCACCGCCGTGGCCGGGGAATGGGCCGGTACGGGAGCGGTGGTCGGGCCCGGCACGGGCGACAACATGGCGGCCGCTCTCGGGCTCGGACTGCGACCAGGTGACCTGGTCTTGAGCCTTGGCACCAGCGGCACCGCGTTCACCGTGAGCGACCAGCCCTCGGCGGACCCGTCCGGCGCCGTCGCCGGGTTCGCCGACGCCACCGGGCGATTCCTCCCTCTGGTCTGCACGCATGAACGCGACCAAGGTGACCGATGCAGTGGCTCGGCTCCTGGGCGCGGACCACGAGCGCTTCGACGCGATGGCCCTCGACGCGCCGCCGGGCGCCGGAGGACTCGTGCTCGTGCCGTACTTCGACGGCGAGAGGACGCCGAATCGCCCGAACGATACCGGCAGGCTCGCCGGGCTGCGGAGTGACGTGAGCCGCGAGCAGCTGGCCCGAGCCGCCGTCGAAGGAGTGGTCTGCAACCTGCTGGCCGGGGCCGACGCGCTCGGACTGACCGAAGGTCGCGTTTTCCTCGTCGGCGGGGCGGCCCGAAGTGCCGCCTATCGTCGTGTGGTGGCCGACCTCACCGCTCGGGTTGTCACCGTGCCCTCCGAGGGTGAGCTGGTAGCCGCGGGTGCCGCCGTCCAGGCGGCGACCGTCAAGCTCGGCGGCGACTTCGACGCCGTGGCCGAGTCGTGGCATTTGGGTCGGGGCGAAACGGTCGAACCGGACTTGTTCCGTCGACGCGACAGCGATCCGGGCCGCCTACGCTGAACATTCCGAAAGAGCGTCGTGACAAGCGAGCAGGATCCGTTCAGCCCGATGTTCACCCGGATCCCCGGGCCTCCCTACACGACCTCGATGCGGCGCTCGGCGACGATGTCGGCCGACGACCGGCCAACCAGTATGCGGTAAGGACCAGGGTCGATCTGCCAGCCTGCGGGCCGCCGGTCGTGCGCCGCCACCTGCGGCGAAATGGCGGTGAACCGCCGGGACACCTGGTCCCAATCCGGTTGACCCGGGTCCCAGTAGGCAAAGGCGCGGTCGGTCGAGCTCGATGCACGACTTGTGTCGACCCGCCGGCTGCGAGGTGGACCTTGGCGAAGCCTTTGAGCTCTTTGTTCGGGCGGGCAAGGCGAGGCGCATCCGGTGCGACGTAGCACTGGACGACCTCGCTCCCCGCCCGATCACCACTGTTGTGCAGATCGATCGTGATCCGCAGCAGTGTGCCGGCGCTGAAGCTGTCGGACGACAATGCCGGCTCCCCGAATTCGAAGGTCGTGTAGCTCAGACCGTGCCCGAAGGGATAGCGCGGTTCGATGCAGCGGTGTTCGAAGCCGCGGTAGCCCATGAACAGCCCCTCGCCGTAGCGCAACTCTCCGTTCTCCCCGGGAAGTTGTCATGGGACGGGCTGTGCTCGAGGCGCACGGGCACGGTGGTGGGCAGGCGCCCACCGGGGTCGGCAACGACCGGTGAGGACATCGGCGACGCCGGCCGCCATCCCCTCGCCCCCGAACCAACACTGCAACACCGCGGCCGACTCGTGCTCCCAGGGCAGGTCGACCGGCGCACCGGCGTTGACGACAACGACAGTGCGTGGGTTGACCGCGGCCACGCGCCGCACGAGGTCGTCCTGGCGGCCGGGAAGCGCCAAGGTCGTGCGGTCACGTCCCTCCGTCTCCCACTCGTGGGTCGTCCCGACGAACACCACGGCGACGTCGGCGTCCTTTGCCGCCGCCTCCGCCCGGTCCAGCAACACGTCGGTGTCGATGGTGCGGAACCCGACCCGGATGCCGGCCATCGGCTGACTCCACCCGGGCGTACTCGAGGACGAATTCGACCGGCCTGCCCGCGACGAGCTCGACCTCGCCGACCAGTTCCTGGCTGGCGAACCCGAAGAAGTCGCGGCCGCCCGGCGGCGGCGGGTTCTCGAATCCATCGAGCACCACCACTCCGTCGACCAGCACCCGGGCCCGCCCGACCTGCGCCAGCGCGAGGAGAAATCTTCCGCTCTCGGACGGGACGACGCGGCCACGCGGCGCGCAACGACCACTCGTGCTCGGGGATAGTCCTGCACCGCCGGGTTGAAGACGAACAGCCGGAGTCCTCCAGACGGGTTCGTCGCACCACGTCGCCCGAGAGCTCGAGCCCGTCGAACACCTCGACCTCGAATCCGTCAGGTGCGGACAAGACGGATCGCCCGACCAGGGTCGCCGACTGGTCCACCTCGCAGCCCCGTTCGAAGACGACGCTCGACCTCGGCTCCCAAGAGCGGACGTCAGGGCTTCGAGAGGCGCGGTGATCCGGCGCTCAACGACTTGGGCAGACCCACCCCCTTGGATTCGAGGTGTGGCCGCATGGTCGCCCACGACGGCGACGCGAGTCAGCGACCCGCTCTGGAGCGGCAACACGCCGTCGTTGCGCAACAGGACCACGGACGCAGCCGCGGCCTGCCGAACCAGCGCCTGGTCCTCGGGAGCTTGGTTCCTGAGCGCCCCGGACGTCGGCCGGACCGTCGAGGGCTCCCGCGCGGTCGAGTCCGACGAGAAGCCGGCGCACCGCATCGTCGAGGTCAGCCACCGACACGCTGCCGTCTTCGACCAGGGCGGCGATGCCGGTACCGAGGGCCCGTCCGGGGCCGGGCATCTCGAGGTCCAGCCCAGCCCCAAGAGAGGTCCTGCTGTCCGCCACGGCGAACCAATCAGTCATGACGAGGCCCTCGAACCCCCATTCGTCGCGCAGGAGATCGATGAGGAGTTCGCGGCTGCTCGGTCACCCAGCTTCCGTTGAGGCGGTTGTAGGCCGTCATGATGGCCATGGCACCGCCTTCACGCACCGCCAGTTCGAACGGAACCAGTAGAGCTCTCGGAGGGACCGCTCGTCGACGACCGAGCTCATGGCATTGCGCTCGTACTCCGCCTCGTTGGCGACGAAGTGCTTCACCGTGGCAAAGGCACCGGACGACTGCACGCCCCGCACGTAGGCGGCCGCCAGTCGGCCGCTGAGAAGTGGATCCTCGGAGTAGCACTCGAAGTTCCGCCCGGCGAGCGGCGACCGGTGCAGGTTGACCGTCGGCGCCAACAGTCCCTTGCAGCCTCGATCGAGCGCCTCGCGCCCGACGAGCGAACCGAGTCGCTCGACGAGGTCCGGGTCCCACGTGGCACCGAGCGCCGAGCCGCACGGGATGCAGGTGGAGGGATCGCCGCCGATGCCGGGGTAGCTGGGTCCCCGGGCGCCGTTCGGACCGTCGGTGACCGAGACGATCGGAATGCCCACTCGTTCGATTCCGGCCGTCGCCATCATGTCCCCGCCGGCGGTGAGGGTCGCCTTCTCCTCGAGGGTCAGCGCCGCCAGCAGCGCCTCGATATCAGCCACACGTCCTCCCTTCGTCCCCGCGTGCCTTCGTGGCGCGCCGCGGCTGCCACTCGTGCTGCAAAGCTTTGCGGCGCGGTCGTCGTTTCTACCAGAACCCGTCGCCCACTCCGCGTCGTCCCGCCATCCCGGACTACCGTGACCGGCGGTTCCGGCTGCTCCACGGGGAGCGCCCCGACAAGGAGGTCTGAGCAGTGGCGACCTACGTGCTGGTGCACGGGGGCGGACACGGGGGCTGGTGCTACCAGCGGGTGGCCCGCCTCCTCCAAGCCGAGGGGCACCTGGTGTACGCACCGACGCTGTCGGGACTGGGTGAGCGCTCCGGCCTCCTCACCGACGCCATCGACCTGGAACTGCACACCGAGGACATCGCAGCGGTCCTCCACTACGAGGACCTGTCCGACGTGATCCTCGTGGGCCACAGCTACGGCGGCATGGTGATCACCGGCGCGGCGGACAAGGCGGCGGACCGGGTGGGAAAGCTGGTCTTCCTCGATGCCGCCACCCCGCGCAACGGGCAGTCTCTCGTGGACGTGGCCGGTCCGGTGATCAATGCCGTCCGGCCCATGGGGCAGGTGGTCGACGGAATTGAGCTTGTGTTGCTTCCCGCCCCCGATGCCGGTCTCCTCTATGGCGTCACCGATCCGGACGACCTGGCCTGGATGGCCGAGCGCCTGACCGGCCACCCCTGGAAGTGCTTCGAGCAGCCCCTGGCGCTGCAAAATGAGGATGCGCTGTGGGCGATCCCGCAGTACCACATCATCTGCAGTTCGACCTTGCCCACGCGGGACAAGACCTTGATGAACGAGGCCCGCGCCGAGGGACGGCTGTTCGAAATTGACACGGGCCACGACCTGATGATCACCGAGCCGGCGCGCACCGCGGACGCATTGCTGCAGGTCGCGGCGGCCTGACGCACATTTGCAGGCGCCTGACCTGCATGACGCGCCCCGGGCGTGTATTTACTTGTGCACACATCGGCGGAATGTCCGGTGATTCTCGGGGAGGGACAACACCATGCAGAATCGCTCGAGCCGGCTTCTGAGCCGCCTGGGCTTGGCAGGAGTGGCGGTGGTCACTGCGACATCGGGGCTCATGACCCTCGCAGGCAGCACACCCGCCGGCGCATCCTCGGAAGCGCCCATCACCATTGCCTTGATCACCTCGCTGACCGGCGAGGGCTCGTCCGAGTTCAGCAATGCGCCGGTCGGATTCAACGCACGGATCGCCATGCAGAACGCCGAAGGTGGCGTGAACGGCCACAAGATCGTCGGCATCGTCCTCGACGACCAGACCAGCCCGACCGAAGTGGCCACCGCGGTCCAGTCCGCCCTGTCCAAGGGCGCCCTCGGCATCGTCTCGGACAGCCCGCTGTTCTTCCTGGCCGACAAGTACCCGAACGAGCAGGGCGTCCCGGTCACCGGTGGCTTCTTCGACGGCCCCGAGTGGGGCACCCAGCCCTTCACCAACATGTTCGCCTCCGACGTGGGCAGCCTTGACCCGAAGTATCCGGTCAACACGGCCATCGGCGGCTTCATGAAGGCGCACGGGGGCACCGTGATCTGCTCCTACGGCTATGGCATCTCGCCGTCGTCGTCCCGCTCGGCCATCGGCACGGTCGATTCCTTCGTCCACGCCGGCGGGAAGCAGGGCGTGCTCGACACGTCGATCCCCTTCGGTTCGGTCCAGATGTCCACGCCGGCCCTCGTCGCCAAGCAGAAGGGCTGCAATGCCTTCTATGCCGGCCTCGACGACAACTCCAACGACGCGCTGGCCTCGTCGCTCAAGCAGGTCGGGGTGAAGCCGAAGGTCATGGTCTTCCCGACCGGCTACGACCCCGCCGTGATCGGTTCACCGGCCTGGTCCTCGGTCCAGGGCGGCTACTTCGACACCACGTTCCGCCCCTTCGACATTCCCAACGCCGGGACCAAGCAGATGCAGGCGGCGCTCGAGAAGTACGAACACTTCAAGTCGAGCGACTTCCCGACCTTCAGCCAGTACGAGTCCTGGCTCGGCGCCGACCTGATGATCAAGGGCTTGGAGCTGGCCGGGAAGAACCCGACCCGCTCCGCCGTCATCAGTGACCTCCGACACATCAAGGCCTACAACGGCAACGGACTGCTACCCCAGACGATCAACTACACGAACGACTTCGGCAAGGACCTGGCCAAATCGTGCGGCTGGTACATGATCGCCGAGAAGAACGGATTCACCCCGGCCTCGACCACGCCGACCTGCGGCACGGACATTCCCGGGACCACCACCGTCCAGTCCTGACCGACGCGCCGCCCGCCGGCCTGCTGATCGGGTCCGGCGGGCGGGATCAGTCCTCGACGGAGATGGCGTTCTTGGGGCAGCTTCGGACGGCGGCCATGACCTTGTCGCGGAGCTCCTCGGGCGGATTCTCGTCGAGCACATAGAGGAAGTCGTCGTCTCGGACCTCGAAGACCTCGGGTGCCGCCGCCATGCAGAGCGCATTGCTCTCGCACAGGTCGAAGTCGACGACAACTCGCATGGGTACTTCCTCCTCCTCGGCGGTCGATCCGCGGCTTCCTCGATGCTACGACACGACGGCAGGAAGCGGTTCGCCCCGGCCTCCCCTGGTCCGGCGGGGCCGCGGTCCCTCGAGCGCGGTCAGGAGCTCCTCCACGAAGGCCACCGTCTCGGCGTGCCCCGTCGTCATGCCCAGGATCTCGTGCTCGATGACCAAGAACTGGGAGATGGCGGTCATGAGGAACGTGCAGACCAGAGGCGGATAGCGCACCTGGTCGACGTCGTATCGGCTGAGCGCGGCCTCGATGCCCTTGAGCTCGTCGGCGCGGAAGCGCTCGGCCGACGCGGTGATCTCGGCCAGGATCTCCTTGCGGTGATTGGCCAGGGCGATGAACTCCATGGTCAACCGGGTGCCCCGGGAGTCCCGGCTCAGGTCCCAGAAGGCCCACAGCGGCTGGTCGGACGCCGCGGCCTGGGCGTGCCGCTCCAGTCCCAACTCGGCCCGGCTCCGATAGAGCGCCAGGAAGAGGTCGTCCATGGTGCGGAAGTAGTAGTGCACCAGCTGGGGTTTCAGGCCGGCGGCCGCGGCGACCCGCCGCGAGGTCACGGCGGCGTATCCCTCCTCGAGCATGAGGCTCTCGGCGGCGTCGAGGAGGGCGGCCCGGGTCTTGGACGTCTCCGCGCCGAGGCGCCGACCGACCTCAGGCCGCGGGTCGCCCGTCGGTCGCGTGGCGCGTTCGGTTCTCGGTCGGAGGTGCTCAGATGTACATCCCCCCGTTGACCCCGATCACCTGCCCGGTGACATAGCTTCCGTCCTCGGAGCAGAGATAGGAACAGGCACCCGCGATGTCGTCGGGCGTGCCGGCCCGGCCCAGGGGCACCATCCGGCCCATGATCTCGATGCTGGGCACGTGACCGCCCTCCACTCCCTTCTGGGCCATCGGCGTGTCCACGATGGTCGGCGGAATGGTGTTGGCCGTGATGTGCTTGCCCGCCAGTTCACGGGCGAAGGCCTTGGTCAGGCCGATGACGCCCCCCTTCGACGCCACATAGTGCGCCATGTTGGGCGCGCCCGATTGGGCGCTCGACGAGGAGATGGTGACGATGCGTCCCCAGCCGGCTTCGATCATGTCCGGCACGGCGAGCTGCAGACAGACGAAGGTGCCGGTCAGGTTCACCGCGATGATTCGGTCCCACTTCTCGGGCGTGATCTCCATCACCGGGTCGAAGGCCTCGACGCCGGCACTGGTCACCACGATCGTGATCGGGTCCGAGGTCCTGGCGGACCGAGGCGTACGACCCGCTCGACGGCAGCCCGGTCGGCCACGTCCACCTGGTACCCGGCGGCCCGGCTGCCCCCTGCCGACAGCTCGGAGGCGGCTTTCTCTGCCGCCGGCGCCGTCCAGGTCGAGCAGCGCGACGGCGTGGCCGTCGCCGGCCAGACGCTTGGCGATGCCGAGCCCGATCCCCGAGGCGGCGCCGGTCACGACGGCGACCCGGTCACTCATGCCGTCACCTCCGCCGGGGTGAATTCGATGTGCAACTCGTGCAGTCCCCGCAGGACCCAGGTCGGTTCGTACTCGAAGTGACGCTCCGTGACCGGGCCGTGGTGCTCGTCGGAGAGTCGGATGTCCCGCATGCGGTCGAGGATCCGCTCGATGCTCACCCGGCCCTCCACTCGGGCCAGCGGCCCTCCCGGGCAGGCGTGTGGGCCGCGGCCGAACGCGATGTGGACCTTGGCGTTCGGGCGGTCGAGCCGGAACTCGTCGGGACACTCGAAGAGTCGCGGGTCGCGATTGGCCGCGCCGTTGAGCAACATGACGGGTGTCCCCGCCGCGATGTCGACACCGGCCACGCTGGTGTTGCGACGGGCCAGGCGGAAGTCGGCCTTGACCGGGCTCTCGATCCGCAGCGATTCCTCGATGAAGCCGGGAATCCGGTCGCTGTGGGCCCGCAACTCGTCCTGGAGTTCGGGGTACTCGCAGAGGTACTTGAGGCCGACGGCCAGCAGGCGTGCTGTCGTCTCCTGCCCCGCGGCGAAGAGGAAGGTTGCCGTCCGCACCACCGAGGTGACATCGGGCGTCGATCCGTCGGGGTAGGTGCCGAGCGCGAGGTCGGTCAGGACGTCGGCCCGCGGCACGCGGCGCCGGTCCTCGATGTAGGTGGTGAACCAGTCGTCCAGCCAGTTCAGCGCGTTGGACGACATGCCCTTACTCCCGCTGCCCAGCTTTCCCGGGCTCGCGCTGAAACCGAACCCCTCGCGGAAGCGATCGTGATCCGATTCGGGAACACCGAGCACGTCGGCCACGGCCAGCATGGCGAAGGGCTGCGTGTAGGCCTTGATGAACTCGCAGTGGCCGTCGGCGACGAACTCGTCCATCTGCCGGTCGGCCAGGCGCCACATGAAGGCCTCGTTCTCCTTGAGCCGCTTCGGCGTGAGCAGCCGCATGATCAGCGCCCGCTCCTGCGTGTGCATCGGAGCGTCCATGGTGACCATGTGCTCGAACATGGGCAGCTGGTCGCGGTAGGTGTCGATGGTGTCGCCGACGTCGTCGCCTTCGAGCGGCACCGGGAAGGTGGCGAAGGGCCCGACCACCGAGTTGCACGAGGAGAAGGTCTCGGGGTTGAGATAGATCTCCGAGGCCTCTTCGTACCCCGACACCGCCACCACGCCGTGCGGCTCCGTCGGAAGGACGGGGCACTTGGACCGCAGGTGCTCGAAGTAGGGATAGGGGTCCTCGAGCAGCGACGCGTCCGCGAAGAAGTCGACTGAGTCGTAGTCGGTCATCACAGCTCCGTTCTGCACCACGTGCGCTGAGCGTGTGCTCAGCGCGATGCTGTGCGACTGCTTAGCATCCACCCCCGGGGCCAGTCAACGGACCCGGTCAGGACTCCTCGACGAAGGGGTAGATCCGGGTGAAGTCGGCCCCGGGCTCCTCGGCGGCGAAGCGTTCCCAGACGTCCGCCGTGACGGGGCCGAGGACGGACGGGCGCACCCTGGCTCTCGACGGCCCCGAGGTAAAGGGCCAGGTCCTTGGCCATCAACGTGTTCGCGAACCCGGCGGCGTAGCGGCCCGTCACGACGTGGTTGGGGAACTTGTCGCTGGTGGCCGCGCTCTGGCCGCTCGAGGCGTCGAGCACCTCGACCATGGTGGCCAGGTCGAGGCCGACCGAGACCCCGAAGGCCACGGCCTCGCTGGTGGCGGCCAGCGCGGTGGCCGAGAGGAAGTTGTTGGCCAGCTTGAGGGCCTGGGCCATGCCAGGACGCTCGCCCACCCGGCGCCGGCGGTCGCTCAGCCCCGCCAGCACGGGTTCGACCGCAGCGCAGGACTGGTCGGACCCGGCGTACATCACGTTGAGCGTGCGTGCCCGCGCCCCGGCCACTCCACCCGAGACGGGCGCGTCGACATAGCCGAGTCCGGCCGCCGCCAAGAGTCCGTCGACCTCGCGGGCGGCGACCACCCCGATGGTCGACGTGTCCACCACGTGCGTGGTACGCCGATCGGTCGCCGCAACGAGCGCGTCGGCCACCTGCCGCGACACCGACCCGTCGGGCAGGCTGCACACGACGATGGCGGCATGGCGCGCCACCTCTTCGACCGACCCGGCAAAACGGGCTCCCTCGGGGTTCCGCTCGTCGCCCGGCCACGTCGTAGGTCACGACGTCGTGACCCGAGGCCACCAGGTTGGCGGCGAGCACGCTGCCCATGTTGCCCAGGCCGACGACGCCGACCGCAGCCACCGTCAGCTCTCCGCCCGCTCGGCGCGGACGGCGAGCAGGGCGCGCTTGGCCGCGTTGCCCGCGGGCGCCCCGCAGTAGGCCGCCACCTGAAAGAGGAGCTCGTCCAACTCGGCGTCGGTGACCCCGGTGCGCTCCTGGGCCGAGGCGTGCAGGCGGAACTCCTCCATCCGGCCCAGGGCCGCGGTCATGGCCAGGACGAGCAGGCTGCGGTCCCTCGGGCTGAGCGCGCCGCCGCGGGCCCAGACGCCCCAGGCCATCGACGTGATGTAGTCGGAGAACTCCCCCATGACCGGATTGGGATCGGCGGACTGGGCGTCGACGTAGGCGTCGCCCAGCATGGCGCGGCGCATAGCCTGGGCCGCGCCGGGCTGGTCGTTCTCGGGCATGGTGCGCTCCTCTTCTGTCGGATGCCTGGTGAGCGGGCTGACCGCCGGTTCAGACGCCCTTGTAGATGTGGCCGTCCTTCATGACGAAGGACACGTCCTTGGTCACCGTGATGTCCTCGGAGGGGTCGCCGGGCACCGCGATGATGTCGGCCAGGTAGCCCGAGGCCAGCCGGCCCAGGTCGTGCTCGTGCTCGATCAGCTCGGCGCTCGTCATGGTCGCCGCCTGCAGCGCCTGCATGGGCGTCATGCCGCGGTCGCACATGGCGATGAGCTCGTCGGCCTGGGTCCCGTGCGGGATGGCCGGCGCGTCGGAACCGCAGGCGATCTTGACGCCGAATTCGAGGGCCGTGCCCGAACATGCGGCGGGCCTGCGGGAAGATCTCGGCCGCCTTCTTCTGCAGGATCGGGTGGATGCGGTCGATGGCCATGTGGTCGGCCAGGGCGGTGGTGCCCACCAGGAAGGTGCCGGCCTTCGCCATGTCCTGCAACGTGTCGTCGGTGGCCAGCGACCCGTGCTCAATGCAGTCGACCCCGGCCCGGATGCAGGCGCGGATGCCGGCGTCGCCGTGGGCGTGCGCCGCCACGCGCAGGCCGTTGCGGTGGGCCTCGTCGACGATGGCGTCGAGCTCCTCGTCGGAGTACTGCTGGCACCCGGCGGCGGAGCTGAACGACATCACGCCGCCCGAAGCCGAGATCTTGATCAGCTTGGCCCCGTACTTGATCTGGTAGCGCACCGCCTTGCGCACCTCGGGCACGCCGTTGGCGATGCCCGACTCCACGCTCTGGGGCATGATCCCGGGCGCCAGGCCCTGGAACATGGTCGGATCGAGGTGGCCGCCGGTCGGCGTGATGGCGTGACCGGCCGGGAAGATGCGCGGGCCGGGGAACCAGCCGTTGTCGACCGCCTTCATGAGGTCGACGTCGAGCAGGAAGCCGGCCGTGTACACCATCAGGCCGAGGTTGCGGCAGGTGGTGAAGCCGGCCATGAGCGTGGTGCCGCAGTTCACCGCGCCGCGCAGGGTCCGGTACACCGGCGAGTCCTTCACCCCGTGCATGGGGTCGGGCAGGCCGTCGGGTCCGCCGGGTCCCCCGATGAGCATGTTGAGCTCCATGTCCATCAGCCCGGGCAGCAGGGTCACGTCGCCCAGGTCCACCTCGGTGGCCGGGCTCGGAAGCTCGCTGGGATTGACGGCCACGATGGTGTTGCCGTCGACGACGATGACGGCCGGCGAGCGCACCTCACCCGTCTCGACGTCGCACCACCGGTCGGCGCGCAGAATGGTCACGTCGCTCACGCTTGGCTCCTTTTCACTGACATGGGATTCGAGCGGTCCGGCTCACTGAATGGCTTCGTCGCCGCTCATGGTCGTCCGATGCATTTCGCGGGCGGACGCGGCGTCGTAGGGCTGCACCCGGTGCATGACGCCGGTGTTGTCCCAGATGATCAGGTCGCCCAGCGTCCACTCGTGGCGGTAGACACGGTCCTCCGCGGTGGCCCGGGCCTCGAGGTCGGCCAGGAGGGCCCGCCCCTCGTCGCGGTCCATGCCGACGACGTGGTCGGCCGTGGCCCCGATGACCAGGGAGCGCCGGCCCGAGCGGTGCCGCCAGACCAGCGGGTGCTCGCGGTCGGGTCGCAGGCGCCACTTGGCCAACTCGTCGGGGCTGGGGTCCGGGTTGACCAGCCGCTGCGAGGCCTCGAAGGAGTGGAGCACGCGCAGCGCGGCGAAGCGCTCCTTCTCCTCGTCGCTCAGGTCGTCGTAGGCGGCGTAGGTGCTGGCGAACTCGGTCTCGCCGCCGCGGCTGGAGAGCACGTGGGCGCTGAGCATCGTGGCCTTGGTCGGCACCTCGTCCTGGGCGCCGTCGATGTGCCAGTAGACGGTGCCCTTGAGGTACTCGGCCGTGGCCGTCTTCGTGGGGTCGAGGCTGACCTTGTAGATCGAAGGCGCGGGAGCCGGCTCGGCCTTGCCCACGTCGTCGAGCTTCTTGGAGAACAGCATCTGCGTCTCGTCGTCGAGATGCAACTGCGCGGAAGAGCAAGGACGCCGTTCTCCTCGAGGGCCGCCATGGCGGCGGCCGGGAGCTCGTCGTCGTCGAGCAACCGGTCCGCGTCGATCCCGAGAACCTCCGCGCCCACGCTCCCGAGCGGGCGCGTGGCCAACGTGCTCACAGGTACCAGCCGCCGTTCACGTTGATCTGCTGGCCGGTGATGTACCCCGCCTCCTCGGAGCAGAGGAAGGCGCAGGCCACCGCGATGTCGTCGGGCGTGCCGGCCCGCCCCAGCGGGGCCCGGGCCAGGATGGCGTCCATGTTGGCCATCGCGCCCGACTCAATGGGGCGGCGCATCATCGGTGTGTCGATGACCCCGGGGGGAATCGTGTTCACGGTGATGCCGTTGGGCGCCAGATCGAGCGCGAGCGCCTTGGTCAGCGCGATGACGCCGCCCTTGGAGGCGACGTAGTGCGACATGCGCCGGGTACCCGACTGGGCGGAGGACGACGAGATGGTGACGATGCGCCCCCAGCCGGCCTCGATCATGTCGGGCACGGCGGCCTGGAGGCAGTGGAAGGTGCCGGTCAGGTTGACCGCCATCATGCGCTCCCAGTCCTCGACGCTGATGTCGAGGAAGTCCACGAAGCCCTCGATGCCGGCACTGGTCACCATGATCTCGACCCGGCCGAGCGACTGGCGCACCTGGTCCAGCGCAGCCTCGACGGCGGCTCCGGTCGGACACGTCGACGGGCACGCCCAGCGCGGCGAAGCCCGCGGCGTCGAGGTCCTTGGCCACGCGCTCGGCCGCGTCGGCGTTGACGTCGAGGACCGCCACCTTGCGCCCTTGGCGGGCCAGGTGGTGGCAGATGGCCATCCCCATGCCCGAGCCACCGCCGGTCACCACCGCGGTGCGGCTCACGTCCGACCCACTTGCTGCCATTGCCGGCCTCCCACTCGTGCCGCTGCCCAGGCGAGCGGGTCCCGCGGCTGGCGCGGCCCCGCCCACGAACGTCTCCGGCTGCTGCGCTCCCACCCACGTCACGGCGCACCCGCCGGGCCCTGCCGGCGCCGAGGGGTGCCGGTAGAGTGGGCCGATGTTACGGACAGTGCACAATCTTGTCAACTGTCCCTAGCGTTCAGCGATAGCTCAATATACCGTTTGAGAGAACGTCATTTCCGGTCAGAAAGGAGCGTGTCCCATGCGGATCGGTCTTCAGGTGAGCGCCGACCGCGGGCGCTACGCCACCAAGGTGGAGAAGCTCCAGGCGGACGCCCGCTGGGCCGACGAGGCCGGCCTCGACACGATCTGGACGCCGCAGATCCCCGACGAGATCGACGTGATGACCGCCGTCACGTTGCTGGGAACGGCAACGTCGCGCATTGAGATCGGCACCTCGATCGTCCCGCTGCAGCCACGCCATCCTGTCGTGCTGGCCCAGCAGGCCCTCTCCAACCAGGCCGTCTGCCAAGGGCGCTTCACCCTGGGCCTGGGGGTGTCGCACCACTGGATCATCAAGGACATGATGGGCCTGCCCTACGAGCGCCAGGCGCTGACCATGCGCTGCTACCTCGACGTGCTCGACCAGGCGCTGGCCGGCCCCGGCGTGGTCGAGGTGCACAACGAGCTCTTCGACATCCACCAACCGCTCGACATCACCGACCTCACGCCCACGCCGGTGCTGATCGCGGCGCTCGGCCCGATCATGCTGAAGCTGGCCGGCGAGCGGACCGACGGCACGGTGCTGTGGCTGGCCGACGAGCGCACCATCGCATCCCACGTCGTGCCGGCCATCTCCAAGGCGGCCGAGGGAGTGGGTCGCCCGGCCCCGCGCATCATGGCGGGCGTGCCCGTCTGCCTGTGCCGCGACGACGAGGTGGAGGCGGCCATCGAACGCACCAACCGCACGCTGAGCGAGGTCGTGGCGTCCCCCAACTACGTGCGCCTCATGGAGCACGGCGATGCCCAGTCGATCGGCGACGTCCTCGTCTGCGGTGACGAGTCGGCCATGGAGCAGCGGCTCCACCGCTTCGCCGAGGCGGGCGTGACCGACCTGAACTGCCGCATCGTCCCGCTCGGCGAGGGGCGCGACGCCATCAAGGCCTCGGCCGAACGGACGCGGGACTTCCTGGCCTCGGTCGTGCCGGCCATGCACAAGGCAAGCTAGAGGGGCTGCGTGGCCATTCCCGGCAACGATTGAGGAGCTCACCCCGTTCTGGCTGAGCGAGGCACTGGGCGCCGCGGTCGACACGGTCGAGGTCCTCGACGCTCATTCGGGGACGACGGGCCGGGCCCGCCTCCGCCTGCATGGCGCGAGCGACCTGCCCGACACTGTGTTCGTCAAGTTGCAGCCCAACCTGGCCGAACAGCGGCAATTCCTGCGGGCCACCGGCCTCGGCGTGGCGGAGGCCCGCCTCTACGCCGCCGTGGGCAGCGAACTCCCGGTACGCGTCCCGCAGGTCTGGCATTCGTCCTTCGACGAGGCCGAGGCGCAGTTCGTCATGGTGCTCGAGGACCTGGTCGCGTCGGGCTGCCGTTTCCCGGGCCCCAACGACGACGACGGGGTGGCCGTCGCCACCTCACTGTTCGACGAGCTGGCGCTGCTGCACGCGACCTATTGGGACCGGGAGCTGCCCTGGCTGGGCACGCACGTGCTCAGCACCCGCAGCAGCAAGGAACAGCGCAAGAGCATCGGCGGTGCCACGGCGATCGTGCAGTCTGCACTCGACCAGTTCGGCGCGGACATGCCTCCTGCCTTTCGCGCGCTGGGCGAGGTCTATGCGGCGCGTTCACGCGAGGTGGCGGCCCTGTGGAACGAGGGCACGTCGCACCCTGATTCACGGCGACGACCACATCGGCAACCTGCTGGTTGACGGGAAGCGAACTGGCTTCTTCGACTGGGCCGTGGCCAGCCGTTTCCCCGGCATGCGCGACGTGGCCTACTTCCTGGGCAACTCCCTGCCGACGGAGGTACGCCGGGCCGAGGAGGACGCGCTCTTGGCCCGCTACCGGACGGCACTGGCGGACCACGGGATCGAACTCGAACCAGAGCTGCAACGCGAGCAGTATCGGCTGTTCGTCGTCTACTCGTGGATCTCGGCCACCACGACAGCGGCCATGGGTTCGCGGTGGCAGCCGGCCGAGGTGGCACGCGTGGCCATGGAGCGCACGACGCAGGCCGTCATCGACCTCGACGTGCTCGGCCTGCTCAGCGAGCGGCTGGACTGAGCCGTGCTCCCGCCCGGCGATCAGCTGGTGGCGGGGGCGAGAATGCCGACCGAGATGAATCGCCACATGTCGTCGGCCGACTGCGCCGGATCATGCGTCTGCAAACCCGAGATGGTCGACGCGTAGGTGGCGTTGAACATGATGGTGGAGAGGATGAAGCCCGCCGCGTCGTCGTAGGCGAGACCGGTCCGGACCACCCCGGCATCCACCGCGTCGGCGACGACCTTCTCGAGCAGCGTGACCAACGGCACGAACGCCCGCGCCGCCTCGTCCTGGTGCGCCGTGAGCAGCTCGTGGCTGAACTCCGCCATGACCGGGGTCGGGTTGTTCTTGGAGGCCCGGCCCTTCGGTGCGGGCAGGCACATCCGGTAGTACTCGACGACGAAGCAGTGGAGTCGCTCGAGCGGTGTGGACTCCTTGGCCACCAGTTCCTCGAGGCGGTCGGCGGTCGAGCGGATGGCTTCGTCGAAGAGGGCGAGGAGCAGCTCGTGCTTGCCGGCGAAGTACTGGTAGAAGCTGCGCAGCGACTGCCCAGAGCGGTCGACCACCTCTTGGACCGTGAACTCCTTGCCCGACTCGGCGGCCGAGAGGAGCTCGAAGCCGGCATCGAGAAAGCGCTGGACCCTGCCCTCGCTCCGGGCCCGGGCCGAGTCGAGAGAGCGGGCGACGGCCAGGTCCCGCCGGCGCACCGGCGTGCCGTCGCCGGCAGCAGGGGTGTCTGGGGTGGACATTTGGCCAGTGTACTGAGTTCGCTTTCTCGGAGAGGATGACTCTCCCCAACCTGCCGCTCACGGCCACAACTCCGTGCATTGACGCTTCCGGTATGCACGGGTGGCCGCTCTGACGCCGTCGTCCATTCCGGATTTTGAGAATGCTGTTATCGTCGCCGGCATGGACGAGGCGCGGCTGGCCGACATCAAGGAGCTCGAGCAGGTGCTGGCCCGGTACGCCCTGGGGTTGACCCAAGACGACATCGACGCGGTCATCGACGTCTTCACCCCTGACGGCACCTACAGCGCGTTCGGCGAGACCTATACCCTCACGGACTTCCCCACCTTGGTGGCGGCCGCCCCCAAGGGTCTCTTCCTGACCGGGACCCCGGTGCTCGAACTCGACGAGGAGACCGGGACGGGCGGCCAGACGCTGTGCTTCGTGGACCAGACCACGCACGACATGCGCATCGGCTGGTACAGCGACACCTACCGCAAGACAGAGCAGGGCTGGCGCCTGCGCACCAGGAAGATGACGTTCCTGCGCCGCAACGGCACCCGTGACTCGGGCAAGCCACACGACCCGACGCGCCCGCTCCCCTCCGAAGAACCGGCTGGCTGACCCGGGCCGTCGTGGAGCTTGCCGAGTTCAAGGCTGCGGTCGACCAGTGGCTCGACGCGCATGCGGCCGAGCTCACCCCCGACTACGACGGCATCGGGACGCTGGACGCGCAGATGGCCCATCTGCGCAGGGTCCTGCGCCTCGCCTACGACGCCGGCTTCATGCGCATGGGCTGGCCCGAGCGCGTCGGCGGCCTGGGCGGAAGCAACCTGCTTGCGGGCCTACCTGGGCGAGCAGCTGACGGCGCGGGACTTCGTCGAGCCCGGCATCTACTCCATGGCCGAGGTGCTGGCGCCCACGATGATCGACTTCGCTCCCCCGGCGCTGGCGGCCGACATGGTGCCCCGCCTGCTCAGCGGCGAGGAGACGTGGTGCCAGGGCTTCTCCGAACCGGGAACCGGGAGCAATCTCGGCTCGCTCATGTGCCGGGCCACGCGCCAGGGCGACGGCTGGCGGGTCAACGGCCAGAAGGTGTGGACCAGCCTGGCCCAGTTCGCCGCGCGCTGCGTGCTCCTGACCCGGACGGGCACCCCGGAGTCGGCCCACCGCGGGATCACCGCCTTCTTCGTCGACATGGACACCCCGGGCATCACCGTGCGCCCCATTCGAGGCGATGCACGGCGTCGAGGAGTTCTCCGAGGTCTTCTACGACGACGTGCACATCCCCGACGACCGGGTGCTGGGCCACGTCGACGGCGGCTGGGCCATCGCCATGAACCTCCTGCCCTACGAGCGGAGCACCGCGCTGTGGCACCGCGCCGCCTACATGCAGCGGCGGCTCGAGCGGCTGGTGCACGAGGCCGCCCCGGGGCGCTCGACCCCAAGGCGCTGGGCGAGGCGATGGAGCTGCTGTGGGCCTTCAAGGCGCGTTCGCGGGCCACGCAGCGCCGGCTGGCCGCCGGCGAGACGCTCGGCGCCGAGACCTCGATCGACAAGGCGCTGGTGGCCGCCGCCGAGCAGGCCGTCTTCGACCTGGCGGCCGAGGCGCTGGGGGCGGACGTGGCACTCGGCGACGACCCGGCCAGCCGGCGCTGGCGCGCCGAGTTCCTGTACTCGCGCGCCGCCACCATCTACGGCGGCAGCTCCGAGATCCAGCGCAACATCATCGCCCGTCGCCTGCTCGGCCTGGGTGACGACCGGTGATGGAGGACGAGGAGCTCGCGCTCTTCGCGGGCAGCGTGACCCGCGCCGTCGAGACCGGGAGTGGCGAGGCCCTCGACCGCGCGCTCGACGACCTCGGATGGCGCGATGCGTTGGCGGCCGATCGTCGGGCCGCCGTCTCCGCTTCTCTTCGATGCCGCGGGGCGGGCCAACGCCACCTCCTCCGCGCTCGACTGGCTGCTGGCCGACGCCCTGGGCGCGCCCGACGGAGCGGCCGTCGTCTTGCCTCCCCTGCGTGCGTGGGCGCCACCGGGCCGTGGTCGAGTCCGGGCGCTGCACGGTGGCCGGGCTCGGATCGGCCTCGCTGGCCCGGCACGAAGACTGCGGTCGTCGTGGCCGCAGGACCCGAGGGATTGACCGCGCTCGTGGTGCCCGTCGCGGCGCTCGCGCTGCGCCCGCTCGAGGGTATCGATCCGGCGATCGGCCTCTTCGAGGTGCGCGGCGAGGTCGAGTTGCGGCCAGACCAACCCACTGCCCGCCGCGACCGTGGGTCGGCGCGGTCGCGCTGGGCCAGCTGGCGCTGAGCCACGAGCTGATCGGCGCGGCACGAACGATGCTCGAGTTGGCCCGCCAGCACGCCCTCGAACGCATGCAGTTCGGGCGGCCCATCGCGATGTTCCAAGCCGTGCGCCACCGGCTGGCCGACAGCCTGATTGCCATTGAGGCGGCCGACAGCCTCGTGGCCGCTGCCTGGGACGAGCCCTCCCCGGTCCTCGCCGCCATGGCCAAGGGCATGGCCGGGCAAGGGGCGCGGACCGCGGCCAAACACTGCCAGCAGGTGCTGGCCGGGATCGGCTTCACCGCCGAGCACGCCTTCCACCACTTCTACAAGCGGGTCGTCGTGCTGGACCAGCTCCTCGGAGCGGGCAGCGCCCTCACCCGTCAGCGTCGGGGCCGACGTGCTCGCCACGAGGACCCTGCCCCCGTCCTTCGCCCTCTGAGTTCGGGCGCGCAACCTGCTGGTCCCGGCGGACGGCCCGGGGCGTGCTCGGGCGACCGTCGATTATGCTTCTCGCAGATTTTGATAACTCGGTTTCCGCTCGGTGAGAGACAGCCGAGAGACAAGGGGTGGGCCATGACGGCAGACGCCGGCCACGAAATGAGGATGCTCGTCGACGGCGAGCTGATCGAGGCCGACTCGGGCCAGACCTTCGACAACGTCAACCCGGCCACCGAAGAGGTCCTCGGGCCGGTGGCCGATGCGTCGAACGCCGAGATGCACCGGGCCATCGACGCCGCCCGTCGAGCCTTCGACGAGACGGACTGGGCGACGAACCGCGACCGCCGCAAGGCGTGCCTGTCCCAGCTCCAAGAGGCCTTGGAGAAGGATCGCGAGGGCATGCGCGAGGAACTGATCCTCGAGGTCGGCTGCCCGCGGATGACCACCTTCGCCAACCAGCTCGACATCCCGCTGGAGGGCGCGCTGACCTACCCGATCAAGCTCATCGACGAGTACCCGTGGCGCACCGAGCTGACGGGTGCGGTCGATCGGCGCGGCACCGCCAACACCCGCCAGATCTGGAAGGAACCGGTCGGCGTGGTCGGGGCCATCGTCCCGTGGAACTTCCCGCTCGAGGTCACGCTGAACAAGCTCGGCCAAGCGCTGGCCACCGGCAACACGGTCGTGCTCAAGCCGGCTCCGGACACGCCGTGGAACGCCACCCGCCTGGGCCGCCTCGTGGCCGAGCAGACCGAATTCCCTCCGGGCGTGCTCAACGTGGTCACCTCGTCGGATCACCTGGTCGGCGAGGAGCTGACGCTCTCCCCCAAGGTGGACCTGATCTCCTTCACCGGCTCCACCGCCGTGGGCATGCGCATCATGGAAAGGGGTGGGGCGACGCTCAAGCGCACCTTCTTGGAACTGGGAGGCAAGTCGGCCACCATCGTGCTCGACGACGCAGACTTCGCGACCTCGGTGCCCTCGGGTATCGCCGTCTGCTTCCACGCCGGCCAGGGGTGCGCCATCCAGACCCGCATGCTCCTGCCGCGGTCGCGTTACGAGGAGGGAGTGGAGATCCTCAAAGCGACGCTCTCCTCGGTGGCCTACGGCGACCCCCAGCAGCCCGACGTCCTGATGGGCCCGGTGATCTCGGCCAAGCAGCGCGACCGCGTGCTCGGCTACATCGCCAAGGGCGTCGAGGAGGGAGCCACCTTGGCCCTGGGTGGCGGCCGCCCGGCCCACCTGCCCAAGGGCTGGTTCGTCGAGCCCACGCTCTTCACCGATGTCGACAACTCCATGACCATCGCGCAGGAGGAGATCTTCGGACCGGTGCTGGTCACCATCCCCTACGACGACGACGACGATGCGGTCCGCATCGCCAACGACAGCGTCTACGGCCTCTCCGGTGGCGTCTTCTCGGGCTCGCTCGACCGGGCCATCTCGGTGGCCGAACGCATCCGCACGGGCAGCCTCGCCGTCAACGGCGGTATGCCCATCGGCCAGGCCGACATGCCCTTCGGCGGGTACAAGCACAGCGGCATCGGGCGGCAGAACGGGCTGGCCGGCTTCGACCAGTACCTCGAGACGAAGTCGGTCGCCTGGCCGACGCCGCAGTAGCGCCGAGCCAGCGGGCCGGGTTCGGATCGATCCGGTGGTGGGCGCACGGTGACGGGTCATGACCCCGTCCTGCGCCAGCACGGCTACCACCAGCTGCGGGTGAAGGAGGTCGTGCGCGAGACGCACGACGCCAGCTCCTTCGTGCTCGACGTCCCGCCCGACCTGGCCGAGACCTTCACCTACCGGCCCGGCCAGTTCTGCACGTTCCGCGTCCACGTCGACGGCGAGGAACAGCTGCGCTCGTATTCCATGTCGAGCACACCGGGCGTCGACGACGATCTCACGGTGACCGTCAAGCGCGTGGCGGGCGGGCGTGGTCTCCAACTTCTTCCTCGACCACATCGCAGCCGGAGACGTGGTCGAGCTGACCAAACCGGCCGGCGTGTTCTGCCCAGAGGACTCGGAACGGACAGTGGTCGGCCTCTGCGGGGGCAGCGGCATCACGCCGGTGATGTCCATCGCCAAGCACATGCTGGCCACGAGCGCACGGCCGGTCCGGCTGCTCTACGCCAACCGCGACGCGTCGTCGGTCATCTTCGAGGACGCCCTGGCCGGCCTGCAGGTGGCGTACCCCGGTCGCCTCGAGGTGCGCCACCACCACGACTCGGACGGCCGGTTTCCTCGCCCCCGACGATGTGGCCGGCTTCGTCGGCCCCGACCTCGAGGCCGACTTCTACATCTGCGGTCCCGGCCCTTTCATGGACCTGGTCGAGACCGTCCTGGCCGGGCGGGGGGTGGCCCCCGAGCGCATCTTCATTGAGCGCTTCCTGGTCGAACAGCAGGAGAAGGAGGACGGCGGCGGAAGAGGCGGGCGGCGGCGGGGCCAGCGCCGACGACGTGCCCGCCGAGGTCACCGTGATCCTCAACAAGAAGAGCGTCGTCGTGACCTATCAACGCGGGGACACCTTGCTCGAGACGGCGCGCCGCGGTGGCCTGCGCCCGCCCTTCTCCTGTGAGTCGGGCAACTGCGCCACCTGCATGGCCTTCCTGAGGGAAGGATCGGCCGTCATGCGGGCCAACAACGCCCTCACGCCCGAGGAGGTCGAGGAGGGGTGGATCCTCACCTGCCAGGGACTACCCCGAGGCCAGACGGTCACGGTCGAGTACGAGGCGATGTGATCATCGGCCGGTGCGAGGATGGGAACCATGACTGAACCCATGCGTGACATCCGCGAGCTGAAGGACGACCCCGACGCCTACCGCGAAGAGCTGACCAAGGCGCTGGAGCGGGTTGCTCAGCTACCGCTACATCGGGCGCAACCACTCCTCCATGAACCTGGGACCCGAGGACAACACGGTCCGCATCCGCCGCGACATGCGCAACGAGGCCGGCGGCATCATGGTGGCCCCGCTGGCCATCAGCTCGCCCGAGGGTGGCCAGACCGACCTGGTCGCCGTCCCCAACCCCGTCATCGCCTCCGTCCAGATCCTCGATCCGGGCTTCGACGTCCAGACGATCGAGGTGGTCGACTCGGGGTCGATCCACCAGGGCCGCACCATGGGCTACGGGCGCTGCCGCATCGTCGACGCCGACAACCCCGAGCGGGTCATCGCCTTCATCGACGGACAGGGCGCGAGCATCGGTCTCCCGCCCGAGGGGCTCGAGCGCATGGATGTCGAGGACTCCAAGCTGGTGATTGAGGACTCGCCCTCGCTGCCACCGCTCTGGCAGGTCTTCGGGGCGTCACGCCGTACGGACGGCCACTGGGTACTTCCCGAGCTCACGACCGAGTTCGCCTCTCCGGATGCGGCGCTGCACATCGGGCCCCAGCACATTGTGCTCGAGACGGCTGCCATCGACCTGGCCGCCGAGCTCGCCGGCACCCGCCGCATCGGCGTGCAGAGCTGGCACGTGATGTTCCTCGCCCGCGGCAAGGTGGGACCGTTCCGCGTGGACGGTTCGGCCTACCCGGCGCCCGACGGCACGGTTGGCGTGCGGCTGCTCATCCACGACGAGGGCAACGGCGACCGCGCCATCACCTCGGGCTCGGCGGTGCTCGGCCGTGCTGGGCTGAGCCCCGGGCTCAGGGTCCGGGCTCGACCAGCAGATCCAGGTAGGCCGCGCCCGTGTCGGGCACCCGGCCCTGGCCCCAGCACTCGATCGGGAACGAGACCATGACCATGGACAGCAAGAGGTGCAGCAGGTTCCTGGCGTCCTCGGGCATGTCGTCGAGCGGGAACTCGTCGAGGTAGGTCATGGCGGCCTCGGCCCGCGGCGTCACGGCGTCGTAGAAGGCCTGCATCCCGTCCATGGGGACGGCCAGGCGCTGGGCGAAGCGCTCGGGCTCCGTGGCCAGGCACCAGGTCGCCGCGAAGGGCTCGAGGTCGGAGAACTCGGGGGGCAAAAGTGAATCGGCCATGGCGCTCAGACCTCCGCTGACTCGCGCGTCTTCTTGTAGTCGTCCACCCACTCGGCGGTCACCTTGTGCAGGTGCCGGCACAGCACTTCCTGATCCATCAAGGGGAAGCGGTCGATCACACGCGACTCGAGCGCACGCTGGGTTGCTTCGAGCGTGTTGGCGTCCTGGAGCCCGTACTCCTTGAAGGAGACGGCCGCCAGTTCCTGCTGCACGCGTTCCCGGGCGTTCTTCGGCGGGACGAAGTACAGCGTGCCCTCGAAGACGTGCGAGCCTGCGGCTGTGGGCCAGTAGTGGTACGTCAGGTACCAGTTCTGCCCCCAGACCAGGATCACGAAGTTGGGCCAGACCTGGAACGAGTCCAGGCCCCAGGGGTCGCAGCCGGCCGGGTTGATCCCCGCCGCCTTCGGATCGAAGTCGAGGTCGGGCTTGTCCCACGGACCGAAGAGGCCGCTGCGCGTGATGAGCTCCATCGGCTTGAGCATGTTCTCGGGCAGCGTCCACGGGTGGACGCCGGCCGTGCTGACCAAGCGGTGCGGCCCGTCGATGGCGTAGGCGGGCGCCTCGAAGCCGGCCTGCTGCATGGACGTGGAAAGGTCGGGCGGCGTCTGCTTCGCGTGCAGGATGGGCGCGTGGTAAAACTCCTGGAAGGCGTCCATGTAGAGCTTCCAGTTGCTGTTCACCGTGGCCCGGTAGAAGTAGCGCTCGGTCAGCTTCTCGAAGGGATAGTTCTCGAGCCTGGTCACCATCGGCCCGAGGAAGTCGCGCAGGTTCTGCTCCGGCTCGCCCTTGGCCACGTTGACGAAGATGAAGCCGGCCCAGACGTCGCAGTGCACCGGGACCAGTCCGAACTCGTCCCGGTCGAAGTCGAAGAACTCTGACTCCTGCTGGACGAAGGTGTTGGACCCGTCGAGGTCGTAGCGCCAGCCGTGGTACTTGCAGACGAACTGGCGGGCTGACGCCGCTGGTCTCCTCCTGCGGGTAGTCGTTCCACACGAGCTTGTTGCCGCGGTGGCGGCACACGTTGTGGAAGGCCCTGATCTCCCCGTCCGTGCCGCGGACGATGACCACCGAGGTCTGGGCCACGGCCAGTTCCTTGGTGAAGTAGCTCCCCTTGCGCGGCAATTGCTCCACCCGGCCCACGTTGAGCCAGGCCCGCTTGTAGATCGCTTCGCGCTCGAGCTCGAAGAACTCCTGTGAGATCGAGTCCTCGTAGGAGATGGGCTCGGTGCCGAGATCGAAGTGCTCGGTCCAACTCCCCTCAGACGGCTTCGGCCAACGTGCCATGCGCGGGTCCCTCCCAGTGCGGCGGTCAACGACGGCCTTATGGTAGCAGGGCTCTCTGCTGGTGAGAAGGCCGTTTCCGTTATTGGGATGATCGGTACACCGCGAAACGAAACTCCCTGATCACCCGGCGGATCGCCCGCCATCAGGTGGCCGGAGCGGCCTCGCCCCCGGCCAGCCCGGCGACGGCCGCCTTGTGCAGGGTGTTGGCGGCCAGGCGCATGTGGGCGGCGTCGACCAGGCGGCCGTCGCGCCCGATGGCGCCGACCCCGCCCGCTTCGGCCTCCCGGTAGGTGGCCATGGCTTGATGGGCCTCGTCCACCTCCTGCGCGGTCGGCGAGAAGATCTCGTTGGCCAGCGGGACCTGCGACGGATGGATGGCCCACTTGCCGTCGAAGCCGAGCGCACTCGCCTGCGTCGCGGCCCGGCGGTAGCCGCCGGGGTCCTGGTAGGCCGGATAGGGCGCGTCGATGGCGTCGATCATCCCGGCACGGGCCGCTGTCAGCACCTGCACCCGGGCGAAGTGCCAGAAATCTCCCGGGTAGTCGGCAACCGGGTCGAAGTTCCCATCCACCCGGGCGTGCAACGAAGCGGACAGATCGCCCGCCCCGAAGATCAGCGCCTCGAGCCGCGGGCTGGACTGGGCGATCTCGAGTGCGTTGGCCAATCCCTCGGCCTCCTCGATGAGCACCTCGAGGCCGATGGGCCGGGTGAGCCCCAGCTTCGCTTCGAGCTGGCCGAGCAGCACGTCGACCCACCACACGTCGCGAGCCGTCCGCACCTTGGGGACGATCAGCACATCGAGGGCATCGCGGGCGCCGGTGACCACCTCAATGACGTCGCCGTGGCACCAGGGCGTGTCGATGCCGTTGATGCGCACGGCCCGCACCGTTCGGCCCCATTCGAGGTTGGTGAGGGCGCCGACCGCGATGGCGCGCGCCGCCTCCTTCATCGACGGTGCGCACGCGTCCTCGAGGTCGAGGAAGACGAGGTCGGCGCCCGCAGCGGGTGCCTTCTCGCACATGCGCTCGCTGCTGGCGGGTGTGGCCAGCTCTGATCGTCGGGCTCGGGGTGGTGGCACAGTCGCCTCCTTCAGTCGAATTCAGATGACGCCGGCGGCGCGCAGCTCGGCCAGGCGCGCCGCGTCCAGGCCGAGCAGCTCACCGAAGACGGCATCGTTGTCGGCGCCCACCGCCCGGCCCAGGAAGTCGATGCGGCCCGGCATGTCCCCGATGCGGACCACCGGTGCCTGCACCGTCATGGTCCCCAGGTCTGGGTCGGCCATCTGCACGAAGGTGCCCCTGGCGGCCAGGTGTTCGTCGGCCAACAGTTGCGCCGCGTCGTACACCGGAGCCGCGGCCACCTCCGCCCGCTCGAACGTGTCCATGACCTCGACGAAGGGGCGGGCGGCAACCCAGTCCGCCACGATGCCGTCGATCTCGTCGGCGTGGCCCTGGCGACGCACCGGATCGACGTACTCGGGGTCCTCGGCCAGATCGGGCCGCTCTACCGTGCGGTAGAGCCGCTTCACGATGTTGAGCGAGGCGCTCGAGAGCGCGACCCAGCGGCCGTCCGCCGTCCGGTAGGCGTTGCGCGGCGCGCTGGCGTCGAGCCGGTTGCCCGTGCGCCCCTGCACCACCTGCTTGTGGCTGTAGGCCAGCGTCGTCGTCTCGATCAAGCGGGCCAGCGGCTCAATGAGGTTGACGTCGATGAACTGTCCGCCGCCACCGTGGACGTCACGGTGGTAGAGCGCCATCATGACCGCGTAGGTGGCCGATTGTGCGGCCACCCCATCGGCCAGGAAAAAGGGTGGCAGTGTCGGGGGGCCGTCGGGCTGGCCCGTGACGTGGGCAAAACCGCTCATGGCTTCGGCCAACGTCCCGAATCCCGGACGATCACTGGCTGGACCGCCGCTGCCGAATCCGCTCACGTGCAGCATGATGATCTGCGGATTGGTGGCGCGCACCGACTCGTAGTCGAGACCCCATCGGGCCAGCGCGCTGGGCCGGTTGTTCACCACCACGACATCGCTCACCGCGAGCAGGCGATGGAAGAGCTCCTGGCCTGCCACCTCACGCAGGTCGAGGGTGACGCACTGCTTGTTGCGGCCCATGCTCTTCCAGAACAGACCGACGCCATCCTTCATGTGACCCCACGTGCGCAGCGGGTCACCGGCTCCGGGCTGCTCCACCTTGACCACTTCGGCGCCGAACTCCCCGAGCGCGGTCGCCACCATGGGCCCGGCGGCCAGGGTCGCCGCGTCGACCACGCGGATGCCGCGCAACGGGAGGTCGGGCGGATCAGGCACGCAGCGTGGAGGCGGGACGCTCGAGCCCGAGGTGTTGGCGCAACGTCGTCCCGCTGTACCCGCGGCGAAAAACCCCTCGCCGCTGGAGTTCCGGTACGACCAGGCGGACGACGTCCTCGTAGGCCCCCGGGGTGTGGGTGGCCGCAATCACGAACCCGTCGCAGGCGCCGCTGTCGAACCACGCCTCCATCTGGTCGGCGATGTCGGGGCCAGTCCCGACGAACCGTGGCCCCTGGAGCAAGGTGGCCCGGTGCCCCGCCAGGTCGGCCAGCGTCATGGTGTCACCACCGACGTGCGTCTTGATGTTCTGCACCAACCCGCGGATGCCCGACACGGACTCGATCAGCTCGTCGGTGATCGGCGCGTCGAGCGAGAGCCCGGAGAAGTCGTAGTTCATGAGCTCGGACAGCAAGGTGAGCGAGGCCATGGGCTCGACGAGGTCGTTGAGGAAGAGCTGTTCGCGCTCCTCCGCGTGCGCCGTCGACTCGCCGACGACCGTGTAGGCCATCGGCAGCATCTTGACGCTTTCAGGGCTGCGGCCCCGCTCGCCGATCTTCTCCTTCTGATCCTTGTAGTGGGCACGGGCGATGTCGATGTCGGGATCGCCGGTGAAAATGAGCTCGGCCCAGCGTGCGGCGAAGTCACGGCCACGCCCCGACGACCCGGCCTGGAGCAGGACCGGCCGGCCCTGGGGTCCCCGGGGCACGGTGAGCGGCCCGCGCACCTTGAACCATTCGCCGTCGTGGTCGAGCCGGTGCACCTTGGCCGGGTCGGCGAAGAGCGGCGTCTCGCGGTCGAGCACGAGGGCGTCGTCCTCCCACGTGTCCCACAATCCGGTCGTCGCCTCGAGGAACTCGTCGGCCCGGTCGTAGCGCTTGTCGTGGGGCAGCGCTTCTTCGAGCCCGTAGTTCTGCGCCTCGCCGTCGTTCACCGAGGTCACCACGTTCCAGGCGGCCCGACCGCCCGAGAGGTGATCGAGGGTGGCGAAGGTCCGGGCGACGTGAAAGGGCGTGTAGTAGGTCGTCGAGTACGTGGCGCCCAGCCCGATCCGACTCGTTGCCGCGGCGCAGATCCCGAGCACAATGCTCAGGTCCAGCTTCACCGGCCGGGCCCCGGTCCGTACGGCCTCGGCCACCGAGCCGGCGTAGATGCCCGGCATGGCCAGCCGATCGTCGAAGAACATGAGGTCGAAGCAGCCCTGCTCGAGCGTGCGGGCCAGCTTCTCGTAGTAGCTCGCCTGCAGGAAGCCGTGTTCGGTCGCCGGATGGCGCCACGAACCGGCGTAGACGGTGGCGTTCCCCGCCTGCATGAACCCCACCAACGCCATCTGGCGCTTCGAGCCGTCCGGCATGGCCCTCTCCTTCTTCATCGCTGCGACCTTTGGTGCTTCGACGTCCACCTTGCTTCGACGTTCGAGGCGCACGACGGCGGAAACTGTCTCGATGACGTGCTCTGCCGAAACTTAATATGTAATATTTCAGATATCAAACTGATCAGCACCACCGTTCGGGCCCAAGCGGCCAACGAGCTGCGCGACCGCATCCTCACCGGCCGGCTGCGGCCGGGCGACCGGCTCGACCTCGACCAGCTGACGGCCGAATTCGGGATCAGCCGCACCCCGATCAGGGAGGCCCTGCTCGAGCTCTCCTACGAGGGGCTCGTCGCCATCACGCCCCGCAGCGGGATGGCCGTCGTCGGCATCACGCCTGACGACGCGGTCGACAACTTCGCCATCCTGGCCGCACTGGCCGGCAAGGGAGCCGAAATGGCCACCGAGCGCATGGGCGTCCGCCGAGTTGGCCGAACTCGAGCGCCTGGCCGACGACATCGACGGATCAGACGACGTGGTCGGGGCCAACCGCCGCTTTCACCGGGCGGTCAACCACGCCGCCCGCTCCCCTCGCTTGCTGGTGTACCTGCGCCAGGCGATCCGCGTCGTGCCGGGAAACTACTTCGAGCTGTTTCCCAGAACAGGAGCACCGCAGCAAGCACGAGCACGCCGCGCTCCTCGCGGCCATGGCGGCCGGCGACGCCTCCCTGGCCCGACGGGTGGCGGAGGACCACGTCCTCGCCGCCGGCCACGCGCTGGGCGACTACCTGGCCGCGCTCGGGCGCCGACCGACGCGCGGACGCGCCGGCCCCGAGCTGAGGACACGGCACGACGTCGCATCACTCGGCCGGGCGGGACTCCCGCTTCATCATGCGGTCGAGGTTCGCCCGGAGTTCGGGCGAGGTGAACGACCGGTCCTCGGCACTCAAGCGCGTAGTCGATCGTGGCCAGCACGGCCCGCTCGAGGTGAAGGTTGATCACCCGCTTGGTGTCCTCCACCGCGCCCTGAGGCAGGCTGGCGATGCGCCGGGCGCACTCCTTGGCCTGCGCCAAGACCTCGTCGTCGGGGCAGACGTGGTTGACCAGTCCGATCTCCGCCGCGCGAGCCGCGGGAATGCGTTCCCCCGTGAGGGCGTACTCCTTGGCCAACTGGAGGCTGGTGAGCAGCGGCCAGACCACGGGACCGCCGTCGGCGGCCACCAGACCCAGCAGCACGTGTGGGTCCGCCAGGTGGGCACTCTCCGCCATGAACACCACGTCGGACAGCGCGACCAGCGAACAGCCGAGTCCCACCGCCGGGCCGTTCACCGCGGCCACGATCGGGACGCGGCAACCGACCATCCCCGTCACGATGGCCTTGCCGTCGACGAGGGTCTGCTTGCGCAGCGCAGTGTCCCGCGTCAACTCGTCGATGTAGGAGAAGTCGCCACCGGCGCAGAACGCACGGCCGGCGCCGGTGATGACGGCCACCCGCGCCTCGGTGTCGGCGTCGAGCTGTGGGAACAGCGCGGCCAGCCCGGAGTGGAGGACGTGGTTGGTGGCGTTGAGGTCGTCAGGTCGGTTGAGGGTGATGATACGGATCGGTCCATCGGCCTCGACGAGGATCTCGTCGGGCACGTCGTAGGTCTTCATGTGGCGGGCATCTCCAGGATTCGGGTGGCGATCAGATTGCGTTGGATCTGTGACGTGCCGCCCATCACGCTCTGGGCTCGGCTGTAGAGGTACGCCTTGAGCCAGGTGTCGTCCTCACCGGCCGGCGCGACGCCACCGACCGCAAGGGCGGCATGGCCGACCGCCTGCTCGCACCAGGTCATGAGGAGCTTGTCCACCGAGCCCTCGGGGCCGTGGACGATGCCGTCGAGCCGGTCCGAGAGCCGGCGGCTCACGTGGCAGCGCAGCATGTCGACCTCGACCAAGGCCCAGGCCAGGTCGCGCCGCTGTTCGGCGCCGTAGCGCGCCGGCTCGGCCTGCACCCGGTGCACCAACTCGTTGGCCAGCTTCCCGTAGCGGGCCACGTAGCCGAGTTCGCCGGGCTCTCGTTCGTGGCTCACGACCGTCATGGCCAGGCGCCAGCCCTCGCCCGGCTGCCCGACCATGTTGGCCGCGTCGACACGGGCGCCGTCGAAGAGCACTTCGCCGAACTCGCGGGTGATGCCGTTGATCATTTTCAGGGGTCGCTGCTCAATGCCGGACTGGCCCATCGGCACCACGAAGGCCGAGATGCCGCGATGCTTGGGGACGTCGGGGTCGGTCCGGGCCAGGACCAGGCACCAGTCGGCGGCGTCGGAGTAACTCGTCCAGACCTTGTGCCCGGTGATGACGTACTCGCTCCCGTCCCGCTCGGCTCGCGTGCGTAACGAGGCCAGGTCAGAGCCGGCGTCGGGCTCGCTGAACCCCTGGCACCAACGCTCCCGCCCGCTCACGAGTCCGGGCAGGAATCGCTGCTGGACGTCCGCACTCCCGTGCTCGAGCAGGCCCTGGACCAGGTATCCGACGCTCGGACGCGGCGGGGCCGCCGCCGCGGTCAGTTCCTCGTCGAGGATGACGTCGTAGACGCTGGGCAGACCGTGGCCGCCCACTTCCGTGGGCCAGGACAGGCCGAAGAAGCCGGCGTCGTAGAGCGTCTGGTGCCAGGCGGCCTGGCCGTCCCAATACTCGTCGGCGGTCGACGACGGGGGCAGGCCCGGATTGTTCTCGACCAGCCACTCGCGCAGACGCAGGCGGAACGCCTGTTCCTCCGCCGAGTCACCGAAGTCCATCGTCGCCTCCGATCCCGTGACTGGCCAGCACCCGGTCCAAGCTGAGGCCGATTCCCCCCGAGCAGTTCGGCGGAGAGGAGGGCCCGCCGCAGGTACACGTGGGCCAGGCACTCCCAGGTATTGCCGATGCCGCCGTGCACCTGAATGGCCGTCTCGCACACGGCGCGAGCGGCCCTGGCGCAATAGGCCTTGGCGGACGACGCCGTGGCCAGTGCGTCGGCCCCGGGCAGGGCATCGACCGCCCAGGCGGCGTGCAGAGCGATGCTCCGCGAGCCCTCCATGGCGACCTGGGCGTCGGCCAGCAGGTGTTGGACGGCCTGGAAGGAACCGATGGTCGCGCCGTACTGCTTGCGCTCGCGGGCATAGTCGGCCGCCAGGGCGATGGCGCCTCGCATCACGCCAACAAGATCGGCGCACGCGACCGCCAGGCCAAGGCTGTGCCAGCGCGCCAGCTCGTCGTGGTCGAGCGAGCGACCCGGTTCGGGCAGAGCCGAGACCGACGACCCCGAAGGGCAGGGAACGACGGCTCGGGTCAGGTCAACCCCGTGCTGCAGCCCCGTTCTCGCTCACGGACAACGACCCAACTCCCCAACCGGGACCGGAATGGGCCGGTTGCGTCTGCAGGACGACCGCCGATGCCGCGCCGCGAGCATCGACAGCCAGTCCACTTTCGAGCAGGCGCGCGTCCCGAGCGCGTGCCAAGTTCGGAAAGGTCTGCCGTGAGCACCACCGTCTCGGGCGCCGTCGCCGCCGCAACTCCGGCCAACCGTCGCAGGTCGGCGGCCATGGTCGGGCCCAAGAACGGAACGTCGGCCAGGCCGCGGCCCAACTCCTCGGCCACCACCGCCACCTCGACCGCCGACGCCCAGGGACCTCCTTCGTCCGACGCTGTACGCAGTTCACGCCAGCCTGAGGCCGTGACCGCAGCGTCGAGTTTGACCACTCGCTCGGTGTCGTCGAGGTCGGTCACCACGCGCGGGCCCAGCCGGTCCACCACCTGGACGGCCGAGTCGCGCAGGGCCACTTGCTCGGGCGAGAGTCGGACGTCCACTTCAGATCACTCTCGTCGATGGCGGGTCGGCGTGCGAATCCCATTCGCTGCGCAGCGTGCGGCGCAGCACCTTTCCCGACGGCGTCCGAGGGATGGCATCGACCAGTACCACCGCTGCGCAGGCGCTTGTAGGTCGCGAGCGAGTCCGCCACCAGCGCCTGGAGGTCTTCAGCGCTCACGTCGACTCCCGGTTCGATCTGGACCGCCGCGACGGGCACCTCGCCCGCCCGCTCGTCGGCGATTCCGAAGACGGCGCAGTCGAGCACCGCCGGGTGGCCGTGCAGGACGGCTTCGATCTCGGCCGGCGCCACCTGGAAACCGCTCACCTTGATCATCTCCTTGCACCGGTCGGTGAGATGGACCCAGCCCTCCGCCTCGAGCCAGCCCACGTCGCCGGTGCGATACCACCCGTCGTCGAAGGCGGCCGCGGTGGCCTCGTCGGGCAGATATCCCGCCATGGCCGATGCACTGCGCACCTCGATCTCCCCGGTCTCACCCGGCGCGAGCACGGCGCCCGTAGTCCAAGTCGACCACCCGCAGGGCGACGTCACCGACCGGAAGGCCTGCGGAGTCGAGCCGCCAGGCCTCGGGCCGCCCCACCGGGTTCGCGGTGATCACCGGAACCTCGCTCGTGCCGTAGGCCGGCAGCCAGCGCACACCCGTGCGCGCCGTCACCGTCTCGGCCACCGACGGTGTCACCGGGGTCGCGCCCCACATGATGTAACGCAAAGAAGACAGGTCGTAGCGCTCGAGATCCGGATGGTTGGCCATGGCCAGGGCGATCGGCGCGACGGCCATCTCGAGCGTCATCCGGTCGCGCTCAATGGCGTCCAATTCCTGGTCGAGGTCGAAACGCCGGTGCAGGCGGACGGTGGCGGCGGCTTCGGCCGCGGTGAGCATGTTCAACAACCCGAGGATGTGCGACGGCGGCGTGGCGATCTGAAAACGATCGTCATGCCCGAGGCCGAGGGCAGCCACCCAGTGCGCCGTCGCCAGCACCATGGAGCGGTGGGTGTGCCGCACCGCTTTGGGCAAGTCGGTGGTGCCCGAGCTGAACACCAGCACGGCGTCGTCGTCCTCACTGACATCGACACTCGGCACGGCCTCGGTGCATGTCCGGTCCACGATGCGTGCCGCGTCGGCATCGTCCAGGTCGAGGACGGCGTCTTCGCCCAGGCCCTCGCGCGAGCAACCCGGTGCCGTCACCGTCCGCCACCCCGAAGCTTGGCGAGGTCAGGCGGAACGCGGCGGCCACCTCCAATCGCCTTCCAGGCCGGGTTCAGGAGGACGGGCGCCACCCCGACCTTGCTGGCGCCGTGGACCACCGCCACGAACTCCGGGCGGTTCGACGTCATCATGGCCACCCGGTCTCCGAGGCCGATGCCCCGCGTCCACCAGGGCGCGTGCGACCGCGGTGGCGGCCCGGTCGAGATCGGCGAACGTCCAGGTCGCATCGCCCGCCAGCACGGCGGGGTGATCGGGAAAGCGCGTGGCAGCCGACTCGAGCCCTCGGTGCATGAGGCCCGTCGTCATCGGGAAACAGTCTTCTCCGAATTGAGATTCAGCGTCAACACCAGCGAAGTGTATGGTTTTCGCGGCGGAGAAAGAGGTGCTGGCGTGACGGGAGCGAACCCGCAGGACGTGGACGAGGCGGTCCGAACCGAGATCATCGAGCTGGTGCGGAAATTCGTGGCCCGCGAGGTCATCCCGGTGGCCTCGGACCTGGAACGCAGCGACACCTTCCCCGCCGCGATCGTCGACCAGATGAGGGACCTCGGCCTCTTCGGGGTCACGATCCCCGAGGCCTACGGCGGCCTCGGCCTGGACCTGCTCACCTACATCGGCGTCATCGAGGAACTGGCCTACGGGTGGATGAGCCTCACCGGCATCGTCAACACCCACACCATGGCGGCAACGCTGATCATGACGCACGGGACCGAGGAGCAGAAGCAGCGCTGGCTCCCCGCCATGGCTTCGGGTGCCAAGCGGGGCTGCCTGTCCCTCTCGGAGCCCGACGCCGGCAGTGACACACGAAACCTGTCGTGCCGGGCCCGGCGCGACGGCGA
Organism: uncultured Acidimicrobiaceae bacterium; assembly: GCA_963713375.1. Taxonomy (GTDB): domain Bacteria; phylum Actinomycetota; class Acidimicrobiia; order Acidimicrobiales; family RAAP-2; genus Bog-473. The sequence goes on along the minus strand of CAVQLP010000001.1, from coordinate 216,051 downwards.
GGAGTACGTCCTCGACGGCACCAAGGCGTGGGTCACCAACGGAGAGCGGGCCGCCATCGTGGCGCTCGCCGCCCGCTCGGAAGAGGGCATCTCCGCCTTCATCGTCGAGAAGGAGCCGGGGCCTTCTTTCGAAGGCATCTCGGTCAGCAAGAACATGAGCAAGCTCGGCTACCGCGGCGTGGAGACGGTCGAGATGGCCTATGCCGACCACCGGATTCCGGCCGCCAACCTCATCGGTGAGGCGGGGCGCGGCCTGCCCCAGATCTTGAGCGTGCTCGAAGTGGGCCGGATCAACATCGCGGCACGCGCCGTCGGGGTCGCCCGCGCCGCCTTCGACGCTGCACTCTCGTACGCCCAGCAGCGCGAGACGATGGGCAAGCCCATCGGCGAGCACCAGGCCATCGCACTCAAACTGGCCGACATGGCGACCCGCCTGGAGGCCTCACGGCTGCTCACACGCAACGCGGCCGAGCGCAAAGCCAAGGGTCTGCGCTGTGACGTCGAGGCCGGGATGGCCAAGCTCTACGCCAGCGAGACCGCGCTCGAACTGAGCATGGAGTCGATGCGCATTCACGGCGGCGTGGGGTACACGACCGAGTTCCCGGTCGAGCGCTACTACCGCGACGCGCCGCTCATGGTCATCGGCGAAGGGACCAACGAGATCCAGCGCATCGTCATCGCCCGAGGCCTGCTGGCCCGGGCCCGCGCTCAGGACTGAGCCACCCTCCGGCTCGCTCGCAGTTCGGCCAGCTCCGCGCAGCACGGCCTCGGTGTGCTCTCCGAGCCGCGGCGCCGGACCCGCCGGTCCGACCGTCGCGTCCGAGAAGCCGACGGGCCCGTTCACCAGTCGCTGCGTTCCACCGTCGTCACCGAGGTCGAGATCGACGAACCCATCGTTCGCCGCGAGCTGCGCATCCTCGAGCACGTCCGCCGGACCCAACGCCGGGGCCCACCACACGCCTTCACGATCGAATCGTTCCGCCCACACGGCGAGCGGTTCGGCCGCAATGATCTCGTCGAGCACCGCGATCACCTCGGCCCGGTTCTTGCGCAGCGCCCGGGCATCGGCGAACCGCGGATCCTGGTGCAGGTCCTCGCGACCGAGCGCCCGATAGATCCTCTCGATATGACGATCCGCCTCGAGGCCCATGAAGAAGAACCAGCGACCATCTTGGGCCCGGTACGAGTTCATGAACGGCGTCTGGTTCACCTCGCGGGCTTCCGCCGGCGCCACCTTGCCCAGCGCGGCCTGCAGGCTCAGGTCCCATCCGAGGATGTAGCTGCCGGTCCGCAGCAACGAGACCTCGACGACACGCCCTCGTCCGGTCTGGCGCTGCTCGAGCACGGCGGCGAGGATGCCGGCCAGCCCGGCCAGGCCGCAGACGTGGTCCCCGATGCCACCACGCGCGTTCGAGCGGGACCCCGTCGACGTTGGTGGCCAGTTGGACGGAGAGCCCGGTGCGGGCCCAGAAGGCACCGATGTCGTAGGCAGGGCGGTTGCGGTCGTCGCCCCGCAGGCCGTACCCGCTCATGCTGCAGTACACGAGGTGCGGGTGGCGGGCCACCGTCGCCTCGGCTTCGAGGCCAAGGCCGTCGAGCGCGTCGGGCCGCAGGTTGGTGACGAAGACGTCCGCCGAGGCGAGCAGCTCCTCGAGCGACTCTTTGGCCTCGGGCTGGCGCAGGTCGAGCACGATGCTTCGCTTGCCCCGGTTGTCCTGCGCGAAGGCCGGGTTGGGCCGGTCGCCGATCCCCAGCGATCCCAGCGCACCGCGGATGGGGTCGCCCGACGGGGGCTCCACCTTGATCACGTCGGCACCCCAATCGGCCAACAGCGCAGCGGCCGACGGGGCGGCGACCCAGACCCCCATCTCAATGACGCGGAGGCCGGCGAGCGACGACAGGCCCGAAGGCGCGTGTCGTCACGCCCGCACCTCCGATGCCTGCTGGCGCAAGGTTTCCTTCATCACCTTCCCGGTGGCGTTGAGCGGCAGGGCGTCGACGATCTCCACCGCCCGAGGCACCTTGTAGTTGGCCATCTGGTCGCGGCTCCATTCGATGATGTCTTCGCTCGAGGCCGGCTCCGACAACACGACAAAAGCCATCCCGACTTCGCCCAGGCGCGCGTCGGGGATGCCGATCACCGCCGCCTGCGCAATGGACGGGTGTCGCAACAACGCGTTCTCGATCTCCGCCGGATAGGCGTTGAAACCCCCCACGATGAACATGTCCTTGACCCGGCCCACGATGCGCAGCCGGCCTGCCTCGTCGAGCGTTCCGAGATCGCCGGTGTGCAGCCAGCCGTCTTCCGTGAGCACCTTGGCCGTCTCCTCGGGATCGTCGAGGTAGCCGAGCATGATGCTGCCGCCGCGCAGGAGGACCTCTCCCGCTTCGCCCGGCGCGACCTCGCGCCCGCCTTCGCCGACGATGCGCACCTCGAATCCGGGTCGGGGACGCCCGACCGTGGTGGCCACCGCCTCGGCGTCGTCGTCGTCCGACGTGCCGCAGGCGGTGCCGCCCTCGGTCAGCCCGTAACCGGTGATGACTTTGGAGAACGGGAGTTCGGCGTCGACCCGCCGGATCAGCTCGACCGGGATGTCGGCGGCGCCGGTGACGGCGACCCGCAAGGTCGAGAGGTCGTGATCCTCCCGGGCCGGGTGGTCGAGGATGGACTGGTAGAGCGTGGGCGGGCCGGGCAGGACGGTGACCCGCTCGGAGGCGACCCGGGAGAGCACGCGGTCCACGTCGAACACCGGCTCGGGGAGCATCGTCGCCCCCGCCGCCACGCTGGCCAGAATGCCCGCCTTGAGTCCGAACATGTGGAAGTAGGGATTCACCTGCAGGTAGACGTCGCCGGCCGAGAGCCCGGTCATGGCGACCCAGTCGGTGGCGATGGTGAGCGTGCGCCCGTGCGTCATGACGACGCCCTTGGGCACCCCGGTGGTACCCGAGGTGAAGAGGATGTCCGACGGATCGTCGGCGCTGAGCGCGGCGCTCCGCCGTCCGACCTCGTCCAGGCTCTCGGTCCGGGCCCGGCCCATGAAGTCTCCCCACGACAACGGCACCGTCGGGGACCGGACCTCGCACCACCACGGTGGTGGCCAGGTCGGGCAGTGGCGTTCCGGCGCCCTCGAGCAGAGCGACGTAGTCGGTGCCCGAGGAAGTCCGTGACCGTCACCAGGACCTTGGCCCGGCTCCGCGCGAGCAGGTCTGCCGCCTCGAGTCCCTTGAACCGGGTGTTGACCGGGACGAGGACGCCACCGGCGGCGAAGATGCCGAGGACGGCGACCACCCAGTCGGCGCAGTTGAAGCACCAGATGCCCACCCGGTCACCGGGCTCGACGCCCGACTCGACCAGCGCCGCCCCGAATCGGTCGGCCGCCGCCGCCAGCTGCGCGTACGACATCGAGGCCTGGTCGTCGCGTACGGCCAGCAGCTCACCGAACTCGTCGGCGGCCCGGGCCACCATGGCCGGGATGCTCGGCCATGTGGTCCCGCTCACGCGGTCCACGACGGCAGTGTTGCGTCGCCCGCTGCCGAGAACGCTGCTCTTGCCATACAATAATGTTACTTTCAAACGGCGACGGCACAAGGCGCCGAACGGGATGCGCGACCGTCCCGCTGCAACCAGGGAGACGTGATGGCCATGACCGCGCCGGCGGCGTACTACGACCCGTACGACTTCGAAATCGACGCCGATCCCTATCCGGTCTGGAAGCGGCTGCGCGACGAGGCACCCCTCTATTTCAACGAGAAGTACGAGTTCTTCGCGCTCAGCCGGTACGAGGACGTCGAGAAGAGCCTCAACGAGTGGCAGACCTACAGCTCCGCCGAGGGCTCGGTCCTCGAAATCATCAAGGCGAAGATCGAGATGCCCCCGGGCATGTTCATCTTCGAGGACCCGCCGGACCACGACCTGCACCGCGGCCTGCTCAGCCGCGTGTTCACACCGCGGCGACTCGCCGCCATTGAGCCCCAGGTGCGCGCGTACGCGGCCCGCACGCTCGACCCGCTCGTCGGCCAGGGCGGCTTCGACTTCATCGCCGACCTCGGCACCGAGATCCCCATGCGCACCATCGGCATGCTGCTCGGCATCCCCGAAGAGGATCAGCAGGCCCTCCGTGACCAGCTGGACGAGGGCCTGCGGCTCGAGGACGGGGTCATGCCCGAGGTGTCGGCGCGCGACAGCGCGTCGACCAACTACGCCGACTACATCGACTGGCGCGCCCAGAACCCTTCCGACGATCTCATGACTGAGCTGCTGACGGCGGAGTTCACCGACGAGCACGGCACCGTGCGCACGCTGACCCGCGACGAGGTCTTGGGCTACATCGGGCTGCTCGCCGGCGCGGGCAACGAGACGACCACACGCCTGATCGGTTGGGCGGCCAAGCTGCTGGCCGAACACCCCGACCAGCGCCGGGACATGGCCGAGAACTTCGAGCTGATCCCCAACGCGATCGAGGAGTGCCTGCGCTACGAGCCCCCGTCACCGGTCCAGGCCCGCCTCGTGACCAAGGATGTGGAGCACCATGGCCAGCAGGTCCCCGAGGGCAGCATCGTGCTGCTCTTGAACGCTTCGGCCAACCGCGACGAGCGCCAGTTCAGCGACCCGGACCGCTTCGACATCCACCGCAAGGCCCAGCGCCATCTGAGCTTTGGCTACGGGCTGCACTTCTGCCTGGGCGCGCACCTGGCCCGGCTCGAGGCCCGCGTTGCCCTCGAAGAGGTGCTGCGCCGCTTCCCGGTCTGGGAGATCGACGAGGACAGCGCCGTGCAGGCCCGCACCTCCACGGTACGAGGCTGGGAGAAGTTACCGGTGCTCGTTCCATGAGGAAGTCGGCGCGCGTCCAGGAGGTGGACCGTGCCTGAAGCCGTCTTGACCTCGACCATCGATCAGGTCCGCATCATCACGCTCAACCGGCCCGAAGTACGCAATGCCATCGACTCGGACGTCTCCCTCGGCGTCTTCGAGGCGCTGGCTGCCCTCGACGCCGATGACGACGTGCGCGTGGGGATTCTGACGGGCGCGGGGAGTGACTTCTGCGCAGGCATGGATCTCAAGGCATTCGCCGTTTCCGGGTTGCCGGCCAAGGTCGACACCGTGCTGCGCAACGGCTGCCGCAAGCCGCTCATTGCCGCCATCGAGGGCGTGGCGGTCGGCGGGGGCTTGGAGCTGGCGCTGATCGCCGACCTTCTGGTGGGCTCGAGCACCGCCCGCTTCGGTTCGCCTGAGGTCAAGTTCGGACTGTTCCCGGGCGGAGGCGCTCTGTTGCGACTCCCTCGCCACCTGCCGCAGTCACTCGTGGTCGAGCTCGCCCTCACCGGCCGCCTGATTTCGGCCGACACCGCGTTCGAACACGGCCTGCTGGTACGGCTCTGCGAACCCGGAGCCGCCCTGGACACCGCCCGGGATCTGGCCGCCGCCATTGTCGTAGCGGCGCCGCTCGGCGTGGCGGCCGTCAAGCAGCTCCTCAGCCGCGCACCGGGCCGGACCGAGGACGAGCTCTGGGAGGAGCAGGTCGCGCTGGTCGACGCCGTCTTCCACTCCGAGGACGCGCAAGAAGGATGCCCGCGCCTTCGCCGAGAAGCGCGCGCCTCGCTGGACCGGGCGCTAGCCCGACGGCGCTGAGCCGACGCTGGCGCGCAGCCGCGGCGCCGCCAGCTCCATCCACACACCCACCACGTCCTCGATGACGTCCAACGTGTCCTCGGTGACGTAGAGACCCCGGGTGGGCATTGTCGCGCCGAGCTCGACGAGGACGGGGCGCAGGTGGACTTCGACGGCGAGCGCATGGTCGCGGGCGGCTCCCACCATCACGGGGATCACAGTCACTCCGAGGAGATCCGTGGTGCTGAACCAGTCCAGGAACGACTTGAGCAATCCGGTGTAGCTCGCCTTGTAGGTGGGCGATGCCACGACCACGAGCGTGCTGTTGCGGACGGCGTCGACGGCGGTGCGCACCTCCGACGATCCCCAATCGAACAGCTGAGCGCCCAGCTCCGCCAGGTCCACCGTGATGCGTTCCGCCGCCTCGAGGTCGGTCGCGCGGGCCGCTGCGTCCGCCACGCGGGAGGCGACCTGCAAGGTGCGCGAACGCGGCTTGGGATTTCCGACGACGACCGCGACCGTCGTCACGCCCGTCCTCCGGTGCGTCTCCGGCGTCCCACAGTCACGCGAGATTCGGGATGATCTGTGGCAACTCATCCGTCGTACGGATGCCCGGGGCTGCAGCGCACACGTAGGGCACGGCGTTGACCGGACGGTGCGCCGTCAAGCCCGGAGACGTGGCCGCCCAGTCCTCCTCTGCGACGGGGAAGCGGATGTCGATGTCGAGCGGGGTGTCGCCCTCGACCAACACGTGCCATCCGGTTTCGCGCAGGTCCCAGGCGGGCTCCACGTCGCGGGTCAGGTACCAGTTGGCCCGGAAGGTCAGGAGGGGCTTCCCTTCCCGCAGCCCGGAGACCTCCAGGCGCTGGGCGGCAATCGTGCCGGCCTCAACCCGCCCGGCCGCGATCTCCACCGGCTGTCGGGCGGTCGCCACCGCCGCGCTCGCCACCACGTCGTCGAGCGGGAGCGACAGGGCATCGGCCACCGTGGCCAGCGAGCCGGCAAAGGACGAACCGCCGTGTGCCTCGACACCCCGAGGATCGAACCGAGCCGGGTCGCGACCGAAGCCCATGAGGTCGAAGATCATCTCGGGCGAGTTGCGCGACGACATGTCGGCGAACTCCTCAATGAGCAGGTGGTCCAGGCGCCGCTGCAGTGAGAGCAGGGCGTACGGAAGTGCTTCGGTGATGAATCCGGGGCTCGAGCCGGTGCTGTAGAGGGATGCACCGCCCTGGACACAGGCCGCCGCCAGACGATCCCGCACCTCGGGATCGAGGTTCTGAGGACGGTGGAACTCGCTCCGGGTGGACACGACGTTCGCCCCCGACGCGAGCAGCCGGCACGAGCACATCGACGTCGACCCGGTCGCCCATGAAGAGCACGCAGTCCGGTCGAAGGGCGAGGATCTCGTCGACGTCCTGGGTGGCCCGGACGCCGGTAGGCGCGAGACCGCAGAGCTCGCCGGCGTCCCGACCTGCCTTGGCGTCGGAGTAGACGTAGAGGCCCACCAGCTCGAGCTCGGGGTGCTCAATGACGGCACGGAGCGAGCGCAGGCCGATGTTGCCCGTGGCCCACTGGACCACCCGATAGGGACCTTCGCTCATGCCCGACCCTTCCGTCACGGCGTTCTACCGCAATCGCGGCGACGCTATTGGATGCCGGGCTCGTGGGCCATCCGGGAGGCGGCACTCTCCGAAATCCCCCACGGGCCCTGCTATACGATTATCGGGGTTGAGCATCAAGTGAGCCGCCAGAAGGCGGCTTTCTTGCCCCGGGGCCTCTGCCGGCACCGCCCGGCCAGCATCGAACCAGCCGGAGTCGGGTTCGGAGTGAAGCACCTGATGGGAGGGGGTCGCAGGGCCAACTACTCTGCACCGCCGGCCGGTCCGGGCATTCGTCAACCCGTGCCCGGCCGCAGGAAGTACGCCGGACACCGTGCTGTCGGGGCTCGGGCGCACGGGGTCGTCGCCCTGTCCCTCGCCAAGGCCAGGGCGGTGGTGGCCAGCAGCATGGAGCTCGGGAGGAACGAAGCGCAGTGACCCTTTTGCAGAACTTGAAGGCCGTCATCCGGCTCGAGGAATTCAAGCGCGATCCGGTCGAACGCAGGCTGGCCCATGCCGCTTCGGTGGCCGACTTGCGGCGCATCGCCAAGCGCCGCCTCCCCGGCGGGGTCTTCGACTACGTCGACGGTGGATCCGACGACGAGCGCACGCTCGCCCGCAACACCGATGCCTTCGCCCAGGCCGTCTTCCGTCCCCGGGTGTTGCGCAACGTCAGCTCCGTCGACATCTCCTCCACCCTGCTCGGTCAGTCGATCCCTTACCCGCTGGTCCTGCGCCCCGACGGGGTTCACGCGCATCGTGCATCCCGACGGGGAGCTGGCGGTCGCTCGTGCGGCGGCGCGCCACGGACTGCCCTACACGCTCTCCACGCATGAGCACCTGCTCCATTGAGGAGGTGCGGGCCGTGAGCAACGGGCGCCTCTGGTTCCAGGTCTACGCCTGGCGCGATCGCGGACTGGTCAAGGAGATGATCACCCGCTGTGCCGAGGCCGACTACGAAGCGCTGGTCCTCACCGTCGACACCGCCATGCTCGGACGGCGCGAGCGCGACGTGCGGCGCGGCTTCTCCATGCCCCCGTCCATCGGTCCGCGGACGTTCGTCGACGGTGCGCTGCACCCCCACTGGACCCTGACCTTCCTGCGCAGTGATCCGATCCGCTTCGCCAATGTGCTCGGACGCGATGACGTCGGAGACGGGGCGACGCCGGTCAAGGTCTCCGACTACATCAACACCCAATTCGACCCCGCCCTTTCCTGGTCGGACGTGGAGTGGCTCCAGGCCAACTGGGACGGGCCCATCATCGTCAAGGGGATCCAATCGGTGGCCGACGCCGTCATTGCCGCCGACATGGGGGTGGCCGGGGTGGCTCTCTCAAATCACGGTGGCCGCCAACTCGATGGGTCGCCGGCACCCTTCTCCCTCGTGGCGCCGGTGGCGGACGCCGTCGGTGGCCGCACCGCCGTCATCTGCGACGGCGGTGTGCGGCGGGGCAGCGACATCGTCAAGGCGGTGGCTGCCGGTGCCGCCGCGTGCATGGCCGGCCGTGCCTACCTCTACGCGCTCGCTGCTGGAGGCGAACAGGGGGTCGACCGAGTGCTGTCGTGGTTCGAGAACGACTTGGTACGCACGATGACCCTGCTCGGCGCGTCCACGGTGGCCGAGCTCGATCGTTCCCTCCTCGAACCGACGACGCTCGCCGGCCATTGATTCGATGCGTTCGACCGCGTCGAGCTCGTCAGCGAGGCCCCTGGCCCGAAGGCCAGAGGCGGTGAGCCTGCCGACGGGCCGTCACGCTCTGACGGTCGCGACCAGCCCACTCGATGGCGGTCGGGTCGAGGGGAATGCGACAATGCGGACACATCGCCCATGACGACGCCCCCGCCCGGTACCCGGCTCCCACCGCTCCCCTTTGCCGAGTGGGACGAGCGGACCCGCAGCGCGTTGCTCGCCCATCTGCGCCGGCCAGAGCTCTACCTCTCCGACGGGCCTGATGCGCAACCCATGCCGCTGGTCATGGAACTCTTCGCCCACCACGTACCCGTGGGCGAGAGCTTCATGAGCTTTACCGACACCTTCGTCAGTGACGACTCGACCCTCGAACCCAGGTTGCGCGAGTTGCTGATTCTCCGGGTGGCCTGGCGGACGGGCTCGGGCTACGAATGGAACCAGCACTACCGCATGGGTGGCGACGAAGGCCTGAGCCCGGCGCAACTGGCGGCGGTGCCCGAAGGGCCGGCGGACCCGGTCTGGACCGCGGACGAGCGCGCCCTGCTGGCTGCAGTCGACGAGATGATCGACCACTTCGAGGTGACCGACCACACCTGGGGCGTGCTGGCCGAGTCGTTTTCGCCGGCCCAGCTCTTCGAGCTCCTCTTCGTCGTCGGCGGCTACCTGGCGCTGGCCGCCGTCTTGAACAGCATCGGCCTGCGGGGCGAGATCACCGCTGGGAAGGGGGACTGAGGCCATGAAGGCAGTGCGAGGCCAGGAGGGCGGCGTGGCCGTTGTCGAGGTGGACGAGCCACCGGGCGTGGAGGACGGCGAGCTCCTCGACATGGCGGCGACCAGCGTCTGCGCCTCCGACCTGAGCTACATCCGTTTCGGAAGCACGAACATCCTCGGGCACGAATTGGCCGGGGTGCGCAGCGACGGGACACCGGTCGTCGTCGAAGCCATTTACGGCTGTCTCGACTGCGCGCAATGCCGAAGCGGGGCGTACAACCTGTGCCCGACACATGGGCAGCGCGCGCTCGGGATGTTTGCCGACGGCGGCATGGTCGAGCAGTTCCGCGCTCCGACGGAGCGCCTGGTCCCCCTCCCGCCGGGACTCGAGTTGCGCGACGCGTCGATCGTGGAGCCCGCCTCGGTGTCCTGGCACGCGTTGCGCCTGGCCGAGACCGGGCCCGGCAAGCGAGTCGCCGTGGTCGGGCGCCGGTGCCCTCGGACTTCTGGCCGTGGCCGGGGCACTCGCCATGGGCGCCGAGGACGTGACCCTCGAGGCGCGCCATCCCCATCAGCAGGAAGCGGGCGAGCGTCTCGGCGCTCGCATCGGCGCGTCGGGCACCTACGACGTCGTGATCGAAGCGGCGGGCAGCGAGGAGAGCCTGGCCCGTTGTGGACAGCTGGCCGGCCCCGCCGCGACCATCGCCGTCCTCGGGGTCCACTACGGACCGGTCCAGGTCAACTGGATGGATCTGTTCCACCACGAGGCGCGGCTCGATCCCGTCCTTGGGCTACTGCGCCCACGACGGCGTGCGTGAAATGGAAGAAGCCGCCGCCATGCTGGCGGAGCAGCCCGACATCGCCCGCACCGTGATCACCCACCGCTACGCCCTCGACGAGGCGACCGAGGCCTTCCGGGTGGCGGCTGACAAGCGCAGCGGCGCCATCCGGGTCGTCATCGAACCTTCCTGAGCCACCCGGGCTCAGGAGTTGCAGCAGCATCACCTTGGCCGCCGGATCGTGGGCGTGTGCGCCGACCTCGAGCTCGACGTCGCCGGCCGCCGGAAGGACGCGGCGTCGGATCGCCGGATCCCAGGCGCCGAGGGCAACGAGTGACACCGGCACCTCGACCGTGGCCGCTGGAACCCGCAGCCGACGCTGACCGGAGCGAAGCCGACCAGGGCCAGCTCCCCGGCGTAGGGGCCGCTCGAACTCCGCCCGTAGACCTGGACGACGTGGGTGCCGTCGCGCGGCACCCGTATTGGCCACCTCGACGGACACCACGGAACGCCCCGCCTCGGCCGCGTCGCACTTCGGCCTCGCGTACCTCGTAGGTCGTATAGGACAGGCCGAACCCGTGTGGGAACGCCGCGCTGACACCGAGGCGGTCCAGCAGCCGCTGGCCGTGGAAGTGGTCGTAGGTGATCGCCGTGGCGTCGCGATCGAAGGGCGGAAGGTGCGCCTCCGAGGTCGGAATGGAGAAGGGAAGGCGGCCGCTCGGGTTCTGCGCGCCGCGTGAGCACGTCGGCCAGCGCGTGGCCACCCTCCATGCCGGCGTACCACATCATCAGCACGGCGGGCACCGCGGCGCGCCACGACTCGGTCAGGACGGCACCGGCCGCGACGATGGCCACCACGGTGCGCGGGTTGGCCTCGGCCACGGCACGGATGAGGTCCTCGTCCACCGGCCGCAGCGCCAGCGACACGCGGTCGCCTCCCGTGCCGTGATCCTCGTTCTCGCCTCCGAAGGCCTCGCCCAGGAGCGCGGCGGCGGACTGGGGAATGGGAGGGAACAGCGAGAACAGTTCGGGCGTCATCGCCGAGTCGGGCCCGATGTACTCCCCCTCGTCCGCCGCGGTGAACCCGGCCACGACGATGGCGACATCCGCCTCGGCCGCGGCGCGGCGTGCCTCGTCGACGTCGTCGGATGCCACCAATCGGATGTCGGCCTCGGGAAAGGCGGCGCGCAGGCCGTCGTAAGGGGACACCGACGACGGAGGCCGCACGTCGGACGAACCGTGATCGCCCATGTTGGCCGCGGTGGCCAGGCGGCCCAGCAAGGCGATCGAGCGCACCGAGGCAGGGTCGAGCGGGAGCACCGGCCGGCCTTCGACCGGGTCGTTCTTCAGCAGGACCATGCCCCGGGCCGCCACGGTCCGGGCCAGCGCACGCGCCTCGGCATTGGCCACCACGTCAGCCGGCGGAGCCGCCTCGGCCCGGCTGGCGTACGAGCGCAGCTGGGCGGCAATGAGCCGCACCCCGGCCCGCTCCACCATGTCCCACGACGTCTCGCCGGCGTCGAGCTGACCGACCAGGCGCTCGGCCCGCTGCTGGCGGAACGGCTCCTCGAGGTCCATGCCCGCGTTCAGTGACCCGGCCGCGTCACGCAATCCGTAGATGAAGTCGGTCACCGTGATGCCGTCCCACCCCCACAGGTCGCGCAGCACCGTGGTCAGCAGGTAGGTGTTCTGCCCGCACCACTCGCCGTTGACCGAGTTGTACGCGCCCATGATGGCGGCCACGCCCTCGTCGACCACCCGCTTGAAGTGGGGCAGGTACATGTCGTGCAGCGTCGCTTCGTCCGCGGTCACGTCGACCACGAACCGTGCGTTCTCCATGGAGTTGAGCGCGTAGTGCTTGGCGCAGGCCATGACCCAGCGCTGGGTGCCTCGGGTCAGCGCGGCCCCGAACTCGCCGAGATGGTGCGGGTCGTCGCCGTAGGTCTCCTGGGCCCGGCCCCAGGCCGGGTGGCGGGGCAGGTTGATGCAGACCCCGCCGAAGAAGTTGCCGCCGAGGGCGCGGATCTCCCGCCCGATCACGTCGCCGACCCGTTCTTCGAGGTCCACGTCCCACGTGGCGCCCCGGGCCATCGATACCGGGAACGCCGTCGCGTGGCCGGCCACACAGCCGCGGGGCCCGTCCACGAAGCGGGTGCCGGGCAGACCGAGCCGCTCGACCTGGCCGTGAACGATCGGCACCGTGTTGTAGCCCTCGGTCCGGAACCGGGCCAGTCCCTCCCAGCATTCCGTGTCGCCGTCGAGCAGCCAGAGACGCTCCTCCTCGGTGAGCACCGCGTAGAGATCGGCGGCCGCCTCTGCCGGAGGTCGACCCTCCCTGCACGGCACGCACCGCGTCGTCGAACGCTGTCATTGTGGTCCCGTCGCTCTCTGCCGCATCCTCCTCCCTACCACAGCGCCATCGGCGGTCACCAGGTGTCGACGAACGGCCGCCGTCCCCACGCCGGCGCACCTGAGCGCGAGCCCCAGCCGTGTCCGTCACCGCCGGCCGAGGCCAGCGCATGCACAATTCGGCTCCGCGTCAGCGCCGGATCGATCACGTCGTCGATTTCGAAGTGGGCCGCCACATTGAGCGCCTTGCCGTGCTCGTAGGCGCGCTCGACCATGCCCGAGAACGCCGCCTCGCGCTCCTCGGGATCCTCGATGGCGTCGAGCTCGCGCCGGAACCCGAGACGCACCGCGCCCTCGAGTCCCATGCCCCCGAGCTCGGCGGTCGGCCAGGCCACGGTGAAGAGCGGCCGGTGGAAGTGGCCGGCGGTCATGGCCTGCGCCCCGAGCCCGTAGCCCTTGCGCAGAATGACGGCGCAGAACGGCACGGTCAGCGACGATCCGACGACGAACATGCGGCTCACGTGGCGCACGAGCGCCGTCTCCTCCGCCTCGGGACCCACCATGAACCCGGGCGTGTCGACCAGGGAGACCACGGGGAGCCCGAAGGCCTCGCACAGCTGGAGGAACCGGGCCGCCTTGTCGGCGTTGGGCCCGTCGATGGCTCCGGCCTGATGGAGCGGGTTGTTGGCCACGATGCCGACCGCCCGTCCCTCCAACCGGGCCGAGCGCAGTGACCATGCCCGGAGCGAAGCTCGGCCGCAGCTCCAGCAGCGAACTTTCGTCGACCAGCAGATCGATGGCCCGGTGCACGTCGTAGACCCGGCGCCGGTCCCGGGGCACCACCTCGCGCAGCTGCTCCTGATCGGGTGCGCTCCACGTCGCCAGGTCGCCCTGGAAGAAGGAGAGATAGCGGCGGGCCACCTCGACGGCCTGCGACTCGTCCTCACAGAGGACATCGATCACGCCGTTGGCCACCTGCACCGTCGCGGGGCCGATCTGCTCGGGCGCGAAGACCCCGAGGCCTCCACCCTCGATCATGGCCGGGCCACCCATGCCGATGTTGGCGTCGGGCGTGGCGATGATCACGTGGCAGCAGCCGAGCAGCGCGGCGTTGCCGGCGAAGCAGCGACCGGACACCACGCCCGACCAGCGGAACCCGGCCACTCAGCGCACCGAAGCGGGCAAACGCCTCGGTGTCGAGCCCGGTGACGACGGCGTGATCCGTGTCGCCCGGACGTCCGCCGCCCCCTTCGGCGAAGAGCACCACGGGCAGGCGCAGACGCTCGGCCAGGTCGAAGAGGCGATCCTTCTTGCGGTGGTTCATCTGGCCCTGCGTCCCGGCCAGGACGGTGTAGTCGTAGGAGAGCACGGCGCAGCGCGCCTCGTCGCCGAAGAGCTCCCCGTTGACCCGGCCGATGCCGGCGACCAGCCCGTCGGCCGGCGTGTTGGCCACCAGGTCGTCGACGCTGCGCCGGGCCCGCTGTGCCGCGATGACCAACCCGCCGTACTCCTCGAAGCTGCCCGGGTCGCACAGGTCCTCGATGTTCTCCCGGGCCGTGCGCCGGCCGCCCGCGTGTCGCCGCGCCGTGGCCTCCGGACGCCCCGCATCGGTCGTGGCCGCCACCCGGGCCGCCAGCTCGGCCAGCTCGGGGCGCACGTCGTCGGATGCGACCGTGACCGCATCGGGCGCTTCCAGCGGCACCCGCGTCAGGTCCCGTCGCCTCGGTCATCACGGCGAGGACGTCTCCGGTCTGCACGGCTGCGCCAGGCGCCACCGCCACCGAGTCGACTCGGCCGGACGTGGCGGCCACGACCACGTGCTCCATCTTCATGGACTCGAGGATGGCGACGGTGCTTCCGGCGCGCACGATGTCGCCCGGTTCGACCTCGACCCGCACGACGGTGCCGGCGAAGGGCGCCACGAGCGTCATCGGGATGGGATCGTCAGCTCTTTTGGTGGGCACGGAGTCGATTCTTGACGGAACCGGGCCCGAGGGCCAACGCCAGGCTCGACGAGGATCGACGGCGTTCAGCCCTTGCGTTACTCGAGCGTGGCCGCCTCGATCTGATCGCCCACGGTCTTGTCGACGTTGCGCCAGTACTCGAAGGCCCGCTGGAGCACCTCGTCGCGGCGCAGCTTGGCCAGGTTGTCCGACACCGTGTCGACGAAACGCTCGCGGGCGGCGTCGTCCATGACCTCGGTCAGCAGGGTCCGGGCCTGGCCGAAGTCGTCGTCCTCGGCGTGGAGGGTGTAGGCGGAGCGCACCATTTCGCCGTCGGAGGCCCACACGGCGTCCTCGGCGTAGGTCTCGGTGTCCGCCGCCGGGGCACCCTCGAACGAGTTGGGGTAGTAGACCGGGTCGCTGACGTTGTCGATGCGCATGGCCCCGTCCTTGGAGTAGCTGCGCACCGGGGCCTTGGGCCGGTTGACCGGGATCTGCTGGTAGTTGACCCCGAGGCGGGCCCGGTGGGCGTCGGCGTAGGAGAAGCCGCGGGCCAGCAGCATCTTGTCCGGGGAGAGGCCGGTACCGGGCACCGTGTTGTTGGGCTGGAAGGCGGCCTGCTCCATCTGGGCGTGGTAGTCGGTCACGTTGCGATTGAGCGTGAGCGTGCCCACGTCGATCAGCGGGTAGTCGGCGTGCGGCCAGATCTTGGTCAGGTCGAAGGGGTTGAAGCGGTAGGTCTTGGCGTCCTCGAAGGGCATGATCTGCATTTTGAGCGACCAGCGGGGGAACTCGCCGCGCGTCGATGGCGTCGTAGAGGTCGCGCTGGTGGTAGTCGGCGTCCTCACCGGCGATCCGGTCTGCCTCGGCCTGGGTCAGGTTCTCGATCCCCTGTTCGGTCTTGAAGTGGTACTTGACCCAGAAGCGCTCGCTGGGCCGCGTTGACCCACATGTAGGTGTGCGAGGAGTAGCCGTTCATGTGGCGCCACGAGCGCGGGATGCCGCGGTCGCCCATGAGGTAGGTGACCTGATGGGCCGACTCGGGCGAGAGGGTCCAGAAGTCCCACTGCATGTCGGGGTCGCGCAGGTTGTTGGCGGCCAGGCGCTTCTGCGAACGGATGAAGTTCTGGAACTTGATCGGGTCACGGATGAAGAACACCGGCGTGTTGTTGCCGACGATGTCGAGGTTGCCCTCGCGGTGTAGAACTTGACCGCGAAGCCACGCGGGTCGCGCCAGGTGTCGGGTGAGCCGCGCTCGCCGGCCACCGTGGAGAAGCGGATGACCAGCTCGGTCTTGGTCCCGGGCGCGAACACGGCGGCCTTGGTGTAGGCGCTGACGTCGTTGGTCACCTCGAAGACCCCGAAGGCGCCGCCGCCCTTGGCGTGGGGCTGGCGCTCGGGGATGCGCTCCCGGTTGAAGTTCGCCATCTGCTCAATCAGGTAGAAGTCCTGGAGCAGGACGGGACCGTCGGGACCGACGGTGAGCGAATGCTCCTGGCTGGCGACCGGGATCCCGGCGTCGGTGGTGGTCGGCGGACGATCGGGCTGCGTGGCCATGGCGGTGTCCTCCCGTGTGTGTGCTGCTCAGCTCTCGCGCTCCACGCTAGCGAGGCGATCCACCTCCCGTCCCGCCCGCGGGCTCACTCCTCGGCGTCGAGCGAGCGCAACCGGGGGTGACGTCGTCGAAGGGCGAACGGAGGCTCAGTCGCCGGCGGCCATGTCCACGGCGTTGACCCGCACCGGGCGGATGGTCACGACGACCCGGCTCTGCCCGGGCCCGTCGTAGGCCCGCAGGTCGGCGTCGTACTTCGGGCCGACCCGGTCGGCGAACTCGTAGTCCGGGTCCTCGGCGATTTCGGCGTCGCCGCGGACCTCGAGATAGCGACTGGGCCGGGTGGGGTCGAACACGAAGAACGTCACGGCCGGGTTGGCCCGGAGGTTCTTGACCTTCTGGCGGGAGCTGTTGAGCGAGACCCTGATGGTGCCGTCCTCGCGCGAGGAACCAGACCGCGCTGAGCTGGGGCCGTCCGTCGGGTCCTACCGTGGCCAGCACGGCGGTGTCGGAGTCGAGCAGGTCCAGGGCGTCGTCGGGAATGGTGGCCGTCATGGTGGTTTCAACCCGTGCGGCCAGGCGATATTCCGCCGACGTCGGGGCCAGGCCAGTTACCCGGCGGCTCGGTCCGGCCGAGGCGGGAGGCGGCTCAGCTCGAGCTGGTCGCAGCGGGGCCGGCGGCAGTCAGCTCGTCGGCGACCCAGGCGCCACGCCCGCTCGGACCGAGGGCACGGCCGGCGTGGTCCACCGGTTCTCGACGGTGGGCGCGTCCTGGCTGAGCAGATCACGCCCGTCGATGATCTCGAAGCGGTCCTTGCCGTTCTTCTTGGCCATGTACATGGCCCGGTCGGCGTTCTGGAGGAGCTGCTCGACGCCGGCACCGGGCGTGTCGAATGTGATGCCGATGCTCAGGGTGGTCCAGAGCAGATTGGAACCGACCTGGATCGGCTCCCGGCAGGCCGCGAGGAGCTGCTCGGCCAGCACGACGGACCCGCCGAGGTGGACCATGTCCTCGATGAGCACGCCGAACTCGTCGCCGCCGATGCGGGCCGCGGTGTCCGAGGCACGCAGGCAGCCGCGGACCCGCTCTGCGCTGGCCCGGAGCACCGCGTCCCCGGCCGCGTGGCCCAGCGTGTCGTTGATGCTCTTGAGGTTGTCGACATCGAGGAAGAAAAGCGTGAGCCGGCGGCCGGCCCGATTGCTCCGCTTGACGGCGTGCTCCAGTCGGTCCTGGAACAAGGCGCGATTGCCCAGGCCGGTGAGCGAATCGTGGAAGGCCTGGAACTGCAACTCGCGCTCCAAGCGGCGGCGCTCCGTGACGTCGACTCCCGAGACGACGAAGCCCGACACGGTCGGATCGTCGAGCAGGTTGACGAACGAGAGCTCGAAGGGGACAAGGGCCTCGCGTGCCGTAGCGGACCATGGAGACGACCACCACGACCGGGCTCACCGTGGTGGCGCCCTGCGCCGCCTGGTGCAGCGCCTCTTGCAACGCCGGCCTGTCATTGGCCGAGATCAGGTCTTCGAGGGGCGTGCCCTCGACCAGTTCGGAGTCGTGGCCGAGCAGGCGCGTGAGCGCGCCCGGAACAGGAGCGGACGAGACCGTCGGGTGACAGCAGGATCGTCAGCACCGCCGCGTTGTGCACCAGGCTTCGGAACCCCGAGTCCGCGTCGTGCGAGACCTCGAAGCGCCGGCGTTCCGTCAGGTCCCTGAGGCTCAGGAGGACCGATCCCTCCCCCAGCCAGGAAACCGGCGTGCCGATGACCTCGACCAGGCGCCAGCCCGAAGAGGAACGGACCCGGAGCTCAATGGGCGACCCGGTCTCCTTGCCCTGGATGCTGGTCAGCGAGCGCAGGACGAGCTCGATGTCCTCGGGATGGACGAAGTCCAGCCCGGACATGCCGACCGAGCTCTCGACCGAGCGCCCGAAGAGCTTCTCGCCGGCGCGATTGCCCCACCTGATGGTTCCATCGGCACCGACGATGAGCGCGACGTCGGGGTACTCCTCCAGGCAGCGGAGAAGGTCGGTCTCGGTGAGATGTCGACCCGGGCCGGACGAATCACCACAGACTTTGGGCATTAGTGACGAATCGGCCGGATCCGTCACCGTCTTTAGCCATTCTCAGCTGGAGTTGAAGTTGTCGAATGACCAGCTCACAAGGGGCTTCTGGCTGGACACGCCGGCCGCGGGCAACGGGTCTGCCATCTCACCGCACCGGACCCACCACCAACCCGGCCCGGGGCCAGGTTGTCTCCACCACGCGACCCGACCGCGACAGCGTCAGCACGGCGCGGCGACCGTCCGGACCGCCGAAGGCCACATTGGTCGTCACGTCGCCGGGTATCGGATGGACGTCGACCTCCTGTCCGTCGGGGGTCACGACAACGATCCCGTCGGCGATGGCGCCGATCACGAGCCTGCCCTCGGCCTCGACACCGAGCGAGTCGAAGGAGAACGGGGTGGCCGCCAGGCAGACGCCACCGTGACGAACGGCCAGGTTCCCTGCGGCCGGCAGGATCTCGCCCGGACCCGCCAAGTCCCAGGCCCACACCCGCCCGGTATGGGTTTCGGCGACGTAGACGCGGCGGCCGTCAGGGGAAAGCCCAACCCCATTTGGCCCCAGCAAGGGGAACGCTTTCTCGATCACCTGCGATCCGTCGGGCGGGACGTAGTACAGACCTCCGCGGTCCACGCTCTCCCGGCGCCCCTTGCCGTGATCGGTGAACCACAACCCACCCGCCTCGTCGAAGACCAGGTCGTTGGGCCCCCGCAGTGGACGGCCGCCACACTCCCGGTGCAGCACTTCGACCGTGCCCCGCTCGAGATCGACCCGCTCGATCCAGCCACCGCTGAAATCCGGGGGCTCGTTGGTGTGGGTGGTGTGATCGATCGGGATGCGGGTCCCGCGCACCTCCGTCCACAAGAAGCCGCCGTTGTTGGCGACCAGGACGGTCGTGGCCGTCTCGGGCGCCATGCCGTTGGGTCCCGCACCGGGTCGGGCCACGACGGTCGCACCCCCATCGTCGACGCGCCAGATGACGCCGCCGTCGATGTCCACGACGTGGACCGTCCCGTCCTCGGAGATGACGGGTCCCTCGGGAAAGCCGACGCCTTCGGCCAGCACGTCGAATTCGAGCGGGCCGTGGACGGTGGTCTTCACGGCATGCCGGCGGCGGCCATCCCTGGGACGTTCGCCCCGTCGACGAGGATGTCGATACCCGAGACGAAGGAGGCCTCGTCGGAGAGGAGGAAGGCGACCACCGCGGCCACCTCGTCGGCCTCGCCGAGGCGACCGAGCGGCACCTGCTCGAGCATGGTGCGCATCATCGGCTGCTGCCCGAGCTCCTGGCGGCCCATCGGCGTGTCGATGATGCCCGGAGCCAGCGAGTTGACCCGACCACCACGCGGACCCCAGCGGACGGCCGCCACGTGCCGCGGCACGGACCACTCCCCGCTTGGCCAAGCCGTAGGCCATCCCGCTGTCAGGGAAGAGGGCGGCGGCGCGCTCGAGGAAGTCGGGCGCCATCGGGTCGTCGAGGAGCGCGTCGATCTCCGCCGTGGCGAACGGGGCGAGCTGGTAGGCGGCCATCGACGAGAAACACAGCGCGGCGGACCCGGTGACGACGAGTGGCTCGAAGGCTCTGAGCAGGCGCTCAGTCCCGACGAGGTCCACGTCGAAGACGCGGCCGGCGTCGGCCATCGTCGGGGAGATCCCGGCCGCGTGGGCCAGGGCGCGAAACGGGCCGAGCTGGCGGACGTGCTCGGCCAGAGCGGCCACCGCGCCGGGATCGGACACGTCACAGGACAGGCCGATGGTGCCTTCGATGGCCGGTGCCTCCAGATCGACGACGACCAGGTCGTCGGCCATGCCGCGTAAACGGTCGACACATTGCCGGCCCATACCGCTGGCGGCTCCGGTGACGACGGCGACGCTCACGGTCGGGACGCCGTGCCGCCCGGCCGATCAGTGGGTACTGGTGATCCACGCCTCATGGAGGCCAACGTAGCCCACGCTGTACGGAATTCGAGGTCCGCAGCGCGGTCGCATCGTGCGACGTCGGCGGGTCGTCGCCGAGTCACGGGGACGGCAAGGCCTGGAGGAACTGCGTCTGGGAACAGTGGCCGAGCACACCCACTTCGTCGTGCAGGACCGCCGACGCGACACCGACGGCGGTGGGAGACACGGTCGATGGTCCCGCGGTCAGCCCGACCCACTCCCCCGCCAGTGGACGAGTCAGATGCACGGTGAGGTCCGTGCTCATGAAGGCCCAGCGCTTCATGGAGAGGACCAGCACCGTGCCGCCGGCGGTGTAGTCGGCGGCCGCCAGCGTCGACTGGAGCCCGCTGACCGACCCGCCGGAGAGGGCCGGGACCACGAGGCGGAACCAGCCGTACATCGCATCGCGCCGCTCCCGGTCGGTGAACACCTCCATGGAGCGATTCTCGAAGCCCGGCCACCCGGTACGGGACTCGGGCAACAAGGAGAGCGGCCGCGGGCGGTGGGGGCGGACGCTCGGCACGGGCGGACTCTGGCAATTCGATCGGCGCGCCCGCCATGTAGAGCGCGGTGGCCTGCGCCACGGCTTTCTCGCCTTCGTGCAGTATCGCCGTGCGCCGACGAACCCGGCGGCCTCCTCCTCCCTCGGCCACGTCACCCGCAGCGGCCGCAGCCGTACCGCACCGAGCAGATCCATGGTGACCCTGGCCACCGTGACGCCCTCCTCGTCGAGCAGGGCCCCGAAGAGGGCGGCCACCGCCGAGCCATGGAGGGCATCGGGCCGCCACGGGCCGACGGAGAACGGCGGTCGGCACCAGGTGCTCGCCTTCGCGTACGAAGAGCGCGGCCACGTCGTCACGCGGGGTCGGCTCGGTTGTCGTCACGGGTTCGGCCCACTCGACCTTCTCGGGTACGAGGCCGAGGGCGTTCCCCCAGAGCCGGGTCAGCTGCTCGACGGCGTCGTCGAAGTCGTAGGAGCGATAGCCCTGCACGAGCCACTGCTCGGCGAAGCGGGCGACCATGGCACCCAGGGCGTCGGCCGCCATGGAGGCGTTGAGCCTGGTGTCGGCCAGGCCCGTCGGCCTGGAGCTGGCGGATCGACCTGGCGGCCCGTTCCACGAAGTGCTTCATGGTGGCCATGCGGGCCTCGTTCACCTCGCTGTCGTAACGGGAGACCTGTTCGATCACGCCCATGAGCGCTGCCTCGTTCTCGGTAGCGCTCCAAGTAATGACGGTTGGCCACGCCGATGCGCTCCCAGGCTGATCCGCCGGCGTCGCCTCGCGGTCTCGGCGCCCTCCTCGCGGCGCGGTCAAGCGCTGCTCCTGGAGCTGGGCCACCTCGCGGAAGATCTGCTCCTTCGAATCGAAGTAGTGGTAGAAGGAGCCGGTCGCGACGCTGGCGGTCTCCGCGATGTCGACGATGCGCGCGCCGAGGAAGCCATCCCGTTCGAAGACGTCTTGGCCGCGGCGACGAGTTGGGCCCGGGTCTGCTCGCCCTTGCGCGTGCGCGGGCCGGCTTTGTCCACGCCCTTGGAACTCTTGGAGCGGCGCGCCGGGTGGTCCGCTCCCGGGTCGGCACGTCAACCACGAGCCCTCTCCCTCGGTTCGGCGGGCTCGCGCGGCAGCCCGAGCCCTCGCTCGGCGATGGTGGTGCGCTGGATCTCGTCGGTGCCTCCGCCGAGGCGAAGGCCCGGCGCGAACAGGAAGCGGTCCTGCCACGGTCCGGCCTCGGGCCCGTCGCAGCACTGTGGCGGCGGTTCCGAGCAGGCCCAGCGCCGTGTCGGCCGTGCGTCGTGCGTGCTCGGAATAGAGCAGTTTGGTGACCGGCCCGCCCGAAGGGATGGGTGCGCCGGCCCCCAGCCTGGCCATGGTCAGGTCGAGGACGCGCTCGCGGACGACGGCCTGGGCGACGGCCTGGCGCAGGCTGCGGCTCGCGCTGACGGCCGAGACGGCGCACCAGATCGACGAGCTGGCCGGCGGAGCGGGCGCTGGTGCCCCCGCCGATGGCGGCCCGCTCGCTCGCCAACATGGTGCGCAGCACGGCCCGACCGCCGCCGAGTTCGCCGATCAACCCGGTAGCGGGAACGAACACGTCGTCGAGAAAGACCTCGTTGAAGTGGTACCCACCCGACATCTGGCGCAACGGCTCGGACGCGCACGCCGGGATCCGACATGTCGAGGATCAGGCAGGAGAGCCCGGCCGTGCCGGCGACGTCCGGTTCGGTGCGGGCCAGGAGCAGCGCGAAGGAGGCGCAGCCGGCCCCCGAGGTCCACACCTTCTGCCCCTGCACGGACCATCCGCCCTCGACGGGTACGGCGCTCTGGTGCGCACGCTCCCGAGATCCGAGCCGGCGTCGGGCTCGGAGAGAAGTTGGCACCATCCCTCGTCCCCCCGCACGACGGCAGGGCAGGTGGGTGAGCCGTTGCTCGTGGGTCCCGTGCTCGAACAGCACCGCCGGGAGCATCTCGAGCGCGACCGCGGCCATCTTGGTCGAGACGCCGTAGTTGCTCTGCACTTCGGCGACGACCTCGTCCTGCCAGGCCGGGGCCGACCGCCCGCCGTACTCGTCGGGCCAGGAGCGACCTGCGAGTCCCGGCATCGAAGAGCGTCCGCTGCCAGCGCCGGGTCGTGTCGAAGGCCTGGCGCTCGTTGTCGCTGGAACTCCTCGACCGACGTTCCGCTCACGATGTGCGCGCTCGAGAAGTCGTCGCCGCTGCCCTTCTTCGGCGCATGCTCCTCGAACCACGTCTCGACCTGACGTCGGAACTCCGCCGGCGTCGTCGCTCCGTCACGGAAGGCTCCCCGGAGCGACCGACCTGCCCGTCATGGCGTCGAGGCCGAGACTCGCAGGGCGTGCCATCCGGGTCGCCGGCAGCCGGTCGCGGCTCGGCCTGCCACGACCATGACATCGGCGCTCACCATCGACCAGTCCCCTTTGTTCCCGTCGGTGCCAGCAACGGAGCCAGCTGGACGCCGGTCGGCGTCCCGCAGCGGCTGCAGGGAGGCACCGCGGTCCGGCCTCCAGTAGACCCCTTCAGCGACCCAGGCCTCCCGGCGCAGTCGTCGTCTTGTCGATCTTCATGCTGGCCAACTTGGGAAGCTCACGGGTGGTGCGGACGAAGGCGGGCACCCACTTGGGGCCGAGGTCGGGCTGGACCGAGAGGAAGTCATCGAACGCGACGGGATCGAACGCCATCTCCGTCCCAGACCTCGAGCGCCGCCATGACGCGATCACCGACCGGATCGTCGGGTACGGCGTAGACGGCGGCGGAGCGAATGGCCGGATAGCGGGCGATGATGGCCTCCACCGGCGCTGCCGCGAAGTTCTCCCCGTCGACCCGGAGCCACTCGTTCGAACGTCCGGCGAAGTAGAACCAGCCGTCGCCGTCGCGGTACCCGAGGTCACCCGACCAGTACCACCCGTTCCGGAACCGGGTCTGCGTCGCCTCCGGGTTGTTGTAGTAGCCCTCGAAGCCCGAGGTCGGTCCCGTCTCGACGATCTCTCCGACCGCCTCTTCGAAGTTGGCGATCCGTCCGTCCACCACGCGGATGGGCGGGCACTCGCGGAGCGTCTCCGCATCCATCACCTTGACCGACTCGCTCGCCTGACCCAGGGCGCCCTCGGGCATGGACGGATCGCGCCGGATGATGATCATGCCTTCCGTCGAGCCGTACGAGTCGCGGACCGTGCAGTCGAACCGACGCGAGAACTCCCTGATGTCCGCCATCGACGCCTCGTTGCCCAAGGCCAGGCGCAACGTGTTCTCCGCATCGTCGGGAGACTCGGGGACGGCGAGGATGTAGTTGAGCACCTTGCCCGTGTAGGTGAGCATGCGTCGCCCCGTAGCGCCGGATGTCGGGCAACGTCGCCGGACGCGGAGAAGCGTCGCCGGATGGCGATCGGTGCGCCGACGGTCAACGCGCCCGCCCAACCCGAGAACAGGGACGACGAGTGGAAGAACGGGAGTGGGCAATAGACGACGTCTTCGGGCGTCTCTTCGGTGATGGCCGACACGTGGGATCCGGTCCGGGCAAAGCGGCCCTGCGTGCAGCGCACCGCCTTGGGCAACCCGGTCGAACCCGAGGTGAAGATCAGGAGGTAGAGGTCGTCCTCGGCCGCCGGCAGGCAGTTCCGACGGCACCGCCTCGGCGAGCACGTCCGGGTAGTCCGGGCCGTCGACCACCAGCAACTGCTCGGGCGACACGGCGGCGCCGGCGCCCTCGAGCAGGGGCAGGTGCTCGCTCGACGTGACGATGACCTCACAGTCCGTGTGGCTGATCAGCTGGCCCAGCTGTTCGCCCCGGTAGGTGGAGTTGATGCCCACCACGACGGAACCGGAGAGCGCGGCGGCGGCCAGCCAGAAGATGTACTCGGGCGTGTTGTCGAGGAGGACGCCGACGTGCGGGGGGCTGTCCTCGGCGGTGGCGGGCCGCGAAGACCGAGGCCCGCCGCTGCGCCTCCTCGACGAGTTGGCGGTAACTCCACGAGCGGTCCTCGAAGTACAGCGCCGGGTTGTCGTCATCGGCCCGACGCAGGAGCTGTTCGCCCGTGGTGCTCATGGACGACCCCGGTCTCCGGCGGATGGTGCCGCCGGTCGGAATCCGCAATGCATTGGCCCAGAGCAGGCTGAGCTGTTCGACCGCCTCGTCGAAGTCGTAGTCCCGATAACCCTGGACCAACCAGAGCTCGGCGAAGCGCCCGACCATGGCGCCGAGTGCATCGGCCGCAACGACCGGGTCGAGCTCGGCGTCCGCCATCCCCTCCTGCTGGAGCAGTCGACAGGCACGCTCGGCACGTTCGGCAAAATGGTGTTGGGTGGCCACCCGCACCGCGTTGACCTGATCGTCGTAGCGCGACACCTGTTCGATCACACCCATGATCGCGGCCTGCTCCCGGTAGCGCTCGAGGTAGCGACGGTTGGCCTCCCTGATGCGCTCCGCCGCCGTGGGTTCGGCGCGTCGGCTCCCCGACCATCGTCGTTCGGACGGGGGCAACGTCAGACGAGCCTCCTCGAGTTCGGCCAACTCCAGGAAGATGGCTTCCTTCGAATCGAAGTAGTGGTAGAAGGTGCCGTAGGAGATCTTGGCTCTGGTCGTGATGTCCGAGACCCGGGCGTTGAGGAAGCCCTTTGCGCTCGAACACGAACTTGGCGGCCCGGAGAAGCCGGGCCCGGGTGGCGGCACCCTTTCGTGTCGGGGGTCGCACGACGCTGGTGGTCATGGCGTCCGCCAGTCTCGCTCGGGCCACGTCAGTCGACGTCGAGGCCGAGAAGCTCGACCGCGTTGGCCCAGACTGATGCGTCGGACCGCTTCGTCGGGCACTCCCGCCAGCGCCTCGTCGATGAAATCGGCGGGCTGGCGGGTGCCTTCGGCGTGAGGCCAGTCCGATCCCATCAGCAGGCGGTCGGCCCGCATCTCTCCGATCAGATCACCGACGCGGTCCTCCCAGAACGGCGTCACCCAGACATGCTCTCCGAACACCTCTCTCGGATGATTGCGGAAGAAGTTCGGATTGCGGTTGGCCGCGTCGTCGAGGCCATGGAGAAGGCCCGGAACCCACGTCGCCCCGTTCTCGACGCTCGCCATGCGCAGCCCCGGGAACCTCTCGAAGACTCTTGTGGCAGACGGCGGCAGCGTAGAAGTCGGACACGGCCCGCCCCTTGGTCACGATGTTGCGCAGCGGCGAGCGGAAGAGCGAGCTCTCGGCGATCCCCGGCTCCCACATCTGCACCAGGGCGTCGTAGCCCTCGATGCCCGCGTGGGTCGCCACGACCACCCCGGCCTCGGCGGCCCGTCCCCAGAAGCCGTCGTAGAGCGGATCGAACGGGGACCGGTAGCCTCCCGGCGCGGGCACCGGCGCACTGCGCACGTTGACGACGACGGCACCGGCGTCGAGCACCCGGCCCAGCTCCTCCTCCGCCGCGGCTGCGTCGAGGAGCGGGAGGTACGGCGCGGCGAACAACCGACCCTCGTAGGCGAAGCCCCAGTCCTCGTCCAGCCAGAGATTGAAGGCCCGGAAGACCTTGGCGCACGCCTCCGGGTCATGCTTGAGCGCATCTTCGATCCCGACGCCGAGCGTGGGGAACAGCACGGTGCCCGTGAGCCCCTGCTCGTCCATGATGCGCAACCGCTGGTCGCGGTCCTGGTACTCCGGACGCAGAGACTCGAGTTCGCCGAACGCATCCTTGATCTCCTGCCGCCGCGGATTACCCCGGTACCAGTCGTAGAGCGCACCCGGTTTGGACACCGGATCGAACGTCGGATTGGCCACGTAGGAGTTGACGGTCCCGCCCACCAGGAGCCGGCGCCGGCCGTCGATGTCGGCCCAGCGGATCCCCCGCCCCCTCAGCGACGGATCCTGGTACCGGGTGAATGCGTCGAGCGATTCGTAGTAGTGATTGTCGAAGTCGAAGATCGGAGTGGTCCTCGAGCTCTCGCCATGCGCCATTCGTCACCCTCTTGCTGGCCGCTCCCCCGCCTGCGCCGAGGTGACCCGCCCTCCAGAATATCGAATCTGACACCGAGTTCAAGAAGGGCCAACCGAGCGGCGGCGGAGAAAATACCCGGTGAACTGGCTCATCTCCCGGGAATTCCAGGCGACAGCCGGAGCGAAGAGGCGGGGTGGGGATGCGACCGAACCTCCCGATCCCGACTGGGCAATGAGCCTTCCAGCGCTCCGGCGGGGCGGGGCGGTCGGGCCCTTCGAGGACCGGTTCGACCTCGAGCGGGTCCGCCAGTTCTCCGAGGCCACCAAGCAGGCAGGCCCCGGCGCTCACTTGGCGGAGGTGGTGCCACCGGGCGCGGCGGTCACGTTGCTGTGGGCGGCGCAGAACGCCGGCCGGGACGCCCTCGTGCCCCAGGGAATTCCAGCAGGCCGCGGCCGGAGGCGTGCATGGTGAGCACGACATCGTGCTGCGGCGGCCCTTCGCCTTGGACGAGCCGCTCTTCACCTGGGTCGAAGGGTGGGGTGCCCGTCCGGCCGGCGGCCAATTCGGTCGTCACGCTGCACTACGTGACCAGGGACGCCGGCGACCGCATCGTCGTCGAGCAATGGTGGAGCACGGTCTGGCTTGGTGTGACCTGTCGAGCGGACGGCGCCGCGCCACCGGCGCATGCGTTTCCCGACGAGGCTCGGAACCACCCGATCGGCTCGTGGGACGGTGGACGTCGACGAGGTGCATGGCGCAGACGGTATGCCGAAGTGTCCGGCGACTGGAGCGCGCACCACTTCGACGAGGCCGCAGCCCGGCGGAGCGGTTCCGAACGTCCGTTCCTGCACGGACTCTGCACGTTGGCCCTGTGCACGCAGGGTGCGGTGGAAATGGCCGCGGACGGGAACGTCGGGGCCCTCGAACGGATCGCGGTGCGCTTCGCCCGTCCGATGCCGCTGGGCGGACGCCTCGATCTGCAGCTCTACCGGGCGGGACCGAACGAGGTGGCCTTCGAAGCGCAGTGCGGCGACCTGAGGGTCGTCTCCAACGGACGCGCCCGCGTCTCCGTGACACCGGGCTCCGGCCTCCCTGCGCGGACGACTCGCCGCCTCGTGGTTCCCTGGTCAGGATGTCTCTTCGCTGCACCCGCAGATCGCGCTTGAGCACCTTGCCCGAAGGGTTCCGGGGCAGCGCCTCGAGAAAGGTCACCGCCTTCGGAACCTTGAACTTGGCCAACTGGGCGCCGCAGTGCGCCACGAGCTCGTCGGCGCTCGCGGTCGAACCGGGTCGAACCACCACGAAGGCCACCGGGACCTCGCCCCAGCGCTCGTCGGGCCGACCCACCACCGCGGCCTCGAGCACCGCCTGGTGCTCGTACAGGACGCGCTCGACCTCCGAACCAGCGATGTTCTCCCCGCCCGACACGATCATGTCCTTCAGGCGGTCGACGATGAAGAGGTAGCCGTCCTCGTCGCGCACACCGACGTCCCCGGTATGGAACCAGCCCCCGGCGAACGCCTTGGCCGTCGCCTCGGGATCACGCCAGTAGCCACCTGAACACCTTCGGCCCACGCATGACGATCTCGCCACGCTCGCCCGCCGGCACGGGATGCCCCTCGTCGTCCCAGACCTCGAGATCCAGGTGCAAACAGGGCCGCCCGACGCTCCCCAGTTTGGTCACGATGCTTTCCCGGTCCAGGAACGTGTCGCCCTGAGACCGTC
Source organism: uncultured Acidimicrobiaceae bacterium (assembly GCA_963713375.1). GTDB lineage: Bacteria > Actinomycetota > Acidimicrobiia > Acidimicrobiales > RAAP-2 > Bog-473. Next base: position 187,665 of record CAVQLP010000001.1, on the reverse strand, counting down.
TCGGTCAGCCCGTACGCGTCGGCGAACCAGGCGGAGGGAAAGGTGCGTTGGATCCGCTCGATCGAGTGGGATCGGCATCTTCTCGCCGCCGTTGATGATCAGGCGCACCGAGGAGAGGTCGCGCCCCTCGAGGCCGGGTACCGCCATGATAGCGTTGACCATGGCGGGCGCCAGCCAGACCGCGGTCACCCTCGAGCCGTTCCAGCTCGTCCACGACGGCGGCCGCGTCGAAGGTGCGGTGGATGATGGTGGGTGCGCCGACGCCGATCAGCGATGTCGTCGTCAGATCGAGGGCGCCGACGTGGTAGAGCGGACCGCACGCCAACCCCAGGTCGGCCGAGGTGAAACCGAACTCCGTGATGTGGGCCAGGTTCTTCCACGACAGGTTGGCGTGGGAGATCATGACGCCCTTGGGCCGACCAGTGGTCCCCGACGTGTACATGAGCCGGTGGAGGTCGTCGGGGTCCGCCGGCACACGTGGCGGCGGCGCGGGAGCTGCCTCGAGTTCGGTGATGCTGCTCCATCCGCCCGGCGGCGTCACGTCGCTGATACAGGCGCGCACGAGCGTCGCTTCCATGCCGTCGGTCGCCGCCCCGGCCAGCTCCTGCAGCGCCTCGTCGCAGACCAACGCCCGAGCTTGTGAGTGCTCGAGGATGTAGCGCACCTCCGGCGGCGCCAGCCTCCAGTTGATCGGCATGGCCACGGCGCCGAGGTAGTTGGCGGCGAACACCACCTGGAGGAACTCGGGGCAGTTGTAGGAGAGCAGCCCGACGGCGTCTCCCTTTCGCACACCACGTTCGGAGAGGCCCCCGGCCAGAGCGATCGCACGTGCCTCCATGTCGGCGTACGTCGTGACCCTGCCTTCGAACACCGTCATCGGCCTGTCCGGCGCCCGCAAGGCATGGTGAGCAAGCACGCCGAACCAGTTCACATCGGATTGCATATCGGTCCCTCTCGCTGCACCAACTCCGAGCCCGCCGGGTCGTCCCTCAGGCGGCAGCCGGACGGTGTTCTTCGGCTTCGGCCTCGTTCCCACTAGCGTCGCACTCATGAGCGTGCAGGCGAGCGGGGACTCCAGACGCAGCCCGAAGTGGGAACATCGGCGCCGGGCCATCGTCGACACCTCCGCGCAGGTCTTCGCCCGCCAGGGGTACCACGCCACCGGGATCATGGAGTTGTGCGCAGCCAATGATCTCGGCAAGGGGGCCCTGTACCACTACATCGGCTCCAAGGAGGAGTTGCTGGCCGCCATCCACAACCGCGTCATGGACGAGGTCATACTCGGCGCGGACCGGGTGGCCGAGGCGGGCGGGACGCCATCGCAGCAGCTGGCCATGCTCGGTGACGAGTTGATCGACGTCATCCATCGCTATCCCGACCACGTCTGGGTCTTCCTGCACGAGTTTCCCGCCCTCACCGGCGACCGGGCCGAGCAATTCCGCAAGCGGCGACAGGACTACGAGCGCCGGGTCGAGGACGTGCTGCGCGCCGGCGTGGCGACGGGCGAGTTCCGCGACCTCGACCCCTGGCTGGTCGCCCGCGCCTGGCTGGGTATGCACAACTACACCTATCTTTGGCTCAAGCCCGAAGGCCGTCTGACCGCGCAGCTCGGTCGCCCGACCCTTTGCCGAGATCTTCATGCGCGGCATCAGGCAGTCCGACCCCGAGCGATCACGGCGCCGAGTAGCCGCCGTCGATCACCATGGCCGATCCCGTCGTCCAGCGCGAGTCGCTGCCGGCCAGGTACGAGTAGGCGCCGGCGAGGTCGTCCGCCGTCCCGAGCCCGAGGGGATGGCGGGCCGCAATGGTGTCGAGCGCCTCTTCCGGGAGTCCGGTGTGGATGGCCGAGCGGAACGTTCCGGGACAGACGCAGTTGACCCGGATGCCGTCGCGGGCGTATTCGACGGCGGCCACCTTGGCCAGCTGAAATCACCGCCGCCTTCGTCGCGCAGTACGGGGCGGAATGGGACCAGGCGGTGAGTCCGGCCACCGAGGCCGTGAGCACGATCGAACCCGAACCTTGGGGCCGCATGACGCCGACCGCCGCCTTGATGCCGTTGTACCGCCCCGAGGACGTTGATGCGGAACGATCGTTCCCAGTCCTCCGTCTCGAGGTTGTGGATGCGGCCGTTCGGCGCCAGCACTCCCGCGTTGGAGATGAGCACGTCGAGCCGGCCGAACCGTTCGACGGCCAGTCGCGACGACGTCCTCGACCTGCTGCGGATCGCTCACGTCGGCCGGGATGGTCGCCATGGGCGGTGGCGGAGATGCGAGTCCCGCCACCGTCTCCGCCAGCGCCGACTCGGAGAGGTCGCTCAACACCAGGGCGGTGTCGGTCTCGGCGCCCAGTCGTCGCGCGATCGCGGCGCCGAGCACGCCGCCGGCGCCGGTGATGGCGACGACCCGCTGATGGCCGGACTGCGACCGTCATACGAGCAGGTACCCGCCGTCGACGTTGAGGACGGTCCCGGTGACGAAGGCGGACGCGTCCGAGGCCAGGAATTGATAGGCACCCGCCAGGTCCGTCGGCGCACCCCAGCGCCCTTGGGCCGTGTGCCCCGTGATCGCCGCGTCGAGCTTGGGCGCGTTCTTCCAACCGTCGGCCAGGGGGGAGTCGAACCAGCCCGGCGAGACGACGTTCACGGTGATCCCGGCGGGGGCCAGATCGAGCGCCAGGGCTCTTCGCCAGCGCAGTCAGGCCCGCCTTCGACGAGCTGTACGCACACAGCCCTTTGCGGGGACGCTCGCCGAGCACCGACCCGGTGAAGATGAGCCGGCCGCCCTCCCCCATGACTCGGGCGGCGGCCCGGGCGCCCGAGGAACGCACCCGTCAGATTGACCTCGAGCACGCGGCGCCAGGTCCCGACCTCGGTTTCGCGCGGCCCGGCCACCACCGGAGAGATGCCGGCGTTGCAGATCCAGACGTCGACGCCGCCCCACTCGGCCACGGTGGCGTCGGCCACCGCCTCGTTGAAGTCCTCGTCGGTGACGTCGCCACAGAGCACCAGCGTCGGGCCGGGCAGCTCCTGGGCCACGGCCTTGAGGTCCCGTTCGGTGCGGGCGACGAGGGCGACCGACGCTCCGGCGCGGGAGAAGGCGTGCGCCAGCAGCGTGCCCAGACCCCGACCGGCACCTGTCACGACGACTCGCTTTCCGGCCACCTCACCCGGGGTGGGGAACGAGTCGGGGATCTCCATCTGGTCGGACATCGGCCTCCCGCTTGTACCGGTCAGTACAGTACACGAGCGTGAAGCGACCTCAGCCCTCGGTGCCCCGCGACGATCTGGTCGAGATGCAGCGCCAGATGCTGCTGATCCGAGGGTTCGAAGAGCGGGTGGCCGACCTCTACCGCGATGGGCTGATTCCCGGTTTCGTGCATCTCTCCATCGGCCAGGAGGCGTCCGCCGTCGGGGCCTGCTGGCCACTCCGGCGCGAGGACGTGATCACCTCGACCCACCGCGGCCACGGCCACTGTCTGGCCAAGGGTCTCGACCCACAGGGCATGTTCGCCGAACTCATGGCCAAGGACGCCGGAACGAACCGAGGCCGCGGCGGATCCATGCACATCGCCGACCCCAGATTGGGCATCTTCGGTGCGAACGGCATCGTGGCGGCGGGCCTTCCGATCGCCAACGGCGCCGCCGTGGCGGCCCAACTGCGAGAGAGCGACGCCGTCGTCGTGGCGTTCTTCGGTGACGGGGCGGCGGCCCAGGGTGCGTTCCACGAGGCCCTCAACCTCGCCTCCGTCTGGCAGCTGCCGGTGATCTTCTTCTGCGAGAACAACGGGTACTCCGAGTTCTCCCCGACGCGATCCCAGCACGCCGCGTCACTCAAGCGCCGGGCCAAGGGCTACGCACTCCCCTACGTGCCCGTCGACGGCAACGACGTCGTCGCCACGGCCACGTGCATGCAGGACATGGTCGTGGCGGCGCGGGCGGGAGGCGGGCCCGTGCTCGTGGAAGCGTCCACCTACCGCTGGCACGGGCACTACGAGGGCGATCCTCAGCGCTACCGAACCGAGGAGGAGCTGAAGGAGTGGCAGGAGCGCGATCCCGCTCGTCGTGCACCGGGCCCGGCTTGTCGCAGAGGGCGTGGAGGCGTCGGAGATCGACGCGCTCGAATCCTCCGTGGACGCGCAGCTGGACGAGGCCGTCGAGCGGGCGCGTGGGCTGGCGGCACCCTGCGGTGACCACGCTGTTCGACTTCGTGCACGAGCGAACGGCCCGCCCGACCCGAACCGCCGCCGCTTCCGGCCGACGCCCCGATCTTCCGCACCATGGATGCGATCCGCGGCGCGCTCGAAGCGGAGCTGGAATCGGACGAGCGGGTGTTCCTGGCCGGCATCGACATCGGCGAAGGCGGGAATGTCTTCGGCCTGACCCGCGGCCTGCGCGACCGCTTCGGGGATCGGGTCCGGGACACGCCGATCTCCGAGACGGCGATCGTCGGGCTCGGCGTCGGGGCTGCCATGGCCGGGATGCGGCCGGTCGTCGAGGTGATGTACCTGGACTTCCTCGGCGTCTGCCTGGACCAGTTGCTGAACCAGGCCGCCAAGCTGCCCTTCATGACGGGCGGATCGGCCGAGATGGCCTTGACCGTGCGAACCCAGTTCGGCGCCGGCCGCTCGTCGGGCAGCCAGCACTCCCAGAGTCTCGAAGCCCTCCTCGCCCACATCCCCGGGCTCAGCGTCGTCATGCCGTCGACCCCGGCCGACACCTACGGGCTGCTCCGAGCGGCGATCCAGGACCCGAATCCCGTGGTGTTCGTGGAGAACAGGCTGCTCTACGGCATGAAGGGCCCGCAGCCTCCGGCCGACTTCATCCTTCCCATCGGCCGCTCGGCCGTCGTCCGGAACGGCTCCGACATCACGGTCGTCTCGGTGTCCCGCATGGTCCACGAGGCGCTCGCCGCCGCGGAGGAGCTCGCGGGTGAGGGGATCTCGGTCGAGGTGATCGACCTCCGCACCGTGACGCCCTTGGACCTCGAACCCGTGCTGGCCTCGGTGCACAAGACCAGCCGGCTCCTCATCGCCCACGAGGCGGTCGTCCCCTTCGGCATCGGTGCAGAGATCGCGGCCACGGTGGCCCGCGAAGGCTTCTGGGACCTCGATGCCCCCATCCAGCGCGTGGGTGCCGCCGCCACTCCCCCGCCGTATGCCCCCGAGCTCGAACGCGCCTGGCTCCCCGATCGGCACGACATCGCACAGGCCATCCGCACGTTGGCAGCCGTCTGACCGGCGCGTCGCACTCAGCAGCCGAGTGCGCGCGCGATCACCATGTGCTGAATTTCGTTCGTGCCCTCGCCGATCTCGAGCACCTTGGAATCGCAGTAGAAGCGGGCCACCGGTGACTCGAGCATGTACCCCACCCCGCCGTGGATCTGCACCGCTTCCGAGGCGGCCCACGCCGCGACGCGGCTGGCCTTGAGTTTGGCCATCGCGGCCTCCTTCTGGAATGGCGCACCGGCATCGCGCAGCGAGGCGGCTCGGTAGGTCAACCAGCGGGCCGCCTCGAGCTCGGTCGCGATGTCCGCCAACTTGAACTGCACAGCCTGGAACTTGGAGATGGGCTGGCCGAACTGCACACGCTGCTGTGCGTAGTCGGCCGCCAGGTCCAACACGGCCTGGGTCAGGCTCAGCGAAAGGGCGGCGATGGAGATGCGACCGACTTCGAGCGTGCGCAGGAACTGGCTCAGACCCATGGCCGGATCACCGACCAGTTGGTCGTCGGGGACCCAGACGTCGTCGAAGAAGAGCTCGCGGGTGTCCAGCCCTTTCCAGCCGATGCCCCGCATCTTCGGCCCGGTCGTGAAGCCCGGCACCCCTTTCTCGATGACGAAGCTGGCGTAGCGGGCCGCGTCGCCGCCGCCGGCGTCCGTCCGGGCCAACAAGGTGACACCGAACGACATGTCCGTTCCCGCATTGGAGATGAAGGTCTTCCTGCCGTTGATCACCCAGCCACCGTCCCGCGGCACCGCACGGGTGCGGATGCCCCGGGCGTCGGAGCCGGCCTCGGGCTCGGTGAGGCCGAACGCGCCGAGCACCCGGCCTTCGGCCAGCGGGCGCAGCCACCGCTCGCGCTGGGCGTCGTTCCCGAACAGGAGGAGGGGAAGCGATCCGATGGTGACGTGGGCCTGCCAGGCCGCGGCCACCGACTGATCGGCCAGGCCGATCTGCTCCATGGCGGCGACGAAGCCGACGGTGGACATGCCGATCCCACCCCACTCCTCGGGCACCAGCATCCCGAGGAGGCCGAGCGCCCCCATTTCGCGGAGCAGGTCCGTCGGGCACCGCGCCTCCTCCCATGCCACGGGTGCCCGCCGCGCGATCTCGTTCTGTGCGAAGTCCCGGCACAGCGCCACCAGCTCGCGCTCCGGTTCGCTCAGGGAGAAATCCACCCGGCCATCCTATGGACTGACCGGTACAAACGCCCGTACACTGGACTCGTGCCATCTGATCGGATCCCGCACACGTTTCCCCGGTTCGACAACGTCGAGGACGAGCGCCGGCACCGCAAGCAGCGCCTGGCGGCCGCGTTCCGCCTGTTCGGGCGGCTTGGCTTCGGCGAAGGGACGGCCGGACACATCACGGCCCGTGACCCCGAGCTCACCGACCACTTCTGGGTCAATCCGCTCGGCATGAGCTTCCGCCAGATCCGGGTGCGCGATCTGCTGTTGGTCGACCACGAGGGCACGGTCGTCGAGGGCACCTGGCCCCTCAACGCGGCGGCCTTCGTCATCCACTCCCAGATCCACGCCGCCCGCCCCGACGTCGTGTCCGCCGCGCATGCGCATTCCGTGCACGGCAAGGCGTGGTCCACGCTCCAGCGGCCGCTCGATCCCTTGACCCAGGACGCCTGTGCCTTCTACGGCGACCACGCCGTGTTCGACGACTACACCGGCGCCGTGTTCGACCTCGAGGAAGGCAAGCGCATCGCCCACGCCCTCGGCGGCGCCAAGGCGGCCATTCTGTCCAACCACGGCCTGCTGACCGTCGGGCGTAGCGTCGACGAAGCGGCGTGGTGGTTCGTGACCATGGAGCGCTCGTGCCAGGCGCAGCTCCTGGCCGAAGCGGCCGGCACCCCCGTCTTGATCGGGGCCGAGGTGGCCGAGAAGACCGCCGGGCAAACGGGCAGCCACCGCGCCGGTTGGGCGCAGTTCCAGCCTCTCTACGACCAGATCGTGGCCGAGGAGCCGGACCTGCTCGAGGAGTAGTCCACGTTCACTCGCGCGCGGGCTGCAGGTGCGCCATGAAGGTGGCGGACCAATCCATCAGGTGGCGGGGAACCCAGTAGCCCTCCTCGTCGTTGATCGCCTCCCAGTGCTCGGCGACATCTTCGATGGACGCGCTCGGACCGGGATGCACATAGCCCGGGGTGGTGGCGATGAACATGCGGGCGAAACGCCCGGCACCGGCGGCGTACATTTCGCCGGAGACCGGGCACTGCTCGTGAGCCAGAAAGGCCGCCATCGGCGCGACCAGCTCGGGCGTCATCTCGTCGGGTCCCACAGCGCCGGCCATGCGCGTCATGGCCGCGGGTGCGATGAGATTGACTTTGATGCCTTGCTTCGTCCCGGCAGTAGCCAGACTCCGCGTGAGGCCGACCACGGCGGCCTTGGCCGTGGCGTACGAGGTGTTGTTGGGCAGCCCGAACATGCCACTCGAGGTGGTCATGACGATCCGTCCGTATTTCTGATCAGCCATATGGGGCCACGCGGCCCGCGCGGTGTTGAAGGATCCGACGGTGTGCACGGCCAGGTGGTGGTTGAGGTTCTCCTCGTCCGCCTCCGGAAAGGCGGCCCATCGGATGATGCCGGCGTTGTTGATCAGGATGTCGAGGCGCCCGAAACGGTCCACCGCCGCCCGCACCACCGCCCGCGCACCCACCTCCGTGGCGATGTCGTTGGCGTCGGGAACCGCGTCGCCGCCGAGCCCGACGATCTCGTTCGCGACGTCGGCGGCCGGGCCGGCATCCGAGCCGACGCCATCGATCGCTCCACCGAGGTCGTTGACCACGACCGCAGCGCCCCGTTCGGCGAGCAGGCGTGCGTAGGCGCGCCCGATGCCGCGCCCCGCGCCGGTGACGACCGCGACGCGGCCATCGAAGCGAAGCTCGCCGGGACCCGGTGTGCTCAGGCGGCCACCGGAGCCTTGTAGCCGAGGAGGCCGCCGAGCGTGCCGCCGATCATGGCGTCGCGCTCGGCATCGGGGACGCCGACGAACTGTTCCGCGATGAGCTGGCGGCTGCCCCGGAACGTCCCCTCGGCATGGGGGTAGTCGTTGCCCCAGACGATGCTCGAGAGGCCCGTGATGTGGCGGCACGCCACCGCGACTGGGTCGTCCTGGAACGACACGTGAAACTGCCGCTTGACGTAGTCGCTCGGCATGAGCGGGTAGGGCCACTTTTCGTTGAGGCGAAAGAGCTGGGCCATGCCGCTCTGCTCGGTGGCCGGACGCGTCTCGTCCCACACGCCGAGCCACCAGTCGGCGTCCTGGCCGATGCCCGTGACCCAGCACTTGTCCATGCTGCCGACCAGCGAGGCCAGCCAGTGCGCATTGAACTCGATCAGCGCGAAGTGAAGATCGGGGTAGCGCTCCGGCACACCACCGCCGATCAGCTGGCAGATCACCTGTTGCGGAACCATGGTGCTGTAAATGCACTGGGTGATCATCCGCTTGGCGGCGGCCTTTTCCGTCATGGGTTGATTGACCTGCTCGGCATTCTCCATGACCACTTTGAGCGTGATCGCCTCCGGGTCGTTGACCTTCACGCCGCCGGTCTGGGTGTGGATAAAGACGTGGACGCCGTTGGACTGGGCCGCAGCCCAGACCGGGTCGAAGTCGCGCGAGTAATACGGCTTCGGGGGCACCGCCGGAAGGAGAATCGCCCGGAAGCCCCCGGCGGCGGCGCGCTCGATCTCGGCCACCGCCTCTTCGACGTCGGTCAGAGGGATGGGCGCGGTCGGGGCCAGTCGGGTGAAGTACGGGCTGAACCGCTCAATGATGTAGTCGTTGTAGACGCGGGCGTGGGCCATCGACAGCTCGTGGTCGTCGGAGTAGAGCCCGAAGAGCGACAGGTTCGGGTGCATGACCCCGACGTCCACCCCGTCGAAGTCGAGGTCCTCGAGGATCAACTTGGGATCTCCCTCGGGCATGCGCCCGCCTGTCTGGCGGTACCGCGAGATCGTCCAGCCTTCGAACCCGGGGGTGTGCAGGCGCCGGAACTTCCGCGCTCCGCCTTCGACCAGTGGTTCAATCTCGAAGTCGTCCTCCCAGACCCCCCGGTCCCGCAGGTGCTTGGGCAGGCGAGTGACGAAGAGGTCGGTGGGCTCGAGGATGTGCCCGTCCGCGGACACGACCAAGGGCTTGTCCTGCATGTGCTGTCCCTCCCATGCGTGTTCCAGAGAGTGGCCTCCGCGAATTGCGCGAAGCTCCTTCGCAAAGAGTAGACCAACCGGTCGGTACAGAGCAACGCGACCGGGGAGGGTGGACACATGGCAGAGCGATGGAAGCAGAGGCCAACTGGTTCGACCTGGGGTGACTGGGGGGACGACGACGAGCTCGGACGGGTGAACCTCATCACCCCCGAAAAGGTGCTCCAAGGCGTGCGTGAGGTCGAGGCGGGCGTGAGCTTCTGCCTGAGCCTTCCGCTCGACTACCCGGGCGGCACATCACTCAACCAGCGACGTTACCCACCGGTCGTGGCCCCCACGGAGGACATGAAGGGGGAAGCGGCGACCTTTTACAACGTGCACATGAGCGAAATGGAGGACTGGGGAGATCCGCGCTTCGTCGACGTATGGGCCGACGACGTCGTCACCCTCTCGTTGCAGTACTCGACGCAATGGGACTCCCTCGCACACGTCGGCGCCGAGTTTGACGCCGACGGCGACGGAGTCGAGGAAGCCGTCTACTACAACGGCTATCGAGCCGGGGTCGACCTGGTGGGGCCCAAGGAGGACGCCCGCGGCGATGGCAGCGGACATCGTGCGTTCGCCCATCACCTCGGACTCGAGCACATGGCGTTCCACGGAGTCCAGGGGCGTGGGGTGTTGATCGATCTGGCTCACCATCTCGGGGACGAATGGCGCGGGGTCGACTTCGAGACCCTGCAGGAAATCATGGCGACCGACGGGGTGGTGGTTGAACCCGGAGACATGTTGCTCCTGCACACCGGCTTCGCCACCAGGGTGTTGGAGTGGGAACGCAACCCCGACCCCGTGAAGATCCACACCTTGTGCAGCTATCTCGACGCCCGGGACCCGGCTCTCCTCGAGTGGCTCGCCGACTCTCAGATCTCAGCCCTCGTCGCGGACAACTACGCGGTCGAGGGAATGGTCGGCAAGGGTCGCGACCCGAGTCGGCGCTCCTTCCTGCCCATCCACCATCTCTGCCTCTTCAAACTGGGCGTTCCTCTGGGAGAGATGTGGTACCTGCACGAGCTGGCCGCATGGCTCCGTGAGCACCAGCGCAGCCGGTTCCTGCTGACCGCACCGCCTCTACGCCTGCCGGGCATCGTCGGCTCACCGGTGACTCCCGTCGCGACCGTCTGACTGCCGCGACGGCATCTGCCTCAGCCGGTCGCGCCCGCCGGTTCGCTCGAACGGGAGAACGTGAAGGAGTCGTAGTCGTTGGCGACCACGTCGGCGATGATCGAGAACAGCTTGGGTCGCCCGCCCGAATTGAGCAGGTACCGCTTGGGCTTCCCGGGGATGTTGGTGCCGAAGTAATAGCTGCTCTCTCCGAAGGAGAGCGGTGACGCGGCGCCGCGGTTCACCATGTTGGTCCAGCGCTCCTCCGCCCTCGCCGTCACCTCAATCACCTCGAAGTGGTGACTGCGGGCGAAGCGCAGCACATCGGTGACGAAATCGACTTGGTCCCCGTTGTAGCGCGGGTTGTTGCCGGCGGCCGCGTGCGGTCCACCCGGGAAGAAGAGATTGGGGAAGCCGTGGGTCTGGACGCCCAGAAAGGTCAACGGACCGTCGGCCCAGTGGTCGACCAGCGCCAGTCCCTCGCGGCCGCGGATGCCCATGCGGGCGAGGGCGCCCGTCCCGAAGTCGAAGCCGGTGGCCCACACGATGATGTCGAACTCGCGTACGCCCGTCCGCCGTCTCTATCCCGGTCGGGGTGATCCGGAGGATGGGCGTCTCGCGCAGGTCGACCAGGGAGACGTTGGGACGGTTGAACGCTTCGAAGTAGCCGTTCACGAACGGTGGCCGCTTCTCCCCGAACCGGTGGTCCTTCGGGACGAGGTGCTCGGCCGTCACCGGGTCCTCCACGATGGCGCGGATCTTCCCGGCAATGAACGCACACCACTCGGCATTGACCTCAGGGTTCGAGAGCAGGTCGAGGTAGTTGCTCGTCAGCTTGGTGAAGCCGGGACTGTTCCACATCTTCTCGTAGAACTCCTGGCGTTGGTCCTCGGGATCCTCGAAGGCCGTGCGGTCGTGCGCGATGTGGTGGAAGCCGTGCACCGAGGTGTTGAGGGTCTCGCGGAACTGTTCGAAGTCGGCTCGGAGCTGCGCCTGCTCCTCGGGTGAGATCGGCCGATTGTTGAGCGGCGTGCACCAGTTGGCGGTCCGCTGGTACACGGTCAGCGAGTCGACCTGGTCGGCGATGGAGGGGACGACCTGGACCCCGCTCGAGGAGGTCCCGACGACCGCGACCCGTTTGCCCCTGAAGTCGACCTCCTCCGCCGGCCACGACCCGGTGTGAAAGGACGCGCCCGCGAAGTCCTCCCGCCCGGGGACGTCGGGGGTGTAGGGGATGGAGAGCACGCCGGTGGCCGCGACGACGAAGCGGGCCTGCAGATCGACCCCTCCGCCGGCCTGCACCCGCCAGGTGCCGGTGGACTCCTGGTACTCCGCCGTGCTCACTCGGGCGTCGAAGCGGATGTGGCGCCGCAGATCGAACCGATCCACGACGTGGTTGAGATAGCGCTCCGTTTCGGGCTGGGCGGCGAAGTGCTCGTCCCAACGCCAGTCGTCGAACAGGTCCTTCGAGAACAGGTAGCCGTAGGTGTAGCTCTCCGAGTCGAAGCGGGCGCCCGGGTAGCGGTTCCAGTACCAGGTGCCGCCGACGCCACCGCCGGCCTCGAGGAGCAGCGCCGAGTAGCCCTCCTGGAGCGCTCGGTAGAGCTGGTAAATACCCGTGATCCCCGCGCCGATCACAAGCACGTCCACGTCCACGCCGGCACTGGACTGGCCCGCGGCGGCGGGAGAGGTGTTCATGTCGATGCAGCCCCTGTCGTGACCGAGCGGACCCCGGTGCCTTGCGAGGTGCACCGGCGGCATATTGTACCGACCGGTTAGTCTAATACGAGTCCGAGGCGCACTGGAGGGGCGGCACAATGACCATTATGGACAAGCAGTGGTCCGCCCTCTCCGTGCCGTACGCGATTGAGGACCTGGACCGGGTGCGCAAGGAGCGCTACTTCGACCCCGACTTCTTCGGTATGGAGGCCGAACTGCTCTGGCCTCGGGTTTGGCAGATGGCCTGCCGCCTGGAGGAGATCCCCAACGTCGGCGACGTCGTCGAATACGAAATCCTCGACCAGTCGGTCATCGTCATCCGCACCGAGGAGGGCGTACGCGCCTTCCACAACGCCTGCCGGCACCGCGGGGTGCGCCTCGTCCAGGGCCGGGGCTCGCGACGGGGTGGATTCGTCTGTCCGTTCCACGGCTGGTGCTACGGGACCGATGGGCGCAACACCCGCGTGACGCAGCCCAGTGCCTTCTCCGAACACAACCTCGAACCGGGGGACGTGGACCTGGTGTCGGTGCGATGCGAGCTCTGGGGTGGGTGCGCCTGGATCAATCTGGACGACACTGCGCCCCCCTTGCGCTCGTGCATCGAACCCTTCGCCACCGTGCACGACGCCTGGCAGGTGGAGGCGTTCCGGGCGGAGTGGTGGTATGCCTGCCGGCTCCCGGTCAACTGGAAGCTGGCCGAAGAGGCATTCGTCGAGCAGTATCACGTCTTGCAGGCCCATCCTCAGCTCCGCATCCCGAACCGCTATCCGGCCCGCGACCCGGCGGACTTCGACCCCCGCACCCTGGTCGACGGGGAGCTGCAGTATCTGCGGACGATGTGCGAAGGCATGGACGGAATGGTGCATGCTCGCGACGTCGAGATCGCTGAATCTCTGGTCGGGTTGGAGCTGCCGCGTGACTACCAGGAGGCGCGCGTCGCCTGGGAGCGAAGCTTGAACGACGCGGTGACCCGAACCCACCGCGAACGCGGTTGCGCCATGCCCGATCTGAACGAGCTCGACGCGCGGGGGCTCAATCAACCCATGGGCTACTGCTTCCCCCACTACTTCATCCTGCCCATGTACAGCAGTGCCTCCTCCTACCGTTTCCGTCCGCTCGGCCCGGAGGAGACGCTCATGGAGATCTGGTCGCTCAGCCGCTTCCCCGAGGGTGAGGAGCCGCCGACGCCGCCCGTCCCCGAGGTCTGGGAATTCGACGATCCCCGGTGGCCGCCCATACCGGCCCAGGACTTCTCGAACTTGCCGAAGCAGCAACGGGGGCTCCACTCGAAGAGCTTCGACTACATGCGCCTCGCCGAGCGCACCGAAGGACACATCTCGAACTACCAGCGCGTGATCGACGGCTTCCTGGCTGGCCTTCCCTACGACAGGCTCCTCCCGTCACTGGGGAAGATCAACGTGAACCCCCTCGACATGTCCGTGGTCGAGATCGGCTTCTGAGGTTCGACCATGGCCGCGACACAGAGCCTGGCCGATGTCGTCGCGGGCGTCGGCAATGTCATGGCGGCGTACACGCAGGCCCTCGACGACGGACGCACCGAGGACATCGTCGCCACCTTCTGCCCGGACGGTTCCTGCGACGATGCCTGGCCTGGGTCGCCACGAGGGCCACGACGCGCTCCGTGCGGCCTACGAGCAGTGGAAGCCGAGAAAGCCGCAACGCCACCTCATCACCAACACGCAGGTCACCGAGTGGACTGATAGCGAGGCCCGGGTGATCAGCGACGTGGTGTTCCTCATGCAGACCGACCGCGGCTGGGCCGTCGGCGTCGTCGGGCGCTACGACGACCTGCTCCACTTCGACGGTGGCACCTGGCACTTCCACAGTCGCGTGGCCACGTTCGTGGCCGAGAACGGAGACACATGAGGTTCGGGCTCGATGTCGCGCAGCAACGGGTGTCCTGGGATGAGTTGGTCCGGCGGGTCCGCTTCGCCGAGGATCTCGGCTTCGACGGTGCATGGGGCTTCGATCACTTCCAGCCCATGTTCGGCGAGGGACCGGGTGAGACCTTCGAGGGCATGAGCACGCTCGCGGCGCTGAGCGGGCTCACCACCCGCATACGGCTGGGCCTCCTGGTCACTGGCGCCACCTACCGGCATCCCTCTGTGTTGGCCGCCCAGGCCTTGACGATCGACCATGCCTCGCATGGACGTCTGGAGCTGGCCCTCGGCGCGGCCTGGTTCGACAAGGAGCACCAAGAGCTCGGGATCCCGTTCCCGGCCACGGCGGAGCGCTTCGACTTGCTCGAGGACACCCTCGAGATCGTGACCCGCCTCTACAGCGGCGAGGTCGTCTCCTACGAGGGCAAGCGGATCTCGTTGCGTGGGGCCCAGATGCTGCCCGCGTCCGGTGCAGCTCCCACATCCACCGATCTGGATCGGTGGCACCGGTCCACGACGGACCCTTCCTCTGGCCGCCCGCTACGCCGACGTTTGGCACGCCTTCGGCACGCCGAACTCCCTGCGCGACGCGGGAGCGGAACTCGACCGCCTGGCCACAGAGGCGGGGCGGGATCCCTCCGCCATCGTGCGGGCCGGGTCGCTGTCGCTCGACGACCTCGAAGTGGCCAGGCGCCACGGCGCGAAGTGGCGCGACGCGGGGTACGGCTACCTCGTCTGTGGATGGCCGGGAGAGGGCGAGTCCCAGATCGAACGGTTCGTCAAGGACGTGCTCCCGGAGTTCGCCGCCTGATGACGACGATCACCGCCGATCGGCTCACCCCGACCGTGGGTGCCCTCGTCGAGGGCGTCGACTCCGAACGCCTCCTCTCCGACCAGACGCTGCCCGCATGGACGCTCGACGCGCTCGAGGCACACGGGGCGCTCGTGTTCCGGGGCCTCCACATGACCGACGCCGACCAGGTCGCCTTTTCCAAGCTGCTCGGGACCGTCGAGGTGCTGGGATCGGGCGAGCACCCCGAGATCTTCCGGGTCACCCTCGACCCGGCTCGCAACCCGGTGGCGGCGTACCTCAAGGGGACGTTCCACTGGCATATCGACGGGTGCACCGACGACGTTCCCATCATGGCCACCATGCTCAGCGCCCACGAAGTGGCGGCCGCCGGTGGGGAGACCGAATTCGCCAGCTCGTACCAGGCCTATGAGGACCTGTCCGAAGAGGAGAAGCTCGGGTTCGAGTCGATCCGCGTGGTGCACACGATCGAGGCGTCCATGCGGCTGCACACGGCCGACCCGACACCCGAACAGCTCGCGCTCTGGCGCAAGCGGCCGGCCAAGGAACACCCGCTGGTGTGGACCCACAGCTCCGGACGAAAGTCACTGGTCCTCGGGGCGACGACCGACCACGTCGTCGGCATGGACCCCGAGGAAGGCCGGACCTTCCTCGACGGACTCGTGGAGCGGGCGACCGTCCCCGATCGCGTCTATCGCCACGCCTGGCAGGTCGGTGACGTCGTGATCTGGGACAACCGGGGCGTCCTGCACCGCGCCGCCCCCTACGATCCGGCGTCGCCTCGGGACATGCACCGCACCACCTTCGCCGGCGACGAGCCGATCAAGTGAGCGCGCCACGGGCAGGACGACGCAACGCCCCGCGTGCAGCCGATCCGACCGCGGGACTGGCCCGCGGGCATGGCCGAAGCACTGGCCGCCGCCTACCGCCCGACCAACCCCCGGCATCCGCCCTCACCGCTCGACCCGGCCAGTCCCAAGGGCCTCAACGCCATGGGCGTGCTGGCGTACCATCCCGAGCTCACCGCCGCCTACAACAACCTCATCAGCCACGCCCTCTACTTCACGACGATCACGCCCCGCCAGCGCGAGCTCCTCATCCTGCGTGTGGCGCACCAGCGCGACTCCCGGTACGAGTGGGCGCAGCATGTGTACCAGGCCGGCGTGGTGGGCATCTCCATGGAGGAGATCGAGCAGGTTCGCCTCGGCGCGAGGCGCGCCGGACTGGGACGATCTCGACGCCGCCCTGCTCGAGCGCGGCCGACGAGCTCCTGGCCGATGCCCGCATCGGTGACGCGACCTACGCGGTGCTCTCCCGCTCGCTCGAGACCCGCCAGCTCATGGACGTGGTCTTCACCGTCGGCGCCTACGAGGTCTTCGCCATGGCCATGCGCACGTTCGACGTCCCGCTCGACGAAGACCTGCAGCGCTTCGTCTGACCCGGCGGCGACTCAGGTGTTGCGGCCGCCGTTGACCCCGATGATCTGGCCGGTGATGTAACCAGCCTCCTCGCGGCACGAGGAAGGCACAGGTGGCGGCGATGTCCTCGGGCAGTCCGGCACGACGAACGGGAGTCCGGGCGATCGCCCCTTCAATCCCCCCTTCACCGAACTCGCCCCGCTCGACCGAGGCACGGAGCATCGGGGTGTCGATGAAGCCGGGAGGGATCGCGTTGACGGTGATCCCCCGGGCGCCGACCTCGAGAGCCAGGGACTTCGTCAGCCCGTTGACCGCCGACTTCGAAGAGACGTACGGGCGCCATGAGCGGCTGGCCACTGTGGGCGCTCGACGACGAGATGTTGACGATCCGACCCCACCGCGCCTCGACCATGTCGCGGCAGCGCGGCCTGGCAGCAGTTGAACGTGCCGGTGACGTTCACCCGGAAGACCTGCTCCCAGAATTCGGGCGTGATCTTGGCGAAGCGGCTGAAGGTCGAGCCCATCCCGGCGTTGTTGACCAGGATGCCGATGGGCCCGAACTGGCTCTTGACCTCGTCGATGGCGGCGAAGACCTCTCCCGCTCTCCCACGTCGACCGGGAGTCCGATGGCACGTGCCGCCCGCCGACCTGATGGCACGGGCCGCGCCCGTCGCGGCGTCACCGCTCAGGTCGAGGACGGCCACGGCATGCCCGTCCGCCGCCAGTCGGCTGCTGATGGCCAGACCGATGCCCGACCCACCGCCGGTGACGACTGCAACTCGTTGCTCGCTCATGGGACCACCCTCTCGTGCGCCGGAGGGATGACGGTACAGCCTCGGAGAAGCACAGACATTGCGCCGTTGACACGATGCGGCGCCACCGCTTGACTCGGTCCATGACCGACGACGTCGACACCACGCGCCGGGGCGGCGCGCTCGGCGCCGTCGCCGGCGCCAACCTGGCGGTCAAGTTCGGCCTGGAGCTCGCCAGCCTGGCGGCGCTCGGCTACTGGGGGGCGTCGAACGTCGGTGGTCCGGCAGCGGTGGTCCTAGCCGTGGCGGCGCCTGCGGCCGCGGCGACGGTCTGGGGTGTGTTCGCGGCTCCTCGAGCGAAGCGTCGCCTCGCCATGCCTGGACGCGCCGTGCTCGAACTCGGCGTCTTCGCTCTGGCCTGTGGCGCGCTGGCGGACAGTGGCAGCCCCACGCTGGCTGTCGTTCTGGGTACCGTCGTGGTCGTGAACGCCGGGCTCATCACCGCACTGGGACAATGGGAGGAGTGACCCTGAGGAGCTGAACGCGGGTCCCACTCTCCGCACGGGAGAGAGGTCGCTCGAGCGCGACGGTTCGGGCATCCGCGCGACCGTGGCTCCCCCGAGCGTCGGACCAGAAGTGTGCAGATGGCAACGGACGGTCGTCCCGACTGGGGTCACGTACGGCTCGGGGTCGACCTGGGCACACACGTCCATGGCGAAGGGACAACGGAACCGGAATCGGCATCCGACGTCGCCCTCCACGGCCTCGCTCACCTCGCCTCGCAGGATGATCCGTTTCCGTTCGTCCTGGCGAGCCGGATCCGGGACGGGAATGGCCGAGAGCAGCGCCGACGTGTAGGGGTGGGTCGGACGTTCGTACACCTCGTCCGCGTCGCCTTCCTCGACGATCTGGCCGAGGTACATCACGGCGATGCGGTTGCTGATGTGACGGACCACCGAGAGATCGTGTGCGATGAAGAGATAGGCGATGCCCAATTCCTGCTGGAGCCCGCTGAGCAGATTGATGACCTGTGACTGCGTGGAGACGTCCAAGGCGCTGACCGGCTCGTCGCACACCAGCAGCTTTGGCTCCAGCGCGAGGGCGCGGGCGATGGCGATGCGCTGACGCTGCCCACCGGAGAACTCGTGAGGCTGGCGCTGCAGCACGTGCGAGTCCAGGCCGACTTGCCCGAGGAGTTCGACGACCCGTTGCTCCCGCTGGGAGCGGCTCATCGAGGTATGGATGGCCAGGGGTTCCCCCACAATGTCGGCGATGCTCTGCCGTGGGTCGAGCGACGAGTAGGGATCCTGGAACACGAGCTGCATCGCGTCTCGCTGGCGGCGAAGCGTCGGGCCGCGCATGGTGCTGATGTCCTTGCCGTCGACGACGATCGTTCCCTCCGTGGGGTCGATGAGCCTCAGCACGAGGCGGGCCAGTGTCGACTTGCCCGAACCGCTCTCCCCGACCAGGCCCAGTGTCGTCCCGGCGGGTACGCGGAGATCGACGCGGTCGACGGCCTTGACCAGTCCCGTCGTCCGCCGCAAGATCCCGCTGCGGATCGCAAAGTCCTTGCTGAGACCCGTCACCTCGAGCACCAGTGGTCGTTCGGGGTCCGATGTCGTCCGGGATCGCCCTTCTCGTGGATATCCGAGGTCAGCGAGGGCGGTGGGCCCGAGAGCACCAGCTCGTCGAGTCGGACGCACCGGGCCAGGCTCGATGGAGCCAATGCTGCGCCCCCATCGTCCGCTCGATGCGCCGCGGTGCAATGCCACCGGCCCGACCCCGCACTCGTCCTGCGCGTAGGAGCACCGCGGCGCGAAGCGACAGCCCGACGGCAAGCGGTCGGGACGGGGCACCATGCCGGGAATGGCGTGCAGCGGTTCGCCCTTCGGGGTGAGCTGGGGGATCGAGTCGAGCAGCGCCTCGGTGTAGGGGTGACGGGGCCGGACGAAGAGGCTGGCGGCCGCCGACTGCTCGGCGATCTGCCCGGCGTACATGACCACCACGTCGTCGGCCACGTCCGCGATGACCCCGAGGTCGTGGGTCACGAAGATCATCGCCATGTCCTCTTCGCGCTGGAGCGCCGTGCAGCAGGTCGATGATCTGGGCCTGCGTGGTCACGTCGAGGGCGGTGGTGGGTTCGTCGGCGATCAACAGCTTCGGCGAGCAGGACAAGGCCATGGCGATCATCACCCGCTGGCGCATGCCGCCCGAGAACGCGTGTGGATAGTCCTGGGCCCGGCTCGCCGCCTGGGGAATCTCGACCCGATCGAGGGCCTCGACCGCGACCTTCCAGGCCTCGGCCCGGCTGAGGTCGCGATGGGTGCGGACCTGCTCCGCGATCTGGTTCCCGACGGTATAGGCGGGATTGAGGCTGGTCATCGGCTCCTGGAAGATCATCGCCATCTGGTTCCCGCGGAGCTTGCGCAGCCTGGCCGGGCTGATGCTCGTCAGCTCCTGCCCCTCGAAGCGGATGGAACCCGACACCCGGGAGACCTTGGCCGGCAAGAGACCCATCACCGCCAGCGCGGACACGGTCTTTCCCGAACCGCTCTCACCGACCAACCCGAGCGTCTGGCCCCGCTGACAGGCTGAAGTTGGCGTCCTCCACGACGGGCAGCCATCCGCCCCGGGTGAGGAACTCCACCCGGAGGTGCTCGACGTCGAGCAGCGCGGCGCTGGGGACTTCGTCGGGGGCAGCCGCCGCCGCGCGGCCGGCCGCGGCGAAGCGGCCGAAGCGGTACCGGCGGCCTTCACTCTCGCCGGCCACCGGGACTGCTCCCGGCCGGGCGCTCCCGGCCGAGCGAGTCCCGCAGGCCGTCGGCCACCAGGTTGAAGGCCAGGACGGTCAACATGATGGCGAGACCGGGGAAGATCAAGCGCCCACGGCGAGGAGTTGATGAACTGGAAGCCCTCCTGGAGCATGCCGCCCCAACTCGGCGTCGGTGGCTGCTCACCGACGCCGAGGAAGCTCAGGCCCGCCTCGGCCAGCAGAGCGAAGCCCAACGACAGCGCGAGCTGAATGATGATCGGCGAGGCCACGTTCGGCAGCACGTGCCGTCCGACCAGCCGTTTCGAGGTCGCCCCCAGGCTTCGAGCGGACTCGATGTACGCCTCCTCGCGGACGGCGATGACCTCGCCCCGCAGCAGACGCACGAACCCCGGAATGAACACGATGGCGATCGCGATGGCCGCGTCGTTGACGTCGGCGCCGAGCAGGGCGGCGACGGTGAGAGCCAGGATGAGCGGGGGAAACGAGAAGAGCGCGTCCATCGTCCGCATGATCACAGCGTCCACCGCACCCCGGAAGAAGCCGGCGATCGAGGCCGAGTGGAATGGCGAAGACGGCGGCGAGGCCCACGATTTCGAAGGCCGCCCGCAACGAAATCCGCGCTCCCCAGATCAGCCGGCTGAGGATGTCCCGGCCGAGATCGTCCGTTCCGAGCCAGTGCGACGCCGAGGGGCCCGCATTCACCGCGTTGATGTCCTGGGCGTCGGGGGCATGCGGTGCCACCAAGGGAGCGAAGATGGCCGCGACGATGACGATGAGGAGAAAGGCCAGGCCGACCATGGCCAAGCGCTGATGCAGGAACCGCATCCAGAAACCGGGTCGGCGTTCGGGAAGCTCGTCGCTGCTGTCTCCCGTCTCCGGGATCACGTTCAGTCCGACGAAGGGGTCGCTGGCGTCCGGCGTGCTCCAGGTGCTCATGGCGACGATCCTCACGACAGCCGGATCTTCGGATTGAGGTAGGCGTAGATCACGTCGACCACGAGATTGATGAGGACGAAGGACGTCGCCACCACGAGCACCACCCCTTGGATCTCGGGGATGTCCTTGTCGTTGATGGCCTGGATGATGTAGGTGCCGAGCCCCGGGAGCGAGAAGATCTGCTCAATGATGAGCGTGCCACCGAGCAGGTAGCCGAACTGGATCCCGATGACCGTGACCGCCGGGCTGAGCGCGTTCTTGAGCGCGTGCTTGCCGACGACCATGCGGGGACTCAGTCCCTTGGCGACCGCAGTCCGCATGTAGTCCTGGTCCAGCGTGTCGATGAGCGCGCCCCGGACCTGCCGGGCGATCACCGCGGATCCGCCGATGCCGAGGGCCAGCCACGGCAGGAGCAGGTCCTCGAACCATCCTGCCGGCGACTGGGTGAACGGCGTGTAGCCGAGGGCCGGCAACCAGCCGAGCTTCACGGCGAAGACGATGACCAGGAGCATGCCCAGCCAGAAGTCCGGAATGGCCACGGCGATGCTCGAGCCCACGGTGACGATGCGGTCCCGGGCCGCGCCCTGATGGAGCCCGGCGATGACCCCCGAGGGCACGCCGAGCAGGATGGCCACGATCATGCCGCCGGCGGCGATGCTGAGGGTGACGGGAAAGCGGGCCGCGATGCCCGATGACACGGTCTCGTTGTTGAAGAGCGAGTTCCCGAGGTTCCCGTGCAGGGCGGCTCGCAACCAATTCCAGTACTGGACGAAGAAGCCTTCGTTGAGATGGAGTTCCTTGGTGATCTTGGCGATCTCCGCCGGCGTCGCCTTGGTCCCCCCGGCCAGGGCGATGGCCGGATTCCCCGGGAGGATCAGGATGAGCGAGTACACCCCGAGCGAGATCAGGAAGAGCAACAGGACGGCGATGAGCAAGCGGCGGGCAAGAAACGTCAGTAAGTGATCCACCGCTGCCGGACGCCATTGCCGTCTAGCTCAAAGCGATCCGCTGGTGCGCCGCACCTTCCAGTCACTGCACTGTTGCCGGATGCATGGAGACCGCGGTTCGCTACTTCTTGATGTAGATGCCGGCCAGGTCGGAGCGGCACTGCCCGATCGGGGCCACCACCTTTCCACCCACCCGGTTCTTGTTGTAGGCGACGATCGAAGGCATGAAGACCAGCGGGACGATGAGGCCCTGCTGAAGCACGGTCTTGTCGATCTGCTGCATCAGCGGGCCCTGGAGGCTGGCACTCAGCGACGCCGTTGGCCTGCTCGATCAGCGGGGTCAGCTGCGGCGTTCACCGAACCCAGCGCCTTGGCCTGGAAACCCGAGGACTCGAAGATCGATTCGTATTGGTTCGCCAGGTCCGCGCCGTTCGTCAGTTGCTCGCTCAGCACGGCGTCACCCTGCTTCTTGATGTAGACGTCCTCGAGGAAGTCGGCACCGGGAATCTGCTGCAGGTTGGCGTTGAACCCAGCCGCCTGCATCTCGTTCTGCAGGAGGGCGGCCGCCCGCGCGTAGGTGGCGTCTCCCGCCGGGATGATGAGGGTGAACTTGACGCCCTTGGGATAGCCGGCCGCCTTGAGCATCGCCTTGGCCTTGGCGGGGTTGTAGGGGTCAGGCGTGCCCAGCGACTTGGAATAGCCCGGAGACCAGGTGGGGACCGGCTGGTAGGCGGGCGCGCCCAGCCCGTCGAAGACGACCTTGTTCAGCGCGGCGCGGTCCACCGCGTACTCGAGGGCCGCCCGCACCTTCTCGTTGGCGAAGGGTCCCGTGTTCTGGCGCAGTTCGATCTCCATGTCGTCGTAGGACTTGGTGACGGAGATGCCGATGTTGGAGTCGCCCTTGAGCTGCGGGTAGTTCTCGGGCTCGACCTCGATCATGTCGACCGATCCCGAGGTCAGGGCCGTGGCCGCTTCGGGGCCCTGCGTGAGCTGGGTGAAGTCGATGCCGCCGAGCGGGTAGGCCTTCGAGTCCCAGTACTTCGGGTTCTTGACCAGATCGATCGACGCGCCCTGGCGATAGCTCTTCAGCATGAAGGGGCCGGCGCCGATGGGCTGGCTCGACTGGGTCGCGATGGCATTCGCCGGGTAGATCTGACCGTCCACGTAGGACGCTGGCCCACAGGAAGTCGCCCGCAGTCGGCTTTGTGAGATTCACCACCACGGTCGAGGGATCGGGCGTCTGGATGCTCGAGATGTTGAAGAGCGACGACCGGAGCGGGCTGGTCTTCGTCTTGTTCAGGCTGGCCGCGACGTCGGCCGACGTGACGGCCTGACCGTTGGAAAACTCGAGGCCGGGCCTGATGTGGAAGGTGATGGTCGAACCGCCGTTCGACACCGTCCAGCTCTGGGCCACGCCGCCCGTGACCCCGGTGTTCCCCGGGAGCCGTCATCGACTGATAGATGTTCGACGTGACCGTGTAGGAGCAGTCGTTCTCCTCGGTGGCGGGGGCGAAATCGTTGTCGAACTCGTTGTTGACGTCGAACCCGTAGCGGAGGACTCCGTTGGGGTTCACGTTCGACGAGGACGCGCCGGCGGGCGCGCCGCTGCTGGCGAGGGTCAGGGCAAGTGGGGCGGCCAGGACACCGGCGACGCCGAGGGCGAAGACCTTGCGGCCCAACGGCACGGCCCGTCGACGGCGACGCTTTCTCAAGCCCTCCGACGGGTGCTGCCGGTACTGCTTCCGCTCATCGAGCGCCATCCCCATCCCCCCTGACTCTGCAGGTCGTCTCCATTCGGGTCTCCGAAAGAGCATCCCGAATTGTCGGGGACTATACCGATTGCTGACACCCGTGTCAGGTCACGGATCCGCAGGGCGGGCCAGCGGCGGACCCAGGCCTCCGAGCGGCGGTTGCCGGCTTCTCGGTAGGCAGGCAGAGCCGATCTCCGAGTCTGCGAACCCGCGTGGACGACTGGCGGCAATCGGCCAGGCCGAGCGGTGCCGAACCGACGCGCCGACGTGTGTCGCGCCGGCCGTAGAGGTCTCCCCTCATCGCCGCTCCGTATAGACCCCTGCGGCCGGACGCCTTCAACCTACAGATCGCCGCTCTGGCTGCGTAGGGCCTTTAGTCACGTCAGCGACGAGATTTCTCTCGGCACTGCATCCCACTCCGAGCACCCGGCCGCCGCGGGAGACCTCCGGCCAGCGTCGAGCCGCCAACCGCCGAGCGAGCGCGCTGGCCGGCGAAGCGTCGCTCCGGCTAGCCCGCGACAAGGAGCGCCAGAGCCTCGATCTGTTCGAGGTAGTGCTCCAGCGAATGATGCACGAGCCGTGCCTCGACGATCGTGGCGCCCGCCTCGGCCAGCGAGCCGAGAGCATCGGTGGCCGAGACGGCTCCGCCACCGGGTCGAGCAGGTTCTCGGGGCTGAGCCGCACCTCGAAGCCAGGAGGGAGTTCGGTGCGGCGAAGCCATTCGCCGGCCTGGTCCGCACTCACTCCGAACGGGCACCAGCCGTCGGCCAGTTCGGCCGCTCGGCGGAGCGAGCGCAGTGTTCGGCCCCCGACCCAGATCGGCACGTGTTCCTGGACGGCACTCGGGTCGACGACCACGTCACGGTAGTCGTAGTACTTCCCCTGGTAGCTGGGCTCGGCCTTTGAGAGTGACGTCCGGAGCGCCCGGAGGGCGTCGTCCGCCCGGTCCCCCCGATCCTCGTACGGGGCTCCGAGGAGATCGAATTCCTCCTTGAGGGTGCCGACACCGACTCCGAGGACGAGTCGCCCGCCGCTCACCCGGTCGAGCGTCCCGTACCGCTTCGCGATCTCGAGTGGATGGTGGTACCCGAGCACGAGCACGTTGGTGGCGAGCCGTATCCGACTCGTGTGGGCGGCGACATAGCCAAAGGTGCTGAGAGGATCCCAGTACGTCCCGCCGCGCCGAATCGCCTGGGCATGCGGGACGGCAAAGTGCTCGCTGCAGGTGATGTGGTCGTAGCCCAGTGCGTCCGCGGTCTCGGCGATACGAGCGACGTCTTCAATGGTGCCGCTCTCCTCCCAGACGGCGTGGGCTCCGGGCATCATCGTCAACACCGGCGTCAGCACGGCGAGCCGCGGCGTCGGTGCCCCCGTCATCCGAGCATGTACCCGCCGGCGTCCACCACGATCGACTGCCCGGTCATGGTGCGGCTCTCGTCGCTGGCGAGGAACAGGGCGGCGTTGGCCACGTCCATTGGCTTGGAGATGTCTCGCAGCGCCACGCCCGCGAGGAGTTCGGATCGACGGGTCTCGTAGTCGACGTCGTTCTCGGCCGCCGTCCGGCGAACCCAGTTGTCCCAGAGTTCGGTTTCGATTCCACCGGGCACGAGGCAATTGCACCGGATTCCCTGCGGGCCGACCTCGAGAGCAACTGCCTTGGTGAACGCCCGGAGCGAGGCCTTGGCGGTCACGTAGTGGCTCTTTCGCACCTGTCCCCGCAAGCCCGCGGTGGACGAGAAGTTGATGATGGCGCCGGAGCCGCGCTCGAGCATCGATTGCCGCAGGACCTCACGCGAACACAGCATGGCAGCGGTGATGTCGACGGCCAGCGTCGCGTTCCAGTTCTCGAGTGTCTGCTCCCAGACAAAGAGGTCTTGCCCGGGGGTGGCCGCGTTGTTGCACAGCACGTCGACCTGACCGAACGTCTCGACGGTTCGGGCCACCATGGCGACGACGTCCTCTTCGTCCGTGACGTCCGCCCGCATGGCGACCGCATTGGGACCACAGTGCGGCGGCCGCGTCTTGAACGAGGTCTTCGCGTCTGGCCGCCAGCATGACGCGGGCGCCGTGTGCCACGAAGAGCTTGGCCATGACCGGACCGAGCCCGGAACTGGCTCCCGTGATGATGGCGACCTTTCCCGCCAGTCGACCGGACGTCGTCGCCCCTTCCTGCACCGGAACATCCTTTCATGTGTCAATGCCGAGACCACTCTCCGAGTCGGACGTTGCGCTACCGTGCCCTTGGTCCCTCGTGGTTGCCACGCTGCAGGAGGATCGCGACATGGTGACAGACGAATCCGTCGAAGATTCCTTCGTAGACCTCGGCGAACAGGGGGCGACATGAGGCCGGGAGGCTGGCCGCAGAGTTCGTCGCGCGAGTCCTCATGGCCATTGCTTTGACGTGCTGCCCTTCTGGTCCTCGGGTCGGCATCGGTCGGTGCCGCGTCCACGCCGAACCGCGGGCTGCCGCAGACGTCATCGAGCTCGCGTGACACTCGCAGCCTGGCCCTATCCCGGATCACGATCCGTCGAATTCGCGCACGGCCGCTGGGCTCTCCCTTGACCGCACGCAACGTCGGTCAACTGAAGACGGCCTGGTCGGTTTCCGTCGTCGGGCGGGCTTCCCACGTCGCCCATCATCGTCGGCAACTCCGTCTTCATCGAAGACCAGGTCGGTGAGGTCTTCGACATCAATCTGCGGAGCGGGCACGTGCTGTGGAAGTCCGCACCGCAGGGCTACTTGATCGGACCCGAGGGCGTGGCCGTGGGTTGGGGCAAGGTCTTCGGCGTCAGCCCTACTTCGCTGTTCGCACTCGACGCGACGACGGGAAAGGAGCTGTGGTCGACCCCGCTCGCGCATTCGGCCATGGAGGGCGTCGACGTGCAGCCACAGGTCGTCGGTCACGCAGTGGTCGCGTCGACGGTTCCCGTCAGCATCAAGGGCGGCTTGTACCCGGGCGGTGCTCGGGGTTACGTCGATGCCGTCAACGAAGCCAACGGTCGGCCACTCTGGAGCTTCGACACGGTGGCCTCGCCGAATCTCTGGGGAAATCCCTCGGTGAACTCGGGCGGCGGCGCGTGGTACCCCCCTTCGTTCTCATTGGCCTCGGGTTTGCTCTATGTCGGAACCGCCAATCCTGCTCCCTTCGTCGGCACAGCCCAATATCCCAATGGCAGCAGTCGGCCCGGGCCGAATCTCTATACCGACTCGACCGTGGCGCTCAAGATCGCGAACGGCAAGCTCGTCTGGTACCACCAGGCGCACGCCCATGACCTCTTCGACCGCGACTTCGTGCACACCATGATCGTCCCGGTTCCCGCCTCGAACGGAAGGTCCGCAACGACCGTCGTCGTGGGCACCGGGAAGGGTGGCGTCGTGATCGGCATGAACCCTTCGACCGGACGACAGCTCTGGCGGACGCCGGTCGGCATCCATCGCAACGACAACCTGACGTCCCTTTCCGGAGCGACCGAGGTCCTGCCCGGGAACCTTCGGCGGGGTCCTGACCCCTCCTGCCTCGGCCCACGGGCACGGTCTTCGTCGCCACCCTGAATGCACCCGACACGCTGTATCCGAACCAGACCGAGTATTTCGGGGGCAAGACGGGAACGATGCCCGGCGAGGTCGTCGCACTCGACGCTCGGAGCGGCCGCAAGGTCTGGGACACCCACGTACCCGGTGACCCGACCGGCGGCATCACGTTGGTGAACAACCTCGTTCTCACCGCCACCCTCCAAGGGTCGGTCATCGCCCTCTCCCGATCGACCGGAAAGATCGTCTGGCAGATACGGGCACCGGGCGGAATCAACGGATGGATGTCGGTCGCAGGGCAGACCATCGTCGTTCCCGTCGGACTCAGCAATCCACCAACCGTGTGGGCGCTCCGCCTGCCCGAAGGGCAGAGCAGGTCGTGAGCGACACTGCGACTCAGCCCGGTTTCTGACTGACGAACCGAAAGTGAAAGCCCAAGATGTCGGTCCGTGTCTCCCGGAATCCGACAGAGGCAAGACGACGGCTGAACTCATCCGGATCGACGGGCGTAAAGATGTCATCCGCATGGCCTGCCCGAATGGGCTCGAGATCGAGTGACTCCTGGCCCGACGAAGATGCCACCTGGTCGCAGGACTCGGTAGATCTCTTCGAAGAGCCGGTCCTGGAGCTCCGCCGACGGCATGTGGTGAAGGATTGAGAAGCACGCCGCCGAGGAGAACGCGTCCTCGGGCAAGGCGGCCTTTACCGCGTCGGCCACGATGACGTCGACGTTGGTCCCTTCCAACCGCTCCCGGAGGGGCTCGCCGAGGGACGGGTCGATCTCGACCGCCGTCACCCGGCTCACTCGCTGCCGCAGCAGATCGGTGGTCAGACCCGGGCCGGGACCGATCTCGAGCACATGGTCGCCAAGGTCGCCCACCCCCTCCACCCAGGGAATGAGCTCGTCTTCGAGCATCTGAGCCCACTGGGGACTGGCGAGAAATTGGAGGTGGGTTTCGTTCACGCCCTTACTTGTACGATTTCTCCATGGTGGCCGTCTCTGCACAATC
Organism: uncultured Acidimicrobiaceae bacterium; assembly: GCA_963713375.1. Classification (GTDB taxonomy): domain Bacteria; phylum Actinomycetota; class Acidimicrobiia; order Acidimicrobiales; family RAAP-2; genus Bog-473. The sequence goes on along the minus strand of CAVQLP010000001.1, from coordinate 159,585 downwards.
GGTCAAAGATTTGCCATTTACGGCCATGTCCGGGCTGGTTGACATGCGAACCGGAGGCCGACCTTCGCGCCGGAAGCTTCCTCTACGAGGGCAAGGAGCTGGTCACGACCTGGCACTCCCACGACCTGCACCAGATCGAATACGCCTTTCATGGCGCAGTCGAGGTCGAGACGGCCGTCTCGCATTGCCTCTTGCCCTCGCAGCAAGCGGCCTGGATACCCGGCCGGGGTCGAGCACCGTACGACGATCCGCAGTTCGGTTCGGACGATCTCGGTCTTCTTCACCCCGCACCTGGTGCCCGCGCCCGGCGAACGAGTGCGGATCCTGCCGGTGCCGTCAGTCCTGCGGGAGATGATGATCTACTCGGGCCGCTGGCCCATCGGTCGCCCGTCTTCCGACGACATTGCCGACGCCTACTTCGCCGCCCTGGCTCGACTCGTCTCCGAGCGTCTCGACGATGAGCAACCGCTGAGCCTGCCCACCTCGACAGACCCCGTCTTGGCAGGAGCGATGGCCTGGACCCGAGAGAACCTGGACACGGCGACAGTTACGGCCGTCGCCCGCCATGTCGGGCTGTCGGAGCGTTCGTTGCGCCGCCGGTTCAACGCGGGCCTTGGGATGTCGTGGAGGCGGTATCTGGTTCAGGCGCGTCTGTTGCGCGCCATGGCTCTCCTGGCCGAACCTCGCCCGTCAGTGCTGCGCGTTGCCATGACCGTCGGATTCGAGAGCGCGAGCTCCTTCAACCGGGCGTTTCGCCAGTGGACGGGAGAGACACCTTCGGCCTTCCGCGCCAAGCGCGCTCAGTCGGACGAATCTCAAACCTAGAGAGGATGCTGCCTACGAGGCGTTGGCGGTCGACGTTCCAGGTATGTCCGACCCGCACAAGGGCTGCGATGAGGTTGGCTTGAAGCCCGATTTTTCCGCCTCGAGCACCCAGAAACACTGCTTCGCCGCGTCATGACCGAAGATGGTCGAGTAATCGATCGGGTTCGGCAACAGACCATTGACGTTGTAGGACTTCAGTCCGCGCAGATCCTTTATGACGGCAGCGTGCGTCGGGTTCGATCCCGCCAATTCGAGGCCTTTGATCATCAGGTCGGCGCCCGCCCATGCCTCGTACTGCGCCGGCGTCGGGAACTGGCTCTTGGAGAAATGTGCGTACTTCTCCATGGCCGACTGCATCTGCTCCGTCCCCGCATTCGGGAGGGACCAGGGTCGATAGATCGAAATCCAATAGGTGCCCTGCAACGCGGACCAGGCCGGCGAATTGATCACGCTGGGCTCATAACCGGTAGCGAACAACGAGACCTTCGGCCTGTCCCCTGTCTGCTCCAGCGCCTCCTGAAGCGCATAGTTCGAGTTGCCGTCCATGGTGGGAATGATCGCGTTGATGCCGTCCTGCTTTGCGGTGAGGGCAATGCTGGTGAAATCGACGCTTCCGAACGGAATCGACGTGTCGACCAGCCCCGCCTTGCCTCCAGCGTGCTTCATGGAGTCTGCGGCGCCGATCGCCGCTCGGGTCGAGGTCGGCGATATGCCGTACCCGAACGTGCCCAGATTCGTGGCTCCCTTTGACTTCATAAACGTCCCGTACAGGCTGCTGACGGGATACTTGGGATCCACGCTCCCTGCATCTGAAGCGAACATGTTGGTGTAGGGCTGGGTGCCCCACTCGGGTCCGTCGTCATACGAACCCGTGACCGGGATCCCCTGTTGTTGCGGGTACTTGGCCGCCAGGAAGAACAGCGGGCTGTTCGAGACGATGCTGAAGGCTTTGGAGTCAGCTTCTTGAACCGCGGTGGCGATCTCCGAAGGACTGGTCTGATCGTCAATCACGAGAGGCACGAGCTTGTGCCCGTGAACCCCTCCCTCGGCATTCTGAAGAGCGAGACGTGCGTCGAAACCAACTTGTGAGTTCGCGTACTGGGCTGAGGCCTCGCCGGTGAGAGAAGAGATGTAGGCGATGGTGATCGGTGCCGGCGACGCGCCGGCCTGGCCCGGCCCGGCCGCAACCGCCAGGGACAGGCAGGCGACAGTGGTCGCGACGAGGGCTCCGACAAACGGGCGGATCGATCTCGTGCCGACCACGGTCCTGACGCTCCCGCCGAGTTCCGCCGCGTTCCCACCCGTTGGACCGGCTTCGAATGCCGTTCGGCGGGTCGTTCTCATCATCGTGCCCTCCCCTGCCGGACCGCCCCCCCAATGGTGCAGGTCCGGGATGCTGACGAGTCGATTTCAGTTTTCGAATCCGAAATCGATTTCCGAGATCGTGCCACGGCTCCGCGCCCGTGGCAACCATGATCTGGCGCAGGCGGGCGGGCCTCGGGGCCGTCGAGACGACGGACGGGTCCCGGCATCCCGGCCGAAAGGAACCAACGACCGGCTGCTGCCTATGGCAGCGAGATCGCCTGCCAGGTCACTCCCCCGTCGCGGGTTTCGAACCAGTTCGCGTCCAGTCCCGTGGACACCAGCGCGAGACCGAACGTGCCGCGCACGTACACGGGGGCGATCTCGTCGGTCGAGCCGGGCGGGACTTGCAGGACCGCTGTCCACGCCGAGTCGGAGGTGGTCGTTCGCCACAGAGTTTGGCCGCCGGTGACGTAGAACACGGCGTCCGCTCCGTTGGTCGAGAGCTCCCCGACAAACTGGGTCGAAGGAGGTCCACCGAGAATCGATTTCCAGACTGCGCCGTGGTCATCGGAAAGGGCGATCCGGCTCACGGACGCGTTGCCCCCGCCTCCTGCGGCGCAGATGCCCGCGAGCTCTCCGTCCGCCAGCGCGCCCACCGGCGCGCAGCCGACGCCCTCCGACCCATTCTCCCTTGTCGATCGGCCGAGCTCTCGCGTAAAGGTTCCGTACCCCGCAGCGACGACCACACCATTACTTGACGTGGGATAGAGCGTGGCGAAACCGGCTGTGCCATCGGGCAGAGGCTTTCCGACATGGGTCCACGACAGTCGATCCGCATCAATTGCGTGGTACAGCGTGGCCCTCCCTTTCGCCGGAGGACACGACACCAGGCCCACGGAGCAGACGTCGACGAGCGCCCACACGTTGTCACCCGAAGACGTGAGCGCCACCAGCGTCCCTTCCTCGGGAATGTGCATCGTTTGCCACGTGGTACCGCCGTTATTGGTCTGCCATCCCAGACCGGCCTGCAAATACCACCCCCGATCGCGATTCGTGAAATTGATACCTACGAGTCCCCCGAACGAGCGGTAGATGTCGGGGTTGATGCTGTGCACAGCGACATTCGGCACAGGGGTTCGCTTCCAAGTCGTCCCGCCATCGGTAGTGGCCACGATGGTCGGATTCACCATCACGCCCTCCGAGTTCACCCCTCCGCCGCTTGCGATCCAGCCGTGTTCGGCATCGGAGAAATCGATCGCCGTCGCGCCACGTCCGACGATTCCCGCTTCCGCTGGAGCTGTTTGCGAGGGGCCGACAATCCCTCGGGCTGGTCGATCGGGCCCCGCCGACCCTCTGTTCCCCGGTGGGCCGGAGCCTCCGAGCGCAACCGCAAGCAACACCGCGACTGCGAGCAGGGCGACGACGCCCAGGACGCCACATGTTCGCCAAAGCCTCTGCCGTCGGACTCGTCGCGCCTCCTCAATGAGTGCCTCGGGCGACGAGGTCCGTCCAGCCGGGCCGTCGGGCCGGAGACCCGGGTCTACCTCTAAAACCATGGTGCTAGCGTATATAGCATTATGGACCCTGTCGACCCGAGTGATGTCGTGCCGCTCCACGAACAGGTCGCCGCGCAGATCCGCCGGGCATTGGCCGAGGGCGAGGCCAAGCCAGGTGAGCGCCTGCCTCCGGCCCGCGACCTGGCCACCGTTCTGGGCGTCAACGCGAACACGGTCCTGCGGGCGTTGCGCGATTTGCGAGACGAGGGGCTCGTGGAGTTCCGTCGGGGACGGGGAATCACCGTGACGAAAACCGCGCCGGCGCGGAGCGCCGTGATCCTGAGCGCAAAGGATCTCCTTCACCTCGCACGACACCAGGGTCTGCGTCGAGACGAGTTGGTGGCCATCATTGAGGGGCTGCCCTAGCGGTTCCCGCAATCCCCGGGTGAGCCGGGAACTACGAGAACGGGCACCAGACCATGCTGTTGGCGGTGATGTATCGGAGCGAAGACCCCCGACTCGCCCTCGAGGGCGACCTACTGTGGCTGTACACGAACGAGGTCATGACCGAGAACGTGTCCCTCTACAACCACCTGGGTTATCAAGAGTTCGATCGGCGATGCGAGGCCGGCTACAACCGCATCTTCATGGAGAAGCTGCTCGCACCGGCGCGATCTGCGATGTGACTCAGGCCGCGAGCTGCTCCGTCCGGCTCGAGCGGGCCGCAGCGGTTTCCCTCACCTTGCGAGCCACGGAAGGCGACGAGGCCAGAATCTGGCGGAACTCCGCCGCGGGATCCCGCGTAGATCACGGCATCGGTGTCGACCTTCACGGTCGCATTGCGCCGGCCGGAGCCGTCGGGGTCGAGGAGGGCCATCTCGCCCACCAGGTCACCCCGGCCCAAGGTGGCGACGATGTGGCCACCCTGGCTCACCGTTGCCTCGCCGTGGGCGATGATCATGAACTCGTCTCCCCGAGTTCCCTCCTGCACAAGAACACGGCCTGCTGGTATCCGAAGGGGGGTGAGGTGACGCCGCACAACGGCCATCTCTGACCGGCTGACCTCGGAAAACAGCGGCAATTCCGCCAAGTCGTCTCTGAAGACACCCATAGTGGGTCCTCTCTCTCTTTTTCTCTACAACCAGGTTGCAGCCTCTCTGTTCCATCTGTCAAGGTGCTAGAAGTGATAGTTAGCATCGTTATTACAGATACCAGCCTATAGGCAGCCCCGCCGAAAGGGGATCAGACGAAATTCGCTGCTCGAAGTGGCCGAGAACCGCCGGCCGCTCAGGCCGGGGCGGGGGTCCCGGCCGGCAAGGGGTAAACGGGGTTCTTCTTGGGGTCGGCGGAGTCGAAGCACACGAAGACGTTCTTGCCCTTGTTCAGCGCCGGTACGTATTTGTCGCCGGACACCTTGATGTAGGCGGTGCAGTACGGCGGTTTGTGGCCGGTATGACCGGCGTCCTTCCAGTTGGTGGGGGAGGTCAGCCCATCGGCCGTGAACGCGGTCAGGGAGTTGTCCTCCTTGACGACGTTCGCCTGGGTGAGGTTGCTCCCCGCCATCTTGACGCCCTGGACGAAGAGGGCGGCCGACTCCCAGCCCTGAATGGCCAGTTCGTCGTCGACGTAAGCCGGCTCGTACTTCTTCATTTCCGTCTCGTACAACTTCAGCCCCGGGTACTCCGATTGCGGAGCAGTGAAGGGGACATGAGCCAGGGAGAAGTAGATGCCCTGCATGAGAGCCTGATTCTCGTTCAGCGTCGACTGGTCGTTCCCATTGAGCCAGAGCTGCGTCATGTGCAATCCGTACTGCTTGATGGCGCGGGCCATGGAGATGTTGCCCTGCACATCCATGCAGCTGAGGACGAAGTCCGATCCCGCCTGCTTCATCCGCTCGACGTCGGTGGCAACGGTCGAGCCCGGGTAGGGAACCTTCAAATCGGTGTAACTGATGTTGTAACCAGCAGCTTTCAGTGAGTTCCCCTCCGACTGGCAGGCGGCGGAGGACGCAGCCACGTTGTAGGCCACTATGGCGATCGACGTCGAATGTGTGGCCCGCACGACGTAGGCGTCTTCGGGAGCTCCAGCCGGGTAGTACTGAACGGACCCCCCGGCGGCAAAGAGGTTGGGCGCGGGAGTCCAGTTCCCGGTGACGTTGTAGCCGTAGGTGGGGATTCCCGACTCAACGAAGAGATTCGGCGAGAAGAAGGCCGTCGCCACACCCGTCACCGCGAAGACGTGATCCTGATTGATCAGTGTATTGGCCAGTTGGTTGAACGTCGTGGGGTTGCCACCGTCGTCGAGCTGGTACTTGTAGTCGATCTTGCGGCCATTGACGCCGCCCTGGGCGTCGATGTAGGCGAAGTACGCCTTCTCGCCCGGAATGAGGGAGGAGAAGTTCGATGCCAGCGTCCCGGTCTGCGTTGAGATCGATCCCACCGTGATGGAGTTCGCGGTGACGCCCGGTGCGCTTCCCCCCGACGACGCGGCCCCGGCGCCCGTCGCCGGAGCGAGCACCGTGGCACCCGATAGCCCGATACCAATGAGCGCCGCCGTCGAGATCAACAGCCTGATTCGGTTGGCCGATCGCATATCTGTCCCCGTTCGTCTGTTGTGCTGCAACCCCTAGATGGCGGTCACTGTAGTGAGCAAAGGCGCCAGGGAGGCCTCACCGTGCCTCCATCCATGCTTGTGCACCGATGCACAAGCGCCCTTCTTTCACCAGACGACCCCGGCTCAATCGCCGGACACGCCTACGACGAGGCGTTGGCCGTCGATGTGCCCGGGATGTCCGCCCCACAGAACGGCTGCGACGAGACCGGCGTGAAGCCGGTCTTGTTCGCCTTGACCATCCAGGCGCAGCTCTTCGAGTCGTGGCCGAAGTCGGTGGCGTAGTCCAAGGTGATGGGCAGCAAGCCGTTGGCGTTGTAAGACTTCACGCCGCGGAGGGCCTTGATGACGCTGGCGTGCGTGGGGTTCTTCCCTGCGAGCTGCAGCCCCTTGATCATGAGGTCGGCGCCCAACCACGCCTCGTATTCGCTGAAGGAGGGGAAGTCGCTCTTGGAGTAGCCGTCGTACTTCTCCATGGCGACTTGCATCTGCTTCGTCGCCGCATCGGGCAGTGACCACGGGCGGAAGAGCGAGTAGAAGTAGTCACCTTGGAGTGCTGACCATGCCGGGGAGTTGATCACGTTCGGCTGGTAGCCCGTCGCGAACAACGCTGCCTTGAGCTTGACCCCTGACTGCTGCAGGGCCTCGGCGAGAGCGAAGTTGGAGTTGTTGTCCATCTCCGGCGCCAGCGCGTCGACATGATCCTGCTTCGCGACGAGGGCATCGCTGGTGAAGGTCACACCACCGAAGGGCACGCTGGTGTTGAGGACACCGACTTTGCCTCCAGCATGCTCGAACGAATCGGCGGTTTGGATCGCGGCGCGGCTCGACGACGGCGATATTCCGTAGCCGTAGGTCCCGAGCACCGTTGCGCCATGCTGCTTGAGGAAATTCCCCGCCAACGTCGTGACGGGGTACTTCGGGTTGAGGCTTCCGACGTCCGCAGCAAACATGTTCGTGTAGGGCTGCTCACCCCATTCGGGGCCGTCGCTGTAAGAACCGGTCACCGGAATGCCCGCCTGCTGGGGATACTTGGCCGCCAAGAAGAACAGCGGGCTCTGCGACACGATGGCGAAAGCCTTGGAGTCCGCCTCTTGGACCGCCGTCGCGATGGCCGAGGGGCTTGTCTGGTCGTCGATGATCAAGGGAACCAGCTTGTGTCCGTTCACACCACCCTCGGCGTTCTGCAGGGCGAGTCGTGCCTTGAACGCACCGGGCGAGGTGGAGTCTTCCGACGCACCGGGTCCCGTAATCGACGTGATGTAGGCGATGGTGATGGGTGACGCCGAGGACGCTGCTCCGGCCGGAGCGGATGTCGAGACGTCGAGCGCCGTCGGAACTCCGGCCGTCAGGGCCAGAAGGGCCGCGCCCAGCGCTCCCCGCCGGGTCCAGCTGCGTAGTGGTTGCATCAGCGTTGCCTCCCCCCGACCTGAAGCCAGGTGACGTACGAGCGAGTGCTCAGTTGTTGTTTGGGGTCACATCGTTCTGTGGGTAGCGAAAAATACTGGTTCGGAGCCTCCACGGGTACGCGGGCCGGCGGCAATCGTCGATCGACTGCATCACGCCGTGACAGACCCGTAGGCCTCGTGATCGGCGACCGCACTCCCGAGGCGCTCGAGCATCACGGTGGTGATCGGGTGAGCCACCTTCAACGTGATGGCCCAGAGGAAGAACCCGTACAGCAGACCACGCCTGCTGACTCCGCACAGCCTCCTCCCATGACGGTGCCTCGACACCCTCGCCGCGCAGTCGGTCCAAGTAGTACGCGAGGAGATCCGACTCTGAACGGCGCCGGTCCTCGGGACTCAGCGTGCAGCCGATGTGATAGCCGACATCGAGGTACCACGGACCCCTCTGGACGAGTTGCCAATCGAGAAGGCACGGTTGCCCGGTCGCGTCGAGGTACAGGTTCCCGATGTGGGCATCACCATGCAAGAGGCATCGTGATTCCGTCTCGTCCAACAGATGCGCCAGCGCCTCAACGGCGTCCAGGAGCCGTTCGCCATCACGCACCTCTTCAGGTACCCCGGCTCCGATGGGACCTTCGAAATTGCCGTTGATTTCCGGGAGGCCACGCGCTCGCATCGTCATCGCCAGCCTCGGTGCGAGCCAGGGTTCTTCGGCCCGACCCGAGTCCCAGGAACGTCCGTGCAGGATCGCGTACTGCTCCAGACTCTCCGCCACCTGATCGACCGTGTATGGAGCTGAGAGCGTCGAGGAACGTCGCTCCGTGCGTGGCGACGTCCTCGGTGATGACGACACCGTGCTGGGTCACCGGGTCGACGTCGGCGTAGAAGCACTCGAGAGTGCGCACGCCGGCGCTACCAGCGAGGTGCCGGTAGAAGAGGACCTCGGGCACTCCGGCCGACCGGCTGGCCGGCCCCGCCTCGGAGCAGTCGGCGAAGTATCCCTTGATGCACAAGTCGGCCGTCAGACCCTGAGGAAGGCCTCCCTTGCACTCAATGCGGAACCGTGCGTTGGTCGACACCCGGGAAACGATCGGTCCGGGTTCCACGGTGGTCACGACGATCCCGGGATAGCGCTGGCCGAGGGCCTCGCTCAGCCAGGCTGCATCGAGCGCTTCAGCAAGTGTGTCGGGTACCGGAGGCGACATCGTCTTCTCCCGCCCTCTCAGTTGTCCGGCTGGCGGAGGCGGTCGCGAAGCACGTATTTCTGGATCTTGCCCGACGAGGTGCGAGGGAAGTCCGACGACGGAGTGCAATTCCTCTGGCCACTTCTGACGAGCAACGCCACCGGACTCGAGGTGGTCCCGGAGCTCGGATAGATCCGGTGCCATCGATCCATCGACCATCCGGAGGAAGGCGGCCGCATGCTCACCCATGCGATCATCCGGTGCCGCAACCACTGCCACCTCGGCCACGCCGGACAGTGTCATGAGGACCTCCTCGACCTCCGCCGCGCTGATGTTCTCGCCTCCCCGAATGATTACGTCGGAGATCCGGTCCGTGATGGAGAGATATCCGTCGTTGTCGAAAATGCCGATGTCGCCGGTGTGGTACCAGCCCTCCTGGTCGAACACCTTCGCCGTGAGCGACGGGTCGGTGTACCCCAAGAAACATTCCGGTCCGCGTGAGAGGATCTCGCCGGGCTCCCCGGTCGCGACTTCCCCACCGTCGTCGGGATCCACCAGCTTGACCTCGCAGCCCGGTAGCGGCCGCCCGTCCGTCGACAAGCGCTTCTCGAGCGGGTCGTCATAGGTACACCCGGTGATGGAAGGGTGCTCGGTGGAGCCATACATGGAGTAGATGCTGAGGCCGAGCTTGGTCCCGCGCTCCATGACCGCCCGAGGCACCGGGGCACCTCCCATCCCCTGGAAGTGCAGGCGTTCGAGGTGGTTCTCACCGCAGCGGGGGTGATCGAGAAGGCTCGTGAGGAAATAGGGCGCCCCGCCGCCCGCGCCAAGATCCTCCGACTCGATCAGCTCGAGCACTTCCCCGGGGTCCCACTGGTCCAAGAGGTGGACGGCCTTGCCCCGGTCCACCGGGATCAAGAGCGCACCCAACATGCCAATGGCGTGGCTGATCGGATTGGCGACCAAGCCGGGGCGCCCGGTCGGCGGAGAGGTCGCACCGAGCTGCGCGATCTCGGCACAGACCGTCTGATGCGAGTGGACGACGCCCTTCGGGCTCGCCGTGGTTCCCGAGGTCCACCCCACGAGGGCGGGGGTACCGGGGTCGACGCGCACCGGCGCGGCAATGGCATCCGCCGCCAGCAGCTCGTCGAATCCGATACTCCCGGCGGGGCCAGCCTGGTCGAGCACGATCAACTGCATCTCGGGGAGGTCCGGCATCGACTCCAGGTTGGCCAAAAAGTCTTGATGCCCGAACCGTGCGGCAGTGACGTGCACCTTGGGCTGGCAGGCACTGAGGATGTACGACGTCTCGCGGGTTCCATAGATGTGGACGATCGGGGCCACCACGGCGCCAACGAACGCGGCGGCGTAGAAAGTGACTGCACCCTCGAGCCAGTTCGGGGTCTGAAACGTCACGACGTCCCCCGGGCGCACACCGGCGCCGACCAGTCCCGAGGCGGCCCGCCGGGACAGGTCCAAAACGTCACCGAACGTGCCACGCCAGGGCCGCGTCTGCGAATGAATCACAAACGGCAGGTCCTCGATGAGCGGCCAGACCGTCGAACATGCGCTGGCCAATGCTCTGATCGCCCCACCAGCCCTCGGCGATGAATCTGCGACGGTGCTCGGCGTCGACCTCTCGCAAGGCCCATGCGGACGTTCCCATCAGCTTGGCGTCGACCTCCCCTTTGCGGCGCACTCGCGCCCTCCCCAAGGCAGAACGCATACTAGTCGCTTAGTAGAACCTGGTTCTGGCCAAGGGCAGCATGGGACGCCGGACGTTGATGTCTCGACACCTGAACTTGGCCGGCTCAGCCGCCGGAGCGGGATTTCGAGGAGCGGCGGGTGGCCTTGGGAGAGGCTTCCGGCGGGGCGGCCCCGCTCAGAGCCGCGAGACAGAAGGTCCACACCTTGTCGGCGATCTGGCCGATCGGTTCGTCCAGGCCGGCACAGTCGTAGTGATGGAACACGGCCATGCTGAGCTGGGTGATCAGCCAGGCCGAGTATTCGGGGTCGGGCGAATGACAACCGACCCGTGGCAACCGCCTCGTTGATCTGCTCCACGAGGAGATCGGTGAACGGCTGCGTCGCTCGTGACACCTCAGCGGGATAGCTCGTCTGGAGCCGGAAATGCTCCGATGTGATGAAGCTTGGACCGCTCCCGGGAGCCTCCAACGCGCGGACTGTCGCGGTGACGTAGTAGCGCAACCTGTCGACGGGATCGGGCAGTTTCTGCGCCTCTTCCCGGAACACCGCACAGTTCTCGTCGATGACATCCTCAATCACGGCAAGGAGGAGATAGTCCTTGGCGGGAAAGTACCGGTAGAACGTCTGCAGGGCGATTCCTGCCTCTTTGATGAGCTCCTGCGTGGTGAAGTTCGGACCCTTGCGCTCCATGAGACGGCGAGCCGCCGCCACGATGGACTTCGCCTGTTCGACACCCCGGTCTCTCGACCGCTGCACGACGGGTGACCGATCAGCGGCACGCTCGGCCCACGTCACGCGAGCCACAGTAGCCGGATTCGTTTCACGCTCCTGCGTGTCAGCGGACGGTCATCGGATGGACCATCAGAAAAGTTGGGAGCTGTATGCCACCGCTCCCCCGTAGTGCGGCGACGAATGGCACGCCAGACCGATGGACGCCTGGCGCTGCCGCTCGCCCGCCCGACCCGAGAGCTGCAGGTAGCACTCGAGCATCTGCGGCACACCGTGCATACGCCCATTTCCGAGCGCACCGCCACCCGAAAGCACTGGCATGGCGCCGGACCGGTCACTGTCGATGCCCCCGTCCAGCGCCAGCTGGTGCGCCTCCCCGACCGGACACAACGAGAGCGACTCCATCCATAGGTAGACGAAGGGCGAGAACCCGTCATAGACCTGTGGGAGGTCGACCTCAGTCGGTTTGATCCCGGACCGTTCCCACAGTCGCCGAGCGGTCTCCGTCCCGACTTCCATGATGTCGTCCAAGGGCCAGTGCAGGGGGAGCCGGTGCCGCACTGGCGCGCCCGTGGCGTACCCGGCCACGTACACGGGCCGATGAGGCAGGTCCCGAGCACGTTCTGCCGAAGTGAAGAGGAAGCAGGCCACGCCGTCGACCGGGATGTCGCAATCGAGCCGGCAGATCGGATCTGTGATCAGCGGATTCCGACAGGTAGTCCTCGGTCTGGAGCGGGCGCCCGTGCCAATAGGACCAGGGAATCCGAGCCCCGTTCTTGCGAGCTTCGGACACGACGGCGGCCATGGCTTCGCGGGTCGCTCCATAACGCTGTAGATACTCGGTGTAGGGAAGGGCGATCATGGCGAGAGGACCGAAATAGCCCTGGGGAACGGTCCACTGCTGATCCCCACGTGCCTCCGTCATCGGATTCGCGTGGTAGCTCCCGGCCGGATTGTGCAGGGCACGGTGGACGAGCACGTAGTCCGCCGCCCCGCTAGCGATCGCGTTGACGGCCATGGCCACGGCACCGGGGAGCTGCCCGAAGCCCTGGAAGCCCGCCGCATAGCTCGGATTGACGCCGAGACGTCCGGCGAGCCAGTTGGCCGAGACCAGACTGACGCCGTCCACCGCAGCGTGGGCGCCCGCGGAGGGAAAGAGGCTGGCGGTGACGAAACCGTCCACATCGGCGACCGTCAGGCCCGCATCGGCAATGGCCGCTCGGGCCGTCTCGATCGTCAGGGCCCCCAACGACGAGTCAGCGTGCCGCTGTACCTGACTCTGGGCGTAGCCCGACGACGGCCACCCGGTTGCTCGATGCCATCCGACCGCTCACGGGGTGTCTTCCAGGGCAAAGGCGGGCACGGCGACGCCAGGCGCGATGTCCTCGAAGACCACGCTGACCGGCAGGTCGAGACGCAGCGGTGCGGCGACGCCGTCGACCAGCCGACCGATCAGTCGCAGGTCGGTCTGGACCGACAGCTCCACGTCCACGAGGACGAATGGCACGTCGAAGCCGGGAAGGAACGATTGGCGCACGGTCGTCCAGGATCGAATCCGTCCTGACCCCTCGACGGGAACGAACTCGAACGTCGCTTCGCTGGAGCCGCAGTGGGGACAGACGGTCCCGGGCGGATGGACGAACTGACCACACGCGCTGCAGCGGGCCAGAACCAGTTCGTGCGCGGCCGCCGCGTCCCAGAATTCGCGCGACCGCTCGTCGGGAACCGGCACCGGGCGGGCCGTCTCGCTCAAAGAACGACCCCCGCCCCCTTGAGCTCGCCGATGTCTTCCCAGCCGTAGCCCAATTCGAGCAGCAGGGCTTCGGTGTCCTCACCATGCTCGGGAGCCCGTCGCAATGTCGGAGGGGCGCCATCGAACTGCACCGGCACGGCCGGAAGCCGATACGAGGGTCCACCCTCGATCGCCACCTCACCGACGTAGCCGTTCGCTTCCACCTGCGGGTCTTCCAGTAGCTCCGAGACCGACTGCACGGGCGCCCATGGGCGCGTCGAGCCGAGCGAGGACCGTCTTCCACTCCTCGTATGTCCGCTTGGCGAACTCCTGATCGAGCTCGGCGACGCAGGCCTCGCCGTTCTCGCGCCGCGCCACGATGTCGGCGAAGCGCGGGTCCTCGGCGAGGTCGGGGCGATCGATGACCCGGCAGAAGTTCTGCCCAGTAGCGATCCGGCTGGAGAAAGACAAGTTGAATGTGCCGATCGTCCTTCGTCCGGTAGACGCCGACGAGCGGATTGACGAGCGGTCCCCGCCCGCTCGATGCCTTTGGTTCGTCCCCACCGAGTGCGGCCAGAAGATCGGAGGACAGGGTCCACATCGCCGTCGCCAAGAGTGATACGTCGACGATCGAACCGGCTCCCGTTCGCGTCCGCTTGAGCAACGCGGCGGCGACGCCGAAGGCGAGGGCCAACGCGCCGTTGCGGTCGCCCAGAGCGCCACGTTGGCCGATCGGGTACTCGCGCTCGGGCGGCGTCAGGATGTGCGCCATTCCGCCCCGGGCCCAGAATGCCGTGGCGTCGTAACCGGCCTGATCGGCATCGGGTCCCCTCGCTCCGTAGCCGTGTCCTCGGGCGTAGATCAGCCCTGGGTAGCGCTTCGTGAGCTCGTCAGCGTCGAGACCGGCGCGTTGCAGGGCACCTGGGCGCATGTTGGTAAGGAACACATCGGCCGACTCGAGGAGCTTGTGCAGGACAGCGATCCCCTGCTTCGTGCCTGATGTCGAGCGCGAGGGATCGCTTGCCCCGGTTGGCCAGGGCCAACGACAGGTTGATGCCGTTGCTTTCGGCACCGATCCCCTGGGTGGCCAGACCTCGGTAGGGGTCACCCTCGATGGGCTCGATGTGCACGACCTCGGCACCCCAGTCGGCCAAGAGTGCTCCGGCCACCGGCACGAAGACCCACTGGGCCACCTCGACGACACGGACACCATCGAAGGCTTGCTCAGCCATGCGCGCTCATGCTCGCCCGGACGGTGAGAGCACGACGACCGGGATCACCCGATCGGTCCGGGATTGGTACACGTCATAGTTCGGCCACACTTCAGTCACGATTCCCCAGAGCCGGGGTTTCGCGGTCTCGTCTGCCGTCCGTGCCGTGACGTCCAGATGTTCGCCCCGTACCTGAATCCGAGCTGACGGATCCGCCAAGAGGTTCCGGTACCAGTTGGGATGCTGCGGGGCTCCACCCATCGAGGCGACCACGAGGTAGTCGTCGCCGTCGCGTCCGAATATGAGCGGAGTCGTCCGCGGCTCCCCGCTTTGCGCCCGGTGGTGGTGAGCAGCAGGGTCGGGACTCCGTTCCAGATGTAGCCCACCTCGCCGTCCGTCTCCTGGTAGCGCTGGACGTGCTCTTCTCCGAGCAGCATGAGGTCAGGCGGTTGGTATGTCTCTTCGCTCAAGGTGGCTCCTCCAGTTGCGGGTGTCAGTCGAAACGGACCGGGATGGCCGTGGCCCCCCGCTCGTAAAAGCCGATGAAACGAGGCGGTTCGGCATCCGGATCGAGTCGGAGATTCGGCAGCCGGTCGAGCAACGCATTGATAGCGACGGTCATTTCCGCTCGGGCCACGTGCTGCCCGAGGCAGACGTGTGGCCCCCCGCCGAAGGCCAGGGTCGGTCGGGACGGCCGGGAGGGATCGAACTCGTCGGGACGTTCCCAGCGTTCGGGATCCCGGTTGCCGGCGCCGAGACAGATGTGGAGAACCGAGCCCTTGGGGAGGTGGACCCCGATAGAAGTCCACGTCGGCGGTCACCCAGCGCGAGAACATCGGATCGGTTGGTGCCCACCGCATCGACTCCTCGATCGCCGACCGAAGCAAGCTCCGGTCGGCGCGAACGGCATCGAGGTGCTCGGGTTGGAGCAAGCAGGGCGGCCAGAGTGGTGCCCATCTGCTTCCACGTCGTGCCCGAGCCTGCCGCCAGGAGCAACAGGGCGAACGAGTAGATCTCCGCGTCGGTGAGCCGATGGGTATGTCCGTCCTCGTCGGTGAGCTCGGCTTCGACCAGGACGCTGATCAAGTCGTTCGCCGGCTGTGCACGGCGGGCCGCCACGATGGGCGCCATTATCTCCATGATCCGTTCGGGTTGCGACAGCGACTCTCGAACGTCGAGCGCCTGATGCACCGGGATGCCGAAACTTCCGGTGATCGTCAGCACCGGTATGGCGGCGCAAAGCTCGACGTTCAGCTCGGCCCGGCCCGCTCTTCTCGAACGAGTCGATCATGGCGTGCACCGTGTTCTCGATCCAGTTCTCAATCCACCACCGGACCTTCGTCGGTGAGAACGATGGCTGGACGAGCGCACGGTACCGACGGTGCTGGACACCGCCCATCGACAACATGCTGTTCGTCGGGCCGGGTTCGCCGTCCTCGAGGTCGACGGCTTCGGCGGAGGAGGCGAACGTCTCGGGATCACGGTAGACGGCGTCGCAGGCCGCCCACGAGAAGGCAGAGAAGTGCGGACGATCCGGATAGGGCAGCCCGTGGAACATCAGGTCCTCGTCAACTCCCGACAGAGCGTGGACGGTTCCCTCGTGAACCGGTGCCTGCTCCCGGAGCCTGTGCCAAATCGGGTAGGGATCCTCGGTGAAGTTGCCACCGTTCCAACCCTGAACGTGATTTGCCAGGTCGAAGAGTTGGCGGACCCGATCGGGGTCCAGGAGCTCCGCGGTGCCGGTCATTTGGCGACGTACCCTCCGTCGATGGGAAGGAGGACCCCCGTGACGTTGGACGCTTGGTCCGAGCAGAGGTAGACCGCTGCGGCCGCACAATCCTCGGCCGTGATCGGTCGGCCCAACGGGTGCATCGAGCCGGTGTGCGCCGCCACCGCCTCCAGGTCAGCGCCCGAGACGGTCATCCCGCCCGCCGCCATGAAGCCGGTGTAGGGCATGCCGGCAGGGCAGATCGCATTCACCCGGATCCCGAAGGGAGCCACCTCGACCGCGACGGCTCGGGTCAGCTGGTGCACCGCCCCTTTGGTGGCCCCGTAGACCGTCCCGCCCCAACCGACGAGGCCGGCGACCGATCCCGTGTTCAGAATCACTCCGCCCGTCGCCCTGCTCCTTGAACCGAATCACGGCGTGTCTGCAACCCAGGAACACGCCACGGAAGTTCACCGAGGTCAGGCGTTCGAAGTCCTCGATGGAGTGATCCTCGAACGACATGCCGAGCCGGGGCGTCGGGATGCCCACGTTGTTGAACATGATGTCAAGGCGCCCGAAGTGACCGACGGCGCTGGAGATGACAGCGGCGACGTCGGCATCCTCAGCAACATCACACCGCTCGGCCACTGCTTTCCCTCCAGCGGACTCGATCAGAGCAACGGTTTCCTTCGCCCGATCAAGATCGATGTCGGCGACCACAACGGCCGCGCCCTCCTCGGCGAACCGCAGAGGCCGAGGCCCGTCCTACGCCGGAACCCGCGCCCGCGATCACCGCCGTCTTGTCTTTCAGCAACACCGTTCGTCACCCTCCTTCTCGGAACATCGAATTTGATTCGCGGGAACGGCGCCTCCCGGCGGCCGACCGTCATTCGGCATCTGGAGCGCCGTGAGAGTCGAGAGGTAAGCCGACCGTCCGTCTCAGGCACCCGTCGGAACCGGCGGCTCGGCCGGCGTGAAGCGGTACAGCCTCTCCGCGTTTCCTCGCAGGAGCTTGTACTGCGTTTCCGGCGGCAGATGACTGATGATCTTCTTCACCGCCGTGATGCAGTTTGGCCAGGTCGAGTCCGAGTGCGGATAATCCGTTTCGCACATGACATTGTCGTCGCCGATCTCGTCGAGGCTGGCTATCCCGTGATGGTCTTCGATGAAGCACCCGAAGACGTGCTCACGAAACAACTCGCGGAGGTTGAGAGTGTCGAGATCCACGTCCGTCGTCGCGTGGTCCATGAACTTCTGACCGCGCATGACCCAATACCGTTGCTTGTCCAGCACCTGCTCGGCCCGCTCGAGGAAGTAGGGCATCCATCCGATCTCACCCTCTGACAGAGCGATCTTGAGGTTGGGATAGCGCTGGAACATGCCGCTGAACAGCCAGGACAGCATGGCGCCCGAGGTCCGAATGGCTCCCCAGGCCAGGTTGGCCATGAACGGGGAATCCGGTGCGATCTGCGGGACCTGAGACGAGGACCCGACGTGCATGGAGGCCACCATCCCGAGTTCGTTGGCGGTTGCCATGACGGGGTCCCAGTAGCGATTGACGTCGTGAATTGTCGGGAGGCCGATCGGGGCCGGATTCTCCGAGAAGGCGAAGGCAGTGACCCCTCTTGCCGCCATCCTCTCCATCTCCTTCGAGGCCAGCTGCGGATCCCACATCGGAATAAGCATCAGGGGGATGTAGCGCCCTGGTGCCGCCCCACACCATTCCTCGACGATCCAGTCGTTGTAGATCTTGAGGAGCTCGAACCCGAACTCCCGGTCGCTGGCCTCCATGAAGAGCTGACCGCAAAATCGAGGAAGCGTCGGAAAGCAGAGTGATGCCAGGATCCCCGCCCTGTCCATGTCCTCGAGACGAGCCGTGGGGTCGTAACAACCCGGGCGCATGTCGGAGTAGGCAAGCGGTTCCGGGCTGAATTCTTCCTTCGACTTTCCAGCGACTGCGCTCAGTCCCGAACTCGGCATCCGCTTTCCGTCATAGACCCAGTAGTCCATCCCGTCGACGATCTCCATGTGCGGAGCTCGTCCGCGGTCCTTCGCGGCCACCCGTTCGATCCACAAATTCGGCGGCTCCAATATGTGGTCGTCGACGGAGATCAGCCAATCCAGATTCAGGCCAGGCGAGGTCATTGGTCACACTCCTTGCTCAAACTCAAGCCGGCAATTCACCGACACACAGATGCTTGATCTCCTGGAAGGCGCGGATGCCCTCGACGCCACGCTCACGGCCGAGGCCGCTCTGCTTGTACCCTCCGCTCGGCGCGTACGCGCTGAACATCGATGTGTTCACGTTTACCGCTCCACTCCGGATACGGCGCGCCACAGTCGTTGCGACGGCGACGTCGGCACCGTAGACCTGGCCCGACAGTCCATAGATGCTGTCGTTGGCGATCCGCACGGCATCATCGAGGTCCCTGTAGCCGATGACGGCGAGCACAGGACCGAAGATCTCCTCTTGCGTCGCAGGGTTTGCGTTGTCCGGAACGTCGAGGACGGTGGGTTCGAAGTAGTACCCACGCTCGAGGCTGGCCGGTCGCCCGCCTCCGACAACGACCTTCCCACCGCTCTCCTCCGCCAGCGCCACAAAGCGTTCGCAGCGTTCTCGTTGGGCCGCGGTGATGAGCGGTCCCATCATGGCAGCCGTGTCACTGGGCGGGCCCACCGTGAGCGAGCTGTAGGCACTGCCCACCGCCTCGAGGACCTCGTCCTTGCGATCCTGCGGTACGAGCATTCTGGTAGCCGCCACACACGCCTGACCGGCCGTCATGGCAACGACCTGTGCGGCGCCGGCAGCCACCCGATGCAGGGCATCGGGGAGATAGATCTGCGCCGACTTGCCGCCCAGCTCCAGCGCGACGCGCTTCACGGTAGGCGCAGCCTGGGCAAGGATCTGCCGACCGACGGCCGTCGAGCCCGTAAACGAGACCATGTCCACCGCCGGATCCGTCGTCAGCACTTCGGCCCCGGCAGCACCAGACTCCACGACGACGCTCAGAACGCCAGCGGGCAACCCCGCCGCCTCGGCTGCCATCCCGAAAGCCAGGGAAGAGATCGGCGTCAGCGGGCTCGGGCGCAGAATGACGGAGTTCCCAGCCATCATCGCCGCGATCAGCTTCTGAAACGCCATGATGATGGCGCCGTTGTACGGAGTAATCGCCACGACCACTCCCACAGGTTCGTGGCGACGCAGGCTGAGCGCCACTCGTCCTCGCAGAAGCTCATCGGCGGGGACTGGATTGGCCTCCTCGTGCGGCAACGAGAGATAGAGGTCGATGGTGTTGCGCGCCAGCATCATTCCCGCGGCGAACTGGGCCATCTCGGCAAAGAGCACTGGCTGCCCGGCTTCCGCCACCATCGAAGCTACGAGCGGCTCGTGAAGTGTTTCGAGATGATCGAGGAGGGCATGCAGCGCCTTCGCCCGATCACGAGGAGGGAGATCCGCCCACGTCCCGTCGTCGAATGCTCCGGCGGGCCTCGATGATTGCCCGGCGCACCTCGGCGATTGGAGTGGCAGTAAGTTCGGCGACGACGGATTCGTCGGCAGGGTTCTCGACGACCAGGACCTCGTCGCTCTCGACCCAGCGACCCGCGACGAACGAACGACGCTCGGCCAGGATCGCCGCCTCAGTCATTCGGGCGGGCTACAGCAGCCAGGTAGAGCATGGTTCTACTGTTTCAGAGTACTTCGCATCCGTCAAGCAGTCCGGGTCAGGGTTCCGCACACGCGGTTTTGCACCAGCACTTTCCCGCGTACCGCGAAACGCTGCGACATGGTCAACCCCATCGATCTCCGGGAGGGATAGCTTCGAGCGCTAGCAGCGACGGGGAGGGAGCCGGTGGGAACCTTGGGTGGGATAACCACGACTATCCCCAACTTCTCGACTTCTGGAGGGCTCACCCCGCTCACTCAGGTGCATGGAGGGTCCATCAGCGTTGGAAGCGGGGTGCCTGTGTCTTCGACCTTGAATGCCGGACTCAGCCTTGCCACGTTCGTCGGATTTTTCCTCGATCTTCTTCTCGCGCTGTTCGTGCTCTCCATCATTGGTGTCTTCATCATCATCGTCGTCGCCAACCGGGCCGATCCCGATCCCACTGGACGCCGGCCCCAGGCCGTCTATTACTTCGCTGTGTCCTTTGTGACTCTGGCGGTGACCGTCGTGGCCTCCGCTTTGGTGGTCTCCGGCATCGACGCGCTAGTGGGGAACCACTCGAATGCAGTGACGAATGCTGCGGCAAGAGCGATCCTGGTGGGTGTCCTGGCCGTCCTCATGGCTGGCGTCCTTCTCGCCGTTCACCTGCGTCGAGGCCTTGACCTCGTCCGCCACGACGTACAGGCCCCCGCGCCATCGAAGCGCGTCGGTCAGAGTTATGTCTCCTCCGTGGCCTTTGTGTCCGTGGTCTCCCTGCTTTTCCTCTTCATCTTCTCCGTGTACCTGATCTTCGCCTTGGTGGCACCCGGCGTTTTCGGTTCCTTGGGAAATCAGGGAAACTCGGCGCACGTGCTCGTGGTGGCGGTCTATCTGTGGATCGCGGCCTGGGTGGTACTCGAGACCCATCGCCGACTGGTATCTCCTGAACTCGACATCTTCGGTCCTCGCAAGGCGGACAGCCATGCTCCTCCGATTCAGCCGGATTGACGCCTGTCGCCAGCGGCCCAATCAGAATCGGGCCTCCCTGACCGAAATCGGCTAGACGACCTCGAACTGGTCCGGGCGTCGTCGCTGATCCGCTCCCCGCGATCCGACTTCTTCAATGACCTCATTCGAATGTTCAACGTCGAACTCGTTCCCGTTCGCACGCAGCTGGGCCAGGATGTCGACCAGCTGACTCCGTTGGTCCTCCCCCAGCCCGATCCCTTCGTACACGGTCTCGTTCAATTCCCGCGTCGCCTCGGTGGCAGCCTTCCGACCTTTTGCCGTGATCACCGCCAGCGTTGTACGGGCGTCGGAGGGGTGGGGCACACGCCGGACAAGCCGCTCGTCCTCGAGCCGATCGATGATGTCGGTGACCGTGGCCGGTGGAATGCGCAGCGTCTTGCTGATCCAGCTCAAGGTCAGCGAGGACTCGGGGTCGGTCTCGAGCCAAGCCAGGACCTGATACTGCACGAACGTGAATCCGTGACGCTTCATGACGCCGTTCACCTGATCGTTGAGCAGCTGGTACGAGCGAAGGATCGCTGTGAACACGGCCATGCCGGATGCTGCCTCAGGTTCCCAGCGCTCCAGCCAGACACGACGTGAAGCCTCGACGACGTCGAAGGGCGCGGCCAGGAACCCCGCCCCGGAGGGTGAGGCTGCCGCACCGTTCCGGGCCTTAGCCACCCGAGACGAGCGTGCCACCGATGATCCCGTCCGCTTCCAGTGCGTCGATCTCCGACTTCGTGAGCCCCAGCCCCCCGAGCAATTCCTCGTTGTGCTCGCCCAGCAGGGGCGCATGCCGCTCGTGCAGTCGTGTGGGGCCACGCGAGAACCGCATGGGCAAGGTGCTGTAGCGGGACAATCCGATCACCGGGTGCAGCACCTCCTCGAAGAACTGGCGGGACTCTAACTGGGCCAGATCAGGTTGGTCGTGAGGCTGCACCACTCTCCCCACCGGCACGCCGGCATCCCAGAGCCGTTCCACCAGGACGTCGGCCGGATGAGCTCCTGCACCACTCCTGAAGGTGGACATCGATCCGATCTTGCTCGGCCATCCGGCCCGCGGCCGTCAGGAGCGCTGATTCGGCAGCCCAGCCCGGCTCGCCCATAGCCCGGCGGAGTGCGAGCCACTGCTCGTCGGTGGCCACGGCGATCGCCACCCAGACTGTCGTCACGGCCGTGCTCGTCCGGACCGGCGGCCTGGTACAGATTCTGCGGAGCCGCGCAGGGTCCGCGATTCCCGTCCCGGTTGAGGAGGGCGCCATAGGCGGAGAACTCGATCGGCTGCTCGGCCGCCACGTTGGCCGCCGCCTCGACCATGGCGGCTTCGACCAGACCACCTTCACCCGTTTGCTCTCGATGCTCAAGGGCCAGCAGCAACCCGAACACCGCGTGGAGGCCGGCGTTCGGGTCACCGATGCAGTACGGCTCGAACGGAAGCAGATCGGGATGCCCGGTGAGCCAGGTCAACCCCGCGGCGTCCTCGATCACGAACGCAAACGCGGCCTGATCGCGCCAGGGTCCCTCGAGCCCGAACCCGGCATCCGAAGCATGATCAGGTCGGGCCGATCGCATCCGGAGTGTGTCGTAGTCGAGACCCAACTGGTCCAGCACTCTCGGCGTGTAGTTCTCGATGACCACGTCACAGGTTGCGACGACACGGCGCAGCAGATCGATTCCCCGCTGCTCGCGAAAGTCGATGGTCAGGCTCTTCTTGTTGGTATTGAGCGCGGCGAATATCGGCCCTCGCTCCCAATAGCGATCCTCGGTCTGCGGCACTCCACCGACCAGGCGAGCGCCGTCGGGTCGGGTCGACGATTCGAGGTGGATCACTTCGGCACCGAGCAGCGCCAGCACGTGGCCTGCCAGCGGACCCGCCCAGTACGACGTCATGTCGAGGACCCGCAGTCCTTCGAACGGAAGTCTCGTCTCGTCCGCTGCGGCGTCGGTTCTCGCGGGGAGCACGGGCGAGGGACAGTCACTGATGGGCATCTCGCCCGAGACGCGGGGCCGGCTCGGGGCGTCGCAGGCTTGGCTGATCCCAACCGGAACGGCGGTCGGGGATTCGCCGCCCCGTCACGTGGGTTGGCGACGAAGGACCCTCGCTCGCGGAAATGCTCGAAGGTGGTGATGTTGGCGCCGTTGGCGATCGGCGCATTCGGGATCCGGAACGTCGAGGCTTCGTCGAGGACCTCTTCCACCGTGTGCGCTGCGATCCACCCATCGATCGTGGGTGCCAGTTTGGTCCGGTCCAAGAAGAGGGAACGATCCTCCATCCACTCGGGATGCCCGACCATGACGCAGAAGTCCAACCACTGCTGTCCCGTCCCGCACCCGAGCCCGACGAGCCCGTCGCTGGCGGCGCCGACACCTGGGGTCGGGATGAAGCGGCGGCGGCGCATGGGCCGGCCAAGCTGGTCGTTGAACGTCACCGGGTAGTAGGTGAGGCACATGGCGAGGGACTCGAGCATCGACACGTCGACGAGCTCACCGGCTCGACGAACGACGGCGACTGGCGGCAAGTGTCCCGATGGCGGCGAAGAGTCCCGAGAGCCACTCCCCGACCTGACCGCCGACGTGCACCGGCGCCCGGTCGGGCAGGCCGCGGGCGAGACCGACGACTCCGCCCGACCACGCCTGCAGCGTGAACTCGGTGGCTGCGTTGTCACTCCATGGCCCCTCGAGGCCGAACGGTGTGATCGACGTCACGATCAGGTGCGGATGGGCATCGAGGATCTCGGCGGGTGCGAGGGAGGGCTGCTCGCTCAGCCGGGAACCGCGTGACCAGACGACCGCATCCGCCGAGGCCAGAAGCTCGTGAAGCAACGCGAGATCGTCCTGCGCTCCCCTCGTCGGCAACTGTGCTGCGCTTCGACGCGGCCAGGAAATTGAAGAGCGCGCCATCATCATCGGGCGGGATCTCTGCGCCCGAAGCCGACCATCGGCGCAACGAGTCGCCGTCGGGCGACTCGACCTTGATGATCTCGGCGCCCCCGTCGGCCAGCAGCTTGGTGCAGTAGGCGCCTCCGATCCAGCGTCGACAGGTCGACGACGCGCAGCCCGCTCAAGAGGCGACATGGTCGTGCCCGTGGACGCACCCGGAGCCGTGCCGGCCACGTCAGTCGGATTCGGGCGCGGCGGCGACCCGATCGGCTCAACCGCCACTCGGGTGGGTACGCGCTGTCGTTGTCCTTCACGGCCACGTTCAATCCGGCGTCCATCGTCTCCTGGCTGAGCGTGGCCCGCTTCCCGTCATCGTCGCTGCGGAGCTGCCCACCCATCGATTCGAGCCAGGCGCTGAGCATGCTGCCCATGTACTCACCCTGGTGCTGCTTCATGACCTCGAAGAAGACCTTCTGCATGAACACGGTGTCGGTGGGTCGGGTACGCGCACAGGCTTTGGCGTACTTCGCTACTTCGGCCTCGAGATCCTCGCGAGGTACGACACTGTTGACGAAGTTGCAGTCGTACATCTGGTCCGCCGTGAACGGCCGTCCCGTGAACACCATCTCTTGGAACTTGCGCATCCCCATCATCATCGCCCACTGCCACATGCGCGGGGCGTAGCCGACGTAGCGGAACGCCGGATGGCCGAACAGCGCGTCGTCGGACGAGATCACGATGTCGGCGTCCGCGGCTTGGTAGAAGTGCCAGCCGTAGCAATAGCCCTTGACCTCGAGGATGCTGATCTTCTTGAAGTCCTGAAGGGTCCGGCACCCGGACCTCGTGTTGCCGTACCAGTGCAGGAGTGATGCTCCGGCACGATACGAGCGTGGCGGCGGCATGGTGATGTCGTCGTCCTCGTCGAGGCCGAGTTCCTCCCAGAGCACGCTTCCTTCGGCCTGCTTGGCCATCACCTCGTCGAGATCTGCACCCGTTCCGAGGTGGTCGCCGACACCGCGAACCACCAAGACCTTGACGTCGTCATCGACGCTGGCCTTGAAGAGCAGGTCGGCATAGCGACGGCGCGCCGCGATGGTGGGGATGTTGAGCTGGTCTGGACGGTTGAGAGTGATGGTCGCAATCCGTGTACTGGGGTCCTTCTCGTAGAGAATGATCTCCTCGGCTGGTGGGAGCTCGGTGTCGGTCACGTCAAAGGTTCCTTCCCAGTGTGAAGCGGAGCCGAAGAAAGGGTTTCGGGCCCAGCTGCGGTCACGACGACCGGATCTCCGCCGTAGAGGGCCCCGACTCCTTCCTTCCACGCGTATGCGGTCAGCACCAGCACCATGCCTTCTTCGATTCGTTGGCTGGCGGCCTCGCCGGGCAAGGCATGCGTGACGAGGGGAAGGTCGAAGCCCAATCCGAGCCCTCGCGGCGACAGGCATCGGCGGCGCCGGAATCCCGGCGCCGTCGTAGGCGGCCAACAGATCGGAGAGGGGCGCCTCCGGACGGCAGGCGTCGAGCAACCGATCCCGGAGTTCGCTCCAACGCCCCGAGAGCTCAGAATCGACCGTCCCGCTCCCCGCGACGTAGGTTCGGCCGAGCTCCCCGACGTAACCGCCGACGATCACGCCGGCGTCGAAGGCCACGAGCTCACCTTGGGCCACAGGCACATCTCGACTGGCTCGTCGCCATGGATGCCGGCGTGAGGTCGTCCAGGCAACGTCCTGTGTCGATGGCGTCGTGACGCCGGCATGGGCCATGGCCTGCATGAAGATCCCCGTGAGTTGGCGCTCGGTGATGCCTGGGCGACAGAGCCGACGCCGCCTCGCTGCAGGGCGCGCTCGGCGATGTGCACCGAGGAGCGGATCGCCTCCACTTCCTCTGGCGTCTTGACCCGGCGGACCCGGCGGAGCATCGGCTCTCCGTCGACAAGCTCGGCGGCCGGAAAGGCCTTAGGCAGCAGGTTCGCCGACGAGCCGCTCAAACTGTCGGTCGCCACGGTGCGAACGGTTGCCGCGCCCTCGACCCTCCGGAGGGCTTTGACGAACGTGCCGGCATTGAACGAGATGCCGTAGAGGTTCTCGTGCGGGATGTCATCGGGGATTCCCTCGTCCCAGGTGCTCAGGAGGTAGACGGAGCCTGTGGCCCGCTCGAGCACGCACCCTGGTCCGAACGCACGGGACCCGGCCGTCCACAGCCGTGGCGCTCCCGAGACGTAGCGGGCATTCCCCTCGCGTCCGAGCACAAGCACGTCGATGCCCTCGAGCTCCATTTCGGCCAGCACGCGGGCGCGACGTGAGCGCCGAAGGGCTACGTCGTCGGGAAGTATTTCGGTTGCAGTCACGAATGCTCAGAAGGGGTCGTAGGAGTAGTCGGTCATGGGCTCCCATCCGCCCTCGGTGATGAGCAGGACTTCCTCGGAGCGGTAGCCGGCGGCACCGTCATCCCAGACGATCGGCTCGATCACCAGCACCATGCCGGCAGCGAGGACGAGGGAGGCGTCGAACGCCTCTCCGATGTCACTTCCCACGTAGGGCATCTCGGCGCTGTCGATACCGAGTCCGTGCCCGAGGTAGAAGTGCGGCATCCAGGGCTTGATTCCGCCGGCGGCGGCGATCGCGGCAGCCGTGAGATCCGAGGCCCTCGCTCCCGCCCGCGTGACGTCGAGGACGGCGTCTCGGATGGCCAGCCAGCGCTCAAACTGGGCTCGCTGCCGGGCGTCGGGCTCGCGCCCGACGACCCAGGTCCGGCCGAAGTCCGAGTGGAAGCCCCCGTAGCTGATGCCGGTGTCGACCCAGAGCACGTCGCCCTCGCGCAGCTCGCGCTCGGTCGAGAGCAGAGGGCAGGCGAGGTCACCCGTCGTGGTCCAGGGCCCGTCGGCCATCCGCTCGGGCATCACCTGCCAAATGGGATCGAGGATGTTGGCGTCCGCTCCCGCCTCGAAGATCGTGCGGAGAAACGTGGCCGTGAGGTCCGTCTGGCGAACACCGGGGGCGATGCTGGCCTGCACGTCTGCAATCGCGCACTCGGTGATCCGGAGCGCCTCGCGCATGCAGGACAACTCATCCCGCGTCTTCGTCGTCTTTGCCTGGCTGATGACGCGCCCACCGTCGGCGGGAGCACCACGGGCGAAGAGAATCGACTGCTCACGGCGGAGGGCGTTCGTCCACTCGTCCATGGCGATCACGGCGTTGTCAGGCACGAATCCCGCCAGTTGCGATGCGAAGAGCTCCACTCCCTCGTCGAAATCGAGATAGACCGGTCCATGCAGGTGATCAGCAGGCAGACCGGTCACGAACTGCTCGTCCTCCCGCATTGGAGAGAAGAGGTGTGGCCACTCGTCGTCGACCAACACGAGGGCAACAGGCTGTTCGAAGTTCGCTCGGCCGGAATCGGCCAGCGGCCAGATCGCGCCCGTGGCGTAGACGACATTGGTGTTGCCGAGCAGCACCAATGCGTCCAGACCCTGCTCTCGCATGGCGGATTGCATCCGAGCCATCCGTTCCCTGCGCATGCGAACGAGGTCGGGCTTCGCGGGGATCGACGTGGGTGGTGCGGTCATCAGTCCGGCTGGCATCAGGCGGCCACCCCGAGATACCGCTTGATGTTGTCGCTCACGATCGCCACGGCGGCCTCAGACCCCACGGCGTCGACGACCTCGGCCAGCGACTGGCTGCTGTAGCCGTACGTGCTCTCGTTGTGCGGGAAGTCGGTTGACCACATCACCCGGTCGACGCCGATCCGAGCCAGGAGCGCCAACCCGAGGCGGTCGACCATGAAGGATGCGCACATGTGGTTGTCCCAGTAGTACGTGGGTTCGTGCTCGATCTTGAGGTTGGACAAGTGCTGGAACGACGCCGCGATGTGCTCGGCGTCCTGCAGGGCTGAGGGCACCCAGTTGATGCCACCCTCGAACCACCCGACGCGCAGTCCAGGGTGGCGGTCCAGGATGCCTCCGAAGATGTATTTGGCGAACGCATCGCGGAAGGGTGCAACCGACTGGAACATGCCGATGCTGACTGCGTTGTACTCGTTGGGCGTCGCCGGCGGGTTCTCGCCGATGTGATGTGAGACCGGGAGCTGTGACTCCTCGATTGCATCCCAAACACCATCCATGGCGCGACTGGCATAGTCGATCGGACGCTTTTCCAGGTCCTTGCCCGGCGCCAGGGGCATGAGGAACGTCTTCAGGCCGAGGGACTTGAGTTCGGCCAGGGTGCGCCGAGCGCCCTCGGCATCCCACCAGTTGATGAGCCCGACTCCGAAGATACGGTTGTTCGAGCGCTCCTGTACCTCGGCGATGTGCTCGTTGTAGATGCGGAAGCAGAGCTCGCGGACCTCCCGGTCCGGCCATCCGAACAACGCAAGAATGGAGTTCGGAAAAGCCAGTTCCTGGGACACGCCCTCCGAATCCAGGGCGGCCAATCGGGCGTCGACGTCGCCCGTGTGCGAGCCCGAGACCGGGTCGTACTGGGTGAGCACCTCAATGAACTCAGGCACCAGAATCGACTTCCCGTCCACGCCAAGGACCCACCCGCCATCGACATTCATGACCCGCGGGGCGCGATCCTTCATGCCGTCGGGAAAGCGTTCATAAAAGATGTCCTCGGCCAACGAGATGTGGTCGTCGGCCGAGAAGACCTCCGTCCCGACGGGGAGTCCGACATCGACGACGGGTCCTGGGTGGCGATTCTTCGGAGCCCCCAGCCCCTCGGCTGGGTATCTCAGCGTCCGTACGTTGCTGGTCATTTCGTCCCCCGCTGCACTCGTCGACGGCCCTCGGCAGAATACTTCGGTTCCGTAGCAATCGTCAACGGATCCTGCTAGCTTGCTCCGACGCTGAGGAAGTTCGGGGAGGTCGGAGAGGTCGTGACATGACGACATGGGACTCGACCGTTGACGTCGTGATCGTCGGGTCCGGCGGTGGCGGCATGGTGGGTGCACTGGCGGCGGCCGCGCAAGGTGCGAGCGCGCTGGTGCTCGAGAAACAAGCTCTCATCGGCGGGTCTACCGCCATGTCCGGAGGCATCGTCTGGGTCCCCAACAATCCGGTGATGCGGGCGTTCGGCGTGCCTGACACCTACGAGGACGCCATGGTTCACTTCGAAGCCGTCGTAGGGGACGTCGGACCAGCCTCGTCGTTCGAGCGTCGACATGCCTTCCTGACGGCGGGTCCGGAGATGGTGTCATTCCTGCAGGACTGTGGTGTGCGCTTCGTCTACTGCCGTGGCTACAGCGACTACTACTCGAGTGCCAAGGGTGGCCACGACCTGGGGCGTGGCATTGAGCCGATCCCCTACGACGGTCATGTTCTCGGAGAATGGCTGGAGAAGATGCAGTCGGGGCTGGCAAAGAGCCTTGGGTTGGCGGTGATGACGAACGAGGCACGCTCCCTCTCCAACTACAACCGCAGCATCGGCGCGTTCGCCGTCTCGGCTCGCGTCGTGGCCCGGACCTACGCCGCCAAGCTGCGGGGCCAGGCGTTGCTCACCAACGGCGCCTCGCTGATCGGACAGATGCTGGAAATCGCCCTGAACCGCGGGATCCCGGTGTGGACGGACGCTCCGGTGGAGGAGTTGGTTGTCGAGCAGGGTCGCGTCGTGGGTGTCCGCAGCGTGCGAGACGGTTCCCCGGTGCTGATCCGGGCGCGCCAGGGCGTGCTGCTGGCCTCGGGCGGCTTCGCGCACAACGCCGAGATGCGCAAGGAGTACGGCGGAGACCAGCCCAACGGCGCCCGGTGGTCGATCTCGAATCCGGGCGACACGGGTGAGGCACTCAAGGCGGCAATGCGGATTGGTGCCAAGACGGACCTGATGGACGAGGCCTGGTGGCTGCCCTCACCGCGTACGGGGCGCTTCGGCCAGTCGACATTGGACCAGGCCCGTCAACGCCCTCGCACGATCTACGTCGACGCCGCCGGAAAGCGGTTCGTGAACGAGTCGAACTCGTACATGGAGGTGGGCAAGGCGATGTACGCCCGCGACAAGACGAGCCGCGCCGTGCCGTGCTGGCTCATCTTCGACGACCGCTACCGCAAGCGCTACGCGCACCAGCGGTCCAGCCCCGGTCGGTTCCCGAAGAAGCTGTTCGAGAGCGGTGCCCTGAAACAGGCCTGGACGCTCGGCGACCTGGCCAGGATCTGCGGCATCGACCCGGCAGGTCTTTCCGAGACCGTCGAGCGATTCAACGAGCACGCCGCCCGAGGGGTCGATCCTGACTACGGACGCGGCGAGTCGGCCTACAACCGAGCCCTGGGCGATCCGAATCCGAAGGTGCACCCGTGCCTCGGTCCGATCGACGAGGCTCCGTACTATGCCTGCCAGGTCGTTCCCGGTGACATTGGCACCTGTGGCGGCGTGCTCACCAACGAGCACGCCCAAGTGATCGGCCAAGACGATCGGCCCATGGAGGGTCTGTACGCCACGGGCAACGGAACGGCCACCGTCATGGGCCGCCATTACCTCGGACCCGGAGCCAGCATCGCCAACACGATGGTGTTCGGGTACGTGGCCGCCCGCCATGCCGCCGGTCAGGCACCCGCATCCTCGTAAAAGGGAATCAGGCCAGCGTGACGCCGTCCCGTCGGATTGAGATCGCCGTCGTCGGGCACTTGCGCGCCGCAGAGACGACCATCTCTTCGGGTGCGGCACCGGAATCGACGACGAAAGCGACGCTGTCACCGTCCAAGTCGAAGACCCCCGGGGCTTCGTACACACAGTTCCCCGAGCCCATGCATACGTCGCGGTCGATGTCGACTTCGAGGGCCATGGAGCAGATCGTATTCGTTCGAGACAGTTGACAGAGGTTGCAGATGAGTGAGTTCGAAAGCGTCAAATTTTTCGCCGATCGTTCGATTCAGGACGATCCCTACCCGTACTTCGATTGGGTACGCGAACAGTCTCCGGTCTGGCGCGAACCGAACTACGGCCTCTACATCATCACCGGCCACCCCGAGGCCATGGCCATCTACGGCGATCCGGCGTCGTTCCCCCCGAACGACCCACCCTCTGGAACGTTCTCGTCATGCAACGTCGTGAGTGGCAGGTTCGTGAAGTTCTCGTCGCCCTTCGAGGGTGACGACGTCAGCGACATCATTGTGAAGTGCCGGGACGAGCTGCCCTTCAGCGACCAACTCCCCTCGTTCGACCCTCCGAACCACACGGCCCATCGTCATCTCCTCATGCGTCTGATCACGCCGAAGCGCCTCAAGGAGAACGAGGACTTCATGTGGCAGTTCGCCGATCACCTCATCGATCGGTTCATCGAAGACGGTTCCTTCGAGATGGTGGGCGCCTACGCGGAACCCTTCACCCTTGACCGTGATCGCCGACCTCGAGGGGGTGCCCGAATCCGACCACTCGCTTTTCCGGGAGCGGCTTGTCCACGGCACACGAAGACGTCTCCCACAAGCCGCTCGAGTTCCTCTACGAGCGGTTCTCCGAGTACATCGAGGACCGCCGTCGGGAACCGCGCAACGACGTTCTCGAGCGGGCTGGCCACGGCGACGTTCCCGGACGGGTCGACCCCCGACGTCAAGGATGCGGCCCTCCTGGCCGCCAACCTCTTTGCCGGAGGGCAGGAGACGACGGTCCGGCTTCTCTCCTTCGCGCTCCGCATGCTCGGCGAGCGGCCCGACCTCCAAGAGCAGGTCCGCGCCGATCGTGACCGCATCCCGAACTTCATTGAGGAGACCTTGCGCCTGGAGAGCCCGTTGCGCACGCAGTTCCGCATGGCCCGCGTGCGCACCACGCTCGGAGGGGTCGAGATCCCAGCCGGTGGCACGGTCATGCTCGTGCCGGGCGCCTGCAATCGTGACCCTCGACTCTTCGAGAACCCATCAGCGTTCGACATCGACCGGCCCAACGCTCGTCAGCACATCGCGTTCGGCCACGGGATCCACACGTGCGCGGGTGCACCGCTCGCCCGCGCCGAAGGCAGGGTGACGATCAACCGGTTCCTCGACCGCACGACGGACATCACGATTTCGGAGGAGCATCACGGCCCGGCCTGGCGCTCGCCACTACGAGTACCTGCCGACCTTCTTCCTCCGAGGCCTCCAGTCGCCTCTACCTCGACGTCGAGGCCGAGCGCTGAGCCGGACGGACGCCGCGCTCACGATCCGGGCTTGGCGGGCTCCTCGGACGGCATGGCGGTGGACATGATCAGCTTGGTCTGCGCAAAGGGCGCACCGGCCGTCGTCCCGCCGTCGATCGGCATCACGATGCCGGTGATCTGGGCGGCGCGGTCGCTGGACAGGAAGACCACAGCGTTGGCCACGTCCTCCGGCTGCGCCACCCGCTCCAGCGGCTGCATGTAGCGAAGGACGGGTCCCATTTCGTAGGTCGTGATGCCCGTGCGGATGTGGGCGGGAGTCAGGCAATTGACCCGGATGTTGTAGGGCGCCAGATCGATGGCGA
Organism: uncultured Acidimicrobiaceae bacterium; assembly: GCA_963713375.1. Lineage (GTDB taxonomy): Bacteria > Actinomycetota > Acidimicrobiia > Acidimicrobiales > RAAP-2 > Bog-473. Next base: position 127,717 of record CAVQLP010000001.1, on the reverse strand, counting down.
TGCACTTGGTCGCGTGAGCCACGGCCGCCTTCGCCGACCGGTAGGAGATCATGCCCGTCCCCGCGTTGATGGCGGCGATGGACGCGTTGTTGATGATGCAGCCACCTCCGTGATCCTTCATGTAGCGCCCGGCCCGCTGGGCGCCAATGATGCACCCCGAAGAGATTGACGTTCATGATCCGGGTGAAGTCCTCGAGGTCGTCGGGCAGGAACCGCTTGAGCGGGCTCCCAATGCCCGCGTTGTTGAACATGATGTCCAGGCCTCCGAACCGGTCGACCGCGAAGTCCACCAGAGCCTGCACCTGCTCCGCGTCGCTGACATCGGTCTGCTTGAAGGCGGCGGCCTCGCCGATCTGCTCAGCCACCTCACGGCCTCGCTCTTCGTCGATGTCCGCGATCACGACCCTGGCCCCCTCGGCCGCCAGCAGCTGCGCCGGTCGCCTGACCGATACCACCTGCGCCACCCGTCACGATCGCCACCTTGCCGGCTAGCTCCTGAGTCATCATGGCCCGACCATACGCCGTCGTACCCCGACGTTGACACGACTGGAGCACTGGCGCAGACATGATCCGTTGGCCATAGCTGCCGCTGTCGGGGCTTTGCGACGCGGACGGGACTCACTACGCTCACTGTCGTGACCGAAGGACGACGGCGCGCCGCGGAACTGCTTGTCCAGTGCCTCGAGCACGAGGGTGTCACATGCGTGTTCGGCATCCCCGGCGAAGAGAACATCCACCTGACCGACGCACTGTCCCGCTCCTCCATTCGCTATGTGCTGGTTCGCCACGAGCAGGCGGCCTCGTTCATGGCTGAGATGCACGGCAGGCTCACCGGCCAGGCCGGCGTCTGCTCGGCCACGCTGGGACCCGGCGCCATCAACCTCCTCTTGGGCACAGCAGACGCCTTACCAACAGCACGCCCCTGCTGGCCCTTTCGGCCCAGGTCGGGCTCAACCGGATCTACAAGGAGTCGCATCAGAGCGTCGACCTGGTGTCCATGTTCTCGCCGGTGACGAAGTGGTCCGACCTGATCCTCACTCCCGGCTCCATCCCCGAGATGGTCCGCAAGGCCTTCAAACTCGCGCAGACCGAGCGGCCCGGATCCGTCTACCTCGGCGTGCCCGAGGACGTCGAGGCCGCCCTTCGTCCCCGATCAGCTGAAGCCGCTCGAGGTCAACACTCCACGAGCCGACGAGCCTTCGCCCTCGCAGATTGCCCGGGCCGCAGCCGTGCTCAATGCGAGCGAGCGGCCCATTATTTTGGCCGGGCACGGCGCCGCCCGGTCCGGGGCGGCCGCCGCCCTGCTGCAGTTCTCCGAGCTGCTCGGTCTGCCCGTGGCGACCACGTTTCACGGCAAGGGTGTGTTCCCCGACGATCACCCCCATTCCCTCGGCGCCGTCGGCTTCATGAGTCACGACTACGTCAACTTCGGTTTCGACGAGGCCGACGTGATCGTGAGCGTCGGCTACGAGCTCCAGGAGTTCGACCCCGTTCGGATCAACCCCGGCGGCGACAAGCAGATCATCCACCTGAGCCGCGTCCCGGCAGAAGTGGACGCCCGCTACGACGTCGAGGTCGGGATCCAAGCCGACATCCCGAGCACGCTGGCCGCCCTGGGCCAGGCGACCACGCGACGCTTCGACCGGGGCACGAGGGCCGAGAAGATCCGCCGACTCCTGGCCGACGAATTGGCCCAGGGGGCGGCCGACGACAGCTTCCCGCTCAAGCCCCAGCGTGTCGTTGCGGATACCCGGGCGGCCCTCGGTCGCGCCGACATCGTCCTCGCCGACACGGGCGCCGTGAAGATGTGGATGGCCCGCCTCTACCCCACCTACGAACCCAACACGTGCCTGGTCTCCAACGGTCTCTCGACGATGGCCTTCGCGCTGCCCGGCGCCATCGGCGCCAAGCTGGCCGCGCCCGATCGCAAGGTGCTCGCCGCGGTGGGAGACGGGGCGTTTCTCATGAACTCCCAGGAGTTGGAGACCGCCCTTCGAGAGAGGGTCCCCCTGACCGTCCTGATCTGGGAGGACGACGCCTACGGTCTCATCAGCTGGAAGATGGACCTCGAGCTCGGTCACCACGTCGAAGTCGGATTCTCGAACCCCGACTTCGTGGCATACGCCGAGAGCTTCGGCGCCAGGGGCTACCGGGTCGGCGCCGCAGGTGACCTCCTGCCCATGCTGACCGAGGCCCTGGCCGAGCGACACGGTGTCGGTGATCACGTGCCCAGTCGACTACTCGGAGAATCTCCGCCTGACCGACGCTCTCGGTGAGCTCTCGGGACCGTTCTGACATTTGGGTACCCACGTTTCTGCCCGGGCGCTCGGCGCACGTCAGAGCGATGACGAGACGGTTACCCTGAGGGCGACAGGCTCGCTCGCGCGGAGCTGACACCCCCCTCGGACCACACGGAGGAAACGCCATGGCCACTGACCACGCCGCACAGTCGTGGGCCCTTCGCTCCACCCTGATCGCAGTGTCCGATCTCGCCCGATCGATTGCCTTCTACCAAGCGATCGGTCCCTTCGAGGAGATCGGGCGCAGGATGCCGTCGTGGTGCTCGGCGAGCGCTCACCTTCCGCGGTCGTCTTGATCCTGCGTGAACTGAGGGGTCATCAGATGCGCCATGGCCAACAATCGCTGGGTCTCCGGTCGATGACCTTCAGCGTCGGATCGGTCGCCGAGCTTGACCGTATTGAGGCCGCCCTCCAGGACCATGACCTCTTTACCTCCCGGCATGAAATCGCCGACGGAGCGGTCGATCATTCTCCGGGGTCGCGATCCCGACAACCTGCCGCTCGTCTTCGTCTGCTATGACGACACAAAGACGTTCGGCGCCGACTACTACCGGGCTATCGCCGAGCTCTTCTATTCGCTCGACGTCTAGGCCGCGCATCGGCGCGGCGGTCGCTCGCAGGCATCAAGGGGTCGCAACCGGAGCGAATCGTGACTGTCAACCCTCCACCCGGGTCCACGGTGGATCCGACTTTCCCGCCTCGTAGGTGGCCAGCGCGACCACGGCGATGACCACGAGCGCGATGGCGAGCGGGACGACGATCCGAACGTGGAGCACGAGAGCCGCACCGATGAGCGCTCCGAGGAACATGGCGGCGACTGCAACCAGGCGGCGGCCCGACTTGGATCCCTTTCCCCCGCCGAGTGCGCTGTCCGCGCCGATACCGGTCACGGTCATAGTCAAGACCGTCGTGGTCAGATCAGGCACCGCCAGCTTGCGGATGCTCGCGTTTTGCACGCCGGTGGCCAGGCTGAGAACGACGATCAGCGCATAGCGAATCCCGTGCTGGGGCACGTTAGAACTCCAGAGTGCCAGCACGACCGAGACGGCCAGGAAGCACGGACTCGACGGCCAGTGCCGTGGCGAGATGACGGCCGCGGTGATGACCGTAATCGGGCGATGATCCGGCCGCCAATGACGGACCCGACCCCGAAGGAGAGGAGCGCGACCAGGGATGCCGGGATTGAGAACCCGTGCGCACCCGCGACGGCAAATCCGAGGAAGACAACGTTGCCTGTCATGTTGGCAACGAAGACATGGCCCAGGACCAAATAGCTGAACGCATCGACGAGACCAGTGACCAGCGTCAGCGCGACCAAGAACGGAGGGAGCGGCCCGAACGGGGCGGAACGGTCAGGAACGAGGGTCTCTCGTACTTCAGTGAGGAAAGTATTCATTTCTGAAGGCTCCTTTCAGAGATACGCCACACTCAGTTGATAGCCATCCCAATGAGATGACCCAGTCCGAAGGTCAGCCCCGCTGCGAGGAGACCGAACACAAGCTGGCGGGTGCCCGAGAACAATGCACTGCGCCCGGTCAGCAACGAGATCAGCGCGCCGATCACAAAAAGGCCTGCGGCGGCGGCGGCGATCGCAGCGAGAACCGCTGCCGTACCACTGGCGAAGAAGAAGGGGGCCAGGGGAACGATCGCTCCCAAGGAGAAGAGTACGAAGGAGGACCCGGCGGCGGCATACGGAGATCCGCCGAGGGTGGAGGGATCCAGCCCCAGCTCCTCTCTGACCATTGCGTCGAGGGCGCTCTGTTGGTCGGCCATCAGGCGCTCCGCCACTTGCTCCGCTTCGCCCGGTGGAAGGCCCTTGGCTTCGTAAATGAGAGCAAGCTCTTCTTGCTCTTCGTCGGGGACCGAACGAATCTCGGCCGCCTCTGTGTGGACCTGACGCTGGTAGAGCTCCCGGGCGCTCTGCACTGACACCCACTCACCGATGGCCATGGAGAAAGCGCCGGCGAGGAGTCCGCTGAGGCCGGTGATGAGGATCACCGCGCTCTTTGAATTGCGCCCCGGCGACGCCCATCACAAGTGCCAGATTCGACGTCAACCCATCGTTGGCACCGAGCACCGCCGCGCGGAGGGCGTTTCCTCCCGGTGCCCGGTGGCGCCCCTCGAGCCGGGCCAAGGTCTCGCCCGCGACACCCTGCGGCGACCCGCCGGCGACGTAACGCAGGACACGAGCATGTGAGCGCTCCTGATCGCGCATGCCCGTGCCCGCCGTCTCGGGCTGGTCGTCATAATCGCCCTGGTCGACCTGTTCGAAGGTCGCAACCGTCGGCAGCACGAACCTGGGACCAAACCTCCGGGCCAGAAATGACATAGTCCGGGCCCGCCAGGAGGGGCCTCGAGGCCCGGGGTCTGCCCCGATGGAGCGCAGCTGGTGCTCCCAAAATCCGAGATGACGCTCTTCCACCTCGGCCAAGCGCACGTAGACCGACGCGAGCTGCTGATTCTCTTCTGCGCCTGCCATAGCCCGGTAGACGAAGGCCGAGTCGATCTCCCCCTGGAGGTTGGCGCGGAACCGTCTTTCGTCGGCTGTCGCCGCCTCACGTGCGGTTTGGCCGACGCTCATGACGCACGGGAGCCGGACGGGCCGGGACTGGTTGACGTCCGACCCTCTGCGGCGGATTTCGATCCAGGTGTCGCTTGACGAGCACGAGCATCGCCGCCGAGACCGTGTCGGGCCGCGCTCACGTCGAGGCCGCTCCATCCGTCGCTCACAAGTCCCCGCCAGCGCTCGGCGATCGCCGCGGCAAGTGGTACAACACTGACGCCCGCTTCGGAGGTCGCCAGGTCCAGATCCTTGAGGGCGAGGTCGAGCGAGAAATCCGCACGGTCGTCCTGCTCCAACATCTTTCCGAGCTTGCTCAGGGCATAGGGCGAGGCAAGGGGATTGCCGCGCAGGGCGTCTTCGAGCCCGGAGGCGGGAACGTCCAGGCGCGCGGCCAATGCCGCCACCTCTGCCGCGCCCTCGACCTGGAAAGCCAACCACGTATTCAAGACGAGCTTCATCCGGCTGCCGGCTCCGGCGGGACCGAGCCAGAGGGTGGCTCGTCCCAGTACCGAGAAGACCGGTTCGAGCACGCTCTCGGCCTGGGGTGGGCCCGACGCCAGAATGAGGAGTTGTCCATTCTCCGCCGGGCCCCGGCTGCCCGACACGGGCGCGTCCACGAAGGTGACGTCCGGGCGCCTGGCCAGCGACTCGGTCGCCAATTGTTCGGTCGCTTCCGCGCCGATGGTGGCCATCTGCACCCACGTCGAGTTAGCCCGCATCCCTCGAAGCGCGTTCTCCCCAATCATCACACTGGTCGTGATCTCGGCGGTCGGCAGCATGCTGATTGCCACGTCTGCGTCCTTCACTGTCCCAGGGAGATCTTCGTGGGCGGCTGCGCCGGCAACCACGAGAGGTCTTGTGGAGGCCGCGTGCCGCGACCAAACGTCCACCTCGAGGCCGTGAGCCAGAAGACGGAGCGCCATCGCGGTGCCCATCGTCCCCGTTCCGATCACCGCCACCCGCGGCATCGACTGCTCCATTTTTTTGTGGTTTCCAATTGTCATGTCCGGCTCCTCTCTTGCGTTCAGGGCTGACTTGGTAGTAACGCTGGCTTGACCATCTCTCGCTCGATCTCTTCAAGGGTGAGTCCCTCGGTCTCGGGCACCCTGCGCCAGAAGTAGGTCACGGCGACGATGCTGAGGAACCCCAGCAGAAAAAAGGTTCCCGCGTTCGAGATTGTGTTCAACAACGTCAGGAAGGAGACGGCAACGATGAAGTTGGCCCCCCAATTGGCGATGGTGGCAATGCTCATCGCCTTGCCGCGTACGCGGGCCGGATAAATCTCGCTGATCAACAGCCAGAAGACCGGACCGAGCCCAATGGCGAAAGAGCCCGTGTAGACCGCGAGGCTGATCACAGCAACGATGGCCGCGGTGTGCCCGAGGGTGCTGCCTCCGATGGCAAAGGTTGCCGCCACGACGAGCAACGCAGCCGCCATGCCGAGCGTGCCACCGATCAACAACACGCGCCGTCCTACCTTGTCGATGAGCCAGATGGCGACGACCGTCATCGCGACATTGACGATGCCGTTCCCGACATTGGCCAACAATGAGGCCGAGGCTCCGAGACCGGCCTGATGGAGCAAGGTGGGTGCGTAGTAGATCACCGTGTTGATCCCTGTGATCTGCTGAAAGACGGCGAGGAGAACACCGACCACCACCAGTTTGCGGATATCGGGCCGCAGCAGATCGCGATACCCCGAGGTCCGCTGACCCAGCGCCATGATTTCCTCGATCTCACCACTGACATCGTGGTCCTGACTGCGGACACGCGCCAGGACCTCTTGCGCCTCCTCAGTCCTCCCGTGTGTGACCAGCCAGACCGGGCTCTCAGCCTGGGTGAGCATCCCCGCGAAGAGCAGGACGGCCGGGATCGCGGCGAGGCCGAACATGAGCCGCCAAGCGGCGCTCGAACTCAAGGCGTAGTCCACCAGGAAGGCCACCAGGATGCCTGTCGTCAGCGCCAGCTGGTTGAAGCTCACGAGCGCACCCCGGACGCGTGGTGGTGCCACCTCACTGATGTAGAGAGGCACCGACATGGACGCTGCGCCAACCGCGAGGCCGATCACGAACCTCATGGCGATGAGCACCCAGAGCACCGGCGAAAAAGCCGCTCCCAACACTCCGACGACGAACACAGATGCCGTGAGGAGGATCACCGGTCGCCGTCCGACCCGGTCGGCCAACCTTCCCGAGCCGAATGCTCCAACCGCGGCGCCGATCAACAGCAGGCCCGTCACGAGCTCCTTCTCGAACGAGCTCACGTTTCCAAAGCTCGTGTGCAAGAAGAGCAAGGCGCCAGAGACGACGCCGGTGTCGTAGCCGAACAGCAGTCCACCCAGAGCGGTGATCGCTGCGGTCCAGACGACGGCGCGACGAACCGGCTCTCGACTGACATCGTGGATCGGCGCAGTTCCGTTCGTGGTGAGATCGTGATCAAGCGTTTGGACACTCATGGTCATTCCTCCCTACATGCCTTCGGGTGCAGGGCCGCCCACGGGAACGGCGTCGCTCATGATCCGGTCGATTCGCAACATCACCTCGTTGTCGAGGTCCAGGTCCGCAGCAGCCAAGGCCTCGTCCACATGGGCCGGGTTGCGGGTCCCCACGATGGCGACGTGGACTGCTGGGTTGTGGAGCGTCCAGGCCACGGCGAGCTGGGCGAGGGTGACCCCGAGCTCCTGGTTGGCCAGGTGCCTGAGGTGATCGACCACGCGAACGTTGCGGGCGAACGAATCCCCGCTGAACACCGGGCTCTTGGATCGCCAGTCGTGAGCGTCGAACAAGGTATCGGGAGTCAGGTGTCCGCTCAGCAGTCCGTGGGCCAGGGGTCCGTACACCAAGACGCCGATGTCGTTGGCGGCGGTGTAGGGCAGCACGTCAGCTTCGATCTCCCGGCGGAACAGGTGATACGGCGGCTGCAGGGTCTCCACCGGCAGAGTGGAGCTGAACTCCTCCATCTGGCCCACTTCGAAATTCGACACCCCGACGTGCAGCACCTTGCCGTCGGCCACCAGCTTGCCAAGCTCTCCTGCCGTCTCCTCGAACGGTGTCGCCGGGTCTGGCCAGTGCACCTGGTAGAGATCGATGTACTCCGTACCCAGCGCTCGCAGGCTCGCTTCGACGCCCTCCCGGATCCATGACGCGCTGGCGTCTCGGACGATGCCATCTCCCTGGGAGCGCAGACCGCCCTTGGTTGCGATGACGAGTTCTTCACGAGGAAGGCCGCTCAGAGCTGAAGCCAGGAGCTGCTCGGACTGGCCGAAGCCATAACCCTGAGCCGTGTCGAAGAGGGTGATCCCTTTGTCGGCGGCTCGGCGAATGGCTGCCCTCGCCGCCACGGCGTCCGTCGGCCCCCAGTCGCCACCGAGCTGCCAGGTGCCGAACGCGATTCGTGAAACATGGAGCCCGGACTTTCCCAAGATGGTGTGTCTCATTGTGTCCTCCCTGCTGTTGTCGTGCTGCCGATGTCGTACGAAGGACGGTGTGCGGCCGCGGCGACCGGGTCGACTCCTCCGGATTGATGGGTGCGGGCACCGAACAATGCGACGAGCGTCCCGATGAAACCCACCACTGCCGCTACCAACAAGGCCGTCCGATCTCCACTGACGGTGGCGATCCCGGCGCGTGCATTCGAGCCTCCGGCAATGGCTACGAGAGCCGCCACGCCGACGGCGGCCCCGAGCTGCCGGGTCGTGTTCACGACACCGCCCACGAGACCCTGGTCGGCCTGCGCCATGCCGCTGGCCGCCATAACGGTCGTCCCGAAGACGGTGCCGACGGTGCCGAATCCGATGAGGACGACGACCGCGAACAGCGCGTCGTAGTGGCCGTGGGTGGGCAGGTCGGAAAGGACCAGGAAGCCGAGGCCGGCCGCCGCGGTCGCCACCACGAGCATGGTGCGCATCCCGAGGCGGCGGACGAGCCGAGCGCCGAACATCCCCGTCACGAAGCCCGCGACCCCCTGCGGAGCGATGACGAGCCCGGCCACCAGCGGGGAGTCGTGCAGCGCCTGCTGGAGGTACACCGACATCACGACCAGCTCACCCGCCGTCCAGGCGCCCACCAGCAGGGTCAGGATGGCCGCCGTCCGCAGTCCCGGCCTCCGGAGCAGCCGGAGATTGACGAGGGGATCGACTTGTGACCGCTCGACGACCACAAACCCGAACAAGGCGAGCGCGGCGATGACGCCCGCTCCGATCACGGCGGGTTGCAGCCATCCCAGGACCGGGCCCTCGGAAATGCCGAAGACGACAAAGGCCACGGCGAGCGTGATCAGAACCCCACCGCGCACATCGAGGCGGGTGGCTCTGGCCCGCCGTCCGTCCGAGGAGAGGAGACGAGGGGCAAGCAGAGCCGCCGCCACGCCGACCGGGACGTTGACCAAGAAGATGGAGCGCCAACTCGTGTACTGCACGAGCACGCCACCAAGGACCTGCCCAACGACGTAGCCGATCGAGGCGGTGGCGCCGTAGAGCCCGAGGGCCTTCGTGCGGCGAGGCCCCTCGGCAATGCGGGCCGTGATGAGTGACAGCGACGCCGGCGCCACGAGCGCGGCTCCGATGCCCTGAATGGCACGGGTCGCGACCAGAAGGATCGCATCGTCGGCGAGGCCAGCGCCCAACGATGCGGCGGAGAAGATCGCCAACCCGAGGATGAACATGGAGCGCCGGCCGAAGGTGTCGCCGATCCGACCCCCCAGCACCAGGAGGCCGCCGAACGTGATGGCGTAGGCCGTCACCACCCATTGCACAGAATCGCCCCCGAATCCCAGGGCTGAGCGGATCGAAGGCAGCGCGACGTTCACGATGCTGAAGTCCAGGACCACCATGAACGACGCCGTGAGCACGAGACTCAGGGCCAGGCCAGAAAGCCCAGTGGTGCGCTCCGCAAGCCCATCGGTGCTGAGCGGCACGACGCCGGCGGATGCAGTGCGAGCCCGGGGGGTTGTCTCGCTCGCGGCCTCCGGGACCAGAGAGTCTGTACCCGTGCATTGATCGCCGGGACTGGAAACCCGATCAAGAACTGGTGGCACTTTCTGCCTCCTACGTTACGATACTAAACGTATCGTATTCTTAATCGAGTAAGGTGTCAACCATGGCCGAGCCAACAGAATCAGCCCCTCCCCAACGGGGTCGTCCCCGCAGCGAGCGCTCCCATCGGGCGATCCTCGACGCAGCGAATGAGCTCCTGGACGAAGGCGGCTTTGTCGATCTGACCATTGACGAGGTGGCCCACCGGGCGGGGGTGAGCAAGCCCACCATTTACCGCCGATGGCCGACCAAAGGAACCCTGGTCTTCGAGGCCTTTTCGGCTCAGTTCCTCGCGCGACAACCGGTACCTGACACCGGATCGTTGGGCGGGGACCTGCTCGCGGCATTGCGACGCTGGATCCGTGTGGTGAAAGGAACCGTGACGGGGCGCACATTGGTCGGCTTGATCGCCGAGGCCCAACGGGACCCCGAGTTGGCCCAGATCTGGCGCGAGCAGTTCATCGGGCCCGTGCGAGCACATCACCGAGTCATGATCGATCGGGCTTTCGAGCGAGGAGAGATCGCACCGACTGCCGACCCAGAGGTCATCCTCGACCTGACGTACGGGCCGGCATATCACCGGCTCCTGCAGTCCCACCTGCCCCTCACTGACCGCTTCGCCCAGGCGGTCGTCGACACGGTCGTCGCCGGGGTGCGGCCGGACCCGGTCGAATCCGCGAAGACCGACAAATCCTGACTTTCGACCGCGCGCTCGCGGCCATCGATACGGGCGGCGACAGCTACCTCACCGCGCGCCGCGCATCCGGCGGTTCGTCGCGCGTTGCTACCCCAGGTCCGTCAGCGCGGCGTCGGGATTGGGCGGCGTGTGCACGAAGGCGGCCAGGGCCGCCGCGGCCAGACAGGCTCCCGAGCCGACGAGGAGCGCCGCCCGTGGACCCCCGGCCGAGATGATCCATCCGGTGATGATGCTGCCGATGGGAGTGGTCCCGAGGTAGACGAAGACCCAGAGCGCCATGATCCGCCCCCGAAACGCGCTCGAGCTGTGCAGCTGGAGCGTGGTCGAGCACAAGGTGACGAAGCAGAACGCCGTGGCACCCAGCACGAGCAGGGTGACGCAGGCCACGGCCACGTTGGGCGCGGCCGCCGTGGCGGCCGAGGTAACCCCGAAACCCAGGGCGGCGAAGAGCAGGTACGGGCGCCTGGGATGGTGCACGAGGCCCACGGCGAGCGAGCCCACGATCGCCCCGATGCTCAGCATGGTCGTCAGCAACCCGTAGGTGCCGCCGCTGCCGTGGAACGTGTCCTTGGCGAAGACGGGCAGGACCACGCCGAAGTTGAAGGCCAAGAGCCCGACCACGAGCATCATGAGGAGCGGGAGCCAGAGCTGCTGTCGGCCGGCGGCGTACTTCAGCCCTTCCTTCACTCCGCGACGTCCGGCGGGCGCAGGTCCGCCCGCCTTGCGGGGCTTGATCACGGCCAGGGCGGCGATCACGGCCAGATAGGAGAGCGCGTTGAGCCCGAAGCACACCGTGGTGCCGACGGTCACGATGAGCACGCCGGCCAGGGCAGGGCCGACCACCCGAGCGCTGTTGACCACCACCCCGTTGAGGCTGACCGCACTGGCCAGGTCCTCGGACGGAACCAGCCGGCTGACGAGAGCCTGGCGGGCGGGCGAGTCGGCGATCTGGACGACCCCACCGGCCACGCCGATGGCGACGAGCGCACCCACGCTGGCCCGACCATCGAGAGCGAGTGCCCACAGCAGCGCGGCCAGAAGGCAGTAGAGCGACTGGGTGACGATGAGGAGCTTGCGCAGGTCGACGCGGTCGGCCACCGCGCCGCCCCAGGGCCCGAACAGGAGCGAGGGAATACCTCCCGCTGCCAGCACGAGGCCGAGGTCGCTGGCCGAACCGGTCAGCTCGAGGACGAGCCAACCGATGGCGGTCTGCTGCAAGAAACTGCCGCTGGCCGAGACGACCTGACCGCCGAAGTACAGGCGGAAGGGATGCGACCGCAGCGCGCGAAACGAGCCGGTGGCCTTGGCGGCAGCTGGGGCCCCTGACCCCGCCACCGGCCCGGACTCGGGCATGGCGGCCAGGCCTTCACGGTCCATGGAGCATCGGCAGCGAGGGTAGCGGCGGCAGTTGCGCCGAGCACGGGGCGGACCCGTTGAGGAGGGTGTCGAGCCTGCCCGGGGATGGCCGCCCCTTGACACATTGGACAGACCTGTCTAGGTTGTCCTCTAGACAGACCGGTCTACCCAAGGAGGCTCCGTGAGCGCAGCGACAAGCAGCGACCCGGCGGCGGCGGGCACGGCGTTGGTGACCGGGGCTACCTCGGGCATCGGGCGTGCCACCGCACTCCAGCTCGCCCGCGAGGGGTGGGAGGTCATCGTCCATGGCCGCGATGCCGGACGCGGGGCCGAGGTGGTCCAGCTGATCGAGGCCGAGGGTCGGCGCGCTCGGTTCGTGGCGGCGGACCTCAGTGAGATGGCGGCGGTGCGCGGCCTGGTGGACGAGGTCGGCGCCGTCGACGTCCTCGTGAACAACGCCGGGACTTCGTGGTTCGGTCCGTCGGCCGAGCTCGATGCGGCCACCTTCGACGAGCTCTTCGACGGCAACGTTCGCTCGGCCTACTTCCTCGTCGCCGGGATCGCCCCGGGCATGGCGGCGCGCGGCTCGGGGAGCATCGTCAACCTCGCCAGCATGGCCGGTCAGATCGGCCTCGCCGGCGCCGGCGCCTACGGCGCGACCAAGGCGGCCCTCAGCTCGTTGACCCGGTCCTGGGCGGCGGAGTTCAGCCCCCGCGGCGTGCGCGTGAATGCCGTGGCGGCAGGACCGGTCTTCAGCGCGCCGGGGAAGAGCGACCGGATTGAGCAGCTGGGCCAGACCACGTTGCTCGGGCGCGGCGCGCAGGTCGAAGAGATCGCCGGGGTCGTCGCCTTTCTTTGCTCCGACAAGGCGAGCTACCTGACGGGAGCCATCCTGGCCGCGGACGGCGGGCGCACGGCGATATGAGTCCGACCCTCGACGTCGCGCCGTGCTCGCTCCCCCGCTCCGGCCCGGATGTCGACTCGAAGGCGGAGCCGCAGTGGTCGTGGCGGCCCCGCCTGCGCCTGGTCGGGTTGGCTTCGATCACGGTGACCTTCCTGGCGGCCTCGGCGGCCCCTACTCCCCTGTATGCGACGTACCAGAAAGCGTGGGGGTTCTCCGATCTGACCACCACGGTCATCTTCGGCATCTACGCCCTGGCGTTCCTCTCGGCCTTACTCGTGGTCGGGCGACTCTCCGACCACAGCGGACGCCGACCCGTGCTGTTGGCGGGCATCGCGGGTCAGGTGCTGGCCCTGGCGATCTTCATCGATGCCCACAGCGTGGCCGCGCTCCTGGCGGCCCGGATTGTGCAGGGACTCGCAGCCGGCACGGCGATCGGCGCGGTCGGTGCGGGCATGCTGGACGTCGATGAGACCCGCGGTGCCGTGGCCAACGCAACCGCGCCGGGTCTGGGGACGGCCAGTGGTGCGCTCCTCTCCGCCTTCGCCGTGCAATGGCTCCCCGCACCGACCCACCTGGTCTACGTCGTCCTGGCCGGCGTGCTGCTCGTGCAGGCGGTCGGCGTGGTGCTGCTGCCCGAGACCAGCCCGCGGGCGCCCGGCGCGCGGTCGTCGCTCGTCCCGCAGCTCGAGGTGCCCGCGCAGACCCGCAAGCCCCTGCTGGCCGCGGCCCCGGTGCTCTTCGCCGTGTGGGCTCTCGGCGGCTTCTATGCCTCGCTCGGACCGAGCCTGATCGACCACCTCGTCGGGTCGGCCTCGGTCATTGACGCCGGACTGGGCCTCGGCGTCCTGACCGGCGTGGGCGCCCTGGCCACCTACGTGTTCCGGGCCAGGCCGGCCGACCGCGTCATGCTGATCGGCACGCGCGCCCTCATGGCCGGGGTCGCCGTCGTCCTGCTCTCGCTCTGGACCAGCTCTCCCCCGCTCTTCTTCCTCGGCACCGCAGTGGCCGGCGTGGGATTCGGGGCCGGCTTCCAGGGCGGGATCCGCCTCGTTGCCCCCCTGGCCCACCCCGACCAGCGAGCCGGTGTGCTCTCGGTGCTCTTCAGCATCTCGTACGTGGCCCTGGGCGTGCCGGCCGTGATGGCAGGAGTGGCCGTCGTGCAGGGTGCTGGACTGGTGGCCACCAGCTGCGTCTACGGCGTGGCGGTCATCGCCCTGGCCGCCACCGCTACGTTCAATCTCAACCGCCTGCAACGCGCAGCGACACCGTCAACCAAGGAGGACGTCCGATGACCGACACCCGTACCCAACTGACTCCCGGCCCGGACCACCCGATCACGGTGGAACGCTGGGCCGGGCACGTCACCGTCCGGCGAGGCACGGTGGTGATCGCCGAGACCGACCGGGCCCTCGAGCTGCGCGAGTCGACCTACCCCGCCGTGTACTACGTCCCGCTCGACGACGTGGACCGGGACTTCTTGCGGGGCAGCGACGTCCACACGTGGTGTCCCTACAAGGGTGAGGCCTCCTACTTCGACCTCATCGCGACGAAGGACACCGACGAGATGCCCGCGTCCGTCTGGTACTACGGCGACCCCTTTGAAGCCGTCGGGGGCATCAAGGACCATGTGGCCTTCTACGCCGATCGTTTCACCGTGATCGCGACGCCAGCCGACTGAACCCGCGATCGATCGACCTGCCTGAAGGGAGGCCCACTGTGAGCACGACACGCGGCTGCAACCGAGCAGCGCGCCTCGGCGCGCGAGCGGCTCCTCGACGCGGCCAACGAGCTCTTCTACGCCGAGGGCGTCCAGACGGTGGGCATCGATCGCATCATTGAGCGGGCGGGGGTGGCGAAGGCCTCGCTCTACAACCTCTTCGGCAGCAAGGAAGAGCTCGTGGCCGCCTACCTGGCGTCCCGCCACGACCGCACGACGGACCGGCTCACCCGCGCCGTGAACCAGGTCGAGGGCCCGCGCCAGAAGATCCTGGCCGTCTTCGACTCCCAGGCCAAGCAGTACCAGGAGCCCGGTTTCAACGGGTGCGCTTTCATCGCGGCCACCACCGAGGCACCCTCGGAGGGTCGGATCGAGCAAGCGGCCGACCGGTTCCGGGCCTGGATGCGCGCCATGTTCACCGACCTGGCCGAGCAGGCTGGAGCCGCCGACCCCGGGTCCCTCGGGCGCCAACTCCATGTCCTCTACGACGGGGCCGGGGTGTCGGGCCGTATGGATCACCACGACCGCGGGCTGGCCCCGTCCGTGCGCAGTGCGGCCGACGCGCTGGTCGACGCGGCGTTGGCCCGGCGCTAGGAAGGCCGGCGGCGACTAGAACGCCGTCGCGTTCTCCAAGACCAGCGCCACACCCTGGCCCGAGCCGACACAGACGCCGAGGATGCCGTAGCGCACTTCACGCACCTGCAGCTCGGTGGCCAGCGTCAGGACGTAGCGGGTGCCGGACGAACCGAACGGATGGCCGATGGCCACGGCCCCACCGTTGGGGTTGAGGCGATCGTCGGGAACCACGAAGCCGTCGAGCTGATTCGGCAGTTCGCGCAGGACTCCGAGCGCTTGCGCCGCGAACGCCTCGTGCACCTCCCACACGTCGATCTCGGCTCGGCGCCAGTCCCGCCCGCCCGAGGGCGGTGGCCATGGCGAAGGCGGGCGCGATCCCCATGAACTGAGGGTCGAGTGCGTAGGTCGCCGAGGCCACGACCCGGGCCAGCGGCGTGATGCCCAGCGACTGGGCGGCCGCCTCGGAGCCCAGGACGACGGCGGACGCACCGTCGCTGAGGGGCGACGAGTTCCCGGCTGTCATCTGGGTGGTGTTGGGCTGCGGCGCGAGGGCGGCCAGCTGCTCGGCGGTGGTGTCGCCCCTGATGATCTCGTCGTGCTCGAAGACCCGACCCGGTGTTTTTCGGGTGCCGGGGATTGCGATGGGATGGATCTCGGCGGCCAGGCGCCCGGAGTCACGGGCGGCGGCGGCATGGTGGTGGGAGCGCAGCGCGAAGGCGTCGATCTCCTCCCGGCTGAGCTGGTAGCGGTCGGCCACGTTCTGGGCGGTCTTGATCATCTCGACGTAGGCGTTGCGGGCGAGCAGAACCGGGTTCGGCGGGCCGCCGGCGCCAGCCCACATGGTGTCGAGCAAGAGGACCGGTCCACGCGGGCTGAAGGGGGCGTCGCCCTTCATGTTGGCCCAGCCCGAGCGGGACATGGACTCCACGCCCGCGGCCAGCCCGACCTCGAGCTCGCCGCTGCGGATGGCATGGGCGAGGGAGATGGCCCCCGAGAGCGAGGAGGCACAGAAGCGGTTGACGGTGATGGCGGGCACCGAATCGGGGAAGCCCGCAGCGAGAGCGCCCCACCGCGCGATGTCACCCATGCCCTCGTGGGCCACGTTGACGCAGCCGGCCGCGATGTCCCCGACCCGTTCGAGCGGGACACCCACCCGCTCGCAGGCGGCGACCATGATCTGACCCAGCAGGTCGTCGGTCCGCAGGTGCGAGAGCGATCCGCCGTAGCGGCCCACCGGCGTGCGGACGCCGCCGAGCACGTAGGCGTCGCTCATGACGCCAGTGTGGCGTCGAGGGTGATCTCGGGTACACCGGCCAGGGCACGGCTCACCGGACACCCTTCCTTCGCCTTCCGGGCGTGCTCCACGAACGCGGCCTGGTCGATGCCGGGCACCTGGCCCACGGTCACCAGGTCGATCTTGGTGATGGTCGGAGCGCCGTCGACCGGACGCAGGGTGACCGCGGCATCGGTGTGGATCGAATCGGGGGGATGGCCGGCCTGGGCCAGCAGGTTGGAGAGCGCCATGGAGAAGCAGGCCGCATGGGCGGCGGCGATCAGTTGCTCGGGGTTCGATCCCGGGCCGTCCTCGAAGCGGGACTTGTAGGTGTAGCCCCCGCTGATGGTGTCCCCGGCAGTGAACGTCCCGGTGCCCGTGGGGACGTCGCCCCTCCATTCCGCGCTGCCCGTTGCCGGCATGCCAGCCTCCTTGGTCGCTCTCGGGATGGCTCCGGTTCTAGTCGCCATCGGGGCGCTCCGGTACGGTCCAGCGCGACGGCGGGCCGAGGGCTCGGGAGGGCGGGCGACGTCGCGGGTCGCGCAGCCAAAGCAGACGAAACGGGAACCGGCGGATCGAGCGAGGCGAGCCGATAGCGTCACCAGCGGGGACGCCCGAGAGGAGACGCAGATGGCCACATCGCTGTACACGGCCCGGGCCCACGTGGTGGGCGGCCGGGATCAGGGTCACGGAGTGACCGACGACGGCGCCCTGGACGTGCAGCTCCGCACTCCGGTGGAGATGGGAGGCGGCGGCGGGGGCACGAACCCCGAACAGCTTTTCGCGGTCGGCTATGCCGCCTGCTTCGAGGGAGCCCTGGGCGTGGTCGGACGTCGCGAGCGCGTCGAACTCGGCGACGTCGCCATCGACTCCGAGGTGAGCCTCATCACCACCGAGAACCGTGGCTTCACCGTGGCCGTCGGGCTCAACGTCTCGCTTCCCGGCGTCAGCGACCCCGAACGTGCTGTCTCCATCGTGGCTGCGGCGCACGAGGTCTGCCCGTACTCCAACGCGACCCGCGGCAACATCGACGTCACGTTGACGGCCAACGGGCAGGCCGTCAACGCCGTTGCAACCTGAATCGAACTGACGAGTCCGGCCTCCACCGAACAGGTGGAGCGATGAAAGTGAGCGCAGCAATGGCCACCCCCTCTGGACACACCTCCGACGGCGGCGTCCTCGTCGGCGACCCCAAGGCGACCGCAGGCTTGGTCCTCTTCGAGGATCCGCAATGTCCCTATTGCCGGGAGTTCGAAGAGGTCAACGAAGCGTTCATCACCTCCGCCCTCACTGCCGGTGCGCTGGTCGTGGAGTATCGCATGCGTTGCTTCCTCGGACCAGAGTCGGTGCGCGCGGACAACGCGCTGGCGCTGGCCGCGGAGGCGGGGCGTTTCGACGAGCTGCGGCGCGCCCTCTTCGCGGCGCAGCCCCCGGAGGGAACCGGCGGCTTCACGACCGAGGACCTCGTCGGCCTGGGTGCGCAGGTCGGACTGACGGATCAGAACTACGTGTCGGGCCTCAACGAGGCGCGCTACGAAGAATGGGTCCGCAGCCGAGAGACGCGCTACCAAGCGGAGGATCCGCAGGGCACACCGGCGGCCTGGCTCAACGGGCGCCCGCTCGACTCGAGCGTGCTCTTCGACAGGCAGGCCTTCGAGCAGTCCATCCGCCCGAGGGGCGCCCGCTCGACCGGTTGACCGTGCGGCGGCGCCGGTGCGCCTCAGGTCAGGCCGGCACGCAGCGTGCTGATGTGACCCTCCAACTCCTGGTGCATGGTGCCCAGCAGCGCCCGGGCCTCCTCGTCGTCCTGCTCGTCCTGGGCCACCACCACGTGCGCGGAGAGCTGGTCGAGATACGGGAGGAGGACGCGGCGCACCTCCTCGTCGGTCGGGCTTCCCGGCCAGAGATTGAGGGGCGTGCGGCCGGCCACGCTGGGCACCGATCCGAGGGCGGACGTGCCGAGTTTCTCGTCCTCCGCCATCAAGAGTCCCGCCCAATTCTTGAGGTCGTCGAAGAGCCCGTCCAGCGTCCGGTGCATCTCGTGGCTGAAGGGGACCTTGCGGTTGGCCTGCTTGACGTCCTGGACGACGTCGAGGACCTCGCTCAGGACGGCGTTGAGCGACGCAATCGCCTGGTCCGGTGGTGGAAGGTCGGTCGGCGTACGAGCCCCTTTCAAGAAGTGGCGCGGGTCTGTGGTGGCGAGCATAGGCAGGACGGTCCGCCGTCTGCACCGGACCTGGCCGGTGTCCGCCCGCGCCGTGACGTCGTCGTCGCCGTCGCGGAGGCGACGTGGCGTCGGCACTCGCTTCGTCACACGGACACGAGGCTCATGCCGGCGCGTCCGAGGCGCCGACGGGCATTTCGTGGACGATGAGGATGGGGTGCTTGGCGTGCGAGGCCAGCGCATGCGAGACACTGCCCAAGAGCGCAGAGCGTATGACCCCCCTTCCCCGCTGACCACAGACGATGAGGCGAGCCGACAACGAATCGGCCACCTCCAAAATGGCTCTGTCGATCCCGTCGAAGGATTCCCGGACCAGCGGCGTGGCGTGGTACCCGTGCTCGTTGGCGTGCCGTGCACCGTCCTCTGCGACCGACCTCGCGTACGTCTCTTCCTGGCCGTCGAGGTCTGCACCGCCGGTCGTATTGCCTGCGGCGAACGCTCCGGCGAGCGCCAAGCGGGTTGCGACCGTCTCCCACACCGTGATCACGACGGCGTCCGCCGGTCGCTGAATCAGATTGGCGGCTGCCCTCATGGCGCCCCGCGATCCATCGGAACCGTCGAAGCAGAACAGCACTGGGCCGGACAGAGATTCCTGCGTCATGGTGGTCTCCTTCTTGCTCGTTGCCGGATGCAAGGTATTCGATCTCCCAGGCCCTGACGATCCGGGCCGGACCGGGCTGGTGGCACCCGGGAGCGCAGCGGTCGCTCGGGCCGGCGCTCCGGGGACGACACCGACCGGCGCACACTCCCCTAATCTCTGCGACGGAGCGAAACAACCCACGAGGAGTGCGAGCCATGACGAGCACAGCCGTACCGATCCGCCACGACGACCGCTTCTTCATCGGTGGGGAGTGGGTCGAGCCCTCCTCCTCCGACGTCATCAAGGTCATCGATTCGTCGACCGAGCAGCTGTACTTCAGCGTGCCCGAAGCCCGGGAGGCCGACATGGCCCGGGCCGTCGACGCCGCCCGTCAGGCTTTTGACCAGGGCCCGTGGCCCCGGCTGTCCCATGCCGAGCGGGCTGAGTACCTGCGGGCGATCGCCGAGGGCCTGCGGGGCAAGGGCGAGGAGGCGGGCCAGCTGTGGCCGCGCGAGTCCGGCGCCCTCTTCGCCATCGCCCAGTACACGGCGGGTGGGATGGCAGGTGTCTTCGACTACTACGCGGGCCTGGCCTCCACCTTCCCCTTCGAGGAGCAGATGAAGCCCACCATGGGCGGTGAGTTCGGCCTGCTCGTCCGCGAGCCGGTGGGCGTGGTCGGGGCGATCATCCCGTGGAACGCCCCCCTCAGCCTCATCTCCTACAAGATCGCCCCGGCGCTGCTCGCCGGGTGCACCGTCGTCCTCAAGTCCTCGCCAGAGGCGCCGGGCGACGCCTACCTCTTCGCCGAGATCGCCGAGGACATCGGCTTGCCGCCCGGCGTCCTCAACGTCGTCACGGCCGACCGCGAGGTCTCCGAGCTTCTGGTCCGCAACCCCGGAATCGACAAGATCACCTTCACCGGCTCCACTGCGGCCGGCCGCCGCATCGCCTCCCTGTGCGGAGAGCGCATCGCTCGCTGCACCCTCGAGCTGGGCGGGAAGTCAGCGGCGGTGGTCCTCGACGACATGGACCTGCAGGCAGCAGCCGGTGCCATCACAGGGGCGGAGTGCTTCCTCTCCGGGCAGGTCTGCTCCTCGCTGACCCGCATCATCGTCAGCCGCTCGCGCCACGACGAACTCGTCGAGGCCTTGGCCGGCACGTTCTCTCAGGTGAAGGTGGGCGACCCCTTCGATCCACAAACCCAGATGGGCCCGCTGGCCATGGACCGCCAGCGCGACCGGGTCGAGGGCTACATCGCCAAGGGCATCGCCGAAGGCGCAACCCTCGCCACCGGCGGCGGACGGCCCAAGGACCTCGAGCGCGGCTACTACATAGAGCCCACGGTCTTCGGCAACGTCGACAACCAGTCGACCATCGCCCGCGAAGAGATCTTCGGACCGGTGCTCAGCGTGATTCGCGGCCGACAACGAGGACCACGCCGTCACCCTGGCCAACGACACGATCTACGGCCTCAACGCCTCCGTCTTCACCAACGACGTCAACCGGGCGCGCCAGGTGGCCGGCCAACTCCGCTCCGGCACGGTTGGTCACAACGCCTTCCGCACCGACTTCGGCATGGCGTTCGGCGGCTTCAAGCAGTCCGGCCTGGGCCGGGAAGGCGGGACGGAGGGCCTGCTGCCCTTCCTCGAGACCAAGACGGTCATCCTGAACGGCGACCCCTCCAGCTCGTAAGGCGAGCCCGGGCGAGGGTGCTGCCCACGGGATGGGTCAGCCGAGAACCGATTCGGATGGCGCTCCCTGACTGCCGTGCTCACCGTCGGTCGCCGACAGGCCTCCGTCCCAGCTTTCGGCGATCAAGGAGAGGGAGCGCAGCCGCGTCTCGTAGGAGTGCGACCGGGTCGACAGCATGAGCTCGTCCGCCCCCGTGCGAGCCTGCAACTGCACGAGGCCCTCGGTGACGGTGTCCGGGTCACCGATCAGGTGGGTGGACATCGCCTCTTCGACGATCGACCTCTCGGCTGGCGTGAACGAATACTGCGCCGCCTCCTCCGGGGAGGGCAGCGGGCCGAGACGGCCCGTCCGCAGCTGCAGGATGCTGAGCGCGGTCGAGCCCGACAGCCACCGGGCCTCCGTCTCGCTTGGAGCACAGAGGACGGAGACGGCCACCATCGCCCTCGGCTCGGCGTGGAGTATGGAGGGGCGGAAGTTCGACCGGTAGGTGCGCAGCGCAGAGTCGAGCAGGTTGGGGGCGAAGTGGTACGCGAAGGAGTACGGGAGTCCCAGGATCCCCGCCAGTTGCGCGCTGAAGAGGGATGAGCCCAGGAGCCACACCTCGGGCAGGTAGCCCTGACCGGGATTCGAGAACGGGCGGCCGGGTGGGCCTTCGCCGGGAAGGAGGTAGTTGATCAACTCGACGACATCGTCGGGAAAGGTGTCGGCCTGCATGTCCGGGCTTCGCCTGAGCGCTCGCACCGTCAACTGGTCGGTTCCGGGGGCACGACCGAGACCCAGGTCGATCCTCCCCGGGTGCAACGCCTCCAGGGTGGCGAATTGCTCGGCCACCACGAGTGGAGCGTGGTTGGGCAGCATGACCCCGCCGGAGCCGACGCGAAGCGTCGATCGTCGCGGTGGCCAGGTGTGCGATCAGAACTGCGGGGGCGGAACTGGCCACTGCCGGCATGCCGTGATGCTCCGCCACCCAGAGCCGGTGGTAGCCGAGCCGTTCCACCTCCGACGCGACGTCGACGGTTTCGCGCAGCGCCTGGGCCGGCGTGGACCCTGTGGCCACGGTTGCCAGGTCGAGGACCGAAAGAGGAACCATGCCGGGTACAACACCCGGACCCTCCCATTGCTTCCACCGCCCAGGCCGCCCCCATCAGGCCACGTCGGCGGTCTCGAGCGCTGGTCAGGAGTTCCACCCGTCACGGCTCCCGTCTCGTCGTCGGGCGAGACGCCGAACGGCGGGAGCTACGACGTGATGCTCCAGTCCTCCGCGTTCCAGGTGACGCCCACGTTGGATGTGTTCGGCAGAACACCCTTGAGGTTGTTCGACCAGACGAAGAGCTGCGGCGTCTGGTACAGCGGCAGCGTCACCATGTTCTGCCACAACGCGGCGTCGGCCTGGTTGTAGTCGTTGATCTCGGCTGACGTGCTCGGTGCGGTCGAACCCGCGTCCAACAGCTGGTCCACGCGTGCATTGGCCGAGTGGGTCCAGTTCTCGCCGCAGTTGGCCGTGTCGGTGTACGAGCAGTAGATCGGCTGGTTGCCCGAGACGAAGGGAGTCGTGTACCACGGCAAATTCCGTGATCTGGTACGCACCGTTCGGCAGGTTCGTCCCGAAGAGCGTGTTGACGTCGGAGTTCTGAATGTTGACCTTGATGCCGATCTTCTTCATCTGGGCCCCGAACAGCTCCTCCGTCTCCGCCCGGATGCTGTTCCCGGCCGTCGATTGGATGGTGAACGTGAGATCCTGACCCTTCTGCGGGCCGTAGTTGGGCCGGAAGTACCCGTCGGAACCCTTCTTGAACCCGATCTTTCGCAACAGTCGCTCGGACAGGCTCGGGTTGTAGGCGTAGCTGGTGGCCTTGTATCCCGCCTGGGTCGGCACCAGCATCCGGCTCCCGAGGGGGGTGATGCTCTTGTCGATCTCGCCGACCGTCCGGGCGATGATCGACCGCCGGTCGACGCCGTGGGCGATGGCCTGACGAACCTGAACCTTGGCCAGGTAGGGGTCGGCCTGGTTGAAGTCGAGATGTTCGAATTGGAGCCCGGCCACCGTGGCCGTGGTGGCGTTCGGAACCTGGCTGGCGTTCTGGACGATGGAGAGGTTGACATTCGTGGGATTCACGATGTCGACTTCGTGGTTCTGCAGCGCGGGAACAAGTTGGCCGTCATCCGAGAAGAATTCGAAGACGAGCTTGTTGAGCTTCGCGGGCGTGCCCCAGTAGCGCGGGTTGCGCACGAGGACCACGGACTGGTTGGCGTTGTAGCTCTGGAGCTTGAACCAGCTCCCCGAGACGACCTGACTGGGACCGCTGAAGCCGGTGTTCCAACCCACCACCCGGGCCACGTGGGCCGGGACGATGTTGGTGAAGAGGCTGCGCCAGTCGGTGAAGGTGGGCTTGAACGTGACGGTGACGGTGCGGCCGTTCGGGCACAGGCCCGCGTTTTCGTCAGCCGTGCTGCCCGCGGCACATGGGGCGCCACCGGAGGGATTCGACCCGACGACCGAGGTGATCTGGCTGTACCCGGTGGTCGACGCGTCGTCGAAGGGTTTGCCACCGACGTCGGTATACGCTGGGTTCCCACTCTGGGCCTGCCAGTTGTAGATGAAGTCGTCCGCCGTGATCGGCGTTCCATCCGACCAGACGGCCTTGGGGTTCAAGGTGTACACGATGGTCTGCGGGTTGAGGCTCGTCTGGACGGCGCTCCGCAGGAGCTGCTTGTTCAGGACCGGTTGGAGCTTGTTGTTCACGATGAAGGCCTGCGGCCACACCATGTTCATGATCTCCTGCAGTACGAATTCGGAGGCCGCGGAGGTGTTGACGTTGAATCCCGGTCAGCGTCTCGTCCAGCGCCATCGTCGCCGTGCCACCGGTTCCTGCAGTCGACTTCGCAGCGGCGCCGCTGGCGGGCAACCCGAGAGCGCCGATGGTGAGGCCCAGGGCTCCGACGGCTACTGCGGCACGGACTGCGTGCTTGATAACGGTCCGATTGAGTCCCATCGTCCTCCAACCTCGCTCGGGGGCCGTACCCGCGATGGATTACCTACCTGCGCCCTTTCTCAATATCGGCCCAATTCGGCTCAATCCTGAGCGCGAAATGCGCGAGCGGCGCGGGGCACGGGCCCGGCCATCTCTTCACAGGTCCTTGCGATGGAAGGAGGCGGAACACGGGCACCAAGAGGTGCAATGGCCGTTCCCACTCGCAGCCCGATCGTGTCGGAACTCGAGCGACGAGCGCGTTCGGGTCGCGGCCCTACCCGAAACCCGGTGAGGGCTGGACGAGGAACTGGTCCCATCCACCCGGCAGTGTGGTCTGGCCGACCTCGATCAGGTAACCGTCTGGGTCGCGGATGTAACAGCGGATCTCGGATTGGTGCTGCTTGGGTGGAGTGAGGAACTCGGCCCCGCGAGCGCTCCACTCGGCATGAACCGCCTGAATATCTGAAACCCGGATATTCAAGAAACTGCTGGCGCGGTCCGGGTCGGGTGGCGTCTCGAGCACGACCGAGGGCTTGTCGTCGGTGGGTCCACCGCCGACGTTGATGATGATCCAGCTGTTGGCCAACGCCACGTAGGACGGCTCACCCGAGCGGATGACCCGGCCACCAAGCACGTCCGCGTAGAACCGGCACGAACGCTCGACGTCGGACGAAACGATGAAATGTGTCAGCGCGATCTCGTACGTCGCGGTGCGGTCTTCGGGCATGCGTCGCCTCGCTCCTCTCGGGATCCCCGTTGGGTTCCGGAGAACGGCGAGTGCGGCCCACGGCCGAGTGCCGTCAACCGGCGACCTCGTACCCTAGATGAGACGGCCGAGGATGTCGCCCGGAGCCGTTTCTCGATCGGCGCCGAACCGGCGGCCCGAAGACCTAGCCGAGCTCGTCGGCCAGGACGACCCTGCCCGCCCGACCGAGCTTGGACTCGTACATGGCGGCATCCGCTCTCGCGATGAGTCGGTCCGGTGACTCCGATTGCGTCGCCGCAGACCACGCCACGCCGACGCTGGCTCCGGAGCGGACGTCCTCGCCGTTGGCTTCGAAGGGCTCCCGCAGAGCACGGCTGATGCGTTCGGCCACCGGCACCGCCTCGTTGAGCGACCGTACGTGTGGGCAGACGACGACGAACTCATCACCGCCGATTCGACCAATGGCGTCGCCCACGCGGATGGCACCGCCTATCCGGTCCGCCACGATGAGCAGGATCTGATCCCCGGTGGCATGACCCAACTCGTCGTTGACGAGCTTGAACCGATCGAGGTCGACGAAGATCACCGCGACCCCGGTGCCGTCAGCGTTGGGCGATCGGAGGGATCGTTCGAGGAGCTCGAACACCGCGGCCCGATTGAGACACCCAGTCAATGCATCGGTCGACGCTCGCCTCTCGAGCTCTCGTCGAAGTTCGACCTGGTCGGTCACATCGCTCAAACATCCGATCGCACCCGTGACGACGTCCGTCCCCTGGGTCAACGGACGCAGGCTCATCTGGCAGACGCGGGTCCGTGCCAGCTCAGGGTGCGGCACGGAGACGCCAAAACGCAGTTCGAGGTCGTCCACCTCATTTCCCGCCAGGACGCTCGCCACCGCCCCGTCGAGCAGAGCCTGGTCTTCGGCCACGATGACGGCGAACTGGCCGGCGAGGTCACCGGCTGGCGGGACACCGAGAATGCCGTGCAGGCGGCCGTTGGTCGTCGTCATGCGCAGGTTGTGGTCAATTTGGAAGACGCCAACGGGAAGAGCGTCAGCCAGGCGGGTCATGAGCTCTTCGCGCGATCGGAGTTCCTCCACCAGGCTGGTGGGCGCGTTGCTCGCTGCCCGCATGACGGTGTGGACGGCAGGCAGGTCGGGATCGTCGAGGTGGTTCACGTTCTCGGTCTCGACCGAGGCCCAATTGCCGTCACCCGTTCGGTACCGCCCGTGCCAGACGTGGGTCGATCCGGGTGCGTTGATCATGGTAAACCAGGCACCCACCGCGCTGGCCTGGTCGTTCGGGTGGATGAGTGAGGTGGAGGGCAGCCCAACGAGCTGGTCGGGCCGCCAGCCCAACAGGGCGAAGATCGAATCGTCCGCGGCCGTGATGACGCCCGCTTCGTTGCGGACGAGGCGACAGATCTCCGCTCGCGTTCCGTCATCGCACGGCGGCGCGTCCATACGGAGCATCATCGGCTGGTTGCCCCCGCTCCTTGAGATGGGACTTCTCAACGACCCACACCGGGGTTCTGGAGATGTGCGGCCTTCAAGACTCGGTTCCCGCACCAGTCTCTGGCGGTGGGCGGTCAGCGTCCTGCGGTCTGCCCGCCGTCGATGTGGAGGGTCTCGCCGGTGACGAAGGTGGCCCGCTCGAGGTAGAGGATTCCGTCGACGACGTCGCTGACCTCACCGAGGCGGCCGAGGGGGTGGAGCGCAGCCATCCCTTCGTAGGACGCCGGATCGTGGGCGGGCGTCTGGATCACGCCGAGGGACACCGCGTTCACCCGGACCCCACGTGACGCGTACTCGATGGCCAGGGAGCGAGCGGCCGCCACCAGTCCCCCCTTCGTGAGGGACGTGAGTGCGGCCGGTCTCGTGCTATCGGCCGCATCGACCAGACTGGTGGAGATATTGACGATGTGACCGCGGCCCTGGGCCACCATCTGCGGGATCACACGCTGTGTCATGTGAAAGAAACCGGCCTGGTTCACGTCGGTGAGCGCCGTGTAGTCGTCGACGGTGTAGTCGGTGAATGCCTTTCCGATGTAGACGCCCGCGTTGTTGACGAGGGTGTCGATACGGCCGAAGCGCTCGAGCGCCTGCTCGACGACGCGCTGAGCCGTCTCATCTCGGGCGATGTCGCCCGCCACGGTCACGAAGTCCGGTTCCTCTGCGGGCGGCATCGAGAGGGCCGTGGCGACGACCGCGTAGCCCTCCGCGCGGAAGGCGTCCACCAGCCCGGCACCTATGCCCTGGGAGCCGCCGGTGACGATGGCCACCTTTTTCTCTCCGTTCGAAGGCTTCTCAGGCACGCCTGGGCTCACGCACAGCAAACCTAGCTGCGCTTCGATCGGGTTCTCCCGAGGAGCGTCCGGCTCAGGTCTCCATGAGCGCTCGGGCAGGCGGTCGAGGGCGGGCCCGGCCACCCCCTTTCTCCCGAGAGAGGTCATGCTGGATGGTGCGTCGGCGCGGATCGCTCGCGCATGACCTTCGACATCGGGAGCGTGCGCCGTGGAGGTATGGAAGGCACAGCGCGAGGAGATGTTCGACCTCGCTGACCGGTTCGCCGAGCTGGACGAAGAACAGTGGAACGCCCCTTCACTCTGCGCCGAGTGGCGCATCCGAGACGTGTTGGCCCACATGACGGCAGGCGCGGAGGGTGCCTTCGGTCCCGGTCCGATCTTCCGCGGGATGCTTCGCCACCGCTTCGACTACAACCGATGGGTGGCGGTCGACGGTCAGGGACGCGGTCAGCAGGATCCGGCGGTCATTCTCGAGGCCTTTCGGATCGCTGCCGCCAGCCGCGCACCCCAGCCTGAAGCTCGAGCGGTCAGGGGGCTGATGCACGTGGTGATCCACGGCCAGGACATGTGTCGACCCCTCGATCTCCAACGCGATCTGCCCGAGTCACACCTCCTTCCTGTGGCGGAATTCGTCAAGGACGACGTGCACATCTTCGGCGCCAAGAAACGGGTCGCAGGGTTGAAACTCATGGCCACCGACATGGACTGGGTCCACGGAAGCGGACCAGTGGTAACGGGTCCGGCCGAGGCACTCGTGATGATGATGGCCGGACGCCTGGCCGCACTCGACGACCTTTCGGGCGAGGGAAAGGCAGCGCTCGTCGCAAGGCGCTGATGGTTCCACTGGGTACAGCTCGGCCGCCTCTCCATCCTCACTGCGGGCCCATGCGTTGGCCGATCTCACCCGCTTCGATCTCGGCCGAGAGCCGACCATGACCGGGTCGGACCGCCAGGTCGCCCGCGGGATCAGGATCCGTCGATCAATGCATGTGCCTCTGCGGGGCCAACAACGAGGTTGTGAAGGTCGCCACCGACCTCCAGCCGACTCGATTGTTCGACCCCACCCGCGCGCTGGGGCTCGAAGCCGGCCGTCCGGATCAACCGTTCGATCTGTGGGCCGTCACGGTCGTCGTCGGAAACGTAGAAGAGCACGGCGCGCTCCGGCGCGCGGTGACTGGATGACTCGAAGAGATCGGCCGACATGGTTCCAAAGGCCATGGCGAAGTGAGCGTGTGCCGGCAGCCAGCCGGCCACGACGTCGCCAGAAGACTGGTCCTCGGCCAACACCCGTACGACGTGACCTTGCGCGTCGGTGCTGAGCGGGTTGCTCGGAACGACCAGGAGCGCGTCGCCGAGGGAGTCGGCGATCTCGTCTATGACGCTCTGCAACGCGGTGAACCGGAGCGCCAGGACGACAGCCTCGGCGCCCTGCAACGCATCGCGATTGTCGACCGCAATGACTGCAGCTGGACCGATTTGTGCGGCCAACTTTCGTGCCGACTCGGCATCGGCGCTCGAGAGCCGCAGCGTCTCGCCGCCTGCAGCGAGCTGGCGGGCGATAGCCGATCCCAGCACTCCAGTTCCGACTATCGCCGTGGTCATGGCGTACGCCCCATCGGCGCCACAGTACTCATGCCGAACGCAACGTTGCGGGGCCGGAGGGCTCCGGCCGGGCCGGAGGCCTAGCCTCCACAAGGGCGTCAGCAGACGTGGGCTCCAGGCGGAGGGAAGTGAGGTTGTCGCGTGGAAGAGGACGAACGGCTCACTCACCGCTCATCGTTCGGTGCTGTAGCGACCGCATACGCCGAGCACCGCCCGGACTACGCGCCAGCCGGGGTGCGCTGGGCGCTCGAGGACGCGCCCGGACCACGGGTGCTCGACCTCGGGGCCGGAACCGGCAAGCTCACCGCCGGGTTGGTCGCGCTGGGCGCCGAGGTCATCGCTGTCGAGCCCGACCCGGCGATGCTGGCCGAGTTGCGCCGGGCGGTGCCGACCGTTCCCGCCCTCTTGGGTAGTGCTGAGGCGCTGCCGCTGCGGGACGCATCTGTGGATGCTGTGGTCGCCGGCAATGCCTTGCACTGGTTCGACATGGATGACGCGGGACCCGAGATCGCCAGGGTTCTCGCGCCGCGGGGCATCCTGGCTGGGCTGTGGAACGTCGTCGACGACCGGGTCGGCTGGGTCGGCGACCTGGCGCTCGTGAGCGGGAGCGCAGCTGTTGGCCCGCGGGACACGCTCAGCGGCTGGCGTGCCGCCACCGAGGATGCGCACCTTCCAACCAGTGGACTGATCCCCCGGTTCGGCTGGCCTGAGCTGGCCGAGTTCGAGCATGGGCACCCTCGCACCGCTGACTCCCTGGTCGCCACCCTCGCCACCAGGGCGGGTTTGCTCGTCGTCCCAGAACAAGAACGTGAGGTCACGCTGGGCCGGATCCGCGCCTTCCTGGCCAGCAGAGCGGAGACGGCCAGCGGAGCGTTCACCCTCCCGATGCTGACCGGCGTGCTCCGCACCCGACGGCTCTCAGAGCGGGTCGTCCGAGGAGGGCCGGAGACCCGAAATCCCTGGTCTCGCCCCGGACCCGCCGCTGGGCCCGGGTGGCCCAGATGACGGCGGCGCCCAATGTCGCCGAGATGACAGTGCTTGTGTCGTCTCGCAGACAGTCGGATTCGTGCCTGGGGCGCACAATGGAAACACAACTCCCGCCCACGAGAAAGGACCGGATGATGCGAAGGAATCTCTTCTTCCTGAACGAGCTGTGGCATATGTCTGCTCACGAGCAGTGCATCGCCGTCCAGTTCGAGCAGCACCCATCTCTGGTCGCCGAATCAAGTGAGCCCCCGGTCGGCGTCCCGGCGATGGTCTTGTAGGCGGTTCTTCTGGCGGGAATTGCTGAGGGAGGGCCCCAGAACCCACCCTCAGGGTGTCCCGACATACCCAGTCAACTTGGCGAACTGGGTGTCGGGATGCCTTCCTCCAAGCTCCCCGACTCACCGAACCCTAGGATCGGTGAGTCGGGGCGGTTTGGGTTCACTGGCCTGACGCCGGTCGGTGGTCAGGTCACATTCTCTGCGGGTTCTCCTGGCGACCTTGGTCCCCAGGAGGAGTGCACGTGGAGTGGAGCTTGCTCAACCCCTTGTCCGAACCCGATCGGCGCGCGCTCCTGGCTCGCTGCACCCGCCAGCGCTTCTCCCGGGGAGGCTTCATCTTCCACGAAGGCGAGGCCGGAGACTGCGTCTACCTCATTGAGATGGGCACGGTAGCGGTCCGAGTCTCCTCCCCGGCGGGCGACGTCGTGACCCTGGACGTCCTCGGCCCTGGTGACGCCTTCGGAGAGCAGGCATTGATCGGTGCCACCTCCCATCGGTCGGCGACCGTGGTGGCGTTGGAAAGAACGGAGACCCGAAGATTCACCAGGGCGGAGTTCGGGACGCTCGTGGCCGACCACCCATCGGCGGCGATGGTCGTGGCCCAGATGCTGGACGCTCGCCTCCGCGCCACCTCCCAAGCGCTTCTCGAGGCGCTCTACTTTCCGGCCGAGACGAGAGTCCTGCGCAGGCTGTCCCGTTTGGCGGCTCTCTATACCTCTCCGTCGATTCCCCTCACCCAGGACGACCTCGCGTCCCTGGCCGGAACGACCCGGCAGACGGTGAACCGGGTTCTCGGCCAGGCCCAAGAGGATGGGGTCGTCCAGCTGTCCCGGGGTCGGATCACTGTCTCGGATCCAACCGAGCTGGCCCGCCGCGCCCGCTGAATGGGAGCCGGATCGGCACCTGGGTCTGGGCAAGAGACAGTTCGGTGCGACCACCGAGTTGGCGAACAGCGCCCAGGTGCAGGGGGCGGGTGCGGCGACCACCCGGTCGACGGCGCCGGGTGCGACCTCGGCACCCCAATCGCGAGGGACACGACGAACTCGCTTACCGACGGGCGGCCCTGCATCAACTTGTACTGAGCCCTCCTCCGTGCTCCACAACTCGCCGTCGGGCGAGCCCTACTCACGCGGCACGATCGGACACCGGAGAGCTCATCGTTTCGAAGAAGGACGATTGCCTCCCCCGGTCCTGGCGGCGAGGATGTCGTCCGTGAAAAGGAACCGCTTCGCCGGAGAGCCGTTCGAGGACAGTGACGAAGACATCGCCCGTTCGCTCGAAGAGGTCAGCGTTCCGGCGCTGATGTGCTCGCTGGTCCACATGAGCGGAGACCCTTCATGGGTGCGGGGGGACATTCAGCCCAATGTCGGCATGTCCTTGGACATTCAGGGCGCGATGTCTGCCGAGGACATGGCGGAGGTGCGCCGTCGGGCGATTCCCGTGATCGCCGCGTATCGTGATGCGGGCTGCGTCCCGGCAGACCTGCCTCGGGACCTGCTGCAGGAAATGATGAGCTTTCTTGGCCGACGCCCTGTCGAGGGTCGCCTCGCCGGTCTTCTCTTCGACGACCTGCAATTCGAGGGTGCGGACAGCGGGCGGATCTCGTGGGGGAACGAGATCTCGGCGTCCGTACGGGACGCGACACCCGTGGTGGTGATGGGTTGCGGCATGGGCGGAATCCTGGCCGGCATCCGCCTCAAACAGGCGGGCCTGCCTTTTGTCATCATCGACAAGAACGCAGGTCCCGGCGGCACGTGGTGGGAGAACCGGTACCCCGGCGCACGGGTCGACGTCGGGAGCCATCAGTACTGCTTCTCGTTCGAACCAGCCGAGTTGTGGAGCGAGTACTACTGCCAACAGCCCGAGCTGCACGCCTACTTCGAGACGGTGGTCGACAAGTACGACCTCCGGCCGCATTGTCACTTCGACACCACGATTACCGAGGTGGCGTGGGATGAGGAGAAGTTCGCAGTGGTGTGTGCGGGGCCGGGAATCGAGCGGCGTCGAGACAGCATGGAAGGCACGCTTCGTCATCAGCGCCGTGGGCTCGCTCAATATCCCACGGCTACCCGAAATCCCGGGAATGGAGAGCTTTGCGGGGCGGTCGTTCCATTCGGCCCGCTGGCCCGATGATCTCGACATTCGAGGGAGCCGATTCGCACTGGTTGGAGCCGGCGCCAGTGGCTTCCAGATCGGTCCGGCGATCGCCTCGGACGTCGCAGAGCTCAGCATCTTTCAGCGAACGGCCCAATGGATCCTCCCCAACCGGCTGTATCACACGCCGGTCCCCGCGGGTGATGCGTGGGCGCTGCGACACCTTCCCTTCTATGGACGGTGGTATCGGTTCGTCATGACCTTTGCCGGCATCTCGGCGGGAATGGACATGTATCGCATCGACCCCGACTACACCGACTCGACTCATCAGTCGGTCAACGCACTCAATGCGAAACGCGCCTCGGCATTGCTGGACTGGATGCGCAGCATCGTCGGCGACGACCCCGACTTGCTCGAAAGAGTCGTGCCCGACTACCCCGCCACAGGCAAGCGCATCCTCCAGGATGACGGGACATGGTTGCGTTGCCTGCAAAAGCCGAATGTCGAGATCATTCGAACCGGGATCGAAAAGGTCGTTCCCGATGGGGTCGTGACCGTGGACGGACGTCACCACGGGGCTGACATCATCTGTTACGCGACCGGTTTTCGACACAACGAATTTCTGGGATCGATGAACGTGGTGGGTCGTCATGGCGTTGTCCTCCAGGACCAGTGGGGCGACGAGCCCACCGCCTACCTCGGCATCACGATGCCGAACTTCCCCAACCTCTTCTGCGTCTACGGGCCGGGGACGAACCTGGCCTTTGGCGCCAGCATCTTCTACCACGCCGAATTTCAGGTGCACTATGCCTTGGAATCCATCCGCGAAACCCTTGGATCGGATTCACTCTGGACAGAGGTGAAGCCCGAGGCGCACGACGACTACGCCGATCGGTATCAGAGGGAGATCGGCGGATTGGTGTGGTCGCATCCCTCGATTGCACACAGCCACTACAAGAACAGCGAGGGCAAGGTCTTCACGCTGTCGCCGTGGCCACTCGACCAATACTGGGACTGGACTCGCCACGTCGAGCGCACCCATTACGAGTTCGGCGGATCATCACAGTGACGTTGCCGGGCTACGGACGCAATCCTGAGGATCGTCGGCCGCACTGATCGATCGAGATCTCAGATCCTGTGACCCGAGTGTGTCCTACAAGACCGTCGGCTCGAAGGGCCCGGAGCCTCCCGGTGTCCACACCGATGAGATGCACGATCTGCCGGCCTGTGTCCACGCCGGAACACCTCGTCGATCAGGCATCCCTTGGGGCGAAGAGGGTGTACCCGGCGCCTGCGACGACGAGGCTGATGGGCCCCATCACGACGAGAGAGCTCCAACGGCTGCCCGACGAGATTTGGCCGCGGAAGACACCCACCGGACTGAACCGGGCCACCAGCGTCGAGCCTGGCTCTCCGCTCTCCTCGTCAACACGGTCCTTCGCTCACCTCGAATTCACTGCCACTCGAGACTCCGCTTCGGGTGGTGATGCACGACGTAGCCTGTCAGCGCGAGTGCGGACGGGCCGCACGTGTCGGCGCATGGCACAACTAAAGAAAGGATGATGAGTTGAGCTCTCCGGTCGGGCGTGATGTCGAAGGCTCCGCGCCCGATCAAGACCTCCGGCCGACTTCGAGGATCGGACGTCTCCGGAGGTATCGACCGAGCCTGCGTTACGAATTGGTCGGCTGTGCGTTGCACGGTCACGAGCTGCTGGGAACGGATGCAGCCCACGTCCGAGAGCAAGACGCCGTCTTCGCGCACCAAGCCGACGGATTCCGATGGTATCGCTGCCTCCGATGTGACTCGTGGTTGCCGCTTCCCGATCCCGAACATCCCACGCGCGTGAGTCCCCCGGACCGTGAACAGGTCGAGCTACCACTCCGGGGTCGGCCGCTGCGAGATCGCTATGTGCTTCGGACAATCTGTGTCGAGCGGGCCATCCACGTCCTTGTTCTTGGGGCCTTGACGATCGCAGTGTTCTTGTTCGCCGTTCACCGAGCCCAACTGCACCACGAATACACGAAGGTACTGACCGATTTGCAGGGTGGCCTTGGCGGCCCAGTTGTCAGTTCCCGCTCAGGCGTCGTGAACGACATCAATCGACTCTTCGCATTACCGCCGTGGGAACTCTACGTCGTTGGCATTGGCCTCGGAACCTATACGGCCCTCTTAGTTGTCGAGATCATCGGCCTGTGGAATGCCCGGCGTTGGGCCGAGTATCTGACGTTCGTCGAAACCGGCGTCTTGGTTCCTTACGAGCTTTACGAGCTCGCCGGCGGCATCTCCGTTCTCAAGGTACTGACGTTTGCGATCAACCTCGCTGTCTTGGCGTATCTCTTGTTTGCACATCGTCTCTTCGGTGTGCGCGGGGGTGCCAAAGTCGTGGAGGAGTTGCGGACGCGAGATGTCGGCTGGGCACCCCTCGAAGAAGCGTCGTTTCCAGCCCTCATGGAAACTGGCCGGCAGAGCGCAATTTCCAGCCAACCCTCCTGAGCGCCATCAGGACAAGCCTGACGTCTTGGATCTGCGGCCAAGGGTGAATGGCCACTCTTGAATCCTTTCGGGATCTTCGGATGATCCTCGGGTGGTTCTCCCAGAGCTTGCGGACACCCTTAGGGCCGGCTCGTCAAGGTAACAAGAGGAGCGTCTTGGCAATCGTCTCCCGGGATTCGATCGCCAGATGTGCCTTCGATGCCTCAGCCAGTGAGAAGGTCTGGCCCACGAGGGGAATCGCTCGCCCGGCTCCGACTTCAGCGAGAATGGCAGCAAGCAGACGAGACCTGTCGCCCTTGGCGTACTGGAGGTCGGCAATGGTCGTCACGGTCACGTCACGACGCTCCGCCTCAGCACTGTCGATCAGCGCAAACGAGCCGCTCGGGGTCCCATGCGCCGAAAAGCGCCCGCCGTCGGCGATCAATCGGAACGCTTCCCCTCCAATCGTCCCCCCGACTCCGTCGAGCACGACGGTCGGACGACTTCCGCCGCTGGCGTCGAGCACCGCCTCGACCCAATCTGGATCGCCGTAGTCGATGGCCGCCACGGCCCCGGCTTCGGAGACCACCTCTCGCTTCGTCGATCCGCGGGCCGCACCCACGACATTTACTCCCTGGCTGCTCAGCAGTTGGACAAGAAGCAATCCCATACCTCCGGCTGCACCGAGAACGAGGATCCAATCCCCCTCCTTGGGTGCGGTCTTCTCGAGGACGCGGAGTGCGGTGGTGCCATCGTGGAGGACCGCGGTCGCCTCGAGGAGGTCGACGTCGTCAGTTACCAGCGCACAGTCTGCCAACTCGACCGCTGCCAGTTCCGCGTAGCCGCCGGTGCCACCTGCGCCGCCGGTATGGGCCACCACCCGCCGGCCCAGCCACTTGGCGTCGACCCCAGCGCCGACGCCGGCGATCGTTCCGCCCACACCATTGCCCGGCACATACGGCGGCCGAACCGGGAAGTAGTCGGCCCCCCGTCCCGAACGGATCATGGTGTCGACGAACAGCACGTCACAGGCTGATGCGGCCACCAGGACCTGCCCGGGCCCAGGGACGGAGTCTGAAATGTCACGCAGCTCGAGGACATCAGGACCTCCGAAACGATGCACCTCGATTGCGCGCATCAGGCCACAGCGTTGCCGAGATCGGCCGGCGTCACATCTCGAGCTACGAACCCTGGGTGGTCCGGGTCGACGTTGAACGAGAGGATGCGCCGAGGATGGATCCTGATGATCTCAGGTGCGAGATGGCCCTGTGGGTCGTGAGCGCCGACGGCGGTCTCTGCCAGGCCGCGAACCTCAAGGAAGTGGGACCCCTCCATGGAGTCTTCGGTGACCTCGTCGACGACGAAGGCGACGTTCGGGTTCGCCTGCACATTGTGATACTTCGTACTTGCGCCCATGTTGAACCCGGCGATGTCGATTGTCCCGAGTGTCGGGTTGTAGCTGAATCCCAGAGGCTTGACCTGAGGGAGACCGTTCGGCCCCAGGGTGGCCAGGTGGCCCCGGGGTTGGCGGGTGAGGAAGCTGACTTCGGTGTCGGTAAAGGTCATGTTGGAAGACTAAAACCTCAGGTATGGTTGAGGTCAAGATCATGTCTCGAACTTCTCTCTCCTCGGCCGAGCTGACGGTGGGCCAGGTCGCGTCTCGTAGCGGCGTAACGGTCTCGGCCCTCCATTTCTATGAGTCCGAAGGGCTGATCCAGAGCACCCGCACCGCGGGGAACCAGCGACGGTTCTCACGAGAGGTACTGAGGAGAGTGGCGTTCATCCGGGCCTCCCAGGCTGTCGGCATCCCATTACGGCGCATCAAAGATGCCCTCGACCGCCTACCGGACAGTCGCACGCCGACGCGTCGGGATTGGGAGCGGCTTTCTGCCGCATGGCGCGACGACCTCGATCAGCGGATCATCGGTTTGGAGCACCTGCGGGACCGGCTGAGCGGCTGTATCGGCTGTGGCTGCCTGTCTCTGGGCCTGTGCAAGCTCGTGAACCCCGACGACCTCCTGGGTCAACAAGGCCCCGGCGCACGCAACTTTTGAAGACGTAAGAGCCAGACTTAACCGAAGCGGAAGGAAGTGAGTCTCTGGGCGAGCAATGGTTCGAACGAGAATGTGGTGGCAGTATGCGTCGTCAGGCTGGTCTGGGATCGGCTCGCTCGTTTGTGGTTGCGGAGCTAGCGCTTGGTACGCCTTGCCAGTTCGGAGCCGGACGATCTCAGATGAATCTCGAACCTCGATGTAACTGAAACGCCGATCTTGTATGACCACGGCGCCGCGCATAACTGTGCGCGTTATCGGCCGGGTGACGCGGCGAACGCTGTAAACCTAGGACTCAGGTCGGCGAACGCCACGGACCTGCTCGTCTGCGAAATTCGCCCGCGCGGAGCTTGAGCGGGTTGGAACCGAGGCGTCAGCGACCACAGCCGCACACATCCACGATGTATCGGCCGGGAAATGGCGCCCTTTCGGTAGGTGGTCACGTCCCACCGCCGCGCCCCGGTGCCCGTTTCAGCGGGCTGGACCTGCGCTTCGTCCCGTCTGGAAGATCGGCCAACCGACCTCGGTGCGCCATTCCGACTCGTCGCTGGTCTCGTGGTGTCCGACCAGGTAGTACTCGCGGATTGGGCCATCGATGGCGAGTGCGTGCTGCGTGACGTAGGTGGCGAGCGCTCCATAGGCGCGGTCGATGTCGGCGTGAGAACCGGTGTGCACGGTCGTTGCAAGCTCGACGGCCGGGACGACCAGCGAGGTCACGCGCCCCATCAGTCGTACCGTGCCCATGTGCGGGACGAAGATCGTTGCCAGGCCACGCTCGTGGGAGAAGAGGTCGTTGGAGTAGATGCCACCTCCGGGTCCTGCGATCGGGAGCTTCTGCGCAGCCAGGGTGGCGTAGAGCTCTCCGAGCGCCCCCTGGTACCACGAGAGGGCGTCCTCGACGTCGATGACCTCGGACACGGCGACGGCCGGCACGGCCGCGGCGCTGCGATGTTCGACTCTGGCCGGGACTGACCCTGTAGGCGGCTGGAGGAGGTTGCGCAGCGAAGCGGCGGCTTCTTGGGTCTTGGCGAGGTTCTCTTCGAGTCGTTCCAGATGTGCAGCGATCAGTTCGTTGCGAGCGTCGAGATCGGGAGCGGCAATGACGGCCTGGATCTCCTCGAGTGGCATTTCGAGGGTCCGAAAGCGCCGGATGACCTGGGCCGTGGGGATCTGCTCGATGCTGTAGCGGCGATGACCGGTGTCGGGGTCGACGTCGGCCGGCTCCAGGAGACCGATGCGGTGGTAATGACGAAGCATCTTCACGCTGAGGTGGGTGGCACGGGAGAAATCACCGATGGCAAGCGACGGGCGCACAATCCCAGTATGAACCCTCCCCCTAGGGGAGATACAAGTTCGAAGAAGGCTCTTGACCCTGCCACGAGGGCACGCGTGAACCTGGATAAAGCCGGCCGACCGGCCAAGCAAGACAGAGGAGCCGAACACCATGACCAACCACATGACCGGCGTCGTCGCCGACTACGTCGCCGGGGTAAACGCCTTCGACACCGACGCCATCATGGCGACCTTCACCGAGGACGCCTACGTGAACGACAACCGCCGCGAGATCAACGGTGTGGCCGCCATTCGCCGTTTCATCGCCAAAGAGTTTGTGGGTGACCACGTGACCATGGAGGTGCGAGAGGTCATCGACCACTACGGCGACATCATCGTGCGGGCCCGCTTCGACGGCACCTTCGACAAGACAAACCTGCCCGACGAGTTGATCATGTCCAGCTACTTCAGCGTCCGGGACAACAAGATCGTCAGCCTCGCCGTCATCTTCAACCAGCCCTCCGACTACTGAGGAGGACCCCCGGTAGAGGCCGCGCCCCGGTGACATGGCGCGAACAGCTCCCAACGAGGCCACGTAAAAGGGTGTTCGCCGCCGCCATCACGAATCATTTCGATACGCCATGTTGCCCCCCGAGGTGCCAGGCCGTGAGGTCGCCGAGTGGATCGAGCGACATCTCCTGGACCAACGATGCACTTTTGAGAATGCGGGCGGACTTGTCCGCTTGATTCTGTCCGTACCGTTGTTCCCGATCAGGGTGGTGGACTCATCCACCCCGTCTCCTCAATCGGAGCAAATCTGGTCCACTGGTTAGGCAATCGGACGGACAACAAAGGGAGCAGCTATGCCCATGTCGTAGGCGTTTCAACTCTGTGGGGCGGACACGGGATTCCCCTCGGAGGCACAATGACCTTCTTGTCGGAGACGCCAGAGCGACTTCGCCACTTGATGCTCTGGTCCTGTGGCATTCGGCTCGAGGAGATCGTCGGGCCGGGAACGGAGGCCTCATGAAAGCATGGCGAGTCGAAAAGCCAGGAGAACCGTCGGAGGTTCTGCACCTCATCGACGTCCCCATCCCGGAGCCCGGCCCCGGCCAGATCCGTGTCCGGGTGATCGCTGCGGGCATCGGTCTGCCTGATGTGCTCATGTGCCGTCACACCTACCCGCTCACGCCGCCGGGGGCCTTCACCCCGGGGCAAGAGGTGAGCGGCGTCGTCAGTGCCGTGGGTCGAGACGTCGACGTGGCCCTCGGCAAGACAGTCATGTCTACCACCAGCTTTATGGAGGGTAACGGCTCGTTCGCCGAAGAATGTCTAGCTCCAGCCGAATCTTCGTTCAGCGTCCCACCCGGCCTGGCCGACGTCGATGCCGCCGGCTTCTGGATACCCCACCTCACCGGGTGGATCGGTCTCGTCGACCGCGCTCGTCTCGAACCCGGCCAATGGCTCGCCGTGCTCGGAGCATCTGGTGGCAGCGGGATCGCCGCGGTGCAGATCGGCCGGGCACTCGGGGCGCGGGTGATCGCGGTCGTGAGTGACAAGGCGCGGTCCGAGTTTTGCCGAGGCCTCGGCGCGGACGAGACCATCACCCATAGAGACGGGGACCTGGCCGACCGTCTGCGGCAGATGACAGACGGGCGAGGGGTGGATGCCGTCTACGACCCGGTTGGGGGACCTGTGGCCGAGGAGGCGGCGACGGCCCTGGCTCGCCACGGTCGGTTGCTGGCAGTCGGTTTCGCGAGCGGGGCTTGGCCCCGCATCGAGACCCACAAGCTGGTTGTGACCAACACGTCGCTGGTCGGCGTATTCGCCGGTGGCTACGGCCGGGACGAGCTCGATGCCATCCATTCTCAGCTGTCCGACCTGGTCTCGTCGGGTCGGCTGCAGAACGCAGTCACGACGAAGGTTCCTTTTGCGGACCTCCCTTCCGCCCTGGAGCGCCTTGCGGGTCGGTCGGTCATCGGCAAGATGGTCATGGTGGTGTGAGTTCCGACGGCTTCCTCGACGCCCTTGGTGCATGCGTCCGGCCGGCATCGATCAGGTCCCGGCGCTTCCAGAGATGGAGAGTGGCCACCGAGACTCCCGTTTGTTCAGCGACTGTGCTCACCGCTTCGCCAGCCATGAGGCGACCACGGATCGCCGCCGGAACTCTCTTTCATATTGCTTGGTCATCGACTACGTGCTGGTACGACCGAACTCCTAGAACGCTGGCTCGGCCTATGGGGAATAGGCCGGGGCAACCGAACAGCCTGGCGTGCAGCTATCTATCTGGCCTCGAAGAACAGTGCGACGGCCATAACCACCACAACCACTGCTCCCACGCCGAGCAGCAAGTGTGCGATATTCCGGCTCTGGCCTCCATCGGCGGTTCGTCCAGCCGTCTTCGGCGTGCTCATCGAGCCATGGTCCCGTCGGGCCAGGTCCAGAGATCGGAATCGGGCGGTGGCCGTCGCCGCAACCCAGCCGACCGCTGCCGTCGCCAAGGGGAGAAAGATCAGGAAGAGCATCGCCACGTTGGAGAACGCCTCGCTCACGCCTCCGGCAACCCCTGCCCCCGGGTCGCGGGTTCCTCCGTCGATCGCCACGACCGCGATCGTTCCGAAGAAGAACATAACGAGCCCGGCACTCGCGCCGGCCAGCCGAGCGGCGCGCCTGCCCACAGAGGCGCTCTTGCTGCGCCACGCGCTCGCAACCCCCACCACCAACGGCACCCCGATCAAGACTGCCGGGCCGGACCAAGCGCCGACCGAATAGATCGGGCTGATGATGCCTTGCCACGTGAATCCTGAGATCACCAGCCAGGTCGCCACAACAAAGAGACCCCCGACCAGCCCGAGACGGGCCACACCGGGCCGGCGTAGCTGCACACTCACGGTGAAGATCGAGACCGTCACGAGGGCCCCCAGGGTCGCCAGCATCACCCAGTTCCAAGGGTTGGCAGCCAGCCCAAAGCGGACGAACCCGATGCCGAACACGAATGCGCTGCCCAACGCGACGCCTACCAGTGCTGCCATCGGTCCGACCGGGCGCCATGGTGGCAGCAGGACGACGCCGCCCACGCATCCGAGAGCGAAGCGCCATCGCGCCAAACGACCCTCGATCCGGTCTAACTCACCGAGCATCGCCTGGCCCCAATCGACCCGCTCGGCGGGAAGCAGTCCGACCGCCCACTGCAACAATCGGAGCGGCGCGTCGCTCTGCGCCCGTGTGCGCGTCTGGGGGCGGGTGCTCGCGACTCCACAACACCACCCCTGCACCAGCCAGCAGCAAGATGGCAAGCACCGAGGGCCGACCCCCGCCAATCAACCCCACCATCGCCGGCACCGCGGGCACTACGCCCCGCTCAGACCCAAGCGCCGACGCGGCGCGGATCGTTCGGCCCGGGCAAGGTCGAGAGTCGCCACGTACTCTCGCCCGGTCAGTGTGAGTCGATACAGGTGCCGGGGTGGCCGACCGGGTGGACCTGGCTCCCAGGACGTTTCGAGCACCTCACGGTCCGCGAGTCGAATCAGGATGGGATAGAGCGAACCCGACTTCAGGTGGACCTCTGTGGCCAGGTCATAGCCGTAGCGCCACCGAGTCGGATCTGCAGCCAGCGCATGGAGGACTCTGATCACCTGCGGGGACGGGCGCCGGGAGCGGGTCACGGCAATAACTCTACCTATGTAGTCATCGATGTCAAGTGCTGGCGGTATCGTCGCCCGCACCAACCAGTCGGCATATCCCCGATGAGCCGAATGGCGCAGTGGCGCAACCGCGCACGTCTGTTCCATGGTGCCGAACTGCTCCGCCCCGATGATCGCCCGAGTCTCGGGGGTCAGCGACAAGGCCAGCACGACGACCAGTGCGTCGCTCAGCGTGCTGTCGAGCTCCGAAACCGCCACGCTGCGGGCAGCACCGGGCACCGGATTCCCGGAGCGATTGACCACGGTGGCTTCGACCCCGAAAGGAGCGAGCAGCTCGAGGAGTGACCGGGTGATCCCGCCTCCACCGAGAATGGTCACCCGCAGCACGCGGCCCCGTCGCGGCGTACGCCGGCACTTCAGGAAATACCCGGGCGGCTGTCACATGCTGACTACTTGTCGACTCGAAGCTCGCAGTGGCGCAGGCCTACCTTAGAAATGCATTTATCCGAGCCGCCCATGCGGACGAGTCCTGGAAGAGGAAACCATGGCCGGCGTCGGGATAGATGACGAATTGAGCTCCGTGAATCTCTTGAACCATCTTGTGGACGTTGGCAGGCGGAGTCATGACGTCATCGGCTCCATCGCCGATGAGGGTGGGGGCTGCAATGTGCCCATGGCCCGCCTCTACCGTTCCAGCAGCCCAACCGCTGATCGCAGCATGCTGGGCCACGGCCAACGCTTCGGGGGCCTGGTAGAAATTCGGATATCCCGACACTCCGCGTATGTACGCCGATTCCTGAGCTACGAGCTGGTTGGCCGGGAAGATCAGCGCCATGATCGCGTCGGTATCGCCGGTTTTCGCGGCACTGACCAACGCTGCTGCATTGGCTGGCCTTGGGGATGTCGCCTTCCCATTTCCCGAATAGGTAGCACTCAGCACGAGTCGTTGCACGTCGGAGGGATGCAGGACGGCGAGCGCCTGGGCCACCATCCCACCCATGGACCAACCGAGAACGTCGGGGTGTTTGAGACCAAGGGCAGTAATCAGTGCGGCCGTCTGGTTGGCCATGCTCGATATGTTGAGCGTGCCCGCCGGCATTGTCGTCTGGCCGATCCCGGCGTTGTCGAAGATGATGACTCGATGCCGCACGGCGAGCGCGTTGACGAAGTCAGGCGCCCAGTCGTCCTGGCTCCCCGAATAGCCCATGATGAGAATTAGCGGTTGGCCTGTGCCGTCGCTGCGATAGCTGACAGATCCAGCTGAGGTGCGAATCACCCGGATTGGAATGCTTGTGATGGATGGGACCGTTGGCGAAGCTGCGGCAGGGGTCGCACCAAGGGGAATCAGAAGCAACGCAAGCAGAATGCTCGCGGCCAGGACCCAGGGTGTCTTCACATGGGCAGCCTGCATTAGAGGTTGTAACAAATGCAGCAACTAAGCGCCGAACCAGTTCTAAACTCGCAGGGATCGCTGAACCACTCTTCTTATGCTCGGTGTCCGAATGGAAGGGCTTTGAGTCGCGAGACGCCGAGCCCTGTGTGGCTGGCCACCGTGTGGTACCGCTGACTCTCGGCCTTT
This sequence comes from uncultured Acidimicrobiaceae bacterium, assembly GCA_963713375.1. Lineage (GTDB taxonomy): Bacteria > Actinomycetota > Acidimicrobiia > Acidimicrobiales > RAAP-2 > Bog-473. The sequence continues at coordinate 84,841 of CAVQLP010000001.1, read as the reverse complement.
TCGATCTCGGCCACTTCTCAATGGTCAATCTGCAGTCCGTGCTCGGTTGCCCACTTACTTGGGGACCGCTTCAAAGTACTGCCGCGCCACCAGAATCGCCCGAAGACTCACGTCATCGGCAAATGGGATTGCCGCGCTCGTAACGTGTCGTAGAACGCGCAGAATTTTGGGCGGCCGTATACCCGGATTCGCTCGCCGTTGTCCATCTCGATGGTGACCATGCCATGCGAGAAGTGGTGCTCGGGGTGGACCCCACGTACGTCGGTGATTTGAACTCGACCTGAGCGCATTGGCGTGCGCCAGAGGATTGACTCACCCGAGAGCGACAGCTCGCCCACCAACAGCCAGAGAAAAGCAAAGGCCGCACACAGCAAGCCGAGTGTGAAGACGAGGTTAAAGACGAAGTGACTGCCACCAGCAGCGACCACCACCAGGTCAACAACGGCCCACACAGCGAGAATGCCTACTGGGAACTTTCTGCCGAATGGATACGGTGAATAGGACACGTCTTTCAGGACGGTCGAAGGAGAGCTCACGTCGTCGCACTGAGCACGGGATCGCCCTCAGGGCTTTCGTCCTTTATGCTCTTGGGCGTCTCGACGCTGACTGTGAGAATGGGACCGCGCTCGGAGAGTTCGCCGCTGAGTCTTTTACTCGGTGACAGCATCCTTCACCTCGTGCGCAGCGTCTTTGACACTTTCTCCAGCGTTCTTCATTCCGGCCTTGGCCTCGTCCGCCCTCCCCTTGTTCTTGAGGTCGCGGTTGCCGGTGAGGCGCCCAGCGGCCTCCTTCAACCGACCCTTGACGTCTTGAACCGTGTTCGATGCCTTGCCTTTGGTACTCACGTCCATGCTCCTCTTAGATGATTGCTCTTACCGACGACGGCGCGCCGCGTAATCCGAACGTCTTGAGCTTGCACCTCGGGGAGTAACAAAAGCAGCAACTACCTGGACGGGCTTTTGCGTGAGATCATTGAATGAGGCGCCAAACGGTACTTCGGCATCAGGATTGGGTTCGCGAGCGATCTAGGGTGCGGACCGGATCGTGATCGCCGGTTCAACGGACCAGCGGGTTCTGCGACAATTTTCGCCGTGTCCACCCCGGGCGCTTCGATGACAATCTTCGACAAATCATGGGACCGTGACGATTCTCCTGCCACTCAGACCGGTGACAACGACTCGGAAGTAGGTCCAGCGCTCACCGCCCGCCCACGGTTCGATTCCCAGCGCAATGACTTTTTGCAGCTGATCGGTGGCACAAATCGGCTTGATCGTGCCTGAGGCAAGCACACTCCACCCTTCGCTCATGGCATCGTCTATCCGATCGACCTCGAAACTCACCAGCGCGTCAGAGCCTATGGCCGACACCTCCGATCCCTCTTCGGAACGGAACACGACATCGTGGTTCAACATCTTGAAGTTGACCGGAAACGCGATCGGCCTGTCTCCAGCACCGAAGACCAGCCGACCGACTCCACCTCGAGCAAGCAGCTCCTGGCATTCGGTCTCTTCGATCTTGATCAGGTTCGGTCGCTGGGCTGCGTTCGCCCATCCGTTGGGACGGCCCTGCTCTCCGCCAAGCAGTTCTGGAACCGATGTCTCGAGAGCCAGCGCCAGCCGAAGGAGTGCCGATGAGGATGGCTCGGCGATCGGCGTGTGCTCGAGGTACGCGAGATAGTCCCCTGCCACCCCGGAGCGCTCGGCTACTTCGTCGATGCTCAAATTGAGCTCCGTCCGACGCTCAAGAATCCTACGGCCCACATCTCCGACGTCATGAACGGTGGAGTCGTCGGTCTGTCTCATTGCTGATCCACAAGAAACGGATCGGAGGCCCTGAGTCCTCCTGCATCGTCTCGTAGCAATCTCGGGTCAGCCGGCACGGGTCAGCACAACCTTGAGGGCTCCGGTCTCACCGGCAGCTGCAAACGCGTCGTAAGCAGCCATGAACTCGTCGAATGTGAAGTGGTGCGTTACGAAACGAGATGCATCGAGCTGGCGGGTCGCCATCAGGCGGCTCAGCGTCGGCGTCGAGTAGGTATCGACAAGTCCCGTCGTGATTGTCACATCCCGAGTCCAAAGTGTTTCGAGATGGAGGACAGCTGACTTGCCGTGAACGCCGATGTTGGCGACATGACCACCAGGTCGCACGAGTTCAGTGGCAAGCTCGAACGTCGTTGGCAGCCCGACGGCTTCGATGGCGACATCGGCGCCCAATCCCTCGGTGAGCGACCGGACGATCGTTGCGGCATCTTCGCGGCCGTTGTTCACGATCACATCCGCGCCGAATTGCTTGGCGGCTTCGAGTCTGGCGTCAGAGAGGTCGACGGCAATGACATGGCTGGGGCTGAACAAGAGGGCCCCGGTTATGGCGGAGAGACCGATAGGTCCGGCACCGACGATGACCACGACATCACCAGGAACAACACCACCGTTGAGCACACCCACTTCGTATGCCGTGGGCAAGATGTCGGCGAGCATCAGGAATTCCTCGTCGCTGACCCCAATTGGCACTGGGTAGGACGAAGTGTCGACAAATGGAACCCGTACCTTTTCGGCCTGGGTGCCGTCGATGGTGTGGCCGAGGATCCAACCACCGCCCTCGAGGCACTGCCCAAATCGGCTCTCGCGACAGAAGCGGCATCTCCCACAGGCCGAGATGCACGAGACGAGCACTCGGTCGCCAGCCTTGACGTTCCGAACTGCTGGTCCGACAGCTTCTACGGTCCCCACGGCCTCGTGGCCGAGGATGCGCCCGGGCGTCACCTCGAGCAGATCGCCCTTGAGGATGTGCAGGTCACTTCCGCAGATGGTCGTGGCATCGACCGCCACGATGGCATCGGTGGGGTCGATTAGTTCGGGATCAGGTACCTCATCCCAACTCTTCTCGTTGGGTCCGTGGTAGACGACTGCTTTCATTGCGTAGTCCCTTGTTCGCTGTGATCGAGGTTGACTTTCTGGGGTGCTTCGGAAACGGGGCCGTCGTCGGGGGTTCGACGGCCGCCTCAGGGTGTGAGATTGGGGACGGGAAGCGTGGTGGTCGCCGCCGTTCGCTGCCCTCGACGATCGGTCAACCGGCTGAAATGGCGTCGCCACCAGGCGGCATCGAGCGCATAGCGGTCCAGACCCAGATACCCAGCGTTGCGCCAGGCCAAGATGAGAGGCACTTCGAGCACTGCGTACGCCGGATTGACCCCAGCCGATCCGGTGAACATGTAGATCACGTTGAGGGTGAGTCCTCCCAAGGCAGCCAGCCCCGTAAAGAGCCCGATCACGAGTCCGACGCCAACAGCCAGTTCGCCCAGGGCGATGAGCTTGGCGATCCACGAGGCGTTCGGGACAACGAAGTTGTGGAGGAAGGCCGCCCACCAGCCATAACTGGCCCCGCTCTTGCCAGTAGCGGACCCGAGTATCCCAGCAGTGGCGAAACCCTTGACTCCGGCGCCACCGCCAAACCAGAAGCCGGCCTTCTCGCTACCCCAGATCTTCTGATAGCCGGCGTTGAGCCACCAATAGCCAAGCACGAGACGCACGGCAAGCCAGATCACGCTGGCGGCCCGGGAACGGAACAGCCAGTCCGTGAAGGGGAGATTGCGGTTATTTGTCCTTACATTGCCAGCAAACCACGAGACTGTCTGGTTCGCGCGGTCGTCACCCGCGTCGGTGAGGCTCGCAGAGGGACGGGGCAGGACGTGTGTCTCGGGTCCCACAAGGACCGCCGTTCTCCTCCCGGGAGCGGGAGGACTGTGTGCTCAAGATGAGCTGCACCCAGCATGTCCTGTTCGCCGCAACAAACGCAGCAACAGAGTTACGCCCAGCACCTCGAGGGGAGCTTCAGGCCTCGTTGCGAAATGTCAGCGAATAGCCACGGCCGGGTCGGTTGACCAGGTCGCACGGTATCTCCAGTCGGGCAAGGATCTTCCTGACCCGCGAGACGTAATTGCGGACTTCTTCTGGGAAGAGCGCCGAATCCGACCAGGCGTATCCCATGATCTGAGATGACGTATAGAAGCGGTGAGGGTGATCCAAAAGGAATTGGAGCAACTCGAACTCCCTTTTTGTGAGAACGGCCTCTTTTCCCTTGTGACGCAAGACCCGACCATCGGGATCGAGCCATAGTCCCTGGAGCTGCCAAACTCGCTGATACCAGAGATCGAGACGTTCGTAATATCCGGCCATCTGGACTTCAATGAAGGTGACGTCCACGTCGGCCGCTCTTTGAGCCACCGGATGGAGCTTCGGTAGTTCTCGCCTCACCCGATCTAACAGACCCAGCTTGAAGCGAATCAGGTCGTCATAGATGCTCATCCAATGGCGGGCATCTTCCCAGTGCTCGGTCTGTATGTCCTCGCCTTCGAGGGGACCGTGTGGCGACATCAGCGGATCCCCGGATTCCACAGCATCACTATAAAGACGCCAGACGACCCTGCTGTTGCTGAACTTCTTACGCCTGCCAGTGTACGAATGACTGATGGACCCGGGAAAAGCACCACTAGAGCGGCCCGACATCGCTGCGGCCATACGCGGTGGTGACGACTCCCTAGGCATGGAAGACGAGATGGACCCCAGCAACGCATCGTTGGAACAAGCGCTGTTCTGGCGAAACATCTACACCGAGATCCTCGAGATGGAGGAGTCGGTCTTGGCCCGCATCCGACAACTCATGGCACACCAGTCCCCCCAGGCTCGCCGAGAAGTAGAACTGACGAACGTCCCGGTGGTGGTTGCCCAAATGGAGCGATTCCGGTTCAGGTTAGGAATCTGGGCGCTCCGGGTAGACGGCTACGAGGCGAAAGAGGTGATCTTGTGACAGCTCTACGTCAGGAGACGTTGGAGCCTGGCCAGGACCCGATTCAGCTCGGCGCAACCTCAGCCACAGGAGAACCTCAAAGTGGTTGAACCAGGATCTCTGCCGCCTGGATAGGTATCGTCGCGGCAGCCATCGCGCTGTTCTTTTGCTGATATTCATGCGTCAAAACATGAGATCGGTGAAGGTCAGATTCTTCACTACCAGCGGCACCATCCCTGTCGGCGTTGCCCTCCTTCCTTCTGCACTCGGTGGTCTTTTGCTTGGTGGTCTGGTGGCCTCGCTCCGGATTTGGCAGCTGCATCATCGGCTCACCCAAGGCGATCCAGGCACCACCTGACGGCGGCCGACACCAACCTAGAAGTCGACGATGTTCGCATCCCAAGCAATTCGCGATGGGTAGTCGCGCGCTCGGAGGACGAACTCCGAAGCCAAAGCGGCAGATCGGGAGCCAGAACTGGGAATCGCCCGCTCCGCGCTCTTGGCAATCCGAATTGGCAATCGAATGAGTCAGTCCGGGCGGACCGGAATCGACTGATTGGAACAAAAGGCCTACTCAGAGACCTTGACACGGACGGACCAGACGCCCTAAATGATCCGAATGGGCTCGGGAAGCCGGTGCACCCGTGCGCATAGATTCACGGCCCTTCAAAGGAGCCGACCTGGGGCACCCGAAACAAGCCTGACCCGAGACCGTTAGGCGCCGCCCCACCTGCCGCCGTCGTGGATCGGTCGAAGCAGCCTCTCGGCGTTCCTCAGTAACCGGCCTCAGAGTCAACAAGTCCAACCAGAGCCTCACCGGCGGCGAAGTGGGCGACGTTCGTGCGGATCCGCTCGGCGAGGAGGGGCAGCACCATTTCGATGGTGTCGGCTGTGTGCGGCGTGATGATGCAATTAGACAGATCCCAGAGCGCATGGCCGTCGGGCAGGGGCTCTGGATCGGTCACATCGAGCGCAGCGCCGGCAATTGTCCCCTCCCGCAGAGCATCGACCAGCGCATCGGTGTCGACGTGTCCGCCACGGGCCACGTTGACGAGCCAGGCCGTCTGCCCCATGTTGCCGAACTGCTCCGCCCCGATGATCCCCCGAGTCTCGGGGGTCAGCGACAAGGCCAGCACGACGACCAGTGCGTCGCTCAGCGTGCTGTCGAGCTCCGAAACCGCCACGGTGCGGGCAGCACCGGGCACCGGATTCCCGGAGCGATTGACCACGGTGGCTTCGACCCCGAAAGGAGCGAGCAGCTCGAGGAGTGACCGGGTGATCCCGCCTCCACCGAGAATGGTCACCCGCTCACCGAACAGGCTCGTCCCGCCCTGCGCTCCCCAGCTGCGGGCGGCGATGCGGGTCGGCAGGAGACGGAGCCCCGCCAGCACCAGGGTCAGGGCGTGCTCAGCCACCGGTTGGGCGTAGGCACCCTTGGCGCAGGTCCAGATCCGGGTGTGATCAATGACCTCTGTCATCAGCTCCACGCCGGCCGAAGGCAACTGGACCCAGCGAACACCTGGTGCGGCCGCGAGGGCCTCTGCGAGACCCCCCGCGTCGTGAGAATCGAGCCAGACCAAGGCCTCGGGGTGATCGGTCAAGCTCACCACCGCCCCGCCGCCAGCCTCCACGGCTTCGACAGCAAAGGGGGCGGGACTCGGCGCGACGGTCACCCGAGGTGGAGGCACATCGAGGACATTACCGAGGTGTGGCTGCAGGACGGCCAACTCGCTAGTGAGCACCACGGTTCCCGTCCGCGATGAGACCTCAACCACTCTGGCGGCGGCGTGGCTCTAGACCGGCCTCGTGGGCAACTTGTACTTGCATTCACTGTCGCCGCCGCTCCGATGCCCCCCTAGGGCATGTCCGCTGTGGCCAGGCAATCGGGCCGTCGGCGATGGAAGCTTCCTGCCGCGATCGCTCTGGTCTCAGCCTTTTTCTTGATCGAAGCCCTGAGTCTGTGCAACACCGAAGGGATTCTCAGCCTCGCCCAACAGTTCATCGACGCCAGGCCGGAGTCTGGCCCTTTGGTTTCCGGTCCGCGGACCACCACGACCGCCGACCACCGCTCCTCGCAACAGACCCGATTCGAGCAGCGCGCCGCCGGCCGAGATGATGCCAACAGAGAGCAACACCGCTCCCACCACATCAAGGGGCGTATGCCAAAGCGCTCTGATAACGGCTACCGACATGAGCAGCACCCAGGTCACACCCACAAGTAGAGCGATGATGCGGCCTCGCTTGCCGAGCAACGGGAAGAGGGCCAGCCACATGGCGAACGCCGTCGCGCTGGCCGCTGTCACGTGTCCGGACGGGAACGTGAGTTCGCCATAGTAGGTCCGGTGAACGAGCGGTTTGGTCACGTGATCGCTGATGAGGATGGTCAGCACGGCCAACACCGCGTAGAAGGCAATGCGGAGAAAGGCCTGTCGGGACAGACCGACGACGAAACAGGCGATGAAGACAACGACGATGGTCGGAGTGCCGAGGAAGTTCGCGACGGCCCCCCAGCTCCGGATGGCGGAGCGACGTCCGAGCAGATCGATTACGGGATCTTCAAACCCATAGGGCCTCGTTCCATGCGCCACGGTCAAGGCCAAAGCCGCAGTGGCGGCCAGGGACACAAGCGCGGTGATCGCGAGCCTGGTTGTCGACACGAAGCGCCAGGCTATGTCTTGGGTCGAGCACGATGGCCTCCACGACGACCTACCTGAGCACCAAAGCCAGGTTGCAACAGCCTGGGGTGATCATGGACGGACGCGGAGGTGCGCCCAGTGGTCGGGCGAAGCTCAGGCTCGCTGTCGCTCAATCGACTGGCTGCAGGCCCTTACTACTCACGAGATACGCAGCCTCCGAGTAGGAGTCATCCACAGCCAAGTCGGCAATGTTCTCGCCCACCTGTTCGGAGCTAAGAGGCCCACCGAATCGGTCGTCGAGGAACTGCCCTTCGCTCATTCCGGCCATCTCGGCGTACCGCTCGGTGTAGAGCTTTCCAAGGCCAGTCGCAGGCGTCAGCTGGGGAAGGACGGACAAGAAGCGAATGTTCGTTCCCAGACGCACCGCATCGAGTCCGGCATAGGAGCTGATGAGCTTGATCGTGGCCTTCGCCCCCGCGTAGCCGCCGCTCAATGGCGACCCCGCCAAAGCGGCCCCGCTCGACAGGCTGACAACCACCGAGCCCGGATCGAGGGGCTGCGTGAGGATCTCTCGGGTGAAGTTGAAGACGTGTTGGACATCCACGTTCCAGTTGGTGCTGAACGTCTCCCAGGTTTGTTCGCCAAGCGATCCAACCGGTGGAGTCGCGCCGGCGTTGAGCACGACAGTCTGAGGTCGATAGGTTTCAATGAGTCGTGCCGCCAGGCTGGGTTCAGCGACGTCGGCAACTTCGGAGGTAAAAGCCTTGCCGAGCTCCTCCTTGAGCTGGGCGAGCAGCTCTTGGTTGCGGGCAACGCCCACGACGTGCGCGCCGCGCCCGACGAGCGAGACGGAGATTCCCCGTCCGAAACCGCGGCTTGCGCCGGTAACGATTGCAGTTGTTCCCGCGAGTTGGCGGATAGACATGGTTGTTTCCTTCTTTCTGATTGGTACTCGTTACGGCGACGAATGAATTGGCGCTCCATGGCCAACTCGACCTGCGTCGGTCTGGCACGCACGGTCCGGAACTATTCCGGCCCGAGCGTCCTCACTCACTCACTCACTCACTCACTCACTCACTCACTCACTCACTCACTCACTCACTCACTCACTCACTCACTCACCCCCGGCATCGACAAGGTCCGACGAGCCCGCGGCGTCTTGTCGCCCGCTGCTCTCCAGCGCTCCGACCGTCTTGGCCCGCCGAATCAGGCTCAAGGCCACCGGGATCGCGACGAGGGCGGTCAGTCCGCACACCCACAGGGCCAAGGTGAAGCCGCTAGTGAGAGCAGCCGGGGTTGAGTAGCCTTGGTGGATCAGCGAGTGGAAACGGGAAGCGGCGACGGAGGAGGCGACCGCCACTCCGATGGCGCCACCGAGCTGCTGCGATGTGCTGATGAGCCCGGAGGCCACTCCAGCGTCGCCCTCAGTGACACCGGTCAAAGCGCCGATCGAGACGGGAATGAAGGCGAGTGCGACGCCGATGCCCGCGACAAAGAACGGTCCAGCTAAGTCGTGCCAGAAGCTCCCGTGCGGCGGAATCCGGGTTGTCCACAAGATACCGGCTCCGATGAGAGCCATCCCGATCACCATGACGCGCTTGGGCGAAGTCTTTGTGACCAGCTTCTGAGACAGACCGGCAAAGGCCAAGGCAGTTACTGAAGTGGTCAACCACGCAAGCCCTGTCTTGACAGCCGAGAATCCGAGCACCTGCTGCATGTACAGGGTGCCGATGAAGATGAAGGTATAGAAGCTTGCGGTGAGCAGGAAACCCACCGCGTTGGAACCGGCAAGAACTCTCAGGCTGAACAATCGCAGCGGCAGCAGTGGCGCTTCGACTCGGGTCTCAATGACGAAGAACGCGACAAGCAGAGCCGCGGCCACCGTGAGCATGGCCAGGGTCTGTGCGGCGCCCCAACCGACCTGGGGCGCCCTGGAGAGGGCGTAGACAAGGACCACCAGCGCCGATGTGATGGACGCAGCGCCGAAGGGGTCGTAGCGACGCCGCGATGCACTCACCCTGCTCTCCGGTACGACCTTGGGCGCCAAGGCCAAGGCGACTGCTCCGATGGGCACATTGAGAAAGAAGATGTAGCGCCAGCCGACGTAGGTCGTAAGCAGGCCGCCCGCGAGCAGCCCGACCGTGGCCCCCATGGCGCCCATGGCGCCCCAGATGCCGAGAGCTTTGTTGCGTTCAGCGCCTTCGGGGAACATGTTCATCACGATGGACAGTGCGGCCGGCAGAACGATCGCAGCCCCCAAGCCCTGGAACCCTCGCATGAGGATCAGAAAGGTGTCCGAGGTGGCTAATCCACAAGCGAGGGATGCGGCGGAGAAAACAGCCAGGCCCACCATGAGCAGCCGTCGACGCCCGAGCAGGTCGGCAGCACGACCGCCGAGGAGCAGGAAGCCGCCGAAGGTCAGGCCGTAGGCGGTGACCACCCACTGCAGGTTGGACTCGGGAAAATGGAGCTTCACGCCGATGGTCGGCAGGGCTACGTTGACGATCGTGAGGTCCACGATGGTCATGAAGTAGGCCACGACGAGGAGAGCGAAAGCCCGCCAACGCCGTACGGCTCTCTCGGAGACGACCACCCGAGTGGTTTGGCTCGGGAGGGACGCTTCTCCGTGAAGAGGAGCCACTGTCCGCCCATGAGCCTCGGCGGGATCGGTGGCGAAGCTGTCCAACGTCATCGTGCGTCTCCTGTCTGGTTGTAAGGGCTTGCGACAGTTGAAACACCGAGCCGAGGACGGATTGAGCGATGAATCTGAGGCGCGTTTGGTGTTACAACCTTCAGGGGTCTCACATGGAGAGGAGGAGGAATCGATGACCGACTCGGTGCTGACCAGGGCTCAGGATGGCGATAGCGACGCCTTCGACGAGCTCACCAGCCGCTATCGCCGGGAACTCCACATGCACTGCTACCGGATCCTCGGTTCGTTCCAAGACGCCGAGGACTTACTCCAGGAGACTCTGTTGTCAGCATGGCAAGCACTTGATCGCTTTGACGGGCGTTCGATTCGGGCCTGGCTGTACCGCATCGCCACCAACCGGTGCCTGAACTACCTGCGCGATTCTCCGCGTCGCCCGAAGACCGCCACCGCGACCACTTCGGCTTCCCCTTTTGCCGACGCGGCGAATTCGGACGAGCCGTGGTGGCTCGAGCCTTACCCGGATGCCTTGATCGACACCGTCGAGCTAGGTCCAGAAGCACGCTACGACGCCCGGGAGTCCATCGCCCTTTCATTCGTAGCCGGCCTCCAGCATCTGCCGACCCAGCAGCGAGCCGCCTTGGTCCTGCGCGACGTTCTCGGCTTCTCGGCGGCCGAGGTCGCCGAAATGCTCGATTCAACGCCGGCGTCGGTCAACAGCGCGCTCCAACGGGCCGCGCGGAGCCCTGGACTCTTCAAGGGGTACCGAAGGAGTCGCACTCCCCCGGTCTCCGCACGAAGCAGAGGTTGTCGATCATTTCATCAACGCCATACAGCGGGGCGATCTCGATCGTGTTGTCGCGCTGCTCACCGACGACGCTGAGCTCAAGATGCCGCCCGAGCCCTTCGAATTCCACGGCCCGCAGCGGATCGCCCAATTCCTCCGGCAGGTGGCGTTCTGGCGAGAGGACCTCAAGATGGTCCCGACGAGAGCCAACAACGCACCCGCCTTCGGCTACTACCGGAAGGACCCCAACGCCGACGTGTATCGAGCGAGTGGGATTTTCGTGATGACAGTGTCGGATGACCAGATTTCATCAATGACGCGGTTCGGCGACAAGAGCCTCTTCGCCTGCTTCGGCCTGCCACGCACGATCCTGGATCCGCTCAAGCCTTGAAGGCCGGAAGGACGAAGTGGGCCTACGTTCGTGAGACGGTAACGCCCGATCCGCGCACTTCGAGCAACGGCAAGGCGAAATAAGTCGACCGAAGAGTCTAGATCGCCGTCGCCACGACGGGTTCTGTCGGGCCTAGGTCGGGAGCGACTCCGAAGAGCTGCGCCGACCTCATCTGCGGGATGTAGTCACGAGAATGCCTCGGTGATCGTCCCGGTGGGAGTGGCGGCGTGCACCGATCACCTCGCAAATGGCTGACAGGATTCTTTAGGCCTCGCTGGCGCGCTCGTAGGTTACGTGCACGGTCCAGGGCCTGGTTGGTCACACCCGCATCCTCGCACCTACTTTCCTTTCACCTCCATGAATGTAATGACGCTTGCGCCCCCGGAGATTCGTCGCTCAGTTTCGCTCGTCGCGAACGTCTCACTCGACGGCGTCGTCGAGGGCCCGAGCGGTGAGGGAGGGTTCAGGCACGGCGGCTGTGCGGGACGGTGGCGCCTAGCTACGAGCCTGTCCCCCCCAATCGATATATGCCGAATCAACGATGAATCCGAGAGATACCCAGACGATTTCAGGTTGGTAGCCCCAGGATCGAGAATGGTCTCCAAACTTCCGATAGGTCCATTTCGCGCCGTACTGGGCCAGGGAATCCTTCCAAGATTCGATCTCTCCCTCGGTTATGGGCCGATCTGCTTCGAGAAGGTTACGAAGGGCCTCGATGCGTTCGCGCAATCCGCTCGCCGCTTCGTCGCTGATGTCCAGGTCGTAGTGGTCAGGATCTCGCTGGTCCAAAAGCCGCTCGAACTCTGTGATCTGCATCCACAGCTCTTCGAAGTCTTGAACCCACGAGATGGCGTTGCTCGCCCGAAGGATCACATGCCTGCGAGCGTCCTCCGAGCGAGGGTCAAAGGCTGTTCCGGGATATCCATCCCAGCCCCGCACCCAACTGACGAACATTCGCCGTGTCGGATGTGGGGAGTTGCGCAGGTCCTCCTGACAGTTTGCCAACCAGCCACGAACCCAGTCCATGATCTCATCGGTCCAGCCTGCGCAGCGCTCAGAAGAGGTCAATGGCTGGTCGGCCACTTGTTGGGCTGCCGCCAGTGCGTCAACCATTCTGCGGTATCGAAAGTTTGTCGGGGGCGGCTCGGCGGGTCTCGACTCCACTCCGCCACGTTAGGCGAGCGGCTCCTCCAGATCGTCACCCGCGTAGGGCAGGGTGCCCCCCTACCGCCGGCTTGGGGTGCTCCCGGTGCAGTGACCGTCGCATAGGTATTCGCTGTCTTCCTCGACACAAGGAGGAAGCCATGCCTAACGCAATTCCAAGTTCCGAAGCGCTGGTGAGCGCTCATGACGCCGCTCCGTTCGCCCAGGTCCAGATGGCCGCTGTCGCGTACCTGGCCCGCTACAGCGGTCGGACCCTTGAGACTTACCGCTGCGACCTGCGCACGTTCTTCCAGTGGTGTACCGACGTCGGCCTCGAGGTGCTCCAGGCCCGACGAGGCCACATCGAGCTGTGGCGGAGCGCCATGGAAGAGCGGGGCCTCGCGGCTTCGACCATCGACCGACGGTTGTCGACGATCTGCGGGTTCTACCGCTTCGCCCACATCGACGGCCGGATCCCATCGAACCCCGCGGAGTATGCCCGACGGCCCAAGGTCTACCCGAGCGAGGGGCGCGGCCTCGACCGAGGCGAGCTCGGCCGGTTCCTCTTCACTGCCGAGCGCTATGACCCTAACCACGCCGCCCTCGCCGCTTTGTTGGGTCTCAACGGTCTCCGGGTGAGCGAGGCCTGTGCCACCAATGCAGAGGACCTTGGCTTGAACCGGGGTCACCGAACCCTGCGTATCGTTGGGAAGGGCAACAAGCCTGCCGTCATTCCCTTGGTCCCCCGAGTAGCCCGGACCATCGACCTCGCGCTCGGCGAGCGTTGCGAGGGAGCGATCTTGCAGCGCCACGACGGGGAACGGCTCGACCGGCGCACCGCTGGGTCCGATCCATCGGTAAGCGGGCCGGCCTCGGAATCGTCCATCCTCACATGCTCCGTGCCGCCTTCATCATGGCAGCGCTCGACGCTGGGGTGCCGCTGCGCGACGTCCAGATCGCGGCGCGACATGCCGATCCGAGGACGACCACCATCTACGACCGTCGGCGGGAGAACTTCGACCGCCATGCTGCCTACGTCGTGGTGGCCTTCGTGGCCGGCGGTTAAGAGCCGTCCAGGTCGATGCCGCGTCGCCCGGCGAGACCGGTTGCGATTTCCTCGAGCGATCGTCCGCTCCGCTCCGCAGCCACTCTGGCGTAGAGCACCAGAGCGTAGAAGGCGTATTGCCACATGTCCTCGATACCCCAGCCATGCGCCTCGTCGAGGAGGTCTGGGTAGACGCCGGCTCTGATCATGGCGGCGGCCATGAGGGCATAGTGACTCTTGTGCTGCTGGGACTTGCCGCGGAAATGGTATTCGGGGAGAAGACGATCGCGCATGCCCTCGTATTGGATCGGGTCGGCCGGTGATGCCCCGGACTCCTCGATGGCCTCGGCGGCCAGCTCGAGCAGGACCTCGGCTGGGAACGTGTTGTTGCGAGGGTGCAGGGGGGCCAGCTGCTCCATGATGGAGTTCACGTCGACGTCCTCGCCTGCGGTCAGACCGAGCAGTCCAAGGCGGGCGGCATTGTCGTAGTCATCATCGCTTGGGCCGCTGCTACGAGCCATGGCCTCAACGCTAGATCGATGAACAGCTGCTCGCATGACCCCGAACCGCCGGATTGGGACGGGGGCGAGTCACTTGTGGCGTTCGTCTGGTGGACGTAGTGCCACACTCGTCCAGTCAAACGGCTCGTGAACTTGAAGCTCATATCCGCAGGCTTCAAATGCCCGTTTCACGTTGTCGCTAATCCGGTCCCTATCCCCGCCGCCAACTACTTCGGGCTCCGGTCCTTCCCACATGCGGATGCTCGCCTTAGCCATGGCGATTGTCCGAGGTTTTGCGAGGACCTCGGAGTCGATCCAGACCGATCGCTCGCCTTCCCGATAGCGCAGCCCGGTCCGTCCGAAGACCTCAACTGAAAACCCATCGGTGCTCTCGATCACATTCGGTTCAGGCTCCGAAAACTTCTCGACCATTTCGCTCCCGAAAACGAACACCCGACAGTGCGATACCTGTCGAATCTATCGGCGCTGGGAGGGGATGCGGAGCAGTGGTCTCAGGTAGCCCGTACGTGCCGCCGGATGTCTCACTTACCCGGCGAACTGGGGCAGTCCTGGCAGCAGGGTTACTGTGCTACTGATGCCCAAATACAGCGTCCACGTGCCGGAACAGACCGTCCTTGTCGATGGCGATCTACTGGATGGCGATCCGCTTACGTACTGGGAAGAGCACGGGCGTAGTCTGATCATGTGGGACATCGATCATGGGGCGTTCTCTCAGCTCGATTACCGGTTCGAGCGAGTCGATGGCTGAAGCGAATTCAAACGAGTTGCCATGGGTGCCGAAGGTGCCGAACTGTCCCACCGTTCCGGCGTACGGGGCTACTCAGACTTGGCATGACCTGAATCGCTGACGAGCTCCACAAATGGCCACGGCTCAATGCCGAAGTAGTCACTCTCGAGGATCTCCCGCACGTGTTTTGAAGCGGTGGCGCTTCTGAAATTGGGGATGGTCTCCAGACGAGCCCAATTTTCGATGCGGCTTCCTCCCGATCGACGAGGACGTCGCCAGGGACTGGGCGTCCGCCGAGTGGGTGGACGATATTTGCGCCTCTCATCGCTCTTCGAATCTCAATCGATCCTATTCGAACTGCTAGATGACTAGGCACGACCGGCAGGCGATGGTGCTTCAGATCACTCAGCAGTTTTTCCATTCGGAACGGATCTCCAAGGCGGAATCGCAGTTCGGCCCGCTGAGCAAGAAGGAGGCAGAGATTCCAGATCGACCAGGCGTCCTTGGAGATCAAGGTGTCATTACGGCGAGCGTAGAGAGGCACGACATAGCTCGCTCCGATGCCTCTTTTGAACGGATCGACAAATGGGAGCCGACGTCGGCTCGCCTTCAGTGCGAGGAATATGGGGACCATCTGATCCACATGGTCATTCCTGGTGTAAAGGCCGGCATTGATGATTCCGCCTGATGGAATCGATGGCACGCCTGCCCGATCGATGGTCTTCTTGCGCCGGACATACGACCCCAGATGCCATGACTTTCCCGTAGCGACCCACGGGAGGGTTACGTCGATTCCGGCCTTTTCAACGTGGACCCCATCGACGAAGAGTCGTAGATCGGCCGCGTAACGCGCTGGGGTGCCCGGGATGACAAGGCCATTTTCAGAACCGTACGCAGAGTCAAGCCACAAAGTTCCGCCGAACCCCTTCTCTTCGGAGGATCAAAGTAATCCCAAACGATTCCCGTTGCGAAGTGCAAGACGGTCAGACCTTTCCGGCGTACGGAGATAGTTCAGTCCTACTAAAAGAGATGTGCGTTGCGCAACATTTAGCGCTGCCTGTATCCGCCAGGTGAGGATCGATCTGAGCCCGGAGAAGCGCTCCCATCTCGAACACCCCGTGGGACGAACGGCGGCTTCTGCGCTAGGGGGATTGAGATGCTCGAGTCGTCGGCAGGAACCTCGAGGCTTAGGTCCTCACCCCAGCTTCGAAAGCGCGATCTGCATCAAATGTTCGGCGACGCGTTCCGGGTGGCGATGAACGTAGACCAGGGTTACCGAGACGTAGTAGCCGTGCTCGGTTGAACTTAGGACCCCGCCTTGTCCGCGAAGATTCTGTTGCGTCCACGGCGCCCACACCGTGAGGGCCCGGTCGATCGTAAGTACGCGATAACCTGACTGAGCCCGTGCGGCGATCGCTTCTTCGCTCACGGGCGGCGCCGTGGCAGGGGAAGCATTGATGATCAGCCTCATTTGACTCTGTGAAGTCGTCGAGGTGAAACGGCATTGCGAATATGTGGGATTCGGAGCTGTGTTGGGAGAGATCGGAAACCCCAGCTCCGTAAACGCCTCGCCCGAAACGTGCGAACCCAAGATCGGGGCTGCATCCGTGGTCGACAAGAGGCCGCACGCGTTCAGCCCGGACAACCCGCTTCTTGCGCTCGCCCTTTGGGATGATGGCCGAGAAGGCGCCGATGCATTGTCGCCAGTGCGACCACCGTTGAACTCGGTGGTCCCGACGCCTACCCCTACTGCGACGGCGAGCACAAGGGCACCGCCCGCTAGCCAACGTCGACGTTGCCGACGACGGGCTTCTTTGATGACAGCCTCCAACTGACTCCGCTCATGGCTCCGGCGGTCCTCTATCTTCGGCGATGCCAACGTTGTCATCTGACGGCCTCGATGATCTCAATCAGCTCGTCTTGCTTGTAGCCATGCAATCGACCGAGGCTCACCAGCTCCCTGGCCTTGGTAACGAGAAGGCTCTTTTCGGCCGCACAGGCCACGACTGTGACACCTCGGCCTCGGCGGAACTCCACGAGCCCTTCGTCGCGCAAAACGCGCAGAGCCCGGAGGACGGTGTTGGAATTGACACCGAGCACTGCGGCCAGGTCCTTCGCAGGCGGCAATCGTTCTCCCGGCTTCGCCTCTCCCTCGCCGATGTCACGCCGCAGCTCGGCCGCGACCTGCTGGTAGATCGGGGTCCGGTCGTCGAACTTCACCTGAACGTTCGCCATGGTAATAGATACCTTATCACCATTCTGCGTAGGATTGTGCCTCGTGCCCGACGTGGCCCCGAAGCTGCCCCACTCGTGCCGTA
This sequence comes from uncultured Acidimicrobiaceae bacterium, assembly GCA_963713375.1. GTDB lineage: Bacteria > Actinomycetota > Acidimicrobiia > Acidimicrobiales > RAAP-2 > Bog-473. The sequence continues at coordinate 67,838 of CAVQLP010000001.1, read as the reverse complement.
CGGGGGCAGCCAGTCGTGGGCGTTCTACGACCTGTCTTCGAGGGTGTTGGCAATCCAAATGGCAATCGAATCGGTGCCATGACCCGGACCGACGCAGACGGAGTGAATTCGAAGGCCTATTCAGAGGTATCGGAAGGCATTGGCTGGAAGCCATGGACAAACCGAATGGGCCTCCGGATCCGTGAGATGTTCGTAGGATCCCACGGATCTTCGGGCACTTATCGGGGCGCCAAGGGGCCTCACCTGACCGCCAGATCTGAATCAGGCAATGACGCTTTGAGTCGCTTCGTTGAGTGGGAGGCCAGGGAGCGCCGGATGGCCCACATATTGGAACTGATCGCATCGCGGGGCTGTGAATGCTCCGATTCATGAGATCGCCGAGAGGGTGGACATACGCTCATGGCGCAATGCCCGTTTGAGGCTTAGGGTCTTAGTGACCTTGGACTCACCAGAGGGATCCCCATAAGGGATTTCTACCGACAGGCGCAGACGTGCCAGAGCGCTGAGTGAGCTAACGGTCAGGCGGACGGGCAACGTAAGGGGTGTGACAAGTGACACGGTACATCTACCCGATTAAATCCCATCCGCTGCGTCGCCTCTACCCGAAAACCGCTCGGATTGGTTTCAGTGCGGCAATGATTGTTGGAGCGCTGGCAATCTTGGCGGCTCCGGGGACTTCCGCTGCAGATAGTCCAAAAGCTGTCGTCGTCAAGGACATCGAAAGTGACGGTCAAGGGTATTGCGCAGTTCTCACGAGCGGCGGGGTGGACTGCTGGGCGGCGGTAGGCGCCACACCTGCCTCGGTTGTCGGGGTCGGAGGAACAGGCGTCATTTCAGGCGTCAAGCGATTGGCCGCCTATTTGGGCACTTACTGCGCCCTTCTCATGTCGGGAGCCGTGGACTGTTGGGGACTCGGCACTGAAGGGCAGCTGGGCAACGGTGCATCCTCTGACACCGATACACCGGTCCGAGTAAAAGCCGTCCACGGAACCGGGACGCTAGGCGGGGTCAAATCATTGACTCCCTTGGCGTTCGGGTTTTGCGCCGTTCTAGACACTGCGCGCGTGGACTGTTGGGGAAGTGGTACGGCCGGACAGTTAGGGGATGGAGCGAATTCGGACAGCGATAGACCAGTCCGGGTGGCAGGAGTCGGCGAAACACGCGTCCTCAAAGGGGTTTCGAAGTTGAGCACCGCTGGCTCCCCATCGGGCACTTGCGCGATCCTCGAAAACGCCCACGTGGACTGTTGGGGACTCGGCAATCAAGGAGAACTTGGGAACGGGCAATCCTCGAATAGCGATGTACCGGTCCAGGTGCTTGGCGTGGGAGGCGTCGGCCTGCTCTCGGGGGTCGCATCGGTAACGTCGGGCCAGGAGAGCGACTGTGCGATTCTCACCACGCGTGCCGTTTACTGCTGGGGCTTGGGCTCGTACGGCCAGCTGGGAAATGGAAGCGCTAATACGAGCACGACTCCGGTGCAGGTCGTCGGGCCCGCCGGAACAGGGACGCTGGTCAACGTGTCGTCGTTGATCTCAGATGAGGATACGTACTGCGCGGTTCTTGGATCGGGCGAGGCGGACTGTTGGGGCGAAGGCTACGGAGGTGAACTAGGCGACGGCGCGTTCTACACGACTGGGATCCTCGGTAGTGGTACACCGGTCCAGGTGGCAGAAGTCGGCGGCGGGAACACCTTGTCCGCCGTTGCTTCGCTGGTATCTGATGGATACAGCTTTGACACAGGCTTCTGTGGCGTCCTCATCACAAGCGAAGTCGACTGTTGGGGGGTGGGTTTCGACGGCGATCTTGCAAACGGCATCTTCTACACGCCGTCAACGGTGGGAAGCGCCTCACCGGTCACCGCTCTCGGCGTCGGTGGTATCGGTGTGCTCTCGAGTGTGGTGTCAGTCAGCTCTGACGGATCCGGATACTGTGCCCTGCTCTCGACTCTTGGCGTCGACTGTTGGGGCGATCGAAGCAGCGCAGTCCCGGTGGTGGAGATTGCCGGAATGGGCTAACGCCGGTTCGGTTGGTTCCACTATCTCATCCCCAGGGGGAATCCTCGGGTTACAAAGCGTCGACGGCCTCTCTGTTGACTGGCGCATACGACGCGGCGGCGGTTTCGGGTTACGAGCGGTGCCGAACGGTAACGAGTGGTCAGTTCGCTTAAGCCTTTGACCCGGCCATTTGTGACGAAAATCCTGAGCAGCCCCAACGGGATTCGAACCCGTGTCGCCACCTTGAGAGATCGGGCAGGGACGTCCAGCAATTGCGCTCCAATACCATCGTGCCTGATCAGAGGCCCACGTGCGTCCAGGGTTGGGGCGTCTGTCCATCGAAATCGTCTGAATGGATGGGCAATTGGATGGACAGTGGGTCCCCGAAATCCATACCGTCATCCTACGGAGCGAGTTTTGGCGAATCCGCCGCCGTCACCCTGCTCGGGCTTCGCGCCATTTTGTCGATCGGAAATCCCAGTGAGGCGTAGGCCGGGAGACGCTTCGCCTGCATCCGGGCCAAGACGGGCACGTTGATGTCGACGTAGTCGTGCACCTCGACCCGCGATTTTCCCGACATAGGCCGAAGTACTCGCCCCACGTACTGAACTATGCGGCCCTGAATGCCATGGGAAACGCGAGGTACAGCGTGTCGAGCTCCGGAAGGTCGAAACCCTCCCCCAGGAAGCTTCCCGTCGCCAGTAGGGCGAGTCCACCGGCGGAGGCCTGCGCCTGCATCGCCGCCGAGGCGCTCGCCCGGGCCTTCTTGCCCATTCCGCCTCGCATCACGATCGCTTCGATCCCGAGCCGTTGGAGCTCGCCGGATAGTGATTCCAGGTGCTCCGTCCACTGCGTCAACACAAGGCAGTTTCGCTGGACCTCGACGGCAGCAGCGACGTCACCGCGGATCTGTCGCGACCGCTCTCCGTCCTCGACGAGGGAGCGGAATACGGCTTGAATGCGCAACTCCTCGTCGCTGGGCTGCTCGTGAGCGGTCGTGTGGGTCACAAGTACCCGCTCAACCCGGAGGCCCTCATCGTCGTCCGGCGTTATCCGGTGTCGCTCAGCTCCGCAATACATTGTGATGAGCTTCTCGAGATGATCCCGCCGGTAGGGAGTCGCGGTCAGTCCGAGCCAGTGCCGTACCGGCATCTGACGAACGACGCGCTCAAAGGTGACCGCTGGCACGTGATGGCACTCGTCGACAATGACGAGGCCATACGCCTCGGCGATTTCGGCCAGGTCTTCCCGTCGAGCAAGGCTTTGTGCCATCGCGATATCGATGGTTCCCTTCGCCTTGTTGCGACCGCCACCAAGCTGACCGATCTCCTTGGTGGCCATCCCGAGGTGCTCTCCGAGACGTGCTCGCCACTGCTCGACCAGCGGTTGCCGATCGACCACTATGAGTGTGGGGCGCTGGCGACAGGAGTCCGCAGGCGATCACGGTCTTGCCCGAACCGGGCGGCGCCACGAGCACACCGAGATCATGTGGAATGAGCGCATCCAACGCGCTCTGCTGACGGTCCGAGAGATCAGCGCGCAGGCAGAAATCCATCGACGTTGGTGACGAGCATGCATCGGTGATCACGAGAGTGCTTCCGGCCTCGCCGATCATGCGAGCGGCATGGTCTGCGATTCCCCGAGGGAGTAGCAGCTGATCGATGGTCTCTCCGTAGCACCGCAAGAAGCGGGGTGTGTTCCACGTGGAGAAGCGGAGCCGCTCCTTTTCGTAGTACTCCGGATTGTGCAGTGAAGCCAGATGCTTGAGTCCGGCCAACAGCGCCGGGGGCACGCCGATGCGGTCAATGGCCAACATGGCGCCGGAGACAGCGCGGATGACCTCCGGTGGTTTCTGATGTGCCCCGCGGGTCAGTGACTGTCGGTATCTCGTGTCATCTGGTCCGGCGGTGACGGGCGCCAGCGTCTTTTCCAGCGCCTCCACGGCTTCGGGAGACATGCGTGGGATTGACGCCAGGAACGCCCACTGGTCCTCATAGGGCTCGAGGCTGGACGGATCGAGAAAGACGGTGTTCCCTTGTCGCCGGCACTCTCCTTGGAGCGGAAGAGCGATCAGGTTCCCGAAAGATCCCTTCGGGACGAAGTCCTGGGTCGGAAACAAGCGGTCGTAGCTAGCCAAATCGAGCTCGGCTCGTAGTTCCATTGCCTGGCGGAGGACGTGCACTCCCAGGCGTCGAGCCGCTGAAGCCGCGACCGGTCCAGAAAAGAACGTCCACGTGTGCGCTCCTTCCCCCGAGCGTGATCGCTCGAGCGCAACAGGAACGCCGATTGCGGCAGCGGCGTCGAGGTAGGCCAGCGCATCGAGCACCCAACCTTTTCCATCGAAATCGCAGTCCAAGAGTCGACATTCGTCGCCGCGGCGCAGTGGATAGAGACCGAGGTGGCTCCCACCAGCGAGGTGCGACTCCACCACTCCTTCGTCAAGTGGCACATACGTGCGGCCTGGTTTCTTCGCGTTCGCCCAGCCGCCCACGACGGCGGGGCTCCAGCCGGTCTTCCCGGTCCGAGAGCTCTCCCAGCGAAGGGCGTGCACATCCTCACGGCCGGCAAACAAGAGTCGGAAAAGGGCGATCTTGGCCGCAGCCGGTGAGTTCGCGTTGACGTCGCCTTTGAGGTCCTGCCGGACCGAGTCGACGAACAGGGTGGGCTCCCACGGGTCGGTGACTTCGAGCCGGCTAAGCTCGTCAAGGCCAAGGAGCGATCGCAGGCGCTGATTCTCCACCCGTAACGCAAGGACCTCATCGACCAGGGCCTCGATGTCTTCGGGTTCGGTGTCGCTCATCGATACCTACGCCCGTTCGGAATCAGCTGTGCTCTTGACCCAGCTGCCGGAATGCGGATCCCACTGACCGGATTGAACAGATCCGTCCAGAAGCGGATCGATAAACATCGCCACCAGATTGATGGCATCGGAGTAACTACTCGGTACGAGCCCCTCCAGGCCGGCGCTGGCGATGAACGTTGTCCATGCCTGCTGGCGCTGGGTCCCAAGATTGCCAAGGAGAGCAGCCAGCGGGCGCAAAACAGCCTCTCGGTGCTCAGCGGTTGCGTTCATGGCCGCCAGAAGCTCGGATGCTGCAATCTGATAGCGACGAGAGAGGACTACGACGTCTGCAAAATCTCGCTCACGCGTCGTCGCAATCCCTCGCTCAATCATGGTGACAACCTTTTCCGCCAGAACGGTGGCCAGCGGATACCCGAGCAAATGGAACGGGCGGTCGAGAAGGGCCGGGTACTCGACGTCGACCGGATGAGGTGTCACAGGATCACCGACATTGACATCGAGACGGAGAACCACCTTTGACCGTTCGATGCGGGAAGGAACGCTGAGCCGAACCCCGGAATAGAGCGCAGCATCGCGAATGATCTGGGCGGTCATCTCGTCCACTTGATAGGTGACGCCGTCGTCAACCGTGACTGACAACACCGTGCGAACGACGTCGGCAATTGCCGCCACATCGTTGTCGATGGCACGGGCCAAGAGGTCGACATCACCGGTGGGCCGGCGGCTGCCCAGGACTGCGAGCAGCATTCCACCCTTGAGAACCAACCGGTCGCGATAGGCGGACCTCGACAGCCGAAAGAGAAACCGCTCGAGAACGTAGGTCAGCAGCAATTCCTGAGTCGGTCGACCGCGCAGACGTGCCATCCGCTGGAGGTCGAGATAGGCACGGCCCGCAGTTGAGTCTCGTTGGACCGGACTCATTCCTGCAGCACCCGCATCGCCTCGAGGATCGGCGTGCGAACTCGCAACTCCTGAGCCAGTTCGAGGACTCGGCCTGGTTGGGACCGCGGACGGCGAAGGTAGCGGCGCAAACCGGCGACGGCGAGGTCGACCCCAAGGCGGTGTCGCTGACGGAAACAGTCGACGACAGTCCTTTCGGGGTCAGTGATGCGAAAACCGAGGTCCTGGCCCACCGCCACCTCGATGCGGCCAAGTCCGAAGTTGCTCGCTCCAAAGACGTGGACGCGTGTGGGTGGATAGTCGATCTGCGGGCGGTGGCTCCCTGCCGGAACAGCCAGGTCCACCCGCGTCGGGATTTCGTCGCTCAAATCCCAATGAGCGAGAGCGGAGCCCAAGCAGACCATGCCCTGGCGCGCTCGGGCGCAGACCACCACGAAGTCGATCTGGTCGATACCAGCTGCCTCTCGTAGTTGGAAGAGCCCGCGGGACACCTCAATGAGAAGACCCGAGTCGCGGACTTGATAGAGGTCACGCCATGAGATCCCGTGCTCAACGGCGTCTCGGGCGCGAAAGATGGCCCCCAAGGGCCGGATCTTGTCGATGACCGCCGAATCGGTGGGCATGCGTATGAAACCCTACTACGACAGGATGAAGCTATGTAGATATTCATACACACCTCGGCATACACCGGACAGGCCCTGTGCCCGGCTCAATTGCTGCCGCCGGAAACCATGGAATAGCGAAGCGCCAGTGTGTCGCCACTCTTTTGCGGCGGAGACACCGGGATCGGCATGGGCCGTGTCATCAGGACACTCCGCGCGCACCCTGCTGCCCATCAACTCACCTGCACGATGGGCAACTCGATGGACAGAGTGGAATCGAACTACAAGGTGGAACTGTCTGGCCAGGAAATTTTGAAGCAGCCCCAACGGGATTCGAACCCGTGTCGCCACCTTGAGAGGGTGGTGTCCTAGGCCTCTAGACGATGGGGCCGAGCGGCGACGTCCGGCGCAATGCCGGAGTGTCGCCGATGCTCGGGGGGAAGGACTCGAACCCTCAATAACTGGACCAGAACCAGTCGTGTTGCCGATTACACCACCCCCGATCGAGTGGATGTTCAGATTAGCCGAGCGGCCCGGCGGAACGGATCCCTACCCTGACCAGGAGGGGGCGCGCGCGAGCGGCTTCTCCCCTATGGGAGGATTCGTTCTCCCGGAGGACCCGGGACGGGACAGGACACGGAGGTCGTCGGATGGACCGGTGGAGGGCAGCCGCTGTCGGCGTCGCCTGCGTCGGCCTGCCCGCTGCAGCCCTCGTCCTCCTCTCCTCCTCGCCGGCCGGCGCCTCGGGCCTCTCGGTCCATGTCACCCCCTCACGGGGCCTGGTCGACCGCCAGGACGTGACCGTCTCGGGCCGGGGCCTGGCCCGGACCTACGCCGGCAAGCCCCTGACCTGGTTCGTCGCCGAGTGCACCGCCTCCGTCCAGGGACGCATGAATCCCTCCACCGACACCCCGCACTGCGACGTCACCGAGGCCAGGGCCATCCACCTCAGCAGCCACGACACCTTCTCCATCCGCTTCCACGTCGAGACCGGCATCATCGGCGACGGCTACTGCGGCTCCAACGGCCACGACACCTGCGTGATCAGCGTCGGCAACGCACGCGGCCAGGGCACGGTCGTCCACATCACCTTCCGGGACCCCGCCGACCCCGCCCCCACCTCCACGTCGACGACCGCCACCACCTCGCCGACAACCATGAAGTGACCACGCCTTAGGCGTCGTGCAGCCACTCCAGGTGGTTGTAACCGATGATCCGTCCCAGGCCGACGCCGAGCGCCTCCTTCAAGAAGTAGGGCACGGTGGACCACCCCTTGATCGGCGACGTCTGGGTTGGTGTCGGCGACGGCACCAGTCCCTGGTCCGTGGCGATGGCCATCGAGCGGTCCTCGTGGAACGGGTCCGTCGTCACCAGCACCACCGTCGCGTGGCGCGCCTTGAGCACGGGTGCAGCGTCGGCCACGTTCTGGTAGCTGTCGTCGCCGCCCGCCTCGAGGATGTCGGCGCGGGGCACGCCCTTGCTCACCAGGTACATCTCCCCCGACTCCGCCTCGGTGTACACGTCGCCCGGTTCCTTGTTCCCCGTCACCATGATCAGGTGCGAGTACCCCTGGTGGTAGAGGAGCAGCGCTTCGTCGAGCCGTGAGGCCAGGTCGGGCGACGGCACGCCGTCGTACTGCGCCGCTCCCATCACCATGACCGCCCCCGCCGCGTGCGGGTCGTACTGGCGCGAGGTCAGCCACACCTGGACCAGCGTCACCGCGAAGTAGAGAACGACCACGGCGAGCACCAGCCCTGCAATGCGCAGGGCCCAGCGGATCGGCGCGAAGAGCATCAGTGCTCGGCGGCCAACCGTTCGAGGGCGACGGCCAGGCGGCGTCGCGTCTCGTCCCGGCCGAGCACGGCCAGCGAGTCGAAGAGGGGGAGCCCGCGCGTCCTGTCCCATGACGGCCACCCGGATCGGCGCCTGGGCCTTGCCCAGCTTGCGCCCCAACCCCTCCGCGATGGCCAGCGTGGCCGCGTGCAGCGCGTCGACGTCCCACGCGCACGTCTCGTAGGCCGCCCGCGCCTCGGCCAGGATGCGGCCCGCCTCCTCGTCGCCGGCCACGGCCTTCTGCCAGCTCTCGGGATCGTCGGGCGCCCCGTCCAAGAAGAGGAAGTCCACCAGCTCGGGGACTTCGCCCAGCACGGTGACCCGTTCCTGGACGGCTGGGGCCAGGCGGGCGAAGGTGGCGGCGTCGAAGCGACCGGCCTCCCACGTCGGTGGCGCAGTCGCCGGTGCCCCCGTGTCCGGATCGCGCCACGCCCCGGGCGCCCATGCTCCCGCCGCCGGGATCGACCCACGGCCGCACCGCCTCGATGAATCCCTCGGTCGGGAGCTCGCGGATGTAGACGCCGTTCATGTGGTTCAGCTTCTTCACGTCGAAGAAGGCCGGCGAGCGCTGCACGTCCTCGAGGGAGAACCGTTCGAGGATCGTCTCGATCGGCACGATCTCCTCGTCCCCCGGGCTCCAGCCCAGCAGGGCCAGGTAGTTGCCGAAAGGCCTCGGGCAGGTACCCCTGCTCCCGGTACATCTCGACGGCCACCGGGTCGCGCCGCTTGGACAGCTTCTTGCCCCGTTCGTTGACCAGCAGCGGCAGGTGGGCGTAGGCGGGCAGCGCCAGGTCGATTCCCTCGGCTGCGTTCAACGCGCCCCACAGCATGATCTGGCGCGGCGTGGTCGGCAGCTGGTCCTCGCCGCGGATCACGTGCGAGATCGCCATGGTCCGGTCGTCCACCGCGTTGGCCAGCACGAAGAGCGCCTTGCCGTTGCCCTTCACGCAGATGAAGTCCTCCAGCGCGCGCTGGGGGAACTCGACATCGCCCCGCACCAGGTCGTGCACCTCGACCACACCCTCGTCCGGCGTGCGGAAGCGCAGCGCCCTGCCCTCTCCCCGGGGCAGCCCGAGGTCGCGGCAGTAGCCGTCGTAACCCGGCGTCGGGTCGCCGGCCGCCGCCCGGGCCTTGGTCCGCTCGTCAATCTGCTCGCGGGTGCAGCCGCAGGCGTAGAGCGCGCCACTGGCCCACAAGCGCCTCGATCGCCGCGTCGTGCGCCGCGTCCTGCTGCGACTGGAAGTACGGGCCCTCGTCGGGCGCCATGCCCAGCCAGTCGAGGGCGGAGATGATCCCGTCGGTCCACTCGGGGCGGTTGCGCACCTCGTCGGTATCCTCAATGCGCAGCACGAAGGTGCCGCCGTGCTGGCGCACGAAGAGCCAGTTGAACAGCGCGGCCCGGGCGCTGCCGACGTGGAAGTACCCGGTCGGGGACGGCGCGAAGCGGGCGCGGGGACGGGGGGTGGTGTCAGTCATGCGGTACGGCTGGGCATCCCGGGCGCCGGCGGGGTGCGCAAAGGGCTCTCGGGCGTCAGTCTTCCTCTATGGAGATGGCGCCGGTCGGGCACCCGTTGACGGCCTCGCGCAGGCGGTCGCGGAACTCCTCGGGGGGATTCTCGTTGAGCACGTAGAGGTACCCGTCGTCGCGCACTTCGAAGACCTCGGGCAGGATGCCCATGCACACGGCGTTGCTGGCACACTCGTCGAAGTCCACGACGACCTTCACAAAGACCTCCTGGTCAGGGCTGGCTTGGCACCGCCGAGCATATCGGCAACGCCCTTCGCCTCAGGGTTTGTCGGCGCCGACCACCCACATGGCGAAGAACTGCGAGCCCCCACCGTAGGCCTGGCCGAGCGCCTTGCGGGCGTCGGCCACCTGGTGCTCGCCCGCCAGCCCCCGCACCTGGAGGGCGGTCTCGAGGAAACGCAGCATCCCCGAGGCCCCGATCGGGTTCGACGAGAGCACCCCGCCCGAGGCGTTCCACGGGATGTCCCCGTTCTCGATCATCGAGGTGGCCCCGGCGTCGGTCAACTTCCATCCGTCGCCCTCGTCGCAGAAGCCGAGGTTCTCCAGCCACATCGGCTCGTACCAGCTGAAGGGCACGTAGACCTCGGCCATGTCGAACTGGCTGCGCGGGTTGGTGATGCCGGCCTGACGGTAGAGGTCGGCCGCGCAGTCCCGCCCCGCCTGGGGGTTGACCTGGTCCCGCCCGGCGAACATGGTCGGCTCCGAGCGCATGGCCATCCCGTGGATCCAGGCCGGGGGCCGGCCCGTCGTCGCCGTCGACTCCCCGGCCGCCCGCTCCGACCCGATGACCATCGCGGCCGCACCGTCCGACGAGGGGCACGACTCGAGGTAGTGCAGCGGGTCCCACAGCATGATCGACTCCTCCACCTTCTGGAGGGAGATGTCCGGCAGGTGTAGGTGGGCGTAGGGGTTCTTGAGCGCGTGCAGGCGGTCCTTGACCGCCACCTTCATGCCGATGTCGCGTGGCGCGCCGGACCGGTACATGTAGGCCCGGATGATGGGCGCGAAGTAACCGCCGGCGCCGGCCAGCAGGGGTGCCGAGAAGGGCTGGGGCACCGAGAGGGCCCACATGGCGTCCGAGTCGCTCTGCTTCTCGAAGGCCACGGTCAGGACGCGCTGATGGATGCCCGAGGCGACCAGGTGGGCCGCCACGATCGCCGTCGATCCCCCGACCGAGCCGGCCGTGTGCACCCGGAACATCGGCTTGCCCACCGCGCCCGAGCGCCGGCGCCAGGTAGAGCTCGGGCATCATCACGCCCTCGAACATGTCGGGCGCCTTGCCCACGACGACGGCGTCGATGTCCGCGAAACCCAGCCCGGCGTCCTCCAGGGCGGCCAGCGCCGCCTCGCGCACCAGCCCGGCGATCGAGACGTCCTCCCGCTTCGCCTTGGCCACCGTCTGGCCCACTCCGATGACTGCGCACAGCTCGGCCATCACACACCCTCCAGAACGCACACCAGGTTTTGCTGCAGGCACGGGCCCGAGGTGGCGTGGGCCACCGCCCGGTCGGCCGCACCCGACCAGATGGCCCGCGCCGACTCTCCGATGCGGATGAGCCCGGCCGACATCATCGGGTTGGCCGCCAGCGCGCCGCCCGACGGGTTCACCATCGACGCCGTCGCCGAGGCCCAGTGCCTCGGTGAGGATCAGCTCCTGGTGGGCGTAGGGGGCGTGCAGCTCGGCCCGATCGACCGCCTTGGCGCCGACCCCGGCCTTCTGCCCGGCCAGCGTGGTCGAGGGCGACACCGTGAGGTCGCGCGCCCCGACCGAGTGCGTCTCAATCCGGTGGTCGATGCCCGTGATGAAGGCCGGCCGTTCGCACCACTCGTAGGCCTTGTCGCCCGCCGCCAGCACCACGGCGGCGCACCCGTCGGCTTGCAGGTTTAGAGCTTGCGGGTACATGCTAGTCAACGAGCATGCCAGCGGCGACGCGGGCAGACAGCCCGAACGTGCCAGTCAGGCAGGAGAATGCATGATGAGGAACTGCATCAACCGGCCACGGCCGGGCTGGCATGCCGTCACGGCTTCCTGCCGCCACGGCTGCGGCCAGGCGTTCCCGCCAGGGGCTAACGGCAGGCCGTCGGCGTCCGGCCGGTGCCTGCCCTGGCGGGCGCCCCGGCTGACTGAGGGGGCTGACGCCGTGCCCGCGACGACGCGGCCGAGGCCCTGGCACGGGTCCGGAGTCAACCTCGATGTAAGCGGCCAGCCCTCAGCCAGTCGGCCACACCCTTCGAAGGGTGCTTCGGACTCGTTCATCCGTCGCGTTCGCCGCATGGAACGCCCGTGAGTGTCATGACTGGACCGCCGATGACCCGACCCCCACGACCGAGCTGGCCGCTGTCCTCCGTGCTGCCGCCGATGGGTGCCCTTGCCACCGCTCCCCGGACAGCGCGGATGCACCTTCGGGACACGCTCAAGGAGTGGAGCCTGCCCGAGCTGATCGAGGACGGCGAGCTGATCGCGTCCGAACTCGTGACAAACGTCGTGATGAGGGCGCACGACCCGGTAACCGGCAGGCCGGTCTACGTAGGCGACCGCCTCCCGGTCCTGCAGTTCGGGCTGTTCTCGGACCGGACGGTGCTCCTGATCAGCGTCTGGGATCAGTTCGCTGACCCCCCGGTGCGGAAGACCGCCACGGCTGATGACGAGTCCGGGCGCGGCCTGATGATGGTCGGCCGCATCTCAGCTTCCCTGGACTGGTACCCGGTACAGGGCGGGAAGGTCGTCCGGGCGTTCCTGCGGGCGGCGGCATGAGGCTGGAAGACATGAGCGAGTGGGAGCTGCTGGAGCGTGCCGCCAGGGCCATGTTCGCCGCGCTGTGCATGCCCATGCGGTCGGTCGAGCGCTGTCTGCTGTGGGCGGCTCATGACGTCTACATGGGCGAGCTGCGCCAGCGGGCCTACCGGGTGCTCGCCGCGGTGGGGCGCTGATGGCGGCCCGGGGGAGCGCAGGGTCGCCGAAGACCAGATCCGAGCGTGAAGGGCAGCGGTCACCCCTGATGACGATTTTGTCGGCATACGCCGCGCGCCCATGCCCGCCAGTGAAAGGAGCACCGCGATGTTCGACGGCCTTACCGATGAGACGCGGCGCACGACGCCGCGCGGCTGCTGTACGACAACCACCGCGCGCTCGGCCGCCAGCCACGCAGCGCAGCGCTCGCCGACCAAAGGAGCATCACTGACGATGAGCAGCCCCGCACCGTATAGCAGCGCCGAGGCCGCCTGCGAGCTGACAGCCGTCCCGGCTGGCGCTCCCGGAGTGGGGCTGCCGCTTCGGCCGCAGCGGGCCGGGGTGAACGCGAAGCGATGGGTACCGCCCGACCCGGAGATCCTGCGGCGGGTCAAAGCTGCCCTGGCCAGGCGCTGAGCGCCGGCGGCCGGGACTGAAAGGAGAGCACGTGGAACGGGAAAGCACTCCTCGCGGGCATGGCGACAAGGACGGGATCTCACCGCCGTTGCTGGAGGCGCTGGCCGGGCTTGACGCCGAGACTAGCCAGGTCATCGGCCAGGCTATTGCCTTGTACCGCGAGTTCCCGGCGTGGGCGGTGTGGCTGCCGCACGGGGGCCGCCGGTGGGCTGCGGTCCGCCCGGCGTCGGCGCGGGCTCCCGGGCCGGACCTGCCGATGATCTGGGTGCACGCGGACACGGCGGCGGAACTGGCAGCCCGGATGCGTGCCGCGGACGCACAGCTGACCCCGCCGTGACCGCCGGCCGCGAGGCCCGTCACCAGCCCCTGCCGCAGGATCCGGCCGGATGCAGCCGGGCCCGTGCGCCGTGAGCGGCCGACGCCACTCGAAGCGGCCTTTGACACGGGGTTCCTGAAAGCGGAGCGGAGTAAGCGGAGGACGTCTCTCAGCTGCTCGTGGAACTTGGTGAGCTGGTCGTGGAGGAAGACCTTAAAAGGGACGCCGGCCCACGGGGCTTCTGCCCGCCGGGAGCCCGGGAGCGGGCCTTCGCGGAACGGGAACTTGCCGGGGTACTTGTCACGCAGATGCCAGACCTCGAAGGCGGACAGGCCAGCGACTGCTGCTGGCCCGCCCAGCACAACGGTGAAGTACAAAGGGTGCGGCATGCCGGCCGGGAGGGCATCGGTGCTGAGCACGCGGATGGCGGCGAGCCAGGAAAGGACCACGGCGGCCGAGGGGGCGAGCAGCGGGTGCCCGTCAGCTGCCCGGAATAGCCCGGCCGCACAGCACCAGGCGGCGCACACCGCAAAGGCCAGGTACCAGATGACTGCCAGTGCTGCCAGCGGCTCCAGCGCCGTCGCTGTCCCCGGCCCTTGATAGCTTCCCAGCGGCACGATCCAGCGGCCAGCGATCAGCACGACGACGAAGAGGATCGATGCCTGAACGGGGTACACGAGCTGGCGCGCGGCGCGTCGCCGCCAGTCGCGGCGCGTGAAGCACAATGCCGCTGCCGACAGCAGCACCATCACGACCGGCACGCTGAGCACTGCCAGGGGATCGGCCAGCGACGGCGGCATCAGCGGGAGTCCCGTGACTCCGTCCAGGCGGCTGCTGTAGGCAGTGTTAACGGCAAGCAGGGTCAGGACTCCTGCTGTGCGCTGCGCGATGCCGAACCCGTTCAGCACTGGCTCGTCGGGAGGCAGGAATCCTCCGCGCGGGCCGAACAAGCTAAGGGCTGCGAGCCAGGCGCTCCGCAGGAAGCGGCGACATAGCTTTTTGAGCATCCTGAACATGCTTCTGACCGCCAAGGTGCAAGGTGGGATCCACTGCTCCATAGCCTGCACTGCCAGTCTGACATTCGAGAGTCAGACGCGGTCACTTGACTTGCGGCGCAGCCCCGGCTTCGCCGGCCGGGCACGCAAGCCGCCATGGGCACCGCATGCAACGGGCAGGCGGATCCGAGACGATCTGGCCCGTCGTACCCGTAATAGCCGGGTCAGCCGCGGGGCCGGGGCCAGCGCGGGGCGGGCCGCTGCGGCGGCCATGCGGGCTCGCTGTCGGCGGGGGAACCGCGCCAGAGCTGGCTGGCGGGCTGATGACGGGGGGCGGTCAGCTCGGGCCAGCCGTCCGGTTCGGCCGGGCGGGTGATGGCGGGGTCGCTGGCTGTGGCCAGGCTGGCGGCGGCGCCGGGCAGGGTGATGATCTGCGGGTCGCACTCGACGGCCAGCAGGCCGGCGGCGGTGCCGCGCGCCGGGAACAGCAGGGCGTTGCCGGGCAGCTGCTGCAGGACGGCGGGCTCGACGGCGTACTCGTAGACCCGCTGGGTGCTCTGCGCGGTGCTCCAGCTCGCGCCCGTCGGAGGCGGTGTCGGACTGCGACCATTCCTGGCTGCGCCCGTGGTCGCGGGAGCGGGTGCGCCCGCCGGAGGCCGTCTGGTCCCACAGCCCGTCGCCGCTCCACCCCGAGGTCGTGCTGGTGCCGCGGGACTGGCTGGTGCCGTGGGAGTAGCCGCTGGTGCTGGCGGTGCTGTGCTCGCCGCCTTGGGTGGCGGTCCAGCCGGAGACGGTGAACGTGTGCTGGCGGCCGATGAACGAGGCGGCCTGCTCGGCCTCGTGGTGGTTGCCGAGCCGCATGAACGCGGTCGCGGTCGCGCCGCCGATCAGGGCGGTCGCGTCGTCGCGCAGGTGGCGGAACAGCAGGGTCAGCGGGACGCCGCGCCGCTCGCACGCGTCGGCGAGGGCTTCCAGGTGGCCGCGGGTGATCTCGTCGGCGCCGGCGATGATGACCGCCGGGGTGGTCGCGGTGCTCTGGGTGACGGCGACGGTGAGCCACTGGACGGTCAGGGCGGTGAGCAGCTCGGCGCGGGCGCTGCGCGCTCCCGGCTCCAGCGCCAGGCAGGTGTACCAGGCGGGCCGGGGCGGCTGCGGCGCCCCGGTGCCGGTCGAGCGGGCGAGGTCGGACACGAACGCGTCGAGGCGGACCAGGCTGGGGCCGATCTGGGCGCGGTAGGCGTCGCGGAACAGGTCCCCGCCGATCAGCTCGGCCTCGCCGGCGGTGAGCAGGCCGCGCGGGACGGGCTGGCCGAGGGCGGCCTGCACGGCGGCGGCCAGCCGGGCCGGCGTCAGGCTGCCGCCGAGCGCGGCGGCGAGGCTGCTCGATCACCCGCACGTCCACCGCCCGCTCAGCACGGGCCGCCCCGCCGGAGGTCCCGGCGTGGATCGCCTCGGCCAGCGCGTTGGCGAACTGCGCGGGGGTGAGCCCGGCCAGGATCCCGGAGGCGGCCAGGGCGGCGGGGAGCGGGTAGACGGCGGCGGGGACACCGTGCCGCCGGGCGAGCGCGGTCAGCTCGCTGCTGGCGAGCTGACCGGAGAAGTCGGCGACCAGCAGCGGCTGCGCGGCCAGGACCGAGGCGCCGTGGACGGCCAGCAGCGACCTGCCAGCCGCCCAGGGTGCCGCCGTAGATGTCGGTGCGCCGCGCCGGGGAGCGTGCGCTGGCCCACTCCGGCACCCCGTCGAGGCGGGCAAGCTCGGCCTGCTCGTGTTCGCCGGCCCGCTGCCGCCACCCGTGCCAGCGCCGCCTGGTGCATCCGGGCCGGGTCGGCGTCGCCGGGCCAGGATCAGCCGCGCGAGGCACCAGGCCGGCCAGGCTATCCCGGCGGCGGCGACCGCGAACGGCAGCCAGGCCAGCGCCCCCGGGTGCGCGCGGTGGGTCGCGTCCCGGGCGAGGCTCCCGGCCGCGTACAGCACCAGGGCCAGCGGCAGCAGCGGCCGGGCGACCCACAGCAGTGAGAACCGCCAGGCCCGCTGCGCCCGCTCGCGGCGGGCCGCGAGCTGGCCGGCGAGTACCTGCGGGTCTGGCTCGGGCTCGGCGTAGGGGGTGATGGCCTGGCGGCGGTCGCGGAATACCCAGCCGAGCCGGGGGCCGCCGGTGAACAGCAGGCTGCTCGGTCCCCGTGGTCCCGTCCTGGAGGCCGGCGGGCTGCATCGTCATGACGGCGTGATCCCCTTGTCTGTCGCCGTGATCGTCGCCTGGCCGCATTCCCCCGTGGAGTCGATGATGCCACGAGATGACCCGCTCTGTCACGTTTTGGAGTGAACCGCTTCCGGAGCGGAGCCGTTCTTATTAGCGTGAGGGCAACCTGACAGGCCGACTGATGCGAGGGGCGGGATGGGTCCGGGACAGCAGCCGTGGGAAGTCCTGTCAGCGCTGCCCGCCTGGCAGCTGACCGAGGTCCCCCGCGCCCCGCAGCGCCGCGACGAGTCAGGCCCCGATGAGCGACCTTCCGGTGACGGGGCGGTGCAGCGGGCGGCGGAGCTGGTGTCGGCGTACTGCCGGGGTGCCCCGGTCGCCGTCGCCTGGGTGCGGGAGCGGGCCGGCGGCCCGGTACGGGTGATCACCGCCGGCCCTGGCCTGGCCGCCGCCGCGATAACGGGCAGCACGTGCTCGCCCTGCCCGCGGGCGCGCGGGGGCGGCCGCTGCCCGGCGGCGAGGCTGCCCGGATGCTCGCGGCGGTCGGGTACTGGACACCGCTGGCCGGGGTCTGCGATGTCCTGCTCGCCGACCAGGACACGCCAGGCTTTCCGCCGGGCGGGCGGGGACGGGCGGCCGTCGCTGGAGGACGGGCTGCTGTCGGCGTGGCTGGGGCCGTTCGGGTGGCTGCTGCTGGCCGAGCCGGCCGACGAGGGCACGGTGGATGAGCTGACCAGCGAGGCGGCGCTGGCCCAGCTGGAGGCGCAGCGCTCCGACAGCCCCCGCGCCAAGCTCGCCGAGCGCCGCGCCGCCGCCCGGCACGCAGGAGCTGCGGCAGGCCGCCTCCACCGGCCTGTGGCGGGTGCACCTGCTCGCCGGGGCCGCCACCCCGGAGCAGGCCGCGCAGGTCGCCGGGCTGCTGCGCGCCTCCTCCGACCTGACGGGCCTGCCGTACGCGCTGCTGCCCGCCCGGCCCGCCGCCCCGCCCTCCCGGGCATAACCGCGACGGTCCCGCCCGGCGGTCGCTGATGGACGATCCCGCGCTGCAGTGGGCGGCTGCCGACGGCAGGCAGCGCGCCGCCGCGATGAGCCCCTACCAGGCCGCGCCAGCCCCGGCCCCGGGTCGGCGGACGGGCGGTGGCCGGAGCCGCAGCCGGCCGCCCCGTTCTACGGCTCGACCGCGCTGGTCGCCGCGCTGGCCCGTGTGCCCGGCGCGGGAGGTGCCCGGCCTGCGGATGGTGCTGCGCCCGCAGTTCGACCTGACCCCCGAGACCGCCCTGGCGGGCGCGGCTGCCGGGGCGGGCTGGCGGCATGGTGCGGCTGGGGGAGGTGCTGGACTGGAACCGGGTCCCGTGCGGTGACCTGGCAGTGCCGCGGGCGTCGCTGAACCGGCACGTGTTCGTGTGCGGGGCGACCGGGGCGGGCAAGTCGCAGACCGTCCGGAACCTGCTGGAGCAGGCCACCGGGGCGGGCATCCCGTGGCTGGTGGTCGAGCCGGCCAAGGCCGAGTACCGGCTCATGGCCGCCCGCCTTCCCCAGGGCGCAGGTGATCCGCATCCGGCCCGGTGACCTGGGCCAGCCGGCGGCCGGGATCAACCCGCTGGAGCCCGCCGCCCGGCCCCGGCGGGTCCCGGTTCCCGCTGCAGGCCCACGCCGACCTGCTGCGCGCCCTGTTCCTGGCCGCGTTCCAGGCCGACGAGCCGTTTCCCCAGATCCTCGCCGCCGCCCTGACCCGGTGCTACGAGCAGGCCGGGTGGGACCTGGTGACCGGGCAGCCCGCCACGCCCGGGGTGCAGCCGGCCTACCCGGGCCTGGAGGACTTGCAGGCGACCGCGATGGCCGTGGTCAGCGAGATCGGCTACGGCCGGGAGGTCGCCGACAACGTGCGCGGGTTCGTCACCGTCCGGATCGGGTCCCTGCGGATGGGCACCGCGGGCCGGTTCCTCGACGGCGGCCATCCCCTCGACTTCGGCGCGCTGCTTGATGGCAACGTGGTGCTGGAGATCGAGGACGCCGGCGACGACCGCGACAAGGCGTTCCTGATGGGGGCGGTGCTGATCCGGCTGACGGAGCACCTGCGGCTGCGGCAGCGCGCGGAAGGCCCTGCCGCGGCGTCCGGGCTGCGGCACCTGACCGTGATCGAGGAAGCCCACCGGCTGCTGCGCCAGCCCCCGCCCGGCACCGGCACCGGGCCGGCCGCCCAGTCCATTGAGATGTTCGCCGACCTGCTGGCCGAGGTCCGCGCCTACGGCGAGGGCCTGGTCATCGTCGAGCAGATCCCGGCCAAGCTGATCCCGGACGCGATCAAGAACACCGCCGTCAAGATCGTGCACCGCCTCCCGGCCGCCGATGACCGCGACGCGGTCGGCGCGACGATGAACCTCAGCCCCGCCCAGTCGGAGTACCTGGTCACTCTGCTCGCCGGGTGACGCCGCGGTGCATGCCGACGGGATGGACTACCCGCTGCTGGTCCGTATGCCTGACGGCACGGCCCGCGAGGCCGCCGGCCCGGCGGTGACCGCCTCGGCCGGGCCGGTGATCGCCCGGCGCAGCGCCACCTGCGGTGCGGACTGCCTGGCCGGGCCGTGCACGCTGGGCCAGATGCGCGCCGCGCAGCGTGCCGCCGTTACCGACCCGCGGATCACCGTGTGGGCCGAGCTGTCCGTCGTCGCGCACCTGACCGGCTGGGACATGCCCCGCCCCGCCCCGGCGTTCACCGCCAGCCTGCGGTCGATGGACGGCCGGCTGCGGGACTGCGCCCTGTCCCACGCGGCCGACGCGGCGGTCGCCGCCCGCGTCCCGGCGATCGGCACCCGGGTCAGCCCGGCAGCCCTCGCCGTCCACGTCACCGCCGCCATGCGCCAGGCCATCGCCGAGGGCACGCGGGCCTGCGAGCCGGAAGAGCCCCAGTACCTCGCCCCGCCGTACAAGTGGGCGCTGGTGCGGGACGCGCTGCGGCCCGCCCGCCGCTCGCCCGCTGCCGGGCGTCACCCGCGCAGCGGCGAATGGGAGCGCACCTACGGCCAGCCGGTCCCCGGAGCCACGGCCAAGGCCCAGCTGAACGCCGTGACCCGCTGGTACCTCCGCGACCAGCGCGACGGCCAGGCCGTCACCGCCACCTTGTGGGGATCACGTCCCCGCTCCGCCATCGAGCAGGCCGTCGGCGCTCACGCCGGCAGTGACGACTGGCCCGCCCAGCTCGCCGAGGCGCTGGAGGCGTTCACGCAGACTGCAGTGGCCCCGCAACCTGCTGCGCCGCCCGTCCTCTCCCGCAAGCCCCGGAGACCCTGGCGGCGCCCGGTGAGCGAGGTTTACCAGGCCAGCGAAACCACGCAGCCAGCCAGCGAGGCAGCCGCGACGGCACCGCCTGACGCCAGCAGCGGGTCGGCATCCGCCGACAACCCGGGCGGCTACCCCGATGCCGCACCCGACGACGACTTCGCGGGCTACAGCGACGCTGATATCGACGCCATCCTCGCCGCCGAAGACCAGCTCCCCGAGCCCCGCACCCGCCAGGAAGCCGCCGCCGACACCTGGGACGGCACACCGGATGACCCCGACGGCAGCGAGCTGGCCAGCGAGTACGACGGCGACGTGGCAGCGCTCCTCGCCGAGGAACAGCAGCTGCCCGAGCCCGGGACCAGGCAGGAAGCAGCCGCCGCCACCTGGGATGACAGCACCCAGCCAGGCGACGACGACCCAGAAGCTTTCTCCGCTAATCCCGCTACCGAGTACGACGGCGATGTGGCAGCGCTTCTTGCCGCAGAAGAACAACTGCCCGAGCCCCGCACCCGCCAGGAAGCAGCCGCCGCCACCTGGGACGACACGAACAGCAGCCAAGACGACGGACTGGACACGCGCACCGACGGCAGCAGCCCGAGCCAGCCAGATACCGTCACGGAGCCGCCCGTGCGCAACAATGAAGGCGAGAACGGCACGCCCGGCCCCACCGAAGGCCAGGTTGACGGCCACGCCCAGAACGGCACAGACGTACCAGTCACCATTGAATACCTGCCTCCCGAAGCGCGCACCGTCGGAGACACCACCCCGACCGGCATCGGCCGCAAGCCGACCGGCGCGGAGATCCTCGACATGGAAGGCGACGACCGTACTGAAAGCCGTCTTGACAGGCTCTTCGATGAAATGGTCAAGGAAGCGGGCGATGTTTCCGATGGCTCGGGAGCCATCGGCGAGGCCATCGTTATCGATGACCGTTCAGCCCCTGGGCCATCCGGGCATCCACAGCCCTACCACGCCACAACGCGCACCGCTCCCGATCATCCGGTCCCGCCGGATCCGGGAGCAAGCGACGCAATCAGCAGCATGACTATCATCGGGGTTGCCGCAGCGGTCGCCCTACGGCACGCGCTATCAGCTCTACGGAAGGAGCACAAGGCGTGACGAACACGGATGTGGACAGCGCGGTCGCCGTGCTGCGGGCTTTCCTGACCAGGGACTTCAGCACCTACCAGAGCCTGCGCGAGGGCCTTGACGCCAGCCAGCAGCAGGCTTTCGCGGTGGTGCTGGCCGCTGCCTTCACTAGCGTCGCGACCCGCCGGTTCGGCGAGAAGCCGCCGGCAGCCGACGTCATCGAGTTCGTCGCCGAGGCCCGCGCCAGCTACCCCACCGCCGCCGGGATCCTCTCCGCCGAGGACGCCGAGACGGTCATCCGGGCCTCCACCGGCGATGATGATCTCATCGGCGCGCTCGACGGGCGCAGGTCCGGAGCCGCGCAGACCGCCATGCTGTTCGCCCTTACCCGCGAGAACGGAGCGCCCGCGGCCGCTATCGACGCGCTCCTGGCCGAAGCGGCCACCCAGGCTGAGGACTACTTCCAGCGCCGGGCAGGCCGATGACGATCTCGTCTCACCACGTCGCGGCACTCCACGCCGCGCTCACGGATGACGCTGACGCATTCGACCGCATCGACCGCGAGATCGGCCTCGGCGAGGGCCGCGATTTCCCCGCCCTGTTGACCATGGCCTTCATCACTGCGAGCCACCTCCGGTTCGCCAGTGACTGGTCGACCGCAGACGTGATTAAGTTCGTTAGCCAGGTGCGCATCCGTGACGGCGATCGCGCCCCTGTCAGCCCTACCCTTGCCGAGCAGATGATCCTTTCCGCTCTGCGCGATACGCCGTTTTCCGTCCCGGCCGAAGCGGCAGCCACCGCTTACACCCAGTTCATCCTGATGAGAAGGCTGGTCAGTGACCTTGGCGACGAGCGGCTGAGCCTGCTATTGGCCCAAGCTCAAGATAGTGCGAATCAGTGGATAGCCGAGCAAGCCAATATCTGATTGCTGCCGGTGAGCACGGCGGCTGGCACGCCAGCCGGGCGGGGGGTGCCGTTGAGGCTCCCGCGCTGGCATTCGAGCGTGTACCTGCCTTCGGCCCGCAATGTACCTGGGCGGTTCGGCGCAGGTCAGCGCGGGAATTGACCTCACCCGGCCTGGTGCTCCGGCTCCGGCACCGGCCCGTGCGGCCGGGCCGGCTCAGGTACACGCCAGGTATACGCCAGGTATATGCCCGTCTGCGGCAGAGCCCTGGCGGGGTGACGCGAATCCCGCGTGAGGCCAGTCCGCGGACCATGGCAGAGCGGGGGCGCGGGGCGTCCCGGGTGACTGGCTGGCCGTGGTCAGCGTGGCGACTCGCGGCGGTGCGGCGCGCGCCGTGAGTACCCCAGTCCTGGCCGTCCCCGCGGCGGGGACGGCCGTCCTCACCGCGGGGACGGGCCTCGGCAGCTTCGTCCTGTCCGGTGTCCGGCCGGGGTGCGGTCCGTCGCGGGCCGGCCCGGCTAGCCGCCGACCTGGCCACCACGCTGCTGACCGGCCGTCCCGGCCCGTACCCGCGCCTGGGCCGCAAGTACGGGGAAGAAGGCATCACGTTCAAGGGCCTCGTCGGCCTGGAGCTGACAGCCCGCGGCCTGGACGTGCAGCTAGAGGTCTACACCGACGAGGACTTCTTCGACGCCCGCGCCGGGATCATCGCCACCGCCCCCGCCACAAGCGCGGACGCGAGGATCTGCGTGACCGACGACGGCTGCCTGACCTGGACCCGCGAGCACTGGCCCCAGGCCGCCGCCAGCACCACCGACCCCGAGTTCTACGGCTCGATCACCAACCCCGCCGCCGTCGCTGCCGCCGTGGTGGACGAGGCAAACCGGGCCATGTCGCTCCTGCGCTCCAGCGGCCAGGCGGAACCGGGGCCCTCGCCCGCCGGGGCCGCCACGTAACCGGAAGCCCGTCCCGGCGGGCACTAGCCGGGGCGGGCTAGCGCGAGCCTCCCGGAGGCACCGATGCCCGTCAGCACCGCAGCGAGAAGGCCAGCCATGCAGCACCGCCCTCACCCGTCACAGGCGCCACCCTGGCCGCCGAACGTGGTCCTCGATCTGGCCGCGCTGGCCACCGCGCCCGCCTGCGCCCGTGCCTGGGCCAAGGTGATCCTGCGAGAGTGGCGGCTGGGCGACCTCTCAGACGATGCCGAGCTCGTCGTGTCAGAGCTGGCCACCAACGCGGTGCAGGCCTCCCGCCGCGCGGGCGCCCTCTTCTTCCGGCTGATCCCCACCCACGGCCAGGGAGAGCTGTCCATCCTCGCGCGTGACCTTTGCCCCGGCATCCCCCGGCCCGGGAACGCCGGCGACCAGGACGAAGGCGGACGCGGACTGTCCCTGGTCCAGGCGCTGAGCGGCCGGTCGGGCTGGTATCCGGCCGACGACGGCGCCCCTGGCAAGGTCGTGTGGGCGGCCTTGCCCTGTTAGGGGCGGGGGACCTGCTTGCGAGGCCGGTGATGGGGAGGCGGGCGAGGGTCCTGACGCCGGAGGCGTCCGCGCGGGACCGGTTCGGTGCTGAGCTGCGCCGCTGGAGGACGAAGCGGGGCCTGACTCAGCGGGAGCTGGCGGTGCTGACCCGGTATAGCCAGGAGCTGGTGTCCAAGGTGGAGAAGGCGGAACGATGGGCAACCTGGTACCTGGCGACGCGATGCGATGCGGCACTGCGAACGGGCGGGGTGCTCGCCAGGTTGTGGCCTGAGGTGGAGCGACAGCGCCTGGCGTCCGACCGCCGCCTCAGGTCCGTTCCGGGCCGCCGGGCCGGCGAGTCCTGACCGGTCGCCCCTTGCCTGGCGGGCCGGGCCGGGCCGGGCCGGGCCGGCTGGCTAGCTGGCTGGTGCCGGCCGTGCCGTGGGGAAGGGGACGGCTCGAGAGCCTTCATCGAGCCATTGCCGTAGGGGGCTGGTGGCTTCCCCGAGGTCGCTGGTGCCCATCTTCCACTGGATGGCGGTGCCCCCCTGGCTGGTGAACGCCGCGCAGTTGTCCGCGCGGTCATCGATGAGCACGGCGTCGGCGAAGCCGACCCCGTGCGCGTCCAGCCAGGGCCGAAGAACGCCTGGGGGTCTTCGCTTTTCAGCGTTCCGGCCTGGCTGGAGCAGATGATGTCGTCGCAGATGACGGCCCAGTCCGCCAGCGTCTCCCGTCGGCCCGGCCGGCGCCGGCGGCTGCGGGCGCGCTCGAAGGCGCGGGCGAAGCAGTCCATGTTGTCGGTGGCGATCACGACCATGGCCTCGGCCCGGATCACGCGCAGCACCTCGAACAAGGCGACGTTGACCTTCATCCGCGCGCAGTCCAGGTCCAGGCGGCGGGCCAGGAAGTCGCCCGTGAACCGGCCACGGAGCTGGATGCCCATCTGGGCGATTACCTGGTCGGAGGACAGCAGGCCCTTCATCCACCCGCCGGCGATGTCGCGGGCGGGATCGAAGACCCCGGCCATGCCCGCTTCGAGCTGCTCGTGCAGGGGGTGGGTGGCGCTGTCGCGGATCGAGGTCCAGAAAGGGTCGCGGGACAGGACGCCATGCCAGTCTGAGAAGATCACCCGTCCCGACAGCGGCACCTGATCCATAAGGCTCCCCTGATGAGCTCCTGTCCCGTCTCGTGCCGGATGCGCGCTGCGGCGGCTCGCGCCAGTTCCGGCAAGCCTAGCGTCGCATCAAGCCACGCCACATGCGGGGCTTTCTGGCCGGCGAGCCGCCGGAAATATTCCCGGACGGCAGCGTTGAAGCCCCGGTCGGTGTAGATGCTGCCCGGCGGGAACTTACCGGGATTCCGGCCCTGGACGGCGTCTTGCCGCAGGTCGAGGTAGAGGACCAGCTCCGGCCAGGCGGGGACGGGCGAGCTTCGCAGCAGCCGGGCAGAGGGGGCCAGGAAGCCGATGCCGGTCTGGCACTGCAGGGCGTAGGAATTCGCGAGCAGGGTGTGCACGCTGCGGTCTTCCAGGATGACGTCGCACCGTGGGGACACCTGCGCGAGCCGTTCGGCCTCGATGAGCAGGAGCCGGCGCAGCGCCTGTTCCCGCTCGGCGACTGAAACCGCCTCCTGGCGCGGAAGGAACCGGCCGCCGCCGGCCTGGTCGGCGTAGCAGGGCACGAAGGCGACGGCCAGGTCGCGGAGCCCCCCTGCCAGCAGGCGGCCGAGGGTGGTCTTGCCCGCGCAGCACGGGCCCTCCAGGGCCACGATGAGTGGCCGAGTCCTCATGCACCGGCTCCGCGCTCGGTTTTCCCGGCACCGGATGCGCCGCCGAGTAGCCGCGCCCATCCCAAGATGCCGCCTATCCCGTGTACACCGAGCGCCAGGGGGAAGGCCGCGACGCGGGCCAGCCGGGCACCCGGAGGCCCCGGCGCGCCGAGCCATGCCTCGGTCAGCACGACCTGCACAGCGCAGACTGCCGCATAGCAGCCCGCCGTCACCCGGACGGGCGGGGTGCCGATGGCCATCAGGGCACACACCAGGGCGGGGACGATGGCGCAGCCGGCCCATTCGGCTGCCGACCCGCATGCTGAGGCTGCCATGATCGTGGCCCGCCAGCCGCCGCGCGTGGCCGGGTCGTTCAGGTAGCGGGCGAACCGGGCCGGGCCGAAGAACCAGCGGGCCGCCTGCTGCACCTGGGCGGTCACGGTGGCGGGCACCTCGGCGGAATCCAGGCTGGGTACCGGGACCATGGGCAGGCCCCGGGAACCGAGGATGAAGCTGTAGTGCATGTCCTCCAGCGGCGAGCGGGCCGGGAACGGCAGCCTCTCCAGCAGGGACAACCGGATGCACAACCCGTGGCCGGTGACGTGCGCGTACACGCCGCAGCACAGTGCCTGCTTGATCGCACTGGCCTGGCCGCAGCGGTTGAGGAGCCGGGGGAGCTCGAAGCCGAGGACGAACCGGTTGGCGCGCAGTGCGCCGGCGTCGCAGACTGCGGCGCGGCCGCGGCGCAGCGGCCCGTCGGCCGGCCGCTGGCGGGATTCGAAGCGGGCGGACTGGTGGAACACGTCCGCCCCGGGATGGCCGGCGATGGCGCAGGCGAGGCGGGCCAGGGAGTCCAGGGGCGGGCGGGAGTCCGCGTCGTAGCACGCCAGGAACGCTTGCGAGGACGGCACGCCGTCCGGGAGCATCGCCGTGCAGGACGCCGCCGCGAAGTTGAGCTGGTCGCCCTTGAGGCCCAGCGGGTCGGGATAGTGCAGGTGGACGCACTTGCCGTCGCGGGCCAGCTCCCGGGCCGAAGCGACCGTGTCGCCAGCGGCAGGATGCCGGGGCGCCTCCGTGGCCTCGCGGGCGGTGGTGACGATGACGACCGTGGCCGCGTGCGCGCAGGCAAGCGCCTGGAAGTGCGCCACTGCCTCCGGGAGGATTGCGGCCTCGCGCAAGACCGGCACCACGATGAAGAACCTCGGCGCAATCTCGCCGCGCCGGGATGGCGGTTGCGGGTCCTTGTCCTCGCGCAGGAACCGGCCGGCGCGCACGATGCCGGACAGGATGAACGCCTGCCGTGCCACGCCGGCTGTCATCACCGCCGTGGCGAGCCGCGACAGCGCGCTCATTCCCCGGCCGGGAGCTTGTGGCGGGCGCTGGCACCGCCGCTAGCAGTCAAGCTGAGCGACCGGGTCAGGTCTGCTCGCGACGAGCCGGGCCTGGCCGGCCACGGAGCCCGCTTCTGCGGGGTACTGGTACTTGTCCTGGTGCTGGATGAATCGTCGGGGATCGGTGACCAGCGGTCCAGGATAAGGAACTGCCTCGCTGCCACCCCAGCGGGCGGCGTACTGGGCGTGGAACCCGTCGCAGACCTCGCGCAGCGCGCACCCGGCGCAGGCGGGAGCCTGCTGATAGCCATGCCGCTCACGCTGCCCCCGGGACGCCTGGTAGTACCAGTCCTGCCCTGGCTGCCCGGGGTGGCCAGCGTCGTACCAGGAGTTGTAATCCCACTCGTGCAGGTCGTAAGGGAGCTGGAATCCGGTGTAGACGTGCTGCTCGTAGCCGGGGAGCTGGCAGGGCGGCATGTACCGGACGTTGGCCTCGACGCCGGCCGCGGTGCAGGTGTCGATCGCCCGCATCAGGTACGGGGCGATCTCGGAGTGCCGCGCCTGGAAGCTGATCTCGACATCGCGCTCCCATTCGAAGTACGGGTTGAAGGTCAGGAAGTTGACCACCCTCGCGCTCTTGCCGGCGGCGAGCGCGGCGATGGCCTCCAGCTCGGTGAGGTTGTCGCGGATCATCGTGACGTTAAACCGGAACGGGACGCCTAGGTCGCGGAGGTTGTCCAGCGCCCGCTCCTGCCGTGCGGCGTTGTCCCGGCCCCGGCCGTGGATCGCCCTGGCGGTGTCGCCAGTGCCGTGGACGGAGACCAGGAAGTCATGAATGCCCGCCTGCGCGAACGCTGCGGCCCGCTGGGGCCGGGCCAGGTGCATCCCGTGGGTGATGACGGTAGGACGCAGCCCGATGCTCGCGGCGTGCCCGACTATGTCCAGGATCGCCGGGTGCAGGGTCGGCTCGCCGCCCATGAAGTCGACGAACTCGTTGCCGTAGAAGGAGCGGAACTTATCCAGCGCGCGGACCGCGTCATCCAGGGGCAGCCAGCCTTTCTGCGCGGTCGGGACGTGCTCGTCGTAGCAGAACTTGCACCGGACATCGCAGCGTAGGCCCAGCCAGAGCACCCCGCGCCGGGTGAGCTGGCGGTCGCGGGACTTCACAGGGGACGGGCGGTCCGGCAGGCTCATGGCCGGGCTCCTTTCAGGTCAGGCATGATGGCCGTGTCACAGGTAGGGCTGGCGGAACCGGACCGCGCCGCTGATGTCGCCGCACAGCACCCCAGCCGCCTCGATGAGCTGGAGCGCGGCGGCCAAGGTCGGCCCCGGGTCGCCGCGCAGCAACCTTGCCGCGCAGCCGGGCACGCTGGCGCCGGCCTGGAGGGCACGCCGCAGTGGGTAGGCGTCTAGCACGTACCGCTTGCCGGAGACGTGCTTGTACTTGGCGTACAGCAGCACTTGGTAGACCGCGTACCGGTAAAAGCGGCGGAAATGCGCGGTGACGGTGGCCCGGTCGTCGTGCTCGATCACCGCGTCCGGGGCCAGCCCGATCTGGTGGCCGCGCAGCCCGAGCCGGTAGCAGGCGTCCACGTCGTTGCTCGACAGCAACTCGGCATCGAAGCCGCCCGCCTCGCGTAGCGCGCTGGTCATGAAGCCGGCGTTGGCCCCGGCGACGTACGGCAGGTGCAGGGCCGGCAGGTAACTGAGCTCGCGCTGCCCGTCGACCACGGTGATGGCGTGCCGCTGCGCCCACGTCCCGGGCTGGTGCTTCACGATCCTCCCGCCGGCGGCGGCGACGTCACCGCCGGCCAGGTGGGCGGTCAGGTGCTCGATCCAGCCAGGCCGGGCCACGCAGTCGGCGTCGGTCAGCAGCAGGAACCGGCCCCGGGCCAGGCCTAGGCCGGCGTTCCGCGCGGCGCCGCTGCTGGCCCGGGGCAGGTGCACATAGCGGACCAGCCCGTAGGCCCCGTCAGTATCGGCCAGGTCGGCGCTGCCGTTCTCCGCCACGATGACCTCATACGACTCGCGGGGGACAGTCTGGGAGGCTAGCGAGGCGAGCAGCCGCCGGGTCCGGTCATCACTGCGGACGGCGACGACCACCGACGCGAGCAGGTCAGTCACGGAACTGGCGGCACATGTGCGGGACCAGGCCGAGGGTCCGGTTGCGCGGCGCGGAACACTGCAGGCAGAACGGGATACGGTCGCGGCGGAACTGCCCGAACTGCTCCCCGGACCACACCTCGGCCAGCGGCGTGCCAGCGACGTTGCCGACCTCGCCTTCGTGGGAGATCTCCACCTGGCAGCACGGCAGGACCCGGCCGTCTGGCTCGATCAGCGAGTAGTAGTCCGGAATGCGGCACGCCTTGCGGACGCTTTCCTTGTCGGGCCAGTAGGTGCCGCGGGCGTAGCTGGCATCGGGGGTTTCCGGGGAGAAGAAGCTGCCCAGCACCTCGACCGCGTTGGACTGGACGACCGGCGCGGTGTTCTTGTCCTTCAGCACGGCCAGCATCTGCGGGACGACCTGGTCGCGAAACTCGCGGATCTCCGCCTCGGCCAGCAGCGACTGCCCGGTGGTGTCGCCGTAGACGTTCATCAGGTAGACCGAGGCCGCCCCGGCGTCCACGCAGTGGGCCAGCAGCTCCGGCAGGCCGCGGAAGTTGTGCCGGGTGATGACGGTCATGTAGTTAAACCGGAAGCCGGGGAAGTCCGCGCCGGCCTCGCGAACGGTGGCGATCGCGTTCATGATCGCGGGCAGCGCCTTCGGCACGCCGCGCAGCTGCTCGTACAAGGCCGGGTCCAGGGTATCGACGGAGAAGTTCCACGCCCCCAGCCCCGCCTCGATGATCTCGCGGGCCTTGCCGACCGTGACGCCGGTGCCGACTGAGTTCATCAGCACGAACACGCCCGGGTGCTTCCTGGCCGCGCGTATTACCTCGACCAGGTGCGGGTACAGCAACGGGTCGCCCCCGCTGAGCTGTAGCTCCTCCATGCCTAGCGCGGCGGCCTCGTCGATCGTCCGTAGCGCCATGTCCAGCGGCATGTGACCAGGGTTCGGCCGCCGCGCCCCCGGCTGGGCGGCGAGCGGCAGCGTCTTCTTCCGGTCAGCGACCAGGTCACGGTAGTAATCCTGGCGCGGGTCGCAGTAGGGGCAGCGGTGATAGCAGAACACCGTCGGCTTGAGGACGAACTGCTTGAGCTTGCGGGGAATGGCGGGCGCGTCCATCGATAATGCACCGGCTTCCGGGTAATCGGGGGCTGCATTGCCCTCCTATCGTCCCTCTTGCCCACTACTCTCTGTCAACCGTCGTGTGCAGTTGTACGAAAAACGGGCTTATGCGGTTGTACGAAAAACCGGCTGGTGCCCATGGCGCGGCGGCCGGACAGTGGTACCCCGTGAAACTCATGCGGCCAGCGGGGCCTTGAACTACATGCCGACTGGGACGGTCATGCCAGCGCCCGGCGTCTCGCATGTGCTGGCGCGATACATGGTCCCTGGCCCCGATCAGGCGGTCGCTATCTCGGAACTGGCACCTGCGGGCATTGACCGCACCTGGCTGGTCGGCACGCCGGCCCCGCGCTACGTCCTGCGTAGGCTGCCACCCGGGACCACAGCCGCGCGGGCGCGCTTCGTCACGGCTGTCCACCATCATGCCGCCCGCGGGGGCTGCGCTCCGCGCCTCATCGCTAACGACGAGGGAGAGAGGGCCTCACCTGCACCGCGGGCAGTACTTCCAGCTCGTGGAGTACGTGGACAGCGGATGGGACCGGCACGCCATTCCCGACCGGCCGTCGTGCGCTGGCCTCGGGCAGGCCCTGGGCGGCGAGGCGCGGTTCGCGTCGCTGTACTGGCTGCGGTGCAGCGGCTCAGTCGTGGTGGACCTTGCAAGGCAAGCATCGAAAGTCGGCACTTCGGCGTTTCGCGCCCGGTAACGGCCGGGTCCTGGGAGGATTCGGAGCCGTGTCGAGACTGCCGGGACCATACATTGCGCTGGCGAGTCAGGTAGCGGGGGAGATCACGGACGTGGCTGACTGCTCTTGGCCGCGGGACAGCTCGGCGGTATGGCGGCTGACCTGCGCCTCCGGCAGATACTGGTACCTCAAGCGCCATTCCTCTGGCCGCTTTCACGCGCGGGAAGTGGCTGCCCTGCAAGGCTGGGCGCAGGCGCTCGGTCCCGGGCGCGTCCCAGAGCTGGCCGCCGCCGACCCGGAGCAGCTGATCATGGTCGTGTCGGCTGTGCCCGGCCAGCCGGTCCTCGGGTCCCGGCTCAGCGCGGAGGAGGAGCGCGAGGTGCACCGGCAGGCTGGCCTGCTGCTCGGCCGCCTGCACGAAAGCCCGCTAACGCCGGGGGCCGCTGCTGATGTCAGTCGGCTGACCAGCCGGGTGGACGTGCACCTGGACCAGGCCGGCAGGCTGCTCACGCCGGTACAGCAGGCGCTGGTGCGCGACTGCGCGAGCGCCGGCTCGTATGGCTCGGCACCCACATCCCGGCCGTTGCCAGCCACGGGGATTTCCAGCCTCGTAACTGGCTCTGGGATCCGGCCAGCACCCGGCTGGGCGTCATCGACTGGGAGCGCGCGGAACCCGCCGCGGCCATCCGCGACCTCGTCCGCCTGGAATACGGCCCGTGGGACCGCAGGCCCGATCTCCGTGAGCAGTTCTTCGCGGGATATGGGCGCACGCTCACCGCGGAGGAGCACGAGATGCTGGCCTGCTATGCCGTCCTTGATGCCCTCAGCGGCCTTCGATGGGGCACGGCTAATGATGACGATGAAGTGGTGACTCGCGCCCGGCGGACCTTCAAAAGGGTTCTTGACGCGCCGCGAGCTCATCTCTAACCGGAAGGTCTTCTTCCCGAAGGCCGACCACGCCGGGCACTTTCCGCGGTGCGGATGATCTCGACCGGCTAGCGTAGCCATCCGCCGTTCCGGTGCAGGTCAGCGCTGGAATATACCTCACCTGCCGGGTGTCCCCGGCCCTGGCCCCAGGCGGTGGGCTGGGCCTGGGCGAGGTTGGCGGCCAGGCTGAGGCCGACGCCGTCGGCGAGCACCATGGTGGGCCACGACAGGCGGCGGACGGCGATGCCGAGGCGCTTGTCGCGCTGCCTTTCGCGGGCGGCCATCACGCAGGTGAGGTCGATGCACACCGCGACGGCCAGCATCGGCCCGCGCTGGCCGTGCTGGGCGGCGGTGTCGCGGATGTGGCTGAACGACCCGGCGCCAGCGATCACCGCCAGCAAGACGACCGGCAGTGCGTCGGCGGCCGTGGCCAGGCGGCGGCCGGCGCTCACGAGCCGTCCCCTGTCCGTCCGGGCCGGTCCGGGACGGTCCCGCCGGCCGTCCCCAGTCGGGTGCCCCCTGGCACTGCTACTGCCGTGCCGGGGCGGGGCCGCCCCGGCACCTGCCGCGTGCTTCACGCTGATCTGCTCCTGCCCGCACGGCCGGTTCTGGCCCGGCTGACGGCGCCGGCCGCCACCGGGGCGGGAGCCGCGTGCCCGGGTCAGGCCGGCCGCGTAACTCCCGCCATTAACAGAAATCCGGTTTTAAGGGCGTTTTTTCACGCGGTCCTCGGAAACAGGCCTCGGACAGACAGGTGCTGCTGCTGAGGCAGCGGTGACGATGCCCGCTGGGTCCTGCGGCCGGGCCGCCGCGTGCCCGCCAGGGCGGCGGTCACGGCTCGACATGTTCCGGGAAGGCGTGGCAATGTTGCCAGGACGGGCCGGCCGGCCGTGCGCCGGCGGTTCACGGCGGGCGCGGCGGTTGCCCGGTCCCCGTCATGGCTGCCGCCTGGTCCCTGTCTTGCCGGTGACAGCCCCCGGCCAGGTTCGCGGGGCGGGAGCACACGGTGGGCAGGCCGTGCTTCCAGGAATGCGGACTGTAGGGAAAAGATCTATCTGGCCAGAGTTGGGCTAGTTGGCCACGGCCGAGCGGGTTGCCAGGTGGGCTGTTGTTCCGTTGTGCGAGTTTGGCTGCGTGGCTGCCTTCGCCGGACTGGCCGGTTGTTTGGGATCGTCCGAGGTCACGGGGACCTTTTAAGCGCGGGGGCCGGCCGGGTGGCGCGGGGGCGGTGGATGTCGGGTTCGGCGGAGCGGCCGGGGCGGATCCGCAGGAAGCAGAGTCCGGCTAGGAGGAGGGCGAGGGCGAGGTAGATCGCGGTCTCGTACCACTGGAAGGCCCAGTAGCGGCTCGCGGGCTGGTAGGTCACCGTTTGCCGGAGGTGAAGGCTTTCGAGGTAGGCGTCGCATGTCTTGGTTGTTGATGTGGCGGGCGTGCATGCCCGGGTGGCTGGCTCGCTGGAGGCGGGACGGCCGGCCGGGGTGATGATCTGGCTGGAGGAGAGACCCAGTCGCCGGGCATGTTCACCTGCGTCTGCACGACAGGTCGCCGGGACGGGCGCCCTTGGACGCCGACTCCTGTCATCCACGACCGATGCGATATTGAGCGCCGAGGTCGCCTGGACTGGCGGAAGGAGGTGGGGTCGCACCCAGAAGGGGAAGGCAAACCAGACGACGGCGATAAAGATGGCGAGGGTGACGGCCATGGCGGGCAGGGTCCGTCGGCTGAGCAGCCCGGCGGTGACTCCGAAGGCGAACGTGAACGCGGCGTACCCGACCGGGGCGATGCCGCTCTCGCTGAAGATGCCGGGCGTCGAGCCGGTGTGCCCGATTTGTGCCGCCGCGATCGGGCTGCTCCACCAGGTCACCATGAGGCTGAGCAGCCCGGCGACCGCCATGCTGGCCGCGCCGGCGACGGCGAGCTTGGCGGCCAGCCAGCGGGTCCGGGTGACGCCCTGGGTCCACGCCAGGCGGAACGTGCCGGCCTCGAACTCGCGAGCGGCCAGCGGCGCCCCCCAGAACATCCCCAGCACGCAAGGGATGGCGATGACGAGCGGATGCATCCCGTTGCTCGCCGTGAGGTAGCCATTCGAGGGGAAGGCGTTGCCCAGGTTTGCCGCGCAGTTGCCTTGCTGCTTGCAGACGGCGACGGCGGTGTCGTAGGCGTGGGCGAGCCGGATCCCGGTCACCAGCAGGATCACGGCGAGGATGGCCAGCGCGCCGGCGGCCACCGCGGCCTGGGTGCGGAACCGGAGCCAGGCGAAGCGGATCATGACGCGATCTCCAGTCCGGGCTGGCCGGCGCGCGCGGCGTCGCCTGGCTGGCTCATGTAGGCGAGGACGAGGTCTTCCAGGGTGACCGGCCGGACGGTCCAGGCCGGGTCGAGGACCGGGTCGGAGGTGCGGACCAGCAGGGTGCTCTGCTTGCCGGCGTGGCTTTCCTCGATGATTTCCCAGCTCGCCGGGAGCGTGCGAGGGTCGCGGCGGGGGCCGGACAGGCGGTGGTGCGACGCCAGCAGTTCCTCGGTCTCCCCGGCTAGCCGCACCTGGGAGGCGGTGAGGACGATGAGGTAGTCGCAGACCCGCTCGATGTCGGTGATCAGGTGCGAGGACAGCACGACGCTGGTCCCGTGCTCGGCGACGGTCTCCATGAGGTCCCGCAGGAAATCCCGCCGGGCCAGCGGGTCGAGGCTGGCGACCGGCTCGTCGAGCAGCAGCAGCTCGGGCCGCTTGGCGACCGCCAGGGTGAGGGCGAGCTGGGCGCGCTGGCCGCCGGACAGCGATCCGGCCCGCTGCCGGAGGTTGAGGCCGAGCTGGCCGATGCGGCGGTCGGCGAACTGGGCCTCCCAGCCCTGGTTGAGCCACGCGCCCATGCGCAGGTGCCCGGCGACGGAAAGCCCCGCGTAGACCGGCGCGTCCTGGGCGACGAAACCGACCCGGGCGAGCTGCGCCGGGGTGGCGCCCGGGCGCCCGCCCAGGACCGTGATCTCTCCCGAGTCCGGGTCGAGCAGCCCGGCGGCCAGCTGCAGCAGGGTGGACTTGCCCGCGCCGTTCGGCCCGACCAGCCCGGCGACCCGGCCGGCGGGGACCGTCAGGGTGCAGTCGGCGAGCGCCCACCGCCGCCCGTAGCGCTTGCCGAGCCCGCTGGCCTCGACGGCTGTGTTCACGCGACTCCCTCCGTAAAGCAGTTGCGGACCGCGGTCCGGTAGATCGACTCGATGTCGTCGGGGCCCAGGCCCGCCGACCGGGCCGAGCGCAGCAGGTCGGTCATGGCGGCGAGGAACCGCCGCTGCGCGGCGGGGTCGGTGCCGGGAAGCGTCCGGATGACGAACGTCCCCATGCCCGGCCGGCCCTTCACCAGTCCCTCCCGCTCCAGGTCGCGGTAGGCCTTCAGCACCGTGTTGGGGTTGATCGCCAGCTTGGCGACGACCTGCTGCGCGGTCGGCAGCTTGTCGCCCGGCTCCAGCAGGCCGAGCCGCAGGGCGTCACGGACCTGCTGGACCAGCTGGAGGTAGGTGGCGACACCCGAAACGGGGTCGAGCTGAAACTCGATCACGCACCTCGCTTCACTAATCAATTAGTGAAAGATAGTATTCATCGTGACCGCCGGGTGCAAGCCCTGGCGCGGGGCCCGGGAAACGGGTCCGATCGCGGCAGAAGCCGCCCAGGATCCGGGGAAGCCGGATGGCCGTGCGCGCTGCCCGCGCCCCCATCGAGCCGGGAGGCTGGCCGCAGGTCACCTTGGCCGGCGTTCCGGGGCATCACGTGGGGCCAGGCCGGTTGCCGCGGCAGGAGGGCGCCGGACGGGCCGCGGAGCGAAGGGCCGGGCCGCGGCCGCCCCGAGAGGCCGGCTCAGTGCCCGGTGGCGGCCAGCATGTCGAGCACCGGGGCGACGTCGCGGGCGAATCGCTCGCCGCCGGTGGTCAGGGTGATCGTCCCGTCCGGGCCGGTGCGCAGCAGCGTGGTGCCGGTGAGCAGCTCGATCAGGCGGAACCGGGCGAGCTGCTCTTGCACCGGGGCGGCAGGCAGGCTGGCGTGGCCGGGGTAGCGGCGCTGCGCCCAGGTGGCGGGGCGGGTGAGGAAGTAGCGCTGGCGGCGCCAGCTGTCGGTGTCGAGACGTGCCCGGGAGAAGCGGCGCAGCCGGCGACGGCGGGCGTAGTCGACCGGGGCTCCGTGCCCCGGTGAGGTCGGCTGCGGGGTGGTCGTCGTCCCCGGCCGCCGGCGGCTGGGGTCCCGGGCCGGGGATCATGCGGAGCCGGCTTTCGGACAGCCGCAGCGCCATCCGCCGCCCGGCCTTGTCGCCGGCCAGGCTGGAGCCCCACTGGTCGAGCAGTTCCGCGAGGGCGCGCCTGGTGTCGGGGAATCGGTGGGCGGCAGCCGCGAGGCGGCGCGCGTAGTCGAGGGCCTCGTCGCTGAACGGGCCGCCGGCCGCCCCGGCGTGCTCCCAGCGCAGCGCGTGCCATGAGCTGTCGGCCGGGTCCTGGAACCAGACCTGGCTGACGTCGCCGGGGTCCACGCGCAGCGGCCAGCGGCCTGCGTGCCTGCTGGTATAAGGGCTGGTCTCGTTGCGGTGGCCGTTCAGCGCCGGGCCCGTCGTAGCGCAGCCCGCCGATCTCCACGCCGTAATGCTGGATGGTGCGCCACTCCACCTTGAGGAAGTCGAATACGAGGTCCGCGCGGGCCGGGACCTGCAGGCAGCCGGCCCGGGCGACGCCGTGGCCGAACATCTCCAGCGGGGACAGCTCCAGCCCGGGGATCTCGGGGACGCACAGCCCGCTGTGCGGCTGCTGCTGGGGGTAGAGAGCCGATCCACTGGCGGATGATCATCTCCAGCTCGCTGAGGAAGTAGAACGCCTGCTCCTCCGGGCCTTGCCGCGCCGGTGGACGTCGGGGCCCTTGTAGCCGGGCAGCGCCGCCAGCAGCCCCTCCCTGAGGGTCCTGAAAAACCTTTCGAGAGCGGCCTTGTCGGTTGCCTGGTAGACCCTGGCCGGCTGGACCGAGATGCCCAGCCGGGCGCAGGCGCTCATCAGGTGCTCGGACAGGTAGATCTTGCCGTGGTCGACGATGACGGCCTCGGCGGCGACCGACGGCAGCAGCGGCGTGCCGTCGGCGTCGGCGAGCTTGCCGGGGCTGATGACCACCTGGGCGGGCAGGCCGTGGTAGGGAGGCCGGACGTCGGCCCACCCGGCGGCAGGGTCGGGCAGCGGGCGGACCGACTCGAACAGCACCGCGGCCGCGTCGATCGCCTTGGTCGACACCGGGGTCAGCCGCAGCCCGGTGATGCACCGGTCATACAGGTCCATCGCGACGTGAGCTCGGCCTGCACCCAGCGCAGCGTCACCGGGTCCATGGCGAACACGTCCAGCCGGTGGTGTCCAGCAGCAGGTACTCCCCGGGCCTGGTCGCCCGCAGCCGCCCGTAAGGGGCCGGCGGGCGGCCCGCGATCTCCCGCCTGGCCCTTGGCCCCGCCGAAGGCGCTGGTGCCCCTGCTGATCTCCCGCAGCAGCGCCAGTGCGCGGGTCCGGCCCGGCACCGGGACCGCGCCGGGCCCGTGCTCGGCCTCCAGCCGGGCCGTGATCCTGGCCAGGACGAGATCGCGGGTGAGGGTGCTCTCCTCGGCGTGCCAGGCCAGGACCGCGCGGGCCGTCTCCAGCCACCGGGCATCGGCGCCGCCTGCGGGTGCCCGGCGCCGCAGTCGCCGGGCGTCGACCAGCCCTTCCGGCCCGGAATCCTCCGGCTCTGCCGCTCACCGGCGGACGGTGCGCTCGCCGACGCCCAGCTCCTTCCCCCGGACGCTGCGGGCCGCCCGCCAGGGAACCGCAGCCGTCACGTGACCTGCCCGCACGTCACGAAACGGCCGGTGGACCTCGCTGCCATCGGCCATCCGCAGCGACACCACCGGCTCGGAAAAGTCCGCCGGGCACTCCCGGCCACCAGCCCCGACCAAGGCAACCGACCCCCTCGCGCACCGGACGATATCGCCGCACGACCTGCACTGGCACTCGCAAAGCAGAAAAAAAGGGCAAAAGAAAGCATCCGGAAAACCGGCTATTCATCACATATAATGGCCAAACGACGCTACGCGGAACACGGCAGCCGCCGTCGGCGCGCCAGCATCACCCGCACGGCGACCTGCCCGCAGGCAGGTCAGACCGGACTCATGCGAGTGCGCATGCGCCGGAGAGCGGCCAAGTAGCATGACTTTGGCCACGTAGTGGCCAACTAGATCTTCGAGTGGCCAACTAAACGCGACCCCTACACGAACCTGTGGCCGTGCCACACCGCCAGCTAATGCATGTTCCTTTGCGGGTACCCACCGACAGCGGAACCCCCTGTCAGCGGCGGACGCGCTGGACACGGCGAGAATAAACCTTCCGGTGGACTCCCAGACTGATATAAGCGCAAAGCTCTTAAAACAATCATCCGTGGCCTGCCGCAGATGCGTGACGTACGTTAATTCCTGCCCTCCTGTCCGTGGCATTGTATCCGTGCAGTATCAGGTACTCACCCCCAGGTCCGTGCCCGCAGGCCCGTGCCAGCCCGGCCCCGTGAGGGCGTGCGGCCAGGTGAGGGCAGGCGCGCGAGGCGGCCGGCGGGCGGCGAGGGCAGGCGCGGGAAAGGCGGCCGGCGGCCCGCCGCTGCCGAGGGCAACGACGCCGAGCGCGGCGAGGCGCCGGGTTCACGATCTCCGCACGGTGCACTGGGTTGCTGGTCAGGGGCAGGCGAGGAGCTGAAGATGCCCACGCCAGTGAGGCGGCATGCGTCGTTGAAGTCGAGCTGCGCGTCCGCCAACTCCAGCCGCAGCTACCAGCGCAGCTCTTTGACCTTCTTCCTGTCCAGGGGAATGACGCGCAGGCAATCTAGGGAGCCGTTCCTCGTCGGATGGACGACCTCGAGCCATTCTGCGCCGCCGGCTCGGCAAGGCAGTGTGGAATGGCCCTGAAGTGGGACCAGTTGAAGTTCGCGAAGTAAGGCGTCTCCTGGTCTCGGATGCCGGTTCCATGCAGGTGGCCCTGTCCGGGGTCGATGCCCCGTTGCTCCCAGTAGCCAATCACCGCCGACGCAGCGCGGAGCAGGGGGCTGGTGGGCTTCCAGCGCCTCTGGATGTGCCTTGCCGCGACAGGACTTGCCACCTGGCCGTCGGGTAGGACAAGGCGCTCAATGCGGATCGCTCCGCCGCCGACGGCGGCGCAGAGTCTCTCCCGGTAGGGGCGCGGTATCCAGTCGTCGATGCCCTCGAACTCCGGCAGGATGGAGTCACGCTCCGCCCGCCCCGCCGCCGGGTCGATCTGGATAGCATGGAGGCGCTTCATCGCCGCGTCGAGCGTGTCGCCACACTTCCAGAGCAGGGTCATCTCGAAGTCCCTGCCGTCCATATCCCGGTACTGGAACACGAACTGGTAGCCGCGTCGCCCAGTGGTCAGCGCCCTCCGCAGCGGGATGAAAGGGTCGCGGCCAGACGAGAGCGACTGCACGAAGTGCGTGGACCACTGCTGATCGCTGGTCTTCTCAACGTCAATGTCAAGGTCCCCAGGGGTCAGGGCGCCTCGCGCGAAGGACCCGAAGACATACACCGCGGTAACCAGGCTCAGCGGCCAGGTTTCCTGACCGTCGTCAAGGTTCCGCAACAGATGCTCGGCGAGGTCAATGGCCCGCTCCCGTTTCACGACGCCTCCCTGGCGATCAGCTGGAGATCCTGCTGCCCCATCATTCAACGGGGATATGACATTTGAGGCGCGGCGCCATGGGGTCACTCGGCCCTGAGGACCTTCCGAAGGCGCTTGAAGAGGTTGACTGCCAGGAGCTGCGTGGGCTGGCGGCTCCACGCGCGGGCGAGTTCTTCCCAGCGTGTCGGGGAGCTGCCGCAGATCATCGCGATCTCGGCCGCCAAGCGGGGGCCGTAGACCGGGTGGTTTTCAAGCGCCTTGACCGGGAGGCGCCAGGCAAGGTCATCGGTCATGTAGGCCGAGTCCAGCACATGTTGGATCCTCCGGTCCTGACCGTAGTCGCGTGACTGGATCAGGTCGAGCAGGACGGCGCTGGGATCGTCTGCCTTCGATAGCTCCTCGTCGTCTGGCAGGTGCACCTGCCGTGGCGTGGCGCGCGGCCCGCTGGCGCCCTGCGGTGACCTCTGCTGGAGCGCCTCCATGCACAGGGCGGCTAGCCTGCTGTCGCTGCTTGCCGAGCGGGAGAGATCTTCGATCTCGGCGGTACCCAGACGATCCAGGATGTAGGCGACCGCTGTGTCCGGAGTCGATGGCTTGCCCGCGATTAGTTCTACGAGGTCGTATCGTGCGGGATCCTGCCAGCGTTGCTGGAACGAGCTGCCCTGGCCGGGGCCTTTCGCAGTCCGGCCGAATACGGATGCCTTCGCAAGCTCATCGAGCAGGGACGCAGCGTCGGCGATGCGCGTGATTAGAGCAAGGGTGTCCCACTGCTCGGATCGGGCGAGCTGCACAGGATGCCATCCGCCTGCGATGAGTTCCGCCAGTGCCGATTCGATTTGCCTGCCGGCGATATCGGCGAGCCGAGGAAAGCGCTGCACGTACCGGATGACATGGGGCAACCCTTCGGTGGTAGCGTCGGCCGTCGGGGCCGTGATCATCGGCAGGCAAGCGAGCAGCTCGTCGTCGCCGAGGGCATTCGCCGAGCCGCCCTGGAAGCCTCGCTGCTCGGCTAGCAGTGCCCGCTGGACAAGGATTCCGTGAGATTGGTCCGCTAGCAGCTCAAGGCGCGCTGCTGGGGGCAAGTCTCGTGCCATGGACCGGATCAACACCAAGCGGCCGTCGGGATCCTCGTTAGAGGATCGTGCAGCGGATCCGTCCGGCGCGGCCAGGATTACTGGCAGCAGCTCGGCCGCCAGAACTGGGCGATTAGTCCCATGCCAGTGGTTATGCCCCCACAGGCCCGCGGCAGCCGCAGGATCCAGCGAGGCGAGCATGCGCTGTGCCGCGTCCTTGCCGGAGGCAGTGCGGAGGGTGGCCTCGAAGAGGTCCCCCGAATCGGGATGATCCCGCAGGACGTCGGCTATCTCGTCGCCAGTGAGCCGGCCGCTGCCGATGAGCGCCTCGGGCACCTGGTACCCGTCTGCCTTCAGTAGGAGGCAGCGCGCCTGCTCGTCAAGGTCCTGCCGGGCAAGCATGGCCTGGGCGACCTGCCGTGCCTCGAACCCGGGCGTTGCCGCGACCTGCCGCTGTCCTTCTGCCGGAAGGGCATCCAGCCCGGCGAGGTGGCCCCAGAGTCCTCTTGGATCGTCACCGCGCGGCCGGACGACCGCACCGACTGGGAGAGCAGGGGAGGTGGCGACAGCCTTGCAGCGCGGCAGCCCGAGCGAGGCACGCGCGCCCTTCAGGTCATCGACGACGAACACGTCCTGGCTCCACTAGCCCGGCCAGGCCGCCAGCAGCAGGTCGTCATCGTCGGCGTTCCCGAGCATGGCACGCTTCTCGCCGTCGCTCTTGGCCTGCATGACCGCGCCACCGGGGGTAACACGGACCAGGGTGACGCGCCGGTCCAGCCACGGGAACGACTCGGCTGCACTGGTCGCGCGCAGTGCACGGCCGTCAAAGCGGATATTCGCTGTCACCTGCGTGATCATACGACTACAGTGGCTGATCGTAAGTATGTTGCGATAAGTTGCCAAATCTAGTCACCGTGCCTTACGCCCGAATGCCGGTGGCCTCCCCTATCTTCGTGCCGCCTGCCGGATAGCAAGTCCCAATCATCCACAACGGCCCGCGTTCACGGGCATTGGGAAGTCGGGCACGCGCAAGGGTGATTGACCTCGGATTATCCCGCTGGGATCCTTCGATGGGGCGCTGAGATTCTGCCGCTGATCGCGGCGCTCTCGGTCATCCACCACGAGCAGTCCGGCACCCCAAACACTCGCAGCGTCCCCGCCTGCTGGCAACTCCACGGGCCCCCAGTCACCTGGGATTCGACGGCGAGGTCATTGGCGCCCCATGGCCCTGGTCATCCCCGACGGGGACAGCATGCCCGAGTCCGTCGGCGCCTCCCGGGGAACGCCTAGCCTCGCAGACGACGGCAGCACCAACGGTCACGCCGTCCTCTGGGCCAGATCGTTCGGCCTGCTCGTCGACCCCACCATCAGCTCCCTGTGCCCGGACGACCGGGAGATCCTGCTCGGACCGGACATGATCACCTCATCCAGCAGGCCGACGCTCAACCTGGCATGGGGACTCACGCCTCACTGGACCGAGGCGCTCACCCCGGGTACCCGGCTCCGGCCTCCACGCCAGCCTCGAAGCCGCCAAGATCACCCTCGCCTAGGCCACCCTGGAAATCATCCGGGAACTCCACGGCGTGCGCACCGACCTGGCCCGCATGCGCGCCAGGTACCCAGCCCTCGCAGCCCTGCTCGACGGTCGCAGCCAGCTTCCAGCGGACCCGCCCAGCGCCCGACCGGACGCCTCAAAAGCCGCGCATAAGGACGGAATCCTCCGAGCTACGGCAGGGGAACCAAAGGTGAGGGAGACGATGACTGTGAGCATGAACCTTGAAGTAGCAGGTCAGAGGCCAGAAGCCGGGCGGTACGGTCGGCATACCGCTCCTGGGGACGGTCCGGACACCGCTCCTGCCCTCGCCGTCCGTGCTCGTCCGTGCAAATTCTGCGCCCCCTGGCCCCGGCACGCACGGACGCATAGCGGACGGCGGCGGCCCGCAATCGTGCCTCGAAACGCATAAGCGCAGGTC
The DNA here is from genome assembly GCA_963713375.1 of uncultured Acidimicrobiaceae bacterium. Taxonomy (GTDB): domain Bacteria; phylum Actinomycetota; class Acidimicrobiia; order Acidimicrobiales; family RAAP-2; genus Bog-473. The sequence goes on along the minus strand of CAVQLP010000001.1, from coordinate 25,922 downwards.
AGCGTGGGGTGACTCGGGCAGGAGGAGCGGGCTGTAAACCGTCGGCTCAGCCTACGCAAGTTCGAACCTTGCACCTGCCACCACCTGCGAAAATGGCCCGCTAGCTGCGGATATGCGGCTATGCGGGCCGTTTCTTCTTTGTCCCGCGATGTGTCACCTTGTCGCGCTGTAGACCGTCATGTTGCGGTGTCCACGGACGCATAGCGGACGGCGTCCGGACCGGTTGCGCGGTCGGTGTAGCCGCTGGTTTTCCACGGACGGCCACGGACGGGCCGCAATGCGGCCGGGTTCTGCTTGACGTCGGGGTGTGGTGGCGGCCCGGTGGGCTAGCGACGGTGTTGCGGCCGGACGGTTACCTACTTCGAGCTACCGCACGGCTGGTGTCCCCGCCCACCGGGCCGTAGGAGCGGCCCAGATTCCTGCCGCGGAGTGGAACGGTCGCGCCGGGTTCTTCGTGCTTGGTTTACGAAATGGAAGGAGACCTACAGGATGTCGGCCGACCGGAGCGCAGCTGAGCTTGAGCGCTTTCTTGCTGAGCGCGCCGATCATCTGCTGCGCACGGCTGCGCTGCTGGCCGGCAGCAGGGAAGCAGGCGAGGACTTGCTGCAGACTGCGGTCGAGCGGCTGCTTCCGCGATGGCGCCGGTTCGACGGGGATCCCGAGGGCTACCTGCGCCGGACGCTGTGCAACCTGGCGATCGACAGCAGCCGGCGTGCGAGTCGCTGGCGGTCGAAAGAAGGCCTGTTCAGGACGACGCTTCGGCCGGTGCCGGACGTGGCTAGCGAGGTGGACCTGCGTGATGCCCTGGTCCGGCTGCTGTGGAAGCTGCCGCCGGGCAGCGCGCGGTGCTGGTGCTGCGGTACTGGGAGCAACTGACCGACGCTGAGGCGGCGGAGGTACTGGGCTGCCCCGAGGGCACGGTGAAGTCGGCCGGCTCGCGGGGACTGGCGCGGATGCGAGAGCTGGCCGACGACTGGAACGACACGGCCGCCGCGGCCGGCGGGTGGGGAACGCAACCATGAACATCGACGTCGAGGACCTGCTCCGCCAAGGAATGCTGCGGTACACCGCTGATCTGCGCGCGCCCGCCGGGATGGCCCGCATGGCCCAGCGTCGTCGCGGCGGCGACTGGCGCAGCGCTCGGTGACCCCGCGGCGCTGGCCGCCTGCGCCGCGGCCCCGTGGCCATGGTGTTCGTGGGGCTTCCGGGTGCACAGTCAGACGCCCGCGAACCCGACCTCAGACCATCGATACCGCTTACGTGACGAAGCGCGTGGCCAGCGCGCTAAGCGCGGCCGGACCGGCCGAGATCGCGCAGATGACCGTCACTACCAGCCGCCCCGGCGGCACCACGACAGCCAAGGAATGGTCCTACGGTGACCAGTGGCGTTCAGTCGAGTACTCGTCAGCCGGGCAGCCTGTCTTCGATGAGGGCGGCAGCTTCATCGACCTATACCCTGGTCAACTATTCGGCTCGGACATGGGCGCGCCAGAGCGGAGTGGCCGGCCGGACGGAACCGGCGTCGCAGCAGGCCGGCTGCGTGCGGGCGGCGGCCGCCCTCTCACTGCTGTTCAGGCCCGGGCTGTCTGCCGGTTCCCCGTCTGCGAGTGTGGTCCAGCTCCTGCGCACGGCGATCTCCTGCGGAACCCTGACCGAGGCTGGCCAGCAGCGCGTTGACGGGATTGAGGCAACCAAGCTGACCAGCAGCTCCGGCAGCCTGATCTCCGAGACCATCTGGGTCAGCCCGACCACGTACCTGCCGGTCCGCGTGGTAATCCGCTCGGCCCCTGGCTCGCCGGTCTCTCAGCAGACAGCCGATATTACCTGGCTCAAGCCGACCGCGCAGAACCAGGCCGCGCTGACCGTGCCCATCCCCGCCGGCTTCCGTCAGGTCCCGTTCGGCCCGACTGTCATGCCCGTATCGCCATGACCTCACCCGCGCCGGACCGTGCCTGCGGCTAGCAGGCTGCCACCCGGATGGCCCCCACCATCAAGCCCTGTCATCAAGGCACTACCGCACCTATGACCGCTCACGTATTACCAGCCAGGTGAACCTGGCAGAACTGTCAACTCGACTGGGAGGAACACAAGATGAATCGTCATGCAGGCGGCCTCCGTCGATTCCTCTCGCCGCGTGCGGGCTTGCTGGTCAGCGCGGCCGGCGTCGCCTTGCTGACGGCCGCGTGCAGCGCCTCAGCGAACTCGACTAACGCGGGCACTACAAGTTCACACCAGGCACCTCAGCCACTTCAAGCTCGTCAACCAGTTCGGGTACCTCGAGCACTTCGGTCGGCTCCAGTACCTACCAGAAGGCAGTCGCTTACGCGGCATGCATGCGCCAGCATGGCGTGCCCAACTTCCCCGACCCTCTGTCGAACGGCGGCTTTGAACTCAGTTCCAGCGTCACCGGCGGGACTAACGGGCAGGTTAGCCCCCAGTATCAAGCGGCCACAACTGCGTGCGCCTCGCTCAGCCCGAGCGAACCGGTGTCGCCTCAGCAGGCAGCAGAAGGCCCTTAACCAGCTGCTGAAGGTCTCCGCGTGCATGCGCTCGCACGGATATCAAGACCTTCCCTGACCCCACCTTCAGCAGCGACGGAATCGTGCTGCACATCGTCGGCTTTGACCGTAACTCGCCGCAGTTCCAGAGTGCGTGGCAAACCTGCCAGACGCAGGCCGGAGCAGGGAGCAGCCAGGGATGAGCAAGACCATTTTCCCGGGGCCGGGACGCGGCCCGGCAGGCACTGGCCTCGGCAGCGGAGGCCGAGGCAACCCCGTGGCGGCGTGTCCCGCGTCCGCGTGGTGGCGGCGGGCCTCGTGGTTGTCGTGGCGGGCGGGCTGGCGGTCGCGTGGACCGCCGGTGCCTTCTCTTCCCGGTACCTCGTCGGGGAACGGCGGGCTAGTCGGCGCCGGAGACGCAGCCGGTGACCCTGCGGACCCTGTCATCGCAGACGCCGGTGAGCGCGACGCTGGGGTACGCCGGGTCCTACACGGTGACGGGTCACGGCGGGACACTGACCGTGCTTCCGTCGCCGGGCCAGGTGATCGAGGCAGGGCCAGGCGATTTACGACGTCGATAGCGGCTCCCCGGTGGTGCTGCTGTACGGCACCATCCCGGCGTGGCGAACGCTGGACTCGGGAGTCAGCGGTACCGACGTGTCCCAGCTCAACCATGACCTGGTGGCGCTGGGGGATGCCTCGCGCTTCGCAGCTCAGCGCGGCGGGCTGGGATCAGTTCTCCTCGGCGACTCAGGCCGGGGTGCAGAAGCTGCAGGCGGCGCTGGGGATCTCCAGCCCGTCGGGTTCCCTGTCGCAGGGATCGTTCGTGTTCGAGCCGGCCGCGCTGCGAGTCACCACGGTGACCGGCAGCCTGGGCGGGCCGGCGTCCGGGCCGGTGGTGACCGCGACCTCGACCCAGCACGTGGTATCGATCGCCCTGGACGCCTCCGAGCAGGGTGAGGTCAAGGTAGGAGACGCGGTGACGATCACGCTGCCGGACGGGTCCAACGCCGCGGGCACGGTGTCCTCGGTGGGCGTCGTGGCGTCCGTGCCGCCCGGGTCGGCAGCGGTCGTCCGGGTCGGGCAGACGCGACGATCCCGGTGACCGTCACGCTCAAGGACCCGTCGGCGGCCGGGACGCTGGACCAGGCGCCGGTGACGGTGAACATCACCACCGCCACCGTCCCCAGCGCCTTGGTGGTCCCGGTCGGGGCACTGCTGGCCCAGTCCTCGGGCGGATACGCCGTGGAGGTTGTCGGCGCGGGTAATGCCCGGCGCCTGGTGCCGGTGACGGTCGGGATTTTCGACGACACCGACGGACTGGTGCAGGTAACCGGGACCCTGACAGCCGGCGAGCAAGTCGTGGTGCCGTCGCCATGAGCGCCAGCATGGAAACGGGCCTGGAGGGCGAGACCGATCCGGCGCTGCCTGACCTGGCGGCGCCGGTGCTTGAGCTGGACCGGGTATCGAAGGTTTACCCGGGATCACCAGCCGGTACGGGCGCTCGACGAGGTGAGCCTGGCGGTGCTGCCAGGGGAGCTGACCGCCATCGTCGGCCCCTCGGGGTCGGGCAAGAGCACGCTGCTGCACCTGATGGGGACCCTGGACCGGCCCACCACCGGGGCGGTGCGGGTGACCGGGATCGATGTGGCGGAGATGGGCGACCGGGAGCTGTCGGCCATGCGGGCGTCGCGGATCGGCTTCGTGTTCCAGCAGTTCTTCCTGTCAGAGCACCAGAAGGTGCTCGACAACGTGGCGGACGGGCTGCTGTACGCGGGTGTCCCCCGCGTACAGCGGCGGCAGGCCGCTGCCGCCGCGCTGGCCCGGGTGGGGCTCGGGCATAAAGCTGACGCCCGGCCGACCCAGCTGTCGGGCGGCGAGCGGCAGCGGGTGGCGGTCGCCCGGGCAATCGCGGGCCAGCCGCCGGTGGTGCTGGCCGACGAGCCGACGGGAAACCTGGACTCGGTCACCGGCTCGTCACTGCTGGCGCTGTTGGATGAACTCAACGCCCAGGGCACCACGATCGTCGTGATTACCCACGACCAAGCGGTCGCTGCCCGGATGCGACGCCGCATTGAGGTGCTCGACGGGCACATTGTCGCCGACTCGAAGCCTGTCTCCGTCGGCCAGGAAGGACGATCATGACCATCACGACCGGACGGCCGGCCGCGCCCGTCGCGTCTCGCCTGCGCCTGGAGGACCTGGCCGGGCTGGCGAGCGTGGGGCTGCGGACCCGGAAGCTGCGGGCCGCGCTATCGGGCCTTGGCATCGCGATCGGGGTGGGAGCCATCGTGGCGGTGCTCGGCCTGGCCCGCTCTTCTCAGGCCGGGCTGCTGGCCGAGATCAGCCAGCTCGGCACCAACCTGCTGACCGTCACTAACGGGCAGAGCCTGACCGGCGGCCCCGCCGAGCTTCCGCTGACGGCCCCCGGGATGATCAGCGAGCTACCCGGTGTCACGGCGGTGCAGTACACCGGGGCCGTCCAGAACGTCAACGCTTACCGCAGCCCGTACATCCCCACGGTCAACACCAACGCGATCCTCGTCGCCGCCTCCAGCCTCGACCTGTCCCAGGTGGCGGGCACCTCCGTCGCCGCCGGTACCTATCTGAACTCCGCCACCGCCCGCGAGCCGGCCGCCGTGCTCGGCGCCGCCGCCGCCCAGCGGCTGGGGTACGACCGGATCTGGCCCGGCATGCGGATCTGGGTGGGAGGCACCTGGTTCTACGTGGTGGGCATCCTTAACCCCGCGCTGCTGGCACCGCAGATCGACTCCTCGGTCCTGATCGGTTTCCCCGCCGCCGAGCATTACCTCGGCTTCGACGGGCACCCGTCCAACATCTACGTCCGCACCGAGAACACCCAGGGCGCCACCAACGCCGTCGACAACGTGCTGGGGGCGCAGGCACCCCGCAGGACCCGAGCCGAGGCCAACGTGTCCCAGCCCTCGAGCACGCTGACCGCGCAGGCAGATACCGCAGGCGCGTTCGACACCCTGTTCCTCGGGCTCGGCGCGGTCGCGCTGCTGGTGGGCGGGATCGGAGTGGCCAACATCATGGTCATCTCGGTCCTGGAACGCCAGCGGGAGATCGGGCTGCGCCGGGCGCTGGGCGCCACCAAGGGCCAGATCAGGATCCAGTTCCTGTCCGAGGCGATCATGCTCACCGCGGTCGGCGGCGGCGTCGGCGTCGTTCTCGGCGCCGTCTCCACCGCCGTCTACGCCCATGCCAAGGGCTGGGCGATCGTCATTCCCCCCGAAGCCTGGGCCGGCGGCCTCGGCGCGGCGGTCCTCATTGGCGCGCTGGCCGGGCTGCTGCCCGCCATCCGGGCCTCCCGCCTGTCACCAACCCAGGCCCTCTGGACTATGTGACCTGCGTCCAAGCCCAGCGCTGGTTGCCGCCTTACACCACTCGCTTTGGCATCACCCCCTCTCTGGCGCGTGCTGGCTTGACGCGCGCCGCCGAGTCGGGCGTGCATCCGTTGTGTCCGCCCGGCGGCCCGCGCGATTCCCGGGACGAGGGCGGCAGGGAAGGCGGGTGCGCTGATGGCCAGGGTGGCGGTTCGGGAGAGCGTGACGGTGGCCGGGCTGGCGGAGCGGGCGCGGGTCGTCCTCGCGTTCGTAGGTGGGGTGCTCGGTCCAGGGCATCCGTGCGGGGATGATGCTGGTCTGCTGGTCAGCGAACTCTTCGGCAATAGCCTGCGCTACAGCAGGTCAGGAGATCTCGGGGGGATGGTCACCGTCGTGGTGGCCGCCGGAGGTGGCATCGTCCGTGTTGAAGTCAAGGACCGGAGCGGGTCTGGAGTGCCGCAGCTGCGCAGTGTCGGCGGTGATGCGGAAGGTGGGCGGGGGCTTGAGCTTGTGGCGAGGCTGGCCACGACAAGGGCTGCGGCGCGGCCGGACCTGTCGGCGCTGCTACCGCAGCTCGTAGCACGGCACGATTTGCGCGCCTGGGGCGCGGTGCTGGGACTTGGTCTGGACGTAGCCGGTGACCGTGAAGCAGCCAGTGCTCAGGTACCCCCGCTCGCTGCTCATGTAGTGCTCAAGTACGGTGCCGAATGCTCGGGTACATCGGTTCCCTGCAATTCTCCGCAGTCGTGCGCCGTATGCCCAGTTGGCCGTCCCGCCGACACTCGGGGGGTCTGTCTTCGACGCGACGTTCCCAATGCCATTGTTCCCGCTAGTGGCAGCCGTTGGCTGTTTCTCGTGGCGGCGGCCGGTCAGCGGGGGCCGATCTGGCGGGTGATCGATTCGTCGGTGATCTTGGCGTCGTCGGCGAGGAGGAACGCCTTGCTCAAGATCAGGCTGAGGACGGGGTCGTCATCGAAGGGGAGGAACAGCTTGCCCGCGCGGCCATCGCGAGCGGCGACGATGCACAGGTACTGGTCGTTGGGGGACATGAGGATGTTTCCGCTGCCCAGGTGGATGCGATAAGTGCGCAGGTCACCGCGGACCGTGAGGAACCGGGCCTCAAGGTCGCAGCGGTCGGCGATCGCCAGCATCGGGACGCCCCGGCCAGCACCTCGCGCCGGATCTCCGCGCCAGTGCCGAGGTCCCCGAAGGCGTAACGGTTCCAGTAGTCACCAAACCGCCTGCCCGGGCCCTGGTCCAGCCATTGGGGGTCGGCGCCGACCGATGTCACGCCGATGACCAGGTCCACGTCGCGCATCGCCTCGGAGAAGATGAGCGGAGGAACCTGGGCGAGCGGGATCGCGTCGCCGGACTCCGGGTCGAAGAACCGGACCTGGTCGCTGGCGCAGTACCGGTAGAGATCGCCGGAGTGGTCCTCGTAATCGGCGGGATCGAAGAAGAACTCGGCCCGTAGCGCGGGCCTGCCTTCCGCTTCCGGGTACAAGCGGCGGGCGACGCCGTGGTCAATCCCGTCGTCCCACCATGCCAGCGGGACTGGCGTCCAGGAGCGTCCCTTCATGAGCGCGCGGGCGCGCTGCTGCTCGAAGATGTGCCCGGCGAAGCGGTTGGAGTAGTCGCGGGTCTCTTCCTCCGCGGGAGTCAGCACGTAGACCTCGCGGAACGCCTGCTTCACCGGCTGGAGTAGCCGCTGGTGCAGCAGCAGCTGGCGCCATGTGCGGACCTCGTCGGCGGTCGCGTGGACCGGGTGCCACAGCCTTACCTGTGCCGCGTCCGTCTCAGGGATCGGGACTTCGGAGCCGTCACTGGTCAGGAGGGTCTTACCGGTGACCGGGATGCCGGTGATGACGGCTTCCTCGGCACTTGCGGTCGGCTGCGCGGTGAAGGTCCAGATGAGGGTCCGGGCCAGCTGGCCCGTGACGGGGTGCTCGAGGCAACGGCGGCGCCACGTAGGCGCGTTCCAGCTTCGTCCGGCGCTGAGGCAGCCGTCGAGCCGGGCGCGCTCGTTGCCGATGGTGACGCGGATGGCCTTGAGGTCCTTGCTTACGGCGGCAAGGCTGTCGGCGCTTGCCTGCTTGACCGCCGCTGGCAGCGACTTCCGGGGCGTGCCGCCGGGGTCCGTGTAGCTGACGCCAGCCGTGCGCGCGCTCGCTGCGATGACCGCCAGCCAGCGGTCAGCTAGCGGTGCGCGGCGGGTGCCGTCAGGGCCGAGGCCATGATCTTCGACGGCCATCTCCACTAGTTCGTCCCTGGTCAGTCCCTGGGCGGCCGCGAGCACCTCGATGGCCGCGCGGACGGCCCGCAGCAGCGAGCCGTGCCGGGTGCTGCGCTCGGTCCTGATCAGCTCGGTGATGGACGCGGGAAGCACCGCGTCAGCGATCGCCTGGACACAGTGGTTCGCGAGGCGGACGCTGCGCGGCTGCCCGAAGCTCCCGCCGACGATCGTGATCGCCTTGAGCGCCAGTTGCCGCAAAAGGGACAGCAGGTCAGCGCCGCCGTCCGGGATACCTCCCGCCGCGGCCCCGCTGGCGAGCACCGTCGCCGCGCACAGGAAAACCTCGGTGCCGGGCCCGCGAAATAAACGCTATCGGCACCCTGGCCATGGGAAGAGTCGGGCGCGCTGATCGCGGCCTGGAGCAGGGCGCTCATGACGGCGACGGGGCCTTTAGGCCCGTGAGCGCGGCTTCGGCATCCGACCGCCACGTCCGGCGCGGCTTGCCCGTGACCGGGTATGCGGACAGAACGACGATCAGCCTCGCCTTGGCTTCGTCCGGCTCCTCGATTGCCTCCAACGCGACACGCAGCGCCTTGCCCACTTCGGTGGCCTCACCGATAAGCGCGTAGGGCACCCCCGTCCCGCGCGGCGAGCTTCGCAGCCGCAAGGCGGCCGCGACATGGCCGACCTTCGGCGCCACCCGCAGGACTGCGTCCCGGATCTGCGCCCTGCCCATGTCATCGAGGTCTTTCCAGGTGGCCTCGGCGTGGCTGAGCAGCGCGTCTGCCCCGGTCTTGGCCAGCGGCCGCTGCCCCCAGGGCAGAAGCCCGGGCAGTATCGGCAGCAGGCTCGCCACGTCATCGGCCGTTAGCCCGGCCGGCTTGCCACCGATGAGCGTCAGGAGGGTGTCGCCATGTGGGCGAGGCTTGGCCGCAGCGAGCAGGATGCACCTGCGTCGTACGTCATCGGGGGCGTCCTGGATTTCCCTGACAGCCGCGGACACATGAAGCGAGGCGGACGCCGCATCCAGGCGAAGGGTCCGGCCCATGATCGCGGTGATTGCCGCTGATACCAGCGCGGTGGCCTGGGTGTCCGGGTCGTCGGCCTGGTCTCTGGCCATGGTCAGCCTCCAACAAGCTGAACGAGGCGGATGAAGCGGATGTCGGTGTCCGCGATCAACTTGAGGCCTCACAGGATCGGTGACCTGCCGGCCGTCGACGAGAATGAAGAAGCCGTTTCGCTCGAAGGCTTGCAGCGCCTTGTCAGCCTGCTGCTCCCAGTCGACCCGTCGGCGCGGCGGCATCCGGAACCCGCCGGGTACCGGCTCAGCCCCGTCCGGCATCACTAGCCCGTGGAAGATATCGGTGCTGGCAGCCTTCGCGTTGTAGCGGGCAACCTCCTCGCGGACCCTGGTCCGGATGAGGTCCCGCACGGTGATGCAGGAGTCGATGCCGTCAAGCGTCATCGTGGCGGCGACCCTGCCAGCTCCCGACTGGTCCTTGATCGTCACCGAGATGCGCGTGCCTTGTCCGTTCACGCGGGGAATCGTCCCACAGGACTACGACATTCCAGGGTCTCCCTTCCCAGCTAGGGCTATGACCTGCTAAGCCAATCTCCGCTTGTACGGAGGGCGTTCCGCCAGAGCGGTCCTGGACCTGGGAGAGTCCGCGACCGCGGAGAAGGGCATGGCCGATGCCGACGATGCAACCGCCGGGCATGCCGCGCTCACGGACGAGGAACTGACCCGGAACGGTCTCGACTCCACCTGCACCGGGGGCTTCGCGCAGCCCGGGGCGGACGGGCTGTATCGCGCGGGTGACCTGCTGGAGTACTGGAATACCAGGGCCTTCGATGTGCCAAGGCGAGGTGCGCGTGCCTGGGCTCTTTGCCTCAGCCTAGCCCGCTAACTTAGTGCGGCAGTTCCCGGACGATCTCGGTGCTTCGTCGGCCTGCTCGAACAGAGCTTGATGGCTCCGGCCGCCGGGATGTGAACACTCCTGGCTCGCGTGAGCGTGACGCTCCTCCATTGTCGTGCGTTGGCGGGGCGGGCAGTTCGGCCGGCTGCGGCGCGCGGCTACCTGCTGAGCGCGTTCTTGGCAATGAGTGCGGTGACGGTGTCGGTGATCGTCTGGTCGACGGGGCGGGGATGCCAGCCGAGTAGGGTGCGCGCCTTGCCGCTGTCGACGAGCGTCTTGCGGCCGAGGTCGGGGCGGAGCATCGCCATCTGCGGGTTCAGCCGGGCGAGCAGCTTGAAGATGACATCGGGGATGGTCCGCGTGGGCACCTTCGCGGCCTCGTCAGGGAGCTTGTCGCGGAGGATGCGGGCGATGTCTCGCCACCACAGGAAGCTGCCCGAGCCGAGGAAGCGCTGGCCCGCGGCGGCCGGGTTCGTCATGGCGAGGATGTGCAGTTCGGCGATGTCGCGGACGTCGACGATGTCCCATCCGACGTTCGGCATGGCGGGAACCCCGCCGGCGAGCGTGCGGCGGATGATCTCGACCGATCCCTGCCTGTTCGGCACGCCCAGCATGGGACCCTGCATGAACGTCGGGAGAACGGCGGACAGTTCGAGCCCGGTTTCAGCGGCGAGATCCCATGCGTCGCGCTCGGCGAGGATCTTGGAATCGTTGTACGCGCGAACCGCGGTGCCCGAGGGAGTGGCCCACACCGTCTCGGTCGCGGACGTGCCCGGATCGCCGGGCACGGCCGCGGCGCCAGAAGACGTGAGCACGGCGCGCCTCACCCCGGCGCGGGCGGCGGCGCCCAGGACATGACAGACGCCCTCGCGTGCGGTCGGACGAGGTCCTCGCCCGGGTGGAAGCCCAGGGGTGACGCTGTATGCAGCACGTAATCGGCACCCGTGACCGCCTTGTCCCAGCCGTCGTCGGCGAGGAGGTCGGCGGCCGCGAAGTCGATCGACCGGGCCGCCTCCTCGCCCGCCTGCTCGCTGACGGCACCCCGGACCTGCTCCGCCTTGCCGAGGCTGCGCACGGTGGTGCGCACCCGGTAGCCGCGCTGGAGCAGGCCTGCCATGATCCAGCCCGCCAGGTAGCCCGTTCCGCCGGTGACGAGCACCGTCTCCCCGGCGTGAGTCCCGGTCATCTACTACTCCAATTTCATTGAGTTACTCATTGAGATTGAACTGTATCATGGGTGCATGACCGTTGACCGGGACGCCGCGGCACCGGCGGCTCAGCGCGCGGACGCTGAGCGGACAGCCGAGACCATCCGTGTTCTCATGGAGGTGGGCAACGCCGCGGACGCGATCGTGGCCCGGGTGCTCGCCGAGTTCGACGTGACAGCATCGGTCGCCGGCATGCTGTGGGCGCTCGCCCCGGGAACTGAGCCGCCAACCCTGCGAGATGTGGCCGCCCGCCTACGCTGCGACCCGTCCACGATCAGCCTCGCCGCCGACAAGCTCCAGAGCACGGGACTCATCGCCCGCCAGCCCCATCCCAGCGACGGCCGCAAGCGCACCCTGGTCCTGACGGAACGCGGGCAGGAGCTATGGGAGGCGCTGAGCACGCGACTCCATGCCTCCGGTCTGCTCGCCGGCCTCGACGCGGAGGAACAGCGCACCCTGCACGCGCTGCTCGCGAAGGTGCGACCGCCGCAACGCCCGTAGCAGGTGGCGTACTCAGCTGACGCGCGGAACGAGGTCGTCGTAGCGCAGGCGACAGGTACCGGTCGAGCGCGCCTGATGGCCAGGGAAGGTGCGCCCTGGCGCTCGCCAGCCTGACCCGCCAGTACGGCAGGGCATACCTGGCGGGACCCGGCCAGGTACTCAAGACCATCCAAGGCTGGCCTGCGGCGATCCTGATCTGCCGCCCGGCTGGCATCAGGGGTGGGCGGGCGTCGGCGGGGTTGTGGTGCGGGCGAGCAGCAGGGCGATGTCGTCTCGCGGGCGGGGAGCCAGGCTGGCGAGCACGCTGTCGCACAGGTCGTCCAGTGATCGCGCGGGGCCGGCGGCCAGCGCGCGGGCGAGCCGGGACATGCCGACTGCCGATGTCCTCGCCGGGCTGCTCGATCAGCCCGTCGGTGTACATGGCCAGGACGCTGCCCGGGGGGAGCTGCCTGCTCCTTGGCCGGGTAGCGGCCCTGGCCTGCCCCGAGCAGCAGGCCGGGGGGCAGGTCGATGAACTCGGTGGTGCCGTCGGGGCGGCGCAGCGCGGGCGGGAGATGCCCGGCGCTGGTCAGGCGGCAGCGCCGCGTCTGCGGGTCGTACACCGCATGCAGGCAGGTGGCGCCGGCCTCGTCGCCTTGGGTGGCGAGCACGCCGCTGAGCTGGCGCATGATCTGGTCTGGCGGGCAGCCCAGGCGGGCGAGGGCGGCGGTGGTGGTGCGCAGCTGGCCCATGATCGCCGCGGCGCTGGATGCCGTGGCCGGTCACGTCGCCGACCACCAGTGCCACCTGGCCGTGGTCGAGCGGGATGACGTCGAACCAGTCGCCGCCGATCTCCGCGGCCCGGCTGGCCGGCTGGTAGCGGTAGGCGATGTCGAGGCCTGCCACCTGCGGGATGTCGCGGGGCAGCAGGCTGCGCTGCAAGGTCACCGCCGCGTCGTGCTCGCGGGTGTACAGCCGGGCGTTGTCGATGTGCACCGCCGCCCGCGCGGCAGGTCGGTGACCAGCCGCACGTCGGCCTCGTCGTACGGCCCGGGGTCTCAGCCCGGGTGAACGCCGCCAGCCCCAAGAGTGACGCCACGGGCGGTCAGCGGCACCGGCATGAACGTGTGCACGCCCCGGTCCAGCAGGGGCTGCACGTGACTGGATGGCAGGCCGGACTGCCTCATCTCGGCCGGGTTGCGCGTCCACCAGGGCTTCCCCCGCAGGAACGCCGCCACCGGCCGGCCGGTGAGCGGCATGGTGATCAGGTCGCCCACGGCGAAGTCGACCGTGGCCGTCGGTTGCGGCGTCCCGCACCGCGACCCGGCGGAACCGCAGCGCGCTCGGGTCGGCGTTCAGCGGATCTTCCCCCTGGAGCAGCCGGCGTCCAGCAGGTCGACGGTGACCCGGTCGGCGAGTTCTGGGCACCGCCAGGGCCGCGAGTTCCTCCGCCGTGCGGTGGATATCGAGCGTGGTCCCGATCTGGCTGCCGGCCCGCTGCAGCAGGTCGAGCCGGGCGTTGGCCTGCCGCAGGGCCGTAGCCGCCTGCATCCGGGCCGGTGATGTCGATGAGGGCGCTCACCGCCCCGAGCACCCGGCCGTTGTCCGTCACCCGGTACGCCGTCCAGGCGAAGACCCGGCGCTTGCCTGCCTGCGGTTCGCTCCAGGTGCATGTCGACCACGGGAACGCCCTCGTCTATCACCTGCTCGGCGAGGGTGCGCTCGATCAGGTGCGTGTCGAGCAGGCGGTCGGCCCCGGTCTCTGAAGGGCGGCGGCCGATGAGCGCCTCGTCCGGGATGCCGGTCAGCTGGCGGAACGCCGCGTTGGCTCGTCGGGTACGCAGCTCGCGGTCGGTGAAGACCATGGCGACCGGTGACTGATCGAACAGCGCGTCCAGTTCCCGGACGGAAAGTTCCGGCATATCCATTGCCGTCCTACTTGGCCATATACATGAATTATCAGTGCGGGATATAGCTCTGAGCATCGAGTTTATTGCTGCCGGAGCTTGGAAATGGTCGGTGCCTCCCAGCCGAGGGACACGCTTAAAAATAAGGTGATTTCACGGCGTGGCGCTGGCCGGGATGCGCTAACGTGCCTCAACGCGCTGCCGGACCCGCTCGGACGGCCCTAATGATCGGCTTGTCGTGCATGGTCGCTCATCGTCTCCGAGCCTAAATGATTTACGTTTTGGGGGTGGTAACCCCCAAAACGTAAATCATTTAGGTCTGTCGATTACTTCGACTAGTAACGACTAGCCGTATAATGAGCGGCATGAATGGGGTAAATCAGGCATAACGCCCCTCGGTGTGCGGCATGCCGGAAACTCGGGTTATTTCAAAACGTGTCCGAGTGTCCAGGGACCCGGCAAAGTCGCATTCATACGGCTTGAAGTAGCTTTAGCGTCCGCTGGGGGTCGCGGGCGTGGTGGCCGTTGGCGGCGGCAATGTTCATTGAGACGGCACGCTGGCCGCTGACCGTTTCTACGGCGGTGTGCCCGGCCGTCACGGTTGCGTGGTCCTGGCCGGGGCGGCCTTGCGGAGGTAGTCGCGGAGTTGCTCGCTGAAGGTGCCCGTGCCGGGTGCGCCTGGGTACCTGGCGCTGAGCTCGTGGCTGAAGCGGGTGAGCCGGTTGAGGATCAGGGCGGAGCGGCTTTCGTCGGCGAGGTGCAGGGCGTGCATGCCGACCGCTGCCGATTCGGCGGGCTCGCCTTGGGCGAGGCGGACCTCTGCGAGCCTTATCTCGTCGCAGACGCGGCTGCGGACGTAGGTCTGGCCCCTGGTCTTGCGGGCGCGCAGGGAGTGGACCTCGGCCTTGGCGGCGTAGTGCCGGCGCTGGGAGATGGCGGTGGCGCTCAGGGCGAGGTCGATGTAGGCGTTGGCGGCCAGGCAGTCCACGCCGGCCTGGTCCATGTAGTGGATCCAGTCTGGTGCGGGATCTTCCCGGGGTGCTTCCTCGTAGACCGCGACGCAGTCCTGGGCCGACCTGTCGGCGGTGGCGGCCTCGCCGTCCCCGAGCTGGGCGCAGGCGCGGGATTCCAGGCCCAGCAGCTCGGAGCGCACCAGGCTGCTGGCCTGGCGCGGCAGGCTGTACAGCGCGGCCTGCGCGAGGACCTGGGCCTGCTCCCGCTGCCCGAGCGCGGTCGATAGCTGCGTCATGTCGCCGATGACCTTGGCCCCGAGGTCGGGGCAGCACCCCTCACGGCAGGCGTGCAGGGCCAGCAGGTAGTAACGCTGGGCGACTCCGTACAGGCCCTGGTCGTAGGCCATCCACCCGGACAGGATGACGTGAACATCGATGACGGTGGTGAATCGGTCGGGCACGGTGGCCTCCGGGTACTTAGGCTTCCCTGAATAGGGGCGGCTTGCCGCGGTAAGGGAGGGGGGCATCTGGTCACGTCCTCCAGCAGGGGCCAGGGTCTGAGAATCTGGCGAGGCTTCCACAGTGCCAGCAAAGCCGGAGGGACAGGCATGACCGGACCGGATTCTCTTCCCCACTTCGATGCGGTGCTGTTCGACTTGCTCACCGCGCTAGTGCCGCATCAGAAGACGTCCGCCCTGCCGCGGGGCTTTGCCTGTCGACGGGGCGGGTCGCTGGCGATAATCGGCTGGTGAGCACTATTGAACGCCCTATGCCGCCCTTGAACGCCGACGAGCGCACCACGCTCGAAAGCTGGCTTGACTTCCACCGCGCCACCCTCGCCATGAAGTGCGAGGGACTAGACGACGAGCACGCCGCCGCCGCGTCGGTGCCACCGTCCGCCTTCACGCTGACCGGCCTTGTCCAGCACATGGCGGAGGTGGAGCGGAACTGGTTCCGCCGGGTGCTCGCCGGAGAGCAGGCCCCTCCCATCTACGACCCGCAGGCAGACCCGGATGGTCCCGACGGCGGCTTCGAACTGGCTGAGGGTGCCACCTTGCGCGACGCCCTCGCTGCCTGGCACGCGGAGATCGACTGCGCCCGCAAGCACTGCGCTGAGCGGGTCCTGGCCGACACTGGCCGCTTCGCGGGGCAGGACGTCAGCCTCCGCTGGATCTACGTCCACATGATCGAGGAGTATGCCCGCCACAACGGCCACGCCGACCTGCTCCGGGAACGCATCGACGGCACCACCGGCGTTTAGCACCTCGATGACTGCACGCTGGCGCTAGTCGCTGGCGTGGCGGTCCAGACCTCCGCACCGCCTTCAGATGCCGGGGTCACATCGCAATAAGGAGCGGCAGGTTGCCTGGTGCGGCATTACTGAAGCGCTCCGCCCGTGCGGACGGCGTTCCGCCGAGGCGGTTCGCTCCCGTTCCGTAGCCCTTAGGGAGCGGATCAACCGGCACCGTGGGCACCGCGAGCGCGGAGTGTCCGCGCCGGTCGGCCCTGCTCGAACGACGGTTGCCGCGAGTTATGCATGCTGGTCGCGATGTGTGCCAGGTCCGGACCGCGGCGAGTCGCACGGCTAGGGCCTGGCCGATGCCGGCCCGGCTCCGGTGATAACCGCCACCCGGCCCGCGTAGCCGCGGCGAGCACCTGCGTGACCTGGCGACCGCGAGTGGCCGGTTCTTTCTGTGCGTCATGGCGTCACGGCGATGGCGGCTGGCTTGCTGCCGACCGTGATCGCGGCGCCCACGGCGCTCGTGGACAGCCGGACCGGGATCACGGTCCCGGAGTAGTAGCTGGACACGAGGGCGAACAGCCCGCCCGGCGTGATCACGATGGCGTCCGGCCCGGTACCGATCGTGATGGCCTTGCCTGGCTTGCCGGTAGCGATGGCTAGCGGGGTAACGGTGGACCCGTGGGCCTTGGCCGTCCCGTAGTCGGCGACGTAGAGCGTTGTCCCGTTCGGGGCGATGGCGAGCGCGGCAGGCCCGCTGCCGGCCTTGATTGACTTGCCCGCCTTGCCGGTCGCGATCGTGATGGGCGTGACGGTGCCCGTCGAGCTGGCGACGTAGGCAGTCTTCCCGTTCGGCGTGATGGCGATCGCGTCGAGGTGGCCGCCGACCTTGATGGCCGTTCCGGTCTTGCCGGTGGAAAGCCTGACCGGCGTGACCGTCCCCGAGCCGCCGTTCACGACGTAGGCCGTCGCCCCGTTGGGGGTGATCGCGATGGCGTCCGGCTGCTTGCCCACGTGGATCGCCGCGCCCGCCTTGCCAGCGGACAGCCGGATGGGCGTCACGGTTCCGGAGCCGCCGTTCACGACGTAGGCCGTCGCCCCGTTGGGGGTGATCGCGATGGCGTCCGGCTGCTTGCCCGCCCTGATGGCCGCGCCCGCCTGGCCGGCCGAGACCCTGACCGGGGTCACCGTCCCCGAGGCGCGGCTGGCCACGTAGGCGGTCGCGCCGTTCGGCGTGATGGCGACCGCGGTGGCCCCCGCGACGTCGATTGCCTTCGCGACCTGCCCGGTAGCGGGGCTGACCGGGACGACGCCGGCGGCGGTGACGACGTAGGCGGTCACCGCGCCGTAGCCGAACCGGGCGGCGGTCACCGCCGGGCGCATCCCGGCGGGGTTGGCCACCTCCACGTCCACCGTTCCCGGCAGGCCTGGCGCGACGGCCCGGATACTCGTGCTAGACAGAACGGAGAATGCCACGGCCGGCACTCCGCCGAACGCGACCGATGTCGCCCCGCTGAGCCCGGTGCCAGTAATCGTGACCGTCGACCCGCCGGTGTCCGGGCCGGATGCCGGGGAGACCTTGCGGATCGTCGGCGCCGCCCCGAAGAAGAACTTGTCCGCCGCGGCTACCGGGCTGGTCCCGCCCTGCGTCTGTACCCGGACGTCGACCAGGCTGCTCCCGGCGGGGGAGGTGACCTGCAGCGCCTGGGCCGACAGGTACGTGACCGCCTTCGCCGCGACCTTACCGAACGTCACCTTGCTGGCCGGCGTGAAGTTGCTGCCGAGCACCGTGACCGGGGTGCCGCCCGCCGTGGCGCCCGAGGACACGCTGAGGCTGCTCACCGCCGGGGCGGCCGCGGCCGCCTCACCCGCGCACGCCATCGTGATCGTCAGGCCGACCTGCGGCGGCGGCACCGGGTACGGGCCGATCGTGACCGCCGACTGGTAGGGATCGCCCGGCGCGGTGCAACCCGGCGCCGACGCCGAGATCTCGTACCACCCCGCGACCACGTCCCAGTGGAAGACACCATCGGCCCCCGTGGTCTGCGGGTTCACGTTCGGGTCGATGCCGGAGGAGCCGCGGCTCCGGCGTGAACGGCCCGGCCGCTGTGTCCGCCCGCAAGATCGTGACCGTCGCGCCCTTGACCGGGTGCCCGTTGGTGCCCAGCACCGTCCCCGACGGGTCGATCTTCACGTTGTCTGGCTGCACCGGGCAGCCGGCGATCTTGAAGCCCAAGTCGACGACGCTCTCGATGATGTTCCCGATCGTCGTCTGAATCCAGTAGGAGACGTAAAAGTACGCGGCAATGGTGGCCGCCGCGACCAGTTTCGCGCCACCGAGCTGGTACAGGGTGCCCCCGGCGACAAGCAGGAACGACGGGACGATGACCGCCTGCTCGGCGGTGACGAACTTTGAGTAGAACGGTTGCAGTGCCGCCTGGACCGTGTCGGAGACGAGGTTCGCCTTGTTCGCGCAGGTGGGGTTCTTCATCGCGTCCCGTGCGGCCAGCGCGACCGCCGCCCAGTTCAGATCGTCTTCCTTGAAGATGTTGGACAGGCATTCCATCGTGGCCGTGTCCAGGCTGGTCGCGTCCGAGCACTTGGGGAAGAGGATGGAGTCGGCCGCCCTGGCAGGCTCAGCCGTCCCGCCCGGCGCGGACACTCGGGCCGGGCCGGCGATCGCCGGTAGCTGAGTGGCCGGGCGGGCCACCGCGGCCGGGCGGGCCGCGCTCGTCCCGCCGCTGTAGGTGAACTGGTCAGCCTGCCCAGTGGCCGTCTGCTGGCCGCCGAGAGTCTCCACCGTGATGTCCACGCTGCCGCTGCCCGCCGGGCTGGTGGCATCGATCTCGGTGTCGGAGACCTGCGCGAACGGGGCGGCAGCCGTTCCGAAGAACACGGCCACCGCGGAGGACAGGCCAGTTCCCGTGATGACCACCGGCGTTCCGCCCGCCGCGGGGCCGGACGAAGGGGAGGCCGACGCGACGGCCAGGTAGGTGTACTGCCCGATGACGGTGCTCTTTCCGCCGGCGCTGACGGTCACCGGGACCGTTCCCGTCCCGGCGGGCGTCACCGCCTCGATGTCCTGGTC
The DNA here is from genome assembly GCA_963713375.1 of uncultured Acidimicrobiaceae bacterium. Taxonomy (GTDB): domain Bacteria; phylum Actinomycetota; class Acidimicrobiia; order Acidimicrobiales; family RAAP-2; genus Bog-473. Next base: position 7,052 of record CAVQLP010000001.1, on the reverse strand, counting down.
GGCGAGGACAGTGAAGCTCTTCGCCGCGACGCCGCCGAAGCTCACCGACGTGGCGTTGCTCAGCCCCGTGCCCATGACCTCCACCGTGGTGCCCCCGGACGCTGGCCCGGAACCGGGCACGACCGGAGACCGCGGCGGGCAGGCGATGGAGTTTCCGATGGTGACCGGGCCGTGGATCGGCTCCAGCGGCGGGATGGTCCCGGAATACACCCCAGACCCAACCGGGCTTTCCGGCAGCGCGGCGAGTTGGAGTTCGTATTGCCCCGACTCGGTGTTCTCCCCGATAACCGAGGTCAGGCCCAGGCCGTCGGCGCAGCCAGTTGTGGCGATCGTCGCGGGGTTGCCCCAGAAGACGGTCGCGGAGGTCGTCCCGTTCACCGTGGTGCCGTTCGGCAGCGGCGCGAGGCCGTCGAGCGAGATGTTCTCCCCGGTTAGGCCGCTGGCGGGAACAGTCAGGGAGTCGGTCGACGTGGTGGCGTCACTCGAACCGGGCAGCGGGTAGGCGCTGACCACGACCGTCGCGCTGATGGGGGCGGGCACGGTGTAGGACCCGTCGCTCGCGGTTGTCGTCTGCTGGCACTCCCCGCCCCCGGTCACGCAGGCCTGCACGGTGGCCCCGGCCACCGGACTGTAGGCCAGGCCGCCGTCGGTCACGGTCCCGCTGATATCCGCCGCCGTCTCCACGGCCACGGTGTACGGCCCGGCCACCGCGCTGCCGTCGGCGTTGCTCGCCTTGACGCTGTAGGTGAAAGACGTAGTACCGGCCGGCGGAGTACCGGTGACCGCCCCGTAGGCGTTCACCGACAGCCACGACGGCGCGCCGGGCAGGCTGTAAGCCGGCGCGCCGACCGCGAAGAACGCCGCCGAGTACGGCGTGCCCGTCAGCGTCTTCAGGACCGGGCTTTTCTGGGTGAAGGACGGCGTGGAGATCGTCGCGGGGACTAGCACCACGTTGTCCAGCTCAGCGCCGCAGGAGTCGTTATCCGGCGTGGCATCGGCGAACCCGAGAGTGGATGACGTCCCGGTCGCCGTCACGTAAATCTCAAGCTGGGTCCAGCCCATGTCCGTGTAGCTGTACCCGGCCGTGCTGAACTGGGGGGAGTCGATCACCGTCCCGTTCCACGAGACCTGCATCGTCTTGACGGGGTTACCGCAGCCGACGTTGCCGGCCATGTACCACGTCAGCGTGTAAGCCTGGCCCGGCTTCGTGGCCACGGTCTGCCGGATTGACCCGGAATTGGTGCCGGACAGGTCGATCGACTGGTTCCCGTCGTCCGCGACCCCGTAGGGCGGCCCGGTGAGGTCGACGCTGCCGGTCTCGACCGTCCAGCCCGGCATGGCAGTAGAGCCGGCGTCGTACGCCACGTAAGGGTTGGTCTGCCAGATCTCGGGGCTCTCAAAGCTCCCGTTGGTAATGAGGTTCGCCGGAGCACTGGCCGAGGCAGAGCCTGGCATAGCCGGCGCGGCGCCAGCAGACTGCCCCGGCACGATGCTGGTGACCAGCGCGAGTGCCAGCCCCGGCAGTATCAGGAAACAGAGCTTGCGAAACAAGGAAATCCCCCCACCGGGACATACAGGACGTTTGGCCGCACAAAATGGCTCACGGATCACACCGAACAAATCCCCCACCCGCGTTGCCGGCCAGGCCCCGGCGCCGGCCCCGCCAACGGTAACGCTCACGCCACGCAAAAGCCCAGAGGCGCGATCAAAGTGTCACGAAAGTGGCACGATGCCAGGGGAGCGACTGCGGCGCGGCTCCTGTGATCGGCGGATTAAAAGTCTAAAAACCCTATCGCGGTGCGGTGATGGCCCAATGCCACTTAGCATCCTTATCCCTTCATTACCAACAGCACCATCTCTACCTAGAACAACTCGCGAGCGCGGGAGTTGAGGCCGGCTACGCCAAGCGGACGACGTGATCGTCAGCCGTGCCGTCAGTTATGCCGCGAAACGCGGCACAACTGACGGCAGCCGGCCCGGCGAGGCTACTGGGCGTCCACCCTGCACGTAGTCAGAGTGACCAAAGCGCCCGAAGCGTCTGCTGGTGACTGTGAGATCAATAGGGTGCACGAGGTAAGTGGCATTGGGTGATGGCCGGGCAGGTGCATCGAGGGAATCAGGTATGAAATCCTGGCCGGGTGCCGCTCCTCGAGATTCACCTTCGCGACCTCAGCGGGTCCTTGGCAGCCGCCTGGGGGGAAGCATTTGCGGGCGTACCAGGAGTCAGCGTCAGCCAGGGCGACATCTTCTCGACCCGGTCGGGTCCCCTTCCTGACAACGCGCCGATTGACGTCGCCGCGGATGCGGTCGTCAGCCCAGCGAACAGTTTCGGCTTCATGGACGGCGGCATCGACGCCGTCTACACCCACCAGTTCGGGTTCGCGCTGGAAGGCCGTCTGCAGGCGCTGCTGGCGGCCGAGCACGGCGGCGAGCTGCCGGTCGGCTGCGCCGTCATCGTCGAGACAGGCAGCTCCGAGATCCCCTGGTGCATCAGCGCGCCGACAATGCGCGTGCCCGAGGCAGTGCCTGACACAGCCAACGCCTACCTGGCGTTCCGCGCCGCGCTCCGCGCAGTGATGGCCCACAATGCCGCCGGACGCCGGCCGATACGGCGGGTCCTGTGCCCCGGGCTTGCCACGACGACTGGCCGGATGCCTGCCGGGCGCTGCGCGGCCCAGATGCGGGCGGCCTGGGACAACGTGCTCGGCGAAGGGCCACCGCAGCGGCTGTCCTGGCACTCCGTCGCCGACTTGCATCACCGGCTCCTGGCCTAGGCAAGCCCAGGCGCCCATTCGCCTGCCCCGGCCCGCTCGACGGGCTGCCCGCGACGCTGGCACCTTCGAGGTGCTGAGCGGGCTTGCGCCCCGCACCGGCGAAATCCCACTCGAACAGTGTCCCGCCGGCCATGCACATAGGCCGCGCAGATCAGCGAGGCAAGCCGCTCACCCCGGCCGACGGTCAGCCAGCCCCCGCCACCTGAGGCATACCAGGCTCACGCGCGGGACCAGCCCGCGCGCCTTGAGCTGCAAAGGAACACGATCGCGATGACCAGTGCAAGTCCCCGGGCCGGAACCACGCAAGCGCCCAGGCCGGAGCACGCGGCGGCGCAGGACGGCACAGCGCCGGTGCGTGGTCACGATCCGGGTCACCGGGGTGCTGCCGATCAGCTCGATCAGCCGCCCAGCCTCGCTGGCCGCGTCGATGAGTACCGCCGTGCCGGTGACCGTGCAGGTCAGCAGGTAGGCGTTGTTGTCCATCGGCCCGACGGCCAGCTTGGCCACGCTGAGCCCGGGCAGGTCCCGCAGGTCCGGCAGACCGCCGACGGTGACCTTCCGGTATAGGTCACTACCCCTCCCTCCCCGGCCCGCGCTGACGCCGGTGCCTTTGTGACCACTGGGGGCTTGTTCTCCCGTCTTGCCGTAAAGAAGCCGCGGGCCGGATCGGCCGGCCCTTCGCGTGAGCGGCGGCGCGCACGCTCACCACGGGGGCAGGACCGGCGGCGGCCCGGCCGGATCGACTTCGAGGCCGGTCCCGTCGCCACGGCCGATCAGCCAGGCCAGTACCGTCCGCGGCGGCCCGGACACCCGGGCCGTCCCCTCGGCGTCCGCGGGGCCGATCCTGAACGCCTGCCCGATGCCGGTCACCTCGACCAGGCAGGCGGGCGCGTCGTCCCGGCCGGCGAACGACCCGGCGACGTCGGGCAGCCGCTCGGCGGCGAAGCTGTCCGGCCAGTCGGCGACCCGGTACCCGATGCCCAGGTCCACGTGGTGGATCTCCAGCTCAGACAGCCGCCGCGTCAGCGTGTACCAGGCCGGGTGCGCCCTCCCGCGAATGCCGTGCACGCTGGCCTGCCAGGCCGCCTCCGACAGGCTCGCGGCCTCGGCCGCCAGCGCCGCGGCCGACTCCGCGACGTCGGCGCGCAGTTCGGCCGCGGAACGCCCCGCTCCGGCCTCGATGTCCTCGTCGCGGGCAGCGGCGCTCGGGTGCTGCGGCGTCATCACCCCGGTACGCGCCCAGGTCAGCAGGTTGCGCAGCCCGTCCGCGTTGCGCGCGAGGTGGGTCAGCAGGTGCCCGCGGGTCCAGCCGGGCAGCAGCGAGGGTTCCCGCGCCCGCGCGTCGGTGATCGCGGCCGTGCCCGCAAGCAGCCGCCCGGTCGACTCGTCTACCCAGCCGAGAAGCACCGCCGGGTCCGCGGTGGAAGTCATGCCGCGATGCTACAAGTCCGGCAAGCCCACCGGGGGCGAGCCGCCGGGACGCCAGCGGGTCTACGCCCAGGTGCAGCCGTTCGACGGCACCTGGAAGGTCACCACCCTGGTTGTGGAGAAGGTGGGAACGTGCTGGCCGGCGGAGGGCCGGGCGGGGGCAACCTGGTCGGCAGTGTCACGTGCGGCCAGTCGTACTCGCCGCAGTGCGATGTGACGGCCGGGTCCGGCCGGTCGGCCGGCACCCGGCCGGCCCCGGCACCCAGGCGGGCGGCCAGCAGGCGGCCAGGACCGCCGCCGGGGGCGAAGTAGCACGGCCGGCTGCCAGGTCACGGTGCAGACGCTGGCCTGCCCGATCGGCGCGGCCCAGGCGGGCGCTCACGCACTGCCAAGATGCAGCCTGCTGGCGAAAGCGCAGGTCAGCCACTCAATCGAGTATTCGAGCGGTACAGGGTGATGTGCAAGTCCAGCTCCCCGGGCCATCGCGCCGGATCAATCAGCCGCCCTCGGGCTTGCCAGGAAATACTCGCTGACATATATTTGCGGACGAGTAACGAGAGGGAGGTGATCTGATGGCCGCGAAACGCAAAGTTGACAACTTGATGGCCCTGGCGGTGCTGGCCACCGTCGTCCAGCGGCCGATGCACCGCTACGAAATCGCGTCCCTGATGCGCGCCCGGGGCAAGGACCAGGACATGGACGTCAAGTGGGGCTCGCTCTACACCGTCGTGCAGAACCTGGCGAAGCACGGCTTCCTGGAGGTGGTCGGCACGAGCCGGCAGGGTGCCCGTCCGGAAAGGACGGTGTATCAGATCACCGAAGCCGGCCGGCAGGAGATGCTCGACTGGACCCGGGAACTGGTGTCCACACCGGAGCCCGAGCACCCCAAGTTCGCCGCCGGGCTCTCAGTGCAGATGATCCTGTCGCCAGACGAGGTGATCGCCCTCCTGCGGGCCCGGCTCGGCAGGCTGGAGGAGTCGATCGCCGCACGTCGTGCTGCGATCACCGGGTATCTCCGGGAAGTTCCCCGCCTGTTCCTGGTCGAGGATGAGTTCGCCGTTGCGATGGTCGAAGCGGAGGCGGCCTGGGTCCGCGCGCTGCTGGAGGAGCTGACCTCGGGAAGCTTCCCCGATCTCGCGTCGTGGCGGGCCTTGCATGACAGCGGCGAGATGCCCCCGGAGCTGGTCAAACTCTCGGAGAGGGGCCTAACAAGCGACTAGAGGACTCTCAACGGCCCCGGGGCGGTGCGCCAACACCGCCGCCGGGGCCCGGGGCGGCTGCTCGCAGCCATCCCCGTCCAACGCTCTCGAACCGATGCCCGCACGAGACGAACCCGGCCACGAGGTGGCAACCAAAGGATAGCTGGGTTCCCGTGCGTGATCTCGTCACAGAAACGACCGACGAACACCACATGCAGGAGAGAACCCATGTCCACAGCCACAACGTCCAAAGTCCGCACCGCACTGGTCATCGGCGGCGGAATCGCCGGTCCCGTCGTCGCGACCGCCCTGCTCAAGGCCGGCATCCAGGCGACGGTCTACGAGGCCTACCCAACCCTGGCCGAAGGAATCGGCGGCGGCCTGGCCCTGGCCCCCAACGGCCTGGCCGCACTCGGCCTCATCGGCGCCGACGATGCCGTCCGGGCCCTCGCCACACCGGTCACGGGCACGGTAATGGCGATCGGCGGGCACGCCGCGCAGGCTGCCCAGCCTGGCGGACGTGGAGCCGCTCCAGATCGTCGGCCGCGGCGACCTGCACCGGGTGCTCCACGACCGGGCGGCCGAGTCGGGCGTCCGCTTCGAGTACGGTAAGCGCCTGGTCGGAGCCATCGAAGGCCCGGATTCGGTCACGGCGAAGTTCGACGACGGCTGCACCGCGACCGCCGACGTCCTGATCGGCGCCGACGGCGTCCGCTCCACCGTCAGAACCCTGATCGACCCGGAAGCCCCCGCCGCCGGTTACACCGGACTGCTCAGCTTCCAGGGCTACATCGACGCCGCCCCCGACATCGACCCCGAACCTGGCGTCATGACGTTCGCATTCGGCAAGCGCGCGTACTACCTGTTCTGGAAGATGGCGGACGGCCGCGTGACCTGGGGCGCGAACCTGCCGTCGAAGCAGTACATGTCCCTGAGCGACGCCCGGGCGATCCCGTCCGGGCAGTGGCTGCGGACGCTGCGCGAAACGTACGCGGGCGACCTCCCGGGCGAGCTGCTGGCGAACCGCACCACCGCGGAAAACCTCGACATCACCGGAGCGATCCACATCATGCCGCCGGTCCCGCACTGGCACCGCGGCCGCATGGTGCTGGTCGGCGACGCCGTCCACGCGCCGTCCAACAGCACCGGCCAAGGCGCGTCGCTGGCGATCGAGAGCTCGATCCAGCTGGCGCGGTGCCTGCGGGACCTGCCTGATGCGGCATCGGCGTTCAGTGCCTACGAGCGGTTGCGGCGGGAACGGGTGGAGAGGATCACGAAACGGGGCGCTCGGACGAACAGCGCTAAGACGCCCGGACCTGTCGGGCGCCAGGCGATGCGCGCGCTGATGCCGATCTTCTTCAAGGTGATGAACTTCGAGAAGGTCATGGGGCGGGAGCAGCGCTATCAGATCGATTGGGATGCGCCTGTTATGGACGGGACTTCGGCGCGTAGCTGAGGTTTCCTGATTTCCCGACGGCCCCTGCGCGCACGGACATATGACGGACAGAGCCTGCCCCGAAGAGGCGGAATTCTCCGTACCAGGTGGGACAGGGTGGCCGATCCCGTAGACGACGGGCCACCACGCAAAGACGTTCGAACCTTGCACAACCGGATCTGCGACACCAGCAAAGACTCTGCGCTACGCGCCAGA